>NZ_CP015203.1:0-694228 GCF_001682295.1 Rhodococcus sp. 008 | reverse complement strand
GGGCCGGTACGCACTGCCGCGAGTACGAGATCTGCATTGATTCCGTTGGTGATAAAGATCTTCGAACCGTTGACAACGTAATCTTCGCCATCACGAACTGCGCGGGTAGTGATACCTGCGAGGTCGGACCCAGCTCCCGGTTCGGTCATTCCCACCGCGAGGATCGCCTCACCGCTCGCCACACCCGGCAACCACCGGTCCTTCTGCTCGCTAGTCGCGTGATCGAGAAGATACGGAAGGACAACATCGTTGTGCACGGTGATTCCCTGACCGATCCCGGTAAGTCCGAGCCTCGAACATTCCTCGTTCAGGACGACGCTGAAGCGATAATCGACCGGCCCCATTCCGGAATGCTCCTCGGCGATGCCGGGACCCAGAAACCCCGCTGCTCCTGCCTTGCGAAATATCTCCGCGGGTATGGATTGATCCCGTTCCCACTCTGCGTCGTGCGGGACTACTTCCCGCTCGAGGAACGACCTGAAACTTCGACGGAGGTCGTCGTGCTCGGTGTCGAACAAGTTCCGCGGGATAACCGTACGGGACTGGTTGGGCATCGTAGATGTCATAGATGGGGATGCCTTTCGGGATCTGGAGGGCTGCGACCGCGCTGCGGTGTCTGGCAGGTCAGGGTCGGAGTATCAATCTGATTGGGTCATCGATCTTCTCGTCGAGTCGGCGGATCGCGTCGGCGGCTTCCTCGAGCGGTAGAACGCCGCTGATCGAGCCCGACAGATGGAGGCGACCCCACGAGACAAGATCGATCAGTTCGGGGACGTCACTGTAGTCCTGACCGAAATGGCCGCGGACCGTGTGCTTGAAGACGCTGAAGTCCACGCTGTTCTCGATCGTGATCGGCCGGCCGCTCAGGCCCACCAGGACGATCCGACCACCGTATGCCAGGCTGGAGAGCGTCTGCTGCTGGGCGGCGGACACGCCTGCAAAGTCGAGAGCAAGGTCGAGCATTCGCCCCCGGGTTGCGTCTTTCAGCTGCGCTAAGAAGTCGGCAGCAGTAGGGTCTAGCGCCGCGTCGGCACCGAGCGCCAGCGCCCGATCACGGGCCACCAGCAGCGGGTCGACCGCAACAATGGGTGCAGCACCGACCAGTCGCAAAAGTTGGATGGCATGGGCACCGAGTCCGCCCACACCCCACACTCCGACCGACTCCCCCGCTCGCACTTGGCCTGTGGTGCGAATCGCGCTCCACGGAGTGGAGACGGCATCGGGGATGATCGCTGCCTCCTCGAAGGCGAGCCCGGTGGGGATCGCGACCAGCGTCGAGGCAGGGGTCACAACGTACTCTGCCCAGCCACCGTCGTAGTCGACGCCGAGTGTGCGCGGTCCGTCGGATCGCAAAACCAGTGGCTGCAACGCGATACGATCGCCAACGGTCCAGCCCGCGACGCCCTCGCCTATCCGGGCCACGGTACCGGCCACCTCGTGACCCAGCGTTACCTCACCTGTGCGGATGTGGCGAGGCTTGATCAGCCCCTGGGCGATATGGACATCCGAGAGACAGACGCCAGCTGCCTCCACCCGGACGAGAACCTCGTCGTGCCCAATTTCCGGGACGGGGACCGTCCTCAGCGCCAAAGTCCTGCTCTCGACGTCGAACCGCATCGCGCGCATCGAATCATCGATCTCGAGTTCAATAGTCTCCACCATGGCTCGACTTTCCCACGCCGGAGCGGCCCGTCCCGCAGGTCGTTCCGTGGGCCGGAACCTGGTGGGCCGTGGTTCTAGGGCGATGCGAGCAACGAGGGACTTGCGAGCTCTCCGGCGAGCAGCAGGAATTCTTGCACCGACGCGCGACTGGCAGCTGCCGCACGGTAGCGGGTGAGCTCGCGCTCGAGTCGCCCCGTCTCCGAGCCGTTGAAAATCAACATCTTGGTATCTGAGGAGACCGGCGAGGTGATTTCGGTGAAAACCCGCCGCCGATCGTCGGCGTAGCGGTCGAGAACGACCTCGTCGGCTTCGCCGCTGGCCATTGCGCCGAGCACCTCGGTTGCGGCCAGGACGTCGAAGAAGGAACCCACAAGTCCGAACCCGCTCGTGGGTGCAGTGACGTGCGCCGCGCCGCCGACCAGGAGGACTCGTCCTACTCGGAACGTGTCGGCGAACCGCTGATGCATCCGGTGGGCCACCCATGACTCGACGCGGGGATCGGCGCCGTCGGGCAGAACGTCTGCGAACACCGCCTGCATGCGTGCTTCGATCGACTCCTCCGGTAGCCGTTCGTTCTCGGCGTAGAGGTAGCTCCAGAGGCCTGTTCGGTCTATCTGGGCGATCAAGGCGCCTCGGTCGGGATCGATGTGGGTCGCTGCCTCTTTGATACCCATCGTCGAAAAGTCAAAGCGCAGGTTGACCGCGACGAAGCGTTCGGGCCAGGTCAGGCCAGGGAAGCCGAGGCCCAGCTGGCGACGCACAACGCTGCGCGTTCCGTCGGCTCCGACAACCCACCCCACGCGCCGAGTGATTTCGCCGTCGACTCCTGCGGCTACAACGGTGCAGCCGTCCTTGTCCTGGTCTAGGCTCACGATGCGCGTGTCCCACTCGATCGTCACGGCCGACGATGCCGCGAGGTGCGTCAGCAAGATATCGACGAACTGGCCCTGCTCCATATTGAGTGTGAAAGCATGCTCGACGTCGGCGGACAATGCAGACAGATCGAAGACGATTCTCTCGCCGGTGCGCAGGACGTTCAGCGACACCGCGTGCTGGACCACTCCGACTGCCATCATCTCGTCGAGGATCCCGAGATGGTCGAGCCCGGCCATCATCGACCAGTTGAAAACCAGTGTGCGGGTGACGGGCTGTCGTTCAGGTCCGGGCGCGAGGACAGTCACCTCAACACCGATCTGAGCCAGTCCGAGCGCTTGCAGCAGTCCCAGTGGGCCGCCGCCCACTATAAGCACACTATTCGTCGACATCGAACCAGAGTCGCACAACCTCATTGAGTTCGCCGCACCCGACCTACAACGCGTGGTATTGACATCGCGCGGCAACTGCATCGGCGGGGGCGTCGAGCTGTGAAGCGTGACGGGGAACGTCAGTGTCGCCGATGCGGGTGATGCCAGGTAGTGCGAACCGGATCACGAATCACTGGTCACCGGCACTGTCGTGCACTGCGGACCCGACGCTGAACCCCAGCGCGCCCAGGTATCGATCGCCGCGTCGAGAGCAACCACTGTGGAGGGCGTGCCCTCGGCGATACGGCCGGCAGTGCGGGAGAAGCGGGGTGCCGACGCCGCCACGACGTCGGTACCCGTGCCAACGAGAGCCCCACGAGCGGTGATGTGCGGGTGAGCCGACGCCTCACCGAAGGTCAGTACCGGCGTCACACACGCATCCGTGCCGTCGAATACATCTACCCAGTGATCACGATCGTGCTTCCGGAATACGGCAGCGAGCGTTGTGCAGAGCTCCGGCCACATCGAGCGGTCGTCCCGATCAGGGATTGACGATGCATCCAATCCGAGTCCCGCCATGACGAGAGCCCAGAATTGCGGTTCTACCGCGCCGACTGCCATGAAGCGACCGTCACTGCACTCGTACGTCCGGTAGAACGGAGCAGCGCCGTCGAGGACGTTCTGAGCACGACTGTCCTTCCACTGGCCGATCGCTCGGAGCTCGTGGATCGGCTGGACCAGTGCACTGATACCGTCGATCATGGCTGCGTCAACGACTTGGCCGATTCCCGACGAGTGACGCTCGTGGAGCGCCGCGAGGATTCCCGTAATGAGGAACATCGAGCCGCCACCGTAGTCGCCCACTAAGTTCAGCGGGGGGAGTGGCGTCTCGGCTGGCCCGATCGCGTCGAGGGCCCCGGTCAGCGAAATGTAGTTTATGTCGTGCCCCGCAGTGTTCGCCAGCGGGCCGGACTGTCCCCATCCGGTCATCCGGGCGTACACGAGCCGCGGGTTGCTCGTCGTGAACTCGTCCGGTCCGAGACCGAGACGTTCAGCGACCCCTGGCCGGAACCCCTCGATGAGAACATCGGCCAAGGCGACCAAATTACGCACTCGCTCCACGTCCTCGCTGATCTTGAGGTCCGCGAGCACTGTGGTGCGTCCGCGCAGAACGTGCGACGTAGTGGTGTACTCCCCCTCAGGCGTCGAGGGCCTAACCACCCGTACGACGTCAGCGCCGAGGTCGGACAGCATCATGGCTGCATGGGGTCCCGGGCCGATCCCGGCCAGCTCGACAACCCGGAGCCCTCTGAGTGGTCCGTTCATATTCTGCCTTCCATAGATGATGTTTGGGGCGCTAGATGATGTTTGGGGCGCTCCACGTCAGCGCCGGTTGACCTGCTGGGTCATGGCTCTCAATTCGGTAGGGCACCGAAATCGGGCGCAGGCATGTGTCTGAAGAGATCGGGCAGGTCGGCACACACGGAGTCTGCGAAGGCGGGGCTGCGTTTGTCGATGAAGGCAGAGATGCCTTCCACCGCGTCGCGGCTGACATCCCGCACGTTAAGGGCATGGGTCTCGATTTCGTGGGCCTCCATCGGGTGAGCGGCACCGAGCATCCGCCACATCATCTGCCGCGCAAGGGCCGCCGAGACCGGCGCCGTGTTGTCGCTGACCTCGCGAGCCAAGGCGTACGCCACGTCGACTACCTCGTCCGCCGGGTGCAGGCTCCGCACGAGCCCGCGCCGCAGCGCCTCATCGGCGTCGAAGACCCGTCCGGTCAGAACCCACCCCCTCGAGTGCCGACTCATCGGGACAAGCCGCGGAAGAAACCACGACGAGCACGACTCCGGGACCAGGCCTCGCCTGTTGAAAACAAACCCGATCCTGGCGTGGTCCGCGCAGACCCGGATGTCAGCCGCGAGTGTCATCGTGATCCCGACGCCCACCGCGTGGCCATTGATAGCCGCAATGATCGGCTTGTCGAGGGCGTGCATCCGCAGTCCGACCCGCCCGCCACCGTCTCGCCGAAACGGCAACTCCTCACCGTCCACGGTGAACTTGGTTCCGGCGGGCGCGAGATCGCTCGTGCGCCACCCTTCGAATGTCGCATCCGATTCCGACAGATCCATTCCCGCGCAGAACACACGACCGGCCCCTGTCAGGACCACGGCACGGACACTGTCGTCGGCGTCACACCGATCGAAGGCCGCGATGAGTTCGGCCTCCATAGTGTCGGTGAAGGCGTTAAGTGCCTCCGGACGATCAAGAGTGATCGTCGCAATGTGCCCGGATATCTCGCGTTTGACATCGCTCATGACGGCCCCTGCGCGCCCGAACAATGCACCGCGCCGCTCGTCCCAGCCGGACGCGGTCGTGACTCTGTTCTGACGATGACGGCTGACGACATGAGAGATCCCTTTGCTACTTGACGATCGTTCAGGGACTCTAAGTGCGCTACGGTCTACGGCCAAGAGGGTGTTCCGAGGCTCAGAACATGGCTGTAGTAGCCGACTACGCACCGAATATTTCGATTCTCCGAATCGTCGCTACGAGATCCGCTGAATCGCCCTGTCGAAGAGCCGCAGCGTTATCGCGTGTAGGCGCAGCCCTGTCTCGACAGACGCCTGCCCGGCAAGAGAACGCGCATAGGTCCCCTCCAGGACGATGCCGAGCTTGAAGCACGCCAGCACGACGTACCAGTCGATAGCGGAGACGTCTCGCGAAGACCGGTCGGCATAGCGCTGCACGATCTCCTGCTCTGTCGGCAACCCGCCGCCGGTGGCGTAGGCCGAACCAAGGAGGTCCTCGACGTCGTCCGGACCTGCCCATAGCGACAGCATCCATCCGAGGTCGAGCAGTGGGTCCCCGATTGTCGTCATCTCCCAATCGACGATGGCCGCGATCTCCGGCTCGTCGTGACGGAACATCACGTTCGATACGTGGAAGTCGCCGTGCATGATGCCGGGTGTCCAGGCTCGCGGACGGTGCCGTTCCAGCCATTCGGCCACGCGGGTGACATCGCCGATGTCGGGACCGGGGTAGCCCTCGAGTTGGGAGTAGGAATCGAGCTCGCTGAGCCAACGTGGCACCTGACGTTCGAGGAAGCCGTCGGGCCGCGCGTACCCCGAGAGCCCCGCGGCCTTGTAGTCGACCTCACCGAGCGTCGCAAGCGCCTCGACCATGCTCAGACCCATCCGGTGACGCATCTCGGGCGAAGCGGCTTGACCTTGGGGCAAGCTCACGAGGGCGTTGTACCCGTCGATCGGCTCCATCAGGTAGAAGACCGCACCACCGAGAACCGACTCGTCCTCGCAGCTCGCGATCAGTCGAGCGTGCGGAACAGCGGTCTGTGCCAGACCGCCAAGCAGGGTGATCTCGCGGCCCATGATCCTGTTGCTACCTGCTCGCAGGTGCTGGGGACCACGACGCAGGATGTAGCGTCGTCCTGCGCGAACGAACGACACCATGATGTTCTGTGTGCCCCCTGCAAGTGGCTCGACTTGCTCGAGCGAACCTCCGCCCAGGCCTGCACCGTCCATCCATGCAGCCACCGCTGTCGCGTCGATGTAGGCATCACCGGAGATCGTCATCATTCAGTCCTCGCATTCGTCAGGCGGCTCCCTGCGCACAAATTAATTCAAGTGAATCATAGATATGATCAAATGAAACACAAACTGTCGCAGTAGCAGTACACACAGGTACGCTTTGTCCATGACCGCAAGCACGACGAATCGCGAACCGACTCGCGACGCACACTCAGCGATAATCACAGCCGCCGAGCGGCTGTTTGCCGACCAAGGCATCGAAGGAGTCTCCCTGCGAGAGATCATGCGCGCGGCCGGCCAGCGCAACACCACCTCGTTGCAGTATCACTTCGGCGACCGCGACGGACTGCTCCGCGCCTTGGTCGAGAAGCACATCCAGTCCGTCGCCCTGCGCAGGGATGCGATTCTCGACCTGCTTGCGTCACGCGAAAAGACTTCGCTCCGTGACGCGTGCTCCGCACTCGTCCAGCCGCTCGTCGCCAAGCTCAACGATCCTGACGGTGGCCCGGAGTTCCTGCAGATCGCCGCCCAGCTGGTCAACCGGGACAACAAGGTGATCGATCCCAACGAACCGGCGGGCGCCATCATCTACGACCGCAGCGGCAGCCAGGACCGTTGGAGTCGCCTGGTCGAGCAGCTCATGCCACCCGGCACAGCGGGGAGCCCACTGCACCGCCGATTCGCGGCCATCCGCTTTGCGTACATCGAGATTGGACGGCGCGCCAACAACTCGCCCGAGGGCGACCACGCTTTGTTCTCGAGCCAACTCGTCGATCTGTCCGCGGCATTGCTCGGCGCCGAGATCTCTGACGAGACGCAACGACTGCTCGACGAGCGCTACCGACAGAAATCGAGCTGACACCCCCGCACGAATCACGCCGCGGGGTGGCCCATCTAGCGGAACACTGCCTGTAGCGAACGACCGCTAGAGATTTAGTGTCACCCGCATGAGCCTGTCGACCCTCCTGTCCTCGCGCTACAGCTGTCGCGCCTTCCTGCCTGCACAGGTCGACGAAGAAACGCTCAACGAGCTCTTCGCGCTCGCGCAGCGGACGCCCTCGTGGTGCAATACTCAGCCGTGGCAGGTGTATGTCACGAGTGGTGATGCGACGACGCAGCTTGCCGAAGCCCTCTCCGTCTACGCCGCCTCCCAAGAGCCCGTCTCGGACCTGCAGCTGCCAGCCGGCTACACGGGTGTCCGGGCCGACCGACGCCGGGAAGCGGGCTATGGCCTGTACTCGGCATTGGGCATCGACCGTTCCGACCGCGAAGGCCGAGACGCGCAGATGGCACGCAACTTCGACTTTTTCGGGGCCCCCCACACTGCCGTCATCACGTCCGCAGCCGAGCTGGGCGTATACGGCGCCGTCGACTGCGGAGCCTACGTTTCGACGTTGCTCCTGGCTACGCAGGAGCTTGGCTTGGGCGCGGTCGCCCAGGGTGCCATCGCGTTCCACACCGACGTCGTTCGCTCCGAGCTGGGGATCCCCGAGGACCAGCACATCGTCTGCACCGTCTCGTTCGGCCACGCCGACACGACCCACCCGGTCAACGCGTTCCGCACAACACGGGCCGACGTGCACGAAGCAGTCCACCACGTAAATACCACGGGCGCGTCGCTATGAGAGCCTGGCACGTCGAGGCCTTCGGTGCCCCGACAGAGGTCATGCGTCTTGTCCAAGTCCCGGACCCCCAGCCCGGTGCGGGACAGGTCGCAGTACGGGTCGCGGCCTGCACACTGGGTTTCCCCGACGTCCTGATGTGCCGCGCCGGCTACCAGCACAAGCCGACCCTCCCGTTCTCCCCCGGCGCAGACTTCTACGGAGAGATCGTCTCGATCGGTCCCGGCGTAGACCTGGTCGGCCGCGATCTCTCGGTCGGGTCGAAGGTCATCGCGATCGGCGCCGGACTGCACGGCGGACTCGCCGACATCGCGCTGGTCGACCTCGACCTGCTCTTCCCCGCACCAGTCGGCCTGGACGCCGCCGAGTCGGCCGCCCTCTTCAGCGCGTATCTCACGGGCTGGCTAGCCCTCACCCACAGCGCGCGTATCCAGGCCGGCGAGGTTTTGCTGGTCCACGCTGCCGCCGGTGGCGTGGGCAGCGCCGCCGTCCAACTCGGCCTCGCAGCCGGCGCGACCGTCATCGGCGTCACGCGTGGCACTCGGAAGGCCGAGTCCGTGCGAAACCTCGGTGCACACCTGGTGATCGACAGGGAACAGGTTTCTGTCATCGACGCCGTCAAGGACGCCACCGGCGGCCGAGGCGCCGATGTCGTCTACGACCCTGTGGGTGGTCCGTCCTGGTTCGAGTCGACCAAGTGCGTGTCCTTCGAGGGCAGGCTCCTCATCATCGGGTTTGCCGGCGGCGAGATCCTGTCCCAGCCGCTCAACCACCCGCTCGTCAAGAACTATTCGATCATCGGGATCAACTCCGGCCTATACACGGCAAAACGGCCGGATGTCGTCGCCCGCGCCATCGCCGAGCTCTCGGCCCTCGCCACCGGCGGGGCGATCCGGCCTCTGATCGGCGAACGGATTCCTCTTGCCGATGCACCCCGTGCCCTACAAGACCTGGACGACGGGGTCACAGTCGGCCGCTCTGTCGTCATGCTCGACGGGACCGTCGGGTGACCACCCCGGCCCTCCTTCACACACCACTGACCACACCAGGAGTAACCATGGAAGAGTTCAAAGACAAAGTTATCGTCGTGACCGGCGGCAGCCGCGGCATGGGCAAAGAGATCGTGCTGGCATTCGCTCAGCGCGGTGCCCACGTCGTCATCGCGAGCCGCAAGATCGAGCCATGCGAGACGCTCGCCGAGGACGTCCGCGTGAGGTTCGGGGTCCGTGCCCTCCCCATTGCCTGCAATGTCAGTGACTGGGAGCAGTGCGACAGGCTCGTCGAAGCGGCCTACGCCGAGTTCGGCCGTGTCGATGTCTTGATCAACAACGCGGGCCTGTCCCCGCACTACCCGAGCCTGGTCGATGTCACCGAAGCCCTGTTCGATAAGACCATCGCCGTCAACCTACGGGGACCGTTCAGGCTGGCCGCGCTGATCGGCCACAAAATGGTGGAATCCGGCGGCGGGTCGATCGTCAACATCGGTTCCATCGAGGCCATCCGGCCATCGGAGAAAGCCCTCCCCTACGCCGCGGCCAAAGCCGGGTTGCACGTCCTCACCGAGGGCTTCGCCCAAGAGTACGCACCGTCCGTGCGCGTCAACACGATCCAGCCCGGACCGTTCCTGACCGACATCTCGGACAACTGGGCAGACGGCGCCCGCGAGGAACTCGAGTCCGTTGTCGCCCTCGGCCGCTGCGCCGAACCCTCCGAGATCGTCGGCGCTGTGCTGTTCTTCAGCGGGTCGGCGTCGTCGTACTCCACCGGGGCACTGCTCCGCGTCGACGGCGGATGGCGCTGAGATGGCGACCGAGGGGCGCAGTTGGCGCGCACACGCGTTCGGCGACCCACGTGCCGTCCTACGCTTGGAGGACGTCACGTGGGAACCGCCGACACCGGACCGGTTGCGCTCGTCCGTGTCGCCGCGTGCGGTGTGGGCCTGCCGGACCTTCTGATGGTGAAGGGCCACTATCCGCTTACGCCGATACCGCCGGTCCAACCAGGCCAGGAGGTTGTCGGCATCGTCGTCGAGGCGGGCGCGAAGGCCAACTTCGGAGTCGGTGACCGGGTCATGGGTCTGACCCCGTTTACCGAAGGACATGGTGGATTCGGAGACCATGCCTACATCCGCGCGCCCAAGGCTGTGCTCGCGCCGTCGACGCTGTCCGACGCCGAGGCTGCAGGCTTCATGATCGGATTCCGCACCGCTCACGCCGCGCTCATCAGCCGGCTGACGGTGCGCGCCGGGCAGACCATCGCTGTGCTTGGTGCCAGTGGCAGCTCGGGGCTCGCCGCCATCGCCCTCTCCAAAGCTCTCGGTGCGCGGGTGATTGCGGTGGGCAGCAGCATGGAGAAGCTGACGTACTGCGCCAATGCCGGCGCTGACGACTGTATCGATCACCGCGTGTCGGACGTCGGTGACGAACTCCTCGCGCTGACGGGCGGTATCGGTGTGGACGTCCTGTTCGACCCGGTTGGCGGGGCCGTCGCTGCGCAGGCTGTCAAGGGCGTCCGAAGCCGGGGCTCCGTGGCCGTGATCGGCTTCGCGAGCGGCAGCTGGATCGATGCCGCCATGGGTGACGTCGTGCTACACAACCTCGCACTGGTCGGAGTCTTCGCCGGCGGCTTCTCCGCCGAGGAAGACGAAGCGATGAATCGGACATTGCTGGAGATGGCCGAGCAGGGACTCATCCGACCCGCCCTCGGGAGCTCGTACGCGTTCTCCGAAGTGTCCGATGTGCTCCATCGTCTTGACCAAGGCATGCCGCCCGGCAAGATCACGGTGCACTTCGACCGATCCTGACGAGCCCGTCCGACGTTTCATCACACGGAATTTCCGGTGTCCTCGGCGGCGAACGACCGGCACTGTGATGAGGTGCCCGGCCGACGGGTAACCGGGTTCGCAGGAACGACTGCGAACCGTCACAGTCACCGAGGAGTCTAAACATGCCACCTGCCCTGAACGAGTCCGTGGTCGTCGTCGCTGGAGGGGCACGCGGCATCGGACGGGCCACCGCGCTGAGGCTCGCCGAGCGAGGCGCGAAAGTAGCCGTACTCGACGTCAACCTCAGCGCAGCAACCGAATTCGACGAAGACCTGACGGCAGCTTCCGTCGAGGACGAGCTGAAGAACCGGGCCGGCGACGGCCTCGGCGTGCAGGTCGACCTCACCGACCCCGCGGCGACCGAGCGCGCGATCGCCACAGTCGTCGAGCGGTTCGGACACCTCAACCACCTCTTCATCCCTGCCGGCGGGGCCATCACTCCCTACCCCGACAGCACGGCGAGCCGGACCCCTCACGACGACTACAGCAAACTCGTCGCCGTCAACATGACGACGGTCGTCAACTGCTGCCGCTCGGCGGTACCTCACCTCAAAGCTGCGGGCGGCGGATCGATCATCACAGTTTCGAGTGGCTCGGGCTTCAAGGTTGCAGCCGGCGACTATATCGCGGGCTACGCCATGAGCAAGGCCGCAGTGCTGCACTACTCGAAGTACCTCGCGGCCGAAGTCGGGAAAGACGGCATCCGGGTGAACTGCATCGCCCGGGCGTCATCCGAACCTCACGTCTGATTGCCCAGTCGAAGGTCACCGGATTCGTCGCCAGCGACGAGGAGCTCTCCATGATTCCCCTTCAGAGACAAGGCGAGCCGTCGGATATCGCCGACGTAGTCGAGCTCCTGCTCAGCCCGCTGGCCGGTTTCCTGACCGGTCAGCTCATCGCCGTCGACGGTGGTGCATCGATCGTCTGACGGATGCAGAGATGCGTCATGGCGGGACCCTGAGTCGAGTCCCGCCATGACTATGCAAGCGCCGGTACCGTGATCAGCCGGCGAGACGACCCATCAGCGTCCGTCCGACAACAATGCGCTGAACCTGGCCCGAACCCTCGAAGATGTCCATGATCTTGACGTCCCGGTACCACTTCTCGAGCAGAAGCTCCTCGCTCGTACCCTCAGGTCCCAGCAGCTGCATGCACCGACGAATGACACGCTCGACGGTTTCGGGCGCATAGCCCTTACCGGCGGCCGAGATCGCCCGGTCTTCCTTACCCTGATCGACGAGGAACTGTGCCTTATACGACATCCGGCGTCCACGCTCGAGGGCGAAGTTCATCGCCTCGAGATCCTCCTCGACTGCGCGCCATCGCTGCGGAGAGAAGGCTGCTTTCTGGCCCGCGAGAATACCGGTCGTGACGTCGATCGCCGCCTGACCGAGCCCGATGCACATCGCCGACATGTTGGGGCGGTTGTTGGCCAGCGCGCCCAGCGCGCCGCCCTGCCCGCTGCGGCGCGGAGCCGCGGAACCGTCGGCTGTCCAGCCGAGTTGGTTCTCGACCGGGATGATGCAGTTGTCGAACAACAGTTCCGACGTGACCCAGCTTCGGATACCGAGCTTCTGCTCGTTTTCCTTCGCGATGATGAAGCCTGGTGCATCGGCTGGCACGACGAAAGCGTTGATGCCCTTGGCGCCGAGCGACTTGTCGACTGTCGCGAACACCACGATGTACTCCGCGGTGGCACCACCGCTGCAGAAGATCTTGGTGCCGTTCAGCACCCAGCTGTCGCCATCGCGGGTCGCCGTGGTCGAGACCTGCGAGGTGTCGGAGCCGAAGTGAGGCTCGGTCAGCGCGAAACCAGTCGGCGTGTTCTCCTCGATGGCGGGCGTGTACCACTTCTCGACCTGCTCAGGGGTACCCATCGACTCCACAACCAGGTGGGCAATGCCGCTACCGAGGGTCTGCTGGACCCAAATATCGCCATAGTTGATGTTCTCGTAGAAGACCAGGTTGCGCACCCAATAGCCCTCGTCGAACGTAGGGATCGGGTCGGGCTCGGCCAGGTCGCTCCGACCGAGCGATACCGGACTGGTGCCAATAATTTCGGCCCAGTTGTCCGGGACCTTGTGCTCCGTGTCGGCCTGCCGCGCGTACGGGCGGGCCTCGGACGCGGACCACTCGCGGACTGCGCGACCGTAATCGACGAGCGGCTTGCTGAGCTGGAAGCTGTAAGACATGTTCTTTCCCCTATTCAGAGCGCGGGCTCGAAGGACGAGCGCGTCGGGTCGAAGTCGAGTGCCGAGAGGGCGGCTGCGGACCGGTACCAGATCTCCACCGGGTGGTCCGTGATGAAGCCGTGACCGCCGAGCGTCTGCACGCTGTCGCGAGTCGCTTCGAGTGCGATCTCGGAGGCGTATGACACCGCACGTGCGACATCGACCTCACCCACACCAACGGCGAGGTCGAGGCGCTCTGCGACATCGCTGATCTCGAGCCGCGCGGCGTCGAGCTGCATAACGGCCTCGGCGAGCGGGAACGAAATACCCTGGAAGGTGGCGATGGGCGTGCCGAATGCGATGCGCGTCGTCGCGTATGCCGCGGCGTACTCGATCGCACGCTGCGCGGTACCGACCTGGGCGGCGGCATTGAGGAGCCGGAGCCGCTGCACGGACGTCGTCAGCGCCACCGCGTCGGCATCGGTGCCACCAAGGAGTGCGTCGGTCGTCGTCGTGACGTCGAACGTGATCGAACCTGAAGCAGCGGCATCGAGCGCGATACCTCGGGTCACGTCATCGACCGTCACTCCGGCGTCACCGCTCGCCAGAACGACTGCTCGAAGACGCCCGTCCTGTGCGTCACGGCCCACGACAACTAGCGGATCGGCCGACGCAGCGAAAGCCACCCCGACCTTCCGGCCGGTGACCCTCACAGTGTCTCCGTCGATCGCGATGGTGGTCTCGAGCTCGGCCGGTCCTCGGCCGTGACCCTCATACAGGGCCACCGCGCCCCGTGCGTCGGGGCTCGATGCAAAAATGCGCAGGCCATCGGTCTGCGACGCCGTGCCGTGCCGAGCGATCAGACCACCGGCAGCTCCGCTCCACACAGCCGCCATCGCGATCCCGGCGTCACCGAACGCAAGGTTCTCGACCGCAAGCAACTGGGTGATCGTGTCGGGAACACCACCACCGCCGAACTCCTCCGGGATCGGGACGGTCAGTCCACTGTCGAAGAGCTTGCTCCAGACATCCTTGGGTACGGACTGCTCTCGCTCCGCCTCACGCGCAGCAGGCGACAAGATGTCGGTCGCGATGCTGCGCGCCAACTCCGCGACTGCCTCGTGGTCTTCATCGGGTAACAGGTTCATTCCAAGTCTCCTCAACTCGTCGGGCCGGTGGGTCGCCGGGACGAACACGTACGTCGGCGAGCCTCGCTGCATATTTCGTGACCCCAGTCACGAGGACAACGGCGTGTTCCGCTCCCCGGAAGCAGCCCCCCCGAAGCGTGGCCGAGACGCGGAGGATCAGATCCCGTCCAACGTTCCGGAGGTCGGAAAACACTGTGCCGGTCGAGGTCGGGATGCACCTACTGTCAACGTCCATGTCCCTCGTCACGCTCGAACGCCGCGGGCCGATCGCGATCATCACTCTCGACCGGCCCGACATCCGCAATGCCTTCGACCACCCGATGGCGCAGGCACTCGGTGCCGCACTCGCTCAGGTCGAGGACGATCCTGAACTGCGAGTCGCGATCCTCACTGCGACCGTCACCGAGCCGCGACCGGTTTTCTGCGCCGGTCACGATCTACGGACGATCGAGGACGAGCGCGACGGCGGCGCTCGGGCCGAGACCTCGGCGGGTGGCTTCGCGGGCGTCACCCAGCTGACCCGCACCAAGCCGCTGATTGCCGCCGTCGATGGGCTCGCGACGTCCGGCGGGCTCGAGATCATGCTGTCGTGCGACCTCGTTGTCGCGACACGACGCTCCTCCTTCGCACTGGCAGAGGTCCGTTGGGGCCTCGTCGCCGGTGCCGGCGGATTGTTCCGGCTCCCATGGGCGATCGGCCGGGCGACCGCGATGGACATGATCCTGACCGGACAGCCGATCAACGCGGAGCGCGCGTACGCCCTCGGGCTCGTGAGCACTCTGACGGACTCGGACGTCGTGTCCGCGGCGATCGAGCGCGCCGAGTTCATCGCCGCCCACCCGTCGACCGCAGTCGCCGCGAGCATGTTCGTCGCGGCGCAGGCCTTCGGTCAATCCACGGACGATCTCTGGGTGGCCAACGACACCGCAATCGGCATGATCATGCACTCCGATGACCTCACGGCCGGGCTCGCGTCGTTCGCAACCAACGGGGCATCGAGCCCTCAGGACCGCTGAGAGGCAGCCATGGACCTGGGGATCACCGGACACGCGGCCATCGTGACCGGCGGCAGCAAAGGTATCGGTCGAGCCTGCGTCGAAACGTTGCTGGCCGAGGGTGCGAATGTCTGCGCCGTAAGCCGCGACATCACACTGCTCGACGAACTCGTCGCCTCGTCCGCGGGGCACCTGGTGACGGCGAGCTGTGACCTCACGACCGTCGAGGGCTGCGACCTGGCGGCCAAGGCTTGCCTCGATGCATTCGACCGGATCGACATCCTCGTCAACTGCGCCGGGTCGGCAGGGATGGGCAACGTTCTCGAAATCTCGGCCGACGACGTCGACGATGCGCTCCTGCTGAAATTCCACGGCTACCTGAGGATGGCGCAGCGAGTCATCCCGTCGACGACGGAGCGCCGGTGGGGCCGCATCGTCAACATCGCAGGCACAAGCCCCACAGCCGACAACCTGCCGACCAGCCTGGCCAATATCGCGGTCCACAACCTGACCCGCGCCCTGAGCGACGAGCTCACGTCGTCTGGGATCCAGGTAAACCTCGTGGCTCCCGGTCTGACACTGACCGACCGGGCAGTGACGCTCGTCGCGCGAGCGGCGGAGCAACAGGGCCGATCCCCACAGGAACTCATCGCCGAGGTGGGTTCCGGACTACCGGCGGGTCGTGCCGCCGATCCCGCCGAGGTCGCGCGCGTCGTGTGCTTCCTCGCCTCGGATGCCTGCAGCTACGTACAGGCATCCGTGCTCTACATGGACGGTGGCGCGCGACGCGCGACCCCGTAACTAACCGACAAGGAGATACACATGCTTGACGACATCGTGGTCCTGGAGGCAGGACGCCGGGTCTCCACCGGCTACGCCGGCAAGCTGCTGCGTGATGCCGGTGCAACGGTTATACGACTCGAGCCCTCCGAAGGCGACCCGCTCCGCACGGATTCCCCGGAGTACGCCGAGTACCTCCATGCCGGCAAGGGATCGGTGACCGACGTGAGCAGCTCCTCTGCTGGCCTTGCTCTCGCCGACCGGGTCGACGTCGTGATCTGCGACGAGAAATCCGACGTCCAGTCACTGGTCCGCGATTTGCGGTCGCGTCGACCGCGCCTCATCGTCGTCGCGGTGTCCCCATACGGCCTCGACGGTCCCGACGCGACGACCCCCGCGACGGACTTCACGCTGCAGGCCGAGGCCGGCATCTCGTTGGTGCACCCGAGCGGCGACAAGCCATCGATCTCGGTGGGTGTGCCGATCGTCGAGATGACCGGCGGCGCTGCGGCGGCAATGGCAGTAGTCGTCGGACTGTTGGCCAACGACGCCGACGAGGCCCCCGTGGTGGCGGACGTGTCACTGTTCGAGTCGGCCGTTGCACTGCAGCAGTTCCCTTGGCTCTACAACCGCATCGAGCACCACTCGAAATACCCACTGCCGCAGGCACCGATCCCCGGCATCGAACAGGCCAGTGACGGATGGGTATGTGTCGTCAGCGTGACGCCGCCGCAGTGGAAGGACTTCAAGCAGATCGCCCAGGTCCCTGCGCTCGACGATCCGCGATTCGACACCCTCAACGACCGGGTCGATCACGCCGCCGAGGTCACTGCGCTCGTCCGTGAGTTCACTCGCCGTCACACCATCGACGAACTTGTCGAGCTTGGTGCCGCCAACAGGGTGCCGATCGTTCCGGTCGCCACTCCAGGGACGATCGCGTCGATCGCGCCGTTCGCGGCACGGAACTCGTTCGTCCGGAGCGCCTCGGGTGTGTTCACCGCACCCGGCCCCCCGTTCCGTGTGAACGGTGACGCTAGGTGGACGCCTGCTCTTCTCGCAGACATCGGCCAAGACGACAACCAGGACTGGTCGTCCACGGCGCCCCGCATCCGCAACACCGCCGACGGCATCGATCCTCGGCTGCCATTGGCGGGTCTGCGCGTCGTCGAATTCGGCACCTTCCAGGCCGGCCCGATGGTGACTATGAACCTCGCGAGCCTTGGCGCCGAAGTGATCAAGGTAGAGACCGTCAACCGACCCGACCTCATCCGATTCAACGGCGTGCCCGGGACGGTCGATCGTTTCTGGGAGCGTGGTGCGCCGTTCGTGGGCGCCAACCTGGGTAAGAAGGACATCACTGCGGATCTCGCCGACCCCCGCGGGCTCACCGTGGTCCGCGAGTTGATCGCCGAGGCCGACGTCATCCTTGAGAACTACGGACCAAGAGTGCTGGAGTCGCGCGGACTCGACTACGAAGGCATCCGGGCGATCAACCCTGACATCGTCATGGTGCGTATGCCGGCCTGGGGGCTCGACGGACCGTGGCGCGACCGGCCGGGCTTCACCTATACGGTCAACGCAGCATCCGGCATGGCGGAGCTGACCGGCTATGCCGACGGCGAGCCACTGCTGACCGGATCAGCGGTCGACCCGTTCGCGGCGTTCGTGTGCTCGTTCGCCACGATCACCGCCATCAGACGGCGACGGGTGACCGGGCACGGGGCACTCCTGGAGGTGCCGCTGTGCGACGCCGCGATCCAGCTGACGGCCGAGGCGGTAGTCCAGCAGTCCGCGTCCGGTCGGACCTTCAGCCGCACCGGCAACAACCGGCCAGGATCGGCCCCGCAAGGTGTCTATCGCGGTACCGACGGCGCTGAATTCGCTGTGTCGGTCGAGAACGACGAGCAGTGGTCCGCTCTCGCTGCGCTGCCGTGGGCCAAAGCATGGGCAGCCGACGAGCGATTCGCCGACGTGGCCGGTCGAGAGGCTATGGGGGCTGAGCTCGACGGTCTACTGCGGCAGGCATGCGCCGAGCTCGACTCGACACAGGTCGTCGACGACCTCAGAGCAGCGGGCATCCCGTCGGCACGCCTCGAGGTCGGAGACGAGGTAGTGCGGCATCGCCAGCTGCTCGCCCGCAAACGGGTCGTGGAAATCGCGCACCCTGTCATCGGGCCGCAGGAGTACCTCGCGGGACCGGTCCGGTTCGTCGAGGGACCTGATATGACGCCATGCTCTCCGGCACCTCTGTTCGGGCAGCACAACGACGAGATCCTGACCCGGCTGGGTCGCACGGCCGAGGAGATCGCCGCACTTCGCGAGGACGGACTGATCTCGGACTCGCCGTTCAACACTCCGTTCGAACGCACCTATACCCTGCAGTGACTGCGGGAACGGCCGGTGCACAACATCTCTGGACGATGCACTAGCCGCGCCAGTAGCCACAAGATCTTCAACTTATCGGCGTCACGGATCGACATCACGATCCGTGACGCCGATCTTCATGACCAACACCCTCGTCGCGGGCGAGCGAACCGTGGGCTTGGTGGTGATCGACCGCCTCGTCGTCAAGTTTCAGAGTCGGGGTGGGGAAGCGTCGAGCTGTTTACTCATCACGGTCCGCACCGGACTGCTCGCCGGCTCTGGACGCTGGTCTTCGTCGGTAGCGTCGCAGGGATCTTCCTGCTCTCGTCCGGCACGATCATTGCCGTCCGTCCGCCGCCAAGATGCGTCATCATCGACGCGTCACTGGTCATGCTGGCGATCATGATCCGTGAATGGCACAGCCTCCCGCGGCCGTTGGTCGGGACGGTTGTGACGGCGGCGTTCGCGGTCTGCAGCGACGCAGCAGCTCACATTGCTGCTGCCGCTAGATCCCCAGAAGTGCCGTAGCCAATCTAGATCGCGACGGTGCCGAGGCCGACGAAGACCGTCCTACCGTCCTGACGGACGGTCTCGACAGCCACACGGGCACGAAGCTCCCCGCCTTCCTCGAGTATTTCGGTAATCGTCGCAGTAGCCGTCAATGAGTCTCCAGGCCAGACCTGCGTCACGAAGCGGCCACCGAAAACCCGCAGATTCTGCGGGCCGAATACGTCGGTCAGGATGCGTCCCGTCATGCCCATCGTCAGCATGCCGTGTGCGAAAACACCTGGGAAGCCAGCGATCTCGGTCGCGTAGGTCGCATCGGTGTGCAGAGCGTTGAAGTCGCCGGATGCACCGGCGTACTGGACGATCTGCGTTCGAGTGAGGTTCTCCACGAGAACCTGCTCGTGGGTGTCTCCCACCGTAGCGGTCGCGGCAGTTTGCTGATCGGTCATGGTCAGTCGTCCTTGGGCTGGTGCTGTGTGGCGACACTGACGACGCGAGCCGTCACGACGAGCTCTCCCGCCTCGTCGCGGTAGTCAGTGATGGTCTCGAAGAAGCGCAGATCACCGCCCCGACGGCCTTGCTTGCGCCAGGTATCACCGTCGCGGACGGTCGCCGTGAGGACATCGCCCACAAGCAGCGGCCGGTGATATACGAAGTGCTGCTCACCGTGCAGCGTCCCACTGGCAGTGTCCTCGTCGTCAGGACCGTAGCCCGTCGCATCGCCCCCCGATCCGAACCAAGGTCCATCCAGGTGCGGGCGCAGCGGGTAGTCCGGGTCGAAGTGTGCGCTCGCCTGAACATACGTCGGCGGTGCCGGGATCGCGTCCAGGCCTGCAGTCGCGGCGACCTCCGGATCGGTAAAGACGGGGTTGGCATCGCCGAGCGAGCGCGCGAACTGCAGAACCTGCCCTGCCTCGATGGGGAATCGGCCGATGGCCATTGGCAACTCCTTGAGTATCAACACGAACTGTGTCGCGATGCTGCGGTGTGCGGTGTGATCACCATGGCCGGCCCCCATTTACGAAAACGACCTCGCCCGTCGTGTAGGACGCGGCTGAAGACGCGAGATAGACGGCCGCGCCGGCCATCTCCTCTGGACGTCCCAACCGCCCCATCGGCACATGCGGCAGCAGGTCAATGTGTGCTTGGTGCGCTGGCTCACCGTCAGGACTGACGATGCCGGGACACAGTGCGTTGACCCGGACCTTGGGCGCCAACTCGACCGCAAGCTGACGTGTCAACATCCACAGTGCAGCCTTGCTGACCCCGTAGGCTCCGATGCCCTGGGACGGCAGGAAACCCGAACCCGAGACGACGTTGATCACCGAGCACCCCGACCGGCCTGCCATGAGCGGCACGAGTTCCCGACACAGTCGGAACGGCGCAACGACGTTGGCGGCCAGAACTTCGTCCCAGACCTCGTCGTCGAGGTCGAGCACCGGGCACACCACGCCGCCCGACGAGTAGGCGTTGTTGACCAGCACATCGATGCCCGACCATGATGCCTGGGCGCGCTCCGCGATCAGAGCCGGCGCATCTTCGGCCATGACGTCGGTCATGACGGTGACGACCCTCTGCCCGGTCCCAACTCTCAGTTCGTCAGCAAATTCCGTCAGCGCGTCGTGGCGACGGGCTACCAGCAGCAGATCTGCCCCAGCTTCGGCGAAGGTTCGAGCGATCGCCGCGCCAATGCCCTGGCTCGCACCCGTCACCACGGCCACCTTGCCGTCGAGCCGGAACATCCGGTCGGTCACTGCCTCACACCGGCGCGGTCTGCCGGCGCAGTTCGTTGCGCTTGATCTTGCCAGCCTCCGTACGCGGCAACTCGTCGACGTAGTCGATGATCTTGGGGTACGCGTGGCGTCCGAGGTTCTTACGCACGTCCGCGGCGATCTCGTCGGAAACCTGCTGCTGGCCAACTGTCCCGTTAAGCACGATAATCGCGCGCACGACCGAGCCGCGCTCAGGGTCGGGCGCCGCCACGACGGCGACCTCTGTGACTCCGGGGTGCGCCAGGATGAGGTTCTCGACCTCGCTGGGCCCTACGTTGTAGCCGGACGTCACGATCAGATCGTCGTCCCTGCCGACGAACCAGTAGCGACCGTCCTCGTCACGGCGCACGACGTCGCCGGTCAGGAAAAGGTCATCACGCCAACGGGCCTTCCACAGGTCGTCACCGTTCAGGTAGCCGGTCGCAGCCTGATACTCGGGGTTGCGCAGCGCCAAAATGCCCTGGCTCTCCTGCTCGACGCCCTCGTCGTCAACGAGCACGATATCGAAGCCAGGGACAACCGATGACATCGCGCCCGGGACGTCCGGAGTCGCCGGGTCTGCGAGGTTGGCCAGCACCATGGCGGCCTCACTCTGGCCGTAGCCGTCCTGGATCGTGCTGCCGGTCAATTCCATCCACGCTTGAGCGAGCGGCGCGTCGAGCGGTTCGCCCGCGCTGGTCGCGCCGCGCACGCTACTCGAGATCCCCCGGCGCGCAGCGATCGGAACGAGACGACGCAGCGCGCTGGGCGCAGCCGCAATGTAGGTGACCTGTTCCTCCTCGAAGATACGCAACCACGCAGCCGGATCGAAGTCCCCGCTGTAGACCACGCGCGGGATGCCGAGCGCCATCGGTCCAGCACCGGTCGTGTACAGGCCGTAGGACCATCCGGGTGCTGCGCCGGTGAAGAACATGTCGTCGGGGGTTAACGCCCAGGTGTGCCGGATGAACGGCTGAATGGTGAGAATCAATGAGTGGGGCTGGATGCAGCCTTTCGCCGCACCAGTCGTACCGCTGGTGTAGATCAACGTCGCCGGGTCGGAGGGCGCCGTCTCGACCATGCCGAAATCGGGAGCATGGCTGTCGATCTCAGCCCACAGGCTCCGGTCGCCCTTGACCAGGCCGCGTCCTGCAGCGCCTGCCACGGTGTAGATCTGAGGGTCGACGGTCAGAAACGGCAACGCCTCTGCGAGCTGGCCCCGGTACCGGTGATCGACCACGACCGCTGCCGGCTCGGCGCCATTGAGCCGCTGCACGATGGCATCGGTGCCGAAGCCGGCGAACAGCGGCACGTAGACCATGCCCGAACGCCACGCGGCGAGCGCTCCGATGAACGCCTCGACCTGCTGATTGACCAGGGCTGCAACCTTGTCACCACGCACGAGCCCTGCGGCCTTCCACGCTGAGGCCAGTCGGCTCGACGTCCGGGCCAGCTCGGCGTAGGTCCAGCGGTCGCTGCTGCCGTCGGGGTGCCGAATGATCATTGCGAGACGAGCCCGGTCGCGCGCCCACCGGTCCGCACACTCATGTGCGGTGTTGAGCCCGCGATCGATCGGCCAGTCGAGTCGCTTCTCGGCAGCTCGCCAGATCTCGGAGCTCGAGAGCCCACGCTCGGCGTGGAGTTCGGCGTACAGGTTTTCGCGCACTACGGACATAGTTTTCACCTCGGTGTCGAACGGTAGGAATCTCACCGAACCACCCCTCGCGGCGGACCGCACCATCGTGTTCCGTGCCTCGGAACCGTGGGCTGTCGATGTGTAGGCCCCTGCTTACTCTGAGGCCTTCCGGAGCAGCACCGCGGCTGCCAGCAGTGTGTTTATGGTGAGGAGAATGGCGAGATGACCGGACAGGTGCGGATCGAGCACACAGAACGCGTCGCATGGATCACGATCGACCGCCCTGAGGCCAAAGGTGCGCTCACTTCCGACATGGTCGCCGCACTGCATGACACCGTCGCCGACCTGCGCACCCGAAAGTGCGTCGATGTCGTGGTGATCCGCGGCGAGGGCACCGACTTCTGTACCGGGTCCGACATGGGCGATATCGCAAGTGTCCTCGGTGCGCCTGCCGACGAGCGTCGAGAAGCTTTCGACTCGAGTATCTCCGGGACTATTCAGCCGCTGCTGCGAGATCTGCTGGCCCTGCCACAGCCCATTGTCGCGAGCACGCGCGGCTACGCGATCGGCATCGGCGTCATGTTCATGCTCGCCGCCGACCTCGTGATCGCGTCCGACACGACGAAGATATCCCTCCCGCAGCCCCATCTCGGGCATTCGCTGGATCACGGCGAGAGTTGGCTCCTCCCCCGCCGCGTAGGACCGTCACGCGCGCTGCAGATCTGTCTGCTCGGCGACGTCGTCGGATCCGAGGATCTCGAGCGGTTCGGCCTGTGCAACTGGCTCAGCAGCGATGCACACCTCGAGAGCCGGACTCAAGAGGTCGTCGATGGCCTACTCGCTGTCGCTCCGGGCTCGCTGTGGCGCACCAAGGCATTGCTGCGCAACTCGATCGATGCCTCATTCGAGGAGCAGCTATTGCTCGAGCGTGAGCACGCCTCTGCAGGAGCTGCAACCGAGGACTTCATCGAGGCGATCAATGCCCAGATGCAGCGTCGCGTACCCGTCTACAACAACCGCTGATCGCGGGAAATGCCACATACTGGTCGAACTCCGCGAAGCAATCGGCAACATCGGTCCAGGGGATACCGCATCAGACCGGCAGGTTTCCCTTCGACAGCAACGATTCGCTTTGCAGTTCGCGCTCGACCAGCATGGCCCGACGCATCAAGTCACGGTCTCCGGTGATCCGGCGATAGTGTTCCAGGTCTGCCTCGAGCCTGACCGGGTCATGACTGTCGAAGATCAGCTGTTTCCGCTCCGAGGACACCGGCGACGAGATCTCGGTGAAGACCCGACGCCGGACGCCCGAGTAGTGGTCGAGCATGTCCTCTGGGGCGTCGCCGTGGACCACCGCGGCCAGCGTCTCCACGAGCAGGGCCGAGTCGAAGAACCCTCCTGCCACGCCGTAGCCGCTCGACGGGTTGGTGACGTGTGCCGAGTCGCCGACCAGTAGCGCGCGGCCGACTCGGAACCGGTCTGCGACACGCTCGTGCATCCGGAAGGCCGCCCACGCCGTGACCTGCGGATCGACATCGTCGGGCAGCAAGGCGCGGAAGACGTCGGGCATTCGGTCTGCGACCGAGTCGTTCGGCAGCATCAGGCTCTCGGCGTACGTGTAGCGCCACGGCACGGGATCACCGAACTGCGCGATCAGCGCACCGTGCGTCGGGTCCACCCGGGCGACGGAGCGCGCGTAGCCCAGTGTCGCCAGATCGAGGTCCAGATCCGTGGCGACGAAGCGCTCGGGCCATGTCATACCGGGGAAGGCGAGCCCGAGCTGACGCCGGATGATGCTGTGGGCGCCGTCGGCCGCCACGACCCACGACGAGCGGTAGTCACGCTCACCCGCCGGACCAACCGCCGACACGGTGCAGCCGTGCGCATCCTGCTCGAACGAGCGGGCCGACATATCCCACTCGATCCGGACGTTGGACATTGCACCGAGCCGGGCCAGCACGATCTCACTGAGCGTGTCCTGCCCGAGGTGGAGAGTGAAGGGGTGCTCGACGGAGTCGTCCAGCACGCTCAGGTCGAACACGAGCTCCTCACCGGTCCGCGGGACCGAAAGCGTCCAGCTCCGCTGAACCAGCCCGGCCGACGCCGCGGCGGCCAGCAGACCGAGTCGCTCCAGTTCGGCCATGATCGACCAGTGGAACAACATTGTCCGCGGCGTGCGGACGACGGTAGGCGTGGCCTCGAGTACCGTGACACCGATACCAGCCTGCGCGAGGCCCAGTGCCGTGATGAGTCCGATGGGGCCCCCACCGACGACAGTGACGTCGTGTGTCGTCATGGTGCTGTAGCCTCGGCGCCCGAAGTGAGCCTGCTGCCTCGGACAAGATCCAGGGCGTTGGTCCCCAACACCCCGAGTGCTTGCTCCGCCGTCAGGATTCCAGCATCGACCGCGTCGCGGACCTGCGTCTGTTGACCTTCGAGCTGGCCGGCGATGAACGGGTGATCCGTGCCGATCATGACGTGCTCGGCACCGAAGCGCCGGACCAACAGCGCCAGGTGTTCGGCATCGAAGACCAGAGTGTCGACCCACAGCCTACGAGCTAGGTCGTCGTGGTCGTGGTCGGTGTCGCCGGCGAGGACGGCACCGAGGCGAAGGCGCGGCAACGACCAGGGGAAGGTTCCGCAGCCGTGCGACATCACGACACGCAGCTCGGGCAGGTCCCGTAGGACTCCCCCGAATACCAGAGCTCCCGCGGCGAGCGCCGTGTCGGTCAACATGCCGAGACCGAAATCGTACGGCTGACCGGTGCGACGCAGTGCTCCGTCTCCCCCTCCCAGTGGGTGTACGTAGACGACGGCACCCAGCGCGGCAGCGGCCTCGAAGAGCGGTCGTACCGCCGGGTCGTCAAGCTCGCGGCCCGCCAGTCGGCAGCCTATCTCGACACCTCGTAGCCCGAGCGTCCTCACCGCACGCTCGAGCTCGACGACTGCTGCGTCGATATCCTGGACCGGTAGCGCACCGAGGCCCAGCAATCGACCGTCAGCGGCGGCTACATCCTCGGCGATGCCGTCGTTCATGGCACGGGCGAAATCCGCAGCCTCCTGCGGAGGTGCCCAATCGGTCAGCGTGATCGGGACGGGCGACACGAGCTGCACATCGATCCCTGCAACGTCGAGCTCACCGACCCGGTGGGTCACGTCCCACAGGGCAGAGCGGACCTTCCGAAACTCGCTGTCACCAAGCATGATCCGGCCCGAACTGTCGTCGTCGCGGACCAGGCAGGGCCACCGTCTGTCGCCCGTACGCGCCGCGAAATCGTCGAGCCCACGTGGGAAATGATGTGCGTGGACGTCAACCGTCGTTCCGCAGTGGGTACCTGGGGCATCGGTGAACATCCGAATTGCTCCTAAAAGAGGGCGTAAGGGAGAACCGGAGAGTCGTCCCCACGGAAGGTTAAATACGACCCAACGCGAAATACCAGTCCCTGTTCCATCCGACGGAATAGCCACGTGATCGCCCGAAGCCACAAAAAAGCGCACAATATCCACCTGGTTAAGGTGGGTGAACCACGTCACGTTGCGAGTGCCGTACAACCCCTCGGAGTTGCACACTGTGAATGACCCTCTCGCCCATGGGTCTCGGACCCCCGAGCCACCATCGATCCTGTCCAAGGCGTTCGACCTCCTCCGCGCCTTCAACAACAACGAACGGGTCATGACACTCAGCGAGCTGTCGCGCGCGTCGGGCTTACCCAAGTCCACCGTGCATCGGCTGATCGCTCGGCTGATCGACCTCGATGCCATCGAGCAGCACCGCTCCGGCTACAAGCTGGGGCTGGGACTGCTGGAACTTGCGGCCAACACGCCGGCCGGCAGCATGCGCGACATGGCGATGCCTTACCTCGCCGCACTCCACCGGTGGTCGGGCCAGACCGTCCACCTCGCGGTGCTGCGGCGCTACGACGTCGTCTATCTGGAGAAGCTCGCCAATCCCGTTGCCCCGACCGGCCCTTCCGGTGTCGGTGTCCGTCTCCCGGCCAACTGCACAGCCGTCGGTAAGGCATTGCTGTCCTGGGAGAACCTCGAAGACCTCGAGGCGTTCCTCCCCTCGCCCATGCCCATGCTGACGCCGCGGTCGATCACGAACGTCGAGGATTTTGTGATCGAGCTCCGCAAGATCCGCACCAGCGGCATCGCCTATGAGCACAACGAGGCACAGCTCGGCCAGGCCTGCGTCGCAGCCCCGATCGTGGTTCACGACGTCGCGATCGGCGCGATCTCGATCTCCCACCGCGCCGATACCGATACCGGTCAGAAGATCGTGAATGCCTTGCGTGACACCGCAGCCCAGATCGCAAAGGGGTCCCGTGGGGGCCTGGCTCAGGGACGAGCGCACTGGTTTCCGCGCGAGCTCTGACGTTCGACGGCGCCGAACCCCCGATCGGGAAGACGGCGCCGTCGAACGTTCCAATCAGCGGTAGATCGCGAACGTCTTGTTGGAGTTGAGAACCTCGGTCTCCACGAACTCGCTCCACTCGAGCTTCAGATCGAGCTCGGACATCGCACCCAGCAGACAAAACCAGTTGAGCATCTCATGCTGGCCTGCCTCGATGACCTCACGCGTTGTGACCTTCTTCCATGCCTCGTAGTCGCATGCGACCATCGCGTCGTACAACGCGCGGTCAGCCTCGATGTCCGGACGCAGGTGCCAGTCCTTGTCGTTCAGGAAGGCGTGTGACCAACTCGCCGAGGCAATCAGCGCGACGCGCTTGTCGCTGGCACGTGCGGCACGACCGATGGCCTGGCCGAACTGGAAACAGCGTAACGGGGACGGTCCCGGAGGATCGAGATTCTCCCCTGCCTTGATGTCGGCGAAGCGGGCGATGCCGCCCTTGCGCGCGATGACGTGCTCGCCGTAGCAGTTGACCGCCAAGGGAATCACCGGATACGGGAACTCCTTACCGACGTTGTCGTAGTCGAGAAAGATCTGAGTGTTGCCGAACGCGTGCGGGAAGTGGATCCCTTCACGCTGCTCGTACGAGTAGGCGACATCGATGCCGTCGTTGAGCACGGCAGTCGCGATCTGCTTGGCGAACTTGGGGTCGCCCTTCATCGTGAACCGCTCCTCGTCCGGAAGACCCCAAACGTTGGGGACATCGAGCAACTTCAACACCGCGAAGGGCTCAACCTCTGTGTCCGCATACGCCAGGACGCAGAAAGACGGGATGACCTCCTCTCGAAAGTTCTCGTACTGGTCGTCGCCCCACACCAGGACAACATCGGGTTCGAAGTCGTCGAGCGCGGCGCGGACCTTGTCGAGTCCCTTGCGCAGCTGCGCCCGGTGACCGGCCGCGGCAGTGGTCCCCTGATCGTCACCCCACTCGCTTTGCGCTAACGCGGACCAGTTGTCCGGGTCCTTGCGATCCTCGGGGATATCTGGATCTTTCAGAACGCTCTTCATCAGGTTTGCCATGTGCGTGTCCGCACCGGCCAGCATCGGGTAGTGAGTCATACCGAGACCTATCACTTCTGCCATGTGTGCTGCTCCTCCTCATTGCTGACACCGGCGCCGTCGAGCTTCGTCGATAAGCGCCGATGATCCGAACGTATTCGTCATTAGAGACTTGTGGAACGCATCCCACCACCAGAAGTTCTGGTGCTTGGAACCTTCCGCGGCAACGCCCGCAGCGCTCGGTGGTGATCCACATGGAGAACTCCCCATCCACGCCCCCTACTGCCGATGACCCACGTCTGCCGATGACCCACGTCGTGACGACGCAAGGATGCCGCCGTTGCATGGCGCGAGCAGTCGGCGACTACCGGCGTCCCCTGTGCGCCAGTCCGCAACCTCATCGGGACCGACGACATCCCCTTGGCATACCTAGTGCAACAACACATCGTGAGCAGCCCGCGACGTTCCAGTCTGGGCCGGACCCCGCAAGAGGGTCGGCGGCAGGAGGACCTGCTGGTCGACGTAGCGCTGGAGCGGATCGCGTCACGCAGCTGACTTTGACGGAGGACGAGGGGTGAGGCTATCGACCTCACCCCTCATCGGTGTCGTGCTGCCTCAGGCGTTGCTCACAAAATCGGTGATGATGCGGTTGAACTCATCGGCATGCTCGATCTGTAGCCAGTGACCGCAGCGGTTGATGATGTGAGCACGTGACGTCGGAACCGCAGCCAGGAAGCGCAGAGTGTGCTCGAAGCTCACGACCCGATCATCTCGTCCGTGCAGAGCGAGCGTCGGCACCGTGATCTTGGCGAGATCGGGAAGCAACCCGAAATACGGGTTGGGCGGCTGTGGGTTGTCCCACAACGTGTTCCAGCTATCGAGGTGCCCTCTGTGGGCGAGTGCTGCAGCCGAACGCAGCCCGGCAAGTTCGTCCGTGGCCATCGACTGATCGAAGCACATGATCTGTACGAGCTTCTTCATGTTCTCCGGTGTGGGCACTCGGTATGCCTGGAAGAGAACTTTCAGGCCCTCGGAGAGGCCGCCTCCGGGGCTGAAGAGGTCGAGGCCAGGCGCTGGTGCGCCCATCGAAACCAGGTGACTGACCCGCTCCGGGTAGCGGACGGCAGTCTCGACGGACGTCATTCCACCCATTGAGTTGCCGACCAAGGCAGCCTTTTCGATCCCGAGCTCGTCCATGAACGCGATGAGATCGGCGGAGTGATCACGGCCGATTGTGTCGTTCTGAGTGTCGCTCTCGCCCCAACCGGGCATATCGACCGCGTGGACGTGGAACTGGCGAGAGAGCGGCTCGATGTTGGGGCGGAAGTTGCTCCACCCCGTCGCGCCCGGACCGCTGCCGTGCAGCAGGATTACGGGATGGCCGACTCCGGCCTCGTAGTAGTGGATTTTGTAACGGCTGGTCAGGACCGTCCGGCTCGTGCTCTCTGCGGTGACCGAGGACTTCTCGGTGGCAATGCTCATAATTCTGTTTCCTTTCGTCGAGGACCGGAACCGGACTTCAGACCTGCGCGACGAGGTCGGGAAGCTCGGGACGCAACTTGGACACACCGGCTGCATCCGCGCTCTGACGGGAGACCTGGCCGTCCCGGAAGAACTCCAGAAACACCTGGTTGAAGATCTCCGGCGAGTCCGTCTGTCCCTGGTGCCCGGTCTCTTCGGGATAGAAGAACTGAATGTTCGGCAGGACCTTCTCCTGCTCGTAACCCCACTCGACCGGCGTCAAGACGTCCTCGGTGCCGTAGAGGTAGATCCCGGGAATCGTGAGCTTGTCGAGCCGGCCCTTGGTCGAGAGACGCGCCTCGATATTGGGGTCCTCCCACGGGATGATCCGGCCGTACTGGAGCAGACCGGGCCAGAACTGCGCGTGGGCCTCCTTGCCGCGCTCAGCCGCAGCGAACCGCATCTCGATCAGGTCGTCGTTGATCGCTTCGCCTCGGTGGATGATGGCGCTCATCATCGAGCGCATTCCTTCACGGGTGCCGTCGTACTGCGTCAGCTCGACCTTGGCCGGCGGCTTGAGCCCGGCGGGTACGACGTCGCCGATGTCACCGGCGATCAGCGCGAAGCTCAGCACCCTCTCCGGATGGGCCACAACGTAGTTGGTCGTGTTCATACAGCCCATCGAGTTGCCGGACAGGTGGAACTCGTCGAGGCAGAGTGCAGTCGTGAACTCATGGATGAAGTCGACATAGCTGTGGACGCCTTCGGGCCAGAACTCCTCACGGTCGTCCGACAGACCGAATGCCGGCATGTCCGGGCAGTAGACCCGGAAACCGTTGGCCCCCAGGAACGGTGCCATGAAGCGCCACCCCGCCGTGCCCGACGAGCCTGGAAGGCCACCGTGCAGCAGCACGACGGCCGGGCCGGTCGTGCCGGAGGTCATGTAGTGGGCCTTCGCGCCACTCGCGAGCCGAACCCAGCGACTCATCATTCCCGGAACCTCGATGAGTCCCTCTTCCGTCAACGCCATGTTCACTCCTTCATTGATGTGCACCGGACGCGGACGCCTCCGGGTCAGTTGTCTGCCGTTAGGTCGGGTCACACCGGACGAGCGGGCGTCAGGCCCAGATCCAGGTCGGTAACCGCAACGCGCTTGGTCACGGCCTTTCGGCACTTCATCAACATCCGCGGGTCGTCCACGACCAACGCGCCGGTCACGATGCCGGCCTCGTCCGCGTATACCGCGACAAGCCCGCACTCGACCGTGCCGTGAGAGATCGCCACGGCGCCGTCGCCCGGACGGCCCACGATCTGGATCCGATGGCCGTACTGGTCGGACCAGACGTACGGCACCTGAGCATGTGGGACGGACGTACCCATCACGTCGGCGGCAATGATCCCGGCGTGCTCATTGGCATTGGTCCAGTGCTCGATCCGCAGGTCCGAACCGTAGAAGCCGTGTGCCCATCGGGCGATGTCGCCTGCCGCGAAAATCCGGTCGGTGCCGCGGACATGCAGCGACGCGTCGCATTCCAGACCGTTGGTAATCGGTAGGCCGGACGACGCCAGCCACTCGGTGGCAGGAGTTGCGCCGATTCCCACGACCACCAGGTCGGCAGGCAAGACTCGACCGTCCTCTAGTGCTACTCCCGAGACGTGCGAATCTCCGACGAAATGGGAGAACTGCACACCTGTGTGGACGGTGACACCGTTGACCTCATGCAAGCGTGCGAGCTCGGCACCTACTTCAGCTCCGAGTACATGTGTCAGCGGAACCTGCTGCGTCTCGATAATCGTCACGCGCGTGCCGTATGCCCGTGCAGCCGAAGCGAACTCGGCACCGATGAATCCCGCACCGATGACAACAACGTCTTGTGCGGTCGCCAGGCCGACCCGCAGTGCGACGGCGTCCTCGGCGTTACGCAACGTGTGGATCCCGGTGAGCGTATCGGCCCCCGGCAGTGTTCGAGGGGTGACGCCGGTCGCGATCACCAAGTCGTCGAACGGAAATGTCGTGCCGTCATGGGTCGTGACGACGCGTTCATTGACGTCGAGCGCGACAGCGCGAGTGCCGAGATGCATCTGGACGTCGAGAGCCTCCAACTCGGCGCTCGACAACAGCGGAACGGGCTGATTGGGGCCGTCGGGGAGCAACATCTCCTTGGACAGCGGAGGTTTGTCGTAGGGCTGGTGGACCTCTTCGCCCACGACCGTGATGGCGTCGTTGTAACCCTGCATGCGGAGGGCCTGCGCCGTGCGGATTCCCGCCACGGACGCGCCGATTATCAAGATGGACACGGCGCAAGTGTCATCGGGGTCACTGGGTCGGGCAACGAGGTATACCGCTGGCTGGAACCCGGCGGGCACGTTTCGCACGATGGAACATCGGCTGGGTCGCAGAGCACACGGCGCCCCAAACTGTGCGGACGCATCACCGGTGCGCGACCGAAATCAACATCAATCTTGGAGCACACCATCGTGAATGAGTTCGATGTCGTCGTCGTAGGAGCAGGACCGGTCGGGTTCACCCTGGCCATCGACCTCGGCAGGCGCGGAGTCCGAACGCTGCTGGTCGAGAAGGATCCGACAACCAAGGAGTGGCCCAAGATGGACCGCTCCAACGCACGCACGATGGAGTTCTACCGACGTCTCGGCATCGCCGACGAAGTTCGTGCGGCAGGCTACCCTGCCGATGGCTCGATGGATGTCTTCATCGTGACCCGGTTGTCGGACCCGCCCCTGGTCAAGCTCGAATATCCCAGCGTCGCCGAGCACCGCGCCACAATCGCCGCAACGACCGACGCCTCCGAACCGCTCGAGCCATACCAACTCGTCGCACAGAACGACCTCGAACCTGTGCTCAAGCGGGTCGCCGAGAGCACCCCGAACGTCACGGTGCGCTTCGGCTACAACCTCGTCGACTTCATCCAGGACGACGAAGGCGTGACCGTGACCCTCGAAGACCTCGCGGGAGCCCGGGAGACGGTTCGCACCGGATATCTCTCCGGCTGTGACGGCGGCATCAGCACAATCCGCAAAAAACTCGGCATCAAACTCGAAGGGCAAGGCAGTATCCGCCAGCTGCGTCAGGTCACGTTCCGTTCCGATGAGCTCTACGACAAGATCCCAATTGGCAAGGGACGCCACTACTACGTCGCCGACGCCGAAGGCAGCGCCTTCGTCGTGCAGGGCAGCCGAAAGGACTTCACCCTCAATATCGCGATCGACGTGGACGCCGACCTCGCACAGGCCGTGCGCGACCGTGTGGGTTTCGACTTCGACTTCACGATCCGCAACTCGACGAACTGGAAGCTGCATCTCCTACTGGCCGAGCGATACCGCGACGAACGTGTACTACTGGCCGGCGACGCGGTCCACCTGGTGATCCCCACCGGTGGCTTGGGCATGAACACCGGCGTCGGTGACGCGATCGACCTGGCCTGGAAGCTGGCCGGAACGGTCCAGGGCTGGGGTGGGCCGGGTCTGCTCGACAGCTACGAGACCGAGCGGCGCAAGGTCGGCGCTCGCAACGTCCAGGCCTCCGGATGGGCCGCCCAAGGCATGAGCCTATGGCGTGATCTCGTGACGCCTGAGATTACCGAGGACACCCCCGCTGGCGCGACACTACGGTCGGAGGTGGGTGCCGCGGCGAACATCCACCACCGTCGCGTCCACGAGATGATCGGCGTCGAGTGGGGCTACAGCTATGCCGGCTCGGATTTGATCGCCCATGAGGACGACAACATCACCGACTGGGACACCACGACCTACACGGCGCACACGCGTCCTGGCGTACGTGTCCCGCACATCTGGCTCCAGGACGGCCGTGCCATGCAGGATGCTTTAGGTCAGGACTACACATTCATCGACCTGACCGGTTCGGCCGACACGACAGCCGTCGAGGCGGACTTCGCCAGGCTGGGTGCACCTCTGGAGGTACTTCGAATCGACGACCCGAACGTCCGTGCGGCCTACGATTGCTCGCTGTTGTTAGTGCGGCCCGACCTACACGTGTTCTGGCGCGGCGACGTGCTGCCCGAGGATGTCGACCACTGGGCCGAGCAGGCGGTCGGCCACCTCACCCAAGCTGAGCGCGACGCAATGGCTCAGGAGACGACGTAAACTTGGTCGTCGTCGATTTCGACCCGATAGGTCGCAAGCGCGATGGTCGCCGGCAGACACAACGGCTTGCCGCTGGCCAGATCGAAGCGCGCCATGTGCAGCGGACAGACGAGCTCACTGCCCTCGATCTCACCCTCACTGCCGAGCGACCATTTCTCGTGGGAGCAACTGTCGGCCGTGGCGAAGAACGTCCCATCCTCGGCCCGGTGCAGGGCGATCTGTCCACCGTCGAGGGTCATGGACTCACCCGGCGTGAGATCATCTACAGCGCAGGCTAACTGGCGCTTCATCGTCTGTGTATCTTCCATCAGGTATCGACCTCCTCGTCATTGCCGGAAATTCTCTCGGCAGACGATCAGTCTGGTTCGGTAACCGAAAACCCGACAGGGACCGTTTCACTCGGCGGAAACGTCACAAGCAAGCAGTACCCGCAGCCCAGTGACCAGGGCAATCGGTTGGTCGAGCATGACGTGGTGCTCCGCAGCAGGGATATCGATGACCCGAGCCGCGCCGTTCAGTCGCTCGGAAATCATCTCGCCCATCGCGGTGTCCACCAGTCCCTGCTCCGGCCGGAGAAGTGCAACGCTGCATTGGAGCCGTGACAGCTCACAGGGACGCAGAGGCTCGTGGGCGAAGATCGCGGGATCGAACTTCCATGCCCAGCCACCGCCGACCTGACGGACAGAGTGCTCGGCGATGTGGTCGAAGATGTACGGCTCGGTGTCCTGGCCGGGGATCACGCGGAACCGTGCCACGACCTCTTCACGCGTCACGTAGACCTTCTGTGGTCCGAACGCGACTTTGTCCCGTGCCGCAGCTTCCTCGGGTGTCGCCTCGTGGATCGGTGTGTCGATGATGATCGCGCCCGCCAGGTCGGCCCCGTGCCACGTCGCGGCGGCGAGGGTCACCATGCCGCCCATGCTGTGCCCGATCACGACGGGCGGTGCGTCGAAGGAGTCCCGAGCGACTGCCATGACCTCGTCCGCCCATGCCTCGAGCGAATACGTTTCCCGGCGACCACTGTCGCCGTGACCGCTCAGATCCAGCGCGACGACGTGGCGCGTGGTCGCGAGCAGCGGCGCGATGTGGTCCCACCACCGAGCGTGCGCCGCGCCGCCGTGCACCAGCACCACACCGGGCGCCCCGGGCTCACCCCACGATCGGCAGGTCACCGCGACCCCGTCCACATCGAGCGTGTGGACAATGGCGTGCTGCGCCAGAGCCCGCTGGAACCATGCTGGAGTGAGTGTCACCGGGGCGGCCGTAGTGGGAGAGAACATAACCAAGGACTAACAGGTCCGCCGCCCCGTGACGCAGGTCGGTTTCGCCAGTTGGAACATTCGATGTCGACAATCGATGACGGCGAGCAGCATCGGCGGCAATGACGCACGCCGTTCCCGGCGTCAGATCCGTCCGAATCAGGAGTGAACCGATGAGTATCCACGAATCGCAGCCCGCCATATACGACGTCATCGTCGTCGGAGCCGGCCTGGCGGGGAACATCGCAGCACTGTCCGCCGCCGAGAGCGGCGCCACGGTTCTGCTACTGGAGAAGGGCGCGCAATACGGCGGCTCATCGGTGAAATCCGGTGGCGGAATGCTGTTCGCCGGCACCGACATTCAGGCGGCCGCCGGCATCGAGGACGACAACGAGCAGTTGCGCGCGTCGATCCTCGCCGCCGGACGGGGCAAGAACGATCCGGCACCCGTCCAGGCCTACCTCGAGCACCAGCTCGATACCTTCGAGTTCATGCGAGGTCACGGAATCGACTTCACTTTGACGATCACCGGCACCGACGTGGTCTCGCGCATGCACGCGGCACCTCAGGGTTACGCGACGAAGGTCATGCACGAGAAGTTCGTGGCGCTCGACCACACCCACTACTGGCCATCCAGCACTGCTCGGCGGCTCGTCCAGGCTGCGGAGGGTCGCGTCACCGGCGTCGTCCTCGAGCGCGACGGGCAGGAGATCGTGCTGCACGCCGCCGCCGTGATCCTGACGAGCGGGGGCTTCGCCCGCAGCCGTGAGCTGCTGGAAACCTTCGCCCCACAGTGGGCTGACGCTACCAAGATGGGCGGTGTCGACAATACCGGTGACGGGCTGCGCATGGCGTGGGCACTGGGCGCCGACGTCGCCGACATGGGCTACGTCGAGGCTTCCTTCGGCGCCTCGATCAAGAACTACCCGGACCTGTCGGAAGACCCGAACGAGGAGCCCCGCCTGCTGTACCCGAACTCGCAGGGTGCCATCATCGTCAACCTCGACGGCAAACGTTTCGTCGACGAGAACCTCAACTACAAGACCATCAGCTCGATCTGCGTCCGTCAGCCGGCGGGAATCGGCTTCCAGGTGTTCGACGACTGGATGATGAATCGTTCTCAGGTCGCCCCGACGCCGGCGGACTTCAAATCGGCTCTGGCCGACGGGTATGTCATCGTCGCCGACACGGTCGAGGATCTCGCCGAGAAACTGCAGATCGATCCGTATATGTTGCGGGCCACGATCAATGCCTACAACGGCTTCGTCGACGAGGGCGTCGATCCCGAGTTCGGACGATCGCTGAGCGACTACGGCGTCGCGCGCGGCGGCCACCTCGACACAGCGCCCTACTATGCATTCCCCTGCCGCTCGGGTCTGACCACGACCTTCTGTGGTGTCCGGGTCGACGAGCAACTGAACGTCGTCGACGTGTTCGGCAAGCCGATCCCGGGGCTCTTCGCGGCCGGCGAGGTCGTCGGCGGCTTTCACGGCGCGACGTATCTCAGCGGCACCGGGCTCGGCAAGGCCGGTGTCTTCGGCCGGGCCGCCGGCCTGTCCAGCGTCGCGCAACTTCCACGCTCATAGCCCCAGATCCCATCACCGACCGCACGACGAAGGACGATCATGACCGAGCTCAAGCCTGACTTCCATGAGGTCCTGGCCCGTACCGAAGGCCCCACAGCCACCCTCGACGTGTTCCGCCGCTGGCATGAGGCCGTCGACGCGCAGGATCTCGCAGCGGTCCGTAGCTGCATGGCCGACGACATCGTGGTCGAGATCCCCTTCAGTGAGTCGGGGCAGGTAGAGGAGGGCAAGTTCCGCTCCTACGTCGGCATCGATGCGGCAACCGACTTCTGGGCCGTCGCCTTTACTGCCGAAGGCGAAAGCGAGGGACCCTGTAACTGCGAAATCACGCTGTCTGCTGACGGCACAACGGTGTTCCTCGAGACCTACGGCAAGCTCACGATGGCCAACGGCCGTGACTACCGCAACCGCTACATCATGAAGATGATCACCGAGAACAACATGGTCAAACATGTCCGCGAGTATTACAACCCGATTCAGTCCGCGTACGCGTTCGGCCGACCGATCGCCGGTCACATCACAGTCGAATCCCTCTCCTCATGAACACCGCCGAGTACCGTTTCGACGGTCAAGTCGCCTTGGTCACCGGGTCGGGAGCAGGCCTGGAACTGGCTCACGCGCGGCTGCTGGCCGAGCGTGGCGCCCAGGTCGTGATCAATGACATCAGCACCGCCGACGACGGGCGACCACTGGCCGACGTCGTCTCCGAACAGCTACGCGACGAGGGCTTGACGGCCGTCTCGGCCACCGGGAACGTCGGTGTCGAGACCGAGGCGATCGGTCTTGTCCGGCAGACCGTCGACACCTTCGGGCGCATCGACATCCTGGTCAACAACGCCGGGGCCGGCGGGAGCGGGTCTGCCCAGGAGGTCTCGACGCAGACCTTTGCCGAGACTTTGAACATGCATTTGTTCGGGACCTTCTGGACAATGCAGGAGGCCCTGCGGCACATGCGAGGTCAGGGGCACGGCCGCATCGTCAATACGACGTCAGCCCTCGGTGTGTTCGGCGCGCCCGACTCGGTGCCCTACGTGACCGCCAAGGCCGGCGTCGTCGGGCTCACGAAAGCAGCCTCGCTGGACAATCGCGACCTCGACATCCGGATAAACGCGCTGGCGCCTGTCGCTGCGACCGGATATGCCAAGGCATATTTCGAGAACCATCCCGATCTCGATCTTCGGTACCTACAGGCGTCGATCGTCTCCCCGGTGGTGGCCTACCTGTCCCACGGATCGTGTGAACTCACCTGCCAGACGCTAGCTGCGGGCGGAGGACGCGCGGCTCTGCTGTTCAGCGCCGCGGTGCCTGGACTGTCGAGTCGAACACTCTCGATCGAGGAGGTCGCGGCCGGACTCGACCAGGTCACCGACGCCGAGGGGTTCCGCATCCTCGACAGCTCGGTCGAGCAGTACGGACTACTCCCCCGCTTCAACGACTGAATGCGACGCCCTCGCCGAGGATCACGTCCTCGTCGCGGGCGCCAACGAAGGCTATGGATCCGGTGAGCGTCGAGACTCAGGCGTCTGGACCGACACGCACCATCAACTTGCCGACGTTGCCTCCGCCCAGCAGGTCGACCAACGCTGACGGGGCCGCCTGCATGCCTTCCCTGACGTCCTCGAGAACCTTCACATCGCCAGAGGAAACCAGGCCTCGAGGTCAGCGAGTGCAGTGGGGAACGACTCCGCGAAGTCGTAGACGATGAAGCCCTGCATCGCGAGCCTCTTCGTCACGAGCACAGTAGGAACGTTCGCTGGGCCTGGAGATCCAGCCGGGCCTTCGTACTGGGATACCGCACCACAGCACACGACTCGACCATGCAGGTTCATATTGTGCAGGGCAACCTCCAAGATACGACCGCCGACGCTGTCGAAGTAGACGTCTATCAGTCATATGTCTTCTCCTTGGATGTGGCGGAGCAAGCCAGACCCGTGGGCCTGGTCAGGAAGTAGTTCAGAGACCCGGCGGACGATCGTCCGCCGGGTCTCTGAGCTGGTGCTCGACTACCCCGTCATCTGTCCTTCGAAGTCGTACAGCTTGCCGTCCTCGAACAGCTTGGTGTCAGAGTTGTAGACACTCAGATAGGACGCCTCGATCGCGACCTGGTCCTTGAGACCGTCGAGTTTGAACTTCACGCCCGGCTTGAGGAGTGCAGGCTGGAAGTCCAGGTGAGTGACGGCGTCCATCATCCCGAGTCGGCTCAGACCCAGCGGAGACTTCGCCGCAACCTTTGCCGCTTCGAAGAACGGCTGCGGGTAGAGGAAGCCAGTCATCGTCGTGGTCGTGATCGGCGTACTGGGCGAGGCCTTCTTAATTGAGTCGATCGCGGTCACTACGACTGGGTCGTTGACGAACTCACCACGCGTGGGGTCCTTCGCATACGTCGTGATGTGCCAGCCATTGGCTGCCGCGCCGGCGACGTCAAACGTCAAGCTCGCGCACACTGACGACATGTATCGGTCGGCATTCCATCCCTGGTTCGAGACCTCCTGCATCGTCGACGCACACTGAGCAGCTGTCGGAACTGCGATCACCACGGTGGCCCCGGTGGAACGCAGCGTCGTGATCTGTGAGGAGGGTGACCCTGTTTCGGTTGCTTCGATCGTCTCGGTTTTTACGATCTTGCTCTTGCCCGCGTACTTCTCGAGCGCACTCAGATAATCTTTGCCCGACTCGTTGTTGGAATACAGCACTGCGACATTCGCGCCGTCGGGGTGGTTTTCGTTGATGCTGGCCATCATGATCCGCGCGTCGAGAGCGGACGGCTGAGTGAACACCGATGTCCATGGATACTCGGCGGGATTGTTGGCCGAAGTACCGCCCGAGATCCCGGGCATCAGCGGCACGCACTCCCCGCCGAGGACTCCGCGTATCGCAGCGACCTGAGCGGTGCCGACAACCCCGGTGATCAGGTCGACGCCGTCCTTGTCCAGCAAAGTCTGCGTCGTAGTTAATGCCTTGTCCGGTGTGAAAGCGTCATCACCCTGAACCAACTCGAACGTGGTGCCCAGACCCGAGGTCTCGTTGAACTGACGGAACGCCTCCTTCATGGCAGGTCCGATGCCACCCAAGGCAGGTGCAACCGGTCCTGTCTGCGGGATCGTGTTCCCAACCTTGACTGTCGTGCCGAATGCCTTGGTCACGTCGGTCGGGCAGGCTGCCAGGTCGATGCCGAGCGCCTTCGCGGCCGCATTCGACTCGCTGGACGTGTCCGCGGCGCCTGCGCTGTCACCGCCCGGTGAACTACAGGCCGTGACCAGGAGGCCGAGAGCCAGCACTGCTCCCGCCAGGTGTTTGCGATGTGTGAACACGTCGTACTCCTTCAAGAAAGGGTCCGGGACGGACCGAGAGATTGCCGAATAGAACAAGTGGTGCTGTCAGCAGTGCGCCCTCATCAAGCGCACCGAGTCGAAGGGATCCCGCGACATGTGGTGGCGGTTTTCCCGAGAATTCTGGGTGTCAGACGGGGTCTGTCACGGGTGATCTGCCGGCGGGCATCTCTTCCAGAGCGGCCGGCACCTCGTCGGGATCGAGGACCTCGAAATCTCCCGTCAGAGGGTCCTCGCCGAGTTTCACGCTGGACGCGGGCTGGGACGGCTGTACGACGAGGAACCTGGCACCGAGGCTCTTGAGACCGCCGATGACACCATCGCGAAGGGTGAAGACCATGACGATAATGAGGACACCGAAGACAACGCCAGCTGCGGGTCCCTCGGTGATCTCGCCCGTCCACAGCGGCAAGAAGTAGATCGCGAAGCCGCCGATTATCGGTCCCCAGTAGCTCGCGCGGCCACCCAGGACCATCGCGACCAGCAGGTAGATCGTGAACAGCAGCGAGAAGCTATCGGGGGTCAGAATGCCGGTGTCGACAGCGAAGAGGCCGCCGGCGAGTCCGGCGATCGCTGCCGAGATGCCGAACAGCACAGTCCTTACGACGGTGCGGTCAACACCCATGACGATCGCGGCCGACTCGTTGTCGCGAAGGGCGACAATGGCGCGTCCCGTCCGCCCCCGCATGATGTTCCAGACGATCAGGCACGCCAGCAGCAGTGCGACGACTGCTACGTAGTAAAGCCAGACCACCTGACCTGACCGGCCGGCGAAGTAGGCGATGTCCGGAGCTTTGAACTCGATGCCGAACAGACCGGCTGAGCCTCCGGTCAGCGACTCGAACCGGCGGACGAGACTCGGGAAGACCACGCCCACCGCCAGTGTCACCAACGCGAGGTACATGCCCTTCACCCGCAAAGCGGGTATGCCGACCAGCACTCCCACGATGAAACAGACCAGCATGCCCATCACGAAAGCCAGCGGAGCCGACCAACCGTGGTCGGTCACCAGGATGGCGGTCGAGTATGCACCGAATCCGAAGAAGGCTGCATGGCCCAGCGATATCTGTCCGCCGAATCCCGACAGCAGATTGAGGCCGACCGCGGCGATCGCCAGGATCAGCGCGCCTGTGATCTGGTCGAGCAGGTAGGACTTCACGACGTACGGAAGCACCACGATGACGGCCACAACGAGGATGGCACGGCCGAGGTTGAGGCCGCGGTGCGCGGCCGTGCCTTCGTGAACAGTGATCGGAAGTTCCATCAGACTCTCTCCACTCGCTTGGACCCGAAAAGGCCGGACGGTTTAACCATGAGGACCACGAGCAGCAACCCGAGCGCCACGGCCAGCTTGAGATCCGAGCCGATGAAGGACACGTAGCCGCCTACGAGACTCTCGAGCACACCGATAATCAGCCCCGCCACGACCGCGCCGCCGGGGGAATCGAAACCGCCGAGCGTGGCCGCCGCGGATGCGTAGATCAGGAAGTTGAACATCATGAACGTCGTCAGGGTCGTGCCAGGTGCCACGAGCGGCCCCAGCAGTCCGCCGACGGCGCCGGCCATGATCCAGCCCAACGCGTTGATCCGATTGACCCGGATGCCCAGCAGCTTCGCGGACTCGGGGTTACTGGTCGCGGTGCGCATCGCCAGGCCGAGCTTGGTGTACTTGAACAGCGCGAAGATGCCGGCAAGGACGAGTCCCAACAGGACCATCATCAACAGCTGCTGGTATCGCAGTCGACCGCCGAAGATCGAGATGTAGTCGTCGGGACCAGATGGCAGCACGCTGGGGAAGGGCAGCGGCTCGCCTCCCCAGATCAACCCCGCTCCCGCATTGAGGGCGAGGAAGACGCCGATCCCGACCAACAGGATCGAGTAATCGGCGTTATTACCCAGCGGCCGCACGAGTACCCGCTCTATCAGTCCGCCGCCGATCGCACCCGCCGCAACGGCCAAAAGGATCGCGAACACAACCGGGACACCGGCTTGGGTAAATGCGAAGGCGAGGAAGGCGCTGAACATGGCCATCTCGCCCTGGGCCAGGTTGAGGTGCTTGGTGCTGCGGTAGACGCATACCAGCGCGAGGGCGAGGAACGCGTAGATCACGCCGTTGTTGAGCCCGTCGATGATGCGGGCGATCAAGAGATCCATGAGTCAGTTCTCCCTAGTACCCGAGGTATGCGGCGCGGATGGCGTCGTCACCGGCAAGTTCGGCTGCCGGTCGAGATGCGGCAATCGTGCCCACCTCGATCAGGTAGCCGCGATCGGCGATGCCGAGCGCCAGGGTGGCGTTCTGCTCGACGAGCAGGATGGCCATGCTCATCTCTTTGCTGATCTGCGCCAGCGAGACGAAAAGTTCCTGCGTGAGCTTGGGAGAGAGCCCCAGACTCGGCTCGTCGCACAGCAACAGCTGGGGGCGGCTCATCATGGCCCTCGAGACCGCGAGCATCTGCTGTTCGCCACCGGACAGCAGACCGGCCTTTTGCTTGCGTCGCTCCGACAGGCGCGGGTATGTGTCGAACCAGCGCGCGATGTCGTCGACGATCCCCTTCTTATCCGTGCGCACGTGTGCACCTGCCCGAAGGTTTTCCTCCACTGTGAGGTCTGCGATCGTGCCACGTCCCTGCGGGACCTGGGCCAGTCCGAGTCGCACGACTTCGTCGGGTGAGGCTGCGGAAATGTCGTTACCGTCGAACATCACGCGGCCACGACGCTGGATCATGCCGGAGATGGCGCGCATCGTCGTCGTCTTACCAGCGCCGTTGGCACCCAGAATCACGACGACCTCCCCATTTTCGACAGTCAGGTTGATCCCGTGCAGAACATCAGCGGTGCCGTAGTTGGCGTACAGATCTTGTACTTCGAGAAGGCTCATGCGGCGGGCGCTCCCAGATAGGCCGAGATGACCTCGGGGTGTGAACGGACCTCGGTGGGCTTCCCCTCGGCGATCTTCTTGCCGAAGTTCATCGCGACGACGAGGTCGGAGATGCCCATGACCATCGCCATGTGGTGCTCGACCAGCAGGATCGAGAGGTCGAACTCGTCGCGGACGCGCAGTATCGTGCTGGACAGCTCGTCGACCTCGCTGTGGGTCAGCCCACCGGCGGGCTCGTCGAGCAGCAGCAACTTGGGCTTGGCGGCCAGCGCGCGTGCCAACTCGAGCCGCTTGAGGGTGCCGAACGGTTGATCAGCCGCGGGAAGGAAGGCGAGGTCCGCAAGGTCGAGCCGTTCGAGCAGTTCGAACGACTCACTCCGGAGTTGCTTTTCTGCCTTGTCCTCACCGAAGCGAAGCAGAGACCGCACATAGCCGCCCCTGCCACAGGAGTAGGCGCCGGCCATCGTGTTCTCGAGGAAGGTCAGCGACGGGAACAGGCCGAGGTTCTGGAACGTGCGTGCAACGCCGTGCCCGGCGATCTTGTGAGCAGGTACGGAAAGGAGTTCCTCTCCATCCATCCTGATGCTGCCTGAGCTCGGCTGGTAGATCCGGCTGACACAGTTGAACAGCGTGGTCTTGCCGGCCCCGTTAGGGCCGATCAGGCCGCAGATCTGTCCGCTGCCGATCGTGAATGAAAGGCCGTCGAGGGCTTTTATCCCGCCGAAGTGCATCGAAACGTCGTCGATGATGAGCCCACTCATGGTGATCTCCTCGTCTCTCTGGCCAGGAACTGTTTCATATGGTCTCCCGTGGTTCGTGTGGCATGTGCGTCGCACTAGGTGTGAGCGAAGGCACACTGACCATCCGTTTTCGTCAGTGTGATGTGGACTACATCGAGGTGTCACAGCTAGTTCCACCGAACGGAACGAGGCACCGCGGAGACTCTGCGGACGACAAATCCTGCTGCTGTCTCCGACGTGGAGCCGTTCCCGCATGCCCGCGTTTCTCTGGAATTTCCTGGCATGCCGGACGCGACAATGCAGGAAGTGCCATCCGTGTGATCGGCTGAAGCCTCCATCGAGACAGCCGTGGCGCGAAGCACAAGTTCCGGCAGACGGAACGCTTGCGCAAAGTCAGCTACCGCGGCGCATAACGCCAGGTTTGCCGTTTCGGCCCGTGGAACATTTCCTATCGACGTCGCCCTCGAAGACATCCTGAGCCCATGAAAGCTATGCGCATGACCGTCGCCGGGCGACCCATGGAACTGCAGGACATTCCGATACCGGACGCAGCACCAGGATGGGTCGTGCTGCGCGTCGAAGCCGCCGGGTTGTGTCACTCCGACCTGCACATCCTGGACGGCTCACTGGTCCACACGATGTCCACCGAGGAGGGCGAGCTGCTCGCCACCACCGCACCGATCACGCTCGGTCACGAAATCGCCGGAACCATATTCGAAATCGGTAACGGGGTTCCCACCCACTTCTCGGTGGGCGATCGAGTTATCTCCGGCGGGCCGATGATCCCTCGAGCCACACCGGGCCTCACTATCGACGGCGGCTTCGCCCAGTACGTCACGGTGCCGCACGAGAAGCTGCAACCCATCCCCGACGGTGTCGGCTTCGATGAGGCAGCAGTCGCGACCGACTCGATCGCAACGGCCTACTCGGCCGTCCGAACCACCGCAGGAGTCAATGCCGGTGAAACGGTGGCGATCATCGGACTGGGAGGCCTCGGCCTCAACGGCGTGCGGACAGCAGCACTGCTCGACAGCACGGTCTACGGCGTAGACGTGAACCCCGTGACGTTCGACGCGGCACGAGGCGCTGGAGCGACCGAGTGTTTCACCGAGATCGAGTCGCTGCGTGACCTGCGCCCCGATGTCCTCGTCGACTTCGCGGGCACCGGCTCCACGACCGAGCAAGCCTTAAGTGTCGTGCGCAGCGGAGGGCGGGTCGTCGTGGTCGGGATGTCTGCGGCCGCCGCGAAGGTCGACACACACAGCCTGATATTGCGCCGCCAGACCCTGCGCGGCTCCTTCGGCCGCACCGTCACGGATATGGCCGAGTTCCTCGACCTACTCGCGCAAGGGCATCTGCGGCCCGAAACGACCGTCGTCGACCTGGCCGACCTCAATGAGGCCTACGCCCGGCTCGAGCGTGGCGAGGTCGTGGGGCGACTCGTGACCCACCCGTGACGTCAGCCGTTCCGGCGTTCAGCCCTGCAGAACGCCGGAACGGAACCAACCGTCACAGCTCTACGCACTACGGGATGCCATGCGGCTCCTGAGGTGCCCCGAAAAACGGACGATGCCCACCAGTCGTGAATCTGGTGGGCATCGTTACGTCTCGCGTTCTCGCACTCAGGTGGCGGGCTGCTGCTCTTGGACCCTACGTGCGGCGGTGTATCCCGCGGCCGGCGGATTGTGCTGCTCCGGGGGCAGGACCTCTCCGGTGATCAGTGCGTTCCAGCGCCGCCACCATGCCCGCATCTGCAACTCGTCGGATCCTACGGGCTGGTCCTCCCCTGCCATGCCGCGCGAAACGTCCGACCACGGCAATTCCTGGTATGAGGCGAAGGACCGTTGACAGGTCTCGAGCGCCTCGACGTCGTCGGGTGAGGCCAGGCCGCCCGGCCCCCAGAACGTCAGAAAGTTGTCGAGGCGCTGGCGCTTGAGTTCGTCGCCCTCCTCCGGCGGGATGAGCTGCCAGGCCGAGACTTCCATATAGTCGGGTGCGAGTGGGTCAATCTTGCGGACCACGACGCCCATAACCAAGTCGATGATGACCAGATTGGGGAAGATCACAAGATTGCGGGACCCTGACATCCGGTCGACCCACTCGTCGCCGTACTTCGCCCGGAACTCCTCGAAGCGCGACTCCCTCTCAGCATTGCCCTCTACGGAAAGCGGACGTCCGAACAGTCCGCCTGTATCGGGTCCGCCGGCGACGACAGCATGTCCGTTACCCAGATCGAGGCCCACGGACTGCGACAATTTGGCGCTGTCGATTTCGACCCCGGATGCCATAACCATCTCGAAGTAGCGCTGGTGCGCCGAGACCGCGTGGTAGCCATCGACGCTGTTCTCAACGAGTAACTTCCAGTTGGCCTTGACCGAGTACTCGTGCGACCCCTCGAGGATCTGCATGCCCGCCTCGGACTGATCTGCGACCAGGTCGATGAAGTCTGTTGCACCAGCGAGGTAGTCGACCAGCGGCTCGACGTCAGGGTTGAAGCTGACGAAAACGAAGCCTCGGTACGAGTCGACCTTCGCTGGGGTCGACAAGCCTGGACGCTCGAAAGCCGGACCGTACGAGGTGTCGCCAGGGACAGAGACTAGCTTGCCCGCAGAGCTGAAGCTCCAGCCATGGTAGAAGCACGTCATGAACCGGGCATTGCCCTCCGGCTCGCGGCAGATCATCGCGCCGCGATGCGGGCACGAATTGATCCAGACCTGAATCTTGCCCTTGGAGTCACGACCGAAGATCAGCGGACGACCCGCGACGTTGCGCGTCTTGAAGTCGTTGGGCTTCTTCAGCTCTGTCTCGTGACCGAGGTAGAGCCAAACCTGGCTGAAGATCTGGTCGCGTTCCTTGGCGAAGACCTCGGGATCGACCATCGCTTGACGGTTTACCCGGAAACGGGGCATCTCGCGGTCGTCGTCGATGAATTGCGACATCAGCACACTTCCTTTGTATTCTCGGTGCTCTGGGTGCTGCGGAGAACTGACCTCCGCCGAATCATTGCTCGGTCAAACGTGCCTGGGCCATACGGCACGGGATAGTGGACGTTCCGATCATCGGAAACGCGGGGAGATCGAACGAAGCCATGTCAGTCACTCATGGCTTCCTTGAGGGACCAGATCTCGGCGAACGGCGACTGCCGCGGCACGACCCGCAGGTTTAGCCACTCCATGACACGCTGCCGGGAGTCGAACATCGCTGCATGGCCCAAGGCCTCGGCCGACTCGCGGAAGAAGTCATCGCCGACACCGGGGTAAGTCACGACCTCGGTGTATGCCGGTGACGAGTCCGTCAGCCGCTCGGCCAGAAGCCTGACGGATTCAATCGGCGCGGCCTCGTCGTCGGCTCCGAACATGCCCAGCCAGGGCGTCGTGACCGGTCGGGCGTCGTCGACCAGTGCGGGTCGGACGTCGGTGCCGCGGGCCACTCCGTCTGGCGAGACGCTGACGGCGGCGCCGAGGTCCAGATCGGCGGCCGCCCGCAGGGCGATCCGTCCACCGAAGCCGTAGCCCACGATGCCGATCTGTTCCTCGCGCCAGCCTCGCTTCTCGAGCTGCGCCACGAAGGATCGCAGGACCTCAAGCACGCGGTCGTCATCAATGAGATCGGGACTGACGGCCGTCATGTCGGCCGCGAGCGACTCGTAGCCTTGCTCCGCGAACCCGTTCATGAGTTCGACCGACTGTTCGCCCAGCCCATCCTGGTCAAACAGCAAGATCACGGCGCCGCGGGGGATGCCGGGCAGGTTGATCTGCGCGATCGGCCAATTACCACCTGCAGCAACGACTTCGGCGTACGTTGGTATGATCCTGGGAACGGGAATCATCGTTCCTTGCCCCTCTCGTCGTCTATCGGTCGATGGTGTCCCACCGACCACCACCCGTCACGTGAACGTTCTGGACGCTGGAACGCTGCCGGTCAGCCGATGTGGCCTTCCGCATCGTTCCAATAGGGCTGGCGCAGTACCCGTTTGAGGATTTTGCCTGAGGGATTGCGCGGTAATTCGTCGAGGAATTCAACGGATGTAGGACACTTGTAGACCGCAAGGTTGGCCCGCGCGTAGGCGATGACTTCGGCCTCGGTCAGTGCAGCATCGGCGTTCAGGACGACCATCGCCTTGACCGTCTCACCCCACCGGTTCGACGGGACGCCGATCACTGCGATGTCGTTGATGGCGGGATGCTCGATCAGGACGTTCTCGATCTCGATCGGGTAGACGTTCTCGGCCCCGCTCACGATCATGTCCTTGAGCCGGTCACGCATGTAAACGTATCCGTCCCGTAGCAATGCACCGTCACCGGTTCGGACGAAACCATCCTCGGTCAGCGTGTCGCGCGTGGCTTCTTCGTTGCACCAGTATCCGTGCATATTGGTAGGCGCTTTGATCCAGACCTCACCGACGACATCGTCCTCGACGTCGTCGCCCGTCCCGGGGTCGACGACGCGCAAGGTGACACCAGGTATGGCCCTGCCGACCGACAGGATACGTTCGGGATGCTCGGGGTCGAGATGGTCCTCGGGGAGCAAGGTAGTGGCGCTCTGCGTCTCGGTCAGACCGTACATTTGCAGGAACCTGGCATCGAAGACGGCCAGGCACCGACGAAGCAGTTCAGGTGAGATCGGTGAAGCGGCGTAAGCGATCGTATCCAGGCTGGAGAGATCATATCGGTCGATCTCGGACGACTCGGCGATCATCTTGAGCACCGCCGGAACGAGCGTCGTCATCGTGATCCGCCACCGTGCGATGAGCGACAAGACTGTGGTCGGAGCGGTATCGCGCGCGATGACGATGTGGGCACCTGTGCGGAAACCCAGTACCCCCAAGCATGCTCCTGCCGAGTGAAAGACCGGCATCGAGATCAGCAGGGTTGACGTCTCGTCAATGCGCAGGACCTCGGCCATTCCCTCCGTCGCGAGCACGGCGCGGCTACTGAACAAAACTCCCTTGGGTAGGCCCGTCGTGCCCGAGGTGTACATCTGCATCGCGGTGTCGTCGGACCGGACCGGGACGAGGGGATCCTTCGCGACGTGACGCTCGAGCCAGTCTTCGTAGCTTTCCAGGCCCTGCGCCCTGCCGATCACGACGACTTTCTCGACCGTCGTCAGATCGTCACGAAACTGCTCGTACTGCCCTACGAACTCTTCCCCCACGAACAACACCTTGGCCGTGGAGTGGTTGATGATCTGCAGCATCTCACGTGGCGCGAGGCGCCAATTTACCGCTGCGGTCACGGCCCCTGCCATCGCGGAGCCGGCCGTGATTTCGAAGAACTCCGGGTTGTTCTTGTCGAGGAAGATGACCCGGTCTTGCGGTCCGACTCCGGACTCGGTGAGCCCGTGTGCGAGCCGGCTAGCCCTGTCGTGGAGCTCGGCCCACGTCAGGGTCACATCATCGCAACTCATGCAGGGCTTATCGGGCGCCGTGGTCGCCCAGCGGCGAACATGCTCGGCAATGGACGGGTCGGTGTCTATGGGCACAGGGACCTCTTTCAGGGTAGATGGACGAGATGAAACAGGCAGGCGATTCGGGAAGCGATGCGCGTGCTCGGTTAAGGACGGGTCGTTTTCACGGGCAATAGCGACCTCTTTCAGTCGAGAGGGAGCAGGCGCGTGATTCGGGCAGCAGCGTCGACCGCGAGCCGGCCCAAGGAATCCAGACCGGCGTCACCGGTGCGCGCCACACCCGCAGTCGGGACACTCAGCGAGATCGCAGCGATTGTCTTTCCATCGCGCAGAACCGGGGCAGCGACGCAAATCGTTCCGTGGCATGCCTCCTCACGCTCGATCGCGTAACCATCCGTGTGCGCCTTGCTCAACTGCTCGACGAACTGGTTGCGTAGAGCAACCGAGTAGGGGGTGACCCGGGACAGTGGCTGTCCGATGACGGACAACACCGTCGCCCGCGAGCTATAGGCGAGGATCGCCTTGCCGAGTGCCGTGCAGGTAGCTGGGAAGCGACCGCCGACTCGGCTCGGCAGCCGGTTCCAGCTGGTCTGGTGATCTTGTCGAGGTAGAGCACGTCGCGACCGCTCAGGGTCGCGACGTGGACAGCGTCGGCGTTCGAGCGCTCGAACAGCCAGTTGAGCGGTCCGGACGCGACATCACGCAACTCGCCGAACTCCGACCACCGAGCTGCTTCGCTGAGCTCGAAGAATGTGCCGCCAACTCGGTAGCGTGAGCCGCTGCGTCCAACGAAGCCGTGCTCAACGAGAGTTTTGAGCAGCCGGTGCGCCGTGCTCTTGGGGACGCCGATGTCGGCCGCGACCTCGGTGAGTCCGAAGGAGTTTCCGCGGGCCTTCGAGATGACCTCGAGCAGTTCCAGCGCCTTCGACGCGGAAGACTGCGCTACATTCTCAGTCGGTTCACGGGACGCGTTGACTTCCCGGTCGAGCGTGAACGGTTCAATGATGTCGATGCTCATTTGGACCTCTTCCTCATCGCTGCCACCTACCCAGAGCGCGCTGGTGCGACGGGAGTGTCGCTATCGGTGCAGCCAAATCGGTGTGACGTAGATAACGCCGTAATCAATGGCTATCGTGGGATCCGTGTCCGATAAATGGCACCCACGGTTCCGACCGCTGGAACGTCTGCGCACCGCCCGGGTTCCCTGATCACGGTCAGCATGAGTACCGTCCCGTCAGATGGAACAGCGGTAGCCTGCACTGTTGTTGGTCATCGAGACCGAGGACGGATTCCTCGTCTATGTCGAGTCACACAGGGTCGAGGCACGCGGGCGTATCGCCCCACCCCGGTGCAAGAGCCGACACCATCGCGCTCCTGGTCACGACTCTGGAGACCGCCAGCCCATGCATGGCTGAACCGCAATGTGGCGGCAACTCGGGCCGACTCGAACGGCACGCGCCCGAGTTGCACGATCATGACCGCCATCACCACCTGAGCCGAGGTCCCACGCTTAGGGCACGATGAGCAGCTTGCAGTGTGGACTGGTTGCCTGGCGTTTCCACGTCTCGGCGACGTCTGCGAGGGCCGTACGCTCGAACTCGACGTGGATCCCACCTGTGCGTGCCACCTGGCACAGGTCGCCGAAGGCCCGCGCCTTGACGGCGGTCGGCACCATGTCGATGCTGCACGAGAGCAGGTCACGCCCTTTGAGGGGGATCCCGGGGAGTTCGACGGTCCGGCCTGCGCGCATTCCGAGGTTGACGATCCGCCCGCCGGCCCGGGTCGCCCGGATGCCGGCCACCATGGGGTCGCCGAACAAAGAGTCGACGACGAGATCGAAGCCCCCCTCGGAGACGTCGACGAGCCTGCTCTCATAGCCCTCGTCGAGCGTCACCACGGTGTCCGCTCCATGATCGAGCAGGGTGTCCAGGGTTTCGCGGTCACGACCCGCGGCAACGACTCGGCGCGCTCCGAGAGCCTTGGCCGCCTGTACGGCGATCTGGCCGACGCTGCCGGTCGCTCCGAGCACCAGTACCGACCCACCGGGCTGGATGCCGGCCTTGTATGTCAGCGCGAGCCAGGCGGTCGTGCCGGCGACGCCGAGACACAGAGCCTGTTCGTCGGTGATGTCGTCGGCGAGCGGCTGGACCTGCCCCAGGTGCGCCACGGCCTGCTCCGCGAACGTGCCGTGGGGGTGCTGTGCGGGATAAAAGTAGACCCGCTTTCCGTCGGGTGTTCTACCGACCGCTTCGATCCCGGGGACGAACGGCGTCGACGGCTTCAGCCGAATACCCGAGGCATAAACCAAGTCCGCCGGATTGAGGGCTGCGGTTGAAACGTGCACGAGAACGCCGCCCTCGCCAGCGACCGGGTCGGGTCGCTCGCCGAGGACTGGCTCAGCTCCGAGTTCTGTGATGATTGCAGCACGCACGGTGTCCTCCTGTTCGGCCCTAGTGGGTTGTTCAGTCCTGCTGGGGCCTCCACGGCCAGTATTTGGCGGTGGCACCGCCGTCGACCGTGATGTTGCTGCCGGTGATCATCCGGGAGTCGTCCGATGCAAGGAACACGACCGTCGGTGCGTAGTCGCTCGGCGTCGGCAACCGCTTCATCGGGAATTGAGCCGTGAAGTCCATCGGGTAAGCGCTGGGCTGGCTCGTCATTGCGGCCATCCGAGCCACCAGTTCCGGGTCCTCCGGCTGCGTCGCTGTCGGGGTGAAGCCGTTGACCCGGATCCCGTGCTCGGCGAGCTCCATCGCGGCCGAGCGAGTGAAGTTGATAAGTCCGCTTTTGCCTGTGCTGTAGCCGATGTTGCCGGGCTGTCCCTGCCACGCCGCGGTCGAGAGGACGTTGATGATGCTGCCCGCGACCTGCTGGTCGATCATCGCCTGGCCGACCGCCCGGGTGAACAGGAAGGCACCACCCAAGATGATGTCGATCTGGCGGCGGTACTCATCGAGAGGCATTGTGAAGAGCCCCTTTTGGTTGAACCAGACGGCGTTGTTGACGAGCACGTCGATACGTCCCCAGCGCTCCAGCGTCTGAGCGACGACGTCCGATACGTGATCGGGATCGGTGACGTCACCGGTGACGGCAAGTGCCTCACCACCCGCGTCCTCGATACGTGCGACAGTCGCTGCCGCAACTTCGGCCGACATGTCTGTACAGACGAGTTTGGCCCCCGCTGCTGCGAGCCCTGCTGCCAGCGATCCCCCGATATTGGCACTGGCGCCCGTGACGATCGCGACCTTACCTTCGAGACGGCTCACAGGATGATACTGACCTTGCCGTGTGGACGGAGCGCGTCCATTGTCAGGACGGACTTGCGCTCAACGTACTTGAGGACCTGCTCGGCATCAGGCTCGAGAATGTGACGGTATTGGCCGACGTACGTGTCGATGACCCCGTTGCGGACGCGGTAGACGGCGAAGTTGGCGCGGACGTGAATGCGGCCGGATTCCCCGTGCGTTGCCCGGATGTTGGAGATCATCCGGGTCGTCCGTGAGTGAGGGTATTCCGCGTGAGCAGCTCGGGTCAGCAGCGAGTTGACACGCTGCTCCAGCAGGAACCGATCGTCCTGCACGAGGAACAAGTCGCGGCTCGGGTCGCCGTCGGGACGATCTGTGGAAGGAATGAGGTAGTGGGCATCTGAGGTGAAGAGCTCGAGCCACTCGTGCAGCCGCCACTCGTCGAGCAACTGCGCCTCGTCGAAGAGGTACCGCTCGATCTGTCGAAGCTGCGCGTCCGACACGGACAGTACGGGAACCGGGTCCACCTGGACATTACTCATCGTCAACCTCCTGTTGTCTCACTGATCGCCAGTCTTTCGGGCCGATCGAGTGTGGACCAGAGCACGTTCCATGGTCCGGAACCTCGACGTATCCACTTCAAACCACAGTGAATCAGTTGATTGTGTTTTTAATTCAATTGACCTACTGTCGTGCCGACATCACCTCGACGGAACGGACACCCAGCATGTGGAGCTTTGAGAACGATCCTGAGTTTCAGCCCGAACTCGACTGGATCGACACCTTTGTGCGCGAGCGGGTCCAGCCGCTTGACTACCTACTGGGCAGCCAGTGGAACATCCACGACCCTGAGTTCATCCGCCTCGTCCGGCCGCTACAGGCCGAGGTCAAGGAGCGTGGACTGTGGGCCTGCCACCTGGGCCCCGAACTGGGCGGAAAGGGCTACGGCCAACTCAAACTCGCACTGATGAACGAGAAGTTCGGCATGTCGCGCTTCGGCCCGATCGTTTTCGGCTGCCAGGCGCCGGACTCCGGAAATGCCGAGATCCTCGCGCACTACGGCACCGACGAGCAGAAGGAGACCTTCCTCCACCCGCTGCTGGCGAACGAGATCGTGTCGTGCTTCTCGATGACCGAACCGCAGGGCGGCGCCGACCCCCTGATCTTCACGGCCCATGCCGAGCCCGACGGCGACGAGTGGGTCATCAACGGCGAGAAGTGGTTCGCCTCCGAGGCCGACCACGCGGCGTTCTTCATCCTCATGGTGGTGACGGACCCGGACGCCGAGAACCCGTACCGCCGCATGTCGATGTTCATTGTCCCGCGCGACCTTCCCGGCATCGAGAACATCAAGAACTACGGTGTCTACGGGGAGCCCGACGAATCGCATGCCCACCTGCGCTTCAACAATGTCCGCGTCCCGGCGGAGAACATGCTCGGAGGACCGGGCGACGCATTCGTCGTGGCTCAGGTCCGTCTCGGCGGTGGCCGCATGCACCACGCAATGCGCACCCTCGCCCAGGCCACACGCGCCTTCGAGATGATATGCGAGCGAGTCGTTTCGCGCGAGACCAAGGGCGAGCAACTCTCGCAGAAACAGCTCGTGCAGGAGAAGATCGCCGACAGCTGGGTCGAGTTGCGTCAGTTCCGCCTGCTAATCCTCGAGACCGCGTGGCTGGCCGACCAGGGCAACGATTGGAAGGCAATCCGCAAAAACGTCTCGGCCGTCAAGGCGACGATGCCCAAGCTCCTCCACGACATCTCTTCCCGTGCCCTGCACCTCCACGGATCGCTGGGCCTGACCCATGAGATGCCGTTCGCCGAGTGGGTCATCCACTCGTTCCATGTCGGCCTCGCCGACGGCCCTACGGAGGTCCACAAGGTCGTCGTCGCCAAGGAAGTCCTGCGCGACATCAAGCCGGCCGAGGGCATGTTCCCCAGCTACCACAAGGTCGAGATGACGCGACGCGCCCACGAACTGTACGACGCTTCCTAGTTGTCGTGACACCAGGCGTCAGACCGATGCCCACCATCGTGCCGTCAAACGTCAGCTGCCGCCGAGGCCGGCTTGTCGACATGATCAGTTTCACCGGATCCGATCGCACTGGAAGCGACATCATGGCCCTGGCGGCGCGGTCACTCAAGCCCGTGGTGCACGAACTGGGTGGAAAATCGGCCCTGATCGGGCTTTGTCAACTTAGCTGAACGCAACTGGGGATCAACAGCATTCGGTCATACTGGGGGGCGAATTCTCTTGGAGTGAAACCGGTTCAGGCGGCGTAAGGTGCGCCGGTGACGTCGTTCCAGGTAGCGAATCGGCCGGTCATTTCGAAGCGGTAATCGCTCGCAGTGAGCTTGTGTCGGCCAGGCCGGAGGTGCGGCGAGATCGCACTGACCACCGCCAGGAACCGTTGTGCCGCAACGGGCGAGCGGAAGACCTTCATTGCCCGTTCGCACTGCCTGGTCGGTTGGTGCGAGTTCTCGGCCCGGTTGTTGAGGTACTTCGAGCGCCGGTGTTCGACCGATGGCATAAATTCACGATGCGCCACAACGTAACTGGCGAGCGTGTCGGTCACCAGCACCCTCGGCGCCGGGGCCTGCTTGCGCATCAGCTTGCCGAAGAAGCGTTTCGCTGCCTTCGCGTTGCGTCGTGACTGGACCAGGACGAAAGAGGACGTTCCCTTCCTGATCGACCGCCCGCCACAGGCACTTCCGGATACCGCCGATCTTGATGAACACCTCGTCCAAAAACCATGTGTCGCCAGGTTCGGGAGCGCGTCGGCGCAGGCCACGCGCGTATTCGGGCCCAAACTTCGCGCACCATGTACGGATCGTCTCGTGCGAAACCACGATGCCGCGGGCGAGCATCAACTCCTCAACGTCGCGCAAGCTCAAGGTGAACCGGTAGTACAACCACACGCAGTGCGCGATGATCTCCGCAGGATAGCGGTGCCGTTTGTACAGTGACCGCGTCGCATCCGCCAGTGTCTCGCTTCCAAAGCTCATCCAATGATCGTCCCTGACTGGAGGCCCAGTTAAGTTGACGATGCCGGGTGCTGGAACCAGGTCAATCGTAGATGGGTGTGCATCCAGGCAGTCAGTCGAATCTCGTCCTCGTCGACGAGGACGACGCGATCAGTGCGTCGGGTCCGGTAGTGCTCGGTATCGAGGAGCAACCCGGCGAGGGTGCGGCGGAGGGTGGATGATCCGCTGCGGCGCAGATGATTACTGATAATCCGCCGGCGCAGGTTCGTGGCGAGACCGATGTAGAGCAGCCGTATCCCAGCGTTGGTCGGGTGTGTGGGCCCCGGGAGCTGAGAGAACACCTCCGGCGCCGCCCACCACGCGTAAAGGCCCGGTGCCGCGGGCAGCATGGATAGGTCCTCGAGCGCGCGACTGGAGCTACTGAGCGCGGTGATGGTATCGGCTGCATCGTGCGGCGCCGTGGATGCGGGGTTTGCATAGCGAGCAGTCTGCCTCGCCACGCAGACACTCAGCGCGACAAACAGGAACTGTCGCCGATGAGGGCAGGGTCGTGTGGCGCGAGCTGTCAGCCTCGTCGGCACGGTGCATGCAAAGCGATGAAGGCATCGCGCACCGGGCGGACGCTGTCCGTGAACTGGACCCAAAGCGCGAGAGCGGTGGTGGGTGCGCGTCAGTGCGGTGACCGGGTTGAGAGCTACGGGATCTCGGTGGGCCAGCGCGTGTTGGAAATCGGATCGGTTGGGTGTCTGTCCTGTCCGGGCTCTCGGTTCGAGCGGAGCATGAGGTCGGCGTGCCGCACCCGCAGTCGTCCCTGGTGGCCATTGGCGTATCGGATTTCGCAGACAGAATCGAGGGACATAATGGGTGAAGGACAAAGTCGTTGCTTCCGTGGAGCATTCGTCGTCGCTGATCGAAGTGACGACGATGGTGGGTTGGATGCAACAGTGGCGGCAACGATTGCTTCGCTGGTGTCATGTGGTGCGGAGACACGGGGTGAGTTCTCTGACGTCAGTCCTGATGCGCGGCTCGCTGGCATGTTGGCTGGATTGTTCCGTACGAGCGCACTGGTAGAGCAGTGCGAACACTTTCGGGTAGACTGCACGGTGTCGACGTTGCACATCCGGTTCGGCGGTGGAGGTGCGCTGCGCGATGCTGGTTATCCCTGGGACGCCGTGGCGGCCAAAGCGGCGCTCTCTGTTGTCGCGGAGTTGGGGGTGACCGGCGAAGTGGAGTACGCCAACTTCGATTCGAGCGAGCCTCTGTTCGTCCGGTGGGTTCTGGACGGAGGCTTGTTGGCCGAGAGTCTGGACGTGTTGTGTACGCCGCCTGAGAGGCAAATACCGCTGGCGACCTACGAGAAAACTCTCGTAGGTCGCCAGCGGTATTTGTGGTCATGACTGTCCGGCCGCGCTGTGGGGGAAGTTGTCTGTGGACCTGTCCGGCTCTTTGCTGCCGCCGACACCAGCGAACCGGCCCTCACAGATCAGGTGTGAGGGCCGGTTCTCTGGTGCGGATTCGGGGCAGGTGCGGCAAGGCGAAGGATCCGCACCTGCCCCGTGTCGGTCAGGCCGCCTGACTGTGCTGGTGGTCGCTGTCGAGGACGCCGGCGATCTCCGCGCCGATCGCAGCTAGTCGGGCTTCGGCTGCGACGAGCGTCTGCTCGTCAGGGAACAGGAGCGAGGTCGCAGCGTTGCGAGCAGCGTCCTCTTCCACTCGTAGCCGTTCGATCGACTGTTGCAACCGAGCGGATTCGGTTCGCTCTGGGGCGGTGAGACGGTGCAACGTCTCTGCTACTACTGGTGCGATGCGGGCTGTGCCCCGCCGGAGCTGAGACCGGGAGACCGGGACGTCCGCCAGTGTCGTGTAGTCATGCCGGATCGTGAATCCGACGATCTGGCCTTCGGACGTTTCCGGCGCCGCGGTGGACGCTGGCGTAAGTGGGAGCAATTCTGCGATGCAGTCCGTGACCTGGGCCAATGCCTGGCGCACTGGCTGCGTAGTCGAAGTTTGCGTACGAACACTCGCCGCCCTGCACGAGGGGAACCTGCAGGTCAGAACCCGAAACCTTGGCAATGGGGGCGGTGGCACAGAACTCGGCACTCAAAACAGCAGTCATCGAAGACAATCCTCACGTTCAAGGACTCATTTTTCGGGTGTTGTTCCCGGAAGCCCGCGCTTGCCGCATCCGTTTTCGGATACAGCCGGGTCGTCACCCGGAGCACCCCACCGCGGAGGAGGGTTGCCGACCAGCAAGCCGGGGCTGAACACTGGTACTCGTGACCTGCAAAGGAGAATGGCAGGAACTTCCAACCTTGTCAACCTGACGCGTAATCCATCTGTCTCGGCTGCATAGAGCCTGAGATCGAGCCGGCCGAACATGCTCGGCACGACGCTTTCCGAGGATGGCCTTCGAACTGCTCCGCAGTAGCAGATCTGCGTTCATCTGCTTGTCGGACGCACGCCCGGCAAGCAGATTGACGCAGTCTTTATTTTAACTTACATTCAATTAACGCCGACGGAGTGATCTCGGTTTTCGGGACGATGGCGATGAATCAGAGAGAACCAGCTTCGTTGGGCACCAAATTCATTGAAAGGTAGTGCGGTGAGCAAGGATTCGACACCAAATCCACTTGCGCAGCAGGTCATCGATCGGCACGCGTCGGGTTTTGACGCGTCGAGGCCGGCAGAGGTCAGCCGTCAACATCAGCGCGGCAAACTGACCGCCCGCGAGCGCATCGCACTATTGGCCGACGAGGATGGCTTCTTCGAATTCGGCGGACTGGCCGGGCCCGGGCCTGCTCAGCCCGGAAGCGACCCCCTGATTGCACCCGGCGACGGCGTCGTCACGGGAGTGGCCTACGTGGATGGTCGGCCAGTAGCGCTGGCGGTCTTCGACTTTACCGTGCTGGGCGGCAGCAACGGCGTCACCGGAATGCAGAAGGTCGCTCGATGCGCCGAACGCGCTCTGCTAGACCGGATCCCGCTGATCTTGCTGAGCGACGGGGGCGGGCACCGCATGCAGGAGGGTCTGGATTCACGCCACGCCGCACCCGGGTCACCTCTACTTCAACAGCTCGTCGATTTGTCGGGACTGGTTCCTGTCGTCTCGGCGATGATGGGCCCGGGTTTCGGTGTCGCAACAAACCTCGCTGCACTCAGCGATTTTGTTGTGATGGTCAGGGATATGTCGACCCTGGGGATGTCCTCCTCGCCGTTTGTCGCTGCTGCCACGGGTGAGAATCTGACCAATGAGCAGATCGGCGGCGCCGATGTTCAGGCATGCAACGGTGTTGCGGATATCGCGGTCGACGACGAGCCAGAAGCCATCGACGCGATTCGGGCGTTCCTCGGGTTCTTGCCGTCGAGTTCAGAGGAATTTCCGCCACGAGTGCCCGGCATTCGGAAACCGGCCGCCGTCGATCTCGACGAGGTCGTGCCGCTCAGCAGTCGCCAATCCTACGATGTCAGGGACGTAATCCGCGGAATAGCCGACGAGGATTCGGTATTCGAACTGCGCGAGGTCGTTGCGGCCAACGTAGTGACCAGCTTCGCGCGCATCGACGGACGTCCAGTAGGAGTCATCGCGAACCAGCCGCTTCATCTGGGTGGGGCGCTCGACAGCCCTGCCTGTGAAAAAGCCGCACATTTTATTGCAGTCTGCGATGCGTTCGGCTTGCCGCTGGTCATCCTGATCGATCTGCCGGGGTTCCTTATCGGTACTGCTGCCGAATCCAGCCAGTTGTCCCGGCGCAGTGGGCGATTGGTCTTCGAGATGGGGCAGGCAACCGTCCCTCGGTTCAGTATCGTTCTGCGCAAAGGGTACGGAGCCGCGTACATCGCGATGGGCGGCGGACGGAGCTACGGAGCCGATCTCGCCCTTGCGTGGCCTACTGCCGAGATCTGCGCAATGCCGGTGGAAGGCGCAGTTGACATCGCCTACCGCCGCGAGTGGGAAGCTGCGGATGATCCTACGGCCCATCGTAAGTCGCTGATTGCCAAGTTCAGTTCCAATATCGGAGCTTTCGAAGCCGCTGACGGATTCGGAATTGACGACGTGGTTGCCCCTTCGGATACCCGTCGACTTCTAGCCGAAGCACTGTCCCGGGTTGCTCCGCGACGAGAATCTCGGGTGCCGGGCAAACGCCGGACAATTTCCCCGATCTAGTCCGTCTCCACTTCGGAAGTACACGTACGACTAGGCCACCATCGCTCACAGCCCGAGCGATGGTGGCCTGATTTCTCCGAAAAATCCTGTCAGCCAAGCATTCTGGATTCAGTATCGCTGCGATTACGCCTTGACTACAGCTGCCAGCTTTCGCTTCTCGGCGAAGGCAAGGGCGTCGGCCCAGGTGGCACCCTTCATCAGCAGGCCTCGGTACTTCATGATCACAGCCTGACCGTTGAGGGTAAGGGCGCCGACCAGACGATCACCCTCGCGATAGAGCGCGACCCAGCGGTCACTGTCGAGTTCACCGTCGACCACCACAATCTCGTCGGCCTGCGGAACCCCTACGAATTGAATCCGGCTGCCGTACCAGTCGGACCAAAAGTAGGGAACGGTGGTGTAAGCCTTCACGGCATCAGGATCGAGCGCGTTGCGGGCAGCGGCGGCTCCCTGCTCGGCAGCACTGGTCCAGTGTTCCAGACGCTGTGAACGATCGAAAAGCGTGTTATGCCAACGTGCTACATCGCCGGCCGCATACACTCCCTCCACACCGGTGTAGAGGTTCTCATCGCACACGATTCCGTTGTCGAGAGTCAGGCCAGAATCCTCCAGCCAGCCGGTGGCCGGCACAGCACCGATGCCCACGACCACCAGATCCGCGGGCAGAACGGTGCCGTCCGAAAGGACCACGCGTTCAACGCGTCCGGCGCCCTCCACTGCGCTCACACCCACCCCACACAGGAGTGGTGTGCCGTTGCGCTCGTGCAGGGATGCGATTGCACCACCCAGCCTCTCGCCGACGGCCCGCACCAACGGAGTGGCCAGCGCCTCTACGACCGTGACGTCCACGCCTCGCTTACGCGCTGCGGCAGCCACTTCGGAGCCGATGAATCCGGCACCGATCACTACCGTCCGAGCATTCGCGTCGAGTGCCGCACGCACCGCAATCGCGTCATCGATGGTGCGCAGGGAATGAACGCCCGCAAGCCCCTCGGTACCGGGCAAGAGGCGCGCATCGGCCCCGGTGGCGATGACAAGAGCGTCGTAATGCACCTCGCTTCGCCCCTCACGGTCGTCGACTACGACGACTTTCCGTGCGGTATCGAGGGAGGTCGCGCGTCGTCCCAGTAGCAGTGTCACATCGAGTTCATCCGAGAATGTGCGACTGTCACGGAATTGGGTGGACTCGGGTTCCGATCCTGCTTCGAGATAGGCCTTCGACAGCGGTGGACGGTCGTAGGGCAGGTGCTTCTCTCCACCGATCAGTGTGATCGGTCCGGTGAAGCCGGTCTTCCTGGCTGCTTCGACCGCACGCAGTCCGGCCAGAGACGCGCCGACCACTACCAGATGCCGCTCGCTCATATCCTCGTCCTCTACTTGATGTCGTTTTGTGGGAGTTCCCCTCCTCCGGAGAACCCGCGGCGCTTCCCCTAGCGGATGATCCGCAGCGCCTCAGTGGGGCAGCCCGCTACGGCCTCTTCGATCTCGGCGAGTTCATCGGGCCCGATGTCGTCCTTGAGCAGGAGCAGGTCGCCGGAGTCGTCTACTTCGAAGAAAGCCGGCGCCAAGGACTCACAGATGCCCAGTCCGGTGCACTTCTTCCTGTCAACTTCAACCTTCATGACGGTGTCCTTTCGACGCGATTGCGCAGTTCCTACAGGGATCATTATTTACTTTAATATAGATTAAAGTATCTCTTCCGGCAGGTCCACTTTCCAGTGCGCATCGGTGGGCCATGTTCAGGAGGTAACTGGGGTGGCCGGTGTGCCGATATAATCGATCCGTGCTTAAAAACGATACGGCCGGATCAGCGGCCGAGGACCGGACGAAGAGCGCCCTCACGCGTGAACGCATCCTCGATTCCGCTGCATACGTGCTTAGCCGGAAGGGCTTCGCCGGTACCCGGCTGGTAGATGTAGCCGCTCACGCCGAACTTCAGGCGCCCGCCATCTACTACTACTTCAAATCCCGCGAAGAGCTGATCGAAGAGGTCATGTTCGTCGGCATCTCCAATATCCGCGCCCATGTGAGCGAGGTACTCGAGGCGCTCGACCCCAATACGCGTCCTATCGACCGCATCGCGGCAGCCGTCGAGGCGCATCTGCGCTATGAACTTTCCATCTCGGACTACACCACAGCCGCCATCCGCAACGGTGGACAAATGCCGGAGCACCTTCGTGAGCGGCACGAGAGCGTACGCAACAAATACGGCAACGAGTGGCAGGCGCTGTACCAGGCGGCCAAGGACGCCGGGGAACTACGCGAGGATCTCGACGTTCGGGCTACCCGCATGCTGGTAATGGGGGCGCTGAACTGGGCGGCAGAGTGGTGGAATCCGAAACGAGGCGGCTCACTGACCAGCCTCGTCCGGACCGCGCAGTCCATCGTGCTGCACGGTATTGCGAGTCCTGCCGCACTTGCCGGAACGGTAGCCGACACATCCTCGGCACCCGCCCCCGAGAAGTCGAGCACTAAGCGCGTGGCCGCGAAGTCCAACACTGCGAAGGCAGTCGGTCGCAGGTCCGGCACCAAGACGGCAAGCGCCAAGAAGGTCGCGGCAAAGGGCTGAAGCGGTGGCCACTGAATCTTCCGGTGGCCGCCGCTCTCAGATCCTCACTTCCGCTACGCAGTCGCTTCCACAGCGAATCGCTCCCGGACCGCGTCGACAACAATCTTGGCGGTCTCAGCGCAAGCAGTGGTGCCGCCGTTGGCGTATTCCTTCACCCCGTCGCCGACGTTCCACAAGTTGGCGATCGGAGTGGTGTTTGGCAGATCGAAGCCCGACACCGCGCGCTGCGGCGGCCACCCGTCGCGGGTGGTGACGACGGAGAGGATTCGAGCCTTGTCGAAACCCTTGATCTCCGCCTGCAGCTCGTCGAGGAGAATCTTGGTTTCCGCTTCCTCGTCGAAGTCACCCACCGCAGGTTTCGGGACTGCTGCACCGACGTAGAGGTTCCACCCTTCCGGAGCCATCTCGGGGCACACATCGGTGAAGTTCGCGACATAGCAAAGACGCTTGGTGTTCGCGAAGCTCAGCATGCCGGGTACGTCGATCAGTCTGTCCTGGCTGGCGAAGTTGACCGCGATCATCGAGCAGGGCCGGTCACCACGCTTCACGGTCTCGAGGTAATCCGCCGGCAGATTCTCGCTGCCGACGAGACTCACCGTGGCCGCGGGGCCGGTGTCGCTGACTGCAAACCTGCAGGAAACCTCCACGGACTGACCGTCGCGCTCGATCACAGCTCCGGTCACCTGACCGTCGGCGGTGATGATGCTCTCGACTTCAGCGTTCAGCCAGAGCTGTCCGCCGTCACGTTCGAAGGCGCTTGCCAGCGAACGCCAGATTCCGATGGTGCCCTCGGGAGCGAAACCGAAGGTCTTGAACGCACTCTTGCGAGTGAAGTACGTGAGGAAAACCCGGGCCGGGAGTTCCTCCGAACTCACCGCGAACACCGAACCGCACATGTTGCGGAAGATGCCGCGCACGCCCTCGTTCTTGGTGTACTTGCACACCCACTCGTCAGTGGACAACTCGTCCTCCGGCAGACCGGAATCGTTGCGGGCCGCGCCGATTCCCTTGACCAGCTTGGCACCCTGACGGGTGAGCTTGCCGAGAAGGAAGCCCCAACCGCCGCCACTGACATCCACATCCTTACCACCCAGACGATAGAGAATCGGGGGCTTCGGCGAACGCACGTCGAATTCTGCACCGAGTTCGGCGAAGGTCTCCTCGGTGATGCCGCCGGTCTCGATGACTATGGCACCGTTGTTGACCTTGAAGCCGTCAATGTCGTGTGTGGAGGCGCGGCCACCAACCTGATCCAGACGCTCCACCAGCAGAGTGCGGTAGCCCAGATGTTGTAGCCGGGCCGCAGCGAACAGACCGCCGGCGCCGGCGCCGGCTACCAGGGCGTCGAAGTTGTTCTCGGGACTACTCATAGCGATGCTCCTCAGTGAAATTCTCGGTAAGAACGGCGCGGGCCGAGAAGTAGCGGCACGCGAAATCGGTCAGTACGAAGCCGGTAACCCGAGGGTGGTCTGAGCGATGTAGTTGAGCACCATCTCCCGACTGACCGGCGCGGTGCGCAGCATCCTCGTGATGAACCACAACTCCGCCAGGCCGTATTCCTTGCTCATCCCGTTGCCTCCGTGCACCTGGATGGCCTGATCGAGAGCTTTGAGCGACGCATCCGCCGCGACGAACTTCGCCATGTTCGCAGCTTCGGCAGCATCGAGTCCGGCGTCGTGAAGTGCGGCACTGCGCTGCGTGGCGAGACGCGCCATCTGCACGGCGACATGTGCTTCCGCCAACGGATGTGAGACGCCCTGGTGCGATCCGATCGCGACATCCCACACCTTGCGGTCCTTGGCGTATACGGTGGCCTTCGCGATGGCGTATCGGCCGATACCGTTGCTCAGCGAGGACGCCAGGATGCGCTCGGGATTCAGTCCGGCGAACACCTGCCTCAGACCCCGTCCTTGCGCGCCGATCAGCGCTTCCGGGCCGACCTTGACGTCGTCGAAGAAGACGGTGAACTGACGGTCCGGATTGACCAGCGCCGTTTCGAGCGGCTGGAACACCAGACCGGGAGTGTTCTTGGGGACCACGAAGAGAGACAGCGGACTGCGCTTCGAGCCCGGAGCCTGCTCGATGCTCGCATCTCGCGTCACCACGAGAAGAGCCTCGGCTTCCTCGATCGCGGAGATGAAGTACTTGCCGCCGGTAATGCTCCAGCCCTCGCCACTGCGACGGGCCGTGGTGGTCACATTGTGACTGTTGGAGCCCGCCTCCGGTTCGGTGAGCGCGAAAGCCATTCGTCGCTTGCCGGAGGCCAGTCCGGGCAGCCACTCGTCCTTCATTTCCTCGGAGCCGTGCTCGGCGATGATGCAACCGCAGATGGCGGGCGAGATGACGCCGATCAACAGTGGCATCCCGTGTGCGGCAAGTTCTTCGAGCACGATGACGAACTCGGACAGACCGGCCCCGCCGCCGCCGTATTCCTCGGGTAGGTGGACACCGACGAGGCCCGCCTCGCCCAGCTCATTCCAGAGCTCGTCGACGTTGCCACCGGAACGGGAACGCTCCAAATAGTATTCGGGGCCGAACTTCTCGGCGATCTTCGCGACGCTCTCGCGAATCAGGCGATGCTCATCGGTATCTACGACCAATCCGGTCACGGCGGTCACTTCCCTTCGAAGGTGGGGTGTTGTCTGGCAATGAAACTCGTGAAAGCTCGCTGCGCGTCTCGGGACGAACCGATGAGGCCCACCGCGGCCGCCTCGTCTGCCAGTTGCTGCGACAGCGTGGTGGTGGACGACTGCTGGAACAACGCCCGCATGGCGCCGTAGGCGACGGTAGGACCGGTGGCCAGTTTCCGTGCCACGGCAGCGCCCTGTTCTCCAAGTTCGGAAGCCGGCACCACCCGGGTGATCAGACCCCAGTCCTCAGCCTCGTGCGCGTTCAGCACACGGTCCTCGAAATAGAGTTCCGCTGCGCGTCGGGCGCCCACAAGCCGTGGCAGGAACCAAGAATTGCCACCGTCACCGGCGAGTCCGATCTGGCCGAACCCTGTGGCGAACTTCGTTCCCTCGGCAGCGAGCACGATGTCCGAGACGTAGATGAGGCCGAGCGCCCCGCCCGCGACGGCGCCATGCACCGCGGCGACCACTGGTACCTGCAGCCGGGAGAATTGCCGCAGCGCGTCGTGATAGCGCCCGGCCATCCGTCCGAGAACTTCGGGCACCTCCTCCGAGGGGGTTGAGGCAAAGACGGTGATGTCACCGCCCACGGAGAAGACTTTCCCGTTTCCGGTGATCAATACAGCGCGCACGGTGCTGTCATGGGCGATACGCTGCGCGATGTCATAGAGATCGTCCGCGACGTCCTGGTTCATCGCATTCTTGGCATCGGGACGATTGAGAGTGACGGTGGCCAGTCCGTCCACTACAGCCATCTCCACCGCCCGCTGCTCCTGCAAGCTCATACAGCTTCCGCCTTATTGAATCTACTATCGATTAGAAAATGTAACGATGTCAACCCCGTTCACGCCCGACAACAGAGACGAAGGAAACGCAACTACCCGGGCGGCCACCCAAGTTGTGGGTCAACGCAGTCCGTGGATCGTCCAGTTGCCGCGCTCCTGCAAGCCCGCGAAACTGCAGCCAGCATTCATACAGCATCCGAAGTCCACTGGCCCCCACTGGATGACCGAACGATTTCAACCCGCCGTCCGGGTTCACGGGAAGTCGGCCGGTCCGATCGAATTCACCGGCCAGCACGTCCTTCCAACCCTGTCCACGGTCTGCGAAACCGAGATCCTCCATCAGGACAAGTTCAGTGGGCGTGAAGCAGTCGTGCACCTCAGCCAGGGAAATCTGTGTGCGCGGGTCGATGATCCCCGCCTGTGCGTACGCGTCCTGGGCACTGCGGACAACCTCGGGGAAAGTCGTGAAGTCGTAGCCTGGGTCGGTCGCACCCAACGCGGGACCCGCAACGAGCGAAAGTCCCCTCACATACATCGGGGTGTCGGTGTAGAGATGTGCGTCCTCCGCGCGGACGATCAATGCGCAGGCGGCACCGTCGGACACGCCGGAGCAGTCGAAAACACCGAGCCTTCCCGCGACCAGCGGGGCGCTCTCGATCCGCTCGCGGGAAACTTCGGATCTGAACTGCGCCTTGGGATTCAGCGCACCGTTCACGTGGTTCTTCCACGCTATGTGCGTCATTGCCGAACGCATTTGCTCGGGGTCGACGCCGTAGCGTGCGCAGTACGCCGGGTCCAGCAGCGAGAACGCCGCGGGCGCTGTCATCGACAACTCAGCAGCAGTGCCGTCCCCGGGAGGATCCCCGCGTAGCAAACCCGAGAAGCCGGAGTCTTTGAGCTTCTCCACACCAACGGCCATCACCTTGTCGTACGCACCGGAAGCCACTGCATAGCAGGCATTCCGGAATGATTCCGAACCGCTGGCACAGTAGTTCTCGACGCGAGTGACGGGCTTGTAGTCCAGGGCCAACGGCTTGCTCAGCGTGAGCCCACTCTGACCACTGCCGAGGGTTCCGAGCCAGAACGCATCGACGTCCGCCAGTGAGATGCGATCATTGCCATCGAAGCAATCGGCCATGGCATCGACGAGCAGATCGTCCGCGCTGCGGTCCCAATGCTCACCGAAGGAAGTACAACCCATAGCGACGATGGCCACCTTATCGGCAATTCCATTGCTACTCATAGCGCCTTGGCCTTCCAGAAGTAGTTGTGCACTCCGCTTGTGGTGCCCAAACGGCGGAACGTCAGGCCTACTCGGGCGCCGACCCTCAGTGTCTCCGCGTCGGAATCTGCAACCTCGAGGGTGTAACGGCCACCGCCGTCGAAGTTCACCACGGCATCCACGACCGGCGGAGACGGCGAGAACGCCAGTCGGTCTACGGTGTACGTGGCCACGCTGCCCTCACGCGGCGCCAGCGACTCTGCGATCATCTTGTCGACCGCCCCGCAACCCTTGCAGACCCGAGCGGGCGGAAGGTGCAGGAAACTGCAAGCAGAACAACGTGTTCCAGCGAAGTTGAATTTCCAGCCCAGGGCCCGCGCGGAGGGCGGAGCAGCCGCCCAATCGGGTTCAGGACGGCGCGGCGGCTCACGATCAAGGAGTCCACGCCAATTGAGATAGGTGAAATACGGGAGCGCACGGCCAGAGTCCAGTTGGTTTGCCACGCTGACACTCTGGCGAGCCTGGAGGATCCGGTCGGTAGTTCGCAGAACAAGAGCATCGGCTCCGTCGGCCGCCGAGATCAGCAGGATCGACTGCCCGGGCTCGGCGCGGTCCAGTACGTCGGCAAGAGCGAGCCCGAGGCCCGCGGCACCGGCGTACCCGATCGGAGATCCGGTAGTTCCGATCACCGCGGGCAGCAGTTTCGCTGCTCGTTTGGTGACACCGCTGTTGGGCGAGACCACCACGACGTGATCGACCTGGCCGATATCTGCTTTTGCCAGTGCCTCTTTCGCGACTTCAGCGATCAGCGGGAGGTACCGCTCCAGCCCGAACCGCTCCTCCCATTGGCTGCCGGCTGCAGCGCCGGGAACACGCCAACGGTCCAGGAACTCTTCACTGAGGCTGGCCCGAGCGAGCACTGTGGCAAGTGCTGTCTCAGCGGAACCGAAGACGAAAGCCGCCGCCCCGTCACCACCGCTCCGTTCATCGGCCGAACCCGGCCGCCCGGTGATCACATCGGACAACACTGCCAAGCCGCCCGACTCTCCAGCCGTGAGCAAGGCTGCCACCGTGCCGCGCGCGCTGCCGGCGATATCAGCAGCAAAAACATCGCGATCCAGACCCAATGCCGCATGCACCGCAACGGCATTGGTCTTGTCTGCATACGCCGGCGAGGTAGTGGCCAGATACAGCGAACGCGGATCCTGGTCCGTCCCGCCCGCGAGCGCCGCACGTGCGGCCTCGACAGCCATCGTGGTGCTGTCCTCGTCGAACGACGCGGCAACACGTTCACCCCGTCCCCCACTCGCGCCACCGGCGCTCGCGATCTCGGCCAGGGACACCCGGTGTCGCGGAAGGTACGTGCCGTATGACGTGATACCAAGGCGTTGAGTTGTCATGAACTACAGAACCTTTCAAGAATCGTGGCGAAACGGCGCCGCCCGAGATCACAGCTCATCGAGATCACGGTCCTCCCGCCAACGGTCGGCAGAGGGGTCGAGCAGGCGTTCCATCGCCTCGTCGCTCAGCCACACGAGCGCCTCGAGAACAAGGGCGTCGAGATAGCGTGTCTGTCCCGTGCGGAGATCCTCGAGACGCAACCGGGGGCTCTTGGCATTCTCGTCGATCTCCACCGAAACCTGGGCGAACTCGCTGTACACGACCGCTTTGCCGGACATGACCATCTCCTAGATCAAGAAGCCCATATTGGGCAGTGCATACTCGTTGTCCACCAAGACCACGGTCTTGCCCGCCAGCCGAATCGCGCCGTCAATCACGCGTAGTCGGTAGGTGACCCGGCCCGCGAAGGTGTCGGTCCCCCGCTCCTTAGCCGAGAACAACATGAAATTGGCACCCACGACGGTGTTCTCGACACCGGACGCGGCCTGCTCCGTACCGAGCAACTCGACGTTGGAGACCACACGGCGCATGTTGGACGGCGGTGATTGCGCATAGCGCTTACCCGTGCGCAATTGCTTCAATCGGGTGGAAATACGATTCCGATTGTCGTAGATCACCGACATGTGGGTCTTCGGGTCCTTGTCGGTACCGTCGATGGGCACCCAGTACAGGGCATCGTCGGTCCACAGCGCTTCCCAGGAATCGAAGTCGTGCTCGTCGGCATAGCGCGCTTCCCGGTAGAGGAATGCTTCCACCTGACGGATGTCGGTGAGATCCGGCGTCCCTTGGCTGCGATCTTCGAATGCGACGCTCACTTTGTTTCCTCCCCGACAACGGCAACAACATCGGCATCAGCATCAGCGACTACATCCGCCGGCGCCTGCATGATCTGCTTGTAGTGACGCCAGAAGGCGCGCATCGCGGTCTCGTCGGTGGCGGTTCCGATCTGATAACCACGCTCGTCGGTCTGTTCGCGGTCAACGCCACGGCGGATGTCCACCCAATGCGGTTCGCGCATAGTCACACCCACTTGATTTCGCTCGTACATCTCGGTGTCGTCGGCAAGCAACATGCCGGCCGGGCCCACCGAACCGATCGACTGCGACACCATCCGGGTGTTAAGTTCCGGAGCACCCTTGAGCTGCACTGCGGTCGAGTACTGCACGCACTCGTGCGCGGAGAGCGGCTGAATGTTGAATACCTGAATCTCGGCGATGAACAGGTTGGGAAAAATCATGACATGGGGAGCACCCTCGATCATGATCTCTTCGGCGCCGGCGCCGTGCTTGGCGCGCATCGCTGCCACATAATCGGGAACCCGATCCTCGGTGGTGCCGAACCAGCGCATCGGCTCGGCGAAGGTGCGAAACTCCGGTCGGAGATCGTTCTCACTGTGCCCGTTGCCGAATGCCCTGGTAACTGCTGTGGAGTTGTCACTGTAGAGCGCACCGATGGGGCTGCCCGTCACCGAGAAAATGGAGCCGTGGACAAACTGGGGATGGTATCCGTCAGTCTCGTTCTCGGCCAGCAGTTTCCAATTGGCACGGGTCTTGTGCTTGAGCCAACCCGCGGTCAACTCCACCTCCCCCTCCGGCGAAAGCCGTGCCAGTCGGTCGAGTTCGCCCGCAGCATCGCCGAGGTGCTCGAGGAGAGTGGGTCCGGCCTCGGCGAAACTGCCGAACACGAAGCCTTGATAGACGGCGACGCGGGGCACTCGGCCCATGCCGAGTTCGAGCTTGTTCTTTCCGCCGTACCCCTTGTTGTACGGGTAGCCAAGCAGCTCACCGGTATTGCGGTACGTCCACCCGTGGTACGGGCACCGGAACGAACTCGAATTCCCGGCGGCGTCGTCGCACACGAGGTTGGCGCGGTGGGCGCAACGGTTGAGCAGCAGGTGTACGTCACCGGACTTGTCCCGGGTCATGATGATGTCTTGTAGGCCTAGCTTCTTGCGGACGTAGTCGTTGGGTTCGGGCACCTCAGAGGTATGACCGACAAAAACCCAAGTCTTGTACCAGATTCGCTCGAGTTCGTCGGCGAAGACATCGTCGTTGGTGTAGAGCGATCCGTGGATTCGCTCGGGCTCGATGAGGGCCGAGTAGTCGACTCGAGGCGCTCTGTCGACCACGGGGTCGCGGTCCGTTGCAAGAGTCACTGTTCTGCTCCGATCCTTCAATATTACTGTTGACGAATATGTTTGGCTGCCTCGGTGGCGAGGCGAAATTTCTGGATCTTCCCGGTGGTAGTGGTGGGCAGCTCCGAAGCGTCGAGGAACCAGACGTGCTTGGGTACCTTGAAGCGAGCCAGGTGCTCCCGGCACAGCGCCAGAACCTCATCCTCGGTGATCGTCGATTTCGGTGCGCGCACTACGCAGGCACAGCCGACTTCGCCCCATCTGTCGTCAGGTACACCGATTGCGTACACCTGACTTACTTCCGGGTGGGCTGTGAGCAGTTCTTCGATTTCCTTGGGCATCACCAGTTCTCCGCCGCTCTTGTAGAGCTCCTTGGAGCGGCCGGTGACCTGCACGTAGCCGTCCTTGCGGACGATTCCCAAGTCTCCGGTGTAGACCCAACCGTCACGTAGGCCTTTAGCGGTCTCCTCGGGCTTGTCCCAGAATCCGAGCATCGCGGTGGGACCCCTCGAAATCAGTTCACCTTCTTCGCCGTTCGGAAGAAACTCACCCGTCACGGGGTCGGCAGTGCGGTACTCACACAAGTCGCCTGACCGCTCAGGGATTCCCGCGACGCCGGCCAATTTGGGCTTGCCGACCGTGGTAGCCGTCAGTTCGAAATTATCGTCCGGATCATTCAGAGTCATGGCTCCGCCGCACTCGGTCATACCGTAGCCGGTAACGATCTCGGTGATGCCGAGAAGACCAGCAGCCTTCTCCCACAACCACACCGGACCGGGAGCCGCACCCGAAAGCAATGCGCGCAGGCTGGAGAGATCGTAGTCTGCGATGTCCGGGCGTTCCAGAATGCCCACTGTCATAGTCGGCACACACAAAATATCGTTGACCTGATGCCGTTCGATGCCGGCAAGGTAGGCAGCGGGATCGAACGTGGGTTGCAGAATAACGGCGCCGCCCACCGTCATCGCGGCCAGCAGGCCCTCGATGTAGCCGAACATGTGGTAGCACGGCAGCGAGAAGAGCACGCGCCAACCGTCGTCGAAGGCCCGAGTCAGTGCCGACGCGTAACCGGTGCGCTGGACCGCGTCATGGGTTACCTGCACGCCCTTGGGCGAGCCGGTGGTTCCCGAGGTGTAGAGAATGTCTCCTACCGAACCCGGGTCGACGACAATGCCTGCGCTGGCGCCCGCGTTTTCCCGACCAAGCTCCTCCAGGTCTTGAAGTGTGCGCACGCCGGCCCTGGCCTGACCGTCGACACTGACCTGTACGACATGTCGCAACAACGGCAGAGCCGTCTGCCCTTCCGTGGTGTCCCAGCCTGGTGCAACGGAATCGAGCATCTCCGGGTAGTCCAGACCGGCGTGTCCTGTCATAGTGATCAGCACTGTGCAGTGGGACTGCTCCAGGACGTAGGCCAACTCTTCTGCCTTGTAGAGAAAGTTGAGCGGAATCGCCACTGCACCGGCCTGGGCCACCGCGAACTTCACCGGAACGAATTCGGTGTAGTTGGCCATCACGATCCCGACGTGATCGCCGGGCTGGACGCCGAGAGTCACAAGGCCGTCTGCCAGACGACGCGACCAACTCGCAATCTCACCGTAGGTAGTGGTCTTTTCATCGGTAATGACCAAGGGTCGGTCACCGAAGAGTTCTGCCCTGTGATCCAGCCAGTCCCCCAGCGAACGCTGTGTCCACTCGGGGAACTGACGCTCCAGCGCGTCGCGCCGTTCCGCGATCGAGTTCACCACGACTATTTCCTCCTTTTTTAAATCGTAATTAGATTAAATGCGACTTAGGGGAATGGCAAGTTCAGGCATTCGTCTCTATCGGCCCCGGAACACAGCCGGGCGCTTCGCCGTGAATGCTTCGACTCCTTCGGCGAAGTCCTCGGTGTCGAAGAGCCTGGCCTGAGCTTCGACCTCGAGGTCGAGTAGATCCATCGGCGCCACAGCTCCGCGGCTCCAGATCCATTTCATTTCCCGCAGCGCCAGCGGAGGCGCGGCAGCAATCAGTTCGGCATCGGACAACGCGCGCTCGAGTGCGGTGCCTGCCGGCACCGTCTCGTCGACCATGCCCAGGCCCAGGCCCTCCACGGCAGACAGTCGTTTCGGCAGCATCATCAACTGCCGCGCCACCGCAGTCCCCACCCGAGACGGCAACGAGTAGAAGATTCCCATGTCCCCCGCCAGTCCGACGCCGGTGAACGCCGTGCTCAGGACCGCATCTTCACTGACAACCACTCGGTCGCAGGCCATCGCGAGCGAGACGCCCGCACCGAACGCAAAGCCTTCGACGGCCGCGATGACAGGCTTGGAACCGCCCCAGATCGCCCGGATCACACGCTGGGCAGCCTGAGCGCGAATGACGGTCTTCTCCGCGATCTGGCGGTCCATGGTGGAGATGTCCCCACCTGAACAGAAGGCTTTGCCGGCGCCGGTCAGCACGACTACCCGAACGGACTCCACGGACATTGCTGCTTCCAGAGCCTCGGCCAGCTCCACCCGCAATATCAGGTCGATGGCGTTTCGTTTGTCCGGGCGATTGAGGGTGATCAGACGAGTGGTGCCACGATCTTCGACGAGGACCGTCGATTCCGGCTCCATCTCAGCGGCCCACGAATTTCGGCGCGCGACGCTCGAGAACCGCGGCGAGTCCCTCGCGGGAGTCTGCAGTCCCCGACAGTTCGGAAACCGTGCGCGCCTCTTCTGCAAGCCGGTCGGCTACGGTGGCGCCCACGCCTCCCCAGAGCAGTCGCTTGGTCGCTCCGACCGCAAGTGGGGCGAGCTCGGTGAATTGTGCGGCGTACTCGTCGGTGCGCTTCGCGAGCTCTCCAGCGGGAACGACGGATGTGATGAGACCGATCTCCAGCGCGGTCTGCGCGTCGAGAGTCGGGTTGGTCAACAGGATTTCGGCGGCCTTGCGCAGACCCACGAGCTGAGTGAGGGTCACCGACACACCACCATCGGGAGCCATACCCACGCGGACGGCGCCGGACATGAACTTGGCAGTTTCCTCGGCGATCACGAAATCTGCAGCGCACACCAGGCCCAACCCGCCGCCACCTGCAGCGAAACCATGCACCGAGGCGATGACCGGGACCTGAAGTTGCATCAGAGCCGAGGTCGCGATTTGCAGCCACGCTGTGGCCTCGCGGAGGTAATCCGGCAGCGCCTCGCCCTTGGAGGCGAAGGTGCGGACGTCACCGCCGGCACAGAAGTGCTTGCCTTCCCCGGTGATGACGACAACCCTCACCCGCGGCTCGCCATGACACCGCAGCACCGCAGCATGCAGGGCCTGGAGGAATCCGACGTCCATTCCGTTGGATGCTTCAGGTCGGTTAAGACGCAGCCTGGCAACACCATTGGACTCGAGGTCCAGCAGCACAGGCCCATCGGGGATCAAATTTTCAGTCATGGCGTGCTCCTTCGTTGATCCTTGTTGGTGAATTCGTCAATGCCTGTGCCGCTCGAATCCTCACTGAGATGATCGAGAACGGTGCGATGCTCCAGAGACAGTCCGTCCGCCAGCGGCAAACGAAGCCCCGCGTAGACGAGTCGCTTGCTGCGCCCTAGTGCAACGGGGTCCTTGGCCGCCAGAGCTTCGGCAAACGCGTCCACATCCGCATCGAACGTGTCCGCCGGCAGAGCGCGATAAGCGAGCCCCCAGGCCACTGCCTGATCCGCGGAGAGCCTGTCGCCGGTGAGAATGTGTGCGAGCGCCCGTTGCCGGCCAACCAGGCGGGGAAGTCGCTGCGTGCTACCACCACCCGGCACCATGCCGTGATTGGAATGAGTATCGGCCAGTTTGGCTTTCGCGTGTACCAGCGCAATATCAGCGGACTGCATCAATTCGAAACCGCCGGCCATGGCGTAACCCTCGACTGCCGCGATCACGGGCACATCCAGCTCGGCGATCGCCGAGCACGCCCGGCCGAAGTTACCGAACAGCTCTGACATCGCATCACGGCCTTGCTCGCGCAATTGCTGCAGCTCGTGGAAATCCCCGCCCACAGAGAAGTTGCCGCTGGCGCCGCGCAGAACTATCACGCGTACCTGCGGCGCCAACGTCCGAAGCGCCGTCTCCAACTGCTCACCGAGTGCGACGGTGATCGCGTTCATCGCCTCGGGCCTGTTGAGCGTGATGCGGCCGATGGCCCCGTCCACAACGGCCTCGACGACGGACTCGGTACGCTTCACATCCGCGGCAGTCACATCAGCCGCCCGCCGCCGACTTCGAGCACGGCACCGGTCATGTAACTCGAATGCTCCGACGCCAGGAACAGCACTGCCCCCGCCACCTCACGGGGTTCGCCGGCCCGCTTCATGGGAATATCCGCCTCACGAGCAGCGAAGATATCGGGCGGCATGGCCTCGGTCATCGGGGTGCGAATCAGGCCCGGCTGCACGGCATTGACTCGAACACCTTTGTGCGCCAGTTCCTTCGCGGCAGACTTCGTCAGACCGACAATGCCGGCTTTTGCGGAGCTGTAGTTGGACTGGCCGAAGTTGCCGGACTTCCCCGACAGAGACGACATGTTGATGATGGATCCGCTACCGGCTTCGCGCATCACGGCCGATGCTGCTCGCACACCGAGCCAACTGCCCTTGAGATGCACGTTGAGGACCGCTTCGAAGTCGGCCAGCGTCATCTTGCCCAGCGACGAGTCTCGGGTGATGCCGGCGTTGTTGACGAATATGTCCAGGCAACCGAACTCTGCGACAGTCGCTTCCACTGCATCACGCACGGAGTCCTCGTCGGTGACGTCGCAACCCCGGCCCACGGCGCCCTCACCCAACGACGCGGCAGCCGACGCAGCCTGATCCTCATTGACGTCGAGGATCATCACCTTTGCGCCCTCTTCATGTAGGAGGCGTGCGATTTCCAGTCCAATTCCCTGAGCAGCGCCCGTAATGGCCGCACTCTTTCCCTCTACCAATCCTGCCCTCACGATGCGCACCCCTGGTCCGACTCGGCACCGAACACGACGTGGCAGACCCTGCGAAGAATCCTCATGCAACCTCCTGGATCAATACTTTTGAATTTAACATAAATTAGTTAAGCTGCCGGAGTCAATGCCGGAGCGCCAAGACACGGAAGCGAGACAAGCAGATGGACCTAGGTCTGAAGAATGCACGGGTGCTGGTCACCGGAGGCGGATCGAACGTGGGCCGCGGTATCGTGCACGGCTTCGCCCGCGAGGGCGCCCGAGTAGCAATCTGTGACATCGACGGAGATCAGGCCGAGAAGGTGCGCATCGAGGCCCTCGAACTCGGCGCCGCCGAAGCCATCGTGCTTGCCGAAGACCTCACCAAGGAAGGCGGCGCGGAACGATCGGTGGGCGCACTCCTGGAAAAGTGGCGCGGCATAGACGCATTGGTGAACAACGCCGGATTCAGCGAGGCCGAATTTTTTGCCAAGGACACCGACCGAGCGCGCTGGCAGAAGACCATCGAGATCAACCTCTACACCGCGATCGCCTGCACCCAGGCCGCACTCGGCCCCATGCGAGAGGCCCAAGCCGGCTCCATCGTCTTCATTTCCTCCGACGCGGCCTTCGGCGAAATCCGGCAAGGCATCTACGGAGCGACCAAAGCCGGACTGATTTCCATGGCTCGCACCGTAGCGAAAGAGCATGGACGCCACGGCATTCGCTCCAATGTCGTGTGCCCGGGACTGGTACTCCCCGAGAGCCCGGACGCCGTGGGCGCAAGCAGTCTGTGGGCGGGCGGCGCAGACACGGTGTTCAACGCCGGCCAGATCGAAAACCTCGAAAAAGGCATCCCCCTTCGCCGACTCACCACCGCCCACGACGTCGCTGACGCCGTCGTCTTCTTCTGCTCCGCAGGTGCTGCCCGCCAGATCACCGGCCAGGTCTTGTCTGTCAGCGGCGGGTATTCAATGCCGTGAACGTTCGCGAAACGAGGGCGAACAAGCCGTCCACCTCCGGCAGCAAGTCCGAAGCGACACAGGAGCGCCTTCTGTTCGCGGCCGCAAAAGTACTCTCGCGCAGGGGCATTTCCGAGACTCGCCTCACCGACATCGCCGAGATGGCAGACCTGCGCGCACCTGCCGTCTACTACTATTTTGCGTCCCGGCACGATTTGATTTCCGAAGTCATGTCGGTCGGCCAGACCCGTCTGCGTGAGCACGTCGCCGCCGCCCTCGACTCCCTACCCGCACAGACTAGCCCGATGGACCGAATCTGCGCCGCAGTTGCGGCGCACCTCGAAGTCGAGCTCGAACTATCCGACTTCGCGACAGCAGTCACCCGCAACACCGGCCAGCTGCCCGACGGCATCCGCGAGCGACTGCGCGAAGATTCGCATGCCTACTCCACCTTGTGGCGCGAACTGATGGATGCAGCCGCCGTGGCGGGGCAGATCAGGGCAGATCTCGATCTCAGAACTGCCCGCAAGTTGGTGATCGGCGCGCTCAATTGGGCCCCTGAGTGGTGGCGAGGATCGGACGGTTCCCTGGCCGACCTCGTGGCAACCACACAGAGCCTGGTCCGGCACGGACTGAGCCCCGTCGCCACTTAGAAGAATGCCGAAACTACAAGGAACTTCCTCAGATTCGGCCCGATGAAGGGAAAACCGCTATGACAAAACCACTCGCAGGATGCCGGGTCCTCGAACTTGCGGGGATCGGTCCAGGACCTTTTGCCGGAATGTTCCTGGCGGATCTCGGCGCCGAGGTTGTGCGGGTGGACCGCCCCGGCGGTAGCGGGTTTTTCGCCGGTTCGGAACACGTCGACATCATGAACCGCGGGAAGCAGTCACTGCTACTGGATCTCAAGAAGCCCGAAGCGGTAGACGTACTTCTCCGCATGGTGGAGCACGCGGACGTGCTGATCGAGGGATACCGACCCGGCGTAGCCGAAAAGCTGGGGGTCGGTCCCGAAGCCTGCCTGGCCCGCAACCCCAAGCTCGTCTACGGCCGGATCACCGGCTGGGGCCAAGACGGCCCGCTCGCCCAATCAGCCGGCCACGACATCGACTACATCGCACTCACCGGCGCATTGCACGCCATCGGCCCCGCGGACGGAGCCCCACAAATCCCGCTGAACCTTCTCGGCGACTTCGGCGGTGGCGGTGCCTATCTCGTGATCGGCGTGCTCGCAGCACTCATCGACGCCAAGGCGACCGGCACCGGCCAAGTGGTGGACGCCGCAATCGTCGACGGCGTCAGCCACCTACTGTCCTCGACGCACATGATGATCGCTGCCGGAGCCTGGGCGGACCGCCGCCAGAGCAACATGCTCGACGGCGGCACTCCCTACTACTCGATCTACGAGACTGCTGACGGCCGTCATATGGCCGTGGGCGCCCTCGAGCCCAAGTTCTATGCCGAACTTCTCTCCGGCCTCGGGCTGGACGAGCCGGCGCACCGGCAGCACGACCAGAGCCGCTGGCCGGGGCTTCGCAGAAGTATCGCTGCTACGTTCAAAACCCGCACGCAATCAGAGTGGACGGATCACTTCGCGAACACTGACGCCTGCGTGGCACCCATCGCGACTCTGACGGGCGCTGCCGAAAATTCTCACGTTCGCGCCCGCGGTTCCCTCGTCGAGGTCGGCGGCGTGCTGCAGTCCGCACCGGCGCCGCGATTCTCCAAGGAGCAGTCGACGGTGAACTGGCCGCCTCCCATGCCCGGTGAGCACTCCCGAGAAGTTCTTACCCGTTGGGGCGCAACCCATATTGACGATCTCATCGCCCGCGGAGTTGCCATCGAAGCGCTCGAGGTGACAGCCCCATGACCGCACTCCCCGAGCAGTCCGTCAGCTCGAGCACCCCCGGCGTACACCGAGTAGCCGAGGGGATCTACCGAATTCCGCTCGCTCTTCCCATGGCAGACCTCACGACTGTCAACTGTTACGCCGTCACGTCGGGGTCGTCGATCACCCTCGTAGACCCGGGATGGGCCTCGCCGGCTACGGAACGCGCCCTGAGCGAGGCTCTTTCGAATCTCGGATTCGCACTGGCAGACGTCGAGCAGATCGTTGTGACGCACACACATTGGGATCACTACACCCAGGCCATCGCGCTTCGCGATTCCTACGGAACACCAGTGCTCGTGGGCGAGCAGGAACAGCACACCATCGATGCGTTCGACACCATCGCCGGGATGCACCCGCGACAGGTGGAGTTACTGAGAACCTGTGGTGCCCCCGAACTGGCTGATTCGATCAAGGCACTCGAATTCGAAGAACACGAGAGAGACGTCCCTTTCGGGGAGCCTGATGAGTGGTTGAAAGACGGACAACAACTTTCGGTCGGCGACCGGACGCTCCACGTTCATCACACGCCCGGACACACTCGCGGCCACATGATCGTGATCGATCCCGAGCGGAACGTCATGATCACCGGCGATCACATCCTCCCGCGGATCACGCCATCCATCGGATTCGAGCGCGCTCCGGAGGAACTGCCGCTCGCCTCGTTCCTCGAGTCTCTGACACTGGTGAAGTCTCTGCCAAACACTTCCATGCTCCCGGCCCACGGACAGGTCACTCCATTCGTCCACGAACGAGTCGATGCCCTGCTCGCGCATCACGACGCGCGGTTCGGTGCCGTTCTGTCACAGGTAATCTCGGGCCGTCACACCGCAGCCGACGTCGCCGATGCACTGACCTGGACGCGGCATGAGCATGCGCTTGCCGACCTGGGCGACGTCCATCGCATGCTGGCGATCCTGGAGATCGGCGCACACCTGGACGTGCTCGCGGTGCGGGGACGCCTGACACGCACTGACGTCGAAGGCGTCCACCACTTCACTCTCTGACTCCCCCAAACACTTGGGTGGGGTGTCGAACAGTAACTGTTCGACACCCCACCCAGGAGCAACCGAGCGTTATCCGAGCGGGTTCACACCCCGAACTGCACCGGCCATGTCGGAGATCTCCGCCCAACGCTCTGCAAGCTGGTCGACGGTGGGAGGCTCGGCGAAGGTCACGCCCTTGTTCTGGAACTGCGCCACGCGCTGAACCTGGCCGCCACCGACCACGAACACCGAACCGGTATCTGTGGATTCCTCGGTGAGGAGGTAGCCGACGACCGGAGCGACGTGTGCCGGCGGCAGCTTCTCGAGAAACTCCGGCGGTGCGATGTCCTCTGTCATCCGGGTTGCCGCCAGCGGCGCAACCGCATTGGCATTGACCCCGTACTTGGCGCCCTCGATTGCCAGCGTGTTGATCAGGCCGACGAGTCCGAGTTTTGCTGCACCGTAGTTGGATTGACCGAAGTTGCCGAAAAGACCACTAGTAGAGGTTGCGACGACGATGCGGCCGAACTTCTGCTCGCGGAAGTGTGGCCACGCCGCCCGCGAGACGTTGTATCCGCCGTAGAGATGCACCTTCATCACTGCGTCCCAGTTGTCGCTCGTCATCTTGTGGAACGCACCGTCGCGGAGGATGCCGGCGTTGTTGACCACGCCGTGCACCGCACCGAATTCGTCGAGTGCCGTCTGAATCAGGGACTGCGCGCCCTCCTCGGTAGCCACGCTGTCGTAGTTGGCTACCGCGAGACCGCCGGCCTTGCGGATCTCCGCCACCACGTCGTCGGCCATCGTCGATCCGGAACCCGAACCGTCGCGGGCGCCGCCGAGGTCGTTGACCACAACGCGGGCGCCTTCTCGGGCGAGCAGCAACGCGTACTCGCGTCCGAGACCGCCACCGGCTCCGGTCACCACGATGACCCGGTCATTTACTCCTGGCATATCTACCCCTTGAACTCGATGAATGTGTTATCCGCGACCGGGTCAGGCCAACGGCGTGCATGTGCCGTCGACGATCGCCGCACGGAGCTTGAACTTTTGGATCTTGCCTGAGGCAGTGGTGGGTAGCTCTGCCGCCAGATACCAATCGCGGGGCACCTTGTACGGAGACAAACCCTGTGCGGCGTAGTCGATCAGCCTTTGCCGCATGCCCTCACCGGCCTCGCCGCGCGGAACGACGACGGCCGCGATCGCCTCGCCCCACTTCTCGTCCTGAACGCCGATCACCGTCACGTCGAGGACATCCTCGTGTGCCGTCAGGAACGACTCGATCTCCGCGGGGGAAACGTTCTCGCCACCCCGAATGATGAGATCCTTGAGTCGGCCGGTGATTGTCAAAGTGCCACGCTGATCAAGCTTTCCGAGGTCGCCGGTGTGCAACCATCCCTCGGCGTCAACCGCGGCAGCAGTGGCCTCGGGATTGTGGATATATTCGACCATCTGCTGATATCCCCGAGCGCACACCTCGCCGGATTCGCCGATCGGTACCACCGAGCCGTCGAACGGGTCGACGATCTTCACCGCAACCTGAGGGAGCGGATGACCGCTCGAATTGATCTGGTCCTCGCGTGAGTCCGTCGTACGGGTGAGGGAGATGACCGGCGAGAGTTCCGTCTGCCCGAACAGGTTATGTGTGGTGGCCCCGAAGAGCTTCTCCGTAGCTTCGATCATGGGGCCGGGCACGTTGGCACCGCCGCCGAGGACTCGAACGAGACTGGGCGCGGGTTTGTCATCCTTGCGCGCCGCTTCCAATACCGCACCGAGCACAGTGGGCACGTAGAAAAACAGGTTCGCGTTCTCGGACCGGATGGCCTCGAGTACGCCGTCGGGTGTGAACTGTTCGATCAGCACCATGGTGCCGCCCATCCAGATCGTCCCGACCGTGCCGATCACGCAAGAGGCCGTATGGAACATCGGAAGAGGGTTGACACCGATGAGTGGTGTCGGAGGCTCGATGGCTTCGAGCGTGAATCGAGCGCAATTGACCAGCGAGCGATGCCGCAGCAAGACGCCCTTGGGTAGACCGGTGGTTCCTGAGGTGTACTGCAGCATCACGGGCGCGGAGGAGTCGGACGCATTCGGACCCGCTGCGCCCTCGGCCAGTGGCGCCGCGGCCCGCCACCGGTCGATCTCGGAAAGACTGACTACGTGACGCAGACCAGAACACTGCGACTTCGCTTCTGCTGCAACGGAGGCCATGTCGTACGCACGGCTCACATCCGCGTGAATCAACAGTGTTGCTCGGCTGTGCCCCAGCGCATACATCAGTTCGTCACGACGGAGAACCGGGTTGAGTGCCACGAGTGTGACGCCGGCGATCGCCGCCCCGAAAAGAATGATCGGCCACTCGACGATATTGGGCGCCCACAACGCGACATAGTCGCCGGGCTCGACCAGCTCGAGGATTGCAGCAGCTACCCGCTGCGCCTCGTCGTACAGCTCCTGGTAGGTGAGCCGACGCTCTTGACCGGTGCCGTGCGCGTTGGCGATCACGGCCACGGTGTCCGGAAACTGCTGGGCCCGTTCCTGCAAGAGCGATCCCAACGTGTGCTCAGACAGCGGAACGCTGTCGTCGATGGGCCAGTACGACTCGGTCAGAAGCCGGTCTTCGAGTCCTGAAGTCACGAGAATTTTCCTCCGTAGGTGATCATGGTCAGGCTACGTACCGGGCAATAGATTCGACGATGCACGCTGGCTTGGCACTTCCCTCGACCTCGATCGTGGTGGTGAACTCCGCCTGGATCGCACCGTCGAGAGGTGTCACTTTGGTGATGGCGACGGAGGCGCGGACCTTCGCTCCAACCAGCACTGGTGCCGCAAATCGGACCTTGTTCAGCCCGTAATTGACGGCCATCGTGATGCCGTCGACTCGGTAGAGCTGCTGCTGCAATACCGGCAACATCGACAGAGTGAGGAATCCGTGGGCGATCGTTGCGCCGAACGGGCCGTCCTTCGCCCGTTCGGTGTCTACGTGGATCCACTGGTGATCTCCGGTCGCGTCTGCGAACTGATTGACGCGCTGCTGCTCGATCTCCATCCAGTCGGTGGTTCCCAGGTCGGATCCTTCCGCCGCGATCACGTCTTCGATCCCGTTGAATACCTTCATCCAGACTCCCTCAGTTGGTGTACTTTTGAATTGAACATAAATTAGTTAGTGTGAGGTAGTCAATATCCGGCTTTCGATCGAACCGACCGGGCACTCGCCCGGAGACCGGACTGGACCACTGCGGTCCCGACGGTTCCGGATATCCAAATCCACTCAATCACAATGACTTCCATCAGGAGGAACTCACATGGCCGAGGCCTATATCGTCGACGCCGTCCGTACTGCGGTCGGCAAGCGCGGCGGCGGATTCGCGCAGTCTCACCCGGCAGACATGGCCGCGCACGTCATCAAGACGGTTGTCGGTCGTCACGATTTCGATCCCGCCGACATCGATGACGTCATCCTCGGTTGCCTCGACAACATCGGATCCCAGGCCGGCGACATCGCCCGCACCGCGGCACTCGCGGCCGGACTTCCGGAGAACGTTCCCGGTGTCACGATCGACCGTCAGTGCGGTTCGGCGCAGCAGGCCGTACATTTCGCCGCCCAGGGCGTCATGAGCGGCACGGCAGACCTCATCGTCGCCGGTGGCGTCCAGAAAATGAGCCAGTTTCCCATCCTCAGCGCGTTCGGCGCCGGCGAGCCCTTCGGATCCACCGATCCGTGGACGGGTTCGAAGGGTTGGGCAGCGCGCTACGGCAACGAGGAGATCTCGCAGTTCCGCGGGGCCGAAATGATCGCGGACCAGTGGAACCTGAGCCGGGAGGACAACGAGAAGTTCGCGTACGAAAGCCACCAACGAGCCCTGAAGGCCATCGCCGAAGGCCGATTCGAGCGTGAGATCACCGAGTTCGAGGGCATCTCCACCGACGAGGGCCCGCGAGCCGACACCAGCCTCGAGAAGATGTCCGGTCTGAAGACCCTCACCGAGGGTGGAAAACTGACTGCCGCTGTCGCCAGCCAGATCTCGGACGGATCCGCCGCACTTCTTGTCGCCTCCGAGGCCGCGGTCGAGCGCTACGGCTTCACTCCCCGCGCGCGCATTCATCACATCTCCGTCCGCGGTGCGGATCCCGTGATGATGCTCGCAGCCCCGATTCCCGCCACCCAGCACGCGCTGAAGAAGGCCGGACTCTCGATCGACGACATCGACGCCGTGGAGATCAACGAAGCCTTCGCGCCTGTTGTGTTGGCCTGGCTCGCAGACATCGGCGCCGATCCGGCCAAGGTGAACATCAACGGCGGTGCCATCGCACTCGGCCATCCCATCGGCTGCACGGGTGCACGTCTGATGACGTCGCTGCTACACGAACTCGAGCGAACCGGCGGACGGTACGGCCTGCAGACCATGTGCGAGGGCGGCGGACAAGCAAACGTCACCATCATCGAAAGGCTCTGAGCCATGGAACGCGTACTCTACGAAAAGGATCACGAGCTCTACCGTGAGACAGTTCGCGAATTCCTTGTGCGAGAAGTAGAACCACACAAGGACAGGTGGGACACAGAACGCTGGATCGACCAGACGGTCTTCACCCGCGCTGCAAGTGCCGGGGTGTACGGATTGCAGATCCCCGAGGAGTACGGCGGATCGAACGAGAGCGACTACCGCTACCGGATGATCGTCTGCGAAGAGATCGCGAAGATCAACGCGTTGTCCTTCGGTCTGACCATCAGCCTGCAGGACGATCTGGTGTTGCACTATCTGCTCGACCTCACCAACGACGAGCAGAAGCAGCGTTGGCTGCCAGGCTTCGCGGCAGGTGAGACGATCGGCGCGCTTGCCATGACCGAACCCGGCACGGGAAGTGATCTACAGGGAATTCGAACGAGCGCCGTTCGCGATGGTGACGACTGGATCATCAACGGGCAGAAGACGTTCATCTCCAGCGGAATCATGGCCGACATCGTCGTAGTCGCTGCACGTACTGATCCGAATGCCGGTTCACGCGGCTTCAGTCTGTTTGTCGTCGAACGCGACACACCCGGATTTGTGCGCGGACGGCAGCTCGACAAGATCGGGCTACCTTCACAAGATACTGCTGAACTGTTCTTCGAGAACGCGCGAGTTCCGGCGACGCACCTTCTCGGCGAAGAAGGCCGAGGGCTGCAGTACTTGATGAGCCACCTCCCCCGCGAGCGTCTCGGCGTCACAGCGAAGGCAATGGCGACTACACGCGCGATCTTCGACATCACCGTGAACTACTGCAAGGAACGTCGAGCGTTCGGGCAGGCTATCGCCGATTTTCAGAACACACGTTTCGAACTTGCCGAGATGGCGACCGAAATTGATATCGCCACGTCATACGTCGACCAAAGCGTGCTCGCGTACAACGCCGGTAAACTGACTCCTGTCGACGCGGCAAAGGGCAAGTGGTACATCAGCGAACTGCAGAAACGTGTGATCGACCGATGCCTGCAACTCCACGGCGGGTACGGATACATGACGGAATACGCCGTGGGCAAGGCGTACGTCGACACCAGAATCCAGACCATCTACGGCGGAACCACCGAGATAATGAAGGAGATCATCGGACGCGACATAGTTCGATGACAACCAATCAGGGTACGTCGTAATACTGTTGCCGTGCAGTCAATCCAGGCTGCACGGCAATATTTTTTTCCGTCAGCATCAGTCCCGATGGCTCACGATGTTGATGACGTTGCCGTCCGGTGCTCGAACGAAGAACCGTCGAACGCCCCACGGTTCGGTAGTTATCGGGTGCACGATCTCGAAGCCGAGTTTGCGCGCTTCTTCGTACGCACCGTCGAGGTCATCCGTGTGGACTGAGATAACCGAGTCTTCGGGTGCGGTTGCATCATGCGTTACGAGCTGGACGTGTTCCCCGTTGCTTGGAGACGTGTACGAGCCACCCATCCCAAGTTGAACTCCTCGGTACTCAAACCGAGATAGTCGGTATAGAAACCTTTTGCCGCATCGACGTCATCCACTCTGAGATTGGTCGTTATGCGTGTTGCTCCCATGCAATCCTCGTGTCTACAGGTCCTCCAGAGCTACTGCGAATGTGCTTGATCATCGTCCTCGCGTTCCGACGTGTCGAGCATCTGCCACATGCGACGATCGAATAATGACGGAGCGATGGTACGAGAGCACGGAGGCCGCTTCGGACGCGGTGGCGAACATCCTGCTGGCACTCGCAGACAGCGACGGTTTCGAGGAAGTCGTGAGCGCCCTGCGAAGCGCACGGATGTACGTCCGAGACGAGTGGGCGGAGGCCGACCGGATCGTGCCGGACTGCTTCTTGATCAGCTAGACACCTCCACTGATCTGGCACCTACGGCGGGTGTCAGATCGGTGGACGCTTTCGCCGCGACGACGCTGTCCGACGACTACCCGACGGTCACCGATGATCTGATCAGCGAAGTCACTACTATTCGTGACGCCAACGCACAGACATGGGAGGGGCCGCGTGACCGCCGAAATGAACACCCCGGAACGGCATGTACTCGTCGATACCGACACCGGAGTCGACGACGCGCTCGCAATACTGACAGCCCTCAACGCACCAGACACGTCCGTCATAGGCATCGGCACCGTCTTCGGCAATTGCACCGAACACCAGGCCGCTCAGAACGTGCTGACAGTCCTCGCTGCGGTCAACCGCACCGACATCCCGGTATGCGTAGGGAGCGCCCGCCCCGGGCCTGCACCGACGACACCATTCCCACACGGAAGCGACGGGCTCGGAGGTCGCGGACTCCACCCGCCAGCCTCAGCTCAACTGAGCAACGAAACCGCCGTCGACCAGATCCTCCGGACCGGACGCGAACGACCCGGCCAAGTCGACCTGCTGTGTCTTGCACCGCTTACCAACATTGCAGCCGCGATCACCCGCGATCCGACGATCCTTCAGCAGTTCAGATCAGTGACCATCATGGGCGGAATGGGCACGGCCGATCGCCGCGAAATCGTCGCCGCCGCGCAACCGAAATTCCTCGCCAAAGGCGATACCAACACCAACCACGACCCAGCCGCCGCCGCGACAGTGGCGGCGACACCCGGTCCAGTGACCTGGGTAGGCATGGACGTCACAGGCCGACTACGACTGAGGTGGGCAGATCTGCAAACCCTCACGTCGACATCGAATATTGCGCGTTTCATTCAGACCATCACCGAGGACTACCACGTTTACTGCACGAACACATACGGCGCTGAGCAGCCGATCTACACCTCCCACGACAGCGTCGCCACGTCCGTCATGCTCGACCCCACGGTGATCCTGTCCAGCGTCTCGGCTACCGCACAAGTACACAGTGCCGACGGCCGGTCTGCGTCGTGGGGGCACTACCCTGACGATCGGTCCGCAGCGCACCAGATGGCAACCGACCTCGACTACTCCGCGATCCGAAACCGAGTCGACCGCACCCTCGCAGGTTCGGGAAAGCACTGAACGGAACGCACAGTTCTTCGAAAGGCGATGGTGGCAGCATGTTTCGAACGGCATCCAAACGCAAAGTGCGGAAAGCGCTCGACAATCTGACCTTGCCCGATCCCTGGGACAGCCGGAAACTGGTCGAACAGATCGCACACGATCGTGGACACCCGATAGTGCTCTCCCCAGTGCCACAACACGTGATGGAAGGCAAAGTATGCGGCCTGTGGGTCAGCTCTGACGAAACCGATTACCTGCTTTACCCAGAGGACTCCCCGTCCTGGCACATCGATATCGTCATCTGCCACGAACTCGGCCACATGCTGCTCGACCACGACCTCGAGATACCAGTTCCCGCCAAGTCAGGCCCACCAACCACGTCGATCGACATCGAAGGGCTGTCCGCATGGCTACCAGGCCTGGATCCCGACGCGGTCCGCGGGATACTCGGGCGCAGCGGCTTCTCCGCTCGCAGTGAATACGAAGCTGAATACCTCGCGACACTGCTCATCGATCGCGCAGTCGGGGATATCCAAGACACCCGCCACACACGAATGCTCAACACATTCGTCCGAGGTGAAGACGGATGACCAACACAATCCCCGCCCCCCTACACGCGCTCATCCTTCTATTCGTGTGGTCGGTGCTGGCAGCGCGGTCAACACTGCTGAGGTTCAACAACTGAGACCGCAGTCCAAGCGAAGGAGGCCAAAGGCATGGCACGTAAGAAGATCGAACAATCTGTGAAGGCCTTGCAGATCGCTGACCTCAGTGGCCGAATGATTGGTTCCCTCATCCGACTCCGGTCGACGATGGGGGACAAGCGGGAAATGGAGGTCGAAGTTCGACAGATCGGATTGGATGCCAATGACGCAGGTCTCCACGTCATCATTCGTAGGGCAGATGCCGAGGGCATTGACGCCGACATCGGTTTCATCGACGTCGAAGGCAGCGGCCCCGAAGATGATCGCGTATTTGCCTACATCGGTGAATACGATCTCGACCATCCGATCGAGTTGATCGAACGCTGACTCCTGCCGTTCAACGCCGGGCGAGTGGCTGGTCCAACTTCCGAGGCGTTCAATTTCGGAGTTTCTGTGGGCCCTGTCCGGCGGCTTGTGAACGGCCGAACGGGTGCTGAGCGCCTCTCGGCATTAGGGATTCACCCACAAGTTGTCGAAGGTCACTATTGCCCGGATGACCTCGCCACATCTACACTGAATCAAACATCGACAAACTGATTCAGGAGGGTATCTGTCATGACCACACCCTCGACCGGCGCACGGATCGAGAAGGCGAGGCTCGCCGCCAACATCCCGAGCCAGCGCAAGCTAGCCGAGAATGCTGGCATCTCGCAGTCGACCCTCTCGCGCATCATCACTGACGCCCGGCCGGCAAAAGCGAACGAACTACTCGCCATCTCCATGGCCACCGGCTGCACCTTGGCGGAGCTGACAGGCACTTCTACGGTTGCCGACCGTGTCCAGTACGCGGCCAGGGCCACCAACGGCGCGAACATGGAACAGATGCGCGAGCAGCTGATCCATTTCCTCGAACTCGACGCCTACCTCGAAGACCAGGGCATCGGCGTTTGCCTGTGAATCCAGAAATCGAAGGCCGCAATGCAGCGGCGGAGTTTCGCCGCGAGCATGGGCTCGGCAACCAGCCACTCGCCGACCTCGTCGCGCTCATCGAGCAGACGACAGGCAACGACGTCGCAGTACTCGACGGCGGCCGGGACGAACACGGACTCACAATGCGTGACAGCACGCGCGACTCAGTCTTCATTGCCGTAGCTCGAACCAAAAACCCTATGCGCCAACGCACCACATTGGCTCACGAGCTAGCACACGTCGTGTTCGGCGACTGGGCCATCGAGGACACCGGCGACACCCGCCCACCCCATGAGATCCGGGCGGATGCCTTCGCCCGACACCTGCTGATCCCGGTCGCCGGCGTGAAGCAAATTGTCGGTGGCGCATCAGCTGACCTCAGGACACTCTCGACCTGCGTTCAGCTTTTCGGCGTGTCTCCCAAGGTGGCAGCCATCGCGATGCACCACGCAGGCTGCATCGACTCACCCACCAAAGACCAATGGATGGCGATGACCACACCGCAGATAGCAGCACGGTTTGGGTGGGCTGACCAGTACGAATCACTTCAAGCACAGTCCGACACACGTCGAGCGCCGCAAAAACTTTTGGCTCGGGCGATCGATGGATACATCGAGAACGTCGTGCCCGCACAAACTTTGGCCACACTCCGTGGAATCCCGGTCGGCGATGTCGTCGAGAGCCTCAACGAAGACGGAATCACTCCCATCGAACATCAGACGGAGTGGGCCTCCGCCGCTGCGCTCCCCACAGTCGATGTCGACTTCACCGACTGGGAGGACGACGACAGCGACCAGGATCCTGCCGGATGACAGTACGGCCGATCATCGACGCCGGACCGGCACTGAACTTTCTCGCCATCAACAAAGAACGACTGCTGCTCGCGACGACTGGCCCGATCAGCACTCCGGAAACGGTCCGCAACGAGGTGCTCAGCAAGTCAGCGAAGGACCGACGCTTCGCCCAGGTGGAGAGAGTCTGGAACAAGATCCCCTCACGACTGCTAGACGTGCTTCCCGATGATCCGACGCCCGAGCTGATCGCCGCCCTGGGCCGCATCAGCAAGCAACCGTGGAAACAACGGCTGGCGACAGCAAAGGATCTCGGCGAAACCATGGTCATCGCGCACGCGGTGGTCCACGCCGAAGCCGGGCACCAAGTCACAGTGATCATCGACGATCAAGGCGGCGCCGCTTTGGCAACAACGGAGATCCGGCGTTTGAGCCGACTTCGTAAAATGGACAAGCCTGTCGGAGGGATCGCACTAGTGAATACGGTCACCATCCTCGAGAAAGCTGCTGGAGGCATCCATCTTCCTGACAGGGGAAGTATGCGAGAGGTCTACACCAAGCTTCGTAAGAACGACGACGGTCTACTCCCGATCGACCGAACGCAATTGCTGTCGTCAACCATCTGGAAATAGCGCCGGAGAGAGTTGCTCCGAGCTGAAAGTTGGCCGAGGTCGCAGTAGAAGCCTCGAAGCAGAAGCCCAGGCGGAGAGGAATTCCGCCCGTGATTCACGCTCGTTCCCCCGCCACTGCAAGCTGTCCGCGAATTCCTGAATTACGTACGGCCCAAGTACCTTCGGCGCACCGAGCGGTAGTCGGTGGGAAGGATGGATACGGCAAAATGATGCTCCGCCCACGCCACAAGCGCACGGCGGACCATCGTTCGATATCCGTTACCGCTCGTTGAACCCTGCAAGCACTACACGCTCGACCGCCCGGATCCGTTGTGCAGGAACATCAGAGCAGAAACCCTCGCTGAGCATCCGCCACGACGGACGCAGCTACACGCGGCGCCCATCTCTCGTGGCCGAGCAAGCTCCACGTCGGATCACGACTATCCAGCGGTGTCGCTGCCAGCTGAACCCGCCGCACAAACCTTCCGACAACAGGGAAAGACAACGCGATCCACCTCCACGAACCATCATCAGAGGCGATACCGAGCCGGCTCATCACGGCAGTCGATAGCACCGACACGTCACCGCCCGCTCCCACAAAAGCGTCCGCCGAGACATTGAGAACAGCCGTCCACGACTGCACCGGCGACTTCGGTCCACGCGGTGACGACTTCAAGCCTGATCTCGCACGCTGCGGCTTCTCCATCGCAGCTGCCGCCGACTGCGCCCACACCGCATCACCGCCACGGCTCGCCGGCAACATGCGATCGCACATATCGACGCATCTCCCTACATCCGTCAACGACCTGCACCTCACCGATAGGTTGGGTCGCGAGCAGAAACTGCAACAAAGACCCAACGTCACCTGTTCGGCGAACATCCGAAAACGCGCCGCCATCGAGACGTCGAGTATGACTACTTCTCGTCACGACACCTGGCCTTGATCGAACGTGCCGTGAGCCAAAGGGTTCGGCGTGTGTAGCGGATCCGGACGCCCGATCAGCGGGTGATCCGATATCGGGGCACCGACAATGGCCAGAGCGTCACGATGAAAAGACGCACCGGAGATCGACGCGACCAATACGACCTTTCGGTCGAAGACAACCAAGGCGGTCGATGACGCCGCGACGTAGTCAGCGCGCAGCTTCCACAGCCCGCGCGCCCGCTCCCACAGCTCTTCCGGTGCGAGGTCCGGCGCATACCCGATGTAGCTCCGTCCGAGAGGATCGTCCATGGCGGCAGGTGTGGATTCGCCCAGCGTCAGTCGCACCGCCGTAATTCGCGCCGAAAACTCCATCGGCCGGAAATGTTGCAGCGTCGCGGACGCGCCCTTTTCTCGGTCGAAGGAAACGTGGTCGAACGTGGGGTAGTGCCTGTCCTTGAGATGCACAGGCGGCATCTCACCGTTCACGGAAAAGCCCTGTTGCTCAAGGAATTGCACCCGATCCTTGATATCGCTACCCAATGGCGCGTCCAGGATATCGAACCCAGCTTTCTTCAACGCCCACTTGATCTCGAGCGGATAGACGTCAGGCATATAGTTCTGACGGAAGTGCCCAGCATCCACCGGTACGGCCGAATACATCGCCTTCTGACAACTCTGCGGTAGCACCTTGATGATTCGGAGCATGCACGCACCGAGCACCGCTGATTCCGTCCACTTTCGCTGCTGTCGGAACTGCACCTTGTCGATCGCGACGTACAAACAGAGCATCTGAACGAAATACCCTTCTACCAGCGGCGGAAAATGTGCTCCCACCATTCAACGACCTCGGAGCCCCGGCTACAGAACAACGAGTACAACGCGCTGTTCTTGAGAACACCAATCGCAGTCGGCACATCGTCAGGGACTGTTTCGTAATCGGTGTTTTGGCCCGAGACGCTGAGTGAATGCTTGGCGAGGAGGTGCCGAGATGACGACACTGGAAGATGTGACGAAGAAGAGGGCCGAGCCCTCCGCGGAAGCTGCGGCGGCTGCGGAGCTGGTCAGGTTGGCGAAGGAGCAGGGTCTGTCGCTGACCGGTCCGGACGGTTTGCTCAAGCAGTTCACCAAAACCGTTCTGGAAACTGCATTGAACGAGGAGATGACCGAGCACCTCGGGCACGACAAGAACCAAGCCCCGCCGGAGCGGGAGTCGACGAATATTCGCAACGGGACTCGGTCGAAGACTGTGTTGACCGAGGCGACCGGTCATGTTCCGATCGAGGTCCCTCGTGATCGGGAAGGGACGTTCGAGCCGCAGATCGTCAAAAAGCGACAACGTCGATTGAACGGGGTCGATGAGATCGTGTTGTCGTTGTACGCCAAAGGATTAACGACCGGTGAGATCAGTGCTCACTTCGCTGAAATCTACGGCGCTTCGGTCTCGAAAGAGACCATCTCACGGATCACCGACAAAGTGCTCGAGGAAATGCAGGACTGGGCTGCCCGTCCGCTCGACGAGGTGTACGCAGCGATCTTCATCGATGCGATCGTGGTCAAAGTTCGGGATGGGCAGGTCGCGAACCGCCCGATCTACGCGGCGATCGGTGTCAGCCTCGACGGGCACCGGGACGTACTCGGTTTGTGGGCCGGGACCGGCGGTGAGGGCGCCAAATTTTGGATGTCCGTGCTGACGGATATCCGTAATCGGGGTACTCGGGATGTGTTCTTCCTGGTCTGCGACGGATTAAAAGGTCTACCGGAGGTCGTCGAGAATGTGTGGCCGGCGACCACGGTCCAAACGTGTGTGATCCATTTGATCCGCAATACGTTTCGGTTGTCGTCGCGGCAGCATTGGGATGCGCTCAAACACGATCTCAAGCCGATCTACACTGCCCCGACCGAGGCCGCCGCGAGTGCAGCGTTCGACGATCTCGCAGACCGTTGGGGCAAGACGTATCCGGCGATCATTCGATTGTGGAACAACGCCTGGCAGGAGTTCATCCCGTTCCTCGATTACGACACCGAGATACGGCGAGTGCTGTGCTCTACCAACGCTATTGAGTCCTTGAACGCCCGGTATCGGAGGGCTGTCAAGGCTCGTGGGCATTTCCCCACCGAGGCTGCTGCGCTCAAGTGCCTCTATTTGGTGACGCGTTCGCTCGACCCGACAGGCAAAGGGCAGGCACGATGGATTACACGGTGGAAGCCTGCTCTGAATGCGTTTGCGATCACGTTCGCCGATCGTTGGCCGGGATCGGAAACTTACTAATGGATACCGGCCGAAACACCCTTAACGAGATAGACCCCATCGTCAGCGTGAGCGTCAAGGATCCGGCGGGCATGATCGCGTGCATGGTGAATCGAGGCGAAGCGCTCCGGCCACATCGGGCCATATTTGAGTGTTGCGCCCCGGGTATGTCGGAGGCTCTCGAACCTGTGAACGATGGAGAGCATCGCAGCACCACGGAAGTACAGCGTTGAGTTGAGGGCACGAGCAACGAGGATGGCGGTCGAAGCCCGCCAGGATCCGGCGACGCGGCCGGGTGCGCTCAAGCGGATCGCCGATCAGCTCGGTGTGCACCCCGAAGCGCTCCGGACCTGGGTCAAACGCGCCGAGGTCGATTGCGGCGTACGTCCGGGTACCACGACCGACGATGCCGAGCGGATCGCACAGTTGGAACGGGAGAACCGCGAGCTGCGGCGGGCGAACACGATCCTCAAGCAGGCTTCGGCTTATGTGGGTGATCGGTGTCAAGTGCCCGTGTCGCCGAGTCGTTGGATGAGTCCGTCGAAGACCTTCTGCCGCCCGACCTGGCCCTTGTCCGCGGCGTCGTCTCGCTGACGAGTGAGGGTGGGGAGAAACTCGACGGTGGTGACGAAGAACGTGCACGACTCGCAGATCGACTCGAAGTGGCAGTCGAGTTCAACCGGGCGCGCGCAGTAGCCGTTACCGAGCATCCGGCGGTGGGCTTCGCTGCGAAGTTTGCGCATCGCGGCGGGCTCGTCCTCGGCAGGCAACACGGCGGGTAGCGACCGTGGCGTCCAGTATCGAGCGGTGCGCTACACCGACCGCCTCGACGAGTGCGATGCCGTGGCTTCTGTTGGCTCCAAAGGCGATTCGTATGACAATGCGATGGCGGAGGCGTTCAACTCGTTGTTCAAGGCCGAGTGCATTCGCAATCCCGTGATGCGCCCACGCGGGGGTTGGCGGGGTGTGGGAGACCTCGAATGGGCAGTCGCGGAGTACATCGACTGGTTCAATCACCGCCGTCTGCACGGCGAGATCGACCATGTCCCGCCTGCCGAGTACGAGGCTATCTACTGGTCGAATCATAGAGCGGTCGACTACCGTCAGACACCGGTCCTCGCTGAAGCTGGAACCAGATAACCGAGCCTCCGCCGGACACGGGGCGCAACACTCCGTCACCGCACCGGATACCTTGCGTGCGCCGACACTAGGTCTAAAACTGATGGAGGTTGTTGACAGTTGGGTCTTCCGATGAGAGGAAGACTTCCATGTCACCACGAGAGCTCGAACGGCGAGCAAAACACAAACTCGCAGTGCTGCGTCACGTCGAGGAGGTCAGTGGCAGCGTCGCCGCCACCTGTCGCTACTACGGCATCAGCCGGCAGTGCTATTACGTGTGGCGGCGACGGTTCGACGAAGAAGGAGTCGAGGGGCTGAACGATCGGTCGAGCGTGCCGCATCATCAGCCGACCAAAACCGACCCGCAGGTGATCGAGAAGATCCTCTGGCTCCGACAGCAATACCACTTCGGACCACAAAGAATCTCGATGTACCTCGCCCGCTACCTCGACGTGACTATCAGCCCGTCCGGTGTCTGGCGCATCCTTCACAAGCTCGGCCTCAACCGGCTACCGGCCTCGCAGCGCTACAAACGCACGCAGACCCGGTGGAAGCGCTACGAGAAACAACGCCCCGGCCACCAACTGCAAGTGGACGTGAAATTCATTGAGCCACTTGGTCAAACCGGGAAGAAGAAGCGTTACTACCAGTACACCGCAATCGATGACTGCACTCGATTGCGGGTTTTGCGGGCGTACCCGCGCAACGACCAGAAGATCGCGATTCAGTTCATCGACCACGTCCTCTCGAAGCTGCCGTTCCAGGTCGAGAAGGTCCAAACGGACAACGGTCAGGAATTCGGCTCGGCATTCCACTGGCACCTGCTCGACATGGGTATCGGACACGTCAAGATCCGACCTCGAACCCCGCGCCTGAACGGCAAAGTCGAGCGCTCGCATCGCATCGATTCCGACGAGTTCTACAAACTTCTCGAAGGTGAAGTCATCGACGATGCGAACCTCTTCGCCGAGCGACTCCAACAATGGGAAGACCACTACAACTACGATCGACCCCACGGCGCCCTCTCGGGCCAAACGCCCTACGAACGCCTCAAGCAAAAAGCACGAGACCCGCTGTCATAAGCCTCTTTCAGTTGCACAGCTAGCACCCATGCGACGAGTGTGCCGCCGATCCACCACTACCGCACGCGATCGGTCATGAAGTACCGGTACGCCTCTCGCGCCGCGAATACAGTTCCTGACCCTGAGAACAGTCCTCCCAGCGGCGCATTCCGGTGCCACCGAGCTACCCCCGTCGCCGTCCAGTTCGAGAAATGATCCTAAACTTCAGCACGTTGTTCACTGCCTATGCCCGTCTGTTTTCGGCATGCCGGTATGCCTGGGCGCGGACGATGCCCGCGTCGTAATCGTCGACGTACTCCCCAGTCCCGGGCGTGTAGATGTCGCCGACCTGGTCCGGGTCGTAGGCCATGAACACCACGTCGGGTCGTCCGCCGTTGAATCGGCTGAACTGTTGATAGTCCCAGCCCTCGGGCGCGTAGTCGTCGTTCCACGCCAGCCGCGCGACGGGAACGAATCCGGCGTCCGCGTAGAGCGTCGGCAGGACGGTGTCGAAGCAGTCCAGACGATGGCCTCCGAGGGCGGCGGCCTGGCGGATCATCGACTGCACCGCCTTCGGGTGCGCGCAGTCCTTGTGCCCGAATGCGGAGACGATTTCGTCGTATTTGATTGCGACGCCCGCTTTTCCGTCGTCGGTGACCAACAGTCGCATCTGCCGGTATTCGTCGTCGTCGTACACGTGAACCGACGCGGCATGAGGATTCTTGCGGGTGAGCTCGAGCATCTGTTCGCGGTAGACGCCAGCGTCAGTGGGTGCCAGTTCGTAAAGCGTGGGAGCGGACAGCCCGCGCGCGGCGAAACTTTCGCGTTCGTCAGCAGAAAGGGTGTGGTCGGTGACCGGATGGATCTGGCGGGCGCCTATCAGAAGCCGAGAGCTTCGGCTTCCTCGATCCCCCAGTCCGGAAAGCGCGCTTCGATCGCCTTGCGCTGATCCTCCGGCAGTTCCGGGCTCCAGCCGTACTGCCTCCAAAACTTCTCGCGGCGTTCCTGCGTCATCGGCTCGTCCATCATGTTCCCCTCTCTCGTTTCTCTCGTTGTTATTGTCCACGCCGCCTTGTGCGCGGCGCAGTGCGTCGGTTTGTTCGGCGCGCAGCTGCTCTCCAGCGGCCAGCCTGCGGGCCAGTTCGGCCCGGCTGTCGGAGTCAGGTTCGGCGGCGATCGCCATGCGGAGTTCATTCTGGCCGCCGGGGGTGGAATCGTAAATCTCGCGGGTGTCCCGGTAGGCGGCTTCGGCGGCCGCAACGCGCCGTTGCAGCCGCGCATGGCTGGGGTGTTCGTTGAGAGCGGCTCGGGCAGAATCGATTCGAGCGGTGGCGCTGTCGAGACGTACGCGGATGTGTGGGGTGCAGCGTGGGCCGGGTTTGGGTTTACACATTGGCGACTCGATCGCTGACTGCGTCGATCACGGCGGCGAGATTGCGGCCGAGCTGCGCGATGCGTTCAGCGTTCGGTGTGCGCGGGTCGGTCAAGTAGGTGTCGCGGCGCAATTCGATCATAACCGACGCCACCCGGACATCGGTGCCGTAGTACCTCAGCGGGACGTACGTTCCGCTGTAGGGCGTGTTCTCGACGATCTCGCCGAGGGACGCGAAAGCGTCACGGGCAGCAGCTGTCAACCATCCCGGTGTGTGCCGGCGGTCGGTGCCGATACACAACGGTGGCCGCGGCGCGGCAGGGTCCTCAAACGCGGACGGCTTCTCCGAATACGAGTGCAGATCGAGGACGATCGCCCGCCCGCAAGCGTTCAACCGGTTCTCCACGGCATCGGTGACGGCATCGGCGTAGTGACGGAAGTAGGCCTCGATCAGTTCCGCCCGACGTCGATACGGTTCGGCGCGCAACTGCACCCCAGAGCAGGCCCGGGTGTAGACGGCGCCGCGGCCGTTCGCCTCTGCCGGATCGCCGTCGGGGAACCGTTCGGGGTCGATGACCAGACGTGAAAGCTCGTTGATCACGATCGTGGGCCGCACGCGGACGTAGGTGAGGGTGGCGAGCGCGATCTGGTCGGTGGCGGTGTCGGTGGCTTCGTCCAACTCGTCGGCCAACTCTTTGTCGGTGAGCATTAGGTCGGCGCGGATTGCAGGTGGGATCAGATGTGAGGAATGCGGAACATGGATGATGACCGGCGAGCCCTCGTCGCCCGGTATGACGGTCAAGTTATTGGACACTGAATTCCCCCTGTTGATCTCTGCGTGTTCATCCTGTCAGCAGGCCACGACATGCTTTTGGGTACGTGAATTATTCACGCTTGCAGGTTGTTCGGTATCTACGGAGCGCATTCCGTAGTCTCCTTTCTGGTCAGGTGCAGTCGATGTGGAAGGACAAGTAGAAGCGCCCTACTACGGGATAGGGAGTTTCCAGTCGACGGGCGCGTCGGCGGCGGTATTGATGTCGACCTGGTCGGGCGATCGTCGGTGGAGTCGGTTACGACCGTTCCGCTTGGTAGAGGCGGGCACCCCGGCGACTGCACTCGTGTCGTCGCTCCGCCATGTGGTGCGGCAGTAGCACCGACGGTGGCGACCGCGACAGTTACAGCGCGGCGGGCTCGGTTGGCAGAGCCTTTCATTGGGGGTTCATCTCTCTCGAAGAATGTCGTCGCCGTCGTGGGTTAGCTGATGCTGTCAACGAACCAGCGGCCGTCGATGTCTTTGGTTGTTATCGTCTGCGAGAACTGACCTGGCGCTTGGCCAGGTCGCATTTCGGTGAGAGCGACGGAGTAGATACCGGCCGCGATCGGTGTGATGCGCACGCAATGGGTGGTTCCTGTTGGGACGGTGTCGATTCCGGCTTGGATCTTCTCCTGCGCTGGCAGGGACGTGCCGGGGGTGGTGAGTGCACGGACGGCTGTTCCGGAGCGGGTCACGTAGTAGGCGTGCTCGAACGCTGCGATGACTCCGGAGTCGCTCTTCTGGTCACCGGGGTCGGTGCGGCATGCGGTGGGATCGGTTTCAGTCGTGGGTGCAGTGGCGAGAACGGGTGGGGTGGCGTCGAGGGTAGTTGCCGTTTCCGAGGTGTCAGTCTCGTCGGCGATTCTTTCCTGTGCGCGCTCGTCATTGCCGGAGAGGAGACGCAGCACGAACCAACCGAGCAGCGCGACCACGACAATCAGAGCAGCGATGTAGTGCAGGCGAGGTGATCGAGAAACCCTCTTGCGCGGCCGCTTCGGCGGCGTCAGAGACTTAGGTGCGGAGACTGTTGCAGTCGTGTCGGCGGTTGCGCCGTGGGGTGTGCCACCGAGTAGGTCGACTACCGCGGGGTGCCTTTTCATGTTCGCCATCGCTGCCGTCCTTTCGGTGCTCGTGTCTGGTTCTGCAGTGGCGCATGGACAAGTTCAGGGCGGGCGGCGCGTTGCCACCCGCCCTGCACGGCTCCGATCATGCGGGCTAGGCCGGAATACCCGCGCCGACTGCGTCGCTGATCAGTGAGGACGCCAGGCCCGGGGTGGCGTTGGTGAGGAATTCCGTGAGTGCGGTGTCGACGTGTTCGATGATCTGCTCGCCTCCGGGCTGTCCGGCGACGAAGTCGCGGGCCTGCTGGTCGATCGCAGGGGCAGCGGCGACGGTGTCGCGGACAGTGGTGGCTACGGCCTCACCGATGGGGCCGGAGTTCTCCCAGTCGGCGAGCGTGTCCTGGGTCTGGCTGGTGACGGCGGGTTGGTCGACGTCGGGGACCTCGATTTCGACGGGTTCGCCGAGTTCACCTGCGCCGTACGCGACGGCGGCGGTGAATCCTGCGATTCCTCCGCCCAATCCGCCGAGAACGAATGCGGGGGCGCCGGCGAGGAGTGCGCCTGTACCGGCGCCGACGGCGGTTCCGGCGAGACCGCCTGCTACCCAGCCAATTCCGGGGACAAAGACGTTGCCCAGTCCGAGGCCGATGTTTCCTCCGACGGTGCCGCCGATCAGTGCTCCTCCGATGGCGAACGGGGTCGCGAGGCCGATTCCTCCGGCGAGTGCTCCGGCGGCGGCGCCGCCGACTTGGGTGGCGGCGTCGCGGCTGGCTTTGTCGACGGGGACACCGAAGGAGTTCCAGCCGGTGGCGACTCCGGATTCGATGATGGCGGTGGTGTTGTTGGTCCGTTCGAGGTCGACGTCGGAGACCCAGTTCGGTTGTGCGATGTGGAATGTTCCGATGCGGAGGGTGTCGCGGGGGGCGATGATCGGTGCGACGACGTCGACGGGGCCGGGGAGATGAAGCTGGGTGTAGTCGGTCGGGGTGGTGTCGGTGTAGGTGGGTGGTGTGTAGGTGTTGGTGTCGTAGTCCCAGTTCGGCAGCGGCTGGTAGTCGATGTTCTGGTAGTGCGCGGGTGGGTCGATCCAGTAGATGGGCTCGGTCGGGGCTGGAGCTTCTGTGGCCGGCGGTGGGGTGGGTTCGGTGGTCACTCCGGACTGTCCGCCGCCGTCGGTGATGCCGGCTTGTCCTCCTCCGTCGGTGATGCCGGCTTGCCCGGGCGCTGCGAGTGCCGGTGGTGCGAGGGTGATTCCGGCGGCCACTGCTGCGGCCGCGACGACGGCAATGGTGCTTTGGCGGGCGAGGGTGTGGCGGCGGTGTCGGCCATGTTGGTGTGCGCGGCGGGCGGCTCGGTTTCCTGCGGTGGTGTCGGTGCTCATGTGGTGCCTTTCGTTGAGGAGGGTGCGGATGGGTGCCGGGAGGGAGGTCTGGTGTGCGGCGCCAGCTGATGATGGGTCAGTCAAGCGGCGTGGGTGATGAGATCGACGAAGGTCGCGGCGACGACGGTCAGGGCTTCGGTGGTGCTGCGCCGGAGCTTCGAGGTCGCGATGCGCTCGCCGGAGGCGAAGAGGGGTTCGAACGGCATCCGGGCGACCGAGTGGACTCCGGCGTCGAGAAAGGCGTCGACAGCGTCGATTTCGACCATCGGTGAGTCTCCGGGTCCGTCGGTGATGACGACGATGGTGCGAGCCATCATCGCCGGGCCGGCGGTGGCGGTGAGGTCGAGGAGCATGCGGTGCGCGGCTGCGGCGGCGTCGCGGCGGAGCGGGACCGGTACGAGGAGGACGTCCGCGTGGGTGGTTGCCCAGTGCCAGCTGCCGGCGAGGCGGTTGTTGCCGGTGTCGGCGATGAGGATCTCGCGGTGCTGAGACAAAAGCTGTGCTGCGGCGTGGGCGTCGTCGTAGCCGAGACTGGATCCGTGGTCGCCGTTGTTGCCGGCGACGATGTCGTCCCCGCCTGGTTGGCGGGTGAGGTACTGCGAGAGCGCCGAGGGGCGGATGCTGCCGGGCTCGGCTGTCTCGGCGGCGATCAGTGAGCGCACGTCGTGTCCGTCGCGGGGTGGGATGCTGACGCGGTCGGCGAGGCTGCCGCCGACGTCGGCGACGTCGACGCAGACCGTGGTTGCGGCGCCGCGGTGTTCGGCGATGATCGCGCTGAGCCCTACTGCGAGTGGGGTTTTGCCGACGCCGCCTTTCGGGTTGGCGATGGTCACGATCGAGAACCCCGGGAGGGGGCCGGTGATGGATGCGATGGCGGCGCGGTGGCGCATTTCGGCGGACTCGGGTTTCGGGGCGACCCGGAGGTTGAGGATGGTGTTGAGTCGGCCGCGTAGTCCTGTGCGGGCGGGTTCGTGCGAGCCTGCCGCGATCTCGGGTGCTGCGAGCACTGATGTCGAGGTCGGTATGCGCACCGCGGGGACTGGCCAGGCATGAGTGTCTACTCCCCCGGCTGGCGATGAGTCAACGAGGGGTGTCACCGCCATCGTGACCGGTTCGTCCACATGATGATCCGGCCGTGTCTGTGGTGTGTCGGCAGGTGCGGGGATGGGTCCGGTGGGCAGCGATTGCGCCACCTTCCCGTCCGGTGCGACGGTGAGTTGGCGGGAGCGGCCCGCTTCCTGCACGGTGACCTCGACGGGTGAACCTGCGTCGGCGGAGTGCTGTCGGCTGAACTGTGCGATCACCGCGTGGATCGACTGCCCGTTCTCGGCGGACAGTTCCACCTTTTCGTCCCCTGCCCCGCTCACGAGTGCGGTTCGCTCGGAGGTGATTTCGATGGCAAGGGCCGACATCACGCGGTGGTTCCGGTGAAGGCTCCGACGCCGGAGAGCTCGGTGTCCATTTCGAGGACGATGGTGTCGGCCTTGTCGAGGGCGGCCAGGGCGTCGTCGCGGGCTTTGCCGTCGGGGAGTACTTCGATGATCTGGCGGCGGGTGGCGACGGCTTTCTTGATTTCGTCGAGTCGCGGAGCGGTCAGTTCCTGGTCTTCGCTGAGTTTCGGTAACCAGCTGGGAATGGCGTTTTTGAGGACGCGGCGTAGTTCGGTGATGACGGGGTCGCCGCCGCCTTTGGGGGCTGCGAAGGGGTTGCGCAGCACGGTGATGTCGTCGGCGGTGGGGGTGATCGATTGGGAGATGCGGCGGCTCATGGGTGGACCTTTCGGGTGAGGGTTGTGCAGGCGTGTCAGCGAAGTCGGGGCCGCGGGGTCAGGTCTCGGGTGCGGTGGTGTCAGGTTCGGGAAGCAGGACGACTTCGTGTGGTCCGTACGTGATGTGGTTCTTGACCCGTCCGGTGCCGTTGAAGGTCAAGGTGGTTTCGGTGACGTCGCCGCTGTCTTTGTCTCGGATGACGGTGACCGCGGCGACGGTGGCCGGGTGTTCGTTGCCGCGTCCGTCGTCGACGAGGACGGTCATTCCTTCGGTGACCGCGGAGGCGGGTATCGCGTCGGCGAAGTCATCCCCTACATCGGCGGTGGGCGTGTCGTCGTGGTGGCCGAGGACGGTGGGCTCGGGAGCTCGGCCGTAGGCACGGGCCGCGACGGCGACGGAGCGTTCGGATTCGATGAAGTGGCGCAGTTCGGTCGAGTAGAACGCGATGTGCGGTTCCTGCTGAGGCCGTAGCCCATTGATGATCTTCTTCTCCGAGGTCGAGAGTTGGTTCCACTTATTGGGGTGCGGGTCGACGTTCGGTGTCCACCACATCTGCGCGTCGACGGGCACGCCGTCGTTGCCGAGGGCGACTCCGCGGCCGGGGACGGAGGTGTCGATCTCGCGGCCGATCTGCGAGTCGCCCCACAGCATCATCGCGCCGTCCTGCGAGAGGTTGCCGAGGGAGATGCGGGTGCCGAAGTTGTCGCGCGCGTTGCCCGAGGCGCCGCCGAAGAGGGACGCGTCAGGTCGTTGCACACCGAGCAGGAGCCGGATACCGGCCGAGCGTGCGAGGACGGCTAGATCTGCCCACGCACCGAGTGGGTCGAGTTCTTTGAGGAGTTCGCGGGTTTCGTCGTCACCGGCTTTGGCGAGGCGCTGCCATTTACCAGAGAGGATGAAGAACTCGTCGAGGACGGCGATCAGCAGCGGAAGTTGGGACGGCTCGATCTTCTTCACGTGGACGTAGTGGTTGCGGGCCATCATTTCGCTGTGCAGGGCACGCACGAGCATCGCGGAGCGGACGGCGTCGTAGACGATGGCGGCGCACCCGGGGTAGCCCTCGAGTCCGTCGAGTTCGATCATTTTCGGGTCGACGCCCAGGAACGGGATTCCTCGTCGCGCAGCTTCGGTGAGCAGGGTGCGGATCACCGATGTCTTGCCGCCGCCAGTGGGTCCGACGATCAGGCAGTGAGGTTTGTTCGACTTGGTGGAGATGTCCCAGAACATGTTCACCTCCGATGCGGCCGTCGCGTAGGGCAGGTGGCGCAAGTTCTCGTCGACCAATTCGAGAGGGTGATTGACGCGGGTGGGCAGTGGGGCGCGCAGGCTCATCAGGAGATAGCCCTCGGAGGGAAACCAGTCGGTGGCCCAGGTGCGGCCGGATTCGTGCTCGCCGGCGAGGGCCGCGAGGGCTTCGTCGACCTTCTTCTGGAATCCGCGTGCACCGCTGGAGAGGGTGGGTGTGAAGGTGATCTTGAAGGCGGTTTCGACGCCGCCGTCGAGCGAGGCGACGCTCACGGCAGGCTCTTTCAGCGGTCCGTCTTTGAGGGAGTTCGCCAGGGCCTTGTGCCGCGGTGATCGGAGATCGGGTTGAGTCAGCGTGCGGGTGATGCGGATTCGGTCGCGGTGGGCGTCGTGGGCGACGGTGTAGGTCCATTTGCTGGTGCGTCTGCTCGCGGAAGCCCGGACTGCGGTGGTGAATTCGTCTAGCTCTTTCGGACGGATGATGGCGCCGCGAGTAAGGGTGATGGTGGCGTTGCGCAGGGTGGTGATGCCGGGCGGGTATCCGACAATGATTTTGACCGGGGTGTGGCGGGTGCTTTGCCGGATTTGGGCGTCGAGTCCGGCGCGGTGACGGTGGGTGAGGAACCGTGCGATATCGCAGGCGAGCAGGCCGAGAGTGAGGGCGGCGAGCGGCCACCGATATTGGTGGACTGCGGAGACTGCGCCGTCGAACTGAGGGGTCGAGAATTGTTCGGTGAGTTCGAGGAGTTGCGGCGCGAGAAACGCGAGTGTTGTTGCGATGACGGCGAAAGGCGCCCACGCCCTGTACGGGTGGATGGCGGACTCCCCCGCACCACTTGTTCGCGCGTGGGGTTTGTCGGATCCGAAGAGGTCGACGAGAAAGTCTTTGAGCGAGTCCTGCTGGTTTCTGCTCACCGTCTACTCCTCTCGCTCGAATCCAGTCCACGACGGTCGGCGCCGGGGTGTGTGGGGTGCACTGTCACAGAGCGCGGGAAGCGATCTCAACCCGCCTGTGGATAACTTCTTTCGCGGGTGCGTGGCTGGAGCGTGCGTCACATACCCCGAAGTGCGATACCAGGGAGCGATAAAACCCCTCACCCCTCTACCCGCTGCTGATTCTGGTTGTGATGCTGCGCATTACCGATCTCAGGACCCGCGAGGGCATCGCTGTTACACCGTTTGGGGACTTGTTCAACCACCTATTCGACGGGCCCGATGACGATGTACATCTCGGGTTGTTTTTGTCTTCCTGCGCCACTGTTCGCGGACCCCTGCAGGGCTCTCGAACGACTCGCTTCGTGAGGTACAGAACCCGGTGCACGAACGCCCGAGTACGGTTTGGACGCCACCGCGGCAGGCGCCGCGCCAGAATGATCCGACGATACTCCGTTCAGAACCCTGACCAGCAGTTGATTGAAATATGTTGGCGCGAAGCAATTTTGACCGGTACACTCCCCCTAGGCCCGAAGGGCCGGGGGAGTGCCCCCGAAGGGGAAGGGTGAATCGGGCCCTTGAATTCCACCTCTGTCCGCGGCCCCTACAGGCACCCTCAATGCGGGGTTGTTCGAGCACGCGGTGCGCAGCCTGCTACGTGTGCGTGCTGAACACGCTATGCATGCAGCGCATGCACACCACGCAGGCAGTGGCGACGAACTGTTCTTCGAACTTCTGATCATGGCCACGGCGCGGGTGCATTGAGCAAGCTCCAGCAGGGGTGACTCGCACAGCTGGCGGACACGTTCCGAAAATGGTTCTGTGCCAGATTGTTCAGGCGGACGAAGGCCACGAAGCACAGCGAGGGAGACATGTGTCGATCTCTATGGTCTGCGGCGGGTCCTTCGACGATGCCCGTTCACAGCTCTCTGCCGCTCCTCTGAAGAAACCCTCCCGTCGAGGTCTGGGAAGTCTCCCGCGGACACCCGCAGCGAAGACCGTTCCGTGGCCGCACCCCCTGCATTCAACGTCCTTCCCGCGAGCGCCGAAAGATCCCCGACGGGGTGAATCGCGACACCTGAACACACACCCCCACGCGCAGCGCTGATCGACAAACGCGCCAACCGCGGAGCCGAAAAGTTATCCACAGGTCGCATTGAAATTCCTGCCACCACTCTTCTACGTTTCCGCGCAACCACATTCGTGGGGTCTGGTTTCACCACTGTGTTGGAGAGTGCTCATGTTTTCTCTTGCTTCCACCGTGATCGACGTGTCGATCCCGCCGACGCATCCACCGCTCGCCGCAGATGCGGTGACTCTCGCGCAGTCGACGGACGTCAATACCGGTGGTCTGCGCGCGTGGATCAAGGACAACATCGTCTTCACCATCCTCATCGCCCTCGCGTGTGTGGTTCTGGTCGGTGGGCTCAAGGGCAATTTGTCGCGGGTCTTCACCGTCGGTGGACTCGGGTTGTTCGGGCTTGCCTACCTCGGTATCGCGACATCGGAATCGGCGGCCACGGGGATCGGCAATTGGATTCTCGGGCTCGTCGGTATCTCGACCTAACCGCTGGTGCCTGTGCAGAGAACGTTCGAAGGGGATGCTCGGTGATCGACAACGACGACCTGATGTACCGCGTGGACCGGCACTACCTCGGTCCGACGGGTTATCCACTGCCCGTGCGGATCCGCTACACGGCCGGCATCGTCGGCGTGGTTGCTTTCGTGGTGGTGTTCGTGATCGGTCGCGGAATTCTGCACGTCCCGCTCGGATTCAAATCTCTGATGGTGATGGCCGTGATCACGGTGTGGCTTACGACCCGGATCGCGAAGTTCGTCACCCCGGACCGCCCACTGCGGTCGGTTCTCAAGGCCGCCCTCAACGACCTCGTTGCGCCGCGCCCACCGAAGCGCGGCGCACTCGTGTTCATCTCGCTACCTCAGCGGTTGACTACAGGAGAACGTGCCGTCGTAGCTGTTCGCCTCGACGGTGAGGATCACCGATGACCGTTCCCGAGAACGATATTGCGGCTCTGTTCGATCCGAAGCTCGACGACCCGGTTCCGGTCATTCCTCCCGGTGCCCTCCCTCCGTCGTGGGCAGCAGTGCAGTCGCATGCTCCGCAACCGGTGCGTGCGTGGTCCGAAGCCGAACCCGCACACGGTCCGGATGGTTCTGAATACGAGCACGGCGAGGACGACACCGACGGCCACACCTCCCCTGCAACCGATCCGGAGCACGTCGCAGACGAAGTGCTCGGCCGTCAGCGTCGCCGCACAGGCAAGAAACGTGCAAAGTCGGCAACAGGTCGCGACAAGGCCGCAGCGAAGAAACGTGCAGACCGCGAACGAAAAGCGGTACGCCTGAAACTGACCGGCACCTCAGCGAACATCACCCGCACCGCGACCACGTCCACTGCATGGTTCGTCCAACGCCAGGGGCCGTGGAATTTCCGCACCACCGGAAAGCAGCGCCGCTTCATCCAGGACGAAGCGATCATCCTGACCAACCTGCAGAAGGCAGGCGTCAGCACGCTGCATCGCCGCCTGGTGCGCACCCCGTTCCCCGTCGCACAGTGGGCAGTCGATCACGACACGTGGGCCACCCCGATTCCCGATGTTCCCGGCGCACTGTCATGGGCGGACTACCTGCGCGGGCAGCAGCATGCGATGTTGTGGTCCAACGCGACGATCAAAGGCCGCTACTGGGGTATCGAACTGCCGCAACGCTCCTCACTCGGCCAGGGGTTGGACTGGACCGCCCGGATGCTGCGTCACCTCGCTCACTGGCCACTGCTGGGCAGAGTGTGCACCGGGGTGAACAGCTGGGCCGACGACGCCTTCGAACGTGAGCAGAAGGCCCTTGCCGATCACCTCGCCACACTCGAACGCATCATGTCCGGCCGCGGAGTGAAAGCAACCCCGGCCACACCGGCCGCGATCGACTACTTGCTGCGCCGATCAGCGACCATCGGTCTACCGCTGGAAGCTGGCGGTGCGATCGCCGGCGCCGGGGACTGGGAAGAAACCGACGTCGCCGCCCTGGAAGATCTCACCGACCTCTCCCTCACCCCAGGCGACGGGTACACGACCGTCTCCGGCGTCGTCGACGGCCGCAAGTACACCGGCGTGGTGATCGTGCTGACGATCGGCCGCATGGCTCCCCTACCGATTCCGGAACGGATGTTGCCGTGGCAGATCATCGGGGACCCGTCCGGTGAACCCCTCGAATGGTCCGATCGCATCGAGCTGCACGACAAAGCGAAAACGATCCGCACCATGCGTTCCCTGACCGGCAAGATCGAATCGCAGTTCGACCACTACACCGTCGAACACGATCAGGTCCCGCCGAAAGAGTTGGCGGAGCAGCACGCCCGCGCACAGGACGTGATCTCCGACGTCGAAGAAGACCATTCCGGACTCTCGACTCGAACCACCGGGTGGTACCGCCTCGCGGTGGTCGGCACCGACCCCGACGATGCGCGGCAGAAAGTCTCCGATCTGCAGGAGATGTACTCACCGCACATCTCGCTCGAACAAGAGCACGGCCAATACCAGTTGCTGCGCGAGTTCATACCCGGTGAGCCGCAAGCCAACATCGCCAACAAACGGCACATGGATGTCGAAGCAGTCGCCGCCGGGATGGCGACCGTCAGTGACCGGATCGGTGACCGCCGGGGTGTCGTCCTGGGCGAGACCGGATCCATCTCGCCGCGCCCGGTGATCTGGGACCTGTTCGCCGCGCACGAGATCAAGCACAAGTCCGGGCTGACACCGATCGTCGCCGTACCCGGTTCGGGTAAGACGTTCCTGGCAGGCATGATCGTCTACCAAGCCGTCAGAGCCGGCGCGTACGGCGTCGTCCTCGACCCCTCCGGTCCGCTCGCAGCGTTGGCCGGACTACCGGAGTTTCGCGACATCGCCCGCGTCTACGCCCTCACCGGACGCGATTCACGCGCTGGCGCCTTGAACCCGTACCGCGTGATCACCGATCCACGTCGTGACGATCCCGAGTACGACGCCCGCAACGTCGAGTTCGCCCGGGATGCAGATCCGTTCGCGGCGGCGCAGTCGAAGTTCGATGCGGATACGCGTGCAGCTGCCGCCGAGCGTGTCGAGGTCGCCGTCTCAGTGCTCAAGATGATGCTCACCGAACGGCATCTGCATCTCGAGCACACCGAACCCGTGCTGCACATGGCCGCGAACATGGTCGGCGGCGACAGCAACCACAACCTCCGAGAAGTGTTGGCCGCGATCCAGTCCATCGGAGTGAGCGATCCGGACCACGCCGTCAAAACCTGCGCGAACGGGTTGTACCAGCAGCTCAGTTTGATGTCGGAACTGACCGAAGCGCGTGTGCTGTTCCCGGAAGCGGGCACGATCGGCAGTGGAGCGGATGCATTCGACGCCGACATCCGACTGACGATCCTGACGATGCCGGGCCTGCAGCTACCGCCCGAAGGCACACCGTCCTCGCAGTGGACACCGCAGCAACGGATGACGGCGCCGTTGATGCACATGGCCGCGTGGCTGGCGAACAGACTCGTCTACGAAAAGCCTCGCCACGTGCGCAAGGTGCTCTTCCTCGACGAAAACAAATACCTCGAATCCACAGGTGCCGGCCGCACCCTCAACCTCCGAATCGCGCGCGACTCACGCAAATTCAAGGTCCGCGCCCTGGTCTGCTCGCAACTTCCGGATGATTTCCTCGGATTGGACGGCAGCGACGACAAGACCGCCCTGACCTACGAGGTGTTCGTCGGTGACGTCGGCGGTGATCCGCATGCAATCGAAGGCGCCCTGAAATTGCTCAAACTTCCCACCGGGCAAGGGTTCGAGCAGTTCCTCGCGGAACTGGGCAGCGGCGGCGAGGACACTCTCGACGAGGACACCGACACCTCCTATCAGGACGAAGCGCGGCGCTGGATGATCCGGATGGCCGACGACGTGGAGCTGGTGCGTTCGAGCTGGATTCACTACGTGCATCTCGCGCATGTGTTCGCGGCGCTGAATTCCTCGTCGGCGAAGAACGCGCTCGGCGGAGCCGCATGAACACCATCAGGCGGCTCAAACCACCCTCTACAGAGATGAATGAAGTAATCCCTCACCGATCGCGCGTTCGGGCGCTGACCGTCAATCTGGCGCGGGTTCTCACCGTTCTAGCGTTGGCGCTGGTGCCCCTCGTCGCCCCGGGCGGGCCGATCGCATCTGCCGGCGGATTCGACTGCAAAGACGTCCCCTCCCCCGAGTTCCCGACCTCGGTCATGGCTGCCGAGTTCGATTCCTCGAGCAAAAACCGCGAACCGAAACAGGGCGGCACAGGCTACGAAACCTACGGGTGGGCCGGATTGCGCTGGTACACCTACGACCTCGGCTGCGGCAACGACCTGGTCCGCGCACCGGACGCAGTCGCGGACACCACCCTGGGCAACACATTCCTCGCAATCGGCAAGGGATTCGCTGCTGCAGCGTTCTGGCTCGACGACCAGACGAAGACCGGAGCAGCTGCCGAAGAGGCCGGGATCGCCCCAGCGATGGTGCAGTTCGACCAGATCGTCGCCTCGATCTCCAACGGAATGCTCGGCGTCTACGGAACGTGGCTGGGTGTGGCATTGATCGTGGTCGCCACGATCATCATCTGGAACGCCCTCAAATCAAACGCCGCGGCCGTGACCCGCACCGTCGCGATCGCCGGCGCTGCAATGGCCATCGGAGCACTGTTCGTCGGCGCACCGCAAAAGGCCATCCAGGTCGCCGACGACACCTTCGGATCGGTCATCACCGACACACAAGGTCAGATGCTGTCCGTGTCCGGAAACACCGGAGACCCCCGCAATGTGCTGATCGACAAGATCTTCCTCGACGACTGGCGCAAGGGATGGTTCGGCGCGAATTTCAACGACCAGGAACTGCAACTTGGACCGAAGCTCCGCGACACCCTGGCATTTTCGTACGCGGAGCAGCAGAACGTGGCCGGCGACAACGAGGCTGCAAGTGAGCTTGCGAGCAAAAAGGGAGAGGATTTCGAGAATAATCTGGTTGAGAAGCTGAAAGATTTGAACCTTTCCTACAATCAGTTCCAGGGCAAGGACTCCGGACGCACCGGCACAGGGTTCATGGCGATGATCAAACTCGCCATGCCCTCCATCCTTTGGATAGGTGCATCCATCCTCAAACTCACTGCGTTACTGGCTATTCGACTCGCAATTCTCTTCGCACCGATCTGGGTTCCGATCGCCGCCGCACACGGCGGCACCCTTTCGCGCGTGTGCCGCATGATCGCCACCGCCTACATGTGGGGCGTGGCCGGCGCAGTCATCATCGCGCTGTATCTGATGGCGCTGGTCAAGCTGTACGACACCGACAACGGTCTCGTCGACGGCACCTGGCGGCTGTGGTTCATGGTCATCTTGACGGCGGTGTGCTGGTTCATCATGCGGCCGTTCAAGCGGATGACTCAGACCTTCACCCAGAACCAAGCGGGCGCACTCAATCGCAAGGCTCGTCACGCTCAGACGTCGATGAAGCAAAAGTTCTTCAAGGCCGGCAGCGCCGTTGTGGGTGGTCCCGCGGCGTCGATGGTCGAGGAAGGTGTCGGCGCACTTCGGAAGGCGACCAAACGCGGTGGTGACCTCGACAAGGATTCAGTGACACCAGTGCGTCCGGAAGGACGTGAGTTGAATCAGCGACGTCGCCACGAGGTCGACAAGTCGCGCGTCGATGCGCGTAAGACGATGGATCGTCAACAGCGTCTGACAGATTCACGCAAGAACGATGTGCGCCGCCAAAGCCTCGCCGGTTCCGCGAAGAGTTCTACGGGCCTCAAGAGGCCCGTCGCCGATCGGCCGCAAACCGCAGGTACCGCCGCCAATCGAGGCCAGGCACTCGCTCGCCAGTTGGTCGGAACCGAAGCCGGTTCGCCGCGCAGCTCTTCGTCGGTGAGTGAGACATGGGACGGAGGCCCGCGGTCGAGTATCGCGCCGATGAATTTGTTCACTCCGTCCTCGCGGGATGCCCCCACCGGAACTCCGATGCCTCGATCGGGTGCGACGCGCTCGAACTCGTCGACTCCTCCGCGGTCGACGGCACGACTGTGGACGCCGTCGTTGACCTCAGCAGGTACTTCGTCCGATTCGACCGACAGGGTCAGCTGATGTCCTCCAGCGCAGCCAATCCCGTCCTAGCACCGATCCGGCGGTGGGTGCTGTACTCGCGCACCAATCTGACGATCACGATCGTCTCTGCGTTCGGTGTGCTGTTCGTGGCGGGAGCGGTGTTCGGCCAATCCCCGACCCCGTCGAACACTGCCTCGAAGATCCAGGCCTCCGCCGCGACGACTGCGACGGACGCAGAATCTGCGGCGCCGGATCTGAGCTACGAGTTGACCGAGGTGACCGAATCCTCGATTGCCGGCAAGTCGATCGCGTCGGTGGCCGAGAGTGCACCGGCGACAGCGATGGCCTACGCGCACGTCTACGTCGATCAGTCACTCTCGAACAGCGAATGGAAGACCAAGCTGGGCGTGCACACCGCTGAAGCGCCCGGCGTGACTGTGGTCAATGCCCGCCCGCTCGTACCGGTCGCGATCACCGGCCCGACGCGCAGTGAGATCGTGGCCGGCACCGGCGGTGAGAGCGCCGTGCAGGTCATCGTCCCGACGCAGGCGGGGAATCTGCGGGTCACCCTGAAAGCCTCGGACACTGCCAAGGGTTCGACATGGCAGGTCCAGATGCCGCTGCCCACCCTGGACCGCAGCGAGATCGACAAGCTCGGCGCACCTTCCCTCGCGAACCCACCGACCTCGGAAGCTGCCACAACCACCACGACTCCTACATCGCCCACCTCACCGAGCACTATCTTGACCACGTCGCCGACATCGACCGCCTCAGTCGCTGTTCCCTCGGTAGACCTCGGACCGGCGCCTGTTCCTGTCCCTGGCCCCATCCCGATTCCCGACCTCGACACACCGCTCCCGGGAACACTGTGAGTCGCCGCCGTGCAGCGGTAGCCCTGATCGTCACCGCGGCCACCGCCGCGATCCTGGGGCTGTCCGGATGCACCCAGCAGCCGGTGATCCCCCACAACCGTTGCGGCGGAACCTCGTCGAACGAACGAGACGACAAGGGATCCTCTACGGGAAACACCGAACTGAAAGCATCGGGGCCGATCACCCAGCCGACAGAGGACGGAACGACGACGTTCACGTCCCCGTTCGGGCCTCGCTGGGGAACCGAACATAAAGGCGTCGACTTCGCCGGCCCCGTCGGGACACCGATCTACGCGGCGCTCGACGGCGTCGCGGTGAAGGCCGGGCCCGCATCCGGGTTCGGGAACTGGATCGTGCTCGACTCGCTCGTCGACGGAAAACCCGTGAGCACCGTCTACGGCCACATGTTCGACGACGGTGTCCTTGTCACGGAAGGCCAGCAGGTCAAGGCCGGCGACCATATTGCGAACATCGGAAACAACGGCCAATCCACCGGCGCACACTTGCATTTCGAATACTGGGACGGGGGACGACTGCAGGGCGGAACCGCCGTCGATCCGATGACCAAGCTCGGCGGAGCGCCCTCCCCCGCCGGCGAAGCGGGCAGTGATTCCCCTGCCATCGAGCTGGCCGCGTCATCATCGTCGATCGACTGCGCCGGCTTCGGCGTGGCGGGTGGCGGCGATCTCAAAGCCGGTTCCGTTCCTCCGGAGATGGAACCGTGGTTCCGCAAGGCCGGATCGCTGTGCCCCCAGATCAAGCCCTCCCTGTTGGCCGCAGATGCAAAGGCCGAATCCGGCTTGACCCGTGGCCTGACCTCCGGCAGTGGAGCGCAAGGTGTCACGCAGTTCATGCCGCGAACATTTGCTTCTTACGGCCAGGACGACGACAGAAACGGCAAGATCTCGATCTGGGACGACGGGGACGCGATCATGGCTCAAGGCCGATACTTCTGCTCCATCGCGGCGCAGATCGACGGATGGATTGCCGACGGATCGGTCAAGGGCGATCCGAAATCGCTCTACATCGCTTCCTACAACGCGGGCGAAGGCGCGGTGAAGAATGCCGGCGGAATGCCCAGCGGCGGTGACTACACCACCCAGACACAGCCCTACGTCGCGAAAGTCCTTGCATACGAAGCAGAGTTCGCGTCCCCCGGAGGTAGCGGGGAACTGATCGTCTCGCCCGGTTCGGCGTCCGGATCGCAGGTCGTCGACGCTGCCCGCCAATTCCTCGGCACCCCGTACGTCTGGGGCGGCGGCAACATCAACGGCACCACCGGCGGTGGATTCGACTGCTCCGGACTGACCAGTTACGCCATCTACCAGGGAAGTGGAAACAAGATCACCCTGCCCAGGACATCCGAACAGCAGTGGAACGTCGGAGTCGAGATCCCTATTGACCAAGCACAAGCCGGGGATCTGGTGTTCGGTTCGTGGGCCGGAACAGGTCCGGGGCACGTCGGCGTCGCGATCGGCGGAGGCCAGATGATCCATGCTCCCACTACGGGGGACGTCGTCAAACAAGCTCCACTGCAGAGCGATATGAAAGCCAGGAGGGTTCTGTGAGCAACGCACGCAAGCTGGTTCTGCTTGCCGTCGCTGTCCTCCTCGTCGGTGGACTGGTGTACTTCCTCTTCGGTTGGGGCAACGAGACGGAAACCGAGACAGCTGAACAGATCGCCCCAGCACAGGCGCCGCTGACCATTTCGACTTCGCCGGCTCCGACAACAATCGACGTCACCGATGATCCGAATACGGAGCGAGCCGAAAACATCGCTCGCCAGGCACTTTCCGTGGCGTTCACCTGGTACCCGGCAACGGACCGTAGCCCCACCAATGGATACGCACGCGCCCGGGAATGGTTCACCGACACCCTGGCACAGACCCTGCTCGTCGACACGCACACCGAACGAGGACCAGGAGCACAGTGGAACCAATGGGCCTCCGACAACGCCAAAGTGGTCGCCGATGTGACTGTGGGTTGCTCCGGCTGCCCACCAGATACCGATGCACTCGTCCGCCGAGTCGCCACCATCCGCCAGACCGTAATTACCGGAGATGCGACCAATCTTGTTGTACCGGAAACGACCGTGTGGGTCACGCTCGCCAAGGAGGTTGATCAGTGGCGCATCGACACCATTCAGTACTGAATAGCCCATCCACCGACACAAAGAAGTGGGGGATCGTCCTTCGAAATCCAGTCGATAGACGACTTCAAGAATATAATCGAATATTACTTGTACACAATACTTTTCATGTCCTGCGCTACACCCATCACGTCAGACCTGTATCGACGAGGAGACTCATGAAAAGACGTATTACTGTAGTCACGGCACTCCTTACGTTACTGCCGCTCCTGCCTGCATGCTCGACACCAGCGACACAGAGGGTCGCCACCCCCAACCAATCCGCCAGTACAGACGGCAACCGAATCGGGGTCGTCACGCCGGCCGAATCCTCCCTCTGGCCAGGAAACTTAGCGATCGGCGTGGGAGACATCCAAAGCAATCAATTCATCACCACACCGGCCCCCGACCAGGTCCAAGCTAGGTGCATCGGAGCAGGAGACAATCTCACAATCGGCATCACCGCACCTAACGGCTGGAACGCCCTACTTACGCATGGATCCCAAACCATCGCCATCGAAAACAAGGAACTCGACTACCCCTTACAGGAATTCACCACTCCGCAAAGCGCACTCGACAGCGAGAGCGAATCGAATAACAAGTTCGGAACGACCGATCTCTTCCCGCCTGGCGTGACGTGGGATCTCCCGCAGCTCGGCGACGTCGAGATTCAGTTAAGCCAGAAGACACCGCCCCACTGGCAAATCCGAGCAAGGGAGAGAGTCACCATCGACATGCACGTACGATGCGAAGGGACGTAGCCGCACGCCTAAGCCAGGAACGATACCGCCAAGGGCCATATAACCGGCAATAGCCGATTCACTGGGACTGTTTCGTAATCGGTGTTTTGGCCCGAGACGCTGAGTGAATGCTTGGCGAGGAGGTGCCGAGATGACGACACTGGAAGATGTGACGAAGAAGAGGGCCGAGCCCTCCGCGGAAGCTGCGGCGGCTGCGGAGCTGGTCAGGTTGGCGAAGGAGCAGGGTCTGTCGCTGACCGGTCCGGACGGTTTGCTCAAGCAGTTCACCAAAACCGTTCTGGAAACTGCATTGAACGAGGAGATGACCGAGCACCTCGGGCACGACAAGAACCAAGCCCCGCCGGAGCGGGAGTCGACGAATATTCGCAACGGGACTCGGTCGAAGACTGTGTTGACCGAGGCGACCGGTCATGTTCCGATCGAGGTCCCTCGTGATCGGGAAGGGACGTTCGAGCCGCAGATCGTCAAAAAGCGACAACGTCGATTGAACGGGGTCGATGAGATCGTGTTGTCGTTGTACGCCAAAGGATTAACGACCGGTGAGATCAGTGCTCACTTCGCTGAAATCTACGGCGCTTCGGTCTCGAAAGAGACCATCTCACGGATCACCGACAAAGTGCTCGAGGAAATGCAGGACTGGGCTGCCCGTCCGCTCGACGAGGTGTACGCAGCGATCTTCATCGATGCGATCGTGGTCAAAGTTCGGGATGGGCAGGTCGCGAACCGCCCGATCTACGCGGCGATCGGTGTCAGCCTCGACGGGCACCGGGACGTACTCGGTTTGTGGGCCGGGACCGGCGGTGAGGGCGCCAAATTTTGGATGTCCGTGCTGACGGATATCCGTAATCGGGGTACTCGGGATGTGTTCTTCCTGGTCTGCGACGGATTAAAAGGTCTACCGGAGGTCGTCGAGAATGTGTGGCCGGCGACCACGGTCCAAACGTGTGTGATCCATTTGATCCGCAATACGTTTCGGTTGTCGTCGCGGCAGCATTGGGATGCGCTCAAACACGATCTCAAGCCGATCTACACTGCCCCGACCGAGGCCGCCGCGAGTGCAGCGTTCGACGATCTCGCAGACCGTTGGGGCAAGACGTATCCGGCGATCATTCGATTGTGGAACAACGCCTGGCAGGAGTTCATCCCGTTCCTCGATTACGACACCGAGATACGGCGAGTGCTGTGCTCTACCAACGCTATTGAGTCCTTGAACGCCCGGTATCGGAGGGCTGTCAAGGCTCGTGGGCATTTCCCCACCGAGGCTGCTGCGCTCAAGTGCCTCTATTTGGTGACGCGTTCGCTCGACCCGACAGGCAAAGGGCAGGCACGATGGATTACACGGTGGAAGCCTGCTCTGAATGCGTTTGCGATCACGTTCGCCGATCGTTGGCCGGGATCGGAAACTTACTAATGGATACCGGCCGAAACACCCTTAACGAGATAGACCCGATTCACTCTGATACGCCAGCATCTGTGTCCCGTTTCGTTGCCGGATAGTGTGTGTAGGTGAGCTATTTTGATGGTCGGGTTGTCGCAGTGACAGGTGCAGGTGCGGGGGTGGGCCGCCAGCTGGCCATTCAGTTGGCAAGACAAGGCGCGTCACTTTCTCTGATCGACCGCGACCAACATGCACTCAATCAAACGATCAGCTTGATAGGCACGCAATCAGGTGTAAACCGCATGTCGGTTGTAGATGTTTCCGACCGTGACGCTATGCATGCCTGCGCCGCTGAGACATTCGACGCTTTTGGGAGCGTCGACGCAGTATTCAACAACGCTGGCGTCCTCTACACCGGGGACGTGCTCGATGCTGAGTTCGATGACTTCGCACATGTAATGCGGGTGAACTTCTGGGGTGTAGTCAACGGATCAAAAGCATTTCTGCCCTTCATATTTCGATCGAATGAGGGAAACATCGTCAATGTTTCCTCGGCATTCGGTTTGATGTCCGCGCCCGGATACTCGGCATACAACGCAGCCAAATTTGCCGTCCGAGGTTTCACCGAATCGCTACGGCAGGAGATGTTGATTCTGCATCCGCAAATCAAGGTGTCTTGCGTCGTCCCTGGTGGAATCAAGACCTCGATTGCACGGACTGCCCGTATGGCTGCGCCGATAGACAGACAAGCAGTCATCGAGTCCTTCGAACACAGCATCGCGAGAACCGAACCGGAGAAGGCCGCGCAGGTTATCTTACGTGGCGCAAAACAAGGACGTCCCCGGATACTTGTCGGCGCAGACGCTCGTATCATCGACGCACTGACCAGAATCTCCGGATCTGGATACCAACGCCTGATACCGGCCACGAATAGGGCAAATCGCTCCTAGCCTGACCCAACGAAGTCCGTATGAGGACATTGCGCCCACCAGCCTGGGACCTTTTTCCGTTATCGGCGGTTACATGTACAGAAGAATTTGCGTAGTGTTCGTCTGTTCACAATCCGCGGGGAGAGGAACGACCACTGTGACAACAAAATGGTTGATGATCGAAACATTCGGCGACGCTGCACCATCCATTGTTGGGTTGGGTAGCGCACCAAGGCGATTCGTGCCAATCGAGAGAGTACTGAAAAGTAGGGACTCACTCGAACTTGTGAAGCGGATCATCGAGGAAGTCAGTGCTTCACCTGGACAAATTGATCGGAGATCAGCAGACGGGCAACGTCGCCTCATCGTTGAGCCCCTGATCACGTTCAGCGGTCGCTTGCATGGAATACATCTGTGGTTCGGAAGATCGAACGAAACAGTACCCGAACATGATCCGGCTGGCGCATGGCTATTCAATCTTACTGCAGGCAAAGCAAGCGGGAGCGTCGCCCTACTGGATTTGTACGGCGTCCCTGAGGACGAACGCCACACAGAGAAGGCGATGGCGGGCGCGTTCACACGATTGCGGACAAATCATGACGAGAGCGACGCACTGTCAAAGATCGTCCAGTCGCAACCCGGAACGGTTCACCAAGCCGTCTGGACGGTGGAGAGGGATGATGGAGAACTGCGAGCAGCTCACTTCTCCTGCCGAATGCTCAAAGAGAACGATCCGGAAACAGGTCAACCCCAAGTGATCTTGCGCGGGATTACTCAAGATATCGGACCAGCAGTAGAAGTAACCTCCGCACCTCCTCCGGTGGTTCTCGAATACAGAGTGCTAGAGGCGGCAACCAATGACGGAGAGTATCGAGCCATCGTCAATCTCAAGACCCTGCAGTTGATTCGATGGGTCGGCGACGCCATGCCGGGACTTGCATGGGAATCGGTTGACGATCAGGTCGAACCCAGCATTCATCCGGACGACTTCCACATTGCACTTGCGATGTCAGAAGGTCTCGCACGGGGCAAGACCCACGGAGTCATTCGTTTCCGCCAATTGAGCGGAGCCTGGAAAACCTATGCGGTGGAGGCAACTCTGATGATGCTGGACCAGCATACGACGGCGGGCCTGGTCATGATTCGCGAGGCAAGTTCTCCGGAATCGGAGAGGCCCATGCATCTGACATAGCGCCTTCATCCTCACTGGCCTAAAGATCATTTACGATTTCACCTCTGCCGCAATTGATTCGAAGACTTGGACCAGTCCCGGCCATCAGCGCGTGATGCCGATGAACATCGACTTCAGCGGCGTCGCGCGCAATGATCACCGAATGTTCAAGCGTTTTGGGACCTAGTACCCAAGATGCTTACGGCCTATTGCGGTAGAACACTAGGCATTAGTAACGTGCAACTGCGCGCCCTTCACGGGCTCCGGCAGCGAGTGGTTACAGGTGACTCCGCCAGGTAGCGCGGACGGTACTAGTTACCGCTCGATCCCGCACCTGAGACTCAACCGGAGGCCCGTTTGTGCCGCACACACGTCGACTACCTCAGTTGCCATGTCGATGCCCTTGATTACCTATGCAGGTACCCCAGCAGGTCGAGTCCTGGCACGCTCGTAGCTTGCATGCAATTCAATTGCACTGATTCCCAGGGCATCCGCCAACTTTTGAGCACTCGCAGGCGTCAAGAGCACTTCACCTCGCTCTATTCGCGCGATCATCGAGGTGCTGATGCCCGTGAGCTTTCCAAGCTGAGGTTGCGTAAGCCCGAGGAGGATGCGCCAGTCTCCCGGGAACCGTTCATCCTCCGGAACTATTACCAGTTCACTCATAGGGACATCAAGCGTGCGGGCAACCAAGGCCAACGTATCAACCTGAGGACTCCGGTTGCCGGACTCCCATTGCTGCACAGTCGCGCCGCCCACCCCAGCGCGACGAGCAAGATCTGCTCGACTGAGGCCTTTGCTCTCACGCGCACGACTAAGTCGCGCGGGTTCGAACCCGCGCATAACACGGCGACTCATGTGGGCATTCCGTTCGTCATTGCTAGACACCATGCCGCACCTCCTCTAGGGTCTAAACGTGCATGACTTTAATCGATGCAATTGTTGTAATAGGCACACGGCAGCAAGTCCGCATCTCACAGGCAAAGGGGTGATCTGACACATCGAAAGAAGTTCCCCCGGCCGCTACCAACGACCAGGGGAACGATGTCCAAACGGGTTGGCGCCCGTCCAGAGTTTTCTTCAGTTGCAGAAAGGATTCTGCGATGTCTATCTTAGTGGACCCATCAGGTCCGGATGACGTGTTCCACGATCGGTATGCAGCTCTCTCCACACTTGCCCTTCGTCGGCTTGTTGCGCGGCATTCGTCGATCGGCGGGCGTTGCGATGGTTGCGGTTTCAGTGTTTCGGAGCTTGTTCCGTTGTGCCCGGAGGCTGTGGCCGCGTTGCGTGAGTTGACGCACCGTGAGGACCGGGGAACATCTGCGGTCGTGTTGCCGCAGTTCAGTACTGACGATCTTCTTCGGGTTGCTGCTTCGCATCATCCTGATCGGGTTGGTCGGTGCGCGCGGTGCGGGTTCGTTTTCTCGTCGGAGTGCGATGTGTGCCCGACTGTGCGAGCTGTTCGTGTGGAGTTGGAGGTTCGGGGTGTGGTGCCGATTGTTGGTGCCGATCCGGGTAAGGGTTTGTGCGCGGGGAAGTCACGTTCGTGGGAGATGGATGGCCGCACGGTGGTGGAGTGGCGCCGCGCGATCTCCTCGTGTGAGGTGTGCCCGTTGTTGGCGCAGTGCCGTATAGATGCGGCCGCGGCGGAGGAACGTGGGGATGGTCCGCAGCGAATGATCATGGCGGGCAATGCGTATGACAGTCACGGCAATATCGTCGACGGTGAACGCTTGGGCCTGTACGAGTCGTTGACGACAGCAACGCGTCGGCGCCGGGATTCGGAGGTGGCAGCGTGAGGGCCGCGGTGCCGCCGCCGACTGTGTTGGCGTGCGCGGTCGATCCTCAATCGTGGGATCTGGATGAGGGTTCGTATCGCGCGGGTGTGGATGCGCAGGCTGAGTGTTTCCGGTGCCCGCGTTTGGCGGATTGCCGGAAGGAGTTGTCGTCGATGGTGGCGGCGGATACTCCGCCTCGGTCGATGATTTGGGCGGGTGTGCCGTTCAGTCATCGTGGCCGGCCGATTACCTCGGATGTGGTGTTGCGTTCGTACTATCGGCGGGTCGACGGGCATCGCGGTACTTCTCGTGGGAGCGCTGCGTGACTCCGATAGTGGGGTCGTTCGATCCGGTCTTCACACCGCCGGTCGACACACCGGCATCAGATGGGTCCCCGGTGCTGATCTTGAGGACGTTCGAATCAGCGTGGTCTGTGTACGGAATCCTCTCCGACACGCACGGCCATGTGCCGGTACGGGACCGCTACGACCGGTTGTGGATCCTCGTCGAAGTCGCCGGCCGCCTGCGTAGTCGCCGCACCTTCATTCACGATCACCCGGACATCGGTGACTCACCGGACGTGTACGGGTTGATCGACGTGGACTCCCGCGCCATTCTTCATGCCCGCGATCTGATCGAAGCCCACGGCCCGTTGAGGGTAGACCCCTCCCCTGCCGCGGTCCTCACACCACTCCGTACCGGTGCGATGGATTCCGCGCACCTTCCCACCTGCACGTCACAAGCCTCGTTCGACGTCACCCGATTGGACTGCCCCACATGACAACACACCGCTTGCTCGACGAACTGAACAACCCCCACCGCCCCCTCCCTGACATCATCTACGGGATCAGTACCGGGGCCCTCCCCTCCCCTGCCTCGACCGGCCTTCCCGCCGAACGATGGCAATGGCTCGCACACCTCCTCACCCACCCACAGTGGGGAATGACCGCGATCGTCGACGGACTCGACCACGTCTGCGCCCCCGTCGCCCGACTGTGCCAGCTCACCGCCCACCCCATCCACCCCCTCAACGTGCGAGAACTGTGGGCCGCAAAACAACTCCCCACCACCGAACTCATCGCAGCGCATACACCGCACGAGGACGGTCAGTGGGAAGTCCTCAACACTGCCCTGGAGCTGATCACCGACGGACTCGACCACTGCAACGGACTCGAGACCTCCGGGGTCGAAGCAGTCACCTCAGCATTCACCGCCGTCATCACCGCACAGGACGCTGCCACCGCCCGCGCAACTATCACCGCGGCCGTCGAACACTGGATTCATCCCACCCACACCACCGGCGCATCATCTGTTTCCACACGGTTGGGGGCAGCATCATGACAACAACACCGCATCGCTCGCCGCTGATCGAATCCATGATCAGCACCGCCTCCACAGCGCTCCTGAAAGAAGTAGGCATCACCTTCCCCACCGACGCCGAGATGGCCGAGGTACGCCAACTCGCCGAAACGATCGTCCGGGACACCGTCGACGCCCTCGCCGGCCCTCGCGATCTGTCAGTCGGGTTACGCGACAACCTCATCGACGTAGCAGATCTCGTTGCCTCCGATCCGGAAACTGCGTCGGTCGATCAGATTCACGAAGTCGCGGTTGCACTGCGCGGGCTTCTGGATCTGCACATCCCCGTTCGCGCGAATCATTCATGATTGCGCTCGTTCTCGCTGCCGTGTTGGGGTGTGCAGGTGTTGTGGGAGCGGTGTTTTCGCTTCGCCCCACACGTTCCTGACCTTCGAAACGCGACAGATCCGCATATCGGGGGTCGGCGTCCGGCGCAGACCGCCAGCGGCAACTGACCTCGATAAACATCCGGCCTGACCCGAACACCGCCGAAAAGGGAGACCGCCACCACCCAGTCTGACATCCGAAAGACCTTGACACACAACTCCATAGACGCAGTCCAGAAACGACGAAACCCCCTTGCGGGGGTTCGTCACACACTGAGCCAAATCAACAGCGAAGCCATGCCGGGCTCGCTGTCACTGATGAAGCCAAAGTAGCCGCTCCGCCTTCTGTACTGCACTTCTTCACTCACTGAAGGGATTTACCTGTGACAGGTACATCTCAGGGTAGCGCACACCCTGAACCAGCTTCAACACTTCCACACAACACAATCCTCGACCGCTCACCATCAACGCGCCATGCCCCGGTCTCCGACACCGAGTGGGCCCACGCCGTACAACAAGCCACCGAAAACATCGCCCGTATCGAAACACTCAACCGGACGAGCAACCAACGCGGAAACTCCTGGTCCCTCCCCATCCCCGACGGCACCTACAGCCGTACCCCCACCTGGACCAGCCGTACACACTGGCAACACCAAGTCCGCACCCTCCTCAACTCCCCCACCGGCACGAAACTCTGCACAACCCACACCATCAGCACCGAAGCCGTCTTCGCCGTCGCCGTGATCCACGCCGCCCTCGCCGAAAGCGCAACCGGACGCTCAGTGACCGCCTCACGCGAGACCATCGCCCGCCGTGCAGGAGTGAGCACCTCCACCGTCAAACGCGCCCGACGAGTCCTCATAGCCCTCGGAGTCGCGGTAGAACTCGTCCGCGGCCGCTACCTCAGTCGCCTGGAAGCTATGGCCGCAGAATCACACCACGGGCACCGCCAATTCCGTGCAGCATCCACCTGGGCGCTCACCACACCCCGCCCGGTAGCCATAACCGTCACCCCGCCCTTCACAAAACCCAGAAAACCCTCCCGAGCCACACTGCGTACCAACGCATACAGATCCAGAACCACCACACGGAACCATCCACAATCCGGCACCCGTGACCCCCTATCCCCCTCCGGGGGATTTGCACTTAAAGCTCTTGCTTTCAAGATCTCACCAACGCGCACACAAGCACACGCGGGCAAGACAACACACCAACCAACAACCACACCCCGACCCATCCACCTCCAACGCGCAGCAGCCGAACTCCTCGCCCACGCACCAGCACTGAAACCAGACGGCCACATCGGAAAAATCTGCGACACCATCCAACAAACCGGAATCGACACCACCCGATGGACCGGACGGGACCTCGCACGCCAACTCACCACAGACACCCAACAACGCGGCTGGACCTGGCCCAACCACATCCCACGACCAAGCGCATTCCTACGCTGGCGACTGACCCACATCGACTGGGCCGCACCCACCCCCACCGAGCGAAACGACGAACACAATCGCACTCGACGCGCTGACCAGCTCGCCCGACACGCGGAAGTACGCGCACGCGACGAACGCGCCGCCTCGGAAGAAACCCGAACAGAAGCACTCCGGGCATTTCGGAGCGCTTCTACCCCTACGGCCGATCTGCTGCCGGCATGACGCCGCGCCACCATCGAAGCCCCGTAACGCCTCCCAAACGGAAGGTCACCGTCACCCATCAGTGACAACGCACCGATGGTCTCACTCTTGCGTACAACGCTCGGCTCGGCGTGTCGAACCAAGCCCGAATCAACCGTCTATCTGGAAGTCCCGGACAACAAGTTGGTCCGCCGATTCCGTTGGAACGGAGGCGAAATGGGCATTCTTAGAGTAGATCTCCATGGTCGGGTCTGTCCAGAAAACGGTGTAATTGATTGGTTTCTAACTACTTTCGTCCGGCAGACAGCCGTCCGTCGAACGTTATCTCGAAGGCATTCAGTGCTGCCTTCCATCGGTTGGACCAGCGCCTGCGGGCGGTGCCTTTGGGATCGAGGCTCATGATGGCCAGATACACGCATTTCAAGGCCGCGGCCTCGGTCGGAAAGTGTCCACGGGCCTTGACAGCCCTGCGGATTCGAGCGTTGACACTCTCGATGGGGTTGGTCGTGTAAATGACCTGCCGGATGGCGTTGTCGAATTGTAGGAACGGCACGAACTCAGCCCAGGCGTTAGTCCAGAGCCTGATGATCGCGGGATAGCGTTTCTCCCATTTGTCACTGAACTCTGCGAATCGGTCGAGCGCGGCCTGCTCCGACGGAGCCGTGTAGACGGGTTTGAGGTCCTTGGCGATCTCGGACCAGTCCTTGCGGGAGGCATAGGCGTAGGTGTTACGGAGAAGATGGACCACACAAGTCTGCACGATGGTCTGTGGCCACACTTGCTCGATCGAGTCGGGTAGATGCTTGAGACCATCGCACACGACGATCAGAACATCCTGCACACCACGGTTTTTCAGCTCGGACAACACCCGAAGCCAGTACTTCGCTCCCTCCCCGTCGCCGTGCTCACCGACCCACAATCCGAGGATGTCGCGGGTGCCGTCGACAGTCACCCCCATCGCGACGTAGATCGGCCGGTTAGCGACGTTGCCCTCGCGAATCTTGACGTGGATGCAGTCGATGAACAACACCGGGTACACAGGATCCAACGGCCGGTTCTGCCACTCGGCCATGCCTTCCATCACCCGCTCGGTGATCGTCGAGATCGTCTGCTTGGACACATCAGCTCCGTACACCTCGGCCAGGTGTGCAGCGATCTCACCGGTCGTCAAACCCTTGGCCGACAATGAGATCACCATGTCCTCCACGCCCGACAGCCGACGCTGCCGCTTGGCCACGATCTTCGGCTCGAAGGAGGAATCCCGGTCACGGGGCACCTCGAGTTCGACCGGGCCGGCCTCGGTCAACACGTTCTTGGCTCGTCTGCCGTTGCGGGAGTTGCCGCTGCCCCTCCCTGCCGGGTCGCTCTTGCCGTATCCGAGGTGGTCGTCCATCTCGCCTTCGAGCGCGGACTCCACGACTAGCTTGGTCAGCTTCGACAGCAATCCACCATCTCCGGTCAACTGCAGCCCTTCGGCTCGCGCCTGCTCGACCAGCTCTTTGAGCCGCGCATCGCTGATACCCGGCTGAGCCGAGTTCGTCTCTGTCTCACGTTCAATCACGTCAGTCATAGTGGCGTATCTCCTTTCAGAGTTACACCGTTGTTCTTACAGTCCCGGCCGGAGAGAGTTGGAGAGCTGATTACGCAGGCCTTGGGGTTTCGGTGCCTGTCGTGCCATCGCTAGTTGATCCTTATCGCCGTTCAGTCCAGGCGGTGGTGCGCGGTCAGGTCAGTGTTGTGTGGTGCCGGCGCCTGTGTTTTCCAGCGCCGCTCGTAGATAGGGGGCAGTCGCACTGTCGGCAGTGGCAGCTACCTGCTCGGGGGAACCGGTGGCGACGATACGTCCGCCGTCGGCGCCCGCTCCCGGTCCGAGGTCGATGACGTGGTCGGCCTGGGCGACGACGCGCATGTCGAGTTCGACCATGACGACGGTGTTGTCGGCGTCGACGAGCCCCTGCGCGTGAGCGAGCAGTCTGTCGCTGTCGGACGGGTGGAGCCCAGCAGTGGGCTCGTCGAGGATGTAGAGCGTGTCGCCGCGTTGAGCACGCTGGAGTTCGGATGCCAGCTTGACACGCTGAGCTTCGCCGCCGGACAGCTCGGTGGCGGGTTGTCCGAGTCGCAGGTAACCCAACCCGACCTCGCGTAGGACGGTGAGCGAGCGAAGAACGTCGTTCTCACTGGTGAAGAAGGCGTGGGCTTCGTCGATGCTCATCGCGAGAACGTCGGCGATGTTGCGGTCCCGCCAGGTGATTTCGAGTGTGCTCTGCGTGTAACGAGTGCCATTGCAGTCCGGGCACGGACTGTAGACGCTGGGCAGGAAAAGCAGCTCGACCATCACGAAGCCTTCGCCTTCGCAGGTCGGACAGCGGCCACCGGCGACATTGAAGGAGAACCGCCCCGGTTTGTAGTTCCGTTTCTTGGCCGCAGGTGTTGCGGCGAACAGCTTGCGGATGTGGTCGAACATGCCGGTGTAGGTTGCAACATTGGATCGGGGTGTGCGCCCGATAGGGCGCTGATCGATGGCGACCACCCGACGGAGCCCTCCCAAGGTGCCCTCGATGCGGCCGCGGACCGCGCCCTGATCTCCGGTGAGCAGCAGATCGGTGTCGTCGCGCGGTTCGACGTTGGCATCGGGCGCGGCGGGCCGGCCCAGTTCAGCGTTGATCAACGCTGGTAGAGCCTGGCTGACGAGGCTCGATTTCCCCGAACCGGAGACTCCGGTGACCGCGGTCAAGACCCCGAGAGGGAAAGACACGGTGAGGTCGCGGAGACTGTTGCGCTCGACGCCTTCGACGCGAAGCCACCCGCGGGGGGTACGCCGCTGGCGGCGCACCTGCTCCGACGTGTCGAAGAGATAGCGTGCGGTGACCGAGTCCGGTACGTCGGCCAGCCCGGCGGGTGTTCCACTGTAGAGCACGCGTCCACCGTTCTCGCCGGCACCGGGACCGATATCGACCAGCCAGTCCGCTTCTCGGATGACGGGTAGGGAGTGCTCGACGACGAGGACGCTGTTTCCTCGCTCACGAAGTCCGTGCAGAATTCTCAGCAGCGCCGTCAAGTCGCCGGGGTGCAGTCCCGCCGAAGGTTCGTCGAGGATGTAGGCGACGCCGAACAGCTTCGAGGACAGCTGCGTCGCCAGGCGCAGTCGTTGCAGCTCTCCGCCGGAGAGTGTGGGCGTCGTCCGGTCCAGTGACAGATATCCCAGCCCGAGGTCGATGATGGGTTGGATTCTTTCGAGGAGGTCGTCGAGCAGGCGCCGCGCCGCCACCTGTTTTTCCGCTGACACGTTCGGGGTGCGTCGCACGTCGGGAGCGGCGGTGTGCGCCGATCCTCCCGATGCGACACGTCGTCGCGTGGCCTCGGCTCGTCGGGTTTCGTCGAGAGCTTCTCCTGCCGCCTCGGGTAGCCAGTCGCTGGACACAACAGTGCGCGCGATCTCTGCCAGTCGTGCCAGGGGCAAGGACGCGAACTCGGCGATATCCAGGCCCTCGAAGGTGACCGAGAGCGCCTCCGCCTTGACCCGCTTGCCCTGGCACATCGGGCATACCTCGCTGGTGACGAACTCAGAGACCCGCTTCTTGACGATCGAGCTCTTGGTGTTCGCGAAGGTATCGAGCACGAACCGCCGGGCGCCGACGAAATTGCCCTCGTAACTGGGTTCGGTTCCGGCTTTGATCGCTCGCCGAGTCTGTGCCGGGGTAAATCCCGAGTACACAGGAACGGTGGGGCGGTCCTCGGTGAACAGGATCCAGTCGCGATGTTTCTTCGGCAGCTTCTTCCACGGAGAGTCGACGTCGTATCCCAGTGACACCAGGATGTCGCGAAGGTTGCCACCCGGCCAGCCCGGCGGCCACGAAGCGATCGCGCGCTCCCGGATGCTGAGTGTGGGATCGGGGACCATCTTGTCGACATCGACCTCGTAGACGCGCCCGATGCCATGGCAGGTCGGACATGCGCCCTGCACGGTGTTCGGCGAGAAGTCCTCCGCGTAGAGCATCGGTTGGTCATCTGGGTAAGACCCGGCACGGGAATAGAGCATCCGCACGAGACTGCCCAATGTCGTCACGCTGGCGACATTCGATCGAGCATTACCGATGCCTCGGTGCTGCTGCAGTGCAACCGCCGGTGGCAGTCCCTCGACGACGTCGACATCGGGTACACCGACCTGGTCGATCAGCCGACGGGCATACGGTGCCACCGACTCCAGATAGCGCCGCTGCGATTCCGCGAACAGTGTCCCGAACGCCAGCGAGGATTTCCCCGAGCCGGACACACCGGTGAACACCACCAGACGGTCTCGAGGAACATCGAGATCGACGTCGGCGAGATTGTTCTGCCGAGCTCCCCGCACCACGACACCCTGCCTCCAGCGATCATCGGCCTCGGCGAGATGTTCGGAACGGTTTGTCATGCCGGTGACCATAACGAAGGAAGGGAGCCTTGCGGCAGACCCCACAGCACTCCTGGCACACATCGTCACTCAGTTGACACGCAAGGTCACTGACACGTATCGCCACGTGCGCATACGTTCGAAAGGTCCCCCGGTGGCCACGCCACCACAACCGGGTCCCGAATCGCAGCGTGCAGGGATCCCCCAGGTTAGGAGCGACAGCATGGCAGACAGCAACCGCGCAGTGGTGTTCGAGAGCCCCGGCACCATGAAGGTCGAGAAACTCGACTTCCCCAAGCTGGAGATGCCGAACGGACGAAAAGCGCCCCACGGCGTCATCCTGAAAATCGTCGCTACCAACATTTGCGGCAGCGACCTGCACATTTACCGAGGGTCCTTCCCCGTCCCCCAGGGTATGGTCATGGGCCACGAGATGACCGGAGAGATCATCGAGGTCGGCTCCGACGTGGAGTTCCTCAAAGAAGGCGATCTCGTCTCGGTCCCCTTCAACGTCGCCTGTGGACGATGCCGCAACTGTAAAGCTCGCCGCACAGATGTCTGTGAAACCGTCAATCCTGCAGTCTCCTGCGGCGCATACGGTTTCAATCTCGGCGACTGGGTGGGCGGACAAGCCGAATACCTGTTCGTCCCGTACGCGGACTTCCAACTCCTCCGTTTCCCGGACAAGGACCAGGCCATGGACAAGATCCTCGATCTTGCCCTGCTCTCGGACATCCTTCCCACCGCCTTTCACGGACTCATCGAGGCAGGGGCCAAACCAGGTTCAACGGTGTACATCGCCGGCGCCGGGCCGGTCGGACGCTGCGGCGCAGCAGCAGCACGCCTTCTCGGCGCATCCTGCATCATCGTCGGCGACTACTATCAGGACCGACTCGACCTGGTCAAGAACAACGGCTGCGAGACCATCGACCTGAGCCAGGACATCCCCTTGCCCGACCAGATCGAGGCCATCCTCGGTGAGCGCGAAGTCGATTGTGGCGTCGACTATGTCGGCTCCGAAGCACACGGCATCGGCTCGGAGTCCAATCAGCCTCAGCCGGCAGGTGCCATCAACGACGTCCTCGAAGCCACCCGTGCCGGCGGCGCCACCGGCGTCATCGGCGTCTACGGCCCCGACCCTCTGGCACCGACAAAGGCCGAACAGGAAGGCATCTTCCCGCTCGAATTCGGCAAGGCCTGGATCAAGTCACCGCGCCTGTCCGCGGGGCAGGCACCGATCATGCATTACAACCGCGAGTTGATGATGTCGATCCTGTGGGACCGCATGCCGTATCTGAGCGCAATGCTCAACACCAAGGTCATCGGCCTCGACGAAGCACCCGCCGCCTACGAGACCTTCGATCAGGGGTCATCGAGCAAGTTCATCATCGACCCACACGGAATGATTCCAGCCTGAGCACGATCCAGCACGGAAAGCTCACGGTCTGAGCACAATACAGCACGGAATGCTCACGGCCTGAGCGTTTTGCAGCACGCGTAGATTTCCGGCCCTGTGATCGCCCCCCGACTGGCGGACACAGGGCCGGCTCGCTCTCTCCCCGACCCGCAGGACTTTCCCGCGCGGCTCAGTAAACTCAGTGGTATCCGTAAGGCAGGTGATCCGGCCATGGCTGATGCAGACGAGCCCTCATTGCCACACTTCGAAACGTTGTCGACCTCGCGGGCGCCGGACGACGGTGTCATCGACTACTGGCGAGAGGCCCGGCGCCATGCCTACGTCGACGTCAGCACCGACCCCGCCGACCCCGACTTCTACGGCGATGTCCGTCTCGGCCGATACACGAACTTCACTCTGTCCACGAAACGAGCCACCGCCGAGCAGACACACCGCAATCGCAGCCGAATCGCCCAAGGGCGGGAACAGGACGAGTATCTGTTCGCCACATTCCAGACGCGCGGAAGTTGCGTCATCGAACAGGCCGGACACACTGCAGTAGTCCCGCCAGGATCAATGGTCATCTACGACAGTTCCCTGCCCTTCGCTTTCCGCGCCGATGCACCCTACGAACAGGTCATCGTCAAGGTGCCCGCCGATCGAGCCTTCGCGCTCGCCGGCATCGACCGGACCACAGACATCCTGGCCACGACCATGAGCTGTGCAGGAGCGATGTCCGCCGTCGCAGCCTTTTTCACCCAACTGGCCCAACACCAAGACAGCGATCCCCACGGCGCCGCACAGCTCGAGACTCACGCCTCCTCACTGGCCACATCACTACTGAGTCTCGTCACACCGGTTCGCTCTGCCGCCGAAATACCCGCCTTCCTACGACGAGATCAGGTTCTGGCCTACATCCATGCCCACCTTGCAGACCCCGACCTCGACGCCGAACGCATCGCCACCGCGATGCGACTCTCCCGCCGCAGCCTCTACCGCCTGTTCCAGGGAACCGACCACACAGTCATGGGATATCTCCGCGCAGCGCGCATCCAGTCCGCCCAGCACCTACTACGAAAATACCCTTCCCGGCCCGTCTCCCTCATCGCTCGACAAACAGGATTCTCCGACCCCCGCACCTTCTACCGAGCGTTCCGCGACACCACCGGCATGACACCCAACGAACACCGAGAACGCCTCGATTGACAACGCACTGCACATATCCGCTCTACAGCTCAACGAGGCCGCCGGACGGGTCAACAACGACCGGCTCGGGCGAATCATGGCCCGCATACGACATGTGGCCAGAAACCTGACCCCAATTGCGAGTCTGAAAACGAAACGCTTCGAACCTCATCATCTGAACACGGACCGTCCCGACCTGCACTTCATGTCCGGAGTACGGGAAATTCGACAAACCGACGATGTGCACACACAGTGGATCCTCGAAATAGCCGGACAAACACGAGAATTCGACGCCACCATCACCGAACAGCACCCGGACGAACGCATCGCGTGGAAATCGGACGCAGGCCTCGCAGTCCTGGTGGGCTGTCGCACTTCTCGCGGGTCTGTCCAGAAAACGGTGTAATTGATTGGTTTCTAACTACTTTCGTCCGGCAGACAGCCGTCCGTCGAACGTTATCTCGAAGGCATTCAGTGCTGCCTTCCATCGGTTGGACCAGCGCCTGCGGGCGGTGCCTTTGGGATCGAGGCTCATGATGGCCAGATACACGCATTTCAAGGCCGCGGCCTCGGTCGGAAAGTGTCCACGGGCCTTGACAGCCCTGCGGATTCGAGCGTTGACACTCTCGACGGCGTTGGTCGTGTAAATGACCTGCCGGATGGCGTTGTCGAATTGTAGGAACGGCACGAACTCAGCCCAGGCGTTAGTCCAGAGCCTGATGATCGCGGGATAGCGTTTCTCCCATTTGTCACTGAACTCTGCGAATCGGTCGAGCGCGGCCTGCTCCGACGGAGCCGTGTAGACGGGTTTGAGGGCTCTTCCCAGATGAGGGTGTAGGTCGGCCGGGCGCGTCGGTCCGCAGGTAGACGTCGAGGTCTCCCGACGATGGAGGTTCCTACGCCATCCATCCGAAAGACCTCGACGTGACCGACGCTACCCCGCCGGCCGGCTTCGGCCGCCCTGACCTGACCGCCTTCGCGTCTCATCCCAATCGACCCTGATCGAGTCTGCTGACCCCCCTCTACGAGAACGCAGCGACATCACAGCCACCCAACCCCGACCGTCCGGGAAGCCGGGACACGTCACATGGCCTGTGCTGCGGGCGTGTCGAGTGGGTCGTCCAGGGGCGACGCAGGAGCGTCGACGCGACGTGCTGAGAGGTGGTTCCAGTCGAGCACTAGGACACCGGCTACAGGCATGGCGATAGGTCAGGAACGGCGTCGCTCCCTACGCAGGAGGGAGCGCAGAGTCTCGGCGTTCGCGTAGCCGACCCGTAGCGCGATCTCGGCGGAGGTGAGGTCCGTGGTTGCTGAGAGGTGCCGAGCTCGTTCGATGCGAAGCCGTTGGACGAAGCCGAGCGGAGTGAGGTTGAGCGCCGCACGGACTCGTCGTTCGAGGGTGCGCCGGCTGGTGCCGAGCGACTGCGCGACGAAGGCGACGTTGAACGGTTCGTCCAGGCGGGCGCGCACGAAGCGTTCGAACTCGACGACGATCGGGTCCTCGTGCCGGAGATGTTCGTAGGCGACGAAGGCCGCCTGCGACGGACGCTCGTCGATGATGAGGAGCTTGGCGACATGTTGGGCCAGGTCGGGGCTGATCGATCGCACGAGTGAGAGCGCGAGGTCGATGTGGGCGAACGCGGCGCCGGCGGTGACGAGGTTCCCGTCGACCACGACCATGGTGTCGAGATCGAGGGCGACGGTCGGATAGCGCTTCAGGAACTCCGGCCCCAGGAACCAGCTGGTCGTCGCCCGCCGATGATGCAGCCGTCCGGTCTCGGCGACAGCGAACACGCCGGTGCACGCCGCGGCGATCCGGGTGGTCGCGTCGTCGAGGCGCCCGAGCGAGGCGATGACCGAACGAGCATCTCGGCTCTGGAGGGCGTCGTTGGTAGCGACGGCCGTGAGGGTTCCAAGCGCAGGGACGACGACCACGTCGAACTCTGCGGACTCCGACAGCGGGTGGTCCACCGACAGGGTCATCGATGCCGTCGTGGTCACTCTCCGTTTCGGTCCGAGGATGGCGAGTTCGATCGGGTCGATCCGCGGGTCGACATCACCGCGGGCTCCGTCGGCCACCCGCACGATGTCGATGACCGACGCGACAGCCGAACCGAAGCAGCCGTCGATCGCGATCAGTCCGATACGCATGGCGCGAACAATAGCAATACTGCCGTATACGCCACTTCTCACATGCCCTTGCTCGTCATACGCTGAACTCGCTTCACCAAGAAACCTCGACACCTAGGAGAACCCCTCATGTCCACACCCGCATCACTTCCGTATGCCTTCGTCGCCAAGATCGTCGCGGCCGATGGACAGCACGACGCGCTCGCCGATCTGCTCGCCGGCGCTGTCGCGCTCGCCAACGAAGAAGTAGGAACGATTGTCTGGTTCGCGGTCAGGACCCACGCCGACACCTTCTGGATCTTCGATGCATTCCCCGACGAGGCCGCTCGCGACGCCCACGCCAACGGCGCCATCGTCGCAGCCCTGATGGCCAACCAGCACCTCCTCGGCGCAGCACCCGAGATCCTGGCGGCCGACGTCCTCGCGTCCAAGCTCCCGTAGTCCGCCAACGCACGAGACGATCGCGCCCCGCCGAGCCGTCGCCAGGTCGCGACGCAACGCCACGCTGCGTTGCCGAGCGGTACGAGGCCTATCGGCACACGGACAGGATGCCGGCCGCGAGCGCTCAGCCGGCGAGGGGTCCGTCGCAGAGGAGAGCGACGTCGGTGTCGGGCAGAGCCGTGAGGCCAGCGCATCGCGCGACCACCAGAACCGAACAGCCCCTGCCCTGCGTTTCCGCAGGTCAGGGGCTGTTCGCCGGAGCCGCCTGTCGGAATCGAACCGACGACCTAATCACGTCGGCTTTGCGTCTATCGCTTGATGCGCCCACTGGGCGAACGAGCCGCTGAACTGCGCAAACGCCGAGCGTGGGGGACGCCGTCATCCGGTGGTGACCGACGACGACCGACCAGTACCGACCGTTTCACCGGAGCTTGCGGCGGCGTCGAAGCCGAGCAAGCTCCATTCCTTTAGCTCACCGCGCCCTCCTCCTCGCCGGTCCCGTCGTCGTCGAAGACGTTTCAGGGGTCTTCTCAGATGACGGTGTAGGTCGGCCGGGCGCGTCGGTCCGCAGATAGACGTCGAGGTCTCCCGACGACGGAGGTTCCTACGCCATCCATCCGAAAGACCTCGACGTGTCCGACGCTACCCCGCCGGCCGGCTTCGGCCGCCCTGACCTGACCGCCTTCGCTCGACTCGACGGCCTCGGTCTGAGCGTGACCGGACAACGACTTGAACCGGATCGTGCGGTCCTCGCGTGCCGCGTGGTGGAACCAGATCAGTGGTGCCGACGGTGCGGCAGCGAAGGCGCTGCTCGTGACACCGTGATCCGGCGGTTGGCCCACGAGCCGCTGGGCTGGCGACCGACCGTGCTGGAAGTTGTAGTGCGCCGCTACCGCTGTGCCGACTGCGGACACGTGTGGCGCCAAGACACCAGCGCCGCGGCGGAGCCACGCGCGAAGCTCTCGCGCACCGGGCTGCGGTGGGCGCGGGAAGGGATCGTGGTCGCACACCTCACCGTCGCCCGTGTCGCCGAGGGACTCGGGGTCGCGTGGGACACCGCCAACAACGCGGTCCTGGCTGAAGGCAAGCGGCTGCTGATCAACGACCCCACGCGGTTTGAGGGCGTGAAGGTCATTGGCGTCGATGAGCACGTCTGGCGCCACACCAGGCGTGGCGACAAGTACGTCACCGTGATCATCGACCTCACCCCGGTCCGCGATGGCGCCGGCCCAGCAAGGCTGCTGGACATGGTCGAGGGCCGGTCGAAGGCGGCGTTCAAGACCTGGCTCGCCGACCGCGACGACGCCTTCCGTGACGCGGTCGAGGTGGTCGCGATGGACGGCTTCACCGGGTTCAAGACCGCCGCTGCAGAGGAGATCCCGGACGCGGTCACGGTGATGGATCCCTTCCACGTCGTGCGCCTGGCCGGTGACGCCCTCGACAGGTGCCGGCGCCGGGTCCAACTCGCGATCCACGGGCACCGTGGGTTCAGGGACGACCCGCTCTACAAGTCGCGGCGCACGCTGCACACCGGCGCGGACCTGCTCACCGACAAGCAGAGCGACAGGCTACGCGCGCTGTTCGTTGATGACGCTCACGTCGAGGTCGAGGCGACCTGGGGTGTCTACCAGCGCATGATCGCCGCCTATCGCCACGAGGACCGGCAACGTGGCCGCGAGCTCATGGAGAAGCTGATCACCGACCTCAGCGCCGGCGTCCCCAAGGTGCTCACCGAGCTCACCGCCCTGGGCCGGACCCTGAAGAAGCGAGCCGCTGACGTGCTCGCCTACTTCGAACGACCCGGCACCAGCAACGGGCCGACCGAGGCGCTCAACGGACGGCTCGAACACCTGCGCGGCTCCGCACTCGGGTTCCGCAACCTGACCAACTACATCGCCCGAAGCCTGCTCGAGATCGGCGGCTTCAGACCCCAACTCCTACACCCCCGATTGGGATGAGCCTCCAAACCGGCAGAAATGATCTGAGGCGTTCATGCGAAGACGCCGTCGGCTGATGTCGTGGACGAACGAACCACGTGCGTGGATCAACGGCAACCACCGCTCTACAGAACGTCGATGCCGGTCAGAACGAGCACCTTCTCCTCAGTGAGATCTTCCATTGCCGAAAGGACTCCCTCTTTGCCTGTCCCAGAGTCCTTCACGCCCCCGTACGGCATCTGATCGGCGCGGTAGCTCGGGACATCACCGACGATGACTCCACCGACGTTCAGAACACGTGAGGCGCGAAAAGCGGTCTGCAGGTTTGAGGTGAAAACCCCTGCCTGCAAACCGAACCGAGACTCATTGACCTTCTCGAACGCATCCTCGTCCGAGGAGACCTTGCAGAGCGCCACGACAGGTCCGAAGACTTCGTCGTCGAGTACCCGCGCGCCGCGGGGCGCGTCCTCGATCACGGTGGGCTCGACAACGGCCCCCACTCGTCCGCCACCGGTGAGAACGGTCGCACCGCCTGCCACCGCCTCGTCGATCCACTGCTCCACACGCACGGCAGCACGCTCGTCGATCAGTGGACCGACATCGGTAGCGTCGTCGTCGGGTGCACCGGTGGACAACATGCCGATCCAGGACAGTATCCGTTGCCGCATGCTCTCGTAGTGCTTGTCGTGCAAGAATACTCGCTGCACCGCGATGCAGGACTGACCAGCTTGGTACATCGAGAACCGCGCAATTCGTTCGGCCGCGAAGTCCTGTCCGGCTTCATCGGACCAGTCTTCACACACCACGACGGCGGCGTTTCCTCCCAATTCGAGCGTGACGTGTTTTCGCGGCACCCGATCGCGGATGGCCCACCCCACAGGAACCGAACCGGTGAATGAGACCACCGGCAGACGCGGATCCTGGACCATCTCCGAAGCCTTTTCGTTCGAGAGGGTCAACACGGACCACGCGCCTTCTGGCAGTGACGTTTCCGCCAGCAGCTCACCGAGCACCAGACTCGACAGCGGTGTCGCTGGCGCAGGCTTGACGATGATCGGCGCACCGACGGCGAGCGCCGGCGCAACTTTGTGGGCGACCAAGTTGAGCGGAAAGTTGAACGGGGCGATCCCGAGGATGGGGCCGCGCGGGACCCGGTGAACCAGAGCCAAACGACCGTCCGAGCCTGCATCGGTATCGAGTCGTTGCATGTGTCCACTCCAGCGCCTGGCCTCCTCGGCTGCCCACCGGAAGGTGGTAGCGGCGCGGGTAACCTCGACACGCGCCCACTTGATTGGCTTGCCGGATTCGGCTGAGATGAGCTGGGCAATCTCCTCGTGGCGGTCGTTCAGACGCGTTGATATGTGTATAAGAGCGTCTGCGCGGATATGCACGGGTGTACTCGCGAATTCGGTGGCCACCGCCGAGGCAGCTGCGATCGCGGACTCGATGTGCACCGGATCCGCCTCGGACACAGTTGCGACAATCCGACCGTCGAATGGATTGCGGATCTCGATACGGCTATCGGTCGTCGTCGCCTCGCCGGCGATCAGGAATGGAAAGTGTTTAATGCTCATCGGTATTCCTCTTCGAAGTGTACAAACAACTGCTCGCCGACCCCCTTGTTGCGGTGGCCGGCGAGCGCGTTGATGTACTGGACAGGTCAGACGGATGCAGCGGTGGCTGCGTTCTTCTGGAGAATCTCGAGCGCTTGGATGAGGTAGGTGCGGAAGACTGCGTGGTTCTCGCTCATCGGGAAGTGACCGATGTCTTTCATCTCGATGAACTGCGCGTTCTTGATTTGCGCGGCCGTTCGGGCGCTGTCTTCCGGCGTGGTCAGGTAGTCGTAGTCGCCGGTCAACATCACGACGGGGCAGCGATCGCCGTCGATCTGAGCGAGCTTGTCGCGCAGATCGTGATCGACCGAGTAGAAGTGCAGGTCGCCCTTGAACGCTTCGGATCCCTGGGTGTAATAGAACCAGGTCTTCCAGCGATCTGCCTCCGGTGACTGGGGAGCCATGAGATCCCACGTGCCGCTGGCGCACACCTGCGCTGCGTTCGCGTGCGGGTGCTGCCACCAGTCGAGGTAGAAGCCAGGCGAGTAGTCGGCACCTTCGACAGGGATGACGCCGGCGAAGCGATCCGGATTGCGCAGCGCAAGCTGCAGGGCGATGTTGCCGCCGAACGAGGATCCCATGAAGATCGGATTCTCGAGTTCGAGCGCATCAACGAGTGCAACGATGAAATTGGCGTAGTGGTCAGCCGAGAGTTTGTATTCCTCGGTCCACCACTCGGTGTTCTCCGGCGGATCGGACTTTCCATGTCGAGGTAGGTCGTAGGCGATGACGCGATAATTCGCGGTGATCTCTTCGTCTTCCAGCAGCCCGCGCCACTGATGGTTGTGAGCCCCGGCGGTGTGCTGGCACACCAAGGGCTGACCGGTGCCGTTCTCCAGGTAGAAGACCTTGTACAGCAGGCCGTCGACGTCGACGTCGACGTAGTGTCCCGTCACCGGGGAAATCTTGCTCATCTCGAGGGTTCCTTCGTTGGGGGGAGATTTTGAACTGGTTTGGGTGGCGCTGGTGAATCAGACCGGCACACCGACAGTGCGGAGCAGTTCGATCTGGCGTGTCACGCACCGCAAGTTCTGCATGAGAACCAGCACGTCGCCTTCGAGCTTCATGTCCCGTTGGAATGAGGCAGCCCAGATCCCGTGGTACATCGGCGCGGGTACGGGCACGCCGAACCCCTGCCAGGTCTTGGCACTGGCCCGGATGGCGAACTGGTACGGGCGGTCGAGGGGGCCGGGATCGACCGTGATGGCGTGTACTTTGCCGGTCGTCATCTCGACGACGAAGGTATGTGTGCCCATGTCCAAGAGGTACGAACAAGTGAAGTACTTGCCGTGCGCCTGGATTTCGGGATCCTGATCCGAGGCCTGCTCGAACGCATCGGCCCACTGCTGGGGGGTCTGAGTGATGGTGGCAGTCATTGTTTTCCTTCGTCGACTTGTGTGCCGGATTATTTCTGGAACGGGGATGATCGAAGGGTGATTGCTAGTGCTTCACCGTCGCGAACATGACACCCATCACACCGACAATCGACGGGTACGTCCAATACCAATGACCCTTCCGATCGATAGGAAACAACTATTGGTGTGCATCTACCTGGCCGAATAGCATCGGCGATGTGCGCTTACCCCTGGAGTTGAGGCCGCTGTCGTACTTCGTGGCGGTGGCGGAGGAACTGCACTTCGGCCGTGCGGCTGCACGGCTCCATATCGCCCAACCATCTCTGAGTGTTCAGATTCGAAAGCTTGAGCACTCTCTGGGGACAGCGCTGTTCATTCGTGACAGCCGTCATGTGGCCCTGACGCCGGCAGGGGTGAGGCTCTTGGAAGGAAGCCGTCAGCTACTCTCGGATGCCGAGCGCATTGCGTCGCTCACCCGGCAAGTCGGCCGCAGTGCGCGCAGCAATCTCGTGATCGGATTCCAGGCGAATGCTGCCGCTGAGCTGACCCCGGACATCCTGTCGGCATTTCGCTCGATGCACCCGGATGTCGAGGTGGAAATGCAATCGTTCGACTTCTCCGACCCCTACGTCGGACTAGGCGACGGCACGGTGGACGTAGCGTTCATCAGGCCGCCCGTCGTCGTTGCGGACTGGCTCGCGCTCGACACCCTTTTCATCGAACCGCGAGTGCTGGTCGTTAGCTCGGACTCCCCTCTTGCGCAACATGATTCGATCAGTGTCGAGGATCTCACAGGTCAGCCATTCGTTGCTCGTCGCAGTACCGACGAGTGGCGTGACTTCTGGCTCGCACTGAGCTCTCGCGATGGGCATGACGTTCGGCTCGGAGCCGAGGTTTCAACGGTCGACGAGTGTTTCGAAGCGATCTTGTCGAAGAAGGGCGTCGCGTTCTCGCAAGCATCGACGCAGCGGTTCTATTCTCGGCCAGGACTAGCGTTCGTTCCTGTCACCGGCATACCACCAACGCCGTTATCTATCGGTTGGCGATCAGACGTCGATTCTCTATTGACTCGCGACTTCGTAGAGGCTGCTCGCAGCGTTGCTACAGCCCGCCCTGTGCCGAATTCATGGATGCCCGCGGTCGAAGGTGTGACCTCCTTGCTCGACCGTTTTCCGGCCAAGCTCACTTCGTAACGTCTCGCCGCGCACTTGAGGATCAGGCTAGCCGGTCCTGGCAGTGAGCGCAGTCTGATCGCCGTGCGCACCTGGCAGCGACTTCCGCTACTACTAAATATTGGCGACGGCAGGATGAATCATCCGTTTTGTCGATGGTCAAAACGCACACCCAGGCCCACAGTGAATCGCATGTAAGTGTTTGTAGTGGCCGGCCCGGGGCTGGCTGACAGGATAGGTGTCGTCGCTACAACGCCGTGTGACTCATGAATCGCTTTGCTCCTTTCGGATGCACTGGCCGGGGTTTGTCCACTCTATTGTGGCGGCGACGCCGGTCCGGTCTTGCTTCGGTGGCTTAATCAGAAGCCTGCCCGACCTCGTTGCCGCGAGGTCGTGGCCCGTTACAGGCCTGCCTCGAAGTGCTCTTTCCGGGCCGACGCCGACAACGACGTCGCCCATCGGAAAGGACATCCGTCGCTATGCCTATCGTCGCAGATAACTACGAGATCGTCATCGGGGTAGTGACTGGGCCCCGATTGCGGGTCCACTGATTATGCGGGTTGCAATTCCTGATCGAACTCGGCCTCTAACCATTGCGCACGGAATGCTTCAGGTGTTCTGAATCCGAGCGATCCGTGTGGTCGATAACTGTTGTACTCGATTCTCCAATCGTCGGCAAGAACCTGAACCTCGGTCAGCGAATGGAACACTTCGCAATTGAGGAACTCGTCCCGGAAGCGGCCGTTGAACGACTCACAGATCCCGTTCTGCCACGGCGACCCCGGGTCGATGAACGAGGCATCCACTCCGGTGAACCGACACCAATCGCGCATCGCGTGCGCCGTCATTTCGGTACCGTTGTCCATCCGAATATGGGCGGGCCTTCGCCCAGTACGGGCAATGATCCGATCCAACTCCTGAGTCATCCGGTCCGAGGTGCACGACCGAAATGCCTGTGTGGCAAGAGCTTCCCTCGTGAACTCGTCGACAATCTTGAGAAACCGCACCTGCCGGCCGTCCACCGTGACATCAACCTGGAAATCCAGCGCCCACATATGGTCCGGATGCGCGGCTGCCAGCCGCTGATTGCGGCCCTCGCCGATGCGGCGCTTCTTCCGCACCCGCAGCGGCCGCTTCAACCCTTCCTCACGCCACAATCGTTGCGTGCGTTTACGGTTGGTCCCCAAACCGTCGGCGTAGCAGAGGGCGTGCGCTTTGCGCCATCCCCAACGCGGGTGCTTACGAGAGATCTCTCGCAGCTTCTCCCGAAGGACCTTCTCGGTCTCGTCGACGCTTCGTCGACGGCGTTGGACCGACCGAGATTGACCCACCACAGCACATGCTCTGCGTTCGGATACCCCGAACCGTTCCCGCAGTACTTCCACGGCCCTGCGGCGGCGGTCCGGGCTTACCAGTTTCCCCGGTTCAACTCCTTGAGCATGTCAAGGTCCAAAGCCTGATCGGCCACCATCTTCTTCAGTCGCGCATTCTCTTTTTCGAGTTCCTTGAGGCGTTTGGCGTCGTCGGATTTCATGCCGCCGTACTGGCTCTGCCAGCGATGCCAGGTCGCTTCGGACACTTCGAGGTGTTTGCAGACGTCCTCGATCGTGAACTTCTCGCCGAGGAGCTTTTCGCCTTCTCGGAGCTTGCGGATGATCTGTTCGGGTGTGTGTCGACGTGCCATGTTGTGTTTTCGTCCTCCTGCACCCATTTTGGTGCATCAGAACCCTCACAACCACTGGACCTGTTCACGGGGATCCAGTCAGTAGATACCCACGCCGCGGCCCATGCGCTGTGTGTCGTGGCCGCCGCAACCGGTGCGGTACAGGACAAAGCAAGTTTTCCGGCAAGCCCGGCGGGTCTTGATCGGGCCCGCACGTGGATTGCACACAGGGCAGGTCAACAAGCCGCCCTCGTCGTCATCGAAGGCATCGGCTCCTACGGCGCCGGACTCTCCGACCGCGTTCTTGCGGCGGGATTCCCGGTAGCCGAACCCTCCGTGATGGGTTCGGCGGATCGGAGAGGAGTCGGTAAGACCGACGATCTCGACGCCGCTCGTATCGCCCGGTCAGTTCTGTCCGTCGACATCGATCGACTGCGCCGACCACGTGCGGACGGATCGCGAGTGGCGATGCGCGTTCTCGTGGTCGCGCGCGAGCAGATGACGTGCGAACGGACGCGCGCGGTCAATGCGTTGACAGCTTTGGTTCGCACCGTCGAACTTGGTGTGGATGCACGAAAATCGTTGGCATACAGTCAGATAAAGGAGATCGCAACCTGGCGGGCTCGGCCCGAGGACGCCACCACTGCGACGTACCGAGCAGAGGCCGTGCGACCAGCCAAGAGGATTCGTGCGCTCGATGCGGAGCTGGTTGACAATCGAAAGTCTCTCGACGCGTTGGTAAAGACCAATGCACCGGAACTGACTGCCGCGGTTGGAGTGGGCGCAGTGGTTGCAGCGACTGTCCTGATCGCGTGGTCACATGCAGGTCGGGTACGTTCCGAGGCCGCATTCGCCTCACTCGCCGGGACCTGCCCGGTCCCGGCTTCATCAGGTAACACGGTGCGCTACAGGCTCAATCACGGCGGTGACCGCCGCCTGAACAGAGCACTGACCACCATCGTCATCGTGAGGATGCGGGTTGATCCCCAAACTCGCGCCTATGTCGAACGTCGACGAGGCGAAGGCCGCACAACCAAGGAGATCATGCGATCCCTCAAGCGTTATGTCACCCGGCAGCTGTTCCGGACACTCGCCGCTGCACACCCAATCTTGGTGTCTTGACAGATATAGAAGCATCCCGGCGAGTCCGGAGACTTTGATGTGCCCTCGGTTTGGCCGAGTCGGTGAACTTTGTTTTCTGGCTACGATCTTGTCCAAGGAGGCAGGACCATGCCGAAGAGATATCCCGAGGAATTTCGCCGTAAGGTCCTCGATCTGGTCGCCGCAGGACGGCCGATCGCGGAAATCGCCCACGATCTCCAGGTCAGCGACCAGACGATCTACGGTTGGCGCAAACAGGACCTGATCGACACGGGGCAGGTACCAGGACTCTCACGCCTCGAACAATCCGAGCTCACCTCGGCGAAAAGACGTATCCGTGAACTCGAGAACGAAGTCGCAATACTGAAACGGTCCCGTGAGCTGCTGAAAGAGCCACACGACCCAAAAGGCGATTCGCGGCCATAGCGACAATGGCCGCGGAAGGACTACCTGTGCAGGCGTCCTGTCGCCTACTGAAGGTGTCCGAAGCGGGGTACTACGAATGGCGCAACCGACCACCGTCACTACGCGCTCTGCGGCACACCTGGCTACTTGAACAGATCACCGCAGTGCATGCCGCATCTCGCGGTACATACGGCGCCAGGCGCATTCACGCCGAGCTCACCCTTGGACTCGGTCTGTCCGTCGGACACAACCAAATCGAGGCCGTGATGTCGCGCGCCGGCATCAAAGGCCTACCCGGGACCAGACGGCCGAAATCTCGACATCAGACACCGACAGCCGGCGACCTGGTCAACCGGATGTTCACCCGTGAACAGCCAAATCGGTTGTGGGTCACTGATATCACCGAACATCGCACTCGTGAAGGTAAGGTTTTCTGCGCGGTTGTCCTGGATGCGTTTTCAAGACGGGTCGTGGGGTGGTCGATCGATTCCAGTCAAACCTCCGCGCTGGTGACCAACGCGCTCTCGATGGCCATCTCCAACCGTGCACCGCTCGAAGGAACCGTGATTCACTCCGATCACGGGGTGCAGGGCGTATTCAACTGGTCGAAGCAACACGTTGCTGTTGAATTGATCGTAGGTGTTCGTCCCAGGCTTCAGCGGGGGTTCGCCATTGGAGTCGTTTCCGTGGTCGCGTGTTGAGAGCGTGTGCGACTGCCGCGAGATCGTCTGGGCTCCATCGCGAGAGATCAGTTCCCTTCGGAAAGTATTGGCGCAGTAGTCCATTCGCGTTCTCGTTGGTACCTCGTTGCCATGGGCTGTGTGGGTCGGCGAAGTAGACCTTCAGCCCGGTGTCGATGGTGAACTGGGCGTGTGCGGACATTTCCTTTCCTCGGTCCCAGGTCAGCGAGCGTTTGAGTTCGGTGGGCATCGACGCCAGTGCCTGTGCCAACGCTCTGTTCATCGACACCGCTCCGTATCCCGACAGTGCCGGCCCGTTCTTGGTGATCGGTTGCTGTCGCCACCCTTGTTCCCGAGGCAGGTGCACGAGGGTGGTGTATCCGGTTGTGCGCTCGACGACGGTGCCGATCGCGGACCTGTCCGTGCCGATGATGAGATCACCTTCGTGGTGCCCGGGGATCGCACGGTCGTCGGCTTCTTCGGGACGCTCGCTGATGAGTACGTCCGGTGTCACATGGGCCCAGGCAACGCGTTTCGCTCTCGCGCGTGGCATCCGAAGAGCGCGGCCGGTGCGCAGGCACAAGATGAGTTCGCGGCGCAGCGCACCGCGACCCTCGATGAATAGGGACTGGTAGATGGCTTCGTGGCTGATCCGCATGGACTCATCATCCGGGAAATCGATCGGTAGCCGGTGCGAAATCTGCTCAGGGCTCCACGCTTTCACCCATCGGCGGTCCTGACGATGCGGCTTGTTCAAGCCCTTCCATTGCCGTTCGAACGGTCCGGCGACCGCATCGCCGCCCGGCTTGGTGATCTGGCCTGAGAGTCGGTCCTCGACGTAGTGCCGTAACCGATCGTTGGCCGCGAGCTTGGCGGTCTTCGGGCGACGAGCAAACAACTCGGCTTTCCAGTGCGCCACGCTGGCGCGGTACTCGAGCTTGCCGCCACGCGTGGCAGCGTTACGCCGCAGCTCCCGCGAGATCGTCGACGGGCTCCTCCCGATGGCACCCGCTATCGCGCGCACCCCATGGCCTGTGGCGTGCAGGATCGCGATTTCCTCACGCTCTGCCAAAGAGAGGTACCTGCCTGCCGGCGCGGGCCACGAATACGGCGTCATCCCGCCAGCGTGCCGGAACCACCGCTGGCCCACAGGCTGTCCCACGCCGACAGCGTCAGCTGCCTCACGAGGAAGCTTGCCTGTGGCGATCTGGTCCCAAAACTGCCGTTCCTTCGACCGAGGATGGCCCGGCGCTCCCGGTGACCTCATCGGAGCCCTGCCCGTTACTTCCCGCACCCAATCCGATGGACGACCCACAACACCCTCCTGACCTCGAATGTTGCGTCCACCGAATGTCCGCACACGCCCAGTTCACCATCGACACCGGGCTGAAGGTCTACTTCGCCGACCCACACAGCCCATGGCAACGAGGTACCAACGAGAACGCGAATGGACTACTGCGCCAATACTTTCCGAAGGGAACTGATCTCTTGCGATGGAGCCCAGACGATCTCGCGGCAGTCGCACACGCTCTCAACACGCGACCACGGAAACGACTCCAATGGCGAACCCCCGCTGAAGCCTGGGACGAACACCTACGATCAATTCAACAGCAACGTGTTGCTTCGACCAGTTGAATACGCCCTCACCATCATGAGTAACGGACGCAACGCCGACCCCACGGTAGTTGTCGAGAAGAAGAACCGTATTCGCGACACTCATGTGGCGGCGTTGAATTCGCTTGCGGACCGTATCGCCGACTCTGTCGGGCTCCCCCACGGACACGTGCCGTACGTGGATCCGGATCTCGGTGGAATCGATGCGCGAGTTCTTGTCCTGCTGGACAACCCCTCCACGAAGGCTGAGGCCGGGACCGGGTCGGGTCTGCTCAGTCTCGACAACAACGACCGCACTGCACGCAACTGTCGCGAAGCGTATGCCCGCGCCGGTATTTCGTGGTCGGACGTGGTGCATTGGAATGTCGTCCCGTTCCCTGTCTCGGGGGTCAAGAACGGTGGTTCGACCCCGGCCGAACGTGCCCGCGCGGCTCAGTGGACCCGAGAGTTCGTCGCGTTGTGCCCGAATTTGGAGATAGTGCTGTTGTTGGGTGTCGCCGCACGGGACGGGTGGGAGCGCGCCGGCATCGAACGCGACGTGTATGTCGTTCCGGGAAACATTCCTCATTGCTCCGATCGTGGCTTGAACTCGGCCGGCGGACGGGAACGATTCGACGCCGCCATCACCGACATCGCCAGGATGCTTTCCACCGGAAACCACCACACCAGCAGAAAGCGGACATCGATGAACGAGACACCCTCGTCGAACAGTTCACCGTCAGAGCCCACTCGACCAGGCACTGCTGCAATGGACCTGTTCGAGGGCGCCGGCCCTGGCAGCGAACTCGCCGTATCTGTCGAGCCGGAAGGCATTCTCGTTGCCGGGGACCCGGAGGTCGTAGCCGGATACCTCGCGCGCCTGACCGATCTCGCCGGCGAGGCACTCGATGTTTCCGGCGTCAGCACAACCTCGATGGCCAATGTCGCCGCCGCTGCCGTCGGAGCGAAATCTATTGCCGCCCAGGCCGGTCAGTTCGTGCGACTGTCACCGGACAGCGTCCAGGCATTGAAGACGTACAAAGCGTTGCCGGGTGACAGCGGGTTCTTCCGAATGACCGTCGTCGACCAAGCAGGGAAGTTCCGTCAGCAACTGCAATGGCAGAAAGTGTCCCTCGGCCCCACCCAAGCACTGTCCTTCCAACTCATCGCGGTGCAGGTCGCCCTCTCGGCGGCCATCGCATCGGTGAACGAATCGATCGCCCGCGTCGACGGTAAAGTCGAACAACTCCTCGCCCTCGCCCAAGCTTCCCGAGTCGGTGACGTGGTCGGTCATTTCACAACCCTGGATCGGCTCGTCACCACCCTCGACGAACACGGAACACTGCCGACCGCAGACTGGGAATCTGTAGCCGGACTCCGGCCCACCCTGAATGTGACCATCGAGCGACTCCGAGGACACGTCAAACGCACCTTGGCCGGGTTCGATGCCACTCGCCCGGTCCAGGACCGCGCCGACTATCTCCGCCGAGCAATCGAAGAGAACCGGCTCGGCGAATCCCTGCACCTGTTGGTGGTCGGTGAGCAGTCGCTCTATCTGTGGCAGCGGTTGCGGATCGCGCGCGTGCAGGCCACCGAGCCGCAGCATCTGCAGGTGGTGCTCGACGACGCACGCACAGTGCTGGCAGAGCATTTCGAACGCGACGGCGAACTGTTGCTGCACGCGCGGTCGGAACTGTCGAACTTTGCAAAAATGCACCGACTCGACGGGTTCCGGTGGGGCGCCGCCCACAATCTCAAACACGACATCGTCAAACTCAAGGACGACCTCGACGACTTCGCGCAGGCACGTGGCAGTCAGGTCATGGGATGGACCGACCACGAGAGTCCCAGCGTCGTCGACGCCCTGGCGGAAGTCGGAAGTCGGGCAGCGTCCGCAGGCAGCGCTGTCGCCGGCGCGGCCGGCAAAGCGATCGGTGCCGGTGCCTCAGGAGTCGGATCCGGACTCGGTCGATTGGGCCGCGGGATCGGAAACCTCGTGGGCTCGGGAAACCAACAAGCAGACAAAGCCGAGATACCGACACCTACAACGGAACATCGTCTCGCGGGTGCAGCCACCGCAACTGCACAACCTGACGAGCCGAATCCGATCTCGTACGACGGCGACGTTTCGACATCCGAATCCTCAATGCTCACAAACCAACCCGATCGAATCATGCCGTCTTCCGCCCCGATCGCTTACGACGATGACATCTTGCAGCTCATGCTCTTCGGCCATCTACAGGTCGGCGACCAGCTGACGTATCACGATACCGGCCGCGGGCTCACCTACGTCGCAACGATCACGCGGGACGGGGCCCTCGACGTCGACGGGAAACGCTACGGGCCACCCTCGGCGCCGTTGACGGACATCATGGGCCGGCAACGGCACGGTTGGAGGGACTGGCAACTGGCCGATGGGCGGCAACTTCGACAGCTGCGGCGACAAGCGTACGCAGAAATGCGCCGCTGACACCCGTCCTCTCCGCCACCACACGCCGACCCGTCCACAGAATGAAGCGATCGCAATGAAAATGAAAAAGGCCTGGCTAGCAGCGCCGATCCTCCTTCTCGCGCTCAGTGCGTGCAGCGACCAGGGCTCGTCCACCGAACCTGCCTCGTATGAGAGAGCAACTGCGACCGCCACGGCGCCGAGCTCGTCAGGGACGCTCACACCGGTTTCCAGTGCCACGATTGTGGAACCCACGACGGAAACCATCGTCGAACCGCCCACCGCTGAGGCAACATTCATCGACACGCCAACGCCGGTGGTGACCAAGCACATCGACTACTGCACCTCGCCCGGTCCGAACACCGCGTTCACGGACGGAACATACGGTTGGACGGACGAATGCGCCAGCCCCGCAGCGATCAGCCGGGTCAGCGAGATCACCGCCAACGGAGGATCCTGCGACGGAACCACGTGCACCAACTCACTCGGAATGACCTTCCCCGATCCTCGGGCCGACGCCGGAATGACCGATGCACCGCCAACAGCCGGCACTCCTCGGACCACGACAAGCACGCCGACAGTAACGAATCCGCCGAACCATCCCCAGGTCCTGTGGTCGGATTGCCTGCGGCAAGGCAACACCCCGGAACAATGCCGCGAAATACTCGACAATTGATTTAGAAAGTCCGGCAGTCCTAAGCAGGTCGGAGCTGCCATTCCGGGGGCGGTCTCGACACTCTCGCCCGACTTTCATCCACTCATTCACTGGGTAAGTTCCATGGTGTGAATGTCCGGGCATCCGCACTCGAGTACCGTCCGAAAACTGATGGACACGATATTCGACGTAGGTACTTCATACAGACAGATTTTCGACGGAACGACGAGAAACCCGCTGCGGAGACCGAATTCGGATACACACTGCGTACTCGGCCACGGTCACCTGGACCCACTCGGCAAAAAGGAAAACACGCCGCACACCTCTAGGTGACCCACCCAGCTGGGCGTCAGTACCAGCTGAGTGGGTCGAGTGCGCCCTCTGAAGGGCCGGGCACACGATTCGAGGGGACAGCCCACCGGGAAGTGTGCGGTCACATCTCGGCGAACCCCATTCCGTCGCCGCCTCGGGCGGAGATGGCGCGGAGGGAAATGTAGCGCACCCGATTCCGCTGACCTGCGACCACCCGGCGTGTTTCGGCGGCCACTTCCTTCCCATGATGTGCGGCGGATCTAAGCTCACCTGAACAACCACGGCCTCACCTCAAGGGAGCAGCGATGAGTCCTCGGTCCACCTGGCTCCACACCCGATCCGCCGAATTCCGGGCCGCTCTGCTCGATCTCGGGCTCACGATCACCGACACCGAAGCCCGGAAAATCCTCGACGACAAAGTCACCGAATACGCGACGCTGATGAGAGTCACCCGCCAGACCGCACAGCGAGACTTCACCGACGAACGTCTCCTCGCGTTCGCACAGTCCCTCGCTGTGTCCCTCTCCGACGAAGCCCCCGGCGCCGACCTGATCGAATTCGAGCGCAGCATCTCCATGCCCGTCGCTGCAGTCGGCCTGACCACCGCGGCGCTGGCCGAAGCCTTGAAAGTCGCGCACATCAACCTCGACGACAAAGAAGCTGTCGCCGGGCTGTCCTTGCTCTCGACTCTCGGCATGATCACCGCCGATGCGAACGACTCCGTCGTCCCGACCCCACGCCCGCTGCTCTTGCGGATCGCCCGCTACCTCGACGGCGCCGCGGCATCCATCACCGACGGTGCGAACCTGCCCGACGGACTCGACGACACCCACAGACAGCAATTCGCGGACATCCTCGCCCAGGACGCCGACGGAATCCGGGCCCTCGCCAACACCGAAGACGGCGACCCCCCGAGCCTGTGGCGCACCCCCAACCCACGCTGACCACCGGCGTAGCGAAAACGCAGTCCTCGCGGAAAACGCAGTCCTCGCGCCAAAACCTGCGGGCGGCTCGCCCGCCGATAGACCAGAGGTGGCTACCGGCGGAGCGTTCGCCATACCCGTTGGGGACCGGGTGATGCCGCCCCCGAAAATTTACGTGGCACCCACCCCGGTTACCAGTCTTCGCACAGTTACAGCTACTTGAGCATTGAACTACCGAGGAGTACCTCGCCGCCTTCAGGTGAACCGGTACCGAGTTAGTCCATCGCGTCCATGGGTGCGCCGTCACTTACCTCCCGCGCACCGATCACCCAGCAATGACGCAGTAACATCACACACTGGTGGTGCGCTGCTTCTGCCTCGGTTCCAGCGCACCACGCACCACCCGTTACCACCGCGCAGGCAGTCGCCCTTTCGATCGGCCTGCATGATCCACACGTGCAGGAGCTACCCATGGCCTCCCCCGGCGAGCGTCTAACCGCCAAACTCGAGCAACTCCCCATCAGCGACGACGCCCCCATGTGTTCGCTCCTGCGCACGACGCTGCTCGCACACGCACAACAGGGCAGCGACATCACCGAACCGACCGTGCTCGGACTGCTCGCTATCACCGGTGTCCTCGAAGAACGACTCACCAGGCTCGAAGCCATGATCCAACCCGTCAGCACCACTACATGACCCCGGCGTCGCCTCGCACCCACCGACCACGGCTGCACGAACGACTCGGCGTGCCAGTCGAACCTGCGCTCATACTCGGCTGCATCCTCTCCGCCATCGTCATCGCCTGGTGGGCAGCCTGAAAGAAACTCGTCTGTCGAAAACGCAAAGCCAACGGTTTATTCGACATAGATTTTCGACACGAGATCTCGACACCTCACCCTCAGTACGAACTGGGGATATAAGTGCTTCACAGAAGCGTCGAATACCGATCGATTCCCGACGTTAACCAATGACTCGTCAGTGCCATTTTCGGGCTCTTTGCTGGCGCAATACTCCACGATCCGGTCGACATCGTGTTCGGAAGTCCGGTGGAAGCATTCCTTGGCCACACCGAATCGCCACCGTCAAACGCAGCGTCGTTTGACCAAAAGCTGGCATGGTTGCTGACTCGCAGGGTCAACGACAGCCACATGAGATGGCATCCATTATGAGGAAGCACCTTGACGGGGGTTGGTATCACTGGCGGGCAGGTGCTCTCTATCTGCTACTCAGAGCCACATATTTGGCGAAAAGAATTTCCTTGCGCTCTTCAGAATTGACACAGAGGTGCTTTGCACCGAAAGCGCGGTCAACGATTAAGTCAAGCTCCGTATGGGCATCACGGAGTTGCGTTGACATAGACGAGCCACCGTACAGCTGGGGTCTATCTCGTTAAGGGTGTTTCGGCCGGTATCCATTAGTAAGTTTCCGATCCCGGCCAACGATCGGCGAACGTGATCGCAAACGCATTCAGAGCAGGCTTCCACCGTGTAATCCATCGTGCCTGCCCTTTGCCTGTCGGGTCGAGCGAACGCGTCACCAAATAGAGGCACTTGAGCGCAGCAGCCTCGGTGGGGAAATGCCCACGAGCCTTGACAGCCCTCCGATACCGGGCGTTCAAGGACTCAATAGCGTTGGTAGAGCACAGCACTCGCCGTATCTCGGTGTCGTAATCGAGGAACGGGATGAACTCCTGCCAGGCGTTGTTCCACAATCGAATGATCGCCGGATACGTCTTGCCCCAACGGTCTGCGAGATCGTCGAACGCTGCACTCGCGGCGGCCTCGGTCGGGGCAGTGTAGATCGGCTTGAGATCGTGTTTGAGCGCATCCCAATGCTGCCGCGACGACAACCGAAACGTATTGCGGATCAAATGGATCACACACGTTTGGACCGTGGTCGCCGGCCACACATTCTCGACGACCTCCGGTAGACCTTTTAATCCGTCGCAGACCAGGAAGAACACATCCCGAGTACCCCGATTACGGATATCCGTCAGCACGGACATCCAAAATTTGGCGCCCTCACCGCCGGTCCCGGCCCACAAACCGAGTACGTCCCGGTGCCCGTCGAGGCTGACACCGATCGCCGCGTAGATCGGGCGGTTCGCGACCTGCCCATCCCGAACTTTGACCACGATCGCATCGATGAAGATCGCTGCGTACACCTCGTCGAGCGGACGGGCAGCCCAGTCCTGCATTTCCTCGAGCACTTTGTCGGTGATCCGTGAGATGGTCTCTTTCGAGACCGAAGCGCCGTAGATTTCAGCGAAGTGAGCACTGATCTCACCGGTCGTTAATCCTTTGGCGTACAACGACAACACGATCTCATCGACCCCGTTCAATCGACGTTGTCGCTTTTTGACGATCTGCGGCTCGAACGTCCCTTCCCGATCACGAGGGACCTCGATCGGAACATGACCGGTCGCCTCGGTCAACACAGTCTTCGACCGAGTCCCGTTGCGAATATTCGTCGACTCCCGCTCCGGCGGGGCTTGGTTCTTGTCGTGCCCGAGGTGCTCGGTCATCTCCTCGTTCAATGCAGTTTCCAGAACGGTTTTGGTGAACTGCTTGAGCAAACCGTCCGGACCGGTCAGCGACAGACCCTGCTCCTTCGCCAACCTGACCAGCTCCGCAGCCGCCGCAGCTTCCGCGGAGGGCTCGGCCCTCTTCTTCGTCACATCTTCCAGTGTCGTCATCTCGGCACCTCCTCGCCAAGCATTCACTCAGCGTCTCGGGCCAAAACACCGATTACGAAACAGTCCCACCGTGTCGGCTGCAGTGTGACGAGGCGAGCAAGATTGGTGCGCTCGGAGTCGGGGACATTGTCCGCCATGCCGTCCGTTAATTACTGCGTCGATGATGTGGGCGAGTTCGCGGGGTGCGACTTCGATATGGGCGGGGGTGTGATGAGCACGGTAAGGAGGTTCTGCCTGAGGTGTTTCAAGCGATACGGCGGTATTCGTACTGGCTGTCGGTGTTTTCTACTATCTTCGGCTGATGGTTCAGTTCACGAGTGACCCGGTGCGGACTCAGCAGCGAATCGCTGAGCTCGACGAGTACATGACTCGATCGGTGTACGGCGCCGCCGCCGGTTTCGTTTGTCGATCCGCTGTTGGGTGCGGCAATGCTGCGGCGAAGCGGGCCGCCGATGTGTACGAGGGACAGCTCTCACATGTGGGGTTGCACTACGACATGTTCGAGGACGGCAAGCCTCTGCGGGTGCTGGTTCTGGGTATGGAGATGGGTCGGCCGGACAGGCACATCTCGTTGGAAGAGCGCCGTTTGCAGCAAGATGAGGCAATCGGCGAGCGCTTCATGAAGCGGCACGCCCACATGCTCGGCACCACGAGCGCGCTCCGCGGTGCGTTCGGCCGAGGTCTGGGCGATGACCGAGCAGGAGAGCTACTGCCGATAGCGAATGATCCTCTGCCTCAGCACGTCATGCAGTGCTACGCGTTGGTCAATAAGAGGTTGTGCTCGGCAGTACGACCAGTCCAATCAGACAACGGTCGAAAGTTCCAGGCAGAGAAGGTCCCCGCGATGGATCGAGCGTGCCTGCCACACCTCGCCGCGACAGTCCGGATCCTCGAACCCACGTTGGTGATCCTGCAAAGCAAGAACCTTCGATCTCTGATCAAGCCTCACCTCGAGCACGTCGAACGAATCGATGAGGCAAACGAGCGCCTTGAGTATGCCGAGTTCGCGGGCGTGAGCACCGTGATCGCCAGCTTCAGCCACCCTGCAGCCCACTCCCCTCTCAACTGGGGCAGTTCGCACCGGAATTTGTATGCGATGGATGTCGTCGAGCCGACGTTGGAGAGCGCCCGCAGGTTCCTCTTCGCATAGCTTCAGTCGGTCCTTCCATCTCATTGGGTAGCGTGCGTGTGTGGCCCTGGGAGAGATATTTTGAAGGCGCAACGCCGCTCGACGACCGTTACTGTGCTGGTTTTCGCTGGATTCGGCTTGGTGTGTGGTCTCGTTGGTGCTGCCGTGTTGTGGTGGTATGTCTCCCAACCCTTCACGATCTACACAGCCAGCTACCAGCCGCACAATCTCCAAACCTTCCATATTGAGACGGTCCCGGTGTCCCGCTTCATCATTGGCATGATCATCGGGGGACCCCTGTTCGGGGCAGCGGTCGGGGCCCTCGTTTCAGTGATTGGCTGGAACCTCGTACGACGCGAACGCACGCTCGATTCTTGAGATCCAGTTTGTCTCGCTCGACTCGGATCGGGCGCGACCGTGCCCCGAATTGGTATGTCCATCAATCGATCGTTTCTCGGACACTGCCGGACTCACATCGGGAGGTTCGGTCGACCTTTCGTTATCGAATCGTTGAGTGTCTCGAAACCCGTCCGAAAACCAACTGTCTCCCATACTTCGTGTCGTCGAGTTCTGCGACACTGTGCCTGGAAGGCCTCCATTGTCGTGATCTTGCCGTCGACTTTGTCGATGAGCCTGGGGGCGGCGTCCATGGCGTTGGCGGGGAAATGCCGAGTTCGTCGTCGATGTAGTGCTAGCGCCGATTGGCGACGTCTCGGAACGATTCCACCCAGCTACGCGGGCACTGCGTCGACAGATTAGGGCGAACAGGCGAATGCGGCGGACTCAATGCCGGCCTGTGATCAGCCGTAACGAGGTCTCATTGCCACACGCGATGAGTGTGCCGCTCGTTGGTGCGCGCGAACAGCGATCATCGTGGCTCGCGGCGACACCCTGAAATGAGAGAACGCTGCCCTCGTCCGAGAAAAATCTCGGACGAGGGCAGCGTGGTCGGTGAATCAGTTGCCGTCGGAACCGCCGGATTGGCCGCCACCGCATGCGTCGCCGGAATCCTGTCCGCCGCAGTTGCCGTCGTTCGCCACGATCGGTGCCGAAGTCGCCGTACTCACGAGACCGTCCGGCCCGCCACACGCGTCACTGCACGCCTGCCCACCACAGTTACCGTTGTTCGCGACGAGTTCACCCTCGACACCGGGAACACTGTGGATGCCTGTCGAGCAACTGCCGCAGTCATAGCCACGAGACGCTTCGCATGCTCCGCACGCCTTACTGGTGGCGAGTCGCATGTCGCATGTCAGTGTCGAAGACATCCACAGCAGGTCGTCGACTGGCCACCCACTCGAACGCAAGACATCTACGGTGCGGGCCGAATGGCCGCTGCCGTAGTCCACGCCGACTTCGTCGAACGGAGAGTGATGGATGAAACGCCCGGCGATGCGGCGGCAGAACTTGCCGTATTCGTTGGTGTAGAGGATGAAGTTATGCCACCCGATGTCGACCAGTGGACTAGGCGAGAACCCGATGCCAGGGTTGTCGGCGATCAACTTCAGAAAGCCGACAGCCTGGTTGAGGATGCGACCGGCGAACTCGACAGCGACTTCCGGCTCCGTATCCGGGCCAACCTTGTTGACGAACTCGGCGTCCTTCGTAATGCGCAGGGCCAGACGATTCCAGAACGCTTCATCGAGTAGCGAAGTGTACGACTCTGCGGCGAGCACAGTGGTCGAGGTTGTCGCCTTACCGTGGGCGGTGTGACTGTCGGAGGCGCAACCGCCGCATTCTGAATGCTGCGCTGAAGTGAGTGCGTTGTCCACTGCAGTTGTGAAGGGGCGTACGTTGTCGTGTTGCATGATGGTTCTACTCTCTGTTCGGGGAGTAACACCCGCTTCGTCGAATGCTGCGGGTGAAAGAAAGTTGGTGGCGGGGCCCCAGCGGGAACTGGGGCCCCGTTTTCCACTGACTTACGAGTTGTCGCTCGCGTCGTCAGCGCCGCCGTCGTTATCCCATCCATCGGAATGATCGTCGTAGTCACCCATCTCAATCACCTCCTCTGAAGCTTGTAACCGGATGTTTCTTGGACACAACAAGTTTCGCTTCCCTGCATACTGAAAGTCACGGCCCGCTCGAGTGATTGGATCGGATTGGATCGGATTGGAATCCGATCCTCACCGCTCAGTGAATGACATAATTCGCCGATGACGGCGCCGCGCGAACCAACAGCAACAGAATTTCTGCTCGGGTACGTGACCGCCCAGTTCTACGACAAGATCCAACACTGCTACGACCTCGGCCGACGCCACGCCTATCGATACGACACGATCGACGGCCTCCGCATTCCGAGTACACGACTGCTCGCAGTGTTCGTTTTTGCAGCCCAGAAAAGAATTGATCTAGATGCAGCTATCCAGTTGACGAAGGATTCGAACCCGCGGGGAACGAAGGAGCTCTCCACGCTCGAAGCCCGCCTGAAAAAGGTCATGAGCGGAAAGGTTGACTGGACACACGATCTCCTCGAACAACTTTCGGTGGGATTGGGAGCCACCTCGGCCCAAAAAGAACTCATCGCCGAAACCACCGAGCGTCTCAAACCTCGCGTCACCAAACCCGACCCTGAGATGATCGCCCGAGTACTGCGCAAACATAAGCCGCAACCCCGTGTGCAGCAAACTCGCCATCAGTCGGTGCTCGGGGGATCGCCGCCGAATGTCTCGTGCACGCCACCCGAAGCCTGCGCGCACACGAGGATCTACCTCCCTATTACCCGAATCACCTACGAATTGCGGATCTGGCGAGTTTCCTCACCGGCACGCCCCTAGAACCTGGATGGGAATGGGGAAGCGCGGACATCACGTCAAGTCTGTACAGCGGGCTCAGTCGCACATCCGACACCCAAGCAACCAGCCTCATCGGGCACACCCGCCGATGCATCGTGTTGGGAGATCCGGGGCACGGCAAAAGCACAGTCCTTTTGGCTCAATGCCTGAACCACGTGAACCACGGGAAGATTGCGCTACTCGCTCGTCTTGACGATATCGGCCGGCTGGTCGAACATCCCGCACGTAAGTCGGCGATCACGAAACGTGAAGCTGCCGAGATCATTGTCCAAGCGTCTGAACTCAACGCCGGAATCGATTGTCACTCTCAGGACGTCAGGGAACACCTCATCGAACACGTTCACACCGATGAACAGCTACTACTCGCGTTCGACGGACTCGATGAAATTTCGACCGAGCACCACCGAATGGGTGTTGAACAGCTCCTCCGAGTGCTCGCGGAAATACCAGGTCAGATAGTTATCGCCTCGCGAATCACTGGATACCTCAACCCTATGCGCGGCTCATCCGAGATCCTCGTCAACCGTATGAGTCTGGAATCGACACGAGAGTTCATCAAGGCGTGGTTTTCTGACCAGGCCGACGATGTAGTGGAGAATAGAATTGTTGCAGCTCTCGACGACTCCGACCTCGAGGAATTATCGTCGGTACCGCTGCTTGCGGGCTTCGTTTGTTACGTCTCGGCACACGAAGAAGTAAAAACAACCAAACCCGCTCTCTACCAACAATATCTAGGTCTGTACTTCGAACGACGATGGAAACCGCCGCACCAGCGAAGACTAAATACTGAGGCACAGAAGCAAATCCTCGATGTGGCGGCGACAGTTGCGTGGTTTATGGCTACACAGCCCTCACCGGACCGAAATCTGCCACCGATCTGGCTCGACCACGTATCAATGAGAGAGTTGAGCAACGAGCCCACCATTTCAAACGCCGCGTCCGAACTCGCCGAGACCGATGGATTGCTCATCGCACACGGCAAACTACGCAACGGCGACCGACTCGGCCAACGATACCGGTGGTTACACCGCACCATCCAGGAACACCTCGTCGGACACAAAATCGCTCAGTGGCTCAAAACAGACGTGCCGGGTGTCCATGATTTCCTGCGTATTGCTGCCCTACGTCCAGCGTGGAGAGAGCCCATCCAACATGCTAGCGGCATCCTCGGAAACTCCGTGTGGATATCCGATTTGATCGATTACTTTCTCACGATCCACGACACAGGCGATTCTTTCCATAATTCGTATCTGAGTGCTGCCGGAATGGTTTTGTACAGTTCGGCCAGCAGTCATCGCCGGAGCGAACTTGCGCGACGATTCATCGAGGTAAAGGATTTTCATTCATCTTTTCGGATAGATTCCACCATCTCTCGAACTATGGTAAAAGAAATCGGTGTCGAAAATTTTGAATATTATAATTTGTCGACACTTTCGATCTTGGCTTCCGATTTAGTAGAAATACAACTATCTGAAAAATCAAATATTTCCAAGGATAATGCAAACCAATATATTCAGGCCATTTCGCACCGCGACAGGAGTGCAGCACGACAAGAATTTGAAAAATTATTCAACGAAGGATTGTTGACACATTTTTATGAAACGTTATACAAGGATATCGACTCATCGCTGATTCCAAAAGTTATGACGGTGTTGGAACCTAAATACTTCACGCAGATCGTTTGGATCGACCTCGCCTTCGATTCGCTTTGCTGGTTAGCGCACTCTTCGTCCAATGAAGTGACTGGCAAGGCAAGGGAGGAAGTTTCAAAATGGGATTACCCGCTCCCGGTTCTGAAAGAATTATATTTGGGAATATTCGACAACTACTACCGTCAACCCAACGACCGTCCTCAAGACGCATTGGATCGAGCACTGCAGTCCAGCTTTAAAGAATTAAATGATACTTCGATAAATCAACTTTTATCTGCCCCGATCCCAAGGGAGTGGTCCATGTTGTGCGCTCTCTACCTCGACCCTGATCGAATCCTAGCCTTGGGCCTAGACGACTATCGGATATGGTCAGGCCTCCTACTGAAGGAACAAAAAAACAATTCCTTTAGATACCCAACCGAACATTGGAACCCGGAACTCGTTGTCAGAGTTTTGACCGACGCGTTAGCGATGACGGTGGACGATATAAAACTTGTCGATATCGATAATAATCTTGTAGATAGTTACCTGAATAAATTCGAGGTTGGCATTGAACGTAGATTGTGTTCAGCGCTAGAATGGTGCAGGGAAACCAACTACTCCCCAATATTGCCTTCCGCAATGAAATTACTCGGGTACGTGGGAAGGATATCCGACATTTCCTGCTACACTCCGCCGCTTATTAATTCCGAATGGCTGCAAGCAGTTATTCTCAGCTTTTCGTCAGAAGATATTTTCTCCGCCTACTGCAAAACAAACGTTGATACTCGTAAAAATTTGAACTGGATGCTGACTGCACATATCAAAGATGGCCAATACGCAAATTACAAACGAAGCGTCAGATTTCTCCGAGAAATCGTCAATTCGGAGACTGGAACAGAAAATGGTCCCATCGCAATTCGAAATATCAGCGCGGAAGACTTAACGCGGAACGGAAACGAAATATTTGATATAATTGATTCCGGGAAAATTAATGAAGCGCGATTGGATGCATTTCTCGAGTTTGAGGAACATTTATACACCCATGATCTTCTTCCTCTATTCTGGGATGCGCTTCGCGTTGCTAGAAAATCTAGTCAATAATATGCCCCTAGATGTAGGAGGACCGGACGTTATTTATGCGATGCCTGGCGGTCGTCCTCCGCGTGCTGAGTGCGGTCAATAGCAATTGTAGGGAACGTTCCGATTTGTATGTGTGTCACGGCAAGTGACCGGGATTGCAGCCCATAGAGTGTCGTAGCAGGCCGGTGGGAATGACTCGTGAACATTCTTGTCTCCCGGAGATCAGGATGACTCTGATGTGGTGTGTCACCCCACCGGTCTGCGTTCACGGTGTGATTCGAGAGATGCATGACCCCAAGCTGCAGTGAGACGTACTTCCGGGTGACCCACCCGACTGGTCGGCAGTACCAGCCAGGTGGGTCGAGTGCGCCCAAACCTGGAGGCCTCACCGGCCAGAATTACAAGTTACAGGTGCGCTACTCGCGGATGTCAGCGAGAAACGACACTGTCCTCGAGGCTCAGTGTGCGGCGTCGAAAGCATCGATGATGTCGGCTTTGATCCGCCCGCGCGGGGAGACGTCGAAGCGGTTCTTGCCAGCCCAGTCCCGAATCGCTTTCAACTGTTCGACTGAGCGTCCGGAGCCTGATGGCTTAGTCGCAGTCGAGGTTTTCACACGGGATTTGCCGGCAGTGGAGACTTTCTCTGCGACCTTTATGTAGGGGGCGAATGCAGCTTCAATCTTGTCGGCGTTGGTGGGCCGAAGATCAATTCGATTATCGGCGCCCTGATAAGAGAAGGTGACCTCGTGCCCTAATCCGGTGTCGATGGGTTTCCCGTCGAGATCGTCGATAAGTTGGCGAATGAATATTTCAGCCACAGGGATTCCTCTTCGTTGCGTGCCGAATGAATATCACGTTCATGTTATCCGAAAGTATCAAATAATCGTGGCCATCCTGCTGTCGCCCGCGGATCATCACCTCGCACGCGAGCTGGAGCGTCCCAAGGCGGTCTCGGCGGTCGATCTGTCCCGATTTTCAGCGTTACCGAACCATGTTTCATAAACGTTCGTTTTTGAAACGCAAAGGACGATTTTGGACGACCAGGAAGAGGATATGTTCCGAAACTCGTGTCCGAAACTAATGGTTCATTATTTGGCTTGTCGGTGAGTTCTGGAACACTGCTGCCTCATGGGTGAACTTTTGGGCTACGCGAGGGTCTCGACTACCGATCAGACTGTCGATCCGCAGAGCGACGCTCTCAGCGCTGCCGGTTGTTTTAAAGTCTGGACCGAAACCGCGTCCGGTGCAACGACCACCCGCCCGCAACTGAGCGACCTACTTTCGCATCTTCGCGACGGCGACACCCTCGTGGTCTGGCGGCTCGACCGGTTGGGCCGCTCACTCCCCCACCTACTGCAGACCGTGGAAGATCTCGCCGTCCGCGGTGTCGGCTTCAAATCGTTGACCGAAGCCATCGACACCACCACTTCCGGCGGCAAACTCATCTTTTCCATCTTCGGCGCTCTCGCCGAATTCGAACGAAACCTGATCCGCGAACGCACCCAGGTCGGTCTCGCCGCGGCCAAAGCACGCGGTCGCACCGGGGGCCGGCCACCGAAGATGACGTCGACGAAACTCGCACAGGCACAAAGGATGCGGGAAAACGGCATGCACTTGACCGACATCGCCGAAATCATCGGCGTCGGAAGGACGACGCTGTATCGGCACCTGAAATAGGTTTTCCTACAGCAGCATTCATCGAGCTGCGATGACACTCCCCGGAAAAGCTGTCAGAAAATTCTCACCGAGAAAAGGGAAAGCCTCGGGTCCGTGAACGGAGTACCGAGGCTTCCATATCCTGGCCTAAGTAACATGACCGAAGTCAGCGGTCCTCAAAGGCTTACAACCGACAGCGTACGCGAAGCAGGAGTTACATGGCAAAGGACACCGACGACTGGGTGCAACGTTGGCTAAGCCCGGAACGCTTCGCGACGTATGTCCGCAAGGCCGGCGGTTCACGGCAACGAGCATTGCACCTGTACGAGTGGAATGCCCAGCTCAGCGCAGCTTTCCTCCATGATTTGGCGCACCTGGAAGTGGGCCTGCGCAACGCCTACGACCGCGAACTGAGCCATGCTCGCGTGGGCGCAGACACCCACTGGACGGAGCCGACCACCGCTGGACACCTGTTTCCGAAACACCTGCGATGGGATCCTGTGGGACAACGCGACGTCGACGTGAACAGCACCCGCGGGGACAGATCTCCTCCGCCCGCAAGCAAGCCAGAAACGCCAACGGCGACACGGTGGTCGCAGGAAAAGTCGTGGCAGAACTGATGTTCGGGTTCTGGACCTTCCTCACCTCGGACTTCCACGAAAAATCTTTGTGGGTTCCCCACCTGCACAAAGCGTTTCCCCCGGGAACCGATCGCGCTGCGCTGCACCATGCGCTCACCGCACTGCGTGAGTTCCGCAATCGTGTCGCTCACCACGAACCGATCCTGTCGGCGCCGGAATCCGCTCGCCGCCAGATCGTGTACGTCACGAAACTCTTGTCACCGCAAGCGCTCGCTCATCTCAACGAGCACAGTCAGGTTTCGAAGATCCTCACCCACAAGCCGTGAGACTTCTCCGGAACCAACAGATACTTTTCGGTGAGACGGTGCGATAACGGAAATTATCGTCACCGACCGCGCACAAACCCTGAGTGACCCCACGCCAGGGGCAATTGGGTGCCATCACGTCCTGAATTTCTGCGGGCGGTGCGATGGCTCCCGAAATTTCTACAACTGACTCACAGCTCAGCGGCCTCGGCCGCGCCACCGAGGCGGTTCCGCAGGGATGGTGAGTCTCATCCTTTCGGGGTGATGTCCCTCGGCCTGAATCTTTCAATACTGTTCACACCGATATTTTGGTGACGACAAGGGGATGCCATGACCGGGCCTAGCCAATCTCTCTGTGGTCGATCGTGATCATCGCCCTCGATGGCGCTGTGATCTGGGCCGTTTGCGACGTGGCGGCCCGATACGGCCGACTCGATCTGATCAGATCCCAGTGAAGCCATCTTCACGGGCGCGGATCCGATGCGCCCCTGCATACGTAGACGCGAGCACTTTCCTACTGTTTGATCGAGCAGAATGAGGATTCGGACATGACAGACGAGTCGGGTGCACGTCGAGATTCACTACCCATCGCCGATCGCCAATATTTGGGGTTGGTGACCTACGACGCCAAGGATCCCGACACCACCTTCCCTCCGATCGAACCCCTGCAGCCACCTGAGGGTGCCCCGAACGTTCTGGTGATATTGCTCGACGATGTGGGTTACGGGGCCAGCAGTGCGTTCGGGGGGCCCGCGGACACCCCGACTGCGGAGCGACTGCAAAGTGGTGGCCTCACCTACAACCGTTTCCACACCACGGCGCTGTGTGCACCGACCAGGGCCGCTCTTCTCAGTGGGCGCAATCATCATTCGGTCGGGATGGGCATGATTACCGAGACCGCGACGGCAGCTCCCGGATCATCCGGAATGCGACCGAACACTAAAGCGGCATTACCGATGACGTTGAAACTCAACGGATATTCCACGGCCCAGTTCGGCAAATGTCACGAGGTTCCGCCCTGGCAGACATCACCAGTTGGCCCGTTCGATGCCTGGCCGACCGGCGGCGGAGGTTTCGAGCACTTCTACGGATTCATCGGAGGCGAGAACAATCAGTACTACCCCGCTCTCTATGACGGGGTCAGTCCGATCGAACCGGACAAGACTCCAGAAGAGGGCTACCACCTGACCGAAGATCTCGCGGACCGGGCGATCGATTGGGTTCGCACTCAGAAAGCATTGGCCCCGCAGAAGCCGTTCTTCGTCTATTTTGCGCCCGGCGCCACGCATGCACCGCACCATGTCCCGCAGGAATGGGCCGACAAGTATGCGGGCAGGTTCGCCGGCGGTTGGGATGCACAACGCGAGGCAATCATCGCACGGCAGAAGGAACTCGGCGTGGTACCCGCCGACGCCGAACTGACGCCGCGACCGGAAGCGATTCCGTCCTGGGAAGAGATGAGCGATGACCTCAAACCGGTCCTGGAACGGCAGATGGAGATCTATGCAGGATTCCTCGAGCATACCGATTTTCATGTCGGCCGGGTCATCGATGCTGTGGAATCGATTGGTGCCCTGGATAACACGTTGATCTATTACATCATCGGCGACAACGGTGCCTCCGCAGAAGGCACAGTCAACGGCGCGTTCAACGAGATGGCGAATTTCAACGGGTTGGCAGCCATCGAGACCCCGGAATTTATGGCCGAAGTCAAAGACAAACTCGGAGGCGTCGATTCATACAACCACTACTCGGTGGGCTGGGCATGGGCGATGTGCACGCCGTTCCAATGGACCAAACAGGTCGCCTCGCACTGGGGTGGTACCCGCAACGGGACCATCGTGCACTGGCCCGCCGGGATCACCAGCAAGGGTGAGACTCGTTCTCAATTCACCCACGTCATCGATGTATCGCCGACCATCCTCGAAGCCGCGGGGATACCCGAACCCACATTCGTCAATGGTGTCCAACAGTCACCCATCGAGGGCACCAGCATGAACTACACCTTCGAGTCGGCCGAGGCGCCCGAACGCCACGACCTTCAATACTTCGAGATGGCCGGCAACCGCGGCATCTACTACAAGGGGTGGAGCGCGGTCACCCGGCACAGCACACCTTGGCTCCCTAACGAGGAACTACCCGCCCTCGATGACGACGTCTGGGAACTCTACGACGGCCTTAATGACTGGTCCCAGGCCCGTGACCTGTCGAAAGAGCAGCCGGAGCGGCTTGCGGCACTACAACGGTTGTGGCTGATCGAGGCGGTGAAATACAACGTCCTTCCCATCGATGATCGCAGATTCGAGCGGCTCAATGCGACTATCGCGGGCCGGCCCCAACTGATCAAAGGCACCACTCAGGTCCTCTTCCCCGGAATGAAACGACTCAGCGAGCACAGCGTCCTGGACATCAAGAACCGCTCCTTCAGCGTGACCGCCGCCGTCGACACAGCGAAAAAGGGCGTCACAAACGGAGTGATCATCGCCCAAGGTGGCCGATTCGGGGGATGGGCACTCTACGTGAAGGACGGATATGCCAGGTTCGTGTACAACCTGCTCGGAATGACCGAATTCACCACCACCGCAACGAAGGCACTCGCCGCCGGCAGTCATCAGATCCGCGCCGAATTCGCGTACGACGGAGGTGGACTCGCAAAAGGCGGGGACGTGACCCTGTTCTACGATGGAACCGAAGCAGGAAAGGGCCGCGTAGAGCAAACCCAACCGATGATCTTCTCTGCAGACGAAACCACCGACATCGGCGACGACTACGGCATGCCCGTCAGCTCCGATTACGCCGGCGCCAGCAAGTTCAACGGCCGCATCGACGTCGTACAGATCGACGTCGGCGACGACGACCACACCCACCTCATCGACCCTGCACTCATCTCGAAGGTGGCAATATCACGGCAGTAGCACGAGTAAGTAGTCGGCGCGGAGGCGCATAGCCTCCCAGGTCCAAGGAAGGAAAACGCCAAACCGTGCCAACCCTGGAATAGAAAACCACGCCATAATCAGGCTGTGACTCTCGGAATTATTTGGCACGTTCTTCCCTGAATTTTTTGGCACGGTGGTAGCCGTCAGACACTCTCACCTTGGGATCCTCGGTCGAGTAGGAGGCGGGAGGTATCGCGGGCTTCTCACTGTGTTGAGATCCGCCAACCCGGCATCCTCAGAGCCTCCGAACAACTCCTCGACACGGCGACTGTTCAGAAAACCACTGATCAACTGCCACAGTTCATCCGCGAATGCCGGGGCGTCTGGACCGACCAAGCGAAGCAAGAACACGAACGCATCATCATCATCGAGCGCGGCCACGATGCCGTGCTCGGCGATCGCCCCCGCATCATCGGGGTACACCCCACTCAGGAACTCCAGCCCATGCAGATAATCGTCGAGGTACCTGTTCGGGCGCATCCCCTCATTCTTCCATCATGATCACTCCTGCAAGATCGGCAAGCCGGACCCACGTCGTGGGCGATCGGTTGTCTCGTTCTTCTTCGAGCGTCATCGTGTCAGTCTCACCGATCCGACGTCGTTCATTGGGAGATGCAATCAAATCGACAGGCAGCAACCGAAACGAGCTGAGAGCAATTCTGCGGGTTTGGGTGTGCGTTTTGACCATCGTCATACCGGACGATCTCAAACGCGCTCCTACGTGCAATTCACCTGGGAAAATTTCTGCGCGTTCCGTCCATTTTGCTGTCCGTTGAAATAATCCGGTATGGCATAGTTTCTAGCGGACAGTTTGTGTCCGAGACGTCGTGAACGGCGAAAATCGGGAGCGGGAATGAAGATCGGCTACGCACGTGTGAGTACGGCGGCTCAGGATTCGTCAATTCAGGTCGGACTCCTTGCCAAGGAGGGTGTCGATCGCGACCGGGTGTATGTAGATCACGGAATCAGTGGCCGGCAGACTCGGCGGCCCGGACTCGATAATGCGATCAACGCGGCCCGCGAAGGTGACGTCTTCTGTGTGACGAAACTCGACCGACTCTCGCGGTCAGCGGGGGATCTTCACGAGACGGTGAAGCGACTCGCCGCCAAGGGTGTGGCGTTGTCGATCGACGGGAAGATGTACGACCCCACCGATCCAATGGGCAAGATGTTCATCGGCGTCCTCGGGCTGATGGCGGAATTCGAGTCAGACCTGATCCGGAGCAGGACCAGGGATGCCGTTGCTGCGGCTGCGGCGGCCGGCAAGATGAAAGGTCGTCAGCACAAGCTGACCCCGGAGGAGCGTGCGTACCTGTTGCAAACGTACGAGACGGGACAGTTCAAGATCGAAACACTTTGTAGGAATACAGGTTTGAAGCGATCTGCGCTGTACGCAAACATCGAGTTGGCACGCACCGAACGGGACGCAGAAAGACTTCGGGCACTCTGATCTCGCCTGTCAGTCGATCCAGCATTTCCACGGCCGCGACCTGTTTATCGAGCGCTCTGCGCCAAATAATTCCGAGAGTCACGGAGCTACGCGAGGGTCTCGACCACCGACAGTGCGCCGATCCGCAGAGCATGCGCTTCTGCCTCGGCCGAGGTGTGTACCTGAAAGCTGGAATATCTTCCAACCGTGGATATTCACGCAATACGATTGCCGGCACCCGATCGGCAATGACCGCTTCTGCGCCTCTGAGATCCATCTGCTCGACAACGGTGCTCCCTGCGCGCGGGACCGTCGAGTTCGGATCGAGCGCGGCGGGAGCAGTTCCTGCCGAGCCCACACTTCAGTGGCATTTCGTTCGTGTCGGCCCGAAAATGATGCTCAGCTGAGCGAGTTCAGGGCGGTGATGAACGAGACGGCGGTGATGCCGAGCTTGAGCAGTTCGCTGACCTTGCCGAGATTCAGTTCCTCGAGCGATTCGGGGCTCAGCGATGCGGTGTCGAACGATCCCATGAAAAACTCCTCAGAAATTATTGATTGAACGGTAGTGACAATCAGCGGAGCAAGAAGGGGGCGAAGCCCGGATACACCGGGCTCTGCCCCTCTACTTTGCCTGGGGCTGCCAGTTCGCCGGGCGGTGGCCGTTCGTGACCGCTACCGCACCCACCGAATGTCGTGCCCCGGCCGTTTCCCTAGCTGCCGAAGATGTTGCCCAGGTTGCCGAGTGAGCCGGTGCCGGTTTCGGGCTCGGCGTCCTTCTTGGCGAAGTTGGTGGTGCAGCCGTTGAACGTCACCGCGTCGACGAGGGTGGAGGTTGCGGCCGAGCCTCGACCGATACTGATGCCGTAGTGGTCGACGACAGCGTTTGGCTGCGCTTCGGCGATGGCGTCGAGGCTCACGCGGGCGAAGTCCTTTGCGCCGTCGATGTTCTGGGTGCTCCACCATTCGCCGTCCTGCAGGTTGGCATGCAGGGCGCCGTCGGTGGTGTCCGGTGCGGTAACGCCAGGAACCCACACGAGGGTGGTGAATCCGGTGTCGGTGAACTTGCCGCCGGTGGTTCCGCTCAAACGCAGCTGGAACGATGCCTTCGCCGTCTCCGCGCGCTCGGCGAAGCCGATTTCCTTGTCCAGGATGTCGGAAAGCTTCACGGCGCCCGCCGAGTGATAGGACACGGAACGGTCTTCGACACCGTCGACCTCGAGCTTGAGGGAGCCATCCACATCGAGAACGTTCTCGACGGTGTACGAGGCGGTCTGGTCCTTCTCGTCGTCGAACGGGATACCCCAACCGTTGGCGGTGGTTTCCGTCGAGGTCGCATCGCACGTGAAGCCTGGTGCCGTCTCATCCGAGCCGAGCGAACCCGTGGGCAGGGCGCCGGCAAAAGCGGGGGCGATCAGGGCTGCGGAGCTGACGAGTGCGGCGACAATTCCGGCGCGGCGAGCAGTGGTGGACATACGAGTTGAACCTCTCGATAAGGAATGCAAGTGAAGATCAGCAAAAACTAGCACAGACTGTCCGGTTTGTGAATGTTTAACTATCGCGTGACTGTAATTCACAGACAACTGGAAACCGTTGCTCAGTAACGTGTTTCAGATTTCAAGCCGCGATTCCAATTCTCATAGAATGGGATAGGGGGTCCATTGGCGTTCGTCAGCCCGGTTCTGCGTTCACAGGCCGGCCCGCGTCGCGATGGCCCCGACTCCAACCTTTCGCCATTGGCAGGAATCGTCGTCCGAGACACGGTCCGAACGAAAAGGGGCTCCACCGGCAAGGGAGTGAGACTTCGCCGGTGGAGCCCTGGCGCGCTGAGAACCATGACAGAAGCTAGCGCACCGAACAGGGCCGTCGACGCTCATGCGTGAGACCGGCAAGCCCTGGCGCCATCCTCTCGGGGTTGGGTCGAGAACACGGCGACGCCATCAACCCTACGACCAGGAACAGGCTACTGCGTTCCGAACACACTGCCCGCTGACCATCGGTGTCCGTTTACGTACGCCGCAGTTCCGTTTCACCCGGCAAGTGGGGGTCAGGACGACCCGAAGAGATTTCCGCGGGAACCGCCCGGTCCTCCCTCTTCCCCCGTTGTCGCGGTAATGGTGAACGTGTCCGCCTGCACCATCGAGTTCACCCATTCGGAGTTTTCGTTCTCCGTCGTCGTGCATCCGGCGTAGAAGACATACGTGCCCGCGGCAAGGTCATCGACGGTGTACGTCTTGGTGTACCGGGCAACACGGGATCAGGGTGGGTGTCCCAGTTCGAGGTGTCGATATCGAAACCGGCGGGGAAAACAGTTGTTGGTGCAAGGTCGGCGGTCAGCACAGTCAGGCCGCAGTGCGAATTGATCGTGTTGGTGTTGGTGACAGTAGCGCTGAACGTGTCACCGGCGATGCTTGTCTGGACGGTCGGGGTCTGCGGGATGACCACGTCGGCCGACGCGACTGCAGCTCCGGCAACTGTCGTCGCGGCGATCGCTGCAGTTGTTGTCATGAACCTTCGAAGATGCATAGTTTGTCCCTTTTCTCTGCAGATCGGTGACGGCCGAACCGGCGTCAGTGGGGGGCTGCCGAGGCCACTCTGGGGGGTCGTCTGATGGGTCGTCCACTTGACTGCTCGACCGTAGTACGCACGTCAGAGCTTGCCGAGACCCCAAAAAGGGGGCGAACGATACGGGTGTGCGGTGAAAGTCCGTCTGTTCGAACTCGACACCGGTAACTGCATGGTTGTCCACGCGCGATGCTCGTATCTGCCCAACCACGCTCGCCCGAAAATCTCGACCCACGGTCTGGAAGCACTGCCATCACCCAACCAAATAGCTTGTGGATAACTGATCCCCGGTGATGCGATGCTAAAGTCCGATTGATCAAAGATTGCACTGTCTTCATCAGGTCGGGACCGAATGGAGTCTCACGTCCCATGCCTGAAATAGAACTTGTCTCCGGTACGTCGTGGAGGCGGTACGACTGCTGCCAGGCCGAGGCGATGCAGCAGTGGTGAGTAGATTTCGCCGTGACGCCGCCGTCCTCGCCGCGTACCTCGCGCAATTCGAGAACACCGAATCGAACTGCGCGGACCCTCACACTGCCGCGACGGCGCTCACGCCCGAGGAACATCACCAGCGTCGACGCGACTACGCGAACAGCCTCGCCTGGGCGACCGCGACGCAGGTCAACGATGAAGACATTGCGGCGCTCACCCAGGTGCGGCAACGCTACGGTTTCCCACCGCAATCGTGAACGTCGGCAGCCCGACGCGCCGGCGGAGACTCGTCGCCGAGAAATAACGAAAGGAACACGATCGATGAGCGAAGGCTACTTCCGAACCCAATGCCGAGAATGCGACCTCCTCGTCTACGAAGGGCCGTGGATCCCACCGCGAGAGCGTCACCTCCTGCACGAGCACCATCGCGCACTCTGCACCAGTGCGCCGCCCACAGCCCCGACTACGACGACTCCTACGTCGGTGACCACCGTGCCCGCCCCGTTGTTCCTCCTGCGCGGCGAGCATCGAGAATCCTCACCGCGAACATCCGGGTCGCCCGCGAAAAACACTCTGCTACAACAAGTCCGATAGCGTGCGGAGGACCATTTCGAATCGGGGCCAGGACATACCAAGCGTGCCTGTCGGTCGTGAGTCTCCACGTCGGCTTACACGCGTGCCCGAATTCTGTCGGCAGGCTTCCCACAGGAGGCAAAACAGCCGCTCACCGCGCACAGATCGCATCACTCAGCGGAACTCTCTGGCGCTGCCGACGTGCCCGGCCTGCCCCTTGAAAATCGGGGAATTATTGTGCAGTAGCGGGTTTCGCAGTTATGTTTCCTGTGGGCGCCCGTCGACCGGCTGGTCACTCGACGGGAGGCGGGACGCCCCCATAAATCTCGCCCGTTCCATGCCCCGTCTGCAACTCGTCACCTCTTCGCTTGACATCAGCCCCACCATGAATCACTCTCATGTCCGAGTGCTTCGCCGGCGCTATCGCCGGACGGGGCCACGCCGGATCGAGACGACGGTTGTCCCGGTACCTGCGGGGCACCGGAACAACGATCGCTGACACGAAGGGTGTGCGTCAGCTCCCGAAGATGCTGCCAGAGCTTCCGACGCTTCCCGTCCCGGATCCGCCGGGAACGTGCACCGTCGTGCCGTCGACGACATACCCTAAGGGTCCATCGGTGACCGGTGTCTCGGTGACGAGGATCGGCAGTCGGTACACGCTGCCGTCGTCGCCGCGCAGTTCCAGATGATGTTCACCGGCAGGAACATTCGGAACGAGGAAATCGATAATCGCGACGCCGTCGTCGTTGACCTCGAACGTGCCGACCTCGACCGGGTCGGAGAACAGCGTTCCGACGAACTTGCCCACCTTCGTCACCTGTCCCACGGCGCCGCGAATGGCGACGAACCCGGCCCACAGGTGCGTACCGGACTGCACGACAACTTGATCGGCACTGAGCCCGCCGTGTGAACGTGCCACCGCGGTGTGCCCCAAAGAGTTGAACAGTATTTGACCACTGCAGTCGGTGCCGTACTGCCAGGCGTTGCCCACTGCCGGGCATTGCATCGACAAGGCCGAGTACAGGGTGTGGGTCATGGTCTCGGATAAAAATTTCGACGCGATCGCTTCGTGGACCGCCAACGAGCTGGTATCGCACACCAGATCACCGATCATGCAGATCGAGGACACAAGTCCGGCGTGGGCATCCTTGAAGGTCAGCGCATCAGGGTCAGCGATCGACGCCGAGACCGAGGCGCCGGAGCCGTTCGTCGATCCCAGCTTGTTCCATCCCCCGACGTTTTCGGTGCGGTTGGGTTGATGCGAGGGATCGCCGATGACGACGATCTTCTTCACCTGTGTGAACAGCGACGTCTCTGCACTGCGGTGTGCGTTGCCCATGGCTTTGTTGATCACGTCGGCGCCCTGGGAATAGCCGGCGAGTACCACGGACGCCTGATGGCAGTGCGAGGCGATCAGGCGCAGTTCCTTGGCGAGGTTGTCGGCACCGACCGCGACGGATCGTTGGTACCGGTCGATGTAGGAGAGGTCGAGGAGATTGACCGGGATCGCGGGGTAGCGGATTGCGCGGGCCTGCATCGATGCGATCTCCGGGGTGCCGGCTTCGCCTTGATGGTGCAGTTCGTCGAAGACGGCTTTGACGGGTTCCCCCATCCCTGTGGTGCGGGCGTTGGGGCCGGAATCTTTGGTGTAGACAGGATCGAAGGTCGCGGACTCGTACTCTTCGAGTGTTGTGTCCGGCCCTTGACCGTCCTCACCCTTCTCGCTGGATCCGCGGACGCCGACGAAGTACACGTCATCGCATTCGGCGGGGTTGGTCGTTTCCACTGCCGCGGAGATGGCTGCGGCGAGCTCGTCGGTGTTGGTGGCGGTGAAGTACTGCCCGCCTGTGGCATTGGCGATGCAGCTCAGCTCGCTCTCGGCGTTGGTCGGGGCGTTGAACCCGACGGCATGGACGCGGAAGTCGACTCCGAGATCGTTCTTGATCTCTTGGGCAACCGTGCAGGGGTTTCCGCAGCTGCTCTGTCCGTCGCTGATCAACACGATGGTGCGGTCCCCGCTGGCCGGCAGGTCGCGCGCTGCTGCCCTCAGGGCGTCAGGTGTGGGGGTACCGCCGTCGGCGGAGAGTTGCGTTGTCGCAGCATTGAGTTGGTCTTTGTTGTCGGTGGCGACAGGAACCAACAACCGGCCACCGTCGCCGCAGCTGCCGCTGAAACTACGCAGCCCGGCGGCCTGGCCGGGAGCGAGCGCGTCGATCCCGGCGCGCAGTGCCTCTTTCGCTTGCGTCAGTGGGGATCCCGACATCGATCCCGAGGTGTCGACCACGAACAACACACTCGATTGCTGCGATGCCGTTTCTTGTGCCTGGGCGATCGGCGCCGAGATCGTGGCCACCGCTACCAGCAGGCTCAGCAGCGCAAGCACCGTACTCCGTCGATGCCCACCGGCGGATCCAGTGCGGCCGGTAGGCTGCTGCTGTAATCGTGTCCTCATGTGTTCTCGTCATCCCTTCACTGCCGTCGGTGCACCTGTGCTCTGAGGTGCGGTGCCTGTGCTCTGTTTCCGTGCACGAGCGAGACGTGTCGAATGTTTCGGTAGGGTCGGGTGTAGCGGTGTGCCGGTTCCGGAGTGTTTTCGTCCCTCGTTAGCGTCACCTGATCAGATGTATCTCAGTCGACAGCCCACCCCTCGCGCATGCCCTCAATTCTGTGGTCTCGCCATACACGCCCCGGTGCGATACCTTTCGGCGTGCACGACGGTGCGGACGCCTCCCGAAGGGGCGTCCCTGGAAGCTGTCACCCGCTCGTATCACCGAATGTGTGTGCGCCGTAGTCGTTGTCAGCACCCGTCGACCACCCACTCATCGCTGGCGCCGCGAAGGGTCAGCGGCCGAGCGACGAGGCACCTGTTGCCCGATCTCGTGCATGGGAGCAACTGGGTACGTCCTATACCGGATGAAAGTCTCGACGCGCGCCGAGTCGCGCGCCCGACTGCTCGATGGCAGGCGTCTTCGTGTCGTGGTTGTCGGGGCCGGAAACGGGGTAACTACTGGTACGCACTGTGACGAACTTGTGTTTGCGCGATGTGCACTCGAGGTCAGTCCGAACAGTGTCTGCCCTGGGACTGGTGAAACCACCCGGCGTGCACGTGCACCCACCGTCTCATCTCTCGGGAGGACCGCATGAAATATCATCGCCGGGTGGGAATTACCCCTCTACCGTCGTCGGCGTCACGCGGCATTCCTCTCTCACGCACACGGTCGACCCGACGGGTCGCTCTCTGCCGAAGAGTAGGGATCGTCGTTCTGGCGACACTTGCGACTGCGGTCGCCACAAGCATGTCCCGCGCTTCGGCGGCACCCGTCGACACTGTGCTACCCATCCCGGTCGCCGGCCTCGCCACCGGCCCGACCGGGCTCGGTGGGCCTCTGGTCGGGCAGCATGTCACGGCCACCACCGACACCGAACGCCCCGGAATCACCGAATTCCGTGGCACCGAAGGCATCTGCGCGTGCATGGTCCACTGGCGCAACCTCACCACCGGCGTTGCAGGCACCTCGAACAACTTTTGGTTCGGATTACCCGCTACCGGAGCCACGGCAATCACCGGTTCGGGTGTCCTGGTTGCCACCGTCACCACCAGCGGCGCCGGAAGCCCGATCACCGTTCTTCCTGGCGCCGGACTGTGGATCGTTCCCTGACCGACTACTGCGCTCTCAATCCCCATTCCTGGAAAAGGGCGCCGAGCACGCGGCACGATTGCACGGCCGCCGTGCCAACATGCGCTCGGCCTGTCACCGTCGGAGGCAGGTGCGCGAACCTTACGGTCGTTTACATTCGATGACAATGTCGGTCAGAGGCGCATGCACGTACTGTGCCCCCAATTCTGCTGTCTCGCGGCCGACTTCTACCCGTTCTACGGTCGAACGATGACGTGCGAACGCCGAGCCGGATCCGGTTTTCGGCATCGCTGTACTGTCCACAACGGGGTGAGGATCACCGCATGAACGCCACCGACATCAGACCGGATCTCGTCGTCCGGGCCATCGGAGCTGTTCCGATTCTGATCGTCGGCGTCAAAGGGATCACCGGTTTCTACAACGCCGACATCGCGTGGATGCTCCTGCTGACCGCACTCGGCCTCACGGTGTGGTTTGTCTCGGATCGGATGCGCAAGAAGAACACCACCTGGGACAGGTTGCGCGCATTCGCCGACCGACATACCGGTGGATCCGAAAGCCCTGCCGCCGAGGCTGTCTCGGGGTACGGACGATTCGCGGTCGATCATGCATTGCTGTTCTCGGCGACCGTCCGCAGCGCCCTGATCCGGGAGCATCTCCTTCACACACTGCAGCCTGGTCCTGGGCCCTCGGCCCAACACTTCGGCCTGTACCTGACCGAGAACACCGACCGGCGGATCAGTGTGCGGTTCGGCTCGGTCGCAGCGCCCGACTTGTTCACTGCAGTTATCTCCCTTCAAGACAATGCCTCACGTGCAAGTGGGCGCCTCGACTTCGTCTCCGCGCACTCGCAGAACGGCGTCCTGGTCGCCGGCGAAACGATCGAGCGCCTCCGCCGCGACATCGCCGACGCCGTTCGATCGCTCGCACCGAACGCCTACCTCGCCGACACGCCCGTCGCCGGCGCGATCATCAGGATGTGACCGACGAGAAGGAGACACATCACCCGCACCCACTGTCGTGCCTGAATCCATTCCCGTCTCGACCTGACCATCCGCGATCGTGGCGGACCAGATGCCTGACATATCAGCGAATGGTCCCTCGCTGTGCACTGCGCCCGAGAACACCCGCAAACCGACCTCCCGTTCCGAACTCCCTGCTATGTTCTGTCGATCCTGTTCACACGCGCAGCGGAGTTCACCACGTGACCGATACCCCCTCCTACTCCCCCACCGACACGGCCCACCGCATCGGTGTAGTCGAGGACCATGAGGCGGTCGTCATGGGCCTCGAGGCGATGCTCGCCCCGTACCCGTCCCTGTCCGTGTGCGCCTCAGCACCCACCGTCTCCGCACTACTCGCCCAGGAGGTCGCGTTGGATCTGGCGATCCTCGACCTACGCCTTGCAGACGGATCGTCCCCGAAAACCAACGTCGACGAGCTCCGCGCCGCGGGTCTGGAAACCCTGATCTTCACCGGCGCCGAGAACCCGTACCTCGTGCGCCTGGCGGCCAAGGCCGGGGTCCTCGGTGTGGTGCGCAAATCCGAGACCGCCGATGTCGTCGTGGCCGCCATCATCGCCGCCGCATCGGGCGAACCTGTCGTGACCACGGAGTGGGCCGCTGCCGTCGACGGCGATCCCCACCTGGCCGAGGTCGATCTCAGCCCGCGCCAGCGTGATGTGCTCGCCCTCTATGCCTCCGGGGAAAAGGCCGACCGCGTCGCTCGCCTGACCGGATTGACCACCCACACCGTCAACGACTACCTCGGCCGTATCCGCGCCAAATACGCCGACGCCGGACGCCCCGCGAACACCAAAACCGACCTCTACAAACGCGCCGTCGAAGACGGGTGGCTCCCGGTCCCCGAACGCGGACTGCGATGACCAGCGCCGCCGTCGTATCTGCTGGCCCTGGCGTCGGCCAGGAGAACACCGATCGCATCCTGCGCATGTTCGCCCGCTTCACCAGCGTCGGCTACCTCGCCTACCTCGCCCTGCTGTACCCCTCGATCATTACGACGACGCCGCACATGCATCGATGGTGGACACCTCTCGCTGTGCTGACCGTATTCGGATCCGGCATGCTGCCCGGCCTGCTCTCCTTCCGCCGCAGCTCCGCAGCGATGCGCTCGGCGGCCGCGGCGGCCGCGGCGGCTTTCCTCGCTGCCGCGTTCACCTGGCCCCTGGCATGGACCGGGACCCAACTGCCAGGCGATGACGGCGTGTGGCTGGCAGCCTTCCCCGGTCTGGCCAGCCTCGCCGCCGTCATCGCGTGGCCGACGAGCGTTGCCTTTATCCATCTCGTGATCGGCTGTACCACAGTGCAAATGATCAACCTGGTCGCCAGGGTAAACGCATCCGCGTCCATGCTCGTACCGGACATCACCTTCGCGATCATGTTCTGCACCCTGTTCGTCGGCGGAGCCGCGATGGCACTACGCACCGGTCGGCTACTCGACGCCACGACCAACGCCACGCACGCCGCGGCCGCAAGCGCTGCCGCCCAACGGGCCCGCGCCGTCGAACGTGAACGCTTCGATGCCCTCGTCCACGATGGAGTGATCGCCACCCTCTTGACCGCGTCACGGCCAGTACGCCGAGAGAATGTACGTGCACTGGCCGCAACGACCTTGCGTGAACTCGACGAACTGCACACCATCGCCGACCCCGAACAAGACACAGGCCTCGGGGAGGCGCTCGCCCAACTACGCACCGCCACAGTCGACGTCGATCCCAACACCTCGTTTGTCGTAACCGGCACCGGGACTGCAGCAACCTTGCGGATTCCCGTGAGCACCGTCCGGTCCATGAGCGGTGCGCTCTCCGAAGCACTGCGCAACAGTCACCTCCACGCCGGACCACGGGCCTCCCGAACAGTCACCGCCGCCTTACAGTCCGACAGCATCAGCATCGCCATCGCCGACGACGGCGTCGGATTCGACCACACCTCGATCCCCCCACACCGCCTGGGCATCGCCGTCAGCATCCTCGGACGAATGCGACACATCACCGGTGGATCAGCGCGGGTGGACTCCGAACCTGGACGTGGCACCACCGTGCACATCGAATGGACGGCGCCATGACCGACGACCGCACCGCATCGCGCGCGAAACATCAAACCTCCGACACCCGCGATGTCCGCGAACTCCTCGGGCTGCGCACCACCGCGGCCACTGTAGTCGTCGGCGCGTTCATCGCGACGTTCCTTCTCCTCGCGCTCACCACCGCCCCCACAGCACAGTCGTTGTGGGCCGAAACATCAGCTTGGATTGTGGTCAGTGTCGCTGCGGTCACCCTCATCCGAACCGCTGGCGATCCACTGCCGTATCGGACAACTCTTGCGCTGACGCTGGCGGGACCGATCAGCCTCAATCTGGTGTTCGCGGTGGTACCGATCCCGATCGATGGTCTACTACAACTCTGGCCTCTCTCCGCCGCGACCGCGATCTACACCTATATGTGTGTCCGCGGACGGACCGTGTGGGCATGGCTCGGGATGACCGCCACCTTGGCTAGTTGCGCCTGGTGGGCGCAACGAACCGGACAAAGCGCCGGCTACGGTATCGGGATCTCCGCCATCAACCTCGCCCCACTGTTGATGGCGACGTTCTTCGCCTGGACCATTCGTCCCGCTGCCCGCGACATCTTCGTACTGCGCGAACAAACCGTCATCCGCGTCGCCGCCGAAGCCGCCGACACCGCGATCCTCGACGAACGCGACCAACAACTGCGACGACTCGACAACCTGGCCCGCCCCCTCCTCGAACATCTCGCCGCCGACGAGGACATCACCGATGAGCAACAACGGGCCTGCACCCTCCTCGAAGCGCACCTACGAGACACCCTCCGAGCCCCGATTCTCGACACCGCCGCCATCGCCGCCGCAGCCAGGGCAGCACGGGCGCGTGGAGTCGACGTCATCCTGCTCGACGACCACGGCATGGACCAGACCGCAGACCCGGTCCGCGAACAGATCATCACCGCAGTCATCGCAGCGCTCACCGAAGCCGCCGACGGCACACTCACCGTCAGAGTTTCTCCCCCACAACGCGATACCCTGCTGACCATCCTGCACCGACGCAGCGACGACACCACCCGCAGCGAGTACGGGCAGGACGGACTCGCCCTCCCTGCCCCCGACACGCTCATCGATCTGGCCACCGCGTCGCTCCTTCCGAATCGGGCAGAGGGGGCCAATCGCGGGGGCGACGACGCACTGGACGAGTCGTGATCGGATTCGGACTACCGCTGGTTGAGTCTGTCGAGGAGTTCGTTGAAGGAAGCCTCGAAGGTCGACAAACTGCTCTTGCAGTAGTTCGCGGAACCCGTTGACATCGAACTCATCCCACATCCGGCTTTCTCAAAAGCCTGCGCTGATTCGCTGACAGTGAGAGCCTGGCCCTGAACCGAACCTGCAGCGATACCGACTTGAGTAATCCTGTGCGCAAAATCGGCTTTATCCTCCACTACAGCCAAGCAGTTGCTGCCGTGTGCCTTCGTGCACGTGATGTCGGCAAGTTCTTCGCCGTCTTTGCAGAACTGGCTGCAAAGACGCTCGAAGCGCGTGGCGTTGGACTCAGTAGAGTTTCCGTTCCCACATCCGGTGAGCAACACCACGCCAAACATCAGAGCACCAACAGCAAGGGCACCGACCGAGCTACTCCGTGTCATGAACATCTCCTCTACTTAAATTCATTGTCCATCCTGGACCAGTCCGCAGTGGTGCGGTAAGGGTATGACTCCATTAACTGCCTCGTCGCCCGCAGAGAAAACGTGGCACCCCCTGATTGACAAATACGGGGTTTGGTCCTGACTGTAGCGCGGAATCTGCATCAGTGAAGTAACAGCCAATAACCCTAGCGCACCACCGTACTCACTTTGAGGTATACCGGTGCTGGCGTTGCCCAAGGCATCGGATAAGGCACCCATTTCTTCTGGCATTCGAGGGAAAGTTCCCGGAGGAATCGGGTGGACAATCGACCTCGCCATCGGGCTCACTCAGCACTCAACTGCTCGACTTTGCGTTCTCTTACGTAAAGGTAAAAAGTATCTGGTCGTTGATTTACTTTTTCACGACGGCGTGTGCCCCCACTTTTGCCGTCTCGGCGATCCCTCCAAGTTCAACTACTGTCAAAACGCTCTCACCCGCTCAACCTCACGAACTCCAAACCTGAACATGCCTTTCGGAGGAACCTATGATATTCGAACTTCGCCCCTATCATGTTGCGCGAGCCCTGACAGTGCTGTTTGCCATCCCTGCACTCTGGACCTTCTCAGTCGAGGGAGTGACGACAACCACGGAGTACGACCTGGCGACAGGAAAAGCCTCGTCCAGCAACGACTTCGGGTCGCAACTCGGCGGTAGTATCGTATGGATAATCCTCGCAGTCGCATCCGGTATCGCGGCCTGGTACCTGGCAAAGAACCGCGTAGCATGGCCCGAATCCATCAAAGCGCAATTACGGCAGTTCAAACTCGCCCCGCCCGCAGCAAACCCGAACAGCACTCACCCTTGATCGACCGCCCGCTCCGTGCGGTCCCCTTGAAGTCTTGGCCTGGTTCATCATGAGGTCACCAGTTGGAGTTCGCCACACGCGCTGCGCCGATCGTGGAGATGAGTGCATCGAATAATCAGAAGGGTTCATCAACGCATGGTCTCGAGGTTCCAGATCGCGGCGGTTGTGGGTATCGCTGGGGCTTTGACATTGTCCGGTTGCGGTGGCTTCGACGATTCATTGTCGGGATCCACTAATAGGACCCCAGCTGATTGGGCACTGACTTTCGGTGGGGCTGGACCAGTGGTGGCCGGGATGAGCGAAGCGGATCTTCTCGCCCAGGGAATTACCGTCGCCGGGGAACCAGTGGACGGGTGCGTGCGCTACTCGATCGGCAACTACGGCGCAACCGTTGAAATATTCACTATCGACGGAAAAATAGTGGGCGCTAATAGCACCTCGGCATCAAGCGGGATCACATCCGCGTCGAGCGAACAGGACATCAGAATTGCCTATCCTGAAGCTACTTTCACTTCGACGTCAAATTTCAGGTCACCGCAAAACACTGATCTGCTAGTTAGCGATCCGAACCATCCTGACCGATATTTGGCCTTCTCCATCGGAGCAGACGGTTTCAATCATTACGAGATTTGGAGTGGTACGAAAGAATTCGTCACTGAACCATTCCTCATGTGTACGAACGCAGGAAATTCAGTCGCCCCAGCCACCTCGTCAGCAGTTTCTACCACGAGCACCCCTACCTCAGCAGGTGCGATAACTTTTGGCGGCTACGGCGAGGTTGTCACCGGCACCGTGGAATCAGAACTGGTCAGCCACGGTATCGACGAAACTAACATGAGGACTGTCGGTGGTGATTGCACCGTCTACTACGACGGGACCACCGCTGCAATCAACGTGAAAAATGACGCAGTTGTCGGCGCGGTGGGCTCACGGGCAATCCACGGAGTGGGAACAGGCAGTACCCCTGCCCAGGTACGCAACGCCTTCAGCGACGATGTGGTCGAGCAAGTGAATGACCTCGGCCCAGTCCTCGTGGTCAGCCAGCCCAGTAAGCCCACCATGTATTTAGGTTTCCAGTTCGAGAATGCGAAAATTGGTGCCCTCAGCGACTCTGACACCGTCACTCAGGTTCGTGGTGGCACCAAGAAGTTCGTGACCACCCCGCTCGGCGGGTGCTAGCTAAACCATCAACCGGCGGCACCGACGCTGAACCGTGCAGAATCGCAGAAGAGACACTGGAGCCTTACATCATCCGCTCTCACGCCGGAGTAATGCCGGCGCTCATCTATCGGTAAGGATGTGCAGAGCATGCGCCCCGATATTAGGCCGTTGATGTAACAAAAGCCTGGAACCACGCGACTACAGGTCAGATCGTCGAGCTGACCAGACTCATCAGGGAGATGCATGCGGCACAAGGCAGCACAGCTACTCGGCTTGCGACGCGCAACGATTACAGCGATCGTCGGTATGACCCTCGTGGCAACCGCCTGTTCAACATCCGGCCAGGCCGTCAGTGCCCAGCCCGAGACGGCAAGCGCGTCCTCCCAGCCGGCGCAACAACCGAACCGTCAACCAACTACCGAGGCGCTCGCCACCCCCGGAAGCACCTGCGGCACCGTCACTTTCCCGGCTGGCACCCCCGGCACGGTGGTCGTAGAGACTGGTGCGATCACCTGTACCGATGCTGTGGCGCTCATCAACCGCTACTACAACGATCCGGTGATCACCCGCCAGGGCAACACCATGTCAGCGATGTTCGATGGCTGGACGTGCGTGAGCCCGACCGCTGTCGCCTCCCAGTTGGTCGGCTATGGATCGAAGTGCGAGAACGGTGACCTCACGCTTGTTGTCGTTACGGGCGACGGAGCGGCCAATGCCACCGCAACAGCGACTCCACCGTGCACTGCTGACGCCATCGAGACCGACCTCAGTCGCGATATTGGTGGCCAAATCCGTTGCCACGGACAGTGGGCATACGTGGTCTGGAACCTTCTGGGCGACTCCTCCTCTTTGGTCCGGGTGGTCGCCGGCAAGTGGGTTGTCTACACATCGTTCCCGACCACAATGTGCCCCACCCAAGCGCGGGCAGATGGCGTCCCCGAAGCCGAACTGAGCAGCTTCACCCACTGCGCCGACGACTCCGGCGGCGATACCGACGGTGGGTCAGGAGATCTCGGGCTGTCGACGCCTATCACCCCACCCACGTGCGATGGTCTCGGGATCGTGGTCGTCTACAGCGCAACCAAGCCCGGAAACTATGCCACCGAAGTGGGAAATGCCCTCGCCGCGCACCCCGGCGCGAAGTACCTGCGCACCGACCACTCCTGCCCATCCCTCCGTCAGGAGAGCAACGAGGGAAACCCGATCTACGCGGTTTACAAACCCGCTGGCTATACACAGGCCGAGGTATGCGCCGGCGTCCACCGGGAAAACGACGACGCCTACGGCAAATGGTTGGACATGAAGACCGATCCCAACATCATCATCGCCTGCTGATACAGATTCAGGTTCATACGAAAGACCGCTATCGAGCGGTGCCGAGCAGCCTGAGACCAATGGCAGATATCGAGCGTATCTGACCAGTCGATACGCTCGATACCTGTTCGCGTTCAGCATCATTCAAAGTGGTGTGATCCTCCAACTTTTTGACGGTCGCAGCCGCTTAGGGCTAGGTCAAACGCCGCGCGGTCGTCTTCGATAGACGTCGATACCGCCAATCGGCCCGGACTCCGCCACCACCCGAGAATCCTGATCGGCGGAATCCTCACGACCGCCAGGTCCCACATCATCTGGTCTACCCGGTTTGCCCCAGGGTGAAGCCGGTTGCTCCGGCGAGTTCGACGATCGCGGTGTGATGTCGAGTAGGACGGAAGAGCCTGCGCTTCGAGGTAGGCGTCGCAGCGAAGACATATTTCTTGTCCTCATCGACGACGCAGGAGGGAGTCGTCGTGATGCGCACCGCGTGTCCTTCGAGCGCTGCGAACAGGGAGACTGCTTCGCTGTGGAGTTCTGCGAGTAGGTCTTCGGTGATGCGGGCCGCGTCGACTCGTTTCTGGAAGACGAGATCGCCGCAGGCTTGGTGGTGGGTGATGAAGGCGTCGACTCGGGCCATTGCTTGCGCCGAGGATTCAGGTTCAGGTGCGCCGGAGCCTGATCGCGTCGTATGCATGATTGACGGTCCCCCGCGTTCCAATATGTTTTCGCATTCTGACATGAGGTGCAGTCAGGCAAGCGTGCCGTGCAGGTGCGCTGAGACAATGTCCTCGATGCGGGTTGCGAGGTCGACATGTTCACACATAACCACTGATGCGTTGACGGCTCCGAGGGTGCCGGTGCACAGGTTCCATGCGAGTCGGTGTGTGGTGGGGGTGTCGGCGAGTTCGCCTGAGGTGATGGCGGTGTCGATGATGTCGCTGATGACCTCGACCCAGTGTGCGAATGCTGCACCGTTGTTGATGGTGGGTTCGAGGGTGAGTTTCATTCCGGCCCGCAGGTTGGTGTCTTCGCCGATGTGCTGTGCGAGCGAGATAAAGATCGCTGCCAGCTTCTCCCCTGCCGTGCTGCTCGAACCGGCCGCCAGTATGTCTCTGATGGTTTCGTCGAGGGTGCGGTTCCAGTCCGAGATGAGGCGTTCGGCGATCGCCCCTTTGGACGGGAAGTGGTAGTACATCGCGCCTTTGGCGAATTTTCCGGTACCGCTGATGGTGTTCATGCTGGTGTGGCCGTATCCGTCAGTGTCGAAATGCCGCGCTGCGACGGCGATGATCGCTTCCCGTGTTCGCACTGCGCGGTCCTGCATTGCCGAGTTCTTACTACCGGGGACGCGACCGCTCCGGTGGGTTGTCGTGGTGGCAGCGTTTTCCGGGACGTTCGCCGATTCGTTGGGGCTGTTCACAGGGATGCTCCTTCGACCATGCGGACGGTGGCGGGGTCCGTTCCGCGCCACATCAGCAGCAGATCGTCGACTCGTTTGGTGATGGTGTGGTTCTCGTCGAGGCTAGCTGCAACCTGCACTGCGCCTACGAATCCGGCGCAGAGAGTGTCTACGAGCCGGGACATGCTTTCCGCGCAGTCAAGGGCGCCGGAACGAATAGCGTCGATGACGATCGGCGTGATGGCTTCGGTCCATGCCTCGTAGGTGGCGCGGGCACCGATGAGCGACTTGTCGACGGACAGGATGAGTCCAGCTCGGATGATCGCCTCGGTTTCGACGCGGCGGGCGAGGTCCCGGTAGATCATCATCACTTGCCGGTCAGCGGGTTGCCCTGTCGCTGCGGCCTTCCCCACTGTCTCCGAGACGGCATTCTCCCAGCGATGCAGCATTTCTTGGGCGATGGATTCCTTCTTCGAGAAGTGGAAATACATCGCCCCTTTGGTGGTCTCGGAGATCGCCAGGATGTCGTTGATGCTGGTGCCCGCGTATCCCGTTTTGCTGAACAGGATTGCGGACGCCTCGAGGATCGCTTCTCGGGTGATTTTCGCTCGTGGCTGCATAGGTGGTCGGCCGGTTTTTCGTGGTCGATGCCTTCGGAGGGCTCGATATGATCGTTCATTGGTCACAGGTGCTTTCCGTGGTCATCGGCCCCGGCGGTGTTACAGCACTGTCGGGGCCACCTTTGTTGGTGAGACTTGTTCAGACGGTGGTGAGTTCGCGGTCGGCCATATTCTCGGCGGATCGAAGGTCGGGCAGTGGCGGGCTCGTGAATCCTGCTTCGCGGGCTGCGGTATCGAACTTCTCGTGTCGTCGCCATGCGGTCGATGTCGCGACAGGCGGTTTCGATTCCAGAGCGATGGTCTCCCACGTGAGGTTCGGGTTTGTGAGCTTGCGGACTGCTGTATCTTTCACGTTCTTCGCGAGATTCGACCGGGATTCGACCGGGATTCGACCGGGCGATCAAGGACATGAGGTCGTCGATGTCGGCATCGGTGTCGGCCTGTGCTTCTTCGGCGTCGCGGGGGGCTGGGGACTCCGCAGCGGTGTCTTGGGAGTCGAGGATCTCGTCCAGGTCGTTCATCGTTTCATCCACGAAAAAAGGTTCCGCATAGTCTGCAATAGCGTCGTCAATGCAGGCCTTCGCATCCGCCGTTGTGGCGTCTACGTCTAGATCCGACTCCCGATGGTCCGCAATATTGTGGGCGAACTTCTCGCGGGGCTGAGGGACGCGGATTGGTCCCCGGCCTACGGTGAGGTCAGACGCAGTATTCTGTGCATCCTCACTGTCGATGGCACTTTCGACGATCGAACGGTAAGCGGTGTACCCATTCCGACTGCCTTCACCAGGATTGTGATTCCGTGGGTGAATGCCAAGACCAGGGCTGGCGGAATGATCGCTATGGCCGCTGCAATGGCCGGCGTGAGTGGAATGAACCCGAGGTCTCCCCCACCATCGATTGACTCCTGTGCAGCGATTGCTGCGTGATAGGCGTGGTAGGCGTTTCCGAGGATGCTGATCGCGACGACGCTGACGGCGAGGGCGATGTAGAAGCCTCTGTCGCGTTTGTTCATGTTGAGCTTGCTGATGATGACGATGGCGATGGTGGCGCCGAGGATGGCGCTGTCTACGATCGGCGGGAAGATCCAGGTCAGGTGTTCGGCGATCAGTGCTTGCCATGCGAGGTCTCGTTGTACGGCGAAGGAAAGTACGAATGCGCCGGTGGTGATACCGAGCGCAATGACGATCGCGAGTGCGAGTGCAGCAAGCAATGCGCCTAGCTGAATACGAGCTGCCCGAAGGCTAAAGCCGGTCATGACTGGGTTCTTTCCTAATTGGTGTGTAGAAGCACGGACCGACGGGCAACAACGCTCACGCCGCTCTGCTGTTTCTGCGGTGCACTGCCGGGCGGACTCCAGGGTTTTCCCGGCGCATGCGACGCCTTCTGGAAGAGAGGCGGCGCCGGGCAGTGCACCATTCGGCGTGGTGAGATGTCGTGGTACGAGCCCGCCGCAGGGGTGATCTCTTCTTCTGCATTCCCGAGCCGTGAGCTCTTCGGCAGATCGAGTGCCCGGCGGTGCGCTGGTGTCACGAACGGCTGGTGAGATGACGGACCGTCGAGTCCTGCAATTAGGTCGCCGCGTGCACCACACGGGTTCGCAACCTGCACATCGACATTGGGAGGCGCGGTGGGACTGTACTGCGGAATCGATTGGGCCGAAAACCATCACGACTTCGCGATCCTCGACGACCTGGGCGACGTCGTGAGCCGGGGACGCGTCGACAACGACGCTGCCGGGTTCGCTCGATTGCTCGAGGCGTTCACCGACGCCGGCGACACCGAACAAGATCCGATCCCGGTCGGCATCGAAACCGATCACGGCCTGTGGGTTGCCGGACTGCGCGCGAGTGGTCGGGTGATCTACCCGATCAACCCACTCGCGGCCTCGCGGTACCGGTCCCGGCATTCGGTGTCCGGCTCGAAATCCGATTCCGCCGACGCGGCCATGCTGGCGAACATCGTGCGCACCGACGCCGGGGCGCACCGCCCGTTGCCAGCCGACACCGATAGTGCGCTGGCCATTCGGGTTCTCGCCCGCGCCCAGCAGGACGCGGTCTGGTCGCGTCAACGCTTCGGCAACGAGATCCGTTCTCTGCTCAAAGAATATTTCCCGGCAGCGTTGACCGCGTTTCAGTCCCTCGAAGACGGGCTGACCCGCCCTGATGCCCGAAGCGTCCTCGCCGCCGCTCCCACTCCGACCGCAGCTGCCGCCTTGACCCGGCCCCAACTCAAAGCAGCACTCAAAAGAGCTGGACGTTCCCGATTCCTCGACTGAGACGTCGAACGACTGCGTGCCATCATGCGCGCCCGGCGCTTCGCCAACCACCGCAGATCGAAGCGGCGATGGGAGTTCATCTGACCGCTCTGTTGCGTCAGTTCGACGCCGCCTGCGCAGCCGCCGACACCCTCGCCGAACAAGTGAGCACGCTCTTCGCGGCGCACCCCGATGCGAAAATCATCACCAGCTTTCCCGGGCTGGGACCACTGGCTGGTGCCCGAGTGCTCGCCGAGATCGGTGACGACCGGAACAGGTTCGCCACTGCCCGTGGTCTCAAGGCCTACGCCGGTGCCGCTCCGATCACCCGCGCCAGCGGAAAGAAAACCTTCGTCCTGCACCGGCACGTCAAGAACCGGCGACTGGCTGCAGCGGGAACGATCTGGGCGTTCAGTGCCCTGAAGGCATCGCCTGGCGCCAGGCGACATTTCGATGCCCGCCGCGCGGGCGGAGACTGGAACCATCAAGCTCAAAGCCACTTGTTCAACCGATTCCTCGGCCAACTCCACCACTGTCTCACCACCCGCGAGTATTTCGACGAACTGCACGCATTCCCACCTCCCCTCCCGATCGCGGCTTGACTCCTACACCCCGTGAGATGTCTTCCAGGGGCAACCGGTGGTCGTTCCACGGAAGCACCCTTCGGCCCGCCAGTGGGGGGAGCAGAACGGGCTCGATCACAGCCCACAAGTCATCGGGAATCTCATCGGCGCACAAGACATACCGAGCATCGAGCATCGATCTTTCGCGCTCCTGATTAACGACAAACTAGCCGATGGAAGAGTCTGCGAAAACCGCTGCAACGAACCCCTGTGCGTTCGCGTGGAGTCGGAGCACCTCAGTGTCCCCCCCCCAGACCGCGTACCTGCGATACGCGGTCGCCTGTGGGACCCCCGGGATATTTCCGCAGTGGTGTAGACGCAGGCCGCCAGCCGTTGAAGCGAGACTTCACACCGTTGCCGTCGACCATCACGTGGTCCGTTCCCTCCATCCGCGCCTTGTCGCCGACCGTGATCCGCACTCGCGGCCCGATTCACGGAGAGTCGAGCAGCTCGATTCCATAGTCGGTGACGACGGCACGCACCTCGGCGAGGTAGCGCTGTGCCTGCGCCGTGAGCGGGACCCCGGAATGGCTGATCCAGCCGATCTCGATGCTCTCGTCCACCTCGAGTGGGATGGCGACGATCTCGGGGTCGAGATCGTCACTGATGATGCCGGTCGAGATCGTGTAGCCGTCGAGTCCGATCATGAGATTGAAGATTGTCGCGCGGTCGGAGACCCGGATTTCCCGCTTGCTCGACAGGGTGGAAAGGATCTCTTCGGCGAAATAGAACGAGTTGTTCGCGCCCTGGTCGAAGGTGAGCCGTGGCAGGTCGGCCAGATCATCGAGAGCGACGCGATCTCGGCAGGCCAACGGGTTCTGTCTGGAGATGAAGATGTGCGGCACCGCGGCGAAGAGCGGGCGGAACACCAGGCCGGAATCTCGCAGGAGTTTGTCGATGACCTTCCGGTTGAAATCATTGCGGTACAGGATGCCCACCTCACTGCGGAGCATCCGGACGTCCTCGATGATGTCCCAGGTCCGGGTCTCACGAAGCGAGAACTCGTACTGTGCCGCGTCAACGGAGTCCACCATCCGGATGAACGCCTCGACCACGAATGAGTAGTGCTGAGCCGAGACTCCGAGCAGCCGACGGGACGGTGGCTGACCGAGGTAGCGCTGCTCCAGCAGCGACATCTGCTCGACGACCTGCCTGGCATAGCCGAGAAACTCCGCACCCTCCTCGGTCAACGTCACCCCCCGGGCCGATCGAGTGAGGAGGGTGCGCCCCACTCGCGATTCCAAGTCTTTCATCGCGGCAGACATGGTCGGCTGGGCGACGTAGAGAAGGTCGGCGGCGCCGGTGATCGAACCCTCCGCCGCGACCTCGATGAAGTAATGCAGTTGCTGCAGTGTGATGCCTCTGGATTCTCGCGCCATAGCTAAATGCTATAGAGGACCATAGGAAACATTTGTTACCCGATAACTGAACTGGAACTGCAGGATAGTGGCAGAGACTTTCCGCAAGGCCGAGCCCGGCCGATCAAGACCAGAATTGGACGTTCATGTCGAACGAATTCACGTTCAGCATCACCACCACCCGCTTCAACGAGGACTACTCGCCGTCGGAGCATTCTCGGACCACCACGAACTTCGCCAACCTGGCCCGAGGCGAACACCGTCAGCAGAACCTCCGCCAAACCCTGGCGATGATCAATGACCGGTTCAATGGTCTCGCACGCCGCGGCAACCCGGGCCTGGACCGCTACGCCGTCGAGCTCGAGATCGTCTCCGCGGAGCTGCAGTTCAGCTCGGACGGCGCGGATCACCGGCTCCCCCTGATCGAGGTACTGGATATTCAGATCGTCGATCGCCTCACCGGCGCACGATTCCCGGGGATCGTCGGGAACAACTTCTCCTCCTACGTCCGCGACTTCGACTTCAGGGTTCGACTGCCGGCAGTCAACGAGGGCACCTCTGAGTTCACCGTGCCCGGCGACTTCGGTGACCTGCACGGCAAACTGTTCCAACATTTCCTCGACTCCCAGGCCTACAGGGAACGCTTCGCGGTCGATCCCGTGATCTGCATCAGCGTGTCCACAAGCCGGACCTACCACCGGACCCGGAATCACCATCCGACCCTCGGTGTCGAGTACCAGCAGGACGACTACTCGTTGACCGACGAGTACTTCGGGAAGATGGGGCTGCAGGTCAGGTACTTCCTGCCGCCCGACGGTGTCGCCCCGCTCGCGTTCTACTTCCGCGGCGATCTACTCAACGACTACACCGACCTTCAGCTCATCGGCACGATCAGTGTGATGGAGACTTTCCAGAGGATCTATCGGCCGGAGATCTACAACGCGAACTCGCCCGCCGCTGAGATCTACCGACCGACCCTGGATCAGCAGGACTACTCGCCTACCCCGATCGTCTACGACCGCATCGAACGCGATCAGCTGGCAACCAAGCAGGGCAAGTACACGGAAGACCACTTTGTGAAGCCCCACCGCGAGTTACTCGAACAGTGGGCCGCCCGCTTCCCCGTTCTCGTCGGATGACCACCGGAGGAAAGTCGACCATGAACCAGATCTTGCCCACGTCCATCGTCGGCAGCCTGCCCAAACCCTCGTGGCTCGCCCGGCCTGAAACCCTCTGGGCGCCCTGGAAGTTGCAGGGCGATGAGTTGGTCGAAGGCAAGCAAGATGCACTGCGCATCGCCGCCAAGGAACAGAGCGATCGCGGCATCGACATCGTCAGCGACGGAGAGCAGACCCGTCAGCACTTCGTGACGACATTCATCGAGCATCTCGACGGGGTCGACTTCGAGCAGCGCGAGACGGTTCGGATCCGCAATCGTTACGACGCGAATGTGCCTACCGTGGTCGGCGCAGTGAGCCGCTCCAAGCCGGTCTTCGTCGACGACGCGAGATTCCTCCGGCAGCAGACCGATCAGCCGATCAAGTGGGCACTCCCCGGCCCCATGACGATGATCGACACGCTTTACGACGGCCACTACCAGAGCCGCGAGAAGCTGGCGTGGGAGTTCGCGACGATCCTCAACCAGGAGGCACGAGACCTGGAGGCTGCGGGGGTCGACATCATCCAGTTCGACGAGCCAGCGTTCAACGTCTACTTCGACGAGATGAAGGACTGGGGCGTGGCGACGCTGGAAAGGGCAACAGAGGGATTACGCACCGAGACTGCAGTACACATCTGTTACGGCTACGGGATCAAGGCGAACACCGACTGGAAGGCCACCCTCGGCTCGGAGTGGCGACAGTACGAGGAGTCGTTCCCCCTCCTGCAGCAGTCCAGCATCGGCATCATCTCGCTGGAATGCCACAACTCCCACGTCCCGATCGACCTCGTCGAACTCATCCGGGGCAAGAAGGTCATGCTCGGTGCCATCGACGTGGCGAACGAGAAGATCGAGGCTCCGGAGGAAGTCGCCGCCACCATTCGGAACACTCTCAAATTCGTCGACGCGGACAATCTTCTGCCGAGCACGAATTGCGGCATGGCGCCCTTCTCCCGAGGCATTGCACTGGCGAAGTTGAGCGCGCTCAGCGCGGGTACGCGCATCGTTCGTGAGGAGCTATCGACCGCGAAGCTCTAACCTGTTGGGCCTCATCTCACCGGTTAAGAGCGGGGCTGCTCAATGTTTGATGCGTATGTGTTGCGCGCCGACGAGATTCCCGATGACCTGCGGGCTGTGATCCCGTACTGGCGGGCCGAAGGGGGCGAGTTTTGGGCCGGTCCACCGCAGAGTGGTCAGGAACCAGTGACCGGGGGGGTGACGAGGGTGGTGTGGTTATGCCAGCCGCCGAAAGGGCCAGCGGCCTTGTTCGGTTGGGGAGCTGTGGTGACACGGTGGGCAAGTACCGATCGCAGCTATCGTCTCCCGGGGTAAAGGTAGTGATGACGACAGAATCGGCGGATTACAGGCCTCCGATCGATATGCCGCTGCATGTCAGCATCAGGTGGTCGTAGGTTCATCTCGAACGGGAAAGCTACGCGTCCGGTTGCAGCTCAGTATCGGTCCGTCTGATTATGCAACGGCCGGTCGGGCACGCCTCGGGCGTACCGAACGCCACTGTTTGGGCTTTCACGCAAGTCAAACGCATCATGAAAATTAACGAGCACCACCGTGTGAGTCTCGGAATTATGTGGCACGTTCTTACTGAATTATTTGGCACGATGGTAGCCGTCAGGCACTCTCACCTTGGGATCCTCGGTCGAGTAGGAGGTGGGCGGTATCTCGGACCTCTCTGTGTTGAGATCCGCCAACCCGGCATTCTCCGAGCTACCGAACAACTCCTCGACGCGGCGACTGTACAGAAACCACTGATCAACTGCCACAGTTCATCCGCGAACGCCGGGCATCTGGACCGACCAAGCGAAGCAAGAGCACGAACGCATCATCATCATCGAGCGCGGCCACGATCCCGTGCTCGGCGATCGCCCTCGAATCATCGGGGTACACCCCGCCCAGGAACTCCAGCCCATGCAGATAATCGTCGAGTTACCTGTTCGGGCGCACCCCTCATTCTTCCACCACGATCACTCCTGCAAGATCGGCGACGTCAAGTATTCCAGCGCTGCTAAGCGGGCCCGTCTGATCACATCTGTGCCCGGTGGGAGTGGGCCCGAGGCATTGTCACGTTGACGAGCTATCGAGGGCCAGCTGGCACGATTTTGATCGTGACCACCACCGCCGCGTCGTCGTACAAGCGTCACCGCTACCCCAGCGAGATCATCGACCATTGTGTGTGGCTGTATTTTCGGTTCACGATTTTCGGTTCACGCTGAGCTTCCGCGACGTGGAGGAACTCATGCTCGAACGTGGTGTCGCGGTCTCCTACGAGACGATCCGGCGATGGTGTGACAAATTCGGGCAGGCCTACGCGAATCGGCTGCGTCGCCGCCGTGCTCGCCCCGGCGACAAGTGGTTCCTCGACGAAGTTTTCGTCCGGATCAACGGAGTTCAGCGCTACCTGTGGCGTGCCGTCGACCAAGACGGCACAGTCCTGGACGTGCTAGTTCAGTCCCGCCGAAATACCAAGGCGGCCAAACAGTTCTTCCGAAACCTGCTCAAGGGCTGCTGTCGGCCGGTGGGTGATGGCTGATCAGTTCGCCGTACGGCGGGAGGCTACCGGTAGCGCCGTCGCCGCCTGAAAAGGCGGCGGCGACAAGGCAGTTGTATCACCACGCATCCGCACACACCGTGTCACCGAACATTCACGTTAATGTGACAATCCCCCCAGGACGGGACCCTTCTGTTCGACTGATCTCTCGGCGTCTTCGAGCGTCCCCTGTGTTCGCTCGATGACGGTCGATCTAAGCTCACCTCGACAACACAACTTTCACCTTCACGGGAGCAGTGATGAGACCGCGATCCATCTGGCTCGCTGCACGATCGGCCGAACTTCGGGCCGCTCTGCTCGACCTCGGGCTCACCGTCACCGACGCCCAAGCACAGACAATTCTCGCCGACAAAATCTCCGAACACATGACACTGATCGGTATCAGTCGCCGTACCGCGCAGAATGCCTTCACCGATGAACGTCTCCTTGCATTCGCCCAATCACCGGCGGTCTCGCTCTCCGACGAAGCCCCCGGTGCCGACCTCATCGCATTCGAACGCAGTATTTCCATGCCCCTTGCCGCCGTCGGACTCACCACCGCAGCACTGGCCGAAGCGTTGAAAGTTGCCCACATCAACCTCGACGACATCGAAGCCGTCACCGGCCTGTCACTGCTCTCGACCCTCGACATGATCACCGCCGACGCTCACACCTCCCTCGTTCCCACCACACGTCCACTGCTCCTGCGCATCGCCCGGTACCTCGATGCGGCCGCGGCATCCATCCTGCGCGGCGCGAATCTCCCCGACGGACTCGACGAAGCCAACCGCTCCTACTTCGCCGACCTCCTCGCCCAGGACGCCGACGGAATCCGCGCCCTCGCCAACAACGACGACGACTCTCCGACACTGTGGCGCACTCTCGACCCACGCTGAGAGTCGAGAAAGAGGACGGAGCTGCTACGACCGTCACCGAAATCTGCCACTCCGTTGAACGCCGTCGATGCCGCTCCCTCGAAGCGCCCGGCGTCCTTAACTAACCCTGCACCGAGGTCGCCGCCGACCGCGGGGCGAGCGCCCTCCTCACCCCCGGGGTACCAGCCGATCAGCATTGACGCAGTAACATTCCTGCTCGTGATGCGCTGCTTTCCGCCTCGGTTCCAGCGCACCACCCACCCCACGACAGGCAGTCACTCATCTCTTGTGCCTGCATGATTGACATGTGCAGGAGCTATCCGTGACCTTCCCCGCCAAGCGTCTGACCGCCGCACTCGAACAACTACCCATCAGTGATGACGCCGCCATGTGCCAGCTCCTGCGCACCACCTTGCTCGATCACGCCCAGCATGGTCGCGACATCACCGAACCCACCCTGCTCGGACTGCTCGCCGTCACCAGCGCCCTGGAAGAACGGCTCACCCGACTCGAAGCAACGATCCAACCCGCACCACGCAGGAACCCGCACCCCTGAACAAGCCGATCCCGACGGCGCGGCATTAGCCTCCACCGACGGCACCCGCCAGAGCGGTGAAGCGCTGGGCGAAGCACTGACCTAGCTGAAAGACAACCGTAATCCTGTTCGCAGTTCGTCGGCTCCGCGGCTGATGCGGATGTCCGGCAAAATTCATCGAGAGTGCGGCGCCCCACACACAGGCATCATGCCGGCTCCGGCCAGCGCGATCGTCTCGGTCATGATGTCGCGCCGAACCTTCAGTCGTTCTCTGAAACTGATCACCGCCTCGGCCACCGAGGGCCTCTCACGCGCTGGAGCGGGACTGTTTCGTAATCGGTGTTTTGGCCCGAGACGCTGAGTGAATGCTTGGCGAGGAGGTGCCGAGATGACGACACTGGAAGATGTGACGAAGAAGAGGGCCGAGCCCTCCGCGGAAGCTGCGGCGGCTGCGGAGCTGGTCAGGTTGGCGAAGGAGCAGGGTCTGTCGCTGACCGGTCCGGACGGTTTGCTCAAGCAGTTCACCAAAACCGTTCTGGAAACTGCATTGAACGAGGAGATGACCGAGCACCTCGGGCACGACAAGAACCAAGCCCCGCCGGAGCGGGAGTCGACGAATATTCGCAACGGGACTCGGTCGAAGACTGTGTTGACCGAGGCGACCGGTCATGTTCCGATCGAGGTCCCTCGTGATCGGGAAGGGACGTTCGAGCCGCAGATCGTCAAAAAGCGACAACGTCGATTGAACGGGGTCGATGAGATCGTGTTGTCGTTGTACGCCAAAGGATTAACGACCGGTGAGATCAGTGCTCACTTCGCTGAAATCTACGGCGCTTCGGTCTCGAAAGAGACCATCTCACGGATCACCGACAAAGTGCTCGAGGAAATGCAGGACTGGGCTGCCCGTCCGCTCGACGAGGTGTACGCAGCGATCTTCATCGATGCGATCGTGGTCAAAGTTCGGGATGGGCAGGTCGCGAACCGCCCGATCTACGCGGCGATCGGTGTCAGCCTCGACGGGCACCGGGACGTACTCGGTTTGTGGGCCGGGACCGGCGGTGAGGGCGCCAAATTTTGGATGTCCGTGCTGACGGATATCCGTAATCGGGGTACTCGGGATGTGTTCTTCCTGGTCTGCGACGGATTAAAAGGTCTACCGGAGGTCGTCGAGAATGTGTGGCCGGCGACCACGGTCCAAACGTGTGTGATCCATTTGATCCGCAATACGTTTCGGTTGTCGTCGCGGCAGCATTGGGATGCGCTCAAACACGATCTCAAGCCGATCTACACTGCCCCGACCGAGGCCGCCGCGAGTGCAGCGTTCGACGATCTCGCAGACCGTTGGGGCAAGACGTATCCGGCGATCATTCGATTGTGGAACAACGCCTGGCAGGAGTTCATCCCGTTCCTCGATTACGACACCGAGATACGGCGAGTGCTGTGCTCTACCAACGCTATTGAGTCCTTGAACGCCCGGTATCGGAGGGCTGTCAAGGCTCGTGGGCATTTCCCCACCGAGGCTGCTGCGCTCAAGTGCCTCTATTTGGTGACGCGTTCGCTCGACCCGACAGGCAAAGGGCAGGCACGATGGATTACACGGTGGAAGCCTGCTCTGAATGCGTTTGCGATCACGTTCGCCGATCGTTGGCCGGGATCGGAAACTTACTAATGGATACCGGCCGAAACACCCTTAACGAGATAGACCCGACAACTTCTCGTCACCGGAGTCGTAGTAGCAGCTTTGATCTATTGCGCTCGAGGTGAATGACTTTGCCTTGGGTGCTGGCGAGGGGTGGGAGAGTCGATGCCGTTGCGATGTACACCGACGGCGAGGCCATCGCGGAGCGGGGTGTGAATTGCTTCCCTTGCGGCGCAGCGGGCTGCTTTTGCACTGCGGAGGCATGAACTTTCTGCCAGTCGCTGGTCCAGCCGGAGGATTTGAGAGTTCGTCGAAGAACACTCGTTGCGGTCAGGAGTTTCCTCCCCGGAACGGTTGCAGGACAGTGGTTTTCGCCCCGGCGGTTGGCAAATTCGATCGACGGCGCGGTCTTTCGGGAGTTCTTGGGGGAAGTTGTCCCTTTGGCGATTCCGCGGAAGTTTAACGCTGCTTGGTTTCGATGTGTTTCAGGTCTGCAGTTTTTTTGGGGGGTTCATGCCGACGACGCCGGTGTCGCGGGTGCGGAGGGTTCCCGCCCAGTCGTGGACGTCTTGCAGGATGAATTGATGAATCTTTTTGAGGTGTTCGAAGTCGAAATTTTTGTGATGGGCTGATGCAGGATGTGCGGGTAGGGCGGCGCGCGTTCGACTACGGCGAGTTTCACGGACGATACCGTATTTGTTGTTGAAGGCGCCGGGGGCGATCTCGTAGGGATCGCTCACTCGGGCTATGTTGCCTCGCATTCGGTGAGAGCTTCCACGACTGCGAGTTCGCCGGCTTTGTCACCGGTGATTTTCTCCGCGTCGGTGCCGACGGCCGGTTTCGAGGTCGGTGGAGGTGGGTTCCATGCATGCTTTGCGGTGGCCCCGGGCACCACAATTCAAGTCGTTGCCGATGTTCCCGACGGCTCGTACGTCGTGCTGGCGTCCGGTGGGCGCGAGGATCTGCTTCTTCGATCCGCGAGCACCTGGACGGCACACTAAAATGTGCGCCGTCACTGTCGCTGAGCGTTGGCCGGGATCGAAAACCTACTTCTGCGCTCTCAGGAACTCGACCGGAGTCCATGCTGGCCAGGTAATCTCGCCGACCGGATCGCCATCTACGAACCGAGCAACGATGCGCGTGACATCCGGGGCAGTGTTGTCGTATACGGTCGCGTGGTCTGACCGATCAATCGCGTCGACGACCAGCGGCCATAACCGCTCATATCGCTCTCGAATCTTCCCCTCAGGAACCGAATGCCCACCCTCGACAACCCGCCCGGCAACACGAGCGACCGATAACTCGACCGGAACCAGTACCACGTGCAGCACGACAACGAAACCGGCCTGGCGCGCACGGTCGATCAACTCCAATTTCGACGGATGCGAAAATACCGTCTCGGCGATGAACGACTCACCCCGCTCAATCAGGGCACCGCGCATAGTCGCCGCAATCCGCGCGGCCTCATAGGAATGTTCCTCGGCAGCATCAGGCCAGCGGTCCTTGGCGATCACATCCGCGTTGACGAAGACGCTGCCGGAAAGCAGGGGCGCTAGACTCTGCTCGACGAACGTCGATTTGCCGGCCCCGTTCGGTCCGACGACAAGATCGAGACGTCTCACAAGACGGTCTGCGAACCGTCAGGCAGATACTTGACAACCCGGCCGTGCTCGTCGAGCGAAATCGTTGCGCGCCCCTGAACTGCGCGTTCGGCGGCATGGTTACCTGTCGCGATCGATTCTTCGAGGGTGGCCGCAATCTCGGCGTTGAATACCGCGCCTTCTTCAGCGGAGAGCACGCTTAGTGGGATACGGCCGGCGAGGGCGGCCTCGACACGCTGGCGTGCAACTTGGCGCTGGTTCGACACCTCACGACCGACACGGGCCCAGTGCTCGAGCTGCTGGCGTGCTGAGCGATGCTCGCGCTGTCCCTCCGCGGCCGCGGCATCGACGAGCTCTGATGAGAATCTGGTGACCTTGTCGACGACTTCCGTCATGATTCCTCCTTCGCTACAACATCAAAGTTCATTGTAGCAATTTGCTACAGGGGATATCCATGCCTGACGCCGCACCCGACGTACAAAAAGGAGATCGCTCCGAGATCGAGCAGGGCGGGCAGCATCGGCAGTGCGCGCGCATCCTCTCACGCCCTCGGCGAGCAGTGCCCGTACTGTCTATCCCGTCCCGCACAGGCCATTGAATGTCGGTGCAAACTCGAGGAAGCGCGCGATCTCAGATCTCCCCATCCCAGGCATCGTTGCGATCGCGGCATGCGGGCGTCGGCAGGCCATGTCCGAGCCCACGCGCCTTCATCTCCTCGTTCACAAAGTAGAACCGCGCCTTTTGATTCGGGGTAAGGCGATCGAACCGGGAATAGAGACAGTGGTACTCCTCGACGAGATCGTCTCCCGTCAATCGGTAAACCGACAGCGGCACCTCGTCATCCGTCATCGATGGCCTCCTCAATTCATCAGCGCCCACATGACTACCAGAGCATCTCCCCCGCCGACAGAGTCCACACAGTGGACCTGCGGGAGCGCGTAGGTCTATTACACGCTGGTCCACGACGAGGTCAAAGACATACTGCTGCGTGATGAGATAGCCGGTGCTCGTCGTGGCTTTGCCACCCGGCGGCGTGCCGTTTTCGGTCGGCTTCGGTCATGCCACCCCACGTTCCGTACGGCTCACCAGCGCTCAAGGCGTATTCGCGGCACTGAGCGAGCACGGGGCAGTTCAGACAAATCCGCCGAGCCCGCGATTCCCGCTGGGACCGGGCGTGACCACGCTCCCCCTTCCGGGGAAAAGAACACCGACGCTTCGGCGCCGCCGCACGCGGCGCTTCCCTGCCACAACTTGGAGTCGGCGACTCCCTCCGGGACGGGATGCGCCGAGCGCGCTACGGGTATCACTACGAAATCCTCTCTCACTCCCGAACTTCGATACAGATTCGAGGCCAGGCAGCGTCTCTCGAAGGTCTCTCGGTCACAAGCTTCGACGGGAAGATCACATGCTGCTGCGCACACGTCCAAGCCGGACTCAGAAGTGGGTGTGGCCACCCAGTGACGCCGTGAAAACCGCGGGCCGCGGCAACGGGTGGAGGCGGTAGTAGCTGTCGAGGTTGATCGCTTCCTCCTCGGTCAGGTCGCCTCGATGGAACAGGGCGGTCAGGTGCAGATGGTCAACGAGATACTTCATGACGTGATCCTCGCTAGCGTTGGAGAAAAAACGGCGCGAAACAGGCTGCTGCGCAACGACTTCGACTTCACCTCGGAGATACATAGCTGAACCACTCCCGTTGTTTCGCGAAGGCCCGATCGGGCCACTGCGGTGGATTCACCCGAGCGCAGGCCGCGGGCCGCGGTCGGTCGTGTTCGAGCACCTCCGCTTGGCTGGTCGTCGAGACTCCGGCGTCAACGTGGCTCAAAGGTGAGCCCGGTCGTTCACTCGCACCCGCACAGGCGCGGGGCAAGCAGACTCCGAATGCACGACATACCGCCATCACATGCCAGGCCGTCATCACCGCAACCGCGGACGAGACCCGAGTCGGCCACTGCCCGGTACCGCAGTTCGTTCGTTTCACCGGAACGGTAGCGCAAGACCGCAAATCGTGAACGGCCGATTTTCTTCGCGACAGCGTCGATTCCGCCGAGGCGTTCGATGGCGGCTCGCCGCTGTGTGCGTTCGGTGACGTCAGGGTGTGGGATTCGTCCCTCCTGCGCCCAGCGACGCAGTGTTCGGTCAGAGCGGGGCGTTCTTCCGGCGTCGACGCTACGCGGGTTACCCCGACCAACCGCGTAGTAACCACAACGAACAAGTGGGCTCGACGCACCGAGATCGTCGGCGCCAGGACGAGTGAGATCCCGGCCACCCCGAGGTTTCGATTTCTATTCGGCGGGAAGGAGGCATGTGCAGTGCATCCATCCAGAAGCCCGCGAGAAACTGCGTCACCCGAGGAGTATCGATATGCCGGACCAGTACGCAATGCAGGACCCGACCACGCGGTTCCCCGCTCCTGTGCGTGAGCGGCAGGCGGAGATCGCACACCCCGGTCTCACCGCAGACATGATTTCTCCTCCCGACCACGGTGAAAACACCTATCGAGGAAGCGGTCGACTCGAAGGAAGGCGTGCGATTGTCACCGGAGCGGATTCGGGCATCGGACGTGCGGTCGCGATTGCATTTGCCAGAGAAGGCGCGGACGTTGTCCTGAGTTATCTCGACGAGGAAGAACAGGACGCTCGGGAAACCGCTCGCTGGGTCGAGGAGGCAGGTCGCAAAACCGTCTCGGTGCCGGGAGATCTCCGAAGCGAGGAACACTGTTCTGCTTTGGTCGAAACCGCGGTGCGTGAACTCGGCGGACTCGACATCCTGGTGAACAACGCCGCGTTTCAGATGGTGCAGATGGGCGGCATCGCCGATATCACCACCGAACAATTCGACCGTGTGATGAAAACCAACCTCTACGCACTATTTTGGCTCTCCAAAGCAGCGATCGCGCAGATGGAGCCCGGATCGACGATCGTGAATACCTCGTCCATCCAAGGTGCGTCCCCGTCGCCCGAGCTGCTCGATTACGCCACGACAAAGGCGGGCATCATCGACTTCACCAAGGGACTGGCCGCCGATGTCGCACGAAAGGGAATCAGGGTCAATGCCGTTGCACCTGGACCGATTTGGACGCCACTGATTCCGGCGACGATGCCCAAGGAGAAGTTCGAGACGTTCGGGGACGACGTTCCGCTCGGGCGGGCAGGTCAGCCGGCCGAGCTTGCCCCCGCCTATGTATTTCTCGCATCCGGCGAATCCAGTTACACCACTGGGGAAGTCATCGGCGTGACGGGTGGAAAACCGCTCACCTGAATGTGCGACTAGACAAGGCATACGACGACGGCGTCACGGTCAACCGTTGTCGAGACCCGCGGCGACCATCGCTGCGGCGGTCTCTCGTTCGGAGAATGAGCCCTTCGCCCGACCCCTGACGACGCCGGAGCGATCAGCGGGGGAACAGTTTTGGATCAACTTCGCTTTTTCCGTAGACACGGACCACTTTGAAGCAGCGGCCATCCGCCCCGCAACTGCCGTCCGACAAGGCTCCCTCGCCGGTCGATGATTGGGTGATTGCCGGGCCGGTCACACTTCGCGCACTTCCGCCGTCCAAGGCCTGTACCCACAGCTGCTCGGGTATTCGTAGGGACGTCACACCGTGTATGAGCGTCTCGGCAACCACCACAGAACAAGCGCGGCAGCGCCCGAAGGCTCCACCGTCAGAGGGTTCTTCGCTACGCCGTCGGGGGCCGGGCAACGAGAAACCCGCTCACTCCCTTAACGCTGCGGAGGGGAGCGTTGAGTAGCCCGAGGCCGCATCACCGGAACCCGACATGAGGACACGGACAACATGATCGGCGGAGCCGGCGCTGCAAGTTTGAGGGCGCCCGCCGCGAGCCTGGTAAGCAACACCCACCCTGTCGGAGTGAGCGCATCGGCGAGGATCCGATCCGAATCCGCCACCACAGCAGCATAATCCAGATCGCGCCAGGGCCGGATACCCTGCCTCTCCCACCCCGAGTCCCCGCACCGACCCACGCCGACTACCTCACGCCCGTCCTCGGCGACGCGTGCGGCCTCGATGTCATCGACCCGAACCATTTTCGCTGCATCCTCTCGAACCGTGCTGCTCCGAACTGCTGTTCACGCATCGATTTGCTTGCTCTCCCGCTTGTGCCCCACCTCCTTACTGCTCCCATTGCTGTTCCCGGCGCTGCTGATCTCGATCTTGCGGGGCTTGGCCCGCTCCGCGAGAGGGATCGTCAACCTCAGCACCCCAGCGTCGTAACCGGCCTCGATATTCTCGGTGTCGAGGTTCTCACCCAGGAACAGTTGACGACTGAACACACCGCGGGGCCGCTCGGCCGCAATCATCTCCTCCTCCCCACTCCGAACGGGCCGCTCGGCGTGCACCGTCACCACGTTGCGGTCCACATCGAGGTCGAGTGAATCCGGATCCATGCCGGGAAGATCGAACTCGACGACGAACTGCTCACCTTCCTGCCAGGCATCCATCGGCATCACCGCCGGCTGCGAAGCAGTCCCCAACAGCTGCCGGGTCAGACGGTCGAGGTCACGGAAAGGATCGGTGCGCATCAACATTTTCGGTCACCTCCAGGAAAAATCACTGGAACCGTTCACTGATTACCACCACCGCATCCACCGTACTTCTACAGTAGACGCTGTAGATTTGGTATATCATCAAACGCACATCGGATCAAGAGAATTTCCGGCTGATTCCCCCGCTGATTTCGGACGTTCCTCGGAGGGGAGGACCATCATGGCGCGCGATCCGGCTATCGCCGAACCCCCTGGCCTGTACGCGATCTCGGTAACATCGGAACTCTCCGGATTCACCCCCGGCACCCTGCGACTCTACGAACAGTACGGACTGATCACCCCCACCCGCACCCGCGGCGGCACACGCCGCTATAACAACGAGGACCTCACCCGCCTCGGCCGCATCACAGAACTGATCGCCGACGGCATCAACCTCGTCGGCATCAAACGGGTCCTCGAACTCGAAGACAGCACCGCAGCCCTACGCCGCGACAACACACGACTACGCGCGGACAACGCCCACCTACGCCAGAAAACATCCACACCACGTAGAAACGAGTTACGCCCGACAGAGAAAGGGCCACAGCCATGAAACACGACCACACTCGCGCAGTCGTCGACGCAGCACTCGACGCCGACTACATCGACCACACCATCCCCGCCGACCCCAATGCGGTGGATTCCGCCGACATTGTCTCCCCCACAATCGAACTCGATACTCCATCGCTCCCTCCCGAAGGAGACTTGATCGAACAATCAATGCCCGCCACCTGGACGACGACCGCTTTGGGTCTGGGTGTACATCCTTCGTACGGTGCGACGACGGTAGGGAATTCGGGGCACTAACGGGCTCTGCCAGACTGAGGGGCGGCAACGGAATCGACATGAAACTCTTCACGACGTACGTTTCTACCTCGCCACTCAACCCGGGCCACCGCTCACTCGCAACCTCTTGGTCCGCCACGCCGGTATCCGAATTCTCTGCGGCCTCGACACAGTCCGTCTCCCGACCTGCACTAGGGCTCGTCCACCAATGCGGCCCTTCGCGAGCGATTTTCAGGGACTGTTTCGTAATCGGTGTTTTGGCCCGAGACGCTGAGTGAATGCTTGGCGAGGAGGTGCCGAGATGACGACACTGGAAGATGTGACGAAGAAGAGGGCCGAGCCCTCCGCGGAAGCTGCGGCGGCTGCGGAGCTGGTCAGGTTGGCGAAGGAGCAGGGTCTGTCGCTGACCGGTCCGGACGGTTTGCTCAAGCAGTTCACCAAAACCGTTCTGGAAACTGCATTGAACGAGGAGATGACCGAGCACCTCGGGCACGACAAGAACCAAGCCCCGCCGGAGCGGGAGTCGACGAATATTCGCAACGGGACTCGGTCGAAGACTGTGTTGACCGAGGCGACCGGTCATGTTCCGATCGAGGTCCCTCGTGATCGGGAAGGGACGTTCGAGCCGCAGATCGTCAAAAAGCGACAACGTCGATTGAACGGGGTCGATGAGATCGTGTTGTCGTTGTACGCCAAAGGATTAACGACCGGTGAGATCAGTGCTCACTTCGCTGAAATCTACGGCGCTTCGGTCTCGAAAGAGACCATCTCACGGATCACCGACAAAGTGCTCGAGGAAATGCAGGACTGGGCTGCCCGTCCGCTCGACGAGGTGTACGCAGCGATCTTCATCGATGCGATCGTGGTCAAAGTTCGGGATGGGCAGGTCGCGAACCGCCCGATCTACGCGGCGATCGGTGTCAGCCTCGACGGGCACCGGGACGTACTCGGTTTGTGGGCCGGGACCGGCGGTGAGGGCGCCAAATTTTGGATGTCCGTGCTGACGGATATCCGTAATCGGGGTACTCGGGATGTGTTCTTCCTGGTCTGCGACGGATTAAAAGGTCTACCGGAGGTCGTCGAGAATGTGTGGCCGGCGACCACGGTCCAAACGTGTGTGATCCATTTGATCCGCAATACGTTTCGGTTGTCGTCGCGGCAGCATTGGGATGCGCTCAAACACGATCTCAAGCCGATCTACACTGCCCCGACCGAGGCCGCCGCGAGTGCAGCGTTCGACGATCTCGCAGACCGTTGGGGCAAGACGTATCCGGCGATCATTCGATTGTGGAACAACGCCTGGCAGGAGTTCATCCCGTTCCTCGATTACGACACCGAGATACGGCGAGTGCTGTGCTCTACCAACGCTATTGAGTCCTTGAACGCCCGGTATCGGAGGGCTGTCAAGGCTCGTGGGCATTTCCCCACCGAGGCTGCTGCGCTCAAGTGCCTCTATTTGGTGACGCGTTCGCTCGACCCGACAGGCAAAGGGCAGGCACGATGGATTACACGGTGGAAGCCTGCTCTGAATGCGTTTGCGATCACGTTCGCCGATCGTTGGCCGGGATCGGAAACTTACTAATGGATACCGGCCGAAACACCCTTAACGAGATAGACCCGATTTTCATTCCTAGGAGACTTCGATCGGTGAAGTAAGCCGCGCCAGCACGTCGGGCCAAGCTCAGCCTTCACCAAATGTGTTGCAACTCTTTATCAGTGTGGCGACCAAGCAGGTTAACTTCGTCAGCGGTTCTGTTGCCGCGGTGCCACGGTTCTTGCCGGTGCGCTCCGCACCTGCGGACCGGTCGACGTCTCGACTGGCGCATACTCGACCCCGTCGAAAGTGAGGGCCGGTCCGGCGAGGTCGCCGAACGGGAGGTAGCCGATTTTGTCCGGCAGTGGTGATCACAGCAACCAGTTCGGCGGCGATAGCGACACCGAAGGGGTCGACTGCGGCAGCAGCCTGAGTGTCAACGGCGTAGATATTCATAGTTCCGCCCGAAGGGGATCAGGCGGGTTGGTGCGGTAATGCGGTTGCCCACCATGATGTTTGATATTTTCGAGAAGCGACCAAACTCGCGCCCCAATACCGGGACTGCACGCCGCAGACCTTCCCGGAAAGACGGACAACGCAGTTGGCTGACTGCTCCCCAGCGACACCGACTCAGCCAGAGCGCACAACCTGACCCTTGACAGCGTACTTGCATTTTGCAAGTGTGGATCACATGAGCCTGTTCATCACATGCCCGGTCGAGAGCGTCGAGCGCGCGACCACCTTTTACACCGCCCTGGGCTGGACCCTCAACACCGAGATGTCCGATCACAATGTGTCGTGCTTCGCGATCGCGCCCGAGCAGTACGTCATGCTCGGCAGCCGCGAGATGTACGCCAGCGTCGGCGGCGTCGAGGAGCTGGTCGGCGGACCCCGCACCCCGTCGAAGGTGACGGTCTCGTTCGACCTCGGCAGCCGCGAGGCGGTCGACGAACTCGTCGCCCGCGCCGCCGCCGCCGGTGGGCGCATCGGCGACACAGACGACTACCCCTTCATGTACCAGCGCCAGTTCGACGACCCCGACGGCTACCACTACTCGCCGTTCTGGATGAAGCCGGACACCGATACGACCGCGTGAGCGACCTCGCAGCGGCCCTCGAAGTCGTAGGAGCACGGTGGGCGCTGCTGATCGTGGAGCGGCTGCTCGACGGGCCGCAGCGCTATGGCGATCTGCAGCGCGATCTCGGAGTGCCAACCAACATGCTCGCGACCCGCCTACGCGAGCTCGAAACGGCCGGCGTACTGACCCGTCTGCCCCTGCGGCACAACACACGGGCGTACGCACTCACCGACCGTGGGCATGCCCTACGCGGGGCAATCGTCGCGCTCGGACGCTGGGCCGCCGAAGCGTAATCACGTCGACGGAACGGACGGCGACAGCGGCCTGGATATCGAGCGGCAACTCTGCGCCTCCCCGACTTCGATTGCACCGCAAGCGACGAAGACGGTTGTAGTCCTCCTACCCTCGACGAGCGAGCACGGGCTGGAGCCTTCAAGAGGAAAACAAGACTACCGTCGAACCGCCCGCCACCCTCGAAGCTCTGACCCTCGACGTCCAATAGCTCACCGGTCGCTGGCGCACGCAATGCATGCGTTCATGAGGAGGGCGGTCCGACAATTGCCGAGACCGGGTCGCGGCGGTTCTACTCAGGGAGAACAGCGCCGCACTGCTGACGGGCCGGCCCTGAAACCACCCCGAGAGCACGGCGATCACGGCTGGCAGATCGCCGCGATCGAACGGTCCAAACTCGCGGAAGCGGCTATCGACATTTCCCGGCCCGGGCGCCGCCTGGGTAGGAGCTTCCGGTCATTTGCACGGCCACGGACTCCAGATCTGGGAGACTGATCCGAGTTCTCGAAGGCTTGTCGGGGAGTTTCCGAGCTTTGCCTCGAGGCAGGGAGGCGTGTAGGTCAACCTCCCTGAGAGGCACCCAGCCGCACCGTTCGGAACACATCCTTCCGCCATGTTTCTCACACTGGAGGCCCTACGCCGTCAGATTACACGCGCAGACGGCTCGATTTTCAGTACGGTGAGCCACTCTCGGTGTGCTCAATTGGATAGACGGCAATCTCGACAAGATTGCCATCCAGATCCCGGCAGTAGTGCGAGATCATCTCTCCGAGCGCACCTAACTTGGTCACGGGTCCGGCGAGCACCTCCACCCCACAGCTCTGCAGGTGGGCTCTGACAACATCTGGTGACGCCGAAGTGACGAAGCACAGATCCTCGGAACCTGCCGCCTCGACGGCGCCGGTCGTCCAGACCGGGTCTTGCACCGCCGATCCGAGAGGTCTCAAATTGATCTTCTGGTTCCCAAATTTCACCGCAGTACGCGCCATAGGGCCGAATTTCTCGATCGCCATTCCGAGTACCGTGGCGTACCACTGGGCGGTGGCGTCGACATCACGACAATTGATCACGATGTGGTCAAACCTCTCGACCGAGAATCCCATGGTTGTACACCTCATTCATTGCCGTGCAGGACTTCGCGAAATCACCCTACAGATAGGTCCCTGCGTGTGGTCTCGTGCGATCCCCGTAACCAGGCGTTAGCGCTGTCGCCGACGAGCGCACGCCATCACAGGCACTACAACGGCAAACGGTGCCTGGGGTTGACTGCTTACATCTTCCCGCTCGACTCTCGATCTGCGCCGAAAGTCGTTGGTTCCGTTGCGACTTTCGACAATGCAGGCCGCACTGGCACACTCGGTTGCATCCACCGAATAGAGCCCGATTGCACCAACCTCGGTGAACGCGCACCCCGACGTAACGACCACCCGATGCTCAGCATCAGCATTCATCACCGGACACTGTTCTCACCCCCTGTCAGCGCGCTTCGACGTGCACGCATATCACCGTGACACGCGGTTTCGCAGCAAATCGAAACCGAACGCTGTACTGAGGTCCTCACTGTATGCCGAAGCCGTGCTCCACCGGGCGGCAGAGAGGTGCGTCCGCTCACTGTCGTGGCATCGGCGCCGAAGCGAATGCAACGACGCCGAGGGTCACGTCAAGCCATTTTCCCGACGAACCGAAGCTTCGTCGAGGGCAGCGGACCACTTCGCACGTTTGAGGCCAATTACCTCGTGTCGCCCGAGGGGGACGCCCTGCGGGGTTCGATTTCGTGAAGGACCCGGAGAGGACCGCGTTGCGCAATGATACGGCGAGAACGAGTATGAGGACCCGTATCGATTGGCGCGGCCGCACAATGCGTCGTGCTTATCTTTTGCGGAACCAGTCATAGGCCCATCCCGCCCAACCCACGATCCTGGAAGATTGCGTCCTATTGCACGAGCCGTCCTACAGCGGAAGCTGCGAAACGGATCCGGCGTCGGCCCACCGAAGATCTTCTGTCCCAACACCGTCCAGGGTGAAGTACGCAGGGATTCCTGTCAAAGCCTCCAATGGCCGACGCTTCAGTGGCGGCATCGACGGTCGCTACCATGTCGACGTCGACGAGTTTGACGAGCTCGATGACAACGACATCGCGGCCCCGTTACCCGGCTAACTGAAGGTCGCGCGTTCCAGGAACTCCGTGAGCTGAAGGTTCCTCCGCGGCCACATGAAAGCCCGGGACTCTGCGTCGTCGCTATTCGATGACAACGTCGTCCCGATCCGACGACCGGCGGAACACTTTCCGTAACTTCCTGACACATCAATTTGGCGTAGCGTCAAAGTGGAGCCCCCACCAGCTGATGCCGGCGGGGGCTCCACAAGGTGAGACGTCCCCGTGCTGAGCACACAGCACGGGGACCCACTTTCCGCGCCGGGCTCTCGTACAACCCTGCATCCACACTCTAAAACAGTCCGATAGGTTTGGTCTATGGACCATCGGAACCGTTACCAACAAAACATGTCCGGTGCCGCGCGGTATATGTGGAGTGTCGTGTACGACCGGACCTCCAACCTAGCGAGGCCTGCGATTGCACCTCCGAAAACGTTGATCTCGGCCTCGGCATCCTGATGCCATACCTGCGCTGCGAGCTCGCCGGTGGCACCGCAATGATGATGAACTCGCTGGTAGTCGCGAGGAGAGGGATCCCATGCACGCGCGCGTAGATAGATATCTGACACTGCAACGAAAACCTCTGCGCGCATTGCGCGTTCGACCGAACCCAACGCGTCTGCCTTCCTTGCTGGTACATCGAAGACCCCGCAAGCGAAGTCCGCGCCCCGTCGAGTCCTGCGATCCACGTCATGGTCCATCTCCGGACAAGCCGGGTGAGCTTTGCGAGATGTACTCGGTGAAACGTCTGCCATCGGGCTTGTCCCGGTGGTAGCGCTCGGTCGACATACACAACTCTCAGGCGAAGTTATTCAGAGCAAAGATAGGACGCCAACATGTTCGCGCGATGGCTGTCTGTGCGGTGCCTGACACGGTGGAACGCGGCTTCTATTGTGCGGAGAAGGTGCTCGTCGCTGATCTCGAAGTCCCCAAAGGGAATTGAATCCATCGGTGTGCCGTCGACAACAGCGTTCCCTGCCATCGCTACGATCGCGCCGTCTTCACGGCATGCGATTTCACGCCCGGCGGCGACTACCTGCGCCATCACTCCGGCGAGGTCGGATCCGCTGCCGCCTCGATACCGACGAAAGTCCGATTCCTCATCCCTTATCGATACGAACCACTCCAAGGAAACTCCCGTTAATCAGTCTTACCGAATTACATCGACAGTTGAGGCTCATACCTTTATCTCGCCGCAAGGCCTTTGAGTGGACCGCGCCGGACTCGCGGTTCAATCCCTTTTGCGGACAGCTAGTCTCCGATCCAGCCACACATCAACTTGACCGCAGTGTACGGCAGAGGTGATCGAATTCTCAGCGTTGAACGACGACGTGACGGCAGAGGCCGGCACCTGAGGGCGAAGTGATCACTACCCTGGCTTAGGTACGGTCTTGACGGCCTAGTCATGCCGCCGAGACCTCACATCGCCGGTTCGCGCCGGTAGTTCGCGCCGTGGCTCGGGTACTCGCACTTCGTATCTGAGTATTCGGTCATCCGATCGCGCAATTCAGTGCTTCACACCGAGGTCGTCCGGATCTTCACCTTCGACGAGTTCGATGGTGTTGCTCTCGGCTCGGGACCTGCCCTGCGCTTAGCAGTAGCACGCAGGTTTCGTCAGCTTCGTGGTGTCAATTCGTCCTTCTTGGCGCGAGCCTTTTCGAGCGCCTTCTCGGCGCGCTTGCGAGCACGCTTACCCAGCACCTCGGTCTGCTCCGACGCCGTTTCTGCCCACTCGTTGCTCTTCTCGAGCGCGAGTTCGGCGAACTCCGAGCTGCGCTTGCTCGCCAGCTCTGCCAGTTCGGCGCTGCGCTCGCGAGCGGTCTCGGCCAGTTCGGAGCCGCGCTTCTGCGCGACTTCGAGGATGTCCGGGCCGCGTTCCTTGGCGACCTCTCCGAATTCCGCGGCACGCTTGCTCGCGATCTCCGCGAACTCGGAGCTGCGCTCCTTGGCAAGTTCGAGCCAATCCGTGCCGTGCGCCTTGGCCGTTTCGGCAAGTTCGGAACCGCGTTCGGACGCCACCGACAAAGCATGCTCGACGCGATCGCTGGTGTGATCGGTCTGCGATGCGACCAACGGAAGCGCCGCGGCGATCGACGCCTGGGCCTTCTTCGCGGCGCGGCGGCCACGCCAGCCGAGCGACGGCTTGCCCTCGGTGTCGACGGAGGCGATCATCAGTCCGCCGAGCAAGCTGACGTTCTTGATGAAGTTGGTGCGCTGCATCGCGCGCAGTGACGGATCGGTCTCGTTCCAGAAGTCGTGCTCAGTGAGGGTAGATGGGAGGAGACTGCCCGCAAGCGCCAACGACGCGAGCCGCGGCGCCTTGCCGGTGGCCAGCAGGACACCGCCACCGATCTGGACAGCGGCGTTGATCTTGACGAGCGTGTCAGGATCAGCGGGCATGTTCTGTATGACTGTCGACGGGATGCGTTCGGTGACGGCTTCTGGCAAGGTTTCGACCGTTTTGTCGAGCAAAGGCGCCGCTTTCGCTGCCCGCTGAAGAGGGTGACGCAACGCATCGATTCCCCCGGCGATAAAGATCGTGGAAAGCAGCGGGCGAGCAATTCGACGTACCAGCATATTTCAGTCTCCTGTTGTCTTTTGGTGTCTTCACCGTACCGAGCGCGCTCGCCTGAAGAGGACTCTGACGCCCGAGGTTGGTGCGTAGAAAACTACCGCTACTTGTCCTGCTTTTCTCCTTCGATGGGTGGAGATCTTTCTGACCCGGGCACGAGGTTTACCAAAACGTCAAATTGGGAAGTTTCAGAGGTTTCGGGACTGGGTTTTTCGGGAGGTGATCGGCACTTTCGTCTCCGGAGCGTGAACGCGTTGGCCGGACAACGCTCGTGGGGCCACGCGTCGACTGTGATCGCATAGCAACCGCGACGCTGTCGGCGTCGAGACGGAATGCGATAAGCATCATGACTGCACCGTGGGCCGCGATTCGGTGTCCCATTGTCACGCGAGTGCCGGCGAGGGACTGGCGCACAGAGCAATTCGAGGAAGCCGTGGCCAAAATCATTGTCGGCCAACAGGCTTTCCGTATCGGATTGGCGGAAAGATAGGTCAGCTGTAAACTTCCCCTTCGTCCTCCCCCTCTGCTTGATCTGGTTGATGCGTCACCGACTGCACATTCTCTGGATCGGAGTCAGGATCGTCGGACGGATCGTAGGGTTGTTCTGAAGCGTTGAACTTCTTCTCGCTCATAAAATTACCTTTCGTTGAGCGAACCGCCATGGCACACAGCGGCTGTGGGAGCTCCTGACGGCTATCTCAGATTTCCATCGAACAGGAAACCAACGTCTGCGCTCTGGTGTTCCGCTCGCATGATCCTCGCCGGAGCACTTATGTGTCCTTCGTATCGTCGACAAGTGACTCATCGCGGTCCAAGTCGTCGGCAATAGCCTCGGAAGCACCGGCAGCGTCGCCGGCGAAGTCCGCATTCACATCGGGCTTTTCCTCTGCCAAACGCTCGTCAAGAGGTTCGCCTTCGCCTTCTTCTCGCAGCGTAGTGCCGAACCGGTCCGATCCCTTCCAGTTCTCCGGCGGGTCGACTACGTCGTCACCGTTCTTTTTGTTCAGCTCGTCCGAGTCGACGCTTTCACTGACGTTCAGCGTATCGCCCGGACCGTCCTCGACCGTCATATCTACCTCCTGGCCTGTGCAAGTTTTGCTAGCCGCCAAATTGCCTACCCGAAAGTTCTACAGGGCGAACATCGATGCGTTTGTGAGGAAACAGCCGAGCAAATAATCCGGGCACGTGAGTGACCGACCGGCACGGACCCCGAATCAGTTGTCGACGTCCTCCGATCCGCGCGGCAAACGCGCAGCCGTCGAACATCATGGCCAGCGGCGTGCTTGGGAAGTACATCGAAATCGTTTCGCTATCGCCTTCAACTCATTTTGTTCAGATCCACACTTGCCGCCGACTGACCGACGAAACTGCGCTCTCGTCAGTGAGAGCGGGTTCGAGGCGACAGATCACCTCGACTTCTAGACACGATCACCCTACTGTTCCGGCGTGCCTCTCCGAGTACACGTGTCCTAGATGCCAAAAATTCCTCAGCACCTCACGGGCTTTGAATGACGCAATCGTCACTTGCCAACCGACACGCACCTCTCCGAAGTTCAGCCAGAGCAGAACTCGCGCCGAAGTGGTTGATCGCGCAATACAAGGCCCTCGCTTCGCTCGTCGTCCGGGGTGGTACTCGATCAGCGGGGAACGGTCACGTTGATCGGAACAAATGCCGACCGGCGAGGCTGCCGTGCGGCGGGGACGTCAGGTTCCGTCGCCGAGTCGTCTGCGCCACGTCGCGTCCTGCGCGCGCGGCCCACAGGCCCCCCACCAAGTAGGCTGTCGAGAAGGTCACGCGACGCTGCCGAGACCGTCGCTGCACACACGGCTACAAGCTCATGTTGTTCACCGCGTAGGGCGGTCGCCAGAGCACAAACCGGGCACCATCGGCAGTCGCTGTGAACTGATTGTTCGCAGCATGCCCTTCGCTCGCTGGTTGTCCGCTGCCGCCAACCGGCGTTGATGTCCAGTGTTGATTCGACCTGTGCTAGTAATCTGTCCGCCCACAGCACGAACTCGTCGAAAAGTCTGGTATCGAGAGTGGCCTCGAACTTGTCGCGCCTGTAATCCTCGGTCAACTCGCCTTCTCCTTGGTCCTGACCGCCGACATCCATTCAAACGCCACAATCCGCGATTCACGCGCAGGCAATAGTCCGCCTGCTGACAAAAGGGTTGGGAGATCGATCACTCGCGCGACCAACTCCTCGCAGAAAAGATGGTCGCTTAGGCCGAGCGCCAACTGCTGACGATCTCGCATCTACCGCCGGGACAACCGTCGCCGCGGGTAGATCGTGCGTACGCGGCGCGACGCCACGCGCACAAGAACATTCGTTCGCGCAGATCGCATGCGCGGGTCACAGGTTTGCCGGAGATCCTCTGTCAACGATCCCGATACCCGTTCTCACGCTCTATTTGTCGCTGAGCGCGTAATACGTCGCGATGACTGCGCAATGAGAGTCGCCCAAGTGCCGTCGCTCCCAGGAACAAGACCACGGCGCCCAGGCCCTCGAAGAAAGTCAACTGCCGCACAGCTTTGCTTGCAAGTTCGGTTGACGAGGGCGCCCCCGCTTCCCCGAGGTGCAGCACGGGCGCCAGTGTCGGACCCACGATGAACCACACGCCGCCTGCGACGGCCAGCCACGCCCCGAAGCTCGCGACCGCACGATTCGCGCTGAATACCAACAAAATCCCGCCCACCACCGTGACGGCGCCTGGGAGCACCTCGAGCCACCCTCTACCGGCGGTCCACGTCCACGCTTGGTCCGGCACGAAAGAAAACGAAAAGTACGGCCCCACAAAAGGAATGAGCGCTCCCCAGAGACCGAGCAGGATCAGCAGAATACCACCGACTGCGCCACGGGTGCGCGGCACCCACATCCGACCGGGCCGCACACCATCGTGAACCGCTTCCGATGCACGTCCGCGCTCGCCAACGCCGTCTTCATGGACGTTGTCATCGTGTTGACGAGATACGTTATGATCAAACATATTTCGGTCCCTGCCGTTAGTTTGCGGTGTGGTGACGAGGCACTCGGCAACTGGGCGCTTCCCTTCGACACGTCACGGGGCCTCAGATCAAATTCGGATGTACAAAGAGTCGGCCAACAGTGCCAGGGATTCAGTAGTAGTGCCGCCGGCCACCTACCGCGTGTCCAGCTGCGCCGAGGGCGAAAAGCACCACCCCGACAACCACGAGAATAATACCGATCGTCCACAATATTGAGATCCCGGCCAAGAAACCGACGATCAACAAGACGATGCCCAGGATGATCATGCCCGGCTCCTTAGCTGAGAGTGATGACGGCGTCGTACCCGCCGTTCCTCGGTCGTAAACGTGTGATGCGGTGCCGTCCAGGCCAGGCCGAGGCTCTGTCGGCGATCTGTCACGTTTGCCGTCGGACGTCTGGCGCGGCCGTTGTCGTGAGCGGGAACGGTGTCGGCACTTCGTAGCGGTCCCACTGACCAAATCATGCTCACCACACCCGGCGTTCGTATTTCGCCGCGCCGAGGGTCAATACTCGCGCAATCTCGATCGCCGGCTTCGACCCCCAGAGGGCTAGTTCTTCGATCCCGCTGACTGCGATGTCGAACAGAGACGGCACCACGTCCACCACCACGACATCACCGTAATCGAGCACCTCCCGGTGCAGGTGGTAAAACAAGAGCACCGCCAGCGCCTCCATCGGGTCGCGCTCGCCGGGAAAGATCTCATGCCGATCGGGCTCGAAATTGCAGACGAGATCGACCGAATCCTGCTCACGGCACAACGCAAGCAAGGCCATGACCGACGCGCCCAACACGATCGCCGACTCGTACCACTGTCGATAGGACAGCTCCGATTCATCCCGCAATATTCCGCAGCCCTCCTCGTCACCGGCGAGATAGGCACAGATCAAGGCGGCACTCCGCTGAACGTGTACCTTCGGTGTCTTCTCCACGTACGTTCCCCTCGCTTCGACCGCTACAGAAGACGCGGCACCTCCCCGACCCATCTTCATCCCACGGCGCAAAAGGTTCATCAAGCGGCAGTAACCGGCCGATTGGCGCTAGTTAGGACACGCCTCTGTTCGAGTCGGATCACACATACCGGTTCCTACCCGAGACTGACACGTCCAAACCGGATGGCGACCAATCTGCACCAGCTGTCGCTCCGAATACAAAACAAAGACACCATTGCTTCCCTGACCCGTCCCGCTAGGAGGAGAAAGCGGACGTTCTGTCCCTCGTGACCGCTCACGGCATGCACTCTCCATGCTGCGGCACCTCTACTGAGCGCAAACCCGCAACGCCGAAATCTCGATCACCCGCTTATCTGCCATCCTCCGCGGCGGCCAGAGTCGCCACACCGTAGGAATGCTCATGATCATCAACGATTCCATTCTCCTTCCTTCATTCTCTGTACCGTCGAGACCGGAACAACTCCGACTGGTGCGCGCCACCGCTCGGTTGGTGATCGCTCACCACAATCCGACGCCAGACGATCTCGCGGACATCGTGCTTGCAGTGGACGAAGCGGCAAACACACTGCTCGCTCACGCGCATCCTTCCAGCCACATCACATGCATCTTCGATCTCGATGCCGTGGGTTCACTTCGCGTGCACCTGTCGACGACCACGCAGAAGCCGATCGTTATGCACACAACGTCCTGGACATGGCTCGTCCTTCAGTCCCTCGTCGACGACGTCATCCTCGATCACATTCCTCCGACGAACGAGAGCGGGTCTATCTCGTTAAGGGTGTTTCGGCCGGTATCCATTAGTAAGTTTCCGATCCCGGCCAACGATCGGCGAACGTGATCGCAAACGCATTCAGAGCAGGCTTCCACCGTGTAATCCATCGTGCCTGCCCTTTGCCTGTCGGGTCGAGCGAACGCGTCACCAAATAGAGGCACTTGAGCGCAGCAGCCTCGGTGGGGAAATGCCCACGAGCCTTGACAGCCCTCCGATACCGGGCGTTCAAGGACTCAATAGCGTTGGTAGAGCACAGCACTCGCCGTATCTCGGTGTCGTAATCGAGGAACGGGATGAACTCCTGCCAGGCGTTGTTCCACAATCGAATGATCGCCGGATACGTCTTGCCCCAACGGTCTGCGAGATCGTCGAACGCTGCACTCGCGGCGGCCTCGGTCGGGGCAGTGTAGATCGGCTTGAGATCGTGTTTGAGCGCATCCCAATGCTGCCGCGACGACAACCGAAACGTATTGCGGATCAAATGGATCACACACGTTTGGACCGTGGTCGCCGGCCACACATTCTCGACGACCTCCGGTAGACCTTTTAATCCGTCGCAGACCAGGAAGAACACATCCCGAGTACCCCGATTACGGATATCCGTCAGCACGGACATCCAAAATTTGGCGCCCTCACCGCCGGTCCCGGCCCACAAACCGAGTACGTCCCGGTGCCCGTCGAGGCTGACACCGATCGCCGCGTAGATCGGGCGGTTCGCGACCTGCCCATCCCGAACTTTGACCACGATCGCATCGATGAAGATCGCTGCGTACACCTCGTCGAGCGGACGGGCAGCCCAGTCCTGCATTTCCTCGAGCACTTTGTCGGTGATCCGTGAGATGGTCTCTTTCGAGACCGAAGCGCCGTAGATTTCAGCGAAGTGAGCACTGATCTCACCGGTCGTTAATCCTTTGGCGTACAACGACAACACGATCTCATCGACCCCGTTCAATCGACGTTGTCGCTTTTTGACGATCTGCGGCTCGAACGTCCCTTCCCGATCACGAGGGACCTCGATCGGAACATGACCGGTCGCCTCGGTCAACACAGTCTTCGACCGAGTCCCGTTGCGAATATTCGTCGACTCCCGCTCCGGCGGGGCTTGGTTCTTGTCGTGCCCGAGGTGCTCGGTCATCTCCTCGTTCAATGCAGTTTCCAGAACGGTTTTGGTGAACTGCTTGAGCAAACCGTCCGGACCGGTCAGCGACAGACCCTGCTCCTTCGCCAACCTGACCAGCTCCGCAGCCGCCGCAGCTTCCGCGGAGGGCTCGGCCCTCTTCTTCGTCACATCTTCCAGTGTCGTCATCTCGGCACCTCCTCGCCAAGCATTCACTCAGCGTCTCGGGCCAAAACACCGATTACGAAACAGTCCCACGAGAGCGAGGACTGGACTGCGGTGATCGTTGTCAAGAAAATGATGTCTACCGCACCGTGAAACCTTCTCCTGATCTGAGCGGAGCGCGGACACCCGCGCGGCGAGGTGCGTAAGCGTGAAGTCGCGGGCCCGCCGATTCTGGCCCTCTACGAGCACGCTGAGACCGTCCTTGGGAGGAATCTTCGCTGCTGTTGTTGCGCGATGATGCCACGGCGCCGACTGCGCGGGTGTACCGCCGCTCAGGTTCAGCTCGCCCTTGGCCTGGCGTGAGATGTGTCGCTGCAAGCGTGTCCGATGACACCACCTCAAGCGGTGTCACTCTCGTCCCTTCAACCGCATTGGCCTATGCCTTCGACCAAATTCTCTGCCGTTTGCTCCTCCAAGCTGATGGTATGGCAGGGATTTTCCTGGACGTTCGAGTGTTTGACCATGGCCGCCGAATCGCTGGAGACATAGGGTGTGCCGCCGCGCCGCGGAACGACGACGAAGGGCTTTCGCCACCACTGTGTTTCACTCTTGCCGACTAGACACTGATTCGAATTCGAACTACGCCTCGGACGACCTCTTGCCTTCAATGCCACCAGTCATCGAGTGGTGTGACCGGCACCGTGCGCTTGTGACGAGTGTTGGTGAACATCTTCTCGAGCTTTTCGGCTACCTCGGAGGAAACGTCCTTTCCTTCGAGGTAGTCGTCTATCTGTGAGTACGTGACGCCGAGGGCAACTTCGTCGGGCAGCGCGGGCCGGTCGTCCTCGAGGTCGGCGGTCGGCACCTTGCGCCACGTGCTCTCGGGTGCGCCCAATTCCTGCAGGAGCGCAGCGCCCTGACGTTTGCTCAGGCCGGTGAGCGGCGTGATGTCGACGCCGCCGTCACCGAATTTCGTGAAGAAGCCGGTGATCGCCTCCGCAGCATGGTCGGTACCGATTACCAGGTAGCCGAGCTGACCGGCAATCGCATACTGAATGACCATTCGTTCGCGCGCCTTGATGTTGCCGCGGACGAAGTCGCGCAGTTCACCGTTCCCCAACGCCTCGGAGGCCTCACGGGCGGTGGCGTCGGCACCTGGCTTGACGTTGACCGTGAGAGAGCGGTCCGGCTTGATGAATCCGAGTGCGATCTGAGCATCGGACTCGTCGGCCTGAGCACCGTAGGGGAGTCGAACGGCGACGAACTCGGCCTCGTGGCCTTCTTCGCGGAGTTCGGTGACCGCGCGTTGGGCGAGGGCGCCGGCGAGCGTGCTGTCCTGACCGCCGCTGATTCCCAGAACGAATCCTTTGGCGGGGGTCGAGCGCACGTAGTCCTTCAGGAACTGGACTCGCGCGCGAACCTCCGCTGCGGCGTCGATTGTCGGCTTTGCGCCGAGTTCTTCGATGATGCTTTCACGCAGTGTGGCCATGAATGGACTCTAGCGATGTGAGCAGGCGCGTGCAGTGCCTCGACAGACCCGGCGCCCTTGGGGAGGGCAGTGGCTGCGTAGTGGCGCAATTGCCGGCAGCGTCGGATATCGGCGCTGGCGCTTCGTAGCGTGAGTGATCCGAAGGGCGGATGCATGCGTAGCCGACTCGGGATCCTGCAACACTGCGTGCGAATGCCTTTGGCGGATGGGCCGCGATTGGGGCCGTGACGAACTGGGCGACATACGGTGCCGAATTTGTGGTCGTGTGGGGCTCCGAGGTCGTTCGAGAAGCGCCGCTATTTTCAGCGCTCTCGATTCAATCTCCAGATCGCAGTCGACAGAGTGGTGGCGAACCCACACCAAAGCGCGTAGGGGGCGAGTGCAAGTCCCGTCGCTCTTCTGGCGCGATAGCTTCGTATGGCAAGGTCGGCACTGCTGATCGCCAGAGTCGCTGCGAGTATCGGCGCTGCCGCGAGTCGGCGGGAGTGGAAGAACACCCAAGTCCAGGCGGAGTTCATCACGAGGTTGGCAGAGAGCGCACGGGCGTACTTTCTTGCTTGAGCGTTCTCTGAGTTGTCCTGGAATTCGTTGAGCGCGATTGCTGAACATACCGCGATGTCGACGTAGAGCGAGGTCCACACCACCGGAAAAACGACGGGCGGTGGTTGGAATGCTGGTTTTCGTAAGGCCACGAACCACGAAATGTTCTCTGGCCTACCAGATGCTATCGACCCGGCGAGTGCAGCTACTGTCGTCATGGCTCCGGTGCGTGAGATTGTGACAAGCGCCCGGCGTTGTTTCGCTGTGTTCATCGATCCGTTCCAATCTCTGCACACACCCTCTCGGGTTGATTCCCGACTCACGCGTTATGTGAGTGATCGTCGGCGTGTGGTGTTCGATCGTGTCTATTTCGTTCCCGAGCACGCGTGATCCTGTCAGGGTGGTCGTCTGAGGCCGAGCAGTTCCCAGCATGCCCTGCCAGCTTTATCAATCGCTGCGACCGTCTTGCCGTGGGAGAATCGCTCCAGCTCCGGTTCGTCACTGTTGTGCAGTCGAATTGAGAACGCATTGTTCGTTTTCCGCATGAGTACGGAGCAAATCGGGCGGTCGAACGCGAATTCGCAAATGAGTCCCGCGTGCCTGCATGGCGAAACCTACGCATGCAGTCCGTAGAGGGTCAGAGGACAAGGGCCACGGCTACGGCGGCGAAAACGAGGACGAGCATTGCCACCGCGATCATCGCGATGACACCGGACGCCGGAAAGTGTTTGACAGCGGCAGGTTCGGGCGCTGACAGGCCGGAAGTTTGTCCTGCATCAGGCGGCGTGCTTCCTGGGCTGACGCCACCTCCAGGTTCCAGGTCAGGAGTATTTGCCGGGTCGGGCTCTGGTGGCAGTGCAGTCATTGTGGTGGACGCCTTTCGGTTTGGAGGTCGTCGCCGACGCTTGCCTGTCGGTAGTGCCTCACGGTGTGTCGAGGAACTACCCGGAGCGACGGTTCTTACTCATCGGGCGATCCGCGACGAGCGGTTCCGTCGATCCAGAGGGTTGTCTCACCGCATCGGTTCGCCGACCGCCACGGATCGGGTATCAGCGACAAATTCGATCGTGTGAGGAATCGGCCAACTCTCATGCAGTCGGGAGGGCGCGGGTGACCGGTGTCGCCACTCCCTCGCTCTATCTCAGGGCCAAGACCGAGCGCGGCACGTTCGGCACTTCGATCGACCCAGTCCACCGACTCCGGGTTACTGGGCCGCCGCGGCGTCGCCACACGCTTGTTTCCGCAGTGATCACGCCGCTGGTCCTGTGCACGACCAAATTGCACATGTGCGAAGCGAGACGGATCGAAGAGTGTGACCATTATGCAGTTTCAAAAGACGTTCCAGTGCTTCGGAGTACCTCACCGAGCCGGCGCGGTTCGTCAAACCGTCTCGCGGGTACCGGGTGAAACATGACCAAATTGCGAATAGTAGTCACAGGAGCCACGGGAAACGTCGGGAGCAGTGTCGTCGAGGCGTTGAGCGCGCAGGAAGCCGTTGGTTCCGTTCTGGGATTGTCTCGGCGAGAGACTGCTTGGAGTGTGCCGAAGGTCGAGTTCGCCGCCGCCGATGTGCGCACGGACAACCTTCATCGCCACGTCGAAGGCGCGGACGCAGTGATCAACCTGGCCTGGTTGTTTCAGCCGACACGCCACCCAGAAGTCACGTGGGAGAACAACGTGGTGGGTTCGCTGCGCGTTTTCCAGGCTGTCGCGGACACCGGAGTACCTGCATTGATCCATGCCTCCTCGGTTGGCGCGTACTCGCCGGGGAGAAATCAACCGGCAGTCTCCGAACAATGGCCGACGAATGGGTGGCCGGGTGCTGCGTACCCTCGCGAAAAGGCTTACCTGGAACGGTGTCTCGATGCATTCGAGGAACGGAACAACACCCGTGTCGTTCGCATGCGTCCGGGATTCATCTTCCAGAAGCGATCCGCGTCTTCACAGCGGCGACTGTTCGCCGGCCCGCTTCTACCCGGGTCCCTTGTCGGCAAGCCGTGGATCCCTGTGCTTCCCCGATTGCGGGGGTTGACGATCCAGGTTCTCCACGCGTCGGATGTCGCGAGGGCATACGTCATCGCTGCGCTCGGTGAGCAGCATGGTGCGTTCAACCTGGCAGCCGAGCCGCCGATCTCGATGGAGGAGATTGCCGAATTGCTCGGTGCACGGCTAATCGACATACCGGAGCGGCTGATTCGCTCGGGCATCAGGGTGGCGTGGCAGGCACATGCCATCCCGGCGACCCCAGGTCTGTTCGACACCGTGATGGGTGTTCCGACGATGGATTGCTCACGTGCTCGCACCGATTTGGAGTGGGTCCCCGAGCACACTCCCAGCGACGTGCTTCGTGAATTCTTCGAAGGGTTGCGTTCGGGAACGGGGGGTCCGACGGCGCCGCTAGAACCCGACCGCCCGGCATCGCGATTGCGTGAGATCGCAACGGGAATCGGTGTTCGACCTTGACCTGTTCGTTGTTGGTCGTTGTTTGATCCTCGCCGGCTTTGGGCAACGCCCCACCAGGCAACGAACAGTGCCTCGCCCGGCCCGAATCATCGCGGGCGTACATCCACGGGAGGTCCCGTCATGACACAGCGCAACACTACGCGTACCTACTCAGCAGTGCAGATCGCTGCCGCAGCCGTCGGCGTGATCTTTCTGCTCGTCGGCATCCTCGGCTTCATCCCTGGTGTGACCACCGACTACGACATGCTGACCGGAGCCGGGCATCATTCCGGCGCAAAACTGTTCGGCGTTTTCGAAGTCTCGGTGCTGCATAACGTGGTCCACCTTCTCTTCGGTGTCGCAGGTCTGGCCTTGGCTCGACTGGCCCGCACGGCGCAGCTGTATCTAGTCGTAGGCGGAATCATCTACCTGGCATTGTGGATTTACGGATTGGTTATCGACCAGGACAGCAGTGCGAATTTCGTTCCGGTGAACGACGCGGACAACTGGCTCCATCTTGCGCTGGGGTTGGGTATGGTCGCGCTCGGTTTACTCACCCCGCGTATGGTGCGGCACGACGCAACGGGCGGGCATCCCGTCAGGTAATCGCTGCGGAGTACCGACTGACACCGAGACGTTTCTTCGTGGGATGCTCTGGGCAACCGCACGTCATGACCTCTCTCTGGCTGGACCGTTCCCGTCCCGACTACTCCTCCGAGTTCGTGCCCTCCACGAAGGTCGATGTGGTCGTAGTCGGGGCCGGATTGACCGGGATCGTCACGGCCCTGTTGTTCGCCCGGGCGGGTCGCAGAGTCGCCCTGCTCGAGGCTCGGACAACAGGTGCGGTGACCACGGGCAATACCACCGGCAAAATCAGCCTGCTTCAAGGAACACGCCTTTCGAGTATCGCGAAGAAACACTCCCCCACAGCGGTGCGTGCGTACGTCGAGGCGAACCAGGAGGGGCAGCAATGGCTTCTGGACTACTGCGCCGCCAACTCCGTTGCAGTACAACGCGAAACCGCCTTCAGTTACGCCAACGGTAGCGCGGGAACTGTCGCGTTACGCGACGAGTTCGATGCCGCGCGCATAGCCGGCCTCGACGTCCATTGGTCCGACACAGTGGAATTGCCCTTCCCGGTGGCAGGTGCGGTCCGGTTGGATGACCAGGCGCAGTTCGATTCGGTGAACGTACTCGATGCACTGCTCGAAGAATTCGTTCGCATAGGAGGCAAACTCTACGAGCACACCCGGGTTCGTGCGGTTCGTGGTAATCGACATCGGAGGTCGATACAGACCGACGGGGGTGATGTCGAAGCGGAGATCGTCGTGATTGCCACTGGCACACCAGTACTCGATCGTGGCGGGTTCTTCGCTCGTCTCGAGCCGCAGCGGTCGTATGCCGCCGCATTCGCCGTTCCCGGCGACATTCCTCGGGGGATGTATCTTTCTGTCGACGAACCGAGCCGATCCATTCGTTACGTTCCCGTCGAACAGGGAGAACTCCTCCTCATCGGAGGCAACGGCCATCCGGTCGGCCGCGCCACTTCGCCGGCCGAAAACGTGGAAGATCTGATCACATGGACTGGAAGTGCTTTCCCCGGCGCTGAATTGACTCATTGGTGGTCAGCGCAAGACTATCGGCCAGTGAATGAACTACCGTATGTCGGACAACTTGTCCCCGGCGATCGTTCCATCCTGATCCCGACGGGGTACGCGAAGTGGGGACTGACGAATGCCGTCGCTGCAGCACTCGCACTCACGGCCGAAGTGGCTGGGGCCCCGAAGGACTGGTCCTCGATCTACACAACATGGGACTGGAATCAGATTTCCGGACTGCCCAAGGCTGCTCTCGTCAACGGTGAAGTGGCAGTCGAAATGATAAGCGGATGGATACGTCCTGCTATCAGCCGATTCCGCAACCTGGGTGACACGGCAGAGGGTGAGGGACGCGTGGTTTGGGACCGTATCACGCCTTCGGCACATTGCACTGTAGACGGTGTGACACATCGGGTCTCTGCGGTGTGCCCTCATCTCGGCGGGATTTTGCGTTGGAACGACGCCGAGCACAGCTGGGATTGCCCGCTCCACGGGTCCCGTTTCGCTGCGGATGGCACGTTGCTCGAAGGGCCGGCGACCTCAGACCTGACCTGAGGGTACCGCGTGTTCGCTTTCAGGTCGGTTGAGGGCGGTGTCTCCTCGCGGTCCCGCGGTGCCCGCCCTGCGGTAGGTGGGTTGCGAAAAGCCGGCCGTCGTCCGCATACCTTTCGACGGTGATTCCTCGACTATTGCCGAAGTTGGCGTTCGTCGCTGCCGCGATCGCTTCGTTGTCCGAATCGAAGTAAACCTCGGTGGTCGAACCGTCCGGCATCGTGATTCTGTAGCGGTCCATCCCTCTACCATGCGCTCTCCCGCATGGTTTCGGAAACATTCGGGTAGGAGGCCTGTCGGGGATCGAACCCCGTGAACTAGGAGTCGACGATGATCGTTAGTTTGCCAGGTGTGTACCGACCGCAGGACGATACATCGCTGTTGGTCGAGGCATTGAAGCGTCAGGTGATGACGGACTCCACTCGCGTTCTCGACCTGTGCGCAGGGACTGGTGCGTTATCGGTTGCCGCGGCCAAGGCGGGAGCTGGCCGGGTTCTCGCGATCGATATTTCACGCCGGGCGATCGTGAACGTCGGACTTAACCGCCTTCTCAACAACGTGGGTGTCGAGGCACGGCGCGGAGACCTCACCGAGGCTCTGAACGGAGAAGTGTTCGACCTTGTGGTCTCCAACCCGCCCTACGTCCCATCGGAGATCGACGAATTGCCGGCTACAGGTATCGAGAGAGCTTGGAACGCTGGCACCAGCGGTCGAGTTCTCCTCGACCGGATCATCGCATCAGCCCCGGACGTCCTCGCGCCAGGTGGATCTCTGCTGTTGTTGCAATCCGTGTTGTGTGACGTCGGCAAGACCGAAGCCATGCTCGAAGAGCGGGGGATGTCTGCTGAAGTCGTTGCCTGGAGATCAATTCCGTTCGGCCCGGTCCTACGCTCGCGCCGCGCAATGCTCGAGCGCCGCGGACTGATCGAGCACGGGCAGGAAATCGAGGAATTGGTGGTGCTACGCGCCTGCAAGCCACTCCCGACTGCTCATGAAAAGCGCAGCGGCAGGATGGTGTCCCATACGAGCGCAGCCGAACGACGCCCGCGCAATGGGGAAGATGCATTATCAGAACCGCAGTCTTCGGCGCACGCGAAAACAAAACTCGGCAGCTCTGTGGTCGATGATAGCGACACATTCGATCAGCTACGAGGGCTGCTGGACGCCATGGGATTTCGAATCACCGACACGGTAGAGACACGGACCGACACCGAAATCGTGGTCGTGCTCACGCTGGCGCCCGAGGGATGCGTTCGCATTCAGACCGGTGCGGGCGTGGCTGACATATCACTGGACATCGAACATGTCGGTACGGAAGTCGCCGAGTATCTACGAAATCATTTACCGACAAACATTTTACGGAAGGTAAAGATCAGCGTGAAGCCGATCAGTTCAGAACACACCACTATTGATCCGTTGACCGGCTCGAAATCGATGCCCCACGAGACGAGTGCTCGATATCCGTTGCAGAGGACTGGAGATGAGTAACGATCCGCGGCCCGATTTGCCGACCGAAACCGACCTCGATGGACTTTGCAAGCGTTTGGCGAGTGCCGCAGTCGCACGCGGTTTGTCGGTCTCGACTGCCGAGTCCCTGACCGCAGGCAACATCGCTGCTCACCTCGGCAAGGCTCCGGATGCCGGTTCCTGGTTCAGTGGTGGGATCGTCGCGTACAACCGAGAGGTCAAACAATCGGTCCTCCACGTTCCGGTCGGCCCCGTCGTGAGCGAAGAATCCGCGCGAGCCATGGCGCACAGCATCGCCACCTTGATGGGAACCACACTGGCAGTCGCCGTCACCGGGGAGGCGGGACCACAGACCCAGGAGAGCGTCGCCCCGGGGACCGTCTGGTTCGGGATCGCCGACCACGGAAGCGTCGTCACCGAAAAGCAAGTATTCTCAGGCGAACCGGAGGACATCGTGGCTGCCACGATCGAGCACGCGATCAGGGTCCTCGTGCGGCACGCCTGCGCGGACACTGCAACCGACTCCCCTGGTCTTATGCCGTGAGCCGACGGATGCCGATTCCTGCGGATAGTCTCTGACAGGTTAAGAGCGATGTCGAGTACTGGTACCGATCAACCGAGTTGGCCCCTGGCTGCAGTCGTCGAGTACCTCGGAGTGGCCTCCGAGATACTCGACAGAACCGGCGATCTCGTGGTCAGCGGGATCTGCCACGATTCGCGTCTCGTGCAGCCTGGCGATATCTATGCAGCATTACCGGGTGCCAGGCACCACGGCGGCGAATTCGTAGCCGAGGCAGTCGCGCGAGGTGCCGTAGCTGTGATGAGTGATCGCCCGACTGAGATTGCACCTACGTTGGTCGTCGACAACCCTCGAAAAGCGCTAGGTCCATTGGCTTCCTGGATACACGGTCGGCCCTCCTCGATGTTGGACGTGTACGGAGTGACCGGCACGAACGGGAAGACCAGTACTGCATTCATGCTGGAGGCTGGATTGCGGGCAGCCGGCAAGCGGACAGGTCTCGTCAGCGGGGTGTGCGTTCGTGGGCCCGAGGTCTCACGGCAGGCGCGACGTACAACACCGGAGGCCGGTGAATTGCAAACAACCCTGGCGGGATTCGTTCGCGATGGCGTCGAGGGAGTCGCAATGGAAGTTTCCAGCCACGGCCTGGCGCAACATCGAATCGACGGTACGTACTTTCACGTGGCCGCCTTCACCAACCTTGCGCGTGACCACCTCGACTTCCATCGAACGATGGCGGAGTACTTCGAAGCGAAGGCAATGCTGTTCACGGACGAGTTGTGCGCTGCCGCGGTGGTCGGGGTCGACGACCCTTATGGAAGAGCACTTGCCGCGCGCATTCGTGTTCCCACACTGTCTGTTTCGTCACGAGGACGTCCCGCTGATGTCGTCGCCACCGCCATTCAAACAGATCGGAAGGGCACTGACTTCACCCTGCACCATGAGCAGTGGGTTAGGCGGATCCGACTACGTATGTTGGGTAGCTACCAAGTCGACAACGCACTGACCGCTTTTTGCTTCACTGCGACTGGGCGGGGTGGACATGGCGGCGGCAATCGACGGTATCGAAGAACTGAATGCCGTGCCCGGACGATTGGAACGAGTGGACTTGGGACAGGACTACCTGGCATTCGTCGATTACGTCCACAACCCCGCGGCTCAACGCCGGCTGTTTCCGTATCTGCGGACGCTGACCTCCAATCGCCTGATCGTCGTCCTCGGAGCCACCGGCGGCAGAGATCCCGGAAAACGTAAACCGTTGGGCCGCATAGCCGGGTCCTTTGCCGACATCGTGATCGTGACCGATGAAGGCCCATTCGACGATGATGCTGCACGTTTGAGAGACGATGTCGCCGCGGGCGCCCGAGAAGCGCAGCACGCCACAGTACTGGTCGTTCCGGATAGAGGTGAAGCGCTCGCGATCGCCGTCGCGCAGGCACAGAAGGGTGACACCGTCCTCGTCGCTGGGAGAGGACACGATCACGTGATGAACTACGACGGTGTAGAAGTACCCTTCCACGATCGTCGAGCGCTCGAACAAGCCATGATCGAGCGTGCATAGCAAGAACACGATTTCCCGAGTTTGGCACACTCGCATTTTGTTTGACACGAGGCTTGGTCGGGCACGCCTTGGGTACCGGCCGAATTTCACAGCGTAGGCCGGGCGCCGCACAGTACCCCGGTAGGCCCGCGACGTGCGACGCAATGAGCATGGCGTGTGCCCGCACTAAGGCGCGTTGCCGCTGTCACATTCAACTGATCGATTGATGGAGAACCATGTTTCGGCATACAGATTACCTGCAATTCGACGTAGCTCCGGAAAAGTCCGACCCCGTCTATGCCCGCAAGCTGCAGGAGTTACTCGGCGGCGCATACGGCGAAATGACCGTCACCATGCAGTACCTCTTCCAGGGCTGGAATTGCCGGATGGAGGGTAAATACAAGGATCTGATCATGGACATCGCCACCGAGGAGATCGGGCACGTGGAGATGATCGCAACAATGGTCGCTCGCCTCCTCGAAGGGGCACCCGCAACCGAGTCTACGCAAGCTGCGGCGGCCGACCCTGTTGTCGCTGCAGTGCTCGGCGGAATGGACCCGCAGCAGGCGATCATTTCCGGTGGCGGCCCAGTTCTCGCCGACAGTAACGGCGTTCCGTGGAATGGCCGCTACATCGTCGCCAGTGGGAACCTCCTGGCAGATTTCTATGCAAACGTCACTGCCGAGGCACAGGGGCGTGTACAAACGGCTCGTCTGTACAACATGACCGATGACCCTGGCGTGAAGGCCATGCTCAAGTTCAATCTCGCACGCGATACCTACCATCAAAATATGTGGCTCTCAGCGATCGAGGAGCTGAAAGCTGACGGACTAGAAGGGACCATTGCCCCGAACGCACTCTTCGATGAGGAGTACGCAGAGCACGCGGAAACGCTGTGGCACCTTTCCGATGGGACACAATCCGATCAGGGCCGCTGGGCATCGGGCACGGCGCCGGACGGGGTCCAGATCTCGATCTTGGGGGTCTGCTCGCCCACACAAACCGCTTCCTCGCCGACCCACAGCCTCTAGGAAACAGGGCCTCTGCTCCACCCCCTGACCCGAAGCTGTATGCAACCTACGACGGCTCCCGGGGGGACCCGGCGTCGGTGTCGGTCGGAACTGAGAAGGGGGTTTTCGGCAGGGTCAAAGATGCGCTGGACCCCGACAAGCCGTAAACAGACGGGCGGGTGCGGATTGCACGACAACGATGAATCGATCGCACGTCCTTTCCGGTGCGCGATCAATGACGCGATGAATGCTGTGCGAGCGCCGGTATTACACTTTCCGTTCGTGTAGACGGCCTTTCGCCGCGAGGTAACAATGAGATCTGCTCAATAGCACCTGTCTCAGTCGCCGGAACACTACTCGTCTCGTGGCTATCCGATGCCATCCGCGTGGGCGCCTGCGAAGAGCTGGTCGATACGGTCAGGGGCCGAGGATCGTCAGAGGCAACCCGGCGAAACCATTGCCCGGCAAACGAAATGAGACGGCGGGATGCGTGCGCGCCGTTGAGGAGACCCGGCTACCTTCACGTGCGGCCCAACTTCCGTGACGTGTTCGTGTCGAGCACCTGGTGCGGGCTCGGCACGAGTACGTATTCCTCGTCCCGCACATCGGCGTGCATTAACGGGAGAATGCACACGAGCATGTCCGTGTGGCGTTCATCGACGACAAGTCCGCTCGCGCAGCGAACAATTTGTTGATTTGCTGATACTACCGCTCTATGCGTAGTGGCCAACCGTCAGCGTCGAGAGGCCCGCCGCACGCATCGGTCGCAATACCGTTCCTCGGCGAATGCGCGCAGAATACTCACCGGCACAGGGTAGTTAGCGACGCGGCGCCGGGCGGTCCCGATTGTCTTGCGAGTCTGCAGGAGTGGCACCAGATTGTCAGGCTCGGAGTGTTCTCGCTGGTTTCGTGCCTGCACACCGCGTCGACGGCCCGATTCGGACAGTATCCGATCAGCGCGAAACAAGTGTTCCGTTCGTGAAATTTATTTTCCAGCAGTGCATTCCAAGTTCATGGTCGAAATACGGCGCGAACGCACCCGTCTGACTTTTCTTTGAACAGTTCGTAGCCACGCACAGCATTTTCCAGCGGCATATCGTGAGTGGCCAGTATCGACGGGTCGAGGTCTCCTTGGATGACGTAGTCGAACAGTCGTGGCATGTAGCGTTGGCCGTGTTGCTGAGCTGAGCGCAGTGTCAAACTTTTGTTCGTGATCATCCCCATCGGGAATTTGTCGGTAAGGCCGTAAACACCGAGAATAGAGACAATGCCGCCCTTACGGCAGGCAAGAATTGCCTCACGGAGGGTGTTGGCGCGATCAGTCTCCATCCGTAGCATTTGTTTAGCGCGGTCGTAGAGTTGTTGCAGCCCAGTACCGTGGCCTTCCATCCCGACCGCGTCGATGCAAGCGTCGGGTCCGCGCCCTCCTGTCATCTCACGCAACTGGTCGTGCACGCTGTTTGTAGTCGAATAGTCGATGGTCTCCGCGCCGGTGCGCTCCCGGGCGAGGCGCAGTCGTTCGTCGAACCGGTCGATGACGATGACTCGTTCCGCGCCGAGTAGACGTGCGCTCTGGGCAGCCATCAACCCGACTCCGCCACTCCCCCATATGGCAACTGTGTCACCGGAAGCGATGTCACAGAAGTCGGCGCCCATGAGACCAGTCGGAGCGGCATCAGAGAGGAAAACTGCCTGTTCGTCCGAAATGCCCTCTGGGACAATGAAACAATTGACATCGCCGAAGGGGACGCGAATGAATTGAGCGTGTGAGCCTTGATATCCACCGAAAGGGTGGGTGTAACCGTAGATTCCGCCTGTGGGATAGCCAAGCTCAGGTTGCTGTAGGGCGGCGTTGGGGTTCGTGGTGTCGCACACGGAATAGAGTTCGTGTTCGCAATACCAACACGAGTTGCAGCCGATGAACGATGGCACTACGACGCGGTCACCGATTTTCATCTGAGTGGTCTCTGAGCCAATATCGACGATTTCGCCCATGAACTCGTGCCCGAACACGTCTCCTTCCTTCATACCGGGAAGATAACCGTCAATGAAGTGCAGGTCCGATCCACAGGTAGTGGTCAACTTGACCTGGGCAATGACGTCGTGAGGATTGACAATCCGTGGATCGTCAATTGATTCCACGGCCAGACTGTTGACACCGTTCCAGCACAATGCACGCATGAAGTCTCCTGAGTTCAGTGAGCGCTGTCCCGCGCGCTCGGGTTGTGGGCGAGAGTGGGAACTTCGCCGGTCTGTAACAGAGCGCGTGCGCGGTAGAGAGCGCCGAACAGGAATGTCGTGGTGAAGATTGCCGGCAACCGGGATGTCGTACTCAAGCTCAACTCGGTACCACGTTCGTTGGGCGCTTCTCGAAATCTCACCGCCAGCTCCGCCGATCTGGCTCCACGATCGGAGTCTTTGTATTCTGCGTCTTTGATGTAGGTAACGAACCGTAGCGAGTCGCCGGTGTCGACAAGCTTGCTCCACCAGGATTCGATCTCGTCGGGGCCGGTGGACAGTGTCCACTCGAAAACCCCTCCGTCGATCACTCGGATCCCTACCTCGTCCCCGAAGACCGACGACAGTTTGTCGGGATCACGCCACAGTGCCTCTACCTCGCTCTGCGCGCACGCGATTGTCACAGTTTGTACCTGCTCGCCTGTCTCGCCGTGAGCGGCGACCCTGGTCACGAACCCTGCGGCCTCTTCTTTGATTCTGTCGAAAAGTTCCATAACGCCTTCTATCGCTTGGCTACATGTTGATTCGATTCAGCAGGACGGCACGCAAGAAGGCACAACCCCGGTCGAAGGGTGTGTATGTCCCTCTTTCTGCGTGGGACGAGCCATCACAGGGATTTTGTGACGCGGCTTCTCGGTCTACGGTTCGCGACGCCCCGTGATTCGCTTGCGCGCGATAACGAAGACGACGACCCCGATAAGGATGAGTATTGCTATGACCTCCATGAGCGCCACGTACCCGGTCACTGCCGACGGCAACCATTCCGGGAAAACTTCTGACGACGCAGATGGTTTGCTGCCATGCTTGGTTTCAGCTGAGTCGCAGGCGTCTTCATCGGCTCTACATCGGAGCTTGACGGATCGTTCGCAAGCACCGGGATCCAAGCTAAGACGAGAGCCGAGCCCACGACGCCGGCCAGGGTCCCCACGAGCAGACCTCCGAAGTTCGCTGCTGGGAGCGCCACCAGCGAAAGAACCATCGCGCATACCCCGGCGGGCACCCTGGCGTCGACACGCAACAGTACGGACACTGCACACAGAGCCATGAGTACGGCCAACATTAGTGTGGAAACCCCAGCGATGGTGCTGATGGAAATGAGAACGTCACCTAGGCGTACGGTCACGACAGCGGGTAGCAGCATGAGTCCTGCCGAAGCCCCCAGTAGAACTGCTCCGGCGAAAGGGCGTTGTCTTCGCCATGCGGTGAACGCAGTTCGTTTCGTCAGCATCCGACAGCTCCCTTCTCGACGCTCATCGCGAGCGTGTTCATGGAGACTTGTGTAGCGGTCAGCGAGATGATCTCGACCCGCGACTGCGCCAGAAGTGAGTCGCCGGCCGTTATTGCCGATGCGTCAGGCGGATCGAGTGGGGACACCCCACCGAGGGCAGAGACATCGACGCCCAGTCGCGCATCGTGTGCGGTGATGGCACCGCCGAGTGACGCTGCGTCCAAGGTGATGTTCGTGGCGGTTGTCCCGTCGCCGGCGGCACGGATGCTCATGGTCACGTCGCCCAGGAGAGGGACTCCATGGGCGACTGTCGACAAGCACAGGTCGGTCAGGCGTACCTGCTGGATTTGTACGGCGATGCTCGCGGAAGCATCACCCGCAGTCTCAGCGGCGCGCGGGTATACCTGAATTCCTTGGGCCTCGACCGCGGAGACGGTTCCTGTGAATCGTTGGCCGGATACCACAATGTTCATGGGCAATTTTCCCTGTGCGATGCCTGTCCCCAGAGTCGCGACTGCCAGCAGGCCTAGTGCGACTATGAAGACAAAGCGTCCTTTGTGTACTGAGCTCGTTGCTCTGTGCATTTTTATCGGTGCCCTCGGAATCGGTTGTTCAGATCAGGACACGCGGAGGCTTCTCGCATGGCGCGTGGGAGTACGGAGAGTCCTATTCGAGGCGTTCGCCACGCGTCGTGTTCTGTCGTGCGGGCGACCTTCGTCTCTCTCGGGTGTGGCATGGCTGTTCGCGCCCTAAAGAACAGCTCACATGTTGTGCTGGCCCGGATCACGTCTTTCGGAGAGTGGTCGAGGCTGATTGGTTGCGGTCGTTTTCGTCATTCTCGTTGTGGGACGGTGAAACTCGGGTGCGCTTCGAGCGGACTGAACGATGGTCGGCTCCGTCTCTCATGTACGCCCGCTGTCCTCGGGGTCGGACCGTATCGTCCCTGGGGATCGTGAGACCGATCCTTCGACTGGGTTCTCTCATCGAGAATTGTGTGGTCTTCTCTTCTACATCGAGGAACTCACCTTGAATGTCCCATCTCAGTCTTTCCTCGAGTCGCGACTGTTGCTCAGCTGGAGGCACCTTCGGTGTCGTCGAAGAACGACCATTCGTCGTCGTGCCGCACTTCCATGCGCCAACCGAGTTCTGAATTGTCCGCACGGGCATCCACGAACCATGCGTGTGCTTCGTCGGCGCTCTCGATATCGCGCGTGTCGGTGACATCTCCGGCAGGATTGATCACTCTGTAGGTAGCCATTCGGCTCTACTTCCCTCGGTAGCGCTTTTCTAATCATGTGTCGATTCGGTGGTGAGCCATCTTCGGCCTGCGCGACTGTCAAGGTGCGGTCGCCGAACTCGCACCCAGCGTTGACTGCCTCGTCGATACTCGACGAGGCCCATCACCTCGAAATCCGTGATCCATCCTTGCATCGGCCATCGGCCCCAGCGCCGGTGAAATATCTCTGCGTTGACGAGGATGTCGTCGAGGTGTTCGACGGGAGGATCCGATATCGGATGGAATTGGTGGTAAGCGTCCGCCCCACCGACCCAGGTCAGTTTCACGCCCCTCGCACGTGCCGTCCACGCGAAATCGGTGTCCTCACCGCCATATCCGACGTAGTCCTCGCAGAACCCGCCCAGTGCACGCCACGTCGGTGCAGTGACCGCGAAGGACAAAGACCAGAAGAGGTCGAAGTTGTCCCCGTCGAGGGTGGTCTCGTCAGCAGGGGCAGGCCTGGCGGGATGCGGATTGCGCAGGGCTGGCAACGAATCAGGAGCAGTAGATGTCGGGAGGGCGTGTGGCAGATAAGTGACCGGACCGCAGAGCAGGGCGGAGGTAGCCGCCCTCGCACATGCTGCTTCGTGGTATCTGGTGAGAAGGGGCGGCACTGCGACGCAGTCGACGTCGAGGAAGACGAGCAGTGTCGCGCCGAGGCGGAGCGCTTCGGCAGCGCCCAAGTTTCTCGCGCGGGCGAGCGGGAGAGCGCCGTTGTCCGCAACGTCTATGTGGAGTACACGTGCAGCGCTATCCTCTTGCGCTACTACGGTCTTCACAGCGGGGTCTCCCATCGAGACGACCACGTGCAAATAGGGCGTCGTCCTCTCGAGGGCCAGGCCGCGCAGATGCATCCGTAGGTGGGTATGACGACCACGCACGATCGTGATCACTGCTGTCTTCACGGCAGTGTTCCTGGGGAGCGATTTGCTACCGCTTCGATGACTTTCGCTGCGCGCGCAGCAGCGCCGGTGCTCTGCCATGCGGACCAGCGTTCGTTGTCGAGGGCGCGCGCTTGTGAGATCAATTCGGGCCACGCGCCGAGTGGCGGCCATTCCTGCAGCGTCACCGCGAGGTTGTGCGTGGACAGTGCGTCGGCCGTCGCGACCTGTTCTCCGAACGGACGTTTCTGCGCGATGACGATGGCCGTCTTAGCGGCGACCGAGATATCGGCGATCGCATTCTGACCTGCGTGGGAGACTATGACGTCGCCGGTGCAGATGTCGGGCCACGGATCGGTGATCCACGTGCCTCCGGGTAGGCCGAGCCCTTTCCATGCGAAGGAATCGTGCTGGGCTGCAGCAGCTTTTACGTCCGCGTCCGACACCGCAGATCCACCCGCACCGCTCAGGACCACTACCTGTGGCGCCGTGGATGTGTGGTCGGGCCGGGATGCTCTCTCCCTGCCGTCGAATCGACTGATTCCGCCTACATAGGTTGTTTTGCTCGCATACGGATGGAGCCAGGTCGGGTCGTACACCTCCTGTGGCCAAGCTGCGATGATGTGATCGGCGATCTGGTATGCCAGTTGGTGGGCGGTATCGCCCCTGTCGCCGGGCATCGCCAATACTATGACCGGGACGCCCATGAGGCGGATGAACGTCGCGATCTCCACCGATACGTCCACGACCACCGCGGCGGGACGCGTGGACGCTACCCATTCCGCGACCTGTGCCATTCGAGAACGAAGGCCGGATTCGTGTACCGGTGCCCAATGGAGCGCGCCGTTTGCGGTCGGATCGCGCCTGTGTGTTTCGCCGTTGTCGAGTGGGAGGACCAGGTGGTGCTCGAACATTTTCGCAGCGATCGGATCTGTGCTGCTCAGCGCAGTGACGTCGTCGCCGAGATGTGCCGCGATCGATGCGGCGCGAGTTAGGTGCCCCCGGCCGTGGTGGTGGATGTAGTAGCCGATCATCAGCTGGCTCGCCTCGGAGAAGTTGTTACGCTGCACGCCATTTCGTCGTACACCTCGATGTAGCGGTCCACCATACGTCGTTGCGAACAGTGGCTGACCGCGCGGGCTCGAGCGCTCGCGCGGTCCAGCTGCCGTGCCTCACCGATTGCGGCGGTCAGGGCTCTCACATCGTCGGCCGGGACCAGTCGTCCACAATCGGGCGTGAGTATCTCCGGTATCCCACCCCGGCCGTAGGCGGCGACCGGTGTGCCGCACGCGAGTGACTCGGCCACGACCAACCCGTAGGGCTCGTCCCACTGCGGAGTGACGAGCGCGACTGCGGACTTCCCTACTGCAGTGACCAGGTCGTCGGTGACGAGGTGGCCGAGATAGTCAACCGAATTGCCGAGTTCAGGTTCGATCCACTCGCTGAAATAGGCGTGGTCACTGATCGGTCCGGCGAGCGCTAACGGTATTCGAGCCGCGCGCGCTGCTGCGATCGCATGGTGAGCACCCTTTTCCGGGACTATCCGGCCGAACCAGATCGACCGTTGCCCTCCGGGTCCCTGGCGCCACTGATTCGTGTCGACGCCGTTGTGCACTACGTCGACGTCCCCGGCAGCATGTTTCCAGGCTTCCGCGGTGAAGTTGCTGACCGCGGCAAACCGGCCGGGCGAACTGCCTGCCGCGATTGCCGACTCCAGCCACGGTGTCGGGGGCGTGTGCAATGTGGTGAGGACCGGCGTGTTCAGCGTCGACGTCATGGCCACGGGAAGATAGTGCAAGCTGTGATTGTGGATGACGTCGAAGCTGTCTGCATAATTCCGTGACAGTCGAAGCATCAGATCGAGATAGGCGTGATGCTCTTGCATGAAATGTTCGGCAGGCATGGAGATGTCGGTTCGAGCGGCGGTGCTGAGCGGTGCGGGACGGACATCGATCAATTCACAATCGAGTTCCGGGTCCGAACCGGGACCGGCAAACAACGTGACGCTGTGTCCAGCATTCCTCAAAGCAGCGGCCAAGTGCCACACATGAGCCTCGAGCCCGCCGGCGAATGGTTGATTCACCGGGTAACGACTCGACGCGATCAGCGCGACACGCAACGCTCTCATGCCAGTGCCTTTTCGTAGATCTCTCGATGGGCTGATGCCAGCATTCGGCGTTGGCTGGTACGCATCGCTACCGAAAGACGCGTCGGTGTCTCCGAATAGAGCTCTCGCACAGACCGATCGAGCGACTCCGCATCGAAGTGATGTTCGTCGAACCCGTAGACCTTGCAGTCCTGCTGCTCGGAGTAGAACCCGCAACTGGGCGCGATGACGGCGGTGCCGAGGTCGTAGCAGGCCTCCAACCATCCTGAATGTGTACCGAACCGATACGGCAGGACCGAGACCGAAAGAGTTGTCAGATATTTCCACAACTCGTCGTCGCTGAAATATCGGTGCACCACCACGTCGACATCTGGGCGACGTGAGTAGTCCAAGAGTCGGTTCGCGGATAGCGGTGCGTACCAGTGATTGTCCGGGTCGAAGATCTCGTTGTGAACGTTCACGACCAATTGCGCGCCCGGCAAGGTCGCAATAGTTGCGCACAACGTGTCGAGCACGGGAAAGGGATCCATGTTGGGGCGTAGGCTTTTGACGTGGACGCCGACCGTGAAATCTGCTGTGGGAGGACGCACGAGATCGAAGTTGTCCAATTCGACGACATGCGGATGGGGCAGAACTGTGCACGCCCTGTCCCAGCCGGACGAGATCGTCGCCGCAGCGCCTGGGGTCAAGGTGATGAGAGAATCGGCCGCGGGTATCAAGACGTTCAGCAATTCGCGGTGGGGCTCAGGATCAGTTTGATGAGGGTTTCGTAGGTCGTGCACCGTGTACACGAGAGGGACAGCGTGCGTCCGCAATTCGTGAACGATGTCTTCCATCACGCGTGGCGCGATCGCATCGAAACCGAAGTGAACGTGAAAGAGATCGAACAGACGGTGGTTGTCGCGAATCCATGCGGGGTCGAGCATGACCGGCGGCCACCAGCCGCCCGGTACCTTGCGGCCGTCCTGCGGGATCGGGTCGGCAAGGCGCATCACTGCGTCTGTCCCGGTTGGTGTGGCCAGATGTCGCACGTAGACATGCGATGCAGGCACAGAAGCTACTCGGATGGTGCCGGTCTCGGGGAACGATCCAGCGCCGCCCGAGGGCGAGAACCATTCGCCGGGAGGAGCTTCCCAGTTCATGTCACTCCTTGTATTCGATTGGGGCGCACTCGCGCCGAAGAGACGAGAAGTGATGCTCTCGCTTCGACGGCTGGTTCCTCAACCGTGATACGTGCTCACCATAGCGTATGTCGGTGATGCGGGTTTTCCTGAGAGTAGGTAGTTTTCGTGTTCAGGACGCGCTCTCATGATCTTCGAGCCCGACGGCGAGGCGTAGTTCGCGTAGGTCGGTATCGAGATCGGGGTGCTCCTTCGACAGCTGTTTCATCAGATCGGCCAAGCCGTCGGCGATTGCATTCAGCTTGTGCTGCACCGCATCATCTGATCGCTTCTGGGTGTTTTGCAACAGAGCAACCAAGAGGAACGTGACGATGGTGGTGACCGTGTTGATGATCAGCTGCCAGGTGTCGATCGTCCCCAGCAGGAAGAAGGACGGGGCCCACAACACAACGATCACCACACATGCGACGAAGAACCACGCCTGAGAGGTCCGTGCGCTGACATATGTGGCGAAGCGATCGAAGACGGAGAGTTTCCGCGAGACTTCGGATGGGAGGATGGCGGGTGGCTTCATCGAAAGACCTCGTTCATGCGTGGGGCGGCGTTTACCCGTCGTCCTGTGATGCACGGCAGCCCAGCCCAGCTCACAGGACGACGGTGTCGTGAATCGGGAGCCCACCGAATCCGATTCACTGCATCGCGATGCACGGTGCAGATGCCCACTGGGCTGCGTTTGCAAACATGTACGACGGCGAGCCTATCCTGGCTCGGGATCAGGACCTTCGTTTGCGGCGGCGGACTATCAGCACTAACACCAGGACGAAACCGATCGCGGCAGCAGCGACGGCGCCTGGTTGCTGCTTCACGCGTTCCACATCGCGCGAGACCTCACTTTTGACCCGGGCTGGTACGTCGGCCTTCTCTGCCAGTGCACCGACGGTTGCGGCCAGAGCCTCACGTTGTGCTTGCACGTTCTCGTCGGATCCATCTGCAAGAGTGCTCATTTCAGTCCCTTCTTGGCTGTGGCGATGTCCGTCTTGACGCTCTGCACAGTCTCCTCCGGGACAGGCGGAGCAGCCGACTTCGCTCGCTGCGCTCCAACCAGGGTGGTGACTGCGCCGACGACAATCACTACTGCTCCGACGATCAGCGCCGCGAGCCACGGGTCGAGAGCTGTTGCCAAACCGAGAACTGCTGCCGCCAGGAGGACTGCCAATCCGTACAGCAATAGGAGTGCGCCCGCCCCGGAGATGCCAACGCCCACACCCAAGCGGGTGCTCTTGGACTTGACTTCGGTTACAGCGTGCGACATCTCAGCCCGCACGAGGTCGGACATCTGCGTGGTGAGACGCTCCACGAGTTGCACCGTCGACAGTGAATGAGGATCGGCTGGGTCGGTTGCTTTCGGCGGCGAGGTGCCGGGCACCGGTGCTCGGGTATCGGATTGCTCGGTCATTGTCGAATTCCCTTCGTTGTCTTCACCGCCGTGCGTTTCGCGAAGCTCGCGACCGGCGGCAATGTCTTGTGCATGCTGACGGGCGTTCTTGTCCGAAACGCGGGTGTCGCGAGGAGGCAGGCGTAGAAATTCCTCTGCTTCGATTCCCGCTTGTAGTTGCCGACCGCGTTCGAGTTCCGCATCGACCTCCGCCCCGAACAACAATGCGAGGTTGGTGATCCACAACCAGAGGAGGAAGATGACTGCCCCCGCCAACGAGCCGTACGTCTTGTTGTAACTACCGAAATGGCTTACATAAAAGGCGAATCCGACTGAGGCTACGATCCACACCGCAATTGCGAGTGCTGCCCCGACGCTGATCCAACGAAATTTCGGTTGCTTGACGTTGGGGGTTACGTAGTACAGCACCGCAACCGCCAGCGTTACACAGATCAGAATCACCGGCCACTTCGCGATGTTCCACGTCGTCACCGCGCCGTCCCCGATACCCAACTGGTCACCCAGCGCTTTGGCGACCGGTCCGCTGACGACGAGCATCAAGATCACTGCAGCGACCAACAGAAGACCGGCAAGTGTGACGGCCAGTTGCAGAGGGCGAAGCTTCCACACCGGCCTGCCCTCGTCCACCTCGTACATACGGTTCATCGCACGCCCGAATGCGCCGACATAGCCCGACGCTGACCACAGCGCGCCGGCGAGACCGACTATCAAAGCAAAGCCGGCCGTTGGAGCCGCGACCAGTTGTTCGACAGTGCCGCGCATCGTGTCGACAGCGGAGTCCGGCCCGACTGCAGCGACCAGTTCCATCACCGTGTCCACACTGGAGCGCCCCTGGCCCACAACGCCCAGTAGGGACACGAGTGCCAACAGGGCTGGAAAGAGCGACAGCACAGCGTAATACGTCAGAGCGGCAGCCAGGTCAGTGCACTGGTCCTGCGTGAACTCACGCGCCGAACGCCGTGCGACGAATTTCCAAGATTGCGCTGTCAGGTCCGTGGGATCGGACGGCTTGAGCGGGTCGTCCGCATCAACGGTGTGTGTCGCCATGCCCGGGTTGCTACCCAATCGACCCTCTGTCGAAACTCAGTCGTGAGCAGCGGCGTCGTACCCCTCTCGGTCGAGGACAGCGAGTGCAGCGAGCAATCCACGGCTGGACAGGATGATCGAGGGGGCTGCCGTGGACGCGACGCTTCCTTTCTGCAGAAGATTTTCGAGTTCCGCCAACGACGTCCGGGCGCGCGGCAACGTCGCAAGCGGGTGATCCTCGGTCGGATCATGTACCGGACTTCGTCCCGCATCGGCAAACGCTCCGGCCATGGCATCGAGCAGATCGGAGATCGCAACTCGCAGGTTCTCGTTCTCGCCGAAATCACCATCCTCGACGGCAAGGATCAGGCCCATGAGATGTAACGCCGAGCGATCGAGAGCTTCGGCTGCAGGGCGAAACAGTTCGGAACCACCTATCCGCAACCAGCCGCGCTTGCGAAAGTTTCCGACAAGGCTGGCTTCGCCGTCCATCACCGCGGCTTTCGCGGCCACGGACTTGTTCACCGACAGGGCTCGGCGACGCCAGAGATCATCGACTCCAGCACCAGCTTTCACGTTCTTCGCCATTTGTCGGAGAATGTCCGATACCTCGTGAGTACGTGCCACCAACAAGTCGCGAGCGTCAGAGAGATAGTCCGGTGGGATGAGGACGGCATTGACGGTGATGCCCACGAACACACCGAGCACCACATCGCCGATACGGTGCATGACCAGATAGGGGTTCGTCGCCGTTCCGTATAGGAGTACCAGTACCGCAGTGACTGCCACCCAAATCCCGTCCGGGGACAATTGTCGAACACGGCCGACCAGTATTCCTACCGCCGTTGCGAGTGCAAGCGCGGCGACTGGGGGCAGTGCGAACGCTGCCATCGCAGCCACTACCACTCCGAGGACGACCACGCTCACCTGGCGGGCCGCCACCCACATCGAGTTTCGTACCGTGTTCCCGATGATGAAGAGTGCTGCATACGGCGCGAGAAATGCTTCTGGACTGCGGAAGACGTGGCTGGCGATCACCCATGCGGCAACGACGGCGACAGCGCCTTTCAATGCTTTCACCAGACCGATGCGTTCACATCGCCGTATCAGTGGATGCTCGAGAATTCCTTGCTCCTCACAGTTCGATCTGCGGATCTCCTGCCGCGATTCAACAGAACATAACCTTGTCCGCGGTGACGGGCAGGTCGCGTACCCGAACGCCGGTGGCATCGTGGATCGCGTTAACTACTGCGGCCGCAGCTCCGACGATCCCGATTTCCCCGGCCCCTCGTGACCCCATCGGATTGACGTGCGGGTCGACTTCGTCGAGCCACACCGCGTCGATGTCTTGAATATCGGCGTGCGTGCTGATGTGATAACTCGCCAGGTCCTGCGTCGTCACATGCCCGAACCGGTTGTCCCGGAAGCTCTCCTCATGGAGCGCCATCGACATTCCCATGGTCATTCCGCCGATGAGCTGTGAGCGAAGCGTTTGGGCATTTATTGCACGCCCGATGGAAAAAACGCCCAGCATTCGGGGAATTCGGATTTCGCCCGTATAGCGATGGATTCGCGCTTCGACGAAGTGGGCGCCGAACGAGTGCATGGAGTACAGCTGCTCTTCGGCATTTTCCGGCATTTCCGTCGTCGTTTCCGCACCCGCGGCCGGAGTGTTGCCGTGCTCCGCACGGAACTGACGTGCGGCCGCAACGATGGTGGATCCCCACGAAGAGATACCGGCCGACCCGCCGGCGACGGTTGCGAAAGGCAACGCTGTATCTCCGATTTCGAGTTTGATCTCGTCAATCGGGCAACCGAGAGCGTCAGCGGCGATCTGGGTGAGAGTCGTCCAGGTTCCCGTGCCGATATCGGCCGCACCGATCTGGACGGTGTGGATTCGATCCGCTCCGAAGGCTATGCGCGCACTCGATCCCGGATTGGTCATCGCGGGATAGGTGGCCGCAGCCATTCCGGTTCCTACCAGCCAATTACCGTCCAGGCGGCGTTCACCATCCGCGCGTCCTTGCTCTCCACGTCGATCCTGCCAGCCGAATTTATCGGCCCCTACCCGCATGCATTCGATCAAATGGCGCCCGGACCAAGGTTTTCCACTCTCCGGATCTACCTCTGGCTCGTTGAGCACGCGGAGCTCGATCGGGTCGAGGCCACACGCCACTGCGAGCTCGTCCATCGCCACCTCGAGTGCGTACATGCCGGGAGTCTCGCCTGGCGCGCGCATCCAGAACGGGACCGCTACATCGAGGGCGGCAACCCGGTGCGAGGTGGAGCGGTTGACTGTGGAGTACATGATCCGAGTGGCAACAGCAGTCTGCTCGGCGTACTCCTTGATCTTCGACGTTTGTTCGATGACGTCGTGGGAGACGGCATTCAATCGTCCGTCGGCGTCGGCACCCAATCTGATGCGCTGGATGGTCGACGTGCGGTAGCCGACGATCGAGAACATCTGTTGCCGCGTGAGTGCGAACTTCACCGGCCGCCCTGCGGTTCTGCGGGCAGCGAGAATCGCCAAGACGTTGTGCGCGTGCGGTGACCCCTTCGAGCCGAATCCTCCGCCGACATGCGGTGCTACGACACGCATTTGTTCGTTCTCCAGCCCGAACATCGGTGCCAGAGTTTCGCGAACCATGTGAACGCCCTGGGTGGAGTCGTACAGAGTTACGCAAGGCTCGCCGTTCTTCGCGTCTTCCCTCCAGATTGCGATGCACGCATGCGGTTCCATGGGATTGTTGTGTTCGAGCGGAGTGGTGTATGTCTGGTCGACAGTGACTTTCGATGCGGCGAAGGCAGTCTCGGCATCACCGTCGGTGGTGTCGGTGGGGAAACCGCTGACGTCCTCCGGGGCGTACAGGTCGTCGCGATCGGCTCGCAACTCGCAATCATGGGGGTCTACGTCGTACTGCACCACGACGGATTCGGCTCCCTGACGGGCGGTTTCGGGGGAGTCGGCAATTACCGCGCCGATGAACTGTCCGCAAAAATGCACTTCCGGATCTTGAAGGACGGAGAGTTCACGATCCTCCGTATCTGCCAAACGCGGAGCATCGAACACGGTGAGGACCGCGACGACCCCCTCGAGGGACTCTGCCAGTTCGGTTCTCATGTGGACGACGCGTCCGCGGGCAACTGTAGCCTCGATCGCATGTAGGTAAGTGGGATTATCCACCGGATGTTCGAACGCGTAGCGCGCGGTGCCGGTGACTTTCGCGTATCCGTCGATGCGCTCCAGCGGATTTCCCAGGGATTCCGGTTCGATCATCTTCATCGTCCGGGCCCTCCGGTGGTGAGTGAGCGTAAAGCGGAAATTATGAGATTGCGGGCAAGCGGAACCTTGAAAGTGTTGTCCGGCTGTGGTTTCGCTTCGGACAACTCGATATCTGCTGCCCGCCCGACCATGTCGTCGGAGGGCGGGGAGCCGCGTAGGACTTCTTCGGCCTTGTACGCGCGCCAGGGGCGGTGGGCCACGCCTCCGAGTGCAATCCGGACGTCGGCTATCACGCCGTCTTCGAGTTTGATCGCGGCGGCAACCGAAACGAGAGCGAAAGCGAAGGACGCTCGATCGCGTGCCTTGACGTACGTCGACTGCATTTCCGAGGGCGCCGGCAGGTCGACTGCGACGATCACTTGATCGTGAGTCAGGACGGTGTCTCGCTCGGGCGAATCCCCAGGCAAGCGGTAGAAGTCGTTGACGGGGATGCGGTGCTCGCCGTCCCCGTCGAGAACGACGACCGCGGCGTCGAGCGCCGAGAGTGCCACTGCCATGTCCGACGGGTGTACGGCAATGCAGTGGTCGGATGCTCCGAGCACGGCGTGGTGGCGCACGTAACCGCCGACGGCGGAGCAGCCGGTTCCGGGTTCTCGCTTGTTGCACGGAGTTGTCACGTCCTGGAAGTAGACGCACCTGGTGGCTTGCATGAGGTTGCCTGCTGTGGTTGCAGCATTGCGCAACTGGCCTGACGCTCCGGAAAGGAGGGCGCGTGCCAGCACGGCGTATCGGCTGCGAATGACGGGGTGAGCTGCGAGATCACTGTTGCGAACCGTTGCTCCGATGCGTACCCCGCCGTCGGGGCGTACCTGTATTTCGTTCAGGGGCAATCGACTTACGTCGATCACCAACCGGGGCCGCGCCACACCGAGTTTCATATGGTCGACAAGGTTGGTACCTCCGCCCATGAGGGTGGCGTCGGGATTGTCGGTCAGCAGGCGCAACGCGCTGCCGACGTCGCGGGCGCGAACGTACTCGAAGGGCTTCATGATTGTGCGGCCTGTCGGATAGCGGCGACGATGTTCCCGTATGCAGCGCACCGGCAGAGATTTCCGCTCATGCGTTCTCGAATCTCGTTGTCGTCGAGTTGAGGATCAGTCTCGAGGTCCTGTGTCACGTGGCTGGGATGGCCGGCCTTCACTTCGTCGAGCATTCCGACGGCCGAGCACAGCTGTCCGGGGGTGCAGTATCCGCATTGGAATGCATCGTGGTCCAAGAAGGCTTGTTGAATGCTGTGCAGGTTGTCTTCGCCCGACAAACCGCTTGCCGTGGTGATCTCGGCGTTGTCGTGCGCCACGGCGAACGTCAGACATGACACCACCCGGCGCCCGTCCAGGATGACGGTGCACGAGCCACATTGCCCGTGATCGCACCCCTTCTTCGGCGAGATCACGTCCAGGCGTTCGCGCAACGCGTCGAGAAGCGTCGTCCGCGTGTCGACGGTGACCGTTCGACGACAGCCGTCCACGGTCAGAGTGATCTCGGCATCGGTTCGGGAGGGCTCCATGACGGGCACCTACCCCGGACGCGCATCTGGTAATCGCAAATACGTCAAGGCCGTAGGAGTCCGCTGGCGCTGCGGCATGATCTGGGGCTGGTTTGTGTCAGCTCGACTGCAAGTGGTGCCTCTGTGCACGACGCCGCGGCCATACGGGTTCTGTGTACGAAGCTGCGACGGAACCGGGTGAGGTGAGACGGAGTCGGGCTGCGCAGTTCTTGCGACCGGAAGCCGTCCTCTTTCGTCCCGACGACGGGTAGGTGCCAGTCGTGGTGACGCGTCACCTCCGATTCACTGACCGAACTGCTCTCGTCTACCGAATACGACTTCTCGTGCGATCGTGTTTACCAATCGACCAGTAGGGAATCTCGCCGAACGCATTGGTGTGACGAATGTCCGGGGTCGCGAAAGCGCGGAAAGTAGCCGGGGTTCCACGAATCGGAACTAGGTATCCTTGCTGCATCCCTCGTGCGAAGGGGGCTCCCTCGTGCAAAGGGGGCCCCCGAGGGCCGTGGTTCTTCTGGGCGCGCGCGAGAGACGCCCGTTGCACCTAGTGAATGTTTGAGGTCCGTTTTGATAGAGAATGGACATACTGTTGGACTCTTTCAATCACTTTCGTCCTTCACAACGAATCGGTTCTACACAGGAGCACGCTCACGTGACCTCATCCGAACAGGCGATGCATTCGCCTACCGTCGCACCCTCCACCCTGCTTTCTGTTGCGGCGTCCACTGAACAACTCCTGCCCCTGCGTGCCCTTGTGCGCACGGCGACCGCACATTACGCGGTATCGGTCGACTCGCTCACAGATCTGGTGCTCGCGGTCGACGAAGCCGCCACTACCCTCATTGGCCATGCTCTGCCGCACAGCGCACTGACGTGTACTTTCGACCTTGATGGCGTGGCCAATCTGCACTTGAAAGTGACGGTGAACGCTGCCTCCTCGGTGAATGTCAGCTCCACTTCCTTCGGGTGGATAATCCTCAAGACACTGGTCGATGATGTCGTTCTCGAACAGGTTCCTGCCGCTGAAGAGGGTGCCTGGACCGTGACGATTATTCTGACGAAGGCTTTGCCGGCGGGGTCATGAGCCCAGTCGGGAAAGACAGCAACGCCTACGCACAACTGACCGATCTGTTCGTAGAGATGACTGCGCTACCCAACGACGCCCCGGATCGAGAACGGATTCGAACCGAGATCATCGAAACTTGTCTCCCGATTGCCGACAACATTGCTGCACGATACAGAGGTCGTGGTCAACCTCACGAAGATCTCGTTCAAGTCGCCCGGGTGGGTTTGGTCAATGCCACCGACCGATTCAATCTTGACAAGGGCCGGGACTTTCTCTCGTTCGCGGTTCCGACGATGATGGGTGAAGTACCTAAGCATTTTCGTGACAAAGGCTGGGACCTGCGGATGCCACGTTCATTGCAGGAAAACCATCTGGCGTTGGAGAAGGCACGATCGTCACTGACGCAAAGCTTCGGGCGGGAGCCCACGGTGCCCGAGCTCGCCGCCGAGATCGGTGTGGAGCCTGGCGAGGTTGGGCGCATCGTCGCTGCGGGCGATTCCTATCATTCGACATCTCTGGACGGAGCCACCGTCCAAGGTGGTGTATCACTGGGAGATACGCTCGGACACTTCGACGCCGCCTTGGACGGCGTGGACAATCATGAAACGCTTCGCCCGGCGCTACTCGCCTTGCCCGAACGAGAACGCACGATTCTGCTCTACCGGTTTTTCGGTGAACTTACGCAAGCGGAGATCGCAGAAAAGGTCGGACTCTCGCAAATGCATGTCTCTCGCTTGTTGGCACAATCGTTGCAGGCTTTGCGAACCGAGCTTGGTCCGTTGATCACGTAGCGAGCTGCGATCGTCAGAATGACACGGTGGCACGTGATCATCGACTTGTCCAAATCGTCATGGGAAGTTGCGGCGCATCGATAGCGAAGATGATCCCGAGAAGTGTTGCAGTGCTTTGTTTCTCGCTTTGCTCCTCGCTTTCCACGCTTATCCTGTCTCACCTTTTCAGGACGGTATCCGCGTCGTTCACGTAAATGACGGAGCCGCGGACCGAACCGGCGTTGTCTTTCGGTTGGCCGCTGAACTTGAATGCCACAACTCCTCACACCAGCGCTTTTCCGCGAGATCGGGCGTGCTGCGTCCAGCGCGCCGCGAAATTCTTTCCGTATTCGTGCGTATCGCCGTATTTGTGCGTATCGCCGGAGAGGGCCGTGTGCTCTGCAGAGGCGCCCGGGGTTTCACCCACCACGGAACAGCTCCAACCTTGCGGTCAGGCATTTTTTCCACGATCGACTACCATGCGGCTAACATTGAGATTCGGAGCGCTGATAGATCGCATTTTGGAGGCTCCCTTGAAGTTTCGCTTATATGAGCCGACACAGTGGGCTGCGGATCGTTGTATTCCATAACTGATGGGCAACCCTGCAGGTAGCCGCTGAACATGAACAGGTCAACGGATTCGTCAATGTCGACGTCCCGATCCGCACTGCCTACCAGTTGGCCCGGTTCGAACCACCTCACGCACTTCAAGTCCGAAGTGCGTGAGATTCGACATGTGGACGGCGCCCATTCACGTTGGCTAGTTGAGATGGATGGACAGACATGGGAATTCGATGCCACCATCGCCGCGCAGCATCCGGAAGAGCCGGAGGTGGGAATTTCGATTCACGTTCCGATCCGCCTCCGATGGTTACGCGCCGAGTGGCTGTCGGTACGCGACGAAATCCGGAGCCACTTGAAGTCCAGGGACATCACCACGATTAGACCGACACTTAACATCGCGAACAGAAGAACCACGTTGACCATCGCCCTTCGTCCTTTCGAATTCGTATTCTCATGTAGCACAGGACAGGTCGATCAGATGCGTTGCTCACCCTGTGCGTTCAGGCCGCGCTCACTGGTTGAATCGACCTTGCTCGCGATTCGCGCGACCTTGGTCTTGCTGAGGTTGTGCGTCGCGCTGACTCCTCGGCGTCCTTTTCCAGCGCTGCCCTTCGCTGCGACTCCCATAACTTCTCGCCACCACGTCTCGCGTTCGTCGGATTCGGCCCTCACCACAGCATCCATCGCTCTTTCCGTCGACCACCAACCTGGTACCCAGCTCACGTTGTCTGAAACTCGCGAATTCGACGTGACCAGTGAAAGCAGACCGGGGCGGGGCAAAATCAGTCGTACGCTGACTTCGCCTCATCACGGGAGTGCGAGTTTGCGGCGGCGCGGATTCATAAGATTTGTCGCTGCAGAGGCAAAAACGGGTGCCTGAGGCTGACACGGGCGTCTTCCTGAATTCGTCCTCGCAGGTGATGCGCATCGAGTTCGATCTGCGCGCCTTTGCGGGTGGGCGGCACTCCGTGTTCGTGGGAGCCGACGTTCCACCGACGCGGTATCGATGAAACCCAATTCGGGTAAGGCGTCGCAAGTTGTGCTCTACCAGTGTGGGCTGAATGCAAGATCAATCGGCGCCGCGGGTCGGTGTGGGAAGGCCGCGGGTGCGCCAGTCACACCCACCTGCGGTGTTATCGATGAGGTGGGTGTGACTGTGGCGCAACTACATCCCGAGTCAGGGAGTGACGGTGATACCGGGCGTGGAGTTGAACTTGAGTGCCCCGGTCATCTTCGCCGTTCCGGCCCCTGCTGCCGGGCAGGATGCACTTCCACCGTTGGAGGTGAAGTTCACCGTTCCGGTGTTGTTGGCGGTGACGGTGTGTGTCGTGTTGCTGTAGGGCACCGGGCCAGCAGTGCTGGCGGTGACGTCGATGACGCAGCTACCGGCAACTACGTGGGCTCCACCGTTAGGGATCTTGATACTTCCCATCGGCGATCCACTGTCTGCGTTGACGTTCAGAGCCCAGGAACCCGAGGTGGTGATTGTTGCAGGCACACCTTCGAGGTCACATCCGGACAGTCCCACGCTGGCAATGTTGATGTTGATTCCGCCCGTTCCGGAGTTCACGTTGCCGGGCGCAGCAGGGGTCGTTCCGGATCCGCTGACGCTGGTGCAGTACAGCTCGAGACCGCCGGTTGTGACGAAACTGAGCCCACTGCTGGTAGCCGTCACCGGAGTGGCCGCGGCGGGGCTGATCGTGGTGGAGGCTGTCGCGATACCGGATGCAGCGATGGTCAATGCGGCCGCTGCCCCGACGAGCGTTGAGGCCTTACTGAGCATTGTGCGTGATGACATGTGATGTGCCCTTCTGTCGAATACTTTTGGGATGAACCGTGAGTCGAAAGAAATTCAGGCGGGTCTGATCTTTACCCGGCGGCTCCCATCTGCGCCACAGCTGCAGGTTCGGCTGCCTGTGCAGCGGCCGCTGCCGGTGGTCGTACCTTGCGCGCGGCGACGGTGTAGACGTCGCTGGATGTGGTGAGAGAGTTCTTTCCGCTGGCGGAGGGGGTTCCTGCTCGCAGGTTCACCGCCCAGTTGAGTGCACCGAAGACCCCGCATCCGCTGGCGGCGGGAGCTGCGAAGAGATTGTCGGTGTGCTGAACGGCAGGGAACACCGCTCCCGGATATTCGCCGATGGGCTCTGAGGGCGGGTTGCCGGTGGTGGTGAGGTGGAGGTTGATCGGGTTCGCTGTGGAGCCGAGATAGCAGTTGTTACCCAACAACGAGTTCGACAGTTTCAGTCGTACCGGCATCGTCAGCTCTTGATCGAGCACCTTGATGTTCTGTAGCCCAACAGCTTCGACTGTTGCCGTGATCTGGGTCAGATTCAGTGGAGTGTCGATTCCGATGGCCCCGCCCGGCACGGAGATCGGGTTCGAGTACACCCCGTTGCGGCCGTCCGGCTTGGGGACGAAGGTTTCGACGAAGCTGCCGTCGGGTTGGGTGGCGTACTTGACTCCGCCCGCGATCTTGAGCCCGCCGTCGGGGACGGGCACGGTCAGTCCCCCGATTTTCATCGAGCCGCCGCGCACCACGACGGTTGCGCAGGTGGCGACGTCGAGGTCTTCGACGGGGCATGACGACCAGCCGTCGAATGTCAAAGGGGTAGCGGCAGGTGTACCGGACGAACCGAGCGAGGAATTCTCCTCTGCTGTGGCAACGCCTCCTCCTATCAATGCAAGGGCTGCAGCGATCGCCATCGTGGGGGCAACTCGGGTTCTCAAGGCATTCTTGGACATTGGGCTCCTCAAGCATGGAATCGACGCACCGAAACCTCACTCGTTTTGGCGTGTCGCGAGTCACATCTGTGTACTCGGAGCGAAGGCTACCGACCGGTAGTACTCGAAGTCACACAAACCGAAGAAAGTTCAACCCTTTCGGGGACGCTCTCGTACTTTCGGTGGCGTTTCATCCGCGGTCTGCGGGGACCCTCTACCCTGTGCGACTGCCACGTCAGTAGGCAGTTCGATCTCGGCACCATGCAGGAGCGGCCCGCAAGTCCAATACCGGGGGGCAAGTCGTGGCGACGCGTTGGATTTCCATTCGATAGGCCAGTTCTTGTCACTGAGCTGGCACGCTCGGGTTCTCGCTACCCCTTCGTGTGGACACCGGAGGTTGCCCCATCGTGCTGACACCAGAGCTGGCGAGGCTGATGTGACGTGTGTTTCGATTGTTTCCGCCGAGCCTGGGGTAGTCCCGCCGCATGGATCAAAACCGAGCACCGTTATTGGAGGCCCTCGCGCAGTACCGTCGGTTGGATCGATACGGGTTCACCCCACCGGGGCACAGACAAGGTCGCGGCACGGACCGGCGGGTACTCGATGTACTCGGGCGGCAGCCGTTCCACGACGACGTTCTCGCTACCTCCGGTCTCGACGACCGCCGATCATCGAACCGCTACCTGGCAGATGCCGAACGATTGATGGCCGACGCGGTGGGCGCGGACTATGCGTTCTTCTCGACCTGCGGTAGTTCACTATCCGTCAAAGCAGCAATGATGGCAGTCGCGGGCAACGATCCCGGAGGACTGCTGCTCAGTCGAGACAGCCACAAGTCGATCGTCGCAGGGCTGATCTTCGCCGGCATCACCCCCCGCTGGATAACCCCACAATGGGATGCTGCCCACCATATTTCGCACCCCCCATCCCCATCTCAGGTGCGAGAGGCGTGGGAAAAGAACCCGGACGCGGCGGGCGCGCTGGTCGTCAGCCCTAGTCCGTACGGAACCTGTGCAGACCTAGCCGCGATCGCAGACGAATGCCACCGGAGGGGTAAACCCTTGATCGTCGACGAGGCGTGGGGTGCACACCTGCCTTTTCACGAAGGGTTGCCGACCTGGGCGATGGACGCGGGAGCGGACGTCTGCGTGGTCAGTGTGCACAAGATGGGGATGGGTTTCGAACAGGGGTCGGTATTCCACGTCCAGGGAGATCTTGTCGACACTGCTCATCTGTCGGCGTGCGCCGACCTGTTGATGACCACGAGCCCCAACGTCATGATCTACTCAGCCCTGGACGGATGGCGCCGTCAGATGGTCGAGACCGGATACGAGTTGTTGGATTCAGCTCTGACACTGGTCAATTCACTTCGTGACGACATCGAACAGCTCCCAGACCTCGAGGTTCTCGACTCCGAATTGCTGGGTCACCAGGCATCCCACGACCTCGACAGAATGCAAGTGCTGATCGACGTTTCACGCACGGGAGCCACCGGCTACCAATGCGCCGATTGGCTCCGAGCCGAACGCTCGATCGACGTCGGCATGAGCGATCATCGGCGCATTCTCGCGACCGTCTCCACCGCAGACGATCGCGATACCACCCGAAGGTTGCTGGACGGTCTCCAAGCTCTCTGCGGCGCAGCACCGAGTTTCCCCGACACCCCGCGCATCGAACTACCCTCTCCCGGGAGCCTTCAACTCGAAACTGTCTCATCGCCACGCGAGGCATTCTTCGCCCGGACGGAAATGGTCCCAGGTGTGCACGCTGCCGGGCGTATCGCGGCCGAGCAGCTCACACCGTATCCACCCGGAATTCCGGTCGTGGTGCCGGGAGAGCGCCTCAATGGGGAGGTCGTCGACTATCTCCAGTCCGGTCTGCGAGCGGGTATGGCCGTGCCCGATGCCACCGACTCCTCACTCGATTGCTTTCGGGTGATGGTGTGAACTGCTCTGTTTACTGATCTGGCACTCTCGGTTGCAGAGTGCCAACTCGGGTGGTTATCATGTTCTCGCACAGTGAGTTCGGTCAACCGCCACAGTGGCGGTGACCATTCTTTTCACGACATGGGAGGTGTGTTGCTGTGCTTCGTTTCGATCCTTTCACCGACATCGACGCGATCACCAAGTCCGTACTCGCCGCGGGAACCGGCAACGGACGCAGTCCACGGTTCATGCCGATGGACCTCTACAAGGTCGAAGACCAGTACGTCTTGCACGCCGATCTTCCCGGCGTCGACCCAGGATCAGTGGACGTGCACATCGACGGCTCGACCCTGACGTTGACCGCGCATCGCACCGACCACTCCGAAGAGGGTGTGAGCTGGCTGGCGAGTGAACGTTTCGCGGGAACATACAGACGACAGCTGTCGATCAGCGACGACATCGACGCCGAACAAATCGAGGCCTCGTACGACAACGGCGTGTTGACGGTGACGTTGCCGATCGCAGAGAAGGCGAAACCGCGAAGGATCGAGGTCTCCTCCGGACCGCCCTCACGAACCGGTAACGCCGGATCGACAACACAGGTGCAGATCGAAGCCTGATCCACCTGGCCCGAACACCGCTTGATGGTGGGGTGACTCCCGAGGACACGCGATGGGTTCTCGGGGCTCACCCCACCATCGTTTCGATCTCCCACCGCACATACGAATGGCCGACTGCACATCCACCACACGAAAGAATCAGCGCGAGAACCCTTCAGCTGCCATGACTGCATCAACCTTCCCCCCGCACGAGCAATCCGACAACACAGGCAACACCGAATCCCGCACGCACACCTCGCCCGATTGGTGGGATCACCACCGTCCGATCACCAGCGACGAATACAGCGACATGGCGTTGATGCTCGGTGCACTCTCGATACTGACGTTCTGGATGTTCGGCCTCGGCATCCTCCTCGGTGCCGCCGCCATCGGAACCGCCCTGGCAGCGCGCCGACCCGACACCCCCGGACGCGATCTGGGCGACAACACCGCCGGCGTGGTCGGGATCCTCACCGGCATTGCCGGAATCGCCTTCGGCGCCGTCTTTCTCACCGCAGCACTCCCCCACCTGTAGACAAGCGCAACGACAAGGAAGGACACACACCGAATTCGGAACCTCCATCGCAGCGCTCTCGAAATTTTTCCCTGGGTTGTCACCTGCATTGCCAGGCACCGTTCTCCGACTGTCGCACCTTTGACGTATCGCTCTATCGCCCAGGCATTTTCAACTCCAATAGACGATGCAGGATCTGCGTCATGTATCGGAATTCTGGACCACGCACGCATACTTTCGATGAGTCCCGTGGCCGGACGCGGCACTATGCCTCGACCTCGCTGCCCACATTCACCATCGCCTGTTATTGCGCTCAGCGGAGTTTGCGCAGACGGAGCGCCCTGAACGGCAACGGCAGCAACGCATACGGCTTCTGATGACCTCTCCGCTTGCGCAGCTGCATATTTGAGAGCGTGTGCGCGTCCTCAAGTACGGCAAAAAGTCTGTATTCCGACCTTGCCGACAGGTGCAGGATCCAGACGCCGGGCCGATACCGACCGCACTTGCTCCGCTTGCGCTTTCGACGCTCGCGCCAAACCTGATTCGTCAGGCTCGACAAGCATCTGAAACGGAAATACGTGCGCAGTATTGGTCGTCAACGGCACCACCGTGATCACGCCCCGGCCGAGATTTCCGCAGCCTGATGTCCATTGCTCTCGAAAAGGATGCCGCACAATATTTCTCTCCCGTACCCGGAAAATTGCATTCTTCCGTCGCAGCCTGCTCCCGCAGTGCTACCCAGTTACCGAACCCGGCATTGCTACGCACAGAGAACCCTCTAGCCTGCAGCGGCAAGATCTTCATCGTTGGCAAAGATCAATCGTCCATCGTCGAGCGCGATCGCCCACCGGTGCACCGGGGCCCAATCCCGCCCCACCGATCCCGGATCGATGACCATGTCGGCGTAGTCTTCGATGATCACACCTGTGCATACCGTATTTCCCTCGGTATCGAATCCAGGTGCTGTAACCCTAACCCTGGAACCGACACTTGTCGTGCCGCTAGTTTCGCCATTGTTATCGGTCATTCGTCTGATTCTGGCAGAGCAACTTTGTAGTAATTCACACGGGCAACCATCCCACGCATCGACGCGGTCGGCCTAGACCAACATGGGCGCCGACTCACGTACGGCGGGTCTTCGCGTACTCGTCATATTCAGCGCGGAGGTAGTAATTTCGGCTCACCCAGACAATCCGGGCTTGGCGCTTCTTTGTCAGCGATTTGACGTCGCGAGACCTCGGCTTCGGCAGCTACGCAGCCAACGAGTTGGTCAGACGAGGAACACGAATGAATCGCACCCGGGAGTTACAACCACGCCATCAGAGCGATGGCCGAACATCTGGACGCCGTCAGTGTTACACTTGAAGTTCTTGTCCAAGACAGTAATTCGGGCACTCTCCATCGCCACGTCTGAGCTGATGCTATCAGGCCTGATCGGATCGCGATCGATGAAGCCAGCTGGCAGGGATTCGAGCCGATGGCCGAGGCGCAAAATCCCCACGATGCGGGTACGAGACGACCATCGGACCCTTTCCGTGACCGCTTGGCACCGCCCCTGCGTGAAATTCCCGCGGGGTTGGCAATGCACGCGCATTCCCCACTGAGAAGCAGGACTGTGGGGCGCTATCGAGTCATGCTGCGCGTCCGATCTGCAGATTGAGCCAGTCTGAGATCCACTGGATCGCGTTGCGGCCCGCGTTGTCCACGACGAGGGAGTTGTAGTTCTGGTGTGCGCCGGAGGCGAAGAAGGACGCTGCGCCGAGCCCCTCCCCTATTAAGGATGCGAGGTCGTTGGCGCCCGGTGCACTGACCATCTCGGTCAACGAATTAGCCAGTGCCGGAAGATCCAGCTCCTGCACCTGAGGGGTGTCGGCGGCCCCGACCGTCGAGGCCTGCTTGCCGAGCAATGCCGGATCAGTCTTCGTCGCTTTGCCTGAAAGCATGCTGACCGCGACCGTGGCGAGTTCGAGTCCCACCGGAACGAGGCCGGTCATGGCAGCGCCGGCTCCGAGCACGTCCGGACGCTGTCCGTGTGGTGGTAACAGCTTCTCCACTGCGGCCCAAGCGGTTTCCTGTACCTGCCCGACGAGGTTGGCAAGCTTGATGATGTCGACTCCTCCCAGGATCGACACGACGAGCGCCGCGACCTGCGAGTAGCCGGACGGATCCGGGAGTACCGACAGAACCTGCGAAACCCATTTCAGATCGACACCAGCGGCCATCTTTACCAACGGAGAGAACTGGTTGTTCAGATCCCCTGCAACCTTGTGGGCACCCTGCGCATCGAGTGCGGCGACCTTCTGCGGGAGCAGACTCAGATTCGCCAGGATCGCAGGCATGTCCAGGGAGGTGAGCCCGGTGGCGACCCCTAGGACTTGGTTGACGACGACCGTGGGCTTGAGCACCGAAAGGACTCCAGAGGCGGAACCGAGAATGTCGCGCGGTGTCGTTGCAAGGGGCGCGATCTGCCTGTCGAGGGTGCCGGCAGCAGTTGATAGCGAATTCAGGTCCGGAGATGCGGCCGGCAGCATCGTGGAACCGTTGCTGGCGAGTTTGCTCGCGGTGTCGGCGATCGAGGTCGCCGTCGAGAGCGCACCGCTGAGATCCGATTGACCGGCTTTCTCCAGAACCTGGTTGGCATTGTTTTCGGCTGTCCCGACGGGGGATGCAGCCAGTTGCCCGTTCGCGGCTGGATTGGCGGCACCGGAGCCGAGTAGTTCCGCGAGCGGGCTGATGGTGTTCGCCAGAGTTGACGCACTGGAGGCGATCTTCGCGAGATCAACGGCGCCGTCTGTCTTCGACAGTTCGCTGGTCAGCTTGTCTGTTGCCGTGGCAAGGCCCGGAAGGTCGGCTTGGGAGAAATTCGACGCCAGAGTGGTGGCCAAGCGTGAATTGCCGCCGACCTCGCCGTCTCCTCCACCGCTCGGGGCTTTCGAGAGCACTGAGCCCAGCGATCCAAGCAGCGGACTCGAGCCCTTCTGGATCGAGCAATAGAGGTCTTTCGGATCGCAGATCGATGCGACGCGCCCCGATAGTTTCCCCATCCCCTGCGGCCGCGGATCGGCAATGCCTTTTCCCGATGGGTGCGGGCCGATGACTGTTTCACCATCCGTTCCGGAACCGGGATCTGCGAGGAGCCCGACCGCGAGGACTTGCTCTGCCGTGATGGGGCCGGAGCCATTGCCGATTTCGGATGCGAGATCGCCTGCGATGTCCGCGCCCTGGGAATAGCCGGTGATGGTGAACTTTGTATTGGAGCACTTCGCCGCGGTTTCGGAGAGAATGCGCTTCGCCTTGCTTAAACCATCGGATTTACTGTCTGCGTAAGTTTTTCCGTTGTCGAAAGCTCGCGCCATATATGGCAATGTGTAGACCTGCGCCGCGCTACCGCGCTTGTCCGCGATGCTGTCGGCGATTGGCTTGAGCATCCCGACCGAGACGGTCGGGTCGGCACCTTCCCCCGTTTCCCAGGTTCCAGGAATGAAGAGGGCAAAAGTGGGCGGGCACCCGGTGGGCGCGGCGGACGCGATCAAGGGCGTTGTCGCTATGAATAGACTGACGGCGACTGAGGTTGTTGCCAGCAGGCTGACGGCACGATAAAGGGTCGAATGTAAAAGCGGCATGTAAACCTCGCCTACCTGGGGAATTGCACCTTCTCGTGTGCGATGAGATCGATCAGGGCGCACTTTTATGGGAGTGCCAGATCATGCCGCGCCGGATTGCGCCGGTCAACGCGCCTTGTGAGAAACCGAGGTTCGAGTGGGCGAGGTCCGGTCGATGGCCGGTACCGAACACCCACGTGAGCCAAAATCGCCGCGCCTACGTGGTGCGGTTGCAAGTGGCATGTCCGGTGGGCGTTCCCAGGAGCGCTGGGTGAAGATGGATGGGTGAAAGCGCCAGCTGAACTGCCTGCCGACTACGCCGAGCTTCTCGATCATCTCAAGTCGCAAGTTCGGCAAGCGCGAGTTCGCGCCACCCGAATCGTCAACACGGAACTTCTCGTCCTGTACTGGGACATCGGGCACGCAATCGTGCAGCGTCAGGAGGCCGAGGGCTGGGGTTCAAAGGTGATTGACAGACTCGCTATCGATCTTCGATCAACCTTTCCCGATATGCGTGGTTTATCGCGGACCAATCTGAAGTACATGCGGCAGATGGCGAGCATCTGGGGACGCGATGCAATTGGCCAACAACCTGTTGGCCAATTGCCGTGGGGTCATGTGACGGTATTGCTCGACAAACTGGATAACCAGTCCGACCGCGACTGGTATGCATCAACGGCTGCCGAGCACGGGTGGTCGCGCAATGTGCTGCACAATCAGATCAACAGCGGTTTACGTCACAGGATCGGTGCGGCACCGTCGAATTTCGGGGATCATCTTCCAGCCGAGGATTCCGATCTCGCTCAACAGTTGGTGCGTGACCCGTACGTCTTCGATTTCCTCGACATCACCGAACGTGTCGCTGAACGTGAGTTGGAATCCGCGCTGATGCGTCGCCTGGAGGAGTTCCTCCTCGAACTGGGGCACGGGTTCGCTTTTGTCGGACGTCAATACCATTTCGAGGTCGGTGATCAGGATTTCTATATCGACTTGCTGTTCTTCAACTGGGTGCAAGCGAGGTTCGTTGTCGTCGAGTTGAAGGTCGGCAGGTTTGAGCCGGAGTATGTCGGGAAGCTCGGCTTCTATGTTTCGTGGATTGACGACAACCTCCGTAACAAGGACATTCACGCATCGACTGTGGGAATCTTGCTCTGTGCCGGCCGCAACGACAACGTCGTCCGATATGCGCTTGCCGGGACGACTGCACCCCTCGCCGTAGCCGACTACACCTATGAGACTCTCCCCTCGCAAGTTCGCGCTCTTGTTCCTACCGACGACGAGATCGCAGCAGCCGTGGAAGCCACCGTCTCCGAACTCGACTCCCAACTGCCTGGTAAACCTGACAGCCTCGACTGAGCGCCTCACGTTTCGGACCCTGCCGACGTATCCGTGGAAGTGGGAAATCAATCTTGTTGTTCGGTCCGACAGTCTGCGAACTGAATTCACCGTCCTGCCCGGCACGCCGAGGCGAGGCAGCAGTATCACCACTGAGGTCGTCAATCCTCTTTCAATCCCACGAAAGTGTCGAGTATGACGAGGTGGAACATGTTCTGCCGGTAGCCAATAGTTTGTGGCGCATTGTGTTGTGGCGCATTCGAGGTCACGGAGGCGAGTGACCTCGACGCGAGCTAATGCCAGTCGATATGAACGGATTCGATCGAGTCGAAGTGGAAGCCGAAATCGTTGCTGTACTGATCGAATCCTTTGTTCTCGGGATAATCCAATGTTGCGTGGCGTTCGAGCAGTGCGACGACCCGTGCGTGGTCGTCGTTGGCGAGAGCTGCGGCCAGTTCGCGTGACTCTTCAGCGGTGAACGGGACATCTGAGTTCGCGAAGTCGAGTGTGCGGACGCGGTAGTCGTAGCCCTCTTCCGATCCGTTGCGCACCGAGACTCCGCCTTTGACGCGGATCGTCGCTTTTTTCGGGGTGCCGTCGGGGCGCAGGACCCCGGCGCGTTCCATGATGTCGTCGGCTTTGACCTTTTTGAGTTTCTTTTTGGCGTCGGCGCGCAGGTCGTTTGTCTCCCCTGATCTGTAGCGGGAAACGGCAGAGGGTGAGCGGCCGATCTTCTTGGCTACCTCCCCGATCCCGCCGAGTCGCTCGATCGCTGCGCGGCGTTGCGCGCGCTCGGCGACATCGATGTGCGGGATGCGGCCTTGTTGTGCCCATCGGCGCAGGGTGCGGTCTGAGGGTGGTTTTCGGCCGGCGTCGATCGAGGCTTGGCGTAGGCCATCGTTGCCGATCTCCTTGCGGATCTGTTTGACGGAGACTTTGCTTGTTAATCCTGCTAGTCCCCCGGCCTTGACGGTTTTGGACTTCTCGACTCCGCTGGTCGCGGCTTTGGAGACGGACACCTTCAGCCCGTCCAGACCGACTGTCTGTTGTACCGGTTTCTTCGATCGAGGTTTCGGGAGATGCAGGGCCATCGCTACTTCTCCTCGTCGTGTGCGAATGCGCTTTTGATGGCGAGATTCATCTCGTGCGTGTCGTCGGCATCTCTGAGTGCCTCGATCAACGGTTCGGTCAGGAGAGTACGTTTCTCCACGGACATTTTGCCGAGCGCGTCACTGTCGTCGGCGATGTTTTCGCCGTCGGCGAGCATGTAGACCCACGAGTCTGTCACGGTGCGCACGGGCCATCGGCCGGTTTCACGCGCAATGCGCATCGCGACTCTGCGGCCGCGCCAGCGGCAATGGGCAATGATCGATGCTCGCCAGAGGGGCTGGTGGTGATGTTGCATCTGCTTCGCGGTCCACATGTCCGGGTTCACCATTCGCCCGATGTAGCCCTTGTAGCAGGCGCCGAGGAACCGTTTCATCGCAACGTCGCCGGTGTCGACTGCGTTTTTGCGGCCTTCACGGAGGATCTTGGCCCATTTGTCGAGAGCACGTCCTTGCTCTGGGTAGACCCAGGCTTCGGCGATGTCGAGATCGTCGAGTTCGGCGCCGATGCCTCCGTCGGCAACGGGTGCTTGCAGCGCGTCCAGGCTTACGGATGTGACCCAGGTCTGCACGGGCTGATCGGCGAGCATGTGGGGGTGTGGGAGTGGAAGTTTCGCAGGCAGTGCGAGCATGTTCCCGGCGGGGAGGGTGATGCGCCAGAGCCCGAACGGTGCACCTTTCGCGCCCGATGCTGCTGCGCTGGCTGCCTTTTCACCGGTCAGGTATCGCGGTTTCCCGTAGCCGAATTCGAGCATGCCGGCCGAGGCGAGGTAGGCAGCTCGCTGGTCGATTGAGACAAGTTCCGTTGCGTCGGTGAGGTCGTCGGCGTCGCAGATGCGGGTCCAGCCGACCTCGGGCTCGAGGTCACCGCGGGGTTCGCCGTTGAGCGGTGGGATGGGCCCGCCGGTGGTGACCGCGATTCCTTTGCCGCTTCGGGTGCGTTCGCGCTTGATCTTGTCGAGGACCGCAGCGCCAGTGCGTGCGGGTGTTGGCCCGGGGAGGACACCGAGGTGGCATGCGCACCATGCGAGTCGCCGTCCGAGTTCTCGGGCTGCGGGCAGGTCGTCGTCGGGGAGATAGGTTCCGACGGTAGGTGATCCGAGAATTCCCATGTCGCCGACGCGGTTGTTCCAGCCGAAATCCTTGTTCCAGTATGTCCATACGTACGGTTCGATGAAGATGTCGACCATCGAGGTGAAGTTGCCTGTTTTTCGGGAGAGGTGTACGACGTGGCCGGGGTCTCCGCGCAGTTCCCACCCTGCGGTGAGCATCGGCGTCAGGGTGGAGTGGAGGATGGCGGTGAGTTCTTCGGCGGCGCGAGTGCGGAGTACCTCCATGTCGTCGACGTCGTCTTCGTCGCCGGGGTCGATGATCCAGCCGAGCGTCTCGCAGGCGTCGATTCCGACTACCCAGACCTGGGCAGGGGCGCCGAGGGGTGTCAGGGTTGCCCAACGGATGAGTTTGTCCAATTTTTCCACGGAATCCACTGGGCCGGTCAGCTTCTCACCTGACGGCGTGTAGGAACCAGCTGCGGTCACGATGAGGGCGTGTCCGTCTGCTGACGTGCCGGCGGGGGGTAGCGTTTGTGGAGCGGTTTCGCCGGGTTCAGAGCTCCGATCGGGAAAAGTTTCCGGGGGGCGGGGCCCCTCGTCGGGGGATAGATCGCCGTCGTCAGGGGCGGGTTGGGTAGCAGTATCGTGGGCAGGCTTGACAGCGGTTTCATCGCCGAGATCGAACAGTGACGGCTGATCGGATTCAGGCACGTCACCCGGACTGGTTGCCGATTCCGGTGTTTCGAGATCGAATAGGGTGAACTGCTCTCCCTTCTTCAACGCCATGATTCCCCTTTTTTGCCCGTCGACGCCGTCATTCGAGATCGAACGCAGCGCGGACGGCGGCGGACAGCGATTCTTCTTGCGCAGGAAGTAGGTATCCGATGTTGCGCCCGAGTGCACTGCTGGGGATGGTGGTGACGTTTTCGCAGCTGATCACTGAGTCGGCGTCTACTCCGTTTGCTATTCCGACTGGCACCTCGGTGGACAGTCCTCGCATCACGGTGGTGATGGGGGCAACTGTGACGTGTTTGAGGTGCGGGCGGATGATTTCTCGGGTCAGCACCAGCACGGGGCGGACTTTGTCGAGATCAGCTTCGTGTATCGGTCGCATCAGGCGAGACCCGTCGATTGTTTCGTTGTGTGATTGACCAGTGGAATGAGTTCGTCATGGGCGGTTGCGTGAGCGAGGATTTCGGCGTCGCGTGCGGCGGCCTGTCGGCGGCGCTCGCGTTCGAGCGCCCGTAGCACCAGCGAGGCGCGTGATGTGGCGCGTTGCTCTCTGACCTCGGAGTCGAGAAATGCCACGATCTCGTCCGGTAGGCGGACCGCGATTTGCGTGCTCATGAGCTGAGGGTACCGGGTTGGGATTCATCTTGGTACCAGCTAGTCATGTGCGTCCCTAGCCCCCGACGCCGCATCCCCGGGGTCGCTAATGCAGTGTTTAACATCAAATGACCCTGTATTTGCTACCCATCAAAGGGTTTTGGGTTCGGCTACCCTCCGCTCCCCTGTTCAAGGGTCAATTAGAGGTCTACGAGTCAAGTGGCAGATAGGCGCTCAGTAGGTCCTCGATACGAGAAGTGAAATCTCCAGCGTCACCGAGAATCCGAATTACTTGAACCGAACCGATAAATCCTGCACACAGATTCATCGCCAGACGCTGGGAGGCCGCGTTGTCGGGAATCTGTTTCTCTGCGATCGCGGCAGCGACAAGTTGACTGGCGAGATCCACCCACTCGCCGAACGCGTGTTGAGCAACGTCGAGTCCGGTTTCCGTTGTGAGCCGGAGCCCCGCTCGAACGAGCGCATCGGACGCTACGAGCGATCCGAGGCCGTTGAAGAACATTGCGACGTGGCCAAGTGGGGACACCCCTACTCCGTCGGTTGAGTGCAGAGTTCGGAGGAGGGCTGTCGACCAGTGGTCGACGAGTTCTCGTGCAATCTCTTCCTTCGAATCGAAATGGAAGTACACCGCGCCTTTCGTGGATGCAGCTTCCGCGACGATGTCATTCATCGATGTAGCTGCGTAACCATTGATCGCGAAGGAGCGTGCAGCGGCCTGGAGGATCTTCGCCTTCGTATCGAGTGCTCGTTGTTGACGAGGTCGCCTGTGCGGGTCGGATGGAACGGTCACGTCGATTCGGTTGTCTGGGTCAGTCAATGCGGGTTCCTTGCCTGCGATCTGGGGCCGTCGGAGTGCATCTCCAATGATGACGCGTTTTGTGGACATCGGGTGCTTCCCGCATGGCCGGTTTCAGCGTGGTTCACGCCGTTGCAACGAGGTGCTCGGCCAGGTGGACGTCGGGGGCGCGCATGTCGATAAGGGGCGGGCTGTCGAATCCGGCCGCGCGGGCAGCAATGTCGAACTTCTCGTATCGCCGCCATGAGGTCGACGTCGCGACGGGTGGCACGGACGTCTGGGCGATCATCTCCCAGGTCAACGTCGGGTCCGCAAGTTTGCGACGTGCGGTGTCCTTTACGGCGTCAGGCAGGTCCGACTGGACTATGAACCATTCGAGCTCGGGAGCTACTGCCGACTCCCCCTTCGAAGGCTGCGAATCCACCGGGGATTCGGTTGCTTGGATGGGACCCGGGTCTACGCCTCCCTGCCCTGTACTCGCATCGCGGGCAACAAACGAAATATCTACGCTATCGGACTTGCCACTTCCGTTGCTGCTTTGCGTAGCGGCTTTGCCCAGGGGTGCGGCGGCATTGTCGATCTCGATCTTGTAGTCGGCGTATGCAATCCCTGTCGCTCTGATCAGGATTCCGAGTCCATGCGTGAACGCAAGGACGAGAACTGGCGGAATGATCGCGATCATGGCTGCAACTGCGGGGTCGAGAGGCGCGTAGCCAACACTCCGACCTGCCGCTACCGCTTGTTGCGCAGCTGTTGCGGAGTGGAATGCATGGTAGGCGTTGCCGAGAATGCTGATCGCGACGACGGCAACAGCGACTGCCACGTAGAAGTATTTGTCGCGGCGGTTCATCCGCAATTTGCTGAGAATCACTATCGCTACGGTCGATCCGAAGATTGCGCTGTCGACGATGACAGGAAAGATCCATGCAAGATTTTCGGGGATTGTTCCCTGGCGCGCAAGGTCACGCTGGACTGCGAAAGAGAGGACGAATGCGCCGGCAGTGATCCCGATCGCGATGAAAATTGCGATGAGAAGTGCGGCGATCAGTGCTCCAAGCTGGATCCGCGCAGCGCGCAGACTAAAATCACCCATGATCGGGTCTTCCTTCCTACAGGGCTGTCCTCGGTCTGGAGCCTCGCCGGTTGCCGCCGGCGGGGCTCCTTCTGTTTTCGAACGGTGGTGGCCTCATCGCTGCTGTCGGCTCATTGCGACGTGGGGGCTTACTGGTACATGTGGCCACGGCTTTGCACTTCAGCGAGATGCCGGCAGCGAGATGCAATGCAGGTGAGCGGTGCGTGCGGCGCGATCGTTCAGACTCTTCGCCCTATTGCATGGCGGGTCGGGCGGGCCACGCGCATGTTCTGCATTTTTGCGTGCGCATTGCGTGTCGACGATGGGGGTCCGCTACGAAATTGCGTGTCGCTTTCCATGCACAAGGAACGCGCCACCTCGCTGTGCGGAACGGATCATTTTTTCGGGCGTTGTGACATGGTTTGCGCACACACTGAAGTACAGCCGGAGGCTGACGGCCTGTTGCGCGATCTTGTGTTGAACGGGTAAGCATGCGAAATATTCCGTGCCGTCGAGAATTCGATGTCGCGTTTTCCGTACCTTTCCGTCATCACTGTGTGCAGATTTCCCGGCCAGACGGTTTCGAGGTCGTACACCCTCGGCGTCGCCGCAAACCTGCGTGCACTGCATGCTATGCGTGCATGCATAGCATGCAGTGCACGCTAGAGTCCCCTGGCTTTCAAGTATTCGTCGAGCGCAGCCTCTGTCATAGAGGCTTCGCTGATTTCGCGATCACCGGTCTCGTACCGCAATTTATCGACCCCACGGCGGAGCCGATCTTTGGTGGAGGGCTTGATGCGAGTGTTGTGGGTTACTCTCGCCTTCTCGTCATCGTCCTTTCGGCCACTGAGATCGACCGAAGGCGGCGTGGGCGTGGGCGTCGACACTGCTGACGCCTCTGCAACCGAGTCCCCCTTCACCGGTCGTTCGGGGATGAGTTCAGCCGGGTGAGTCTTTCGAATGGCAGGCTCCCGTTTTACACTCACGCCGGCGCTCCGATCACGATGGGGAGCTCAGCCAGCAGATCACTGTAAGCAAGTTGCAGCGTAAGCGCTTTTCCGCCCTTGAACTGGTGGATCGGAGTGCGATTCGAGTGCGCGTCCTGCCGCGCCGCGAGCTCCGGGATGGAGGTCTTGGCGACAAGGGTGCCGTAGGTCTCCCTCAGCTCGCTTTCGCGGAACTCATGTTCGCCTGTGGAGCGTTTACGACTGATCACGATCTTGTCGAACTCGAGCTTCGGGTTTGCCCGTTTACGGACGGTGTCGATTGTCTCTTCCAGCTTCTGGACGCCCCCGACGCTGTCGATCGTGGGTTCAGTAATGGCAACAACGCCATCCGCCGCAATAAGGACGGCAAACAAAACCTTGCCCATATTGGGTGGGCAATCGAAAAGTACTGCATCGTAGGGGGAAAGGTCGAGACCTTCGAACGCCACGTCCAGCCGAAATACCAGGTCGTTCGACCCGTCTGATTCAATTTTGCCAAGCTCTTCGTCTGCGGGTATGAGGTCAACGCCATCCCAGGGCGTGGCAATGATCGCCTCCGCGGCGATACCTTCCCTGGTTTCGTTCATCAGGTGGTAAGCCGTCAGCATTCCCTCTTCGAGGGTAACGCCGAGACCACCTGTGGTATTGCCCTGTTGGTCCATATCGACAATCAGCACTTTCCCGCCGACCGCGGTGATGGCGCTGGCAAGGCCCAGTGTGGATGCTGTCTTGCCTACGCCCCCCTTCTGGTTGCCAAGTGCGATTTTGCGTGGCTGCATTGCGGGCCTTTCGTCGGGGGCGTTCACGCGTGCAAGGCGTGCATTGCGCGCGAGGCATGCAAAGCACATGTTGCATGCAGAAATTGCAACACACGCCTTGCTAGTGCCACACACAATCCGTGCGTTTCGTACTAGCGTCGCTCTGCGTGCGACTCACGCGAGACTCGCGTGCCTTTCTATGCACGCACCGTACGCATTCCGTGCGCGCGTAGCATAACACGCATGTAATGCACTGCGTTCTAGCAATGCATTACATGCGTGTTGCGCACGGTCTGCACGCGTTGCTCAGTTCGCAAGCCGCGCACCCATCGCCCTGAGTGCGTTGACCGCTGGCATTGCATGGCTAGCGATACGCGCTGTGATTGCATTCAATGCTCGCCTTGCGAAGCACGCATGGACAACAAGGGTTGCCTGCATTGCAAGTATCGCACTACATGCGTGCCGTGCTTAGCGCGCTATGCATGCATAGCGGGCCCTGCGTGCATTGCATGCAGTTCATGCACGCTTTGCATGCACAACGCTCTGTGCACGTGTCACTATCTGTGCGTGCACTGCATGTACTGCATGCGCGCAACATCTCGCTGTGCATGGAAGGTGAGCACTCCGACCAGTGCACGCACTTACAGTGCTGCGTGCATCCCTTGCATTGCATGTAGAGCATGCAATGCTATAACTGCAGGTAGATAAGTCGCCCCCCAGCCCGAAGGAAGATCGAGACCACAGGTTGTCAGATCGCGTAGCCACGCAAACGACATTTGGAGACGCCTAGTCGCGAGTATCTCAGCCATTCAGCACTCGGCCTACGCGTGAAGCGACAGAACAGCGCTGAAACAGCACGCGTCGGTCGTCAAACGCGCTCGGAACAACGGCCGATCCATCGAGTCCAGTCGACAACCCGTCCGCAGAGAACGAGCGAAAACGGCGCGTGTCGTGCGCAGATCGTTGGCATTGCATGCATAACACGCATCGCATGGTCTGCACGGATTGCACGCACACAAACAAGTGCATGCCCAGCACGCAGCGCGTGTCGTCATCTATTCGACGCATGCCACGCTTCGATTTCTGATCCACTGGGCCTACTGGGTGCAAATTTCCGGCACGTATTTCTCTCACCCACACGTCGTGCGCGCGTTCCATGGAGCGTTGGGGGACAACATGCCACGCGATAGCGCTTCGCAGTTTTGCACCCAGCCCATAATCCAACTGCACGTCAAAACAAGGGAGACCTCGAACAAGCGTTGGGGCGATCCGAAAGCAGCACAACTCGCTGTGGGCCCGGTCAGCGAATCCCCCAAGGAAGAATGAGGAATTCCCCACCAAATACAGAACAGCGCAACAGGCTGACCTGACGACAATCAGGCCTCACACACACAGGAACCACGTACGTTCGAGTCCTTAAAGGCGGATAGGGAACGGTAGTTTCGCCTCGATTGCTAATCCAGGTGTACAGCATCGCAATTCGCATGCGAAACGACGGCCGTCATGGCTCGGAGAATTTGAACGACGACAATTGATTCGGAATCGTCGCCAAAGTTCATTGGGAACTGTCGCCAAATCAGCGGGCAACCTTCGACCAATCGTCACAGTGACGAAACTGGTGTGGGTACTCGCTTGGATTAAGTGCCGCGAAAAATGCTCCGATTTGGCAGACCGCGGCATAGCTCCCTGCGTCTTCAGTCATGAACTCGGACGCGCGGGAAGCCCGGTTTGGAATCAATCACCTTCTTCGCGGTGGGGGAGCGGGCGGTTGAGACGTCACATTCCGAGGAAATCGCATGCAATGCGTGCATTGCATGCCGTGCGACGCTCGCATTGCGTGCACTGCATGCCAGCCAAGGTCCTGGTGCAATGTGTGCAACTCACGCAAACATTGCACCGCTGATCTAGCGAAAGGATCGCTACCAGCACAAATCAACATGCGCCCGGGACTACCAACCGAAACACGTAACGCCCCACAGCAGTGCCTCGTGTTGGAGAGCAGGACCCCAGTTCGCCCAGACGGAACCGAAAGACCACCGCCGGGCAGCAAATACATGTGGGCTACCTCCTGCCATCACCATCGGTCTGACGTCGGCAGATCCTGCACCACCCCTAACCTCGGAACGAACAGCGGATCCCTACTGAGGACCCTTGCCTTCGCTCGACGAATGCATTTCGAGGCTCCTCAGTGGACGTCCAAACTCCAACGGAGGTAATCCTGGGGCTTCCCATCGGCGTCCGCTGGGTTGGAGCACCCGATCGTCAACGCCGAAGCCGGGACGTCAAGTGTGCTCGAATGGCCGCTAGGGTCTTCGCACGGTGCTCGGGTTTCGCCGCCATCGCTGACCGCTGGATGTACGATTTCTCAAGCAGTTCTTGTTCCCTCCCTCTCGCGAGGTCTGCCCGCTTCCGTTGTTCACTCGGGGATTCGCCGGCCCAGTCGATGCTCTGAAGTCGGCGTCGGAGGTATCCGAGAGGCGATACCAAGCTGGATCGAGTCGGCCAAATCCACCCCCGCTCCGCAGTATCTCGGGACAACATCAGAGCAATGTCTCGGCCTGTCCAGCGTGTCGTGTCGATTTTCGCGTCACGAAGAAGGTCACAGACCGAACCGATATGCCCCGATGGTCTGAGAGCTGGCGCGTGGTTGACGAGTTCTGCAGCGGTTCGTTGAAGTGCCAGGGGCCTCGGTACAGTCTGCGCTGCGCTGCGCTTCTTGGTTTTCGATTGAGTTCGCGCGCGTGCGCGTTGGTGAGTTCTTCCTAACGGAAGAACTTCACAAGAAAAATAACCAACACTAGATAGGGTGTCAGCTTCCATGTGTCCAGGTCGCTTGCGCCGGGGGGGAGTAAGCGACCTGTCCCCGCCCCTCGCGGAGTTGCGAGCGCCACGGTGGGTCTTCCGTTCAATGGTGGGAGTTGAACGCTTCTTCGCGGAATGGGGCGGTGGGGTCGTCGCTACGACTTTCCGAGGTGATGACAGTGACCACGTTGATGCTGCGCGGTGTTGTTGTCCGCCGTGGTGGGCCTCAGCAGCGAGGAATTCGGGAGTTTTGAGGTTCCGCCCGCGGACATGTTCGACGCCCATTCCTAGGTCGATCAGCACTCGCCTTGCGCGGTTGACAGTCGATTCGCTCACTTTGGCTCGTGCAGCGATTGTTGCCTTTGATGCCGAGACTCCACGACCGGTGTGGGACTCGGCGAAATGTGCGTGAGCGTGTGCCACCGTATAGGCCTTGTCGGGCTTGATGAGGTGACGCGAGCATAGGTCTTTGCCGGCTGCGGTTGTGGTGTGATGCCGGAACTGTCGGAGCCATTCCCGGCGTGATGTCCACACGGGTGTTCGTGCCTGGATCGTCGGATCAACGGGCAGTGACCAGGAGCGTCCACGCTGCTCAGTGGCCTCGTTGAGACGACGGGCCGCAGCCTCGATACGAGCGACTCGGGCGAGAGCATCGTCGACTGCCACTTGCCATTCGTCGACTTCAACCGACTGAGGGACAGTGGCTGGGGTTCGACTGCGCGACACGCCGACGGTGGATGTAATGGAATGTGTTGGGCTGTATTCAGGGTATGCGCTACCCTGAGACGTACCTGCCATAGGTAAGTCCCTTCCGGGGGATGCAGTACGAGCAGAGAAAGCGCCAACTTTCTGAGCTCACCTCTCGAGCAACATTCGAGAACAGATGTCGGAGAACCTGCCAGTTCTCAATCGACGTCAAGGACCTGCCAGTCCTTATTCGCCGCGATGCGGTCCGCGCCCTATCACCCCCATTGGGGGCCTTTATGCTTTTTAAGAGGTCTGCGCTGTGTAGTTAGGTATCGAGGTCTCTCTTTCGCTGGCTGGCTACGGGCAGCCTCCCAGTCTGCGGATCCGCTGAATACGCGCCACGGCCGCGGTCGTTCGGGAGGTCTCTTCGATCCGGCGGCCGCACATCGGTACCGCTACCGGTACGGTGCTGGCCTGCTCGGATGGGACATTCGGGACACGAAAGTGTGATCCGGGTGCCACGAAAGCCGAAATGTGATCTGGACGTGCCAAAAATGACACCGCGAATACGTCCGCGAGTATGGCGGAATTGCGTTTCTGCGATATCATCGAGTAAGCACCGCCTCTTCCTTTCGAGGTAGTGGTGGTCACCGCCTCTTCCTTCACTGGGTTAGTGGTGGTCAGGGAGCTGGGAAGCTCCCACAACCGCATAAACGGACAGCCCCCGATGCCGCCAAGCCCTGGGGGTTGTTCGCTGTCTAGGGGTAGTTCATGCGCCGACCGCAAGCTGTTCGATGCGGCGCAATGATCCAGCAGCCTCGACCTCAAGCAGTCTCAGCTGGTCCGGATGCAGTTTGTCGATGATGTAGTCCGGTATGTCCAGTCCGTGGGTGATGGCCAGTATGAGCACGGAGTAATCCCCAGCAGGGATTCCGAGTTCGGCGGCCCGATCCTCGTACACCTTGTGCTGCTTGAGGGGAGCACGAGTCGCGATGTGTCCGCGAGGTCCCTTGTTGTGCTGTGCCATGAGGAAAGACTAGAACCAATCTGTAACTGATACGGGTAGGCGCGCTTGTTCGGTGTGTCGCGTGTGGTTGATGTTGCCATGGTGTTCCGTGGGATTTTGCGCCGGCCCGGTCACTGTTCGCCGCCGCCCGTGCAGCAACGCGCTCGACGAGGGCGCTTCTACAAGCTCCGCCGAAGGCGGATCCTGGTTAGGTTGGCGCTGGCTCGTTCGTCGGCGTCCTCGTGTCGGAGCCGCTTCGAATTCCGAGGAGTGGAGGGAGATGCTTGGCTCTCATGCAGTGAAATGCCGGGGTGCAATCATGTGGTTGAGCGAGGGGTAGGGGCTACGCAGCCCGCGCGCGGGGTGCTGCTTCTACAATGCACTGCCGAGTGACGCGGAGTGGGATGGCGACGAGGGGCCTGTGGACCGTGGATGGTGAGAGGAACGTCGGAAAGATCCGGAAAGACACCACACTGGTCTCTTGTCGAACGTGCGTCTCGAACGCGGAGAGCTCTGCGTTTTGTCCGCGGGCGAGTCGTGACGGGACTTCGCTGGGGCGAGGTTGATCTGCGTGCAATGTCACGGTTGGCGCTTCTCATTCGCAGTTACACAAAGGATTTCATTCGACAGGTGGGCGCCAGAGTCGCGTGTTGCCGGCTCTCCGCTAGCGCAATGTTCGGATCGACATATCGGGAGCGAAGTGCTCCTGCGCTCGAAAGGCTGCCTTGCAACGTCAACATTCGTTTCACGGTGTCAAAGGCCCCACAATGCCAAGAGTTCGGTCCGAAGACTGAGTGAGCGAACATAGTGGTTGGAACTCAGCTGTGCGTTGGGATGCCCGACGTCGGCGAGATGCTTTTCGACGTCTGCGACAGGAAGTGGTAGCAGGTCGTTGCGAACGCGGAGAAAGCAGTGAAATTGGCTGGGGGAGAGAGGTATTCTTTCCTCATTCGATATCACGACAGCGGGTGGCAGTAGCGATTCGGTATTCATGGAGATGCGGATGATTACGTCTCCACGTGCAATGCTGCCTGGTTTTCCGATTCTGAGCGTTTCGAGTCGGTATCTCACAGTCGGATCGGCCGTAAGCTCCTTCGGTGAAGGCTTTTTCGCAGGTGTGATGCGCACGAGAGGATAGCTCTCGTTGCCGCTGTCTAGCCTGATGAATATTCTGTTGCTCGGAGCTGGAAGGAAGTCGTTGGCGAGGATCTGCGTTCGTCCTGCGATGCCGGGGATGGGTACGGCGCGCCCGATTGCCCATTCACGTTCAGCGTTGTCGATGAATGTCTGGTCTACCACGGTGGTTTCGTCGATATTCTTGATGAATGCGTGACTGTCGGCGATCACTTGAGGGTCATCGGAAATGATGACCGCCTCATGGGTGAATACAGAGTTTTCGGAAGCATTCGCCGAGCCGATTACAGCTCGTTGGTTCGTCACGATGACCTTGGCGTGCAGTGCTGACGACGAGAGGATGCGAACGCCCTTGCTGAGGTAGTGCGAAAGAACGACAGGGGAAATGGCGTGGGCGCGGATCGCCGCGGTAGAAGCATTGACGATCAGAAGGTCTCCACTACGAAGTGGAAGTAGTTCAGGCGCAAGGTGTCCGAGATAAGGGACAGCGGCATAGCGCGGCCCTCGCGTCCGGATCGCGCGAGTGATGTGTGGCCACGGGTTCGGTCCGTGGAAGCTGGTCCCCATAGCCTAGAAGGTAGCGTGAATCGGACCCGATTTCTGGCGCCTGAGTAAAAGCTGGCGTTGTTCTGCGAGATATCCGGAGCGAAAGAAACGTCCGGATATCTGTGATCAACTGGGGGTAAAAGAGCGATGTGGAGATCACCCCCGCCGAGTCAGACGGCGTGATACTCAGTGCTACTGCCGCGCTGTCTATTCTACGCGCGAGTCCGATACGGGACAGCGGTAAGTGATTGCGCCGGACGGGTGGGATGGCGTCTGCGGCGTGTTCGAACATCGCTACGCATACTTCACCGGGAAATCTACCGTGGTATGCGATTCCCGCGGAGGTGAGGTGGGTGGGGTGGATCGTGCAGGCCCACGCGTAAAGGGGAGCCTCCGGCTCGAGATCGGAGGCGCTCCACCGTTTGGGTTTGGATACCGGGTGACTGATGTAGTGTCGCTGGCGGACTCAGCCGATTCGTGATCAGCGCTCGAAAAGTCTACGCGCAGAGCATTTCTCGGAATCTGAGTGCAGGTAGATTGGGGGGTCTGGTGGACCCGTGCCTCATGACGGCGAAGCTGACGCGCCGGCTTGCAGTTGAGGTTCGTCTACTTCCCTTTGGATCCCTCTTGTCGCGAGCTTAGGAGAGATGGCGACTCGTGGCCGTCAGCGTGGCTACGACGCCCAAGCACATAAAGGGCGATAGTGGCCAGCGTGTTTGTTACCAGTGCGACGTAGGACATGACACCGATCGGTAGCGATGCGAGGAAGAAGATTTCGTTGTGGTAGATCCAAGACGTTGCGTCGGCACCGACGACCAATGCTGCGATTGTGACGGTGATTCCATTGGCAGCGTGAGGGGGATTACCAAGTCGTAGAGCTGTTTCTATCCACTCGGGTCGCCCATCAGAGACCTCCTCGATCCCCCGGACGCGAACCGGGCGGTCGGAGTGAAGGCGCGTTCGGCCAGCGCCTGACGCACATGGTGCCGGTGCGGGTTGATTTGTCGTCGTCACGGTCGATGATTGAAGAAACGTCGGTTGGGGAAGGTGAGCGGAATGGCTACTTACAGAGTGATCAATCCTGCAGGCGACGTCACCGCGGCGCGCGACATCGAGAGCGCTGACGATGCGCATGCCTGGTTCGTGGATTCTCGCGCCGACAACTCCGAACTGGGATGGCGAATGGAAGTCCACCATGATGGCGAATGGTCGTTCTTCGACGACACCGAGGGCGCATCCAGCTGAGCAGTAGCTCGGCAGGAGTGGCGAAGATGAGGAAGGACGCTCAAGCATGAGTCAATTACTTACAGGGAAGAAAGTGGCATTCCTTGTGGCGACGGAGGGAGTCGAACAGGTCGAGTTGACAGATCCGTGGGATGCATTGGTTGCCGAACACGCTCAGCCGTCGATTGTTTCGACAGAATCCGGCACCATCCAGGCGTTCAACCATCTCGACAAAGCTGACGTCTTCGACGTGGACGCGGTGGTCGAGTCGGCGGAGTCGTCCGAATACGACGCTCTCGTCCTGCCCGGGGGCGTGGCCAACCCTGATTTTCTCCGCATGAATCCAGAAGCGGTGACGTTCGTCCGGAGTTTCTTCGATGCCGGGAAGCCCGTCGCGGTAATCTGCCACGGACCGTGGACGCTGGTCGAAGCCGGCGTGGTGGCCGGTCGTACGCTGACGTCGTGGCCTAGTTTGCGTACCGATATCACGAACGCCGGCGGCACGTGGGTAGACGAAGAAGTCGTAGTATGCACTTCTGGCCCGAATACGTTGATATCGAGCCGCAAGCCCGACGATTTGCCGGCGTTCTGTGCGAAACTGACCGACGCAGTCGCGACTAGCTGACGCATCGACCGGACTCATCGGCGAGGTGCCTCGTGTCGGAGGGGAGCACTCTTCGCTCTTCCACAAAGGATGATTCGGGCGTAGTAGTGGTGCTCGTGCGGATGGCGTCCAACGTCTATGCGACGTACTGGCGGTCGTCGGGATGTTTGTGTGAGAGTGGTATTTTGGCGGGAATTGTCTTCCCGGGTTGGTAGTTGTGTATTGCGGCGACGTTGTCGGACCGTCTCCCGTCGTGTTTCGTGCGGAAATATCGGAATCCTCCGACTTGGCGCGGGGCGCCTGCTTTCGATAATCGCTCCATTCGGCCGTTTGCCCTACCACGCCCTCACGCGCGATGGGTACGATCCTGAATGTCTACTTTGTAGCCGAGAAGTCAACGATCGTTGCGCTTTTCGGGATGGTGGGTTTGTAACAGGCTCGGTCTGTGAGGGGTGCGGTGCACCGTTGTCGTTCTCCCGTAGGCGATCGGGTGGGGTATGGCCACGTGAACGCATCGGGCCTGAGGGCCAAACATTTTTAGCGAACGCATTGACCCCGTGAGTCTTCCGCGGGCAAATGAGTCGAATCATCACAGCAATCGTCAATCTCGCCGAGACGTCCGTTGAAGCAATCGACTAAGCCTCAGCGTGGGCTGGTCGGGTGTGGCGGCGCGCCGGCGTAGAACTCGAGCACGGTGATCAACAGGGGACCGCTGCAGTGGAGACCGTCACGTCCAGATTCGGTCGCGACGAAGGGGCGCGGTGCTCGCGAATATCGACGGTACGTGATTTTCTCAAACGCGCACCCAGCACGTGCACCAGCAAGTCCCGAGGCGTGGACTTGTCCACCTGCCCTTGGCGTCGGGTTTCGGCGTGCCGTAGGCGACTTTCGGTCGGGCTCAGCTCCACGCCAACTCGATTCCGCGCTCGATGGCGGGCGCAGTCGCGGAGCTTCCAACAACGGTGCAGACTGTCAAGGTGTAAGAGTCGACATCTCGTCTCGATTCAATACGGCCGGTAAAAGACCGAGTTCGGTTTTCGGGGATCCACGCGGAATCTGTGGCTTGCTCCCGGTCCGTGCCTCCCCAGCGCGCATCCGATTTACCAGTTGTAGTGCGCTGACCGGTTGAGACGAAGAATCGTCGTTACGGAGCTGTCAGTAGTGTCCCGCGTCTCCTTGTCGTGTAGGTGTCGGACACGATTGATCGACCCGTTGATCGGCGAACGATGCCCTGAGTCTGCCTCGTGGTGGCGCCAGCGCAAGTGTCTGCGGTCAGCGGTTTCAACGGTGGTGGCGAATCTTCCGATTGCGTTGGAATCGGTGACGAGAGGAAGTCAAGCATCCGCTGTATTCGGGCGACTCGGCGAAGCCACCTCTGACGAGGTGAAGCGACCTACGCCCTGCGTTCATATCGTTGACGAAAACACTGACGCTGGGGTGACACGATTGACGTTCCGTGGATTTATCATGGCTACCCTCGGCGAGTAGGAACTACTCGCGGATCTGAACAACCGTCGCGTACATCAGGCACGCCGTTCGGCGCCGCCCTTGAAGGTGTGGCTCGAGTCGTACACCGGTTGTCAATGACGGGCAATCAGGCGGGCTGCCGATGAACTGCGCGTTCATGCTGTCGTGCTGGGGCACGCACGGATCGTCGACAATCGTCGGTACTGAAGTTTCCGGGCATCCTCATGTTTGACGCCCTGGAGTTGCGGGCAGCAATGGAATCGGCCCCTCGGACAGACGTCACCATGGAAGTCCGAAGGGCCACCTGACTGCGTGCCCTCTATTCCGGCAGGGGCGCGCATGGTCCGTCCGGTTGTTACTGACGAGCGACCGGACGGACCGCCCATGCTTATGTTTGCACTGTGAAGGATTGGGGCATTAGTGGTTTGGCCCATCGAAAGGAACCCCCACCTGTTCTCGCTGATGGACTGCTTATCTGCGCGTCGAGCTTTCATCGGTCCCGACGCGCATGGTCCGCCGACTGGATGTTCACAACTGATGTCGGCGGGCCACCAAGACTGTGCGCGCGTCCCCGACAGTTCGTGCGCGCCGCCCACCGAGCTGCGGTAACGCTCCGGCGCCGGTGGGCACCTGGTCCGCGCGCCGCAAGCGGCGCGCTCCGTCCGCTCCGTTTCAGCGTGTGGCCCGGAGGCGGCCACCGAGAACCGCGTGCTGCCCTCTAGGTGGGCAAGATCGGGGCACGAATGGCCCAACCGGGACGGTTTGGCAGCCATGATCCGGTTGGGCCCCTCTTGTCCCATTAGCAGGGATTGGCAGACTAGGAATCGTGAAGCACCGAAATCCCGATCACACCCCAGAGCTGACTGAGGCTGTTTTTCAATACGGTTCAGACGGCTACGAACTGTCTGTCGCCGAGGTGAAGCGACTGATGTCAGAAGTTGAGACCATCATGAACCGGGGAGGATCCGGCCTGGTTCGTGCAACGATCAACGGCGCCGAGAGGGCCTTCCTCATCTCGGCCGGAGCGCTCGTCACCTTCCATGTCCCCATAGGGGCACTGGACGAAGCCCTAGAAGCGTAACCATCGGTAGCTCGGGTACATCCCAGTCGCGGCCGGTGCCGCGGAACGGTTCGGTACCTGATGCGCGTGTATCGATCCGTCAGATCGGATTTGTCCTCTGCGCGCTGGATTTGAGCGAACTTGAGGTCAGCGGGTGGTGTAGCCGCCGTTAGCGAAGATCGTTTGTCCGGTGATCCACCATCCGTCGTCGGCGAGGAAGCGGACGATCGGGGCGATGTCTTCGATCTGGGTCAACTTGTTCTTCATTGCCTGCGATTTGTGGAACTCTACGCGTTCGGGTGTTTCCTGGCCGTAGAAGAACGGTGTGTCCATGGGGCCGGGTGCGATGCTGTTGACGGAGATTCCGCGGGCACCGAATTCTTTGGCTGCGGCCCGTGTGAAGTGTTCGACCGGACTTTTTCCGCCGGCGTAGGTGGAGTATCCGTCGGTGAACGCGCCGAGTAGTGCTGTGACGATGGTGATGACCTTGCCGTCGTCGTTGAGGCGTTTCCCGGCTTCTTTGATGAAGAAGTAGGCGGCTTTGGCGTTGATGTCGAGCATCGAGTCGTATTCGGCTTCGGTGGTTTCGATGATGGGTTTACGTAGGACCTTGCCGGCGGTGTTGACTGCGATGTCGACGCTTCCGAAGGCGCCGATCGCGGTGTCGAAGAGGCGCCCGACGTTTGCGGGGACGGTCAGATCGGCCTGGAACTTCACTGCTTTGACGCCGGCCGATTCGACCGCGGCGACTGTCGTGTTCGCGTCCGCTTCGCTGCTGTCGCTGTTGTAATGGACCGCGATGTTCACGCCCTGGGCAGCGAGGGTGGTGCTGATGAGTCCGCCGAGGTTCTTGGCGCCGGCTGCGACGATCGCTGACTTGCCGTGCAGTGAATTCGACATGTTTGCTCCTGTTATCGACAGTGTGACAACATCACGCTACGGATCGAATTCACAATTGATAAGCACACAAAATGCGTCATTCGACAACTATTGGTTGTGCTTTAGCACGTGTGGGGCAGAAGGATATCTTTCGATGGATGTGGATGTGCAGGGCGCTGATACGGGGCGGGTGCAATGGCCGCTCGATCTGCGTCGTCTCGCGCAGTTCGTTGCCGCGGCGGACCACGGAAGCCTCACCAAGGCTGCGCGGTCGTTGTTCATGTCTCAGCAAGCGATGAGTTCTGCAATGCGGTTGTTGGAGAAGGAGATCGGCGCAGAACTCTTCACCAGGCAGGGGCGGAATGTTGTCCTCACCGCGGCTGGTCGCAAACTTCGAGAAGGTGCGCCCGCGTTGCTGGCAGCGACGGAATCGCTCTCCGCGGCGTCCCGCCGTGCGGCGCACGAGCAGGTGCCGGCGTTCATGGTCGGGCACACTCCAGCGGTGACCTCCGAAGAGGCATTCGACCTGATTGCCCCGGTCCGTCGGGCGATGCCGGAGCTCTCGATCACGGTTCGGCAGTTGTTTCCCGATGAGATCGAACGAGCGTTGATCGATCAGACGATCGATGTCGGGCTGCGTCGCGGGGTGAGTACGCCGACCGATCTCGCCGCAGCCGTCCTCGGCTACGACAGGCTCCGGATTGCTGTCGATTCCTCTCATCCGCTCGTGGGGCGGCGGGACCTGACGCTGGCGGACATTGCGGAATCAAGTTTGATTGTCTGGGCGCCACCTCAGCATTCCTTCTACACCGACTTTCTTGAATTCCGGTGTCCGGCCAGAGGTGGGATGATCACCGAGTGGGAGCGCACCAGGAATGTGGGCACAGCGGCGTTAGGATGATTGTCGGTTCTTGGTCATGGCTGTGGCTGTGGACTGTCTTGACGCCGGGCTTGCTGCATGGCGGCCTCCAACGGATGGGACGGTTATGCCTCTGACGAAGAAGTTCTCCGCACTGTACGACGACGCGTTGGTTGCCTTGGCTGCGGCATCAGAGCGGCCCGCCACCGTCGTCAACATCGACGGCCGCTACGCCATTCGCGTCGATCTCGAGTACAACCGCCATGTTCTGGCCACCAACTCTCCGCGAGGGCTGGGGGACGAACCCGATGCCAGCGGATCGTGGTGGGTGCGCATCGTCCAAGCCGATGATGCAGGCGGTGATCTTGTACTCACGGAGACGAGGAAGCCGTGGCTCATCGACGCCTTCGACGCCGCGGTCGGCCAGCTCGAATCAGACGGGCATGCCATCGTGGCCGATGCGGATTTCGGCGCCATCCGTCAGGCCGACGCGCGGCTATCGGATTCCGATGCGCCATCCTCGGACGTGCCGCTGAGCTGAGCTATCCGCTCGGCCAAAATCGCGTTCTGGGTTTCCAGCGCGAGGATGACACCGATGCCGGACAGGTTGATTCCGTCGGCGATCAACGTGCTGATACGCCTCAACGTGGCCAGGTCCGCTTCGCTGTAGCGGCGGGTCCCCCCGCTCGTGCGCGCGGGCGTCAGAAGTCCGCGGCGTTCGTAGAGCCTCAAGGTTTGCGGGCCGACTCCCGACAGCTCTGACATCACGGAAATTCCGTACACCCCGCGGCGAGCGGGCGCTGCATGGGCGTCTGCTGCATCTGTTACTGCCACAGCACTGCTCCTTCGGCCCAACCGGATATCGCTCGACTTTAACACGGTCCGACATCATCCTTTCGCTGACTGATGTCACAAATCTGATACTCGTGACTGTAGATTTTCGCGCAGTCGGGCATGGTCACGAGCAGGATTTACCCGCTCGGAAAAAACGGAAACACGCGCTGAATAGGCAGGTCATCTCAAGCGTAACCCGATCGCAGTGCCTCCACGCCTGCATTCTCTTCCGTGTGGGTTGTCGCTTATCTGCATCCGCTGATATAGATTTACGACATCAGATCGAACAGCTGTGTGTGAGCACGACCCTGGGAGCGTGAATGACTACTGCCATGACCTCCGCATATGACGTCGGGCGCAACTCTGCGCAGCGGCGATCGCCACTGCGTCTGCCGAGCACACCACTGGGCGCCACGTGGACGTGGTGGCGGCAGGTGACTGTCGACCTCGCCCTGGTGATCGTGATTGCCGGGATCTTGGGCGGAGTCGGTTCCGTCCTTGCAGGCCCGCTGACCGGAGTGGCCTTCGCCCTGGCCGCAGCCGCCGCATTCCGCTTAGTTCTGCAGACGATCAACACCTGAACATCAACGTGAAGGAGAAGGCGATGCCCGCAGCACGATACGCACGAGCAACGACCAACCGACAGAAGCTGGTAATCCCGTGAGCAGGCACATGAATGATGCCGAATACGCGCAGGTGGTGGTCATGTTCGAAGAGTTGGCCTCTCTGCCAGGTGGTGACGCACGCTGCGAGCGTCTGCGCACCCAGATCATCGAGTCGTGTCTACCACTGACTCGCCATATCGCCCTGCGGTACCGCGGCCGCGGACAAGCGCACGAGGACCTCGTTCAAGCGGCCAGTGTCGGTCTGGTCAGTGCGGTGAACCGCTTCGATCTCGCCAAAGGCAAAGACTTCCTTGCCTTCGCGATACCGACGATGATGGGGGAAGTGCGTAAGCACTTCCGGGACCGCGGCTGGGACGTACGTGTTCCGCGCTCGTTGCAGGAAAACTATCTTGCGCTCAACAAGGCCCGCTCTTCTCTCACACACGATCTCGGGCGCGAGCCTACGGTGCCGGAATTAGCGAAAGAGCTCGGAGTCGAGCCCACCGAGGTCGCGGAGATCGTCGCCGCCGGCGATTCCTATCACGCGGCGTCCCTCGACGCGACCACGGTCAGTGATGGGCGGTCGATCGCAGATACGTTGGGAGACTTCGACTCTGCGCTCGACGGCGTCGACAACCACGAAACACTCCGACCGGCACTCCTCGCTCTGCCTGAACGTGAACGCACCATCGTGCTGTACCGGTTCTTCGGGGAACTGACCCAAGCGGAAATTGCGGAGAAGGTCGGGCTATCCCAGATGCACGTCTCCCGACTCCTCACCCAAACACTCGAAAAGCTGCGAACCTCGCAATCCCTCGCGTCAATGCAGATCGCGGTCGCAGCCTGAGCTGAGCCGTGAGTGAGAAGAAACTCTGCCCAAGTCTGTGAGTGTGTCGCCAGCACGTGTGCGTGCCATTATCCGGCGCTGACGCCAAGGTCGGCATCCGGAGGCGTCGGCGACGCGTCGATGGGGCAGGCAAACAGTAGATCTGAAAGAAAGGACGAGTACGCAATGCATTTCACTTTTCTCTACGACGGCGCGGCGGAGCGCACAGCGGAGTACCCGACCTTGGAGGAAGCTGTCCGGAGTATCGAATTGGGGCAGGTCGATCGCACGCTCTGGAGCATTCAATACACCGATCGTGAGGGTGGAATTCAGGTGTACCGATTCCCTGCGAAGCGCGAAGGTGGCGATGAAAGATGAACGCGCAGAAGTGAATACAACAGGAAGGACCGGGCGTGCAACGTACCTCTGCGCAGTGCATCTCGTTCGCGGAGCCGGCAAACCGGTTCGTTGCCCGTAGGGGTGAGAACTCGTGGCCGGTTCGCGGACGACTGCGAGAGGATGAGGCGTAGAGGCTGTGTCAGCGGCATCCATTCACTCGTCCCACGTTTCCAGAAATAGTGATCTGGGTAACAAACCCGAGGGTCGATGAGGAGACAGGGATGGATGTAATTGTGTGGGCCGAATCTGAGGAACGTGAGCGGTGGTGGCGGGAGGTCATGGGGGTCGCGCCCGCCAGCGAGCGTGACGCGATCGCGGAGGCCGAAGAGCCGACCGGAAGTGGTTTTTCGACGACATCGAGGATGCGCGTATCGGCAGCCCGATCAATTCAAGGTGTGACCGCGGCCTGAGCGCAGGCGCCCAGCGCATATCCCGACATACATCTAAGCATTGCGTCCTGTGTTGTGTGAGTGCGTAATTCGATGTCGGAAAGGCGAGTGAGCTGACGGTGAACGTAGTTCTGTTGCTCGTGATGCTGGGTGTCGGTCTGATAGTGGTGATGTGTCTAAATTTTCAGTGGCTCCGGTCGTCCTCACGTGGCGAAGATCGCCGGCACGCTCGGCATGCACGTATTGAGCCGGGGCAGCCGTAGTACCCTCCGGTGGAACCGTGTCGCCGAGGAGCGATCGTCCTTCCAGTAGCCGGCGTCTTCTCCTGCTGCAGCAGTTTCCCCGGTGCTGGCTGCGGGGAGTTCAGGCTTCGTCGGGGCGCATCCGGTCCGGACGTTCGATGTTTCCTCGCCAGGCGCCTGTTTCCTGGTCGCGGGATTCGATAAACCCCTCGAAGTTCTCCATATCCTTTGTGACTCTGTGGGTGAGTACTCCGGTTTGTCGGCGACGTTTTCGACGATGCCGTCAGGTCGATGTCTATTCATGGTTGGGTCCTGCATCCGATTTCCAGGCGATACGTTCGTGGGGATGCTGTTCGGTAATGGTGGCATCGAATTCTCGTACTTCCCCGGCTATCTCGAGGATCCAATGGGTGTGAACATCGTCGGTTTGTCGAATTTCCTGTACTCCGTATCGCGAGGCAATGAACCGAGCAGCTGGTTTGGAAGACCTCCGCATGTTGCGATTTGGCGAATCTCGGGCTGACTTTCGCTAGGTTCACCGCAGACGTCCGACGACGATCGCGAATTTCTGCAGCCACGATGATCTGCGGTGTTTATCGTAAGAGCAGGTGGCAGGGGTGATGCCCCGATGACGGCAAAGATTGAACGTAGCGCAAGGTTCGGATACTTACCGTCCACCTGTTCACCGGGGGCGGACTCAGACACCCAGCATTCAAAGACAGCCGAATATCTCGCCAGCGTCGTCGAGCACAACTGCTGCGTGCAAATCGACGTGTTCGTAGATCTGCTCATCGCACTCGACTACTAATTCGATGGGGCGATTCGGGTGTGGGCATTGGGTTGGTGCGCTGATATCTGTGCGCCATTGCCTCGTCCGTGGTGAGTGGGTAACGCAGCTGTCTGTCGAAGTGGGAGAGGGGCAGCTGCGTCGCGGGTTGCAGATCGTCAAGCCGCGGCCCTGGACGGCTCGTTGCGGTAACGCGAGAGCCGGCCGTCGGTTCCGGTGAGCCGCCAGGACCAGAGGGTGAGCCGGGTGCGCATTTCGTTGGCGTCGGCGAGGCTCCGGACGTCTGCGCAGGACTCTGCAAGGAGTCGCCGGAAATCGGGGTTGCGCATCGAGTAGGTCTCGCGCAGAACATTGCGGGGGATACCCAGCAACGTCGCGTCCTGCCGGCTCGGGACGACGATGGACCAAAACCCTATGCGCATGACTACAGGCGTGGTGAGGCCGAGTGCGAGGCGGTTGAATCGGCTCATGCGCGGAGCGTGATGGCGCAGCCATGCATGGGCGAACCCGATGTGACGTGCTTCCTCGGCGAGATGGATCTGCATGATGCGGTCGGTGAGCGGGTGAATGCCACCGCCGCGCATGATGCTCTTCTGGATGTGGTCGATGGGCTCCTCTCCAGCGAGGATGATCTGAAAGAAGAAACTGGGCCACAGCGATCCGAGCGAACCGACGAGGGGGAAGGCCTTGACAAGCCACGTTGGGGCACCGTGTACCTCCGGAGCCACCCGGTTGGTGAACTCCTGAAACATCTGGATGTGGTGTGTCTCTTCGGTGAGTTCGTGCATGAAGTAGCGGAATTCGGGGTTCTCGTTCGCCAGGCCCATCAAGAACTGGGTACCGCCGAGAAGGAGCAGTTGCTCGAACTGGGAGCCGGTCTTTGTTATAGATGCGAGCCGAATCCGGGCAACCCGCCGTTGTTCCTGGGGTGAGAGCGCGCGGTACCAGTCGGTGTGGGACAAGGGGTCGACCGCGGGGAGTGTCCATCTTGGGTCGTCCGCGGGGGCGGCGAACTCGGGCGAATTCCAGGCGATGTCTTTGAACGCTCGAAGTGGAGCCCTGTCGAGGATGCCTCGGACAGTGTGCGCAAAGTGTCGTGGTAATCGCGATGTTCGTTGACGGTATTGCGCCCCGTAGTTGAGCGGACAGATGGCGCGGTACGCCGCATGCGACGAAGTGTGAGGAACTGCATTTCGGGCTCCTTTGTGGCATCTACCTCAGATGTGCCCACAGTAAACTAAGTGTGACTACGCGTCCACAGTAACTGTATGAGTCTGCACGTCCACGGGTAAGTCCGGAAGGGCGAAAGGGACGCTCAATATCGCACCATGCACGCAGCTCTCGGCATTTGATGGTGGTGTGGGTCCTCCTGTCGAGACGACGGCGCTGGACGTGGTCGACGTTAGGCCGTTGTGTGCATCTGCCGACCTATACGGTGGGATACGTGCAGGACGAGGTTCTCGCGATCTCGTCACGGTCGGTGTCCCGCTTGATCGGGTCGGAACTCACCTCGCCGAACTCGCGTCCCTGCACCGCGACGACATCCGAGGCGGCGCAGACAGTTGATCATGTGGATCGGCCCGCACGTCTTTCGTCATGCGACGGGGATCCGATAGCCCGTGGTTTGTTGCTCGGATGGCGATCGGTAACAGTGGAAATATCTCACCGGTAACTTTCAAGTTGTGTCAGTTCTCTTTCTTAAGTGACTGTGTAACAACCAGTTTCGATGGAAGTCGCTATCTGAATTGAAATTCTGGGCGGAAATGCACGACGACCAATGGCTCTGGCAGGGGTAACTGTGCGCGTCACCGATTCCGGCGGAACCAACAGCGTCGAGATCGACATGCTCGTGACCGCCGACGCCATCACCGAAGTGCCGTCGGTTGGCTGAGACCTGTTCAGCGCCGAGCCTGCAAGAGCGGAGTTTGCGTCAGGCGCTCCCGGTAGATCGGCGGTGGCCTTCATGGTGTGATCGCACTCTGTACGGCATTGGCTTTAGTGGTGGGTGTTGCTGGCGCGGCACGCCGTCCTGTGGGCGGCAGGAAGAATCTGGCCGACGTGTTCGGCGGCACCGAGCATGAAGCAGTCCAAACCGGAACGCGTTGGGCTGCAGACGTACTGGCGGCAGCGGGAATTTGCTTCGGAGCAACCTTTGGCCGCGTTACGTGAGTTGCGTCGGGCAATCGAGCGTTGTCGCCTATCGGTGCCAAAGTTCTTCTCGATCAACTTCTGCCACCTCACTAACGCAGTCGCGGATCGCTGTCACCGAAACGCCAGCGACCTGGCAACTATGCGGTTCGGAAAAGCTTCGGGGTCGCTGCCTCTTCCGAACGGGCTCTTTCTTACTGGCGAGGCGGCAAAGCGGTTTTCACGGGTTACCACCAGATCATACTTTGGTACGCTTAAAGTATGACCACGAAATTCACCATAAGTCTCCCTGACGAGGATGCACACCTACTCGATGAGTATGTGCGTGATCACGGACTTCGTGGCCGGTCGGCAGGAATTCGAGCAGCACTCCGCCTACTCTCGACGTCCGGACTCGAACGTGACTACGCCGCAGCCTTTGCTGAAGGTGACGTAGATGAAGTGTGGGACGCTGTCACTGCAGACGCCGAATGATTCGCCGCGCGCACATTCACTGGGTGGATCTCGATCCCGCGCAGGGCAGTGAAGCGGCGAAACGACGACCGGCGGTGGTGGTGAGCAACGACCGGGCCAATGTTACTGCAGAAAATCACGGCAGGGGCGTGATCACCGTGGTGCCGTTGACTACCAATACTGCGCACGTGTTTCCGTTTCAGGTGATGGTCGAGTCCGACGAATCAGGTCTGGCGCGAGCGTCGAAAGCGCAAGCGGAGCAAGTGCGGTCGGTATCGATTCGGCATCTGGATCCTGAACCTGTCGGCAAGGTCGGGATGGAGACTTTCGCCGCGCTCGAGGATGCACTGCGGTTGCACCTCGATCTGCAGTAACTGGGCGCTGTTGGGAGCGGGTGATCGCCTCGATCGTCGGGCTGCGGTTGCCGAAGAACTCACGTAGTCTGCCCCACTCGCTGCTTGTTTCCCGTTCCAGGGCGACAGTGAGAGTGCATCTGACGAGCGGCAGGACGACGCGGCTCGCTAGTGATTTGTCTAGATACAGCGAACGAACCGAGGGGCGGAACGCCTAAGGTGTGCTGGTCCAGCCGTCCTGGGTGTGAAGTACTCCGTTCACTCGGACTGGAATAGGGGGCCTTCCGGTGTCTCCTACTGTGCGGCGGCGTATTTCGTCGAGGATTTGCTTGTTCGACATTTGTTGCAGCGACATCCTGGTCGGGGAGAGAGGGCGGTTCTCGTCTTCGGTCATGTAGCCGGCGGCGATCAGCACGTCTTGTATGGGCGCATCGAACAGTGCTGCGACTTGCCGAAGTACCTGCGGGGGCGGTGATCGCACGATCGTTGCCCAATGACGCAACAACGACGGATGCACGCCTGGCGCCCGCGCAGCGTCCTCGATGCTCTCGTAGCCTCGAGCATCGATCTGATCACGAATCCACGCTCCGAATCCTGTGCGCATAACCTGTATTTTTTCATGGATCCGTGGACTCGATGTCGGTGTGGCACTGCTTACTGAATTCGCCCGGGGTTCGTGAGTTTTGACGACAGTACTTCTGTCGTGATGTTGCGAAAAGCTCGGTGGCTAGTCGAATCGTTCTGACACCGACTCAGGGTGTTGCTCCTACGCCGATGTCGAGATGGACCCTCAGCAGCCATCGCATCCACGGGTACGGCGCTGACCTCTGACTCGGTATCGGCTGAATCACCAGGGTTTTCGTTGATGGGGTTGCCACCTTGAGCGACGGTCATTTCGGATTCGGATTTCATCGTCTCCTGATTCGGCACGTACGCCGCGTTCCGGGATCGGGGTGCACCACCACCGCCATACTGCCCGCCTGTCCAGTAATCGCTTCTCGCGGACCTCTGAGTACCGCCATCGACGGATTCGCGGATGCACCCCTCATTCAGTGTGCACCCCTGACCTTCACGTCTGTCGTCGAAACAGTGGACAAAGATCCCAAACATTGAGCACTGCAAGAAAACTGGCATCTTGGGATCGAATTCGGTTAGCATATGGTCGCCGCGGTGATTCTGAGTGGTCAGTTCGTCCGCGCAGGGCCTGCCCTCCGGCTGTCCACTCGCCTAGGGCGGCAGGCTTCTACCTCGCCCCGATTGTCACACGATCCGAATGCGTCGGGCGCGTGGCGACGGCCCAAGACCCGGCCCCAGTCGGAGAGTCAGGAACTTGGTATGACCGCCAATAGGGCATCTGCCAAAGCGCTTCGTGATGTGCGGCAGGCACAGTCGAGACGAAAGCTGGCGGGCTTCTCATGTCTTCGGTCTCTTTACTTCGAGCGCCGGTTGGTTTTTCGTCCGTGGTGATGGCTTGGCTTGTTCTCGACGTGGTGGAGTACTGGCCGGGCGAGCGTGATCGTGCGAGGTCAGGCGCGAGTGTGAAGAGTCTTTCGGGATGGGAATCGCGGGGTCGTGGCGGCCAAACATTCGTCCTGTGTGGCTCGGCTTTGGTGGACTGGAAATCAGAGGAGCCCTGTCTTTTTGAAGAAGCTAGTGACAGCAGCGCTGTCGGTCATGCTGTAGACGTCGATTGTGAGGCCGGTTTCCATGTTGACGTAACTTCCCGATACTTGTCCGGTGGCGCCGTCGCTGATGTTGACTCCTGCTGTGCGGGCGTCGTTTTCGACCAGGGTGTAGTTCCCGTAGTCGTATTCGCGGTATCCGAGAAGTGTTTTCTCGCTTGTTTCAGGTCGAGGCTGGCTGTGAAGCTATTGCCGTATTCGGAGAAGCTTTCGGCGAGTTGGTTGGATTTTTTGATATCGCAGCTGATCACGAGGGCACCGTCGGTGGTGAAGGTGGATTGCCGGCAGTTTTCGGAGGCACTGCTCAAAGCTGTGGGGAGGGCCCCTTTGACGGTGTCGGCGTCGGTGACCGGTCCGGCAGTCGTGGTCGTTGAGGACGTGCTGCCAGCGGCGGCTGGATTGTCCACGTTCGGGTTGCCCGGTGACGGGCGCAGAACGATCACTGCTGCCACGATTGCGCCGATGACGACGAGAGCAATTGGTCCCGCGTCGCGTGCCTGGCCGGGAGGTGGGAACGGCCTTCGTGTCCTGTTTGGCAGGAGTTTTTATAATTCCTTGTGGGGCAACATCTGTGAGGCGACCTTGAAGTCGCTTGTCGGATCGTCGTCCGCGAAACCTAACCCGCCTAAGTACATCGCGGCAATACAGAAATCCAGCAACAGCAGACGTGGCATCTGAGATCGGGTGCTCGTGCGCCAGGAGGGTTCGTTGGCGAGACTGAGTCGTGGATCGGGTTCAGTGCCGTCGCCATAGAGCTGACGGAGTCAGCGCCGAACGTGGCTGTTGTCGAGCGCTACCTCTCTGGCATCTGGGTATTCATTTGTCATGTCACTGAACAACTTCGGGGTGTGAATAGTCAGTGTCATGGGGATGAGGGATGTTGTGTGAGCTGCATGTCGCCCCACTGATGGCGAGAACGGTCGGTGGTGCCAGTTCTCGGCACGGGGCGGTGGCCGCGAACATACCTGTGTCGGTGCAAGCCGTGGTCACCGAGTGTTGATGGCGATGTCGTCGTCGTACTGGCAAGCAGGTCGACTTCCCTGCATCGCACTCGGTGAACAAAGATCGATTACAGGAGATCGACGTACTGAGGTCGGGCCTTCATAGCGTGTATGAGTAGCTCGTTTCCGCTGTCGAAGCGCAGCACAACCAGCTCCAGGAGGCGTCCGTTCGGGTCGAAGCCCAGCCGGAATTGGCGGGCGAGGTTGTCGTTGTCCAAGTCGGCGACATAGACGTGGTGCTCTGCCGCGTAGATGCTGGCGTCTTCGCTGATTGCGTGTTTGAGTGCGGATTTATGGGCTTTCACGCGACCTGGGTCCAGGCACGCACTGCTTCTCGGATCGCTTCGGATCGGGAGACGTGTTCTTGTTCTGCGCGGGCGTTCAACGCTTCGAGCAATGCGGCGTCCATCCGTACGGGTACTACTGCGCCGGGGCCGACGCCGAGGGCGGGTCGGCCCCGTTTGCGTAACTTTTCGACGTCGTAGCCGGTTTCGGCTTCGTTTGCCCATTCTTCGATCATGTTGTCGGTGACGGGCTGATCGTTGATCGTTTCGTCAGTCATAGCTATTAGTGTAATACGAAATTGTGTTGGAGAAGATCGTTCCGGATCCGGATCCGGTGTGTCATCACAGGCGTCCGTAGCCAATATCGCGTCCCGACCCGTCTGGAGTGCATCGGGATGCGTCGGTGAGGCGCAGCAGGGCGGCACCACGATGGTCGACATAGTTCGGGACGTGGTCCTATGTTCTGGGTTCTGCTGCACGACCGGCCGTGCTCTGATCATCTGGTTGCTGACCGCGTCAGCCAGCCGAGGCGAGTTATCGGGAGTGTGCGAGTACCACCAGGGCATCAAGGTGTCCTACCGGCATCGAAGGCTTGTGTACTATTGGGGCCATTTTATTCGCCGTTCGCCTTCGGGAAAGTATCGAGACTCTGGATCGTTCTTCGTCATATCCGCGGCCGCGAGGAAGTCTTCTCTCGCCGCGACGGCATCTCCTTCCGCTTCTCGGAGGTGTGCACGGATCGCGTGCGCGCGATGCCGGGTCAGGGGATGCTGGAGAAGTCGGTGATCACGGTCTAGTTGCTCAAGCAGGACGTTGGCGCGAGCAGGACGTTGGCGCGAGCAGGGCCGAAGGCGTGGGCAACGGCGACGACTCGTGCGAGCATGACGAGCCCGCTGGGCTCGACTTGTTCGAGCGCCAGGTAGAGCGCAGCGATCTGTTTCCAGTCGGTCTCCTCGGCGATAGGAGCGGATGCATGAACGGCGGCGATGGCGGCCTGTAGGCGGTACGTTCCCACGTTCCCTTGTGACCATGCGGTGAGGATCAGTTCCGATCCTTCTTGGATAGTTGTGGTCCCACCGCGTTCGGTCTTGGTCGGCTAGCGGAATGAGATCACCGTTCTCCGAGGTGCGCGTTGCGCGGCACGAATCGATCAGCAGCATGAGCGCGAGAAGGCCTGCCGGTTCGGGATCATCGGGAACGAGTGCGTGGAGGAGTCGTGTGAGGCGAATAGCCTCGCCGGTCAGGTCGGTTCGGGTCAGCTTTGAACCGGTGGTCACCGTGTATCCCTCGTTGAAGATCAGATACAGAATACGCATCACTGTGGAGGGGCGGCCCGAGAAGTCGTCGTTCACCGTGAATTCGAATCGGGCACCGCTCTTTTGGATCTGCTGCTTTGCGCGGCTGATCCGCACGGCCATGGTCTGTTCGGTTACCCCGTAGGCGTGTGCGATGTCTGCGGTCGTCAACCCGCCCACCGCGCGCAGTGTGAGGGCGATGCGGGACGCGGAGGAAAGGGCGGGGTGACAGCACAGCAGCAGAAGGTTCAGGCTGTCGTCGTGGTCGGCCGGGGGTGGGTGCGAGAAAGGAAATTCTCGTCACTTACCGCGTATAGATCACCAGTGAGCTGCCCGATGCCTGGAAACGACAAAATCTTGATGACTGAACATCGCCGAAGCACATTTCCTCAACGCGGGCGATGCATCAGTGTCCAAGCCTGTGATCAGGAGGAGGACGCGGTGAATCACAGGCTCGGCCGAATCGTCGGTGTTCCCTGAATTTCGGCTAGGCGGTCAGCACTGAGCGAGAAAAGCTACCATGAGCTTGCCGGGGGGCGAACCGCACTAACGGTTTCCTTCACGGAGTCGGATACTCGGGCAGGCCGCAGTCAGACGGTGACCTCACGGTACACAACGTCATGGTTTCAACATGCGACACGATCGGTTAGCGTCTGAGGACTTAGTGAGGATGACGACTCCTCTCAATGCTCCGGATTGCCGCCTTCGGGAGTTCGATCTTCACAGTTCAGAGGGCTATTCTTCCGATCTGACGCACCGTGACCCTCGCCATCGTGAATGCACCAGGGCCTATCGCTTCGATATTCTCCAATTGTCACAAGTAGAGATAGCTACATCGAAAATCCAGCCCGCCGACAGTTCCATTTCAGGTCTTGATTACGGACTCGATCAAAGGTTCAAGGATCGCCCGATGATCTCCTTCATGATCTCGGTGGTGCCGCCGTAGATGGTCTGGATACGAGAATCCATGTATGCCTTAGCGATGGGGTATTCCTTCATGTAGCCGTAGCCGCCGTGGAGTTGGAGGCATCGGTCGATCAGTTTGACCTGGGCTTCGGTGGTCCACCATTTAGCCATGGCGGCTTCTTGCACGGTCAATTTCTCGGCATTGAGTTGCTCGATGAACTTGTCTACGAGAACGCGGACGGCCGTAGTCTTCGTGGTCTCTTCCGCCAGTACGAATCGGGTGTTTTGGAAGCTACCGATCGACCTGCCGAAGGCCTTGCGCTCGCGGCAGTACTGGATCGTGCTCTCCAGAACGGATTCCATGACTGCAGCAGCGACCACGGCGATGGAAAGCCTCTCCTGGGGAAGGTTCTTCATCAGGTAGAGGAAGCCCATTCCCTCCTCGCCGAGCATGTTGGAGGCGGGGACTCGGACGTCGGTGAAGCTCAGTTCTGCGGTGTCTTGTGGCTTTAACCCGATCTTGTCGAGGTTGCGCCCTCGTTCGAAGCCTGGCATTCCGCGCTCGACAAAGAAGAGGCTGAAGCCTTGCGCTCCGATGTCGGGATCAGTGCACGCAACGACGATGACGATGTCGGCGTTGATGCCGTCGGTGATGAACGTCTTGGACCCGTTGAGAATCCAGTCATCGCCGTCGCGGACGGCTCTGGTCTTGATGCCCTGCAGGTCGCTGCCGGTTCCGGGTTCTGTCATGGCGATCGCTGAGATCAGTTCTCCCGAGGTGAATCCCGGCAGCCAACGCTGTTTCTGCTCGTTGTTGCACAGATCGACCAGATAGGGCGCCACGACGTCGCTGTGGAGCATGAAACCGATACCGCTGTAACCAGCCTTGGTGGCTTCCTCGGTGATGACGACGTTGTATCGGAAGTCTTTGACGCCGCCGCCGCCGAATTCCTCGGGAACGGCCATTCCCAGGAAACCTTGCTTGCCGGCTTCCACCCAGACGTCGCGGGTCTGTCCAGAAAACGGTGTAATTGATTGGTTTCTAACTACTTTCGTCCGGCAGACAGCCGTCCGTCGAACGTTATCTCGAAGGCATTCAGTGCTGCCTTCCATCGGTTGGACCAGCGCCTGCGGGCGGTGCCTTTGGGATCGAGGCTCATGATGGCCAGATACACGCATTTCAAGGCCGCGGCCTCGGTCGGAAAGTGTCCACGGGCCTTGACAGCCCTGCGGATTCGAGCGTTGACACTCTCGATGGGGTTGGTCGTGTAAATGACCTGCCGGATGGCGTTGTCGAATTGTAGGAACGGCACGAACTCAGCCCAGGCGTTAGTCCAGAGCCTGATGATCGCGGGATAGCGTTTCTCCCATTTGTCACTGAACTCTGCGAATCGGTCGAGCGCGGCCTGCTCCGACGGAGCCGTGTAGACGGGTTTGAGGTCCTTGGCGATCTCGGACCAGTCCTTGCGGGAGGCATAGGCGTAGGTGTTACGGAGAAGATGGACCACACAAGTCTGCACGATGGTCTGTGGCCACACTTGCTCGATCGAGTCGGGTAGATGCTTGAGACCATCGCACACGACGATCAGAACATCCTGCACACCACGGTTTTTCAGCTCGGACAACACCCGAAGCCAGTACTTCGCTCCCTCCCCGTCGCCGTGCTCACCGACCCACAATCCGAGGATGTCGCGGGTGCCGTCGACAGTCACCCCCATCGCGACGTAGATCGGCCGGTTAGCGACGTTGCCCTCGCGAATCTTGACGTGGATGCAGTCGATGAACAACACCGGGTACACAGGATCCAACGGCCGGTTCTGCCACTCGGCCATGCCTTCCATCACCCGCTCGGTGATCGTCGAGATCGTCTGCTTGGACACATCAGCTCCGTACACCTCGGCCAGGTGTGCAGCGATCTCACCGGTCGTCAAACCCTTGGCCGACAATGAGATCACCATGTCCTCCACGCCCGACAGCCGACGCTGCCGCTTGGCCACGATCTTCGGCTCGAAGGAGGAATCCCGGTCACGGGGCACCTCGAGTTCGACCGGGCCGGCCTCGGTCAACACGTTCTTGGCTCGTCTGCCGTTGCGGGAGTTGCCGCTGCCCCTCCCTGCCGGGTCGCTCTTGCCGTATCCGAGGTGGTCGTCCATCTCGCCTTCGAGCGCGGACTCCACGACTAGCTTGGTCAGCTTCGACAGCAATCCACCATCTCCGGTCAACTGCAGCCCTTCGGCTCGCGCCTGCTCGACCAGCTCTTTGAGCCGCGCATCGCTGATACCCGGCTGAGCCGAGTTCGTCTCTGTCTCACGTTCAATCACGTCAGTCATAGTGGCGTATCTCCTTTCAGAGTTACACCGTTGTTCTTACAGTCCCGACGTCGCGATCGACGATGTTCTGCTCTTCCCACTTGTCGTGGAAGGGTGCGACGTGCTGTGCCAAGAACTTCTGGAAGGACTCCCGGAAAAGATCATGTTCCGGTTCGAACAGGGTACGTTCCACGCCAACTCCTACTACGTCGATGTTTTGTGGGAGAACTGAATTTCGTTGCGTCCGTTTGTACTTTCGTAGGACGGTACGAACTCGTCAGAGCATTCGTCGATGATGTGAGCGATCAGGAGCGGTGGCTGCATCCGCCTGTAGAGCAAGATTTCTGACGCATCCTCACTGCTCGAGGAAACGCAGATCGACCGGTTGTCCGTCGGAGGGGAACGGCAGGGACGTGAAGTTGAGCGGGGCGACGTAGTCGGCGTCGACGCGCCAGTCGAAGCGCAGAAGGAGATGATGCATGATCGCTTTGATCTCGGCGCCGGCGAAGTGCATGCCGAGGCATTTGTGCACACCACCACCGAACGGCTCCCACGCGTATCGGTGCACCTTGTCTTCGCGTCGATGCTCCGCGAAGCGCTCGGGATCGAAGCGTTCTGGTTCGGGCCAGTACTGCGACATGTGGTGCGTGAAATGCGGCACCACCGCCGCGTACGTTCCTGCAGGCACGAAATGTCCCTGGACCTGGGTGTCGCGGACCGCGCGGCGCGCCATGACCGGTACCGGTGAGACGATCCGGAGGCATTCCTTCATGACCAGATCGAGGCTGACGAGTCCGTCGAGATCGGCGTAGCTCGGTGACGCTGTTCCCAACGCGAGGGACTCTGCCCGGCATCTGTCCTGCCACTGTGGGTGTTGGCCCAGGTATTGCATCATCGTGGAGATGGTGATGGTGGAGGTGTCGTGCGCGGCCATCAGGAGGAAGATCATGTGGTCGACGACTTCGTCGTCGCTGAAGCGTTGTCCTGCTTCGGATTCGATGTGGCAGAGCACGGAGAACAGGTCATCGGTTTCGTGTGATCGGCGTGCCGGTAGGTACTGCCGGAAGAAGTCTTCCAGGACTCGGCGTCCGTCGAGTCCTCGCTTCCACCTGGTTCCTGGGACGTTGTAGCGCACGACTGAGGTGGCTGCCTGTACACAATCGACGAAAGCTTTTTTCACCGAGTCGATTTGGCTCTCGGTGGATCCTTCCGCGCCTCCCATGAAGATGTCGGTGGCGAGATCGAGGGTGAGTGATTTGAGTGCGGTGTAGGCGCGGAATCCGTCGGTGGGAGTCCAGGCGTCGAGCGCCGAGGCGATCGCCGGGTTGAGAACGTCGACTGTTTTTTCCAGGCGTGATCGGGTGAACGCTTGCTGCATGATCCGGCGGTGTCGTAGATGTTCTTCCGAGTCGAGAAGCATGAGGCCGCCGTGGAAGAAGGGGCCGATCAGGACCGACCAGCCGTCGCCGTTGACGAATGCTCGATCTTTGTTCTGCAGCACTTCTTGGCATGCGTCGGGGCCGAGGACCGCGACCCAACGTCGCCCGATCATCGAGAACCAGGAGATCTCGCCGTAGCGGTCCCAGTGCTTTTGCATCAAGGCGAGGGGATCGCGGATGTATTCGAGTGCGTGCCCGACACCGGGGAGCCCCGATCGGCCCGAGATCGGGAGTAACTGCGACTGTGCTGGTGGATCGGCCAGGATCTTGGACATGGATGAACCTCGACTTCCGCATTGATCTGACAGTGCATCCTGTCAGATATGGGTAGTCTGCGTCACAGTGATCGGATCTGTCAATATCGACCTATGACTTCTCCTACGCCACGTCGATACGCGGGCCTGAGCGGCGACCAGCGTGCAGCACTGCGGCGTGAAACCTTGCTCGAAGCCGCATTGGAAGTCTTTGCTGCTACAGGCAAGAGTGGCGCCACCATGACCGCCATCTGCGCGCACGCCAAGTTGACCGAGCGGTACTTCTACGAAAGTTTCACCAGCAGAGACGAACTCCTGCAGAAGGTCCTGGACGGAATCGCCGACGAAGTCCGCGAAGCCGGACTGGATGCACTTCGGGTGAGCGGCGGGACGCTCGAGCAGCGCGTACGAAATGCCATAGCGTCATTCGTCACCATTTTGACCGACGATCCACGCAAGGGACGTGTTGCGATGATCGAATCCGCAGCGTTCGAACCTCTGCGCACACACCGACGTGCAGCGCTGCGGGGTTTTGCTCAGATGGTGGCCGACGAAGCCACCCGAATGTACGGCGACCGGGCATGGCCACCACACCAGGGCGAAATCAACGGATTGCTGTTTGTGGGCGGCTTGGCCGAGTTGGTCACCGCATGGTTGAACGACGAGATCGCCATCACCCCTGACGAGATCGTCGATGCGGCAACATATCAATTCACCTCTACCGCCCACCGGTAAGGAGTCTGGTGCGGGGAGTTCACGATCGAACGGGTAGCGAGGGCTCTAACCACACCCCTGCAGGGCATCGGCCAGCTGAAGAATGTCACTCGTGGATGGCCGGACCGAAGGTGTCGGCGTATTCGAGCGCAAGTTCGAGTTTGAGCCGGTTGGCCCCGATGGGGTGTCCGAGCATCTCCTCGGCGCGCTGGATGCGGTACCGCACGGTGTTCTTGTGCACGCCGAGAGCGCGAGCTGCCGCGTCGGGGCTGCGGTTCACATTCAGGTAGGTGCGCAGAGTGCGGCGCAACTGGGTGGAGGCTGCATCGGTACCGTCGAGGCCGCGTAGTTCACGCGAAACCAGTGCCCTCGCCGCGTCGGGGTGGCCGTCGAGTAGGTGGATAATTTCGACGTCTGCATACAATATCGGACAAGCCGCAACCTCCTGTTGTTCCGAAATATGTTGAGCGGAAACAGCTTCGGTGTGACTTTGCCGAAATCCTCGAATTCCTTTGCCTGGGTTGCCCATCGCGATCGATATCCCGGCCGGGATATCCGCACCGATGTCCACTGCGGCGAGATCCGACTCGACGTCCATCGACAGCCACGCCCAGAGCCCTCGCGACCCCGACGGCAGAGTCAGTAGCTGGCGAGCCCCGATCGTGGCCGCGACCGCGCGGACAACGGAATTCAGGACGCCGATCACGTGCTCGGTCTGCTCTGACGGCGCATTGTCGAACCACAGCACCAGTGCCGTGTTATGGCTGATCAACGGGTAATTCAAACGGTTCGATGCCGCCGCTGCATCGACGATCTCACCTCGGATGATCGCCTGCACGGTTTCCGCCTGCCGTGCGAATGCGCCGCTCAATCCGCGCTCTCGTTCCTCACTGTAGGTATCGGTGAGTATCTCCAACGACACGTTGAGCCAGTGATTCGCCCGCTCCAGGAGCCGTATCAATACCTTCGGTTCCAGTACGGGGTCGGTGATGCGCTCACTTGCCGTTTCCGCGGCGAACCTCAGCAGCGCCTTCTGGCCGACTCGGTAGATCTGCATCAAGACCCTCAGATGCAGACCTCGTCGGGCGATCGTGCGCGCGAGATCATGAGCTGCGAGCGGTAGGTCCACCTCGGCGGAGTCGTCGGTGAGCCAGATCAACAGCGCACGCCCTTGCCCGCGGGTGCTGGCATCGAGGTCCCGTCGCAACTCCCGGTCCGCGGAAACTTCGGGGACCTCCGCCACTATTGCTGCGTCGAAGCGCGCGACAAGGCCATCGAGGGTGCCGGGCACCAGCGCCTCCGCAGCGAATTCCCGGAGCCAGGCCATCACCATGTCGTCAGCGGACACGTCAGCACCTCTTTCGCATTTGGACTCAAAGTACAAGAGTTACCAATCTCCTTGGCCTATTTCGCCAAGCAAACTTCAGATCGCTTGTGTAATTCTAATAAGACGTGGCGCACATCATAGAAGGCGGGGTTCATATGAGATCCGGAAGCAAGGCCGAGACGGGCTATGACGACAACGATGTGCACTGCCCCGCGGACGGACGCCTCGTCGCGCGCGTACCGGACAATAGTTCCGAGACAGTGACCGAGACCGTCCGATCTCTGCGCGCTCACCAAGTCGAGTGGGAAGCGCTGGGGCCGAAAGGTCGGGCCAAGTGGCTACGGAAGCTGCGGGACTGGCTCCTCGACAACGAGCGCCATCTCATCGACGTACTGCAGTCCGAGACCGGCAAACCGCGCGCCGAAGCAGCCATCGAGCCCGCGCTCGCGTGCGATCTGATCAACTACTTCGCTGACAATGCCGGCACGTTTCTCGCCGACGAGCGTGTGAAACCCCACGGACCGCTCTCGATGACCAAGCGACTGATCAAAACTGTCCGCCCCTACCCGGTAGTCGGTGTGATCACTCCGTGGAACTTCCCGCTCGCGATGCCGGCGATGGACATCATCCCGGCTCTGCTCGCCGGCGCGGCGGTTCTGCTCAAACCGTCCGAGGTGACGCCGTTGGCAGCCGTCGAACTCGCACGGGGATGGTCGGACATTGGTGCGCCCCCTGTCTTCTCGGTCCTCACCGGCCGCGGCGACACCGGTGCAGCGGTAGTGGATTCGGTGGACTTCGTGCAGTTCACCGGTTCCACCGCAACCGGTCGAGCGATCGCGGTGCGGGCTGCCGAGCGACTGGTGCCGTGCAGCCTCGAACTGGGCGGCAAAGACCCAGCGATCGTGTTGGCGGATGCAGACCTGGACCGCGCGGTAGCCGGAATCGCCTGGGGAGGCCTGTTCAATGCCGGACAAGTGTGTGTGTCGATCGAACGCGTCTACGTCGAGGCCCCCGTCCACGACGAGTTCGTCGCGCGACTGGTGGCACTCGTCGGCTCGCTCCGACAGGGCACCGGCGACGACGGATATCGCACCGATGTCGGCGCGCTGGCCACCGAGGCGCAACGTGACCTCGTTGCCCGTCACGTCACCGACGCTGTGGACAGCGGCGCCACGGCCCTGACCGGAGGAAAAGCCGGGAGCACCGGCACCTTCTTCGAGCCGACTGTCCTCGTCGACGTAAACCATTCGATGGCCTGCATCCGGGAAGAGACCTTCGGGCCCACCATCCCCGTGGTCAAGGTCGCCGACGCCGACGAAGCCGTACGTTTGGCCAACGATTCCGAGTACGGCCTGTCTGCGACGGTGTGGTGCGGGAACAGAACCCGCGGCGAGGAGATCGCCCGCCGACTCGACGTCGGCGCGGTGAACATCAACGACGCCTTCTCCAATCTGTTCGCGCTGGGGCTACCGCACGGAGGCTGGAAGCAATCCGGTCTCGGCGCACGATTCGGGGGTGAATACGGAATCCGCAAGTACACCCGGCAGCAGGCGATCACGATGCCGCGCGGACCCGTGATGAAGCGGGAATTGCTCTGGTATCCGTACACCCCCTTCCGTGGTCGTTTCGTCGGCCGGCTGCTGCGCGCCCTCGTCGCGCGTGACCCGCGCCGCCGACTGTCCGCAGCAAGCCGCTCGAACTCCCTGTAACGACGACTGAAGGACACAAGGAAAATGACACAATCTCTGCACGGTCGCGTCATCGCGATCACCGGCGGTGCCCGCGGAATCGGGTTCGCGACCGCGACCGCGTTGACCAGACTCGGCGCGAAGGTGGCGATCGGGGACATCGACGAGGCCAAACTCAAGGAGTCCGCGACCCAACTCGGGCTGACCAGCTACCGCAAGCTCGACGTGACCGACACCGAATCCTTCGAGGCCTTCCTCGACGACGTGGAAGCAACGCTCGGGCCTATCGACGTGCTCGTCAACAACGCCGGCATCATGCCCGCCGGCCGGATCGCGGACGAACCCGACGCGGTCACCCGTCGGATCCTCGATATCAACGTCCTCGGGGTGATCACCGGCTCCAAACTCGCTGTTCGGCGAATGCTGCCGCGCGGCCGCGGACACGTGGTCAACATCGCCTCACTCGCCGGCGAAATCTACACGCCCGGACTGGCCACCTACTGCGCCAGCAAATATGCCGTCGTCGGTTTCACCGACGCCGCGCGGGTGGAGCACCGCGGTACGGGAATCAAGTTTTCCGCGGTCCTGCCATCCTTCGTCAACACTGAGTTGACGGCGGGTACCAAGGGGCTTCCCGGACTCAAAAACGCCGAACCGGAAGACATCGCACGTGCCGTCGTGGCATTGATCGAACGCCCCAAGCCGAAGGTGCGGGTGACCAAGCTCGTCGGCGCTCTCGCCGCCAGTCAGAAGTTCTTCCCCCGCCAGGTCAGCGAAGCGCTCACCCGAGCGCTTCACACGGACAGAGTGTTTCTCGAGGACGTCGACACCGCAGCCAGGCGGGCCTACGAAGAGCGGGCTCGTCACAGCTGAGCCAGAGTGTCCGCGATGCGCGGGCACTTCGTCTCGGTCGTCGCTCCGATTCTTCCGGAGTCGGCATGACAGCACTTCATCTCAGTCAACGACAGAAGGCGCAGAAGATCTTCATGACCACCGAAGCTTCCATTTCCGCGACACCGATGTCGCCCGAGGACGATGTTCCACGCCCACTCCGGGTCGCGATCGTCGGCGCCGGCCCCGCCGGCATCTACGCCGCCGACGCCCTCATGAAATCCGACACCGCAGTTTCCGGCCGCGGCGTCAGCATCGACCTCTTCGAGCGCATGCCCGCGCCCTTCGGCCTGATTCGTTACGGCGTCGCGCCCGATCATCCGCGCATCAAGGGCATCATCACTGCCCTGCACAAGGTGCTCGACAAGCCTCAGGTCCGCCTGCTCGGCAACATCGACTACGGCACCGACATCACCCTCGACGACCTGCAGTCGTTCTACGACGCGGTCATCTTCTCGACCGGCGCCAACGCCGACCGCGCGCTCGGCATCCCGGGCATCGAACTCGACGGCAGCTACGGCGCGGCCGACTTCGTCTCCTGGTACGACGGCCACCCCGACGTACCGCGTACGTGGCCGCTCGAAGCCGAGAAGGTCGCCGTCCTCGGCGTCGGCAACGTTGCGCTCGACATCGCCCGCGTCCTCGCCAAGACCGGCGACGAACTGCTGCCGACCGAGATCCCCGCCAACGTCTACGAGGGCCTCAAGAACAACAAGGCCGTCGAGGTTCACGTCTTCGGACGCCGTGGCCCGGCCCAGGCCAAGTTCACGCCTCTCGAACTGCGCGAACTCGACCACTCGCCGACCATCGAGGTCATCGTCGACCCCGAGGACATCGACTACGACGAGGGTTCCGAGCAGGCTCGCCGCAACTCCAAGCAGGTCGACATGGTTGCGAATACGCTGCAGGACTGGGCAATTCGCGACGTCGGAGCCCGCCCCCACAAGCTGTTCCTGCACTTCTTCGAATCTCCCACGGAGATCCTCGGTGAAGACGGCAAGGTCGTCGGCCTGCGCACCGAGCGCACTCAGCTCGACGGCACCGGCAACGTCAAGGGCACCGGCACGTACAAGGACTGGGATGTCCAGGCCGTGTACCGCGCCGTCGGTTACCTCTCGCAGAACATCACGCAGCTGCCGTTCGACGACCAGGCGGGCACCGTCCCCAACGACGCCGGACGCGTCGTCGCCGACGACAACGCCGAGGGCGCAGCCCGGTTCATGCCGGCCACCTACGTCACCGGCTGGATCAAGCGCGGCCCCGTCGGCCTCATCGGCCACACGAAGGGTGACGCCAACGAAACCGTCGCGAATCTTCTCGAGGATTCCGTCGACTTCGCGGGCGCCGCGAACCCCGACGAGAACGCCGTCATCGAGTTCCTCGAAGGCAAGCAGGTTCCGTACACGACCTGGCAGGGCTGGTACCGCCTCGACGCGCACGAGCGCAGCCTGGGCGAGCCCGAAGGCCGTGAGCGCATCAAGGTCGTCGAGCGTCACGACATGCTGAAGGCATCCGAGCCCGACCGCACCCACTGAGTCGAATCCACGTGAACTGAGTGCTCGAACACCTGAATATGCCCAGAAGTGTCCGAACTCTTCACGGCGTTTCATGCGGCAGACACCATCCCCGATTCCAAGAAGAACGGGGGTTTTCATTTACCGAAGCGGCCACAGAGCTGTCACTGAAGGGGTCAATAGTGCGCGAGTTCTCAGTTCCACAGTCGTTCTCAATTCCTGGAAACATTTCCACGGCCGACTCCGTGTTCCGTCACGCCGAAGAAGACCCCACATTCGTGCCGTTCAAGAGGCCGTCGAACGGCGGCTGGGTCGACGTCACTGCAGCTGAATTCGCGAAGCAGGTCTCCGCAGTTGCCAAGGGCCTGATCGCGTCAGGTGTCGAGCTCGGCGACCGCGTCGCTATCCTGTCAGCGACTCGCTACGAGTGGGTCGTTCTCGACTACGCCATCTGGACTGCAGGCGGATGCACCGTCGCGATCTACGAGACCTCCTCCCCTGATCAGGCGCAGTGGATCCTCGAGGATTCCGCGACAACACTTCTGGTCGTCGAAACGGCCAAGCACGCGGAGACTCACAAGGAAGTCACCGACGGTGCAGAAGCCCTCCGCGAGGTTCTTGTCATCGAGTCGGGTGCTATCGACGAGCTGTCCAGTCGCGGTTCGGCAATCACCGACGAAGAACTGCACACTCGTCGTCACCAGGTCACCGCTGCCTCGCCCGCGACCCTGATCTACACCTCCGGAACCACCGGACGCCCCAAGGGTGTCCAGCTGACGCACTCCAACTTCTACGCCGAGTCCAACGCCTGCCGCCTGGCGATGCCGGAGTCCATGGTCCCCGGCAAGAAGACGCTGATGTTCCTGCCGCTTGCCCACGTATTCGCGCGAGCGATCTCCTTCGGCGCTTTCGACGCCAAGGTCACCGTCGCCCACACGTCGGACCTGACGACGCTGCTCGAGCAGTTCGCCGGTTTCAAGCCCAACTTCATCCTCTCGGTGCCCCGCGTGTTCGAGAAGGTGTACAACTCGGCTCGCCAGAAGGCAGTCGACGGCGGTAAGGGCAGCATCTTCGACAAGGCTGCTGCCACCGCCATCGAATACAGCGAATCCCTCGAAAAGGGTGGCCCCGGACTGGCACTCAAACTCAAGCACGCGGTATTCGACAAGCTCGTCTACTCGAAGTTGCGCGCAGCTCTGGGCGGCGAGTGCGAGCGTGCAGTCTCCGGTGGCGCAGCCCTCGGCGCGCGCCTCGGCCACTACTTCCGCGGCGTCGGCATCCCGATCTACGAGGGCTACGGACTCACCGAGACCAGCGCCGCAATCACCGTCAACACCTCGAGCGCGCAGCGCGTCGGCACCGTCGGCAAGCCGATCAACGGCCATGCAGCACGGATCGCCGAGGACGGCGAACTCCTCCTGCAGGGCCCGGTCGTGTTCGCCGGCTACTGGCACAACGAGAAGGCCACCGCCGAATCCATCGTCGACGGCTGGTTCCACACCGGCGACCTCGGCTCGATCGACAACGAGGGCTACGTCTCCATCACCGGGCGCAAGAAGGAAATCATCGTCACCGCGGGCGGCAAGAACGTCGCACCGGCAGGCCTCGAAGATTCCCTGCGCGCGCACGCACTGATCAGCCAGTGCCTCGTCGTCGGCGACGGTCAGCCGTTCATCGGTGCACTGATCACCCTCGATCCGGAGACTCTGCCCGGTTGGGTCGAGCGCAACGGCCTGCCCGCCGGCACCCCGATTGCCGATCTGGTGAAGAACGCCGACCTGATCGCCGAGATCGACTCGGCCGTTGCCGACGCGAACAAGAAGGTCTCCAACCCCGAGCAGATCAAGAAGTACACGATCCTCGAGGTCGACTTCACCCAGGAGACCGGTGAATTGACGCCGACGCTCAAGCTCAAGCGCAACATCATTCACGAAGCTCACAAGACCAAGATCAGCGACCTGTACGCCTGACCGATCGACTCCGCTCACTGGTATCCAAAATTCCCTTGGAGAACTGAAGGAAAAATCGACAAACCTCACAGCATGCCAAATTAGGCAGCAAAAACCATGCCACATTCAGCCGAAAGTCACACCAAAGGTTTATGTGCGAAGGGACTGTAAGAACAACGGTGTAACTCTGAAAGGAGATACGCCACTATGACTGACGTGATTGAACGTGAGACAGAGACGAACTCGGCTCAGCCGGGTATCAGCGATGCGCGGCTCAAAGAGCTGGTCGAGCAGGCGCGAGCCGAAGGGCTGCAGTTGACCGGAGATGGTGGATTGCTGTCGAAGCTGACCAAGCTAGTCGTGGAGTCCGCGCTCGAAGGCGAGATGGACGACCACCTCGGATACGGCAAGAGCGACCCGGCAGGGAGGGGCAGCGGCAACTCCCGCAACGGCAGACGAGCCAAGAACGTGTTGACCGAGGCCGGCCCGGTCGAACTCGAGGTGCCCCGTGACCGGGATTCCTCCTTCGAGCCGAAGATCGTGGCCAAGCGGCAGCGTCGGCTGTCGGGCGTGGAGGACATGGTGATCTCATTGTCGGCCAAGGGTTTGACGACCGGTGAGATCGCTGCACACCTGGCCGAGGTGTACGGAGCTGATGTGTCCAAGCAGACGATCTCGACGATCACCGAGCGGGTGATGGAAGGCATGGCCGAGTGGCAGAACCGGCCGTTGGATCCTGTGTACCCGGTGTTGTTCATCGACTGCATCCACGTCAAGATTCGCGAGGGCAACGTCGCTAACCGGCCGATCTACGTCGCGATGGGGGTGACTGTCGACGGCACCCGCGACATCCTCGGATTGTGGGTCGGTGAGCACGGCGACGGGGAGGGAGCGAAGTACTGGCTTCGGGTGTTGTCCGAGCTGAAAAACCGTGGTGTGCAGGATGTTCTGATCGTCGTGTGCGATGGTCTCAAGCATCTACCCGACTCGATCGAGCAAGTGTGGCCACAGACCATCGTGCAGACTTGTGTGGTCCATCTTCTCCGTAACACCTACGCCTATGCCTCCCGCAAGGACTGGTCCGAGATCGCCAAGGACCTCAAACCCGTCTACACGGCTCCGTCGGAGCAGGCCGCGCTCGACCGATTCGCAGAGTTCAGTGACAAATGGGAGAAACGCTATCCCGCGATCATCAGGCTCTGGACTAACGCCTGGGCTGAGTTCGTGCCGTTCCTACAATTCGACAACGCCATCCGGCAGGTCATTTACACGACCAACCCCATCGAGAGTGTCAACGCTCGAATCCGCAGGGCTGTCAAGGCCCGTGGACACTTTCCGACCGAGGCCGCGGCCTTGAAATGCGTGTATCTGGCCATCATGAGCCTCGATCCCAAAGGCACCGCCCGCAGGCGCTGGTCCAACCGATGGAAGGCAGCACTGAATGCCTTCGAGATAACGTTCGACGGACGGCTGTCTGCCGGACGAAAGTAGTTAGAAACCAATCAATTACACCGTTTTCTGGACAGACCCTGTGCGAACTCCGATTCGGGATGGAATTGAGGAGGTCGCACGCATGGGTGTCGGTGAGGAACCGGGTCTCGTTCGAGTCGAACATGACGCCGACATGGCCGTTGCAGTGATACGGGGCGGTGGGTTGTGGAACTCGACCAGCGTGCGGCGAGGGGCATTCGCAAGTGTTCGCTAGGCTGATCCCATGGTTGTCGGTCCAATGTTATTTGTGTCGATGATGGTAGCGCCAGTGTGATGAATCGACGTGCGTTCCTCGGCTCGGCGGCGGTAGTGGCGATCGGCGGGGCAAGTGTTGCGTCAGCAAATTCCGCGCGGGCGCTGTCGAGGCGCGCGTTGGTTTATCGCGGTCCGGCTTCGTCGCCGGGCTGCCCCGAGGCGGTGGCGCGTTTGCTCACGTTGGCGGACGATCCGTATGACGTCGTCTTTTGCGGCCCGGACGAGGATGTCCCGTTGACGCGGGAATCGTTGGCCAGTGCGACTATGTACGCGCAACCGGGTGGTGGGGGGCTTGCCTCGGCGTGGGTGCATATGGAGCAACACGCACCGTTGATCCGGGAGTGGGTTCACGCGGGCGGCCGGTATCTCGGGTTCTGTTTGGGCGGCTATTTGGCTGGCGCGACACCGGGTTTCGGACTTCTGCCAGGTGATTCTGCGCGGTACATCTCCTCTCGGAATTCCGAGATCGACACCACTGGCAACACGGTAGTCGAGGTGACATGGCGTGGAGACAAGCGGTGGATGTTTTTCCAGGATGGGCCGATTTTCGTCCTTCGCGGCGATGCCCCGACGGAGGTTCTGGCGCGCTACCGCAACGGTCGGGTCGCGGCGGTGGCTGCCGACTTCGGCCGCGGACGGGTCGGTGTCGTCGGTCCGCACCCCGAAGCTGACCAGTTTTGGTACACAGGCGGTCTCACCAATCCTGACGGTATCCGATTCGACCTCGGTGTGGACCTGATCGAGTCGGTCAGTGATGGTGCGCAGCAGCGCTCTGCGACGTCCTTTCCGTGACTGCGCGCCTGCTGCGATTGGCGAGCATCGTGACGAATGCTTCCAGTGGTCCTCGTCCTGTGGTGAGTTTGACGAACATCCCGAGGCTGAGCGCGGCACACACTTGCAGAATGTATCCCGTCCAGGGCTCGTAGGTGTCGTAGGGGGAGTTGATGAACCAGATGTGCAGCACGTACAGGGTCAATGTCATCGAGCCGGCGGCTGCCAACGGGACGATGACGAGGCGCGTCATCTTTTCCAGTCTTGTGCCTGCCAGGTGACCGAGGAAGAGCATCGCTCCGATCACTGCGACGGAGGAGCCGATTGTCCCCAGCAGATCGAGGGGTGTGCTGGAGTGGGGGCCGTCGACGGCAAGCCACCACCACGACGAACCGGCTACCGAACCGTCGGCTCCGTAGGAGATGAGGTCGAGGATGTCTTCGCGGGGTAGCTTGCTGCCGCTGACGAGGTGTTCGAGGCCGCCGAGGTGAAAGATCAGGATCTCGGAGAGGATTCGGGCGCCGACTGCCATCGCGGAACCGGTGACCAGCAGTGCTGCGGCGACGTTCGCCGATGTGAGGCGCAGTCTGCCGATGACGATGCCGGCGCAGATGTATGCGGCCCAGGGCAGTGCCGGGAATTCGCCGTTGAGGAATAGTTCGATTGTCCAGCGTCCCGGGTTGTCAATGATGGCGCTGAGGGTGGGATTGTCCAAGCTTGGGGTTGGGAGCGAGGAGCCGACGAGTTCGATGGCCGCTGGCACCGCGATCGCGATCAGCACTCCGAGCGCGGCGAGGGTGCGGGTCGGGAGAAAGGCGAGTGGGATCGCGAGGAGAAAGAGGATCGCGTAGTACGGGAGGATCACGACGGCGTATTCGGCGTCGGTGTAGCCCAGGAGCAATCCGATAGCTCCGACTGCGCCGGCTCGTGTTGCCAGCGCTGCCGCGGTAGCGCCCCGTTGTCCGCGTTGTACGCGGGCTCGTCCGGTGGTGAAGGCGATTCCGACTCCGGCCAGGACCGCGAACAAGGCGGAGGATCGTCCTGCTGCGATGCTGTAGGACAGCGTCGGGGATCCGTCCTCACCGACAGCGACGAGCGAATGCACGGCCATCATCCCGAACAGCGCGATTCCGCGGGCGGCGTCGATGCCGAGAAGTCGTGGGGCCGAGACGGCGGCGCGGGTGGTGTTGATCGGCTTAGTGGGGCTGGTGGCGACCAGGTCATTACCGGTCATCGGATCATCACCGCGTTGATCAGGCGGTGCCCGAGGTCGGTGGCAAGGTGCTCGGGCGCATCCAAACCGTCTCCTCGATACCAGCTTTCGTCCGCTTCGGGATGTGGCCCTACGACGGCGACGCGGCCTTGACCGTAGTCGATTTTCAGCGCTGCGATGCTTCCGTTGCGATAGCGAGCGAGAATGCTCGCTTCGCAGTCGTAGTAGCGGCGGTAGTGGCGATCGAGTGAGAAGTAGGGGCCGTCCTGGAAGTACATCTCTTCGACCTGTCCGCTCCAATCAACCTCGAGGACAGTGCTTCTGGTCGTGTGCACTTCGGCACTGCGAGTCGCGACGTATTGGTCGGCGTCGCCGGGAAGCAATTCGAATCCTGGGCTGCGGCCGGCGAGGTATCCGCCGAGGCAGAAGCCGAGGTACCGTCCGCCGGAGCGGACGAAGTGTTGAATTGCGGGAACATGCCGACGCAGGTGAGCGAATGCACTGCCGAGATCGCCACCGCCGGGTTGGGCATAGAGCGCGGCCGAATGAAGCGTCGACTCGTCGATCTGCAACTTCTCGTCCGGGCCGACGAAGTGGACGTCGAAGTTCCACACGCTCGACGCCAGGAGGTCCGCGACGGCTTCCGGGCATCCCGGAAGTGACGCCGGGCCGCGGTAGACCAGCGCGCGTGGGTGTGGCCGGGTGCTGGAGATCCTTGCCCGGCGGGAGGTGTTGCGGGCCAGCGATACCCATTTCATGCGGATACTCCTTGAGCGGCGATGAGAGTACGCGCAGCATTACCGGGGTGGGTGGTGCTCTGGCGCAGGACCGAGTCCTCGATGCCGCGGGTATGGGGGTCGTCGGCGAGAACGGCTTCGGCGGGGATGCCGCGCCACCGAGTGTTCGGCGGAAGTTCTTCGCCTTTCATGAGTAACGAGAGAGGGCTGAGGGAGGCGTGTTCGCCGATGATCGTGTCGTAAAGGATGATTGACCGGGTTCCGATGCTGGCGCCGGCGCTGATGGTGACTGTGGACATTTTCATGACGCGGTCTTCGAACAGGTGTGTTTGTAGTGAGGATTCTGTTCCGATGGTGGCGTCGTCGCCGATATGGACGAGGTCGAATTCGGTGAGGTAGGTGGTTCCGAACCACACGCGTTTCCCGATCGTGGCACCGAACCAGCGCAGCACCATCGGCAGGAACGGGGTTCCGACGAGCATGCCGACACCGATCGGTACGGCGGCACTCTCGTAGAGTCCGGTCGCGAACTCGGAGCGGCGGACGAACTTACTCCACAGTGGTTCCACACGTGGGCGGTAGCGGCCGACCATGTTGCGTTTGACTGCTGCGCAGAATCCGATCACCGCGAGACTCGAGGCCATCGCGACCAGGGGCGCGACGAGCGCCGGAATGGCGAGTGCGCGCCCGAACGCCAGCGAGGACAACACCAGCAGGTACAGGTAGAAGCTGATCCCGAGAACTGTCGGCGGCAAGGTGGCGCGGAAGAACTCGATCACGTAGCGATCACGTACCACCTCACGTGGGGGCGTGTAGGTGAGTTCGTCGTCGTAGTCGCCGCTGTCTTGTCGGTTGGGCAGGTAGATGGCGGGGGACCCGAGCCAGGAGGTGCCGTCGGGGACGCCGGCGGCGGGCGGTACCGTGGCGACGCCGATCAGTGCGTTGTCACCGATCTCCATTCCGGACGGGATGACGGCGGCGTTGCCGATGAAGGTGCGTTCGCCGATTCGTGTGGGTTGGAACATGATTCGACCGTTCGCGAAGCTGGCACTGCCCACGCTGGTCATGTCGGCGACGAAACTGTCCTTGCCGATGGTGAGCATGTCCGGGTCGACGTGCGAGACGGTGGAGACTTCGGCGCCGCGGCCGATGTCTGCGCCGAGCAACCGTAGCCACGGCGCGGTGTAGAGAGTGGCGTACAGCGAGTTCGTGAACAACAGACTGAACTCGAGCAGTTTGTCGACCATCCACTTGCGGATACCCAGACCCGAGCGGACGGGATGCATTCCGGCGGGGGCATTGCGCAGGACGAGGTGTTTGTTGACGGCGACGAACACGCAGACCGAGATCACGAAGATCGGGCCGGTGAGCAAGGTCGCCGCCAGTCCCGCCAGCACACCCCAGGTGAGCAGGGCGCCCCACACCAGTGCGATGCCGGGGATCATCAACGCGATGGCGCCGAATTCGAGCGCCGCCAATGCTGCGACGGCTGCCAGGATGTGGCGTGCTTTCCACCGGGCGCGCACGCTTTCGGCGCGCATCATCGTCTCCACTGCCGGATCCACCGCCTCGGCTGGCGCGGCGGGCGATCCGGCCCAGCGGGCTTCTTGCGGGATGGTGTTTCCCGTCGGTAACAGGGACTGGTCGCCGAGCGCGGCGCGAGCTCCGACGGTCGATCCGGGTTCGAGTACGACGTTGGCGCCGACGAACGCACCGGCTTCGACGACGATCTTCCCGACGGTGACCACGCCGGACTCTACGCGCCACGGCCGGATGGTGGCGCCGTATCCGATGGAGGCGCCGTCGCCGATCTCGACGAGGGCCGGCAGGGAGATCGAGGACGTTGCGATGGTTGTGCGGTGACCGATGTCCGCACCGAGAATGCGCAGATAGATCGACATCAAGGGCGATCCGCTGACCACAGGCAGGGCGCCGACCGCCAGAAGAAGATCGAGGGTCCACAATCGCAGATACGTCGGACCCCAGAGCTTGTAGTGTCCGGGTTTGATGCCGGCGGCCAAAGGGCGCGCACTGATCACCGGCAGGAACCAACGCACGCAGAGATAGGTGGCCATGATGGCGATCAGCATCTCGAGCAGAACCGGCACGGATACGAAGCCGTCGTTCTTGGTGTAGACGTACGAGACGGGAAGTGTGGTGATCAGCAGGAACAGGTAGATCACCCCCAACTGGATACCGCCCGCTCGTGCGACGTCCGTATCGGCATGCCTGACTGCGACATTCGCGGCCACCGGTTGGGAGGGCTTTTCTGTTGCCAGTGCCTGAGTGAGCGAGCGGACAGTGGGGTGGGTGTAGAGATCGCGGATCGAGAACGAGGCACCGATATCGCCCTCCCGTAGCGCGGAGACCACTGTTGCGGCCAGTAGCGAGTGTCCGCCGAGATCGTCGAAGAAGTCCGCGTCGACCGACAGCTCATCATCCGGAATGCCGAAAGCGCGCGCCCAGATCGCCCGCACGGCTCGCTCGTGCTCGTTGCGCGGTGCGATGACGGGGCCGGTCGAAGCGGAAAAGCGTCGGCGGGTCGGCTCCGGGAGCTTCGATCGATCCACTTTTCCGCTTGGCATCACCGGCACCGCAGCGATGACGTCGACGAAGGTCGGCGCCATGTACCCCGGAAGGCGCTGCGAGAGAGCTCTCGACAGTTCCTTCACGAGGTCCTTGCCCTCGCCGGGGGTGGCCAGGACGAGGTAGGCGCACAATTCCGACGGCGTGGTGTCACCGGGTGTTGCCGCCGCCAGCGCTACGACGGCTTCCGACACCGACGGGTGTTCGAGGAGCACACTTTCGATCTCACCGAGATCGATGCGGTGGCCGCGAATCTTGACCTCGGCATCGGCGCGGCCCAGGTACTCGATCTCACCCGCATCCGTCCAGCGGCCGAGATCGCCAGTGCGGTAGAGCTTCTGGCCTGCGGGCACGGAAAAGTGGTCGATGAAGCGGTCGGCGGTCAGGTCGGGGCGCCCGACGTATCCGCGTGCGACACCGCGGCCACCGATGCAGATTTCGCCTACCTCGCCGCGGGGAACCAGCCCACGGGCCTCGTCGAGAATGACGACCGAATACGTCGGCAGTGGCCGCCCGATCGTCACCGGCCGTCCGGGCAGAAGCTCCCCCCACGTCGCGGTGACAGTGGCTTCGGTCGGCCCGTAGGTGTTGAGGATCGTCCGGCCCGGCCGCGCCCATCGCTCCACCAGCTCACGCGGGCACGCTTCCCCACCGACCAGCAGATTGCGAATGAGGGGGAGATCGCGCGGGATGGTGGCAAGCAGAGTCGGAACGCAGTACAGCGTCGTGACAGTGTTCACGTCGAGAAAATCGGCCAATTCACCGCCCAGTCGGCGACTGTCGGTGGGACCAGCGACGATGGTGGCGCCGCGGGCCCACGTAGGCCAGATCTCTTCGATCGAGAAGTCGAAGGAAATCGTCATACCTTGGTAGACACGATCGTCAGGGCGGACATCGTAGACGCCCGGTACTACGTCGAGGAAATTGCAGATACTCGACTGGGCGACTTCCACCCCTTTCGGGCGACCACTCGAGCCTGAGGTGTAGAGGATGTAGCAGGCGGGATCCGGATCCGACCGCGAATCGAGGGCGAGTCGATGGCGTGGTTGCTCATCCAACACCGCCGCAGCGTCGTCCACGAGCAGACGTTCGACCGTGCAGTCCGCGGTGTTCGGAGCCAACGCTGTCGAGGTCAGCACGAGCTGAACGCCGGCATCCTCGACAACGTAGGCGACACGATCCGGCGGCGCACCGGGATCGATCGGCACAAATGTTCCACCAGCCTTGAGCACACCGAGCAAGCTCACGTAAGTGTCGACGGAACGATGCAGGAAAATCGCAACCCGCGACCCGACCCCCACACCCTTGCCGACCAACACATGCGCCAACTGGTTCGACCGCTCATCCAGTTGGCGGTAGGAGATCGCGTACCCGTCGCACTCGAGCGCAATGGCGGCCGGGGTCGAGTCTGCGCTGGCTTCGAAGACATGGTTGAGGCGGCGGGGAAGCGCAGCGTAACTCCTGCGTGCGGGTTCCATGCCGGACCAGGCGCCCGCCCACAGACTCTTGTGATCCGACATGATTTTCCCTTCGCGAGAGCGATCTCGCCGTCCTACCGCGTGCTCCGAAGGTTCGTCCGGGCACGGCGGTGTATTTCGCTATTTAACTAGCTGAGTGATTGCGCTGACACACGCTACGACGGTTGCGGGGAAAACACTAGCGCCGGAAATGTTCGAATTAAGAGTGGAGTCTCCGAAACCGTCCAGTTTCTTTCAGCGGGAGTTGGGGCGCGATTTGGTGCAGGGGCACTGCCAGCAGGGTTACAGGTAACTCACAGATAAGCCGGTGGAATAAGGCTGTGAATAGTTGTCGCAAAGTCCCCGCAAATAAGAATGTGACTTTAGTCCCAACGGTGTGGCGGGAGGTCGTCGAAGAGAAGGCCAATGTCCGGCGACGGACGAATCTCGCCGGAGTGCCGTTGCCGGTTCGTGCAGTGCAGTACACATCTTTTGTCCGATTTAGGCGCTGGCGCAGCATCATCGAGGGGCGTGACCACTCGATGTAGGAGGGCCGAAGGTCCCGAACACAGATGACCTCGGCTGGGCCATGCACGTCGAGAATTGTGACCGAAATCGTCAGTGCGACTGCTTCGTTTTTCGTGCGCGGCAGCGAAGGCAACAGCCAGCGATCACTTCGCACGCAGGCTCGTGTCCCCAGAATCACTGAGACAGCGCGCAAGTACCCCAACTGCCTTGTGGTGGCTCGCTCGGCGGTCCGCACCACCGAGCGAAGGAACCGACACCGACTCTTGCCGAGGAGTAACCAGCGACTGTTCGAAACGACACCACCCGCGCGGATCTCTCGTGTGCAGCCGTCGCTGATCGAATATCGATCGGAAGCCGACCGAATCGGGCGGGCGCGTCGATTCCGGCGATATCAATACCGACCGCGAGATGACGGCACTCGCTCGACGGGTCGGTTCGGTTCGACGCGATGCGATGCGCGTGACTGATCGCCGTTACCGAAACCGTCGGAGCGGACTTGCGGATACAGGATCTGGGCCTGGTCAAGAGACGGGCGCCCCGCCTCCCGTCGAGTGACCAGCCGGTCGGCGGGCGCCCAACTGCTACTGAACTCTGAAAAAGTCTTCTGCACCAGAGGTTACCCACGAGATGTTCGCGCGGTCTACCACGCGCTTTCCAGGAGATCCGGAGCCGGAACCCGACACCGCTGCCGTCCTCGGAGCGATGTGCGATGGATCAGACCGTTCGTCAGCGAGTCTCTTCAGGCTTACTCGCCAGGTGATGCCGACAGCGGATACGGTGCAGCCGGGGACGACGGCACTGTCCGTTGTCATACCGAGCATGAGGGGTGGCATTGTCACCTGGTCGCACGAGTCCGTGGTGGGTCATGGAATGGGAAGGAAGATCGTTGCTTCGAATCGGGTGTTGCGTTCCGGCAGGTAGCACCACTTCATGGGCGACGCATCACAGGAAGAGGGGCCAGGCGGTAGCGTTCTCGGCGAGTCAGGAACGCGGTGAGGGATGCGCGTTACGCGCGGCAGGACGAAAAGTCCCCGATACCTTCACTACAGCGTGGACGGGTGGTCCGTGATGGAACGCCGGGTGATGCCGACCTGATCAGGGCATGCAGGCTCGCCAGAGCGGCCGGCTGCCATACTATCGTCAGGTTCTTTGCCGACAACACTAAAGCGGTTCACTGTCAACATGACTCGGCGTTCGCGAAGCCAAGCATTCCGTCCGACACCAGCCACTCTCGGGGCACTATCGGGAAATGCCGACCGTGCGGTACCCGAGGTGGCATTCTTTCATTCGAGGTGTGAGTCACGCGGGCTACGCCGCGGCCTCGAGAGGAAAGGCAGTGCCCATGCCCCGATTCGGATCGACGGCCTCCGCCGCGCCCGCCCGAACTGCCCTGGCTACAGCGGCACTGGCGGCGCTGACCGGCCTCATCTCAATCGTCGTCCCGTCCTCGTTTGCCTCGGCTGAGAACACCTACGGCACCGGTATGGCCTATTCGGATCGGACCTTTCAGCCCTTCACCGCCTCGAACGGTCTTTCGTCGAAGTACCATGTCTACTCCGCAGGGATCCCGCAGGATCACGCTGCCGGTTTGGTGCTTCAGTTCCACGGCGACGGGGCGTACGAATTCGCGAACCCCACCTCGTCGTACAGCCTCGGCGGTCCGTCGGGCATCGTGGCTCAAGCCCGCTCGCGGGGCTACATCACCGTTCCGGTGCGCTCTCCGGACTCGGCCGGGGATATCACGTGGTGGGAAAACGGAAGCGCGAACGCCGACTTCGTCGCCGACCTGCTCGACACACTGAAGGCGGGCTACAACATCGACACCGAGGACATCTGGCTCGTCGGTTACAGCGGAGGCGCCCAGTTCATCACCCAATTCCTCCTCCCGAAGTACTCCAGCAAGATCGACGGCGGCGGCACCGTGGTCTTCGGTGGCGGCGGTGCGCCACGTGTATCTGCTCAGCCCTTCGCCAGCGGCTTGATCGCCGACCTACCCATGCACTGGTACACCGGAGGCGCCGACAACGGCACCACTGTTAGCGACGGCTACAACGCACTCTTGGATGCGCAGAAAGGCTCGGCTTGGTACTCGGCACACGGCTTTACCGCGGATCTGGAGTCTCCAACAGGTATCGGGCACAACCTTTCCGGTACCTTCGGCGCAGTTCTGGCCAGTCACCTCGACGATCACGTGCCGAACAACCACCTTCCCACCACTGTCACCGCTGCCCCCGAGTCGACGACCTCGACGACAACCACATTGGCGACAACGACTACGACAGGAACTCCCCCCACCGCAACAACACCACCGATGACGCAGGCATCGACCACCACCACAGAGCCGACCTCCGACGTCTGGAATTACACCCTGACCCCGACGAGGACCGGCGCAAACATGGTCGTCACCATTCCCGCCGGAACCAGTCGAACGACGTTCCGAGTCACAGCCACCCAAGGCCCGTTCTACGTCTACAACTACACAACCCGGACCGGACTGCGCACTTTGAGCATCGTCACGAGTCTCACACCGAATACGAGCTACAACTACACCCTGGAAGCCGATGACGAGATCGTCGGATCTGGGTCATTTCGAACGCTTCCCTGACCATGGGGGTCTGTCTCGATAACGGTGTTTCGGCCGGTTTCCATCAGTAAGTTTCCGATCCCGGCCAACGGTCAGCGAACGTGATCGCAAACGCGTTCAGAGTAGGCTTCCACCTCATTGTCCATCGTGCATGGCCCTTGCCCGTCGGGTCGAGTGAACGCGTCACCAGGTAGAGGCATTTCAGCGCAGCGACCTCGGTAGGGAAATGACCCCGCGCTTTCACCGCCCGCCGATAGCGGGCCATTGAGGGACTCGATCGCGTTGGTGGAGCACAGGACTCGGCGTATCTCGGTGTCGTAATCGAGGAACGGGATGAATTCCTGCCAGGCATTGGTCCACAATCGGATGATCGCCGGATATTTCTGTCCCCAGTGCTCGGCGAGCTCGTCCAGCGCTGCCTGAGCAGCAGCCTCGGTCGGTGCCGTGTAAATCGGTCTGAGATCGTGTTTGAGCGCGTCCCAGTGTTGACGACCCGAGAGCCGAAACGTGTTTCGGATCAAATGCACGACGCACGTTTGTACCGTCGTGGCCGGCCACACGTGCTCGACCACCTCCGGCAATCCCTTGAGCCCGTCGCAGACCAGGAAGAACACGTCCCGGGTGCCCCGATTTCGAATGTCAGTCAAGGCTGACATCCAGAATTTGGCGAAGGCGCACAGGTTCGCGCGAACCTGTGCGAGGTGGCACCTGAATTGTCACGGGTTCGGCAGCCGGGTGGGGTCGACGTGGTCGGCAAGGTAGGCGATGACGGCACCGTTGGTCATACCGTAGGCGGCGGCGACGAGCTTCGCGTCGACGGTGGTGATCAGGGAGACCAGCCTGGTGGAACGCAGGATCCGGGGCCCGATTCCGACCGCACGCAGGGTGTTCTTGGCGTAGCCGTCGGAGGCGGGCGCGCAGGTGGCTTTGGTTTGCAGGGTGATCAATACATGGGAGTTGTTGCTGCGTAACGTATTGCGGTGATCGAGACAGTGCGCCAACGCGGTCCAGGTCCACGGGTCCAGCGGTGTCGAGTGAGCTCGGCCGCGAAAGTGGATACGCTGCTGGTCGTGATCGACGGCGTCGACGGTCAGATGTTGCAGCTCTCGGGTGGTGGCACCGTGCAGCAGAGCGGCGAGTCCGACGAACGCCTCGTGCGGGTGAACGTCGGGGGCGCCGGTCCAGCGAGCGAACAGTTCACGTTGCCGCTCGAGGGTCAGGGTCGAACCGCGAAAGCCCCAGGGCTGTGGTGCATTCAAACCAGCGGTGGGATCGACGAGCATCAGCCGTCGCCGGGTGGCGTAGCGGCAGAACTGGCGCAGCCCGGTGAGGTAGTGGGCGCGTCGGTTGCCGCGGGTGCGTAGGAACGCTTCGATGTCGCCGACATTGACGGTGGCCCAGTCGGTGGTGCCGCGCTCGGCGGTCAGGAAACAGGCGAGGTCACGTACCGCGCTCAGTCGGGCTTCGATGGTGGCGTGGCTACGCGGGTGGGTTCCGCTGCGGCGGGCGCGGTCGCGGCCGGTGACGAGATGGTCGGCGAATCCTTCGGCCGCTGGCCGCAGCGATTCGGGTACGACGTCGATGCGGCGTTGCCGCCGGGCAGCGGCCCGTTGTTCCTCGCGGTCCAGCGGCAGCGCCAATTGCCGGCCGGTGAGGAAGTCCTCGAGGGCTCGTGAGAGCGGCACGTTGGCGGTGACGCGTTGCAGCAGCGTCTGCGGATGCGGCGGATGCCCGGCGTCGAGGTGGCGGCCGAGTTCGGTGAGCATGGCGCAGGCGCGTTGGGGGTGGTGGCGCGGCGCGCCTGAATCATCTCGAGAAGCACTGGTTCGAGTAGAAACCTTCATCACCAATCACCAGTCCTGTGGCGACCTTGTCTTCGAAAAACGTGTCGCCACAGCTCTGATTACTGAAGACGTTCTCGTGCGCCTCCACACCGACGTTACGGATCTTTGGGCCGCGCTCGAATTACACACCGATTCTGTCACCGCGACGACGTCCTGCGTCATCGACGACGACCGACGATACGTTTTCGCCGTCACACCCATTCGGGGCCGAGGCTTCTTTCGCCGAAGCCGTAACCGGCCCAACATCATCGAGTTAGCCGAGGGTGGCGGATTTACACTCATCGCTGCGGAAAACACTTGAGAACAGCGTGATCCCTTGTCCGCGTGCTGCTCGGTGATACCACCGTGCCGTATGAGCGAGTGCGCTGTATAAAGCGGCTGGGAGCTGTGGAAGGTGCGGCGCATCATCGTCCAGTGATGTTTACATGTATGGTCGAAGTGTAAGCGTTGATGTCGTAGTCGGCGTCTTCCCGGTCTCGTCGGTCCCCTGTTGTGTGTGGCCGTCGAGACCGGCTCGGCTTCATCAACAAGTCCACGTGCGTCCTGCTGGTGCCCTGGCTAGAGGTGATGTCCCCCGCTGCGGGTGGATGCTCTGCGCGGGTTCCGGCATCACATGTGTCTGTCAGCGCTACACCCGGCGTGCGGAACTCCGCAGATGCTGACGGCTGGCCGCCCCGTTGCGGTGGGAAGCTCACCGGCGCAAGCGTGCGCCCGAATGGCGTACCGAGATGGCCGACCGCTTCGCGGTCTGGCGGGAAGTCACCGCGACCGATGTTGCCGCCTGAAAGGCAAACAACCCGACGGTGTTCCATCTCGACATCTCAATAATCGACTGTGCCGCTACACTTTTCAATCAACGCGACAGTGCCGATTGAAGGCCGTATTCCTTGATCAGCCGAGTACTAGTCCGCCGTCGACCAGAAGGTCCGTGCCGGTCATGAATGATGACGAGTCTGAGGCAAGAAAAAGTGCAGCACGTGCGATTTCGTCTGGTTGTCCGATTCGTCCCATCAAATGCATGGAGTTCAATGACTCTCGGAACGATTCGGGGTCATCGCTCTTGCCTATGAAATCGTTCAATAGTGGCGTTTCGACTACGCCTGGGTTGAGGGAGTTCACTCGAATATTATGTTTGGAAAGTTCTACGGCGAGGGCTCGCGTGAATGAAATTATCGCGCCCTTGGATGCAATGTATGCGGCTAGGTTCGGCCATGCCAACCCTTCGCGAGCCGATCCTGCTGTCGTATTGATGATAATCCCGTGACCTGCACGCTCCATATGTGGGATGGCTTCCCGGCATGAGATGAATACTCCTTTGATATTTGTATCAAGGACCTTGTCGAGTTCGTCGTCGGGGGTTTCCCGGACAGGAGTGCCTGGTCCGTCGTAGGCGGCGTTGTTGAATAGCACATCAATCTTTCCGTGCAGCTTCATATGTAGCTCGAAGAGAGTGCGGATGTCTTCGGTTTTGCGCACATCGGTAGCGACAAACTGAGCTCGACCGCCGCTGTTGTGGATGCTTGCAGCCAGCTCATCGCTCCAGGGTTTGCGTGCCGCGAGCGTCAGGTCCGCACCCTCGTGTGCGAACAATCTTGCGGTGGCAGCTCCGATGCCGGACGTGCCACCAACTATTAGAACCGCTTTGTTCGTCAGCTTCGGCATTTGTGCCCCTCCAGGCTGTGAGAACGGTTGATTTAGGCGATGAGCGTGATCGCCTTTATGGACGCGAGTCGAAGTCCGATTGCAGAGCGACTTCTTGTCATTGAAGACGTGGCAATCGATCCCTTCACTGCCTCCTCGGGCCGAGTTGCGCGATTCGCCTGGCTCGAAGACTTGTCCTGTGGATTGTCTGGATTGCATGAACCTTGCCGTACCGCAGGCCAGTCTCGGTACTAGGGGATTGGTTATCACGGTGATTCGTACTTGTTCTCACTATTCCGGTGGGCCCATCTAGTTCTTCGTTTCGAGGCCGTACCTGTGATCCCTCGAACATCTTTTCGCCGCTCGATTTCGGTGTAACTCGGAATGTTCTCCACTGCTTCTATGCGGAGGGGACGAAAGCGGCGGTCAAGTCGATGTCGGTTAACACCGACAGTTGGATGGCATTGTCAATTACTACTGACCGCTTGTACGGTCAGCATGTGATGTGGTGCACAATCCGGCGCGAATCGCACCTCCCGCACGCCGTCCATCATGTTCTGGTCGCTATCGACTCCTCACTTCGACAGGGAAACCCATGACTTCCTCGAAAGCTACTGATTCGCAACTTAACCCGGCTCTCCTCGTCAACCTGGTCCGCCGATCCTGTATCGGAGACATCAGTACGCGCGGAGCAGAACATTTCGGTGATCGTGTGGCCCTGGTCGATGGAGACGTCGCCGTCACCTACCGTCAACTCGACGCGCAGGCAAACTCTGTTGCCAGAGGTCTGCTGGCCGCCAAACTGTCACGTGGCGATCGACTGGCTATGGTCGCGCCCAATAGCTGGCAGTTCGTCGTCACGTTCTTTGCCTGCGCAAAGACTGGCATCGTGTTCATGCCTATCAATCTCGCCCTGTCGGCGGAAGAGATTGCGTTTCAGCTCTCTGATTCTGCTGTGGCTGCCGTCGCAGTTGCAGATGAGCATCTTCAGAAGATCCTCGATGCGGTGGAACTGGCATCCCTGCCGGCGCACCTGCTGGTCATCGGCAAGGGTCCAGAATCGTTCGACGGTGGTGGCCTGACGTCATGGGAGAGCCTGCTGGAGTGTGGCTCCGCGCCGGTGGAAGTGCTCGTTGAGGACGACGATGTTGTGCATTGTCTGTATACCTCGGGGACCACGTCCAACCCTAAGGGTGTCCTCACCAGTCACAACGCGGTACTCATCGCATTGTTGAGCACTGCAATTCAAATGCGTCATCAGCGCGATGTATCGGGATCGATTATGGCCATTACGCTTCCGATGTTTCACGTCACCGGCCTTGACGCTCTGCTGCTGCCCCTGCTTGCGACGGGCGGCACCGCAGTGTTGTACCGGGCGTTCGACCCAGCTGCTATCGCTGACGGTATCGAGCAGCGCGCGGTCACCCATCTGGTATTGCTTCCGATGATGTGGGAAGCGCTACTCGTTCAAGTGGGACAGCGAAAGACGCGCACGGACTCGGTAAAACTCGGCCTTTACGCGATGGCGCCGATGGCACTTGAACGCGTCGACGCAGTGCGCACAGCCTTCCCGAACGCTGACATCGTGATTGCTTCGGGGCAAACTGAAACTACTCCGGCCAGTGAGATGCAATTTCCGGCGCACCAGCGCACCAAGCACGGCGCGTGGGGATCGCCCGCTCTGACCACCGATGTCCGCATCATGGATGCCACTGGAACATTGCTCGATCGTGGGCAGCAGGGTGAAATCGTCTATCGTACACCACAGTTGATGACCGAGTACTGGAACAATCCGCAGGCGAACGATGCCAGTTTCGCACACGGCTGGTTCCACAGCGGCGATATCGGCCACATCGACGACGATGGGGTGGTTTGGTTTACCGACCGTTTGAAGGACATCGTCAAGTCCGGCGGCGAGAACGTCTCCTCCATTGAAGTGGAACAAGCAGTGGTGAGGTGTCCCGGAGTCCTTGAATGCGCGGTAGTGGGTCGCCCGCATCAGCGTTGGGGTGAGGCGGTGACAGCTGTCGTCGTCGTTGAGGCCGACTCGCCGATTACCGAGGCCGAGATCCTTGACTTCTGCTCGAAACAACTAGCGGGATACAAGGTTCCCAAGGAAATCGTATTCGTCGATACGTTGCCTCGGACAGCCACTGGGAAGATCGAGAAGCACAAGCTGCGCAGCACCTGATCTGCGGTCGCATGTCCGGAAATGCTTGCAAACGAGTACGGGTTTGATGCCCAGCGACTCGTTGTTCATTCAGCGGGGTAGCTGCGAATGCGGCCGAAAAACAGAGATAACAATAAGAGAGGAGTCGCCCACAATGGTGACGTTCACCGAAGAGCACATCGCGTTCCGCAAAATGGTTCGCCAGTTCGTCGACAAGGAAATCCAGCCGCACGTTGACGAATGGGAGGCTGCGGGCGGCTTGCCGGCTCATGAGCTCTTTCCGAAGCTCGGTTCGCTCGGATTGTTGGGCTTGGAATACGACAACGCGTACGGAGGGCAAGATGCGGAGCACCTGTACACGGTCATCTTGCGCGAAGAACTCGGACGGAAAGACGCCGGTGGTGTGGCGATGGCAATCGGCGTGCAGACCGATATGGCGACCCCCTCACTGCACCGGTTCGGAAGCGAGGAGCTGAAGCAGAAGTACCTTGCCCCGGCGATTGCCGGTACAGCGGTGTGTTCGATCGCGGTAACGGAAGCGGACGCCGGATCGGACGTTGCGAATTTGCGGACCCGCGCGGTGCGTGATGGTGACGACTGGGTGATCAACGGATCGAAGTTGTACATCACCAATGGAACCCAGGCGGACTGGATCTGTCTGCTTGCTCGCACCTCCGATGAGCCGGGGGCCAGGGGTTTCTCTCAGATCGTGGTGCCGACCGATTTGCCGGGATTCACGGTCTCGCGCAAGCTCGACAAACTGGGAATGCGGTGCTCCGACACGGCGGAGTTGGCGTTCACGGATCTGCGGGTACCGATCACCAACACGATCGGTGAGATCGGCCGTGGTTTCCAACAGCAGATGACTCAGTTCCAGAATGAACGAATGAGTGCCGCGTACGACCGTGTCGGTGGCCTGCAGCAGGCCCTTGACCGCACCTGTGACTATCTCAAGCAGCGGAAGACGTTCGGCAAGGCGCTCATCGACAACCAGCATATTGCGTTCAAGCTGGCCGAACTGTACGCCCGCCTCGACATGCTGCGACAGTACAACTACGCCTGCGCAGAGGCGTACATGCGCGGCGAAGACACCACACGCTACGCGACGGTGGCGAAGCTCGAAATTGGTCGTCTCTCCAGGGACGTGGCGACGACATGCCTGCAGTACCACGGTGGCATCGGGTACATGGAGGAAACCTGGACGGCCCGATTCCTTCGGGACATGGCACTGACGTCCATCGGTGGCGGTGCAGACGAGGTAATGCTGCAAGTTCTCACCAAAATTGGCGGACTCCATTCCTGAGGACCACTAGGCCACCGGATACCGGGTGCGCCGACGCAGCCCGACGCTGCGGTGTGCGGGCCATGGTTCCCTCAGCTCGCACGCACCGACCGAGGAGGGTTCGGGACCCCTTGTCGACAGGAAGAAGGCGTCGCCATCGATGGCAGCAAGAATGCCTAACGATAGAGGTCGAGCGCAATACGCTGCCCCAGTTGTGATCGGAATACCTGATCTCAACTGGGGCAGCGTTGTCATCGAGCCAATGACCAGATCCGGGATCGCGGTGCCTGAGGAGGGACGTATTGCATACGGCCGTCTACGGATAACGATCAACAAGGTCCAGGTTTGTAGTCGTCGGCTAGCGTGCAGGAACGAAGACGGCTGTAATCTTGCTGAACCCGGTTGTGGTGCTCGCTCGGTCGCGGAGCCACAGATCGCCGATCACTTTCTCCCACAACATGTGTCCGTAGACTGCCGCGACCGTGGCGGCGGGTAATGACCGCGGCGACCACGCCGACGAAAAGTCTTTGGCCAGGGATAAATCTTCTCTGCGTGTGATGAACGCCGATAGACCTAGTTGTGATCTGGACCAAGCGAAAATCGTGGGACCCTTCATCGGAATCACGACAAAGGGTCCCACACGTACCTGACAATCAATCAGCTGAACCGAGCGTAAGTCCGTCGACATCTGGTCGCGCTCGTGGTTTCCTGTGGGATCAGTCGGTTGCGGCGTCCTTCGGTTCTGCGCCGCGACCGAAACCGTATAGCTTTGAGAACAAAGGGCTTCGGGCACGTACCTGCTTTTGCTGGTGTCCGATCCAGAAATTCATGTCGATACATCCGACGCCGTGCTCGCCAGTTGGTCGACGGTACTGGTGCGAGCCCAAGAACATGCGACTGCCGGCATGCTCCGGAATGCCCTTGCCTCCTTGGAGGTTTGCACCGTCGGGTGCAGTAGCGAATTCCAAGGCATGCCTGAAGTGGGTTTCGGAGATCTCGATCTCTCGGCCATCGACGTCTTTTGCTCGGTGTCGCGCAGTGGTCGGTGGTCTTCCTTCCTCGTCGTAGGTGAAGTCGGCGTCGTATTCCACCAGGTCGCGAGTCAGTCCGTCGCGGTGCAGGTAACCGTGAAGACGCTCGTGACCCGCAGGGTCGAGCATGACGAAGGCATGCAGCATGGTGTCGTCCTCGAACTGCGAGAAGAAGTTGACTGCAAATTTGAGTGGTCCGTAGTTGCGCTTTCCCCAGGCTCTATCGCGGTCACCGTAGCCGACGATCGGGATCTCGCGCCCTTTGATCACCGCAACGCCCTCGACTCGACCCGACCCTTGGTAGTGGATGGAGTCCTGGAGGTCTTGCCAGTGCCAGTTACACGTGTCTGATATTTGCGTCCAGTCCAATGCAACTCGGTCCGTCCCGTCGTCGTATTGGACCTTCCAATGACGCCACGGGTCGATGCACTCGAATCCCTGGTGGCCCAGTGTCATTCGCTCCGTGCCGATGTCCTCGGGTACAGGCACCTGCATGTTGACGGAGTGCAGTAAAGGGGTATCGCCTTCGTATAGGACGAAAACTGCCTCCCCGACCCCGCTATTGGGCCGGACGCCTTGCCATACGATTCCGCTGATGTCTCCATCGATGCTGGCAAAATTGAGGTAGTAGCTCTCGCGCCAATCGGGTTCGGGGCCGACTTCGTGAATAGAAGCGTCGTCTTCGTAGACCAGAGTTGCCCCTGGAACTTTCTGATTCATGGTAATCCCTTCGACTAATTTTGATTCAAAGCGCACGCGCGCAGAAGGTTTCATGGCGACGGCACCGTCATTGGCTTTCATCGACCGGTCGTGAAAGTGAATCGCCCTGAGTTCGGTGGAGACTTTGATGTGCCCCGAGTTTTCCGGAGTTCGTTTGTTTTACTTCAGGCATTGATGCACCCGAGAGAGGTTCACGATGCCCCGACGTTATCCACCCGAGTTCCGCCGGAAAGTTCTCGATCTGTTGAAGTCAGGACGCACGGTTGCCGAGGTCGCCGCAGGTCTCGATGTCACCGAACAGACCATCTACAACTGGCGCAACCAGGAGCTCATCGATTCCGGACAGAAGCCGGGGCTGAGCTCGATCGAGAGCGCCGAACTCGCCGCCGCCCGCCGCCGCATCGCTCAGCTGGAGACCGAACTCGCCATCGCCACACGGTCCACCGAGTTACTGAAGTCGGTGGTGCTCCCAAAAGGCGGTTCGAAGCGATCGAAGTGATGGCCAAGGAAGGACTACCCGTGCAGACGGCATGCCGGGTTCTGGAGGTGTCCGAGTCCGGTTTCTACGAGTGGCGAAACCGGCCACCCTCGGAACGCTCACTGCGACATGCCTGGCTGACACAGCTGATCACCGAGGTTCACACCGCCTCCCATGGCACCTACGGCGCCCGGCGTGTTCATGCCGAACTTACCCTTGGTCACGGCATTGCTGTTGGACACGGCTGTGTCGAACTCTTGATGAGAACTGCTGGTGTGAAAGGACTTCCGGGAAACAAACGTGCGCGTTCCAAGCATCAGACTCCGACCGCGAGCGATCTCGTGGACCGCAAGTTCACCCGCGACGAGCCGAACAAGCTGTGGGTCACGGATATTACGGAACATCCCACGCGCGAAGGGAAAATCTACTGCGCTGTTGTCTTGGATACGTTTTCGAGGCGAGTCGTGGGGTGGTCTATCGATAGTTCTCAGACGGCGACGTTGGTGACGAACGCTCTGGGAATGGCTATTTCGAATCGGGGTCCGACGCCCGGTACGTTGATACATTCTGACCACGGAGTTCAGGGCGTATTCAACTGGTCGAAGCAACACGTTGCTGTTGAATTGATCGTAGGTGTTCGTCCCAGGCTTCAGCGGGGGTTCGCCATTGGAGTCGTTTCCGTGGTCGCGTGTTGAGAGCGTGTGCGACTGCCGCGAGATCGTCTGGGCTCCATCGCGAGAGATCAGTTCCCTTCGGAAAGTATTGGCGCAGTAGTCCATTCGCGTTCTCGTTGGTACCTCGTTGCCATGGGCTGTGTGGGTCGGCGAAGTAGACCTTCAGCCCGGTGTCGATGGTGAACTGGGCGTGTGCGGACATTTCCTTTCCTCGGTCCCAGGTCAGCGAGCGTTTGAGTTCGGTGGGCATCGACGCCAGTGCCTGTGCCAACGCTCTGTTCATCGACACCGCTCCGTATCCCGACAGTGCCGGCCCGTTCTTGGTGATCGGTTGCTGTCGCCACCCTTGTTCCCGAGGCAGGTGCACGAGGGTGGTGTATCCGGTTGTGCGCTCGACGATGGTGCCGATCGCGGACCTGTCCGTGCCGATGATGAGATCACCTTCGTGGTGCCCGGGGATCGCACGGTCGTCGGCTTCTTCGGGACGCTCGCTGATGAGTACGTCCGGTGTCACATGGGCCCAGGCAACGCGTTTCGCTCTCGCGCGTGGCATCCGAAGAGCGCGGCCGGTGCGCAGGCACAAGATGAGTTCGCGGCGCAGCGCACCGCGACCCTCGATGAATAGGGACTGGTAGATGGCTTCGTGGCTGATCCGCATGGACTCATCATCCGGGAAATCGATCGGTAGCCGGTGCGAAATCTGCTCAGGGCTCCACGCTTTCACCCATCGGCGGTCCTGACGATGCGGCTTGTTCAAGCCCTTCCATTGCCGTTCGAACGGTCCGGCGACCGCATCGCCGCCCGGCTTGGTGATCTGGCCTGAGAGTCGGTCCTCGACGTAGTGCCGTAACCGATCGTTGGCCGCGAGCTTGGCGGTCTTCGGGCGACGAGCAAACAACTCGGCTTTCCAGTGCGCCACGCTGGCGCGGTACTCGAGCTTGCCGCCACGCGTGGCAGCGTTACGCCGCAGCTCCCGCGAGATCGTCGACGGGCTCCTCCCGATGGCACCCGCTATCGCGCGCACCCCATGGCCTGTGGCGTGCAGGATCGCGATTTCCTCACGCTCTGCCAAAGAGAGGTACCTGCCTGCCGGCGCGGGCCACGAATACGGCGTCATCCCGCCAGCGTGCCGGAACCACCGCTGGCCCACAGGCTGTCCCACGCCGACAGCGTCAGCTGCCTCACGAGGAAGCTTGCCTGTGGCGATCTGGTCCCAAAACTGCCGTTCCTTCGACCGAGGATGGCCCGGTGCTCCCGGTGACCTCATCGGAGCCCTGCCCGTTACTTCCCGCACCCAATCCGATGGACGACCCACAACACCCTCCTGACCTCGAATGTTGCGTCCACCGATTGAGCCCAATCAGTTCACATCTTGGGCGTTCACCCGCCGGGCCCACGACTCGGGCCTGGTCCCGTCGATGGGATCGATCGGCGATTGCTATGACAATGCCGTGATCGAATCTTTCTGGGGCAGAATGCAAACCGAACTCTTGAATCGGAAACGATGGAGAACGAGGATCGAACTGGCCAACGCTATGTTCGAGTACCTCGAGATCTTCCACAATCGCCAACGCCGGCACAGTGCCCTCGGGATGCTGACCCCGATCGAGTTCGAGAACGTACACTTCACACGTCAACCCGTAGCCTGAAGTCAAATATGACGACTCCACGAAACTCGGGGCACATCACTTCTGGCCTTGGAAACGAGGATGAAGTCATGCCGAATGAACGGGTGCCAGGAAGACCGACGACGCGTCGGTATTCGCCGGAGGAGAAGGCCGGTGCGGTGCGGATGGTCCGAGCCCTGCGGGCAGAGCTCGGGACCGAGCATGGGGCGGCGTCGCGGGTTGCGTCGCAACTGGGGTTCGGCCTCGAGTCGGTGCGAGCGTGGGTCCGCCAGGCCGATATCGACGACGGTACCAAGCCAGGGGTGAGCACGTCGGAGGCCCAACGTATCCGGGAGTTGGAGCAAGAGAATCGAGAGCTCAAGCGGGCCAACGAAATACTGAAGCGTGCAGCGTCTTTCTTCGGGGCGGAGCTCGACCGCCAGCACAAGAGGTGACGGCGTTTATCGACGCCAACCGCGACGATATCGTCGCGGGACGCCCACTCGGGGTCGAGCCCATCTGCAGGACATTGCAGATCGCTCCGAGCAGTTACTACGCTGCCAGATCACGGCCACCATCAGCGAGGGAGGTGAGGGATGGCCGGATGCGGCCGACGCTTCGGGCGTTGTGGGAAGACAACTACCGCGTCTACGGGATCCGGAAACTGTGGAAAACCGCTCGCAGAGCCGGGCTCGAGATCGGCCGTGATCAGGTCGCCCGACTGATGCGCGCCGAGGGCATCGAAGGTGTCCGCCGTGGCAAGCGGGTGCGGACCACCCGCCCCACCGCCGGCGCGGATCGGCACCCTGACCTGGTCGGACGAGATTTCACCGCCACCACGCCGAACCAGCTGTGGGTCACCGACCTGACGCACGTGGCTACCTGGGCAGGGATCGCGTACGTCTGCTTCATCACCGATGCTTACAGTCGGATGATCGTCGGCTGGCGCGTCGCACCACATATGCGAACTGAGATGGTCCTAGATGCAATCGAAATGGCCCGCTGGTCACGCGGCACCACCTTGACCGGGCTGCGGTGCCATTCGGATGCGGGCAGTCAATTTACGTCCCTGCGCTACGGCGAACGCCTCGCTGAGATCGGCGCGACCCCATCGATCGGGACCATCGGCGATTCCTACGACAACGCTCTCGCCGAGACCGTCAACGGCTACTACAAAGCTGAACTGATCTACGGACCAGCACATTCCGGACCATGGAAGACCATCGACGATGTTGAACTCGCAACCTTGTCCTGGGTGTATTGGCACAATCACCAACGCCTCCACGGCTACTGCGACGATCTTCCACCAGCAGAGTACGAACAGAGGTCTTACGCTACCGAACAGGGCAACCAGACCCTGGCCGAAATCAAATAGCCAGAGTCTCCATCAGACCCAGAGCGATTCAAAGATTGACAATCGAGGTTCGTAGTCCTCAACCTGCATCTAATGATGGGTAGCGCATCAGCACACTCGATACCTGCGGAATCGTTGGCCACTTGCGCATCTAGTCGTTCATCGCCAGGTTCGAGCGGGGGCCAATCATGTTCTCTTCGTTCGGGACTTCGAAGTCCCCGCGGCCCTGGCTTCCGCGAGATTTGTCTACGGAAGCCAGGACGGATTCGGGGGACGTTGCGATCAGGAGCCTGCGATCTCGTCCGCTGAGCCTTGCCATTCGAGGAACCGGCGGTAGCGTTCGTCCTCGGTAGCAGGGACTTGTGCGAGTGCACCCCACGCCACGGTGCCGCGGTCGCCGTCCACGGAGAGAATGTCACCTTCGTGCACTGTTACTCCGGCGACGACGGCGGACTTCAGATCGGAGGCGACGACGACGTCACCGACACCGCACACGGCAGGCCGATCCATACCGCGGGCAACGACCGCGGCATGGCTCATCGGGCCGCCACGTCCGGTGACCACGGCAACGGACGCCAGCAGCCCTTCCATGTCGGAGGGTGAGGTGGTGGGTCGAACCAGAACGACGTCGGTTTCGCCGGCAGCCAAATCGGTGGCGCGGACAGGATCGAAGACTGCGATACCGGTTGCTGCGCCAGGGGATGCTGCGATGCCGGCGACCAACAACCGGTCTGGATCGGGTGCAGCTGTGAATGTCGGGGACGCCACCGAAGCCAGTCCACGCTCTTCGACCCGACGGACGGCCTCCGTTCGTGAAATCAAGCCTTCGTCTGCCATGTCGATCGCAATCCGCAGTGCGGCACGGCCACTTCGTTGCCCGACCCGGGTCTGCAGAATCCAGAGCCGGCCGTTCTCGACAGTGAACTCGACGTCGCACATGTCTTTGCTGGCCCGTTCGAGACCCTGGAGGACGGTCTCGAGTTCGGCAGCGGTGTCGGCGAGAGAGTGCGTGAGGTCCTCGAGTGAGCCGGCGCCGTATTCACCGGAGACAACCTCTTCTCCTTGCGCCCGGAAAAGGAATTCGCCGCACGAACCGGTCTCTCCGGTCGCGGGATTGCGGGTGAACACGACCCCGCTTCCTGAGGTGTCGCTCCGGTTGCCGAACACCATTGCCTGAATGACCACTGCACTGCCCAGTGAATCGTCGATTCCCTTGTGTCTGCGATACGCCTTCGCTCGTCGACTGTTCCAGGACCGGAACACCGCACCGATAGATTCGTTGAGCTGCCCGTGGGCGTCGGGGAACGGGTTACCGGACTGCTCCTCGATTAGGTGTAACAGCGCGCGGCAACGCTCGGCGGACCCGTCAACCGACCGATGTTCGGCCAGAGGCGCGGTGTCCTCGATCACCTCGATTCCGATACCTCGGATCGTGCGGGCAAAGCCCTCCAACAGGTACTCGAAGCTCGAATAGGCAAACAGCGCGTCGCCGGTCTCGACCGCAAGCGTCTCGACCGACTCGGCTGTGAGTCCGACGTTGAGCACGGTATCCATCATTCCGGGCATGGACACCGGCGCACCCGAGCGCACAGATATCAGCAGGGGATTGCGCGGATCACCGAACCGTCGACCGGTCGCGCGAGCGAGACGTTCGAGATGTAGGTCTATTTCTTGTTCGAGGCCTGCGGTCAGTTCATTTTCTTCCAGATACCGTTTGCCGCACTCGGTGGTCAGGATGAATCCGGGAGGCACCGGTATCCCGGCTGCGACCATTCTGGCCAAACCTGCACCTTTGCCGCCCAACAACAGTTCGGAGGCCTCCGGTGCCTCGTCGAATGCGTAGACGGGGCAGGTCGATACAGTCATTTCGTCAATTCCTCTCGGCTGAGGCGCTCTCGGAGACGGCCGCCAGGCCGTAGTCGTAGAGGTTGGAAAAGTTCGGCAGTTGTGCAGAAAACTCTGTCGGAGCAGTGCCGATACGCAGGTTGTTGTCGATCATGCCTCGCCCTTCGACACCGTCGACCCGGGTGTACTTCTGGAAGGTCAAGTACATACGTCCAGTGGCCTGATCGCCGGGATCGCGTTCCTCGAGTTGGGCACCATCGTCCGAAGTTCCGAACTGTAGGTAGTGGATTCGCTCGTTGAGTGTCTCGACGGTGCGGCCTTCGTCGTCGATGAATGTCTGCCTACTCGACTGGGCAGGTCCGTTGGCGGGGTCGTAGACCACATCGCTGGCGCGGAACTCGGCCAGTGGCCGAGTCCTGCCATCGGCATGGAGGAATCCGTGCAGGCGGTAGTCCCCGCCGGCGAACTGAACGAACCCGTGGACTGCTACCTCGTCGGGGAACTGAGCGACTGTCCACCAACTGAATTCGATCGGATCGTAGTTGCGTGGTCCCCAGGCACGATCTCGTTCGCCATAGCCGGTGAACGAGATTTCACGTCCGTCGACAATGGCTGTGACCGCGATGCGGCCGGCCCCCTGGTAATGCTTGGCGCCGGTCAGTTCTTCCCAGTCCCAGTCACATGTTTCGGTCATCTGAGTCCACGTGACGTGCGCTGAGTTAGCGCCGTCGTCGTAGTGAACGTCCCAATGCTTCCACGGATCGACGCAGTCGAATCGCTGGTGTCCGAGTTCTGTGCGTTCGGCGCCGATATCGGCAGAGACGGGCACCGCCATGTTCACCGAATGGATGAGGGGGGTCGCGCCGTCGTACAGAATGAAAACGGCTTCGCCGTGTCCCATATTCGGACGGACGCCTTGCCATGCGACACCGTGAAGACCACTCGTCGGATCAGCGAAGTTCAGGTAGTAGCTCTCTCGCCAGTCGACTGCGTCGGTGGCGGTGTGTGCTTTTGCATCGTCGTCGAAGTGCAGTGCCATGATCGGAATCTCTTTCGATTGTTCGTCGCGCGAATCTGATGTGATCGCGCTGGGTGGATATACAGGCCCGGTCATCCGAGCTCCTTCTCCTCGGAGTCGCGATCACGCCCAAGGGTCAGTAGGTAGTCCTCGTGGCATTCGAACCACACGGTGTGAAAGGACGGGGAATGGGGGTCGGCCAAGAATTTCCGTTCACCTTCGGCGACTCGGTCCAGTGCCGCGGCGAGATGATCGAGGTAACGCTGGAACCGGGGAACGATGTCCGCCGCAGCCGATAGGGACGGACGGATCCGTTCAAAGAAGTCTTCGAGCGCGTCGAGTGCCTTGAACGAATCGTCTTCGGACGCAGAGGTTCCACGTGCCTGCCAGGACGCGCACACGTCCTTGATCGGCTGATTGACCCGCAGGAAGCGGTCGTACGTGCCAGCGAAGAGATCGAGGTCAATCTTCGCCCGTTCGTCCTCGAGATGCAGCAGATGCTGTTGAAAACCCTTGCTGGTCAGGACGGCACCACGTTCCGTCATCCGAATAAGGTCGGTTTCGGACAGTGCCTCGATAACCGCATCGTCGGTGTCGAGTTGGTCAGCGGCGACACGTCCCCGAATACGCAGTAGGTGGAGGAGTTCGAATGCTTCGATTGGCTGACGACTTGTCACGGTGCTCGTCACGGCTCCACCAATACGGATCCGTCGGTGGCGATCTGTACACGCTTTCCGTTGAGGTTCTCGACTTGCAATTCGGTGCCCATGACGCAGGGGACGCCGAACTCACGGGCGAGAATAGCGACGTGTGATCCTTTGGATCCAACAGTCGAAATGATTCCTCGAAGATCGGAGAAGAGCGGGGACAAGATGGTCCCTCCGGACGTGTGAAGCAGGACGATCATGTCCGCCGGGGCGTTGTCGAAGAGCGCGAGTACGTCGGCGGTGGTTCGGATCTCCACCACGGTTCCGCTCACTGGTTCGGTACCGGAGACCAATTCGCCTGTTCCCGCGGTGGTCCATTTCTCGATACTGTCGATGTTGGTGCTCATGGTTACTCCTGAAAGTTGGGGGAAATGGGTTCGCTGTCTCCGAGAACATGCTCGAAGATCTGCATGCGCTCGGGTCCGGTTGATCGGTCGAAGAACTCTTCTGCGTTCTTCTCGAAGGGGGTGACGAACAGATCACTGATCTCGTCCTGCGTGTATCCGGCGAGCAACATCAGTGCGTGGAAGTCATTGGCGTACTGGCTTGCGGCATGAGTGACCTTGGTGCGCTCGTCCCAGCCGGCCATTGCCAGGAAGTACTTCCGCTGGGCGTGAACAGAACTGGCGGCGATCACGCCGAGCTGATCGATGGTGATCGGTTCGAGATCGTCCCCGGCGAGGATCTGGACCGCTTCTGCGCGATCGAGGTAGTTTTCGGGCTCAGCGAAGATCGCGAAGATGTCGAATCGGATATCGACGTCGCGCAGGACCAGTGCGATGACTATGCGGGACACGTCAAGTCGGTGCTCATCCGTTTTCGACGGCATGTACTGGCCCTGCAGGTCGGTGAATTCCTTGACAAGCATTACCCGACCGTCGCCGAGGGGGTAAGGGCCGTGGTGATGGATGCCGTCGCGCGCCTCGGCATGAGTGACGAATTCGTACATGTCCAATTCGGCGACAGCTCGGCGGAGGGTTCCCGGATCGGTGATCGGTCCTCGTGCCGCCGCAGCGGCGGCGAGATCGCGCACTGTGTCCTCGGACAGGGTGGTGAAGATCGGCGCTGCGCCGCCGTAGCCGGGAACCAGGTGCCCGTCGTTGCGGTAGCACTGCATGATCCGCGCCCACCAGGTGAAGACCTCGGCGGCGCGATCGTCGTCTGCAATCGTGACGGTCTGCTGCGGCCATCCCGCATCCAAATACTGTTGGATGCGCCCGAGGGTATACACCCAGCCGATTCCGTTCATGACCAAGCCGAGTTGGACCCCGACGGTCTTGAGTCGTTCTCCGATCTCTTCAGGGGTGGCCTTGGCGTTGACCAGATCCATCAACAGAGGAAGACTCCGAGCTGAGGCGTAGTTGCCGTAGACCATTTTGGCGGAGACGTCGAATAGTGGGGAGTCGACGGCAGTACGTTCTCGGAGAAATGCTCTGATGGCGTGCGCGAGTTCTGTGCGGGCACGATTTGCGAGTTCGATATCTACGGCTGGACGTGACATGGCTGCAGAAAGCTCCTGGTTCGGGGTAGTGGATGTTGGTGCATGCTGCGGTCGACATGCGCCTGGGACGGGACAGACGATGGAGAGCCCGTCGTTAGCTGCGGGGAAGCTGGTCGGCGCTGGTATAGATCGACTTGTATTCGAGGTAGTGCGAGATGGCTTCGGGGCCTAGTTCGCGGCCGATACCGCTGTCCTTCATGCCGCCGAAGGGTGAACCGAGGTCGATGTCGTAGTAGTTGACTCCGATTGTGCCGGTGCGGATCCTGCGTGCGATGTCGATACCGCGGTTCTCGTCGGAGGTCCACACCGAACCCGCTAGTCCGTACTGACTCTCGTTCGCGATCCGTACGGCATCGTCGTCATCGTCGTATGGGATAACCGCGATGACAGGACCGAACACTTCTTCCTGCGCGAGGCGATCGCGGTTGTCGACATCGGCGAAAACTGTGGGTTCGACGAACCATCCCTGATCCATTCCGCGAGGTGTTCCACCTCCGGTGACCAGTCGTGCGTTCGTGGCCTTGGCGATGTCGATGTAGCCCATGACCCGCTCTTTTTGGGTACGCGTTGCCATCGGCCCACAGGTGACTGCGGGGTCGAGAGGATTGCCGACAGTCAAGGCGCGGGCGAAGTCGCGAACGGCATCGACGACTTCTTCGTACCGGGATCGCGGTGCGAGGATGCGCGACTGCGTGGTGCATGTCTGGCTGTTGTTCATGAACGAAGCCCCCGCCAGTCCGGTGGTGAACGTGGTCAGGTCTGCATCGTCTAGGACGATAGAGGCTGACTTGCCACCCAATTCGAGCGTGCACGGGCGAAGGAGTCGACCGCATTCGGCGCCGATCAGCCGGCCGGCAGTCGTCGAACCCGTGAAGGCGATCTTGTCGACCAGTTCGTGCTGGACCAGTGACCAGCTTGCATCGCGGCCGGCGGGGATGATGTTGAGTACGCCCGCGGGAAGGCCCGCTTCCTCTGCTGCCTCGGCAAAAACGTAAGCGTCCAAGGCTGTTTCGGGGGAGGCCTTCAGGACCACGGTGCAACCAGCGGCAAGGGCCGGCGCGATTTTGAATACTGCAATCGCCTGGGGATAGTTCCACGGCGTGATTGCGCCGACGACACCGATCGGTTCACGGCGGACGATCGTTGCCCCGGCCAGGCTCTGCCGTACTTCTTCGAGAGGGTAGTTCTCGATGATGTCTGCGTACATGTGCATCAGGCCGGCGGGGGCGGTGCCGTTGAAGGCAGCCGACATGGTGATCGGCATACCGTTTTCTTGGCTGACGAGGTGAGAAGTGGTCTCTATTCGGGTGGCGAGTGCGTCACCGAAACGTCGCATCGCGGCGGCGCGCTCTGCTGCTGAGGTTCTCGACCAGGGGCCGTGGTCGAAGGCGGTGCGAGCGCTGCGGACGGCAGCGTCGATATCCTCTGCCGACCCGAGTGCCGCAAGGCCCAGGGGATTCCCGGTAGCGGCCTCGAGGACATGGTACGAGTCGGTTCCCCGGGGAGTGACTGATTGTCCGTCGATGTAAAAGGTCGGGCGGTCCAGAGCTGCGGCGGTGTTCGTGGTGCGGGTCATCGGCTGCGGTCCAATCCTGATATTCCGGCCGGAGTGTGTGACCGGTCTCAAATGTCCGTGATGTGTAGCTAGCATCACAGCGGTGAAGGATTGCCGGTAGAGACTTTTTGCTGTTCACGGTGATCCGTTTTGGTTATTGCTAGTGGAAGAGATGGGCGTGACAGGTCTTGACCGTACGTACGGTTGCGTATATAGTGATGCAAGTCACTGCATGCACATTCATGTGTCACTTGGGGAAAGAGGTTCTGTCGTGGACCTGAAGCATTTGCAAATCTTTGTCGCGGTCGCTGACGAGGGAAGTATTCACGCCGCCGGCCGGAAGATGCTGCTCTCACAGCCAGCTCTTTCTCAGGCTCTCCGCAAACTCGAGCGACGCATCGGTGTGACCTTGCTGATTCGTAGTCCGCGAGGAGTCGAACTCACGGACTCGGGGGTTGTGTTCCTCGAGCATTGTCGGGCGATTCTGTCCAACATCGAAGCTGCACTAATCGACACTCGCAGCCGGGCAACTCACCAACTCCCATTCACGGTGGGACTGATGGCGGGAAGGCTCTCCGCTGGAGAGTTGACGAACATCATTGTGACGACGTTTCGGCGCAATCATCCTGAACTTGCCGTCTCGATCGTCGAACTGAGCTTCTCGGACCAGGTGGAAGCCATCCGTGAAAAGCGCGTGGACGTGGCAATCGTGCGTCCCCCCTACGAGGAGCCGAATCTCGAGCTGATACCGCTCTTCTCTGAGCCGCGGATGCTTTGCTTCAGCGCCGATCATCCGCTGGCGCGACTGCGGCGTCCAGTGTTACTGGCGGACGCTCTCGATCAACCAGTTCTGAGATTGACGAATGCCCCCTCCCGATGGGCGGACTATTGGGAACTCGGCGACCTACGGAATAGTCCTGCAGAGTTTGTCACCAACCCTGCTGTAACGGTGTCGGAGATGCAGATGGGGCTCGCTGATTCACCGTGCGTTATCTCGGTCGCGCAGAGTGGCTGGAGAATGGGAATTGCGAATCCGTTTCTCAAGGCGGTTCCACTAGACGAGGTGACCCCGACTCAGATCAGTGTGTCGTATCTTAAAAGCGACCGGACCGAGGAAGTCGAATCATTCGTCACGTGTGCCAAGAAGGTTTCTGCAGAGATGATCGACTTGGTCGAAGGGGCACGACTCAGCGCCTGAAAGATTCTCGAGCGCACGATCTTTCGGTCCGGGTGAGGCGCCAAAGGTTAGCGGCCTAAAAGCGAGAAGCGTTGCCGCCAATACACTTCGGTATTCATTGCATGAGGGTGTGTGCGTCGACAGTCGAGGCAGTGGACATAGTGATCGTTATTGCTTCGCGCATAACGGCAATCTTGCGAAACTCTGAGACGAACAGGCGGAAGCCGGCAGGCTTCCGCCTGTGGTTTCGATGATGTTCTGTGGCTGATCCATTGTTTCCGAGTGCCTAGATCCACCCGTTCGTGGTGACGGAGTGTGGACACGTCACTACTGAGAACGACAGCACAAGCGGGGTCTCTCGCGCACTGTTTCCTTGTTCAACGGCGTTCAACCTGAACGCATTTCGGAGTATCGGTGACTGGCGGTTCGCCTTGAGAGGCCGGTCATCCGGTAGTCGAGCGTGGTTGTTCGCGGGAGTGGACGCACTGGGGTGCGGTAATCGCACACCGCACCCCAGCGTTTTATCGCCGGTCGAGACTGAATCGTCGCCGCCCCTTGGCTGCTCCGGCCTGCATGAGACCGAGTGCGAGTTTGACCTTCTTCGGTACGTACGGGTACCAAATCAGTTCTTTGTTCTGGATCGGGAGTCGCGGTGTGGTTATTGCCTGCTGTCGGCAGTACTTGAGAATCCCGCTCTGTCCACCCCAACGGGCGCCGACTCCGGATTCTTTCCATCCGCCCATAGGCAGGACGAAGTTGAACACGTTTGCGAACGCATCATTGATGTTTACCGCTCCAGCGTCGAGTTGACGGGCAACCCTACGCCCACGTTTCTTGCTGCCGGTCCACACCGTGGCAGAAAGTCCGTATTGCGAATCGTTGGCCAGCGCGATGGCTTCCTGCTCATCGCGGACCTTGACGACCGGCAGCGTCGGTCCGAATGTTTCCTCGCGAATGCACGACATCGACTGGTCCACATCGGCGAGAACTGTCGGTTCGAAGAATGTGCCGACACCGCTGGGGGCGCCGCCGGTCACGGCTTTCGCACCGGCGGCGAGCGCCTCGTCGACGTGTCGCTGCACGATGTCGCGCTGCGCCGGCGTGGCGAGTGCTCCAACGTCGAATTTGTAGCCTCTGTCGTCCTGGCCCACTCTTAACTCGCCGACATTGTGTGCGAGCTTGGCGACGAACTCGTCGTAGATTGATTCCTCTACATACACTCGTTCGATCGAGATACACACCTGACCGGCATTGAACATTCCGCCCCAGGCGATTCCGTTTGCCGCACGGTCGATGTCGGCATCGGCGAGCACGATCGCCGGATCCTTACCGCCGAGTTCGAGGCTGTACGGGATGAGTCGTCCGGCGCATTGCTGAGCGACGATCCGACCAGTGTTGGTGGATCCGGTGAACTGGACGTAATCGACATTGTCGACCAGTGCAGCGCCAGTGGAACCGTATCCTGTGGCCAAGGCGAGTACCGGTGGAGCACCGATTTCCGTCCAGCCTCGCACTAGTTCTACGGCAGAGAGGGGCGTCACTTCGGAGGGCTTGAGCAGGACCGCAGCGCCTGCGGCTAGAGCAGGGATTACATCGAAGGTGGGCGCGAGGAACGGAAAGTTCCAGGGTGTCACCACCCCAACCACTGGGTAAGGTCGGTAGACGGTTTCGAGTTTCTTCACCATTCCGAGCGGGCCGTGCGATCTCGGCTGTCGGTCGGCCAGGAACTTTGCGGCATTGCTCGACCAGTAGTTGATCAAGTCAGCAGTAACAATTGGCTCGAAGCTGGCATCCACGCGAGACTTGCCGGTTTCGGACTGCAGTACGTCGTTGATCCTCTCGGAATTGTCAAGGACCCATTCCTGCAATTTCAGCAACCATCTTTTACGGCCTTTGGGCCCGAGCGACTCCCAGGCTGGTTGCGCCTGTCGCAGTGCGCGCACTTTTGCGGCAACGATATCGGGCGAGTCGTTCGGTACATGCCCGACGACAGTGCCGTCTGCCGGATTACGGACCTCGATCGATTCGATCACGTCGGGAGTTTCGGTGGACATCTGGTGACCTCTGCTTCTTTGGTGAAGTCCGAGTAACGCTCGCCGATTATGTTGCGGGAGCGTCCCTGTGACTCGGGCCGAGCGGGTGCCGAGATCGAGAGCAGGCGCCGGTATGGATCCACTATCTCTCAATCTCGGCAAGGTGCCGCTGAACTACGTGACATTTGATCCGGGCGCCGGTATCTGTCTGGTCAAACCGACTGCGCAGTCGGCGGCCTGAACCGAACCGGTCGTGCCAGTTTCGCGGCCTGGAGGGAATGAAGACCGGATGTCAGTCGAAGATGATGACGCCGCGAATGTTTCTGCCGGCGTGCATATCTTCGTAGGCTTCCGCGATCTGGTCAAGGCGGTAGCGAGTGGTGATGAGCTCTTCGAGTTTGAGTTGGCCGCGCTGGTAGAGGCGAATCAAGTTCGGGATGTCGTGCAGAGGGTTTGCCTCCCCGAACAATGAGCCTTGGATCCGCTTCTGGAAAAGGACCAGCTCGCCCAGTGCGATGGGTGCGCCGACGGTGGTGATGTCACCAAGTCCGGTAACCACGACTGTTCCTGCCTTGCGGATTGAAGCCAAGGCTTCGGCGACGTGGGTGCCCTCGGTGACTCCGACGGTGACGATGGTCGAGTCTGCGCCTTGGCCATTGGTGATCGACCGAGCGTAGTCGGCGGCCTCTTCGATGGTGGCGTAGGAGTGTGTTGCCCCGAACGTCTTTGCCGAGTCGCGCTTGAACTGAATGGGGTCGACGGCGATGATCGTCGAGGCCCCGGCGTGGGCAGCACCCTGGAGTGCGTTTGCGCCGATGCCGCCGATGCCCATGACGATGACTGTGTGGCCAGGTCGGATATTGGCCGAGTTTACCGCTGATCCCCAACCGGTGGGCACACCGCAGCTCAGCAGGCAAGCAATCTCTAGGGGAATGCTCTTGTCGATCTTGACTACAGAATCGATTGAGGCAGTGGTGTATTCGGAGAAGGTGGAGATGCCGCACTGCTGGCCCACCGGTGCGCCATCGAGGCTTAGTCGAAAGCTGGTCGGGTCATTGGCGCGAGCGCCGGTCAGCAAGCTGGCGCCGAGATCGCACAGGTTCTGAATGCCCTGAGCGCAGAACTCGCATTTGCCGCAGGCCGGCAGGAACGAGAACACGACATGGTCGCCTATTTCGTAGCCCGGGGTGTTCGGACCGACTGCTGTGATGACACCGGCACCTTCGTGTCCGCCACAGTACGGGTAGATGCCGACAGGGATATCGCCCGTGGCGGCATGGTCATCCGAGTGACAGAGTCCGGCGGCGGCCAACTTGACCGTTACCTCGCCCTGGCGAGGGTCGTCGAGTTCGAGTTCGGCGATCTCGTAGATGCCGGGGGCCTGACGGAGGATGGCTCCGCGCGTGGTGATGGGCATGGCAGTGCTCCTTGCTGAAGTGGATGGTGAGCGTTGACGTCGGCCCAGGGCCGACGGTGCCGCAGTTATGGCAAGAGCCGACGGTTATGCAGAGATTTTGTCGGGTTGCTGCATAGGAGCTGGCTGCCCGACATGGTTCGAGGGTCATATCCGCGCCGGAGGTGCACAGGGTCACGAACGCTTCTGTGATTGAATCGCAGAAGGCTGTCGAGTATTCAACCGATCAGATAGCTCTCGTGTGCTAGTGCAATTTTCGGCAGATTAACATCCTGATCCTCAACTCCTGGACGTAGCTTCGCCCCGCCGATTCGACGTCGGTAGGCGCGTCGTGAAGTTGTCGTCCTGGGGTGCTAGGGGATAGCTCGATAGGTAATTACCGTTGTAGATAGCCGTTGCCTTGTGGGCCACGCCACTTTCGCATAATGACCGTACAGGCGGTCAGTTGCCATTGTCAATGGTTTGCGCACCGGAATGTCGGCTTGCGGCAGAGTCACGAGAAATCAGACGTCTTGCCCGCTAACGAAACTGGATACTTTGCCAAGGTGACGCTGTCTCACTCGTTGTGGGCGAACCAGCCGATGAGCTCCTGGGATGTCCGTTGTCAGCTGTGGCGCATTGCGTCGATATTGCCTCAGGCGATCAGATTTGTTGCCGCTGCCTGATGATCGTCGAGGCATTGGATGGCTGTGTGCGCCACGGAACCTTTCGGATCGCGAAGGGCGCCAAGAGAATCTCGGTCTACGAGCAAGCCGGCGAGAACCAGATCAACCAGTTCGGCACCGACGCTGACGGCATTCACCTCACGCTGGGGGTCGAACCACGTGTAGGTCCACTGAGCCGAGCCGAAAATCAGCAGACTTTGTAGCCGTACGTCGACGTCGCGGAACTGGCCGATGGCGATGCCACGTTTGATGGTGCCTCGGACCAAGTCCAGATACTCGGCACGCAGAGGAACGCCGTCGACGTCCGCTTCGAGGCCCTGTAGACGCATGGTTTCCCGCTGAAACGCGACGGTCGCATCCCGGTCGTACTCCTGGTACAGCACGAACGTGTAGAGGAGGGCGGCGAGTTGCTCTGCAGGTGAGTCGAGTCGTTCGAGAATCGACGACGCTTCCGAAAGGCGCCTGCGCATGTAGGACTCGTGAAGCGCGGCGAGGAGTCGATCCTTCGTTCCGTAATGGTGAACGATGGTGCCTTTGGAGATCGAGAGTTCGCGTGCGATCTCACTGAAGTTTGTTCCGTCGTAGCCGAATTGGGCCACGTTGCGGGTGAAAACCTGGAGGATCTCATCGGCCTTGCCCGTCGAGCGGGTTCCAGCGCGCCGTTCGAGCACGAATACCTCCATAGATCCTGTTAACCGTACGTACAGTCTACGGCAGGTTCATGCTGAGGGGCCGCTCGCATCGATCGTGAAGGCGGGTACAGGCTCCCCCTGACTCCCGGCCGGCGCTGTGATCACCATGGTCACCGCGGCGCCTGCGGGAACGGCGCCGTCGGCCCCGAGGATACGTGCGGCGATCCACGGTCCCTCGTCGAGCTCGATGAACCCGACCACCTGTGGTTCACCTGCAACGGTACGGTCGACGACAGTCACAACTACGTGGCCGCGCCCTGCGGTAGCAGTCCATGCGAGTGAGTCGCCATGGCATCTCGAGCAGCTCTGCGCCGCCGGCGGGCTCAGATGTTCGCAAGACCGGCACCGGCGAACCTGCAAGACTCCCCGCGCCAGGGAATCGAAGTATTCGGCGGAACGCTCGTCGCGAAGTGCGAGTGGTCGCGCCGATGAGGAGTGTGTCATGGGTTGCATCCCTCGAAGTTCAGTCGTTCTGATCGGACAAGATGAGCGTGCCGTGATGGTCGAGTATTCCGCCGTTGCCGCTCACGATAGCCACGTTGTGCCGAGCCACCTGACGTTCACCGGCCTGGCCACGGACCTGCGTGACTGCCTCTACCAACGGCGTCATTCCCCAGAGATAGAACGACGACAACTGGCCGCCCCCGGTGTTTGTCGGCAGTTCGCCGCCGGGTGCGAGGGCGCCGGAGAGCGCCAACTGTCCGGCCTCGCCCTTTTCGCAGAATCCGTAGTCTTCCAAGGTTACGAGCGCGGTGTAGGTGTAGCAGTCGTAGATCTCGCGAATGTCGATGTCTCCCACACTCACTCCCGCCATTTTCATGGCGGAAGGTCCGGAGACGCTCGCTCCGGTAACCAGACCGAAGTCGCTGCCTCGTTCGTAGGAGTAGCCGGGGTGTGCCTGTCCCCAACCCCGGACGTAGACGGGGGTCTGTGCGAGCGAGAGAGCACGCTCGGGCGTGGTGACCACGACAGCGGCTCCGCCGTTCGAGACCAGGCAGCAGTCCAACAGATGCAGCGGTTCGACGATCCACCTGGATTGGTGGTAGTCGTCGAGTGTTAACGGAGTGCGGAGTTGGGCATCGGGGTTCATCGACGCCCACGCACGCTGTGACACCGCAACAGCGCCCAGAGCGTCCTGATCGACACCGAAGTACTCCATGTACCGACGCGCGGCGACCGCGTACCGGTGGTTGACACTGAGGAAACCGCTGGCGGTCTCGGCGCTACGGAATCCTGTAGCGGCCAGCGAACTCTGGCGGTACGTCGAACCGGTGGATGCACCCAACTGGCGTGGATCGTCGCCGAACGCACATACGACCACTTCTGCTTCACCAGCTAACACTGCCTTGGCGGCCTGGGCCACCATGATGCTCGCCGAAGCGCCAAAGGCGTTGACTTCGGACAATATCCGAAGGTCGTGGAGGTTGAGTTCGCCGGCGAGGCTCAGGTTCAGGTCTGTCCCACCCCGGGAGTTGATCAGTAAGCCGTCGACGTCACTGAGGCCTAGACCCGCGTCGGCGACGGCCAGTCGGACCGCATCTGCGGCGAACTTCCGAGCGGTTCGCCCGTATACCTTGCCGACCTCGGTCAGTCCGAGTCCGACTATGGCGGCCTTGCGTTCGGTCATGATCAGTTTCCTCCGGGGGTGGGGCTCGTCAAGCTGTTGTGAGGTCTTTTGCGTTGCGTGCCTCGGCGAACTGCACTGCTTCCGACCAGGTGGCACCCTTGGCGATCATGGTGCGGTACTTCATGATGTGCGTTTGATAGTTCATCGCGAGCGCGCCGACAACACGATCTCCGCGTCGGTAGAGAGCAACGAACCGTCCTGCGTCGACGGTCCCGCTGACGATCACGATCTCGTCTGCATCGGTGACTCCGACGAATTGAATTCGGGTGTCATACCAGTCGGACCAGAAGTAGGGGACAGTTGTGTATGCCTTGGCAGCGGCGGGATTCAAGATGTTCTTGACTGCCTGAGTCGCCTGCTCCGCCGCGCTCGTCCAATGTTCCAGGCGCATCGGATGTCCGAACAACGGATTGATCCACCGCGCCACGTCACCGGCGGCGTACACGCCAGGCAGGGATGACGCCAGGAACTCGTCGCACACCACCCCGTTGTCGAGGGCAATTCCGGAAGACTCGAGCCACCGGGTGCCAGGATCGGCGCCGATCCCCACCACTACGAGATCTGCATCGATCACAGTGCCGTCGGTCAGACGAACACGCTCCACCGTGTCTGTACCTTCGACGGCGTCGACACCGACTCCGAGGCGCAGGTCAGTGCCGTTGACGTGATGCAAACGAGCGCACGCTTTACCCATCTCCGCACCGACTGCCCGTGTGAGCGGTACAGGTTGAGCCTCGATGACGGTCACCTCCAGTCCGCGTTTGCGGGCGCCGGATGCAACTTCCGAACCGATGAATCCGGCGCCGATGACAACCGTGCGGGCACCGGCATCCAACTTCGCTCGAACCGCCTGCGCGTCGTTGATGGTGCGCAGACTGTGGACGCCTCCCAAGTGTTCGGTGCCGGGCAAGGTGCGTGCCTGTGCCCCGGTCGCGACAACAACAGCGTCGTAAGGGATTTCGCGTCCACCAACGACGACGACGCGGGATTCCGGATCCAGCGCTGTTGCCTCGGCCCCCAACTGCAGATTGAGGCGGAGTTCATCCTTCAAGGTCTCTTTGCTGCGGAAGGTCGTGTCCGGCGCCCCGCCGGGACTTACGTCGAGGTACGCCTTGGACAGCGGCGGTCGATCGTAGGGCAGATGAGTCTCCGCGCCGATCAGGGTTATCTCTCCCTCGAAGCCGACCTTTCGGGCGGTCTCTGCTGCTCGGAGTCCGGCCAGGGAGGCTCCGACGATCACCAGGTTGTCGATGTCCACCTCACTACCGGCCATCGTCGTCGGTCACGAGACGCAGGGCTTCGGTCGGGCAGCCGGCGATGGCAGCCTCGACGTCATCACGTTCGTCGTCGGTCACGGTGTCGGACAGCAGCATCAGGTTGCCGTCGTCATCGATCTCGAACTTGTCCGGGGCGAGGGATTCACAGATTCCCAGTCCTGTGCATTTGGTCCGGTCCAGGATGATTTTCATGATGTCGCCTTTCCGAGATTGACGGGCAAACCCTTGATGCCGTTGATGAAATTGGAGCGGAAGCGGTCCGGTGCACCCGTGACCTCCCAGTCGGGGAAGCGGGTGAAGAACGCCTCGAGCAAGACCTTGGCTTCCATGCGCGCCAGGCTGTTTCCGAGGCAGAAGTGCGTTCCGGCACCGAACGCCAGATGCTTTGCGCTACCTCGTTCGATCCGGAAGACATCCGGATCCTCGAAATGATCCTCGTCGCGATTTGCCGAGACGTAGAAGATGACAACCTTGTCGCCTTCCTTGATCGCCTTGCCGCCGAGTTCGATGTCCTGCGTCACCGTTCGGCGGAACTGGATGACCGGCGAGTGGAATCGGAGTACCTCTTCGATCGCCTTGGGCAGCAGGGCGGGATCACCCTGAAGTTTCTTCCGCTCGTCAGGGTGTTCGGAGAGCGTGAGGAAGAAGCCGGTGATGAGATTCCGCGTGGTTTCGTTGCCCGCGATGACGAGCAGCTGGAAGAAACGATTGAGTTCCTCGGTGGTGAGCTGCTCTCCGTCGACCTCGGCGTTGACGATCGTGCTCCAGATGTCGGTGCTGGGTTCGGCGCGTTTGGCGCGAGTCTTGTCGGCTGCATACTTGAACATCTCGATGAAAGCGGAGATGAATGCCGCGCGCCCACCGTAGGACGGATCGTCGAGACCCACCATCCGGTTGGTCCAGTCGTAGAGCAGATGACGATCCTCGGACGGAACACCCAGAACATCGGCGAGAACTCGCAACGGCATCTCGGACGAGACGCTCTCGACCAAGTCGATCTCGGCCCCGGACTCGAGTCCGTCGACGATGGAATGCGCGTGGGCTGCAACATCGTCGAACATTCGTTGAATCATCTTCGGGGTGAAAGCCTTGCTCACGATCGAGCGCATCTTCGAGTGTTCCGGCGGGTCGAAGTTGAGCATCATCTGCTGCAACGCCACCAGATCCTGGGGGCGCTGAGTGCGGAGGAACGATGCGCCGCGCTGGGAGGAGAAGATTTCGGGATTCTTCGACACCGCCATGACGTCGTCGTACTTGGTCACGGCCCAGAATCCGGGACCCCCCTCGAATCCGTCGCCGGCGGGTTCCTCGATCCAGGTGACCGGATTGTTGCGACGCAGTTCGCTGAAGGTGTCGTGCGGGATTCCCTCGCTGTAGGCGTCAGGACTGCCGAGATCGAGGTGCGTGCCGGTTTGTGTCATTGCGGGATTCCTCTGGTGCCTGATGGAATGGTGCCAGTAACCACTGGTACTGACCGTACGTACGGTCTATAGTAAGTCCAGGTGCACGGCCGGTCAAGCCTCCAAGGGGTGACATCCCCACTCGAGGTCTATTCCGGAAAACCCCGACACATCCACTACACGCCTTCAGAACGGGAGTCTCATGGACAGCACAATGCAAGATGTCGATCTGCTCGTCTCAGATCTGTTCCGCCACGGCCTTCGGACTCATCCGGCTAGTCGGGTGTTCCACTACCGCGGCGACGACATCACATCGCAGTCCTATGCAGAGCTCGGTGAATCGGTGAGTCGTCTCGCCTCCGGGCTCGCGGCGCTCGGCGTCGGGCGCGACGACATCGTCGCCACTCTGTGCTGGAACACGCCCGCGCACCTCGCAGCGTACTTCGCGATCCCCGGCATGGGAGCAGTCCTACACACTCTCAATCTGCGACTGCACGACGACCAGATCGTCTACATCGCCAACCACGCCGGCGACAAAGTTGTTCTCGTGGACTCCGACCTGGTCCCACAATTGAGCCGAATCCTGCATCGGTTCAACACCATCGAACATGTCGTGGTGATCGGCGACGCCGAACTCGAGATGCCGGAGGGAGTACGTCTGCACCGATACGAAGATCTGCTCGCAACCGGATCTCCCGATTTCGAGTGGCCGGCGCTGGACGAGCGCACTGCAGCAGCCCTGTGTTACACGACCGGCACCACCGGTGATCCTAAAGGGGTGGCCTACAGTCACCGCTCGATTTACCTTCATAGTCTTCAGATTTCGTCCGGCAGCGCGTTCGCGTTCACCGATGCCGACCGCGTCATGCCCGTCGTTCCGATGTTCCACGCCAATGCTTGGGGCTGGCCGCATGCCGCCTGGACGAACGGCTCGGATCTCGTGATGACCGACAAGTACCTACAGCCGGAACATCTTTCCCGTCTGATTGCCGAGGTCGGCGTCACCGCCGTGGCCGCAGTCCCCACCGTGTGGACCGGTGTGGGTGCCTACGGAACCGAGCACAACACGGACTTCCGCAGTGTGAGGCTCGCAGTGTCCGGCGGATCGCCCCTCTCGGCCGCCCTCGTACGATCGTTCTACGACGATCACGGCGTTCGCCTCACCCAAGGCTGGGGAATGACCGAAACCAGCCCACTCCTCACCTTCTCGCGACCTGCGGCGGGAACGCCGGAGGCAGATATCGCGTACTGGAGCAGCTTGACCGGGCGAATCGTTCCCGGCGTGCAGGCCAGGATCGTCGACGACGCCGGACACGAACTCCCACAGGACGGTTCGGCGATCGGCGAAATCGAGCTGCGCGGTGCCACCATCACGGGCAGCTACTTCCGCGCGGACGCCGCGGACAAGTTCCACGACGGATGGCTGCGCACAGGCGATCTCGGTGCCATCCATCCCGGGGGTTGGGTGCAGATCAAGGACCGACTCAAGGACGGCATCAAGAGTGGCGGCGAATGGATCTCGACCGTCGAACTCGAAAATGCACTCCTCGAACATCCCGCGGTCGCCGAGGTTGCCGTCATCGGTGTTCCGGACGACAAATGGGAAGAACGTCCACTGGCCTGCGTGACGGTGGTGGACGGCAGCACCGTCACCGTCGACGAACTCCGAGAGTTCCTCGACGGGAAAGTCGCCAAGTGGTGGTTCCCCGAGCGTTGGACCTTTATCGATCAGATCCCCAGGACCAGCGTCGGCAAGCTGGACAAACGCCGCGTCCGCGAGAGCTACGACTCCGACCAGCTCGACGTGCGACTTGCGCACTAGCACTTACCTTCTCCACGAACGATATGACGAAGGCCGCCTGCTGAGCAGGCGGCCTTCGTCATATCTCAGCTGGACCGAACAAGTCACCCGTGAAGCAACTTCTTGGCAATGATCTCGTTCATCATCTCGTTGGTACCGCCGCCGATTCCCAACACACGGGCATCACGGTAGTGCCGCTCCACCTCGGATTCACGCATGAATCCCATTCCGCCGTGGATCTGCACAGCTTCGTCCACCACGAAATTGCAGGCGTACACCGCGGTGTTCTTCGCCATCGCGACTTCTGCGGCGACCTCCTCGCCGTTCGCCCACCGGGCTACCACGTCACGGACGTATGCCCGTGCGCTGTGGACCTGTCGAGCCATCTCCGCCAGTCGGTGGCGAATGACCTGGCGCGAATCGAGTGGCTGGCCGAACGTATGGCGATTGTGTGCCCAGTCCACCGCCAAGTCGAAGCTCCGCTGAGCTGTCGCAACGGCCTGGACCGACATCAGGAGGCGCTCGGACTCGAACCGGCGCATGATCTGGATGAAACCGGTTCCTTCGTCCCCGACGAGGTTTTCCGCCGGTACCCGTACCTGGTCGAACGTCAATTCAGCTGTGTCCGAACATAACCAGCCCATCTTGTCCAGCTTCGACGCGACGCGGAACCCTTCACTGGTTGTGTCGATCACAAGCAGTGACACCCCGCGGTGTCCGTCTCCGCCGGTTCGGACAGCAGTGGTGACGAAGTCCGCTCGCGTTCCGGACGTGATGAATGTCTTCGCTCCGGTAACCACGTAGGCGTCACCGTCGCGGACTGCACGGGTGGTGATCGCGCTGACGTCCGACCCTGTGCCGGGTTCGGTGACGCCGAGAGAACCGATCAGATCGCCGGCCAGGGTCGGGCGGACGTACTTGTCGATCAGTCGAGCGTTTCCACTGGCCACGATGTGGGGTGTGCTGATGCTGTGGGTCATCAACGCCGAGCACAAACCGCTACTGCCGCCGGAGAGAATAATCTGCTCGTTGGCGATCAAGAAGTCGATGAAATCGCCGACGCCGCCAGCTTTTTCGTCGACCCCGAGTTCGAGCAGTCCGAGGTCGGAAGCCTTCTTGTGCAAGGTTCGAGGTAGTGCGCCGTCCTTCTCCCACTGCGGCAGGAACGGGACGATCTCTTTCTTCGTGAAACGATCGACCATGTCGCGAAGCGCATCACGCTCAGGTGTCGACCAGTCGGCGATGCGGGGTGTGGGTGCGTTCATCGGGTAACTGCCTCCGCTGTTCCTGTGTACTGCTCACGCAAGGTTCGCTTGAGAAGCTTTCCGGTGGCGTTTCGGGGGAGTTCCTCGACGAATACCACGTGCTTGGGTGCTTTGAATTGGGCGATGCGGGTGCGACTGAATTCGATGAGCGTTTGTTCGTCGGCATTCTCGTCGGGCCGGAGAACGACGACTGCCGTGACCGACTCACCCCAACGTGCGTCCGGCACGCCGATCACCGCGACATCGGCTACCGCGGGATGTTCGAAGAGTGCCCGTTCGACTTCGATCGGGTACACGTTCTCGCCGCCGCTGATGATCATGTCCTTCTTACGGTCGACGAGAGTGACAAATCCGTCTTCGTCGATACGTGCGAGATCGCCCGAATGGAACCATCCGCCGCGCAGCGCTTCTCGTGACGCTTCAGGTAGTCCCCAGTAGCCGGCAAATGTCGTTGGGCCGCGAAGAACGAGTTCCCCGACAGTGCCTGTCGGTACTTGGGCATCGTTCTCGTCGACGACCGAGATGTCGGTGTGCAGGAATGGTCGTCCGACGGTTCCCGCATGGGAAAGGATGTGATCGTTGTCCAGCAGCAAGGCGGACGGGCCGAATTCCGTCATCCCGAAGCCCTCGAGGAACGACCACCCCTTGGACTGATAGAACCGGATCACGGGCAGCGGGCACGGCGCGCCGCCGCTCATCACGAATCGGACGGAGGACACGTCGTGATCGTCGAAGTCCTCGACTCGACTCAGTGCAGCCCACATCGCCGGGACGAGAAACCCTACGGTCGCCTTGTATTTCGCCATTGTCGCGAGGTGCGCACTCGGCGAGAACGACTTTTCGAGGACAACGCACCCACCGACGTACAGCAGCGGGGTGGTCAGCAGGCCGAGGGCGCCGATGTGGAACAGGGGAGCGACGGTGACCGTGACGTCGTCACTGTTGAGGCCTCCGTGGACCATGGCCATGTTGATTGCGTTCCAGCGCAGGTGACCGTGTGTGATCATCGCTCCCTTGGGGCGGCCCGTCGTCCCGGACGTGTACATGAGCATACACACGTCGTCGTCGCCGACATGCTCGAATGCCAGGCGCGCGAACGGATTCCGGCGCTCGACTGTGCCTGCGGCATCGGAATTGACGATTGTTCGAACGTCGATGGTCGCCGATTGCAGGGCGCTCGAGGTGAGTTCGGTGAGGCGATTCGAATGCACGACAATCTCGGGTCGGCAATCGTCGAGGATGTAGGCGATCTCGGGTGCTGCCAAACGAAAATTCACCGGAACCACAATGGCGCCGAGAGCAGCAGTGGCGAACAAGTATTCGACGAACTCGATGCTGTTGTCCATTACCATGACAACGCGGTCACCGCGCCGGACGCCGGAATCTTTCAGTTTCACTGCAGTATCCGTGATGCGCTGCAGGAGGTCGACGTAGGAGACGCGCGCGTCGGTTTCAGCGTCGATGAGTGCGATCTGGTTCGGTGAGCGCTCGGCCCGACGGGTGATCCAGTTGGCGATTCCACCTGTCACTGGTGATTCGGCCATGATATCGACTCCTTCAGAGTTGTTGTATCAGTTGATGTTTTTGAGATATCAGAGTGTGTAGACGGACTTCAGCGAAACGTACGCGTTCAGTCCTTCGGGGCCGAGTTCCTTACCGAGCCCACTGGACTTGACGCCGCCGAAGGGCGCACCGATGTCGAGATTGAAGAAGTTGATTCCGATGCTTCCTGTCTGCACGCGCCGTGCGATGTCGAGCCCACGGTCCGGGTCTGTGGTCCAGACCGTTCCGCCGAGTCCGTAGTCCGAGTCGTTGGCGATAGCGACCGCGTCGTCGACGGTGTCGTACGGAATCACCGCGAGCACGGGTCCGAAGATCTCTTCCCTGGCCACGGTTGCGCTGTTGTCCAGGTCGGCGAATACCGTCGGTTCCACGAACCATCCACGGTCGAGGCCGGCGGGACGCCCGCCACCCGCGGCCACCGTGGCGCCTTCGCGAATCCCGGTGGCAATGTAGGACTCCACTCGGTCACGCTGCTCACTCGAAACCAACGGTCCGACTCGCGTCGCGGGATCAGTCGGGTCACCGACGGGCATCGAACGGGCCAAATCCGCCACCGCGTCGACAACTTCCCGGTATCGGGATCGCGGGGCAAGAATGCGGGAGGACAAGTAGCAGGTCTGCCCGTTGTTGAGCAGACTCGCCCAGGACAGTCCTCGCGCCACGCTGGTCAGATCGGCGTCGTCGAGGACGATCGCGGCGCTCTTTCCTCCGAGTTCGAGGGTGACCGGACGCAGCAAGCGCCCACACACCTCCCCGATGGCCCGGCCTGCGGCAGTGGAACCGGTGAATGCCACTTTGTCGATGCCGGGATGGGCCACCAATTCCGCGCCGATCTCACGGCCACCGGTGACGACGTTGATCACTCCGGGGGGTAGTCCTGCCTCTTGTGCGGCATCTGCAAGTTGGAATGCATCGAGGACTGTTTCGGGGGCAGGTTTGATCACAACGCTGCAGCCCGCGGCCAGAGCGGGGGCGAGCTTGAACATCGTCAGTGATTGCGGGAAGTTCCAGGGGATGATCGCTGCGACGACCCCGATGGGCTCACGTCGCACGATGGTCGTCGATCGGCCGTCGGCAGAGGTGCGCTCGGATTCCTGCGGAGTGTTGCGAGCGAGGTCGGCGTAATACCGCAGGGTTGTTGCCGGGCCCTGTCCTTCGGCGACTACTGACAGGGAAATGGGCATCCCGTTCTCGGCGGTGACCACAGTGCCGGTTTCTTGCGCGCGTGACTCGATCGAGTCGGCGAACCGGTCGAGTAGTGTGGCCCGTTCGGCGGGCGAGATGTCGCGCCACGTGGAATCCGAAAGTGCTTGACGAGCAGCGTAAACCGCTCGATCGAGGTCCTCCGATGTTGTGTCGGGTGCCGTCCCGATCGGCTCCTCGGTCGTTGGCGACACCACCGTGATCGTGTCGCTTCCGGTGGAGTCCTGGAACTTTCCGCCGATGAAATGCTGAGATCGTGTGTAGTTCATTCTCGTTCTCCGGCCGGTTCTCAGACGTTCACAAGGACAGGTTTGATGGTTGCACCGCTAGCGGAATCCGACTCTGCTGCATTGATTTCCGTCATCGGATAGGTGGTGATCATTCGATCGAATGGGAATCTGCGCTGTTGCCAGAGTTCGATCAGTTGGGGGATGAAGATCTGCGGTGTCACGTCGCCTTCGAGGATCCCCATGATGTTCTTGCCTGAAGACAGTGCGTCCGGTGCCAGCGTGATGGGACGAGCTCCGGCGCCGACGAGGCCGAGTGTCCCGGTTGTTCGTAGTGCGGACAATGCCGACGTCACGACTTCGGGAACGGCAGTGGTATCGAGTGCGAACTGCGCACCTCCGGCGGTGAGCTTTCGGATCTGTTTGGCAACATCAGGATCCGATCCGAGTACGACATCCGTCGCGCCGAGTTCGAGCGCGGTCTCGAGTCGGCTGGGGTGTAGGTCTACGGCGACGATACGTGCGGCGCCGGCGACCCGTGCCGCCATGACCGCGGACAATCCGACGCCTCCGGCGCCGAAGACTGCAACTGTGCTTCCGGCGCCAACCCTGAGTGCTTCGAGGATCGAACCGGCGCCGGTCTGGATGCCGCACCCCAGGGGGCCGAGGAGTTCGAGGGGAAGACTGTTGTCCACTTTGACTGCGTTGCGCTCGGTGAGCAGAACATGAGAGGCGAACGACGACTGCCCGAACCAGCGTGATGCAATGGCCGTCCCCTCGGCGTCGTGCACTGTGTCGATGCCGTCGACGGCCCGCCCAGTGAGGTTGCGTGCGAAGAACTCTCGGCAATAGGCAGGGTGAGACCGGCGACAGTTCTCGCAACGTCCGCACGAGTCGAAGGACGCGAGAACGTGGTCACCCACTGCGAAGTCTGTGACGTCCGTGCCCACGGATTCGACAATGCCGGAGCCTTCGTGTCCGAGAATGATCGGCGGCTGTGCCAGGAACGCTGGGTTTCGGGGAAGCACGTCGGTGTGGCAGAAACCGGTGCCCACGATTCGAACAAGAATCTCGTGGCGCCGTGGGGCCGTCATTTCAACGGTCTCCAACGTGAAGGGGCCGTCATTGGCCCGAAGTACAGCGGCCTGAATGTGCATCAGTTTCCTCGTTCTCGAGTGCGATCTAGACAACAACCTAGTCTTGACCGTACGAGCGGTCAATACTAGGTTCGGTTCCATCTCACGTGGACATCCGCGCGCTGAGCCCTACCCGAAAGAAGGAGACTCATATGACCAACTCTCAGGACGATGAGATTGTTCTGTTCCATCGAGACGGCCCCGTCGGCATCATCACCATCAATCGGCCACAAGCGCTCAATGCCGTGAACTCGGATGTTTCGGATGCGCTCGGGTCTGCGCTTCGCGACCTCGACAACGATCCTGACTTGCGTGTCGGAATCATCACCGGCGCCGGTCGTGCATTCTGCGCCGGCGCAGATCTCAAGGCGCTGTCCGCTGGAAAATCGATCATTCCCACCGAGCATCCGGAATGGGGTTTCGCTGGCATCGTGCAGCACTACGTCACCAAACCCCTCATTGCGGCGGTCAACGGTTTTGCTCTCGGCGGCGGCACCGAAATAGTCCTCGCATGTGATCTGGCAGTGATCAGTGCCGAGGCCAGCCTCGGCTTGCCTGAAGTCACGCGAGGACTCATCGCCGGTGCCGGTGGCGTTCTGCGCCTTCCCGATCAGATTCCCCCCAAGGTAGCCGCGCACGCAGTCTTCACAGGTGAGCCGATTTCTCCCGACGCTGCACTGCAATGGGGCCTGGTCAACGCGATCACATCGCCGGATGACGTGCTGCCGGAAGCTCTTCGGCTAGCTCACGCGATTGCGGCCAACGCCCCTGTGGCTGTCCGAGCAAGTAAAAGGGTCATGGCCCGGCGGCGCGAGTTCGGTTCCGACTGGGGCCCTCAACTCTGGGCGATGAACTCGGAGGAGTTCGACGCCGTTCGGTCCAGTGCCGACGCGAAGGAAGGCACCACCGCGTTTGCCGAAAAGCGCCAAGCGCACTGGGCGGGCGCGTAGTCGCCCGTCGGGTGTCAACCCTTGTGCGCACGAATATTGCCGGGCAGGAGGACGCCGCAGATTTGGTGGGGCTGATTGACATCTGAGGCGTCGGGGCGACGTCGCCGGTCGCGAAGTTCGAGCGTGCCGGCGACGTCGCCCCAGTTCGTGTCGCTTTCGGGGCCAATATTGGTCGAAGTGCTGTTCAAGCTGGCTGACATGCGGTTTTAGGGACGTTTCTTCGGTGAGCTGACCAGGCTTGGACGTGGATCGGTCGGGCAATTCGAGATGGACCCTTGTGTCGCGGGTCACGCCCTGATTGACTGACCGTGCGTACGGGTAGTTTTGATTTCGGCCGGTACGAACGGACCAATCACATCGAGAGGTGACTGATGACTTCACCCATTCACCATGTCTTCGAACCGATCTCGCACTCGACTCTGCAGGATCCCGCCCGAGTGGCGGTTCGATTCGAGAACCAGTCGTGGACATGGCAACAACTTTCAGATCGCGTGCACAGCAACGCTGCTGCGCAGTCGGCACTCGGACTGGCCGCCGGCGGCAGGGTCGCTTTCCTCGACAAAAATCATCCCGCCTGTCTCGAAACCACCCTCGCTTGCGCTTTGGTGGGAACGGTCAACGCAGTGGTGAACTTTCGTCTGGCTCCATCAGAGCTTGTATACGTCCTCAACGACAGCCAAGCCGAATTGGTTTTTGTCGGTGCGGAGTTCGTCGAAACTTTCGAGCTGATCAAGCCTGAACTACTGCATTTGCGGAAGACCATCGTGGTGGGGGGAGATGCCGACGAGTACGAAGGCTGGCTGCAGAATGCGCCAGACGTTGCCATGACACATGCGGTCTCACCGGACGACTGTTTCTTGCAGCTGTACACCTCTGGAACCACGGGATATCCCAAAGGCGCAATGTTGACCCATCGCTCCGGCACTGTCACGTTAATCGAAAAGTTAAGCGGCGAAGCATGTTTGGTTCAGGCTATTACAGGGCACCGCTGGGCCGTTCACTTTCAGGCGGCAACATCGGTCGCGGTGACTTCCTGCCAGACCGCGAACCGGTCGGCCATCTCAGCACGCCATTCGGACGCCGAGAGTCTGTGTCGGCCGGACCGGAAATGCGGTGAGATACCCGAGAAAGCGGACAGGAATCGTTGCGCGTGCCCGGGCGAGGTGAACCGTTTCATCGCCCGCTCCCGCTGTCGGGTCGGCTGATGAGAATTCTCGGCCCGGTTGTTCAAATACTTCGACCGGCGATGCTCGACCGAGGCCAGTATCTCGCGGTGGGCGACCTGGTAGCTGCCGAGTTTGTCGGTGACGATCACCCGCGGCAGATAGCGCAAGCCCTTGAGCAGCTTACGGAAGAATCGCTTGGCGGCGTTGCTATTTCGGCGTGACTGAACCAGCAGATCGAGCACGTTGCCGTGCAGGTCGACCGCGCGCCACAGATAATGTTGCCGGCCATTGATCCGGATGAAGACCTCATCGAGGTGCCATGTGTCACCGGGTTGTGGGCGTCGGCGGCGCAACTGGTTGGCATAGGCCTGCCCGAACTTGGCGCACCACCGCCGGATCGTCTCATAGCTGACCACGACACCGCGTTCGAGCATCATCTCCTCGACATCACGGAAGCTGAGCGGGAACCGGAAGTACAACCACACGCAGTGGTTGATGATCTCGACCGGGTGGCGGTGACCTTTGTACGACGGCATTGCGGTGCTCACGCCTCATTCTCCCAGCTTGCTGGGTTCAACAACGTGACAGTGCCCGCCCTCGGTCATCGAGCGAACGCCACGTGCGTTCACGCTGAGAAGCGGCGAAGGCACGAGCAGCTCAGTGAAGCAGCTTTGCGTAGTGTTTTCGCTCGGTGGGCTCGAGAATAGACCCTAGAATCAGGGCGAACTGGCGGTGGCTCTGTCAACTTAACTGAACATAATTGGGAATCAACAACATTCGATCATACTGGGGCGGATTCTGTTGATGGGAAACCAGGTTCAGGCGGCGGGTACGCCGGTGACGTCGTTCCAGGTGGCGAATCGGTCGGTCATTTCGGAGCGGTAATCGCTCGCGGTGAGCTTGTGTCGGCCGGGTCGGAAGTGCGGCGAGATCGCGCTGAACACCGCCAGGAGCCGTTGTGCGGCACCAGGTGAGCGGAAGAACTTCATGGCGCGTTCGCGCTGTCTGGTGGGTTGGTGCGAGTTCTCGGCCCGGTTGTTGAGGTACTTCGAGCGCCGGTGTTCGACCGATGGTATCAACTCCCGATGCGCCACAACGTAACTGGCGAGCTTGTCGGTCACCAGCACCCTCGGCGCCCGGGCCTGCTTGCGCATCAGCACGGACGAAGAAGCGTTTCGCTGCCTTCGCATTGCGTCGTGACTGGACTAGGACGTCGAGGACGTTGCCGTCTTGATCGACCGCCCGCCACGAGTAGTGTCGGATGCCTCCGATCTTGACGAACACCTCGTCCAGAAACCATGTATCGCCAGGTTCGGGAGCGCGTCGGCGCAGGCCACGCGCGTATTCGGGTCCGAACTTCGCGCACCACGTGCGGATCGTCTCGTGCGCGACGATGCCGCGGGCTAGCATCAACTCCTCGACGTCGCGAAAGCTCAAGGTGAACCTGTAGTACAGCCACACGCAGTGCGCGATGATCTCCGCAGGATAGCGGTGCCGTTTGTATGGCGACCGCGCCGAATCCACCCGTGTCTCGTCTTCACGACTCATCCGGTGATCATCCCTGACTCACGGCCCAGTTAAGTTGACAGAGCCGTGGAGACGGAGATGATCGAAGCGGGCACGCACAGCGGCGGGGACGTCGAGGTCGGCGGCTACTCGGGTGAGGAGCCCTTCGGCGATGTCGCGGAGTTGGTGTTGGTTTGTTGGGAGCGCCAGACGAGGGCATCGAAGGCGCGGTCGGCGGGATGCGGTAGATGAGCAGGAGCATGCCTTTGGCCTGTTCGATCGCGCCGCGGGAGACGGTGGTGTCGACGGTGTCGGTGATGTCGATGTAGAAGCCGGAGCTGCCGACGATGTCGCCGTGTTCGAGGAGGCGATCGCCGACGACGACCGAGCGGGTGATTTGGTGGGTGTCGATGATGCGGTGGCGGCTGCTGAACGCTCCGCCGGAGGTCGGATCGTGTGCAAGGTGTGGGGGACGTGGGCTCTGTCGTCGGGGTGTTTGTGGGAGAGAAGCAGTTCGGTGGTCGGTGTGACGGCGGCGGGGTCGTATCCTTGCATGCGGGCTACGGTGTCGGACCATTCCCATCGGTCGCCGTGGCGGTGCCCGCCGACACCGACTGACCGCGCCCGAGTGGCGCACTGAGATGGCCGACCGATTCGCGGTCTGGCAGGAAGTTCGGTCAGCGCTGCGTGATTTCTTCGTGGGTAATCCTCACATGAAACTGAGGCCGCAAGCCGTGCTGTCTCGCGGCCTCAGTTCGTGAGACTGTGCTCAGTGGCCGATCGCGGGAATGTACAAAGTCAGGAAGCTGTGAGGCCGCCGTCGATCACGTGTTCCATTCCGCTGATGTATGAAGAATCGTCGGATGCCAAGAACAAGACCAGGCTCGACACTTCGTCAGGCTCGGCCATGCGCCGGATCGGAACGGTTGACGCGATACCTCCGCCGTCGGAATCCGTGGCGGCTGCCATCATTGGGGTCTTGATGTATCCCGGGTGAACCGAGTTGACCCGGATTTGTTCAGGCCCGAACTGGACTGCCACCTGCTTGGTCATGCCACGCGAAGCGAATTTGCTTCCCACATAGCCGATATTGGGGGCACCGACAATTGCCACCATTCCCGCGGTGGACGATATGTTGACGATCGCACCTCCGCCTACCTTTCGCATGGAGGGAATGACGGCTTTCATGCCCCACACCTGAGAATGTTGGTTCACCGCGACGACCTGTAGATACGCTTCCGGGTCGATTTCGACGACGTCCTCAATGGGGCCGATGATGCCCGCGTTGTTCACCAGGATGTTGACCGGGCCGTATATCGCCTCGGTCTCGGCGACGACGTCTCGCCACTGCTCGAGAGACGTGACGTCATGTTCGATGAAGTGGCATCCATCGCCGATCTGGTCGGCGAGTTCGCGTCCGCCCTCCGCGTTGATGTCGGTAAAGACCACGCGAGCCCCTTCGGCGACGAAGCGGCGTACGTGGGCGGCCCCCATTCCCTGTGCGGCCCCCGTGATGATGGCGACTCTGCCGTCAAGTTTTCCCATGTCCTGGACTCTCTCTCGTTGCCGTGTTTGTCGGATCCCCTGGAGCGAATAGTGGTATTCGCTGTGTGGGCTTGCTTTTTCTATTGTGGTACTCAGTACCACTATTGTATCGGTTTTCTCGAAATTGTGATTTGCTCCATCGGCTCGTAGGTTCGTCCGATGGCGACGGAACGAGGACAGGTAGGTCGTCCACGCGCTGCATCCAAAGCTGATGTCGAGGAGATTGCACTCGCGTTGATGCTCGAGCGCGGCTACGAGAGCGTCAGTGTGGAGGAGATCGCGGCGGCCTCGGCAATAAGCAGGACGACGTACTTCCGGTACTTCGGTTCGAAACCGGGGGTGGTGTGGGGGTCTTTCGATGCCACGATCGAGCGGCTTGACCAAGAGTTGGCGGTACGCGCGGCGAGTGGTGTCCTCGGTGGTGTTCGCAGAGCTGTTGTGGAGTCGACGCGTGCTGCGGTGTACGACAGCGATGTGTGGCTGGAACGCTTTCGCCTTCTCGACACCAGTCCGGAGTTACAAGCCGGTACTTATCTACACTGGGAGCAATGGAAGCGGCCGGTAGCGGCGTTCGTCGCAGCGCGGATGGGTACGGAAGCCGGCGATCGTGTGCCCATGGCAATTGCGGCCACGTGTCAGGCCGTTTTCGTATCCGCATTGCGAGACTGGAGGAACAGTGATGACAAACGAGACGATTTGCTCGCTCGCCTCGACGACGGTCTGTGCGAGCTGCTCGCCCTGTTCGAGGGCGTGGTAACGCAACGATAGATGCGGGTTGGCCTAATGCTGCTGCAATCGGTTGTCCCCCGAACCAATTCGCCGCGAATCGGCTCAGTGCCCTCGCACCTTTAGCGCTATGCGGTCTCAGGCCGCGTCACGAAGCGTGTGCGGCCCTCGGAGTAGCAGTAGCAAAGGTCAACGACCTGCCCACCGCGGCGGACGCTTCTCCATGTAAGCCCGGCGTCCTTCTTTCACGTCATCACTGCGTGCATAGGCCTCTATGGCCTCGTGTCTGGTGGACAACGCAATCTCCAGTGGATGGTTCGCTCGCGAGAGAACGGCCTGCTTGGCGGCTTGTTGAGCGAGAGGTGAGGCGGCAGTTAGTCGTTCGGCCCACAAGCGTCCTGCCTCTGGCAAGTCTCGACGCGGGACGACCTCGTTGACGAGTCCGAAATGAAGTGCGCGGTCGGCGGGGAGTTGCTCGCCGGTGAGGATCATTGCCATCGCAATCCGGTGTGGGAGTTGGCGGACGGCTCGGTGGACCATGCCGGCTTCGCCGATGATGCCGGAACGTACTTCCGGCAACCCGAAGCTGGCATCGTCGGCAGCGACGATGATGTCGGCGCACATCGCCAGTTCGAATCCGCCCCCGAGGACGTACCCGTGGACGAGCGCCACAAGCGGTTTGCGTAGTTGCCGCAGCGGACCTCCTATTCCGGTGAGCCCGCCTCCGAGCCCGATGCGAGCTGGTGCGACGTCGGTGCCGGCGCTGATGTCGCCGCCAGAGCAGAACGCACGGTCACCAGCGCCGGTAAGGACGGCGGCCCATATCTCGGGGTCCGAATCGATTTCTTCCCACCGCCGAGCCAATTGTTCGTCGACGGCGGTGTTGATCGCATTCAGTTTGCTCGGCCGATTCAGAATGACATGGGCGATGTGGTTGTTGACGGAGTACAGTAGTTCGTCGCTCATCGAATCTTTCCTGTTCACTGCATTGTCGTAGTCGACGACCACGTGAACGCAGGCGCAGGCTCAGGCGCACCCGTGAGTGCCATGGACCTCGATGTCATCACGCAACATTGGCCTTGCGGGTGTGGTCGTCCGGCGCGGTGTGCCGCGGGGCTGAACCAAGAATGCCGGGCATTCGTCGAGCGGGGGCTACATGGATCAGCGTCTCGAGCGCCCTGCGGCCTCCCGCCATTCCTCGTCTCGTTCAGGCCAGTTCGGCGCAGAGTGCAAACCGAAGGTCACCCGACCTGCCAGGCACTGATCTGCGGCGGGTTGACCTTTCGATCGACGAGCGGCGAGGACTCCAGGCTCCCGTCGCTCATCGCTTGTCCGAGCGAAGCCATTGTCGCGACGACGTCATCGTTGTCCAACTCGTAGATGGTCAGACGACGCCGGACAGCCTCCGCCGTCAGGGATTCACCGGACGTTGGGAGTTCGATGTAACGCGTGCCACGTACCACGCCCGCGACTCGGGCGACCACTTGAGGAATGTGCACCGTGTCGTACCAGCGGTCGAATTCGTTCTCGGCTGCGCGGGAGGCCGGGCTGGTGTGCACGAACAGTGAGCTACTCATGCCAGAGACTCCCTAGTTCGCTGCGCAGCTGTCGCTTCAGTACCTTGCCATAGGCGTTGGTCGGTAAATCATCGACCCAGATGACTCGTTTCGGCATTTTGTATCCGGCGAGCCGCGGGCGACAGAATGCCTGCACGGCTTCGGCCGATGGGTCGACTCCGTCTGCGGCCACGAGGATCGCGGTCACCTCTTCACCCCAAATGCGGTGCGGCAGACCGATGACGGCTGCTCGCGCCACTCCCGGTGCGTCGATGAGTACTTCTTCGACCTCACGGGCGTAGACGTTCGACCCGCCGGTGACGATCATGTCCTTGACTCGATCGACGAGAAAGAGGTAACCGTCACTGTCGAGTCGGCCCATGTCACCGGTATGCAGCCAGCCCTGATCGAGGGTCTTGGCGGTTTCCTCGGGCCGGTTCCAGTATCCGAGCATCACCTGGGGTGCTTTGCCCCAGATTTCGCCGACCTCACCAACAGGCACGTTCTTGCCTTCGGGGTCCACCACCCGGATTTCGCGGCCCGGGATGAGCCGACCAGCCGACTTCGCGAGCACGTGCTCGTCCGTGTCTGCACGGCGGTGGTCGTCGGCGCCGAGGGAAGTCAGGAACATAGGCGCCTCCATCTGCGCGAAGGACTGCACCAGTCGCGCGTCGAAGCGTTCGGTTGCTTCGCGGAACGTCGGAACGTCGATGGGGGACCCGGCGTAGTAGATCCATCGGAATTTTTCGGCTGGGGCCCAATCGGTAGGCAATGCGTCGAGCAGCATCCGGATCATGGACGGAACCAGGAACATTCCCTCAGCGTCTCCGTCGCGAATGAGCGCTGCAGTCTGATCGGCGTTGAAGTTTCGAACCAGTAGATTGATGCCGGCATGTCGTAGCGTGGGAAGTAATAGGAACCCAGCACCATGAGTGAGGGGTGCCGGATGCATCACCGAAATTCCATCTTCGAAGTCGAGCAGTTCGACGCACGTGTCGCTGACGCTGTTCCATGCCCCATGACTGAGCATGACCGCCTTCGGCGCGCCGGTAGTGCCGCTGGTGTACATGAGCGAGCACAGGTCCCTCGCATCCTGCACGTGCGGCGCGATGAACGACTCACGAGAAATACTGTCGAGCGTCGGGACGCCGTCGGTTTCACCGGTCACATCCACAACCCGCGGCAGTGTGATCGATGTGTCCGCTCGGAGAGCCTCGAGGAACGTGGGCTCGGTGACGAGGAGAGTGGCCCCGGCGTCCTTCAGCATGTAGTCGAAGTCGCCGATCGTGAGCCGGGTGTTGAGGGGTACCACGACGGCACCGGCGGTGAGGGCGCCCATGAAGGCGACCACGTAGTCGCAAGAGTTGTGCAGAAGCAGGGCCACGCGGTCACCCGGGCGTAGCCCCTCCTCGACCAGCCCCGCCGCGAGTTGTCCGGCTGCGTCTCGCAGCGCGGCGTACGTCAACTCGCATCCAGCGGTGAGGTCGCGCACGGCGACGCTGTCAGGTGCGAGAGCTGCTGTCTCCCAAAGGGTCACGGCGATGTTGGCGTTGGGTCTGGTCATGAGATGGTCCGTTCTGCCTGGATTGTCCGCCGAGCCGCCCGCGCGAGTCCGCGGGCGGCCTTCGGTGAGGACGAGAGGGGCTCAGAGGTCGAGTGCTGCCAGCGCCTCGTGAGTGAGGCCGTATCCGAGGTTGTCGTGCATGAGTTTCTTGAGCGGCCGAGTGAGTATCGAACGTGCATAGCGCCGCGCCATCATCGGCTTGGCCGCGATGCCGGCTGCCAATTCGCGGGCCCGGGAGAGCACCTGGTCCGCGGGGAGCACCTCGTTGACAACGCCGTAGTCCAGGGCTTGCTGGGCGTTCAACTCCTGGCCTGTCAGTAGGAAGTATTTTCCGCGGGTGTCGCCGAGCGCGTGGGTCCAGGCGATGTGGGCGCCGTCGCCGGGAACAATGCCCGAGGCGAAGTGGGGCGAATCCGAGAACTTGACTGTCTCCGAGGCGATGATGATGTCGTTGATGATCACGATCTCGGGGTGCACCAGCGCGGGACCGTTGATGGCGGAGATGACCGGTACTTGGATCGCCAACAGGTTGTTGAGCAGTCGCTGGCCCTCGAAGATGATCTCGGCCCAGTCATGGGGTGTGCCGAGGTTGAAGGTGGAGAAGTCGATGTCGGGGCAGAATGCGTCGCCGGCTCCGGTGAGGATGACGACGGCATTGTCGGGATCGCACGAGATCTGCTCGAACGCGTAGGCCAATTCGTCGTGAGCCGTGGTGGTCCAGACGAGTGGGGCCCCGTCGGTATGCAGGGTTACCTCGAGGACCCCGTTGTCGGATCGTTCGAGGTGGATGTTCTCGAATCGGTTCTGGTAGTCCGCGAAGAGCGGTGCGATGCGGCGGGCCATGGTGGGTTCCTCTCGACGAATCCTGGTGCTCCGCCACGATCGTGGCGCTGACAGGTGGCGGCGTGACCGCCGACATACAGGATCGTGGCATGCAAACAAACGATTGTCTAGAGCGGCTCTAGCCGTTTGCGCCAGCTCCGTCTACAGTGATGAAACAAACGATCGTTCGTAGATGGGATGTGGGTCGCAATGGATTTTCGTCATACCGACGAGCAGCGGGCATGGAAAGAGATGCTTCACTCCTTCATGGAGAAGGAGGTGGGTCGCGAGTACACCCGCGAACACGACGAGAACCGTCAGTTCCCGGATGAGGCATACAAGAAGATCGCAGATCAGGGGTGGTTAGGTCTCCTTGTCCCCGAAGAACTCGGGGGCCTTTCGGCGGACCCGGTGTTCTACGCGATCTTCTGCGAGGCAATGGCTAAGTACAGCCTCGACACGGCTGCGTGTGTCATGACTTCGATGTTCACCGCCACCAACATCGTCCGTCACGGCTCCGATGCTCAAAAGGCGGAGCACCTGCCCCCCTACCTCGCTGGGGAGCGCAAGTTCAGCGTCTCGATCAGCGAACCGGAAGCAGGTTCCGATGCGGCCGCAGTGAAGACCAAGGCCGTTCTCGACGGTGACGAGTGGGTACTGAACGGCAACAAGATCTGGTGTTCGGGGGCGCATCTTCCCGGTGCCGTCATCACCGTCCTGGCCAGAACGAGCGAGGACCGTCACAGGGGCATGAGCCTGATTCTGGTGCCCAACGACACTCCCGGCCTGGACATCCAGAAGATGCCCACGATCGTACGACGCAGTCTGGGCACCACCGAGTACTTCATGACAGACGTCCGAGTGCCGAAGGAGAACATCCTCGGCGAGCCCGGGCAAGGCTGGGAGTTCATCAACGGGCACCTCGAGTACGAGCGCCTCGGCCTTGCTGCCTCCTACGTCGGCAATGCACGGACGGCCCTCGACGACACGATCGCATACACCAAGCAGCGCACACAGTTCGGACGGTCTCTGTCGTCCTTCCAGGTGCTCAAGCACCGCATGGCCGAGAACGAGTGCGAGCTGCAGGCGGCACGGCTTCTCGTCTATCAGGCGGCCACCAAGATGGCCCGCGGCGAACGCGCCGTGCAAGAGGTTTCGATGGCCAAGGTGTTCGCCGCCGACGTGGCGTACAAGATCGCCTTCAACGGAATGCAGGCGCTGGGTGGCTACTCCCAACTCCCCGAGTACGACATGGAGCGATACTTCCGCGAGGCCAAGCACGGCATGGTCGGCGGCGGTGCCAACGAGATTCAACGCACCATCATCGCCCGGGAGATGGGCTTGTGACCTGGCAGGACGCCGTGGGAGATCGCGCCTTCGAAGATTTCGAACTGGGCGAGACCGTGGAGTCGGCCGGTCGGACGGTCGAGATGTCCGACATCCTCCAATTCGCCGGATTGACGGGTGACAACTATCCACTTCATGTGAACGAGGAATACGCCAGGAACACGCTCTTCGGCGGTCGTATCGCACACGGACCCTTGACTTTCTCGTTCGCAGTCGGCCAGATCGCACTGACGGGCTGGTACGGAAATGCGATCCTCGCGTTGGTGGAGTGTCAGTCAATGCGGGCAACCGCACCGGTCCGTCCGGGCGACACCATTCGCGTTCGTGCGACGGTCACCGAACTCGCGGACGCCAAAAGTCCCAAAAATGGAACCCTGCACGTCGACTACGTCGTGCTCAATCAGCAGGACGAGACGGTCATGACCTTTCACTGGATCATGCTGGCTCGCCGCCGGACCCCTTTGGAGAGTAAGTGATGACAGAAACCATCGAGTACGACCTTCCTTACCCGGAGTCCGGTAGCGCGGCCGATGCCGCCTTCATCGGCATCGGGGAGCTGCCGACGGGCAAGTTCGCCGACCGCACGTTCATGGGAGCGCTCGTCGAGGTGTCGGCTCGGGCGATCATCGACGCTGGATTGGGCCCGCGTGACATCGACACGATCCTTCTGATCCCATGCCTGCACGGCGGCCGCGACCAAGCCGACCTGATCTTTTCGCGTCTCGTCGAAGAGCTCGGCCTCAACGGACGAGCCAAGAGCAGCATGATGATTCATTCGGGAGGGTCCACCAGCGACAGCGCCACCCGCGTCGCAGCTGGTCTCATTGCATCGGGGCAAGCCCGCAACGTCCTCATCGCACAGGCCGACCGCTGGGGTTCAGCCCCCGTCACCGACATGGTCGACATGCTCAGCGGATTCGGTATCCCGCGCGAATGGGAAGTTCCGGCCGGTGTCACGTTCAACGCCGTCGGCGCGTTGATCACGCAGCGCTACATGCACGCCAGCCAGTCCACTCCCGAGGAGATGGCATCGATTTGCGTCGCGCTACGCGACTGGGCGCGCCTGAATCCGAACGCAATGTTCAAGGACAAGGAACTGACGGTCGAGAGGGTTCTCTCGTCCAAGATGATCGCCGACCCGATCCACGCCATGGAGTGCCCGATGCTGGCGGACGGAGCGGTGGCGTTGGTGATGACCAGTGCAACCGAGGCGCGTCGCACCAAGGACGCGTGGGTACGCATCGCCGGCTCCGGCGGCACCGTCTCGCACTACAGCCTCGGACAGGAAACGGATCTCGCTGTGATGAACTGGCCACGCGCCAGCCGCGAGGCCTACGAGCAGGCCGGGTGGGGCCCTGAGGATGTCGACATCGCGCAGGTCTACGACTCTTACGCTGCCGTGCTGGCACAGGGGCTCGAAGGGCTCGGCCTCGCCCCCGTCGGTGAGGCTGCTCGACAATTCGCCGCAGGAAAGTTCTCCCCGGGTGGTGCGTTGCCGACCAACACCAACGGCGGTCTTCTCTCGGCCGGGCACACCGGCGTCGGCGGTGGAACAGCGCTTCTTGCCGAAGGGGTTCGACAGCTCCTCTGGCACGCCGAAGGTCCGCGTCAGGTCGAAGGCGCCACGCGCGCGGCGATCGGGGGGACCGGCGGCACATACATGGACAGCCAAGTGATGCTCCTCGAGAGGGTGACCCGATGACCAACGAACCGATCATGCACGACCTGACCGTCGACTACTACGCGAGTCTGGCCGACGGTCGCCTGACTGTGCAGCAGTGCGGTGACTGCGGACACAAGATCATGTACCCGCGGTACCGGTGCACCAGTTGCTTCTCCTCCAATCTCGATTGGGCGAACGACACGGGCGAGGGCATCCTGCACAGCTTCACGATCCAAAGGCTGGGAGCTCCCACCGATTTCGGGGCCGACGGGCCCTACGCCATCGGGATCGTCAAGCTGGACTCCGGGCCGCAGATGCTCGGCAGACTCTGGCCGAACGAGGACGGGACGTGGGATCACTACAGATGCGATGATCGGGTCGTGTTCAAGTCGGCCGACTCCGACGAGATCGCGCAGCATCCGGCGGCGTGGTTCGTCACGGCGCCGGCATGAGCGCTGACGCCGCGCGTACCGACCTCGAGACCTGCTACTACGAGCGGGTCGTCGACGGCGTTGTCGTCCTGACGCTGAACCGTCCGGACCGCGGCAACGGCGTTGTACCCGAGTTGGCCCGCGATCTGCTGACCGTCCTCGAGACACTCGAACCGGATCACTCGGTCCGAGCCGTCGTTCTGACAGGGGCTGGCAAGCAGTTCTCGGCCGGCGCCGACCTGATCGCCATGCGCGACTATCTGCGCGATGAACTCCCCGTCACGAAGGAGCCGTACAACGCCCGAGTCCTGCACCCGATCACACAGCGTCTGACGACATCGCGGCTCATCTTCATCGCGGCCATCAACGGTGGAGCTACGGCAGGTGGCCTCGACTTCGCGCTGGCCTGCGACATACGGGTGGCATCGGAGCGCGCCAAGCTGGGGGAGACCTACATCAACATGGGTCTCGCTCCGGGCAACGGGGGCTCGTGGTTCCTGCCCAAGCTCGTCGGCTCGGGCATGGCAGCCGAGCTGGCTCTCACTGGTGAGGTCGTGGACGCCGATCGCGCCCTGGAGATCGGCCTGGTCGGACGCGTCGTTCCGCACGAGGACCTCATCCCGGTGGCGATCCGCGTCGCCGCGCAGGTAGCCGGCAAACCGTGGCGCGCCCTCGACGCGACCAAGCAGGCGCTGCGTGCGTCCTGGCAAGCAGATTTGACGTCCTCGATGGCGACGAGCTTCTGGACGACGTCGGCTCTGCACCACACGGACGATCTGCACGAGGCGGTCGACGCGTTCGTGGAGAAACGCACGCCGGTCTTCAACAAGGATGTGGCACAAGGCAGTTGAGTTACACGGGCACTGCGACATAGGGGCTGCTTCCGCGTGGGAAGCAGCCCTTCGTCATGTCGAGAGGGATGGCTCTCAACGCTTGACGAATGTGATGCCGGACACTAACCTCGATAAAACAACCACTTGTTTTTTTGACCCGCACGGCTGATAGGCCGCTGTAATCACGATGAAGGGAATTCCTATGACCGGACGCCTGGCAGACAAGGTCGCGATCGTCACCGGCGCAGGTTCGGGGATCGGCGCAGCAACGGCGCGTCGATTCCACGAGGAAGGCGCCAAGGTAGTGCTCGCCGACATCTCCGGCGCGCAGGACGTTCTGGCCAAGGAACTCGGCGACGGCGCCCTTGGCGTGTCCACGGACGTGACCAGCGGTGAGAGCGTCCGAGCAGTCGTCGCCGCGGCGGTCGACACATTCGGCAAGCTGGACATCCTCTACAACAACGCCGGCATCGACGGCGAAATCGCGATGGTGGGCGACATGAGCGAGGAGGCTTGGGACAAGGTGCAGGCCATCAACCTGCGAGGGGTGTTCCTGGGCATCCACCACGCCATTCCCGAGATGCTGAAGGGTGGCGGTGGGTCGATCATCAACACCGCTTCCATGGCCGCCACGGTCGCGTTTCCGTCCATGGCCAGCTACTGCGCCGCCAAGGGAGGCGTCATCATGCTGACCAAAACCGCCGCTGCCGAGTACGCAGCGCAGGGCATCAGGGTCAACACGATCAGTCCCGGCACCATCCAGACCGCCATCACCGACAGCCTCCCGCAGGACATGATCAAGGCCATCATCGGCCGCAACCCTGTCGGCCGTATCGCCGACCCGAGTGAAGTCGCCTCCCTCGCAGTATTTCTGGCCAGTGACGAGTCGAGCTTCATCACGGGCGCAGACCACCTCATCGACGGTGGATACACGCTCCTCTGACCACCGCCGTGAACCCCACCTCGTCCGACCCCACCGACTTCGCACACATTCGAAATGAGGGCACAGCATGACTTCTGATATTCAGGCACGTTCCTACACGGCGCCTACCCGGGCCGATATCGACGAGTCGATCCGCAAGTACGGGCGCGATATCTACAACGACTTCGATCTGGACGACCCGGCGTTCAACGACAAGCATGTCGACATCATCGACGACCTGGTTGCCAAATGCCCTGTAGCGCACAGCAAGGTCGGCAGCGGCTACTATCTCGTGTCGCAAAATCAGCTCGTGCGCGAGGTGGGACAGAACTGGAAGACGTTCTCGGCAGCCGGTGGGTACATGCCGAATCGCCCGGACGGACTGCCGTTCCTGTACCCGGAAGAGTCGGACCCGCCTTTGCATACGGCGTGGCGCCAGGCGCTGAACCCGTTCATGGGACCCGGGGCTATCGCGGAGTACGAGACAACGATCCGTGAGGACGCGAACACCCTCATCGACGCGTTCATCGAGAAGGGCGAGTGCGAATTCGTCAGCGAGTTCGCTGCGCTCCTTCCGGGCTGGGCATTCTTCAAGAACGTTCTCGGCGTCCCTGTCGAGGACCTCGACAAGCTTGTCGACGGGGTCGAGCAGGGGACGTTCGCTGCTGATCTCGAAGAGCGTGGCGCCAAGTTCGCCTTCGTGTTCGAGTACCTCGGCAAGTACCTCAAGGAACGGTCCGAGCAGCCACCGCGCGGCGACATGGTCGACATGATCGCTGCCGGTGTGCAGTACGAGGACGGAACGGAGTCGTCCTGGGAAGATCGCGTCTCGGTCCTGGTGGACATGACGTTCGGTGGCATCGCGACCTCCACCTATGTGATGGCGTCGGCGATCAACTGGCTCGCAGCGAACCCGGAGGCCCGTCAGCTCCTGATCGACGATCCCGACACCTACATTCCCCGCGCCATCGAGGAGTTCGCCCGCGTGTTCGCACCGGTCGTGGCACTCGGTCGCACCTGCACCAGGGACGTGGAGCTGGGCGGTCAGCAGTTGGAAAAGGGCGATTTCGTGATGATGGTCTACGCGGGCGCATCACGTGACCCGGAGGTCGTCGAAGACCCGAAGACAATTGACATCACGCGCGAAACTGTGCTGCATTCTGCCTTCGGAGTCGGTATCCATCGCTGCATCGGATCGAACTTGGCTCGTCTCGAGCTTCGTGCGACGTTCGAGGAGTGGCTGCGACGCGTTCCCGAGTACACCGTCGTCGAGCCACCCGTCTACATGACCGGCTACCTGCGGTCGATGCGCACGCTGAAGCTGAAGTTCTGAATCTTCCCGAGCGAGGACACGAAGGAAAGGAGTACGCCGTGAAGGCTTACATCAGCGAGGGCGTCGACGGTGGCCAGCAGGGTTGTACCGGTCACGCGCGGTGCGAGGCTCTTGCCGGCGACGTCTACGAAGTAGACGACAACGGATACAACATCTTTCGAGGCACTTCGATCGATGTTCCGCCCGGGCTCGAGGAGTCGGCACGGTACGGCGCCAAGGTATGCCCCGAGCGAGCCATCAGAATTGAGGACTGACATCTTCGGTGGTGTTTCGGCGCCGCTCGCAGCACTGCGGGCGGCGCCGAATGCCCGGACAGGCCGGGAGGTCAGCGAGTACCGAGCCCCAGAGTGAGAACATCCGCAATCGCATCGCCGATCTCGTCGGCCGATGCGGATCCGGTGGGGGAGAACCATTCGGTGGCCGAGCCCAACACGCCGATGATGGACAACGTGGCAACCTTCGGACGTGACGTTCCCAGGAGCGTGCCGTCTTCGATGCCCTCGGCGACAAGACGTTTGAACAACATCTCGTAGTCGCGCCGGACGGCGACCATCTGATCGAGATTCTCGTTGGTCAGGTAATGCCACTGATGGAATGTCACTCGTGTCTGATCGAGTGTCACGGCAAGAACGCGCATATGAGCTCGAATCGCCTCGCGCAGACGTTTGTCGGCCGACCCGTCGCTCTCGACGATCGGGGCGATGACCTCGGTGAAGTTCCGAACCCCGGACGCGACGATGTCGAGTAGCAGCTTCTCTTTACTGGCGATGTGAGCATAGAGACTGCCGGGCAGAATGCCCACCGCCTCGCTCAGATCGCGCATACCGATCACCGGGTAGCCGCGTTCGCTGAACAGCCGTATGGCCTCGAGCTTGATGATGTCGGGTGTTACGGGGGTGGACTGGCCTGTGGGCTGCGAAGCAGCCGCCTTCCTACCCATGTGCTGTCCTCTCACCGAATTTCATGAATTGCCGACGACCGGGGGGGGTGATTGTCAATCCCCCAGTCCTGAGTCTAGTCTACAAACACACGTTTGTTTTCTCCGAAAGGGTCACTATGTCGAACTCGACCGCCTCGAGCGAGGCCCACCGATGAGTGTGTCCATTCTCGGAACCGGCATCACCTCGTTCGGCCGCCGACCCTACGACAATATGCGTTCGCTGTCGGAAGAGGCACTCGGCTTGGCGCTCGCCGATGCGGGTATCACCGCATCCGACCTGAACATGGTGGTATTCGGCAACGCAGCCGACGGTTTCCTCCATGGCCAGGAGATGATCCGGTCGGAGGTCGCGCTGAGACATGCCGGGCTCACCGGAGTGCCGATGATCAACGTCGAGAACGCGTGCGCATCGTCGTCCTCGGCCTTCGAGGTCGCCTGCATGGCCGTAGCTTCGGGTGCCGCGGACGTGGTGCTGGTCATGGGAGTCGAGCGGCTCACGCACCCGACGAAACGGCGCAGCTTCGACGCGCTGGCAACAGCGGTCGACCTCCACGAACACACGGCGCTCGCATCGACCGTCGGTGCCACCGGTGCCCCGCCAGAGGTGGAGGGATCCTCCCATTCGCCTCTCATGGATCTCTATGCAGCCAAGGCCCGTTCGTTCATGGAGCGCTCCGGGGTGACGGCCGAGGATCTGGCCCTTGTGTCGGTCAAGAACCGGTTCCACGGCTCCCTCAATCCGAAGGCGCAGTTCCAGACGCCGGTCGAGGTCGAGGAAGTCATGGAGAGCCGAATGATCTCCGACCCGCTCCGAATGCTCATGTGCTCTCCGATCGGAGACGGCGCAGCAGCTGTCATCGTGGCGTCCAGTGACTACGTCAAGCGCGCCGGGAAGCCCGACGTGCGAGTGGCGGGGTGGGCGCTGACCTCGAACGGCGCCGACCCTCGGGCGGCGCAGCCCGTGGCGCGGGCCATGGATATCGCGCTGACCCGAGCGCAGCTGTCCGTCGACGACATCGACGTCGCGGAAGTGCACGACGCCTGCGCGCCGGCAGAGCTCTGGCTGTACGAAGAACTGGGCCTGTGCAAGGCCGACGGTGCCGCCGACCTGATCAGAACGGGTGCCACGCGCCTGGGTGGTCGTCTACCGGTGAACGTCGGTGGAGGACTCCTGGGTCGCGGCCACCCCCTGGGTGCGACGGGCTGCGCTCAGCTCATCGAACTCGCCGATCAGCTTCGAGGTCGTGGCGGCGCTCGCCAGGTCGTCGGCGCGCGTGTCGGTCTGGCGCAGAACAGCGGAGGGATACTCGACGATCTCGACGAGGCCGTCGCTGCGGTGACGATCCTGACGCTGAAGGACTGATCGATGTCCACCGGCCTCGGAACGGCATCACAGGTGAGGTCGGTGGACCACATCGCCCTCGCGGTGCGCGATATGGCGCCCGCCGCGCGATTGTTCGCAGATGTACTCGGAGCGACGATGGTGTTCGGCGGCGACAACGACGTCACCGGCGTACGCATCCTGAAACTTGCACTGGCGGGATTCAACATCGAGCTCATGCAGCCGCTGCGTGAAAACAGTGTGCTGGCGCGCCATCTCGACCGCCGCGGCGAGGGCTTCCACCACCTGACCGTCATGGTGGATGACGTGGCACAGACTGTGACAGACCTCGGCGATGTCGGCCTCGCAGCAGTGGGAACGGACACCTCCTCCAACCTCTGGTCCGAGACATTTCTGTCACCACGCGACACGTTCGGCGCGCTGCTGCAGTTCGCTCGCGCCGATGACACCTTCGGCGTGAGCAATGACGAGTACACGCTCGCCGATGTCCTCGCGGGGCGTGTGGTGTGGATCAACCAGGTCGCGTGCCTACGTTGAGTGCCGTGCTCTCATCCTCGGGCACTTGCCTGACACAGGCCATGCCCCCGACCAGTACAGTGATTCCAGCAAAGGTCATGTTCCGGGGTAGGTCGTCTTCTTGTCCTGGGCACGAGTAGAAAAAGCGGTGCGACGATGACAAAGATTGCAGCGGCGGCCGATCTGACGCCTCGCGAGGCAATCGTACGCGCCGCCACAGAACTCTTCGGCCGTAAGAGCTATCCCGCAACTTCCGTGCGAGACATCGCGGGCGAGGTAGGAGTTCTCGCCGGCAGCCTGTACGCGCACATCGCAGGCAAAGAGGAGCTCCTGCTCGAGATCATCGAACAGGGCATCGAAGAGTTCTACGACGAGGTGACGCGTGCGTACAAGTCCGAGGAGTTCGCGGACGCCAAACTGAGGGCGATGATCCTGGCCCACGTCAAGGTCGTCGCCAAGCAGCCGCAGCGCACACAGATCGTGTTCCATCAGTGGCGCTACCTCGGTGAGGAGAACCAGCGTCGCGTTCGCGAACGGCGCGGTGACTACGAGTCACTCTTCACGCTGGTCCTGGAGGAGGGCGTCGCCGAGGGAAGCTTCGCCGCCGACATCGATGTGAAGGTGACAGTGCTCAGCATCCTCGGTTCGCTCAACTGGACCCCTGAGTGGCTGTCCTCGGATGGGCCGACATCGGTCGAGGAACTGAGCGTGCGACTTTCCGACGCCATGATGAAGGGCGTCCTCGGCCGCTGATCGCGCCCCGTGTGTGGTTCAGCGACGTGGGCCGGCTCGATCGAGCCCAGCGACGAATGCGGCCCTGCCCTGCAGGAAACCTCGAGCGCTGTTGGCTCCGAGCACACCGACAACGCGGCCGTTTTCGGTCCAGTGCGCCACGAACTTCCCGGATTCCAGGTCGCCCGCGACGATCTCGAGCTCGGCCTCGGGTGTCCGCCCTCCCACCGACATCAGCCGCAGAGCGCCCTGATTCGACCAGAAGTAGTGCTCGTCGACCCATTCCTCGGGCCCTTGACCCAGTATCGTGCGCGCGACACGTTGCCCCGACTCACCCGCGGCCGTCCAGTGTTGGACCGGCGCGCATGTCTCGTCGACATGAGTGCAGACCACGTCGCCGGCGCCGAAGACACCCTCGACATCGGTGCGTCCGTCGACGTCGCACACCAGACCGACGTGGGTGCGGATGCCGGACGCAGAGAGCCAGTCGAGGTCCCGATGAACACCGACGCCGACTACGACCGAATCGGAGAGCACGTCGGATCCGTCGTCGAGTGTCACGATCACCTGACCCGCCCACCTGGAGGCGCGCTTCACCCCCACACCGCACCTGAAACGCACGCCGTGCCCGGTGTGCCACTGCTGCAGCCACGCCGCGAGCTCTGCGCCCAGAGCGAGCGCCAATGGGTGTTCGGCGGCCTCCACTATCGTCACCTCGCAGCCGCGGGCCCGGGCCATCGCGGCAATTTCGAGCCCGATGAATCCGCCTCCGACGATGGTCACCGAGCTACCGGGGCGCAGGGCGTCGCGAATCGACTGGGCGTCGTCCGCAGTGCGGAGGTAGTGAACGCCCTCGACTCCGGCCAAGACCGGCAACCGTCTGGCGCGGGTTCCCGTTGCGACGACGAGACTGTCGTAGCCGATCGGTTCGCTACCCCCTGCCGTCGACACTGTTCGCCCGTGCACGTCGACGCTGACAACCTCCTGTCGGGTCCGTACGTCCACGTCAAGCGCGACAGCCTCCTCGGGATCGAGGAGCCACGTCGGCTCGGAAGGATTCTGGGGGCGCAACATGTCCTTCGAGAGGGGAGGCCGGTCGTAAGGGTAATGCGATTCCTCCGTCAGGAGCGTGATCCGTCCTGCGTGCCCGTTCTCTCGGAGGCCCTGGGCGCAGCGGACGGCGGCGATCCCGCCGCCCACGATGACGACGTCGTGTTCGCCGCTCATGAGGTCGGCGCTGTGTCACGCAGGGCCGCGTACTGCGCTGCGCGCTCGACGAGGCGGAACTTCTGCACGCGACCGGTGACCGTGCGAGGCAAATCTGCTGCGTCGACGAAGTACACGACCGCCGGGACCTTGAACCGAGCCAGGCGCGAGGAGCAGTAGTCGATCAATTCGGCCGCTTCGGGGACTGCCTCCGGGTTCGCGACGACCCACGCGCAGCCCACCTCGCCCCACCGTTCGTGCGGGAGACCTACGACATGCGCCTCGAGGACACCGGGATGATCGATCAGGACGCCCTCGATGTCGCTGGGGATGACCAGCTCTCCGCCGAAACGGTACGACTCCTTCTGGCGACCCGTGAGCGTGAGATAGCCGTCCTCCGACAGGCGACCGAGGTCGCCCGTCCGCATCCACCCGCCCTCGGTGAACAAGTCCGCGGTCTGCTCCGGCATGTCGTAGTACCCGCGGGTGATGATCGGCCCTCGTACGAGCAGTTCTCCGACCTCGCCGGCAGGGAGACCCACGCCCGTCACCGGATCCACGACCTTGTAGACGGCGAGCGTCCCGCCGAGTTCCGGGTCACCGGCAATCCCTGCCGGTTTGACGGCTCCATTGGTGTGGTTGAGACGTTCTATCGAATCATCCGGACGTGTGCACATCGTCGACGCCGTGGTCTCGGTCTGACCATAGGCCGTGAAGATCCGCTCCACACCGAGGGTCTCCCGGATGCGATCGAACATGCCGGGGGCGTGAACGGAACCGGAGGAGAACACTGTCGTAAGGCTGGAAAGGTCGTACGACGAGGTACTTGCTTCCTCGAGCAGCACGCTGGTCATGGCAGGCACGCACATGATCTCGTCCGTCTTGTGCTTCGCGACGGCGGCGAGCATGTCGGCGGCGCTGAACGAGCACTTGGGGACGGTCGAGCCGCCGACGAACATCGTTGCGACCGTAGCTTCCACGTATCCGAACACGTGGTAGAGCGGCAAGGCGTACATGATCCGGTAGCCGTCGCTCAAGGCCCGTGTGTACGCGCTGGAGTAGGCGGTACGCAGGATGCCGTCGTGGCTCAGAGTCACGCCCTTGGCCTTGCCGGTCGTCCCGGATGTGTAGAGCAGGTCCGAGGTGGTGTCGGGATCGACCGAGGCGGTCAGTGCCGCAATGGTCTCGTTGCTCACGTCTGCACCGAGCGCGATCAGATCTTCCACGGAGCGCCCGCGACTCGGCTGCGTACTGCTGGTTCCGAAGACGAACACGTCGCGAAGCTCCGTGAGTACATCGCCGCCACCGCAGTTCACCCACCCGGGGATCAACTGATCCAGCTCGGATGTGTAGTCGAGGCCGCGGAACTCGTCCATCGTGATCAGGACCTTGGAGCGTGACTGGCCCAGAACGTAGCCGAGCTCTCGGTGCCGCAGCATGAAGTTGACGCTCACCGATACAGCACCGAGGCGTGCCACAGCAAATTTCAGCGCCACGGCATGGGGGTAATTCGCCATCACGACGGCGACATGATCGCCGGTCCGGATACCGATGGAATGTAAGCCCGCTGCCAATCGAGTGGAGAGCTCGGTGACATCGGCGTAGGTGTAGGTACGCTCGTCTGTCACGATCATCGGCCGGTCAGGATGAGCCCCCGCGACGTGATCCAACACTTGCGCGAGTGAGCGAGGGGTCCAGGTCTGCCACCGCTGCTCGAGTTCTTCTCGCCATTGCTCTGTCTGGCCCGGCAGGGCGTCCATGGTCATCACGCGAGTTCGGGTCCTTTCGTGCGCGCCGACGCTTGAATGACGGCGGCTACTTCGTCGGGGGTGAATCCGGCCTCGGCGAGAACGGTTTCCGTGTGTTCGCCGAGGGAGGGTGCCTGGCGGCGAGACGCGGAGCGTTCGCCGTCCATGGGGAGGTGGATCTGCACAAGGTCGGCAATCCTGCCCTCTTCCGCCGGTGCAATCATGTTGCGTTCCAGTGTGAGTGGGTGTGCGAGAGTCTCGGCCAGGTCGTTGACAGGGCCGACCGGAATACCGGCTGCGGAGATGATGTCGAGCCACTCCCCGGAACCCTTGGTCACGAGAATGTCTTGTAGCAGAGCGGCGAGTTCGTCGCGGTTCGCAAGTCTCCGGTCCATCGTGACGAACCGCGCGTCGGTGGCGAGCTCGACCGGTCCGAGCGTGCGGCAGAGCGTGGTGAACATCCGGTCCGTGGAGGTAGCGATCATGATCGGCCGATCCGAGGTGCTGAAGATCTGGTACGGAGCCGCGCTGGGAGCCGCGGACCCGAGGCGCCCCGGAAACGTGCCCGTGCCCAGGTATCCGATGATCTGGTGGCACATCATGAAGAGTCCGGTGTCGATGAGAGTCGCCTCGACCTTCTGCGCCTCGCCCGACTTGTCGCGCCTGACCAAGGCGCCCTGGACGGCGAGCGCTGCCCACAGACCCGTCGAGATGTCGATGACCGACGGTGCGGCTCGGACGGGCTCGCCGTCCGGCTCTCCGGTCATTTCCATGATACCCGTGAAGGCTTGCACCAGAGCGTCGTAGCCGGGGCGGTCGTGTCCCAGCGGGCCGGTGCCGAAAGCGTTGACCGAGACATGGACGAGCGTCGGGTTGGCGTTCGTCATCTCCTCGAACCCCAGGCCGAGGCGCGACGCCACGCCCGGACGGAAGGACTCCACCACCACATCCGCAGACGCGGCCAACCGCAAGACGGCGTCGCGGCCGGCTCCGGATTTCAAATCGATCGCGGCACTGCGCTTGTTGCGGTTGACGGTGTGGAACACCGTCGCTTCGCCCGCCCAGTAAGGAGGAAGGGAACGGGTGGCGTCGCCGTGGACGGGACGCTCGATCTTGACGACGTCGGCACCCATATCGGCGAGGATCAAGCACGCCAGGGGCCCGGCGATGTTCTCGCTGAGATCGAGAACCCGCAACCCGGCGTAAGTCTCGTGGAAGTGCACCAGGCATATCCTTTCCGTCAATTTACTAACAATCACTTGTTTGTTTACACGAGGACGGTCGTGTGGTCAAGGTCTCATTGTTACCCGACCTGACTTCGCCGACACAGACTTCGGTCCGTCCGGACGTGATGTTGACGCAGCCACGCCCTCGTGTCACAGTAAACAAACAATCGTTTGTACGGAAGGCGTGGGCTGCCCCTCTGGACATCCGAGACACGGTGCAGCGCGACCTCGAAGCGGGGTCCATGGAGAGGAAATGTGACATGACAAAAGAACCCGACTTCGATGTCCTCGTGATCGGAGCAGGCCTGAGCGGTCTTTACCAGGCGTACCGGCTGCGGGAGATGGGCTACAAGGTGTTGGGCGTCGAAGGGGCAGATGACATCGGGGGCGTCTGGCACCACAATCGCTACCCGGGATGCCGTATCGACTCCGAGAGTGAGGTCTACGGCTACTTCTGGAACGACGAGCTGATGCAGGAATGGAACTGGTCGGAGCGGTTCGCAGCGCAGCCGGAGGTCTTGAGCTACATCCACCGCGCCGCCGAGATCATGGACATTCGTAAGGACTTCATCTTCAACGCCAAGGTCGACAAGGCTGTGTTCGACGAGGAGAACAACCTCTATACGGTCGGTTTCCAGCAGGCGTGGCGGGCGCCGGTGACCGCACGTTTCGTTTTCTCTGCGCTCGGACCCCTGTCCACACCGCAGATGCCGAACCTCCCCGGCATCAACACCTTCAAGGGCGAGAGCTACCACACAGCGAACTGGCCGCGCGATCCCGAGGGCTTCGGTCCGGCGAAGATGGACTTCACCGGCAAGCGAGTCGGTGTCATCGGCGTCGGGTCGACCGGCGTGCAGATGATCCAGGAGATGGCGAAGGTGGCAGATCACCTCACCGTGTTCCTCCGTGACCCGAACTGGTGCACCCCGTTGGGCAACGGCCCGATGACTCAGGAGCGCATGGACTACATCAAGTCCAATTACCACGAGTTCACGGCCAAGTGCGACGCGTCTCTGGCAGGTTTCCCGCACGAGTTCATCGAGAAGAACCTTTTCGATGTGCCGAAGGAAGAACGCGACGCGAAGCTCGAAGAGCTGTACCAGGGACCCGGCTTCTCGCTGTGGCTGGGCGCGTACCAGGACGTGCTGACGGACCCGGAGGCGAACAAGTATGTGTCGGATTTCGTGGCTCAGAAGATTCGTGACCGCGTGAAGGACCCCCGCACGGCCGAAGCCCTGATTCCCAAGGACCACGGCTTCGGGACGAAGCGAATTCCGCTTGAGACCAAATATTACGAGGTATACAACCAGGAGAACGTCTCGCTCGTCGACCTCCACTCGACCTCGATCACTCGCGTGACGCCCCAGGGCATCGAGACCCCGGAGGGACTGCACGAACTCGACGTCATCGTCTACGCGACCGGCTTCGACGCAGTCAAGGGCTCGTGGAATCGAATCGACATCCGCGGCGTCGATGGCATCGCGCTCAAGGACGAATGGAACAACGGCCTCAAGACGTACATGGGAATGCAGTGCCCCGGTTTCCCGAACTTCTTCATGCTCGTCGGACCGCAGAGCGGCGCCACGTTCTGCAACATCCCGCGGTGTTCGGCGATGGCCATCGACTGGCTCAGCGACATGATGATCAAAGCGAAAGAGGATGGCGTCACACGCATCGAACCCGAGCTCGAGGCTGCGGAAAGCTTCACGACCTACGCGTCGAAGCTGCAGGGCAAACTGCTGCTCGGTCAGACGAATTCATGGTTCACGGGTATCAACCAGAACATTCCGGGCCGCGACAAGCGTGAGGTGCTGCTGTTCGTCGGCGGCAATCCACGATTCCGTGCGTACTGCGACGACGTGAAGGAACACGACTACAAGGGCTACGTCATGTCTTGAGTCGCGCCGTATCCGGTACGAACGAAGTAAAGAGTTCAGAGATGAAAAGAGTGTCCAGATGAAAAGAGTGTCCAGATGAGCCGACTTGCCGGAAAGACAGCTGTGGTAACCGGGGGAGGGGGCGGGCTGGGTGCCTCGATCTCGACTGCCATGGCCGCCGAAGGTGCGCACGTCGTGGTGGTCGACCGAAATGCGGAGCCTGCCAGTGAGATCGTCGACCGCATCGTGGCGGCAGGTGGCTCGGCCACGGCCGAAATACTCGACATTGGAGACCGTCAGGCAGTGGCGGACTTCGGTGTCCGAGTGGTCGAGGCGTACCCCGAGATCGACATCTTGGTGAACAATGCCGGGATCTCGCCTCGCAGCAGACCCGGCGATGACGATCAGGCCGAGAAATGGGACCAGATCGTCAGCGTCAATCTCACCGGACAATGGGACCTGACCGTTGCGCTTCTGCCCGCTCTGAAGCATCAGGGTGTGAGCGTTATTTTCCTGTCGTCGATTGCAGGGTTCACCGCGCCGCGCTCGAGTGCTGCATACGGTGCGACCAAGGCAGGCGTCCGATCCCTGGTCCAGTACTTCTCACGCACGCTCGGTCCCACCGGTGGCCGGGCCAACGGCTTGGCACCCGGGCGGATGAAGAGCGGCCTGATGACAGTCACTGGAGAGGGAAACGCTAAATTCCTGCAGCGGGTTCCCCTCGGTCGAGTCGGCGAGACCGACGAAATTGCCGGTCCGGCAGTCTTTCTCGCGTCCAACGAATCGTCCTACGTGACGGGGACGACCATCCCTGTCGATGGCGGATACCTGGCGCTCTGATGCGATGTCACCGACGCAGATCCACGAAGGGAGCCATATGACACTGACGGAGATCGAGCCGTTTCGACCCGAAGACCTCGGTCGCGTGGGGTTCGGGCTCAACCGCCCGGAATGTGTGCTTGCGGCACCCGACGGGTCTTTGTATACCGGCGACTGGACGTTGGGTATCGCGCAGATCGACCCGGACGGTCGCACCGAGTCTGCGGTGGAGGCGGATCTGGTCAGCAACGGTTTTCGCCCGAACGGTATCGCGATGACGGTCGACGGGGACTTCCTGTTCGCAAATATGGGCCGAGCAGGAGGTGTGTGGCGGGTCGGTCGGCGCGGGGAGGCACGACCTTTCGCGACCGATCTCGACGGACAGCCGATCCCACGCACCAACTTCGTGCTCGTCGACGGTGACCGCACATGGATCACCATCAGCTCGCGGGGACGCAAGCACGAGCACTTCACCGCCGACGAGGACACCGGACAAATCCTCTTGGTTCGCGACGGCGTGGCCAGCGTCGCCGCAGACGGGCTCAACTGGACCAACGAGGTCAGGTTGTCTCCCGACGGCGCACACCTGTTCGTCAACGAGACCTTCGCCTGCCGTACAACGCGTTTCGACGTCGCCGCGGACGGCACGTTGAGCAATCGCCTCCGGATCGACTACCCGGGTGATACGTATCCAGACGGGATGGCGTTCGACGCAGAGGGCGCACTGTGGGTCGTCTGTGTCATCTCCAACCGCATCATCCGTATCGAACCGGATTTATCCTGGTCAGTACTGTTCGAGGACGCCGACACCCGAGACCTCGAAGCGGTCGCGTCGGCGCACGCGTCCGGAAGCCTGACGTGGCAACAGATTTCACGAAGTCGCGGTTCACGATTGTCGAACCTGTCCAGCATCGCCTTCGGCGGCCCCGATCTGAGAACCATCTACCTCGGCGGGCTTGGTATGAACGACATCCAGGTGCTGCCATCGCCGGTGGCCGGCCAGCCGATGGAGCACTGGCGATGAGCGACCGAGCCGACATCGACACTCTCGTTCGCACCCTCGCGGATCGTCAGGCCATTCTCGACTGCCTCATGCGCTACAGCCGCGGGGTCGACCGCCTGGATCGCGACATTCTGCTGTCCGTCTATCACGACGACGCGATCGACGACCACGGAATGTTCGTGGGCGGACGAGAGGAATTCGCCGATTGGGTCATCGGCATGCACAGCACGTTGCACATGAGCCAGCAGCACTGCTTGTTCAACCACACGTGTGAACTGGACGGCGATGTCGCGCATACCGAGACCTACTACATGTTCGTCGGGATGAACCGCGAGGGACCGCCATTGGCCATGAGCGGCGGTCGATACGTCGACCGTTTCGAGAAAAGAGATGGGGTGTGGGCCATTGCTCACCGAGTATGTCTGCGTGATTGGATCCCGCTCGATAGCGTCCCGGACCCCAGCGATCCGTTTGCGTTCACCGCAGTCAAGGACGGACTGCCGCCGGCTATGGCGTCACTGATGGTCACTGCTGCGCTGTCTGCCCGCGACAGATCCGATCCGTCCTATGCGCGTCCGTTCGTGACCGATCCCGATCGCATCGCCGAGGGCGCCCGAGCGAACGAAAGTTGACGATGGCACCCGACGGAAGTGTCATACGAGCCGTCACCATCCCCACCTACGGTGGCCCAGAGGTGCTGAGAGTCGGCGAGGTGCCCGCGCCCGAGGTCGAGTCGGGACGCGTGGTCGTCCACGTCCGTGCGGCTGCGGTGAACAACGCAGACCTTCTGCTCAGAGCAGGTCTACAAAAGCATTTCGTGACCGGACTTCCCTTTCCGTACGTGCCAGGAATGGACCTGGCCGGCACCGTTCACAGCTCTACCGATCAACGATGGCCTGTCGGTACACGCGTCATGGCTGCCGTGTCGGCGTGGCGCGCCGGCGGCGGGGCGCAAGCGGAGTTGGTCGGCGTGCCCGTCGAGTCCTTGGCGACCTCACCGGCCGGTCTCAGCGACATCGAGACCAGCACGCTACCGATGAACGGGTTGACCGCAATGGCCTCCGTGGACGGTTTGCGGGTGCATGCCGGTGACACTGTGGTCGTACTGGGGGCGGCGGGTGCTGTCGGTGGCCTTGCGATCGAGATCGCGAAGGTGCGCGGACTGAAGGTCGTCGCAGTCGCGTCCGCGGCCGACGAGCATCGTGTTCGTGAGCTCGGAGCGGACCACGTGGTTCCACGCGGAGACGGATGGTTCGACGAGGTTCGTCGGAATGTGCCTCGAGGAGCCCACGGCGTCATCGACGCCGCGGTGATCGGACAACCCGCCGTGGATCTGGTGCGAGACGGCGGAACATTGGCAACCCTGCGGTCGCACGACCAGGTCATGATGGAGCGCGGGGTTGTTCAGCGCAAGGTGTTCGTGCCCGAAGAACTCTCGGACACCGGGGGGCTGGCGGAACTTGCCGCGCTCGCCGAGTCCGGCGCGATCACAGCGCGCGTCGCGCGGGTGTTCACCCCGGGCCAGGCCGCTGACGCCCACACCCTGCTCGCCGCCGGCGGTATGCGGGGACGTGCGGTGCTCGACTTTTGCCCGTGGCAATAAAACGAACGTTTGCTTGCAACTCGACCGTTGACGTGGTTTGATTGCCAAGACGTGACCAGGACCACATCTACACGGAATGAAGGTGCCCCATGGTCTTCGTGATCACCCCAGGTTGCTGCAGCGACGCGTCATGCGTCGCGGTCTGCCCCGTACAGTGCATCAGGCCTCGCCCGGGCGATCCGGACTTCTTGTCGACGGAACAGCTCTACATCGACCCGGCAACATGTATCGACTGCCAGGCGTGCATGGACGAATGCCCGATCGACGCCGTTCATCCGGACTACGACATGCCCGACGCGTTCGGTGACCTGCTCAAGATCAACGCCGACTACTTCAAAGCCGCGCCGATCGTCGACGCCACCCCGCCCCGCCACATCCGGCCGAAACTCCCCGAGACTCGGCCCAGCCTGAGAGTCGCCGTAGTCGGTACCGGACCGGCGGCGTGTTACGCGGTGGCCGCGCTGTCCGAAATTAGGGGAGTGGACGTCTCTGTGATCGAGCGGCTCCCGACCCCGTTCGGACTGGTGAGATCCGGGGTTGCCCCGGACCATGACCAGACGAAGCGCATCACCGAACTCTTCAGGAAGACGCTGTCGAAAAAGACGGTGTCGTGTTACTTCAATGTCGAGGTGGGCGCCGACGTCTCGGTCGACGAACTCATGGAACATCACCACGCCGTCGTATGGGCAGCCGGTGCCGACGACGACCGCAAGCTCGGAATCCCCGGCGAGGATCTGCCGGGTTCGTACTCCGCCCGCGAAATCGTGGCGTGGTACAACGGCCACCCCGATCACGCGGATAGAGACTTCGACCTCACCGGCGAAACCGTCGTTCTGATCGGGAACGGCAATGTCGCCCTGGACGTCGCGCGAGCACTGACCGGATCTCCAGACCACTTCGGTACCTCCGACATTGCCGATCACGCACTGAGTGTTCTCGCAGACAGCGGGGTGAGGCAGGTGATCGTCGCGGCACGTCGAGGACCGGAACACGCGGCGTATACCACCGGTGAACTCACCTCCTTGGAGCGACTCGACGGCGTCGACCTCGTAGCTCACGCGGACGAGCTGTCCTCGCAGCTCGATCCCGACGACCGCCGCGACGCCGCGCTCATCTCCGCTTCCGAGCGGAAGCAGTCCGAGAACGCTCGGCGAATCGTGTTGCGGTACAAGATGTCTCCGCTGTCCATCCAAGGTGAGGGCCGTGTCGAGTCGATAACATTCGCGCGGTGGGATGGCACTACCGAGACCATCGACACTCCGCTGGTGCTCCGGGCGATCGGCTACCGCGGCCGTGCGAGTGTCGGCCTCCCGTTCGACGAGTCCAGCGGCACGATTCCCCACGAGCAGGGGCGCGTCGTGGAGAACGGTGAGCCGGTGATCGGTCTGTACTGCTCCGGGTGGATCAAGCGGGGCGCGACGGGGGTCATCGGCACGAACAAGACCGATGCGATGGAAACTGTTGCGTCGTTGGTCGACGACTTCGTCACCGGCAAGCTCGACGAACCCCGGCGGGCACCGGAGGAATTCTCGGTCCTCGTCCGCTCCCGCAAGAACGACGTACTCGACTACGACGCGTGGCGACGAATAGACGACGAGGAGAAGGCGCGCGGACGCGCGAACGGGCGCTCGCGTGTGAAATTCGTCAGCGTCGAGGACATGCTCGCCTTTTCTCGATCATCTTCTGCCTGAGCACTTTTGGACTGAACGCTGCTCGAACCGTGTAGACGGGCGGTGTCCAGATGTTCGGTTGCCGCGTGGTCAGGGATTTCTCCTTGACAGCGAATGGGATATGGGACACAGTTACAAAAACAATCACTTGTTTTAAATGATGGGAAGAATCTCCCCTCCTCGAAGAAAGTCGATCAATGGACGTAGTCGGTACGGTCAAGTCATCGAAGATGCGCCCCTATCAGTGGCTGATCATCTTTCTGTGCATGTTCTGCAACATGGTCGACGGGTTCGATTTCTTCGCGATGGGGTTCGTCCTGCCGCATCTGCCGGAGGGTTTCGCGTCGCCGAGCGTGAAAGGCTACCTGATCAGCGCCGGCCTGGTCGGTATGGCGTGTGGAGCAATGTTCGTTGCCCCATTGGCGGATCGGTACGGCCGGCGGCCTCTCATCCTCGCCGGACTCACGACGAACATACTGGCAATGATCTTGACTGCCCTGGCTCCCGCTGCGTCGATCATGCTGGCAGGCCGGTTTCTGACCGGTATCGGCGTCGGCGTGATCAGCGCGACCATGATCGTCGTCGCGCAGGAGTTCGCATCGGTGGCGCGGCGCAATTTCGCCGTCGGTATTGTCACGGTCGGCTTTCCCCTGGGTAGCACATTGGCGGGGCTGACCGGTGTTTCGATTCTGGGGCTTTTCGACGGGGCCTGGCAGGCGATGTTCTGGGTGGGGATGAGCGTCAGCGCCGTAGGCCTCGTTCTCGTATCCGCTCTCCTGCCGGAAACTCTCTCATTCCTGGTCGCGTCCGACACACCAAAATCGTACGTCAAGATCGGTCGGATCGCGGCGAGGATCGGAATTGCGTATGAACGCCCGAGTGACAAACAGCGAAACGTATCCGTTGAAAACGACTCCAGCAGCTCGTACTCTGCTCGCGAGGGCGTGCTCAGCCCGCGGCTGCGCGAGCGAACCATTTTACTGTGGATCGGTTACACATTCCTCACTGCTGCGTATTACTTCGTCGGTACCTGGACGCCGCAGCTCATAGCCGACGCCAGTGGGAGCACCCAGGACGGTGCCGTCGCGGGAACAATCATCAGTGTCGGGAGCCTGGCGGGCTCGATCGTGTTCGGCATCATCGGCTTGAAGTTACTCGCGACGCGAATCGCCTGGGTGGCACTGAGTTTGGCGGTTGTCAGCCTAGTTCTGTTCACGATGACGATGCAGGGACCGCTCGCTCTGATCATGGCAGGGGCGCTGGGTTTGGCAGTGTTCGTTTCCGTCTCGTCGTTCACCGCCATGGCACCGCCGATGTACCCGGTGACCGTTCGAGCCCGAGGCTACGGACTGATGGTCGGCATCAGCCGAATCGGTGCGGTCATCACACCCATCCTTGCCGGATACGCCGCCGGATCGTTCTCCGCCAACAGCATTTTTCTGGCCGTGTCGGTTCCGTTGATCATCGCAGCGGTCGCAGCCTTCCGTTTGTGGTCGCTCACCCGCAAGGATTTCGACCGCGAGTTCGCGGACGCGGCTGTGGATGCGAATTCAACCTTCGCGGCCGCAGACACAACGCCGGTAGCGCGGACCGAACGGGCATGACACGCAGAGCTCTACGCGGGCTGACCACGCGTCTAGTTATCCGATGCAGCGAAAGGTAGACGATGCCGACACGACCGAACGAAACGGCATTAGTCGAGCCGCCACGTCGGTTCGACGCGTTGCCGTCGTCGGCAGCCGGCATGTGTCGCATGCCGTCTGTGATGCGCTCTTGGCGCTACGAGTGCCAATCGCGCTCGACATACTCGCCGTGGATGATCGGCTCGATGGTGGCGTCTCGAAGCCCGGGAACAATATCCGTCTCATCGGCGGCTTCGGTGCGAACGACCACGTCGACCGTTTCGATCTGTCGGCTCGATACGACGCCGTTGTCTACGCGTTCGACGCGCCACATCTACTGAGCACATTCATCCGCCCCGGTCTGCGGTCGCACAATAAGCGGGGACTGCTGGTCGGTAGTGCGAATGAGTTCATCCTCGGCGGGACGCAACATGATGGCCGCCAGAACCAGATTGCCTCGCCGGACATGGTTGCATCGGGAGTCTCTTCGATCGTGAGCGACCTTGGATGCAGGCCGATGGGGTGGTCCGCTGTAGATCCCGCGCGCTGGATCGCAGCGCAGTACCCGAACGCGGTGATAGTTGAAGGAGACTACAAAACAGTCGACGAGATGTTCGACGTGTCTGCGTAGCTTCCCGACTGTGGCGGTCCTTCAGGCACGAACGCTATGCGGGGGGAGGAGCCTCCAGTGAGACGGTCCCGATGTTCTTCCTCTTCATCACCGGGATGCTCGCCATGGTTCTTCCTCGCGCGGAGAAACCAGGTTTGGCAGCTGTGCGGATCACACGGGCGTGGTACGTCCCCGTCGGGAGCTCGACCGCACGCGGCGCACTCGCGTTCAGATACTCTCCCTTGTTACATCCCTCATCCCGTCGCCTGCGGGCTGCTTCGTCTGCGGGGCCGATGAATTCGCGAGCGGGCTCGATCGTAGTCGAGGTGGTAGCGGAAGCCTCCGACTCGATGTGGGGCAACGGCTTTCGCTATCGGTTCTTGTTCTCCCTCGTTTGCCTCCGGCATCGCCGCACTCCTTTTCGCTCTCCGGTCGATTTCGACCAACCAGTATCAGTTTCTCAAGGTATATCGGGCCTACTGGATTCCTGCGACAGAGACTTCCACAGGACGGCCATCGGTTGCGCATGGTGATCCGAGGGGTTCCGGACAGGATCATTTTCGCGTTGTGGGCAGTGCTGATGCTGCAGTTTGAGCGAGGACAAGAACAACAACGACGTCGTTGCGTGCCCCCAGTGAGCGCGCGAGACTCCGTCCCGGCACACCGATTCCGCGTCACACGTATGGCCGCAGCTCGTATGTGGAGACTTTGTTCGGTCCAGTGGTGCAGGCATCGGCACGTGGAGGCAGACGGGGTGGTCCGCGGAAGTGCCGGGACAGATCGCCAAGACCGCGGCAACGATCACCTGATTGCCGGGGCTGGGCGAGCACAACGCAACGGAACTGCACGCCTGAATGTTTCGGGACTAGCAGGAAATAGTCGGTGCGAGAATTGACCTGTCGACGGGTCGGGCAGCACGAAGTTGCGGAGTGCGTGAGATCGCGACGAGAAAAAGTGCGGCGGTCGGCGATCGTCGGAGGGGTTGCGGCGGCGGTGCAGGTGCTCCGGTGGTGTTGGTGGAGGTGGAGGTGGTGGTGTCGCTGTGGCGGGATCCACGGTCCGTCATAGACATGCTCGTGCATCGGCGGCAGTGTGTTCGGTAGTGTCCTTCGTTCATGTGGGTGGTGCCCTCTGGTGTGATTGTTTTCTCTATCTCGTTGTCGTGTAACATATTTCGCTCATCAGTATGGTCAAGTGTCCGTTGAGCGAGTTGCGGGGTGGCGGGTTCAGCCGGTTGCGGGGACCCAGGAGGGACTTGGGCGTAGTCGCTGCGTTTGGATGCACGATTGCAGGTAGTGATCGCAGTAGCTGACGGATTGCAAGGGCAGCGGGGGCGGCCAAGCGTCAGGAGCGGGTCGTTGCCTGCTATGTCATGCTCACCCAAGGGACCGTTCCCCGAGCTGCTGCGCCCGAGTGCCGCTCCGGTTACTGGTTCGTTGAGACGGCGCGCATTCGCTGAATGCGCGCCGTCGGGATGAGACTCTTTGCGATGTGAGACTTTGCGAACTCGTAAGGTGGTTGTCCGCTGTGGCATGAAACTGTTGGACGGATCGAAAGTGGGTTTCAGATTCTCTATCGGTTGGTGCACCCTGCATCGACCGTCATCTGAAGTCCGGTCACATATCGAGCTTCATCGGAGGCGAGGAATAGGACTGCGTTGCTGATGTCGCGGGGCTCGACGAGTTCGATTGGTAGCGTGTTGACGAAAATTCCGGCAGTGGTCGGGTCGAGGCCGATGAGTTCGTCCATCCCACCCAAGCCGGACAGTAGCGGTGTGTTTACACCTGTCGGGTGCACAGTGTTAACGCGGATATTCTGTTGTGCGAGTTCGTTGGCCAGTGACTTCATAATTCCGACGACGCCGTGTTTGGCGGCGATGTACGGAGTGAGGAAGGGCTGGCCCTTGATGCCGCCTGTCGAGCTGGTGATGATGACCGACCCTGACCCCGCGGTGATCAGGTGGGGAATAGCGGCGACTACCGTATTCCAGACACCTGTGAGATTGACATCGAGGGTGTCCTGCCAAAGCTCGGGTGTGACCTGGTCCCAGGTCTGCACCGTGCAAATTCCGGCGTTTGCGCACACAATATCGAGGCGCCCGAGTTCTGCGACACCTTCGTTGACCGCGGCGGTCAAGGCTGCAGGGTCGCGAACATCGGCGACGCGGGATACGATGCGTCTGTCCAGGGCTTCGACTTCCTTCACTGTCTGAGCGAGATCCTCCTCTGAAGCCATCTCAGTCGTGACGGTTGCGTAGTCCACGCATGCGTCTATCGCGATGATGTCCGCGCCTTCTTCGGCCAGTCGGACAGCATGGCTCCGACCCTGTCCTCGGGCTGCGCCGGTGATAAATGCGACTTTACCTGCTAGTTTTCCGGTCATTTTTGGCTCTCCTGAGTTTTGGTGCGGGGGGTGGGGTGCTTCTCCGATCCTGCGGAGCGAAGAAGGGCAAACAACTTTGTCAACATGAACGTTGACACTGTGGTTCTGGTTTTGGAACGCGATCAGTCAAGGGGGTGGACTCTTTACGCACCGTGGCCGGTGCCTGGGCAGGAGCGCTTAGTGAAGGCGCGGACCTGCCTGTTTGGCGGTCTGCGTCCAATCATGATGCGCCTCTGTTTAATTGGTGGTTCGACCAGGCTGGTCGGCTCCGAAATCGAGGCGTTTCCCGGCTCCATCGGATGGGAACTAGTGATTGGTTCCTGCGCCGATCGGCGGCATGATGCACTTGAGTTCTGTGTAGTCTGCAATACCCTCCGGACCGCATTCCCTGCCGATGCCGGACTGCCGGAAACCGCCGAAAGGGCCGGCCATGTCCATGTTGTGCGAGTTCACTCCTACTGTTCCGGAGCGGATGGATCGTGCGACACCTACGCCTCGATCCTGATCACTCGTCCAGACGCTCGCTTCGAGACCGTAAGGTGAATCGTTGGCGATACGGACGCCCTCTTCGACGTTGTCGTAAGGAATGACGCAGTAGACAGGCCCGAAGATCTCTTCTTGCGCGATCCGCATCGAATTGTCCACGTTCACGAACAGAGTCGGCTCGATGAAGTAACCGACCGGCTTGTCCGCTGGACGACCGCCCCCGATTGCAGCTTTTGCCCCCTCCTTGACGCCGAGGTCGAGGTAACTGCCGACGCGCTCGTGTGCACGACGTGATGCGACCGGCCCGATGAACGTTTGCGGGTCCATCGGGTCACCGAACGGCAATTGTCGGATCGCATCGACGAAACCGTCTACCACTTCGTCGTAGCGGGTGCGGGGGACGAGTAGGCGGGTAGGAGCGTTGCACGCCTGGCCGTTGATGAATGCCATCGGAGCGGTGAGCCCGGTGAGAACCGAACTCAGATCGATGTCGTCGAGTAGTAGAGCGGCGCCTTTGCCGCCCAATTCCAAGGTGCAGCGTCGGACGGATTCCGCGCAGATCGCCGCGACCCGACGACCTGCGGTGGTACTGCCGGTAAGCGAGACTTTATCCACTCCTGGGTGCGACACGAGGTATTCACTCACCGTGCGATCAGCTGGCACGATATTCAACACGCCATCAGGTAGACCCGCTCGACTGAACGCTTCAGCGAGGAAGTCGAAGCTCATTGCCGCTTCTTCGGAAGGCTTGAGGACAGCGGTACACCCGGACATCAGAGCTGGAGCCAGCTTCATGGCGGCCACGATTTGAGGTCCGTTCCAAGGGACGATTGCGGCGACCACTCCGATCGGTTCATGCTCGATGATCAAATCGAGATCGGCGTTGACCGCGTCGTAGGTCGGACGTCGTTCACTCCAGGGGAACGTTTCGGCGAGATCTGCGAAATACTCCCAGATCTGATAAGCGCGGGGAACCTGGACTCCCAGGGACTGCGAGATCGGCGATCCCATCTCGGAGGTGATGGTCGTGGCGATTTCGTCGGTGGCGTCGCGTAGGTACCGGGCAGCATTGCGGATGATCGTTGCACGCTCCTGATGGCTCATTTTCGGCCACGGGCCGCGGTCGAATGCTTCGCGCGCGGCCGCGACGGCATTGTCGATGTCGACATGGTCGCCGGCCTGAACGCGGCCCGTCGTTTCTTCAGTCGCGGGGTTCGTGGCGATGATCCAGTCCGAACCGTGCGATTTGATCCACTTGCCGCCTACGAAGAGCCGACCTTCTGCACTGTTGCTCATAGAATCCTCCAGAAATTTTGCTGCTTAAGTCTCGGAAACGGAGATCCACCTCGCCGAGATCTGTTGTGTCTTGTTTCACACTGGATTGATCTTCAGGCCGAGTGATCGTTTTGTCAACACTTGTGTTGAATAAACTTCTCGAGCCAATGCTGCGCACATATAGGTATCTGAAGATGTAGAACAATCGCTCGCGTCGAGTGTGCAACGTCAACGTTGACAACCCGAGGGTAGGAGTCCCGTGTGGCTACCGACCTGCGGGTAGTGCTATCCCGTTCAGATCAGCAGTTACTTGCAGTGCGAGGAACTTGGAATACAGCCGGGCATCGATGAGCGAGCCGCCCATGATCCACAGCCCGGGCTGCGCGGTGCGTTGCCACATGTTGCGCATGATGTGGTTTTCGTCGAATCCCCAGATGGGTCCCACTTTGTCGGCGATGTCCTGTCCTACCAACGCACTGATGCCGCGTTGAAGATTGCGGTAACCGGTGGCGAGGACCACCAGATCGGCTTCGATGACGGTGCCGTCGGACATCCGTAGGCCTTCCGGAACGAACTCGGTCATGTCGCGAGATTGAACGAGGCCGATCTTGCGGTCGGCAATCAGGTCCGAGCACCCCACATTGATGTAGTAGCCACCACCGGTGCGCAGGTACTTCATGTGAAATCCCGTGCCGTCTTCTCCGTAGGCGGTCTCGAACCCGACGTCGTTGAGGCTCTTGATCAGATCCGCGTCGAGCCGGCAGGTCTTCTTCGTGAGCCATTGGTAGGTCTCCCGAAGCACCTCGTAGGGAATCGCTGCGGTTATGAGATCGATGTCGTCGACCGAGGGGCCCTCTGAATAGAGGGAATATACGAGGGTGCCACTGGGAACCAAGCTCACGACGCAGGTGGGATTGCGCTGCATCATCGTGACCGCGCCTGCTCCGTTGGCGTACAAGTCTTGGGCGACGTCGTGTCCACTGTTTCCGGTTCCGATCACGATCGCGCGTTTGCCCCTGTGGGCGAGCCCACTGCCGAACTCGCTCGAGTGAATGACCTCGCCGCTGAAATTGTCCAGTCCGGGAAGGTCGGGCTTGTTGGGCACACTGCTGGATCCGCCGACTGCGACGATGAGGTGAGGTGCCTGCATCGTACGGATTTCGCCGACGCCCGTGCGTAGTTGAACTGTCCATCGTGAAGTCGTTTCGTCGTAATCGGCGTTCACAACTTCGGTCGAGGTCCAGACGTTCAATTCCATTGCCTCGGCGTAAGCTTCGAGCCATCCGGCCAATTTGTCCTTGGGGATGAATGTTGGCCAGGTCGGCGGGAATGGCATGTACGGCAAGCTGTTTGCCCAGGCTTCGTTGTGTAGGGTCAGCGAATGGTAGCGATGCCGCCAGTTGTCGCCGACACGATCGTTCTTCTCCACGATGAGCGCATCTACACCCATTTGGCGGAGACGGGCGCCGATGATCAGCCCCGATTGCCCACCTCCTACCACGATCACCTCCGGATCACGATCCTCGAATGTGGCTTCGGACCTGCGCTCGTCGAGCCAGTTGTCTCCCGCGAAGTTGTGCGAGTAGTCGACGCCGGTGGGGCGATGCTCGCCGATTCGCTCCTCATGGCCCTCGAGTTCCTGGAGCGTGGTCAAAAGGATCCAGACTTTGCTCTCGCGCGGATTCTGAGCGTCGGGGGACAACCGAACGAACCCTGTAGCCCGACCGATGGCAGTGTCGAAGTCGAAGTACGCCTCGATAAGATCGCGCGCGGATCGACGGACGAAGCGCGCAGGTGTCCGCCCCTCCGCCGGCCTGAACCGCGTCGGCCGCACATCGTGGAGTGTGGCGCCGAAGGCTGTTGAAATCTCAGCCGTGCCCGAGTAGGTGCGGTACGCGCCGGTGAACGCCAGAATGTCCTTCCAGTATCCGTCCTCCGCGAACAACGCCGCCACCTCGTCGGCTGTCCCACTTTCGAAGGACTCGCCACAGCGAGTGAGCCATCGATTGAAGATCTCCGCGGCCTGAACGTCGAGCAGTTCGGTCGATGTCATGACACATCCCTTTCGTCCTGTGTGGGCGCTTTCGGTGAGGTGACTCTGACCCCCCCAATACTCTGTCAACATACGTGTTGATTAATTTCAAGGCAAGAAGGATCTTGGCCGTGCATTTACCTTGCAGTGCTCAGATGCGAGAGTTTCAACCAAGCTGTTGACTAGAGACCTAGGGAAGTTGGCATGGCTCCACCACCAAACGCTCGCGGTATCACAGGACCCAAACCTTGGGCGGTTCTCGGCTGCGGGATCGCACTGGATTCGTGTGCGCTGTTGCCCGTGGGCTTCCTGGGCGCTTTCGCTGTCGATCTGCAGTCGGATTTGCGAGTCGATTCAACCTTCATCGGGCTGGCCGTCGCCGCGTTCTTTTTCTTCGGTAGCCTCACCGCCCTGACGATTGGAACGAGCATCGATGCTTACGGACCACGGAGGGTGGCGGTCATTGCAGGCGCAACGACCGCTGTGGCAAATTGCGTGGTAGGACTCTCGGGCTATTCGCCTTTGATGGTTGTCGCAGCCAGCGCGCTTGCCGGGGCAGCCTTCTCCTTGACGATGCCCGCGACGAACGCAGTGTTGGGTGCGGCGGTGACAGCGAAATACCGCACGCTAGCCGTGTGTGTGAAGCAGTCGGCAGTGCCGGCAGCGCTCATAGTTGCCACACTCGCCGTTCCCCTGCTCGGCGGTAAGGGAGGGTGGCGAGCCGGCTATGTCCTGGCCGCTTTCGTGACCGTCTCGGTTGTTCCGATTTTCGCTCGGTGCACCCGTTTCGTCGTCCCCCGCTCGCGACTACCTGTAGACGGGGGAGAGATAACGGGGCGTCAGGCGCAAAGAGCGGTTGCGCGTTTCGGTGTAGCCACAATGCTGGCATCCCTCTTACCGGGTGCATTGACCGGCTTCGCAGCCTTGTCTCTTGTCGGAGCCGGATCATCCATCGGAGCAGCAGTGCTTGTACTTGCCGTGGCGAACGCCTGCGGGATCGCGATGCGAGTCGTGAGCGGCGCTCTCGCACAGCACTATCGGTTGACGAGCTGGCTTCCGGTCTCGGCGATGATGGTTGCCGGAGCTGTGGGTGCCTTTCTTCTGTCAAGTGGTGTCCTCATTCTCACCATTGTCGGCACCTTGTTGGCATTCGGAATAGGGTGGGGCTGGTCAGGTCTCACCTACGCATTGGTGTTGGCTTCCGCTCCCGGCAATCCCGGATCCACAGGCGCGGTGATTCAAGCGGGCGGCATGCTCGGCTCGGCATGCGGTCCTGTGCTTATGGCGCTGATGGCGGAGTGGCTCGGAATGTCTGTTGGGTGGATCGGCATTGGTATCGCAATTCTGGTCGCCGGAATAGTGGTGGCACGCGGAATGGAAGGGGCTTCAACCTGACAGTCAGGTTGCCGACGAACGAACCGAAGTAGTTGGCGCGCAAGAGTCGTTGCTCAGACTGTTGTCTTGGCATGCAAAATGCCCAGAGCCGAAACGGTTCTGGGCATTTCTGAGCTACATCACGTGATGCTTCAGACCGCGTGTTCGGATGACCGGTTTCTGGATTCGACCTCTACTGGGGGTGCGGACTGCGCCGTGGTGCCACGGTTCATTTTCGATCTTCCCGCCAGGATGCAAACGGCTGTGACCGTGGCAGAACCGATGAGCAACAACGAAATTGGGACGAACGAGTCGAAGCGACCGTACAGGGCTGCTGCGGCAAGCGGGGCCAGTCCACCTCCTATTGTCGCGCCGATCTGATATCCGAGGGAAACACCGGAATATCTGAGGTGTGCAGGAAAAAGTTCGTGCATCAACGCAGGCAGCGGCCCTTGAATAGCTGCCACCGACAGTTGAGCGACAACAATGGCAATGATGATCGAAACCGCGTTTCCGATATTGACCAAAACGAAAACCGGGAATGCCCATAGCGCAAGCCCGGCTACGCCAGCCAAGAAAACGGTTGGCCGTCCCAGCTTGTCCGACAACTTGCCGAAGAAGATGATGGCAGGAACTTGAATGCACGCACTCAAAATAACGGCTGACAACAAGAGATTATATGAAATCCCCTGTGTTTTTCCGTAAGAGAGAACGTATACGGAGAATAGATAGAATCCGACGCCGGTAGTCAGGACTGTTCCGGCGCCAACCACGACATTGAAGGGATGTCTGCGCAGTACGTCCACGATGGGGAACTTCGAATCTGCAGCGTCACTCTTCGAGGCTTTCTCGGCGGCAGTGGTATCTTCGATGCGAAAGTGTGCGTACAAGCCCACGCCCGCGAGCGAAATGCTCAGGAGAAACGGAATGCGCCACCCCCATGACTCGAGCTGATCGGACGTCGTGTATTCGGTAATCAGCAAGAAGATGCTGGTAGATGCGATGAGCCCCACGGGTGGGCCCAGTTGGGCCAGACTCCCGTAAAAGCCGCGGCGGTTTTCCGTAGCGTTTTCGGTCGCGATCAGCACGGCTCCGCCGAATTGGCCACCAACTGCAATCCCCTGGAACAGCCGAAGGGCTACCAGCAGAATAGGGGCTAGCGCGCCGATCGAGGAATAAGTCGGAAGGAGTCCGATGAAGGTTGTCGCCGCAGCCATCATGAAGATGGCGATCACAAGCATCCTTTTACGCCCGAGACGGTCGCCGAAGTGTCCGAATACGATACCGCCGAGAGGGCGGGCCAGAAAGCCGACACCGAAGGTCGCGAAGGACAGTAGTGTGCCCATCAGCGGGTCAACACTGGGAAAGAAGATCTTGTTGAAAACTAATGCGGCCGCAGTACCGTATATAAAGAAATCATACCATTCGATGGCGGAACTCAAGGTGCTCGATATTACGATCTTGCGTAACGGCATTCGTTGTTTTCCGGGGGAGGTGGCACCGGTCATTTTTCCTTCTTTCGGCCAAAAGGTCGCTCGGGAAGCGGAGGTGTAGTGATGATCGGCATTCACGGCGACGCAGGTAGTTGCGATCGTTAACCGAATACGTCCACTGGGAGTGATGTGTGCTGCGTCACGCAAATGTATCAACGGGCGTGTTGATTGACAACCCCTGTGTACAGAGGCTTGTTTGAATAAGCGGACCGATGGACCTGATCATTGCGATCAGCCGGCATCGGGTGAGATGACATCGCATGTGCACGACGGCTAGGCCTGTACGGCTATGTGCTCGTACAGGCCTAGCGGTGGAACTCTGCACTCTCAGCCTAAAGGATCGGATCTGAAAAACGCTGTGCGACAGAGACTTATGCTGCCATTGGTATTCATGTTCACGTCGCTGGCGTGTCCCTGCCGCTCCTGAAACGCTCGGCCTGGCGAATCACCGCACCCTCGGGAGCCAATGCATGACACGCGCCTCCGAGTTGCGGAGCAAAATCCAAACTGGCTCCGATCCATTCACCGCTTGCCCGACTGTCCGGTCCGTAGGTTGCGGTCCTGTTCATCCGCTGGAAGTAGATCAAAGTAGTCACCTCCGACAAACCGAGGAGCAACGTGGTGACATGCGTACATCCAGCCGATCCGCCGAGTCGATCCAAGACCCGACGACGCCACCCCGACATCAGACTATGGCCGATCAAATCCATCGAAGCGGGGATTATGAAGGGACACTGAGGGAACGGGTGTGTCTTCGCCTCCACGTCTAGGGCGGTCAGGTGAAGGTCGTTGCCGTTGATACGGCCGGAGATACCGAAGTGGTGGATTATGCGGGAATCGCCGGGTACTTCATAATCGCCGTGGAACGACTCGTCCAGTAATGACGCTGTGAAGGTGAATGAGTCTCCGCCTTCCGGCTCTACTTCGAGACACTTCGTCCGCCTGCTTCGTCGTCGCGGACCATCGTCTGTCATCACACACAACCCCTTTCGGTTATTCGCCTCAGGCGTGAGTTACTCCTGTGGAACTGGCGGGTTCGAATACGAGTGCGCGTTGCCGCAGGTGCCACCCGTGCGCCTCGCGGTCCCATGTGTCGGCGCCCGGACCTGACTTACGGAGTTTGTACTTTTCGATCTTGGCTGTGGGAGTTCGCGGGAAATCGGTCACGATGTCGAAGTACCGGGGGATCATGAAATAGGGCATGACCTGGGCGCAATGCCTGAGCAGTTGTTCTGGAGTGAGTGCCTCACCCTCCTTCAGCTTGGCCAGAACCCACACTTCGTCTTCTCCGACACTCGACGGGCCCGGAATAGCAACAGCTTCCGCGACGGCGGGGTGTCGACAAAGCAGGTTTTCCACCTCGTAGGACGAGATGTTCTCGCCCCGCCGGCGGAGTGAGTCAGAGGCACGGTCCTCGAACCAGAACCACCCGTCAGGGTCGACTCGCCCGCGATCGCCGGAGTGGAACCACAGATTCCGCCACGCCTTGACGGTCTGATCCGGCATGCCGATGTATCCGGCGCCGAGGAGGAACGGCAGTTTCGGGCGGACGGCGATCTCGCCGGATTGCCCGACCGGAACTTCACGGTCGTGAGCGTCGACGATCCGAACCTCGTAATACGGGCTTTGACGCCCACATGAGCCGGGCATGTAGTCCTCCGATGGACTGCGGAAGATAGGCAGTCCCACTTCGGTCGATCCGAATACCGTGGTCATGTGGCATCCGAACCGCCGCTCGAACTCTTCGTGAATTTCTGCGGGGTCCGGCACCGCGTACACCGTGCGGATACTGGTGTTCTTGTCGTCCGGTTTCTCCGGCTGAGCCAGCAACATGTTGCAGACCCCGCCGACACCGATGAAGTTTGTCACTCCGTAGCGCCGGACTTCCTCCCAGAAGGTGGTCACACTCAGTCGCGGCTGTAGTCGCATGCGAGCATTCATCGCCAGTGTCGCAATGGTGAGGAATTTTCCGCTCATATGAAAGAACGGCAAGAAATTCAGGAGGACGTCGTCGCGCTTCAGCTGGTTGACCTCGGCGTACATGAGGCCGTATGCGGCTAGGTAGTGATGGGTCAAGATCACGCCTTTGGACGGCCCGGTCGTACCGGAGGTGAAGACGATGCCGGCGACGCTGTCGAAGGTCACGTCGATACCGAGATTCGAATCGTCATTCGGCTCGAGCAGTGCCGCAAAATCATGCCACCGAGTGCCGTCCGTCGAGGGCGCCGATGTACCCCGGACCACCACGTCTGCGATGGAGACTTCGCCGTCGGGTAAATCGGCGAGGCGCGAAGCGTAGCCCTCGTCCACCATCGCAAAGGTCACCTCACCGGTTTTGATCTGATGGACCAGCATTGCCCCGTGGTACGCGGTGTTCACGGGCACTTCGACAGCGCCGAGCTTCGCGAGAGCGAACCACGCCGCCAGATAATCGGGCGAGGTGTCCATCATTACTAATACATGGGTATCGGAACCGACCCCGAGCGCTGCCAGGTTTCGTGCAACGGTATTCACGCGCCGGTTGAAGTCGCCAACAGTGGTTTCGGTGTCGCCCCAGCTGAAGAAGACATCTCCATCGCTCCGTGAGGCTCGTTCTTCGAGAATCCTGACGATCGTGACGTTCTCGGTGTCGAGCTCGCTGAGATAGCGTCCGTTCATGTCGTGCTCCTGATCTCAGTGCGTGTCAGAGGTGCTGCGCTAGTTCGAAAGCGATTGTGCGCGAAGAATATCGAGCGCGTCGGGAAATGTGATGCTGCCTCGGCTCACGACCGAGTCCGGATCGGCGCCGAGAAGGATCTTCTTGACCGGCTTCTCGAGTCGTTTCCCAGTGAGAGTGCGCGGTAGATGGTTCAACCTGATGAGTCGATCGGGAACATGTCTCGGCGACATCTCTTCGCGCAGCGCGGCCCGAACTCGCGTGGTGAACTCGACTTCGTCGACCGACTCGGCAAGCGCAACCAACAGCACGAGCTCACCCGGACCCGCGTCAGGGTCCTCGAGGTGCACGACCAACGAGTCCTCGACATCGGGAAACTTGTCGAGCACCGAGTAGAAGTCCGAGGTGCCGAGTCTTACCCCGCCTCGATTCAAAGTGGCGTCGGAGCGTCCGGTGATGACGCAGGAAAGGTCCTCGCGAAACAATGCCCAATCGCCGTGCGACCACACACCCTGATGTTTCGAGAAGTACGTCTCCATGAGGCGAGTCCCATCATCCCCCCAGAGAGCAACAGGCATGGACGGCATGGGGGAGAGGATCGAAAGCTCGCCGAATTCGCCGAACAAGCGGCGACCGTCTTTGTCGAGCGCCGCCACATTCGCGCCCAGGGTGGGCGCAGCTATTTCACCTGCGCGCACCGGGGAGAGCGGTGAACCCCCGACAAATGCCGAACAGATGTCGGTTCCACCCGAAACGGAGCTCAGAACGATATCGTCGCCCACTGCCTCGTAGATCCACCGGTAGCCTGCTGCCGATAGCGGCGAACCCGTCGATCCGACCCCTCGAAGCGCGCTCAAGTCGAGATCACGCCCAGGGGTCAGTTCCGCATCTGCCGAGTTGCCGATGTGACCGGCCGAGGTGCCGAAGTAGGTGACCCGCTCGTCCGCGACCAACTGCCACAACGCGTCGGCCCGGGGAAACGCAGGGTCCCCGTCGAAACACACCAACGACGCTCCATGCATCAGTGCGGACACTGCGTAATTCCACACCATCCACCCTGTCGTGGAATGCCAGAAGTACCGGTCTCCGGCACTGACATCGTTGTGCAGACCCAGGGCTTTGGCATGCTCGAGCAGAATGCCGCCGTGCCCATGGACGATGGCCTTGGGAAGGCCGGTCGTTCCGGAGCTGAAGAGCACATACAGGGGATGATCGAAACTGACGCGCTCGAATTCGAGATCGGCGTGCTCGCTGAGCAAAGCCTCCCAGGAAGTGATACCTGTGGTTGAGCCAGCGTCGTGCAGGTAGTCGAGCAGCACGGTGTGCTGCAGTGTGGGCAGGCCGGCGCGGATCGCTTCCACGATCTGACGACGGTCGATTGCCTTGGAGCCGTACCGATAGCCATCGACCGCAAGGAGAACGGTCGGCTCGATCTGAGAGAAACGATCTATCACGGCTTTGGCGCCGAATTCCGGTGGGCAACTCGCCCACACGGCACCGAGAGAGGCGGTGGCCAACATTGCGACCACGGTTTCCGGGATGTTCGGTAGATAGGCTGCGACTCGGTCATCGCGTCGTACGCCGAGTGCGAGCAACCCGGCGCGGCAGCGCGCCACGGCATCGCGCAGCTCATCCATCGTCAGTGCGACCCGCTGGCGTGTCTGCGAGATCCCGACCAAGGCCGGTCCGTCGATGTCTTGGCGCAGCGCATGTTCGGCGTACGAGAGCCGCGAACCGGGCATCCATTCCGCGCGAGGAGGTTCACGATCTCCGAGCACAACAGTGCGGTTGTCGATGTCAAGGTCGAAGAAATCGATCACCGAGGTCCAGAAGTCTGATGGACGTTCGACGGACCATTCCCACAAGGCCCGGTAGTGCGCCAACTGAAGACCGTGATCTTTCTCCGCGCGCCTCAGAAACTGGCCCATACGTGAATTCTCGAATGCCTGCGAGGTGGGCTCATAGAGCAACTCACCCCTCACCTGCGAGTCGGATTCGTGCGCGCTCACCGGTTCCCTCCGATCATGACACAGCCTTCTCGTTCCAGGAGTTCGATCTCGTCCTCGCCTCGGCCCAACTCTTCCAAGATTGTGGCAGTGTCGCGTCCCGCAGCGGGCGGTTGATGCGGCACCGGAGCGGGCCGATTCTGGAATCTGGGCAGCGGGGCCGGCTGAACCACGCCCGCGATGCCGATGTACGCTCCGCGCTCCTCGGATTCGGGAGATTGTATGGCTTCGTCGAATGTGAGAACCGGGCTGACGCAGGCGTCGACGCCGGAGAATGCGGTTGTCCACTCGTCTCGGTTTTTGCTTCTGAAGACTGCAGTCAGTTCGGCCGTGAGTGCGGCGATGTCGAGGGCGTCGTTGCGCTGCCACAGGTCTTGATCGAGGCCGAGGGTGCGCAGCATGGCGTCGTAGAATTGCGGTTCGATTGCACCGACGGCCATGTAGCCACCGTCGCGTGTTTCGTAGGTGCGGTACCACGGGCGGCTGCCGTCGAACGTATTCTGTCCTCGGTCGTGCCACAGTCCGGCTGCCGCCATTCCGAGGGTTGCCGTGTTCAGGGAAGCGACGCCGTCGACGATTGCAGAGTCCACCACCGTTCCGATTCCGGTGTGGTCGCGTTCGTGTAGCGCGGCGAGGACGCCGAGTACCAGAAACACGCCTCCTCCGGCGTAGTCTCCGAGCAAGTTCAACGGTATCGGTGGCGGGTCGGACGGGTTACCCATGGCGTACAGTGCGCCCGTTGCAGCGACGTAGTTGATGTCGTGACCAGCAGTCTTCGCCAGCGGCCCGTTTTGGCCCCACCCGGTCATGCGGGCGTAGACAAGGCGCTCGTTGAGAGCATGTGAGTCTTCGGGCCCGACGCCGAGGCGCTCGGCGACGCCGGGGCGCATGCCCTCGATCAGCACGTCTGCACCTCGAATGAGGTCGGTGACGATTGTGTGCCCCCGTTCGTCGCGAAGGTTGACTGCGATACTGCGCTGACCGCGCCGGCGGGGATCGCCTTCGGGAGGCATCGACCCGGCGAGGGTCGGGACGCGGTCGACCACCACGACATCTGCACCCATGTCGGCAAGCAGCATAGCGGCGTAGGGGCCGGGTCCTAGGGACGACAGATGGACGACGCGTATCCCATGGAGAGGACCTGTAGTTGCAGGTTGCGAGCCGGTCATGATCGACGTCGGTTCGGTTGGTCGAGGAACGCCGCAAAGCCTGCCTGCGCCTCCGGGGTGCGGTACCCCTGAAGAGCTACCTCTGCCTCCTCGGCGAGACCGGCGTCGAGGCCACGGTCGAACGCAGCCCACGTCAGTTCCTTGGTCCGCGCCACAGCCCAGGGACTGTGCCCGGCGATGGTCTGCGCCCATTCTGTAGCTGTGTTCATCACCTGATCGTCGTCGACGACGACGTTGGCGAGGCCCATTGCTGCAGCTTCCTCGCCGGAGACGTACTTCGACAGCAACAGCAGTTCGAGGGCTTTGCTGGCACCGATCAGCCTGGGCAGTCGTTGACTTTGCCCGGCGCCTTGCACTGCGCCACGTTTGAGACCGGATGGACCGATGTGGGATCCGCGGCCTACGATTCGCAGGTCACAGGTCAGTGCGAGTGCAAATCCGCCACCGACGGCGTAACCTTGGATCGCAGCGATGTACGGCTTCCGCGCTGGCCACGGCCGCGGAATGGCAGGTGGCCCGCCGCCGTCCGGGCCAAACGCGTTGGCCGCTTGATAGCCGTTAATGTCTCCTCCCGCGCAGAAGGTCTCGCCCTCACCGCGGATGATGGCGACGCGGATGTCATCATCTTCTTCGACGCGTTCATAGGCTGCGGTCAAACCCTCACGCATCGGGGCATCGACCGCATTCTTGCGAGTCGGATTACTGAGCGTGATGGTGGCGACGTGTCGGTCAATACTCAGATCGGTGGATCCCATGTCAATTCTTCCGGGTCGGGGTGAATGGAATGACGCCCGCACGTTGAATTCGGCTGTGCAGTGGGCGTCCCAGCGTGCGTTCGGCTATCGCGCCGGCGTCCAGGAGGGATGCCGTGTCGATACCGGTGGAGATGCCCATCTGCTTCAGAGCAGCGACCAGATCTTCGGTGGCAACGTTTCCGCTTTCTCCGACGAATCCTTGATCCACCGCGGCAGGTTCTCCCCCGACACCTCCGAGACTGGCGTCGACCGTGCGGGCCCCGGACTCGATGGCTGCGATCGTGTTCGCTATTCCGCAACCACGGTTGTCGTGAAAATGAGCAATGAATTCGACGTCGGGCCAACGCTTTACAGCGAGGGAGAAGAGTTCGCGTACGGTTCGAGGGTCTGCCATGCCCGTTGTGTCGCCGAACATCATCGAGCGGATACCGATGCTGTGGGCCCAGTCGACGACGGCGAATACATCGTCGCGAGGTACTTCGCCTTGAATGGGACAGCCGTATGCGGTAGCGACGCCGAGCAATGTGTCGATCCCGTCGTTGCGCAAGCATTCGACCATTGCGCTGACTTCGCGTCGGTGGGCTTGATGGTCACGGCGCAGGTTGGCCAGGTTGTGTTTCTCGCTGACCGAGAACGGGATGCCGCAACGGTCGATTCGCCGTATCTGTTTGTGGGCCTCGACAACTCGAAGCGCTCCTTTGACGTTGACAGTGAGCACGCGGGTTAACACGTCAGCGGGAACAGCGCCTAAAACGTCTATCGCATCCGCGAACTGGGGTACAACGCTCGTCGGAACAAACGAAGTCACATCGATCTCGCGAATGCCACTTGCCGCGACCGCTTCGAGAAGTTCGACCTTTGCTGCAGTCGGAACGAATTCGTTCCATCCCTGGATGCCGTCACGCAACCAGGCCTCGCACACGACAACGTCGACCTCGCTCAGCGCCGTCACCGCCTCCGGACCTGCCGCATCGGCGTCCGCAGGACGTTCAGCCGGGTGTTGCGTCATGGTGTCGGGTTTCCTCTCTTTACGGGTCAGACGATGGCGATCGGATGCACCGGGCTACCGACGCCGCCGATCAACGGCATCGGTGCGAGGGTGACCATGAACTGATCACGTGATCGGCCGGCCAGGCCTTCGAGATCGAGCAGCTCCACCAGATAGATTCCGCGATTGCGGATCAGCTCGACGTGCAGAGGTGCTGCATCCATCGGATCGGGCCAAGGTCCGTACTCCACCGCAATGTTGTCCGCGCCGACGTAGACGAAGCCCTGTTCATCGATCCACTCTGCGCAGTCCGGTGCAAGACCTGACCAGTGGTCTTCCGAGGCAGATCCATCGCGCCAGCGTTGCAACCATCCGGTTCGAATCAGAAGTGAATCACCGGATTCGGGTGTCACCCCGGTGTCGGCGACTGCACGACGAAGTTCGTCGACGTGAATTGGTCGTTCCCCGTCGGCGCACTCGTTGCCAAGGTCGACGAACACTGCTCGGGCGACGATGGGGCCTACATGTTCGATGCCCAACTTGAAAGCGCCACGGCTAGTTACCGAATTCGCAGAGTATCCGTTCCACATCAATCCGTCTTTCCAGACGTGGGAGAGTGCGTCCATGTGCGTTGTCCCGTGGGTGGACATCAGAACGTAGTCGTCGGCGAATCCGAAGCCGCGCTCTTCGAGTCCGGCAGCGTAGTCTCCGCCGTGTCTGGTCATAAAGTGTTGCAGCGGAGCACGTCCCTTGAAGTGCGGACCTCCGCCGGTCTTCATCTTCACCGCAAGTGAGACGACCTCACCCGTGGTCACGGCGGCGACTGCTCTGCGAACCGACTCGTCGGTGATGCGGTTGAGCGCACCTCGCTCGTCGTCGTCGCCCCAACGGCCCCATGCTGGACTTGTCATGCGTTTTCCTCTGCCGCTGGGGCCCATCGTGCTGGGCGTTTTTCGGAGAACGCGGCGAGACCCTCACGGGCATCGGGCATTCCAAGTCCGACGGTGAGCATGCCTTGGAGCATCTGCAGCTTGACTTCCAATCCGGTATTGACCGCCGCATAGAATGCTGTTCGGCCCAGAGCGACCGCCTGCGGCGAAGCCTTGCTCAGATCACGGACAAGCGTGGCCACGGTCTCATCGAGTTTCGATGCCTCTACCACAGTGGTGGCGAGTCCCATGCTCTGAGCCTCGGAGGCGCCGAATCGCCGTCCCGTCAGCATGAGCTGGAGGACCTGCTTCGGGGATAGTGCGTGAAGAAGCGGCACGGTGATCATGTACGGCCACAATCCGACATTCACCTCTGGAATACCGAAAACGGCATCGTCGCTTGCCACGAGGAAATCGCAGGCCGCCGCAAGACCACAACCTCCTGCGAGCGCGTATCCCTGCACTCGGGCGATCGTGGGCTTGCCGAGACCCCAGAGTTCGGTGAAGATCGCTGCCAGCTGAGATCGGCCCAGGTGGGCCTCGAGTTCACCGCCATCTTCGGCCATCTGCATCAAGTCTCCGCCGGCGCAGAACGCACGGTCGCCGGCGCCAGCGAGCACGACGACTCGTACGGCGTTGTCCGTCTTGGCCCGTCGAAGACCTTCGATCAACTGCGCGATCACCTGGTTCGACAGAGCGTTGCGCGCCTCCGGTCGATTGATAGTCACGAAAGCTGCGCCATCGCGTACGTCGTACAGAACTTCACTCATTCCGACGTGTCCCTTCTCGATCGAGTCAGTCAACACTGGATGACTCACTCCGTGAAAACTATCAACATATGTGTTGATAAACAAGATTGGTAGCATGATCGCGACCAGGAGGCAACGAATGAGTGACATCGCCAGAAGGCGTGCAGCTGCGGCCGCGTCCGCGGAAAACAATCCGGCGTATCAAGAACGCGTCAAGATGATCCGACGTGCTGCAGGCAAGGTATTTCACGAGCAAGGATTTCGTGGCACCAAACTCAACGACATCGCCGCGGAAGCCGGTGTCGACCGAGCGTCCCTTTACTACTACGTAGGCTCGAAAGAGCAGCTGTTTCGCGACGTGGTATCCGAGGCCGTCGCCGCCAACATTGCGTCCGCGGAGGCAATTGCCGCAGCCGACCTCGACGTAACAGAGAAGCTGTCCCAGATGATCAGAACGCTCATGGGGTCGTTCGAGGAATACTATCCCTACCTGTATGTATTCATGCAGGAGGACGTAACCAAGCTCTCGGGGAAGTCTCCCGATGCGGCGTGGATCACCACGGTGGAGGAGTGGAACCGACGCTACTTCCGTCTGGTCCGCTCAACGATCAGCGAGGGACTGACGACAGGGCAGTTCCGCACGGCTTTACCGGCCGGTGTGGTGGCGAACTGCATCATCGGAATGCTGAACTACTCGAATCAGTGGTTCCGCCCGGGAGGCCTGATGGACGCCGAGGAGATCGGGACCGGAGTTTCGGATCTCATCATTTCTGGACTGAAAAGCGGAGCCGGATTCGTCAACGAATCTGTTGACATCTAGCCCGGTCAACGAATACGTTGATACCACCTAGTGAACAGTGAGGTGGTAACCCGTGTTTCAGCTTGAGATGACCCCGGAGCAACAAGCGTTCGTCGAGTCGATCAGCAACGTATGCCGCAAATTCGACGACAGCTACTGGACTGACCACGATCAGAACCACAAGTTTCCCGACGCATTTTTCGAAGCTATGGTCGAGGTCGGCGTTGTAGGGATGCTCGCGCAGCCGGAGTACGGCGGCGCGGGGGCCTCCATCGAGGATGCGGCATTGGCGCTGCAAACAATTGCAGCGAGTGGTGCGGGAATCAACGGGTGCTCTGCAGTTCACCTGTCGATGTTTGGTTTCCACCCGGTAGTACTGCACGCGTCTGCAGAACTGCAGAAAAAGTACCTGCCACGGGTAGCGTCCGGCGAAATTCACGTGTCGTTCAGTGTGACCGAACCGGATGCAGGTAGCGATACAGGGCGGATTTCGACCCGCGCCCACGAGACAGAAGACGGGTGGCGATTGCGTGGGCGCAAGGTTTGGATGACCAAGGCTCAGCAGTCGTCGGCGGCGCTCGTTCTCGCACGCACCTCGCCGGTCGAGGAAGGCAAGCGCCCGATCGATGGACTGTCCCTCTTCGTTGTGGACCTGGACCCCGAATACGTGACGATCAACCCGATCGCCAAGATGGGCAGGAATGCGGTGTCGAGTTGTGAGGTGGTGTTCGACGACCTGCCGATTCCGAGGGAAAACCTGGTCGGCGAACTCGGCAAAGGTTTTTACACCATCCTCGACGGCTTGAATCCCGAACGCATACTCGTTGCTGCCGAAGCTGTCGGCCTGGGGCAGGTAGCGCTCGATCGCGCGACGAATTACGCGAACGAGCGCATCGTATTCGGTCGTCCCATCGGTAAGAACCAGGGCATTCAGCATCCCTTGGCCGACGCCTACATGCAGCTACGAGGCGCGGCCGCGTTGGTCCAACAGGCAGCCCGCCTCTACGACAACGGACAGCAATGTGCCGTCGAGGCAAACACTGCCAAGTTCCTGGCCGGCCGCGCCGCCTTCTACGCCTGCGACCGTGCGGTCCAGACGCACGGCGGCATGGGCTATGCCGTCGAGTACCAAGTGGAGCGCTTCTTCCGGGAATCACGCATGCTGCGGATCACGCCGGTCAGTGAAGAACAGATCATGAACTACATCGCAGAGCACGAGTTGCACTTGCCGAGGTCGTACTGACCGTTCGCTTTCCGTCGATCCGTCCGGATATCGATCCAATTTGACTGCAGCTCACATCTAAAGATCAGTGTACGAAGCCATACCGATCGCAGCAGAAGGAGAAGAACATGGGAAAGCTAGACGGGCGAGTTGCCATCATCACCGGTGCGGCCCAGGGAATGGGAGAAGCACACGCAAGGCTCTTCGTGAAAGAGGGCGCAAAAGTGGTCTTCACCGATCTCAACGAAGAGCGGGGGCAGGCGATCGCGGAAGAGCTGGGCGAGAACGCGCACTTCATCCGGCAGGATGTGACTTCACTGGCCGGATGGCAGAGCGTTCTAGAGGAAACGGAATCGACATTCGGGCCCGTCACTATTCTCGTGAACAATGCCGGCATCATCGGCCCCGTCGTCCCGACACTCGACTTGAGTGAAGAAGATTACCTGAAAGTGGTTGCGGTAAACCAGCACTCGCAGTTCTTCGGAATGAAGACGGTCATACCGTCCATGCAGAAGGCCGGCGGTGGCTCCATTGTCAATATCTCCTCCACTGCCGGCATGGTCTCCATCGTCGGGTCTCCGAATGTTGCCTACGTCGGAAGTAAGTTTGCGTCACGCGGAATGACCAAACATGTTGCAGTCCAGTACGGCCCGGACAACATTCGAGTGAATTCTGTCCATCCCGGTTACATCAAGACCCCGATGATGGCAGCCGCCAGTGGCGCCGACGGAGGCGGAATCACTGCCGATATCCCGCTGCGCCGAATGGCTGAACCCGAAGAAGTTGCAAAGCTCGTACTGTTCTTGGCCTCTGAAGATTCCTCATACATCAGCGGTATGGAGCACGTGATCGACGCTGGGCTAACTGCACAGTAGTTTTCAGTCATATTCCGAACCGACGAGATATCGCTGTCGTACACTTCGTTACTTGAGCCGCGCTGCGGAGTGAGCAATTATCTTGTCCGACGCATCATGGGACCGCAGTGCCGCGATACCGGGTGCTGCCAATTGTCGATGACTGGGATCTAGTGCCAGTGGTGCCGCTTGACATGAGTTCACGCAGTTTCGAGCTCAGAAGTGGTCCCAATGGATGCGGGGAGGGCGTACGACTTTCGTAGTTGACCTACCACGTCTGTTGGCGATTCGTGGTCCTTGGTGCTCCGATCCTCAGTTACGGCCGTTGAATACGTTCATTGAAAAATTGGCGATGGCACGACTTGGTTGTGGTCTTCTGTCGGCCAAGACAAGGATGAAAGGCAATGAGCGTTGGAGGACGGTCACCGAAACGGGCAGCAAACCATAGTTGATTGCGACGAGCTCGACCGATTTCTCTCACTACGCGAATCGATCGATAACCTAGACAGCGCACTCGTACATTTGCTGGCAGAGCGGTTCAAGCTCACACAAGAAATCGGCCTTCTAAAGGCCCGGAACGGGCTTCCTCCCACGGATCCGGACCGCGAGATCCGCCAGACCGCTCGGCTTCGAGCACTAGCGATTGATGCCAACCTCGACCCAGAATTTACCGAAAAGTGGTTCAAGCTCGTCGTTTCTGAGGTGGTGAGTCATCACGAAATCATCGCCGCGAGGGAAGAATGAGTAGCTAAATGGTCGACCTCGACCGCCACAGAACCGGCTGGGTCGTTTAAACCATGGCGGTCGGAGAAAACGGACATGAGTATCGAGGGGGAGAGCTGCCATCCCCATGCGGTGGGGACAGCATACGTGAGCGCCTCGGCGGTGTGGAACCCGTATCGGTTCACTCTTTGTCAAGACAAGTGAGCAGTGACTTTCACTTGATTTGCGATTCGGAAACGAATTCGTTGATGAAGAAAACGGTCGGCATCTCAGGTGGACTCGACTGTCGCGGAAACGGTTTGGCGAATGGGGCAACGACGACACTGCTGCCCGGCCCTGATCAATCTGCCGAATGCAGGAACGTCGCCGTCCATTCCGGAGATGGGGGGACGGCCACGTTTGGCATGTAGGGTGCCGCGAAGCCACGGCCTCGCGGTCAGGATCCGAAGCCCTCCAACGATCCGAGTGATCCGGTCGTAGGCGGTGTGCTGGCGATGATCATGAGAGTGACCGGCAAGACGGCGGCTGCACCGGTACCGTTCGACGCGGTGACGGTGAAGGTGAATGATCCGGCGGTGGTAGGGGTTCCGGAGAGCGCCCCCCTCGGTGAGAGCCAGTCCTGCAGGCAAGGCCCCGGCGGTGACGGTGAGGGTGGAATCGGGTTGCCCGGCCCTGGTGAAGGCGTGACTGTAGGGCTGGCCGAGAACCCCGGATGGCGGGATGCCGGTCAGAGTCGGTGATACCTCGACCGCGATCACCGACACCGAACTACCGAAGATGTTAGCGACGTACGCGCGCCCACCGTCGGGGGTGATCGCTAACCGCGACCGGATTCCTGCCGACCGTGACGGGGTCCTCGACGACCGTGGTGGTGGCGATATCGATCACCGACACCGTGCTGGCATCCTGGCTGGTGGCGTATGCGCGGGAACCGTTCGGGGTGAGGCCTGGTCAAAATCTCCCTCGGGTGCGCAGGCGTGTACCTCTGTAGGCATGGGCGCCGGTGTCTGAAATTCTTGTGCTCGTTCAATCGCCCTTGTCCCTGTGTTCTTGAGCGCCCGCTCTCGGATGCATGGGTCGGGGCCTTCGTTCCAACGAGCCGGGACATTACGGAACACACCAATGGGCCGGGGAAGGAAGGTCAAGGATGACGTCGACGAGGTTACGGTGCAGTTGGCCTCATTGGTCACGCCACGGGGTTTTCTCGGCCGGCGTCTTCGTCGCTTCGAGTATGTCGTTCCGTTCCGTTTCGTTTCGTTCGCGCGAACGCGATTGTGGAGGACTGTGCCGTGTGTTTCGAGTTGGTTTTCTTGCAGAATGTTTCGATGTTGCATTGGCCAGCGTTCACGCTCGCCTCAAATCGGCCTGGCACCTTCATCTCGGGATCACGGGGCGGGTGGCCGGCGGAATGTCGGTGTTCTCACCGTGTTTCGATGCGTCGATCCGACACTGTCTGGGCAGCTGAACAGCTCTTCTGCACGTCGGCTGTTGAGACAAGCGCTGATCAGTTGTCACACTTCGTCTGCCAATGACGGGGTTGCCGGACATGGCACCAGGCAGGACAGATCGGCCGCGCGACGGATCGAATCCCAGAAGATGAACGTGATTCTCCAGACATCGGTTTGCCAGCAGCTACTTTTTCGAGGCGCCGATCTCGGTCCGACTGCACCGTGGGTGTTGAGGTAGATGTGGAAAATGGGTCGGTGAGGTCCTACCCTGTCCTACTTGCTGGCGCTGCAGGTTTCCAGGAGGTCGAGCTCGTTCTCGAGGTGGTCGAGTAACGGGTTAAGGTCCGGGATGGTGCGCCGGCAGCTGGTGAGGCCGAACACGATGCGGTCGTCGTTGCTGGTGCAGGTGATGTTGAGTGCTTGTCCTGTTGTGGGGATCGAGACGGGGTGGAGGGTATCGAGCCGGAAACCGTTCCAGTACAGCGGTGTATTGGGGCCGGCGAGGCTGGAGATGACGATATTGAACGGTGGGCGTTGTGGGCCGCGGCGGCCGAGAAGCATTTCCATTCCGAGGGGTGCGACGCCGAGCGCACTCATTGCGAGTACGTGAGCTCGGCTCATCGCGTGCAGTGAGTCTTTGCCTTCGTTCATGCAGGTGCGGATCGTCTCGAGGCGCTGTGCAGGGTCGGTGAGGTGGGTTGCCAGATTGCACATGAGTACCCCGACCCGGTTGCCAGTGCGGTCGGTGGGGTCATCGGTTGCGCGTAGTGAGACGGGGGCCATTGCGATCAGGGGAGCGGTGGGTAAGGCGCCGCGTTCGTGGAGGTAGTTGCGGAGGGCGCCTGCGCACATTGTCAGGACGATGTCGTTGATGGTGGCGTCGGAGTGCTTGGCCAGCAGCCGGATTCGTTCGAGTGGGAAGGATAGTGCGGCTATCTGGCGGGTGCTGCCGATGGGAACGTTGAACAGGGTGTGTGGTGCGGCGAGTGATATAGCGCCGCCTTTGCCACGTAGTGCTCGGCCGAGGGTGTTCACCGTCGCGGGGATGAGCCCGGCTATCTCACCGGCGGCCGTCCGAGCGGTGTTCCACCAGAATTCGGGTCGAAACGATTCCTGACGGGTTGAGTCTGGGTCTGCGCTGCGTGGTTGGGGGGTTGCCGGGGGTGTGGGTGGCTGCGGAATTTGCCAGGGCGCGGGCATGTTCCGGCGGTCGGAGTCCTCGCTCATGCTTTCGCGCAGCAATCGCATGGCACTGGCTCCGTCGGCGAGTGCATGATGAATTTTGGTGTAGACGGCGTAGCGGCCGTCGGTGAGGCCTTCGATGAGGTGCATTTCCCACAAGGGGTGGTTGCGGTCGAGCAGTGTGCTGTGCAATCTCGATACCAACGCGTGTAGTTCGTTCATCCCGCCGGGAGTGGGGAGAGCGTCACGGCGAAGGTGATGCTCGAGGTCGATTTCGTCGTCGGTGAGGGTTTCCCATCCCCACTGTCCGAGGGAAGTGAGGGAGCGGCGCGCCCGGGTGCGGAAGACAGCGTGGATGTTGCTGTGGTTCACAGCGGTTTCGAGGAGTGTGCGCATGTCCGCCGCGGTTGCGCCTTCGGCGGGGGTGAAGATGGCCAGACCGCCGACGTGCATCGGATGGCCGGGGGATTCGCCGTGGAGGAACAGTGAATCGGTGGGTGCCATCGGTAACAGCATGTGTGTCCTCACGTGTTCCGGTTTGCCGAGTCGGTGCGGACCCGGGCGGCCGATAGTTTTTGGGCGAAAGGGTGATTCAGGGGGAAGGGGGATTGGATTCGCTGTTCTTCCCAGCTCCCGGCCGGGTCCCCGAGGGTCGGCAGTGACCCAGGGTGTCCATCAGGTGCGCGAGTGCTGCCTCGTCGGTGTCGAAGCTGGGAATGTGTGTGTTCATGTTCAGCAGGGTGAGGAACCGGTGCAGTGAGTACTGCGCGGCCAATGTCCAAGGGATGTCGAGTCGGGCGGTGGTGTCTGCGAGTGCCTCGATGAGGGTGAGGCCTCCGACGGAGACGAAGGGGACGCCGGTCAGGTCGAGGACGAACGGTCCGCCGGCTGCGGTGATCTCGTCGAGATGGGCGCCGAAGGTTCCGCAGGTGGTGGCGTCGATTGTTCCCGATACGGCGTAGCGGACGATGTCGTGGGCGGCAGGGATCGCGGTGAACGCGACTGAGGCAGCTGTGGCTGCACGCGTGTGTGTGTCCTCGGGTGCTCGAGCGGAATGCGGGGTGTCGTATCTGGGCCGGTGCCGGCCGCTGAGCGGTGCCGCTCGTCGGGATGAGTTCGCGGGTTGTCGTTCGGTGGGATCGGGCGGTGGGGTGTTCACCCGGGTTGCACCGCTGCGGTGACGTCAGCAGTGTGGGCAGGTAAGGCCACCCGATCAGTCTGGGCGCGGGCGGGCATTGCGCGCAAAGCCGTGGGGCTTGCGGGGCCTGCGCCGATCACTGCCAGGAGCAGTGCGAGGTTGGCGTTCACGCCGATATCCGCGGACCGGGGGATCGGTGTCGGGTGGTGCGGGGTGCTGTGGGTGCTTCGTGTCGGTCGTCGGAGAACATGGCCGCGATGTGAGCTTTGATCTCGGCGGTACTCATGGACGAGCCCTGTTTGGTGTCCGTGGTCGGTGTGGTCATGTGCTTGTTCCTGTCTGCGTGGAGTCGAAGCCGGCACGGTGGTCTGGCGCGGTGGCGTTCCGGGTTTATGTGTGTTCGACCGTCACAAGCAATTGTGATGTGCGTCACGGTATTTCGCGCATGTGGATAGTTGTACATCACCTCCGGCGGTCCTCGCCACTGGTCGAATGTCCATGAACAGCGGCCTGGGGGTGTCGGAGTGACCGGTCGGTGCGAAGTTGCAGATTGTCGTCGAGAGGGTGTGCCTCACAGTTACTTTCGAGCGTGCCGGTGTGGGGTGTGTTGCGCCGGGGTGGATTCCCCGGGCACCGCGGTCGGGAGTGTTGGAACCTTTTCGCGCCCACCGTGTTTCGGAGTGTGTGACCTGGGTAACAAGCCAAGAGGGTAATTGGGGGCGATTCGAGGGAGTGATGATGGATCCATCCGACATGGACGTAGTGGTGTGGACCGAGTCCCAGGAGCGTCACGCGTGGTGGTGTGAGGTGTTGGGTATCGCGGTCGCGGCCTCGTGTATGGCCGGGGAGGAGTGGGAATTGCCCGCCGCCGGCGACCAATCCCGCGATGCGCAGCTCCGCGCGCGCCGGCGTCCCCGTCGGCGCGCGGTGGACGCCGCCTAACGCTGGAGTGCCTCTGACGCTTCGGGCAGCATCCCCGGTCGTGTAAGGAAGAGGCGCCGGGGATGTGCCGGCGACGACCCGCCATGAGGGTGGAACAGGCATCGGTGGGCGTTCACGAGTTACTGATCAGATACCGCTGGCGATTGCTGCGGCGATTGGTTGTGCTGCTGGGCTTGATTTTCCGCCGCGCCGTGTGCCGGGGCCACACTGTTCGGTGTTTACAGGGAGAACCTTCATCGGCGGGTGGGATCGGGTGCTATTCGTCGAGGGCAGGGCGATGTCGGGTTCGCGTCCGCCGGCAGCTCGCCTTGTCGGACGTGCTCGGGGGCGCAGGGCCCGGACTTCGGCCGCTCAGACGATTGTCTGTCTACTGGAGGGTCAGTGCTCTGGGTAGGGGACAGGGCGACGCGCCCCGGGGTCCACTTTGCTCGCGGAGTGGGGAGGTTTCGCTAATCGGAGGAGTCGGCCGGACAGCGGTGTGCCCCCCCGGGGCATGGGCACCGCGGCCGTGTTGCGTTGGGTTGCGGCGCTTGAGTTCAGAGGCGGGGCGGGGATGCCGATTCGGGGGGATCCTGTAGCCGGGCTGGTGGGTGGTGTGGGGTGGCTCATCGGGTGGCGTGCAAGTGCCGCGCCGATGAGCCGTGTGCCCATACTGGGCAAGGAATGAGCACTCGAACAGGTGAGAGGTTTGGATGTGGGGTTCGGCAACGAGTCGGCGATCGAGGTGCGGTTCTGCGAGAAGTGCCGTGCAGCCTGCGAAGTGAATGCGTCGACGTCGACGGTGGACCGACAGGATTTGAAGTAGCGCCCATCCCGCAGGCTGCCGCCCGACTGTACGCGAAACTAGTTCACGGTTGTGTTACTGGTTGGGTGCGATGTGGTGTTTGCACGGTGAGATCGCCAACGGAGGGCGGTTCGTGGTCGCGGCGCCGTTGCAGAGGCTCGCCGGGACGGTACTGTGCCAGGCCGCCGCGCGAGCCGCGCTGCCCTTCGGTCCTCCAGAAGGTCCGGGCCGCGGAACAGACGACGAATCCATATGGTGCCAAGCGATGTTGGAGACAAGCCGCGGGCTGGGCATCTGAAGGATGCGTAGCGTGAATCGCATAGTAGGCACTCCCAACTCGGCCGGTTTCCCCATGGATTACCTGCGTGGGCATTCGATTCCGGAGTGAAGGCTCGAACAGGGACTCAGTGGACGGTGAGATCTGTACTGAACGACGGTCGTGGGGTTCACACAGGTGCGGTGCTGGCCCGGATGCGTAGTTCACTGCGAGAGTGGCTCAGCGTAGCGGGGGTGTCGCCGTTGATCAGGTTCAGCAGTCTCTGCACGGCTGTGGTCGCTTGCTCTGCGGGGAAGAAATCGACGGCGGTGATCGGAGGAGCGGACGTCAGCAGGGCGGGTTCGTCGCGGTCTTGGGCAATCAAGACGTCGCCGGGAATTGTCAGGCCGAGGTCGAGGGCTGCCCGGGCGGCGGCGGGGGCGGAACCGAAAACCAGCGACAGAATCGCGTCGGGAGGGTTCTTCGAGGTCAGGGCTTTGCGGGTCGTCGCGTACGCGGCCGCGACATCTCGCTCGACGGTGTCGGCGCCCGGAAACCGCACCGGTTCATCGCTGACTCGGGGTGCTGCGCCGCGGACGCGACACCATTCGAGGTAAGCGTTGGTCGTGGCGCGCGTCCATGCCGAGTCCATGCCCGGGTTCAGAAGGAGAATGTTCGTAGCTCCTCGGTCTGTGAGGTGGTTCAGGAGTGTGTGAGTGGTGGCGGTGAGATCCGGTGAGATGGAGCATTGAAACCGGGTGGGGTGTGCAGGACCCACTGCTACACAGGGGATTCCGGTTTTCGTCACCAGGTCGGCGCGTGGGTCGTCGGTCATCGGGTTGATGATCAGCACCCCGTCCAGTCCGAAGCGGTGTAGTGCGTTCGGGTCTGTCGCCGAGGGCAGCAGCAGTAGCGCATGGTCGGCGTGGAATGCGGCTTGGGCAGCCGCTGTTGCCATGCGCCCGTACCAGTCGAAGTTGAGGCACCCGGCGGGGGTCAGCTCCGCCGGCGGTGGGAGCATCAGTCCGAGGGTGGCCGTTCGGCCTGATCTGAGGTTCTGGGCCGACCGATTGGCCCGGTAGCCTATGCGGTCGGCGATCTCTCGGATGCGGGCGCGGGTGGCGGCGTCGACCCTGCCTTTGCCGTTGAGGGCATAAGAGACGGTCGCCACTGCTACGCCTGCGGCTGCCGCGACGTCGCGAAGCGTGGGGGTATCGGGGGATGCCACTGCAGCTCGTTCCCTATTGGCGGGCGATGTGATTTTTCCAGGGTATCGCCCGCTCGTTGCGGCGGTTGGCCTGTCGTGCGAAGTTCACTGGCGGACAACTCATGGAGCGTTCTGCGGAGGGGTTCAGACTAGAGCGAGTTCGACGCCCGCTCATTGCCTTCCAGCTTTTTCTTGGCGATGCGCGCATCGTTGTTCGAACGGGACGTCCCGGCGCAGAATATCCACTACGAGGTCTTCGGACCGGACAGCTGGGCCACTACCTGAGCGGAGCCGACATGACGGAAGAGCAACCGGTGGAAACTCTTTCGCGGTGGTCGGATTCGGGAGCGATGTGGCGGGTTGTGCACCGAACCCCCACATCGATCACGGTGTCACTACGACGCTGCGACGACGGCGAGGAAGTGGACCGGCTGACGTCGTCCGATCCAGATCTCCTCGCGTGGATCGGTGACCGCTCCGGCAGCGAGGACTGACCGGAGCCCACCTGTCCTCGTCTCCGTGGACCACAGCGCTGACGGCCGAGTGAATCAACGCGCTCGCTCCCGGCCCGGCCGCCGGGCTCCGTAGTTTCAGCGGAAACTGCGGTGACGGCGGCCGGTTGTTGGTGCCTGTCGTCACCGACAACAAGGACCGACTCAATGCTGCGACAACGCAACTCTCCGCAGACGAAGGTGGGCAAGTTCGTCGGAACGTTGTTCTCCGATCCGATCCGGTCGAGGTCGGCACGTTCGAGGTGAGCGACGACGGCGTGGCGATCATCGATCTCGTCGCTTCGGACGTCCCGGCAGGTGAACATCATCTGGAACTGCGCGGCGACGACGGCAGCGTGTATCGGATGCCGATCCTCGTCACGGATACGCCGGTCACCGATGGACCCGTGGGGTCTGTCGTCGACGGCTCGACGATGCACGTTCCCGGCAGCTCCGGGACGGGCAGCGTCGGGAGCTGACGAACAAGTTTCGTGTCAGCGATCGTTGTCCCGGTGCCGGAACATCGATCGTCTCGCTCTGGCTCATCCCATCCCGCAATCGCGCCGGCCAAGGACTCAGATGCGAGAGCGATTCATCGCTGAACTTGCCGCCTGCTCAGTGGTGGTGCATGTGAGGCAGGCGCGGGGGACGGGCGTCCCGCCTCCCGTCGAGTGAGCAGCCGGTCGACGGGCGCCCACAGAAACATAACTGCGAAACCCACTACTGCACAAAGATCCCCGATATCAGGGTCGTGTCAGGCGCGTCGGCCGCGCCAGGGATGGCTGTTGAGTGATTCGAGCTGTGCGCGGCGGATGCCTGTTCTTACTTCTTATGGGAAGCCTGCCGACAGACCTCTGGCCGCGAATCAGCGGACGCGGAGTCCTCGGGCTGAACCGGCAGGCTGGTAAGTCCCGGCCCTCGATTCGGCAATGACCCTCCCGCGTCATCTCACTCGTTGTAGCAGAGTAGTTTTCGCGGGCGATGAGGGTGTTCGCGGTATGAGTTCTCGATGCTCGGTGCGCAGGAGAAACAACGGGACGGGCACGGTGTTCACCGCGGTGAGGGCCGGCGTTGGTGGGGTTGTGGACGGTGTTGTGCAGAGTGCGCGGTGGCGCTCGTGCAGGTGTTGACGCTCTCGGGGCGGGATCCAGGGTCCTTCATAGACGAGGAGGTCGCATCCTCGGCATTGGGTTCGGAAGTAGCCTTCGCTCATCGTTCGGATTCCTTTCGTTATTTCTCGGCGACGAGTCTCTGCCGGTGTGTGGGGGACGCTGACATTCACGATTGGGGTGGGAAACCGTAGCGTTGCCGCATCTGGGTGAGCGCCGCGATGTCTTGATCGCTGACCTCCGTCGAGACCACCCACCCGCCGGCATCCGCGTAGTCGCGTCGACGCTGTCGATGTTCCTCGGGTGTGAGTGCCGTAGCGGCAGGTCTGGGGTCTGCGCAGTTCGTATCGGTGTTCTCGAATTGTGCGAGGTACGCGGCGAGGACGGCGGCGTCACGCCGAAATTTACTCAACATTGCTGCCTGGTCTCGCTGTGGCGGCCGGCGCGCCGTCTCCGCGACGGATCGGAGGCAAGTTCTATTGCAGGCATGGGACGTGACGCTCCATTCGGTCCCGACCTGATGAAGACAGTGCAATCTTTGATCAATGCGGACTTTAGCATCGCGCGCAGCGGATCAGTTATCCACAAGCTATTGGAGGGGGCGGCATTGTTTCGCGAACCCACGTATCGCCAGCTCGTTCCGAGGTCGATATGTCGAGAACTCGGGTCGACAATCTATGTCGAATAGCCTGTCTTGTTCAGCTGTTCGACAGGTGTGGAGTATGTCAGGTGCCCGCCAGAGGATGGCGATGGCGGATGCGATGCAACCTATGATGCCGGCGGCTTCCACGGTCATGCCGAACAATCCGTGTCTGCGTTTGTGTTGGTGAGTATCCGTGGTGGGGTGGCGTCATGGGGTGGTTGCGGGCTGGAGTGTTGCTTCGAGTCTGGTGAGGCGTTCTTCGAGGACGCCGGTGATGGCGAGCAGGCCGAGCAGGGTGGGTTCGGTGATGTCGCTGCCGTGCTGGGCGTGACCGAGCAAGGTGGTGCGCAGGAGTGAAACCATGGGGGCGTCGTCGCTGATGGGTAGTTGCTCGAGTTTGGCGGTCAGACGCTCGGCGGGTGATGTCATGGGTAGCTCCTGCACGTGTGGATCATTCAGGCAGTGCGATTAGGGCGACTGCATGCGTGGTGGTGTGGGGCGGTGCGCTGGAACCGAGGCGGAAAGCAGCGCGCCACAAAGGGTGATGTTACTGCGCCATTGTTGGCCGGTCGGTACGCGGGAGGCAGCGAATATGCCCCTACGAGTGCAATGCACTAACTCGGTATCGGTCCACCGCCGGTGACGAAGTTTCGTTGAGCGTGACGGTGATGTCCAAGCACGTGGGGAGCCACAAGGGGCAGTCGTTGGTGAGTCTCCGCGGCGGGACTGTTCTCGGGAATTGCCGCTAGTACTGTCGCGGGACTGTGCTGACGGGCCCCTCTTGCTTCGAGTGGGCTGAGCCGGCCTTGTTCGGTCTGTTGTGGGGTAGTTCGATGCTCGAGTAGCTGTAACTGTGCGAAGACTGGTAACCGGGGTGGGCGCCAGCCAAATTTTCGGGAGCGGCATCACCCGGTCCCCAACGGGTATGGCGAACGCTCCGCCGGTAGCCGCCCCTGGTCTATCGGCGGGCGAGCCGCCTGCAGGTTTCGGCGCCTGGACTACGTTTTGCTGCCACGGTGTTCAGCGTGGGTTGGGGGTGCGCCACAGTGTCGGGGGGTCGCCGTCGTCGGTGTTGGCGAGGGCCCGGATTCCGTCGGCGTCCTGGGCGAGGATGTCCGCGAATTGCTGTCTGTGGGTGTCGTCGAGTCCGTCGGGCAGGTTCGCACCTTTGGTGATGGATGCTGCGGCGCCGTCGAGATAGCGGGCGATCCGCAAGAGCAGTGGGCGTGGGGTGGGGACGAGGAAGGCGCTGGAATCGGCGGTGATCATGCCGAGGGTCGAGAGCAGGGACAGGCCGGCGACGGCTTCTTTGTCGTCGAGGTTGATGTGGGCGACTTTCAAGGCTTCGGCAGTGCTGCGGTGGCCAGTCCGACGGCGGCGACGGGCATGGAGATGGTGCGTTCGAATTCGATCAGGTCGGCGCCGGGGGCTTCGTCGGAGAGTGATACCGCGAGCGAGCGCGCGAAGGCGAGGAGGCGTTCGTCGGTGAAGTCGTTCTGCGCGGTCTGGCGGGTGACTCGCATCAGGGTCGCGTATTCGGTGAGTTTGTCGTCGAGGATTGTGCGGGCTTCGGTGTCGGCGATCGTGATCCCGAGATCGAGCAGGGCGGCCCGGAATTCGGCGGATCGGGTGTGGAGCCAGGTGGGTCTGGGACTCATCGCTGCTCCCGTGAGGTTGAGGCCGTGGTTGTTGAGGTGAGCTTAGATCCGCCGCACATCATGGGAAGGAAATGGCCGGCGAAACACGCCGGGTGGTTGCGGGTCAGTGGAATCGTGTGCGCTACATTTCTTTCCGCGTCGTCTCTGCTCGAGACGGTGATGGATGGGGTTCGCCGAGATGTTGTCACACGACTCCAGGCGGGTGGCTCCCTGATCGTGTGCCTGGCCCCAGAGTTGGGCGCACTCGACCCACCCGGCTGGTACTGACGACCGACCGGGTGGGTCACTCAAAGGGGTGCGGCGTGTTTTCCTCTTACCGAGTGGGCCCAGGTAACGAGTGGCCGAGTATGCAGTGAGTATCCGAATTCTGATCTCCGCAGCGGGTTTCTCTTCGTTCCGCCTAAAACCCGTGTGAAGAATCTACATCGAATATCGTGTCCATCAGGTTTCGGACGGTACTCGAGTGCGGATGCGGAAAAACGTACAGTCAAACCACAGGACCTGCTCAGTGAATGAGTGGATCAAAGTCGGGCGAGAGTGTCGAGACCCCCCCGGAATTGCAGCTTCGAAGTGCTCAGGACTGGACGGACTTTCTCTCGGCGTGAGATCAGTTGTCGAGTATTTCGCGGCATTGTTCCGGGGTGTTTCCTTGTCGTAGGAAATCCGACCACAGGACCTGGGGGTGGTTCGGCGGATTCGTTACTGTCGGCGTGCTTGTCGTGGTCCGAGGAGTGCCAGCTGTTGGCGGTGCATCGGTCATTCCGGCTTCGGCCCGAGGATCGGGGAAGGTCGTTCCGAGTGAGTTGGTGCATGTGGTTCCGTCGCAGGATCCTCCGTTGGCGGTGATCTCGCTGACCCGGCTGATCGCTGCGGGGCCGGCGCATTCGTCCGTCCAACCGTATGTTCCGTCCGTGAACGCGGTGTTCGGACCGGGCGAAGTGCAGTAGTCGATGTACTTGGTCACCGCCGGCGTTGGCGTGTCGATGAATGTTGCCTCCGCTGTGTGCGGTTCGACGATGGTTTCCGTTGTGGTCTCCACAATCGCGGCACTGCAACGCCGATCGCCGATATCTTACTGGCCACGCGGTATGCCGCGGCGGCGATGGCTGTCTGTTCTGACGGGCTGGGCGGTAGGCCTGTGATTGCCGGCGCGCGTTGGGGAGTCGCTCGGGCAACGATTGCGCGTCCAGTTGCAGTGAGTTTCGGTGGAATTCTGCGCAATGCGTATCTGGCCGTGATGTCCGCGGCGTCATGCGGGCAGGCTCCCGCTGCTGGACCGCCAACTCTCGCCAATTATCGCTGGAGTCGGATTCGTCTACGTGAGGGTGTGATCCGGATGAATCGGTGGAACTCACCCTGCCTTCGCGCTATCATTGATTTACGAGTGATAATCACCGAAAGGGTTAGCAATGTCCGACGCCGCGACCGGCAGCACCCGGGATCGTTACCTGCACGGCGATCTGCGCTTCGAAGATGCTTTGAAGGAGGTTACGGGGACCGACCTTGACCGACGTGCCCTGTGGCACATCCTCGAAGGCCTCGCGTCGCGGCGCAGCGTTGCTGCGCCGGTCCTTTCTGCTCACGATGCCCGAATTCTCGACGATGTCGGGTTCGTGGCAGATCCGTTGGCGGTGGCTTCAGCGCGGGTGGACCGCGATATCCGGATGCAGAACCTGGTGCAGACGTCACTGTCCATCCCGGAGGCGGCCGAGCGTCTCGGTGTCACGCCGGCGAGGGTCCGTCAGCTTCTCTCCGAACGCAAGCTGTGGGCGTTCACTTCCGGTCGACACCGTCTGCTGCCCCCTGCTCAGTTCACGCCCACCGGTCAGGTGCCGTACCTGGATCGGATCGTCCCGCTGTTCGAAGGCGATGTACATCCGTTGTCGGTGCAGGCGCAGCTCACTACCGCGCAGCGGTCCTTGATAGTGGACGACGAGCCGGTGTCGATAGCGGCATGGTTGACAGGGTGCGCCGGAACAGAAGACGAGATCAGCGCGGCCACGGACGTGATCACCGCGGCGCAGTGGGAGTCCGCGTAGATGGTGGCGATGCTCCCGGTACCACCTTCGATCGAGGACATTCGAGATGCAGGAATTCGTCCTGATGAGCTGATCGAGTGGACACCGGGCGAGGTGGTGTGGCGAGTGCACCGTACTACTGGTACCCACGTCCTGGCTTGGAGCGGTCTTCGCACCTTCGGCCCGGTCCTTCGGTTCGATCACCATCCGCTCCCTGCTGCCGATCAGCCGCGGTACGGGATTTGGTACGGGGCGAGCACTCCTCGCGGCGCTCTGGCCGAAGCGTTCCAGGCGTCGCGCACGATCGACCGGCGTCACGGTGAACCGTTCCTGACAGGTGTGAAGTTCGTCAGGCCGCTGCGGCTGCTCGATGTTTCAGGTGTCGGCGCCGGGGTGTGGGCGACGCGTGTCGGGGGAAATCATGCACTTGATGCGGCGCCGCACCGGCGAACCCAGCACTGGGCCAGGACCATCCACCGCGCCCACGGGAGTTTGGACGGAATCATCTACCGCGGCCGGTACGCGGGCGCCGTGTGCATGTCGCTGTTCGAACGCGCCGCCGATGCATTCCCTGCTCTTCCGGAATTTTCGCAGCCGTTGAGTCATCCGGCATTGGCCGACCGAATCTTCACTGCGGCGCACGAACTTGGCTACACGATCATCTGAACGAGTGCGGACCGACACGGCGACGATGTGGACTCGTCCGTGTCCGGCCGCGCGGTGGCGCTACGCGTCCAGAAGGGGAGAGTGGTTTCGTTCGCAGTGTCGCCTTGACGTGGATAGGGACAGTGCTCGAGGACTCACCGATGACGATGACCGCAGTTCAACGCAGCACGTGCGACCACACCTCACTGACTCATGCGCGGCCGCACATGGACAGCGGCGCGCAGCATCGCGCAGTGTTTCTACAGCTCGTCGTCGCCGTGTTCGTCGCGTCCGAGTTCGGTTGCTTTGGGTGCGGCGGGAACCCATTCGCGCAGTGGTTGAATCACGTCGGCGTAGAAGGTTTCGGCGGAGTGGGTGACGCTGCCGATGAAACTGGCGGCGGTGCCGGCTCGTTTGCCGCCGAGTGGGAAGGTGCGCATCAGGGTGAAGGAGTGGAGCTGTCCGGTTTGGTTGTCGGTGAGGGTGCGTGGCGTCGCGCGGACAGTGGTGTGCGGTTCGCAGGTGGAGGAGGTCGGGTTGGTGAAGGTGGCTTCGATCAGCAGATCTGCGGGGGCGTTTTTGAGTTGACGCAGCATCCATGTCACGCGTTTGCCGGCGGTGCCTTCGTCGGGGGCGGTGACTTGGGTGCTGCAGGTGACCTTGTTGGTGCGCATGTTCGCGATGATTGTGAGTTGTCCGGCGGCGTCCGGAATTCGCAGTACCGCGGTGAATGTTCCGTCGTTCGCCAGTTCCTCGACGGTGAGTTCAGTGCGATAGCTAGCGTCGTTGACGGCGCGGCGCGGCAGGACGTGTTTGACGCTGACCCCTAATTCGGCGGTGAAGCGCAAGGCGAGGTTGCGGGCGAGTGCGATCCAGGAGTCCGCGATCGAGGCAGCTTTCGGGTCCCCGGATCGTAGTGTTCCGGCGCTGATCGCATCGCGGATCGATACCCAGTGCCGTCCCATGTCGACGAATTCCGATGCCCCGGATTTGGGGTGTTCGACGTATCGGAGGAATTCGTGCAGGATCCATGCCTGGAGGGGGTTGTCGATGCCGCCGTGTGAGAGAACCATACGCGCTTCGTGAATGATTTCAGCCCAGGACAGGTGGCGTAGTGCGACTTTGGTGAGTTTGCGTTTGTCCACTTCGACCGGTAGCTCGCCGGCGCCGGCGGGCAGATCGTTGGAGACGCTGATCACCCCGTCGTACTTGTTCTTCTTCGCGATGTCGAGATAGTTTTCGAGTTGTTCGGGGGTGTGTTTGCCTGCTCCGGTTTTCACTTCGAGGAGTCCGGTCCACAGGCGGGCGCCGCGGGCAACCTTCCACACGGCGTCGGGGATTACGCGGGATTCGCCTTTGCTGTAGGGGACTTCGAGGTAGCCCTCGAACGATCCCGCGGGTGCGCCGGCTCGGGAGGTGATTGCTCGCGCGAACAGCGGAACGGCTTGCATGGTCGAGGTCAGTGCCGAGGTGGTGCGGCGTTCTTGTTCTTCGCCGGATCCGACTCCGATGACGGAGAACAAGCGTGCTGGTTGCCAGGTGTCGGCTTCGGCGAGTGTGAATTCGGGTAGTGGCGCTTTCTTCGGCACGGGTTTGGTGGTTCGTACCCCGCGCGGACGCGCCGGCTTCGTTGCGGGCGCAGCTGGTGTGGCCGGAGTCGCCGAAACAGCGGGTGCGGCGGGTTCGAGGGCTGCAGATTCGTCGGCGGCCGTGTCCGCGAGGACGAGGGGCGGAACTGCGGGGGTGAGCGGTGTCGAGGATTCGTCTATTACTGTTGCGGCAGTTACGTTGTCGTCGGTGTCGTCGGTGTCGTCGGTGTCGTCGGTGTCGTCGGTGTCGTCGGTGTCGTCGGTTGCGGTGTTGTCGGTGGCGGTGTTGTCGCCGACGTCGACACCGAAGTCTTCCGCTAACCCGGCCAGTCCGGAGGACCAGCCTTGGCCGATCGCCCGTAGTTTCCAGAGTCCGTTTCGGCGGTAGATCTCTCCGAAGACGAATGCTGTTTCCGTGCTCGCGTCCGCGGTGACGTATTCGGCGATGGGGGAGCCGGATCCGTCGAGCACGTGGAGGGAGAGTTTACCGAGGTCTCCGAAGGATCCGGTGTCGACACTTCCGGCCAGGACGATCACCTCGACGCCGGTGGGGACGGCGGAAAGGTGCACGAGGAGACGTTCGTGTGGTCCGGATTCGGTGTCGCGGCGGCCGAGGTAGCGAACGGAACCATCGGTGGATTCCTGCTGGTTGTAGAAGACGAAGTCTTCGTCGGCGCCGACTTTCTTGTCGGCGCCCAGAAGCAGCGCTGCGGCGTCGATTCCGGTTGTGGAGTCTTCCCAGGTGATCAGGACGTCGACCTGTTCGATGTCGTCGGGAAGGGCGATGTTCTGGCCTTTGATCAGGTACTGGTCGTGCATGAAGCCCCTTCGGTGATGGCTGTGTTGGACAGTCGGGAAACTGCGGAAGATTTTTCTGTTCAGCTTGGCGCAGCGAATTCGCGCGGGTCTCTGATACAAAAAATGTGGAACTGATCTCGGAGTCCGTGCAGTTCGGTGGGTGAGGTCAGTGGAGGGACGCCAGCGCGGTAAGGACTTCCGAACGACCAAGCCTTTCGATGCCATCCACGAGGTCCAGCTGCCATGGCTGGGCGGTATCAGTGACCAGTTCCTCCCACGAACGGGCGGAGGGGATTTTGGAGGCTCGGTAGGCGTCGTTGACAACGGTGCCGGCGAGTGCGCCTGCGCGTAGGAGCGCGGGAATGTTCGCGTGCCGGATGTGCGAGGGATGCACGGCGCGGACATAGTTTCCCGAGTAGTAGTGGGCGGTGATTTGGGCTGCGACCTTTCCCAGCGAAATAGCTGATACGAGGCTGTGCGCCGCCAGGAGTAATTCGTTTCGTCGGCGCTTGTGCGGAAGATCCAACCGGGCGGTGCCGGTCTGCTTGTAGAGGTCGAGGTGCACGTAGGTGCGTATCAAGATTTCTGTGACCAGGACGGTCATTCCGGGTAACGCGATACCGTTTCGTACGTTCCATCCGTTGCCTGCACTGAGACCGTTGTACGCGTGCAAGGCGAAATCGCGCAGCGCTGTGCTGTCACTCTCGTAGAGGAAGGACATACCGGGAATCGGAAGGCTCATCGGGGTGATCACGTCCGCGAGGAGATGCTGAGCAAGTCGCAGAGCCGCCTCTGACGCGGAGTCGACGTCCTGGAACTTGTCTCCGACGACGACCTGGGTGGCGACGCCGGTATGCCATGCGGTGCCGCGGAATTCACCTGCCATGATCTGTTTGATTGCCTCGATCGGCCGCGCGAGATCATGGCCGGCGCCTTTGACGCGGTGTGCGCGTCCTCCGAAACCTGGTCCCATGTAATCGATCGGGAGTCGTTTGCCGGCTTTCTCCCACACACTGACGATGTCGGAGGATTTGAGGAGTTGAAGTTGATCCCGGAGAGTGCTGTCGATGGAGGCGTCGAACCAGGTGCACAGCATTCCGATGGCACCCACCGCTCCGACAGCAACGAGATCAGATGTGGACCATGACAGACGATGTTTCTGCTGCCACAGCTCGAAGGCTTGACGTTGCTCCTCGGTCAGTGCCGCGTCAAGGTCGACGTCGGTCCAATCGCGTCGTCCGCGAAGTTCGTCGTTGAATGTCGTGAGTTCGTCATAGGTTTGGCGCCGGGGACCTGGTGTGAGTGGTGCTGACGGTTCCTGATCGTCGAGGGTTGCCCGGATGAGGTTTTCGATGTCGGTGAGTCGACGTGACTGGGTGTCGAGATTGCGCTCGATGTCCTCGCTCACGCGATGATCTTTTCGGGTAGACGCTCGCGGACCAACTCCAGGGTCGTCTGCGCCTGTTTGGTCTCGATCAGTTCGGCTTCGAGGTCTTTCACTCGTGCGCGTAGTTCGGTGTTTTCGGCGGAGGTGGCTGCTTTTTCCTGTTTGAGTGTGTTGATCGTCTCGACCAGCAGCCCGATGCGGTCGGTGACGTCGTTGAGTCGCTCCTGCAGGCTTTCGACGACGCGCCGCATCTTCTCGTCCCGGTCCGGGGCATCGGCGAGGACCATGCGGGCAACCAGGTCGAGTTTGACGGCTTCGCCTGCGATCGCTTGCGAACCTAACGGGGTGTAGCGCACTCCGGCGGCGGCGACACCGGCGCCGGCGAGCCCGCCGACACCGGTGAGCAGTAGTGTCCCGCCTGCGACGCCGAAGCCGCCGGCGGCGAGGGATCCGCCGCCGAGCATCGCCAACCCTGCTGAGACCGCAGCGGCGCCGGTCAGTCCCATCGTGCCGCCGATGGCTGCACCGATCGGTGCAGCCGCCCACCCGGCAGTGAGAGCGCCGGCTCCGACTCCGATGACGGAGACGGCGGCGACCCTGCCCCATTTGATCGACTTGCGGCGCAGCGCTTTCATCAAACTTTCGAACTCTTCGGTCATCGTCTCGAGATCGGTTGTGCGTAGAGCGGTGAGATCGTCGGCTGCAGTGCGTAGTTCGGCTTTTCGTACTCCGGGTCCCCATGTCGTTGCGTCGGTCCAGGGGCTGAAGGTGATGAGTTCGGCGAGGATCACCACCGACGCGGATCGAGGGTGTACTTTCTGCGCGAGCGTGGGTGCCAGTGAGGTGAGTCCGTGGAGTTGGTCGAGAAAATGCTTGTGCGCGTAGGCAGTTAACTCCTCTGCCAGTGCTGGTGGTAGCGCGCCGCAGGTGAGCACCTCGTTGAATGCGGCGGCGACGAAACGCTGCAGTCGATCCTGCTTTGTGCTGCGGGCGCTGGGTTTGCGTGCGTCTTCCCAATCGCGGCGCAGCATCCGCGCTTGTAGCGCCCGCAAGGTGAGCATGTGCTCTGGCGTCAATCGAAGTTCGCGAGCAATCTGATCTGCGGAGACATCGGTCAAGGGTTTTTCCTCTGCGCGAATGGAGACAACGGGGAAGACACTACCGAAGAAGCCCGACAATCAATCAAAACTTCATTCGTGCATCTGAGCGAGCTTCAGTAAATGAAGACCGTACAGTGTGGGCGCATACCGATGGACATGTCATCGGCAGGCTCACTGGGCAAACGCACCTTTTACCGGATTTCGACCCGAACACTCTGAAACCAATATTTGCCTTCGCGGAGCTGTAGTAAGCCGACAATGGCATCATTCCCCGAATAGGAACACTGAGTCGTAAAGAAATAACATGACGCTCGAGGAATCAGTAGGCGTTGCAGATAGAACGGAATTCATGAGCGCGGAGCAGAGTCCCGGCGGGCAGCGACCACAACAGGAATGGTTGTGGAATGAGCAGAGGCGGGGGTGGGACAGGAATCCAGCCTACGTTGCGCAGCACGCCTCGTCCCCCGCGTCCGCGGGAAAGGTCAACTGGCGAGGGCTCCTGTGGCTGGCCGCCGCGGTCGTGGTGGCGGCATACCTCCTCAACGCGTGGTCGACGGCCCGAAACGAAGATCGACACAGTCAGGAGGGTTCGACCGCTCCGGCCGACACCGTTAGCGAAAATTCTTTTTCCCCAATAACTTCCGCGGGCAGTGACGGTTCGGTGCGCGCGGCGCTCGAGCGTGCCGGCGTGACACCAGGGATGGTGACAGCTCTCGGGATCGTCGGTGACGAAGCCGGGTACGGAATCAGCAAGTCGGTTCCGATGAATCAGGAACAGCGCGAGGATTTCGCTTACGCGATCGTGCTGCTCTGCCGAGATATCGGTGCCGGCGAAACGTCGTGGGAAAACTCGCTCAATGAAGACTTGTTCAGTGGCGCAGAATTATCGGATGCTCAGCGGCTTAATGACTATGCCCGTACCGAGTTCTGCCCCCTTGTCCGAGACGACCCGACGACGCCTGCTGCCGGAAAACCTTCAGCGGCTGCCGGCGCGTCACCTGTCCTGTTGACTGCCGCCGTCGCTGCGGAGGGTCGGACGGTGAACGTGTCCGGTGCCGTCCCGTTACCAGACGGGGCTCGCCTGGCGATAACACTCTCTCGAATCGAATACTTCGGATTTGGCGATGAGAAGCACTACGGACAGTCCGCATCGGGCAGCGCGGTAGTGACCGATGGGCGATTCTCTGCCACTCTCGTGGATGACCAAGGAAAGGCCCGAGCATTCGCCGAGGCGTACAACGCCGGTGAACCTGCGCAACGACAGATCCGGGTCTCCGATCTGGTGCAAGTCCAAGTTGTGTTCGATCCGCGTGAGAATCAATCGTCTGCGGTGATTTCTGCGGTGGGCGGCGACGACGCGCAGATCCTGGAAAGCAGCCCTCAAGGCGCGGAATTCGGAACGCGCACCGATGATCCGTACTGGAGGTTGGAACTCGAATCCGAACTTCTATTGCCGTTCGAGCCCTGAGCATCTTCGAACACGGGTGCGCCTGTCAGCGAGCGCAACGAGCTACATGTCGATTCGGGTGGCGGCGAGAGTTGCCCCTCCCGGTTGGCAACGTGTCGCGTCTGGTCCGTGACGGTGCGGTCAGTCGCAGTTTTCTAGCCCAACTTCTCGTATTGAGCGGGTTCGTGAAACCTTACGGACGGGTTCGATCTGCCACGCAGACAATATCCGTCAGGGGATTCAGAGACGAAAGCTGCGTCCCCATGCCCCCGTGGTCGCTGTTTTCAACCCTGTTTCTGCACAAGAAGATTCATGTTTCCTTGTCGAAGATTCGGTGATGTCGGAACCAGCGTGCCTGCGCGAGTTTCGTCGACGTCTTCTTCGGTGGCCGGCCGCCGGTACGGCCACGCGCCCTGGCGGCGGCGAGACCCACTCGAGTCCGTTCCCGGATGAGGTTGCGTTCGAATTCCGCGAGAGCACCGAAGATGGAGAAGAAGGGTTTGCCACCGGAGGTGGTGGTGTCGATCGCTTCGGTCAACGATTTGAAGCCGACGGTGCGGGCGGCGAGATCTTCGACGGTCTGCAGCAGGTGGGGGAGCGAACGACCCAACCGGTCCAGATGTCACGCCACCATCGAACGCCGCCGCATCCTTGAGATTCGTGGCAGTGCTCATTCGTCGATCAAGCACCACTCGCGGTATACCCGCAACGGCTCTGTCAACTTATCTGAACGTAAATCGGGATCAGCAGCATTCGGCGATGCTGAGACGGATTCTGGTGGTCTGTCACGCTCAGCGCACCACCTGCTCTGGCGCCCCGTTTCGCGCGAATCTCAGTCCAGAGACGAGCCCTGACTGTGTCGAGTGTGTGTACTTTCGTCAGCTATTTGCTGAACCAGTGTGCGTCGGTGCTCAGAGAAGCGGCGCACGGCGTCGGCATCACCCGCCAGTTGTGCTCGTTCCAGCAGATGCTGACAGTTGTGTAGCTGTTCGGTGAGGGTCATCGTTGGCGTTATTCCAATCCGGGGTCGGGTGTATCCACGTCCCTCGACTGTCTCATCTTCTTCGCTGACCTGGAATTTCGTGGACCGATCCAGTGAGGACATCGAACGAGGTCGCTCTGGAGGTACTAGGACTTTGGATCAAAGATCCGGCTGTGCGGTTTGTCTTCGGAATGTACTGGTGCTCAGCAGTTTCGCCTGGATTCTGAAATCGGCTGCATCTGCTGCGCTATTCGTACCCGACAGGTAGGTGAACTACCGTCCTTCGGTTCTGCGGCCGATTTCTTCGAGCATTTGCCCGATGGTGAAGTGTCGCACTGATGCTGGAACTGCGTCCACGAGCCCTGACTCCTCCTCGGTCATGTAGTCGGCGGCTACGAGGACCTCTTGGATGTGGACGTCGAAGGCGTCGGCCGCACGGCGCACGACGCCGTGTGAGGGCCGTCGAACAATCGACATCCACTGACGTAACACCGATGGATATATACCGAGGGCATGGGCGGCTTCCTTGACGCTCCCATATCCGCGGAGATCAATTTGTGCTTGCACCCATGAACCGAAGTGACTCATAGGGGACATCGTTTCAGGCGGTCGGCGCCGACCCGGACCCGGTGATCGGATTCCAGATCGCAGTGCCGAGGTCAGGCCCGGTCGGTCAGTGGTGAGAGAGCGCGTGGGTGAGATGGTAAGGCCAGGGGCCGGCCTTTGCTGCCTTGTGGATTTCCAGCCGCGTGGGCCGTCTGCGAAGTCTCCTGACCGCCGGACGTTCAGGTGGCGGCGCTCGGCCGTGTCGACGTCATGGTCGCGGAGCCCATGTGGCGGTCACAATCTTCGACCAGAGGCGGGGGCGAGTAGCCGTTCGACTACGAGGAATGCGACCGCAGCAGATTTTGTATCGGAACTGTGGGCGAGCACCCATCGGCCAGTTTCCCTGACGACGGCAATAAGTATCTGTTGTTGAAGGTCGATGGGTGTCGCTGTCGATCTGCTTCAACTCTCGTCCACGTTCGAGGGCTCGCTCGACGCTGGCCGGGTGCAGGTTCGGCTTCGAATGGGGTGATGCATCGCGTTCTCCTGGATTGTTCGGGCAGCACTGACCTACCTGCTGACCAGACACCCGACTCACCCCCCATTTACCCTAGACAATCCAACTCGATCGGATCCTCCGGGCGTAGCCGAGACCCGAGCCGGCTCGACGGATGCTTTGAAATAGCAGAGAAAGTCGTTGGAGTCCAAGCGATTTGAGAACTACCGCGGGTAGGTGTTATAAACGATTCTCGTCCACGTTCGAGGGCTCGCTCGACGCTGGCCGGGTGCAGGTTCGGCTTCGAATGGGGTGATGCATCGCGTTCTCCTGGATTGTTCGGGCAGCACTGACCTACCTGCTGACCAGACACCCGACTCACCCCCCATTTACCCTAGACAATCCAACTCGATCGGATCCTCCGGGCGTAGCCGAGACCCGAGCCGGCTCGACGGATGCTTTGAAATAGCAGAGAAAGTCGTTGGAGTCCAAGCGATTTGAGAACTACCGCGGGTAGGTGTTATAAACGATGAGGCAGTACGCGAATCGCTTGTCCGGCCGGTGTCTGCGCCGTGGGCATCACCTACAGTGTCGGTGTCCGCCGATGCCGGAGACGGGATTCGAGCAGCGCGAGGATGGGAGTTCGTACTGATGGCTGTTGCCGCCGACCGGTACCACACGCGGGTGATGGCGTCGCCGAGTGCGTATCAACGCCCCGACCCTGTTCTCTGGGATCCGAAGATGCGTACTCGGTACGCAGACTTCGAGGCCAACGGGTTCACACATCGCGACCGAGTGCTCGACGACCGCCAGGTGCGGGGATGTCTGAGCGAGGTCGTGCGACTCGGTGAAGAACCGGAGTTGCGCGGGGACGAGCGGATCGTTCGCGAAAAGGGTTCATCAGCAGTGCGGTCCATCTTCGACATCGCGAATCTGAGTTTGGTGGTCTCCGACGCGATCGAGGAGTCCGGGGCCGCCTGCATCGCAGCAGAGATTCTGGGATCGCAGGTGTACGTTCACCAGAGTCGCCTGAACTACAAGCCAGGTTTCCGAGGTGGCGCTTTTTACTGGCATGCCGATTTCGAAACCTGGCATGCCGAAGACGGGATGCCCTCCCCGCGCGCGGTCAGCGCCTCGATCGCCTTGACCGACAACCACCATTTCAACGGCCCCTTGATGGTCATGCCCGGCTCGCACCGCACCTTCCTGCAATGCGCCGGCGCCACCCCGCCACGGTATTTCGAAGAATCCTTGGTCGACGAGATCCCCCGAGTCGGTGTCCCGAACGAGCAGATGATCTCCGAGCAGTACGATCAGCACGGCATCGAGGTCGTCACCGGACCTGCCGGTTCGATGACACTGTTCGACAGCAATCTGCTCCACGCGTCCGCGGGCAATATTTCGCCCGTACCTCGTGCGAACATCTTCGTGGTCTTCAACAGCGTCGACAATGCGCTCGCGCCGCCTTACTGCGGTGCTGCACCGAGACCGGAGTTTCTCGCCGCCCGCAGGTAGTCGATACTGCCCGGGCGATGTCACCTCACGTCGGTCGCATCACGGTGTGCGAGGTCCGAACATGGGCCGGGGCGCTCGACCAACAGGTGAGGTCGGTTCCTGCTGGTGGGGGTGTGGATCAGATACCTGTAGCGGATGATCTCGTGGTGGCTCTCACTCAATGCAACCCAGCGGGCGTCGTCTGAGAGGGGGTAGACCTGCCAGCGAGAGCCGACCGAAAACTGGCCGATCGAGCTCGGCGCTACGGCATCCGCAATCGATGCGACCGAGCGGTCGTTGTCCAGGGCGACGTCGATGTGAAACACCTCGACTCCGGCTCCTTGCCTGGCCGCCGGGCGGACGTGTCACCACCGCATGCAACGGTGTGTTCACCAGTGTCGGTACTGGGTGTAAGCGCACGAACAGGTACCGCGAGCATGCACCCAGCAGTACTGCGGCGAGGCCGCCCACGATGATCGTTGCCGGCCAGCGCAGCCATGGCTGCGCGCCGGTCGTGTCATGATCGGGTTCGCCGACGTCGAGCGCGAGTACAACAGCCAGGGAGGCCATGACCACTGCGGCGATCACGAGAAAGCTTGCGATCGAAGAGGTTTCGACGCGGTACGTGCGTGCTCGTTGAGTTGGCGTTGCGAGAGCGAGCTGCATGACGTTCTCCTCCTCGGTAGCATCTCGTGGACCTGTGCACTTTTTCCCTTTGGAGCAATTCACTTCGCAACATGGCACCTGAAGGTCGATCCGTGAGGAATACGGCGTCGATGGTGTGAGACGCTCCACGGGTGGTCATTGGCGTTGAGATTCTCGCGTGTGCGGGTGTCAGCGATACGGTGAAACAGACATCAACGGAAATACTGCACGGGTGGATCCTGTTCTGCCTCTGACCGATTGATCTCCGTTCGAAGGGATACGCACATGGTCGATACGTCGTCAATGTCGAATCGTGCGATGAGCGAGTGGATCAACGCGCATCCCGCCGAAACGACAACGGCGATCGTCCTGGTCGTGGTGGCGTTGGTGGTCCTCGCAGTATGGACGATATCGAGATGACCCGCCCACGGCCGGAGCCGTAGATTGCGGTGACGGCATACCGGGCGATCAATGCTTGAGAACCGCTTTGAGGAAGGTGCGCGTCCTGTCCTGGGTGGGGGAGTCGAAAATCTGTTCCGGTGGGCCCTCCTCGACGATCTTTCCGGCGTCGAAGACCAGTACTCGATCGGCGACATCGCGCGCGAACCCCATTTCGTGGGTGACGATGAGCATGGTGATGTCCGTGGTGGCAGCGATTGTTCGTAGTACGTCGAGGACGTCGGCGACCAATTCCGGATCGAGAGCCGAGGTGACTTCGTCAAGCAAGAGGATTTCGGGGTCCATCGCCAATGCTCGGGCTATGGCCACGCGTTGTTGTTGACCTCCCGACAGTGTGTTTGGGTGGGCGTGTTCTTTGTCGGCGAGCCCGACGAGGGCGAGTAATTCACGGGCGCGGGCATCTGCTTCGGCCTTGCTTCGGCGCAGAACGTGTATCGGCGCTTCGGTGATGTTCTCCAGGACAGTCATGTTCGGAAACAAGTTGAACTGTTGGAACACCATCCCGATCCTGGCGCGAGCGGCGCGTAGGTGTCGTTCACCGGCGGGCACCAACTCACCATTTTTGATTTCGTGGGAGAACGGTTGGCCGTTGACACGCACGAGTCCGGAATCGATCTTCTCGAGTGTCATCAGAATCCGAAGGATGGTCGTCTTCCCCGATCCACTCGGCCCGATCAATGCGACGCGTTCCCCGCGCTCGATCGCGATGTCGAGGTGATCGAGCACGGTGTGCGTGCCGAATCGTTTGACCACGTGCTCGAACGAAATCGCCGAGCGGGTGTTCTCGTCAGTAGGCAAGACGTTTCTCCACTTGTCGGATGAGCACGGACGTGGGGTAGCTGGCGAGGAGGAAGATCACTCCTGCCATCGTGATCGGCTCCAGATATTGAAAGGTTCTTGCTCCGTATTGCTGTGCAGCGGTGACCAATTCGACCACCGTGATGGCGAAGAGGAACGGTGTGTCCTTGAACATGGAAATCGCGTAGTTTCCCAGCGCCGGTAGGGTGGCGCGTACCGCCTGCGGAAGAACCACAGCTCGCCACGTTCTCGTCGTCGGAAGAGACAGGGCTCGCGCAGCCTCCCATTGTCCGGCGGGAACCGCTTCGATTCCTGCGCGGTACACCTCGGCCATATACGTCGAATAGTGGACACCCAGAACACCGATACCGATCTGCAGCGCGGAAAATTGCGGAAGCAAGTAGTACACGAACAGGAGTTGGACGACGAGCGGGGTCAGCCGGATGAACTCGGTGATCCAGCGCAGGGGAACTCGCACGTACGCAGGGCAGGTGCGGCGAGCGATCGCAATCACCAAACCGAGAACCGATGCGATTGCCATTCCGAGCACTGTCGCCAGCAAAGTGATCGTGAAGCCGTCGATCAGGAGCGGGAGTGCGTCAGCGGCGCGTTGCCAACTCCATTCGACGCTCATCGCCCCACTCCTACGAGTTCATCGCCTCGGTCGGGCTTGATGCTGAGTACTTCTCGCAGCGACGGCCCGAGACCGAGTCGGCGTTTGGCACGGATCTCGACCACGTTCATCACCAACGTCAACGCATACGCAAGAACGAAGTAGATGATCAGTCCCACGCCGAACGCGAAGATCGTGTCGCCGGTCCCGCGGCGCAGCTGCTCGATCTGATAAGTCAGGTCCTGAAGCAGGATGAAACTGGCCAGGGCGCTTCCTTTGAGGAGCTGTATCAGCAGGTTCGTCAGCGGAGGGACCATCTGTACCCAAGCCTGAGGGAAGAGGACTTTGCGTACCTGCAGCCACGGTGAGAAACCCAGGGCGATGCATGCTTCCTTCTGCGCGATCGGTACAGCCGCCATCGCTCCCCGAACCACCTCGGCGCCGTACGCGCCGTAGTTCAGACCGAGCGCCAGAACTCCGCACAACATCGGTTCGAGTTGATACCCGAACAACGGAAGTACGTAGAAAAGCCAGAACAGTTGTACGAGAAGGGAAGTTCCTCGAAAGAACTCGATCACCACCCGCGCCGGATACCTCATCCAACGGTTGCGCACACCGACCGCACAGCCGAGGACGAGCGAGAGTACAAAGGCCAATGCTGCGCCGCCGAGAGTCAGTGCGGCGGTGACCGCGACACCGCCGGTGATACGTGGCCACGCCTCGACAAGGGCATCGATATTCGTACTCATGGGGAGCTACCAGCTACCTCAAGCGGCTCCCGAGCACAACTTGTCAGTGGTCAGTGCCGGGTCGGGGAGTTCCTTTTTCGTAAACCCGAAGGGGCCGACGATCTCGAGATATTTCTGCGGGTCCGAGGTGATTTTCGCAAGTTCCGCGTTGTAGGCCTCACGAAGTTCGGTGTCATCGGTGCGGAAGACCGTCGCACCTGCCCCGACCTGTGGCTTTCCGTTGATCGTGGCGACGAAGGAATCAGTGACGTCGACAGCAGCGCCGGGGTTGTTGTTCTTCATCCAGTTCAGTGAGATGGCGGTCAATGCGAACACGTCAGCACGACCGGAGGTAACGGCGTCCATCCCGTCTTGCGGTGAGGCCACTTGGACAGCAGGAATGGCCAGTGCATCGGCGTAGTCGGATTCGATCGCACCTGTCATGGTGGCCAGTTTCGCGCCGGAGGCCGCGATGGACTCCATGTCCGTGAGGTTCTGCGGGTTGCCCGCCGGAACCATCAGGGCCGTCGTGTAGTTGAATTCGGGGTCACCGAACGCGGCCTGCTCACATCGCTTCGGAAGGATGGACATACCCGCACTGACCGCGTCGAAGCGGTTCGCCTGCAGTCCAGGGATCAGAGAGCCGAAGTCGGCGTTGACCCCTTCGACCGTGTCGATACCCAACCGGGAGAATATTTCGCGGTGCAACGCCACGGTTGCGCCGGTGAGTTGACCGTTCTCCTCGAAACTGTACGGCGCTTCGCCGGCAAACCCGACCGTGATCGCGCCTGTGTCCTGTAGGGACTGCAGGTGATCGGCGCTGTCTGTGTCGCTCGTCGATGTGCACGCCGTGACGGCAGTCAGGAGCATCGCACCACTTGCCAGTGCGATCGACGATCGTCGCAGAGAGGTACCGCGAAAGTGCATGCCTGTCATGAATCGAGCCTTCCCGTTGTACCGAGGTCAACTGTGCCCAGGTCGGTGTTTCTCGTGGCGCCGTTACCTCCGGTCGAGCGCGTGCGCTGCGCTCGACCGGGATCGGCGATCTTCGGTTCGAACCTAACACGAGCCGTGATCGAGGTAGCAACACCGCCGTCTTTCGCGCGGGTTCTGTCCAAATGTTGTTCCAGACAACGATGTTGAACACGCAGACGCACACGACTGGCGACAATGTCACAGTCGTATATCGATTTCGGCCGCGCGAAAACCAGGCATACCTGCGTAAACAGTGGCCGGGTGCGACTCGAGACGGAATTCCTCGGTTCACACCACCGGTCAAACGTGGTTGCATGATCGCCAGTCCGAGGGACGCAGAGCCTCTTCTGCGCAACCGAAGCACCTGCATGAGCGCAAGGAAACGATGAGAGCGAACGCGATCGACATGTCCACACCGCACAGGCGAACCGAACCCGACCCGGTGATCGACTGGGTGTGGGAGGGCGGGCAGTTACGCGGTCGTACCGCTGACGGTGCCATCAGTGTGAGTGCGAATCTTCAACGTGCTCAATGGACCTGGGGTGCTTACACCCTCTTCGCCGAACAACTCGACAATCAGGTGTGGTTGACCTTCGACAAGGTCGTCGACGAAGTGGGGCGTCTCGGTGTTCCTCACACGAGCGCAGTGGAGGTCTTAACGCCCTGGATGGGTCGGGCGGCGACACCGCTGCGGGCACTGAATTCGGCATTGACCAAGGAGAAGCTGTCGGCGCTGCCTGTTGAAGCCCACGTTCCCTCTGTTGCTTATTCTGTTGTTGCGCAAGCTGTTCGAATTTTCGAGAACCCACGAGATGGGGTTCCGGCGGCACGAGAATAGTCGCGCACCGAGGGTAACTGTGAGACCTCCACCGCTCACCGATCGACAACGCCGCCTCGGGCTCGTCAACGCCCAACATGCCCGCATGGCCCGTGCGCGAATGCTCCAGCAACTCAAGGCCAGTCAAATCGGTGTACGAGATGTTCTCGACGCGGCAGATCGTGACGAGATCATCGCCCGCATCAAGGTCGTAGACTTGATGAAATCGCTACCCGGCGTGGGACCTGTTGGCGCGCAACGCCTGTTGGACGGCATCGGAATCGACAGTGCGCGCCGCCTCGGAGGCCTTCGCGCGCGGCAGCGGCAGCAATTGATAGATGCCACCACCTACCCGATCCAGTGGCGCAAGAAATTTCGGTAGCGGACCCGATGTCCGTCGCCGCTGCTGTAGCCGAATTCAATCGGTCGACTGATACACGTCGGGGATACCGTCACCGTCGTCGTCGCGGGCCTCGTTCTCGGCGATGATCCGGTATGCGCGGTTACGCAGACGAAGCACGATCGACGCCAACAGAGCAGCCAGAACGGAGCCGGCGAGAACACCGAGCTTGACATGGTCATCGCGCAAGGAGCCTGCACCGAAGGCGAGATCTCCGATCAACAGCGAGACCGTGAAGCCGATTCCCGCCAGAATCGCCACCCCGAAGACGTCGATCCAGGACAAACCTTCATCGAGTACGGCCCGGGTGAACCTGGCGAGGATATAGGTCGTGCCGAACACCCCGACCGTTTTGCCGACCACCAGCCCTGCAATGATGCCCAGCGCAACGGAATCGGTCAAGGCATTCGTCAGTCCTGATATTCCGCCCACCGTGACTCCGGCCGCGAAGAACGCGAACACCGGTACCGCGAAACCTGCTGAGACAGGCCTGATGCGGCGTTCGAAGTGTTCCGCCAAGCCTGGGCCCGCATCCGGGCCCCCGGCGGCCGGACTACGAATGACAGGGACTGCGAACCCGAGGAGCACTCCGGCCACGGTGGCATGGATGCCGGATTCGTGTACCAGTACCCAGGTCGCACCGGCGAGCGGTAGGAGAACCCACCACGACCGCACCTTCTTCTGGACCGCCAGAGTGAACAAGGCCAACGGAATCAGGGCCGCCCCCAACATCGCGACATCGAGATCGTCGGTATAGAAGATCGCGATGACGGTGATGGCGAGAAGGTCGTCCACCACCGCCAAGGTCAACAGAAATGTTCTCAGGGACGAGGGAAGGTGCGTGCTCACCACCGCCAACACCGCGACGGCGAACGCGATGTCGGTCGCGGTCGGGATGGCCCAGCCGGCCAGTGCCCCGTCCCCGGTCCGAAGATTGACCAGGACGAAGATGAGCGCCGGGGTGAGCATGCCGCCCACGGCGGCAGCTATCGGAAGCGCTGCGCGGGCAGGATCACGCAGATCGCCCGCGACGAACTCACGTTTGAGTTCGAGCCCGACGACAAAGAAGAAGATCGCCAGCAGCCCATCTGCCGCCCAGGTCTCCAACGGCAGATCCAACCCCAATGCGCTGGGGCCGATTCGGAATTCGGAGAGCGCGCCGTAGGCGTTCGACCACGGCGAATTCGCCCAGACGAGCGCAACGACCGTGGCGGCCAGCAACAGAGCACCACCGACGGTTTCTCCGCGTAACAGGGCAGCGATACGCGCTGTTTCCGTCCAGGAGCCACGTGCGAAGAGCGCCCGCTTGCCGGCAGGAGGGCGGGGCGGCTGTTGCGTCATGGGTGCAGCCTGCTTTCGGTGGGCACTGGCGAGAGCACTCTCTCGTTCCCAGATGCAGAGTTAGACGGTCTCGTCGCGGCCGCTGGCCTGGGCGTGTCCTTCTGCTGACTGCGCGAATTCGGGGGTATCGAAGATTTCGCCGCCGAGCGGATCGTCGAGTACTCCGTTGCCGGAGTATGCGATCGCACCGGTCGCGGGATCCACGTCGATGGAGTGCGAGGACACCTCGTGTACTGCGAGCACGAGATGCTCGTCGGTGTCCTGCTTCGGAAGATCCCGGGTCGAGGGAGCAAGGCCGGCGAAGGTGGCCGAGATGCCACTGGGGTGGCGTTTTCCGCGGGCTTTCTCTGTCGGCAGCGGTTCCTCGCCGGTGGTGGCGCCCGAACCGTGCGAGGAGACGCGCAAGTATCGCGGGGTGGTGGCCACGTCGTAGCGGAATGCTTTAAGCATGGATACGCATGCGAGTACCAACACGATGGAGAAGGGCACCGCGGTCGCTATCGACGCGGTTTGCAGCGCTGTCAACGAGCCACTTCCGCCGACGAGGAGTAGTACCGCTGCGGCCACTCCCTCGAGCACCGACCAGTAGACCCGTGTGATCTTCGGTGTCTCCAAATCGCCGCCGGTGGAGAGGATGTCGATGACCAGAGAGCCGGAGTCGGAGGAGGTGACAAAAAAGAACACCACCACTGCGATGGCGAGGACACTGGTCACCGTGGACAAGGGAAGACCGTCCAGAAGGTGGAACAAGGTCGTGTTGGTGTCGACTGCCCCGTCCGCTGTGAGCATGTCGCCGTCGTTGCGCTGACGCAGAATGCCGGAGTCCCCGAAGATCGTGAACCACAGAGATCCGATGACAGTGGGGGCGAGCAGTACACCGAAGACGAATTCGCGGATGGTGCGGCCGCGTGAGATGCGCGCGATGAACATGCCGACGAACGGTGCCCAGCTCATCCACCAGCCCCAGTAGAAGATGGTCCACGCTCCAGCCCAACCGTCTTCGGCGAACGGAGACGTGCGCAGCATCAGCTCAGGCAAAGCCTGGACGTACCCGCCGAGGTTCTGCACCCACGACTGCATCAGAAACAGAGTCGGGCCGAGTACGAGGACGAAGATCGCGAGACTCGCGGCGAGAACCATGTTGATGTTCGAGAGCCACTTGAGGCCCTTGGAGACTCCGGAGACAACGGAAAACGTGGCCAGCCCGGTGACACAAGTAATCAGGACGACCGTCAGCACGTTTCCGGTCTCCACCCAGCCGAGGTAATCCAGACCGGCCGAAATCTGTTGCACGCCGAAACCGAGCGAGGTAGCGACACCGAACAACGTGCCGATGATCGCGATCGCATCGATCGTATGACCGATACCGCCTTCGATGCGAGCGCGTCCGAGGAGGGGCTCGAGCAGCCAACGGATCGACAGCGGGCGGCCCTTGCGGTAGGTCATGTATGCCAGACCCAGACCGACGACGACGTAGATGGCCCAGGCATGCAGACCCCAGTGGAACATCGTCAGTTCCATCGCTTGATTGGCTGCGGCGTCCGTGGATCCAGCGACTCCGCCCGCGACGGGAGGGTTCACATAGTGCGAAAGTGGTTCGGCTACTCCGTAGAACACCAGGCCGATGCCCATACCGGCGCTGAAGAGCATCGCGAACCACGAGAGCATCCCGAACTCGGGCTGCTCGTCGTCACGTCCCAACCGGATGTTGCCGACACGGCTGACGCCGCAGTACAGCGCAAAAATCACGAAACCGGTGGCGGTGAGGATGTACCACCATCCGATGCCGTCGCTGATCGCTGAATTCAGGGATCCGAACGCATCTTCCGCTGTACCTGCATAGACCACCGAAAACACGATCATGGCCACGATGACGATCGATGCGGGAACGAAAACCGGTTTTCGGATTCCCTGCCACGCTTCTTTCAGTGCGCTCACGTGTCCTCCTCAGGAAGCCACCACATCGGACGATCACGGCACGAACACAACCCGTAGGAGCGTGTATCGCGCTCGCCCGACATAGTGACCGATGTCGACTAGTAGGCGTGCTCGAGCTTGTCCGACCGTAGAGGCTGATGCTGCGATTGCTCAAATCGCAACCGGTGGATCCGGTGAGGAAGCGCCTTCGTTGCGGTACGAGAGTTGGATGCCGGGAGAGGTTTTTTCTGATTCCTCATCGTGGTCTCGCCAGACTCCAATGGTCGAGATGCCCGCAGCCGGGATATGTTGCCGGACACTCTCCTGCCGGGATAGAATTCCGGCTCTGATGAGGCAGCGGCGGAGAACGCATGAATGATCACGACACTGCGCCGATCCTGGTGCCGCTAGCGGCAGCAATGTCATGCGTTGTCCTTGTGGCGATGTTGTTTCTCATCCTGTAGTGGAGACATGAGTCCACTCGTCGGGTCGCTTGCGAGTTACTGCCCGATCCTCGGATTTCACTCGTCCGCTTTCTTCACCTCTTGGCCGAAGCATATTCGAGCGTATCGGCGCGAAAGCATGTGGGAACGCCGCTACCTGCACGCCCTTTCCCGAGGGCAAGACATGACGGGGGACCGACCGTGAACAGAAAATCGGACCGAACACTTCCTCCAGCACACCGCGGCACTCTCGTCCGGCACAGCATCGTCCGACTGTTCAGCGCGCTTCTGATTCCAGCAGCGTTGACGATGTCGTGCTCGACGAGCGGCGATCCGAACAACGAGGTTGCTGGCGCGGAGACCGGCCAGATGACAAGAAGTCGGCCTACCGTGGTGGCATCGATGCAACCTGCTGCGCCGCACTCGCGAATCGCTCATCCATCTCCCGGTACAGAAACCTACGAAGTCACCCCCGAAGGACTGACAACCGCAGTCAACGTCCCGCTCGAGATCTCGGCGGCAGAACTCGCCCAGAGTTGCACCGACGTCCGTCCCACGGTGATGACATTCGGCGGCGATGTCGACGCGGTGCTGGCAATGATCCAAGCAACCGCCGTCAGATCGTGGAAGAACGCCACCCCTCCCGAGCAAGCAGCAATCATCGCAGCGCTGCGTGCCGCAGCGAGTGGTGCATGCTGAGTATCCATGGAGCAGGTGGTCTGCGGCGAATGTCTTGGTGCCCGGGGAATTGGCTGACCGGGCTGTACCCGTCCGCCTGGCGAGACGGCGGCCCGGCCAGTGCTTGCACCGACACGTCTGGCTGCTGGTGACGACCGATCGGGACCGGGTGGTGGGCCTGGGGGTAGTCCGTACCTGCTCTAGATCCCTGGTCGAAACGAAGCCCGCCTCCGTGAATCTTCTTCGCCGATTTTCGATTCAGCGGAAGGGCCCATGCGTCATGGGCTGTGTGCTCGGCGTCGACGATGTTCGAGGAAAACCCCGGCCAGATACTTCTCGGCCGGAGTTTCGATTTCCGATATCCGGCTACTCGTACGGTGCGGCAAGACAGTCATACGAGTTCGGGGCTGCCGCGCACGGCCTGCCCTACCGGCTGTCACTCGCCGGGGGTGGGTCGCTCTCGTAGTGACAGTGTTTGCGCAGGCTTACGAATTTTCTCGCTCGCGCCGCCCAGGGTTGCGCCGCTACGCTGACGTGCATGGACCGTTGGCCGAAGTACATCGTGCCCGCAGCCATTCTGGGCTCTGCCATCGCCGTCATCGCCTGGACTGCGACGTTGACGCATCCTTCCGGCGCGCCGCTAGGGCACGGAAAAGTTCGCTGAACACCGAAAGTGCTTGACCAGGAACGATAAACGTTAATCCCACGCTCCGGAGCCGCCGCGCCTTTTGATTGCCTTTACCCGGCGGTGTTGGCGGGTTAGGCTGCCCACGGTCCGCAGTGAGTACACCCCTGCAGTTGCGTGCTTGCAGCGGACCACCTGGATTGCATGCCCGGTGCCTGTTCAGCTCGGGTGTGTATCGGTCCGTCGGAGTCTCGTCACCTGTAGGCGCCGGCGGGCCGTCTGAACTGCGCGTCCGTCTCCCCGGACTGCGGCGCACACCAGCCCACCCGGCGTCCCCGACGGCACGCCGGGTGGGCACTCTCAAACGCATGTCGCCATCCGTGGCTGCCGGCGACATGCGCGGCCCGGCTGGGTGGCGTACCCAGCGGCGAACCTGGCGGGTCGCCCGATGTCGATCAGGTCGATTCCGTCTGCGATCAGTTCCGCGATGCGGCCCAGTCGTGAGAGGGCGAGAGGGCCGCATCGCTGTACCGGCGTGTGCCGCCTCGTGTTCGGACCTGGATGATCAGCCCGTACTCCTTGTAGAGGGGTGTCGCGATGGTGAAACCCCGGCAGGTCCGTGGGCGCCGAGATGCCATGAAGGCCAGCAGGGAGGGGACCGGATGTGTGCGGCACCATGCCTCCTTATCTGATCATTTCTCTTCGGGATCTTGAATTGATCTGATCCAAATGATATATAAAATCTACGGTATACGCGTGAGATATTGAGTGGATGCGGCGCCGACTCGAACATTCGGTCATCGCTCCTCGAAGCGAGGGTGCCACGGCGGACGAGAGAAGTCGCGAAATCGAAACCCCCTGCCTACGAGAAGGTTTCGCATCGGAAACGGTGGTGGCGTGATGGAGCGATACAGGATAACGCTCGCGGACGGATCGAGCGGCGACGAGTTCTTCGAGTCCGACAACCAGGCGATTCTCGCTGCCACCGCAACCAACGGCGGGAGCAGTCAAGGGTTGGATGTGCAGCGCTACGACGATCGTGGTCAATTGTTGCCCACGAAACTGCCTCCGGGTGGGCATCACGGAACCCGACGCTCTCGCACAGTTGTAAGGCAACCGGAACGGCGCTGACCCGCCGCAGTCGAAGTCACGTTTCCTCAATGCGTGAGCGGGGTAACAAATCGGGGTTGGTGAAGGAGGGCCCGTGGTGGATGTCGTGGAGTGGACGGAATCCGAAGAGCGCGAAATGTGGTGGCGCGAGATCGTGGGAATCGCGCCTTCCGGAGACCGTTGTATGGCAAGAGAGGCCGGAGAGCTGCCACGTGCCAAGGTTTCCGCGGCCTCGGCAAGGAGTGAATCGACGCCTACCGCGCTTCGCGGCGTGACCGCAGCCTGACCGAAGGGTGGAAACACGGTGCTGAATGTTGTTCTGTTGCTTGTGATGCTGAGTATCGGCATGGGTGTGGTGATGTGTCTCGACTTCCGATGGTTTCGCGCCTCCGTGCGACATGATCGCCGACGGTTTGCGTATCGGCGACATGCAAGGGCCAGCAAGCCGTAGATCTACTTCGGTCGACTCAGATCGCGCATCAGCGACAATCGCCCGTTCCCCCGAAGGCGAACCGGACGATCGGCGTGGGTACGTGTTCGGCCGGCATCGCGACCGATGATTGAAGAAACATCGGCTGGGGAAGGTGAACTGAATGGCTACTTACAGAGTGATCAATCCTGCAGGCGACGTCACCGCGACGCGCGACATCGAGAGCGCTGACGATGCGCACGCTTGGTTCGTGGACGCCCGCGCCGACAATACGGAACTGGGATGGCGCATGGAAGTTCACCATGATGGCGAATGGTCGTTCTTCGACGACACCGAGGGCGCATCCAGCTGAGCAGTCGCTCAGCGGGTGACGAACATGAGGGAGGACGTTCAAGTATGAGCGAGTTACTCGCAGGGAAGAAAGTGGCATTCCTCGTGGCGACGGAGGGAGTCGAACAAGTCGAGCTGACGGATCCGTGGGAAGCAGTGGTTGCGGAAAACGCTCGGCCGTCGATTGTTTCGACCGAATCCGGAACTATCCAGGCATTCAACCATCTCGACAAAGCTGACGTCTTCGACGTGGGCGCGGTGGTCGAATCGGCGTCGTCGTCTGAGTATGACGCTCTCGTACTCCCTGGTGGTGTGGCCAACCCCGATTTCCTTCGCATGAATCCCGAGGCGGTGGCGTTCGCCCGGAGTTTCTTCGATGCCGGGAAGCCTGTCGCAGTGATCTGTCACGGACCGTGGACGCTGGTCGAAGCCGGCGTGGTGGCCGGTCGTACGCTGACGTCGTGGCCGAGTTTGCGTACCGATATCACGAACGCAGGCGGCACATGGGTAGACGAAGAAGTGGTCGTCTGTACTTCAGGGCCGAATACCTTGATATCGAGCCGCAACCCCGATGATCTCCCAGCGTTCTGTAGGAAACTGATCGACACGCTCGCGGCTGTATGAGTCCTCGACGAGAAGCAACGAGGCGCGCCTTGAGGGAAGTCTGGTGTGCCGACGATCTTCAAAAAGCTGAGCCGCGGTGACCGTCTGCGTATGCGCATCGCAACTGTCATTGCGTTGCTGCGCACCGGTGCGGACCGTGGAGTGACCGCGCACCCCGGACTCTTGCTGATCGATTCGATCGCAGCGGAAGAAGTCACCAAGGTGCCCGCTAGAACGCTGATCGCGGAGCTCCAGGCCATCGCACAGGAGATTCCCGACCTACAAATCTTCTTTACTACAGCTGATCCCGCGCTCGTCGATAATCTACTTCCGGATGACCGTGTCATCACGAGCGATGGCGAACATCTGTTCTAATGGTGGGCACCTAAATCTCGCCGCGAAAGGAGTGCGTTGTTTCCGACTTCCGATCAATCGCTGGCGCACTGGGCGAGCCATGCTTCCGTCGAGGAACCTGATCTGGGTCCTGCGCTCGACGACCTAGGCGGCTTTGAACGCGTCACTAGCGAGGCGGAACGGGTAGCGGGTGGCCCTCTGCTTCCTTACCTGGTCAATGCAGTGGCCCGCGACTTCGACGTTCTGCAGGAGGATCAGGCGAATGTACTACTTGATGCCGTCGCACGGGGGTTTCGGAGTCCTCATGCCGCTTGGATCCTGACCGAGGCGCTCGACACGGTCTGCGCGCACCTTGTGATGTCCGCTCGACTCAGCACCGGACTGGCGCGTGACTTGACGAAACTTGCCGAAGTAGCCTTCACGCCACAATCGCAGACAGAGGCGGCGGCGCTTGCGCATCCGGCAGTTTCCGGGCTATTGCGCTTGGCCGTCGGTGGATATACCAATCCGCATCGACTGCTGGTGCTGCTCACGGAGATCACTGGGGCCGAGCCTGCCGATGCACTAGAACGGTTACCGATTTTGATTGGTCTTGCACACGATCACTTCGGCGAGTCCGATCTTCTCGAAGTATTAGTTATGCTGGAGAACCGACCAAATCTTTCTCTCGCCTCCCGTGCCGATGCATCCTTCGAGTTGGCGATAGCAGACGTTCGTGAAGCTCTCAACGCAGCGGACGCCTCCGCCACCGAGCAATATTTGCGTCGCGCCCTGTTCCGTTTCGCGGAATTAGATCGCACACACGAAGCTCGCCTAGACGCTCGAGCGTATGCTGCCGCAGTTGAGGCAGTTCTTGCGTTCCTCGAACTCGGTCAAGGAGTGGCAGGCGCGGACCAACGCATAAGCGAGGCGTCTGACCGACTCAGCGAAACGACTGCATTGTTCACTGCCTGGAGCGGCCGATTCCACGAACTGACTTGGCTAAGTGCCCGAGGTTCGGCGCAGAGCGCGTGGTCATGTCTCGTTACTACTCTCTGCACCGCGAGTGGTCACCTAAAGGAACCTAGTTGGTGGAATCCGGTTGTGGCCCTGAACAATCTGCTCGATGTCTATATTGCGAGCCGCAGCGTGCACGCCCACGTGGCCGGGCAGCCGGATGCTCTCGGTCGACTCGTCAGCCCGACTATCGAGGCGGCGTTCTTACGAACCGAGGGCTTGCGACATCAACTCGAACAGGCACTCACCACTGACTCAGCGTTCAAAAGCAACTCGGATGCTCATAAGTTGTACGTGGCCGTGCAAGAACATATCCCTAAATCAAAGGCAGCGGAGGCGGTGCCGGGAAAAGAGCTTGCAGACAGGCCGGCTTTGGCTGCCTTGTTCCGTGACGGCACAACGTCTCTTCGCGACAACCTTGATCCAGCACTTCTCGACAAGCTGGACGAGCGCGCTCAAGAGATCATGAAGGGTTACATTCCGACCGGCAATGCTCGATTCGATTCTCACCTCGAACTACTTCTCGGTGAACTGTCGACGAGCCCGGCCTGGACCCCACCGGACAGTCACTACTTCACCTCGCTCGTTGCGCAGGTCCTTCGCTTCCTTTACGACCGTTTCGACGCCCAAGCCAACCTGTACGGAGCCCGCACCGCATACCTTGGGCCAGCCCAGCCGACCAAAGACGGAAAACCAGGTTCCTGGCACGAAAAGGCACTACAAGACGATCTTCATCAGCACTTGAGTGGGACACTGACGCCGGGCACCGTCAAACGTGAGATCAGCGACGTCGCGGGAGGGCGAACGGACATCACGTACACCCCGGGCCTGGGAGCCATTTCGTGGCCGAAATTAAGAGGCGGACGGGGAAGTGCACGCGAGAAGCGGTGGAAAGTAGCTACTTGTCACAAGCGGTGAACTATACCGCGACGGGTCCGCCTTTCGGGTTGCTCGTAGTCGGGGACCACAGCAATCACGATGCTGGTTACTCCGGCGTCGATGACAATGTCTGGATTGCTCGGCGCGCTCACAGTGCGACAGAGACACCGAAAATGGTCCTTGTCGGTGTTCTACCCATCGGTAGACCGACACCCTCGGACCTCCGCGCGCCTGTATCGCCCGCAATTACTACAAAGCGCTAACTGTCCACTGATTGCGTTGTGCCAGCGGTACTTCCCTGCACGGACGGGTGTCACTGTCGGGGTGTGTGCCAGTGGCGGATTGCGGCGACGAACTCGTCTGGGGCGTCGGATTCGACGTAGGTGCCTGCGCCTGTGACGATCACGGTTGTGTGGTCGGGGAACGTCGCTTCCAGTCGTTCGCGTTCCTGCCGGCGGAAGGCGATGTCCGCATCACCCCACACGATTAGCGTGGGTAGGTGAGCGAGGTCGGGCAGGCCGGCCTCGACCTCGGCGAAGAAGTCGCGGCTGGCGAGGATCCGGCCGGGAAGCACAGCGGTGGCTTGTCGTCGCTCCGGGGTATCGAGGGCCAGTCTGTAGTGGGTCATCTCGGCTGTGGTGGGTTTGCGGCGGTGGTGCCCGGTCGGGAGGAAGGCGTTGACGAGCAAATTGTGCCGGCGAACGAGGAAACGGATCGGGAGGCTGCCCATGATGCGCGCGGAGGCTTCGAAGTGGAGGATCGCGTTGACCGGCCACGCCCAGGAGTTGACGAGAACCAGTCGATCGAAAACACCCGGTCTCCGCTGGGCGGCGGCCAGTCCGATCGGCCCGCCCCAGTCCTGGCCTACCAACGTGACGTCGTCAAGGCCGAGTGCGTCGACGAATCCGGTGACGACGTCGGCGTGTTCCTCGGGAAAGTAGCGGTAGCCGGGCTTGGGGGTCGAGAGGCCGAAGCCCGGGTAGTCGAGGGCAATACATCGAAAGTCGGAGCGGAGCGCATTGATCGCCTCGCGCCAGAGGAATGACCAGGTCGGATTGCCGTGCAGCAGAAGTAATGTGGGGCCGGAGCCCTCGTCGACGTAGTGGACGGTGTTTCCGTCGATATCGACGAATCGACTCTCGAACGGGAACAGGTCGTCGTCGACCCAGGATGGCCGTGTTGTCGTCGTCATGCGCCCTCGCAAAGTTGATGGTTGATATAGTGAAGCACACTTTATTTTAGAAAGCAGGTGTTATGAGCCGCGACTATGGCCAGTACTGCGGACTCGCCCGAGCTCTCGATGTGATCGGTGACCGGTGGAATTTGCTGATCGTCCGGCAGTTGTTGCTGGGGCCCGCTCGATATGGTGACCTGCGCGAAGCCCTCTCCGGCATCGCCACCAACCTGTTGGCCGGCCGCCTGCGCGACCTCGAGACCGCTGGTGTGATCGAAAGACGCCTGTCCGAAGGCGGGAATGCAATCACCTACGCCTTGACCGCGTGGGGTGCCGAACTTCGCGAGCCGATCAACGGCCTGATCCGGTGGTCGACGCCGCTGATGATCCGCGGTCCGGAAGACGACGCGTTCCGGCCCGAGTGGATGTTGCTGGCCCTTCCGGCATTGTTCACCGGCCGTGTCCCAGTCGATCAGACAGCGGCGGTGAACATCTCGGTTGCAGACGACTGTATCCAACTCCGCGCCACACCCACAGGTATCGATGTCGGCCTGCCGGACGGGCGGGATGTCGACGCCGTTCTGAGTGCCGAAGCCCCAATCGTGCTGGGTCTGGCAGCCGGAGTGCTGACCGTCGACGCCATCGCTCCGGCAGTCGTCATCGACGGTGACATCGCCGCCCTACGCGCAATATTCGAGGCGCCCAGCGCTACGGCGGGGCTCGCGATGAGGCCCAGCATCTAGGCGACCTTGGATTCGGCGTTTGGTTGCGGAGGAAGATTTCGCGTAATTTTTGTCGGGATAGTCCGAAATGAGTGCTCTTCTTAGGGACTTTCAGTTGTGATGGCGCCGGCGATGACGAGTTCCCGATGGGCGTGGGTGTGCAGGGCGGGTTCTCTCGAGGTTGTCGTCTCTACTGGGTGGACCAGTTCGATTCGATCGGGTTCCATGTTCCGGTGTCGAGGTGCCGGCCGAGTAGTGGGTCGAGGCATTGGCCGACGATGCGTAGTGCACCGTCGATTCCGCGTGCGTGTTCGGGGAGTCCGGGTACGGTTTTGGCGATTTTGGCATAGCCCGCAGTCCAGGATGGTGCAGGCACGGCGAGGTTGGTTGGCAGCGTCAGTGTGCGTCGTGCGGATTCTCGTTGCAGGGCAGTGCAGGTGAGGGCTGCGTCGAGGGTCCAGGCGGTCACGATCAACGTGAGGTCGACCAGGTCGTGGTAGCGCGTTGAGGGTTGTTGCAGGTCTCCGTACCGTTCGTACATTGCGCATACCTTGTCGGAAACCTGTTGTGGCAGTGGGTACAACGCGAACTTCGGCATGGGTGCCAGCTCGTCCATCTCGACCACCGGGCGAGGAAGCTGGTAGTCCACGTCGCCGACCGGGACCAGTTCGGCGGATAGGTCGATGGGGAAGTCGGCGAGTTGAACGGCGCCGAGGTAGACCTTCACTTTCACACTGGCTCCGGATACGCCGCCGGTCATCAGCCGCGGGGTGTCGAACACGAACCGGAACGGGTCGAGATCGCTGTCGGTTTCGGCGATCGCGACGAGTTCGGACACTGCGTCGGCGACGGCGGCGGAGGTGTGCAGCAGGTCGATGTCCTGGCTGTATCGGGCATCGGGTCGGCGCACCAGGAGTGAGGCGCCTCCTTTGAGTAGCCAGCGCTCGCCGGGTTCGGAGAACACGCGGGCGAGGAAGCGTTGGAGGAAGAACTCGCGTCGTAGTTGTTCGGTGCTGCGGCCTCGGGGAGTGGTTTCGTTTCGGATCCGGTCCTTGAGGGAGCGGTTGAATGCCGCCGGATTGTTGCTGCGGGGCGGTCTGTCGGTGCTCATGTGTTCCTTCGTGTCAGGGGGAAACGGTGGCTGCGATATCGGGGGCGGTGCCGCCGGCGACGAGGCGGCGACTCAACGCGAGCGTCGACTCCGGTATGCCGGCCTCGGTCAGTAACCGATCGAGCAGGCCTGCGCCGTCACCGGGCGTGGTGCCGTACTTGTGCGCGTGCTGCCCCAACACGGCGATCAAGGCGTCGGTGTCGACGAGGTTGGTGGTGACGGCGTCGCGTACGACGGAGGCGAGGTGCCCACCGTCGAGGTGGTCGGCGGCGAGGTCGTCGATGGTGGCGAGGACGGTGCTGACGGGGAGGCCGTCGAGAAGAGTCCACCGCTCCCGCCCTGGTCGGGCGGTGCGGTATCGGACATCGACGAGGCGAGATTGTTTGCGGCCGGTGGTCGCGAACTCCATGACATCGGCGTCGAGGTCGCCGAGGTCGTGGAGTCTGGCGGCGGAGCGATGGGAGACGACGCCCGGATGCTCGGCATCGAGCCGTTCGCCCCCGGTGACGGCCGGCTCGATCATCAGCCACGCCGCGCGGAGCTGCTCGTGGGGAACGCTCGGTGCGCCGCTGATTCGGTAGACCCCATGGCGGAGTCGTTCGATGGTGTCGCGGTCGGCGAGACGGGCGATGCGTTGAGTGGAAAATCCGAGGGCCCGGGTTTGTGCGGTGGTGAACAGGCCCCATTGGCTGGCGGCGAGGTCTGCCAGGTCGAGGGCCTTGTTGTCACTGCGCATACTGCAATAGTAATGCGCTGGGCGTGATTATTGCAGTATGTGCAGTAGTACTGCGATGATGTTCATGGCTGTTGAGCCAGTTCGTTCGGTCGGGATGTCTTTCAGTCAGTTCACGCGATGTCCGAGTCGGTAAGGCGTGGCCTATGCGACGAGCTCGCGTGCCGCGTCCCGGCGGCGGAGGTGGCACGCGGTTGCAGTGAGAGCGTGAGGACTTTTATCGAGCGCCGTGGAAGTCGATGTGGAAGCCGGTCACACCGCCTAAGGAGGTTGACGCGGCCGATGGCGATTATGGACGACCTCGAAGAGCCCGACGAGGAATTGCTCGTTCCGGCACAAGGAATTCTCTATCGTGGATCCGGACCAAGAGTTGGCGGACTCGTTGCATGTGGATCTCGACTGGCTGGCCCGGGTACCGATCTGCTGCGTGATCGCCCGCAACTGATCTTCTACGGGCCGCCCGGTACAGGGAAGACGTACATCGCGAAGACGTTGGCTCGGCATCTCGCCGGCCCGGACAACGTCACCATCGTGCAGTTCCACCCGGCCTACAGCTACGAGGATTTCTTCGAAGGCTTCCGGCCCACCCCGCGCAGCGATGGGCAGGTCGGCTTCGAACTCAAGCCGGGCCCGATGCGCCGCTTGACCGACCGCGCCCGCAAGCATCCGGATCAGTTGTTCGTGCTGGTCGTCGACGAGATCAATCGCGGAAACCTCGCCAAGATTTTCGGTGAGTTGTACTTCCTGCTCGAATACCGCGACGAGGCAATCGATCTGATGTACTCCACGGACAAGGTCGAGTCGTTCACACTGCCACGCAATGTGGTGATCATCTTCCGCGATCGAACACCGCGGACCGCTCGATCGCTCTCGTGGACACCGCCATGCGCCGCCGCTTCGGATTCATTCCGCTGCACCCCGCGCAGGAGCCCACGAAATCGGTCCTGAGACGCTGGCTCACCGCCCGCAAGTACCCGCAGCGTGTCGCGGACCTGCACCACGCCTTGAATACTGCAATCGACGATCCGGACGCACCTGTTCGGACCCTCGTATTTCATGCGTCCGGCCGTCCACAGCGACGGGGGATTGGCGCAGGTATTTCGGCATCGCGATCATCCCGTTGCTCGAAGAATTCCACTTCGGGGACCGCACCGTGGATCTCGAAGCCCGATACGGCCTTGCTGCTCTGGAGAAGAGCCTGACCGCCGGTGAATGATCCGGTTACGGTGACCCTCTTCGAGCGGGCACCATGCGGTTACGGTTGTGCCGGCTGCCTGGTGTGCCGCCCGCGGGTGGTGTTGACGCCGGAGGGTGCTGCCGCGTTCGCGGCCACTGGGCTGGTCACGGTTACACCCACGACCACTCCCGGAGTGTTCACACTGGCCGCCACCCGTAAGGTCGGTGCCGTGACCGTCGGTGCTCTCACTGTGAGGGTGGAACCGAAAACGCCGATCAGCTGCGTGATGTGGATGATGGGATACGTCCGTGACCCGGCGTGGTGGTCGCAGCACACCGCACTCGCTGACACGGATACCGACCTGGTTGCGGCGTTGGCCGAAGCGTTCGTCGTCGCCGCCGAGCGAGCGACCGCCCGTGGACTGCTCTCCGGCTACCGCGAAGTCGAAGACTCGGGCCCGGTCTTGCGCGGGCGGCTACGCGCGGGCGATCAGATCACCCGACGATTCTTCGCTCGCACTGCCTGTGGAGATCCGCTACGACGAATACGACGAAGACATCGCCGAAAACCAGCTGCTGCTCGCCGCCACCGTGATTCTGCTCGATTCCGCGGTAGTCCCGCCCCGTCTGCAGACGAGGCTGGCCAGGCTCCGCCGCGCCCTCGCAGACGTCACACCGCCCACCGCTGGTGCCGAACCGTCCCCGGCGCGAACGAGATTGAACGAGCGCTACCACTGGGCATTGCAGTTGGCGGAGTTGATCACCGAGCATCGGTCCACCGAGCACCGCATCGGGACTGTCGTCGTGCGAGGCTTCGTCCTCGACATGTGGAAAGTGTTCGAGAATTTCCTGATGACCACCACCGCCGCTGCGATCGCCCGCCGCGGCGGCACCGGAGTGCGCCCCGGATCCGGCCCGACACGCTACCTCGATCACGGCCGCACCGTCACGATCGAACCTGACCTGACCTGGTGCAACAGCGACGACAAGCCCGTGGCGGTGATCGACGCCAAGTACAAAACGATCACTTCCGGCAAGACCGGACCGAACGCAGACATGTACCAACTGACCGCCTATTGCACCGCCCTCGGCCTCCGCGAAGGTCACCTGATCTACGCGAAAGGCGACACCGCCTCCCATGCAGTCGAGGTTGTCGGCGCCGACATCACCATCTACTGCCACGCACTCGACCTGACCACGCCGCCAGCGGAGTTGCTGGCCTCGATCGACACGCTCGTCGAGACTATGAGGGCTCGGCACGGTGATGAATTCTCGGTGGTCGGACACGGCTCGTAGTCGTTGAGGGCAAGCAGGATCTGATGGATGACGCATTGGGCCCGATGACGCATCGGCTTGTCGACGTCTCGAGTGCCTCCGGTTTGTCTTGCTCCGGACCTTGCTCGATGAGCGGCGAGCACTGAAACCACGCTGAGCGGTTTCAGTGCCCGGCTACCCTCATCGCGCTATCCAGTGCGACCGCCAACGCCGCTATGACCTTGTTGTTCGTGTCGGGTAAAGGATGTTCGGCTTGTGCGTTCCTGGAGATCTGGTGCGCGAGGGTCACGGATGCGCCGCGAGCACCTCCAACGAGGCATGGGAGCGAGCCTCGGATTCCTCCCGACCTGCTATTTCGATCACGGCCGCACCGCCCGCGAGCGAACTCGACCTGACCTGGCCGTGCCGTAGAGCATCAATGATCAATGCATTCAGGGTATTCGGGGAGTTGCTTGCATCGGAGCTGAGCTGGGCTGGGCCTTTGTGAGCGTCAGTCATAGCGCATCCATGTCATCAAGGTGGACGAAGCGGCAGCCATCAGAGGTGAGGAGGGACAGTGCAGACTTCACGCCCTCCGCTGTTGCGGAGTGAGGCTGATTCGCGTGGGCGAGAACTATCGCACCATCTGGTGCTGTCCGCAGTTGGCGGGACACGGTTCCTGCTGATGCTGTCGCGCCTGCATCAGCATTGACTGCGAAACCTGCGATACGTACGCCGAGGTCGTGTGCGATTGCGATAGCGACATCGTCGTAGTGCGCTGTGCCTGCTCTGAACCATCGACTGTCCACTCCCAGCGCGCTGCTGAGCAATTGGCGGTTGCTGTCGATTTCGTGGACGACAGCAGAGGGATCAGGCGTTCCCGCGATGCCGTACGCGGGACGCCCGGTAACGGACAGCGGTACGTGGAGTGAGCCGTGGTTCTCGATTCGGAAGAGTGGATCTTCTCGTAACTCGGCTGCTTCGCGTGGGTTGGTGTGAAGCCACCGTTCGTTGAGGAACAGTGTTGCGGGAACTGCAAAATTGCGTAGCGTGGCGATCAATGGTCGGTCGAGCGACGAGCCTCCGGGGCCTCCACATACATCGAATGTCAATGCCATCGTGCGTTTTTGGGAAGTGGTTGGGACGAGGGTCTGCACGCCGGGCAATTCTGTTCCCCACCGCGAGGGCGCTCGATCCCACTGGGGAAGAGATGCCGGTGCAGTTTCTGGTGGGGGTGCCGCCGCTGAGGGAAGTGCTTGGCTCTCTGTTGTTGCCACTATCTGAGTCGGGGGACTCGCGCATGACACGATCGCGGCGGGAATCCCCAGGGCTGCCAGGGCGAGAAATCTACGTCGGTCGAGCTCGCGAGATGATCTCGGTCGATTGAGGGGCGTCAACGGTCCTCACCTTCGCAGATGTACATATTTTTCGGCACCGCCACTTCGGGTGAATCTCCGCGGCGGAGTGTGTTCATCGAGCTCGGAATGATGGCCGTTGTGGATGCATCGTTGTGGTGTGCGCAGTGGGCGTAAGCGCAAGAAGCTCTGAGAAGGGGTGTCGCGGATGTCGTCGCTGCGGTATCGCGAAGCATATTGCGCCCTTCCGTCAATGAAACTCTGTGCGTGCAGCCATCCGATATAAGTTGCCACCTCGATCAACAGCATGTGGCAGAACCGTTCGTGGGTGACCCTCGAAATTTCGGGATTGAACTATCTTGAGTGAATCCTAACGAGTAGCTGACTTCGGATCGATGTGGTGCTGTCCACGGCGGTGCGCAGTGCGAAGTTATCGGTACCGTCAGAGCCTGCCATTTGCCGAAACTAACCAACCGCATTCGTCTGCGCTATGAGGCGGTGAAGATTGCTTTCAAGCACGTTCCGGGGGAGCCCCTGGGGAGTTCAACGGACTGCTGTTCACCGCCAAACAGTGCCGGTAGATGAGTGCGTGAGGCCCTGAACTGGGAGTACAAAGAAATTGTGTGTATGCCCGGTCATTTGGTTGTGAATGAAGCGGGTGATGCAACGGAGAGGTATTCGCATGTTCCTCGTATGCAGCCGTCGCCCAGTTTCACTACAAAAAGTGTTTGTTCGTTAACAAAATTTGGTGATAGTTGCAGGTTCGGATTGAAATATCGCTCACACACTGCCGGATGAATGAGAATTCTCTTCATAATTGCATCGTGATCTATGCTTACCCGATGACGACATCGGGCAAATCGATCCACTCCAGGAATCGTGACTCCGTCTTTCGGTTACCCCTCATCGCTACGGTTTGGGCGGTGAGGCCCTTTGTTCGGGGCGGGGACGAAGAGATAACCCGATAGCACGGACAACGCCAGATCAGGCTGTCAAAGGTCATTTCAGGAAGTTCTCACTGCGCAGTAGGGTGGGCCGGCGCCGGGCGACGTACTGGACGCAGCATTTGCCGAACCGAGTCCGCGTTGCCACTTATGTCGGAGGAGCCGACCTCGATCGTTGGTGGTCGGTGGTCTCACGCTCGCTCGAATCCGAGCCGCGAACTACCGATGAGCGGCTGGAGTTGGCAGCTCTTCTGCGGGCCGAATCGGAGCCGGTATTGACACTGCTGCGGGAGCGTCCCACGGCGTATGTCCTGCGCACCCGCATCGTGGCCGAATCAGTTGCCGCTGCCCGCGCCGCGAGGAAGGTCAGCTGATGCGCTCTACCGTGAGGTGGGATGTCGAACTGACTGCCCTGTCGTCGATTTCGCAGAAGGGTGAGGAGTCGGAAACGACGACGACACTGTTTCGCCGCGAACCGCTCCTGCAGCCCGACGGGAGGAAAGTGCTGGTACCGGTCGTGTCGGGGAACTCGCTGCGGGGAGCATTGCGACGCACCGCCGAGGAATTGTTCCGCGATGTGATCGGTTACGAAGGACAGATACTTCTCTCCGCGGCGCACGCACTGCGCAACGGCGGCAACCTGAGCAAAGTCGCCGGCGATGGATTGACGGGCCGCCGGCGTCAGCGGCTGCGCGAGTTGGTCCCGCCGATCAGTCTGTTCGGGGGCAACGGAGGCGGTGCGCCGCCGATCGACGGATGTCTGAAAGTCGGCAAAGTTGTTCCCCGAGTGAAGGAAACAGAATCGATCATGAGCAGGCCCTACCCGGGAGTGCTGATGTCGCAGTTCGAGCTCATGTCCCTGGAAAGTTACAGCCGCTTCGACGACGCCGGTACCAAGTCCTTTCCGGCGCCCTTCGATGCCGACACCGTGCCCGGTTCGGGAACGTCGGCGCACCAGACGTCGATGTTGATGCGCTTCGAGGTCGAGACGCTGCCCGCAGGAACACATTTCGAAACCTTCCTGAGGCTGGACCGGGCAACCGACCGCGACATCGCCTTCTTCAGTGACGTGTGGGAACGATTCTCGCGAGACGGCTTCCTGGGTGGGCGTAGCGCGATCGGGCACGGCAGAGTCCGCGCCGAGTCGGAGCTGACCGTGTTGACGGGCCCCGGCCCGCAGGTCGCGGACTGGCGAGCGGAACTGGAACCGCTACGAGAAGACGTGATCGAGGCACTGGGGTGGCTGACATGAACGCAGACACTGCCTTCGCTCCCTTCCTGGTCAGGGCCCATCTCTCGTCCGGGTTGGCACATGCAAGCCCCTGGGGGATCGCCTTGGACGGCATCCTCGCTGCTGAACTGTGGGCCGACCACAAAGCAGGCGCCCTCGACCGCGGCGAATACGTGCCGGCGCTCTCGCCGGAGAAGACCCCGCCGGATCTCGAATTACCGCTGGCGCGCTGCACTCTGGCGGGTGCGGACTGGCATTGGTGCGCGACGTGTTCGTTCCCTGAAGACCCGGCGGGGGATCCGGTGGTGCGGCACTGGGCGAGCAGAACTGATCACCGAGGGCTCGAGGAACTCGCGTCGAGCGTGCCGGCAGTGATCTCGGACCGGCAAGGCCGCTACCGGGCGAGGTACATGCCGTTGATGATCACCAATTCCCGAACTGTCACCTGGCGCGGTGTGGGTGACCTGACGGCCGTCGCGGCGATATTGTCCGGTCTCGATGTGATCGGGAAGAAACGCGCACACGGTGAGGGGCATGTTCTGCGGTGGGAGTTCGAGAACCGTGCAGGTGAGGATCCGTGGAAGTTCTCGCACGAGCACCCCGACGGCACGCTGGGACGCACGACACCGGCCGCATGTGTGACGGGCTCGCGAGATACGCCGGTCACCGCTGGTTTCGGGCTGGCTGGTGTTCGTCCGCCCTACATGCACCCGACGCGCATGCGCGAACTTCATCTGCCCCGGTAACGGTTCGACTGCGGGATTGGTGGGCCTGTTACTCGATGCGGGTACCAGGTCGTATGCATCGAATTTTGCCACTCGACGGGCGAGGGCTCGGTCGGCTGGTCTGGTGGGGGTGGTGCGACGAGTGCGAGGACCTGTTTGGGAGCAGCGCCGAGGTCTGAGAAGGGGTGCCGCACGTCCTCGGGGATCGGTTCGTTGCTGAGGATGGCAGAAACGTAGGCAGGGAGTTCAGCGCGGTCGAAGATCCTGATTCGCTGTTGCTCGAAAAGCTCGTCGGAAGATTCGCGCCGAGATGTGGCAATCTTCTGCGCGTCCTTCCATTCTTCGGGCAACCCCGGTCTCTCTACTCCCTTCCAGTCGTCGAGGTAGTGGCGATAGTTCCGCGTGAACCAGTCCTGGCTTTGTGCAAGGGCTTTCATTGTCGCGGAGTTGACGAGCAATGAATATGCCGCGCTGGTCGAATCGAACGTGCCAAGCGAGTCCCCGCTGTCATCTTGCGTGACTGTCCACTGAGCAAATTGCATGAAGGTCAGCGGGGAAGGCCCTGTTGGCGGCGGCACGTCGTGTGTGGTGACACGGTCGTTTGCCAGGCACGACCAGGGGAGCGCGTGCTCACGGATCGCTGCTAGGGGTACATCATCGATTAGACCTTTGGTACGTGGGAACCGCTTGAGAAATACATCTGCGCTGACAGCAGTGATTCGGTCGCCGGAGGGGCCGAGGCAGCACTTGTGGTCGCTGTACCGGACGCCGCGAGCCGCGGGGTTGTAGAGCGCATATAGGCTCTGCGCTCCGCTCTTTCGGGCGTAGAGGTCGAGTAGGTCTATCTGCTGCATGCCGGATGATCGAATTTTGTGCTTTATCTTGTATTTCCCGGCCGGGTGCGCCGGAGTCGTTTGAAGCTTCTTGGCCTGGATGACAAGGTGAAACCATTTATTCGAGCCGTCCGAGATCCACCATTCCCAGTCCGCACCGTAGCGGGATTCCTCTCTGCGGTTGAAGGCTCCGACGTGGAGTTCGGGAATGGTTTTCGTGAGGTGCAGCAAGATCCGCTCGGTGGTTCCTTCTTCACCTTGGCGGATGTTGTGAAGTTCTCCGTCCCTAAAGTTTCGGCCGGCGCTTTGTGCGTTCCTGAACAACGCTGTTGCGAGCCGCGTCATGACTGGGCCAGGCGTGGAAGAGGTTGGAGTTGGCACGTGTATCCCGTCGGTTGGTTGGGCCGCCGGACAAGGGGTGCCGGCGTCAGAGGATCGCATGTCTGGGAGCGAACGCTTAGAAATCTACCGGTCGTTTTGCAGTACACAGAAGTGTACTGATCTGGTAGGACGCCGCTTCGCGTCCACGATGTGAAAGTCGAAAAGGGTGGCCGGCCTTCCGCTCCGGTTCACGCAGTCCAGGTCCCTCGCTACCGTTCGCCCGTCAATCCGAGAGGCCGATGTGTAGAGGAGATGTGGTTGCGATGACCATCAACGAGATTCACCCAGGCGATATCGCTGGGAATGTCGATTGGCAGGAGCGAGCTGTGTGCCAACGTACTGATCCCGAAGCATTCTTTCCTGAACCGGGAGAAGCTGTCCGGCCGGCGAAGCGGGTCTGCGCAGGATGCGAGGTTCGTGTCGACTGCTTGGCATTCGCATTGGCGAACGACGAGCGTTTCGGTGTCTGGGGTGGGTTGACTGCCTCGGAGCGGCGCCGTCGCTATCCGCGGGTGCAGCCGTGACCACCCACGTGGACTTCACTCATACCTCGTACGCGGAGGCCGCGGAATATGCCGATTCCATCAAACTCGCTCGGTATATCTGGGATCGAGGGATTTGCGGTACAGAGCTCCTCCGCCTCAGTGGAGCTACCCGCCGAGCACTCGCCAAAGCGGCTGTTGTGAACCCGCCTTGTACCTCGGAAACGTGGGCGACGGTGGCGGATCTTGTGTCAGAACAATCAGCGTGGGCGGGCGTTCACCCAGATGATCCGGGTTCTGTTCCGTTGCACGCAGACGAGCATGAGGCGCGGATTTCGTGGATCCGGCCAGCAAGCGAAATCGGTCCCTCGCGTGGGTGATCTTCTGTTCATGGCAGGAGCCTCGATGACATGCCTGTTGGGCGTTGCCGGCCTCATGGTTGCCCTTCGAGGGGCTAAGGATGCGACTGACGAAGACGAAGTGCTCGGGCCTGGAGCAGAGTTGATCCAGGAAATGCGATGAACGACTCGCAGCTCACGCTTTTCGACATTGAACTGGGCGATGTTGTTGCTGTTCGCGAGTGGACAGAGCGCATGATCCCGGCGATGTGGACTGCACCGTGGGATTGCGCAGGCGGGATACAGAAGGGCGCAGTACTGAGCGGATGGCAGTGTCCGGCCTGCCGAGTCGTCGAGCCCAACGCGTATCTGCTCGACAACAATCACGGGATAGACCCTGAGCGGCCGGGACGAGAAGATCGGCTGACTCGGTGCCTGCGTATGGAGCTACGTGAAAGTACGGCTGATGATCGGAGGGCTCAGTAAATGTCGAGCGGTCTCTCCCGCAAACCGCGCGAAATCAGAACGATCGCACGCAGAGTGGAGACATAAGTCCCGCTATGGGAGAGCGGTAGCGACTGGCCAACCCGCTGAGACAAGTGGTGTTGATCTACCGCAGGCTCGCCGCCTCGCCGAAACCGAGGTGGTCACCGGAGCCGGTCCAAGACAACGGCGGCCCGCTACCCAGCCTGTGCAAGGCAAGGGGGCCGGTGCGGGCCCACTGCACACGCCTACGTGGAGGCTGGACGCTCCGGCATCTTCATCATGATCAGCTCCGCACCGTCCTTGTAGCGGTACGCCCACTGACCGTCCTTCGTCATCACCGTGCCGGCCTGGCCCTCGTCCGGGGCCGGGCTCCACCCCTGAGTCTGATCCGGTTCTGCAGTCTCGCTCATTTCACTATTGTCTCAACCTCCGAAAACCGGCCGAAACCAGTACAAACCAGCGCACAGTGGACGGTATGAGCGCCACCGCCGGAAAGCCAGTGCCGCCGATGCTCGCCACTCTCGGGCAGCCCCCGACAGGGGAGCGCTGGGCCTTCGAATCGAAATGGGATGGCCAAAGAGCAATAGCAACAACAGGTTCCGTGCATCCGATGCTCTGGTCGCGCAACGGTAACAACATCAGCGCATCATTCCCCGAGATCGTCGATGCACTCCGCTCGGTGCTCGAACACCGAGAAACCGTCCTCGACGGGGAAATCGTCGCCCTCGGACCGGACGGTGTGCCGTCCTTCTCCCTGTTGCAACGCCGGATGCACGTGCTCAGACCCACCGCACAGCTCCGCAACGAGGCCGTGACCTCGTATTACGTGTTCGACGTCCTCGACATCGACGGCACATCAACCAGCGATCTGCCCTATCTCGAGCGCCGCGAGGCGCTCGCCAATCTCAGTCTCGAACACCCGCGCATCAAAGTCCCACCGCACTGGCTCAACGTCGACGGACCGACCATGCTCGAGGTGGCGCGCAAACACCATCTGGAAGGTATCGTGGCCAAGAACATCTCCTCGATCTATCAGTCCGGCAAGCGATCTCGCGACTGGATCAAAACGCCTCTGAGAGCTAATTGTGAGGCCGTAGTGTGCGGCTTCCTCCCCGGCTCGGGAGGTGCGGCAGGAGGAGTCGGATCGTTGATCCTCGGCGCTCACGACGATTCAAGGGTCCTCAGATATATCGGAAACGTTGGTACGGGTCTGACCGATCGACAGCGGCGCGAACTACGAGACAAGCTCGTCGAACTCCATCAGCCGATCAGCCCGTTCACTATCGAGCCGCCGCGAGCGGTCACCCGCAATGCATCCTGGTCGAGGCCGATCCTTGTCTGCGACGTGGAATACCGCGAGTACACCGGTGGCAGCCTTCGGCACCCATCCTTTCGAGGGCTGCGCAACGACAAGACCGCCGATGAGGTCAACGTACCGGGTCGTCACTGAGTCACTGCAACAGTGCAAATCAGAAAGATTCGCTGATGGACAATTTGGTGGTTGTATTGGAGCCCGTTTCCGCAGCCTAAGTAAACGACGGGATCATCTACGAGCCAGGATGTACCAAACCAGAATGGCCAGGAGGGATGCCAGCGAGCAATACGCGAGGAAGCCTCCCATATCAATCCAGGTGCGTTCACCGAAGGGTCCTGGGCTTTATCAGCGAAACCTGGACTTCACGACTGCTGCGTCGGGCGAGGTGGATCCACCACACAGCAACATTGCCCACGCTCCATCCCAGCAGTAGCCACCGAAGCGCCCTGTTGGCTTTGTCGACTGAAGTTCGGTCCTCACTGCGTTGGCGCATGATTTAGTCTCCATCGTCGGCCGGAATACAGCACCTTTCGAATACTGCACATCCGCCAGTCGACCTCCCCGGCCGCCACTGATCGCCACCGGATATGACGAAGCCGCCGGCCCCGAAAAGGGTGTCCAGCGGCTTCACAGGGTCGGTGCCCGTCTTGCGCCTCTCGGCAAGTGGCCGCTCGAAGCGGCATTTCTGGGGTGGTACCCGGGGCAAAGAACCGAACACCGACAGCCTCTACAACGAGACGATGCGCGAACTTATTCCGCGCTGCTGACCAGCAAAGAAGGTCATTTTCGGGTGATGATCGAGCGCAGTACGAAACGGAAGACAACCGCGGTGCCGGCTCCGACCACAACGCCGGCCACCACTTCGGCAAGGAGAACCCCGACCGTGACACCGAGGACTGTGGCGGACGCGACCGCCAACGCGACATCGGCAGGTGCCGGCCGGGGACCGTTGATCGCACAACCCCTTTCCCTGCTTGTGATGTATTTGCTGAGATCATCACACGCCATGCGAGCGTGGAAGTAGGACCCACGCTGTTCAATGGGATAGGAACCGACTACGAGGAGGTCAGGCCATGTGCGGGCGCTACGCCAACCGAAGCTCAGGTAAGGAATTGCAGTCGTTTTTCGACACGATGCAGACTGTCGGCGACGAACTGCCCCCGTCGTACAACGTCGCACCCACTCAGCCCGTCCGCGTGATCCTCGAACGAACCCCACGCGAGGAACCCGGCGCCGAGCCCCAGCGCCAGCTCAGGACGGTCAAATGGGGCTTGCTCCCTGCTTGGTCAAAAGACCGGAAGATGGCGTCCAAGCTGATCAACGCCCGCAGTGAAAGCGTCACGGAGAAGCCCTCATTCAGAAGTAGTGCTTCCAAAAGGCGTGCCATCATCCCGGCCACGGGATACTACGAGTGGATGAAAAGTGAAGCAGGGTCGAAGGTTCCCTATTTTCTTCACGGCGAGGACGACATTCTCGCGATGGCCGGGCTCTACGAGTTGTGGCCCGATCCTGAACTGCCCGAAGATGATCCGAACAAGTGGGTATGGACCTGCACAGTCTTGACTCGGCCAGCCTCAGATTCCTTGGGACACATACACGACAGGTCCCCGCTGATTCTGCCTGAATCGTTCTGGGAACACTGGCTCGATCCGAATCTCACCGACAAAGGTGAAGTCCAGGCCATGATCAACTCCGTTCCGGAGTCGCACCTCGAACCGTACGAAGTCTCGACCGCGGTGAACTCTCCGAGGAATAACGATCCGAGTTTGCTGGAGCCGATCGCTGGACCGGCGTAAAACCCAACCGCTCCCGACTCTGTTTTTATCGAACCTGTGTTCGAGTATCCTGGTGGGCGGGAAGTGCGTGCGGATCCAGGAAAGCGGGGCGACGATGAACCAAAAGCCCCACTCGTCAGCAACAACAGTGCTGACCAAGGCGGAAAAGCTCGAACAGCTACGCCGCAAGATGGCCTCGATCCCTGCCCGCGCGGACGGCACCGAACCAGCTACTCCGTCGGTGATGCTCAAACCCGTAGGCGAGCGTGAGCCAACTCCGATCGTGGCCACCGCGCAATCGACTCTCCGGATGCTTCCCGTTCCGGAGCCGATCGGTGATCTGCTCCCACGCGGGGGGTTGGCACGAGGGACCGTCGTCAGTGTCGACGGCGCAGCCTCGGTCCTGATCGGCCTACTCGCCACCGTCACCGCTGCCGGTGGGCACGTGGCGGTGATCGGAATGCCCGGTCTCGGACTTCTCGCCTTCCACGAGCAAGGGGGCGACTTGGCGAAGGTCGCGCTCGTGCCGCAGCCCAAGGATGCTGGAATCGACTGCGCCGCAATTCTGTTGGAGGGTTTCGACGTGGTTGTCCTGGGCCTCTCTGGTGGCGCTGTAACGCCCTCTCGCGGAAGGGCTGTGGCCGCGCGTGCGAGGAGTAAGGGATCGCTGTTGATTGTCACTGAAGGGCAATGGGACGGTCCGGATCTGCGGATCTCGTCGCGGGTGGCCGGATACACAGGACTCACGGCGGGGAGAGGGCGTGTGACAGGGGTTCGGCTCGACGTCGCGGCCGTCGGCAAAGGATTTCAACAACGCACCGGCAGCCTGGAGATCCGGGACGAGAGCGGACAGCTCCGCTGGGCGACCGTCGACGACACCGCCCTCGCATCGACACCGCCATTGAGGGCTGCACAGTGATCAACACTGACCACTGGACCGAACGCTGGCCCGATCACCCCGTGATCAGGACATTCGACGAGCCGAGGGCAGTGAAAGTCGACATCGGCCGCGCGCTCCCGCTCGGGCGTGGGGGAGCATCACGCGCCGATCACGTGAGCATGCGGGTGAAAACGTCCGCGCTGTACATGTCCGGATACCTGGACGGAATTTTGAGGTACTGGGCGGGAAAATGCACGATGGCCAATGGTTGGCTTGTAGACAGACTTTGCGGTTGACCATTGACCACATCTGCAAATGTGGGTGGGTGAAGCTTTGAGGAGACGAGACTTTCGGTAGACGATGCCATCACGTCGGTTTCAGACTCCGAGAGTCCGGACGACATGGTGTGCATCGCGGCCCACCCCACGTAGGGACGCGGACGAGAGGCTTCGTTGCCATTCCAGTCCCACGTACCCGAGCCCGGGGTGGGTGGTGGACAGACCTTTCTTGTGGCGGGGACGGCCGGTGTCGGTGAGTGCCCCTAGTTCTGTGAGGTAGTCCAGGTTGGGGGTGTATCCGGTGGCGAGGATGACCGCGTCGACGGTTGTTGTGGTGCCGCCGGGCCAGAAGGCTTGGTTTCCTTCGAGTTTGGTGAACATGGCGCGGCGTTGCGGTGCGTCGGCGGTGAGCGCGGCGCGGTAGCGGCCGGTGTCGAACACCGGCGACGTCGGTGGCCGCGAGAGGAGATGCCCGATCGGGAGGGTGTCGATTCCGGTGTACTTGAACCAGAAATGCATGTCGCGACGTAGAGGGCGTTGCGGCGCGAATGTCACGGGTTTTCGGCTGGCCAGGATCACATCGGCTGTTTCGGCGAGCTCGGCAGCGATCTGTACTGCCGAGTTCCCGGCTCCGACGACGATGACGTTCTGCCCCGTGTAGGTGGTGGGTTCGCGGTAGTCGGCGGCGTGCACAACAGTCCCGGTGAAGGCATCGAGCCCCTTCAGTGCGGGAATGTGGGGAGTGCCGAATCCTCCTGTGGCGGCAATGATTCGAGGGGCAGTGAAGATGGATCCGCTGTCGGTCCGGACGGTGAACTGGCCCTCGCTGGTGGTGACCGTGTCGGCTCGCTCGTTGACGTGGAAATCCACATCGAGAGTCTTCGCGTAACGCCGGAGATAGTCGACGACTTCGTCGCGGCCGGGATAGCGGTCACCGTCGCCGCCGAACGGTAAACCGGGGAGGGAGCTGTACTTTGCTGGTGAAAACAAAGTGAGGCTGTCGTAGTACTGCGGCCAGGATCCGACAGGTTCGCTACCAGCTTCGACGATTGCGGTGTCGAGCCGCTGGCGGCGCAGATGATGCGCTGCGGCCAAGCCGGACTGACCGCCCCCGACGACGATCGCGTCGTAGTGCGTCATGAGAGTTCTCTTTCGGTCAGGAAGTGATCGGAATCGTTGTGATGGTGCGGAGGGCGGGGATGGTTGCTGCGCTGATCACCGCGCCGACCAGGGCGATCGCTCCAAGGACGAGGTAGGCGTGGGCGTAAGTACCGGTCCAGGTGGAAAGCACGGCGCCGGCCCACGGCGCCAAGGCCATGACGATGACGATCGGCGCGGACATCAGCCCGTTGAGGCGCCCGTAGTGTTCACCGCCCCAGCGGTCGGTGATGGCGGTGGCCTGTATCAACGTGAAGATGCCGCGGACCAGTCCGGCGCCGACGGCGATGCCGATCAACGCCGCCGCCGAGCTCGCCAGACCTAACCACGCGGTGCTCAGGGCGGCAACGACGATGACCGATACCGTGCGTACGCGGACACTGGTTTTCGCTGCGAGCGGTAGGTAGAAGATGCGGCCGATGACCTGACCGGCGCCGCCCAATCCGAGAGTGAGTGCGGCGAGGCTGGGACTGAAACCGCGTTCGATCAGCAGCGGTACGAGGTTGAAGACGCCGGCGGATGCGGCGAAGGCAGCTGCAGCGAGGGCGACGAGCAGAGCAAGAAATGGGATGCTGCGGGAGGTGCGGTGATAGTCGCCGGGCTGCGCATGGGGTAGCCGGTCGGGGTTGGGCCATCCGCCACGCAAACCCCAGATATGTCCGGGGATGGTGATCACAGCCAGTATGACCGCGAGGATCAGGTAGGTTGTGCGCCAATCGAATCGATCGGCCAGAGCGACAGACAGCGGCGCGAAGACGGTACTGGCCAGACCCGCGGCGAGGGTGAGAATCATCAGTGCTTTGACGTAGTTGTCGCCGTACCAGCGAGTCAGTGCGGCGAATGCCGGTGGATACAGCACCGCGCCCATCGCGATTCCGGCGAACACCCAACCCGCGAAAAACAGTGGGAGGGTGTGAGCTGTCGCGATGACCACCAGTGCGGGTACAGCGAGTACAGATCCTGTGGTCATGACCCAGCGGGGCCCGTGGCGATCGAGGATCCGTCCCACCGGTATGCCGACGGCGGCGGCGGCGAGTTGGCTGACCGAGAACGCCGCCACGATCACAGCGCTCGACCATCCGGTATCGCGGGAAATGGCTACCGACAGAACGGGAAACGCGTAGTACAGAATCCCCCAGCTGGTGATTTCGGTCAGACACAGCGCCACCAGGACCCGCCGCAGCCCCGACGGATCGAGGCTGACGGGGCGAGGCGGATCTTCGATGGTCGTCATCGGCTGTGCCCTATCCGCAGGAGTTGGAACTGCCGGAGGGACTGGACAGCGAGATCAGCTCCGGAGCAGGTGCGGCGCAGCAGCCACCCTCGGATTCCGCGGTATCGGGTTCGTCGAAAACACCAGCGCCGCCGCAGACTCCGGTTTCCGGGAGGATCAACTCCACCCGGGCGGCGGCCTCGTGATCGCCGGCGAGTTCGGCGGCGATGCTGCGTACCTGCTCGTACCCGGTCATCGCCAGGAACGTCGGCGCGCGGCCGTAGCTCTTCATCCCCGCCAGGTACATACCCGGTTCGGGATGGCGAAGTTCTTTCGCGCCGTGCGGATAGACCGTGCCGCAGGAGTGGACGTTCGGGTCGATCAGAGGCGCCAACTGTGTCGGGGCCTGCAGCACGGGGTCGAGGCCGAGTCGGATTTCCGACAGCCACGACAAGTCGGGGCGGAATCCGGTCAAGGTGACGACGTTGTCGACGTTCTCGATCCGGGTGCCGGCATCGGAGACCAGTGCGAGCTGACCATTGTCGGCGGATTCGACGGCGGCGGTGCGGAAACCGGTGACCACGGTGAGAAGTCCGTCGTCGACAGCCTTCTTCGCGCGGAGTCCGAGTGCGCCGCGAGCGGGCAGCTCGTCCGACTCACCGCCGCCGAACGCGGAACCGATAGCCCCGCGGCGAACAGCCCACGTGATGCGCGTACCGGGGGCTTGCTTTTCGAGTCCGGCTAGCGCGACGATGGCAGTCAGTGCGGAATGGCCGCTGCCTGCGATGACGGTGTGTTTCCCGGCGAACTGGGCACGGATCGCCTCGTCGTCGAGGTCGGGCACACGGTAGGTGATCGCGGCAGCGGCAGCCCTCTCGCCGAGGGCGGGCAGTCCTTCCCCGCCGAGCGGGTTCGGGGTGCCCCAGGTGCCGGAAGCATCGACGACGGCCTGGGCGAAGACGCGGTCCTCGCTGCCGTCGGCGCGGCGCAGGTGGATGGAGAGAGGTTCGGTATCGCGGCCGGCGTCGACGACCAGGTCGCGGCCACGTCGGGCGACGCCGATCACCTCGGTGTCGAACTGCACCGCATCACCGAGGGCGGCGGCGAGGGGTTCGAGGTAGAGCTGACGCCACTGCTGTCCGGTCGGGTACGCATCTACGTCGGGAGCGCTCCACCCGTTCTGCTCGAGCAGACACTGCGCGGCGGGATCGACGAGTTCGGACCAGCGGGAGAAGAGCCGGACGTGATTCCATTCGGCGATCGCCGTACCGGCGACGGCGCCTCGCTCAAGCACCAGCGGCGTGAGTCCTCGTTCGCGCAGTTGCGCGGCGGCGGCGAGGCCGATCGGTCCAGCTCCGATCACGACAACGGGTAGTTCGGTCATCACAAATTCCTTTCATCGACAATGATCGATCTTTAATTCGAACTGTATCGATATCAGTCGATGAATGCAACCATCGACGAAGGTCGATATAGTGTGTGCATGACATCGCTGCAGACCCCGACGGTGCGCGTCGGCGATTCGGACCCAGGTGCGGTCGACTCGAATGTGCTCGAGCAAGCTGACGCCGACACCTACGCGCAGTGGTTCGCGTGCCTGGCCGAACCGATGCGGGTGCGGCTGCTGCACCGCGTCGCGAGCGCTGCTGGCGGCATCACGATCGGGGCTCTCGCCGAGGCGTTGGGGATCGGGCAGCCCACGGTCTCCCACCATGTACGTAAGCTCGCCGATGTGGGATTCGTCAGCCTGCGCAAAGAGGGGACCAGCACCGTTGTCGCGATGAATCCGACGTGCTGCGTCGCGTTGCCGCAGGCCGCCGACATCGTGATGGGAGTTCTCGCGCCGCGGCCGTGCTGCCCGAGCGATCTTCCTGACGATGTCGCCGTCCGGGTCATGTCCGATGACGACTGGGACGCCGTTCTGCGGATCTACGGCGAAGGGATCGCCACGCGCAACGCCACTTTCACCACCGAAGTCCCCAGCCGGGAGTATCTCGATGCGCAGTGGCTGCCGAATCATCGCTGGGTCGCCACCATCGACGATGTCGTCGTCGGCTGGGCTGCCCTGAGTTCGACCTCCGGGCGGGACTGCTACCGCGGAGTCGCCGAAAATTCCGTCTATGTCGCCGACGGGATGCGCGGGCGAGGTGTCGGAAAAGCGTTGCTACGCAAGCAAGTCATGGCAGCGGACGCGGATGGGCTCTGGACCCTGCAGACGTCGATCTTCCCTGAAAATCGCGCCTCCGTCTCCCTGCATCACTCGGCAGGGTTCCGCACCATCGGGATCCGCGAGAAGATCGCCCAACTCGACGGGATCTGGCGCGACACAGTCCTGCTCGAACGCCGAACGGCAGCGGATTCCTGATTTTCTGAACCGCCAATCGAAGCATTTTTCGGCAATCGATCCGCCATATGTGATCAGCAACTCGAAGCAACCCCTTAGCTCGAGTGCAGAGTGAATCTGCTGAGACGTGATTCCCGCTGTAACTGGCAAATTATTCGTGGGCTGGTGTCACGTCCTCCTGCAGTGAGTTCTTGAGGGCTCGGGATCAGCGGCTTCACAGCAGAGCGGTCACCGTCGGGGATGTACGTGCAGACGAACTGGAGCGGGTGAAACTGAAAGTCTTCGCGAGTCGCCGATCGGAGTGTGCAACGCCGCCTGCATCTACATGCCGGTTGAGTATCACATCTGCTGCTCTCGCTTGCCTGTCACTCGGCTGCCCGGTAGCTCGATTGGGCAGGACTGTGCAGATTGTTGCTGAAAAGCGGTCGGTCCATGCCAGGGGTGCGGAGGTCGAGCGAGGACGGCTAGACCACGGGTTGCGCGGCGTCCTTGTCGAGAATTCCGTCTCTCTCCCACGGCCACGTCATCAGAGCCCAGATGATGAATACGATTGTCATCCCAGAAAACAGATACACCGGCCACGGACCCATCAGGTCCAGCAGCGATGCGGTGGAAGGTTTGGCGTTGAGAAAGCCGTAATTGGTATCGGCGATGCGATTGAAGATGAAAGTGACTATCGCCCATGTCAGCGTGACCAGTACCGCGAAGCGGTAGCTGCGCCATGTAGGTCGCATTCTCCGGCCCCACGTGAGATAGATCGCGGCCCAGACGACAAACAGGTGAATCGCCCAGAAGGCAAGAAACTCGTAACCGGGGAAGTCGGGCCCGGCCAGAGCCGGTGAAATCAACGCCTGCGTACTCAATACAAGCCCCCAGTAGTAGGTGAGGGCGAACGGCCAATGTCGGTGCGACCACAATGCGTAGATCGCGGACACTGTCGCGAGATCGGTGAGTTGTAAGGGTACGGATCCTCCTAGCGTGGGTGAGGACAGCGAGTAGAGCACCGCCGAGCCGTATATCACCGCCAGTATTCCGCCGAGGGCGCGGCTGAGGTGGCGAGCTTGCGCTTCGGTCTGTCTACGTCCCGCCCAGATCAGAAACACCGAACCCGCGACAAACAGAGCGATGGCTGCCCAATGCGATGGGCCGTACGCCGAGAACTCGGGTTGTGCAGAATACACATCTCTCACTTCCTCAGCGCCGCCGAACGCACTGTTCCATAACAACCTTCGCAGATAGCTGTCCCAGTTCGGAAGTGCCGTTCTCCGGCTTAGTTGACGATGATCGTGTCCGCGGTGCGAGAAAGGGCGTAGCTGTGCAGTGGCTTCTGAGCAGGTCGTTGCACGACCGAGCCATCGACGATGGAGTATCGGCTGCCGTGACATGGGCAGTTGATCGTTCCATCGCTGACCTCGGAGACTACGCATCCCTGGTGGGTACATACCGCAGAGAAGGCTTGGAACACGCCTTCCTGCGGCTGGGTGATCACGACTTGCTCGTCCGCCAGAATGACTCCGCCGCCGACAGGAACCGCTGATATCGGAACCTCGGCACTGCCCAGGGTTACGCCGGGTGCATTGCTGTTGTTCTGGGTGCTACATCCGGCAACGGCGAGACAAGTTGTCGCGCAGGCTGTGAGGAGGACCGTTCTGCGCCCGACCTTGATGTCGGATGGATCGATCGTGCTCATGCGGGGACCACCAAACCAGTGAGAAACATCAGGAGTATTCCGACACCGACGCCGACGAGAACCATCGGATCCAGATCCGAGCGGCCTTGTGTGCGCAAGGACGGTGCAATTTGGATGACGACCTGGATGATTGCGCCGACCCCGACTCCGAGCAGCAACGCAGATACTTCACGGTTGTCGACGCCCGCCCCGATAACAGCACCGAGAATTGCCGGCGCACCCGCGATCAATCCCAACCCCAACAAGGTCAACAGGGGGGTACGTCGCCGAGCCAACGGTGCGATGATCGCGAGTCCCTCTGTTGTGTTGTGCAGGGTGAATCCGATAACGAGGAACGCGCCGAGCGCAAGCTCACCTACCGCATACGCGGATCCGATCGCGAGGCCTTCTCCGAGATTGTGCAATCCGATGCCGATGGAAATCATCAGTGCCAGTCTGAGTTCGGATGCACCTGTCGTACCGGCTGGGCGTCTTCCGCGTAGGTAGCGGTCGATGCACGTGAGCGTCAGGAAGGCGATCGCCGCGCCGAGAACGACGAGAGTGCCGCCGCCGAAGGCTCCGCTCGAGGCTGCTGCCAGCTTGAACCCCTCGCTCGTGCCGTCGAAGATCAAAAAGGCGAGCAGACCGACCGTGACGGCCAGCACGAATCTGACTGCCCTGACGCCGGCGCCCCGCATCACAGGTAGCAAGAGCATCCCGAGCAGGACCGGGATGACTCCGACGTATGTGCCCAATAGAGCCATCAAGCCGAAGAACGCCACTCCCGGGACGGGAGTTGCTACGGCAGCGGGAATTTCGTGTTCGATGACCAACCCTGTGGAGGTGAGCATCGAGACGAGGTACGGCTGTCCGGTGATCCACGGGTAGTCGAGGGTGATCGTCTGGGACTCGAGTCTGCCGATGGGATCTGCAGCGCCTACCAAATCGACGAATGTGTCGTTCACGGCAACTTGCGCGACGGTCACCGCGTCGGGGCCGGTGTTGCGTAGCGTCAACGTGATTCGGCCTGGTTCGAGGGCCGTTCGTTCGACGGAGATGTTCTCGATCGGTGGGCCGGTGCGTTCGGGGAGGCTTTGTCCGGCGAGCATTGCCAGCGCAGTCAGGGCGATGACGATGATCGCGAGTACTGCGGCGCCTCGGAGCCAAAGGCCGGTGCGAGATGCGCCTGTTTGATCGGACTCTGTATGCGCGGAACCCGCAGTGTCAAAGGAATTCTCATGAGTGCTCGTAGGAGAGGGAGGATCTGGGGTGCCGGTCATTCGGTCACCTCGAAGAATCCCATCCAGCCCAGATCGGCGAATTCGGTCTTGTGGGCGTGGAACATGTACTTGCCCAGGTAGGGAAAGCGCAGTTCGCATATTCCGCGCTGACCTTGGGCCTGGATGATCGTGTCCGTGAATTCGCTGGACTCGAGCCGAGTCCCGGTCGGGTAGTAGTCGAAGAAGTTCCCGTGCACGTGGAAGCTGTTGATCGGATCGTATTCGAGGACGTTGACCAGGTAGATGCGAACCAGCTCGCCTCGTTTCACCTGTACCGGTTCGTGCATGTGATGGAACGGGATGCCGTTGACCGCGTAGAGCTGGTTTCCTTGCCCGTCGAATGTGGTGTTGTAGCCGTGCATCACCATCACCATTTCGTCAGCCGCCGGGCGCCCCTGAGCTGGATCGACGATGAATGTGCCGTACATGCCGCGGGCAATGTGCTCTGCAAGTGGATTGACGTGGCAGTGATAGAGATGCAATCCGAAAGGGGTTGCATCGAATTCGTAAGTGAATGATTCGCCCGGCTCGATGATGCCCCGACCTACCCCGGGAATTCCGTCCATGTCAGCGGGATGGATTCCGTGAAAGTGCATCGTGTGAGGGTGCGCGGAACCGTTGACGAACCGCACCCGGAGCCGGTCTCCCTCACTGCATCTCAAGGCGGGACCTGGAATGCGGGAGTTGAAGGTCCACGCGGGAAAATAGACTCCGGGTGCTACCTCGATCTCCTCGTCGGCTGCGAAGATCTCCCACTCGCGTAGCGTTCGACCGTCAGGCAATTCGGAAGTCGTCCCGTAGTCGAAGTCACGCAGCATTGCCGTGGGATGAAACCCGTTGGCAGTGTGGTTCACCTGCTGACCGGCCCGAAAGGTCGCACCGCTCGTGCCGCCGTGACGGACTCCGCCGTCTCCGTCAGGTGCGGCGGTACCCGGGTTGGTGTTTCCGGGATGCTCGGTAGGCGATGCGCCCGCAACTCTTCCTGCGTTCATCATGAGTCCGGCTGATCCGGCGAGCGCCCCACCGATCAACAATTGTCGCCGCGACGGTGCGCTCATGGCCACCCGACCGAAGCATCGACATTCCTGGCAGTCAAAAGAGTCACACCTCAAAGTTTGTCATGCCGAACTTTATTTTCATAGCCCCCAAACTATCCGAACGCATTCGACCGAAAACAGGCGGACCGCGGAAATTTTCGACGAGTGGGGCGTCGTGGTTTCGCCACCTCGAACCGCAGAAGTTCGCAGAGATGGACTGCTTCCCTGTCGACAGCGCTCCGGCTCCCTCCTCGCTCGAATCAGGTCACACGGATTGCGGACGCTGAATCTCACGTTCGGACCCGCGCGCGGATTCGAACAGCAGCGACACGGCGACCAGGATGAATCCACAGGTGAGGTAGGTATCGGCAAGATTGAAGGTGGGCCACCAGCCGGTGTGGAAGTAGTCGGTGACCTTCCCGTCGAGGGCTCGGTCGACCACGTTGGAGGCAGCTCCGGCGACAATCAGAGCGAAACCGATCACGGCCACCCCGCGACTTTGCGGGACACTCCGCCAGGCGTATACGGCGATTCCCATGGTGGCGAGGCCGGTAAAGGCGATGATGACGGCACTCGGCAGCTGATTGCCCAGGCTGAAGGCGACACCACTGTTGTAAGCCAGCCTCAAACTGACGACGCCCAGATCCATCTCGTTGGCCCCGGACAGGTGCTTCCGCGCAACGGGCTCAATCGTCAGGGCGACGACGACCGAAACGAGCACCGTCGTAGCGAAGAGAATTCGTTTCTTGCGATGGGGGGATTTGTCGTTCGTGGTCACCTCGTTGGTACTCACCACGGAAGCTCCTGGCAACGCCCGTCACCCGCGGCGGGTTCTACCTGCAGGGTCGCGTGAACGAGATTGAACTGGGTGGCCAACAGATCCTGGGCAGCAGCGAGAACCTTGGTCGGATCGGACTCCTCGTCGATCGTCAGATGCGCCGACGCAACTTCCATGCCCGATGTGAGCGTCCAGATGTGAAGGTCGTGGGCGTCCTTGACCCCGGGGATCCCCTGCAAGGCTTGCGTCACCTCGGTGATGCTCACGCCGGCGGGGGCGTGCTGGAGCAGGATCCGCAGGGCATGGCGGCCGAGATTGTAGGCACGCGGTAGGACGAACAAGCCGATCGCAACACCGATCACCGGATCCGCGTACCGCCATCCGAAGATCAGTGTGACCAATCCGCTGATCAGGACTCCAACGGACCCGAGCATGTCAGCCATGACCTCGAGATAGGCGCCCCGGACGTTGATGCTTTCCTTCGCCCCGCTGCGAAGGAGCAAGAATGCCGCGATGTTCATCACGAGGCCGACGACAGCGACAATGCTCACCGGGAGTCCAGGGACCTCAGGCGGATCGGAAAGTCGACCGAGAGCTTCGTAGAGAACCCATCCGGCGACACCGAACAGGAGTAGGGCATTGAACAAGGCAGCGAACACCTCCGCCCGGTACATACCGAACGTGCGATCCGGGCGCGATCGCGCTCTTTGCGCAAGCAAGATAGCGGTCAATGCCATGAGGATGCCGAACACATCGGTGAAGACGTGTGCGGAGTCGGAGAGCAGGGCGAGCGATGACGTGGACAACCCCACGATGACTTGCGTGACGAACGTGACCAGACCGAGCCCGACGGCTATCCATAATTTGCGGACATGTTTACCCGATGCACTCGCAGCTTGTTCCGCAACGCCGTGCCCATGGCCGTGACCCATCTCGATATGCCCTTCTCGCCTATGACTGGAGCGTCGTATTCTCATATGCGCATATTTGCCAACGAGAGAGTTTCAGTAAACCCTGGCTGAAGCACCCATGCAACTATCCGTCATAGTATTTTGGTCCGGAGCGCCGATCGCGCGGGCGAGATCCACAATGCTGAGAGGTCCACCCGCAAATGATCGAAACCGAACCGTCCGGCGCCGATACCCTCGTCGTCGGACGACCCATACGGAAAGTATTGGGATGGGGTGTCATAGCTGCAATCACTGCGGCGGCATTGGCGCGCGCATCAACTTCCGAGGCGCTGCGATTGCTCGGACTTCCAGATCCGGGGCCCTTGACGATTTACGGACTCCCGGCGGTGATGGCGTTCGGCGAGGTTGCCGCCGTGATGACCGTAGGCAGTCTACTTTTGGCTGCCGTTCTCGTTCCGCCTCAAGCCTCAGGTGTACTCGATGTCGACGGATATCTGGCGCTACGAACCGCAAGCGTCGCCGCCGCTATCTGGGCGGTATGCGCGGCGCTGCTCGTTCCACTCACCCTCTCGGACAGTTCAGGCCAACCTCTCTCCGTCGTGTTCGCCGATCCAGGGCTGTTCGCTCGCGCGATTTCGGACATCGATGTCACAACTGCATGGGCATGGACCGCAGGGCTCGCACTCGTGCTCGCGATTGCGTGTCGTCTGACCCTGCGATATTCGTGGACACCGTTACTTCTCGCATTCGCTTTGTTCAGCCTGCTCCCCAGGGCATTGTCGGGTCACTCCTCTTCGGGTGGATCCCACGACATCGCCACGAACAGTTTGGTTCTGCATATCCTCGCGGCGTCGATTTGGATGGGAGGAATAGCGGCTCTCGTGTTGCATGCCCGCAGAAAGGGGAGCTATCTCGACTTCGCCGCGCGCCGCTTCTCGGCCGTGGCACTCATGGCGTTCGTCGTCATAGCGATCAGCGGTGTGGTCAACGCTGCCGTGCGGGTGCCGCTCACCGCGGTGTGGAGTAGCACCTACGGTGTCTTGATTCTTGCCAAAGTCGCCGCCTTGGTCCTCACCGGACTGGCAGGTTGGCGCCAACGGAAAATCGCGATCGCCGAACTGACGAAGGATCCTAGCGACGGTCGCACCTTCATTCGTCTGGCAGTGGTGGAGTCGGTGGTTCTCGCAGTAACCGTCGGTATCGCCGTCGCCCTGGGCCGCACGCCGCCCCCGGCGCCCACGGAGCGACAGGATCCGAGCAGAGTCGAGGAGGTGCTCGGGTATGCGCTCGATGGCGTACCGACTGCGGGCCGCTTGCTCGTCGACTGGCGATTCGATCTCATTTTCGGAACTCTCGCCGTGGTGTTGGCTGCGTGCTACGTCGTCGGCGTTTTTCGCCTCCGACAGCAGGGCGTGCAGTGGTCGACGTTCCGATCGGTCAGCTGGGCTCTGGGGTGCCTGGTGTTGCTTGTCGCAACATCATCGGGAGTGGGTAGGTATGCACCTGCAGTGATGAGTATGCATATGGCGGCAACGTCCGCCGTGGCGGTCCTTGCTCCACTCTGTCTGGTCCTGGGCGCCCCGTTCACGCTGTTCAGGCTCTCCGTTCGGCGATCGTCCGGAGATGCGCCGGGGCTGAGGGAATGGGCGCAAAGCGTGTACAGAGGCTCCTGGTTCCGATTCATGTCCCAGCCCTATGTGATTGCTGTGATTTTCGCCGGAGCCCTGCCTCTCCTTTACCTGGGAGGGATGTACAGCGCTGTCGCCGGCTCGCACGTCCCCCACCTGGTGATCAACGGAATCCTGCTGATCTGCGGTTTCATGTTCTTCTGGGTCATGGTCGGCGTCGATCCCTTGCCGAGACGAGCGAGCGCCGCGATCAGGACGGCCCTGCTCCTTGCGGCGTTCTTGGCCTACGGGGGCCTCGCAGCAGCACTGATCACCACTGACGCGGTGATTGCCGATCAGTACTTCACATCGTTGCAGCGCGGCTGGCTCGACGACCTCGCACGAGATCAACGGTTCGGTGCCGGACTGATACTCGCGATCGGAGCAATACCCCTGGCAATCGCGACAGGGCTTCTCCTCAACGCGTGCTGCTCGCCGAGATGTCATCGCGCGGCAGATGAGTAGGAGAAGGTGCATTTGCAGCGGGGCGTCTCGTCGAGATTCTGAATTTTGTCAACGCTCGCCCAAAAACTATGCGAAATAGTAGTACGCTGTCTGGGACCGTCACCATTCTGTGACCTTCCGCGACGCAAGGAATGCGATCTTGGCCCGACACCGCAAGCCCGACACCGACGATCTCGACTGCCCACTTCGGGAAAGTAGCTTTTTCGACACGCCACGCAGCGATCGCGACCTGCCAGTCGACACGATGTACATCTCCACCGCATCTGCAGTCGACCGTGAATCCGTCGCTGCAAGCGTTCAGGCGCGACGCGGCGGCGCTCATCGCCGACAGTCCCGCAATCGTCCTGGTGGACGGGCTTTGGTTCTCTCTGTCGCCACCGGCGCTTTGCTTGCCGCCGGCACATCCGCCTCACATGCATCGACAGGGAGCGTCAGTGTTCCCGTCGAGCTCGACCAGCAACCGTTGGCACCTCTCGAGCAGGCGCTGGCATCGGCTCCGGAAATTCTCCAGGTTCCCAAACTGGCCGAGCTGGGGAGGCTGGCCGAACAGTTGGCTCGAGGCACCGAACGCGACACCGATCGCGCTTCGAGAGAGGCAGCTGCACGCCAACCGCTGACGATGGCTCCTGTCAGCGGAACATTGACGTCGAACTACGGACCGCGTTGGGGGTCGACTCATTACGGGTTGGACATTGCCAATGAGATCGGTACACCTATCGTGTCCGTCACCGACGGCACGGTACTCGAGTCCGGACCTGCGTCCGGTTTCGGACTGTGGGTCCGTATCCTGCAGGATGACGGGACAATCGGGGTCTTCGGACACATCAACGAGACTCTGGTAACCGCGGGTCAAAAGGTGCGTGCCGGAGAATTGATTGCGACGGTAGGAAACAGGGGACAATCAACAGGGCCACATCTGCATTACGAGGTGTGGCAGGCAGACGGCCAGAAGGTCGATCCCATGGCATGGTTGGACGCGCGTGGGGTACAGATCCAGCCTCCGGCCGTCAGTGACTGACGCAATCGACGATTTCCGAAGGGGGAAGGAAGATGAAGAGACTCGGCGGGCTCGAATCCGAAGTGATGGATCTCCTGTGGGATGCAGAAGAGCCGCAGTCTGTGCGGGATCTGGTCGACCGCTTCGAGGGCGGCGCCCCGAAGGCATACACCACGATCTTGACCGTCGTGACGCACCTTCACGAAAAAGGGTGGGTGCAGAGGGAAAAACGAAGCCGCGCATACATCTATTCGCCATCGCGTAGCCGCGATGAAGCGACCTCACTGGCCATGCGCGAATTACTCGACAACAGCAATGACTCTGTTTCAGCGCTTCTGCACTTCGCGCAAAACGTCTCCGATGACGAATACGAGGCACTGCGGCGAGCACTGGATCACGGCAAGGTTCGGTAGATGACTCTCGCCGCAGTCCTCCTTCTCGGGGCCGTGCTCATCGGAGCGTTCATGCCCAAGGTTTTGCGGCGTTTCGAATCGACCACTCTGGCTCCTGCAGCGATTCTCGCGGCATGGATCGGCAGCATCGTGGGTCTGGGATTCCTTGCCGTATCGGCAGTAGTGATCCTTCTGTGGCCGAGCCATGCACCAGCGGAAGGGCTCTCCGAGGCCCTTGTGCGATGCTTCACTGCCTTCCAACACGCGATGGCCCCCTGGATCGGGGAAGCGCTCGCTGTCGGCGGAGTTGCGGTTACCGCGCTCATCGCCGTTCGCAGCTTGTTCTTGGCTCATCGGCAACATAAGGGCCGAGCCAAGGTCCGCGACTACCACCGTGATGTCGTATCGATCATCGCCCGCGCAGATCCGGCATCGGATGACGTTCTCTGGCTTGATCATCCGATGCCGATGGCCTACAGCGTCGCTGGACGGCCGGGATTCGTCGTAGCGACCAAAGGTCTCTCCGATTGCTTGACTGCATCCGAGCGTGAAGCGGTGATCGCCCACGAGCGGGCACACTTGCGAGGTCACCATCACCGAATCATCAATGTGTGTGAAGTCTTCGCGAAGGCGCTGCCGGTGATCCCGCTGTTCAAAGCGGCTCCCGCTGCGGTGCGGCGGCTGGTCGAGCTCGCTGCCGATGATCGGGCCGCACAGGCCACCAGCCCCGATGCCGTCAGGTCGGCGTTGCGCGTGGTGGCGACGTCGCCGCTACCTCAGCCGGTGTGGACTCTCGGGCTCGGTGACGACGAGATCTCGGTGCGCTTGGTCAGGCTGCAGACGGATTCCCGGATTCGCGGCACCAAACTGGTCTGCATCTCTGCTGCGATGCTCCCGATGATCGTTCCCGTCATCGCCGCGTTGACCACCATGGTCGTCTTCTCTGCGTCCGCTCATGCCCTCGTGACCTGACGGCAGTCGGAAAGGGTGGCCGAGGCGCCACCCGGACCCAAAAACTATGCAACGTAGTATTTGGGTTATGCTTCTGTCGCACACTCTATTTGCGTCTCGACAGGAAGCGGGCTGACTATGACCGCAATTGCATCACCCCCGATCCCCGCCCGGCCGTACCCCGCGCGACGGGCGCCGAAGGGATCGGTGCTGCGGAACCTTGTGACGACGACCGATCACAAGACGCTCGGCTTGATGTATTTGGTGACTTCGTTCGCGTTCTTCCTCATCGGCGGGCTCATGGCGCTGATCATGCGCAGCGAACTGGCGATTCCGGGCATGCAATTCCTGTCGAACGAGCAGTACAACCAACTCTTCACCATGCACGGCACGATCATGCTGCTGCTGTACGCGACGCCGGTGGTGTTCGGATTCGCCAATTTCGTTCTCCCCCTGCAGATCGGTGCGCCGGATGTCGCCTTCCCGCGACTGAACGCGTTCAGCTACTGGCTCTACCTTTTCGGTGCTCTCATCGCTACGGGCGGGTTCGTCACTCCCGGAGGTGCCGCAGATTTCGGCTGGACGGCCTACACGCCTCTGAGTTCGGCAGTCAGCTCACCTGGGGTCGGTGCGGATCTGTGGATTGTGGGGCTTCTCGTCTCCGGTCTCGGCACGATTCTCGGCGCGGTCAACATGATCACCACCATTGTCTGCTTACGCGCTCCCGGTATGACGATGTTCCGCATGCCGATCTTCACGTGGAACATCTTCATCACCTCTGTCTTGATTCTGTTGGCCTTCCCGCTGTTGACCGCCGCACTCTTCGCACTGCTTTACGACCGTCGCCTCGGTGGCAACATCTTCGACCCCGCGAATGGCGGAGTCCTGCTGTGGCAGCACCTGTTCTGGTTCTTCGGCCACCCCGAGGTCTACATCATCGCGCTGCCCTTCTTCGGTATCGTCTCGGAGATATTTCCGGTCTTCAGCCGCAAACCGATCTTCGGCTACAGCGGCCTGGTCTACGCGACGCTCGGTATCGCGGCGCTGTCGATCGCAGTGTGGGCGCATCACATGTACGCGACGGGCGCGGTTCTCCTGCCGTACTTCTCGTTCATGACGTTCCTGATCGCCGTGCCGACGGGTGTGAAGATCTTCAACTGGATCGGCACGATGTGGAAGGGACACCTGACGTTCGAGTCACCGATGCTGTTCTCTCTCGGATTCTTGATCACCTTCCTCTTCGGTGGTCTGTCCGGTGTGCTGCTGGCGAGCCCTCCGCTGGATTTTCAGGTCACGGATACTTACTTCGTGGTCGCCCACTTCCACTACGTGGTTTTCGGTACGGTCGTGTTCGCGACGTACGCCGGTATCTACTTCTGGTTCCCGAAGATGACCGGTCGCATGATGGACGAGCGCCTTGGCAAGTGGCACTTTTGGACCACGTTCGTCGGCTTTCACATGACGTTCCTCGTTCAGCACTGGCTCGGTGCCGAGGGTATGCCGCGTCGTTACGCCGACTACCTACCCGCGGACGGGTTCACCACACTCAATACAGTCTCGACCATCGGTTCCTTCATTCTCGGAGCCTCCACTCTCCCGTTCATCTGGAACGTCTTCAAGAGCTACCGATTCGGCGAAGTGGTCACTGTCGACGATCCGTGGGGCTACGGAAACTCGCTGGAGTGGGCAACGACCTGCCCGCCGCCGCGTCACAACTTCACCGAGTTGCCGCGCATCCGCAGCGAGCGTCCGGCCTTCGAGTTGCATTACCCGCACATGGTTGCTCGGATGCGAGCAGAAGCACACGTCGGGGCCGGTCACCGGCCGGAGACGAGTTCATCAGAATCGGAGAAGGTACTTACCGCATCCACGTCCGATGATGACGAGAAGAATTAGCTCGGCGGCCATACCGATGGGAAAGTCAATGTCAACACGAACAATGCCGGTGGTCATCGTCCCGGCAACAGATACCGCTGCCGCCCTACTCACGGACTGGTTGATTCGAGACGTACTGCCGACCGCTCTCGACGGCGGCGTGGCGAACCATGCTGGTGCCCGGTTGCGGACTTTGCCACCGGTATCTCGTCGCCACATCCGGCACCCCCGCAAACTTCGGGTTCACACCCGTCGAGTCAGCGAAGTAATCGCCGCAATCGAGAATCATCTCCAGACCGGAGCGGATTTCGTTGACGCAGAGCGGACCTTCATGCGTTCCACCACTGTCCTTCCAGACCCCGTGCTGAACGCCGCGGCCAGTATCAGTGGCGCAGTGATGGATATCGGGAGTTCCGCGGCGGCATTGGCGAATCGTGCCCTCCTTCTCGTTCCGACGACAATCGAGTCGTCGGAAGCGGCGCTCTCGACGCAATCGAGGGTAACCGAATCCTATTACGCCCTCCTTGCGCGGCTGTGGCACAGAGATTTTCACGCGAGTATCGTGATTCCGCAGACCGAACCCTGAGCGCTCCTCGCTTCGGTGTGCTGTCACGAGGGGGGCACACCGAAGCGAGATTATTCGCGCTCTCGACGCCGATTCTCAGTCGTACGGCGTGGAGACCAACGAGCAATCAGGCGGCAAGGCAAAGAGAGTCGCTACTTCTTCGGAGGAATCGCTCTCTTTGCCGCAAGCGCAGCCCTCCGGATCTGGCTGGTCAGTTTTCCACCGGTCTTGGCTTCGGCAGACGCGGCGGTTTTGTCGATCGCGTTTTCGATCTTGTCTGCGTTCTTCGAGGCAGCCTCCTTGCCCTTGTCGACTAGCGCTTTCGCTGCACCCATGAATTTCATATTCGTCTCCTTCTCCTGGCCTCATCGCCCTCTACTCGGGAGGGTTGCGGATCTAAAAACTAAGATCCATAGTAGTTGAGTTGAAGGTTGACTGATCGTGCAACAGTTGGCCGAGTGCGACGGCGTTGGCAGATTTTCGTGGGACTCGTCAGACCAGTGTCGACCAGTAGTCCCAGAATGCGCTGAGAATCATGCTCGCGACGGACACGATCCAGATAGTAAGCACGAGAGTGTGTTTCTCGGTGCCGACGGTCACGATTCGCGAGGAGGTCGACGCGCTACGAGCACCTAGATGCAAAATGGCATACCAGAGGGCTGTCATCGTCACCACCCACACGACCATGCAGTATGGGCACAGTGCCTGGATTCTGTACAGGCTTTGGAAAATCAGCCAGTGAACCAGCACCGCTCCGGTGAGCAAGCCGATGACGATACAGCGCCAATACCACTGAGGTAGTGCCTTTGCGGCGGTGAGGGTCACGATTCCCGTGGTCAGTAGGACGGTGAACCCGACTATACCGAGGATCGAATTCGGGAAACCGAAGATCGAGGCTTGTGGAGAACTCATCACCGATCCACAACTGAGGACGGGGTTGATGCTGCAGGACGGGCGATATGAGGGATCCGCGAGAAGCTGAAACTTCTCGATAGTCAGTATCAGAGACGCCGCCAAGCCGAGAGCGCCTGCTGCAGTGAGAATCCATCCGACGACATAGGGGGAGCACACTTTCGGGGCCGAGTCGACAGTCGGAGGTATACCAGTGTCGACGTGGGCACCGCGTGCTCCCGTTGATGTCATTGGGCCAGCGCTGCGTCGATGCGAGCGGTGAGATCGTCATATGTCGGCATGGACGGCAACTGGACGCCGTTGAGGAACAGCGTCGGTGTGCCCTGCACGCCCAGGTCGATACCTTCGTTGAAGTCCCCTTCGACACGCTCTGCGACTGCGGGATCATTCATATCTGCTTCGAAGGTCGCCATGTCGAGTCCCAGATCCTGGGCGAACGTACGGAAGAGGGCTACTTGAGATTCGGACGACTCGCCCCACTGGGTCTGCGTGTCGTACATTCGCTGGTACATCTCCACGAACTTCCCTTGCCTGGACGACGCTTCGACGACTCGCGCCGCGAGTCGACTGTTCGTGTGACTGGGAATGGGGAAGTACCGTACACCGAACGTGATGCGGTCAGCGTACTCAGCACGTATCCGCTCCATCGTCGGATACATCGCCAGGCATGCCTCGCACTCGAAGTCGAGGAATTCGACCAGAACGACATCGTTGTCCGGCGCAGAGGAAAGTAGATGCGTGTCGTCGCGAAGAACCGATGCGTCCGAAGCGCTGGCGCTGTTTGTCTCCCTCCCGCTGCGGTTGCCGAGCAACAGCGCGCCGAGGACGACAGCGAAGACAGCTATCAGGGCTATCGAGAATTTCGCGTTGGTGGTCAACTTCATGGATCCGCCTACCTGGTCGGTGTTCGTCGATGCGTGCAACCTTCCGGCCACCACACAGCCCTGAATACTATGCAACATAGTAGTCGGAGGTATTGTCTCAGCGAAGTGCGGTGTGCATCGATCGCCGGACTCCGCACCTCGATGGTGTGAGCCGAGTAGGAGGAACAGATTTTGAGGCGTGCAATGGTTGTGCTGCTGGTGGCTGCGGGGTGTGCGCTCATAAGCGCAGGCACCGCGCAAGCACACAGTGCACTGGTCGGATCGACTCCATCCGCCGACGCAGTTCTCGACACTGCGCCGAGTTCGGTGGAATTGGTTTTCAATCAGGAGATTCAGACGAGTTTCGCGAACGTGACCGTCAGTGCGGCCGACGGGACGCAGGTCGGAGCCGGGGAGCCGTCGGTGCAGGGAGAGCGCGTTTCTCTCGTGACGACCGGTCAGATGTCGTCTGGCACTTACACCGTTGGTTACCGGGTGATCTCTGAGGACGGACACCCGATCACGGGGTCGTACTCCTTCACCTTGAACGCGGCGAAGAACAATGCGGCGCCGCTTCCCGGAGGTGCAACACCTCCGGCAACTGTTGCGCCGTCGGCGGCGACCGCCGATGCCGACTCCGACGACGGATCCCCACTGTTGTTGCCGATTCTCGGTGGCGCAGTGGCAATCCTGTTCGTGATCGGGATGGTCATCGTTCTCCGCGGAGACAAGCGCTCGAAGCGCTGAGATGTTACAACACAGTACGAGCGGGGAGGGACCACGTAGGTGATGGACTGGATACGTTTACCCGAGGCCGTGCCTTCGTTCGGAGCAATGGTGGGGTGGGCGCCGCAGCCGCTCCCGGTCCTACCACTGATCGGAGTCCTACTGGCAGCGTGGTATGGCTGGGGTGTCTACCGGGTGACGTCTTCCGGTCGGGTGTGGCCGTGGACGAGGACGGCCAGCTTCCTCTTCGGCTGTATATTGCTGATCCTGGTCACGGGGCTCGCCGTCGAGGGCTACGGGTACGAACTCTTCAGTATCTGGATGTTCCAGCATTTGACCTTGTCGATGGCGATTCCACCACTGCTCGTTCTCGGCAGCCCAGGTCTTCTCCTGCTGCGCTCCACCCCTCACACAGGGTGGGGAATTCCGATCCTCAAGCTGGCATTGACGGCACTCAGAAGCCGGACGGCGAAGATTCTGCTACACCCCGGCGTCACGATTCCACTGTTCCTGTTCAGCTACTACGGCATCTACCTCTCGCCGGTATTCGACCTGGTGGCGTCGTCCTGGGTCGGTCACACAGGCCTGGAGCTCTTCTTCCTGGCCACTGGAGTGTTGTTCATCGTTCCGGTGCTCTCATCTGGGCCGTTGCCCGTCAAGCAAAGCAACCTGGGTCGATGTTTCGACCTCTTCGTCGAAATGCCTCTCCATGTTTTCATCGGCGTGATCCTGATGATGGCAACCTCGCCACTCCTGAGTACCTTCACCAATCCGCCGGCGTCCTGGAACGTCGATCTGATGGCCGATCAACAAATGGCGGGGGCTTTGGCATGGTCGTACGGAGAACCCGTCGCGTTGATCATCATGGTGGTTTTCGCGATGAGGTGGAATCGCGACGAGACCCGCACCAACGCCGCCGTCGACAAAAAGGCCGCCAGGGACGGTGACGTCGACCTCGAGGCCTACAACGAATTCCTCAAAACCCTTCCCCGTCGATGACTGCTCTCGGCATCTCGATGATCGGGTTCGGCGGATGCGACGGTGTGTGAGATGAGTGGTCAGTTCATCGGGATCGGTTGGGCACCTCTCACTGCGAGCAGTTCTCGCAATGCGGTCGATTCGGCCTGCTGTGTAGCGGCGATCTGTCGAGCAAGATTTGTCACGACGGGGAGATCGGCATTGTCAGCGGCGTATTGGGCCATCGGAATTCCCCCTTGATGGTGGCGCAACAGTAATTGCAAATAGCGAATCTCAAATGCCGGTCCGGTCAGGGTGCGTAGTTCCGCGAGTTCGGCGGGAGAAGCCATTCCCGGCATCGCGACTGATTCAGTTACGCCGGAATCACTTTGTCCGGTGCTCATGCCGGGCATCGAGTGATTCATCGCCGAGGAAGTTGAGGGCATCCACTCCATATACTCGCCCGTGCTCCGGGCGGGTCGATCCCAGATGGACAGCCACCCCTGCATCATTCCTATCTGACTTTGCTGAGTAGTGACGACGTCGTACGCGAGCGTACGGATAGCGGGGTCGGCAGTGTTCACCAATGCGAGGGACGACATCTCGACCGCTTGCCCGTGGTGAACCGACATGTCCTGCGCGAAGCCGACCTCCACTGCGCCGACGGCTGGGACCCCCTGCGAGGTGTTCTCGATCCGCCCCTTTGCCCACAGGCCGATGATGATTCCGATCAACAGAGCGATGACAATACCGACCACCAACACTGCGGCCGGCGTGGCATGGCGTTTGCCCGATGAATCGGATACCGACTCGGATTGAATCGATACCGCCTCGTGTTCAACCATTTTCGCGACTCCTCGTGATCGCCGGCGCAGGTGGGGTCGTTGCTGCGGGAAGACCAGTGGCTGACTGCTCCGACGCTGCGGGAATCGCGTCAGGGCCTGGCGGAGATGCGTCGAAGGGGAAAGGAGCGTTCGGGTCGAATCCTCCCGGGACCGTTGCACAGCTGGCACCGGCCTCTGGATGGGTGTTCGGGTTCTGTTTGAGGGCGGTGATGAATTTTGCGATACGGGGGTCGTCGACGCTGTCGACTTTGAGTTGGTGCCCCCACGACTGAATCGAAACGGGGGAATCGATGCCAGGGAACGGTGACATCAGGGAATACGGCTTACCGTTGACTTGGGAGGTAAGGGCGTCGACGTCGGACGGATTCAACGAGTCGGGGTTGTAGGCAATCCAGACCGCACCGTGCTCGAGTGAATGCACCGCATTCTCAGTGCGTATCGGCTCCGGGTAGACGATGCCTGTGCATGTCGCCCAGTACTGATCGTGCGCTCCTCCCAAGGGGGGAGTTTGATCGTATGCAACGCGCTGAGGCGCTTGAATATGATTGCCGGCCGCGTATTCGATTTCGGTTACCCCTTCGATGGACAGCGAGGGGTCCGGGTTGTCCGCGCTCGGAGCGTATTTTTGTGCTTCGGTCCTCTCGATGGCCTTGGGCACCATGTTGTAGGCGATGACCGAGACCAGGCCGGCGATAATCAGGACTGCGATCGATATCGACCACGGAAAACTTCGGCCACCGGGCACCCCACCGCCGCGGGGGCGGGGTGTGTTCTTCTTGCGGTTCTTCGACATTGGTGGACTCGTTCCCTTGCGCGCTGGCACCGACACTGAATTACTATCAATCATAGTAATTCATGGTTTCGTTCTTCTGCCGAGACAGAAGCGGTACGCGCCCCCGAAGAGAGATGCGGCAGCGAGAGAAAGGACGATCACCGCCAGGGCGATCTCGGGAACCGCGCCCAGACGTGTTGCCGGTGTGAGATCGGAACGCAGGGCGATCTCGTCGGTCAATGCCTGTGCTGTGAAGATCTCGCTCTGTTGGCGTACCTCTCCCGTCGGCGTGATGATCGCACTGACACCGCTGGTCGCGGCGATCAACACAGTGCGACCGTGCTCGACTGCCCGCACCCGCGACATGGCCAATTGCTGAAAGGTCATCTCCGTCCGGCCGAAGGTCGCATTGTTGGTGGGAACCGCGATGACGGTGGCTCCCGCCTGGACCGACTCGGTCACCAGATCGTCGAAGGCCACCTCGTAACACGTGGCAACAGCTACCTGAACTCCGTTGAGGTCGACGACACCGTTCCCATTCCCGGCAACGAAATTGCCCGCAGAATCGGCGTACGACGACACTGCACGAATGATCGGTCGGAGCGGCAGGTACTCCCCGAACGGCACGAGTTGTCGTTTGATGTGTTGCTGGCCAGGGCCATCCGTGGGATCCCACACCATGACACTGTTGATCGATGTGCTCGCTTCACCTACGAGAACCGTACCGACCAGGATTGGTGCCCCGATCGAACGGGCTGCTCGGTCCAGTCGCTCTGCCGCATCCCGATTCACCAAAGGATCTATATCCGAAGCATTTTCGGGCCAGATAACAAGCCGTGGCCGGGCTGCGCGACCCGCCGCGACATCGGCAGCGAGCTGCTCGGTGCGGGCAACATGATTATCGAGCACCGCTCGGCGTTGGGCGTTGAAATCGAGGCCGAGTCGCGGCACGTTGCCCTGAACGACGGCAGCAGTGACGACCTCGTCAGGGGCGGCACCGGGAGAACTTGTCACCAATGCACTCACAAAGATGAGGACGACGGCAACGCCACCCTTCGCCAATGCTTGCCATCGAACACGGGAGGGTCCGGCCAGTGACCAGGCGATGAGAGTTCCGGTCAGTGCAGTCACGAAGGAAAGACCTGGCGCCCCTGCGATCGAAGCCAACGGCAGCAGCGGACTGTCCGCCTGCCCGAAGGCCAAACGCCCCCACGGGAAACCGCCGAACGGAATTCGGCTACGAAGTGCTTCGGCGGTGACCCATGCACCCGCAATCCACACCGGGGAAAGGGGAGCGCGACCGACGGCCACTGCCAGTACGCCGAACACGCCGAACGCGAGCGCTTCAATCGCCGCCAACGCCAACCAAGGCGTTGCACCGACATACGCTCCGACCCACGGCAGCAAGGGAACGAAGAATCCCAGTCCCGCGGCATAGCCGAATCCGAAACCCGCACGGAGACTGCGACCCTGGAGAACGGCGGTCAGCAGGGCGATGGCGACAGGGGCCAGAAACCACAGCGTGCGCGGCGGAAAACTGAGAAATAGCAGCCACCCAGCGCCCACCGAAAGCGCGAGACGCAAAGCGTTCCCACCGTAAAGCCGTTTGGGGCGACTACTCTTCAGGCATGCATCGAGTTCACCGTCGGCAGTGAGTGCACGTTCGGACGAAGGGACCCTCACAGGCCCGCTCCCGTAGAAGGAGAACTGTGCTGGTCCGTCCACAATTTCTCACAAAGATCGTCGAATTCGCCGCCCCACCCTGCATGATCGGTCCTCGCGAGGCCTCCGAGTTCGAGATCGACCTGCTCCGGTGCTGCCCCCGGGCGTAAACGGATCCACACGCGCCGCCTCCTGATCACGAGCGAGGTCAGAAGTCCGAGCATCATCGTGATCGCAAAGACGAGAACCCACTGTTGCGCAGGGTCGTACGACACCTGTAGATTGGCGAATTCCTTGGCCCCGTCGAACCGAACCTGTGTTCCGTCAGAGAGAGTCCGCGTCTCTCCCGGTCGAAGGTTCACACGATCTTGTTTGACCAGCCTTCCTTGGTTGATCATCTCCGTATTCAACGAGAAGATCGATTGCGGAATGCCGGTATCCAGACCCGTATCGCCCTTGTAGATGTCGATCGCGACCGCAGGATCACGTGCGTCGGGAAACGACGAAGTCAGGAGCGTCCCACTGAAGGCCGCGGTCGGCGCGAAGAGTCCCTCGATGGCAATCTGATTCTTCCGGCGCTCGTTCGGATCGGGGAACGAACCGCCGGGTGGATCGAAACGCAACGCCCCACTGCTGAGAAACGTCACCGCGTCGTCCGGTTGAAACTGCATTGTCTCGGTACGGGACTGGCCATCGGGGAAAGTGACGGTGAACTGCGGCGCGTACCCGTGGCCGGTCAGATAGACGCGGGCGCCATCGGTACGCAACGGTTCGTTGACTCGAAGACGGTAGTCCTTCCACGTATTGGTCGCGATGTCCTGCCCGCTCTGGTATGAGATGTTGGAGGTGAACATTTCGGCCTGACCAGTATCGAGATAGTCCGCGGAAAAATCGTTGACCTTGATGCAGAACGGTGCGAGACCAGTTCCGTCAGTTGCACTTCCAGCGCGAAATGAGTCGTACACAGCGGGTGAGGTGTTGCAGAATCCAGGACCACCGTCGGCAATGACGATGACCGAACCCTCGTACCCCACCAGCTTGCCGATGGCGACGGTGACGAGCAACCCGATCAACGAGAAGTGGAACACCAGATTCCCGGCCTCGCGCAGATATCCCTTCTCCGCCGAAACCGATACTCCGGAATCATTTTCGGGATTGACTGCGATGCGCCAACCCTTGAGAGACCGGCGCACTCTCGTCAAGGCCTCGTCGTGAGAGATATCTACCTCGCCGCGGAAATGGTGCGGCAACCGGGACAGATTCCGAGGTGCCCGCACAGGCTGGCTCCTGAGTGCGCCGAGATGCGCCCGCAAGCGTGGAAACAGGCAGCCGATGAGAGAGAGAAACAGGAGAACGTAGATTGCGGTGAACCAGAAACTGGAAAAGACGTCGAACAACTCCAGCTTGTCGAACAGTGGGCCAAGGGTTGGTTGGGCCGCAATGTACTGGGACACTTTCTGCACGTTGAGATTTCGCTGAGGCAGCATTGCTCCGGGGAGTGCTGCCAGCGCCAAGAGGAACAGGAGCACGAGCGCGGTACTCATCGACGTCAATCTGCGCCAGTACTGGCGCAGCATTCGAATGCTTTCTCGGATAATCAGTCTCGGGAGGCGACGGATGCGAGCTCCCGTGGGGACACTCTCTGTCATATCGGCAACACGACCGAACTGACAAACTCGTTGCGCAACCAGCCGATGAACACGCCCCACACACCGGTGACCAGTGCCAGACCGACAGCGACGAGCATTATTCCGCCGACGATCTGAATCGTTCGTGAATGGCGTTTGAGCCATCCGACGCCTCGGAGCGCTTTCACCGACCCGAACGCCAGCACGATAAACGGTAATCCAAGTCCTAGACAGTAGGCGACGATCAGCAGCACCCCGCGCGCTGCCGTCGTGCCTTGAGTTCCGGCCGCCACCGAAAGAACCCCTGCGAGAGTGGGGCCGAGACATGGTGTCCAGCCCAACGCGAACACGCCCCCCAACAAAGGTGCGCCGGCAAGGGAGGAGATTCGTCGCGGCGCGAATCGTGCGTCTTTCTGCAGGGCAGGAATAAGGCCGATGAAGGTCAACCCCATCACGATGGTGATCACCCCGCCCACCCGTTGGAGCAGGTCTTCGTTGATGCGCAGGGTGCTGATCACGCCGAATACCGATGCGGTGGCGAAAACGAACACCACCGTGAATCCCGCGACGAACATCGTTGCCGCGCCTGTCACCCGCCATCTGCCTGCTGCGGGTCTCGTGGTCGCGTCTTCAGGGGTCACCGCCGGAGAATCAGCTCCGGAAATGCCGGCTAGATACGACAGGTATCCGGGAACCAGTGGCACCACGCACGGTGAGGCGAAAGAGACCAGACCGGCCAAAACGCACGCCGCTACGGCGAGCAGCAACGGACCGCTCGAGGCGGCGGTCTGGAAGCTGGACCCGATGCCTTGGGCAAAGTCGTTCACCGTTCGGCCGCCACACGCTCGATGACAGGCTGTAGATCCTCAGTGAGAAGTGCACGAAGGAACACTGCGGCGACGCGATGCTGACGATCCAACACCAACGTGGAGGGAATCACGCTCGTCGGATAGTTTCCGCCGAGCGCTATCAAGGTCCTCATCGACGGGTCGTAGATCGAGGGGTAGCTCACGTTGTTGTCGACGACGAAGTCCTGAGCTTTGTCACGTTGAGGATCTCGAACATTGATCCCGAGAAACTGAACGCCGAGGTCTTTGGTTGCTTCGTAGGCGCGTTCGAGATCGTCGGCCTCGGAGCGGCATGGGGCGCACCATTGTCCCCACAGATTGATCACGACGATCTGATCTGCGTAGTCAGTCAGTGAGATATCGTTACCGTCGGTCATAAGGTCAGGCCCGGCCAATGCGCCGATTCTATTTCGCGACTCGGGTGGGTCGTACAAGATATCGGTTTGCCCCCCAGGCGAGACGAAATCGAAGTTCGCACCCGAAGCGACCGCGTCGGTACCGCTCGCGCACCCACTTGCGGCGACGACCACCGCGGTGAGGATAGCAATGAGTGAGAGGGGATGGGCATGCGCTCGGGGGGTGCGGTGCATCCGTTGTCGCGTGGGTGTGGGGACTGTCATTTCATCAACTCACTTACGGCGGAGCGTATTTGGTCCGTGTTTTCGAAAACCATGGGGGCTGTGACCTGGTCGACGGACCCGTCACGTTGGACGAGGAAGCTCAGCGGCAGAACTGGCGGCGCCGACAGTGCAATTCCGACGTCGTCGATGGCGGCGAACGAGGGATAGCGCACGCCGGCGTCCGTGAGAAGTGCTAGTGCTGCTGACATGTCGTCCTGGACATTGACGCCGACCACACGGATGGCGCCGGGGCTGCCTGCGTAATCGTTCAGAACCGGGATCTCCGATCGACACGGCCCACACCACGAAGCCCAGAGATTGATCAAGGTGGGTTCCCCGGACAGCGCTGCGCCGAGGTCGACTTCAGTGCTCTCGCCAAGACACGTCGCTTTGATTCCCCGGAGTTTTCCGTTCACGGGCGGTGCCGCCGGGGCCGCAGGGCAGGAAACCTTCGCTGCTGCGGTCGCAGATGTGAAGCTCGGGTCGAGAGCTTCGCCGTCGTCTTGGGATGCGGCCGGGGGCATTTGCGGTCGGGTTGGGGAGTGGGATTCGGTTGGTTCGGATCGAGGCCAGATTGCCACGACAAGGAGGGCGATCACGGCCAAGAAGAACATGAGCCATCGCGACCGTGCCTGCATACACTTCCTCCAAGTATGGTGCGGCGAATCGGGGAACAACACTGAACTACTATTGTGCATAGTAGCTATATTGGTTCTTCCACCGGCCCTCGCTCAGCAGCGGCAGGGGCCCGAGTCCAACTATTGAATCGAGCACTGTGAAACGTCAATCCGCCCCGGAGGGTCGTCCCAGCTCGTCGGCCCGCCCCGAAATTCCAGCACTGGATTCACATCAAGGGCCGCCGACGCGAATGACACGAATCGCACGGTCGAAGCTTGTGCGATTGATGGTGTACTACACCGCAGCTCGACTCGCCCTGATCGCTGGGCTCGCAGTGATCGTCATGGGAATCAACGCCGTATTCGACCTCGAAATCCCCGGCGCTTTGTCACTGTTCGGGGCCTTGCTGCTCGGATTCGCCATCTCTGCGATCGCATTCCGATCGTTGCGACGCCGGATCAACGACGAGGTGATGGTCGTAGATGAGAGGCGTCGCGCGTCGCGCACCGCGTGAAGAAGTTTCCCGCGGCCACGCCGGCATAGATGAAGCCTCCTTCATCCCCCGGTGTCACCCGGGAAGGGGCTAGGTCGCGGCGATCGCTGCTGCCGAAGCCGAATTCGGAGCAGCAGTCAACGACTGTCCACGTTGGTCAATCCATTCCGAATGCTCTCCTCAGCGCCGACACAGTAGGAGCGCCGTCGACAGCGCCCGCGGCATCGCGATAGAGCCTGCAGGACACGCTCGGGATCTGATTTGACTCGGCTAAGGGATCGTGGCCGTCGACGAGCAACGTCGGAGACCCGGCCATACCCGCGAGTGCTGCTGATTGGGAATCCTCGATGACCAGGTGGCGCAGTTCCCATTCGATCGATACACCCGCGAGAGCTTGCTCGATTCGTTGTTCGAGGAGCGGCACGTTGGGGCAGTCCAGGACTTGCAAAATTTCGAGTTGAATCATGGTGTTCCTTCGTCGGTGTGCAATGTCTGGAGCATGGGGCAGTGCCGGTCAGCTCGCGGTAGTGCACAGGTGGAAGCGAATTCGGTCAATGAGGCCCGCATGCATTGCAGATCTCGGATCTTTTCGTCGAGCTCGGCGATCTTCTTCTGGGCGAGTCTCCGCGCTGCGTCGCAATCGTCCGGTCCGCCACCGTAGAGGTGGAGAAGTTCGTTGATCTCCTCGAGGCTGAAGCCGTGTTCCTGGGTGCGTTTGACGAACCGGATAATCTCGACCGCCTCATCCCGGATATGAGCGGTATCCCGAGGCGGATCGTGGAGGCTGCTGCAGGAGTCCGCGCCGTTCGTAGTACCGCAACGTCTGCACATTCACCCGTGAGGGTGGCCAGTTCACTGCTACGCATGTTGCCATTGTGAACCCTGTACCCGGCTACGGAGTCAAGTTGTTCTGCCCGGCGGCAGGACATCGTCGACGGTGACCACGCCGACGACTGGGATTGTCGCGAGTTTATAGTCGGCCATCAGTACCACGACCACGACGAGGAAGCGCAGCATCCGAACCCGCGAGCCCTGCGATCGGTGCTGAATCTCCGACTACCACCGCACGCAGGCAAACCTGCTGCAGCGTCCGCGGGACGTTCCGGTCCGCACCGCGATCGGCGCGATGGTCATCGCGTTCTACCTGGTCTGACGATCCCCTGCGTCAACGACATCATTGCGTACAAGTTCAACATCTCGCTGAACGCGATGATGTGGATCGGCCGAATCGGCATGGTGCTGCTGCCCCCCGATCGCGTTCTTCGTCACCTACCGGTTCTGCCTGGGTCTGCGGCGCAGCGACCGTGAGGTTCTCGAGCACGGCATCGAGACCGGCATCCCGCGTGGTGGTGACTCCCGAGCTGCTGGTACTCGCACTCTCATTTGGCTGCGGCTCGGCATCCTATCGGCTGCCGAGTTGAATAGCCTTGACCACGAGAAGTATCGCGCCGATGACGAGGTAGCCCCGCAAGGCCAGCATGCCCAGTTTCGTTCCGGAGGACCACACGACCGGTTCGAGCAGCGTCAGCGGCGGCATCCGCCACTGCATCTTTGCCTCTCGCCCGACGTCAGGGGGCAGAGCGGTGACTACGCCGCGGCGCCGGTCGAGCCACCGCACGCCAACTGTTGCGACGATGCCAGCGACGACCAACGCTATCCCTAGGTATATTGAGGCGGTCACCACGTTGAGGTCGGGAAAAACGGTGGTGGCCATGAGGATTCCCGAGAGCATCAGCAGGACCGCGACGATCAGCCCGGCGACGAGGTTGAGCCAGCGCGGATTAATCCAGGGTCCGAGTACTTGCCGGTCGTTGCACAGCAGCAACAGGAACACGCTCGCGCTGGGCAGGAGCAGTCCGGCAAGAGCCTGCACGGCGGTAGTGATCAGTCCAAGCGGTGCGCCGGGGATCAGCACGATCCCCGCGGCAAGGAGGACCATGGCACCGTATGAGAGGTAGAAGGGTTTGGCCTCCTTGAACCCTCGGTGTAGCGAGTGGCTGATCCCGAACACGTCACCGAAGGCGTAGCTGGTCGACAGAGTGACCGCAGCGGCACCGATGATCGAGGCGTCGAGAAGCACGATCGCGAAGATCGGGCCGAGGACGGAACCATTCGCGCTGAGTAGGCGCGCGATGTCGCCGGCGTCCACGAATTCTCCGACACTGCCAGTTGAGCGGGCGGCGTAGTCGGCGGTCATCATCAATGCCGCTGCGCCGGCGACGACGACCAGCGCCCCGAGGACGGTGTCGGCTCGTTCGTAGCTGATGAACCGCGGGGTGATCCGTTTGTCGATGATGTTGGACTGTTGGAAGAACAGTTGCCACGGCGCGACAGTGGTGCCGACGATTGCGATAATCAACAACACCGCGTCCGAGGTGATCCCGCCTCGGACGCCCGGAATCGCGAAGTCTCGGGCAGCGCGACCCCAGTCTGGGTGTGAGAGCAGCAGCATCGGGATCTGTACCGCCGTGACGGCGATGAAGACGAACATCGCACGTTCCCAGCGGCGGAAGCTGCCGGTGGCCATGATCGCGATCAACGCGACCGCAGCGGTCGGCACGACGATGTACCGTGAGACGCCGAAGTAGCTGGCGGCCAGTGAAACTCCGATGAACTCGGCGACGATGGTCAGGAAGTTCAATACGAACAGATCGCCGACCGAGAACCAGCCCCACCCGCGGCCGAAGCGCTCGTTTATCAGCCGGGCATGCCCCACCCCGGTCACCGCCCCGAGTCGGACAACCATCTCCTGGTTGACGATCAGCACTGGAATCAACAATAGCAACACCCAAAGCAGCGAGTACCCGTAGTTCTGGCCGGCCTGCGCGTAGGTGGCAACACCGCCGGCGTCGTTGTCACCGACCATGACGATGAGGCCAGGCCCGACGATCGCCAACATGGTCAGCATCCGAGCCTTGAAAGTGCGGCGAGATTCCTTGTCGGACAAACTGATTCTTCCGAGCGCCCCCTCGATGTCGCCGAGGTGCGCGGAATCGAGGACTGCGGACGGTCGCGGTTCAGGCATACCGACAGGCGTATGTGCCGGGGTGGCGTCGGTGATCTCGGGTTCAGCCACGGTCATCACCGCCTGGATCTGTGGAGGTGGTGTTGGTCGTAGGGTGGTCGGTGGCGCGCTCGACGATGGGCCTCGGTGCAGGTTCTCGCCGTCGCCAGTCGTCGGGGATGGAGGCCTCGAGGACATCGTCGACGGTGACCACGCCGACGACGTGGTCGGCATCGTCGACGACTGGGATCGTCGCGAGGTTATAGTCGGCCATCAGCACCGCCACCTCGGTTAGGTCCGCCACGGGGGTCACGCGCACAGGGTCGGTGTCCATGATGTCGACGATCGGGGTCACCGACTCCGATTGCAGCAGCCGGATGACCGACGCCACCCCGATCAGCCGGCCGGCGTCGGTGAGCACGTGCACCTTCAGCAGAGCCTCGGGCTGCATGGACCGTGCTGCTGAGATTGCCGACAGGGCCTGCGCCGCAGTGGCGGTGGCGGCGCAGGAGATGACGTCGACGCTCATCAGGCCGCCGGCGCTGGACGAATTGAACCCCATTAGTGTGATCACCTTCGTGCGTTGGCCGGCCGGCATCAGATCGAGCACTCGTCGACGGCGGGACTGTCGTAACTCTGCGACTGCGTCGGCGGCGTCGTCTGCGCGCATGAGACCAAGCACACCGGCCACCTCGACGTCGCTCATGTCGGCGAGCAGCTTGTTGGCCTTGCCCGGGTCGAGCTCTTCGAAAACGTCCGCCTCAAGCTCGGGGTCGGTGTGGACGCGGTCAAGGATTTCCCCACCCTCGCGCTTGTCTGCGCCCTCGAGCAGATCTGCAATCTGCGCCGGTTTAAGGGTGCCGACTCGCCCGCCGACCCGCCGCACTACCATGCTGTGTTTGTGGCCGATCAAGGGTTCGAACGCTTTCCAATCCCGACTGGCGTGTCCTCCATGGGATTTGATTAAGCCGAAGAACCGGGCCGGGCGGCGAGTGTCGAGCCGTGCGAGTACCCACCCGTGACCGGGGTTCTCGAGTTCGATGTCGTAGGCGTGCACCAGCTCCGCGGCCGGGACGTCGATCAGCCGATGGCCAAGGACGTCGGAACGCAGCAGTACCTCGCCCTCGCGGCGCTCGAACCCGCGCAGGTCCACCTTGTTCTGCGCCAGCATCACCCGGTCCCCGTCGAGGTGCTCGATCCGTTCGACAGAAACGTACACTCGCCGACCACCGACATTGACTACCAGCCCGGATACCGTCGGGTAGGTGTCCACGCCGAGCAATCGCACGATCAGATCGTCTAGGGCGCCGACGATGTCCCCATTCCGTGCGATCACTGGTCGCTTCAGTAGCTGTGAGAGATGGATCACCGGATGCGTGGGGGCTCCGTCGGTCGCTGACTCGGTCATCGGCACTCCTCGCGTCGGTGGGTGGTGGGACGAGCCACGCAGGATGCGCACACTCGCGCGACGGCTATTGATGTCCGATTGAAAGGTCGGTGGACGGACAAGCGTGGCCTAAGTTCGGCGCGGCTCGGTCAGTTGCGACTCAGTTCGCCGGTGACGACGCATCTGCATGGTTGAAACTCGCGACCAAAACTTCAAGCACGCCACCTTCTCGCTTCGCGGACAAGCCTTCCCGCTCCGGTATTGTTACATGCGCACCTATGCATGTAAAGTCCGGTTTGGGAGCCGTTTGGGGCGACTCTCAAGCTCGGCGACTTCTGGCGTAGCGGTTCGGGTTGTGAGGTTGTCGGAGCAGAGGCTCAATGCGGATGCACGGTCGACCCCGCCTTTGGTGAGCGTATTCATACATCCGCCCATCTATCGCGCACGTGGTCCAGTGCACCTAGAAGCGTTGCCGTGAGCGCGAAGTCGCGTCCCCGGAGGGTCGGTCAGCAGATCAATGCGTCAACGTGTTCGCTCGGTGACATGGCAATGTTCGTTGCGTCAGCGAGCCCTTGCGCCCTGAGGGGTTTGGCATATCACTCAGCGCCGCGGAACGCGGTATCCGACGGCAGCCTCATTTTCCGGGTGACTCCCCGTTGAGCCACACAACATTGACTACTATCGGGCATAGTAGTCAATATGTGCCCTCGCCGACCTCTACGGGCATGCTGATCTGAACGGACGACTGATCGAAACCGCAGTGCGCCGAGGTCGGGCAATGACGCGTACGGCGGGTCCGGCGCATCCCAGACGGAATTGTAGGTTGTGCGATTCTGCCAAGTCTGCGGCACGGATTAATGGACCACGAATGACGTACGAGTAGTAGAAACTCGCTGGACGGGTGCGGCCGCATCTGATCTGAGAACCCGGATGGCTCAGGAGAGGACCCACCGTGCCCATCAACCAAACCATTGCCAGGCTGAGTGACCTGTCGTTCCAGTCGGCCTTCGCCGTGTATCTGTTAGCCCTCGTGTTGCTGATCTGGCACTACGCCGCGACACGCACCGACCACGTCCACCGGTTCGAGTTGGGGAGCAGGAAGCTTGTGGCGGCAGGGGGAGTCTCGGCGCCGTCGCCGGAAGTGCCCGGACGGATCGTTTCGGCTCCGCCGAAGCCAGTGCCCGAGCGTCTCGGCAACATGGGTGCCGCGGTTCTCGTCGTGGGCTTGGGACTGCACCTTGTGTCGATCGTGTTGCGTGGCTTCGCAACCGGACGTTTCCCGTTGGGCAACATGTACGAGTTCGTCACCATGGCCACCGCGGCCGCAACGGCGACTGGCATCGTGTTTCTGCGTGGGCAGACATACCGCGCGATGTGGGTTTTTCTTCTGGCGCCGGTCCTAATCCTGATGTTCGTTGCGGCAACCCTGCTCTACGCCGACGCAGCGCCTGTCGTTCCGGCTCTGCAGTCCTACTGGCTTCCGATCCATGTCACAATCGTCAGCATCGGCAGCGGCGTCTTCCTGGTTTCCGGCGTGGCCAGCCTCGCGTTCCTACTACGGATCCGACAGCCCGCCGGCGCGGAGCGCCGCGGGCCTGTAGGTTCGATGGCTCGTCGTTTGCCCGACGCCCAGACACTCGACCGGTTGGCCTACAGAACCGTCATCGTCGGCTTCCCTCTCTTTGGTATCGGAGTCATCCTCGGCGCGATCTGGGCGGAGGCAGCCTGGGGTCGGTTCTGGGGGTGGGATCCCAAAGAGACGATGTCGTTTATCGCCTGGGTGATTTACGCCGCCTACCTCCACGCCCGAGCGACCGCAGGTTGGCGCGAGACCAAAGCCGCTTGGATAAACATCGCAGGATTCGTCTCGATGCTGTTCAATCTGTTCATCATCAACATGGTCGTGTCCGGATTGCACTCCTACGCCGGTCTGAGCTGAGCGATTCGTGATCGAATTGAAGCTCGACGGGCACGTCCACGGTGGCGTTCGAAGCGAAGACAACGTATGAGTGCCCAAAGAATGATCTTCGTAGGCTACGTCGCGGGGCGCGACTGGTGCGTTCGAGGCGGCGGGGGGTTCCTTCGTGTCTTGCCTTCCTGCTGCTTGTTTGAATGCAGTCACGGGTTTGGTTATAGGTTATTCGGGTGAGGGCGTGACGGAAGGCGAGGTTCGAGTGCCGGTGGAGGGTGGTCTTACTGCTGGAAGCCGGTGGGATTCGCCGACTCGGCGGATTTGTCAGAACTGCCCCTGCTCGGTAGTTGTCGCGAGTATGCCCTGGGTGCTGGTGAGCCGTACGGAACCTGGGGTGGCATGACCGAAGCCGATCGAAAGCTGGGATCATCCTTTGACCCCGTCGGAGACAGGTGTGTAATTGTCCCGTGGGTCAACCGCAAATCCACGTTGCGAAGTCCGCTCGGCCGGGGAATGGTCTTCGAGATTCTCTTGCGGCGCCGCTGTATCAAGGAGGCGATTCGATGACGAATGACGAGGCGCCTCTGTCGGTTTACCGAATGACGGGCGATGACCTGGTCGCGGAGTACCAATACTTGTACGACAGGTTTGATCGCCACACCCCGAATCAAAAGGCGCGGTTCTACTATGTGAACGGGGAAATGAAAGCTCGTGGGCTCGAACATGGCATGCCAACTCCCGCTGCGCGCGATCACGACGATGCCTGGGATGGAGAGATCCGAGATTCGCGTGTTACGCGAATAACTGCACTGCATGGCTTCCCGGTCGATTTTACGGTGTCGAATCGGTGCGCAATACACACTCATCAAGGGCCTGGGATCAACGAGCACTGAGGCGGTCGCTGAAACCACTCACGCCCGCGGACTCAGGCGTTTGACGGATCACGGTGATGCTCCCTCTTCGGGTGTGGTGTCATCAGGTTCTCCTGACTGTATTGCGTAGAGGTTCGGCTTGCACTGGACTGCTTTTCGGCGGCTAGCGCACAGATAATCGAAGTTACAGATTGGAAAACTTGCGCTGCAGGCGTAGCACCGACCGTCTTGACTTTGCGACACGGCGAAAAATGCTGTGGTGGCATGGAGTTCGCTTTCGGACTGATCTCGTGAGGTCCTCCGTGCCGTTCGTGGTTCTCTGGCCGAGATCGACGAGTGAGAGCGAGCTTTCGGTGCAACTGCGAGATTGGGCCGTGCATCATTGCAGGACCATATGTGCTCTACCCAACCGATGGGGCGCTGACGCCGGGAGGGCAGTCTCGACGACCATACAAGGCAGAGGACCGATGAGACCGGTAGATGCCGGCGCCCGCTCCCGGACGTGTACGACTAGGCCGTACGCTTCGCGGGCGGTCGAGGTGAGGTTTGTCCTGTTTGCCGTGGTGCTTTGCCCCACTCTCCTCATTTCGGAAAATGCTGCCATGCACTCGCGAGTGAAACGCGACGCGATCGCACGGGTACGTGCTGAGCACACGTCGACACCATCAATCCATGTCTGCCACCATGGGGGTCGCGTAGACGAGTGTGTGTTCTAGGCGTTGCCCCCGGCCAGGCGTTGCGGCAAGATCGAAGGTTCCTAGGCGCTGTCCGGGGTGAAATTCTTCTGTACCCATGTTTTCGGCGGCCGAGCGAGGGTATGTGTTTTCGCCAGTTGGGGGGACACAGTTCCACCGTGGTTCACCAGGTCAGGGTGAGACGTCCGACCTGATGGGCCGTGCGGCCCGGTGTCAGGGTCGACGGGCGCGCAGTCAGAGGCGGCCCACCGAATTTTCGGCCTGCGCGACATCGCGTTCGGTGGGCCGAGTGCAACGCCACGTCGGGATGGTGCTGCATTGATCGACTGTAGCGAAAGCATTGTCTGCGTTCGACTCCTGACGTTTCCGCTCGGACAGATCCGCCCTGTGAAGATGCAGTCCGCGAAGGTGGGTGTGGTGGCGTAGCGGAGAGTATTGGGGGAGGGGTGATGTCGGAGGTGCTGGGCGTATTCGGGTGATGCGCCGGGTCCGCTTTCTTGCTGTTGAAGTTCGGTGTTGATGCGGCGGGCTTCCGCGAGTTGGTCTTCGAGGAAGATAATGCCTCACGCCTCGTAGAGGGCGGTGCCGGCGGCGACCAGTTTGGGCCGTTCAGTAGTAGACATCGCATCGTCGACACAAATGGTGTGACGAGATCGGTGAATCGTGGTGGGCGACAGCATCCTCGGCGGCAACGACGAAGTAATCGGTAGTGCCGGTCTTTACATAGACGTCACCGAAACGCTCGACCGCATGGGTCAGGGAGTCGGTCGACGAGTTGGTCGATGAGATCAGTAGCTCCCGTGGAGCGATCGAGCAGGCCAAAGTGATGCTGATGATCGTGTACGGAATTTCCGCGGAGCGGGCCTTCGACATTCTCATCTGGCGCTTGGAGCAGAAGAACGTCAAACTCCGCCAGGTGTCCGAGCAGTTGAGCGCCCGTGTTCGCGCAGACTTCGCTCTACTCGGTGGGTTGCGTTCGCAATTCGATCAGCTGCTGCTCGGTTTGTGACCGATGACAGACTGAATCGCGTTGTGGTCGGCACCTGCGGCTGACTGCTTAACCACAGGCACCTCGCCGACAGCACCCATTACGGCTGTCGGCTTCAATCCATTTCTACCCGTCACCGGCGGGCACAGAAACGGTATTGCCCGGACGGAGGCCGAGAAGAGGCGCAATGGACCCGATGCCCCGGATCGAACTGAAGACGAAACAACCGCTGGGTACACATCTAGGGTGATGAGATGCGCACACATTTCGCCGACAGCCTCGACGACCTCTCGTGTGGCCTGGCGTCGATGTGCGGGCTCACCGTGACAGCGATGTCGGAGGCAACGGCAGCCCTCCTCGATGCCGACCTTCGCACCGCCGAGCGAGTACTCGACGCGAACACCGACCTCGAGCGGGCCGCCTCCGACTGGGAACACAAGTCATTCTCACTTCTCGCCTTACAAGCCCCTGTGGCACATGACCTCCGATTTACCGTTGGCGGTTTGCACATCGCCGCAAGTCTGCAACGTATGGGCGCACTGGCCGTCCACATCGCCAAGATCGCGCGCCTGCGCCACCCGACGTCGGCCGTACCGCCCGAAGCGCGGGCAGTCGTAGCGGACATGGGAAGGACAGCAGTGGCTCGGGCGACCGAAACCCAGGTAATACTGCGGCACGTCGATTCTGCTCACGCGCAAGAGCTTGTGGCCGCCGACACGGTCATGGACGAACTGCACCGGCGCCTGTTCACCGTCACCCAAGCCCAACAATGGCCGCACGGAGTGCAAGCTGCTGTCGACATCACCCTGCTCGGACGGTTCTACGAACGATTCTGCGACCACACTGTGGAAATCGGACGACGCATCATCTTCCTCGAAACCGGTCGACTCCCCGCCCGACCCGACGCGCTCCTTCCGTAGGTTGAAGCTTGCCGGGATGTCAGGAGGGGAGATGACGCATTCCGGCCCCGATGTGGAAGCCGGCTGTCTGGTCAGTCGGAAGACGTGGACAGTGTGATGAGATCCGATTTGGTGTTGCGTTGGGAGTTCGATTCTCGCGCCCGACCTTGGCTGCACGACGTCGCCTCTCCCGAGGAAGGATCTTGACCCCACGTCCGTGGTCCCGCTCGTGGTTGCGAGATGAGATGCAGCACGAGTGTATCGGCGGTGAGCATGGTCGATGCCGTGCCGGGCTACTGTGCGGCGTTCTCCGAATTGAGTCGACTGATCTCCGCGCGCATGCGTCGCATCGGTCGGTCAACTCGGCTCTTTCTCTCGTTGCCCGCGGTCATCAGTCCAATTATGGCGGCCATTCCTGCTGGAATTCCGAGAACTACGACGAGGAACGGCGCCAAGCTCATGGAGTTCTCCTATGCTCGGATCGAGCGGTCTGGGACAGTGTCGATCAACAACCTACTATCGTCAATAGTAGATTGCTCATGGCGGGTGGTCCATTGACGGCGTCCCGCGGCAAAACTCGCGGGTTCCCTTCGCCACTACGTAGCGCGCAGGCAATCGAAGGCGGACGACCTTTGCTTGGGAGATGTACCTCTTCTCTAGATGGATCGAGCCCGGCGCCACCCGAGGTTGCCTGTCTCGTAGCGCCACGCGCGTTGGGAAAGTAGTCGCATTCCGTTGAGTCCGACGATGACGGTGGAGCCTTCGTGTCCGGCGACGCCGAGGGGTAACGGTAAGTGCCCGAACAGGTCCCACAGGACGAGGGTGGTGATGAAGGTGGCGGCGATCGCGAGGTTGGCGATCACGATGCGCCGGGCACGGCGTGAGAGGGCGATCACGCGCGCGATGGTGGCGAGTTCGTCACGGACGATGACGGCGTCGGCGGTGTCGAGTGCGAGGTCGGATCCGGCGCGGCCCATGGCGATGCCGGTGTGCGCGGCGGCGAGTGCGGGGGCGTCGTTGACACCGTCACCGACCAGTAGCACTTTCGCGCCGCTGCGTTCGAGGTCGGCGACGGCGGTGACCTTGTCCTCGGGGAGGAGTCCGGCTCGCATGTCGGTGATCCCGACCTGTGCGGCGAGCGCAGCGGCGGCGCGGGGATTGTCGCCGGTCAGTAGAACCGGAGTGTGTCCGGTGAGGGTGGTCAGTTCGTCGACGACGTCGCGGGCGCCGTCGCGGAGTTGATCGGCCAGTCCGAGTACTCCGATCGGTGCGGCGTCGACAATCACCACGATCGCGGTCTTTCCGCCGGCTTCCATTTCGGCGGCCGCAGACATCGCTTGCGCCGTGGCACGGTCCGCGATCGCGGCCGACGCCGCTGGAAGCAGGTGTGCGGGGCTGCCGACCTGAATCCGGCGACCGTTCAGGCGTGCTCGCACTCCCCGGCCGGGGGCGGAGTCGAACTCTTCGACAGGGGGCACCTGCAACCCGCGTTGGCGGGCAGCGGCGACGACCGCGTCAGCGAGCGGGTGCTCACTGGGATGCTCGGCCGCGGCGGCGAACGTGAGCAGCTCGTCGGCGGCGAGGTTCGCCCCGCTCATCGGCCGGATGTCCGTCAGGGCCGGGGACCCCTTGGTGAGGGTTCCGGTTTTGTCGAATGCGACGGTGGTGACCGAACCGAGCTGCTCCATCACGACGGCGGATTTGACCAACACGCCGTTGCGGCCGGCGTTGGCCATCGCCGCCAGTAGCGGCGGCATCGTGGCCAGCACGACTGCGCACGGGGAGGCGACGATCATGAACGTCATCGCTCGCAGCAGCGACGGTTGCAGGGCGCCGCCGAGCGCGAACGGGATGAAGAACACTGCGAGGGTCGCGGCCACGACTCCGACCGAGTAGTACTGCTCGACCTTCTCGATGAACAGCTGCGACTTCGCTTTGGTGGCGGACGCTTCTTCGACCATCGCCACGATCCGCGCGACGACCGTCTCCGATGCCGCGTGATCGATCCGGATTCGCAGAGTGCCGGTCCCGTTGAGGGTTCCGGCGAACACCTCGTCATCGCGATGTTTTGCCACTGGTAGGGGTTCTCCTGTGATCGAGGCCTGATCGACATCGCTGCTTCCGGAGATGATCCGGCCGTCGCCGCCGATCCGCTCGCCCGGCCGGACGACGATCACATCACCTGCCGTCAACGACGCCGCATCCACCATGGTTTCGTGCCCGTCAGGGCCGATGACGGTGGCACGTTCGGGAGCAAGATCGAGCAGGCTGCGCACCGAGTCGGCGGTGCGCTGGGTCAGGAATGCTTCCAACGCGCCGGAGGTGGCGAAGATGACGATCAGCAGGCCGCCGTCGAGGACCTGGCCGATCGCCGCGGCGCCGATCGCGGCGACGATCATGAGCAGGTCGACGTCGAGGGTTTTCTCTCGAAGCGCCTGCAAGCCCGCCAGTGCGGGCTCCCACCCGCCGGTGACGTAGCAGCCCAGATACAGCGTCCACCACAGCCAGGTCGGGGCACCGCCGAACTGAGCGGCAAGCCCGAGGACGAACAGCCCGGTCGCGATGGCTGCCCACCGCACTTCCGGGAGTGCGAACGGCCGGGTGCGGACGGCGGTTGCGGCCCGGGGCGCCGCGGGCTCGGTGTGTGGATCGCTGCGTACAGGGGTGGTCATGGCACGGCTTCCGGCTGGGGGCAGGGGGGTAGGAACGAACGCCACGATACAGGAAAACATGAAGACCTCTTCATGTAATCATGATGGGTAAGATGCTTCACATGGGTCACGGAGTCGAAGGCACGTCCACACCGCCCGCGCAGCTCGATGCGGAGTCGGCCGCGACGGTGGCTGCCACGTTGCAGGCGTTGGCGACGCCGAGTCGACTGCGGATGTTGACTCGGCTGCGGCACGGGGCGTGTTCTGTGGGTGACCTGGTGGAGGCGGTGGGGATGGAGCAGTCCGCTGTCTCGCATCAACTGCGACTGCTGCGTGCGATGGGGTTGGTGACGGGGACGCGGCAGGGCCGCAACGTCGTGTACAGCCTGTACGACAATCATGTGGCGATGCTTCTCGACGAAGCGGTCTATCACATCGAACATCTCGGGCTCGGAATCGCCGACGACCCGATCCCTGCCCTGTAAAGAGCTCACCCCATATGTGGCCAATCGACGCCGGAGTCCCTCGGCGGCGCGTCCGACGACCAGGTGATCAGTGCGTGCGGCGACACACTCGCTGAAGCTCATGCTGCAGTGGTGTTACCAACCTCGATCTACTCGCTGGGGCGAGATGAATGTGTTGATCAATCGGCAATCTCCTGATCGGGCTACCCTTCATTTCGACCCCTGACATCTCCTCCCTTGGTCGGTGGAACAAAGAAAGCGATCCAACCCGATGGATATTCGCAGTCTGCCTCGGTACATGACGGTGGCGGCTGTGGTCGCCGCCGCCGTGACATCACTCACGGCCTGCACGAACAGCGGTACCGATAGTGCGGAGCCTTCCCTTCAGTCATCGTCGAGCAAGGCCGGCGAACCCTCGGCAGTGATGAATGGGCTCGAGTCCAGCACCTCCGATATGGCGCTGATTACTGATGATTCGATGATTCCCGCCGGTCAAGCCACGACGTGGAGATTCCGAATCGACGATTCAGGGGGTGGCGCGGTAACCGAGTACGAGGCAGAGCAAGGCCAGCTCATGCATCTGTATTTCATTCGGGATGACTCGACGAGATTCGCGCATCTGCATCCGATCATGGCTGGCGACGGCACGTGGAGCGCCCCGATCTCAGGCCTCGTACCCGGGAGATACCGCGTATACGCCCAGTTTAGGGCTCTTAGCGGGAAAACCTCTGAAACGCAGGTGCTTTCGCAGCTGGTCACAGTTCCTGGGGAGGGGACTCCGGAAAGGCTTCCACACGCCATGCCGTCGACCTCGGTCGACGGCTACACGCTCACGGTCGCGGGGAAACTCACACCCGGCCAGTCGGGAGAGCTCACGGTGGACATTGCCGGAGGCGACGAGCAGGGATCCGACGTGCAGCGCTACGAGGGCGCCTATGTCCATGTCACTGCAATCCATGCACAGACTCTCGCCTTTGCTGATCTGACGCCACTGGACAGCGATCAGCGAGGTCCGGAATTCGATGTACCTGCGAAACTCTCGAAATCCGGCGACTGGCGACTGTTCATCGAGTTCCAGACAGGAGGCCAGTTGCACACCGCGGCGATCACCATCGCTCTGTAACGAACCTTCAGCAGGCGCAATGACAATCGGGATGTGCCCGCCGGCGCCTCGTGCGTGCACCCGACATTCCTGAGCAAGGCGGGGTGGCGATTCCACGCAGCGGGTGCGAACGGTCCCGAGGTCAGGAGCATTGCCGTTCTGGTCCAATCCGGTACGACAGCACGGTTAGCCGATCTGTGGTGCGCGAGGGAAACATGTGACGCTTTTTGTCATATGGGGCAGTTGATGATGTTTATCTACTATTGTCCTTAGTACATGGGTGTCGAGCGCAGTTTGAGTCGTCGAGGACGAGGGGTGTTTGTGAGGCAACGGAATCGACTCACGCATGCTCGCACGAGAGTCGCTCACGCCGTCCTTGGTCTGGCTCTCGCCGGATCGATCGTCGCAACCACTCCCGGTATCGCGATGGCGGTTCCGCCGCCGCCACCGAATCCGAGCGATACCGAGTTGCAACAGGCAGACTCACGCGTGGATCAAACTCTGGGCCGTATCGGCGATCTGATCAACGACGTTGCGTCGGCGAATGCGCAACTCGCTGAGATCGCCGCCCAGGTTGCGATCAAGCGGGAGGACGTGAACAAGGCGTTGGTGGACCTTCAGTCATCCCGTGATGTCGCGGTGGCCGCCACTGCTGCTGGGGCAGCTGCACGCACCGACATGGGAGTGGCTGGGCAGGCAATCGAGGTGGCGCAACAGCAGTTCGACGATTTCGTTGCCGCCAGCTACAGACAAGGCAGCACCGCCGGCTCGCTGACCGTCTTCCTCGGAAGCGACAGCCCCGACGATCTCTTGGCCAAAGCTGACCTGGTGCGGATGATTACGAAGAAGCACAACGCGGTCATGGACGAGCTTCAGCGCGCACGAACGGCGCGATCGAACACGGAGTCTGTGGCACGGGCGGCCCAGGCGACCGCCGACGCTGCTGCAGCCAGAGCAGAAGACAACAAAGCCCTCGCAATGGAAGCAATCCAGCGCGTGACGGATGCGCAGAAGTCGGCAACAGAGCAACAGGCAGTGGTCATGAAGGAGCGCGATTCCGCGCAAATCGAGTTGGAGGCAGCGAGAAACAGCGCGACGGGATTGCAGAACCAGCGTCAGGTCTACGACCAGTGGGATACTCAGCGCAGAGCAGAGGAAGCAGCTACCGCTGCGGCGATCGCCGCAGCGCAGCAAGCAGCATCGGAAGCTGCGACCCGGGTTGCTGCGGATCAAATTGCACGTGATCGCGCCGCGGACATTGCCAGCAGACAGCGTCCGCATACCCAGATCAGCGATGATTCCTCGGAGACGAAGGTGCCGTCGGTGACGACTACGCCGTCACCGTCTGCTGCTTCTACAAGGGCTCCCACGTCGGTGACGGCTACGCCGTCACCGCCTGCTTCTCCAACCAAGGCTCCGTCGGTTACGACGGAGCCCGGAGGTGGCGTGAGTGACGACGGTCAGAATTCGGTCACCGGTGACGGTGCCATCGAAACTGTCATCGACCGGGCAATGTCGCAACTCGGTGTCCGCTATTCGTGGGGAGGCGGAGACGCAAACGGGCCGACCGTCGGAATTCGTGACGGCGGAGTCGCGGACACTTTCGGTGATTTCGAAAATGCAGGCTTCGACTGTTCCGGAATCATGATCTATGCGTTTGCTGGTGTGGGAATCTCACTTCCGCACTACTCCGGGTACCAGTACACCGCGGGAAGGCAGGTTCCAGCCTCTCAGATGAAGCGAGGGGATCTGATCTTCTACGGGCCCAACGCAAGTCAGCACGAGGCGCTCTACCTTGGCAACAATCAGATGCTTGAATCCCCGCAGTCCGGCGATGTGGTCAAGGTTTCCCCGGTGCGTTGGGACGGCATGGTGCCCAATGTGACCAGGCTTCTCTAGCTCTTCTCCGTCGGCGGTACGGTTGGCTTCAGAGGTCGGCGAAAATCGTTGCGTACGTCTGTCTCCATAAGAGTTTCGCCGGGCGTGCGCGCGGACATGTGGGGATCGTGGGGTTGGCGTTATCGGGATTGGTGGAAGGGGCAATTGACTTTCGAGTCGCCGATGCTGTTCTCGATCAGTTTCTTGATCACCTTCTTAGTCGATGGTCTTTCGGAGGTGCTTCTGGCCAGACCACCGTTCGATTTTCAGGTCACCGACAGTTACTTCGGCGTGGCACATTTTCACTACGTGGTCTTCGGTACGGTTGTGTTCACCACGTACGCGCGGATCTACTTCTGGTTCCCTAAGATGACTGGCCGAGTGATGGATGAGTGGCTGGGCAAATGGCATTTCTAAGCGGCGTTCGCGGATTCCACATGACCTTCCTCGTGCAGCACTGGCTCGGCGTCGAGGGGATGCCGCGCCGCTAAGCGGATTACCTACCTTTGGACGACTTTGCGGTACTGAACTCCATCTCGACCGTAGAGTCCTTCGTCTTGGGTGCATTCACCATTCACCTTGCCGTTCATCTGGAACGTCTTCAGGAGCTACAGATTTGGTGAAGTCGTCACGGTCGACGATCCGTGGGGCAATGGCAATTCTCTCGAGTGGGCGACCAGCTGTCCGCCGCCACGCCACAACTTCACCGAGCCCCTATCCGCTCCGAGTGTCCGGCGTTCGAGATGCACCACCCACACATGGTGGAACGGATTCGGGCTGAAGCTCACACCGGAAGGTTCCATCCCACAACGAGCACACTGGCGGGAAACGGATCCGAGTGAGCCGTGTCGTCCGCAAACTACGTGTACGCAATATATGTCGCACGTATGACGGGAAGAAGTGAGGACACGAAGTCGCCATGAGTTCGTTCCCAATTTCGGTGATGACTGTGCCGGCGACGGATGAGACTGGCATGACCCCCATCAAGTGACCCGCAAGCTATGAGAATCCTTCCGCCCTGATCAAGGGCATGAAAGGCTGCAACTCATGGCTGGACGCAAACGGCACACGCCCGAACAGATCATCCGAAAACTGCGCCACGGCGACGAACTTGCCGCCACAGGCGCCGACGACGAGGAAATCGCCCGACAACTCGACGTCTCGGTGCCGACGCTCTACAACTGGCGCAAGCAGTATGGCGGCATGAAAGCCGACGACGCCAAAGAGTTCAAAGAACTCAAGAACGAGAACGCCCTGCTCAAGAAGCTCCTCGCCGAAGCCGAACTCGAAAAGGCTGCACTCAAGGAGATTGCTCGGAAAATTCTGGGTCAGGCCGTTCCGTCAACGGGTTGATTCCATTATCACTGGAAAATTCTGAGCCTGACCGCCAAACGAAACGCTGTCGTCATGCTCCAGGAAACGATGGGGCTCTCACAGCGTTTCGCCTGCAAAATCGTCGGGCAACCGCGATCCACCCAACGAAAAGCGCTTGCGAGAGACACCCCGGACGATCCGGACGCCGATCTGCGGAAGTGGTTGCGAGACTGGGCCAAAGCGAATGCCCGCAAGGGGTTTCGTCGGGCGTGGGCGGACTTGCGTGCCATGGGCTGGGTGATTAACAAAGAAGAAGGTTCAGCGTCTCTGGCGCGAGGAAGGGTTGCGGGTGAAGGTCCGCAAAATCCGCAAACGAGCCGACGCTTCGACCACCCCGATTGCCGAGGCACATGCACCGAAGGTGGTGTGGGCGATCGACTTCCAGTTCGACTTCACCACCGACGAACGGAAGTTCAAGATCGCGTCAATGGTGGACGAGCATTCGCGCCAGTCGGTGCTCAACATGGTCGAGGGATCCATCCCGGCAGAGGATCTCGTCGCCGCCCTGGAGAAAGTGTTCGCGCTCTGGGGCGGCCCGCCACAGGTGTTGCGGTGCGACAACGGACCCGAATTCATCTCCGAGGCGTTGCGGACGTTCTGCGAGGACCGACTGGGAATCGGATATGTTCCCCCTGGTCAGCCGTGGAAGAACGGCTACATCGAATCCTTCAACAACCGAGTCCGTGACGAATGCCTGAACATGAACGAGTTCCACAGCCTCCTCGAAGCCCGGGTGGTCATCGAGGACGGGAAGGAGGACTACAACACCCGACATCGGCATTCATCGCTGGCTTACCGCACTCCGAATGAGTACAGCTGCCAGCTGTATTCACACGCATTGATTCTCTGATAGCGAGTGGCTCACCAAACGGGGTCCTACCAAGACGACAGCCGCACTGACCGATTCGTTGTTACGCGAACTCTTACCGCGCTCACGTTTGTCGGTGCGGGCCTCGGTTGCCCTGCCTCGACGCTGCGCAAACTCCCGCTGTCCCGCGCATCGTATTCGATCGCCGTGGAGACTTCGCTTTCACACACGTGCACCTCGGTGATACCCCTGTCGGGTGGGATGCAAGTCGTTGAAGGATTGCCGTTTCCGGTCGTCTCATACAGTGAACTACTATCTCTTTTAGTAGTTCACTGTATGAGGGAGGGACATCGGCGATGACGAATTGGTCGCTCTGGCGTTGGATTACTGCGTCGGCAGGTGCGGTGGCAGCAGCGCTCATCGTCGGCGTCCCCACCGGGATAGTGCCGACTTCGTTCTACCAGCGGATGACTCCGGTGCTGTGGTGGAACTATCCGGTGTGGATCGCGAACGCGATATTGAGTGGATTGATACTCGCGACGTATGTGCGAACGCAATCCAGTTCTGCAGCACCCTCGCGCGTGGGCATTGGCAGCAATGCGCTGGCTCTGTTGGCCGTCGGCTGTCCGGTGTGCAACAAATTGGTGATCATGACTGTCGGTGTGACGGGTGCGTTGAATCTGTGGGCACCGATACAACCGGTCCTGGGGCTGATTTCACTGGCTTTGATGGCGGGCGCGTTTCGGCAGCGGTTGAAAGGTGAGCGGGCGTGCGGAGTGCGTACTTGTGTGTCGAAGGACTCGATCGGTACTGCGGTCCCCGAACGCTCCTAGTGCGCGATTGGATGTTGTCAAGAAGGATGGGACCCCAAGGAAACGGTCTCCTGTTGACGACGGTTGAAAACTAGTCCAGAAACGACGGGTGGTCTAGTTTTCAACCGTCGTTCACATCTCCTTCATCGCTTGGGTGATCTACGCCGCCTCTCTGCACGCGCGTGCTACTTCTGGTTGGCGCGATACCCGTGCCGCCTGGATAATCATTGCCGGTTTCGTCGCAATGCTGTTCAATCTCTTCATCATCAAGATGGATGTCTCCGGCCTCCATTCGTACGCGGGACTCAACTGAGAGCGAGCGGGTGAGAGTGGCGCGGGGGCATATGGATCAGGGGAGCCCCGCGCCTGCATGCCGGGGGAGTGGCGCAGCCATTCTGATGTGAGTGTGTGAACGTGGTGATCAAACTTGTCAATCATGCGCACTTCCTGCCCTTGCAAGGCGGAAGCCGTTGTGGCGCCGCGTCAGGGAGTTTCTTTTCCCGACATCCTGCGCGACACTCGAGTTCATCGTGTATCAGTGTCAACCTGATGTGGTCGCACCTGCTCAATACCGGCTGGCTTTCGAGTCGGTACGCCTCCGCGATCAACTCGGAGTCGGTCATCCCCCGCCGAACGTCCTGCATCATGACCTCCATGTCGTCTGTTCTCGTTTGCGTACCCGGCCTGTCCCTCGTTAATCGATGGGCTCGGTTTGCGCCTGGACCTGATTGATGCAAATAGATCGGTTCGGTTCAGGCGTGGGTTTTTGTGCACCCGTTCCTACCTCGTGCTGGTGGGTATCCCACGGAGCCTGACCAGAATGTTGAGCCCGACGAATGTGACCGCGCACGCAGGACGGCGCGTGCGGATCTCGGGATATCTTCGGGTGTAATTACCAAACCCTCCAACAAATGAGGTTGCCTCGATAGTGTTCGGTGTCCTCCGGGGTATTGACCTGTCGCCTAGAAGGCTCGGTGCCTCTGCCGAGGTCAATTGTCAAGCAGAGACACCGAGCCGCGTGCGCTCACATCCGACTGAAATCTGAGCAATGAACGCCGGAAGTCGTGATCACAGCGTGGCGAGAATGCCTTCCATCGTGGTGATTTCCTGGTTTTGCGCGCTGATGATGGTCTGCGCCATGGAGATAGCTTCGGGATACTGTCCGGAATCAACTTCAGTTTGCGCCATTGCGACAGCTCCGCGGTGATGGTCGATCATCTGAGCGAGGAACAGTTTCGCGGCATCGGTTCCCTGTGCATTCTGCAGCGCGGTCATGTCATCGGCGGACATCATCCCCTCCATCATTCCCGGCGTCATCCCCATGCTCTCTGAGGGCATCGGCATGTTCATGCTGGTAGAGGGTGTCATGCCTTCCATGCTGTGGGAGGTGGTCGGCATATTCATGCCAGAGGAGGACGAACTCTGTCCCCAGCTGGTCAACCAGGCCTGCAGCTGCTCGATTTCTGGGGCTTGCGCTGCCTTGATCTGTTCTGCCAACGTCGTCACTCGGGGGTCGATACCGTCTTTGGAGAGGAGCATGTCGCTCATCTGGACGGCCTGACTGTGATGCGGGATCATCTGCTCGGCGAATGTCACATCTGCCTGATTGTGAGTGCTCGCGTTCGCCGATGAACTGGATTCGGCACTCATTGACGTTGGCGTGGAGGTAGTTTCATCGGTATTGGAGCTGTTACATGCGGTGAGGACGAATAGTGCTGCAGTTGCTGCAGCACTGATTGCGAGGACCTTCTTCATATCGGGGAATCCCTTTCGCTGGGAGATCGGTTGTCGGGTCATGAGACGTTCTGTGAGGTGGACTTCGTAGTGCTGGGTGAAGGCCGGTGTTGATCTGGGGGAGAAGGGAGGCGTAGCCGCTTCAGCAGTAGTGCATTGACTGCGACGATGAAGCTGGACCCGGACATCGACAGCGCCGCGATCTCGGGGCGAAGTACAAGTCCGAGGGAGGGTTCGAAGACTCCAGCGGCGATGGGGAGGGCGATGACGTTGTACCCGACTGCCCATCCGAGGTTCTGTCTCATCTTGCGGAGGGTGCCTCGCCCGATTTGTAGAGCGACCGGTACGTCGAGTGGGTCCGACCGCATCAGCACGAGGTCCGCTGTTTCGATTGCGACGTCGGTACCTGCGCCGATGGCGATACCGAGGTCCGCTTGTGCGAGCGCGGGAGCATCGTTGACTCCGTCCCCGACCATCGCAACCTTTTTGCCGGCATTTTGCAGCTCGACGATCTTGGCGGCTTTGTCGCCGGGGAGCACTTCCGCGATGACGGTATCGATACCGAGCTGGCCCGCGATGCGCTGTGCGGTGGCTTCGTTGTCGCCGCTGAGCATGACGACTTCGACGCCCAAGTCGTGCAGCGCCGCCACTGCGGCGGCGGAAGTCTCTCGGACAGCGTCGGCGAGTGCGATCACCCCGACGCCCTGTCCGTCGACGGCAACGAGTACTGCTGTGCGCCCGCTGGCCGCGAGGTCGTCGCGTGTACCCATCAATGTGCCGAAGTCGACGTTTTCGGCGATCATCAGTTTGCGGTTGCCCACCGCCACTCGACGACCGTCCACCTCCGCAGCCGCACCATGACCTGGCACATTACGGAAATTTGTGAGGGGAAACTCCGGGGCGCCGCGTTCGGTCGCGTAGCGGACGATCGCGCCGGCGAGGGGGTGTTCGGACTCGCGTTCGACCGCCGCGACGAGGGAAAGGAGTTCATCGGTGCCGATACCGTCGACGACGACGTCGGTGACTTCGGGTTCACCCTTGGTGAGGGTGCCGGTCTTGTCCATCACTACCGTCTCGATGCGCGCCGAGGATTCCAGCGCGGTGGCATTTTTGAACAACACTCCTCGTTGAGCTCCGAGTCCGGTGCCGACCATGATGGCGGTGGGCGTGGCCAAACCGAGAGCGTCGGGGCAGGTGATGACAACGACGGTGATCGCGAACAGAAGCGCGGTCTGCACTCCTGCACCCGCCGCCCACCAGACGAGGAAGGTGCCGGTGCCGCCGATCAAAGCAACAAGGACGAGCCAGAACGCGGCCCGATCAGCGAACCGTTGCCCCGGCGCTTTCGAGTTCTGCGCTTCCTGGACCAACGCCACTATTTGGGACAGGGCGGTGTCGGCACCGACTTTGGTTGCTCGGACGCGAAGTGTGCCCGTCGTGTTGATGGAAGCCCCGATGACTGCGGATCCCGGTTCTTTGGATACGGGAAGGCTTTCCCCGGTCACCATTGACTCGTCGACTTCGGAAGTTCCGCTCTCGACCGTTCCATCGACAGGGACTTTGCCGCCTGGTCGGATCAGTAACAGGTCTCCGACGACAACGTCGGCGGTGGGAACTTCGACGGGTTCGCCGTCTCTCAACACGATTGCCAATGGCGGGGTCAGTTCGAGCAGTGTGCGAATCGCGTCGTTGGCTCCACCTCTGGCTCGCATCTCGAACCAATGTCCGAGCAGGACGAAAGCCGTCAGCACCGACGCGGCCTCGTAGAAGACCTCGCCGCCGCCGGTGAAGGTGACGGCGACGCTGTAGAGCCAACCCGCCCCGACGGCGACGGCAACGAGGACCATCATGTCGAGGGTGCGGGCCTTCAGAGCCCGATAAGCGCCGTCGAAAAAGATCCAGGCCGAGTAGAACACCACTGGCAAGCTCAGTATCAGGGTGAATACGTCGTCGCGGAGTCCGAACGGGGCGGGAACTGTGAATCCGAACATGTCGCGCCCCATCGGGGACCACAGCATGATCGGAATGGACAGAACGAGAGCGACGAGAAAGCGATTTCGCATGTCCCGGACCATGTCGTCCATCGACATTCCGGCGTGGGCGCCTCCGTGCCCCATCATGTCCTGTGCAGAGTGTTGAGCATGTGGTTCGTGCGCTGTGTGTTCGCCGTGAGGAGATTCGCCGGGGTGTTCGACCGGTGCGTCGGTTGATGTGTCGGCGTGGTCTGAATGAACGTGGTATTCAGAGGGCGTGGCGCTGGTGCTGTCGTTTGGTTCGGAGAGGGGGTCGCAGCTGTGGGAGGGCACTGATCGCCCTGCGCAGTGATAGCCGCAGTCCCGGATCCATTGGGACAGTTCGGGTATCGAGGTTGCAGCCGGGTCGTAGGTGACCGTGGCAGTTTGGTTGAGGACGTTGGCCTCAGCAGAGACGACGCCACGTCGGCGAAGGAGAGTTGATTCGACTGCGGCTTTCGATGTCGCCCACTGCAATCCTTGTACTTCGAGAACGGTGGTTCGATTCATCTCTGCGCCCTCTCGTTGTGACCGCCATTCTTGCGGCAGCGACTGTGCGGATACCTCGGTGGCATGTTCCCGTGTTGTGGCAGATCGTCGGCACCTCTGGGGCGTGATGTTGTGGGGTCCACGTGTGTCTCAATACTGAGCCTGCCGGTGGCGGATATGCCTTGGTTAGATGTTTGGTGAAGATTCGATGAAGGACCATGGTGTCCCAAGCAGTCGACGACTGCCCTCGTCCGTGATGGTGGTCGTCGTGAAGTGAAACCTTTGGATTCGTTGCGGGTGGACAGTGGGACCTCTCCCGCACATCGCGTCCGAAGAGTTCAGGGCAGACGGAAGGTCATCGGGGCAGTCGAATTCGGGATCAAATCAGTGATCGGAGCTTGTGGCATGACTGGTGAATCGTCGTAGGCGCAAACTGTTCGTGACGACGAAGATGGAGCTGAAAGCCATGGCAGCGCCGGCGATCAGCGGGTTCAACAACCCCAGCGCCGCCAGAGGCAACGCCGCCACGTTGTAGGCGAAGGCCCAGAAAAGGTTCCCTTTGATGGTTTTCAACGTCGAGCGCGACAGACGGATCGCATCTGCGGCGGAGCGCAGGTCGCCTCGGACAAGGGTGAGATCGGAGGCTTCGATGGCGACATCGCTGCCGGTGCCCATGGCCAGACCTAAGTCTGCTTGTGCCAGAGCAGCGGCGTCGTTGACACCGTCACCGACCATAGCGACTGTATACCCACGGCTTTGGAGGTCTTTGACGGCGCTTACTTTGTCCGCGGGCAAGACTTCGGCGATGACATCGGCGGCTTCGATCCCCACTTGTTTTGCGACGGCGACGGCGGCGCGAGCATTATCGCCGGTCAACAGGATGGGACGTAGTCCCAAGGTTCGGAATGCAGTGATGGCCTCTTTCGAGGTGTCCTTGACAGTGTCCGACACGACCACGATTCCGCGGATCGAACCGTCCCACGCAACCCACACCGGGGACTTTCCGTCGGCTTCCGCGTCGTGTGCGGCCACTTCCAGATTCTTGGGTGCGACGAGAGACCAGTCCTGCTCCAACCAGGTTCGCCGACCTATAGCAACGGCTCGGCCGTCTACGACACCGGAGACGCCTCGGCCGTCGTGGTTGGAGAAACCTTCGATTCTCGGCAACGGCCGGCCGTCAGCCCGAGCTGCAAGAGTGATGGCCTGCGCGATCGGGTGTTCGGAGCCGTCCTCCAACGCTCCTGCGACAAAAAGTAATTCGTCGATATTCTCGCCATCTGCGCCGACTGTCGAATCGACACTCATGCGCCCGGTGGTGACGGTCCCGGTCTTGTCGAGCACGATGGTGTCGACCTGACGGGTGGATTCGAGAACCTGGGGGCCTTTGATGAGAATCCCCAACTGGGCGCCGCGGCCCGTTCCGACCATCAGCGCCGTCGGTGTTGCCAACCCCAATGCACAGGGGCACGCGATGATCAGCACGGCAACGGCGGCGGTGAACGCCGTCACCATCGAGTGACCGGTCAAAAGCCACGCACCCAACGTCATCAGTGAGAGAACGATGACGACCGGGACGAAGATTCCGGAGATGCGGTCGGCGAGACGTTGGACCTGAGCCTTGCCGTTCTGTGCATCTTCGACCAGTCGTGCCATCTGAGCGAGCTGAGTGTCGGCGCCGATACGAGTTGCTCGAACGAGGAGTCGCCCTCCAGCGTTGACGGTGGCGCCGACAACGGCGTCGCCAGGGCGCACTTCGACTGGCACGGATTCGCCGGTCAGCATGGAGGCGTCCACCGCAGATGTGCCGTCGGTGACGATGCCGTCGGTCGCGATCTTTTCGCCGGGGCGTACGACGAAGATGTCACCGACCACCAATTGTTCGGTGGGAATTCGGATCTCGGTGTGTTCCCTCAACACCGCTACGTCTTTGGCTCCCATGTCCATCAGTGCGCGTAGGGCTGCACCCGACTGCTTCTTGGCGCGGGCTTCGAAATATCGCCCCGCCAGTATGAAGACGGTGACCGCAGCAGCGACTTCCAGATAGATGTGGTCCGCTCCGCCCTCCTGCTGTGGGAACAGGCTGAACTCCATCTTCATGCCGGCCATTCCGGCATGACCGAAGAACAACGCCCACAGTGACCACAGGTAGGCCGCCGACACCCCCACCGAGATCAGAGTGTCCATTGTTGCCGCGCCGTGTCGGGCATTCGTCAGTGCAGCGCGGTGGAAGGGGAGTGCGCCCCAGACGACGACGGGAGATGCGAGCGTCAAGGCCAGCCACTGCCAGTTCGTGAACTGCAATGGCGGGATCATCGACAATGCGACCACAGGCACAGTCAATGCGAGCGAGACGAGCAGTCGGGTCCGCAGTTGCGAAGCCTCGTCCTGGATTCGGGCGTCCACCCCGTCGGTAGTGCCGACCTCCCCGGACGAGCCCTTGGGGGCAGGCAAGGTGGCGGTGTATCCCGTTGCCTCGACGGTGGAGATCAAGTCTTCAGGTGCTACCGCACCCGTGAAATCGACCTTCGCCTTTTCGGTCGCGTAGTTCACTGTCGCGGTGACGCCGTCGATCTTGTTGAGCTTCTTTTCGATTCGCGCGGCGCAGGAGGCGCAGGTCATGCCGCCGATGACCAGTTCGACACTGTGTGCGGACTCGGCAGCGACGGTCGTGTTGTCCAGGGTGCTCATCAGATGTACCTCTCCTGACCTGCCTACGCTGGCGGTGTGGGCGCCCGGTCAGATGTTCGCGAGATGATAGTTGCCGGCTTCGTCGAGCGCGGCAGTTACTTGTTCCTCGGTCAGTGGCGCTGAAGCTGTGACGGTCACGGTGGAGACTCCTCCGGCGACGAGATCGATCTCGACCTCGCTCACTCCGGGGAGGGCGCGCAGCTCGTCCGTGACGGCGCCGACGCAATGCCCGCAGGTGAGGCCGGTGACCGCGAACGTGTTGTTGGTTGCAGACATGATGTCCTCCGTAGGGGTGGGCGCGGATGTCGTGGGTGATTTCTTCGTCGAGTTGCATCCACAGCCGCGTTGCGTCTTATCGAGTAGATTCGGCTGCGAGTTAGTCTGACCGCTCATGATTCCCTTCCCGTCTGGTACCCCAGGGGGGTACCTGTTTCTACTATACTCGCGTTAGGAGAAGGTGAGTCAAGGCTGCGCCTCGACTACTTCCGTCGGACATTTGGTCGGATTCTCCCTCGTGTATTCGCCCGCGCAGAGAACGTCGAATTTCGAGCGCCCGTGGAGTGTCGCCAGGTGTACACCGGAGCCATGGGCAGTTGCGCCGTTCGCGGGATTTCGATCCCAGTCCAGCGGCAGGGCAGAGGCCGGGGATTCCGGGACGCTGACCCGATGCCGGGGCGGCCACAATCTCACCTCGCCGAACGGGGTAGGAAGAGGCATCGAATGAGATGCCGGCCCAATCAGGTCGCGCCTCCCGTGCTGGTGTGATCGTGTGTTCGGACGTCTCCACGTGTCAGACGATGTAGCCCAAGCGGGTCATCATACCCGACTCCTGGTGATATCCGTTGTGGCAGTGGAGCATCCAGTCGCCCGGGTTGTCGGCGATGAGATCGACAGCGACAGATTCCATCGGACGAACGATGACTGTGTCCTTACGAGGGCCGACACCGCCGTCACCTTTGACCACTTGGAACGTATGCCCGTGCAGATGCATGGGATGCCACATCATCGTCATGTTGGTGAACGTGAGCCGGGCTCGGTCCCCTTCTTTGACGGTCAGAGGTTCGGTTTGGTCGTAGTTCCGACCGTTGATCGTCCATTGGTAGCTCATCATGTCCCCCCCGAGGTCTGCCACGAGATCGACACCGGTGCCATCGCTTCGCGGCAGAACGACACTTTCGGCTGCAGTGAACGACTCGACCGTGCCCACTCGACCTGCCAATTCCCGAGGGAGGAACGACGCGTCGGGCGCAGCGCCCGAGCCTGTACGCAGCAGCGTCCGAGCCTGAGCGTTCTTACCCTCGGCCGCGGCGACGAGCGGGAATACACCGTCCTTGACCGTGACGATCACGTCGTAGCGCTCACCCATGCCGAGGAGAAGCGCATCGACTTCTGTCGGTACGACCGGAAAACCGTCCGTATGGGTCACGGACATCACGTGATCGGCAAGGGCGACTCGAAAAGCGGTATCCGCACCCGCGTTGATGATGCGAATACGCACACGCTGACCGGGAGCGGCCGAGAAAGTTGTCGGTGCAGAAGCTATCCGCCCGTTGATCAGATAGTACGGATAGCTGACGTCACCCGCGTCCCCACCGAGCAGAGCGCTTGATTCTACCGAGTTAGGGCCACCCGAGGTGGCGGGCAGCGTGGTTTCGGCCGACCCGTGGTTCATTCCACCCATGCCAGGCATGTTGCCCATCCCGGATCCGCCCATCGAACCCATGCCGTTTCCGGACTGAAGGTCGGAGAGGATCTGTTGCGGACTCGTGCCGACTCCATCCGTCCAGTCGTCGAGAACCACGATCCATTCGGCGTCGTAGTCGACGGGCTCGCGGGGGTCGTCGACGACGATGGGGAGATACAGGCCGTAGTCGGTGTCGAGACCGACATGCGGGTGAGCCCAATACGTTCCCGAATGAGGTACTGAGAACCGGTATGTGAAGTTCTGCCCCGATTCGATGTTCGGGCTTGCCGGCATGGCGCCGTCCATGTCGTTGCGAAGCGCGATGCCGTGCCAATGCACCGATGTCTGATGATCGAGTCCGTTGTTGACGGTGATCGCCAACTCGTCACCGACATTCGCGCGAATCAACGGACCGGGAACACTGTCGCCGTATGCCAGAGTGCGCACCGTGATGCCGCCGAGATCGATATCGGCACCCTGCGGATTGAGCGTGTAGTCCACGGTGCGACCGGTATGCGGGCGCGCTGCCTCAGCGGACGTGATGGCATTCTTGTCGAACGGCGGGGGGTTCGGGTTGGACGATCCGCTGGTGGTGCATGCGGTCAACGCCAGGCCACCCGCCCCCGCCGCCGTGGCGGCGAGAAACGTACGTCGACTGAAAGCCGATCCTGTGAACGGCGCAATAGCCATGATTGTGATTGTCCTTGTCTAGTCGTTGTGGAGAAACGGAACTGATACGCCACCGAGCCCGGGGCGCGCGTGCGGCAGAGGTCAACGACTCTCGTGTCGACGAGAGGATCGATCCAAAGCTTCACTGCGGGAGCGATACTCGTCATCGTCGATCTCGCCGCGGGCGTAGCGCTCATCCAACAGATGCTGCGCATTCGTACCACGGAGTTCGCTGCGGGTACTGCGCCTGGGACGAAACAAAGCAAGTAGGGCCGCAATGACCAACCCCCAAAATGCGATCATCGCCAGCGCCATCAGAATCCAGCTGACCCAACCCATTCCATAACCCGAATTCTCGCTCCACCACATCATGTCCGTTCACTCTCCTCACCTTCGACAGTGCTCGCCGAACCCTCTGGGATCGGTGTGCTTTCTATGAAGATTCGCTGAAGAGGTGACCGCATACCGTGTATCGCGTGCGCAGCGGCGACTGAGCAGTCCACGATGGTGGCATGGACAGTACGTCAACACGGTCAACCGACGGGTACGCAGGTTTTCGGGCACTGGTCGTCGACGACGAACGCCCACTGGCCTCGATCATCTCGAGTTACCTCGAACGAGAGTCATTCGAGGTGAGTGTGGCCTACAACGGTTTCGACGCTCTCGCCCTGGCACGTGAGGTCGATCCTGATGTGGTGGTCCTCGATCTCGGGTTGCCCGGTATCGACGGCATCGAGGTATGCCGGGAACTTCGTACATTTTCGGATGCATACGTGGTGATGCTGACTGCTCGCAGTGAGGAAGTGGACACCATCGTCGGGCTTTCTGTCGGTGCCGATGATTACATGAGCAAGCCGTTCAGCCCCCGAGAGTTGGTAGCGAGGATCCGCGCGATGATGCGCAGACCCCGCAGCGGAGTCGCGCACGGTACAACTGCGAGAGCGGTAACCCGAGACGAGGAGAGTCCGCCAATGACGTTCGGGGTGCTCAGGATCGACGTTGCCGGGCGAGAGGTCTCGGTCGCCGAGAAACCGGTTCTGCTGACTCGGACGGAATTCGACGTGTTGGCGGCATTGGCCGCTCGGCCGGGGATGGCGTTCAGCCGTCGGCAACTGATCGAAGCAGTGTGGGGTCCTGCGTGGACGGGGAACGAACATCTTGTCGATGTTCATATCGGTCATCTGCGCCGCAAACTCGGCGATGATCCCGCCGCGCCTTTGTATGTCAATACCGTGCGCGGCATCGGGTACCGAATGGGTTCCGGAAAATGACTACCCTGGAAGAACTTTCGTCTCATCAGGGGCGTACCCGCCGAGGACTCGGTGTCGGCGTGCGTTTGTTGATGGCCCAAACGCTGGTCTTGGTGGCAGGAGCGGCCACCTCATGGGTCGTTGCAGTCACTGTCGGTCCGAGTTTGTTCCGCGAGCATCTGCGCCGCGCGGGCGTGCCTCCGATGTCTGAGGAGCAAATGCATGCCGAGCAGGCATATCGCTCGGCAACTGCGGTCTCGTTGTCCGTGGCGATCGGCGCAGCTGCGTTGTGCGCGCTGGCTGTGACCTGGTATCTCAGTCGTCGGCTGCAGCGGTCGGTGACTGCGGTGTCAACTGCCGCCACGGCAGTCTCGGCGGGAAACTACGCGGCCAGAGTCCCGCCGCCGCAGCTCGGTGACGACTTCGACGCACTTGCGACGGCCTTCAACGAAATGGCGGTCCGTCTCGAGTCTGCCGAGTCGATGCGTCGACGGTTGCTGGCAGATCTCGCGCACGAGATCCGGACGCCGGTAGCTGTTCTCGAAGCATTCATGGAAGCGCTCGAAGACGGAGTGGAAGCTCTCGATGATCACACCATTGCGATGCTCAGAGATCAGACCCGACGTCTGGCACGGTTTTCCGGCGACGTCTCGGCGCTGTCCGATGCCGAGACGAATCGAGCTGCAATCGAACCGACATGGACCAGACCTGAGGTACTGGTGAGCTCAGCGGTAGCGGCGCACGAAGAACGATACGACACGAAAGCAGTCATTCTGAGCGTGGACGTCCCCGGAAATCTGCCGTCGGTGTGGCTGGACCCGGAGCGCATAGGGCAAGTGTTGAGCAATCTGCTCGACAACGCACTGCGCCACAGTCGATCACAGAGCACAGTGAAGGTGCGGGGACGGGTGAAAGGGGATCGGTTCATCCTCACACTCACCGACGAAGGCGATGGAGTCGCCGCCGAGCACCTCCCCTATCTGTTCGAGCGTTTCTATCGCGCCGACGCAGCACGCGATCGTGCTCACGGAGGGGCAGGGATCGGACTGTCCATCGCGAAAGCACTCGTCGAAGCACACGGTGGACAGATCACCGCCGCGAGTGACGGAGCCGGGCAAGGCACCACCTTCGTTATCGCGTTGCCAGTACATCGTCCGAAAGGGCGGCACATCGACTGCCGGGGAACTGTCGATGCGTGACATTCGACGCGACATTCGAGGTAATGGAAACGCTCCGGGAACACCCACTCACCCCGCCGCTACCGGCACACCTGGTCAAGAACTCGTGAGGTGAACCGATCAATGACGATTCAAGAGACCAGAGCGCAGAGGTGACCCGGCCCGGGGACTTACACTTCGATCGCTGTGACGTAGGCACTCGCGCACACCGAACCCGAGACCAGGAACCAACTACTCAGGCTCTCCCCTGAACTGTGATACCGCACGGTCACGTCGTTTCCCGCGGTGATGGGAGAGCGATATTCGAGAATCGCTCGGTAGGGGAGTGGATTTCGGGGTCCGGCCCAATCTCTGATCAGGTCTTCGACAGGCTGCCAATACGTGGCGTTGTTGACGTGGTTGAACGGATCGATATCGCTCGATCGTAAGACGAATGTCGTTTCCTCCCCATCGCCCGGATGAGCGGTGTGCCAGGGTTTCCACTTCAATCGGTGATCGTTGGCGGTCGAACCGAGTCCGGCCATGAAACTCTCTTCGATCCTGGAAGGCATCCCGTTGACCGGATTGAGATTTATCCAGAATCCTTCGGTCTCGATCAAGCCGCCGCCGTCGGATTCGATGCGGACACGCATCGTGCACCACCTGCTCGACAACCCCGAGCACCATCTGCGCATGCGCACACGAGCCGGCCAGCTGACCGGACGAATGACATCGATGACTGTGCGGCGCACGACCCACACCGGGTGGGCAGCCGCTGCGCCGCTCGCATCGAGATCGTCGAAACCGATGTCCTGCAGATAACGTGCAACGCCATCGAGTCGCACCGTCCCGGAGACGTCGATATCTCCCGTCCGTACCGGCCGAGAGGTTTCGAACACCGCGCCATTGGTCGGCAAATCCACCAGGCGGTGGTTGCGCATCGCGTCAGCTTCCATTTTGCAGATCCCTTAGATGTGATTGTTCGCTTCGATACTTTGCACACCCTTGCTGCAACGTAGTGCGATCCCTACGCCCAGTCCCGCATCAGCCGCCGGGTCTGCCGCAGTCGTACCCAGTAGTCCGTGCCCGGTCTCCGAACATGGTGAACAAGGAGCCTATCCAGTCTCGCAAACTACTACACTGTCCGCGCGATTGCCGGTTGACGTTCGATGTCCTTTCCAGGTCCTTCTTGAGTGTGCCCAAGATCGTTGCGGCACCATGGAATTCCCATATTCCTCGGCTCGGCCTCGAAGCGCCTCGTCTCGCCGCAGTGCCCACCCGCGCGTTCGCGCTCGACCTCTACCTACTATCCAGGTTCGTAGTTCAGCTACTATCGACCTTAGTAGTTCGGTGGGCATCCGCGCCAACCGAGAGATTGGGGCGACGGTGAGCAAAAAATCAACCAAAACCCGCGCGAAACAGCGGTCTACGACGCAGAGTCGAGCCCGACGCGCCACGTCACCGAAGCGGAACCCCACTTCACGACCGCACGACGAAGTCGGCACAACACCCCGTGCTAGGCCCAGTCCGGCCGGTAGTGCCGTGGAAGAACTGGCCGCAGCGGCCGCAGCGGCGTATCTGAGTAAAGCAGCGCCGACGCCAGCCTCGGCCTTGGCTCAAGCACCGCCGGCGCCGGCCATCGCCGAAAAGGCGATGCCCACCAAGCCATCGGGCACTGAACGCGTTGCCCGGCCATTGGGTGACGACGAGTCGACCGCTGCAACGGAACTCGCTGCGCCCGGCGGTGGGTGCGCTGAAGCGTTCACGCAGATAGAACCACAGGGGCTCGCAGCAACGTACTGGGGAGAATCGCCCGAGGTTACTTCCGATCTGTCGATTCTGTTCCGAGGAGCCCGCAACAGCCCGGGCAGCGAACCGGAACGTTTCGAGAGGGTCACCCACGTCAACGGTGTTCCAGCGGGGGAACGCTTCGCGGTGACTGCGAGAATCCGCGGAATCGCCACTGGTAGTTGGACTGTCAGTGCCGAGCGCATCGAAACTCCGGACGACACCACCGGGCAGTTCGACATCGCAGCTCCGCAGACCGCCACGGCCTGGACTACCGCAGCGCCATTGGTGCACGGGCCCGGCGTGCGACTCTGGACGTGGCCGCTGTTGGTCGGTTTGGGTGCAGTGTTCGCCATCGTCATGCAGGCACTGCTCTTGACCCGTATGAGCGAGAACGCCACTGCGGCAGTTCTCATTTCGATCCTCGGCTGCCTTCTCGGCTACGTGGGTGCGAAGCTCTGGTACTTGGCACTTCACCGCCAGAGCCTTCGAAAATTCGTCTCTGCCGGCGCATGCATACAAGGATTTTTGGTGGTGTCGCTCGCGGTATTGGTGCTCGGCGGAGCAGCCTTCGGTCTGGGCGTCGGTGTGTTACTGGACATGACAACGCCCGGGTTGTTTCTCGGGATTGCGATCGGGCGCCCGGGATGCTTTTTGACAGGATGCTGTTCGGGTCGACCTACCAGGTCGAGATGGGGAATGTGGGCTTCGGACCGGACTCTCGCGGTGCGCCGAATCCCCGTGCAACTGATCGAAGCGTTCGCAGGCTTGATCATCGGCCTCGCGACACTGATTTTCGTCCTCTACGGCACCGAAACGCCCTATGACGGAGCAGTATTCGTTGTCGCCGCGGCTATCTACACGTGGGTCCGTCAAGGGTTGTTCCCCTATCGTGCGGACCCTCATACACGGCGCGGGCGGCTTCTGACCAGCGCGGCATGCGGAATTGTCATCGTCGCGACGATTCTGCTGGGCGTGGTGTGATCGTGACCCAGAGTAGTAGCCTTTTGCGCTTTTCTGCCGATGCCACGTGCGCAGAAGGTGAGTCTCACGAAAATTGGGATGGCCACGAATCAAGTTTCGCGCGGGATCTGGCCAATTCGATTGGCGCCGCGTTCGGTGCATGAGGCCGGTTCAGTTCGAGGAGGGGGTGAACCGGCCTTGAGCACTGGCCCCCTGCGGGCCGGACTCCTTGTTCGTCCACGACCCGGTTTCGCACTGTTTCAAGCACCTGCTGCGCATGAAGCCATCGCCATCGCACCCAGTAGCGCCAGAAGAGGCGCCGCAGGTAGGACGATCGCCGTTCCGCAGGCAGCAAGGGTGCGGAGGTAGCGAATGGGCGCCGGGTGGTGGGTGCGGTGGGAGGACAGACGATCAAGTCGCAACGCCAGGCAATCCTGCGCTATTCCCAGAGCCGCCACGGGCACCTCGTGAGGTGTCATACTGCAGAGTGCGCGGTGCACGGATTCGCGCCCATGCTGACGAACGGCTCGGGAGTCGGCTTCGATTTCCACCAACGCACGGACCAATGGGGGCGAAGATCGCATGATCGGAAGCCACGGAAACGCGTAGGCGAGCGTTTGAGCTGCGCTGACGAGCAGATGGTGCCGCCCCGTGATGTGTGCTCGTTCATGTGCGAGTACTGCAGCAAGAGCCTCGGTGTCGAGTTGATCTCTCAATCCGTCGCTCGCAACTACAAGCGCGGGGCGCCCAGCGATACTGTAGGCGAAGGGCACAGAAACCGGGAGCCAGAGCAGTGACGAGGACCGTGCACCCCCCAGAATGCGCAGCAACCCGAGGTGCTGCTGGTGTAGCTCGCGGCGAGTGCGGGAGAAGCTGAACAGATGGACGGTGCCTCGCACCGCCCCGATGACCAGGGCTGACCCACCGAGTACACCCACCGCCGTCTCGAGCCTGGCCGGCGCGTCGTCGTGAAGGGCGAGCCAACAGCTGTGGGCGAATTCGATCAGCGACGAGACACCACCGTGACTGGGTAAAAGGCTCAAGATCACCGGGACACTGATACTCACTACAGTTCCGAGTGCCAGAGCGCCCCACAAGACGAGGACGACATGCGGATCAACGCCGCGACGCATCATCGATCCGAGGAACAGCGGGGAGAGTGCGGCAACGAGAAGGCCACCGACCGCCCACGCGAGGACGGCTGTCACTTCTTGCCTCGTTCACGCAATCCACGCGCCAGGATCTTCGATTCGACGTCGGATGTCCCGCGAACAAAATGCAACAGGACCCCGGTCGGGTCTCCGGTGGATTCGAGAAGTGCGCGCAACCCGTCAGCTGCCGCTTCCTCGCGGCTTCGCGTGGCTTCGTACCAGTACGCGCGCCCGTTTCGCTGACGATGCACCCAACCTTTGCGATGAAGATTGTCCATGACGGTCATCACCGTCGTGTACGCCGGTTCACGGTCGTCATCGAGGCCGTCGATGACGTCGCGCACACGGACCGGTTCGGTGGAGCGCCACAGCACATCCATCACCAGCGCCTCGAGCTCTCCCAGACCTTGCATTTTTCCTCCTCGTAGAGCTGCATTCGTCACCGCACCGTGCGAGTGCCCAACCTGCAACCTCCGTCGCTTTCGTACGGGGCCCAACCAGCGCTGTCGGTGATTCGTCGGTCACAGTGATGTGGGACCGCTCGATGAGGGTGTCGTGTCGACTCTGCACGCTGGAGGTTGCCGAGACGGCGAACCGAAGCCCTGTAGAAATACTATCTGTTCTGCTTCCCGTCGCCGCCCCGATACGGCGGCGGTGTCTGGCGACCTCCTCCCGTGACGATCTGCCGAACCCCTGTCAGCTCTGACAGTGTCAAAAGGTTTATCCAGCACTTTCGCGTCGACTACGGGAGAACGTCTCGCGCGGAGCTTCTGTTTGCGATTCAGCATCGTTTGCCGGCAGGGCGACAGGTCTTACAGCGCGCTGCCTTCCGACCATCGGTCCCACGGCACACTCCAGTCGCCGTTCTGCCACAATTCGAGAGGGGCGCCGCCGGTATTGCGTATCTCCACGACATCTCCGGGAAGCGAAAAATCATAGAACCATTGAGCATTGGCGCGACTGAGGTTCAAGCAGCCGTGTGAAACATTGGTATTGCCTTGCGCCCAGACTGTGTCTTCGAGTTCGTGAAGGTAAATTCCGTCGGTGCTTATTCGGGTGGCGTAGTTGATTTTTTCCTTGTACCCCAGCCGGGAATTGACGGGAAGTCCGTAGGTCGACGAGTCCATGATCACGGGGTTGGCCTGATCGAGGACGGTGTAAATGCCTGGTTGGGTCCAGAAGGAGATCGTTTGGCCGTTGACGAGCTCGGTTCCTCCCATGCCCATCGATGTCGGCATAGTGCGCACAGTTTTGCCGTTGCTCGTGACCGTCACTTGCTTGGTCGTATCGTCGGCGACGGCGATATGCGAGTCGCCGATGGTGAATGCAGTCGTGGCGTCTTCCTGTCCGAACAGTCCGCCACCGAGCGGGACGCCGAAGACCGCAGCCCGGACCGTGACCTCGGTGCCGGGGGGATAGTACGCACGAGGTCGCCAGTGAACATTCTGGTCATCCACCCAGTACCACGAGCCTTCGAGCGGCACCGACGTTTGCACAGTCAGGCTTTTCTCCGCCGCTGCACGATCGAGGATCGGCTCGTCGAAATGCGTGACAATAACGATCCCTACCCCGAAAGTGCCACCATCTGTGAGGAGGTTACCCCCGGCCGTCACGAAGGATGGTTTGGTCAGGTTCCGCGGCTTGACTGTGGAGAAGGTGCTGGACTGATCGAGACGTGAGCCATCGTTTTGGGTGGCTGACGCTGTCATCGTGTAGGTCTTCCCGTAGTCCAAGGACGCGCCGGGTTTCCACACCTGCCGGTCAGGGGTGAAGATGCCATCGACCACAGCCCCGCCCACTTCGGTGAGCACTACCGAGTCGAGCCTCCCGCCAACAGATTCCACCGTGACCGGATCAAGGGGGTTGACGGTATCTGTCCCCCCGGAAGGAGTCATCACCAGCGCGGAGACAGGAGAGTCGTTCTCGGCGGGCGCACCCGTGTCACTCGGTGCGGACTGCGGTGCTGTGGAGGTGCATCCTGTCAGCGTTGCGACCATAAGGACAAGGACGACTAACCCTGTATGCCGTGTTGAGGCCATAATTGTTCCTTCACGTCAGTGGGTGGGGAGCGCCGACGAAGACAGTGATTCGCAAGGGACGCAAGTAATCAGATGGAAGATCAGAGCGGACAACGAGAAGAGAGGCTTCGACGGACAGGCCTAGCCACTCGCCAGTTTCCGGATCAGTTCTGTTGCAAAAGTGCTTGCATCGCGGTGATCTCGGACTGCTGTGCGGCGATGATATCGGTAGCCAATTGCTTGGCGTCGGCGTTGTCGCCATCGGATAGTTCCGATTGGGCCGTCGCGATCGCGCCGGAGTGATGTTCGATCATCATCTTCAGCCACGCGGTGTCGAAGTCCCCATCGCGCAGTCCCTCCAATTGAGCGATCTGCTGCTGGGACATCATTCCTGAATCAACCCCGCCGTGGTCCATTTCATCCATGGAGTCCACAGGGGAGGTGGCGTCGGACGTAGGTTGACCCCATTGTTCGATGAGCGCTGCAATCTGATCCATTTCGGGCCCGCGAGCGGTTTGGATCGAAGCGGCGAGTTCGAGTATTCGAGGATTGGTGGTGCGACTGTCAACCATCTTTGCAATCTCGACGGCCTGTGCGTGATGTGGATACATCATCGCGACGAACTGCATATCCGCGCTGTTGGCGCCGTTGGGCTGCGAGGCCGCGGAGGAGTTGGACATGTTTCCGCTGTCGTTGCTCGACATTTGGCTCATGTCATGGCCGCCGCAGCCGGCGATCAGCATCAGACCGGCGGCAGACCCCGCTGAGACTGCGATACGTGTGGAAACAGCACGTGTAAGCATCATATTTTTCTCCTGGAATGTGTTGTTGTGCAAAAAATTCTTCTGGGGAGGGGCCGTCGACTCGGATGGTCAGTAGTTCCGCTATGAGCGTCTGTCGTATCCGCAGCGCCGACAGTTGGTTGTGTAGGGGCAAGGTGTCGTGCACGATGCACGTCTGCGGCAACAGGGGAACGTGCAACCCTCCACTCACGCGTGCCGGTATGATCCTTGTCTTCGCGCTCGATGACGACTGTCGCGGTGATCAGCGTGGTGTCGTGCGCGCCGGGCAGGACCAGCGAGGTGACGGTGGAACCTGCAATCAGAAGGTTGCGGTGATCAAGACAAGCGACAGCAGGGGATGAGTGGTTGAACAGACTGCAGGCCAGAGCCACCGCTACCGGTTCGTCACCCTGCGTATGCCGTAGGAATTTCGAAGGCCTGGGCGCGGCCAGTGCGCGGGTGCGACAGAACTGGCAGGGGTGAATGAACGAGTAAGGGGAGATCATCGCAGCTTCCGTTCCTATTGCACGGTGACAGTTCACTGTGGACGTGAATATCTCGTCAGTTCTCCCCCATCAGTTCACTTCGGGGTAGACGAAGGTGCGGGTGATGAGATGTTTTGCATCGCTTAGTGTTTCGGAAACTATTCGTCCAGTTTGGTCGAGGTCGAGCAGTACGTTCATACCCGCAGCCGGATAGCCCAATGCCAGACGGAGTTGCCGTCCGGCGCTGGGTAAGCGCACCGCGATGGGCGCAGTCCCGTCCGCATACGGCTCCTGGGCGAGGAAGAACTCGCTGGACAGACTTAGTTGCTGAGGTTCGGGTCCGACGTTTGCGGCATCACTGGTCACCGATTCGTAAAAGGTCAGATTCTTCTGAGTGCGGGTGATATCTACGGCTCGAGCGAGATCGGTGTCCCCGGACTGAACAGGCCATGGAATTAACATGCTGACCGTCCCGCCCAGCCACCCTGTCGCCGCGGCCTCGAGCGTGAGCATGCTTTCACCCAGTGGCCAATCGGCTTGCGCCACGAAGCATCCGGATCCGCACCCGCGCAAGGGAAGGGAAGTGTTCTGCCCGCTCGCCCGCAGTGCGCCGATCAAGGTGTATTCCTGGTCCGGTTCCTGAGCGTAGTAGTCGACGCGGCGCGGAGTCGACAGTCGAACCACCAGCTGCCCTTCGCTGGCGGCGACGCTCACCCCAATCTGTCCAGCCAATGTTCCCAGCGGCAGAACCGGACCGATGGCTGCAGGTGGTCCCGGCTGGGCGGGTGAATTGGCAGGCGCCGTCGAGACTAATGCAGCACTGATGGCGAGCACGGAGATCAGGAGGATGCTCTCGATACGAATCTGATTGCGCAGTTTGCCCACTTGTTCAGTTCTGCGCATCGTCCGCCGTGCAGATATCGCCACACCCGAGGCGGCGATGACGAAGAGTAGTTTGACCGTCAGAAGTTGCCCGTACGGGGTGGAAAACATTGCGGCAACGGGGATCAGCAACAATGCCGAGATCGTACCGGTGGTCACGACGACGATGAAGGTCCACAGCGCAAGTCGTGTGTAACCGGCCACGACCCACCGAACCGGGGCATGCTGACCCCGCCACGCGAATGCAGTGCGAACCGTGTGGAGCAAAGCGCCGACCCAGATTGCCGCTGCCGCGAGATGAACGGCGGTGAGAAACGCGCCCCATCCGGGAGCGACGACGTTTGCGTGCGAGCGCAGCCCTTCGGCGGCAATGACCAGCAGAAGGGCTGCGCTCGCAAGTCTGGGGCTCCCCGCGGCTTTCAGCGCCAAGGCCAACATGAGCCCACACGTCTCTACGAGCAAGATGATGCCCGCACGTTCTTGCCATAGCGCAGCAACGCTGGACGAAGCGGCGAGCGAAACCATAAGGCCTGCAACACCTACCAAAGCAATACAAGCGCCGGCCGGAAACCAGGTGCGCAACTTCTTCAACGAAGGGTTCTCGGCGTGCGGTACAGACGACAATCTCTCCGCGACAAGTGTCCCGAGCGCGAGGGCGAACCCGACGAACAGCAGCCACCGGAGCACGGTTTCCGTCCACGAGGTCGAGGCGCTGTCGTCGCCACCGCCACCGCCGCTGTCGGTCAAAGCGAGGCCGACGGCAAACCGAAAGTCTTCCTCGACGAGGTCACCATCTGCGCCGATCACTTGCCACCGGACGGTGTAGGTGCCCGGCGACGGAGCATCCGAGAGCCGGGAAGTGATTGCACGGCCACCTTTGGACGACTCTGCTGCCTCCATCGGGCTCTCACGGCCTGCGCCGTCCAGGACTTTGATCGCATCGGTCCCGGCGGTGACTTGTTCGTTGAAGATCAGGGTGATGGCTTGCGGAGGCTCGGAAACGGCAGTCTCCGAGCCAGGTTCGGTAAAGAGCAGCGTGGGGTGAGCGTTGGCGATGCCGGCGCCCAGAACCACAAGGACTCCCGCAACGAGCACAAGTGTGATGCTCTGGAACATTCGAACGAACAACGACATGTTCAGGTCAGTTCAAGGCATACAGAGACTGAGAAGTCGCCGCGTACGCGCTGTCGTAACTCGCCGCAGTCAACGCTTCGACTGCTCCGACATTAGCGCGCTTCTCCCAGCCTTTTCCCTCCCTGCTCCGCCAGGCGAATCCATCTTGATCGACCCCCCACAGTGCATCCGAGGAGCCCGCGATCAGCACCATGGACGGCGCTCCAGCGAACTTTGTGAAGGTGCGCCCGTCGTCGCTGCTGTACTGCAGCCCTGACGAGGTGACAGCCCATGTCCCACTCTCGGTGAGAGCGAGGGACGCCACACCCAGGGCACCGCCGGATTCCCACGACTTTCCCTGATCCTTCGACACCGTGACACCTCTGGCCCCGTCGAAGCCGACGAGTGTCGTGCCATCTGTAACCAGAGAATGAAAGTCGACCTGTCCCGCGAGCGAGCTATCCGTCCAGGTTCGGCCGCCGTCGTTGCTGGTGCGTAGGCCAAGTGGGTTGGCTGCGGTACTGGACGGTCCCGGGTGCCCTGAGGAAAAGAGCGTGTCACTGCCCGCCACGCCCGCCAACCCCATCAAATCGTCGTCGGAATCACCCACTCGCACTGTGTCGCCCGAATCTCCGATCGCGAACAGTCCGCGATGCGTACCCGCCAAGATGGTGCCATCGGCGTTGATATGCAACCCGTGCAGATGGTCAAGTTCGGGTGTGAGCTCCACCCCTGGTATGGGCGGGACGATGGACTGGCCGGCCTTGTCGTCGTTTCCCTGCGTCGAACAAGCCGCAAGAGAAACGGCGATGAGAGCGGCGCCGACGAGCCCCACGATTGGGGACGTTCGCGCACGACGACTATTGGGCATCTGGGTGTCTCGTCCTGTATTCGAAGGGATGGCAACATTTCCGGGCGACTGGTACCTTATCTACTAAGATGCATAGTAGATGAGGGTGTTGGCTGGCTGCGAATTCACCCCCTGCAATGGTCTAGTGCAAGGGAAATGCTCGCCGTCGAAGCCCCTGATCTGATACGGCAGGGAGGTGCAATTGGTCTGGTCCCACGCACGGGTCGACGGGATGACGGCGCATCGCGTCATTGGTGGCGCAACCGGCGGTGGGCAGGAAGTTTGAACACAGGGCGGGTGCAGCGGTACTGCCTAGCCCTGGTGGCAGGAATGATTGAGAGTTCTTCTCGTGTGGTCACTTACCCGGAGATCTTGCAGTTGGCGAAGCGCCCATACAGACGGGATGCTGCTCAACGTGCCTTCGTGTGTGCCACTGCTGCACTACACCGTAGCCAGGGCAGGTCCAATCGATTGTCGCCCACCATGGAGACGACGTGATTTCGCGTCTGGCCCACTACGGGCGACGAGACCAGGGGAATCTCGTGGGCACAACTAATCCGGTTGGTCCAGGCCGTCGTGACTATGCGACCCACGGATACATCAGCGCAAAGGACTTGTACCTCAAACGCCTCAAGCGTATTGAGGGTCAGTCGCGAGGGCTGCAGCGAATGGTTGAAGAAGAAAGGTGCTGCATTGACATCCTTACCCAAATATCGGCGATGAAAAAAGCGCTGCATGCAGTAGCTATGGAATTGCTCGAAGACCATCTCAGTCATTGTGTCGTCGATGCCGCCGCAAGAGGGGGCGCCGAATCCGACGCCAAGATCAGGGAGGCCGCCGAGGCGATCAGACGGCTCGTGAATTCGTGAGGACCCTCCCATCTGATGTCCGAAACGATCTACTAGTCGGTGGGGCGGAATTTCGATGCCGTTTTATCGAAAGTCATTTACTTAGAATGTAGTTACGATCGAATCATGTTTTTTGAATGCGGGAGCGGGCGGCACATAGGGAAGCACTCCGCATGTTCCGTATTCCGGAGCGATTTCTGCTCGCCACAACCGGGATCCGAGGTCCTCGACGGGAATCGAGTTCATGATGAGCGCGTGCGGTGGCAGTCCCCACCGGGTGGGGATCGCCGAAGCATCATGGTGGCGCACCCGGGCTTATCGTGGGCCTGGGGTATCTGACGGTGATGGGCTCGTCGTGGTGGTGCTCGGTGTCGAGGATCCGTCACTTATGTACAGGGTGATGGTGGAGCCCGGAAGTGCCGCTCCCGACGGAGCTGTCGCGGTTGCTGTCCCTCTCGCGCTCGGACTTGACGTGAGGGAGACCGTCACTTTGAACCCGGCGTTCTGCAACAGAGATGTTGCGGCGGACTCGGTCATCCCGACCACGTCGGGTACCTGATCCCCGGCCGAACCGCGAACATATTTCTGGTCCAGCGGGGGTAGCGTGATGGGTCCGAAGTTGCTCGCGATCGGTCCCATCGCGTTGTACCACGTTCGGGCAGGTTCATTGCCGCCGTACAAATCGTCATTGGTGAACTCGTTTCGCTTGTGCACTGGCACCGACACTGAATTACTATCATGCATAGTAATTCATGTTCTCGTTCTTTCACCCCGCCGAACCCGGTACATGCCTCTGAAGAGTGCCGAAGCGGCGAGAGAAAGCACGATCGCAGACAACGCGAGTTCCGGAATCGAACCCACACGTGTTGCCAACGTGAGATCGGAGCGAACGGCGATCTCGTCGGTCAATGCTTGTGCTGTGAAGATCTCGCTCTGTTGACGCACCACACCCGCTGGCGTGATGATTGCGCTGACACCGCTGGTTGCTGCGATCAGCACACTGCGGCCGTGTTCGACCGCCCGCACCCGCGACATGGCCAGCTGCTGAAAGGTCATCTCGGTCCGGCCGAAGGTCGCGTTGTTGGTGGGAACCGCGATGACGGTGGCTCCTGCCTTGACGGACTCGGTCACCAGATCGTCGAAGGCCACCTCGTAACACGTGGCAACAGCTACCTGAATTCCGTTGAGGTCGACGACGCCGTTCCCGTTCCCGGCAACGAAATTGCCCGCAGAATCGGCATATGACGACACCGCACTAACGATCGATCGGAGCGGCAGGTACTCCCCGAAGGGCACAAGCTGCCGCTTGATGTGTTGCTGCCCAGGGCCGTCCGTCGGATCCCAGACCATGGCACTGTTGATCGATGTTCCTGGCTCGCCCTGCAGGACCGTACCGACCAGGATCGGGGCGCCGATAGAACGGGCTGCTCGGTCCAGTCGATCCGCCGCATCCCGATTCGTCAAAGGATCTATATCCGAAGCGTTTTCGGGCCAGATGACAAGTCGTGGCCGGGCTGCTCGGCCCGCTGTGACCTCAGCTGCGAGTTGTTCGGTGCGGGCAACATGATTGTCGAGCACAGCTCGGCGTTGGGCGTTGAAATCGAGGCCGAGTCGCGGCACGTTGCCCTGAACGACGGTCGCAGTGACGACCTCGTCAGGGGCGGCACCGGGAGAACCGGTCACCAATGCACTCACAAAGATGAGGACGATGCAAGCGCCACCTTTCGCCAATGCTTGCCATCGAACATTCAAGGGCCCAGCCAGTGACCAGGCGATGAGTGTTCCGATCAGTGCAGTCACGAAGGAAAGACCTGGCGCCCCCGCGATCGAAGCCAACGGCAGCAGCGGGCCGTCTGCCTGCCCGAAGGCCAAACGCCCCCACGGGAAACCGCCGAACGGAACTCGGCTACGAAGTGCTTCTGCGGTGACCCATGCACCCGCAATCCACACCGGGGAAAGCGGAGCGTGGCCGACGGCCACCGCCAGTACGCCGAACACTCCGAACGCGAGCGCTTCAATCGCCGCCAACGCCAACCAAGGCGTTGCACCCACGTACGCTCCGACCCATGGCAGCAAGGGAACGAAGAATCCCAGTCCCGCGGCATAGCCGAATCCGAAACCCGCACGGAGACTGCGCCCCTGGAGAACGACGGTCAGCAGGGCGATGGCTACAGGGGCGAGAAACCACAGCGTGCGCGGCGGAAAGCTGAGAAACAGCAGCCACCCAGCGCCCACCGAAAGAGCGAGACGCAAAGCGATCCCACCGTGGTGCCGTTTGGGGCGACCACTCTTCAGGCATGCATCTAATTCACTGTCGGCAGTGATCGCACGGTCGACCGAAAGGACCCTCACAGGCCCGCTCTCGTAGAAGGAGAACTGCGCTGGTCAGTCAACAATTTCTCACAGAGATCGTCGAATTCGCCGCCCCAGCCGGCATGATCGGTCCGCGCGAGTCCACCGAGTTCGAGATCAGCCTGCTCCGGTCCCGTCCCCGGGCGTAGGCGGATCCACACTCGCCGCCTCCTGATCACGAGCGAGATCAGAAGTCCGAGCATCATCGTGATCGCAAAGACGAGAACCCACTGTTGCGCAGGGTCGTACGACACCTGCAGATTGGCGAATTCCTTGGCGCCGTCGAACCGAACCTGTGTTCCATCGGTGAGAGTCCGCGTCTCTCCAGGGCGGAGGTTCACACGATCTTGTTTGACCAGCCTTCCTTGGTTGATCATTTCCTTGTTCAACGAGAAGATCGATTGCGGGATGCCGGTGTCCAGACCCGTATCGCCCTTGTAGATGTCGATCGCGACCGCAGGGTCACGCGCATCGGGAAACGACGAAGTCAGAAGCGTCCCGCTGAAGGAAGCGGTCGGCGCGAAGAGTCCCTCGATGGCGATCTGATTCTTCCGGCGCTCGTCCGGATTCGGAAACGATCCACCTGGCGGATCGAACCGCAACGCCCCACTGCTCAGGAACGTGACCGCATCGTCCGGTTGAAACTGCATCGTCTCGGTACGGGACTGTCCGTCGGGAAAAGTGACGGTGAACTGCGGCGCGTACCCATGGCCGGTCAGATAAACACGGGCACCGTCGGTACGCAGCGGTTCGTTGACCCGAAGACGATAGTCTTTCCAGGTATTGGTCGCGATATCCTGCCCGCTCTGATACGAAATGTTGGAGGTGAACATTTCGGCCTGACCAGTATCGAGATAATCTGCGGAAAAGTCGTTGACCTTGATGCAAAAGGGCGCGAGACCCGTGCCGTCAGTAGCACTTCCCGCGCGGAACGAGTCGTACACGGCAGGTGACGTATTACAGAAACCGGGGCCGCCGTCGGCAATGACGATCACCGAACCCTCGTACCCCACCAACTTGCCGATCGCGACGGTGACGAGCAACCCGATCAGCGAGAAGTGGAACACCAGATTCCCGGCCTCACGCAGATACCCCTTTTCCGCGGAAACCGATACCTCGGAATCCTTTTCGGACCTGACGGCTACCCGCCAGCCCTTGAGCGACTGCCGCACTCTGGTGAGGGCCTCGTCATGCGAGATGTCAACTACGCCGTGGAAATGGTGCGGCAACCTGGACAGATTCCGAGGTGCTCGTACAGGTTGGCTCCGAAGCGCGCCGAGATGCGCCTGCAGGCGTGGAACAAGACAGCCGATGAGAGAGAGAAACAGCAGGACGTAGATCGCAGTGAACCAGAAGCTGGAAAAGACGTCGAACAACTCCAGCTTGTCGAATAGCGGGCCGAGGGTTGGCTGCGCCGCGATGTACTGGGAAACTTTCTGTACGTTGAGATTTCGCTGAGGCAACATAGCACCGGGAAGTGCTGCGAGTGCCAAGAGGAACAGGAGCACGAGCGCGGTGCTCATCGACGTCAACCGGCGCCAATTGTGGCGCAGTAGTCGAACGCTTTCTCGGATAATCAGTCTCGGTAGGCGGCGGATGCGACCTCCCGCGGTGGCGTTATCTGTCATATCGGCAGCACGACCGAACTGACGAATTCGTTGCGTAACCAGCCGACGAACATGCCCCACACGCCGGTGACCAGTGCGAGCCCGACAGCGACGAGCATTATTCCGCCGACGATCTGAATCGTCCGTGAATGGCGTTTGAGCCACCCGACGCCGCGGAGAGCTTTCGCCGACCCGAACGCAAGCACGATGAACGGCAGTCCCAATCCCAGACAGTAGGCGACAATCAGTATCACGCCCCGCGCTGCTGTCGTGCCTTCAGTTCCGGCCGCCACCGAAATAACTCCGGCGAGGGTGGGGCCGAGACATGGTGTCCAACCCAACGCGAACACGCCCCCCAACAAGGGCGCGCCGGCAAGGGAGGAGATACGCCGCGGGGCGAACCGTGTGTCTTTCTGCAAGGCAGGAATCAAGCCGATGAAGGTCAACCCCATCACGATGGTGATCACACCACCCACCCGTTGGAGCAGGTCTTCGTTGATGCGCAGGGTTCCGATCACCCCGAACACCGACGCGGTGGCGAGAACGAACACCACGGTGAATCCGGCAACGAACATCGTTGCCGCGCCGGTAACCCGCCATCTGCCTGCAGGTTCCGAGGTCTCGTCGCCACGGGTCACCGCTGGAGAATCAGCTCCGGAAATGCCGGCCAGATACGACAGATATCCGGGAACGAGCGGCACCACACACGGCGATGCGAACGACACCAGACCGGCCAGAATGCACGCTGCTACGGCGAGCAGTAACGGGCCGCTCGCGGCGGCGGTCTGGAAGCTGGAGCCGACACCTTGGGCGAGTTCGTTCACCGCTCGGCCGCCACGCGCTCGATGACCGGTTGCAGATCCTCGGTGAGAAGTGCGCGAAGAAACACAGCGGCGACGCGCTGTCTGCGATCCAACACCAAGGTGGAGGGAATCACGCTTGTCGGATAGTTTCCGCCGAGCGCTGTCAAAGTTCTCATCGACGGGTCGTAGATCGAGGGGTAGCTGACGTTGTTGTCGACGACGAAGTCCTGGGCCTTGTCTCGTTGAGGATCTCGAACGTTGATCCCGAGAAACTGAACACCGAGACTTTCGGTTGCTTCGTACGCGCGCTCGAGATCGTCGGCCTCGGACCGGCACGGGGCGCACCATTGCCCCCACAGATTGATCACGACGACCTGACCGGCGTAATCAGTGAGTGAAATATCGCTACCGTCGGCCATGAGGTCAGGTCCGGCCAATACACCGATCATGTTTCGCGATTCGGGCGGGTCGTACAAAATATCGGTTTGTCCTCCCGGTGACACGAAATCGAAATTCGCACCCGAAGCGACTGCATCGGTGCCGGTTGCACATCCACTCGCGGCGACGACGATCGCAGTGAGAATAGCGACCAGTGGGAGGATGCGGGTCGGTTTTCCGAGTACGCGTTGTCTCGATTTGCGAGGGAGTGCGGGGGCATTCATTTCATCAACTCACTTACAGCGGAGCGTATTTGGTCAGTGTTTTCGAAAACCATGGGGGTTGTAATCTGTTCGACGGACCCGTCTTGTTGGACGAGAAAGCTCAGCGGCAGAACTGGCGGCGCCGATAGCGCAATTCCGATGTCGTCGACCGCAGCGAACGAGGGATAGTGCACGCCTGCAGCGGTGAGAAGCGCTAGTGCTGTGGACATGTCGTCCTGGACGTTGATCCCGACTACTCGGATGGAGCCCGGAGTACCTGCATAGTCATTCAGGACCGGGATTTCCGATCGGCACGGCCCGCACCACGAGGCCCAGAGGTTGATCAGGGTCGGCTCCCCGGACAGCGCTGCACCGAGGTCGACCACAGTATTCTCGCCAAGACACGTCGCTTTGATTCCCAGGAGTTCTCCTCCAGCGGGCGGTACTGCCGGGGCCACAGGACAGGGAACCGCTGCTGCCGCGGACTTCGAGGAAAACCCCGAGTCGACGCGATCTTCATCTGCCTGGGCGGCCGGAGGCACTTGAGGCCGGGTCGAGGAATGGGTCTCGGTTGACGTTGATCGAGGCCAGATCGCCACGACGAGAAGACCGATCACAACCAGGAAGAGCAGGAACCACCGAGACTGTGCCTGCATGCACTTCCTCCAAGCGTGGTGCGGTGAACCGGGACAACACTGAACTACTATTGTGCATAGTAGACATATGGTTCGTTCTGTCGCCCCCGCCAACCAGAGGCGGGATCCGAACCCGAGAATCGAGCATCGTGAAACGCCAGTCCGCTCCGAAGGGCCGTATCAATCCACCAGTCAGCCCAGAAATTGCGGCACTGGGTGCCCATCAAGCACCGCAGACGCGCGTGGCGCGGATCAACCGTGTAGCACGGTCAAAGCTCGTGCGTCTGGTGATGTACTACACCGCGGTTCGACTCGCCCTGATCGCCGGCCTCGCAGTGATCATCATGGGAATCAACGCCATACTCGAACTCGAAATCCCCGGTGTGTTAGCACTGTTCGGGGCGGTGCTGCTCGGATTCGCCATCTCTGCGATCGCGTTCCGGTCATTGCGCCGCCGGATCAATGAAGAAGTGATGGTCGTAGATGAAAAACGGCGTGCAATGCGCACCCGGTGAAGGGTTCCCTCCGGTTAGGTGCGCGTGAAAGCTCCAGTAACGAAAATGCCCAGCATCGGTGCCACAACCTGTCTTTTTTGGACGTATGACCGCTCAAAGCTGCCTTCCTGGGTGATGCCGAGGGCGCGCGATCATGCATTGATTGGCATTGGGATGAAGATGTCAGGTGACGGGATCAGGTGCGGAGTCGGCGGTATCCGTGGTGGTCTCGAGTTTCGGAATCGGTACAAGCTGCGGGATCAGGCGGACGAGACTCGAGCAGGCGCAGTACGGAGGACCGTTGAGTCAGCTCGCCCTTGTGAGGAACCCCGGGGCTGCTGCTGGAGACGACCCTGTTGGGACCACCGGTGGGTGGCCGATACTTTCACTCATCGCCCTCTACATCAGCTGTGGGCGCAGCCATACCGAACGCACCCCTCAGTGCAGCAACGGTAGGAGCGCCACCGACCTCGCCCGTGGAATCTCGATAGAGCCTGCATGACACGTTGGGGACCTGGTCCGGTTCGGCAAACGGATCGCGGCCGTCGACGAGCAACGTCGGCGATCCGGTCATGCCCGCAAGCCTTGCGGATCGAGGATCGTCGACGATTACGTGGCGCAGTTCCCAATCGATGGACTCCTCCGCGAGAACGTGCTCGATCCGTTGTTCGAGGAGCTGCACGTTCGGGCAGTCCGGGACTTGCAAAATTTCAAGGTGCATCATGGTGTTCCTCCGTCGGCGTGTGGTTTCGAGTATGCGGCAGTGCAGGACAGCTCGCGGTAAACGAAACCCAGGACTGGTAGGTCTGCATTTTCTCGGCAAGATCGTCAGGTATCGGCATCGGTGTCATAAGACCGGCACGAGTTCGTTCGGTGTTGCCCTCCGGATAGCGGCCCAGTGCGGATCCCGGGGCGGCGACGACGATGATGCGAAGAACCTGCCCGACGGCTTCGCGGCAGTCACGCTGATGTAAGGCCAGGGGAGCATGGCGAGGTGGTTTGTGTGGCCATGGACAGGGCTGGGAGAGGACATGTGTGCGTTCGAGGTGATGCCAACGCTGGGTGTCATCGCTGGTGCGGCCGGCTGCGGTCCTCTTTGCGGGCCGAAACGCGACGGCGCTGTGTCGGTCGTGCAAGCGATGCGCTTCGTGTAGACACTGCGCAATTGTGCGAGCATTCGGTTCATCGGATGCAGAGCCGGCGGCAGGTGCTGCAGGTCTTCGCCCATCAGAGCAACATCGGCGGTCTCGATGGCCACGTCGGAACCCATCGCGCCCATGGCAATGCCCAAGTCGGCGGTGGCCAGGGCGGGGGCGTCGTTGACACCGTCCCCGACCATTGCCGTCGGGCGGTTCGCACGCAAGGTTTCCACGATCCGTGCCTTGTCCTCCGGGCGCAGGTCGGCGTGCACGTCGTCGATCCCGACGTCGGCGGCCAGCGCCTGGGCGGTGCGTTCGTTGTCGCCGGTGAGCATCGCGACGGTGTACCCGCCGCGTCGTAGCCCGGCGATCACCTCATGTGCTTCCGGTCGGAGCTCGTCTCGTACGGCGACTGCCCCGATGACGGTTCCGGCGCGCTCGATCCACGCCACGAGTTCCCGAGACCTCTCACCGATGGCGTGGCCGCCGCACCCGGACTGAGTCGTCTCGACGGATGCGCCGACGTGTGCGTCGGCTACCCAGAAAGCGGTACCTCGCCTGGGCACTCGACGACCCGGACGGCCCACCCCCTCGGGTGGGCGCCCGAGAGGAGCGAACGGCCTACCCGAGCGTATACCCCCAGGGGTACTTGCATACCCCCCTGGGTATATGCAACAGTGGGTAGACGCTCGTCAGAAAGGACTGTCTATGTGTTACCCCGTCCCGTGCCCGATATGCGACAAGATCGCGTGGGCAGGTTGCGATCGACATGTCGACGACGTCACGAAGGATGTTTCACGGCCTCGGCAGTGCACCTGCTCTGCTGAGACCGTTGGTCCTATCGATCGGCGCCAGCGCCTCGCGATCGCTGTTTCGCCGCCAATCCCGGTCGCGAGTGCAAGGGCCTAACCTTCCAATTGGGTCAGGTTTACCGAGGTCTAGCTCGCTCATTTGAATACCCCAGCCCGTATTTTAGGAGAAGTTATGTCTGTGCCCGACACCGTGACGGCCACCGGTCGTGACGATCGTGATCGCGTATCTACACCCGGCATACTCGGACGCCTGGGAAGCGCGATGGTCGCACGCCGCCGATGGGTGTTCGGTGTCTGGCTGATCGCGCTTGTCGCGCTCGGATCTGCAGCGCCGTCGGTTTTTTCGTCACTGGCGGGTGCTGGGTGGCAAGCCAACGGATCCGAATCGGTCCAGGTCCGTGAACTCGCGCAACAGCATTTCGGCGGGAACTCCTCGGCCGCGGTTCAGGTGGTGGTCCATTCGGACACCGCGTCGATCGACGATCCCACCGTGCAGCAGAGACTCATCGACGTCACAGCTGTGTTCGACGGTGACACCCGGTTCGGTGCCGTCATCGCCCCACAGCCTGGTATGACCATCAGCCCCGACGGCCACACCGGCATCCTCATCGCCGGCGCCAACGCAAACGCGGACGACATGGTCAAAGCCGTCGACGATGTCAAAGACGAGCTGACCGCACTCTCCGGCGACGGTATCGAGGTCTATCCCACCGGATCCTCCGCGTTGTGGTCCGACTTCAACAAAGCCAACCACGATGCGATGATTCAGGCTGAACTATTCTCTTGGCCAGTCACTTTGGCGATCATGGTGCTCGCATTCGGCTCCCTCGTCGCTGCCGGGCTGCCGCTGTTGCTCACAGTGGCCGGACTCGTCGCCTCCGCCGGCGGTTTGGTGCTGCTCAACGAGGTCACACCGATCTCGGTATGGGCGATGAATTTCGCGATGATGTTCGCCCTCGCTCTCGGCATCGACTACGCCTTGTTCATCGTCGCCCGCTTCCGCGACGCCCTCCGTACGGCCGATCCACGAGCAGCCGTTGCCGAAACCATGGACACCGCAGGCAAAGCGGTGCTCCTGTCCGGACTTACCGTCCTGGTCAGCCTCTCGGCAGTGCTGCTCGTTCCCGCACCGGCCGTGCGCACCATGGCCGTAGGCATCATGCTGGCCGTCACGTTCGTTCTGATCGCCACCATGACACTTCTTCCGGCCACGCTGGGCGCACTCGGCCCCAAGGTCAACGCAGCATCCCTGCCTTACGCGAAACGCCAACAGCACCGATCCCCGAAGTTCGCTGCGTGGGGCGAATTGCTTCACAAGTACCCATGGCCGTTCGCGCTGGTCTCCGTCGGCATCCTCGTCGCCCTGGCCTTACCTGTCCTGGGACTGAAGGTGGCAATGCCGTCCATCGCTGTCGTTCCCGACGATGCGCCCGTTCGGCAAGGTTACGAGTTGGTTCAGGCCCAGTTCGGTGACGGGGCACCCGGCGCGCTGCAGATAGTTGTCCCGTCTTCCGATGCGGCTGCTACCGCCGCGGCAGCGAGCAGCGTCGACGGGATCTCGATGGTCACCCCGCCCACACCATCAACAGACGATTCGAACTACACACTGCTGCAAGCGTTTCCTGCCGTGGACCCTTCCGCAGAGGCCATGGGCACGATCCTCGGTGACCTACGCGCACAACTACCGGAGTCCGCGCTCGTCGGCGGCGCGCCAGCGGAGAACCTCGACCTGCAGCAAGCCCTGAACGACTACCTACCGTTGGTTATCGGGATCATCCTCGCCCTCGGCTTCATCCTGCTGCTCGTCGCTCTGCAGGCACCACTGATCGCGATCCTCGGCACCGCCGTCAGTTTGCTGTCGACCGCCGCAGCGTTCGGGGTTGCGAAGCTGATCTTCCAAGACGGACACGGATCGTCGCTGCTCGGCTTCACCCCTCAAGGTTTCCTCGACGGCTGGGGGCCGGTGTTCTTCTTCGCGATGATCTTTGCCATCGCCATGGACTACACCGTGTTCCTGCTCGCCACCGCGAAAGAACACTACGAGAAGACCGGGGACCCGAAGGCTGCTCAGGTCGACGGCCTCGCGCACTCCGGACGCGTCATCTTCGCCGCTGCGGCGGTCATGGTCGCCGTGTTCTTCACCTTCGCGCTCTCCGATCCGCTCCCACCCAAGGAAATGGGCATCATCCTCGGCGTCGCGGTGTTGCTCGACGCCTTCCTGATCAGGCTGATCCTGCTCCCGGTCCTGCTCCGGCTGAGCGGTCACGCTGCATGGTGGGCACCGGGCTGGCTGCGCAGAATGTTGCCGTCGATCCGCTTCTCGCACTGACCATTACAACACCTCACGGAGGAATCATGACCGATCCGAACATCACGCATTCGAGCACGTCTGCCGGGTGGCCGATCGAACGTATCGTCCCCGCACTGGCCGCCGGCGTCACCGCGACGGGCCTGACCCTCGGCGAACTCCACGCACCACGGTGGAGGCTGCTCAGCGCCTTCGCCGCCGCGAACCTCGCCCTCTACGCCGCGGTCGGCTGGTGCCCGGCAAGTGCGCTTCTCACCAGAGCGGGCGTACCAAGTCTTCGCCACCCCCGAAGCGGATAGGCACACAATTGCCGCAGTTCGACGAACGGAAGGAATTCTCCACCATGACCATCGCACTCTCGACCACCTTGACCGACACCGACTTCGAGACGGCGGTCACCGCCACCAAAGCAGCACTGTCCGAGCAAGGCTTCGGTGTGCTGACCGAAATTGACATGCAGGCCACCCTGAAAGCCAAACTTGGCACAGACATGGAGAAGTATCTGATCCTAGGCGCGTGCAATCCCACGCTTGCACACCGCGCCGTAGGAATCGTGCGTGAGATCGGCCTGCTACTGCCCTGCAACGTCGTCGTCCGTGCCGACACCACCGCCGGATCGGTCATCGTCGAGGCGATGAACCCGGACCTCATGGTCCAAGTGACGGGCGAACCAGCACTGTCAGATGTCGCGGCCGAGGCCACCACCAAACTCCAAGCCGCCCTGGACACGCTCGGCAGTCGGGATGCAGTGCGCAGTTGATGACGTTGACCCTGGCGCTGGCGCTCGGCCTCACCGTCGGAATCCTGCTCGGTCTCCTCGGAGGCGGTGGATCGATCCTCGCTGTCCCGATCCTCGTGTACGCTCTCGGGTTCCCCCTGCCGGAGGCGATACCGACTTCGCTGTTGGTGATCGGTGTCGCCTCCGCGGTCGGGGTCATCTCCAAGGTGCGGGCGCGGCTCATCGAATGGCGACTCGCGGCAATCTTCGCCGCCACCGGAGTCCTCGGCACCCTGGCCGGCACTGCCCTTGGCAAGCATCTACCTGAAACTGCCGTGATGATCGGCTTTGCGATCGTCATGATCCTCGCGGGGGCACGCATGCTGCGCAGCCCCGACAATCCCGGAACCGCCTGCAGGACGAGCAATTCCGGGATCAACTGGCGCCGATGCGCACCTCGGTCCATACCGACCGGATTCGGCGTCGGTGTCCTTACCGGACTGTTCGGCGTCGGCGGGGGCTTCTTGATCATCCCCGCATTGGTTCTGCTGCTGGGAATCGAGATGAGTGTCGCCGTCGGAACCTCTTTGGTGGTCATCGTCGCCAACTCCGCCGCCGGACTCATCGCTCAGGCCGACGGCCTAGGTGGAAACTGGCCCTTGACGGCAGCGTTCGCAGGTTCAGCCATTGCGGGTTCGTTGGTGGCCGGACGATTCGGTACACGCATCGCCACGGACTCACTTCGGCAGTGGTTCGCCTACCTGGTGTTTGTCGTGGCAGGTTACGTCCTCATCGACACTCTCGTTCTCGGATGATCTACCGTGCACCCCGTTGGATGCCCCCGGGGGTAATCTGGCAATTTCTGGCATCATCATGCATCTGAAGGAGACCCCATGATCGGCGACGAAGACAGCATCGCATTGGTCCTCAACCGCCTCCGCCGCGCACACGGCCAACTCTCGGGAGTGATCGGCATGATCGAGAACGGACGCGATTGCAAAGACGTTGTCACCCAGCTCGCCGCTGTTTCCAGGGCCCTCGACAAAGCTGGCTTCAAGATCGTCGCTACCGGTCTCCGAGAGTGCATGACAGGCGAAGCGGCAGACAACAAAGAACCCATGACCGAAGCAGAACTGGAAAAGCTCTTCCTGGCGCTGGCCTGAACGCCCGCTTCACATCAGGAACGAGGCCGACCGACAACATGTAGGAGCTCCCCATGAGCACGACCGACCCGGACATCGCCATCATTGAAACTTCCAGCCTCGGCGACCGCAGCTATCTGATCAGCCACGACGGTATCGCCGTGGTGATCGATCCACAACGCGACATCGACCGCGTCCGGGCGCTGGCAGCAGAAAAGAACGCTGTCATCACCCACGTGCTGGAAACTCACATCCACAACGACTACGTCACTGGCGGCCTGGAACTTGCGCGCGCCACGGGTGCCGAATACGTCGTCCCGGACGGCGATCCGGTCGAATACGAGCGCCGAGCAGTCGTCGACGGCGATGTCGTCGACGCGGGATCGACGACGTTCGAGGTCATGCACACCCCAGGGCATACTCATCACCACGTCAGTTACGTTCTGCACCGGCGCGGCGAGCCGATCGCAATCTTCACCGGCGGCTCCATGCTCTACGGGTCCACCGGGCGCACTGACCTGCTCGGCTCCGAGCACACTGATGAACTGACCCACGCGCAGTACCATTCGGTCCGCCGTATCGCGGCCGAACTGGCCGCTGAGGTGGAGGTCTACCCCACACATGGGTTCGGTAGCTTCTGTGCCGCAACTCCGACCAGCGGGGACTCATCCACCATCGGTGAACAGCAGCAGTCCAACCCCGCACTGACTCAGGACGAACACACCTATGTCGACGAGCTGATCGCGGGCCTGTCTGCATATCCCGCGTACTACGCCCATATGGGCGTCATCAACACCAAAGGGCCGGCCCCGATCGACCTGTCCATGCCCGAGCCCGTCGATCCAGACGAACTACGTCGCCGCATCGACGCCGGGCAATGGGTCGTTGACCTACGAGCACGCACCGCTTTCGCCGCCGGCCACGTCGATGGCTCTCTCGGGTTCGAACTGTCGACCAGCTTCGTCACCTATCTCGGATGGCTTTATCAGTGGGGCGTGCCGTTGACGCTGATCGGTGAAACAACCGACCAGATCGCCGAGGCGACCCGCGAGCTGGCTCGGATCGGCATCGACAGTCCCTCCGGATCCGCCGTCGGTGAGATTCACTCGCTCGTCGGCGACGGAAAGGTCCGCTCCTACGATGTATCCGACTTCGCCGGACTCGCGGCGGCCACCGGCGAACGTGAGATAAGCGTCCTCGATGCGCGTCAACAGTCCGAGTACGCGGACAGCCACCTTCCTGGTGCCGTGAACATCCCCCTCCACGAGCTACCACACCGACTCGAGGAAGTTTCCGCGGCCGAAGTGTGGGTGCACTGCGCATCCGGTTACCGCGCATCGATCGCCGCTTCACTTCTCGACCGCGAACACCGCACAGTGGTCCTCATCGACGATGACTACGAGCATGCCGTGCAGCTCGGCCTCCACACATCGCCCGCCTGACGAATGCGCCGCCGCTGCGCAAGCCGCACGATGCGAGTGGTTCACGGGGCTGATCTCCCCGATTTCAGCAAACGGCCATCGGATAATTCCGACAGAGGGCAGGAAGCCCAACCCCTGCCCGTGCCGACGTCCGAGAAGGCGGCCACCGCTGGTCCAACGATCATTCGGGCGCCGTCCGAGTTTGTCGTTCTGCCAATTCGCACTGGATCTTCCGCTCGCCTTTGCTTCGGTGGCCGGACCGTTGTGACGCGCCATGCACGGTTCCGGCCGGGATGCGGTGCGCGGAGTCGCAGACATCCGCGTGCCCCGGCGACCGCGAGGAGCCGGGACGGATCAAGGTGCCACCGTGCCAGCAGTGTCGGTCATGCCGCGGCGGCGATCAGGCGGCCGATCACACCGGATTCGAGCAGGATGATGACGCCCAGCCCGATGAAGACTGTGGGCACGAGCCAGTGCTCGACGCGCTCGAGGGTGTCGATGACCTTCTTGTGGGTGCCGAGCATTCTGCCGGCGGCGCACCAGAGTCCGACACAGATCAGGAACACGGCGATGGTAACGATGGTCTGGGGCGCACCGAGAGTGCGGAAGACCGGGGTGTAGACGGCGATGTTGTCGGCGCCGTTGGCGATGGTGATGGCGGCGACGCTGATCGTCCCGGCCGCGACCACTACGGGTTCACCGTCTCCGTCGCTGCGTAAGCCCTGGATCAGTCCCCAGATTCCTAGCGACAGGGGAAGTAATCCGAGTAGTCCAACCCAGTCCTCGGGCACGATCACCAACCCGAGGGCGGCGACCACACTGATCGCGACGAGGGTGATCAGGCCGAGGTACTGGCCGGCAACGATCTGCCATGCCCGCGGCCGTCCTTGACTGGCGGAGGCGACGAACAGGACGGTCAGTACGACGATGTCGTCGATGTTGGTGCCGGCGAACATCGCTACCGCCGCGGCGATGGTGCCGATCATCCTCGCATCCGGCGGCTGCCGCGGCGCGGCCTGATCTCGGGTATTGCTGTCATTTCGAACTCTCCTGTGCGGGCGGGGGATCGGCCGGGTCGTGGGTGGACTCAAAGATCAGTGATGCGACGAGCAGCACGACGCCGCAGGTGATGTAGGTGTCGGCGAGGTTGAAGGTGGGCCACCAGCCGGTGTGGAAATAGTCGGTGACCTTTCCGTCGACGGCACGATCGATCACGTTGGCGGCAGCTCCGGCGAGGATCGCCGACCAACCCACCGTCCCCACCAGTGAAGCGGTGGGGACGGTGCGCCAGGCGTAAATTCCGACGCCGAGAGTGATGGCGGCGGTGACCGCGAGGATGATCCAGGCCGGAAGCTGTTGGCCGATGCTGAACGCGACACCGCTGTTGTACGCCAACTTCAGTTGCAGCAATCCCATATCGACGGTGCGTGCACCGGAAAGGGTACGGCGCGCAACGGGTTCGGCCGACAGTGCGATCGCGATGAGAGCGAGACCGACGACCACGAGAATCACCCGCCGCGTGCTACCTGTGCGGATTGATCGAGCCGCTAATTCGCTCACGTGCGGGCCTCGACCTTCCCCGCCGGTGCGGGTACCGATCCGGTGGGGAAGGCTTGCGCGCGGCCGGCCCGGACACCGTTGGCGATGACCACGATCTCAGCGACCTCGTGCACCAGGACCACGGCGGCCAGGCCGAGGACCCCGAACAAGGCCAACGGCATCAGGACGGTGATGATCGCCAGCGACAGTCCGACGTTCTGCAGCATGATGGTCCGGGAGCGGCGCGCGTGCGCCAACGCCTGCGGCAGGTGCCGCAGGTCTTCGCCCATCAGAGCAACATCGGCGGTCTCGATGGCCACGTCGGATCCCATCGCGCCCATGGCAATGCCCAAGTCGGCGGTGGCCAGGGCGGGGGCGTCGTTGACACCGTCCCCGACCATTGCCGTCGGGCGGCGCGCACGCAAGGTTTCCACGATCCGTGCCTTGTCCTCCGGGCGCAGGTCGGCGTGCACGTCGTCGATGCCGACGTCGGCGGCCAGCGCTTGGGCGGTGCGTTCGTTGTCGCCGGTGAGCATCGCGACGGTGTACCCGCCGCGTCGTAGCCCGGCAACCACCTCACGTGCTTCCGGTCGGAGCTCGTCACGGACGGCGACCGCCCCGATGACCGTTCCGGCGCGCTCGATCAGCACCGCAGTGGCGCCGGCATGCTGCATCCGCTCGATATCCCCTGCCAGCGGACCCGGGTCGATCCAGCCCGGTCGACCGAGGCGCACAGGTATGCCGTCGATGTAGCCGGTCAAGCCCGCCCCTGTGACCGCGTCCACGTCGTCGGCAGGCACATAGTCCTCGACGGCGGCGAGAATCGCGCGAGCGAGAGGGTGCTCGCTACGCGCTTCCAACGCTGCGGCCACCGCGAGAACGTCCCCGCGGTCGGCGCCGTTCGCGGTCGCGACGTCGATCACGGCGGGTTGGTTGCGGGTAAGGGTGCCGGTCTTGTCCAACGCGACGGTGCGGATCCGGCCGAGCGCTTCGAGGGCAGCGCCGCCCTTGACCAGGACGCCGAGCTTGGATGCTGCGCCGATTGCGGCGACAACGGTGACGGGGATCGCGATGGCCAGCGCGCACGGCGACGCGGCGACCAGTACCACCAGGGCTCGTTCGATCCACACCAGCGGATCACCGAGCATGCTACCGACCGCGGCGATAGCCGCGGCGACGATCATCACGCCCGGAACCAGCGGCTTGGCGATCTTGTCGGCGAGGCGTTGCGCCTCGCCCTTGCGGGACTGCTCGGCCTCGACGATCCGCACGATCTTGGCCAGCGAATTGTCCTGCGCATCTGCGGTGACCTCGACTTCGAGGACGCCGGTGCCGTTGATCGACCCGGCGAACACCTCGTCGCCGGGACCGGCTTCGACGGGCATCGACTCTCCGGTGATCGCGGAGGTATCCAGGGCGGTGCGCCCGCTGCGAATGATGCCGTCGGTGGCGATCCGTTCCCCGGGCTTGACGATCATGACCTCACCGAGCTCGAGCTCCGAGGGCGGGACGGTTTCCTCCCGGCCGCCGCGGAGCACTGTCGCGGTGTCCGGGACCAGGGACAGCAGGGCGCGCAGGCCACGGCGAGTGCGGGTGACGGCATACTCTTCGAGTCCCTCGCTGATCGCGAACAAGAATGCGAGCATGGCTGCTTCGCCGACCTCGCCGAGCAGTACCGCGCCGACGGCCGCGATCGTCATCAGGGTGCCGACGCCGATCTTGCCCTTGGCCAGGCGTGTGAGAGTGGACGGGACGAAGGTGTAGCCGGCAATGATCAGCGCGCCCGCTTCGAAGCCGATCCCGAGAGCATCAGGCCCGCCGGCCAGCCGGACTGTCAGGGCCGCGATCAGCAGCACGCCCGCTGCTGCGGCCGCCCGGATCTCGGTAACCTGCCACCACTTTTCGATCTCGTGTTCTTCCTCGCCCTCGGCGCGGGGTTCGTCGTGGCCGCAGCCGCACGCGTCACTCACGGCTATCTCCGGTGTCGGTGCCGTAATTCGGGCACAGGGCAACCGCGTTCCCTGTCGCGGCAAGCAGCGTCTCCGCCGAGGCGAGTAGGTCCATCAACTCCGGTCGGGCCAGCGAGTAGAACACCTGCCGACCTTCTGGTCTGCCGTCGACCAGACCGCAATCACGTAGGCATGCGACATGTGCGGACACCGTCGACTGGGCGAGGCCGAGTTCACCGATCAAATCCGCAACCCGCGCTTCTCCTTCGGCGAGACGGCGCACGATCGACAACCGGGTGCCATCCGAGAGACTGTGGAACAGTGCCACTGCCGCATCCAGACTGGACCCGCTGCCGGTTGCAGCGAGGCATCCCGACTCGTTATTCATCGTCATAAAACGATGATAGCAATGTAGGGCGATTCGAGGAAGGGTGATGCACCGGACTTGGAAGTGAATGCGGTACGCCAGCCGAACGGTGGCCGGCCGACGTACCTCACCAGGAACGGCGAAGTGACATCGGTAGATTCCGAGTTGCTCGCCACGGCATCACATGGGGGGACAGCAAGGACCCATCGCTCGACACAGCCAGTCGCACAACATCTCCAGTGGGTTCATTTCACACCTCCTTCTGAGCGTTCGCCGTCAGCGCGACGACGAGCGGTCCGAGTCACCTGCGGTTCCCGAACGTCATCCATAATGGACATTCCAGTGCGATGGAAGGTCAAGGATCTCGTGAAAATTGGTGAACTGGCCGCTCGGAGTGGCGTTGCCCCGAAGACGCTGCGTTTCTACGAGGACAGTGGGGTGATTCCCGTCCCGGTCCGAAAGTCCAACGGCTACCGGGATTTCGGTCCGGAATCTCTTTCGCGTTTGCGGTTCGTCCGCAGCGCCCAGTCTGCAGGTCTCACCTTGCGAGAGATCCGCCAGATCCTCACCACCCATGACCGCGGGGCGGCTCCTTGTGAGCAGGTCGTGGAGATGCTCTCGGAGCATCTCTCCCAGGTTCGTGGCAAGATCCGCGAACTTGCCACCCTCGAAACAAACCTTGTTGCGCTGCTGGGTCGAGCGGAAAGTGGGATTCCGCCGGAAACCGACGATGTCGGTGTGTGCTGGATCCTGGAATCTGAGCCTCAGGACGGTGTTGCTGAATCGTGAAATCGATTGCGGGTGCACCCCCCTGTTTCAGCAGGTTCGGCGCTCAGCAATGTGATGAGGTGAGCGAAGCGGTTGTAGCGGTGTTGCCGGTGTGTTGATCAGTCCGGTGCAGAAGTAGTGGTGTCGGGATCTGTCGGGAACATCGATTCGGCGGATTCTCCGGGTGCGGGAATTGACAGGCGCCGCCACTCGGGGGCCGAGGTCACCATTGAGCGTTTCCGGAACTTTCGTTCCCAGGGAGCCATGTGCACTTCGCCTTGCCTTGGAAAGCAGGAATCCTCTGCGAAACCTGCATCGCTGTGATCCAAGGTTGCTGGCGAGCATGAGTGGGGTTGTCTTGCGACGGTTCACTTGCCGGGTTTACTCGTGCTGTTTGTCGTCGATCCAGCGCCAACCTGGAAGTTGTTCGAGTCGTGCGGAGCGGGCGTCGGACAGAATTCCTCGGTGGTGGTGTTTTCGTTGGGTGCTGACCCATTCGCCGAGGGGATAAGTTCCGGTGACCGCGCTCTTGGATGGTCGAGCATGACCGGAGTTCGCGACGAACTGAGTCAATACGGAAAACCCTCTCTCCCATTGTGTTTGGAAAGGATCCCAGTCCCAGCCGGGCAGCGCTTCGAGGGCGGCGATTTTCTCGATCGCCAGGGTGCCGGTTTTGTAGTCGCGGCGCCGGTGGTGGACCCACTGTCCGAGGGAGAACCCGTCGAGGATCTCTGATTGTCGGGGGGAGGCTGTTCCGTGGATGGCGGTGTAGGCCTTAAGGGCCGAGATCCCCTGTATCCACGCGTCGCTCTCGCGGCCCCATCGCCACCCTGGGAGCTTGTTCAGTTCGGCGATACGATCCGGGGGCAGGGTGCCGGCGCGATGCTCTTCTCGGCAGCGGAACACCCATTTGCCCACGTCGAAGCTGTTGGCGCGCGCTGAGCGAGGGACATCGGCACCATCGTGCTCTCGGAGGTACATCTCGAGTGCAGAGCGCCCGGTTTCCCAACGAACGGTGTCGTTGTCCCACATCCAGGCGGGTAGGGCTTCGAGCATGAGAATCTGGGTGTCGGTGAGCTCGCCATTCTGGTGGGCTGTGCGCTGGGCGTTCGCCCATGCGACCAGATCGATACCATCGATCACGAGAGTCGACGACAGGTCCGTGTCGGGGCGCGCGGCGAGCTCGTCCGATAATGCGGACAGTGCTGCTCGCCAACTTTTGCGTCGCGGTTTCCCCCAGGTCCAGCCGGGTAGGTTTTCGAGGAGGTCGGCTTCACCGGCGGAGAGTGTGCCGTCCCAGTATGCGATCCGTCGACGTGCCACCCACCCGCCGAGGTCGATTCCGAACGCATGGACTCGACCTGCGGGGCCGGCATGACCTTTGAGTTCGACGAACTTCGTCAGCGCTCGGAATCCTGATTCCCAGTCGTCTGTGGGTGCGCCCATCACACGACCTGGGAGTTCTTCCGGGTTCTGCTACCGCAGAGAGCTGATGGGTTCATGCACATAAGGAAGGAGCGAGGCGGTAGCCGGCGCCGCGGATGGTGCGAATGAACTGTCCGTGCTGCGCATCCGAGCCGAGTTTTTCACGTAGCCGCTTCACGTGCACCGCGACGGTGTTCGTTTCGGCGCTGTGACCCCATACTGCGAGGCTGATCTCGCTTTGGCTGGCGACGTGGCCGCGGCGTTTGATCAGGTAGACGAGCAGTTCGAGTTCCCGCTGAGTCAACTGTACTTCGCGGTTTCCGACGCGGGTCTCGTAGCCACTGGGGTTGACCCGGATCGGTCCGGCGGTGACGACACTGTCTTCGGCGGGTGAGAGTGTGGTGATGCCGGCGAACGGAGCAATGGTGGTGATGTCGTACGGGCGGGCAACGACCGCCGAGGCGCCCGCGGCGAGGACTTCGCGCACGATGCGCTCGTCGCCCGACTTGGCTGCACCGACCAGGATCGGAACATCGGACCGGCTTCGAATCGTGGCCACCACTCGTGCGGCGTCGACGTTGTCGGTGTGAGCAGCCAAGATCAGGACGGTCGGCACCTCTGCACCCACCGCCAGTAGAGTCTCGGCACCGTCACGGCACCAGTCGGTGCGAATCCCCATGTGGTCGGCGGCCGCCATGAACTGCGCAGCGGTGGCTGGGTCCGGCTCCGCCAGAAGCAGACGCGTATGCGAATCGGCCAAGGAGTAGCCGTAATGCGCTCCCGCAGCGACCTCCCGGTCCGGCTGACGCAATTCGATAGTCAACTGTCGACCCCCTATTTCAGAACGTACCCATTGTCTCACCTGAAGTAGCCGGTGAGGAGGAGGTCGACTGCCCGCACAGCCACAGTGTCGCTCAGCCGAAGCGACCGGAGATGTAGTCCTCGGTGGCTTTTTGTGTCGGGTTCGAGAAGATCTTCTCGGTGTCGTCGATCTCGACGAGTCGACCGGGCTTGCCGGTTGCCTCGAGGTTGAAGAAAGCCGTCTGGTCACTCACACGCGCAGCCTGCTGCATGTTGTGCGTGACGATGACGATGGTGAAGTCCTTCTTCAGCTCGGTCATCAGGTCCTCGATCGCGAGAGTCGAGATCGGGTCGAGCGCGGAGCACGGCTCGTCCATGAGCAGGACGTCGGGCGAGACGGCGATGGCACGCGCGATGCACAGACGCTGCTGCTGACCGCCTGAGAGGCCACCACCGGGCTTGTCGAGGCGATCCTTGACCTCGTTCCACAGGTTGGCGCCGCGCAGCGAACGCTCGGCCACCTCGTCGAGCTTCTTCCTGTTGCGTTCACCGCTCAGTTTCAGGCCGGCGACGACGTTGTCCTTGATGGACATGGTCGGGAAGGGGTTGGGTCGCTGGAAGACCATGCCGATGGTCTTGCGAACGCCTACCGAATCGACGCTGGAATCGTAGATGTCCTCGCCGTCGAGCAGGACCGAACCCTCGACGCGCGCACCGGGAATTACTTCGTGCATGCGGTTGAGAGTGCGCAGGACCGTCGACTTTCCGCAGCCGGACGGACCGATGAACGCGGTCACGCTCCGGGGCGGGACGGACAGGCCCACATCGGCGACAGCGTGAAACTTGCCGTAGTAGATGTTGAGATCTTTGATGTCGAGGCGCTTGGCCATGTCTGGTGTTCCTGTCCGTTTCTAGCGCTTGTTGGTGAGGAAGCGGGTCGCGAGCGCCGCAAGAAGGTTGAGGAGTGCCATGACGATGATCAGCGTCAGGGCTGCGCCCCACACTCGGAGCTGGCCTGCAGGCTGCGGGTTGATCAGCTCGGTGTAGATCAGCAGCGGGAGCGAGGCCATGTTGCCTTCGAAGACGTCGAAATTGATCGAGCGGGAGTAGCCGACGAGCACGAGGACCGGAGCTGTTTCACCCATGACTCGGGCGATGGAGAGCAAGACTCCGCTGATGATGCCCGGCATCGCGGTCGGGATGACGATGCGCATGATCGTCTTCCACTTCGGGACGCCCAGTGCGTAGGAGGCTTCCCGAAGCTCGTCCGGGACGAGCTTGAGCATTTCCTCGGTGTTGCGTACGACGACCGGCAGCATCAGCAGCACCAGCGCCAGCGAGACGGCAAAAGCGCTCTGTTCGAATCCGAGGGTGGCGATCCACAGGCTGAAAACGAACAACGCCGCAACGATCGAGGGCACACCTGCGAGAACGTCGACCATGAAGGTCACTGTGCGAGCGAAGGCTCCGCGCCCGTATTCGACCAGGTAGATCGCGGCCATGATGCCGAGCGGGACGGAGATGAGCGCTGCGATCGCTGCTTGGATCAAGGTGCCGTACAGCGCGTGGTAGATGCCGCCGGCGAACTGTTCCGGAAGCACACCCTGCAGAGAATTCGTCCACCAACCGGAGGAGGTGATGGCGCGCCATCCCTTTTCGATGACGGTGAACAGCACCCACACCAGAGGAATCAGCGCGATACCGAAGGCAGCGTAGAACAGTACGGTGGCGATACCGTTCTTGGCTTTGCGGCTGGTGCTGATGCTTTGGAACGTCGGCGCCTTGGCCGGCGCATCGAGGAGATCGGCGCTCATCCGTTGACCTTGCCTTTCGCGACCATGCGAGCGAGTGCGTTGACGACGAAGGTCAATGCGAAGAGGACGAAACCAGCGGCGATGTACGCGCCGGTCGGAAGGGGAGCACTGAACTCTGCCGCTGCAGAGGCGATCTTCGAGGCGAAGGTGTAACCGCCGTCGAAGAGCGACCAGGTCGAGGCATTGGCAGCCGAACGCAAGATGATCAGCACGGCCACGGTTTCACCGAGAGCGCGACCCAGACCGAGCATCGACGCGGCGATGATGCCGCTGCGCCCGAAAGGCAGCACGGTCATACGCACGACTTCCCATTTGGTGGCGCCGAGGGCCTGTGCCGCTTCGATCTGCGAGCGCGGTGTCTGGCGGAATACCTCACGGGTGACGGAGGTGATGATCGGCAAGATCATCACCGCGAGAACAATTCCTGCGGTGAAGATGGTTCCGCCTCCGGTCAAGGAGACGTTGCCTTCGCTGAAGAGGAAGAACCAGCCGAGGTTGTCGTTGAGGAACTCCGCGACCGGGCTGAGCTTGGGGGCGAGGATGAAAATTCCCCAGAGACCGAACACGATCGAGGGCACTGCGGCGAGGAGATCGACGATCGAGCCGAAAGCGTGGGAGAGACGCGCTGGCGCGTACTGCGTCAAGAACACAGCGATACCCAGTGCGATCGGCACCGCAATCGCCAGAGCGAACACCGAACTGAGCACGGTGACCGTCAGGAGGTCACGGATACCGAAACGCAGATTCGATGCATCGCTGGTGACGAATTCGGTGCTGGTGAAGAAGTTCGCGTTGTTCGCTTGCAGCGACGGGATGGCGCGAATGAGCAGGAAGATGGCGATCAGGCCGATGGAGACGACGATCGTGGCACCGGCACCGGTGGCCAGCCACCGGAAGACCTTGTCACCGAACTGGTGTTTTCCGGTCGAAAGAGACGAGGGAATGGTCGGGGAAGTCTTGCCGCTGTGATCAGGCATGCCGGGTATCTTTCCGCCCGCCCCCGGAGCCGCCGCAGTGGGCGTCTCCGGGGAGCGGGTTACGTCGTCGGGGTGCAGAGCCATCGCTGATCAGGCAATCAGGAGATCGCGTTGACTGCGGTGGTCAGCTTCTGCTGGAACGCGCTCGGGAGCGGGATGTACCCGTTTTCCTCGAGACCGTTCTGGCCGGCGCCGATCGTGGACTGCAGGAACGCGCGGACAGCGGTGCCGACCTCGGCGTCGGGGTACTTCGAGCACACGATCTCGTAGGTAGCCAGCACGATCGGGTACGCGCCGGTCTCGGCGGGCTTGTAGAAGGTGGACGTGTCGAGCACGAGGTCGTTGCCCTCACCCTTGATGGTGGCGCCGGCGATGGTCTTGCCGACGGTCTCGGTGGTGATCTCGACCGGTTCGGGACCGGCGGAGGTCACGATCTTGGCGGTCTGCAGGTTCTGAGCCTTGGCGAAGGACCACTCGTTGTAGGTGATCGCGCCTTCGGTGCTCTTGATGGCGGCGGAGGTGCCCTCGTTGCCCTTGGCGCCCTCACCGACGCCACCGACGAACGACTTGCCCGCGCCTTTGCCCCAGGCGCCGTCCGAGGCTGCGTCGAGGTACTTCTGGAAGTTGTCGGTGGTGCCCGACTCGTCGTTGCGGTAGATCACGTTGATCTTCTCCGACGGCAGCGAAGCGCCCTCGTTGAGAGCCTTGATCGCCGGATCGTCCCAGGTGGTGATCGCACCGTTGAAGATCTTGGCAGAGGTGGGGCCGTCGAGGACGAGGTCGTCGACACCCTTGACGTTGTAGGTCACCGCGAGCGGGCCGAAGACGACGGGAAGGTTCCAGGCGTCGCTGGTGCAGCGTTCTTTCGCGCGGTCGTACTCGCCCTTGTCCTTGCTGAGCGGAGAATCGGAACCACCGATGTCGGTCTGGTTTCCGATGAACTCACTCACACCGGCGCCGGAGCCGTTGGAGGTGTAGTTGAGGGTCTGTCCGCTGCACGCCTGCTCGAACGCATTCACGAAACGCGTCATGGCGTTGGCCTGGGCGGTGGAACCACTGCCCTTGAGTGCCGACTTGCCGCCGCACTCGACATTCGAGGTCGAGCCCGCGCCAGTAGCTCCGGTCGAACCCGTCGCGCCGGTGTTGTTGTCGCTGCCGCACGCTGAAAGCAGGAGGGTGCTGGCCGCCAGCACACTGAGGGCGGCGCCAGATCGCTTGAGCTTCACGTAGTTCCTTCGAAGTATCGGGGTTGCTCGCGCGGCGCGCGGCCACCGAGATCGAGTGACACTGAGCAGCGCTGATTGCCGCTCGGGTGATGAACCTAGAGGCCGGGGATGAACGGATATCGCTGCGAAAATGAACGGAACATGAATCCATGGGCGAAAGTTGAATGAACAGCCCGGCTACCGGCAGGTATTGCTTGACAATCTCAAATTAACTCAGTGATTATTGACTCAATGAGTATTGAGCAAAAGTTCTCGCTCGAACAACGCGCCGCTCTCTATGGCGCCCTGGCCGATCCGGCACGGTTGTCGATCGTGGACATGCTCGTCCTCGGCGACGCATCGCCGTCGGAACTGCAACGCCGACTCTCCATCTCCTCGAATCTGCTCGCCCACCACCTCGGGGTCCTCGAACGCGCTGGTCTCGTGCACCGATCGAGATCCGAAGGCGACAAGCGCCGTACCTACCTACGACTCGAGCCCACCGCGCTGGAGGTGCTCGTTCCTACCTCGTCGCCCTTGGCTGTGACGCGGATCGTGTTCGTGTGCACCCACAATTCCGCGCGCTCGCAACTGGCCGCGGCGTTGTGGAACAAGCAATCCCACATCCCGGCAGCATCGGCCGGCACCCACCCCGCTCCCCGAGTTCACAGTGGAGCCCTCGCCGCCGCCCGCCGCCACGACCTACCTCTCGACGCCACGCGCCCGGCCGATGTCGCCGATGTCCTCGCGCCCGGGGACATGGTCATCGCCGTGTGCGACAACGCCCACGAAGAAATGCGCGAAAACCCGAACTCTCTTCACTGGTCGATTCCGGACCCTGCCCGCACCGGTAGTGCCGCAGCGTTCGACCGAGCCTTCGACGACATCGACCACCGAGTCGCTCGACTCGCCCCCCATTGCCTCCCGAACGGAGAACTCTCATGACCGACAACCTCAGCACCACAACACATCACCGCGACGACCTGACCATCGATCAACGGTTAGCCCTCAAAAGCGCCGCCGCACACCTGGCCACGGAATTCACCGACGTCTTCAACACCGAAACCATCGAGCGTTTCCTGCATTCTTCCTACGACCAGTTCGCCGGCCGCGCCTCCGTCGTCAACTACCTCCCTCTCCTGGCCGAACGCTTCGCCCGGCAGCGACTACGCGCCCTGGCCAAGGTCGAAGGACTCTCCAACGACGGCAAACCCACCGTGTTGTTCTTGTGCACGCACAACGCCGGACGCTCCCAGATGGCCATGGGATTCTTCGAAAAACTCGCCGGGGAACGTGCCGTCGCATGGTCCGGCGGATCCGAACCCGGCACCAGCGTCAACGAAGCTGCCATCGAAGCAATGGCCGAACGTGGCATCGACATCAGCGGTGAATACCCCAAGCCATGGACTGACGAAGTGGTCCGCGCAGCGGACGTCGTCATCACGATGGGCTGCGGAGATGCATGCCCGATCTTCCCCGGACGCCGCTACGAAGAATGGGTCCTTCCCGACCCCGCAGGTCTCGGGGTCGACGCGATCCGCCCGATCCGTGACGAGATCGAACGGCGAGTACTCACATTGCTCGACGAGATCGACATCGCCGCCCAGCACTGATGCTCGTCGATGAATTCCTTGCGAAGAAGGTCTCTCATGTTCATTCCGGCAGTGGTCACCGCTTTTGTGCACTGGCTTCGCAGCGGCTACCCGCAGGACGCACCGAGATACGGTCACAGCCCGCTACTGGCTCTGATGGATCAACGGCTCTCACCTGCGCAGATCAGTGAGATCGTGATCGCGCTCGACTGGGAGCCGGCCACCGAGGCCATCGACATCCAAGTGGCCATCACGGCTGTCGCACGGCGGATGCCCTCACCCGCCGATCTGAGTGCCGTATGCGCGGCCATCGAGAAATCCGCGTCCAGGGAAGGGGCCTTCCCGTGCTGCAGAACCAGAGGCGTGCCCCATGTTGCGAACTGATTTGATCGATGTCAATATTGATGTATGTCGAATCAAGATGTGGCGGAGACCGGCGCCTGTTGTTCGCCACTCAACCGTGAACCGTTGACCGAAGACTGGGCTGGTGATCTGGCCCGGATGTTCAAAGCGCTCGGCGATCCCGTCCGGCTGCGACTGCTGAGCCTGGTGGCCAGCCACGAGGGCGGTGAAGCCTGCGTCTGCGACATCTCCGACACCTTCGACTTGTCCCAGCCGACGATTTCGCATCACCTCAAGGTGTTGCGCCAGGCCGGACTCCTCGACTGCGAACGTCGCGGGACCTGGGTGTACTACTGGGTGATACCCGCAGCCCTGCAACAACTTTCCGCCGTTCTGCTCGTGGAAGCATCATCCACTGCCGCCGACGTCCCACAGGAGACCGCCGTATGAGCGCCCCGTCCAGTACCGAACACCCCGAAGTCGTCGGAAAACTCTCCACCCTCGACCGCTATCTGGCGGTCTGGATCGGCGTGGCCATGGTCGTCGGCCTGCTGGTTGGACGCTGGATCCCCGGCGTGAACACTGCCCTGGACAAGGTGCAGATCGACGGCATCTCGTTACCGATCGCCCTCGGCCTGCTGATCATGATGTACCCGGTGTTGGCGAAAGTTCGCTACGACCGCCTCGACACTGTCACCGGGGACAAGAAACTCCTCGCCGGCTCCCTGTTCCTGAACTGGGTTCTCGGCCCGGCGCTGATGTTCGCCCTCGCCTGGCTGTTTCTGCCTGACCTGCCGGAATACCGAACCGGTTTGATCATCGTCGGCATCGCTCGCTGCATCGCGATGGTGATCATCTGGAACGACCTGGCCTGCGGAGACCGCGAAGCCGCCGCGGTGCTGGTCGCCATCAACTCGGTGTTCCAGGTGATCATGTTCGCCGTGCTCGGTTGGTTCTACCTCTCGGTCCTGCCCGGGTGGCTCGGCCTCGAACAGACCACCATCGACACCTCGCCCTGGCAGATCGCGAAATCGGTCCTGATCTTCCTCGGTATCCCGCTGCTGGCAGGTTTTCTGTCCCGCTTCTTCGGTGAACGCGCCAAAGACCGCGACTGGTACGACAACAAGTTCATCCCCAAGATCAGCCCCTGGGCGCTCTACGGTCTGCTGTTCACCATCGTCGTGCTCTTCTCGATGCAGGGCGAACAGATCACCTCCCAGCCCTGGGACGTCGTCCGGATCGCGCTGCCCTTGCTCGCGTACTTCGCGCTCATGTGGGGCGGAGGCTACGTCCTCGGCGCCGCAATCGGATTGGGCTATGAACGCACGACGACCCTGGCGTTCACCGCCGCGGGCAACAACTTCGAACTCGCGATCGCCGTAGCCATCGCCACCTACGGCGCCACCTCGGGGCAAGCTCTTGCCGGCGTAGTCGGCCCGCTGATCGAGGTACCGGTGCTCGTCGGGCTGGTCTATGTCTCCCTTGCTCTACGCAAACGCTTCACACCCACTGACGGAAAGGTTTCAGCCCCATGACCGACAAGCCCAGCGTCCTGTTCGTCTGTGTCCACAACGCCGGCCGATCGCAGATGGCCGCGGGATTCCTGAGCCACCTCGCCGGCGATGCCATCGAGGTCCGCTCCGCCGGATCTGCCCCCGCGGAGACCATCAACTCCGCCGCGGTCGAGGCGATGGCCGAGCTCGGAATCGACATCTCTGCCCAGACCCCGAAGATCCTCACCACCGACGCCGTGCAGGATTCGGATGTCGTGATCACGATGGGATGCGGCGACACCTGCCCGATCTTCCCCGGCAAGAGCTACCGCGACTGGGTCCTCGACGATCCCGCCGGCCAAGGCATCGACGCGGTTCGCCCGATCCGCGACGAGATCAAAACCCGCGTCCAAGCCTTGATCAGCGAACTCACCGCCCCGTCGGTATCGCGCTGACCGCTCGTACTGCCCGTATTCGATCCCGTGAAAGAGACACTATGACCATCCCGTCCGCGGTCCATGACGTCATCATTGTCGGTTCCGGACCGGCCGGCTACACCGCTGGTGTCTACACCGCGCGCGCTGAGCTCGCGCCCCTGCTCTTCGAGGGAACCCAGTTCGGTGGCGCCCTCATGACCACCACCGAGGTCGAGAACTTCCCCGGATTCCGCGAAGGAATCATGGGCCCCGATCTGATGGAACAGATGCGCGAGCAGGCACTGCGCTTCGACACCGACATCCGCACCGAGGACGTCGAGGAGATCGATCTCAGCGGCCCGATCAAGACGGTCGTCGCGAACGGCGAAACCTACGCCGCGCACGCGATCATCCTCGCCATGGGCGCAGCAGCCCGCTACCTGGGCATTCCCGGTGAAGAACGCCTCCTCGGCCGCGGCGTCAGCGCCTGCGCCACCTGCGACGGCTTCTTCTTCCGTGACCAGGACATCGTCGTGGTCGGCGGCGGCGATTCCGCGATGGAAGAAGCAACCTTCCTCACCCGCTTCGCTCGCTCGGTCACCCTGGTGCACCGCCGCGAGGAGTTCCGCGCCTCACGGATCATGCTCGAGCGCGCCAAGGCCAACGAGAAGATCCGCTTCCTGACCAACGCAGAGCCCGTCGAGGTGCTCGGTGAGAACAGCGTCACCGGCCTCGTCGTGCGCGACACCGTCACCGGCGAAACTTCCACACTCGAGATCACCGGCATGTTCGTCGCCATCGGCCACGACCCGCGCAGTGAGCTCGTCAAGGACCAGGTCGATCTCGACGACGCCGGATACGTGCGCGTCGCTCCCGGTTCCACCGCGACCTCCGTCGACGGCGTCTTCGCTGCCGGTGACCTGGTCGATCACACGTACCGTCAGGCGATCACCGCTGCCGGCACCGGATGCTCCGCAGCAATCGACGCCGAACGCTGGCTGGCCGACCGCGGCGACATCACCGCCAACACGCTCGACGCAGCCGGCCACACCGTAGACGCCGTCTGACTCCCACACCCAGCGAAAGGAACTTCGATGAGCAAGCCTTCAGTGCTGTTCGTGTGCGTCAAGAACGGCGGCAAATCCCAGATGGCCGCCGGCCTCATGCGCAAAGCCGCCGGCGACCAGGTGGACGTGTACTCGGCCGGCACCAAACCCGGCGACGCGGTCAACGCCCTGTCCGCCGAAACGCTCCTCGAGGTCGGGGTGGACATCTCCGGTGAGACCCCGACGTTGATCGATCCGCAACTGGTGCGCAATGTCGACCTCGTCGTCACCCTGGGCAGCGAAGCGAAGGTCGATCCCGTCGCCGGTACCGACTTCGAGAACTGGGACACCGACGAGCCGTCCGAACGCGGCATCGACGGAATCGAACGAATGCGGCTGGTCCGCGACGACATCGCTGCCCGCGTCGACGCCCTGGCCGGGCGTCTGACCACGTAATCGACGTATCACCCCGGCTGTCAGCAGAAGATCTGGATAAGGAAAGGACACTCGTGCACTCGCAAGGGACACCGATCACGGTCGACGTTGTCGTGATCGGTGGTGGTCAAGCCGGAATGGCCGCCGGGTACTACCTGCGCCGCTCCGGCCGCGACTTCGTCATCCTCGACGCCGAAACAGCGCCCGGTGGATCCTGGCAGCACTACTGGGACTCACTGCACCTGTTCTCACCAGCCGAATACTCCTCGCTGCCCGGCTGGCCGATGCCGGGCTGGAGTCCCGGTTTCCCGCCCGCCTCACACGTCGTGGATTACCTCACCGCCTACGAGACCCGATACGACCTACCGGTCCGCCGCCCGGTCCGCGTCACGTCCGTGACCCGCTCCGGTGACGGGTATCTCGTCGAATCCGATCACGGCAGCTGGTCCGCGCGGGCCGTCGTCAACACCACCGGGACGTGGCGGCAACCATTCTGGCCGATCTACCCCGGTATCCGCGAGTTCACCGGCACCCAAATCCATACCACCAGCTACCGTTCGCCGACCCCGTTCGCCGGTAGCAAGGTCGCCGTGGTCGGCGGCGGAAACTCTGCCGCGCAGATCGTCGCCGAAGTCTCCACCGTCGCCGAGACACTCTGGCTGACGAGCCGGGAACCGCGGTTCCTGCCCGACGACGTCGACGGCCGGATCCTTTTCGACGTCGCCCGTGAACATGCCCGTGAAATCGCTTCAGGTGAAACCGATTCCGGTGGCATCGCCGGCCTCGGCGACATCGTGATGGTGCCCCCGGTCCAAGCCGCCCGCGAGCGCGGCGTGATGGTGGCGCACCCGATGTTCGACCGCCTCACCGCCACCGGATTGGGATTCGGCGATCACGTCGAACAGGTGGACGCCATTATCTGGTGCACCGGATTCCGCCCCGCACTACGGCACCTTCAGCCCCTTGGACTCCGAGACGGCGACACCGGACGCATCGAACTCGACGGAGCGCACGTCGCCGGTGAACCCGGATTGATTTTCCTCGGATACGGCGACTGGACCGGTCCCGCATCGGCCACCCTGATCGGAGTCGGCCGCACCGCCCGCGACGCCATCACCGCACTCGACGACGACCTCTTCACAGTCCCGGCCATCTGAGCAACATCCGAAACAAAACAGAGGACACATCATGAGCACCATCGAAGTATTCGAACCCGCCCTGTGCTGCAACACCGGCGTCTGCGGCGACGACGTCGACCAAGCGCTGATCACCTTCACCGCCGACCTCGACTGGGTCGCGAGCAACGGCGGCACCATCACCCGTCACAACCTCGCCAACGACCCCCTTGCCTTCGCCGGAAACGACACCGTCGCAGCATTCCTCAAAATCTCAGGCTCCGAAGGACTCCCGCTGGCGATCGTCGACGGAGTCACCGCCCTGACCGGTACTTATCCCACCCGCAACCAGCTCGCGAAATGGGCCGGCATCACCGAAGCCGGAGCCGCGGACGCGCCGGCCGGGATCGCCATGCTCGGACTCGCCGACGGCTCAGCATGCTGCTCCACCGACGACGCCGACTCCACCACCTGCTGCTGAAAGCACCCACAACGCAATGAAGTTCCTGAACGATGCACCCCGATTCCTGTTCTTCACCGGCAAAGGCGGTGTCGGAAAGACCTCCATCGCCTGCGCGAGCGCGATCACCCTCGCCCGCGCCGGGAAGAAAGTGCTGCTCGTGAGCACCGATCCCGCCTCCAACGTCGGGCAGGTCTTCGGCGTGAGCATCGGCAACACCATCACCGACATTCCCGCCGCTCCCGGATTGTCGGCGCTCGAGATCAACCCGGAACAAGCCGCCGCCGCCTATCGCGAGCGGATCATCGGCCCCGTCCGCGGACTGCTCCCCGAGAAGGAGATCGCGGCGATCGCCGAACAGCTCTCTGGGTCCTGCACCACCGAAATAGCGTCGTTCAACGAGTTCACCGGACTGCTCTCCTGCCAAGGCGACATCACCGCCGACTTCGACCATGTCCTCTTCGACACCGCTCCGACGGGGCACACCATCCGGCTGCTGCAGCTTCCCGGATCGTGGACCGAGTTCCTCGACGACGGTAGGGGCGACGCATCGTGCCTGGGGCCGCTGTCCGGGCTCGAGAAGCAGCGAGCCATCTACGCTGACGCTGTTGCCGCGCTCGCAGATCCGCAGCGGACCCGCCTCGTCCTGGTCTCGCGCGCCCAGCGTTCGACGCTCGCCGAAATTACCCGCACCCACCGCGAACTCGCCGACATCGGACTGACCCATCAGCATGTCGTGATCAACGGTGTCCTCCCGGCACCGGGCGACGACACCGATCCACTCGCGACCGCGATCTACCGGCGTGAACAAGCCGCGATAGCCGGCCTGCCCGACGAATTGGCGCAGCTGCCCACCGATCAGGTCCCGCTCAAAGCGACCAATATCGTCGGCATCGACGCACTCGAAAGCCTCTTCACCCCCGACCTCAGCCCGGTATCCGCCGCCTCAGCGGACCCGGCCCTGCAGCTACCCAGTGCTCCGCTCTCATCCCTGATCGACGAACTCGACACCGACGATCACGGCCTGATCATGTGCATGGGCAAAGGCGGAGTCGGCAAGACCACCATCGCAGCCGCCATCGCTGTCGCCCTCGCCGAACGCGGCCACCAGGTGCACCTGACCACCACCGACCCGGCCGCACATCTGACAGAAACCTTGAACGGGGAACTCGACAACCTCCAGGTCTCCCGAATCGACCCCGCCGAAGCCACCGAGCAGTACCGCACCCGGGTTCTGACCACCAAAGGCAAGAACCTCGACGAACGCGGACGCGCGAACCTCGCCGAAGACCTCCGATCACCCTGCACCGAGGAAGTGGCGGTCTTTCAGGCGTTTTCGCGGGTGATTCACGAATCGAGCCGCAAATTCGTCGTCGTCGACACCGCCCCGACCGGGCACACTTTGTTGTTGCTCGACGCCACCGGCTCCTACCACCGGGAAATCGCCCGCCAAATGGGTGAGAACACGAACTTCACCACCCCGCTCATGCGGCTCCAGGACCCGAACGCCACGAAAGTCCTACTCGTGACCCTCGCTGAAACCACACCTGTCCTCGAGGCCGCCGGTCTGCAAGCCGACCTGCAACGCGCAGGCATTCACCCTTGGGCGTGGGTGGTCAACAACTCCCTCGCGGCAGCCGAACCGACCTCGACGCTCCTGCAGCAACGCGCAGCCGGAGAGATCACCGAAATCGACAGCATCACAAACAAATACAGCCAGCGAACCGCCATCGTCCCGATGCTCGCCGAAGAACCCGTCGGCACAGATGCATTGGCGGCGTTGAGTAAGGCCTGACGGGAGTAGGAATCGACTTCTGGCTGGTCATTTTCGTTGGCTGGATATGGTGGCGACGGCTTCTCTCGCCGCGCTCCGGTATGCCGTGATCCGGGGTCGGACCACACGACTCTCGGTGATACACACTCGCCAGGAAGACAACAGCATCTCGGTTTCCCCTCTGCGGTCAATGACCGACGGTACACAAGCTCGCCGGAGTAACCGTGCGCGTCACCGATGCCGGCGGAACCAATGTTGTTGAGATCGACATGCTGGTGACCGCTGATGCTATCGCCGAAGCCCGGGATTGAAGTGACCCGAACTCCCGGGGCTTTGCTTTGCGATGTGCGACTATAAGTTCATGCTCGATCCGGGCGCAAAGGGCAGTGACGTAGTGGTGATACCGCAACGAACTTTATGGTGGGCGGTCGACGAGCTCTGCCGTGCGTTGCCGCACGAGGTGCTTCGAAAACTGAAAGTGAGATCGGGCGAGGACCTAGCCGCCATTTCAACGACTGCATTCCTAGCCTGTGCGCCGACTAGCGTTGATTGTGCTGGCGAACCAGACTTGATCTTCGATCTTTCGCATTCGAAATCGGAGCGCAGCCCCATATCGTCGATGGGTTTGGCGAATAAGAGGTTTGCGGACTTCGAAGTGAAATCGATTGGTCTTTGGTACCGAAAGTTTGACGCCACGATTGATCAATCCCTTGGGCGTGGCGAAATTCCGATGGTGACGACGTTCACCGCAGCTGTTACGACTGTAAACGAGGTCCTGGCAGGTGAAGGCCTCAATCAGATTGATCGCGCGCTCCGCCAACTAAACAAGAAAGTGAGGGTTGCGCACTCGAAGAACATATTTCTGATTGCCCATCCCTTTGACTATCCCGTCGTTGAAATGGACGTTGCTCCTATCGTGGCACACCTTCTGAACCCACTGGACGGGATTGTTGGCGTAGACACCGTCTGGGTGATGTGGCCGGATGTCTTCTTTGTGATGTGGTCATCCCACAATGCCCGGTGGGTGAATCTGTTGTTTGACTCTCGAGAACAGAGCAAGGATCACTCATCTGCTTGGGACGACCTCGAGTTGCTGCAGCAAGTCCAAGTTGAGTTTCAGCGTCGTATCGACGGTGAAACGAACTCTCCGTACATATTTCGACTTGAGTAACGGGTTGTTTGAGGTGTTGTGGGTCGGCGAGCTCAAGAGCTGACAGCCAAGCCCGGACATCGTTTGCGGTCTATCCGCTTTTTAGCGTGGCGTTTCGCAGGTTTGACTTCTTGTGTGCAGATGCCGGCCCGAAAAGATGTCGTAGAGGTCGGCATGCTGGGGACCGCTGATCGGAGGTCGAAATCGCGGTCTTGTAGCCACCTTTCCTTCGCCTGTCTGCGGTGGTGCCGGCGGCCGGTGAGGTAGTGGTTTCTCACGTCCCCGGCACAGGGTGCGCCGGGGACGTGAGAAACGATTCTAGCGCCTATTTGCGCAGGTCAACCTATATAATTGGGGAGTCTAATTCGGTAGCGGACCTGACCAGTTCGCTCGATTCTGGAGGATTCCTGTGGCTGATTTGGCTACTGCTGTGACTGTGTTGGATGCGAATGGGCGGGCGGGTGTGCCGTCGTTGTTGATTTCGGGTCCGGGTATGGGCAAGTCGAGTTTGGTTCGTGGGTTGGCTGCGGCGGATGGGGTGTTGTGCAAGACGGTGTTGGGGTCGTTGCGTGAGCCGTCGGATTTCGCGGGGTTGCCGGTGGTGCGGGAGCACGGTGTGGCGTTGGAGGCTCCGGCGTGGGCGAAGGAATTGGTTGCCGGTGGTGGTGGGTATCTGTTTTTGGACGAGTTGACGACGAGTCCGCCTGCTGTGCAGGCGGCGATGTTGGCGGTGGCGTTGGATTTGACTGTCGGTGATGTGCAGTTGCCGAAGGGGACTCGGGTGATTGCGGGGGCGAATCCTCCGGATTGCGCTGCTGGTGGGTACGAGTTGGAAGCGCCGTTGGCGAATCGGTTCTGCCATGTGGAGTTCACGCCGTCTGTGGATGAGTGGTTGGACGGTATGGCGACGGGGTGGGGTGCACCGCCTGCCTCGCGTGCGGTGGCCACCGATGAGCAACGGGTTGCGTTGGTGCGCAGTTCGATCACCGGCTTTGTGCAGCGCAATCCTGATGCGTTGGATGCGTTTCCGTCGTCGGCTGCGCAGACCGGTGGTGCGTGGCCGTCGCGTCGTACGTGGTCGATGTTGGCGGCGGTGTTGCCGCATTTGCGGGAGGACGACAACGCGGCGATCAACACGGCGGTGTTCGGGTTGATCGGTGAGGGCGCGGGCGTGGAGTTCTTGGAGTGGCGGCGTAGCGCGGATCTTCCCGATCCGGTTGCGGTGGTGGAGAATCCCGATTCGGCGTTCGATTGGCAGTCGCGTCCTGATCTGGTGTGGGCGGTGCTGTCCGGTGTCACGGCGTGGGCGGTGGGACGGGGCACGGTGGAGGCCTGGCGCAGTGCGTGGGGTCCGCTGATCGCGGCTGCGGAGGCGGGCGCACCGGACGTGGCGGGCGCGGCGGCGCGCACGCTGGCGAAGGCGCGACCGGCGAAGGCGACTGTCCCGGCGTCTGCTCGTCGGTTCGCGCCGATGTTGACCGCTGCGGGTCTGATGGAGGCGGCAGCATGAGCGGGGTTCGGGTCCTCGCGCCGGATGAGTTGCGGGCGTTTCGCCTGGCACGACTGGTTTCTGCCGAACAGATGCCGTATTTCATGCGGGCATTGTTCGCGGCGCAGCCTGTTGCTGCACCGGGGTTGGGCACGTTCGCGGTGGATGCGCAATGGCGGCTCTATCTAGATCCGGCGTTGTTGGTGGGGGCGGGTGCGTGGCCGGTGCCGGTGGCGGGTGCGGTGTTGCTGCACGAGGTCGGGCACTTGCTGCGGGCACACGGTGTGCGGGGGCAGTCCTTGCCGAAGCCGGTGCACCACGTGGCGTGGAATTACGCGGCGGACGCGGAAATCAACGACGACTTGCTGGCGGCGGGCGTCGGGTTACCGGACGGGGTGATCACTCCACAATCGTTCGGGTGCGAGGACGGCGGAATCGCAGAGGACTACTACACGCACCTGATCGATCCGGCTACGGGACAACAGTTTCCAGACGACGACGACGTGGGTTGCGGATCCGGTGCGGGATGCGCGCCGGTGCCGGGGGAGTTGGGCGCGGCAGCGGGGGAGGTCGCGGACGGGTTGGACGGCGCGGAAGCAGATCTGGTTCGCCGTCATGTGGCGCGGGCGGTGCAGGCGGCGCAGGGGAAGGGGCGCGGGATGCCGCCGCAAGGGTTGGCGCGCTGGGCCGGTGAGGTTCTCACGCCGCCGACCGTGCCGTGGGATCGGGTGTTGCGTGCGGTGATCCGGCGAGCGCTGGCGGATCAGTCGGGGCGGACGAACTACAGCTATGCGCGTCCGTCGCGGCGCAGCCTGCCGGGGATCGTGGCCCCGGCGATGCGGGGTCCGTCGATCACGGTGTCGATTGTGATCGACACGTCGGGGTCCATGTCGGCGGGTGATCTGTCGGCGGCGATGGGTGAGGTGGCGGGTGTGCTGCGGGCGGGCGGTGTGGCGCGGGAGCGGGTACGGATTCTCTCGTGCGATGCGGCATCGACGTCTGCGCAGGCGGTGCGGTCGGTGGCCGATGTGCAGTTGGTGGGCGGCGGCGGTACGGATATGCGCGTCGGGATCGACGCGGGGAACGCGGCCCGTCCTGCCCCGCACGTGGTGATCGTGTTGACGGACGGGGATACGCCGTGGCCGGATCGGCCGTCGCGGGCGCATCTGGTGTGCGCGGTGATCGGCAACGACGCCGCACTGTCTCGGACCCCGGAATGGGCGTCACGTGTGCAGATCCCGGTCGGTGCGTCGTGAACGCGGTGAGCGGTGATCTGTTGCGGTACGCGCAGCAAGTGTTGACGGGTACCGGTCACGCGCCGGATCAGGTGGCGAGCGTGGTCGTCGGTACCGGCGAGGATGCGGCGGCGCTGGCCTTGCGTGCGGGGTGGGAGTGCGCTGCGAATCCGGTGGTCCTGGCGTGCGAACAGACGGAGGACGTGTCGTGAGCGTGGAATGGTTCGATCTGGCTCAGCGTCTCTATGCCGCCGAAACGGGGCGTCCCGTTGCTCGGCTCGCACACACTACGTTCACCCCGTCAGCGTCGGCGCTGGCGGTGCGGGCGACGGTACGCGGCGGCAGTGTGAGCGTGTCCGCTGCGGCGGTCGGTGGAGGTGAGGAAACCGCGTGTGACGAGGCCGGGTTGGCGTTGCTGGCCAGGTTGGGCGGCACGCTGGCGGCGGATGCCCCGGCGATGTTGCTCACCGACGACGGCGGCACGATTCCGGCGCTGGTGGGGTTGGCGCGGGCGCACGCTCACCACAGTGACCCGAACATCTCCGGTAGCGCCGCGATGGTGGGGTGGTGGGCAGATCGGGCGGATCATCCCGGCACGTCGGCGGTGGTGAATCTTCCGGCCACCTCCAGTGCCCGCTACGTGCTCGGCGTGGTGCCGGAAGCGCAGCGGTCGGCGCGGGTGTGGCGGACGTGGTTGCAGATCGCGGACGAGAGTGTCGCCGGGATGCACGAGTGGGCGCGTGCGATCGGCAGTGGCCCGTTGCTGCCGCTGCTCGCTGCGATCGGTGAAGACGACGCGTATTCGTTTTCTCGGGCACAGTCTGCACTGGTGGACGGTCACGACTGGTCGCGTCCCGACAACACGGCCAGCGCCGCGATGGGCCTGCGAAGTCGTTGTGACGCAGCAGATGTGATGTCATCAGCCTTGCTCGATGATCCGATGTGGCGCGAGCGCGCACTGCACACCGGCCACGTCGCGGTAGGTGTGGCATCGATGACGCCGCCACCGAAAGGCTCACGTCGGCGCAACGGGTCGCTGTCGGTGACGTGTGAGCGTCTGGATTCACGGCTGCGGGTCGGATCTGCTGTCACCGGGTGGGTCGGTACACCGCGACGGCGTCCGTTCGAGCAGTTCACCGTCGAAGTCACATCGACCGAGGTTGTCGGCGGGAAGTTGGTGCTCGGACTCGGTTCGGTAGGGATGTATGCGCCGCCGAGTGGGGCGTCGGTGGTGTTGATGCCGCAAGCGGCGTCACCGCACACGATGCGCGCTGGTCGTGGCCGGTACTGGCGGCTCTACCGAGGGCGGCGGTCCTGGCTTTCGACGGGGCAGACACCCGTTCCTTCCCGGCGCGGCGTGCCGTTGGACGTGCTCATCGCGGGCGCAGAGGAATAACGCCGGCACTGGGCACAAAGTATGTAAATAGCCAGTTCAGAGACTTTTTTCCTGAAAGGTTTGATTCGTCATGCGCATTACTGCCTCGTCGTCCGATATTGCTGCCCCCTCCGGCCCGGTGCCGTCGTCGTCCCGTCCGCCCGTCCCGTCGCTGACGGGGTGGCCGGGGTCGGAGATCATGGCCGACCCGATCACAGCGCGTGTGCTGTTTTCGGTGTGGTCGGGTGATCCTGCGGTGGTGGTGCCGTCCCCTCCCGGTGCGGGCAAGACCCGCTTGGTTGCATTACTGGCTGCGGCATTGGCGCACCGGGCGGATCTGCGCGTAGGGATCGCGGCGCAGACCCGCGAACAGGCGGTGGAGATTGCACGCCGGTTGGGAACACTCACCGACCGCGCCGCATTGATGTGGAAAGCGAAAGCACCGGCACCGGACAGCGGCGACACACCGGTGGTCTCGGGACAGAAAGTGCGCTGGCAGGGCGACGTCGGTGCAATTCTGATCGGCACGACGGCGCGATGGTTGTTCTCGGACCCGGACCGAGTCGGTGCGGACGTGTTGATCGTGGACGAGTCGTGGCAATGCACCTACGCCGATCTGGGAGCGCTGGGAGCCATGGCGAAACAGGTGGTGTGCGTCGGTGATCCCGGACAGATCGACCCGGTGGTGACCGGCGATGTATCTCGTTGGGAGGGAAGCGAAACCGCACCCGATCTACCCGCCCCGATTGCACTGTTGGCTGCGCACGGCGACGTGGTGGGGATGGTGCGGTTGGCGCACACCTGGAGACTTGGCCCCGACACCACAGCACTGATCGCGCCACTGTTCTACCCCGATCTGCCGTTCACCTCGAAGCGGCCCCCGGAACACCTCACCGATTCGAGCGGAGCCGTGTGGCCCGAATTGGCGCACCGCCCGATCACAGCCTGCGGAGGCCCGTCCGATCCGGCCCTGGTGACCGCATGCGCCGCGCGGGCGGCGGAACTACTGGCAGCGGATCTGGTCACCACCGCAGGCCAGCGGCCAATGACGGCCGCCGACGTGGCCGTGGTGGTCCCGCACGTGACTCAGGCTGCGGCAATCCGTGCCCTACTGAGCGAGCACCCCGACGTACTGGTCGGCACCGCCAACTCGCTGCAAGGCCTCGAGCGTCCTGCCGTCGTGGTGCTGCACCCGTTGGCGGGATACCGGACCGCCGAACCTTTCAACCTCGATGCGGGCCGCGCCTGCGTGATGCTCTCGCGTCACCGCGCCCACATGTCCGTCGTCATCGACAGCGCGACTGCGAGCGTTCTTGCACATGGTGCGCCGTCGCCCGCGCTCGAGGTCCAGACCGGCCTGTTGGCCGCGCTGCACAGCACCCCCGCTGTGTAGTTCAACCGAAAAAGAAAGGGACTTGGGCAATGTCCGAAACAACGAAGATCGAATGCCGTGCACGCGTCTGGGAAGGAATAGACACATTCGATGCAGTCGCGGCATCGACAGCAGGCGGCAGCAAGCGCGATGACTTCCGCTACGAGCAAGACCCCGAGTCGCAGATCCACGACAACGGCGTCCGCGCTGTGCGGGCAGCAGACGGAATGATCGCGTATGCCCGCCGCTGCGGAACCGGCACCGAAGAATTGCCCACCGTGTTCGCGGACTTCCTCTCCGATGCACATCACCTGGCCGACGCGTTGGGCGTCGATTGGGATGAGGCCACACGCAATGGGGAGGGGCATTACACCGCCGAGTTGTACGGCACCGAGTAATCGGGGCACTGACGGCCCGGCAGTCCACGGACGTTCGGCCGGCAGTCCACGGACGTTCGGCCGGCAGTCCACGGACGTTCGGCCGGCAGTCCACGGCACCGGGAGTGTCAGGGGCGGAGGCTGAGGGAAGATGAACGGAATGGCCGGTACCGGTTTACATCCCAATTCGGTATCATGATGATTATGAGCACGCAGATCGCGGTACGGCTACCCGAGGACATCGTGGTGTTTCTCGACAGTGAGGTCAGTGGTGGGCGCGCGAAAAGCCGTGCTCAAGTTGTGCTTCGAGCGTTGGAGCGTGAGCAGCGTCGACAGCTTGCAGCCCGAGACGTGGAGATCTTGTCTGATGGTCTCGGAACCGGTAGCGATGTGAATATCGCCGCCGCGCACGGGAAGAAGAACTGAGTGCGGCCAATCCATGACGCCCACCTCGAAACGCTCTGTCCGGTCTTGGTTCTGACGAGGGAGCTGGTTCGGCCTCATCTGGGGACGGTCACTGTTGCTCCCGTTCGTGCGGAGGGGCGGGGGTTATCGACCGAGCTGAGTTTGGGCGAAGACAACGGTGTCGAGGACGGATCGGTTGTCGACTGCGACGGGGTGACGACCATCCCGGTGTCGGCACTCGGGGTGAATCGAGGATTTCTCTTGCCTGCTCAGGAAGTGTTGTTGACCAGGGCATTGCGATCAGCATTTGATCTCGAGTCATTAGGACGCCAGTAGCGGGGATGGGGCAGCGATGGTGGTGAGGAAGTGGGAGCAGATTCCCCTGTTCGACCTCGATCCTTCTCCGGTGCCCGGAGTTCATGGGGATGGTTCTGAGGTCGATTCTGAACCAGCGCTCTTCGATCTCGACGACGCCGCGGCGCCGGATCCCGATGCTGACGTGATGGATGCCCGTGCGCCGATTGCGGAGGATCGTGTCGCCGCGGAACCAGAGGTCGAACCAGTGGCAGGCGAAAGCGCCCCCATAGCGTGGCAAGGTACGGACTCGTCACCGTCTTCGGATTACAGCACGGAAACAGTTGTGCCCCAAGATAAGCCCATTGCTGACGTGGGACCGGAACCTCCCCCGGCGTCCGAACGGGGCGCAACCGAACCGGCCGCCCTTCCTCCCGCCGGCGAGGCAGCAGACGGCCACGCCGTCATTGTCACAGCAGCCGGCACCTACACACCGTCTGGCCATACACTCACCGGCCCAGTCGATTCCATCGAAAAACTTGACAAACTCATCAGATGGGCAACGCTCACCCCGCTGGGCGCGCCGGCACAGATCTGGATAGTGGGAATCGAAGCGTGCGAGATGCTCGGATGGATCATCGACCCGGGCAGTGAAGACGATGTCGACGACATGGAAGTCCTCCGTACCCGCGCTGCCGAAGAGCTCACCGCGATCCTCCACGCCACGCTGACCCCGATGCTGACCGCAGGATGGGAACTGCGCGGAGAACCCGGCCACGTCGTTCACCTCTCCCGCACCACCGGGAACTTCACATCCATGGTCGACATTTTCATCGAACCCTACGTGTGGACCTACTGGAACAAGGACTTCGGATGGGGCAATCGCGTGGGGGACATGGGGATCCTCGGGTCACCGGCCGCCGGAACCTACCTCCCCGACGACGACCTCCCCGCTGCCCGCGAACTGGGACGCCGACTCGCCTGGTGCGCACAACACCTCGGCGTGCTACCCGGGCCCACCCCCGCACGCACCGGCGCCGCCATCGTCGACAAGATCAAACGCGACCGCACCCGCAGCGGTAAAGGAATCGTCGTCACTGTCGGTGGACCGGTCCCACCGTTGGACGGCGAACCCCGCGGAGATCTCGAACCTGCCCTCGGATGGACCCGCATCCCGGACCTCGAAGAACTTTCCGATGCAACACAACTGGTATCGATAGACCAACGAGCTGCGTACCTCGCTTCGGCTGGCATGCTCGAATTCGGCTACGGAAAACCTCGACATCTTCGCGGCGAGGACGCGCTCGATGCTGCGCGGCAATCGAAAACCCCGTTCGGACTCTGGCGTGTAACCCTCCCACCGGGTGACATGCTGGCGCTCCCACCCGCTCTACCGTTGCCTCACCCACACATGCTCGCCGACCAACCTGTGCAGACCTGGATCACCACCGTCAGCCTCGATGCACTTCAAACGTCCATCGCCGATGGCGGAATCGGCGCAGAACTCGACGACCTCGACATCGCAGAAGCGTGGGTCTACCCCGAACAGGGTCGAGCCCTCGACAAGTGGGCGAAAATCTTGAGAGAGGCCCGCAAAGTTGCCGTTGACACCGGCGACACAGCAATGAAACGGTTCATCGGCGCCTGCTACAAGGGTTATATCGGCCGAATGGTCAACCCCGACATGTGGACCGCCAAACAAATGCAACACCATCATCAGCCGCTCTGGCGAGCAGCGATCATCGCACACTGCCGCTGGCGAGGCCGCCGCGTCGCGATGCGCATCGCGCGCGAAACCGGGCGTTGGCCACTGCGCACCGTCACCGACTCCTGGGTCTACCCCCTGCCCCTGGGCATCGACATCGCAGACGAGAGTGACGCACTCGGGAAAATGACTCTGGAAAAGAGCGCCCCGCTCACCGAAAACATAACCGTCATGCTGACCGACGCCCGCGACACCCACGAGATCAACCTCGCACTCAAAGCTGCGTTCACCGACGAAGATGAAGGAAACATATAGTGGCCCTGCATCTTCCGAAACCGCGATCTACCAAACCCGCACAGAAGACCGTCGGTTTGGACGGACTCAACGTATCTGTCTCGACAGCAGCGACCAGTGGTGTCGAAAAATCGAAATCGGTCAAAAGTGGGGGATTGGCCGGACTCACCAGCAAAGTCTCCGTACGTCAGATCCGTACCGAAATCGGTAAAGAAGGCCTACGGCAAGCAGCTGTCGACGCCGGGAGAAAGCCCCCATCTGACCGAACACTGCGCCGCTGGGCGCAGCAAGGACGAATCCCGCACCCCGACGTCACCGAACGTGCACAACGGCGAGCCGCCATCGAACGCCTCGGTGGAATCGACGCTGTCGCAAAGAAAATCGGTCGTTCACGATCAGCGGTCTCTCGCTACCGTTCCGGCGAAACGAACGAGCTGCGCGCTGACGCGAAAAAGAAACTCAAGAACGTCAAAGCGCACGACGTCATGGACCGCGCCGGCGTCCTACGACCCGACGGGCAACCCAAAAAGGCCACCATCCGAGTCCGCGGGGGAGTGTCCGTCCGCAACGGTTCCGAAGAAGGTTACGACTATCGAGTGCGTACCCTCGATTTCGCGAACTCCGACAGCCCCTTCAGTCTCGACGAAACACGAGAACTCGCCATGGCTTTGGCCAACGACGATCATGCCCGGGTGGTTGCCATCCTCGAACGTCACGCCACGATGGATTACCCTGAAAACAAGGGATTCGACCAGTACGGCGACACTTTCGGATTTCACTTCGATTCCATCGAATCCGTCCACATCGACTGGACATAGAACTGCCCTGCTCCTCGACGCACCGGGCGGGACCAGGCATCGCGTTCGCAGACCCTCGTGCGAAACACCGGTAGCGATCTCGGCACCAGAGGATATGTCGGCCAGGTTCGAAAATCGAATGGCGCCTCTCAGCCGGAGTTGTCAGGTTTGACGGGCAGTTGGGAGTCGAGTTCGGAGACAGTGGCTTCCACAGCTGCCGCGATCTCGTCGTCGGTAGGGACGAGATCGCGAACCTGGGAGGGGAGAGTCTCATAGGTGTAGTCGGCTACGGCGAGGGGTGCAGTTGTCCCGGCAAGTGAATACCGGACGACGTTGTCGTTGCGGCCGGCGCAGAGCAAGATTCCCACAGTCGGGGCGTGGATGTCCTTGTTGCGGAGGTTGTCGTCGATCCACGAAACATAGAAGCCGAGCTTCCCGACATACTCCGGCTCAAACCTGCCTACCTTCAACTCGACGACGACGAACCTCGCTTGCACCCAGTTGAAGAACAGCAAGTCGATATAGAAATCCTGATCACCGACCTCGAAATGGTATTGGCGTCCAACAAAGGCGAACCCGTGTCCCAGTTCGAGGAGGAACTGCTCCAGCCGACGCATCAGCGCGGACTCCAGCTCCCGCTCCGCGACACGTTCGGTGATGTCGAGAAAATCGAAGACGTACGGGTCACGCACCAACTGTCGGTAACACCGCTCGCATCATCCGCGAGATCACTTAGACGAATACAGCCAGCATGAACCGTTGCGCCTGCCCGGCTGAAGCGATTCTCTTCACCCGGCGCTCCCATTGTCGCATTGGCTGACGCGAGTTCTCGGCCCGATTGCTGAAAATACTTCGACCGGCGATGCTCGGCAGAGGTCAGCATCTCGCGGTACGCCACTTTGTAGCTGGCCAGCTTGGCGGTCACGAGCACCGTCGGCACGTACCGCAGACCCTTGAGTACCTTGCGGAAGAACCGCTTGGCAGCAGTGGCGTTTCGACCCGACTGGACGATAGCGTCGCTATCAGGCCGTCCTGATCGACCCCGCGCCACAAATACTTCTGCTCGCCGTTGATTCGAGGTGAACACTTCATCGAGGTACCACTTGTTGCCCGGGCGGGGCCTTCGGAGACGCAGCTCATTGGCATAGGACCGGCCGAACATCGCGCACCACTGCCGGATCGTCTGGTGGGAGACCACGACGCCGCGCTCGAACATCAGTTCCTCCACATCACGCAGGCTCAACGTGAAGCGGTAATACAGTCACACGGCGTGGCTGACGAATTCTGGGCTGTGATCACAGTCACCCACCACCCCAGCGGTCACCAGCACAGCCAAGGTGACGATGCTCGCAGCAATGTGCAGCTGATGCCCAATTGCCGCTGGAATGGTGACTGGCATGCAGTTCTATTCCCGATCTTGCAGTGATACGGCAGGAAGCTAAGCGGGAGAATGTCATTCCGCGGAAGCCGCGAGAGGCAAGCCAAGCGGGACAAGCTCGCCGAACGGATTGCACGTCGGCAGCGTGCGTATGAGAGGCCTACTGCGGGTATGGCATTCACGGATATCGCCAAGAGTTCGGGGTGCCCACTCCGACGGCGTCGGCTCTGTACGCGAATATCTTGCAGATGCAGAGAACCCTCCGTGAGGTCAATCGAGAGTATCTGGATGAATGTGTCAACCCGCTATTCATCCGAGCGGCACGCTCATGCGGTTCCCATAGGGTGCGTGGCGCTGATGCCTGTTGAAGGGGCTTGACGACTCGCTCGTTGCGATTTCGGGTCGGGTTGGTTGGTTCGGATGAGTTTGTGTTACTTGAGCTGGGCAAGTTGATTGAGGACTACTTCGGGTACTGCGGTGGCGGGGATCTGAGTGATGTGAAAGTCGCAGGGAGGAAGTGTTGTTTGTTCTCCGCGCCAGTAGTTCTCGGGGAGGACACTTCCGCGGATGGTCTGCTGATGGAGGGTTACCCCATGGGAGTCGCGCATGCCGACGATAAGTCGGTAGTGCGCGGTGATGTTGGTGATCGGGGTGTAGGCGTCGTACCCGACCGGTGTGGTTGGTGCGGAGGGGTCTATCGGTCGGTCGTCGAGGAGTATCGCGGCGAATGGGAGTGCTGCGAAGCCGCGGAGCCAATCGGCGACGTACATTGACGAGTTTTCCGCGTCGTCGGCGTCGAGGCTGTCAATGTCGGAAGAACCCGAATAGTGGTGTGTGGCTCGTAGCCACTGCATGGGGGAGGGGATCTGTAGGACTACTGGTCCTGACGCCATTGCTGTCAGTGTTTGCGCAAGATCGATGACGCTACGGGTGAGGCCCTTGTCCGCGAGCATGGTACGCAGGGCATATCCGGTTCGTTTCTTCTGAGACATTGAATCCCGCAGGGCGGGGTTCTGTTCGAGGTGATGGGTGTAGAAGTGGTTCAGGTCGAGGATGGCCAGGTCGGGTTTGAGTAGACCTTGTGCTTGGTTGAAGAAGCGGGCGTAGCTGGTGGGGTCGTCCCAGGGGGCGGGCCGGTTGCGCAGAAACACCGATTGGGCGTACGCGTGGTGATCGAGTAGGAGGGCTGTGGCGCGGCCCGAGGGTGGTGAGGCGATTGCGGTGAGAAGGCTGGTGGTCATGATGGTCTTCCTCGAGAGATTGGTGCGATACCGCGCGGTGATGCTCACACCGACGTGATGTTGGGTCAGCGGAGCATCACCGCGCGAAATCGGCAGGGTCAGGACTTGTGCTGGACTTTCTCGCCGCACTTGGTCTCGAGCTCGCGTACCCGCTTGCTCAGCTCCTCGATCTTGAGCACGCGACGGTCCGGAATCATGATGAGGGGTAGATCCTCGAGCCGCGCGGTTACCCGCTCCGGCGCACTCTTGCCCCAGTGCGTGGCAACCAGTTGGTCGTTGTCATCGCCCCAGGAACCGAAGTACAGCAACTCTTTCGGAGGTTCGGGCTTGACGAATTCGGCTACGAATTCCTTGTACGGCTTGCCTCGCTTCAAGCGGTCCTGGCGCATTTGTGCGCGTAGCGCTGTGGTTTCTTCTTCGCGGACGACGAATGTGTCGGGTTCGTAGACGACGCCGTACAGTTCGCCGGCCACCTTGTCCGAGATCCGCGCGAGCTGCAGGTCAGCCATGACCAGTTCTGGATCTCGCTCGAGGATGTCCCCGTATCCGCCGCCGGAGCCTTGGCTGATCATGTACAGCTCGCCTTCCTTGGCGACATCGAACTGCAACCCCATGTGGCCGGTCAGGTATTTGCCGCCCTCGTAGGGCTGTTCGTTCATCACCCGTTCGATCGACAAGTCGAACTGTGATGGGTCCTTGCGGATGATGTCGTAGATATTGATGTTCTTGACCATCGACAACGGATAGGTGGGGCATCCGTAGCCACCGAACATTCCGCTCACCGACGAAAACTTCGAGCCGGAAGTGACGGTCATGAATCCCCAGCTGGGGGTGCCGCGTGAAGCGACAATCATTTCGTAGCCCATGCCGCCGCGGTACTTTCCGAAGCCCTGATTGTCTGTGACCAGTCGCTTACTGACCAGTTGCAGGAACGGGACTTCTTCTTCCATGACTTCTTGCTCGGCGATGTCGGCCATTGCACAGAACATTGGTGCTACGCCGTCTTCGCCGTCTCGGAATGCCTTGGCGCCGCCGCCCATTCCGTTCAGATCGGCACAGAGGTTGCCGACCTGCTCACTGTGCTGCGTGGTTCCGCCCCACAGGAAGTCGTTGATCTGGTTGAACCAGGGGGCGATCACGTTCGAGTACTTGGTGGGGGAGGAGAACTGAAGTTTCGCGTACGCGGTCTGTAGGGCAGAGAATCCGCGGAACGAGGCTTGGAGCGACTGTCCGACGGGTGCGTCGTATCCGGCGTCGGCCCAGGTGTGTTCCTCGGAAATGACCTCGATGGGGGAGAGGGCGCCGGTGCTGCGGGGGAGGTCCGGCCACCAGTACGACAGAATCGCTTGCGTCATGAACGATTTGGTCGAGCCGAGGGGGGAGTTGATCGCCCGGTTGAGGATCTCCGGCCCGGTACCCGTCAGGTCGACGGTCATCGTGTCACCCTTGATGGTGATCTTGCAGGCGAACTTGATCAGAATGTTTTCTTTGAGGGTCGAATCGACGAACTGGTTGAAGGTGACGGTGCCGTCCGGAAGATCCGAAATGCGGCGCCGTACCTCGGCTTCCACGTTCTCGACGGTGGTGCGAAGAGTAGAGACGAATGCTTCTTCACCGACTTCGTCGATGAGGCGGTCGACGGTGTCCATCACTCTGCTGACGGCGCCCATCTTGACCTTGATGTCGGCGAGCATCAGTTTGGGGTCACGTGTCGAGTGCTGGAGGAAGGTCAACAGATCGCGGCGCAGTCGCCCGCCTTCGACGATCTTGATCGGCGATGCGCGCAGCCCGTCGTCGAAGGGCGTTTCGGAGCCTGACGGCATGCCGCCGGGTTCGCAGGCACCGTTTTCACCTTCGTGGATGGTGGCCCCTACCCAGGCGATGATCCGGTCGTCTCGCATGACGGGTACCAGCATCGATTGGTCGGTGTTGTGCACCATGCCGAACCGGGAATCGTTGTGGAAGAAGCCGTCTCCGGGCCGGATCCCGACTGTCGGTTCGTCTTTCCAGTTCTTCATGATGTAGCGAATCGGGTGGTGCAACACTGCGGAGAAGGCGATGACGCCGCGGTTGGAAAGGTAGCTGACATCGCCTTCGGCTGTGTAGACGGCGACGGAGAGGTCAGCCCATTTTGCGCCGGGTGCCGCGCCCATGCTTTCGCACATCTCGAAGGCCTCGTCCAGTGCGCCTGCGAGGCGTTTGCGGATGCGGTCGGCTTCGATCGGATCGGTATCCGATGTCATGCAATAGCTTTCGTGCGCTGTGCGCGGCGCGATCTGGTGATGACGCATGATGTCGGGGTCGGGTCCGAGGAAGAGGGTGGTCTCGTCCATGAACTTGTCGACCCACTGCTGCTCTTGCTCGCTGAGTTGCTGGGTCCCGTCGCGGTCTGCGGATGGCCCGGTGCCGTTGTCTAAAATCGTCATGATGTTTTCAGGCTCCTTAGTAAGAACTGTGGTTTGATTCGACTGCTCGTCAGTCTTTGAGGAGCCAGACGGCGCCTTGCACTGTCGGCTCGAGTCGCCAGCCCGGTTCGACCAGGTAAGTGGTGCTTTCTGTCGTCACGATGGCGGGGCCGGCGATCACGTACGCGTGGTGGAGGGCGTTCTCGTCGTAGACCGGGGTCTGGACAGGTTCGCTGATGTCGGTGAAATGCACTTTGCGGGTGGTCACAGGTGCCGGGGTTGCGCGGTCACCGCCGGCGTCGATGGAATCGAATTTGACGACGTCGCCGTCGATGTAGGAGGCGACGCGCAAGGTCTGTAAGCGGACACCGGCTTCGGGGGCCTGGGTGCCTTCGCCGTACCGTTGGCCGAAGATTTCGGCGAACGTTTTGATCAGGTACAGCACATCGGCGACACCGTTGACTCGGTTGATGTCGAAAGAGACTGCGGTGGTGACCAACTGGTTGCCGTAACGCATGTCCATCTCGAGTCGGTACTTGACGTCGCTGCGGTTGTAGCCCTGACGGACCAGGTCCTCGGCGCCCTTGGCTTCAAGCTCGCCGATGTAGGTGTTGAGCTGTTCGTACTGGTCGTAGATGGTTCGCTCGCGAGGTTCGTAGAGCACGATGTACGCGCTCCGTTCGTGGATGTGGAGGGGCTTCATGTTGCCCGCGCCCAGGGCGGAGAAAACTGATGCGAACGGGGGGAAGAGGATCTTGCTGATTCCGGCCTTGGATGCGATCCCGCAGGCGTGCAGCGGGCCGTTGCCGCCGTACGCGAGCATGGTGTAGTCCTCGACGAGACCGCCACGCGAGCGCAATTCCTTCTCGATGCCGATGGCCATCTGCTCGTCGACGGTGCGCTTGATGACCTTCGCAACGTCGACAGCGTCCATGTCGAGCTCGTCGGAGAGATTTTCGTCGATCGCATAGGTAGAGCGCTTCTTGTTGAGCGCGATGTAGCCGTTGGCGTAATTCTCGGGGTCGAGGTATCCGAGCACCAAATCGGCGTCAGTGACCGTCACCTGCAAACCGCCGCGGTCGTAGCAGGCGGGGCCGGGGTCCGAACCTGCCGATTCGGGGCCGATCTGCACCGAATTGTGGATCCTGTCGAAAGAAGCGATCGAGCCGCCGCCGGCGCCGAGGGTGTTGAGATGGATCATCGGGACCGACACCAGCCAGCGGCCGATGGTCGGCTGGAAATCGTAGTGCCGAACTCCGCCTTCGGGGACCAGGCCGATGTCGAACGATGTTCCTCCCATGTCCATCGATACGACGTCACCGATTCCGGTGGTTTCCGCCAAGTGTTGTGCCCCACCGACTCCGGCGATCGGGCCTGAGTGGATAGTCTGGAGCGCATCGGTCGAGTTCGGCTGGGCCATGCCGCCGGAATTGTGAATGACCAGCATCGGCTTCTCGTACCCGGAGTCACGCAGATTGCTCGACAGTTGGTTGAGCGCGTGGAACATCGTCTCGTGGAGGAAGGCGTCGACAATCGTCGATGTTGCTCGCACGTATTCGCCTTTTCGGCCCGATACCTGACTGCTGAGCAGAACGGGGATCGCGCCGAGCTGGTGCGTGGGGTATTCATCAAGGATGATTTCGAGGATCTGTTGCTCGTGGGCGGAGTTCTCGGTGGCGTTGGTCAGCGCCACGACGATGGCTTCGGCGCCGTTGTCCACCAACTCGCGAACCTGCTGACGAACATCGTCGACCATCAGTGGAACGAGGATCTCGCCGACAGCGTCGACCCGTTCCTTGACGGATCGAACCAGGTGACGCGGCACTAGAGGATCCGGTCGTTGGGCGTCTGCCATGTCACCTTGTTTGATGCCGTCGAGGCCCTCGCCGTAGCCGCGGCCACGGGAGAGGTGGATCGTGTCTTCGAATCCGTGTGTCACCAGAGCGGCAACCTTGGGGCCTTTGCCTTCGATGAGTGCGTTGGTGCCGAGGGTGGTGGCGTAGCGGACCGAGTCGACCTCGCGTAGAGCGTCACTGCGGCTGACGCCGGCGCGTGAGCATGCCAAATCGAGTGCTTCGTTGAAGCCGAGGGCCAGGTTGTGGTGGGTGGTCAACGCCTTCGCTTCGACGTAAATGTCGTCCCAGACAAAGAAGCAGTCGCTGAATGTTCCACCGATGTCAACAGAAATGCGTTTCATGAAAGTCTCCTTCGATCCGGGGTCAGCGCTGAGCGTGTGAATGGGAGTGCGAATGCGAAGTGCGAGGTTCGGAGATGGCGTTCTCGCCGGGCCCGTAGTTGATCAGTGTTTCCGGATCGCCGTCGCGGTCGGCCCACTGCTTCTTGAGTGCGTCGATGTCCCAGATCATGTCGACGGTCGGTGGGTGTCCGGGTGGGGTGTATTCGGTTTCGATCTGCGTACCGCACCCCGGGCAATAGAATTCGAGGATGCGGCAGAACAACGGATCCGGGGCGAAGGTGTACTCGTATTTCTCCGGATCGAGAATTGAGGGGTGAATCTCGCGGGGTCTCGGTCGTAGACCAGAGTGCCTTCTTTGTAGTTCCCCCGAGCATTGCCCAGGTCGTGCTGGCAGACCCGGCAGAGCCACCGCTCGGAGTCGAGATCGATCGCAAGATATTCGGTCATGGGGATACGCATGATGTTCGTTACCTTCGTGTCGAGAAATGTCGATGTGATCGTTCGGGCGGTACCGCCGGGCCCGATTACACGGTGTCGGTCAGGATGAGGTCACCGGAATTGGAGACCTCCAGGTTCCAGCCGGTCGGGACTTGAGCTGTGAAAAACTGCCCCTCGACAATGGCCGGACCGGATGCGACCGCACCTGCGATCTGCTGATCGAGTAGATAGACAGGTAGTTCCTCGACCAGCGTGGGGGAGGTGCGGACCGATCTCGCCAGCGTCGACACCGCCGGCGTCTTCTTCTTGGGAGACCCGCCCTTGACAACCGAATGGGGGAGTTCCCGTGTCACTTTCAGTGCGAGGATGGTCGTGTTTCCCGCGGTAGAACTGACATCGAGATCATGCTCGAACTGGGTGCGCGCCGCCATCCCATCCGCGTCCTCGACTACAGAGGTCCACTCCAACGAGCACTCTGCGGTGTCGTATCCTTCTTGGAACATGTCTCGTGTTGCGCGGGAACGTAATTCGTTTCTCGCTGCGTCGATTTGCTCAGGGGTGCAGTCGGTGATGTTGGTTTCGTAGGACTGGGAGATGTCGGAGAAACTGATACCGTACGCGGAGAACACCGCGGCCAGTCTCGGGACGAGTACCCGGCGCACTCCGGCGATTCGTGCGGCATCACACGCACTCATCGGGCCGCCGCCGCCGAACGCGGCCACAGTTGTCGTCTCAGCGCTTTCGACGGAAGAGGCGAACGATTCCGATACCTTCGCCGCATAGGCCGATGCCATCTCGAGCAGGGCTTCTTCGACAGTGAGCCCCAGAGGCTCGGCGATGCTCTCAGTGATCACGGCGCGGGATCGTTCGGCGTCGAGAAACATTTCACCGTCGAGGTAGGTGTCGGGATCGAGAACACCCAAGAGCAAATTGACGTCGGTGATGGTGGCCTTCTTGCCGCCGAAACCGAAGCATGCGGGTCCGGGGGACGCGCCGACGCTTTCCGGGCTGACTACGATCCGGCCGTTCTCTACCGCAATGATGGAACTGCCCCCGACTCCTGTGGAGTGAACGTCACTGAGCTCGTACGAGACAGGAACACCGGCGATATGACCCCGGCGTTCGGTGGCGATGGCATAGTTCTTCACCGTCCCTACATCGGTGGTAGTTCCGCCTACGTCGATCATGAGCACATGGGGAAGCTCGTACGCTTGGGCAAGTGCGCGTGTGCCTTCGAGCCCTCCGCGAGGTCCGGAAGAATAGGTCTTGAGTGCCACGGACTTCGCGACCCGCGAGGACGCCCCGTCATTGCGGTAGATGAGGAGCGGGTTCTTGATCTTGTAGGTGCGTAGGCGTCGTTCGGCGCTGTAGAGGAAGCGTTCTACGGTGGGGTGGAGGAACGAGTTGATGATGCCGGACCAGATTCGGCGTGATCGAAGTTCGTCGGAGGCGAATTCCCAGCTGAAGAGAACGGGGACTGACCCGAGGAGATGTCTCGGGAAGCTCTCGAGAATGATCCGTTTGAACAGCGCCTCACGGCCTTTGGTCTTCGCCGCGAGGATCAGCCGTTCCGCACCCGCTGTCGTCAACCTGTTGATCTCCGCGACCAATGTCGTGGTCAAGGCGTCGGCATCGAGCTCGTCCGAGACCACCGAGGTGCGGGGACCGACAAGGTCGTCTAAGAGTGATGCAGACTCTGCGTCGGTGCGCAAGGCTATAGTAAAAAGCCTGGAAGAGAATGATGGAAACAGAATGCGTACAGCAAAGAGCCTCGGAATTGCTCGATCATCGCTGTATCGAAAAATGAAAATCTATAAGATATGAAACGAAACACCTGTGGCATTAAGCCTGAATGCACCGATGTGCTGATTCAGTCGGTGCGACTTCTGTTGCGGGGCATAGTGCGGTTGTGGGCATAGATGATCACCCGATCGCATGTGTCGGAATGTGCGTTCGGTGACCGCGACATCGATGTGTTCCTCGTCGGTGAACACTGCCTCGCGTCGCGCTTTCTGCTTGACGTCGCGCGGGTCAGCAGCGCCCTTTTGATGGCGTACACCCGGGGTTGCCGGACCGGCCACGATGCCCGAGTGTGACCTGCTGGATCCGCTGCCGGCACACGGTGTGTCTCGGCGGCGAGGTGCACGACATGGAACGGGTCCATCACCCTCTTGGCCTGCGGTAATACGTCCTTCGCGGCGGAGTGGTAGCCTGTGAACTCGTCCATCGAGACGACCTTCACCCGGTCCCGAAACGCCTGATCACGATCACGGTCACGAAGCTCGGATTACCCTGCCCGCGAACGTGTTTCCGCTTGTGCTCGTCCGCACCCAAAGGCTCGCACCCTGTCGAGGTGACCGGACTGGTCGTAGACCACATGCCGGACCGTGGACAGAGCCGGGAAGTTTACCACGTCCCAACTCAACCCCAACGCTGCAGCCGCCGCCGAAACGGATGTCTTGTCGCAGGCGAGTCGTTCGAGGATTTAGCCGGTGGTGCGGCGACCACGGGGAGAGTGCGGGTGACGTGGTCGCGGAGCCGACCGGGCTGGCCGCACGTTGGGCAGGTCGGGTCGTGTTCGACGGGCCGGCAGTCGATGTGGGTGAGGTGTTCTGCGACGGCGGCGCCGGTGATAGTGACGCCGAGTTCGACGGTTCTGCAGATGGTGTCGGCGACAAGGTTAGTAGTCTGGTCCATGGGTCCTGTGATGTGTTCGGATTCGGGCTCGGAACCTTCCTCCTCGTATCCCAGGACCCTCTACATCTTTTGCCTCACTTGATCACCGGTGGATCGACTCATGCACTCCAGATCCGGAAGAGCCAGATTCTCTCGTGTGGTAACGGTGCATGGAGGACCTCTGTGTCAGGTATCGCCCCAGTGACAAAGGAAAGTCGGGCGGGGTGAGAATGGAGTAAGGCAATGAGCGCTCAAGAGAGCGGCGCGGCGACTCGAACGCGAAACAAGAACTACAACCTGATCCGCTTCGTCGAAGCGTCGTTGAGCAAAGCATTGTGTATGCAGACCTCCATCGAGGATACCGAGCGTGACGGGTACCCTTAAGTGGCAGGTCTGTTCCGCAAAGCTCAAAGCGAGGCCGCCCCGAGTAGAAGTTGCTTCTCGACAGGCTCGCTCTGTCGGTCACGTGAGGTTCGTTCATTATCGGTTCGTCTGGGTCGAAGGGCGTCGTGGGAAGATCTCCTTGATGGGCGCGCGCGGCCTCGTCGCCGGTATCGATATCGTTCGTCCCAACGACACTTACCCAAAAGAATTTCAGAATGAGGAAGACCACGCCGAGTAGTTGCGGTGATACCTCACCGATAGCTCCCTGCCACGGACCCGGTACGCGAGCACCAGTTGGTCCATCTACCTCAGAGCGAGAGAAGGCGCTTCATAGCGCATTCGATCGGTGCGGGTGAGCCTGGCTGTACTTCAGGGGATCTTTCGATCTCCTGAACCTGCCACCGTGGCCGGGCCTAAACGCGGCGCAAATCTGTACGGGTTGCTCTTGTTTAACCCTCTGGGGCGGCCATGATCGTGGGTTTGTCAGGCGCGGGCACGGGTGCCTACTGTTCTTGTCCGTCCAGTTCCGGGTTCGCTTCGAGTGGTTCGAAGTATCGGGGGTTGGGGTTGGTGAGGGCTCTGACGATGTCGCCGTATCCGAGAACGCGGGCAGGCGGTCCTTGGTAGATCATTTCCTCTGTTCCGATGTAGCGAAAGCGCATGACGGGCTCCTGCAGGTGAAGTGTTCGGGATGATCTGGCGGGGTGACTGCGATACGGTCCGGAGTCTGTCGAGTTGTGCGGTGTCGGAACGAACTTCGGTGTAATACCCTGCGCAGGGTCACGGCTTTTCGTGCGGCCACTACTGCGGGTCGAGGTGGTGCTGTTCCGTGGCGGTGCACCGGTGGTCGGGTTCTCATCGCTGGAGCCTGGTGTGAAGCGCGGAGACCGTGATAGCTGCTCCGACGTGCTCGGAGACCGTTCGCACGAGGGTGCGATCGGTGATGTCCGGTAGGAAGCGGTGCGCGGCGGTGCGCGAGTGCAGAGCGCGTGCCGATGCGGCGATCAGATTCGGGGTCATCATGGTGATGCGGTGACCGCAGCCTGCACTGAGCAGGCCCGCGAGCGGCAACGACGAGTATTCGAAGGGATCTGCTGGCGGGCGAATGCACCGAAGAGGTGAGATCGATTTCTCGGTGGTGGACAAGTCGATCAACACATCGCACTGTTCGATGATCCGGCGGGTGTCCTCGCGTGTTGAGTTGGTGGTATCGATGTCGGTGACGGTGCCGATGCCGCACTGGGTCAGCACATCTTCGAGTAGTGGCGCGTGCCGGGACTGCGAAATGTAGACAGTCGCCATCCACGGCCACACGCCTTGCCTGTCGAGGGCGGTCAGCGTCAGGGCCGCGAGTGACGCGGTCATGGTCTCGTTGTCCGCGATGACGAGGGGGCCGTGATGTGCAGCCACTTCGTGCTGAACGATCGCGGTCCCGTAGGGCGGCAGTCCGATCAGGAATACGGTCTCGACGTGATCCGGGAGCGCGAGAATGGTTTCGACCAACCGCGGAACGTCGTTGAACGAGAGTGCGGTGTGCTCCGCGCGTAGTGCGGTGCGGTAGCGGATGAGCGCGGCGTATCCCTCACCCCAGGTCCTGCGGTTGCGGTGCAATCTACGCAGGAGACTCCACATCGGATCTGTCGTGATCACAACAACTTTCCCGCCGGCCGGCAGCATCGGATTCGTGGCGTGTTGTCGGTTGGGTGCGTCGAGGTCGGGGTGATCAGCGGTCATGTTGTCCTGAGGTGGTGTGTTCTCGCCGCGTGCGGACAGTCGCTCGCTGCGGCAGGGAAGGTGCCGGTCCGTCATGGCTGCTGCGGCAAGGGCCGGCCGTGGAGGAAAGCGATCAACAGAGCGTTGACCTCCTCGGGTCGCTCGAGGTAGCCGAAGTGACCGCACTGGGCGATTTGTTCGTATCGGGCACCGGGGATGGCTGCGGCGACTTCGATGCCCTGCGCCGGCGGGGTCAAGCGGTCGTCACCGAATCCGATGACGGGGGTCGGTGCTTGGATCGCGGCGAGATCGGTCAGTCGATTGTGGGATCGATCCATCGCGGTCTGGGCGCGGACACCGGCAGAGGTGGTGGTGGGGGCGGAGTATTCGAAGATGTCGAGCCATTCCTGGGCCTTCTGCGGATCGGCGAGGGTGTGCGGGGAGAGGTTCAGCACCGCGCTGATGGCCGCGGTGTAGGAAGGGGGCAAGTCGATCCCTGCCTGGTGGAGGGCCTTTTGTCCGCGGTTGAGGGCGGCTTCGACGGGGTGTGGTCGGCCGGTGGCGGCGAGCATGATCGCTTTGGCGAGCAGTTCGGGGCGGGTGATCGCCAGCTCTTGTACTACTCGTGAGCCCAGTGATGTGCCGATCACGTGGGCGGGTCCGCCGAGATGTTCGATCAGTGCCGCTGCGTCGGCGGCGAGGTCGGCGATGCTCATCCCGTCGATTCCGGCCATGCTCGAGATTCCGCGGTTGTCCATCGTGACGACTTCGAAGCCGGCTTTCACCAGTGCAGGAACCTGGTAGGTGTTCCATACTCGGCCGGGGCTGCCGGCTCCCATGATCAGCAGTACACGCGGGCCGGAGCCGGTGACGACGTAGTTGACGGGAACATGGTTGAGGGTGACGGTCGGCATGGGTCCTGTTTTCGTGAGGTGGGTCAAGGGCGAGCGAAGACGAGAGCGGTGTTGTGTCCTCCGAAGCCGAAGGAATTGTTGACGGCATAGTCGACGGGGCCGATGCGCGGCGCTGTCGTGACCACGTCGAGGTCGATCCTCGGGTCGAGCGTGTCGAGGTTGAGTGTGGGGGGAATGACGCCGTCGCGGACGGCGAGGACGGTGAGAACCGCTTCGAGCGCTCCGACGGCTCCGACGGAGTGCCCGAGGGCAGATTTCGGGGCGTAGATCGCCGCGTGTGTGCCGACCGCTGTGGTGATGGCCTGTGCTTCGGCGATGTCGCCGGCCGGGGTGGCGGTGGCGTGGGCATTGACGTGGGTGATGTCGGCGGGTGTCAGCCCGGCTCGCTGAATGGCGTGGGTCATCGCGCGAGCGGCTCCGCGGCCGGTGGGGTCGGGAGCGACAAGATGGTAACCGTCGGAGGTGGTACCGCAGCCGAGCAGACGCGCATGGATCGTCGCACCGCGTGCGAGGGCATGCGTCTCGGTTTCGAGGACCATCAGCGCTCCGGCCTCGCCGAAGACGAAACCGTCCCGGTCCTTGTCGAACGGACGCGACGCACCGGCAGGGTCGGCATTGTTCGAGCTCAGCGCGCGCATCGTGGCGAAGCTGGCGATGGAAAACGAATCGATGCGGCCTTCGACTCCGCCGGCGACGACCATGTCGGCGTCACCCATCGCAATCATCCGGTAAGCCTGCGCGATGGCTTCCGCGCCTGACGAGCATGCCGACACCGGGGTCATCACCCCGCCGCGGGCGCCGAGTTCGAGGCCCACCGTCGCGGAGGGGCGGTTGGGCATGACCATCTGCACTGCGAAGGGGGACACTTTGCGGTAGCCGCCGGTTCTGAGCCGGTCGACCGCATCGATCAGGGTGTCGCCGCCTCCGAGTCCGGTGCCGATGACCACAGCCAGACGATCCCTGTCGACGTCGGGTGAGCCCGCGTCGATCCATGCCGTGCGAGCGAGTGTCAACGCGACCCGCGCCGGCCAACTCATCCGCCGGATCTCCACCCGGGTGAGGGCATCGTCCGGAGAGACCTTCAAGTGACCGCCGATACGGACCGGCAGGTCGAATTCCTCGACGAACGAATCGTCGAGAAGACCGATTCCGCTCTCTCCCGCGAGGAGCGCCCTCCATGTGCCGGCGACGTCCCCGGCGACCGATGTGGTCGCTGCGAGGCTGGTGACGACGACGTTGGGTGCGCGGCCGAGCCAGGAGCGTGCCTCGGTGGTGCTCACCTGTCGCTGCTCGGCGCGGCGAGTTCGAGCGCTGCCGCAGCTTCGAGGGTGTGGATGTAGTCCACGACGTCGCCGACCGTGCGCAGACCCATCAGATCCTCGTCGGGAATTTTCACGCTGTACTTGTCTTCGGTCTGTACCGCGATTTCCACCATGGACAGTGAGTCGATACCGAGATCGTCGACGAAGGACGTGCCGATACCGATTTCGGACGGTTCGATTCCGGTGACCTCTTCGACGATCTGTGCGAGCTCGGTGACGATGGTTTCCTGCGTGCTGGCCATCAATGACGTCCCTTCGAATGAACGGGTGGTGTTCGGCTTCTGGTGCTCTCGGACAGGTAGGGCTAAGCTCACGCCATCTTGCCATAATATCTAGTTAAGAAGATTAGCAAGTAGCTGTGGTCAGGGATGCTTGCGACTCTCGGTGACCAACTCGGTCGCATGGGTTTGGTGAGCTCCGAGGGAAGCCGGGCATCTCGCCGGCTGATGGATGAAGGAACACACAATGCGCGATGCAGTGATCGTCGAAGCCGTGCGAACCCCTTTGGGTCGCCGTAACGGAGTGCTCTCGACCATTCATCCGGCCGATTTGTCGGCCCAGATTCTGGTGGGGCTGGCCGATCGCACCGGCCTCGATCCCGCAGTCGTCGACGATGTCATCTGGGGATGCGTCAGTCAGGCCGGTGAGCAGACCGGTGATATCGGACGGACCGCCGTATTGGCGGCCGGGTGGCCGCACACCGTCACCGGGGTGACCATCGACCGGCAGTGCGGGTCATCACAGCAGGCGGTGCATTTCGCTGCCGCAGGGTTGATTGCAGGCCAGTACGACGTGGTGGTCGCCGGTGGCGTCGAATCCATGAGCAGGGTTCCGATGGGATCCTCGTCCGGCGGGATGAATCCCCTGGGAGATTGGTTCTTGGCGCGCTATCACGGCGTCGCCCCCTCGCAAGGGGTCGGTGCGGAAATGATCGCCGAGCAGTGGGGTCTGTCGCGCCGTCAATGTGACGCTTTCGCGCTCGCCTCGCATGCGAAAGCCGCGCACGCGCAAGACGACGGATGCTTCGACGACCAGATCCTGCCGATCGTGCTCGCCAACGGCACCAAGATCGCCCGCGACGAGGGGATCCGCCGCGGCGGAACGCCGGAAACCCTGGCCGGGATCAAGACCGCGTTCTCCGACACCGGGGTGGTGACGGCGGGAAACAGTTCCCAGATTTCCGACGGTTCGGCCGCACTGTTGATGATGACCAGCGAGAAGGCCACGCAGTTGGGGCTGACACCGATCGTTCGAGTCCATACTGCCGTCCTGGCGGGCGCCGATCCGGTGATCATGCTGACCGCACCGATTCCGGCCACGGAGAAAGCCTTGTGGCGCAGCGGTTTGACGTTGTCCGATATCGGAGTTTTCGAGGTCAACGAAGCCTTTGCCACGGTGCCCCTTGCCTGGCTGGCCGAAACAGGGGCAGACCCGAAGCGGCTCAATCCGCACGGCGGAGCGATCGCATTAGGGCATCCCCTCGGTGGTAGTGGTGCACGCTTGATGACGACGATGATCCATCACATGCGAAACACACGAACGCGTTACGGATTGCAGACCATGTGTGAGGGCGGTGGGCAAGCGAACGCCACCATCCTCGAACTTCTCTGATCCAGTCGTATCCACGGCGGTGATCCTCGCCGAGCCTCTCAAGCGAGGATCACCCGAGCCGTCCCGACGTTCAGTGGGGGTATGTGAGCGGTGAAACGGGATAGAGGAGAGAGGAATACGAACATCAGACACGTCATCCGTCGTACGGTATTCGTCACGATATCGACCGCGGCGTTGGCGGCGCCGGCGGTGAAATTTCCTCCTCTGGTCCTGGTCTACGTCATCAGCGGTTCGCTACTGTTCTTCTCGCGATACCTCGACGACGATACCGACGCGCGCTCACTCGACAAGCGTGATTCCGGAACGGGAAAAGACCGTACCGACCGGACAACCACGTTCGTCGCCGTGCGCGAAAATCTTCGAAGACAATCTGGCGCACACATTTCGTCGGTGAGTATCTGTGACGGCGAATCTCCCAGACCGGACTCGTATCGACACGACCCGATGTGCCAACGCACGGAATGCGGCGGGCTAGATGCCGGTGACGACAATGCCTATCGCCGCGACAGCGATCATCACAAACCCGAAACACGCGAGCACCCACCGCCGACAGCGCCGGTATGGCGATGCCGTGCAAGCCAGAGCAGCGTAGGGCGCGGCAACTGCGAGGCCCAGGACCGCGAGAACGGCGAAGACCACATGTACCCGGATCATGGACACGAGAATTCCTCACCGCGCCGTAGCCTCGCCTGGGTTGTCATGCTTTCTTGACGAACTCGGATTTCAGTTGCATCGACCCGATTCCGGCGATTTTGCATTCGATATTGTGGTTGTCGGCACCGTCGACCAGGCGTATGTTACGCACCTTGGTTCCAGCTTTTATTCCTGTCGGACTGCCTTTGACTTTCAAGTTCTTCACAACGGTGACCGCGTCCCCGTCGGAAAGCTCATTTCCGACGGAGTCGACAACGATGGACCGGTCGACAATCTGCGATCCCTGGTGAGATATCCATTCGTGAGCACATTCGGGGCACACGCAGTGCGCCCCCATCTCGTAACTGTATTCGCTGGAGCATTGTGGGCACGGCGGCAGTGCATTGTTCACGGGGGCCATCCTCTTCCTTGTTCGGCATACTGATTCTTCGATTCGTGACACGTCTCGCCGGGTTCACGGCGCTGAGGCAGAGTCGACGTGCCCGCCACCGGCCGCGATACACCGACGAAACCTTGCCCGGGTTCTGGTGACTCGTCGGCCGTGCACACGTGGACGCTTACGCCTTGGGGACGCGGATGATGAGTGCGTCGCCTTGTCCGCCGCCGCCGCAGAGTGCGGCTGCGCCGATGCCGCCGCCGCGGCGTTGCAGTTCGAGGGCGAGGTGCAGGGCGATGCGGGCGCCGGACATGCCGAGGGGGTGTCCGACGGCGATGGCGCCGCCGTTGACGTTGACCTTGGCGGGGTCGAGGCCGAGTTCGCGGGTGGAGGCGATCCCGACGGCGGCGAACGCTTCGTTGATTTCGACGAGGTCGAGGTCGGTGGGGTCGATGCCTTCCTTGGCGCAGGCCTTGGCGATGGCGCGGGCGGGTTGGGACTGGAGGGTGGAGTCGGGTCCGGCGACGACGCCGTGGGCGCCGATTTCCGCGATCCAGGTCAGGCCGAGTTCTTCGGCTTTGGTTTTGCTCATCACGATCACGGCGGCGGCGCCGTCGGAGATCGGGGAGGCGGAGCCGGCGGTGATGGTGCCGTCCTTGCTGAACGCGGGACGCAGTTTGCCGAGGGATTCGGTGGTGGTGTCGGCGCGGATGCCTTCGTCCTGCGCGAAGACGATCGGCTCGCCCTTGCGTTGGGGGATGGAGACGGGGACTACTTCGTTGTCGAAGTAGCCGTCTTTCCAGGCGCGGGCCGCGTTCTGGTGTGAGGCGGCGGCGAAGGCGTCCTGCTCGGCGCGGGTGATGTGGGTGGTTTCTTGTTGGTTGACTTGTTCGGTGAGCAGGCCCATGGCCTGGTCGGTGAAGATGTCGTGGAGGCCGTCGTAGGCCATGTGGTCGCGGAGGGTGACGTCGCCGTATTTGAAGCCTTCGCGGCTTTTTTCGAGCATGTGGGGTGCGCGGGACATCGATTCCTGCCCGCCGGCGACGACGATGTCGAATTCGCCGGCGCGGATGAGTTGGTCGGCGAGGGCGATGGCGTCGATGCCGGAGAGGCACACTTTGTTGATGCTCAGGGCGGGGACGTTCATGGGGATGCCGGCGGCGACGGCGGCTTGGCGGGCGGGCATCTGGCCGGCGCCGGCGGTGAGGACCTGTCCCATGATGACGTAGTCGACTTGTTCGGGGGCGACTCCGGACTTGTCGAGGGCGCCTTTGATGGCGATGCCGCCGAGGTCGGACCCGGAGAGGTCTTTCAACGATCCGAGGAGTCGACCCATCGGGGTACGAGCTCCCGCAACAATCACAGTGGTCGTGTTCAACGCGTTCTCCAGTCTTTTGCGACGGTCTCGGGGGTCGATTGCCGAGACCGCGTCGGTGAAATGGCCTGTTATCGGATGTTGTCGTGCGTCTGTTCAGGCAGTGAGGATGTAGAACACTGCGGTCATCGCCAGCACCACAGCGGCAGCGGATGCCATCGCCGCGGTCAGGGAGGGAAGGGGCGGATTCATCGGATCATTCGCCGTCAACGGCCGCGCTGTCATGGGCGGTAGCGGGATTCGTAGGCCTGCTTTTCCTCGTCCATTTTCTTTTTCTCGTGCACGTCGAGGAGCGCGGGGCTCAATCCGTGGCTGACCAGACGGTGCCGCAGGTAGATCTTTTTCAAGGCGAGAAGGAAATAGACGAAGGGCAGGAAGAGCAGGAGCACCATGCTGATCCGGATGATCCAGGGGCCGGGGATCAGCAACAGCCCCAGCAGGATCGGCAGCAAGGGGACGATGCACCGTGTCGCGTAGCGGCGGGCGGCGCCGGGGCCGGTGATGTCCTCGATCACCCACGGAATGAACTCGTCCGGCAGGGTGCGTCCGGCGAGGTACTTGAGGTGCTGGGCGAAGGTGGGATGTGCGATGGTTCCGTTCTGGGACATGGTGTTTCATTCCTCGATGTTCATCGATAGGTACTGGTTCCTCGGAAGCACCAGCATGCGGGCGTATTCGATGGCGCGTGGTGTGTCGGAGAAGATGTGTCGGCGTTCGCTGTCGGAGGTGGTGAAGACACCGAGGGCTTTCAGTGGCCGGAGGTGGTCCGGTTTCATACCGGAAATCAAGACGGTGATATGGCGGTGTTCGAGTTTGTCGATGGCGTCCTTGAGGACGATGGCGCCGGTGGCATCGATCGCGGTCACCCGTGACATGCGCAAGATGACGACCTTGACGTCGGAGACGTCCGCCAATTCGAGCAGGAAGCGGTGAGCGGCGGCGAAGAACAAGGCGCCGTCGATGCGGTAGGCGACGATGTGTTCACGGAGCAGTTCGTGTTCTTCGCTCTGGTGCCCGTCGTCATCGAGTGGGACTTGTTCGATCTTGGCCGATTTCGCCACTGCGCGCAGTGCCAGGATCGCGGCGAATGCGACACCGACCGCGACCGCGGTGACGAGGTCGAGTGCGACGGTGACCAGGAACGTTGCGCCCATGACCGCGGTGTCGGCTCGGGTGGCGCGCGCGATGGCGATGATCGAGGCTGTTTCGACCATGCGCACGGTGGTGGCCAGCAGTACCCCGGCGAGAGCGGCCAGGGGTATCTCGGCGACCATGGTCGATGCCAGGTAGACGATCGCGGCCAAGATGACGGCATGGGTGAGTGCGGCGAGGCGACTGCGCGCGCCGGAGCGAACGTTGACGGCCGTGCGAGCGATGGCGCCGGTGGCCGGGACGCCGCCGAACAGGGGTGCGGCGATGTTCGCCAACCCCTGTCCGAACAATTCCCGGTCGGGATTGTGGCGGGTCCCGACTCCCATCGAATCCGCCGCGGTCGCCGACAGAAGTGATTCGAGGGCGGCCAGCGCGGCCACTGCCAGGGCCGGGGCCACCAGCGAGGTCAGATCCCCTAGATGCAGAAAGTTCAGTGTGGGTGCGGCGATGCCGGAGGGGATTTCACCGATGCGGGCGATGTCGAGGTGCAGCAGTTGCGCGGCCAACGTCGCGACAGCCACGGCGACGAGCGAGAACGGAACCTTGGGGAAGTAGCGTCCGCCGACGAGGATGGCGACGGCCACCGCGAGCGCTGTTGCCGGGGTGAGAATCGAGGGGTGCGCGACGAATTTGGCGACCGCGTCCGCTGCGCTGCGCCACACCTTGTCCCCTTCGGCGTCGGTGATACCCAGAGCGGCCGGGATCTGTTGGAGGGCGATGACCACGGCGATACCAGCGGTGAACCCTTCGATGACCGGTGCCGGCATGAAACGCACGGCCCGCCCCACTCCGGCGAACGCCAACACCACCAGCACGATGCCGGCGATCAACCCGACCGCCAGGACACCGGATCCGCCGTATTCGTGAACGATGGGAACCAGGACCACGGTCATGGCCCCGGTCGGCCCGGACACCTGGAACCGGGAGCCGCCGAAGACAGCGGCGACGGCGCCGGCGACGACAGCTGTGGTCAGCCCGGCCGCCGCCCCGAGCCCGGTGGAGATGCCGAATCCCAAGGCCAGCGGAAGAGCGACCAGTGCCACGATCAGGCCGGCCAGCAGATCCGCGCCGGGTGCGCGCAGCGACGAACTCCATTCGCTCCATCGCGGCAACAGGTCCCGTACGGCCTGGGCAGCGCGGCCGAGCGAGTTCTGCGGGGACGGAGTGGAATTCGGTGCGGGCGTAGCGGTCATAAGGTTCCTCGGTACTGCGAGAAGAAAGTGGAAGCCTGTCTGGTTACTTGCTAATATTAGCAAGTAACCAGATGAAGGGAGCGGTGATGCGTGTAACACCACTGCGCGGACTGCTGAGCGCGCCGTTGCTGCAGTGCCGCGAATGTGCCAGGTTGTGCCGTCGGTCCGCGGTGACGCCGGGCGGAAACGTGTGCCCATGGTGTGGGGAGCGGGCGTTGTCGACGGCTGTCCTGGGCTCCCCGCTGCGCTCGTCGAGTTGACGGCGCTCTGGGTGGGAGATCACCACGTTCGGTCTCACGTCAGAAGATCCCGATCCGGGAGGTTGAGGGGCAACTTGACCGGATCGGGACCTTCGGTGAGGGCCTCCAGCGCGAGAGACTCGACGTGAGATGCGCTGGCAGCCCTGCTCGGGGGTCAGCAGTCGTCGGCGCGGGTGCGCACACGCCGGAAATGCGTGTCGCGGGACGGGGCCTCGTCGGTGAGTTCGTAATCGAATGTCGACAGTCGTTGACGCAAGGCACGCAACTCTTCACGCAGCGCGTCGGGGAGTCTGTTGCCGCCGATCGTGGCGTACCACTGATCGATGAGGGGAAGTTCGGCCGCCCACTCCGCCGGGTCGACCTTCAACGCAGCGGCAATGGTGGGGCGATGAAGGTCGAGTCCGGTCAGATCCAAGGCATCGAGGGTCGGAACGTGACCGATCGGGGTCGCCTCGGAGTCACCGGTTCCGTCGACGCGTTCGAGCGCCCACTTGAGAATCCGCGAGTTTTCTCCGAAGCCGGGCCACAGGAACTCGTCGTGGTCGCCGCGGCGAAACCAGTTCACGTAGAAGATCTTCGGCAACTTCGAGGAATCGGTGCGCGCGCCGATATCGAGCCAGTGCTGGAAATAGTCCCCGACGTGGTAGCCCAGGAACGGCAACATTGCCATCGGGTCGCGGCGTACCACCCCGACGGCGCCGGCTGCGGCGGCCGTGGTCTCCGAGGAGAGTGTCGAACCGAGGAAGACGCCGTGCTGCCAGTCGAAGGATTCGGTGATCAACGGCATGGTGGTGGCGCGCCGGCCTCCGAAGAAGATCGCCGAGATCGGAACCCCTGCCGGGTCGTTCCATTCCGGCGCCACTGTCGGGCACTGTGCGATCGGGGTGCAATAACGTGAATTCGGGTGTGCGGCCGGTGTTCCCGATTTCGGAGTCCACTCGCGCTGTTGCCAATCGAGGAGATGCGCCGGGGGCTGTTTGGTCATCCCTTCCCACCACACGTCGCCGTCGTCGGTCAGGGCGACGTTGGTGAAGATGGAGTTCCCTTTCTCGATCGTCGCCATGGCATGTGGGTTCGTCGCGGTGCTGGTACCGGGGGCGACACCGAAGAAACCGGCTTCGGGATTGACGGCGTAGAGTCGGCCGTCGTCACCGAACCGCATCCAGGCGATGTCGTCACCGATCGTTTCCGCGGTCCACCCCTCGAGCGTGGGATCGAGCATCGCCATGTTCGTCTTACCGCACGAGGACGGGAATGCCGCGGCGATGTAGTGCACCACCTCGTCCGGGGAGGTGAGCTTGAGGATGAGCATGTGCTCTGCCAGCCAACCCTCGTCTTTGGCCATTTTCGACGCGATCCGCAAGGAGTAGCACTTTTTCCCCAGCAGCGCGTTGCCACCGTAGCCCGAACCGTAGCTCCAGATGATGCGTTCTTCGGGGAAGTGGGAAATGTACTTGGTGTGATCGCACGGCCACGGGACGTCGACCTGCCCGTCGTAGAGGGGTGCGCCGACCGAGTGCAGGCATTTGACGTACTCGACATCTGCGGCCAGCGCTTCCCAGGCCGGTGTCCCGGATCGGGTCATGATCTGCATCGACACGGCGACGTATTCGGAGTCCGTGATCTGGATCCCGAATTTCGGTTCCGGGGCATCGAGGGGCCCCATACAGAACGCGATGACATACATCGTGCGCCCCGACATCGCGCCGCGGTAGTGCTCGGTCATGACCGTTTTCATGTCGAGCGGGTCCATCCAATTGTTCGTCGGACCGGCAGCCTCGCGTGACTGGGAACAGATGAACGTCCTGTCCTCGACCCGGGCGACGTCCTCGGGATCGGAGACACACCGGAACGAGTTCGGCTTGCGGTCCAGGCGCACGAACGTGCCTTTGTCGACGAGCAGATCGGTCAGGCGATCCCATTCGGCGCCGGACCCGTCACACCAGACCACCTCTCGCGGTGAGGTCAGGTCCTCGACCTCGGCCACCCAGGCCGCGATGTCGGCACGAAGCGCGCCGAGACGAATCGGGTCGGAGTCGATATGGGTTGTCACTGTGTTCTCCTGACATGTGTTCGGTGCGCGGTACGCACCTGTCCGAGCGGGATAGACGGGAAATACGATCAGTGCAGGTGGGTGCTGTATGGAGGGGCGTGGCCGAGAGATTTGGTGACCTGCCTGGCGATGGAGGAGAGCAGCATCCGCTCGTCCGCGGACGGGAGAGTGCACCCCACAGGGGTGATCAACGCCAGTGAGCGCGCGCAGGCAGCGATCATCTCGGCGGTCAGAACCGTGACGCCATGGCCGCAGAGGACACCGAGCAATCCGGGAAGAACGACCGCGCCGTGATCGAAAGTGTCACCAGGCATGCTCACCACTTGCCGCGCGGGCACCGAATCGCCCACGCAGCCATCGAGATCGACGAGAACATCGTTGTGTTCCATCAGTCGGCGCAGCGGAAACTGGTGCGCATCACTCGCACGCCAGCTGCTGATACCGGCGACACCGGACATCAACAACGTCGGCCCGAGCATCGGAGCTCGATGGGCCCCGGTGATCATCACTTGCCCTACCCGCGGCCCCACGACGAGGTTCCGCAGCGCCGAAATCGTCATCGCGGTCAATGTTGCTGTCACGACGTCGATCTCGGTGACGACCAGCGGGCCGCCACGCTCGGCGACCCCGTGCTGCACGGCTGTGGCAGCATTCGCGTCCAGTCCGCCGACGAAGGCAGCGGAGATCCGCGGTCGCAGGCTCAGTACACGGGCGATCACGGTGTTGACGTCCGCCGTCGCCAAGGGCAACCGAACTGCGTGCAGTGCAGTCCGGTCGCAGATCATGGCGGCGTAGTCCTCCATCGCCTCCCACGGTGACCGCGTCCTGACCGCGGCGCGATGCGATCGGGCCGCCGCAACTCCCACCACCGCGACATCGCCGCGGCTCAAGACTGCACTGTTCGGATGGACGTCGTTGGTCGTCACCGCACGCCACCTCTTTCGAATCGATCAACCGGTCGTCCGGTTACCAGTTCTACAATGTACGTACTTTAGCAATTTCGCAACTGGTGGATAAGTGCAGGAACTAGTCCTGCATGATGTGCGCCCTACCGTGCCTTACCGGCCAGAGCGGGCGGCTCCGGAATCTCCTCGACCAGCATTTCGGCCTGGCCGGCGACCATCCCGGTCAAGATGGCGCGCGCCGTGGTCAACAAATCGGCGACACGCGGCGACGTCAGAGCGTATGAGACGGACAACCCTTCCCGCCGCGCAGTCACCAGACCTGCTCGACGCAGAATGGACAGTTGCTGCGACAGATTGGCCGGCTCGATCCCTACCTCGGGAAGCATCTCCGAGACGGCATGCTCACGCTCGCTCAAGAGCTCGAGGACGCGAATACGTGCGGGGTGTCCCAGCGTCTTGAAGAAATCGGCCTTCATCTGATAAAGCGGCTGGCGCGAGTTCACAACCACGACGCCTCCTGTCACTCGAGTCGGATCGGCGGCATGCGCGTAGGTGTGGCGCGCCGCTGTCCTGCCCCTGCGAATCGAGCGCAGAAGCTCCCACCGGTTGTGGTACTTGCGAATCTTAGCAATTTGCGTGGGTATTCGTCGGCGCAGAGCGGGAAGTGTCGGCCATGGCGAAGACTCAAAGCACAACATGTTTCAGAAAAGGGGCGTCAGTGATTTGAAACATGTTGTGGTATAGCTTTATTCGTCGCCCTGAAAAGGACAAACACGTTCTAATAATTTTTGCTACTCGAGGAGGTACGACAACACATGGGAAATCCTGTGATCGTGGAAGCGGTACGCACTCCCATCGGAAAGCGCGGAGGATGGCTCTCGGGTCTGCACGCCGCCGAACTGCTGGGAGCCGCTCAACGAGGGCTACTCGATCGTGCGGGACTCGATCCGATGCTCGTCGAACAAGTCATCGGGGGGTGCGTCACGCAGGCTGGCGAACAGTCCAACAACGTGACGCGGACCGCATGGCTGCATGCCGGTCTTCCCTGGCAGACCGGGTGTACCACCATCGACTGCCAATGCGGTTCCGCCCAACAGTCGACCCATCTGATCGCCGGTCTGATCGCCACCGATGCGCTCGACGTCGGGATCGGCTGTGGCGTCGAAGCGATGAGCCGGGTGCCCCTCGGCGCCAATGTCGGTGTGCATGCCGGACCTCGTCGTCCTGCCTCCTGGAACATCGACATGCCCGATCAATTCGAGGCCGCCGAACGCATCGCCCGTCGTCGCAATCTGACCCGGGCCGACATCGAAGCCTTCGGTGTGCACTCGCAGGTGAAAGCGCACCGCGCGTGGGCGGAGCACCGTTTCGACACCGAAGTGCTGCCTGTTGGATTCGAGTTTTTTAGGCCTTTCGCTAAACGGGCTTCTGCGAGTGATTTGCGTAGCCGGTCTTGGCGTTCTCATGGGAGTCGAAGGTGAGCTGATCGGTCGACCGATACAGGTGATGTCTGCGCCCTATCGAGCAGTGCCGAGATGCTCGGAAATATCCGAACCCAGCGATGACGAATCGATTTGCACTTGGGGGGTTCGCTGGGTTGAGTTTCGAAAAGTATTTGGCCACTGCATGTGTGGGGGATCACTGCATGTGTGGGTAATGACGCTAAGGGTGCATGCAGGGGAGTCGACCGCACAAGGTCCTGGAGGGATTCAGGACCTTTCGGCCTAGGGACTGGTGCTACCAACTAGAGTGTTCTTTACTCCGAGCTTCTCTGCGAAGAGGTGTCGCTGGACGATCCATCCGGCGACGCTGAGCGCGATCCACGCGGCCGTGGCGAAGATCTGTTGCCAGCCTGGCTGTGGGCTTCGGAGGAATTCGAGCGCGTCCGTGGTCCGTCCCAGCCCGTTGAGGATCATGCTTGCACCTCCGATGGAGGTGAGCCACAGTAGTGCTCGGGCGCGGTATTTGTCTGCCAGGAAGGCTGCGGCGACCGCGACGGCGAGTATGACGATCGCACTCAAAGCCCAGTCGTTGTCTCCGGGTTGAAGCACGTCGGCGGTGCGGGCGCCGGCCATCGCGCCGGCGAGCCCGCCGATGAAGTAGGCGGAGAACTTGAAGACGAGAGTGGTCACGATCCAGGCGCTGACAGCGCCGATGAGTCCGAACAGCAGCAGCGCAGTCAGTGAGGCGTGGAAGAGGTCCGCCATCATCCAGCCGAGCCCGAAACCGATGGCCAACACACCCAGGTGCAGGGAGCGGATGCCGTAGAAGCAGAGCAGGAGCCCGACCAGTAGGACCGCGATTCCGTTCATGTTCACTCCTTGATCGGTGCAGGTCTGCGGATGGTGGCGACAGGACCGGGTCAGACCAAGTTCAGCGAGGTGACCGGTGTCGATTGGTCATTCACGAACCCCTCGCCCGGGAGTCTTCGCCGTTACGCAGAATCCCGGGTGAGGAGTGCGGGTTAGCTCGGCCGTTCCGGGGTGACGATCGCGAAGTTCTTGTCACCTGGTTCGAGCACCGCTGCCAGGCGGCCGAGAACAGAGGCGTCGCCGCTGATTTCGATGCCCGCGTCCGCGAGTCCATCGGCAGAGAGTCCTCCGAGTGCCAAGGCAGGTAGGGCTCGTTTGGTCGTGGTCAGTGTGGCGTCGGCGGAGCCCTTCTGATTGTGAGCGGTGTAGGTGAGCACGCCGTTGGCAAGTCGTAGTCGGTAGCGTTCGTCCACGTCGGTGAGCACGATGTCGATGGATAGTCGCTCGTCCCACGCCTCGGGGCCGTTGACTTGAATGGCGATGGCGTCGAAGAGCATCGCCGGGGTCAGTTGGCCGACGACGTCGGGCGCGGCGGTTTCGGTCGGGGTGCCGAACTGGCCGTCACGCAGTTCTGTGGTACCGGAGAGATACCAGTTGCGCCAGGTACCGTTTTCGGCACCGTAGCCGAGTTGCTCGTAGGCGTCGGCCAGCAGCGCTTTTGCTCCGGCGTGGTCAGGTTCCGCGAACACAACGTGATTGAGTACCTGTGCGACCCAACGGTAATCGCCGGCGTCGAACGAGTCGCGGGCTTTCGTGACGACCGCGTCGACACCACCCATGAATTCGACGTATCGAATGGATTGTTCGACCGGTGTGTGTTCCCACAGACTGGCCGGATTACCGTCGAACCAGCCGATGTAGCGCTGATAGATCGCTTTGACGTTATGGCTGATCGAACCGTAGTAACCTTTTGCGCTCCAGGCATTCTCGAGCGAGGGTGGCAACTGGATCCGCTCGGCGATTTCAGGTCCGGTGAGGCCCTGGTTGATCATGCGCAGCGTCTGATCGTGCACATAGGCGTACAGATCGCGCTGGGTAGACAGGAAGTCGACGACACGTTCCTTGCCCCAGGTCGGCCAGTGGTGCGAGGCGAAGACGACTTCGACGTCGTCACCGAACATGTCGATGGTTTCAGTGAGGTACTGCGACCAGCCGTGGGGATCACGCACGACGGCGCCTCTCAAGGTCAGCAGATTGTGGAAGGTGTGGGTCGCGTCTTCGGCGGCGCACAGCGCCTTGAAATCGGGGAGGTAGATCAACATCTCCGAGGGCGCTTCGGTATCCGGCGCCATTTGGTAGACGAGGCGCACGCCGTCGATGGTGTCCTCGTGTCCGGTGGTGGTGACGATGTCGGTGGGAGCGATGAGCGTGACGGTTCCGATGGACACGGTCTGTCCCAATCCGCCGCCAACCTGTCCCTGTGGGCCGCGGGCCAGTGCAGCGCCGTACATGTAGCCGGCGCGTCGCCCCATCGCGGTTCCCGCGTAGACGTTCTCGGAGACGGCGTGTTCGACGAATCCTTCCGGTGCAATGATTTTCACCGCCCCGGAGTCAACTTCCTCTTGCGAGACGAAACCTTTGACACCCCCGAAATGGTCGACGTGCGAGTGGGTGTAGATGATCGCTTTGATCGGCCGGTCGCCGCGATGTTCTCGATAGAGTTCGAGGGCAGCTTTACCTGTTTCGGCGCAGAGCAAGGTGTCGATGACGATGACCCCCTCGTCACCTTCGATGAAGGAGGTATTCGACAAGTCCATTCCGCGGACCTGATAGATGCCCGGGACTACTTCGAACAATCCGGCGATGGCAACGAGTTGGGATTGCCGCCACAGACTCGGATTGACGGTGTCGGGTGCGTCGCCTTGCAGGAACGAATAGGTGTCGTTGTCCCAGAGGACGGTTCCGTCCTCGGCGGTGACCGCGTTCGGTTGGCGGCGGCCGACAAGGCCGCGGTGTGCGTCGTCGAAATCCTGCGTATCGGAGAACGGCAGACTCTCGAGGAGTGCCTTCTGCTGGCGGATGATTGACTCGGATGCCGCATTCGATGTCGTAGCCATACCGACAGTGTGGAGCGCGGTGGGCATGTTTCACTTCACCTGTTAGGGGTGATTGACGGCCGACGAAGTCTCGAACGGTGAAGTCGTGCAACAGCGTGACGCGCCCGTGCGCCGGCACGGCGCGGGTGTATCGGCGGATAGATCAAGCTCAGGGTCGACCTCAAGGTGAAGTAGCTACGCAGTAGTCGAAAGCACAGGTAGCCAGGCACGTATTTCACCGAGCTCGGTTGCCAGATCAAGCAATCCGTCCGGGGTAGGTTCCGGCGGCCTCGTCGACGGCGGCGATGGTGTCGCCGCCATCGTGCGGTCGAGTCGGCGACACTCGATGAGTTGGCCGTTGAGCTGAACATCGAGGATCCAGGTGAGATCGTCCGGGGGCGAGGGAATCTGCATGACGACCCGAATCGATTGCGGAATACAGTGACCTTGGCAGATCAGCGAGGGAGTATCCGATCCGCCAGCGATGCTGTCGGTGATCTGCACGGGCCGTGGTGTCGGCGCCGAGCGAGTCCACGGGAACTTCGTTGCCGACGGCAGGTACCGTGCGTAGCGCCTGTGGGTCGCTGCGATCGGAATCGGACGTGGACACCACCGGTCTGGTCAGAAACCGGAGATGAGATCACCGTTTGGTTGGGTGATCGTCACAACCGGCGAGCCCTCGAATCTTCCGAGGGCTATGGCCTCGTCCGGGCCTTCGGGTGCGGACCATCCGAGCCCGGTCACCGCATCGCCGGGACCGACGATCACGGTATTCTCTGCGCCGGCGTCCGGCAGGACATTCGAGTACGTCACCAGATAGCCCGCTCGCGTCAGTGCGCCATTCGTCTCCCGCGTCGGCGAGCACGATGGTCAGGTGTTACTACCCCTGAGTTTTACATTGCGAGGTCGACGTTGAAGAAAGGTGACGGTCTCGTCTGGTCTCCTGCATCGGTTCCAGGAGGCGAGTATGTCAGCGCGGACATGGCGCAGACGGGCGTGGAATGCCGAAACAGTCAGTCACGTAAAGCAATATGGGCGGAGGGCGGCGATAGGCCCGCCATCCCGATAGAAGTCACGAACTCCGGGCTCGGCGGTCGTAAACACTAGTGAGACGGAAGTCGTCGAGCGCAGCGAGTGTCGTGTGGTGTGGGCGATTCGCCGGCTGCTGGTGGTGGCAGCCGACGAATCGGGTGTATCCCTTGCTCGCGTGTGGGGATGCCGCAGGCCGTTTTCCGGTTGGTGCTCACCTGGGGAAGGCCCTGGTCGGCGACTCGTTGCGTGTGCAGCTCTCCGCCGTGAAGTTGGCTACCCGTCGAGGGTTGCGGTGAAACGGAACTGTCAGCTTGCACCCTTGGGCGTAGCCGGAGCAGGCGGACAGTGAGCGGCTAGCTGAGTTGCCTCGCCGCGTGCTGCGCGAGGGTGTGACGTGAAGCCGGGGCGCGCGCGGTCAGTGGGGCTCGGCCGAGGTGGCTCCGACGAGGCTGAGCAGTGGTCGTAGCGGGTGACGTTGCTCAGCACTGCTGGTGCAGGTTGTTCGGTGGTCGTGATGGATGTGGTGGCGCCGCTGGGGTGGGATCCAGGGTCCTTCGTAGACGAGGTTGCCACAGTGGCGGCATTGTGTGCGGAAGTATCCCTTGTCCATCGACGGTTATGGGCCTTTCGGTGATGTGCATCTGAATCGAATCGTATTGTACTGCAGGCTGTCCCGCATTTTATGCGTTTGGCGGGTGGTGTAAATCCAATTTGATGCTTCGAGGAAGCGGGTGTCGGTTCGGTAACCTGTCGTCATCAGGGGGGAGGTGATCATCGCACGCAGCTTGAAGAGGAGTAGGGCGCTCACTGTTTCGATGGGGTGAGAAGGACTGCGAGGAGGTCAGGTGCTGGTTGCGCAGCGAGAACGTCACCAGGTCGGTGGTCGGTCAGATCGGCGGGCGAGGTGTAGAAGCTGTCGGACAACGCGGCCGGGTAGAGATCGGCGACGCACTCGCTGGCGGGTCGACGGCAACGACCGCAGCGGTGCCTGCCGCACAAGCGGCCAGGAGCGCAGCGATAGTTTCCGGCGTGTGATCTCGATGGTGTGAGGCGCATTCCTCAGTTTTCGTCAAAGTCCGAGCGCAGCGCATCGCTCACGAAGTCGCACTCGCCGCTACGACGAGCATCACCCAGTTTCTGTCCGTTCGAGCAAGTACAGATCCAATGCCCGCATCACCAGGAAATTCAGCGGAACCACCCGCGAGTTCCGCGGTTTCGCCCACACCGCCATTGGAATTCTCTCGACGCACCCACACGCACCACGTTTCCGGCCGTGATGCACCGCATTGTCCGGCAGTAGATGCAGATCACTTGATTTTGCATGAGGATCGCAGCCGGGGTGCGCACGTGCAGCAAACCAGTAGCCGCCTCGAAACTCGCCGACATGACCGAAATCGCGGCTATCGGCTTCACCGGCCGTGTGCACATGCGCAACGGAGACAGGCATAGGTTAGGGAATGCTCCAATCATGAACGTCGATGGCTCCGAGTTCTTCTGTAGCGGAATCGAAGTCGCTGTAGATCTGGTGTTCCTCGAAACTTTCTTGGATGGCGATCTGTGCACTCTCAGGCAGGGTGTGCATGATCTGGCGGACACGTTCCTGACGGCGACCGACGGCCTGACGCTCCGGGTTACCGGGCGTTGCCTTCATCTGCGGAACGATGCCCTCGACATCGTCGACACCACCGGCGTGGTGACCGGCGTCGACGAGCGCCTGCTCGTGCGCCATCTGAGCCTCGTCCTTCTCCTCCGACATACCGATCGGACCGATCATGGTGCCGTTGAGGAACTGTTTGACGACGGGCTCGTCCGACGTGAGGAGTACCTCACGCGGGCCGAACATGACAAGTTGGCGACGGAAAAGCATGCCGATGTTGTCCGGCACGGTTCGTGCGAGGTTGATGTTGTGCGACACGATTAGAATCGTGGCGTCGCTCTGCGCGTTGATGTCGATGAGCGTCTGGCTGATGTAGGTGGTGCGAACCGGGTCGAGGCCGGAGTCCGGCTCGTCGACGAGGATGATTTCGGGATCGAGAACGAGCGCCCGCGCCAAACCTGCACGTTTACGCATACCACCGGAGATCTCGCCGGGGAGCTTTTCCTCGGCGCCGACGAGACCCGTCAGATCGAGCTTCTCCATCACGATCTTGCGGATGTCCGACTCGGACTTCTTGGTGTGTTCGCGCAATGGGAAAGCGATGTTGTCGTACAAGTTCATGGAACCGAAAAGTGCGCCGTCCTGGAAGAGCACACCGAACAACTTGCGAATCTCATAGAGTTCCTTGGACGAGCACTGGAGGATGTCCGTGCCGTCGATCAGGATGGAGCCCTGTTCCGGGCGGAGTAGTCCGATCAGGGACTTCAAAAATACCGACTTACCGGTGCCCGACGGTCCCAGAAGAGCACTGACCTCTCCGGCAGGGAGCGTCAACGACACATCCTGCCAAATCCTTTGCGAGCCGAAAGACTTGGTCAGGTCGCTGACTGAAACTTCGACACCCATCGCGTGACTTCCTTACATCGATTCGTGAACGGGGGAATTCGGGTAGTTGATGCCGGGGCTCAGATCGGGGTCATTTCGGTGATCTGCCAACCGTTGTCGTCGAGGTGCAGCGAAACCTGGATACGGCTGCCGTCCAGCTTGGGGGCGGGACTGTCAGTGCTGGTGGTCGACTGGTTGACGAACATCAGCACGGTGGCGGCATCGGTGTCGGACGAGACTACAGAAGATTCCACGACAGTGGCCGAGGTGACTACCTGTCGCTTCTTCGCGGACGGGATGATGATGTCTTTGCTTACGCTCTCGAACTGAGTGCGGAAGTCGCCCCCGAGATGCGCGAGTGCGCTGGTGAAGTGGTCGTCGACGGTGTTGAAGTCGTAGGACAGGATGTCGGGGACCATTTGCGTGGCCTGCGTGAGGGCTTGCTGCCGGGTGTCTTCCTGGCTGCGGCCTTCGTAGGCGAGGATTGTCAGCGTCGCACTGGCGATTGTCACCGCGACCGTCAGGACGCCGAGGCCGGCGACCACCAGGGTGCGTTTGCGGCTGCTCCACGTGTTGAGGAACGAGGTGATGCGAGAGATGTAGGTAATCATGCGACGAACTCCACGTTGGATACCAGCCAGCGACCGTCGACCTGGTCGAGTGTCATTTTCATGCGGTAGACCCGCAGCTCACCGTCGGGTGCCTCGGTGTTCTTGACCGTCGATGTGACTGCCGCGAGGACGGTGGCGTGATCGTCTGTCGCGTCGATGATTCCGACGGACTTCACTTCCCCGGTGGACTCGACCTGTCCCTCGTTCAGCACATCACCGAAACCACCTGAGGAGGTGGTGAACTGGTCGTGGAATGTTCCGGTAGTGCCGTCGGAGACCCTCTGGATATCCTCCTTGAGGCTCTGGTGGCGGAGGGTTACCAGATTGGTGGCCATCTGTGTGGCGGTATCGAGGATGGTGATGTCGCGGGATGCGGCTGTTTCCGTAGTCCGCCAGTCGTTCCACGAGTTTATCCCCAAAACAGTGCCCGCCAGCACGAGAGCACCGGCGAACACGATTGCAGCGAGGGTAATACGGCCGGTCTGTCGGCTTGCGGAGTCGCCGGAATCGGTGGTGTGAGTGTGTGTTTCGGGTTGGTCGAGGACGTTTTCGTCGTCGATCGTCTCGGTGGCTAACGCAGTAGCAGACTTTGCCATGTCAGTTCCTCCTTGGACCGGGTGGGGGTTGTGGCGTCGATGGAGTACAGGGTGCCGTCTGGGGCTCGGAACGTGCCGGTGATCGGGTCGTAGGGTGAAGTGGTGATCGCCGGCGTTTTGCTGATGTCCCAGGAGGCTGGGGTTGCCGTGACGGGCGTCGGCTGAGAGCTGTCGGACTGTTCGGGCGTCGTGGGCGGTTCCCCCGGCGCCGGGGTGTAGGGCTGCCCTGGCCGAGCCAGCATCTGCGGCCAGTTCGACGGCAGGCCGCCTGGGCATTCCCCGACCTCGGCCGTGCGCACAGCAGGGTCGGTGGCGCAGGGGAGGTTGCGAGCACCACGGACCACACGGGGCTCGTTCGGGGGCAACTTGCAGTACGGGTCGATGGCCGGTTCGGCAGGGGACAGATCGCCGGGGTCCCGGCGCTGGGTCTGTCCGTATCCTTCGGTGCAGGGCAGGGGATTAGCGGTGTTGCCCAGCTTGATATCGAGAGGTCCCTGGCCGTAGGTGCGGTCTGCGCCCTGCACGCCCAGATGTGAGTAGTTGATCGCGGCCGACAACGCCGGATAGACCACCAAAATCTGGCGCAGACCGGGTAAGTTGACCCGCAACACTTCACCTGTGCTCTGCAGGTTCGCCAACAGCAGCGGCAGCGACGGTTGGAGATCGGTCATAGTTCCGCCGAATGCGTCGAAGAATGCGGGGCCGCTGTCCAATGCTCCGCGAATCTGTGTGTCATTCATGGTCAGCTGCTCGGTGAACGAGGCCAGATCGGTGGCGAAGCTGGTGATGTCCGAGCCGGCCTCGTTGGCTGCAGCGAGGACAGGCTCGGCGTCGTCGATCAAGGTGGTGGTCGGTGTCAGGTTCGCTTGCGCGAGCGCGATGAGTGGGCGGGTGGAGTCGATCAGCTGGGACAGGGCGGTGCCGGCACCATCGAAAGCAATGTACGCCTCGTCGACGGTGGTCTTCAGGTCCTCCTTGGGCAGTCCTTCCAGGAGGGTGTTCACCTCGTCGACCACTTTCGCGGCTGGCACGGGCAGGGTGGTGCGGGATCGATCGATGACGTCGCCGTCGCCCAGGAATGGTCCCTCGGAGGTAGTCGGCATCAGATCGACGTACTGCTCACCGATCGCTGACACGCTGCGTACGTATGCATCGGTCGCCTGGGGAATCTTGTGGTCTGAGTCCAGCTGCATATGCACGGTCACGTGGTCGGGGTTCACGTCGAGGGATTCGACGACGCCGACGTCGACGCCGCGGTAGGTGACGAGCGCGTTCGGGTAGAGTCCGCCAGCTCGTTCGAGTTCGACATCCACCGAGTACATTCCGATACCTGAAAATCGCTTCAACCCCATGTAGCTGTAGACGGAGTTACCGACGGCGACGATTGCGACAACGGTGAAAATGACGAGTTGGGTGCGGACAAGTTTCGTGCGCATCAACGCTGACCTCCCTGCTGTTGGGGTGTCCCGACGGCAGGAAGTGCGGCCGGGTGCGACTCGGTGGGTGCCAGCAGCGGGTTGGCGGCTTGTCTGGCCGGGTTGAGGCCGGCCAGCTCGGAAAACGGAATGCTGCCGAGCACCTTTCCGCCCACTGTCTCGGCGCTCACATCGAGGGTGAGGAACAGGTTCACGTAGTCACCACGCGCCGCGCGCTCGGTGGTTTCGATCGGGAACGGCATGGTCGCGGCGATCTTGAGCGCCTCGGGGATCGAATCCCCGACGGAGGCGAGTTGACTCAATGTGGGCTGCAACGCGGTGAGATTGGCGTGCAGATTCGCCCGGCTGCTGTCGAGCACCTCAGTGGCGACTTGGCCGAACTCACCGACGCTGGTCAGCATCGTCGTCAGTTGCTTTTGCTGGTCGTTGAGCACTTGTATGGCCGGGGTGATGGTCTCGATGCCTCGGTCGAGTGTTCCGTTCTGCGCTGCCAACTCGCCGCCGAGCCGGTCGAGCCCGTCGATAGCGCGCACGATGTCGGCTCGCTGCTGATCGAGTCCGCCCATAAAGGTCTCCAAGTTCCCGAAGAGCTCATGCAGATTCTGCTCCCGACCGTCCAGGACACGAACGAGTTCGGAGGTCACCGTGCGGACCTGCTGTAGCCCACTGCCGTTGAGAACCAGGGACAGGGCGGACAGAACTTCTTCAGTGGAGGCGTACTGACTGGTACGGGACAGGGGGATGATGGCTCCGTCCTGCAGGGTTCCCGTTGGCTCTTCTGCGGCTGGAACCGTCAGTTCCAGATACTGCGAGCCGAGCACACTGTTCTGTGTCAGCTTCGCAGTGACGTTCGCTGGGATCGCGGCGTCGTCGCGCAGCTCGAGTGTCAGGTGAGCGATCCAATCCTCTCCACCGATGCGAGCGATATTCCCGACGATGACGTTGTCCGCCTTGACCGGCGAGTTGCCAACCAGATTCTGGATGTCAGCGAGCTCGACTGTGACTTCGTAGGTCTCGCCGCCGACGGCGTTTCCTGGTAGCGGGATGGAATTGATGCCGTCGAATCGACATCCGGTGGCTGTCACCGCGATCCCGAGTGCCAAGGCCGAGCAGGTGGCGAGCTGTTTGATCGAAATCATCGGGTTCCTCCACTCGGAGCTGGTGCGCCAGCGCCTTGGACCAGGCCGTTGGCGAGTGTTCCTGTGGCCTTGATGCATTCGTCGGCCGGAGCGTCGACTGTGGTGAGAAGGGCACAGATCAATGACCGTGGGTCGGGGGTATCGGAAACGGCTATCGCGGCTGTCAGCGAGTTCGAGTCGGGGTCGTAGATGTTGTAGAAATTCGTCAGCGAGGTTGGAGCGGAGTGCAGTATCGAGGCGAGCGCGTCCTCGCGGTCGACTAGCTGGCGGGTGATGTCGGTGAGCTTACCCACGTCGGTGGTCAGTGCTCCGCGATTGTTTTGGAGGAACTGGGTGACCTCGTTGAAGGTTGTGAGCATGCTGTTGAGCAGGGCATCGAGTTCGGTGCGGTTGTCGTTGAGTACCGACGACGTGGTGGCGAGTTCCCTACTGAAGGCCGTGATTTGCTGCTCGTTGGCGGCCAGTGCGCTGGTGAACGACTGCAGATTCCGGACGGAGGCGAACAGGTCCTCCCCGCCCTTGCTGAGCGTGGTGGTCGCGTCGGCGAGCTGGACGAGGGAATCGTGCAGGGTCTGGCCGTTGCCGCGCAGGGTGTCTGCGGTGTTCGCCACGAAGTCGTTTAGTGATCCGTCTGGGTTCTCAGGCGTGCGGCCGACGTCCTGCGCGAGTTTGACGACTTGCTCCTTGACCTCGTCGAACTCCATTGGTATCGCGGTGCGTTCGACGGGGATCATCTGTCCGTCCTGCATCTTCTCGCCCTCGGTGTAGGCCGGCGCGAGCTGGATGTATCGGCCGGTGACCAGGACCGGTGCCACGATCACTGCCTGTGCGTCAACCGGGACGTCGTAGTCGCCGTCGTATTCGAACTCGACCCGGACGCGATCACCTTCCGGAATGATCTCGTTGACCCGGCCGACAGGGACGCCGAGGATCATGACGCGGTCGCCGACATATAGTCCTGTCGTGCTCCGAAAGTAAGCGGAGACCTGGTGGGTGGCGTTGGTAGCGACCCAGGTCCCAGTTCCGGCCACGACGGCGACCACGACCACGATGAGCAGCAGAACTTTCGCCGGCATACGAGTGGGCTTGCGTGTCCCCTTCATCGAGGACCTCCGAGACTGCCGGGAAGCTGACCTGCAAGATTCGCGGGCAGAATGTTCTGCAGAAGCGCCCCGAAAAATGGCCCGCTGCCCACGACGTCACCGATTTGCTTGGAATAGCGTTCGAGACCGGTTAGGGAGGCGTTGATGTTGTCGTAGTTGTTGTTCAAGGTGGTCACCAGGATGTCCACCTGCGAGAGGGTGGGTGTGAGGGTGCCTTCGTTGTCCCGCTTCAACGCGGTGAGTTCGTCGGCGATCTGCCGGGCCTGCACGAGGATGTTGTGGATAGAGTCGGCCCGCTGATTGAGCGTGGAGAACAGGGACTGACCCTGGCCGAGCAGTTGGGCGACACGCTGACTGCGGTCGGAGAGGACGTTGCTGACGCCTGCGGTGTTGGTCAGCAGGTGACGCAGTTCGGCATCGCGACTGGCCACCGTCTCGGACAACCGGGACAGTCCAGTCAGTGACGACTGCAGGTCGGGGGGGAGAGCCTGTTCGACCTGCGAGAGCTGATCGAGAGCGCCGGACAGATCGACGGTGTCCGTCTTGGAAACCTTGTCGGTCACTTCTTCGAGCGATCGTGTCAGGTCATATCCGGACGTGGTGTTGGCGAGCGGAATCGTGCCGCCTCGACCGAGCTCCCCGCCGCCTCCCGGCGCGAGTTCGAGATACCGGCGTCCGAGCACAGTCTCGACCTTGATAGTGGCATGGGTGTCGTCACCGAGGCGTATATCGCCGCTGTCGGCATCGAATTCGACGTCGACCTTGTCTCCGTCCAGCGAGATCTTCCGCACCTCGCCGACCTTGACACCGGCGATCTGGGTGGTGTCACCCACCGCCAGACCGCTCGCGTCGCCGAACTCGGCGTGATACGTCTTCGCAGCGATACCGGGCATCGTGTCGAAGTTGAGGGCGAGGGCGATTGCACCGACGAGGATGAGGGTGCCTACGACGCCGATACGGATCGGGTTCCGTTCGAGGAATGACTTAGTCATCATTATTTACACCTTTCGGCGGGCGCGGTGAACATCGGCGTGACTCCGCCTGGTCCCTGCGCGTACTTGACCGCCAGCCCGCACACGAACAGGTTCATATAGCTTCCGTATCCACCGGCCCGACCAGTCAGGCGGTAGTTCTCGGGCAGCTTGGCCAAGATCATGTTTAGGGTGTCGGTCTTGGCATTGAGTCGACCGGCCAGGTCGCCGAGGGCCGATACGTCCTGCGCGATGGCGGGACGGTTCTCGGTAAGAACCTCGGCCAATGTCTTGGATGCGTCGTCGATCTGTCCCAAGGAGCGGCTGATCAGTCCCCGGTCGTCGTTGAGACCTGCGACTAGGTGCTGCAGCTGATCGACGAGCGCCCCGAACTGGTCGTGCCGGCTATTTACGGTGCCGAGAACGGTGTTGAAGTTGGTGATCACCTGACCGATGGCCTGATCGCGGTCAGCGAGGGTGTTAGTGAGGGTGTCGACTTGGGTGATCAGCGTGCTGATACTCGATTCCTGACCGTTGAGGACCTGGACCAGAGAGGTGGACAATTGGTTGGTCTGGTCCGGGTCCAGGCCCTGGAGAAGGGGACGGAAACCGTTGACGACCTGGTCAAGATCCAGAGCGGAGGTCGTCTGCGCGAGTGGGATGGGGCCGTCGAGCGGACGCGGATCGAATGCACCCTGGGACAGGTCGACATATCGGTCCCCGATCAGGTTCTTGTACTTGATCTTCGCTTCGGTGGCAGAGGTCAGCGGCCGCTCGGTGGACAGAGAGAAGGTGACCACGGCCGTGCTGTCCGAGTTGAGAGCGACATCGGTGACCTTGCCCATTGGCACTCCCGCCACCCGGACGTCTGCACCGCTCCCGATTCCGGAAGCGCTGGAGAAGACTGCACTGTAAGTGTGTGTGCTGCCGAACCGAAGATTGCCGACCAGTGTGGCGACACCGAACCCGGTCAGCATGGTCACCAACACGAAGATCAGCAACTTGAATACCGGTGTGCTTTTGGTCATCGCAGACCTCCCAGGAAGAACTGCGCGAAGGGGTTCCCGATCAGATCCGTCGGGGTCCGTGCGGGACGATATGCGTTACTGCCGTCATCAAAGTTGGTGTGCCCCTGCGGCTGTGTCCAGTCGTAGCAGGCAACGGGACCGTCCGCCTGCACCACTGGTAGGTTGGCCGGGTTCGTATACGGCGGGTCGCCCATCAACAGGGTGCCGAGGATGTTCAACCCCGGCATATCGCTTCCCCCGAGCGTCCGTTCGAGGTAGGTATTGGACTGCTTCAGGCTTTCGACGAAGCAGGGAAGGGCTGGCGCGCGCTCGGCGAGCAGGTCCGTGGTCGGCGCCAACGATGACAGGGATTCTTTCAGCGGTGCGCCGGCGGCGTCGAGCAAGGAATGACCGCTGTTGCCGAAGCCGGTAAAGCTGAGGATGAACGCGTTGAGTTGGTCTTGGCGTTCGGTGATCGTCGTCGCGGTGGTGCTGGCGTGATCGACAGTTGCCATGAGGTCAGGAGTCGCGGCTGCGAGGATGTCGGTGGTCTGTGCGCCTTGCGCAAGGTCACGTTGCAGTGTGGGGATGCTGTCGTTGAAACTCGACAGATAGGTGTCGAGGTCGACCAAGGTGTCGCCGAGTTTGTCGCCGCGGCCGTGGAGCGACGTCGCCAACGCATTCAAGGTCCCGTTGACCTTCTCCGGTTCAACGGTGCGTAACACCGTAACCAATGATTCGAGCAGATCGTTGATTTCCGTCGCAACCTGCCCGGTCGACAGCACAGTTCCCGCCGAGATCGACTCGGGGGAGGGAGATTCGGGTTGCATGAGGGTTACGAACTTGCGGCCGAACAGGGTCGTGGGATCTACTGCCGCAGAGACGTTCGCTGCGATCGAGGACGCACGGTTTTTGTCGATGTCCATCGATATCTCGGCGTGTCCGTCGACCAGTTTCACGTCGATGACGCGGCCGACGACGACCTCGCGCATCTTTACGTCGGATCCGGGTTCGAGCGACAATCCGGCGCGGGTCGCATACAGCTTGACGGGGATGGCCGAGGTGAAGCTTCCCCGGTAGACGGCGATCGAGGTCGCCGTCGCGAGCGCTCCTACCACGATCAGGACCAGGCCGAGTGTGACGTAGGCCTTGCGGCTGTGTTCTGTCAGATGTCCACTCATGTCAGCCCGACACCCGCACAGCCCCGGCGGTGCCGCCGTACACGGCGATACCGATAAGTAGGTCGATGATCATGATGGAAATCAGCGAGGTCCGCACTGCTCGACCGACCGCGACCCCCACACCGGCTGGACCTCCGACGGCATTATAGCCGTGGTAGCAGTGCACGCACATCACCACGACGGCCATCGCCAGCACCTTGACCGCGGACCAGATCACATCGCTGGGTACGAGGAAGACGTTGAAGTAGTGCGAGAACGTGCCTTCGGCTTCCCCAACTATATAGACTGTGACCAGCTGGGTGGCGGCGAAGCCGATGAACAAGGCCACCGAATACAGTGGGATCACTGCGATCACGCCGGCTAGCACCCTTGTGGTGACGAGGTACGGCAGTGACGGAATCGACATGGTTTCCATTGCGTCGATCTCCTCGCTCACGCGCATGGCCCCGAGCTGTGCGGTGAAACCGGCGCCGACTGTCGCTGTCAGTGCGATGCCGGCTATCACCGGGATCGCTTCGCGGGTGTTGAAGAAGGCAGAGATGAAACCGGACAGGGCGCCGAGGCCGATGTGGCCGAGCGAGGTTGAACCCTGCTGGCCGACCTCGTATCCCACGGCGGCGGTGAGCATGGCGATGACCACGAGGGTGCCGCCGATTACGGCGAGGGCTCCGGTGCCCATGCTCACTTCGGCGAGGAGGCGGACGGTCTCAGCGCGGTAGCGCCGAAGGGTCCGCGGAATCGACGCGATGGTGTGGTTGTAGAAGGAGAGTTGTCGGCCCATCTCCTCGAGATGGCTGACCGGCGCATCAATCAACTTGATCGCGGCGGCTCCGGTTCCCCGGAGAACCGTAGGTTTGTTGGCTATCGACACGAGATTCCCGTCATTCTTGTCGTTCGGTTTCTGTCAGTTGTCCAAACGTGTTCAGTGCAAGGCCAAAGTCGTGATCACCGAGTTCGCCAGGAACAGCAGCAGGAAGCTGAAGACCACTGTCTGGTTGACGGCGTCACCGACGCCCTTCGGTCCTCCTCGTACGTTCAAGCCGAGGTGGCATGCGACCAGTCCGGCGAGCATCCCGAACACCGCGGCCTTGATTTCGGCGACGAAGAAGTCCCCGAGACCGGTCAGAATGGAGATCGAGGTGACGTACTGACCGGGCGACGCGCCCTGCATGTACACGGTGGCGATATAACCTCCCACCAGACCGACGGACGAGACCAGGCCGTTGAGGAACATCGCGATGACCATGGAGGCCAACACTCGCGGAACACAAAGCCGGTGAATGGGATCAATCCCGAGGACCTTCATCGCATCGATTTCCTCGCGGATCGTCCGAGAGCCGAGATCCGCGCAGATCGCGGTCGATCCGGCGCCCGCGACGACCAGGACTGTGACGATTGGCCCGATTTCGCGAACGATGGCTACACCGGCACCCGCACCGCTGAGGTCCACGGCACCGATCTCTGCCAGCAGGATGTTGATCTGATAGACGAACATCATGCAGAAGGGGATCGCCATCAACAGAGTCGGCATGATCGACACACTGGCGATGAACCACGCCTGCAGGAGAAATTCGCGCAGATGAAAGGGGCGACGAAACATGAAGCGAAACGTCTCAAGGGACGTGGCGTAGAAAGCACCGACCGCACGGGGTGCCACGCGTAAGGCGGCCAAAGCCTTCGCGCCACTCTCGCCCGCCGATCGGGATCTGTCCAGCAGTTGCACGTAGTCCTCCGCGATGATGAGTGCCTGTGTATGAGTGTGTCGACGGATGCCGCAGCGTTCGATTCGCGTCGACAGAGACGCCTCCGGCCGGGTTTGACTGGGATGGGCCCCTTTTCGGCGCTCGGTACCAGTGGGGTGCGGTCCACACCGACGGTGAAGAGGGGCTGTGCCGGGGTTCCCGCGACTGTGGGAACCCCGGCACAGCCCGGTGACCCAATGAAAGCCGTCACCACTTGTGACGGTCCGATCGTGCTATCCGAGGGATCCCTGCCGGAGGCTCCGAGTACCGTCGGCGTTGGGTGAATCATGACTGAGCTGCGCTGTGCGGGTCGAGAGTTGCTCTTCCATGTCACCTCGGGCGTACAGCGCGCGCAGCGCCTTTTTGTCGAACTTTCCGACGCTGGTTTTGGGCACCGCCTCGAGAAATGCCCAGCGTTCGGGAATCCACCACCGTGCGACCTGTGCGTTCAGGAATGTGCGCAGTTCATCGGTGCCGATCGTCGAGCCCGGGGTGCGCACAACGCAGCCAAGCGGCCGCTCTTCCCACTTGGCGTCGGGTACGGCGATAACGGCTGCTTCGAAGACCTCCGGATGTCCCATCAGGGCGTTTTCGAGGTCGACCGAACTGATCCACTCGCCGCCGGACTTGATGACGTCCTTCGTTCGGTCGGTGATCTGGATGTATCCGCGGGGGTCAATATGGGCGACGTCGCCGGTGCGCAGCCATCCGTCCGCGAACTTGTCGGCTGCGTCGACTCCGTAGTATGCCGCGGTAATCCATGGCCCTCGCACCTGGATCTCGCCGATCGACTTTCCGTCCCAGGGCGCCTCGTTGCCGGAGTCGTCTACCAGACGCGCTTCAACGCCCGCGGTCACTCGGCCAGTCTTGGATCGCCAGTACATTTCGTCTTCCGGCGCGCTTCCCTTCGGTGGCAGAGCTATCGCTGCGAGCGGGCTGGTCTCGGTCATTCCCCAGGCCTGAATGATGCGGACACCGAAATCGGAGTCGTAGCCCTCGATGAGAGAGCGTGGAACCGCGGATCCTCCACACGCGACGAGTCGTAGACTGCTCAGATCTGTGCTGTGTGTTCGGGCGTAGCTGAGGAGATCGTTCCAGATTGTCGGTACGGCGCCGGCGAGGGTGGGTCGCTCGGACTCGATCATCTTTGCCAGGTGATCGGCCTGGAGATAGCGGCCAGGTAAGAGCATATCGGACCCGGAAAGCCATGATGTGTAGGCCAATCCCCACGCATTCGCATGGAACATCGGTACTACTGGAAGCACGATGTCGTGCTCGGTGAGACCGAAGACGTTCCCTGCGGCAGATGCCATGGAGTGTAGGTACGTCGAGCGGTGACTGTAGACGACACCCTTCGGGTCGCCCGTCGTGCCGCTTGTATAACACATTGCCGCGGCCTGCGATTCATCCAGATCCGGCCACACGTATGGTGCGCGGGACACTGTCAGGAGGTCCTCGTAGTGAAAGTATCGGTTGTTGGGTAGCTGGTCGGTGTCGCCGACGACGATTACATGCTCGACGGTCGTGAGCTGGTCGAGTACTCGGGCCAGTAGCGGAAGAGTAGTCCTGTCGGCGATGATGACTTTGTCTTGAGCATGGTTAATCACGAACGACAACTGCTCTGGGGTCAGTCGCAGGTTGAGGGTGTGGAGGACGGCACCCATCGAGGGGATCGCGAGGTAGCACTCAAGATGTTCCTGCGTATTCCACAGAAGCGTGGCGACCCGGTCGCCTGGAGAAACTCCGATTTCGGTCAGCCCGCTGGCGAGGCGTTCGGCACGGCGGGCTACTTCGTCAAATGTGGTGCGACGGCAGGAATCCGGCTCGTAGGTCACGACAGTGGAGTTCCCGTATATGCGCTGCCCGTGTAGCAGTATCTCGCGGACCAGCAGTGGGGAGTTTTGCATCGTACTAAGCACGGGGTCTCCAGGTTTCAGAAAAAAGGGGGACTTGTCGACGGGAGCGCGGCGCGGTGAAATTGACGCACCACGCTCCCATACACGGCTAGGCGTTCAGCAGATCAGTCCGCTCGTCGACGGCAAGCATGTTTCGGTACGGGGTAAACAGTGTCTTCGCTGTAGGGATGATCTTGAGAAGCTTCGGCACTGGCCCCTTGGCACGCACCGTGCCCTTCGCCATGGCGACGGGGAGATTGAGGTTGCCGAGCCAGAACTTGTTTCCGCTGTCGGCCGACATGAACAGTTCGACGTTCGGGTCGGGCCCGACATCCACTCCGGTGTAAACTTTACCGTTTGGAAAGTCGACCGTGATCACCGAATCAGGGTCGGTGTACGTAATCCGAAGAGTCACACCCGACTCCGCAAACTTCGGTCCCAATTCGGGATCCGAAACTCCCTGATTGAATACACCGCCGACATACTTGTACACATCGTCGGCGTTCTTGAAGATGCCCATTTGTGTTTCTCCTTAGTCGAGATTTATCCAGACCGACTTGGTCTGGGTATTGCCGAGAAGCGCTTCCTCGCCGAGGTCACGTCCATACCCGGAATTTTTGAAGCCACCGAAAGGCGAGGTTGGGTCCAGCATGTTGTACATGTTGACCCACACCGTCCCTGCGTCGAGTGCGTGCGCAACCCGGTGTGCGCGTGAGACATCACGGGTCCACACGCCGGCTGCGAGTCCGTATTCACTCGAGTTCGCCCGGGCGATTGCCTCGGCTTCGTCATCGAATGCAAGGACCGACAGAACCGGGCCGAACACTTCCTCGCGGGCGATACGCATGTGGTCGGTCACGCCGGTGAAGATCGTGGGCTCGAGGAAGTAGCCGGCGGAGTCCGAGCAGCGGTTGCCGCCGGTTTGCAGGACCGCTCCTTCCGCGAGTGCGGCCTGAACAAAACCTTCGACCCGGTCGAGCTGATTTGCCGAGATCAATGGTCCCATCTGCGTGCCATCGTCGAGGCCGTGACCGGTCACGATTCTCTGTGTCGCCTCTACCAGTCTGGCAACCACCTCGTCATGAATGCTGCGGTGCACGAACAGGCGGCTACCAGCGCAACAGACCTGTCCTTGATTTACGAAGATGGCAGTCAGGACACCCTCGACCACTGCATCGAGGTCTGCGTCCGCGAAGACGATGTTGGCGGACTTGCCACCGAGTTCGAGCGTCACCTTCGCAAGGTTGCGGGCACTGGCGGCAACGATGCGCCGACCCGTCTCAGTCGACCCGGTGAACGTAATCTTGTTTACACCGGGATGTTCTACGAGTGCTTGTCCCGCTTCGTGACCCAAGCCGGTTACGACGTTGAACAAGCCAGGAGGTAGCCCTGCCTCGATCGCCAATTCTGCGAGCCGCACCGTCGTCAACGAGGTCATCTCGCTCGGCTTGACGACGACGGCATTACCAGCGGCCAGAGCGGGCGCAATCTTCCAGCTGGCGATAAGGAGCGGGAAGTTCCACGGGACGATGGCCGCGACGACACCGAGTGGTTGCCGCCGAGTATACGTCAGGGCCTCGCCCACCAGTGGCGACACCGGCAAAACATCGCCGGTCAACCGGGATGGACTACCCGAGTAGTAACGCCAGACTTCCGTTGCGATGCTCAGGTCAAGGAAGAGGGACTCTGTGAGGGGCTTACCGTTGTCGAGGGTTTCGAGTGTGGCAAGCTCCTCAGCGTTTTGCTCGACGAGGTGCGCAAGCTCCGCAAGCGCACGACTACGTGCAGTGGGCTTAAGCGCACCCCATTCGGTCTGGGCGGAATGGGCCGAGCGCACAGCGGCGTCGACATCATCGCCGGTGCCCAGCGCGATCCGGGTCAGGACCTTCCCGTTTCCTGGGTCGACAGTATCCAAAGTGTTGCCGCTCAACGCTGGGCGGCGCTGTCCCGCTATGAAGATACTCTCCTCGGCACCATCCAAGGACGGTGCCGTGCCTTCAGGGATGATCGTGGTCATCGAATCTCCTGCTTATGGACGCCGGACTTCGGCGCACTAGGGGTCAAGTCTGGTGATCCAGGTCACGTCTTTGCGCGGGTCATACGGGCCATGGATGGCCCGAGCGGGCCGTCGGCGGCCGCGATGAAAGGCCCGAAGCTTCCGACGAGCGGGTAGTTGGCGGACGGGCGGGAGGTGCCCATAATGCACGAGAGGACTACCGCTGCGGATCCCGTCACTGCGGGCAATCCGGGGCCGGTGCGAGGCTTGAGAAAAGTGCGTTGCAAAGGGGCTGGTTTTGGTGCATCGGGATGAAATATCCGCAGTGACAGGCTTTCTGGTCGCGGGGTGGTGCCAGCTTTCACGGGCAAAGCTATATGTGACCAGGACCCGGATTGACGGCATCGACTGGGCAGAAGCTCTCCGTAAGGTGGTGAGCGGTGCAGGCAGGCGAGTCAGGCAGGCCGGTGCTGTTTGACCAGTTGGAATCGTGGCTTGAGACTGGGACCGTTTCCTGCACTTACGGCGTGCGGGAGTCGCGTCAGCGTGGGTCGACGCGTGCTGAGATCTCCGGAGGGCTGTCCAGTGGGATGACGACTCGGGCGATCAGTCCTCCCCCCGGGCGCGGTACCAAGACAAAGGTACCGCCCATCGCGCTCGATATTTCCGCGACGATCCACAAACCGAGCCCCGCCGTGCCTCTGCGCTCGCCGAGGCTAACGAACTTGCGGGTAACCAGGGTGGCCTCGTCATCGGTCAAACCCGGTCCGCGGTCGCCGATTTCGACCTTCAGGGACGATGGGGTGCAGATCAGGGACAGTTCCACGGGATGGTCCGCACCGTATCGTCGCGCATTCTCGAGAAGATTCGTCATGACACGTTGTAGTCGGTGGGCATCGCAGTGGACCACGGCACCGGGCGGTGTGATGGTGATTTTGCTGTTCGCGCGCGAGATGCCAGCCGCTGCGAGCGACCCGTGGGCAAGCTCGTCCAATGCGATGCGCCGCACGCGGGCGACGCCGGTGGGATCGCCCGTACTCAACGCCACATCGGCCAAACTGTCGAGCATGTCGGTGAGGTGCCGGCTATGTGCTGCAATCAGACTGATGGCCCTTTCCTGGGCCTGGGTGTCAAACCGGCCCGGGGTGGCGAGGGAGTTAGCCAACGAACTCAATGACGATATCGGCGTGCGGAATTCGTGCAGTACGATCCTCAGCCCATCATCTCGCATCGCTTGGGCTTCGAGCAGTCTGGCTCGGAGATCGCGTTCCTCGACAATTGTCAGATGCTCCGAGAGCGCCTCGGCCCTCGCCTGGACCGCTCGGTCATGTTCACGATCGAGGAGGCTCCGTAGGGTGCCGGTCAAGACTGCGAACATAATTAGGTAACCGCACCACCACCATGCCGTCTCTATGCGGTACGCCATCGACGCACTAGGCAGCGGTATGGCGAGTGCAACCACGGCAAATAGTGCACCCACGCACGCGGCGCCGGCAATGGCGTGCCGAATCCCCTGGCGTATCGCGATCGCGACGATCGCCAAAGGCAGAACTGCGACAAGGTGGCTCATTGCTCCACCAGTTGCGGCCGCCAATGTCACCGACGCCACCCCGTCGAGGGCCGCGACCACATCCTGGGGTAGTTGGCGCAGGCCCTGCAGATCGGCAATCAAAATGTAACTGGCATACGTGAAGGCGAACCCGAGACCGAGCACCGCTATCGGCAGGTATGTACGGTTTATCGGTGTTCCGAAAGCTACGACCACGGTGATGCTGCCGATGACGAGAACTCGCAGCACCGCGATTACTCGCTCGGGTTCCTTCCAATGAACAGGCTTTATCGCAGCTCCCGCGATAGGGTCATACCCTCTGAACATGATCGTTGCTCCTCAAGGCTGCGCTGAGTCGATCCCTTCAGATTCTCTAGGTGAGAGCCCGCATAGCATCGCGTACTTGTCGGGCATGTCACACTACAATCTATGTCTGGTACCCCACTCGTCGTAGTTATCGTGGACGACCATGCGCTCTTCACTCAGGGGCTCGAACTGTTGTTAGGTGTCAGGGCTGACCACCTTTTCGATGTTGCTGGCACCACGACGAACGGCGATGAGGCAGTCGCACTGGTCGGGAAGAACCGAGCGGACATCGTGACGATTGACCTGACTCTGCCACCACGAGGCGGATTGGAGGCCATCGCAGCAGTCCGTGCCGCCTATCCTACGACGCGGATCTTGGCACTTTCGGGCACTGAGGACCTCGCCTTGGCCGAACGTGCATTGCGGAGCGGTGCGGACGGGTTCATGGCGAAGTCGTCCGACGCGGACGCGCTCGTGGCCCCGCTACTCGCCCTTGCGGCCGGAATGAAAGTCGTCGAGGCGGGCGTGCTTGAGAAAATACTCAGAAGTAGTCGCAAGCCCGAGAATGATCTCCTAGACAAGCTCGGTCCACAACAAGTGAAACTGTGGAGCCTGCTCGCTCATGGTCTGGAGACAACGGAAATCGCTGAGCGAGTGCATGTCAGCGAAAGAACAGCCAAGAGGATGGTCGCATCACTTATTCAACGGGTAGGGGCGCGAAATCGTATCGAAGCAGCGGCCATGGCGGGTCGCTATGGGCTACTCGACGCCGATTCCTGGATGCACCGAGGTAATGATTCGTCGTTGTGAATTATCTTGCGCGCCATCGGGTGAGCTGTGAGCGTGGTCGATCAGCCGACCTCAGCTGTCGGGTCGTCCTACTGGATCTTCACAACGTGGGCGCGCAAGAGTCGGACCCGGTCAGGCGATGATCGGGGCGGTAGAACATGCTCTCGAACAACGTTGTCCACGGTTTCTCCCACGGCCAGCCCGGCGGGAGGTGCAAGGTCAGTTTTTGGACGGAGTTAGGCGATCCGTTGGGGGACCGAGATCACCGTCCGGCGGATGGCGCCGGCGCTCGCTTTTCGCCAGTGCGGAGTCACCGGTTAGTGTCGCTGCAGTGTGCGTGCGGTTGAAGGCCATTCCAGCGCAGACGAGCCAGTCGGCATTCGCGCAAAACGCACTGTGGGCTTTGTGTGCGAGCACGGAGTTCTCCAGATCCGCATGCACTTGCTCGATGATCGTATGCCGGCGATGGATTCCATCGGCCGCAACAAGTGTCGATGTCTGCGAGGTCGGTGGGGGTGAAGAATGCGTGGAGCGCCACACGTTGAACCGTTGGGGTTAGCGACGGATTGGGATTGACCGTCTCCGATGCTAGGAGGGTGATATCAGTGGAGGATTGGGCAGAAATTCGTCGTCTGCAGCGCGGCGAAGAAACACCGATCAAGGAAATCGCACGACGGATGGGCATCGCCTGGGACGCCGGGCGCACTGCGTTACGCGCGCAGGGCCAGAGCCGGGTCGGGGGACGCGGCTCACTCGCCGATGGAGTCGAGCCACAGATCAGGCAACTGCTGTCCGAGTATCCGCGGATGCCCGCGACGGTGATCGCCGAACGGATCGGCTGGGAACATTCGCTGACCACACTCAATGATCGGGTGGGACAGATCCGGCCGGAGTACCAGGGAATCGACTCCGCCGACCGAATCACTTAGGAGCCTGGTCAACTCACCCAATACGATCTCTGGTTCCCAGAGACGAGAATCCCGGTCGCAGCCGGGCAAGAACGAATCCTGCCTTGTGCGGGTGATGACATTTGCGTTCTCACGGTTCACGACCGCATCGATGATTCCTTCGAGGCAGGGCGGGGGTATTCTCTCGGGAATGTGGACCTCGGTCGCGAAGATCGGTCGAGTGACCAAAACACTGCTGTGGGATAGAGATTCGGCGATCGGTGGCACTGGAAGGGTGATCACTCCAGCGGTGGCGTTCGCGGGAACATTGGCCACGCAGATCAAACTCGCTCCACCGCGGGACCCCGAGTACAAGGGCTTAGTCGAACGGCACAACGGCTACCTCGAGACCTCGTTTCCGCCTGGCCGCCGGTTCGCTTCCCCCGAGGACTTCAACGACTAACTCGGCGACTGGTTCCTACGCGCCAACTCTCGGATGGTTCGCTCGATCGGGGGCCGCGCGATCGACCTGCTCGACACGGACTATTCGGCGATGCTTCCACCGCCGCCGGTGAACCCGCCGATCGGACTGCACCACCGAATCCAGTTGGCCCGTGACTATTACATCAGGATGGATGCAGTAGACTACTCCGTCGACCCACGAGTGATCGGCAGGTTCGTCGACGTCGCCGCATCACCCGAACGAGGTGGTGGTCACCTGCGAGGGACAGGTCGTCGGCTCTTACCGACGATCCTGGGCGAACATGCCGTGGTTACCGATCCGGCTCACGTCCAGGCGGCCGCGCAGTTGCGGCAACAGTTCACCGCCGACCAGCGACGTCACCATGACGCCGACCGCCACCATCTCGACGGGCACCGGGCCGCCTTGCGTGCTCTGCCTGACTATGACGCCCTTTTCAGGGTCGATTTCTGCATTCCCACAACGAAAGCGAGAACGTAAGTGGCTACCTTTACCAGTTCGAAGACCACAACGCCAACGAAGCCGGCAGGATCATCCGATGGGTTGCCGTCGATGATCGCCCACCTCACCCGGGTACTGAAAACGCGGACGACCGGAGCAACCTGGGAAGATCTCGCAGCCCAGGGGCGGGATGAGAACTGGTCCCACACGAGGAATACCTTGCAGCGCTGTTTTTAACAGCAGGTCGCTGAGCGCGAATCCAAGGGTGCCATCATGCGGATCCGCACTGCGCACTTTCCGGCGGTGAAAACACTCGAGGACTTCAACCTCGACCGCCTGCCATCGCTACGTCGTGAGGTGTTGGCGCCCTTGGCCACCGAAACATTCGTGGCGAAGGCAGAGAACGTGATCCTGCTCGGCCCGCCCGGCATCGGCAAAACACACATAGCAATCGGACTCGGCGCAAAAGCGGCCCACGCCGGCTACTCCGTCCTCTTCGACACGGCATCGAACTGGATTGCTCGTCTCGGTGCCGTACACCATGCAGGCCGGATCGAAGCGGAACTGAAGAAGATTCGCCGCTACAAACTGATCATCGACGAGGTCTTGTCTCAAGAGTTTGATGCTGTGTTGGTCAGCTGAAGGATTCGAGGGCGGTGGCGACGTCGTCGTTGAGTTCTTCGGCTCGTCGTAGTGCCTTGCGGAGTCATTCTACTTCGAGTTCGCGGGCAGCGATTCGTCCGGCGGGTTCACCGATGGCTCGTGCCTTGTTCTGCGGAATCCGGGCGGATGTGATGAACGGTCATGTCGGCTGAACGAAACGGCCGAGCACCAATGCCCGCCCCTCCGAGACGGTGCACCGTTCCTCGGCTATCAGCCACCACTGCTGCAACGAAATACCCTCTTGCGCAGGAGTGTTCGTAAGTATCGCCGCCGTATCCGATATGACGTGCTGTCGGCGCCGCGGTCCGCAGTCCCAGGTGCGCACCATTTCCCTGACGGCAGCCATCACCCGATCGGGTTCGAATGGCTCTTTGCGCAGGTCCCGATCGATCTGAAGGCTGACCGCGTTCACCGGCACCCTCCCAGATCGTCCAATGCCGCAATTGTCTCCGGGGCGTAGTCGCGCATACCGACGTCCGGATTCCTTCCACAACAGTCAGGTGCGCGCTCCGCTGACGGCGAGCGACTTTCCACGAGCGCCTTCAACATAGCTTTCTCATCGACATAGGCATACACATCGGCAGTGGTGGACACATTCCGATGTCCGAGGATTTGTTGTGCCACATGCAGTCCCGCCGTGTCGACCAGCAACTGAGCCACCGTATGCCGAAACATGTGCGATGTCGCATGAACACCGAGCCGAGTCGCAGTGGCCCGAAACGACGCCTCGAAAGCTGGGTAGCGCAACGGACGACCCTTTGCCTGACGTCGCCCGACCCACAAAGCCGACGTATCGGCTTGGCCTCGTTCGAGCGAACCGATGCAAGTTCGGCAGATCATCAGCCGAAACGGCCGACATCCACAGGTTCAATTGTTTGCCAAGGCGTCCGGTGAGCATCCCTGCAAACGACTTGACATGGCCTGCAGTTGCTTCGAGGTGCCGGCAGCTGGCGAGAACCTGCTTGAGCCTGATCTGCCCATCGTCGGTGAGGTTGTCGGGATGCCGCGGCATCCACGAGGTGATCCGCCGCACTTTCGGCACCTTTCGGTGTGGACGGTGGAGCTGCCCCTATCCTGCGAAACGGGCGAAGGTAATCCAGAACGGAGCTGTATAGCTGCCGCGATATCCCAATTCTTGAAGTTCTTCGTAAAGTGCAGCAGCGTAGGCATGGCCGTCGTTGAAACGCTCGTGAAGATATTCGGCGAACTCGTCCAACATAGTTGGCAGGCCGGCTCGCGATGCCCCAACAACTCATCGACACTGTTCGCGTAGTAGAAACGACGAACGGTCTCCCGTGCCAGTTCGAGTTGCCGTGCGATAGTTCGGATTCCCATGCCTTCGTTCTTGAGAGTCTCGACCGCCTGGAAACGATTCTTCGTGCGGATGACGAGCATTGAACTCTCCGGACGGGTGGTGTGTACCTGCTCGGCGACCTGCTTCAGTTGTTTCGACGCGGTGCGTTCGATCGAAGGTTCAGGCTCGAACTCAGGATTCTTCAGGCAATTATGATGGGCTGCAACGGTTTTCCTCACAGCTTCGGCGAGGTTGTGCCATAGGTGCCGGCGGTCGGCGACTTCGATCGCCTCGGGCGCTCCGGCACGGGCGGCTTCGGCATACGCGCCAGCGCTATCACGACAGATCACCTGTGTTCCCGGATGTTCGGTGAGCCATTTTGGTGACTGTTTCGGCTTTCCGGTTGGTAAGAGAACATCGACGGGCCGGTGAGTGTCCATATCGATCAGAACTGTGCCGTACCGATGTCGCCTTCCCAGCTTGAAATCATCGACACCGAGCACTTCGACAGTGGTCGTGGGCGGATCAGGTAGCGCTCGGACCAGGCGCAACAGGGTAGAGCGTCCGACATATATGCCCAGCGCAGATGCCAAATGCGATCTTCTCGAGGGTTCCGCGTAGCAGCGGAGTGGTCCGTGCGTAAGCCTTGGTCAGTCCGTCGATCTGCTCGACAAATGTGCGTCGGTCACAGCCGGTGTTCGAGCACATAGGTCGACGTACCTGCAAGACAACGTAACTCGATCGGCCAGCTATAGCCGTATCGGCGAGCATTCGTTCGTACCGACTGTGCACTCGTTTCGAGGAAACACCGCACGTCGGGCAGCTCGCCAACGTCGACAACGGTGACGCCCGAATACGGACTCCGCCTGCGGTCACATCGACCGAATCGATGTCGACACCCGCCAGATGCGGAAGAAATGCACGCAGGTCACACCAGTTCTCAGGACATCAGAACGATCATCTCCCACACGGTCCACGTCATATCGGAACGACACGCGGCGTGAAGGTGGAGCCGTCACGGAAAGTGGGCCAGAACCAATTCCAACCCGTCGTTGACAGAGCCTCCCCGAACTGCCGCACCGATAGTGGGATATCCGGAAAACGCGGAGTTTGCGCGTAATGGCTTCGATATCCTTTGGGGATCAGCGCCATTGTCGGCGATCCTTCGGGCCGTTTCTCGGGAGGAACCGCACGAACCTTTCCTCAGCCGTCTGTCTGACAATCGTTGGCGCGGTGTGGGCGTCCTTGTTGAACTGTGGCCGTGGACTTCGATGATCGAGTCGTTGATGTCGATTAGCACCCGACCGCCGTCGCCGGCAGTCAGGGCGATTTCAGCGAGTCCGCAGAGAAACCGTGACGCCACGGCGTCGAGTTGGCGCGCGTGCCCGAAGGCGAATTTGCGCAGGCACGAACCCGACGTCGAAGGTGCCTAAGGGTGGTCGAATAGCGATTTCATTGCTCCGTGGCGGAGGATCGCCATGGCAACATGCTAGCCTAGCTGTGCCGTCGACGTGAGCGCCGCCGAGTGATCAATCTTCGGCCGGCATTGGCGCCTGCATCAGTCGGTACGGACAGGTGAGCAGTCCGGGTCGCTCGGCCAACGCGACCACTGGGGCCCAGCCATACGGTGGAAACAAGATTCGGGTCGTCGAATCTGGAAGTTGCGATGGTCGGGGTTGAGATAGTTGCATCTGCGAGGTGCTCTTCGCTGCGTCCGAATGTGATCTTCAGGAAATCTTGTTCATTCACTACGGCAAGGCTTTTCGCATTACGACTTGCGTTCGGCCACTATTTGGATCGGTGTATCCAGGCTTAACGGGGCGGCGATTGAAGGGACTTGGGGGGCTGGTCGAGACCAGCCCCCCAAGGTCTAAATAGCCTAGCTGCCGACCAGTTTCTTGTCCTGTGCGATGGCGTCAGCGATTGCCTTCTGATCCTGGATATGGAAGCGTTCTTCCAAATCGGCGGGGGAGTAGTCGAGATCGATACCCGCGGGATCTAGACCGCGAGCACTCTCCATCGATTCGAGTCGACGGTTGACCTTGTCGAGTGCGTAGTCGGTCATCTCGTCGATCGTGATGCCGAACGGAATTCCGCGATCCTCGTACTCGCTGAAGAGATTGACGATTAGGTTCAACGCAGGATTGAGCAGTTCCTGCATGCGGTCACTGACAGCGTCCCAGTTACGATCGTCAGCTGCAATGTGACGGCGGCACGTGAATGTTCCCCACGCCATGTGCCTGCGCTCGTCGTCACCGATGTGTTTGACGAGCTTTTGCATACCGGGCAAGATCCCCCGTCGTTGACACATCTTGGCCCACGCAAAATAGCCTGTCAGAGCGATGCAACCCTCAACGACGTGGTTGTACGTCACGCTCGCCCGTATTTGGTTCGCCGGGGATGGGTCCTCGGTCAGGGTGTATAGAGCACTGGGCAATTCGTCCAAGAAAATCTGCTTGTACGCGTCGCTGTACTCGACGTACTGGTGCAGATCTGTATTCTCGTGGCCAATGGCATTGAAGAAGCGCCGGAAACCCTCGGTGTGCTTAGCTTCCTCGTAGATAAACTGTGTCAGGTACAGTTCGTCACCGAGGCGCCCCTCTGCAGCCATTGCCGCCGCGAACGGCTGCAGGTCCTGAGTCACCGATTCCTCGCCGCCGATGAATTGAGACGCCAGCACCATGGTCAATCGCTGTTCGTCCGCGCTCATTGCGGCAAAATCCACCGCATCCTGGGTGAAGTCGATGGCCGCCGGATTCCAGACCTTCCCATTACCCTTGGTGAAAAGTTTCATCGGGAAGTTGTCGAGTTTCAGGCCACCTGGGGTAAGGCTGCCGAAACCGGTCCGACCGTTGTGTGTGATCGAGCGCTCCATACTCTGCTCCTAACAGTTTTTTCGGTGATGTCGCCGCGCGTTCCGCGACGACTGATGCATATAGCGTGTCGGTGGCGTGACTCGCCGGGTTAGTCGTCTTTGACAAAGTTCTTGACGAATTCCGGATCCTCAAGTGCTTCCTCGACTGTGGTTGAGCCGCCGGGATTCCCAATGGTCTCGAAAATGTTGGCAGCCGCTTCTTTGAAGGGCTTCCACTTGTCGGCCAGACGTTGCATGGGTTTGATCGCCTCTACCGGGCACACGATTTCGCACGCGCCACAGTCGATGCACTCGGTTGGGTTGATGTACGCCATCCGCCCGCCCTCGTAGATGCAGTCGACCGGACATTCCTCCATGCAGGATTTGTCCATGATGTCAATACAATTTTCGCCGATGACGAAGCCCATGACGATGCTCCTTTCCGATCCGGGTTTCTAGCTGATGGCTGCGAATACCGGCGCATTGTCGCTGGAATGTCCGGGTGCAAGACCGACTTCGGGCTGAAGGATGGCCGCGGCGTTGTTCACCGCAGAGGCGACCTCCCCGAAACCGACCGCGATAAGTTTCACTTTTCCTGGATATGTGGCGATATCACCGGCAGCAAAGACGCGGTTTCGATTGGTCCTCATTGTGGTATCGACCAGGATCGACCGATTCTCAAGTTCGAGTCCCCAGTTCGCGAGCGGACCGAGTTGCATCGTGAATCCGAGGGCCGCGACGACCAGCGTGCAGGGAACCGTGACCGGCTCGGTAGAGGCTTTGACGTTGACGATGGCGGAGTCGACGCTGCCATTTCCGTTCAGTGAGATGATTTCGGCATCGACGAGCTGGCGGCATGACGATTCCTGCAACAGTTTGACGCTGTGTGCGTGGGCGCGGAATTGCTTGCGGCGATGCACCAGGGTTGTCGATCGGGCACGCTCAACAGAAGCCAGCGCCCAGTCAACCGCTGAGTCGCCGCCCCCGACCACGAGCACGTCTTGCCCTTCAAGCACGTCGAGCCGGGGGACGAAATATTGCACACCCTTGCCCACAAACTCTTCGCCGCAGGGCAGAGGTCGAGGCGACACGGACCCCACCCCGGCGGTAATGACAACAGCCGAAGCCAGAATCTGCAAGCCTGTACTGGTTGCAATCTTCCACCGGTCTCCAACTGGGTCGAGACTAACCGCCTGCTGCCCCAACAGATATGTCGATTGAAACGGTGCGCCCTGCTGAAGAAGTCCGTCGATCAGCTTTTGTCCCTTTACTGATGGGAATCCGGCGATGTCGAAGATCAGCTTCTCCGGGTACATCGCCGTGATCTGTCCACCCGGGTTGGGTAGTGCGTCGATGACGGCGACCGACAGTCCGCGGAAGCCTGCGTAGTAGGCGCCGTACAGACCTACCGGACCGGCGCCTACAATGAGCAGGTCGACATCGACTGAATATTCCGTGCTAGCCATTCTTCTGATCTCTCTGTCAGCCCAGGGTTTAGAAGCGGATTAGCCCGCGGATGTTGTGTCCTTGACGCATGTCTTCGTAGCCCTCATTGATGTCCTCGAGTGCATACTCCTTGGTAATGAGCTCGTCGAGTTTGAGTTGACCAAGGTTGTAGAGCTCAAGGAGGCGAGGAATATCCATCTGGGGGTTGGACGAGCCGAAGAGGGATCCCTTGATCGACTTCTCGTACAGGGTGAGTTCGAATAGTGACCCGGAAAACGATTCTTCGTCCGGATGGCCAATGGCAGTGACGACCACTCGGCCACGCTTTCCGACCAACGAAAGGGCAGGGAGAATGTAGGAACCTTCGGCTACACCAGTGGTGATGATGCATGCATCTGCCAGTTGCCCGCGGGTGAGGTCCGCGACCACCGGCCATGCCTCGTCAACGGTGGCGAAGGCATGCGTTGCACCGAACTCAAGTGCCTTCTCACGTTTGAATGCGACCGGATCGATAGCAATCACGTAGCGGCAACCGGCAATCCGCGCGCCCTGCACTGCGTTACTGCCGATCCCCCCCACTCCGATGACCACCGCGGTGTCGCCTGCGCGCAGCTCGCCAGTGCGAACCGCTGAACCGAAGCCCGTCGTCACGCCACAGCCGACTAAGGCAGCGCGGTCGAGGGGGAAGCCTTGATCGATCTTCACGACGCTGGCCACGGGGACCACGGTGTACTCGCTGAATGTGCCGAGCACACACATCTGCCCGATGTCTTCACCGCGTCCGTGGAATCGGTAAGTGCCGTCAAGCTGTGGCCCCAGAACGATGGAGGCGCCCATGTCGCACAAGTTCGTCATGCCTCGGGCGCAGTAGCTGCATCGTCCGCAAGCTGGCAGGAAGGAAAGGACGACGGGATCGCCCTCTTCGACTTCGGTGACGCCGGCTCCCACCTTGTGGATAATCCCTGCGCCCTCATGACCGCCGACGACGGGGAAGGGAATCGGAATATCGCCCGTGACCAGATGCTCGTCTGAGTGGCATAAGCCGCTGGCTGTGAGCTTGACCATCACCTCGCCTGGCTTGGGATCGTCGAGATCGAGTTCATCGACCTGCCATTTCTCGCCGAGTCCCCACAGGACCGCAGCCTTAGTTTTCATCCATATTCTCCATTCATCAGTAACCTCCGACACGTCTACTGTGCCGGTGTGGTGTACATCACCGCGCGGTCCTTGAGCGCCACCTTTGGCCCGAGCGCGCCACCCGGCATCACGGCAGAATTCGCCTCGACCGATCCTTTGGGGTGTGCTGGTGGGGTTTCGTCCGAGGTGGTTGTCCTTAGCGTGGGGCGTGCTAGCGGTCTATCAGTGCCACTAGGTTCGGCCCCACGAGGCCTTTGTGAGCAGGGCAAAAAGTCATTCGGTCTGTGCATCCTTATGTCTTCGGCGGGTTGGCATCGTCAATCGACGGGATTCACCGGGACAAGGGTCCGTACGTCATTTCGTGGTATCCTTCCCGTGCGTACGGCGGCGCTAGCACCGCGTGCCCGCGCGATGAACCAGATTCGGGCGAATTTGATGGATCACGGGCCTACTTACTACACGGTCCCGGGTGTTGAAAGAGGATACTTGCGCGGCCTCGAGACGTGTCGGCGAGGTGTGGCCGTACGCCCGACCGTGCCCTGACACGGTCTTGGAGAATGAAATCGCACGAAGGCCACTCCACCCTGCCGTCGGCTTACTGGACGGAGCGCTGGCACACGAGGTTCGACCCGCCTGCTCGTGCGCTCCTGCTGATGCTGGTTCACGGAACGAGTTCGAAGGTCGAGACTTATTTGCGGGCGAGACCTATTTGCCATACGAGAAAATCTCTCCGACACAGCCCTGTCCGGGGCTACGGTACATGCGGCAATCCGGCGTCGCGCTGGCTACGATACCGCCACCGTCGCCCAACTGGGCGGGCTTCACTGCGTGCCGGATTCGTCACCCAAGCCTTCCGTAACGGTGCAGACGTACGCGCCATCATGCACCAAACCGGGTACACCACAACCCGCAATGGTCGAAACATACGCTCACGAGAATGCGCCACTGGTCGGCAACGCCGTTACCGAGCTCGGCCTATGACCAGGCACCCGACCGAGCCCGTGACCGGCGACGGGACGACCGGGGCAGATGCTGACCACGACGACCGCCCTTGTCCGATACGACCAGCGGACATCACGAACACGTCGATACCGAGGCGGGATCGGCACACGTGGTCACTGTTCGAGGACTGGTGCACCGCCCATGGCGAACCCTCACTGGCGGCCTCTCCGGAGTCACTTGCTCGGTTCCTTCACGCGCACCCCGCCGCGCCGACGACCCAACGCCGTCGGATCGCGGTGATCGACACCGCTCATCATCGGCATCTATTACCTCCTCCCGGGCGCGCTGAGACCGTCCGGGCTGCGCTGGATGGTGCCCGCACGTCGCGCCTGCAAGAGGTGGCAGCCGTGATCGGCGGAATCATCGCGCGGCTTCCCGAATACGGTTGGCCGTCAGCGTTGTTCGCACGCAGAGACGCACTGATCCTCACGCTCGCTACGACAGGTCTGCCGTACACGCACATCGCGGCCCTGCGGGCGTGCGATGTCACCGCCGATGCGGGTCTCGACGCCCTTCGCGTCGAGACAGGCCGCGGCGTTCATACCCTCACCTCCCTCGCGCTGGCGGGGACGGGCATCTCGCCGCGGATGGTGTACCAGCGCTGGTGTGAGGTGCTCGGCCATCGGACCCGGTATCCGAGCACTCGAATGATCGCCGACGCTCTCGATGCCGTGGACGGCGGCGCCGGGCTCGGCGGATACGACCGGTATTTCGACCCGGCCGGGAAACAGCCGCTGTCGACTCCTATCGACCGGTGGGGCCACACCCCGTTGGCTGCGACCCCGCTGACCGCCCGTGCGGTCGCGGGCATCGTGCGAATGCACCTGGACGGACGGGCACCCACCCACCTGCAGCCCACTGCGCGGTCACAACAGCCGGAGCAGATCGCGGCACCGGATCCAGTACCGCGGGTCCTACTCGACCCCGGCTACTGCGAACGCGGAACGCTTGCGCGTAGACACGCCCACGGTCTTCTCGACGACGTGGACTCCGTTCTGGCCGATGTCGAAACGCGCGCGGACAGCCTGTTGGAAGCACTCGTCGACTTTCTCGAATCGGAGACCACACGCGTACCGGCCGACACCGTCGAGTGACAAGTGGTTCGTACTCGGGTTTGCACAAACTCTTCTTCTCACGGCAGGGTGGCGGTGACGTCTCCGAAATCTCCGCGATGAAGATCGACCAGGCCGCGAACGGAGGCATCGATCTGACCCCGTCTGTGTGGTCTACGTCGAATCCGGGTCGTCCGAGAGTCGTGGGTTTCGGAAGTCTTTCGGAGAGCGCCCGGTCCAGCGTTTGAAGGCATGAGAGAAGTTGGCGAGGTCGCTGTATCCGAGTTCAGAAGCGATCTCGCTGACCGAAACCGAGCGGTCGAGGAGCCGTAGCATCGCGCGTTCGTACAGCAGCGATTGGCGCAACTTGCTATAAGTGGTCCCTTCTTCGGCAAGCCGCCGCTTCAACGTGCTGCTGGACATCGACAAAGCTTGTGCAACATCATGGTTGGTTCGCTGTCCGAGGTCCTTTTCCAACAGTTGCCTCACCTTCTCGGCGGATGGCATGGACCCACTCCGATGGGCGAGTGTTCGCTGCAGATCAGCGATAGCGAGTCGATATGCGAGAGGGTCCGAGAACCGACAAGCCTTGTTTAGTGTGTCCTCGGGTACGTGGACGAAGGAAATCGGAGCGTCGAAGAACCGGCGATTCGCCCCCGGACCTTTGTCGTGGCTCACCTCGGTCGGCTCCGGCCAGCTCAGATGGAGTGTCACCGGCGATATGTCACCGGCGAGCATGTCCAGCAGTCGTAATAACGCCGACCCACCGTAGGTGATGACCAAGCAGTCCAGTGCGGAATCGCCTGTGTGCGCAGTGAGCCCGACGATCAGACCGTAGTCGCCAGTGTGGAACTGCGATTTCAACGCCGTGGAGATCAATGGCAGGTATGTTAGGAGATCGACGATCTCGGCGACCGAACCAGCGCTGATCAAAGGTGAACTCAGGGGCCCGAACGATGTCAACTGGGCCTGCTCGGCAAACGCAAATCCGAGTCGAGTGGCCTGGGCGATATCGAGTTCGGGATAGACCTCCCGAAACCACCGTATCGGTGCCTGGACGTCATGCTGAATGAGCGTCGCTTCACTGGTTCCTTCGCGGTGCATGATCGCGCGAAGGCGCGCGGCGGCGCCAGGGTCGAGTGCGCGGCGTTCGAGCAGCTGCACGAACGCAAGCGGTGGCAAACCCTCATCGCTCAGCTTCACGGTGATTCCTTTGACCCGAATTCACAAGTTTATGACTCCACCGAACATAGCCGTCACCCACGTTTGCGACGACACTTTCGTCGATCACGCCAGGAACTGAGGTGGTGGCAAGCTGGACGGATTCTTGTCCGGAAGTTCGTTTCTCTTGAGAATGGGAATATTGCGTGACACCGACGCTAGCGGCGCTACACCGCTGTCGCTACGGTCGACCGAATCGAGTCGTCTTGCTCAACTCTGGATTGGCTTGAAAATCTTGGAACCCCTCGATGTACGGAGCGAGTAGGTCTGCGATATCGGTGGCGGTCTGGGCTGCGTCAGTCGGGGGCCGTGAGACATACGCCAAGGCCATCTGAACGATGGACGTGCTCAGGATATCGGCTTGGCGTTTCGGGGCTTGCACCCAGCATCGCTGAAATGTGGCAGAGAGGTGATCTGCGGCTCGCTCGACAAGCTGGGTGCTGTGAACAGTAATGAGCCGCAGGAGGTCTGCGGATGCGTCTTCTTCTCGTAGCGATCTGACCAATGGGTCACGTTCGGAGACGGCGAAAAACGCAGCCAAACCTCGGCCGAGCGCCAATCTGATATCACCAACGCAAGTGTAGAGTCCATCGTCCACCACACTGACCAGCTGATCGGTCAGTCGTATCGCGTAGCTCTCCGCCACACCGCGCCGGGACCCGAACTCGTTATAGATGGTCTGTCGAGACAAACCGGCTTCCTTCGCGACCTCGGACATGGTCACGGACTTCCAGCTCTGCCGCAGCAGGAGAGCGCTCAATGCGTCTAACGCGGTCGCACGAAGGAGAGTGCTTGCCGCTGTCCGGTAGCCACCATCAGGGCGCGCAGTGAGCAATGATCAGAACCTGTGGATGGTTCTCGGCGAGGCGGCGTGAGTGGGCGCACCTTCCCGGGAATGATCTGAAATTCCATCAGCTCTGATCAGGACCGGCGTTGGCGCGCTGGTTCGGGAAGGTACGCCCATGCTCACGGTAGTTCAGGATCAGCAATCCTCCAACGACGACAGCGGTGTTGGTCGGTCGTTGCTTGACGAGATCGTTCGCGACGGTGCCCGGCAGATGCTCGCGGCGGCGTTGGCCGCCGAAGTCGCCGCATACATCGAGCAGTTCGCCGAGCATCTCGATGAGCACGGCCGGCGGCTGGTGGTCCGCAACGGCTATCACCACGAGCGTGACGTGCTCACCGCGGCGGGGGCGGTGACGGTGACCGCACCGCGGGTCAACGACCGCCGTGTCGACGCCGAGACCGGTGAACGGCAACGGTTTTCCTCGGCGATCCTGCCGGCGTGGTCACGCAAGTCCCCGCAGATGACCGAGGTGTTGCCGCTGCTGTACCTGCACGGGCTGTCCAGCGGCGACTTCGGTGCGGCGTTGGAGCAGTTCCTCGGCACTGGTGCCGGGCTGTCGGCCTCGACGATCACCCGGCTGACCGCGCAATGGCAGGACGAGGCGAAGGCCTTCGCCGACCGGGATCTCTCGGGCACCGATTTCGTGTACCTATGGGTCGACGGCATCCATCTCAAGGTCCGCCTGGAGCAGGAGAAGCTGTGCTTGCTCGTGATGATCGGCGTCCGCGCCGACGGCCGCAAGGAGCTCGTCGCGCTCACCGATGGGTTCCGGGAGTCCACAGAGTCGTGGGCTGATCTGCTGCGCTCATGCCGACGCCGCGGGATGACCGCCCCGGTGCTGGCCGTCGGTGATGGGGCGCTGGGGTTCTGGAAGGCACTGCGGGAGGTGTTTCCGGATACCCGTGAACAGCGCTGCTGGTTTCACAAGCAGGCCAATGTGCTTGCTGCGCTGCCCAAGTCGGCTCATCCAGGTGCGACCGCGGCGATGCGGGAAATCTACAACGCCGAGGACATCGACAAGGCCCAGGTCGCGATCAAGGCCTTCGAGGTAGATTACGGCGCGAAGTACCCCAAGGCGGTCGCCAAGATCGTCGACGACGCCGACGTGCTCCTGGAGTTCTACCGGTACCCGGCCGAGCACTGGATCCACTTGCGCACTACGAATCCGATCGAATCGACGTTTGCGACCGTGCGGTTGCGAACCAAGGTCACCAAGGGCCCTGGGTCACGCGCAGCGGGGATTGCCATGGCCTACAAGCTGATCGACGCCGCACAAGCCCGCTGGCGGGCGGTCAACGCCCCCCATCTGGTCGCGCTGGTCCGTGCCGGCGCGGTGTTCCACAAAGGCAAGCTGCTCGAACGACCCATCGACATCTCACCCGCTGAGCCCGACGAATCAAGCGAAACGGAGGTCGCCTGAAACACCCTCATCCACAGGTCTTGACAATATCTCCGCGCAGTGTGGACGGAACTCATGAATAGAAGTCTAGGCGCGTTCGGACATTGGTGGTGGGGGATGATGTCGCTGTCGCCAGCGCGTCGATGCTGCCAGCGATGCGACCAGTGGCGTTATCGGCGGGCGAACGAACCAGGCGCAGCGGTGAGCCGAACACCTACGAAGAACTCATCTGTTCTTTCGGTAGGTTTCCCGAGCGGCGTGCAGCGAACGCAGAGCATGCAACTCGGCACAACTGCCGGCGTGTGGCGTCAGAAAAGCTCTCCATTGCAGAGGTCGGCTACGCACACCCCTCGTCTGCGTAGCTCGACCTACATCTGGCTGGTTTTCACGTCGCGAATATTTCGGCGTTCGATCAGACTCGCGCACCCATGGTAAGTCAACGGAATCCACGCGGGTGCCAACATTAACAGTAGGAGCGGTGTCAATGTGAAGAATACAAAATCCAGCACGATACCTCGATTTCCACTGCATTCATGGAGGCCTGAAGAAGCCGTCGTCGTGGTGTCGATCGTACTGGATCGGCACCGTTCTGTGATATGTCCAAGTTGGCCAAAGTCGCAAGGAGTCCTTGTTCTTTATGCACAACTCATCCTTCCCTCTTTGACACATGAGGAATGGCTATCGTACAACTAGGTCGTATCGAGTTCGCTCCCGTATTTAAAGGAATCAACCTTGAATCGAGCATTGGACCGTCTCGCAGTTCGTGGTCGGGTGCTGGTCACACCCTGCCAGGGGGAGCCCGAACTGTGGGACTACGAATCCGATCCACCCTACGAGACGGTTGCTCAGCGAGCTGCGCGTCATAAAACTGCAGCGGACTCTTGCATGAAATGTCATATACTGACCGACTGCGAGCAGTATCTTGCTACTGATCCTTCGCCAGCCGGAGTGTGGGCCGGTCGAATCTTGGAGACGTCCGAAGGATCTGTCGAATCAAATGCGGCGAACATTGCGACAAGTGAAGGAATCGAGGGCAAAGAAATGGATATCAATGACCGAATCAAGTCGCTTTCACCGAATGCGGCATTCGATATTCTGATAGCAACAATCGTGAATCAGCATGGCAATGGAGTCTGACGAACGTGGCGCTGGAAACCTGGAAGGTTTGAGCCGGGTCGCAGCCACCCTGCTCAAACCGTCAACCGTGCGTCTACTGAGCCGAGCGGTATGGGTAATTTGAGTACTGTGCTGGGTGTCCACCACGCGGCATCCAGCGCAATCCTGAGGTTCATGAGGATGCCGGCATCGTCCAGCTTGCAACCGCACTCTTTCGCTGCTTGTCGGATGCGGTATTTGACCGTGTTGCGATGGATCGTCATGTCGTGAGCGGTCGCGGTAACGCTACAGTTGTTTGCCAGGTAGACTCGCAAGGTCTCGCGGAGCCAGCGGTTCCGCGCACTGTCCAGAAGCAAGCCTCCGAGTGAGTCTTCCGCTAGAGCCCTTAGGCTTTCCGGATCTTCGAGCAGAAGAGTGATGGCTGCAACTTCCTCGAAAGTTACCACCGGACTGATATCGACCTTGCCGTCCGAAACCACGCGGGCCGCGCGCTCTGCCTGCCTGGCTGTCTTCCGAAAACCATTTTCACCACTCTGCACGGTTCCAATTGCTGCTCGAATTCGGCCGTACTTCTGAAGAACGTCTGTAACGCTTTCAAGGCAAATCCTTCCGGCGTGAATTATCGGAAACCAAACCAGGGATCGGGCATCGCCTTTACTGTTGACTTGCGGTCGACCGATCGTACCGAGTCTGACGTTAACGGTATCTACGAGCTGGTGCCAGGACTTGCTCGGGAATGGTTCCCGGTCATTCGTCCAAAACTCAATGGCAATAGGGTTTCCTGTGAGATTGTAATATGAATCGATTTTGTATGCGTCCAAAGGATCTGTGCATGATGGCGACATTGCGCGTTCGAGTTCCGTGTTTACAGAACTATTTTCTTCACGTATCTTCGATTTCTCCGCTTCGTATTCTGAACATGCGTCCTGACACACGCGGTCTATGAAGACGGCAGACCTGCTGACCAGATGCGCAAGTTGATTCGCGGCCAACGTGTGCGTAGCTCGCGAGAGCGAGAACAGGACATGCTCAAGAAATCTCGATTGGCCCAGGTGATAAGCGCGGGCGAGCGCCGTCAGCGGGACATGCGTGTGTGCGAGAACGCGAGCATGGCACAGGGCGGCATGCGGAGCTCGCAAGTTGTCGTGCTCAGTCCTGTCGGCCAGGAAGTCGATAGCCGCATTGATGTTGGCTTTCACACTGGTGTGTAGAAGTCCGGTTGCGTCTGCATTGCCGTTCATTTCATGGATTGATGCACTTATGAATGAAGAGATATTCTCGGTCAACTCTGCCTTCCTGTCCTCCATCTCGTCCACAAGTGTTTCCATCAAATGAGTCGATATCATTTTAGTGTCATACCTACCCTGGTAGTTCAATTCTGGAGCGGCACGCCATTTCGGTGACGATCGCTGCGGATCTAGCTTGTCGATCTCGGGGCTTGCCCCGCCGCCTGTGCACCTCGGCTTCTCGTCAGAGCCCTCCTTGCTGGCTTCTGACGCACCGGCTCCTTTCGGTTCGGCTCGCCGGTGACGGAAGCGTCAGCGGCTTGTGGTTGATGAGCTGCATCACTAGTATCTGTACACGCAGGCTGCATCTGTCAATTAATTGGACAAAAAGTCATCGTCTGTATAGTAGTGTGCCCGGGTAGGCAGGCGGTCGGCTTTGGTCTCACCGTCGAGGGGGCGCACTCTTGCGCTGGGGTCCAGGCCCCTGGGGCGAGGAGCAGTTATCCGGTTTGAAGAACCAGAAGGAGACGCCATGGCGACGCCACCGAGCAGTTCAATCGATTACGACGTTCTGATCGTCGGTTCGGGCTTCGGCGGAAGTGTCACCGCGCTGAGGCTGGTGGAGAAGGGGTACCGCGTCGGGATCCTGGAAGCCGGGCAACGCTTCGAGGACAAGGACTTCGCGAAGAACAGTTGGGATCTCAAGCGTTTCCTGTGGGCACCGAAACTCGGTCTGTACGGCATCCAGCGCGTACACCTGCTGCGCGATTGCCTCATCCTCGCCGGTGCCGGAGTGGGCGGTGGATCGCTGAACTACGCGAACACCCTCTACAAGCCGCAGACACCGTTCTTCGAGGACAAGCAGTGGGCGCACATCACCGACTGGAGCAGTGAGCTCTCGCCGTTCTACGACCAGGCCACCCGCATGCTGGGCGTGGTGCGCAATCCGCACATGACCCCTGCCGACGAGGTGATGAAGTCGGTCGCCGAGGACATGGGCGTCGCCGACACTTTCATTCAGACACCGGTGGGCGTGTTTTTCGGTGACGAGCCCGGCAAGACCGTCCCGGACCCGTACTTCGGCGGCGCAGGCCCCGAGCGCACCGGTTGCATCGAATGTGGTGAGTGCATGACCGGTTGCCGCCACGGAGCCAAGAACACCCTGCTCAAGAACTACCTCGGTCTCGCCGAGCGCGCAGGAGCCGAGATCGTGCCGATGACGACGGTGTCCGGCCTGCGCCCCCGATCCGACGGCACCTGGGATGTCGACACCGAGCGCACCGGCGCTCGGCTCCGCAAGGGCAAGAAGACCTACAGCGCGGCCAATGTCGTTCTGGCAGCCGGTACCTGGGGCACTCAGAACCTGCTGCACAAGATGAAAGACACCGGCGCGCTGCCCAAGCTGTCGGACACACTCGGCGAACTGACGCGTACCAACTCCGAGTCGATCGTCGGAGCGGCCAAATACGAGGTGGACCCGTCGATGAATCTCACGCGTGGCGTTGCCATCACGTCCTCGTTCCACCCCAGCCCCAACACGCACATCGAGCCGTGCCGCTACGGCAAGGGTTCGAACGCGATGGGCATGCTGCAGACCCTGATGACCGACGGCGGAGGAAAGATTCCGCGTTGGCTCAAATTCGTGTTCGCGATGATCGCGCATCCGATTCAGTTCGTCCGCGTCGTCAACGTCCGGCACTGGAGCGAGCGCACCATCATCGCGCTGGTGATGCAGAACCTGGACAACTCGATCACCACGTTCACCAAGCGTGGGCCGTTCGGCCGCACGATCTCCAGCAGGCAGGGCCACGGGGAGCCGAATCCGACGTGGATCCCCGAAGGCAACGACGCCACCCGGCGGATCGCCAAGAAGATCGGCGGCCTCGCGGCCGGTACCTGGGGAGAGCTGTTCAACATTCCGCTCACCGCCCACTTCCTCGGCGGCTGCGCCATCGCCTCGGATTCGGCGCACGGCGTCATCGATCCGTACCACCGCGTCCACGGCTACCCGACGCTGAGCGTGGTGGACGGGGCGGCCGTGTCGGCAAACCTCGGGGTCAATCCGTCGCTGACCATCAGTGCGCAGGCCGAGCGGTCCGCCGCACTGTGGCCGAACAAGGGCGAGCTGGATCTTCGTCCGGCACAGGGGCTTCCGTATCAGCGGCTCGATCCCATCGCCCCCAACTCGCCCGTTGTTCCGGTGGACGCTCCGGGTGGACTGAGATTGCCTATCGTCGAGATCCGAAATGGCCATCTGGTCGCCGGTGAGACGGCTTCGCGGTGAAAGAAGTACTTGGTGAGCGCGCATTTCGAAACAGGAGCCCAGTCGCTCGATGCCTTCGTGCGGAGCGCAGAGTTGTCGCACTCCACATCTGGAGTGGACTCAGGTCGGATCTCTGGGGCGAACCGTCTGACCCGAATTCACAAGTTTTTGACTCTACGTAACATGGCCGCCATTCACGTTTGCGGCGACACTGTTATCAATCGCGGAAGAAAATTGAGGAGTTGACATGGCAGTTGTAACTTTCGTCGCCCACGATGGTGAGAAGCACGAGGCGGGCTTGGTCGAAGGTCGATCGTTGATGCAGATTGCAACCGACAATGCTGTGCCGGGGATCGATGGAGACTGTGGGGGCGAAACGGCCTGTGGCACCTGCCATGTGATCGTCGACCCGCAGTGGTCAGGAGAGGTGGGTCTGTCCGGTGCCAACGAGGAGGAGATGCTGGCGATGAACCCCGAGCGTGAACCCACGTCTCGGTTGTCGTGCCAGATGGTGGCCTCGGAAGCGTGGGATGGCCTGATCGTTCGAACACCTGAATTCCAATTGTGATGTGTGAAAGGCAGGCACGACAGCATGAAAGTTTCTGAGTCGATCACCGACAAGGTCCAGTCGACCATCCCTATAGGGCTGCAGATCCAGGGCGCTCATCTGTACGACAAGACCCGACGGTGGGTGACTGGCACGAATGGCAAGAAGATTTTCGTCGAAAGTCCCATTCCACCGGTCGAGGATGTCGAGCTCGCCGACATCGACCTCAGTAACCCCTTTCTTTACAGACAAGGGCGGTGGCAGTCGTACTTCGAGCGCGTGCGGAACGAGGCACCGGTTCATTACCAACCCAACAGTCCGTTCGGCCCGTTCTGGTCGGTCACGCGCCATGCCGATATCGTGGCCGTCGACAAGAATCACGCTGTGTTCTCGGCCGAACCGTTCATCGTCATCGGCGTCCCGCCCCGGTTTCTCGATATCGAGATGTTCATCGCGATGGACCCGCCACGCCACGACAAGCAGCGCGCTGCCGTCCAGGGGGTTGTCGCACCGAAAAACCTCCGGGAGATGGAGGGACTGATCCGATCGCGGGTACGGGAGGTGCTGGACGACCTCCCCTTGAACGAGCCGTTCGACTGGGTGCAGAATGTCTCGATCGAGTTGACAGCTCGGATGCTCGCAACTCTTCTGGATTTCCCTTACGAACAACGCCGCACACTCGTCTACTGGTCCGATTTGGCAACCTCGATGGAGCAAGCCAACGGTGGGCCCTCGGACAACGACGAGGTGTTCGAGGGCATGCGTGACATGGCCCGTGGCCTCAGCGCTCTCTGGCATGACAAAGCAGCCAGGAGGTCTGCAGGGGAAGAGTCCGGTTTCGATCTGATCACCATGTTGCAGAGCAACGAGGACACCAAGGATCTGATCGATCGTCCGATGGAATTTCTGGGCAACCTCGTCCTGCTGATCGTCGGTGGGAACGACACGACGCGAAACTCGATGAGCGGTGGCGTTCTTGCGTTGAACCAATTCCCCGACCAGTTCGAGAAATTGAAGGCCAATCCCGATTTGATCCCCAACATGAACTCGGAAATCATCCGATGGCAAACACCCTTGGCGTACATGCGCCGAATCGCCAAAGCCGACACCGTTCTGAACGGACAATTCATCCGCAAGGGTGACAAATTGGTGATGTGGTACGCCTCGGGTAACCGCGACGAACGCGTTTTCGAGAATCCTGATGATTTCATCATCGATCGTGCCAATGCGCGCAATCACATCGCGTTCGGATTCGGTGTACACCGGTGTATGGGCAATCGGCTGGCCGAAATGCAGCTGCGGATTCTGTGGGAGGAGTTGCTTCCCCGCTTCGAGAACATCGAGGTCGTCGGCGACCCCGAGTACGTTCAGTCGAATTTCGTGCGGGGCATCAGCAAGATGATGGTGCGCCTGACGCCTACTTCCAGCGCATGACATCGCAACGGGCGATCATCGTCGGCGCAAGCCATGCTGGGGCACAACTGGCAGCTAGTTTGCGCCAAGAAGGTTGGACAGGCGAGATCGTCCTCATCGGTAACGAGTCTGCCACTCCCTATCAACGCCCCCCGCTGTCGAAGGCATACCTGGCGGGCAAATGCGTACTCGACGATATCGCCATTCGCAGCACGGACTTCTACTCCAAGCAAGGTATTCAGCTCCTGAACGCGCAGGTGGAGGCCATCGTTCGGTCGGAAGGCAACGTCGTTCTCGACACCGGGGAGAAGCTGGCCTACGACAAGCTCGCGCTGTGCACGGGAGCCCGCCCTCGTCGGCTCACCGTTCCCGGGGCCGATCTCCACGGGGTCTACTACCTACGTACCGCAGCGGACGTCGAGAGGATCCGTATGGCCACCGGCCCTGGCCGGCGGGTGGTGATCGTCGGAGGCGGCTACATCGGACTCGAGACAGCGGCATCGCTGCGCGCACTGGGCGTGCAGGTCACAGTTCTCGAGGCAACTGGGCGTGTGCTCGAGCGGGTCACTGCTCCCGAGGTATCGACGTTCTTCGAGCGGATACATCGCGAGCAGGGAGTCGACATCAGAACGAACGCGATGGTCGAAGGCCTGTCCGGTGACCGTGAGGTTCGCGAAGTCAGTTTGGCCAGCGGGGAATCGATCCCCGCAGATCTGGTCATCGTCGGTGTCGGCGTCGAGCCGAACACCGACCTCGCCGCCGATGCGGGTCTTGTCATCGACAACGGCATCGTGATCGACGATCACACTCGGACCAACGACCCCGACATCATGGCGGCGGGGGACTGCGCGAGCCACGACATGGCCCGTTACGGCCGTCGACTACGGTTGGAGTCCGTCTCGAGCGCAGGAGAGCAGGCCAAAGTCGCTGCCTCGACCGCCTGCGGGAAGTCCAGAAAAATCGAAGCGTTGCCGTGGTTCTGGTCAGATCAGTATCACTTCAAGCTGCAGATCGCCGGCCTCAACACCGGATACGACGAAGTGGTTCTCAGCGGTGACCCCACCCGTGACAGTGATTTCAGTTGCTTCTATCTCCAGGCCGGTGAGCTCATTGCCGCCGACTGCATAGGTCGCCCGCGCGAGTTCATGTACAGCAAACGGGTGATCGCCCAGCGACTCTCCGTCCAACGCGAAGACCTGATGCTCGGCGGACTCGCGCGCAACTGACCGATCCTTCGGTCGTTGTGCACACAACAGCAACCGGTTTGCTCAGAAAAGGGAACATCAGCGATGACCATGACAGACCGCCCGCCCGGGGCACATACGACGCAGCCACCACACGCGTATCTGGGAGCAACGGACTTCCTCGACATCGAGCACGAATCCGTGCGGGCGTTCACCGCCGCGGCAATCGGGGATGCGAGCAGCGACCGTGACAAGGCCAGACGCCTCTTCGCCGCCGTCCGCGACCGGATCTGGTACGACCCGTACACCGTGTCGGACGATCCTGCCCACTATCGAGCGAGCTTCGTCCTCGAGACCGGGCGCGCTTATTGCGTCCCGAAGGCGGTGCTGTTGACCGCAGTGTGCCGGGCGGCGGGTATCCCGGCACTGCTCGGTTTCGCCGACGTCCGAAATCACCTGCAGACCGAGACGTTGCGCGCGCTGATGGGCGGCACCGACCTGTTCGTCTACCACGGCTACAGTCGCCTCTACATCGAGGGCCGGTGGTTGAAGGCCACGCCGGCATTCAATGTCGAGTTGTGCGCTCGTTTCGGCGTGCCGCCAGTGGAATTCGACGGCGATCGCGATGCTCTCATGCATGCCTTCACCGCAGACGGAGCTCAGCACATGGAGTATGTCCGCGAGCGAGGAGTCTTCGATGACCTACCCTTGAACGCGATCTTGACGGTGCTTCGGCACGCCTACGGCCCCACGATCTTCACGGGCGCTCACCCACTCGATGATGTTTTCACCGGCCGCACCCGGCCGGGCGAAACTCCCGGGGATCGAAACTCGCCGCGGGAGTCTCGATGAACACAAGCGGTGAGAACATACGCGCCGAACCCCGTATCGCGGCCGACTGCCGATCGGTCGGAGTTCTCTCCGCGAACAATCGCGATCGTGAACACTCGGACCGCCTCGGACACCTTCGAATCGGGTGAGCCGACACCTGCTGGCAGAGCTGTGCCACATGACTGTCTCGTCGCCGCGGCCGTGTTGAGGCCGGGCACCGGAAGTTGCACCGAACAGACGAGACCCGTTCTGCCGCTGGGGTTGCGGCTGCGGGCGATGAACGACCGATCCGAACGCCTCCCCGGGCACGAGACGACGCGCGATACCCATATCCCTCTCCTGTGTGCGCAACCGCTACCGCGAGAGCGGCCCGAACGGCGTCTACCGATGTCTCTTATCTATGCAAGGAGCGCAGCATGATGAACAACGCACCTCACACCCCCGCCAGGACCGTGGCGATCACAGGTGGAGCTCGCGGCATCGGCTATCAGACAGCGAAGGAGTTGATTCGACGAGGCCACCGGGTCGCCATCGGCGACATCGACGAGGCACGTGCGAAGGAGGCCGCCGCCGAACTCGGGGTGAAGGTCGTCACCCGACTCGACGTCACCGAACCTGACTCGTTCACAACGTTTCTGGACCTGGTCGAACGTGAACTCGGACCCCTCGACATCCTGATCAACAACGCGGGCATCATGCCTACCGGCCACGCCCACGAAGAGGACGATGCAGTAACCCGGCGTCAAGTCGAGATCAATGTCCTGGGGGTCATCTTCGGGACCAAACTGGCTCTTCAGCGCATGCTGCCGCGCCGCACCGGACACATCATCAACACTGCGTCATTGGCCGGCGAGCTCGCGGTACCTGGTTTGGCGACCTACTGCGCTACCAAGTTCGCAGTCATCGGATTCACAGAGGCCGCACGACTGGAGTATCGCAAGTCAGGGGTTCGACTGTCCACAGTCCGCCCGACGTTCACCAACACCGAACTCGTCGCCGGAACCGCCGGCGCAAAGGGATTACGCAACGCCGAGCCGGAGGAGATCGCCCGCGCGACAGCAGATCTGATCGAGAATCCACGCCCCTTCGTCCGCGTCACCCGTCTCGCAGGCGCAATGGTCGCGGCGGTGAAATTCGTCCCCCGGCGTCTGGTGACCGGACTGGGTGCGGCCCTGAACACAGATTCGGTGTTCCTCGCGGACGTCGACATGGCTGCTCGCCGAACGTATCTCGACAGAATCCGGAACAGCTGAGGATGCCGACATGCGCGCTCGACCATCCACCCGAAAGGCAGCCACAGTGACCCGCACGACTCTGATCGAGAACTATCCCCACCGGATGGGAGGGCACTGCGGGTCAGGTGCAATGCGAGACCTTCTCCAGTGGCACGGTCTGGGATGGGACGGACCACCCGACGAGGGGTTGGTGTTCGCACTGGGTGGTGATCTCGGTTTGTCCTACCTGCGATCGGACGACCTGGTCCCACCGATGTACCTGGTCGGCCGCGGTGCCGACTTCGAGATCGTCTTGCCGCGCAGGCTCGGCGGACAAGTCGAGGTTCTCACGACCGACGATCCCGCTGAGGGATGGTCATGGGTTCGCGACGACATCGATGCGGGACGACCCAGTCTGGTCTGGGCCGATATCGCTGAACTGCCCTACTTACGGGTGAAACTGCAGATGAGTCGCCACGACATCGTGGTGATCGGCTACGACGAGATCGGGGGGACTGCCTCGGTCGTCGACAACGATCGGGCCGATGTGCAGGAGATCCCGCTCGACGCGCTCGCTCGGGCGCGATCTTCCACCTCGTTCCCGCAACCGACACGTCACTGCACGTACCGAATCACATGGCCGCAGACACTGCCGCCCGTGTCGACTGCCGCGGCCGCGGCCTTTGCCCGATCCGCCGCCAGCATGCGCGCCCCATCGACACCGGGAATAGCCGACCACGTACCAGCGGCCGGTGCCGAAGGATTGGCCGCGGTCGACCAGCTGGCAACCGACGTGAAGAGCTGGGTCGACCTTCCGCCCGATGACCTCGAGACGCTGCTGTTCAGTCTCGGTATCTTCATCGAAAAGGCCGGAACCGGAGGCGGGCTCTTTCGTCGGCTTCTCGCCGACGGCTGTACCGAGATTGCACGTCTGACCGGTGATCCCGCTACCGCAGACCTCGCGGCGGCCGCCGATCACTGCGCCCAGGCCTGGACCGAAACTGCCCGCGCCGGAACACAACGCGGTCTCGATGTGCGAACACGCGCAGCTGCGGTGGCCGTGTCGGCTGCCAAACTGCCTGCACTCGAGCTGATCCTGGTGGAGTCCCTGGAGTCTGCTTCACGCTCGCTGGCCGCCACCACGACATGATGCCCATCGGCGTTCGACGGCGCGCGGTGCACGGCGCATCGCACTGTGCTGCAGCCGCTCGTGCCGGATCGCCCCAGGCGTGCGGAAACACCGAACGACCGAGGAGTTGCCGGACGGAACAGTCGGACGCCTCTCGGTGGACGCTGCATCGATGCCGTGTCGTTGCTCGGCAACAGACCCTGATCCCTGCCCCACGCCGACAACAATTCAGCCCGCCGACGGAAGCCCTCGATGTTTCGCGGTCACCATTTTCGGCTCGACGGCCGCGTCGTGTGCGCTATCGGGCCGGGCGGTGCGTTGAGTGAGAAGACTCCCGCTCGTGGTAATCATGGCGGGGGCGAGTGCGCCGACCGGTCGGACGAACGCCCGACCGGATGCTGCGGTGCAGGCCGAGCGCGCGAAGACGCGACAGACTCGGCACGGTTTCACGACAGAGAGGTCCGACCATGAAAAGAATTCCAGACGAGGTCAGCGGGTCGGCCGGCCCCGCTGTCGAGAACTGGGCGCGCTCGTTCTGGAGCACGACTTCCGAGTCGCCTGATCTACCGCCCCACCACCCCGACTGTCTTGGTTGTGGGCCGCAGAACCCGCACGGCCACGCCCTGTCGGTCCAGCGTGACGAGAACGGCGTGGTGGCTCACCATGTGTTCGATCAACGTCATGTCGGGGCACCCGGGATAGCACACGGAGGCGCGGTGGCGACCGTTCTCGACGATCTGTTCGGCTTCCTGCTCTACACAGTGGGTGAGCTCGCCGTGACGCGGCGTCTCGAGCTCGACTACCTGGCGCCGGTTCTGCTCGGCACTCCATACGTATTGCGTGCTGCCGTTCGGTCTCGTGATGGGCGCAAACTGGATCTCACGGCCACGATGGACGATGCGCAGGGCCGCTCGGTAGCCACCGCTACTGCCCTGTTCGTGGTGGTCGAGGTCGAACACTTCATGCAGTCCCAAGCCCGAGCCCAACTCCGGGCCACGGACACGAATCACACCGAAGAATAGACACCCTGGCCGACCTTCACCGACGTCCATCACCCGCGGTGGCTGTCGTACGGCTGCGTCTACCTGGCGCAAAGACGGCGAGGACGAGTGCCCCAGCGGCGGTCAGCGCCGCCAACGCCAGTGTCGCCTGACCACTTCCGTGTACGAATGCGGCTCTGGCGAACTCGGCCAGCGGCTGACCAGCTGGTCCTGCGCGGTCGGCGACCTGTAACGCGGCGGCCAGAGAATCGGCCACCGGACCACGGGCAGGCTCGGGTAGCTGGGGCAGAGCCGGCTGAATGTGCTGAACGTAACCGGCCGCGAGCACGCTACCGGCTACCGCAATCCCAATCGCGGCACCGATTTCGCGAGCTGCGTCGTTGACCGCGGCAGCCACCCCGTGCTTGGCCTCAGGAGTGTCCGAGACGATGGCGAAAGTCGCAGGGGCGGTACACAACCCCAAACCCGCACTCATGATGAGCAAGGGCCACAGCAGGTCAGGGTAAGTCGCCGCGACGGTCAGTCTGCTCACCATCACCAGTCCCGCCGCGATGGTGAGCAGACCTACAGTGGTCATCACCCGCAGGCCAACAATGTTCGACAGCCAGGGTGCAATCACCGAGATCACGATGAGCGGCACGACCATAGGGGTCAACGCCAACGCGGCGGTGAGCGGTCCATAACCGAGAATCAACTGCAGATACTGCACCAACAGCAAGAACACCCCGAAGGTCACCAGAAATTGGATACAGACCGACAGTGCGCCGGCACCGAAGCCACGGCGGGCGAACAACCGGACATCGAGTAGGGGTGCCGAGGAACGTAGTTCTACGACGACGAACACCACAACTGCGAACAAGCCCACCGCAGTGCTGATGGCGACGAGCGAATCCGACCAGCCACGGGCCGGAACCTCGATCACAGCGAAGACGATCGCCCCGACCGCGACAACTACGGTCACCGCGCCCACCCAATCGACCGGTGGATGCTCCTGCTGGCGGGACTCCGCGATACTGCATGCCAACCCGGCCAGAACCGCTCCGGCGACGGTCAACCCGACGAACACCGAGGTCCACGACCACTGTTCGAGCAGCACACCAGCCCCGAGGATGCCCAGGACCGCCCCGGATCCAGCAACCCCGGCCCACACACCTACAGCGCGACCGCGATGCGCCGGTGGAAATCCCGCGGTCAGTATCGACAGCGTCGAGGGCATGACCAGCGCCGCACCCGCCCCAGCCAACGCGCGAGCAGCGATCAGCCACGCCGGGTCGGCGAGAAACAAGGGCAAGGCCGACGCGAAAGCGAACAACGCCAACCCCGCCACGAGCACCCCGCGGCGACCGTACCGGTCACCGATCGCACCGGCAGGCAGAACGAAGCACGCCAAAACCAGCGTATAACCGTCGACTATCCAGGTCAGTTGAGCTTGCGTCGCCCCTGTCGCGACCGCGATCTGTGGCAACGCTGAATACAATGCCGCCATTGCGGCCACCACTAACGCGACTGCCATGCACGACACAATCAACATCCACCACTGGGCACCGCTCCATCGAGCGACGCTGGCAGAGTCGGATCTACGTTCGTTCAACGGCCAGCCTCCCAGTTCGAGACTGATCGTCTCGGTACGAGACTATTAGTATCATAACTTTGCGGGTGTGACAGAATGGTCATGCGAGGACATGTCTTGTCAGTCAAATGGAGCGGAGCCCGTTCATGGTCGACCCTCTCGTTGCGGCCGAGGGCCCGGCCGACCCCCGGCTGGCGCGCTCACGTAACCGGTTACTCGAAGCGGCGGGCCAGCTGCTGGCCACCGGCGGTGTCGAGGCGGTCACCGTGGAGGCGGTCACCCGCATGTCGAAGGTTGCGCGTGCCACGCTGTACCGCCACTTCGGAAGTACCACTGACCTGCTTGCTGCAACCTTCGAGCGACTACTACCCCCAGTCGACACCGATATCGATACCGGTCCGCTACGCGAACGTCTGATTTCGTTGCTCACCACCCAAGCCGACCTCATCGAACAAGCTCCGGTGCAGATGACCACGCTGGCCTGGCTGGCAATGGGACCCGTCAACAGCGGCGACGCCAGCCGGCGCGATCTCGATCCTGGCGCGGTGGTCTCGCTTCGGGCCCGTGTCATAGAGCAATACCGCAGGTCCCTGGATCAGATCCTGACGGCCCCTGACGCCCGCGCTGTGCTCGGCGAGATCGACACCACCTTCGCCCTCATTCAGCTCCTCGGACCGATAGTGTTCGCTCGCCTCACAGGACTGCGCCACATCCACGCCGACGACTGCATCCAAATCGTCGACAACTTTCTCGCCGCCCATGCCGCAAGTGTCCGATCGAGCACTTCGCGCGACAACAGCCGTCCATGGCCGGCCGCGACGCTAGACCCGCAGCTCACCGACGGCCAATAAAACTTGATGCGAAATTTCACCATCAATGCGCTATCCAGTCAGGGATCGCAGCGCTCACTGGATACGGCCGGACGTGTGCTCGAGAACTCGGAGTTGCACTGCAGTGCACTTCTGACATCGTGCAGCCGTCTTCTGAAACTGACAGTCGTTCCAGTGTCTCGGCGTCGTCGCGAAGTACCGGTGTGCTGATCTCGTTGGCCCTACTTCCTGGGTCGCTCGCCGTGGGCGCGCGACAAGCGTGGGTGGACTGTAAAAAACGACTTCTCGAGTTCGTCGAGACCGATGTACCGGGGCGTGGCCGGCAATTCGTGCCGCGGCCATCGTAATTGCCCGTTCAGGACACCTTTCGGGCGTGAAGACGCTCGACGAGACCGAGAGTGAACCGGTCGATGTCCTCGATGGAGAAGCTCTCGTCACCGGCGATCGCGAGCGAGGGCCGGCGCAGAAAGTGCTCGCCACCGACCGGGACGCTCACCAGTTCCAGAAGGCGTTGGATCCATCGAACCGGCCGGATCGACGAGGCGACGTGATCGGCGAGGAGCAACGTTCCACCTGGACGCAGCACTCGCGACATTTCCGCGAGCGCGATGTCCGTGGCGGGGATGGCGCAGAGCGAGAACGTGCACACCACGGTGTCGAAAGATGCATCGGGAAAATCCAGAGCGTGAGCGTCCCCGAGAGCTAGGCGAGCGTCGGGTCTGACGCCGGCGGCCCGAGTATGCGCCTGCGCGAGCATGTCCGGGCTCAACTCGATTCCGGTCAACGACGTCCCTGCCGGGTAGTGCTCGAGATTGAGTCCAGTTCCCACTGCGACCTCGAGAACCTGGCCTCGGGCGCGACTGCAGATCCAGGACCTGGTGTCGCGGAAGAGGACTCGGTCGAGAAAGGTCATGTGCTTGTCGTAACCGGCCGCTTGCTTGTCCCAGAATCGCTGCCACCGGGCGAGACGGTGCGTTGGATCGACGACCATCGCTCAGTGCTCCCGGCCGGGAGCGATGGGTGCCGCGGCGGTGCGTGAGGCCCCGGACTCGGGGTGCGCCGCGAGATAACGCTTCTTGACCAGTTCCGATTCCTGCGCTTTGCGGGGGTTCGTCAGATCGTGCGGCAGCATGTGCCGCACGAGGCGGCGTTGCCGATTCTCTTCCATGTACGAGGCGGTGAAGAACACCGAGAGCAGGACCGCGAGAAGCACCATGGCACCACGCAACCACAGCTCACCCGGAAAGAACATGAACACGGCGTAGATGGGAAGAAACGGAACCTGGCCGCGAATGAGGTGCCGAACGACGGCGTGATCACCCGTCAGATCGTGGGCCACCCAGTCCGTCATGGTCGAGGGAAGAGGACGACCGAAGGCGTAGCCGACCCACTGCCACGGCGTAGGGCGGGTCCTGTAGCGGTTCACCGGGCCGGGGTCATTGTGCTCTGGCGCATCCCCAGTCGCCGCATTGCCAAGCTGGCCGGGCACCATCCGACTGCAGAATACAGCAGCAGATTGCCACCGACGAATGCTGTCAGGGCATGCCAGCGGCGGTTGTGAAGGGAACCGGCGGCGAGGCTGGCGAGGATCATGGTGCCCGCCAGTGCGGGGACTGCGCGTTCGATACTCGGTCCGCCGGGGCCGGTGAGGGTGTCGGTGCATGACATGAGTTCGGTCCTCGATTCTGTGAGTGTGGTGCGGCACCACATGTATACCCCAGGGGGTAGGTGTCAACATTCAGCATACCCCCTGGGGTACCATGCTAGGGTTCCTCCATCTTCCCGACCAGTAAGGACATGATGTGAGTTCTACGGACGTTCGAACCGACGAGAGTTCTGCAGACAGCTCGCCGCCAGGGATCACCGGCGGGCCGTTGGCGCGCTTCGGTGCGCGCATGGCCGGCAATTTCAAGTGGGTGGTGACGGCGTGGCTCGTGGTCATCATCGGATTGGGAGCATTTGCCCCGTCGGTGTTCGGCTCTCTCGCCGGTGCCGGCTGGCAATCCAACGGATCGGAGTCGGTCCAGGTTCGGGAACTTGCCCAGGAGCATTTCGGTGGGAACTCCTCGGCCGCGATACAGGTGGTCGTGCACTCGGACACCGAGCAGGTGACCGATCCTGCTGTGGCAGCTGTCATTTCCGAGGTCACCGACATTCTGGCCGCCGACTCGCGAATTTCCGAGGTCATCGCCCCGCAACCGGGGATGTCGATCAGCCCGGACGGGCACACCGGAATCCTCATCGGTGGAGCGAACGGGACGACCGACGAGATGGTGAAGGCGGTCGACGATCTCAAAGGCGAGTTGACCGCGGCCTCCACGGATTCGATAGAGGTCTACCCGACGGGAGCCTCCGCGCTGTGGAGTGACTTCAACAAGGCCAACCACGACGCGATGATCAAGGCCGAAATCATCTCCTGGCCGGTCACGTTGGCGATTATGGTGCTCGCATTCGGTTCGCTCGTCGCTGCGGGCCTGCCTCTGCTGTTGACGCTGGCCGGTCTGGTTGCATCCGCGGGTGGTCTGGTTCTGCTGAACGAGATCACGCCGATCTCGGTGTGGGCCATGAACTTTGCGATGATGTTCGCGCTGGCGCTCGGTATCGACTACGCGCTGTTCCTCGTCGTGCGATTCCGGGATGCCCTGCGGAAGACGATCGACGCCGGACGAATCGACTCACGACGCGCGGTGGCCGAAACCATGGATACGGCAGGCAAAGCCGTCCTGCTGTCGGGACTGACAGTGTTGATCAGTTTGTCGGCCGTACTCCTGGTACCTGCACCTGCTGTGCGCACGATGGCGGTGGGCATCATGCTCGCGGTGGTGTTCGTGCTCGCTGCCACACTCACCCTGCTTCCCGCAGTTCTGGGCAAGCTCGGACCGAAGGTCAATGCCGGGTCCCTCCCGTACGCGAAGCGACAGGTGCATCGCTCGCCGAAGTTCGCGTCCTGGGGTCAGTTGTTGCACAAGCATCCGTGGCCGTTCGCCATCGGTTCGCTGTTGATTCTGGTGGCGCTGTCGATTCCGGCGCTGGGTCTGAAGGTCGCCATGCCGTCCATTTCGGTTGTGCCCGAGGATGCTCCGGTCCGGCAGGGCTACGAATTGGTGCAGGCGCAGATGGGTGAGGGTGCACCAGGCATGCTGCAGATCATCGCCCCCACGGCGGAGGCGGAGCAGACCGCGCAGATCGCAGCGAGCGTGGCCGGCGTATCGATGGTGACGCCGCCGATGCCCGCCATGGACGGATCCGACTTCGTCATGCTGCAGGCGATCCCGAACGTGGACCCGTCGGACCCCGCACTCGAGACCACGCTCGACGCCTTGCGCGCCGAGCTGCCCGAGGGTGCGATCGTCGGCGGTGCACCGGCGGAGAACCTGGATCTGCAGTCTGCGTTGAACGAGTATCTGCCGATCGTGGTGTCGGTGATCCTCGTGCTCGGATTCCTGTTGCTGCTGATTGCGCTGCAGGCACCGCTGATCGCCCTGCTCGGCACGGTGGTCAGCCTGCTGTCCACCGGAGCGGCCTTCGGTGTGGCCAAGCTGATCTTCCAAGACGGTCACGGCTCGTCGCTGCTCGGATTCACCCCGCAGGGCTTCCTGAACGGCTGGGGACCGGTGTTCTTCTTCGCGATGATCTTCGCAATTGCGATGGACTACACGGTGTTTCTGCTGTCGAGCGTCAAGGAACACTACGAGAACACCGGTGATCCACACGGTTCTCAGGTCGACGGAATGGCGCACTCGGGACGGGTTATCTTCGCGGCGGCCGCGGTGATGATCGCGGTGTTCTTCTCGTTCGCGCTCGCCGAACCACTGCCACCCAAGGAGATGGGCATCATTCTGGGTGTCGCCGTACTGTTGGACGCCATTCTCATCCGCTTGGTTCTGCTGCCGGTTCTCCTGCGCCTGACCGGCCACGCCGCATGGTGGTCACCCACGTGGCTACGAGCAGTACTGCCCAAGATCGGCTTCTCGCACAGCTGAGTGTCACCGATCTCGAGCAACACAGTGGTGGCCGAGGCCGTTCGGCTTCGGCCACCACGACCACCCTTACCCCTAGGGGTAAACTGGAGTTTCATCGAACGAAGGACTGAACGACATGACCGGTGACACCGAAAGCATCGCATTGGTATTGAACCGTTTGCGGCGTGCGCAGGGTCAGCTCGCAGGAGTGATCTCGATGATCGAGAGCGGCCGGGACTGCAAGGACGTCGTCACGCAACTGGCCGCGGTATCGAAGGCTCTCGACCGGGCAGGCTTCAAGATCGTCGCCACCGGACTCCGTGAGTGCATCACCGGAGCGGAAACAGGGGAGAAGATGACCGAGGCCGAGCTCGAGAAGCTCTTTCTCGCCCTCGCCTGACAACGGTCCGATCACCCCCGCATCGATGCACGGGGGTGATCGGAGCGAGGCAGGGTAGCCGGTTCGAGGTGGGGTGATCGGGCCCGCGACGTGTCAGCCCCTGTGCGCTGGACCGGGCTGCTCGTCCGGGCGGGTGAACACCACACGTGCCCAGAGAACAGTGGAGAGCAACGCGGCCACCGCACCCAGATACAGGCCTGTCGATGGGCCTGCGAACGTCTGCGTCGGTGCCAGTGACTGACGCGCCCAGATCGCAAGCACACCGAAGACTGTGGTGACGCCATTGCCCGCCAATGCCAGAGCGGCCCATCGAAACCGCCGAACCAGACGCGCGATCGAGGCCACCGCAGCGGTGAACGTGACGCTGAATGCGGTGAACAGCGTCGCCAAAACCCCGGCTGATTCCGCGTCGGCGTGTGCGGTGCGTAGAAGAACGTCGTATCCATGGGCGCCGCCGGTGTGTGGAAGCACCACGCCGAGCACGGCCGCCGACACCAGAACGAGCAGATACGGCGTGATCCGGGTGACCACGACCTCCGGTATCACGCGGCGTTCTATGGCCTCGAACACCGACCGGTAGTGGCTCAGGTCGCCCTCGCGGTCGTAACTGTGCGGCGGTCGACCGTTCACGCTCGGCCGGTGAGAATGGCATTCCAATACAACGCCGGCAGTCCGCGTCTCTTGAGGAACCACATGTCGCGGCGTTCGCGGGTGGTGTCGATCAGCGGTATCGAGGGGGCCGGCTGCATCGTGTAGTCGAACTCGGCCAGAAGCATCGTCTTGCGAGAGGTGGTCAAGGGGCAGGAGGCGTACCCGCCGTACTGTGCGGTCAGTGGACGGCCGGCGATGCTCGCCTGCAGGTTCTCGGCGACCACGGGTGCTTGCTTGCGGATGGCGGCACCGGTCTTGGAGTTCGGTGACGATCCGGCGTCACCGAGGGCGAAGACGTTGTCGAATCGACTGTGCCGCAGTGTGTTCTTGTCGATCTGGACGTATCCGGCTGGATTCTCGGGGTCCGCTATGGGGCTGGCCTTGATCCAGTCCGGTGCGGATTGGCGCGGTACGACGTGGAGCAGGTCGTAGGGTAGCTCGTCGGTGGTACCTGCGCTGTTATCAGTGATCGTCACCGATCGGCCGTCCGGGTCGACGGCGGTGACTTCGCTGTTCTTGCGCACCTCGATGCCGTAGCGCGCCACGACTCGTTCGAGCTCCTCGGCGAACACCGGTACCCCGAACATTCCGGGTGTGGGTAGGACGAGGACAACTCGGATGGCGTCGAGCACGCCCTGCTCTCGCCAGTAGTCGGCCGCGAGGTACGCGATCTTCTGCGGGGCACCCGCGCATTTGATGGGGCCGGACGGCATCGTGAACACTGCGGTGCCCGACCGCATCTTCTGAATCATCTGCCACGTCTTGGGTGCGAGATCGTAGCGGTAGTTGCTCGAGACCTGCGGGGTGTCGATCGATTCGGCCATACCGGGCACGGAGTCCCAGTCGAGCTGGATGCCGGGGCACACCACCAGGTGGTCGTAATGGATCGTAGTTCCCGAGGAGGTGCTGACCGTCTGGGCATCCGGGTCGACCCCCTCGGCGCGATCCTTGATCCAGCCGACGCCCTGGGGCATCACCGACGCCTCGCTACGCGCACTTTCCGCGGCCGGGGCGCGGCCTCCACCGACGAGCGTCCACAAAGGTTGGTAGTAGTGGGTCTCTGCCGGCTCGATGATGCCGATGTCGGTCATTCCTGCTCGCCGCAGACGTGCCGCGAGCGAAATACCGGCGTTGCCTCCGCCGATGATCGCGACTTTGTGGTCGATGGTGTGCGCGGACATGTGGTCCTCCTGTTCGAGACACGAGCTCGGTGAGCTGTCTCGATTTCGGTTGGTGCCGGGGTGGTTCAGCTCGACGTCGGTGTGGGCGCGAGCCGTGTGGTCACGACATTGGTGGTCATTGAGGCCAGGTGCACTGCATCCACAGCAGTCGTGCTGGAAGGTCATTCCGGCGTTCGAGCAGGTGGTGCAAGGACACGTGCCGAGGTGTACGGACGCCCTCTCCCTTGATTGATCGTACGGATGTACGTACATTATGGATAAGGCTAGTCGCCGATTCCGACAAACGCCACACTCGGGACGAATCAAATTTCCTCGTCCGCCCCGAGTCGGCGAGTGCCGGACGGCCGAGGAGGACGTGATGGTCGGCAACCGCTGCGGTGTCGCTGTGAGTGGTTGCGCCGCGCTGGATCGGTCGGTTGCGATGCCCCTGGTCGCCCAGTGGAATGCCGCCCATTCCACCTCCACCTTGTGAGATCGGGACCGTGCCTCGCCGCACAGGACCTCCTGAAAATACCCCACGGGGTACCATGAATTTTGACGCCCCTACGAACGCCACCACGATCGACAAGGAGATTTGAATGCTTCTCGAACGCATCTACGACGAAGACCTCGCCCAAGCCGGATACTTCATCGGCTGCCAGGCCAAGGGGGAGGCAGTGGTGGTCGACGCCCGCCGCGACATCGGTGTGTACCTGGACCTGGCCGCTCGGCATGGCATGACCATCACCGCCGTGACCGAGACCCACATCCATGCCGACTACCTGTCCGGCACTCGCGAGCTTGCGAAGGCCACCGGGGCGGTCACCTACGTCTCAGGAGAGGGCGGCGACGACTGGCAGTACGGCTTCGAGGCCGAACGCCTCCACGATGGCGACACGCTGGCTCTGGGTAACATCACCGTGCAAGCCGTTCACACGCCCGGTCATACTCCGGAGCACCTCTCGTTCCTGGTGACCGACGGTGCCTTCGCCGATGCTCCGGGATACATGTTGACGGGCGACTTCGTCTTTGCCGGCGATCTCGGCCGACCGGACCTACTCGACGAAGCTGCAGACGGTGTCGACACCCGTTTCGAGGGTGCCAAACAGATCTTCCGCAGTCTGAAGCGATCATTTGTCACGCAGCCGGACCATATCCAGGTCTTTCCGGGTCACGGTTCGGGCAGTGCCTGCGGAAAAGCTCTCGGTGCGCTCCCGTCGACCAGCGTCGGCTACGAACGTCGCTTCGCTTGGTGGGCCGGGTATGTCGAGCGCGACGACGAGCAGGGCTTCGTCGATGAGATGCTCGACGGCCAACCGGATGCACACGCCTACTTCGGCCGGATGAAGCGTCAGAACAAGCAGGGCCCGGTCGTTCTCGGGCCACTCTCTCCGCTGCACGAGTACGACTCCACCGAATTGGCACGCGCTCTCGATTCCGACGAGGTCGTCCTCCTCGACACCCGCGGCCACGATGAGGTGCACGCCGGCGCTGTCCCCGGAGCGCTCAACATCCCCGGCGTCGGCAAGGCAGCCTCGTTCGGTGCCTGGGTCTACGACCCCGAGCGAGAGGACACTCCACTGGTGGTGCTCGCCGAGGACCGCACTGTCGCCGACGAGCTCCGTGATCACCTGCTGCGGGTCGGCATCGATACGGTGACCGGGTACGTCACAAGTCTACGAGGCCTCCCCATGACGACGCCCGAGACGATCGGTGCGGACGAGCTGGATTCGTTCGACTCGGCAATGGTGCTGGACGTGCGCAACAAAACCGAACACGCCGACGGCCACATACCTGGCTCCGACCAGCTCAGCGGCGGCCGATTGCTGTGGAACCTCGACGGACTGCCCACGGGCGGTCCGATCGTGACCTATTGCCAGAGCGGCGTCCGTAACGCGGTCGCAGCCAGCGCCCTGCGCCGCGCCGGCTACCGAGTCGTCGAACTCGAGGGCAGCTACGCCGCCTGGGCCGAGCGCAAGCTCGAAACAGTCTGATCGAACACGCCCGAATCGGAGGCGGTCGTGCTGTCCGCCGCCGGTTCGGTCCTGTGCTCGCCCAGCCGGCTCGCCGCGCCACCTGCGGTAGAGCAGACCCCGGGCGACACTCCCGATCCGGCACCGACTGGCCTGATCCGGGACCGACTGGGAAGTGACGTGATGCCGCGTCGCTACGCCGACGGATTCGCCAGGTTCGGCGCGATCTCCACCAGGAGCTCGTTCGCGCTCGGCGAGAACTTTCTCGATGCGAGGGTCGTCTCGTTGCGTGTCGACGACGCTGACGGATGGTCCGTCGTGGACGGGGGAGCTGCGGCACCCGAGGTTCTCGGTGAAGATCGCTTCGACGCGTACAGAGCATCACACCCGCCCGTACGGATGTACGTACATTTGTTGTACAGTGGCCTCGAGGGGGCCAGCAGCAGGCGGCTCGAATTCGGATTCCGACACAGATCGACAGGAGGGCCTCTGATGGTTGAACCAGATCGCAGTGCCGCGCTCGACCGCTCCAGTGCGATGCCGCTGTGGGCGCAACTGCATGCCGATCTGGTCCGCCGAATCGGTGACGACGAATTCGCCGGCTCCGAGTTCCCGGGCGAGCATGCGTTGACGACGAGCTACGGCGTCAGCCGTCACACCACCCGCGAGGCCCTGCGGCACCTGCGGAACGAAGGAATCTTGATTGCAGAGCGCGGTCGGCCTTCTCGACTGGCCGGTCCGCCGGTGATCGAGCAACCTCTCGGTGCGCTCTACAGTCTCTTCGCTGCCGTGGAAGCCACGGGTGTTGCTCAGCACAGCGTGGTGCGTGCACTCGAACTGCGGACCGACCCCGCGGTCGCTGTCACTCTGCAGGTCGGTCCCAAGGCTCCGCTGCTCTACCTGGAGCGCATCCGTATGGCAGGGGCCATGCCGTTGGCGCTCGACTATGCCTGGTTGCCGGGGGATCTGGCACGCGACCTCCTGGATGCGGACTTCACTCACACGGCTCTGTACATCGAGCTCGAGCAACGCTGCGGCATCCGCCTCACCGGTGGCCGCGAGGACGTCACTGCCGTCGTCCCGGATCGGGAGGATGCGGCAGCACTCGAACTCGATTCGAAGACCGCCGCGCTGTCGATCCGCCGCTTGGGTTGCATGAATTCCCGGCCGGTGGAGTTGCGGCACACAGTGGTTCGAGGAGATCGGTTCACCGTCTCGGCCACGTTCTCACCGAGCGAGGGCTATCGCTTCGTGCCGGCCACGCCGCTGCACGCCCTGTAAGCACCCACTGATCCAAGGAGCGTTGTTCATGACTGGAGCACCACCGGAAGCCGATCCGGCCGCTGCACACGCACTGATCGCCGAATCGGGAGCCATCCTGATCGATGTCCGCGAGGACGACGAATGGGCAGCCGGCCACGCCCCGGACGCCGTCCATGTACGCCTCGGCGATCTCGATCCTGCTGCCTACCCTCCTGAGCAGAAATTGGTCGTGGTGTGCCGCTCGGGCGCTCGGTCGAGCACAGCTGTCGCGGCCCTCACCGATGCCGGTCGCGCAGCGCACAATCTGTCGGGCGGAATGAAAGCGTGGCACGAAGACGGCCGCCCTGTGGTCCGTGATGACGGCACCCCCGGCGCAGTGATCTGACATGGTCGCCACCCTCGCGATCGCAGTTGCCGCAGGGATTCTCATCGGGCTCTCCCTCGGCGCACTCGGTGGTGGGGGATCGATACTGACTGTTCCTGCCCTGGTGTATCTCCTTGCGGTCGAACCGCAATCGGCAACGAGCGCCTCGTTGATCATCGTCGGAATCACCTCGATCATCGCGGCCATCAGCCATGCGCGAGCACGGCACGTTCGGTGGCGGGCAGCGGCAGTGTTCGGAATTCTGGGCTCGGTCACCGCCTTCGGCGGGTCGATCCTCAACCGATCGGTCGACCCGCAGATCTTGCTGCTCGCGTTCGCGGCACTGATGATCGTCGCCGCCGGTGCGATGCTGCGCCGCACCCGGCGCGGACACGATGCCGACCTACCGACACCGGACCCGGCCGAGACCGCGGGAACACGCCTGAGCGCCGTCGCGGTCGCCACGAAGCCCACGAAAGTGAAGATCACCGCGTCGCAGGTAGTCAAGCTGGTCGCGTCCGCGCTCGTCGTCGGCTTCCTCACCGGATTTCTGGGAGTAGGCGGCGGCTTCCTCATCGTCCCCGCTCTGGTTCTGGCACTGGGCTATTCGATGCCCGTCGCGGTCGGAACGTCACTGGTGATCATCTCCATCACCAGCGCGGGAGCCTTCACCGAACGCCTCGGCACGGGTGCCACCATCCCGTGGGAGATCATCGTACCGTTCACCCTCGCGGCAATCGCAGGCTCGTTCGCAGGAAAAGTCATCAGCGACAAAGTCACTGCCACCACACTCACCCGTAGCTTCGCAGCCCTGTTGCTCGCCGTGGCCGTCTACGTCACCGTCCAGGCCTCCATGGCCCTGTAACGCACATCGTTGTGCATCACAGCCTATTTCTGCGCACGCAAATGCGGCGCATCGCACACCTGGATCGAGGAGATCGTCGATGACCGCACTGATTCCCCGCCCTGAGGCGGCCAGGCCGTATCCGGCGCGTAGTGAACCCAAGGGCTGGACACTGCTGCAGTTGGTGACCACCACCGATCACAAGACGATCGGCAAGATGTATCTGGTCACCTCGTTCGGTCTGTTCCTCATCGGCGGGTTGATGGCGTTGTTGATGCGATCCGAACTGGCTGTGCCGGGATTGCAGTTCCTGTCCAACGAGCAGTACAACCAGCTCTTCACCATGCACGGCACGATCATGCTGTTGCTCTACGCAGTCCCGGTGGCGTACGGATTCGCCAATTACATTCTGCCGCTACAGATCGGCGCACCCGACGTAGCGTTCCCGCGCCTCAACGCGTTCGCGTACTGGCTGTATGTCTTCGGGTCGCTGATCGTGCTCGCCGGGTTCATCACTCCGGGAGGTGCCGCGGACTTCGGATGGACCGCCTACACCCCACTGACGAGCGCACTGCATTCCCCCGGTGTCGGTGCCGACCTGTGGGTACTGGGTCTGATCCTGTCCGGCTTGGGCACGATCTTGGGTGCGGTCAACTTCATCACCACCGTGGTGTGCCTGCGCGCACCCGGCATGACGATGTTCCGGATGCCGATCTTCACCTGGAACATACTCGTGACCTCGGTGCTGGTACTGCTGGCGTTCCCGACCTTCGCGGCCGCGTTGGCCGGGCTGGCCTTCGATCGACACTTCGGTGGTCACGTGTTCGACCCGGCGACCGGGGGAGCGGTGCTCTGGCAGCACCTGTTCTGGTTCTTCGGCCATCCCGAGGTCTACATCGTCGCGCTCCCGTTCTTCGGCATCGTCTCCGAAATCTTCCCGGTCTTCAGCCGCAAACCCATCTTCGGCTACAAGGGCCTGATCTTCGCCACCCTCGGCATCGCAGCGCTCTCGATCACGGTGTGGGCGCACCACATGTACGCCACCGGAGCTGTTCTGCTGCCGTTCTTTTCGTTCATGTCCTTCCTCATCGCCGTGCCGACCGGGGTGAAGTTGTTCAACTGGATCGGCACCATGTGGCGAGGACAGGTCACCCTGGAAACCCCGATGCTGTTCAGCATCGGGGTTTCTGATCACGTTCCTGTTCGGCGGACTGACCGGTGTGCTGCTGGCCAGCCCCCCGATCGATTTCCACGTCACCGACACCTACTTCGTGGTGGCGCACTTCCACTACGTGCTGTTCGGGACCATCGTCTTCGCCACCTACGCCGGGGTGTACTTCTGGTTTCCCAAGATCACCGGACGCATGCTCGACGAACGCCTCGGCAAGTGGCACTTCTGGACGACGTTCGTCGGCTTCCACATGACGTTCCTGGTTCAGCACTGGCTCGGCAACGAAGGGATGCCGCGCCGCTACGCCGATTACCTGCCCTCCGACGGATTCACCACCCTGAACCTGATCTCCTCGATCGGAGCGTTCATCCTCGGACTGTCCACGCTGCCGTTCGTGTGGAATGTGTTCAAGTCCTACCGATACGGCGAGGTCGCGACCGTCGACGATCCCTGGGGCTACGGCAATTCCCTCGAATGGGCCACCACCTGCCCACCGCCCCGCCACAATTTCACCGAACTACCCCGGATCCGCTCCGAGCGGCCGGCGTTCGAGCTGCACTACCCTCACATGGTCGAACGTATGCGCACCGAAGCCCATGTCGGGCTGACGGGCCACACCGCCGACGTGCGGGCGCCGTCCGAAATCATCGCCGACGGCGTCGAAGAGGGCACCGCCAGCGGGACCTCAGGGGAGAGTCGGTGACGGGCACGCGGAGACTGCGCTCGACGGGTGCCGCTGTCCTGGTACCGGGGCGGGTGTCGTACGCGATAGCGGTCGCCATGGGGTTCTATGTGCTCGCGCTGATCCTGGTGTTCACATTCCTCGTCCCTCGACTCTCTCCCGGGTCAGCGACCGCTGTCACCGCTGCCGTGGTGGCCGGCTTCGCGGTGCTGCTGATGGCGGCGATGATGTTCGCAGCCCGCACGCCGCTGCATCCCGCAGCAGTGTCTCCGGTCCGCGACACGGCGGCGGACCGAGAGGACGACATCGTCGAAGGGTGGGCGGTGGTCCTGGAATCCGACGTCGATTCACGGCGGGTGGAACTGGAAGTGACGGTGCCCGGGGCCGGAACGTACCGGTGCGATGTGCGTGCAGAACGGTCGATCGTCCGCGCACTGGGACCGGTGCCACCATTTCGGTGTGGGTCGACCCGCAGCACCGTCGGTCGTTGACCTTGGTCGGGGTCGGTCCGAGCATCGACGATGCGTCCGGGAACGGGCGTTGCTGATCGAGCAACCTCGCCCGCACCCCGCGCGGCGGCGAAAGCCACTCCACGGTCGCAGACGTCGATCACGACCACCCTCCGTTGCCCGCCGGACGGCTGGCTGTGCTGGTGATCGACGTGAGTGTGCCTGCGCGACATCGATTCTCCCGCGACGAAGCCCCAGCTTGCTGGCGATGGCACGTGTGGTCGTGGTGTTGCACCTGATCGGGTGGGGACTGTTCGTTCACTAGGATGCGGACCTGCGCATGCACGGTCCGACCGGTCGACGCCGCGACGGGCGAGACCACGAAGACCGGGACCGTGACAACCGAGATCGCGAAGAAATACGACTCGGGTCGCAGCCCTGGCAGGACCAGGGCTGCGGACCGCGATCTACTTTTTGGAGAACATGCGGGAGAACAATCCCGGTGACTTCGGATCGGAGTCGTGCCCCTTGCAGCGATTGGACGCCGGAACGCCCCGCATCACCTGATCGACGTGTTGACCACATCCCGCCCACGTCGTTTTTCCGCATTTCTTGCACGTGACAGCCCTGCACATGAGTCTCTCCCTCGGTCGACGAATCACGCCCCAATATACCCTATGGGGTATCCGATTGAGGGTGTCGGGGGTGATCGGTCCTCGCGGCGGGCAGGGGTCCGCCCAAGCGGGCGACGTCGTAGACGAACTGTTCGGGTACCGCGCTGGTCCACGGCCGCAGGCCGAGTGCGGTCTTGATACCGATCAGGGCCTGTGCGATGGGTGGGCACCGGCGACACTGCCGCAGGTGCGCATCGATGCGGGCCGAGGCGTCGACATCGAGACGCCCGTCCAGGTAGTCCGATGCCGCGGCGAGTGTGCGCCTGCATGCCTGGGAGTCGTTTCGCGGGTGTGCGGGACCGTCGTCGAGGGCGCGTAGCAGCTTCACCCGTGCGCGGTGGATGCGCTTGTACACCGCCGCGGTGGTGAGCGCGCCGACCGCACCGATCTGTGTCGCCGTCCAGCCCTCGCCGTCGTGTAATGCCAGGACCATTCGATCCTCGACGGTCAACGTCGCCAGCGCCGCTCGCACCGTGGACCGATCGCTCAGCGCCTGCGCCACCGTCTCGGGATGCTCGAGGTCGCTGATCGGTCCATCGATCTCGCCCGTGCCCGACGGTTCGGTGCGCTGATTCTCCGCGCGTGCGGCCACATCGCGGGCACGATTGATCGCGATTCGATACAGCCACGTCGTGAGCGCCGATTCGGATCGAAACGTTCTCCGGTTGCGCCACGCGCGTTCGAGGACGTCCTGCACCAGATCGTCGGTATCGGCCGGTGATCGTGTCATCGCGGCTGCGAAGCGACGAAGAGTCGTGCCCTGGTCGATCAGATCGCGCGCGAAGCGCTCGTCGTATGCCGCGCTGTCGAGGTCGGGGCTGGGCTGTTCGCGCGAGGAGCCATGGATTGGTCCACTTCGTCGTTCTCGCCCGTCCAACAGTGAAAGTCCCTCTACAGAACTGGAATCATCATGTCGTTCGTCGAATTCATGCGCAGTACTGCCGGACGCGCACTGCGCATCGTGGTGGGAATAGCTCTGATCGTGGTCGCCGTCGTGCTCGGCGGTGTCGGGGGCATCGTGGTGGGAGTGATCGGCGGTGTCTTCGTGCTGACTGGGGTGATCAACGTGTGTCTGCTCGGCCCGTTGTTCTCCGTCGATCTTCGAGGTCGACCCAAGACGTCCTGAACGGGGTGCGCGGGCGGGCAGCTCAGAAATGGGGGATCACCTTGAACGCGGTGTACCCGTCGTTGCTCTGGGCCAATGCGACACCGTTCGAGGTCACTGCTGTCGGCGCCGCACTCGGTGATGTGCCGGTGACGCGGCCGGAGGTCGCATCGATGGCGGTCACCCCCGAGTCCGACGCGCCGTAGACGATGCCGCCGACCAGAGCGAAGCGGTCGGCACCGGGAAATTGATCGGCGGTGAAACCTCGGGTGCCGTACTGCTCGAACAGGACAGCGATTCCGTCGTCGGTGAGGTCTGCGGTGGTGATCATCGTCGCCCCGCTACTGCTGTCGGCGGTCACCACCATCGGACTGCGGCTACCGCTGATCCATCGGATCTCGGCATCGGAGAGGCGATAGACCGCCTGGATCGGTTCGGGACGGGTCGGGATCGTCCATGCCACGACCACTGCATTGCCGGCGGTAGCGACGAATCGTGCGCTCCCGGGGATCGCTGCGGGGGGCGGGGTGAGAGTGTCGGTGGACCAGGCGATGTTGCCGGTATCGGCGGTCACGACATGCGCTGTGTCGCCGTCGACGGTGACCGCGTATCCACCGGATTCGGAGACCGCACCCGCCAGGTCGGTGCGGTGTCCGTCGGTTTCCGAGACGGCGGCGACAGCCACGGGCGCATCCGTTTGCGAGCAGTCGGCGTCGATCAGCAGCCCGGCCCCGGTCAGGCAGCCTGCAGTGGAGACCGGACCCCATACGAGGTCGCCGGTGCGGGTATCGCGGGCGGTCATCGTGGCCGGTGCCCCCGAACCGGAATCATCGATGTCCTCGGTGATCAACAGCTCACGGTTGTGTGTGCTGGTGACCGCGAACTCGTCGCGATCGGCGGGTACGTCCACGCCGAATCGTGGTGTGCCGGCGTCGTCGAGTACCTGCACCCGGTGCGAACCGGATGCGTCCGAGGAGTCGACGACTCCGACGAACCCGTCCTCGACGATGTGAGGCTGCGACAGGAACGGGATCGACCACAGGGCCGTGTCTCCGAAGCCGCCGGCGGCGCGGACGGCGACGACGGGTGCGCCGCCGGATCGGTGCCCGTGACGTCTCGAGCAGGCGAGGAACTGCACCCCGACACCAGCGCGACTGCGCACAGTGCAACGGTCCCGATCACCGCCCCCGCTCTGCCGATGCGGTGCGCACCCATCTATGTGGTGGTGCTGTCTCCGCCGAGTGCCATGATTGCGCTCTGCAGCAGTGCAGTGGCCCGGTCGGCGACCTCGGCCAGGCCCGCTGCATCCGAGAGCCCCACCATCACCTGGGGGTTCATCGCTTCGACGATGGTGCTGCCGCCGTCGGCTCGCACCACCACGTTGCACGGCAGCAGCAACCCCACCTGCCGATCGGTGTCGATCGCAGCCTTCGCCAACTGCGGATTGCAGGCTCCGAGAATGACGTAGCGTTCGATGTCTGCGTCGATCTTGCTCTTCAACGTCGACTGCATGTCGATCTCGGTGAGCACTCCGAACCCCTGTTCGGCGAGTGCCTCACGGGTTGCATCGACAGTTTCCTCGAACGGCATGTCCACTCGGGTACCGATGGCCAATTCGGTCATAGTTCGTTCGGTTCCTTTCGATCGATGGGGGTGGTGGTCACTCACAGTGGTCCGCGTGGGTCCACCGATACTCGATCATGCCGCGCAGGACGCTGCGGTGCAGTCACGCTTGCGCCATCGCACGATCACGGCAGCGGTCAACATCGTCAGTGATACCCCCGCCAGGAACGGCTGGATCGGGGCCCATAGTCCCAGGGCACCCGAGGTGCCGAGCGCAAGCAGCACCAGCTTGTTGCACACCGGACATCCGACGGCGAAGAAGGTCAATGCGACACCGAGGGCGGCGGGTGTGCCGGTCCGCTCGACCCGCGCGGGTTTGTCGATCCCGAACCACAGTGCGGTCAACAGGGCCGTGGCCAGCAGAACCGGAAGCTCCCATGCCCGCACCGGCACTTCACGGCCGAAGACGGGCGTGTCGATGATGTCGGTGGGAATGCCGACCACCAACACGGTGATCACACCGGCGACAGTGCCGCGTGCCGCCCGCATCCCCCAACGCCGGTACCGAGAGAACTGGGCAACCACCTCGTCATCGGAACGGCCTGCGGTTTCGACGTCGAGGCGGTCGGACGTGGCGGGCTCGGTCATCAGCGAGGATCTCCTACGGGTTGTAGTTGTGTGAGTAGGGTGACACTGTGAGGCTATACCCAGATGGGTATCGCTGCCAGTATTGCCGACTGCCGAAAGGTATTGCATGACTTCGACATCTCGCTCCACTCGCCGACGCGACCTTGTGCTCCTGGCCATCGCCGTGGTGGTGGCGGCCGTGCTCGTGGGAGCTCTCGTGCTCGGAACGACAGGTGACGGCGAGCAGTCGGAGGCGGCACCGGACGCCGGGTCGAGCAGCGTGAGCGGCCCGCCGGCGATGGGACCGCTCGGCGATCTGGCGCACCGCGAGCCCGATGATCCGATGGCCCTCGGCGACGTCGAGGCCCCGGTGGTGATGATCGCCTTCTCGGACTTTCGGTGTCCGTTCTGCGCCCAGTTCAGCCGGGAAACCGAGCCGCAGCTGATCGATCGATACGTCGATACCGGCACCCTGCGCATCGAATGGCGAGATCTACCCATTTTCGGGCAACAATCATTCGATGCTGCCCGGGCCGGACGCGCGGCCGCCGCCCAGGGCAAGTTCTGGGAGTTCACCCGCGCCGTCTACGCCGATGCACCCGAGACCGGTCACGCGGACCTGACACTGGAGACGCTGCAAAGCTACGCGCAACAGGCCGGGGTACCGGATCTGGCTCGGTTCACCGCCGACGCCACCGGCACCGCATTCGATGCCGCGATCACCGCCGACTCCACCGAAGCGCAGTCGCTGGGTATCCCGGCCACTCCGGCGTTCTCGATCAACGGTGATCCGGTTCTGGGCGCACAACCGTTCTCGGAATTCGTCGATCTGATCGACACCGCAGCCGGCGCGTAGGGCGGCCCGCGATGTCGCAGATCGGACTTCTCGGAGCATTTCTCGGCGGGCTCCTGGCACTTCTCAGTCCATGCTCGGCCCTGCTGCTCCCTTCCTTCTTCGCGTACGCCTTCGACGGGGCCGGCAAGCTCGCCGGCCGCACCGGGATCTTCTACCTCGGGCTGGCAGCGGTCCTGGTGCCCCTCGGTGCCGGAGTCGGTGCCATCGGCTCGGCGATCACCCGGTATCGCGAGGTCACCACCATGATCGGCGGCGTGGTCATCATCGCACTCGGAGTGATGATCATCGTCGGTCGCGGCTTCGCGCTGGGGTCCGCTCAGAGAGCAGCCGCGCGCATCGACGTCTCCTCCACCGGATCGGTCTTCGCCCTCGGCGCGGTCTACGGGCTCGCAGGGTTCTGCTCGGGACCCCTGCTCGGCGCGGTCCTGACCGTTGCCGTCGCCGGCGGTCAGGCCGCATACGGCGGAGTGCTCATGGCACTCTACGCAGCGGGGATGGTGATACCCCTGTTCGTGCTGGCGCTGGTATGGGACCGATTCTCGCTCGGATCACGAACGTGGTTGCGCGGCAAGGAAATCAGCATAGGACCGCTGAAGACGCATACCACGTCTCTGATATCGGGGGTACTTTTCATCGGTATCGGAGTGCTGTTCCTGCTCACGGAGGGCACAGCGAACCTCGGCGGCGTCATGGGGGTCGACAGTCAGTACTCGCTGCAGGTCTGGATCAGCGATGTGGCCGACGCGGTACCGAACACCGCAGTACTACTGATCGCAGTGCTGATGATCATCGCAGTCCTGACGGTGCGCATCGTCCGTGGTCGAGGCCGTGACACCGCAGCCGAGTCCTCCGAGCTCGGTGAACGCGAGAACCGAACGCCCTGAGACGATGTGCCTACGACACTGGAGCGGGGATGTGATGTCAGGCGTAGAGCTGTGACCACCCATCTCGCTGACGTCGAGCGAGATGGAGCACTACAGCGGGAACCACTTCGACACCCATCAGCAGATCGTCGTCACCGAGCCCTCTGCCCTCCAGACTGTTGCGGCATGCTTTCACCGTGATGGAGGCCGAATCGATCAACGCCCGCATCTCCAGGGAAATATCCGAACAGCGCAGGGCCGCATCGAGACCCGGTCCGAAGCACACGACTTCGATCGTCACCGGCTCGGTCGCAGCATCGAGAAGGTTGTGGATCGCCCGCACCACCACGGTGGGTGTGGTGTTGACGGCGAACACCACACGCAGGGGAGTCGGATGATCGGTCACGTGAAAGTTCCGCTCTTCAGATCACGGTGAGCTGCGGCGCCCCACGGCTGTGCATGGAGAAGAACATCGATGGCCCGACCCTCGCCGACAGGGCGGACCAGATGTTCCAGCTCGTGGACCTGCAATCCGCTCGCGGCGCGGGCGAGGTCGTCGATGGCGGGCAGGATCGACGGATCCGGCGGGCCCCCGACTCCGTGAGTGAAGTTATCGAGCGCATGACCGAGATACAACAGCCGTCCACCCGGTGCGAGCCAACTTCCTGCACCGGCAATGACGGCAACCAACTCGTCGACCGGTAGATGCAGGAAAGCCGATGGCCACCAGATCCACCGGGCCGGGCGGCTCCCAGGCCCGCACGTCGGCAACGGTGTAGTCGATCGACCGGTCCTCCCCGCCGCTGCGTGCGAGTTCGATTGCCACAGAAGAAAAATCGACAGCATTCACCGTCCACCCCGCGTCGCCCAACCATCGAGCGTGGCGCCCGTTCCCGCACCCCAGATCGACCGCCCGGCCAGGGGGCAGCTCCGCAAACCGCGCAGACAGGGCAGCCGCCGGGGCCGACCCCCACGGATGCTCGACGCTGCTGTACCGAGCATCCCAGTCCGACGAATTCACTGATTCACGCCTTTCCACCGCTGACCACCGCAGGGTCGGACAACCCCACGCGTCGACGAAGCTGTGACTCACTGCACTGTACCCCGGGGGGTAACAGCGCGAACGAGTGCCCTGGTCAGGGCTGCGCGGTCAACCGCAGATAAGGCTTCAAGGTTCGATATCCGGGGAACCGTGTTGTTGCCTCGTCGTCGGAAACGCCCAGTCCGATGATCACGTCTTGACCCGGCTGCCAATCGGCGGGCGTAGCCACTGGCTGACCGTAGGTCAGTTGCAAGCTGTCGATCGCGCGCAGAATTTCCGTGAAGTTGCGGCCGGTGGACATCGGGTAAGTGAGGATCAGCTGTACCGACTTGTCCGGGGCGATGACGAACACCGAACGTACGGTGGCCGCCGCGCTGGCGCTCGGGTGAATCATGTCGTAGAGCTCGGAGACTGCGCGATCGGTGTCTGCGATCATCGGGAAATTCACTGCTGTGCCTTGCGTTTGACCGACATCGCCTTCCCATGCCAGATGCGAATCCACCGAGTCCACAGAGAGGCCGAGTAGCTTGACTCCACGTCGGTCGAACTCAGGTTTCAGCCGCGCTGCCGCACCGAGTTCGGTTGTGCATACGGGCGTGAAGTCACCGGGGTGGGAGAACAGCATTCCCCACGAGTCTCCCAGCCATTCGTGGAAGGAGATCGTTCCTGTGGTCGTAGCGGCGGTGAAATCTGGAGCTGTATCGCCCAATCGAATACTCATCGGTGCATCCTCTCAATAATGGTAGATCCTAAATAATCGATCATCTATGATGGTACATGTGAAAGTCCCCTCGGAGTCGACGGATACTCGGTCAAAGACAGGGCAGGGCGTCACGGTGACCGGTCTGCCCGAACAAATCAAAGATCTGCTGTGGGAACGAATAGCCGATGGCACGTACCCGCCAGGAGATCGGTTGATCGAGACGCGGATCGCTCGTGAGCTCGGCGTGAGCCAAGGTCCCGTCCGTGAAGCTCTTCGGCAGTTGGCCGGAATGGGCCTGGTGGTCTTCGAAGCGCACCGCGGGTGCCGAGTCAGACGGGTCGACCAGGACGAGCTCGATGAGGTGTCAGTGGTGCGCGCCGCACTGGAAGAGACAGCAGCACGACTGGCAGCCGGTCGCGGCATGGCGGTGGACCGCATTGCCGATGAAGTCGACGGTATGCGCTCCGCCGCCGTCACCGCGAACCGTCGAGCATGGGTCGCGCACGCTATGGCATTCCATCGGCTCGTCGTCGCGGCCTCCGGCAACAGCACACTGCTGTCGACGTGGGAGCATCTGTCGATCGAAGGTCGAACCGCTCAACTCGTATTGGCACCAGGATTCGACATGGGTGCCAGCACGGAACAGCACCAAGTAATACTCGAAGCGCTCGGTGCGGGCGATGCCGAAAGGGCCGCTCGGCTGTCCCGCGAACACGAAGAGACCTTCATCCGCGGTGACCCCACGTCAGATTGAGCGGAAGGGCGCGACCACAACGACCGCAGCTGCCTCTGCTTCGCGGCCCGTCACCTATCCAAACGGCGTGGCCGGTTCGGTGGATTCGGACGTCAGGCGACGCTATGCGTGATCCACATCTAGCGTTGGTGACGGTGTATGAAACCCGTGCTCAGTTATGCGAAAAACCGAACGAACCCGAACCACGCCCCGGCGGTAAACGCGCCCAGTCACCGGATGATTCCGTAGCACTCGCTCACTCTGTGAATCGCACCGGCGAGTCCGGAGACTTACTGATTTGAGAACTCCGCAATTCGCGTAGTTCTGTGTTCACCGTAGTAGAACGCCTCGAGTTCGGCAGGAGGCACATCCCCACAATGCTCGTAGAGTCGCCGGTGGTTGAACCAGTCCACCCACTCCAACGTCGCGATCTCCACATGCTCGACCGTTCGCCACGGCCCACGAGGTTTGATCAACTCGGTCTTGTACAACCCGTTGATCGTCTCGGCGAGAGCATTGTCGTAACTCGACCCAGTCGCCCCGATCGAGGCATCGATACCCACCTCAATGAGCCTGTCGGTGAACGTAATTGACGTATATTGGGCGTATTCAACCGGTCGTCGCAACAGTGTGTTGTTGTGCAGATCGTAGCAATTCTTCGAATACCTCCGCGGGGGTGCGCCAATCAAGGATTCCTCGGGGGCGGTTGTTGATCACGTTCGCCACTGCGGTGATCTCCGCGGAATTCCATCGGGAAAGGTCGGTCCCCTTCGGAAAATACTGGCGTAGCAAACCGTTGAGATGCTCATTGCTGCCTCGCTGCCATGGGCTCTTGGCATCAGCGAAATATACTGGGACACCGGTCTGTTCGGTGAAGAGTGCGTGAGCTGAGAGTTCCTTGCCTCGATCCCATGTCAAAGACCGCCTGAGGGTTTTCGGTAGAGGGGTGACGGCCTTGGCCAGGGCGTCTTTCATGGTCAAGGCGCCGTAACCGGCCAGTGCTGGGCCGTTTTTCCTCGGGGGAATCATCCCGTATCCTTTTTGGCGAGGGAGATGGACGAGCACCGCGTAGCGGGAGGTGCGCTCGATCAATGTCGCTACCGCAGAACGCTTCAGTCCGATGATTAAGTCGCCCTCCCAGTGGCCGGCGAGTTTACGATCAGCGACCTCTTTCGGACGTTTAGCCAGCACGGTGTCTGCAGTGACATGAGCCCACGTTTGCTGGCGTGCACGCGATCTGGGCATTCGTTTGGTCCTGCCTCGCCGTAGATGCCAGGATTGCATTCGCTCCAACCCGCCACGGCTTTCGATGTAAAGAGCCTGGTAAATCGCCTCGGCTGAGATCCTCATCGATTCGTCATCGGGGAAATCGAGCGGCAGCCGTTTCGAGATCTGCTCGGGGCTCCACCCCGTCACCCACGCCCGATCTCCGCGATGGGGTTTGTTCTTCCCATCCCAAGACGGACCGTCAGGACCTACGACTTTCCCTGTGGTGGTGTGGACCTCACCGCTGAGCCTGTCCTGCACGTACTCACGCAATCGACCGTTGATGACCATTTTGGCGACCCTGGGCCTGCGAGCACGACGCTCGGCATGCCATTGAGCTGTCGATGCTTTGTACTCGAGTCGGTAGGTTCGCGTTGACGCGTTCCTGCGCAGCTCCCGCGAGATCGTCGACGGGCTGCGGCCCAGACGGCGAGCAATTTGTCGGACTCCTTCGCCTTGCGCACGCCAAAGCGCGATGTCCTCACGCTCGGACGAGGAGATGTACCGTCCAGAAACACTAGGGGGCAGTTGCGGATTCACTCCACCAGCATGCTTGAACCAACGATGAGCGACCGGCTCTGACACTCCGGCGGTAATCCCCGCGTCAACGGTTTTCGCTCCACCGGCGATCGCGATCCAGAAGCGAACCCGGTCTTCACGCCAGGCTATTGTCGGTCGCCCTGGTGAAGCGATCTGTCCTCGATATTCCCGGACTCGTTTCTGCCTCTCGATGGCTCTCATCGAACACCTCTATCGGGTAGGTGTTGCGACGACCGGTTGAATACGCCTTGCGACCCGCGGTCGTTGTGGTGAATGAGCCCGGCCAGTTCGGTAATCCCTTCTCGGCGTCGAGTCCAGATCGCGTGCTCGATCGCATCGAGTACCAACGGTGTCGCCATCGTCGTCGCAGTCCTCCAACCCAGAATCCGCCGTGAATACGCATCGATCACGAACGCGACGTACACCCAACCCGACCACGTCGAAACATAGGTAAAGTCGGCTACCCACAACACATTTGGCGCAACCGGGTTGAACTTTCGCTGCACCAGATCGTCCGCCCGACGGCCTTGTGGATCTGCGATAGTGGTCCGTTTCGCCTTGCCTCGACGTGCACCTTCGAGCCCGAGGACACCCATCAACCGTTCGACCGTGCACCGTGCCACGTCGATGCCTTCTCGACGCATTTCCAGCCACACCTTCCGGGCTCCGTAGACCGAATAATTCTCGGCATGTACACGGCTGACCGCGGCTTTGAGCTCTTCGTCGCGCAGAGCCCGCCGAGATGCGGAACGATTGCGCGCGTCGTAGTAGGTGGACGGCGCAATTGAGCAGCCATGCTCGCTGAGCACCCTGCACATCGGCTCGACGCCGTACTCACTCTTGTATCGGTTGATGAAGTCGATGATCACTTGTTGTTGCGGTCGAGCTCCGCTGCGAAGAAAACCGATGCCGAATTCAGGATCTCGTTGGCGCGCTTGAGTTCCCGATTCTCGGCTCGAAGTTTGCGCATCTCCGCTGCCATTTCGCTCGTCACACCGGGACGTTCGCCGGCGTCGGTCTGAGCTCTCCGGACCCAGTTGAGCAGCGTTTGCGCTGTTCCGATGCCGAGTTTGTCAGCGACGGATTCGACTGCGGCCCACTCGGACGGGTACTCGTGTTGGACTTCTGCGACCATCCGCACTGCCCGCTCACGCAGTTCGGGCGGGTACCTCTTGTTCGTTGCTGAGGACATGACTCCATCTTTCCCAAAGGATGAAGTCTCCGGAAACTCCGGTTCGATTCACTGATTCCGTTGTCGGCGAGAGGCTGCTCGCTTCGTTAGCGAGATTTGTGGACATCACTCTTTAAGCTATGTCGACTTAGTCGACCCTCTAGTGCAGTCCACTTCTGGCATAGTGCAGCCGTCTTCTGAAACTGACATCAGTCGCGCCCAGACGCCCGTTCTTAACCGTCCGGTATGACGACGGTCAAAACGAACACCCAAACCGGCAGGAGGGCGCTCATCGTGTTTCGGATAAGAAGTGATCGTTGATCTTCTTGTTGGTGGTGTGCGTATGTGACTCCGGAAGAGAAGTTGTGGAAGCGTCACGGCGCTCGGTGGCCGTAACAATGCTGGCTTTGCCGGATCGTCGATGTCCTCGACGTCGACGACACATCGACGACCGTCCTGCCTTACCTCGAACGCCGCGAAGCGCTCGTCAACCTCGGCCTTCAGCACCCACGCATCAAGGTCCCACCACACCAACAACGCGCAGGACGGCTGCGCTGAGTCGCCGTCCACTACAGCATGCTTGCTACGACACCGGGCTCTGCGGGTCCGCGACACTTTTTGTTCTGACCGACTGGCCCAGGTCTTCGGTTACCGCGTTCTGTGCTCGGCCGGAGTGGTTGATGCCGCGCCTATTCGGTGGGTGGTGAGGAAGTTGTCGACGAGTCGGGTGCAATCGTCGTGGTCGATGGTGCGCAGTCCGGTGAGGTGTGCGAAGACGATCGGGCCGAGGAGTTCGATGAGGGCGAAGGTGGTGTCGAGTTCGCCGAGCATGGCACGGGCGTCGGGGCTGGTGAGGATGTAGTCGAAGGGTTGGCGGTATTGCTCTATGATGCGGGCGCGTAGCGAGGTGATCGCGGCCGGATCGGGGCGGCGGGCGGGGTCGGTGTGGGCGTCGCCAAGGGACCCCATGGCCAGCCATGCCAGGGTGGTCATCTGTACTGGGGCCTGTTCGATGAGGTCGGATTCGGTGGTGAGCAGTGCGATCAGCCGCTCGCGCACGGGTCCGGTGCCGGAAGGGGTGTCGACGTGAGGGAGTAGCCGTTCGAAGGTTGCCGCGAGCAGGTGATTGGTGCTACCGAAGTGTCGGTATAGAGTCGCGCGCGCGACCCTCGACATGCGGGTGACGGCTTCGACAGTGACCGCTTCGACGCCACCGGTGGACAGCAGATGGGTGGCCGCATCGAGTAACCGGTTGCGTGAGCGTGCTAGCCGCGGATCGGCCTGCTCGTCGACTGCGGTGAGTGAGTCGGTCGTGGCGTGGTCCGGGGCGGTCATGGGAGCGCGCTCCTCCGATTCGTCTCGTTCAGCCCTGGGCGTATGTGTCGACTCTATCCCGAGCCCCCACCACTATGATACGAATGGTCTCGTACCGAGACTGTTGGTCTTTGAGTTGGGAGGCGCCGGTGGACACACCTGGGACGGGCGCTGTTGAGATCGACCGGTGGACCAGGGCCGAGTGGTGGATGCTGACGGTGTCGTGCCTGGCGGTGGCGCTGGTGGTCGCGGCCATGGCGGCGTTGTACTCGGCGTTGCCGCAGATCGCGGTCGAGACCGGGGCGACGCAAGCCCAGTTGACCTGGATCGTCGACGGTTACACGCTGGTGCTGGCGTGTCTTGTGCTGCCTGCCGGAGCAATCGGTGACCGTTACGGGCGTCGCGGTGTGCTGGTCACGGGGCTGCGGTATTCTCTCTCCCGGCCCCGCCACCAGCCGCTCACATGTACCACACGCGCACGCTCACGTCTACCACACGCGCAGGCCGTAAACTCGTCTCCCTGAGCATGGATCTGACAAACTGGTTCCGGTCGCGCCGTGCAAGCGAGTCGGCGCCCGACCTGCGAAGCCTAGGAAAGGCTGCGCTGACACTGCGACTCCGATCGATTGAGGTGGTTCGGTCGGGTTCAACTCCCGAGACTTTGAGCCCTTCTGGTGGGGGGTAGGGGAGGGCTCATCTGGTTGCCACCTTTAAACTCGATAGCCCGCGGAAGGATAGCCCGGTACGCCAGCGAGGCTGTTCGACGAGCTGGAGACCGGGAAAACGAGCCACCAGGATCGGGAACAGTAGGGATCCTTCGAGCCGGGCCAGCGGCGCGCCGAGACAGAAGTGAATGCCGGCGCCGAACGACAACGGTGGGACTCCGGTTCGGGTGATGTCGAGCTTATCCGGGTCACAAAATCGGTCCGGATCTCTGTTGGCCGCCCCGAGCAAGGTCAATACGATCTGACCGGGATGTAGATCGACTCCTGCCAGCCGTGTCGGCTCGAGCACCGTGCGCCCGTTGGTCTGGACGGGGGAGTCGTAACGCAACAATTCTTCGACGGCATTGCTCGCCAAGTCGGGCCTGGCACCCAGTTCGCGCATTTGGTCGGGGTGAGCGAGCAGCGCGGCGACGCCGTTGCCGATGAGGTTTGTGGTGGTTTCGAACCCTGCGGCGAACAACAGAATCGCGGTGCCGACGCATTCGTCGTCATCCAGGATGTCGTCGCCGTGCGCGACGGCGAGTCGGCTGAGTAGGTCATCGGCGGGGCGGGCGCGTTTGACCGCCAACAGGTCAGCGAAATACATGGCAAGTTGGTTCTCGGCTTCACAGGCGGCGGTCAGAGCCTCAACATTGGCTCCGGGTTCCAGTGAGGCGAGCAGGGCACGCACCAATGGCGCGGCAACTGCCCGATCGGCCGCGGGAACTCCCAGAAGTTCGCCTATCACATTCACAGGCAGCGGGAGCGCCAGATCGGTGATGATGTCGACGAAGACCTGTACCTCCATGACGTTAAGTAGGTGATGGATCTGTGTGATGATGCGGCTGCGCAACTCGTCAATGTGTCGAGGGGTGAACACGTCGGCCACCAGTCGACGCAGCCGGTGATGGTCAGGGGGGTTACGGAACAGCATGGTGCGCCGGAATCGATGCATGGCCCGACGTTGCAGCTCGTCAGGGATCTCGGACAAGCCGAAGCCCAGCGACTCGTCGGCCTTGCCGAGTCTGCGGTCGCGGAGCGCCGCCGCGCAATCGTCGTAGCGACTCAATACCAGCACCCCCGATCGCGTAACCAAGACGGGGCGCGTCTCTCGCAGCCGTCGGAACGCTTCGTAAGGTCCGGCTGCGCCGTGATCGGTGAGTAAGGCGTCCAGGAGCAGTTCCCTCTCGGTCGGTACATTCATGCTTGCCTCTTAGTATTCGCCTGTGACTGCAGGAAATGTTCGACGTCGACCAGGATGAACAGGGCGGTCGCCGTGGTGACCGATCGACCCTCTATATCCTCGATCCTGGCCGCGAGATTCAATTTCCGGCCATCGCGAGACCGTGTATCGGCGTGCAGGGTGTAAGGCGTGGCAAGCAGAACCGGCGCGAGGTAGTCGAGTTCGAGACGGCGCGTCACGCCGAGTTCTCCGACCGTGTAGAGCAGGAAACCGAAAAGATCGTCGATTACGGTCGCCACCGCGCCGCCGTGTGCTATCCTGGGCGCCCCTACGTGACGTTGGTCGAAGAGGTGGTGAGCAACGACGCCGTCTCGGCAACGCCGTACCGACAGGTAATGCCCGTGCGGGTTCGTCGGCCCGCACCCAAGACAGTTGGGGTGGTGGGGTGGCAACTCAGGCGAGCTAGATTCTTCCAGCGGCCGGAATGAGCGCACCCAGTCCTCCATGTCTGGGTCGACCGACCCCCCGACCGCATCCGAAGCTTTGCCCATGGTCCGACCTTCCTGTCGATGAAACCGCGCTTAATGCCGGTCTCGAGTGTGACCGTTATGCAAATACACCTGAGCGCACTCCGGAGAGTGCGGTGGCAGCCCTTCGCTCAACTCCACGTTGGTCAGGCGAGGTGTCCCGCCCAACGGGAGATCACGACCCCATCTCCTTCACCAGTGCCGTAGTCTGCGATGGACGCCGGTGTCGTGAAAAACTTCCCGCCCCGCGTTCCATCTGCCTCGTCCTATTCAGAACTCCGGTTGGAAAAAAATTTCCTAGATTTCGATGACAGCTAGCTCTCCTTCGGCGTGCAGGGAGCGTAGGCGCTTCTTGTCGAACTTGCCGACTGAGGTCTTGGGCACCTCGGAGATGAAGCACCAACGCTCGGGCAGCCACCACTTGGCGACCTTGCCGTCGAGGAAGTCGCGCAGACTAGCAGGTGTGGGCTCGCGGCCCTCACGTGGAACGATCACCGCGAGGGGGCGTTCTTGCCACTTCTCGTCCGGCACTCCGATCACAGATGCCTCGAGCACGTCTGGATGACCGGCAAGCAGCAGTTCGAGCTCGACCGAGGAGATCCACTCCCCGCCGGACTTGATCACGTCCTTGGCGCGGTCGGTCAGCGTCACGAAATTGCGTGCATCGATCCGCCCGACGTCGCCGGTGCGTAACCACCCTTCCTGAAACTTCTCACTGTCATGCTCCTCGCCGACGTACGAGCCGGTAATCCAGGGCCCGCGTGCTTGCAACTCACCGACCGCTTCGCCGTCGTGCGGGAGCTTATTGCCCTCGTCGTCGACAATCCTCAGCTCCACCCCTGCAACCGGGCGGCCTTGGGTGGCGCGCAGGCGCCAGCGCTCCTGCACATCGAGCGATACCGGTGGGCGTGCGATGGCGGCCAGCGGCGAGGTTTCGGTCATTCCCCATGCCTGGACGACCTGCACGCCGTACCTCTCCTCGAAGGCCTCCATCAGGTGAAGGGGTACTGCGGAACCACCGCAGGCGACCAGACCGAGAGAGGAGATGTCATAGCTGGAGTTTGCCTCCAAGAAGTTTAAGACGTCATTCCAGATCGTCGGAACTGCGCCCGCGACGGTCGGCCTCTGCGCGTCGATGAGCCGCACCAGCGGCTCAGCCTGCAGGAACCTGTCAGGCATGAGTAGGTCGGCGCCCGACATAAGGGCGGCATAGACTAGTCCCCAAGCGTTGGCGTGGAACATCGGCACGATGGCAAGGATCCGATCATCGCAGCTGACTCGCAGTCCGTCGGCGGCGCAGGCCGCCATCGAATGCAAGTACGTCGACCGGTGGCTGTAGGCGACCCCTTTGGGGTTGCCGGTGGTACCCGAGGTATAACACATAGCGGCTGCGGACTGCTCATCGAGATCAGGCCAGTCGAACGTATCGGACTGAGAGGCGAGGAACTCCTCGTACCCCACGACCCTGACCCCGTCACGGTGCAGCGGGGTAAGGTCCACTTCGCCGGTCACGACGACGGTGTGCACGCTGGTGAGCTGCAGCAGTACAGGGGCCAGCAAGGGCAGCAGGCTTCCATCGAGAATTACGACCTGATCCTCGGCGTGGTTGCCGATGTAGACAAGTTGATCAGGGGTGAGACGTAGGTTCAGGGTGTGCAGCACTGCGCCCATCGAGGGCACCGCACAGTAGGCCTCAACATGCTCCTGGTTGTTCCACATAAAGGTCGCAACACGCTCATCGCCTGTGATCCCGCAACCGCGCAATGCGTTGGCCAACTGTGCGGCTCTCCGTCCGACTTCGGCGAAAGTGCCGACCTTAACGCTCCCGTCGGACTGCAAGGTCCGTACGGTTGCCGAGCTATGCACACTCGAACCGTGGCGCAGAATCGCCGCAGTTGTCAAGGGAAAGTTCATCATCGTGCTCTGCATACCATTCCTTCATTCGATAGTGCCTGCGAACGAACAGCGATCCGCAGATCAATTCACCGGGCGTCCTGGTTAACAGCGGGCTGTCAGAGACCTGCAGCCGTAAGTGAGGTTGAAGCCAATTCCAGGGACTCGACCAGGTTCGACTCGAGTTCTGGTAGTCGGCTAGCCGCCGTGACCACCGCCGCTAAGCGAGCGCGCGCATCAATGTCGCGTTGGGTCCCGGCACGTGCAGTTTCGGTCCATGCCTGCGCACAACGGCTGGCGGCGACGGCGAGGTCGGCGGTGGCTAGATCACCGGTCAGGCGTGCGACATCCGCGCAGCCATCGGCGAGCAACCGGCGGAATAGGCCGCCGCCGGTGCCCGCCTTCTCGATGAAAGCGCCCAGACTGAACAGGAAGATCTCAAGATCTCTTGTCGGAAGGTCTGCCCAGGCTCGAAGGTCGGCCGCCAACTGCTCGACTGCAGCTAGCCCCTCGGCCCCGGCCTCCATGGTCGTGAGATCAACGATCCCCGGCTGTGACGGGTGGCGCATGTTGGCCGCGGATTGGCGAAATGCCTCTGCCGCCACTGTTGCCATGTCTGGCAGCGCGCTCGGCCAGGTGATGCGGTATGTACAGTGGCGCGTCGGTTGAGGGAAGGACGTCGAGGAACGCGCCCGAGCCAGCGAATCGAGCGGGACTTCCTGCACCTCGGCGCGATCATTGTCTACGACGAAGGCAATCCCCTTAGCTTCGTCGTAACCGATCACCACGATGTCGTGGCGACTCATCTGCAACTGGACCTGCAGGTACGGTAGCTCGGCTATGTCGCCCCACACCAGGCTGGGTCTGCCTGCGTCGATCTCGTCGAGAACCCAAGACCATCCCTCACTGGGATCGTCGGTGGTGAGAACGTGGACCTGTCCGCCTAGCCGGCGGGGTAGATCGATTTCGAAGTCGGCCCCTCGTCCCACCAAATACAATGGTGGAACCAGGTCATTCGATCGGAGGTACGCTAGCCCCAGCGAGCCGCCGAGTGCGAACACCAGACCTTCATCGGGTGGCCCTTCCCACCCCAGTCCATGCCAGTGCAGAAGATCCCGCATTGCGCCAGAACCACAGTGCCCCCCGATCTGATGGGGGTAGTCCTTGATCAGGATCTTGCGGGGCATGTATCTTCCTTTTCTGGGTGGTGGGTTCGAAGACCAGGTCAGTTGTTCCGAATTCTGTCCAGGTAGGCCTGACGTGCCCCCATGTCCACGTCGTCGAGGAATACAGAGTCTGTGTCCAGGGCCGATCCGAGCCTGGTGGCGAGCCGTTCGGGGACGAACTTCATCGCTGCGACCATGCTCCCTGCGAGGCGAGTGACGCGCACGAAGGGCCGCGGTTTCTCGATCAGTTCGCCTGTCACTCGAGCGATTTCCTCGGGCTCTGCATTGCGCAGTCCCTTGGCTCCTGCTGTCCCAGCAACGAGTTCGGTGTTGGTGAACGTGGGCCGCACTGTGGACAGCCGCACGCCTGACTTGCGGTATTCCAGTCGCGCCGCCTCCGTGAATCCGATGACCGCGAATTTGGTGCCGCAGTAGGTCGCCAGACCGGGGACGGCGAGCTCGCCGGCCAGTGATGCGGTGTTGATGATGTGTCCAGTACGACGAGGGAGCATCCGTTGAAGGGCGAGTTTGGTCCCAAAGATGACTCCCAGGACGTTGATCTCGACCTGCCGCCGGGTCACCGCGTCGTCTTCCTCGTGGGTGTGCCCGGTGGGCATGATGCCCGCGTTGTTGATCAGCACGTCGAGGGGGCCGAGGTCTCCCTCGACTAGGTCGAGAAAGTCTTTGAACGAGTCAGGGTCGGTGACATCGAGGCGGGTGACAACCTTAACCCCCAGTTCGGCGGCGGTCTCCTTAGCACGTGCCTCGTCGATGTCGCCGATGGCCACGCGGTGACCTCGTCGGATCAGCTCCTTCGCGGTCTGGTAGCCGATGCCGCGGGCTCCCCCGGTGATCGCCACTGTTTTCGCGGCGGTATGGGGATTGTGTGTCGTCACTTGCTGTGCTCCTTGTTCAGGCCGAGGCGTTGTCGTAGACCGCGACCGGCTGCTGCACGCAATACTTTTTCGGCGATGGCCGTACGTCGGGAGGTGTACGGGTACCACGTGAGTTCTCGTGTCAGGACAGGGATCCGCGGCTCGGTCACGGACTGGACCCGGCAGTATTTGTGAAGTCCGTAGGCGCCGCCTAGTCGCGCACCGATACCTGAGGCCTTCCATCCACTGTGCGGCAGTGTGGTGGCGAAGAGGTTGCTGAAGACGTCGTTGATGTTGACTGCACCCGCGTCCAGACGTTGTGCGATACGCCGCGCACGAGCATGGTCGCGGGTCCACACTGTGGCAGACAAGCCGAACGCCGAGTCGTTAGCCAGGTGGATGGCCTCGTCCTCGTCCGCGACACGCATCACAGGGATCGTGGGGCCGAAGGTCTCCTCGGTCATGCAGGCCATTGTGTGGTCGACGCCGACCACAACGGTTGGAGCGTAGTAGTTCCCGACCGCGCTTAGGGTTCCGCCGGCCAGTACCTGCGCACCTGCCGCCACTGCCTGGCTGACGTGGCGATCGGCTATCTCGACCTGTCTCGCCGTGACCATCGCACCTACGTCGTCACCTGCCGCGGCACCTTGGGTAAGTGACCGTACTCGTTGAGCCAGCCGGGCCACGAACTCGTCGTAGATCTCAGAGACCACATACACCCGCTCGACTGAGATGCAGACCTGCCCCGCGTTGAACAGACCGCCCCACGCGATCCCCTCCACAGCACGAGCAAGGTCGGCATCCTCCAGCACGATCGCCGGATCTTTACCACCTAACTCCAAGCTCACAGGCTTCAATTGCTCGGCACAGCGGATCGCGATTGTCCTCCCGGTGGCTGTCGAGCCCGTGAACTGAACGAAGTCAGCGGCGTCCACGACCGCAGCACCTGCTTCGCTAGCACCCACAACATGCGCCAAAACTGGTGGGGCGCCGATCTCGTGCCAGCCCTCGACGACTCGTGCACAGGTCAGTGGCGTCTCTTCCGAGGACTTCGCCAGGACTGCGCATCCGGCAGCCAGCGCAGGAGCTGCATCCATGAGGAAGAGGGTGATCGGGAAGTTCCACGGTGTGATGAGCCCGACAACCGGGTACGGGTGGTAGGTCTTGGACAACCGTTTCGGCAGACTTAGCAGACCTGCGGATCGGACTTGCTCGTCAGCGAGAAACTTCTCGGCATGGTTTGCGTAGTAGGTGATGAACTCGCACGATGCTGTCGTCTCAACCAGGGCGTCGGGGCGCACCTTGCCTGTTTCGGCTTGCAGCAGATCGGTGAGTTCGTCGGTGTGAGCCAGGATCCAGTCTCGCCAGCGATGCAACCATCGGGAGCGTTGCCGCGGGCTTGCCTGAGCCCACCCGAGCTGAGCGCGGCGGAGATCGGCCGCGATGCTGTTCACGGTCTCGCGGGTATCGATGGGGACGGTTGCGACCAGCCGGCCGTCGGCGGGGTTGCGTACGTCCAGGGCATCCGCTGTGGTCGCCGTGCTCATCGGGCCTCCGGGAGTGAGTGGAGCCCGCGGGCGATCCCGTCGGGCTGGGTGCATCTGTCGGGTGTGTCGGTGAAAGCGTCAGCGATCACGTGGGTGCGCTCAAAGATTCGCTGTCCATAGGTATGCCGAAGCTCGGTCAAGATCGTGTTCAAAGGCAGGTCGTCGAAGACGCCGCGCTCGCGGACATACTCCATGTGCAGGGCTCCGTCGGCGGCGAAGGCGTGCAGGAGGGCGTCGTGCTCGCCATCGAAATCCACCGGCGGCACCCCGAAACGGGCACACAACTCGGTGTTGAACGCCGGGGTCGCCTTCATCCACCGGCCGTTGACGTAGAGATGGCTGTAGCCGTGATAGACGAACAGGTCCGTGCCGCCCATGAGCGCTCGCAACGCTTCGGTCTGCAAATGATTTCGGACGTCGGCAAACCCCAGTAGCGCCGGAATCCCTGCCGCACGGCACACCGCGGTCAAGAGCACCGCCTTCGGGACGCAATAGGCGCGCCCGGTCTCGAGGACGAAGCTTGCTCGATAATGGGCGGGATCGTCCGACACCGTGTAGGGGTCGTACCGGATCTGGTCGCGGACGGCGGCGAAGAGGCGCTTCGCCTTGTCCCGGTCGGTGCCCGCATCCCCAACCGCGGCGGCGGTGAACGCCCGGACGGACTCGTGCTCGATGTCGAGGAAGTCGGTCGCCCACGAGTGCGCCAGCGGTGCCTTATTCATCTGCGCTCCAGAGTTATCGGCAACCCGTCGACCGGAATGGGGAGCGAGGTGTTGTCCCACCTCGCTTCATACTGATCGGGGACCGTCCAGGTGTAGGTGCGTAGCATGTGGTGCAGAATCGCCTTGACTTCGAGGGTGCCGAAGTGCAGACCGATGCACTTGTGTACCCCTCCTCCGAAGGGGATCCACCCGAGGCGGTGATTCTGGTCCTCACGCCGCGGTTCGCTGAAGCGGTCAGGGTCAAAGGTGTCGGGGTCGGTCCAGCACGACTCGTCGAAGTGGTTCACCGACGGAGCCACGGCCACCAGGGTGTCCGCCGGGATGTGGTGGCCGGCGATATCCACGTCTTCGACCGTCTTGCGCATCACGATGGGCACGGGCGCCACCAGACGGAGTGTCTCCTTGATCACCAGGTCGAGAGTCTCCAGTGAGTCCAGGTCGTCGATGTCCGGGCGGCGTCCACCGAGTCGGTCGGACTCGGCCCGCGCCCGTTCCTGCCAGGCCGGGTGCTTGGCGAGGAAGTAGGCGGCAGCGGTGGTGGTGATGGTCGATGTGTCGTGGGCCGCCATCATCAAGAAGATCATGTGGCTAACGACGTCCTCATCGGTGAACGCCTCACCGTCGGCCGTGCGCGCATGGCACAGCCCCGCAAAGAGGTCGCCTCCTTGGCCACTTCGAGCCGCCGGCAGGTGCCGGGTGAAGTAGTCCTCCAAGAGCGCGCGCCCACGGACTCCCGCTCGCCAACGAGTCCCCGGTAACGGGAAACGGATGATCGAGCTGGCCGCACGCACGGTGGCCACGAAGGCGTCGTTGATGGCATCGGTATCCTCGCTACCCCCCCGACCTGCCATGAAGACCTTCGTGGCGACGTCGAGAGTTAGTGCCTTCAGCAGCGGGTAGATGCGCGTGGTGGATTGTCCCGCTGTCCACCCTGGGATGCTGGCCTCCAGCGTCGGGCCGAGCTGGTCGACGTAGCCGGCGAGTCGGTCGCGGGTGAACGCCTCCTGCATGATCCGCCGATGCATCCTGTGTTCGTCGAAGCTCATCAACATCAGGCCCCGATGAAAAAAGGCATCGATGAGATAGGTCCACCCGTCCTGGGAGAACGACTTCGCCTTGGTGGTCAGCACCTCCTGTATGGCATCCGGTCCGGCAACCGCCACTATTTTCGTGCCGAAGGCGCCCATCCACGACACAGGTCCTAGCCGCTGGTACCTGGCCCGGGAGAAGTTAGATCCGAACCGGATGTAGTCCAGGGTGTGACCGAGCAGAGGCATGCCAGCGGTCCCTAAGACCGGTTTGAGGCCTGACCCCGCCGGGGGCGGGGCGAGCTCTCGGACAGGCCACCGGTCACTGGCCCCGAGCAGGGCCGCGTCGACCCGACTCGGCAGTGGCACCATGAGGACCGACGAGAGTCGCTCACGACCCTTCGCCAGCGGGAGATGGATAATGTTCGTCACTTGTGTTCCTTTCCGAAACGCAGCCCGCACTCACCATTTCGTACCCATCGCCCGAAGACCCGTCATCTCAGGCGGAGCTGGCAAGCGCCAGTTCAGTTCGGTCGATGGGGAGTTGCTGCGTGATTACCCGCTTGCTGAACATGAAGTCACGGGGGCGGTTGATGCAGTCGGCGCCAATAAGCTCTCCCTCACGGAGGTAGAAGCAGGTGAAGTCGCGGTCTCGGGTCGGGTCTCCGCTGAGGATGACTTCGTCGTAACCGGTGTTCAGACCGGCGATCTGGAGCTTGAGATCATATTGATCCGACCAGAACCATGGAAGCGCCGCTATCTTCTTGGACTTCCCACACACCGTCGCGGCAGCGACCTTGGCTTGCTCGTGCGCGCTCGGCACAGACTCCAGGCGTAGAGGGCGGCTGTAGCGAGCCATGCTGTGGCTTGCGCAATCCCCGGCGGCCACGATGTCGGGGTCGCTGGTCCGGGCCTGGTCGTCGATCACGACGCCGTTATCAATGACCAGACCTGCGGCGGCGGCAAGATCGGTGTTCGGCTCAACGCCGATGCCGACAATGACGAGGTCAGCGGGAATTGACTCGCCACCGGACAGAACTACTTCACGGACCCTGTCCTCGCCGGACAGAACCTCGACCAGCACACCCGTCCGGATTTTCACGCCCTCCTGCCGGTGAATACGGTCGAAGAACGCTGATACTTCGGGGGCAGTGACCCGCTCAAGGACGCGCCCAGTCGCCTCGAGCACGGTGACCTCCAGCCCCAGTGCACGCAACGAGGCAGCCGTCTCCAGTCCGATGTAACCGCCGCCGATGATCACTGCCCGACGTCCTGCGTGGGCGGCCACTCGGATCATCTCGACGTCTGCGACTGTGCGTAAGTAGTAGACTCCGGCCAAGTTGGCTCCCGGGGTGGGGAGTCGCCGAGGGCGGGCGCCAGTGCACAGCGCAAGCTGGTCGTAAGCTAGTGCGCCGCCGGTACTCAGTGAGAGATGACCACCCGAGCGGTCGATCGCCTCCACCGTCGCATTCAGGACTTGGATTCCCTGCTTGCTATAGAAATCGGCATTGCGGATCGCAAGCTCGTCGAGTGTGCTCTTCCCGGCCAGGTACGCCTTCGACAAAGGAGGGCGTTGGTAGGGCAACGTCGACTCATCGCCGATGAGAACGATCTCGCCGGTCCACCCTTCCTGTCGAAGACTGGCCGCGAGTTGGGCTCCGGCATGGCTGGCCCCGACGACGAGGGCCCGATGTAAGGTCATACGTCGGATTTCGGGGTGAGACGGACCATCATCTTGCTGATGCCCCTGACAAAGTTGGACTGCACATACTCGGGCTCGCCGACGACCTCGATCTTTTCGAAGCGAGAAAGCAACTCTTCCCAGAGAATCCGCAGCTGTAATTCCGCCAGTCGGTTGCCCATGCAGCGGTGGACACCGAAGCCGAAGGAGATGTGGTTGCGAGCGTTGGCCCGGTCGATGATGAAGTCGTCGGGCCGATCGAACATCCGCTCATCACGGTTGCCTGAGGCGTACCACATCACTACCTTGTCGCCCTTGCGGATGAACTGCCCGTTCAGCACGGTGTCGGCCTTGGCGATCCGGCGCATGTAGGCCAACGGTGTTTGCCACCGAATGATCTCCGAGACCATATTGGGGATCAGGTCAGGGTTCGCCTTCAGCTTCTCGAACTGGTCAGGGAACCGGTTCAACGCGAGAACACCGCCGCTCATCGAGTTCCGCGTCGTGTCGTTGCCTCCGACGATCAGCAACACAAGGTTGCCCAGGAACTCCATCGGTCGGTCGATCAGATCCTTGGTGTCTTCGTTGCTCTGCAACAGGGTGATCAAGTCGAATCCGGGTTCCTCCCCGGCAGCTGTCCGGGCAGCCTTGTCGCGCCAGAGAGTGCTGAGACCTCGCGCCATGTCGCGCATGCCGCGGAACACCTCGTCATTGTCCGAGGGGCCGCCGTTGGCTTGCTCCATCGAGGATGCGAGATCAGACCAGTAAGCGAGCTTGCGGCGCTGCTCGTAGGGAAAGTCCAGGAGGGTCGCAAGCATCCGAGCGGTCAACTCGACCGAGACGTTCTGGACCCAGTCGAACGGCTGATCCACGGGCAGGTTGTCCAGCACCTCCTGGACGCGCGATCGAATCAGACCCTCCATCTCACGCAGGTTCTTCGGTGCGACCACGCCTTGGACAGCGGCCCGCTGCGCGTCGTGTCGTGGCGGATCCATCGCTATGAACATCTCGATATCAAGAAAACGAGGTGGAACCCCGATGACGATCAACGGCTCGGCGGAGAAGACCTCGTGGTTCTTGTCGACGGCCATGATGTCGGCATGCCTTGTGACGGACCAGAACGGCCCGAACGGACTGTTAGGCTGGTAGTGGACCGGAGCCTCGTTGCGTACGCGCTCGAAGTACGACTGCCAGCGCCCCTGGCGATAGAGGAAAGGGTTGCTGAGGTCGATGTCGGCGAGTTCGACGTCCTCCACAGGAGGGATGGGGCTCTCGATGAAAAGCCTCTCTCCGTTCGCTCCGGTCACCCATCGCCGCGTCTTGTCGTACAGTTGTGCGCCCTGGATCTGCCGCTCCATCGGGATAGTCGACTGAACCTTAGCGGCGATTGCCTCAGAAAACTTCATTGCGTCTTATCGTCTCTCTCGTCGTCACATCTGAAACTCAGGCATTAGGACGGTCAGGCCGTCCCACGCCTCGGAGACCGGAATCTGGCAGGACAGTCGAGAGGTCGGTTGACGCTCAGGGTTCATCGCGAGCATCTCCTCCTCGTCGGAGCCGGAGAGGCCCACCTCCTCGGACCACTGCGGATCGACGATCACATGGCAGGTGCCGCACGCGGCCTCGCCTCCGCAGTCGCCGTCGATGCCGGGCACTGCATTGTTGGTCGCGACCTGCATCAGCGACTGTCCTTCTTGGAAAGGGACCTCGTGCTTCTTGCCGTCGTGTGAGACAAAGGTGACAACTGCCATAACCAACTCCTGATACGTTGTCCTCGCCTTGGGAACTTGATCAAAGTGTCGTCGGGGATGACCGCTACGGCTATGTTCTGCGGAGTCAAAAACTTGTGAATTCGGCTCAAAGGGATCTGGTGAACCAATGATCCTCGATGACGAGGGTGTGCCCCCGCTCCTGTTCGTGCAATTGCTCGAGCGCCAAGCATTCGACCCAGACGCCGTCGCGCGGCTTCGCAACATCATGTCTCGCGAAGGAACCGACGAGGCGACGCTGATTCAGCGCGACGTTCAGGCCCCCATACGGTGGTTTCGGGAGGTCTACCCCGAACTCGACGTCGACCAGGCAACACTGCTCGGCTTTGCGTTCGCTGAACAGGCCCAGTTGACGTCCTTCGGCCCGTTGAGTTCTCCGCTGGTCAGCGCAGGCTCGGTAGCCGAGATCGTGGAGTTGCTCACCTATCTGCCGTTGATCTCGACAGCTCTCAGTCCACAGTTCCATCCAAGTGACCACGGCCTCACCATCGGGTTCACCGCACACACAAGCGATCCGGCCCTGGACTGCCTGGTCGTCGCCTACTGCGGGTCGGCGCTACTGCGACTGCTTGACATGCTCGCCGGCGACATGCCTACCGTCACACTCCACTTGAGTTGGCCGGTGCCGCCCCTCCTGTCCAATCATGAGGACTTAATAGCCGGGCGCCTGTTTTTCGGCGCTCCGATGTCCTTCCTTCATGTTCCCGCGGACACGCTTAACGAGGTTTGCCGGTTCTCCGATCCCCTCACATACCGACTCGCCATCGGCGATCTGCAGCGAACTCTCGACCAGCGGGGCAGGACCACGTCGTTTTCGGAGAAGACGAGACGGCTGCTGGAGAAGGAGCCCGCACAGGGGAGTATCCACTGGGTCGCACGCGAGTTGTCGATATCCGTCAGCACACTCAAGCGGCGCCTCTCCGAAGAGGGGACCACTTTCCGCGAGTTGCGCCAGTCATTCCTGCGCGAGCGTGCGATGCTGCGGCTACTCGACCGATCAATGTCGGTGACTGAGGTCGCCACGGAGCTCGGATACAGTGACCTCACCAACTTCTCACACGCCTTCAAGCGATGGACCGGCCGTTCTCCGAACGAGTTCCGGCATCCATGACGCTGAGCCGCCCGGTCTCCGGCGGGTTGAGGGGGCTGGCGGATGCGGTAAATCAGTGTGGGGCCGTTCCCAGTGCATGAGATCAGTGGTACTCCAGGGGCCGACCAAGATTTCGGTCCGACAGGATCTTCCTGAGTCTCGGGGTCACCGCAACGGCGTGATCAGTGGTGGAATCCGCGTCGACGTGGGCACTTTGCAGCCAAAGCGAGGGGTTATGCCTGCTGTGTGGGCATGGGCATGTGCTCGGGCATGATCATCTTTCTCGGAAGTGACAGCTCCGCATGGGAACCTAGATTTTCCGGATTGAAGGCAGGTGCTGCGGCAGTTGTGGCCGCGGGCCGGAGCGCCAGCCGACCACCTTTGTTCGAGAACGCCTGCTTGGGCACGTCAAGACACCCCCGAAGTTGGGCGCGGCCGCGTCGAGTAACCGGTTGCGTGAGCGTGCTAGCCGCGGATCGGCCTGCTCGTCGACTGCGGTGAGTGAGTCGGTCGTGGCGTGGTCCGGGGCGGTCATGGGAGCGCGCTCCTCCGATTCGTCTCGTTCAGCCCTGGGCGTATGTGTCGACTCTATCCCGAGCCCCCACCACTATGATACGAATGGTCTCGTACCGAGACTGTTGGTCTTTGAGTTGGGAGGCGCCGGTGGACACACCTGGGACGGGCGCTGTTGAGATCGACCGGTGGACCAGGGCCGAGTGGTGGATGCTGACGGTGTCGTGCCTGGCGGTGGCGCTGGTGGTCGCGGCCATGGCGGCGTTGTACTCGGCGTTGCCGCAGATCGCGGTCGAGACCGGGGCGACGCAAGCCCAGTTGACCTGGATCGTCGACGGTTACACGCTGGTGCTGGCGTGTCTTGTGCTGCCTGCCGGAGCAATCGGTGACCGTTACGGGCGTCGCGGTGTGCTGGTCACGGGGCTGGCGGTGTTCTCGGTCGCGTCGGCGCTGCCGCTGCTGCTGGCCGACCCGGTGTGGCTGATCGCAGCGCGCGCGCTGGCCGGGGTGGGCGCGGCGCTGGTGATGCCTTCGACGCTGTCGATCCTGACCGCGGGGTTCGCCGCTGCCCATCGTGGCCGGGCGGTGGGGGTGTGGGCCGGAGTTGCGGGGTCAGGGGCAGTGCTGGGCATCCTCGGCGCCGGGGTACTGCTCGAGCGGTGGTCATGGCCTTCGGTGTTCGTCGGGTTGACCGTGGCGGGGGTGGTGCTGGCGGGGTTGGCGTGCACTATCGCCGAGTCCCGAGAGAGCGAGCATCCCCCGGTGGACTGGGTGGGTGCGGCGGTGGTGGCCGTCGCGATCGCGGCGATCGTGTTCGCCGCGATCGAGGTTCCCGCGCGGGGCTGGGCCGACCAGCTCGTCGCCGCTATCGCCGGGGTCGGTCTCCTGGCAGCGGTGGTGTTTGTGATCGTAGAGCTGCGGTCTTCTGCGCCACTGCTGGACGTGCGGTTGTTCGCCCGCCGCGGTTTCGGGGCCGGCTCGCTGTCGGTGACCATCCAGTTCCTGGTTACCTTCGGAGTGTTCCTGCTGTTGGTGCAGTACCTGCAGCTGATCCTCGGCTATGGGCCGCTGGCCTCGGCACTGGCGTTGGCGCCGATGGTGGTGCCGCTGGTCGTGATCTCGGTAATCGCACCGTGGTTGTCGAGCCTCGTCGGGTTGAAAGTGATGACCGTCTCAGGACTGCTTGCCATCGCTGCCGGACTGGTGCTGGTAAGCCGGTTGACCGTGGCCGCGGACTATCCCGGCCTGCTGTGGCCGCTGCTGATCATGAGCGCGGGTCTGGGATTGTGCACCGCCCCGGCGACCTACGCCATCGTCGCCGACACCCCTGCGGCCAAACAGGGGGTCGCCGCCGCGGTCAACGACGCTGCCCGCGAGATCGGCGCCGCGATCGGGATCGCCGTGGCTGGCAGCGTGCTCGCCGCAGGCTATACCCACCACATCCAGCCCGCTCTGCCCCAGCTTCCCGAGCCCGCCCGCGGCCCGGTCGCCGATTCCCTGGCCGCTGCTCTGCAGGTCGCTGACCAGGCCGGACCGGCGGCCCAACCGCTGGCCGAGTTCGCCAAGGCAGCGTTCGTGCACGGCAGCAGCCAGGCCGCGCTCACGCTGGCCGCCCTCACCGCCGCCGGGGCGATCGTGCTGGCAGTCCTCTCTCCCGGCCCCACCACCCGCCGCTCCCGCGCGTCACGCACTCACACGAACACCCCTCCCCGCTCGAACACCCCCTTCTCGTGAAAGAGGCCCCATCATGACGGCCTATCGCACGATCCTCGTCGACACCGACGGATCCGACTACTCCTACCGCGTGGTCGACCACGCCGCCGAGCTGGCTCACGTCACCCACGCCCGACTCCTGATCATCTGCGCCCGTCACGACATCGACGAACGCGCACTCGGTACTGACGTCGACCGGCTGCGAGGTACCACACCCACCGACGCCATCCTGCGCACCGCGCACCAACATGCGATCGCCCACGGCGCCGTCGACATCGAAACTCGCATCCTGCCCGAGCCCACCGTCCGCGCACTGTTTCACCTAGCCGGCCCGACCGCCGACGACCTCATCGTCACCGCGAACCCCCACCGGTCACCACTGGCCCGGCTACTATTACCTCGCCGGCCGAGCTTGCCCACAAAGCCCACTGCGACATCCTCATTGCTAATGGTGAGGACACCTACGGAAGGCGTCCATGACCGAGCACACACCCAACACCAACACACCCGAGACCGCCGGCCCCGAACCTTTCGAGGCCGAGGACTGGATCCGTACCTTCGCTGTGGCGCCGCCCGAACACGTCGACCTGCCGCCTCACCACCCCCACTGCCTTGGTTGCGGACCGGCTAACCCTCACGGCCACCAGTTGCGCGTCCGACGCGACGCACACGGCGTCTACGCCCACCACAGCTTCGATTCCCGCCATGTCGGCGCCCCAGCGATTGCCCACGGGGGCGCGGTCGCCACCGTCCTCGACGACTTGTTCGGGTTTCTGCTCTACACCGTGGGAGAGCTCGCCGTCACCCGCCACCTCGCTATCGACTACCTCGCCCCGGTCCTGCTCGACACCCCCTACACCCTCCGCTCTCACATCCACTCCCGAGCAGGCCGCAAACTACACCTGCGAGCCACCATCGAAAACAACCACGCCCACGTGGTCACTACCGCCACCGCACTGTTCCTCATCGTCGACATCGACCACTTCCTGACCCCCCGACACAACGCCTCGGCGGCGACCGCGCCCACTACACACGAAGACCAACAAGGCCCTCAGATGGACAGTCCCTGACGTGTCCCTCTAGCCGATCCGCGGGGACTGTTTCTTATTCGGTGTTTCGGCCCGAGCCGCTGAGTAAACGCTCAGCGAGGGAGGTGCCGTGATGACGACATTGGAAGATATGACGAAGAAAAAGGCCGAGCCCTCCGCGGAAGCTGCGGCGCGCGCCATCAGGTCGCAGAACGCGGCGTTGCGGCCGTGTTCGGTCACGACGACGGGACGGTGCTCATGGTTTCAGGGTGAGAGATTGCGTGAGGATCGCATCCCGGTTCCGCGCACCCGTTTGCCGGTGTGGGGCGAACTCGGCCGGTCGGGTTCGACTCGTGGCAGCAGAGCGTGACTACGTGCTGATTGTCGCCGCGGCCGATAGTCGTCTCTCGTGTTGAACTATGGGCAGGTGGGGCGCAGTATTTACAGATGAAGACCGAAGAGGAAGAGCGTCTGATCGCTCATGCGGTGAGTAGGTTGTCTGCGAAGTATCCGTCGATCTCGGCTGATGTCGTGGCGGACGCTGTGGCGTCTGCTCATGCTCATTTCGACGACAAGGTGCGTGATTTCGTTCCTCTGCTCGTCGAGCGCATGGCGGGGGAGAAACTTTCCTCGCTGGTCGCTTCATAAAGGCCGTGTCCGCGGCCGAAGAGTCCGATATTGCGCAGGCGAGAGTGTTTCTGGCTCTGTTGAATTCGGAGATCGACGAGTTGTCGGAGCGGATCGAATCCGCGCTGCGCCTGGTGCGGGGTACGCGCCCGGTCGCACCTGAGTTGGCGTCGGCGGCGCGCACCGATGCGGCGGCTCTGCGTAAGGACCTTCATCGGGTGCACGCTCTTGTCGAGCAACTGACACGCCGGTTTCCTACCGCCAATGTGCCCGCGGAAGTGCCTGCCGCACATTCTTTCCGCAGCTGATCGGTTTCCGTCGCAGCGCTGATCGCGTTCGGTGCGCGGTCAGCCGCTATCCTGAGTCGCCCTCTTCTGCATGGGCAGGGAAGCACAGGGACGGTGAGCTGCGGGGATGGATCGACAACCACCATCGAGTGCTGCCGCTGCTGTGGTCGACTGCGCCGTCTATGTCGACGGGGTGCGACTCCCCGGCACTCACACACCGGAGAGTGCGTTGGATGAGGTTCGGCGTCGGGGTTCGGGGTTCGTGTGGCTCGGGTTGTTCGCACCGACCTTCGAGCAGATGACGGCAATCGCCCAGACGTACGGCCTGCACGAATTGGTCGCCGAGGACTCGGTGCACGCGCATCAACGCCCCAAACTCGAACAATACGACAAGGTGACCGTGTTGGTGATGCGCACGGCCCACTACCTTTCACCGACCTCGATCCGCACCGCCGACGACATCGTCGAAACCGGTGAGATTCTCGCTGCTGTCGGGTCGGATTTCATCGTCACCGTCCGGCACGGCGCGCATACCGCGTTGGCGGGCGTGCGCGCCGAACTCGAAGGATCGCCGGAACACCTGCAAATCGGGCCGTGGGCTGTCCTGCACGCGGTGATCGACCGGATCGTCGACGGTTACCTGGGAGTGGTCGGATCGGTCGACGTCGATATCGACACTTTGGAAGTGGAACTGCTCAGCCCCGATCGTCACACCCCTATCGAGCAGATCTACCTCGTCAAACGCGAAGTGCTCGAATTACGGCGTTCGGTCAACCCCCTCGCTGCGGCGCTGTCCACGCTCGCTGCCGCCACTGCGTTGCCGGAGCCGATTCCCAAGGACGTACACCGGCATCTGCGTGATGTCGCCGAACACCACGCCGCGGTGGCGGAACGGATCGTCGAGTTCGACGATGTCATCAGCTCTCTCGTCGCTGCGACTCTTGCTCGGGTCAATGTTCAGCAGAACACCGATTTGCGCAAGATCACCGCGTGGGCGTCGGTGGCGGCGTTCGTGACTGCGTTCGCCGGGATCTACGGCATGAACTTTCAGGACATGCCGGAACTGCGATGGCGATACGGGTACCTGCTGTGGTGGATCATCGCGGTGACCGGCGCGGTGTCGTTGTTCACCTTGTTCCGCCGAAAACGCTGGCTGTAAAGGCCAGCATCTGAAGGTCTTGGCCGGCTGCGGCCGGAACTCCTCGAACCGAACGGAGGTGAACGACCGAACCGCCCTGCCTCCGCGCGACCACGCTGTTGCCGGGCGGGATTGCGCAGCAGGTCAGGTCGAAACCACTGTTACGCAGATCGATTCCGTTAGTCTCAACCGTCCGTGAATGGTGGGTGTGCAGGCGATCGACGATCGGGGATCGAAGAAGGAGGGGGACAGGTGTTCGGTAGCGCCGGCAATGATGCTCGACTAGTGCGTCCGCCTGCGCTGGGCACCGCCCTCGCTGCCGTGCCCTTTCTCGCGATAATTGCGGGAGTCCGCTACGACTGGTGGCAGTACCCCACAGCCGCAGTCATTTTCCTCGAACCCGCCACGGTATGTTTCGCGCTCCTGGGACTCCTTGCCATCGGGGTGTTCTGGGTTGTCCGGTCCTACGGTTTCTGGAAACGGGAGCAGCGCCTGTCGTGGCGGATGGGACCTGCCCCTCTGGTCGTGGTAGCGACTGCTCTCGTGTTCTTCACGGTGCAAACGCCAACGGATCGCGCTTTCGATCGAGCCAATCCAGAGATGGCGGAGCTTGCGGACTCGATGCTGCGTGACGGTACCGAGCATCTCGGCCCCACCGAGATCGACGGTTACGAATTCTCCACTGTCTTCATCCGGGTGGACAACTGTGTGTACTTCGTCGATAGCAGGCGGAGCACCCCCACTGAGGTCGTGGGGTGGTTGTACACAGCGAATTGCACTCCGAATTTGGATCGGTTCCGCCGGCTCAAACCCGTTGCTGAGAACTGGTTTTCCTTCGAGCAGGGCACCTAGAGGTCTTGTCTGGACCTATGAGATCTCAACGCAGCTGGGTCTTGTAACGCGTGGCGCAGCGTGCGAAATGTGCTCGTCTACCAATGTGAGGGGAAATGCGAAATCTTCAGATCTCGGTGTTGGCTTTGTTCGTGCTCATTGTCGTGGTGGCTGTTTCCGTGTGGTCGGAGAGCGAGTATGTCCGCACACCGTTGTTGATTGCTTCGGCTGTGACACTGATATTGGTGATCCTGTTGGAGATCAACATCCGCCGCTTGAAATGAGTGCGCGGAGAACATTGGGGAAACAACTTGAAAAACAACGAGGGGATCGACCGCGGGCGCGATGGATGCCCGCAGCGCTCTGGGTCGGTCCGAGGGTGGCATCGCTGAGGTCCGCCCTTCTACATAGCGATACGGTGAGGCGATGCGAAAGCTGAGGTCGTTGGGTGAATGGGTAGCAGCTGATCCGCCTGCATCGTCGAAGCCTCCGGGGCCGATTCTTCTTGCGTTCACTGTTGTTCCGGTTCTTGTGTTGATGTGTAGGCATTACGGGTGGTGGCCTTCCCCGTTCGGGGGTTTCCGATGGTTGGATCCTTTGCTCGTTTCTGCTGCGGCGTTGGTCATTCTGGTGATGGTGGGGTTGGTGTGGGCGATCCGCACGCTGTACGTCGTGGGTCAGGACCGGCGCTGGTCGTGGTGGATCCTGCCTGCGCCGCTCGTCGTCACCGCCGCGGTCGCTGTGGTGATGTTGGTGCCTCAGGTGTCTTTCCTCGACAAGAGCGGAGAATTCGAGACCATCGCACTCGACCTCCTCAAGAATGCGGGAACTGTTGCCGAACAGTTGGAGATCGGCTCGTTCGATATTCGTCGCACCCGTGTCGTACCTCCTGATGAGGTCTATTTCATCGACAACGGCAGCATGTTCACCACGACGCGGGGGTGGGTGTACTCACCCAGCGGGACACTTTCTGGGTTCGGCCACTTCTCTGCAACGCATCTCGGCGGCCCCTGGTACGAGTTCACAGCGATCTGGCGCGACTAGCTCAACTGTTCGTTCGCCATGAAAGGACTTGAGAAATAGCGCCGCTCGCGGTTCTGGGGCCGGTGGCTGTTGTTTCTACTGCGCGACACCTGTTGCAATCTGCTAGGTTCGCGGTGAAAGCCTTTGAGCTGCAACGACCGTGTTCCCAAATATCTGAGACGGCGCTGTACCCCAAGAGAATGTGCAGCGATCCTGCTCGACGGAATGGACTTAGTTGTCCTCGGGCTGGCCG
>NZ_CP015205.1:0-65393 GCF_001682295.1 Rhodococcus sp. 008 | reverse complement strand
GGCCCTGACTTCGTCGGTCACCCACGTGAGCGGATTCCACCACCAACTCGGTTCCTCATTGGCGACCCTCTGCGGATCGAACACCCAGACTTGCGAGCCCATTGCCTCTCGAACGTCGCGGGTCGCGTCGACGACATCGCGTTTGTTCGACGTCGTCAGGACTGCGCCGGGAGCATCGAGAACTGCGGGGATGACGCGACTGGTCGACTTACCGGTGCGAGGACCCCAAATATCGACGTGCAGGTCCTCCCAGCTGCCGCGCAACATCGGGGCCGACCCGAACACCGGCTTGCTCGGCAGCAACAGGTACCCGAGCTGGATGCCGACAACGTCATCGGGACGGAGCCGCACCTGCAAGGATTCGGCTTTTGCCCGGCATGCCTGTTCCGTCAACGAAGCGATGTCGCGACCGCGGCCCATGTACTTGGCCAGCTCGTCGACGCGGGTGCTGTCCCGCTTGCGCAGGATCAACAACCACATGCCCACTGCGACCAGCACGATCAACGCCAAGGCGAAGGCAATCGCCACTACGCTCGCACCGGACTCCCACACGAGATCGCCCTTGATCAGGCCCGCGACCATCGCCATCGGATTGACCGGAACATCCTGCTCGGTGCCGAACTGCATCGCGACGGAGGCGCCGACGACGCCGGCAACCGCGATCCCGGCGCACACACCGAGCACCTCGAACGCCACGTCACCTTGACTGGGATCACGCACGGAACCCTTACTCATGATTTACCTCCTGCGGTGTCGGAAACTGTTTACAGAGAAGAACTTCGGCGGAAAATTGTTGGGCATAGTTGTGGGTTGATTACTCCGGTCAGGACATGAGGCGCAGAAGGACGACGAGGGCGACTGCGGTCAGTGAAAAGACGATCAGGCGGGGGCCGTTGACGTTCGGTGATATGCGCGGTTTCCGGCCGGTCTTGCGGACGTACGTTGCGTCGGCGATCGCGGCTAGTCCGAACAGCACACTGACTGCTGCGATCACGAAAACGGCTATGGTCAGGCCGGTGATGGCGCTCTCCAAAAGCGCACCAGCTTGTCCGTCACTCGATCCACTCGCGAATCGTCCAAACATGATGTTGTTTCCCAACTGTCGGATTTACGTGTTGTCCGTCGGTATCTCGACGACGGTGGTCAAAGTGACGGCGTAACCGGCACGTGGTCTGCCCGTCAACGATGTTCCCGTTACTTGAGCGGGGATGACGGTGTGCGAATGGCCCTGTACTGCAACGAATCGGTGTTTCGTTTCGAGGTCGGCAACCAGGTCGTGCATCTTCTGTACGGCGCTTTGCAGCGCAGCGGACGGCTCACCGGCTTCGGTGGCGGTGCTGTAAAGGAAGATATGCGTCATCTACAGGCCTCTGCTCGCGGCGATCAGTTCACGGTTCACTTCGCGTAGCGCTTCGAGTTCGACGCGGAGGGAATGTATTTCGGAATCCGGGGCGCACGGCTGTGGTTTCACGGCGTCCGCGCCTTCCCGCTGCCGCCACCATGCCCGCACGGTGGAGGTGTGGATGCCGGTATCGGCGGAGACACGCTCAATCGTTGCCCACAGAGACGGATACTGAGGGCGCAGCTTGTCGACCAAAGCGACTGTGGCACTGCGCACCTCTGCTCCGTAGCGGTTGCCGCGGGTGCTGCGTTTGCCGCTCATGCCGCGTTGTCCTTCGCTGTCTGTGCCGCGTGTCCGGCGTCGGTGGCGTCGACGAACCGACTGTCGGTGTCGTGCCACTGGTATTTCAGCTCCGTGGGGGTCAGGACGGTCTCGAAACGGTGCCCTGGAATGCGTTCGGTGCCCTGTTTGAGCAGGAAAAACCCTCGGCCTGGGGGTGGTCCTGGCTTTTCGAGTTGGGCGTCGTACCCGGCTGGGGACGACAGCGCGGAGACCCATGCCTTGTCTGCGCGGGTGAACGGAATGATGGAGTCGAGTTTGTCCATTTCGTCCGAGGTCAAGGCGCCCACGATCAACGCTCCGGCGCGTTCGATGAAGCCCTTGGCCTTCATGATGTCGAAGTCCATTTCGAGCGATTCGAGGTCCTTGACGGTGTGGGTGATCATCACCAGCGCCGTTCCGACGGTGCGGGTCAGGCGGGTGAGGGCGTCGACGCGGCTGACCATTCCGGGGCCGGCGAGAACTCGCCAGAATTCGTCGAGCACCGCCAGGAAGAGCAACCGGTCGCGAAGTCCGCAATCGGCGAGGACGTGTGCGGCTTCGATGGCGCCGAATCCGTCCTCCCAGCATGCGGCCATCACCGCAGCTTCGAGCTTGGTGTCACCGTGGCTGAGCGCTGAAATGTCCACGCACACACCGGTCGGTCGATCCTCGCCGGTGAAGTCGATCGGGGTGGTCGTCTGCTGGGAGAACACCTCACCGAGATCGCCGTCGAGCAGCGCGGACAGCGTCTCGAGAAGGGATTCGACCTTGGCGAGGTACTTGTCCTTGTCGCGGGTGTACGCCTTGCGCATCAACTCTTCCGGCGGGTTCTCGATCAACGTGAGCAGATCCGAGATCAGCGGCGGATTGTCGTACCCGAAACGAGGGTCCTTTTCGAGCAGGCGCAGCGCCGCGGTGATGATGTTGCGTTCGGCCTGTGTCAGCGCTGTTCCGCGCTCAATCTCGCACAGCGACTGCATCACTCGCTTGCGGCGTTGGTGAACCTGCTTGATCACCTTCTTCTGCAAGTCGGGGAAGTCCGCGAGCAGCGGAATCACCGACCCGAGAGCTCCGATCGCGAGCGGGTTGAGGTACCCCTCGCCGTGTCCCAGGCGCACGATCTTGCCGCGATCGCCGCAGATGATTTCGATTTCCTTGGTGAAGTCGGGTTTGGTGTCGGCGAACACGAACGGGATGTGACCTTGGGCGATGCCGCCGCTGACGAGTTTGCGGCCCACCGTGGACTTGCCGTTACTGGGGAGGGCGAGCATGAACACGCTGGGGGTGTTCTGTCGGCGTGAACGGTAGGTGGCGGTGATCGGGTCGTAGTGGAACGAGATGCCGTCGGGATCTTTCCCGAGCGGGGTTCCGACCATCGGATAAGTGCTACCTACTACCCACGGGGAGAGCCCACACGCCTGCACACTGGTGCCGCGGAACTCCGGCGGCTTGGGTACGACGCCCATCTTGCCGCCGCCGTGGCCGGCGAAACCGCGGTCGGTGAGTTTGGGGGCGCGGCGCCATTTCGGTTCGGTTCGGGAAGGGTCGCGTGCGAGTTCGGCGGCTTTCGCCGCTGCCTTCTCGTCCGCGATGCGTTGTTTTTCCTCTGCCTGGCGGCGTTTGCGTGCCGCTGCCATCGGATCGCGCAGGGAAGCATTCTGCTTCTTGCGTCCGGGTTCGTACGTGCCGGTCAGGTCTGCGATCCGGCGGCGCAACATCACACTCATCGTTTTCTCCTGTCGGTGGTGGTCGGCCGGTTCAGGCCTGCAAGGTTTTCGCCGTCGTTGCGTGGTCTTGGAGATAGACCCCGACTCCGACGCCCGAGAGAAATGCCGCTGCCTGGTATCGCCATGCGGGCCGTACCTTCGTCGAGCACCCGGCGACCAGGGATTCGATCGTGTCGGCCTGAATGTCGAGCTGGGCTTCGGTACTTGCCGACGCGGTGACGATCAGCGAGACCGCTGTCGCGCCGGCACCGTTGCCGACCTCGACGCGAGTACGGTCTGCTGCCTTGACCTTGAGGTCTGCGCGGACCGACCCGATACCGCGTTGGGCATTGCGTTCACCGACTGCGTAGACGTAGCCGCTCTCGACTGCGTTCACGGCGTCGGCCGGGGACATCGGCCGGTGAATCAGTGTCACGCGCTTGCGCGGGACGTCGCCATGACCTTCGAGAAGTGCTTTGAGAATCCGTTCGTTGCGGGCACCGGACGGGGGTGCGTTCATCACCCAGGTCCGCGAGGCCGCTCCCTCGTGGAAGTAGGTGTTTTTGGTTTCCTCGGCCGTCATCGGGCCGGCATCGAGCCAGTCGACGTACATCTCTCCGCTGCGCAGTGACGATTCCACCTCAGCTTCGACAACCGGGCGGGGATCGTATGCGCGGCGCACGACTGCGGAGATTTCGTGATCGGACATCGGGACAGCGGTCACGCGGAATGTGCCGAGGTTCGCGCAGATCGACGGAAGACGTTCTGCCAGATCGGCAATCATCGCCATCGGATCCTTGCGTTTGGCTTCCGTGTTCGCGGTGAAGGTGAGCGCCATGTGGGTGTGCAACTGGATTCCGTGACGCACGCCGGTCCCCGATTCGCGGACCACCGCTTGTGCGAGTTCAGAGGTGCCGGGTTTGCACAGTCGCGTGATTTCCGCGTCTTGCCGCGCGCCTGTCTCCGGGAGGGTCTCGATGATGGTGGCGATCGCTTCGATGTCCGGCGTCTGTCCGCTGAGGTTGATGAACTCGCCCCAGTTGGCGACGTCGAGGTCGACCTGACCCTGTTCGACACCCTTGTATCCGGGCACAGAGCAACGCAGCCTGATCGTGTACTGATGCAGTTTCGGCAGGTGACTCATTCCGAATCGTCGACCCAGTTTGTCGATTCCCCACCACATTTCGATCGGAGCGCCGATTCCCGGGACTCGGGTTCGGCCTCCGGGCGCATTCGAGAGAGAACCAGCGCGCAGAATGTGCTGGCCGCGCCGACGCTGCTTGCGCCACCCGGTGAGTTCAGTGGCGAATTCGTACCCTGACTTGCCGCCGATGCGTGCAGCGAGCGGCGCCCAGGTCAGCACCACTACGCCGAGGATCACCGCTCCGGAGACGAAAAACCCCGCGAGCAGTGCAACGATGCCGGCCACGATGCCCGACGCGAAGACGTAAAACATTTTCTTCGACACACCGAACAGGTACGTCGAGGGGGCTTCGTGAAGACCACCGTAGGTGTTCGGGCGGGCCGGTGCTTCGGTGCTCATAGCTGCTCCTTGAAGATGGAATCAATGAGGTCAAACGGTGCGGTGCGGTGTGCGCTCATCCGGACCGCCCACCTTGCGGCTCGTCCGGAACGTCCGCGCCCCCACTTGCTCCGGCGGCGCTGTCGCCGATCGTCGACGCGACGGCGCCCATAGCGCTGCCGATCCGGTCGGAGACTTCCTGCCCGACGGCGACGGCCGCACCGACAGGACCAGCGGCCGCGGCCGCGCCGCTCGCCGCGCCACCGGATGCTGCTCCGGATGCGCCACCGGATGCTGCTCCGGACGAACCGCTCGCGGTCGCTGCCCCAGAGGGACCGCTCGATGCAGCTTCCGTGCCACCGCCCGAGGGCGCCGGTGAGCTCGACCCGGATGAGGGAGTGCTGGAGCCGGTCGGTTCCGTACTCGGGCCGCCCTGAACGCTCGACGACGAAGAGGACCCGGAATCCTGTTCAGCCGAGGAGGACATCGACTGGATCATCGAAGCGCCCATACTCGCGCCGGTCGCGGCGAGCATTCCGCCCAGCACCGCGCCGCCGTTGCCGCCGGCCATCGAACCCATCGCAGGAACGATCAGCCTCGCCAACGCCGGCATCGTCAGGCACGAGAGTGTCAGCAGGATCATTCCGGCAAAGACACCTTGTGCGTCGGTAGCACCGGCGGCCGAGAGGAAAGCGATCCCGTACACACTGGAAGCGACGAACGGGAACAGTGCGAACACCACCGCCCAATTCCGTAGCTTCGTCCAGGCCTGCATTCCGGCGCTGCCGATTCCTGATGCGGCGGCCGCGATCGGCGCCCATCCGAGGACGAGGCGCAGCATCGCGATCTGCATCATGATGAACACCGCTTGCACGGCGGTTCCGACGATGCCCAAGATCGCGAAGACGAAAATCAAGCCCGGACCCAGGAGAGGGCCGACTTCGGCGACGGCGAGGAGTTTGTTCGCCGCTTCGTCGATGTTCTCTCCGACCATCGCTTGAACCAGCCACACACCCGCTGCTCGGGAGAGTTCGTCACCGGCGAGGATGAGCGGAACCAGAGTCCAGGACGCGAACACTGTGCGGGTCAACATCATTGCCGTTTCTTCGGCATGTTGCTGCGCCAGACGCGATTTGGCCCAGGCGAGTTTGAGAGCGGAGATCCCGACCGAGATCATGAACGCCGCTATCTGGAATATTCGCAAGAATTGGTGCACTTGCCAGACGGTGTTCTCGGTGTCACTGTTTCCGACCGCGCCGGTGACCGAGTTGGTCATCCACCACGTCAGCATGAAAGTGATGCCCTTTTTCCAACCGTCGAGGAACACTTCGGCGGCCTTGCCGACGCCCGATTTCCACATCCCGTCGGCGAACTCGCCGGCCGCGTCCTGTGGATTGGCCACAGCAGTGCCCAAGTCGCAGAACCGCTCGAGGAACCCACCGACGACCGGTACGGAATCACCGACGTCGCGGCAACCGGCATACATGTCGTCGTCAGCCGGCGCCTGCCCGGTTTCCGAAGTGCCCGGATCACCTGCCGGGGGCTGGGCATGCCCGAGCGCGACCGGCCCGAAGACCAGCACAGCCAGGAGCAGAGCCGCGATCGCAGCCAGACGCTTCACCATTGGGTCCACCCCGTCAGCGAAGTGATCGTCTGCGGCGGCAGCTGGGTGGACGGGCGACGGATCTTCCAATCACCGTCCTGCCAGACGACCTCGAAGCGAGTGGTGAACCAGGAGCCCGGAGTCTTGTCGCGGGCCGCGACCTCCACGACCGCAAACGAGTTGTCAGCACTCCAACCGGAAATCTTGAATGCCGCCGGGATGTACTGAGGGGGCAGCTGGCTCCAGTCGATCCACTTCTTCGGCGCCCACGACGCCTTGTTCCCCCGCGTCGAGGGTTCGATCTGGTTGTCGAAGACCTCATCGAGTGATTCCTGGTCCATGACCGTCCGCATGCTGATCTGCCAGGCAGCGAGCGCAGCGCCCTGAGGGGTGCGAGCGAAACCCGTGGCCAATGGGCCATCTACTCGAGTGGGACCGTCGGAGGTCGAGAACGGCAGGATGAACGGACCGACTTGCTGCCACATCAACCCCTCCGGAGCGGGGACCGGGTCACCTTCCTTGAACGAGGGGCGATCTGCCGGCGACTGCGGCAACGCCTGACCACGCGGGTTGACGGGGTTGGCGATCACGCGGCCGAACAGATCCGCCGACGGAACGCCGAATGCAGTGCCGCTGTCGGGTTTTGCTGGTGCCGTCGCGGGCGGCTGGGTGGCAGTGGGGGCGCCGGCGCCGGCGGAATCGTCGTCGCGGGTGACGGCGATGAACACGGCCACGGCCACGACCACCGAGAGAAGCGCGCAGAACACGGCAGCGGCAATCCCGGTCGTGCGGCTGGTCGCCAACCACTCGCCGGTGCGGCGAAGGCGCGATCCTTCTGTCGTCTCGCGGGGTTCGGTGCGGTTACTCACGGGTGGCTCCTGAAAAGTCGGGGGAAGATCAGTCGGCGTAGGAGAAGGCGGTGTATCCGTCGAGCGAGGTCAACGGCACTGGATCGGTGGGCGCAGCTTCGGAGGTCTCGGGCTGCGGATCAGGGAGAGTGATCTTCCAATCGCCGTTTTGCCAGATCAGCGAGGTCGGCGACGCAGACAGCGCAGCGTCCGGCATCCGTGTCGCCAGCCACACCACGGCTTCGTCGGGGCTGTAGTCCTCGATGCGGAATCCGGCGAACTGGGCTGTCTGAGCAGGATCGGCTTCGGTGGTGATGGAGGTCATCACCCGCGCCACGGCGTACGCGTCACGGCCCCGGCCAGGGGCGGTCAGCAGTTGTGCGGTCTGCGCCCAGGTCTCGTCCGGTGCGAGTGCGAGACGGCTCTGGCCCTGAATGGCGGCCATCACCACCCCTTGGGGTGTTCGGCTGTATCCGAACGGGATCTTCGCCGAAACGCTCGTCGGTCCGTCGACAGCGGAGACAGGGACAGCGACACCGCGGTAGCTCTCCCACTGCACCTGCTGCGGCGCTGCGCTGGTGTCGACCGCCGCGGTGCCGGTTCCGGGGTCCTCCTCCGACGATCCGCACGCGGTAGCCACCGACAGCGCGAGAGCTGCGGCGACGAGAGCGCCGACGAGGCGGTAACGGTGAATTGCCATGATTTCCTTCTTTTTCGCAAAGTGAGTAGTGGAATCGAGACGGGCTAGATGAGGAGCCATCCCGCCCACGTGATTGCGGAGGCGGTGACGATGGCGCCGATGGCGATCGCGATCAACCGCCGGATTCCGGGGCCGGTGACTTCGCCGTCGTCGAAGCGGTGCGCGACTTCGACACCGGCGCGCATCGCGGCGACGATCAGACCGGCTGCGACGAACCACAGGAACACCCCGAGCATCTGCCCGAGCGGGACCAGCACGTCTTCGCCGGGCATCTTGATGCCGCCGCCTGCGGCCAGTATCGAAGTACTCACTCCATGAACCAGGTGACGTACGAGGCGGCGGAGGACGTGATGATCGCGCCGACGGCGACACCGACCACCATCATCTTTTCGCCGCGTCCAGCGGTGCCGTCGGCGAACGACTGGGCGAACTTGACGCCGGCCATCATTCCCAGTCCGATCAGGAAAGCTGTTGCCGCCCACAGGCCGACGCCGAGCAGGACCTGAAACTTGTCGCCTGACGGCGGAGTGGTCATCTGAACGTCGATCACGTCCCCGCCCTGTCCAGGCGAGGGGAAGGGCGCGGGCTGCTGAGCGAGGATGTAGGTGTTGATGGTGTGGAGTGCGTTCATGAGAAAGTGCCTTTCGAGTTATGTTGCGGAAGAACTGATTTCCTTCACCCGAGCTGCTGCTGCGACTCGGATCTGGTCGTGGAGAGCGATCACCGGGGCGACGGGGTATCTCGTCGGGTCACGCGCCGCTTTCTTGTCGGCCGGCAACGTCGAGGACGGAGACCACTCGGGAAGCTCACGAGGAGGCATGACCCGCCAAGGTTCGAGCCACGGCACGTCCCAGCAGTGCCCGGCCAGCGAGCGCGCCAGCGACTCGACGACGGCCAGACGGTTCCGGACCGGCTTGGACAGTGGGCGATCACTGTCGGCGACGGACACGACGCCGAGGATGTGTGTTCCTTCCGGCGTGCCACCGGCGGCGTGTTGCAGAAGCAGTGAATGAGCACGCTCTACGCCGTGCATCGTCGTGCGAAAAACGAGCACCACCAGCGGCGAGTCCGCGCCCGGTAGGTCACCGATGTATCCGGGCCAGCCGCGCTGGCAGTCCCCCGCGTACGCGAGGGAACGCGTCAGCGAGGAGACTCCGGCACCTCCGGTAGCTCCGAGAAACCAGACAAGCGGCCGGGCCGGGGTCAGAGCCTCACGTTCGATCGGGCCTTCCCAGATCGGAGCGGATTCATCGATCCCGGGCATCACAGCCCCCGCGATGCGTGGACCGCTCGGCATCGGAGCACCGCGACGCGGAACATCGGCATATGCGCTGGTCATCGGACCATCACCGCGCTCACGCGCCACACACCGAGCTTGGTGGCGGTCATGTACGCCGCGAACGGAACCCGATCAATCTCCCGGCCGCCGGCATCGACGGCGGTCACCGTCACTGCCACGACTCGCGAGACCTTCGCAGGCTTGTCCTCGGGGTGATTATCGGCGGTCACCGTCGCCGTGGCCGTGGCTACCGCGTTCTGCTCACGCCAGGACTCCCATTGGCGACCGGTGATCGGTGCCAAAGCAATGAAGGACGACGCGTTGTCGGTGTAGTACCGCTCGTCGAGCAACGGTGCTGCCCGGTTCGCGGCGTCGATCTGGTTGGTGTCCGCCCCGGGGGTGTACGAGAACAGAGCTTGCGCGGCCGCGACCATCACGGCTTCCGGATCGCTTTGATCGACCGAGGAAAACGGTTCCGGCAGAGTTGGATCGGCGGGAACAGTCAATGATTGAGTGGGGCCGCCCTCATCCATCGGGTGGTCGTGGTCATCGCTGCGCCCGCATCCGACAAGTGCGAGAACAGCGAAGGTCATGGCTGCGAACGCGGTCAACCTCATCGGTCTGCGGTCAGTCCGGTGTGTCATCGTGCCTCCTGCGGTTGCGGTTGTGATGCGCCGAAGCGGCGGACGTGCATTTGTTCTCCCGACATCCCCGACAGCGGAGCGATGGTGACGGTCTGGCCTTCGGTCGGAGCGTGAAGCAACATCTCTTCGCCGTTCTCGAGGCCGTAGTAGATGCCGACGTGGTGCGTGTTCGAGGCGGGGCCGAAGAAGATCAGGTCGCCGGGCTGTTTCTGGTCGATGGGGACCTCTGCGCCGCGTGAGTCGTAGAGCTGTCCGGGATCTGCGGTCGATCCGGTGAAGTGCGGCAGGCTGATTCGTCCGCCGGATGCCTGGTAGACCGCGTACAGCGTCAGACCTGAGCAGTCGAATCCGCCGCCGGTGGGGCCGTTCGTGTCGCCACCGCCCCAGACGTACGGGGTACCGATCCAGCGCGAGGCAGCCAGGATGACGGCTCGTCCGAACTCGCTGGCCGGACCCTCGCCGCCGCCGCTACCGGGTGCGGGCTGCTGATCGTTGCAGGCAGCGCTGCCGCCGTCGGCGACGGCGATGGCTCCACCAGCTGCGATGGATGCGAGGTCGGCTTCGGACATGTTCGCCCCGGCGCCCTTGAACTTGGCCGCCAACGTGGTGGCGATCGGCTCGTCGTCGGCGTACGCGTCCGGGTACAGCGATCCTTGAACGTTCTGTGCTGCGACGGTGATCGGTAGCGATTCCCACCCGCTCTGCTTGGCCAGCGCTTCGTAGAATTTGCGTGATGCAGTGGCAGAGTTCATCAGTTCTTCGAGCGTTCCCCACCACGGGTACTGCTGCTGAAACTGATTGACGGAGCCGTGATCTCGTCCGACAGCATCGTGTGGGAAGTCCAGGGATCGGCCCACGTCCTTCTGATCGGCTTCGAGGCGAGGATCGGTGCCGTCATTGGCGTACATGCGAAAGCCGGATTCCTGGCTTGCGGTTGCGAGCGCGACGACGACGCCGCGATCTGGAATGCCCATGACTTCACCGACCGCGACGATCTGCTTCGCGATCGCCAACTGTCGGCCGTCCAAACCTCCGAACCCGGAACCTTCATCACCCGCATCGCCCGAGCCCGGGGAAGTCGGTGCCGGCGCAGCGGGAGCCTCGCCGGGTTCGGCGGCCTTGTCGATCCACGGTTGCGGATCCACCGCGGTACCGGCGCCGTCGGGTAGACGACCGCCGTCCCACACCTCGAAATGAAGGTGCGGCCCGGTCGAGCCGCCGGCATTGCCGATCGCCCCGATCTGCTGACCGCCGCGGACCTGCTCTCCGGCGCGGACCATCACACCGTCGTCGAACATGTGCCCGTAAACCGAGCTGTATACGTGGCCCTCGATTTCGTGATCGACGATGATCCAGTTCCCGAAGCCGTCAGCGGGACCGGCTTCCCGAATGCGGCCGTCGGTGAACGCGTAGATCGGGGTACCGACCGGACCTGCACGGTCGAGTCCTTTGTGTTCGGTGCCCCATCGCGGACCGAACGGAGAGGTGTCCGTTGTTTCGGACGACTTGGTGGGCTTGACCAGCGAACCAGCAGCGGCGACCTGGCCGCCCCCGTTTTCGACGGGAGCGCACTCTTCGTCCTCGGAAACGAGAACGACCACCACGGCCATGATCATCAGAAGGAACGCGACGGCTGCGGCACCGACAACGGCGATGGTGCCGCCGACGCCTCCGCTGCTGCTGTCATCTGACACGAGATGGTCCCTTCGGTTGGAGTGGGACGTCAGTGCGTCCCGGGGTTTGCTGGGCGGCGGCGCAGCAGAGGAGTTCCGTGGGCCGCCGACCGATCACTGCGCGGGCGGTGCGGCGGCCGGCGCCTGGGTGGGAGTCGGGATCTGGGCAGGCGCGAACGCGCCGCCCGGCCCGACGATTTCGGGAGAAACCGCCGAGGTCGTGGCGGACACCGAGCTGGTCAGCGGCGTCGACGACGAGGGGGCCGCAGAGGGCGTCCCGCTCGGACGAGTCGTCGGCGAGGCTGTTTTCGTGGTGCTAGCCCCGGCCGACGTGGATCCGGACGAGAGTTCTTTCGCGAGGGTGGAGAACCACTCGACGGTGAACTTCGCCGGGGTCTGTCCCTGTCCTCCCACGGGAATCGAGTCGTAGGTGCCGTGGTTGCGGGCCGTGTCCCAGTACTTGACCTGCGTTGCCATCTTCAGCAGGTCCTTGTTGTCGGAAATGCCGCGCTGGACTTCGTTGTAGATGTACTTCTGGATTTGGGTGCCGGTGGACGGCGGGAACAAACTCATTGCCGCATCCCCGACTTTCGCTGCCAAGATGCCCAGTGCAGCAGGGGGATTGGCCATGCCGACGGTGGCGAGGGTGCCGATCGTGTCCAGTGTGAGGACTTTCTTCGCGACCGCGATGCCCGCTTGCAATCCCATGACACCGGTTTTGATGACTGCCCGGATGACATCGGCGTCCGCGTCCGGAGTGGCGGAGCGCGGATCGGAATTCGTGGACAGGCGCCCGAGGATGGTCTTTCCGGAAGACTGCACGGTGAACCGGCCGTTGGAGAAGTTGATGTCGTCGTTGACGACGTCGGCGGCGGTACGAATTGTCGCCCCACCCAATGCGCCCGCGAGGTCGAGGAGAGTTTTCTGCGGATCCTGCTGCTCGAGGTGCAGCTGCCCAGCGATATTGGTGACCGTGCGGGCCAGCGTCGCATCTTGTGGTGTCGCGCATGCGAGGTCGCCGTCGGTGCAGAACGAAGCAACACGGCCGGCAACAGAGCCGTACCCGGACGAGGCGGCGTAGTTCGGGGCTATGCCGCCGCCGTCAGCAGGGGTCGGGGTGGTCACCGTCAGATCCGACAAGGCAGAGGTGGCAACGCCCTTGGGTGGTGTCGGTGAACTCTGCCCGGACGAGCCACCGGGGAAGGTACCCGCACCTTGCGGGCGATTCGGGGACGAGAACAATGCACCGGCGGCGAGCTTGTCCGCTGTGATCGGGCCTTTGCCGCTGCCGATATTGCGGATGACGGTGTCCGCTATCTGCGCGCCTTGCGAATATCCGGTCACCGCGATCATCGACGAGGGGCACCTATCGGCGTAATCGGCGATCGCTTGGCTGGTCTTGTCGACCCCCTCGGTCATCGACTGCTCGTACGTCGCTCCCCGCCAACCGAAGTCGGCGGCGTACGGGACGAGCATCCGTGAGACCTCACCGGCAGCGGACTGGAGCAAGGGCACCATCACCGACATGCCGAGGAAGCCGCTGTCGATGGTGGGGTCGGCATCCGGCGCGGACTGGTTGGTCCCCTGAACACCGAAGACTCCCAAAGCGGTGCAGGGCATCGGTGCGGAGTCGCCTGAGGTGGGTGCGGCGTTCGCCAGACTGGTTCCTGCCAGTGCGAGGACGACCGTGGCCGTCACCGCTGTGGTGATCCCTCTCGCATATCTCATGCGGATTTCCCTTCGGATGTGTTTGTTCACTGCGTCGGCGCGGCTGCACCGAGGTTTCGTACGTCGGCGGCGAGAGCGGTGAAGTCCTGCTCGACACCGCTGCCCATCGCCGAGGTCGCGATCGGTCCTCCTGCGGCCAACGACCGGTCGTGACCGATCAGGCGCACCGCTCCGATCCGGCCCGCCATATGGGCACTGAGGTGATCGGCCACCGGCGTCGAACCGGGACGGACCTCGACGACGGCCACGACGACCGATGCCAACGTGTGCGCGCCGAGGGTGCTCTCGATCCATTCCAGGACGGAGGGAAGACGGTTCACGGAGTCACCGCGACTGGACACCACCAGGACGATCACGACCGACGCATCGGCCAGAAGCGGCGCGAGATGCTCTGCACGCAAAGGATTTCCGGCGTCGTAGACCGGAAAGTGACCGGACGCGGTCAGGAGCGAGTGAACGGAAGCGAGCGCCGCAGCGTCGCCGCTCAGCTCCCCAAGCGTGCGGCGACCCCACAGCACCCCGTGCTCGGAGGCCCATTGGCCGGGGTTCAGCTCGCGCCCGCAGCCACGCTCGGACAGGTCACCACCTGCAGGGGTCGTATCCACGGCGGCAGCAGTGACGAGTTCGGTGTGCAATGCACTCGCCAGACCGACCGCTGTCGTGGTGGCTCCGACTCCACCGGCAACCCCGGCGATCAGCACAGCAGAAGGCGGTGCCAGCGGAATCAGTGCATCTTCTGGCTCGGGAACCTCATCGACCGGGCCTTCTGCCTCGGACCCGGGCACAAGCGGCGGTGCGGTGTCGTCCACCGGTGCCGACCGCGTCTCGTCGGATTCGTTGTCTTCTGTCGGCTCGCCGCCCAGCCAGTCCCCTGCCCACGTCACGGCGTGCCTACGCTCTCGTTGATGGCCGCGATCAGCGTCTTTCCGTCACGCACGGTCGTGCTGATGGTTTGCGCATATCGCACGATCGCGCCGTCCGCGGCTTTTTGGACCATCTCTACGGCGAAGACACCCGGCTGACCGGACGGGCGGATCAGAACGCAATGCTCGGTGCCGACCGGGACGCCGTCGTCGATGCCGGCTTGCAAAGTCGACAGTTGGGTGGCCGCAGCTTCCGGAGTGGCGAAGCCTCGCGCTTTGTCCGCATTGCGATCGACGTAGAAGGCGTACTGAAATCCGAGGATCGCATCAGGGCCAGATCCGGTACCGCCAGGGCCATTCCCGCTGATGACATCACCCTTGACGCTGCTCGGGCACCAGGACGAGGCGGCCTGCGCCCCGGCGACAGACGTCCCCGCCGCCGGCAAAGCCGTAGTGGTTCCAGGTACTTCGAGGGAGGCTGGAGCGTCCGGTTCGTCGGAACCGGAGGCCAGCGCAATTGCGGTTCCGCCCACCAGGACGGCCAGCACCGCAGCAGCAGCTCCCCCGACAGCGGCTTTCGTGCGGCGACTCCGGCCACGCGCCCGGTCTGATCCCGGGAGAGGCTCGGGGATTCCGATCCGCTCCCCCTCATCCGGGATGGTCGGTGTCGGTTCCGGATCGGTGGCCGGCAGCTCCCATTCCGATGCCCAATCCGGTTGTGTATTCAGATCACTGACAGCGGGAGTGACGACCGGGAGCGTGCGGACAACACCCACGGACTCAGAGACGACCGGATCGGTCGCCGATCCGGTCTCGTCCTCATCTGCGAGTTCGAATGTGGGAGTGAGGTGTTGGGTGGGTCGGCTCACCGCAGCGACAACGGTCTCCTCTGCCGAGGGAGCGTTGCCGGTCGAAACCGGTTCGCTCTCAACAGTTTCGGCATGGTCGAGTAGGGAGTCGGGTTCTGATTCCTCATCGGGGTTTTCGGACTCGGGCTCGGAATGTACGTCGGTGTCTGGGGTCTGCTCTCCCGTGTCCACTTCGTCGGCGAACTCGGTCGGGTCCAACGGTGGAAACCAGTTCTGACCTGACATGTCGATATTTCCTCTCGTGCAAAGAAAAAGAACTTCGACTAACACCGCCGGGGCCGAAGCCCCGACCCCGGCGGCGGTAGTGATTACGCGGGATTCACTCCGGCGGCAGCAGCGCCGAGGGCCTGGCCGATCAGATCGGCGGTAGGTCCGAAGGCGTAATTCGCTTCGACGGCCGCGCTGTCGAGTGCGGCGATGACCTGATCGCCACCGGGCTGAGCGAGGACGTTTTCACGTGCAGTAGTGAGCTGCGCGTTGACGTTCTCGGTGATCTGCGGAACGGACGCCACAGCATCGGTGACAACCTGGGCGACCTGCGGGGCCTGCGCCGCCAGCGCATCACTGGTCTGCGAGGTGATCGCAGGTGCGTCCGGCTCAGGAAGATTCGGCACGTCGATGTGGCGAGGCTCGGCATCGGTGTCACCGGCCCCGATTGCTCCCGCCGTCAATCCGCCCACCACAGCGCCGCCCACGGCACTGGGAATCCCGAGAAGCAAGCCACCTGCACCGGCACCGATCGCCGTGCCGACAACGCCTGTCGTCGCTTCCGGCAGCGGCGGCGGAAGCGGAACCAGACCGCCCATACCGGCCCCGATCAAACCGCCCACTGTGCCGCCACCCAAAGCGCCCACTGTGAACCCTGCGGTTCCGGCCGCCAAGGCACCTGCTGCGGCTCCGCCGAAGGTTGCAGCCGAGACACGCTGCGAACGATCGACGTCGACGCCGACACTGGACCAGAATGTCGCGAACTGTGAAACACCGACAGATGCAGTGTTATTGGTGCGTTCGAGATACTCGTCGGACATCCAATTGGGCTTCGGCCCGACGTAATCACCCAGCTGCAACATCTGGGGCGGTGCTTCGATCGGAGCGATGATCTCGACTTCGGTCGGGAGATGGAGTGTCCCCACGTCGATCGGGTCACCGTAGTACGCCGGCGCAACGTAGTTCCCGCTGCTATCGCCTGCATTGTTCGGGGACGACTGCTGCGTCGAGGGAGAAGGCTGCCACTGAATGTTGTCGTACTCGGCCGGAGGCGGCGTCCAGTACGAACGATCTGACGTCGGCGCAGGAACCTCAGGGACAGTAGTAATGCCCGGCTGCTCCGACGCAGGCGGAGGCGTCGTAATGCCCGGCTGCGACGGAGCGGTAATGCCAGGCTGGGTCGGCGCTGCGATCGCAACTCCGGCATTGACGAAGGCGGCTCCGACCATCGCCGCCAACGTCACGGCTGCGACCGCACCCGTCGACGGTGACCGATGACGACCACCGGACCGTGGTTTCTTGAACTGCTTCATGACTCCCCTTCATTCGTTGTGACTGAGATGGATCTGATGGACGTGAAAGCGCGCACTGGGTTATGCGGCTTGTGATTCCGATGCGAAAGGCGCCGGAAGGCTTAGAGGAGTCGTCCGCAACGCGGGATTTACAGGAACCAGCGAGTGTCCAACTGGGCAAACCCGGAAGCCGACGATCCGAACGGGACTGCACATGTGGCCCGGCGTGCGGCCCGCGCAGAGTCGCTGTCGTGCGATATCGCCTGAACGCCGTGTGCTCATCTGATCCCCCGATTAATGGATGTGTCCGGCTCAGGTGACGGCCTGAGCCGGACACAAGAGCAACCTATAAGGGTCAGTCTATAACGGTCAGTTTAAAACGGCTAGACAGTAGGGGTAATCCCACGATGGCTAATCTTCACGCCTAGGTGAATCGCACCGAACATGAGCGGACGGGGGATGAGTGGGCAGGAGATCCGTTCGCGGCTTTCAACCCAACGTGCTCCGCGATCGACGGTTGGAGCGAGGATTCACTCAGGCCGAACTTGCGCGCATTCTTGGACTGACGCCCGGCGCAGTCAAAGCGTGGGAAGCGGGCCGAGGCACGCCCAAAATCGAGACACTCGTCAAATTGGTCGACCCCAGTGTGCTCGATATCGATATTTCTGCTTTGGTCACCGTCCCCAAGGGAGAGACCTTCCTTGGCGACCTTCGCACCCTGCGACTGATCACACAGTCTCAACTTGCCGAGCGCATCGGTCTTTCCCAAACGATGATGGGCGCCCTCGAACGCGGCGAGATCAACCTCAGCGAGGATGTCGCGGAGATGCTCGCTGCTGAACTCGACTACTCCTTGAGCGACATTCGTTCCGCATTCAACCGCGCGAGAAACAGACCTCCGCACACCCCTGTGTGAAGAGTGCGCGGACCGCATTCTCGATGCGCTCCCCGAACCGCGGGCCGCGACAGGCCCGTCTTCTACCGTCATGCGGCGAACTTTTCCCGATTTCCGGCACCACGGTTCGGTTCCGCACCTTCGGTCAGGCTAAGTTTGCAGGTCCGGGCACTTCGGACAAATATTCCGCACGCGGAACTTTGACCAGTGCGGAATAGGGGAAACGGGCAGGAATATCAGTGGTGCGAGGTTTCAAGTGACGGATCGGAACCGGCTCGCCGGAAGAATGACTGCACTCTGGGCGGCCGCGGAGAATCCGACGCTCAAGGCAGTAGCAGCGAGGGCAAAAGAACGTAGCCCGGAGGGGCCGAGCTTTCAGCGACTCAGCGATTGGAAGCGCGGCAAGCGCGTTCCTGAAAAGTTTGAATCGCTAGAGCCGGTCCTCTGGGTACTTATATCGGCAGCGAGAGCGAAATCGATACAGCCTCCCGAGCATGGCCTGTATGACATGGCGGTGTGGAGGGAGTGGTGGGCGGAAGCGCAGACGGGTAGTCGGCAAACGGCCAACTCGTCGCAGGCAGCACCAACTGCTTGCCCATATCTCGGTCTTGCCTCATACACAGTCTCAGATCGTGACCGATTCTTCGGCCGCGAGCGCAGCATCGAAGAAGCTGTTTCCACCCTCCAAGGCGCCACTACCGCCGGGCTGTTCGTCCTCTATGCCGCCTCCGGAACGGGCAAATCTTCGCTCCTTCACGCCGGCATCGCCGGGCGAGCAGCCACCCAGGGATTGACATGGGGATCCACGGAACCGTGGAGCATCGAGACCGTAGACCCCGGACCGGACCCCTTCGGGGCGCTTACCCGTATTTTCCCGGGCATACGAGAAGCCGAGTCGAGCGACGACTACCGGGAGCTGCTCGACGACTATCTCGATGATTCCGAGAACGATGCACTGCTACTCATCGTCGATCAGTTCGAACAGGTACTCACTGCCGGTGCGCACGACGCGACCCGAGACGAGTTCATAGATCGACTCGACCATCTCTCTCGCGTTGTCAGCTCAACGAGCACCATACGAGTTGTGGTCGGCGTACGAGCTGACTTCGTGCCCGAATGCTTGCAACACGCGCCCCTTGCCGACGCCCTACAACACCGGCAGATCGTGCTTGCGCCTATGAGCTCCGAGGAGCTGGCAGAGGCGATCAAACTGCCGGCGGCCGCTGCGAACGCTGCCCTCGAACCAGGGCTGTCCGAACGGATCATCAGTGACCTCGATGCCACACGAGTGGGACACAACCAGAGCGTTCTCCCCTTGATGTCGCATGTGCTCGAAAGCATGTGGCAGCACCGGGACCAAGCCGGAAACCTCACACTTCGAGCGTATGAAGCCGCCGGCGGAATCGAAGGTTCTGTCAATCGAGCCGCTGAAAACGCCTGGAAAGTTCTTGACGACGACGATCGCGCAGTTGCACCAGCCTTACTGTTGAGGTTGGTCCAGATCGGCGATGGCGCGCGCGATACGAGAAGGGCTGTCCCCCGAGCAGAACTGCTACGTGTGGGCGGCGCGGATGCCCGCAATGGCCGGGTCATCGAAGCGCTCACCTCCGCTCGACTACTGACAGTCGACGACGACGGTCTCGTGACCTTCGCTCATGAGGTGGTCATCGACTCCTGGATCCGTCTGCACAACATGATCAGCGCCAACAGGGCCAGCAACATGCTTCGGCAGACGTTCGAACGAGACGCGGCCGAATGGGACCGCAGAGGTAGACAGTCCGCCGACCTGTGGGCAGGCGACAGGTTGCACGATGTCATCGCACAACTCGACGACCACCCGCTGACACCGATGGCATACAGCTTCCGGCGTGATGCAATAAGGAAGAAAGAACGTCGGAAGCTGCAAAAGCGGGGTGCGGTATCCGCGATCGCAGCCTTTGTTGCTGTCTTGATGGTTGTGTCCGTTTTTGCATTCCGGGCTAGTGCGCGGTCCGATGTTCTCGCGTCGAGCGCTCAATTCCGGGAAGTGCTCTCCACCGCCGACCGACTACAGCAATCCAATCCTTCTCTGTCGGCGCAGCTCGTTCTCGCAGCCCGCGACATGCAGCCTGCCGAGACCGCGACAACGTCCCGAGTCCTGGCCACACAAGATGCACCGATGGCGACACCGGCCAACGGGCATGAAAATGCGATCTACACCGCCACATACCGACCCGACGGCAAAATTCTCGCGACAGCCAGCGGAGACCACACAACGCGACTATGGGATGTCAGCAATCCACAGGCCCCGACACCGATCGGATCGCCGCTGGAAGGGCACACGAGCTTCGTCACCTCAGCCGCCTGGTCCCCTGATGGCGCGATGCTCGCCACGGCGAGCGGCGATGGCACAGTGCGGCTCTGGGACGTACGCGATCCACAGGCCCCGACACCGATCGGCAACCCTCTGCAATCGGCTGGTGGCACGGTGTATGTGGTGTCGTTCAGCCCAGATGGACGCACCCTCGCAGCACCGAACGACGACGGAACCACAGGGCTGTGGGACATAAGCAAGCCGGAAGCCCCGTTTCTCCTCACTCCCCCACTTGCTGGACCAGCAGGTCCCGTCAGAACAAGCGCGTTCAGTCCGGACGGGAAACTACTCGCGGTCGGGAGTGACGACAAAACGGTGTGGCTGTGGAATGTCAGCGATCCGTCAAACCCCGTAATCGCGACAGCACCGCTCACAGGGTTTGCCAGAGCGGCGCACTCGGTGGCGTTCAGTCCAAACGGCCAACTTCTCGCCGCCGGCAGCGACGATCGAACCGCCCGAGTCTGGAACATCGGAAACCCCGCGCAGCCGACCTTGGAAGGGCCGCCTCTCACTGGTCACACCGGTGCGCTGTGGTCCATCGCGTTCGGGCCGGACAGTCAAACGCTCGCAACCGCAAGCTGGGACGGCACCGCCCGACTGTGGAACCTCCGAGACCCTTCCCGCCCGCGCTCCCTAGGACAGCCCCTTGCCGGAAGTAACGGGGGCATGATCACAGTCGCCTTCGCTCCCGACGGCGCAACTATGGCAACAGGAAGCCAGGACGGCGTCCTCAGGATGTGGAACCGCCCTACATCCGTCATCGATGCCCACACCGACCGTGTCATGACCCCCAGATTCAGCTCGGACGGATCTCACATGGCCACGGGCTCTGTCGACGGCACCCTTCAAGTGTGGGACACCTCTGATCCCGATCACCCGATCGCACGGGGACGAGTCGTAGTGCCCAACGGCCAAATCGACAACTTGCAAATTTCACCGGATGGCCGAACCGTGCTGACAACGGGCGGAAACGATCGTGCAGTACTGCTCTGGGATGCCTCAGACCCCGACACAATCCGCCCTCTCGGCCGCCTCGAACTCGAGACCAGATACGCGTATCTGATGGCGATCACCCCGGACGGCCGGACCCTGGTCACCGGTAGCAGCGACGACTCGCTCCAGTTCTGGGACATCACCGACATCTCTGCGCCTGCCCCATTGGGGCAGCCAGTGCCGGTCCCCGGCGACCTGCTCACCAACGCGGCCTTCTCACCGGACGGCCGAACGCTCGCGATCGCGGCGTCGGGTACCAACGACATCACGCTCCTCGACAGCTCAGATCCGAGCCGTCCCAGGATGCTTCAACCACTGACCGGGCACACGAAGCAGGCCGAATCCGTTGTCTTCTCGCCGGACGGGAAAACCCTGGCCAGCGCTGGTGACGATCAGACGATTCGCTTCTGGGACGTAGCGAAACCAAGCGAGGCGCAAGGGATCGGCGACCCCCTGATCGGCCAATCAAGCACGATCCGGTCCGTCGCTTTCGCAACCGATGGGCGGACTCTGGCCTCGGGCAGTGACGAGGGAACCGTCCAGCTCTGGGACACCACAAACATCGCGGCTCCCATCAAACTCGGCGGTTCCATCGCATCCATCGGAGCCACCCGCTGGTACATCGCATTCAGCCCCACTTCCAATCACCTCGCGGCAGGTGGAGAGGGCGGCGCTGTCAGGCTATGGAATCTCACCCAGCGCGCGGCGGAAACCCGAGTGTGCAAGAACACGAACAATGTTCTTACCGACGCGACGTGGGACCAACTATTCCCTGAACTCCCCTACCGAACCACCTGCTAACTCATCCTTGGAAAGGGCACTGTGCGCTCACCGACTGCACTCCAGACCGCAAAGCCAATGCAGTTCGTCGCAGACGATCACGCACTCGACGTCGATGGTTCCAGCCTCCGCACCACCACAGACCCTGACATCGCGGCGAAGGCAATAGCCGCCGAAACCCTCGATCGAATACGAGTGGTGCTCGACAGTTACCCCGCAGATCCGATCGTGTTGCTTTCCGGTGGCGTTGATTCGATCCTCGTCGCAGCGACCGCAGTCGCCCTCGGCACCGCACCGCGAGCGATCACGATCGTTGTCGACGGGGAAACCGTCGATCGAGCACCAGCGATGGCCGCAGCCGAAGCACTCGGACTGCGGCATGAAGTTGTTGTCCTGAGCTCATCAGACGTCGTCAGCCTCGCTAAATCGGCAGTCGCTGCCCTGGGGGTCAACGAACTGTGGGAGGTCGCAGCTGCGATCCCGATCCTCGCCGCCTCTGAATTGATCCGCCGATTCAGCGCCGCATCCCCGGCGCCGGCAGCTGTTCTCACCGGCAGTGGTGCGGATGCAATTTTTGCAGGAGGACGGGTGATCGAGCACCCGATCGAATCCGCCGCAGCGAACCAGGCTTTAGACGAAGTGGTTCGCACCGAGACGGGCACGAACTTCGTTCGCGATCGCTTGGTCCCGGATTTCTACGAACGACTGCTCGGCGACGACGCCCAAGCACTCATCCACGTATTCCAGACAGAACGGTTCTGGCAACTCGCTGAACAACTAGCGCCACCTGCTCTCTTCGGCCACGTCACTGGCGTAGCGCACGACAAACTCGCAGTCCGGCTGGCTTGTGAGCGCCTGCTTCCGGAAACTGCACAGCACCTGGCCTGGACACGTAAATCCCCTATTCAACGGTCCAGTGGCCTGTTCGATGCGCTCGCCGATGCTGCGCGTGCCCGTGCCGCGCAGCTTCCAGGAGCAACGACCTACAGCAATCCGCTCACGGAACCGATGGAGTCCGTCGCAGTCAGGCTTTTTCTAGCCGGTTTAGACTGACCCATATAGCGCGAACGGATTGAACCGGCGTGTCGGCTGCGTATCTCGACATTTCTGCGGGAGTATTTGCAGGCAACACAATGCCCGCGCCACCGCGCGGACGAACTGGAAGGGGCTTGTCATGGCGAGAGGTCGTCCGAGTAAAGGCGAGCGGCGTCGTGTCGAGACGCGAGTGCCCGTGGATGTCAAAGACCGCCTCACCCTGATGCGCGAAGCTCGGGGACTGACTGAGAGCGAACTCGTCGCCGACATCCTCAGTGCTGCGGTAACCCGATTCGACCCGGCCGCGGTCCACACAGAGAGGCTGACGATGACCGCCTAATGACGACCACAACGCCGAAGACGCGGAAACCCCGCTTCGGTCTCATATGCGCAGTTGATCGCCCTTAAAACGACGATATCCCCCGGTTGACGGGCCGGGGGATTCGGATGTCGTAAGAAACGAGTTGACGCTCGGTTCTTAGGGTCTTGCTGCTTTCCCCGAAGGGACTGTCTTGCTGGACAGGTCTCAGGGTACATCGCGCTCTGATGAAGTTTCAATAATTGACTCGCGTGTCTCAGCGATGGAGCACACGCCCGCACCCATACAGCGCCCGTATTGCGGTAGCAGCCCTACGCGGCGCCGCTACGGAACAGCTCGCACACCCCGCAGAATGCCGGGACACCTGTACGGGCACCAGTGCCATTCGCTGACCCCGGCGTACCTCAACGCTCTAGGTGGTCGCGAGGCAGCGTGCCGCCGCTACTGCCAAGTCCGCCTTGAACTCGACGAGGGCGCGCACGCCGGCCTCGCGTACTGGCAGGGACAGCAGCACTGGGTCGAGGTGATCGTCCGCGAGGCATACATGGCGGAATACAACACCATCCGCCCTCAGCTCGTCGCCAGCACCGGTGGAGGCATCAGCCTCAAGACACTCCTGAGCGTCGCCGCCGCAATGGCGGGAGCCGCCGACTTCAAAACCGGACGCAACTCACGGCTGTCGATCCCGACCCTCATCGAACGCACTGGCAAGAAGAAGCGAACTGTTCAGCGTGCCCGCGAGACTCTCAAACTGCTGCGTGTGGCCACTGAGGTACTCCGCGGCCGGCTTCGCCGTAGAGGCGAACGCTTCGGCTCGCATCGCTTCCAGGACAAGGGCCGAGGATGGGCATCTGTCTGGGCATTGCACCCACGGAAACCTGTGGATAAGACCCGCATCGTCGTCGACGGATCTATACAGATGGCACCCCACCCCCGCAGGGGTCAGTTTTGTATCCCTTCCTCTCGTAGAGAGGTTCTAACTACTAAACGATCTGTGGATAAACGAGCCGCTCCGCGGCGCAAGGAGTCCAAGGCGGACGTCGAGAAGGCCGAAGCGACCAGGAAAGGCTTATTGCTCGCATCCAAATGGCTCAGCAACCCACGAACTCCCGTTTGGGCGCGCCAACACACCCCCCGAGGGTGGGCACCCGCACTGACCGACCCAGCTGCACACGGTTGGACGGCCGCGGATCTCAACGACGCGATCGACGCCTGGAGCAAGGCCACACGGATGGCACCGGCCCCGAAGCACCCCATCGCGTTCATCCGCTGGCTCATGAAGCAGCAGGATCTCGCCTTCGCCCCGCACGTTCTCGCTCAGATAGCTGCTGACCAGGAAAAAGTCGAACGGGAACGACAGGCAGCAGCGTTCGAGGCGGAACGGGGCCGGTACGCATCAGCCGCTGCCGAGGACTCCCCCGGCCGCCAAGCTGCCCGTTTCGTCGCCCGCCGAGCGGCCGACAGCGCCCGCATCCGAAAGACCCAGGCATCCGCGCGCGAGAATGAAACCTCCCCCGTGTGGATCACCCATCTGTCCGATCGAGGTAAGCGATGAACGGAAAACGCCCGTCCGCAAAGCCGCCCGTCAGACGCCGGCCGCTCTCCCCTTGCCAGACCGTCCCCCAGATCCACGAACGGTTGCGCACCGGCGCAAAGACGATCGTCATCGACCACCGCAACAACGAACCCCTAGAACTCACCGACGCCGAGCTGCCCGACGGCATCACGATCCGCATCGTCGGCGTCTCACGAGTCATCATCACCCGACTGACACCCGAAACGAAGCGCAGTGCCCAGATCGTGGCCACCGACGCCGCACGATCCCAAATCTTCGGGCACACAACTCTCTTCGCCTACGGGAACGCCCATACCGACGCATTCGACACCACACGCGTCCGCGCCACCAACCGCGCCACAAGCAACCTCGTCGACGACTCCTTCGGCGACGTCGGAGAAGACACCACCACCTATGCCTACGACAACGCGACCGTGCACTCCCACGACCAAGCCGCAGTGCACGCAACAGACCGGGTTTCACTCGTCCACCAAAGCTCGACGCCGGCCGAGGTCGAACACGGAGTGACAGTCTTCGGCCCAGCACGAAACAACATCCGACTCCGGGCGAAGGAAACGTGAGCCGAAGGATTGTTCATTTTGCATCTGGCGCAGTACGTCCGGAGCAATGAGATGGCTCTGCGGAAGGACGCAAAGCCTGGCTGGTGGCGCATGCAAAACTGGCAAACGCGATCCGAAGTTGAGGACCCAAGCCCGGCGAGCAACCGCAACAGCCCTCCCCTCCCCTATCCACTTTGAAGGTAGAGCGGGACATGCACCCACCGTGCGGCGCCACGGCTCGGCCTCGCAACCTGCAATTTTGCGCGATGGCGGCGCCCCGAAACGGAAATTGCGCCACCCCTAGCGCAAATAACAGCATTACTGTCAATAGCAGCAAATCGTGTTTGAGTGCGGTTGAGCCCGCGAGGCCCATAATGACAGTAATACCAGTATTCCCTGCTTTCGATGGCCCGCCTGAGTGGGTTTTGTCGGCGACGAGAACCCTCTCGGCTCTAATGCTGGTAATGCTGCTATTAGCAACATGCATGTCAGCGAGGTTTTCGTGACATTGAGCGGGCATGCCAGCAATGCCAGTATTGCTGGCATTAGGTCCACTCGTCGTAGCCGTATGCGAGATTTCCAACGGTTGACGTTAATACTGTTATTACTGCTATTGCTTGCATTACTGGCTATCGCGTGGAATGCTGTCAATACCGTCAAACGCGCCAATGCTGTCGAAGGAGAGCAATGCAGACCGACTTTCGCGAAACACGTAAAAGGGTGATCGCCGTCATCAACGGCAAGGGCGGCGTCTTGAAGACGACCCTGACAGCCAACGTCGGCGGAGAATTGGCAGCCTCCGGTCAGAAGGTCCTGCTCGTCGACCTCGACCCTCAGGGAAACCTCGCCGAAGACCTCGGGTACACCAGCGAAACCGGGGATGATCAGGGGAGATCGCTTGCCAGTGCAATCGCATTCGGCGGCGACGCAAAACCCATCGAAAATGTCCGTGCAAATCTTGACGTCCTTCCCGGGGGAGTGCACCTCGAACAAGCGACAGCCGCTCTAACCGCTATGGCGTCCAAAGATCCAGATGGAGCAAAGCTTGCCCTTGCAAGGGTCCTTGCTCCAATGGCGGCCACCTACGACATGGTCCTCATCGATTGCCCGCCCGGCGACGAAACCTTGCAGACAGCAGCGTTGGCGGCCGCAAAATGGGCATTCGTGCCCGTCAAATCCGATGCATCCAGTCGAAAAGGAATGGCAGCCGTGGCGCACCGTATCGACGCCGTCGCTGCTATCAACCCCGACCTGGATCTACTGGGCGTCGTTCTCGTGGCCGTGGGTACATCAGCGAAGACCGTGCTCAAACAAGCAAGGTCTGCGATTGCAGAGGCGTTCGGCAACGACGACGTCGTTTTCACGGCCACCGTTCGTCACTCTGAGGCGACCGCCCAGGCAACACGGGAGCGGGGCATGCTCGCAGCCGAACTCGATGCAGTCGTCCGAAGCGGTCCGAAATGGTACGACGTCATCAAAGGCAACGCCGAGCCTCAGGCCCTCGCGCCGAAATCGTCCAAATCCGTTGCAGACGACCTCTTTGCAGTGGCGCAAGAAGTTGTCACCCGCGTTGCAACAGCGGAAAGAGAGGAAGCACGGGTATGAATGATCGGCCCGACCGAAAGCTCACGGCGCTACCTCCGCGGAACGTGACTGGTGACTTGTCTCGTATGCAGAGATCCAACCGCACTCCCGCGCAAGTCCCCCCGCTTCCACAGCCCACGCCGGCAGTTGTGGAAAAGCCTAAGCCCAAACGTATTACGGTTTACGTCGACCAAGAGGTATTCAGTCGCGCCCGAGGTGCTTACCGAAACACAAGCCACCTCGAGGACGACAAATCCTGGTCGCAATTCGTGGAGAAAGCGCTGGCGGCAGAGGCGGAACGCCGGGAGTCAGTGCACAACAGCGGAAACCAGTACGAAGCGGAGACCGGCGCACTTCCCAGCGGGCGCCCCATCTCAGACGACTGACCTACACATCGAAGGAGCCCCGCCGGATGCAACCGGCGAGGCTCCAGACCGGGAAACCACTTGAAGGAAGAAGCCCGATCATGACCGACTTTAGCCTTCGGGCTGCCCGTATTCAGCTAGGCGCATTGCTCGCCGCACTCGCACTCGCGATCGTCATCGCACTCGGCATCACCACCGGCGCATTCATACTCTCCTTCGCCGTGCAACGAGACCTCGCCAGGCAAGCACTCATCCCGGAAAATCTGACCTGGATTTTTCCTGCAATCGTCGACAGCGCAATCCTCGGCTCCACCATCGCCATCGTCATCATCAGCAAGCTCAAGATGAACCGACGCGACCGTGGCTTCTACATCGCCCTTGCAGTCAGCGTCGTCGTAATCAGCATCCTGGGCAATGCCTTCCACGCCTACAACGCGGCCGTCGACGCCAGAGAGTTCACCGCGAGTGGGGGAGACCTCGGATTTGTCCCTCTCGCACCGGCCATTGCAGCTGCCCTCGCAATCATCCCGCCGGCCCTGGTTCTGGCGTTCACCCACGGCATCACGGTCCTGGTGAAGGCTGTCGGAATCGCTTACGCCGCTTACCGGGAACTCGTCGATTCTCATACCGTGGGGACCCAGCCTGTAGCTCTCTCCGACGACACTGCACCCCCAGCTCCCGTTGCAGGAAAACCCGAGAACAACGATGCAAAGTCGCAGTTCGAGCGCCGCAGCTCCCTGTCTGTCCTCACATCCCCAGCAAGCCGAAATGCGATCGGCGGCGTAGGCGCACTTGCAACCCTCGCGCTCCTGACGTTCCACGGACCCATTCAGGCCGCCGGTGCAGGCGCAGCCGGACTCACGGCATGGTTGCTCCTGCGACGTATTGCACGACCGGCAACGGATGTTGCACCGATTGCGGCGACGCACGTGACCGTCGAAAACCCCGGCCACGACTTTGCACCCGCAACTGAGACAGTCAGTCTCGAACCAGTCCCGCTGTCCGATATGAGCGCTACACCGGCAACCATCGAGTTCGACGCGCTCAAGGAATTCCTCGCAAACTCGGAGCTGCCGGAATCAGTCAAGGAAACTGCACTACTCAGGCTCGAACGCCCGAACCTCACATGGGAAGCGATCGCCGAACAGTCGAACCCGCCTGTCGTGACATCGACCGCATGGCGGCGCTACCAGCAGTTCGATAAAGCTGCCCGCGAAGCAGGATTCGAGAGCCCGCCGCTACTGGACCTGCGAGCTGCGGAGAATCCGATGAGGAGCGAACTCACGGCCGTGTAAAGCCCACCCCGAAAGGTGGCCCCGACAGTGCTACGAACACCGTCAGGGCCGACGACCACAGAATGGAGTCTGTGACCATGCACGATCATAACGAGCCCGATGCGGAGATCGACCACGGCAAAACCGGTCGACCACCGATGCAACCGCGAGCGAAAGCCACCCGCGAGGGGATCCTCGAGGTGTCCGCGACCCTGTTCAGTAAAACGGGCTACGCGGGAACCAGCATCAACGACATTCTGGCGATCTCCCAGAGCACCAAAGGCGCGATGTACTTCCACTTCTCGAAGAAGGAATCCATCGCACGAGAGATGCTCCGTCGCTGGTCAGACGCAGTCACCGAGACAGTCGGGAAAGCGACCGCCACCGGTCAACCCGCCGACAGGCAAGTACTGATGATTTACCGCGAGCTCGCTCGCCGCACCGCAAACGAGGCGATCATCCGCGCCGGACTCGTCCTGAGCGTTGACCAGTCACTCAACGACGCACACGCCACTTACGAAGCGTGGACAGAAGCCCTGACACCGATCGTCGTCGACGCGATCCGTTCCGGAACCCTCGACTGCGCCGAAAGCATGTCCAGGCTCGCAGACACCCTCTGCGCCGGATTCGTCGGCGCGGTAAAAGTTGCGGCGAGTCTAGGTGAGAACGACACCATCACCAGGCGTGTCGATGATCTGCTGATGATGTGGCGCGGAACCGACCCAGCCGCCGTCCGCATGATCGAAGGAGCGACCTTGTGAACACAACCGCATCGAACCCGGCGCCTCGACCATCCTCGTACACCGAACAAATCCATCGAAACTTGTTCTCCGACTTTCAGGAACCACCGATTGCCCTGACAGAATCGCGCCCGCGGCGCTGACCCTGCGATCCGTGCGGGCACTCCGGCTCACTGGTAGCCGCTGAACCACAGGAACTTCCATGCATTGGAGAGGCCCCGCGCCTCAGCCGAACAACCCGATACATACATAGAGGTCCTGGCAGTGCTCGCAACACCGCCAGGACCGAGCCACAGACAGGACCTGTAGCTATGAGCAATCCTATTCGCCCCCACATCGGCCGAACCCACGGCAGCAAGAACTCCGCAATGCAGGATCGCGCGATCCGAACGCGAGAAGCAGTCATCGCCGTCGCGGCCGAACAGTTCGACATCGAGGGGTACGGCAACGCCACCATCAACACAATCCTCGCCGCAGGAAAATTCGCGAGAGGTGCTGTCTACTACCACTTCCCGTCCAAGGAAGCGATTGCACAACAGCTCATCGCGGACTGGAATCTCGCGATCGACGAGTCCACCCACGACGCGTCAGAACATGCCGCTGGAGGTGTCGCGTTCGATCGTCTGACTGCGATTTTCTCCTCCTTGGCACACAAGATCGCTGATGACACCAATCTGCGCGCCGGGATGAAACTCACCCTCGAACCCACCATCGACAACGCCAACGCCTTCGCACACTGGGTCGATACTGTCGGCGCTATTATCGACACCGCCATCACCGCCGGCGAAATCCCCGATACTCCAGCCGCACACCGACTCGCATGGAACCTGTGCGCCGGAACCATCGGCGCCACCCACGCCTCCGCCTTCCTACGCGAAGACATCGACCTCGCCACCCGCATCGGTGACACCGTCGCAGCCCACATCACGTCCGTGGGCGCGTGAGATGATCCACGACATCAGGGCTTCCGTCAGCAATATCGGTGATTGGTTTGGCAATCAACGGAATCCAGGCACGAAATATCATCGCGATCTTCGCCGCTGTCGTGATCCTTGGCGCAATCGCCGCCCGTGTTCGTGATTCCGAAAACGCGCGAGCGATCCTGATTTTGCGGGTAAGGTGCCCGACCTGGACCAGGTCGGGCACCCGTCATGGGAAACCGCTCACTGTCTGCGGCTAAGCGTCAAAAAGTGGGATCTGATCTTTATGGGGAAGATACAGTGAGTAGTCGTAGTCATCCGGTGCGCCGACAGGTCTGAACGTAACCTCGCTGATCGACTGGCCATCTGGGTCGAACAGCACTGTAAAGCGTGCAATTATTTCGGCACCATCTTCAATGCTCTGCACCGACCCGATCGATGGCTTTGTTCGCCAACTACTGGTCAAGGCTGCGCTAGGCCAAAGTTCGGCGTGATAGGAAACGATCAGACCTACGTCGAACGTAGAAATCGTCGTTCCAGCCGGTCCAGTTTCCGAGCTTGTTTGCTCAAAAGAACCATTCCATTCGACGCCGTCTATTCCGACATTCGAGGCACCTGTCGGAACACCGAGAATCTCCAGAGGCGGGGTAAGGTCCTCTAAAATATCCGACGCCTGTAGATAGGAAAAGAACATATTTCGGTTGGCTTCGGCAACCGCCTCCGACACGTTCGTGGCCTTCCATGGAAGTTCGCTGACGAGCCAAGCGCTCAAATCTCTTACAAGCACTACATCACCTGGCAAACCTTCAATCTCAGCAGCGAGCGATGGAACTAACTGGCCGTCATCACCAGCGAATACCTTGTCCTTCGACGTGAATGCCACCTGATGTCCCTCAGCGGCCAATTTCTTCACGTTTTCCCACAACAGCGAGTCTCGATAACCACTGCCCTTCGCATCGAAGGGAGGTATTCGGTTTACTGCACGGTGAATTAACTCATCGTGGCAGACAGTCGGAACTGGCAGCTTCTCAAATCCGACGACCTTCTCTTCAAGTAACTCTTCAATGAATGCGAGATAGTCAAATGGCGCGACTGGCATCAGCGCGTCGGGCAAACCCAACCGGCGTCGCTCATTAAGTAGCGACCGAGTGCGAATCTCAGCGTCATTGCAGAAGCGCCCATGTGTCGCCGCGGCCTCTGTCAGCGCCACCTGAGGAATTGCCACCTTCCACCAGTGCTCCTCCGTCATGCGCCGCAACAGCACCGAGGACAGACTCGTAAGTTGCCAATCGCTCACCAGATAGTTGGCGTCTAAGACAATGTATCGAGACGTCACAGTTCCTGCTACAGCCATGAATGAACGCTACCTGACGACGCAGATTCTAGTTATCAGGCTCCGTCCAAACAGAAATTTTTCACCTCACCCCTAGAACCGGCTGAGAGCCTTCCTGCGGGTTTGGGTGTGCGTTTTGACCAACGTCATACCGGACGATCGCGAACGGGCTTCTGAGAGCGATTGACGTCGCGAGTTTCCCGGCGCGCCAGTCCACTATAAGGTCCATTGGATAATTCCAGCTTCCCGTAGTCTCTACTGGACAGATCGAGTCCAGCAAGGCCGGAGGGTCATGAAAATCGGGTACGCGCGGTGCAGCACCGTCCGACAGGACACCTCCGTCCAAATCGGGTTGCTGGAGAAGATCGGCGTCGATAGCGACCGGGTGTACATCGATCACGGAGTCAGCGGACGGCAGGCAACCCGTCCCGGACTCGAGAACGCGATCAATGCCAGTCGCGAAGGTGACGAATTCTGCGTCACCAAACTCGACCGGCTCTCCCGGTCGGCGCGGGATCTCCACGAGACCGTCGAACGTCTGGCTACGCGCGGAGTGGCGTTGTCGATCGACGGCAAGGTGTACGACCCGACCGATCCCATGGGGAAGATGTTCATCGGAATGCTCGGTCTCATGGCCGAATTCGAGTCCGACCTGATCCGGGCTCGCACCCGCGACGCCATCGCTGCCGCTACCGCAGCCGGCAAGATGAAAGGCCGAACACATAAGCTCACCCCGGAGGAACGGGCCTACCTTCTCCAAATGTATGAGACGCGGCAATTCAAGATCGAAACACTCTGCAAAAACACGGGATTGAAGAAGTCCGCCCTCTACAACAACATCAGTCTGGCGCGCGCCGAACGGGACGCTCTCGCGACCGAGAAGGGGTAGTGCAGCCCACTTCTGAACTGGCGCATTCGTCGTCTGAAACTGACATCAGCTACCCCAACCCACCCACAGAGGGAGGAATAAGCAGCGAGAGGTGTCTACCAGATCCACGACGGTCGCCGCTGAACGATCGGGGTCCGGACGATCGTTCAGCGGCTCTCAACTTCTTGGCGCCGGCCGGGTGACCGACAAGCACCTGGGGCATCGTCACAAAATGCGTCGAAAATGCTCGAAATAGGGTTTTTCGACACGTGTTCTCAAGTAGCTCGTCGGGCTACCTGCGGGGGCGACGACCATGTGCATCATCCCTTTCGGGTTTTGGATCTCTCCATCGAACCCTGGGACGCTTCGCCTTGTCGGGTGGTCGTGATCTGGTATCTGCCGAGCTTGTACCGCGACCAGCAGATCAGTTGTTGAGCACGAAGTCAGTGACCAGCCGATTGAACTCGTCCGCGTGCTCGAGCTGCGCCCAGTGGCCACAGCGGTTGATCAGTACGGTCCGGGAGTTCGGGATGCCGGCGGCCAGGAACAGCGAGCCCTCGAATGTAGCGACACGGTCGTCGCGGCCGTGGATCAGCAGCGTCGGTGCGGTGACGTCACCGAGTCTGGACTGGTCGAGCCATATCGGGATCGGCGCGAACGGGATTCTCTTGGCGACGTTCTCCAGGTGCTCGGGGTGTTTGAGAGCGTTTTCCGAGCGCTCCTTCATCAGTTCGGGGCTGGCAAATCTCTGCTGGTCGAAGACCATGATGTCGACGAGCTTGGCCATTCCCTCCGGGCTCGGGTCCAGGTACGCGTCGTACATGATCTTGATGCCCTCGCTCGGACCGGCGGAACCGAAGAGGAACGGCTTAGGCTGTACGGGGGGTCCCATCGTAATCAGATGCGAGATGCGTTCGGGATGCTCGATGGCGAAACGGATCGAGTTGTGTCCGCCCATCGAGTTGCCGACGAGTGCGGCTTTCTCTATGCCAAGAGCGTCGAATAGCTCCACGAGTACGGTGACGTGGTCGATTTTGTCGAAGTCCACCGGATCAGAGTCACCCCAGCCGGGCATGTCCGGCACGACGACCCGGAAGTGTCGGGAGAGGGCCTCAATGTTCGGTGCGTAGTTGCTCCAGCCGGTCGCGCCGGGGCCGCCGCCGTGGAGCAGCACGACCACGGGACCTTCGCCAGCCTCGATGTAATGGATCTTCCAGCTCTTGGTCTGGACGTTCTTGCCGACGACGCTCGGGTCCATGCTCACGTCAATGTCCGATCTTTGAGTTCGTGGCGCCAGTAGCGAGCTGCTCTGCGACGATGCTCGGGTTCATGTGCCCCCAGCTGTTGAGCTTGTCGAGGGTCTTGGGCTCCCACGTCGCGTCGTCGATGAGCAGCCCGCCCCAGCCGTACTCGACGCTGAAGCCTGAGGGAGTCTCGACGTAGAAGCCGAACATCATGTCGTTGGGGTGCATGCCGAGCGTCATGTGCAAGGGCTGGTGGTCCGCCAGACAACGATCCCAAGCGAGGCCGACGTCACGGATGTCGGTCACCTCGATCATGAAGTGGTGGTTGCGCTTCGGGAACGGCATGTCTCCAAGCGCGATGGTGTGATGACGTGGATTGCAGTGCAGGAAGATCAGGTCGGCGAAGACACCGGGTGCGACCTCCTCGATGATGGTGTCGCTGATCTTGAAGCCAAGCAGGTCGTTGTAGAAGCGGAGATAGTCCTCGCGGCTAACGCCGTGCGACAGTAGTACCTGGTGACCGGCGCCCCCCTGTCCGGTGACGAAGGTGCCAAGCAGAAGTTCAGACTTGAACGCTGTTTCGGCGTCTGCGAAGCCGGTCACGAGCTCGATCCGGTTGCCCATCGGGTCTGCGGTGACGACGACCCGATCGACCTTGCGGTCCGCCGCAAGGTCGGCATCCCCTTCAGTCACCTCCAAGCCTGCGGCGCGCAGCTTCTCTGCAAGGGCATTCAGCTCGGCGGACGAAGACACCGAGTAGCCCGATGCGACGAGGTCGTCCTGTGTGCCCTGCTCGATGACCCAGCGGTGCGCCTTCTGGTCGGTACGGAGGGTAAAGCCCTTGGTGGTCTTCGCGCCGTATTGCATACCTAGGAGCTCGCCGAAGTGCTCCCACTCGGCGAGGTCGCTGACTTCGTATACGACATAGCTGAGCTCGGTCACACCAGCTGTGGGTAGTTCCTGGGTTCCGTTTGTCATGGGTGTCTCCCTATGTTGCTTGAGGGTCGGTTCGGCAAGGTCATTCGGTTTCATGAGCGTTAAGGGCGAGAATCTGTTTGAATGCGGCGAGGAGCCGCGGCTCGGCGTTAGTCGAATCGATCGCACGCCAGCCGATGATGTGGTCCGGACGGATCAGGAGGGCGCCGTCCTCCTCCACTTCGCAATCTGTGGCGTAGGTGCCCCATGAGTCCTCGTAGTCGCCGCCGCGGCCGATGGTGATGACAGCGACCTCGACGCCGAGCTCAGCCCCGGTCTTCGCAGCAGCAACCCGCCAGTCCTCGCCGCCCGCGACGCCGGTCAGGATGGTGAAGCGGCCTTTTCCTACAAGGTCGATGACGGGGACTTTGCGCTGCTCTTTGGTCATCCACGCGTGAATGACGTGACGGCCCGGGAACGTGGAGCGGAAATACCAGAACTCCGGGTCCTTCTCTGGCTTAGGGGCAGGCTCACCGTCGGTGACGACCGCCGGGGACTCGTAGGCCTGGTTCATCTCCATACCGTGTGAGTTGAAGATGGTCAGTGTTCCTTGGATGGCCGCGTCAAGCTCCCGCCGCATAACGGCGGCCTCCTTGGTTGGCTTCTCCAGCTCCACAAGCGCTGCTTCGTACGCAGACCGGTCCGCACTGGGCGGCAGCCCCAAGGCCTTGAACATCGGCGGGACTACGCCCAGAGTGCGCGTCACTCGGTCGACCAGATGACGCGCCACAGGCACACGCTCGTCCCGGTAGGTCTCCAACAGACCAGGTCCTGCCTGCCCCTTGAGCACGGCCGCAAGCTTCCAGGCCAGGTTGAAACTGTCTTGGACCGAAGTGTTGGAGCCCAAGCCGTGCATCGGCGTGTGCCGGTGCGCTGCGTCCCCTGCGACGAAGACTCGCCCTCTCATGTTGTCGGCGACGTTCATGTGGTTCACAGACCAGAGCGAGATGGACTCGATCTCTACCGGGATGGAGTCGTCACCGATGAGCCGGTGCGCGATCTGGACGCCGAGCTCGTCGGTGAGCTCGGGCGTACCCTCAGCCGGGTCGTAGCCCCAGTTGGCCAGCCATCGCTTGAAGGGCTGAATCACGCGCATTACACCGATGCCCATGCCCAAAGCGCCGACGCCGGGTTGAATAAGCCAGTACATGTCTGCCGGGCGGTGTTCGGTCAGGCGGCTGAGGTCTGCTTTGAAGACGACGTTAATGTTGCCGCCCTCGCCCATCTCGCCTTCCAGGGGCAGTCCAAGCTGCTGAACGATGGTCGAGCGCCCACCATCAGCGCCGATCAGGTACTTCGAGCGGACCTCGTACTCCTGACCAGTGAGACAGTTGACGAGCTTCGACGTGACACCATCGACGTCCTGGACGAAGCTGATGAACTCGGTGTTGGCCGAGTATGTAGTGCCGCGCAGGGCTGCGGCCGTGACCAGGATGGGCTCCATCCGGTCCTGCGGCAGGTCACAGATGGAGGTTGCCGCGGCTAGATCGTGTTCGGCCTTCCAGTACGGGTGGGAGTACCAGGTTTGCAGCCGGCCGAACTCCTTGCCAGCGAGATCGGTGGCCCACACAGTGGTGCCGATGACGTCCTGAGGCATCGCCCAGGCCTTGGCCTGGTCCTCCAAGCCGAGGTCCCGCAACACCTCCATCGTGCGCTGGTTCACGATGTGTGCCCGCGGGCTATTCGCAACGCCGGGATACTTGTTGACCATCATGTTCGCGACGCCATATGTGGACAACAGGGCTGCGGCAGTCGCGCCCGCAGGTCCAGCGCCGACGATGAGAACATCGGTCTCGGTGGTAACCATGAATTGACCTCCCTGCACAATGTGCGTGGGTTTATCTCAAGCAAGACTGACCGATCGATCAGTTCATGATGAAGATCACACGAAAGGGGTGTACATGTCAAGCACCAGGCGCGGCGAGCGCTCGCGCGACGAGATTCTCGACGCCACTGCACGCCTCATGGCCGAACGGGGCTACGACGGGACGTCGGTCGCCGCCGTGGCAACGGAGGTCGGCATGCCCAAGAGCCTCGTCTTCCACCATTTCCGCTCCAAGATTCGGTTGCTATCAGCGGTCATGGCCCGCGGCGCGGACCGGTTTTTCGACGAAATGCGTGAGGCGCAAGCTCAACCGCCGGTGGGGGGTACCCACGAGGAGCGCTTGGCGTGGTATCTGGACCGCGCCGCCGAGGCCTTGGCGCGACACGATGACTTCCACCGGCTTCACTCGATCCTGATGATGACCAGTGATGTGATGGACCCCGAGGTCCGCGAGACCATCACCCGCATCCGTTCCGACGGCAGGGCGCACATGCACCGCATGATCGCGTCGGCCTTCGCCGGCCTAGGGCCAGTGCGCGCGAGTGCGGTCGCGGACGAGCTGACAGTATTCGGCATGGTTGGCATCGACGGATCCTTCATCGCTCAACGCGGCGACGGCATTCCACTTACCTCGCAGATGGCGCAGCTCACGAAGGCCATGATCGCCATCGGCGAAGCCCACGCTGCCGCATTTGATGACGAGGTAAGGGCGAGCCACGCGTGAGCGAGCTAAGCATTGACCCCTCGACTGCGACTGGCCTAAGTGCGGAGCGCTAAGGCCTTCTCGAACGCGCTCACATGGCATCACTACTTTGCGATGAAAGGTGCCTGTACAGCGTTGCACGGCCGCTCCCGGCCAACTGAACCGCACACACGTGGCGACCTGATACTCATTCCCCACCGCAAACCAGAGCTGCCGCGACACCACCCGTGGTCCAGCTCCGTCGCTCCCGCACAATCACCCCTCCAGCGCACCAAGCGGGAGGTGCCCACCACCGCACACACCCACCGCCGGCCACACACCAGCAACCGAACGACACCTCCGGCGCCGTTGCCGCTACGCAGCCCCGAGTGGTCAAGAAAGTCGTCGTACAAGTCGCCCCAGAACACCATGCCGGGGACCCGACCCGTCAACCCACGCTTCGCTCTACGGGGTTGACAGCCCACCCTCGACCTGGTGACAGGGGAGCGACTCTACCGACTCTCAGGAAGGCAGCACCATGACCGAAACAGCCGCTCCCACACGCTTTGTCGCGATACCTCGCACCGCAGAACACGGCGGATACGAGAACGAGTGCTTCACCCACTACGTCCAAGACAACCGCGGCCGCTACTGCCTCCGCGGACCGATGGTCCAGTCGGACGCGGAATGGCTCGCGAACAAGATGAATACACAGTTGGGCTAACCAACAGGCAAGGCCCGCACCGGATTCGGTGCGGGCCGCACAGCTGTACTCCTACGCCGGGGCGGGACGCTCCGGCATCTTCAATCATGATCAGCTCCGTCCCGTCCCGACCGACGACGACTACAACCCAAAGACCGAGCGCATCACTCGTCGTCAACGTCCTCATAGACGAGGACTTCAAAGTCCTCGTCGTCCGAGTTACGCCACTCACAGAACGTCCACGCCGCCGGATTCGCTTCTGCCACTATCTGCTTTATGGCTTGCTCCACCGACTTTTGCCAATCCTCGATCGACCTTCCCTTATAGCGCTTCAGGTATACGTCGTAGTCAAGATCGGCAGTCGAGCCGTACTGCTTTTTGGCTTGCTCCACCGACTTTTGCCAAACCTCGATCGACCCTCCCGGATAGCGATCCAGGAATACGTCGTAGTCGAGATCGGCAGTCCAGCCGGACATCATCCACTGATCCTCGCCCTCGGGGTCGAGCTGTCCGTAATTCGGCTCCAGCCCCTCTCGCTCCATCAGCGCACGGACTGCGGGCAGTACCAAATTGACCTGCTGCATAGTGAGCGGAGCCCGAAGTTGGAAGGTGAAACGAAACAATCTCTGCACGAGCCTGAACTCTAGAGCAACAGTTCCTCAGGAAGCTTGCGCCCCTTGACGTTCAGCGGTCTCCCGCGTCGTCACACGCGCCAACATCTGCTCCATCTGCGGCCACCCCAACGGTAACGACACGCCTTGCATTCTGAGGCGGGTATTCCACTCCGGAGCGAATGCATCCCACAGGACTCGGACAGCGGGGGCCAAGACATCGCGCTCGATCGCAACGACAGTCTCTCTGTCCCAAAGCGATTCCCCGTCAACAGAATCCGGCTCGCCGAACACCGAGGTCAACCTGTCAGCTGCGTAACCGAGTGCAATCAAGTCCGAGGCACTGAAATGTTCTCTGCTCACAAAACCTCCCACTTCCCGGCAACCATCGACGACCACACCATCCTGCCGCACCAGGCCCCATAACCGCAGGAGACGAATTTCCCTGAGGGCGTCGGACCCCCGAACTATCCTTGCAATCGCGACGAGCACCAGGTCGCCACACTGACCAGACCGAAGCGGAGGCCGACGTCCTGACCTGCAATAAACCGTTGCAGATCGGTCAACTGTGGCGACCTGGTGCTCTTTCGTGTGCAGCTCCGTCGCTGTACGCGATCGACCGGTTGGCCGAGACTGTGCAACGTCTGGATCTACTTCGGAGCGTCGCGCTCGGGCATCTTCATGATGATCAAATCGGCGCCGTCCTTGTACCGATACGCCCACTGACCATCCTTCGTCAGCACCGTGCCAGCCTGGCCCTCGTCCGGGGCCGGGCTCCACCCTTGAACCTCATCCGGTTCTGCACTCTCGCTCATCTCACTATTGTCTCAACCTCCGAAAACCGGCCGAAACCAGTACAAACCCGCGCACAGTAGAGCAATGAGCGCCGCCACCGGAAAGCCAGTGCCGCCGATGCTCGCCACACTCGGGCATCCACCCACGGGGGAGCGCTGGGCCTTCGAGTCGAAATGGGATGGAGTCAGAGCCATCGCCACCACCGGCGCCAAACCGCCGGCACTGTGGTCGCGCAACGGCAACAACTTCAGCACCTCGTTCCCCGAGATCGTCGACGCACTCAGCGACGTGCTCGACCACCGCGAAACCGTCCTCGACGGCGAGATCGTCGCACTCGGCCCCGACGGTGTCCCGTCCTTCTCCCGGTTACAGCGCCGGATGCACGTCCTCAAACCCACCGCCCAACTCCGCAACGACGCCCTGACCACCTACTACGTCTTCGACGTCCTCGACATCGACGGAACATCGACGACCGACCTGCCCTACCTCGAACGCCGCGAAGCGCTCGCCAACCTCAGCCTCGAACACCCGCGCATCAAAGTCCCACCCCACTGGCTCAACGTCGACGGACCGACCATGCTCGAGGTCGCCCGCAAACACCACCTCGAAGGCATCGTCGCCAAAAGCATCACCTCGACCTACCAACCCGGAAAACGATCCCCGAGCTGGCTGAAAACACCACTCCGCGCCAACACCGAAGGAATCATCTGCGGATTCGTCCCCGGATCCGGCAACGCGGCCGGCGGAATCGGATCACTAATCCTCGGCGCCCACGACAACTCCGGATCGCTCGTCTACATCGGAAACGTCGGCACCGGCTTTTCCGCGAGACAGCGCCGCGAACTACGCGAACAACTCATCGACATCGAACGACCCACCAGCCCGTTCGCGATCGCACCGCCACGAGCAATCGCCCGCGAAGCCCGCTGGTCAGAACCACTTTTAGTGTGCGACGTCGAGTACCGCGAGTACACCGGCGGCGGACTCAGACACCCAGCATTCAAAGGCATGCGCATCGACAAGACCGCCGATGACGTCGACCTCCCCGGCCGACACTGATCCAGAGTGACAATGCATTCGAGGAGGCTTTCAGATGATCGCAGGCGGCTGGATTTGGTGGCTTCCATTGCCGTGGGAATGGCGGATAGCGCTCTCCGGGGTGATTCCATGCGAGCTCGGAGGCACACAGTGTTACTGACGCCCTGGTAGATATGACGAAGCCGCCGGCACCGAAAGGTGTCCAGCGGCTTCACAGGGTCGGTGCCCGTCTTGCGCCTCTCGGCAAGTGGCCGCTCGAAGCGGCATTTCTGGGGTGGTACCCGGGGCAAAGAACCGAACACCGACAGCCTCTACAACGAACACTGCCGCAGAGTTATTCCGATCCGCTGACCAGCGCTGGCGGTCATTTCCGGGGGATGATCGTCCGCAACACGAAGCGGAAGACCACTGCGGTACCGGCCCCGACTGCGACGCCGGCCACCACGTCAGTGAGGAGAACTCCGACCGTGACACCGAGGACCGTTGCGGCCACGATCGCCAAAGCGACATCGGTAGGCGCCGGCCGAGGGCTGGTGATCGCACTTCCCCTTCCTCGACAGTCGACGACGTACTCGCAGAGATCATCACACGCCGTTGGAAGCGGCCGTCGGACCCACGCTGTTCAATGGGACGGGAACCGACTACGAGGAGGTCAGGCCATGTGTGGGCGCTATGCAAGCAAGAGCTCAGATAAGGAATTACAGTCGTTTTTCGACACGATGCAGACCGTCGGCGACGAACTTCCCCCGTCCTACAACGTCGCACCCACCCAACCTGTCCGGGTGATCCTCGAACGAACCCCACACGAGGAACCCGACGCCGAGCCCCAGCGCCAGCTCCGGACCGTCCAATGGGGTCTGTTGCCTGCCTGGGCCAAGGATCGGAAGATGGCGTCCAAACTCATCAACGCCCGCAGTGAAACCGTCACGGAGAAGCCCTCATTCAGAAGTAGTGCATCCAAACGGCGGGCCATCATCCCGGCCGCAGGGTACTACGAATGGATGAAAAGTGAAGCAGGGTCGAAGATTCCGTACTTCCTCCACGGCGAGGACGACATCCTTGCAATGGCCGGACTCTACGAGTTGTGGCCCGATCCCGAACTGCCCGAAGATGATCCGAACAAATGGGTATGGACCTGCACAGTCTTGACTCGGCCAGCCACCGATGCCACGGGACACATACACGACAGATCCCCGCTGATTCTGCCCGAATCATTCTGGGAGCACTGGCTCGACCCGACACTCACCGATAAAGGTGAAGTCCAGGCCATGATCAACTCCGTTCCGGAGCCGCACCTCGAACCCTACGAAGTCTCGACCGCTGTGAACTCTCCGAGGAACAACGATCCGAGCTTGCTCGAGCCGGTGGCCCGACCGTAGCGATCCAGACCTTTTGATACGGTTCTGATCGAACTTGTGTTCGAGTACCCTGGGTGTGCGGGACGTACGCGCGGATCCAGGAAAGCGGGGCGACGATGAACCAGCAGCCCCACTCATCAGCAACAACAGTGCTGACCAAGGCGGAAAAGCTCGAACAGCTACGCCGCAAGATGGCCTCGATCCCTGCCCGCTCCGACGGCACCGAACCCGCTACGCCGTCGGTGATGCTCAAACCCGTCGGCGAGCGCGAGCCGACTCCGATCGTGGCCACCGCGCAATCAACCCTCCGGATGCTGCCCGTTCCGGAGCCGATCGGTGCACTGCTCCCACGCGGCGGATTGGCCCGAGGAACCGTCGTCAGCGTCGACGGCGCAGCCTCGGTCCTCATCGGACTCCTCGCCACCGTCACCGCCGCCGGTGGGCACGTTGCGGTGATCGGAATGCCCGGACTCGGACTCCTCGCCTTCCACGAGCAAGGCGGCGACTTGGCGAAGGTCGCCCTCGTGCCCCAGCCCAAGGACGCTGCAATCGACTGCGCCGCAATTCTGCTGGAGGGATTCGACGTGGTTGTCCTGGGACTCTCTGGTGGCGCTGTAACGCCCTCCCGCGGGCGAGCGGTGGCCGCGCGCGCGAGGAGTAAGGGATCGCTGCTCATCGTGACAGAAGGGCAATGGGACGGCCCGGATCTGCGAATCTCATCCCGAGTCGCCGGATACACAGGACTGACAGCGGGGAGAGGGCGTGTGACCGGCATTCGGCTCGACGTCGCGGCCGCCGGCAAAGGATTCCAACAACGCACAGGCCGCATGGAAATCTGCGACGACACCCGACAACTCCGCTGGGCCACCGTCGACGACACCACCCTCACATCGACACCGCCGTTGAGGGCAGCACAGTGATCAACACCGACCACTGGACCGAACGCTGGCCCGATCACCCCGTGATCAGGACATTCGACGAGCCGAAAGCAGTGAAAGTCGACATCGGCCGGGCGCTCCCACTCGGCCGCGGAGGAGCATCACGCGCCGACCACGTGAGCATGCGCGTAAAAACTTCCGCGCTCTACATGTCCGGATACCTCGACGGAATTTTGAGGTACTGGGCGAAAATGCACGACGGCCAATGGCTGGCCGGAGTAACCGTGCGAGTCACCGATGCCGGCGGAACCAACCTCGTCGAAATCGACATGCTCGTGACCGCCGACGCCATCACCGAAGTGCCGGCCACCACTTGAGCGGGACAATTCCCGACACGCGAAAAGGGCCGGTGAGCAATGCGCTCACCGGCCCTACGCGTACAAGCTCGACCTATGTCACCACTCTTGGACGATGTCGACGGTGCTCGTCCAGATCGCGGGGTTGTTCACGCTGAACGAGACCTGGCCTTGGTGGTTTGCGGTCTCGTCAACCAGTTGGCCGATGGTGGCGCGGACGATGGTCCCGTTGTTGTAGACCGAGCCTTCGCCGGAATACACGCCCCAGTATTCGCCGGGGATGGCGTTGAGGAAATCAGCGGCGTTGGTGTCGGCGAGGAACCGCGTCTCGTTCTGATCGAATCGAACACCGACATAACCGTCTCCGGAATACGGCGTAGCGGCAGATGCGGCACCCGCGCCGAGGAGGGCGACAGCACCGGCTGCGACCGGGACCAACAGTGCAGCTACGGCCATACGTGAACGGGACATGGAAACCTCCTGTGACGCGAAGGCTGCATCGGCCGCAACCCACTTTGATGTAACTGACGGTATCGCAAAAGTTGGTAACCGAACATTTGCGACAGCATGACGTCGGTCACGTCAGCGGTAGCGCAAAAGGCTCGCAATCTGGGCATTCATACTTTATGACTAGGCGAAACAAGGCTGATTGCCCTTAAGTGCGGATGCGGAAACGGTCCGCTTGCCGCTTTCAGTTCCAGATGAGTAAATGCCTGGCACTCAACCCGGTCGGTCGGATCACCTACTGCATCCGCCTGCCCGGCGGCCCGGCCACCTGCGGTGTCCCCCGAAGAGAACTCCGCTTCGCTCCGTCTGCAAAAGCGTTCTATTTGTTTCTCCTTCTGGCCTTCCGATTTTGACCGGCGGTGACCTGCGCGCAACCGCTGACTCCGCTTCGCTCCGGCCTTCGGCTCGAAAGACTTTTTCAACCCGCACTCGCAAGCTCGCAGAAAAACTCTTCCGCTCACCAGTTGCACTCCGGCCCCCTCATGCCGGTCCAACTCTCCTATGCCAGAAGGCGAAAAAAATTGGCGGGGCACAGGATTGGTCCCCAGCCACGAACGAAAGGTCACCGATGAGCGAGGGCTACGACTACAGCGCGGCAACCATCCACTACGCCGGACTGACTTGCGGGTGCGGTGACTACTCCTGCCCTCGCATGCACAGCAACGCCGCACAGTGCGTCAACGCCGAGTAACGACAACCACCCACCAACCTCGAGAAAAGGAAAACCAACCGATGAGCACCGAGACCCCCACCCTCGCACCCGCACTGGCCGCAGTTACCTCGGCAACCGCAGCCCTCGATGCAGCAATGTTCGACCCCAACCGCGAAGGCTTCACCGACATCACCGCCCTGGTCGACGCCTTCGCCGCAGCCCGCGCCGCAGCCCGCGACGCCGGACACACCGAGGAGGACATCGACGCCGCCGCCACCCCCACCAACTAACCGACCACCAGCTACCAGCAAAGGACACCGACATGAGCACCGCAATCATCAACCTCGAGGAAACCGCCCCCCGCCCGTTGAGCGAGGAAGAGCGCAACGAGCAGGTTCGCAGTCTGGCGACCTGGGCCGCAGCGGAACTCGCGCACGCAAACAGGCTCCCGCACGGCCGCGTCCGAAGCGGACACCTCACCAACGCCGAGAACGCCCTCGCAGTCGCCTCCGAACTGCTCGCCGCATGACCGGCAGCACCAACCCAACCGAAAGGGAAAACCATGTACGGCTACGACTTACACAACATCTGCGAGAAAGCGGATGCGTGGGCGACGTTGTTCGAGACAGCCGAATATCTCGCCAGCGTCGTCGAGCACAACTGCTGCTCCGAAATCGACGTGTTCGTGGAGCTGCTCATCGCACTCGACTACCACGGCCACGCCTCCGACCTGATGGACGCACACATCGAGGCCGATAACTGCCGAGACCGCCACCCCACGGCCGATCAAGTGATCTTGGAACCGGCCACCGCTTGAGATCGAAAACCCCACGGAAACAACACAACACCGGGCAGCTGATATCTGCCCGGTGTCGTGTCCGAAGTCTACGAGAGGCAACACGATGACCGCAACACACACCGCCCCCGCCGCAGCACTCGAGGTCGCACAGCTGCACCCCGACACGCTCGACATCGGCGAGAACGTCCGCGACAGCGTCGATCTGGCGCAGACCCCCGACTTCGTCGAATCCATCCGCGAAAACGGAGTACTCGAAGCGATCAGCGCCGTACGAACCACAGACGGAACGATCGTCGTCCGCGACGGACAGCGCCGCACCCTCGCCGCCCGCGAAACCGGCCTGACCAGCATCCCCGTCGTGATCTACCCCGACACCGCAGGCAGCGACAAGGCCCGCGCCGTCGACCGGATCGGTAAGCAGATCACCGCCAACCGGCACCGCGAAGGGCTGACGGCAGCTCAGCACACCCGAGGAGTTGCGCAGATGCTCGAATTCGGAGCATCCATCACGAAGGTGTCCAAGACCCTCGCGATGGACAAAAAGGATGTGAAAGCCCAGGCAGCGGTAGGGAAAGCCGAGGCAGCCCGCGCCGCCCTCGACGCTGGACAGCTCGACCTCGCACACGCGGCAGTAGTGGCCGAGTTCGAGGAAGCAGGAGACACCGATGCCGTCGAAAAGCTCCTGACCACACAGTCTTACGACTTCGACCACGTAGCGGAGCGACTACGCGGGTTGCGCGAAGAACGGGAGGCATACGCCCTCGCCGCAGCCCCGTTCGAGGAGAAGGGATTTACGATCCTTCCGCACGATCACATCAGTTTCGGGGAGGAGGTGCCGTCCCCGTCCGACCTGGTCACCACAGACGGCGACGAGGTCACCCCGGACATGATCGACGCAGCCCCGCAGTTCTGGGCAGTGTTCCTGGGATTGAACGACGCGTTTTTCGACAAAGCCACCGGGGAGCGCGTCGACTACGACGACGTCGATTGGGACACCGAAGACGATGATTCCGCCGTACCCGACGAAGGGCTACGGCACGCCAATACCGTCGACTACCGGCCCGAATACCTCCCGGAATACTGGTGCATCGACCAGGAAGGCGCAGGACTTGAGCCGCGACCGATCATCGACGCAGTTCCCGCTGCCGCAGGTGGCAGCGGAAACGGCCCCGCCGAGGCAGCTCGGGCAGTGCGCGAGCAGGAAGCGAAGGACAAGCAGGAACGGCGACGAGTCCGCGAGCTGAACAAGCAGGCCGAGGCCGCGACCACCGTCCGCCGCGAGTTCCTGCGCACAACCTTGCTCGCCCGCAAGACCCCACCGAAAACGGCAGCGGCCTACGTCGCGACCACCCTTGCCCGCGATCCCGGACTGATCTCGGAATACAAGGCAGCGGAATCACTCGGTGAGCTGCTCGGATTCAAGGGCCACTACCCCGGCCGAGAGTTGGCCGAGCAAGTGGCGAAGGTGTCCGAGGCTCGCGCTCAGGTGCTGCTCCTCGCGCTGGTGATCGCCGCGCAAGAGTCCCGCATGGTCAAAGACGCATGGCGGTCCAAGCCCAAGAATGCCGACCAGTACCTCAGTTTCCTGATGGAACAGGGCTACACCCTCGCCGCCGTCGAGGAAATCATCACCGGACAGCTCACATTCGACGAGGTCGCGATCGACTGACCCGATGAAGCGGCGATCCCCGGCCCGAAAGGGCTGGGGACCGTCCGCCCTTCCGCCCCGCACCTTCCGCCTCCGGCTGGCGGTCAGAGCGACAGGCGGACCGGAAGGGCGGAATGCGGACACCACCACAGACACACGAGAAGCCACCCGGCCGCCGGCCACTAACCACGACAAAAGCGCAAGGACAAGAACCGACCCGCCCCGGTGTGAACATTCTTCTATCCCGACACTCGCGCATCAAGGCCGCTCCAGAAAAAATACCCACACGCGCCACTCGCACGCTCGAACAACGCCGCTACGATATTTTTTCCTACGCTCACCTTGACCCACTCCCGCCGAGACCAGAATATCGGCACATACCGGGGGAGGGGAGAAAGTGCAGGTAGAACGCATGCAAGCAGCTGTGTACATCACGGTTTTGATTAGTGAAAGAATGCGGAGAATGATTGAAGATGTCATTAACTAAAGCGGAAACTAATCGAAGAAATACCTGCGAAAGTATTGGCTTATATCGCATTGTTCGATAGAATGAAATCAATAAAGAATTACCGACGAGGGGGAATGGCAATGGCGATCACCGTATACACCAAGCCCGCATGTGTGCAATGCAATGCCACTTACCGCGCACTCGACAAAGCGGGAATCGAATACGACGTCATCGACATCACCGAAAACGCACAGGCCCGCGATTACGTCATGAGTCTCGGATACCTGCAAGCCCCCGTCGTCGTCGCAGGAGAAAACCACTGGAGTGGATTCCGACCCGACGAAATCTCCAAGCTCACCCCGGCCGCCTGACCACACACTTTCACCAGCGAAACGAGTTTCAATGAGGAAATCAAGCAGTTCGGACGGCGGGTGCATCAACGACGAACAGTCGGTTGTCGCGCAACAATGCCCAGATCACGCTCACTCGTCGACGGGCCAAGGCGATCACCGCTTGAACGTGTCTCATTCCTTCACTTCGTTTCTTGAGGTAGAACTCGCGGTTCGGTCCATCTTTGATGATGGAGGTTTGAGCGGAGAGGTAGAAGACGCGCCGCAGTCGCCGGCTGTAGCGTTTGGGTCGGTGCATGTTGCCGGTTCGGCGGCCGGAATCGCGGGGGACCGGAACCAACCCCGCTGCCGAGGCGAGGTGACCGGCATCGGAGTACGCCGACATATCACCGGCAGCGACAACGAATTCCGCGCCGAGGATCGGACCGATACCGGGCATGGATTCGATGACCGCAGCCTGTGGATGGCGGCGGAAGGTCTCACCGATCTGCGCGTCGAGACGAGCAAGCTGGACGTCCACTGCGAGGACTCTGTCGGCGATATCGGCCACCAACTGCGCCGCAACAGCCTCACCAGGCAGGACCACATTCTGCGCGGACGCCGCTTCCCACGCAATCTCGGCGACACCGTCCGCCCCGCGTACCCCACGTTTACCGAGCCACAAGCTCAAACGAACGCGTCCGCGTCGCCGAATGGCGCGCGGCGTCTGGAAACCGGTCAACAACACCAACGCGCCCTTGTGACGCCCGAAGTCGAAAGCCCGCTCGAGCGCAGGAAAGACACCGGTGAGAGTGTCACGCAGACGGTTGATCAGCCGGACTCGGTCAGCGACGAGATCGGTCCGATGCGAGGTCAAAAGCGCGAGTTCCGCGGCCAGCTGGGCCGGTGGAATCAACACAGACAGATCGCGTCGGTGTCGAGCAGTTTCCGCGATCACATAGGCATCGCGGGCATCGGTTTTCGCCTCCCCTCGATACGCGCCGGACATCCTGTTGACGGTGCGACCAGGGACGTAAACCGCATTCTGTCCGTGCGCGGCGAGAAGAGCAAGCAACAACGTCGAGGAGGTACCGGAAATATCTACCGCCCAATGGAGTTCGTCGGCCAAGGCCAGAATTTCGCTCAGCGCGTGCAATATCGCGGTCTCGTCGTTGATGATCTTGTGCGACCACACGATCAACCCTGCTTCGTCGACCACTGCCGCCCAATGATGGCCCTTGCCGGCGTCGATTCCAACCCATGCGTGGGTGTGAGTTTCTCTCATCGCTCCTCCATGTCGCCTACTCATGTCAGGCCCGAGGAACACCCCACCGTCATCTCCGTAAACAGCACTCGAAGCACATTTTTCAATCAGCAGCCAGGGCGTCCCGAAGCGCTGGGCGGCCACTCGTTTCGAGCCACATAAGGCAGGACACCATCAGCCACACCCAGCACTTCCGGACCATCCAACAACTTACGGAGGACACCATGACCGCAGCAGCATTCACCTTCACCCCCGATGCAGACTTCGTCGACCGCGCACTCGACGCCGAGCTCCGCCGCGACAGCGAATCCGTTGACCGCAAACTCCGCACCATGCTCGCCGCCCTCGACGATTCCCTCGCTGGAATCAGTGATGCACGCGAAGAGCTACACACCCTCTACACCGGCCCCGACGCGGAAACCGTCGGAGTCGTTGCGGCTCACGATCAGGATCTCTCGACTCATCTTTACCTCGCCCACGCCGAATCAGACCTCCGGGCGGCTGCCGCGATCCTTCGTCAACACCGGCAACTCACCTCACCGCGACCCTGACCTCCCATGCCCACCGGCGACAGCAAGGACCCCGACGTGACACTCTCACTGGCTACCGTCCCCGACTTCGACGACCTCACCGACAACGAAGGCGAGATCGACGAATACAGCACCGCCCTCGACGTCGAGGCTCAACTCCTGTGCTCGCTGCTCTGGGCGCCGGCCGAGAGCGCGAAACGTGCCGTCGCAGCTCTGACCAGCGCAGACTTCTACCGGCCCGTGAACGCAGCACTGTTCACCGCCATCGAGGAGCTAGTCACTTCCGGCAAACCGCACAACAGTGCCCATGTCTTCACCACCTTGCAGCAGGAAGGCCGCACCAGCGGGCACCTCGGGAAACAACTCACCAAAGCACTCACCGACATCACCACCATCGGCGTCCCGTCCGCTGAACTCGAGCACAACATCGCCGCAGTCCTCACCCAGGCCTACCGCCGCGGATTCCGCGAAGCAGCACGCTCCCTCGCCCAAGCCGCCGAAGAACTCCCCGAAGACCAACTGTTCGAGCACCTGCTCAGCATCGGCCGCGAACGCCGCGCAGCCTCCCAACGCCTCGCAGCCATCCGCGAAGGCCGAGCATGACCAACAAGCCAGGTGTGGTGAAACACAGCATCTTCGGTGTCCTCGCCCTCGCCGTCGCAGCCCTGGACTTCACCATCGGAACCAGCCGAACCCTCATCGCCGGAGTCGGATTACTCGCCCTTTCGACCTACAGCTTCCTGAAAGCGGCCAAACTCCGAAGGTCGCCCTCTCGAGCAGACAGGAACCCAGACCATGACCGATGACGAACGCGACGCCTGGCAGCTCCACCACCACGGAGCCGACTGGGATGAGATCGGCACCGAAATGGGATGCAGCCCCACCGCCGCACAAACCCTCGCAACCGCCTACGAGAAACGCACCGACAACGCCGCCGCACAAACCCAAAACACCCTGTTCTGACACCATCCTCAACGGTTGTTGACCGCAGGAAACAGGCAATGATCAGGTAGAATAGACAACGGTGCGCAGCTCCCCTGCACACCACCACACTCGCCCGAGTCGACGAAGGAGCACCGGTGACCACTGCACGCAACGCACAGTCGCACATGACCGAAGCCCAGATCGACCGAGCCATCGCCGCCGCCACCGCCGGCCACCGCATGGCCGGCATGGAACCCAGCGAATACGGCATCGAAATCGGCCGCCGGCAACTACGCGGAGAAATCACCGGCGACGAAGCAGTCGCACTCGTCCTCGCCGAAAACCGCCGCCGCCGAGCTGCCCGCAGTTGAAAGACCCGTACGTCGACCCCGAAACCGGGGTCCTGATCAACAAACTCGGGCACACCGACCCGCAAGCACTCCTCGAGGACGAAACCGAAGCGGCGTATCAGCGCATCCTGCAACTCGAATTACAGCCCATCGCAGGCAATTTCGACTTCGATCACCTGAAAAAGATCCACCAATTCATCTTGCAAGACGTCTACGACTGGGCCGGCACCCTCCGCACCCGCGACACCGGCGCCGTCGGCATGAACCTCCCACACTGCCGGCCCGAACACATCGAAAACCAAGCAGCGTTCATCTTCCGCGGAATCGCCAAAGACAACTTCCCCCAAGGACTCCCGAAAGACCGCGCCGTCGACCGACTCGCCTACCACTGGGGCGAAACCACCGTCCTGCACCCATTCCGAGACGGCAACTCCCGCACACAACGAGTGTTCTTCGACGAACTCCTCAAGTCCTCCGGCTGGACCATCGACTGGCAGAAAGTCCACGCCTCCGCAGTACAAGCAGCCCGCTACGTCGCAATGGAAGCAACCCACACCCCACTCCGCGACGTCCTCGCCCCCGGCGTACACCGCAACAACACCGAACCGCCCACACTCGCCAAAACCCAAGGCAACGTCATCCACCTCGAGGTAGCCGAGCACCACAAAGCGATGATCGACCACCTCCGCAGCGGAAACCGCGAACCGTACAACCCCAACGAACTCGGCGACCTCATGCGCAGCCGACTACTCGACTACCCGTCACAGCCACCGACGGGTTCACAGAAATCAGGGACGACCGGGCCGGAAACCTCGCGGACCCAGACACCGAAACGCGAACACGACCTCGGCCGCGACTGAAAACTTCTAAACAAAAAGCGGACTGACCAGCACAAATGTGGCCGTGAACTGCTCCTACTGAACCTTTTCGGCGTGATCGCTCAACAGCCGAGCAAGAGCCCGAACCGTTTTCGGGTCAGTCATATCGCCGCCCCGCGCGCAACCGATCCTGGCGTCCGACGCAGCCTCCGCAGCCTGCAACTCCCGATACGCCTCAACAAGCTCAGCACTGGGATTCGCCATCAGCTCCGCTTGACGCTTCTGCTCAGCCTCGCGAGCAACGCGTATCTGGGCCGAAAACTGCTCCTCGCGCCAGATTCCGAAACGGCGACGCTTCCACGGAGAACGAACCGCAGCGCCGGCCATCCACGCCGCGAACTGCTCCTTGTCACGCTCCCACGCCCGCGGCCGAAAATCCGGACTCCAACTATCCATCAACTTTTCCCCCACCTCGCATCAACCTGTGGACACGCCCAAATTAGCAGCGTTCAACCACCAACCGCCGCTGACGAAGATCCGAAACGCACGTCCGAACCAGCCGAAACGCGACCACGCCTCGACCCCGACGGACAACCCCCGGACAGAGAAATGGCCCGACTCAAGGTCGGACCATTCCTCATCTCAATTTGCGATTAAGAGCCTACGAGCAGCGCTCTCACGCTCTTCGCACCCAACGAACCAACCATCCCACCAGAATCAGCGGCAACGCCAACGCCACAATCAATACCCGACGCACCAAACCCTTGAATCCAGGGATCCACACTGCCGACTTCACAAATTCCAGCGCAGCAGGATCCCCAAAAGGGACCTCGTACCCCAGCCATTCCAAGCCGCGGATCAGCAGGAAAACCACGCCGATCAGCCCCCAAACGGCACCCACTACCTTGCCGATTACCTCCATCGACCGACCGCCGCCCCACACAAGCGTTGCCAACGACTCATCCGACCACCAACGCAGTCGAACCCCCCGTCCAGATGAATTCTCTCGACTAGATCCATTTACTTCGTTTGCTGAACTGTCACTTTCCATTGTCAAGCCTTTCTGTTGGTTAACTCAAAATTGTTCCCTTCGGTTCAGGATTTGCGCACAAAACTAGCCGCCGTCCATTCTTTCGGGATTCTTTGTCGCCCCGAGATTTCGAAGCAACGGATTACATCCTACCAGGTCACAGTGACAACTTGCGAGCCTTTCGGAGCTGCGAGACCGATTTGATGCACTCGGCAAGAATCGGCGCTCAGCTGCCCGTACAGCCCCGATAATAATGCGCCGGTACTCCAAGCTAGGCCCATCGCTACGTATTAACTAACAAAGCCTAATAAGATATCCCCATTAGAATACGAACGAGTTTAAATAGAATTGTTTTTCTCCCAGAAACTCATGTCGAGAGAAGAGCTACCGCGACACCAAGCGGCGCCGGCCTCCGTCGCTCCCGCACAATCACCCCGCCAGCCACCCGAGCGGGAGGTGCGAACGCCAGGCCCGTTGCGGCGGTGTGTTGGCGCCTGCCCAGCGGCCGGCCACCTTCGGTGTCCTCCGAATTGAGCTCCGCTGCGCTCCGCACCAGCGAAAAGCGTTGATTTGTTTGTCCTTCTGGCCTTCCGATTCTCGTCGGCGGTGACCTGCGCGCAACCCCTGGCGGCGATGCCGGCCCGAGGGCTCCGAGAAATTTTCTCAACCCGCACTCGCACGCTCGCAGAGAAATTTTCCCGGCCCAGGGGTGGCACTCCGGCCCCCTCATGCCGACGCGATTCTCCTTTGCCAGCAGGGCAAAAAAATTGGCGGCCACCGAGCAGGGGGACGCCACCGGATCAGCGGAGGTTCCAGTTATGAGCGCACAGGCGAAGACCACGGCAGACAAGAGCGCAGCGCGCCGCGAGCAGGCCGCCGCACTGCACGAGAGCATCACCGCGAAGGTTGCCCAGCTCACCGACACCGACGCGTGGGCCGCCTACCTGACCGCAGCAGCAGCGTTCCACGCGTACAGCTTCAACAACGTCATGCTGATTTTCTCGCAGGCCCCGGACGCCAGCCAGGTCGCCGGATTCCGCAAGTGGCAAGAACTCGGACGCCAGGTCCGCAAGGGCGAAAAGTCGATCAAGATTTTCGGCTACTCGACCAAGAAGATCACCGAAACCGACACCGAGACCGGCGAGGAAACCACCCGCCGCGCAGCACGGTTCCCGATCCTGTCCGTGTTCGACATCGCCCAAACCGACCCGATCGAAGGACACCCCGCAGCAGCAGCCGAAACCATCACCACCCGACTTGAAGGCGAAGACCCCGCCGCGATCTACACCCGCATCGCGCAGGTGATGACCGAGCAGGGATGGACCGTCACCCGCGAGCACATCGCCGGAGAATCGAACGGCCGAACCAGCCTCGACGGATCGCGCCGCATCATCGTCGACGACACGCTCAGCGACGCCCAGGCCGCGAAAACGATGATTCACGAAGCCGCCCACGCACTCATGCACGCCAGCGGAGACATCGACCCCGCCGAGCTGCACCGAGGCCGCGCCGAAGTGGAAGCCGAATCCGTCGCCTACGTCCTGGCCGGACTGCTCGGACTCGATACCACCGATTACAGCATCGGTTACATCGCCGGATGGGGAGACGGAGACCTCGAGGTCATCACCGACACCGCCCGCGCAGTCCTCGCGACCGTCCACACCCTCGCCGAGGCACTCGAACCCGACGCCGCCGCCGCCGAGGACACCGCAGCCGCCTAGACGGCAGTACCCGCAAACGCAGTGCGACACCGGGCGGTAGGAGCCCGCCCGGTGTCGCACCCGAAAGTCTACGAAAGGGCTACGACATGAGCACCACGACCGACGAGTTGCGCGGCGACACGATGTACAGCAACACCATCGACGCCGCGTATCCCGCGATCACACCCTCAGGAATGGCGGCCGCCGAGATCCTCGAGACACTGACCGCAAAGATCACCGCCGCCACGAGCGCGGTAGGGATGCAAGCCGAAATCGGGTGGCTCACCCTCGCGCACGAAGTGACCGCCCGCGAAGCCGTCGCCCTGCTCGCCGTCGCCACCCGCCGCGCCTACGACGCCGGACAGATCGCACCCTCACGCGTGAATCGTGTCTACGGCAGAGTCGAGCGCGCCGCCGCACCGCACGGAATCCGATTCCGATGGTGAACACCCCGAAGGCAGAGACGATGGTGGATCCGCAGCTGTTCACCGGATGCGTTCTCGCGGGATGCTCGAACATCGTGGCCGAGGACGGAGAAATCTGCTCCCAGTGCCGCCACATCTTCGGCGACATGATCAGGCCCGTATCCGAGCGCGAGCGCGCCGAACAGCCACGGCCCGCCGCGACCGGAGCGCAGGTGTTGACCCGGCGCAACCAACGATGCTGGCTGTGCGAGCAACGCCGCACCTGTACCCGTGTCGGTGGTCAGTGGGAGTGCCGCGACTGCACGCGGCCGGCGGAAAGATGACGCCTGCCCGGCGGCCGGCCACCTTCGGTGTCCCCCGAAATGAACTCCGCTGCGCTGCGTCCTGATGAAGAACATCTTTTTGTTCTCCTTCTGGCCTTCCGATTCTCGTCGGCGGTGACCTGCGCGCAACCCCTGGCGGCGCAAGCGCCGGCCGTTGGCTCCGAGAAATTTTCGTCACTCGCAAGCTCCCGCCGAAATTTTCCCGGCCCAGGGGTGGCACTCCGGCCCCCTCATGCCGACGCGATTCTCCTTTGCCAGCAGGCGAAAAAAATTGGCGGGGCACCCGGCCCGGTCACTTTCATCAGCGAGGGGAACGACATGCAGCGCATCCGTTTGAACACCGCCACCGAGGTACTCGCCTCCATCCCCACCATGCTCGGATTCATCCCGACCGCATCGGTCATCGTGATCATGCTCAAAGACGAAATCGTCGACGGCCGCACCACCAAGCAGATTGCCCTTGTCACGCGCACCGACGCCGCCACCGGCGAGGGCGCCGAATTCGATCCCGCCCCGTACCTCGAAGCCGCCGCACGCGCCGAGACCACCGCCACGATCTGCGTTGCCGTCGCCGAAGACGCCGCCGCAGTCATCGCGCTCGATCAGATCGCGATCCTGCGCCAGGAATTCCGTGACGCCGGAATCATCGACATGCTCGCCCTGCACGTCACCGCGCTCGAAGCCGGAGCGCTGTGGACCGACCTCGACACGTACGCGACCGGACTCACCGAAGACCCGAACGCCTCCACGTTGAGCATTCACAACGCCGTCGAACAAGGCCGCACCACCGCAGCCTCACGCGAGGACATCGCAGCCCGCTACGCCGTCACAGTCGAAGCGGACACCGCACCCGCACACGCAGCGCTGCACGCGCAGGGAACGGACTTCGTTCGCCACGCCGTCACCGAACTCGCGACACTCATCCGCACACGCGGTAACCCGGACGCCGAGTTGGCCGCCCGTGTCGGACTGTGCGCCACCATCAGCCCCACCGCACGCGATGCCCTGCTGTTCACCGCCAACGGAAACGAGCACGCCGCCGCCCATGCGTTCGCGACCATCGCCCGCCAGGTACGCGGCAACGCTCGCATCCAGATTCTCACCGTCGCGGCGTACTGCTCCTACATCAGCGGCGACGGTCCCAGTACCGGCATCGCGTTGGAGGCCGCCCAAGCCGCAGTGATCGAAGGCAACGGCGAACACGACACCCCACTGCGCAACCTGCTCGACTTCGCAGTCGAGCACGCAGTCTCGCCCGCCGCAGTCACCACGCAACTGCACGCGATCGGTGCCGATGCAGCGCGATCCTTCGGCGTCGACGTCGACAATCTCGACAGCTGAAAAACGGCAGCGGCCCCGACTTCGCGAAGAAGTCGGGGCCGCTCCCGTATGCGGTGGCGGTTGTTCGGGCATCGAGCCCGAACAACCGCTGCGCCAGCTACCCAGAGCGCCACCAGTGCAATGCGGCGCACCGAAGATCAATCGAACAAGTGATCCGTGGTTCCCGGCGCGGGAAACGCGAAATCGATCCGATCGCGCGTTACGGATTCACCGGTCAGTCCTTCGACAACGGCCGCGAGATCCGCATCGGTGATCACGTTCAGATGCTTCGACGCTTGGTACATCGCAGCCTCGACTGCGGATCGTTCCACGGGAATGTTCTTTTCATTCACGGCTGGGCCTTTCGTTGTGTGCGAGATGCAAGTGCAGCGGTCAGGAAGTGAGGATCAGGTGCGCCGCGCTGATCAGATTGCCGACGCCGTGAGCGACGATCGCGGGCCAGAGCGAACGGGTGTACAGAGCCAGTGCGGTGAAGAATGCGCCGCCGACAAAAGAGAACACGACATTGCTAAACCCGAAGCTCGCGTGCCAGCCCGCGAACAGCACGAGCATGACCGATGCCACCGAGAGAATCAGTATCCGATTCGATGGCTTCCACCGTTGAACGGCGAGCACACTGGACCGGAACAGGATCTCCTCCGGTACAGCCGCGAGGAGGAAGGCTCCGGTCATAGCGGTGAAGAACCCGCCACGGAGCAAATAGTCCTCTCGCTCTTTCCTGGCCGCGATAACGTCCGCATCGGTGATAGGGAACCAGGTCTCCAAATTGACCACGGATTCGAAGAGCAGATAGTGGCCGACTGCGACGAGAACTGGGACCAATACAACCCACAGCGCGATCTTCTTCCACCCGACCATCTGCGAGGTCGGGCGAGGCATGACAAAGCCCAGCCACCGAATTGATCGGACCCAGGTGACTCGTAGCGAACGGACGACCGAGCGGACGGCTGAGCGGGTATTCGACTGTCGGGCCCGTTCGAATGGCGGATACAGAGCTACCGTCGCCCAGATGATCCACGCGAAGAACGCTTTGCGGAGGTTCTCTTCCATAGGGTCATTCGCTGCGCGCGTCGTGAGGCCGATCGCAAAGCCCAGAGATCCCGTCGAGAATATTCGGAGCTGGGTGCGGGCAGGGACGAGGCGGAACCACGCGGTAGTGAGGCGCTTGACCTGAGAGCGGACGGCCGTTATCGGCGTCGACCCGGAGCCGAGAACGGGTGTGGGCATCGGGTGCAGTCCTAAGCGCTCTTCTGCTCACCGGAATCAGCGGCCGGCGAGGCGGCCGGCGAAGTTTCGATCTTCTTCGTCACCGGCTTCTTCGTCGCCGTTCGCTTGGCTGCTGACTTCCGTGCAGCCGGCACACGCCACTGTTTGATCGACGCTTCGGTAAATCCGACGCGCAGTGCCTCGTTGATCGCGGCATCGAGGTTGCCGACGTTGGCGGCATCCTTGCGGGCGAACTCCTCACGCGTGTCGAGGAGATCCTTGTGTGCGGTCGCCACCACACGGATGATCTTCATCTTCTCTTCGGCTTCCGCCTTGATAGCTGCGTCGAGTGCGTCGAAGTCTGGTGTGTTCGGTGTCGTGTTCATGCGCTACATCGTAGGAGAAATCTCGCCCGTACGTGCACCACTGAACGTGCGCTAAGCGCAACTCGCGGAGACTCGTCCCGTTGTCCACGGGTGGGTGTCCGGGGCGGCGTTGTGTGCACACCAGACGCGGAGCGGAGGAATCTGGTGTGTGCCCAATGCCGAGAACCCCGGTGCCCGCCTGTGGGCAACATCAACCACCGGAACTGCGTATCGACGCGCTCCGCGCGGCGCATCTTCTTTTCTCCGAGATTCGACCACAGCTAGGGACTGCTCCGATCCTCATATGGATGCCCGAGATTTCTCTCTCCGCTCCGCTGCGTCTCAGGCACCCACAATCGGGACCAGCCCCCAAATGGGGACGAATTCGAGACCGGAGGAACTCGCAGGCTCGTCCTGGCGCTTTTGGGATTTCGGGGACGAGACTCAGAACGGAAGTGACCCCGAAATCTTGGCCCCGGCAGAGCAAGATAGTAACTTAGGTGCCCTAAGTTGTGTCAGGTCTTGCCGCTGCGCTCTGGACCTGAGACACTGGCGTGTAGCCCCACGTGGTGGGGGCGCTGCGCTGGGCCGAAGGGAGGCACGACGGACATGAGTGAAGACGAAGTCAGTCGACCCCGCCGGTTCCGTCGTGAACGCCGGGAGAATGTGCCGGGCGGTCGAGCTGGCCGACACGTGGTGAAGGTGACTCCCGAGGAGGAGTCCGAATTGCTGCGCCGTGCGCAGGAAGCGCGCATCACTGTGGCGCGGCTGATGGTCGAGTCCGCCCTCTCAGACACAGGTGAAACCGCTACCGATCGGCGCGATCTTGCCGCCGAGTTGTTCTCCGCGTTCCGGTTGCTGTCGGCAATTTCCATCAACATTAACCAGATGGCCAAAGCCACCAACGCGACCGGTGAAATCCCTGCCGAACTGAACGGCGCACTGGTCAGCGTGCGTCGACTTGCGGACCGCATTCACGGCACCCTCGACGAGATGTCCGCGCCGTGATCGTCAAGATTTCCCGCGGCGCCAAAGTTGCCGGCCTGATGTCGTACCTCGCTGGTCCGGGCAAGAGCAACGAGCACACCGACCCCCATCTGGTGGCCGGCGACTACGCGATCATGGCGTGGCACGACGACAACGAACTCAGCGGCGTCGACGCTCTCGCGATCGGCAAGCAGATCGACCAACCCCGCAAAGTGTTCGGCACCGAAATCAAGATCCCGAACTACCTGCGTGACGACGCCGGCCAGGACGTCCGCGACAGCCACGGCAAGAAGGTCCGCGACCCGATCGACCCGTACCGCGACGGCAATGTCTGGCATTGCTCGCTCTCACTCAAAGCCGACGAAGGCGAGCTGACGGACGAGCAGTGGAACAAGATCGCCACCGAGTTCATGGACGAAATGGGTTTCACCGACACCTCCGGCCGCAGTCCCGCCAGATGGGTCGCCGTCCGACACGGAGTGTCCGCCAAGGGCAACGACCACATCCACATCGCCGCATCCGCCGTGCGCGAAGACGGAACCAAGGTCAACCTCTACCGTGACTGGAAACGAGCAAGCGTCGCGGCCGCACGCATCGAACGCGAACACGGCCTCGCTGTCATCGAGTCCCGCCAGAGCAAGACCGGCGAACGCGGATACCACCGCGCCGAAAATGCGCGCGCAGTACGCAACGGGCAGACCGAACTCGACCGCGATCTCCTCGCACGGCGCGTGCGCGCCTGCGCGACATCGTCGAAGTCCGAAGCGGAATTCGTACGCCGACTTCGCGGGCAAGGATTGATCGTCCGGCCCCGCTTCGCCTCCGGACGCGATGACGTCGTAGTCGGCTACAAGGTAGCCGTCAGACCCGACCGCGATGCCACCGGAACCGATGCCAAACCGATCTTCTACGGCGGCGGACACCTGGCTAAAGACTTGACCCTCCCGCGGCTCCGCAAGGAATGGGAAGACACCCCTGCGGCATCAGCGGAAGCCGTCGACGAATGGCGCAGCGCACGGCGCGAGCGTCCCGCCGCGCGCCCCGGACGAGAAGCGAAAATGCTCGACCCGAAGCTATTGGAGCGAGCTGCCCGCGACATCGCAGCCTGGAACAAATACCTTGCTTCGATTCCTGCCACCGACCGAGCACAATGGGCACGCGCGGCAGGCCGCACCGCCGGCGTTTTCGACGCATGGTCAGTCCGCACCGAGGCCACACCCGGACCCCTTGCCCACGCTGCGAAGCAACTAGCCCGATCCTCACAGATCCCTGCACATCAGCATGCACCGAAGAAAGCGGGCGTCGTCTCCGCCGGGGGTGCGGCGCTGATCTTGATGCAAACAAGCCCACAGCTCGGCAAGGCAGCGTCGTACGCGCTGCTGATGCGTCAACTGATCAAGTCAGTTGAAGCGATCGCCGCCGCACATCGCGCAGCCGGAGACTTGAGCCGGGCGCGTGACCTCGAGATGACCGCGCGCTTGGAACTCGAAGCGATCCACCGGCAGATGCCGCAGTCTCGTTCGGAGGTCGAGCACGTCGCGACCGAAGGTAGCGTTGCGGTCCTCGAACGACCGATTGCAGAAGTCGAGATCACGACGGAGACACCCACTCTGCCGGAACCGGCCGCCGATGACGCGGCAACACTCGCAGCTGGCGACTTCCCTGTCTCAGCACGGGAAGCAGCGAAGCGAGGTCCATCACCGATTCCTCCCCGACTCGATCCTCAACGAGAACAAGCCCGAGCGGGAAAGAACCGGGACCACGGCACCGAGCGTTAGCGCGAAAAGAGATCAGGAGGCGGACGGGTCCAGGCGCCCTTTAGTCACCGGTTAGGACTCGAGTCGGTGCTGTCGAGAGCGCCGCAATGACACGATCTGGTGCAGTGAGAAGTTCAGCGACACGGCAGAAAGTTTCGTTCCAGTCTGTAGCGCTGTCGAACTTTTTGGACTGAAGAGCACCAACGAACATGGTTCGTACGGGCGCCGCTATTCCTGCAAGGTAGGAATCCTCTAGCGCTTTAGAAAACTGCGCAAAGGCCTGCGACGAGGCATCGTCGCAGGCCTTTGCAGCGTGAGCGATAGCGGCCACCTTCGGGTCCTTGGCGGTCTTAGGGAATCGCCGCTCGAGCCTTCCGATTCCAGACGTGTCCGGACGTGCAGCCTCGATCGCGGCGCATTCGGACGCATACGCGATTGCTGCTTGTGCCGCGGCCGCACACGGACGATCGCACGTCGCAAATGGGATGGCGACCGTCTGCACTGTCGCGATCACCGCGGGGACGACAGCGAGCGAGATCGACCCCTTGTGCTCATGGCGGTTGATATACCGCAGCACACGATGGCCGTTCGCTCGCACTACCGACTGAGCGGTGAGACCGACCCAGTTGCTGGCCTCCCCACGCACATCTGTCACGTCTTTGGGATCGACGCAAAGCGTGACTCTGTGAAGGTGGAACTGGGAGTCAGCATCTGACTCGTTACGCATCCGTCGCAACATGTTTTCGATAGCGGCCTCGTAGGTTCCAAGATGGATCGCCGAGTCCGTCGGTTCGTCGTTCATCGGAGGCCACTCGCGGTACGTGGAGGTGTGGTACCAAGCCACACCCGACAGAGCGCTCGGATCGAGAGCGACATCGTCAGGCGCTGACACTGCCAGATCGTGCTCGTCCTCCGTTGTAACCGTGTCACCACAGTGAACGCAACGTACTCGCTCACCGGTGACGTACTGCTCAAAGGTCAGCCGAGTTCTATCCCTGCAGGAAGGACAGATGATCCAGCAGTGTTCATACCCGAAATCAACTCTTCGGTCGGCAACCACTATCGACTCCTTGGCTTGTTATGGCCTTCGGGCTTAATCCGATTCCTCGGCCCTTCTCCTACGCCCGCCCTCCAGCTCATCTGAGCGCATTTGAGCGCGTTCGACGAGCCAATCCCACGAGTGGATGTCGACATTGCGAGTGGCGGCGAGCCTCCGTCGGGTTGCGTTCGTACGCGGAGGCGTCTCGTGGCGACGACCGATGATCACAAGGCCACGCACATTGGAATGGATGTCGACGAGCCCGAGGCCATCCTTGTGCCGAGGATTTCTTACATACTGGAGGTTGCTCTCCATGAATCCGCGCCAGTCGTCGATCTGTTGGAGGGCATGGAGAAGCCATGTGTTGGGGCGGCCATCCTTGTTGAACATCTTGCGTTGCGGGCCTTCGAGCTCCACCGCGAGCCACTCAAACCCCAGTGAACTGTTCTCCGCGATCATGTAGTCGCTTCTGAAATGATCGCCGAATTTCTTCTCTGGAATGACCCATCTCCCGTGGCCACCGGCTAGCGGTTGCACCAGCAGGTGGGGTCGGGAGGACAAGAATTTCTGCATATCCCGTTCGTCTTTCGCGTCGTGGAGCGCGCGGCGAAATTCGTCGACGTCGTCGGGCGTGATGGTGTCCCACGTGACGGAAAATTCAGTAAGCGATAGTTCTGCCTCTGCTTGTCGAGCTTTGCGCGCTTCGTAATCTTTGTGGTCTTGAAGAATCGCTGCCCACTCGTCTTCGTCCAGTGAAACGTCATCGACGTTCGGTTCGTCGCAAGGGTCCTCGGGAATGATCTCTGACATGCAATTTCTCCTCGCACTTAGTGAAGTTTCCGTGACTCTACGGACAAATCTGATTGTTCAGCGGTGAGACGTGCAAACCGTGTCGATTAGTAGTTACGGCCTTCCTCTAACGCGCCGATGGCAGCAGCTGAGGTCGGTCGACGGGCAAAGCTTCGGGATCCGCGCTTGTGCACGGATCCCGAAGTCGGAGTCATGAAGGGTGGAGGAATCTCAGGGTTCTGTCCTCAGGTCCTCGAGATATGTCAGCGTCATCGGTGACGTTTCGAGCTCCGTCAATGCGAACTCGCCTTGTCGGGCGTCACCGAATTGCACGACGACCAGCGCACGTTCGGGAATAAAGTCGTCACCGGAAGGAGCCGGCGGGAACATCGTCTCGACCCATTCACGGTCGAACGGTTCCTCCCCGGCAACCACGAATCGCCACACGTCGCCGTGCGAGATGGTCAGCAGGTCGTCGGCCAGAGTCGAAGGACGCGCTCAGCGGGCGGGTCGATCCAGCCACCGAAGCCGTACTCGGGATGGGCGAAGTCGAAACCGGAGCCTGGGGGCACTGACAAGGTGATGGCAGGTACTCGTACCGCGGTGTCACCATGCGGGTACATGACCGCGTGATTGAACGTGCCGATCATCAAAGTCAGCCCGACCTCCTCAGTAAGGAATCGGCCGTACGTGTCCGGGGCCGCCAAGCGTGGCCACCTCGATGGCCCCGAGACAGGTCGGGGCTCCGGGGCCACTGGCGGCGGGCTCGTTTCGGATGATGGTGTGTCGATCTTCTGCTGCACTGTTCGTCGCTTGAACGGCCACATCGGTCGGTCTCCTTCGTAGATCGCGGGGTGGTCGGCTATCGGCCGGCGTGTTGGCGTTCCTGGCTGCGGCCCTTGCTCGGACGTCCTTTCCTTGCGACCGGCGGTTTACCGGTCCCGGTCTGCACCGCTCCTCGGGGATGCTTAGCCTGGTCGAGGTCGGCCGTCATCCGGGCCCCGATCGTTTCCTTGTCCACTCCTCCGGCGTTCATGTCGGCGGCGAGGGCATCGCGCCGTTCAGCCGAGTCGTACTCGGCTTCCGCAGCCGCCCGATGAGCGTCTGCGTCTTCGGCGATTCAGTTTCGGCCGGCGTACCTTCGGCCTCTGTCGCCGTCTTGTCGAGCCGATCGGCCTCAGCCATCAGCTCCGAGGCCTTCACGTTCTCGCGTTCGGCGAGTTCCTGTTCGGCGGCAGCGGCCCGCTTGGCTTCTTCGGCGGCCTGGAGCAGGTTCTCGATTTCTCGCGGGTCGATCCCGGGGGCGGCCGCATCTATTCCGTACCGTGTCTGGACTTCCTTGCGGATGCGATCTGCGGCATCGGCCGCGGGCTGCGAGTGGTCCTGCCAGCCGCGGGCCTGCTGCCAGCTGTCGGCGATCTGCGCATGGGAAGCGTCCTCCCACCAGCGGTCCGTCATCACCGGACGTAGCTGTGCCTCGATCGCGCTGCGCTCAGCGACGAGCCGCTCACGCAGTTCACGGGCAGCCTGCACGCTTTTCGCTTCGGCGTCGCGGATCTGCTTCTCACGTGCGCGACCCATCTGCTCTGCGAGACGGGACGCAGACTGCAAACCGACCCGGAACATGCGCGTGAGCTCTTGATTAACCTCACCGATTTCGTCGTGCTCTGACATCAGTTGTTGCCTTCCTTGTGGGGTGACGCCGCTGTGGGCGCGGATTCAGGGGAGAGACGCATGTCGGGGAACATCGACGACGGTGCGGGTTCAGTCGGCAAGGGCACGATCGCGAAGTCGCCGCCGGCATGACCGCTGCGGACCGAGCACGCTTTGAACGTGCCCTCTGGATCGAAAAGCTGCGCCATGTGGTGGTCGGCGTGATCGCGCCACCACACACTCATCCCGGTCGAGGGATCCAGGCGCAGACGCTCCCATGCGCGCCACAGGGCTTCCAACCGGGAGATAGCTTCGGCATGTTTCCACCACTGCGTGCACCAGTTCCTTGACGACCCCTCGATCACCTCACGCCGATAGACAGGGGCGATGCGTTCGCGAACGAACTCCTCCACAGATCCGAACACCAGTTCCGGCTCTGCCGGCTGCTCCGGCTCCGGTTCCGGATCGGCGAGTGAAATCTCGAGCTGCGCCAGCAACCGCGCCGCCGCCGCGGCTTCGAGTCGCGCGTACAGCTCCGGAGTGAGGATTTCCGACCACTTCGCTTCAGCGATCGCGTCGGCTTCCTTCTGGATGCGCTTGAGAACTGCCTTGCCGACCATCGCCTCGAGGTTCTCGCTCAGCGGCGCTTCGACATTTGGTTCATCTCCCCCGCCGAGGGGCGTGTACGCGGATGGGGGTGGATAGTCCGCATCTTCCGGCGGCAGATAGTCAGCCTCGCCCGGATCGAAATCGTCCTCCGGCGGTGGCTCGAACGGCGCGTTCACAGCGACACCGCCTCACACGCAGCCCCCGCGTGGTCTGGCTTGAGCCATTCGGACAGGCCTTCTTCTGCTTCCGCCAACGTCGCCGGGGCTGCCGGATCGTGGGCTTCGATTGACGCCCTGATCTGGTCGGCGTGCGGGCCGGCCATCCACGGCGCCGTCCGTACGATCACAGGCCGGTTACCGGAGGAACGTACGATCGCCCGGCCACGTGGCAGTGCTTCGAGTTCGGATTCGGTGAACGTACGAACTTTGGTGCGCTGCTTGGAAGTGGATCGGCCTTGCGAGGAGGCTGTGACCGACCCGGTGATCTCCCAATGGTCACCGATCGCGGTGGACATGTCCCGAAGGAACACCCCGTCATCGACGGCGACACCACCGCCGTAGACCTTGACGTTCGCCGCCGACCACAGTTTCTTCATCCCGCGTTCGCCCCACACCTCCACGCCCTGTGACCAGGACTGCAAGATCGCCATGATGATGATTCCGCGTGAACCGTAGTGGCTGTAGAGGCTAGGCAGCTTGGACCAGCGCACGACGTTGGCCACCTCGTCGAGAGGAGCGACGAGAGGAACAGGCAGACGTCCCTTCGGCGAGGTGGTCGCGAGTTCTTCGGCTGCGTCGATCACGGCGACGGTCAACGCCGTAACCAGTGGGCCGGCCGAACCGTTGCCCTCGCGGGAAAGGCTGTAGAGCGTGCCTCCGGAACGAACGAATTCACGAGGATCGAAATGCGGCCGCGGATCGGACAAACCGTCCGACGTCACCCAGGGATGAATCGTCCTGATCTTGAGCGAGCGGATCATCTTCTTGGCAGTACCGAACACACCGCCGCGTTGTTTGTCGGGTGCGTTGTACTGCCCGGCCAGGCCGTCCGCCTGCAATCCGTACCCATGTTGGCGAAGGATCTTCACCGCTTCCTGGTTCTGCACGTCCGTGACCCACGTATATGCCTGTGTGATCGGGCGGCGATCGAGTGCCGCAGCCAGGAACAGTGCCGCCAACAGATCCTTTCCTTCCGGATCGAAGAATGCGTCCGTCTTCGCTTCGAGTCCGTCGTCACCGGAGGCGAAATGATCGGCCAGGTCGGC
>NZ_CP015204.1:0-108503 GCF_001682295.1 Rhodococcus sp. 008 | reverse complement strand
TGAGCTTTGAAGGCAACGAACTTGTTCTTCGACTTGGTTGCCGCAAGCAGCTCGGCGCGCTCGATCGGATCGAGCAGTGTCAACGGCTTCGGTCCCTTACGGTCGCTGGCCACAGTGTGGCCGGCGAACTCGTCATCGCGGTGCGCAGGTAGGTGCGAGGTGTCGCGGCGGCGGTGTGTGGCGCGCTGCCACGGCTTCTGAGGGGAATGCAATGACATGGCTCAGCCCGCCAGCTTCTTGTCGACACTGACATGCTCGGGGATCAGGACACCGATACCCAACGTGGCGGCGAATGCGGCGGCCTGATCGAAATAGACTCTGCGCAAGAGCAATCGGGACCGGACACCGAGTTCCTTGGTCAGCGAGTCCGCGCGGGGGCGGTCGCCGTCTTCGGGGGTGGTGACGGTGACGAGGATGCCGAGGCGGGTCAGGCCGTGTCCGCGTCCTTGTTCTTCGCGCTGCTGTTCGGTGGCATCGACGCGCATACCGGCTTCGACGGAACCGATGCCGCGCTGGGAGTTGCGGCCGGAAATGGCGTTCTTGTAATCAGATTCGACGATGTCGACTGCCTCGGACGGTGAGTGCGGGCGATAGCAGATCGCTACCCGCTTGCGGACGAGTTCACCGTTGACGTCGAGAAGGGGGCGCAGAACCGTTTCTGTGACAGCCATTTTCGGGGCTTCCGCCATCTCCCACGTCGTGGAGTAGCAACCGTCGTGGTAGTACGTCGAGATCCATTCCTGGTGGCCCATCGGACCGGCGTCTTCCCATCCCACGTCGTGACCGCCTTCCATCTCACCGAGTTCGAGATCGTTGAGGGTGGCAGGGGTGTAGCCGCGCTTGGTGAACGAGACGATCTCTTCGGGCGGGAGGAGACGCGGGTTGAGGTTGGCCTCGTTCAGGACGGTCAAGATGCCGCCCATTCGGCGCGAGAGTTCTTTGATCTGCTCGCTCGGATCGTTGCGGCGCTGCGGTGTCGTGGCGCGGAAGGTGATCGCCACCCGCGCCCACATACGCACCGACCCGTGCGGAAGGTGAGTGGCAGCTTCGGACATCATCGCCGCTGGTAGTGCTCCGCCGACCAGGACGCCCCGGCCCATTTCGACGACCTCGCGCCGCAACCGGTTTCCGGTTTCGGGTCCGGTCTCGATGACGACGGTTGCACCGTCGACGTCGCCGGATTGCCCGACGAAGTTCATGAAGTTCGCCCAGTTGAACACCGAGGTGTCCACTGCGTCCTGGTCGATCGCTTCGTTGCCCTGGGGCCAGCACTCGATGACGACGGTGGTCTGGTGGGTCTTGGGGAATTCGATGACGCCGTACGTCTGACGGGACTCGTGCTGCACCCAGCCTTCGTGCATGACGGATTCGTAGGCCACGCCGGGAAGTCGGCAGGTTCGACCAGGAACGCGGGAGAAGAGTCCAGAGCGATACATGTTTTCGCCTTTCCTGACGTGCTTGCGCCATTGCTTGTAAAGGACGGCCCACTCGTAGATGGTTTTGCCGTTGTATTTGAGGATCAGAGGCGCTCCGATGAGCGCGAGGGCGAGTGCGACCAGGAGAGCTCCGGGTCCCAATTTGAAGATCGTGAGCATCGAGACGACCGCGCTGACGAGGAAGTAGACGCTCGCCACCCGGCCCATGCCCCACAGGAACGAGGACTTCGGGCGAGACCAGCCGATGTAGTGCTTTTGATCGCGTGAACTCATTGCGGCACCTCGTTCGATCCCATGCTTCGTTGGGGAATGTCGTTGCTGATGTCAGCGGCGGCGTGATTGGCGCCTTGCGCCGCCGAGGTCAGTCCTGCGCGAGCGTTCGATGCCGCGGCCTTGGCAGTCGATCCACGGCCGGCGGGACGCGTGCCGCCACCTGCCGGGGTCGAGGGTTTACTCGGCGGCCGAGAACCGCCGCCACCGTTTCCGCTGCCACCACGGCTCGAGGTGTTGCCCACCGAGGCCGCGGACATCTGGCGGGCACCGCTACCGGCAGCTTGTCCGCTGTAGCCGCCCTGTGAACCGCCGCCGCCGCTCAGGCCGCCGAGAGCTGCCTTGCCGCCGCTCATTCCGGCCTTGACCGCCATCGACGTGCCGCCGCTGGCTACTGCCGCTGCCATACCTGCACCGGCGAGCATCGGGCCTGCTGCCCCGAGTCCGGAACCACTGTTCGAGGAACTGACACCGAGCACGCGCATCACTGCGGGCAATGCGACGGCCGCGACGGAGAGCAGCATCAGCCCTTGGAGCTTGCTGGCATCCGAACCGGGGTCAGCCGCCCAGAACGCGGTGGCCATGATTCCGGCCGCGACCGGCTTGAACAGGATGAACGCGACCGTCCAATTGATCATCTTCTGATAGGCGCTCGAGCCCATGCCCGTTCCCGATCCCGAGGCAGCCATCGGCAAGAACCCGACGATCACGATCAGGAACGCCTGACGGATCACCAGCAACAGCGCCTGGAACAGTGCCCCGGCCATACCGAGTATCGAGATCAACAAGATCCAGCCGGGACCCCACGTCGAGTTGTCGTCGAGGAGCATCGCTTTGACCTTGTCGCCGAGGTCACCGCCACTGGACTCGTTGAGAAGCCACAAGCTGACCGAGTCCGCGATGGTCGTTCCGGCCGTGATTGCGACACCGAAGAGAGCAGAGGCGAAAATCGTGCGGACGATGATCTTGGTCAGTTCCTGCGAGGCCGCGCCCTCACCACCAGAATGTGCGAGCACGACACGGATGACGGCGATCATGATCGAGGCCAGAAGCACCCCGGCTTGAATCGGAAGCATGTACGCCTGCAACACGGTCAGGTAGTCCGCGTTTGCGAGCTTCGGCGTCGGGATCGAGAACCACCAGTTCAGGAGCGTTCCGAACCCGTCCGCGACACCGGCGATCATCGACTTGACGGTCTTGCCGAACTGCGAGTCCCACATCTTTGCCAGCGCATCGCCGGGGTGAGTGATGACGTTGGCGACCTTGCAGCCCTGCTCGGTGACGTTGGCGAAAATCTTCAACGCCGCCTGGGAGGGGCTGAGCCAGCTGCCCGTGTCCTTGGTCATGTCTTCGCAGGTCTCGTCGAAACCGTAGGTTCCCGAACCCGGATCGCCCGTTCCCACTGCGGGCAACGCGGGCGTGCCCGGCGCTGCTCCCCCGGTCTCGGGTACCGGCGCACCGGTGGGACCGTTCTCGGGAATGGCGTAGCTGAAGCTTTTGCACACCTGTGTCGATGCACCGTTTCCGAGGGGAATCGAGCGGCATGTGCCGGCGACCTGACGCTGAACGCTGGTGTATCCGGCAGGGGGCCGCACACCGTCTCCGAGGAGCAGTGCCCCTTCGGGTAGGTCGTTCGCCGTGCGCTGTTCCTCGTCGACGAGTGTGAACCCCTCCGGCGCAGCAGGAATGGGAGCCGGTGCGGGTTCCTGTGCTGAGGCGATCGGTGCCGCCATGACCATCAGTGCCGAGAGCAATACGGCCACGATGAGTCCGGCGACGGTTCGCAGTGCTGCTTTCACCATCGTGTCCACCCCGAGAGGTCGGTGGTAGATCCGGTGGGATCTGCCAGGGTTTCGGGGAAGCGCAGCTTCCAGTCGCCGCCCTCCCATGTCGTCAGAAGCCGGGTCGTCATCCACTGCGGTGTGGATGCATCGGCTTTTTCGGCCGGGGTGGCGAATTCGATGATCGCGAAATCGTCGGCGTAGTCGCGGATTCGGAAGGCGTCCGCTTGAGTCATGTACGACAGCGCGGTCGACGACAGCCCCCGGTAGCTCGGTCCCTGCGCCGCGAGATCCTTGTTCACCTGTGCACGCTGATCGGCTGTCATGACCACCTGGCGGTCGTAGATGGCCTGTGCGGTCTCGTTGTTCGTTGCCGCGATCCGGCTGACGATCTGCCATGCGGCCAGCGCGGCGCCCTGCGGGGTGTGCGCGAAGCCGATAGCGGTCAACCCGTCCACGGCGATGGGCCCGTCAGAGGTCGAAAACGGAACGATCGCACCGTCGTTGACCTTCTGCCACATCATTCCGGCAGGCGGATCGACGGCAACGGCCCGGTTGAACGGTCCTCGCTCGATCGACTCTTGCGGCAACGCCCAGCCGCCGATCCACTTCGGAACGTCGACGCGGCGGCCGAGACGATCGATCGTCGGCGTGCCCAATCCTTCGTTGGCGGAATCTCCACTCGAACCAGGCTTGGGTCCGGAGGTGGGGTGCGCGGTTTCGGTGGCGATCGGCTGTGACGGCGTGGGTGAATCGTCGCCGGAGGTGCGCAGCCACACCGCGATTCCGATGCAGATCACGATGAGAACGACGAATCCCATCGCGGCGAAGGTCACCAGCGGATTGCGGGTCTTCTGCTCTTCCCCGGCGCTCACGAGGTGGCCTCGAGGACGGTGTAGCCCGACAGGTCGCTCAGAGTCTGCGGTGCAGTCTCGGAGCCGGGGGCGGGCAGGAGGATCTTCCAGTCCTCACCGGACCAGACCATGGTCTGTGTTGCAGCGACCAGGGTGGTGCCCGGCTGCGCTGCAGCGATGTTCACCACGGTGCGGGTCGGGGTGTAGTCCTGGACTCGGAATCCTTTGATCTGCGGTGCGCTGCCTGCCGGGGCAGGGCCGGTCACGGTGACCAGTGCCCGGTTGACGGCGTAACTGTCGCGTCCCTCGCCCGGTGCAGCGACGCTGTTCGCGACCGCCGGCCAGCTCGTGTCGGGCGCCATGGCCAGGCGCAGGGTGCCCTGGATCGCGGCCAACGCAGCGCCTTGCGGAGAGTGCGCGTATCCGGCGGCGACATCGCCGTCGACCGTGGTCGGTCCGTCGACAGCGGAGGTCGGCAGGTTCACCCCCTGCCAGGAGTTCCAGGAAATGTCAGCCGGTGCGGCGGACGGGTCGACGGAGGTCGATGTCGTTCCGGCGCCGGTGTCGTCGGCCGGGTCGGACGAGCATGCGCCGACACCGAGAACGGTGGCGGACAGGATCGCGGCCGTCAGGAGCCGGTGTCGCAGTGTCGAAGTCATGTGGGTGTCGTCCTTAACGGTGTGTGGATGCGGTGTCAGCGCAAGATCATGTTGGCGATGGCTGCTGAGGCGCCGAGAGCTGCAGCGCAGCCGAGAATCCAGAAGATGCGCTGGGACGCTCGGGTGACGGTTCCATGCAGGAAGGCGTGCCAGAGAACGCCGCCGGCGATCATCAAAGCCGCAACGAGAGTGATGATCCCGAACCAGAAGAGAAAGCCCAGAAGCTGGCCCATCGCTTCGGTTGCCACCTCGGGCATCGGAGTGCTCGGCGGTGCCGGTTGCATGTGGAGCATCGTCAGAGCACGAACGTCACGAGGGCGGCAGCGGAGGAGATGACCACGACGCCGACCAGAGCGCCGCCGACGATCTTGATGCCTTTACCGCCGGTGGCTCCGTGCCCGTTCGCGTGGTCCATCCACATCACGCCGCCGCCGATCATCACGCCGACGACTGCGCCGATAACCAAGCCCCACAAAATGATTCCGACGATCTTGAGGATCTTGTCGCCTCCGGGTGGCTGCACGGGCGCGGGCTGGTCGATTGCGAGGTTGCTCAGGTCGAGTGCGAGTTGGGTGTACATGTTTTCTTCCTTTTCGTGAGTTGGCGCTAGAGAGGGTTGGGGAGGACGGCTATTCGCGTCAGACGAGGAAAGTGACGGTCACGGTTGCAACGACGGCCATGACGAGGCCGACCAGTGCGGCGGACACCAGACGCCAGCCGTCGATATTCGGGGAGAAGCGAGGTTTGCGGTCGGTGCGACGTGCTTGTGCAGCGTCGGCTACCACTGCCAGGCCGAATAGCACCGCGCAGAGGGCCAGGAGTGCGGCAGCGATCAGGAGGACTTGGACGAACCACATCAGGTCGGGTGCGGATGTGGCGATGGGTGGTTGTTCGACGTTCTCGGCGAGGGTGACGGCGTCGAGGGCGAGTCGGCTGATCATGTCGGTTCTCCTGAAGTTTCAAAGACGTTGTGCGGCGCGTTCATTGGGTGGCTCTGAGGTGGTCGAGGATCGTGGCTCGGATGTCTGCGCCGACTTCGGCGACTTCACGAGGTACCGCGATCGCTGCTGGTTCTCGTTTACGTCCGGTGCTGATCGGGGTGGCCGGGGTCCAGACGGGGAGCTCGGCCGCGGTCATCGAGATCCAGTCCTCGATCCAGGGGATTCGCCAGAGCCGGTCGTCGACGAGGCCGCCGATCACTTCTCGGCGTTGACGCAGACGGGGGTGGATCTTGCCGGGATGCGCCGCGACGGTGACCAGTCCGAGGAGGATTCCGGCGCCGCCGTATCCGGACAGGTGCTGGGTCAACAGATCGTGGGCACGATCCAGGCCCCACGCCGATTCGCGGGCCACGACCACCAGGAACGGGGATTCTTCCTCGAACCCGCCGGGGAAAGCTCCCATGGCATCACCGGCGATCGACCAGGAACTGGCAAGCATCGACACTCCCGCTCCCCCGTGTGCGCCGATCAACCACCATGACGGTGGGCGTTCGCCTTCGGGAACCCACACCGGTTCCGGCCACACCTCGACAAGGCGATCCGCTGACGGCGGCAGGACCAGGCTCACCGGGTCGGTGCCGTGCACCTGGGGAATCGGCCCGCTCGGGTAGCCGGAATCGGCGGCGGTGCTCATCGGGTCAACCGTCCCGATCGGTCAGCGGCCGTCGCCCGGGGGAAGTCGAAGGCCACAGTCGCCGCGAGTTCACGGAAGGCATCGCGGGTGCGTCTGTGCAGCAGGGACCACACCACGGCGTCGCCCTCGGCGAGGTGACGGTCGTAAGGCACCGTGACCACGGCGCGCACGCGAGTGCCGAAGTAGTCGCGGACCTGCTGCTCGGAGACCGGTGTCTTGCCCGGTGCGAAGTGGCTGATGACCAGCACCGAGCGGGCGACGAGATCGCCGTATTGGTGGGCATCCAACCAATCGAGAACCGCAACGGCACGTTGGACGGATGCGACATCGAGCCGGGTGGTGGTGATGATGGTGTCCGCGAGATCGAGGACCCCGTTCATCGCCGGGTGCGTGATTCCGGTGCCGCAGTCCGAGAGAATCACCTGGTAGTGGTCCTGGACGAGCTTCATGGTGTCGCGGTAGTCCGCTTCGCTGAATGCTTCGGACCGGGCTGGATCGTCGTGCGAGGCCAGAACCTGGAGGCCGGTTTCCGATTCGAGGGTGTAGGCGCGGATGTCGGAGTAGCGATCGCCCCGACCGTCCTCGATCAAGTCGTAGACGGTCGGGATCAGTTCGGTGTCCGGGTGCGTACCGACCCGGTTGATGCGGTCGGCAAGGGCACCGGCGTCCGGGTTGGCGTCGACGGCCAGGACTCGATCGTTGCGGGCGTCGGCGAATGCGTGGCCGATACCGACGGTGACCGTGGTCTTCCCGGTGCCACCCTTGAGTGAGACGACTGCGACCTTGTGATCGGTGCGGATCGGGGCGCTGATCTGTTCGTCGACGAGCCGTTCACGGACGTCGGCGGGATTCTCGCCTCGATTGATCGTCCCGAACGAAGCTCGGTAGAGCACCCGGCGCCATCCGGACGCCGGAATCGGGCGAACCTGCTCGACGAGCAGAGACTCCCCGATTCCCGGCCGACGACCGAAGTCGCCACCGGCAACAACCGCCGGACGTCGGGCGGGCGCTCCCCCGACGCCAACCGCAGTCGGCGTCGAGGGGCGTTCGGTTACTGCAGGTGCAGCGAGGTCGGGGTCAGCGAGTTCGGCGAGGTACGCCGGGACCGGCCCGCGCTGCGATGACACAACGCGGGCAGGGCTGTGGTCGAACGGGACCACGTTCGCCGGGGTCTCGTTCGCACTATCAGGGTCGGAATCCGTTGCGGGCGAGCCCTCGAACAGTTGCAGCTCGTCCGTATCGGTGTCCTCGGTGACTGCTTCGGCTGTGTTGGTGTCGGTGGTGCTCTCCGACTCGTCCATGAGTCCGTCGAGCCATCCTGGGTTGGTCATGACTACTCCGTTTTCAGTTGGTGGGCGTCGCAGCAGCAGTGCTGGACGGCCACACGAACGTGCTCGACGTTGTCTGCGTCGAGGACGGCCACACGACTCCACTGGTGGGTTGGGCCGACGTCGTGGACGAGGCCGTACCGGGGGTGGATGTGTACTGCGTGGTCGCCGGCGGGGTCTTCTGCGAGGTGCTGAACGGGTCGTAGACTGCGCCGGTTTCGGTACCGGCAACAGGCATGTTCAGACCAGGAAGCCCCTGGTAAGAGCCCTGTCCTGAGACCGGGACCGTGCGGGTGAAGGCACCAGCATCTGCGGTGGATGCCGACGAGTCGGTGCGAGTGAGGTCCTTGACGAGAGCGGTCAACCATTGCGCCGCGTAGTCGATGGTCGAGCCGCCGGCATTGGTGACGGCGTCGGACATGTAGGAACCGTGATTGGCCTGGACCTGCCAGTACTTCGTGTCGGTCGCCATTTTGATCAGACCGGCGTTGTCGGAGATGTTGTCCTTGATGAACTTCACCGCGGTCGTTGCGGTTCGGTCCGCGATGTTGGCCGGCAGCATCTCGAACGTCGCCTGACCGAGCTTGGCGCCGAACAGCGCCAGACCTGCGGCGGGATTAGCCAAGCCGACTGCCGCGATCTGTGCGATGTTCTCCGGGGTGACCACCTTGCGGGCCAACGTGATCGCTGTGTTCACGCCGAGGCCGACGACCTTGCTCACTGCTGCGAGTACGTCTGTTTCGTATCCGGGATCGGATGCCGTGGCGGCGCGCTCGCTCAGGGACGTCGACGGGCGGTAGTCGAGGCCGGCGAGAGTGCCGTCCGTCGAGGTGAGGTCCTTGTTCACGACGTCGGCAGCGGTTTTGATCGCGGTGGTTCCGAAGACGTTCGCGACGGAGGACAGCACCCCGACCGGATCGGATCCGTTGAGGTTGAGCTGGCCACCGACATTGGCAACCAGTCGTGCAAGAGGCGCGTCAGCGGGTGTGTCGCAGGCGAGATCACCTGTTGCGCACTTCGAGGCAACCCGGCCCGTCAACTGCCCGAACGTGGAAGGTGCGTTGTCGAGAGGCGGTGCGATACCTGCACCAGCCGGGATTGGCTGCGGCGCTGCGGCGACTGTTTTGACCTCAGCCCCCGAGGTTCCAGGAGCAGGATCGGGAGTGACCTGCGAGGCGCTACGGCCGGGGAAGAGCGCCGATCCTTCCTGGCGCGACGGGTCGGACAGCAACATGCCCATGGCGACCTTCGACGACGGGATCGGACCCTGACCAGCTCCGATCAGGCGAAGAACAGTCGATGCGACCTGCGCGCCCTGGGAGTAACCGATGATCGCGAACTGTGTTTCGGGGCAATCCGAGCTGATCTTCTCGATGACGGCGAAGGTGTTCTCGACACCGGTCTGTGCGGACTGCGCATACGGCGTTCCCTGGAAACCGAAGTCAGCCGGGTACGGCACGTAGGTGCGGTCGAATTTGGCTTTGTCGTTGCCGAACTCCTGAAAGACCGGAATCACGGCGGCGGACAAGGTGCCCGAGTCGGACTTCGGGTCCGTCTGTTCGTTCGATTCGGTGGTTCCTTGGTCGATGACCGTATGCAGGACCGAGCACTGCACGTTGCCGCTACTGGAGGACGTGGACGTGCTCGACGACGTCGGAGCAGTCGTCGACGCCGAGGCGGTCGGGCTGGTCGTCGTCGAAGGCTGCGCGAGTGCCCCGGTGGTGCCGGCCGCGATGAAAATCGAGACGGTCGCAGCGCTGACCACCACTCGCTGGGTGCGCGCCCAGGGGCGCGGGGACCTTCCCGAAAGTGCTGGTGGAACAAGGGTTTCGTTCATCGTGTCATCTCCGTATCTGCGGTGATCGCCGTGATGGTGGTGCGGTCTCCGACCGGGGCTGTGGTGACGAGCTGGTACCAAGTCACCGGGGTGCCGCCGGGTTCGGTCTGTGTCAGAGCCACTGCGTAGACGCCGTTTTCACGCGGCGTGATCGTCAGGCAGTGCGTGGTACCGACAGGGGTGGCATTGATGCCTGCCTGAATGTCGGCAACCGGTGTCACGCGGGCATCGGGGGCCACCACCTCGCGGGCCTTCACTGCATCGCGCAGGACGTAGAACCCGTATTGGAACGCTTCGATCACTCCAGGCCCGGAGGTGTTCCCACCAGGACCTGCGCTGGTGACCACACCGTTTTCCGTCTTCTCCGCACACGCCGCGGGCGCAGCCGGGGTCGGTGAAGCAGGCGTCGTCGCCACCGCTGACGTGGTCGACATCAGCGGAGCCATGCCCTCCATGAAGGAATCACTACCGTCGCTGCTCTCGCCCGAGAAGGACGACGACACCGCCCACCCCGTCGCCCCGAGAACCACGATCGCGGCCGTGATTGCGCCGCCGATGATCAGCGGTCGACGAGAACGACGAGGTGTGGCGGTAATCCGAGGGGAAGGAGACCCGAGCCGTGAAGACGGCGCTGCCGCCGAAGCTTTCGCCGCCGGAGCCTGAGCCGGTGCAGGCTTGGGCGCGGCGGGAGTCTTCGCCACCGCTCCCCGCACAGGAGCACCGTTCGCCCTGTTTCCAGGTTGAACCGGACGCTCCCATGGCCGAGCACCAGGCCGACGCGGAGGCACCGACTTCGATGGTTGGCGTTCATCCGTCACGATGCGGTTTCCTTCCTTGACTGGTAGCGAGCGACGATCAGGCCGGGATGCCAGCGCCGATGGCGTCGGCGATCATTCCGAGCGGCAGTCCGGGAACGGCGGTGTTCGCCTGGAAATCGGTCACTGCCTGGTCGAATGCAGCTACAGCACCTTCACCGCCCGGCAGCGAGGTGACCGCGTCGCGGATCTGCTGATCGACAACCGGCGCAGAGGCGACGGCGTTGCGGACGGTGTCAGCGGCAGCGGTTCCGACCGGCGGGCTAGCCGACCATTGATCGAGCACGGTTTCGGTCTGCGCGGTGATTGCAGGCTGATCAATCGCTGGAATATCGAACTCGATCGGCTCGCCCAGATCGCCTGCACCGTAAGCGGATGCGGCAAGTGCTCCGCCAGCGCCGCCGACGACAGCGCCGCCGATTGCGGCGGGAACGCCGAGCACAGCTGCGCCGATACCCGCGCCCGTTGCCGTTCCGACCACGCCTGCAGGGACCGCGCCGATCGGGGTCAGGATCGGGGAGAACAAGGTCAAAGCTGAAGTGCCGCCGATGGTTCCACCGACCAATGCGCCCACAGTTGCAGCAGGAACGCCAGCCGCGGTAGCGCCCGCGAGAGCGCCCGCAGCGGCTCCACCGAGCTGTGCGGCAGCAAGACGCTCAGCCTGGTCCGTTTCGAGGCCGGTCGAGCGCCAGAAGTCGGTGACCTGAGCTTCGATGATCGCTGTCTGACCGTTGGTTCGGTCGGCGGTGTCCTTCGAAATCCAATCCTCACGGTCGGCGATATACCGGCCGATTCGGATCTTGTCCTCGGGAGCTTGAATCGGTGCAGTGAACGTATCGAGCTGGGTAGGAAGGTGGATCGTCGTGTAGTCGATCGGTGCCACATAGTTGTCGTTGTTGCTGTACGTCGGCGCGACGTACTCGTTGGTGTCGTAATCCCAGTTCGGAAGCGGCTTCGCAGGCTGCGCCGTGTACTCGACAGGAGCCGGAACCCACGTCTGAACGGGAGCGGCAGGCGGCGCCGTCTGTTCGGTGGTGACGCCAGGCTGCTGCGACGGCGAGGTGACACCCGGCTGCTGAGCGGGAGCAGTCACACCGGGCTGACCTGGAGCGGCCAGCGCCCCACCTGCATTGCCAACCACCAGAGCGGTCAGAGCGGTGAATGTCACCCCTGCCACTGCCGAGCGTTGTGCGGCCCGGTGCCTACCGGTACCGGCGCGATTACGGTGATTCGTCAAAACACTTCTCCTTCAATGTGTTTGCGATGGAACGCAAGAGTCGGGGCGAAAACGGAAACCAGCGCGGCAGGAGCAGCGTGGTCGTTGATCCCGCAGCCGGAACGGCGTTGGGAAGCTGATGTGTCGACGCGCGGCACTACTGAGCGGGCTTGGGAGGTCATCGCCCACCGCCGAAGACTGCTGCGCCGTAGGGGACTAGCGAATGTCCGAGAGGGCAGGTCCGCGTTCTAGGCACACAGAATGGGACACAGGCGTACCCGACCGGTCGGCATGGGCAACGGACTTCCCATACGCAAAGGGATCGAGTCTCAGCTGATGCGGAATCGGCAAATGCCGCACGTCCGGTTCCTTGTCCGCCTGAGCGTGACATCGCGAACCCCCCACCTGTGTCTCTTGCCTACGACGCACCCGGTACGGTCAAATCCCGAATCGGTGTTCGCCAATACATGGCAAACTATATACTGAGTCGAAGCAAAAACCAAGCAAAAAAAGCACGAAGGTGAGTGGTGGGAGGTGACCGTAGCGGTGCTGCCGTTTGAGCGCGAAACCCCAGCTAGTTCCCTGTCCCGTGATGTGTTCCTGGAACATGTCGCCGGTAAGGTGTTGACAATGAGTGAGCTTCGGCAGCGTTTTGCGCGCATAGTCTCGGAGCGTCGGGCTTGGCTCAACTTGACCTTGGATCAACTACAGGCCGCCGGCGGTCCGTCAGATGTGACAACGGGCAAAATCGAGCGAGCGCAGGTCGAACAACCGAGTGTCAATACGTTCAAGAAACTGGATGCAGGATTGCGGTGGACAGAAGGGTCCGCCGCACGAGCTTTCATCGGGGACAACCCAGTTCCACTAGAAGATGTCCCGGGATCAAGGCCGGTGGCACGCGTTGTCGACGCGAACGAAGACTCCGTGACGCTGCCTTTGAGCGTCGTCATCTCGATCTCCGAGATCGCCAAGCGCTACGAGAAGCTATACGAATCAACGACGGACGTAACGACAGCTGACAAACTGCGATCTATCAACAGTGAGTTGGATCTTGTCGTCGACCGGATACTGCGAGCTTGGCTCATTGCCCAGGTCGAGTCCAAGACAGCGCCGCCAGGGCCAATTCAGGTAGAGCCGATGGTCGAAATGCTAATTGGCGACTATCTCAACCGAGCGGCAGAGCCACCCACTGCACAAGATGCGCGAGAACTTCAGTACCTGCGATGGCTAACCGGACATGCCGGGGACATCGATGAAGCGACCGAGCAATCCTTTATCGCCCAGTGGCAATCACGTCAGGAGAAGACTCGATGAAGCACCTAGCACCGACAACAGCACAGAAGCTTGCTCGGCTCCTGGACTTCTATCACCACCGTGACGAGCCCGCCTTGACGTTGCAGGCGCTGGCAACAGTCGTCGGGCAGAAGGTCAAGGAGATCGTTCCCCTTGAGCTACTCGAAGGCGTTCAGAGTGGCGAAATCGAGAACCTGCCCGTACCCGTGGCAGACGCAATTTGCGACACGATCGGTGTCGACCGGGAATACCTGCGCTTGAGCGGCGACATCGACATCGACATCGACCAGCGCCTACGTCTTTGGATTCTCATCCGCGACCGCGGGCTGAATCACTTCGCTGCCCGCAGTGCTGACCTGACACGAGCAGACTTCGAAGAACTGATCGCGCAGGTCAGCACCATGACCGCCGCTCCGGCGACCGCAGTCAACGAGGCGTAAAACTCAACTTCAGGTTCTTCGGCCGAAGAGTCAAGGTTTCTTCGACTTCGAGCTCATAACCCGGTTCCGCTGTTACAGAGAACTGGGTCAGAACAGTCGCGATCGCCAGCGCCATCTCGTGCAAAGCGAATTGGCGACCGATACATGATCGGATGCCAGTTCCGAACGGCTTGAAAAGTTCTGGCGCTCTGCCTCGGGCATTTTCGGGGCTGAACCGATCTGGATTGAACTGGTCAGCGTCTTCACCCCACGCCTTCTTATCCCGTTGAACGGCCAGGAGCAGGACAAATGCCCACTCACCTTCCGCGAAGGCATACTCCCCGACCGTGGTGTCCCGCTTCGCAGCGCGAAAGAATCCCGGTGCCGCTGGCCAGATCCTCATCGCTTCCGAGATGACTTGGCGTGTGTAGCGAAGCCGCGCAACATCCTCGTACTTCGGGACACTCTCACCGAATACCTGCGACGCTTCGGCGCGAACTTTCTCCGCGACATCAGGATGCTGGGCCAGGAAGTGAAATGCGAAGCTCAGCGAGTTCACCGAGGTCTCATGACCGGCGATCAGGAACGTCAACACCTGATTTCGGATGTTCTCCGGATCGAGCGTCACATCCCCCTCGGGATGCAACATCCGATCCAGCAGATCGTTGCGGCGCTCCCCCGTTCGCTGCCGCTCAGCAATCACTCCGTCCACAGTCTCGACGAGGAGCGCCCGATCAGCAGTGTTCTGCTTCTCCTCGGTGCGACGAAGCAACTTGCCGATGAATGGAATCGGTATCCCGCTCTTTTGGGCGTACGTGAGCGACCGCGTCAACGCTGCAACGAACGGATGGTCCGAGTGGTGGAACGAATCGAACGAGTAGCCGAAACCGCACCGTCCGATGACTTCCAGCGTCAGTCCTCCCATTGCGTCAACGACCGGAACCGGTGCCCCCTCCTGAGACGAGAGATGGGCACAGAGTTCGTCAGTGACAGCGACCATCGTGTCGTGGTAACTGACCATCGACTCCTTTGTGAAGGCCGGCATCAGAACTTCGTGGGCCTTCGACCAATTCGACTCCCAGCTGTAGGCCGTGAACAGGCCGTCACCGATCAGAGGGCGCAGTTGCTCAAGCGGCCGGCCGACGAACTTTTCCCACGTCGACTCGTCGAATATCTCAGCGGCGAGATCCGGCGAACCGACAAAGGTCAGGTCGGTACCGAGAATCGATCGCCGATAAATCGGTCCAAGCTCCTCGAACCGAACGAGCGTGGTCTGGTTGGGAGTCTCCGGATCGATTCCGAAAACATCCCCCAGAATTGGCACCCGACGAGGCGGGTGCGGGATCGTCGTCGTACTGGGCATACAGGTCCCCTCCAGTTGTCTTACATTCGAGCCCATGCATCCGCGATACGGAGCATTTCCTCTTCGTCGACCAGCCACTCCGGCGGAGCCACTGGCGCACGGTCACTATCACCGGCTTTGTACAGACGCATCGCGTCAGCTATGGCTTGAACCCGGTCCTCCGTCGCGGCGTATCCAGATAGAGCCTCAGGGCTCATATACGGCAGGACGAGGAACAGAGCGTCCTCGCACTCGATCAACATCCGGTGCTCAAGTTCGATGCTGCTGTGGAACACTCCGACGCTCTCGACGGACACCTTGGGTTCCATAGTCACGAGGTCGTTCCACATGTCCTCCAGACGCCGGACTGCTCGTGACGAGGAATCCGAACGCAGGCGAACTTTGGCCTCTGCGATGGCAGGGATTGCCAGCACGATCGCCATCGATGTCGCAGCTGGCAAAAACAGGATGTCGTTGGACTGGGATCGCAGCTCAGTGAGCGCGTTGTGCCAGTTCAGTGACAGCATGATGCCATTCGCCATCCGTGAAAGGTGGTCGTAGAGCGAGACGGTGCAAGCAGCGATCACGATAACGAGCCAGCCGCGAAGGGAACGCGTGGACTCGGGACGGCGATAGAGCCGTACACACCATTTCACGACTGCGAACAGCGCCAACGGCATCGGCGCCGAGTAGATGATCATGTAGACAGCGGTCCGCCAAGAGTGAAGCTCTTCGACTGCAATGCCTTGGGCGCGAGCTGGGGCACTGAGGAACCCCAGGACGACGGCCGCCACCAGGCCGGCGCAATAGAGCCGGATGACAGTACGCGTCTGTACTGGTCGAAGGCTCCATGAACGTACGACGAGATACACCGCGACCGAAGCAGCGATCACCGATGCGTGGGTGACGAGCCGGATATCCGACAACGTCAGGTCACTGTGGGAAATGACCGCCTTCTGAAACCAAGACTCGCGCAGGACGGCCGCACAGAGCCACCAAATCAGAATTTGGGTCACGCTCCGGTCGAGTTGACGTTTCGACACCAGCAGTACCCGCGCGACGATGATTATCGCGAGGATCGTGATCATCGGAAGCGTCATCCAGTACGGCATTGACGCTGTGGCCTCGCGACTGAGCTGCGCGCTCACGCCTCAGGTCCGAAGGTGCCGGCGATGCGATGCAGCGCCCCGAGGCTGGAATCGTCGACCGGGCCTCTACTACGGATCGCCAACTGCGTTCCGACGACCTCGGCTTCTTTTTCCGTAGGCGTGTCGAAAGTGTCACGCCGCATCATCCACTCAATGGATCTGACATCGATCCCCTGGGTCAGGACGCTTTCGGTCGGGCAGAACGGCTCACCCTCGTGCTGGCAGAGAATGTGCGCACATTCGTGGAATATCTGCTGCCGCTGATGCCGTACGGAGTGGTCCAGGTCGTATTTGATGATGAGTCGCTCAGGTGAGCCCAGCAGTAGTCCACATCGGCCCCCGGACTCCGTACGTGGGCCACTCCACGGCGAGAGCACGACTTCACTCTGGGCGTGCTCGGACATCCAGTCCAGAAACTCGCCCACTGTCCACGGCGCGCTGAGAGGGATTTGCGACAACACGTCCTGGACGCGCCCCCTGCGCGTGAATTGTGAAAACACATCCACCACCTCCAATAGCTGGCCCTTTCGCGCTGCCAAGCCAAGACCACAGCTTAAACCCGGACAAAATGAACCGGTCATCCAAAGCCGTGAAGCAAAGACACAGACAAACTAAAGCCAAATCCTGTGCAAGAATGGCGATAGCTGGTTCCGCTCGCTACTCCCGATCCGGACCCGGTCGCAAACTTGAGGCCAAAGGGCCGTAAGCAGGCTGCCCACACTCTCATACTTCGAGCAGGGTGAGTAGTCCCTAACGTCCCGAACTACCCCAGGTGAGCTACGGAATATTGGACAGCTTTGGCGTGTCGCAACCACTCCGGAACCTGAACCTGGTCCAGGATGAGGGGGCGTCCACCAACGAAGAGACAGGAGACTGCGATGGCAAATCCAAGCAAAGGGCCCCGTGGCCGGCTCGGTCGTGTCCCCGCTGTGGTTTACAGAGACCTGGAGCAGCGTGCATTAGACGCTGGCGCAAGCTCTGTCAGCCAGTACGTCTCCGACCTGCTGTGCCTGCACACCGGCCATAAGGAACTCGTTCGTGAACTAGATCAGGGGGTGTTGCCACTCTCCGCATAAAGCGACCGTGAGCGGACCTGACCAAAGTCTGACTCACCGACCGCCACATCCCCTGTGGTGCCGCTAATCAGCTGAGAATTGAAAAACCCCCGGCGGGTAGGCCGAGGGTTCATCGAAGTTGGTGAGATTCGAGTTACCAGCTCGTTTCTCAGCGGTACTGCTATTCCCCGAAGGGACTTGTCTTGCCAGACATGTCTCAGGGTAGCTCATGCCCTGATGAAATTTCTACGATCAATCTGCGTGTCGTCGATCATGAGGATCCACTCCTCACAGACCTGTATGCGACTGCAATGTGGATGTCGCCGCGGACCCGCATCCGGGTCGACCCGACCAGCACCCACGACTACAGCGCAACAGTGCTCGCCCCGACGGCTCCGCCGAACGTTCCATGGGCGCTTCACCTGACCGATTCGGACCATCAATACAAACTGCTGGCATTCGATTTCGATACCGGAGCGCACGGTCCGGAGGTGGCACTAGCAGACGCCGACCGTCTCGCACACGAGCTGACCGAACTCGGAGTACGACACCTTCGCGTCGCGTCAGGACCGACTGGCGGACAGCATCTCTGGGTCGCTCTCAGTGACGCGGCTGAACCCGCTGCCGTTAAAGGGCTCGCTCATGCGCTGGCTCTTTACTACCCCAGTCTCGACGTCAGCCCGCTGTGTAACCCCACTACAGGTGCAGTACGAGGACCAGGTGCTCCACACCGAGCTGGAGGGCACGCACTCCCGAGTCTGCGCGGCCGCCCGCTCACGGAGTCGCTCGCCGCCCTGCGTAAGGGGACGTCCTCTGAGGTGGTGGGGTGGCTTCTGGCACGTCACCCGTACACCACTCCCCTATCTGAAGCGGGCACTCGGTCGACGCCGGTTCGGGTGATCCAGACCGTGGATGGTCCTCGTCTGGATCGTCCGAAACGTCCGCTGTCAGCGCGGACGAAGCTCCTCATGGCGACCCCACTCAGCGAGGGGTGTGACCGTAGTGCGGTCGCGTTCAGCATCCTTCTCGGGATGGCAGGTGCCGGGCGCTCCCTCAGAGACGTTGAGTCTGCACTGACTGCACCAGGGCTGATTCGCCTCCACGAAGACAAAACCACCGGTCATGCCTTCACACTCGCCAAGCAGTGGGAACGCGCAATCTCCGCAGCTGCGGTCTTCGCTCCTGCAGTAGATGAAAACGTGACAAGACCGGACGAGCTTGACGCTGAGTTGGACACGATCACTGAGTGCTTGTGCAAAGCGTCCGCGAAGTTTGCACGGCCAGGTGGCCCGAGCGACGAACGGATACTCCATGCGCTAGTTCACCTCGCTCGCACTGCTCGGACCACCACCCTGGACATCGACTGCCGGCGACTAGCGCGGGCCACTGGTCTGGACGCTTCGACCGTCTCCAGAAGGTTAAGGGCGCTTGAGGCGTCCGCGTGGATCAGCCAGGTCCAGGCGGGGTCGGGAACCGCCGGTGCAACATGGAAACTGAATCAACCGCCCACTGAGTACTGCACAGGTGCAACACAAGTGATTCACGCCCCGGCTCCCACACTGTCCGAAGCTCTTCTGACCCACCACGCTCACGACCTCTGGACCCCCGCACCCGGACTAGGGCCGGCCTATGCCCGGATTCACCTGCACCTGATTTCCGGGATTCAAGATGACAGCGAGCTTGCGGCGACAACCGGCTACTCGCTCAGGACGGTGGCGTCGGCGAAACGTGTGTTCCAGCGTTTGCGCCTTCTCCCGACAACACGATCCACAGACCAGACCCGTCGACTCCAACTTCACACGGCAGCGCAGCAAATCGGCGTTTCGGGGGTCCTAGCCGCCAGGGCTTTACGTCATGTGACGGAGCGTGAGCTGTTCGCCTGGTGGACAGCCGAGCTGGAGTGGCGTCGTCGACCAGGTAAGAAACGTAGCGGTCCCCGAAGGCACGCCTTCGATGCGATTGCCCTGCCGATTGAAGCATCACCGCGAGCGAGGTACGGCCGCTTCCCCACCATTGGCGGCCGCGCCGACTACGCGACCGCACGGCGAATCGTGACCAACTACAGGTCTCCGCGAATCCTTGCAGCCTGACGGCTTCGGCCCGACGCGATTGCTGGCACTGTGTCTGCACACACAAAACATCAAATGAGTGTTTGCGTGTTTGAGTGTCTATGGTCGGTGTGAGGCCGGCGAACTGATACGAAACTAAGTCGCCCCGGAGTCGTCGCGCTGCGGATTGAAGCATCACCGCGAGCGAGGTACGGCCGCTTCCCCACCATTGGCGGCCGCGCCGACTACGCGACCGCCAATGGTGGATCGTGACCAACTACAGGTCTCCGCGAATCCTTGCAGCCTGACGGCTTCGGCCCGACGCGATTGCTGGCACTGTGTCTGCACACACAAGACATCATATGAGTGTTTGCGTGTTTGCGTGTTTGCGCGTTTGAGTGTTTGGGCTTTGCGGTCGTTGCATGCATCCGGCGTAGTTGCGGGGAATGCGCAAAAATCATTGCGGGGAAATCAATTGGCAACTGAAACCGCTCCTTGATGGGCAAAATCCGCAATCGAGACTTGCACCATGACTCTCCGGCTCCCCCGTAATTGGTGACTTATATTCAGGTGCTCGATCGGCTCCCCTCCTGTCCGTGATCGATGTGACGAGGTTCTGGCGGCCGTCGCGCCACGTGCGCGGTTTGTGGCAAGTCCGGTCGGAGGGTCTTTGCGGATCGACCAGCGATTTTGCGGACTTTGTTTTGCTCATTTACTCAAACACTCGAACACTCATACCCTCATAGACTGCTTTGCTCCGAGCCTGCAAGGAGCGTGCTCGCAAATGGGTGTCTGACCCGGTAACGCAGTGTCGAGTGCGACCCAAAGACACAAACACTCATATGAGTGTTTGTGTCTTTGGGTGATAGCGCATAAGATGTTATGAGTACGTCCGCAACGAATGCGGGCGCTGGTGAGTATCTACTCGGAGGTGGCATAGATGACGGTCATTGCAGTGCTGAACCAAAAGGGTGGTGCAGGAAAGACGACGATCGCCACTCACTTGGCGCGCGCATCCCAGCTTGCCGGGTACGAAACATTGCTCGTGGACTCCGATCCGCAGGGGAGTGCGCGAGATTGGGCGGCGGCCTGCGAGGAACAGCCTGTTCCGGTAGTCGGGATCGACCGACCAACGATCGAACGTGACCTCAAGAGGGTCACTACGCATCCAGTCATCATTATCGACGGAGCCCCTCAGGCGGCTGATCTGGCTGTATCGGCGATAAAGGCCGCTGATGTAGTCCTCATTCCCGTACAGCCATCGCCGTACGACATTTGGGCGGCAGAGGATCTGGTCAAACTCGTGCTTCAGCGGATCGAGATCACCGACGGCAAACTCAAGGCTGCGTTTGTTATCAGTAGGGCGATCACCGGCACCCGTATCGGTCGTGAGGTGACAGGTGCGCTCCGCGACTACGGACTGCCCGTGCTTGACGCGCGGATCACTCAACGCATCAGCTACCCCAATACTGCAGCCACAGGTACGACGGTATTGGACGCAGAACCGGATTCGGTGGCGTCCGACGAGGTCAAGTCGCTCTTTCGTGAACTTGCGGCCTTTGCAGGGCTGACGGACGAGACAAAAGCGAAGCTCGTCGTATGACCGAGCAATGACGTCGAGGGGCGTAGATCCCCGGTTCATGCGAACTCAACTGGCAAACCACTTTCACTCATTAACTCAAAACTGGCTATGAGCGTATGAGCGTATGAGTGTATGAGTGTTTGACGAAATGAAAGGCCACGTCATGGCGACAGGCAACCTCCGAGCTGGCCGACCATCCGCCACTCGCGCTCCACAATCCATCGAAGACATGATGAGCGATTCCAGTGGACGGACGAAAAGGATCCAGGTGAACGTCGACGCAGACCTTCACCGACGTTTCAAGGAGTACGCGGTCCGCAACGAGACCGCTATGCAGGACCTGCTCATCAAGCACATTCATCAACTGCTCGAGGACGAACAGAAGTAGCGCTTGCAAGTAAAGGGAGCCCCGCCGGATGCACCCGACGAGGCTCCAGACCGGGAACCCCGCTGAAAGGAAAGAACCCAGTCATGACCGACTTTAGCCTCCGGGCAGCTCGTATTCAGCTAGGCGCATTGCTCGCCGCACTCGCACTCGCGATTGTCATTGCACTCGGTATCACCACCGGCGCATTCGTACTTTCCTTCGCCGTGCAACGAGACCTCGCCAGGCAAGCTCTGATCCCAGAACACCTGACCTGGATTTTCCCTGCGATCGTGGACAGCGCAATCCTCGGCGCCACCATCGCCATCGTCATCATCAGCAAGCTCAACATGAACAAGCGCGACCGAGGCTTCTACATCGCACTCGCCGTCAGCGTTGTCGTGATCAGCATCCTCGGAAACGCGTACCACGCCTATCACGCAGCAATTGCCGCACGGGAGTTCATCGGTGGTGGGGGAGACCTCGGGTTCATCCCACTCGCACCGGCTATTGCAGCGGCCATTGCGATCATTCCGCCGGCCCTGGTCTTAGCATTCACGCACGGAATCACGATCCTGGTGAAGGCAGTTGGAATGGCCTACGCCGCTTACCGCTCGATCGTTGAAAACGCCACCGACAGTGACAGTGCAAAGAGCGTTGCGCCTGATCTGACTGCCGACTGGGGGTCGATCCGAAACCCTCGCCTCCGCGACCGGGTTGCCCGAAATATTGCGGAACAACTGGAAGCGAAACGCAACGAAGACGTCGCAACGGAGGATGTGCAGGCCGACCAGCACGACGTCATTGCGGACTTTGCGGAGCCGTTTTTCGTCGACGAAATGACGGATGAGGGTCACGACGACATTGATGCCCAAGACACCGTTACGGCATTCGGTCGCGGCCGAGATACCGAAGAAACGCAGACCGGCACGGATACCGGCATAGACGACCTCATGGCCTTCATCGCCGGGTCTGATCTTGCGGCGAACGTGAAGGACACAGCAGTCCGCAAGCTCACGAACCCGAACCTCACGTGGGAGACGATCGCTCAGGAGTCGAAGCCGCCTGTCGCAACATCGACCGCATGGCGCCGGTACGAGAAGTTCGATACCGCAGCTCGTGCAGCAGGATTCGAGAGCCCGCCGCTACCAGACCTGCGCGCCGCCGAGAATCCGATGCGCAGCGAACTCACCACCGTTTGACCCAGTCCCACCAATAAAAGGTGGCCCTGGCGGTGCTCTAACACCGTCAGGGCCGATGACCACAGAATGGACCTGTGACCAATGAACGATCATAACGACCTCGCAGAAAGCGTCGACCACGGAAAGACCGGCCGACCACCAATGCAGCCACGAGCGAAAATAACCCGAGAAGCGATCCTCGAGGTATCCGCCACCTTGTTCGGCCGGACGGGTTATGCGGGCACCAGCATCAACGACATCCTGGCGATCTCCGAGACCACCAAAGGTGCGATGTACTTCCACTTCTCGAAGAAGGAATCCATCGCCCGAGAAATGCTGCACCGCTGGGAGAACGTCGTCTCGGAGACTGTGGGTAAAGCGGCAGCGACCGGGCAGCCCGCTGACCGGCAAGTGGTGATGATCTACCGGGAACTCGCCCGTCGCACCGAAACTGAGGCGATCACCCGAGCTGGACTCATCCTGTCCGTCGATCAATCTCTCAGCGGCGCTCACACCGCGTACGAGGCATGGACCGAAGCCCTCACGCCGATCGTCGTCGACGCTATTCGTTGCGGTGCTCTCGACTGCGCGGAAAGCATGTCGCGGCTCGCAGACACCCTCTGCGCCGGTTTCGTCGGCGCCGTGCAGGTTGCAGCCAGTTTCGACGAGAATCACTCCATCACCAGACGGGTCGACGATCTGCTGCTGATGTGGCGCGGAACCGACCCGGCCTCCGTCCGCATGATCGAAGGAGCATCCCTGTGAACAGCCCCATCGACCCGGCACGAACTCCGGAAAGCGCTGCCACCACGACAACCCGTCCTCGGATCGGTCGCGTATCAGGCAGCAAGAACTCGGCAATGCAGGACCGCGCAGTCCGAACACGAGAAGCGATCCTGACCGACGCGGCACAGCACTTCGACGTCGACGGATACGGCAACACCAGCATCAACACGATCCTCGCAGCTAGCCACTTCGCCAAAGGTGCGTTCTACTACCACTTCCCGTCCAAGGAAGCGATTGCGCAACAGCTCATCGGGGACTGGAACCTGGCGGTCGACGAGGCAATCAACGACACAACGGTAGATGCCGCTGGAGAGACCGCCTTCGATCGGTTGGCTGCGATCTTCTCGTTCCTTGCTCGCAAGATCGCTGACGACGTCACTTTGCGCGCTGGGATGAAGCTGACCCTCGAAGCCAGTATCGACAACGGTGCAGCTTTCGCGCGCTGGGTTGACGCCGTCAGTGACATCGTCGAACCGGCGATCACCGCCGGTGAGTGCGTGGACGGTCCGATTGCACACCGTCTCGCGTGGAATCTGTGCTCGGGCACCGTGGGAGCCGTCCAAGCCGCAGCCACCCTGCGTGAGGACGTCGACGTGGCGACTCGGGTCCAGGACGTGGTCAGTGCGCACTTGAAGTCCCTGACCGGCCCGTAGGGCTCTTGCCTCTACCTCTGCATTCGTCGGGAGGTAGGGGCGGGGTTCGGGCATCGACGACAGGAAAACGAATGTGGACGCTACTGGCGAGTAGAGAACTCGCTACTCGATCCCCGACGCGGCGGCTCGACAAACGGGCCTGCGGGTCGGTTACGGGCATGATGGGACCTTGTAGTGGTGCTCACCGCCCGTCGATCTGTACGGGGCCGGCACTGAGTCTGCTCGGTGTCGGTGAGTGCCGTGCGGTGGGAATTCGTGGGGATCTCTGCTGTGGCGTCCAGCAAGAACAACAACGATCAGTTCGACCTTTTCGACATGGAGGAACACAGTGATGAGCGGACAGATTCTCGCCGAGGTGAGTCGAGTGTGGACCGAGGAGATCGGTTTTCCGGAGTCGATGACGGAGTCGGCGAAGCAGGCGTTCCTGCAGGAGCGGACCGAGGAAATCTCGGCGCAGATCGAACTGTCGATGGGGACGGCGCAGGGACCGTTGGTGGCCCGGTTCAAGAGCGAGCACGGACGGGAGCCGGACTTCTCGACGAAGCTGGCCTTGATCGAGACGGCGCGAGCGCAGATCACCGCCCAGGTTCTGCAGGAGATGCTCTACGAGCAGATTCCGGGAGCGCTCGACCCGTTCCAGGAGGAGACGGACAACGAGAGCACACCGGAGAGCCAGTCCGAAGGGACCCGGAGCGATCCGCAGCGGTGGCGCAAGGCACTGGTTCGGAGCGAACCGCCGAAGGTGATCGAGGAACTGACCGATCAACTGTTCCCGACCCGTTCGACGCTCTACCGGGTGATGGCGGCCTATTTGATGCAGACACTCTCGGAGGATGGGCAGCAGATCCCGACGAGCAGCAGCGACCCGCTACTTCCGTCGTTCATCAGCCAGCTCGAAGAGGCAATGGTCGAGGACGGCCAGCCGCTCGACGGCCCCGGCGCACTCGTCGAGCGGAAGTAGAGCAGAGCCAGCTCGGGCTCTTCGACGAGGCCGGCGCCAGTCCTGTCGATCCCGCAGCCGTCGATCCTGGGGGTACACCGCTGCCTCTGACGGCCGCAGAAGCTCAACCCACACCGAGTCTCGCCGAGGTGGAGTTGGTGGCGGAGACGGTGATTGAGACCACTGCCGTCGAGGTCTCGGAAGCGTTAGGTTCCGCGGAAGCGGGGGAGGAGGCGCAACCGGGAACGGCCGCGCGAATCCTTCCCGAACCGGTTGATTTCGCCCCCGGGGTCGAGGTTCTGCCGCCGTCCGGAGAGAAGGCGCGGGCACGGGCGAACATCGCCGCTATCGAAATGCTCGGTGTCCTCGACTCCGAACAGCGCTACGCCACCGCAGAAGAGCAGCAGATCATCGCTCAGTGGTCGGGGTGGGGAGCTGTCCCCAACATCTTCGACACCTCGAAAACGGAATGGGCGCAAGACCGCTCACGCCTGGAATCGTTGTTGACCAGTCAGCAGTGGAATCAAGCTCGCTTCACCACCGTCAACGCCCACTACACCGATCCGGCCATCGTCTCGGTGATGTGGGATGCACTCGAGCGCGCTGGTTTCAGCGGTGGACGGGTACTCGAACCGGGTTGCGGTGCAGGCACGTTCATCGGGCACGCGCCGGAATCCGCGACGATGGTCGGTGTCGAACTCGACGGGGTGACCGCACGAATCGCGGCGGCGCTCTACCCGTCCGCGCAGATCCGCAACGAAGGTTTCCAACACACCCGCGTACCCGAGGACAGCTTCACCGCGACCGTGGGCAACGTCCCGTTCGGTGCGCTGCGCCTGCACGACCCCGCACACAACAAGAGCAACCTCTCGATCCACAACCACTTCATCAACAAGTCCCTCGCCCTCACCGCGCCCGGAGGGTACGTCGCGGTGATCTCGTCGGCATTTACCGCCGACGCCGCAGATCCGCGTGCGCGCAAGGAAATGGCCGAGCGGGCCGACCTGATCGGCGCAGTGCGTCTGCCGACCGGTGCATTCGCCCGAGTGGCCGGCACCGAAGTCGTCACCGACGTGCTGGTCTTCCGTGTTCGTGAAGAGGACCGCGAACGCTCGGAAGCGACGTCGCAGTTCGTCACCACCGGCGAGACGGGAGTCCGCGACGATGACGGCCGCTACCTGGATCGGTCCGTCAACGGATACTTCGCCGCCAACCCGCACAACGTTCTCGGTGAGATGGTCATCGGGCCCGGGATGTACAGCAACGAAACCCTCAAGGTCAACGGCCCTGTCGGTGCGCCCATGGTCGAAGCACTCTCACAGCGCCTGACCGCGATCGTCGACCGCGCCCGCGCCGAGGATCTGGCGTTGACCGCCACGATCGAGTCCACCGCCGTCGCCGGAGTGAACGCCTTCGATCAGGGACTGATCAACGGCGCCGAGCGCACCGGCGACGAAATCGCCATCGACACCCTGCGCTGGAACGAAGAAGAACAGCAGATCCAGGTCTACGGCCGCGGCGGATGGGAACAGGCCACCGTGCGAGGGGCCAAGAAGCACGACGAATGGCGCCAGCTCCTGCAGATGCGTGACGTCGCGGTCACCCTGGTGCGCTCTCAGCTCGAAGAGCGACCACGCAGCGAAAGGATCGCCCTGCGTGAGGAATTGAACTCCCGCTACGACGAGTACCTGGGCCGATACGGATTCATCAACCGGTTCGAGTGGAAGATCCCCGCCGACCTCACCGACGCCCAGCACGACCGCAAACTCGAAAAGAGCATCGAGCGGTGGAGGGCGAAGGAAGGCAACGAAGACGGACCGTGGCAGGGCGAGATCCCCGACGCCGTCTACGAACGCCTCAACGACGAAGCGTGGGAAGACAACCGCCGGCCGTGGAAGAAGCAGACCCACCTCGAAGGCATCCTCCGCAACGACCCGACCATCCACGTCGTGTTCGCCATGGAGAATTTCGACGACGAAACGATGCGCGGCAGCAAGGCCGCGATCTTCGCCACCGACGTGGTCTCGGCACGTGCCGAACGCCGCGAGGCCGAAACCATCGACGATGCACTCGCGATCAGTCTCGACGAGACCCGCGCCGTCGACGTCGATCGCATCAGTGAGCTGCTCAGCGTCCCGCGCCCTGACGTCGAGAAACAACTGGTCGGACGGGCATTCCGCTCACTGCACGATCCGAACACCTGGATCCCCTCGACGTCGTACCTGTCGGGGAACGTCCGCACGAAACTCGCGGACGCCAACGCAGCGGCGGAACAAGATCCCCGGTACCGGCCCAATGTTCAAGCCCTCACCGAGATTCAGCCGCCACGCAAGAACGACATCGACATCAAACTCGGTGCCCCGTGGGTCGATCCCGCCGACTACGCCCAGTTCATCCGGGAAACCTTCGAGGTTCCCGAGGGCACCACGATCAAGGTCGAACGCTTCGACGCCCAGTGGTCGATCCACGTCGCGGGTTATCGCGGCGACAAGGGCATGGCCGAGAAGTGGGGCGTCGTACCGAAGACGTGGACAGGGCAGGCCGGCGGCTTCAACTTCGAGGACGAGACCGCCGACCGATTGGGCATCAAGTACTCCGGATGCGCCCGCGGCGACTACGACCACATCACGTTGCTGACGTCGCTGTGCAACATGGAACCGATCCGCATCAACAAGTCCAAGGAATACGCCGAAGCAGCAGGTGGGGACTTGCTGCACGACAAGGCAACTCGCGCTGCGCAGAACAAGGCCCGACGGATACAGCAGGAGTTCCGCACGTGGGCACTCGACGCCGATCCGGATCGCCGCGAAAGGCTCCTCGACACCTACAACGAACTGTTCAACTCGACAGTCGCACCGCAGTGGGACGGCAGCTACCAGACCTTCCCCGGCCTCGGCGACAAGTACGCGCCCTACGAGTACCAGCGCAACGCCGTCGCCCGAATCGTCGGTGAGCCGTCCGTACTGCTCGATCACGTCGTCGGCGCCGGCAAGTCCGGAACCATGTTCATGGGCGCCATGGAACTCAAACGGCTCGGACTCGTCCGCCAACCGTGGATCGTAGTTCCGAACCACATCGTCGAACAGATCGCCATCGAGGCATCGCACTGGTACCCCGGCGCCCGCATCCTCTCCGGATCCGCCGCCACCGATCTCGAATCCCGCCGGCGACTGGTCGCACAGTCGGCCACCGAGGACTGGGACATGGTCATCGTGCCGCAGTCCGCGTTCAAGCTGATCGGCGTCTCGAATCAGACCAAAGCCGATTTCATCCGCGACGAACTCGACAAGCTCTACGAGCACCGCACCACGATGGAAACCCGCGAGTCGGTCAAGAAACTCGAAATCGCGATCGCCAACGCCGAGGAACGACTCAACGACACCCTCGATCAAACCGGAAAAGACGCTGGTCTGAGCTTCGAGGAGAGCGGCGGCGACTACCTGTTCATCGACGAAGCGCACATGTACAAGAACCTGCGCCGTCAATCGAACGTCGACGAGCTGGCCTGCGCCAAGGGCGCCGATCAGGCCATGGACCTGTCGATGAAGCTGCACTACCTGCGAGGTGTGCGCCGCGCCGAAGCCACCTCTGCCGGTATCCCCGAGGACAACTACGTCGAACGAGTCGCGACCTTCGCCACCGGCACACCGGTGGCGAACAGTCTCGGTGAGCTGTGGGTGATGACGAACTACCTGCGCCCGGATCTGCTCGAGGCTGCCGGTGTTGCCGCGCTCGACTCGTGGGGCGCGACATTCACCGACACGGTCGAGAGCGTCGAACTGAACTCGAGTGGCAGCAAACTCGTTCCCAAGACCAGGGTCGGAGAATTCACCAACGTCGGTGACCTTGTCGCCATGACCAGCGTGTTCACCGACGTCGTCATGCGCGATCAAGTGCCGGTGACCCTTCCGGTCCTCGAAGACGGGGAGCGCACCGTCATCTCCTTCGAGCCCAGCCAGGAAGTGCGGGACTTCATCACCGACCTCGGTCACCGTGCCAGCGCCGCCGACCGCCGCCGCCCCGACATCGACAACTCGCTCAAGATTGCGAGCGACGGCCGCAACGTCACCCTCGACCCGAGGACCGCGCACCTGGACGCCCCCGAGACCGGTGGCCGAGCTCGCATCCTCGCAGATCAGATCCTCGAGGTCCGCGAAGACACCAAGGACAACGTCTACCTCGACAATCTAGGAAACGAGTCGCCCCTACGAGGAGGGCTCCAGATCGTCTTCTGCGACCGGTCGACCCCGAAAGCCAAGAGCCGAGCGTGGAACATCTACACCGGAGTCAGGGACGAACTCGTCGCCGCCGGCATGGACCCCGAATCCATCCGGTTCATCCACGACTACGCGAAAGCATCGGAGAAGGCGAAGCTCTACGCGGACTGCCGAAACGGCCGCGTCGCCGTCGTTTTCGGCTCCACCGAAAAGATGGGCACCGGTGCCAACATCCAGCCGCGCGCCGTCGCCCTGCACCACATCGACGTGCCCTGGCGACCCGCTGACCTCGAACAACGAGAAGGCCGCATCATCCGGCAGGGCAACCAGAACAAGCGCGTCCAAATCTTCGCGTACGTCGCCGAACGCACCTTCGACACCTTCATGTGGCAGACCGTGCAACGCAAAGCGCACTTCATCGAGCAGCTCAAACGTGCAGACCGCACTGTGCGCCGAGTCGAGGACCTGGGCGGGGACGACCTCGCCAAGAACGCAGCAGCGATCAAAGCGATCGCTACCGGAGATCCCCGCTACATGCGCCAAGTCGAGCTCGACGGCGCTGTCGCCGACCTACAGGCCGACGCCGATGCCCACTTCGCGGCAGCTCGAAGCCGTGAACGCGAACTCGGAGCCCTCACCACCGCCATACCCGGACACAAGCAGGCAATCGCGGCACTGACCGCGGCCGTACCCGCAGTCGAGGCACACTTGGCGGCCGAGGGATTCTCGATGACCATCGCCGGCCAAACCTTCACCAAACGCCCCGAGGCATCGAAAGCGCTGGTCCATCACCTACGAGAGACCTACGGTCACCTCAAAGGGGCAGGACTCGACAAGGTCGTCACCGTCGCAACCAAGGGCGGCCTCGAAATCGAGGTCCGCCGGTCCATGGCCGATGCCGCACTCTACGTCGGTGCGAAAGGGCTACCGCTCTCGACGAGAGTCATTCCCCAAGAAGACATGTACGTCAGCGTACGAGCGAACACCACCATGACCGAAGAAGAACGCGAAGGAGCATTCGGTCACCTCGCGAGCGGCATCATGAGCCGCATCGAACGCATGGTCGCCGAAGTGCCCGACAAACTCGACTCCCGCACCTGGCAACTCGACACCGCCACTGCCCGACTCGAAGAACTGCAGAAGCAGTCCAGCGAGGACTTTCCCCGAAGCGCCGAGCTCAAGTCGATGTACGCCGAACTCTACGACCTCCAACGCCAGCTCCGAGAGGAAGAAAACAGCCCCGAAGCGATCGCCCGCCGAGCTGAACTGCAAGAGCGGCTCGAATACAAAGGGCGAGAGCCCGGTTGGTCGCTCATGCTCAACGCGACACCGGCGCTCGTCGAACAACTCGAATGCGTCGACGCCGACGAGGTCCGAGCGATCATGGCCCGCCGGGAAGCCGAAGCAGCCATGGAACGCAGCCGACTGGCAGCAGTGGCCGAATCTGCAACTGTCTCCGGTGCTTCGACGGAACAAGACCCGGCACCTGTTGCGGCAGAGCAGGAAACATCAGAACCCGGCAACGCCGACCTAGCTATCGCGGAGGCAGCTGAGTCGTCTCCGGAAACGGATTCACCGTCAAACGAGGCTCCTCCCACGGTGATCGACCTCGCGCACCCGACATCAATACGGGACATGCTCAACCGTCGCCGAGCATCACCCGACCGGCCCAATCCCGCCCGTCCGTCGACCGATCCATCTGTCGAACGTGACCAAGGCCAAGAGCTGTAAACGCCATGCACAGGAATGTGCGAAGTGGTTGAGCGGTACGAAAAATGTTGAAATACAATCAATTTGAATCATTCGGCACTGAAATGGAGAAACAATGGCAAAGACCCGCGTATACCTGAACGGACCGATCCCAGGTCTCGAGAGGCACTTCACCGGGGAGGATCTCGCGGCGCTGACCCTCCTTGTCGCGGACCTGCGCAAGGGGCGTGCTGCCACCGAGAAAGCTTCGTCAACGGCCGAGGGTTACAGGGAAGTCGTAACGCAGGCTGCCGTGATCCTGACGGAGTCCACCGAGTATTCGTACATCGATGTCAACGTTAGTCCCGACTTCGTCACGGCAAACCCGGAGCCGGGATGGAACCGCGTACTTCGCGAGGAAGCAACCGACAATCCCATCCACAATGTGGTGTTAGAACTCAAGCTTGCCAGCGAATTCTTCGGTATCTCCGAGCTCGAACTCAAAACGATCGACGTGAAGGACTACCTCACTGGAACCGATGTTCGTGAGTTCTTCCTCCCGGACCGGGCAGTGGCCGCTCTCGAATTGATTCAGGCCTGACGGAGCACAGCAATTTAGAGACCCCCTCAGCCTCGGTCGATCAAGGGAAAGATCATGATCGGAAAGACCATGATCAACTCTGCGATCGCGCGAGTTCATCACCAGTAGCGCCGCAAGCACGGGCGATCACAGTCGCCAACCTGCACTGACGACGGACGGCGTTCCGTTCGTCGTCAGTGAGCCTGCTCTCGCCGGCAACCCGATCCTGCTCGCACGCGTCCCGAAGATTTGAGAGTGCTTGGTCCTTTGTCAGGTCGAGTACCGCCGGCGGGAGTTCGATCCCGTGCTCACCGTCGTAGATCAAGCACCACTCGTACACCTCGTCCAATCGTTTCTGCGATCCCCACCCGTTGCTTACCACGAGGTCAGCGGACTCTCCATCGGCAGAGGGAACGGGCGTGGCCGTCGACGGCAATGCCGCGAGACGCCCGACCGTCGCCTTACTCGAATCGAGCATCGAGGCAGTCTCCCGGATGGAAACACCGCGCGCGAGCAGCACTTTGATTGCCTGCATCAGCACGACATCGCTCGCTTCTTTCGCCTGGCGGGCGGCCTGCTTCGAGGTCGACACTGCATCGGAAGCGGCTTTGAACAGCTGATTCATACCGCAACCTTACCCAAAGACGGGACGCGCAGGACCATTGAAAGCCCGGTGCGTCCCACAAGTAGGACGTTATGGGCTACTGTGGGGACATGAAAGGTAGCGAACCTGCTCAACTCGACCTGTTCGACTTTCCCTCCGACGCAGACCCGGCACTCGAGGAGTTCCTCGCAGACGCCGAGACCATTCCCGCCGCGTGCGTGTGCGACAAACACGTGGGACGCATCATCTGGCTGAACAGAGCCTGCCGGATCCAGAACTGGTGCACCGAAGACGACGGCTACACCGGCCGTGCAGTCCGCATCGAGGCAATCGCTCTCGACGACAACAGCTCTCACATAGGACGTTTCCTACTGGGCAGACCGCATTCCGTCGGTCACGGAAACACCCTGACTCTCAAGCGAGAAGAACAGTGAACAACACGGTGGGCCGCTCCGCCCGCACACTCACGACAGAACCCACATCTGTCGTAGGTGTGCCGCACAATGAGCCAACACACTCATACACAGTGCGGGGGAACGAACATGAGCATCCTGATCATCGGCGTAGTGGTCCTGGTGGCCTGGAAAATCGGATCATTCGTCGCCAGATTCCTCGGCGGCCTGCTCATCATTCTCACCATCGCCGGCCTCATCTGGGGTGGCCCCCACTTCGGGGAGATGAACGCACCGTTGGCCCTGGCAGTGGGGCTGGGCCTGTGGCTGTTCGGACACTGGCTGTTCGCGGTCAAGCACAAAGGCTGGCGCAGCTCGCTCGCTCTTCGAGTTTTCAGCCTGCCCATCCTGCGCCTTCTCGCACCCGTTCCCACCAACCATGTCCCTGCCCAGCCTGCCTGGGTCGACTGAGAATCGATCGACGAGCGCTGCCCTGACCATCAACCTCAGAGCACCTCAAGTCATGCCGACTACCAAACCATTGAGAAATCGCACGGAACCAGGGGGTTCACCACCATGAGCACAACACCTAAGCGCTATGTCATCGTCGACGTCGAGGGCCGCGTATGCCCCGACCAACGCAAAAGTGCCCGCGAAACCATCGACTACCGCGCCGCACGCGCACTCAATACCCAAGCCACGGGACGTACACACTTCGGACGCACAGTCCGAGCAGCACTCGCAGCCGACGGCCTCGACAACCTCATCAGGCACGCAAATCTCGACACCAAACTGTCCTGGCCCCTCTCGATCTACGAAGTCAGCGGCGACAAGGAAACCGACGTCCCGCGCGACCCCGGACTACGACGACTCGACGGCATCAACGTCCACCGCGAGATCCGCGCCTCCGAACTCTTCGGCCACCACGGCTCCGACGTCGTCGACCTCATCGAAAAGCTCTACTACACAGACGATTTCGAACTAGCCAATGCGGCAGCAGCGAAGAAGTTCGACACCTTCTCCAACATTCTGGTCGAACTCCGGCCCACGCATACCGAAGCAAAAGGCAAACTCATTTCGGCGGCCGTCCAAGCTGGACTGCTCGACGAGATGCTGCTCGCGAACAAGCTCGCATCCCGGGCCGCGGGGTTACCCGTCAATTTCTTCGACACCTTGACCGGATACCCGCTCACCGACATCGGTTGCGCCGCAGCAGCGATTGTCGTCCGCGATCACATCAGCGCAGCCGAACACTCAACGCTCACCGCCCCACTGAGTGCAACTCTCGCCGGACGCCGATGATCGCGGCCCTCGGGACCTCGACGAACCGGCCAGCGTGATGGCTAAACGCGCGTCAGATATGCCGAGGTTCGCAGGTCAGGGACGTGCAATGCAAATCGAAGGGTCCGTGGCAATCCTGATTGCCGTGGCGATTTCCGGTGTTGCCCTGGCTGTAGCCGGCCCCACAAATCCTATCGGTTTCATCTTCATGACAGTCGGGGCCGCGATCGCTCTCGCTGGGGTGTACCGCGTCTGGCGTGGAACAACTTTCCAAGTCCTCGAAGAGCGAATCGGACCCAGCCTGTTCGACCCGGAGCGGTGGGACTGAACTGGCAGAATGGAAGGTGGAACGAAGTTCCTCCTTCCATTCTTCTTTCAGTTCTCGTTCTCCATAAATTCGAATATGACTGAAAGCTTGGCAATAGAATCATTTATCGATTTTGAGTCCATTCCGATCGATCCGTGAACCCAGAACGCAAAGGTTATGAGAAGCCCGGCAACCCGACGAACAACAATATGTGATCGTTCAGGATCGTCGGGGTATGCGCTTTCCGATCCATAATATTCGCAAATAAGGGTCAGGAGAATCCGAATTCGGTCCAGACATCCAGGATGGGAATCCGATGGATCGGACGTCCATTCGTCGCGGAAATGTGCGATTGTAATGAGAGACAAGGCGGCGCCAGAGATCGCGCCGGGTACCTTTATTGGGTTGCGGGTATCGTTGAAGTAACCAGACACGAGAAGCGTTGCGAGCAAGTCTGCATTTATCTCGTCGCGTTGGTCGGAAGACATGGACCGGATTTCCTCGCCTACCGAACTGGCCTTCGTCAAATCCTGCAGGATCGTCACAACGTCCCGATCTCTCCTGGTCGAGACGTCGCGCACTATATGGTGGCTGAATTCATGCGCGACCGTCCAGAACTCGGCCATGAAAATAGCACTGTTGAAGGATTCCCTGGCCTCATCGTCGCGGAAGACCATCAAGTCATTTCCCTTCAGTGAAATAATTCCACCAAGCTTGAAGTCTTCGATACTTTTATTGAAGTGATCGTGCAGTCCGGTCCACAGTAGGCGCGATTGCTCTTGGGTAATATTTTTCGCAAAATCGATCGCGGAAAGAAACTGGCCGTACATTGCCGCATATGCAGTGATGGCTTCTGAGTATTCGTTCGATATGGCTATCATGCCGCCGCGAAGATTCGTTTGAGCTTCCGCTACATCCTCGTTCGAATATGTACGCCCCGCGTAGATATTACTTGCTCGGTCTCGCCACTTAGGATTCGACAGATTTACGAGCATTTCCATAGCATCGTGCAGTTGCGGACAGTTCGATCGACTGTCTGGCGCGCACGGGTCCCAGTCCAGAAATTCACTCGGAATCGTTCGCCGCGATCCTTCCACGAGCTTCAACATCTTGGGGTTCGCCCAGTAGCTTATTTGCGGCTGACGGGTCTGAGCGAAAAACAGTCCACGAGAATTCTTGAGCTCCATGATGTGACGATCTTTCCGTGAGTAGGACGGCAGATTGCGACGCTACATCACAGAGACGACTGATGTTTCGTGTTCCGAAGTGTGTGCACGAACCGTCTAGCCGAGGTTGCGGTACAGGGTTGATCGGGCCACCCCGAGGGTTTCGGCAATGGTGGTCATCGAGACGCCGGCACCTTTCATCTTGCGTGCGATCGCCTTCTGTTTGTCGTCGAGTACGGGCGGTCGACCGCCCGTACGTCCCTGCCTTTTGGCTGCTTCCAAACCTGCAAAGGTTCTCTCCCTCAGGAGGTTTCGCTCGAACTCGGCGAGCGCTCCGAAGATGGTGAAGATCAGCCGGCCACCAGAAGTGGTGGTGTTGATTTCTTCGGTGAGTGAGGTGAACCCGACGCCGATCGATTCGAGGTGGGCTACCGTTTCCAGTAAGTGGGGAAGGCTTCGGCCGAGTCGGTCCAAACGCCACACTGCGAGGGTGTCGCCGGGTCGAAGATGCCCGATAACTTCTGCCAGCTGCGGTCGATCGTCTTTGGAACCGGATGCGACATCCGTCCAAATCTTGTAACAGCCCGCGGCCGTCAGAGCGTCCGTCTGCAGAGTCGGGTTCTGGTCGGCGGTCGAGACCCTGGCGTACCCCAAAAGTGTGCTCACAAGGGCACAGTGTCGCAGAACTCAACGACACGAAGTATTGGGAGACAGTTGGTTTTCGGACGGGTTTCGAGACACTCAACGATTCGATAACGAAAGGTCGGCCGAACCTCCCGATGTGAGTCCGGCAGTGTCCGAGAAACGATCGAATGAGAGACGACCCGAAGTGGCGCATAACTATGCAATGGGGGTTGCGAGGCGGTCGGGGTCAGGGTTTTGCTCTGCACATACGACCGAGCCATCGGAGATGGTCACTTCATTCATCAGACGAATCGCGCCGTTCTCCGGGGTTTATCGGAGCTTTCGTGTGCTGCCTCCGCGCGGTAGGTGTCAAGGCGCGGAGTAGGCGTCTTGCGTGACCGAGTCCGGATCAGCGGTGTCGGCCTGCGCCAGCATCGAGGATGCGACGGCGGCGCCGACCCGATGCGCAGCCTCGATGTCCAGGACTTCGCCGTCGGGGTGTGCGTCCAGCCACGGTTGGGCCTCCTCGCGGGAGGCGAAGTAGTGCACCTGGTTGCAGAACGAGGACCGAACGAGGCCGTCGTGGTCCGGGATCAAGAGGGATAGGACGGCGGTGTCGGGCTGCACGGACGTGATCGTGCCGTCGGTGCCTGTCGTCACCCGGACGGAGATCCCGCTGTCTGGGGAGGTCGACTCGATCGTCGCGGCCTTCCCGATCAGTGCCGGAAAGAAGAGGGTGTCCAGCGCGCACCACGTGTAGAGCTGCCGCCCCGCCACCGTGAAGCGATGTGGCGTGGGCCGCAGAGTCAGGGCCAGGCCGAGGATGCGGCCGTCGTCGTCGTACTCGGCGTCGGGGACTGCGGACAGTCCCCGACGGACCGTGTTCTCGCTCCGTCCGCTGGCGGTGGCCAGTTCGGCGATGGTGACGGGCTCGCCCTCGGCCAGCAGCCGCAGGAGCGGCGCGAACAGGCTCGGGTCGAGCCCTGACCTGGAGGGGGACAGCAGATAGGCGAGGGTCTTCTCGTCGATGGCGGTCATGTGATTCCTTTGTTTCAGAGGCGGGGTCGCGGGCTCACGCGCAGCATGAGAGCTTGGTGACGTCGGTGGTGAACGCCTTGCAGGCGATCCGGATGCCCTCGGTCATCGTGAGATAGGGGCTCCACGCGGCGGCGACCTGCGCGGTCGTCATTGCCCCCTCGAGGATGTAGACGCCGGCGGCGGCGAGCTCCCCGGCGTCCTTTGCCACAGCGGAGATGCCCAGAATCTGCCCGCTGTCGCTATCGGCGACGACCTTGATGAAGCCTCGGGTGTCCCGGTTGGCCTGCGCCCGCGGGACGAATTCCAGGGGTAGCACCTGGCTAACGCTGGAGATCCCGGCGGACACAGCTTCCTGCTCGGTCATCCCGACCGCCCCGATGGCGGGGCTGGTGAAGGCGACGCGGGGCAAGTTTCGGTAGTCGACCACGGCGACGGTGTCGGTGAACGCGTTCTCCACCGCGAGAGCGCCGTGTGCCGCCGCGACGTACACGAAATCCCACTGTCCGGTCACGTCCCCGGCGGCCCAGACTCGCGGATTGGATGTGGCCAGCCGGGAATCCACCACGATCTCGCCGGACGTGCCGGTCTCCACCCCGACCTGGTTGAGGTTCAGCTCCGCGGTGACGGGCCGTCGCCCCGTGGCCACCAGCAGCTTCGCGGACTGGAACGTCTCCTGCCCGCCGTCCACTGTTGCGGAGATGACGATCTCTCCGCTGTCCTCGTCGCGTACCACGGCGTTCACGGCGGCCTGCTGGACCACCCGAATCCCCTCATCGGCGAACACCCCGGCCAACGCCTCGGACGCTTCCGGCTCCTCATGCGAGGCCAGCCGGGAACGGACCAGCATCGTCACTCGGGAGCCCAGCCGGGAGAACAACTGCGCCAGCTCCAGCGCGACGTAACCCCCGCCCAGAACCAGCAATGTCTCTGGCACTTCGTCCAACTCCATCGCCGTGGTAGACGTCAGATACCCGGCCTCCACCAGTCCCGGAACGTGCGGCACGTGGGGCGCAGAGCCGGTGGCCACGAGGTACTGCTCGGCCTCGATCGTCCGCAGCGCGCCGCCGGGCGAGGCGACCTGGAGCAATGGCGCATCCGGGGTTCCGGTGAACGACGCTTCCCCCTCGACCATGTCCCACCCGTGGATGGCGGCCTGATCGACGTACTTCTCCGCTCGCATGCTCTCAACCAGAGCGTCCTTGCCCTTGATCAGCGCCGGCATGTCCACCGGCCCGGCCGAGGCCGCCACACCAGGGAAGCGGGCCGAGTCCGACGCGACGTGGCGGGCCTCCGCGGCAGCCAAGAGAGCCTTCGACGGCACGCACCCGGTGTTCACGCACGTCCCGCCGATAGTCCCGCGCTCAATCATCACGACACGCTTGCCCAGTCCTGTGGCCCGGATCGCGGCCGCGAAGGCCCCGCCCCCGGAGCCGACAATCGCCAAATCGAACTGCTCGCCGCTCATTCAGACACCTCTTCGCCGTGACTCAGGAACTCCTGTCAGCCATTATCAACCTTCCAGTACGATGGAAGGTCAAGTCTGGCGATCACGGATGGGGGCTTCTGCGCACATGAGAATCGGGCAACTCGCGGAGGCGACCGGCACCACGACGAAGACCCTGCGGTTCTACGAGGAGTCCGGGCTCCTCTCTCCCGCGGAACGACTGGCCTCGGGCTACCGGGACTACACCGACGACGCCGTGGGCCAGGTCGGGTTCATCCATCGGGGCCAAGCGGCCGGGCTGACCCTCGCCCAAATCCGGCAGATCCTGGAAATCCGTGGGCACGGCCAAGCGCCGTGCTCACATGTCAAGAGTCTGCTAGGCGAGCGGCTCGACGCGCTCGATGCCCAGATCGCAGAGCTTCTCGTCCTCAGGGAGACCATCTCCCAACTTCACGCGAACGCGAGCAAACCAGAGCCGAGCACTTGCTCTGCCGACCAAGTTTGTCGCTACATCTGATCTCGAACCCTGAGATCCACGGGAGTCACGGCGACCGGCTGCAGTTGGTTCGCTCTGAGAGGGATAGCGCAGTCGGCTTCTGAAAATGACATCCGAGAGTCACACATTCAGTCACTGCTGGTTCGTGTCCGCCAAACGATCGATTGATGGACACAGGACTTCCCGCGGGCTCCTGAGAGTTGAGGCGCTGCCCGAGCGGCGATGCTCAGCACGGAACATTCGTAGTCAGACCATCGGTGCACGCCGAGTGTCGTAGAGGTTGTCCGCCCGCAACAATGTGTCGACGGCCTTGTCGAGGACGATTGCCAGGGTGTGGAAGCTTGGGGTGAATGTTGAGCGCAGGGTTGTCGAGTTGAGCTGGATCGTGTTGGTTTGCGGCGTCATCATCTGAATCGCCCAGAATTTTCCGTGAGCCATGCCGCTGCATGCTCGCCATGCCAGTTCGAGGGACTTCGCGGATTTCTCGTGCTGGTCGACCGCACGGATGATCCCCGAGTAATACGGCCACCTACAGTCCTTGCGGACCAATCCGGCCTCAGTCAGGGCGCGGTTTGCTGTTTGGTCCCGTTTGTCTGCATCAGTTTGGTAGTCGACCCCCGCAGCAATTTTCGCTTGTTTAGCCTCGTTGGCGTCATCCAATTCGACCGCCACCCGGCGCTGCATCCGTGTGATGGCATTTTCGTCGAGCAGCCAGACAGCGGTAGCTGACGACTCGATCGCGCACCGCACCAAGGTGTATGGAACGTACTGTGGGAGGTCTCCTAACCGAAGGAGGCGTTGCAGGTCCTTCAGATGGTGGAGGCTGTGGTCCAGAGCGCGGTTCACGCCAGTCGCTACAGGTAGAGCCGGGAGCGCGTCGTGATCGAGTTGCAGCGCGCTGTCCGCTTCGATGGGGTACCCGTGATTAGCCAACTTCCGGCTGATTGGGGCAACCGCCGCCAACAATGCTTCGATGCGCGCGATAGCAGCGGCTTCGCGTGATGCGTCGCTCGTCATCTATGTACAGTACGCAGCTCTAGGCAGAGGGCGAGCCCAACTACAGGATTCCCATTGGTTCAGTTCGGGTCGCAGAGGACTTGATCAAGTGGTGCAAGTGCACTGCTCTCCGCAGTCGGGTCTCACGATTCACCAGATTTTCTTTGATACGAACATGTTTCGGTGCGCATAGGTCTGTTAAAGGAGGACCCGCACAGCAAAGACAATATTGACAATCGCCACCAGCAGGAACAGCAACGCCCAGCCGTCCGACCGCGTGAACAGTTGCTTCTCCGTGTGGTCGGCGCATCGAATGAAAATGCCGCGGCGAACGCGCCGGCACGGCCGATTCGTCGATTCGGTGGTCACCCCGCACCGAGACGCGAACCACGCACTACACAAGGCAGGGAGAACAATCGCCACGATCGCGCCCACATAGAACCAGGCGGTGCGGTGATCCTGGTTGGACAGAAACGCAAGCAATATCAGGAGCGCGGCATCAGAGCCGACTACACCGCCTGCGGTTTGGTACGTGTAGTCGGCTCTCGTGCGCGGCCGCGAGGATGGCCGCATGGAAACACCTGGTGACCGCGAAGACCACGGGTCCACAGCAATACTGGATGACGGGCGCTGATGCGAACGGCCACTGTAGGAACAGCGGCCACCGCGACTATGACTTCCAATGGGGCATCTCGAGTCGAACTCGCACATGCGCGCAGGTTAACAGCGCCTGCCGACAGTAGATGATTGCGAACTGGTATCGCAGCCGCGCCAGTTTCTCAGGAAGCTTGCGCCCCTTGGCGTTCCGCGATCTCCCGCGTCGTCACACGCGCCAACATTTGTTCCATCTGCGGCCACCCCAACGGCAACGCCGCGCCCTGCATTCGGATGCGGATATTCCACTCCGGAGCGAATGCATCCCACAGGACCCGGACAGCAGGGGCCAAGACATCGCGCTCGATCGCAACGACAGTTTCTCGGTCCCAAAGCGGTTCCCCGTCAAATGAATCCGGCTCACCAAACACCGAGGTCAACCGGTCAGGCGTATAACCGAGTGCAATCAGATCCGAGGCACTGAAATGGTCCTTGCTCACAAAATCCCCCACATCACGACAACCGCCAACGACCACACCATCGTGCAGCACAGGCCCCACAACCGCAGCAGCCGAGTTGCCAAAATATGTCGGACCCCCGAACTATCCTTGGCATCGCGACGAGCACCAGGTCGCCACACTGACCAGACCGAAGCGAAAGCTAACGTCCTGACCTGCAAGAAAACCTTGCAGATCGGTCAACTGTGGCGACCTGATTCTCTTTCGCGGTCCCGGAAGGCGGCCTCCTGTGAATGATCACCAACTCATCACCGCACTGCTCGGTGAAGCCGCCCAGTTGCCGGCTGAGGATCAGCGCGCGTGGCGCTGGGCTACCGAAGCGCTCGCTCTCGCCGGCGCAACCGAGCTGCATATCCTCGTCGAGGAAGCCGAAGGCATCCGAGGACGCATCACCCATGACGTCACCTGCACCTGGTGCGCCGGGGTTCCCGGCGCGGAAATCCCGACCGAATCGTTTTGGTGCACTTAACGTCACCTATGAACAGCAAGTGAGGACAGCTCACCAAAGAAGTTCCGTATCAAGCACATTCATGTGTTCATTGCTGCTGCACCTTTATGTCGGCGCTGGACGCTCCGGCATCTTCATGATGATTGGTTCCGCGCCGTCCTTGTACCGATACGCCCACTGGCCACCCTCGAGCATGACCGTGCCAGCTTGGCCCTTGTCCGGTGCCGGGCTCCACGCCTGGACCTGGTCTGGTTGTGCAATCTCGTCCATCGCTCAAGTGTAGATTCTTCCGACGGTTTTTATCGAACTTGTGTTCGACTACTCTGGGGTGTGAAAAGTGTGCGCGGATCCAGGAAAGCGGGGCGACGATGAGCCAGCAGCCCCACTCATCAGCAACAACTGTGCTGACCAAGGCGGAAAAGCTCGAACAGCTACGCCGCAAGATGGCCTCGATACCCGCGCGATCGGACGGCACCGAACCAGCGACACCATCGGTGATGCTCCGCCTGGTCGACGAGCGTGAGCCGACTCCGATCGTGGCCACGGCGCAATCGACTCTCCGGATGCTTCCGGTGCCGCCGCCGATCGGTGACCTACTTCCACGCGGAGGACTCGCACGAGGCACCGTCGTCAGCGTCTCCGGAACGAACTCCGTCCTCATCGGGCTGCTTGCATCCGTCACCGCCCACGGCGGACACGCAGCAGTGATCGGAATGCCCACTCTGGGGCTACTTGCAGCCACGGAACAAGGCGCGGATTTGTCACGGATCGCACTTGTTCCCGATCCTCGGGACAATGCGGTCGAGGTGGCGGCGATCCTGCTTGACGGCATTGACCTGGTGATACTCGGACTTTCCGGCGCGGCCGTCACACCGTCGAGGGCGCGAGCAGTCGTCGCCAGAGCCAGGTCCAAGGGCAATGTTCTCGTGGTGACTCAAGGGCAATGGGACGGCCCGGATCTGCGGATCGAATCGAGGGTTGCCGGGTACAGCGGCCTGACTGCGGGGCGCGGGCGGGTGACTTCCGTCCAGCTCGACGTCGCGGCCCTGGGCAAGGGATTTCAACGACGCACAGGACGGATGGAGATCCGCGAAGAGGCAGGGGTGTCGGTCTGGCGAGCAATCGCACCGACCGTCGCCACCGCACACGAGCCTGCCCCGCTGAAGAAGGCACTGTGATCAACACCGATCATTGGAACGAGCGCTGGCCGGACCACCCTGTGATCAGGACATTCGAGCCAGCGAGGCCGGTGAAAGTCGACATCGGTCGGGCGCTGCCACTCGGGCGCGGGGGAGCGTCACGGGCCGATCATGTGAGTATGCGGGTGAAAACGTCCGCGCTGTACATGTCCGGATGCCTCGACGGCGCTCTCAAATTTTGGGCAAGGATGCACGACGGTCAATGGTTGGCCGGAATTACCGTCCGCGTCACCGACGCCGGCGGAACCAACCTCGTAGAGATCGACATGCTCGTGACCGCCGACGCCATCACCGAAACGCCGGCGTGAATGTCCCCTGAGTACATATGCATTTCGGCCGTGAATGGCGGGCTGTCACTAGGGCCTGGGGCTCACCGACAAAGCGGGACTGTGAGCGCACTGTCGGTGAGCCGTGCGCACCGAACCGTTGCAATCTGACAGTGCGCAGTTCTGGCGACCCACCCCCGGGGAATGACACCCGGTAGGCGGGCCGGCGCGGCAGAGCGTGCGCCCGACATCAAACCACCGCGACGAGGGTGTTACCACTTGTCACGGACCGCTAAACCCCCGACCGGGGAAGGCGATGGGTCGGGGGTGTCGAACGTCGTCCGCTCGCGATGCGGAGACCCACGTGCCGTGCCGAACCGCCAGAGGTGATCCGACGGAATCCACTCTAGAACTGCGCCGCGCCGGCGTACAGGGATCAACACGCGGCAACGAGATCGTCGAGAGTTGTGAAGCTCGACGCTCGTGCAGAGCGGGTTTTGAAGGTGCCCAGTGTCCGGTCACTGTGGCGGCCTAGTGTTTGGGTATGCGGCGATTTCGTACCGGGCTCGCGCTGGCTGTGCTGGTGGTTGTTCTCGCTGCTGGAGCAGTGACCGCCTTCCGTGTCCTCGACGAGCGCCGCGCCCCCGCGGCGTTACCGCCGGGAGTGGTGGTCGATCACGCCACGTGTGCGGCGCCCGAGGTCCTCGCGGCAGCGGTCCCTGGAGAGGTGCAGTCTCCGGAACCGTTGTCGGCTCCTCTGCCTCCTGCGGGCACTGTTCCCGACAACTTTGAGCCAACATCTGTTGTGGTGTGCCAATTCCTCGAATACACAGACGATTTCAGCGAGGCAGTCCTTTCGCAGACAACCAGAACGGGGGACATGGTGCATGTCGTGGCGCAATTCAAGCGGGAGTCACTCTCATCGCCGTGGTTCGGTGAGTGCCCTACGGCCTCGAGCATTCCCAGACCTGTGGTGTGGCTGGTCGATAGCGAGGGAAAGGCTGTCAGGGTTGCGTTTCCTGTCGATGGAACATGCCGGTTACCGCTGCCGGAGGCGTACGAGGCAGTGATGAATCTGGCGGTGCAGGATGAACAGCTCCACCGTTTTCCTCGTGCATGGTGAGGCCGACGGCGTTCCATATGAGATCCCGTCGGGATCTGTTGGATCTGTGACCGCGGACTCTTCGGATGGTGAGACCTCGGTGGTGGTGAAACGATTACCCGTGAGACCTCCACCTGCCGGACGGTCAGGGAAGCAAGGTAGTGATGAAGGTTGCAGCGTTTCATTCGACAGAGACCAGCGCGGTCGATGTCTATCACGACGACACTGAGTGCATTCTGGCCGCCAGTATTGCGCCGGAACATCGAACGATTGGTGTTGACGGCAGAGCGTGGTGCATCGCGTGCGCCGCCCTGGACTGACCCCTTTTACGCCGGACGGCCAGTAAGTCCGCCAGCATCCAGTTCGTGACGAGAGGATCGGCTCGTTTGTCGGACGGATCTGCGAGTTTCTCCTGTGGACCTGCTGGTGGTCCGGGCGCATCATTGACAGATGACGAACGACGAGGAAGACCGCCTGATCGATAAGACGCGTACACGTCTGATCGCGAAGTACCCCTCGGTGTCGGAAGAGACCGTAGCCGGGGCGGTGGAATCCGCCCACGCTCACTTCGCCGGACACCGGATACGAGATTTCGTTCCTCTGCTCGTCGAACGTATGGCGAAAGAGAAACTCTCCACCTTGGTCACCTCGTAAAGAGCGTGCCGGCCACCGACGAAGACTCCGACATCGCGCAAGCAAGAGTGTTTCTGGCTCTGCTGAACGCGGAGATCAACGACCTCACCGCGCGTATAGAAGCCGCGGTCCGTCTCGAACGACATGCCCGCGTGAGCGACAATCTGACGACGACATCGATAGCTCGAACCGATGCGATCACCCTGCGAAAAGAACTCCACGGCGTACACCGACTGATCAAGCAACTCACCGACAGGTTCCCGACCCTGTGATCAGCTTTTCACGAACCGGCATCCTTTTTAGCGGGTTCCCGAGCGCAGATGCCGTGATCCCCAGCGCCTACTCGAAAGCGTTCCTCACCTGTGCGTCGAGGGGTGTTTTCGTGTCGTTGCGGTAGAGCCCGCTGAACAGGTCATGTGCCTCAAACCGGATCCCTCTCGTCATCGATACCCATGAACAGAAGCCCACCGAAGTAAATTTCTGCCGGTCAATGACCGGCAGTGCACAAGCTGGCCGGGGTAACCGTGTACGTCACCGATGCCGGCGGAACCAACAGCGTCGAAATCGACATGCTCGTCACTGCAGACGCCATCACCGAAGCGCCGGCCATCTAGACCTGGAGCATCCCGAACGCACGAAAAGGGCCGGTGAGCAATGCGCTCACCGGCCCTGCACGTACAAAATGGACCTGGTCACCACTCCTGGACGATGTCGACGGTGCTCGTCCAGATCGCGGGGTTGTTCACGCTGAACGAGACCTGACCTTGGTGGTTGGCGGTCTCGTCGACCAGCTGGCCGATAGTGGCGCGGACGATGGTCCCGTTGTTGTAGATCGAGCCATCACCGGAATACACGCCCCAGTATTCGCCGGGGATGGAGTTGAGGAAATCAGCGGCGTTGGTGTCGGCGAGGAAACGCGTCTCGTTCTGATCGAACCGAACACCGACATAACCGTCTCCGGAATACGGCGTAGCGGCAGAAGCGACACCCGCCCCGAGGAGAGCGACAGCACCGGCCGCGACCGGTACCAACAGCGCAGCTACAGCCATACGTGAACGGGACATGAAAACCTCCTGTGACGCGAAGGCTGCATCGGCCGCAACCAACTTTGATGTAACTGACGGTATCGCAAAAAGCGGTAACCGAACATTTGCGACAAGATGACCTCGATCACGTTCGAGTGGAGGAGAAATGCCCCCGAAGGTTGCACTAGTACGAATTGACTAGGCCAAAGGCCGAAGGTGCAGCGAAAATCCGCTATGTGACTGCGCGATCCCGCTGGATTGGTTGCTCTCCAGTGAACGCTGGGCACTCAATCCGGCCGGTCGGGTCAACCTCGACTGGCGACGGCACTTATTGGCGAGGTGCTTCGGAATATGCACGCCGATGACTGTGTGAAACATGCCTCTGAACTGCAGAAACAAAAGTGTGTACCCCCTTTACTTGAATTGTGTAGGGGGGTACACTTATTCTTATGACGAAGCGAACGGAACTTCTCAAGGAGATACGAGCATTTGCCAAGGATGCGGGGCTCGAGATCGATGAGACCGAGGGCGGAAATCACACCAAAGTGGTGGTCGGGGGACGGCGCACCGTTGTCGCCCGGCACTCGGAAATTCCCGAGTTGACCGCCAAGGCAATTCGCAAGCAGCTCGGGATGACCGAGGCACGGAAGGGGAAGAAATGAAGGTCACAGCACACGCAGTCCGATCCGGAGACTGGTGGTCGGTGGACGTTCCCGAGGTCGACGGGCTGTTCACCCAGGCCCGGCGTCTCGATCTAATCCCGGCGATGGTCGCAGACGCAGGAGAGTTGCTCACCGACATTCCTGCAGCCGAGTTCGAGGTCACCCTCGACTACGACTTCGATCCGGCCGCACGCCGCGAGATCGAGGAAGTCAAACAGCTCAACGCAGCCGCTCAGCGAGCAGTCGACGAAGCCTCGCGCCAGTCGCGTGCAGTCGTTCACGACCTTCGGCAGCGCGGTCTGTCCGTCCGCGAAATCGGCGTCATGCTGGGCATCACCCCCTCTCGGGTCTCTCAGCTCGGCAAGGACAAGGCCACGGCCTGAACCATCCATGTGCGGCGTGGCTCGAACACCGGGCGCGCCGCACGTCACTGCGCCCTGGCGATGTGTCATCTCGCCAGGGCAGCGATCCATTCGTCGGCAGTCTCCGGGAGCCAGCCGCGATTTCGCCCGACTTCCCCGTCCTCGCCTGGTAGTCGACCGTCCTTGCGATACCCCTTCATCGTGTTGACCGATATGTTGGCGCGCTCGGCGAACTCGCCCAGCGACAAGTAGTGAACACACGTGCTTTCGGCCGCCAGTAGTCGATCCGGATCGGTGTAGTCGTACAGATCGGTACGAGCGCCGGCGCCCACCCGATGGTCGAGCCAGTAGTCGGCAGTCTCCGGGAGCCAGCCGCGATTTCGCCCGACTTCCCCGTCCTCGCCCGGTAGTCGCCCTTCTTTGCGGTACTTCTTCATCGTGTCGAAGGCTATGTCGACGCGCTCGGCGAACTCCCCGAGAGACAAGTAATGAATCATGCCCAACACTGTACCCCCTTACGGGTTGACCCTCCCCCCTTATGGGTGTACTATTTGTTTATGGGGGTCGGGGAGCAGATTCTCGAAATCCGGCGCTAAGGATTTACGGCAGATAGTAGCGTACTATCTGCCGTAACTCGTGAGTCGTCCTGCCGCGATGGTCGTTCCGGAGATGGGCGACTCCGGAAACTATCTGCCGTAGTGCTGAAGGGCGGTCGGGGTGGGATCGGTGAGCTCGCTACCGGCGCGGGCCGCCGGGATCCGGCTGGCGGACGCGACGCGGACCTTTCTGGGCACGATCGCGGCGGTGAACACCCGCCGCGCCTACGCCTCGGCGTTGGATCGGATGGTGCGCGACTTCGGCGCGGACGGCGATGTCGGGTTGTTGAACCCGGATCGGGTGTCGGGGTGGTTCGACTACGTGTGGGGCGACAAGGCCCCCAAGACCTACAACCTCCGGCTGACCGCGGTGTCGGCGGCGTGCGCCTACTGACGCGATCAACAGTGGCTGACCGGCGATCCGGTGTCGCGCCTGCGGGCGCGGCCGAGTGCGCCGGACAACAGCAAGGCGATGACCGCCGCCGAGGTTGCGGAGCTGCTGGGCATGGACGCGGCCCTGCGCGAGCGGGTGTTCTGGTCGATGCTGTATGAGTCCGCCGCGCGGGCGGAGGAGATCCTGAATCTCGACATCGAGGACCTGGACACCGTGAACCGATGCGCCACGGTCACCCGCAAGGGCGGCGCCCGCGAGGTGATCTATTGGCAGACCGGCACCGCACGGCCGCTGCCCCGGCTGATCGCCGGACGGAAGTCCGGGCCGCTGTTCCTGACCGACCGCAAAGCCAAGCCGTCGGTCGCCAAGACCGACACCGACAACTCGACCGGCCGCGCCCGACTTTCCTACCGCCGCGCCGCGACGCTCCTCGAGGAGCACACCGAAGGGATGCGACGCGGACCGTTCACGCTGCACCAGCTGCGGCACTCGCGACTGACCCACGCCGCAGAGAAGGGCGCTTCCACGCCGATGCTGATGGCGTTGAGCGGACACACCTCGGTGCGCAGCCTGGTCAAATACGCGAAGGTCTCCGCCGAGGCGCTGGGGCGCTGGCAGGCCGAGACCGATCCCGCTGCGCGGCGGCGCTCCCGCTGAATCTCTCAGTAGCTGACGGTGACGAGTTCCGGCGCGTGTCTGCGTATCTTGTTCAGCACCTTGACTGTTCGGCCCGAGCGCATCTGCTCGAGGGGGGCCGAAAGAGACCAATCAAGTGCGGCACCGTCGATGGGTGTGGTCTTCCGCGTCCGGGAACTCATAGCCGCTGCCGGGCGTGCGTGGTCGTGGTGTTTGTCGGATCCGGCGGGGGCACGGCCGAGAGTAGGGCCGTGAGGTCGCGCGAGACCTCGCCGGGGTTGGAACAGCCGTGGGAGATGAGCGCGCGGGAGCGCGGCTTCGGTCAGGCCGTATCGGATATGGACGGCGTCGTGGTTCCCGGGAACTCGAATGTGCCGGAGTCGTCCGTCGGTCTACGTGCGTTGCGCGGAGTCGTCCCGAATCTCACTGCGGAGAACGTGTTTGAGGATCTTGCCGGAAGGGTTGCGCGGGATGTCACGGACGATCAGATCGCGCGGCAGTTTGTAGTCCGCGACGTATTCGGCGGCGTACGTCCGCAGCTCCTCGAGGGTCACCTCGCGACCGGGAACCGGGGTCACGATCGCGACGATGGTCTCCCCGAATGTGGCGTGGTCCAGGCCGACGACGGCAACGTCCTGGACGTCGGGGTGCCCCGCGAGGGCGTTCTCGACCTCGATCGAGTAGACGTTGCGGCCGCCGGTGATGATCATGTCCTTGAGCCGGTCGACGATCGTGATGAAACCGTCGGCGTCGCGGACGGCGAGGTCCCCGGTGTGCAGCCACCCGTCTCGGATGGTCTCGGCGGTGGCCTCGGGCTTGTTCCAGTAGCCCTTCATGATGGTCTCGCCGCGCAGGATGATCTCGCCGGTCATCCCCGTCGGGACATCGTTGCCATCCGGATCGACCAGCCGGAACTCGGCATTCGTGATCGGCCAGCGTCCCGTCGCATCGGGACGGACGGCGACCTCGTCAGGCGTGGAGTAGATGCCGGTGGGGCCACCCTCGGTCGGCCCGCACAGCTGGAAGAAGCCGACGTCCGGGAAGGTCGTCACGAGTTTCGCGACCGCAGTCGGCGGCATCGGTGCCGCCCCGAAGAAGCCGAGCCGCCAGTGCGAGAGGTCGCGCCGCTCGAGGTCGGGGACCGTCAACATCATCTGATACATGGTGGGAACACCGAGGAAGACGGTGATCCGGTATCGCTCGAGGGCGTCGAGGACGGCGGCGGGCTCGAATGCCGGCAACACGACGTGGGTGGTGCCCATCGAGAAGCCGCTGAGCACGAACAGCACCAGTTCGGCGCAGTGGTACATCGGTGCCACGTGCAGGTTCCGGTCGAAGGAGTTGACGCCGAGCGAGGACACCGCGTGGCCGACCCACAGCAGCCGGTGGTGATCGAACAGCGCACCCTTCGGTTTCCCGGTGGTGCCGGAGGTGTAGATGATCATGCAGTCGTCGTCCTCGCGCACCTCGACCTGTGGGTCGCTGTCCGGCATGGAGGACGCCAGCTGGACGAAATCGTCGAAGCCGTCCGCGCCGTCCAGCGAAAGCGCCGGGGCAGCGGGCGCCTGCTCCAGCTTGGCCAGGTCCCGCACCGCCGCGACGGTGTCCCCACCGAACAGCAGCACCGACGCGCCGGAGTCCTCGAGCAGATACGCCAGCTCCCGGGCCGTGGACCGCGGGTTGAACGGGGAGACGATCGCGCCGACCTTGAACGCGCCGTACAGCGCGAGGAGGAAGCGGTCGGAGTTCGGCGACAGCACCGCCACGCGGTCGCCCTTCTGCACGCCGAGGGACAGCAGCGCGTTGGCGTACTGGTTGATTTCCCGGTCGAGCTGCCCGTAGCTGCGCTCGACGCCCTCGAAGATCAGCGCGGGCCGGTCCGGGTGGCGGCGTGCGTTCAATGTCAGTTGTCCACCAAGGGTTGCCATGATTCTCCTATGATCGGCGGGTGGTCTGCTAAGCAAATGTGGGGGGACGTTTGGTGAGGACGGCGTCGGCGCCCTCGGCGAAATCCGGTGTGCCGATGAGTTCGATCTGTCCGGCTCGTTCACGCTCGAGGGCGTGGTCGAGGTGGCCCAGGGTGGACGCGGCGAGCGCCCGTCTGGTCAGTTCGAGGGCGCGCCGCGGCCCGGCTCCCAGCGTGCCGGCGACGGCCTCGACATGGGCCGCGAGCTGGTCATCCGGCAGGATCCGGGCCACCAAGCCGGTCTGGGCGGCGTCGGTGGCGGAAAGCCGCTGCCCGAGCAGCGCTAATTCTGTAGCCCGCGCCCGGCCGATCGCCGCGGCGACGAGCGCGGTCGCGCCGCCGTCGGGCATCAGCCCGATGCTGGTGAACGACAACAGGAAATACGCGCTTTCGGCGGCGTAGGTGAGGTCTGCGGCGCAGGCGAGCGCCACTCCGTACCCGACCGCGGGGCCGTTGACGGCGGCGATGACGGGGACCGGCGCGGAGACGATGCCGCGGATCACCCGGTTCGCGGCGTCCATCACCACCTCGGGTTCCTCGCCCGTCACCGCGGTCAGATCCGCTCCCGTGCAGAAGGCTCTTCCCGCGCCGGTGAGCACGATCGCGCGGGCACCGGTCGCTTCCGCCCCGCTGATCGCGGTGTCGAGTGCGACCAGGTCGTCGACGCCGAGGGCGTTCATGCGGCCGGGCCGGTCGATCGTGATGTGAAGCAGGCGGCCGGTGCGGACGGTCCGGATAGCGGTCGGGGTCATCGGATCAGCCGAGCCGCTCGATGATGGTGACGTTGGCTTGTCCGCCGCCCTCGCACATGGTCTGCAACCCGTAGCGTCCGCCGGAGCGTTCGAGTTCGTGCAGCATGGTGGTCATCAGCCGGGTGCCGGTGGCGCCGATCGGGTGGCCGAGAGCGATGGCGCCGCCGTTGGGGTTCACCCGCTCCGGGTCGGCGCCGGTCTCCTGCAACCACGCCATCACGACCGGGGCGAACGCCTCGTTGACCTCGAACACGTCGAAGTCGTCGATGCGCATGCCGGTCCGCTCGAGTGCCCGTTCGGTGGCGGGGATCGGTGCGGCGAGCATCATGACCGGATCGGCGCCGAGCACGGTCAGGTGATGGATCCGGGCCCGCGGAGCCAGGTCGTGGCGGCGTACCGCCTCGGCGGAGGCGATGAGCATGCCCGAGGCGCCGTCGGAGATCTGGCTGGCGACCGCGGCGCTCAAGCGCCCCCCCGGCGTGAGGCTCGGCAGGGCGGCCATCTTCTCCGGTGTGGTGTCGGCGCGCGGTCCTTCGTCGGTCGTCATCTGCTGGTAGGGGAGGATCTCGGCGGCGAAGCGTCCGCCGGCGATCGCCTGCAGCGCCCGGCGGTGGCTTTCCAGGGCGTACTGCTCCATCGCCTCCCGGTCGATTCCCCACTTTTCGGCGATCATCTCGGCGCCGCGGAACTGCGAGATCGTCTCGTCCCCGTAGCGGGCCCGCCACCTCGTCGAGCCCGAGTAGGGGTCGCGCACGCCGAACGCCTCGCCCGCGGTGACCGACGACATCAGTGGGATCTGGCTCATGTTCTGCACCCCGCCCGCGACGATGAGGTCGGCGGTGCCGCTCATCACGGCCTGCGCGGCGAAATGTACAGCCTGTTGCGAGGATCCGCACTGGCGGTCGATGGTCACGCCGGGCACTGTCTCGGGCAGGCCCGCAGCGAGGGCCGCGGTGCGGGCGATATCGCCCGCCTGCGGACCGATGTTGTCCAGGCAGCCGAGGATCACGTCGTCGACCGACGCGGGGTCGACACCGTTGCGTTCGACGAGTGCGCCGATCACATGGGCCGCGAGGTCGACCGGGTGTGCGGCGGCCAGTGCGCCGCGGCGGCGGCCTACCGGGGTGCGTGCCGCGTCGATGATGTATGCCTCTGGCATTGATGTCTCCGAATCGTCGTCTCAGGTGGTCGATGGTTGACGTGTGCGCGAGTGCAGGTAGGCGTCGAGCAGGACGGTCAGCACGACGCGGCCTTCGCTGTCGACCACGGTGCTCTCGGTGGTGACGAGGGCGCGTGCCCGGTCGTCGAACTGGATGTCGTCGATGACGACGGTGCCGGTCAGCACGTCTCCTGGACGCACGGGACGGCGGAACCGCAGATCTCGGATGCCGCGCCCGGCAATGGCCGCCCAGCTGTGCCCCACTGCGTCGAATGTCAGCCGTTGCAGGATCGCCAACGTGTGGATTCCACTGGCGATCAGGCCACCGAACTGGCCGTCCTGCGCCGCCGCCCGGTCGATGTGAAACCACTGGGGATCCCAGTGGGTGGCGAAGTCGACGAGTTCGGCCTCGGTCACCGTGTGTGAGCCCAAGTCGAAACGCTGGCCGATGCCCAGGTCCTCGGCGTATACAAGGCGTGTGTGCTCATGGTGCGATCCCACCTGCACGCCGACGGGTTTCACCGCGGCGCCATGCGGATCGCGCCGTCGAGGCGGATGGTTTCGCCGTTGAGCATCGGGTTGGTCACGATCGCCTCGACCAGCTGCGCGTACTCGGCGGGGTCGCCGAGCCGGTTCGGGTGCGGCACCTGCTGTCCCAGCGAAATCTGAGCCGCCTCGGGCAGCGTGCCCAGCAGCGGGGTCTTGAACAGGCCGGGCGCGATGGTGTTCACCCGGATCAGCAGCGACGCCAGGTCGCGGGCGATCGGCAGGGTGGCGCCGACGATCCCGCCCTTCGATGCCGAGTACGCGGCCTGTCCGATCTGCCCGTCGAAGGCCGCGACCGAGGCGGTGTTGACGATCACGCCGCGCTCGCCGTCGACGGGCTCGTTCTGCGACATCGCGTGCGCGGCGAGGCGGATGACGTTGAAGGTTCCGGTCAGGTTGACCTTGACGATCTTCTCGAATTCGGCCAGCGGGAACGGTCCGTTCTTACCGACGGTCTTGACGGCGTTGCCGATGCCGGCGCAGTTCACGGTGATTCGCAGTGAGGACTCCGCGTTGGCGCGCTCGACCGCCTCGGTGACCGCGGCCTCGTCGGTGACATCCGCCGGAGCGAATTCCACGGTGTCGCCGAGAGCAGCCAGCGCATCCGTGTTCGCGGTGGGCAGGTCGACGGCGATTACCCGGGCGCCCGACTTGGCGAGGGCGGTGACGGTGGCCAGTCCGAGGCCCGAGGCTCCGCCGGTGACGAGTGCGTTGGTTCCGGTGATATGCATGAATACTCCTGACGAAATAGGTTGAGAACATCGGGTTTTTGACAAAGTGAGGTGTGACTGACGCAGTGGTGTCACTGCGCGAAGGTCAACCTCATAAGGCGCGGCCGATGAGTTCCTTCATGATCTCGTTGGTGCCGCCGTAGATCTTCTGCACGCGGGAAGCGGCGTACATCTGCGCGATCGGGTACTCCATCATGTAGCCGTAGCCACCGAAGACCTGCAGGCAGCGGTCGACGATCTCGCACTGCTTGTCGCTGCCCCACAGCTTGGCCATCGACGCGGTCGCCGCGTCGAGGGTGCCGTCGAGGTGACGCTGGATGCAGTGGTCCATCAGGGTCTTGCCGGCCAGCACGTCGGTCTTGCACTCGGCGAGTACGAACTTCGTGTTCTGGAAGTTCAGGATCGGCTTGCCGAAGGCGTGACGTTCCTTGGCGTACCTGATGCTCTCCGCCACCGCGGCCTCGGCCACCGCGACACCGCCGACACCGAGGATCAGCCGCTCACGCTGCAGCTGACCCATCAGCTGGTAGAAGCCCTGCCCCTCGACGCCGCCGAGCAGATTCGCTGCCGGCACCCGCATGTCGGTGAACGACAACTCGCGGGTGTCCTGGCCGTGCTGGCCGATCTTGTCCAGCACCCGCCCACGCTCGAACCCCGGAAGATTCTCCGTCTCCGCGACGAGCAGCGAGATACCCTTGGAACCTTGGCTCGGGTCCGTTTTGGCGACGATGACGAGCAGGTCGCAGTGCGACGCGTTCGAGATGAACGTCTTCGAGCCGTTGATCACGTAGTGGCCGCCGTCGCGAACCGCGGTGGTCCGTACGGCCTGCAGGTCCGAGCCGGTGCCGGGTTCGGTCATCGCAATGGCGAGGACGCTCTCACCGCTCGCACATTTCGATAGCCAGCGCTTCTTCTGGTCCTCGGTGGCATAGGCGGCGATGTAGTGCGCGACGATCGTCGAGTGCACGGCGAAGCCGAACGCGGTGTCGTGGGCGTAGGCGATCTCCTGCTGCACGATCGCCTCGTGGCCGAAGTTGCCGCCCCCGCCGCCGTATTCTTCGGCGATGTCGAGGCACAGCAGTCCCGCGGCGCCGGCCTTGGTCCAGAACTCGCGGTCGACCTGGTGCTGCGCGGCCCAACGGTCCTGGTTCGGGGTGGCTTCCTTGCGGAAGAACTCGGCGGCGTGCTTACGCAGCAGCGCCTGATCGTCGGTCTCCCACGGGGAGCGGTAATCGGGGAACAGCTCGCTCATGATCGGTCCTACTTTCCGGTGAATTCGGGGGCGCGCTTGGCGAGGAACGCGGCCTGGCCCTCGCGGCTGTCGGCGGAATGGATGGCAACGTGAAAGTTGCGCTTCTCGTGCTCGAGTCCTTGCGCCAGAGAGGTTTCCAGGGCCTGGAGGGCGGCATCCTTGGCCAGCGCCACCGCGAGCGGTGAGTTGGCGGCGATCCGCTGCGCCATGGCGACCGCCGCTTCGAGGGCGGTGCCGTCCGGGACGGTCTCGGCGACGATGCCGGCCGCGCACGCCCGCTGTGCGGACAGGAAGTCGCCGGTGAGCAGTAGGGCCATCGCCTTGGACTTGCCGACGGCCTGAATCAGGCGCTGGGTTCCGCCGCCGCCCGGGATCACGCCGAGCTTCACCTCCGGGACACCGAACTTGGCGGATTCGCCGGCGATGACGATGTCGCAGGCAAGCGCCAACTCGCAGCCGCCGCCGAGTGCGAGGCCCTCGACCGCAGCGAGGACCGGCTTCGGGAATCGGCCCAGGTCGGCCCAGATGGTGCCGCCCAGCGCGGCTCGATCGCCGAGCAGCGACTGGTCGCGAATGGCGTCGAAATTGGTGATGTCGGCTCCGGCGCAGAAGATCCCGCCGGCGCCGGTGAGCACGATGGCACGGATCTCGTCGTCGTGCCGAGCCGCGACGAGCTCGGTGTTCAAGGCGGTGAGCACCGCCTCGTTCAGACTGTTGCGAGCCTTGGGCCGGTTGATCTCCAGGATCAGGAGGTGGCTGTCGCGGGCCGTGCGTAGCGGGGCGTTGTCGGGGTTCATCGGACGTCCTCGTAGACGTTGGTGTGCGCGGCGCGCATGGCCTTCTTGTCGAGCTTGCCGACGCTGGTGCGGGGCAGCTGGTCCAGATACAGGACGGTCTCGGGCAATTGCCATTTGGCGAATGCATCGGCGAGCAATTCGTGGATCTCCGACAGTGGAAGTTCCTGCCCGTCGGTCGTCACGACGAGTGCTACTGGACGCTCCTGCCACTTCGGGTGCGGGACGCCGATGACGGCCGCCTCGGCGATCTTCGGATGGGCAACGAGTGCGTTCTCCATGTCGATGGAGGAAATCCATTCGCCACCCGACTTGACCACGTCCTTGATCCGGTCGGTGATCTTCAAGTAACCATTCGGGTCGATGGTCCCGACATCGCCGCTACGCCAATACCCGTCGAGGAACTTGTCGGCGTCGTCGTCGAGCTTGTGATAGCGCTCGATGATCCACGGTCCGCGCAGCAGCACTTCACCCTGACTCGTGCCGTCGTGCGGGAGATCGTTGCCTTCCGCGTCGACGATCCGGATGTCGATGCCGTTGACCGGCAAACCCTGCTTACGCTTGAGATCCCACTTCTCCTCGTCCGAGATCACACCGCGCAGCGAGGGCTTCAGTCCCCGGTTCACCGCGACCAGAGGGGTGGTCTCGGTGGCGCCGTAGGCGTGGATGACGTCGGCTCCAGTGATGTCGTGGAAGTCGCGCATCAGCGACAGCGGCGGCTCGGTGGCACCGGACAGCAGCCGCGCGCGGGAGAAGTCCGGTGCGACCGCAAGCGTCTTGATGTAGTTCATCATGGGCTGGAAGATCGCCGGCGCACCGTTTGCGACGGTGACTTGCTCCGCGATCATCGCGTCCACGAGGACGGATGTGTCCTCGGCGATGTAGCGACCGGGCAGCACGATTTTTGCGGCACTGTAGGCGGCCGCCTGGGGTAGGCCCCAGCCCTGGCCGTGGAACATCGGCGTGATGAGCATGACGGCATCGTCGCTGCTCATCCCGAGTCCGGCGACCTCGGCGAGGGTGTGCAGGTAGATGCCGCGATGCGAGTAGTAGATGCCCTTGGGCCTGCCGGTGGTGCCGGTGGTGTAACACGCGCTGTAGGAGGAGGTTTCGTCGATGACCGGCCAGTCGATCTCCGGGCCGGCGTCCGCGAGCAGGTCCTCCCAGTGCACCGCGTGCGGGAGCGTGGTGGTGATGTCGGCCAGCGGCTTATCGGTCATCACCACCCACGTCTTCACGTTCGGCGTATGCGGTGCCAGCGCCTCGGCAACCGGAAGCAGCGACTCGTCGATGAGGACCACCGATGCATCACTGTGTCCGGTGACGTAAGCGAGATCCTCTGGCGCCAAACGCAGGTTCATCTGCAACATCACGGCAGCGAGGCCGGGAATCGCCCAGTACAGCTCGTAGTGCCGCTTGCTGTTCCAGTCGAGGATCCCGACCACATCGCCCGGCCCGACGCCGATCGAGCGAAGTGCATTGGCACTTCGTTGGATTCGCGCGTAGGCATCGGCGTAGGTGTACCGGTCCCAGCCGCCGTCCGCGGTGCGGTACACGATCTCCTGCTCGGGATAGGTGCGCGCGGCGTGCCGGATGATGGTGGTGGTGTTGAGTTGATAGTGGTCGCCGTGGGTGGAGGGCAGGCCCCTCACGATCTCGTGGCTCATGACGTCCTCAGATGCGTTCGATGATGGTGGCGTTCGCGGTGCCGGTGGCCTCGCAGACGGTCTGCAAGCCGAACCTCTTGCCGGAGCGTTCGAGTTCGCAGAGCAGGTCGGTGAGCATCCGGGCTCCGGTCGAGCCCAGCGGGTGGCCGAGGGCGACGGAGCCGCCGTTGACGTTCAGCTTGTCGTCCGGGACGCCGAATTCCCGTTGGAAGATCAGCGGCACACCGGCGAAGGCCTCGTTGACCTCGAACAGGTCGATCTCCTCGACGGCCAACCCGCTTCGGCCGAGCGCCTTGTGGGCGGCGTCGAGGATCGCGGTGAACTGGATGATCGGGTCGGCGGCGGCGACCGACAGCGCGCGGAACCGGGCGCGTGGGATGAGGCCGTTGCGCTCGGCGTACTCGCGGTCGGCGATCAGCAGCGCGGCCGCGCCGTCGCTGATCTGCGAGGAGTTGGCCGCCGTGGTCCGCCCGTCGGCGCCGAACACGGCTTTCAGGCTCGCCATCTTGGCGGGGTCGATGTGCTCGCGGATGCCCTCGTCCGAGTCGATGACCGGACCGGTCGGGTCGTCGGGGTCGGCGGTGATCGGCACCATCTGGTCGCGGAACTTCCCGGCCCGCGTCGCGGCGTGCGCCCGCTCGTGGCTGCGAGCGCTGAACGCGTCCAACGCCGCTCGGCTCAGGTCGAACCTCTCGTTCATCAGCTCCGACGACGGGCCCTGCGCCATCAGCCCACCGTCGTAGCGGTCGAGTTCGCGCGGGCTGTACTGCGGGCCGAGCGGCGCGCCGGGCAGGAACGCCGGAGGCATCGGCACCCGTGACATCGACTCGACGCCGCAGGCGATCACCAGGTCGTGGGAACCCGCCATCACCGCCTGGGCGGCGAAGCTGACCGCCTGCTGCCCTGAACCGCACTGGCGGTCGATCGTCACCGTGGGGACCGACTCGGGCAGCCCGGCGGCGAGCACCGCGTGGCGGCCGAGATTGCCCGACTGGACATCGTGCTGGATGACGCAGCCGGTGATGACGTCCTCGATCGCGGCGGGGTCGACGCCGGCGCGGGCCACAAGCTCCCGCAGCGTCTGCCCGAGCAGGTCCACCGGATGCCATGCGCTGAGGATCCCTCCGCGACGGCCGACCGGGGTCCGGACCGCGCCGACGATAACGGCCTCGCGAACACTCATGACAAAGCTCCTTGTGCTGAATTACGGGGTGCCGAATCGCGGATTCCGATCAGGGGAATGTCGAGGCGCTTCGCGACCTCCTCCCATTCGCGCGTCGGCTTGGAAAGAAACGTCTGCTCGAGCTCCTCCTGGGTGCCCTCGACACCGAGACCGGCGCGGGCGCGCTCCCAGAAGTGCGGCTCGAGCGCGGCCAGCGCGACGTGGCCGTCGGAGCTGGAGTAGATCCGGTAACCGGGATGCGCCCCGCCGAGCGGCGCGCCCGCTCCCATCAGACCGTGCCGAACTGCGGCGCCGGCGTCGGCGGCCGCCTGTTCGAGGACGACCCGCTCGCGGTGTCCCACGCCGGACTCCGCGGCCACGCGCAGGGCGAGCAGGGCCGCGGACACGGCGCGCTCGGCGCCGAGCAGGTCGGCCACCGGGACGGTCGGCATCGTCGGCGGCTGGAGAGTGCCGTGCAGGGCCTGGTACGTCAGGTCATGGCCGGGCTGCTCCGCCGCGATCCCGTCGTGCCCGACGATCTCGATATGCGACAGGTGCGGATTCGCCGCGGTCAACTCGTCCAGGCCGAGCTTGACCAGCGCCGAGGGGCGCATGGCGGTGAGCATCAGGTCGGCACGCGACAGCTCGCGCGCCGCCACCGCCCGATCAGCGGGGTCCTTGAGGTCGAGGGTCACGACCCGCTGGCCCACAGTGAGCTCGTCGTACCACGTCGGCGCCACGGCCCGCAGCGGGTCGCCGGCCGGCGGTTCGATCTTGGTGACGGTGGCGCCCAGCGCCCGTAGCCGCGCGGCGGCGAGCGGGCCCGGCAGATTGATCGCGAGCGACACCACCTGCACGCCCTGCAGCGAACTCGACTGCGACATCATCAACCCCTTCTTGACTATACGGATGTATAGCCATTAATGCGCATGTACTGTCTAATGTCAAGGGTGTATGCTTTTTTCTCTGATAGGAGGCAATTTCTGTGACCGACCCCCGCGCCAGTGACGAGGACCTCACCGCGAAGGCCCGCATTCGCAACGCCGCGCTCGACCTCTACGCCGAGCGCGGCGAGGATCGCGTCTCGATGCGCGCCGTCGCCGCCGCCGCCGGGGTCGCCGTGGGATTGGTGCAGCACCACTTCAAGACCAAGGACGGGCTACGCGTCGCCGTCGAGCAACTGGTCGTCGACTATTACGCTCTGGCGATCGCCTCTGTGCCGGACGAGGGCGCCCCAGCGCAGGTCGCCGCCGCTCGAGACGAGGCGGTGCGGCACATGCTCGCGACGCATCCGACGGTGGTGAACTACATCCGGCGCGCTGTGCTCGATCCGCAGGGAAAGAGCGAGTTACTCGAGCGGCTGACCGACCTGAGTCGCAGAGAGATCTCCAAACTCCGCTATTCGGGCAAGACCTCGACACGGCGATCCGAGTCCTCACAGGTCATCGGGCTGATGGTTCGTCAGCTGGGGCAGCTGCTCATGCAGCCGATGATCGATGACATGTGTGACTTCCTCGACCGGACGGGCGTGCCGCACAGCGACAAACTGACGCTCTCCGTGACCGTAATCTAGCGGTAGTTTGTTGGGTCAGGTCGGAGGTAGAGGTGCAGGCCGTGGCCTGTTTCGCGGCTCAGGAGAGACTTCCGCCGACATGCGTCGTCAGGTCCTGAGCGGTCATCCGCCACCCTTCGACTCGCGCTACTCGTCGTCGTCGGCGTCCGGGTCGCGCAGCGGTCGGTGAACTCCGCTGGGGTCGGGCAGGTGGAAGCTGTAGTGCCCGTCGATGCCGATGTGGGCGCGCACGAACGCCGACAATCGCTCGACATCGGTGTCGAGCACCGGGTATCCGCCGGCTCGCAGCGCGGCGAGGGCGCGGTTCTCGTAGACGGTGTTCCACACGACGACGCAATTGAGCACCAATCCCAGCGCCGAGAGCTGGTCTTCCATGCCCTCGTAGTAGGCGCGGGTCATCTCGCCCTTGCGGCCGTGATAGATCGTGCGCGCCAGGTCGTGACGACCCTCGACGAGATTGGACTGGGCCTTGCCCTCGCGCCGGTAAGGTTCGTCGTCGGCCAGGCGCAGGATGTGCAGGGTCTTGAAGATCCGCCCGAAATGGGCGATGGCCTGGCCCAACGCGGTCGGCTGCCCGTCGCGGGAGATCATCCTGGTGACCTCGTGCGCCGACACCTCACCGGAGTGGATCGACACCGCGATCCGGCACATGTCCTCCCAGTGCGCGGCGATCTTGGCGGTGTCGATCACCCCGCGCGCCGCCTTGTCCAGCGGCCCGTAGTCGGCTCGGGCGTCGATGCGCCACAACCGCTGATCGGGCAGGTTCGCCAGCTGCGGCCGGTACTGGCGGCCGATCAGATGCAGCAGTCCGAACACGATGTCGGAATACGACCCGGTGTCGGTGATGATGACCTCCGGAATCCGCCCGCCGTGCTGGGACACGATCACGTCGATGGTGTGCAGCGAATCGCGAGGTGTTCCGCGCAGCACCTTGCCTGCCAGCCCGGCGGACTGGTCGTTGAGCATGTTCAACCAGGTGATGCCCAGTTTCCGGCCGAAGTACTTCGGGTTCGGGCGGGCGTTATGGGTGCGCACGGGCACCACGAACCGCATCCCGTCCACCGAGGCGACCAGCCCGCCGCCCCACGCTTGGGCCAGGGGGATGTCGGCCTGGGCGTCGACCAGCACGGCGTTGGCCGCCTCGATGGTCTCGGCCCGCACGTAGCACTGGTCGACGTGCAGCAGCCGATCCCTGGTCAGGGCGTCGACACCAGGCGTTGTCACCGGTTTGAACCCGACGTTCATCGCATAGGAACAGAGCACGGCCGCCACCGACAAGCCGAGGTCGGCGACGCGGGCCTCGTTGCCCGAGGTGTGGGTGAACGCCTCGGTGAAACCGGGATGCCAGCTCATCACCTCCGTGACCAGTTCCGGCAGGTCCACACGCGGGATCATCGCCTCCACCCGGCGGCGCAGGTCGACCAGCGACGCGGGCTCGGCCTTGGCGTCCAGCGCGGCGACGTGCAGTTTGCCGTCGGCGTCGATGCTGGCTGGGGTGTCCTCGCCCAGCCGTGCGGCCAACTCCCGATAAGCGGTCTCCAACGCCGTCGCGTGATCGGTCAGCAGCTGCGTCGGCGCGGCGGGCAGGCCCAGCGCGTTCATGCCGGCGTCACGCGCAGCCTCCCAGGCTTCGCCTGCCAGCAGGTGCGCCCGCGGGTCGCGCCACCGCGACGAACGCACCGCGAAGATGCTGCGGTGCTTGAGGTGTCGGTGGAACTGTTCCAACACGCAGATCGTGTAGGAGTTCCGGTCGACGGTGCCCTCCGGTCGGCCCGGCGTGTAGATCAAGCGCTTCCACGCGCCGACGATCAAGTCGTGGTCGACCTTGCGGGCGTCCAGCAGGTTTGCCGGGATCTTGCCCGACGACCTGGATGTCAGCAGCTCGGCGAGGGTCTTCATTGCCGCCAGGACGGCGGCGCCGTCACTGGTCGCGCCGAACTCGATCGTGTCCATCAGCATCGACAGGAACGGGCGGACCGTGGCGAACTTGCCGGCCAACTCGATCAACCGCTGCCCATCCAGCTCCGCGTCGTCGGCGGGCACCAGCTCGTCGACCGCCTGGACCGCGTGCCGCAACTCGGCCCGGGTGACGGTCTTCTCGATCATGTCCAACACCACGCCCAGCCCGACGTCCTGGTTGACCTCGACCATCTCCAGCAGCACCTTCACCGCTGCCGCGAGCTTGCCTGCGTTGCGTGACACCCTCGGATAGCGACGCAGCTTCTCCTCGCGAGACTCCCGCTCGGCCTTGGACAGAAGCTTCGTCGTCATCAACATGTCGAAGGTCTCCAACACGTCGTCGACCGCCCGCGCGCTCAACACAACGACCGTCGCGGCCAGCACCGCCAAGCGCTGCTCACGCGTGGGCAGCCGCCGCAGCGCGGCGGCCTTGCTCGCCAACCCGTAGGTCGCCAACCCCGTCAACCGACGCGGCGGGATCGCCCTCACGTCGATGCTGTCCACCCCGACCGCTTGCAGGTCGACAACCCTGCGCAGCGCCGCGAGCATCCCCTTCGACGACGCCTTGAACACGCCCTTGCGCAGCCGCTCCAGCTCGCTGACCTTCTGCCCGCCCTCCGCAGGAACCTCCAGCAGCCGCAACAAGGCAGACGCGGACTCCGAGGTCAGCTGCTCGCCGAGCTGGCGCCACAACCGGGCGTCCGCCGCGTTGCGGCCGTCGCCGATCAGCCGCTCCAACGTGGTGATCCCCGGCAGCAGCGCCTGACGCTTCCGCAGCCATGTCACTGCGTCGCCGAAGATCGCCTTCGGTCCGTCGCCGGTCATCCACGCCTGGTCGACGATCCACGACGTGAGCTCCGACTCCATCTCGCCGAACGGCTTGAGTCCGTACACCTGCTGGATTTCCCAGGCGTGTTCGAGCTTGGTCTTCTCCCGATCGGTGTACCGCTTCACCATCGACGGATCGGAGATCTCCAACTGCTCGGCCAGATACTCGATCAACGCGGGCGGGACATCCAGCGGATCAGCCAGGAACATTCCCAGGTGACGCACCGTCACCACCTGCACCGCGAACCCCAGACGGTTGTAGTCGCGCCGCCGCGCAGCGATCAGCCGCCGGTCCTCGTCATCCAAGTAGCAGTAACGCTCCAGCTCCTGCCGAGACAACGCACCGAACCGGCCATAGCCGCCCTCATCAGTCACGACGACATGAAATCACCTACAGCGCAAGGTCGCTCGGCGATTGCCCCTTAGCGCCGGATTTCGTCAATCTGCTCCCCGACCCCCACGACGAAACCGCCTGGTGGGTCGACATCAAGGATTGGGCGCGACCCTGCCACGGTTCCGCAGTGCCCAAGTGGGAGTACCAGGCGCACTTCCCCGGAATCTTCACCGTCGACTGGGTCGGCTGGATCTACGCCCAATGGATCGTGTGACCCGCACCGATCACTGACACACCCGGAACACACAAGACACCGGGCAGCGACAATCTGCCCGGTGTCTTGGGTCCGAATCTTAGAAGAGAGATCACCATGACCGCAACGCACACCACCGCCGAACCGATCACCGGCGAAACCTACCTGCGGATGCTTCCCGACGCGATCGACATCGGCCGCAACGCCCGCATCTCGAACATCTTGCCGCTCGACCCCGAATTCCTCGAGTCCGTCCGCACGCACGGCGTCATCACCCCGGTCACGGCCACCCGACTCGCTGACGGTGCGATCGTCCTGCGCGACGGCCAGCGCCGCACGTTGGCAGCCCGCGAGGTCGGCCTCGCCTCGATGCCGGTCCTGGTCCGCGACGACACCACAGACGACGAGAAGACCCGCGAATTCGAGCGGATCGCTCACCAGGTGGTCGCGAACGTGTCCGAAGAACTCACCGAAGGCGACAAGGCTGCCGCGATCGTGGACATGCTCGACCTCGGGTTTTCGGCGACGAAGGTCTCGGGTGCGCTCACAGTGGACCGCAAGGTGGTCAAGAAGGCAGCGGTCGCCGGACGATCCGAGTCCGGCCGCAAAGCCCTCGACGAGCAGCTCAGCCTCGATCAGGCCGTCGTGATCGCCGAGTTCGAGGCAGACGGAGACGAGGAGGCGGTCAGCGAACTACTGAGCATCGACCCGGACCGCTTCGACTACGCAGCGTCGGTTCGCCGGATACAAACCGACGAGCGCAAGGCCCGCGAAGCCGTCGAAGCCGAGTACACCCGGCAAGGGTTCATCGTGGTCACCGAACACATGCTCGACGAACTCGAGGACTGGGCATGGCACGTCGGCACCAAGCTCGTCGAGTCCGGGGAGCAGCCGAACATCGACGAGATCCGCGCCCGCGCCGAGCACTGGGGCGTCCTGCTCACCAGCACAGACGGATGGGCGCACACCGAAACCGGGGAACGCCTGCACCGAAACCAACTCGCCTGGAACACCCGGTGGCGCAGGGACGCGGTCGCCGAAACCGGAGAAGTCCACTTCAACGACGTCGAACAGCGCACGTTCTGGGAACCGCAATACGTGTGCCTGGACCTGGGCGCTGCCGGAGTGCAGATGCTCTACGACCCCAAGGAAGCAGCGGACGAAGAAGCCGAGCACGCCTCCAATGAGCGACGTAAGGTCCGCGAACTCAATCTGCGTGCCGAAGCCGCCGCCGTGGTCCGCAAGGAATTCCTGGGCAAGCTGGCCTGCGCCAAGACCCCACCGAAGGCAGCAGCCCGATACGTCGCGACCATCCACGCGGTCGACGCCTCACTGCTCTCGGAGTACCGGGCCGGGAACCTGATTCCGGAGCTGCTCAAGGTCGACTCACTGGGCCGCTCCAGCGCAGTGGCGGACCTGATCGCCAAGTCCAGCGAAGCGAGGGCGCAGGTCATCACGTTGACGATGGTCCTCGCAGCTCAGGAAGGCCGCATGGCCAAGGACTCGTGGCGCACACCGCGCGCGAACACCGGCCGCTACCTGGCGTTCCTCGCCGCACACGGATATCACCTGTCCCCGGTCGAGGAAGTCATGGCAGGAACCCGCGACATCGACACCGTCGACCTGGACTGATCGCCCGATCGAGGTCCCCGAACTCCCCGGTTCGGGGACCTCGGCGATCCAGCTGAGAACGCCGCAGCGACACGGAAATCACAGAATCCGATACGCGGAGGGATAGCCGAAAAGTCTTGTCGGACAACACGTACAGCTCGACCACGGAGCGCGTACAAACGCTCGCATCCGCACAAAAAACATCGCAAATAGTCTGAAATGCCTTGTGTCGCAACAGCTTTCGAGATAGAATGAAAGAAAGTTCCACTTACTTCATCAGGGGGATGACATGTCAGTGACCGTGTACACCAAGCCCGCGTGCGTTCAGTGCAATGCCACCTACCGCGCTCTCGACAAGGCCGGAGTCGAATACTCCGTCGTCGACATCACCGAAGACGCTCGAGCCCGCGAGCACGTCATGAGCTTGGGGTATCTGCAAGCGCCGGTCGTCGTCGCCGGAGACGACCACTGGGCAGGGTTCCGGCCCGACCGAATCAAGAATCTGGTGAAATGGGATGTATTGCAGCAGATGCAACATAACGTCAGTTCGAAAGACCTGTCTGAACTGGCTGTTTGACGCCGCAGGGGAGTTGTAAGTCCCGGATTTACGGACCCGGACCGTGCGCTTCGAGTGGATGTAACAATGTTGCATCTGATACAACATTAATGTGGTGAACGAGGCGCCGGGATCGGCACATCTGATACTCGCGGGGAATGTCGTCCATCTCGATCCGGCACCGGCGATGTCGGAAGCGATGATCGAGGGCTGGACGCGACAACAACGCAGCCGATTCCTCAAAGACCAGACCATTGCAGCGCGGATTCGGATGATTCGACGATTCGGTGAGTTCACGAATCTGTATCCGTGGCAGTGGACTCCAGCAGAAGCTGAGGCATGGATCAGTGATCTGCGATCCGGCGACCGGGCGCTCGCGTTGTCCACGATCCGGAGCTACGAAATCACGGTCAGACTGTTCTGCGAGTACCTCACCGACAACCGATACGGCTGGATGCAGGTGTGCGCCGACAGGTTCGGGTCAACACCCCAGTTGGTGTTCCACGAGGGCAACTCAGTGCTGCACATTGGGGACTACGAAGGCAGTCCGCGCCGGCGTCCGCTGACGTACGACGAGATCCAAGCCTTGTTCGATGCCGCTGACGGACGAGCCGAGAAGATTCGGGAGAATGGCCGCAAAGGCGCCCTCGCGGCGATGCGCGATTCCGCGATGCTCAAGTTCTGCTACGCCTTCGGGCTACGCCGCTCGGAGGTGTGCAATATCGACCTGGTAGATCTTCGGCGCAATTCCCAAGCCCCGCAGTATGGTTCGGCGGGTTCGGTCGCGGTTCGATTCGGTAAGGCGTCGCGCGGCGGGCCGACGAAACGCCGGACTGTGCTCACTGTTCCCGAATTCGATTGGATCGTCGACGTCCTCGAGCACTATCTGGCCGAAATCCGACCAGCGTTTGCGCCCGGCGCGCATCCGGCATTGTGGGTGACCGAACGCGCAGGTCGCATCTCCCCGCGATCGGTCAACGCCGCGCTTACTGCTGCCCGTGACGACGCGAATCTCGACCCGGTCCTGGACTTGCACTGCCTGCGACATTCCTACGTGACCCATCTGATCGAATTCGACTACCCGGTGCGCTTCGTCCAAGAACAGGTCGGGCACACGCATGCATCGACGACGTCGATCTACACCGGCGTCTCGAACGAGTACCGAAATCAACTGTTGACCCGCGCGATGCGAAACCGACACGGCGAACTGTGGAGCGAATCATGAACAAGAAAATGGGCTACGCCTGGCACTTGCGGCACAAGATGGCCGAACGCGACATCTTCCACACCTCGGACCTTGTCCCGTTACTCGCCGAACGCGGAATCGCGCTCTCCCGTGAGCAGGTCTACCGCCTGGTCACCTCACCTCCGCAACGATTGAGCATGGACACCCTGGTTGCGCTCTGCGACATACTCGAATGCACACCCAACGATCTCATCGAACCGAAAATCGTCAACGAAACGATCCGAAAAGCCGCAAGTGACCGCTCCGCGCCCACGCCGCTGCGACGCACCACGATCCGCCGGCCGCAGCACTGATCGATGCCACCACGAGGAACGCCGCCGAGCACACCACTCGACGAGATACGCGCACGGATGATCGCGGCGACCCAGTCCGTCGCGCCCGGAAAGATCACCGAAGATCATGCACGACAACTACTCCAGGACGCGGCGGCATGGCAACCCCGTGGGGTACGGACCTTGCACCGGTATCTGATGAGTCACCCCGGATGCTTGTCCTCACCGGATCCTCACGCCCCGATCACCGCTGTGCGCCTGGCGTACGGCTTGCACGCGGCCGGATGCCGCGTTGAACTTCCCGCGTGTGCGCGATGCGGTAAACGATGGCCCAGACTGATCCGCCTCGCTCCCGAAGGACGATGCTGCGAATGGTGCGTCACCAAAGCGAACACCGTGACCTGCGACCGCTGCGGCAAGACCGGATATCCGACTGCGGTGCGCCCCGATGGAAAGATCTGCCGCACCTGTTATCAACACGAACCACAACGCACCGAGAAATGCATCCGCTGCGGACGAGTCCGTGCCCCGTCCACGAGAGACGACTCGGGCGATCCGCTGTGCGGGACCTGCGCACGCCCCCAGCACATCTGTACGCAGTGCGGGCGGACAGCGATCGCCAAGAAGTTCAGCGACACGGGGCCACTCTGTGCGCGCTGCTACGAGCCGCCGCGGCGGCCATGCGGAGGATGCGGACGGATCGTGGCGATTGCACATCGACGTGGGGGAGAACACCCGGATCTGTGTAAACGGTGCCGACCCGAACGGACGCACCGCTGTGTGGTGTGCTCGCGAGTGCGACCTGCCAAGGCGATATGGCCGAAAGGGCCGGTGTGCCGGGCCTGCTACCGCCAGGCTCTCATTCACCCAGATCCGTGCGCCACGTGTTCACGCATCGGGGTCCTCACCGCAAATGACCTCACAGGCCGTGCGGTCTGCGGACCGTGCGCAGGCTCCTCGATCGACTATCGCTGCACGACGTGCGATCAGCCGGCCTACAGCACTACGCCGGAACCTGCTTACGGTGCTCGGTGCGGCGCCGGGCAGCAACACTGCTGGCGGACGAACACGGATACATCTGCTCCCAGATACTGCCGTTCATCGTGTACCTCGCCGCCGAGGAGCGACGTCCCGACTCGACTCTGCGATGGCTCGACCACCCGAAAACCATTGCACTGCTGCAACACATCGCACGAGTAGAGCACCCGATCGTGCATGCCGACCTCGACGCCCACCCCCCGTCCACTGCGTTGCACTACCTTCGTGCGGTCCTCGTCCACACGGATGTCCTCCCGCCTCGAATCGAGCCATTGGGCCGACTCGAACAATGGCTCCACCATCTGACGGGAACGCTGACCGCAGAACACGCGGCGCTGATCCGGCCGTACGCACAATGGAGTGTGCTGCGCCGTGCTCGCCGCCGCGCCGTCCGCCGCAGCTACACCGACTCCAGCGCGCAAAGTGACCGAGCCATCATCTGGGGAGCAGTTCACCTACTGGAATGGCTCGATGAGAACGACCTCGCGATAACCGATCTGAACCAGCACCAACTCGACCGCTGGACCTCCATCAACGGGCACCGAACCTACAGGATCACCGGTTTCGTCCTCTGGCTACGACAACGAGACATCATCGGTGACGCCGCCGTGTCGAGGAGGCAATCGGCATTCCCCACCGACGTCGCGGAAGCACACGAACACGCACGAAGAATCCGACGACTTCTCACCGACGCCACTATCGAACTGCCGCTGCGTGTCGCCGGACTTCTGGTGCTGCTGTACGGGATCCCTCTCACCCGAATCCTCGCACTCACCACCAGCGCCGTCGAGCAACAAGATGGTGAAACCAACATCATCTTCGCTCGCAACCCGGTCAGGCTGCCACCGACGGTCGCAACATTGGTCAATGAACTGGTAGAAACCGCCATCGTCCATCCTCTCGCTCCAAAGACAGGTTCGCCGTTCTTGTTTCCCAGCCGCACCGTGCCCGGGACGGCTCGTCATGCCCGCCCCGTGGGGGTCGCGATGACCGCACTCGATATCCCGGTCAGGATCAGCCGCAACTCCGCTCTCCGTATTCTCACCGAAGACCTACCAGCACCGGTCGTCGCCGACCTGCTCGGATTGCATATCCATTCAGTCAGCCGGTGGGCCGATTACGCTCGCCGCGACTGGGCGCACTACCTCAATGCCCGAACCAACGGGCCGAATCGAAGGTAACCGTCTACTTGTTGGAGGTTGAACGGCCGATTGGATTCGACGCCCAATCGGAGCCCGATATTCAGGATTGGACGAAGTTAACGTCGTCGTCGGTCAGATTCTTTGCAACTGCGTCGTGAACTGCAGTGTGCGCGGCGATGATCAGCAACTGTTCTGCCCTGGACGCTCCGACGTAGAGCACCCGTCGCGCTTCGCCCTGCTCGGAACAAGACCATTGCGTGACGCCATGCTCGTTGTCTGCCATCGATGGTGACGGTTTCGGAATCACCAGCACGACCCCCGGAGCCTGGAGGCCTTTGTATCCGTGAACTGTGGAGTGCGCGTAGTTGGCGGTTTTTGTGACTGTTGATCGTGTTGGCCACGCGTCGGACCTTGCTGGTATGCCATCGAGGTTCCAGCTCAACAGTTTTCGTGACGCCGTTTGTTCTTTCAGTGCCTCTTTGAAGGTGCCGGGGGTACCCAGGTACGGATTGTCAAGGGTCATTGCTAGGCGTAGGCACGATTCTCGAAAGGAACGTGCCGTCAACCCCCGGGGGCGCAAGTAGTCATCGATGTCACGGTCTTCGCTGAATCCGGCGAACTCCAAGACAATCATTTCGAGACGGCGGAGACCTTCTGCGCGTGCGCGGTTCGTGTTTGATGCGTCTTGAACTGTGTGGACAGCTGCGGCGAACCGGGCAAGTTTTCCATTGCCTGGCTTCGCTAGTGTCGATTCTCCAGCATGCGTCCGAGCGGTGCTTGTCCCATGGGCGAGAAAAACAACATTTTCCTTCAGATGCCCTGTCGCGTCGAGGATGTCGCCGATCTTCGCGTGAAGATCTACTGGCTTGTCGAATGCCACCAATTGCACTGGACTGACATCGGAGGCGTTCGTCCCGACTGGCACGTCACGGTCAGTTCCGAAACGTAGGCTATCGACTGCGCTGCAGATAGCGGGGGAACTTCGGAAGTTCCCATTCAGGCGTTGTCCTACCGCGACACCTTCCACGAGATCGTTGAGAGCTTCGGGGGATGAACCTCGAAATCCGTAAATCGCCTGGTCTCTGTCACCGACCATGACCAATCGGATACCGGCCGAGAGCAGGAATTTGAGGAGTTTCACATCCTCTGCTGAACAGTCTTGGACTTCGTCGACTATGACCTCGCAGAACCGAGCTGAGAGTAGATCGACAAGTGAGGACTGAACCTCAGGCAAGTCTAGGTATAAGGCCATCACCAAACGAGCGGCAGCGGAATCGAAGATGCCGCGCCTGGTGTAGCTCGCCCAACGCTGACCTGCCCTGTCTTCGAGCTTTTCCCGGTGCGGCGGGGTGAGCTTCTCGACTATCGCCTTTTTGTCCCATGGTGCCCGATCCAATACGGCGGAGCCATCGATCGTGAATGTGAACCAATCGAGTGGAGCCTGCAGCCGAACACCCTTCGCCGAGACCAGCGTATTGGTGACGTGAGCCCAGGAACTAGAAAACTGTGGTCTGATTCCCCGGCGCTGGAGGAAGACCGGTCCGACAATGAATCGATTGATGAAGGCGTCGATGGTTCCGACAAAGTTCGGTGAATGCAACAGCTCCGGTTTACCCGCGCATCGGGAGATAGCCTCGTCGACTGCGGCGTTAGCGAAGGACAGCAATGCGATACCTAGGCGAGGAACGATCGCGGGGCGCTCGACAAACCGCTGGACAATTGCTTGGGTCTTGCCGGCCCCTGGACACGCAGAGACATAGGTGGAGGACGTTGCCTCGATGAGCGCGCGTTGAGCGTCGGTGAAGGTGATGGCCTCCCTCACTGCGAATCGATTCCTGTCGTGATCGTGATTGCTGCCCTCAAATAGTCCGGGCATGTAAACGAAGATCCGTCTGCAATCGATTGAGCGAGGTCATGAGCGAACTGCCCTTTGCTTATGAGCTTCTTGTTCCATTGCAAGCGCTTGTGGAACTCGGCCGCGGGATCGGCACTCATGACGATTTCCGTCCACCTGTGTGCCGATTTCGGATGTTGTGCAACGTAGGCCTTGCCAAGCACTTCATGGTTGTCGGAACCCTCTACCAGCAGATCTGCTTCCAACGTGTGCGGCGCCTCGGCCACATGCAATACATCGTCAGCGTCTAACTGCCGCCCCAAAGCCTCCAGAGTCAATGCCCGGTTGTACGAGGGTCCCAAGTCGTCGTCGCTCGCATCAGATTCGGCTACATCATTGGAATCATTGGAGGTACTGCTCGACGATGCTTTCGAAGGCTTCTTTTGCACTGGTGGGTCCCCATCGGTGATGACGATCAACAGATCTGCAAGACGATGCTCGCCGACCTTGCTCAGAAGGAGCTTGATGTAGGGAGCAAAGTCAACGGAGCCCACGCTGATGATCGATGCTCCGCGGAACATCCGGCGGCTTTTCCGCGCCTGATCTGAGTTATCACCGAACACGGAGTGGTAGGCGAGGGCGGGAACGAGCACTGCTTCCGCGATCCCCTCGACCAGTATTATGCGGCGAGCAAAGAGAAGCTCGCTTCGAGTCACATCGAGGTATTGATCGATCTTCCTACGTTCGCTAGGACTCAGGTCGAGTTCCCTCAAGGGGAGCGCCACCGTCGCACTGACCGCGACGGTCCTCCCGTCATCTATGCGCTCGTCTGTGCTCGATCGCAGCACGACAACATTTTTCGTCCCGACGGCGCTGGCTAAGTTGGGTGAGTGAGTTGTGGCGATTACCTGGATCCGGCCAGCCGGACGGTTGCTGTCGTCACGAGCTGATTGCTCGGCTTGGTCGCGAAGGAAGTCCAACAACACGGCCTGCAGTTGAGGGTGAAGATGCGCCTCCGGTTCTTCTACCAAGAACAATGTCAACTCGGATTCTTGTGCGTTCTGCAGTTCCAAAATGACGGTGGCAAGGAACAAGAGGTTTGTGTAGCCGAGACCTGACGCTGCTAGATCTGCAAGATCTACGTCCACATCGGCCATTTTGAGCCGGAGACTGCGAGCCAGCCTCCGAAGTTCGGGCGCATCGAATCCGATGCCCATCGATTGCTCCCGTGCGGGATCCGTTAGCGGAGTTAGATGATGCTGAATCCGATTCTGGATAGTGGTGATCGCGGGATGGATCCTCAGTTCGTCCAGGCCAGCTTTTGCGGTTTCGACGAAGCTCTCCTGCTCTTCCGATGTGAGGAGGTGACTCATTATCAGCGCGAGGCGGTTCCCTGAGGCGGAATCGAGTTCCCGTTGAGCATCACGTAAAGGAGCGAGGTAGACGTGATTGATCTGGTCGCGTTTCTCCGGCTCAGGATCGGGGCCCGGGACGTGACCGGTGAGATATTCGATCCGGCCACGATGAGCGCTTCCGCTATCGGGCTCAAACCGTGTCGTGTACGTCGCCGTGCCGTTCGACAAATCAAGTGCACCGATGAACTGAGCTTTTTGGTATCTGCTCAGTCCGCTGAATCTCGTAGTAACAGTGATCGGACCGGAGTGATTTCGCGCCAGGTCGTCAGTCTCGAAGTATCGGCTCCGCCGACCACTCAAAGGAACTGTCGCGAGGCGTAGAGCTTCGATGACATTCGATTTTCCGGCATTGTTCTCTCCGACCAGCAAAGTGATGGAGGGGCCGAACGGGATGGTCACGTCGTAGCACGAGCGGAATCCTTCGATGTGGCATTGGCTCAAGTGCATTGTTTCCGCAACCACCTTTGCTCCCGTTCACTGTTAACTTCACGATTCCATGCTCCTGACGTCACTCAACCAGGAAGGTCCGACAAAAGCGGTTTTCGGGAATCGTCGGGTCGCCCCAACGCTTGCCGGTGATGATTTGAAAGACTCATCCCACCCGGACATCGAGTTCGGGTGTATCTCCTAAGATTTTCCAGGCTGGCACTCGAACGGAGCGATGTTTCCCGTGACGCGGATCTTCGACAACATCCATCAGAAACTGGGCTCTCACCTGCAGGAGACATTGCGGGTATCGGAGCGGATGGATGTCGCTGTCGGGTACTTCAACCTGCGAGGTTGGTCCGTATTCGACTCTCTGGTCGAAGATAAAGCGGAGCAGGGAAAGCCCGTGCCGGTCGTGCGGATCCTGATCGGCATGGTCATGACCGGGCCGCAGGAAACAGCGCTCGAGGAACTGCAAGCTGCGGTCGAAGGCACCGAAGTGCTCGATGCAGACTTCATTGTCGGTCGTGAACGCAAAGCACAACTCCTCGAACAACTGCGCACCCAGCTCATGCGAGGACTGCCCACCAATGCGGATCGTGCGGCGCTCCAGTCACTTCGAGATCTCCTCGAATCCAAAGCTGTCGAGATCAAGGTCTTCACCCGCCGGCCGCTCCACGGCAAGGCATACATTTTCCACCGGGAAGACCTGAACAATCCGATCACAGGATTCGTCGGATCCTCGAACCTCACCGCTCCCGGTTTGACTCATAACTATGAACTCAACGTCGACGTCATCGACACGAATGCCGCGGAGGCGTTGGCGGAGTGGTTCGAGGACCGATGGACCGACAAGTTTAGTCGCGAAGTCACCGCGGATCTGTTGACGATGTTGGACGAATCATGGGCCCGCAAAGAGCCGCGCCGACCGTACGAGGTGTTCCTCAAAGTCTGTTACGACCTCTCCCGCGACGTCCGCGAAGGGTTGGCCGAGTACTCGGTGCCTGCCGAGGTCAGCTCTCAGCTCCTCGAATACCAGTCCACCGCAGTCAGAACATTGGCGCGGCGGATCATGACCAAGCAAGGAACGATGCTCGGCGACGTCGTCGGTTTGGGTAAAACCCTGACCGCGATCGCCGTGGCGCTGATGCTGCGGGACGAACACGGTTACATGCCGTTGGTGGTGTGCCCGAAAAACCTGGTCAAGATGTGGGAAGAGCATTTCGAGGCATACAACCTGTACGGGCGCGTCGTGCCGTACAGCATGGCCCATACGATCCTTCCGGATCTACGCCGGTACGCATTCGTGATCGTCGACGAGTCCCACACGCTGCGCAATGACGAACGCCGCGACTACAAAGCGATCCAGGAATACATTCACGCCAACGACAGCAAAACGCTTCTGCTGACCGCGACCCCGTACAACATCCGATTCCGGGACGTCGCCAACCAGCTTTCGCTCTACATCGACGACGACGATGACCTCGGTATCTCCCCGACCAACGCCATGGCCGCCGACCCCAGACTCATCGACAAAGTCGACGGCAAGATCACCACAATGGCAGCATTCCGTAAATCAGAGGACCCGGACGACTGGAAACGCCTGATGAGTGAGCATCTGGTGCGCCGCACCCGAACCTTCATCAAGAACAACTACTCCGAAACCGATGAGGACGGTCGCCAGTACCTCGAATTCTCCAACGGGACACGGTTCACGTTCCCGGAGCGCATCCCTAAACCCGTCAATCATTCGTTCGGGCCGAACGACCCGGCGGCGATCATGTCGAGCGATACCACCCTCGACACCCTCACCAACCTGGTCCTGCCTCGTTACGAGCTCGGAAAATACCTGAAGGAGACGGCGAAGCTGACGGATGAGGAGAAGGAATTCGTCGACAACCTCAACCGCGGCCGCGGCAATGTCGCCGGCTTCGTCCGCACCACGTTCTACAAGAGGCTGTCCTCCTGCGGGCACTCGTTCACTCTGTCGCTGCAACGGCACATCGCCCGCAACGAATTGTTCGGCTACGCGATCGACAACGGACTCCGTATCCCGACGGGAACGATCGTCGATACCAGCCTCACCGATGACGACGACCCCACCGCCTCCGATCTCGATACCGCCGAGAGTCTGACCGACGATCCCGGTCGCCGCTACGAGGCGCTTGTCGCATCCAATCCTGCTGCCGTGACATGGATTCGGCCGGAGCTGTTCACCACGGAACTGCGTAACGCCCTCGACCGCGACACCACCGTATTGCATGCCCTGCTGAAGTCGTACGGCGGGTGGGAAGTAGCGACCGACTCCAAACTCGACGCCCTCATCAAACTGCTGACCGCCGATCACCCCGCCGGCAAAGTGCTCGTATTCACCGAATACAAGGACACCGCCAACTACATTGCCGCAGCGCTGCGGGAAGCCGGCATCAGCGGAGTCGGATTGGCGACCGGAGACAGCGACGACCCCACTGCCCTCGCACACCTTTTCTCCCCACGCTCGAACGCACTACCCGGGCACGACAGTGTCGACATCGACAACGAACTACGCGTCCTGATCGCCACCGACGTCCTCAGCGAAGGCCAGAACCTGCAGGACGCGCACATCGTCGTCAACTACGACCTGCCCTGGGCGATTATCCGTCTAATTCAGCGAGCCGGCCGTGTCGACCGCGTCGGCCAGCAATCCGACGAGGTCTTGCTGTACTCGTTCTTCCACGAATCCGTCGACAACGTCATCTCACTACGCCAACGCATCAGCGATCGGCTCAGCGCCAACGCCGAAGCATTCGGATCCGACGAACAATTCTTCGGTAGCGAAGGCGAAGTACAAGCCATCGCGGACTTGTACAACGGAACACTCGACGACCAAGACTCCGCCGACGACGTCGACGCATCCAGCTTGGCCTATCAGCTCTGGCACCAAGCCCAGGAAAAGGACCCTCAACTCGCGGCCCGTATCGCAGCCCTGCCGGACATGATCGACGCCACCCGCGCAAAACGGTTGAGCGACAAAGACGAAGGCGTGATCTGCTACGTGCGTACTGAGTCCGGAATGGACGGCTTCGGTATCGCCACCTCCGACGGTGACACCCGACTGCTCACCGGACATGAGGTCCTGCGTGCCTTCGAAGCAACACCCGAAGAGCTCGGCCTCGAGCACCGAGAAGACCACGACGAACTGATCGAAAAGCTGGTCCGTGGTCCGCTGGCAACGCCCACGGTTGCTGCCGGGCGCCTACGCGGAGTCCGACGCACTCTGTGGCGTCGACTCGGCGAGACCTTGCATTCGCACGACAACGACACCGAGAAAGCACTCGACGAATTGTTCCAACACCCGCTCCAACGTGATGCCGAAAACCGGCTCAAACGCTCCGTCCGGAACGGCGCCAGCGACGACGACCTCACCACCATGATCAGGACCTTGCACCGCGATCAGCGACTGGTTATCGCCACCCGAACAGGTAAGGACCCGATCCGGGTCGTCAGCAGCATGGGAGTCACTTCATGACCGAACACCGACTACTCGACCTCGTCGACTCCCGAGACTTCCGGACCCTGTTCATCGACGAACTGGGATGGGGCAACCCGGATCACCCAGACTTGAAGCTGGAGGTGGATGATCGCAAATACGTTTTCAAACAGGTCGCAGGCTACATGGGACTTCGTATCTGGCACTGCCCTGTGCTGCCACCCCGCAAAGTTCAGCGCGTCCTCGATGAGCTTGTCGGTAAGGACAGTCACGAGCGCCTGATCATCTTCACCGACGAACAGCACCAGGACTGGCGTTGGCCACGTCGCTCCCAGCTCGGCAGCACCAATGCCAAACTCCTTGCCCACGAGTACATAGTCGGGGACCGCAGCACACACCTCTCACAGCGCCTACAGGCAATCGAACTTGACTTCGACGAGGAACTTCACCTTGTCGAATTGCTCAACCGGATGCGCGATGCTTTTGACAAAGAAGCCGAAACGGCCTCGGTACAGGCTGCTCGTCTCATGAGCGCTCTTTACGGAGAGCTCGAAGCATCCGGTATTGAGGACCACGATGCAACGCTCCTGTTGGCTCGGCTGTTATTCCTATTTTTCGGCGACGATGCCGAAATGAAGGGATGGGAAACAGGTCTGTTCCAGAGCTTTATCCGTGATCGCACCACCGAAAATACCCTCCATAACGATCTTCAGGCGCTTTTCCATGTTCTTCGCACATCGCCGAACACTAGGAAACTCCCGGTAGGTAGCCCATTCGATCGATTCCGTTACATCAATGGAGGGCTCTACGAAGAATCTATAAATATTTCTCCGCTCACATCCGCGTTCCGTAATTATCTTCTCGAAGCCTGCGAATTCGACTGGACCATAATTTCTCCAGCCGTGTTTGGTTCGATGTTCCAGACAGTAAAGAGTAAAGAGGCTCGACGCCACGGTGGGGAGCATTACACCACGGAAGAGAATATTCTCAAGACGATCCGTCCATTATTCCTCGACGAGTACACAGAGCGGCTAGAAGATGCATGGGACGACAAGGCCAAATTGACCAAGCTGCACAACGAGTTGGGCCGTCTCCTGTTCCTAGACCCAGCTTGCGGTTGCGGAAATTTTCTTATTGTCGCATATCGTGAACTTCGAGCTCTTGAGCTTGAGATTCTTAAACGTCGACGTGATCTGGATATTATTGACAATACTGACATTAAAATCTCAGGTGTTGATCGTGCGCAACTTAGTTTCGATGTAACAGGAGATATAAAGGTCACGCTCGACCATTTCTTCGGAATTGAGATAGAAGAGTGGCCAGCTAGAATTGCTGAAACTGCAATGCTCCTGGTCGATCATCTTGCCAATCAACGGATGGCGCAAGAATTTGGTTACGCCCCCGATCGCCTCCCTATCAAGATCGCGCCCACGATCCACCATGCCAACGCTTTGCGTCTGGATTGGAATGACGTGGTGGAAGCTAGCGATGATGTGGTGATTCTCGGAAATCCGCCTTTTGTGGGAGGGCGAACAAAAGATGATGAGCAGAAATATGATATGCAGGAAATTTGGGGAGGGCAGTATATTGGTGATCTGGACTACGTAACTTGTTGGTACGTGAAGGCAGTCAAATATTACGGGAAACTCCGTGGTCGATGGGCTTTCGTGTCCACTAATTCAATTTGCCAAGGAATACCAGTGCCCAATCTGTGGCGTCCGATCCTGGAGGAAGGTTGGAGATGTCGGTTCGCTCATAGATCGTTCCAATGGGAGACTGAAGCACCGGGTGGTGCTGCTGTGCATGTCTCCATAGTCGGTTTTGATCGATCTAAAACGTCCCCGAAGCCGGTGTTATGGACGTATCCAGAAGGGGGTCGAGGTGAGGGGCTAGGTACTAGTGTTAGCCGAATAAATCCGTACTTGATCGAAGGCCCAAATCTCCTTGTCGAGTCACGTCTCCGTCCGTTTAATTCCAAATTTGAACAAGTGAACTATGCAAATAAACCCTCCGATGGGGGGAATCTTGTAGTCACAGAAGAAGAATATGAAGAGATAGTTCAGGATCCTATTGCGGCGAAGTACTTGCGGAAATTTATTGGCGCAAAAGAGCTTCTTCATGATCTGGACCGATGGTGTTTGTGGATTGACGATAACGATGATCTTGAAGATCTAAATCGAAGTCCAATTTTGGCTGAAAGAATGGCTGGAGTTAAAGACATGCGAAACGCTAGCAAAGCGGCGTCAACGCGAGCAAAGGCAGGCACTCCATATAAGTTTGGTCAGATTCAGCAACCTAGTACAGATTACCTAGCCATTCCCAAGACGGTTAGCACTCTTCGTAGATTTCTGCCTGTAGCTTATCTATCTCCTGACATTATTGCAAGTGATAAAGTTTACACCGTTCCTGACCCTGATGGATTCTTGCTTGGAGTATTTTCATCCACAATGTTTATTGTATGGATGAAAACGATTGGCGGCCGGCTGAAATCTGATGTGAGCTTTTCTAACAAACTGACATACAATACTTTCCCGATGCCGATTATTACCAGTTCTCAAAGGCAGAGTATTACCGACGCGGCGTCTCTTATTGTTGGAGCGCGTAAAGCGCATCGAGGTTTATCGCTGGCGAGAATGTATGATCCACTGGCAATGCCGAGTGATCTGTTGGCGGCCCATGATGAAGTGGACCGCGTAATTGATAAAATATTTGGTCGTGTGGATGTGAGAGATGAAGCTGATCGCCAAAAAGTTCTATTCCGCAACTATGCAATTCTTACGAAGCAAGAATTTCTATTGTAGTCCAATTTTTGATGCTCGGCTATTGATGCGCTTATCGGTGGGTCCAACATCTTGAAGGTCTAGTCCTTCTGGCCAGGATGGGCTCGTGGGGCGGGTGGGTCTGACCCGCGCGACTCGTCTGATGCCACCGAATCCTACGTCGCCATTGCCAAGGGTCTTTCCGGGATGCAGAGTGTGCCGTTGAGAAATCTTCACCACAGCAGGCACTCTTGGATCGGTTTGCTTTGGATGCACTCTTTGTCGGAAATGGATCTTGGTCTCAATAGGTCAACGCATCACCGACGATAACGGATCAACCCCAGAAGATCGGATCCCCACCGCTTTCGATGTGATCGAGCAAATCCTGAACATGAGGGCTCGGATCCAAGAACTGGTAGCGGTGAAATTTGAGGTGCCGATCCCGCCAATACAAAGTCCACAACCCCGTTTTCTTCGTGTAAGACAGGCGGGCGATCGGGAATCGCGTCCACTCCGGGCCGAAGTCCTCACGCCACGGCGGCCGGCATTCGCAGATCGTGACATGGCGCGGCGCGATGTCGCATTCGACCCGAATCTCATGACGCAGACGATCGGGAACCCGACTGGCGCAATACTTCACGATCCGGGCGACATCGAGTTCGGGAAGTCCGGTAGCAGCCATGACCATCATCATGCCAACCGCCGTTATGGCCAGCTTTGCTATCCGACTGCGGAGGAACCGAGCACCTGGTCTTCTCGTTGTCGTGGACTGTCCCAGGCGAGCACCCGACGAGGCCGATCGTTGAGTCTCGCCGCGATCGAATTCAGGTCCTCCTGACTGAAAGTGCGCAGGTCAGCGTTCTTGCGCAGGTACTGCCGCAGCAACCCGTTCGTATTTTCGTTCGTCCCTCGTTGCCACGGATGATGCGGCGCGCAAAAGTAGACGGGCAGGTCGAGTACTGCGGTGATGCGCTCGTGCGCGGCCATTTCCAGTCCCCGATCCCACGTCAACGACCGACGCAGATGCGCAGGCAACCGGCCCAGATAGGCGATCAAGGCGTCCGCAACCGTCTCGGCCCGGTATCCGTCCGGCAATGCCACCACATGGGTGACGCGTGATTGTCGGTCCACCAGCGTCGCGACCGCTGACGGGCGGGTGCCGAACACGAGATCGCCTTCGAGGTGTCCGGGCTCGCTACGATCGCCGGCCGCAGAGCTGCGGTGATCGATGGAGACTCTGTTCCGTATCTGTCCGCGCCCGTGGGAGCGCTTCTTCCCACGAGGCCGGCGGATCCGCCGATCAGTACGCAGTTCGTGAAATTTTGTATCGTCGAATACTTGCCGCGACGGTATGTAGAGGCAACGGTAAATCGTCTCGTGCGAAACCCACATCTGCGGATCGGACGGGTACTCGCGCCGGAGCCAGGCGGAGATCTGCTGCGGTGACCACTGCTCACTCAGCTTCCCTGTGACAATCTCCCGCAGAAAATTCCTGGTAGAGAGGGTCGAGATTTGAGGGCGGCGTGCGCGGACATACGCTGCGGCATCCGCCGGGGTCGCCCGATAGTGTTCGCGGCCGCCGTTGCGGGCGATCTCCCGTGCGATCGTGGACGGGGATCTTCCGAGTTTGTCGGCGATCGTCCGAGCGCTGTCACCGGCGGCGATCCCACGGGAAATCTCTTCACGCTCCCCGGCCGTGAGATGCGATGCTCGCCGACGACGTGGGAGCGGCCGGATACCGCCGGATTTACGCAGGAACCGGCCGATCTGAGGGACACTCTCCCCGAGGACCCGCCCGGTCGCACTCAGCGAATCACCGCGACGCCACATCTCCCAGATCGTGTTCTCTTGATCCATAGTGAACCCGAGCGCCTTGTTGCCCATCCATGCCTCCACGATCACGCATCATCTCACCAGTAGTGATGCGTTGACGTGTTGAGACCAAGATCGTTTTTCGACAACTTCCTGAAGTCGTCGTACGCCCAGCTCATGCCTGTCTGAAACTCGTGTCGTAAAACTATGTCGAATAACCCTGCGTCTGGGTATTATCGACAGATGTTGTTCGGTTACGCACGAGTCTCCAGCGCAGATCAGAATCCAGCTCACCAAGTCGACGCGTTGGCGTTGGCGGGCGTCGAGGTCGAGAACATTCATGTCGATCACGCCGGCGGCGCGAAGGCGTCACGGCCACAGTTGGATGCTGTTCTGCAGCGAATGCGCGACGGTGACACGCTGGTGATCACCCGCCTCGACAGGTTGGGTCGGTCGGTTCTGCATCTGATTACGCTCGGTGCCGATCTGCGTGGTCGGGGGATCGGGTTGAAAGTCCTCGAGCAGGGAATCGACACATCGACCGCGGAAGGTCGGGCGATGTTCGAGATGCTGTCGGTACTCGCGGAACTTCAGCGTGAGCTGATTGTGGCGAACACTCGCGACGGCTTGGCCGCTGCGCGGGCGCGCGGCAGAAAGGGCGGGCGTCCGCCGAAGCTCACCGACGATCAAATCGCACTTGCTCAGCGGCTGTACGACGCCGGCGAGAACACGGTCGCGCAGATTGCGGCGATGTTGAACGTGCCCCGCACGACCGTGTATGGCCATCTCAACAAGAACAAGTCGACTGGGATCTCCACAGCGCATCCTCCCGGGGACGTTCCTGTGAATTCTGTTGTGCCCGTGCGAGTGCCACGCACCTGCCCGACGTGTGGTTACGAGCCGAGTACGCGAGCGGAAGCCGCTCATCAACGCGGCGACCTGGCCGTTGCATGGCTCCATCCGGATGTCGACGATTCGAATGCGGTCGTCATCCGTTCGCACTGTCGCCATTGCGAACCCGAGCCACCCGCTTTCGACGTCGCGTGCGCCGTATGCGGTGACGGTCCAATTCTTGCCGACACCTTCGCGCACGCCGCGACGGTCGATGGTCTCCCGGTTCCTGTTCAACGGTGGCTGACTGCCAGTGGGTGGAATTTGACGCCCACCCTCCTGTGCCCGGACCACCGATGAGAGGCGGCGATATGGATTCATCAGTGAAAACCCAAGCGGACCTGCGTAAACGAATAGTGCACGGTTGGAATACCGACACTCCGCCAGTCGAGCGAACAGTGTCCGCCGCCGAGCGGATGGAGGATGCATCGTGAGCGCCGCACTGCACTCCGTCTCGGGTATCACGAACCGCCAGCCCGGCGCAGACGTCGATGCCGTCGAGAAGAAACTGCGAGCCATGCTCGCGGCCCTCGATGATTCCCTCGCAGGGATCAGTGACGCTCGCGAAGCGCTCCGAGGTCTGTACTCGGGTCCCGCCGCATCGGATGCCGTCGAAACGTTCCTCGCGGGCGAAGCCGCGACCGAGGACATCACCACACACCTCGCCGACGCTGCCCGCAGTCTGCGCGCAGCCCTGGCAGTCATTCGCAGTCAGCAGCAGTTGACGACACCGCGACTCTGACATGGCCGATACCGGCCACCGAGCCACGAAGGTTGGAACAGTGACGCAGCCACCGGATGTACCCGAGGTGATCGACCTCGCAGGCCCCGATGCCGAGATCGACGACTACAGCATCGCGATGGACGTCGAAGCGCAGTTGTTGTGCTCGTTGCTCTGGGCGCCGGCCGATCGTGCCGCGGGCGCTACCGCAGCTCTGACACGCGCCGACTTCTACCGGCCCGTCCTCGCCGAACTCTTCACCGTCATCGCGGACCTCGTGACCGCAGGCAAACCGCACAACGGTGCCTACGTTCTCAGCACCCTGCAACAGGCAGGACGGACAGGCGGACAACGCGGCAAACAACTCACCACACTGCTGACGCACATCACCACCATCGGCATCCCCTCAGGCGAACTCGAACACTACGTCGGCGCAGTGCTCACCCAGGCGTACCGCCGAGGGTTCCGCGCCGCCGCTCAATCACTGGCCCAAGCCGCCGACGAACTGCCCGAAGATCAACTGTTCGAGCACCTGCTCAGCATCGGCCGCGAACGCCGCACCGCATACGAGCGACTCAACACCATCCGCGAAGGCCAACTGTGAACGACTCAGACAAACGCGACCACGCGAACACCAAGCCAGGAGTGATCCGACACAGCATCCTCGGTGTCATCGCACTCGCCGTCGCCGCCCTGGACTTCACCATCGGCACCAAACACGTGATCACCGCAGGCATCATCGCCCTCACCGTGTCCGTGTACAGCTTCACCAGAGCCGCCAGGCTCCGGACATCCACCACAAAGAGAGACCGACCAGGACGACCGAAAAAGACACCAGCAAACCCGGTTGGAAAGCGCACACCGTCGTCGCACTGATCAGCGCCGCAGTAGGCATCGTCTTCCTCACCGGAGGAGCAACCATTTCCATCATCGCCGGAACAAGCCTTCTCGGACTCGGGATCTACCACTTCGTCGTAGCCCTGCGCCTCCGCCGAGAACTCAACACACCGACCGACGAGAAAGGGCGACCATGAGCGACGACGAACACGACGACGAACACGATGCCTGGCAACTGCACCACCACGGAGCCAGCTGGGAAGACATCGGCACCGACATGGGATGCAGCCCCAGCACAGCGCAAACCCTCGCCGCCGCCTACGAGAAACGCACCGACAGCGCCGCAGCACAGACACAAAACACCCTGTTCTGACCCGACGAAGCTAGCAGCGCACTTTTCCCCGCTCGACCACTAGGAACCGCATTCCGAATCGCCTCGCGTGGCCGACATCGCGCGGATGGCTTCGTGAGTCAGTCGTCGACGCTCTCTTCCAACAGCGTGCGGAAACTGGCAGCCAGTCGAACAACTGTGTTCCCGTTGTCATGGTCGACCAAGCACACGCTTCCGTCCGCAGCGATCCAGATCGGATTCCCGGATCCGTCGTCAGCGAACACCACCCCGTCGATGAGGGCACCGTATGCGTCACGCGCCCCAATGGTCAGCTCGATGCATGTCTCACGACGGATAAGTTCGGCGTTGTCCCATGCGTGCACTGACACGCCCACGAAGCATCCACCCCAACGTCCCACGAACTCGGTGAAGTCTTTGTCCGGGACGATGTCGAGCGCATGCAATCGCGCGTGAAGCTCGTCTGCCGGAATCGGACGACCGGGACCGTACAAGTCCACGGTCCGCTCGATGCGAGCGACCAACCCGTTTCCGAGAGCCATATCGGAAACTTACTACCGGCGCAGGACACTAGAAGCAAAGGCTCTCGCCGAAGTGCGTGCGACTCCCTCAACGAACACAGTTCATGACAAGTCGCCGCGCTCACGAGTTGACCGACTCCGGTCTCAGTGAATGGCCGGCAGAACAACGTCAGTCCGTCGAGACCGGCGTGCGTATGACGGCGCGCACACGCTGGGCGCGACTCGGATGGGTGGGCGTCGGAATCCACATCCAACGCGTTCCGAATCGTGTCAGCAATGCAACGACCTTTTCCGGAGAGGTGTGCACCGCTGCGAAACGGTCGGCAAAGAACTCTCCCTTCCAATCGAAGAACGGAGAGAACATCACTTGCAGCATCACACCGACCACGATGGACGCAACGGCGGTATACACCTGATCCGCATTGGCCGTGAGCGCCGCATGAATGATGACGGCGAGGCCAATCAACACGCCGATCGCGAACGGTGTGTTGCAAACGATTTGTGAGCGACGCATTGTTGCGTCGAGTGTCGGGTCGGCCCAATGGCCCATCTCATGGGCGGCCAACGCCTCGATCATGCTGTCGTCGAAAGCTGGGTCACCCAGATCGCCGACGATGCCGATCTGAATCTCGTTCTTGCCTGCTACGAACCGTCCGTGTGCGGAGAGCTTGTCGACGTATCGAATGCTGGGGGCCGGCCGTTGCGCCGGGACATCGCGGGCGATTCTTTCGATCGTTGCGGTGCACAAATCTTTGCGCCGTTGAAGTTCCGCATCATCCATCGGAGTTTCGGTCTCTCGTCGAAGTCAGAAGAGCGTCGGTTCGTCCGACGCCAGGAGTGCCAAGTCGACCGCGCGTTGATTCCAACCGCCGCGCACAGCCTCACGTAGTGCACGCGATCGGGCGGCGCGAGCTGCTTTGTCCGCGCCGTACCACTGAAAACTAGGACGACCGCCGCCGCGCCCTTTGGCACCCATCGTCGCGAGGTTCTCCGCTTGCGTCCCCGCGACAACGTGGGGACGACCTAACGCATCCGAGGCGCGAACACAGATCGGGTTGTCGCACACTTCGTGAAGAGCGTTGACATCCTCAGTCAGCGGCCGGCCGAGTTCGAGTGCGAGCGCATATCGGTGTGGCCGGACGACTCGTTGGCGACCGTTACGAGATATCCAAAAGCGTCCGTATCCGTCGTCTGCGATCGCGCCGGTCCAGATCCAGCATGACGGTCCTGGACCCTTGACGACGTATCGGTTGAACCGTTCGAGTTCGCGTCGACGAGACGGGTCGACGCTCAACGGTTCACGCATTACGAACTGCGGTCAAGACGCCGCAGAAATCGGTTCGGCAGAACCTAACGTTTCCGGAGTCGACGATTCGACGATCACAGCGGACTTTTTGTCTTCCGACTTTTCACCCTTCTTCGGATCGGATTCCTTCAGTTCTGCACGCGCAGACTTCAAGAGTCGATTGACCTCCGAGGGGCTCAGCTCCGTCATGGTCGCGATCGAGGAAACCGTCTCGCCGCGTTCCTTCAATGCCAGGACTGCGCGCTGGCGATCGGACTCTGCTTCACGAATTTTGTCGGCGCTCTCACGGCGAAGTTTCTCGATCTTGAGAGTGAGATCGTCACTGATCGTGGAGATCGACTGATCTGCTTGAAAGAAGCTGATCAGATCATCTTCGTTGAGCTTGACTCGCTTCTGCTCTTCCGCGAGACGAGCTGCGCTCGCATTGCGTGCGCGGTCACGAGCACTGACAGCGGACTTCTTCGAGGTAGCCATATCGCAAGACTACTGCGCGATTCAACGCATTGCCAGAAATGAACCAAAAACCAACCCATCAGTCTGCATTTTTCTCCACAGACGCCGGTACGAAACTCATTCACGAGTCTCAATGCCCAACCTCCTTATTTCAAAGATTCACAACCATCACACCTCTTGCATTCAGGTCACGAAATGATAACGTCCGCTATGATTGCCTCATGATGTCGCTGCACAAGCTGACAGCCGGAGACGGGTACACGTACCTGACCCGGCAAGTCGCTGCGGCCGACGCCACCGAACGCGGACCGTCTTCCCTTGCGGACTACTACTCCTCGAAAGGTGAATCGCCAGGTCAGTGGATCGGATCAGGGCTGAGCGCACTCGACTCGATGACCCGTGGCGACCACGTATCCGAGGCGCAAATGAAGGCATTGTTCGGCGAAGGCCGGCACCCCGACGCCGATGCCATCGAGGCCCGAATCAGCGCCGCCGCGATCGCACGAGGACTCGAACCGGCCGCCGCCGCCGAGCAGGCATTGGCAGCCACACGGCTTGGGCAGCCGTACCGGATCTACGAAGGCGCGACCGAGTTCCGGACCGCCGTCGCCAAGGAATTCTCCGAGTTCAACGTCGCGCGCGGCGAAGCCTGGAACACCGTGATCGACCCCGAGATCCGGTCCGAGATCCGCACCAAAGTTGCGAACCAGATGTTCGAGGCCGAGTTCGGTCGACCCGCACTCGACGACCGCGAAGTCAGCGGATTCGTCGCCAAGAACTCGCGGCCGAAGACCTCCGCCGTCGCGGGATACGACCTCACGTTCAGCCCTGTGAAGTCCGTCAGCACCCTCGCCGCCGTTGCCCCGCGCGAGCTGGCCGAGGCCATCATCGCCTGCCATGACGCTGCGGTGGCGGACGTGATCGCCCACCTCGAAAAGACTGCGATCTACACACGCTCAGGCACCAACGGAGTCCAGCAGCTCGACACCGAAGGGCTGATCGCAGCCGCCTTCAAGCACCGAGACTCCCGCGCCGGCGACCCCGATTTCCACACCCACGTCGCGATCTCCAACAAGGTCAAAGTGCGCGGCGAAGAGCGCTGGCTCGCACTCGACGGCCGCCCGCTCCACAAGGCAGCAGTCGCCGCATCCGAGATGTACAACTCCCGCCTCGAAGGACACCTTCGCGAGCGCTTGGGACTGCGGTTCGCCGAACGAGAAGGTACCGATCCCAGCAAGCGACCCGTCCGCGAGATCGTCGGTGTCGACCCCGCACTGATGAAAGTCTGGTCCTCGCGCAGGGCCGCAATCGAGTCGCGTCGGGGTGAGCTCGCCGCGCAGTTCCAAGCCGACCACGGACGCGAACCCAGCTCCATCGAGGCGCTGGAGCTAGCGCAACAGGCCACCCTCGAGACCCGCGACGCAAAGCACGAACCTCGCTCGCTGGCCGAGCAGCGAGCGACCTGGCGAGCAACCGCCCTGGAGGTTCTGGGCAGTGAACACGCGCTCTCGGAGATGATCCGAGTAGCCACCCATCCCCCACGTTCGAGCAGCCGCATTCGGACGAATCAACGGTGGATCGACCAATCCGCCGAAGCCGTCCTGGAGACCATTTCGGCGTCCCGCGCCCGGTGGCAGGAATGCCATGTACGCGCCGAAGCGGAACGCATTGCACGCTCGGCAAACCTCAGTCGACGCAAGATGGACAAGGTCGTCGACCGTATCGTCGCCGCCGCGCTCGGACCCGAGCGATCCGTATCGCTGGGCGTCGACGAGGGACTGTCGGACCCGGCAGAGCTATGCCGCGCGGACGGTTCGAGCGTGTACAGCACAGCCGGAACGACGATGTACACCTCCGAAGCAATCATGGCCGCCGAAGAGCGTCTGGTCGCCGCCTCGCAGCTGATGGACGGTCGCAGCGTCGACTCGTCCACCGTCGATATTGCGTTGCTCGAGCAAGCAGCGAACGACTTCGAACTCAACGCGGGACAGGCGAAACTCGTCCGAGAACTCGCTACCTCCGGCGCTCGACTCCAACTCGCGCTCGCTCCCGCCGGCACCGGTAAGACAACCGCAATGGCTGTCCTTGCGCGCTCCTGGGAAGCGGAAGGCGGCCGGGTTATCGGTCTTGCACCGACCGCAGCTGCCGCCGCCGCGCTCCGCAAGGACCTCGACGCGACTACCGACACCATGAACAAACTGACGCATGTTCTCGAAGAACTTGCGGCAGCGGCGACCAACCCGGATCAGGCCGTCGACGTACCCGAGTGGGTCCAGAACATCGACGACAGCACCCTGGTCGTCATCGACGAAGCAGGCATGGCCGGCACCGCCGACCTCGACGCTGTGGTCTCGCACATCCTCGCCAAGGGTGGCAGCGTCAGACTCGTCGGTGACGATCAACAGCTGGCATCGGTCAGCTCCGGCGGCGCGTTGCGGGACATCGCGCAGACCAGCGGCGCGGTCACGCTCACCGACGTCGTGCGCTTCGCTGACGCCGCCGAAGGCTACGCATCGCTGGCCTTGCGTGACGGTGATCCGGCCGCGATCGGCTTCTACATCGACCATGGACGCGTCCACGTCGGAGACACCGTCGCCGCCGAAGATCTCGCCTACGCGGGATGGTCAGCGGACCGCGCCGCCGGTCTCGACGCCGTCATGCTTGCCCCGACCAGGGACATGGTCCGCAACCTCAACGAGCGCGCCCGAGCCGACCGACTCGCCCTCGACGGACGCCCGACCGGCCCCGAGGTGGCGCTCTCGGACGGCAGTTCCGCCTCGACCGGTGACATCATCACCACCCGCAAGAACAACCGTCGACTACGCACCAGCGCCACCGACTTCGTCCGCAACGGTGACCGCTGGACCGTCACCGACGTTCGCAGCGACGGAAGCCTGCACGTCACCCACCTCGCCTCCGGACGCAAGATCACCCTGCCTTCCGGATACGTCCGGAAGAACGTGCAACTCGGGTACGCCCGAACGATCCACGGCGCCCAGGGCATCACCGCCGACAGCTGCCACACCGTGGGCACCGGCGGAGAATCCCGCCAACTCGCCTACGTCGCACTGACCCGAGGAAAGCTCGACAACCACTTGTACCTGGCCACGGCCGGGGACGGTGACGAACACTCCGTCGTCACTCCGGACGGCATCACGCCACCGACGGCAGTGGACTTGTTCTCCCGCATTCTCGGTCGCGACGGTGCTCAAGAATCGGCCACCTCCGCTCAACGTCGACTCGAAGATCCGCACCTGCGTCTCGCCCACGCTGCCGCCGCTTACGACGACGCCGTCGGTACGGCCGCCGAACACCTACTCGGCAAGAGAGCGTTGCGCCGCATCGACAAGGCCGCCGAGAAACTCGTCGCCGGACTGTCCAGCGAACCGGCATACCCGGTACTGCGAAAGCATCTCGCGATCCTGGCCGCGAACGGTGCCGACCCGGTCCAGACTCTCGAATCCGCTGCCCGAAGCCGCGAACTCGACACCGCTCTCGACGTCGCCGCGGTCCTCGACTGGCGTCTGGACCCCAGCGGCGCTCACTCCGGCGGGTCCGGACCGTTGTCCTGGCTGCCCGCCGTCCCGGCGAGCTTGAGCACCCACAAGAAGTGGGGCACCTACCTCAACGCGCGAGCCGATCTCGTCTCCGAACTCGCCGCCGACGTGCGCACCCGCGCCGCCGACTACTCCCCCGACAGCACTCCCCTGTGGGCGCGTGGATTGCTCGACACCGACCGAGAACTCCTGTCCGATCTTGCGGTCTGGCGGGCAGCGCACGGTGTCGAAGACATCGACCTTCGACCCACCGGACCGGATCAGTTCGCGGTCGCGGACCGCCGCGCACAGACGGTGCTGCGCACCCGAGCCGCGACCGTGCTCGGAGATCCCGCCGCCGCCGCGAAGGTGTGGGAATCGCTGGCACACAAGGTCGAACCGCGACTGGTCAGCGATCCCTACTGGCCTGTACTCGCCGAACAGCTCAGCGCCGCGCAAACAGCCGGCGTCGACGTTCCCTCCCTCGTGCGACTGGTCAGCGGCGACAAGCCGCTCCCCGACGAGATGCCCGCAGCAGCACTCTGGTGGAGACTTTCGCGTCACCTCGACACCACCGAAACGTCGAAGGACGCGACCGGTGGCCTGGAACCGGTCTGGACACCGCACCTTCGCGAACTGTTCGGTGAGAACGCGCAACGCGTCATCGACGACGCCGCGTGGCCGCAGCTGGTCGCAGCGATCAACGCCGCAGACCCCGAGCAGTGGAACGCCGCCGACCTCCTCACCGTCGCCCACGACCTGCTCGCAGAAGCGCACGCGGACGCACCGATGCCCGCCGATCACCTTGCCGCCGCACTCGCGCGGCGTGTCGAGGCAATCGTGGAAGCGTCGACCGCCTACTCGGCTGATGACCTACCGCCCGAGCCGCTCGATCTCGACGCCGAAGAAGCCGCCGCCGCAGCGGCCGGTTCCTACGAGACCTACTTCGACGACGCCGCCGCTCTCGCGGAATTCGACGCACAAGCACCGTCGTACGAGGACGCAGGAGAGCGCACCGAACCAGACTTCGACGACGCCGGCACCGCGTTTGGTGACGACTTCGGCTACTACCCAGGCGAGGAGACAGCAGCCGACCTGGAGTACGCGCCGGAGGACTTCGAGGTCGAGACGTGGACCGGCGACCCTGTCGTCGCCACCCGCTACAGCGATCTCGAACCCGCCGAACAGCTCGCTCGACTGCGCGACGACCTCGACGCTGCCCGCGAACACAAGGACGCCTTGTGGGCTGCGATGCTCGACGGAACCAGCGAACACCTGGTGGCGGTTCTGCCGATGATCGCAGAAATCCACAGCCGCGCCGACACCCAGCGCCCCTACGCCTCCGAGGCCGCCTACGCCCATCAACGCTGGGTGGATGCCTCCATACGCGCCGAAATCGGCGGCAACGAAGTCGCTCGACTCGGCACCGAATCCAGCGCCGCACGAGCAGAAGGAAACGACGACCTCGCCGCGGACCTGGACTCGCAGTTGGCGCTCGAACAGATCATCGCCAGCGCGGCAACCACCGAAGCCGAACGCGCCCACGCCGAATACGAACTCGCACAACAGGCTCTCGAAGACGCCGCCGGTGGTGTGACCCGAATTGTCACCTCGACCGACGCCGAGCAGGTCCGACTCATGGCCGGAGAACTCGACAACCTCGCCCTCAACGAGGCCCGCGCCACCTACCGTGCGCTCGAGAACCAGGTCTGGCGCGCAGAAATGCGCGCCGCCAAGGCTCTGGCTGACGACGCCGTCGACGCCCTGTACTCCCAGCCGCTGCCCCCCACGCGCGAGGCCACCAGCCCATCCACAGACAGCGCGCAAACATCGATGACGCCGACCGCGACCGCAGTCCTCGAACGCCCGAGCATGACCGACACGATCGAACGGTACGAGCTCGCCACCGGCCGCCAAGGCGACGCCTTCGCCCGAAGCGTCCTGCACACGGCCGTCCCCGAGGACCTCGCCCGAGCCCTCGAAAACTCCGACGACTGGAACCGAGTCGCCGCCATACTGTCCCGAGTCCAGAACACCGGCATCGACGCCCACACCGCCGCAGCATCCGCCGCGACGGCCACCGCCCGACGCTTCCCCCAGACCGTCATCGACTACGCCCGCAGTACACCGACCACCCCACGACTCGACACCGCAGACCTCCTGGCCCTCCCTCTGCCGCTCCCGGCCACACCGGAATCGGATGCCGACCTGGACCGCAGCATCCTGGACCTGCACGAACAGATCGAGCAGCAAGCACATGCCTTCGGTGAGACCGCGCTCGACGAACACCCCGCATGGCTGGACGCCGTCTCGGAAACATCGACGCCGCAGGCACGGACCGTCGTCGACGCCATCGCCACCTGGCGGCACCTCAACGACGTTCCGGACACCGAGGCGGAACCGTTGGCCGGCGCCCACGACGACGATCGCGCCGCCGCCCGTATCCGTGCCGCCCTGACCGCACTGAACACCCCCGACATCGCGGCCGAGATGAACGCCGACCCCGCACGCCAGCTCACCAACGCCGAGCTGACCGCACGGATCAAGAAGTCCCAGGTCCGCCAATCGACCACCCGCTCCGAACTCGCTGCCGCGAAAGCGCAACTGCTGCGAGCGGAAGAACAGCCCGCCACCACTCGCGCCCACGAGCACCTGCGCACCGTCGACCGCGACCTGACCGCCGTCGACCAGGCCGCACACGCGGAAACAGTCCGCACGGCCGCACACGCAGAACTCGCTCAAGCGCAAACCGAACTGGCGAGACTGCAACGCACTCTCGACGAGACGAGCAAGCTCTCCCCCACCAGGCGGAGAATCGCCCAAGAACTCGCGGAACACGCCCCCACCGTCGACGCCGCCCGCGCAGCCGCCCGAGCAGCAGAGGCCGCATGGAGCACCTCCACCTCGCAGGCCCCGCCGCGAAACCAGTGGAACAAGCTGCGCGAAACCGCAGCCAACCAGCAAGCGATCCTCGACGCGGCCGAAAGTGAAGACAACGCCGCACGAACCGCTGCACAAGCACGCGTGGCCACCGCACAACAGCAGGTCGAGACCACCGAGCAGACCGTCGACACCCTCACCGCGGAACAACGCCGCCGGCGAACCCTCGACCCCGCCACCCAGAGCGCCGAGCAGCAATGGCGCATCACCAATCCGCCCACCCGCACCGCACCGCCCAAGAACACCCGCGGAGTGGACGCACCCGAAACCGCGCGCGATCACGGACAGGAAGGCCCGCAGCTATGACCGAGCCGATCGAAGAAGACCTCATTCGCGAGTTCACCGCGATGACACAGGCAGCGCAGCAGGCACTCATCCGCGCCTCGCGGCAGTCCGGCCGAATCCGAAGCAGGTCCACCCCAGCGGCTGTCTCTGCCCGAATCCCCACTCAACATCGACGCCGCGCCACCCTCGCAGCGAAGTGGGCCGTCGCCAACTTCCGGCGAGACCGCAACCCCGATGCCGCCCGCACCGCCGACACCGAAGTTCGGAAAGAAGGGTTCCCGGTACCCGACCCGAACACAGCCGATCAGAAAGTCCTCGCGCAGGAGGCCCGCGAAGCCAACGCCCGAGCAGCCGAATCCGAGCAACGCGCTGCCGCAGCCGAGCAACGCGCCAAAGACACCAAAGCGGACTACGACCCGAACTTCGACACGTCACTGTCCGTGGCCGGCAAAGCAGTTGCCACGCTGGCGTTGGCATATGCAGCAGCCGAAGCCGAACAGCACTTCGCCCCCGATCCGGAGACTGAACTGGGCGTCGACCAGGCAGCAGCATTGGACGCGCCCGCACCGGACACCGACTACGGTTTCGACGCCAACCAAGAACCACCCGTCGACATCTACGACGTGCCACCAGATTTCGACGATGCGAGCGCTGTCTCGAATGCGCCTCAATCCGAGGTCGTCGGCCTCGCGCACCCACGTGAGATCGGTGAACTACTCAACACCGAACCCTCGGCTGGACCTGACAGCGGCAGTGAGCCGGTCATGGTCCCGGAGATCGACCGTGGAGCAGAAGTCGAAATGTAGTCCGGCACACGCACAGGACACGGGGCGCGTCCTTACGGATGCGCCCCGTGTCTGTGTCATGCACTCACCTATCTCGACGTTCCCGCGTCACGGCGGCGTCGGCGGTGATGTCGGAGGTGTCGGTGGTGGTTGTGGAGGTGTCGGCGTCGAAGGTGGTGAACTGCCGTCCCCGTAGGACGTCGCGATCGAAACGATCTCAGGACCGCTGAGAATCACTCGCTTCCATTTCACATCGATCGGTACCAGACCCACGGTGCTGTCTTTTCTCACTGCCAGTGGTGGTTCCAGGACGAGTTCTCGGTTTGCGAGTTCAAGGTCTGGAGAGTATTTCGCTACGCGGCCTGCCCACGTCGAACCGTTCTTGAGCTTCACCATCACATGCACCGGCGTTGTAGGGGTGGGCCGATCGTCGCGAAGGACCGAATGCCAAGCAGAGATGTAGAGGATTCCGGATGAGTCGCCACGATGGACGATCCGATATCCCACATACGAGATCCCCAGGGACACAGCAAGGCCGAGTGCAGCCGCGAAGGCTACTTCGCCGAGATGATCGGCAATGTAGATCGACCCACCACGAATCAGCGCAGGTAGATCCGGAAGTGGCCGAGCACCGCATCTGCCGGCGATCCAGCTGACGAGAGCCAGAAGGCCCAAAGCGGCAAGACTGCACATCGCCGATACAAACGCGATCCGACTGATTTCGGTGAAAACCGTTTCAGGTTGTTTGATGCGTTTTTTCGCACTCGCGAGGTCGTACAGCAGTCCTGGCGCGACAAAGAGGAAAAACGCCAGGACTGCGAACCACGTACTGATGGTCATGGTCAGTCGGGAATCTCGCCCCACTGCTTCGAAACGGGTAGCCCCTGCTGCGGAAGTTCTTGTGCCTGCTGCACGGCGACCGGTCGTTCGCTCGTGAGGGAGTCGATCGAGTGCTGGAGGTCGCCGTTGCCTGGTCGATCCGCGGTGGAGGTGTGTTGCGGTCTGGGGATGAACTCGGGATTCGATGCACTCTTGTTTTCAGTCACAGGTCGTGTCCAATCGCTCGCGTACCGGCACCTTTACCGGTCGCTGTGAGTTTCAGTGTGCACCACGCAGCCGACACAGACGGCGGCCGCGAATGTGGAGTCGTGGTGGGTCGATAGAAAAGCGTTCCTTTTGTTAGCGCGGGTAGAAAGTATCGAGGTGCATGGACAGTCCAGGTGTTGTGTCTAATGTGGTGCGAATGTCAGAGACTCATGACTTGGATGAGCAGAGCGCACAGTTCAGCCAGAACGTCGTCAGAAGCATGTTGGACAATTTCGTCGCGCCCGAGCTCAAAAAGCGGGGGCTCGACACTGACCCCGCCTCGATCGACCAATATCTCGTGGAGCTTCAACCGGGCAACGCCGATGCCATCGTGCGGATAAGTGAAGAGGCCCACCTGGATCTAATTTGCGAGCGCGACGAAGACGGCCCTCACATAGTCGGCATCAGGCCGCAGGAACAAGCAGTTCATCCTGACAGTGGATGGGTTTGCTACCTGCAGGTGGGGGATGGATACGCTCTGCACTTCGACTTTCGCAAGTACAAACCCCGCGCTCAGGGTCTGTTGGTCAAAGCGCAGCAGTTTCTCGATGTCGCGATCTCCAGCGAAGCCCACCTTTCGGTGGCGCTCGACAATCTGCACTCGGCGGCGGAATTGACCGTTCAGGCTCTAATGCTTCTCGAGGGAAACACCACCCAAAGTCACCAAGAAAGGCGCGTATGGCTAAAGCAATGGACGGACCACGAAAACAGTCCCAAGGAACACGCTGACCTTGTTGCGGACCTGGCTTCCAAGCGTAAAACTGTCCGCTACGGAGCTGAAACACCCAGACTCAAACCCGGCCGCTTCAAGAAGATGTGCGCTCTGGTTCAACAGATGATCGACAGCTCGGAGGCTCGATTCGGCGCAAATTCGCCTACCGCGCGTTACACGCTTGCTGAGGATCTAGATCCTGCCGAGATAGATTGATGTAAATCCGCTTCATTACGAAATATGCAGGAGAACTGTCGTTGGTCGGTAGCATTCCGATTCGTGATGAGTGAAGCGTTAGCATGGCTTGGGTCTGTTTTTGCGCTTGCCGTAGGTGCCGCAAGTCTGTACCGGATGCGCATCCATCAGCGTTCAGAAGAGAGAGAACGGGAGCTGTCCCTACGGTCGTCGCAGCTAGAGCGCGATTCCTTCCGGTCGGAGTTACTGCATCAGGCTCTCGACTTGAAGGGCCAGCTCATCGAAGCTCATTCGCTGGCAGGACATGTGGATGCCGACCCATCGGCGCACATCGCGCTTGTCGGCAGGTTGGAACAAGCAATGGTCCTCGTCGACAGACAAATCGACGATCTGATCCCGCAGTATCACCGAGATGACGGCGGGAACGATCTTCTCGTCATGCTCGCAGCACGTCACGCCGGGGTTAGCGCATTGTCTGCAGGCGATGAGCAGGAGCGCAACCGATGAGCGGCGAGCGCATCCGTGACGAGGAAGCCCCACCCCCCTTCAGGGAAACCCCGCCGACAAAAAGTCGGCCTCCGACCACTCAACCCGGAGGGGCAGACGCACGCCGTGTTGCCTTCGCCGAAATAACGATGCCTTCGATCGACGTTGTGAGGTCGATGCTCGAAGGACAACCGAACGGTCAGGCCGACGCGCAAGAACAGCCGACGGGAGGCACGAGGCACGAACGCTCCTCCCTCGGCCCGGTCGTGGCACCTGTTGCGGGGACGCTCCCCGGCCAGGACGTGCGTGAGCAAATTGCCCGTGAACTTGCAATGGAACCTGCCTTACATGGGTTCCTTCGCGGTGCCGACGCCCGGTTGGTCGCTCTCACCGACCGGTTGACAATCGACGTTGCGATACGCGCCGCAGGTAATGCTCGAAGAAGTCGAGCCACCGCAATCGACGTTCCACACGTCCAAGATGCCTATGAATATGTCGTAGGAAACAAAGCCGCTCAGATGAAATCTGTATGGATGGCGATCGCAGGCGTGCTGCTGGGGGCGGCAATTGCGAGTGGTGTCGCGGTGGGTTTGATGGAGTCCGGACCGTCATACGAGCCTGCTTGGTGGGTCGGGATCCTGGTCACGGGAGCTGCGGGTATGTACTGCGGCCACAAAGGGTGGCCCGATTCCGATCACGAAGCGAAATGACCCGTCGGCGCTTGGATCGACGGCAGGGCGCCGTGGTCCCTCCAGGTTCCGTCGCTGCTCGATCCGGACATCGGCCCGGTATCGCCGTCCAACAGAATCCGTAGGTGCGGGTCGGCGTGGTGAATCCACCACGCCGACATCGCTGAACCGTCTTCGGAAGCGCGTGCGTTCTCCCATGCGTGCCACAACGTCGTCAGGCGAGTGACGACCTCCCGGTATCGCCACCACCTCGCGTCCCAGATCAGTCCGCGGCCAGCGGCCGGCGAGAGGTTGCGGTTCACGACACGGGCGAAGTAGCCGTTGACGAACTGCTCCACGCCCGAGAAGACGGGCTCGATCTCCTCGAATCTCCATGGCTCGTCCGGAAGTATCCCCGCAGGTGCGGGCACGGACCGTAGCGGCCCGTGCCCCATCCAGGTTCCGTCAGGCAGGGCACCGGACATCGGTCCGGTTTCGCCGTCGAAGAGCACCCGCATATGAGGCTCGCAGTGCTGGATCCACCACGCGGACACGGCCGCTGCATCATCGGTGTTTGCATACGCTTCTTCCCACGCGAACCACAGTGCGGTCAGTCGTGCGACCACTTCGTCGTGTCGCCACCAGTACGCATCCCACATCAAACCCTTGCCAGGCTTGGTGGAGAGCTTGCGGTTGATGTTGGCCGCGAGGTAGTCGGTGACGAAGTCCTCGACACCGAAGTACACCGGCTCGACCTTCTCTGCGATCGGCTCCTCCGCTACTGGCTCTGCTGTGACAGGCATGTAGTCGTCTTCGAGACCATCGAGCTCGTCCAGGTCTTCGAAGTCTTCGTGGTCGTCGAGTCCGTCGTTCAAGGTTTCGAGGTCGCCGAAGTCATCCATCGGTCATCACCACTCGTAGGGTTCGTCGGTGGAATCAACGTCTGCCGGAACGGTGACCGTGCCGTCGAGGTCGACGTCGATCAGCCCCTCCGGATTGCCGTACTTGTCGTTCGATTCCTGAATCTTGGCCGCGTGAGGGCCGTTGAAGTAGAACGCCTTTCGGATCAGAACTGGCGGGTTCTTCGGGAATCGCACCAGCGCCCGATCGCCGGGAAGAGCGGCGAGGTCTTTGACGGACAGGATCGGTTCGGTGCGGTACGAGAGCGAGCTGCTGTTGCTTCCGGAGCCGTGGTTTCGGCTTTCCACCGGCACCTCGTGGGTGCCGACGAGATCCGAGAGCGTGCGCAGATAGTCGGTGTCCTGGACGTTGCCGCCGTAGTAGTGGATTGCACCGGCGATCATCGCGTCGGTGTCTTCCTTGCCCCACACCCGGACGCCCTGTTTCGTCGACTGCAAGAACGTGCCGAGAATGATTCCGCGGGAACCGAAGTGCGAGTACCACTTCGGAAGATCCTTCAACGGGCAGATATTCGCAGCCTCGTCGAGCATCGCCACGAACGGAACCTTCAACCGACCGCCGCGAGACTTCAAGCTCAATTCCACCGCGCCGGCCAGAACCTGTCCGATCAACGCCGTTGTCAGCGGCGCTGTCGAGTCGGGGCCTTCCATCGACAAGGCATACAGAGTGTCGGTCGAGGACACGAACTCGAGCGGATCGAATTCCGGTAGCGCGTGCATGTATTCGCCCGTCTCCGTCCGTACGTTCGCGGAATCGCTGTCCGTGGCCGAGCTGGTGGACGAATGGAGGGTGTTCTCGACGATGATCTTCCGGCGCACCGGCGGCGTGACCGCGAGCGCGTAGTCGTCGTCGGAGAGGACGTTGAGGAACCGGCGAGCCATGTCGTACAGACCGTCGCGCTGCTTCGAGGTCAGAGCTTGAGTGTCGCGGATACGTGCAGCTGCACGACGCTTTCCGGTCGATTCGAGGATGACCGCCGGAGTGGGGTCCTGGTCCCGGCCCAGCCAATCGACAACGTGAAGTAGGTCCCCGCCTACTCCAGCAGCGGCGAGGATGTACAGCGCCAGCAATTCTTGCGCCCCGCCGTCGAAGTACGCGTCGGCGCGGGCGCCAGGCTCTTTCGATGCGCTGACGAAGAATCCGGCCAGTTCGCGAGCCGAGCCGAGCCGTTCGATCCTCCGCAACGGATTCCACCAGAAGTTGGTGGTTCGTTGGCCGGTCACTCCTTGCAGATCGAACAGCCACACCGTGCCGCGTTCCTCGCAGATCACGCGCGTCGCCTGATAGACATCCGGCTTGTTTCCGCATGTCAATGAGGCTCCAGGCGCCTCGGCGATGGTGGGAATCACCACGGCCGCTGACTTACCCGTACGTTGGCCGCCGACGCCGACAAGGTTGTCTTCCCAGCTCATCCAGATCGAGGTTCTCCCCCACACCAGCGGTCCCAGTTCGATACCCGGCTTCTTGTGCGCGCTGGGGTCGGCGTCCGGGCGTAGGCGGCGGGACTTCTTTTCGGCGTCCTTGCCGGTCATTTCCACCAGCTCTCGCGGTGATGCCATGGTCCTGGCAGCATCGTCGATCTGGCGGCGGTCTTTTGGGCGCATCCGGACGACGACGACCGCGATTGCTACGACCATCACGGCAAAGATCACCATGAGCATCGTGGACTGCCACGGCCATGGACGTCGACCGGATACGGCTTCGAGCAGCGCGGCCGGAGGATTCGGGTTGACTTCGAGTCCTGCCATCGCGCTGCCGGCGGACAGCGCTCCCCATACCGTCAGGCCCAGGCCGATCACGCCTACGAGCGCGAGGACTTTGAACAGTTCGGTCCGGTTGGTGCTCGTCTTGTGCTTACGTGCTTGTGCCATGGTCGGCTCCGTTCGATCGAGTGACGGTGGTGCTCACGTCTGGTGTTCCTTGCGTAGCGGCGGTAGGGGTCAACCGGGAACGACGTTGTACGAGACCAGTCGCCATCCGGAGTCGGTGTGCTCGAGGTCCGCGCTCATCGTCTGATGCGAGTACGGCGTGGACGATCCGTCTGCGTGGAGCACTGTCTGGCGTACCTGTACGCGCCATGTCTGCTTCTCGGGAGTGCTTTGGACCGGTTCGGGTTCGACGGTGGCCGATGCCGAGATCACGTCGCCGGACTGTTTCCACAGTTGCCAGGATGGAAGCGGGCGGATTCCTTCTGCAGGTGGCATCGACGCCTCTGTAGCCAGGTCACCGCCGAGCCACGGCAATGCCCGCCCCATGGCTGCGCCGGGTGACGGGTCGATGACGGGCTGCCAGGAGAACATCGCGGAGAGTGCGCGGCCTGCGACCGTTTCGGGTGACGCTGTCTCTGGTGTGCCGTCGTCGACGTGTACGTGAGCGTCGGTGCCGCTCACTTCCGGTGCCTGGTCTGTTCCGCATCCGGCCAATGCGATTCCCAACGCGGCGACCGAACAGGCGGCGAACGCAGTCAGCCGTGATCGGCCCCACCGTCGGGGCCTGGCGCCATTGGGTACGGCGGTGATCGGTTTGTCGGTCATCAGTTTTCACTCTTTCCGTTGCACGGCGGACCCCACAGGCCGACTTGCCGAGATTGGGCATTGGTTTGTGCAGCAACGATGTCCGCGCTTTTGCTCAGCGGCATGGTGTAGCTCGGGTACTCCCGCGCCATGCCTTCACTCGCCGCGAGGACGCTGTAGTCGGTGCCGTCGGCAAGGGCGATGTACCGCAGCGATCGACCGAACTTGTCGACGTCACCGGCCGCCGGATCCATGGCCAGCCTGACCTGAGCGCCATCCAATATCTGGTGTGCCCACTGGCTTGCTTCCGGTCCCCAACACTGGACCGGCGCATCCGGTTTCACCGTTTCCGGGGTGTCGATGCCCAGCACTCGGACCCTGATCTGCGAGCCGTCGAAGAGCTTGACGTCGGCGGTGTCGCCGTCGACGACGTGGACCACCTGCTCAAGGGGACCCCACTCCAGCGCAGGAGGCGCGAGGCCCGACATGTCGGGTTGGCAGCCCGCCAGTGCGAGAGCGGAAATGAACGAGGCCGCAGCCACCGTGGCAACCCGCCGCCGCCGGGGTCCGCACCGCGCGGGCGTCTGGCCGTTCGTGGAAGTCATGGAGCGCCTTTCGATTCGAGCGAATGAGGAGACGGGCCGAGGGCAGTCAGTTCAGAATCCAGAATTCTCCACCCCACCCGCCGAACTCGATGCCGCCGAGAGCCGCCGTGACACCTGCAACGAGGTCAGGATGTTCCCCGATTCCGTTGCCGCCGATCCCCGCAGGTAGCAAGGCAAGCGCACCGTCCATGTCGATCTCCACGGTGGCATCGAAGCACGCGGTGAGTCCGGCCGCGTCGATCATCCGGAACGCTGCGACGAGCATCTCCCAAGTGAGGTGCTCTCGCGTCCATCCGTCGCTGACCAGCACCGATAGATCGCCTGGATGCTCGGCAATCAGGGTAGGCCAGTCGATCGGCTCCCAGACCCGCCCTAAACACAGTGACGGGAAATCCGCAGATATGAGATGTCCTGCGGTGGCCTCCCGAAACCAGGCAGGTACATCAGCGGCCGAAGTGAAGGTGCCGAGGGTGAAGTTGTCTGCTTGGCGCCACTGGATCGTCTCCATCAACGCGTCGAATCGGTCGTGTGCCGCGGGAGACCATCTGCCCCAGTAGGCGGTTTCCTGGTCTTGACCAGCGGCGAGTAATTCGAGCACAGAGTCGGTGCATGAGGTACACGAGTCTTCGCGGTGTCGAACGCTTTCGAACCTGTCGGCAAGGCGGAATACTCCGTCGTTGTATGTGACGCGCGGGTCGCGGACTGTCCCTTCTGCAGGGTCGACGATGTCGACCATCGTCCTGCTGACTCCGTCTCCGGTCAGGGAGATCCACCAGGCCTTGTCTCCGGCTTTCCAGTGATCGTTGCTGCGCCAGGGTTCTTCCGAACCACGTGCAGGGATAGCGGGTGAAGTGGTCATAGCGGTTCCTCGTCGGCTCAGAAGGGTTTGTCATCCGGATCGGTGGGGTCATTCGTCCACCGGGCAGCGACTATCTGCCCAGCGGCTGCTGCTACCTGCTGACTTTGCGTTTCCTGGGCTTGGTTGCGGGCGCGCGGTTGTCGAATTTGAGGGTGAAGCCGAAATTCTTGTATCCGTTGTGAGTGCTGACCGCCAGCGCGCCCTTGGCCGTGTATTTCTTGCCGTCCTTACTCGTGGCCTCGAATTCGATGGTCTCCCCTGCCAACAGCTTTGCCAGTTCCTGCTCGGTGAAGTCTTTGCCGGCCCAGTGCGCGTTGGCTCCCCAGCCCCGACCCTTGAACTCGACTTTCTTTCCCTTCCACACTCCGCTGACCAGGTCCGTTCGCGGCGGACGTTCCTCGAACTGGGGTTTGAAACCGACGAACGGGTAGCCCTTTTCCGTCACCCCGGCTTCGAGCGTGCCCTTGCAGGTGAACGGCTTTCCCGACTTCGGGCTTATCGCCGTGATCTCGATGATCTGACCAGCAAGGAGTGCGGCCACCTCAGCATCGGTGAACCTGTGCCCGCAGAACACACGCTTCGCGGTGGTGGCCACGGTGTCGCCATGGGTGAAATGCAGAGCCGGCGGCAAGGTGATGTTCTCGACCGGTACACGCGTCACTCCGGCCTTGGCCATTCTTTCTTTGAGCTCGACCGGCAACCTGCTTACGTTCGCCTTCATCTTCTCGAGGTCGTGGCGTACCAAGTCCTCGACCAGGGCGAGATAGTCGGGCGCCGCTGCCGCCCCGGACTCGATTTGAGCCATCTGCTCGAAAACCTTCTCGGTGATGCTCAGATCACCGATGCGCGTACCGGGCAGAATCCGGTGGTTGAGTTCGCCGAGGACGCTGAGGGTGATCTTGCCGCGCTTCTCGATCATCAACGCCTTGCCAGTGGCATTGTTGGTGGCTTCGGCGTATGTGCTCGTCAGGGTGGAAGCGGTCCCCACCCTGCGCTTTTCCAGCTGCTTCATCAGCCACCCCATCGTCGGGTGCGGGGGCCGTGCCGGAAAGCCCTCGTGGACGAAGGGTTTCGCGAGGGTGCCGAGCGCCTTCGCTCCTGACGGCGCATCGTCGTCGTCGGGTTCGTCGTCCTCGATGACGAACACGCCCTTCCAGCCGAGTACAGCTGGCACGTTCAGTGAACCGACGAAACTCGGGTACTTGGCGACATGTCCGCGGTGCTGGTCGTATTCGTAGTCCGGAGCGAGCATCGTCAAATAGTTCTTCGCCAGCAGCTCGTAAATTTCTTTGCCCAGTTCACCGAATTTTTCGGCGACGTCCGCCAAACTCTGCGGGACGTTGGGACCGGGACGGTTCGCACCGTGAGCGCCCCCGGACTTGATGTGGGTCTTGCGTGGTCCCCGGTGGCTGAGGGCTGCCGGGTCCACTCCGACGACGGCGGCGATCTTGTCGACCAGCGGGAGCAGTTCGTTGAACTGTTCGATCGAGATGAACTTGTCCTCGGTGCGAGGGTAGGAGACGACCTCGGCCTCGTACATCTTCTGGTAGGTCTCGAGGACTTTCTTGGCGGCGAATCCCTTCTTCGACAGGAGCGATGACAGGGCGGCGAGGTCGATCAGCTTCGGCGGTCCGGTCTTCTTGCGAGTCGTCCCGTCATGGACGACCGGCGAGGACTCCAACCCTCCGGGGACACCACTTTTGTTCTCGAACCTGTCGATCTCCGGATCGGTGTAGGTGACGCCGTTCTCATCACGAAAACGGTTCTCGTAGAACGGCTTCTTCACGTAACCCTGGTGGGCATCGAGGCCGTCACCAACAATCACGACCATCGCTGATTTGAGTCGGCCGTTGCGCACGACGATGTCCGAACCGGACAACTTTGTAGCCGCCCGCGTGAACTGCATCGACAGCATGTCCCACTTCGAGCGGAAGTCGGCTTTGCGGTAGTCGCCTTCGGACTCGATCGAGGTCACCGGGCGCCGGTTCAGGAACGCTTTCCGTAGTGACGGCGGTGTTTCGTCGAGGAACTCCATCCGTTCGAGCTTCTTACCTTCCAGGCCCAGGTATTCCACGATCTCCCAGCCCAGCAGGGAACCTTCGCCGGTCGGATCGAGATCGGCTGCATTGCACACCGTCTCGCAGCTCGAGAGGGTTTCCTGCAGATTGCCCAGGAGTCTCTCCGCGCCGGGATCGGTGACCAGCTTCTTCCCGGAGACCTTGCGCCTGACCTCACGCTCCCACCGGAAATCGGCGGCATTCCACGGCAGATATGCCAGATCCCAACTCTTGTACTTCTCGGAGAGCGGTGCCGGCACCATCGCGGCGGGGTCCTTCAATTCCAGCAGATGCCCGCTGGCATGGACGATGACGTACTCGGTGCCCTCGAACGTGCCACTCATGCCGCCCAGAGCGGCAGCGAACTTACCTGCCGCTGACGGCTTTTCCGTGAGAATTCCGACTTTTCCCATGTTATTCGCTCCTTGTCAGGTCAATCGGTCCACCACTTGCGGAACCTGCGGCAGCACCGAGGGCGCCGGGTGAAGAGCTGGCCGCGTCGTACCGCTCCACCGCCGCACCCTTGGGCAGCGGTGCGTCGACGACGAACGAGGTGGCAGTACACATCCACCGCTGCTCCGCGAGGACTGTCATCCCCATCACCAGAGCGAGGAATACTGCGTTCATCCACAGAGACGAGTCGAAGAGGTAATCGGGCTTTCCCGCGACACGAGCGAGAATTCCGCACGCGATCAGTACCGCGAAGACCTCCCTAACCATCCGGCGCGGCAGTCCGGCCAAAGATCGTCGAAGTCGCGGTGAGCGCAGCGACGACGGGGAGACCAGAATTGAGACTAAGCAGAGGACCACAGTGACGACGGCAAGCGTCCAGGCCAACCAAAGCGCGACCATGGCAGCCGCGCTGCTGGAGCCAATCGACTCCGCTGCTCTCAGCACGGAATCGAAGGCGTCGAACACCGTCAGCATCGTCGGCCGTGCCGTGCCCGCGTCGGCGATATCAGCGCGCATGGAATCGAAATCGACCCAGCGTGAGAGACCGAGCAGCAATGTCAGCACGGCTACCCGGAGAGCGAATAGGAACGCGGGCCGCAGGTTCCACCAGACTCCACGGACGAATCCTGTTGCTGCAACGACCTTGTCGCTGGCGAGTGCTGCTGACAGCGAACCGATCCGGGCGATAGTGGGGGGCCGGGGCGTGGTGGAGGTGCTCATTTCGACTCGCTTTCGTGGAAATCAGGGGATTCGCGCGGAGCCAAGATCGCGACTCCGTTGCTCCGCTCGCCCGCCTCGGGTGAAGGCACCGCCGGGGTCCTCATCGGTGCCTGCATTCGGTCGAGGAAGCTGATTCTTCCGAGGGGAACAGGAGTTTTGCGCCTCTGAGCAGCGTCGCGAAATACAACGCCGCGTACCAGGTCGCAGCCGTGGCGAAACCACCCGGAATGCGCTCGACGTACCGCTCGAGATCGAACATGTCCATCAGGAACGCCGGACTCGCGAGCAACAGCATCACTGCGGTCATCGCTGTGGCAATCGCGACCCGGGCCATGTTGCGGGGATCGCGGATCCATGCGTCCGGCGACGGGTATGTGCGGGCGTCGAGATACTCCGCGATCAGCAATCCGGCTGTCACCGCGATCGCGAGGCCGATGACCATCAACGGTACGAGGCGGGCGGTAACCGCATCCCATGCCGAGGTGTAGACGGCGTCGTTCTGCGTTGCAGCCCAGACTAATTCGGTCGTAGTGCGAGTCACAGGTGACCAACTTTCTTCTCTGTCGTTCACGATGTCCCAATGCTAGCCCATTGTGTCCTAGTTGCGGGACGCACGGTTAGGCTGCGAGTTCGTATTGCTGCGCGGAGGCTTGGATCTTGTCGGCGTAGGGGCGGGTCTGGTTGACGTAATCGGATGAGCCGGTGGGGAATCCGCCGCTGGATTGGACTGCGCCGAATCCGGCGTTGTATCCGGCGAGGTAGAGCTCGACCGGGCCGTTCGGTGCGGAGATGGTTCCCGCGGCGATTCCGGCGTCGACCTGTCCGGCCAGTTCGCACATGTACCGTCCCTGGGCCATCACGGCGTCCCCGATGTCGTAGGGCGAGATGGTGCCGTTTCCGTCGTCGTCCTGGCCGTATCCGGGCCAGGTGCCTGGCATGAACTGCGCCGGGCCTTGGGCGCCGGTTTCGCTGACGGCATTGACGTTGAATCCTGATTCCTGCTGGATCTGGGCAGCGATCAAACTCGACTTGATCTGCGGGCACATGGTGCCGGCCTTGATGATCCACGGTTCGAACTCCGGCGGCACTTTCCCGGCCTGGAGGTTGTTCTCTCCCCCGCTCACCGACGAGTTCGGGGCGCACTTGGCAGCAACGGAACCGGCGGTTCCCTGTGCTCCAGGGGCAGATCCGTAGCTGGTCAGCTCGTTCGGGTGGCCGCCGCCGACGGTGGTGACGTGAACGTGGTCGTAGTGATTCTGGGTGGGGCTGCCCCGGTCGTCCATCTGATTGCTGGGACCGTCAGCGGGGATGTAGACCTGCCGCCAGATGATGTATTCGACGTGGAAGGCGTCTTTGTTCGCCATGACATATTCGGCGATCCGGTCTCCGAGTTCTTTGCCGGCGCCGGTGTCGTAGTCCGGGATCATGATGTCGGCCGCGCGGCCGGACGGGTGATCGTCGAAGGCGTCGAACTCGCGCCATCCTCCGATGGTCTTGAGTTCGGGGAACTTCTGCGCCACCGCACGGGCCACACGGATGGTGTCTACCTGCCAGTGCTCTTCCGATCCCATCGACGCCGGGAGCGGAGGAAGATCCCCACCGGTCGAGGGCGGAAGCGCATTGACCGAGGAGTCGCTCGGAGCGGACGGTGCCGCGCCGATGTCGGTCGAGGCCGCCACCCACGGTGCAGGATCGACGGCGGTGCCGCCGGAGAGGCGTCCACCTTGCCACGTCTCGAAGTGCAGGTGAGCGCCACCGGGGCCGGGCGGGGACACTTCGCCGTTGTAGCCGACGCTGGCGATCTGCTGTCCTGCTTTGACCTGATCGCCGGTCTTGACCAGCAAGTCCTTCTCGAACATGTGGCCGTAGACCGTCGACCAGACCTGGCCGTCGATGTTGTGATCGAGGACGATCCACACACCGAACCCGCTGGCGGGTCCGGCTTCGGCGACCACGCCGTCGGCGGAGGCGTAGATCGGTGTTCCGGCCTCGGACCCGAAGTCCTGGCCGTTGTGGTTGGTTCCCCATCGAGGGCCGAACGGAGAGGTGAGCTGGTAGGTGCCCTCCTTCATCGGCTTGACCTTGGTGCCGGCAGGCAAGTTCGGTGCCGTCGACGAGATCCCCGGAGCACCGCACGAAGTCGACGTTTCGTCTTCGGGCGAGAGAATGATCGTGAACAACACCACGAACGCGGCAATGAGGCACAGGCCGGTGACGACGGCCTTCGACGAGGAACTCTTCATGCGATCAGCTCCCCGCCAATTCGTTCAGATGCCGATTGGCGAGGACGAGATCACGAACCTTCTGTTCGAGCTGCCGGACCACCAGCTCGCTGTCGGCGGGCACGACCCCGGCGCGGGCAGGGCCGCGTTCTTCACGGACCCAGTTCCGCAGGGTCGTGACCGGCATCCCCATCGCCGTGGCCACGGAGACGACAACTTCTTCACGTGAGGACCCGCGTTCGGCGAGCAATTCCTCGACCATGGCCAGGCAGCGGGTGCGGAAGTCCTCGGAGTATCGACGTCGACCCATCATCACGCCGCCGCCCACATGGATTCGTATTCCTTCTCCCACTCGCGATCGAGATCGAAACGGGTGTTGGTGTCGTGGACGCCGGAAGCAATCTCGCTCGGGAACAGCACGGTGCGCAGTGGGATACCGGGCGCGCCCTGCTCACCGACCTTGATGAAGAACTTTCCCTGACCGGGCGGTGCACTGTGCGACCGAGAATCGCCGGTCAGTGCGGGCGGAGACGACCACGAGGTGATGTCCGCAATCTCCGTTTCGGTGAACGGTTTGATGTCCGCCAGACGCGCCATCTCCTTTCGAGGCAACGCGCCCACGACGAGAGCGCCGGCACGTTCGACGAATCCCTTCGCGATTTCCACATCTGCCGGATCGGGCAGCGACTGCAAGTCCGAGACGGTGTGGGTGCACATCAACAGTGCTGTGCCCCAGACGCGGTTGAGTCGGGTGAGTTCGTCGACTCGTTCGACCATGCCCACGCCTGCGCGAAGGACCTGCCACATCTCGTCGAGCACGACGAGGAAATTGCGCTTGGGTCCGAGCCCTGCGTCGGAGAGGTAGTGCGCGGCATCGGTAGCGGCGAAACCGTGCTCCCAGCAGGTGAGCAGGACTGCGCCCTTGAGCTTGCGGGCGCCTCGCGAGATACCCGAGACGTCCACGCACACGGCCGGGGCATTGATGTTGATCGGTTCGGTGGTGTGTCCGTTGAACACCTCACCGAATGCGCCCTTCATCAGGGCATTGAGGGTGCGGCGCAGCGGCTTGCACTCGCGCAGGTAGTCGAGTTGCGTCTCTTCTTGGTACGCATCGACGACGCTCGCGGGCGGGTTCTTGAGAACACCGAGCAGATCCTCGAGCAGCGGCTGACGATCGGTGATCGTCTCGTTCAAGAACTCCAATGCCGCACTCAGTGCGGCTTCCTCGTAATCCTCGATGGTCCGGTTGCGGGTCAGTTCGAGCAGTGCCTTGGTGCGGCTGAGCCGGTCGCCGCCGATACGAGCACGCACGATCAGCGCCGTCGCTGCGGCCTTCTCGCGCATCTCGGCAGGACGGGATTCGTCGCGAGCCGCCGCGTCGAGCACGGCAGGATCTGCCCGAGTGGACCCATGTCGAGCGGATTCATCTGCCCGAGTCCGAGCCCGAGCTTGATGTTCTGACCACCGTCGATGGTCTCGACGAGCTTGACGTAGTCCGGCTTGAGATCGCCCAGGACCAGGGCGGTGACACCGTTGTAGATCAGTCCGAGCATGATTTTGCGCGCCAACGTGGACTTCCCGAAACCGGGCAGCCCGAGCAGCATCATCGACGGCTGATGCAGAAACTTCGCCCGCGTCATCCACGACAGGGGATCGAAGCACACCGGTGCGCCGGTGTAGAGGTGCGAGCCGACCGGGACACCGACGAGCGGGGCGCCGGCACCGACGGGAACGGCCACAGACCAGCGGCGGCGATCGTCGTGGCCCGGTACTCGACGAGCGGGCTGACCGGCCGACCCGTCCGCCGCGCTCACCGATCAGTCCCCGATCACTGCTCTTGAGGGGCTCAGTCCACGAGCGCGGCGCTGCGCCGGGCCATCTCGATACGGCGGTTGTCGTCGAACTTGATCAGTGT
>NZ_CP012749.1:2857500-6570200 GCF_001682295.1 Rhodococcus sp. 008 | reverse complement strand
GGATATCAGGCGGTTGCGCGAGGCGGTTGCGGCATTGGGATTGGACATGGCTCAGCAGAACGTCGCCTTGGACGAAATACGGTCCATCTACCGACGGTTGGACGGTTGAAATCGGACAACTCCGGACTGGTGCTAGTTTCCTGTCGTAAATTCCAGTATCGTTAATTGGACCGGTCCGGTCGGGACCTGCCTGCGATTTCAGGTCGTTGTCGTCGGCGAATAGACGACTATTCATTTCTCGGAGGGACAGTCGCTGTGATGCCCGTTCATTTGCGCGACAGCGCAATACCCAAACACGAACAGTTGCGCACCATTCTCCTGCGCAAGTGCACCCAAGAACTCCAGCCTGGCGACTTGATGACCAGCGAGCGAAACCTGATGCAGGACTACGGCGTCAGTCGGATCACCGTTCGCGAGGCAATCGGGCAACTGGTCAATGACGGACACCTCGTTCGCGTGCGTGGCAAGGGAACCTTCGTTGCGCACCGTGCTGTCCAATCCAAGCTGCACCTTGCATCCTTCACCGAGGAAATGCGCGCCCAGGGGCATCACCCCACGACAGTGGTCCTGGTCAGCGAACAGGGGCCGGTCCCCGAAAACACTGCTGCCGCACTGAATATGCGACCGGGTTCCGACGGTTACCACGTCAAGCGCTTGCGCCTTGCCGACGGCGAGCCGGTGAGCGTGGACGACGGCTGGTTCAATCCCGAACTGTTGCCGGGTTTACTCGACATGGACTTGACGGGTTCGATCTATCGGGCAACCGCCGACAAGTACGACAAGCCGATCGATCGGGCAGAGCAGACAGTCAGTGCCGATGGTGCCAGTACGGAGATCGCGACTCTCCTGGGCACTCGTAAGGGCGCTCCGGTTCTGTACTTCGATCGAGTGTCGTTCAGCGAGATCGCACCGGTCGAGCACACTCGCAGTTGGTACCGATCCGACCGCTACCAGTTGCAGATGGAAGTCCAGGGCCAAGCGCGGCCCAAAACGCGCGGCGACCAATAGTCATCGTTCGAAGCGAAAGGGCGAGCACACCTTCCGGTGTGCTCGCCCTTTGCGTTACGCCGACCAGTCGAACAGAGTGTCGCCAGTGGCGACGTCCCCACCGACGGAAGGGGATTCGACGGTGTCCGGTTTGGAATCCATCACGACTACCGGGCAGATCGCCGAGTAACCGGTCGTGTCGATGTGCGCTGGATCGAAGCTGACAATGGGATCACCCGCATCGACGGTGTCACCCTCGGCGGCGATGAGGGTGAATCCGTCGCCTTCGAGCTTGACCGTGTCGATGCCGATATGGACCAGCACGCCGGTGGCTTTCTCGCCGAAGATCACGAACGCGTGGGGGTGAAGTTTCAGGATCTTTCCGCTGATCGGCGCCACGACCGTGAGTGGGCCCTGACCGCGAGCGGGTTCGATCGCGACGCCCGAGCCGACCATCTGCTGAGCGAACACCGGGTCCGGTACGTCAGCGAGTGCGACGACCCGACCGGGGAGCGGGGCGAGGACGACCGTCACAGGATGTCCTCGATGTCCTCGGCAAGGGTGTCGGCCTCGGGCCCGACGATGACCTGGACAACCGTTCCGGCCTTGAGTACGCCGTGTGCGCCGGCAGCCTTGAGAGCGGACTCGTTCACCTTCGCTCCGTCCTTGACCTCGGTACGCAGGCGGGTGATGCAAGCCTCGATCTCGACGATGTTCTCTGCGCCGCCGAGGCCCTTGATGATTGCTTCCGCTTTCGACATTTGCTGCTCCTGATTGTCGGGTTGGTCGTGATCGTTGAACGGTCGTACAGGTGGGCTGACTAGTTGCTGGTCAAGGCTATCCCGGTTACGTATGTCACATTTGGGTGTTGACAACTCGCCTCCACCAGGTAAAACTACAACTGGTTATGACCGGACAGTACCCGTTGGAAGTCCGGCTCCACAACAGTTTCGACAAAACGGTTTCGGCCTCACTTCCGAGCAAGAACCGTGACCTGCATTTTCACGAAACCTGCACGTGTACGACACCCGAATTTCCAGAACCAGCGGCCGATCGCGACGCGGCCCGGCGAACGAAGAAGGTCCTTGATGACTCTCGAAGACACCCCGAAGAAGGAATCGAAAGTGTTCGCCGGGGTTCAACGCCTCGGCCGAAGCTTGATGCTTCCGATCGCCGTTCTGCCGGCTGCGGGAATCTTGCTCCGCCTCGGCCAGGACGACCTGCTCGGGCGATTCAGTTCGATGCACAGTGCTGCTGCAGTGATCTCTGCGGCAGGACAAGCAGTCTTCACGTGGCTGCCGCTGATCTTCGCCGTCGGTATCGCGATCGGCTGGGCCAAGAAGGCCGACGGATCGACTGCCTTGGCAGCCGTCGTCGGCTACATGGTGATCGACGGCGTGTTCAAGGCGATGTCGCCGATCGTCCTCGAAGGGAAGACGGACCCGAACGGGGATCAATCCCTGATCAACTACGGTGTGCTCGCCGGTATCGTGATGGGCTTGCTGTCGGCGATCTTGTGGCAGCGGTTCTATCGAACGAAGCTTCCCGATTATCTCGGGTTCTTCAACGGGCGCAGGCTCGTTCCCATCCTGACAGCGATCACCGGTCTTGTGGTCGGTGTCCTGATGGCATTCGTGTACCCCTTGTTCAACTCCGGCCTCAACTGGGTCGGTGAAGCAGTTGCTTCCAATACCCTTGTGGGCGGCGGCATTTACGGCGCAGCGAACCGCCTCCTGATCCCCACGGGCCTGCACCACATCTTGAACTCCGCCGTGTGGTTCCTGATCGGCGACTACCAGGACGCGAGCGGTCAGATCGTTCGCGGTGACCTCAACCGGTTCTTCGCCGGCGACCCCTCCGCCGGTACGTTCATGACCGGCTTCTTCCCGATCATGATGTTCGCCCTCCCCGCTGCAGCCTTCGCAATCTGGCGCAACGCCAAGCCTTCTCAGAAGAAGCTCGTCGGCGGCATCATGCTCTCCACCGGCCTGACCGCATTCCTCACCGGTATCACCGAGCCGCTCGAATTCTCCTTCATGTTCGTCGCGTGGCCCCTGTACGTCATCCACTCGCTCCTGACCGGAACGTCGATGGCCTTGGTCAATGCGCTCGGGATTCACGACGGATTCACGTTCTCCGCAGGCTTCTTCGACTACGTGTTGAACTTCGGCAAGGCAACCAACGCATGGATGTTGATCCCGATCGGACTCGGCTACGCCGTGATCTACTACTTCCTTTTCAGCTTCGTCATCAAGAAGTGGAATCTGCGCACGCCAGGACGAGAAGAAGAGGTCGAGGTGGCCGCAGGTGAGCCCGACCCAGCGCTGCTCGAGGCCGAACTGGCACTGGCTGCCGAAGGTGACAGCCGCACCGACGCCCCGCTCGTCGCCGAACTGGAAAACAAGCTCGACAGGGAACTGGAAGGACGCTGAACATGGCGATCGCAACCACGACAATCGGATCCCGCGTCGGACTCCACGCACGACCCGCAGCGCTCTTCGCGCGCGCCGCAGCCGATCTACCGGTAGACGTCACCATCGCGCTCGGCGACGGCGAACCCGTCGATGCCTCCAGCATGTTGTCTGTCATGACTCTCGGTGCAGCATTCGGGGATTCGGTGACCTTGCGTGCTGACGGTGACGGCGCCGACGCTGCGGTCGGTTCGCTCGCAGAGCTTCTCGCATCCGAACTGGACGAAGCCTGATGACGGCGAGTGTGGACAACCGCATCGCGGGTATCGGAGTGAGCGCGGGTTCGGTCTGCGCGCCGTGGTTGCGATTCTCCACGCCTGAGCCGACCTCGGCGGCGGACCCGATCACGGGCAGTCCCGAGGCGGAGCTGATCAGGATCCGTGAGGCACTGGACGCCGTCGCGGAGGAACTGCTCTCGCGTGCAAAGACAGTCGCGGGCGTCTCCGCGGAGATCCTGACGACGTCGGCTGCGATGGCGCGCGACGCGGGCATCGTGAAGGCGGCCAAGGCGAACCTGGAATCGGGGCTGCCGACCGCACACGCCGTCGCAGTTGCCTTCGACGCATTCTGTGAAAAGCTCACGGCGCTCGGTGGGTACATGGCCGAGCGGGCAACGGATTTGCGCGATCTCGGGCAGCGAGCCGTGGCCGTTCTTCGCGGGGAACCGATGCCCGGAATCCCCGCTCCCGGTCATCCGTACATCCTGGTGGCGCGCGACCTCGCTCCGGCGGATACAGCGACGTTGGGCACCAGTGACGTGGTCGGATTGTTGACTGCCGAAGGAGGTCCGACCAGCCACACCGCAATCTTGGCGAAGTCGCTCGGAATCCCGGCCGTGGTCAACTGCTCGGGAACCGATCTGCTGGCGGAGGGAAAACTTCTCATCCTCGACGGCACCACCGGGACGGTCACCATCGATCCCTCGGCAGAAATGCGCGAGCGCGCTGTCCTCGAAGCATCGTTCGTGGCAGAGCAGTCGGCTTCGGCACAGGGTCCAGGACGCACGCGTGACGGGTTCGCGGTGAGGTTGTCGGCCAACATCGGAACCCTCGAGGACGCCGCGCGGGCCGGAGCGGCGGATTGTGAGGGTGTCGGACTGTTCCGTACCGAATTCTCGTATCTCGGGCGTCACGACGCGCCGTCGGTGGAGGAGCAAGCACAGACGTACGCGTCGGTGCTCGGGCACTTCGCCGGACAGAAGGTGGTGGTCCGCACTCTCGATTCGGGTTCGGACAAGCCGTTGCCGTTTCTCGATCTCGGGGTCGAGGAGAATCCGGCCCTTGGTATCCGCGGGCTCCGTGTCGGCACGGTTTATCCCGACACGCTCATCAGCCAGCTCGACGCCCTCGCGGCGGCAGGCAATGCGACGGGTGCCGATCTGTGGGTCATGGCGCCGATGGTAGCTACGGCCGACGAGGCGAAAGACTTTGCAGAACTTGCGCGTTCGCGGGGGATCGGCAAGGTCGGAGCGATGATCGAGGTTCCAGCTGCAGCGTTGCGGGCGAAGGATATCCTCGAGCACCTCGATTTTGTCAGTATCGGTACCAATGATCTGAGCCAGTACACCTGCGCCGTGGATCGTATGGCCGGAGGCCTGGCGCAACTGCTCGATCCGTGGCAGCCGGCGGTCCTCGATCTGATCGCGATGGTCGGTCAGGCGGGCGCCGATGCCGGGAAACCTGTTGGTGTGTGCGGAGAATCCGCGTCTGACCCGCTGTTGGCTCCGGTTCTGGTCGGTTTGGGCGTGACGAGTCTGTCGATGTCGGTCCCGGCATTGGGCGCAGTTCGCGCGCAACTGGCCTCTCTCGATCTGGCGGTGTGCAAGGACATGGCCGCGGCGGCGCGGGGCGCGCGAAACCCGATCGAGGGTAGAGCGGCCGTCGCGCGGATTCGCGAGTCGGCATGAGTACATCAGGCTCGGCTGCTGCTGTCGGCGATCCGATCGTATTGCGGGGAAAGGTGATCGGATCTCCGGCCGGGAAGATTCACGACGGAGTCGTCGTCGTGGACGGCGAAAAGATCAGTTGGGTCGGCTCGGCTGCGGACTACGTGGCTTCCGCACCCGTCGTCGTCATTCCGGAACGCACCGACGCGGTGATCATGCCCGGCTTGATCGATGTCCACAGCCACGGCGCCGCGGGTGCTGGTTTCCCGAACACCGACGCCGATGGAGCGAGCCGCGCGGCGGCGCACCATTGTGAGCACGGCACGACCGGAATGCTGGCCAGCCTGGTCTCCGCACCGCGCGCAGATCTGGTGCGACAAGCAACGATGCTCGCCGATCTGGTCGAACGCGGAGAACTTCTGGGTATCCACCTCGAGGGGCCGTTCATCAACGGCGTCCGCTGCGGTGCCCAGGATCCGGCGGCGATCATTCCCGGTGATCCGGATCTGCTCGAAGCCGTGTGTGACGCTGCGCGGGGGACCGTGCGGTCCATGACCTTGGCGCCCGAGACCGAGAATTTCGAAGAGTTGCTCGCGATCATGCGTCATCGCAACATCGTGCCGAGTTTCGGTCACACCGATGCCGACGCGGCAACGACGTCGGCGCGCATCGATGCTGCGGTGCACGGGGATTGGGCCGGACAGATCAGCGCGACCCACCTCTTCAACGGGATGCCGCCCCTGCACCATCGATCTCCGGGTCCCGTCGCGGCGTGCCTGGCGGCTGCCGCGAGAGGCGAGATGGTGGTGGAACTGATAGCAGACGGTGTGCATCTTGCACCCGAGACCGTGTCGATGGTCTTCGATGCTGTCGGACCGGACCAGATCGCCTTGGTCAGCGATTCGATGGCCGCTGCGGGAATGGACGACGGCGACTACCAACTTGGTGCGCTCGACGTCACCGTACAGGCGGGCGTCGCGCGGCTCGCGACGACCGACGGCTCGGCCGGCGCGATCGCCGGAGGGACCGCGAGGTTGCTCGACGTCCTGCGCAGCACCGTCTTCGACGGCGGCGTCGCGCTGGAAGATGCTGTCGCAGCGGCAACTCGGAGCCCAGCGCATCTGCTGGGGCTCGGCGACCTGATCGGATCGCTGGCCGTGGGCTGCCGAGCCGACATCCTGGTCACCGATCGTCAATTGCGTCTGGGGCGTGTACTACTCGGCGGAAAAGCCGCCGGAGAGGAAAAATCATGGAAATCGTAATTCAGCCGACACCCGCGGAGGTCGACTCGACCGTCGCGGACATCGTCGAAGGCTACGTCAGAGCCGGGGCGACGACGCTCGGTCTCGCAACGGGGTCGTCGCCGATCGGAACCTATCGTGAACTGGCAGCGAGGCATCGCGACGCCGAACTCGACTTCTCGCTGGCTCGGGCATTCCTGCTCGACGAGTACCTGGGATTGCCGAAACGCCATCCGCAGTCGTACTACTCGGTGATTCGGTCGGAGTTCGTCGATCACGTCAACCTGGATCCCGCGATGGTGTCCAGTCCCAACGGTGAAGCGCCGTGCCCGGAGCAGGAGATCGCCCGGTACGACCAGAGCATCGCGGCGGCCGGGGGAGTGGACGTGCAGTTGCTCGGCATCGGTACCGACGGCCACATCGGCTTCAACGAGCCCGGATCGTCGTTGACCTCGAGAACCCGCGTGAAGACGCTGACCGAGCAGACCCGGATCGACAACGCACGCTTCTTCGACGGTGTGGACGACGTCCCACATCACGTGCTCACCCAGGGGCTCGGAACCATCAGCGATGCAAGGCATCTGGTGATGATCGCGACCGGAGAAGGCAAGGCTGATGCGATCGCCGCTGCCGTCGAAGGTCCGTTGTCTGCTTTCTGCCCGGCTTCGGTGATGCAATTGCATCGCCATGTCACCGTCGTCATCGACGAAGCTGCGGCCAGTTCACTCAAACTTGCCGACTACTACCGGTATGCGCTCGAACACAAGCCGTCGTGGCAGTCCTTCTGACATGACGGTTCTGGAGCTGGCTGTACAGGACGTGCGGGGGGCGAGGATCGCGCGTTCGGTGGGAGCGACTCGAGTCGAGTTGTGTGCGGCACTCGGCCCGACGGGGGGATTGACGCCCAGCATCGGAGTGATCGAGGCTGTGTCGGACGTGGGGATCGCGGTTCACCCGCTGATCCGTCCGCGCGCCGGAGGTTTTGTGTTCTCACCCGACGAAGTGTGGGTGATGGAGCACGACGTACATGCTGCTGTGGCCGGTGGAGCGTCCGGCATCGTGATCGGCGCGCTGACAGAAGACAATTCGATCGACACCGTCGTGCTGCGCCGCATCATCGGATGCGTGGACCGGGCGAGAGTCGAGGTGACAGTACATCGTGCAATGGACGTGGTGACCGACCGTCTGACCGCGCTGGACGAACTGATCGACCTGGGCGTGACCCGCGTGCTGACGTCCGGGGGTGCGGACACTTGCAATGAGGGACTCGACGAGATCGGTCGAATGGTCGAACATGCCGCGGGCCGGATCCAGATCATGGCCGGTGGCGGAATAACCGTCGACGACATCCCGGCAATCGCTGCCGTCGGCGTCGATGCGGTGCATCTCTCGGCGCGCAAGGTTGTCGCAGTTTCCGGCGGACCTGGTGGGGGATCGGACGGATACGACGTCACCGATGCAGTAGTCGCGCAGGAAGCGGCAGCCGCGCTCCGCGCTGTGCGCCTTTATTAACCCCCCGCGGTTAATAAAGGCGCACAGCCCTTGGGCTCTAGACATACATGGACATCCAACTATAGGATGGTAGACATATTCACTGCTGCCTCCTGGGCGGTCCATACGAGCAAGGAACGGGTTAGCACAATGGTTGAAAATGCGACGGTTCACGAGTTGACTCACTTCGTCGGTGGCAAGCGTGTTCCCGGGACATCTGATCGATTTGCGGACGTGTTCGATCCCAACACCGGCAAGGTGCAGGCCCGCGTTCCCCTTGCGAGCAAGGCCGAGACCGAAGCCATCATCGCCAATGCCGAAGAGGCGCAGCAGGTGTGGGCAGCGTTCAACCCGCAGAAGCGTGCCCGCGTGCTGATGAAGTTCCTGCAGCTCGCTCAGGCCGAGATGGATTCTCTGGCCCGCCTCCTCTCGTCCGAGCACGGCAAGACCGTCGCCGACGCCAAGGGCGACATCCAGCGTGGCCTCGAGGTCATCGAGTTCGCCGTCGGCGCTCCGCACCTGCTCAAGGGTGAATTCACCGAGAGTGCCGGCACCGGCATCGACGTGTACTCCATGCGTCAGCCGCTCGGCGTCGTCGCAGGCATCACGCCCTTCAACTTCCCCGCGATGATCCCGCTGTGGAAGGCCGGCCCCGCCCTCGCCGCCGGTAACGCCTTCATCCTCAAGCCCTCCGAGCGTGACCCCTCCGTCCCGCTGCGCCTGGCCGAGCTGTTCCTCGAAGCAGGACTGCCCGCAGGTGTGTTCAACGTGGTCAACGGTGACAAGGAAGTTGTCGACGTCCTGCTCACCGACGACCGCATCAAAGCCGTCGGCTTCGTCGGCTCCACGCCGATCGCTCAGTACATCTACGAGACGGCCGCAGCTCACGGCAAGCGCGCACAGTGCTTCGGTGGCGCCAAGAACCATGCGATCGTCATGCCGGACGCGGACCTCGACGAGGTTGCCGACGCCCTGATCGGTGCAGGCTACGGCAGCGCCGGCGAGCGTTGCATGGCCATCTCGGTTGCCGTTCCCGTCGGCGAGGAGACCGCGGACGCTCTTGTTGCGAAGCTGAAGGAGCGCGTCGCGAAGCTCAAGATCGGTCGCAGTGACGACGAAGGCGTCGATTTCGGACCGCTCGTTTGCCAGGATGCCCTCGACCGCGTCAACAACTACGTGCAGATCGGCATCGACGAGGGCGCAACGGCAGTCGTCGACGGCCGCGGCTTCACCCTCGAAGGCCACGAAGGTGGATTCTTCGCCGGCGCAACCCTGTTCGACAACGTCACCTCGGACATGCGCATCTACAAGGAAGAGATCTTCGGACCCGTCCTTCAGGTGGTCCGCGCTGCCGATTACGAAGAGGCACTGCGTCTTCCGACCGAACACGAGTACGGCAACGGCGTCTCCATCTTCACCCGCGACGGCGACACCGCGCGTGACTTCACCGCTCGCGTCAACGTCGGCATGGTCGGCGTGAACGTGCCGATCCCGGTCCCGATCGCGTACCACACCTTCGGTGGCTGGAAGCGCTCCGGATTCGGTGACCTGAACCAGCACGGTCCCGACTCCTTCCGCTTTTACACCAAGACCAAGACCGTGACGCAGCGCTGGCCTTCCGGCAAGAAGGAAGAGACCAACCACTTCGTCATCCCCACGATGAACTGATCGGAACACTTTCCATGTTTACTCTGACCGATGACGAGCGGGCGATTCGTGACACTGCCCGCGACTTCGCGGCCGAGCATCTGGCGCCCAACGCAGTGGAGTGGGATCAGACCAAGCATTTCCCGGTGGACGTCCTCCGTAAGGCGGCGTCCCTGGGGATGGGCGGTATCTACATTCGTGAAGACGTGGGTGGCAGTGAACTGAGTCGCGTCGACGCTGCCCGGATCTTCGAAGAGCTGGCCAAGGGCGATCCGTCGATCGCAGCGTACATCTCCATCCACAACATGGTCACGTGGATGATCGACCAGTTCGGCAACGACGAACAGCGCCACAAATGGATCCCCGGACTCTGCTCGATGGATCAACTGGGCAGCTACTGCCTCACCGAACCCGGCGCTGGCTCCGATGCTGCGGGCCTGAGCACCAAGGCCGTTCGCGACGGTGACGACTACATCCTCAACGGCGTCAAGCAGTTCATCTCCGGCGCAGGCACTTCCGACGTGTACGTCGTGATGGCGCGCACCGGATCTGCCGGCGCCAAGGGGATCTCGGCGTTCATCGTGCCCAAGGATTCGCCCGGACTGTCCTTCGGTGCCAACGAGGTCAAGATGGGCTGGAACGCGCAGCCCACCCGTCAGGTGATCTTCGAAGACGTGCGAGTTCCTGCCGCCAACATGCTCGGTGAAGAGGGCAGCGGATTCCGCATCGCCATGAAGGGTCTCAACGGCGGCCGGCTGAACATCGCCGCCTGTTCGGTTGGTGGGGCCCAGGCAGCGCTGGAGAAGGCAGTCGCATATCTGGTGGACCGCAAAGCTTTCGGTTCGGCACTGATCGAGTCGCAGGCCCTGCAGTTCCAGCTCGCCGACATGCGTACCGAACTCGAAGCGGCCAGGACGTTGCTGTGGCGCGCCGCTGCCGCACTCGAAGACGGAGCGTCCGACGTCGTGGAGTTGTGTGCGATGGCCAAGCGCTTTGCCACCGACACCGGATTCGACGTAGCCAACAAGGCCCTCCAGCTTCACGGCGGGTACGGCTATCTTGCTGAGTACGGGATCGAGAAGATCGTCCGCGATCTTCGGGTTCATCAGATCCTCGAAGGCAGCAACGAGATCATGAGGGTGGTCATCGCCCGCAGCGTGGTCGCATCAGGTCAGGGAAAGCAGGGAGCAGCATGAGCGACGAGCTCGAGGTATTGATCGAAAAGCGTGACGGACTGGGGCTCATCACTCTCAACCGTCCCAAGGCGATCAATGCCCTCAACCACTCGATGGTCAAGGCGATGGCCAAGGCCCTCGAGGAATGGAAGTCCGACGACGACGTCAAGGCAGTCGTACTCACGGGCGCCGGCGAGCGTGGTCTGTGCGCCGGCGGCGACATCGTCTCGATCTACCATGACGCCAAGGACGGCAAGACCGGTTCGCTCGACTTCTGGCGTGAGGAGTACATCCTCAACTCCGAGATCGCGAACTACCCGAAGCCGTACGTCGCGATCATGGACGGGATCGTCATGGGCGGTGGCGTCGGAGTGTCCGCACACGGCGACATTCGCATCGTGACCGAGCGCTCGATGATCGGAATGCCCGAGACCGGAATCGGTTTCATTCCAGACGTGGGCGGAACTTACCTGCTCTCGCGTGCTCCCGGTGAACTCGGGACGCACATCGCGCTCACCACGGCGCGACTGAGCGCCGGCGATGCCATCGCAGCAGGTTTCGCTGACCACTTCATCCCGTCGGAGAACATCGAGACGTTCATCGCCGCACTCGCGTCGTCTTCGGTTGCCGACGCCGTGGCGCAGTACGCGGAGCCGGCTCCGGTGTCGGAACTGTCGGCCCAGCAGAGCTGGATCGACGCCGCGTACTCCGCCGACGACGTATCCACCATCGTCGAGCGTCTTCGCGCAAGTGGAATCCCCGAAGCGGAGAAGGCAGCGGAGCAGATTCTCGGCAAGTCCCCGATTGCACTGTCGGTGACCCTGCGATCTCTGCGGCATGCCAAGGAAGCAGCAAGCTTGGAAGAAGTCCTCAACGAGGAGTTCCGGGTCTCGACCGCTGCGCTCGCCTCACACGATCTGGTCGAGGGCATTCGCGCCCAGGTCGTGGAGAAGGACCGAAACCCGAAGTGGTTGCCGGCAACTCTCGACGACGTCACGGCAGAATCCGTCGACGCCTACTTCGCCCCGCTGGGCGACAACGAGCTCGGACTCGCCCCTCAACCGCAAGGCAACTGATCACCGCCGAAGGAGCATCACTAATGAGCACCATTGGATTTATCGGACTCGGTCACATGGGTGGCCCGATGGCGGCCAATCTCGTCAAGGCCGGACACAAGGTCGTCGGTTTCGACCTGGCACCTGCGGCGCTGGAGCAGGCAGTCAAAGACGGTGCATCGGTGGCGGATTCGGCGGTCGACGCCGTTCGCGGTGCCGACGTCGTGATCACGATGCTGCCGAGCGGTAAGCACGTTCTGGGTCTGTACGAAGAGCTGCTGCCGGTGGCAACACCGGGCACGCTGTTCATCGACTGTTCCACCATCGACGTTGCCGACGCCCGCGAGGCGCACGACAAGGCCGAAGCGGCCGGTCACCGCAGCGTCGACGCACCGGTCTCCGGTGGAGTCGTCGGAGCTACCGCAGGCACGCTGGCATTCATGGTCGGCGGTTCCGAGGCTGACTTCCAAGCCGCGTCACCGTTGCTGGACGTGATGGGCCGCAAGGTCGTTCACTGCGGCGACGCCGGTGTCGGCCAGGCAGCCAAGATCTGCAACAACATGATCCTCGGCATTTCGATGATCGCGATCAGCGAGGCGTTCGTGTTGGGCGAAAAGCTCGGCCTGAGCAACCAAGCGCTCTTCGACGTGGCGTCCAACGCCTCGGGACAGTGCTGGGCACTGACCACCAACTGCCCGGTTCCGGGACCTGTGCCCACCAGCCCGGCCAACAACGACTACCAGCCCGGCTTTGCTGTTGCACTGATGGACAAGGACCTGGGTCTGGCAGCAAATGCGCTGCGCAACAACGGCGTCGATGCAGAGATCGGACTCAAGGCAGCCGAACTCTACAGTCGCTTCCATGCCGCGGGCGGTGGCGGTCAGGACTTCTCTGCCATCATCAACGACATCCGTGACCGTTCGACCGAAGGACAGTAGTGACCGACTTCAACACCATCATCCTCGAGCGTAAGGGTCGCGTCGGCGTCATCACGCTCAACCGCCCGAAGGCTCTCAACGCGCTGAACTCCGAGCTGATGAACGAGGTCGTCGCCGCGGTTGCCGACCTCGAGGCGGACAACGGCATCGGAGCCATCCTGATCACCGGTTCCGAGCGCGCCTTCGCCGCCGGTGCCGACATCAAGGAAATGCAGTCCAAGACGTACATGGACGCATACGTCGAGGATTTCTTCACCCCGTGGGATCGCGTCGCAGCAGCTCGTAAGCCGCTGATCGCCGCCGTCTCCGGATACGCGCTCGGTGGTGGCTGCGAGCTTGCGATGCTCTGCGATTTCATCATCGCTTCGGATACCGCGAAGTTCGGCCAGCCCGAGATCAAGCTCGGTGTCATTCCGGGTATCGGTGGCTCGCAGCGCCTTACGCGCGCCGTGGGCAAGGCCAAGGCCATGGAGCTGTGCCTCACCGGCCGCAACATGGACGCAGAAGAAGCCGAACGTGCAGGCCTGGTTGCCCGGATCGTTCCGGCCGCCGATCTGCTCGACGATGCCTTGAAGACCGCAACCACCATCGCCGAGATGTCGCTGCCGATTGCGATGATGGCCAAGGAAGCAGTCAACCGCTCCTTCGAGACCACCCTCGCCGAGGGCGTCCGCTTCGAGCGTCGGGTGTTCCACTCGACCTTCGCGACGGAGGATCAGAAGGAAGGCATGACCGCGTTCGTGGAGAAGCGGTCGGCAGAATTCAAGCACCGCTGAATTTCAACAGCGCCGAATTTCAACAGCGCTGAAACTGCCCTCACACTCGTCGAGAGTGTGAGGGCAGTTTCTTTGTGTGTACGGGTGGTCGGTTCACCACTTGGTCGGTGCGCCGCCGGTGTCGAAGTCACCCGCAGTCTTGCGAAGTTCAGTGAGGATCGTCACCAATTGCTCGAGCTTGTCCTGCTGGAGTCCGGGGTGAGCGAACACCTTGCTGTTGAGCATTTCGGTCGCTTCGAGGGCCAGTGCGCGACCGGTGTCCGAGATCTCGATGAGCGTTGCACGGCGATCGCTGGGATGCGGGACCCGCCTGACCAACTCCGCTTTCTCCAAACGGTCGACGGCATTGGTGACGCTGGTGGGGTGAACCTGGAGTCGGGCACTTGCCTTGGCCATCGGGAGTGCGCCCGACCTGGTGAAGGTGAGAAGCGTCAGCAGTTCGTAGCGGGCGAAGGTCAGCCCGAGAGGCTTGAGTACCTCTTCGACCCGCGCCATCATGATCTGCTGCGCACGCATCACCGACGTGACCGCAGCCATACCGTCGGCGACATCGCTCCAACCGTGCTTCGTCCACTGACGATGCGCCTCTTCGATGGGGTCGAGGGGGAGCGGCGCGGGGGGAGACATAAGTTCGATCATCCCATGCTGGCAAGCGGTCGGGTGCCTTGTCTGATTGTGTGTCGCAGCCGCTTACGTCTGTAGAGTCCCACGGGTGATTTCAATCCTCGTAGCGGGTGGCGTCTCGTTGTTCGTCGCGCTCTTCCTGACTCCGTTTCTCATTCGTGTGCTTTCGCGGCAGGGGCTCGGGCACGAGATTCGGATCGAGGGTCCGCAGAGTCATCAGGGCAAGCGTGGCACCCCGTCGATGGGCGGGATCGCGATCATCGCCGGTATGTGGGCGGGCTACCTGGCGGCACACATCATCGGATTCGGCTCGCGGCTACCGCGGCTGTCTGCATCCGGTTGGCTGGTTCTCGCGCTCGCCACGTCACTGGGAATCGTCGGCTTTCTCGACGACTTCATCAAGATCCGTAAGAAGCGCAATCTCGGGCTCAACAAGACAGCGAAGACCGTCGGTCAGCTGGCGAGTGCCATCATCTTCGGCATTTTGTTCCTGCAGTTCTCCAACAACAACGGAGTCACTCCCGGAAGCCAGTACCTGTCCCATGTTCGTGACATCTCGGTGTTCTCCATGGGTGCCATCGGCTTTGTGGTCTTCTTCTGCATTCTGGTGTTCGCCTGGTCCAACGCCGTCAATTTCACCGACGGCCTCGACGGTCTCGCGGCCGGTTCGATGGGCATGATCCTGGGGACCTACGTCGTCATCGCCGGTTGGCAGTACCGGAACTCGTGTGTCCTCGAGCCTGCCGCCGGTTGCTACGACGTTCGTGACCCTCTCGATCTAGCGATCGTCGCTGCCGCCGCAGGCGGGGCGTGCCTCGGCTTCCTCTGGTGGAATGCCGCCCCGGCTCAGATCTTCATGGGCGACACCGGCTCCTTGGCACTCGGCGGCCTGGTTGTCGGCCTGTCCGTCACGACGCACACCGAGCTGCTGATGGTCATCATCGGCGCCCTGTTCGTCGCTGAGATCCTGTCGGTGATCATCCAGGTTCTGGTCTTCCGATCGTCCGGTCGACGCGTATTCAAGATGGCCCCGATCCATCATCACTTCGAGTTACTCGGTTGGCCGGAAACCGTCGTGATCGCAAGATTCTGGATCTTCGTCGCGATCTCGTGCGTCCTGGGACTTGCCACCTTCTACAGCGAGTGGTTCTCCGCTGCCGGTTAGACCGATTCACTCTTTCGGGTCGTAGCCAGAAGAGCGATCAGACCGAGCGACACACACGCCGTCATCGTGACGGCCAGGGCTGTGCTCGTGTTTCCCAGTAGACCGACTGCCGGCGCGATGGCCGCACCGACGCCGAACTGGAATGCACCGAGCATTGCCGCGGCAGTACCGGCCGCTTCGCCGTGACGAGCGAGGGCCAGTGCCGGGGCGTTGGGCAGAACGAACCCGATGGCGCCGGCCATGACCCACAGTGCGATCACGAATCCGGCGAGTCCGCCGAGTTCCAGGACCGCGACAGCAATGACGACGGCCCCGGAGACAACCGCAGCCACGAGGGCCCACTTGGTGATCTGCTGAGGAGTCCAGCGATCGAGCAGTCGAACGTTGACCTGCGAAGCGCCGATCAACGCGATAGCGCCCGCACTGAAGAGCAGTGCGAACTCCTGCTGATTGAGGCCGTACTGATCCTGATAGACAAACGACGCGCCGGAGACATACGCGAACAACGACGCCATGCCGACGCTGGAGACGAGCGTGAGGACCATGAACGTGCGGTCGCCGAGCAGCGAACCGTAGGTACGGAGAACCGACGTCAATCCGCTCGGGCGACGCTTTTCCTTCGGCAATGTTTCGGACAGTCCGAACGCACCGATCATCGCTGTGCCGACGCCGATCAGTGCCAGTACGACGAAGATCCCGCGCCAGTCGAGGGCGACGAGGAGGGCGCCACCGATGCTGGGCGCCAGGATCGGCGCAACGCCGAGCACGAGCATCAGCCGGCTCATCACAACGGCAACGGTGTTACCGCTGTAGAGGTCGCGGACGATCGCCATGGTGACCACTGCCGCGGCCGCCGCGCCCATGCCCTGGAAAACCCGCAGGATGCCGAGGACAGCGATGCTCGGTGCGAAGACCGCCAGCAGCGAAGCCAGGATATGGACGCCGATTCCGGCAAGCAGCGGCTTTTTGCGGCCGAGAGTGTCCGAGAGCGGCCCGACCAACAGCTGGCCGAGTGCGAGGCCGATGAGAGTTCCGGTGATGGTCAGCTGAACCGTTGACGACGAGACCCCGAGATCGGCACCGATATCCGGCAGCGCGGGCAGGTACATGTCGATGGTGAAGGGCCCGAGTGCAGTCATGGAACCGAGGGCAAGAATCTTCCCGACGCTCGGCTTACGGTCGATACTGCTCGTTTCCAGCGGGGCTGCCTTCACGGGCGGGGCTGCCTTCACAAGCGGGGCGATGGCGGTGTTCTCGGCACTCATGAAACCTTCTGGGTTGTCTGGGTCTGGCGAACTGCTCGGTCGTTCGGTCGAATTTCGGGCCGCAATCGAATGACCTGCGCCCACCGAGGGAGTCAGCATCGAGACTGACCGATTTGTTCCCGAAAGGCCCGCACTTTTCCCAGAGACTGGAACGCTTGGCGAGAATGCACTCGAATCATGCTGAGCGGAACTGTGGTTCGAGATCGTCACTCAGGGCAGAGTTACTCACTGACGCGGGTGTGGCTGAGTGGCTAGGCACCGGCCTGCAAAGCCGTTCACACGGGTTCGAGTCCCGTCATCCGCTCGTGTCGGAGACCGGCAGGCATATCGCCTGCCGGTCTCTCTTGTGTGGTCCCGGTTCGCGGGGTCGGCTGCGATAGTCTGGGCTGCCGGAGCGAGCGGACCACATGAGTGAGGCACTGAATTGATTTCGGGACAGGACCTGCGATCGCGGCGCTTGCACGTGGGGATCAGTCAGTTCCAGTTCGCCCGCCAGGCGGGAGTCTCGTCAGCAGTCGTCTCCGCGTGGGAACTCGACAAGGCATATCCGAAGCCACCGGTTGAGCGAGCAGTCCTCACGGCCCTCTCCGCGTTGGAAGCGGCCAAGCGTGAGGGCACGTACGCGGCCCCTCGGAAGCGATCGAGCGGTAGTACCCGTGCGCGTCGAGCGACACCGGTCAACGACCCCGCCTCGGTGGCCAGGCGTGCGGTCGCGGGGGCAGGAAACGGTGGCCCCACCGTATTGACGGCGTTCTCCGGTTGTGGCGGTATGGCCGAAGGCTTTCGGATGGCGGGGTTTTCGGTGGAGGGATACATCGAAGTCGTGCCGGAGGCGCGCGCGACCTTCGATCGGAACTTCCCCGGCGCGCGGTGCCTCGGCGAGGACATCCGGGCCATCGACGAAGCCCGGGTGAAAGATCTTCTGGCACAGGTGGACATCGATGTGTTGGCCGGGGGGCCGCCGTGTCAGGGTTTCAGTCTCGCCGGCCGGCGAGACCGCGACGATCCGCGTAACCATCTCTTCCGGAACCTACTCGAGCTCGCCGATCTGGTGAGGCCGAAGGTCGTGGTGATGGAAAATGTTCGGCTGCTGCTGAGCATGAAAGACCCGGACGGTGGGATGGTCGTCGACCGGATTCTCGGCGAGATGGCTGCATGCGGTTACGACGCGTCGGTCAACACGGTCAATGCGCAGGATTACGGCGTCCCGCAGTTCCGGGAACGAGTGTTCATCGTGGCGACCCGCCGCGACAGTGGTATCGGGCCGCTGCGTTTTCCGCCGAAGACTCACGGCGTGAATGGTGTTGCGCCGCTGAGGACTTTTCGCGATGCCACCGTCGATCTGGCCCCGCTGGAATCCGGGCAGGCTTGCGAGACGGACCCGCTGCACTGGGCCGTCGAGCATCCCGAGCACGTCTTGCGGTGGCTGCGTGATGTACCGGAAGGAATGTCGGCGCACGACAACGAAGATCCGGCCATGCGACCGTCGTCCGGGTACAACACGACGTACAAGCGCCTCCGGTGGGACGAGCCGGCGTCCACGGTCGGAACCACTTTCGGGATGATCTCGGCTTCACGCAACGTGCATCCGAAACACACGCGATCGTTGACCGTTCGAGAAGCTGCTCGCCTCCAGACCTTTCCCGACGACTACGTCTTCGAGGGTAAGTGGGGAGCGGTGCGCACGATGATCGGCAATGCGGTGCCGCCGCAGCTGGCGTCGGTACTGGCAGGAGAGATCAAGAAGGCACTCGGCTGAGATAGGGCACCTACGGAAAATGGGGCCGACGATGTCGGCCCCATTTCGAGTTACGCCCTGGCAGGGGTGTGGTCCAAGCGAATCAGCTGAGGTTGAGCTTGGCGATCAACGGCTGGACGACCTTGATGATGTCGATGACGGCGCTGAGGGTGTTGATGGAACCCATGTTTCGGTCCTCCGTGTCGTATGTACAGGTTTGTATGTACAAGGTTGTGTCTGCGTGGTGTTTCTGTACGACCTTGTGTCGCAGACACAAGTTAGCAAACTGGACGCTTGTTTGGGTCGAAATGACCGCTTTGCGCTGAAGTTGCTGAAAAGTTCACGGATTGTTCAGGAACGTAAACAAAAAACAGGCCGGACTCCCCGAAGTCCGGCCTGTCGATGACGCTTTGCGATCAGCTGAATGCCGAAAGTGCGCTGATGAGGCCGATGCCCGCAACTGCGACCTTGAGGACACTCAAGACGTCTTCGAGCTTGACACCCTCGGGCAATACGTTTTCGACAGACTCCATGTTGGATCCTTCATGTGTTGGGGTCGTGGTCCAGTGCCACTGCAAGCAAGATACCCAATCGTGACCACCTGTGAAACCCCGGCACGAAGATCACAGTTGTGTTGCGCCGGACTCACTGGCCGTCGCGACAACGGTGGCTGCCACTATTTGCTCCACGCTGATGCCCGCTGCCGGTAGGCAGTGGTAGAAGATTCGTTCGCAGAGGTCGACCATTTCGCCTCGCTCGAGCGTCGGCTCGTCGATCCAGTTGACGACGATTTCCTCCATGAATGCCTGCCACCCGGCGATTGTCGCCTCCACGGTCGCATTCGATTCGATGCCTAGATTCGTCAGCGCAGCGACGATCCACGTGGTGAAAGTGCGGCGCATGCCTCGGTAGATCGTGCGCATTCGAACGTCGCCACTGCCGGCCATACGCATCACGGCGAGGTAAATGGTGGGGTGCTCGATAACGGCGTCGACGAATGTCTCGATACCTGAGCGCAGCTGGGACGTGATGGGTAGCTCGGGATCCGGTCGCATTCGATCTTCGAGATCGGCCGAGGCGGCCTCGAGGATGGCGTTCTGGAAACCCTTCTTGTTCTTGAAGTAGTGGAACAGCAGTGGCGGCGAGACACCGGCCTCGGCTGCGACGCGATCCATCGACAGTTGGTCGAAAGGCTCGGTCCGCAACATGTGTACTGCCACCTCGAGGATTTGCCTCTGACGGTCTTCGGGGGAGCGGGGGACTGCAGCCATTCCGTCATCTTATGTATTGGTTCGAATGGTTCATTGACTTTTACTCAACGCTGTCTATAACGTGAGGTAACACATACGTGAGGCGAGGAGTCCGACAGTGTCTGCTTTCGACATCGTGGTCAACGACGGGTTGTGGTTCGACGGGACGGGGGCTCCAGGTCTGCGTCGTAATCTCGGAATTCGAGACGGCGTGGTCGCGGAGGTGTCCACGACGCGCCTCGAGATCGGGCCGGACACAGAAGTGATCGACGCGGCCGGCAAATGGGTTCTCCCCGGCTTTGTCGACGTCCACACGCACTACGACGCCGAAGCCTTGGTCAGTCCAGGGCTTCCGGAATCGGTTCGCCACGGCGTCACGACGGTCGTGCTCGGCAATTGCTCGCTGTCGACGGTGTATTCGACCCCGCGCGAGATTGCGGATCTGTTCAGCCGGGTCGAAGCAGTTCCCCACGACGCGGTGCTGCGCATCCTCGAAGCGAACAAGACCTGGACCGGTCCCGCGGCGTACACCGCCGCCCTCGAAGCCCTTCCCCTCGGACCCAATGTCGCGGCCTTCATCGGTCATTCCGACATCCGCACGCACGTACTCGGACTGGGGCGCGGCACCGACAAGAAGGTCAAGCCGACTCGCTCGGAACTCGGCCGGATGGGCTCGATGCTCGAGGATGCCATCGACGCTGGGATGCTGGGCCTGTCGTCGATGACCAATGCCCTCGACAAGATCGACGGCGACGAATATCGTTCTCGCTCTTTGCCGTCGACGTATGCACGGTGGAAAGAGTTCCGATTCCTCAATCGCATCCTTCGTGATCGCGGAAAGATCTTGCAGAGCGCTCCGACCATCAACCTGCATCCGAACGTCGCGGCGTTCTTCGCCGAAAGCTCCGCGATCGGACGCAAGAAGCCGCTCAAGACGTCGCTGCTCTCCGGCGCGGATTCGAAGGCCTACCCGGTGATCGTGTACTTCATGCTCGCTGCGGCCCCACTGCTCAATCGCTTCGCCAAGACCGATTTCAAGTGGCAGCACCTGCCGGTTCCCTTCACCGTCTACGCGGATGGAATCGACCTCGTCGTGTTCGAGGAGTTCGGCGCCGGCGCCGCCGCTTTGCACCTCAAGGACCAGGTGGAGCGCAACGAACTGCTCCAGGACGAGTCGTACCGTCGCGCATTCCGTAAGGACTACGACAACAAGTTCTCACCCCGCATCTGGCATCGCAATTTCTACGATGCGGTCATCGTGGGATGCCCGGACGAGACGTTGATCGGCAAGAACTTCGGTCAGGTCGGTGACATCCGCGGAGTGCACCCGGTGGACGCGTACCTCGACCTGGTGGTGAAGTACGGGCGAGATCTTCGCTGGCGCACCACCATTGCCAATCACCGGCCCAAGTTCGCGAAGAAACTCGCCGCGAGTTCCGGTGTGCAGATGGGCTTCGGCGATGCCGGCGCGCATCTGCGCAACATGGCGTTCTACAACTACCCGGTGCGACTCCTCAAGCGCGTCAAGGACGCTCAGAGTGACCGCAAGCCGTTCCTCACCATCGAACGCGCAATCCACCGCCTGACAGGCGAACTGGCGGACTGGTACGGCATCGACGCCGGGCATCTACGCCAGGGTGACCGCGCGGACTTCGTTGTCATCGACCCGGCCGGGCTCGACGAGTCCGTGGACGGGTTGTTCGAGGCAAAGGTTCCCGAGTACGGCGGGATCAGCCGGATGGTCAACCGCAGCGACGACGCAGCGGTCGCTACGGTGATCAACGGCCGACTCGTCTACCGCGAAGGTGAATTCGCCCCCGGATTCGGAATCGAAAAGACAGGTCAGTTCCTGCGTGCCGGTGAAAAGGCTCCGGTTACCAGTGCCGCGAAGACTAGCGTGGCGCTATGATTACACCGGCGGATCGCCTCACCTCGTACTCCCGGTCCGGGCTGACCTTCGACGTGCGCGACGAAGGACCCGCCGACGGTCCGGTCGTGGTTCTCCTGCACGGATTTCCGCAGGATTCGAGCTCGTGGGATCAGCTCGCACCGCTGCTGCACACCCGCGGCTTCCGCACGGTGGCGCCGGATCAGCGAGGGTACTCACCCGGCGCCAGGCCGAAAGCGCGCTGGGCGTACCGCGGGTCCGAACTCGCCGCTGACACTGTCGCACTGATCGACGCGCTCGCAGTGGGCAAAGTGCACCTGGTCGGCCACGACTGGGGTGCCGCAGTCGCATGGCAGGTCGCTGCCGAGCGGCCCGATTTGCTCAACACCGTTACCGCGGTGTCGGTTCCGCATCCACTGGCGTTCGTCAAGGCGATGGTGACCAGCACGCAGGGACTGAAATCGTGGTACATGGGGGCGTTCCAATTGCCGTTCGTTCCCGAGAAAGTTCTGTCCTCCACGTCGGCGGGTGAGAAGTTCCTGATCTCGAGCGGACAGACGCCGGAGAACGCACGGCGCGATCTGAATGCCATGCTGGCTCCCGGCCGCCTGCGCGGTGGTCTGAACTGGTATCGCGCGATGTGGATGACCAAGCCGAACCCCGCAACTGCCAGGGTCACCGTGCCGACCCTGCACGTCTGGAGTGACGGCGACGCCGCCATCGGGCCCAAGGGTTCTGCGCTCACCCCCGCGTTTGTCGACGGTCCGTACCGGTTCGAAGTTCTCAGCGGCGTGAGCCACTGGATTCCGGACGAGGCGCCGGTCGAGTTGGACCGACTGCTGGGTGAGCATCTCAGCAGCTGACCGCGTTTTGATCACTGAAGCCCCGCCGATCGGCGGGGCTTCAGTTGTCAGCAAGGTCGTCGGCCAGCGGTGGTCAGCGAGTTCCGAATCGCTCTTCCACCTGCTCCTTCGTCAGGCCGAATTCCTCGAGCGTGTACTTGTGCGACGGTTTGCGAGCACCCGAACGGCTTTCCTCGTGCATGGCCTCCATCGACTGCTGCGCAGTAGATGTCAACGGGATGTCGAAGTGCGTGTAGATGTTCTCGACGGTTCCCAGCGGATCGGTGACGAAGTCCTGATAGTCGACGTCGATGAACTGTGCGGGATTGTGGTGTGCGCGTGCACTGTCGAACTGCTCGAGCCCCCTGGCCCACAATTCGAGCTGACTTTCGCCGATCACCTTGTCGGTGAACGTGTTCGACCAACCCTCTGTCGCCTGGGCGGCCAGGCTGCACACCGACGGAATGATCGTCGTAGGGGAGCGGTGAGTCTGAATGACGAGAGCGTCGGGGTACGCCTCCATCAATTCGTCGAGCGCGAACAGGTGGCTCGGGTTCTTGAGGACCCACCGTCGATCCTGATCGGGCAGACCTATCAGCTGCAGGTTCTTCTTGTGTCGTGCATAGGCGTTCGACCACTCCTGGTCCTTCAGCCATGCGGAGTACGTGGGTAGATTCGCCAGGCACTCGTACGACACGGACTTGAACGTCTGACGCAAGAGTTGCCAACATTCTTCGACTTCGCTGGCCGACATGTAGTGCACGCCCATGAATTCGGGATGCTCGACGTGGTGTTGACCGAATGTCTCCTCGATCTTGGCGAAGACCGGGTTCGATTCCCACGTATCGCGAGGCGGGCGAGGCTGAGGGAACTCGGTCAGCCACATCTCGAGGCCCTGGTGAGCCGGGTCGACCGTGAGGAGGCGGTGCAGGGCAGTGGTGCCGGTGCGCGGCAATCCGGTGACGAAGATCGGCCGCTCGATCTTGACGTCGGCGTGCTCCGGATGCTCCTTCCATGCGGATTCACTGAGCAGACGTGCCACCAGGGCGCCGCGAAGGAATACCCGAGAGATCTTGCTGCCGAACGGCGTCAGATCCTCGTCGCGGTCGTAGGACTCGAGCAGGACCGACAGAGCTTCGGTGTAATCGTCGACGCCGAAGTCCGTCAGTCCGGTCATCCGCGTCGCCGAGGCGTGGAGATCCTCGACGGTGCCGACGTGAGTGCGTTCAGTCATGGTGCTCCTAGTGATGGAATTCGCCGCAGTTGACGTCGATGCATTGGCCGGTGATCGCGCTGGCCATCGGAGACGCCAGGAAGATCGCCGCGTCGGATACTTCATCCGTCGTCGGCAGGCGCTTGAGGTCGGTGTTCGACGCAGTGTGCTCGTAGATCTGCTCGACGGTCATGCCGAACTTCTCCGCCTGGTGCGCGAAGTATCCCTTGAGGGTGTCTCCCCAGATATAGCCGGGTGCAATCGAATTGACACGAATTCCCTGCGGGCCGAGTTCGGTGGCCAGGGACTGCGACATGGCGAGCAGGGCCGACTTCGCCATCTTGTAGCTGCCGTAACGCTCTTGCGAATGCCGCAACACCATCGAATTGATGTTCACCACGGAGCCGTCCGACTCGGCAAGTGCCGGCGTGAACAGCTGAGTCAGGCGCAACGCACCCAGTACGGTCAGTTCGATGCTGTCGCGGATGTGCTGGTAATCGGTGCGAGCCAACGGTTTCATCGACGGAATCGAGAATGCATTGTTGATCAGAGTGTCCACTTTGCCGTAGGCGGCAATGGACTCGGCCACCAGATTCTCGGCGGAAGCCTGGTCGGTGATGTCGGTGGCAACGGTGACGGCGCGCCCACCGGCATCGACTATTTCCTTCGCAACGTCGTCGAGTCGCGATTGCGTACGTGCTGCGAGAACAAGACTCGCGCCGGCCGACGCACATCGAAGGGCCAGAGCGCGGCCGAGTGCCGGGCCGACTCCGGAGATGACTACTACACGGTCTTCGAGCAAGGCGGTCATGATTACCCCAGCATTCGGTTGTCGATGGCGGCCTGGCGCTGGGCAATGCGCGCTGCCCAGTCCTCGGCGGTGATGGCGTTGGTGTCGAAATGCGGCAGGTGCTTCGCAATATCTGCGACGGCGACGATTTCGACGGTGGGACCGTCCTGCGGCGTCAGCTCGCGGGACACGCGCTGCCAACGGAACTGCAGAATGCCGCGCGGATGTCCGACGGTTTCGATCCAGTTGGTGACACCGGGGTTCTTCTCGCTGATCACCATTCGGACCATCCCGTCCGGATCGACCTGTGCCTGGCCGTTGTTGAGGGAGGTCTGATGATTGACGTAGTCCAGTGAGATGTACCAGAGGCTCCCGAGTTGGAAGCCGAGATACGGTGCGTCGGAGGCGGGAACGGTGATGATCATCGCCTGCTCGTCGGTGAGTTCGTAATGTCCCACCGACGAGTACTGCGTTGCCAGCCCGCCCGGTGTCAGGCGTGGTTCGGTCATGGTGTTGACCGTGAGCTTGAGGTAGAACCACTCCGGGAACTGGAGCCACGTCTTGACCCGCGTGACCAGTGCCTTCCCAGCCCGGGCGTAACGCTTCTCGGTCTCTTCGGCGGTGAGAGGTGGCGGCGCTATCCCGATCGAATCGGTGCGCTCGATGCGGATCACACCGCGCTGCTGACTCCAGTCGCTGTAGACCTCGCGAACGACCAGCTGCGAGGATCCGGGCGCCAGGGTGTAGTAGTTGGCTCGGCCGTCGGCAGGGCCGGGGCCGAACCAAGCGACGAAGTTACCGTCGTCGTCTATCTCCAGCTCGCGGTCGTCGAAGGCGATTTCGCTGCCGGGAACGTTCGAGTTGGTGTAGTTCCCACTCAACACCTGGAAGCTGAGATCGGCTGTGGTGCCGCGCTTTCCGGTGACCTTGTATTCCTTGTCGTCGTTGATTCGGGCGCCGAAGTACAGAGTGTCGGGGTTGTCGAGGCCCATCTTGGTGAATGGTCCGGTGCCCTGGATGAAACTCGGATGGGTCTTTTCGCCGGCCCAGGCGGCATGCGTCGTCGCGATGATTCCGCCGGCCAGATATTGGTATCCCTCCAGTAGATCCTGTTCGGATCTGATGTGCGGCGCAGTCTCGATCAATTTCTCGGCTTCGGCGATCGCCTCGGCAAACGGGTCCGTCAGCACGCTGGCTCCTCACAGTTCCGACTATGTCGCCGGTCCAGAGCGTCGTGGTACAAATATGTACCTATTTGGTAGATGTTGGGTATTTCGACAATAGAACGCGTTCTAGGGAGTGGTCAATGGGTGGACCGGAGAAGATGCCTGAAGAGGGACGCCCGAGGGGGAGACAATCGCCTCCCACCGAACGGGTGGTTCAGGTACTCGACTACCTCGTCGGTCGCCCTGATCAGCGGTTCGGGCTGTCGGAACTGGCCCGCGCGCTCGAGATCAGCAAGCCCACCTGCTTGGGAATCCTCACGGCGCTGGCTGATCGTGGATACCTGACTCGGGACGAGGTGTCGAAGACCTATGGGCTCGGTCCGGCCTTGATCGCAGCCGGACGTGCAGCTCAGCGGGGATTTGCCGTCGGACCCATTGCCCGCACCCATCTGGAGAAAGTGAGCACGGAGTTCGGGACGACGTGCACGGCATCCGGTGTGATCGGTGATCAGATCAGCGTTCTCGAAGTGACCGGACCGATCGGCGCGCGTCGCGCTGCCAAGGTCGGTCAGGTGTACCCGTTCGCTCCGCCGGTCGGGCTGATGTACGTCCTCTGGGGTTCGGATCACGACATGGATAGTTGGCTGGGCAAGGAACCCAGTTTGCCGGTGCGCTTGGATCGCGAGCGTCTGTGGAACGTGGTCCGGGAGTGTCGCGCCGCGGGGTACCTGGTCGAGAGTCTGGATCCGGTCGGGCAGCGCCTCCACACGCTGATGGCGGGCGTTGCGACGCACGATCTTCCGCCGGAGGTGCGTGAACTGCTCGGTGAGATGGTGTCGAGCCTGGGCGAGAGGGTGTATCTCGGGCGCGACATCAGCTCTGACGACGAGCATCCCGTCAGTCTCATCGCGGCCCCGACCTACGACGCCGAGGGGCATCAGGCCCTTGTGCTGACACTTTATGTGGGTGGGGCGATCACGGGCGCCGAGATCGAGCGCCGCGCCGCGGTGCTGGTTGCGGCGGCGGATGCGGTGACGGCGGAAGTTGGTGGCAGGAGTCCGGTTCGCGGTCTGTGACGTCTTATTGCCGGTCATTGACCTTTGGGTAGAACGAGTTCTATTCTGTGATTGCGTTCAATTTAGAACCAGTCCGGTACATAAATGTACCGATGCGGAAATGGTGTTCCGCACGGAGTACGTGATGCTCAGGAGCGAAAGACATGGCAACACTCCAGACCCCGCCCGCCTACGAGTTGTCGCATCTGCGAGCACTCGAAGCGGAGGCGGTCCATATTTTCCGCGAAGTCGCAGCGACTTTCGAAAAGCCGGTCCTCCTGTTCTCCGGAGGTAAGGATTCCGTCGTGATGCTGCACGTAGCGGCCAAGGCATTCTGGCCTGCCCCACTGCCGTTCGCTGTGATGCACGTCGACACCGGTCACAATTTCGACGAGGTGATCGAATTCCGCGACCAGACGGTCGATCGCTTCAACCTGCGTCTTGTCGTCTCCAGCGTGCAGGACGACATCGACGCCGGACGCGTCATCGAGGACACCGGAGTCGGTTCCAGTCGCAATCGCCTGCAGACGCACGCGTTGCTGCGCGGAATTCGCGACAACAAGTTCGACGCCGTGTTCGGTGGTGCTCGCCGAGACGAGGAGAAGGCGCGCGCCAAAGAGAGGGTGTTCAGCTTCCGGGACGAGTTCGGGCAATGGGATCCGAAGGTGCAGCGACCTGAACTGTGGAACCTGTACAACGGCAAACACCGTAAGGGCGAACATATTCGGATCTTCCCGCTCTCCAACTGGACAGAGCTCGACATCTGGCAGTACATCGAGAGCGAGCAGATCGACCTCCCCGGCGTCTACTACGCCCATCGTCGCGAGGTGGTTCCACGCGACGGAATGTTGTTGGCACGCACCCGTTTCCTCGAGCTTCGCGCCGGCGAAGAGTCCTACGAGGCGTTGGTGCGCTTCCGTACGGTCGGCGACGCAACGTGTACCGGATGTGTCGAATCGTCGGCCGAAACAACGGGCGCTGTCGTGGAAGAAGTTGCGGCGAGCCGTATCACGGAGCGTGGCGCAACCAGGGCTGATGACCGGATTTCCGAAGCTGGCATGGAAGATCGTAAGAAAGAGGGGTACTTCTGATGCCGCAACTGCTGAGAGTCGCTACAGCGGGCAGTGTCGACGACGGAAAATCGACACTCATCGGCCGGTTGCTCTACGACTCCAAGTCGATCTTCGAGGACCAACTCGAGGCCGTGGAACGGAGCAGTCGAGAACGCGGCGACGAGTACGCCAACCTCGCGCTACTGACCGACGGATTGCGCGCCGAGCGTGAACAGGGCATCACGATCGACGTGGCCCACCGGTATTTCGCGACCCCTCATCGGAAGTTCATCATTGCGGACACTCCCGGGCACGAGCAGTACACCCGCAACATGGTGACCGGCGCGTCGACGGCCGATCTTGCCCTGATCCTGGTGGATGCTCGCAAAGGGGTGCTCGAACAGACGCGGCGGCACGCCTTCTTGTCCACTCTCCTGGGGATACCGCACCTCGTGCTGTGTGTGAACAAAATGGACCTCGTGGGCTGGTCTCAGGAACGGTTCGAGGAGATCAAGGAAGAATTCCGACAGTTCGCGATCAAACTGGACGTCCACGACCTGACGTTCATTCCGGTCTCGGCGCTGTTGGGGGACAACATCGTTGCCCGGACCGAGAACATGTCCTGGTACGACGGGCCTTCTCTGCTGCACCATCTCGAGCAGGTGCACATCGCGTCGGACCGCAACTTGATCGACGCTCGGTTTCCGGTGCAGTACGTGATCCGTCCGCAGAAGCAGACCGACGCCGACCTCCACGATTTCCGTGGATACGCCGGAACGGTGGCCAGTGGCGTCTTCAAGCCCGGCGACGAAATCGTGGCTTTGCCTTCAGGATTCACCTCGAAGGTGAAGGCAGTCCACGGGCCGGGCGGTGACGTGATCGACGAAGCGTTTGCGCCCTCGGCCGTATGCATCGAGCTGACCGACGATCTCGACGTCAGCCGCGGGGACCAATTGTGTCGACTCAACAACCGGCCGCAGGTCGGGCAGGAAATCGATGCGATGGTCTGTTGGTTGACCGAACAGACAACTCTGTCGGAGAACAATCGCTACTCGTTGCTGCACACCACGCGCTCCACGAAAGCGCAGATCGTCAAGCTCGACTACCGGCTGGACGTCAATTCGCTGCACCGCGACGAGAAGGCAGAATCTCTGTCCCTCAACGAGATCGGCCGCATCTCGATCAAGACGCAGCAGCCGTTGATGTTCGATCCCTACCGCCGCAACCGCGTGACGGGCAGCTTCATTCTCGTGGACGAGACCACGGGCAATACCGTCGCCGCCGGAATGATCAATGGTCCGACACTCAAGGAATCGCGCGTCGTCTGGCACAGTTCGGAGGTTTCTCGCGAGGAACGTGCGACTGCCGGCGCCACCGTCTGGCTCACCGGTCTCTCGGCCTCGGGTAAGTCGACGATCGCGGTGGAACTGGAGCGGCGGTTGGTGGCCGCGGGTATCCCGGCGTACCGCCTCGACGGCGACAACCTCCGGCACGGATTGAACGCGGATCTGGGATTCAGTGCCGATGACCGCGCCGAGAACGTCCGCCGAGTCGGCTCGGTGGCGCAGTTGTTCGCTGATTCAGGTGCAGTGGCAGTGGCCTGCCTGATAAGCCCGTACCGCGAAGATCGTGATCGAGTGCGGGCGGCGCACGAGGCCGCCGGGCTGAAGTTCGTCGAGGTCTACGTCGACACCCCGATCGAGCAATGTGAAGCCCGAGACCCCAAGGGCATGTACGCCAAGGCCAGGGCCGGGGAAATCACGGGATTCACCGGAGTCGACGATCCCTACGAAGCTCCGAAAAGTCCCGAGCTGGTGATCAGACCCGAAGACGGAACGCCTACCGAACTTGCGCTGCGAATTATGGAAGTGTTGGACCGGTGAGCGAATCCACACACAGCAGAATCGCCGACGAGGCACTCGCGGCGGAATTGGCGCAGGCCGCCGGTGCGATCCTCCTGGGGATCCGAGCCGAGGGTCTGGGTGTCGACGACGGTCGTGAACTGGGTCGCCGGGGCGACAAGGCCGCCGATTCCTACATCCTCGACCGGTTGGCTGCCGAGCGGCCGGGCGATGCCGTGCTCTCTGAGGAATCTGCCGACGATCGCAGTCGTCTGGATGCAGCTCGGGTCTGGATCATCGATCCGCTGGACGGCTCCAAGGAATACGGCTTGCCGAATCATGCGGATTGGGCAGTGCACGTGGCGCTTTGGGAGCGCGGTAGCGGAATTACCGCAGCCGCGGTTGCTCAGCCGGCGCTCGGAGCGGTGTACTCCAGTGGCGACGAGGCAGCTTCGGTTGCCGCCAACTCGCCGCTCCGCGTAGTAGTCAGCGGATCGCGACCACCCGCATTCACCGAAGCGGTGGCAGCCGAACTCGGCGCCGACGTGGTGCACATGGGATCGGCCGGCGCCAAGGCGATGGCGGTGGTGCGCGGCGAGGTCGACGCGTACCTGCACGCCGGTGGGCAGTGGGAATGGGATTCGGCTGCACCCGTCGGCGTCGCACAGGCGGCGGGACTGCATTGCAGCCGCATCGACGGTTCGCCGCTGCTCTACAACGAATCTCATCCGTACCTGCCGGATCTCGTGATCTGCCGACCTGAGTTGTCGGAGTCGATCCTGGGCGCAATTGCCAAGCACTCCACGGAGTCTGCGGTCAGCGGACGCGTCGCCATGGCGCGTGAATACGTGAACGCATTGCTCACTCATGACGCAACGAAGGTCCGCTTCGCCGCCGACGCCTGGCGGGTCGAGAACGGTCAGCGAACCGGTGACAGCGGCGCATTCATCAGCAACGAGCTCGAACAAGGCCAGCAATATCGCGGAATCGTGGCGATACGTGAACTCGCGCTGCGTGAGTGGGGCGAGAGCGTCGTAGCCCGGTATCTGCTCGACCTCGGAACACCTGGCCAGGCACCGGCCGTCACGGTTTTCGTGACCGAGTACTTCGGGATACCGGCAGGTGAGATCGAAAGCATCATGGCAATCATCGAACCCCACGGAGACGATTCGAAAGAGGCTGGCACACAATGACACCGGACAAGCTGGTCACCGAATTCTGCGCACTGTGGGCAAATGCCGATGTCGCGAAAATCGTCGAGTACTTCACCGATGACGTCGTTTATCACAACATCCCGCTGGAGCCCGTGGTCGGTCGCGAGGCCGTCCGGGCGTTCATCGAGCAGTTTGTCGGTGCCTTCGGTAACATCGACTTTCAGATCAAGCGTCAGGTCGCGGACGGCAACACCGTCATGAACGAGCGCGTCGACGTCTTCACCATCAACGGCGCCGACGTAGCGCTCCCGGTCATGGGGGTGTTCGAAGTCGAGGACGGAAAGATCAAAGCCTGGCGCGACTATTTCGACATGGCACCGATCAATGCGGCAGCCGGCCAGGCCTGATCGGGGCGCCTACTCCGCGATGAAAGCGTGCGGGTAGTCCGACGAGCGGTGCTGGAAACGTGTGATGGCGGGATTCACGATGACGCCGTCTCGGATTTCGATGGCCCGATCGACTGTCTCGTCTGCCTTCCAGGCCGTCTCTCCTGCCATCACAGTGGGCAGGTAGGGAAGAAGTGATTCGCTGATCTCCCACGACGCGGAGTTCCACAGGTACGACGGGCTGTGATCGACGCCGTAGTAAGTGATGTTGTCGCCGACGATGAAGGTCGGATCCGCGAACGAGGTGGGACGCGCCCAGCTGAACCCCATGCCTTCGTCGCACGAGACGTCGACGATGAGGCTGCCGGGTTGGAAGTCCATGAGATCTTCCTCGGTCAGGAACGTCAGTGGGGCGTCCGTGTTCTGCAGTACGCAGTTGACGACGATGTCGTGCTCGGCCAAGAAACCGGGCACCGGCACGCTGTGGTTGTCGAGCATGACGTGGCTGCCACGGACGTCACCGTTGTTGTTGTCGAACGAGACCATGCGCGCCGAGTGGATGGGGGAGCTGACGGCGGTGACTCCACGCTGGGTGAGGACGTCCACTTCGTGGATACCGTGCGCCTTGAGTGCTGTGACCGCGCCGCGTGCAGTGGCTCCGAAACCGATCACGGCAGCGGTGAGACGCCGGCCGTAGTCACCGGTGGAACCGATCAACTGCAGGGCGTGCAGTACCGAGCAATAACCGGCGAGCTCGTTGTTCTTGTGGAACACATGCAGATTGAACGATCCGTCGCTGTGCCAGAAGTTCATGGCCTCGAAGGCGATGAGAGTCAGTTTCTTGTCGATCGCGATCTGTGTCAGTTCGGTGTCCTGGACACAGTGCGGCCAGCCCCAGAGAACCTGACCTGACCGTAGTTCGGCGAGGTCACGCACCAACGGCTTCGGTAGCAGAACCACATCGGTTTCCGCCAAAATCTGCTTGCGCGTGCGGATTCCGGCAACGAGGCGCGAGAGGTAGTCGTCGGAGTAGCCGAAGGGGTGACCGTAGCCTTCTTCGAGGTAGATCCGAGAACGTAGTTCGGCATCGATGCGATCGAAATGCGCAGGATGGATCGGCAACCGGCGTTCTGCCGGTTTGCTCGACTGTCCGATGACTCCAAGGGTGCGTGCGTTGTTCAATTGTGTATCTCTCGATAGGAGCAGGTAGAGATGTCAGGCAGGAGCCTGAGGGACTAGCAGAAGCCGCAGGAACGCTGGCAGATTGCCTCGGCCAGGACCGCGTGAAAGCGTGCTGGCTGCGCTGCTGTCGATCGCCGACGGCAACAGAAAGGCGCGTCGGTATGTGCTCAGTCTAGTCCGGAACGGCCCTCACCCGGTGGCCGGGCGCTGTGTTGTGCTCCGCTGACGTGTGGCTACTGCTCGCGCAGGCGTGAATCCAGTACGGCCAGTTGAATTTTGCTGGCGTCCGCGTGTACCTGACGTCCTTTGTCGGTGACGTCGACGAAGACTCCGCGCCGGTCGGCCTCGCACAGTGCTCGCTGAACCAGTCCGGCCTTCTCGAGACGGGCCACGCTACGGGAGAGCGCGCTGGGACTCAGGTACATCTCCGAGGCAAGCTCCTGCATGCGTGGACGTTCGCACGTGGCGTCCATGAGTCGGTCGAGAGCCTCGAAGTCGCTCATGCTCAGCCCATGCGCCGACTGCATCTGGCGATCGAGTTCGCACGCGATGTCGTTGTAGCTGGTCGACAGCGAGCGCCAGGTGTTGCGCAATTCGGATTCCGACGTCACGACCGCATTCTAGTTGAAGACTCGATTACGTGCAATTGCATTAAATGCTTGTGCATTATGTGCATGTGCATCTATTCTCGCTGACGTGACTTGCACAGACTCGACACTCAAACCATTCGATTCGCCGGACGCCCCGGTTTCTACGGAATCCTCGGATCCGGCCACAGGGGAGGGCTGGTCCCTCAAGCTGTGGGGCATCCTCGCGGTGCTCTGCCTCGTGTTGTTCCTCGACGGTCTCGATGTGTCGATGGTGGGCGTCGCGCTTCCGTCCATCGGCAATGAACTGGGCCTGTCCACTACCTCGCTGCAGTGGATCATCAACGGCTACGTCCTCGGATTCGGCGGCCTGTTGCTACTCGGTGGACGTACCGCCGATCTTCTCGGGCGCAGGAAGGTCTTCCTGATCGCACTGACCGTGTTCGCAATCGCCTCGCTGGTCGGTGGCCTTGTCGACAACGGAACACTGCTGATCGCATCACGATTCGTGAAGGGATTGGCTGCGGCCTTCACCGCTCCGACCGCAATGTCCATTCTCACCACGACGTTCAAGGAAGGTCCGGCCCGTAACCGTGCGCTGTCGGTGTTCTCCGTGTTCGGCGCCAGTGGTTACTCGTCCGGTCTGATCCTCGGTGGGCTGTTGACCAGTGCCGGTTGGCGATTCACGTTCCTGATGCCGGTTCCGTTTGCCGTCCTCGCGCTGATCGGTGGGTACTTCCTCATTCCGCGGGACCGTCCCGCAGATACCGGGGGACACGACCTCGTCGGCGCCGTCACCCTGGTGACGGGAATGCTTCTCACGGTGTACACGATGGTTTCGGCTCCGACCCGTGGATGGGCACACCCGATGACGCTGGGTTCGTTCGCTGTCGCAGCCGTGCTTCTGGCGACGTTCTTCTTCGTGGAGAAGAAGGTGGCGCATCCGCTTGTGCGACTTGGGCTTCTGCGCGTCGGCACCATCGTTCGTGCAAATCTGGCCATCATCGCGCTCTTCGGTTCCTACCTGAGCTTCCAGTTCATGATGACGATCTTCCTGCAGTCGGCCCTCGGCTGGTCGCCCCTGAAGATGGCGATGGCACTGCTGCCCGCGGGCATCATCGTCGCATTCGGATCGCCGTTCGTCGGACGGCTGGTCGACCTGTACGGCAGTGCCAAGCTCATCATCGCGGCACTGACCTCGCTCAGCGTCGGGTACCTCTGGTTCCTCTTCGCGGGCAGCGATTCACCGTCGTACGTCGTGGCGATTCTGCCGAGCGTCATCCTGCTCGGACTCGGATTCGCGCTGGGGTACACCTCGATCATGGCCCAGGCCACCTCGGGTGTCGACGACTCGGAGCAGGGTTTGGCGTCCGGGCTGGTGAACACCTCCGCTCAGGTCGGTGCGGCGCTCGTGCTCGCTCTGACCACTGCCCTCGTGACCGCTGGATCGCACACCGCGTCCGGCGCCGGTACCGCCGGATTCGAGCAGTTCCATCCCGGACTGATCCTGGTTACCGGAGTCGCGCTGGTGGGGTTGGCGATCACCGTCTCGCCGCTGTTACGTGGAAGGTCGCAGCGGGGAAGATCCGTGCGTGAAAGGCGCGCTGAGGAAGAAAAGGAATTGGCCGAGGTCAACTGAATACTTGCTTCATCCGCGAATGCGCTCGGCCGCGTAGGAGACAATCCTGCGCGGCCGAGTTGCTGTGTCTGAACTATCGGGTGGCAGATTTCAGGGCAGCGTCTTTCAGTGCTACGTCGAAGCTCGTCGACGTAGCTTGCGAACCGAGAATCAAGGCAAGGCGCACCAACATGGCTTCGCGGTCGGACGGATCAGCCTGATCGAGTGCGTTCGACAGTGCCAACCAGACGTGCTCGCGATGGCCCTCGTCGTCGACCACCGCAGTTGTCGCCGACTGTGCCGTATCGAAGTGCGTCGGCGCAGTGCCGGCGGTGAGGTGTTTGGCCACGTCGTTCAATTGCGTGGGATCGCTGATGCGGCACAGCGCCAGTCCGTCGGGCCGAATCACGAAGATCTCGCCGACACGTGCGCCGAGGGCAGATGCGAGATTGCCTTCGGCATCGGGAACCGTGGAGTCGGTAGTTCCCACGGTGATCACGCGTACGGTTTCCGGTGCAAGGGCCTGAGCAAGGATTTCGGCTTGCGTGTCGAGTTCGGATACCAGCTCAGCTGACAGTCCGAAAGCCAGCAGGCCGAATCCAGTACCGCGCAGACTGTTCAAGGAGGTAGATGAACCGTCCGCCGAGACCTGGACGACCCTGTCTTCCAACGGATCGCCGGGTAGTACGCCCTCGGCGCCCGCAGCTGTGGGCCACGTCAGCGGGGAGAGCCGGGCGTGCGTCGCACTCGACTGGCGCGGGTTGATGAGGTGCGCGAATTCGCTTCGCTTGGTGGCGATTTCGAGTACGGCATCGCGGGTGGTCCGGTAGCCGTGACTTCCCGGCGACATGATGAGCGTCGACTTGCCTGCGTTGTCGACGTTCTGCTGCCACGCGCTGCGACGTTCCTTCGAATACGCGTCGAGGATGGTGGAATCGGCAGCTCCGTTGATGACGGCGGCTAGTTGCCACACCAAGGTCTCGGCGTCTTCCATGCCCGAGTTCAGGCCGCGAACACCGAAGATCGGAACGAGATGCGCGGCGTCGCCGGCAAAAAGCACACGGCCGTGAGTGAAATCTTCCAGAGCGAGTGCGTGGGCGCGGTAGAAGCCGAACCATTCCAGGGTCCAGGGGATGTCGCTCTGGAGCCATTCGAGGTGACGCGTGATGCGGTCACGGATGCGATCTTCTTGCATCTCCGCTTCCGGATCGTCCGAGGCGTCGAGCTGGTAGTCGATGCGCCAGATGTCCCGTGGTTGGCGATGCATGATGATCGTGGACCCCGGGTTGCTGGGTGCGTCGAACCACACCAGACGCTCGGCCGGGAGTTCCGATTCCCAATGAATGTCGGCAATGACGTAGTTGCCCTCGTAGCTGTTGCCCTGCAAGCGGATTCCGCTGAGTTCGCGCATCTTGCTGCGTCCACCATCGGCGGCAACGACCCACGCCGCGCGCAGTTCGCGGGTTCCGAACGCGGTGTCGACGGTCAGAGTCACCTCGTCGTCACCGACGGAGATGCCGGCGATCGACGACGACCAGTGGAAGTTCACCAGTGGGTAAGCGAGCAGCTTGTCGGTCATGATCTGCTCGAACTCGGATTGCGAGACGTTGACCATGGGTCCACGCGCGTCGTGCTCGGCGGATGCCATGCGGAACTGCAGTACTTCCTGATCGCGGTAGTAACTCCGACCACCCACCCACGGCAGAACGATGTCTTCGAGCTCGGCACCGAAGCCGAGGCGTTCGGCAACTTCGAGGCTGTGGCGTGACACGCAGATCGCGCGACTGCCGAACGAGACCTGATCGGCTGCTTCGAGAATCGTGACGGCAATGCCGCGCTGCGCCAAGCCCATGGCTACGCCCATGCCGACGGGGCCGGCTCCGACGATCACGACGGGAAGTGCGTCGGCCGAAGGCGCCAGGGAGGCGAAGTCCTCGGGTGCGTACTTCTTCGGATGAAAGTAGGTCGACATGGTCACGAGGCTTTCTGTGCGGCAGTGTTTTTCGGGATCAATTGAGGTTCCGGGAGCAGCAGGATGGAAACCAGGCTGATCACGGCAATGATCACGAAGTAGGCGGTGATGGCGAACGAGGTATCGAAGGCGGCGTAGAGCGCGGTGGCGATCATCGGGGCCAGACCGCCGCCGAGGATTGCGCCGATCTGGTAGCCGAGTGACGCTCCGCTGTAGCGGATGTGTGCGGGAAACAATTCGGCGAACAGTGCCGCTTGTGGGCCGGCGCAGCAGCCGAGCGTGAAGCCGAGGGCGATCATCGATACGAGCATCACCGGAACGATCGCTGTGTCGATCAGCGGAAAGAACACCGCTGCCGCCACTACCAGGGTGATCGAACTGCGGATGTAGACGGTCCGGCGTCTGAGAGTGTCCGACTTGTGAGCGCTGAAAGCCATTCCCGCCATCCAGAACGGGCAGGATGCGATGAGAAGAAAGAGCATCGTGGTCTTGCTGAAGCCAAGTTCGGTCTCGCCGTACTTGAGGACGTAAACCATGTACGCGTACGCGATTCCGTTGGTGGCGATGAAGGTGCCACCGGCGAGGAGCACAGTCTTCCAGTGTCTGGTGAGAACCTCGAGAATCGGCATGGACTCCGCCGGTGCCTCGGACTTCGAAGCGGTGAACTCGTCACTTTCCTCGAGGCCGAGACGGATCCACATCGCAACGCCCACCAGAACTGCGCTGAGCAGGAACGGGATTCGCCATCCCCAGGAGTTGAATGCATCGTCGTCCATGAAGGCGGCGAGGGGGAGATAGACGAGATTGGCCACCAGTACGCCTGCGGGAACACCGATTTGTGGTGCGCTGCCGTACAGCCCCTTCCTGCCCTCCGGTGCGTTTTCGGTGGCGACCAGAACTGCGCCGCCCCACTCGCCGCCGACACCGAGTCCCTGAACGAATCGCAAGGTCACCAGGAGTATGGGGGCAAAGACGCCGATAGCGGCGTAGTTGGGTAGCAGCCCGATGGCAACGGTGGCGCAGCCCATCAGCATCAACGAGGTGACCAACATGGATTTGCGTCCGATGCGGTCGCCGAAGTGGCCCATCACGATTCCGCCGATGGGACGCGCGACGAATCCGACGGCGAGGGTGGCGAAGGCGGCGAGGGTGCCGGCCAGATCGGACGTGCCGGGGAAGAACTGCTTGCCGAGCACGAGTGCGGCGGCGGTGCCGTAGATGAAGAAGTCGTACCACTCGATGGCGGTGCCGACAAAGCTGCCGAGGGCGGCCTTACGCGCCTTGACCGTCGCGGCGGCGCGCGTTGCGGTCGGTGAGGCGATGGAGGTCATGAAGTGCCTTTCGAGATGAATGTGGCTTGAAGAAACAATGACGTGCGCCACAACAATTGAAAAGCGAAAGAATTGGAGGTTCTTGCACGGAAAATACGTGGAACCAGCTCCGCTGCCTGGTAGCGGGACTATTGGGCAGGTTCTGAGGGTGAAACGAATTCTATGAAAGCGCGTGCGACGCGGCTGAGGCGAGTGTTCTGGTGCCAAGCGAGAACTACGTGCACCGACGGCACGGCGGGGGAAGCGATGGTCTTGACGACCACCTCGAGCCCCTCGTACGTGACGTCGATCTTGGGCCGCTGGAGTAGCAGCGTCCAGCCGAGGCCACGGCCGACAAATGCTCGCGCCGTCTCGAAGTTCGCAGTTCTGTAGGCAACCTTCGGGGCGAATCCGCCTGCGCGACAGACGTCGAGCGCGTGTTTGGTGCTCGGCGGCGCGTCGAGGAGAACCATCGGGTGTTCCGCGAGGTCCGGAAGATGGATCGGTCGCTCGGACCGCGCGAGTGGGTGTTCTGCACCCAGGACGATCAAGGGTTCGCGGATGGCCAACGGAACTGTGCGCAATTGTGGAGACAGGTCCAGGTCGTAAGCGATTGCGAGGTCCAACTCGCCGTTCTCGAGATGTGTCTGGAGCCGATTCTGAGTGTCCTCGCGGAACTCCACCTGCGCGTCAGGATTCTCACGGGTGAACCCGGCGATCATCGACGGCAATACCGTCGGCCCCAGAGCGGGATAACAGCCGATCGCGATGGGCCCCGACACGCTTCCGCCGGTTCCGAGCGCATCGGATTCGAGTTCCCCGGCTTGCTGAAGTAGCGCCCGGGCGCGCACCAGAACGGATTCGCCGGTGCGGGTCAGTTGAATGCCGAATGAGCGACGGCGAACGCACAGTTGAACTTTGAGCGCGCGTTCGAGTTCGGTGAGCGCCGCGGACAGGGCGGAAGGAGAGAGGTGCAGGCGCTCGGCCGCGGCACTGATCGTTCCGGTCTCGGCTACCGCGACAAACGCGGCCAGCTGACGCATCGTGTACGTGGGAGCAGGATCGATGCGAGGCATGAGATCGACAGTAGTCGGGTAGATTGCCCTGAATATTTTGGTGTGGCACCGTGAAGAGGTCGACGATCAATCGCTGACCTGCGTCTTCGTGGTGCCCCCGGCAGGATTCGAACCTGCGACCTTTCGCTCCGGAGGCGAACGCTCTATCCCCTGAGCTACGGGGGCGCACCGAACTTTCGGTGTGCCGATTGGGCTGCGTTAGCGTAGCGCATCACGGGGGGACAAGACCAAACCGGCACCCGTCTCGGCATGGCGTCCTCGCGGGAGGTAGTCGAGGATGCGGCCGGGGACCATGGTCGTCGAATCATCTGTACCGACTGACTCGGATGCTTTTTACGCCTAGGCTCGGCTCTGAGCACAGGCTCGGGCGGACTGCTCGGGCACCCTCGTGAGGTACGGGAGTCGTTGATGACCGATCACCACTATTCCGAAGACCAGCTCGCGCTCGACCTGAAGTGGTGGGCAGCGGCCAACTACCTGACCGTCGCGCAGATCTATCTGAAGGACAACACGCTTCTGCGGGAACCGTTGCGTGCCGAGCACATCAAGCCCCGACTGCTCGGGCACTGGGGGACCAGCCCCGGCTTGTCGATGATCTACACGCTCCTCAATCGGCACATCGTCGCCACCGGCGCAGACTGGCTTTACGTGACCGGTCCCGGGCACGGCGGTCCGGCGCTGGTCGCGTCGACGTATCTCGAGGGAACGTACTCGGAGATCTATCCGGAAGTCTCGGACGACGCCGAGGGCATCCACCGGATGTGTCGGCGATTCTCCGCTCCCGGCGGAGTGCCCAGCCATGTGAGTGTGCAGACACCCGGAAGCATCCACGAAGGCGGCGAGCTCGGCTACGCCCTTGCCCATGCGGCCGGCGCTGCCTTCGATCATCCGAACCTCGTGGTGGCCTGTGTGATCGGCGACGGCGAAGCGGAGACCGGGCCGTTGTCCGGTTCGTGGAAGCTCCCGGCGTTCCTGAATCCACGACGCGACGGCGCGGTACTGCCGATCCTGCACGTGAACGGTGCCAAGATCGCCGGGCCGACGGTCTACGGACGCAGCAGCGACGAAGACATCCAGGCCTATCTTGGTGGACAGGGGTGGGCGCCGATCGTCGTCTCCGGTGACGACCCCGACGCGGTGTTTCCTCAGCTGTATCAAGCGATCTCGCAGGCGCACGAGAAGATCCGCGAGATGCAGGGTGCCGCACGCCGCGGAGAGGAGTGGACGGGTTCGTGGCCGGCAATCGTGTTGCGGACGCCGAAAGGATGGACCGGTCCACACACCGTCGACGGAATCTTGGTCGAGGGCACACATCGTGCGCACCAGGTGCCGTTGTCCGGCGTGCGAAGCAACGAATCACATCTGCGGCAACTCGAAGAGTGGATGCGGTCGTACCGTCCGGACGAGTTGTTCGACGCCAACGGATCACTCGTCGCGGAACTGGCGGCGCTGTCGCCGACGGGGGACAAGCGCATGGGGAGCACTCCCTACGCGAACGGTGGACGACTTCGCGTCGATCTCCCGATGCCGCCGCTCGAAAAGTACGCGCTTCCCATCCAATCCCCGGGTTCGACCTTCCACGAGACGACGCGAGTGCTCGGCGAGCTTCTGCGCGACATCTACGCCGCCACGGAAACCGAGGACAGCGGCGGGATCTTCCGACTCTTCTGTCCGGACGAGACGTCGAGCAATCGCCTCGGCGCCGTATTCGAGACAACCGATCGCTGCTGGCAACTGCCGATCACCGACTACGACGACGGGCTGTCCGCGGACGGTCGTGTCATGGAGGTCCTCAGCGAGCACCTCTGCGAGGGATGGCTCGAGGGCTATCTGCTGTCGGGCCGACACGGGATGTTCGCGAGCTACGAAGCATTTGCGATGGTGAGCGTGTCGATGCTCATCCAGCACGCCAAGTGGCTCCAACATGCCGTCGACCTGCCGTGGCGGGCGTCCGTCGCTTCGCTCAACGTGCTGTTGACCAGTACGTGCTGGCGCAACGACCACAACGGATTCAGTCATCAGGGCCCCGGCATGATCGACGCCGTTATTCCCTTGGCACCCAGTGTGATCCGCGTGTGGCTGCCACCGGATTCCAACACCTTGCTCTCGATCTCGGACCACTGCCTGCGTAGTACCGACCACGTCAACCTGATAGTCGTGGACAAGCAACCGCACCTGCAGTATCTCACGCTCGAGCAAGCGCACGAGCACTGCGCGGCGGGCGCTTCGGTCTGGGAATGGGCCGGAACCGAGGCTCGCGGACAGGAACCGGACGTGGTCCTGGCCGCCGCGGGAGATGTGCCGACGCAGGAGATCCTGGCTGCTGCACAGTTGCTGCGCGATCACACACCCGAACTGATCACCCGCGTCGTCAACGTCGTCGATCTGATGGCCTTGCTGACGCCAACCGAGCATCCCCACGGATTCGGGGAGCGGGTCTTCCTCGATCTGTTCACCGCGCAGACCGACGTCGTGTTCGCATTCCACGGATACTCGCGTGCCGTGCACGAACTGATTCACGGGCGTCCGAGTCCCGAGCGCTTCCACGTTCGCGGATTCAGTGAACAGGGAACAACCACAACACCGTTCAACATGGTTGTCCTCAACAAGATGAGCCGCTACCACCTGGTGATCGAGGCGCTACGACGCTCCAAGCGTCGGCCGGCCGGGGCGTCCGAGTTGGCGGAGTTCTGCCGCACACAACTCGAAAAGCACTCGCGTTACATCGTCGAGCACCTCGAAGACATGCCGGAAGTAGAAAACTGGACCTGGTCCTGAAATTCAGGACCAGGCCCAGTTGGGTCTGAACATTCTCGGCTCAGTTCAGTTCTGCTCAGTTCATGGGCAGTGGCATTGCGCCGCGAGCTGCCAACATGTCGGTCATCAGCTTGGACTCGCTCTGCTGCGTGTTGACCATCGTCTGCGCCAGGCTGCGCACCGGCCCCTCGGTGGCGTCGGCTGCTGCGTACTCCATCATCGGAAGCCCACCTTCGTGGTGACGAAGCATCAGCTGCAGGAACAAGGTGTCGAGTTGCAGACCTTCCGCTGCGCGGAGAGCCGCAAGGTCCTCGGGGGACGCCATGCCGGGCATGGTGTCGACCGGCCCGGAATGACTCATGTCCATCGTGGCCGAAGTCCCGTGCGATCCATGGCCGGAGCCCGAATCCGACGACATCCACTCCATGTACGGGCCCACCTTGGACAGCGGCTGATCCCACATGGTCAGCCACGCCTGCATCTGACCGAGCTGGTTCTGCTGCGTGGTCAAGATGTCGAACGCCAGCGTGCGTACGTCGTTGTCCGTGGACTTCGTCAGGGCGATGGACGCCATGTCGACGGCCTGGCTGTGATGCACGCTCATGTCCTGCGCGAAGCCCACGTCCACCGAATCCGAAGCCGGAACGGTCAGTGACGACTTCGCATCGGGTCCGAGGAGGTTGGTCAGTGCGCCGAGCGCAAAACCGACGGCGATCGCGCCGATCAGACCGATGATCAGCAGTGCGGTGCGCTGACTCGGCTTCGAAGACTGATCGGTGTTCGTCGAACTATCCACCGGCGGGAATCTGTTCGTCGGTGGCCGGGGTAGCGCCCGTGCCGTCCATCTGGATGGCGTCGGCGCCCGGAGGTGTCGGATCGAACGGCGACGTCGACGGAGTGAACAGCGGGTTGGTGCAGCTCGCGCCGACCTCGGGGTAGACGTTCGGGTTCTGGTTCAGCGCAGTGATGAACTGATCGATGCGATCGTCGTCGGCCTTGTCGATCTCGAGGCGATGGCCCCACGACTGCAGAGAAATGGGGCTGCTCTGACCGGGGTACGGCGACATCAGCATGTAGGACTTGCCGTTCACGCGTCCGGCGAGACTGTCGATCTGGTCCTGGTCGACGAGATCGGGGTTGTACGTGATCCAGATGGCGCCGTGCTCGAGCGAGTGGACGGCGTTCTCGGTGCGAATCGGGTCGGCGTACACGGTTCCGGTGCAGTTAGCCCAGGTGGCGTCGTGCGGGCCACCGAACGGCGGGGTCTGGTCGTACGCCACGCGCTGAGTGGAATCGACGTGCTGGCCGGCCAGGTACTCGATCTTGAGGACGCCGTCGATCTTGTCGGACGGATCCTTGTTCTCGGAGCTGTACTTGTACGGCTCGAGGGCCTGCCGCTCCTCGACCTTGGGCCACAGATTGATACCGAGCACGGCGATGAGTGCGAGCACAGCCACACCGGCGCCGATCGACAGCCAGGGGATCTGGCGGGGAGCGGGGACGCCGCCCTTGCCCTTCTTGGCCGGCCGACTGTTCTTGTTGGCGGCCTTGATGGCCTTGGCTGATTTGGCCCCGGAGTTCTTGTTGGGACCGCGACTATCGGAACCGCTTGGCATCGATTGGGCTCTTTCGGTGTGTGGGCTTGAGGTGTGGCGCGCCCGCGCATGAAGGTACGCGGTGGTAGCTCGGGCATTACCACTGTACTTTCCGAGTCTGAGGGCAAACTTTGAGAGTGGCGTGCGACACGCCACAGCGGCCCCGCGCACGTTCACGGAGAGCGAGGCATGAGGCGAGTCTCCACTTCCGGTGTGCAGGCAATAGGATGAATACCTGTGACTCCAGCTGACCTTGCCGAACTGCTCCGCGGAACCGCAGCGAGCGTCCTTGCCGATCGTGGCCTCGACGTATCCGTGCTACCCGAAACCCTCACCGTCGAGCGACCACGCAACCCCGAGCACGGCGATTACGCCACCAACATTGCCATGCAGGTAGCCAAGAAGGTCGGCACGAATCCCCGCGAGCTGGCGGGCTGGATCGCCGAAGCCCTCACCGCTGCCGACGGAATCGAATCCGCCGAGATCGCCGGGCCCGGCTTCCTCAACATTCGGTTGGACAAGGACGCCCAGGGCGCGATCGTCGTGTCGGTTCTCGAAGCCGGTGCGTCGTACGGCTCGGGTGACTCCCTCGCCGGCAAGAAGATCAACCTCGAATTCGTCTCCGCCAACCCCACCGGACCGATTCACCTCGGTGGAACCCGTTGGGCCGCAGTCGGAGACGCGCTCGGACGCATTCTGTCCGCGCAGGGTGGTTTGGTAACACGTGAGTACTACTTCAACGATCACGGTGCCCAGATCGACCGCTTCTCGCGTTCGCTGATCGCTGCAGCGAAGGGTGAACCTGCTCCCGAAGACGGTTACGCCGGTGCATACATCGCCGACATCGCCGCCTCGGTTCTGAAGCAGCGTCCCGACGTCATGGATCTGCCTGCCGACGAGCAGCAGGAAACCTTCCGCGCCATCGGCGTCGAATTGATGTTCACGCACATCAAGCAGACCCTGCACGACTTCGGCGTCGACTTCGACGTCTACTTCCACGAGAACTCGCTCTTCGAATCCGGTGCGGTCGAGAAGGCCGTCGAATCCCTCAAGGGTTCGGGCAACCTCTTCCACGAAGACGGTGCGTGGTGGCTCAAGAGCACCGACTACGGCGACGACAAGGACCGCGTCGTCATCAAGAGCGATGGCAACGCCGCCTACATCGCCGGTGACATCGCCTACTTCCAGAACAAGCGCGCACGTGGGTTCGACCTCTGTATCTACATGCTCGGCGCCGACCATCACGGTTATATCGGCCGTCTCAAGGCTGCCGCTGCCGCATTCGGCGACGATCCGGACACCGTCGAGGTGCTGATCGGCCAGATGGTCAACCTCGTCAAGGACGGCACTGCCGTCAAGATGAGCAAGCGTGCAGGCACCGTCATCACCCTCGACGACCTGGTCGAGGCAATCGGCGTCGACGCCTCGCGTTACGTCATGATCCGCTCGTCGGTCGACTCGAGCATCGACATCGACCTCGACCTGTGGACCAAGACCAGCAGCGAGAACCCCGTCTACTACGTGCAGTACGCGCACGCACGCCTCTCGGCGATCGCTCGCAACGCCGCAGACCTCGGTCTGTCCGCCGACGCGAGCAACCTCGCCCTGCTCACCGTCGAGCAGGAGGGTGACCTCATCCGCACGATCGGCGAGTACCCACGCGTCGTGTCGAGCGCTGCGAATCTGCGTGAGCCGCACCGTATTGCCCGCTACCTCGAAGAACTCGCGGGTGCGTACCACCGCTTCTACGGCGCGTGCCGCATCCTTCCGCAAGGCGACGAAGACGCCACCGACGTGCACCGCGCGCGTCTGGCTCTCTGCGCCGCCACCCGACAGGTCCTGGCCAACGGTCTCGAACTGCTCGGCGTCACCGCACCGGAGCAAATGTGAACGCGCACCCCGCCGGCCCCAAGCATGCCGAGCAGTTGCAGGCCCCCGGCTTGCCCGACCGTCCGACCAGCCCCGAAGCCTTCGGCGAACTCTCACCGCAGGTGTGGCCGCGCAACGCTTCTCGCGGCGACGACGGTGAAGTGACCCTCGCGGGTGTCAAGGTCGGTGAACTTGCCGAGAAGTACGGCACTCCGTTGTTCGTCATCGACGAGGACGACTTCCGTTCACGCTGCCGTGACATGGCCCGCGCCTTCGGCCCGGATGCCAAGGTGCACTACGCATCCAAGGCATTCCTCTGTGGCGAGATCGCACGCTGGGTCGCCGACGAAGGCCTCTCGCTCGACGTCTGCTCCGGCGGCGAACTGGCGATCGCGTTGCACGCGGACTTCCCGGCCGAGCGAATTGCCATGCACGGCAACAACAAGTCAGTCGCCGAACTGGCCGCTGGCGTCGCCGCGGGCGTCGGACACGTCGTGCTCGACTCGTCGATCGAGATCGACCGACTCGATCGTGTCGCCGGTGAGGCCGGTGTCGTTCAGGACGTGTTGATCCGACTGACCGTCGGCGTCGAAGCGCATACCCATGAATTCATCTCCACCGCACACGAGGACCAGAAGTTCGGTTTCTCGCTGGCCGGGGGAGCGGCAATCGACGCGGTCCGTCGCGTCTTCGCTGCCGACAACTTGCGCCTGGTCGGCCTGCACAGCCACATCGGTTCGCAGATCTTCGACGTCGACGGTTTCGAGGTGGCAGCGCACCGCGTGATCGGTTTGCTCCGCGACGTCGTCACCGAGTTCGGCGTCGAGAAGACCAAGCAGATTTCGATCATCGACCTCGGCGGCGGAATGGGGATCTCGTACATTCCGTCCGACGACCCGCCGCCCGTCGACGAACTGGCAGCAAAGCTCGGCCACATCGTGCGCAACGAGTCCGCACTGGCCGGATTGCCGGAGCCGACGCTTGCCGTCGAACCCGGCCGCGCCATCGCCGGACCTGGCACGGTGACGCTCTACGAGGTCGGCACCATCAAGGACGTCACGGTGGGTAGCTCGCTGACACGCCGCTACATCAGCGTCGACGGCGGGATGAGCGACAACATCCGCACGTCCCTCTACGGTGCGGAGTACGAAGCCAAGTTGGTTTCGCGAACTTCCGAGGCTGATCCCGTCGTTGCACGTATCGTCGGTAAGCACTGCGAGTCCGGTGACGTGGTCATTCGGGACACCTGGATGCCCGAGGACGTCGGGCCCGGTGATTTACTAGCGGTAGCAGCGACCGGTGCATACTGCTATTCGATGTCGAGCAGGTACAACCTGCTCACCCGCCCAGCCGTGGTGGCGGTGCGTGACGGAGTCTCACGCGTGATTCTGCGGAGGGAAACAGTGGAAGATCTGCTCAGCTTGGAGGTATCGCAGTGACGAGCGAATCGGCGCATCGCGCTATCGGTGTGGCCGTTCTCGGCCTCGGCAACGTCGGGAGCGAGGTCGTCCGGATCATTCGTGAGCAGGCCGAGGAACTCGAAGCTCGCGTCGGCGCCCCGTTGGAACTGCGGGGGGTTGCCGTCCGCCGTATCGGCTCGGACCGCGGAATTCCCGAGGAACTGCAGACGACGGACGCCGAGTCCCTGGTCGGTCGTGACGACGTCGACATCGTGGTCGAGGTGATCGGTGGAATCGAGCTCCCTCGCAAGCTGATTCTCTCTTCCCTCAACTCCGGCAAGTCGGTCGTAACCGCCAACAAGGCGCTGCTCGCGGACCACACCGGTGAATTGGCGGAGGCTGCAGAGGCCAACTCTGTCGACCTGTACTTCGAGGCCGCTGTTGCCGGTGCGATCCCCGTGATCCGCCCGCTCACACAGTCGTTGGCCGGAGACCGTGTCAACAAGGTCGCCGGAATCGTGAACGGCACCACCAACTTCATCCTTTCGGCGATGGACGAGACCGGCGCCGACTACGAAGAGACCTTGGCCGAAGCCGGACGACTCGGATACGCGGAAGCCGACCCGACCGCGGACGTCGAAGGCTACGACGCCGCGGCGAAGGCAGCGATCCTCGCGTCGATCGCGTTCCACACCCGCGTCACTGCCGCGGACGTGTACCGCGAAGGAATCTCCACGATCACCTCCGCCGACCTGGCTTCGGCGAAGGCACTCGACTGCACGATCAAGTTGCTCTCGATCTGCGAGCGCATCGTCACGCCCAAGGGCAAGGAGCGGATTTCCGCTCGCGTGTACCCGGCGCTGGTTCCGCTCAGCCATCCGCTGGCCTCGGTCAACGGCGCGTTCAACGCCGTTGTCGTGGAAGCAGAGAACGCCGGCCGGCTCATGTTCTACGGCCAGGGCGCAGGCGGCGCCCCCACCGCTTCCGCGGTGATGGGTGACCTGGTGATGGCTGCGCGCAACAAGGTTCACGGCGGCCGCGGCCCCCGCGAGTCCAAGTACGCCAAGCTCAAGGTCGCCCCGATGGGCGACATCCTCACGCGCTACTACGTGAACATGGAGGTCGCGGACAAGGAAGGTGTGCTGTCCGCAGTCGCCGCCGAGTTCGCCAAGCACGGCGTGAGCATCTCCGTCGTCCGCCAGGAGGGCGCCGGCGCCGGCGCGCGTCTGGTGGTCGTCACTCATGTAGCAACCGACGCGGCTCTCTCCGAGACCGTGGCGGCCCTCAACGAACTCGAATTCGTCACCGCTGTGACCAGCGTGCTGCGACTGGAAGGCACTGAACAATGACCGGCATCGTCAACCCCGTCCACAAGGCATGGCCGGGTCTCATCGAGGCATACCGGGACCGTCTCGCGATCGGTGACAACTGGAAGACCGTCACTCTGCGCGAAGGCGGCACCCCGCTCCTGCCGGCCGGCCACCTCTCCGAGATCACCGGCTGCGACGTCTACCTCAAGGTCGAGGGTCTCAACCCCACCGGTTCCTTCAAGGACCGCGGCATGACGATGGCCGTCACCGACGCCTTGGCCCGTGGCCAGCGTGCAGTTCTGTGCGCGTCCACCGGCAACACCTCCGCCTCGGCCGCTGCGTATGCAGCCAAGGCCGGCATGACCTGCGCCGTGCTCATCCCGCAGGGCAAGATCGCCATGGGCAAGCTTGCGCAGGCAGTCATGCACGGCGCCAAGATCATTCAGGTCCAGGGCAACTTCGACGACTGCCTCGAGCTGGCACGCAAGACCACGGCCGAATTCCCCACCATCGGTCTCGTCAACTCGGTTAACCCGGTGCGCATCGAAGGCCAGAAGACCGCGGCATTCGAGATCATGGATGTCCTGGGCAAGGCTCCCGACGTGCACGCACTCCCGGTCGGAAACGCCGGTAACATCACCGCGTACTGGCGCGGATACTCCGAGTACTACGCGGACGGTCTGACCACGGTCAAGCCCCGCATGCTCGGTGTCCAGGCAGCCGGAGCGGCTCCGCTGGTCAACGGTGCACCCGTCAAGGATCCCGAAACCATCGCCACCGCAATCCGAATCGGTTCTCCCGCGTCCTGGAACGGCGCTGTCGCCGCGAAGGAAGAGTCGAACGGTGCATTCCGTGCCGCCACCGACGAGAAGATCCTCGAGGCTTACCGTCTGATCGCCGCCACCGAGGGCGTCTTCGTCGAACCGGCGTCGGCAGCCAGCGTCGCCGGCCTGCTCGCCGCACGTGCAGAGGGCTGGCTCGAGCCGGGCCTGACCGTCGTGTGCACGGTGACCGGTAACGGTCTCAAGGATCCTGACACGGCTTTGAAGGGTATGCCGAACGTCGAGCCGATCGGTGTCGATCCCGTTGCCGTCGCGGCTGCCCTCGAGCTTGCATAGTGTCCGTGGATTCATCGACCACTCCGCGGAATCCGGTGTCTGACATGACTATAACCCTGCCTATCGGCCTTTCGGTGACTGCTCGCGTCCCGGCCTCGAGTGCGAACTTGGGGCCGGGGTTCGACACCCTCGGCCTGGCGTTGGGGTTGTACGACGAAATCGTGGTCACCACAACGGATTCAGGCCTTCAGATTCGCGTCGAAGGTGAAGGCGCTGCCGACGTGCCCTGGGGTCCTTCGCATCTCGTGGTCCGCGCCATCGAGCGTGGTCTCGAGGCGGCCGGAGTGTGGGCCAGTGGCCTGGACGTGTTGTGCCGCAACGCGATTCCACATTCGCGCGGGTTGGGATCCTCGGCTTCCGCGGCTGTCGGTGGATTGGCAGCAGCCAACGGTCTGGCGCGCGCTCTCGATGCCGAGATCGGCTTGACGGAAGAGCAGTTGGTTCAACTCTCGTCCGAGTTCGAAGGTCACCCGGACAACGCGTCTGCCAGTGTTCTCGGTGGCGCAGTCGTCTCGTGGAGTTGCCCACCGGCCGTCGAAGGCGACGAGCCGATCTACTCCGCGGCCAAACTCGACGTCCATCCCGACATCCGTGCTGTGGCACTGGTTCCCGAGGAGCGGTCGTCCACCGCACACACTCGCGGGCTCCTGCCCGAATTGGTTCCGCACCAGGATGCCTCGTTCAACGCGAGCCGCAGCGCGCTCGCCGTCGTTGCGCTCACTGCTCGGCCCGATCTGTTGATGGCGGCCACCGAGGATCGCCTGCATCAGGCACAGCGCGCACCCGCGCTTCCGCTCACGACGCGATGGATCGGGATCCTGCGCGAGGCGGGTATTGCTGCGACCGTTTCGGGAGCCGGCCCCACCGTGTTGGCGCTCAGCACAGAACCTTTCCCCGTCGAACTCGCGGAAGCGGCGCGGGCAGACGGACTACGTGTGCTCGAATTGGACATCGCCGACGGCGTCGAAGTATCCACGACGACGGTCTGATCCCTGCCTTGGTCCTGGTGATCGCCCACTACCGATCGGTAGTGAACTGACACACCCAGTCGTCCAAATTCTTGCCGGACTCAGGTTTGGGCGCTATCCTGGGCTATGTCCGTACATCGTGCGCGTCAGTCGCCGGTGCATCACCAGGGGGCAAAACTCCTTCCCAATCGGGGTCCACAGTCCTTGGCATGATTCTCGCAGGCATGATCCTCACGCTTGTACCTTCTCCGAAGGTTTGAATCCTCCGCGGATCGAACACTCAGAGGTTCCATCACTCTGGGGTTCAACACACGGGGGAGTGAATCGTCGACGAAGGCGCGTTGGGCAGGTTTGCGAGCGCATGAAAAGTTTGAGGCGAGAGTTTCCGACAATCATGTGACGGCGGACAAGCCGGCAGTTCTGGACAGCAACCACGTACGGCACCACCGAGTTCGGTATTCAATCGAACTGCGGGACGAACCCTCGACTTTGCGCAGTGCGAGTGAGGGAAGGAAAGGACCTCCGTGACCGATACGGACCTCATCGCCACTTCTGCACCCGCCGGGTCGGAATCAGGCGACAATTCTCAGGCGTCATCTTCAGCATCGAACGGTGCGGTGGCGACCTCCACGAAGCGTGCCGAAACGCGCCGTGGTGCCGGACTCTCCGGCATGGTGCTCACCGAACTCCGCACTCTTGCGGGTGAACTGGGCATCAAAGGCACTTCCGGCATGCGCAAGGGTGACCTGATCGCAGCCATCAAGGAGCGCCAGGGCGGCAGCGCGAAGGCTGCACCCGCACAGAGTGAACTCACTCTCGACGACGCATCCGTTGCGCGCACTCGTGCCAAGAGCACTCGCGCCGCACGCACCGAAACCCCCGCAGCCGAAACAGCTCCGGCAGCCGAGTCGGCTCCTGCCGAGGCCGCGCCTGCGCGTACGGAATCCGCCGAGGATTCCGATCAGAGCGCACCCCGTCGCGGACGTCAGCGTCGTGGCGCCGCTCGTCGTGCAGGTTCACCCGACCAGGGCGAACTGAGCATCGAGCAGGAAGCGCCTTCGGCGAAGTCCGACGCGGACACCGCGAAGGCCGCCGATTCTTCGAAGGTCGCCGAGACCGCCAAGGCCGAGGCTCCGGCCGAGCGTCCTGCGCGCACCGAGGGCAAGTCCGACGCTGATCAGGCTCCCGCCGAGCAGGGCAACGAGCGTCCCCGCCGCGAGCGCAACCGCGACAACCAGGGCCAGCGCGACAACCAGGGCCAGCGCGAGAACCAGGGCAACCGGGGCAACCAGGATCGCCAGGACCGCCAGGACCGCCAGGACCGCGGCAATCAGAACAACGCCGGCCAGAACAACGCCGGTCCTCGCACGGACAACCGCAACAACGGGCCGGACGACGACGAAGAGGGTGGACGCGGACGCCGCGGACGCCGTTTCCGCGAGCGCCGTGGCCGTGGTCGTGACCGCGGTGAGGGTGGCGCACCCAACGATTCACGCGAGACCGAGATTCGTGAGGACGACGTCCTTCAGCCGGTCGCCGGCATCCTCGACGTCCTCGACAATTACGCCTTCGTGCGTACGTCCGGGTACCTCGCCGGTCCCAACGACGTCTACGTCTCCATGAACCTGATCCGCAAGAACGGCCTTCGCCGTGGCGACGCCATCACCGGTGCCGTCCGCGTCTCGCGTGACGGTGAGCAGGGCAGCCAGCGCCAGAAGTTCAACCCGCTGGTTCGCATCGACACGGTCAACGGCGGCGACGTCGAGGCCGCGAAGAAGCGCCCCGAGTTCAACAAGCTCACGCCGCTGTACCCGAACCAGCGTCTGCGCCTCGAGACCGAGCAGCACATTCTCACCACGCGTGTCATCGACCTGGTGATGCCCATCGGTAAGGGCCAGCGCGCCCTCATCGTGAGCCCGCCCAAGGCAGGTAAGACCAGCGTGTTGCAGGCGATCGCGAATGCCGTCGCCACCAACAATCCTGAGTGCTACCTGATGGTCATCCTCGTGGACGAGCGTCCCGAGGAAGTGACCGACATGCAGCGCAGCGTGAAGGGTGAGGTCATTTCCTCCACCTTCGACCGCCCGCCGGGAGATCACACCGCAGTTGCCGAGCTGGCAATCGAGCGTGCGAAGCGCCTGGTCGAGATGGGTAAGGACGTCGTCGTACTGCTCGACTCCATCACGCGTCTGGGTCGTGCGTACAACAACTCCTCGCCGGCGTCGGGACGCATCCTCTCCGGTGGTGTCGACTCGACGGCGCTCTACCCGCCGAAGCGTTTCCTCGGTGCTGCCCGCAACATCGAGAACGGTGGATCGCTCACCATCATCGCTACCGCAATGGTCGAGACCGGATCCACCGGCGACACCGTGATCTTCGAAGAGTTCAAGGGCACCGGCAACGCCGAGCTCAAGCTCGATCGCAAGATCGCCGAACGCCGCGTGTTCCCGGCCGTGGACGTCAACCCGTCCAGCACGCGTAAGGACGAGTTGCTCCTGAGCCCGGACGAAGCTGCGGTGCTGCACAAGCTCCGTCGCGTCCTGTCCGGTCTGGACTCGCATCAGGCCATCGATCTGCTGATCGATCGACTGAAGAAGAGCAAGAACAACCTCGAGTTCCTGATGCAGGTTTCCAAGACCGCACCGGGTGCGATCGACGACTGATCGATTCGACGTCAAAAGGCCCACAACCAGCTGGTTGTGGGCCTTTTGCGTGGGCGGAACAAAACCGAGCGACAGTGCGTTGACAACTTCGTACAGCCACCCCGAGGCGTGCGAGACGCGGATTATCCGGTGAGGTACCGCATCTGGCATACTGAACGGCCGAGTCCGGTTCCGGTTCACGATGTCGATTGGCGACGTCGACCCGGCGACCATTGAAAGGGACACCATGAAGGCAGGAATCCACCCAACCTACGTAGCGACCACCGTCGTCTGCGGTTGCGGTAACACGTTCGAGACCCACAGCACCAAGGAGTCCGGACGCATCAACGTCGAGGTTTGCTCGCAGTGCCACCCGTTCTACACGGGCAAGCAGAAGATTCTCGACACCGGTGGACGCGTCGCTCGCTTCGAGGCTCGCTACGGCAAGCGCGCAGACAGCAAGGTCCCGGCCACCGAGTCCTAGCTGTTCCGCCGACGCCCGATCTGCCATGCGCAGATCGGGCGTCGGCTTTTTTGTGCCTGCACTCGGTTTGCGCGTTTCCCGGGTCCCGGCGTCGAAATACCTTCAAGCGCGCACCGTAGGAATCGAAACTCAGAGCGGAGCGAACCATGGCAGGCGCAACCCAGCCCTCGGCCATCGACGACATCTTGGCGGAGCACGCCGGTCTCGAAGCACAGATGTCCGATCCGGCGCTGCACAACGACCCTGCCGCTGCCAGGCGCGTCGGTAAGCGGTTCTCCGAGCTCTCGCCGATCATGTCGACGTACAACAAGCTCACCGCTGCGCAGGACGATCTGGAAGCCGCGCGCGAACTAGCCGCCGACGATTCCAGCTTCGCCGCCGAGATCCCCGATCTCGAAGCCGAGGTCGCGCAGCTCGAGCAGACGCTTACCGATCAGTTGGCGCCGCGTGATCCGCATGACGGCGACGACATCGTCCTCGAAGTGAAGTCCGGTGAGGGCGGCGAAGAATCCGCGCTCTTCGCCTCGGACCTGGCCCGCATGTACGTCCGCTACGCGGAACGGCATGGCTGGCGCGTCGAGATTCTCGACGCGACGGTCTCCGATCTCGGCGGATACAAGGAAGCCACGCTGTCGATCAAGAGCAAGTCGGACACCCCGGACGGAGTGTGGGCGCGGCTGAAGTTCGAGGGCGGCGTTCACCGCGTCCAGCGAGTGCCTGTCACCGAATCCCAGGGACGCGTTCACACTTCGGCTGCCGGCGTTCTGGTCTACCCGGAGCCCGAAGAGGTCGAGCAGGTCCAGATCGACGAAAGTGACCTGCGTATCGACGTCTACCGTTCGTCCGGCAAGGGCGGTCAGGGCGTCAACACGACCGACTCTGCTGTCCGAATCACGCACCTTCCGACCGGCATCGTCGTCACCTGCCAGAACGAGCGTTCGCAGCTCCAGAACAAGGCGCGCGCCATGCAGGTCCTTGCAGCCCGTTTGCAGGTAGTCGCCGAGGAAGCCGCGGACGCTGAAGCGTCGGCAGGTCGCCAGAGTCAGGTTCGGACGGTGGACCGTTCGGAGCGCATCCGCACCTACAACTTCCCCGAGAACCGCATCACCGATCACCGCATCGGATTCAAGTCGCACAACCTCGACGCGGTGCTCGACGGTGAGCTCGACGCACTTCTCGATGCATTGGGCAAGGCGGACCGAGAGGCGCGTCTCGCGGCCGAGTAGATGCAGACCATGACTGACCTCCATCCCGCCGGGAACTCGGTGAACCGCGTGTCGGTCGAGCGTGGCAGGCTGTACCCGTGAGTCGACTTCCACTTCGTTTGGCGCTGATCGAAGCTGCAAAACAGCTCGACGCCGCAGGTGTGCCCAGCCCACGCACCGACGCCGAGTTGTTGGCATCCCACCTGCTCGGGGTCGAACGCACGCGTCTCGGACTGATTCCGTTGGTCGATCCCGAGGTCATCGCGGCGTTCGACGAGTTGGTTGCCCAACGGGTGAAGCGGATTCCGTTGCAGCACATCATCGGAGTCGCGTCGATGGGCAACATCGACGTCGCTGTCGGGCCGGGTGTCTTCATTCCGCGGCCGGAAACCGAACTGCTCATGGGTTGGGCACTCTCGTTTCTCGAAGGTTGCGGAAGCAAGCCGCCGGTAGTTCTGGACCTGTGTACGGGATCGGGTGTACTCGCGCTGTCCATCGCCGAGGCCCGTCCGGACGCCGTCGTTCACGCCGTGGAGAAGGAGCCCGCCGCCCTGGCGTGGGCGCGTCGTAATGCTGCCGACCGCGAGGCCGCCGGTGATACACCGATCCATCTGCATCAGGGTGATGTCACCGATCGGAACCTGTTGCCAGGGCTCGAGGGCGGCGTCGATCTGGTCGTGTCCAATCCGCCGTACATCCCCGAAGGCGCGCAATTGCAGCCTGAGGTCATGGATTACGACCCACACACCGCACTGTTCGGCGGTACCGACGGTCTGTCCGTCATCAAACCCATGATCAGCAACATCGCACGGTGGCTTCGAATCGGCGGCGCGGCAGGCATCGAGCACGACGACACCAACGGGGACGGCGTCGCTGCGCTGTTCTCGGCGCGCCGGGTATTCGGCGAGGTCGCGCAGCATCCAGATCTTGCCGGTCGTCCGCGATTCGTCGTCGCCAGACGTGTCGCCACCGACGTCGAAGCACAGCGGAATCGAACGCCCGAAGCGCAGAGTGAAAGGATGGCTGAGTGAGCACCGTGTACGACTGCAGTCAGACAGATTCCCGAACCGCAGGCTTGGCCGCCGCGAAGAACGCGCTCAAGGCCGGCCGACTCGTAGTTCTCCCTACCGACACCCTTTACGGACTCGCCGCCGACGCGTTCGACAGCGAAGCTGTCACGAGTCTGTTGCGCGCCAAGGGACGCGGGCGAGACATGCCCGTCCCGGTTCTGGTCGGATCGTGGAACACCATCGACGGGCTCGTCTACAGCGTGCGCCCGCAGGCACGGGATCTGATCCGCGCATTCTGGCCCGGCGGACTGAGCCTGGTCGTCGAGCAGGCGCCTTCACTTGCCTGGGACCTCGGTGATACCCGCGGAACCGTCATGCTCCGCATGCCCTTGCATCCGGTTGCCCTCGAACTGTTGCGCGATGTCGGACCGCTTGCCGTCTCGAGCGCCAACATTTCGGGGCGTCCGCCGGCAACTACCGTCGAGGAAGCCCGAGATCAGCTCGGCGGATCTGCCAGCGTGTATCTCGACGGGGGCAAGGCCGAACACGCCGTTGCTTCCACGATCGTCGACCTGACCGGCAATTCACCGCGTATCTTGCGAGTGGGTGCCGTCTCGGCAGAATCCATCGCCGAGGTATTGGGCACCAGTCCGGAAAGTCTCGTAGAGGGAGTTTCGTAACGATGGTCGGCGCCGGCGGCGAGCGCGCGGGGGAATCCACGTATTGGGGACCGGATTTCGGTGAGCTTGCCACGGCAGACCCCGAGATCGCGGCTGTTGCGCTGGCCGAACTCGAGCGTCAGCGCGACGGACTTCAACTCATCGCGAGCGAGAACTTCACCAGCCCCTCGGTACTGGCTGCCTTGGGTTCGACCCTGAGCAACAAGTACGCCGAGGGCTATCCGGGTCGGCGTTACTACGGCGGGTGCGAGTACGTCGACGTAGCCGAGAATCTGGCGATCGATCGGGCAAAGGCGCTGTTCGGCGCCGAGCACGTCAACGTCCAACCGCATTCGGGGGCCACTGCGAATCTCGCGGTGTACGCCGCATTCGCCAAGCCCGGCGACACCGTATTGGCGATGAGTCTGCCGCACGGTGGGCATCTGACTCACGGGTCTCGCGTCAGCTTTTCTGGGCAGTGGTTCACCACCGTTCCCTATCACGTCGATTCGGCCACCGAATTGATCGACTACGACGAGGTTCGCACCCTGGCTCTGGCGCACAAGCCGAAAATCATCGTCGCCGGCGCGACCGCGTACTCCCGCACCATCGACTTCGCAGCCTTCCGCTCGATCGCAGACGAGGTCGGTGCGATCCTGTGGGTCGACGCCGCCCACTTCATCGGACTCGTGGCAGGCCGGGCGATACCGTCGTGCGTTCCGTACGCCGACGTCGTCTCCGCGACGACGCACAAAGTCCTCAGAGGCCCGCGCGGCGGAATGATCCTGTGCCGCAGCGAGCACGCCTCGGCCGTAGATCGCGCGGTGTTCCCTTTCATTCAAGGCGGCCCGATGATGCATGCGATCGCTGCGAAGGCGGTTGCCTTCAAGGAAGCGTCGACGCCGGAATATCGTTGGTATGCACAGGAAGTGGTTGCCAACGCATCGGCACTCGCGCTGTCGTTGGAAGCTCGCGGTCTGCGCACCGTGTCCGGTGGAACCGACACACATCTGGCGCTTCTCGACCTGCGCGCAAGCGGCGTCGCCGGAGTCGACGCCGAGCGTAGGTGCGGACTGGCTTCGATCACGCTCAACAAGAACACGATTCCGTTCGATCCGCAGTCGCCCGCCGTCACGTCCGGAATCCGCGTCGGGTCCGCGGCCGTGACGACACAGGGATTCAACAGGTCCGACATGAGCGTCGTGGGGGAGTTGATCGCACGAGCAGTTGTCGCGGATCCAGCCACCACGGCAGGGGAGGCCGAGTTGGCATCAGTTGCCGACGGCGTTCGCGAACTGGTCCGGGCAAAGCCTGCCTATGCCCGCCAGACGGGTGATCTCGAGCAGTGATCACTTCCTACGAGGCGACCACGTATCTGGCACAGGGCGGCGGGGGAGCGGGTGTTCCCATCCGTGAACTTTTGCTCGTGCTGTGTACGGCGGCAGTGGTGACCTACCTGGCGACTGGCGCTGTCCGGTTGTTGGCGCTGCGGTTCGGCGCTGTCGCGATTCCTCGTGATCGGGACGTTCACGTCGAGCCGATTCCGCGCCTCGGTGGCGTCGGAATGTATATCGGCATGGCTGTCGGTCTGCTGTTTGCGCAGCAATTACCCGCGCTCACAAGAGGTTTCGGCTTCGGCAGTCCTGACGTACACGCTGCGCTCGTAGCTGGCGCCGTCATCGTCCTCGTGGGTGTGATCGACGACAGGTGGGGCCTCGACGCCCTCACCAAATTTGTCGGTCAGGTGACTGCTGCCGGCGTTCTCGTGGTGATGGGCGTCAGCTGGTTCATCATCTACAACCCGTTCGGCGGTGACGGTGGGTCCACCATCATCCTCGATCAGATTCAATCCGGACTGTTCACCGTTGCTGTTGCCGTCGCGACCATCAACGCCATGAATTTTGTCGACGGTCTCGACGGATTGGCCGCCGGGTTGGGTCTGATTGCGGCGCTCGCCATCCTCATCTTCTCGATCGGTCTTCTCCACGATCAGGGCGGCGACGCGAGTGTCTACCCGCCGGCGATGATCGCGGCGGCGTTGGCAGGCGCTTGTCTCGGTTTTCTTCCACACAACTTCAATCCAGCGCGCATTTTCATGGGCGATTCCGGGTCGATGTTGATCGGTCTCATGCTGGCCGCGATCTCCACCAGTGCATCCGGTCGTATTCCGCTCACTGCCTACGGAACCCGCGACCTCGTCGGCCTCCTCGCGCCGTTGTTGCTGGTCGGGGCTGTGATGTTCATCCCGATGCTGGACATGCTCCTGGCCGTGATCCGCCGGACGAAAGCGGGCGTCAGTCCGTTCAGTCCGGACAAGATGCACCTGCATCATCGCCTCTTGCAGATCGGACACACGCACCGACGAGTTGTGCTGGTCATCTACCTGTGGGTCAGCGTCCTGGCGTTCGGTGCCGTCGGATCCTCGCTGCTCAATCGTCAGCTGGTTGTTGTACTCGTCGCGGCCGGTTTGGTTCTTGCGTTGTTCTTCACTGCGGTGCCTTCCCTGATCGATCGCAAGCAGCAGCGTCGCTAGCCAAGTTTTCCGATCCATTACCCTTGGGCATCGTGACGAACACGCCGCAGCCTGTACCTGCCTCGCAACCCATCCCTGATTCGACCGCCGCCATGAAGTCGGCCGTGAAGTGGGGTGTGATGGGGCTGATCGCGCTGGCCGTGGTCGGCGCGCTCCTGGGCGGGCTCTTCGCCGGTAAGGAAGGCGTCTACGGCGCTCTGATCGGCGCAGCCGTCGGCGGCGGGTTCATCTTGTTCACGGCGTTGGGCGTGCTGCTCACAGCGAAGCTGCCTGCGCTCACGGCCGGTGCCGTTCTGCTCGGTACCTGGCTGCTGAAGATGATTCTCGCGATGGTGGTTCTCTTTGTCCTCTCGGACATGGATTTCTACAACAAGACCGCCCTCGTCCTGGTCATCATCATGTCGCTGGTCGTGGTGCTCGGTGCGGAGACTTACGGCGTCCTGGGAACCAAAACTCCGTACGTCGATCCCACTCCCAGCAGCAACGTCGACGACGACGAGTAGTACTACAAGAGGTAACTAATCGGACTTCCAGGTACCCCATCTACACAATGTCGTAGATGACTTGATAAGGTTCGGTTCAAGCGAGAGCAATGGTGGGCCGAGTAACACTCAGCCGACGATGCCATGTGCTCGCAGGTGGTCGAAATTCTGACCACTGAGTCGACGAGAGTCGCCGACACCGACAGACGCCAGGCCCCTCTAGGGTTCTCCAGCTGCTGACGAATGCGCGAGTCGAACTTGTCGACTTGTAGATCGTCAATGTCCGATCGAACCGCAGTCAATGATGGCTGCGGACCGACTACGGGAGAGAACGCTGAGCGTCACCACCCTGGCCGCGGATGAATTCCATGCGCCGTCACTAGACGATTTTTTCCCGCCCTCCGTGTTGATTCACGCGGGCCCCTTCGAGCTCGACCGTCTGATGCTGATTCGTCTGCTGATGTCGGTGCTGGTCGCAGCCTTCTTCGTGATCGCAATGCGCAGCCCTCGACTGGTTCCCCGTGGACTGCAGAACGCAGCTGAGCTTGCGCTCGACTTCGTTCGTATCAACATCGCCGAGGAGATCCTGGGCAAGGAACAGGGCAAGCGCTTCCTGCCGGTCATCACGACGATCTTCTTCATCGTGGTCGCCAGCAACCTGGCCAGCGTCATTCCCTTCCTGAACATCTCGCCGAACGCACGAATCGGTATGCCGCTGGTACTCGCAGCGCTCGCCTACATCGTGTTCAACTACGTGGGAATCAAGAAGTACGGCTTCTTCAAGTACGTCAAGAGCAGCATCGTCGTTCCCGGCGTCCCGCTGCCCCTGCACTTCCTGTTGGTGCCCATCGAGTTCATCTCGACCTTCATCCTGCGCCCGTTCACGCTGATGGTTCGTCTCATGGCCAACATGTTGGCCGGCCACATCCTGCTGGTGCTGTTCTTCAGCGCGACGAACTACTTCTTCTTCGTGTCCGGCGGATTCCAGGCGATCTTCGGTGTTCCGTCGATCATTGCCGGTATCGCATTCACGTTCTTCGAGCTGCTGGTCATCTTCCTGCAGGCTTACGTGTTCGCGCTGCTGACCGCGGTGTACATCGATCTGGCGCTCCACGCCGACGAGCACTGACCTTTTACCTCCTCACCAGCTACACCAAGAACTGAGCCTCTTGCCGAATCCGGCGGAGGTCAACAGAAAGGGAATGGAACACCATGAGCATCGCTTACCTCGCTCAGGAAGTTGTCGAGACCAAGTCGCGCGGCTACGGAGCCATCGGCTACGGCCTCGCAGCAATCGGCCCCGGCATCGGCGTGGGCATCGTTGTGGGCAAGGCAATCGAAGGCATGGTCCGCCAGCCCGAGATGGCCGGCCAGGTTCGTACCACCATGTTCCTCGGTATTGCATTCACCGAGGCCCTCGCGCTGATCGGCCTCGTCGCCGGCTTCATCTTCTAAGACCGACATGGCAGCCACCATCGCAATTCTCGCGGCGGAGGGGACGACTGAACACAATCCCCTCATCCCCGAGACATACGACATCGTGTGGTCCGCGGTCGCGCTCGTAGTAGTTGGTTTCGTCTTCTGGAAGCTCGTTCTTCCGAAGTTCCAGAAGGTCTTGGCCGAACGCACCGAGCAGATCGAGGGCGGCATCAAGAAAGCCGAAGACGCACAGGCGGAGGCAGCAGCAGCGCTCGAGCAGTACCGCGCGCAGCTCGCCGAAGCTCGTACCGAGGCAGCGCAGATCCGTGAGGAAGCGCGTACCCAGGGTCAGCAGATCATCGCTGACATGAAGGTTCAGGCGCAGGACGAGAGCGACCGCATCGTGGCCGCAGGCCACAGCCAGCTCGTCGCCCAGCGTCAGCAGATTGTCGCTGAGCTCCGCTCGGATCTCGGCAAGACCGCTGTAGACCTGGCCGAGAAGGTCATCGGGGAGTCCCTCGCCGACGACGTGAAGCGCGCCGGAACGGTTGATCGTTTCCTCAACGAGCTCGACACCGTCAGCGCTGATTCAGCCAGGAAGTGAGCAACATGTACGCAGCGAGCCGTGAAGCCTTGGCGCAGACTCGTTCTGCGCTGAGCAGTGCCCTGGGCGCCGTCTCTGCAGGAGCCGCAACTGCTGCTTCTGCTCAGGCTGGGTCCGAGCTCTTCTCGGTGGTCGAGGTACTCGACGGCCAGCGCGCTCTTCGCAGCGCGCTGGCTGACGCTTCGGCACCGGCCGCTGGTCGCCAGGCTTTGGCAGAGCAGTTGTTCTCCGGAAAGGTCGGCGCCGAGGCGCTCGCCACCGTGAAGGCAGCTGCAGGCCAGGACTGGTCTGCGGCCCGCGACTTGGTCAACTCGCTCGAACTGCTCGGACGCGAAGCTCTGCTCCGCGCCGCAGCCGATCAGAGCCAGTTGGACACCGTTGAGGACGAGCTCTTCCGTCTCGGTCGCATCGTGGCAGGGGATCCCAGCCTGGAGCAGACGCTCTCGGATCTGTCGGTTCCCGCAGCCCGCAAGCGTGAGTTCCTCTCCCGCTTGCTCTACGGCAAGGTCACCGCGGTCACCGAGGCACTCGCCGGACAGGCCGTCGGCCGGTTGAAGTCTGCACCCGCAGACACTTTCGATCAGCTGTCGAATCTTGCCGCAGCGCAGCGCGATACCACCGTTGCTCACGTTCGCAGCGCCTCGGCGTTGAGCTCGGAGCAGTCGGATCGCTTGGCGAGCACTCTTACCCGCACCTACGGGAAGCCGGTAGCAGTGCACGTCGAGGTCGATCCAGAACTCCTCAGCGGCTTGGTCGTCCGGGTGGGCGACGAGGTTATCGACGGCAGCGCAGCGGGTCGACTCGCAGCACTGCGGAAGAACCTCAAGTAGTCCTTCAGCCGAACACATACTCCAGATCTTTTCGAAGACCAGACACCGAGAGCAGGAAAAACATGGCGGAGCTGACGATCTCCTCCGACGAGATCCGTAGCGCGATCGACAACTACACCGCGAGCTACTCCCCGGAGGCCTCCCGTGAGGAGGTCGGCACAGTGACCGACACCAGTGACGGCATTGCGCACGTCTCTGGCCTGCCTTCGGCTATGTCCAACGAGCTGTTGGAGTTCCCCGGTGGAATCGTCGGCGTCGCGCTCAACCTGGATGCCACCGAAATCGGTGCCGTCATCCTTGGCGATTACCAGAACATTCAAGAAGGCCAGGAAGTAAAGCGCACGGGCGACGTTCTGTCGGTTCCCGTCGGCGATGCTTTCCTCGGCCGCGTCATCGACCCGCTGGGTGCGCCCATCGACGGCCTCGGCGAGATCGAGAGCACCGAGAACCGTGCACTCGAGCTCCAGGCCGCTTCGGTGCTCGAGCGCCAGCCGGTCGAAGAGCCGCTCCAGACCGGTATCAAGGCTATCGACGCCATGACCCCGATCGGCCGCGGCCAGCGCCAGCTCATCATCGGCGACCGCAAGACCGGCAAGACCGCGGTCTGCATCGACGCCATCCTGAACCAGAAGGCCAACTGGGATTCCGGCGATGTCAACAAGCAGGTGCGCTGCATCTACGTTGCCATCGGTCAGAAGGGTTCCACCATCGCGGGCGTCAAGGCTGCCCTCGAGGAGAAGGGCGCGATGGAATACACCACCATCGTTGCTGCTCCGGCATCTGATTCCGCAGGCTTCAAGTGGCTCGCACCGTACACCGGCTCGGCCATCGGCCAGCACTGGATGTACCAGGGCAAGCACGTTCTGGTCGTGTTCGACGACCTGACCAAGCAGGCAGAGGCGTACCGCGCCATCTCGCTGCTGCTGCGTCGCCCGCCGGGACGCGAGGCTTACCCCGGTGACGTCTTCTACTTGCACTCCCGTCTGCTGGAGCGTTCGGCGAAGCTGTCCGACGCACTCGGCGGTGGCTCGCTGACGGCTCTGCCGATCATCGAGACCAAGGCGAACGACGTCTCGGCTTACATCCCGACCAACGTCATCTCCATCACCGACGGTCAGGTGTTCCTCGAGTCCGACCTGTTCAACAAGGGCGTTCGCCCCGCGATCAACGTCGGTATCTCGGTCTCCCGCGTCGGTGGCGCTGCACAGACCAAGGGCATGAAGAAGGTTTCCGGTTCGCTGCGTCTGGAACTGGCTCAGTTCCGTGAGCTCGAAGCGTTCTCCGCCTTCGCTTCCGACCTCGACGCTGCCTCCAAGGCTCAGCTCGAGCGCGGCGCCCGTCTGGTCGAGCTGCTCAAGCAGGATCAGTACAGCCCGATCCCCGTCGAGGACCAGATCGTCTCGATCTACCTGGCCGGCGAAGGCATCTTCGACAGCGTTCCGATCGGCGACGTCCGTCGCTTCGAGAAGGAACTGCTCGAAGACCTCAAGCACTCGGCTGCTGGCGTCTACTCCAGCATCAACGGCGGTAAGGCACTCGATGCCGACAACGCTGCTGAGCTGATCGCCGCGACGAACAAGTTCAAGGAAGGCTTCATCGCATCCGACGGAAGCCGGGTCGTGAACGAAGCCGAGGCTGACGCTTTGGGCGCCGACGAGGTCGCGAACGAGCAGATCAACGTCAAGCGCAAGACCGTCAGCAAGTGACGTACGCGCCCATGACACTGCGAATTCCGAAGGGAGAGTGATTGATCGATGGCGAGCATTCTCGAATTGCGGTCTCGTATCAAGTCGGTCAACTCGACCAAGAAGATCACCAAGGCACAGGAACTGATCGCGACTTCGCGTATCACCAAGGCTCAGATTCGCGTCGCCGCGTCCAAGCCGTATGCCGAGGAGATCACGAAGGTACTCACCGAATTGGCGAGTGCGTCTGCTTCGCTCGATCACCCGTTGCTCAACGAGCGTCCGGAGCCCAAGCGGGCAGCGGTCCTCGTTGTCACCAGTGACCGCGGCATGTGTGGTGGCTACAACTCCAACGTCCTCAAGCAGGCAGAAGAGCTCATGGCTCTCCTCCGCAGCGAGGGCAAGGAGCCGGTCGTGTACGTGCTCGGTTCCAAGGGGCTCGGCTACTACACGTTCCGCGGCCGCGACATCGGTGCTGCGTGGACGGGCTTCTCGCAGGATCCGGGTTACTCGGATGCAGCGAAGGCCAGCCGCCACCTGGTGGAGCTGTTCATGGCTGGTTCGGGTAACCAGGTTGCCGCTCCGAACGGTGAAGGCACGATCGAGGGCGTCGACGAACTCCATATCGTCTACACCCGCTTCGTGTCGATGCTGACGCAGACTCCCGAGGTTCGCCGTATGGCTCCTCTCGAGGTCTTCGTGTCGGAAGAGCGCATCGAACTCGGTGACGACATGCTGACCAACGGCCACGACGACGACCATGACAATGGCCCCGTCGCGGACTTCAGCTTCGAGCCCGAGCCCGAGAAGCTTCTCGGCGCTCTTCTCCCGAAGTACGTCAGCACTCGTATCTTCTCGTCGCTTCTCGATGCTGCGGCATCGGAGTCGGCAGCCCGTCGTACTGCCATGAAGGCCGCGACGGACAACGCAAACGAACTGGTGAACACGTTGAGCCGTCAGGCCAACCAGGCTCGCCAGGCCCAGATCACCCAGGAAATCAGCGAGATCGTCGGCGGCGCCAACGCGCTCGCCTCGAGCGCAGGAAGTGACTAGCACATGACCGCAGCAGTAACCGAAAACAACGGGGCAGGTTCGGCTTCGGCCGTAGCCGGCCGCGTCGTGCGGGTCATCGGTCCCGTCGTGGACGTTGAATTCCCGCGTGGCGCTGTTCCTGAACTGTTCAACGCCCTGAACGCCGAGATCACGCTTCCCTCGGTCGCCAAGACGCTGACGCTCGAGGTTGCACAGCACCTCGGTGACAACCTGGTCCGCACCGTCTCCATGCAGCCCACCGACGGCCTCGTCCGCGGCACTGCAGTGACCGACTCGGGCAAGCCGATCTCGGTTCCCGTCGGTGACGTCGTCAAGGGCCACGTGTTCAACGCCCTGGGCGATTGCCTCGACACCCCCGGCCTCGGCCGCGACGGCGAGCAGTGGGGCATCCACCGCAAGCCACCAGCCTTCGATCAGCTCGAAGGTAAGACCGAGATCCTCGAGACCGGCATCAAGGTCATCGACCTTCTCACCCCGTACGTCAAGGGTGGAAAGATCGGCCTGTTCGGTGGCGCCGGCGTCGGCAAGACCGTTCTGATCCAGGAAATGATCACGCGTATCGCTCGCGAGTTCTCGGGCACCTCGGTGTTCGCAGGCGTCGGTGAGCGTACCCGTGAGGGCACCGACCTCCACCTGGAAATGGAAGAGATGGGCGTCCTCCAGGACACCGCCCTTGTCTTCGGCCAGATGGACGAGCCGCCCGGAACGCGTATGCGCGTCGCCCTGTCCGCACTGACGATGGCGGAGTACTTCCGCGACGTCCAGGGCCAGGACGTTCTGCTGTTCATCGACAACATCTTCCGCTTCACGCAGGCAGGCTCCGAGGTTTCCACCCTCCTCGGCCGTATGCCTTCGGCAGTGGGCTACCAGCCCACGCTGGCGGACGAGATGGGTGAGCTCCAGGAGCGCATCACCTCGACTCGCGGTCGCTCGATCACCTCGCTGCAGGCTATTTACGTGCCCGCCGACGACTACACCGACCCCGCGCCGGCTACGACGTTCGCGCACCTCGATGCCACCACCGAGCTTTCGCGCCCGATTTCGCAGATGGGTATCTACCCCGCTGTGGATCCGCTGAGCTCGACCTCCCGCATCCTGGAGCCCGGCATCGTCGGTGCCGAGCACTTCCGCGTTGCCAACGAGGTCAAGCGCATCCTGCAGAAGTACAAGGAACTGCAGGACATCATCGCCATCCTCGGTATGGACGAGCTTCAGGAAGAGGACAAGGTCCTCGTCGGCCGTGCCCGTCGTATCCAGAAGTTCCTCGGCCAGAACTTCATCGTTGCCGAGAAGTTCACCGGTGAGCCCGGCTCCGTCGTGCCGCTCCGCGACACGATCGAAGCCTTCGACCGCGTCTGCAAGGGCGAGTTCGATCACCTGCCCGAGCAGGCATTCAACAGCTGCGGTGGACTCGACGACGTCGAGGCTGCAGCCAAGAAGATGGCCGGGAAGTAGTCCACGATGGCTGAGATGACCGTAGAACTCGTTGCCGTCGAGCAGCGCTTGTGGTCTGGTTCGGCGACGCTGGTCAGCGCTCAGACCACCGAGGGTGAAATCGGAATCATGCCTGGGCATGAGCCGGTCCTCGGCCAGCTGATCGAGGGCGGAACCGTGTCGATCACCTCGGTCGACGGCGAGCGTATCGTTGCTGCGGTACACGGAGGATTTCTCTCCGTCACTGCGACGACGGTGACGATCCTTGCCGAGTCCGCGGACATGGCACAGGACATCGACGTCGAGGCAGCCAAGGCTGTCTTGGCCGAGAACTCGGGCGACCTCGAAGCGATTGCGGTCGCCAAGGGTCAGCTCCGGGCCGTCGAGCGCGCGTAAGTTACTCGAGTAAAGCCGCGACGGGAGCCGACGAACAGTGACATTCGGAATGACTGTGTTGATCATTCTGGTTGTGCTGCTCGCGGTTCTCGTCGCGGCTTTTCTGTATCGTCTGCTGGTTCTGCGTCGCGGCGGTACCGCTGCACTGCTTCGTGTTCTGCCATCCCCGGGGGACAGCGGGTGGCGTCACGGAATCATTCGCTACGGCGAAAGCACCTTTGTCTTTTTCAAACTGTCGAGTCTGCGGCCGGGCCCGGACTCCAGGATTGATCGTCAAGGAATCGAGGTCGAGAGCCGTCGCTCTCCCTCGGGTACCGAATTCGACATCATGAGCGACGACATCGTCGTGGTCAAGGTCAACGACGGCTCGTCGGCCTACGAAATCGCTTTGGATAGTGGAGCATTGACAGCGTTCCTGTCCTGGGTGGAATCGCGGCCGGACGGGCGCGCCCGTAGGCGACGCACCGCCTGACCTGTTCCGCTCAAGCCCCGGCGCCGGGCTTCCAGAGCACATCGCCTTCAGGATTTGCCACTCTTCCCATGATGAAGAGCAGATCCGACAATCTGTTGAGGTATTTCGCGGGGAGCACGCTCGTGTCCTCCGGGTTCGCATCGATGGCGGACCAAGCCGCACGCTCCGCACGCCGCGAGACGGTTCTTGCTACGTGAAGCAGGGCTCCCAAGGCGGTTCCGCCCGGCAGAATGAACGAATTCAACGGTGCCAGTTGCTCATTGAGTTCATCGCACCATCCTTCGAGTCGATCGATGTAGGACTGAGTCACTCGTAGCGGCGGGTACTTCGGGTTCTCGACCACGGGGGTGGACAAGTCGGCCCCTGCGTCGAAAAGGTCGTTCTGGATCTGGCGCAGCATTGCGAGGAGATTCTCCGGGGGAGTGCCGAGGGCAACGGCCACACCGATCGCTGCATTGGTCTCGTCGCAATCTGCGTAGGCGATCAGACGCGGATCGTTCTTGGACACGCGGGAAAAATCGCTGAGGCCCGTGGTCCCGTCGTCGCCGGTCCGGGTGTAGATCTTCGTCAGGTGAACAGACATAGGGCTACGGTACCGGCGCGGTGCCGACGAGGTTGTGGCTCTAGGCTGTGAACCGTGAGTGAGCACTTTCTTGTGACCGGGGGTAACCGCCTCGAAGGTGAAGTACTGGTGGGAGGGGCCAAGAACAGTGTGCTGAAGCTGATGGCCGCGGCGCTGTTGGCCGAAGGCACCACTGTCGTGACCAACTGCCCGGACATTCTCGACGTACCGCTGATGGCGGACGTTCTGCGAGGTCTGGGCTGCGAAGTCGAACTCGAAGATTCCGAAGTGCGGATCACGACGCCGGCCGAGCCGAAGTATCACGCTGACTTCGATGCGGTGAAACAGTTCCGAGCGTCAGTGTGTGTTCTCGGTCCGCTGGTCGCGCGTTGTAGACGCGCTGTTGTTGCCTTGCCTGGCGGTGACGCCATCGGTTCGAGGCCCCTCGACATGCACCAATCCGGGCTCCGCCTGTTGGGTGCGCGCAGCGAGATCGAACACGGATGTGTAGTGGCCGAGGCAGACGACCTGCATGGAGCGAACATCCGCCTGGTCTTCCCGTCTGTGGGTGCAACCGAGAACATCTTGATGGCAGCGGTCCTCGCCCGTGGTGAGACAGTGATCGACAACGCTGCACGTGAGCCCGAGATCGTGGATCTGTGCAACATGCTCAACGAGATGGGCGCCAAGGTATCTGGCGGCGGAAGTTCGACGCTCACCATTCAAGGCGTCCGCAAGTTGGAACCGACTACGCACCGTGTCATCGGCGATCGGATCGTCGCTGCAACGTGGGGTGTCGCGGCATCCATGACCAGGGGTGACGTCCGCGTTCGTGGGGTGAACCACAAGCATCTCGGACTGGTCCTCGACAAGCTTCGGACGGCCGGCGCGGAGGTGACTCCCGAGGTTGACGGTTTCCGCGTCATTCAGCGTGAACGGCCTAAAGCGGTCAATTTCGCAACATTGCCGTACCCCGGATTCCCGACCGACCTGCAGCCGATGGCAATCGGTTTGGCTGCGGTTGCCGAAGGCACGTCGATGATCACCGAGAACGTATTCGAATCGCGTTTCCGATTTGTCGAGGAAATGATCCGACTCGGCGCCGACGCTCGTACTGACGGTCACCATGCGGTGATCCGCGGAGTTCCGGTGTTGTCGAGTGCACCGGTGTGGTCTTCGGACATTCGGGCAGGCGCCGGGCTCGTGCTTGCGGGGTTGGTTGCGGACGGAACCACCGAAGTTCACGACATCTTCCACATCGACCGTGGGTACCCGCGATTCGTCGAGAATCTCCGTGGACTCGGGGGAGTGATCGAGCGGGTGGGCTCCGACTAGGTATCGGTGCTCGGCGTCACACTCGGGTCTATTCGCGATTGGCAGATAGGCGCAACAGTCTGACCTGGCCTTAGCCGGCCAATCGCTGTAGTGACCAGGCGATTTGTGAATTGATTGAAGGTTCGCGTAACTTATTCCAAGTCAGAGCGACACGGACACCGACTCCCGCCTTTACGGCGAGTGACACGAGGTTGTACGAAGTGCCTGACCAAAATCTGAAGTAGTTTCCATCGTGTATGGTTGTGCTTCACCTCCAGTTCTTCCCCGAATGTTCAGCGGTTTGCGCCGATGATCATGATGGGATAGGCTGGAAAAGTTGCCCCGGAGCGGCGGCCATAGGGTCGTGGTGATGGTGTGTGCGTGTTCTTTGAGAACTCAACAGTGTGTCGATGAATGTCAGTGCCAAAATTTTTTTTGGTACTTCACATCCGCGAATGGTCAACCGCCTCTTGGGGTTTGGTTGGTTTGTGTGTGGTGTGAGTATTTTTCGTCGGTGATTGTTCATTCTTCTGTCTGAATGGTTGCCGACACATTTTTTGCTAGTTGAGTTTTTTTGCTAGTGGTTTGACTCTTTTTGTCTATGACTGATTAGCCGGCCTTCGGGTTGGTGATATCTAGAGTCTTCAACGGAGAGTTTGATCCTGGCTCAGGACGAACGCTGGCGGCGTGCTTAACACATGCAAGTCGAGCGGTAAGGCCTTTCGGGGTACACGAGCGGCGAACGGGTGAGTAACACGTGGGTGATCTGCCCTGCACTTCGGGATAAGCCTGGGAAACTGGGTCTAATACCGGATATGACCTCCTATCGCATGGTGGGTGGTGGAAAGATTTATCGGTGCAGGATGGGCCCGCGGCCTATCAGCTTGTTGGTGGGGTAATGGCCTACCAAGGCGACGACGGGTAGCCGACCTGAGAGGGTGACCGGCCACACTGGGACTGAGACACGGCCCAGACTCCTACGGGAGGCAGCAGTGGGGAATATTGCACAATGGGCGAAAGCCTGATGCAGCGACGCCGCGTGAGGGATGACGGCCTTCGGGTTGTAAACCTCTTTCAGCAGGGACGAAGCGCAAGTGACGGTACCTGCAGAAGAAGCACCGGCTAACTACGTGCCAGCAGCCGCGGTAATACGTAGGGTGCAAGCGTTGTCCGGAATTACTGGGCGTAAAGAGTTCGTAGGCGGTTTGTCGCGTCGTTTGTGAAAACCAGCAGCTCAACTGCTGGCTTGCAGGCGATACGGGCAGACTTGAGTACTGCAGGGGAGACTGGAATTCCTGGTGTAGCGGTGAAATGCGCAGATATCAGGAGGAACACCGGTGGCGAAGGCGGGTCTCTGGGCAGTAACTGACGCTGAGGAACGAAAGCGTGGGTAGCGAACAGGATTAGATACCCTGGTAGTCCACGCCGTAAACGGTGGGCGCTAGGTGTGGGTTCCTTCCACGGAATCCGTGCCGTAGCTAACGCATTAAGCGCCCCGCCTGGGGAGTACGGCCGCAAGGCTAAAACTCAAAGGAATTGACGGGGGCCCGCACAAGCGGCGGAGCATGTGGATTAATTCGATGCAACGCGAAGAACCTTACCTGGGTTTGACATATACCGGAAAGCTGCAGAGATGTGGCCCCCCTTGTGGTCGGTATACAGGTGGTGCATGGCTGTCGTCAGCTCGTGTCGTGAGATGTTGGGTTAAGTCCCGCAACGAGCGCAACCCCTATCTTATGTTGCCAGCACGTTATGGTGGGGACTCGTAAGAGACTGCCGGGGTCAACTCGGAGGAAGGTGGGGACGACGTCAAGTCATCATGCCCCTTATGTCCAGGGCTTCACACATGCTACAATGGCCAGTACAGAGGGCTGCGAGACCGTGAGGTGGAGCGAATCCCTTAAAGCTGGTCTCAGTTCGGATCGGGGTCTGCAACTCGACCCCGTGAAGTCGGAGTCGCTAGTAATCGCAGATCAGCAACGCTGCGGTGAATACGTTCCCGGGCCTTGTACACACCGCCCGTCACGTCATGAAAGTCGGTAACACCCGAAGCCGGTGGCTTAACCCCTTGTGGGAGGGAGCCGTCGAAGGTGGGATCGGCGATTGGGACGAAGTCGTAACAAGGTAGCCGTACCGGAAGGTGCGGCTGGATCACCTCCTTTCTAAGGAGCTTCTCCAATGTCAGGGTTCACACAGGTGAATTACTGGTTGGCAGAGACCGTTTCGGACACGATGTTGTCCGGCGGTTGCTCATGGGTGGATCGCTGACAAACTTGATCGTCGTACGGTTTCTCCTCTGTGGGAAACCGACGAACAATATATCGGCATACTGTTGGGTCCTGAGAGAACACGCGAGTGTTTCCTCGAAGGAAGTAACGACAACACTGGAATGTGGGTCATACCGCGGAGTTGCATTGATTTCGGTCAGTGTTTTCTTCGGCTGGTGCTCACGGGAGTTCTGGGGTTGTGTGTTGTTTGAGAACTGCACAGTGGACGCGAGCATCTTTGTTGTAAGTAATGAAGAGCGTACGGTGGATGCCTTGGCACCAGGAGCCGATGAAGGACGTAGGAGGCTGCGATAAGCCTCGGGGAGCTGTCAACCGAGCTGTGATCCGAGGATGTCCGAATGGGGAAACCCAGCACGAGTGATGTCGTGTTACCCGCGCCTGAATATATAGGGCGTGTGGAGGGAACGTGGGGAAGTGAAACATCTCAGTACCCACAGGAAGAGAAAACAACCGTGATTCCGTGAGTAGTGGCGAGCGAAAGCGGAAGAGGCTAAACCATGGGTGTGTGATAGCCGGCAGGCGTTGCATTCGTGGGGTTGTGGGGTTCATTTTGTCTGTTCTGCCGAGCAGGCCAACAGTAAGAAATCACAGGGTTAGTGGAAGTGGTCTGGAACGGCCTGTCGTAGAGGGTGAGAATCCCGTACACGAAAACTTTGTGACTGTTGTAATGGAAACCCAAGTAGCACCGGGCCCGTGAAATCTGGTGTGAATCTGTCGGGACCACCCGATAAGCCTGAATACTCCCTGGTGACCGATAGCGGACTAGTACCGTGAGGGAAAGGTGAAAAGTACCCCGGGAGGGGAGTGAAATAGTACCTGAAACCGTGCGCTTACAATCCGTCAGAGCCTTCGAGCAGTTTACTGCTGGGGGTGATGGCGTGCCTTTTGAAGAATGAGCCTGCGAGTTAGTGGCATGTCGCGAGGTTAACCCGTGTGGGGTAGCCGTAGCGAAAGCGAGTCCGAATAGGGCGATCGTAGTGGCATGCTCTAGACCCGAAGCGGAGTGATCTACCCATGGCCAGGTTGAAGCGACGGTAAGACGTCGTGGAGGACCGAACCCACTTAGGTTGAAAACTGAGGGGATGAGTTGTGGGTAGGGGTGAAAGGCCAATCAAACTCCGTGATAGCTGGTTCTCCCCGAAATGCATTTAGGTGCAGCGTCGCGTGTTTCTCACCGGAGGTAGAGCTACTGGATGGTCTAGGGGGCCCACAAGCTTACCGAAATCAGCCAAACTCCGAATGCCGGTGAGTGAGAGCGCGGCAGTGAGACTGCGGGCGATAAGGTTCGTAGTCGAGAGGGAAACAGCCCAGATCGCCAGCTAAGGTCCCTAAGCGTGTACTAAGTGGAAAAGGATGTGGGGTCGCGAAGACAACCAGGAGGTTGGCTTAGAAGCAGCCACCCTTGAAAGAGTGCGTAATAGCTCACTGGTCAAGTGATCCTGCGCCGACAATGTAGCGGGGCTCAAGTACACCACCGAAGCTGCGGCATTCACGCAATAGCCCCCAGTTGATCCAAGGATTTTCTGGCAGGTGTGTGGATGGGTAGGGGAGCGTCGTGTGGCCATGGAAGCGGCAGGGTGACCTAGCCGTGGAGGCCACACGAGTGAGAATGCAGGCATGAGTAGCGAAAGACGAGTGAGAAACTCGTCCGCCGAATGACCAAGGGTTCCTGGGCCAGGTTAATCCGCCCAGGGTGAGTCGGGACCTAAGACGAGGCCGACAGGCGTAGCCGATGGACAACGGGTTGATATTCCCGTACCCGTGTGAACGCGCCCATGGTGAATCAGTGATACTAACCATCCTGAAGCCACGAGAAGACCTTCGGGTCTCGAGTTGGTGGATGCATGGGACCTGATCTGGTAGTAGCCAAGCGATGGGGTGACGCAGGAAGGTAGCTGAGCCAGTCAGTGGTAATACTGGTGTAAGCGTGTAGGGCGTGACCTAGGCAAATCCGGGTCGCACATAGCCTGAGACGTGATGCGTAGCCGATTGAGGCGAATTCAGTGATCCTATGCTGCCGAGAAAAGCCTCTAGCGAGCTTTCACACGGCCCGTACCCCAAACCGACACAGGTGGTCAGGTAGAGAATACTAAGGCGATCGAGATAACTATGGTTAAGGAACTCGGCAAAATGCCCCCGTAACTTCGGGAGAAGGGGGGCCCTGTCTGGTGACGACATTTACTGTCTGAGCTGGGTGGGGCCGCAGAGACCAGTGAGAAGCGACTGTTTACTAAAAACACAGGTCCGTGCGAAGTCGTAAGACGATGTATACGGACTGACGCCTGCCCGGTGCTGGAAGGTTAAGAGGACCGGTTAGTTCCTTCGGGAGCGAAGCTGAGAATTTAAGCCCCAGTAAACGGCGGTGGTAACTATAACCATCCTAAGGTAGCGAAATTCCTTGTCGGGTAAGTTCCGACCTGCACGAATGGCGTAACGACTTCTCAGCTGTCTCAACCGTAGACTCGGCGAAATTGCATTACGAGTAAAGATGCTCGTTACGCGCGGCAGGACGAAAAGACCCCGGGACCTTCACTACAGCTTGGTATTGGTGTTCGGTTCGGTTTGTGTAGGATAGGTGGGAGACTGTGAAACGGTGACGCCAGTTATCGTGGAGTCGTTGTTGAAATACCACTCTGATCGAATTGGACCTCTAACCTCGGACCATGATCTGGTTCAGGGACAGTGCCTGGTGGGTAGTTTAACTGGGGCGGTTGCCTCCCAAAATGTAACGGAGGCGCCCAAAGGTTCCCTCAGCCTGGTTGGCAATCAGGTGTCGAGTGCAAGTGCACAAGGGAGCTTGACTGTGAGACTGACAGGTCGAGCAGGGACGAAAGTCGGGACTAGTGATCCGGCACCGGCAAGTGGAAGCGGTGTCGCTCAACGGATAAAAGGTACCCCGGGGATAACAGGCTGATCTTCCCCAAGAGTCCATATCGACGGGATGGTTTGGCACCTCGATGTCGGCTCGTCGCATCCTGGGGCTGGAGTAGGTCCCAAGGGTTGGGCTGTTCGCCCATTAAAGCGGCACGCGAGCTGGGTTTAGAACGTCGTGAGACAGTTCGGTCTCTATCCGCCGCGCGCGTTAGAAACTTGAGGAAGGCTGTCCCTAGTACGAGAGGACCGGGACGGACGAACCTCTGGTGTGCCAGTTGTTCCGCCAGGAGCACCGCTGGTTAGCTACGTTCGGAAGGGATAACCGCTGAAAGCATCTAAGCGGGAAGCCTGTTCCAAGATGAGGTTTCTCACCCCCTCGAGGGGGTAAGGCCCCCGGCAGACCACCGGGTTGATAGGCCAGAACTGGAAGTGCAGTAATGCATGCAGGTGACTGGTACTAATAGGCCGAGGACTTACCACAAAGAAGCTACGCGTCCACTGTGCGGTATCTGAAACAACACACAGATACTGATGAGAACATGTTTTCTCCATCCCCCAACACCAGAAACTGGTGTTGACGGGTGGTGAAACCAGGTGATCAGAAGAAGGTTACTGTGACAGTTTCATAGAGTTACGGCGGTCATAGCGAAGGGGAAACGCCCGGTCCCATTCCGAACCCGGAAGCTAAGCCCTTCAGCGCCGATGGTACTGCACTCGACAGGGTGTGGGAGAGTAGGACACCGCCGAACACACATTAGAGAAGCCCCCCAACCAGTACTGGTTGGGGGGCTTTCTCGTACCCAAAACACCCCCGACTTCGAGCGAACGGTACGTTCGTCGCCTCAGATCGACCGAACGCACCGTTCGCACCATCAAGGGGCGGGAGCACCCCCGCCGGCACCCCCGCATCGAGTGAACGACACTCTCACCCTCTTCAACGAGATGAACGGTACGTTCACACCATCAGGGGCGGGAACACGACTGAGGACGACAGGCGCTTTGCCCGGATCAGTCGATGCCGTCGGCGGTGGCAGTCGCATACTTCGGCCGGCCAGCCGGCAGATACCTCTGAATCGTCACGCCCTTTGATGTGGCTCGCGATTCGGCCAGCTGGAGTGCGATGTCCGGTCCGGTGTCGGGAAACAGTCGCGTGCCCTGGCCTACCACCACCGGAACGATCAGCAGGATCATCTCGTCGACAAGATCGTTCGCGAAAAGCCAGCGGCACAGGGCGCCACTGCCGTGCACCTGAAGCTCACCGCCGGGTCTGGCTGTCAGTTCGCCGAGAGCGATGGCGGTGTCACCTGAAAGGGCTGTCGTGTTCTTCCATTCCGGATCGGTGAGCGTCGTCGACGCAAGGTACTTGGGCCGCGAATTCAGTGCGCTTGCAATGGGGTTGACGTCGGGATTCTCGAACGCGCCCCAATAGCCGGCGAAGATCTCGTACGTGTGTCGCCCGAACAGGAACGCGTCAGCTCGCTGGTAGACCTGGACGAGATAGTCCATGGCTTCGGTGTCCACCAATGGCGCGGACCAGCCGCCCCGCTCGAATCCGCCACGGCGATCTTCGTCCGGCCCACCGAGTCCTTGCATCACCCCGTCGAGAGTGACGATGGTAAAGGTCGTCAGTTTCATAGTCGTACCCATCTCCCAGGCGTCGTCGGATTTTCGCTGTGCCGATATAGACCGTCGAGAAGCGGGAAAGTCATCGAGCGAACGTGGCGTTGATCGCCTTGGATCGACCGAACGTGCCGTTCGCTCAGGGGGGGAGGTGGGGTCAGGGCTGAACGGGCACGGAGTCTGACGGGCTGGTCTCGGACTCCAGGGCGTCGCACGGAATCGCGAGCTCGGTCTGTTCGAGGCGGCCGCGAAGGGTGATGCTCTCGGTGATCGACCACTGTGCAGCCTCGGCACTGTCAGCGGCAGCCACAGCCCGACCGGATGCGGCGACGTTACCCGGAACCGTCTTGGCGACCTCGGACAGTCGCGCCGCTTCGTTGACGGGATCACCGATGACGGTGTACTCGAATCTCTCTCGCGCACCGACGTTCCCGGCTACGGCAACACCTGCGGCGACGCCGATTCCCGCGCTCACTTCCGGTACCTCGGCACGCAGGCGCTGCTGAATCTTGCGGGCAGCGGCGAGTGCGCTGCCGGCGTGATCGTCGAGTGTCGTCGGCGCTCCGAAGATCGCCAGCGCTGCGTCGCCCTCGAACTTGTTCACGAATCCGCCGTGCGCGTCGACCTCGTCGACTATGACGTCGAAGAAACGGTTGAGTAGAGCGACCACCGCCGTAGGGGAGTTGGTGGCCGCGATGGTGGTCGATCCGATGACGTCGACGAAGAGTACGGCAACGTCACGTTCTTCACCGCCGAGTTCCGGGTTTCGGCGAACCGCGTTTGCGGCAACCTCGTGTCCGACGTGACGCCCGAAGAGGTCGCGTATTCGCTCTCGCTCGCGCAGACCCTCGGCCATGCGATTGAAGCCGGCCTGCAGTAGTCCCAGTTCCGTTCCGTCGTACACGACGACGGACGCGGTGAGGTCGCCACGGGTGACTTGTTCCATTCCTCGTCGCACGGACCGAATGGGGGCCGCGGCGGACCGAATGTTGATGTATGTCAGCCCGAGTCCGACGCACAGAGTGATCCCGCCGATGACGAGGATGGCGATCGCGAGGGCTTGCCACGATGCAGGCCGGATGAAGCTGAAGACCGCCACGAGCATCAAGCCGGTGACGGGGACTCCGCTTCCGAGCAGCCAGACGAGGATTGTCCGGCCGGTCAGTCCGAGAACGGCAGCCTTGCGGGGTGCTCCGGATTCGAGTGCACGCGCAGCAATCGGGCGGAGTGCGAACTCGCTGAGCAGGTAGCAGAAAGCGCACGTGGTGATACCGCTGAAAGCCACGGTGAACAGAACTTTCGGAATAGTGTCGGGGTCGACGATTCCGTACATGGTCGTGAAGGTGATGAGCGCGGCCGTCCACAGGACGGCTTGCACTCGGGTCAGTCGCCACGGCCCGCGCAGCGCCGCGCGTTGATTCTGCTCTGTCGGTGGGTGATCCTCGGTGGCCCATCGAAGATCCCGCATCAGCCGTTTGGTGCCCCACAGAAGTCCGATGAGAAAGACACACCCGATGAAGACGGGCACGGCAATGAAGTTGATCCATGCGAATTCGGGGTGGATGATCTCGGGTCCGGGAACCACGAATCCGATGAGCACGATCGCCAGTACCGCTCCGATCAGGTTTGTGACCAGGAGGGGCGCGGTGAGTAGTGCCTGGACGCGGATTCGGCGGCGCCTGGGGCTTTCGTCGGTGGATCCGAGCAGCCACGACCCCAGGGGCGCACTCGGGACACGGCTTCGCTGCATAGTGTGTCGAGAGTAGTCGTAATGATCGCTTAGGGTGGTCCGGTGCGCCTAGTTATTGCTCGTTGCCGTGTCGACTATGTGGGACGCCTGACCTCCCACCTCCCTACCGCAAGACGACTGCTGTTGGTCAAAGCCGACGGCTCGGTCAGTATCCATGCCGACGATCGGGCGTACAAGCCGCTCAACTGGATGAGTCCGCCGTGCTGGTTGGTCGAGACCACCGGGGACGGCGACGACATCCTGTGGGTCGTCACCAACAAGGCGGGCGAGGAACTGCGGATCACTCTCGAAGAGGTCGAGCACGATTCGTCGTATGAACTTGGTCTCGATCCGGGATTGATCAAGGACGGTGTCGAGGCACACCTTCAAGAACTTCTGGCGGAGCATGTCGAGACACTCGGCCCCGGCTACACGTTGGTGCGGCGTGAGTACATGACGGCCATCGGGCCGGTCGATCTTCTGGTCCGAGACGCGGACGGTGCATCGGTGGCGGTGGAGATCAAGCGTCGCGGTGAGATCGACGGCGTCGAGCAGTTGACGCGCTACCTCGAATTGCTCAACCGCGATCCGCTGCTCGCGCCGGTCACGGGAGTTTTTGCAGCGCAACAGATCAAGCCGCAGGCAAAGACTTTGGCCAACGACCGTGGGATCCGTTGCCTGGTCCTTGACTACGAGGCCTTGCGGGGCACCGAAAGCACCGAGTTCCGCCTCTTCTGACGCTGTTTAGACTCGAACCATGCCGCGCCGCAAACCTTCGCCGAAGCAAACCCGTCGAACGGATACTCGGCGTGCTCGGGATTCGAGCGCGGAGTCGGCGTCACCAAGCGGCGTGTTGTTCGGCGGAGCGCTGGTCCGGGAGGAACCCGGGCCGGGCGGTGAAATGTACATGGTCAGGCCGATACCCGGCTCCAACGCGACGAAGTTCTATCGATGCCCCGGTTGTGATCACGACATCAGACCCGGCGTCGCTCACGTGGTGACGTGGCCTTCGGAACCGGGCGGCGCGAACGAGCGTCGACACTGGCACACCGGATGCTGGTCAGGCCGCGGTACGCGCAGCCTGACCAGACGGTGGTCCTGAGCGTCGATCAGTTCCTGGACTGGGCTCGCTGCTCGACGGCGCGGGTGTCGATCTCGGCGGTGTTCGTCTCGTCCGAGTCCTCGAGAACGTCGTCTTCGTCGATACTCGGTTCTGATTTGACCTTATCTGAGTCGACCGGATCTGCGTCGGCCTTCTTGTCTTCGATCTCGAGATCTTCCTCGGCTTCGACGATGACCGGAGCGGGCGGTGCATCGAGGAGTTCGCTCTCCCGGTTGACCGATGCGAGCATAGCCGGAACCGAATCGAGTTGTCCGCGAATACCCAAGAGCTGAGCCAGGATTCGGCCTCGGAGAACGCGCAGTTCTTCGGTGAGTTCCTTCGCGTGAGCGATCTTGCGCTCTGACTGATCAGTGGCGGCCTGCAGCCTGCGCTGGGCCTCGTGCGACGCATCGGCGAGTCGACGCTCGGCCTCTGCTTTGCTCGACGACTCCAGCTCGTTGACGGCGGCGACGACCTTGGCGCGGCGCTCCGACATCGAGATGTCGAAGTCTTCGCGGATCTGAGTGCGCTTGGCCTCGGACTCGGCAGCCAGTCGATCCCGCTCGGCCTGCGCGGCTTCGACGATCCGGGCGGCTTCGGTACGGGCCTGCGCCATGGTCTGCTCGTGCATGGTTTCCATCGCGTTGCGACGGTCCTCGAGTTCGGCGATCAGCGACTCGTAGTGACCACGAAGGCGGGCGCCGTCCTGTTCGGCGATGGAGGTCATCTCGGCTGCGTCGGCCTCGGCCTTCGCGCGCACCTCCGAGGCCTCGTCGGAGGCAAGGCGCAGCATGCGGCTGATGCGATCGCTCATGCCCTCCGCAGTGGTGGGCGGTACCGAGAGGCGGTCGACGTCCTTGCGGAGGTCGTCGATGTCGTCGCGTGCATCGTCGAGCTGCTTGGCGAGGTCACGGGCCTGCGCAGCGGCAGCATCACGATCAGCCGCGGTAACTCGCAGCTCCGCGTCGAATCGCTCGAAGTAGTTGCGTACCTCGTCGCGGTCGTATCCCTTCCGTGCGATCTGGAACGGAAGTTGGATCGAACCGCGGTCCTGCTCGTATGCCATGGCGACAATCTACCTGGCATACGAGCTGGAGTCGGGTCTGCTAGTGGCTCGCGTCGGGTTCGACCAGTTCCACCAGGACGCCGCCGGCGTCCTTCGGGTGGATGAAGTTGATGCGCGAGTTGGCCGTACCGCGTCGGGGAGCGTCGTACAGCAACCGAACCCCGCGGTCGCGAAGCTCGGCGGAGATGGCGTCGATGTCGGTGACCCGGTAGGCGAGCTGCTGGAGGCCGGGGCCGCTTCGGTCGATGAACTTGGCGATGGTCGAGTTCTCGTCCAGAGGCGCGAGCAGCTGAACGGCAGTGGATCCGGCGGGGGAGCCGACGACGGAGAGCATGGCCTCACGCACGCCCTGCGATTCGTTGATTTCCTCGTGGGTCGACACCATGCCCAGGTGCTGCGTGTACCACTCGATTGCCACGTCGAGATCGGGCACCGCGATTCCGACGTGATCGATCGCGACGACGAGGTCGGACGACAAAGGTGCGAGTGCAGAACTGGGGGAGGTCTGTGTCATACCTTTCACGGTAGCGCTACCGTTTGAGGAGTACACGTCGGGATGTGACTTGGCTCTTAGGCCGCACGGAACCGACGACTATCTCTCTTTTGCAGCCGGAGGAAATCGTGACCAGTTCTGTGATTGTTGCGGGAGCTCGTACCCCGATGGGTCGACTCCTCGGATCGTTGAAAGACCTCTCCGGGTCCGACCTCGGCGGCATCGCCATCAAAGGCGCCCTCGACAAGTCCTCAGTCGCACCCGAACAGGTCGACTACGTCATCATGGGACAGGTCCTCACCGCCGGCGCCGGCCAGATGCCCGCCCGCCAAGCCGCCGTCGCCGCCGGCATCCCCATGAACGTCCCCGCCCTGAGCATCAACAAAGTGTGCCTCTCCGGCATCGACGCCATCGCCCTCGCCGACCAACTCATCCGCGCCGGCGAATTCGACATCGTCGTCGCCGGCGGGCAGGAATCGATGTCCCGCGCACCCCACATGCTCGAAAAAAGCCGCGAAGGCTTCAAATACGGCGACGTCACCCTCCGCGACCACATGGCCTACGACGGCCTCCACGACATCTTCACCGACCAGGCCATGGGCCTGCTCACCGAACAAGTCAACCAACAAGAAACCACCCACATCACCCGCGCCGAGCAGGACGCCTTCGCCGCCGCCTCACACCAGAACGCGGCCCGCGCCTGGAAAGACGGCCTCTTCGACAACGAAGTCGTCCCCGTCTCCATCCCCCAACGCAAGGGCGAGCCCATCGTCTTCGCCCAGGACGAAGGCATCCGCGCCGACACCACCACCGAATCCCTCGGCAAACTGCGTCCCGCGTTCAGCAAGGACGGCACCATCACCGCCGGCTCCGCCTCCCCGATCTCCGACGGCGCCGCCGCCGTGATCGTGATGAGCAAAACCAAAGCCGAAGAACTCGGCCTGACCTGGATCGCGGAAATCGGCGCCCACGGCGTCGTCGCCGGACCCGACTCCACCCTCCAGTCCCAACCCGCCCGGGCCATCGCCAAAGCCTGCGCGAAGGAAGGCATCGACCCCACCGACCTCGACCTCGTCGAAATCAACGAAGCATTCGCCGCCGTCGGGATCGCCTCCACCCGCGAACTCGGCCTCGACCCCGCCAAGGTCAACGTCAACGGCGGCGCCATCGCCGTCGGCCACCCCCTCGGCATGTCCGGCGCCCGCATCGCCCTGCACCTCGCCCTCGAACTGCAACGCCGCGGCGGCGGCATCGGCGCAGCCGCACTCTGCGGCGGCGGCGGACAAGGCGACGCACTCATCATCCGCGTCCCCAAGGCCTGAGTGTCTAAATACACCTGAACCAGCGCTCTCGCTCTGCGACGCCCCGTGGTTTTCCTCACACAACTACGGGGCGTCGTAGTTGTTCGGGCACAATGGCCTCATGGCGAACATCTTTGACGTATCCACTCCCGCGAAACGCTTCCGTCTGGTGGCGTGGTGGGAAGCTGTGACCTGGGCGGCCTTGCTGGTTGCCATGTTCTTCAAGTGGGTCCTCGGACACGAAGAAGCGATTCGCATCCCCGGAATGGTCCACGGAACCGCCGGCTTCCTGGTGTTCATCGTTGTTGCACTCCTGACCGCGTGGTCGCTCAAGTGGGACGTCAAGACCACGATCCTTGCGCTGATCTCGAGCGTTCCGCCCTTCGGCACCGTCATCTTCGAACGCTGGGCAGTGCGAAACGGCAAGCTCGGTGAGCTGTCCACGGAGTTCGAGGCGTCCAAGGGCAACGCGGCGCTCGTCTGAGTGCTGCATCCCTCTACGTAGCTTCTCGCAACTCGTGACAAACTGGGAGCCGTGACTCGACCAGGTTCCAGGCCCCCCGCGCGTTCGTCCGCAGTTGCTGCCGCCATGAGCGGCGCAGTCGACTTGTCCGCCTTCAAAGAGCGGGCCACGGCCCCACCACCGCCGCGTAACACCAGCGGCGACGGGGCCGTTTCTGCTGTCTCCGGGGCAGTGATCGAGGTGACCGAGGAGAACTTCGAAAGCGAAGTCCTGCTGAAGTCGAGCCAGGTGCCGGTGATCGTCAACATCGGTGGCCGCGCATACGAGCCCTCGGTCGTATTCACCGAAGTTCTCGAATCATTTGCAGCGCGAGCCGGCGGCAAGTGGATTCTTGCCAACGTCGACGTCGACGTGAGCCCTCGTATCGCGCAGGCATTCGGTGTCCAGTCGGTTCCGACGGTTGTTGCTGTCGCGGCTGGTCAGCCGTTGGCCGATTTTCAGGGCGCTCAGCCAGAGGCGCAGCTCAGCCAGTGGTTCGACGCAGTCCTCCAAGCTGTCGAGGGCAAGTTGAGTGGGCCGGTCTCCGACGCGGACGAACCGGTGGAGGCGGTCGAGGATCCTCGCTTCGTGGCCGCTGAAACCGCGCTGGACGAGGGCGATCTCGACGCCGCCATCGCTGCGTACCAGGAAATTCTCGACGCCGAACCCAACAATGCGGAGGCCAAGAGCGCTGTCCGCCAGGTGAAGTTCATGGCTCGGGTTCAGGGTGTCGATCCCGAGTCGATTGCGGCCGCGGATGCTGATCCGTCCGATCTCGAACTGCAGTTCGCTGCGGCCGACCTGGAAATGTTCGCCCAGCAACCCGAGGCGTCGTTCGCCCGCTTGATCTCGGTGGTCTCGCGAACTGCCGGCGACGACAAGGCAGCCGCTCGGACGCGCCTGCTCGAACTGTTCGAACTGTTCGACCCGGCAGAACCGATCGTCATCGCGGCCCGTCGTAAGTTGGCTTCCGCTCTCTACTGACGTGTGGACCGGCAGTCGCTACTCCGTGTAGCGGCTGTCGCACACTTCCCGGCCACCGAGAACGCCGGTCCGGAACGCGTCGACACGTGCGAACCCGCTCGGGACCGTCTCACCGTTGACGTCACTGGCAGCCAGGCCGTCGGTCAGCAGCCCCGATACGGCTTCGTCGAGGTCGCCGGGGGAGAGTGTGACCTGTGCTCCGGACGCCGCGGCGTTGGTGGGACTGAGCGCTGCGGTGATGACGCCGGACAGGCAGGCGGCGCGCAGGGCAGTCTGCGGAGTGTCGAGCGATTGGCCGTTCTCCTTCTGCATCGCGAGGGTGTACCTCGACGCGAGCAGGACATAGGCGTTGTAGTCACCGGTGATGTTGGTCTGGATCAACTCGCGTCGCCCGACGCGACCCGGCGTGCCGCGCTCGGCAAGGTCGTCGACGCTGATTCCGATGGTGTTCGTCGACGGGCAGTACGAGACGGGTTCGGTCGCAACGGCATCGCTGCACCCGGTGTCTGCGCCGGTGAACACGACCTTCGGTGGCTGCGGTAGATCGAAGATCGCTTGGAAGGTCTTCACGAACTCGTCGAGAGTTGCCTCGGTGACGGGCAGTTCTCCGGAATCGTTGCCCTCGGCGAACTGCTGCGGGAGGTCTGCACGTCGTGACTCGATTTCGTCGGCGTCCATCTTCGCGCACGCACCGGCGCCGTCGGTGAAGCCGATCTGAGTGGCGGTGACGCGCTCGAACGCCGAACCATGGTGGCTCTCAGGATCATTAGGGTCTTCGTCGCGGATGGCGACCGCCGACGCCAACACCTTGTTGAGTCCGTCGGAGGTGTTCATCGTGAAGTGCGCGGCCTTGTCCTCGGCGACGTGCCGCAAGAAGGCGCCACCGAAACAGTCGGCTTGCTGTTCGCGCACCAGGGCTGCGTCTCGTTTACCGCCGACGATCCCGGCCTTGCGTTGAACGGCATGGCCGTACTCGTGCGCAAAGATGAACGCGACGGCCACTTCACCGAACTTCTCCCGCACCTCGGGCAGCAGCAATTCACGATCCCAACCGATGGTGTGATCGATGCTGCAGTACCCGGCGTTGATGAGTTCTTCGGTGGTCTCCTCACAGAAGTCCGGGCCGTTCGATTCGGTGGGGTCCCACGAGATCAGCTCGTCGACCGGTTCGAAGGGCTTGTCGAACAGAGCCGGGTACTCGGCGGCCCAGTAGGTTTCGATGTCTGTGATGGCGTTGGCTGCCAGCGCGTCGATGTCCCCGCCGTCGGTGCCGGTGATTGCTCGGTCGGCGTTGGGGGCTCCCGGACGCAACCCACTTGGTCCTGCCGTTGCGTCGAGTCCGGCGACGCGGAAGGGATCGTGATAAATCGAGACGGCGTGGCCACTCGTTCCCTGGGCACAACCGGCGAGCAGTGCGGCCACTGCCAACAGTGACGACGTGACAATGACTACTCGCCGGCCGACCATCAACGCTCCAGACTTATCCAAATCGCTCCAGCAGCTGGCAGCGCCACCTGTGCGGAGGCTGGCCGACCGTGCCACGAATGCGACGTTGCTGTGACCGCTCCGAGGTTCCCGACTCCGGAGCCGCCGTACACCTCGGCATCGGTGTTGAGAATTTCCACCCATCGGCCGGGCTCTGGTAGCCCGACGCGGTAGCTCGAGTGCTCACTGCCCGAGAAGTTGAACAGGCAGGCGACAATCGAACCGTCAGTACCGTAACGCAGAAAACTGAGGACGTTGTTCTCGGTGTCGTTGGCGTCGATCCAGGAGTATCCACCGGGCGAGGTGTCGAGGGTCCACATGGCCGGATGACGTCGGTACGCGGAGTTGAGATCGCCGACCAGTCGCTGGACGCCGCGATGGAGAGTGCCGGTGTACTGATCGTCGAGCTGCCACCAGTCGAGGCCGCGTTCTTCCGACCATTCCGCACTCTGACCGAATTCCTGTCCCATGAACAGCAGTTGCTTGCCTGGATGCGCCCACATGTATGCAAGCAGTGAGCGCAGGCCGGACGCCTTGGCGAAGTCGTTCCCGGGCATCCGGGTCCACAGAGTTCCTTTGCCGTGCACCACTTCGTCATGGCTGATCGGTAGCAGGTAGTTCTCACTCCACGCGTACATCAGTGAGAACGTGATCTCGTGATGGTGGTAGGTCCGGTGTACCGGGTCGTGACCGAGGAACCCGAGGGTGTCGTGCATCCACCCCATGTTCCACTTCATGTTGAATCCGAGGCCGCCGACATTGGTCGCCCGAGTGACTCCGGGCCACGCCGTCGACTCCTCGGCGACGGTGACGACTCCTCGATGGTTCTTGTGGACGGTGGCGTTCATCTCCTGCAGGAACGCAACGGCTTCGAGATTCTCGCGGCCGCCGTGAATGTTGGGAGTCCATCCACCTTCCGGGCGTGAGTAATCCAGGTACAGCATCGATGCGACGGCGTCGACGCGCAGTCCGTCGATGTGGAACTCCTCGAGCCAGAAGAGCGCGTTGGCGACGAGGAAGTTCCGCACCTCGCGGCGACCGAAGTCGAATACGTATGTGCCCCAGTCCAACTGCTCGCCGCGACGCGGATCGGCGTGCTCGTACAGGGGAGTTCCGTCGAAACGAGCCAGGGCCCACTCGTCTTTGGGGAAGTGTGCAGGCACCCAGTCGACGATGACACCTATCCCTGCGGCGTGCAGGTGGTCGACGAACCAGCGGAAGTCGTCCGGGGTGCCGAAGCGGGAGGTCGGTGCGTAGTACGAGGTGACCTGGTATCCCCACGATCCACCGAACGGATGCTCGGAGACGGGCAGCAGTTCGACGTGGGTGAATCCGGTTTCGGTGACGTAGACGGCGAGTTGCTCGGCCATCTGCCGGTAGTCGAGTCCCGGACGCCACGATCCGAGGTGCACCTCGTACACGCTCATCGGGGACTGCGAAGGATCGACACCGGCGCGGGTTTCGAGCCAGGCCGCGTCGTTCCACTCATGCGAACTGGTGGTCACTCGCGACGCCGTCGCCGGCGGGACCTCGGTACCGAATGCCATGGGATCGGCCTTGTCGCGAACGGAGCCGTCGTGGCCGTGGACCCGGAACTTGTACAGCGAACCGACTGCGATGTCGGGCAGGAAGAGTTCCCAGACCCCAGTGGATCCGAGGACTCGCATGGGGGCGAATTGCCCACTCCACCCGTCGAAGTCGCCGACGACGGTCACGCCGCGGGCGGCCGGAGCCCAGACGGCGAACGAGGTGCCGTCGACGGGGCCGTCCGGTGTCTCGTACGAACGCGGATGTGCACCGAGGATGTCCCACAGTCGTTCGTGCCGACCTTCGCCGAACAGGTGTAGGTCGAGTTCACCGAGAGTAGGCAGGAACCGGTAAGGGTCGGCTGCGAGAACCGTGTGTCCACCCGGGTACGTCACGGAATAGCGATAGTCGATCAGGTCGGGGTAGGGGACCAGAGCCGCGAAGATTCCGTTCGAAACATGTTCGAGAGGAAAGTTTTTGCCGCCGATGACGGCACTGACGGACTCGGCGTTGGGACGCAACGCTCGCAGAACGGTGCCGTCGGCGTGGGGATGGGCGCCGAGGACACTGTGCGGATCGTGATGTTCACCGCGCGCCAACAGCTCCAGATCGTGATTGTCCGGTGCGATACCCGAAGGGAACTTCTCGGTTGACATCACTTGCCTCCACCTGCGCGGTGCGCATTGCGTGCTTGGTAGGCCAGAGAGATCCGGGCCGGATACGGAACGGGTGGGAGCGCGAGGATGTGCGCCACCGAACGCCAGGGCTCGAGGCGGACGAAATTGGCTTGGCCCCAATTGAACTGCTCACCGGTTACCTCGTCGAGCACGGTCATGTGGTCGTGCCATTCGCGTCCGAGCGCCGGCATGTCCAACCAGACGGTGCCCTCTTCTGCAGCGAACGGGTTGAGGTTGATCACCGTCAGGACGGCGTCACCGGTCGAGGCGTCGAACTTCGAGTAGGCGATCAACGCGTCGTTGTCGATGTGGTGAAAGTGCAGGTTCCGCAACTGTTGCAGGGCCGGATGTGCACGCCGGATGCGGTTGAGCGCGGTGATCCACGGCTCGAGAGACTCGCCTCGCGCTGCTGCTTCGGCGAAACGGCGCGGCCGAAGTTCGTACTTCTCGGAGTCGAGGTATTCCTCGCTGCCGGGGCGAACGGCTTGGTGTTCGTAGAGTTCGTAACCGGAGTAGACGCCCCACGTCGGCGCCAGGGTGGCGGCGAGAGCTGCTCGCAGTGCAAACATTCCGGGCCCACCGTGCTGGAGGGACTCGTGCAGGATGTCCGGCGTGTTCACGAAGAGGTTCGGTCGGGCTTCGTCGGCCTTCGCCGCCAGCTCGTTACCGAATTCGGTGAGCTCCCACTTCGCAACTCGCCAGGTGAAGTACGTGTACGACTGTGTGAACCCGCGCCGGGCAAGGCCGTACATGCGCGCCGGACGAGTGAAAGCCTCGGCGAGGAACAAGACGTCGGGGTCAGTTTTCTTGACCTCCGAGATGAGTGTCTCCCAGAAGTTGGGCGGCTTGGTGTGCGGGTTGTCGACACGAAAGATCTTGACGCCGGCACTGATCCAGTGTCGGACGACTCGCAAGATTTCCTTGTCCAGACCGCGAGGATCGGTGTCGAAGTTGATCGGGTAGATGTCCTGATACTTCTTGGGCGGGTTCTCGGCGTAGGCGATGGTGCCGTCGGGAAGGACGTTGAACCACTCCGGATGCTTCTTGGCCCATGGATGATCCGGGGCACACTGCAGCGCGAGATCCAGTGCCACTTCGAGATCGAGCTTGCGGGCCGCAGCGACGAAGGCCTTGAAGTCCTTGAGCGTGCCGAGTTGCGGGTGAACAGCGTCGTGCCCGCCGTCGACCGAGCCGATGGCCCACGGCGAGCCGACGTCACCGGGTTCGGGAGTGAGAGTGTTGTTGCGTCCCTTCCGGTTGATCTCGCCGATGGGATGGATCGGCGGAAGGTAGACGACGTCGAAACCCATTGCGGCGATGCGGGGTAGGTCTTCGGCCGAGGTTCGGAAAGTGCCGTGTTGCGGCACCCCGTTCTCGTCCCAACCGCCCGTCGAGCGGGGGAAGAACTCGTACCACGATCCGAACAGTGCACGGTTGCGATCGACGACGACGGGGTGGGACTCGCCCTTGGTGACCAGTTCACGGAGCGGAGTGGCGCGGAGCAGTTCGGCGACGTCGGAGGCGAAGGCCGGCGCGACGCGAGCAGTCAGCGCCTGATCGCTGCGCAGCGACGCCGTGACGGCCTCGAGCCTGGACCTGTTGCCCCGCGGTACCTCGTGCGCGGCCTGTTCGAACAGGCGCGCACCGATTTCCAGGTCGTTGGCCAACTCGGCCGCCCCCTGCCCGACGGCGAGCTTTGCTTCCACGGCGTGCTTCCAGGTGGCGATGGGATCGCTCCACGCCTCAATCCGAAATGACCACATGCCTTCGGCGGACGGTGTGAACACCGCGTCGACGGTGTCCGGTTCGGTGCCGGGGTCCATCGGAATGCGCAGCGGCTTGGTACCGCGCGGACCACGCACGACCAAAGTGGCGGAAATGGCGTCGTGGCCTTCTCGCCACACGGTTGCGTGCACTGGGAAGACTTCACCGACCACGGCCTTTGCCGGATAGTTACCCGAGATCTCGGGTACCACGTCGTCGATACCGAGGCGTCCTGACACGGGAAGCTCCATTTCTGATGATGGATCGCGGTAAAACGTTCTTTCGCCGGGTTCAACCGTAGTGGGTGCGGCGCCGGAGTGCTGATAACGACGAATTCGGGTCTGTCGGTGGTCAGGTCGGCTCGGCGTTCGGTTCCACCGGACAGAGTGCAAGGAACTCGACTAGGGTTCGCGGGGTGAAAGCCTTGCGTCGGTTCACTGTCCGAGCCCACCTTCCGGAGCGCCTCGCCGCGCTCGGCCCCCTGTCCACCAACCTTCGGTGGTCGTGGCATCCCGAGACACAGGATCTGTTCTCGCGACTCGACCCCGAACTCTGGCAAGCAGTCCAGTTCGATCCGGTCCGCATGCTCGGGGAAGTCGACCCCACCCGTCTCGACGAACTCAGCAGTGACGAGGCATTTCTCGGTGACCTCGACACTGCAGCAGCTGATCTCGACGCTTATCTGAGCACCCCGCGTTGGTATCAGTCCCAGCAGGCCAAGGGCGCATCGTCAGCCGGCGGAATTGCGTACTTCTCCATGGAGTTCGGAGTCAGCGAAGTTCTGCCCAACTACTCCGGTGGATTGGGCATCCTGGCGGGCGATCACCTCAAGGCCGCGTCCGACCTCGGGCTGCCGCTCATCGGCGTCGGACTGCTCTACCGATCCGGCTACTTCCGCCAGTCGCTGACCGCCGACGGTTGGCAGGCCGAGCACTACCCGCCGCACGACCCTCAAGGGTTGCCTCTTCGTTTGCTGACGGACGCAGGCCCGGCTTCCGAAGACGGATCGCCGGTCGTCATTCACGTCGCCATGCCCGGTGGCCGGGTGCTGCGTGCGCGAGTGTGGATCGCTCAGGTCGGACGAGTGCCGTTGCTGCTGCTCGATTCCGACATCGCCGAGAACGACGCGGATCTGCGCGGCGTCACGGACCGTCTCTACGGCGGGGACCAGGATCACCGCATCAAGCAGGAGATCCTCGCGGGTATCGGCGGCGTCCGCGCGGTGCGCGCCTACACCGCGGCGTACGGATTGCCCGATCCCGAGGTGTTCCACATGAACGAGGGGCATGCCGGATTCCTCGGCATCGAACGGATTCGGGAACTTGTCACCACCAGCGGTCTGGACTTCGATTCGGCTCTGGCCGCGGTCCGTGCCGGAACGGTCTTCACGACGCACACTCCGGTTCCCGCCGGAATCGACCGCTTCCCGGCGGATCTGGTCCGTCACTACTTCGGCGGAGCGAACGGCGAGAACGAATCGAGTTTGCTTCCCGGCCTGACCGTCGACCGCATCGTCGGGATGGGGCGTGAAGCCGATCCGTCGATCTTCAACATGGCGCACATGGGTCTTCGCCTGGGCCAGCGAGCCAACGGCGTCTCGAAGTTGCACGGCATCGTCAGCCGCGACATGTTCAACGGTCTCTGGCCGGGCTTCGACGCCGACGAGGTGCCGATCGGTTCGGTCACCAACGGTGTTCACGCGCCGACGTGGGCGGCGCCGGAGTGGATGGACGTGGCCAGGCGGATCGTCGGTCAGGAGCAACTCGAAGAAGCACGCGGGTGGGAGCGCCTGCACGAGTTGTCGGCAACCGAACTGTGGGAAACACGTAATGCGTTGCGCGGCAAGTTGGTCGACGAAGTTCGTCGTCGCGTCCGAGCGTCCTGGCTCGAACGCGGCGCGACCGAGGCCGAACTCGGCTGGACCACTGGAGTATTCGATCCCAACGTCTTGACAGTCGGGTTCGCGAGGCGCGTTCCGACGTACAAGCGGTTGACGCTGATGCTGCGTGATCCCGAGCGTCTGCGTGCGATGTTGCTCGACGAGAAACGTCCGGTGCAGTTGGTTGTGGCCGGCAAGTCGCACCCCGCCGACGACGGCGGTAAGGCACTCATCCAGCAGGTCGTGCGGTTCGCCGACGAAGCGGATGTGCGTCACCGCATCGTCTTCCTGCCTGATTACGACATGTCGATGGCCCGCTACTTGTACTGGGGCTGCGACGTGTGGCTCAACAACCCGCTTCGCCCACTCGAGGCGTGCGGTACTTCCGGCATGAAATCCGCGCTCAACGGCGGCCTCAACCTCTCCATTCGCGACGGATGGTGGGACGAGATGTACGACGGCGAGAACGGGTGGGCCATTCCGACGGCCGACGGTGTTCTCGACGACGTGCGGCGTGACGATCTGGAAGCCAGCGCCCTCTACGAACTTCTCGAGCACGCGGTACTGCCGACGTTCTACGACCGTGATGCAGCCGATCTGCCGACGCGCTGGGTCGAGAGGGTTCGCCACACCCTCGAGAATCTGGGCCCGAAGGTGTTGGCATCACGCATGGTTCGTGACTACGCCGTCGACTACTACGCCCCTTCGGCGGAATCAGCTCGAGCGGTAGTGGCGGATGATTTTGCCGGCGCGCGTGAGGTGGCCGAGTTCCGTCGCCGTATCGAGTCGCAGTGGCCGTCGGTCGCCGTCGAGCAGGTGGACGGTTCCGGCCTGCCGGACACTCCGGAGATCGGTGCGACCATCTCTTTGAAAGCCAAGGTCCGCCTCGGCGGCTTGTCGGTCTCGGATGTGGAGGTTCAGGCAGTCCTGGGACGCGTCAGCCCAGGCGAGGAACTCACCGACGTGGTGACGTTCCCGATGACACATTTCGGAACCGAGGACGGAGCCGAGATCTTCGAAGCCGAGGTTGCGCTTCCGGTCTCCGGCTCCGTGGGTTACACCGTGCGGGTGTTGCCGCATCACCGGTTGTTGGTCGATGCGTCCGAACTCGGGTTGGTGACCACTCCGAGCGTCTGACGTAATACATTCTGCCCCGGTCCGTTCGGTCGGTACCGGGGCAGAATTGTGCCCGCGTGAGAACTGGGTCAGGGACGTGAGTCGCGGATGCGGGTGAGCGCCTTGCGGACGACTTCGGGGTTGGTCGTCTCCCAGAACGGCGGCAGTGATGCGCGAAGGTAACCCGCGTATCTCGCCGTGGCCAGACGCGGATCGAGCACGGCCACCACACCTTTGTCGTCGGTGCTACGAAGCAGGCGACCCACGCCCTGTGCCAGGAGCAGCGCCGCGTGATTGGCCGAGACGCTGAGAAAGCCGTTACCGCCATGGGATTCGATGGCTTGTTGGCGAGCCATCAACAGTGGGTCGTCCGGGCGTGGGAACGGAATCCGGTCCAAGATGACGAGGCTCAGCGATGGGCCAGGGACATCGACGCCCTGCCACAGGGACAACGTGCCGAACAGTGACGTGGGTTCGTCCTTGGCGAAGGCCTTGACGAGGGTGCCGGTGGCGTCGTCGCCCTGGCACAGGATGGGGGTGTCGAGGCGTTCGCGCATCGCCTCCGACGCGGCTTTGGCGGCGCGCATCGAGGAGAACAAGCCGAGGGTGCGTCCGCCGGCGGCCTCGACGAGTTCGGCGATCTCGTCGAGATAGACAGGGGAGAGGCCGTCGCGGCCGGGCGTGGGCAGGTGGCGGGCAATGTAGATGATGCCGGCCTTTGCATGGTCGAAGGGCGACCCGACGTCGAGTGAGTTCCAGCGGAAAGCCGAAGCGTCAGAGGGTGCTTCGGTGCCGATGGCGGTACCCGAGTCGGGGCGCGCGGACGATTCCGCAGGAAGACCCCAGTTGACGGCGAGACCGTCGAACGATCCGCCGACGGTCAGTGTCGCGGAAGTGAGAACGACGGTGGATTCGGCGAACAGTCGCGAGCGCAGCAATCCGCCGACCGAGAGCGGAGCCATCCGGACGGAGCGCCGCACCGATCCGCGGAACTCGTCCGAGGACAGCCAGACGACGTCCTTGCGCTTGGCCGGGTCGGGTTCGTCGAAAGCGGTGAGAATACGCACTGCACTGTCGTGGACGTCGTCGACGGACGAGAGTGCGGCGTTGCGGGCCGCAGCGGCTTCGGGATCTGCAGCAGCCATACCCGGTTTGGCCGGACCGATAGCGGTGCGCAGCGACCAGGCCGCGTCGCGGATCGCAGCCAGTGCGGGTGCCGCCCCGTCCGGGAGGCCTTCCCAGCGACCTGGGCGCAATTCCTCGAGGAGTCCAGCCCACCCCTCGCCGGCAGCTTCGAGGCGATCGGCATCCTGCTCTTCGGCGATCTTGCCGCAACGCCGGGCCGCGGCACTGATCGACGCGGCAGTGAGATCGGCCGTGGCGACGCCGGTGACGCGGTCGACCAACTCGTGGGCCTCGTCGATCACCACGACGTCGTGGTCAGGCAGGATCTGGATGCCGGTGATGGCGTCGATCGCGAGCAGTGCGTGGTTGGTGACCACTACGTCGGCCTTCGACGCCTCGACTCGGGCGCGCTCGGCGAAGCAGTCCTCACCGACCGGGCACTGGTTCTTACCGATGCATTCGCGGGAGGTGACACTGACCTGCCGCCACGCCTGATCGGATACGCCCGGCACCAATTCGTCCCGATCACCGGTTTCGGTGTCGGAGGACCATTCGGTGAGGCGGACGACCTCCCGGCCGAGACGCGAGACCGTGAACGGATCGAACAACTCGTCCTCGGGTGGCTGCTCGGACGCGCCGGTATGGATCTTGTTCATGCACAGATAGTTGTTGCGGCCCTTGAGGATTGCGAACTCTGCGCGTCGGCCGAGTGGCTTCTTCAGGGCATCGGCGAGTCGAGGCAGATCTCGGTCGACGAGCTGACGCTGCAGCGCGATGGTGGCGGTGGACACGACCACGGTGCGTCCCGATTCGACCGCGTGGCGCAGGCTCGGAACGAGGTAGGCGAGCGACTTACCGGTACCGGTGCCGGCCTGGACGGCCAGATGCTCGCCGGTGTCGATCGAGTGCGCCACGGCGGACGCCATCGTCAGCTGACTGGTTCGTTCGGCACCGCCGAGCGACCGCACCGCTGTCTGGAGCAGTTCGGGAACGTTCGGGAGTTGATCGGCCACCCACGAAGGTTAATGGATCCCTACGTCAGAAACGTCCACGGATGATTCCCGGGGTGGTTCCCCGGCATTCGAGTCTTCTTGCGACGAGGCCTCGTCTCGCCCGATCAGCTGCACTCCCGCCTCCCGCATCTGCACCAATGCCGACTCGATCGTGGCGGTCGACACACCAGCGGTGAAGGGGAGAAGGACAGTCGTGGCGAACCCCGCGCGCGCGGCATCGACGGCCGTGGCCTTGACACAGTGATCCGTGGCAATTCCGATCACGTCGACGTCGGTGATCTCGTGGGCGCGGAGCCAGTCCTCGAGCGTCGTGCCGTCCTCGGCTGCTCCTTCGAAACCGGAGTAGGCCGCGCTGTAGGCGCCCTTGGAGAAGATCGCCGACCCGGCGACGGAAGCGTCGAACGCCGGATGGAACTCGGCGCCGGCTGTCCCGACGACGCAGTGAACCGGCCAGCTGTCGATGAAGTCGGGATTCTCGGAGAAGTGCGCCCCAGGGTCGATGTGGAAATCGCGAGTCGCGACTACGGCGTCGTACTCGTGGGAGTTGACGAAATCGTTGACGGCTCCCGCAACCGCAGCACCGCCGTCGACTGCAAGAGCTCCACCTTCACAGAAATCGTTCTGAACGTCGACAATTATCAGTGCTTTTGCACTCACTGGTGCTCACCTCCGGTGAATCGAACGGGCACAGCCGAGTCTCCGCGCGAGAGCTTGAGGCCTTCCCACGGCAGGCTCACGAGCCCTGCCTTCAGAACTGCTCTGCTCTCTTCGAGCGTCGGCGCGCTGTCGACGACCTTGCCTTCGCGAACCAGCGGGATCAGCAGTTCGGTCGCGCCGTCCGCCTCGGAGACAGGTGACGGTGATCCGGCGGGGTAGATGACTTCTTCGACGATCGTTCCGGTCGGACGCACTACGCGCAGTGCCTTCTTTGCGCCGCCGCGAGATGCCTTGTTGGTGCTTCTCTTCTCGACCGCGATTCCGTCGACCTCGACAAGTTTGTAGACCATGCCGGCGGTGGGGGCGCCTGATCCGGTGACCAGGGAAGTGCCGACGCCGTACGAGTCGACGGGTTCGGCGCGCAGAGCCGCGATCGCGTACTCGTCCAGGTCGCCGGAGACGACGATGCGTGTTTTGGTAGCACCGAGATCGTCGAGTTGTTGGCGTACCTGACGAGCAAGAACGCCGAGATCGCCGGAGTCGATGCGAACCCCGCCCAGCTCGGGACCGGCAACGGCGACAGCCGTTTTCACACCCTCGGTGATGTCGTAGGTATCGACGAGCAACGTGGTGGATACGCCGAGTGCCGCGACCTGACCGCGGAATGCTGCTGCCTCGTCCGGACCGTCTTCGGTGGTGTGCAGGAGCGTGAAGGCGTGCGCGCTGGTACCTGCGCTGGGTACGTCGTGACGCCGCGCGGCTTCGAGGTTGGAGGTGGCGTCGAAGCCGGCGAGATAGGCGGCACGTGAAGCGGCGACGGCGGCCTGTTCGTGTGTACGACGCGAGCCCATCTCGATCATCCGTCGACCGCCCGCTGCGCTCACCATGCGGGCTGCGGCCGAAGCGATCGCGCTGTCGTGGTTGAGGATCGAGAGAATCAAGGTTTCGAGGATGACGCACTCGGCGAACGTTCCGCGGACCGAGAGGATCGGTGATCCGGGGAAGTAGAAATCTCCCTCGCGGTAGCCGTCGATGTCACCGGAGAATCGATAGTTGCGCAGCCACTCGACGGTCGTGTCGTCGAGAAATTTTGCAACGATCGCCAGTTCAGGTTCACCGAACCGGAACTGCTCGAGTGCGTCGAGAAGGCGCTCGGTACCGGCGACGACGCCGTAGCGACGGCCGTCTGGCAGCCGCCGTGCAAATACCTCGAAACTGCAGTTGCGGAAGGCAGATCCGTCGGCGAGAGCCGCCGAGAGCATGGTCAGTTCGTACTGATCGGTGAGCAGTGCGGTGCTGGCACCGGCGTCGCGGATGTCGGAAATTTGCGTAGGCACGCACACAACTCTATGCGCGAGACGACGTGGGTGGGTGTTGTCGCCTCTCGTCGCGCCGTACCCTGGATACATGGTTTTCGGCGGCGCGACCGTGTCCGGCACTTACTCGGCGAACGTAACGATGAGAGGCGCTACGGCTTCCTCTCCTCAAGCCACGCCCGAGCAGTCGGAGGCTGTTTCGACCATCGAAGCCGCAGATCGGCCCTGGGTGACCATCGTCTGGGACGACCCGGTCAATCTCATGCATTACGTGACTTACGTGTTCCAGAAGTTGTTCGGCTACAGCAAAGCCAAGGCCACCGACCTGATGATGCAGGTCCATTCGGAAGGCAAGGCCGTGGTCTCGAGCGGTTCGCGCGACAAGATGGAGGCCGATGTTCGTCGCCTCCACGCTGCCGGTCTCTGGGCCACGATGCAACGCGACGACACCTGAGAAAAGCACTTTTTCGACCGATTTGTTCGCCTAACTCGTAGACGGGAGTCCGACGCGTGCGGACGTGGAGTAGGAAGAGTTCACTCGGCGGAGTGAAGTTCAAGTCCGAGATGGACGGCCACGAGGCGGCGGTTCTGCGCTCGCTCGTGGAGTCGGTGACCGGGCTTCTCGACGAGCGTGCGTCTTCGGCGCCGCAAGACGAGCTCGCCGCGCTGACGGGCCTTCGTACCGGAAATTCGGAGACGCCCGACAATCCGGTATTGGCGCGTTTGCTGCCCGACTTCCAGCGCACCGATCCGGACAAGGTCGCTCCGGACAGTGACGATCTCGACGACGCCGGTGCCAATGTCAACGGCGCGCTGCGCAGTTTGCACGAGCCCGAGATCATCGATGCCAAGCGTGAGTCCGCTCGCATGTTGTTGGCTTCGCTTCCGGAGGCCGGCGGCAAGGTTGTTCTCACGCAGGAACAGGCCGATGCGTGGCTGTCCTCGCTCAACGACGTCCGTCTCGCGCTCGGAACCAATCTCGGCATCGACGCCGACACACCGGAGAGCCTCGAACCCGACGACCCGCGAGCCCCGCATCTCGACGTCTATCACTGGTTGACGTGGATGCAGGACTCCCTCGTCCAGGCGCTCATGCCATGACCACAACGCGGACCGGGCCCACTGATTCACTGACAGATGTCGCCGGCCTCGCCGTCGGTCATCACCACAAGCTCGACGAGGGAGCCACTCTCGGAAGCGGCGCAGCCACCGGCTGCACGGTCGTGCTCGCGTCGGCCGGTGTGGTCGCCGGAGTCGACGTCCGGGGCGGCGGTCCGGGTACCCGCGAGACCGATCTGCTCGACCCGAGCCATTCGGTCCAGCAGGTCAATGCCGTGCTGTTGACCGGCGGTAGTGCCTACGGACTTGCCGCGGCCGACGGAGTGATGCGCTGGCTCGAGGAACACGATCACGGGATCGCGATGGGCGCTCCCGGCCAGGTGGTACCGATCGTGCCCGGCGCCGTGATCTTCGATCTGCCGGTGGGGGACTGGACCGTTCGTCCGACCGGCGATTTCGGATTCCTCGCTGCCGACACTGCTTCGCGCGAATTCGCCACGGGCACGGTCGGCGCGGGGGTAGGTGCCAGAGCCGGAGCGCTCAAGGGTGGGGTGGGAACGGCCAGCGTCGTGATCGCCGACGGCCCCGCCGAGGGGACGACGGTCTCCGCCTTGATCGTGGCGAATCCGGTGGGTTCGGTCTTCGACCCCAGAACAGGCCTGCCGTGGGGCGTCGGCTCGGACGGCGCGGAGTCGTTCGGCCTCAGGCTCCCCGACGCGTCCGAACTCGCGTCGGCCAACGCCGTTGCAGCCAAGGGAACCGTCCTCAACACCACGATCGGTGTGGTCGCCACTGACGCCGCCTTGACGAAAGCCGGGTGCCGACGCGTCGCCGTCGCAGGTCATGACGGCCTGGCCCGAGCGATTCGGCCCGCACATTCGCCGCTCGACGGCGACACGATCTTTGCGCTCGCCACCGGTGATCACACTCCGAATTCGGAGATCACGGTTCCGGACGCTTTCCCGAACGATCTGCCGATACTCGACGCGGTGTGCGCGGCTTCGGCCCAGGTGGTCGAACGTGCGATCGTCACAGCGATTCTCGACGCCACGTCGGTAGCCGGAATCCCGAGCTACCGCGAACTCTTCCCGTCCGCATTTCTCTAGGCAGCACTCCTGGAATCGGCGGTAATCTCGAATTGAGCCTGGTCGCGAGTGACCGGATCAGAAGACCGGATCGACGGTGGAGGACGCACACGATGACGATGGATTTCAACAGTCCGGACTTCGGCACCCGGACGCCGGCACCGAAATCCGGTCCGCCCTCGGTGTGGAAGCAGTCGGCCGTGTTGGTGGGCGGCTTCGCGATCCTGCTCTACGTGATCGAGATCGTGGATGTCATCTCCGGTCAGAATGTCCAGAACGCCGGCGTCACCCCGCGCACGCTCGACGGCCTGTGGGGAATCCTGTTCGCCCCGGTGCTGCACGACGACTGGGGTCATCTGATCGCCAACACCATTCCGGTGCTGATCCTCGGATACCTCGTGCTGGTGTCGGGAATTGCGCGAGGACTCGCGGCGACCGGCATCATCTGGGTGATCGGCGGCGTCGGGACCTGGTTGTTCGCCGGCTCGAACTCGAATCACGTCGGTGCGTCCGTGCTGATCTTCGGCTGGGTCACCTACCTGTTGGTGCGCGGGTTCTTCACGCGGAGCTTCACACAGATCCTGATCGGCGTTGCCGTCTTCGTCGTGTACGGCGGAGTGCTGTGGGGCGTTCTGCCGAGCGATCCACGGGTTTCCTGGCAAGGACATCTGTTCGGAGCGATCGGCGGCGTGGTGGCCGCCTGGGCGCTCACGTCGGGGGAGAGGGCCAAGCGCGCCGGGTCGGCGCCGGCCGTTCGACCACCGAGTTTCTGAACGGACGTGGGTCACACCCTCACTGCGGTGTGACTTCGACGCGCCAAAACCACCAAGAGCTTTTTCCCAGACGGGTAGACGTGGCAGCATGACCGGTATGCGCATGACCGTCCTGGGGTGTTCCGGCAGCGTCACGGGTCCGGATTCACCGGCTTCGGGATACCTGCTCACGGCACCGGGAACTCCGCCGCTCGTGATCGACTTCGGCCCGGGAGTTCTTGGGGCGTTGCAGCGATACGCCGATCCGGGCGAGGTGACGATCCTGCTTTCGCACCTTCATGCGGACCACTGTCTCGACATGCCCGGCCTGCTCGTCTGGCGTCGCTATCACCCAAACCCGCCGGTCGGCCGGGCTCTGGTTTACGGCCCCACCGACACCGCGTGCCGCATCGGAGTGTCCTCCGCCGAGTGCGCCGGCGAGATGGACGACATCTCCGACACCATCGACGTCCGGCTCTGGGCCGAGAACGAGCCGGTGACGTTCGGTGAACTGAGCGTCGTCGCCCGCCGGATGAATCATCCACCCGAGGCTTACGGTTTCCGGATCACCGGCGCCGACGGCCGCGTCCTCGTCTATACAGGCGACACCGGTATGTGCGACAACGTCGTCGAACTCGCGCGTGGTGCAGACGTGTTGCTCTCCGAAGCGTCGTGGACCGACAGTCCGGATCGCCCCGAGGGAGTTCACCTCTCCGGTAAGGAAGCCGGCCGTGTGGCTGCCCTCGCCGGCGTCAAGGAACTTCTCCTCACGCACATCCCGCCGTGGACGTCGCGTGAAGACGTGATCGCCGAAGCGAAATCCGAATTCTCCGGACCGGTCCATGCCGTCTCCGCCGGAAGTGTCTACGACATCTGATTCCCCTCACATTCGGTGCAGCGCTCACCGGGCGACCGCTAGGCTCACGAAGGTGACTACACGAGAAGACGGTAGGGCGGACGACGAGCTCCGCACGGTCAAGATCACCCGCGGGTTCACCAGTCATCCGGCCGGCTCCGTTCTGGTCGAGTTCGGGAACACTCGCGTCATGTGCACGGCCAGCGTCGAAGAGGGTGTACCCCGCTGGCGCAAGGGCTCCGGCTTGGGTTGGCTGACAGCCGAATACGCGATGCTTCCCGCCGCCACGCACACACGCAGTGGCCGCGAATCGGTCAAGGGCAAGGTCGGCGGCCGCACGCAGGAGATCAGTCGACTCATCGGCCGATCACTTCGAGCGTGCATCGATCTCGCGGCGATCGGTGAGAACACCATCGCCCTCGACTGTGATGTCCTCCAAGCCGACGGTGGCACTCGCACCGCGGCAGTGACGGGGGCATACGTGGCCCTGGTCGACGCCGTGACGTACCTGCGCGCAGCCGACCTGCTCTCCGACCCACAGCCCATCTCGTGTGGCATAGCGGCCGTCAGCGTCGGCGTCGTGGACGGACGAGTGCGTCTCGACCTTCCGTACGAAGAGGATTCGCGTGCCGAGGTCGACATGAATGTCGTGGCCACCGACACCGGCACGCTGGTGGAAATTCAGGGAACCGGTGAGGGCGCCACCTTCCCACGCTCGACGCTGGACAAGCTGCTCGACTCCGCTCTGGCTGGTTGTGAGCAACTTTTCGAGATCCAGCGTCAGGCGTTGGCCGAGCCGTATCCCGGGGTGCTACCCGAACCGAAGAATCCGGAACCCAAGAAGAAGTTCGGTGCATGAGCTGTGAGCGTACGAGTACTGGTTGCCAGCCGAAATGCCAAGAAACTGAAGGAACTTCACCGGGTGCTCGACGCAGCTGGAGTGAACGGAATCGAACTGGTCGGGCTCGACGAGGTCCCGCCGTTCCCCGAAGCCCCCGAGACCGGAGCGACGTTCGAGGAGAATGCGCTCGCCAAAGCGCGTGACGGAGCAGCTGCAACCGGAATGCCTTGCATCGCAGACGATTCCGGTGTTGAGATCGACGCACTCAACGGTATGCCGGGTGTGCTGTCCGCGCGGTGGTCGGGTACTCACGGAAACGACGGCGCCAACACGGCTCTGGTCCTGGCTCAGCTGGGAGACGTGCCGGACGAGCGTCGAGGCGCGGCATTCGTCTCCGCCTGTGCACTGGTGATCCCTGGCGGCGACGAGACCGTCGTGCGCGGCGAATGGCGCGGGGTGATCGGCCGCGAACCAGCCGGCGACGGCGGCTTCGGATACGACCCCATCTTCCGTCCGGACGGCGACACCCGCTCGGCCGCAGAACTCACCCCGGCCGAGAAGGATGCGGCGTCACATCGAGGGCGCGCGCTCGTGCAGCTCGTTCCGGCTCTGGCGGCGCTGGCCGGCTGAACCGAATCCGAAAAGTAGAGCCCTGAACGCGTCTGCGTTCAGGGCTCTACTTTTTGGAACTCTCAGAGCTGATAAGCCTGCTTCACCTGGGCAGTCCGCTTGTGCTCGAACACGAACGACAGGAACGGGATCGTGCCGGCGAGCGCGGTGGCAACCGTCGTACCGGGCTTCCACCGGGCCTTGATCGCCAAGTCGATCGTGAACACGAGATAGAGCATGTAGAACAGGCCGTGGATCTGGCCGATGTAGAACAACCACGACGGTGCGTCCGCCGAATTGTCGAGAATCAGGTACTTGTAGACCATCTCACCGGTCAGGAACAGCAGCCAGAGGCCGGTGATCCAGGCGAGAACGCGGTATCGGACCAGCGCCGACGCAACCTTCTTCTGCTTTTCTGCGTTGACTGCGGGGGTAGCGATGCTCGCTTCCGAACCGGTACTCACGTCGTGCTCCTATCGGACTCGCGAGCGGCGAGCTGCGCAAGGTAGTCGTTGTATTCCAGCATTTGGCGGGCTTCAGGGTCGTCGACGTCGAGGTTCACATCGTCGAACTCGGCCCGCGGGCGTTGCGGCAAGAGGTCGGCGGGAATCTCACGCGGCTCCGCGGCGGCTTCCTCGGCTTCGGCCTCTTCGGGGTCCACGTCTTCGAGCTGAACGAACTTGCGATACGCGTACACGACAAACGCCGCGAACAGCGGCCACTGAAACGCGTACCCGAGATTCTGTCCCGAGCCTCCGACGGCTTCGAAGCGCTCCCACTGCCACCAGCCGAGCGCGAGGCAGCCGGCAGCTGACACGATGACCAGCAGAATCAGCGCAGGTCGGCGTTTAGTAGCGTTCTTGGACACACTAAGACGGTACCTGAGAGCTATAGTGCCTCGCCCTGCGATCTCCGACACGGTGTCGTAGAAGCCGTGCCACGGCGTGTCGTAGGAGCCGTGCCACGGCGTGTCGTAGGAGCCGTGCCACGGCGTGTCGTAGAGGCCGTCCCGCAGCACCTGTGCGCTATGCCCATCCTCACCCGCAACGCCAGGGCACTGAACACATTCTCCCGGCTGTGCTGCATCGATAACCTCGGCGCGTATCCGAAAGCAGGGGAGTGTTTCATGCACATCAGAGTGATTCGCCCGGTCATCGACACCACACTGACTCCGGCGGTGACAGCCGAGGTGGAGCACTGGGCGGCGCCCGGCACGACGGTCGACGTCGTTTCGCTGCCTACCGGTACGGTGAGCATCGAGTCCGAGTACGACGAGGCACTTGCCGGCCCCGGGATCGTGCAGCGGGTCGAGGAAGCGGCAGTCGACGGCGTCGACGGTGTGTTCATCACGTGTTTCGCCGATCCCGGAGTGCATGCCGCCCGAGAGGTCATCGACGCTCCGGTGGTCGGCGGCTTCGAGCCGTCATTTCTGACAGCGATGAGTCTGGGCGATCGCGTCGGTGTCGTGACCATCCTGCCGAACGTCGTGCCGATGCTCCGATCGCTCACTCGGCGGTATGGGCTGGACAATCGGCTGGGCAGTATTCGAGTCGTGGACATGCCGGTGCTGGGCCTCACCGATCGGGAGGAACTGATCGATCGACTGGCCGCTCAGGCGTCTGCGGCAGTGGAGAACGGCGAGGCCGACACCGTCGTTCTCGGTTGCACCGGGATGCTCGGTGTGACCAGTGCGGTCCGAGACAGGCTGCATGGCAAAGGGATTCACGTTCCGGTTGTGGATCCGACGGCCTCGGCGATCACCTGGTTGGAGAGCTCGGTCCGTCTGGGGCTGACACCGAGTCGGACGACGTACATGACTCCACCGGTCAAGGATCGAAAGCGCTGACCTTGCTCACGAGAACCGAAAAAGCCCCGCCGGATCAGATCCGGCGGGGCTCTTCGTTGTGCGCGAGGGGGGACTTGAACCCCCACGTCCTGAGACACTGGAACCTAAATCCAGCGCGTCTGCCAATTCCGCCACTCGCGCGCGGAATTCAAAGGATACGCGAGTGGAATCGCTCGCGGGCACACCACCCTGGTCGGGATGCGCCCGCCCGCTCTCAGGCCGTTTCGGCGAGTGGGCCCGCTGCGGGCGGCATGGTGGATTTCTTCGACCGGCGAGGTTGCTCGGCCGTGCGTTGATATCGCCACGCAGCGTGGGTGAGCGTTTGAACATCGACATCGAGATGTTCGGCAACCGCAACGAGCAACTCGGCTGCGTCGGTGCTCGACAACAATTCCTCACCACTGCTTGCTTCGGTGGCGAACCGTGCAAGTAGATCTATCGAAGTTACCGTCAACTTCCCGGACAGGAACACCAGCGTCTCGAAGGTCCTGGGGCCGAGCCCCGGAACGTAGACAACTGCCGAACGGAGGCTTTCGGTGTCCTCGACGTCGGCACTGGACCGGCAACCGGATTCGACGAGCGCCTTGGCCGCGCGAGCCGCACCCTCGGCTTTGGTGAAGTAGTTGCCCGGCACGCGCTGGCGATTGCCGAGAATCGTTGCGAGCTCGTCGCCACGGTCGGTGAAGGCGGCGAGAGCGGGCAAGCTGTCGAGGCGATCGTCGGCGGCTACCGAGCGGTGTGTGCGCCAACGGTCGACGACGGCGCGGACTCCGGTCTTCGGTGTTCCATAGGCGGCGCGCGACGAGAAGATCGCATCGAGAAGGGCGGCTTCGGACTCGCGCGGCCATCCCTGATTCCAATGCGGCCACGCCTCGCGCGGAAGCTCGGCGCCGATGAATTCGGCCGCTCTGACTACGTCTGTGTCTTTCATGATTTCTCCCCCCGAGAAGTTGTCCGGTGTGGACGCGCTGAACGTAGCGAGGGAGTCCGACAAATTTGTGGCCCGGAACGCACGGGATCGACCGTCCGTCAAGGAGGTCACGAATTGGTAACAATAAATATGAGGGGTTCCTCAGGTTTCTGAAAATCCCGGTAACAGTCCCAGGCAGGGCGTTCGCGACCTACTCGCGAGTCACTTTCTCGAAGTCTCGTGAGGAAGATCACGGCCCCGAAAGTCCAGATTTCCAGGGTGCCGACAAACGTGAGGAAATCCTCATGATTCTGTGTAAACCTTGTCTTGCACGAACGCCCTGACTCCGTCGATTCTCTCGACGAATTCGCGAGCACTTCAGCCGGGCAGCACACCGCAAATCCCACCTCGCCGCAGAGGTGACCAGGAGAGGACGTACGCGTGACGATCGATGACACGACACCTACAGGAAACGGACGCGACTCGAAGGGTGGGCGCCGTTTCGGCGTCGATGGGGGACAGTCCCGCACGACCAGCAAAGGTGCCCTCGTCGATTCGCTGAACAACGGCGTTTCCTACGCAATCGCTTTCGGTGGACAGGGCGCTCCCTGGCTCACCTCGCTCGAGGAGCTCAGCCGTGACAACGGCCTGGAGCCCGTTCTGACCGATCTGGTCAATGACGCAGCCGCACGCCTCGCGCCCGTCGCACAGGATCTCCTCGTGGTTCGCCCGGTCGGATTCGATCCGATCGCGTGGATGCTCGAAGCCGAGATCGTCGACGAAGAAGAAGGTGAGAAGTCGGCCGGGCCTTCCGCTGCCGCGCTCACCGCAGCTCCGGTGTCACTCCCCGGCGTCTTCCTCACGCAGCTTGCGGCGTTGCGTGCACTCTCCGCTCAGGGTCTGGATGTAGCCGGTAATCCGCCGGCTGCCGTCATCGGCCACTCGCAGGGCCTTCTGGCCACGGCTGCCGTAGCCGCGCAGGGCAACGACGACGGTGAACTCCTCGCCGTCGCACAGCTCGTCGGTGCTGCTGCCAGCTTGGTCGGCCGTCGCCGCGGCGTCATCGCCGGCGCCTCCGCGAAGCCGATGGTTGCGGTCTCGGGCGTCGATCCCGAGCGTCTCGCCGCCGTCGTCGCCGAGCTTGCCGAGGGTGTGGCGCCTGAGCGCGCGGCTGTCCTCGCTATCCGCAACGGCCGTCGCCGCGTCGTTCTCGCCGGGCCGCCCGCTCAGCTGGCACGCGTGCAAGAGCGTTGTGAACAGATCGAAGCCGAGGAAGCCCGCGAGCGTGAGGGTAAGAAGCGTGGCGGTTCCGTCTTCGCGCCGTCCTTCGATCCGCTCGACACCGAAATCGGCTTCCATCACCCCGCATTGACCGAGGCCGTCGAACTCGTCGGCAGCTGGGCGACCCGTTGCGGTCTCGACGCGGACCGTGCGCGCGAACTTGCGCAGGGTGTCCTCGTCGATCCGGTCGACTGGGTCGAGGCTGTCGACGGCGCAATCTCCGCCGGCGCCAAGTGGATTCTCGATCTCGGACCCAGCGATCAGCTGACCCGAATGACGTCCTCTTCGCTGCGTGGGCAGGGCATCGGCATCATCGCGGCCGCCACCCGCGGCGGACACCGCAATCTGCTCACCCCCGGTGCAGCACCTGAGGTCTCACGTTCGTGGTCCGAGTTCGCGCCGAAGCCCGTTGCGCTTCCCGGCGGCCGTATCGGCGTCGAGACCGCGTTCACGAAGCTGACCGGTCGTTCACCCATCCTGCTCGCAGGTATGACGCCGACGACGGTCGACGCCAAGATCGTTGCCGCGGCAGCCAATGCCGGTCACTGGGCCGAGCTTGCCGGTGGCGGGCAGGTCACCGAAGAAATCTTCGAAGACCGTGTCGCAGAGCTGAAGATGCTGCTCGAGCCGGGCCGCGCGGTCCAGTTCAACTCCCTGTTCCTCGACCCGTACCTGTGGAAGCTGCAACTCGGTGGCAAGCGCCTCGTGCAGCGTGCCCGTACCGCCGGTGCTCCCATCGACGGCGTCATCGTCACCGCCGGTATCCCGGAACTCGAAGAGGCTGTTGCTCTCATCGACGAGTTGTCCGAGATCGGCATCACCAACATTGCATTCAAGCCCGGCACCGTGGCGCAGATCCGCTCCGTGATCCGCATCGCCAACGAGGTTCCGAACTTCCCGGTCATCGTCCACATCGAAGGCGGCCGCGCCGGCGGACACCACTCGTGGGAAGACCTCGACGACCTGCTCCTCGACACGTACGCCGAGCTGCGTACACGCCCGAACCTGGTCATCTGCGTCGGTGGCGGCATCGGAACACCCGAGCGCGCAGCCGATTACCTGACCGGTCGCTGGTCTGCCGCAGCCGGTTTCCCGGCCATGCCCGTCGACGGCATCCTGGTCGGCACCGCAGCCATGGCGACTCTCGAGGCCACCACCTCTCCCGAGGTCAAGCAGCTCCTCGTCGACACACCCGGTACGCCGGACTGGGTCGGTGCAGGTACCGCTGAAGGCGGAATGGCCTCCGGCCGTAGCCAGCTCGGTGCCGACATCCACGAGATCGACAACGCGGCTTCGCGTACCGGGCGCCTCCTCGACGAGGTTGCCGGCGATTCCGAGGCAGTGGCCGAGCGCCGCGACGAGATCATCGCCGCCCTCGACGTCACCGCCAAGCCGTACTTCGGCGACGTCGAGACCATGACGTACGCACAGTGGCTGCGCCGCTACCTCGAGCTGACCGTCGGCATCGACGCGGCGAAGGAATTCGACTGCGGCGCCGATCTTCAGGACGCCATCGTCGAGGCGACGTCTAGCCCGTGGCTCGACATCACCTGGCGTGCTCGCTTCGGCGAGATGCTCCAGCGCACCGAGGCGCGTCTGCACCCGGTCGACCGCGGCCCGATCCCCACGCTGTTCGCTGACGCCGAGACCCTCGAGCGCCCCGAGGCTGCAATCTGCGCACTGCAGGCGTCGTACCCGGACTACTCGACCACCGTTCTGCATCCCGCAGACGTCTCGTTCTTCATCTCGTTGTGCAAGACGCCGGGCAAGCCGGTCAACTTCGTTCCCGTCGTCGACGGTGACGTGCGTCGTTGGTGGCGCAGCGACTCCCTGTGGCAGGCACACGACCCCCGCTACACCGCCGATCAGGTTTGCGTCATCCCCGGCACCGTTGCCGTCGCCGGCATCACCCGTGTCGACGAGCCGGTCGGTGACCTGCTCGATCGCTTCGAGAAGGCGACCTACGACGAATTGGTTGCTGCCGGAACCACTCCGGTTGCACTCGCGAGCCGTCGCCACCAGGATTCCGCACCCGGACTTCTCGACGCCGTTCTCTCGGCTCCTGACCTCCAGTGGGCCGGCCGCCTGACCCAGAACCCCGTCCGTCGTCTCGGCGACCTCGACGAGTGGAGTGCAGAGTCTGCCGACAAGGCAGTTCACGGCACCACCGGTTCCAGTCTGACCGTCGTCGATTCCTCGCACGTGCTGCTTTCGGTTCCGTTGGTGGCAGGCAAGTCCGTCGACATCACGATCACGATCCCCGAGTCCGTCGTCGACGGCGGCGCTCCGGTTGTCACCGAAGCCGATGCCGAAGGTGCGATGTCCGCGCTCCTGGCAGTTGCTGCCGGACAGGAACTTCCGACAGTCAAGAACGGCAAGGCTCGCCTCAACGTCGCGTGGGTTCCCGATCGCATCGCCGATCACGCCGGTGTCACCGGTTCGGGTCTGCCCACCACGCTCAGTGTCAGCGGCAAGGCTGTTCCGGACGTCGTCGTCGGAGCATGCTGGCCTGCAGTGTTCGCAGTCCTCGGCGCAGCCAAGCTCGACAGTCTTTCCGTTATCGAAGGCATGCTCGACCTGGTCCACCTCGACCACACCGTCGACTTCGTCGGTGAACTTCCCTCCGAGACAAGCATTCTCGTGGTCAATGCCGAGGTCGCCTCGGTTCTCGACACCGACCTCGGTCGTGTCGTCGAGGTCAAGGTCGAGGTCGGTGCCATGCTCGGCGAGGGCCTCGACGCCCCCGCAGTCGTCACCATGACCGAGCGTTTCGCGATCCGCGGACGCACCGGTGCAGGCGAACTCGCCGACCCGGCTCGCGCCGGTGGATCGATCAGCGATGCGGCTGTCGACACCTCGCGGCGTCGTCGCCGTGACGCGAAGATCCTCGCGCCGGTCAGCATGGGCGCGTTCGCTCAGGTTTCCGGTGACCACAACCCGATTCACACCTCCGACAACGCCGCTCTGCTGGCCGGCCTCGGAACCCCGATCGTGCACGGCATGTGGCTCTCCGCCGCAGCGCAGCAGGTAGTCACCGCAGTCGACCCGGCCGAGACCCGCGTCCCGCCGCGCCGCCTGACCGCCTGGACCGCTCGCTTCCTCGGGATGGTTCGACCCGGCGCCGAGATCGACGTCCGTGTCGATCGTGTCGGTATCGACCAGGGCGCGGAAATCGTCGAGGTCGGCTGCCGCATCGACGGTGAACTGGTCATGGTCGCCACCGGCCGCACCGCCGCGCCGAAGACCGTCTACGCCTTCCCCGGCCAGGGCATTCAGCGCCCGGGCATGGGCCTCGACGCTCGCGCACGCTCCAAGGCCGCCCGCGACGTCTGGGAGCGCGCGGACAAGCACACTCGTAAGGCACTCGGATTCTCGATTCTCGCTGTCGTGCGCGACAACCCGGTGACCATCAAGGCCCGTGGTGTCGAGCACAGGCATCCCGACGGTGTCCTGCACCTGACTCAGTTCACCCAGGTGGCCATGGCCGTTCTCGGTGTTGCCCAGGTTGCCGAGCTGCGCGAATCCGGAACCTTCATCGAGGATTCCCTTCTGGCCGGTCACTCGGTCGGTGAGTACAACGCACTCGCTGCTGTCGCCGAGGTTTTCCCGCTCGAAGCACTTCTCGAGGTCGTCTTCCAGCGTGGCTCCGCCATGCACCAGCTCGTTCCCCGTGACGAAGCCGGACGCTCCGACTACCGCATGGCCGCTATTCGCCCGTCGCAGATCGGTGTTTCCGACGACGACGTGCAGGGCTTCGTCGCCGGTGTCGCCGAGACCTCCGGAGAGTTCCTCGAAATCGTCAACCTGAACCTGCGCGGCAGCCAGTACGCCATTGCCGGTTCGGTAGCCGGTCTCGACGCACTCGAGGTCGAAATCGATCGTCGCCGAGCAGAATTCGGTGGCAAGCGGGCATACATCCAGGTTCCCGGCATCGACGTGCCGTTCCACTCCACCGTCCTTCGCGGTGGCGTGGCGGACTTCCGCGTGTGCCTGCAGGACTTGCTCCCGCACGACATCGATCCGGACATCCTGATCGGCCGCTACATCCCGAACCTGGTTCCGAAGCCGTTCTCGCTGCGTCGTGACTTCGTTCAGGAAATCGCCGACCTGGTGCCGTCCGAGCCGCTGCAGGAAGTCCTCGCAGACTTCGACAGCTACGCAACGCGCACTCACGCGTTGTCCCGCATCATCCTGATCGAGCTGCTGGCTTGGCAGTTCGCCAGCCCGGTCCGTTGGATCGAGACGCAGGACCTGCTCTTCGGTGACGAGTCCGAAGGTGGACTCGGGGTCGAACGCTTCGTCGAGATCGGTCTCGGCGCTGCCCCGACCGTTGCAAACCTCGCGTCGCAGACCCTCAAGCTGCCGGGCCGCTTCGGCTACCCGGTCGAGGTTCTCAACGTCGAGCGCGAAGCCGCGATCGTCTACGGCACCGACGTCGACCCCGCTGTCGATGACGACGACGAGATCGAAGCGCCTGCCGCGCAGGCTGCTCCGGCCGCCGCGGCCGCTGCTCCGGTTGCCGCTGCCGCGCCGGCTGCACCTTCGGGTGGACCGCGTCCGGACGACCTCACCTTCAAGGCGCCCGACGCCACGAAGGTCCTGATCAGCCTGTGGACCAAGCTCCGTCCCGATCAGGTCGGCCCCGCGGACACGATCGAGGCACTGTGCGACGGCGTTTCCTCGCGTCGCAACCAGCTTCTGGTCGACCTCGGCTCCGAGCTCTCCCTCGGTGCCATCGACGGGGCCGCAGACGCCGACATGGGCTCCCTGGGGGCAACCGTCGACAAGCTCGCCCGTACGTACAAGCCGTTCGGACCGGTGCTCTCCGATTCGATCAACGATCACCTGCGCAAGGTCTTCGGCCCCTCGGGCAAGCGTCCCGGCTACATCGCCGACCGCGTCAAGAAGGTCTGGGAGCTGGGCGACGGCTGGGCACACCACGTCACCGCAGCAGTGGCTCTCGGTACCCGTGACGGCGCCAGCATCCGCGGCGGCGACCTCGGTGGCCTGAGCTCCGGCGCACTGGCCGACGCTGCAGCAGTGGACGCAGTCATCGACAGCGCAGTTGCCTCGGTCGGGTCTGCTCGCGGAGTCAGCGTCTCGTTGCCGGCTACCGGCGGCGGAAGCGGCGGAACCGTCGACGCAGCCGCTCTGGGTGAGTTCACCGAGAACATCACCGGTCGCAACGGCGTTCTGGCCTCGGCCGCACGCCTGGTACTCGAGCAGCTCGGACTGAACGAAGAAACGGCAGTCGCGACGGTCGAGGACACCGAACTGGTCGACCTGGTCTCGGCTGAACTCGGCTCCGACTGGCCGCGTCTGGTTGCTCCGGCATTCGACGCGCAGAAGGCCGTTCTGCTCGACGACCGCTGGGCAAGTGCGCGTGAGGATCTCGCTCGCATTTGGCTCGGTGACACCGCGTTGTCGGTCGAGAACTTCATCGGTGCCGGCTCCACCGTCGCCGCACAGGCGAAGTGGTGGGCCACCCGTGCAACCGACGAAGGCCGCACCGCACTCGCCGAGGTCTACACCCGCATCGCTGATGCGGCTGCTGCGGCAGAATCCGACGCACCCGAGTGGGCAGGCGAGGTCGCAGTAGTGACGGGCGCCAGCAAGGGTTCCATCGCGGCAGCGGTCACGGGCAAGCTCCTTGCCGGTGGCGCAACGGTATTCGTGACCACCTCGCGACTCGACGGTCAGCGTCTCGGCTTCTACCGCGACCTGTACCGCGAGAATGCTCGCGCCGGTGCCGCCCTCTGGGTGGTTCCCGCGAACATGGCGTCGTACACCGACGTCGACGCACTGATCGACTGGATCGGCAACGAGGCCACCGAGAACGCAGGCGGCGCAAAGAAGCTCATCAAGCCGGCCATGACGCCGACGATGCTCTTCCCCTTCGCAGCTCCCCGTGTCGGCGGCGAACTCTCCGACGCCGGCGCTCGCGCCGAAATGGAAATGCGCGTGCTGCTCTGGTCGGTGGAGCGCCTCATCGGCGGTCTGTCGAAGATCGGTTACGACAGCGACGTCGACACGCACCTGCACGTGGTGCTGCCCGGTTCGCCGAACCGCGGAACGTTCGGCGGCGACGGTGCTTACGGCGAGGCCAAGGCTTCGCTGATCGCCGTGGTCAATCGCTGGAAGGCCGAGCGCAACTGGGCCGAGCGGGTCACGTTGGCACATGCGGTCATCGGTTGGGTTCGCGGAACCGGACTCATGGGTCACAACGATCCGATCGTCGACGCAGTCGAAGCTGCGGGCGTCCGCACCTGGTCCACCCAGGAGATGGCGACCGAACTGCTGAAGACGGCAACCCGCGAGTCGCGGCGCGCTGCTGCCGAGGCTCCGCTCGAGGTCGACCTGACCGGTGGGCTCGCCGAGGCGAACCTCGACCTCGCCGCACTGGCTAAGGAAGCTGCCGAGGTGGCCGAGATCGCCGAGGCTGTCGACGAAGCAGTGGACGAGTCCAGCATCCTGGCGCTGCCCGCGCCGGCTCGCATCGACGACTCGGTCAAGGCTCCGAGCTGGCCCGAACTGGACGTCACCCCCGCGGACCTCGTGGTCATCGTGGGTGCCGGAGAGCTCGGACCCTACGGTTCCTCGCGTACCCGCTTCGAGATGGAGGTCGACGAGCAGCTCTCTGCCGCAGGCGTTCTCGAATTGGCGTGGAACACCGGACTCATCGTCTGGGAGAACGACCCCAAGCCGGGCTGGTACGACGTCGAATCCGGTGACCTGGTACCCGAGGCGGAAATCGCCGACAAGTACCACGACGCAGTCGTCGAGCGTTGCGGCATCCGTCGTTACGTCGACGAGGGCGCGATGATCGACAACACCGCTCCGCTGCTCACCTCCGTGTTCCTGGACAAGGATCTGAGCTTCGTGGTCGGCAGTGAGGCAGAGGCTCAGGCCTTCGTCGAATCCGATCCGGAGAACACGACGGCGACGGTTTCCGCCGAGTCCGGCGACTGGACGGTCACCCGCCGCGCAGGCACCGAGATCCGCGTCCCGCGCAAGATGAAGCTGACTCGTAGTGTGGGCGGTCAGATTCCGACCAACTTCGACGTCACCAAGTGGGGCATCCCCGCCGACATGGCAGATTCGGTCGACCGCGTCGGCCTCTGGAACATCGTCGCAACGGTGGACGCCTTCCTCACCGGCGGCTTCACTCCGAGCGAACTGCTCCGCTGGGTACACCCGAGCCTGGTCGCCAACACGCAGGGCACCGGCATGGGCGGCATGACCTCCATGAGGAGCCTGTACATCGACACGCTGCTCGGCGAGAACCGTCCGAACGACATCCTGCAGGAAGCGCTGCCGAATGTCATTGCAGCGCACGTCGTTCAGTCGTACGTCGGCGGTTACGGCGCGATGGTTCACCCCGTCGCCGCCTGCGCCACGGCAGCGGTATCCGTCGAAGAAGGCGTCGACAAGATCCGACTCGGCAAGGCGCAGTTGGTTGTTGCCGGCGGGTTCGACGATCTGAGCACGGAAGGCATCATCGGCTTCGGCGACATGTCGGCCACTGCCAAGACCGAGGACATGCATGCCAAGGGCATCGAGGATCGCCGCTTCTCGCGGGCCAACGATCGTCGCCGCGGCGGATTCGTCGAGTCGGCCGGTGGCGGAACGATTCTCCTCGCTCGCGGTGACCTGGCACTCGAGATGGGTCTTCCCGTCCTCGGTGTGGTCGCCTGGGCCGGATCGTTCGCCGACGGTGTCCACACCTCGATCCCGGCACCGGGACTCGGAGCACTGGGCGCCGGACGTGGGGGAGCGGATTCGCAGCTCGCACTCTCGCTCAACGCACTCGGCGTGAGCGCCGACGACATCGCCGTGATCTCCAAGCACGACACCTCCACTGCCGCCAATGATCCCAACGAGGCAGAGCTGCACGAGCGCCTCGCCGGGGCATTGGGACGCAGTGAAGGCGCGCCGATGTTCGTGGTCTCGCAGAAGAGCCTGACCGGTCACGCCAAGGGTGGTGCCGCAGCCTTCCAGCTGATCGGGCTCTGCCAGGTACTGAGCCAGGGCATCGTCCCGCCGAACCGCAGCCTCGACTGCGTCGACGACAAGATGGCCGAATTCGAGCACCTCGTGTGGGCACGTCAGCCGCTCAAGTTCGGTGAGCATCTTCCGCTGCGCGCGGGCCTGCTGACCAGCCTCGGCTTCGGTCACGTCTCCGGACTGATCGCAGTCGTGCACCCGCAGGCATTCGTCGAGTCGGTTCCGGCCGACAAGCGTGACGCCTATGTTGCTGCGGCCCAGCAGCGGACGATCGACGGTCAGCGTCGCCTCGCGAAGGCGATGTGCGGTGGCGACAGCCTCTACGAGCGCCCGGCGGATCGTCGCCTCGGTGCCGACGGAACGCCGGCCAAGGCGTCGCGTCAGCTCGAAGCGGACATGCTGCTGAGCGAGGACGCACGACTCGGCGCAGACCAGGTGTACCGCTCGAATCTGCCCGGCTGCAAGTAGTAGTCACGGTATGGGAGTTCTGGGTATCGGTTTCGACCTCGTGACGGTGTCGGAGTTCGCCGAGCAATTGAACAGGCCGGGAACGGCAATGCTCGACAACTTCACACCGGGCGAGCGTCGAGACGCCGCTACCCGGAGCTCCGAACCGGCACGACATTTCGCCGCCCGGTGGGCTGCGAAGGAAGCAGTGATCAAGGCATGGTCAACTGCTCTCTTCGCCGGCCCACCGGTGCTGGGGGAAATGATCCACAATCAGATCGAGGTCGTCTCGGACGCCTGGGGGCGCCCCGGCATCCGGCTTCGCGGTGACGTGGCCAAACACCTGACCGGAGTGAAGATTCATATTTCGCTCACGCACGACGGGGACATGGCGGGCGCTTTCGCGGTCATCGAATCCGACCCGGAGTAGCACTGCCGGACACGAAAGAGCCGGTCTCCCAAGGGGAGACCGGCTCTTTGTCGTTCGACTAGTCCTTCGTGCGGGATTCCTTCTCGGCGACGAGGAGATACGCGATCATCAACCTTTTCAGTTCGGCGACGGCGTCGGCATGCGACTGACCGTCCTGAACCGAGAAATTGAGCATCGAATACACCACGTGGACAAGAACTTCCGCCATCATCAGGCGACGATCTCGCCGCGTACGAGGCGTCAACGGGCCGAGCATTTTCGCTACGGTCTCGGCGAACTGCTTTTCGTGAATGACTCCGGTTGCCCGCGTGGACGGCGTCGACTGCATCGCCAGCCAGACCTCGCGGCGCGACGGATCAGACGTCCACAGCCCGGCCATGTGATCGACGAAACTGTTCAGGAACCGCAACCAGTCGAGCGAGGGTACTTCGCCGCCGAACTGAGCAAGCTCGTGCTGGACCCCGACGAGGTCCTGGCGGTTCAATTCGCACACGATGACGTACTTGTTCGCGAAGAACTGGTAAAGCGTCCCAATCGGGACGTCAGCACGTGCCGCGACTTCTTCACAGGTGAACGATTCGAAACCGACATCGGTGAGGAGTTCCCGTGACGCAGCCAGGAGTGCGTCGAATTTACGCTGGCTGCGCTCTTGCGTCGGACGCTTGCGCGGCAGCAGTTCCTGCGGTTCTTCGAGGCTCTGGGGATTCTCCAGTGCTGGGTCGACTCGTCGCCGCGCGCGGTGACGAGTCGTGGGCTGCACGTCTTCCAGGCTATCGGTGTTTTCTGTCGAATTTGGGACTTGTGCATTATCCGGTGTCATCGGCCACCTACTTCGGCGGTCGTGATCGGTCGAAACGCACCGCGCAGGTGCACGCACACGAGTCCCGATGCTGTTGCCACACCTCGATACTAGGTGACCAACTGTCCAGTAGCCGAAGAGGTTGCTGCGCGGTGTGGCGCAACGGCGATCCTGGCGCCTGCCTACGTCCGATTCGGGCAGACTGAGATTCTTCGGGCACACCGAGATTCGATGCCGAGGAGAGGGAGACGATGACGGAAGAACTGCGAACCGCGGTAGGTGAACTCATGCCGCGTGCCCGTGAGGATCTGAGTGCACTTGTGGCGATGAAGTCCGTCGCCGATGCACGGCAGTACCCGCCGGAAGAATGCGCGGCCGCTGCGCATTGGGTCCTGGAGGCATTCCGGGCTCAGGGTTTCGCCGATATCGAGGCGATCGAGACCTCCGACGGTTCGGCCGCGGTTGTCGGGCGTCGACCAGGCCCGGGCGGTGCTCCGACCGTTCTGCTGTACTGCCACTACGACGTTCAGCCGCCCGGAAACGAAGAGCTTTGGGGCTCCCCGCCTTTCACGCTCACCGAGCGCGACGGACGGTGGTACGGACGGGGCGCTTCCGACTGCAAGGGCAACGTCGTCATGCATCTGACAGCTCTGCGAGCGCTCGCCGCAGCCGGTGTGGATCCGAGCGCCCACCTGACGATCGTCGCCGAGGGATCCGAGGAGATGGGCACTGGCGGTCTCGAGGATCTGGTGCGAGAGCGCCCCGAACTTTTTGCAGCCGACATGATCCTGATCGCCGATACCGGCAACACCGAAGTCGGGGAGCCGACGATCACGACGTCATTGCGCGGGATCGCGAACGTTGTGGTCCACGTGTCGACGCTCGAGGGTGAGATTCACTCCGGTGTCTTCGGTGGACCGGCGCCCGATGCGATCACCGCGCTGGTGCACATACTCTCGACGCTGCACGACAGCGCCGGAAACACCACTGTCGAAGGCTTGACCAACGATCAGGAGTGGGCGGGTGTCAGTTATGACGGCGATCAGTTCCGCTCCGACGCCGGGGTGCTCGAAGGGGTGCAGTTGACTGGTTCCGGTTCGGTCGCCGAGCAGGTGTGGGCTCGTCCGGCGCTGACCATCCTGGGTATCGACTGCCCGCCGGTCGTGGGTTCGGCGGCGGCGATCACGCCCCGCGCGTCGGCGCGCCTGAATCTTCGTGTCCCGCCTGGCACGGATCCGGCGCAGGCACAGAAGTTGTTGACGGACCACCTCCGCGCGGCGGCGCCGTGGGGCGTCCACATCGAGGTCGTTCCGGAATCGACGGGATCGCCGTTCTCGTCCTCGACGGAGGGTGCAGGTTTCGCGCAGCTGAAGTCCGCGCTCACCGATGCCTACGGCCGCGAAGTCGGATTTGCCGGCCAAGGGGGATCGATACCGCTGTGCAGTGCACTGGCCGAGCAGTTCCCCGACGCGGAGATCGCGTTGATCGGCGTCGAGGAACCGCAATGCCGCATTCATGCGCCCGACGAAAGCGTCGACCCGTCGGAGATCGAGAACCTCGCTTTCGCGGAGGCTCTGTTCTTGAGCCGGTACGGGAGTTAGACCGACAGATCGCGTCGTAGCTTGGCGACGTGGCCGGTGGCCCGGACGTTGTACTGGGCCACCTCGATCTTGCCTTCCTCGTCGACGAGGAACGTCGAGCGGATGACGCCCTGGACGGTCTTGCCGTACATCTTCTTCTCACCGAACGCGCCCCAGGCTTCGAGCGTCGCCTTCTCGGGATCGGAGAGCAGCGGGAAGGTCAACTCTTCGGTATCGCGGAACTTCGCGAGTTTTGCGGGCTTGTCCGGCGAGATTCCGATGACTTCGAGGCCGGCGCCGTTCAGCTCGGCGAGGCTGTCACGGAAGTCGCAGGCCTGCTTGGTGCACCCCGGGGTGCTGGCCGCCGGGTAGAAGTACACGATGACCTTGGGGCCGCGGTAATCGTGAAGGGAAACCTCGTTGCCATCGGCGTCTGGGAGCGTGAAATCCGGCGCGACGTCGCCGGCGGACAATCTACTGTTCTCGGTCACGGGAATCGAGGTTAGTCGAGAAATTGCGCGGCAGGTGGGCGCGAGGGCATTCTGCTCCTCTACGGTAGAGCGAAGTGTCGGCGCGCTGCGTCCGCACAGCAGACCCGCACACAGAGCAGCAGAACACAGACAAGTTGGAGGACACGTGCCCAGGGACACCGAGAGCATCGAACGCGAGATCGAGAAGGCGCGTAACCAGCTCGCGAGCACACTCGACGAACTGACGGTCCGCACCAACCCGAAGCGGCTGGTCGAGAACACCAAGAAGACGGTGCTCGCCAAGCTCAACGAGCCGGCAGTGAAGTACGCGCTGATCGCAGTCGGTTCAGTGGTGGGAATACTCGTGGTCCGGAAGATCATTCGCTGACCCGAGTTGTCGAAGACAGAACATGAAGAAGGCCCCCACCTGGTGAGGTGGGGGCCTTCTTGCAAGTGCGCCCACAGGGACTCGAACCCCGGACCCAGTGATTAAGAGTCACTTGCTCTACCAACTGAGCTATAGGCGCTCGCTCTTGCGAGACAGAACATTAGCCGACAGGCTCAGGAGTTTGCAAAACGCGTGTTCATCGTGGTGACGATGGTTACATCGCTTCCGGAATTCACGAGTGTGGAGGGTGCGAATCCGGCCAGCGGACGGTGCTTTCCAACTGCTGTGCGACGGCGAGAATGGTCGGTTCACCACCGCTGCGCCCGACCAGTTGGACGCTCAGGGGGAGTCCGCGTTCGGAGAACCCGGCGGGCACAGCGGCCGCCGGGTTGCCGCAGACATTCCAGATCGAACAGTAGGCGGCGATCGGCAACGCCTTGCGGACTGCTGACAGAAGGCCGGTTCCTTCGAGTTGTCCGATCGGGCGTGGCAGCGCGGGCGTGGTCGGCATCAGGACCAGGTCGAAGGTGTCGAAGACCTGGTTGACCGTCGCTGCGATTCGCTCACCTTTGCGGTAAGCGAATTTCCCGACGCGCGCGGGAGCGGCTATCCGGCCGATCGACGCGAGTGCTCGTGTGCGCTTCTCGAGTAACGCTGGATGATCGACGCGCAGTGCTTCGTCGCGGACGCCGCCGAGCACCTGGGGGAGAAATGCTGCAGTTGCGTCCGGGTACTCGGGATCGTGCTCTTCGACGTGATGTCCCAACGCGCTCAACATCTCTGCGATCGAATGCACCGCGGCAACGACCTCCGGGGACGGGCGGACGCCCCGGACCGGACTCCGGGTGGACACTGCAATGCGAAGCGGCCCGGGCGCCGACGCGGCTGACTCGGCAAAGCTGGTGCGGAGCGTTTCGGTTGTGTAGTCGTCGATCCCGGTGATACCGGTTATCACGTCGTACACGAGCGCGCTGTCCTCGACGGAACGAGTGAGAGGGCCTAGCGTGCCGAGTCCGCGCCAGAGGTTGCGGTTCGGCGCGGTGCTCACCCGACCGCGCTGCGGTTTGAGTCCGAACAACCCGCAGAACGCCGAAGGCAGTCGGATGGAACCGCCGCCGTCGCCGCCGATTGCCGCTGCGACCATGCCTGACGCGACGGCCGACGCAGATCCTCCGCTCGATCCGCCCGTGGATACGCCGGTGTCCCAAGGGTTTCTGGTGTAGCCGTTTGCAGCAGTCTCCGTGAAGGGCCAGATGCCGAACTCGGGCATCGTCGTCTTGCCGACGATCACCGCGCCGGCGTCGCGCAACCGCCGGACGACCTCCGAGTCAGCAGAGGCGATGCGGGTTGCCGCCGCACCGCCGTACGTCGTCGGCGTTCCGGCGACGTCGTTCTCGTCTTTGATCGCGATCGGAACTCCGTGCAGTGGGCCCAGGCTGTGGCCGTCGGCCTGGCGCTGATCGAGACGTGTCGCTTCGTCGAGCGCTTCGTCTGCGAGAACTCGCACAAAAGCATTGAGCGTCGAATCGAGGCGTTCGATACGGCGAAGTGTGTTCTCGGTGAGCTCGCGGGCCGATATTTCTCCGGACCGGATCAGAGCGGCCTGACCCGCAACCCCGGCAAATGCCAGCTCGCTGCCCGGTGTGGTTTCGCGCTCGGTCATCAATCCTCCAGGCCGTGGTTCCGATAACTGTGAAGTCTATTCACCACAACCTGTCCACCACGACACAAAGAAAAATCCCCACCTTCCGAAGAAGGTGGGGACCTTTGCAAGTGCGCCCACAGGGACTCGAACCCCGGACCCAGTGATTAAGAGTCACTTGCTCTACCAACTGAGCTATAGGCGCTCGCTCTTGCGAGACAGAACATTAGCCGAATCGCCGGTTCGGGAGCAAATCGCCAGGTGGAGGCGTCACCGCTGTAGTCCGATCGGAGGAAATCCGCTGAAAGCGGTAACAAAACGGACGGTTCGGAGCGATTGATACTTGAACGTTACTGACGGCGTGGGCTTTCATGACCGTTGGTAACGAGCGCGCCTGGCATCATTGGTGCAGCGCAGTCATACCGCAAGTCCCACTTGCCTTCCGGTAAGTGGGATTCGCATGTGACGCGGAAGTTAGTCGGAGAAATTGTGAAGCGGAGTCGAACGATGAGTCGTCAAAGGTGGGGTCTGTCCGTGCGCGGGGGGAACGGTCGAGCGTCGAAGGGCGCGGCGATGATCGCGGCGTCTCTCGGTGCTCTCGTTCTGATGACCGCGTGTACGTCGGGCGGCAAGGACGTCAGCACTGAAGGGTCGGCGCCGATCGATTCCAATCCGCTCACCGAACTCATCAAGCCGAAGCTCACCTCGACCGCTGCCGACGGCGCTGTCGGCTTCTCGCCGGGCGACCCGGTCAAGATCAACGTCGCTGACGGCGCTCTGTCCGACGTGACGATGGTCAATCAGGACGGCAAGGCAGTTGCCGGCGCGATTGCTGCCGACGGTGCGTCCTGGACCACCACCGAACCGCTCGGCTACAACCGCAAGTACAAAATCGAGGCCCGCGCATTCGGATTGGGTGGCGCAAGTACGACGGTCACGTCCTTCACCACCAGCGCACCCGGCAACGTCACCAAGCCGTACGTCTTGCCCAACGAGGGCGACGTGGTCGGCATCGGTCAGCCCATCGCGGTGCAGTTCGACGAGAACATCCCAGATCGCAAGGCTGCCGAAGCCGCGATCACCGTCACCACGACTCCGGCCGTCGAAGGTGCGTTCTACTGGGTCAACAATCGTGAGGTCCGTTGGCGTCCGGAGAACTACTGGGCACCGGGCACCAAGGTCGACGTGAGCGTCAACGTGTACGGGCGAAATCTCGGCAAGGGAGTCTTCGGGCAGGAAGACGCGAAGAGTTCCTTCACCATCGGTGATGCCGTCATCGCCACGGCGGACGACAACACCAAGCAGGTCACTTTCCAGGTCAACGGTGAGACCGTCATGACCATGCCCACCTCCATGGGCAAGGACAGCACTCCCACCGACAACGGCGTCTACATCATCGGTGACCGCTTCGCGAACATGATCATGGACTCGTCCACGTACGGCGTCCCGGTCACCTCGGCGCAGGGTTACAAGACCCCCGTCGACTGGGCGACCCGAATGTCCTACAGCGGCATCTTCTTCCACTCGGCGCCGTGGTCGGTCGGGCAGCAGGGCTACTCCAACACCAGTCACGGCTGCCTCAACCTGAGCCCGTCCAACGCCAAGTGGGTCTACGACAACACCAAGCGTGGGGACATCGTCGTCGTCAAGAACACCGTCGGCGGCACTCTCTCCGGTACCGACGGCCTCGGTGACTGGAACATCCCCTGGAGCGTCTGGAAGACCGGCAACGCGGACGTCTGAGTGCGTCCCTGAAGCCTTGAACGGCAGAATGCCCCCGACCGTCCGGTTGGGGGCATTCTGCATCTGTACACCTTTTGTGAGCGAAAGTGCCTCTCGGTCTATCTGAGGCGACGGGAGGTACGTTCGCTCGGTGTCAGCGTCGACCGAACGCGTCCACTCCGGTCATCTCAGCGGACAGTGCCCACAATCTGCGTGCGTCGGCGGGATCGGTAGCCCAAGGTTTCACTCCGCCGACGCTCATGTCATCGGTCTGCGCGACGTCCGCGATGTTGCAGTCCTGGAGATACGCGCCGGAGTGATCGGCGAGTATCGGTGCCGTCGCTGCCCACACCGTTGTAGCGGCGCCCTGGGAGGGAGTCTTGAACCCCGGCACGGCGTCGCCATTCGACGTCGTCCATCCGAGATCGTGTTTCTCCAATGTGGAGAAGTGACGTTGAAGCGGAGTGAGGATGCTCCCGGGATGGACGGAGAACGCACTGATACCGCGTGAAGCACCGGAGCTCGCCAGCTGTACAGCGAATAGAGCATTTGCAGTCTTGGCTTGACCGTACGCAAGCCAGCGGTCGTAACCGTTGCGGAAATGTATGTCATTCCAACGCACTCCCGACAGAAAATGTCCCGCCGACGAGACAGCGACTACGCGAGAACCGTTTGCGGGCATGGCTGGCACAAGCAGGTTCACCAGTACAAAGTGCCCGAGGTGATTGATCGCGAATTGTGATTCCCATCCGGAGCCGACACGGAGTTCCGGGCAGGCCATGACCCCCGCATTGCAGATGATGATGTCCGGAGTGATCCGGGATTCGAGAATTTCTCGCGCACACGATCTGACACTGCTCGGGTCCGACAGGTCGCACGCTCGCACTTCGATACCCGGAAGGTCGGCCACCGCCCTCCGTGCCTGTTCTGGTCGGCGGGCAAGAACTACAACTCGCGCGCCGACCGAAGAAAGTGACTGCGAAACCTCATATCCCAGTCCGGAGTACCCGCCGGTGACCAAAACCGTAGTGCCTGTTAAATCTTGTCCGGCAAGTACGTCGTCGGCAGTGGAGACTCGGGAGTATCCGGTGTTGATTTTGCGCTGGATGGAATTCATGGCTGCGACCGTAAAATCTGGAGTGCACTCCAGGTCAAGGAAAGGTCGCCAGGCAATGCGCGAACTGTCAATCGGTGACGTCGCTGTCCAGACCGGAATCAGTATCGATTCCCTTCGATACTTCGAACGTGAGGAATTGCTCGTTCACGAGGTGGCGCGCTCGGCAGGTGGGCGTCGGGTCTACTCCGAAAGCGATGTCTCTTGGTTGAAGCTGTGCAATCGCTTCCGAGACTCGGGTATGCCGATCGCCACGATCCGCGAATTCGCCGCTCTCGTCAGGTCAGGGCCGGGAAACGAGAAGGAGCGGCTTTCAGTTTTACAGTCGCATGAGGAGTTGATTCGATCCAGGATCGCTGCGATGCAGGAAAACCTGAACGTCATCCACGACAAGGTTTCGGTGTACGAGCGACATGTTCGCGAGGGGACCGTCGTAGGTGTCTGGGAGCCGCAACCGTCGCCCGAGTGATCGACGGCTGGGCCATTTGCGGCGAATTCCAGCTACCCCGATGTAAGCGAAAGTGGCTTTCGGTCTATCTGAGGCGACGAGAGGTACGTTCGCTCAGCTCGGGCACGGGTTGCTCGGGAGCGCGCGATTTGTCGCGGTCGCCACCCCACCCACTTCGGGTGAACGTATCGCTGCCCCTGTCAGAGAAGGGGAGCGATACGTTCACCCGGCTGTGGAAGGGGAGATTGGGGCTGGCGCACAAACCAAAAGAACCCCCGAAAATGTCTTTCGACATCTTCGGGGGTTCCGCTTGGGTGAGCGACGGGACTCGAACCCGCGACAGCCAGGATCACAACCTGGTGCTCTACCAACTGAACTACGCCCACCATTGCCTCGGCCACCGGTTTGACCCGGCTGCTTTGACGAAAGAGATACTAGCGCGAAAGTCGGTCAGGAAGCCAATCGGCAGGTCAGGCGGGACCCAAGCCCTCTACGACGGCTGCAATCTCCGCGCTCGACGGTCCGGGCGCCGCGACGAATGCAGTGCCGCGGTAGTACTTGAGTTCGCGGATGGATTCCTTGATGTCGGCGAGTGCCCGGTGGGCGAGACCTTTTTCGGGCTGGCCGAAGTAGATTCGCGGGTACCAGCGGCGGGAGAGTTCTTTGATGGAGCTGACGTCGATCATCCGGTAGTGCAGGTATGTGTCCAGCGCCGTCATGTCCCGCGAGATGAATCCGCGGTCGGTGGCGATTGAATTACCCGCCAAGGGAGCCGTACCGGCGACGGGAACGTGCTTGCGGATGTACGCGAGCACCTCTTTCTCCGCCTCGGCGAGGGTGACCGTCGACTTACGAACCTCTTCGGTCAGTCCCGACTTTGCGTGCATCTTCTTCACGACGTCGGGCATTGCAGCCAACGCGTCGTCGTCGGCGTGGATGACGATGTCCACACCTTCGCCCAAGATGTTCAAGTCGCTGTCGGTCACCAGAGCCGCAATCTCGATGAGTTTGTCCGACTCGAGTCGCAGCCCGGTCATTTCACAATCGATCCATACCAATTTGTCCTGCACCAGGAACACAGTAGTGCGCGCGGGCGCGGGATAAGGTCTGCGGTGGAAACTCGACGTGTGTGAGACGGCGTTCGGGTGATGACAAGAACTTCGCCGCATTGCAACGAGGAGGGCTTTTCGATGACCGTGGATCCGAAGGACGGAGCCGCGCCGCTGACGCCGGCGGAGAAGGCGAAAGCTGCCAAGGCTGCCGCTGCCGAAGCCGCTCGGATTGCAGCTGAAGCCGCTGCAGCAGCTGAGGAAGCAGAGAAGGAAGCGGCTGCCGCCGAGGCCGAAGCATCGGCCGGAGCCACCCCCGCTGCTCAGGTGCCCTCGGGTGCTGCCGCTGAAATCGCGGCGGGCTATTCATCCGAGGGGCGGGCACTCGAGCTCGGCTCGGTGGTGATCGACGGTGTGGCAGATCCCACCGCACGGGTGCGGATTCCGTTGGCGACGATCAACCGTCACGGTCTGATCGCCGGTGCGACGGGTACCGGCAAGACCAAGACGTTGCAGGGCATCGCCGAGCAGCTGTCCGCCGCGGGTGTGCCGGTTGTGATGGCCGACGTCAAGGGCGATCTCTCGGGTCTGTCGAAGGCGGGGGATCCGAGCGAGAAGATGAAGGCTCGCGCAGTCGAGACGGGCGACGATTCGTGGACTCCCGCTGGGATGCCAGTCGAGTTCTTGTCGTTGGGAACGGACGGAATCGGTATCCCGGTGCGCGCGACCATCACCAGTTTCGGGCCGATCCTGCTCAGTAAAGTGTTGGGCCTCAACGAGACCCAGGAGTCGACTCTAGGGCTGATCTTCCACTGGGCCGACACTCAGGGCCTGGCCCTGCTGGACCTCAAGGATCTGCGTTCGGTCATCGCGCACCTGACGAGCGCTGAGGGCAAGGCCGATCTGAAGGGTATCGGCGGAGTTTCCTCGGCGACGGCGGGAGTGATTCTGCGCGCGTTGGTCAACCTCGAAGCAGATGGTGGTGACACCTTCTTCGGTGAACCGGAACTCGAAACCGAGGATCTGCTGCGTGTCGTCGGCGGTGCCGGTGTGATCACGCTGTTCGAACTCGGTGCCCAGGCGGCGCGCCCGGCAATGTTCTCCACCTTCCTGATGTGGGTGCTCGCGGACCTGTTCCAGACGCTGCCCGAAGAGGGAGATCTGGACAAGCCGAAGCTCGTGTTCATCTTCGACGAGGCGCACCTTCTGTTCGCGGACGCGTCGAAGGCCTTCCTTCAGCAGGTGGAACAGACGGTCAAGCTCATTCGTTCCAAGGGCGTCGGTGTGTTCTTCTGCACGCAACTTCCGACCGACATTCCGAATTCGGTGCTGTCACAGTTGGGTGCGCGGGTTCAGCACGCCCTGCGTGCCTTCACGCCCGACGATCAGAAAGCCCTCAACAAGACCGTCCGCACGTACCCGAAAACCGAGCACTACGACCTGGAAAAGGCACTGACTTCACTCGGCATCGGTGAAGCCATCGTGACCGTACTCTCGGAAAAGGGTGCGCCGACGCCGGTGGCCTGGACCAAGATTCGTCCTCCGAGGTCGCTGATGGACACCATCGGCAACGACGCGATCAAGGCGGCCGCGTCGTCGAGTCCGCTGAATCAGAAGTACGGCCAGACCATCGACCGCGAGTCGGCGTACGAGAAGCTGACGGCCAAGGTGGCCGGTGCTCCGACGGCGGATCAGTCCCTGGATCTTCCGTCGCTGCCCGATCTGCCGCCACCGCCGCCGGCCGAGCCGGAGGGCCCCAACATCGCCGAGCAGATCTTGGGCAACTCGGCTGTCAAGAGTTTCCTGCGCTCGGCGGCTTCGGCTGCGGGACGCGAGATTTCGCGAAACATCTTCGGCACCGGTAGTCGCCGCAGGCGCTGAGGCTCAGGCGCCCGCGAGGTCAGATGCCGACCTCGCGGGCCAGCAGGTCGTTGATCGATTCGCGCCTGATCAACGGCCGCGCAATCCCGCCCAGCACGGCGACGACCGGCGGCCGGCCGACGCTGTTGTAGGTGGAGGCCATGCTGTGGTGGTATGCGCCCGTACACGGCACTGCCAACAGGTCACCTTCATGTAGGTCGGCGGGAAGCCTTGCTCCGACGGCAATTTCGTCGCCCGATTCGCAGTGTCGCCCGGCGACGGTTACTTCCTGGAGCGGTGCGCGCGAATGTCGGTTCACCAGTTCGACGTCGTAGTGGCTGTCGTACAACGACACCCGAGGGTTGTCGCTCATCCCGCCGTCGACGGAGACGAAGGTTCGTCCCCCGCTGATCGACTTGATGTTCTGTACGCGATAGAGCGTGACTCCGGCCCGCGCAGCGATCGCTCGGCCAGGCTCGAGCACGATTTCGGGGCGAGGGAAGCGGTTTCGGGTGCACGCGTCGTCGAGAGTTTCGTCGATGACGTGAGCGAGGCGGGTCAGATCCAATTGGGCATCTCCCGGCACGTAGGCGATCCCATGGCCACCGCCGAGATCGAGTTCGGTGAGGATGATTCGATGCGTGCGTCGTATGTCGTCCATCTGTGCGATCATCGTCTCGATCGCGGGGCGGAAGAGTTCGGGATCGGTGATCTGGGAGCCGAGATGGCAATGCAGGCCGATGAGCTGCAGGTGCGTCGCGTTGGCGACGACGGATACCGTATGTTCCAGTTCTTCGGAAAACGCTGGTAGGCCGAACTTTTGGTCCACGATGCCCGTGGACACTGCCTTGTGTCCGTGTATGTCGATGCCGGGTGTGACTCTGACCAACACCTTCTGTCGGTGGGTGCACACCGACGCGAGCCGTACCGCTTCGCTGGGGGAGTCGAGGACGATCCGGCCGACACCCGCGTTGACCGCCGCCCTCAGTTCGGAAACCGATTTGGCATTGCCGTGCAGGATGATTCGGTTGGGGTCCACGCCCGCGGCAAGCGCGACGGCGAGTTCACCGGCGGAACAGACATCCACCCCGAGTCCCTCGTCGGAGACCCAGGTAGCCATCGCTCGAATCATCAGTGCCTTGCCGGCGTACACGATCTCCGAGTCGGGGAAGATCTCTCGATACGTGCGGCAGCGGTGCCGCACGTCCGCCTCGTCGACGACGTACGTCGGTGTGCCGTACTGGTCCGCGATCTCTTCGAGGGAGACGTCGCCGATGCAGACACGCCCGCTGTGGTCGTGGCGAGTACTGATGGGCCACAACGCAGGATCCATACGCGGTGTCATTGCGCCGCGTAGGGAGGGGAAGATTTCGAGTAGCGTCACGTCGATCTCCTGAAGGTGACCCGCCGTGTTGCGGGCTACCTTCAGATCTACTCCCGAAGATCACCGGTGGGGCGGATCTTGACGCTTACTTGACGCGCCGCCGAACGAGGTTGACGCGGCCCTGACGTCCTCGACTTACTGTGCTCGCCGGCGCTTCCATCCGAACCAACCGAGCACCGCGAGCAATGCCACCGCGGCGCCTCCGCCGATGACCGTCGATCGGTCGGCGGACACACCAACGGACGGAGTTCCGCCGGCACTCGGGGCGTAACCGGCGCCGTACACGGACTCGACCGCCGCTTGGATGTCGAACCCGGTTTCGGTAGCCGGCCCGCAGCGGTGCCCCTCGTGCTCGGCGTCGACGTCGTACGGCGCAGAAACGAACATCAGCTGCTCGGTGCCGAGCACGTAGCTTGTGCCACAACCGTTCCCGTTCGCGAGTGTCCCCACCGACGTCACCGATGCCAGATCGCCTTTGTAGACCCGGCTGACGTCGAACAGGTAGGTGTCCTCGAATCCGTCCGAAGTTTTCTCCGTCGGAGTTCCGAGGAAAACGGTGCTGGAGACGCTCACGGCTTCTTCCGGGGTAGCCGATGATGCGCACGAACATGCATTCGCTGCCGTGGGCAGCAGTAAGGGCAACCCTCCGGTCAAAAGAAGGATTGCCCCGACTGCCAGTGTTCTTCGCATCGCCATTAACCGACTATATGGTCTGCTATGGCCTGCTCTGAGAAGTTTGAGTGAATCAGCCGCCGAGCTTCTTGTAGAACGTGCCCACGATGGGCGCAACGACGGCACGCGGGCTGTAACCGCCCGCGACGGACATCGCCTTGCTCAAGATGCCCGGTACGACGCGCATCTTGTTCTCGGCCAGGCCGTCGAGCGAGACCTTGGCGGTGTACTCGCTCGAGATCCAGAAGAAGTCCGGGACGAGCTTGTCGACGATCGACGCTTCGGCCGGGTCCGGGGTTTCGGTGCGTACGGGGCCTGGGGCGAGCAGGGTGACGTTCACTCCGGTGCCCTTGAGTTCACCTCGCAACGATTCCGCAAAGGTGTTCACGAACGCCTTGGTGGCGGCGTACGTCGCGTTGTTGGGGATCGGCATGTTGCCGGCCGCGGACCCGACCATCAGGATGGCTCCGGACTTGCGCGCGAGCATGCCGGGCAGCACGGCCAGCGTGAGATCGTGCACTGCAACGGCGTTGAGCTCGACCTGGTCGCGCTCGTAGGCCGGGTCCAGCTCGGCGATCGGCCCGAAGGTGGCGATACCGGCGTTGTTGCACAGGATGCTGATGTCGCGGCCACCGAGTTCCTCGACCAGAACGGCACGCGCCGCGCTGTCGGAGAGGTCCGATGCACGGACCTCCACCTCGACGCCGTGCGCGGCGCGAAGCTTCTCGGCGAGGGCCTCCATGACCTCGCCACGACGGGCAACGAGGATCAGGGAGTGTCCGCGTGATGCCAGATCAGCGGCCAGTGCCTCTCCGATGCCGGAGGAGGCGCCGGTCACTACGGCGCGGGCTGTGGTTGTGGGTGTCGGCAGGCTCACGATCAGTCAGCGTAGCCGGTCAGATCTTCGCGGCCAGTCGTGTGCCCTGTTCGATGGCACGCTTGGCGTCGAGTTCGCCAGCGACATCCGCGCCGCCGATGATGTGGGTCACCACACCCGCGACGGTCAATTCGTCCACGAGATCGCGAACCGACTCCTGCCCGGCGCAGATGACGATGGTGTCGACCTCGAGAAGTCGGGGCTTCTCGTGCTTCTCACCGAAGGTGATATGCAGGCCGGCGTCGTCGATGCGCTCGTAGTTGACGCCCGAGAGCTCGTGGACGCCCTTGTTCTTGAGGGCCGCCCGGTGGACCCAGCCGGTGGTCTTCGCGAGGCCGGCGCCGATGCGTCCTGGCTTGCGTTGGAGGAGGTAGACCTCCCGCTCGGAGAGTTCTGGTACCGGAGTGGTGAGAGCGCCCGGGGCCATTTCGGGTTCGGTGACGCCCCATTCCTGCTTCCACTCCTTGAGATGAAGAGTGGGGGAAGTGGGGTGCGTGAGGAATTCGCTCACATCGACGCCGATGCCGCCGGCGCCGATGACGGCGACGGACTTGCCGACGGGCTTGCCCTCTCGGACGACCTCGGCGTAGGTCAGCACCTTCGGGTTCTCGATGCCGGGGATCTTGGGAACCCGCGGCGTCACGCCGGTGGCAACCACGACTTCGTCGAAGGAGCCGATGAGATCTGCCGGTGCGACGCGGGTTTCGAGCTTGACCGTCACTCCAGCCACGTCCAGCATGCGGGTGTAGTAGCGAATGGTCTCGGCGAACTCTTCCTTACCCGGAATGAGCTGTGCGATCCCGAATTGCCCGCCGATCTTGTCCGAGGCCTCGAACAACGTGACCGAATGACCACGCTGAGCAAGGTTGAGTGCTGCGGAAAGTCCGGCGGGGCCGGCACCGACGACGGCGAGGTTCTTGGTCCGCCGGGTGGGGGAGAGGATCAACGTGGTCTCACGGCCCGCGCGCGGATTGAGCAGGCAGGAGACCTGCTTGTGAACGAAGGCGTGGTCGAGGCAGGCTTGGTTACAGGCAATGCACGTGTTGATCTCGTCGGACGCTCCGCGTTCTGCCTTGTTCACCCAGTCGGGATCGGCGAGCATCGGCCTGGCCATCGAAATCAACTGCGCGTCACCGCGGTTGAGGATCTCTTCGGCAGTCTCGGGCATGTTGATCCGATTCGAGGCGGCTACCGGAATGTCGACGTGCTTCTCGAGCTTGCTCGTGATGTCCACGAAGGCTGCTCGGGGAACCGAGGTGACGATGGTGGGCACCCGTGACTCGTGCCATCCGATGTCGGTGTTGATGATCGTGGCGCCGGCAGCTTCGACTTCCTTTGCCAACGAGACGATTTCATCCCAGGTCTGACCGCCCTCGACCAGGTCTGCCATCGACAACCGGAACACGATGATGAAGTTCGGGCCGACGGCCTTGCGTGTGCGTCGCACGATTTCGACTGCCATGCGTCGACGGTTCTCGGAACTGCCGCCCCACTGGTCGGTGCGCTTGTTCGTGCGCTCGCAGAGGAACTGGTTGATGAAGTAGCCCTCACCGCCCATGATTTCGACGCCGTCGTAACCCGCGGACTTGGCCAGACGCGCGCAGCGAACATAGTTCCGGATCTGCCAACGCACCCCACGGCCGGTCAGCTTGCGCGGACGGAACGGATTGATAGGCGCCTTGATCGACGACGCGGAGACACTGAACGGCTGGTAGCTGTAGCGGCCGGCGTGCAGGATCTGCATGGCGATCTTTCCACCCGCGTCGTGAACCGCCTTGGTGATCCGGCGGTGACGGCGCGCTTCGATGCGGTTGGTCAGCTTGGCACCGAAGGGTAAGAGCCAACCGGTGCGGTTGGGCGCGTAGCCGCCGGTGATGATCAAGCCGACTCCGCCACGGGCACGTTCGGCGAAGTACTCGGCCAAGCGGTCGGTGTCCTTCGCGCGATCTTCGAGGCCGGTGTGGATCGATCCCATGACGACGCGGTTCTTCAGCGTCGTGAATCCGAGGTCGAGCGGTTCGAGCAGGCGGGGGAACTGTGTATCCGTCATGACTGAAGATGTCCTTCCGTGGCGTACTCGCCAGTGTCTTCGGTGGCGTACTCGCCGGTGTCTTCGGTGGCGTACTCGCCAGTGGGCAATGCGTCCAGAACTTCCTGGCACCAGTCGGTGAATCCTTCTTCGACGCGGATGCCGCCGCGAAGTACGAGGTACTGGTGCAGTGAAGAGCCGGAAAGCGCTGCTGGATTGGGGAAGTCACGCTTTTCGATGAGTCGGTAGACGTCGAGGCGGGCGGCGTGGCCGTCGCGGTGGCGAGCGACTTCGCGTCGTAGAGCGGGGAGATCGGCGTGCGCAGCGGCCCTGATCTTGATGGCCAACTCGTTGCGCAGGTGGTTCGGTTCGGACGGCTCTGCGATCCATCGGGTCAGTTCGGCGCGGCCGGCATCGCTGACGCGGTACATCTTCTTGTCCGGTCGGCCGTCCTGCGCGATGGCCTCCACCTCCACCCAGCCTGCCTCGTCCATTCGCTTGAGGACTCGGTAGATCTGCTGGTGCGTCGCGCTGTGGAAGAAGCCGATCGACTTGTCGAACCGGCGTGTGAGGTCGTATCCCGACGCATCCTGTTCGGAAAGGGAGACGAGCAACGCATGTTCGAGTGCCATGGAAAAAGTATCTATGCACTCAGGTGCGTATGCAACTAAGTGCGTACTAACTCGGGTGCATAGAGCGTCGTGTATGTCGACTTCGGAGAGAGGCGCCGAGTCGCCCGCGCGCAGTTAGGCTTCGCCGTATGAGCGCCGAGTCCACGAGCACGCAGGCAGAGCCACCCGCAGGCATCGGCGGTGCGGCCACGAAGAGTCAAGTGTTCGCATGGGGGCTGTGGGATTGGGGATCGGCCGCATTCAACGCAGTGATCCTCACGTTCGTCTTCTCGGTTTATCTCACCGACGCGGTCGGTGACGACCTTCCCGGCACGATTTCGGCAACTACGTGGCTCAGCTGGGCACTCGGAATCGCCGGCTTCTTCATCGCGATTCTCGCTCCGATCACCGGACAACGTTTCGATGCGTCGGGTAAACGTAAACTCTCGCTCGCGATACTGACCGGCATCACCGTGCTCTCGATGGCGGGCCTCTACTTCGTCGAAGACAACTACCGCTATCTGTGGCTCGGATTGGTTCTGCTCGCAATCGGTTCGGTGATCTTCGAGCTTGCCGGCGTTCCCTACAACGCCATGATGCGGCAGGTGTCGACACCGGAGAATCTGGGTAGAGTCTCCGGCTTCGGCTGGGCCATGGGATATTTCGGCGGAATCGTGCTGCTGTTGCTGTGCTACTTCGGGTTCATCGTCGGCGACGGTGACACTCGGGGATTCCTGGGATTGACCACCGACGGCGGCATGAACATCCGGATGGTGGCACTGCTGGCTGCAGTGTGGTTCGCGGTCTTCGCAATTCCGGTGTTCTTCAAGGTTCCAGAGTTGCCCAGCCCCGCGGTCGATCCGGGAGCGTCCAAGGCCGGGTTCCTCGACTCCTATCGGGTGTTGTGGCGCGATCTGCGCGAACTCTGGAACGTCGACAGGCGCACGATCTGGTACCTGATCGCGAGCGCACTCTTTCGTGACGGTCTGGCGGGCGTGTTCACCTTCGGGGCCGTGCTGGCTGTCAACGTCTACGGAATCAGCGCTGCCGACGTCCTACTGTTCGGTGTCGCGGCCAACGTGATTTCCGCAATCGGTGCATTGGTGGCCGGACGCTTCGACGATCGGATCGGACCGAAACAGGTCATCACCGTCTCGCTGGCGTCGATGATCGTGGTCGGCGCGATCCTGATCGCGGTGTCAGGGCCGGTGATGTTCTGGATCTTCGGTCTCGCGCTCTGCCTCTTCGTCGGGCCCGCTCAGTCGTCGGCACGAACCTTCTTGGCGCGCATCACCCCGCCTGGGCGTGAAGGTCAGATGTTCGGCCTGTATGCGACCACAGGCCGAGCAGTGTCGTTTTTGGCACCGACACTGTTCGGCCTGTTCGCTTGGCTCTTCGGTGCAGACCGTGCCGGCATCATCGGACTGCTGGTGGTTCTCGGCGTCGGTCTTGCCGCATTGTCGATGGTGAAGGCGCCGGAAGGGGACAGTGCGCTTCCCGTCAATCCTTGAAGTAGACCAACTGGTGTGTCGTAGCGAGCAATGCGCCGTCACTGCCCCAAATTTCGGCCGACTGATCGAAGTATCCGTTTCCGAACCGTTGGGTCCGCGCCGTTCCCAGGACGGAATTGTCTGCCTGTTCGGTCAGCGTCTGAGCGTCGGCGTGGAAGTAGATGGTCATCGAGACCGTTCCAGCCGGAGCCATCTTGCCTCGGCGCAAGAAGACTCGTGGGAAGAAGACATCGCACAGTGCGGTCAGCGACGTGAAGTCGAGAGCGCGTGCCGGTTGATCGCGCACCCAGAGTGTCGTGGTCGAGTCGGGATGCTCACCCGACTCCAGGTCGGGGATCGCACCTTCGACAAAGCGCATCTCGTAGTTCTGTGCCCAGGCGATGAACTCGGGGAACGGCAGCAGCGTAACGTCTTCGGCCGACGGAACTTCCGGCATCGTGATTTCGGTCGACGACCAGGTTTCACGCCTGGTGCCGAACACTGCCGTCGCGGTAGTGGCGACGGTTCCGTCCTGAGACAGTTCGATGGACCAGTGCTGCGTCGAGCGGTTGGTGCGCACCGGCCGGGCGGAGATCTCGAAGGCGCCCTCGGTGATCGGACCGGCAAAGTTGACGGTCAACGACAGCGGATCGCCGAGGCGTTCGGGGTGCTTCAGTACAGATTCGAGCAACGTGGCAGCGGTGACGCCGCCGAACGGCCCGACCATGTTGTTGTACGCCGGATTGGTCTCGCCGGTCGACAAGCCGGCGGTGAGTGGCGTCAATCCGACAGCAGCGTCGAAAGGATGGGGTGATGCAACGGTCTCGGTCATCGCAGAACTCCTGGTGATGGAATCAATTCGGCTCTATGTATGACAACATACATAGAGCCGAATTCGTCGCGGCGATCAGGATCCTGCACGTGCGAGGATCGCCTCGGCCAACTCTTCGGCTCGCTCTTCCGGAATCCAGTGACTTCCGCCGTCGAGCACGACGAACTCGTAGGGGGCGTCCACGAATTCACCACAGCGTTCTGCGCCTGCGCGGCCGAGCGCTGTGTCGCCGGTGCTCCAGACATACGTGGTCGGCACGGTGGTGCGATCGATGTCGCCGAAGTCGCGGGTCATCGCGCGGTACCAGTTCAAGGCGCCGGTCAGCGCGCCCTCCCCGCTCAGGACACGAATGTGCTCGTCGGCGAATTCAGGATCGATCTGGCCGTCGAACATGGCGCGCAGCCGGCGAAAGTTGTCCTCCGACAACACTTCCTCGGCTTTGCCCTCCTGTCGGAGAAGTCCGATGTACGACGAGCGTTGTTTTTGGTCCTCGTCCTCGCGGAGTGCCCAGCCGAAGGCGGTGGGGTGCGGGACCGAGATCGCGGTCAGACTGCGGATCCGGTTCGGATGGCGACCGGCGACCTGCCAGGCGACCGCCGAACCCCAGTCGTGGCCGACCAGATGCGCGTCGGACAGGCCGAGTGCGTCGAGCAATCCGACGACGTCGGCTACCAGGTGCTCGATCTTGTAGGCATCCACCCCTTCGGGGCGTGCGCCGGCGGAGTAACCGCGCTGATTCGGTGCGATAACGCGGTAGCCCGCTGCGGTGAGCAGTGGTGTGACCTTGCCCCAGGATGCGGCGCTCTCCGGGAAGCCGTGCAGCGCTACCAGCGGAATGCCGTCGTCCGGGCCCGAGATCAGTACGTCGAAGGTGAGGTCGCCAACGGGGATTTCGTATGTACTCGTGGAAGACATGACTCTCACCGTACGTCGAAAAGGTGAACCCGAGGTCAGTTTCGAGGTGGATTCCAGGTGGCCATTCCGAGCATGATGACTCGCAGTTGCTTCTCGGCTCGTGTGATGACGGCGGCTTCGTCGCGATACCCGGCCGTCCCGGCGTCCAGCAGTTCGACGACAGCGCTGAACATCGTCGAGACGATCAGGTCGGCAGCCATTTCCAGATCGTCCGTCGACCAGCTTTCCAGTCCGGCAATTCTGGAGAGGTCGATGGTCAGTTCGCTGACGAACAACCGCATTTCGGTGGCTATCGCACGTCGTACCTCACTGACGCCGCTGTAGCGTTCGCGGCAGAGGAAGCGAAACTGTCGCTCGTGTGTATGCACTTGTCGCACAAGGATGCCCAGTGACGTAGCGGCGTCCTTGGTGCTGGGATTACGCCTTGCGTCGCGCAGCATCTGGCGCAACATGCGCATGCTCTCTTCGACGAGGACGACACCGACGTCCTCCAGTGAAGCGAAGTGGCGGTAGAACGCCGTCGGAACGATCCCGGCTTCCCTGGCTACCTCTCGCAGGCTGATTCCGGCGAAGCCGCGATCGGCCGAGAGGTCCATGGCAGTGTCCAGGAGTGCTTGGCGTGTGCGTTCCTTCTTTGCGGCACGACTTTCCGGCTCCCTGTTGTCGGGTTCCCTGCGCTCTGGGTTCACCGGTCCGGCCTTCGTCACGACGTCGAGTGTAGGTACAGGCATTCCGGCTCCTTTCGGCAACTCGTGTAACTCGGATCACATTCTTGTTGACATGTACTTGTGTGCACCTGTCACACTATCTTCGGTGAACATTTGTACACTGAATTCACGCAGTCGGGGGAAGCTAGCCCAGCAATCGATACACCCGGCAATCGAAGTACGAGGAGGGTCATGACAATCGCATCTGCTCCTGAGAACACGACACCGAAGTCCACACCTCGGCGCGGGCTGTCCTTGGTGGGACTGATCGAAGCCATGGCCGCTCCACATCAGATCGATCGGTACCTCGAGTTGGTCAACCCGATGGCGACCGTTCGTGACATCCGCGCGCAGGTTGTCGCCGTCGACCATCCGACGGCTGACTCCGTCACTCTCACGCTGCGCCCGACTCGCCAGTGGCGCGGTTTTCAGGCGGGCCAGTTCGTGCAGTTGGGCGTGGTGATCGACGGTGTTCGTCACACTCGCTGCTACTCGCCGGCCGGGGGCGCGTCTACGCGCAGCGGGCTGATCGAGCTCACCGTCAAAGCGCATCCGGGTGGCTTGGTGTCGCAGTATCTGTACGCCAACGCAGCGCCCGGGCTCGTTGTCAGCCTCTCGCAGGCAGACGGGGTGTTCTCCCTTCCCGTCGACCGCCCGCGTCGGGTGTTGTTGATCAGTGGCGGCAGTGGAATCACCCCGGTCATGTCGATGCTTCGGACGCTGGTGGAGGAGCAGCACTCGGGCGAGATCGTGTTCGTGCATTACGCGAACACCGATGCCGACGTGGCGTACACGCGCGCGCTGAAGACCATCGCCGAGCAGAACCCGAACGTGAAACTGGTACTCGTGTACACCGAAAGCGGTGGAGGTGACCTCGAAGGTTTCTTCGATCGCGGGCACCTCGACGCGGTGGCTCCTTGGATCGCCGATCCGGACACGATCGACGCTCAGGCTTATCTCTGCGGACCTCCCGGACTGATGCGGGGAGTGCGTGAGGTGTTCCGTGAGGTCGACGTCGAGCACTTGCTCAACACCGAGGAGTTCGCGCCGGCGGTGGCCGAGCCGGGGGAGGCCGGCGGCGAGGTGTCATTCACCAAAAGTGGGGTGGCGGCCGAGAACTCCGGCGAAACACTTCTCGAACAAGCAGAAGCTGCGGGCCTCAATCCCGAGTACGGATGCCGGATGGGAATCTGCTTCTCCTGCACCTCCGTCAAGAAGGCGGGCCGTACCCGAAACGTGCGCACCGGTGAGACAGACGACGAGCCGGACAAGAAGATCCAGCTGTGCGTCAGTGCTCCCGTCGGCGACGTCACCGTCGACATCTGAAGTCCCATTTTCCACACGACTGTCTGGAGACCGACATGTTTGGACTTTCACTTCCCACCCTCCCGTTCCTCGGCAACGGTTCCGATGCGAAGGACGACGCTCCCGTCGTCCTGACGTACGAGCAGGTCGAGGAGATCGGCCGCGAGTTGGACGCATTGCGCGATCGCACCGTCGCCTCGCTCGGGGCGGAGGATCGGGAGTACATCTACAAGATCATCAAGGCTCAGCGCGGGTTCGAGGTCGCAGGTCGCGGCTTGATGTACCTCGGCTTCCTGCCTCCGGTGTGGCTCGCGGCAGTCGGTGCATTGAGCGTGTCCAAGATCCTCGACAACATGGAGATCGGCCACAACGTCATGCACGGTCAGTACGACTGGATGCGTGAACCAGGGCTCAATTCCGAAGTCTTCGAATGGGATACGGTGTGCCCGGCCGACCAGTGGCGTCACTCGCACAACTACATGCATCACACGTACACCAATATTCTCGGCAAAGACCGTGACATCGGATACGGCATCCTGCGTATCGACGACGCGCAGAAGTGGAACCCCTATTACCTCGGTAATCCGGTCTGGGCCTTCGCCTTGATGGTGCTCTTCGAGTGGGGCGTGATGATGCACGATCTCGAGATCGAGAACGTCATCCAGGGCAAACGCAAGTGGCACGACGTCAAGCCGCTCCTGAAGGGCTGGTGGAACAAGGCGGGCAAGCAGGTCCTCAAGGACTACGTCATCTTCCCGGTTCTCACGGGGCCGCTGTTCGTGACCACTCTCGCGGGGAATGTCACCGCCAACCTGGTCCGGAACGTGTGGACGTACTCGATCATCTTCTGTGGCCATTTCCCCACCGGTGTCCAGAGTTTCACCGAGGACGAGACGGCCGACGAGACTCGCGGGCAGTGGTACGTGCGTCAGATGCTCGGCAGCGCCAACATCGAGGGAAGCCCGCTCTTCCACATCATGTCCGGCAACCTCTCGCACCAGATCGAGCACCACCTGTTCCCGGACCTGCCTGCGCATCGTTATCCGGAACTCGCTCCCCAGGTGAAAGAATTGTGTGGGAAGTACGGTTTGCCGTACAACACTGGTGGGTTCTTCAAGCAGATCGGTTCGGTATGGGGCAAGATCTTCAAGCTCGCTCTTCCGCCCGGTTTGGTCAAGTCGACGACCCCTCCCGGTGTTATCGTCGAGCGCCAGCGAACTGCAGCCTGAGAGGCACACACTGATGGTCGGGAAATTCGAACGCCGCAAGGACACGGTCCAGGAACTGACCGAAAGTGCAGCCAACCACGTGGGCTCGATCGCGATGATCATCGCCGGGGCCGTTCGAGACGTGACGCGCGAGATCGGCGACTGGGTGTCCGACGGAATCGAGATGCGTGAAGCAGCGAAAAAGGCTGCAGCTGACGATCGTTCGGAGTCCGTGACCATCGAGCACGACGACAGCGATCCACCTGAAGACTGGCGTTGATTCACCGCGGCGGACGGCCTGATCGCGCAACCGCGAGCCGTCTCGCCTGAACGACCACGTTGCCCTCCGTCACAGATGACGGAGGGCAACGCGGGTTTCGTGGACTGCCTCGGCGGCCGAAGACGCGGATCGAACGCCGATCACAAGTGAGGTCCTAAGCAGCGCTGCCGAGGCTCGCCGAGTCGAAGCTGCCGAGCCCGGTGCTACCGAGACCGCTGCTACCGACTCCGCCCAGTGCGAGTGCATTGCTGCTGCCCGCGCTCAGTAGCTGGACGATGATGTTGATGACGATGGGGTCGCCGGTGAGCGGAATTGTAGGCACAGGGGGACCTGCTTTCTGTTTCGAGATGTGGTGAGAAGGTGAGCGGCGACGGGATCGTCGACGTGGTCAGGCGGGCTGTTTCAGCCACTTCCGGTGCTGCCGAGCGACACGATGGAGCCGTTGCCGAAGCCGAGTGCTCGGGAGAGTGAGCCGAAGTCGATGACCAGGCTGCCCAGGGTGTGCTGGTTTATCACGGTGGTTCCTGTCTGTGCCGCGACTGTGTGATGCGAGCGGGTAAGTCGATCAGGGAGCAGGCGTCGTGGGAGTTTCGCCGCCGCCGCCAATCGGAGAGTTGTCGGTGTAGAGGAAACTGCTGCCGGCGTTGAACATCTGTAGGACGGTGTTCAAAACGACGGCCAAAGCGCCTGTGGTTGGTGCGGCGATCATGTGCTTGCTCCTGGTTTCAGCGGTGGCGACGTGGTGGTCACCGCCATCACAGTGTCAGGCGGCTTGGAGCGGGCCCTGTGCGAGAGATTCTCTCGCACAGGGCCCGAGATTCGTCCTAGGAGACGCCGCCGCCATCCGTCGAGCCCGTGCCGGTGCTGCCCGCGTTGAAGAGCTGCAGGATGGTGTCGAAGAAGGCACCGAGGAGAGCGTTATCCTGGCCGTTGATCATGTGTTTCCCCTTAATTGTTACTGGTTTGCGCGGTGATTCGCACCACACTTTTATAGCCCGGTTCGGAGCGGAAAAGTGGGGTCCAGGCGCCACACGTGGACAGCTAATAGCGAGGATGTGAGTGTTCACATTTTCGCTGGACGATTGTCCACATCAGTGCTTGCGAAGGTCAGCGAGATCATGGCAGCGCGCAGTTTGAGCAGTTCAGAGGGCAGGGCCGGATCCAATCCGGTCAGGGTTGCGATGCGCTTGATTCGATTGTCGACGGTGTTGGTGTGCAGGCCGAGCGCCGACGCGGTGCGCTGACGATGCTGGCCGTTGGCGAGATGTATGGACAATGTCTGCAGCAGTTCCGGATTGCCGTCGAGTGGCTTGAGAAGATTGATCAAGCTGTCGCGGCCTGCGCCACCCCGAGTGAGTTGATACTCAAGCGCGAGGTCTTCCATTCGGTAGGACCGCGCCGGCAGTCTCAGGCGCCGCACGAGTTGCGCCAATTCGTGAGTGGTTGCTTGGGCGGCGGCGATATCTCGTACCGCGGCGTTCTCGGCGATTGCTGTGATCTCCACCCCGACCGTCGCGCGTGCGCGTTGGATGACCTCGCACACTGTTCCCCAGTCGGGCGTGCCCTCGATCAGCACCAGACCACGTTGCGGTGCAGGAGCTTCGAGCAGTGCCGACCCGAAGTGGGCCGCGATTTTCGATTGAGCGACGGAGAGGTCACGGTAGGCCTGTATGCGCTGGTGGTTGCCGTTGCGTGCTCCCGGGCGGATGGGCGGCAGGTTCACCAGGAGCCGCAGGACGAGATAGCGGGGTGCGAGTTCAACGCCCATCTGCAACGCAAGCTGGGTGGGATCGTCGCCGTCCAGCATGGCCTTCACGAGGGCGCCGGCGGAGTATTCCCCGAGTTGGGAACCGGCTGGAAGAGCCGAGAGATAGCTGATCGAGATGAACGAGTGAAGCCGCTGCGCAAGTGCGAACAAGAACTCGTTGAGATCCCCGAGATTGGCGGAGTCCTCGGCGTCGGCCCGGCTGAGGATGAGGGTGCGAAAAGTGCTGATGCCCTCGTTGGTCAAGTTGAGGATCGCGCTGAGTGGCACGCCTTTCAATGCTTGTTGGACGGTCATCGTGTGAATGCCGTCCAACTCTTGGTCGGTGGGAAGTTTGCGGTGATCCAATAGCTGGATCCCCACTTGGAGCCCCTGCACGATCACCGCAATCAGTTCCCGACGTACTGCCTCCGTTTGGAGGGAAGTCAACGTCGGGTTGGCACGGGACAGGTGATCTACGAGATCGCTTGCCAGTGGGATGACGTCGTTGACCGCTGTGGAGGCGGGCTTGCCTCCCAACATGAGCGGTCCCGGGTTGTTCAGCAGCGCTGGGGACATGGGTGGCCTCCTCTAGACAGGTGCGTCGCCTGGCACAGGCACCCGGAGGCTCGGCGCGTTACGAAGCGGGGTACACGCTGAGGCCTTGTTCGGGGGCATACTCGCCGCTGAAATTTGCGGATCGAATTGCGCCAGGCGTTGTGATTTCTACCACATGAACGATCGTCCAACTGTGAAATGGACAAATGTGAAGATAAGTCCATATGCCCCACGCGCTGCGGACCTAAACAATCGTCCACTTACGGTGTTTTTCGACGTCAGAGCGGAAAACGGTTTCGGAGGACACCACGAGTTCCGTCTGGGATCATTGCCGCGCCTACGGTGCTCGTCGCGGGCGATTTGCTCGGAGCAAGCTCGAGGGCCCTGGGTCCTCGCGGACCCAGGGCCCTCGAGGCCTAGGTATTGATTCGACCAGTCCGATGTACGGGAACCGGTCCAGGGTGAAATCACCCTTTTTGTACTGCTGTCTGTGGTGCGGAAATCTCTAGATGACGCCCAGTGAAATCATGGCGTCGGCCACCTTCACGAAGCCGGCAATGTTCGCGCCGTGCACGTAGTCGCCGGGCTTTCCGTACTCGGCAGCGGTGTTGATGGTGCGCTTGTGGATGCCGCGCATGATTCCGGCGAGACGCTCGTCGGTGTACTCGAAGCTCCAGGAATCACGCGAAGCATTCTGCTGCATTTCGAGAGCGGAGGTTGCAACGCCACCGGCGTTGGCCGCCTTGCCGGGTGCGAAGGCTACGTTCGCGTCACGGAAGAGCTGGATGCCACCGGGGGTGGTGGGCATGTTCGCGCCTTCGGCAACGGCCTGAACGCCGTTGGCGATCAAGGTCTTTGCGGCATCTTCGTCGAGCTCGTTCTGAGTCGCGCAGGGGAGTGCGACGTCGCACGGCACGTCCCAGATGGAACCGTCGGCGATGAACTCGGCATGCGGAACTGCGTCGGCGTACTCGCTGATGCGGCCGCGGCGAACTTCCTTGATCTCCTTGAGGAGGTCGAGATCGATGCCCTTCTTGTCCACGATGTATCCCGAGGAATCCGAGCAGGCGATCGCGACGCCGCCGAGCTGGTGGATCTTCTGGATTGCGTAGATGGCGACATTGCCGGATCCGGAGATCACGACGTTCTTGCCTTCGAGGCCTTCACCCTTCGCCTTGAGCATTTCGGCGACGAAGTACGCGACGCCGTAGCCGGTGGCCTCGGTGCGAACCTGCGATCCGCCCCAGGTGATGCCCTTGCCGGTGAGGACGCCCGACTCGTACGTGTTGGTCAGCCGCTTGTACTGACCGAACAGGTAGCCGATCTCGCGACCGCCGACGCCGATGTCGCCGGCCGGAACGTCGGTGTATTCACCGATGTGACGCTGCAGTTCGGTCATGAAGGACTGACAGAAGCGCATGACCTCTGCGTCGGAGCGGCCCTTGGGATCGAAGTCCGAGCCACCCTTGCCGCCGCCGATGGGCAGGCCGGTGAGTGAGTTCTTGAAGATCTGCTCGAAGCCGAGGAACTTCACGATGCCCAGGTTGACGCTGGGGTGGAAGCGCAGGCCGCCCTTGTAGGGGCCGAGTGCACTGTTGTACTGCACGCGGAAGCCACGGTTGACGTGAACGTTGCCCTGGTCGTCGGTCCACGGCACGCGGAAGATGATCTGGCGTTCCGGCTCGCAGAGCCGCTCGATGAGTCCGGCGTCGGCGTAGCGGGGGTGGCGTTCGAGCACTACGTGAAGAGACTCGAAGACCTCTGCGGCGGCCTGATGGAACTCGGGCTCTCCTGCATTGCGAACCAAAACCTGATCGTAAATCTGCGCTACGCGGTCACGTACGGACACCGCTCACCTACCTCGTTGTGAGAACTCTTTTACATTTCCGTTACATACTAGGCGCCTTTATTGCTGTATCGGACAACTGTCCTGTGAAGGTGAAATCGGACACAGCTGTCACTTGTGTCAGTTGAACGGGCGATTTATAACAATTTGCTCAGCTTTCACTCTCTTAACACATTCCAAATGGTTTGCTTCTGCGGTCGGGGATCACTGTGCCTGTGGTCCGAACGAGTCGAAATGATCAGAGGGGCTGCACGTGCGTAATAAACACTCCATGTCGGCGATGTTGTCGATAGGCGTCGTCACGATTGCCGCGACGATTGCCGCAGCACCGTCTGCGTCGGCGATCGGTGGACCGTGCGGTTCGGGAGGAAGTGGTTCCGCCGGATCGATGACGGGTTCGCTCGGCTCGCTGACCGGATCGCTCGGCAGTGGATCCGCCGGTACCGGCTCCCTCGCCAACGCGCTGCCTTGGATCACCGGCGCCCCCAACGGTGCTCTGCCGGTGCTGACCGGCCGGACCAAGGCGATCGAAATGGTCACTGGCCCAGGCAGTCCCAACAACACCATCGAGCGGTTCAACGTGTCGGGTACCGACCTCGGAATCATGTGGGACAACGGTCTTTCGGGGCCGGATCACGACGTGCTGATGGCATTCGGCGACACGGTGGGCGACTGCGACACCCCGGGTGACGACTGGCGCAGCAACGTATTGTTCCGCAGCAACGACACCGCCATTGCCGACGGGATGAAGATCGACAGTTCTCCTTTGGACGGCCCCAATCATTCCAAGGAGATCATTCCGGGATTCGGCATTCCGGGTGAGTTCACCACCATCCCGACCGCTGGAATCTCTTACGGTGGTGTGCAGTACATCAGATTCATGTCCGTTCGGTCGTGGGACGAACCTGGAGCCTGGACCACCAACTACTCGGCTCTGGCCTTCTCCACGGACAACGGTGAGAACTGGGAACTCGATCCGGCGACAGTTCGCGCCAATACCGAAGGACTTGGCATTCCGGGGATTCCGGCAGTATCGCCGATCAATTCCAACTTCCAGCAGAGCGCCTTCCTCGACGGTCGGGACGGCTACATTTACGAATACGGAACTCCCTCAGGTCGTTTCGGTAAGGCGATCCTGGCGCGAGTGGCCGGCGCCGACATCAGAAATCTCGGCGCCTACGAATACTGGGACGGCTCCGGTTGGAGTCCGCGAGATACCGATGCCGTTCAGGTCATCAAGGCACCGGTCAGTGAACTCGCAGTGCAGTGGAACGACTACCTGAACAAGTACGTTGCCATGTACACCAGTGCCGAGGGCAACCTGGTGATCCGTCAGGCCGACCAACCGCAAGGCCCGTGGAGTGGTACGCAGACCCTGTTGAGTGGAATCACGTTGCCCGCGTTGTACGGCGGATTCATGCACCCGTGGGCGAGCGGACAGTTCCTCGAATTCGTCGCCACCACGTGGGACCGTTACAACGTCATCTACATGCGGTCTGATTTGAACGGACTCCAGATGGCGTCGTCGGATTCGCGCGATCGTCCTGACCCCGCGACCACCGGTGAGGCTCGCGTACTCGAAGTCACGATGCCGGAAGACCGCTAGCCGAGCAAGATTCGACAACTATGGCCTGCAACTCGATCGAGTTGCAGGCCATAGTTCTGTGGGTAGTGATATTCGGGTGATACTCAGAGAATGAAGAGCATTTCCTGATACGTCGGGAGTGGCCAGTGATCGTCGGCGACGATGGTTTCGAGGAAGTCGGCCGCTGCACGTACCTCTGCCATGGCGGGCAGGAGTGCGTCCTGTGCGTGCTTGGCCTGATCGAATGGCGACTCGCCGGCGTCGGTGTCGATTGCTGCGCGCAGGGCCGCGAGCGCTGTGCGCAGAGCCGCAACGGGCGCCGACACTTCTTCGAGCGGTGCTGAATCCGGTTCGAGGCCGGCAGACTTCAGTGCGACGAAGTTCTGCGCAACTTCCGTCTGGTGGCGCACTGCGGCCGGAAGAATCAGCGTCGTACCGATTTCGGCGGCCAGGCGTGCCTCGACGCCGATGCTCAGTGCGTACTGTTCGAGTCCGACCTCGTAGCGACTGTGCATCTCTCGGTGGTTGAAGACCTTGTACTTCTCGAAGAGTTCCATCGAGGATTCGGTGATCAGTTCAGGAAGGGCGTCCAGCGTCGTGCGAAGGTTCGGCAGGCCGCGAGACTCGGCCTCGATCTGCCAGTTCTCCGAGTAACCGTCGCCGTTGAAGACAACCGCACCGTGGTTGGTGATGATCTCGGTGAGCAGATTCTGGACGGCGGTGTCGAAATCGGCGCCGTCGGCGACCGCGGCCTCAAGTTCGGTGGCCATGTAGTCCAAGGCCTCGGCCATGATCGTGTTGATGGTGACCATCGGGCCGTTGACTGTTTGCAGCGATCCTGGCGCGCGGAACTCGAAACGGTTGCCGGTGAAGGCAAATGGGCTCGTACGGTTGCGATCGCCCGGGTCGGTCGGTAGGACGGGAAGGGTATCGGCGCCGATCATCATGGTGCCCTTGTCCTTCGACGATGTCGCGGCGCCCTTGGCGATCTGCTCGAAGACGTCGGCCAGTTGATCGCCGAGGAAGATCGAAATGATGGCCGGGGGAGCCTCGTTGGCGCCGAGGCGGTGATCGTTGGTTGCCGATGCGACCGACGCGCGCAGGAGGCCCGCGTATTTGTGGACGGCCCGGATGACTGCGGCGCAGAATACGAGGAACTGGGCATTGTCATGCGGATTGTCGCCGGGGACAAGCAAACTGCCGAGTTCGGAGTTGCCCAGCGAGAAGTTGACGTGCTTGCCGGAGCCGTTGACACCGTCGAACGGCTTCTCGTGGAACAGACATTCCATGCCGTGCTTCTTGGCGATTGTCTTGAAAGTGGTCATCAGCAACTGCTGGTGGTCCGCGGCGATGTTGCCTCGCTCGAACATCGGCGCGATTTCGAACTGGCCGGGCGCAACCTCGTTGTGCCGCGTCTTGGCGGGGATACCGAGTTTGAAAAGTTCCCGCTCGGTGTCCATCATGAATCCGAGCACACGTTCCGGGATCGCCCCGAAGTAGTGGTCGTCGAACTCCTGGCCCTTGGGCGGCTTTGCGCCGAAGAGTGTTCGGCCGGCGTTGAGGAGGTCGGGGCGGGCGAGGAAGAAGTGTCGATCGATCAGGAAGTACTCCTGCTCGGGTCCGCAGAACGACACGATGTGCTCGGGATCGGTATGGCCGAACAACTTAAGGATTCGTTCGGCATGGAAACCCATCGCCTGTTGTGAACGCAGCAGGGGAGTCTTGTGGTCGAGCGCTTCGCCGGTCATCGAAACGAACACGGTCGGGATACACAGTGTGTTGCCGTTGGGGTTTTCGAGAACGTAGGCCGGGCTCGTGACATCCCAGCCGGTGTATCCGCGAGCCTCGAACGTGTTGCGCAGCCCGCCGTTCGGGAAACTCGAAGCGTCGGGTTCACCTTGGATCAAGGTCTTGCCGGCGAACTCCGCCAGTGCACTGCCGTCGCCGACCGGCTCGAGGAAGCTGTCGTGCTTCTCGGCGGTCAACCCGGTAAGCGGATAGAAGACGTGGGCGTAGTGGGTTGCGCCCTTCTCCAACGCCCAGTCCTTCATCGCGGATGCGACCGCGTCGGCGACCATGGGATCGAGCGGTTTGCCTTGCTCGATCGTCGCCATCACCGATTTGTAGACAAGCTTGGGCAGTCGCTTCTGCATGACCACCTTGTTGAAGACGTTGGCTCCGAACACCTCTCCGGGTGTCTCGTCGGTCGTGAAGCTGACCACCGGAGGTGTATAGGCCTCGACGTCCTTGATCGCTTGCAAGCGAACTGCATTTCCACTCATGTGCTTACCCCTCGCCCGGGCCCAGGGCTGCGCTGCTGATTGCGAGCCCGACTTCGGCAAACCCTACGAACCTCCGGTATCGGGGGTGTTTCGTAGATATTGCGCCTGTCCGCAAACTTCGAGTCACAACGGAAATGTCGATCTGTCGGAGGTCTACGGCAGAATTCGAGCGGAGGGGTCAACGCGGGTCAGACGAATCGGAGAGTCTTTGTGATCAGGGTTTTGGTGCCAACCACAGTGGAGCAGGGCGATCTCGCGGAAGTGCTTCGGTTGTACGACGAACTTGTCACCGAGACCCGAAAAGAGGTCGGCTGCATCAACTACGAGTTACTGCAGCGCACCGACAATCCCTGCGAGCTCGTGTTGGCGGAAGAATGGGAATCGCAGGAGCACCTCGACGCTCATACCCATACCGAGCACTTCGTCAGGTTGGTTGAGGCGCTGGCCAAGCTCGAGACGGCAGCGCCGGCGCAGATCTTCACGAAGGTTCTGTAGCGGCGGAGTCAGGTTTCAGTGCTCGCTCAGGCGTCGAACAACCATTCCGGAGAGCCCCGAGCGTCAACTAGGCGACCCGTTCCGACACACGCGGAAACTGGTTTGCATCGACACGCCAGAATCATCGTAGATCCGTCGAGTCCGATGTAGGACAGCACCTTCGGGCTCCAGCCGGGCTTTGTGCAGGTGTCGGCCGACCTGCACGGGCGCTCTATACGGTGACGTCGGAGTAGGGCATATGCTCTGACACCCAAGGAAATACGAATTCCATGAGTAGCAGCACCACCGCGACCACGAGAACGATCGCCAGCAGGGCCTTCACTGGTCGGGGGCCGGGGAGCGCTCCCCAGAGGTATCCGTACATTCATTGCTCCTGGAATGCCGCGGGAATGGTGCCCGAAGTCTTCGAGATTGTTTCGACGAGAACCGCGTGGACGATCAAGCGTTCGCTGTTCGAGTAGAGCGGATGGCACGTGGTCAGTGTCAACATACTTTCCAGCGTGGCGTCGGGCTCGGCCCAAGGGCTTCCGGGCAGCGGGTTGACGACCGCAACATCCCCGGGCACGGTGATGCGCCGCCCGAGGAGATGGACGTAGTCGCCTTCGGAAACACGATCGGCTTGCTCGGGATTCAAGCAGGCTTTCGCCGCAGCGCGACGTTCGGGCGAGGCCTGGTCGAGTGGGAGCAACCGGTACGTCATCCATTGGAACTCGGTCTCCACGACGACGGCATCGCATGCATCGAGTCGATCCAGGTGTTGGAAGACTGCGCCGGAACCATTGCGGTGCCCGGCGAGCGCGAAGTTTCCGGCTTCGCCGGGCATCTGCGAGTCCGGGTAGTGGCCGGGGCCGGCCCGCAGGTCCTCGTTGCGTGTGCCCTCGACGATTGCGTACGCGGCGCCGAGTGTGGGGAAATGCACGCGCGCGAATCCCTCGCCGAGCACAGGGATCAGCGGGGACACCGGCTGACCATCGATCGCTCCTGAGGCTTCGGGGACTTCGGCCCAGGATTCCTCCAGACTGTTGTTGAGCTCGTCCTGCAGCCGCCCTGAGACGATATTGGTCCAGAACGCCTCATAGATGACGAACAGCAGGATGACGACCCCGGCCGTGAGGAGCAGTTCGCCGATTACCTGGCCTGCGCCCGGCCGACGACGCCCTGGAACTTCGGTATCGCTCACGGACCGGGGTCTCCTCTTCACAGATCTACCGAGCTAGCTGATGGGTCGAATTGGTGCCGTATCGAACTAGCTGCCCGCGTTGATCGTGGCGCTTCCGGTACCGCCGAGGAGATCGTAAAGGAGTACGGACAGGCGACCGAGGCCGTCGATCGCGGCAGAACCAGTGGTCTCGATGCCTTCGATGACGATCGGGAACGGGAGGAATGACATGGTGTTTCTCCTTCGAGGGGTGGGCCGCGGCGGCGGCCGCGAGATAGATACGTCGTGACGGTGAAACAGGGCGGGTGCGACCAGGTGTATGTCGCACCCGCCCTGTTTCGGTATTTCTGGTTGGGAGTTACTCCTGGCCGGGTGCACGCTTGCGGTTACGCAGGGTGAGCCATGCGCCACCGCCGATCAGTGCCAGCGCTAGACCGGCGAGCCAGATGACGTTCGCGCCGGTTACCGGCAGGGACGATGACTGGTCCGGTTTGGCCTGAGCAGGATTTCCCGGAGCAGGTGTGCCCGGAGCACCGTTGTGTCCACCACCGTTATTGCCGGGAGCGTTGTTGCCGGGAGTCGACACGTCAGTGCCTGATCCTCCGGGTACTTCAGAGCCCGGCCATGTCGGGATTTCCCACGGCGGCAGCGGGATCGGGATCGGGATGATGATCAGCCCATTGCTGCTGGTTTTGTTCTCGAGTCCCAGGACCACCGACTTGTTTGCTTCGCCGGTGAGCTTGACGGAAGTTGCGGTCGGTTCGCCGTCGATCTTCGAGACATCCGCCTTGCCTTCCTTGACGCCCCAGATCACGTCACCCCACTTGACGTTGGTGACGTCGGTGTGAGCACCGGTTTCTGTGAAAGTGATGTCGGTGTTCAGCGGGAACTGGACCCGGCCGTCGATGACGGCTGCGTCGCACTGGGCGGTCGGAGTGACCGAAGCGCCCGGCTTGACATCGAGAACACAAGACCGCGCCTCATTGTCGATGTCCGTCCACGTAGCCGTGACCTGGAAGATCGTGGATCCGTCCTTGGCCACCTGGCTGCCCTTGGGGCCGGTCACGATCTTGTCGATATCCACCTCGGTGGTCGGGATCGGGCGGTTGTGGATCTCCACCACAGCCTTCTCACCGGCCACCGCCTTGACGGTGTCGCGGTAATCGGCGTCACCGGCATCCGCGGAGACGTAGTAGTACGGCCGCGCCCAGTCGATACCGGCCAGTGGCTTGGGGTCGACCTCGGAGAAGGTGATCACGGTGTTCCGCGGCACAACCTCGTCGGACGTCCAGCTCCAGTCGTTTGCGGCATCGAGGGTGATGGTCTGGCCCACTGCCGGGAAATCAGTTCCAGCGGGGAGTGCCGGATCGATCCCGTCGATACGGACCTCGAACGTCGCGCTGTCAGGCAGGTCGGCCTCGGGTGCGCGGACGGGGTTGCCGTCAGCGTCGAGGATGAACTTCGTGAATTCGACCGATCCGAATTTCCACAGCGCCTCGTTCGACAGCGTGATCAGTCGACCGTTGGTCGGGTCGTCGGAGACTATGCCCGTCGCGGTGCCGTCGAGGTTCGAATGCAGCCACGATTCGCCTTCCGGGCTGGTGCCCCAGGAGATCGTGCCCCACTCGACTCCGTCGACATCGGGACGGCCGGTCTCAGTGAAGGTCACCTCGGTGCCGACAGGGAGGTCGACGCCGAGCGGTGTGGTCTGTCCCTGCTTGACGCTCAGCACCTGGGTGCGGTACTCCACACCGTCGCGCCAACGCGCCTCGACCGTGAACTCCACGTCGTCGCCGACGGCCTCGGCGGCCTCACCGCCGACCTGCTTTGCGATGCGCAGAGTGCCGTCGTTGACGTCGACGAAGTTCGACACCTCGATCTTGCGCAGATCCTTGCCGATGGTCACCACGGCTGCGTTGTCCGGACTGATCCTGACATTCCCGGAGTATGCGGGCACGCCATAGGCGAGACCGTCACCGTTTGCCGGAACCAGCTCTGTCAGTGTGACTTCGGTGCCGCCCGGCAGGTTCTCGCCGAACGGAACCGGGGTGCCGTCGGACGGAAGAGACAGCGTCTTGCTCTGCGGGTTGTCGTCCGTATCGAGCCAGGTGGCAATCACGTCGAAGCTCGCCGGTACGGCCTTGTCGGACGCCTTCGGGCCCGTGAGCTTTTTGCTCACTTCGAAGGTGCCTTGCGTGATCGTGGCCTCGTTGGTGACGGAGACCGTGTTCGCCGACGCGTCGGTGCCGATGGTGAGCGTCTTCGGGCTGATCACCGGCAGCGACCACGTCACAAGGTCGGTGTTCGTCGGTTGGACCTCGGTGAAGGTGACTTTCGCTCCGATGGGCAATTTGCCCAGGTCGTAGTGCTGACCGTCCTTCAGGGTGAATTGACGCAGCTCGTTGCCGGCGGCGTCGTCACCGAAGGCGATCTCTGCGTTGACGACGAAAGCCTCGAGCCCCGTGCGCACTCCGTCACCGATGACGGATTTGGTGATCCTCGCCGATCCCAGGCTCGCTTTGTTGAGCAGTGTGACACCGACATTGCTCTTCGGCGTGATGGTCACCAGCGCCTCGGTGCGGTCCCCGTTGAGCGTCACGCCCTCTGACGGGCGGAACGTTCCTCGCTCGAAGTACACGCCGTCAACGGTGGGGAGGTTGATCTCGGACAGGCGGATCTGCCAGCCGGTTCCGCGGGGGTTGATCCCACTGACGGGTGTCCCGTCAGCCTTCACCTTGATCTCGTAGGAGCTCACCGGGGCGTCGGTCGCTGGATCTTGCCCGGGGGCGAACTCCTCGACTTTCACAGTGAACTCGGTGTCTTGGGGGAATTTCTCGGAGAAGGGAGCGATCTCCTTCAGAAGCGAGAACGAGCCCCGTGACACACCTTGGCCGGTGCCGCCGCCGCCCCATTCCTGCTTGACGCTCTTCGACAGCGTCTGCTTGCCGGCATAGGTGAGGGTGTTGGAGTATTCCGTGTCGCGCTGGTCCAGTCCGCCGCTGCTGGTGCACAGGGTGTAGCTGACGAGGTACTTCGTCTGACGGCTGTAACCGTCCGCGTCCAGAGGGAGGGTGAGATCGAAACCGCCGTCGGCGCGCGCCACCGAGGTGGCGTCGGTTATATCGCGTTTCTTGTTGCCGTCGAAGAAGTCTTGCGCGACGACCTTGAGATTGAGGTTGCTCTTGAGATCGCCGCCGATTTCACACACCGTCATGTTCGGTGAGAACCTGTCGTTGATGACCGCCGGTTCCGTAAGGCCCTCGAGATCGTGTCCTGAGATTTCCACGGTCCAATTGAGGGTGGTGCCTGCCGGCTGCTCAACGCCGCCGATCGTCTGCGACGTGGTGTTGATCGCGCCGTTCTTGCCGCTCGTGAACCCAGGCCCCTCAGTCTTTCCCGTGATCGACGTCTTGTTGACGACCGCCGAGTTGGTGAGATGGTCCTCGGAGTCTGGCACCTCGGTGGTGGTCAGGCAGGTCCGGTACGTGAGGTAGTAATACTGTTCTTCGTTGAATGTGTCCGGGTTATCCACAGTGATCGCCGCGGTGAAGGTACTCGCGCCGGCTACTGCGCCGATGGGAGCAATGGTGAATCCTGCGGCAGGAGTGCGGTAGTTGGGTTCGTTCTCCCGCCCTGGGAGGTAGTCAGACTTCTCGATGACTACCTGCACGCCCGAGGCACAGACCGCATGGGGGCCGCCGAAGGTGTCGGTGATGTCGATCTTGTGGTTGTTGGCGGCAATGTCGGTGCCCGGGACCACAATCGTCCAGACGGCTTCCATATTGCGCTTGCCGCCGTCGAGGTAGCCGCCCTTCCAGGGCTCGGTCTGCGGCGCGTAGTCCTGTCCCACGCCATCCGAAGCGACCGTGGTGTCACCGATCGTCACGGAGTTGGTGTACTGAGTCCCCTTGAGATCCACCACGCCGCTGGTCGTGCATGAGGTGTACTCGATGCGGTAGAGCTTGTTGCCCTCGAAGGGCGCGCCGTTGTTGATGTTGATGGTGACCTGATCACCCGCGTCGGGTTGGGTGACGGTGACGCCGCCGGGGGTCTCTTTGAGATCGCCCGGGCGCCCGGACCACAGCTTCGCGTTGAGCAGGCTGCCCGCACACACCTTCATGTTGTCGGAGAGCTCGTCGCTCAGGGTCACCGAACCGGTGTTGCCTGTGTCCAACTTGGCCAGATCTGCGCCGGGGATGTCGATGGTCCACCGCACTGACTGCTTGTTGTCCTGGAGTTTGCCGGACTTCGTCGACTCGCCGATTACGCGGCCGTCGGTGATGCCGCCCGTGCCGGGCAGGTCGACCTGCGTGACCTTGTTGTTGATCGTGAAATCCACAGTCTCTGACGTGGTGTACTCGACTGCCTTCGTGTAGACGAAGAAATCGCCCTTCACCTCGTCCGGCCGATCCGCCACAGCGTCGGAGAGCACGCAGGTCATGAGATTGGTGGAAGCAGCCAGATCGCATGTGCCCCAAACCGTCCCATCGTCGCCCTCCAGCGCGATCGTCGGGTTGGACTGAAGCTTCAGCTCGCCAGGGAATTCAATGGTGAACTGGTCGCCCGGCTGCGGACTCGCGCTTGACGCGTCCCAAATGCCCTTCACCGTGACGGAGTCCCCGACCGTGATCTGCTGGTCGTTCTTTCCTTCGACCTGGACGTCGGTGATTTTCACATCGATGCCGGGATTGACTCCGCGTGCGGCCAGTCGCTGCGCCGCCACAGAAGTCGTCGACGAGGACGCCGTCGTGATCGGCGGTTTCGCAGAAGTGGGTGACTCCGACGTGGAAGTAGGCGGTGCCGTCGTCTTCAGTGGCGCCTCCGTCGTAGTCGCGGGCGGCTTCGGTGTGGTCGGAACTATTGTGGTCGGAACTATGGTGGTCGAGGTCCCGACGTCATCGGCCGAGGCAACCTGGACGAAAGAGAACGACGATACGACCAGCGCCAGGACCGCAACGATCATCCCCAAAGCTGCCCACCGAGACACCACCCCCTCCCCGGCACGGCGTGGGAAGACACGGTTACGCATGACGAACACCTTTCGTTCAGAACACATGATTTAGGCCCCGTTTCCGGGGCCGTCGAATAGGGAAACGGGACCTTTGAGCCGCTCTGGAGCCTGGTTGCGAGCGTTGGTGATTCTCAGGCGACCTATTGCGGAGCCGAACAGTTGGTAGTCGGACCTGGTTGGCGCCAGCGCAGACCGACGGCCGGCTCTGGGTAGGCCAGGAAATTCCAAGAAAAATCGACCGCCGGTATTACCTAACGCGACGACCTACGAGGTACTAAAGGCTGCGGCCGAGGATCTTTCCTGCGCGATTCATTGCAGTTCGAGCATGAGCACCATCCCGGATAGCAAAAGCAACAGTGCGATGGCTCCGAGGGGGAGTCTTCGTGTTACGTGCTTCGCTGCCGTGACGGTTTTCATGAAATTCCTTTCTCTGGCACAACGTAAAGAAATGTGCGCGGGGCCGTTCGCGAGAAGATGCAAATTCCGCGCAAACAACGCAGAAGGCGCAAACCGGGCGATGCGCAATCAGGAATCTAACACGAGCAAATCGCATAGCTGGAAACACCATGGACGTGCGTCCATGCAAGAAAAACTGCGCTTACCTGGGTATATCTATCTTCCGTTGATTTCTTTCAAGTTAACTGGCTGGTTCATCACAATTCGATCTCGACCATCGTTTGCATGCCTGCCTTTGCCCTTGTCGACAATCGGTGAGCGGCCGAGCCGAGTCGGCGCTGCTGTACCGAATGAGCCTTTATGCAGTTCACTGCCCCTTATTTGCTGTCGGAACGACAAGGTGTGGAGCGAATTATCTGTGCGCACACGCTCGACATAAATGCAAATCATTTTTCTGTGTATAGGAGGAGGGTGAATTAGGGGGTGAATTCAGTCGCGGGTCATCGAAACCCCTGTTCTGAAATGATCCAGAGATAGGGGTCACATTAGATTCGTTTTTCTTAGCAGATTGAATTCCGGCCTGAGTTAACTGTCGATAATGCTTCGGGGGCCGACATGGCATTTCGAGACAAAGAATCGCCCAGCTTTTCGTAGAAAGCCTTCGGTACGGTTACGTCAGTCCAGCTGATCGCGCGCCGCAGCGACTTTTGGCGACGCTCTTGTGCGCACGGATGAGGCACTGCCTGGGATGTGTGTGGATCTCGGAAAATGCCACGTCGGAGGCTTCTTCGAAGATCGCGAGACCCCACAGGTTCACGTCGTCCTCGCGCGCCTCGGCACGATGAACTGGCTTACTTTTCAAGCGCTTTCGATGCCCGGAGTCAAATGGTGACGGTCGTTGCGTAGTTGCTGACGGTGGATGCGACCGGTTCGATCGGCGTGCAGTCGCCACATCCGAGCAACCGCACCGAGTGGCCGCGAGGTCCCTCAGCCGGTACTTTTCGCAGCTCTCTGGACACTTCGCGAAATCGGACCTTCGAATCGAGTTCTCGCGCAACCATTCTGACGCAGCTTGTGTCAATGGCGCTACACCCGCGGCTGCCCGCAAGGTTTGACTGCCCCGGCTGCTGTGACGCCTTGGGATCCGGAGCGCAGAGATTCTGTGACAGTCGCGGCCGCTCCGCGCAGCGTGTTGCATGCGACTCAGCCGCCATTGGTGGACTCTTGCCTACCGACTCGTCGTCGTAGAACTTCGTGAGACGACCTTGTCGCAGGGAAGGGCTACAACGATTGGTCGGGCCCGGTCAACGAGGCGGGACCGGTAGTCGGTTGGTGTGCGCCGGTGAACCGCTCGACGACGGATACAACGACGATCGCGAGTGCCAGGATTCCAACGGTCCGGGCGAGTGACTTCAGTGTCTTCGGAAGTGCCTTCTTCATGCGAGGCAGATTACTGCGGACGGCACGCAATTTGTGGGCTAGGTTTCGATCCGAATCGGACTGTTCTGCCCAGTGGCCGCTCGTCCACGCAGTGTGACTATCCGTGAATCAAATCTTGTGGTGCCCCCGGCAGGATTCGAACCTGCGACCAAGAGATTAGAAGGCTCTTGCTCTATCCCCTGAGCTACGGAGGCGCGTGGAACATCATACTCGAGGGTTCGGGATGTGACGCGCGCCGCCCAACTCCGACGCGTTGTCGTAGTCGGTTCGCGAAGGTCCTACCCTTGAGGTATGGCTACACCCGACCTCGCGCCGACAGATTCCCCACCGGAGTCCACACAGCACAGCGGTGCACCCGCTTCTTCGACCGCGATATTCGTGGTCAGTGGACTCATCGCAGGGCTCACCGCAGCCATCGTGGTGGGATTCTCCGCGTCGCAGGCACTGACTCTTCTGGGCATCCCGGATCCAGGTCCGATCACCACATACGGCCTCCCCGCGATGCGTGCACTGGGGGAGATCGCCGCGGTCATCGCGATCGGGTCACTGCTGCTGGCCGCGTTCTTCGTGCCGCCGCAGAAGTCGGGCGTCCTCGACGTCGACGGCTATCGGGCAGTCCGAACTGCATCGCACGCCGCGATTGTGTGGGCGATCTGTTCGTTCACGATGGTGCCTCTGACGCTCTCCGACACGTCGGGTCAGCCGTTTGCCGAAGCGATCAAACCGGCGAACCTGTGGTCGGGACTCGATCAGGTCGAGATCGCCGGCGCTTGGCGTTGGACGGCGATCATCGCGGTTGTTCTGGCGATCCTGGCCCGACTGACACTGCGCTGGTGGTGGACTCCGCTCCTGCTGCTGATCGGTCTCCTCGGACTGATGCCGCTCGCTCTCACCGGTCACTCGTCTTCCGGCGGGTCGCATGACATCGCCACCAACAGCCTGATCCTGCACCTCGTGGCTGCTTCGCTCTGGGCCGGCGGGTTGTTCGCGCTACTGGCACACGCGCGCCGTGGCGGCGATTACACCGACGTAGCAGCCCGACGCTTTTCGACGGTCGCATCCATCTGCTTCGTCGTCATGGGATTCAGCGGCGTCATCAACGCGATTGTCCGTCTGCCACTCGACGACGTATTCACCACGACGTATGGACGATTGATCGTCGCGAAAACAGTTGCACTGATCATCCTCGGGTTCTTCGGTTGGGCTCAGCGGAGTCGGGCGCTACCGGCGCTGGCGGAGAATCCGAAGAGTCGCTCTGCCCTGATTCGATTTGCCGGCGCTGAAGGCATCGTGATGGCGGCGACCATCGGTCTCGCGATCGGCCTTGGTCGTACCCCTCCGCCCCCGCCTTTGTCGATTCCTTCGATTCCCGAGGTCGAACTCGGTTACAACCTTCCGGACCCGCCGTCGTTCATGGCCTTCGTGACGGACTGGCGATTCGACCTCATGTTCGGCACCGCCGCCGTTGCTGCGGCGATTCTGTACGGAATCGGTCTGCGCAAGCTGGCCAAGCGTGGGGATTCCTGGCCTGTCGGCCGAACCATCGCCTGGATGAGCGGTTGTGCGGTGCTCCTGATCGCCACGTCTTCGGGCGTCGGCAAGTACGCGCCGGCAGTATTCAGCGTTCACATGGGTGCGCACATGGCGCTGTCGATGTTGGGCCCAGTCCTGCTGGTTCTGGGTGCGCCGATCACTTTGGCTCTGCGGGCCCTGGATCCGGCAGGCAAGGACGGCGTGCCCGGCATTCGCGAGTGGATTCTGACCGCTCTGCACAGCCCGTTCTCGCGATTCATCACCCACCCGATCGTGGCAGCAGTTCTCTTCGTCGGCGGTTTCTACGCGCTGTATCTCGGCGGAATCTACGGTGCGACGGTCGACTCGCACAGCGCTCACCTGCTGATGAACCTGCACTTCATCCTCAGCGGCTATCTCTTCTATTGGGTGGCGATCGGAATCGACCCGTCACCACGTCAATTGCAGCCAGTGACCAAGCTGGCAATGGTCTTCGGCTCACTTCCGTTCCACGCCTTCTTCGGCGTGGCATTGATGAGCACCACCGCCGTCATGGGCGGCGCGTACTTCCGTTCGCTCGGCCTCGGCTGGAACAACGACCTGATCGGCGATCAGCAGCTGGGCGGCAGCATCGCGTGGGCGACCGGCGAGATCCCGCTCATGGTGGTCATGCTCGCGCTACTGGTTCAGTGGTCGCGCAGCGATGGCAGGACAGCGCGCCGAACCGACCGTGCGGCCGAGCGCGACCACGACGCCGACCTCGCCGCGCACAACGCGATGTTCGCCGAATTGGCCAGGCGAGACCGCGAAGGGTGGAAACCCCGTGAGGCTGCTGACGCGGAGACTGCAAGCGAGGACTCTGCGGACGAGACACCCAGCGAGAAGAAATCCGACGAATCCTCCACTAGCACTTAGCTCCGACACTGCCCGGGCCGTTTGGCTCGGGCAGTGCTGTTTCTCCACAGCTGTTCCACCGATGCACAGGTGGAAATCGAAGATCCCGAGCCACGCGTTTGTCGTTCCACAATCGAAACTGCCGACGCAATGATCGGCCCCGCGGCAGTTGGCGGGTTCTGGAGTTCGAAGGGGGATCGGACATGTACGAAACGCATGCAACGGTTGTCGGAACCGTCATCACCAATCCGGTGAAGCGGCAGACCACCAATGGCGAAGAGGTGCTGAGCTTTCGGATGGCGAGCAACACGCGTCGCAAAGACGCGGTGACCGGAGAGTGGACGGACGGAGCGACCCTCTATCTCACGGTGAGTTGCTGGCGGCGGTTGGTCACCGGCGTCGGCGCATCCATCATGAAGGGTGATCCGGTCATGGTGGCGGGGGAGTTGCGCACCAACGAGTACACGACCAAAGAGGGTGTGCCTCGTTCCGATCTCGAGCTACGGGCGACTGCGGTAGGCGCGGACCTTGCTCGTTGCATCTCGAAGATCGAGCGTCAGAGTAAGCCGACGTCGGCGGAGAATGTCGAGGATGCAGTCGACACCGTCGCTGCGTGAGGACTCAGACCGAAGGTTTCGGGCAGTCGCGGGGCCGCGAGTCGTGCCCCGCGTCCACTCGCTCGAGAAGTTCGGTGAGAGTTGCTCGCTCCGATTCGTCGAGGTCGTCGAACACATCCGAAGATTCGCGTCGTTGAGCTTTTGCGACGTCGGCAGCGAGGGTAGCGCCGGCGTCGGTGAGCTCGAGTAACACGGCTCGCCGATCGTTCGGATCGGGAGTGCGGCGCACCCATCCGGCGTCTTCGAGGGAATCCACGACGTCGGTCGCCGACCGCGGAACGATGCGCAATCGCTCGGCAAGAAACCCGAGTCGAACCGGCTCGCCCACTCGGGTCAGTACTCGCAGCGCTCGGCTTTGCGACGGCGAGAGACCGAATGGTTCCAGCGCTGCCACCTGACGTCGGCGGATGAGCCGTGCCACGGACATCACGACGTCGGTGAGTTCGCGCTCTCGGGAATGCATGGCGTCAGTCTAGCGTTGTTGGTGTCAGCCTCATAGTGAGGTAACCTCATCAATATGAAACTAGGGTGAGAAAGCCTCCAGGAGGTAGAACGTGAAACCAGATCACATGCGAAACATCGAACGATCCGCTGTCGAGATCACTCCGGCGGAATCCGTACCGGCAAAACGCGTACTCGGACTGTTTGCGCCGTATCGAACTCAGATCGCCATCGTCACCGCGGTCATCACACTCAGCGCGATCGTGGCGCTGGGCAGCCCGCTGCTCCTACGCGAAATGCTCGACAAGGCGATCCCGGACAAGAACCTCGGACTCGTGAGCGTTCTGGCCATCGGCATGATCGCCATTGCCGTGATCACGAGCTGTCTCGGCGTGGCACAGACCTGGATGTCCAACAGCATCGGCCAGAAACTGATGCACCAACTGCGCGTGCGGGTCTACTCGCATCTGCAGAATCAGTCGCTCGGATTCTTCGCTCGAACCCGAACCGGAGAAGTTCAGTCGCGTATTGCCAACGACATCGGCGGTATGCAGTCGGTGGTCACCAACACGGCAACATCCATCGCGCAGAATGCAACGACCGTGGCAGCCACCATTGTTGCTCTGTTCCTTCTGGATTGGCGGCTTGCCATCTTCTCGCTGGCGATCTTGCCGGTGTTCATCCGTATCGCACGCAAGATCGGTGACGAGCGCCGCAAGATCTCTGGTAAGCGGCAGAAGCTACTCAGTGATCTGTCGGTCCAGGTGGAGGAATCTCTCTCCGTCAGTGGCATTCTCCTCGGCAAGACGACCGGCGCGAAGTCGGCTCTGACGGATCGATTCACCGAGCGTTCAGCGGAAGTCGCAGACGTCGAACTCCGAGCCATGATGGCCGGCAAGTGGCGCATGGCGACCATGTCGATCACCTTCGCAGCCATGCCTGCACTGGTCTACTGGTTTGCCGGTTTCACTCTCGATCACGGCAACACCATCACCGTCGGCACCCTCGTCGCATTCACCACGCTGCAAACACAATTGTTCCGCCCCACCATGATGCTGCTCAACACGGGCGTCGAGGTGCAGAGCTCGATGGCACTGTTCAGTCGCGTGTTCGAGTACCTGGATCTGCCGATCGACATCGCGGATCCGGAAGAGTCGAAGAGCTTCGACCGCACCAAGATGTCCGGCGAACTTCGGTTCGACCACGTCGACTTCTCGTATCCAGGAACCGACAGCAAGACCCTCGACAACATCGACCTCACGGTCCCGGCCGGCGGAACCTTGGCGCTTGTCGGCTCCACGGGTTCGGGCAAGACCACTCTCGGATACTTGGCCGCACGTCTGTACGACCCGACTGCGGGATCGGTGAGAATCGACGACGTCGATCTGCGGGACCTCGATCTGGCGACGGTCTCCGACCTGGTAGGTGTGGTGTCGCAGGAGACGTATCTCTTCCACACGACGATTCGTGAGAACCTTCGGTTCGCGAAACCCGACGCCACGGACGCCGAGATCGAGCAGGCAGCGCGCATCGCGCAGATCCACGAGTTCATTTCCGGTCTCGACGACGGGTACGACACCATGGTCGGCGAGCGCGGCTACCGATTCTCCGGCGGTGAGAAACAGCGCATAGCGATCGCGCGCACAGTCCTGCGGAATCCGCCGATCCTCGTCCTCGACGAGGCGACGAGCGCCTTGGACAATCGCACTGAACGTGCGTTGCAGGACGCGCTCGACGAGCTGATGGTCGGACGCACCACTCTTGTTGTGGCGCACCGACTCTCCACGGTTCGAGATGCGGATCTCATCGCGGTCCTCGACCAGGGCGTGGTTGTGGAAAAGGGCACCCACGACGAACTGGTGAAGCAAGGCGGGCGGTACGCGCAGCTGCTTGCGGCTTCGGGTAGCGACGCGGTCGAACTGCCTGCGGAATTGCAGACTGTGTGACAGTGCATCCATCGCGTTGGCGAGTCACCGAGCACCGACCAGAGGTGGCATGGATGTTCGTCCAGGCCACCTCCGCGTGGTTGTACGTCGTGCCGACGGGAACGGGAACGACTCCGATCTATCGCGGGTCCTGTCGGCGGTCAGCTGCGTGGCGCGCCGCGATGTATCCGAAAACCATCGCCGGCCCGATGGTCGCGCCTGCCCCGGCGTAGTCGTTGCCCATGACCGCGGACGAGGTGTTGCCCGTCGCGTAGAGACCTGCAATCGGTTCACCGGAACTGTGCATGACCTGTGCATGTTTGTTGTAGACGAGCCCGCCTTTCGTTCCCAGATCGCCGGTTCGTAGTCGAATCGCGTAGTACGGGCCTTCGTCGATCATGTCCATCGAGGGGACTGGCAATGTCGGGTCCCCGTAGTAGTTGTCGTACGCACTTTTTCCACGCTCGAAGTCTTCGTCTACACCGTTGTGCGCAAACCTGTTGTATCGATGCACAGTGAGAGCTAATTGTTTCTTCGGAAGTCCGAGGCGGCCGGCCAACTCGTCGAGCGTGTCGCCGGTGTAGAGGAGTTCGTTGTCGAACCAGGATTTCGGGAACTTCTGCCCCGGCATGATCGCTCCGATCTGATAGCGACTTTTGGCCTTTGCGTCGAAGATGAACCACGCTGGGTCGTGACCCCCGGCAATCTGGTTGTGGACGAATGTCACGTAGGGAGCGGATTCATTGGTGAACCGAACTCCGTTCTGGTTCACGATGATCGATCGGGGAACCGACCGTTCGGAGACCAATCCGTGCATGATCCCGTCAGGTCTCTTGAACGAGGGCATCCACCACGCGTCATCCATCAGGTCAACTGCGGCACCGATTTGTTGTCCCGCGCGGATGCCGTCTCCAGTGTTGTCGACCGAACCGAGGCTGTAGTTGGCGCTGGCGTTTTCCGGGAGATACTGCCGACGCATCTCGTCGCTCTGTTCGAAACCGCCGCAGGCGAGCAGTACGCCTTTGGAAGCTCGGATTCTGACAGTGCGGCCGTTGCGCTCGGCCACCACACCCACCACGCAATCATCGTCGTCGGTGATCAGCGATTCCATCGCAGTGTTCAGCCAAAGCGGAACGCCGGCTTGTTTGATCGCCAGGCGCAGACGGCCGACCAGGGCCTGCCCGAGTGTCTCCATGTGCCTTCTGGTCAGAACACTCTTCGCTGCACGCCACCCGGTTGCCAGCGCGGCACGTCGCCCTGCCCAGGTACGCATGACCATGTTCAGTTTCACGAACTCTTTGGATGTGATGTACAGACCGGCGGGAGTCGGAAGTGCGCCGGGGCGCAGACCGGACTCGTCGGTGCCGAGCATTTTCAGGTCGAAAGGAAGCGGTTCGATAGTACGTCCACGTGGGCGACCGCCCGGCTTCTCCGGGTGATAGTCCGAATAGCCCGTACACCATTGGAATCGCATGAGCGGGCTGGTCTTCTCGAGGAACTCGAACACGCGTGGACCTTCGTCGACGAACGCGTCGATGTTGTCCTCGGGAACTCCATCACCAACGACAGCTCGCATGTACGCCCGGACGTCGTCACGGCTGTCCGAGAGCCCTTCACGGATGAGAGTTGGATTGTTGGGCACCCAGATGTTGCCGCCCGACAGCGCGGTGGTGCCGCCATAAACGTCTGCTTTTTCGATGACGAGGGTGTTCAGACCATTGGCGGCGGCTGCCAACGCCGCGGTCAACCCACCGGCACCGCTGCCGACAACGAGGAAGTCCACTTCGTGATCGAAGGACACTTCCCTTGATTTTGACGCGCGAGGCATTTGCCTCTCCTATTCAATTGGTTGAGGTTTTCTCTTCACGGGCCGCAGCCCGAAGGGGTTGACCGAGGTCAACCATGCGCTCGAGTGGACGAAGGCTGATGATTCAGCAATACAACGGCTTTCGCGGGCCTCGAACACCGATCGCCGTCAGCGGTGCTTGCGCAACTCGTGGCGTGCGACGCTCCTGATATGCACTTCGTCTGGTCCATCGGCGATACCGAGGATCCGGGCACTCGCCCACATTCTCGCGATCGGGAAGTCGTCGGTGACACCGCCACCCCCGTGGCACTGGATCGATCGATTCAGGACGTTGCGCGCCACACGAGGACCGATGACTTTGACTGCCGCGATCTCGATCTGAGCGCCCTTGGCTCCGACCTGGTCGATGAGCCATGCTGTCTTCAGCACCAGAAGGCGGGCCTGCTCGATTTCCATTCGCGATTCGGCGATCCAGGTCCGGACAACTCCCTGATCCGAGATCGGCCCGCCAAAAGCGTTACGAGACTGGGCACGTCGAACCATCAAGTCCAATCCGCGCTCCGCCATGCCGATACAGCGCATGGCGTGGTGAATTCTGCCCGGACCCAGGCGCGCCTGTGCGATGGCGAACCCGTCTCCTTCGGACGCAAGCATATTTGTTGCCGGTACTCGAACGTTATCGAACCGAATTTCACAGTGGCCGTGTTGGTCGTGGTATCCGAATATCGGTAAACTGCGCACGATTTCGACTCCAGCGGTGGCGACGGGCACCAAGATCATCGATTGCTGCTTGTGGGGCTCTGCCTCGGCATTCGTCTTCCCCATGACTACCAGAATTTCGCACCGTGGGTCTGCTGCACCGGTCGTCCACCATTTTCGACCGTTCACGATGTATTCGTCGCCGTCCCGAACAATCGACGTCATGATGTTTCGGGCATCGGAGGACGCAACATCGGGTTCAGTCATGGAGAAGCCCGATCGCATTGTGCCGTCGAGCAGTGGTTGAAGCCATCGCTCCTTCTGCTCGCGGGTTCCCACCAAGTGCAGGATCTCCATGTTTCCGGTATCGGGCGCCGCGCAGTTGAGGGCTTCGGGGGCAATGTAGGGCGAGCGTCCCGTCACCTCGGCGATGTGGGCGTAGTCGAGGTGAGACAGTCGTGAGAGCGCCGGCATGAACAGATTCCACATGCCCTGGCGTCTCGCTTCCAACTTCAGCGACTCGACTACGGGTGGCAAGACGTGACTGCGAGGTCCTGCGGCCTCGAGTTGTTCGGAGTAAACCGACTCAGCTGGGTAGACGTGTTCGTCCATGAATGCTTCTAGACGCGCGATGATTTCGCGCGCAGCGGGGCTCGGAGCTAAGTCCATTGACGGCACCTTTTGTCGTGAATTGTCATTCGGGGTTGGTTGAGAGGATGACTTTGCCCAGCGCTCGTCGACTCATGACTTCCTCGAGTGCGGTAGGAGCATTGATCAGCGGGTGGATGCTGTTCACATGAGGAGACAGAGCGCCACCGTCGTACATGTCGAAGAGCGCTCGCATGTTGTCCGCGTTGCACTCCGGATTACGCTTCGCCCATGCGCCCCAGAGAACTCCATGTAGCGCCCCGCCAACGACGAGGAGGCGATTCATGCCGATCTTCGGAATCTGCCCCGAAGCGTAGCCAACCGTCAAATATCTTCCTGCGGTGGATAATGCGCGCACCGCTGTAGCGGCGTGATCTCCACCGACCGGGTCGTACACCACGTCTACACCGGACGGTGCGACCTGTGCGACTCGTTCGCGAAGGTTGCCCGTTGTGTAGTTGATCAACTCGTCTGCTCCATGTTGCTTACAGACCTCGAGTTTCGCCTCGGAGGACGCCGCCGCCACCACGCGTGCACCCAATGCTTTGCCGATCTCGATTGCGGTGAGCCCGACGCCCCCGGAGGCACCCAGGACGAGCAATGTCTCTCCTGGTCGGATCGCAGCTCGGTCGACGAGTGCGTGGTAGGACGTTCCGTAGGTAACCACGAATCCGGCAGCGTCGGAGAAACTCATGGAATCAGGGATGACAAAGACCTTGTCGCTGGTGACCGCCACGAGTTCCGCGTATCCGCCCATGCCGCAGAAGGCCATGACTCGCATCCCCGGGGTGACCCCTTGGACGTCCGAGCCGACACTGTGCACTACACCCGCGACTTCCGACCCTGGAATGAAGGGGAGTGGGGGTTTAGTTTGATACGTTCCGGCGACGATCAACCCGTCGGGAAAATTGACACCCGCCGCCTTGACCGAGACGAGAACTTGGTTCGGTGTCGGCGTGGGATCGTCAATTTCTGTGAACTGCAGTTGATTCGGCAAACCCAGCTGGGTACATACGTGCGCCTTCACGGCCGCTCCGAAGGTACGAGGGGCGTCCGCACGAAGGTTGCCCACGCCTTGACCGCCAATCCGCCGGTCTGCCGCGTGCAGGCGAGTTCGACGTCGATCTTGTCACCTTCGTCGTCCGCATAGGTTCGTTCGACAAGCGCTGAGCATGTCAGAGTGTCTTCGGGCCAAACCTGTTCGAGGAACCGAACTCGTATCGCTCGGATGTTCTCTGCACCCAGCCAATCGGTGGCGAAGGTGGCCAGGAGCCCAGCTTGGAACATCCCGACCGAAAACGGACTCGGGTACCCCGCCGCCTCGGCGAAAACCTGGTCGTGATGAATCGGATTCATGTCTCCCGACGCACCTTGGTACCTGACGAAATCGGTGCGGGATACCGGACCGACAACCCACGGGGTCGGGACTGACACTGTGTTGATCAAGATTCCTCCACAGTCGGTCGAGCAGTTTCCACTCCGGTCATAGTTGCCCGAGCAATGAGATTTCCCTGTTCGTCTTCGAAATCCGTTGTCATCACGGCAAAAGTCATCTCGCCGCCCTTCCGTCCCTGCTTCGTGTAGATGTCGACGATCCGCGAAGTGCAGTTCAGACGAGTACCTGCGCGGGGAGGTGGACCGAAGAACTCGTACTTCTGTTCGGCATGGAGTCCGCGTTTGCCGTCGAGCTCTACCTTCCGCCACGGATCCGAGCCCTCTGTCTGCCAGAGGAGGGTCGTGGTGAGAAACGTCGGGGGCACTACCGGGAACTCGTCTTCGACATAGTTCCGATTGCTCGAATACGTGGCAACGGCGAACTCACGAATCTTGCCGCGCTCGATGTCCATACGGAACGGGGTGCCCGTGATACCTAGTGACTCTTTGTCGACCACAGCTTCTCCTTCAGACCCCATGGGTGGCTATGCATGTTGGCTACTTACCGAAACGACTTCGCCCGTCATGTACGACGAGTAGTCGCTTGCAAGAAAGACCATGACGTTGGCGACCTCCCACGGCTGTGCCGCACGACCGAAAGCCTCACTCTTGCTGAGCTGTTCGAGCAGTTCGTCGCTGGTCACCTTGGCAAGGTGAGGATGCATCGCGATGCTCGGTGCAACCGCGTTGACCCGGATTCCGTGCGGTGCCACGTCGAGTGCAGAGCATCGTGTGAGCGCCATGACGCCGGCTTTCGCTGCGGCGTAGTGCGACTGCCCTTCCTGCGCACGCCAGCCGATGACCGACGCGTTGTTGACGATCACCCCCGACCCTCGTGGAATCATGACTCTCAACACTGATCGTGTGGTGCGGAAAGTGCTCGTCAGGGTCACATCGAGTACCGAACACCACTGCTCGTCGGTCATACTTTGAATGCTCGCCGTCCCGCCGAGGCCTGCGTTGTTGATGAGGACGTCGATGGATCCATACTCGGCAACCACCCGATCGACCATTGCGTCGATCTGCTGATTGTCCGTGACATCGCAAGGAACAGTGAGTGGGCGGGTGCCGAACTCGGACTCGATGCGGTCGGCGGCCGCGATCAATCTGCGCTCATGCCGGTCACTGATCGCCAGTCGGGCACCTTCGGCAGCAAAGCGTTGTGCCGCTGCGAATCCGATTCCAGTTCCCGCTGCTGCTGTCACCAGAACGGATTTGCCTTCAGCAAGGCCGTGTCCCGGACCAGGGATCGGCGCAGTCGTCTCAGACAATTTCACTCATCGCCTCTGTCAACTCTTCCACCGTCCATCGGGAGTCTCTGGCGATGGTCTTTCCGTACTGCCACCCGAGAAACTGGCGGACTTCGCCGCCTTTGGCGTAAAACACCTGACCAGTGGCGGGGCACTTCTCGGTGAGCAGATAGGCCACAACTGGCGAGACGTTGCCTGGATGATAGGTGTCGAATGTACTCGGATCGTCAGGTGCTGCAACAAGTTCCTTGATACCGGGAACGTTCTCGGTCATCCGTGTCCTGGCCACAGGCGTAATTGCGTTGACTCGCACACCGTATCGGGCGACCTCCTGTGCGAGGATCGTTGTCAACGCTGCGATCCCGGCCTTCGCGGCGCCGTAGTTGCTCTGACCGACGGCACCGAGCAGCCCGGAGGTGCTCGATACGTTCACGATCGACGCCGCGACGGTTTGGCCCGACTTCGAACGCTCGCGCCAGTAGTTGCCGAATACAGTGCAGGGCGCGAATGTAGCGCGTAGTTGTCCCGAGATCACGTCGTCCCAATCTGCCTCGGGCATGTTCAGAAACATTCGATCACGCAGGATGCCGGCATTGTTGACCAGGCCGTCGACCGAGCCGAATGCCTCGAGGGCCAGGTCCAGGAGTTCGCTCGCGCCGTCGATCGTCGTGACGTCCGCGACACTGGCAACTGCGATTCCTCCGGCCGCGACGATTTCGTCGACGACCGATGCCGCAATACTGATGTCGTTTCCGTGCCCGTCCGGTCCGGCGCCGGTGTCGTCGACAACCACTTTTGCGCCTTCGGCCGCAAGTAGCAGGGCGTGCTCCCGGCCCAAACCACGACCGGCGCCGGTTACTATGATTACTCGATCTTTCAGCTGATTCATTTCAGTTCGTTGTTCCTTTCACGTTTTCAGTTGACAAGACTCGACTGTCCAATTCGGGTGCGGGTGTGAGTCGAGCAAGGACGGCCTCCGCGTCCTGCATGATGCGTTCGACGAGTTCTGCGCTACTGGGGATGTCGTCGATCAGTCCGACGACCTGCCCGGTCGCCATGACTCCGATATCCGTGCGGCCGTCGAGGAGTGCGGATCGGTACAGCATCGGTGCGTTGGCGGCCATCACAACTTGCCGCCAGCCGAGTTCGTGGCTCTTCCGCATTTCCAGGCCTTCACGTATCAACTTCGACCAGGGTGTTCCCGAGAGACGTTGGAAAGCAACAGCATTGCGGGCAGCACGTAACATGCGCGTCGGTCCGTGGCTTGATTCGAGTTGATCGATCGTTCCTGCGCGCAGCACACGCTGAGGAACCCCGTCGATCTCGAGTGTGACCACGGTGTCGTTGACCGACTTCGAGAGATAGACATCTTTGACTGCCTGAGACACCGGTGAATCGCTGGTGAGCATGAAGCGAGTCCCCATCGCGATTCCGTCTGCACCGTAGGCGAGTGCTGAGACGAGACCTCGGCCGTCGAAATATCCGCCTGCCGCGATAACGGGGATGTCGACGGCGTCGACTACCTGTGGCAGAAGCAAACTCGTGGGGACTGCGCCTGTGTGTCCGCCGCCCTCGCCGCCTTGAACGACAACTGCGTCAACTCCCCACGCTGCAACTTTCTCGGCATGTCTGCGAGCTCCGATCGACGGCACGACAACAAGGCCTGCATCTTTGAGTCGGCCGATCAGCGCCTGGTTCGGTGCGAGCGCAAAGGAGGCGATCTTGACCCCCGATCGAATGAGAAGTTTGATTCTGCGATCGATGTCGTCCTGGTTGGCTCGCAAGTTCACGCCGAATGGTTGGTCGGTGCGGTCTTTGACGTAATCGATGGCGCTGCCGAGTTCGTCGTAGGTCAGCATCGCCCCGGCGATGATTCCCAAACCGCCGGCTTTGGTTGTGGCCGCCGTAAGTCGGGCGTCCGAGACGTACCCCATGCCGGTCTGCACAATCGGATACTTCACACCGAAGAGTTCGCAGATACGGGTGTGCAGTGGCCCGGTACCTGAGTTCAGCACGGTCATGCCGGTACTTCCTTGTCACGTAGGTTCCGTGGATCGATGACGTTGCGAATCAGGTCGAGTTCCTCGCTTGTGGGGGTTCGAGTAGTGGGTACGGCTTTGGGCAGGTGGAGTTCGAACCCGGTTGCGGCTACTACTTCCTCGACGGTTACGCCGGGGTGAGTCGACACCAGACGCAACTGTCCGCTATCCGGCTCGAAGTCCAGAACTGCGAGATTTGTGACAACTCGTCGTAACTCGTGGTATCGGCTGGCCGACGGTCCGGCCTTGCGTGCATTGTCGTTTCCGACACCGGAAACCATGTCGACCTGTGAAGTGAGAACGCGTGCACTGTGTTTCGGCACCCAGTAACTTGTCGGGTGATGCACGGTATTGCTCGGCGCTCCGCGGACTCCCAAGAGTTGCACTGTCGGCCGCGAATGATCACCTATCGCGGAGATGTTGCAGTTCCCATAGGAATCGAGCTGCGTGGGAATCATCATGATGTGCCGTTTGCCATTCCAGACGAGATTGAAGATCTGGTTGAAGGGCAACCACGATTCGACCTCGCCTGCCGGAGTTCGGTCGACGGCCCACGTGCCGCGCACGGCTGACGCTTCTCCGTCGGACAACACGAGATCGGGTTCGAAAGTGTGACGCGCCAATCGCACACCGATTGCAGGTATCACGCCGAATGCGCTCGCGATCACTTCACCGTTGCCTCGGTACGCCTCGGCGCACGCGATCGCGCAGACCTCTGCCCGAGTGGCGTCACTCATGCCGGCACTCCTTCGAATTCCGCAGCGACGAGTCTCTGGTAGTCGGCCTCGGAGCCGGACAGATATCGGTCGACGAAGCGTTGCCAAGCTTCTGGATCTTTTGCTGCAGTGGCATATTCGAGTTGGAAAGCCTCGTCACGATCGTAGTCGGGTACGCAGGATGTGAAATGCGCACCACCTGGAGCGTGAACGACTCCCGATACAAGCAACCGGGGAATTCGAATCGTCGACGGATGTGCATCCGCGGTCAACTCCGCAGTGGGAACCACTTGTTCGCAAGAGACATAGACCGATTCGGCAGCTAGGCAGAACAGGTCGTCGAAGTACAGGTCCGGCCCGAGGTATTGGGCATTGCCATGCATGTCCGCGCGGTTCATATGTACCAGCGCGGCATCGAGGGGGAGCGCCGGCATCGCAACCAATGATTCGCCCGCATAAGGATCGACGATCGTCTGCAGTTCCGGATTCACACGGAGGACGTCGGAACCGAGTCCCGCGCGAGTCGGCAGGTAGGGCATACGGATCCCGGCCGCGTACAGGCCCCATTGGAGCATGCCCTCGTCGTATTCGCTGACCTCGATACGACCAGCCTGTCGGGCTGCTCTGAAGTGAGGGTCCAGGGGGATCGAGTCCAGCGAGACGAAACCGAACACAACCTTTCGAACCTTTTCGGCTGCGCACAACAACCCCACATCAGCTCCGCCGTACGACACAACGGTCAGATCGGTCAGTTCTGACTTGAGGATCTCTCGGATGAGTGACATCGGCTTCCGGCGCGAACCCCACCCGCCGATTCCGATTGTCATTCCCGATCTCAGTCGACTTACGACATCTGCTTCCGACATTGTCTTGTCCGACACGCGTCCGTCCTCTCCTGGTATTTCACGAGCGCTCAAAGTCTCGTATCAAACGTTTGCTACGCGGTACGGAGCGACTGTAGCAAACGTTTGATTCGCGGTATAGAGTCAAAATTGCAACCTCGTCAGAGGTGACACGTGAAGACTCGTCAGGAGGACTTGAATGGAATGGTCGGATCGTCACGACTTGATACTCGAACAGGCTGCAGAACTGTTCGCCACCAAGGGGATCGCGGGCACCAAAGTTCGCGATATCGCTGATGCGGTGGGAATTCTGTCCGGAAGCCTTTATCACTACTTCCCATCGAAGGATGCAATCGCGAATACGATTGTCACACAATATCTTCAGGCGCTCACGAGCGCATACGGGTCGATCCTGGAATCTGCCGGTGACCCACGTACTCGCCTCGGTTCGCTGGTTCGAGCTTCGTTTCAGGTCAGTCAGGCGCACCCACACGCCTCCGAGATCTATCAGAACAACAGCACCTATCTCCGGAAACTTGACTCCTATCACGACATCCGTGAGGCCGCCCGTAGCACCAAGGACGCCTGGATTGCTGTTATCGAATCCGGAATGAGCGCAGGCGAGTTTCGATCGGACCTGCCGGCGGAGATTCTCTACGGACTGATTCGCGACGCTGTGTGGTTGTCGCTCCGATGGTTCAGCCCCACAGAGGAGTTCGGTCTTTCAGAGCTCGCCGATGCCGTCGTTTCGGTGTTTCTCGACGGCATCGATGCGCCGCTGAAATCAGCATCTGTCGGAAGTGGTCCCGCGTGTGAGGGTGTGAGGTCGTGAACCCGGCACCGCAGGGCGACAACGGTTTGTGTGAGCCCCTGGTGGCGGCGTGGTTCCGTGAGTATCTGCCCGATGCCACGCAAGGATTGCTCGAATTCGAACGGATCGCCGGTGGACGCTCGAACCTGACTTACTCGGTGAGCGACGAGGCAGGTTCTCGATGGGTGCTACGTCGACCCCCGCTCGGAATCAGGCATGCATCCGCCCATGATGTAATTCGCGAAGCTGACATTCTCGAGCGACTGCAGAACGTGCCGGTTCCGTCACCGATCGTTGTAGGCAAGTGCATTGACGAATCTGTGACTGGTGCTCCGTTCTTTGTCATGGACTTCATCGACGGCGCAGTCCTGCGTGATCCGGAGGTAGTACGCGCGAAAATCCCGTACGAAACGCGAGCCGGATTGGCCGCGGAACTGGTTCGCAATCTTGCCGCCCTGCACTCGGTCGACCCTCGTGAGATCGGATGGAATGCTCTGGCCGATCGGACGGACTACATCGATCGTCAGTTGAATCGGTGGTTGCGGAACTGGAAGGGTGATCGTGTGCGAGATAGCCTCGACCTCGAACGCACACATGCCAAGTTGTCTCGAAATATTCCCCCTCAGTGCAGTAGCAGCGTCGTGCACGGTGACTTTCGCCTTGACAACTGCATTGTCGGCGCCGACGGCGTGATCGCCGGAATACTGGATTGGGAACTGGCCACGGTGGGTGACCCCTTGGCAGACCTGGGTCAACTGTTGGTCTATTGGGCCGAACCCGATGACGATGTTTGTGCATTGGAGAATGCTCCGACTCGAATCGAAGGGTTCCCGTCGCGCGATGAGCTGTTGGACGTCTATATCTCTGCGGCCCAACAAGATGCGGACTTCAATATCGACTTCTACATTGCGTTCAACTGGTGGAAGATCGCATGCATTGTCGAGGGTGTGTACAGCCGCACGCTACGTGGCGCGATGGGCGAAATCGAGCGGTCGGCGGAATCGTTCGGCGCCCAGGCGGACAGGCTTGCGGCACAAGCGTGGCGAATGGCCCAACGGATTTGACGGAAATCTTCCGTGCGACTTTCTGGTCTAGTGGAATATGCCTCCGGGGCAACGTATTTCGCCCTTCTCTGTTCATGTTGCGGCGTTAACGTCCACCGTGATCCTTCTGTGAATGCTCCTGAGGTTTTTCTCTTCACACCCGATGTCAACATGGCACAATTTGTCACACTGAGATCGTTCGAACATCCGACGGTGACGGACGGCCTGGTGTCGCGGTGCTGTTGCAGCGGGCCGTAACCAGTAAGCCCGGTAGCGCTTTTCGGCTCCACGTGCCCCACATGCACCATAAATTGTGGGAATGACTTCAAGGAATTCGCATGCAAGCTTCCGCTCGTGCAGACGCTACGACCCCGGCGGGGTTCCTGGATCGACTGGCGTCGGTCATGGATGCTTTCGAAGTGTCCGGACAGCTCACTCTCAGTCAAGTTTCGCGAATTACCGGCTTGCCTCGTTCGTCGGTGCATCGCATGCTTGAGCAGCTCGTCGCCAAGAAGTGGCTCCGGCGGGATGGCACTGATTACTGCCTTGGAATCAGATTGATGGAGCTGGGAAGCCTTGCAATACAACAGGATCGATTGTATTCGGTCGCTTTGCCCTTCCTCCGCGAGTTGCATCGAGTGACCGGACTGGTAGTGCAGTTCGGAGTGCTGGACGCGCCGGATGTCGTTTACCTCGACAAGATCGGCGGAATGCTGTCCGGTGTAGTTCCTACTCGTGTCGGCGAATGTTCTTCGGCCGACAGGTCGGCTCTTGGACGTGCGCTCCTTGCGTTCGGAGGCTCCCCTGTGGGCGCTGAAGCGCCGATGACTCTAAGGCAGGAACTCAGTCGAATACGTGATACCGGCGTAGCGTACGGCGCGGGGCTGTTGAGTCCCGGCCTCAATTGCGTTGCTGCACCGGTTGGGCCGCAAGGAAACGCGATTGCTGCCGTTGCTGTTTCCGGTCCGTCCGCGATGCTCAAACTCGACTACCGAAGTGCGGTACCTGTCCGCCTTGTAGCGTCATCGATTTGGGGGGCGGTTGGCCAAACTGCGACACATTTCGATGTTCAACGCACCATGCGTAAACTGCGAGCGTTGCCGTCGGCGGGGCCCAGGCGTATGCGTTCGTGAACGTCGATGATCCGTAGACTTGGTCCTGCGCTGCCGCCTCGAATCGCGGCAAATGGCGATGGGGGTGAGACGAGGCTGGCCTGGCGTCTCGATGTCCAGTCGGTGGCGGAACTGATCGAAGGCGAAGTGGACGGTTCATGGCTTCCGCAGCCGATGCCAGGGTTCTTCCTGTTCGACTCCGAAGCACGGTGGCGCACCGTGCGATACTGGCATGAGCATGGTTCAGTGTCTAACTCCCCGTCGCTCACCCAACGGCGGAAGGAGCAGGCAAAGTTGGAGATATCACGTTGTGCTGCAGAGCTTTTTGTCCTTCGCGGCGAGAATCCGGTGACTGCCGAGGGCATTGCACGCGCAGCTGGAATCGGACTTCGCACGTTCTATCGATACTTCGGACGAAGGAAGATGCGGTGAGGCCGATACTCGCCGACGGGATCGACGAATGGCTCGGGTATATCGCGTCCAGTTCGCCGGGTACGCCTGTTGTTCAGGTGCTGGCATCCGCCGCCCGCGTCGCACTGAATTCACCTGCTGCAACACCCGATGCGATTGCGTTGATTCGCCGACTTCAAAGGACTGTTCCTGGCGATCCGGCGATCCGGCGATCCGGCGCTTCGGAACGCGTGGTGAGCTTGGTCAACGACACCGAGACTGCATTGGTGCTCGTACTGCGTGATTTGATGGGACCCGGCGCAGACCCACTGGAAGTGCGTTTGCTTGCAATTGCAGCGAACACGGCCCAGCGGATGGCCGTTGTCGCGTGGGTTGACGGGGACTCCCCGGCGTATGGCGACGGCTCGCCTGCGGAAGTTGCGATGAGGTGTATTCGCATTCTGACCGCGGGACTGGGGCACGTGTCGACCTGAACGCCACTGGCCTTGTCGCATTCGTATTGATCGGCGCTGAACGAACTGGCCGTTCTACTTCCGCATTTTTCTAGAACGTGTTCTACTTTATTGAAGGTTGGCGGGCTATCAATGGAGGCGGAAGATCATGGGTCAGGTTCTGGACAACATCTCACAGTTCGCCGACGAGATCCGCGCCGACGGGGTCGAGGGCGACAAGCTGATGCGCTTGACGGACGGCAGCGCGAAGCGCTTGCGCGACTCCGGCGTCATCCGGATGTTCCAGCCGAAGGAGTTCGGTGGCCTCGAGGCGCATCCGCGTGAATTCGCCGAGACGGCAATGGCTATCGGCGCGATGGACGGTGCCACGGGCTGGGTCAGCGGCATCGTCGGTGTGCATCCGTGGGAGCTTGCGTTCTTCGACCGCAAGGCTCAGGAAGAGGTGTGGGGAACCGATCCTGATACGTGGATGGCGTCGCCGTATGCGCCGATGGGTGTGGCGAGGCCGGTCGAGGGTGGGTACATCCTCAACGGTCGTTGGTCGTTCTCGTCCGGTACCGATCATTGTGACTGGATCATGATCGGCGCGATGGTCGGTGACGAGTCCGGCAAGCCGTTGATGCCGCCGAAGCACCTGCACGTACTGCTGCCGCGCTCCGATTACGACATCGACCAGGACAGCTGGAATGTCGTGGGCCTGCGCGGAACCGGGTCGAAGGATCTGATCGTCAAGGACGCATTCCTGCCGACTTACCGCACGATCGACGCCGGAAAGGTGTACGACGGGACGGCGTGGAAGGAAGCGGGTCGTACGGAGACGTTGTACAAGTTCCCGTTCTCGTGCATTTTCCCGTTGGGGATCACCTCGTCGTTGATCGGTATCGCCGAAGGTGCGTTGGCGTGCAACATGGCTGCGCAGCGTGAGCGTGTGACGGTCAGTGGTGTTCCGATCAAGGAAGATCCGTACGTGCTGTTCGCGATCGGTGAGGCGGCGGCTGAGATCGCTGCTTCTCGGGCTGCGATCTTGGAGACGGTGGATCGTTTCTGGGACATGACGGAGAAGGGGCAGGAAGTTTCGTTCGAGCTTCGTGCGATCGGTCGGCGTACGCAGACTGCTGCGGCGTGGCGGGCGGTGCGGGCGGTGGACGAGATCTTTGCTCGTTCCGGTGGTGGGGCTTTGCAGTTGAACACGCCGATGCAGCGGTTCTGGCGTGACGCTCATGCCGGTCTCGCGCATGCGATTCATGTGCCTGGCTCCATTTTCCATGCGTCGACGCTCTCGCAGCTCGGCGGCGAACCGCAGGGCATCCACAGGGCAATGATCTGAGCCGTCCTGGGGACACCCGGAGGTGTCCCCATCGCGGTTTTCGTGGGGGTCGATGAGCATGTCGGTGAATCTGGTCGATGACCTCGGACTGTCCGCAGAACCCGCATCGGAGTGACGGCCAACGCGCAATGTGGGTTATAGGGCAAACACCGATAGGCTGGCGGTCATGGCTGAGTTCATTTACACGATGAAGAAGGTGCGCAAGGCGCACGGTGACAAGGTCATCCTCGATGACGTCACGATGAGCTTTTACCCCGGCGCGAAGATCGGTGTCGTCGGACCGAACGGCGCTGGTAAATCCAGCATCCTCAAGATCATGGCCGGACTGGACCAGCCGGGCAACGGCGAGGCATTCCTGGCTCCGGGCGCGACCGTCGGCATCCTCATGCAGGAGCCGGAGCTCGACGAGACCAAGACTGTTCGCGAGAACGTCGAGGACGGTCTCGGAGAGACGATGGTCCAGCTCAAGCGGTACAACGAGATCGCCGAGCTGATGGCTACGGATTACTCCGACGAGCTCATGGAAGAGATGGGCGAGCTGCAGGAGAAGCTCGATCACGCAGATGCGTGGGAGATCGACTCGCAGCTCGAGCAGGCTATGGACGCCCTGCGCTGCCCCCCGCCGGAAGAGATGGTCACTCACCTCTCCGGTGGTGAGAAGCGACGCGTTGCGCTCTGCAAGCTGCTGCTGAGCAAGCCCGACCTCCTGCTCCTCGATGAGCCCACCAACCACCTCGACGCCGAATCTGTCCTGTGGCTCGAGCAGCACCTCGCTGCTTACCCCGGCGCAATCCTCGCCGTGACTCACGATCGTTACTTCCTCGATCACGTCGCGCAGTGGATCTGTGAAGTCGACCGCGGACGCCTGTACCCGTACGAGGGCAACTACTCCACCTACCTGGAGCAGAAGGCTGCACGCCTCGAAGTTGCCGGCAAGAAGGATCAGAAGCTGCAGAAGCGCCTCAAGGACGAGCTCGCATGGGTTCGTTCCGGCGCCAAGGCCCGCCAGGCCAAGAACAAGGCTCGTCTCGATCGCTACGAGGAAATGGCGAACGAAGCAGAGAAGACGCGCAAGCTCGACTTCGACGAGATCCAGATCCCGGCACCGCCGCGCCTGGGTGACGTGGTCGTGGAGGTCTCGAACCTCGACAAGGGCTTCGACGGTCGCGTTCTGATCAAGGATCTCTCGTTCACGTTGCCGCGCAACGGAATTGTCGGCGTCATCGGCCCCAACGGTGTCGGTAAGACGACGCTGTTCAAGACCATCGTCGGTCTCGAGGAGCCTGACGCCGGTGAGGTCAAGATCGGTCAGACGGTCAAGCTGAGCTACGTCGACCAGAACCGTTCCGGAATCGACCCCAAGAAGACGGTCTGGGAGACCGTGTCGGACGGGCTCGATTTCATCGTCGTCGGCCAGACCGAGTTTCCCTCGCGTGCGTACATCAGCTCGTTCGGTTTCAAGGGTCACGATCAGCAGAAGCCGGCCGGCGTCCTCTCCGGTGGTGAGCGCAACCGCCTGAACCTGGCGATGACGCTCAAGCAGGGCGGCAACCTGATCCTGCTCGATGAGCCCACCAACGACCTCGACGTCGAAACCCTCGGCTCGCTGGAGAACGCTCTCGAAGAGTTCCCCGGCTGCGCCGTCGTGATCTCGCACGATCGCTGGTTCCTGGACCGGACCTGTACCCACATCCTTGCGTGGGAAGGTGGCTTCGGCGACAACGAGGCAGCCTGGTACTGGTACGAGGGCAACTTCGAGGGCTACGAGGCGAACAAGGTCGAGCGACTCGGCCCCGACGCCGCACGCCCGCACCGCGTGACTCACCGCAAGCTCACCAGGGACTGATCCGGTGTCCGACGTATACACGGCGCAGATCCAGGTCCGGTGGGGCGATTCCGACCGGTTGGGTCACGTCAACAACACGCGTTACGTCGAGTACATGCAGGAAGCGCGCATCCAGTTCCTGGAAGCGAAACTGGCGCCGCTCGGCGGCCGGCCGGGATACCTCGTGGTTCGAAAGATGACCGTCGAGTTCCTCAAGCCGGTCACCGATCGGTCCGGTCCCTTGAATGTGGAGATCTTCACGACTCACGTCGGGACTTCCTCGTTCACGGTTCGGCACGTCATCCGTGACAACGCGGGTGTCGAATGCGCTTTCGGCGACGCGTTGATGGTCGGATTCGACACGGTGTCCGAAAAGTCCAGACCGCTGGCGGACAGCGAACGCGCGGTGCTCGAAGCATCGCTTGTTCAGATGACGACATCGTAGATTTCGTTTCTCAGTTCACCCTAGGTACTGGTTGCCGCGGCTAGTCTCGAGTCAGAGATTGGTCGCGGCGATCAGAACCCACAAGGATGTGAGCCAGGAATGACAGACCGTGTACGGCAGCAGGGCACAGGCCTCGACGAAGCGACGTTGTTGACGCGTCTTCGCGAGGCCTTTTTCACGCATATCGACGAGGGTGACAGCGACGACGTCATCAACGGTCGATCGGATCGAGTCCTGCTCGCGCATCTTGCGCTCGGGAGGCAGCGGACCCCGGGCACGGCCGTATGGCGTGTGTACCGCCCGTCAGGATCCGAGGGTCTCGGCGCTGCCGTCCAGATCGTCACCGACGACATGTCGTTGCTCGTCGAGTCCGTTACCGCGATGCTCAACCGACAAGGTGTGGGAATCAGTCAATTCGCCCATCCGATCCTGACGGTTGAACGCGATGACTCGGGCAATCTGATGTCCTTGGGCGACAGCGGTATCCAAGAATCCTGGATGCACGTCCAGTTGGACTCCGAAGTCGAGGATTCCGCTCTCGACGCGATCGAAGCACACCTCGGCAAGGTGCTCGCGGACGTCCGCCAGGTGGTTGGTGACACCCCGGACATGAAGGCATTGCAACTGCGCGTTGCCGACGAGTTGGAGAGTGCTGCAGAAACTGCCTCCGGGAGGATCACCCCCGAAGAATTCTCCGATACCGCTCGGCTGCTGCGGTGGATGGCGGACGGAAACTATGCCGTGCTCGGATACCGGCGATTCGAGGGTACGAAGGACGGTTCACGCACGGTCGCCGGCAGCGGGCTCGGCGTGCTGCGCTCCGACGCGGTCACCGAAGGCCCGATGAGTTTGCCTCCCGTCGCAGATCTCCCGGATCGACCGCTTCTGGTCCTGACGCAGGGATCGTTCCCCGCCACGGTGCACCGCGCTGTCTACCCGTACTTCGTGGGTGTCTCGATCCTCGACGACGAGGGAAACATCGTGGGGGAGCACAGATTCCTGGGTGTGTTCACCGTGGTCGCACTCCACGAGAACGTCCTCGCGATTCCTCTGATCGAGCGCCGCGTTCGCGAAGTCATCGCGCGTGCCGGTGTCGACCTGCATTCGTACTCCGGTCAGGCGATGCTCGAGGTCATCCAGTCGTTCCCACGCACCGAGTTGTTCTCGAGCGACGCCGAGACCTTGTTCGAGACCGTCCACGCCGTGCACAGCATCGGGCTGCGTCGACAGGTGCGACTCTTTGTCCGCGAGGACACGTTCGGACGCTTCGTGTCCTGCTTGGTGTACCTACCCCGCGACCGGTACACGACGCGGGTGCGACTGGCGATGCAAAACCTGCTGTGGCGCGAATTCGGACCAGGCACAGTCGATTACACCGCCCGGGTTACCGAGAACGATCTTGCGCTGTTGCACGTGACGATCCGGCGCGATCCGGACAGTGAGCCGGTTCATCTGGATGTCTCCGAGGCCAACCGCGAGCGAGTTCAGGCTCTGTTGACCGAAGTCAGTCGTAGCTGGGACGACCGCATCAACGACCTTGTTCGTGAAAGTCCGGGTGTGGATCCGGAACTGGTGCAGCGGTATTCGCGGGTGCTTCCCGATGGATACAAGGAGGACTTCGAACCGTCACGCGCGTTGGCCGACATCGCCCGACTCGAGGCGTTGGCGCCAGGCGCGATCGACGTACTGCTCTATCGTGCTGTGGACTCCGCGCCCGGTGCCTGGCGCTTCACGCTCTTCGTCGGCGGCGACGGTATCTCGTTGAGCCAGGTGCTACCGGTGCTGCAGTCACTCGGCGTCGAAGTTCTCGACGAGCGGCCGCACGTCGTGCAGCGACTCGACGGCGTTCAGTGCTGGATCTACGATTTCGGATTGTCGGTACCGGCGGATCTTCGGGCGTCGGTCGAGATCGACCTCGATGCGCAGGTGCCGCTCGAGACCAGTACCGCCCCGCTGACCGAGGTCCAGAAGCGATTCACGGCTGCATTCGGTGCAGTCTGGTTCGGCCGGGCCGAAGCTGACCGATTCAACGAGTTGGTGCTGCGCGCCGGAATGTCCTGGCGGCAAGCCGTGGTGCTGCGTGCTTACGCAAAGTATCTGCGCCAGGCCACATTTCCGTACAGTCAGTTCCACATCGAAGGAATCGCGCTTACACACCCGCAGACCGCGTTTGCATTGGTGCAGTTGTTCGAGGCGATGTTCGACCCCGAGAAGCAGGACGACATTCGCGTCGCCGAATTGGACGAGCAGTTGCGTGCGTCCATCGACGAGGTACTCAGCTTGGATGCCGATCGCATTCTGCGTGGAATGTTCTCCTTGGTGAAGGCGACCTTGCGTACCAATTTCTACGTCGTCGACGCCGATGGCCGCTCTCGCGACTACCTGTCGGTCAAGCTCGATCCCTCACGGATCAGCGAGTTGCCCAAGCCGCGGCCGGCTTTCGAGATCTACGTGTACTCACCCGAGGTCGAAGGCGTCCACCTGCGATTCGGCGCAGTCGCGCGCGGCGGGCTCCGCTGGTCCGACCGGCGCGAGGATTTCCGCACCGAGGTGCTCGGCTTGGTGAAGGCTCAGGCCGTCAAGAACGCGGTGATCGTGCCGGTCGGCGCCAAGGGCGGCTTCGTCGTGAAGAATCCGCCTCTGCCGACGGGTGATCCGGCCGTTGATCGAATGGCGACGCTGGAAACCGGCAAGGCCTGCTACACCACGTTCATCTCCGGATTGCTCGACATCACCGACAACGTGCATGCGGCTACCGGCGAAGTTGTGACGCCGGATCGAGTGGTGCGCAAGGACGACCAGGATCGCTACCTGGTGGTCGCCGCGGACAAGGGCACGGCGACGTTCTCGGATCTCGCCAATTCGGTTGCCGCCAAGTACGACTTCTGGCTCGGCGACGCGTTTGCCTCCGGTGGCTCCGTGGGATACGACCACAAGGGCATGGGTATCACCGCTCGCGGCGCCTGGGAAAGCGTCAAGCGGCACTTCCGCGAACTCGGGGTCGACACGCAGACGCAGGATTTCACGACGGTAGGCGTCGGCGACATGAGCGGAGACGTGTTCGGCAACGGAATGCTCCTCAGTCGGCACATCCGTCTGGTGGGCGCGTTCGACCATCGACACATCTTCCTCGATCCGAACCCGGATGCAGCGAGCTCGTTCGTCGAACGTCAACGACTTTTCGAGTTGCCACGGTCGTCGTGGGCCGACTACGACAAGAGCCTGATCAGTGAAGGTGGCGGCGTCTGGGACCGCACGGTCAAGTCGGTTCCGATCGCCGAAAGCGTCCGGATCGCACTGGGTCTGGCCGAGGGGGTCACGAAGCTCTCGCCGCCGGAATTGATGCAGGCGATTCTGTCGGCACCGGTGGATCTGCTGTGGAACGGCGGAATCGGTACATACGTCAAAGCGTCGACCGAGACCAATGCGCAGGTTGGCGACAAGAGCAACGACGCCGTGCGTGTCGACGGTCAAGATCTGCGGGTCAAGGTGATCGGGGAGGGCGGCAACCTCGGCGTCACTGCTCTGGGAAGAATCGAGTTCAGCGCCAGCGGCGGTCACATCAACACCGACGCCATCGACAACTCGGCCGGCGTCGACTGCTCCGATCACGAAGTGAACATCAAGATTCTTCTCGATTCGCTCGTGCGTTCGCAGTTACTGCCCACGCAGGAACGGAATCCGTTGCTGGCGTCGATGACCGACGACGTGGCGGCGCTGGTGTTGGCGGACAACATTGCTCAGAACGCGCTGCTCGGAATCTCCCGCGTGACCGCTTCTCAGATGCTCGGTGTTCACCGCCGTCAGTTGACGGATCTGACCAAGGCACGTGGCCTTGACCGCAAGCTCGAGGCGTTGCCGACCGACAAGGAGATCGAGCGTCGACTCGAGGCCGGTATGGGTCTGACGTCGCCGGAATTGGCGACGCTGACGGCGCACGTGAAGCTTTCACTCAAGGACGATCTGCTCGCAACCGAGTTGCCGGACAACGATTTCTTCGCCCAGCAGATCCCGCAGTACTTCCCGACCGCTGTTCGCGATCGGTTCGAAACGGAGATCAAGGCACACCCGTTGCGGCGGCAGATCGTCGCGACGATGCTCGTGAACGAAGTGATCGACAACGGCGGAATCACGTACGCCTACCGCTTGGCCGAGGAGACCGGAGCGAGCAGTACGGACTCGATCCGTGCCTACGCCGCTGTGCGAGAGGTGTTTGCGCTCGACGAGGTGTGGTCGCGAATCCGCTCGGCGGGCGTCAGTGCAGAGATCGAAAACGAGTTGATCGTTGAGTCGTGCCGCTTGCTCGACCGCGCGTCGCGGTGGTTCCTGGCCAATCGGCCCCAGCCGATCGCCGTCGGCGCCGAGGTTGCGCGTTACTCGGCGGCGTATCGGGCTACGGCACCTCTGGTCCCGGGGCTGCTTGCGGGCCATCAACTCGACGATCTGCTGGTGCGGGCTCAATCGGTGATCGATCGCGGGGCTCCGGAAGCGTTGGCGCTGGACGTGTTCCGACTGCTGGATGTCTACTGCCTGCTCGACATCGCGGATATCGCCGACATCGCAGATCACGACATCACCGAAGTCGCGGAGCTGTATTACGCCTTGGACGCGCATCTGGGAATCGACTGGTTGCTGAGCGCGGTCTCGGGACTCGAGCGCGGCGATCGTTGGCACTCGCTCGCTCGGCTCGCGTTGCGAGACGACCTCTACAGTTCGCTGCGGCAGTTGACGATGGAGGTTCTGGCCGGCGGCGAGCCGGGGGAGTCGCCGCAGGAGAAGATCGACGAATGGGAGTCGACCAACGCCTCGCGGCTGAGCCGGGCGAGGGCAGCTCTCGTCGAGATCTTCGAGTCTGGGACGCTTGACCTCGCGACGCTCTCGGTGGCGGCGCGTCAGGTTCGTAGCATGGTGCGCAGCATGGGCACCCGATCGGAGGTAGGACGTTGAGCGAAGGATTCCACGCCGAAGTTGTGGTTCGGTGGTCCGACATGGATGCCTTCCAGCACATCAACCACGCACGGATGGTGACGTTGCTCGAAGAGGCGCGGATTCCTTGGTTGTTCGAAGACTCGCGCCCGACGGTCACCCTGCGTGACGGGGCCGTGATTGCCGATCTCCATGTGCGGTACCGCGGCCAACTGCGGCACGACGATTCGCCGCTCGACGTCTTCATGTGGGTGGAAAAGGTGCGCGCGGTGGACTTCACCATCGCGTACGAGGTTCGCCCCCGCGGTGCGGATCTCAGTGTCCCGCCGTCCATCGTGGCGTCGACTCAGATCGCGGCCTTCGATATCGACACTCAACGTTTGCGTCGCCTCAGCGGGCCCGAGCGCGAGTACTTGGAGAGCTGGCAACGTGCATGAACGTGTACTGACCGTGCCCGAGGAGGCCGAGCGAAAGAACTTGGCCGGCTTCATCGGTCATGCCTTGCGTTTGGACGAGTCCACGGTCATCCGGATGCGTCGACGCGGAGATGCTCACCTGAGCGTTTGGGCGTCAACGGGTTTCGACGCTCTCGCTACGCGAACCGTGGCGGGCACCATCAACCCTGACGACACCTCGGCTGCCGGCGATCAGTTGCTCTCGGCGGTGGAGCAGGCGACAAGTGAGCTGATCGATCCGGGGTTCGCCATGGATTCGGCGTGGCGTGGGGCGTTGCCGCCGATGGACGGCTTCGAGCACCTGGACGACGTACCCGCCCGGGTGCTGATCGAACTGGCGCAGCGGGGCAACGCCTTGGCACTGGAGCATGGAAGTAGTCACGGTCCGCCGGCGTCGTTGCTCGATCAGGACGTGCTCGAGGTCAGTGGTCCGTCCGGCACGGTCGGGATCTCGATGCGGGTTGTTTTTGCCTTGACCGCAATGGGATTCGTTCCGCACGCCGGGTCCGAGGCGATGACCGCCGACATCGACCTCGAGCAGATCGACGCCTCGGAACTGGTTCGGGTGCGGGCGAGCAAATCCTGGGTGCGGCTCGATGCACGGTTCGGTTCGATCTACCGTCACCGCGGTGGTTCGATACCGCTGATGGTCGCACGATAGGAGTTACAGGTGGCGGGTGCGGTGTTCTCTCAGATCAGCCACGCCGCAGCGTTGACGGGTAGTTGACCGTCGACGAGTGGCGCGCTGCTCAACAGCAGCTGCCCGTTCGGCAGTGCGATCGGCACCTCCGTGGTGTTGAGAGCACAGATCAGACCACCGCGTCGACGGAAAGCGAGGCAGCCGGGGGGACTGCCGTACCAATCGATGTCGGCGCCGGAGAACTCCGGCCTGGCGCTACGGAGTTCGAGGGCGGCGCGATAAAGCGAGAGCATCGAGTCGACGTCCTCGATCTGCGCCTCCACCGTGAGTGTCGACCACTCGCGTGGCATCGGCAACCAGGTGCTCGCACCGGTGGTGAATCCGAACGGGGGTTCGCTTCCTTCCCACGGAAGGGGCACTCGGCAGCCGTCGCGTCCTCGCTCGGCATGTCCGGATCGTTCCCAGACCGGGTCCTGTAGTGCCTCGTCGGGCAGGTCGACGTTCGGCAGGCCGAGTTCGGCTCCGTTGTAGATGAAGCTCGCGCCCGGAAGCGCCAGTTCGACGAGGATCATCGCCCGTGCGCGTTGGGTTCCGATCTCACCCCCGCCGTAGCGCGTGACTTCACGTTCGACGTCGTGATTCGACAGCGTCCACGTGGGCACACCCCCGACCTCGGCGACGGCCGCAAGAGAGTTCTCCACGGCCTCCCGGACGGACTCGGCGGAGAATTCGGTTTCTGCAAGTCGGAAGTTGAATCCGAGATGCAGTTCGTCTGGACGGATGTATTCGCCGAACTTCTGGTTGTCCTTCACCCAGATCTCGCCGACGGTCATCGCCTCCGGGAACTCGTCCATGACCTTGCGGATGCCGCGGTGGATTTCGTGAACTGCCGGGTTGTTGAACCGCGGGTCGTCGTCGGAATTGCGCATGAGCTCGTTGAGCTCCCAGTCGTGGTCCGGCAAACCGTCGGGCTTGGCCATTCCGTGGGCCACGTCGATGCGGAATCCGTCGATTCCGCGCTCGAGCCAGAAGCGCAGAGTCTTGGCGAGGTCGTCGAAGACCTCGGGGTTGTCCCAGTTCAGGTCGGGCTGTTCCTTGGCGAAGATGTGCAGGTACCACTGGCCGGGTGTTCCGTCGGCTTCGGTGACACGGGTCCACGCCGGGCCGCCGAAGATGCTCGGCCAGTTGTTCGGCGGTTCGTTGCCGTTCTCACCTTTGCCGTCTCGGAAGATGTAACGGGATCGCTCCGCAGAACCGGGCGCCGACGCCAGGGCTGCCTTGAACCACTCGTGCTGATCACTCGTGTGGTTCGGGACCAGGTCCATCGTGACCTTGATTCCGCGCTCGTGGGCTGACGTGATCAGCGAATCCATCGTCGCCAGATCGCCGAACAGGGGATCGATGTCGCGAGGATCCGAGACGTCGTAGCCGTGGTCTGCCATCGGTGACTTCATCACCGGGCTCAACCAGATTGCATCGATGCCGAGCAGTTCGAGGTAGCCGAGTTTCTCGTCGACTCCGCCGAGGTCGCCGATACCGTCACTGCCCGAATCGGCAAAGGAACGCGGATAGATCTGATAGAAGACCGCCTCGTTCCACCACGGGGCTTCGGGCCGGCTTACAGAGGACGAATCCGCGGGGGTGCTCACAGCAGTTCATAGTGCCAAACGTCTGGCACTCTCACGACTTGGACACGGCAAAAGCGTGACTCTTTACCTAGCCTTGGTGTACTTTGCATTCACGCGGTGACACCATGTGGCAACTTTGGTGTTACTGCCGGGGGAGAAGTATTCGGGAATTCAACCAAGGGGGCTTGGCCTTGACTTTGTCGGCAATCGAAGCGGTCAGTTTGGATCATGTACTGCTCGAAGATGATCCCATCAACCGCGACTGGATAATCTTCGGCACACCGGTTGCACGGTCGGCGCAATGGTCGGCGAGTAAAGACGGGACCACGACTACACACGTCTGGGATTGCACGAAGGGGCGCTTCCGCTGGTACTTCCACGCGGACGAAATCGTGCACATCATCGAAGGGTCGGTCACCGTTCAGGCCGACGGAATCGCCGAGCGAACCCTGAGTGTCGGCGATGCCGCACTCTTCCGTGCGGGCAGTTGGTCGGAGTGGGAGGTCGAAGAGTACGTGCGCAAGCATGCAATCTTGAGTTCGCCCCTGCATCCCACGGTGTCGTTCGGGGTACGAGCAGTCCGCCGGGTCGCGCGCGTGTTCAGGCCGAAGGCTAGGTAGACGGTCAGATAGCGGAGTTCACCATGGACGCGGCAGCCATCTCCATGTAGTCGATCAACTGCTTGCGGTGCACCGGGCTCAGAGTCTTCTCGTCGATGGACGCGATGGCGACGTGCATGCACCGCAGCCACGCATCACGCTCGATCGGGCCGATCACGAATGGATTGTGGCGCATCCGCAGACGCGGGTGTCCACGCTCCTCCGAGTACGTGTGCGGTCCGCCCCAGTACTGCTCGAGGAACATCCGCATCCGCCGCTCGGCCGGGCCGAGATCGGCCTCGGGGTAGAGCGGGCGCACAACCTCGTCCTTCGCGACCTCTTCGTAAAATCGCGCGGTGAGCTTGTGAAACGTCTCGGCTCCGCCGACGGCGTCGTAGAAGGTCTGCTGCACGTCGTGCTGTACGTCATTCATGGCAAGTTCCATTGTGCCTGACGGCCGTAGTGGTCGGTTTCCGGGTCGACGACGGTTGTATCGAGTCGGAGTGCGTACCCATTCACCGGAAATTCACCGGCCGTCCTGGCAATTTTGTTCGAAATGAGAGTGCGTAACGCGATCATCCGTGGTCAACTTGGGGGCAGTCTCCCGGAGGTCGTATGAAGAACCGACATGCTGCACGCAATCACCGACAACTCCAGCCCACTAGCGCGCGGAACGACCACGCGTTAGGGGCTGTTCTGGAAGTTGTTCCTGACGGGTTCGCGCACACTGCCGACCCACTCTTTTCCGACGAGCATTCTCACCTCGAGATGTTCCCTCCCGATCGCGTAGTCCCCGAGTGGGTGAAACGTCGGGTGCTACTGCTCAACGTCACGTACGAGCCGCTGACCGCCCTTCCTGCCAGGCGCGCGGTCGTACTGATGGCCTGCGGCAAGGCCGATACCGTCCACGAGGACGAACAGGGCCCGGTAGTCCATTCCGCGGACTGGTCGGTGCAGGTTCCCTCGGTCATTCGATTGCGCACCTACGTGCGCGTTCCGTATCGCGCCCGCATCCCCATGACTCGTGCCGCGCTGATGCATCGTGACCACTTCCGATGTGCGTACTGCGGAGCCAAAGCCGAAACCATCGACCACGTCGTTCCTCGCAGCAGAGGTGGCGGGCATTCGTGGGAGAACTGCGTCGCGTGCTGTGCCCCCTGCAATCACCGCAAGGCAGACAAGATGCTCAGCGAACTCGGATGGACCCTCCGTGCGGAATTGGTCCCGCCGTCCGGACCTCACTGGCGTCTGCTCGCGGCGACCAAGGAATTGCATCCGGCGTGGATGCCGTATCTCGGCGTGGGCGCAGCCTGAGCTATGTGTCGGCGTGGGCGCAGCCTGAATTGAGTTCTAGCGTCACCGAAACGAAATTGCCCGAGAATTTGTGGCCCTGACGCTTTCCTTCCTGGCGTTCTGGGCTACGTTATCTGGTGTGAGCATTCTCGAGGTAGTACTGATATACGTTGGGATTCCGGCCTTGATCACCGCGTTCTTCGCGGCTGCGTCCTTCCTCGGGAAGAAGACGCCGGGACCGGTTCCGCCGGCGTTCCATCTCGGTGAGTCGTGGGATCACGCTCCCGTGCTGTGGAGTGCTGTCGACGAGGTCACCGTTCGCGGTGGCCATCACGGCAGTGCACACGCAATCGAAGCCGGTTCGGCTGATCTGATCGGAGGGTCCGCAAGTGGCAAGTGGTGATCATTCGACCGCGCTCGCAGTAGCGCCCGAGGACCTGCCCGTCGGCAGCGTCGTCACGTCCAGTGGACGCGTATCCGGTGTGCATCGCATCGGCGAGCCGTTCACCGATGATCTTCCGTTCGAGACCATGGATTTGGTCGCGCTCGACGTCGCGATGACCGAAGCGACGCGGGCCACCAAGGTGCGGTTCAACGCGTACGTCGGTGATCTCGGTTCTGATCCGGCAGCGGGTGCCGACGCATTGTTCCCGACCACGCCCGAAGCCGAGCGTTCCGTCTTGATCGCCGTTTCGCCCAACCAGCGCACCGTCGAGGTTCGCAGCGGTCGGGCAATCGCCGATCGGGTCACCGATCGTGTTACCCAGCTCGGAGCAACGGCAGCTGTTGCATCCTTCAGTGAAGGCAACCTGATCGACGGACTGATCAGCGCTATCCGCGTTATGGCAGCCGCGATTTCAGCGCCCTGACTTGTAAGACACTGGCCGGTGCTCGCTTCGATTCGTGAGAATCGAAGCGAGCACCGGCCTTTCCCATGTCAGCTCGCGTCGAACTTTCGTGCTGCGAGTGAACGAACCACGCCGGCCTGACCTTCGACGACCAGGCGACGCAACGCGGGAGGGATGTCGCCTTCGAGGAACCGGTCTGCTGCCGCTACGGATTCGTCCGAGATCGACCACGACGGGTAGAGCCCGATGACGACGGTCTGTGCCACTTCGCTCGAGCGTCGTTCCCACACCGCCGCGATATCGGCGAAGTAGCGGGAGACGAAGGGCTCGAGCAATTCGTCCTGGCCTTCGCGAGCGAACCCGCCGATGATCGATCGCGCGGTGATGTTGGGCACGGAGTCGTCGCCGATGACCTTCGCCCAGACCTCTTCCTTGACAGCGGCCTGCGGACGTCCGGCCGCGGCCGCCGCGGCTTGACGAGCGCCCGCAGCGGTCGGGTCACGCTGAGCTTCGGCGTCGATGAACGGAGTTGTGGTTCCTTCGGCGTCGATCTCACCGGCGGCCGCGAGTGCCCCGACGATGCGCCAGCGCAGGTCCGTGTCGACGATCAGGCCGTCGAGCCCAACGGTGGAGGGATCGGCGTCGAGCAATTCGCGCAGTACCTCGGTGTGCCACGGGGAGAGTGCTGCGCCGGTGAGTGCGTTGACGAATGCCAGCTGGTGGTCGGACCCGGCCTCTGCCTCACGTGCGAGTTCGAGCAACCGATTGGCGAAGCTTGCCGCGCCTTCGGCCTCGGCCCAGGCCGGATCTGCGTAGGAGCCGATGGCGGTTTGGGCTTGGAGCAAGAGACGTTGCACCACACCGACTTCGGTCTCCGAACTGATGCCGCGCTCGACCAGCGCGACGAAGTCGCGTGCCTTCAGTTCGGCTTGACGGGTCATTTCCCACGCCGCCGACCAGACCAGGGTGCGGGGGAGTGAGTCGGTGATGTCGCCGACCCGCTCGATCGCCGTCGCCAACGATTCGGGATCGAGTCGCACGGAGCCGTAGGTGAGATCGTCGTCGTTGACCAACACGAGTGCACCGCGGGCGACGCCGACAAGTTCGGGGACATCCGTGCTTTCCGCGGCATCGAGGTCGAGTTCGACGCGATGGCTTCGCACCAACTTGCCGTCGACGTCGTCGTAGATTCCGATGGCGATCCGGTGGATTCGACGCTCCCCGGCGCCTGGTGCAGCACCGTCCTGCAGGACGGCGAAGCGGGTGAACTTTCCGTCTGCGTCGACATCGAAGTCGGGGCGCAGGATGTTCAAACCGGTGGTCTTGAGCCACTGCCGACCCCAGTCGGAAAGGTCACGGCCCGAGGACTTTTCGAGTGAGCCCAGTAGATCGTCGAAGGTTGCGTTTCCGAATGCGTGCTCACGGAAGTACTCACGCAGTCCGGCGAGGAACGGCTCGAGTCCGACGTATGCCACCAACTGCTTGAGGACGCTGGCGCCCTTCGCGTACGTGATGCCGTCGAAGTTCACCTCGACGGCGGCCAGGTCCGGAATGTCCGCGGCAATCGGGTGCGTCGACGGCAACTGGTCCTGGCGGTACGCCCACGACTTCTCGACGTTGGCGAACGTCGTCCAGGCGTTCGTGTACTCCGTGGCCTCGGTCTGGCACAGGACCGAAGCGAAGGTCGCGAACGACTCGTTGAGCCACAGGTCGTCCCACCACGCCATCGTGACGAGGTCGCCGAACCACATGTGCGCCATTTCGTGCAGGACCGTTTCGGCGCGACGTTCGTACGAGTAGCGGGTCACCTTGGAGCGGAAGACGTAGTCCTCGAGGAATGTCACGGCGCCGGCATTCTCCATCGCGCCGGCATTGAATTCGGGGACGAAGAGCTGGTCGTACTTGCCGAAAGCATAGGGAACACCGAAGTTGCGGTGATAGAAGTCGAATCCCTGCTTGGTCTCGGTGAACAGTCGCTCCTCGTCCATGAACTCGGCCAGCGAAGCGCGGCAGAAGATTCCGAGCGGGATGTCGCCGTGCTCGTCGGAGTAGTTGTCGGTCCACTGCGCGTAGGGACCGGCGATGAGCGCCACCAGGTACGTGCTCATCTTCGGGGTGGTCCTGAAGACGTGCTTGCCGGGATCGGCGGCAAGGGTCTCGACGACCGCGGAGTTGGAGATGACCTTCCACGACGTGGGAGCGGTGACGCGGACGTCGAACGTGGCCTTGAGATCAGGCTGATCGAAGCACGCGAACATGCGCTTGGCGTCGGCCGTCTCGAACTGTGAATAGAGGTAGACGGAGTCATCGGTCGGGTCGACGAATCGGTGCAGTCCCTCGCCGGTGTGGGAGTAGATGCAATCGGCCTCGATGACCAACTCGTTGTCGGTAGCGAGATCAGGCAGGCTGATGCCCGTCGACTCGTCGTAGCCGGAGACGTCGAGCGCGGTGCCGTTGAGGACCGCGGAATGGACTCTGGCCGCGACGATGTCGATGAAGCTGCTTGCTCCGGCCGTGGCGGTGAACGTGACGGTGGTCTTCGAGGAGAACGTCTCCTCGCCGGGTGCGTCTTTGCCGTCGGTGAGATCGAGTTCGATCAGGTAGTTCTCGACGGTCAGGATTGCTGACCGTTGCGCTGCGGTTTCGCGTGTCAGGTTCGGTGCGACCACAAAGATCTCCTCGTAGATGGTGCGGATCTATTACGTCCATCCCATCACGAAGAGAACGACTTCACTCAAGCGGACACTTCTGCCAGCGGAATCTCCGGATCGGCCAACCGCTCCGGATCGACGGGACGCGAAGACGCGACCAATTCCTTGATGGCGTCACCGGCATCCCAGATGTTCACGTTCATGCCGGCGAGCACCTTGTTCGCGGAATCGAGCCAGAATGCCAGGAACTCGCGCTTGTCGACGTCGCCGCGAGTGACGACACGGGAGTAGCCGCCGTGCGGTGCGTGACCTACGTATTCCATTCCGAGGTCGTACTGATCGGTGAAGAAATACGGCATGCGTACGTACTCGGCGGGCCGTCCCAACATGGTCTCTGCGGCCGTCTCGGGTTGGTTGAGTGCGTTTGCCCAGTGCTCCACCCGAATTCGTGCATTCAGAATCGGATGCTGTGCGGCCGCGATGTCACCCACTGCGACCACGTCGGGGTCGCTGCTCTGCAGACCGGCGTCGACGAGAACCCCGTTCTCGACGTCGATACCCGGCTCCGATGCCAACTCGGTGTTCGGCAATGCGCCGACAGCGATCAACACGGCGTCGGCCGGAATCACGGTTCCATCGATCAAAGTGACGCCCGAGGCGTGACCGCCGTCGACAGAGATTGCGGTGACGTCCGTGCCGGTGCGTAAGTCCACCCCGTTCTGGCGGTGCAGTGCGGCGAAGACCTCACCCATTTCCGGGCCGAGGGTCGATTCGAGCGGAAGTCCGGCATGCTCGAGCACGGTGACGTCGACGTCGAAACCGCGAGCCGACGCGGCAATTTCGAGGCCGATCCAGCCGGCACCGATCACGACGAGCTTCTTGTCGGCGGCCAGGGTGCGCAGCAGCGCGGCGGACTGATCGACTGTTCGCACGTAGTGAACGCCCTCGGCGTCGGATCCCGGGATGTCGAGGCGCCGCGACCGCGAACCGGTGGCCAAGGCGAGCTTGTCGTAGCTGATCGTGGAACCGTCCGGAAGTGACACGGTGTGCGCAGCGGGGTCGATGGTCGTTGCCGTCGTTCCCGGGCGAAGATCGACATGATGGTCGCGGAACCACTCGCCGTCGTGGACGGTGAATTCGGGGAGCGTCTTCTTGCCGGCGAAGAACTCTTTCGACAGCGGCGGACGCTCGTACGGGAGGTGGTCTTCTTCACTCAATACGGTGATCTCACCGTCGAAATCTCTGTCACGCAGGGCTTCTGCGATCTTTGCGCCCGCGAGCCCGCCGCCGACGATCACGAATCTCCGGTTGGTGCTCATTACTGAACCACTCCTTCGTACTCGTTTCTTTTCGACACTACTGCGATCGGGAGGTGGTTCGGGGGAAAGCGCGGGAAGGATTGCGGGTTCATGATTGTTGGCAGAACGGGAGTATGTCCCCGAACTGATATGACCTGACCGACATGAACTGATAGGGAGTTTCTTCGTGAGCGCAACCTCGAGCAAGACCACGGACACTGCTGACTTCTGGTTCGATCCGCTCTGCCCGTGGTGCTGGATCACCTCACGCTGGATTCTCGAGGCCCAGCAGGTACGCGACATCGAGGCCAAGTTCCACGTGATGAGCCTTGCGGTTCTCAACGAGGGCCGTGACCTTCCCGACGAGTACCGGGAGATGATGGCCAAGGCCTGGGGCCCGGTCCGTGTCGCCATCGCTGCAGCGCAGCTGAAGGGCGACGATATCCTCTTGCCGCTGTACACGGCGATGGGGACGAAGATTCACAACGAGGGAAACAAGGACTTCGCCGACGTCATCAAGTCGTCCCTTGCCGAGGTCGGCCTGCCACCTGAACTGGCCGAGGCCGCCGACACCGACAAGTACGACGAGGCTCTGCGCGAGAGCCACCACAAGGGCATGGACGCCGTCGGACCCGACGTCGGAACCCCGACGATCCATGTCAACGGTGTGGCGTTCTTCGGCCCCGTGCTCTCACGCATCCCGCGCGGCGAGGACGCAGGCAAGGTGTGGGACGGCGCAGTCGCGCTGGCCGGCTACCCCCATTTCTTCGAGCTCAAGCGGACCCGCAACGAGGATCCTCAGTTCGACTGAGCGGCAGTGAGCGCCGGATTTCGGTAGAGCTGACCCGGCCGGAAGAACAGATGCCCTGAGTGCGTGCGGTTGCGAAGCGCAGCCGCACGCCAGGTCAGCACCGGATGCGACGACAAGATGTTGACGAACCACGGGAAGAACCCGGATTCGAGTGTCGCCCGATCGGCCAGTTCGTCGAACCCGACCAGACCCACCAGATACTTTCCCGCGCCGAGGACGCCCATCGCGCCCGGTGCGCCCTGAGGGCGCATGTGAAAGCCGAAGTTGTCCGCCGTGTACTCCATGGAACGCGACAGCGAAGATCCGATCACCGGAATGTAGTTCGACGCGAACTGTCCCCACTGGCGCCAGTACGACGCATGCCCGGCAGCGATGTGGCCGACCTCGTGGCCGATGATGAATGCGAGCGCATCGGGCTCGCGTGCCTGCCCACCGACTTCGAACAGGTCGCTGTAGACGACGACGAAACGGCGAAATCCGTGCCCCGACGCAAACGCGTTGATCCGTCCGTTCCCCAGCACGACGTAGGCATCCGGCGGAGTTTTCATGCCGAACCTTGCCGCAGCCTCGGCAACCAGCTGATACCCCTCCGGAAACTGTGAAGGCGTCATCTTGATTCCGTTGACCTGTTGCGATCCGTACAGCTGACCTCGCGTGAGGAACAGCAGGATCGGAGCCGCGAGCACCACGAGGATCCACGTCGACAGATCACCCGCAGCGATCAGAACGATCGCCACCACATAAGTGACGACCGTCGTCAGCACCGCGAGCACGAGTAGCGGGATTTCCCACGGGTGGCGAACGGCGTCACTGCCCGGTGACACACGAACGGCGGGTGCAGCGGCCTGGCCGTTGACGGGGTACATGGGCACCACGATAGGTGTGCTCGCGCGGCGATGCGTGTTCCTGAAAGTGTGACGTCGACCCGGGTGCGCCCGGCTGGTCGGGCCTGAGAGAATTGTCGCCATGCGCGTATACCTGGGTGCCGACCATGCCGGATTCGAACGTAAGAACGAGATCATCGAACACCTGAAAGCGAACGGCCACGAGGCCATCGACTGTGGTGCTCACGAGTACGACGCCGTGGATGACTACCCGGCTTTCTGCATCGAAGCCGCAAAGCGCGTCGTCGCCGACGAGGGCAGCCTGGGAATCGTCCTGGGTGGCAGTGGCAACGGCGAGCAGATCGCCGCGAACAAGGTTCCCGGCGCACGGTGCGCCCTCGCTTGGAGCGTCGAAACGGCGAAGCTGGCACGTGAGCACAACAACGCTCAGCTGATCGGCATCGGCGGACGTATGCATTCCCTCGAGGAATCGCTTGCCATCGTCGACGCTTTCCTCGCCACCGCATGGTCGGGTGAAGAGCGCCACCAGCGTCGTATTGACATCCTGTCCGAGTACGAGAAGACCGGCGTCGCACCGGCTCTGCCGCAAGCCTGATCCGAAAGTTGTTCCGTGCCTGAAGGTCATACCCTGCACCGGCTGGCACGGTTGCATGCCCGCAAGTTCGTCGGTTCACCGGTCCGCGTCCTCAGTCCGCAAGGCAGATTCGCCGAGGACGCGCGCCTGGTGGACGGACACGTACTCACGTCCTCGGATGCCTGGGGAAAGCACCTCTGGCACACGTACGACAACGGTCTGACAGTTCACGTACACCTCGGGTTGTACGGAAAGTTCACCGACGCCGCCCTGCCGATGGAAGAACCGGTAGGCCAGGTCCGGATGCGAATGGTCGGTGCCGACTTCGGCACCGACCTTCGTGGTCCCACCGCCTGCGAAGTCCTGCTACCTCCTCAGGTCGCCGCGATCGAGGCCAGACTCGGGCCGGACCCACTGCGCCGCGACGCGGATCCAGAGAAGGCCTGGTTGCGAATCTCCAAGTCCAAGACGGCAATCGGCGCCCTGCTGATGGACCAGGCGGTCCTGGCGGGTGTCGGCAACGTCTATCGCGCCGAACTTCTCTTTCGTCACGGAATCAACCCTGAACGACCGGGGAATCTCGTCTCTCACGGCGAGTGGACCGCCATGTGGGCAGACCTAGTCGAATTGATGAAAGTCGGCGTCAGGCGGGGGAAGATGCACGTCGTTCGCGCCGAGCACGACAACGGAGATCCGGCGTACGCGAAGGATCGTCCGCGTACCTATGTCTACAGAAGAGCAGGATCGCCGTGCCGCGTGTGCGGCACACCGATCCTGCATTCCGTCATGAAGGCGCGAAACCTGTTCTGGTGCCCGGTGTGTCAGTCGGCTTAGAAGTCGAAGCCGCCGAAGTCCCCACCACCACCGAAGTCCCCGAAGTCGCTGCCCTCACCGTCGTAGCCGCCGTCTGCGGTGTAATCCGTGTTGTCCATACTTCCTTGGTCCGCACCGGAATCACCGGCGTCCATGCCCTGATCGCCGGAGTCGCCGGCTCCCGTATCGGCGCCGGGATCGCCACCCTGGGCGAAAGCTTCTGCGCCGTAAGGAACCCCGGCCATGCCGGAGAACATGGTCGAGAACAGCATCATCGAACCCAGACCCCAGGCGCCGGCGACGAGGGCAGGCTTCCACCAGGGTTCGGAGTACCAGCCGGCCGGGACCGGGCGTCCGGCGACTCGGCCACCGGGGTAGTAGTTGGGTGTGTGCGACGACGGATTGGGTGATGCGGCGACCTTGCGGCCCTCGAATTCGACCTCACGGTCTTCGGTGACCGAACCGGCAGCCTTCTGTCCGTCGATGGAAGGAACTTCCGGTCCCGGATCCATGCCCATCGCCACCCGTGCCGCGCGGATGTAGTAAAGCCCTTCCAGTGCAGTCTGTTTCGCGAGACGTGCTTGGACCGGCGTTGCGGCCTGATCGATCTGCGAGCCTGCGGCGTTGTACCGTTCGGCCGCGTCGGCGAGGGCTTGGCGCGACGCGTCGTCACTGCCGGTCAGGTTGTAGACCTGACCGCCGAGGCGTTCGATCGACTGCCGGGCATCGGCTTTCGCATCGTCGAGTTGTGTTGCGCTGTGGCCGGAACCGCGTTGCTGGCTTTTCATGACCAGGAATACGACTACGGCCAGAACGACGAGTATGAGAAGAATCGTGGTCACGTGGCCTCCCGAGCAGAATCGATCCGGACAACTCCAGGATACGTACCGCAGGGGAGTGGTCTGAGTGGACAAAGTCGGAATACAAAAGATCCGCACCGGCTGGGCCGATGCGGATCTTTTGTGGAGTTTCCCTCCTGATGGAGGGGATGACGGGAATCGAACCCGCGTGATCAGTTTGGAAGACTGAGGCTCTACCATTGAGCTACATCCCCGTGCATACGACAACTCGGGATCGCCGTGTTCGTCGTCTGCGATACGAAACTGTACCCAATGCCCCACCGGATTTCATAATCGGGGGGTCAGAGAAGTTCGAGACCGTCGTTCACCTGGGGAATTGGCGAATTGCTCGGCGAGTCGGGGTGTCTCGGCCGCAGGCGCGACTTCTGATTCCGGCTCTGAATGGCAGTTGAGGCAAGGCTGTATGTGGCTGCCGTCGGATGACATACTGACGGGGTCGACAGCCGGGCCGTGTACAAATGGCGGTCGGGTTCGTGAGAGAGTAGTGAGCGCGATAGGGTTGTGCGCGGTCACCGATGGTGGCTGCCCTTGGTGGCCCGCTGTCTTAGTGGCCTCGGATGGCCGTATCGTGTGTTTCATGTGATCGGAAACGGGATGTAGCGCAGCTTGGTAGCGCATCCGCTTTGGGAGCGGAGGGTCGCAGGTTCAAATCCTGTCATCCCGACAAGTACGTACATGGCACTTCACCTCCAGTAAGTCCGGGAGTGAAGTGCCGCGCCAGACAGCAGTACCGATTCAACACAAGTTGTGAGCAAGACCAGACGAAGGAGCGAAGTTTCGTGAAGAGCACCGTCGAGCAGCTCAGCCCGACGCGAGTCCGTATCAATGTTGAGGTGCCCTTCGCGGAACTCAAGTCTGATTTCGACAAGGCCTACAAGGCCCTCGCGCAGCAGATTCGTCTCCCCGGCTTCCGTCCCGGCAAGGCTCCGGCCCGCCTCCTCGAAGCGCGTGTCGGTCGCGGCGCTGTGCTCGAGCAGGTCGTCAACGACGCTCTGCCGTCGCGTTACTCCGAGGCTGTCACCAGCGCCGGCGTGAAGGCCATCGGCCAGCCCGAGATCGAGGTCACCAAGATCGAAGACGGCGAGCTCCTCGAGTTCACCGCCGAGGTCGACGTGCGCCCCGAGATCGAGCTCCCTGACTTCAGCTCCATCAACGTCGAGGTCGATCCGATCGAGATCACCGACGAAGCCATCGAAGAGCAGCTGCTTTCGCTGCGTCAGCGTTTCGGCACCCTCACCGGCGTCGACCGCGCAGTCGAGGACGGCGACTTCGTCTCCATCGATCTGTCGGCCACCGTCGACGGCGAGAACGTTGCCGAGGCAACCGCGAGCGGACTGTCGCACGAGGTCGGTTCGGGCCAGCTCATCGAGGGCCTCGACGAAGCCATCATCGGCCTCAAGGCGGGGGAGTCCAAGGACTTCACGTCGACGCTGGTCGCCGGCGAGTACGCAGGCAAGGAAGCTGTTGTCACCGTGACCGTGCAGACGGTCAAGGAGCGCGAGCTTCCGGCTGAGGACGACGAGTTCGCTCAGCTCGCCAGCGAGTTCGACACCCTGGAAGAACTGAAGGCTGACCTCCGTGAGCGCGTCGCACGCGTCCGCAAGGTCGAGCAGGCCGGTCAGATCCGCGACAAGGTTCTCGAGCAGCTGCTCGAGACCGTCGAGGTTCCGTTGCCGGAGGCTGTCGTCAAGGCTGAGGTCGACGCTGCACTGCACGACGCCGTTCACGGTCTCGATCACGACGAAGAGGCACTGAACAAGCTCCTCGAAGAGCAGGGCAGCAGCCGCGAAGAGTTCGACAAGGATGCACAGGAAGCCGCTGAGCGCTCCGTCAAGACGCAGCTCTTGCTCGACTCGATTGCCGATGCGGGCAACGTCACCGTCGGTCAGGACGAGCTCACCGAGCGCATCCTGTTCCAGGCGCAGCGTTACGGTATGGCTCCTGAGCAGTTCATCCAGCAGATCCAGCAGGCCAACCAGCTCGGCGCCGTCTTCGCAGACGTCCGTCGTGGCAAGGCTCTCGCGTCCGTCGTCGAGTCGGCCGGTGTCAAGGACACCTCCGGCGCAGTTGTCGACACCGCAGAGCTGTTCGGCAGCAGTGAGGCCGAAACCGAAGCGGACGAGTCTGATTCCGCCGAGAGCGAAGACAAGTAAAAACGCAGGCGGACGGGTGTTTTCACCACGATCGACTGCACTGAGTTTTCCGCTTTGAGCGAAGTAGGGCGGCACCGGGACTCCGGTGCCGCCCTACTTCGTTACTGTCTGTGTCAGTAGAAGTGTTTCGCATAGACGATCCACCGCACAAGTAGATCCACATAGAAGGCAGGTACCGTGACTTCCAATCACCTGGAGACTTTGCAGAGTCCCGCCATGACTTCAGCGACCGCTGGGTTGAACCTCAGCGACTCGGTGTACGAGCGCTTGCTGCGAGAGCGCATCATTTTCCTCGGTACCCAGGTCGACGACGACATCGCCAACAAGCTGTGCGCACAGATCCTGCTGCTCTCGGCCGAGGACCCGACGCGAGACATCTCGCTCTACATCAACTCGCCCGGTGGATCCGTGACCGCAGGTATGGCGATCTTCGACACGATGCAGTTCGCCGAGTGCGACATCGCCACCTTCGGCATGGGCCTTGCGGCGTCGATGGGTCAGTTCCTGCTCTCGGCAGGCACCAAGGGCAAGCGCTACGCGCTTCCTCACGCCCGCATCATGATGCACCAGCCGTCCGCCGGCATCGGTGGTTCCGCCAGTGACATCGCGATCATGGCCGAGCAGTTCAAGCACACCAAGCGCGAAATGGCCGAGCTGATTGCTCAGCACACCGGCCAGACGGTCGAGCAGATCACCGCGGACTCCGATCGTGACCGTTGGTTCACGGCGAAGGAAGCTCTCGAGTACGGCTTCGTCGACCACGTCGTCTCCCGTGCGAATCAGGCCGGCGGCACCGGCAACTGAGCCGGTACGCCCATCCTTTCGCTGCCCAATTCATACTTTGGAGAACTGATGACCAATCTTTTCGGAGCTAACTCGCTGGGCGGCCAGGCGCCGTCGGGCCCCCAATCGCGTTACATCCTGCCCCAGTTCACGGAGCAGACCAGCTACGGCGTCAAGACGTCCGACCCGTACAACAAGCTGTTCGAGGAGCGCATCATCTTCCTCGGCTCGCAGGTCGACGACGTGTCCGCCAACGACCTCATGGCGCAGTTGCTGGTTCTCGAATCGCAGGATCCGGACCGCGACATCACCATGTACATCAACTCGCCCGGTGGTTCTTTCACCGCGCTGATGGCGATCTACGACACGATGCAGTACGTCCGTGCCGACATTTCCACCGTCTGCCTCGGTCAGGCTGCTTCGGCAGCTGCCGTGCTTCTGGCCGGCGGTACGCCGGGCAAGCGCTTCGCGCTCCCCAACTCGCGCATTCTGATCCACCAGCCGGCTACGGGCGGCATCCAGGGTCAGGTTTCCGATCTGGAGATCCAGGCTGCGGAGATCGAGCGTATGCGTCGGCTCATGGAGAGCACGCTGTCGCTGCACACGGGCAAGGATCCGGAGACCATCCGCGTCGACACCGATCGCGACAAGATCCTCACGGCCGAGCAGGCCAAGGAGTACGGCATCATCGACGACGTGCTGGCTTACCGGAAGCTCAGCGCACAGAAGTAGTCGATTTCCGCCTCGTGTCGAGGATCTGTATCCCGATTCCCGACACGAGGCGGACACGTCGAGAAGTGCCTGGTGGAGCGCTCGCCAGGCTGAAATCTCGACTCTTTTCTTTTTTATCCGCAGGCGAAACGCCGAGAACAGGTCGACCCCGTTCGGGATCTGCGGGTACCGTCACTTCACGGGCTGGTTCTCGACCGGCGTTCTGCGATTGTTCGACCAGATTTGTTCGATCAGTTTGTCTGATCTGACAACTACCGAAGTACTGCGGAGCGTCTCGACCGATCGAGTGGCGGCGAGTGCACGTACATGATGGAAAGTAGGGACCTCACGAGATGGCACGCATCGGCGACGGCGGGGATCTGCTCAAGTGCTCTTTCTGCGGTAAGAGTCAGAAGCAGGTCAAAAAGCTCATTGCAGGACCCGGGGTGTACATCTGCGACGAGTGCATCGACCTCTGCAACGAGATCATCGAAGAGGAATTGGCCGAATCGAGCGAGGTCAAGCTCGACGAGCTTCCCAAGCCTGCGGAGATCCGAGAATTCCTCGAGAACTACGTCATCGGTCAGGACTCCGCCAAGCGGACGTTGGCCGTGGCCGTCTACAACCACTACAAGCGCATTCAGGCCGGCGACAAGGGCCGTGACGCGCGGGGTGAGACGGTTGAGCTCGCGAAATCCAACATCTTGATGCTCGGCCCCACCGGCTGTGGCAAGACGTATCTCGCTCAGACTCTCGCGAAGATGCTCAACGTCCCGTTCGCCATCGCTGACGCGACGGCGTTGACCGAGGCCGGTTACGTCGGTGAGGACGTCGAGAACATTCTGCTCAAGCTGATTCAGGCTGCCGACTACGACGTCAAGCGCGCCGAGACCGGAATCATCTACATCGACGAGGTCGACAAGATCGCCCGTAAGAGCGAGAACCCGTCGATCACGCGTGACGTGTCCGGCGAAGGTGTTCAGCAGGCGTTGCTGAAGATCCTCGAAGGTACGCAGGCGAGCGTCCCGCCGCAGGGTGGCCGTAAGCATCCGCACCAGGAATTCATTCAGATCGACACCACGAACGTGCTGTTCATCGTCGCGGGCGCTTTCGCAGGTCTCGAGCGGATCGTCTCCGATCGTGTCGGCAAGCGCGGTATCGGATTCGGTGCCGAGGTTCGGTCGAAGGCCGAACTGGATACGGTCGATCGTTTCGCCGAGGTCATGCCGGAGGATTTGATCAAGTTCGGTCTGATTCCGGAGTTCATCGGCCGACTGCCGATGATCGCGTCGGTGACCAACCTCGACAAGGAATCGCTCGTTCAGATCTTGTCGGAGCCCAAGAACGCTCTCGTCAAGCAGTATCGTCGCCTGTTCGACATGGACGGCGTCGAACTCGAGTTCACCGAAGAAGCGCTCGACGCTATCGCCGATCAGGCGATCTTGCGTGGAACCGGCGCTCGTGGCCTGCGCGCCATCATGGAAGAGGTTCTTCTTCCGGTGATGTACGACATCCCCAGCCGTGACGACGTCGAAAAGGTGGTCGTCACCGCGGAGACCGTCAACGACAACGTACTTCCGACCATCGTTCCGCGTAAGCCGGAACGTGGCGAGCGTCGCGACAAGACGGCGTAGAACTTCAAAACGACTGTGGCCCGGTATCTCTCGCGAGATGCCGGGCCACAGTGGTTCGTGCAACACAGTGGTTCGTGCAGGGTGTCTGTGGGGTGGTCGGCTAGATCGGGTTGCCGAGCTCCTTGAGGGGGGTGCGGAACGTCTCCTTGGCGGTGAACGCCGAGATCGCGCAGATGACGCAGGCCACCGAAGTCAGAATGGCAACGGGCATCCAGTGTGTCTTGTCGCCGCCCATGAGGGCGTTGCCGATGGCGGGGGCAAAGCCTGCGAGGGCGAAGCCGACCTGGGTGCCGATCGCAATGCCCGAGTAGCGGACCTTGGTGTTGAACATCTCGGAGTAGAACGACGGCCAGATGGCATTCGGGGCAGCGTAGAAGACGGACATCAATCCGATTGCGGCGAGGAAGATCAGGGGAACGTTGCCGCTGGCGATTGCGCCGAAGTACACGTAGATGAACACCGCGCTACCGAGGGCGCCACCGATGAACAACGGCCTGCGACCGATCCGGTCGGAGAGCATCGCCCAGGCGGGCTGACTGAGCAGGGCTACGGCGTTGGCTGCGATGGCAACCCAGAGCATGGTCGACTTCGGAATCCCCACTTCTTCGGTGGTGGCGAAAGCGAGACCGAAGACGGAGAAGATGGTCGAGACGACGGCGATGAAAGCGCAGCAGATCACGCGAATCAGATTTGCGCTGTGGGTGCGAAGAAGATCGGCAACAGGCAATTTGGCGACGGTCTTGGATTCCTGCTGCTCGGTGAACTCTTCGGGCTCTTCGAGCTTGAGACGCATGATGTATGCCGCGACCAGAACGATCAGGCTGCCCCAGAACGGGATTCGCCAGCCCCACGTGTAGAGGATGTCGTCGGGGAGCGCGGCGATGGGCAGGAATACGAGGCTGGCGAGGATGAAGCCGGCCTGGGTGCCGTTGAGGGTCCAACTGCAGAAGAACGCGCGTCGGCCTTCGGGGGCGTGTTCGAGCGTCAGTGAGCTGGCACCGCTCTGTTCACCGGCAGCGGAGATGCCCTGGGCGATTCTCATCAGGACGAGAAGGATCGGTGCAAGAACTCCGATCGAATCGGCGCTGGGAATACATCCGATGAGGAAGGTGGCTGCGCCCATCAGAATGAGCGTGAGCAGCATGATCTTCTTGCGGCCGACGCGGTCACCGAAATGGCCGAGGACTACAGCGCCGAGGGGACGCGCGACGTACGCGACACCGAAGGTGGCCAGCGAAAGTAGAGCCGCATGCCCGCTGTCCGGGAAGAACACCGTGGGGAAGATGAGCGCAGCGGCGGAGGCGTAGATGTAGAAGTCGTAGTACTCGAGCATGCTGCCGAGAAACGACGACGTTGCGGCGCGCTTGACCTTGGTCGTATCCGGCCTTGCCAAGGATCCCGCCTCGGGCCCGGACGGTGTAACCGTGCTAGCTGACATGCTCATCTCCTGGGTGGAAGCGTCGTGGAGGCTCTACATCCGCCGATTGTGTTCGTATCAAGAACGTCTGTGCGGAGAGCGATACAAGGAATGTAACCGACGCCACAGCAACTACACAAGATTATTAACCAAATAGTTCATAAAAATCTACTGGCGGTCACGCTGCTCGTCGAAACCGCAGTTCAGAGAGTTAGGAGGCCGGCTGTGCTGCGGCCGCCACCAACTGCTCCACCTGTTCCTCGGTGATCCCGAGGCCGAAGGTGGCGAGTTTTCCGAGCGGCATCGAGCCTGCGAGTGCCATCATCTCGGGGCTGACCGCCTGTGCACCGTCGCCCGCTGCGGCAGCCATGGCGGCGCCGAGAACTGCGCTGCCGACGGGATGGGCGAGCCATTCGCCGATGGTCGACATGGCGTCGAGCGTGCCGACGCCGACGTTCCCGGCCAGGGTGATCGTGTCGGTGGTTGCGATGTCCCGAGACGAGAAGCCGACGCGGATCTCGTAGTCGCCGGCCTCGATCGCCCAGTCCTTTTCCGTGACAGACCAATAGGCAAATGCCCTGCTGTCGAGCGTGATGGTCACAGTCGCGGATTCGTCGGGGTCGAGGTGGACCTTGGCGAAGCCCTTCAATTCCTGCGCGGGTCGATCGATGCTTGCCGAGGCGTCGTGGACGTAGACCTGAACGACGGTGCTGCCCGATCGGTCGCCGCTGTTGCGCACGGTGACGGTCACTTCGGCGGAGTTCTCACCGGCCTCGACGGAGGTATCGGTGATGTCGAAGGTGGTGTAGCTCAGCCCGAACCCGAACGGGTACGCCACTTCGCGCAGCGCGGAGTCGTAGTAGCGGTATCCCACGTACAGGCCTTCGCCGTAGCGGACGTGCTGCTGTGATCCCGGGAAATGCAGATACGACGGATTGTCTTGGAGGCGAAGCGGAATGGTCTCCGTCAGGCGGCCGGACGGATTCGTGATGCCGAACAGAAGATCGGCAATCGCCGAGCCGCCCGCCTGGCCGAGTAGCCAGCCCTCGAGGATTGCGGCGGCATGATCCTTCCAAGGCTCGATCGCAACCACACCGCCGTTGGCGAGCACGACGACCGTGTTCGGGTTCGCGCCGTGGACCGCTTCCAGCAGGGCGATCTGGTCAGCCGGCAGTTCGATGTCGGTTCGGTCGAATCCTTCGGATTCCGTGGCGGACGGTAGTCCGAGGAACAGCACCGCGACGTCGGCGCGGCGTGCGGCGTCGACAGCCTCGGTGACCATGTCGTCGTCCGGAGTGCCGTCGAAGGTGAAGCCCGGTGCGAAAGTGACGCGGTCGGCGCCTTCGAGGTCGAGGATCGCGTCCAAGGCATTGTCGAGCTTGGTCGGGACCACCTGTGAACTGCCGGCTCCCTGGTACCGCGGGCTGCACGCGAATTCGCCGATCACCGCGACGGTTTGCCCGCCGGGGGTCAGCGGCAGTAGTTCTCCGTCGTTGGCCAGCAAGACAGCGGACTCCGCTGCAGCGGTCCGTGCCAGTTCGTGGTGACGCTCGACGTCGTACGTGTGGCCTTCGGTGCGCGCGGCGGCGGTGCGTGCCACCAGCGTCGCCAGGCGCTCGGCGGCAGTGGCGAGCACTGATTCGTCCAGGTCGCCGCCGCGCACGGCGTCGACGATCTGGGTATCGGTTCCGGTCGGCGGCATTTCCAGGTCGAGGCCCGCGGCGAGTGCCGCCACGCGGTCGTTGACCGCTCCCCAGTCCGAAACGACGAGGCCGTCGAAGCCCCACTGTTCGCGGAGTACCTCGGTGAGCAGCCAATGGTTCTGGCTCGAGTACACACCGTTGATCTTGTTGTACGAGCACATGACCGTCGTCGGGGCCGCGGTCTTGACGGCGTATTCGAAGCCGGCCAGATAGATTTCGCGCAGCGTCCGTTCGTCGACGTCGGCACTGACTCTCATCCGGTCGTGTTCTTGGTTGTTGACAGCGAAGTGCTTGAGCGAGGTTCCGACGCCGCGAGACTGGATGCCGGTGATCAGGGCTGCCGCGACGCGGCCGGAGAGGAATGGGTCCTCGGAGACGTATTCGAAGTTCCTGCCACACAAGGGTGATCGTTTGATGTTGATGCCTGGGCCGAGGAGGACCGAGACCTGTTCGGCTTTGGCCTCGTCGCCCAGAGCCTCACCGACCTGGCGGATGAGGTCGAGGTTCCACGACGAGCCCAACCCGACCGCCGGTGGGAAACACGTCGCGGGAATGCTGTGGCCGAGTCCGAGTGCGTCGCCGCCCTCGGGTTGTTTCCGGACTCCGTGCGGACCGTCGGTAAGGAGTATCGATTCGATGCCGGCAACGGACTGGCTGTGCCAGAAATCCGAGCCGGACGTCAACGACGCCTTCTCGTCGAGTGAAAGCCCGTCTACGTAATTCTCGGTCACGTCATTCCTCCCGGTGGCAGCTGTGAGTTCCACTCACCACCGTAGGGGGATTTTTCGGACTTCGGGGTGGGTCAGGACGGCGCCTTCGAGGTCAAGAACGCAACAACCATGTCGCCGAGCATTGTTCGAAGATGCTCACGATGCGTCGAGTCGGTCAGATCGCGGTCGAAGAGCGCTTTGAAGGTGTAACGATTGGCGATACGAAAGACGCAGTAACTGCTGATCAACATGTGAATATCGAGAGCATCTACGTCGGAGCGGAATGCCCCAGACTGCTGTCCGTCGTGGAGGATCTGCGAGACCAGGTCGGCGGCGGGGGCGCCGAGGCCGCTGAGTAGCTCGGATTTCTCGATGTGCTCGCCGCGGAGCATGTTCTCGTTGGCCACGAGCCGAATGAAATTCGGGTGTTGTTCGTGGTGGTCGAAGGTGAGTTCGGCCAAGGCGCGGACCGCTGCGGTGGGGTTCAACCCCTCGAGGTCGAGTTCGCGTTCCTGCGCACGAATGACGCTGTACGCATGCTCGAGGACGGACTTGTACAGCCCTTCCTTGTCGGTGAAGTAGTAGTAGATCATGCGCTTGGTGGTGTGAGTCTTGGTTGCGATCTCGTCCACTCGGGCGCCGGCAAAGCCTTTGTCGGCAAACTCCTCGGTGGCGACGGCGATGATGTTCACCCTGGTGAGATCGCTGTTTCGGCGTCGTTTCTCCGGCTTCGACACCACGGAGTTCACTGACTGCTCGGAAACCATGTGCTCACTCTATCTGTCAGCAGTTTGTCGACTTTGCTTGTCGAGTCCGCGTCGGGGGAGTAACGTCCAGTGAACTAACTCACTAGTTCGTACATTAGTTTCGAGCGTCAACCCCGAGGTGCCCCTGATGACTTCATCTCTACCGGTCCTGGTCCTCAACGGGCCCAACTTGAATTTGTTGGGCCAGCGCCAACCGGAGTTCTACGGGAGAGACACGCTGGACGACGTAGTTTCCCGCTGTGTAGCGGCGGCCGAGAAGTTCGGGGCGATGGTCGAGGCAAGGCAGTCGAACCACGAGGGCCAACTGATCGATTGGATTCACGAGGCCAGGGGAAACGTTGCGGGCATCGTCATCAATCCCGGTGGGTACTCGCATACCTCCGTTGCGTTGCGTGACGCTCTGGTCACACTCGATGCCCCCGTCGTGGAGGTGCACATCAGCAACATCCACAGTCGCGAAGAATTCCGTCACCACTCGTATGTCTCCGGGATCGCCGACGCCGTCATCTGTGGATTGGGAATCGACGGATACAGCGCCGCAGTCGAATTCGTCTGCATCCGAGAAGGGAAGAACTGATGAGCGATTCGATGCTCTGCGGTCTGATCGGCACCGGAATCGGAGCCTCTTTGACTCCGATCATGCACGAGGAAGAAGGGCGCAGGCAGGGTCTTCCGTACGTCTACCGCATCCTCGATCTCGACGTGATGGGCATGGCGCCGTCGGACATCGGTGAACTTCTCACCTATGCACGACGTTTCGGGTTCCGCGGCCTCAACATCACTCACCCGTGCAAGCAGTTGGTGATCGAGCACCTCGACGAGCTCTCGCCCGATGCGAGCCGGCTCGGCGCGGTGAACACGGTCCTCTTCGACTCCGGCAAGGCGATCGGACACAACACCGATTGGTCGGGCTTCGGCCGAAATTTCGACGACGGACTTCCCGGAGCACAGCTCGATCGTGTCGTGCAACTCGGTGCCGGCGGAGCCGGTGCGGCGGTTGCCTATGCCGCGCTCACCCGTGGCGTCGGGACACTGACGTTGGTCGATTCGAGCCTGCCTCGCGCGCAGGAACTTGCACAAACCTTCGCGCAGCAGTTTCCGGCGCAGGTTGTCGAGGCGCGGCATACGAGCGACCTCGCCGAAGTGCTCGGCAAGGCAAACGGATTGATCCACGCGACGCCGATGGGAATGGCGGCTCATCCCGGAATGGCGTTCTCGCCAGATCTGCTTCGCCCTGATCTGTGGGTGGCCGAAATCGTCTACCGTCCACTCGAAACCGAACTGTTGCGTCAGGCAAGGTTGATCGGAGCCCCGACGCTCAGCGGAGGCGGAATGACTGTCTTCCAGGCCGTCGACGCGTTCCGGATCTTCACGGGCATCGAGCCCGACAGTAGGCGGATGCTCGCGCACATGACGGAACTTGTACACGGCGAACAGACTGCGGCAGCGCTGTGAGTGCCCCGGTCCGGACGTCGATCGCGACGGTATCGCTCAGTGGCACTCTCGAGGAGAAGCTCGACGCCATCGCTGCTGCCGGCTTCGACGGCTTCGAGGTGTTCGAGCCGGATTTTGTTGCTTCGCCGTGGTCCCCGAAGGAATTACGAACGAGGGCTGCGGATCTGGGCTTGACCCTCGATCTGTATCAGCCGTTCCGTGACTTCGACACGGTGGACGAGGCCCAATTTGCTCGGAATCTTGTTCGAGTGCAACGCAAATTCGAGCTCATGGATCAACTGGGGTGCGAGACGCTCCTGGTGTGCTCCTCGCCCCTGCCGACCGCAAGTCACGATGACGGTCAGTTGACAGAGCAATTCGGAGCTCTCGCCGAACTGGCGTCCGAGCACGGCAAGAAGGTTGCCTATGAGGCGCTCGCGTGGGGTGCCCACGTCAACACGTACGGCCATGCGTGGCAGATCGTCGAGGGCGTCGACCATCCTTCGCTCGGTACCTGTCTGGACAGCTTTCACATCCTCTCGCGCGGTGACGATCCCGCCGGAATTCGCGAGATTCCCGGCGAGAAGATCTTCTTCCTCCAGTTGGCGGACGCTCCGTTCTTGGCGATGGACATCCTCCAGTGGAGCCGGCATCACCGAAACTTCCCGGGGCAGGGCAGCTTCGATCTCAGTGCGTTCGCTCAGCATGTCTACGCCACCGGTTACGCCGGACCGTGGTCGCTCGAGATCTTCAACGACGTATTCCGCCGCGCGGACACCCAGCGGACGGCAATCGACGCTCATCGTTCGCTCCTGCATCTGGAAGAACAGGTCGCCGCCGCGAACCCTGCCGCCGGTGGACCCACGCTGTTCACCGCCCCGGAGCGCACGCCGCTCGAAGGAATCGTGTCTCTGCGAATCGCGGCGGGTCCGGCGAAACAGGACCAGGTGCACTCGATGCTCTCCCGCGTCGGTTTTCATCTTGTCGGACGGCACCACGATCACGATTTGCAGTTGTGGCGGCACGGACCGCTCACCGTTGCCGTGGATGCGACTGCGGGCACGGTGTGGACGGCGCCCGGGCTGCCTGCGGATCTACCGGTTCTCACTCAGATCGGCATCCGGGCAACCGAACCCGAGGTGTGGGGAGAGCGCGCTCTGGCTCTCGAAGTGCCGGCGACGCGCGTGCAGTTGCCGGGGTCGAGCGACGAGAACTCCGAGGTACCGGACGTCGTACGCCTGAAGGTCACCGATGCGACATCGATCGACCTTCGTGGCCCCGGCAGCGCTGCAGCGTGGGAATCGGCATTCGAGATCTACCCGCTGCCCGCCGAGCGCAATCGTGAACAGGGCGCAGTGTTCACCGGGATCGACCACGTGGCACTGGCGGTTCCGGCCGAGAGTTGGGACGGCATCATGCTGCTCCTGCGGTCCGTGTTCGAGATGCAACCACACGAGGGGCAGGACGTCACCGATTCTGTCGGCCTCATGCGAAGCCAGGCGCTCACGCTCGTTCAAGGCGGTGACGGACATACCCTGCGCATCTCGCTGAACATGGTGGAGGGAAGTCGAAGTGGGCTGCCGACGGTCCGTCGCGGCGGCGTCAGCCACGTCGCCTTCGCGTGTGAGAACATCTTCGGTGCCGCTGCGTCCATGCAGGACTGGGGATTTGCTCCGCTACCCATTTCCCCGAACTACTACGACGATCTGGACGCGCGTTTCGGACTGAATCCGGAACTGCTCGACCGGATGCGCAGCACCGGAATTCTTTACGACGCGGACGCTCACGGCGAGTTCTTCCACCTGTTCACCCCGACCGTCGGGGGAGACCTGTTCTTCGAGGTCGTGCAGCGGGTGGGTGGATACGAGGGCTACGGGGAAGTCAACTCCGCTGTGCGACTGTCGGCTCAGTTGCGTGCGAGTTCGACGTGACCTCGACTCGGTGCGGGTGCGAGTAGACGTTCATCGAATCGCCGCGGATGAAACCGGCGAGAGTCAGCCCGGACTCCTGCGCTAGTTCCACGGCCAGCGACGACGGCGCGGAGACAGCACCGAGGATCGGAATGCCGGCCATGACGGCCTTCTGGACGAGTTCGAACGACGCCCGACCGCTGACGATCAAGATCGTGTCGTAGAGGGGCACTCGGCCGTCGGTGATGGCCCAACCGATCACCTTGTCGACGGCGTTGTGACGGCCGACATCCTCGCGCAGTGCCAGGAGTTCGCCGGTGGCGGTGAACAATCCGGCCGCGTGCAGGCCACCGGTGCGCTCGAAGATCCGTTGGCTCTCCCGCAGTGTGACCGGCATGGCCGACAGGATGGTCGAGGTGACGGAAGTCGTGTCACCGACCAGCGGATGTCGCGTCGTGGTTCGGACGGCGTCGAGCGAGGTCTTGCCGCACACTCCGCACGCGGAACTGACGACGGTGTTGCGGTCGGTGGTGTGGTCGGGCAACGGCACTCCGGGAGCGAGAGCGATGTCGAGGACGTTGTACGTGTTCGCACCGGATTCGTCGACGCCGTCGCAGTAGCGGACGACGCTCACGTCGTCGCGGGTGGCGATGACACCTTCGCTGAGAAGGAATCCGTGCACGAGATCGACGTCGTTGCCGGGGGTCCGCATCGTCACTGCCAGCACCTGACCGCCAACTCTCATTTCGAGTGGTTCCTCGACGGCCAGCGTGTCGGGGCGCGTGACGACCCGATCACCCGAGATTCGAACGACCGGTGTTCGTGCGGTGACTCGTCCCATCTCAGGCGCCCGATGCTTCGAGTCGAACGGTGACGGCCTTCGACACCGGCGTGTTCGACTTGGCTGCAACGTGTTCGAGGGGAACGAGCGGATTTGTCTCGGGGTAGTACGCCGCAGCATTGCCGCGCGGGGTGTCGTAGGAGACGATGCGGAATTCCGTGACCCGACGCTCTTCGAGTGTGCCGTCGGGTGTTGTCCACTCGGACACGATGTCGACGAGATCGCCGTCACGGAATCCGAGCGCGGTGATGTCTTCGGCGTTGACGAGGATGACTTTGCGTCCGCCCTTGATGCCGCGGTATCTGTCGTCGAGGCCGTAGATCGTGGTGTTGTACTGGTCGTGGCTGCGCATCGTCTGCAGAATCAGGCGCCCACTCGGAGTGGGTATCCAGTGCAGGTCGTTCACGCCGAAGTTGGCTTTGCCGGTGTGCGTGCGGAACTCACGCGAGTCACGCGGCGGGTGGGGGAGTTGGAATCCGTCTGGCTCTCGAACGCGGGAGTTGTAGTTTTCGCAGCCTGGCACTACCCGTGAGATGGAATCGCGGATCAGATCGTAGTTGCCCTCGAAGGCCGACCAGCGGACGGAGTGATCGTTGCCGAGTAGTTCGCGGGCGAGTTGGCAGATGATGGCGACTTCGCTACGCAGGTAGGGGCTGACCGGTGTGAGGCGTCCGCGCGACAGGTGCACCATGGACATCGAATCCTCCACGGAGACAAGCTGCTTTCCGCCGGCTTGGACGTCGAGGTCGGTGCGTCCGAGGGTGGGGAGGATGATCGCGGTCTGCCCGTGGACCACGTGACTGCGGTTCAGCTTGGTGGACACCTGCACGGTGAGTTCGCATTGACGCAACGCTGTTTCAGTCGCTGCGGTGTCCGGGCTTGCCTGGATGAAGTTGCCGCCCATCGCCATGAAGAAGCTTGCCTTGCCTGCGTTCATGGCGCGGATCGCGTCGACGGTGTCCCATCCGTGCTTGCGGGGACTCGAGATCGAGAACTCGGTATCGAGCGCGGCCAGGAACTCTTCCGGCATCTTTTCCCAGATGCCCATCGTGCGGTCACCCTGGACATTGGAGTGTCCTCGCACCGGACAAACGCCGGCACCGGGTTTGCCCATCATTCCACGCATGAGCAGCAGGTTGACTGCTTCTTCGATGGTGGCGACTCCGTGTGTGTGCTGAGTGATCCCCATGGCCCAGCAGGTGACGGTTCGCTCGGATCGGGCAAGTGCGGCAGCCGTTTCCTCGAGCTGTGCCATCGACAGACCCGTTGCCTCGAGTACCGTGTCGAGATCGACCGCGCGGATGTGCTTCTCGTATTCGTCCCAACCGGCGCAGTACCGGTCGACGAAAGCGCGGTCGACGACCGTCCCGGGAGCGCGATCTTCCTGCTCGAGCAGCAGCTTCCCCACGCCTTGGAACAGCGCCATGTCGCCGCCCAGCCGGATCTGCAGGAACTCGTCCGCGATGTCGACTCCGTGCCCGATCACGCCGGACACCTTCTGTGGATCCTTGAACCTGCGCAATCCCGCCTCGGGCAGAGGATTGATGGCAATGATCTTGGCGCCGTTGCTCTTTGCCTTCTCCAGCGTCGAGAGCATTCGAGGGTGGTTGGTGCCGGGGTTCTGTCCGGCGATGAGAATGAGATCGGCGTTCTCGAGGTCGGGAACCGTCACCGAGCCTTTGCCGATGCCGATGGATTCGGTCAGTGCGCTTCCGGACGACTCGTGACACATGTTGGAACAGTCGGGCATGTTGTTGGTGCCGTAGCTGCGAATCATCAACTGGTAGAGAAACGCGGCTTCGTTGGACGTGCGACCGGAGGTGTAGAACACCGCTTCGTCCGGCGATGCGAGGCCGTTCAGATGTTCGGCGATCAGTGCGTACGCGCCGTCCCAGTCGATCGGCCGGTAATGGGTTGCTCCCGGCGTCAGGACCATCGGGTGCGTCAGTCGCCCCTGCTGTCCGAGCCAGTAGTCGGTCTTGCCTTCGAGATCGGCGATCGAGTGCTCCGCGAAGAATTCGGGTGTGACGGTGCGAAGCGTTGCTTCCTCGGCAACAGCCTTCGCTCCGTTCTCGCAGAATTCGGCGGGCTTGCGATGTCCGGGAGTCTCCGGCCACGCACACCCCGGGCAGTCGAAGCCGTGTCGCTGGTTGAGTCTGGTGAGCGTTCGGGCGGTCCGCAAGGCTCCCATCTGCTCGATTCCTCGTTGCAGCGACACCAGAACGGCCGGAACTCCGGCGGCGTAGTCCTTGGGGTGCGTGACTTCGAGATCCGATTCGTCGATGTCCTTCGAGGGGCCCTGGCGCGTCATGTCTCCATAGTGGCCCGAACGGCGCGGTACTGCCATCGAATGGACCGGTCGAACTAGCCGGAATGAAGCTTTCATCGGCTAGCCTTACCTACCGAACCAGCAGACTTTAAGGGGTAGGAACATGGATCGAACGGACGCAGGTCGGCTGACCCGGCGCGGATTTCTGATCGGCACGTCGGGAGCGTTGCTGGCATTCGCCGCAGCCTGCTCCAGTTCGAACGACGAGGACACACCTCCCAGCGGTGACTCTGCGGAATCGATCACCCACAAGTTCGGGGCTACGGAGTTGCCCAAGGATCCGCAGCGGATCGTCAGTGTCGGATACAACGATCAAGATGCGATCCTGGCGCTCGGTGGGACCTTGGTCGGAACCTTCGACTGGTACGGCGATTACCCCTACGGAGTGTGGCCCTGGGCGCAGCCGCTGCTGAACGGGGCGACTCCCGAGATCATCGGAACTGCGGGCACCACCATTCAGATGGAGAAGGTCGCTGCCACGACACCCGACCTCATTGTCGGCACCTACTCCGGGCTCACTCAGGCGCAATACGACAAACTCAGTGCCATTGCGCCGACGGTGGCGCAGCCCAAGGAGTTCGCGGATTACGGAATCCCCTGGCAGAACCAGACGACCATCATCGGCGAAGCGTTGGGGCAGCAGGGTAAGGCCACCGAGCTGATCGCCGGCGTCGACCAGAAGTTCGCCGACGTGAAGACGGCCAATCCGGCGTTTGCCGGCAAGACCGTTCTGGTCGGCGCGTTGAAGGGGCCGGGGCAGTTCGGGGTCTACGGACCGGAAGACCCGAAGGTGCGGTTCTTCACCGAACTCGGATTCGTGAATCCGCCTGTCACCGATCAGATCACGGGTAACTTCGCCGAGATCAGCACCGAGCAACTCTCGCTCGCGGACGTCGACGTACTCGTCTGGTACGCCGGTGGCGGCTACGGCGACAAGCTTCGCGCGGAGCTGGACAAGACCCCGATCTACCAGGAACTCGACGTCGTGAAGGACGGCCGCGCGATCATTCTGGAAGACGCTGCTGCCGAAGCCATGACGTGGAGCACCGTACTGAGCTTGCCGTACGCGCTCGAACAGATTCCGCCGCGGATTGCGGGCTTGCTCGTCTGATCGGTTCAAGGACAGCGCTGTTCAAAGTCCAGTGATTCGGACAGTCGGCGGTACTCTCGCCTCATGGGTGTACACGTACGGCCGGCTGTCCGATCCGATATTCCGGCACTGTCGGCAGTGTTGGCCGAGGCGTTCGAAGATGATCCCTTGATGGCGTGGATGTTGCCGGACGAGGCCACCAGGGCTGATCGCCTGACGAAACTGTTTGCCGCAGAAGCTCGTTACCACCACCTCGCCGGGGGCGGCGTCGAGGTGGCCACCGACGACAACGGCCTGATCGGCGGGGCAACTCTGTGGGATCCGCCGGGGCGGTGGAAGCAGTCGTGGATTTCCGGGCTCGTGAGCCTGCCCGCAATGGTGCGTGTCTTCGGCAGGGGGCTTCGACACGCGGCCGAGGTCAGCTCCGTTCTCGAAGGAGCACACCCGAATTCGCCGCACTGGTATCTCGCGACCGTCGGGACCGGCAGCGCGGCGCGCGGTGGGGGATACGGCAAAGCGCTGCTGAACTCTCGGTTGGAGCGTTGTGACCGTGAACATGTCGACGCTTACCTCGAGAGCAGCAAGGAATCGAACATCCCGTACTACAACCGCTTCGGTTTCGAAGTGACCCGTGACATCGTCATGCCAGGCGGCGGGCCGACGATCTACGCAATGATGCGTCAACCGCGGGGCGCGTGATACGAACTAGTGGTGACCCAGATTCCCGAGCTCCACGCAGGCACACCGTTCGACGAACTCGACGACTACATCGCTCTGGCCAGGTTGTCCGGCCTGGTGTTGTCACCTGACGGCTCGCTGCTGATCTGCGCGCGCGCCGTTCTCGACGACAAGAGCGCCGAATACGTGTCCTCGTTGTGGGAGATCGACCCGGAAGGCCGGCGTCCTGCGCGTCGGTTGACCTGGGGTTCGACCAGCGAGTCCGGTGCTGCCTTCGCGTTCGACGGCGACGTGCTCTTCACTGCCACGCGAGCCGTGCCGGGCGAGAGTGATCCGCAACCAGCACTCTGGCGCCTACCAGCGGCGGGCGGAGAAGCTCAGCTGCTGATCTCGCGTCCCGGTGGTGTCTCGTCGGTATCAGCGGCGAAGGCGGCGCCGACGTTCGTGGCCCAGACGTCGGTCATGGCTTCGGCGATCAGCCTCGACCAGGACGATCAGGTGCGATCGGCGCGCAAGGACAAGAAAGTCACGGCGATGCTGCACACCGGTTATCCGGTGCGCCACTGGGACCACGACCTGGGCCCCGATCATCCGCATCTGGTTGTGGCCGAGACGGATTCGAAGGAATCCGTCGAGTTGCGGGACATCACACCGACGGCAGGCGCAGCGCTGCGGGAGACGTCGACCACGATTTCCGACGACGGTCTCTTCGTCGTGACCACGTGGACTGTCGGCGATGCGAGTGCCGCCCGCCGATCGACGTTGGTTCGGATCGACACGGTGACCGGTGACCGAGTCACGCTTGTCGACGAGGCCGACGCGGACGTCTACAACCCGGTGCTCTCGCCGGACGGAACCAAGCTCGCGTTCATCCGGGAGACACTCACCACACCGGAGTCCGCACCACGAATGACTCTGCAGCTCTACGACTTCGGATCCGGTGCCGTGACCGGCGTCGCCGACGGCTGGGATCGCTGGCCTACCTCACTTGCCTGGCTACCCGACGGATCCGGGCTGGTCGTCACCGCTGACGACGGCGGCCGCGGTCCGATCTTCACCATCGACCTGTGGGGCCAACCAGTGCGCCTGACAGCCGACGACGCGGCGTACACCGACGTTCGAGTGGCGCCGGACGGTGAGTCGATCTACGCGTTGCGAGCCTCGTACGAAGCGCCCCCGCACGTGGTGCGGGTCGATCTGCGATCAGGTGAGATCACCGCACTTCGTGGGCCCGACACTTTGCCGGAGCTGCCGGGAACATTGACCGAGATCACCGCGCGTGCCGAGGACGGTTCGACGGTGCGTAGCTGGTTGGCGCTGCCGACGGGCGCCGCGCCGCATGCACCGGTGCCATTGCTTCTCTGGGTCCACGGCGGCCCACTCGGTTCGTGGAACACCTGGTCCTGGCGGTGGAATCCGTGGCTGCTCGTCGCCAAGGGCTATGCAGTACTGCTACCAGATCCCGCGCTCTCGACCGGATACGGCCAGGACTTCGTCCAGCGGGGGTGGGGTCAGTGGGGCAAGGCGCCCTTCACCGATCTGATGGCGATCACCGATGCTGCTGTCGCCCAGCCCGAGATCGACCCCAAGCGAACCGGCGCGATGGGTGGTTCGTTCGGTGGTTACATGGCCAACTGGATTGCCGGACATACCAACCGTTTCGACGCCATCGTCACCCACGCGAGTCTGTGGGCACTCGATCAATTCGGCCCGACGACGGACGCTGCCTGGTACTGGCAGCGCGAGATGTCGCCTGAGATGGCCGTCGAGAATTCGCCGCATCTGTACGTCGCGGACATCACGACTCCGATGCTGGTCATCCATGGCGACAAGGACTACCGGGTTCCGATCGGTGAGGGCTTGCGACTCTGGTACGAACTGCTTGCCGAGTCAGGTCTGCCCGCCGACGACGACGGGAAAACGGACCATCGCTTCCTCTACTTCCCCGACGAGAATCATTGGGTGCTCAAGCCGCAGCACACCAAGATCTGGTACGAGGTGGTCACCGCGTTCCTCTCCGAGCACGTTCTCGGCGAAGATGTCGCGCTACCGGAGATTCTGGGCTGAACCCGCGCGTGCCTCGTTCGGATGAAACACCGAACGAGGCACGAGCGTCTTCGCGTGGATCCGGACCGGAATCAGGCGCCGGGGCAACGAACGGTGTACGACCACTCGGTGTGGTCAGGGCCCGTGACGCGAACCAGAACGGACGACGCCCCACCGGCGGGCACGTTGACGACAGCTGAACCAGTTCCCTCGTTGATGTTGTCGCCGATGTATCCGGTGCTGTGGATCAACCGACCTTCGTAGTACACCTCGATCAGGTCCGGGACGTTTTCGGTCTCGTAGCCGAGCACGAACGAGGTCGGGCCACCGCGGCCGAGTTCGTGCTTGGTGCTGGTGATTCCTGCGCCGCCCGAGACGGTCGAGGCGTCGCAGCGCTGCGTGGGCGCAAACGATCCGCCGCCGCCGCTGCCGCTGGCCAGGCCACTGAGAATGTCCCTGACGTTGCCACTGGCCAGGCCGTTGACGATGTCCGTCGCGCTGGTCGAGCCGGCGTTCAGGCCGCCGAGGACGTCGTTGAGGTTCCCGGTGGCGATCCCGCCGACGATGTCACCCACGCTGCCGCTGGCGATGCCGTTTGCGATGTCGTTCCCGATATCGCCGACGCTTCCGTTGATCGTGGCGCTGCCACTGTCGATGCTTCCTTGCACACTTTCTTCGATGCCGGGGGCAGCGGACGCAGTCGCCGGAAGCACGAGGGCAACCGCCGCTCCGATCGTCGCGGCCGCCGCCAAGGTTCGAACGCCGGGACGGCGAGAACTCCAGTTGTTCAACATATTTGCTCCACGGGTAGTTGGTCGGTCGTCCTTCAGAGCGATCCTGTCAGCCGAGCGGATCGGTGAATATCGTTTGTTCGGCTGACCCCGGACCGCGGGGCAGTCGTTCGTGTGCGCCGCGGCGGCCGACGGGCGAATTCGTTCACGACGGGGGAGTCATTAGGATCAAGTGGTGACCAGTGCAGCTCCAGAGAACCCCCAGACCCCCGCCGACGCCCTACCCAAGAGCTGGGACCCCAGCGCGGTAGAGGCCGATCTGTATCAAGGCTGGGTAGACGCCGGGTACTTCCAGGCCGACGCGACCAGCGACAAGCCCGGCTACTCCATCGTGCTGCCGCCCCCGAACGTCACCGGCAGCCTGCACATGGGCCATGCCCTGGATCACACCCTCATGGACGTGCTCAGCCGTCGCAAGCGGATGCAGGGCTACGAGGTGCTGTGGCTGCCAGGCATGGACCACGCCGGTATCGCCACGCAGTCCGTCGTCGAGAAGCAACTCGCTGCCGACGGAAAGACCAAGGAAGATTTCGGCCGCGAGCTGTTCATCGACAAGGTCTGGGACTGGAAGCGCGAATCCGGTGGAACCATCGGTGGCCAGATGCGGCGCATCGGTGACGGCGTCGACTGGAGTCGTGATCGTTTCACGATGGACGAGGGCCTCTCCCGCGCCGTCCAGACCGTCTTCAAGCGCATGTTCGACGAGGGCCTGATCTACCGCGCCGAGCGTCTCGTGAACTGGTCGCCGGTGCTGCAGACCGCGATCTCCGACATCGAGGTGAAGTTCGAGGACGTCGAGGGTGAGCTGGTTTCCCTGCGCTACGGCTCGCTCGACGACAACGAGCCGCACGTCATCGTCGCGACCACTCGCGTCGAGACGATGCTCGGTGACACCGCAGTAGCGGTCCATCCCGAGGACGAGCGCTACAAGCACCTCATCGGCACCACTCTCGATCATCCGTTCACCGGGCGTCAGATCCCGATCATCGCCGACGACTACGTCGACCCCGAGTTCGGAACCGGCGCTGTGAAGATCACGCCGGCTCACGATCCCAACGACTTCGAGATGGGCCTGCGGCACAACCTGCCGATGCCCACAATCATGGACAAGACCGGCAAGATTGCCGACACCGGAACCGAATTCGACGGAATGGACCGCTTCGAGGCTCGCGTCAAGGTTCGCGAAGCTCTCGCCGAGCAGGGACGCGTCGTCGCCGAGAAGCGCCCGTACCTGCACAGCGTCGGGCACTCCGAGCGCAGTGGCGAGGCCATCGAGCCTCGTCTCTCGTTGCAGTGGTGGGTCAAGGTCGAGACGCTCGCCAAGGCTGCGGGTGACGCGGTTCGCAACGGGGACACCGTCATTCACCCGGCGAGCCAGGAGCCACGCTGGTTCGACTGGGTCGACAACATGCATGACTGGTGCATTTCCCGTCAACTCTGGTGGGGTCACCGCATTCCGGTCTGGTACGGCCCCGAGGGTGAAGTTGCGTGCTTCGGTCCTGACGAAACGGCGCCGGAAGGCTGGGTCCAGGATCCCGACGTCCTCGATACCTGGTTCTCCTCCGGACTGTGGCCCTTCTCGACGATGGGCTGGCCGGACAACACGCCCGAACTCGAAAAGTTCTATCCCACCAGTGTTCTCGTCACCGGCTACGACATCCTGTTCTTCTGGGTCGCCCGCATGATGATGTTCGGCACTTACGTGTCCGAGGACGAGTCGATCACCGCCGGTCCGGGTAAGTCCGGCGCGCAGATGCCGTTCAAGGACGTGTTCCTGCACGGACTGGTCCGCGATCAGTACGGCAAGAAGATGTCGAAGTCTCGCGGCAACGGTATCGACCCACTCGACTGGGTCGATCGTTTCGGCGCCGACGCCCTGCGATTCACACTTGCACGCGGCGCCAACCCGGGCAGCGACCTGTCCGTCGGTGAGGATTCGGCGCAGTCCTCGCGCAACTTCGCGACCAAGTTGTTCAACGCGACCAAGTTCGCTCTGATGAACGGCGCTGCTCCCGCGCCGCTGCCCGCTCGAAGCGAACTGACCGACGCCGATCGTTGGATCCTCGACCGTCTCGACACGGTCCAGGCCGAGGCGGACGCCGCATTCGATCGCTACGAGTTCAGCAAGGCGTGCGAAGGCCTGTTCCACTTCGCGTGGGACGAGGTCTGTGACTGGTACCTCGAACTCGCCAAGGTGCAGTTCGCCGCCGACGAGGCCGTCGCCGCGAACACCCGCGCCGTGCTCGGCAACGTTCTCGATGCACTGCTCCGCCTCCTGCACCCGGTCATTCCGTTCGTGACCGAAACCCTGTGGAAGGTGCTCACCGGCGGCGAGTCCGTGGTCGTCGCCGAATGGCCCGTGTTGTCCGGTGAGGCAGTCGACGCCCAGGCCGCAACCAGGATCGAAGACACGCAGAAGCTGATCACCGAGGTGCGACGATTCCGAAACGATCAGGGACTCAAGCCTTCCCAGAAGGTCCCGGCTCGTGCGTCCGGGCTCTCGGAGGCCGGCATGGACGGCCAGTTCGCCTACGTGGCGGCGCTGGCCAAGCTGACCGAACCCGAAGAGGGATTCACCGCGTCGATCTCCGTCGAGGTGCGCCTGAGCCAGGGCACCGTCACTGTCGACATCGACACCTCGGGCACCATCGACCTCGGCGCGGAGAAGAAGCGGCTCGAAAAGGACCTCGCGGCAGCGCAGAAGGAGCTCGTCACCGCTGACAACAAGCTGGCGAACGAGGCCTTCCTGGCGAAGGCGCCCGACGCCGTCGTCGACAAGATCAAGACACGTCGCCAGATCGCCGTCGAAGAGATCGAGCGCATCACGGGACGTCTGAAGGAGTTGGCCGACAAGTGAGTTCGTACGAGCCGTCCCAATTCGACGCTCAGAGTTCGGTTCCGACTCCGGTCGACATCGCCGAACTGGCGCTGGTGGAAGCAGAACTCGACAAGCGTTGGCCCGAGACCAAGATCGAGCCGTCACTGACTCGTATCGAGGCGCTCATGGATGTCCTGGGCTCGCCTCAGCGCAACTATCCGTCGGTGCACGTCACGGGAACCAACGGTAAGACGTCGGTGACGCGCATGATCGATTCGTTGATGACTGCTCTGCATCGTCGCACCGGGCGAACCACCAGCCCTCATCTGCAGATCGCGACCGAGCGGATCAGCATCGACGGTCATCCGATCTCGCCGCGGCTCTACGTGGACACGTTCCGCGAGATCGAGCCGTACGTGCAGATGATCGACGCACAGTCGGAGGAAGCCGGGGGACCGGCGATGAGCAAGTTCGAAGTGCTCACCGCCATGGCCTATGCGGCCTTCGCGGAGGCGCCGGTCGACGTCGCCGTGGTCGAGGTCGGCCTCGGCGGACGCTGGGACGCCACCAACGTGATCGACGGGCAGGTTGCGGTGATCACCCCGATCAGCCTCGATCACGCCGAGTACTTGGGCACCGACCTGGCCGGGATCGCGGAGGAGAAGGCCGGGATCATCAAGAAGGGCCGCGAGGACCTGGTTCCGGTGGACACCGTCGCGATCATCGCCGAGCAGACTCCCGAAGTCATGGAGGTATTGCTGCGGCGTGCTGTCGAGGTGGAGGCCGCGGTCGCTCGTGAAGGCTCGGAGTTCAAGGTGCTTGCTCGCCAGATCGCGGTGGGCGGACAGCAGCTCGAACTTCAAGGCTTGAGCGGTGTGTACACCGACATCTTCCTCCCCCTTCACGGTGAGCATCAGGCGCGCAACGCCGCGCTCGCGCTCGCTGCCGTAGAAGCGTTCTTCGGTGCCGGTCCGGATCGACAACTGGATCAGGATGCAATCCGCAACGGGTTCGCCTCGGTCGTCAATCCCGGTCGCCTCGAACGTGTTCGGAGTGCGCCGACGGTCTTTCTCGACGCCGCCCACAATCCAGACGGTGCTCGCGCTCTCGCGGCCGCACTGGCCGCCGAGTTCGACTTCCGCAAGCTCGTGGGAGTGGTCAGCGTCATGGCGGACAAGGACGTCGACGCCATCTTGACTGCATTCGAATCCGTCTTCGACGAGATCGTCGTCACCCACAACGGGTCACCCCGGGCGATGGACGTCGAAGAACTGGCGAACATCGCCGTCGCGAAGTTCGGCGACGAGCGCGTCGTCGTTGCGCCGGTGCTTGCCGACGCCTTGGAAGTCGCGATCGAAATCGCCGAGCAGGTCGCCGAACCCGGTGAGGCCGTATCAGGGGCGGGTGTGGTGGTGACGGGATCCGTCGTGACCGCAGGCGCCGCCCGCACGCTGTTCGGAAAGGACCCCGCATGAGTACCCCGTCAGATGCCAATCCCGAGTCCGGAGACCACGAGCCCGGAGACACTGCCGGCGAATTCGGGCCGCCGACCAAGGACCCGTGGAAAAGCTTCCGCGGAGTGATGGCCGGAACCCTGATCCTCGAGGCGATCGTCGTGCTGCTGGCTTTGCCGGTTGTCGCGGTCGTCGGCGGAGGCCTCACCGCGGCCTCCGCGGGATTCATCATCGGGTTGGCGGTACTGATGATTCTGGGTGCGGGCATCCAGGGCAAGCCGTGGGCGATGGGGTTCAACGTCGCGCTGCAGGTGATCCTTCTGTTCGGTTTCTTCGTCCACCCGTCGATCGCCGGTGTGGCGATCACCTTCGGGATCGTCTGGGGATACCTCGTCTACCTGCAGAGAGACATCAAGCGCCGGATGGACAAGGGCCTGCTTCCCGGTCAGCGGGACTGACCATTTAGGCTGTCCGCTGTGACTGAGCGCACCCTCGTACTGATCAAGCCCGACGCCGTTGCCCGTGGATACGTAGGAGAAATCCTCAGCCGTATCGAGCGCAAAGGCCTGACAATTGCAGCACTCGACCTCCGCGTAGCTTCCGAAGAGGTGGCTGGTAGCCACTACGCAGAACACGCCGAGCGTCCGTTCTACCCGAGCTTGTTGGAGTTCATCACCTCCGGTCCGCTGGTGGCCGCAGTGCTCGAAGGCCCCCGAGCCATCGCTGCTTTCCGTCAGTTGGCCGGCGGAACCGACCCGGTCGACAAGGCTCTTCCGGGTACGATCCGCGGCGACTTCGGACTCGAAGCGCAGCAGAACCTCGTTCACGGCAGCGACTCCGTGGAGTCGGCAGAGCGTGAAATCGCTCTGTGGTTCCCCGCGCTGTCGTCCATCTGAATCTCCGATCAGGCCTCTGGCCCACATGAACGGGCCTTCGGCCCACATCTCCACAGCGAATTCTCGGCACGTATCCCACATCGGTGCGCCCTTTGCAGTTGCAGGCGCGTTGGTGTGGGATACTGCTTTCAGTTGAACCGCAATTTGTTTTACGCACGTTCAACCGGATGACACCTAGGTTCGATGCCCTTTCATCGCTGCTCCAGGTCAACAGGAAATCCCTGGACCTCTGCACGCTGGATGATCAGGCGCTCGCGCCCAGGACAACGGCCATCCAGCCAGGCACTTCATGTGCTCGCAGTGAATAACGGGCATTGCGGACCATGCGGAGCGAGACCTTACAATCTCGTACTCACTTCTGAGTGCGAGTACACACAGCACGCTCCCGCGTGGCCGCGTGACAACTCGACTTCTGGGTTGGACGCGCCCGGGGGCTGAGGAGACTTACGTGGCCGATCAATCCCCAACCGAATCAGATTCCAGCACCACCCCGGAATTTCCCGACAAGATGCGCGTACACGCGCTGGCGAAGCTGCTCGGCGTCACCAGCAAGCAGGTCCTTGCCGAAGCCGCAGCGCTCGGTACCGAATTGCGCAGCGCGCAGTCGAGTCTCCACCGTGACGTCGCTCAGCGGATTCATGCCTCGTTGACTTCCGCGGCCGAGGCCATCGAGCCCGTCGTCGCCGAGCTCGACACCCTCATCGACCCGGTTGTCGAGGCGCCGGTTGCCGACGAGCCTGCTGCAGAAGCTCCCGTGGAGGCTCCTGTTGCAGAGGCTCCGGCCGAGAAGCCTGTCAGGGCTCGTCGCACTCGCAAAAAGGTCGTCGTCGAAGAACCTGCAGCAGAAGAAACAGTGGATCCGGCTGTCGCCGAGATCAGCGCTGGACTCGACGCCGCAGCTGCGCTGCAGAGCAAGGAAGCCGAGCAGTCCGATCTGTTCACTTCCTTCGAGGCACCGCAGACCCATCAGCCCGAGGTGGCTCCCGCCGCGCCGCAGGTCCCGCTGTTCCTGCAGCCGGATCTCGAAGCCGCCGAGGTAGCTCCGCGTCGCCGTCGCGCACGCCGCGAGCCTGCTGCACCGGCGGTCGTCGAAGAGAAGCAGACAACCGCGGAAGCCGAAACCGTCGTTCCCGAGGCAGCGCCGGTTGCAGTTCCTGCCGTCGAAGAGCCGGCTGTGACCGCACCGCAAACCGAGGGCGAGAGCGCCGAGTCCGAGGACGAGGACGACGATCAGCCGCGTCGCCGTCGTCGTGGACGCCGTGGACGTGGACGTGGTCGCGGTGAACAGGGTGGCGAGCAGGGTTCGGACGAAGAGTCGGATACCGCTACCGAATCGGAGCAGGAATCTGCCCCTGCGGCAGTCGAGAAGCAAACCGACGACGCTGCCGGCGAAGAATCCGGTGATAAGTCCGAGTCCACCGCTGATGCGGATTCCGAGAATGCCGACGATTCCGATCTCGATGCCGACGGATCGAGCCGCCGTCGCCGTCGTCGTCGTCGTCGCAAGACCGGCACCGACGGCGCCACCGACGCGACTGCGACGTCCGAGGACGATCCGCCGAACACCGTCGTTCACGAGCGCGAGCCGCGCAACAAGACCCGCGTCAAGGACGAGGTCCAGGGCATCAGTGGTTCGACACGTCTGGAAGCGAAGCGTCAGCGTCGCCGCGACGGTCGTGACGCCGGTCGTCGTCGTCCGCCGATTCTGACCGAGTCGGAGTTCCTCGCGCGTCGTGAGGCCGTCGATCGCGTCATGGTCGTGCGCGATCGGGCAGACAGCGGTCAGCCGCATGCGACTACACAGGTAGCAGTCCTCGAAGACGGAGTGCTGGTCGAGCACTTCGTCACCAACTCGGCGTCCGCGTCGATGGTCGGCAACGTGTACCTCGGACGTGTCCAGAACGTGCTCCCCAGCATGGAAGCTGCGTTCATCGACATCGGACGTGGCCGCAACGGTGTTCTCTACGCCGGTGAGGTCAACTGGGAGGCTGCCGGTCTCGGTGGCAACTCGCGCAAGATCGAGCAGGCTCTCAAGCCTGGCGATCAGGTGCTCGTTCAGGTCAGCAAGGATCCGGTCGGCCACAAGGGTGCTCGACTGACGACACAGATTTCGCTTGCCGGTCGTTTCCTCGTCTACGTGCCTGGTGGTACGTCCACGGGTATCAGCCGCAAGCTTCCGGACACCGAGCGCAAGCGTCTCAAGGAAATCTTGCGCGACATCGTGCCCGCCGACGCGGGCGTGATCATTCGCACGGCGTCCGAGGGGGTCAGCGAAGAAGAGTTGGCGCGCGACGTGACTCGTCTGCAGGCTCAGTGGGCCGGCATCGAGGAGCAGGCCGCGGCTGCGGACACCGGCAAGTCCGGCAACCCGCAGGCGTTGTACGAAGAGCCTGACATGCTGGTCAAGGTCATTCGTGATCTGTTCAACGAGGACTTCTCCAAGCTGGTCATCGAGGGCGAGAAGGCGCACACGACGGTCGAGAACTACATCAACTCCGTTGCGCCCGACCTGCTTCCGCGGCTCGAGAAGTACACGCCGAACAACGGTATCGACGTCTTCGCGGCTCGCCGTATCGACGAGCAGTTGGCCAAGGCACTCGATCGCAAGGTGTGGCTGCCGTCCGGCGGCACCCTGGTGATCGACCGCACCGAGGCCATGACCGTCGTCGACGTCAACACCGGCAAGTTCACCGGAGCCGGCGGAAACCTCGAAGAGACCGTCACCCGTAACAACCTCGAAGCGGCCGAGGAGATCGTTCGCCAGATGCGCCTGCGGGACATCGGCGGAATGATCGTCGTCGACTTCATCGACATGGTTCTCGAATCGAACCGGGACCTGGTCCTGCGTCGGCTCACCGAATGCCTGGGTCGCGATCGCACGCGCCATCAGGTGTCGGAGGTCACGTCACTCGGGCTCGTGCAGATGACGCGCAAGAAGTTGGGCACCGGATTGGTCGAGGCCTTCTCGACCACCTGTGAGCACTGCCACGGCCGCGGCATCATCGTCCATTCCGAGCCCGTCGAGGTGAAGTCCTCGGACGACGGAGGATCGCGTTCGGGCTCGCAGCGCAGTGATTCCGGTACCTCGCGCAAGAACAAGCGTGGCCGCGGAGACAAGTCGGCTTCGACCGAGTCCAACAGACAGGAAGCTCCGGCGCCGGAGGTTCCGGCCGTCGACGCGACGGTCAAGCGGGCTCATCCGGTGGCATTGGCGATGGCCTCGCATCACCACGACGACGACGAGACCGTCGCGGCCGACTCGACCGAGTCTGATTCCGCCGGTGTGTCTTCGGGGGACGATGCATCCAAAAGTGCCGATCGGCAACAAGATCGGCCGATCGATACTCCTGCTGCTGCTGAGCACCATGACGTTCCTGTTGTGGACTCTGCTGCGGAAGAAGTATCCGCAGTGGACAACGAGTCGGCCGCAGCTTCGACCGAAGCAGCTCCGCGCGGTCGTCGGCGTAGTCGCCGGGCGTCGCGGGCAGCGTCGGCACCGGTTGCCGAGGCAGCTCCCGAGGTGGGCACGGTCTTCGTGATTCCGACTCCGGAACCCGTGGTGGACGCGGTCGCGGAAAACGTTCCGGCTCCGGCCACCGAAGTTCCGGCCGAGGAAGAAGTTGTCGTCGTCAAGAGACCCCGTCGCAGGCGTGCAGCAGCACGGCCCGCAGGTCCTCCGGTAGACGGAGAGTAAGAACTACTGGCTTTCGGTCGGTTGGATGACTTCGCGATGAGCGAGGACATCCAACCGCTATCCGAAGTTTCAGCTGGTAGAAGCAGTACAGAGTAGTAAGCACCACCCCTCGGCGGGGCGGTTTGACCCTGACGGTTGCTTTCCCGTAACCTTGGAGGGTCGCCACCCGGCGGTAGAGATTCCGTGTGCCTAGAGTGCGCGTGAATGTCCCGGTACGTCAGTGCCGAGCCGAGGTGACATAAACCAGACCAGTCGCGATGCATTTGAAGCCTCAGGCAGCAGCGCGAGCAAGTTCGAAGAAGCAAGGGGTAGCCCTCCGATGGCAACGTACGCGATCGTCAAGACCGGCGGAAAGCAGTACAAGGTCGCTGTTGGTGACCTCGTCAAGGTCGAGAAGATCGAGGGTGAGCCCGGCACTGCTGTCTCGCTTGCTCCCGTTCTCGTGGTCGACGGATCTGACCTGACCACCGACGCGGCCAAGCTGGCCAAGGTCGCAGTCACCAGTGAGATCGTCGAGCACACCAAGGGCCCGAAGATCCGCATCCACAAGTTCAAGAACAAGACCGGTTACCACAAGCGTCAGGGCCACAGGCAGCCGATCACGGTGCTCAAGGTCACGGGCATCAAGTAACCAGTTCTTTCTAGCTAATTTCACCCGAGGAGGGTCAATAGCATGGCACATAAGAAGGGTGCATCCAGCTCCCGTAACGGTCGCGATTCAAACGCCCAGCGCCTCGGCGTGAAGCGCTTCGGCGGCCAGTCGGTCAGCGCAGGCGAAATCCTGGTTCGCCAGCGCGGCACGCACTTCCACCCCGGCGTCAACGTCGGCCGTGGCGGCGACGACACCCTGTTCGCTCTCGCTGCCGGTGCAGTCGAGTTCGGCCAGAAGCGTGGACGCAAGACCGTGAACATCGTTCCGGCCGTCGTTGCGGCTGAGGTCTAGTCTTTCTCGCTAGTTGTGCGTCATCGGTTCTACTTCGGTAAGCCGGTTCTGCTTTCGGTAAGAGAGTGACGCGTTCCAAGCTCCCGATAGGGGCGGACCAGGGTTGAAATAACCCGGTCCGCCCCTATCGTTTGTTTAGCAGTACCCGTTTTGCCCCGAGCAACCCTGCTCACCAGAAGTTCAGCTCATCGCGTGAGACCCGCAATTGACTGAGGAAGGATCCGGCAGTCATGTCCCGATTCATTGACCGTGTTGTGCTGCACGTCAGCGCTGGAAAAGGCGGCAATGGTTGCGCCTCCGTACACCGCGAGAAGTTCAAACCGCTCGGCGGTCCGGACGGTGCCAACGGAGGTCGCGGTGGCGACGTCATCCTCGTGGTCGACGAGAACATCCACACCCTCCTCGACTTTCACTTCCATCCCAACGCGAAGGCGACCAACGGCAAGCAGGGCGCCGGCAGCAACCGCGAGGGTGCAAACGGTGAAGACCTCATCCTCAAGGTTCCGGATGGAACTGTGGTTCTCGATACCGACGGCAACGTGCTTGCCGACCTCGTGGGAGTCGGTTCGCGCTTCGACGCCGCTCAGGGCGGCCGCGGCGGACTCGGCAACGCAGCGCTGGCGTCGAAAGCCCGCAAGGCTCCCGGTTTCGCACTCCTCGGTGAGGACGGTGTCGAGCGTGACCTGGTTCTCGAACTCAAGTCGGTAGCCGACGTCGGTCTGCTCGGATTTCCCTCTGCCGGTAAGTCTTCGCTGGTGTCCGTTCTCTCTGCGGCCAAGCCGAAGATCGCCGACTACCCCTTCACCACTCTGGTCCCCAACCTCGGCGTCGTCTCGAGCGGTGACACCACCTTCACCGTCGCCGACGTGCCCGGGCTGATCCCCGGTGCAAGCGAAGGCCGCGGTTTGGGCCTGGACTTCCTGCGCCACATCGAACGCTGCGCCGTATTGGCGCACGTGATCGACTGCGCCACCCTCGATCCGGGACGTGACCCGATATCCGACATCGACGCCCTGGAAGCAGAGCTGGCCGCGTACACGCCCGCGCTCTCCGGCGACTCGGGACTCGGTGACCTCGACAAGCGCCCGCGCGTCGTCATCCTCAACAAGACCGACGTTCCCGAGGCCGCCGAATTGGCCGAAATGGTCACGCCTGAGATCGAAGCTCGCGGATGGCCGGTCTTTACCATCTCAGCGGTGAGCCGAGAAGGATTGCGACCGTTGACATTCGCGCTGGCGAAGATGGTCCGCGACTACCGCGAAGCTCATCCGAAGCCCGAGCCGAAGCGCCAGGTCATTCGCCCGGTCAAGGTCAAGGATTCCAGCTTCACCATCGAGAAGGATCCCGATATTCCCGGTGGGTTCGTCGTCCGAGGCACCCGCCCGGAGCGGTGGATTCGTCAGACCGCCTTCGACAACGACGAGGCCGTTGGTTACCTCGCCGACCGTCTTGCTCGATTGGGCGTCGAGGACGCATTGGTCAAGAAGGGCGCTCAGCCAGGAGCTTCCGTCACCATCGGTGACGTCAGCTTCGAGTGGGAGCCGATGACGCCGGCCGGTATCGATCTGACCCGCACGGGCCGTGGAACCGACCCGCGTCTCGATCAGGTGGAGCGCATCGGCGCCGACGAGCGCAAGCACGCGCGTCGTGTCCGCCGCGGCTTGCTCGACGAAGACGCCTGACCCACGCGATTTCAGGACGAAAACCGAAGAGAGGGAACGGGACTGTGCTCGGGTCCACCAGGGAGTCGATAGCGTCGGCTCACAGTATCGTCGTGAAGATCGGGTCGTCTGCGCTCACCAGTCTGGTGGCGGGACTCGATACTCACCGACTCGATCTGTTGGCCGATGCCATCGAGGCTCGCATGCGTGCGGGTTCCGATGTCGTCGTTGTCTCGTCCGGTGCCGTCGGCGCCGGACTGGCGCCGCTGGGACTGACCAAGCGACCGCGGGATCTCGCGACCAAGCAGGCTGCGGCCAGCGTCGGTCAGTTGGCTCTGGCTCACGCCTGGGGTACGTCGTTCGCCCGTTACGGGCGTACCGTCGGGCAGGTTCTACTCACGGCTGACGACATCGCTCGACGGACGCAGCACCGCAACGCCCAACGGACACTCGATCGTCTACGGGCATTGCACGCGGTGGCGATCGTGAACGAGAACGACACCGTTGCCACCACCGAACTTCGATTCGGTGACAACGATCGGCTGGCTGCACTGGTTGCTCATCTGGTCGGCGCCGACGCGTTGATCCTGTTGTCGGATGTGGACGGACTGTACGACGGGGATCCCCGAAAGGGCGATGCCACACTGATTCCCGAGGTCAACAGTCCCGAGGATCTCGACGGTGTGGTTGCCGGTTCGGGTGGCGCCCTCGGTACCGGAGGCATGGCGTCGAAGCTCTCAGCAGCACGCCTGGCCGCTGATTCCGGCGTGCCGGTTCTGCTCGCGGCAGCATCGGACGCTGCGCAGGCACTCAGTGGTGCCGATGTCGGAACGGCATTTGCGCCCCGGCCGACGCGATTGTCGGCCCGCCGATTCTGGGTTCGTCACGCCGCTGACACATCGGGTGACCTCCACCTCGACGAAGGCGCCGTCCGCGCGGTCGTGTCCAAGCGTCGAAGCCTGCTGTCCGCTGGCATCGTCGGTGTATCCGGTGACTTCCACGCCGGCGACGTCGTGTCCCTGATGGGGCCGGGGGAGAAGCCCGTCGCCCGGGGTGTCGTTGCGTTCGACGCTGCGGAGATCGAGGAGATCCTGGGGCGCTCCACCACCGATCTACCGGCCGACATGCAGCGTCCTGTGGTTCACGCGGACGACTTGGTGGCGCTGTAGCTTTCGTGCTCGACGAGGGCGGAAAGTGCTTCAGCGCAACCGACTTCGAGCTTGAGGTCGGCGAATTCGTCGCCGCGAGTCGTGCCTCGATTGACGATGGCGATCGGCTTCCCGGTCTTGGCGGCATGCCGGACGAAACGTAGGCCGGACATCACGGTCAACGACGACCCGGCTACCAACAGTGCGTCGGATTGGTCGACGAGGCTGTACGCACGGGCGACGCGTTCCTTGGGGACGGATTCGCCGAAGTAGACGATGTCCGGTTTGAGTAAGCCACCGCACACGGCGCAATCCACGACGCGAAAGTGTGCGGTGGATTCGATCACGGCATCTGCGTCGGGTGCGATTTCGACTCCTGTTGCAGCAGCGACTGTTTCGGCGAATCCAGGATTGGCTTCTTCCAGTCTCTCCGCGAGAGTGGTACGGGAGATCAGCCGCTGGCAGCTCAGGCATCGAACCTGCGCGTAGGTGCCGTGGAGGTCGATGACGTTTCGCGCGCCGGCCTTGGTGTGCAGGAGGTCGACGTTCTGGGTGATCACGCCGACGGCTCGCCCTGTTCGTTCCAGTGCCGCGACGGCCCGGTGGCCCTGGTTGGGGCGGGAGCTGTCCATGTATCGCCAGCCGATGTGGTTGCGCGCCCAGTAGTGCCGCCGAAACGCCGGATCGCCGATGAACTGCTGGAACGTCATCGGATTGCGCGGTGGCGAATCAGGGCCGCGGTAGTCCGGGATTCCGGAGTCTGTCGAGATGCCGGCGCCTGTCAGAACTGCCAGGCGACGGCCGGCCAGGAGCTCGGGGAGGGCGTCGAGGCGGCTGTTGTCGGTAGGCACCGTTCCAGGATAGGCGCGTGTGCGAGACGGAGGCGCGGAGGAAGTCCGAAATGTTCAATAGAACACGTGTGCGATCGCCAATACTCGTACACATGAACACAGTGAACCCGATCCCTGCTGGTTACCGCACGATCACTCCCTACCTTGCGGTGCCGGACGGCCATGCCGCACTCGACTACTACAAACGAGCACTTGGAGCTGAGATAGTCGATGCGATGAACGCACCTGACGGCTCCCTCATGCATGCGGAGATCCGGATCGGCGATTCGATGCTGCAGCTTTCGCAGGAGATGCCGGACTTCGGTCTCAAATCACCGCAGGACGGCTGGGTGCATTCGTCGATCGTCGTCTACACCGAGGACACGGACGAGTTTGTCGCTCGGGCAGTCGCCGAGGGAGGCACGCTGGTCACGGCTGTGGCCGATACATTTTCGGGCGACCGGCATGGAGTGTTTCTCGATCCGTTCGGCCACAGGTGGGCAGTATGCACGAAGGTCGAGGATGTACCTGCCGAAGAGGTCGCTCGCCGGGCGCGGGCGCTTTTCTTTCCGGAGACGCAGTCGTCACAGTAATTTGTGGCAACCGTCGTCCGAGCATTCGAGCTTCGGCGGCGTGCTCAGTATCCGGCTACGGGGTCCACGAGGGCAGCCAGCGCCTCACCCTTCGCGAAGCGGGTCACGTTCTTGGAGACGTGATCCGCGAACGCGGCGGGGCGAACGCCTGGCGGATTGGAATCGTGGGGTGTGATGATCGCATTCGTCAGATCCCACAGTGGGTGACCGTCCGGGAGGGGTTCGGGATCGGTGACGTCGAGACCGGCGCCGCCGATCTGTTCCGACTCGATGGCCTCGACCAGTGCGTCGGTGTCGACCAGTGATCCGCGCGCGACATTGATCACCCAGGAATGGGGTTGCATCGCCGCCAACTGCGCACGGCCCACGAGGTGACGGGTGGCCGGGGTGGCGGGCGCAGCAATCACGAAGTGATCTGCGCGAGAATAGATTTCATCCATCCTGGATGCGGGGTGCGTCGAGATCGCCCCGGGGACCGGGCTACCGGAACGATTGACTGCGATGCTGTCCGCCCCCTGCGCGGCCAGCATCGGAATCAGCGCGCGGCCGATACCGCCTGCGCCGATGATCGCAACCGTCGAGCCACGAAGGGTGCCGATCTTGGGAAAGAACTCGAACTGACGCCACGTTCGAGCCTCGATGTGTGCAGGCAAGTGGCGAACTCCGGCCAAGAGAAGCATGAGTGCATGCTCGGCCACCGACGCCGAAAACGCACCGGCCGCCGAGGTCCACGTGATTTCTGTGTCCCTCGGAATCACACCGGAGTCGAACCAATCCTCGATTCCCGCCGACGGAAGCTGCACCCACCTGACCGACGCCGGTAACTCCGACGGAAAGGTCTCGGGTGAGCCCGCCCAGATCAGGGCGTCCGCAGTGTCGATCGGACTGATCAGACCACCGCCCCGAAGCACCGCGCTGTCGAGCAGTGCATCGGGGACGGGGCCGATCGCTACGCGTGGAGAGGTGTCAGTCGCCATGACTAGACGCTACGCGGGGACCTCCACCAGTGGGTAGACACCGTTCTCGTCGTGCACCTCACGCCCGGTGACCGGCGGATTGAACACGCACAGCATGCGCATCTGCGTGTCCGGCTCGACGCGGTGACGCTCGTGGCCGTTGAGCAGGTACATCGACCCCGGTGCGAGATCGTATTCCTTGTTGTTGTCGAGGTCGATCAGCTTGCCGGTGCCCTCGACGAGCCAGACAGCCTCGACGTGGTTGGCGTAATGGAACTCGTTGACCGAACCCGCCTTGATGGTGGTCTCGTGGAACGAGAACCCGACGCGGTCGCCGCCGAGGACGATGCGCTTGCTGCGCCAGTTTCCGTCCTCACTCGTGATGTCGCGGTCGGTGTCGGTGATCTCGGTGGTGGTGCGAACGATCATGGGAGAGTCCTTCCTCTAGCTGCAGACCTTGAGTGTCGCCTCGGCCAGGATGGAGAGGCCGTGCTCGAGCTCGTCGTCGGTAATCGTCAGTGCGGGAAGCAGTTTCACAACCTGGTCGGAGGGTCCGGAGGTCTCGGCGAGCAATCCCTCGTCGAATGCCAACTGGCAGACCTTGCCGGCGCGCTCGGGCTGTTCGAACACGAGGCCCTGAACCAAGCCACGCCCGCGGTGCGAGACCTCGCCGGGGAACTGATCGGAGAGGTTGGCGAAGCATTCGCTGATGCGTGCGCCCTTCTTCAACGTCGTCTTGGTGAGTGCGTCGTCGGACCAGTAGTGGTCGAGTGCCACCTTGGAGGTGACGAACGCCGGGTTGTTGCCGCGGAAGGTGCCGTTGTGCTCGCCCGGTCCCCAGACGTCGAGTTCACGCTTGAACAGCGTGAGCGCCATCGGCATTCCGTAGCCGCTGATCGACTTGGACAACGTGACGATGTCGGGAACGATTCCGGCCTCTTCGAAGGAGAAGAACGGGCCGGTACGGCCGCAACCCATCTGGACGTCGTCGACGATCAACAGGATTCCGCGATCCGAGCACAGTGTTGCCAGCGCCCGAAGCCATTCGGGGCGAGCGACATTGACGCCACCTTCACCCTGCACGGTTTCGACGATCACTGCCGCGGGGCGGTTGATTCCACTGCCGGAATCATCGAGAACGCGGGAGAACCACTGGAAGTCTTCGGTGACGCCGTCGAAGTAGTTGTCGAAGGGCATCGGTGTCGTGTGCACGAGGGGGACACCGGCGCCCGCGCGCTTCATCGAGTTGCCGGTCACGGAGAGTGCACCAAGTGTCATCCCGTGAAATGCGTTGGTGAAGTTGATGACTGCCGAACGTCCGGTGACCTTGCGGGCCAGCTTCAGTGCAGCCTCGACGGTGTTCGATCCGGTCGGGCCGGGGAACTGGACCTTGTAGTCCAGGCCGCGCGGCTCGAGGATGTTGCGCTGAAAGGTCTCGAGGAACTCACGCTTGGCGACTGTCGACATGTCGAGACCGTGCGTGATGCCGTCGCTCATGATGTAGTCGACCAGTGCGGACTTGAGCACCGGGTTGTTGTGGCCGTAGTTGAGGGCGCCGGCACCGGCGAAGAAATCGAGGTAGTCGCGCCCGTTCTCGTCACGAATCCAGGATCCGGATGCGCTGGTGAACACTGCGGGCCAGTCACGGCAGTAGCTGCGAACCTCGGACTCGAGGGTTTCAAAAATGCTTGCTTCGTTGATATTCATATCTTCTTTGTTCCTCCGGGGCATGCTGTATGCCGAGCGCGAAGTGCGCTAGGCGCCGATCGTGTAAAGATCTTCGGCTTCGTGTCCATCGGGAAAATCGTTGGGCGAGAACAAGGTCTGCCTGGTTATCGGTACTTCGCGCCGACGTGCGAGCGCGGTGAAGAGTGCGATCGAAGCCTCGTTGTCGGGGCTGATCGTGGTCTCCAGATGTGTAACACCCAGTGGGGCAGTGCGATCCATCAAGTCGGACAGCATGCGGGCAGCAATTGCCTTGCCGCGCTGGTCTTCGTCGACCGCAACTTGCCACACGAACAGGGTTTCCTGCGCGCTGGGACGGGTATAACCGGAAACGAATCCGACTACGCGGCCGTCTACCTCCGCGACGATGGACGTCGCGCTGAAATCCCTGCACCACAACAGGTATGCATAACTCGAATTGAGGTCGAGCACCTTCGAATCACGTGCGATCTCCCAGAGCCGGACTCCGTCATCGATCTGTGGGCTTCTGAACAACACCGCGTCCGGCGCGGTGGTCGGGATAGCTCTCGTATCAACAGGCTTCATCGGTCATCTGAACGTAACAATCATTGCTGTCGAAGTCATGCAGATGTCCGTTTCGGGCCGTGTGGAACCCGTTGCGCCCCAGGTGAGGACATGAATGTGATGGTGCTCACATTATGTAACTTTTGCCGTTGTCGGAGCGACTATTTCGGGCAAAAACTCGCTATTTCGGGCTTGCGAGCGCCAACGGAAGTACAGAGTGAGCACCAGCCTGTCGAAGTGCGCGCGCGGCCATCGTGAAAGTCCAACCGGTATCGGCGATTGCGTCGACAAGAAGTATTGGTCCCTGATGGATACTCATGTCCGGGACTTCCCAAACATCGACCAGTCCGGACACGCGGTAGGCGGAGTTCGCTGCCGACACCGGAGGGTGGTCGGGTCGCAAGCGAAGGGTGCCCAGGTCGGTCAATCGCCCGACCTCGGCCAACTTGGCAGCCAGGCTCGACACCAACAAAGGATGCGTCGTGGATTCGAGGGCCATGACGCCGGTGGGTCGCTCGGCCCAATTCCAGGCGGCCAGAACGCTGATACACGCGCTGACCACCGCATCGGGTACCTCGGCGTCGGGACCGTCGAAAAGCGCGCGGAGACGTTGACCCCAGCCCAGGTCCGACATCCGTCCGAGAATGCGCCCGGTTTCGGGCCCCTCGGTGATCTTCCCGGACAGCTTGACGCCCAGCTTGCTCAGGCCGGTCGGCCACATCTTGCGCGGCTCCAGGTCGAATCCGGGGCGCTGCAAGCGCGCCCGAGTCTCGTCGAGGGCGGCGGTGTCGACAGTGGTGTCGTAGCGATTGCCTGTGCAGTTGTCACAGCGACCGCACTGTGAGTTCTCCGAGGTCAGACCAGGATCGTCGAGTTGTTCACGCAGGAAGGTCATTCGACACGTCGTGATGCTCTGGTACTCGACCATTGCGGCCTGCTCGGCCTGGCGAGCGTCGTCGAGTCGGCCGTAGCGCTCGGCGTCGTACACCCAGGGTTCGCCGGTGCTGATCCACCCGCCCTTGACGCGTTTGACCGCGCCGTCGACGTCGAGGACTTTGAGGACCATCTCGAGACGCGTGCGATTGAGCTCCACCAGAGGTTCGAGTGCCGGTGTCGACGTGGCCTTTTCGGTGTCGAGGTGTTCGATGACGCTGCGGACCAGGTGCTCGCGGGGGAAGGCGACCGAGGCGAAGTAACTCCAGATCTGCTTGTCCTCGGCGCCAGGCAGGAGGATCACGTCTGCCCTGTCGGTGGAACGACCGGCGCGGCCCACCTGCTGGTAGTACGAGATCGGCGACGACGGTGCGCCGAGGTGGACGACGAACCCGAGATCAGGCTTGTCGAAGCCCATCCCGAGTGCCGAGGTGGCCACCAGAGCCTTGACGCGATTACCCAACAAGTCCTGCTCGAGAGATTCACGTTCAGTGGGATCGGTCTGGCCCGTGTAGGCGGCGACGGTATGGCCGCGCTCGGAGAGCAGGCTTGCGAGGTCGCGCGCGGCCGAAACCGTCAGCGTGTAGATGATGCCCGAACCCGGCAGCGTCTCGAGCATGTCGGCAAGCCAGGCAGCGCGCGCCGTCGCCTCCGGAATGTGGACTACAGAGAGGTGAAGCGATTCGCGTTCGAGCCCGCCGCGAAGGACGAGGGTTTCCTCACCGCCGACGCCGAGTTGGGCGGACACGTCCTCGACGACGCGGTTGTTGGCCGTCGCCGTGGTTGCGAGGACGGGAATGCCCTCGCCGAGTTCGGCGATCAAGGTCCTGATGCGGCGGTAGTCGGGACGGAAGTCGTGGCCCCAGTCGGAAACGCAGTGAGCCTCGTCGACTACGACCAGGCCGGCATCAGCTGCCAGGGCCGGGAGCACCTGATCGCGGAAGTCAGGGTTGTTCAGGCGCTCGGGGCTGACCAGAAGGACGTCGAGATCATTGGCTGCGACGCGGGCATGGATGTCGTCCCATTCGGTGACGTTGCCCGAATTGATGGTTGCGGCGCGCACTCCGGCACGTTCGGCAGAACTGACCTGGTTTCGCATCAGGGCCAACAACGGAGAGACGATGACGGTGGGGCCGTGGCCCGTTGCCCGGAGCAGCTTCGCCGAGATGAAGTAGACCGCAGATTTGCCCCAGCCGGTCCGCTGTACGACGAGCGCGCGTTTGCGCTGCACCACCAGCGCCTCGATGGCCGTCCACTGGTCCTCGCGTAGGCGGGCATCCGGCCCCGCGAGTTCGCGGAGCAGCCGCTCGGCTTCGTCGCGCATGGCTGGGGCAGTGGCGGTGGTCATGGACCCCATGGTGCACGACCCTGCCGACACGTGCGGGCTTCAGGCCTTGGCAACAGGTTCCTGCAGTTCGGTGACCCAGAAGTCGACATCCTCCGGGCACGCCAGCGTCACCTCACGGCTGGGGCCGGCATTGCGGTATCCCGCTGCGTCGATCCATTGGGCCAACGCCTGATAAGCGGGCAGGCAGTTGTCCATCGAACCCTTGTGCAGCAGCGAGGCCACGTGCTCTTCGGCCCGCAGGTCCACCACAGCGAACTCGTAGTCGCCATCGGGATTCGCGTCTACCGGTAGCGCCGCATGGACGACGACGTTCTCGTCGTCACCGGCATCCTCGTAGTAAGCGACAGCGGGTCCGATCGCGGCGATACCGGCACGATCCAAACCGGTACAAAGGCGCTCGTACAACCCGCGAACCACCGGGCCGATCGACGACGGATCCATCGTCTTGGCGGTACCGGTCAACTCCGCGACCCGCAGCGCCGGAACTGACTTGATCACAACCTCGTATGCGGACATCTGTCCCTCACTTTCGATGATCCGTAGGCGCGCCTGTACATGCGCCAGTCGCGCGGTGTCTTCCTGGATTCGGGTTTCGAGTTCTGCTCGGCGAAGCGTGAGCATCCCGCGGATCTCGTCGACGGTGACCGCCGACTCCACCACTTGCTGGACCTGGGCCAGAGTCAGGCCCAACTCCTTGAGAGCGACGATGCGGTTGAGCAGCGCCAACTGGCCCGCGGTGTACGAGCGATACCCGGTGGATGCGTCGACCCTCGCGGGTCTGAGCAGACCGATGGCGTCGTAGTGGCGGAGCATGCGCACCGACACACGACCTGCTCTCGCGAAGTCTCCGATGCTCAACATCCTTGCTCGCCCCGTTTCTCTCTCACAAACCCGATACCTACAGGTTTACGACCTCACACGGTGTCAGAGTCAAGCTGTCGGTTCAGGACTTTTTCGATCGCAGCGCGAGTGGGTGACGACACCGACGCGCCGCGGACCGTCGTCGCCAGACTTCCCGCCGTGGCAGCGAACTGCAGGGCGCGGTCCTGGCCCTGCACCCACTCCACGGCGAAGGCGCCGGTGAAAGCATCGCCTGCGCCAGTTGTATCCACGGGTGTCACGGCCGGGGAGTCGGCGTGGATTGTCTCCTCGCCCGACCGGAGATCCGCGCCGCCGGCCCCGAGCGTCGTGACGAGGTATCGGACGCGACCGGTGACCGCGGCCAACTGCTCCGACTCGGTCTGGTTGACGATCAGGATGTCGACAGACTCGATCAGGGCGCCCGGAAGGTCTTGTACCGGCGAAGGATTGAGGATGACAGTTGTTCCGTTGGCACGCGCGTGCCGGGCCGCTGCGGTGACCGTGTCGAGGGGTATTTCGAGTTGGCACAGTAGAACGTCGGCGTGTGCGATCGCGTCGAGGTCTGCTTCTGACAACGAGGTGACCGAGGAATTGGCGCCCGGGACGACGATGATGTTGTTCTCCGCGTCCTCGCTCACGGTGATGGCGGCAACGCCGCTCGGGCCGTCGACACTACGAAGCAACGCGGTGTCGACCCCGGCGTCTTGCAGGGTCTCGCGCAATTGGGTGCCGAAACCGTCGTCGCCGACCGCGCCGACGAACGACACGTCCCCACCGGCTTTCGCGGCGGCGATGGCCTGGTTGCTGCCTTTGCCTCCCGCCGCGGTGGCAAAGGCAGTGCCGAGCAGCGTTTCTCCCGGAGCTGGGAATCTGGATACTGACGTGGTCAGATCCATGTTGATACTGCCGACGACGACGATTCGAGGCGTGCTCATACCTCGAGGTTATCGGCCTTCATTCTCTTTCGACGAACCTTGCGGATGATCCGACGTGCTTCCTCGTCGGTGGCGACGGAGGGCGGAGAGCCGTCGAGTGGCTTGCGTGCGGTCTCGGGGATCATCAGGACTGCGATACCGCCGATCACGGCGGCGATCATCATGTACATCGGTGCGACCAAGTTGCTGCCCGTTGCACTTTCGAGGGCGGTGAGCACCAGGGGAGTGGTCCCGCCGAAGATGGAGACCGCGAGGTTGTATCCGATTGCCAAGCCGCCGTACCTGATTCCGGTCGGAAAGAGTGCGGGAAGCACGGACGGGAACACACCGACGAACAGCAGGAGCAAGCCGCCGAGAATTGCGAGTCCCAGGAAGACCGTCACGTAGTTGCCGACGCCGATCAGAAGGTAGGCAGGCAGGGACAGGACGAAGAATCCGATGAAACCGCTGAGCAGCAAGGGTTTACGCCCGACGCGGTCCGAGAACTTTCCGACGTAGCTGATTCCCATCATCATCACGATCATGACGATGATCATCAGAACGAGTCCGTGGGATTCGTCGTAACCCAACGTGTTGGTCAGATACGTCGGCATGTAGCTGAGCAGTCCGTAGTGAGCGATGTTGTACGTGGCCACCAGGACGATGCACAGAACAAGCGGACGCCAGTTGTCGACGAGAGTTTCGCGTAGTTTCTTGCCTGTGGATTCATCTGCGAGGGAGCGCTCTTCGGCCTGCTCCATCATCTGGAATGCGGGGGTTTCCTCCAAACGCAGACGGAGGTACAGGCCGATGAGACCCAGAGGTCCGGCAATGAGGAAGGGGATGCGCCAGCCCCACTGGAGTAGGTCCTCGGCACTGACGACGGTCTGGATGATCGTCACGATGCCCGCTGCCGCCACATATCCTGCCAGAGTCCCGAATTCGAGGAAGCTGGCGAAGAAACCGCGGCGCTTGTCCGGTGCGTATTCGGCGACGAACGTACTGGCTCCGCCGTATTCGCCGCCGGTGGAAAAGCCCTGCAGTAGGCGTAGGAGTACCAGCAGGATCGGGGCGGCGATACCGATGGATTCGTAGCTCGGGATGAGGCCGATGGCGAAGGTGCTGCCCGCCATCAGAATGATGGTGGTGGCCAGGACTTTCTTGCGTCCGATGCGGTCACCGAGTGGACCGAAGAACAATCCGCCGAGTGGGCGGACGATGAAGGCTGCCGCAAAAATTGCAAAGGTAGAGAGGAGTTGAGCGCTGCCGCTCGCGTCCGGGAAGAACACTTTTCCTATAGTGGTAGCTAGATATGCGTAAACGCCGAAATCGAACCACTCCATGGCATTTCCGAGCATCGTTGCCTTGACAGCGCGCTTGACGGACGCATTGTCGGTGACGCAGACATCGGGTGATTCGGCCACTTCGAGAGCGCTTATCGAGTTCTCTGGTGTAGTCATGACATGCGCTCCCCAGCGCAATCATCGAACCGAGCGGGGCACGTACCTGATGCACGCATCTTTTCGTTGCCCACTCGCCGATGAGCCGGTCGGGAAATCGAGCGTCCGCGTGCCCTGTGGCTCGTTGCGACCCCCGTCGCACGGCTCTGGCCCGCGGCAGTGTCCGGAGCCCACAGGGCTCCGGACTACCGGCAAGTAAGACGCTTACGCTATCAAAGTTGTGCGCGGGAGCCGATTTTCGGGCTAGAAGGCGCGGGCGTACTGCGACGGGATATGCGGTCCTACCTCGGCGTTCAGTTCACGGGCCGCCCGGCGCGCCCAGTAGGGATCACGCAACAGTTCGCGGCCGAGGAGCACCGCCACTGCGCTTCCGTCTTCGACGATCTTCTCGGCCTGTTCGGGTTCGGTGATGAGGCCGACGGCGGCGGCCGGTAGCAGGCTCTCGTTCTGCAGGCGACGGGCGAACGGAACCTGGTATCCCGGCTCCACCGGAATCTTGGCCGCCGGTGAATTACCGCCGGTGGACACGTCGACGAGATCGACGCCGTAGTCGGAGAGGATGTTGGCGAGGGCAACGGTCTGATCCGCGGTCCAGCTGTCGACCTCGAGCCCACGCTCTTCCGTCAGCCAATCGGTCGCCGAGACCCGGACGAAGAGCGGTAGCTCGGCCGGCCACACCTCGCGGACTGCGCTCAGGATTTCGAGGAGCAATCGGATGCGGTTCTCGAAGCTGCCTCCGTAGCGGTCCGTTCGCTTGTTGCTCTCGGGGGAGAGGAACTGATGGATCAGGTATCCGTGGGCCGCGTGAATTTCCACGACCTTGAATTCGGCCTTCAATGCGCGGGTAGCCGCCGCTGCGAAGTCCGCGACGACCTTCTCGATGCCCTCCGTGGTGAGCTCGACCGGATCGGCAAGGTGACCGAACGGAACCGCGCTCGGGGCAACCGTCTGCCACGAGAGTCGGTCGTCGGCGGGCAGACTCTTGCCGCCGCGCCACGGAACCTGCGTCGACGCTTTGCGTCCGGCGTGGGCCAGCTGAATTCCGGGCACTGCGCCGAAGTACGCGAGTTGCGCGTTGATCTCGGCGAAGGCTTGCGCCTGCGTGTCGTTCCAGATCCCCAGATCAGCTGCCGATATGCGGCCTTCGGGATTGACGGCCGTCGCCTCGGTGAGAATCAGGCCGGTGCCGCCGATTGCACGGCTCACCAGATGCGTGCGATGCCACTCGTTGGGCACTCCGACCTGGTCGCCGATGACGTCAGCGGAGTACTGGCACATCGGTGCCATCCAGACGCGGTTCGGGATGGTGACGCCGCGCAGGGTCAAAGGCTCGAACAACACACTCACGGATGGCTCCTGACTCGAAGAAGAAGGTCGGTGGGTGCAACAGTGTCGCGCGCCGGAATTGTTCCCAGGCGGTCCGCCTAAATGTTCGCAGGCGGTCCGCCGAAATGTTCGCAGGCGGTCCGCCTAAATGTTCGCAGGCGGTCCGCCGGAATGGTCCCGGGTGGTCACAGCCTCGTTCCGCCGAGCAGGCCGTCACGGTGGGTGGTTAATGTGTATTCATGACCGCTGTGACTTCCAACGCAGAAACCGTCGACTCGAACGCGTCCGACACCAAGTCCGTCGTGCACGACGCCGCACGCCGAGCCCGTAAGGCTTCGCGCGTCCTGGCTCTGCTGACCACCGCGCAGAAGGATGCTGCGCTCAACGCCGCAGCCGACGCGGTACTCGCGGCAAGTGATCGGATTCTCGCGGCCAACGCTCTCGATATCGACACCGCGAAGGCGGGCGGCACCGAGGAATCGCTGCTCGACCGTCTTCGTCTGACCGCTGACCGGATCGAGGGCATCGCGTCGGGTTTGCGTCAGGTTGCCGGACTACCCGATCCGATCGGTGAAGTGCTTCGTGGATCCACTCTGCCGAACGGTTTGGAACTACGTCAGCAGCGCGTTCCGCTCGGTGTCGTCGGCATGGTCTACGAGGCTCGCCCCAATGTTACCGTCGACGCTTTCGGGCTGACTCTCAAGTCGGGAAATGCTGCGCTGCTTCGTGGTTCGTCCTCGGCAGTCAAGTCCAACGAAGCGTTGGTGGAGGCGCTACGCGCGTCGTTGGTTGCTCAGGGGCTCCCCGAGGACTCCGTTCAACTTCTGCCGAGTGCGGATCGTTCGACGGTCACGCACCTCATCCAGGCCCGCGGCCTCGTCGACGTCGTCATCCCGCGCGGCGGTGCCGGCTTGATCAGCGCCGTCGTGCGTGATGCCACCGTGCCCACCATCGAGACCGGTGTCGGTAACTGCCACGTCTATGTTCACTCGGCCGCCGATCTACTGATGGCCGAGAAGATTCTTCTCAACTCCAAAACCCGTCGGCCCAGTGTCTGCAATACAGCCGAAACCGTCCTGGTCGACGCTGCGATCGCCGAGACTGCCGTGCCGAAGCTGCTCCAAGCGCTCCAGATGCACGACGTCGTCGTGCACGGTGATCTGCCGGGACTGGTTCCCGCGACCGAGGACGACTGGTCGAAGGAATACCTCACCCTCGACGTCGCCCTCAAGGTCGTCAAGGACCTGGACGCTGCCGTCGAGCACATCGACCAGTACGGGACCGGCCACACCGAAGCCATCGTGACGTCCGATCTCTCGGCTGCCCGCGAGTTCACCGCTCGAGTCGACGCTGCGGCAGTGATGGTCAATGCGTCGACTGCCTTCACCGACGGTGAGCAGTTCGGGTTCGGCGCCGAGATCGGCATCTCCACCCAGAAACTGCACGCGCGTGGCCCCATGGGGCTACCGGAACTGACGTCCACCAAGTGGATCGTCTGGGGCGACGGGCATACCCGACCCGCCTGAAAAGTTCACCAGACTTGCCCCACCTCTCAAGGAGTTAACCGTGGACCGAGCACTTCCCGACACGACGCCGTTCTTCTCGACCGTCGACGACGTGATCGAACGGCTGGCCGAAACTGGCTATCTGTCCGACAAGGCCACCGCGACGGCAGTCTTCCTGGCCGATCGTCTGGGCAAGCCGCTGCTCATCGAGGGCCCGGCCGGTGTCGGAAAGACGGAACTCGCCCGCGCAGTCGCCCAGACCACGGGCGCAGAACTGGTGCGTCTGCAGTGCTACGAGGGCGTCGACGAGGCTCGTGCGCTGTACGAGTGGAACCACGCGAAGCAGATTCTTCGGATTCAGTCGGGCGGGGCGAGCGGAGCGAGGGGTGATGTCGCGGTCGACCACAGCTGGGATTCGACGAAGGCGGATGTGTTCTCGGAGGAGTTCCTGCTCGCTCGTCCACTGCTCAAGGCCATTCGCCGCGAGGACCCGACGGTGCTGTTGATCGACGAGACGGACAAGGCCGACGTCGAGATCGAAGGTCTGCTCCTCGAAGTGCTCAGCGACTTCGCGGTCACGATCCCCGAGCTCGGAACCATTACCGCCACCCGCAAGCCGTTCACGGTGTTGACCTCGAATACCACTCGCGAACTCTCGGAGGCTCTGAAGCGTCGTTGCCTCTTCCTGCATCTCGACTTCCCGGACGCCGACCTCGAGCGTCGCATCCTCGCAAGCCGCGTGCCGGAGCTTCCTGAAGCGATTGCCGAGCAGCTGGTCAACACCATTCGTGTTCTTCGCGGAATGCAGCTCAAGAAGGTCCCTTCGGTATCCGAGACCATCGACTGGGGACGCACCCTTCTTGCTCTGGGCATGGACACTCTCGACGACGATGCCGTTCGCGCCACGCTCGGCGTGATCCTCAAGCACCAGTCGGACCAGGTGCGTGCCGCCGCTGAACTTCGGCTGAACTGAGGTCTGACATGGCTCCCGCAGCATCGACGTCGCCGCTCTCACCTGGCGGCCTGGCAGCGCCGCACGGGATTCCCGGTCACCTCGTCGATTTTGTCGAGGCTTTGCGACGACGCGGAATCATGGTCGGCCCGTCCGAGACAGTCGACGCCGGTCAGGTCATGTCTGTTCTCGACCTGCTCGATCGTGAAGCGCTTCGTGAAGGGCTGGCATGCTCGCTCCTGCGCAGGCCGACCCACCGGGCGACGTTCGACGCCGTCTTCGACCTGTGGTTCCCCAAGGCGATCGGTGACCGTGCGGTCGGCGACGTCGACGTCACACTGCCGCGCAAGCCAGACGGCTCGATCGACCTGCAGGCATTGCGTGAGCTGATCGCCGAACTGCTGACAGACGGCAGTGACGAGGCGATGGAGATGACCGAACTCCTGACCGCCGCGATGGTCGAGGAACTCGGGCAGTACCAGTCGAGCAACGGCCCGTCGTTCTCCGCCTATCAGGCGCTGCGTGACGTCGCCCCGGAGACGTTGCTCAACAAGATCCTGCAGGGCCTGCTCGGCAACCACGAGGGTTCCGGGTCAGAGGGCAAGGACAACTCCGACTACCAGTCCGAGGTCGCCAAGCGCACGGCAGCGCAGCGCATCGCGGACTTCCGCAAGATGGTCGAGAAGGAAACGCGTCGACGCACAGCCGAGAATTTGGGCAAGGAGCGGGTCGCCACGTACGGCGTTCCGAAACTCGCCGAGGAAGTCGACTTCTTGCGAGCGTCCGATGCCGAACTCACCACGCTGAAGAAGAACGTCGCACCCCTGGCTCGCTTGTTGGCCAGTCGTCTCGCCGTGCGTCGTAGCCGATCTCGCGCGGGTTCGATCGACCTACGTCGTACGTTGCGCAAGTCCATGTCGACGGGCGGAGTGCCGATCGATCTGGTGCAGCGCAAGCCGAAGCGGGCGCGGCCCGAACTTGTGGTGATGTGCGACGTGTCCGGCTCGGTGGCGGGGTTCAGCCATTTCACTCTGCTGCTCGTGAACGCTTTGCGTGAGCAGTTCTCGCGCGTGCGGGTGTTCGCGTTCATCGACACGACCGACGAGGTCACGCGGTTCTTCGACTCGAACGCAGACCTCGGATCAGCGATGTCACGGATGGTGCGTGAGGCCGAACTGATCACCTACGACGGCCACTCAGACTACGGACACGCCTTCGGAGTGTTCCAGGAGAAGTTCGCGCAGTCGATCACCAGTCGCACGTCGCTACTGGTACTCGGCGACGGTCGCAACAACTACCGCGATCCCAACCTTCAGTCGCTGTCGCAGATGGTGGCAGTAGCCAAGCACGCGCACTGGCTCAACCCCGAGCCGAAGGGGCAATGGGGAACGGGTGACTCCGCGGCGAAGGTCTACAACGAGGTCATCAGCATGCACGAGTGCCGCTCGGCCCAGCAGCTTGCCGACGTCGTGTCCCGTCTGCTGCCGGTCTGACCCGTAAGCTCGACACTCGTGCAGAAGGGACTATCGGTGGAACGTGCTCGACGCCTAGGAGTGATGGGTGGCACCTTCGACCCCATTCACCATGGCCACCTCGTTGCGGCCAGTGAGGTCGCCGACCGGTTCGGACTCGACGAAGTGATCTTCGTCCCCACCGGGCGGCCCTGGCAGAAGCAGGGGAAGGGCGTCAGTCCTGCCGAGGACCGGTACCTCATGACGGTCATCGCCACCGCCTCCAACCCGCGGTTTTCCGTCTCTCGGGTCGACGTCGACCGTGAAAAAGTGACGTACACCGTGGACACGCTGCGAGACCTCCGGGCCTACCACCCTGACGCCGAACTCTTCTTCATCACCGGTGCCGATGCGCTGGCCAGCATCCTTTCCTGGCAAGATTGGGAAGAGTTGTTCGCATTGGCGAAGTTCGTCGGGGTATCGCGACCGGGTTTCGATCTCAATGCAGAGCACCTGGCCGGTCACCTCGACACCATGCCCGCCGACGCGGTCACGTTGATAGAGATTCCGGCACTTGCCATTTCGTCGACCGAATGTCGGCGTCGGGCAAGTGAAGACCGCCCCGTCTGGTACCTGGTGCCGGACGGAGTGGTGCAGTACATCTCGAAGCGGAACCTGTATCGACCTGTCGACGCGGAGCGCCGCGACGGAGCTACAACGATGTCGGAGCCCGCACCGGGGAAGTCGGAAGCCGTCCCGGGCGCCGAATCGAGCTAGCCGAGAACAACAAGTACTTTCTGAAGACGAAACTGGAGAACATCGAGTGAGCGCAAACACCGAAGCCATCGACATGGCACGCATCGCGGCCTTGGCAGCCGACGAGAAGCTGGCCACCGAAGTGGTGGTGCTCGATGTGTCCGAACAGCTGGTCATCACGGACTGCTTCGTCATCGCATCTGCGACGAACGAGCGTCAGGTCAACTCGATTGTCGAGAACATCGAAGACCGTCTCCGCGAAGCGGGACACAAGCCGGTCCGCCGTGAAGGCACCCGCGAGGGCCGCTGGGCACTGCTCGACTACGCCGACATCGTCGTCCACGTCCAGCATGACGAGGAGCGCAACTTCTACGCTCTCGATCGTCTGTGGAAGGACTGCCCGACGGTCGAGGTCGAAGGCCTCGGACAGAACCGTCCCGGCCCCGCCGACGCCAACACGGTGTTCGAGACCGACACGGTTTCCGAGCCGGACGCGCAGGATCCCTCGCTGTGACTTCGTCGGCGCCCAGTGCGGCGTCGAACCCTGTCCGCCGGCTCATCCTGCTGCGTCACGGACAGACCGAATACAACGCCGACTCTCGGATGCAGGGGCAACTCGACACCGACCTGTCGGAGTTGGGACGCACGCAGGCCAAGAGTGCAGGTCCGGTGATCGCCGATCGCAGGCCGTTGACGATCGTGTCCTCGGATCTGCGTCGGGCGTACTTCACGGCCGTCGCAGTCGGTGATGCCGCCGGACTTCCGGTACTCACCGACACGCGTCTGCGTGAGACACACCTGGGCGAATGGCAAGGCCTGACTCATCACGACGTCGACGAGCGCACTCCCGGTGTGCGATCTGCCTGGCGGGCGGATGCCACGTTGGCGCCGCCCGGCGGCGAAAGCCGAATCGACGTCGCGAATCGCAGCCTCCCCGTAGTTCACGAATTGCTCGAGACGCACCCGGACTGGGCCGAACGGCCCGTGGTTCTGGTGGCGCACGGAGGCTTGATCGCGGCACTGACAGCGGCATTGCTCGACCTACCCGTCGATCGCTGGGCCGTCCTCGGCGGATTGGGAAACACCAGTTGGGTGCAACTCAGCGGACACGGGGACGTCAAGTCGATCGAGTGGCGACTCGACGTATGGAATGCTTCTGCGAGTGTCGCAAATGACGTCCTCTGAAAGTGCCGACGGGCAGCGCCCCGTCCTCCTCGTACTCGCGGATTCGCTGTCGTATTACGGCCCCAAAGGCGGCCTCGCGGCAGACCACCCACGGATCTGGCCCAACATCGTGGCCGACGAACTCGGCTGGGACGTCGAGTTGGTCGCCCGTATCGGCTGGACGTGCCGCGATGCGTGGTGGGCACTGACTCAGGATCCTCGTGTGTGGGCGGCGGTGCCGCGGGCAGGCGCCGTCGTGTTCGCGGTCGGCGGGATGGACTCGCTGCCGTCCCCATTGCCTACCGCGCTCCGCGAGACCATCCGCTACGTTCGGCCACCCGCGCTTCGACGCGTGGTGCGCGAGGGTTATCAGTGGCTGCAGCCGCGGCTTGCACCTCTGGGCCGCCCGGTCGCACTTCCGCCCAAGCTGAGCGTCGAGTATCTGGAAAGCTCGCGAAATGCGTTGGAGTACATGCGGCCCGAACTGCCGATGATCGCGACCCTGCCGTCGGTGCACCGCAGTGATGCCTACGCCAGCGTGCATGCCGGACGACCTGCCGCGGTGTCCGCGATCACCGAGTGGGCTACGGAGAAAGACGTTCCCGTAGTCGACCTTGCAGATGCAGTGCGTGACAACGTCTTTTCCGAGAACGGCAATCCTGACGGCATTCACTGGGGTTGGGACGGTCACCTCGGCGTAGCCCGCGCGATGATCGCTGCGATTCGCGGGGTCGAGGCGCAGAAAGTGGTTTCGCCGGAACTGGTAGCACCGCCGAGCGAAGTCGGGTAGCAGAATGCCGGTCGTCGTCGTCACGGATTCCTCCGCCTGCATCCCGCAGGAGTCGGCCGACGCATGTGGCATTCAGGTTGTTCCGCTCCACGTGCTCCGTGACGGCTGCGACTTGCGAGAGGGCGTCGACGCAATGCCGAGCGACCTGTCGGGAGTGACAACGGCCGGAGCGTCGCCCGCCGAGTTGTCCGAAGCGTATGCACGCGCCCTGGACATGAGCGACGGTGACGGCGTTCTCGCCGTTCACATTTCACGTCAACTGTCGGGAACGTGGGAAGCCGGACGAGTCGCAGCCCAGGAATTCGGTGGCGCCGTCCGGATCGTCGATTCACAGTCCGCCGGTATGGGTTTGGGCTATCCGGCTCTCGAAGCTGCACGCTTGGCCGAGAAGGGCGCTTCACTCGAAGAGGCGTACGGCCGGGCGGTCGACGTCGCCAGCCGTGGGCGCTGCTACATCGTCGTCGACAAACTTGATCAATTGCGTCGGGGCGGACGAATCGGAACCGCCGCTGCGTTGCTGGGTACTGCATTGGCGATGAAGCCGATCCTGCATCTGGTGGACGGCAAACTCGTGCTCGGCGAAAAAACGCGCACCACCACCAAAGCGCTTGCACGCTTGGTTGATTCGGCAGTCGAGCGCGCCGGTCTCGGCCGCGTGGCGATAGCCGTGCATCACATGCGAGCACGAGAGCGTGCCGACGGGATAGCGGAACAGTTGGCCGAGCGCATTCCCGATGTAGCGGAATCCGTGGTTACCGACTTCAGCGCGGTTATCGGAGCGCACGTCGGTGTCGGCGCGATCGGTGTTGTGGTGTGCCCGTTGCCGGAGATCGACGCGAACACCTGATCGTTTCTCCACAATCCCCGAGTTCTCCACAGGTCGAAATTCATCGTCTTCGGTGGCGAGGTCTCTCGTTAGCGTCCAGTCATGAGGATCAGCGAGGAGCGCGAGCGGGCGCGTGATCGCCTCGCGGCGATGGACGGAAACTACCGGCAGCGACCGGCCGTCGACGAATTCGAGGATTCAGGGTCTTTCGAGAGGTCCCCCGAGTGGCTTCGGGACTTCGACGAGGACGACTACGACGCTCAGCCCGACTCGTCACGGTTCGACCGATTGCCCGAACATTGGCGCGGTACACGTTGGCGCCCGAGTCGGTCGGCGACCTGGGTGTTGGCGATCGTTGCAGTTCTGGCCACGGGAATCGGCTTGTTCGCCGTGTGGTGGGATTCTCCGAGCATGCAGGCGGTCCCAACGTTGCCCTCGCCCCAGAATGTCACGGAGAAGAATGTGACTGCCGGCGATGGTGAATCAGCCAGTCCTGTACCGACCGGCGTCGTGGCAGAGCAGCCGCCCGAGGCTGTGGTGGTCAGTGTCGTCGGGCTCGTGCGCACGCCTGGGCTTGTCAATCTTCATTCGGGCTCGCGCATCGCCGACGCGCTTGCTGCGGCAGGTGGCGTGCTCGACGGAGCGGAGACGGTGGGCCTGAATCTGGCTCAGAAACTTGTCGACGGCGATCAGATCGTGGTTGGTGCGGCCGATCAGTCCGGTGGTGTTTCTTCGAGTACCACTGCAGGAGGGACCAGCCCCGCAGCTACGGGGGAATCCGGCGGGGCTGGGCTGGTGAACCTCAATACCGCCACCGAGGCCGAACTGGACGAGCTTCCCGGGGTAGGGCCGGTAACGGCTGCGGCGATCATCTCCTGGCGCACATCCAACGGAAAATTCACGGACATAGAACAATTGGGGGAAGTCGACGGGATCGGCCCGGCAAGGTTGGCCAAATTGCGAGTGCTGGTGTCGGTGTGAACGAACCGGAAGCCTCGCCGGTCCTCGACGCTCGACTGCTTCCGTCTGCCGTCGCGGTGTGGGGGAGCAGTGCGGTGGGGATCTTGTACGGTGCGACCACTGCGTGGGTGCTGGCGGCGTGTGCGGTTCCAGCGGCGATCGTGGCTGTCGTAATTGTGCGCCGCACATCTGCGGGGTGGGCACGAATCATGTTGGTTGCATTGCTGTTCGGTGCCGGGTGTAGTGCCGTCGGCGGGTGGCGGGCGTCCGAGGCGGAGAGGCACCCACTGACCCGAGCTTCTCTCGAGGGAGCTTGGGTGAGTGTCGAAGTGGAACCCACTGAGGATCCGCACGCGGTCTCCGGCGCGGTGGGTCAAGGTCAGGTCGTCTTCAGGGCAACCGTCAATTCGGTGACTGCCCAGAACCGCAGGTACTCCGGAGGCGGCTTGGTCACCATCCGGGCGCCCAGTTCGTCGTGGCTCGAAGTTGTTCCAGGGCAGAGCCTCACGGTTCGTGGCCGGGCGAGTCAGCCATGGCGTAGCGATTCCACGCTCGCCGTGATCACGTCCGAAGGGCCTCCCGTCGCGGTGGGAGAAGTGCCCTGGTATCAGCGATGGGCGAGTGTGGTGCGCATTCGTTTCGCGGCTGCGTGCTCGGCTGCACTCCCGCCGGATCAGGCGGGTCTGCTGCCTGGCCTCGTCGTCGGAGACACGTCGGCGCTGTCGCCGGTGGTGAAGGACAACTTCACCGTTGCCGGACTTTCCCATCTCACCGCGGTGTCCGGCGCCAATGTTAATGTGGGGTATGGGTGAATCTCTGAACGTTCGCGAATACCTCCGGGTCTCGAAAGACAGCTCCGGGATGGGTAAAAGCCCTGATCAGCAGCATGATGAGAACATTCGTGCCATCGAGGGCCAGGGTTGGCAGCTCCACTCGACTCCGCCTTACCGGGACACAGACCGCAGCGCTTCGCGGTATGCCAAGCGGGAACGCGAGGATTTCGTACGCCTGATCGCAGACCTTGAAGCCGACGCCTTTGACGCCGACGTCCTCGCTCTCTGGGAGTCGTCCCGTGGCTCGCGACGGGTTGGGGAGTGGGTGAAACTTGTCGAGCTGTGCGCCGAGCGTCAGGTACGCATTTGGGTCACCACTCACGGCCGTCTCTATGACCCAGTAAACGCACGTGACCGGCGTTCCCTGCTCGAAGACGCGGTCGATGCGGAATACGAGGCCGCCAAGACTGCCGAGCGCATTCAACGCGACGTGCGCGCCTCTGCTGCCGCGGGAAAGCCGCACGGTAAGAACCTCTATGGGTATATGCGGACGTACAAGCAGGGCCCGCGAGGGCCGATGCTTGACGAAATCCTCCCGCACCCGGAGCAAGCGCCCGTCGTCCAAGAGGCCGCGAGTCGTGTCATGAATGGCGATACCTTCTATGCCATCGCGAAGGACTTCAACAAGCGCGAAATCCTGCCCCGCAGGCCGTCTTTCAAGGCGCACCGGGCGCACCTCGGCTGGACCGGTGCAGCCGTGAAGCAGATGCTCACCGTGCCCGCCTACGCGGGAAAACGGGTGCACTTGGGGGAAATCGTCGCCGACGCCGTGTGGCCTCCGCTCATAGACTTTGCCATCTGGCAGAAGCTCCAACCTGTGATCTCACCATCGGAACGCAAGCGCACCAATGACTGGCCGGCGGTGCACCTGCTCAGCGGTATAGCCACCTGCGCGGTCTGCGGGTCCGGTCTGCGAGTCGGCAAGCAGAATCTTGGCCGACGCAAGGACAAAGACGGTAACGCGCTGCCAAAACCGGTGGACGAGCACGGCTCCGAACTGCCGTACCCCACTTATCGCACGTACGTTTGCTCGGGTACGCCTGGCAAGACCGGATTTCACGTCGCTATGAAAGAGAGCACCCTCGACCAACTGGTGACCGAGGTGGTCTTGGCCCGCCTGGAGCGACCTGACTTCCTGGCCGTCGTCGGCGCAAAGCAGGACGGTGGCGACGGCATACGCCAGGCGCTCCTTGACGAGATCGAGGGTCACCAGGACTACCTCGATGACGTTCGCGCGAAGGCTGCTGAGCTGCAGCGCTTTGATTTACTGCTCGACCAGGAGAAGCGTATTCAGCCGAAAATCCAAGCGGCCCAGGCGAAGCTGGAGCAGCTTGCACGCCTTGACCCGGCGGTAGTGTTGTTGGTGACTGGTGGTGCGATCCGCGAGGCTTGGGCAGGGCTCGACCTACCAGGTCGTCGCCGAATCATCCGTGCCGTTGTGACGCCGGCGATCAAACGCGTGGGCCAAGGCAAACAGTCGCGAGCCGAGGAGGTGTCACGCAATTTCGGGCGGATCGAATGGGCCTGGCGCTAACGCCATACGGCGGAGCTACTGACCCGGGTCCGGTTTCGGTGTGAGGGGTGGCCAGTGCGGTGTACTGAGCGTTCACTGACTGACTCCCGCAGTGGCGATGTGTTGGCCGAAAAGGAAAGCGCCTTCGTGGCCGAATTCTCGGTTTTCTTGCCGGCAGACTGATTTCAACTGCCGACGTCAGTTTCAGAAGACGACTGCACGCCCGGGCTGGCTTGTCCGATATTTGGTTGTGTGGCGAGCCTTTCCACCGCTCGTGTGCGGTTTGACGGGCATTCTGTTTCGTGATTTCGAACAAGAGCGAACGGTCCCGATTGTGAGGGCGAGGTGCCCGACCTGGTGCAGGTCGGGCACCCTTCACCATGGGGACCGTCACCTATCTGGGAACGCCCACTCTGGCAACGCAACTACTAGAACGCCCAGACGAGTCCGACAGCAACGATCGAACCGCCCGCCAACAGAACATGCCTGCCTTCCCTGCGCCTTCGCTCCTCTCGACGACAACACTGAACGCCGCCACCGCGACACCGAGAATGAACAAAAGAACCGCATACCAATTCATGCCGCGAATGAAAGCATAAATCGCCTCGCCACCACGACGGGGTGTGTGCACAGAACCCGTAGTTCAGTGGTGCGCGCGAATGCCGGCGGGGGTGACCGCAGATGTTGGCGCGGGAATCCTGAACTTATGAATTCGCAGAGCCTTCATCGCCAGTGCTTTCAACGAGATTCAAGGCCATGGAATGTGGTCGAGCGGTGGTTCGAATCTGGTACAAGACGGCGGCATATTGCACTGCACGACGGGCAGTTCGAAGCATTGTCAGAAAGAGATCCAAATCCGGTTCGCACGCGACGAGTCGGCCGTGTTCATACAGTTCGGTGCTCTCGACCTGAACTATCACGGTGTTCAGCGCCCATGTCTTTGCATGGCTGACTCCAGAACAGAGTTGCCAAGCAGTGAGGAGTGATTCCGGGCGCCCGGGCAGGTCGTCGATCGATTCGATCAGTTTCTCATATCCCCTGGGGTTCCCTTGTGACAGATTAATCTGCAATCGGGCAGCGACATCAGTTGCCCATCGCTGCCGTTCCTCGTGCTCACCGCCGTCGTCGAGCGGAGTACCGGAATACGCTTTTGATGAATACTTCCAAGATTCGCGGTGTTGGTAAATCAGTCTGGCGAGTCTGGTGTCGGTGTCCTCCGGTACGAGAAGCCACACCGTGGCACCGGCCGACTCGTAAGCTGCCCGTAAGAGCGCATATTGCGGGTAAGACCAAACGCCATTGAGCATGAGAGCTCCCGCCGCTTCGATGCATTCACAAGCGTGGGCCAGGCCCCGCTGAGCAAGCGATGTTGCCCAGATTTCCGGGAACCGCTCCTCATCCGCAGCTAGATCGCCTCCCTCCTCGGCCCGCTGACCAGCTTTTTTCTCAAATTCCTCGCGGATACGTTGCACGGATTCCAGCTCGGTGTAAATCGCACGCTTAAAGGTTGCATCATCCATATCGTCAGGGGTATCAGCTCTTTATAGAATTTGTCGAGGATTCGGCTTTCGGTGAACCATCGCCGGCCCGCCGCTGAGAACTGCAGGTTGAGATCTCGTCAGCGGCCGTCGGTCGGATTCTGATCATGTGAACCAGGGCCGAAGTGGTGTGTCCATCAATCGGTGTTGCTCTCAACAGGTCAACGCATCACTACTGGTGAGATGATGCGTGACCGTGGAGGCGTGGATGGGCAGCAAGGCATTGGGATTCACTGTGGAGCAGGAGAACCTGATCTGGGATCTCCACCGCCGTGGAGAATCACTAGGAGAAATCGAGCGGATCCTCGGAGTAACGATGCCCCGAATTCGTCGTTTCCTACGTGAGTCCGGCGGTATCCGACCGGTCCCACGAGCACGAAGACGCGGCCACATCACCGCAGGCGAACGAGAAGAGATTTCCCGCGGAATCGCCGCCGGCGACAGTGCTCGGACGATCGCCAAAAAAACTCGGAAGGTCCCCGTCGACGATTGCACGTGAAATCAACCGCAACGGCGGCCGCGTCGATTACCGGGCGGTCGAGGCGGACGCAGCGGCGTATGTCCGCGCCCGCCGACCCAAAATGCCGACGCTGTCTATGCGGCCAATTCTGCGGGAAACCGTCACCGCGAAACTCCACGAGCAGTGGTCGCCGCAGCAGATCTCCGTCTGGCTCCGGCGCGAGCACCCGGACGATCCGCAGATGTGGGTCTCGCACGAGACGATCTACCGATGCCTCTACACACCGTCGCGGAAAGCATTCGACAGCAATGTATTTCATGAACTACGTACTGATCGGCCGATTCGTCGACCTCGTGGGAAGAAACGCTCCCACGGCCGAGGGCGGATACGAAACATGGTTTCGATCGATCTTCGAGGAGCTGCGGCCAACGATCGTAGCGAGCCCGGACATCTGGAAGGCGATCTCGTGTTCGGCACCCGCCCGTCAGCAGTCGCGACGCTGGTAGATCGGCAATCACGCGCCACCCATGTGGTGGCATTGCCGGACGGGTACCGGGCCGAGACGGTCGCGAACGCGCTGATCACCTACCTGAACTCGCTACCTGCCCATCTGCGTAGGTCCCTGACCTGGGATCGAGGACGGGAAATGGCCGAACACGAGCGCATTACAGCTGCCCTCGACATGCCCGTCTACTTTTGCGCGCCGCATCATCCGTGGCAACGCGGGACGAACGAAAATACGAACGGGTTGCTGCGGCAGTACCTGCGCAAGAACGCTGACCTGCGCAGTTTCACCCAGGATGACCTGGATGCGATCGCGGCGAGACTCAATGAACGGCCTCGGCGTGTGCTCGACTGGGATAGCCCACGCCAGCGAGAAGACCGCGCCCTCAACTATCGGGCGACCGCATAAATTCGGCTGCCACGGACGGTTTGCGCGATGGCAATTTGGGCGCTGACGACGTCAGGCCCGTATATGCGTTCTATTGCGCAGCGCAGCAACCACCAGACTCGGAAGACCATTGACCATGCTGAGCACAACAACTGCCAGACCTCCAGCCAACAACGGCTCTGTACCCCAATAGAAGCCGAAAATGCGAACCGTGCCAACGATACTCAGCACCCAACCGGCAGTCTGGGCACGACGAACACGCTGTGCGGGGCGCGCCGAGGACGCGCCGGAAACGGTGGGCAGTCTCCGACCGTAACCTTCACCGGCCGCGATATAAGCACCTAAGACGTGGAAAGCGATGGCGAGCACCAATGCTCCCAACCCGATCAGCATGTATGCCCTCCAATCCGTTCATCGACTGTAACGCTATTTGGTCGCGGCAAAGACGAAGTGGTGATGCTCAACTGAAAGTAGGCACGCTCTCTGGGAGGTGGCCTCCAGGGGATCGTCGGAACGCTACCGATACCGAGGCACCCATCAACTGAAGTTGGAAGTGCCGATCTAGCGCAGATCGACACTCGGCCAGCACGTTCTGGACTTGCTCGATCACATCGACAGCAGTGAGAACCCGATTCTCTGGGGTTGATCCGTTATCGTCGATGAAGCGTTGACCTGTTGAGACCAAGGTCGTTTGTCGGATACGAATCAGCTGTGTCTCGAGGCCGGGTGACAACCGTGCCCGCAGCCTGCGTTCATGGGCGTGATTCCGAATCCAACGGGCCGAATCAGATCGAAACAGATGAGCGCGTTCTGGGGGGCGGCCGATACCCAGAAAACGTTGTTGGTCAATCAGTTCAGACATATGTCGCATACAGGGCTAAGGGCGCCGTCGACTTGTTCGGTACCCGGAGGACCGATGTCCCCAGTCGAACTCTGTTTGCCTCTCAGTTGATTTTAATGCGAGTCATTGCTCGAAGAATGAGCAGAGTGTGGAGGTCGCGGCGGCGTCGATGATCTCCAGTCCTCCTGGCCCTTCCATCAGGCTCCCGATTTCGTTTCCGAATTCGGGGTTTGTCGTGTGTTGGAGGCAGTAGTCGTAGCCTGTAGCAACCAATTTGGATGTTTGGTCTGCGGCCGGCGTTGAGCTGGGCTGTGGGAATAGGTCGAATACAGGGAGCGAGCACACCCGTTCGAAGTAGATGCGTTCACCGTCCTGGACGTCGGTTCGTGGGATGGTCAGGAATCCGCTCAGCGTCTGCTCGAGGGTCGTGGGCTCGAACCCTAGCGAACACCCGTTGCCGCCGTAGTCGGTGCCGGGCACGAAGGTCACAGGCGCCGGCCCGGTGGGGATCGATATTTCGACCCTGGCCTCCTGTGAACTGGCCGACGGTTCCGAAGGGTTCGTCGGTTCTGCTGGGTTTGCGCATCCGCCCGCAGTAATGCAGGCCGCGATTGCGAAGACGATGACAGAAGGTGCCCGCATCACTTCAGTGTTGCACTCGGCGTACGAGGACGGAACACGCAGCAGCCTAAGTGCTCGCCACACTGAGGGCGAGTGGGGTTGGTAGGGCTCTCTCATTTGAGAGTCGCGCGCGTGAGACCCGTTATGTCACCGAGGTTTAACTCGTTTAGTCCCTTTTGTACTAATCGTCTGGAATAGGGCATTCGGGACGAATGGAATCAAACAAACCAGAGGGTTCCCTTGTTGCTGATCCAGTCATAAGGTGCGAGTGCATCACTGGAACCTCACAGGAATGAGATGGTATATGCCGTCACGTTGGGATGTGTTGGGGCCGAGACGAAAACTGCGCCGTAACGACTGAACCAATCGAGCCCGGGGATTGATCGGGTGTTCCTATCGAAGCTGTTGCGTCTATCAATCGTTCTTTGCCGGACACTGACGGGTGAGTTCACCGCCGCACTGATTTGTCGTAGCGCTATACGTTCGCCTCAGCATTGAAGAGGGGGAAGGTTAGTAAATCGTGCACAGCACTTCTGAACACTGAATGTCAGAAGACGACTGCACACGCAACTGAAACCGCAGGACACCGTGCAGTTGTCTGCTGTATGTGACATGCGGGTTTGGGTGTGCGGTTTGACATCGACAAACAGATTCATCCGAGGGCGGTGGCCGCCGGCCTCCAGTGCAACCACCAATTGTCCATCAGGAATCCTCCCCACCTGCACCGTTGCACTGACTCAGTGACGACCGGCAGGTTCACTTCATCGGCCGATTTGTCGATACGAATACCTTTGAATGCTGCCTGGAAGTGATCCGCCGATTCGGTGCTCAGTCAGGGCAATTCTGGCCGACTCTTAGTAGAGAATCGACGGCATGAGTACGACAGACGAAACGCACCGGCCTGACCAGCAGTCGGAATCGCAACCGGCTACAGATCAAGATGCCCCTGCGAAGCAACCGGACCCGACTCCTCCCAGTGCTCCAGCCAAGTCGCCGGCTCTTCCTCCGACGGGTGAGTCCGGCTCGGATACTGCGGCTTCAAAGCTATCGTGGGTCGCGATTTTCGCTGTCATATTGAGCTCCATCGCGATTTTGGCGTCGTTGAGTGCATTCGTACTTTCGGTGGATATCCTGCCCGGCCAGGGAGCCGTGCTTGGTGGTGCTGCAGTGCTCGTTGGTGGTGGGCTAACTTACCTCGCGAGTCATCAGAAACGAGCAAGCGATGAACGCATCGAGGCCCGCAAGTACGGACAGACTGCTCGACAGATCAGCCTTGCTGAGGGGGAAGCTGGGCGAGCACGAGCAGAATTTGAGAAAACGCTACAGACCCAGTTGGACGCCCAGAACGCTGCCGCGGCGCGCGAACAGAATCGCGAGTTACGTGCTCGATTTGCGACTGCTACCGGTCTCTTGAGTTCTGGGGCCTATGCAGCGCAGCTGACTGGAGTTCACGAACTCGCGGCACTCGCCGATGACTGGGCGGAGTTCGGTAAGCCGTGGGAGCGTCAAGTCTGCATCGATCTCTTGTGCGCCCAGTTGCGAACGCCCCGAGTATCAAAAGCTGATGATCGGGCACGTATTGAGGATGATCAGTTCCGTACTGGGATCATCCGAGTGATTAAGGGTCGGACGGCGATGCACCCGGATACTGGGGATGGTCCATGGCAGGACTGCAATTTTGACCTTTCGGATGCAGAGCTACCAAAAATCGAGCTACAGAATTGCAGGTTCCGAGGAGAACTGGATTTCCGAGGGACCACCTTTACTGACCGGGCAGACTTTTCAAGCTCTCGTTTGTGGAACACCAGATTCGATAATGCAACATTCGCAGGTTCAGCGATTTTTCGGAGCACGACGTTCGGAAATCGAGTCAGTTTCGAATATGCTGCGTTCGCTACCAGAGCTAATTTCACGCTTTCTAAATTCATAGGCAACACGGATTTCAGTCACGCAATCGTAGAGGATGCGACTCTAAATTTTACGAATGCCCGGTTCAAGCCTGGCAGTAGAACTTCCATGCGTCATATGGAACTCAAGGGTCATTCGGGACTCAATTTTTCAACGGCATGGTTCTCTGGCGGTGAAGTAGAGCTACGTTACATAGATTTCGACCAATTCGGTCATTTCAATTTCCTTCACCCTCAGGAACTTAAGTCCGTGCCGCGTACCGACTGGGAGGAATCGGCAGCTGATCTTCCGCCTGGGCTCGAACCACGGGAGTGGCCGCCGACGTTGTTTGTGCACCCTCCGTACCAGGCAGATGAACCAGATCCAGCAGAGCAGGGATCTGAAACTAGCTAGCATCTCGACCTCACTCCCCACACTCATCGGCATGGCGGCGTCAGTGTCAGTTTCAGAAGACGACTGCACACGCCACTGAAACCGCAGGACACTGTGCAGTTGTCTTCTGAATGTGACACCCGCACCGTGATCCGGTGCGGGCCTTCCGTTATGGACTGCGTTGAGCGACGCTTTGCTGATCAGTCGATCCGTAGGTCCTCAAGGAACCGATGGTTGTGACGGGCATGAAACCCAGTGTCGAAAACGACCTAATTTTAGCGCTGGGGTCTAACCTTCGGGTCCGATAGCCGCCCTTATGTCCGGTGGACCGCTGGTCTTGCGGGCGCCGAAGATCCAGATTCCGGATAGCAACACGGACCGGTTCGTAGTGGCCCGGTGTACCGAACATCGCTGTCCGCCAAGGTCACTCAACAGCATGGCGGATCGCAGCAACCGCCGACCGAACCTGCCGTAGTCGCGGGCATAAGTGCGCCGGTCGAGCACCCCCGAACGTCCGCCCGAATGCCCCCTTCCGGAGTCGGGCACTCAGACGGCCGTCTTCTGGTCGATTGCTGACTCGTAGAAGGCGTCCGCGAGCGCAATGATGACACCGTTGATGCCGGACCCGTCGGTGAAGAAGTAGTCGGCCATGGTGTTGTGAGCCTCCTGATTGTCGATGACTGCCTCAGTGACCGCCGATTGGAAGTCCTGCGATTCCATGAACTGCTTCTTCGAGTTGACCTTGGTCTGGTTGACCAGGTCCGGATAGGCGAGGAGTCGCTGTACCAGGCCTTGCACGAACTCGCGGATCTGGGACTCTGTGAACGCTTCGGCGCCGAAGAGGTCGTTCATCTTGTCGATGACGACCTGTATGGCGACGTACTTCGGTTCCTTCCGGGCGCCGGTGCCGGCGGCGCTGATGCCCTTGAGTTGGCCGTCACCGGCCAGCGAGATGTCGACCGCAGCTGCCTTGTTGTGTTTGACCCCGACCAGGACCACGTCGGAAAGGTCGATCTCTGCGGCCCAAGACGAGTCTGCGATTACCTTGTCCAGGAGCCGCAGGAAGATCGACAGCATCTCCATGTATGGGTCGCCGTAGTCGACGATCTGGCTCATGAAGTCGTAGAGCCGGACGTAGGTGGAGACGTCCTTGCGGAACAGGTCGAGGGTGTTGAGGGTGACTTTGTCGTCGGCCTCGATCGCCGCCGCGTAGCGGCGCGCGAAGTCGTGCTTGGCCGGGCTGATCGCGGCCGAGAGCGCGTTGTTGCCCTTGCGGGTAACCCATAGTTCGGCGACCTCGCGCACCTGCTCTGGTGTGTAGATCCCGGCCTGGGCAAGCTTGGTGGCGAGGTGGACGACGACGTACGGGTCGGTCTCGGTCTCGAGGGTAGCGCCGGTGAAGTACGGCTCGAACGCAGCCCGAATGTCCTCGGGTTTGTTCACGAAGTCGATGACGAACGTCTTGCGCTTCTGCTCCCCGCTCGCGGTGCGATGAGTGCGGTTGAGCCGGGAGAGCGTCTGCACGGCAGTGACCCCGGAAAGTTTCTTGTCGACGTACATTGCCGAGAGCAGTGGCTGGTCGAAACCTGTCTGGAACTTGTTGGCGACCAGCATGATCTTGTACGTCGCGCCCTTGAACGCGGCGGCCAAGTCCGAGCTGGCACCGGGGTTCAGGTTGGCCTCGGTGAACTCGTCGTCCTTGCTCGGCTGCGGCCCCCACTCCGATACCCACTGCTCGTCCTCGTCCATCGTCACCGAGCCGGAGAACGCGACCAGCGTGCGGTAGTTGTACGAGGCATCCAAGGCGGCCCGCTTGGTGATGTAGGCGTCGATCGCCTTCTTGTACTTCACCGCGGCCTTGCGCGAGTCGGTCACGACCATCGCCTTCGCCTTGCCCTCAAGCAGGTGGGCGACGTTGGTGTGGAAATGCTCGACGATGATCTGCACCTTCTGGCTGATGTTGGTCGGGTGCAGTTTCACCCACCGCATCAGCCCTTTACGCGCTGCGGCCTCCTCCACCTCATCGCTGTCGCCGCTCTCGGCCTTGCCGGCGATCTTCAACGCGGTGTCGTAGGTTTGGTAGCCCTTTAGCACGTCGAGGATGTAGCCCTCCTCGATCGCTTGGCGCATCGAGTAGAGGTGGAACTCGACAGGCTTGCCGTCGGGGCCCTTACGGCCGAAGAGCTCGAGGGTCTTGTTCTTCGGTGTCGCGGTGAAGGCGAGGTAGGAGATGTTCTGCGACTCGGCCCGCTCGTTCATCTCCGAAGCCAGGATCGCCTCGACGTCGACCTCACCACCCTCCTCGATCTCCTTGACCTCCTCCGCGGTCAGCACAGCTTTGAGCTTGGAGGAGATCTTGCCGGACTGCGAGGAATGCGCCTCGTCTGCGATCACCGCGAACCGCCGGCCCTTGAGCGAGGAGTCCTTGCTGATCTCCTCAAGAGCAAACGGGAAGGTCTGCACCGTCACCGCGATGATCAGCTCCCCGTGCTTCAACGCGGTCGCCAGCAGCCCGGATTTCGACTTCGCCCCCGCCTTGCGGACATCCTCCGGGCTGATCGTGGCCACGATCTTCCCCGACCCGTCGATCTGCCGGATCGCGTCCTGAAGCTGCCCGTCGAGCACGGTACGGTCCACGACCACGATCACCGAGTCGAAGACCTTCTTGTCGTCCACGTGCAGCCGTGCGAGCCGGTGTGCGGTCCAGGCGATGGTGTTCGTCTTCCCCGACCCTGCCGAGTGTTCGATCAGATAGCGCTGCCCCACCCCCTCCTTGCGCAACGCGGCCAGGATGTTCGTCACGGCTTCCCACTGGTGGAACCGAGGGAACAGCATGCTCGTGCGCGACACCGACGTCCCGGTCGCGACATCCCATTCCTGCTTTGTCTCGACGATCATCAGCCGGCCGATGATGGTGAGCCAGGCGTCCTTGTCCCAGACTCGCTCCCACAGGTACGCCGTAGCCGACTGCCCGCCCTCGGCCGGCGGGTTCCCCGCGCCACCCTTGTGCCCCATGTTGAACGGCAGGAAGTGTGTTTTCTCGCCCTCGAGCCGGGTGGTCATCGCGGCCAGGTCGTTGGAGACCGCGAAGTGGACTAGTGCACGGTGCCCGAACGACAGCAGCGGCTCCGTGCGCCCGTTGGTCAGCGGATTCCGGTCCTTGCGGTACTGGTTGATCGCCTCGCCAACAGACTGGGTGAAGTCGGTCTTCAGCTCCACAGTGGCGACCGGGATTCCGTTTACGAAGAAGACCAGGTCGATGCTGCGTTGGTCGGCGGTGGAGAAATGCACCTGCCGCATCACCCGCACCCGCATCGCCGCGTACTGCGCGTTGGTGGTTGCGTTCAGGCTGGTCTCGGGGCGGAACTGCGCCATCTTCAACCGACCACCGCCGATGTAGGGCACCCCGTTTCGCAGGATGTTCAGCGTCCCGCCACCATGTTCGAGAGGCTTGTCGAGCGCCGCGACCAGCACGTCGAGGAACTTCGCCTCCGACCCTGCCGCCTTCAACGATTTCTCGTACGCCGTCTGCTGAGTCTCCTGCAGCCAGGCGAACAGGTCCTCAGGGAAGAGCGCCCGCGCCCGGTCGTAGCCGGTGTCGTTCGCCGAGTACAGCCACTCGTGGTTGGACAGGTACTCACAGATCTCAGACTCGAAGACGATTTCGTTGTGATCGGCCATTACTTCATCTCCCGTATGTCGATCTGCCCCGTCACCGCTGCCGTGATCAGCGCAGACCGACGCTCGCGGGCGAGCTCGATGAACCGCTCCGCCTCAGCGATCAGCGTGTCTATCTTTGGGGTCTCCTCGTCTAGGTACTCGACAATTCGCCGCTGCTCGTCGATAGGCGGGAGCGGGATGCGAAAAGCCTTGAGGTCCCCCATGCCGATCGTGCGGATCGTCGACCCGTTCTGGAACGAATCGAAGAACGGTTGCATCGCATTCGCGAACAATGCCCAGAGATACTCTGGGTTAAGGAGTGGCCCACATACCCACGCGGCGAAGTGTTGCGACGTCGCCATCGGAACGCCCATGATCGCCGTCCTTCCCACAGTCGCGTCGCGGGAGAGTACGACCGTGCGCGCAGGGAGCAGGCGTGCGGAACTGTTGGCGATTCCGGCGTCGCTGATGCGCTGCGCCGTATCTTGGAGGTACTTGGGGCCACGCATCGTGCCAACATCATGGAGGCTAACCCACGGGATGTAGCAGTCTGTCCACCAGTCCTCTCGTGATCGGCTTGGCGTGTGACCGCTTTCGAGTTGAGCGACCGAGGTAAGCGGGACTACGCGCCAACTCGCAGGGAGTTTGCTCGCCCACGGCAAGGGGCTCTGAACCTCCGACACCTGCGTAGTTCCGTGCAGGGCGACGTGCGTGCGGACTGCGTGTCGTCGTTCACGAAGCAGCTCGATCAAGCGCTGCTGCTCCTCGACGAGCATGTCGATGCGCGCAGTCTCGCGGTCGAGGTAATCGGCGATGGTGTGCTGCTCCGAGTGCGGCGGACAGGGCAACTGAACTTTGGCGAAGTCGGCGAACTTGATCGACTGTCCGTCGCGAAGCTGGTTTGTAGTTGTACGCAACTCCTGGATATATCCGTTGGACTTCAGCAGCCATCGAAAGTAGCTGGGAACCACACGGTCGCTCGGCCTCAGCACTGTGTATGCCGTGCTTACTTTGCCTGAGTACGTGGATCTCTCTATCCCGCCCTGGAACGAGCGGAGATGGATGATGAAGTCATCCGGCTCAACGTGCTTCATGTTGTCCTGACCCTGAATGTTCTGGACAACAGATTTGCCTGTCTTTGCCATGTACTCAGCCTGAGACAACACGCCATGAATCTGAGACGGCGTGAGATGCACATCATCAGGCCAGTTCGCTTCGCGACGCTCCGTAAACGCGGCCTTCGCTGGAACGAGATACCAGCCTTTGGGCACGACATCGATCCACCCCAGTGCAGCTGAGGTCATCCCTCGACCTCCCGCAGTAGTTCGAGGATCATGGCGACCTGTTTCTCAAGGTCGGCGTCGATCTCGGCGAGAGGACGAGGCGGGACGTACTTGTAGAAGTGGCGGGTGAAGGGGATCTCGTAGCCGGTCTTGACCTTGGCCCAGTCGATCCAGGCGTCGGGTACGTGCGGCTTCACCTCGGCGTCGAAGTAGGCGGCGATGACCTCAACCTTTCCTGCCGCGCCGGCAGTGGAACCGCCGTAGGTGATCGGGACGTTCTCGGTGTTTCGCTTCTTCATATCCGGCTTGGGCTTGCCCTTGCGGTCGACGACCGGCTGGCCGGACTCGTCCAGGAGGGGGCGTTCAACGGTGATGGTCCAGTAGCCGAACTCGTCCTTGCATAGCACCTTGGAGTAGTCCGGTTCGGCGGCGGTGAAGTCTGCGTACAACCGAACGATCTTGGCGCGGTCCTCCTCGCCAAGCTCACGGTTCTTGGAGCCAAGGCTCTTGCGCATCTTGGTCCAGAACGAGGTGCCGTCGATGAGCTGGACCAAGCCTTTGCGGTCGGGATGCTTGGTGTTGTCGAGGATCCAGATGTAGGTGGCGATGCCGGTATTGAAGAACATGTTGGTCGGCAGCGCAACGATCGCCTCGACCAGGTCGTTCTCCAAAAGCCACTTGCGGATGTTCGAAGGGCCGGACTCGGCGGCGCCGTTGAAGAGCGGCGAGCCGTTCATGACGATGCCGGTCCGTCCGCCGCCATCCTCGGGGGCGCGCATCTTGTGGGCCAGGTGGAGCAGGAAGAGCATCTGCCCATCCGAAGTCGCCGGGAGACCGGGGGCGAACCGGCCGTAAGGGCCCGCTTCGTCGCGCTCTTCCGTGACCGCCTTGGCGTACTGCTTCCAGTCGACGCCATACGGCGGGTTGGACATGCAGAAGTCGAACTTTCTATCCTTGAACGCGTCGGCGGTGAGGGTGTTGCCGAAGGCGATGTTGGTCGCGTCGTGGCCCTTGGCGAGAAGGTCGGACTTGCAGATCGCGTACGACTGCCCGTTGTACTCCTGCCCGTACAGGCTCAGCTTCGCGTCGGGGTTCTGTTCGAGGAGGTGTTCCTCGGCCAGGGCGAGCATGCCGCCGGTTCCTGCGGTGGGGTCGTACAGAGTGCGGATGATGCCGGCTTCGGTCAGGTCGGCATCCTTCTCGGCGAAGAGCAGATCGACCAGGAGTCGGATCGCGTCCCGCGGGGTGTAGTGGTCACCGGAGGTCTCGTTCGCGGCCTCGTTGAACTTGCGGATGATGTACTCGAACGCATCGCCCATGTCAGCGTTGGAAACGACGTCGGGATGCAGGTCGACGGCCTTGAAGGACGTGATGACCTCGCGCAGCAACTCCGCCTTCTCCAGAGCGAGGATTTCCTTCTTGAAGTCGAAGTACTCGAACACGTCGACATCGGGCGAGAACCGGTCGATGTAGTCGGCCAGGTTGTCCGCCAGCCCGTCGGCGTCCTTGAGGAGGTTGCCGAACGAGTAGTTCGAGGTGTTATAGAACGACCGCCCAGTGGCCTTCTTGACCTCGACCTTGAGTCTGTTGGGATTGTCGTACTTCGCCGCCAGCGCGCGTACCGCCTCCCTGTCGGGCTCAATGATGTAGTCGAGGCGGCGCAAGATCGTGAGCGGGAGGATCACGTTGCCGTACTGGTTGGGACGGTAGGGACCCCGAAGTTGGTCGGCAATCGACCAGATGAAATTACCGAGGGTGCTCACAAGGCTCCTTTACGGGGCTCACTCGACAACGAATGTTGGACGCTCGCGTGCGTGCGTGCGGTCCGAGCGGGCGGCGCATGGTTTGGGGCTAGTCGGTACGTCATAACAGCATCATCGCGTATCACGACACCCTCGTATCACGACACCCTCGTATCACGACACCCTCGTATCACGACACCCTCGTATCACGAGGTTCGCTGGCACGACCGGCGCAGCGAGCGCGGTCGGCTTCCTCGCCGTGAACGTCTCCTGCACCGCGGTCCGGATATTCGGAGAAGTGTGTCTCATTTTCTTGGAATTGAGACACCCACTCGTTTGTGTGGGGGTCGAGTATCACCCCAACTCGTCGTGTCTCAGAAGTACGTACCGAAACTGCCGTCTCATCGCTATTCAATTCGTCGACTTGTGAGACGGTCCTGGCATGGGCACGGTGACCCGCAACGGACACCTCGTCGGATACGCCCGCGTCGGCACAGGACACCAGACACTCGACGGACAACACGACACACTCGAAACCGGATTTCCCGAGCCACTTTCTATCAAGTGCTCGCAGGGCGATTGGGGCTGACAGTTCGTCATTCCCCTACTCGCCCGCATCGCCCATTCCCCTTCACCACGTCAGCGTGAGGCTATTGATGCAGCTCACATTGGTCGACCCACCGGGCAAGAAGGCTGAGAGTAGCGAGACGTTCGATCGCTTCCTGCTCGCTCATCTCATCAACTCCGTGAGCCGCGCTATTCCGAATCGTCATCTGCGCACCTGAACTGAAGAACCTCATGCCTACGTTCATCGTCTTCACGTACCTGGCATTCGGGTCACCAGGCCAACGTAATCGTGGCTTTCCTGGGAGTGGCGCACCCTCAGCGAACGTCTCCTGCCAGATAGCCGTTTCGGAGACATCATTTCGACCTGTCAGCGTCTTGATGTGGGACGCTAGCGCCTCCGCGGCATTCGTGACCGCCTGCCTGTAGTGCTCGCCACGCCACAGCCTTTCCGCTGCACTCCACACCAGTGGATGCATCGATGCGGCGCTGACCTGCGGCAGAACATATATTTCCGCTTGAAGAATCATCTGCTCCAATTTTCCTCGGATCTGATTGGAACCGGTGAATACGTCGTCGGATCCGAGCATCGGCTGGGGTTGCCTAATAGTTCCCCACGCAGTAATCGGGTCTACCTGGCCAAATCCTGGAACCTCGATCTTCATCTCCGCCAACGACGATGCTTCTTGCGCTCTTCCCGCAGCTAGGTCCACGGCATGCGCCATCGTGTCGCACTGTCCTGCGGACACGGCTGCCTTGGGTATGACAGCTGGACCGAAGCCGTGCTGCCTAATGTTGACAGAATCATGAAAGGCCATGAAGACACGAAAAGCTGAGATGAAGCCGTCTACAGCTTCTGCAACCAATCGAAGGTGGGCTGGTGTTTGACGCTTATCCATGACGTAGGGAATCGCAGGTAGTTGGTGGACACCGTCAGAGCCTCGACTGAGATTGTCATTCTCGTTGACTGGAGGGACATTTCACCCCGACCTTGACGGACCCTGCCGCCATCCTTTGATGCTCCGGAGATGCCGCAGCGAATCCCGCACGGCGCAAACGGAAATGAACGACTAAGGCACTGCCGTTGTCGAGGCTTTACAGTTCTCCGACCGGAAAGTCGGTTCCGATGATGCCTCCGGTTCGCGGCGTGCGATGATTCCCGGATTGCAAAGATCAGCTCCGGCAGATGCGGCAAACATCTCCGAGGCCCGGCCGACAGGATTGTGTCGACATGAACAACGGCACCCGGATGTTGCGGTGGCATCACGCTTCAAAGCTTTTCAAAACCGCGACTGGGACGATCGAAGAATCGTGCTCCTCGGCCCTGGGGTACCAGAAGTGACGCATACGGAGACGGGAGACCTGCTGCTCACTCCCGGGCGTGTGCGCATGCCGATCGAGCAGGTCTGTGATGTATGGGGATTTAACGAACACCGTCGAGAACTGTTCAAGGAGTTGGAGACATATCTTCGCCTCATCAGCAAAATCATCACGATCGAGGCGTACTGGCTGTCGGGCACACTTCTCACCGACAAAGAGTTTCCAAGTGATGTCGACGTCGTGCTGGTGATCAACGACGAGTTGATCGAGAACCTTGCGGGAGGTGCCAAGTTGCTGGTTACCGCCGAAGGGCTGCAAGAACTTGCAGATCGGAGGAGACTTCGTATAGACGGGTACATCTTGCCCTGGATGGTTCGGCCATCCGTGGCTTACCAGGCCAAGGACGAGAAGTACCTGCTCGCCCGCGGATACTGGGACGACTTTTGGATGCGGCTACGGTCAGTGCCGAAAGGTGAGACACCAGTGCGAACTTGCGCACTCCCTCGCAGAGGATATGTGGAGGTGATCGTCAATGGGTACCGATGACCTCGATGACGCTGCCTGGATGGCTGATTTCCTGGCCGACTTGTCCGAATCGCCTTCCGAGAAGTTTCCTGATTGGAGCGACGCAGAGGACCTCGGTCGGCTGCACATGCAGTCCTTCGCGAAGGTTTCGGCAGGCGGCTTTGAGGACACTCAATCTCGCGGCTCCATTCGACTTACTGGCAACGGTGTACGCGGTCATTCACTCAACCTTGACGACGCCGGTCACGTGCTGACGAATTTTCAGCGTCTCGTGACTTGCGCAGGGGCGTCTGTGCGTGGTTTCACAAGTTCGCACGGGCGAATTGCGGGTGAGATCGAGGAACTGACGCAACTAGCACTTACCTCTTCGCCAGGACGCGGATCCGTAGTGCTCGAGTTTGAGCCCGTGGCGGTCGAATCAGCTGAAAGGTACCCCGGAGGGGAGATATCGATACTTGGTGAGAACACGCCGCTAATCGAAGAAAGCCTGGACGTTGCATTCGGAGTTCTCAGCACAGCAGCGGACATTGATCAAAAGCTGGAATCGATCGACAAACTCTTCCTAGGCCTCGGGGTGCGCGTGGCCTCAGCGGCGCTCGCACTTGCTGACACCATTTCGTCTGCCTCACTTAACCTTGATCTTTCGTGGCAGAGACCCGGCTTCGGGCGCCGCAAACTAATGGTGTCTGCGGCGCAGTGCGCAACCTTTGCCGCGGTGCTCAAGGGCCAAGGATTGGACTCCGACATCGAGCCGATCGCTGGCGTTCTGCGGACGATTAGTGACCGACGAAAGATCGATCTTGAGATACCAGATCCCGAGAATGAGGGCGAATATATCGTTCTACCAATAAGTAGAGGTGACGTTGACTTGACGCCTTTTCGGCTCGGTCAACAAGTCAAGATCAATGCACAGTGTCGGATTGTGATCAAGCCCGGCGGTGGCGAACGGCGTTCATATACTGCGTTGGCGATCATGGCTGCCTCCGAAGGCGAAGCCTAACGGTTGAATCTAACAAAACTCCTATCTCTCGAAGTGCTCGGTGTCTCGGAGAGCTGTAGTTTTCCGAGACATCCGCCAGTCCCGATCCAGGATCGTACGTGGCCATGTAGCTCTGCGAAAAGATCGCCACTTAACGATGCGATTCACACCCCATCGTTCAACAAACGGTCGTTGACTGAACAGGCGGAACGCTGCTCAGATCGAGCCCGAATTACTGTCGTCGATGTTCAAAAACCCGTTCAACAATTGGTACCATTGACCACACAAGATGAACACCTTTTCTGAACGGAGATCGCCGTGACGCTCGTCGGACTGGTGCGCGTGAGCACCGACAAACAGGAGACACAGCGCCAGCGCGATGCACTCGATCCGATTTGCGTCAAAGTGTTCGAGGAGAAAGTCTCGGGCACACTCAGCGTCGACCAGCGTCCCGGACTGCAGGCCGCCCTCGATTACCTCCGTCCCGATGATCTGCTCACTGTCCAGGAGGTCGACCGTCTCGGCCGCAACCTCCTCGAGGGGCTGCTGGTCTTGACGGACCTGTTCGAGCGCGGCATCGGGGTAAAGGTGCTCGACGGCATCGCGGTCGGCGAGCACACCGAGCGGTCGCTGGTCCTTGACCTCGCACTGGCTTTGGCCGAGGACCGGCGCCGCGACATCGTGCGCAAGACCCGCAACGGCCTCGAGGCCGCCCGCAAACGCGGCAAAGTCGGTGGACGCCCCACGGTCGTCGATGGCGACAAGCGCGCGGCCATCCTCGCTCGCCGCGATCGCGACGAGTCCATTCGCGAGATCGCTGCCGGTGTCGGCGTCTCGGTAGGTACGGTCCACCGGGTTCTTGCTGGGCATGTCACTGACGCGCAGATCAATGCGGCACGGGCCAAGTTGATCATCGACAAGAAGTTGCAGAGGACGTCGAAGCCTCACATCGAGAAGCTCGCCGAGCTCAAAACCGCCAGTGAACATCGACCGGTGGCGAGCTGAATCGCACCGGCGGGGGCCGCTGGCACGGACTGTGTGGGTACCGCATCCAGGTACGCGGCGAAGCTGAGCCGGTTGTGCGCGAGGGGGGGCGCCCGCGCTGAGGCCAGCCGAAAAAGCGTTGGCGGCCCCAGTGCGGCTCGAATGATGTCGTCGTGCCGCCACGGTCGACAGCAGTGTGGCAGCAAGTTGGGGTTCCGGTAGCAGTCCAGTGACAGTTGACTGCGCGTGATAGCTATCGCATCCACGCCACTAGATGACGCACGCGGCCGGGTCTACGTCCTCGTGCTTGGCTCATTCAAGCTGTGGGTCGGCGAGCTGGACGCCAGCGCCGAGTCGCCGTTGCAGCCTGCCCAATGCCGCCGAGCCCAGCGCCAATTCCGTTGCGGATCTATATTTCTCGGCTTTTGTGATGTGGTCAGCGAGCGTCGAGTTGGCCCAGTGTCACCCCTGCCTCGGTGCTGATCACGTAGATCACATAGCTGGCCTGACCGTCGACGTTCCTCAGTGCGATCCGCTGACCTGCGATAGTCGCAAAGCCGCCATCGGGCGTAGGGGTGATCTGACCGGTCAGACCGGCGATGGTGAGGGTGTCACCGTGGACGCTGGCCTCTGCAGTGAGCGGCGGCAGGAACAGTGCGGGGGCCAACACAAAATACTTCGCAGTGTACGGACCCTCGGCAACTTCGGCCGACGCGGTACCGGCCAGGGCCGCAGCCGCGAAGCCGGCAGTGACCGTTGCGAGGGCAATCTTTGCGGCGATGTTCTTGGTAATCATGTTGTACTCCTTGTATTGTGGCGTGTTTGGTGTTTATCGGTGGAGTTTGACGTGAGTGGGATAGGCGCTGTTCTGGCTGTCGATCACCCTTCGTCGTCAGGTGTGTGTTCCAAGGTCGTTTTGAGCAGTCGGTCGCCTGCGACCGCCCACACAGTGGTCGGTTCGGCACCGTCACCCTTGAGGGCACTGACATTCACCAGATCGGCTTGCATTTCCTGTGTGCTGGGAGGGATACCTTCTCCCACAACGCGATAGACGCCACCTATCACGGTTTTGCAGGCGGTGGCCGCGTCGGTTTCGCCGCCCGGACCTTCGGCCTCGCCGGTCACGGCAAGTTCCGGAGCTGTGGTTACCGCGACCTTCCACCAGCGCCCGGCGCCCAATTCGGCGTCCGCATTCTCCTCGTAGACACCCAGACTGCGGTCTCCGAACTGGAGAATTGCCGTGTCCGCGAGCGGATTGTTCGAAACCCTCGTCCGATCGGCGAACCCGGCCGGAAGCGGGACGGATTTCACCACCGTCAGCTGCAGCGACGGTGTGCCCTCTCCTCGCTCCCAGCCGGCCTTCTTGAGGGCCGATCCGTCGCATGCGTCCAGGGGAGGGCGTGCCCCTGTAACGACTTCCCGCCGTGCGGTCTCGGCCGACGATTTCACGTCATCGACTGTGTTTTTGTTGCCGACCTGCGAGAAAGCGAATGCTGCGCCGCCGCCGACCAGGAGCACTGCGGCCAGTGCGCCGACGATGATTCCTTTCGAGCTCTTCGAGATAGTCGCCGCTTCGGGAGCGTCGGGGCCAGTCGACGGCGTCTGCGGAGCTGGTTCGTCGATTACTTCGTAGTCGAGACCTTCGAGTTCGCTGGGATCGATGGGGTTTCCGTCTTCATCGACATATTCGAATTGCTCAGGCATGGGTGTCACCTTCGGTGGTCTTCTTGCGCACGACGACGCGTTTGACGGTGGCTGGTGCTGGTGTGGGAGCTGAAATGGTGGGTACGGGTGTTGTTGGTGGCTGCGGTGCAGCTACGGGGGCTGCGGGCTGCGCGCCTCGAACAACGCCCTTGGCCTTGAGAGTCCCGATGACGTTGGGGAGCAGCTTCGGCATTACGACGATCGAGCCGAGGATCGCTGCCGCACCACCGGCAATGATGATGTTCTGAAAGATGCTCAGTGCGTTGATCATTCCGGCGCGAAGAATCAGGAACGCCACGGCGTACATGAATCCGATCGCGACCATGCGGGGCGCGGGTGAATCGGCTTGGTACTTCATGAGGACGCGGTAATTCGCGGCGACGAAGCTTCGGATGGACTTGATGTCGGAGTCTTCGGATTCGCTGCTGGTGGGACTCTTGACCGGTAGGCCGATCAACCCGTTGACCCACATCATTTTGATGACCTGGACCGTCATCACGGTCAGGCCCGTGCCTGCGAGTTCGGCGTATCCGTTTTGGGCCACGGCCCACGCGAGTGCACCGGCACCGCCGAACATCAAAAGCGTTGCAGCGATACGAATCACTTCGCCCGCGCCGCTCTGGACATTCACGTGAATTGGCTGATTTGTCACTGGTCGATTCCTTCGGTCCGGACGATGATCGGGATCGGTGCGGGGGTTGGTGTCGTAGGCGTGACCTTGCGGCGGATCACAACTCGTTTCGTGGGTTGCGCTGACGGCGTTGTGGGCAGTGGCGATTCGGTGCCGGTCATGATCCGGATCGGAGCGACGCGGGGACCCGATGCTGCGCGTTCCATCGGGCCTACGGCCTCCCAGCCGTAGGCCCGGATCAGCCAGGACAGGCGGGCCGTCACGATGATGAGCTGCGCCATTGCGTACCAGCCCAGCAGCGGCACACCGCAGTCCCTCCAGGCCACCGCCACGAGGATGACCAGCAGGACCGGCACGGCCCCGGCAGCGGCGAACGCGACCGGTTTCCACCGCAGCGGACCCCAGGCGGAGACCTGGCGCCACCACAGTAAATATGCGCCCCACGCTGCGGCGATGCCTGGACCGGCGACAAGTGCCCGGCCCACCTCGCGGACACCGGCCCAGATCGTCCGCGCGATCTTGTGATCGTCAGCCTTGTAGATGCGGCGGTGGAGGCGGTTCGGCGTCACGACTTCGCCGACAGCGGCATCACCGACGCCCGCTTCGTACCGCGTTGCCCGGCGTGCCCTCGAGGCGAGTTGCTCACCGCGTCGTCGGGCGGCCGGATTTCGGCCGGCATGCGCGAGCACCCACGCCGCTCTTTCCGGCGTCCAGTGAGGATCCGACATCAAGTCACCTGAACAATTGCGGACGCTGCTGTGCTCACTGCTGCGCCGCAATGTTCCTCGGCGTGAGTGAGCTTGGCACCCGCGCCGACTGCGACGCCGCTGAGGAAGATCGCCAGAACGGCGACGATCAGCCATATCCAGCGCCGGGCGAGGAGCGGCGACGAATTGGATTTGCTCATCTCTGCTGTTCCCACTCCATAAGCTCGACGGCCAGATCCGGTCGGTCGACGTAGAGCGCGAGGACATCCGAAACCATCTGACTGAGAGACGTCGCCGCCCCCGAGTGGCGTCGACGATCCTCGAGGATCGCGTATACCGCGTCGGGAACCCGGCTAGTCACCCTGGTCCTCGACCCCTTACTTGCCATGCCCACCTTCGACCCCTTTCGATTGTTGACGCAGGATCAGCATGGCACACGAAAAATGTTTCGGCACAATTGATTACGACCAAATTGGGTGGTGACGTCACCTAAAACAGGATCGGAACTGCGGCTTTGGTGAGGGTGACGTCACGAGATCAGATATACGAATAATGCTGCCGCACAGTGCGTTCAAGGTGTGGCACGATGAATGGGCGAAGCGCAACCGCCCGGTCGACGAAGAGAGTCTGAATGAGCCTGTACCGCAAGTCTTCCGGCAAGTACAAGCCGAAGCCGACGCCGTTCGGTGGATTCATCGATGGGGACCCTGCTGTGTCCGGTCCACATTTGCTGGTCAGTGGTCCCTCAGGCGTCGGTAAGGCCTTGGCTCTGTCCACGCCGATCCCGACACCCGCCGGGTTCGTCCGCATGGGGGACATCGCCGTCGGCGACCTCGTGTACGGCCGCGACGGTGCGCCCTGCACCGTCACCGACGTCTGGGACGTGATCGAGCACCCGGATCTACACCGGGTCGAGTTCTCCGACGGGCACCGGCTGCTCGCCGATGCGGACCACCAGTGGGTGGTCCGTGATCCCGACCGCAACGGCGCCGAGCGCGTCGTCACCACATCGCACATGGTGGCCGACCTCGATGCCGACTGGGCGATTCGCTGCCCGGTGCTGCCGGGCAGTACGACGCCGGCCGCGGGCGTCATCTGCATCGAGAACATCGAGGCAGTACCGCCCGGGCACCCTGATTACGAGCCCGCCCGGTGCATCGCAGTGGACGCCGCCGACGAGGTGTTCCTGGCCGGTGAGGGGTTCATCCCGACCCACAACAGCCGCCGGGTTTTGGGACCGGGAATTTTGATGTGGCAAGGGCCGGTTGTGGCGATTTCGTCCAAGCCCGATCTGATCGACTTGACCCTCGAGCAGCGTCTGGAGTGGGGCGGTCATGGTTGCACTTACGTTCTCGATCTGTCGGGCGAGGTGCCCGACGACGTCCTTCCCGACGGCGTCGAGAAGGTCGTCATCGACCCGGTCGCGCTCATCAACAGCGACGACGAGGCACTGGACCTCACGTCCGTTCTGATGAAGGCCGGATCGGCCGGCTCTTCCAGCTCGGCAAGTGGGCAGTCCGGTGACCCTTTCTGGGAAACGCTGGCCACGGCTCCACTAGCAGGCATTTTGCGTGCCGCAGGTGACGATGGCATCGCCTGGGCGCAGGCTGCGGTGAGCCGGGTGAAGCCCGACGACGCCGATCCCGACGACAAGGACCAGCCGTGTTGGGCGAACGCGGCCGACCGCCTCGAGGAGATGGGCGCTCTGATGCTCGCGGAGGAGCTGGTCAGCGCGGGGAGGCTGGAAGACAAGATGCGGGACAGTGTCGGCATCACGATGAAAAGTGCCCTTGCGCCCTGGTGGCGCAGCACCGTCGCCGGTGGTCGCGGCGAGCGTTCGTTCACCCCGGCAATGCTTGAGGATCCCCGCAGCACCCTGTTTGTCGTCGCCCCCGCGACCGGTGTCGCCGCTGGTGCGGCGGTGGCTTGTGTCGATGCGATCAGTGCACATTGGAGGGCAGGGCAGACGCGGCCAGAACCATTGGCGCACTTACTGATTGCCTGCGACGAATTTTGCAACACTCTGCCCTGGTCGAAGGCGCCCACCGTCATCACGGAAGCCCGCGCAATGGGTATTGCGCTCCTGGTCGCGGTGCAGGCCACGTCGCAGTTTGCACGCAGGTACGGCCGCGACGGTATGGACGAGCTGCGTGATGTTTTTCCGGCGATCCTGGTTTTGACCGGTGCTCCGGAGAAAGAGATCCTCGAGAAGGCGGCTTGGGCGCACGGTCGCAGCGAGCGCCACAAGATCAGCACCGATCACAATGGCAACCCGTCGCAGTCGTCGGAGCTGGTGGAGACTTTCCACGGCAGTGATCTGCTTCCCAAAGACATCGATCATGGGCGCTTACTCAGGGGTGCCCGGCCTGCCGACGCGGCCAATCCTGCTGTTCGCGAAGCCGGTTTAGAGGTCACTCTCGTCGACATCAGCGAACTGCGGTTCACCGTCGCCTGACCCATTCAGGCAAGAACCCCGGCAGCCACTGGCTGTCGGGGTTCTTGTTGTTTCGGTCATCGACCGCGTGAGGGTGTCTCGCGGTCGCGGTTCTGTTGGCGCTGGAGCTCGTGTTCGATCATCTGTTGACGTAGTGGGATCCGGGACCGCTGTTTGGCCTGCGCGGTCTGCTTGCCGCCCTCGGCCACCGTGTCGGTGGCCGCGCGTTCTGCCAGTTCGCGTTCGTGTCGGCGGATCGCGGCCCGTTGGGTTTTCGCCTTCGCGGCTTCGGGAGTGCCGAGCGCGGATTCGCCGAACTTCTTCGTGACGGCCTTGTCGCCGCCCTCGGCGAGGAGGCTCTTGATTTCGCCGACCCGCTGGCGGTCGAGGTCCTTGTCTGGAGTGGCGTTCTCGTTCTCGGTCAGCGCCCGCGTGGCCTCGGCGAATTCTTTCTCCGCTCTCTCCGCGTTGTCCTGTGCCCAGTCTTCGGCTTCCTTCCGGCTTCGGGCGTCGTCGGCGGCCTTGGCCAGTTCGTCAGATTTCGCTCGTGAGGCCCCTGTTTTCTCTCGATCTTGGTCCATCGCCTTGCTCCTTGTCGTAGGGATCGATCAGTCGTCCAACCATTTGACGTCGATGACATTGCTGATCGAGTGCAGATGGTCGATGGCGTCTACTGCGTGATCGAGGCAGGTGTGCTGCTCTGCCCAGGTGCTTCGGTGGCCGGCCTTTTGGGTGTAGGTGATTTTCGCGGCACTCACCGCGCCACATCTTTTGCACTTCGGTTTCGCTGCCTCCACTTGCGCCGTGAAATCGTCAAGAAATCCCATGTCAGCGCCAGTCTCGGTAGAAGCCCGCAAGTTTCTTGCCTCCCCGGTAGATCCCGTATCCCAGTGCGGCCACAACTGCGAGGGTCGCGGCGAGGATTCCGAGACGACCCCACGCGGTCTCGGCGGTTTCGAAGCTCGTCCAGGCCCAGCGGCTCAGCGGCCCGACCCCGAAGACCTCCGCTATCGGGATCACCAGCAGCCACACCAGTACCGCGACGACGGTGTACGGGACAGCCACCAGGGCCAGCCGACTCCACGCGGTGCGGTTGAGAGAGCTGGTGAGCTTGTCAGCGGTGACCATCGCTTCGCGGAGGTCTTCGGTGATCGCGAATTCTTTGGCTGCGGTAGCGGTGGTGGTCGGCTGCATCCGGGCTGCAGCTCGGCTCATCGCCGCGTCAACGGCCGAAGTCACGGCCTCGGTCAGGGCGGGCGGGGTTGCCGAGAGGTCGGGGTCTGCGTGGTGTGGTGGACGGCTTGCCAGTGTCTTGACTGCGGCGGTCAGGGTCTCGTGGTTGCTTGCCAGCGTCTTGACTGCGGCGGTCAGGGTCTCGATCTGGCTGCTGTTGTCCGGTGGTAGGGGTGTCTCCACCAGGACGCCCACGCCTTCGGCGATGCTCTTCTGCACGCTGCTCAGTTGCGCGACGGAGGACCTCTGCTCGCTGCTCAGCCGCTCGACTGTTGTTGCTAGCTCGTCGATCTTCAATTGCAGCGCTGCTGATTCGGCCGTGCTCGGTGGGTCGTTGCTCTGCAGCGACGCCAATCTCGCGCTCCGATCCTCGGTTGCGGTCATCGGTCCTGTTCCTCTCGATACGAATTTGTTCGTCCAATGCCCGCCCCGTCCAGGCTGCACCCAACCGCTCCGTTTCCATGGTCAACCGACCACGCCCGTCGAGGGCTGCGATGCTCACGGTCGGTTCACCGGTCCGGCCCTCGACAGTGACGCCGTAGTTGAGTGAAGCTGCGATGAGCCGGTCCCGGTCGGTCACCCAGGGATCGGCGATTGTTTTGCGGAGGGCTTGGCGTGCTCGTTCCTCGCACGTTTCGCCCGCCTGCCGAACCTTCGCGGTGTACGCCTCGAATTCCAGGTCCCACGGTGGCCGGCCGTCCGCTGTCAGGTAGATCGGCGCCGGTCGATCGGTGGCGGGCGGCGACGGTGGCGCCATGATCAGCTCGGGAGCCGCAGGTTCGATGCCCTTCACACGTTCGGCTGCATTCAGTTCGCATTGCTTCTCGACGCTCGCTTTCGTGTAGTCGGATCCCACGCCGGTCTTTCCGCGTGCACGAGATTTCATCTCGGCGCCGTCCGCCCCGATCCAGGCGTAGGACACCCCGGAGGTGCCAGTGACCCTGGTTTGCACGCCGCTGGCCTGGAGCCGGTCGGTGTAGTCATCCCAGTCGTTCGCGAGGGCGCGTGCGGCACGCAGTTTGGAGCGAACCGCGTCGTGGGTGGAATAGCCGGGACCGTCCGGATCTGCCCGAAGCGCGTAGTCCTTGCGCGTCACGTTCTCACCGATGTGTGTCACAGGTCGGCCGTCGCGGGCCGCTGCCGAGTGTCGACGGCAAGCCTCGACGTAGGCAGCGTTGTCATAGCCCAGTTCGCGGAGGATCACCCGGTTGTTTGTTCGGCGGAGGTGGTGGATGTCTTTCATGTGTCCGTCGATTGCGCGACCGGCTGCGTAGTGGAGTCGGGTCTGTGCGCCGTCGGCCCCGATCCGGACCAAGGTCGCTGCTCGCTCGGACACCGACGCCACCTGAACGTGGGTGTGCCATTTGCCCGGCACCCAGACGGTGCCGTCCTCGGTGTCCTCGAAACGGCCGTTGTCGCGTTGCGTAGTGAGCTTCGCTTGGTGACCGGGGAACGCTTCGGCGACGAATACCCGCATCATCTGGTGCTGACGAAAACCGGCTTGTGTATCGATGGGGTTGGCCTCTTCATGCGTTTGGCTGACGATCACGTGATAGCTCTCGACTTTGAGCGACTGCTTGCCGAAGGTCTCACGAGTGCGCCGCATGTCCGCGATGAAGGTTTCCGTCGAGCAGTCGCCCAGTGTCGATTCGAACTCGAACCGTCGTTTGAAGCCCTCCGGGGCGTGGAGGTCATGGGCGGGGGAGCTACTGAGATACAGATCCAGCGCGGTTGCATTTCCGGCTGGACTGATCATCGTGGTAGCCATAGCTATCTGTCAGCGACTAACGAGTCGAGAGCGGCGCGAATAGCGCGCAGCTCGGCCAAGACTGCTTCGTGGCGGCTGTTGAGCACGGCCAGCTCCTCGCCGTAGACAGGTGGAAGTTCGCGGTAGGTGTTCAGGAACCGCGCCTGTTGATTGAGGTTATTGCCGATGGCCGATTCTTGTGTGGCGATCGCTGCGAGTTGATCACCGATAGGGGCCAGTTCAGCCGCGAGAGCGGCGCGCAGTTTCGGGTCCACTTCTCGGGCCTTGCGGCCGAGGTAGGCGTCGACTGCGGCGGCGACCACCACTGATAGCGACTGGTCTCCGGCGAGTTTTTCGAGCTGTGCGCGAGTGCCGGGGCGCGGCCGGAAGGCGATCGGCCCTTCTTTCGTCGTCGGCCGACCTGCTCGGGGCTTGCGCCCCGCGCGGTGGGTCGGCTGCGGACCCTGTGGGTCCTTCGCCGCCCCGATGACGGGGATGGGCAGCGAGCCGGAATCGAGAGCCTTCGGCTCCGATCCGCCGCCGCTGCCCATCCCCGTCATCGTGTCCCCACTCCCGACAGGTGCGGTCCGCTCCGCCGTGATCGAGAGCCTTCGGCTCCGATCCGGCGTTGCTTCCCGCACCCGTCGTCCATGTTCATGTGACGATGGTACATGGCTGGGTTCTCAGACGGGCGAGTATCCCGGATGTAAACACGAACGCTTCGCGTCCTTGTTTTCATCCGTGCTCGCCAAGGAGGGCTTCGCCCGTCCCTGGACCCTCCCGAGGCACCGGCTGGCGGCGGTTGTCGCCGCCGCCAGCCGCGTTGCGGCGCGGGGCGCGTGACAGGGCCGCTTTGCGGCACTGTCACCCGGAACCGGCTCGCTGGCGCGACTGTTTCCGTTTGGTTATCCGGGGTGAGCTTCGCCCGCCCGGTCTTCCCCGGAAGAGACGCGCTGATGCTCGCCTCGCCCGCTTGGTGTGGCGACGCGGCGGGTGGTCGGCATGCGGAGTGCCCGGCCGGTCTCGTCACGCGTCGCGGTGCTCTCGGCGGAGGTGCCGGCCGTCCGCTCACCGATCGCCGCCCGGCTCGCGGGCTATGGCCGGCCCGCCGCGTCCGGATCGGGGAGGGAGGTGGCGGCGGGGAGTCTGCACCGGCCCGGAACCTGGGCCGTAAAAACGAGTCGCGGCCCACCTGTCGGGTCGGTCAAGGCGAGTGCGAGGCGAGCGTTCTCGGTCCTCTGGTCATCGGTGGACCGCGTGGTGTGTGGGGCTGGCCGGGGACACAACCACGAGAGTCCGGTCGAGGGACCTAATCGAGTATCTGCGGACAATTGCCGCAACTATCTTCGAGAGTTATTCGAGAGTTATTCGGAAACCAACGGAAGTTCCCCAGCATTGCGCTCGCCGTCTTGTCTGACTGCCCGCAGATCCCGAGCCGACCTCCAATTCGCTGTAACACTGAAACACTGTCATATGGCATATGGTGCGTCCCGGACGTCGGTCTACGGACACAACTGCGGTCACTCAAGAGCCACTTATGCGGTCACGTAGGAGCCGGTATAAATGCGCCGTCGGTCTACGGACACAACTGCGGTCACTTAGGAGCCACTTATGCGGTCACGTAGGAGCCGGTATAAATGCGCCGTCGGCCTACGGACACAACTGCGGTCACTCAAGAGCCACTTATGGGGCGGTATAAATGCGCCGTTGCGTCTACGGACAGCACTACTGTCACTTAAGAGCCACGTTGGTGACGGTATAGATGCACCGCCGCGCGTCGATGGCAGCACTACGGCCATTGAAGAGTCAGTTGTGCGGATGTACTGAGGTAACCGAAAGCTGATTCCCAGGCAATGGACGCTTGCAACAGTTGGCGTACTTCTGCGGCAGTGGTCTTGCCTGAAGCATTAGCTGATGGATGCGGTTCGTGTAGGAGGTCTCCGGGGCGGCAGTACCCCTGTAGGCAGCTCTGAAGGATGGTTTCCAGCCTTGCGCGCCCACTACGACTGATCCCGGCCTCGGTAACGAGACCGGGATCTCGTCGTTAGAGATACTCCACAGTCGCTCTTGAAGGATCCTCCGCGTCCCCACGCCAGGCGTGAACGCCCGGGATCCACAGCAACGAATTCCTGACCTTCGCGGACATCCGTTAGGCAGGCAACCTGACCCAGACCGAAGTCGGGAAGATCCTCGAGACCGATCAGGTCACGGTGTCGAGGATCGAGAATCGGGACGATCTGCTGCTCTCGACCTGCGCCAGCAACCAGCCGCGACTGGCGCGGTGCACGCGAAGATCGTGCTGGGAAATGAGGGTGTCGAGATCGCTATCGACCCCGACAGGTTCGCCTCGTCGACACTGGAGTGACCACGGATTCTTCATTGCAAGCTCAGTCGTTCACCTGATCGCGCAGCCCGAGATCGAAAAGCGCGGGTCGGCAGTGGCAGCGAAAATCCAAGAACCCGCATCTGCCGGGAAGGCAGAGTGCGGGTTCTGTAGTTGCGAGCTTCGATCAGCCTTCGACCCAGGCAGGCTGTTCTCGGCTGTTGTCGAGCACCCAGGTACAGGATTCGTCGCCGATGTGGTCGGGGTCGGTGAGCCAGTACGTTGCGTCGGGCGCCCATCCGGCGATGACGCTGGCCGTCTCGTCGTCGACCTCGATCGCGGTTCCCGCTGCGGCCAGGTATCCCATAACGGTGAGATGTACGCCTGTGTAGCTCTCGGCGACGAGTTGCCAGTTGGGGATGACCCATCGCCCTGATCGTCCGGTTGTCCGGTACCAGTCGTGTCGTTTCTCTGCGGTGACTTCGAGGGGGAACCGTCTGCAGAGTTCCACCCACGCCTGTGCGCCGTCGATCTCGTAGATGCGAGCACCGGCGGGTGCGCCGACGTGTCGCACGGTGATGCGTTTCCAGCCCATGCTGTCTTCGACGAACCACAATTCTGCCGGGGTGCAGTCGAACAGTGTCCGTGTCGAACACCGAACAGACGGATTCGACCACCAGTAACCGGACCAGTTCGCGGTGGGATCGGTTGGTCGGTCAGCGGCTCGCGCTTCTGCTGCGAGGGTGTCCTCGTGCCAGGCGCTCAGTAGTTCTGCAGCCGCCGGCTCGAAGGTATCGGGGCTGTCGTCGTCCCGGCTCACTATCGCCCATTGGTCGGTCTCGGCGAGGGCGGTCGTCCACCACTGGGCGTGTGGGGATCGTGCGATGTCCTCGGCGACTCGTCGAAGCTCACGCCGCACCGGCTCGGTTGCGGCGAGGACGTCTTCACCGTCGGGGTCCTGCCAGTAGCGCGCTGAGTCCGTCGCGGCGGCAAGGGCCGAACGGAGTGCAACCTCGGTCACCTCGGGAAGCGGCACCTGGGACAGGCGGTGTGCCACATCGTCGGCAGTGACAACGGCACGTAGGGGCTCTTCAGGAGGCTCTTCAGTGCCGGACTCGTACGCGCGTGAGTACGTCACGCTTGAGTCTCGCTCGGGGTCGAGGTGATGCGACGCCAGGAAAATCGCGGAACGGAACGAGTCGCCATGCGGCTCGGGTCGCCGGATCCGTTCGGCATCCACCACATAGTCGAGCAGCAGGCGGCGGCCGCGCGGGCCGGCCAACAACGCATCCGCAGTACTGATTGTGCTCACTGGCTCGGGCTCTTCGATTTCCGTCATGACTGTGTCTACCAGCGTGGCGACTCGAGGGCCGAGGCTCGGCGTGGCAGCGTTCGACGCACCGCGCCGCTACCCGTGCATGTAAGCGCCGTGCGGTGTAGACCTGCACTGACTTTGAAGTGATGAGAGGCTCCGGCAATGCGCCGGAGCCTCTCATCTCGTCCCTCGACTTAGGTCAGGAAGTCAGCCTGCGGCGGATCGCGGTGATGCTGCGGGAGCTCATCCCGAAATCTGCATTCGGCGAGGTGCCGCTGCCTTTGCGGCAGGGGTATCCGACGATGAGTGCCGCTGCAATCAGCTCTCCATTGGCGACGTATATCCCGAGGTCCTTCTCGGCGAGGTGCTTGAGGGTGTAGCTGTTGGCTTGTTCGTTGATGGTCTTGCGGGGCTCGAAATTGTCCTCTAGCCACCTGCAGAGCATCTCCACGCTTTCGGAGCTGCTGCGCAGCTCGCTGCGCCACTGCCTGAACTGCTCTCGTCGTTTCTGCAGGCTCGCCGTGTAGGCCCCTGGGCCGAAGCCGTTAAGGTTCAGGGACGGCTCGCTGACCATGAGCGCAGCGAGTCGCCGATCTGACTCGTCGGCAGCGAGGAGCTCTCTCCACGAACGGTAGCCGGCGTCACCGGCGACCTGGTGTTGGACCTGCTGCAGTCCGAGCGAGGAGTCGAGTCCGGCTCGGAGCTCTCTTAGCTGTGCTTTCGCGTGGTCCTTGAAGTATCGGACAGTATCCATATTGTTTCACTCTTCTGGCTCGTTCCCGTGCTCGCATGACGGTTGAGCCGGTCTGGTGAACCAAACGGATCTTCCGGATGTACTTGCTTGGAATGGCGAAGCCTTCGCGCGAGCTGCGGGCATTTCCAGATGCCCGCGCCCATCCTATCCGAACCGCGTCGTCCCTGACGAAGAGATGATCGTTCCGACATCCTGCACAAAACTGGCATGGGGCTGGAATGGGGTTACGGCTGCCCGAGTGAAACGTATTTACGCCGGTAGATTGGAAGCGGAGGGGACGCGTTAGCGTTTCGCTTCGACGTCTGTGCGACCCTGGCAGACGTCGTCTACCAGCGTGCCGACCTTGCGGTGTGGATGCTGGGCGCACTTCAGCAACATCGACGGGCCCGGATACCGGGCTTTGACTGTGGATGAGACAGTCGACCTCGGCTGGGAACAGACAGAACAGGCTGGCTACGCGTTCCGGGCAATCCTGGTAAAGCAGCACGGCGCGTACGGGTCGCGAAGCTGCGGGCGATGAATCTGACGGAAATGATTCTCAGTGAGATGCACGCTGTCGAGGACTGGGTTTCCATCGCTGACGTACTCAAGGTGATGGGGACGACGTCGTTCGTGGCCGATCGAGGCGATGTTCAGCGCGTTCTGGATTGTGTCGATACCAGCAATCAACTGCGGTTGGGACGTGCGGGCAATCAATTCGTCGAGATCGCGAAGCCTCTACCTGTCACGGAACTAATGGACCGCATCTTCAGCGAGGACGGCCCCGCCGACAGGTCAGCGGCCATGATGGAGCTGTTCATCGACCAAATCCGCCCGGTGGGCTAAAGGAGCAACCCGCATGAGCAAAGTGACAGGTTCGGTCAGGGTTTGGTACGCCGAGCAAGGATGGGGTGTATTCGACTCCGCGGAGACTCCCGGCGGATGTTGGGCCGACGCCAACGAAGTGATGCCGATGGAGCAACCCCTCGATCTGTACCCCGGCTCGCCAGTCAGGTTCGACTGGACGGACATCAGCCCGTTGCTTGTCGAAGGTTTCCGCTACCGCGCGTACTCCTTCTATCCGATCGACAAATCACTGGACCTCGACGACGAGGATTACGAACTACTCGATCTCGAAGACGCGATCATCCTCGATGACGATGACGATGACGATGACGATGACGATGACGATGACGATGACGATGACGATGACGATGACGATGACGATGACGATGACGATGACGATGACGATGACGATGACGATGACGAACCACCCAGGTCCGCGGAAGACTACGTTCAGGACTCGGAGATCGGGGTCCAACCGACATGAACGGTGCACCGAACGGGCCTGAATCAGGCAGGAAGACCTACCGAGACTTCGAGTGGGTGACCCGCGACTACCAGTGGATCATGAACGGGCTTTTCGTGACGTATGTGAAGGACTCAGATCCTGCAACCGTGATCGAAGCAATGACTGTGGAGGCCCTGGGGGCGGAGAGCGGCCTGACCGGTGTCAACGAGCGCGGATGGGAGGAGTCCGCCATCATCGGGGCCGCCTCCGTGGAGGACTGGACGATTGCGATCGCACCTGCGGCGATCGCAGGCGCATCCGATGAGTTGATGCGACCACTCTCCCTCGGGCGCGAGGTGGTGACCCACTATCGCGACGTCAACGGGGGGCCGGGTTCTATGTCTGGAATGACGGGGAACGCACGGTGTACTTCGATCCGCTGTTGCATTGCGGCGCCGGGCTGGACCCTATGCCCGCGCAGTGGGTGACCCATCTGGAGGAAGTCGGTGTCAATCCCGATGGCGAGGAGCCCATGACGGAGGACGGAGGCTTCCCGGTGATCGAGGCATCGTTGGCGCTGGCGGCGAACTACACCGGTGCGCGGATTACGTCCGAGTTCTTGTCGAGCGCAACCTTCATTGTGGGCAGCGCCGACTGATCAGGGCGGCGAAAAAGGAGAACCCGCACTCTGCCGGCTTCACCCTATTCAGCGCGGTAGGTCAACGATTCCGTGGTTGCGCAGCAGATCCTTGACCGCGTCGTGCTCGTCGCGGATGTATGCCTTGGCGAGTAAGTCGTTGAAGGTGTCGGACAGCTGCGGAGCGTTCTCGTCGACGGGAACAACCAGCATCCGACCGCCGCCGATGAGCAGACTGTTCGCGGCGAACAACGCTGTGCGCTTGTTTCCGTCTTCGAACAGTTGAGCTTTGGCGAGCTCCACGAACAGATCCAATGCTTGCTCTGTGACATCCTCGCAGGTCAGTGAGGTGATTAGCTGTTGTAGGCCGTCGTCGGTCAACGGGGGAGGTGTGTGCCGCCCGTATCGGGTTCTGACGCCGATCTGCTGGTCTTCGGTTCGAAGCTGTCCTGGGTGCAGTGCGCCAGACCTGGTGATCTGAGCGTTGATCGCACGGACGTAGACGGCGTCGATCGGCTGAGCATGATGATCGATGATGAACTGCGCGACGTCCCGAAGGTCTTCGAGCAACGCAAGGTCTGCGCGGGAGAAGATTCCAGCCAGACTTCTTGAGCGCAGGAAGTTCTCGGTGCCCCGGCGGCTGGTAGCGAGGCCGTCGAACACTTTTCCGGAGGAGTAGATAACGCCGGCCAGGTCGATAACGTTGATCGCGGACAACTCCTGCATAGCCTTCCGGACATTGCTGACGGCCTTCTCGTCGAGCCGCGGAGCAGCCTCCGCCCGCACTTCACGCCAATTTCGAGCCATGTCTCACACCTCCCAAGTTCATCGCGGTATCACGGTAGCTCGTTCGGCGCCCACCGCTGCGCGTCGGCGCGGGCAAGTTTCAGGGCTGTGTCGACGGGGTGGCCGGCGATGATCCAGTCGGCGGCGCTGCGGTCGCCGAGTTCCTCCTGCGGACTGCGCAGCCATATCGCGCAGGTCCACGGGTCGGCGCTCTCGCGAAGCGTCTGCCACAGCGTGATCAGGTGCGGATGCACTGTTTGGGAGTCCGTGAACTGCCAGGTGGGGTACACCCACTGTTCGCCGTCGAGCTGGCAGGCGATGACGGTGCCGGCAGAGACGGCCTTGTTGATGGCTTGGCGGCTCACGCCTCGCCACTGGGTGAGGCCGGCGGTGTCGTAGAACGGGCCGACGAGCTGGTTGTAGACGTGGCTGGCAGGTAGTGCTGCGGTCATGGAGCGACCCTCCTAGGTGACGATGCAGTCAGCGCGGCAGGTTGCGAACAGAGCGAACCGTGCGGGCCAGCCCCAGCGCCTCGACTTCGTCGATGTCGCATGCTTCAGAGTCGCGGTTGAACTTGTGGATACGCACGGCTCCAGGGTCCGACCCCCCGCCAAAGAACAGGTCAGCCTCGATGAAGATGGGGACGGCCGAGTCGAGTGCCCAGACAAGGTTTCCGGCGTCATTGACCCCATCGCATTCAGGTAGCTCGAACAAGGCGTTCATGTTCGGGTGGGCTTCGTTATCCATGAGGCGTCTCCGAAGGAAGTTAGTGCGGTGACAGGGTACGGTTGCTTGTTGTAAGCCCCTAGTCAGCTAGCACCCAGTGCCGAGTCGCTAGGGGCAACTGCTTTATATGGGCATGTCTCCCGTTCCATATTCCCTGGAAAATGGCTGATTTCGGCTCCGCGCAAGAAGAAAGTATCGCGATAGCGCTACGGCGGTAGTGCAGATCTCGGCGCCCCAGGATGCACGTACGTCTCGGTTTCTGAGAAGTTACGAAGTTAACCGATGGGTTGTCGGGCGAACTGGGGTCAGGTAGTCAACCTCCAGAACGGGGCTGCCGCGCCACCGCTTCGCGCTGCCTTGCCAACGAACAGATCTAGTTCAGCTTGCTCGTTCGGTAGTGCTTCGCTCGTCATGTTTCTTGGCGTCATGCAATAGCCCGCCGACGGTGCCGGTTGAGATTCCCATTTCCTCGGCAATCGCCATGCACTTAAGCCCTTGCTCCCGAAGTTCAACCGCCCGCTGACGCCGAGCTTTGGCCCGGTCAAGAAAATCGTCTCACGGTTCAGCGAACAGCCTTTGAATCGTACTCAGTGGTCGGACAGGGGGCGGCCTGGGGAGAGTGGTGAATCGACCCCTTCGAAGTCCTCTCCGCAGTTGTGAAGTTCCGCCCGGCGCCGGATTTCTCCTGCAACGGCTTTCTCCACGAAGTGGGACCAGTTGCGGTCGGTTTCGGCTGTGCGTGTGGCGTTGAAGGCAAGACGGGCCTGGGTGTACACCTCCTGCGAGATGTACACCGTTACAGGCTTGTTGCTCTGCTTTGTTTCTGCCGGCTGCTCGGTCTGTTGTTGCGGGGGCGGCGCAACAGCCGTGTCGACGACTTGGCGGCTCACACCCCACCACAGTGTCAGGCCGGTGGTGTCGTAGAACGGGCCGATGAGCTGGTCGCAGACGTGGTTGGTGGGCGGCGCTGCGGCCATCGAGCGGGCGATCGACTCGTCATCCTTCGATGTACTCACTAGATCTCTCCTTCTTCGTTGTTGATGTAGGTGTGCCACGTGCATTGCTCGTCGGCACAGGTAGATAGATCGCGGTGAGCGCGGGCCACCTCGGGCCAGGTTGTTTTCTCAGTCCGGTAGCAATCTGCCCAGTCCAGGCCCCGGTCGCCGGACGCAGCCAAGACCGGCACCGGCGAGGCGTCCGGGGTTGGCCGTAGTGAGAACTGTAGGGCGGCAAGCACCGCGGTCTCGGCTTCTTCGGCCCTAGCCGTAGGCACGCTCAGTACAATTTCGTCGTGCACGACGGCTCGCAGACAGGGCACGAGCCACGCTGGAAGGCGCAAGATGCCCTCGGTCAAGATGTCGCGGGCAGTACCCTGCCCCAGGCTCGCCGGGGCCGTGGTGTATTCCCGACCAAGCTCGATGCGCATCGGCCGACCCCATGCCGAGTAGACGAAGCCCTCGACCTCTGCCGTCCGACGTACATCACGCTTCCATCGCGCTAGACCGGGGAACCGCACGTCGAGCGTGCGCATCAGAGCCTTAGCCTCCTGCAGCGGGATGCCCGCTGATGTGGCCAAGCCCTTCGCGCCCATGCCATATGTCGTGGCGTGTGTGACCGGCTTGGCGTCCGATCGGCGGGCCGGATCACCGAAAAGCGCCACCGCCATCTCGGTGTGAAAGTCCTTGCCCGGTGCGAAAGCGTCGATGTAGGCAGGGTCCTGACAGTGTGCTGCCACGGCGCGAGCGTCTACCTGGCAGAGATCCACCGGCAGTAGCACATGACCTGGGTCGGGGAGCAGTAGCGAACGCTCCAGAACGTTCACGCGATCACGCTTACCCATAACGGTTAAACCGGGTTTAGTTACCGAAATCCGGCCGGTGGACTGGCCTGCATCGATGCGCGGATGCACCCTGCCATCAGCGCAGGTGTGGTCAAGGATCGTCCGGGCAGTTGACCGCTCGCCGTTGAGCGCCAGCAAGGTCTCGCACAGTTTCCGTAGCGCGACATTCTCGGGATGCTCGGCCAGCAGGTCAATGATCGCCTCCTTCCCCGTTGCGAGAACCCCCTTCGCGGTACGGGGTGGTTCCACACCGCAGTCGGCGAAAGCTTGCTCCAGAGCAGCCATCCCGGCTGTCGACCGGTGTGGGGCCTTGCCGGTTGTCGGCAGGCCGTACCGAGCCGCTAGATCGGCCCGGAGTCCAGCGGCCCGGAGCTCCTGCTCCGCGACCCGACGCTCAGCCTCGGCGACATCGACGCGGAACCCGATGCGGCTGATCTGACTCAGACGGTGCATCACTCGGTGCTCCCTGAGCCCGTAGGCATCACAGGCCAGGAACTGCGACACCCCCCGCAACAGTTCTACGTCCCGCACGAGGTACTGCCTGTAAGTCGGGTCGTCGACTGGAATTCGGTCGTAGCCACCGTGCAGGTCGGCGAGAGTCCTGAGCGCGGACTGACCGTCGGCATCGCCGAGCTTGCCGTCGCCGAGGAGGCGACGGCCGAGCGCGTCGAGGTTGTAACGCCTGGAATCGGCTTTACCTGGCAATGGCGGGTCACAGAGCCGGGCCAGGATCAGCGTGTCACGCACCCGACCCTCCTCGACCAGCGCAGCCACATCGAGACCGTGCCAGTGCTCCAGTGCGGCCAGATCGAAGCCGAGTGCGTTGTGTGCGTAGATTCGGTCTGCCGAGCGCAGGACATCACACAACTCATCCATGTCGGTCGTCAGCACCACCTGACCGTCGTCGCCAGCGTAGCCAGCCAATCGGCAGAAGCCGGTCCCATACGTGTAAAGCTCATCAGCAGAGCCCGTTTCGATGTCGAGATACACCCGGTGCATCACGCCACCTCGTCGCTTGCGTCGAGGTCTGTGATGACAGGCATCGGCCGGCCAGGTTCAGCGGGCATACGCCGAGCTAGGGCCGGGGCCGCAGGCGGCGTCGGAGGTGTAGGCGCGGTTCCCCCAGTGGTGGTGGCCGTGTACTGCTCGATCAACCACTTCACCCGGCCACCCTGACCTGTGCCGACCTTGACGATACGGAGGTTCTCGCGCCATCGGTCGGCCTGCTTCGCCCAGGCCTTGCCCAACGCGCGAGGATCAGCCCTGTCCGCCAGCGACTCCAAGCCAGGCGGAGTATCGGCATCACTGCCGATGCAGATCGAGTCCGCAGCCTCTTTCGCAGTGAAAGCCTTCCTGACCCCGAATGTTTCAGCCAACCAACCGAGGTGGTCGACCCAGCACTGGCCGTCGAAGTCGGCGGCCAGACGCTGCTCGGCCATGCCATCGAGGAACCCGCCGACGCCCGCCACCATCAAGATTCCGCCGACCATGTCCTGCCAACGCTCGAAAGTGCCCATTCGGAAAGCGTGCTCAGGGACCGGCTGACCGCGGACGAACCACGCTCGGCAGAGAATTAGCAGCGCGCGCAGCAGATCAGACCGATTCTCGGCCACCCACGCCTTGAGGTCTGAGTGCCGAAAATCCATACGGTTCTGCGGATTTGGCGCATCAGTGTGCAATCGGATCTGTACAACACGCCGCGCCATGTCGCCAGCGATGACCATTTGATTTCCGGCGAAGAAGAAGACAACTTTGTTCGGCATCGAGATTCGCTCAGTGACACCGAGTCGCCGATCAGACCAGCTTTCTGCAGTGATGCAGCCACTGAGAACGGCCGACTGCAGCTCAGCGGTTTCGTCGAAAAACACGGCCGTCTGCCCCGAGTGCAAATACGCGGTCAGCGTCTTGCGTACCTCATCCTCAGTGCCGGGCAGCATCGCCAGTTCGGGCTTGCTTCCAGCCACGATCGTGGAGACGACGTCAAGGAGGAGACCTTTGCCGATGCCGGCTTGCAGGCCGTTCACAGCGAGCCCGGGCGATGTCGGCAGTAGTGGTCGTAGAACCGGGGTCACCAGTGCCGCCACGGCGTGCGCCAGGTCAGACTGCGCCTTGAACGCGAAATCGCCGAGCAAATCATCGACCAACAGCGTTCGAGCCGCGGCGATCTCGTCGTCGGTTGGGCTGTCAGGCACAGTCAGCCCGGTCAGGTCGTCAGCCAGATGAACGTAGTGCCGGGTCGCGGCGTCGTACCCCGACGCCGTCACGATTGAGCCATCAGGCCGCACCACAGGTACCGCACTCACACCGTCGAGCGGATTGTAGCTGCGATAGCGCGATTCGATCGCGGACAGCGTGTTCCGGTCCGGCCACGCGTGTGCGTGTGAGCATCCCGATTCGTCGTCGCGTGCAGCACCCTCAACGGTGATCGCTGCCTGCGACACGAGGTCAGGGAATGCGCCGGAGCTCACCGGCGAGACGACCGGGCCGCGATCCTCGACGACAAGCTGGCCCAGGGCGTCGCCGTGGCGGAAAAGTTGAGTGCCGTCGAAGCGTACGCGCAGAACGGCGTCCAGCTTGTCGATGACGATCTTGCGATCCTCGCCGACATGGATCACAGGACGCGCATCACCCTCACGCGCCTTGGCCAGCCGGATGGACCGATGTTCGGCGTCCGCGGCTTTGCGAGAAGCCGCGGTTGCCTTCCTTGGTGCGGCCTTGGCCGGTTTGTCGGCGGCGGTGGACAGCCAATCCTCGAACTGCTCGCGGCGCTCGTCATCGTCGGCACAATTGCCGAGAGCGTCATCGACTCCGGTCGAACCGAATCCGGCCACGCGGACGAACGCGACCGACTTCGCGCGACGCCCTTCACACGCCTCACCAAGGGTGACGGCACCGTCGTACACCTGCCGCTTAGTGGCGGAGTCGGCATCCGGCACGATCACCACATCCAAGCCACGCACTACGCGAAGGTGCTTGGTGGGAATACCATTTCGGCTCCACCCCGTGATACCGCAGATGCGGTAGATAGCCCAGTCCTCCGGAGCCCAGGCGTTACTTGCCAGGGCCTGCTTGACGCCCTCGACGATGAGCACGCCCCGGGGGTCGTCAACCTCGCGGACAACCGGGAGTTGCGGACTCGCCGCACCGGCGGGGGAGACGTACTTCATCTCGTTACCGTCGGCGTCGACTACGGAGCCCGGCGCAGGCTTCACCTGACCGGTCTCAGAGCCATCGGGCTCGGTCATCGGGTACACGAGGGCCGGAAAGACACTGTCGCCGTGGCGAAGCGGTAGCCACTGAGCCCATTCCGGCAGTTCGTCACCGGTCTGTGCGGTATAGACACCGGCGGCGGCGGTGACTTCCGGTGGGATCGCGGAGGCGATCAGCTCGTCAATGTGGTCGTCGCTGAGACGGACATAGCCGGACCGAGGTCCGGGGGTAGAATTGAGATCAGAAGCTGTATCCTCAGCAGTTTTATCAAAAGCCTCGCCCTGGCCGGCGGGGCTTTTCTTTTCCCTCATCGGGACACCGCCCCCCGCAGGAGCCGGGCGATCTGTGCAGCGGTGGGCTGAGCAAAAGGTGGCGCAGTTGCAGCGACAGCTTTTGACAACAGGCGAACTTCGATCGGGATTTCAGACAATGATCGGGAAGTCGAGGAGATCGACATAGGAGGTCCTTGCAGGCGGGATCCTCCGGGAGGAGTGCGTCACCGGCTGCTTTCCCCGGTTCACGTATAGCTACACCGGGACCTCGTCGGTAGCGCTCGGCGCTACCGCTAAAACACCTATCAGAGGCTCGCGCGGGATGTCTGGGCGGATGATCGGGCACCTGGCCGAGTCCGTAATCCAGACGGCGCAAAGTGCGAGCGAGGCCGACGGGTGTCTGAAACTTAGCAGACCTCCCGACTGGGTGGACGTGGGGCGGTTGAGTCGGTTGCTTGCGGCTCCCACCTATACGGAAAATAATTGAGCGGGTGAAGTGAGGCACCAGAGGAGAAAAATTTCGCACACACGTGCAGTGAACTCAACCGACTCAACCGACTATTGAGCCATCCCCTGACAGGGCTACCGAAGTTGACAAAATTGAGGGCCGCATCCGAGTTCCCTGTCAACCCCGGTCGCCTCTGCGCCTGCTGCAGCGGCGGTATGGACCCTCGTTCCTGCTCTGTGTAGCACTCTGTGGCTGCTAAAACGGCTGTGGCACAAAATGTTTAGTGATGGTCTGTGATTTGCTGACGAGGTTCGGCGTGACATACCCTTATCGGCGGTATCTGGCGAGACTCCGAGCCTTCCGCTACTGAGGTGAAACGGTGCCAGAATCACGCGTTTCCGCTGTTCAGAGTTGGTAAGCGACCCACTTTGAAAGTCTGCACTGAACCCACCTTCTTTGGTCGTTGTTGTGCCCCCGATCCAAGGCTCGACGACGAGACTGGCGGGTGATCCGATGCCGCGTCGGCTGCAGGCTGTCTTGTCGCCACTTTCACACGAGATCGACTCTGCGTGCGTTGATCCCAGGCTGCCCTCGTTCTTCGGGTGGGACCGGGTTGATCCGAGGGAGAACGAGCAACCGGATGATGTGCCGACGCTCGACAAGTGACATGCGGTTCCAGGCCCTTTGAACCGAGGACGAATCCCTCAGCTGACACGCCAGGGGGTCGAGTTCCTCCAGCTCCTCGATTCTCATCAGAGCCGCTCGGATCTTCGGGAAGACGACTCCACTCGTAAAGCCGGTAACGGAGGGGCTGAGTCTGCCCCTCGGAAGAGCGTTGGTGATGACGACGCTCTGCACCTCATCATTCGCCCGAGGCATCGCTCTGGGAGTCGCGCCACTGCTCTTCGCTCAACCAGGTGTGACACCCCCCGCGAACGCGGCGCTACTCAATCCACGCGGCGGCGTAGCTCTCCAGCGGTGAGTTCGCCCCTGCGAAATGCCCGAGATCGCCGACTCCTTTGATCCCGCGGCCCCATCTTGCAATTCACCGCACCGGCTCGCCAGGACGGGCGGGCGCACAGATAAGGTTCGTTGCAGATGCTCCAAGGCTGGCCATGTCGCCATCCTCGCGGGCACGTCTAGCGCTGTCCGAGATCCGGAGGAACACCGATCGTGTCAGGAATCACCGGAGGCGGGTCGGGAATCTCACGCCAGGACCCGCAGCAGGAGCTGTTGTCTGAGATCGTCGCGGGAATCAACGCGCTGTTCGTTGCAGAGTTCGCCGACCCTCAGATCGAGGGCTTCGTCATCGCGGCAACCGGCATGGCCAAGGAAAATCGGCGGATCGCCGACCAGATCGATCACAATGCGCTCGATCAGTTCATAGCCTCACCCGAGCTGCGGGAAACCCTGACCGATGCGGCAGTCCTGAACGAGGGGACATTCGGCAAGCTCACCGGCGCTCTTACCGGGGAGAGTGAGCGAGCAGACCAGTTCATCCGCCTCATCGGCGCGTACTTGTACCAGTCGCGCCGACTTCGGGCGGTCGATGTGGCTGATGCCGGGGACGTCGATGCGTCGGATGGGGTGCGGTGAGTCGATGTCAGTGAAGAGGAGCGCTCAGCACCCGGCAATCGAATATCTGTTCGCGAAGGCGGACGACGGTGTGCACGCAGAAAGGGATACCAACCGGTACTCCGGGGAGCACACGACGAGCGTCTCCCTCGCTCATGCCCTCGCCGTCGGCTGCCTCAGCCGCCTGGACCCGAGTCAGTCATCCGTCGACATCTGGGATCCGGCCGTCGGCTCTGGCTTCGCCGGATCCCTAGTTCTTGAGGCGCTGCAATCAGCAGGCGTGCAGGCGCGCTACCGCGGCCAGGACATCAACGAGAGCGCAGTCGAGGAGAGCAGGCGACGCTTTGAAGGGGTTGCCGATGTAGAGATCGCCCAAGGCAACACATTGGCCAAGGACGCCTTCGAGCACTTCATGGCCGATCTAGTGATCGTGGACCCTCCCTGGGGCGTGAGCTGGGCGGGCTCGGCTTCGGCTGTGGAGGCTCGACAACAACGAGGCGAGTTCAGCTACGGCCTTCCGCAAAAGTCCGACAGCACGTGGCTCTTCATCTCGCTCGCATTCGAGAAGCTGCGCCCCACCGAGGAAGGTGGTGGACGGATCGCGGCTCTGGTCAACCCAAGCGCACTGTGGGCAGGTGGGGCAAGCGGGGCTGTGAGGCGGAGGATCGTGGAAGCCGGCTGCTCGAGTCGGTAACCCGGCTGCCCGATGGTCTGGCACCGAACACCTCGCTTCCTCTGTATCTGGCAACGTTCACCAATAGGTCAAACGAAGTCATGCGAGGCAAGGCGATGATTGCCGATCTTCGGACACAGTTCACGACCGAGCGCCGGCACCGCTCAATGTCGATCGCTGCATTTCGCGAGCTCGAATCAGGGCTGAGGACGGGCAAGCCCGGGCCCCGAAACCGGACTATCGCCATACGGCAGTTCACCCGAAGGGAGGCTCGGCTGGCTCGAGTGTCCAGTGAAGGGCGGGAGCTCTCGTGGCGTTTGACGACGTACAACGACACAAGTATCGACAGCCAGTTCTTAGATTCCCGCTACGGTCCGGACTCCGGTGTTTTGATCGCCGAGGAGCCACGCGAGGTCATCGATCTCGACCCGAGCCGGATCTTCGGGGATGACGCGCGAGAGATTCTTAAGGACATCGAGACTCACGGGTGGGCCGGGCGACGCCTGAGCAGCCTTCTTGCTCGTGAGCCTGAGTCGCTCACGAGCGCGATCGATGCACCGTCGGAGCGTCGGCTCTTCGTCCCGACCACGCGTGAGGGCAGGGTTGCCGCAGAGAGCGGTGATACGGGTTCTGACGGTCGAATCCTCTCGATCCAGCTTGACGGCGACCAGGTTGAACCGACCTTTCTGGCAGCCTGGCTCAACTCGGAGCAGGGCGTTTCCAGTCGGCGTCGGGCGGTCGAGGCCAGCAGTTCAGGCGTGTTTCAAGCCCTGAGATCAGACACTGCCGCCTTGATGCGTTGGGCGGATGAGCTCGTTCTCCCCGTGCCAGACCGAAGCACCCAGCTCGCGCTGGCTTCGGCAGACGAGCAGCTGGGCTCGTTCCAAGCGATGCTGAGCGGTCAACGGGAGAACATCTGGTCGGCTCCGGAGAGCGCGGAGGATGTTGTGAACGCAATGGCGCATGCGTTTGACGACTCGGTGAGCGCATGGCTCGACCAGTTGCCGTTCCCCATCGCTTCAGCCTTATGGACCGCTGAGACCGCGGCTTCGCTTGGCGCGCAGCAGCGCGCCTATATCCACGCCTGGGAAGCGATCGTGACCTTCCACGCTACCGTCCTGCTCTCTGCGAGTCGAAGCGATCCGGGGAGTAGTAGCGAGGTCGAAGCGGCAATTCGCCAGACGCTGCAGGACCAGAACTTGGGTATCGAACGGGCCTCCTTTGGGACTTGGGTGATCATCATCGAGAGGACGTCCAGCGGCCTCCGTCGTGCGCTCGAGAAGGGCGGCGCTGACGAAGTGGCTCGGATCCGCCGAGCCTTCGGCGACCTCACCCAGACCGGTGTCGAGAGACTGATCTCGAAGAGCATTGTCAACAAGTTCAAAGAAGTGAACGTCAAGCGGAACCGGTGGCTCGGTCACACGGGCTTCACGTCCGACGAGGCGTGGACAACACAGGTTGCCTCGTTAGTGTCAGACCTCAGAGACCTGCGGCAACTGCTCGGAAACGTCTGGGCGCAGCTCGTTCTCGTTCGTGCGGGCAGCGCCAAGCGCGCGCGTGGAGGGTTCGTGCAGTCTGCGGAAGTTGCGGTCGGGACCCGATCTCCTTTCGCTACAAGGGGCTTCAGCGTCGGAGACATGATGATGGACGGCGAGTTGTACTTGGTGAAGGACGGCTCGCAGTCACCGCTGCGCCTCGGACACTTCGTTCAACTTCGCGCTGCGCCGCCCAACGCTCAGTACACGACCTACTTTTATAACCGTACCGATGGGGCCAACGTCCACATGGTCAGTTACCAGTACGGGTCGGATGACCTGCAGGACAACTTAGATAACTTCTCTGAGGAGTTCGGTGCCTTGCGTCTCGGAAGCAGCAGAGCTGAATGACATGTGACTGGGGGAATGATCGACAGGAGGGCATCGCTCTGCTTGTCCGCGAGCACGGCGTAGTCCGCCAGACCGTCTACTGTTATCCGCGGGCAAGTGCCGCTCCGGACTGAGGCCAAACAGGACCGCCAACTAGGAGGACAAACAAATTGGAGCCCTACAAGTTCCCGACCCCTCCCACCTATCAGGACTTCGAGACGCTTATCGAACGCCTCACCAAGGACCGGCATCCGGATGCGACGGTGCAGCGCTTCGGCCGAAGCGGACAGGTTCAGGACGGAGTCGACGTTCTCATCACGAGGAGGGATGGAACCGCCGACGGGTACCAGTGCAAGCACGTGAAGTCGCTTGGCGAGGCCACGGTCCTATCCGAGGCGCAAAAAGCGAGCAAGTTCCCCGGCGGACTGAGTCGCTTCATTATTTACTCGACGACACCTCGGGACACCGAGGACCAGATCGCCGCGCGAAAGGCGAGCAAGAAGCACCCATTCTTAGTAGTCGTGAGCTCGTGGGATGACATCGCTGTTGATATGATGAACAACCTGGAGGCTTCGCAGCAATACATGTCGCAACTTCCGCTGCACAGCCTCTCCGACTCATATATGGAGCAGTTGAGGGTCGCCTTCGACAGGCCCGCCTTCGTACACTCGGCAGCTCACGAACTGTCCGTTCAGGAGCAGCTCCAAGCGATCAAAGACGTCCAAGAGTTCCTCTCGACGGGGCAACTAAACACCCGCGACGCGCGATTCGTGCTCCGCAGCCTACCGGCATCCTCGGTACCGGGTCTCCGGTTGCAGATGGCCGAGATTCGCAAACTTCTACGCGTCCTGAGGAACGAGGTCACCGCTGCGGCAAAGGCTGAGCGAACCGCTCATCGACAACGAGACGTCAATTTCGCTGGCGGGCAGTTCGACGACGGGATCGATACGGCACGCGTCGCTTTGATGCGTTACACAAGCGCCGTTCTGGCCAATCACGGTGTAGCGCCTATCTATTTTGACGCACCCCAATAACTGCTCATCCACCCGCTAGCTCATCTATTTTGGGATCAAATGCCAGAGCGGCACACGCCGATGAGGCTCCGGTAGCGCAGCGTCTTCAGGCCTACCGCCTACGATGCACACGACCGCACACTCAAGTGGTTCGCTTGCAACGACGACCACCAACGGAGTTGGACCCGATCCCTGCGAGATTTGTGTGCCCGAATGGGGTGGCGGCGGGTTCACGAATTGCATTCGCGCCCCTAGTCAGCGTGAAACTGTGTCGGGTCGACGGTGCTCCGCCCTGGTGACGGTGCCAACGTGGCACAATCCGTCATCCCGGGCACGAGGCAGTCCGCTTGTATCTAGATTGGAATATCGTGGAGGGGGAGTTGTGGACGACCCTGGACAGCCGATGCGGCCTTCCGCCCCCCAACGAACTCGGTGTGCCGAAGGTAGCGCTACCCAAGTGCATGAGCACCACGAATCCCTATAACGAGCGCGTTTCGGGGGTGTTGTTGTTCAGGTGCACGGGCAGCCATGCTTCGCCGCAGCTCGGTACCTCAGCGGTGAGATGCCCGCGGCGAACCACATACCCACCCCGTCAATCATCTATATCTGCCCTCAAGTGCCGAAAGGTTTGAAGGGCAGGGTTCGACATGGGCACGTGATGGAACCGCGCCCATGTTGCGCACGTCCAAGGATGTATGAACGACGAGCGCGACCGCCTCACCGAGACCCTCGACCTGCTCACGTGGGACAGGTCCACGTGGGACATCGACCCTCCGCCCGGCTGGTCGGCAGAGCTACAGCGGTTCACGACCGACGACTGAGATGGGTCCAAGCGAGACGGCTCATAGAAGGGTCGCAGACGTCGGGGACACGCCTTCTTTGTCACTCCTCAGCGAGATAGTCCCAGCGCCTGGGGTGAGAAGATGAGTCATGGCTGTCTACTCTGCACGTTCTCGCCGGTCAATCGACGAGCTGTGTGTCCAATGGCGTGAGGCTTCCCTGATTGGGGATACTTCCTTGCTGCGTCCGAATGAGTTTCCGGACTCTTGGTCTGAACGCGGGCTCGACGAGCTGAACAAGAGGTTTTGGGGCAACCTCCTAGAGGGCGAGGAGGGCGGCGGAAGCTTCGAGAGCAAGTGGGAGCTGCAACTCGAGGGTGCCGGCGCCGAGGTCAGACTGCTTGCCGCCGAGTGCTTGTTGGTCTACTACCTGGTTACTGAGGCAGTCGGCCCTGCCCGAAAGACCGAGATGATCAACAAGACCATCGGGCCTGATAATCCAGAGCTACAAGTGAGTACCGACAGCCGGGCGTACCAGGCGCTGCAGAGCTCGATCGCCAATCCGGGTCAGTACTACAACACCCGTCAGGACATCCATGTCGGCTACCTGATGGATCTAGCTTTGCGGCTGAAGCAGAAGTCGCCCGAGGGGAGGGCCGCACTGCTGCACGATAACCCCTGGGGGTTCGCACAGTTCGCCGACGCAGGGGAGCGCCAGAGCGATTCGATGCGCCACATCGTGTGCCACCTGCTGTATCCCGAGCATTTCGAGCGAATTGCCTCGAACCAGCACAAGGAACTCGTGCTGAAGGCGTTCGGCGAACTCGACACTAGTGACCCAGATGCCAGCCAGGACGAAAAGCTGTATTCAATCCGGCAGACGTTGAAGAGACATCTGCCCGACTGGGATGAGGACCGCCGCGACTATTACAGCTCCGATCTCGAGCCAATCTGGCGGCCTGTGACGAAATCCGGGGACAATGAGGCACTGAACCCGGAGTTCGCTCTGGAGTTCAAGAAGCAGATCGTCTTCTACGGGCCCCCCGGTACCGGCAAAACTTATCGTGCGGGGAAGCTCGCTGAGACTTTGATACGAACCGCGGCCTTGCAACGGTGGGGTGTGGGTGACTACTTCACCAACCCTGACAAAGTCGATCAGGCAGTCGTCGACAACGTAACGCGCCTACAGATGCACCCATCTTACGGTTACGCAGAATTCATGGTCGGGCTTCGCCTCGACGCCGACGGCGGGACCACCCACCAGCTCGGCGCACTGCCGCGGCTGGTGGAGCGGATGCGTACCGAGCGCGAGGGTCTGGGGGAACGTGCACTGCCGCACGTACTGATCCTCGACGAGATAAACCGCACCGACCTGAGCACAATGTTCGGCGAGGCGTTCAGCGCGATGGAACGCGACAAGCGCGATACCGAATTCGAGCTGTTCGCTGAGGGTGACGACGGTGTGCCGATCCGCTTCACGATCCCTGGTGACCTCTACATCATCGGCACGATGAACGAGATCGACCAGTCGGTCGAGGCTTTGGACTTCGCGCTGCGTCGCCGCTTCTTCTGGTTCGCCACGCCGTACGACGAAGAGGACCTGTATTCGATATGGGTGGCGCAGTGGAGCGAGCAGTCCGTGGTGGTGGAATGGAGCAAGGCTTTGGCCCAGCTCGAAATGCTCGCCGGTTGCGTCACCCGGCTGAACGCACGGATCGGCCAACTGCCCGAGCTAGGGCAGGAATACGAACTCGGAGCGGCTGTGTTCGGAGACTTGCCGTATTTCCTTGGGCGTGAGTGGCGCAATAAGCGCCATGGCCGTAACGGCGGCAAGTATCTGTGGGACGCCAATGGCAAGCCGCTTGCGCCGCTGCGCTCATTGTGGGCCTTGTCGATCCAACCCGTACTGGCGCAGTACCTGGCTGGCTCGGACCGGCGGGCGGAACAGCTCGCTGAGCTTGAACAGCTCCTGCTGGCCCGGCCGACAAGCTGACCGTGTCTGACAAGAAGGGCAGGACCGAGGCAGAAGTGGTCTCCGAGGGTCGGTTGGTGATCAACGACTTGACCTCGGAGGCACACTGGGATCGCAGACCGACTGATCAAGAACAACGCTGGCTGGCCGAAATCGCCGAGCTTTCGCCGGAGCCGTTCGTCCTGAACGCGCAGCTGCGGGGAGACCACGAGCCGACGATCGAGCCAATTCTGGCCAGGGATGCCGACGGTTGGCGAGCCAACCGCTACATCGGCGAGATCCGCCACAAGGGAAGGACTTTGGAGATCAGGCCTCGCCTGGGCATCGAGACGATCACCGGATGGATTAGCACGATCCTCAACGTCCAGGTGCTCCCACACACGGCCGCACACTCCAGTGAGGCGAGCAATGTAATCACGCAACTCCTGGCTGCATTGTGGCGCGCTTCTGTGCTCACGGCAGGCCAGCACGCCTTGCCGAGGGCAGGGGCAAAAGTTAGCTCGTTCGGCCTGTCTGTTCACGGGCGTCTCGACGTGGCGGCCACCGCCCGTCGGCGGGCAGCTGGGTACCACGGCTTGGTGTCAACCCGGGTGGTACGTAGCTACGACAACGCGCCGGCGAGTGCGGTAGTCCTGGCGGACCGATACTTCGACCAGCGACTGGCCGGAGATCGCTGGCGCGGGGCTCGCCTCCACGACCAGATAGCTATGCTGCGTGCCGCCACCGGAGCTCGGCCAAAGATGCCGACGCTGCACGAGATCCGGACGGCTCGCTACAGCCCGATCACTATCAAATGGCGGCGGGCAGCTGAGCTGTCGTGGGGAATTCTCAACGAGGACCCGCTAGGTGTCGCTGCCGCCGACGAGTCGACTCACGGAGTGCTGATTGACGTCGCCGAGCTGTGGGAGCTGTTCGTCCTGCACTGCGTTGGTCTGGCCACCGAACAGCCCGTAATGCACGGAACAACCGAACAGGTCTCGGGCCACCTCGCACGCTCCACAGTCGATCCTGATCGCACAATCGGCAAGCTTTATCCCGATGTCTTCGTAGGGGAAGACCCGATTGCGGCGCTACTGGATGCAAAGTACAAGAGACTTGGCGGCAGGCGCGGGGTCGATCGCGAGGACCTCTACCAGCTACATGCGTACTCCTCGACGTTCAAGGCGCCGATCGCAGCGCTGGCCTACCCATCGACCAGTGTCGAACTGCCAACAGCTGAGCGAAACAGCCCCTGGCAGACGAATGACAGCACGCTTTCGTTCCTAACTCTGCCGACAGAGAAGGATCGATGTGTCGCAAAGCTGACGCAATGGTTCGGCGGTCATTAATACCTGTGGTAAACACACCTGGTTGGCCGGTCTCGACTCTGGGGCGTTAGCAGTCATCAGAGCGAGGGACAAACGGTGTGAAGTATCCCAAGCGTTGTGGCGGGTTGGCATCACGAGAGCCACTTGTTCGTGCAGCAGTAGCACTGTCTCAGGCCGTCCCTTAACCCACCTTCACGGCAGCAATCCTGATCGAGAGTGGACGAAGAGGCTGTGGACGCCTGACTCGAGCGGCCGGTAAGGTTGACACCTGTAAAAGCGTTGTGAGGCTAGATAATTCAGTGGATGATCGAGAAAGGATCATCCCTCTCCTCGCCGCTCCGCTTCCGTCTTCCACGACAGACGAGCGCTTGCACGAGATTTCTCCTGTAGGCGTTGGTCGCACCACTTGCTCGATCAGGCCTATATATCGGTACACCTTGGGGATCGGAAAGTGCGTTACGCATACCCCTAAAGAACTATCTCTGGCGCCAACATCAGCATTCTGCTCGGGGCCGTTCTGCTGTTGGTCAGAGCCGCGGCGCTCAGTCCGCGGGTCGGCGCCGCTTTGGCGGCGGTAGCCCTCGTTGCCTTTGTTGTCGTCGCGAGGCCGTCGCCGAGTGTTCTGCGCGCCTCGGTGATGGGCTTGGTAGGCCTGCTCAGTCTGGTCACTGGTCGGCGCAAACAGGCGCTGCCTGCTCTTGCTGCCGCCGTCATCGTTCTGGTTGTCGTGATGCCCGAGCTGGCCGTCGACTGGGGGTTTGCGCTGTCGACTACTGCGACGGGCGCGCTGGTGATCATTGCGCCGGTGTGGGTGGACGTGCTTCGCCGAAGAGGCTGGCCCCGTTGGTTTTCGGAGATGACAGCTGTCTCGGGTGCTGCGTTTGTCGTGACTGCACCGTTGGTGGGCGCCATGGCGGGAACCTTCAGCGTAGTCACGATTGCCGCGAACATGGCGGTGGCGCCCGTGATCGGAATCATCACGGTGTTCGGTGCGGTGATTGCCTTGTGTGCGCTGATCTGTCCACCGATCGCGGTGTTCGTCGCGCCATTGGTGCGGCCGCCGATGGGGTGGCTGCTGTGCGTGTCCGAACGGGCGGCGGCGCTTCCCGGAGCGTCGGTGGTAGTGCCGTCAGGACTCATCGGTGCCCTCGTCGTCGTGGGAGTCCTACTGGCCGCGGCCCTGACGCTGTGGAATCGGATTTCGAGATGGGTGCTCGGCGTTCTTGTTCTGGGAGTTGTTCTGGCCCTGATCTTTCAACACGTGTTCGGGGGTGGCCGTTTTGCTCCGGGGTGGGCGCTGGTGATGTGCGACGTCGGTCAGGGGGACGGTCTTGTGCTCTCGACTGGAGACGGCAGGGTAATCGTGATCGATGTCGGTCCTGATCCCACGTCGATGGATCGTTGCCTGAACATGTTGGACGTCAACGACATCGCGTTGCTGATGATCAGTCATTTTCATGCCGATCACATCGGTGGATTGGAAGCAGTCCTGAGTGGGCGTTCGGTCGCTGCGATCGGAGTCGGGTCGATGTTGTTGCCGGAGTCAGGTTTTCGAGCGGTGAAGGATGCCGCCGACTCGCAGGCCGTTCCGGTTGTCTCGTTGCTCGCAGGTATGGAGTTGACGCTGGGATCGGTGAACGTGGAGGTTCTCGGTCCGTTGGTTCCAGCTCCCCGCGATTCCGTCGATGCCGCAGATGCAGCCAACGATCAGTCGCTGGTGGTGATGGCGCACACGGGCGCGGGTCGAATTCTGTTGACGGGCGACGCCGAAGTTGCGGGGGAGGAGGCCATCCTCCGATCGGGAACGGACGTGAAGGCCGATGTGTTGAAGCTGCCCCATCACGGTTCTCGGACCACGTCGTCGGCATTTCTGGAAGCGGTGCGTCCGAGGTTGACGATGATCAGCGTCGGCGTCGGCAACAGTTTCGGGCACCCGAATGCGGAGGTTCTCGATGAACTGGATTCATTGGGCGGGGCGGTGGTTCGGACCGACGTCGACGGCACCGTCGCTGTGTACGGCGGGGGCGGCGGGTCTGTGTCGATCGTGTCGGTTCCTCGTGGGACCATCTTCGGGTGAGTAATCCGTCTGGAGTCGATCCGCTGCATCTTGTTCTCGGGGACGACGAGTTCCTGATCGACCGCACGGTATCGCAGCTCATCAGAGCCGTCCGCGGTGACCGCGGCCAGGGTATTTCGGATCTCCCGGTGACCAAGATGCGCGCGGGCGACACCAATGCTCCCGAGTTGGCCGAGTTGCTCAGCCCTTCTCTTTTTGCCGAAGACCGTGTGATCGTCTTGGAAGCGGCTGCAGAAGCAGGCAAAGATGCCGTAGCGCTTGTCCTGGAGGCTGCACGCGAGCCGGCAGAAGGTGTGGTTCTGATCGTCGTGCACTCGGGCGGCGGTCGCGCGAAAGCGTTGGCGCCGGCCCTCGAGAAGCTCGGCGCGACGGTTCACAACTGCGGAAAACTGAACAAGAGTCAGCTTGTCGACTTCGTCCGGGGTGAGTTTCGGACCGCAGACGTCAGGGTTGCGCCAGATGCGATCGCCGCGATGATCGAAAGCGTCGGCTCCAACCTCCGCGAACTAGCGTCGGCCTGCTCGCAATTGGCGGCAGATACGGGCGGCAAGATCGACGTCGATGCGGTCCACAAGTATTACTCGGGCAAGGCCGAGGTTTCCGGATTCGACGTGGCCGACAAAGTCATCGTCGGCGATACCCGGGGTGCGCTCGAGGCGCTCCGATGGGCAGATCAGATCGGAACAGCCCATGTTCTGCTCGCGGATGCCCTCGCTGACGCAGTCCACACCATCGCGAAGGTCGGCCCGTTTGCACGGGGCGGTGACCCGTTCCGGTTGGCGTCGGATCTCGGAATGCCGCCGTGGAAGGTCAAGAAGGCGATCAAGGAGGTCGGCGGCTGGGATCCCACGTCGATCGGCGCTGCGATGCAGATCGTCGCCGCCCTCAATGCCGACGTGAAGGGTGCCGCAGTCGACTCGTCCTTCGCCCTGGAGATGGCAGTGCGGAAAGTGTGCGCGTTGCGGAAGAACTGAGTACAACGTGGCCTACTGCGCGTCCGGCCAGAAGTAGTCCGACGACAGTGGCGGCCGTGGCCTCACCCGCCCGGTAGTCGAGGCGTTTCACGCAGGCTTGCTCCAACTGAGTATGCGGAATGGCCTGAGGCTGTGTCGTTGGTTCACCTGTTCTGATGTCGGTCACCCGTAGTGAGTCGTGCGACACCGGATTCACCACACTGCCGCAGGCAATGGTTTCTTGGCCGATTGTGTCCACCGGCACCTTCACGGTGGTGAGTACCGCTCGTCCAACGGCGAGAAACGCCAGAATCGCAACGAGTGAACACATCACGCCGAAGAAGATCCGGAATTCGCTACGTTGCCTGCGCCTACACCATCCGTAGCTTGCGGCACCTCCCACGACTGCAACCGTCAATGATTCCCACCAACGAGGGATTCCCAGGGCGGCCACTACGCCGAAAGCGACGACCGCCCAGAAGACAGTCGGGAACAACCAGCTGCGAGGGCGCTTCCCGTGCCCGTTGATCGCCATCATCAGACGGTTGCAGCCCGCTCCACATATTCGCTGCAAGACATGGATGGCGGGTCTTCGCACTGACCCGATTGAATACGCAAAATAGCCGCCTGGTCTTTCGACCTGGCGGCTATCGAGACGAACCAGTGTGACGGCGAACCGTCACAGTGGAAACGTCAGAGCTTGTTGGCAGCCTGCGAGAGTGCAGACTTCTTGTTGGCAGCCTGGTTGGCGTGAATGACGCCCTTGCTGGCTGCCTTGTCGAGCTTGCGGCTGGTGGAGACGAGGAGCTCGTTGGCCTTGTCCTTGTCACCGGCTGCCGCAGCCTCGCGGAATGAACGGATCGCGGTACGCAGCGAGGACTTCACCGACTGGTTACGGAGTCGGGCCGCCTCGTTGGTACGGATTCGCTTCACCTGGGACTTGATGTTGGCCACGCGTAAAATCCTTGTCGTCTTTAGCTGGTTACGGTCGAGAAAGCTGTGGGCGCACTGATGCACCGACTGGCAAGATTACCAGCCGAGGGCCCAAGAACCCAAACCGTCGCACGTTGCGTCTGTCGAGAAGGGTACACCGAGCGCCCGATTTCTCGCCGCGCTGCCGAATAGCCCCACTTGTAGCAGCATGTTGCCCTATGACGCCGCCGCCTTCGAAAAGTTCGAGTAAAACAGGTTCGACCACCACCCGAGCGCGTCCTGCCGCAGTGTTCGACGGATATTCAGACATCGGTCGCTACGAGTTGGCTTTCGACGAGATGTTCGAGCCCGACGGCTCGGTGCGTGGTCCGTACAAGGGTGTGTACAAAGCCCTGGCGCCGACGAGCAGCGCCGACCTTGCCGCGCGTGCCGACGCACTCGGACGCGCATTCATCGACCAGGGCGTGACGTTCTCGCTGTCCGGGCAGGAGCGACCGTTTCCGTTGGATCTGGTGCCGCGCGTCATCGCCGCGCAGGAGTGGTCGCGGCTTGAAAAGGGCATCAAGCAGCGAGTGAAGGCGCTCGAGTTGTTCCTCGCGGACATTTACGGCGAGCAGCGAATCCTGCGCGATCACGTGTTGCCGCGCCGCTTGGTGACCTCGTGCGAGCACTTCCACCGTGAAGCAGCCGGCATCGTGCCGCCCAACGGTGTGCGAATTCACGTCGCGGGTATCGACCTGGTCCGAGACGAGGCGGGAGAGTTCCGAGTCCTCGAGGACAATCTGCGATCTCCGTCCGGTGTCTCCTATGTGATGGAAAACCGTCGCACCATGACTCGGGTGTTCCCGGATCTGTTCATGTCCCACAAGGTGCGGGCGGTCGGTGATTACGCAACACACCTGCTGAGGGCGCTGCGTGCGGGTGCTGCACTCAACGAAGCGGACCCGACAGTGGTTGTTCTCACACCGGGTATCGCCAATTCCGCCTATTTCGAGCATTCGTTGCTCGCTCGTCAGATGGGTGTGGAACTCGTCGAAGGTCGCGACCTGTTCTGCCGCGACAACATGGTGTACATGCGCACTACGGAAGGCGAGCGCCAGGTCGATGTCATCTATCGCCGCATCGACGACGAGTATCTCGACCCGATGCACTTCCGTCCGGATTCGATTCTCGGCGTCGCAGGCCTACTGAATGCGGCGCGGGCGGGTAACGTGGTGATCTCGAGCGCCGTCGGCAACGGAGTCGGTGACGACAAACTCGTCTATACCTACGTTCCGCAGATCATCGACTACTACCTCGGTGAGAAGCCGCTCTTGCAGAACGTCGACACGTTCCGCTGTTGGTTGGACGAGGAGTGCGAGCAAGTCCTCGACCGCGTCGCCGAACTGGTCATCAAGCCGGTGGAAGGGTCCGGTGGCTACGGAATCGTCTTCGGACCCGACGCGAGCCCCAAGGAACTGGCCGCGATCACCCGCAAGATCAAGGCAGACCCGCGCGGGTGGATTGCGCAGCCACTCGTGCAGTTGTCCACGGTGCCGACCAAGATCGACGATGTTCTCTCGCCGCGCCACGTGGACTTGCGGCCCTTTGCCGTCAACGACGGTGAGGACGTGTGGGTGTTGCCCGGCGGCCTGACCCGGGTGGCACTTCCGGAAGGTTCGCTGGTGGTCAACTCCAGCCAGGGCGGCGGAAGCAAGGACACGTGGGTGCTTGCGAGTCGCACCTCTGACGAAGACCCAGAGTTGTCAGGCGAGGAACTGGTGTCCGAGCCCCCGGAATCCGCGGAGCCGGTGCAGGGTCCCGAACTGAGCACCTCGCAGCAACAACAGCAGCAGCAACAGTGAACACCTCGGAAGTGCCCAGCTACCAAGAACTATCAGTGAACGGAGCGTGGTGACCGATGCTTGCTCGCAACGCAGAGTCCCTCTACTGGATCGGCCGCTACGTCGAGCGCGCCGACGACACTGCTCGGATCCTCGACGTCGCCGTCCATCAATTGCTCGACGACGCCACCGTCGACCCGGACCGCACGTCGCGTCTGCTCCTGCGTGTCCTCGGCATCGAGGCGCCGGAGGGCAAGCTCGACGTGCGCTCGCTCACCGATCTGGTTGCGTTCAGCCGCAACCAGGTTGGTTCGATCGTGGACTCGCTGGCAAGTGCTCGTGAGAATGCTCGCGGGGCGCGTGAGGTCACGTCGAGTGAGATGTGGGAGTGCCTGAACACCACGTACAACGGACTGGCCGAGCGTGAACGTGCCTCACGCAGGCTGGGGCCACACGAGTTCTTCCGCTATGTGGAGGAACGCGCAGCGATGTTCGCGGGCCTGGCGGATTCCACGCTCAGTCGCGACGACGGCTATCGGTTCCTTCTGCTGGGCAGGTCGATCGAACGTGTCGACATGATCGTGCGGATGCTTCTGGCGCGCGCCGGTGACCGCCCGTCGTCGCCGGCATGGGTCAGCGTTCTTCGCTCGGCGGGCGCACATGACACGTATCTGCGTACGTATCGCGGAGCGCTCGACGCCAATCGCGTCGTCGAGTTCATCTTGTTGGACAGGCTCTTTCCGCGCTCGGTGTTCCACTCGATCAGGCAGGCCGAGAAGTGCCTGCAGGAGCTCGACCCGCAGCCGGGCAGTCGCGTCGGAATCCGGGCGGAGGCGCCGCGGCTTCTGGGCCGCGCACGCAGCGAACTCGAGTTCCTGCCGCAGGGCGTGTTGCTCGAGGATCTGCAGGGACGGTTGCTCGGTTGGCAGGAGACCTGCCGCGAACTGGGTGAGGCAATTGCATTGCAGTACTTCCACGCTGCGCCGTGGGTCGCGTGGACGGATGCCGGCGCCGCGTATGCGGAGTCGACGGTGGAGGGAGAGCTGTGAGCTGGCGGATGAGGGTCGTGCACACCACGGGATATGCGTACGACGCCCCGGTGACGTCGTCGTACAACGAAGCGCGATTGACACCTCGCGGCGACACCAGGCAGACGGTGATACTCACGCGCGTCGAAACCCAGCCGGCAACGCGTTCCTACCGATACACCGATTACTGGGGCACCGCGGTGACCGCCTTCGACTTGCACGCCCCGCATACGGAACTCGAAGTGACCGGGCTGTCGGTGGTGGAGACGGAACCGTTCGTTCAGCCCGAGGAAACCGTCGACTGGGATGAATTGTCGGGAAACGCGATTAAAGATCGATTCAACGAACAACTGAGTTTCACGAGATATGTTCCGCGTGATCGTAAGCTGGCGACAATTGCCAAGGAATTGCGCAAAGATAAATCACCTGAAGATGCAGTAGTGGCTGCGTCGCAATGGGTTTACGGCGAAATGTCATATGTTCCCGGTACGACCGGAGTGCATACGTCGGCGGTCGAGGCGTGGTCGGCACGGAAAGGCGTCTGCCAGGACTATGCGCATCTGACCTTGGTATTGCTTCGAACGATGGGGATACCGTGTCGATACGTTTCCGGCTATCTCCACCCCAAACGTGATGCGGCAGTCGGGGACACGGTGGTCGGCGAATCGCACGCGTGGATCGAGGCGTGGACCGGCGCGTGGTGGGGATACGACCCGACCAATGCGATAGCTGTGAATGAACAGCATGTCTCGGTCGGAATAGGAAGGGACTATTCGGATGTGCCGCCTTTGAAGGGAATCTTTTCCGGTGGACGTTCCACAGATCTCGAAGTTGTTGTGGAGATCACCAGGCTTGCGTAAAGTCCGGCAAATCTAGGCGCGTGAGCATTACTACCGTTCGATGAGAAGAAGGTGGGAATATGTCTCCAACTGCACAGGAATTGACTGAGATCGAACCGATCTCGGATGTGAAGAAGTATGCGGCCGAAGCGGTGGGAACATTTGTGCTCGTGTTCTCCGCAGTCGGAACTGCCGTCTTTGCAGGTGCGAAAGTCGGCAACCTCGGAGTTGCCTTCGCATTCGGCCTGACCCTGCTGTTCCTCGTATATGCGATCGGCCCGATTTCCGGTTGCCACGTCAACCCAGCCGTGACTCTCGGCCAATTCGTGATCGGGCGAATCTCAGCCGTCAATGCGGCGATTTACGTTGTCGCGCAAGTGATCGGCGGCTTGGTCGCAGGCGTCGTGATCTACACGGTGGCCAACAGTCTCCCGGCGTACAACCGTGCTGCTGACGGTTTGGGTGCAAACGGTTGGGGCGCACACAGTCCGTCTGCCGAGAAGAATCTTCTCGGAAATGTGGTTTCCGACGGCTACGGCATCGGTGCCGCCATGATCATCGAGATCCTGCTGACAGCACTGCTGGTATTCGTCGTTCTCGCGTCGACCGACCAGATCTCCGACGTGCCTCTCGCCGGGGTGTCCATCGGCTTCACCCTGGCCGTCATTCACCTGATCTCGATCCCGATCGACAACACCTCCGTCAACCCCGCTCGAAGCCTCGCTGTCGCGCCGTTCCAGGACGGTGCACTCGGTCAGGTGTGGTTGTTCATCGTGTTCCCGCTCATCGGCGGTGCGCTCGGTGCACTCATCTATCGAGCACTCTTCGGACGGTTCAACCGTATGGACAGCTGATCGACACTGTTTCCATCGTCCGGGTCGGCTTCAGCTCCAGCTGAAGTCGGCCCGAAGTTTTGCCGCGACCGCGTCGAACTTCTTGTGATCCATGATGGCGCCCTCGCGCCGGATCCCGCTCTCGGGAACGTCGAGCACCCGGTCGAGCCGGACCCAGCTGGGCCTTCCCTCGCCGTCCCATGGACCCGAACCGATTGCGAGCCAATCACGCTCGCCTTCGCGTTTGCTCTGCGAGGACAGCATCAAACCGAGCAGCGTGTTGCCGTCGCGGCCGACAACCAGCACCGGGCGGTCTTTGCCCTGGGTCGGATCCTCCTCGTAGGCAACCCAGGTCCAGACGATTTCGCCCGGATCGGCCTTGCCGTCGAGGTCGGGGGAGTACTCGACCTTGCGGGCGCGATGTGCGGTCGGAGACGTCCGCGCGGCGATCGGGCGGCCGGACGGACCCGGCTTCGAGGCAGACGACTGGGACGTGGACGACTGCAGCTGGCGCAGCAACGCAGGGCCCTTCTCCACCGCGAGGGCGCCGAGGGTTCTGCCGATCTGCTTCCACATGCTTGCCATAGCGTTCGAGCATAATCACCCGCCCGTGGGAACCCCTGGTACGGCGGCGCCGAGACTTGGATATCCTGAGGGTTGACAGTGGCCCGGATCCGGGCCGGTGCCGGTCCGACTAAGGGGTCTCCCATCAGCAGCTTCGCCGACAAGACGTTCACGGATCCTGCGCAGATCCGGAACTTCTGCATCATCGCGCACATCGACCACGGTAAGTCGACGCTGGCAGATCGCATGCTTCAGCTCACCGGTGTGGTCGAAGAGCGGGCGATGCGTGCGCAGTACCTGGACCGTATGGACATCGAGCGTGAACGCGGCATCACCATCAAGGCTCAGAACGTTCGTCTGCCCTGGACCGTCGACGGCGAAGAGTTCGTCCTCCACCTCATCGACACTCCCGGCCACGTCGACTTCACGTACGAGGTCTCCCGTGCGCTCGAAGCATGCGAGGGCGCAATTCTGCTGGTCGACGCTGCTCAGGGCATCGAAGCTCAGACGCTGGCGAACCTCTACCTGGCGATGGAGAAGGATCTCAAGATCATTCCCGTCCTCAACAAGATCGACCTCCCGGCCGCGGATCCCGACCGCTATGCCGAAGAGATCGCGCACATCACGGGCTGCGAGCCCGGTGATGTCCTGCGCGTCTCGGGTAAGACCGGTATGGGCGTCAAGGAACTGCTCGACGAGGTGATCAAGCAGGTACCTGCGCCTGTCGGCGATGCAGACGGCCCCGCCCGCGCGATGATCTTCGACTCCGTTTACGACGCGTACCGCGGCGTGGTCACCTACGTGCGTGTGGTCGACGGTCGGATCCGTCCCCGCGAGAAGATCACGATGATGTCCACGGGCACCACACACGAACTGCTCGAGGTCGGCATCATTTCCCCCGAGCCGAAGGCCAGTATCGGTCTGGGCGTCGGCGAGGTGGGCTACCTCATCACCGGTGTGAAGGACGTCCGTCAGTCGCGCGTCGGTGACACCGTCACCACCACCCGCAACGGCGCGACCGAACCGCTGGTCGGCTACCGCGATCCCAAGCCGATGGTCTACTCGGGCCTCTACCCGATGGACGGCTCGGACTACCCCGTGCTGCGCGATGCCCTCGACAAGCTCCGTCTCAACGACGCGGCCCTGGCGTATGAACCCGAGACGTCGGTTGCCCTCGGATTCGGCTTCCGCTGCGGCTTCCTCGGCCTGCTCCACATGGAGATCACCCGCGACCGCCTCGAGCGTGAGTTCGGCCTCGAACTGATTTCCACCGCGCCCAACGTCGTCTACCGCGTCGTGATGGAGGACGGGGCCGAGGTCATCGTCACCAACCCGTCGTACTGGCCGGAAGGCAAGGTTCGCGAGGTCTACGAGCCCGTCGCCAAGTGCACCGTCATCGCCCCGAGTGAGTACGTCGGCGCCATCATGGAGCTGTGCCAGTCCCGTCGCGGTGAGCTCGGCGGCATGGACTACCTCTCCGAGACTCGCGTCGAACTGCGCTACGAACTGCCCATGGGCGAGATCATGTTCGACTTCTTCGACGCCCTCAAGTCCCGCACCAAGGGTTATGCCAGCCTCGATTACGAGGAGGCCGGTGAGCAGCAGGCCGATCTGGTGAAGGTCGACATCCTGCTGCAGGGCGAGGCCGTCGACGCGTTCTCCTCGATCGTGCACCGTTCCAACGCCGGCGCTTACGGCGGACGCATGACGTCGAAGCTTCGTGAGCTGATTCCTCGCCAGCAGTTCGAGGTTCCGATCCAGGCCGCGATCGGCGCGAAGATCATCTCGCGCGAGAACATTCGCGCAATCCGCAAGGACGTTCTCGCCAAGTGCTACGGCGGCGACATCAGCCGTAAGCGCAAGCTGCTCGAGAAGCAGAAGGAAGGCAAGAAGCGCATGAAGACCATCGGTCGCGTCGAGGTGCCGCAGGAAGCATTCGTGGCGGCCTTGACGTCGGAATCGGTCGGCGAGAAGCCCAAGAAGTAGGAGCGCATGGTCACCACCTGGTTGTCCCGAGAGTTCGGAATCGAAATCCCGGTTCTCGGGGCGCCCATGGGTGGTCGCGCGGGCGGCGCGCTCGCCGGAGCTGTATCGGCGGCCGGCGGGTTGGGGCTGCTCGGCGCGGCTCGGTACAACACACCGGAGTGGATCGAGGCCGAAGCCGAAGTGGCCCGCTCGATCGGCGGAAAGTTCGGCGTCGGCCTGATGACGTGGTCGCTGCCCGAGAACGAGTTGATGCTCGACGCCGCGATTGCCGTCGAGCCGACCATGATCACCTTGTCGTTCGGTGATCCCGCCTCGTATGTCGGACGAATCCACGATGCGGGCATTCCCGTTGTGTCACAGATCAATACGCTCGAAGACCTTCGCATTGTCGAGGCCGCGGGTGTCGACGGCGTGATCGCGCAAGGCGGTGAGGCAGGCGGTCACACGGGCCGAATCGGAACCTTGCCGCTGCTGCAGGAGATCCTCGAAACGACATCACTTCCAGTACTGGCGGCCGGCGGAATCGGGACCGGCCGCGGTTTGGCCGCAGTCCTGGCAGCCGGCGGGGAAGGCGTGATGATCGGAACGGCGCTGCTCGCCAGCCCGGAGACGGTCGGGCCGGACTATGCCCGCGACCGCGTCGTCGAAGCCGGAAGTGCCGACACGATTTACACCTCGGTGTTCGACCGAGCGCGCAGTCAACCGTGGCCGCAGCGGTGGGGTGGCCGCGCGGTGGCCAACGAGTTCACTGCCGCCTGGCACGGAGTCGACGCCGATGAGGAAATGCTGGCAAAGGCGTACGACCCGTCGGATCCGCACAGCGGAGTCGTCTACGCCGGAGAAGCTGTCGGACTCGTACACGGAACCCATCCGGCCGGCGACGTGGTTCGACGCATCGGCGCCGATGCGGAGCGTCTGCTCTCTCGTTTCGCCTGAAAGCAAGGTCGGACACAGCCGGGTCCCATATGAGAAGGTAAGCCTCTGCTAACTAGTGGAGGAGTATTTTCGTGCGTGCGATGAAGTTTTCGGCGGTGGCTCTCTTGGGAGCGCTGGTCGTAGGTATCAGCGGATGTTCGTCCTCGGACGCCGACGAGATCGCGGACGGTCGGGTGACCACGATCGACCATAAGTTCGGCGCCACCACGATCACCGGGACGCCGACGCGCATCGTCGCGGCCGACACCCAGTGGCTCGACGCTCTGCTCGAACTCGGAATCCAGCCGGTGGGGTACCTGGCTGCCGGCCCGATGGGCGACGAGCGTGGTCTGTTCCCGTGGGAGAGTGGCGTGGACGCGTCGGCGAAGGAACTCGATCGCTCGGCGATCCAGCAGTTCGGTGTCCCGCTCAAAGCTGAAGAAATTGCAGCCTTGGATCCCGATCTGATTCTCGGCGGGTTCTCCGTCGCCGATCAGAACGATTTCGACCAGTTGAGCAAGATCGCTCCGACAATTGCCGGTCTGTCCGACGTCCAGGTCGATCCGTGGCAGGACCAGGTGGAGATTCTCGGCCGGGTTCTCGACAAGGAGTCGCGAGCCGACGAGATCGTCGAGGCGACAAACGGGCAGATCGATGCGCTCGCACAGCGGTTGCCGGGGCTGAAGGGTAAGACCGCTCTTTTGTCGCAGTACGTCTTCCCGACGTCGCAGTTGGTGATCGTCGCTGATCCCAAGGACGGTGCTTCGGGACTGTTCACGCGTCTGGGAATGTCGTTGCCGCCCAAGCTGGTCGACGAGGCCGGTGTGACCGGTGGCCGGCTGATACTCAGCCCGGAACGGGTCGACGCTCTCAGCGCCGACGTCGTGGTGCTGCTGCCCAACGGCGGGTCGCTCGACGACATGATGAAGCTGCCGGGGTTTGCCGACCTGCCTGCAGTCAAGGGTGGCGGATTGGCCATCGTCGACTATCCGACTGTCGCCGGGTTGAACACTCCGTCGTCGCTGTCGCTGAAGCACTCGCTCGAATCGATCACGCCGCAGCTCGAAGCGGTGGCCGGCTAGACCTGCTGTGCGCCTTTATTAACCGCGGGCGGTTAATAAAGGCGCACAGCAGGGGGTCTAGGTTGCGTTGTGCGCGGGCTGGAAAGCTCCGGCTTCGGCAGCTTCCTCGGCGCGGATCACGTGGACCACGGCGTTGATCAGCGCCAGGTGTGTGAACGCCTGCGGGAAGTTACCCAGATGGCGACCGGTGTGCGCGTCGATCTCCTCCGCGTACAGCTTGAGCGGGCTCGCGAACCCGAGCAGGCGCTCACAGAGATGCTTTGCGCGATCCAGTTCGCCGATCTCGACGAGGGCGGACACCAACCAGAAGGAACAGATGGTGAACGTGCCCTCCTCTCCGCTCAATCCGTCGTCGGTGGTGTCGACGCGATAGCGCAGGACCAACCCCTCTTCGGTGAGCTCGTCGGCGATCGCCAGCACCGTCGCCCGGATGCGCGGATCGTCGGCCGGCAGGAAGCGCAGCAGCGGTGCCAACAAGAGCGACGCGTCGAGTGAATCGTGGCCGTACCGCTGTGTCAGAACTCCGCGCGAGTCGACACCGTGCGCGAGGATGTCGGCCTTGATCTCGTCCGCGATGGCCGTCCATTGCTGCGCAAAGCTCTTCTCGCCCTGCATCTCTGCCAGCTTGGCGCCGCGATCGAGTGCGACCCAGCACATGATCTTCGACGACGTGAAATGCTGCGGTTCACCGCGCACCTCCCAGATCCCGCGGTCGGGTTGACGCCAGTGCTTGATCGCTTCCTCGACCTGCTTCTTGAGCAGCGGCCACAGCGCTTCGGGGACACGCTCGCGGGTACGGATGTGGAGGTACACCGAGTCGAGCATGGTGCCCCAGATGTCGTGCTGCTGTTGATCGAACGCCCCGTTGCCGATACGCACCGGACGGGCGCCGTCGTAGCCGGACAGATGGTTGAGTTCGGATTCCTCGAGTGTGCGCTCGCCGCCGATGCCGTACATCACCTGCAAGGGATGCGGCTGACCGTTGTCCGAACTCGACACGTCGTAGATGAAGTTGAAGAAGTCGTTGGCCTCACGGTCCAACCCGAGCGTGTAAAGGCCCCACAGTGCGAAGGTGGAATCGCGAACCCACGCGTAGCGGTAGTCCCAGTTGCGTTCTCCGCCTGGTGTTTCCGGTAGCGAGGTCGTCGAAGCCGCAAGCAGGGCTCCGGTCGGTGCGTAGGTGAGCCCCTTGAGTGTGAGCGCACTGCGCTGTAGGTATCCGCGCCACGGGTGATCGGGGAACTTGCCGATCGTCACCCACTCACGCCAGGACTTGGACGTCTGCCACATCTTGTCGGCGGCCTCGTCGAACGTCTGCGGCGCGGGAAGATCCGACCACGAGAGCGCGACGTACACGTTGTCGCCTTCGACCAGTCGCGTCCGGGCCCGTGCCTCACGACCTTCCAGACCCAGTCGGAGATCGGTGGTCAAGCGCAGAGTGGGATGGTCGCCGGGCTTGGCGGAGCGACACGTTGCCGTTGCTTCCTCGTAGACCTTTCCGGTGTACTCCCAATTCGCCGTGCCACGGTGATAGTCGAACGCGGGCTCACAGCTCATCTCGAGTTCGACGGTGCCGCTGACGCATTTGACCGTACGGAGAAGGGTGTGTTCGGCATCCCAGTCGGTCGGTGTGCGCTTGTGCGTGTTCGATCGCTTGTCGACGTTGTGCCAGGGGCCGAGAACCAGGGCGTCGCGGACGACGAGCCAGCCGGTCTCGGTCTGCCAGGTCGTTTCGAGAATGAGTCCACCCGGCAGATAGCGCCGAGCGGCCGGCACGTTCTGGCCGTAGGGGCCGATACGGAAATGGCCCGCACTGCGGTCGAGGATGGCACCGAACACGCTGGGGGAGTCCGGGCGGGGAACGCACATCCACTCGACAGATCCGTTACGGGCAATCAGGCACGAGGTTTCGCAATCGGAAAGAAACGCATAGTCGTCGATCGGGGGAAAGTTGCTTCGATGGTGACCCGTGGAGGCGGGAGGAATCGTCTGCACCACTTCGTCGTCAGCACTCATTCGGCCATCATCCGGCCAGAATCGGCACACGTCCAATCCACACGCTGTCGGGACCGTATCGTCCGAAGGATAGGGTGTTGGCGTGGATCGGATAGCGGATTGGTGGGACAGCTTCGAGCTGTGGATGGCGGGGCTCCCGTTCATCCCGCAGGTCGCGTTGGTCCTGATCGTCGTCGTTCCGCTGTGCCGCCTGGTGGCCATCGGTCTGGATCGCGCGTTGGCCGCCGTTCTCGCTCTGCCGCTCTTCGGCTGGTTGCGTAGGAATTCTCGAGAAGTAGAGGAAAGCTGATGCCCCGCTCACGGGTCACTCTCGCCCTGATAGCCCTGATTCTCCTCGTGATCGTCGCGTGGCTTCTCACCCGTTAGTTCTCCCGATTAGAGCGGGCGCCGGTGCTCTGCTAAAGTCCACCGCGTGTCCGAAGCAACAGCTCCCGTAATCCGCCACCAGTTGGCGTTGATTGCTGTCGGCATGCTCGACGTCGCTGACGTCGCCTGTTGTTGATTTCCTGAGTTCGACCTCTCCGGTGGTGCTGCGCACCCCACTCGAACTTCTCTGCGCGTAACTCGCGCCCCCGATTCAGGGCTCATCGCCCGTCGGCTCTCCATGTCTGAACATCCCGATGGAATCAGCCCCAGAGGTCTCGGACTTGTCGTTTGACCAACCCTCGTTTGTCAGTCCTTTCAGGAAGGTATCTGCAATGAAACGCCGTTCCCGCACACTTCTCACTGCTATCGCGACCATGGGGGCCGTGGTACTCACAGCGTGCAGTGGTGGCTCGAGCGACACCGTGGGTGGTGACAGCGCCGCCAGCGACGGTAGCGCCGGCACGATCAACCTGTTCGCCTACGCCGTGCCGAAGCCTGGCTTCGACAAGCTCACCGCAGCCTTCCAGGCGACCGACGAGGGCAAGAACGTCAACTTCAATCCTTCCTACGGCGCCTCGGGCGACCAGTCGCGCAAGGTGAAGGACGGCGCCGAGGCAGACTTCGTCAACTTCTCCGTCGAGCCCGACATCACCCGCCTGGTCGATGCCGGTCTGGTCGATCAGAACTGGAACCAGGACGCCTACAACGGAATTCCGTTCGGATCGGTAGTCACCATCGTGACGCGTCCGGGGAACCCGAAGGGCATCAAGGACTGGGACGACCTGCTTCAGCCCGGCCTCGAGGTCGTCACGCCGAACCCGTTCAGCTCCGGCTCGGCCAAGTGGAACCTCTTGGCGCCGTACGCCGCCAAGAGCGACGGTGGCAAGAACCCGCAGGCGGGGCTCGACTACGTCACCGCCTTGGTCAACGATCACGTCAAGATCCAGCCCAAGTCGGGACGCGAGGCTTCGGAAGCCTTCCTGCAGGGCAGCGGTGACGTTCTGATCAGCTACGAGAATGAAGCACTGTTCATCGAAGGCAACGGCGACCCGGTCGAGCACGTCACCCCGCCCACGACCTTCAAGATCGAGAACCCCGTTGCCGTGATCTCGAACAGCAAGGTCCTCGACAAGGCGACCGCGTTCAAGGACTACCTGTACACGACCGAGGGTCAGACGCTCTGGGCCGAAGCAGGATTCCGTCCCGTTGATCCCGCCGTCGCTGCCAAGTTCACCGACAAGTTCCCCGAGCCGACCAAGCTGTGGACCATTGCAGACCTCGGCGGCTGGAAGGCCGTGGACAGTGCTCTGTTCACCAAGGACACCGGTTCGATCGCAGTGATCTACGACAACGCGACCAAGTAAGACTGACGTGACTGACACTATTGACCCCACCCCCGTGGCTCGTCGGCGAAAACTCGCGCGGGTCACGGGGAGTGTGGGGCCGCTCGGAATCGGAGTGGCCACCCTGTGGCTCTCCGTCATCGTTCTGCTTCCGCTCGCCGCGTTGACCGCCACCGCGTTCGACGAGGGGATCTCCGGATTCTGGGACGCCGTCACCGCACCCGTCGCCTTGGCGTCGTTGCGCGTGACGTTGTTGGTCTCGGTGATCGTGGCATTGATCAACGTCGTAATGGGCACGATCATCGCGTGGGTGCTGGTCCGGGACGACTTCCCGGGCAAGCGCATCGTCAACTCGATGATCGATCTGCCGTTCGCGCTACCGACCATCGTGGCATCGATCGTGCTGCTGTCCCTCTACGGCCCGCAGTCACCGATCGACATCCATCTCAATGCAACTCAGCCCGGACTGATCGTGGCATTGGCCTTCGTGACCTTGCCGTTCGTCGTCCGTTCCGTGCAGCCGGTGCTGATGGAGGTCGACCGCGAAGTCGAGGAAGCCGCTGCGTCGTTGGGAGCTTCCAACTGGACGATCTTTCGCTCGGTTGTTCTCCCGACGTTGGCGCCTGCCGTCATCTCCGGTGCGGGCCTCGCGTTCGCCAGAGCGATCGGTGAATACGGCTCGGTCGTTCTGATCGGCGGCAACATCCCACGCGTGACACAGATGACGTCGCAGTACATTCAGCAGCAGATCGAGATCGATCGTCCGACCAACGCCGCTGCCGTCTCGGTAGCGTTGCTGGCCATCGCATTCGTGACGCTGTTCGTCCTGCGAATCTTCGCATCGCGGGGACAGCGACGTGAGGAGAGTTCCCGATGAACGTGTCCAGAGGATCGAAGATCGGTCTGCGGACCATCGCTCTCGTCTACCTGTTCGTGTTGCTGGTCGTGCCGATCGGTGTGATCCTGACGCGAACGTTCGAGAACGGAATCGGCCCGTTTCTCGAATCGATCACGACACCGGCAGCGATCTCCGCGTTGAATCTTTCGCTGATCATCGTGGCGATCGTGGTCCCGATCAACGTCGTGTTCGGTGTGGTCACCGCTCTGGCACTCGTGCGTGGTCGGTTCCCGGGCCGCGGAGTTCTGCAGTCGGTGGTCGACCTGCCCTTCGCAGTCTCGCCCGTCGTCGTCGGTGTGTCGTTGATTCTCCTGTGGGGTGCCAACGGTTGGTTCGGCGGCATCGAATCGTTGGGGTTCAAAGTCATCTTCGGGTTGCCAGGCATGGTGATCGCGACGATTTTCGTGACGCTGCCCTTCGTCGTCCGGGAAGTCGAACCCGTACTTCACGAGATCGGCGACGAGCAAGAACAAGCGGCCGCGACGCTCGGTGCCTCTGGTTGGCAGACGTTCTGGCGGATCACCTTGCCCGCGATCCGTTGGGGCTTGACATACGGAATCGTGTTGACGGTGGCGCGTTCGCTCGGTGAATTCGGCGCAGTCATCATGGTCTCTTCCGGCTTCCCGGGGGTATCCCAGACACTGACGTTGCTGGTGCACTCGCGATACATCGACGACCACAACACCTTTGGTGCGTATTCGGCGGCAACGCTGCTGATGGGCATCGCCATCATTGTCCTGTTGCTGATGACGCTGCTGGACCGTAAGAGGAGCACCACATGATCACAGTGACCGGGGCCCGCAAGAACTACGGTGATTTCGCGGCGCTCGACGACGTGACGGTCAACATTCCCTCGGGTTCGTTGACGGCATTGCTCGGGCCCAGTGGCTCGGGAAAGTCGACGTTGCTGCGTTCGATCGCAGGGCTCGAAGAACTCGATTCGGGAACCATCACCATCGCAGGCAAGGACGTCACCGGCGTGTCGCCGCAGAAGCGTGACATCGGTTTCGTGTTCCAGCACTATGCGGCGTTCAAGCACATGACGGTGCGAGACAACGTGGCGTTCGGGCTCAAGATCCGCAAGCGCCCGAAGCCGGAGATCGAGAAGAAGGTCAACGAACTACTGGGGATCGTCGGCCTCGACGGCTTTCAGCATCGGTACCCCGCGCAGCTGTCCGGTGGTCAACGCCAGCGCATGGCGTTGGCGCGCGCTCTGGCGGTGGATCCGCAGGTGCTCCTGCTCGACGAGCCCTTCGGCGCCCTCGACGCGAAGGTCCGTGCCGACCTGCGCACGTGGTTGCGTCGCCTGCATGACGAGGTGCACGTCACCACCGTCCTGGTCACACACGACCAGGAAGAGGCTCTCGACGTCGCCGACCGCATCGCGGTGCTGAACAAGGGGCGGATCGAGCAGATCGGTGAACCTGCCGACCTGTACGACCGCCCGTCCAACGACTTCGTGATGTCCTTCCTCGGATCCGTCGCGAAGCTCAACGGGCAGTTGGTCCGTCCGCACGACATCCGCCTCGGCCGCGATCCGAGCATGGCTCTCGCGCAGGAATCCGGAACGGCCGAGTCGCTCGGCGTCACACGCGCAACAGTCGAGCGCGTCGTGTACCTCGGCTTCGAGGTTCGAGTGGACCTGCGCGACGAGGCAACCGGCGAGCTCTTCTCGGCTCAGGTCACGCGCGGTGACAGTGCAGCGCTGCACCTCGAGGCGGGGGAGACGGTCTACGCCCGGGCTACCCGGGTGCCGGATCTGCCGGAGACTCCGGTGGTGACGCCGGAGCAGGAGCCGGTGACGGTGAGCGTCGTCGGCCAGGTATGACCCGCTAGCCCTGTTCGACCTGTTGTACCCCTACTCCTGTTTGAGCGAACGGCACTTTCGGCCTCCTGATGGCGCCGAAAGTGCCGTTCGCTCAGAGTTGGGGGTCGGGCAACAGCGAGACGAGTTCAGCCCTCTCGGCAGACGAGGACCGGGCACTGGGCGTGGTGGATGAGGCTCTGACTGGTCGATCCGACTATCGACGCCATGAACGGGCTGCGGCCGTGGCTACCGACGACTACGAGTTGCGCTTCCGCCGAGTGCTCGAGCAGTGCCTTCATCGGTCCGCTGCGCTGGACACTCCGGGTGACTTCGACATCGGGGTACTTCTCCGTCCAGCCGGCGAGGCACTCGGACAGCAGGGCATGCTCATGCTGTTCGTACGGTCCCCAGTCGACGAAGCGCCTGGCTTCGGAATACCCGCCCAGCGAGGCGTGCTCGTTCCACGTGTGGACCGCAACCAAAGGTGCGCCGAGGAACGCGGCAAATTCGAAGGCATGCGCGACGGCGAGTTCGCTGAGCTTGCTCCCGTCGACGCCGACGACGATGGGCCTGGTGTCGGCCATCGCGTGATCACCCGTACCGCGGAATACGGCCACGGGACAGTGCGCGCGGTTGACCACCCGAATGGTGTCGGATCCGAGAAACACGGACTGCATTTCGCTGGTGCCGGCCTGACCCAGTGCAACGATGCGAGCCGACTTCGAGAGTTCGACGAGTGTGGTTGCGGGAGTACCGGTCACGAGGCCACGTTCGACGGTGACGTCGGTGTGATCATCGCGGATGGCGTCCTCGGCCTCGTCGAGCAGTTTTGCACCCTCGACGCGAAGGTGGTGGTCGAACATCTCTTCGTCGGTGACGTTGGTACCGCCACCGGACTCGGGTTGTCCTGGCAGCACGTGGGTCAGGCGAAGTGGTTCGTCGAATCTCTTTGCAGCCGAAGCTGCCCACCTCGCGGCGTTGACCGCGCTTGCCGAGCCGTCGATACCGGCCACGATTCCGTGTCGAACAGATGCACTGGTCATGGAAGTCTCCTCGCGTCGCCTCCCTACCAGTGTGTCCCTGGTCACCCCGGGTTCGCTACAAACTCGTCAGCTTCCGCGGTGCGAGAACGTCGGTAGGCACAGCCGCGCGAGATCGACGCGGGCGCAACGACAACAGAGCGGTGATGAATCCGTTACCGGACAGTGTCAGTTCCACGTTCTTCAACACGGTTCGGCGCATCAACGCAAGCAGGGCTGCGACGCCGGTGACGGCCATCCACATAGGCAGCGGGTACAGCGTCAGGCGTTCACCAAGGCCGAAAGTGAGGGTTCGTCCGAGAAGCAGTACGGCACCGACGATTCCGGTAGCCGCGCACAGCCCTGACCACACTGCGATCCATTTGCTGTGCTTCCAGAATTGAATTGCCATGAGGACGAGAACGGCATGACGTGCGACGAAGCCGGGAAGTACGGCGGTCCAATGAACGAAGGTCCCGTCGTTCGCCGGGAAGAGGCCGGTGGCCGCGGTGCTCAATGCAACGACGACGGCAAGACCGAGAATCCACTTCTTCGCACGACCGTCCGGAATGTACTTGTGCAGCAAGGCTGCACCGAGGATGGTGAGCGCACCGAGGATCATGAAGGCCGCGTTCATCACGTCGTGCATCGGCGAACACGAATCCACGCTGCATGTCGTCACGCCCAGCGAACTGATGGAGTCGCGCGCGAAGCTGTACGGCGTCTTCCATGCTCCGGCTGTGAAGATTTCGACAAGCAGGTAGAGCACCGACAGGACCCATGCGATGCCGGCTGTGCCGAGGCGAAGATTGTGAGTGATGGTGTTCCCTCTCGCGGCGCTCTGAGGGGATTGCACCCAAAGATCTGTTTCGCAGGCGAAGGAGGTACCTTCGCGAGCTGGACAGATCCAACACTACGGTAACAATCTGATAACGGCCTGTGAAACCGGATCAGGCGGAGCGGACCAGACGGTCGGGTAGTGCATCAGCGACTTGTCGGTAACGGTCGATCATCGTTTCGATCAGTAGAGAGTGCCCACCGATCGTGTCGGCGAAACGCGCGCGCGGACATGCAGTTGCTGCGGCAGCGCTGAGTCGATCGGTCAGTAGGCCGGGAGCCAAGAACCACGGTGCGACGACAACACGTTCGGCGCCGTCCTGCTCGAGTGCGGAGATCGCCTGGGCAACTGTCGGTTCCGCGGATGTCGCGAAACAGATTCGAACGCCCGACCAGTTGGTTCCGCCGAGGAGAGTGGACGCCAATTCTGCGGTCGCGGCATTGGCGCGCGCGTCGGACGAGCCGACTGCCGCAAGAGCGACACCGACCGACGGATCGTCCGGGCGGGCACCCGCTTCGAGAATTCGCTCGCGTACTGCCTCGATCAGCCGAGCATCGCGACCCAGCACGTCTGCTTGGAACACGGTCAACTGGGGGTGGCGTGTCGCGGCAGCGGCCAAGAGTCCGGGCAGATCTACCCGGGCGTGGAAGGCATTGCCCAGCAGCATCGGAACAACAACGGCGTGAGTGTGGCCGTCGTGTGCAACTCCGTCCAGGACCTGATCGATGGACGGTGCATTGAGGTCGAGGAACGCCAGCCGGACATCGAGGTCTGGCCGGACTTCACGAAGAGCTGCCACAGCAGCCGCGATCACCCGAGCAGAACGGGGGTCACGGCTGCCGTGCGCAACAGCGATGAGCGGAACCATCGACTTAGACGCGCTCGCCCAATTCGACAGCGGAAATGACGTCGCCCACCAGGCCGGCTGCGAGAGTGTTTCCACCAGCGGGATCGATCAGCAGGAAGCTGCCGGTGTGGCGGTTGACGGCGTAGTCGTCAGCCACGATCGGCTCGGCCACCCGGATGGAGATCTTGCCGATCTCGTTGAGCTCGAGAGTGTCCGGGCCCTGATCCGTGGTGAGGTCCTGCTCGTTGAAGCGTTCCACCAAGCTGCCCACGATGGCCTGCGTCGTTCGCGTGCCGTGCTTGAGCAGCAGACGTGCACCGGGGCGCAGCGACTTCTCGGCCAGCCAGCAGACAGTGGCGTCGAATTCGCCGATCGGCTCGGGTGCGTCGGACGGCGATGCGATGGTGTCGCCGCGAGAGACGTCGACGTCGTCGGCCAGGATCAGCGTGACGCTGCGTCCGGCGTGGGCGACGTCCAGTTCGCCGTCGGCCGTGTCGATACGTGTGACGGTGGTGCGCGTACCCGAGGGCAGGATCACCACTTCGTCGCCGGGCACGACGGAACCGGCAGCGACCTGACCGGCGTAGCCGCGGTAGTCGAGGAACTCTGCGGTGCGGGGGCGGATCACGTACTGCACCGGGAAACGCAGACCGACGCGATGTGGCTCGGCGTCGACCGGAATCGACTCGAGGTGCTCGATCAGTGTGGGGCCGGTGTAGTACGGGGTCTTGTCGGAGCGGATGGCGACGTTGTCACCGTGCAGTGCCGACACCGGGATCTCGACGACGTCTTCGCTTGCCCAGCCAAGTGAGCTGGTGAGTTCGTTGAACTCGGCGGAGATCGAGGTGAAGACCTCTTCGGGGTTCTCGACGAGGTCGATCTTGTTCACGGCGAGAACGAGCTTCGGGACACCGAGCAACGCGAGAACCGCTGCGTGCCTGCGAGTCTGCGCGATGACGCCCTTGCGAGCATCGACCAGCAGGATCACGAGCTGAGCCGTCGAGGCACCGGAGACCGTGTTGCGGGTGTACTGCACGTGGCCCGGTGTATCGGCGAGCACGAAGGTGCGCTTGGGGGTCGCGAAGTAGCGGTACGCCACGTCGATGGTGATGCCCTGCTCACGCTCGGCGCGCAGTCCGTCCACCAGGAGCGAGAGGTCAGGGGTGTCGAGACCGCGGTCCACCGACGCACGGGTCACGGCGTCGATCTGGTCGGCGAGAACGGATTTCGTGTCGTACAACAGACGGCCCACGAGGGTGGACTTTCCGTCGTCGACGCTGCCGGCAGTTGCCAGTCTGAGCAGATCGCTCATCAGAAGTAGCCCTCTCGCTTGCGGTCTTCCATGGCCGCTTCGGAAACTCGGTCGTCGCCACGGGTCGCGCCGCGCTCGGTCAAACGTGATGCCGCAACCTCGGCCAGGATGGCCTCGTTGTCAGCGGCATCGGAGAGGACTGCGCCGGTGGTCGAACCGTCGCCGACGGTGCGGTAACGCACCGAAAGGGTCTGCAGCTCTTCGCCGTCAGCCGGTCCACCCCAGACGCCGGGCGTCATCCACATGCCGTCGCGCTGGTACACCGGACGCTGGTGGGCGTAGTAGATGCTGGCGAGTTCGACGTTGTCGCGGGCGATGTAACGCCAGATGTCCAGCTCGGTGAAGTTGCTGAGCGGGAAGACGCGCACCTGCTCGCCGGGGGAGTGGCGACCGTTGTAGAGGTTCCACAGTTCCGGGCGCTGCTTCTTGGGGTCCCACTGACCGAAAGCGTTGCGCAGCGAGAAGATCCGCTCCTTGGCGCGGGCCCGCTCCTCGTCGCGGCGAGCGCCACCGAATACGGCGTCGAAGCGGTTCTCGGAGATCGCGTCCAGCAACGGCACGGTCTGCAGCGGGTTGCGGATACCGTCGGGGCGCTCGGTGAGGCGACCGTCCGCGATGTACTCCTCGACGCTGGCCACGTGCAGGCGCAGGTTGTACTTGGCCACCACGTGGTCGCGGAAGTCGAGGACTTCCTGCAGGTTGTGGCCGGTGTCGACATGCAGCAGGGTGAACGGCAACGGCGCAGGCCAGAAGGCCTTGATCGCCAGGTGCAGCAGCACGGTGGAGTCCTTACCGCCCGAGAAGAGAATGACCGGGCGTTCGAATTCGCCGGCCACCTCTCGGAAGATGTGGATCGCTTCGGACTCGAGGGCGTCGAGAGTATCGAACTGTGTGCCGTCGAGCTGAGGCCGTGAAGGTGTCAAGTCAACTGTCATGATGCGTGCAACCCGCATTCTGTCTTGGAGGCACCGGCCCAACGACCGCTACGCGGATCGCTGCCGGGGGCTGGCTTGCTGGTGCAGGGTGCGCAGCCGATGGACGGATATCCCTCGTCGACAAGGGGATTGACGAGGATGGAATTGGTGTCGATGTAGTTCTGCATCTCCTCGTCCGACCAGGGAGCGATCGGGTTGATCTTCACGAGTCCGAAGGCTTCGTCGAAGGAGATCAGGGGAGCGTTGGCGCGGGTGGGCGCTTCGACGCGGCGGATGCCGGTCACCCACGCGCTGTACCCGGACAGTGTCTGCTTGAGCGGCGCGACTTTGCGTAGTGCGCAGCAGCGGTTGGGATCACGGGCGAACAGATCCTTGCCCTCGGCGACATCCTGCTCGGCGACGCTTGCCAGCGCACGAGCGTTGATGACGTTGACGCCGTACACCTGCTCGACCGCGTCACGCGTGCCGATGGTTTCGGGGAAGTGGTAGCCGGTGTCGAGGAAGAGTACGTCGACGCCCGGATGCACCTGTGCGGCAAGGTGAACCAACACCCCGTCCTGCATGTTCGACGCCACGATGTACGAGTCACCGAACGTGTCCTCGGTCCACTGCAACAGTTCCTGCGCGCCGGCTCCGTCGAGTTCTACTGCACCGCGTTCGGCGATGGACCGAAGCTCGTCGGCAGTTGCTCGCGAAATGTCCACTGTCATCGCAAATCTCCTTCGTCTGCGCGCACTGCCCATTCGGCGAACCGTTCACCTTCGTTGCGGTTCTTGACGAACTGACGTACGACGCGGTCGATGTAGTCACCCATCTCGACGCTGGTGACCTTGTGCTGGCGCAGCTTGCGTCCGAAGGCGCTGTCGAATCCGAGGCTGCCTCCCAGATGAACCTGGAAACCCTCGACTTGATTCCCCTCACCGTCGTCGACGAGTTGGCCCTTGAAGCCGATGTCGGCGATCTGCGAGCGAGCGCAGGAGTTGGGGCAACCGTTGATGTTGATGGTGATCGGCACGTCGAGCTGGCTGTTGATGTCGGCAAGACGCTGTTCGAGTTCGGGCACGAGCACCTGCGAACGCTTGCGGGTCTCGGCGAACGAGAGCTTGCAGAACTCGATGCCGGAGCAGGCCATCAGGTTCTTGCGCCAGTGCGACGGACGGGCGGGAAGACCCAGCGCGTCGAGATCGGCGATGAGCGGCTCGAGCGTCTCGTCGGCGACGTCGAGGATGATCAGCTTCTGGTACGGAGTGAAGCGGATCCGGTCGCTGCCTGCCTTCTCGGCGGCGTCGGCGACCTGAGCCAGGATGTCTCCCGAGACGCGGCCGGCGATCGGAGCGAAACCGACTGCGTTGTGGCCGTTGCGGGTCTTCTGGATACCGACGTGATCGATCGGGCGCTTGGGCTTCTCGGGCGCGGGGCCGTCGATGAGCGGACGCTTCAGGTACTCGGTCTCGAGAACCTCGCGGAACTTCTCGATACCCCAGTCCTTGACGAGGAACTTGAGCCTGGCCTTCGCGCGCAGACGGCGGTAGCCGTAGTCACGGAAGATCGAGACGACGCCCTCCCAGACATCGGGGACCTCGTCGAGCGGAATCCAGGCGCCGACGCGCTGCGCCAGCATCGGGTTGGTGGACAGTCCGCCGCCGACCCAGAGGTCGAGGCCCGGGCCGTGCTCGGGGTGGTTCACGCCGATGAAGGCGATGTCGTTGATCTCGTGAACAACATCCTGCTGACCGGAGATAGCGGTCTTGAACTTGCGCGGCAGGTTGGAGTACTTGGGGTCGCCGATGTAGCGGCGCACGATCTCGTCGATCGCCGGGGTGGGATCGAGGACCTCGTCGAGCGATTCGCCGGCCAGGGGAGAACCGAGGACGACGCGGGGGCAGTCACCGCACGCTTCGGTGGTCTTGAGTCCGACGGCTTCGAGGCGCTTCCAGATCTCCGGAACGTTCTCGACCTCGATCCAGTGGAACTGGACGTTTTCGCGGTCGGACAGGTCGGCGGTGTTCCGGCCGAATTCCTTCGAGATGCCGGCGATGGTGCGCAGCTGCTCGACGTTGAGAGCGCCGGCGTCGCAACGCACGCGCATCATGAAGTACTTGGCCTCGAGCAGGTCGATGTTCTCGTCGCCGGTGAAGGTGCCGTCGTAGCCTTCTTCGCGCTGGGTGTAGAGACCCCACCAGCGGAAGCGGCCGCGAAGGTCGCCCTTGTCGATGCTGTCGAAGCCCTGCTTGGAGTAGATGTTCTCGATGCGGGCCCGAACATTGAGCGGGTTGTCGTCCTTCTTGGCCTGCTCGTTGGCGTTGAGAGGCTCGCGGTAACCGAGGGCCCACTGACCTTCGGCGCGACGCTTGGCGGGACGCGCAGCGCGTGCAGGCCGGGCTTCGGCAGCTGCCGAATCGGCGGGTGTGGCGGCGTCGGTGGTCGACGTCATCGATGAACTCCTGGATCTGGGCGGTTGATCGGCACGCGGCACGCACTATCGATGAACTGTGGCGGTGTCTGATCGGGACGCACCGGTCCGTGTCGGAAATCGAGGGGGCTGTCCTCGGTCTCGGAAAGCTCGCGGCCGGCAGGTGTGCTCACGAAAACGAACAGCTGGAGAAGCTGCGTCCCTGAAAAGGCATTTCTCTGCAGAGAGTGTTTCGGTGAAGCAGATGGAGATGAGCGGGAAAGGCTGGAAGATCAGTGAAAGATCAACAGCTACACAGGTGCAGACACGACGAGCTGCACACACGCTTGAAGTCGACATGGCGACGCGCCACAAGTCGCACTCCGAGTCCGGTCATGCGGACCATTGTGCCACGTCAACTCGATAATTCCGACTCGGGTGCGTATTTCCACGAAAAACGGGGGAAATATCGAGTTCAAGCCGTACGCCGACCTGCATCGCAGGCTGAATAGGTGTGCGTTCCGGATGCTGGGACACTGGAGGCGTGAATGCCACCAGCACGACTCCCACTCGACAGAGCGAGGCGACGCCCTTCGCCTTGCCCGCGCGATCGCTCGAGGGTGTCGGGAAACGGCCGTTCGGGATCTACATCCACGTCCCGTTCTGTGCCACCAGGTGTGGGTACTGCGATTTCAACACCTACACGGCCGGAGAGCTCGGAACTTCCGCCTCGCCGCAATCGTGGTTGGAAGGTCTGCGGCGCGAACTCGATCTCGCGGCCGAGATGACGGGCGCCCCGGCGGCGGAGACCGTGTTCGTGGGCGGTGGAACGCCGTCGCTGCTCGGTGGTGACGGATTGTCCGACGTGCTGTCGGCGGTGCGGAGCAGCTTCGGCCTGGCGTCCGGCGCCGAAGTGACCACGGAATCGAACCCCGAATCGACGTCGCCGGAGTTCTTCGGTGCTCTCCGCAGCGCTGGATTCACCCGGATTTCCCTCGGCATGCAGTCGGCCGCCCAGCACGTTCTGAAGATCCTCGACCGCACGCACACCCCCGGTCGCGCCGTCGCTGCCGCGAAAGAGGCTCGCGCAGCTGGTTTTTCGCACGTGAATCTCGATTTGATCTATGGAACCCCGGGGGAGCGCGATCAAGACCTGGACGCCTCACTCGATGCGGTCCTTTCCGCCGATGTCGATCACGTCTCGGCCTACGCGTTGATCGTCGAGGACGGCACCGCCATGGCTCGCAAGGTCAGGCGCGGCGAGCTGCCCGCCCCGGACGACGACGTGCTGGCCTCGCGGTACGAACGAATCGATTCACGCCTGTCCGAGGCAGGCTTGCGGTGGTACGAGGTCTCCAACTGGGCAAAGGCGGAAACCGCGGACTCCGGTGACACCCGGTGTCGTCACAACCTCGGCTACTGGGACGGCGGTGACTGGTGGGGTGCCGGTCCGGGCGCGCACAGCCACGTCGGCGGAGTGCGGTGGTGGAACGTCAAGCACCCGGCGCGGTACGCGGAACAGTTGGCGCTCGGCGAACTTCCCGTCGGCGGCAGCGAAGAACTGACCGCCGAGGACGAACACATGGAGCGAGTCATGCTGACCGCACGGTTGCGTACGGGACTTCCGTTGTCGGAACTGTCTGCATCCGAACGTCTTTCGGCCGAACAGGTGGTAGTCGACGGGTTGGCCGTGATCGAGAACGATCACGTGGTTCTCACCGACCGTGGTCGCCTGCTCGCCGATGCGGTGATTCGCACGATCCTGACCTGACGCGCAACCATCCTTCGCCGCGTAATGTGGCCGTGGTGGCCATCATTCATCGTGCGCAGCTGAATCCGTCCAAGAACGACCTGCTCCGAGCGTGGGTGCCCAAGCAGCCGTGGCTCGGGTCGGTCGACTGTTCGACGCTCGAACGCGTCGACGCCTATCGTTTCGACGACCCGGACGGTGAGGTCGGAATCGAGACGCACCTGATGCGCTCTGCCGACGGTCGAATTCTTCAGGTCCCGCTCACTTATCGTGGTGCTCCGCTGGACGGGGCGGAGACCGCGCTGATCGCGACCATGGATCATTCGGTACTCGGCGAACGGTGGGTGTACGACGCATGCTGTGATCCGGTCTACGTCAGCGCGGTGGCGACCGCGATTCTGACGGGTGGGGCCGGAGTCGAACTGGTCTTCGCGGACACCGCCGATCGCATCCCCGTGACGGCTCACGTAGTAGGCAGCGGTACGGCCGACGCTTCCGTACCGGCAGTGGAATCCGTGACCTGCTCGACAGTCGGCACCGACACGATCATCCGCGCGGGAAGCCTGGAACTGACTGTGGCGAGAGTGATCGACGCAGATCGAGTCTCGGACTCGGAGACGCTCACCGGAACCTGGCCGGGGCAAACGACACCTGCGTTGCTCGTGACTATCGCCTGAGCGTCAGCGGACTCCCTCGATGACACCGGGCATCGCGTCGAAGTCGAAGACACGCGCGTGCAGCACGACGCGGTTTCGCAGGGCCGAACGAACCGCTCGGTGCAGACCGTCCTCGAGGTAGAGAGTGCCGCGCCACTGCACTGCGTGCGGGAACAGATCGCCGTAGAAGGTCGAGTCCTCCGACAGCAGGCGATCGAGTTCGAGGACCTTCGTGGTGGTCACGATCTCGTCGAGTCGAACCTGACGTGGAGGGAACTTCGACCAGTCGCGTAGAGACAGTCCGTGATCGGGATACGGTTTGCCGTCCATCACGCCTTTGAAGATCATGTGCCGCCTTGTCCATGGTTGTGCGATCGACCTTTCGCCGATCTCACTCCACAGTAAGGGCAACAGCCGTCTCTGGCGCTCGGGCGATTAGACTGCCAGTGGAAACCGATGTGTAAATGTCGGCGTTCGTTCTTTTCAGGAAACGGAGGTGGCAACGATGTCGAGTACCGACGACAGGCGTTTCGAGGTCTTACGTGCAATCGTGGCCGATTACGTCTCCACCCAGGACCCGGTGGGATCCAAGGCACTGGTCGAGCGTCACAACCTCGGAGTGTCGAGCGCCACTGTGCGCAACGACATGGCATTCCTCGAGGCCGAGGGCTACATCGCCCAACCGCACACCAGTTCCGGCCGCGTCCCCACCGACAAGGGATACCGCGAATTCGTCGATCGCATCGCCGACGTCAAGCCCATGTCCGGGCCCGAGCGTCGAGCGATCCTCGAGTTCTTGGAGTCGGGTGTCGACCTCGACGACGTTCTGCGCCGCGGTGTGCGACTGCTCGCGCAACTGACCCGTCAGGTCGCGGTTGTCCAGTACCCGTCGCTGTCCGCGTCGTCGGTTCGCCACCTCGAGGTGGTCGCTTTGACGCCGGCGCGCCTGCTTCTCGTTCTCATCACCGATTCCGGCCGCGTCGATCAGCGAATCGTCGAACTCGGAGACGTCCTCGAAGACGAAGACCTTTCCCGGTTGCGCACGCTTCTCGGCGGAGCACTGGAAGGCAAGCGCCTGGCCGCCGCGTCGATTGCCGTGGCGGAACTGGCCGACGAGTCTCCGGCCGACCTTCGCGACGCCGTGATCCGCTCGGCAACGGTGCTGGTCGAGACCCTGGTCGAACATCCGGAAGATCGCCTCGTTCTGGGCGGAACCTCGAATCTCACGCGCAACGCCGCCGATTTCTCCGGTCTGGCCGGCTTCCCCGGTTCGCTGCGCGCAGTGCTCGAAGCACTGGAAGAGCAGGTAGTGGTCCTCAAACTGCTCGCTGCGACGCAGAACTCCGGCACGGTCACCGTTCAGATCGGTGAAGAGACGCAGGTCGAACAGATGCGCGGAACCTCCGTGATTTCGACTGGCTACGGCGCGGCCGGTACCGTTTTCGGTGGTGTCGGTGTGCTCGGACCCACTCGGATGGACTATCCGGGAACAATTGCATCGGTTGCCGCCGTTGCCAGATACATCGGCGAAGTTCTCTCCGAGCGATGACGGACGTCGACATTCGTCGGCACGCCTCCTCGCGAGGACTGAGGAAAACCTAGAAGTAAGAGAAGGACGAGAGACTCAACGTGGCACGGGATTACTACGGATTGCTCGGCGTCGACAAGAACGCGACAGACCAGGAGCTCAAGCGCGCTTACCGCAAGCTGGCACGCGAACTGCACCCGGACGTCAACCCTGACGAGGCGGCGCAGGCCAAGTTCAAGGAGATCTCGACGGCCTACGAGGTCCTGACCGACCCGGAGAAGCGTCGCATCGTCGATCTCGGCGGAGACCCACTCGAGTCCGGTGGTGGCGGCGGTGGTGGCTTCGGCGGCGGCTTCGGTGGCGGTGGCCTCGGCGACGTCTTCGAAGCATTCTTCGGCGGCGGTGGCGGCGCAGGTCGTGGGCCGCGCGGTCGCGTTCAGCCCGGAGCCGACTCGTTGCTTCGCACCAAGCTGACCCTCGCAGAATGTGCGACGGGAGTCAGCAAGCACGTGACCGTCGAGACGGCCATTCTGTGCGACAGCTGCACCGGAGCCGGAACCAACGGCGACTCCAAGCCTGTCCGCTGTGAGACCTGCAACGGTGCCGGCGAAGTTCAGTCCATCCAGCGCTCGTTCCTCGGTCAGGTCATGACCTCGCGTCCCTGCCCGACGTGCCGCGGTGCCGGTGAGACCATCCCGGATCCCTGCCACAAGTGTGGCGGCGACGGCCGAGTTCGGGCCAAGCGTGACATCACCGTGAAGGTTCCCGCGGGTGTCGCCGGTGGCATGCGTATCCGTTTGACCGCGCAGGGTGAAGTGGGCCCAGGCGGCGGACACCCCGGCGACCTCTACGTCGAGATCGTCGAGCAGCAGCACGACGTCTTCGTTCGAGACGGTGAAGACCTGCACTGCACGATCCGCGTTCCGATGGTCGACGCAGCGCTCGGTACGACTGTCACCGTCGACACCATCATCGACGGCCCCAAGGAAATCACCATCGAGCCAGGCACCCAGCCCGGACACGTTGCTGTTCTTCGCGGTCATGGCATGCCGAAACTGCGGTCGGGAGTGCGCGGCGACGTGCACGCTCACCTCGAGGTGGTCATCCCGAGCCGTCTCGATCACAAGCAGTCCAAGCTGCTCAAGGAATTCAAGCTGCTCCGCGATCGTGACGAGGCCGAGGTTGTCTCGACGGCCTCGCAGAACAGCGGTGGATTGTTCTCGCGTCTTCGCGAAGCATTCAGCGGCCGCTGACGGTGGCCGCAACGGTCTTCTTTCTCGACCCGGTTCCCGGCGTCGGTGAAATCGCAGTTCTGGACGGACAGGAGGGTCGCCACGCGGCCACTGTCCGCCGGATCGGCGTCGGTGAGCGATTGGTGTTGGCCGACGGCCGTGGCCGGGTGGCCGACGCCGAGGTGACGAGCGTCGGCAAGGACCGCCTGGAACTGTTGGTCAGTGACGTTCAGGTTCTCGAGCAGCCCAAGCCGTTGGTGACCCTCGTTCAGGCACTTCCCAAGGCCGAGCGTTCCGAGTTGGCCGTCGAACTGGCGACCGAGGCGGGGATCGACGCGGTGATCCCGTGGCAGTCCTTGCGTTGTGTCGCCAAGTGGGAGGGCCCCAAGCTCGCCAAGGGCGTCGCACGCTGGCGAAGTGCGGCAGTGTCTGCGGCAAAGCAGTCCAGACGCGCGTTCGTCCCGGAAATTGCGGAACTGCACAAGACGCCGGCGGTGATCGCGTTGGTTCGTGACGCCGTTGCCCGTGGCGCTGTGGTTGCGGTGCTTCACGAATCGGCGACGACGCCGTTGGCCGGTTTGCCGCTGGCGAGCGCGGACGAGGTATTTCTGGTTGTCGGTCCCGAAGGTGGGCTCGACGATTCGGAGATCAGCGCGTTGTCGGAGGCCGGGGCCACTCCGGTGCTTCTCGGCCCGACGGTCCTGCGCACGTCGACCGCCGGGGCTGTTGCTCTGGGCGCGATCGGAGTGCTGACCGATCGCTGGGGACCACGGCCACTGCACTGATCTTGTTGTGATCCCGAGCTGAATCGGATCCGGCGCTCAGCGAAGTGTCAGATTTGCGCACTATCGTAAGGACGTCGGGGGTCGCCTTCGGCGTGAGTTGGTTCGGGGATTTCAGGAGGCCAGATGTTGTCACGTGCGCATATGCGAATCGTTGGAGCGGTGTGTGCCGCGGCGGCGTTGATGCTCGTCGCGGGGTGCACGGTCTCCACCGGAGACAACACGGGTTCCTCCAGCAGCGCAGTCACCACTACCCCGACCAGCGAGGCTCTAGTCACCGTCACCCCGGCGGACGGCGGAACTCCGGTGAGTCCACTCGACCCCATCGAGGTCCAGGTCGCGAAGGGAACACTGACGACCGTCGCGCTGACCAATCCCGAGGGTAAGGAAGTCGCCGGTATCACCACGCCGGACAAGACGTCCTGGAAACCGAGCGAACCACTCGGATACGGCAAGACCTACAAGTTGGTCGTCGACGCCGTCGACGCGAATGGTGTTGCCACGACCAAGAACACGACGCTGACCACCGTCGCGCCGAGTAACCAGACCCGGGCGTACATCAACACCACCGGTGGCGCCTCGATATCGGACGGTGGCACGTACGGTGTCGGCACCGTCGTCGCCGTTCATTTCGACGAGTTGATCGGTGACAAGGCCGCGGCCGAGAAGTCTCTGCTGGTCACAACCAATCCGCCCGTACAGGGTTCGTGGTACTGGGTCGACGGTCAGAACGTTCACTGGCGACCGCAGAACTACTACGCACCAGGCACGACGGTCTCGGTGAACGCGAACATCTACGGCAAGCAACTCGGCAACGGACTGTACGGCCAGCAGGACGACACCGTGTCCTTCAAGATCGGCGACTCCCACGTCTCGGTCGCCGACGACAACACCAAGATGGTGACCGTCTACGAAAACGGTCAGGTGATCAAGGAAATGCCGACCTCGATGGGAATGGGCGGCACCGAGACGATCGGCGGCACGACGCTCTCGTTCTGGACCCAGCCCGGCACGTACACCGTGATGGACAAGGCCAACCCCGTCATCATGGATTCGTCGACCTACGGTCTGCCGATCAACTCGCGCCTCGGCTACAAGGAATCCATCAACTGGGCCACCCGCATCAGCACCGACGGTATCTATCTTCACGAGTTGGAGAGCACCGTCTGGGCGCAGGGAAACACCGACACCTCGCACGGTTGCCTCAATCTCAGTGCGGCCAATGCCAAATGGTTCTTCGATTTCTCGCAGCCGGGAGATGTCGTCGAGATCAAGAACACCGGCGGCGCTCCGCTGGAGGTGTGGCAGAACGGCGACTGGACCCTTTCCTGGGCAGACTGGGCCGCAGGCAGCGCCCTCGCCTGAGATAGATTTCCTCGGTGCCTCGATTCAAGATTCCGTACGGCCGACACGAGCAGCAGTTCGGGCATCTCTACGTTCCCGACGGAGTCGCTGACGGCCCGATCCCGGTCGTCATGCAGATCCACGGCGGCTTCTGGAGCGGGCAGTACGGATTGACTCTGGGCACCGCATTTGCCGTCGAACTCGCGCGGCACGGCGTCGCGGTGTGGAACATCGAATACCGCCGTCTCGGGGCGGGCGGTGGTTGGCCGGAGATGTCCGCCGACGTGAAAACGGCGTACGACGAAATCCCCGGACTGGTTGCCGGGAAGTCCTCGGCCGAATTGGATCTGAATCAGATTCGCTTGCTCGGGCATTCGGCCGGAGGACATCTTGCAGTGTGGCTGGCGGGGGAGAAGGACACGTTCACCCGGCCTGAACGGGTCATCGCACAGGCGGCCGCACTCGATCTGGCGTCGGCAGGCGAGCGTGGACGACGGATCAGCTTCATCGAGGATCTGTTCGGCGTTCCGTTCGACGCGGACCCGGATCTGTATCGCAGTGCGTCGCCGCAGCATCGATTGCCGATCGGCGTCCCCGTTGTGTGCGTCACGGGTGCGGACGATCTGCAGGTGCCGGCCAAGGTGAGCTCCCGGTACGCGAAAGCCGCGGAAGCGGCTGGTGATCCCGTGGCACTGCGTGTGATCGAGGGCGAAGGACACGACGCGTTTCTCTCACCCTCGACCGAGTCGTGGCGGGTCTCCCGCGAGTTGGTTCTCGCCGAAGACCCGCTGGCTCCGTGCACGTCAGACTGACGCGGGGTCTACTTCCACAGGGGCCTTCTTGCCCGGCAGGATGAACGCCACGACAACTGCCCCCACGAACAGTGCAAGACCGCCCGCCCAACTGGCCGCCGAAATCGCGTCGGCGTAGGCACTGCCTGCGGCGTCGAGCAACGGCCCTGCCTGAGCTGCAGCCAACGGGTTGCCTGCCATCTCTTCGGCGACCAACGAAGCGCCGCCGACGGATTCGCCCGACACCTCCATCGCGTACGCGGCCTGTTGCGCAAGTTCGCCCGTCAACTGCGGAACCTGCATTCCATTGATGAATCCGGCAATCGAATCCTTGTAGCTCGCAGCGAGGATCGAGCCGAGGATCGCGATACCCAGCGAGCCGCCGAGTTCGATGGCGGTGTCGTTGAGGCCACCCGCAGCACCGAGATCGTCCTCGGAGAAGTTGTCCATGATGGCGTCGGTGGCCGGCGGTTCGCTGAGACCGATGCCCAGGCCGAGCAGGATCAGTGGGACTGCGAACATCCAGTAGCCCGAATCGCCGTCGACCTGCGTGAGAATCAGAACGCCGATCGCGGCGACCACCATGCCGCCGACGATGGATGCCCGGACGCCGATCAGCGGAGTGATCCGCCCACTGACAACGGCGCCGATCGAAACGGCAATTGCCAAGGGCAGCAGACGAACACCGGTTTCGAGTGCGCCGTAGCCGAGGATGAACTGGAACTGCTGTGAGATGAAGTAGATGGCGCCGAAGGCGGCCAGGAACAGCAGAAGTACGGCGAGCGTCGCGCCGCCGACCATGCGCTGGCCGAGCTTACGGACGTCGAGCAGTGGCTGCGGGTGACGCAGTTCCCAGACGACGAACGAGACGAGGCCGATCGCAGCGAGTACGGCGGCACCGATGGGTCCGCCGGTCCACCCGAAGTGGAATCCGTTGATGATCGAGTACACGAGCGAGCCAATGGTGACCACCGAGAGTGCGCCGCCGATCCAGTCGATCCGGCCCAGGTGCTCGGCCTTGCTCGGCGGCACCAGAAATACGGCGGCGACGGCAGCGACTGCGGCGATCGGGACGTTGATCAGGAAAGTGATGCTCCAGGAATGACTGTCGAGAATCCATCCGGCCAACAGCGGACCGAGTGCAATCGCGAGACCCGATGTCGCCGCCCACGCCGCGATGGCGCGTGATCGCTCCGCTTTGGGAAAGGTAGCGACCAGAAGCGAAAGCGTCGCGGGCATGATGATCGCGGCGCCGACGCCCATGATCATTCGTGCCGCGATGACGGCGTTGGTGGTGTCCGCGATGCTGCCGAAGACGGCGCCGCCGGCGAACACGGCCAGTCCGGCGAGAAGTGCGCCGCGGCGACTGTACTTGTCACCGATCACGCCGAACAGCAGCATCAATGCGGCGTAGGGAACGGTGTAGCCGTCGATGACCCATTGAAGTTGCGTGCTGGTGAGGCCGAGGTCTCTGGTCATGTCCGGCGCCGCGACGATCAGCGCGGTATTCGCCATCACGACGATCAGCAGACTCAGGCACAACACCCCGAGCGCGGCCCACCGCCGTGAGTACGGCTGGTCCATCTCCGAGACAGGTTTGCTCATGAGTGTCGTCATGACGCGACTCCGTTCCTGATGATCGAAGACACTCCTCGATCTATTTGCACACTGATGTGTAAGTTAATAACTTGCACACCGATGTGCAACTATGATTGACCTAGATCACAGTTGGGCAGTCGAAAGAGGTGGAACGCGCGTTGACGCATTCGGGCACAGTCGTTTCGGGAACTGCCGAATCGGGCGGACGGCAGCGTCGTAGTCAGGCCGCGGCCAATCGCAATCGCATCATCGAGGCGGCGATCACGGCGTTCGCTGCTGATCCGGATGCGAGCATGGACGACGTCGCAAAGGCCGCCGGTGTGGTCAGGCGAACCGTGTACGCGCACTTCGACAGCCGAGAGGCGCTGATCAACGGCATCGTGGACGAGGCGTCGACCGATCTCGTAGCTGCGCTGAGCCAAGCCGGCGAGCCGCCCGAGCGCCCGGATCTGGCGACTGCCGTACTGGCATTGCTGTCATGGCCGGTCGGTGATCGCTTCCGGATGCTGCTCAGCTTTGCTCGCAAAGAGTTGGGGGAGCAGCGGATTCTCGATCTGATGGAGCCCGCGCGTGCCGTGAGTATCAGCGTCGTCGAGCGCGGTCAGCGTGACGGAACCTTCTCGAAATACCTGCCGGCCGAGACTCTGGTAGCGATGACCGAGGCGATCACGATCACTTTGTTCGATCAGGCCAACAGTGGGCTCATCACGGACTCGGGCGAATCCTTTGCCGCCGTGTGCCTGGTCATCGCGGGTATCAGTCCGGACAGAAGCTCCGAGATCGTCGCCGAAGCGTCGGAGTGGATCCGCGAATCGCTGCCGTCCGGTCGCCGCGAGGATTAGGCCGGGACGATTAACAAGTGGGCCGTGTCCGACTCTGGCGCTAGACTTCGAAGTATCGAGGCTCACGAGTCGAGTGGGCTGATCGGACCAGAAAGCAGGCCATATTCACCACGTGAGTGAACACAGTGAACTCGACGGGAACCGTGTAACCACCATCACCGAGCGCGCTCTGCCCGCAGAGCGCACCGTCCGTTCGAGTATGGATCTGGCGCCGGAGACCGTGCGTCAAGTCCTGGGGGCGACGGACGAGAATCTCACCGCGATCGAACGTGAGCTTCGTGCCGACATTCATGTACGTGGCGGAACCATCTCCTTGTCGGGGACGGCTGCAGACGTGGCGCTGGCAGAACGTGTGTTCAGTGAATTGGCGTCGCTGGCCGGTCGAGGGCAGCCCATTGCCCCGGACGCTGTTCGACGAACCATCGGCATGCTCACCAACGAGGTCGGCGAGTCTCCGGCCGAGGTGCTCTCCCTCGACATTCTTTCGCGTCGGGGCAAGACGATTCGGCCGAAGACCCTCAACCAGAAACGCTACGTCGACGCCATCGACGAGAACACCATCGTGTTCGGAGTCGGCCCGGCCGGTACCGGCAAGACCTACCTCGCCATGGCCAAGGCCGTTCAGGCGTTGCAGGCCAAGCAGGTCTCTCGGATCATCTTGACCAGGCCGGCAGTCGAGGCCGGGGAGCGACTGGGCTTTCTGCCCGGCACGCTGCACGAGAAGATCGATCCGTATCTCCGCCCGCTGCACGACGCATTGCACGACATGATGGATCCCGAGGCGATTCCGAAGTTGATGCAGGCCGGAGTCATCGAGGTCGCTCCGCTCGCCTACATGCGTGGCCGGACGCTCAACGACGCCTTCATCATCTTGGACGAAGCGCAGAACACCACGGCCGAGCAGATGAAGATGTTCCTGACCCGCCTCGGGTTCGGTTCCAAGATCGTGGTCACCGGAGACGTGACCCAGGTCGATCTGCCGGGCGGGGCCCGTTCGGGTCTGCGCGCGGCATCCGAAATCCTCACCGGGATCGACGATATTCATTTCGCCACTCTGGACAGCAGCGACGTCGTACGTCATCGGCTGGTCTCTCACATCGTCGACGCTTACGAGCGTCACGAATCGGATCGGTCCGGCGAGTTGGCGGTCGGAAACCGGGCGCAGCGCCGCGCTGCACATGCTCATTCACCGCGACGGTAGGCTGAGCGACGCATCAACCCCTACTTTTCCCAGGAAAGAGCGTCGCACATGAGCATCGAGGTCTCGAACGAATCGGGCATGGACATCTCCGAACCGGAGTTGATCAGCGTTGCCCGTTTCGTGATCGCTCGGATGGATGTCCATCCGGCGGCCGAGCTGTCGATGGTTCTCGTCGACTCCGCGACGATGGCGGATCTGCACGTTCGCTGGATGGACCTGCCGGGCCCGACCGACGTCATGTCGTTCCCGATGGACGAACTCGAGCCGGGTGGCCGTCCCGATTCCCCCGAGCCGGGGCCGTCGATGCTCGGCGACATCGTGCTGTGTCCGTCTTTCGCCGCGGATCAGGCTGACAAGGCCGGGCATTCACTGGCTCACGAACTTGCCCTCCTGACCGTCCACGGTGTGTTGCACCTTCTCGGCTACGACCATGCGGAGCCGGAAGAGGAGAAGGAGATGTTCGGCTTGCAGAACAGCCTCCTCGAAGAGTGGTACGAAGACCTTCGCCGTATCGACCGCGAAGCAGCACTGGCCGAACGCGATCAGAAGCTGCTCGGTAAGACCGGTTTCGTCGACGGAGTGGACCGATAACAGTTATCCGGGGGTTCTGTAGTGAGTAGCGCCATAGCGCTCTTTGTTCTGGCGATTGCTCTTGTCCCGGTCGGTGGTGTGTTCGCGGCCGTCGACTCGGCGCTCAACACCATTTCGTCGGCGCGGATCGACGAGATGGCAAAGGAAGAGCGAGCCGGCGCCGCGCGAGTGCAACGCATCCTGACCGATCGTCCGCGATACGTGAATCTGATGGTCCTGCTTCGCATTTTGTGCGAGATCACGGCCACCGTCGTACTCGTGGGCGGCCTGATCGACGTCCTCTCGCTGGGCTGGGCACTGACCGTCACCGCGGTGATCATGGTTCTCGTCTCGTACGTGGTCATCGGCGTCGGACCGAGAACGCTTGGGCGCCAACATGCGTACTCCATCGCGATGGCCGCGTCGCTGCCACTGCTGTGGATCGGGGTTCTGCTCGGGCCGATCAGTCGCGTCCTGATCCTCGTGGGTAACGCATTGACCCCGGGTAAGGGCTTCCGCAACGGCCCGTTCGCGTCGGAAATCGAGTTGCGTGAACTCGTGGACATGGCGCAGGAACGTGGCGTCGTGGCCGACGAAGAACGCCGAATGATCCAGTCCGTCTTCGAGCTCGGAGACACGTCGGCACGCGAGGTGATGGTGCCGCGCACCGACATGGTGTGGATCGAGAACGACAAGAATGCCGGGCAGGCAACGTCGTTGGCCGTGCGCAGTGGTCACTCGCGCCTGCCGGTCATCGGGGAGAACGTCGACGACGTGCTCGGTGTCGTCTACCTCAAGGATCTGGTCAAGCAGACCTACCACCTGCCCGACGGCGGCCGGAACGTCAACGTCTGCGACGTCATGCGGCCCGCCGTCTTCGTTCCCGACTCGAAGCCGCTCGACAGCTTGCTGGCCGAGATGCAGCGCGACCGCAACCACATGGCGATACTCGTCGACGAGTACGGCGGAATCGCCGGGCTCGTCACGATCGAGGACGTCATCGAAGAGATCGTCGGTGAGATCGCCGACGAATACGACGAGGACGAGACGCCGCCCATCGAGGATCTCGGTGACGGAATGTTCCGCGTATCCGCGAGACTTCCCATCGAAGACCTCGGTGAATTGTTCGATCTCGAACTCGAACTCGACGAGGTGGAGACCGTCGGCGGGCTGATCGGATACGTACTCGGCCGAGTGCCACTTCCCGGTTCCGAAGTGGAGTACGACGGTTTGATCCTGCGCGGCGAGGGAACCAATACGGGCCGAGGCCGGGTACGCATCAGCACGGTGTTCGTGCAGCGCATCCCGCCGTCCGAAGACGAAGAGACAGAAGACACCGATGACTGAGCGAGAGTTCAGCGAGGAGCAGTTATGAGCAAGAACGAATTCCGGTCAGGCTTCGTGTGTTTCGTGGGTCGACCCAATACGGGCAAGTCCACGCTGACCAACGCGTTGGTCGGCAGCAAGATCGCGATCACGTCCTCGCGCCCGCAGACGACGCGCCACACGATTCGCGGCATCGTTCACCGCGAGCATGCGCAGCTGATCCTGGTCGACACCCCTGGACTGCACAAGCCCCGCACTTTGCTCGGGCAGCGCCTCAATGACCTGGTTCGCGACACGTACTCCGAGGTCGACGTCATCTGCCTGTGCATCCCGGCCGACGAGGCCATCGGGCCCGGAGACCGCTGGATCGTGCAGCAGGTCCGTCAGATGGCGCCCAAGACCAAGCTTGTCGGCATCGTGACCAAGATCGACAAGGTCAGCCGCGACGCCGTCGGAAAGCAGTTGCTCGCGCTGTCCACCCTGCTCGGTCCCGAATCCGAGGTCGTTCCGGTGTCCGCGAAGTCGGGTGAACAGGTCGAGATCCTGGTCGACGTCCTCGCCGGTCTGATGGACGAGGGCCCGGCCTTCTACCCGGACGGGGAACTGACGGACGAGCCCGAAGAGGTGCTCATGGCCGAACTGATCCGTGAGGCTGCGCTCGAGGGGCTCGGCGAAGAATTGCCGCACTCCCTGGCTGTGGTGATCGAGGAGGTCATCCCGCGCGAGGGACGCACCGAGAAGCAGGGCGAGATGCTCGACGTGCATGCACTGCTCTACGTCGAGCGGCCCAGTCAGAAGGGCATCGTCATCGGTAAGGGCGGAGCGCGTCTGCGGGAAGTCGGTACCAGTGCGCGCCTGCAGATCGAGAAGCTGCTCGGTGTGCGGATCTTCCTGGAGCTGCACGTCAAGGTCGCCAAGGACTGGCAGCGCGACCCGAAGCAGCTCGGCCGGCTGGGCTTCTAGGGCCGGAGGACCCTGAGGATCGCCGCGCCGATGTCCTGCTCGTCGACGCCGGTGGCCAGGCGTCGGAGTTGGAGGCCGGTGATGACGGCGACGAGCGTCGATGCAATCGACTCCGGATCAGGTACACCGAGTGCCGTCAGAATCGTGACGGTCAAATCGTCGTAGGCGGCGAAGCATTCGACGGCGACTTCGTGGAGTTCGTGGTCGCGCCCGGCGGCGATGTACATCTCGAACGGCGCGATCCGCTCGGCCGAGAACGAAAGATCTCGCGTCACCTTTTCGGCTATTGCCGCGGCGTCCTCGACGCTCAGACCTTTGTCGCGGTACTCCTCGGCCAAGGCGCGCAGGCGCGTCGTCTCGTCGGTCACGAAACGAGACAGAGCAGCGCGGAGCATGTCCGACTGGCTGGCGAAGTGATACGTGATCGATCCGAGTGAGACGCCGGCCTGCGCGGCGATGCGCCGGTTGCTCACACCCGGGATGCCGTCGGTACCGACGACGTGCAGAACGGCGTCGAGTATTCGCTCGCGAACGTCCCGGTTACTCATCGGGTCACCACCACGGCTCGGGTCGGACCTGATCCCAACGCAGGACCGATTCCAACTGTGAAGCGAGGGAGACCAACAGAGGTTCGGTGTTCTCGTTGCCCATCAACTGCGCACCGATGGGCAGGCCGGCCTTGCTGAATCCGGCCGGCACGTTGACCGAGGGCCAGCCGAGGACGTTCCACGGCCACGCGTAGGGGCAGGCGCCGGTCATGACCTTGTCGGTGTCCCAGCCACCGATGCCGTCGATCGCGGTCGCCATGATCGGTGGGGTTGCCGTCGTGGGTGCCAGGACGACGTCGTAGGTGTCGAAGATCGCTCCGATCCGCTTTCGCATCCGCGGCTCGGCCGCGCGGGCCGCGCGCAGAGGTGCGCCGCGAAGTAGCTTGCCGTTCTGGGCATTTCCACGTGTTCTGGCATCGACCAGTTTCGGGTCGGGAACGCGTCCGAGCCAGTCGTGGACCCCGACGAGCGAGCGGGGCAGAAAGTTCAGGCCGAAGATCAGGCCGTATGCGGGATCGTCGACGACGACATGGTGTCCGAGTTCCCGCAGCGTGTCGGCGATCGAATGCACGGCCAGGCGCACTTCCGGGTCCAGCTTCACGGGAGTGGCGGTGAACGGATTGCGAAGGGAAAGCGCGATTTTCAGTTTTCCGGGGTCGCGTACCACCGCGTCGCTGACGGTGACCGGTGTCGGCTTGTGGAGATCGCCGTCATGGTTGCCGGCAGCGACGTCGAGCAGCAGTGCCGCGTCGGCGACGGTGCGAGCGAGAGGTCCGTTGACCGTCAGGCCGTAGAACGCTTCGGCGTCGGGCCAGGTTGAGATGCGCCCGCGCTGCGGTTTGATTCCGACGAGGTTGGTCCAGGCCGCAGGGATTCGGATGGAACCGGCACCGTCGGAACCGATTCCGGCGCTGACCAATCCGGCGGCGACGGCCGCGGCGGTGCCGCCCGACGATCCGCCTGGAGTGTGGTGACGCGACCACGGATTGCGCGTGTAACCGAAGGCTGAACCGCTCGTGAGCGGCCACTGACCCAATTCCGGGCTGTTGGTCTTGCCCACGATCACTGCGCCGGCGTCGCGGAGGCGTCGAATCATCTCCGAGTCCTCGGTCTTGGCCGGGAAATCGCCAGGGCAACCGAAGGCCGTGGGTTCGCCGGTGATGTCGACGTCGTCCTTCACTGCGATCGGCACACCGAGCAGCGGCAGACGCTCGCCGCGTGCGAGACGTCTGTCGGCCTCGGCAGCTTCCTCGAGTGCCTTCTCTCGCCGCACGATCTTGAACGCATTGAGGTGAGGCTGAGTGGCCTCGATCCGGCTCAGCGTTGCCTCGGTGGCCGCGACGGACGAGGTGGCGCCCGAGGCCAGACTCGCAACCTGGTCGACAAGACCGGGGGCGAGATCGTGGTCGGTTCGAGAAGTCATCAGGTTCCCTTCGCAAAACTGTTCGTTCGAACGAACAGTAACTTGTTTCAGTATTAGTGAACTTCGGTTTCGCGTCAAGATCGCGTCAAGACGCCAGGTCAGTGCGTAAGCGGATCGTCAGAGACGCGGAATCGGCCTTTCCGGAGGTCGAAGCTGAGAGAGCGCATCCGGTCGAGGGCGACCGCGCGTCATGGCTGCGATGCACAGCAGCACGGCAAAAGATTTCGAAGAGGGAAGCTCATGGCCGATCTGGCCTACGTTGCTCTGATTCTCGGCGGTTTTCTCGTGTGCGCGCTGGTACTGCGCGCCCTACAGGCGAGCGCTCCCAAATGACGGTTGCCGGTGTGGTCAGCGTGGTTCTGATCGCCGTCGCCGCGGCATTGGTCATTTACCTGCTCGTTGCACTCGTAGATCCTGAGAGGTTCTGATGTCGCCCGCTCTTGCAGCCGGCCTGCAGATCGCTTTTGTCCTCGTCGTTCTGGCAATCGCCTACGTCCCGGTGGGCGACTACATGGCGCGTGTTTACTCGTCGACGCGAGATCTTCGGGTCGAGAGTGTGATCTACCGCGTCGGTCGGATCGACTCCAGGGCCGAGCAGACGTGGTACGGCTACGCCGCAAGCGTTCTCGGATTCTCGCTGGCCAGCGCATTGTTCCTGTACTTCCTGCAACGGATTCAGGGAGTACTGCCGCTGAGTGACGGTCTGTCCGGGGTCAGTCCTGCCGTAGCGTTCAACACCGCGATTTCGTTTGTGGCGAACACCAACTGGCAGTCGTACACGCCGGAAACGACGATGAGCAACTTCGTTCAGCCCGTCGGTCTGGCGGTGCAGAACTTCGTCTCGGCAGCGGTCGGCATGGCGGTGGCCATCGCATTGGTTCGTGGCTTCATTCGGGTGGCCAGGGGCGGCGAGATCGGCAACTTCTGGGTCGATCTGACGCGTGGTTCTCTGCGCATCCTCCTCCCGTTCTCCTTCGTGATCGCCCTGATCCTGTTGAGCCAGGGAGTGATCCAGTCGTTCCACAGCGGTTTCGCCTCCACCGGCCTCGACGGCAATGCGGTGACCAATGCACTGGCCCCCGTCGCGTCCCAGGAAGCGATCAAGGAACTCGGCACCAACGGTGGCGGGATATTGGCTGCCAACTCGGCGCACCCGTTCGAGAACCCCACCCCGTTGAGCAATGTCGTCGAGATCCTGGCGATCCTGTTGATTCCGGTCTGCCTCACCCGAACGTTCGGAACTCTAGTCGGGGATCGTAGGCAAGGCCTCACCCTGCTGGCAGTGATGGGAATCCTGTGGAGCGGGCTGCTCGCAGTCACGCTCGCTGCCGAATCCGGCGCACGCGGTGTTGCCGCCACAGCAGCTGGTTCGATGATGGAGGGCAAGGAAGTTCGCTTCGGAATCCCCGGATCGGCGTTGTTCGCGGTGGCGACCACGGGAACGTCGACGGGCGCGGTGAACTCGGCCCACGACAGCATGTCGCCCCTCGGTGGCGGCGCGGTCCTGCTCAACATGTTGCTCGGCGAAATTGCGCCAGGTGGAGTCGGAACCGGCCTCTACGGGATTCTTGTGCTGGCATTGATCGCAGTGTTCGTCGGCGGACTGCTGGTCGGTCGCACGCCCGAATATCTCGGCAAGAAGTTGGGTCGACGCGAGATCACCCTTGCGGCGCTGTCGATTCTGGTCATGCCCGCGCTGGTCTTGATCGGTACCGCCATCACCGTCATCCTCGGTTCGACCACCGGTTATCAAGGCAACGGGGGAGATCCGGGCACGCCGGGATCGATCCACGGGTTCAGTGAGGTGCTTTACGCCTTCGCCTCCGCCTCGAACAACAACGGCAGCGCCTTCGGCGGTCTGACGGTCACCAGCGACTGGTTCCAGTCGTCTCTCGGAATCTGCATGCTTCTCGGCCGATTCCTGCCGATCATCTTCGTTCTCGCCTTGGCCGGTGCTCTTGCCTCGCAGAAGAAGGTGGCGCCGACGGCCGGCACCCTCCCGACGTCCGGACCGATGTTCACCGGTTTGTTGACCGGCACCGTCGTTCTTGTTGCTGCACTTACATTCTTCCCGGCCCTCGCGCTGGGCCCGCTAGCGGAGGCTCTTCAATGACCGTGCGTATCAGTGAGAAACCCGTGGTAGCGCAAGACGCTGCCGACAAGGTTGATCCAGGGCAGTCCCGTGAAGTACACGCAGGCGTTTTCAACCCGCGGCAGATGATCACCGCGTTGCCGGGGGCCGTGCGCAAACTCGACCCACGCCACCTCGCCCGCAACCCGGTCATGTTCGTGGTGTTCGTCGGTTCCGTCATCACCACTGTCATGGCGATCGCCGATCCCTCGGTGTTCTCCTGGGTGATCACCCTGTGGCTCTGGTTCACGGTGATCTTCGCGAACCTCGCCGAATCCGTGGCCGAAGGGCGCGGCAAGGCGCAGGCGGCGAGCCTGCGAAAGGTGAAGCAGGACACCACAGCACATCGGATCACGATGAGCGGTGCGATCGAATCGGTTTCCGGCACCGAACTGGTGGTCGGCGATCGGGTGATAGTGGTTGCCGGCGAGGTCATCCCCGGCGACGGCGACGTGGTCGAAGGTATTGCCTCCGTAGACGAATCGGCGATCACCGGTGAATCCGCGCCGGTGGTCCGTGAATCCGGTGGTGACCGGTGCGCCGTCACCGGTGGTACGACGGTTCTCTCGGACCGCATCGTCGTGGAAATCACCGCAGCACCGGGCAGTTCGTTCGTGGACCGGATGATCGCGCTCGTCGAGGGTGCTTCACGTCAGAAGACACCCAACGAGATTGCGCTCAACATCCTGCTCGCGTCGTTGACCGTCATCTTCCTCCTCGCCGTCGTAGCCATCGGCCCGATGGGCTTGTACGCGGGGCACGAGCAGGATCCGATCAAGCTGATCGCACTTCTCGTCTGCCTGATCCCGACGACCATCGGAGCGCTGCTCTCGGCGATCGGTATCGCGGGCATGGACCGCCTCGTCCAGCGCAACGTTCTCGCGATGTCGGGGCGCGCGGTGGAAGCTGCGGGCGACATCGACACCCTGTTGATGGACAAGACCGGAACCATCACTTTCGGTAACCGCCGGGCCACCGCACTCCATCCGGCGCCCGGTGTATCCGCCGACGATCTTGCTGCGGCAGCACGCTTGTCGAGCCTTGCCGACGGAACTCCCGAGGGACGGAGCATCGTCGAGCTGTGCGCAGCGGAGTTCGGTCTCGCTGCCGAGCCGACGCTGGACGAGGAACGCGCCGAGTTCGTTCCGTTCACGGCACAAACCCGGATGAGCGGACTCGACCACTCCGGATGCCAAATCCGAAAGGGTGCAGCAGATGCGGTGATGAACTGGGTCGTCAGTGGCGGTGGACACGCGGAGAGCGCGGTGACCGACACCGTGGGCGACATCGCCCAAGCCGGCGGAACGCCGCTGGTAGTTGCCGTCAAGCATGGTGAGAGTACCTCGATCCTCGGCGTGATCGCGTTGTCCGACGTCGTCAAGCCGGGAATGGCTGACAGGTTCGCCGAACTCCGGGCGATGGGTATTCGCACGATCATGATCACCGGCGACAATCCGTTGACCGCGAAGGCGATTGCCGACGAGGCGGGCGTCGACGACTTCATGGCGGAGGCCACCCCGGAAGACAAACTGGCCCTGATCCGGAAGGAACAGGAAGGCGGACGTCTCGTCGCGATGACCGGTGACGGGACCAATGATGCTCCCGCCCTTGCCCAGGCGGATGTCGGGGTCGCGATGAACACGGGAACCTCGGCAGCCAAAGAGGCCGGAAACATGGTCGATCTCGACTCCGATCCCACCAAGCTGATCGAGGTGGTGGAAATCGGCAAGCAATTGCTGATCACCCGCGGCGCGTTGACCACATTCTCGTTGGCGAACGACCTGGCGAAGTATTTCGCAATCCTGCCGGCCTTGTTCAGCGGCATCTACCCGCAGCTGGACGCGTTGAACATCATGCGTCTCGCCACCCCCGAATCGGCGATCGTCTCGGCCGTGATCTTCAACGCCTTGGTGATCATCGGTTTGATTCCGTTGGCACTCAAGGGTGTTCGATACCGACCGTCGACGGCATCGCAGTTGCTCGGACGTAACCTGCTCGTCTACGGTCTCGGCGGTGTGATCACACCGTTCGTCGGTATCTGGTTGATCGATCTCGTCGTACGTTTGATTCCTGGAATTGGGTGACCTGACATGCGTTTCACTATCGGTTTTGCCAAACAGGTGTGGGCGGGTTTGCTCGTATTGCTCGCGCTCACCGTCGTTCTCGGTGTGGTCTATCCCGCCGCGGTGTGGGGTGTCAGCCGGATCAGCTCCGGATCTGCCGAAGGCTCACCGGTCACCGATGCCGCCGGTTGCGTGGTCGGCAGTGCCTGGGTGGGTGTCGATCCGCAGGTCGCCGAAGGGCAGCAGGACCCGTTCTTTCACAATCGTGTTGTCGGATCCGTTTCGGACGAGGATCCGTTTGCCACCGGTGATCCCGCTGCGGCACTGCCGTCCAACCAGGGGCCGAGCAGCGAGATTCTGGCCGGATTCGTCATCGATCGCCGGGCAGCCATCGCGGCACGTGAGGGTGTCGACCCGGCATCGGTTCCCGTCGACGCAGTCACCGGTTCGGGCTCGGGTATCGATCCCCACATCAGTCCGGCGTACGCCGAACTGCAGGTCGCGAGGGTGGCGGCGAACAACGGCATCTCGGAAGACCAGGTGCGGGACTTGGTGGCCGAGCACACCGACGGTCGGCAACTCGGATTTCTCGGAGCCGAGCGAGTCAACGTACTGGAATTGAACCTGGCACTCGGATTGACGGCACCTACGTGTGCTGCACCGACGACTGGTGGATGATTGTCACGTGAGTTCTTCGGAGAAGGTCGGTCAATCTTTCGGTAGGGCACGCAAACGTGGTGAATTGCGTATCTACCTCGGCGCTGCGCCTGGCGTCGGAAAGACCTTCGCGATGCTCGGTGAGGCTCATCGGCGTCGAGATCGTGGCTGTGACGTGGTCGCGGCCGTCGTGGAGACACACGGCCGCGCCCGCACCGCGGCGCAGATCGGAGACCTCGAAATAGTGCCGCCCAAGCTGGTGGATTATCGCGGAACACGGATGCCGGAACTGGACGTCGAGGCCGTGTTGGCTCGGCGTCCGGCCCTTGTCCTGGTGGACGAGTTGGCACATACCAACACGCCAGGGAGCAAGAATCACAAGCGCTGGCAGGACGTACAGGAACTGCTCGAAGCCGGGATCGACGTTCTGTCCACGGTCAACGTGCAACACCTCGAAAGCCTCAACGACGTTGTCGCGCACATCACCGGCGTGGTTCAGCAGGAGACGGTTCCGGACGCGGTAGTGCGTAGTGCGGCGCAGGTCGAGCTGGTCGACATCACCCCGGAGGCGCTGCGCCGCAGACTTTCTCACGGAAACGTGTATTCACCGGAACGGGTCGATGCGGCCTTGGGCAATTACTTCAGACGCGGAAACCTCACGGCGCTACGCGAACTGGCTCTGCTGTGGGTGGCCGATCAGGTGGACGCCGCACTGGCGAAATACCGGGCCGAGAACAAGATCACCGATACCTGGGAAGCGCGCGAGCGTGTCGTCGTTGCCGTGACCGGGGGACCGGAGTCGGAAACCCTGGTACGACGCGCATCTCGAATCGCGTCGAAGTCGAGCGCCGAGCTGATGGTGGTCCACGTCGTACGCGGTGACGGACTCACCGGTGTCTCGGCCCCCGAGATGGGCAAGGTGCGCGCGTTGGCTGTCGGAGTCGGCGCCACGCTTCACACCGTTGTCGGTGACGACGTACCGTCGACGCTCCTCGAGTTCGCGCGTGAGGAGAACGCCACACAGTTGGTGCTGGGAACGTCGCGGCGTTCCCGCCTGGCTCGCATCCTCGACGAGGGGATCGGCGCTGCTGTGGTTCAGCAGTCCGGTGGTATCGACGTTCACATGGTCACGCACGAGGAAGCGACGGCGCGACGACGCATTTCGGTGCTGGGGCGCTCGGAGCGCCGGGTCCTGTCGTGGATTGCGGCGATCGTCGTGCCTTCGCTCGCGGCCGCGATCATGGGTCTCGTCGACCGAATCTCCGGGGTCAACGGCGAGAACGCGCTGTTCTTCGTCGTGGTCGTTCTGGTTGCCCTCCTCGGCGGCGTCGGCCCGGCGATATTGTCGGCACTGATCTCGGGACTGCTGCTCAATTACTTCTTCACCGATCCGCGGTACAGCTTCACCATCGCCGAACCTGACAACTTCATCACCACTGTCGTGCTGTTGATCGTGGCTGTGGCAGTTGCCGTTCTGGTCGACGCCGCAGCAAAGCGCGCCCGCGAGGCGAAGCGCGCATCCGAGGAAGCCGAACTGCTCACACTGTTCGCGGGATCAGTTCTCCGCGGAGCGGATCTGTCGACACTTCTGGCGAAGGCACTCGAAATCTATCGCCAGCGAGGGGTTTCCGTCATTCATCACGACGACGGAGTCATCGCTGCCGTCGGTACGCAGCCGCCGACCACGGACGACGAAGCGGATACGGTCTGTGAGGTCAACGACGGGGAATACGCGCTGTTGTTGGCTGGGCCCGACCTGAGTGCGCGGGACCGACGAGTGCTGACGGTGGTCGCTCACCAAGCAGTTGGGATGATCCGCCAGGAGAAACTGACAGTCGAGGCGAGCAAGGCTGCCGCGCTCACCGAGGCTGATCAACTGCGTCGAGCCTTGCTGTCAGCGGTAAGCCATGACCTGCGAACGCCTCTCGCCGGAGTGAAGGCGGCGGTGTCCAGTCTGCGCAGCGACGACATCGAGTTCTCGCCCGAAGACACCGCTGAATTGTTGGCAACCATCGAGGAGTCGGCGGATCAGTTGACGGCACTGGTCGGGAACTTGCTCGACTCGTCCCGCCTTGCCGCCGGGGTGGTGAAACCCACGCTCCGGCCGGTGTATCTGGACGAGGTGGTTCACCGCGCGTTGCTGGGCCTCGGCATCGGTGGACGCTCGGATTCGCGGGCTCGAAGTGTAGTCGTCGACGTGGGTACCGTTGCAGTGCAAGCAGATCAAGGTCTGCTAGAGCGGGTGATTGCGAACATCGTCGACAACGCTCTGCGCTACGGGGGAGAAACCCCGGTGCGCGTCGGGGCGGCGCAACTCGGTGATCGTGTGGTGATCAGTGTTGCCGATACGGGCCCAGGTGTTCCGCGAGGTGAGGCCGAAACGATGTTCCAGCCGTTCCAACGGATGGGAGATCGCGACAACACCGGCGGAGTGGGCCTCGGACTTTCCGTGGTGCGCGGATTTGTCGATGCGATGGGCGGAACAGTCAGCGCCACAGACACACCTGGTGGGGGATTGACGATGATCGTGGAGTTGGCTGCGGCCGGTACGAATGGGAATGGATCATGAGTCGAATCCTGGTAGTGGACGACGAACCGCAGATTCTGCGAGCTCTGCGTATCAATCTTTCGGTGCGCGGGTACGAGGTGGTGACCGCGTCTACGGGCGCGGGTGCCTTGCGGGCTGCTGCCGAGCGTCCACCGGACGTCGTGGTACTCGATCTCGGACTGCCCGACATGGACGGCACCGAAGTGCTTGCCGGCCTGCGTGGCTGGTGCACGGCGCCGGTCATCGTGCTGTCGGCGCGCACGGATTCCGCGGACAAGGTCGAGGCTCTCGACGCCGGTGCGGACGACTACGTCACCAAGCCCTTCGGGATGGACGAGTTTCTGGCCCGCGTGCGCGCTGCGGCGAGGCGGGGAACCTCCGCGGCGGACACTTCGGAACCGTCGGTCGAGACCGCGTCCTTCACGGTGGACTTGGCTGCGAAAACAGTGAGTCGGCGCGGTGAACAGGTGCACCTGACTCCGACCGAGTGGGGCATGCTCGAGATGCTTGTGCGCAACCGCGGAAAGCTGGTCGGGCAGAAGGAGTTGCTTCGGGAAGTGTGGGGACCGGCGTACGACACCGAGACCCACTATCTACGTGTCTACCTGGCTCAACTTCGTCGGAAGCTCGAGGATGACCCGGCGAACCCCAAGCATCTGATCACCGAGGCAGGAATGGGTTATCGATTCGTGGTGTGAGAAGCCAGGTCAGAGCACAACTACCAATTTGCCACGTGCCGTACCGGCTTCCATCTTGGCATGTGCTCGCGCGATGTCCTCGAACGCGAACACCTCGTCGATCGGTACCACCGCCTCGCCTGACGCCACAGCGGAGAGGAAGTCTTGCAGTACGTCGGCAGGCAGGTCGGACGCGTCCCCACCGTACGAGGTCAATCGCACTCCGCGTGGAATGTAGTCGATCGGATAAAAGTCTTTGACTGTCCACTCGTTGGACAGCATTCCCGTGAAACACACGGTGCCGTGAACGCGGGTCGCGCGCAACGTGTCGGGAAGTGTTGGTGTTCCGACCAATTCGAGGGCCAGATCAACACCGCCCGGGAGGATGTCTCGAACCTGGCCGGCCACAGCACCGTCGTCGACGATAACGTGGTCAACCCCGATCGCGGTCAACGACGACGCTTTGTTCGCATCTCGGGTGGTCGCAAGGACAGTGAGCCCCCACTGCTTCGCCAGGACTGCGGTTGCCATGCCGACCGAGGAGGTTCCTCCCCGGATCAACAGGGATTGACCGGATTTCGTGTCCAGTCCTACCGTCAGCGAGCCGTAGGACGTCTGCAGCATCTCGGGAACAGCTCCCACTGTCGACCAGTCCAGTTCGCTCGAGAAGGGAACGACCTGACTGACGGGAACGCACGTGTACTCGGCATAACCGCCGTCGAACGTCCTCCCCATCCCACCCATCATGGCGGCGACTTGCCGGCCTTCGGTGAGCTCCCCGCCGGGGCAGTTCACCACTTCGCCGACGGCCTCGATGCCCAGCACCCTCGGGAATGTCACGCCTTCGGCGAGGCCGAGGCGGGTGTGAAGTTCGGATCGATTGAGGCCGAAAGCCTTCACCCGGACCAGTACCCAGCCCGCAATCGGCACGGGTATCGGAATCACTTTGATAGTCAATGCTTCTGGCGGGCCGGGGGCGTCGAGTACGATTGCGCGCATTGTGCCGGTCATGCTTTTTCCTTCGTGGTCGGTGTCAGGTTTCGATTGGCTTCACGCAGCGTGGCCAGTGTGGCGCCGAATCGATCGAGAGCGTCGGGCGTCAGCACGGAACCGAGACGGCGCTCCAATTCGTCGTCGAACGTTGCCTTCGCCCGCCGCAACAGCTCATTGCCCTCGGGAGTCAACTCGATGAGTGAGGATCGTTTGTCGGTGGGATTGGATTTTCGACGGCAGTGTCCAGCCGCTTCGATTCGATCCACCAGCTTGCTCGTGCCACCGACGGTGATCGCGAGGGCCTCGGCGATGTCGAAGACCCGACAGGAGCCGAGCCTGTCGATGATCTGCATCGGCTCGAATCGACTCAGTGGCAGGTCGTGCTCGATTCGGAGTCGCTGGTCGACGGCCGTCCACAGTTCGGTTTCGAAGCGGACGAGGTTGTCGAAGTGCCTGCTCAGGGCTGATCTGGTCACGAGCAGACTCCGAACCGATATGCATTCCGTGGAATCATTCTTTCACCGTACGCCCGATTCGTGATTAATTCCATGGAATCTATTTGCGGCCTTTCATTGTGTCGGTGGCGCATGGGAACATATGTTCGTGTCGCATGAACCGCTGGATCAAGAAACGCCAGGTAATCACGCTGGCGGTGCTCGTTCCGGCGGTAATCATTCTGGCGATAGTCGGTCCACAGGTGACGCAACAATCCTGCATGCGGACCTCGATTCGTTCTACGCATCAGTCGAGCAACGCGACGACCCGACTCTGGCCGGCAGGCCGGTCATCGTCGGTGGTGGGGTGGTCTTGGCGGCAAGCTACGAGGCCAAGGCGTTCGGGGTTCGCACAGCCATGAGCGGTGGTCAGGCCCGATCACTGTGTCCTCAGGCGATAGTCGTCCCTCCGCGAATGTCGGCGTACTCGCAGGCGAGCAAAGACGTGTTCGACGTCTTTCACGACACGTCGCCGCTGGTCGAAGGAATCTCCATAGACGAGGCCTTTCTCGAGGTCGGCGGGCTCGCCAAGATCGTGGGAAACCCGCTGCAGATCGGAGCCAACCTCAGACGCGATGTGGCCGAGCAGGTCGGACTACCGATCACGGTCGGAATCGCACGCACCAAGTTCCTGGCCAAGGTCGCCAGTGCATTCGCGAAACCCGACGGATTGCTGCGAGTGCCGCCGGAGGGCGAGACCGAGTTCCTGCATCCCTTGCCGGTCGAGAAGCTGTGGGGCGTCGGCAAGATCACGGCCCAGAAGCTGCGAAACTTCGACATCGTGACGGTGGGTGACATCGCTCGGCACGACGAATCCTCGATCGTCTCGATTCTCGGGGGCGGCGCCGGTCGCCATCTCTACGCACTCTCACACAATCGAGATCCGCGCCCCGTCCGCGCCTATCGTGGCCGCAGTTCGATGGGTGCTCAGCATGCGCTGGGTCGCGGATCCCATCCCCGCGCAGAACTCGATGCGTCGTTGATGTCCCTTGTCGACCGTGTCAGTCGACGCATGCGTTCGGCGCAGCGGACGGGGCGCACGGTCACGCTCCGGCGCCGCTTCGCGGATTTCACGCGGGCAACTCGATCTCACACGCTGCGCCGGTCCACCGCCGACACAGCGGAATTGCTGAACGCCTCGATGGTGCTGCTGGACGAAGCGATACCGATGATCGCGGACAAGGGCATCACGTTGATCGGTGTCGCTGTCTCCAACCTGGATAGGGACGGCGCCGAACAACTCGAATTGCCCTTCGACGGTCCAGGATTCGCGGGTCCGGACACTGCCGCCCTCGACTCGGCAATGGACAGTGTCCGGAAGAAGTTCGGCTCCGCGGCCCTCACGAGGGGAGTGCTCCTGGGACGCGATCCGGACCTGTCGGTGCCGCTACTGCCGGACTAGGTGAGGTTTTCTCGCAGAGTCGCTCCCTCGTATTCGCGACGGAACAACCCACGCGCCTGCAGCACTGGAATCACGTGATCGACAAAATCTTCCAGACCCTGCGGATAGGTCGGCGGCATCAGATTGAAACCGTCGGCACCGCGGCCGTTCAACCAGGATCCCATCTCGTCGGCAATCGACTCCGGTGTTCCGATCATCGTTGCGTGACCACCACCCGCAGCGAGCGTCCCGAGGAGCTCCCGCACAGTCGGTGCGTCCTTCTCGACGATCCGCAAAATAGTGGCGTAGCGTCCCTGCGGCCCGGTGAACGCTTCGAGTGGAGGCAACGGGGGCACGGGCCCGTCGAGATCCCAGTTCTCGCAATCCTGTCCGGTGAACAACGAGAGTTGGCGTATCGACTGTTCGGTGGGCAGCAGGAGATCGAGTTCGGCCTTCTTCGCCCTGGCCTCGGCGACGGTGCTGCCGACGTAGGTGACCAGTCCCGGCATCACGGCGACAGAGTTCGAATCCCGGCCGGCTCGCTCGATTCTCGATTTCACGTCCGCGTAGTAGGCCTGTGCGCTGGGTAAGTCGTAGGCAACCGAATAGATTGCCTCGGCGCGACGCGCCGCCAGATCGCGGCCCTGCTCGGACGCCCCGGCCTGGAACAACACCGGCCGGCCTTGCGGGGAGCGCGGAACCGTCAACGGCCCGTCCACCCGAAAATGTTTGCCGTCGTGATCGATTCGAGAAATCCTGTTTGCGTCGGCAAAACGCCCCGACCGGTCGAGAATCAGCGCGTCTTCCGACCATGAATCCCACAATGCGAGGGCCACTTCGACAAATTCGTCGGCTCGTTCGTATCGGGATGCGTGATCGGGCATCGCCTCGAGTCCGTGGTTGCGCGCCTCCTGGTCGAACATCGAGGTCACGACGTTCCAGCCGGCCCGTCCGCCGCTGATGTGGTCGAGCGAGGCCAACAGTCGCGCCGCGTGAAACGGCGTGTAGAAAGTGGTGGAAATGGTGGTCACCAGGCCGATGTCCGCTGTCGCTCGTGCCATGGCAGTCAATGCGGTGATCGGCTCGAGAAACCACGACGCACCCGACTCGGGTTCGCGAACACTGTGACCGTCAGCGAAGAAGACGGCGTCCAGCTTGCCGCGTTCGGCGATCTGGGCGAGCGACTCGTAATACGTTATGTCGCCGAGACTTTCGACCGGTGAGTCGCGATGACGCCATGCCGCACTGTGATGTCCGCAACCGAGCAGGAACGCACCTATCCGCAGCTGTGCGCCCATCAGTTCTTGACGAGTCCGCCGTCGACAACCAGGTTCTGGCCGGTCACGGCCCGCGACCATGGGGAGGCGAAAAAGAGTGCAGCGTCGGCAAATTCGTCCGGCGTGGTGACTCGGCGCAGGGGAGTGCTTGCCGCGATCATGTCGAACACGGCTTCCGGTGTTGCGGCGCTCGCATCGGTGGTGCGGAGCAAGCCGCCCGAGACCATGTTGACTGTGATCCCGTCCGGACCGAGGTCGGCGGACAGCGTCCGTGTCAGTGCCAACAGTGCGGCCTTGGCAGCGGTGTAGTCGTGGTACGGAACTACCGGATTCTGGACCAGATTGGTTCCGACAGTGATGATTCGGCCGAAGCCGAGTTCGCGCATGCCTGGTAGCGCTGCCTGGGTGGTATTGAGTGTTCCGGCAACAGCTCCGCGTAGTTGAGAGTCGAAGTCGGCCCAGGTGATCGTGTCCGCGTTCGGCCGTGCATCGCCGTTGAACGAGAAGTCGACCAGTGCATTGTCGACCACGGTCGAGATCGGTGCGTCGAATCTCTCGCGTGCAGCGGAGAACAACTGGTCGACGGAACTGCGGTCCGTCACGTCCGCCTGGACTGCGAAGGTGCGATCCTCACCCAGTTCGGCGACCAGGGCCTCGGCGGCATCGCGGCTCTTGTTGTAGTTCACGATTACGCGGGCGCCCGAGCGGGAGAATGCTCGGCTCAGTGCGGCGCCTAGCCCGCGGGCGCCACCGGTGATCAGAACGATCTGCTCGTCGAGGTTCAATGCGCGCTGAAATTGCTGTTCGGTCACGTCGACATCCCTCCGCCAGTGCTAACTGGTCAGGTTCATCGGGTCTGATCTCAGCCGACTTTTTCGGCACCCCGTGTCACCGTCCATCAGACCACGTGAGGTGAATCGTCCTGAACGCCGGGTGCGTTGTAACGGCCGGCGCGATGAGTTTTCGATCGCGCGGGAGTCGTAATTGCAAGCGAAGTGGCAACCGGCCGCTCGCCTTCGCCCCAGGAGATTCCGATGACCACCCAGCCCGTCCACAACGAAACTGTTTCCGGTAACGCCACGACGACGACACCTTCGGCCACGGCTCGCAAGCTCGGATACGTCCTGAGTGGGCTGTTCGTCGTTTTCATGCTCTTCGACGGCATCATCCACATTCTCAACCTTCAGACAGTCAAGGATGCGTCGGCTGAACTTGGGTTGCCGGACTCGCTGGCATTGACGGCTGGGGTGGTGCAACTGATCTGCCTTGCGCTGTACGTGATTCCGCGAACGTCGATACTCGGCGCGATTCTGCTCACCGGTTACCTGGGGGGAGCGGTGTTGACCAACCTTCGAGCTGAACAGCCTCTGCTGAGCACGACCCTGTTTGCCGTCTACACCGGAATCGTCATGTGGGCGGGACTGTATCTCCGGGACGAGAAGGTTCGCGAGATCATCCCGCTGCGTCGGGCCTGAAATAGGCCCCCGAGGGGGTTGCGTGGGACGCGGTGTCCCATTATGTTTGACCTCATTCAAGTCCGTCGACTGCAATCGACGGACTGGCCGTGAGGAGACACCGATGGCTCGGTCAGCGTCGATCGAAGTGGAAAAGCCGTACCACCAGGTACTGCAGACTTTGTCCGAGGGCTCAGTTGCCCGCAGTTTCGATCCCTATCTCGACATCGACTGGGATTCACCAGAGTTCGCGATCGATCCGCATGATCCGAGATGGGTGCTCTCGTCCGTGTCGGACCCCCTCGGGGCGACGCAGTGGTACCAGGATCAGTCGTTGGAGCGTCGAATCGCCATGGGAATGTGGCGTCAGGCGAACGTGACCAAGGTGGGTTCGGCCTTCGAGAGCATCTTGATCCGGGGAATGCTGCAATACATCATGGCGCTACCCAACCAGTCGCCTGAGTTCCGGTACTGCCTGCACGAGATGACCGAAGAGTGCAATCACATCCAGATGTTCCAGGAACTCGTCAATCGCATGGACATCGACGTGCCGGGTATGCGTCCGATGTTCCGGCGACTGTCGCCGATCATCGGAGTGCTGGGAGCAAAGTTCCCGGTCATCTTCTTCATCGGCATTCTGGCTGGTGAAGAACCGATCGACCACTTCCAGAAGGATCTCATCCGTGAGGGTAAGGACACGCCGCCGGCGATGCTCCGCACCATGGAGATCCACATCGCCGAAGAAGCGAGACACATCTCGTTTGCTCACGAGTTCCTGCGCAATCACGTACCCAGACTCAGTCGTACGAGTCGAGCCATCACATCGGTCGCCTTCCCCGGCGCGATGCGTTGGCTTGCGGGTGAAATCATGTCACCGCCAAAGGAATTCGCCGAAGAATTCGGAATCCCGGACGAGGTGATGAAGAGCGCCTTCTGGGGGAGCCCGCATTCACGCCGCATCCTGGGTAACTACTTCGGTGAAATGCGAGCCCTGGCAGACGAACTCGGATTGATGAATCCGGTGTCGAAGCGTGTGTGGCGAAAGCTGCGCATCGACGGCGACTACGCCCGCTACCGCGGCGAGCCGAAGCGTTCCGACAAGACCCGGATCTAGTCCGGCCGCGAAGTTCCTCCGTCGGAGGACATCAGCTCGGCTATGAGCGTGGACAATTCGACATGGGGATCGATCTGTAGTCCGCTCGAGCGGGCAACGCCGTCGAACATGTACCAGGTGTATTTCGCGAGGTCGGCGACGATCTCTTCGCGGCTCGGTTTCGGATCGGTGCTTCGGACCCAGTGGGTGAGCGTGCCCTCGACCATTGTCACCACTGCGAACGGTAGTGAATCGAAGGGCGAGGAGTCGATCCCCACGGATCGACCGACTTCGGTGATAGTGGTGCGGGCGGAGTCGGCGATTGTGGCCTTCAGACTGCTGATCGCGTCGATGCTCTCGTCGTCGTAGTCGGTGGGGCCGGTGCCCATGAACTCGTGAATCCGCGGATGCTCGGTGATCCACTCGGCGACGGCGCTGATGGTTCGGGTCAGGATCTGGTCGAGAGTGCCTACCGAAATGCTCATCGAAGCATCCAGGGCCGCCGCAAATTGGCCGAGCACGAACGCTCGCACTCGTCGATCGAGGTCGTCTCGGCCGCTGAATTGGCGGTACACCACCGACTTGGCGAGGCCGGCACGATCGGCGATCTGCTGGACGGACACCTCGGCACCTGCCGCACGCTCTTCGATCAGTTCGACCGCCGAGGTGAGTATCCGTTTCTGACGCTCGGAGTTGTGTCGCTCCCACCGCGCTTCGCGACCGGTCAACTCTGCAGTGACAGGTTGCACAATTGCGTCGCTCGGCATCGCGCCAGTCTATCCGGACGGACCTGCCGTGTTTCCGACTTGTCATCGGGCGCGGCATCGGGATCGGTCGTCGGTACAACGTGGGACACTGGTCGAGTGAGGTTGTATCGAGACACGGCGGTGGTGCTGCGCCTGCACAAACTGGGCGAAGCCGACCACATCGTCACGTTGCTCACCCGTCAGTTCGGGTTGGTACGTGCCGTGGCCAAAGGTGTCCGCCGAACCACCTCCAAATTCGGTGCCAGACTCGAACCGTTTGCTCACATCGACGTGCAACTACTTCCGGGCAAGAATCTCGACATCATCACTCAGGTGCAGACGGTCGACGCATTCGCCACCGACATCGTCGACGACTACAGCCGGTACACCACGGCCTGCGCCGTACTCGAAACTGCCGAGCGGTTGGCCGGCGAGGAACGCGCGCCGGCCCCGCAGCTTCAGCGATTGACGGTGGGAGCACTGCGTGCGATCGCCGAGCAGGCACGACCGGTCGAGTTCGTGCTCGACGCGTTCTTGTTGAGAGCCATGGGCTATGCGGGTTGGGCGCCTGCCCTCGAAGAGTGCGCCCGCTGCAGTGCTCCTGGCCCGCACCGGGCCTTTCATGTCGCCGCAGGCGGAGCCGTGTGTACCTATTGCCGCCCGGCGGGTGCTGCGACGCCGTCGCCCGGAGTGCTCGACTTGATGGAAGCCCTGCTCCGAGGGGAGTGGGAGGGTACCGATTCGGCGCCCGCGACGCTGCGGACGCAAGCCAGCGGACTGGTCGCGGCACACCTGCAGTGGCATCTCGAGCGCCAATTGCGGACGTTGCCGCTGATCGAGCGTTCGAGGCCGCATGCAGCCGTCGAGGTCGACTTGCCCGTGAGGCAGGATGGAACACGTGATTCGACGACGCGAACCGCGAACTCCGCTTGATTCTGCTGCTGACCGGGTGATCCGACCACCGGACCCACATCCGTCCGGGGCGACCCCGCCGATCCTGCAGACCGAACTGATCCCGCGCCACGTCGCTTTGGTGATGGACGGCAACGGACGATGGGCGCAGGAGCGCGGTCTGCCCCGAACCGCCGGGCACGAACGCGGCGAAGCTGTCCTGATGGACACCGTCTGCGGGTGCATCGAGATGGGTGTCGAGTGGCTCTCCGCTTACGCCTTCTCCACCGAGAACTGGAAGCGCAGTCCCGACGAGGTTCGATTCCTGATGGGCTTCAACCGTGATGTCATCCGCCGTCGACGCGACGAGATGAACGAAATGGGTGTGCGTGTTCGCTGGGCCGGTCGTAAGCCACGCCTGTGGGCCAGCGTGATCAAGGAACTCGAGATCGCCGAAGAACTGACCAAGAACAACACCGTCATGAACTTGACCATGTGTGTGAACTACGGCGGCCGGGCCGAAATTGCCGATGCGGTAAAGGAAATCGCGAAGCGTGTCGCGGCCGGTGAGATCAATCCGGACAAGATCACCGAGGCGACGGTTGCCAAGTACCTCGACGAACCCGACATGCCCGACGTCGATCTCTTCCTGCGTCCGTCGGGGGAACAGCGGACGTCCAATTTCTTGATCTGGCAATCTGCCTACGCCGAAATGGTGTACCAGGAGAAGCTGTTTCCCGATTTCGACCGCCGCGACCTTTGGGCCGCCTGCGTCGAGTACGCCTCACGTGACCGTAGATTCGGTGGCGTCAAATGACAGGGGAGAACATGACCGACACCACCGACGAAGCAGCCCGCCTACAAGAACGCGCGGCCGCCTCGCTGGCGCATTTCGTGACGGTCGATGTGGCTGCCGACGGATCACTGGGTTTCCAGTACTCCGGCGCGCTGTGTTCCATCCAGGCGATGAATCTGTCCGAGGGTCTGGACGTGCTGTCCATGACGTGTGTTCTCGCATGGGACCGACCGGTGAGCGCGGCACTGCATCGCAAGGTGGCCGAGCGGAATCGCACCATCCAATTCGGCTCCATCGCGGTGTTCGGCCACGGCAGTCTGGCGGACGTCATCCTGCGTTACACGTTCCCTGCCGCCGGACTGGACGACGAGGCACTGACCACGATGTTGCTACTGGCGCTCACCGGTGCCGATACCGCCCGGCAGGGTTTGATTCCCTGACGCTCTCAGGCGGCGGCGCAGTCGCGGCAGGTGCCGAAGATCTCGACGGTGTGACTCACTTCGGTGAAACCGTTGTCCTCGGCGATGGTCTGTGACCACTGCTCGACCGTCGGGCCCTCGACTTCGACGGTGAATCCGCAGTTGCGGCACACCAGGTGATGGTGGTGCCCGGAGGAGCAGCGTCGGTAGACGGACTCACCTGTGTCGGTGCGTAGGACGTCGATGGTTCCGGCGTCGGAGAGTGCCTGCAGCGTGCGGTAGACGGTGGTCAGGCCGATGCCTTCACCTCGCTTGCGCAGTTCGTCGTGCAATTCCTGTGCCGACTTGAATTCGTCGATGTCGTCGAGCAGGGCGGAGATGGCGCTGCGCTGTTTCGTGGAACGAACGCCGACTGTGGCCGGTCCACGTTTCGAGGTCGTACTGCCCGGGGTGTTCATGCGGTGGAATCTCATCCTTCTTCGGCGTGGGCGACAGCGTCGACGACGATGTGTGCAAGGTGATCGTCGACGAGTCGATAGAGAACTTCTCGTCCGTTGCGTTCGCCGCGGACGACGCCCGCTGCTTTGAGTACGCGCAGATGCTGGCTGATGAGTGGCTGAGTGACACCGAGAGCTCCGACGAGTTCGTGAACGCAACGCTCCGACTCGTGCAACTGAAGCACGATCGCGATCCGAACGGGTGCAGCGAGCGCCCGCAGAATTTCGCCGGCTGCCGCCAGGGTTTCCTTGGGCGGCACGGGCGCGGGCGGTGCGGCTTCGAACGGGTCGTGCGTGTGTCCGAGGTCGGAATGATCATGGCTTTTGTGGAGATCGCCGGTATCCGCAATGCTCACAGCGAGGCTCCTTCGAGGGGTAGATCATGATGTCCGGGCATAGCCATCTCACCACATTATTGCAAATCACTTTCATTTTGATATGCACAAGTATGCATGTCAACCTTGGACGGAAGTGCGTGGCAGCCGCCAGATAGGCTGATGGTGCGAAAAGCGCACGAAAATCATGCATCTATTACCCAGATGGAGAGCAATCGAGTGGCACCCAAGTCCAAGATCGAAGCCGTTGTCAATCTCGCCAAGCGGCGAGGCCTGGTCTACCCGTGCGGTGAGATCTACGGCGGTACCAAGTCCGCATGGGACTACGGCCCATTGGGTGTCGAGCTCAAGGAGAACATCAAGCGCCAGTGGTGGCGCAACATGGTCACCAGCCGCGAGGACGTCGTCGGCCTCGACTCGTCGGTGATTCTGCCCCGCGAGGTGTGGGTCGCGTCCGGTCACGTCGGTGTCTTCAACGACCCGCTCGTCGAGTGCCTCAACTGTCACAAGCGTCACCGTCAGGATCACCTGCAGGAGGCGTACGCGGAGAAGAAGAAGCTCGACAACCCGGACGACGTCTCGATGGATGTCATCGGTTGCCCCGATTGCGGCACCGTCGGCCAGTGGACCGAGCCGCGCGACTTCAACATGATGCTCAAGACGTACCTCGGCCCCGTCGAGAGCGAAGAGGGCATGCACTACCTTCGCCCCGAGACCGCACAGGGCATCTTCGTGAACTTCGCCAACGTGCTGACCACCTCGCGTAAGAAGCCGCCGTTCGGCATCGGCCAGATCGGCAAGAGCTTCCGCAACGAGATCACCCCCGGCAACTTCATCTTCCGCACCCGTGAGTTCGAGCAGATGGAGATGGAATTCTTCGTCAAGCCGGGCGAGGACGAGCAGTGGCATCAGTACTGGATCGACTACCGCCTTGACTGGTACACCGGCCTCGGTATCAACAAGGACAACCTGCGTCTGTACGAGCATGCGCCGGAAAAGCTTTCGCACTACTCGAAGGGCACGACCGACATCGAGTACCGCTTCCACTTCCAGGGCAGCGAATGGGGCGAGCTCGAAGGTATCGCGAACCGTACCGACTTCGATCTCTCGACGCACTCCAAGCACTCGGGCACCGAGCTGAACTACTACGACCAGACGACGGGCGAGCGGTACACGCCGTACGTCATCGAGCCGGCGGCCGGTCTCACGCGTTCGCTGATGGCCTTCCTGGTCGACGCCTACACCGAGGACGAGGCGCCCAACTCCAAGGGCGGCGTCGACAAGCGCACAGTGCTCCGCCTGGATCGTCGACTCGCTCCCGTCAAGGCTGCCGTTCTGCCGCTCTCGCGTAACGCGGACCTGACGCCGAAGGCCAAAGATCTTGCAGCGCAGCTGCGTCAGAATTGGAACGTCGAGTTCGACGACGCCGGCGCCATCGGTCGTCGTTACCGTCGCCAGGACGAGATCGGCACACCGTTCTGCATCACGGTCGACTTCGACACTCTCGAAGACCAGGCTGTGACGGTGCGTGAGCGTGACTCCATGGCGCAGGAACGCGTCGCCCTCGATCAGGTGGAAAGCTACCTGGCCGCACGGCTGATCGGCTCCTGATTCTCGTTCGAAGCTGACGGGCGGTCCTTCTCAATCGAGAAGGACCGCCCGTTTTCTCTTTCCCCGATGGTCCTTCAGGCGCAGGATCGAAGTTATGAGAAAACTCAGCGTGACCAACAGCGTGACTCTCGACGGTGTCATGCAGGCACCTGGTGGGCCGGACGAGGACCGTCGTGGCGGATTCGAGCACGGTGGGTGGGCAGCACCCTTCAACGATTCCGTCATGGCGCAGAAGATGGGGGAGGGGATGGCGAAGAAATCGGAGTTGCTGTTGGGCCGCAGAACGTACGAAAACTTCGCCTCGTACTGGCCGTTTCAGACCGACAATCCGTTCACCGAGGTGCTCGACAACACGCAGAAATACGTAGTTTCAAGAACTTTGGGCGTACAGCTCCCGTGGAAGAACTCGACCTTGTTGAAAGGTGATGCCGCCGACGCGGTCGCCACGCTCAAGGAAAGTGAGGGCCCGGATCTGGTGATTCTGGGCAGTGGCGACTTGATCACGTCCTTGGCCGATCGGCGTCTCGTCGACACCTACACTCTGCTGATACATCCGCTGGTTCTCGGAACTGGGCGCAGATTATTCCCCGACGGAGCTGCGCTCGCTCAGTTCACCCTCACCGACAGCGTCCCTACGACAACAGGCGTCATCATCGCGACGTATCAGTTGAGCTGAACGCAGTTGAGCTGAACACAGTCGAGCTGAGTACATCAGGGAACTCGCCGAAATGCCGAATCTGCCAGCGCTGAGTTCTGACTGCTTGCGCGCTGGTCGGCGTAACCCAGGGCGCATAGACCCGGACAGCGCGCTTACCGCCGGAGAAGTTCGTCGAGACGATCTCGTGTTCGACGAGGGTTTCGACGGGAAAGACGAAGTGCCCCGAATGCTCTTCGTCGTATACCTTCACCACAAACAGCGCGACGCCGTCGCTGGTGTCGAATGGGCGGATGGGCCCGGCCTCGGAACGGCGCCACAGCGTGACGAACTGACCGAGCTTGGTCGGCGTCGTCTTGGCGGTTCGATAGACGGAGGCAAGGCCGTTGACGGTCAACGTGTGAGCGTCGTACTCAGCACCCTCGGACTCGGGAATCGGTGTGGACCAGGTAAATCCGTCGGCGTTCATCGGCACCGATGATGCCACGAACCACCGACAACCTTCGTGACGAACGCTGTCGGTGGTAGTCCCGATTCAGGCCGAAGGCACCTTGTCGAGAAACCCGAGGACAAGCGTCACCCGGCCGTCGTCGTCGCGTTCGAGTACGTCGAATCCGTCGATCAGTGACTCGGCCCCCGACGGGCCGAGAGCCCAACCGAATCGGGCCTGTCGGTGATGCGCGTCCACAGGTCCGACGAGGGTGAAGTGCATGCCCGGAAATTGTTGCTGCACAGCGTTGATCATCGCGTCGATCTGATCGTGTCCGGTGACGTCCGCGAGCGGATCGGTGTAGCGACCGCCGGGTGCGAACAATTGCTCGACCCGTGCTTTACGGGCGGTGGTATCGGTTTCGTTCCACATGTCGATGTAGGCGTCGGCGATTGCGTCGAAGTCGCTCATGGTCGCTCCCTTGATCAGTTTCCGGTGGTGAATGTCCGGCGGCCTCGCCGGCTGAGACCACTGTTCCTCCGAAACTGCGTCGGGTCGATTACCTCTGAGGTCATGGCCTCGGCTACCTCGGGTCGCTAACTTGAAAGAATGACCTTCGAGACGATGGACGTGGGCTCCGAACTCAAGCGGTGGCGGGAGCGGCGAAGGCTCACTCAGTTGGGACTCTCGGCGGCGGCAGGAGTGTCGACCAGGCATCTGAGCTTCATCGAAACCGGCCGCTCCAAGCCGAGCCGGGACATGATTCTTCACCTGTCCGAATGTCTGGATGTTCCTCTACGACAACAGAACACGCTTCTGCTGGCAAGTGGCCACGCGCCGGAGTACTCGCAGAAGTCGTTGGCAGAAGCGCCGATGTCAGCGGTGAGTGAGGCCATCGATCGCATCATCGACGCGCATGACCCGTATCCGGCCGTGGTGGTCGATCAGCAGTGGGAGATGGTCGCCGGGAACCAGGCCGTGGGAATTTTGACCGCGGGCGCCGCTGATTTCCTCCTGGAACCACCGGTGAACGTATTGCGTCTGAGCTTGCATCCCGAGGGCATGGCGCCGCGGATCGTGAACCTCGCGCAGTGGCGGGCCCACCTGCTCACAAGGCTGGCTCGGGAAGTGGAGGTCAGTGCGGATGTGCAGCTGTCGTCGTTGCTCGACGAGCTGCGCGCCTATCCGAGCGGCGGAGACTGGCACGACGACCGCGCGAATTCCCTGCTGGTTCCGTTGCGTGTACGCGTCGGCGATACCGAACTGGCGATGTTCAGCACCACCACCGTGTTCGGTACGCCGCGCGACGTCACGCTCGCAGAGATTGCGATCGAATCGTTCTACCCGTCGGACACGCAGACGGCCGACTACTTTCGATCGGCCGCCGAGGTCACAGGGACTTCTTGCCGAACTTGAGCTTCCACGGCACCAGTGCAGACTCCAACTGAACCGAGAGACTCATCTTGGAGACGCCTTCGGTGCGCTCCTCGAAGCGGATGGGCGTTTCGGCGATCTTCATGCCGCGCTGAACAACTCGGTAGTTCATCTCGACCTGGAACGCGTAGCCGTTGCTCTGCACCGATTCGACGTCGATGTCGCGCAAGGTCTTTGCATGCCACGCCTTGAAGCCGGCGGTCGCATCCTTGACGTGCAGTCGCAGAATAGCGTTGACGTAGAAGTTCGCCCAGGCGGACAAGGCCTTGCGGTGCCACGGCCAGTCGCCGGCGACTGCGCCGCCTTCGACGTAGCGGGAGCCGAGAACGACTGCCGCGTCGGTAGTGGTGAGGATCTCGATCATGGCGGGGATCGCTTCGGACGGGTGCGAGAGATCTGCGTCCATCTGAATGACGATGTCTGCGTTCTCTGCCAGAGCCCGGCTCATGCCCGCGACGTAAGCACGGCCGAGTCCGTCCTTGACCGTGCGGTGAAGCACTCCGACCGGGATGGGACCGTCGATACCCAACTTGTCCGCAACCTCGCCCGTTCCGTCGGGGGAGTTGTCATCCACCACGAGGACGTGCAGGTTCGGGATCTTCAACGCGGCGAGGCGATCGACGAGCTTTGGCAGGTTCTCACGCTCGTTGTATGTAGGTACAACGACGGTTATCTGCGGGGCGACGCTTTCCATAACACCTTCGTATGATCTGTGATCCCGACTTGCCGGATGAAGCGTACGACGAGTGCGGTCGTGAACAAAGTAGGGATTTTACTACCTCGACGGGATCCGTCAGAACCGGCCGCCGCCGCCTCGACTGGTTCGGCCGCCGCCCCCGCCGCCGAAACCACCGCCGCCGCCACCGCGACCGGAGCGTCCGCTGCTGCTCGGTCCGCCGTACGAGCGGGGCCCTCCGCCACCTCGCAGAATGCTGTTGATCAGGATGCCGCCGAGGATCGCTCCCGTCGCATCGCCGCCGCCACCGCGGGGTCGTTGGTTTGCTTCCCAGGTGTTGACGTCGTTCTGCGCGGCGCGAAGTGAGTGCGTCGCCAAGGTGGTCGCGGCCTGGGCGTGTTGCAGCGCCTTCGACGGATCCGAGGCCTGCAATTGCTGGGCCGCCTGCAGGTGCCGCTGAGCCTCGGCGTAGCGAGTGCGCGCCTCCGCTCCGATCGCGCCGCGCCTGGTTCCGAGGAAGTCGCCTGCAGCGGTCACCTGAGCCTGTGCGGCCAGAATGTCCTGGGCGAGGCGCTGCTGTGCACGTTCGAGCTGCTGCTTCTGCTCCTGAGCGTCGGCAAGAAGCGCGTCGAGTTGGGCGTCGGCTGCGACGATCTGGTTGAAGGCTGTCAGCGGATCGCTGTCCTTCGACTTCTGAGCATTCGCCAACGCTGCCTGGGCTGCGGCCTTCGCGTCCGCCAACTTCTGCCCGCCTTGCGCCAGGTAAGCGTCCGCAGCGGTGATGCCCTGCTGGACGTCGTCCATCGCGGACGGAAGTGTCGCGATGGCGTTTCGGATGTCGTCGGCGGCGTGATCGACGCCGTCGAGTAGCTTGCGTGCCTGATCGAGGGCGGCTTCGGCCGTGCGAATCGCAGTGACGGCAGCGCCTTGCTTACCGGCCGGCAGTGCCGTCGCGTCTCGTCCTTCCTCGATCGACTTCTCGGCGAGCGTCAGGCGCTCACTCGCCATCGTGACGTTGTTCACGACCGATGCCAGCGTCGGCGCGGGGAATTGATCCTTCAATTTGGTCAGAATCGCCTCGGATTCGGGCAAGCGCACGCTGAGAGAAACAACACTCTGCGTCAACGCATCGAGACGGGCGGGGGCGTTGATGAGAAGGTCGCGAAGCCCGTCGAACTCCTCGACGCGAGCTTCGAGTTCTTGGTCGGCTCGACCGCACGAGGAAATGATGTCGATCAGCATCTGGCGGCGTTGATCGGGAGTTTCCGGGATGGCGTCGTCGAGTCGCTGCCTGATCGCGAAGGCTTCGGCGAGGGTGGCCTTGGCCTTGTCGAATGCTGCCGAGAAGGGTGCGACGGCGGAATCTCCGAACTCGCTGCGGGCCAGATCGAGTTCCTCCTGGCTGCCGGCGATCGCGTTGTCCGTCTCGACGAGGATCTCCTTCGCGCGTTCGTCGAGCGTTGGCAGCGGGAGTGCATTGAGGCTGGCGATGTCGTCGGGGGAGATGTTCTTCGCGGCTTCGACGCTTGCCTTGTTCTTGTCGTTCTTGCGCTTGCGTGAGTACAGGACCACGCCGCCCGTCCCGACCACCACAGCGCCGCCCGCGATGAGGAGTGTTCCGACTCCCATTCCGCCGCTCGTGTTGTTCGCGTCGCCGAGTGCGCCGGCCGCGGCAATCGCCGCGCCGGTCCAATCATCCTCGGCGAGAGCCGGTTCCACCGCGTCGGTATTGATCGATTCGATGTCGGAATCCGTGATGTTGCTCAGCTCAGCGGGCACATCGAGGTAGTAAGCACGCTCCGCCGTGGCAACTGCAAGCAGGACGGACTTGGTACTCAGCGTCGACTTCGTGGCTGTCTGCTGCGCCCACGCCTGGCCACCCAGGTTGTTGAAATCGGGGACGAACGCGACCCACAGATCGATCTGGTGGTCCTCGCCGAGTTGATCGATCGCGGCTTGTATGTCGCTGCGTTGCCCGGCGTCGAGAACCCCGGAGGTGTCGGTGATGTGATTCGGCAACACCATCGGGGCGTCCGCCGAGGCGAGCGCAGGACTGAAGACGAGCGCCAGCAGAGCGAAAATCGCAGCGACGGCGGCGGCGCTTCCCCGACGGCGAACGGGTCGGGTGATTGTCCGACTCTGCTCTACCGAGGACAACTGCGAGAAGTGTGGTGCGAGGGCCATGACGCAAATCTATCCGTTGTGGCGCGTCGGCATCGGAGGTGATCGCCGCGAACTGGCAGAATTGCGGGAGTGAAACCTGCTTTCGGTAACCGCCCCCACGACCCATCACCCTCACGGGCGGGCGGCTTCGGGGCAGGATTGGCTCGCTGGACGCGCCGACTGATCGCCGGTGCCGTGTTGATGGCCGTGGTTCTGGTCGGGGGTACTGCGTTCCGGGTGTGGCAGGTGGCGCGCATCGACGACACGCGGCCGGCCGACGCGATAGTCGTTCTGGGCGCGGCTCAGTATTCCGGCACTCCGTCGTCCGTCTTCGAGGCCCGACTCGAGCAGGCGTACAAGCTGTACAAGCGCGGAGTGGCGCCGCAGATCATCACTGTCGGCGGCAAACAAGAAGGTGACGAGTACACCGAAGCGGCGTCGGGAAAGATGTATCTGACCGATCGCGGAATTCCTTCGAGTGCGATCACCGCGGTGGAGACCGGTTCGGACACACTGCTCAGTATCGACGCGGTGAGCGCCGAGATGTCCTCGCAGGGAATCAATTCCGCTGTCCTGGTCAGTGACCCGTGGCACTCCTTGCGAACGCGGACGATGGCCCGCGACACAGGACTCCAGGCGTGGACCGCACCTACTCGTCAGGGCCCGGCTGTCTTCACCCGCGAATCCCAGTTGCACGGAATCGCTCGCGAAACCGGCGCGCTGCTCTGGTATCAGCTCACGCACTTCTCGGCAGACTTCCCCTACACGGCAGGGCAATAGAGACCATGACAGCTCACACCACCTACGGAGGCGGCACCTACTCCGAACACGACCTCGAACGTCGTGTCGTCGAGGCGCCGAAGCGAGCGGGGTTGCCGGGTTCGCAGATCGCAGCGGCGCAGCATCGTTCGGACTTCTCGCGAGATCGGGCGCGTGTCCAACACTCCGCGGCTTTGCGGCGCTTGGCCGACAAGACCCAGGTTGTCGGCCCGCGCGACGGTGACACACCTCGCACGCGGTTGACGCACTCGATGGAGGTCGCACAGATCGGGCGAGGGATCGCCGACGGACTCGGTTGCGATCCGGACCTGGTGGACCTCGCCGGTCTCGCGCACGACATCGGGCACCCACCGTACGGTCACAACGGCGAGAAGGCCCTCGACGAAGTCGCCAAGGACTGCGGAGGTTTCGAGGGCAATGCGCAGAATCTGCGGATCTTGACCAGCCTCGAACCCAAGATCCTGCGCCCCGACGGTCTGAGCGCAGGCCTCAATCTCACCAGGGCGTCACTCGACGCAGCCATCAAGTATCCCTGGACCCGCCCTGAGCCCGGCGCGAAGTTCGGGGCATACGACGACGACGCAGAGGTGCTCGCCTGGGTTCGCGAGGGAGCGCCCGAGCGTCGGCAATGCCTGGAAGCTCAGGTCATGGACTGGGCCGACGACATCGCGTACTCCGTGCACGACGTGGAGGACGGGGTGATCGCAGGCCGTATCGACCTTCGCTCGCTTGCTGATCCGTCCGAGCAGCGCGCACTGGCAGAACTGGGGGCCTCCGAGTTTCGGGGGTTGGTAGTCGACGATCTGATCGACGCCGCTCAACGGTTGTCCGAACTCCCCGTCGTACGCGGGGTCGGAAGTTTCGACGGAACACTCGGAAGTTCCGTCGCGTTGAAGAATCTCACGAGTGAATTGGTGGGTCGCTTCGCCACCGCGGCGATCGCCAGCACCCGGCTGACACACGGTGACCGACCCCTCTCGCGCTATCAAGCCGACCTCGACATACCCGAGGCCGTCGCATCCGAGGTGGCGTTGCTCAAGACCGTGGCGCTGTACTACGTGATGTCCGACGCCGGACACAAAGCGCGTCAGGATCGGCAGCGTGATCGTGTTCATCGCGTCGCGGAATGGCTGCTGGCAACTGCGCCGGCCGGGCTCGATCCGATCCTGCTGCCCGCGTGGGAACGCGCCGCGGACGACGGTGCTCGGGTCCGGGTAGTGGTGGATCAGATCGCGTCGTACACGGAGAGTCGGCTCGAACGGGTGGACAAAGCGAGCCTGGGCGCGCAGGCCAGCTGGGGCTGAGCCACTTACGCCCTCAGCAAGTCATCCGCGTCGACGGGTCGGTAGTGGTATCGAGCCACTTGCCGTAAGCGTCGCCACCTGCTGCGCGAACGTCCTTGCAGATCTTCGACTCGGTGTTCCCGGATTCGCGATACACCGTGTAGATCGCCGTCCCCGAATCGGAGACTTGACGCAGTGACGGGCAGGACTGGTCTGTGCGTAGGTATTTCGAGCCGGGGAACGCGTCGAGGTAGTTCTGGATCTCGCTGGCGTACGTTGCCGGATCGGTGGCATTGGCCAACACCACGATTCCGGTTCCTTTGCATGAGGGGACGGTGATCGGCTTGCTCACCCCGAGATCGCCGTTCTTCGTGGCGGGGTTCGGCGCCCGCGTGGTCGTGGTTGCCTGCTGTCCGGCGGTGGGTAGCGGCTCGAGCTTCGGCGTTCTGACCGGATCCTGAATGGGTGCCGGTGCCGACGTGGCGGTGGAAGCTGCTACAGCGGTTGGTGATTCGGGGCCCGAATTCCCCAGCGTCACCCAGGCCGCCGTGCCTCCTGCGGCCAGAACGAGTGCAATTCCAGCCGCACCGATCGCGATCGGTGCTCGGTTTCGCTTGGTCTTTGTCACGATGTGCGTGTAGTTCCCGTGAGCGGGATTCGCCGTGGTGTAGGTGGGCTGCCCGACGATCGTGGGTTGCAATCCGCCGGCGGCACCGGGGGTGTGGGTCGTCGAGAGGGCCTGCCGCGCTTGGAGTGCGAGCGCTCCCGTAGTCGGATAGCGGTGTGCGGGATCCTTTGCCATGCCGCGAGCCACGATGGCGTCAAGGCCTTGCGGGAGCGACGGAACCGCCAGTGTAGGGCGTGGCGGCGGAGCGTTCAGGTGCGAATTGACCAGATGCTCGATGCTTGTGGTGTTGAAAGGTGTTGTTCCGGTGAGTGATTGGTAGAGGACACAAGCCAGGGAATAGACATCCGCTGCGGCCGTCGGCGTTTCGATTCCGAACCGCTCCGGCGCCATGTATGCATACGAACCGACTGCGCTTCCCTCGGTGGTGATCTTCGTGTCCGTCTGTGAGTAGGCGATTCCGAAGTCGACGAGGTAGGCGAAGCCGTTGTTCGTGAGAATGATGTTGTCTGGTTTGACGTCACGATGGATGAGCCCGCGGGCATGGGCGGCGTCCAACGCCGACGCGATTTGCGAGACGATGTCGACGGCTCGTACAGGCGTGAGTCGGCCGAATTCGGTCAACTCGGCTCGCAACGTATGACCTTCGACCAATCGCATGTCGATGAAGAGAACTCCGTCGATCTCGCCCCAGTCGTGCACCGGGATCACGTGCGGTTCGTTCAGGGCGGCGGTGGTGCGAGATTCTCGGCGGAAACGAGCTTGGAATGACGGGTCGGCCGCAAGCTCTCGATGGAGCAACTTGAGAGCGACCAGGCGATCCTTCGAGGTGTCGTACGCCTCGTACACTTCACCCATTCCGCCTCGGCCGAGGAGGCTACGCAACTCGTACACGCCGAATCGGGTTCCTGATCGCCCTTCGTGCGAGCTCGAGGCGTTTTCAGTCATCGTCGGTCCCATCGCTGCGGTGCAGAGTCGGCCATCAACATATCGTTGTCAGGAGGTGCCGGGGGACCGCCTAGACTGATGTACGTGGCGGGCCGAATTTCTGACAGAGACATCGCGGCCATTCGCGAACGCACTCGCATCGAGGACATCGTCGGTGAATACGTTTCACTCAAGCGTGCCGGTGGCGATTCGATCAAAGGTCTGTGTCCCTTTCACGACGAGAAGTCGCCGTCGTTCCATGTGCGACCCAACCACGGCCTCTACCACTGCTTCGGCTGCGGTGAGGGTGGTGATGTGTACTCGTTCCTGCAGAAGATGGATCACATCAGCTTCGTAGAGGCCGTCGAGCAGTTGGCGGATCGACTCAGCTACACGATTTCGTATGAGGGCGGCGGACCGTCCGTTCAGCGCGATCGCGGCACCCGTGCACGCTTGATCGCAGCAAACGCGGCGGCTCAGGAGTTCTACGCCGCTCGTCTGCGCGAACCCGATGCCCAGGCGGCTCGCGACTACCTCACCGAGCGAAACTTCGACGGTGCAGCGGCCTTGCAGTTCGGGTGTGGATACGCGCCAGAAGGTTGGGACACTCTCACAAAACACTTGATGTCCAAAGGTTTCGAGTTCAAAGAACTCGAAGCAGCCGGGCTGTCCAAAGAAGGCCGGCGAGGTCCGATCGACCGGTTCCATCGCCGACTTCTGTGGCCGATCCGCAGCGTCGCCGGTGACGTCATCGGCTTCGGTGCCCGCAAGCTCTTCGACGACGACACCATGCCGGGTAAGTACGTCAACACGCCGGAAACGATTCTCTACAAGAAGTCTCAGGTCCTGTTCGGCTTGGACCTCGCCAAGCGCGACATCGCCAAGGGGCACCAGGCGGTAGTCGTCGAGGGTTACACCGACGTCATGGCGATGCACTTGGCCGGCGTCAAGACCGCCGTCGCTTCGTGCGGAACCGCCTTCGGTGAGGAGCACCTTGCGATGCTCCGTCGACTCCTGATGGACGACAGCTACTTTCGCGGTGAAATCATCTACACCTTCGACGGTGATGCCGCGGGGCAGGCCGCTGCGATGAAGGCGTTCGAGGGTGATCAGAAGATGGCCGGGCAGACGTTCGTCGCCGTCGCGCCCGACGGAATGGACCCGTGCGATCTGCGACTGAAGTCTGGTGACGCCGCCGTTCGCGACCTCGTGGCACGGCGCACTCCGATGTTCGAGTTCGTGGTGAAGTCCATCCTCACCGAACACGATCTGGAGACCGCTGAAGGTCGTGTCGAGGCACTGCGTCGTACCGTGCCCGTCGTTGCGCAGATCAAGGAATCAACTCTGCGCGACAGCTACGCGAATCTGTTGTGCGGATGGGTCGGTTGGGACGATCTTCCGTCGGTTCGACGACGCGTGCGTGACGAAGCTCGCAAACGGGCGTCGACGCGCGGATCGTCACCGGCGCCCAAGCGTCGTCAGGTTGTCGACCAACCTGCTGCCGATGCGCTTGCGCTGCCGATCGGAATCTCCAGGCCCCGGCCCAACGATCCCGCGCTCTCGACGCAGCGAGCTGTCCTCAAGGCCGCATTGCAGCACCCTGGCATCGCCGGCAGTGTCTTCGACTCGTTGCCGCCCGAGACGTTCACCCACCCCGCCTACGTTGTCATCAGACAGGCAATGGCTGACGCCGGTGGAACGAGCAAGGGACTCGGCGGCGCCGAGTGGATCGAAGTCGTCACCAAGGGCGTCGAAGACATGACGGTGGCCTCGGTTGTATCTGAGCTGGCCGTCGAACCGATGCCGTGTGACGAAGACACGGTTCCGCGCTACATCAACGGAGTGCTCGCACGACTGCAGGAAGCGTGGGTGGGCGAGCAGGTTGCCGACCTCAAATCCAAGCTTCAGCGCGTTTCACCTGCTGCAGCCCCCGAGGAGTACAACTCACTGTTCGGCGACCTCGTGGCGCTGGAGCAGTATCGCCGACAGCTGCGTGAGCAGGCTGTCGGCGACCAAAGCGTCTGACCTAGCGGTTTTTCTTCAACTGGTCGTGGGGGACCAGAATCGTAGTCTCCTCGTTGATCGGCTTCATCGGCTCGAGCTTGGGCTGAGTACTCAGTGAGTCGGCCAGCTTCTGCCGTGACGCGTCCAACACCTTCTTGGTGGCCGGACTGGTGGCCACCGCCTTCGCGGCCCGGCTGATCTGCTCGTATCGTGCGCGGCCCGCTTTGGTTCCCAGGACGTACCCAGCTGCAACACCGATCAACAAACGCATCATTCCTGCTTCCCTCCAGCACCGATCGTCCTGACTCCATCCTGCCTGATGACTCGCTGGGCAGGCGATTTGGTACTTCGGTGAAGGATTCGCTACAGTTTCTCAGGCAACGCCGGAACGGGCGAAGCGAGCAAGACAATCCCCTGTAGCTCAATTGGCAGAGCTTCCGACTGTTAATCGGACGGTTGCTGGTTCGAGTCCAGCCGGGGGAGCAGCAAAGCCCCTCACCTGAGAAATCGGGTGGGGGGCTTTCTTGTTGTGGTCTGACCTTGTTTTTGTCTGACCTAGTGCGCTCGCAGCAGACCCACCGATCGAAGTGCCGATTCGACGTCTGCCGCCTTGTTTGCTTGTTCGCCGCGAATTCCCAGCCGTCGAGCGCTGAGGACGTTCACCGGGTTGTCGTCGACGAAGAAGGTCTGCTGTGGACGCGCATCGAGCAACTCCAGCGCAGCCAGGAAGGCCGCAGGTTCGGGTTTGGTAGCTCCGAGCATGCAGGAGAAAACATGCTCGTCGATTGCCGATGGAGTTACGACACTCTCGATGGCGGCCAAGAGAACAGGTCCGTTGTCGGAGAGCGTGGCGACCACGACCCCCTCGCTTCGAAGCGCGATTGCGAGATCGATGACCGCGCGGTCCGGGATGAAGGCCTTGGCCCAGGCTCGGCGTAGCTCGTCGCGGTCACCAGGAAACCCGAGTCGTCGAAAGCGTTCCAGGATCGCGGTTTCGGAGTGAATGCCGAGATCGCATTCCTGGTCGAACCCGGACGCGAACACGAGGGCATGAATCTCGTCTTCCGTGACGCCGATGGCCGCAGCCAGTTCTGCGGCGCGACGGTCAGGCTCGAATCGACACAGCACACCGCCCAAGTCGAACAACACGAGTTCAGGTGGTCCGCTGTCGTTCGCCATGTCGGAGAGGATAGGCGGCATCAGCACCCGTGAACGCGACGCGAAGATATTGGCGACAGATACACCAAAGCCCGACGCAAGTGTCTGCGTCGGGCTTTCGGTGGAACCGTCGAACTGTTTGACCGGTGCGCCTACTTCGCTGCGCGATCCGACGGCTCGAACAGCCGGATGATGTGGCTGGGGTTGATGTAGTAGACACCATTCGGAGAATTGAGAACGAGAGTGTCTTCGGTGAAATCGGTGACGGTGCCGTTCAGTTTCGCGCCGTCGGACATAATGATCCGGATCGTGGCCTTCGAGTTCTTGAATTCGGTCAGTGCAAGCTTCATGTGGTGATCCTGTTCCGTGGGGTGTGCACTCCCACGGTATCGGCTCATCGCGCCTGTGCCGACCAACCTTGGAAGACTCGACTCGAAAGAGTGCAACGCGTCACCGCCTGCCCGATTGTGATCCGCGTCGGATGTGCCGGTAACATTCGGATTCGCCGCGATGCATCGCATCCGGATGGGGCGGTAGCTCAGTCGGTTAGAGCCGTGGACTCATAATCCATTGGTCGCGGGTTCGAGCCCCGCCCGCCCCACGTCAGAGGCCCTTTTCTGAAACTCGGGAGAGGGCATCCATCGTTTATTCATCCTTTATGGCAACCGCTTTGTCCAGCAGTTTCGCAACCTCTGAGTGCTGACGCCCACGTGTCATGTACTTGTCCTGAGTCATCGAGATGTTTCGGTGCCCGAGGTGGTCAGCCCCTACGCGTGCGGACAGGCCCTCGTCGTCGATGAGCGTGGCCACCGACTTGCGGAATGTGTGAGACGTACTGTCGGCGACCCCGAGTTCATCGCGAACCTTGCGCCATTGCTTGCCGAAGTTGTTCGGATCTCGCAACGTGCCGACAGCCGAAGGGAAAATGACATCGAGTGTGCCGGAACGCGGTTGCTTTGCTCGCTTCTTCAGTATCTCGAGAGCGAACTGGGGGAGCGGGATGGTGCGTAGTCCGGCGGCGGTCTTCGTCTCGTCGACACGCTTCAGACCCACCCCCTTCTCTCTGACGACTTTGCCGGTAATGGCTACGGTGCCGGAGTCCAGGTCGATGTCCTGACGACGAATCGCCAGCAGCTCGGAACGCCGTACCCCCGTGGCAATCAAGAGGGTGATCGGGTCTACGAGGTCGTTCGCTTGGCAGTAGTCCGACTCTCCGAGTGCGACCAGGAGAGTTCCCAGTTGGTCGCCTGTAAGTGCTTTCGCGCCCGCCGGCGGATTCTTGGCCCGGATCCTCGACACGTCATTGACCGGATTCGAACTCAACGCCCCGACGAGGACTGCCATTGCCAACGCACCGCGGAGGATGGTCTTCGCTTGGCGCGCCATAGTTGGTCCGTGCTGCTTCGACATCGCCCGCAGCGCTGTGTCGATCCGGCCGGCGGATGCCTCACTCAGGCGGAGGCCACCGATTTTCAGGTTGAGCTTGCCGAGCGCGAACTCGTAAGTGGACATCGTGTTGGCGGCGCGACCCTCTTCTTGGAGTCTTGCAAGGTAAGTCGCACAGAGCGCGGAAACCAATGTGTCGGAGTCGATTTCATCCTCGGAAGGCGCTCGACGCGCCGCTAGTGCGTCCAGTAACTCTTCTTCGGCGATTTTGCCGTGCTGGTCCCTAACATCGACCGGTGTGCGCCGCTCGACAATGCGCACAATGCCGTCATCGTCGCGGTAGCGGCAGCGGGCTAGGTACGCGTCACCGCCGAGTGGGATGCGAGCGATCTTGCCGTGTTGGCCGATTCGCAGGGGCGGTCTACCGGCCATCGAATCTGTCCTTCCAACTTCGGGGCGGCGTGTCCAGGTACGTAGAAAGTCCAGGGATTGCGTTTTGGGGTTCCTCTACGAAATCGGTTAGCCCTATCACTCGGAATTTAGTTTCATACCCACCGAACTGAAGGCTGGGGTAGTGCTCGCTAAATAGACGCTTGACCTCGGCTGCCCGAGCTTCTTCTATTACGTCGGCGATCTCCTCGTCTGCACCGACTGTGGGCGTTGGGTCTCCTTCGTAACTCAGTCCAATCCAGTCGAGCCCACGGACGAAGTTGGTCGAATAGGACGTGCCACTACCCCCTGGAATCCACGCAGACAACAGTTCGACGAACTGCAGTGGTGACCCCTGAACAGTGAACTCGGCATGTCCTTGGCTCAATTCTTGGGCTAGAGACAATGCGGCGAGGGCGTTGTTCACTTCCAAAAGCATGGAACGAGAAGCGCCGATGGTGGAGATGTGACGCTTTTGGTCATCGATCAATTTCTGAATCTGATAGTGCAAATTGGAACTTGCCGGACTCAATTCATCTGCACCAACCCCAAGGGCGTCCGCGATCGCGAACCCCTCGGTTAGCTTGAGTGGACGCTTGCCGCTTTCGACGCGAGACAAAACTGTCTGAGTCCATGAAACATTTTGTGTTTCAAGCAGTTTGAGAAAATCTTCCTGTCTGAGCCCCTTCCGTTTTCTGAGTTCGGCAAGCTTCTGTCCCACTATCCGGTCTGCGTCCATACCTTTGAGGGTAGACGACTTCCCAATATGCCACTTGCGTTCTCGGTAGGAACGGTGCATGCTGAGTCTTGCCCGACTGAAAACGCAACCGGCATATGCGACAAGACGCGAAGGGAATTATGTACACCTCAGATGATTACTGGCTCACTCGGCCAGACGTCGCCACCCGACTGAAGATTCCGATCAAGACCTTGGCTAAGTGGGGAAGCGAGGGGGTTGGTCCCCCCTACGCGAAAATGGGCCGATTCTGCCGCTACAAACTGAGCGATGTCATCGCCTGGGAAGAAGCGCAGTACGCAACTGTGGCGAGTAACGACTGATGCGCGAGTGCAAAACGGCGCCGATCACTGCGGCTGCAACCGCACGTGTGACCAGCGCCGGAAATCCCCAACAACCGTCACGAAGCTAGGAGATCTTTCATGCCTACTGTAAAGCACGACACCGGCAAAGCGGAAGACGCCAGTCGGACGCCGTTCAAAAACTGCCGAGACTTCAACGCTGAAATGCTCCCCAAGATCGAGATCTCAGGCAAGGATCCCAATCCGTGGCTGGCAGACGACGCACCGCGGTGGTCGAGCCCAGATCACGATGTTCTCAACAACCCGGGTAGTGACGTCTGCCAGCCTGATCATGCCGAGTGGCGATCCACTCCTTTGCGCATGCCGCATACGACCAAGTACGCCGTCGTCGACGTGGACGGGAACTGGACCACCGCAACGATCTGCGCCAACATCAGCCAGAAGGTCGGGGACCGCTACCCCCGCATCAATTTCGAGAGCCATGGATTCAATGCCAAGGGTGACCCGGTAGGCGAGGACACACCGCTCAACAAGTACTCCCTGACGCTCGAGGACGCCGGCTATCTCGCTCGGGCCCTCCTCCTCTTGATTGACCTTGCGACGGGCATGACAGACGACCTCGGCGAAGTGGATCACAAGTGACCACAACAACTTTCGCGCTCACCTTCCTGCTGATCGTGGAGAACATCACGATCATCTGCCTGGGCGCCTTCCACCTCTACGAAACGGGGCAACGACATGGTTCATCCGGAAACGCAACGCATGCGCGACCTCGGGTTCGCACTCGGTCCGCTCGACGGGAAGAAGGCATTTTTGGCCGGCGGGTTCCACAACTTCACCACCAACCCGGACGTGCATACCCGCCAGGCGCACAAGTACCCGCAATGCAATTGGGGCGGAACTCGTTCGGGCACGATGGCAGTTGACATCGATCCAAAAAATGGCGGCTCGCTCGAGTTTCTGATGAAATCCCTAGGTTTGCCGAACCTTCTTGACACCTTGGCTGTTCGAACAGGATCCGGTGGCTGGCACATCTACTTTCTTCACGACGGAAAGATCCGGGGCAAGCTCGACGGCTACGACGGGATCGACCTCAAGACCTGGCGCACGGGCTACACGGTGATGCCCGGCTCGGTTCACCCGGATACCGGAAAGCTGTACCGGATCGAACGTGACCTTCCGATCGCACCGTTGCCACAAGAGCTGCTCCCTCTTGTGACCCCGCCCGTCTACAAGCCGTCACCGGTCACCGTGAATCCGGAACGGCGCTCGGATGGCTTGGTGCGCAAGGTTGCCGAGGCTGTCGGTGGTGGCAGAAATCAAATTACGTTCTGGGCTTTGTGCCGTGCTCTCGAACGTGGGAGCAGTTCGGTTGTGCCTGAGATCCGCGATGCAGCACTGTCCACAGGTTTGACCGAGGGAGAGTTCGAAACATGCCTGAGATCGGCTCAGCGAACCGCTGGAAGGAGGGTCGGATGACCACCGACGAGGTGAGTGTGCTCCTCGAAGCGCTCGAGACGTTCTACCGCAAATACGCGGTCCACCCCACCGAGCACCACTACGTAGTCCTAGTCCTGTGGACCGCACACAGTTACGTGTACGAGGAGTTCGACACCTCCCCTCGACTGTTTTTCGATTCGGCAGTTCCGGCGTGCGGCAAGACCCGCAACCTGGAGCTGCTCGACGAGACCGCCCGCAGTCCGCTGATGGCATTCTCGGCGTCACCAGCCGCGTTGATTCGGACCATCGACAAGGGTGGCCGCACGATTCTCATGGACGAAATCGACACCCTCTACAACAAGAACGGTGGTGCTGGTTCGGAGGATGTCACCGCCGTGGTCAACGCAGGCTACAAAAACGGTGCCAGAGTGCCGAGATGTGTCGGTCAGGGCATGGACATCGATGTCGTGGAACTCGACGCGTACGCGCCGATGGCGTTGGCGGGTCTGCATTCGAATGTTCCCGAAGCGGTGCGGTCGCGGTCGATTCACTTCCGCATGAAGAAGCGCAAGCCGTCTGAAGTGGTGTCCCCGTTCTATCGCCGGGATGTCTCCGAGGAGGCGCAACCGCTTCGGGAAGGTCTCGCGGAATGGCTCGAGCCTCTCCGTGAAGAGGTGCGCGCGGCGCGGCCGAGGATGCCTAAGGGTGTCGAAGATCGGGCAGCGGAGGTCTGGGAGCCACTGCTGGTGATCGCGGACCTCGCAGACGGGCAGTGGCCGAAGCGGGCGCGGGAGGCATGCAAGCACTTCGTGTTCGCCAAGTCCGGGTATGCCCGCCCGATCGGTATCGACCTTCTCGCCGACATTCAGTTGGTGTTCAAGGGTGCCGAGAGGATGGCGTCCGCCGATTTGGTAGCCGCGCTCGTGACAATCCCGGACGCGCCGTGGAAAGACATCCGAGGGTCGTTCTTGAATCAGGCAACACTGGCTAATTTTCTGCGACCCTTCGATGTGCGGCCGAAGGATCTGAAATTCCCGGGCAACAAGGTCGTTAAGGGATATCGAGTAGGCGGGGAAGGTGGTCTTGCCGAGGCGTGGGAGCGGAACCTCGCCGCAGGAACGGATGATGTCGACGATGATCAGAATGAGTCCATACCCGCCCTCATACCTCCAGAAGCCGCTACCGCCGCTACCGGCGCTACCGCCCTGGTCACAGCCCCGGAAGTGGTAGCGCCTCCGGTAGCGGGTAGCGGAGGCGCTACCTATCCCGCTACCAATCCCAAGCCTCTGACCAGCAAGGTAGCGGGGGTAGCGGGGGTAGCGCCCCCTCAGGGTATGGGCGGGGAGAATGTAGCCACGGCAGCGAACGCCAAGACTCCTTTGCATGCGGTTTCCGACCCGACATGTCGGGAATGGTTTGAACGACACATCCGAGGACTCATCGAAAACGGACACACGACCGTCGACAGCGACGCGGTATACACAGCCGGTCAGGATGCCGGATGGAACCTCCAAAATCTGCGCAAGGTCGCCAGCAAGTCCACCCTCGTAGGCACCGCCGAGAAACGGGCAGACGGTACCGCACTGTGGAACATCGGTGAGGAAGCCACGGACACGTGGATATCCGCCCCACAGTGGCTCCTGGACTTTTTGCGAGCACACGGTGGATGGGTCCGCGCGAGCGAGGTCCATGCCGCAGCACAGGCCGACCCGAACGGGCCTGAGCGCACCTCTCTCAAGTCGGCAGCCCGCGCCGCGTACGTCCAGAAGCGAGGCAACTCCATCGCCACCGAATGGTGTCTCGACCCGTCCCATGAACAGGAGTCGGCATGACTGAAACCAAGATATTGAAATTCGGTCTCGCCGCCGTCTACATCCCAAGGACCGGGCCGCAGTGCGGTAGAAGCGCCCCAGTCACGACTGCGCCGGCACCACCGAAGCCGTACTGCGGTGCCCCCACCAAAACCGGAGACGAGTGCCGTAACCGCGTGTCCGCATGGGGTGTCGTGTGCGCCGTGCACGAGCCGGACTACCAGTGGTGACCACTGTCGTCGAGAGGGGTGCTTGATGGCAGAGCAAGGTTCAGTCTCCGAAGCAACGCCGAGACGCCGGTCCGGTTCACGGAAGGAACCCGGAACCCTGTCTCTACTCGCGGAGATTCTCGACAATCGGCCCAACCTTCCCGAGGCGAAGTGCCGAACACGCTGGGATCTGTTCGATGACATCGCAGACGGCAGGGCGACCGACGAAGACAAGAACTATGCACACGGGCGGTGCGGTCGCTGCCCGCATCTGACCGAGTGCCCTGATGCACTCACCGCACCCCACCGAAAGGCCGCATCATGGCCAACTACACACGTCCAATCCAGTGCACTCACCCCGAATGCCCGCACCTGACGCACCATCCGAGCGCCCGGTGCCCAGCCCACAGAAAGGACAGCTGATGAGAATCCAGCCCACCCCGGTTGGTGCCCCACGAGTGCGGGCCTACGTGAAAAGGTCCCGCATAGACATCGACATGGGCGGGGTCACCTACCAGCTCAGCAAAACCGAAGCGCTCGGACTCGCTGACGTACTAGTCGACGTCGTTGAATCACTACCCCAACTAAAGGAGAACATCATGCACGACAGCGAAGATTCCACCTACCCTTCCGAGTGGTTCGATCTGCCCGAGAAGCCCGAACTGCTCGACAAGTACCTGCCGAACGACCTCGAAATGGCCAAGCTCGCAGAATGGCTCGCCGACTACTACGCCGAGGATGCCCACGCCCGCCCCGGCTGGCTCGAACTGTCCGACAATCCCGAGCGGTATCAGAACTTCCTCATTGGGGCCGCGGAACTCCTCAAGCCCTATCTTCGGCACCCACTGACCTCGGCACGGCTGCGAGGCCAAGCGATCGCGCACAAGCAGATCGCCATCGAGAAGAACCTCGGCTGAGCTATGAGCGAGAACATCGGAAACCAACTCCCGCAGCCGGACCCACGAGGGCTACTCACATTCGACCACCTGCCTCGCGGCCTCCGCATTGCCGAGGACGCCACCCAAGCAGGTGACCATGAAACCTCGAAAACGATGAGCGGTGGGTCGCCGTGGACGAGGCCGGCGACGCCAGCAGAACGAACCCTGTTGACCCACCTGGGATACGAACTACCCGACGAACTCGACACCACCGTCCGGTACGTCACCAGCGGCGTACGGGAACGCACTTGGCCGACCCTCGACAACTGACCCCTCCCTACGGACTCACTGACACAGGAGCACCCGAAACATGACTACACCTGCAGCACCAGAACCGCAGACCACCACACCCGCAGACCTAGCCGATCCACCAGTCACAGAGACGCCGGACAACGAGGTCGAACGTGAAGAAAGCGGCGCCGACCTCGCGCACGTCCGCAAGCTCCGCTCCGAGAACAAAAACCTCCGCGAACGCGCCAAAACCGCCGAGGATCAACTCGGCACCCTGAACACTCAAGTCGAATCCTTCCGTCGCAACGAAATCGAAAGAATCGCAGCGACTGTCCTCGCCGACCCGAAAGACCTCTGGCTTGGAGAAGTGACACCGAACGACTTCCTCGGAGAGAATGGCAACATCGACCACGAGCGAGTCAGTGCGCACGTCAATGACATTGCGCAGCAACGCCCACACTGGACTCTCGGTAATCAACAGGCCGCGTCCCCGCCGAGCAATCGCCCAGTGGAGACATTGAGGCCCGGAGCAACGCCCACGAACTATCCACGCGAAGCGCCACCCACGTGGAGCAGTGTTCTCAATGCCGGCAAGATTCACTCGAAAGACATCCAGGACAGGTAATTACTCCAGGCAAGCGGTAAGATGAAGGGGAGCAGTGATATTCACTGCTCCCCTTCTGGCCTCGGAGCCGATTCGGTCGCGAGATTCCCTGGTGGAACCGACCAAAACACATCCTCTGTTTTGTCATTCCACGAATAGGAATCACCATGCTTACTTCAACCGCTGGCGTTACATCTATCCTCACCCCCGATCAGGTGAACGCACTACTCATTCAGCCTCTGCAGAATCTCGCAATCGCAACCCGCGTCTCGACCGTCGTCAACGTCGGCACACACGGACTCCGTCTGCCTTCCGTGCTCGAAGACCCGTCTGCCGGCTGGGTAGCCGAAGGCGCCGAGATCCCGGTCAGCGAGTCCGACCTCGGCGAGATCGAAGTCGTCCCCAGCAAGCTCGCCGGCCTCGTTGTCATCTCCAACGAGCTCGCTGCAGACTCTTCCCCCGCCGCGCTCCAGGTAGTCGGCGACGGATTGGTTCGAGACATCCAAACGAAGCTCGACACCGCATACTTCGGGAACCTCGCAGCGCCCGCAGCCAAGGGTCTGGCATCGATCACCACAACCACTATCAATGCTGGCGCAGCCTGGACCAACACCGATCCCTTTGCTGAAGCCATCGCAGCCGCGGAGACAAAAGGCGTGGTGATCACGAACTTCGTCGCCAACCCTGCCGATGCACTACTCCTCGCGAAGGTGAAGAAGCAGACCGGAAGCAACGAGCCTCTGCTTGGGCTCGACGCCACCGCTCCGACCGCACGAACAATCCTCGGTGTACCGCTGCTCGTCTCACCCGCAGTACCTGCCGGCACCGTCTGGGCGATCCCGCAGTCCCGCAGCTTCGTCGCCATCCGCAACGACACCTCGGTGACAACGGACGCCAGCGCGTTCTACACCAGCGACCGCACCGCCATCCGAGCAACGATGCGTGTCGGATTCGGGTTCCCCCAGCCCCTCGGAATCGTGAGGATCAACATCACCGCCGGCGGCTAAACAACCACCAACGAGAGCCCCGACCCAATCCCAGGGTCGGGGCTCTTTCGTGCCTACAAGGACAACCCAGGGGTGTCTATGATCCACCCCTGCCCATACCCCCTCGATCGATCCACACGGAAGGGCGCTTTGCATTACGCCGCTGACCGGGTACGGGATACAGGGTCGGTTCAAGTCCCGGCTCCTGGGCTTTTACCGAGTTCCGGACCAAAAAGTGCGTGGAGAGAGAAGAGTTACTTTGCGGAGCGGGTGGCAGCAGGATCGATCGAGGTTGCATAGGGAGGGTCTAAAAATTTGACCCCTCAGCCATAGGGTCAGGACATGAGCGAGAACATCGAAACCCCATGGATGAACGTCTCCGAGGCCGCGGCTTACATGCGCCGGCAAGAAGTTCCCAGTAACGTCGACCGCATGAGCTATGAGACCGAGTTCACGAAGCTGCCTGGGCGTGTTTGTGCCGAATGCGATGCAGATCTCGTGGTCGAGCGCCGGAGGTTCTCACGTGGCTGGAATCAGCGAGGGACACCGGACTTAGTACGTGAAGTCGCCGCCAGATGTCCGAATGAATGCGAACAATCGTCATAGGGAGTCATCGTTTATTCATGGTTTATGAGTGAGATACGACGCGATCTAACGAGAGTTGACGAGTGATCGGTTTCAACCAATCCAACTGGCGGAGTAGGACTATCGCGATCGATTGAGAGTCGATGCGACCAATGTATCGAGAATCCATTGGTCGCGGGTTCGAGCCCCGCCCGCCCCACGTTCAGTTGCCGTGAGCCCGCGGGTCAGCCCCAATGACTTTTGTCGAAGATCATGCTCCAGACGATCGCCAGGGTGACAAGTGCACAGAGTGCAATCACCAAGACATTCGCCCACACATTGTTGGGATTGAATCGCCTGGCAATGCGCCTGCGGTTGCGTCTGAGTCGAGCGTTCGTGGTCACACAAGGAATCGTCGCATCATGATCGTCGATCGCAGATGAGGTGAAAGTCTCGAATCCAGATGACCAATTTCCCGACAGTGTCGAATGTGCAACGCTTCTGGGCGTGACCGAGCAGACAGCTGGCAAGAAACCATTTTCGCCTGGTGTTAGTGCAGGCAGTCGAGCCGGCCCCCGCGGCTCGACTGCCCCCAACACGCGACGTGGGGTCCGAATGGCGGCGCCGAATTGGCGATTAGGGCGCCCGTCTGCGAACCAAATGTCAGCGAAAGTAGAAGTTCTCGGAATTTCATTGGGAGACAGTAGGTTTCTTTGATCCCCAGGTTGAGGGAGCCTGGGGATCGCCTACCTGTGATTGGGGCACTCCCGAACTGTGACGGAAAGGTCCGCTCCCGGATATTAGATTTACGGTGCGTCCGAATTGGCCGGAGATACTTGACGTGGAGTTTCCGGCGCCGACGTTCTACCGATATCGGGCCTTCTGCCCAGGGCTCGCTCGGTGACCCATACGGCAGGTGCCGACAGGAACGGCAGATACACGAAGATATAGCTGTCGAACTCGATGCCCAACGCGAGATAAACCCCAAGGTGAAACCCGAGTAAGACGACGATCCCGATTCTGAACAAGACAGGGAAGAGCACGGCAACGATCAACCAGCCTTCAGCAAAGACAGTGGCGTAGTCGAGTGCCTTCCATAGCCACTCCGAATGGATATCGAATAGTTCGTGGGTCAGCGGACCGAGCTTGGTGGGGTCAGCGACGTCTCGCGCAACGTAGCCCCGGGTTGCCTGCAATTCGGGGTTCAGCCAGCCCGACGCAGCTTTGGGTAGTGCCGCTGTAAACAGGGCGTAGGCGACCGTCACTGCCCAGATGAGCATGGGCAGTCCGCGGGTTTGAAGTGCTTTGCGTTGTGTGCGTGAACGTCGTGCGTCGAGGGACCATGCGGCGCCCCATCCAGCGGCTGCCATGGCCACCGGCAAGATTTCGAAAAGAATGAAGTGGTCGACCTTGCCGAAGGAATTGACCAACCCGCTGCCGGTCATGAGCGTGAGGGTCATTGCGATGGACGCGACCGTCGTTCGATATCCGACCAAGATGGCGATCGCCAGGATGAATCGGGCGACTTCGAGTCCGACGAGGAAGTTCTCGGAGGGTGGTGACGACAGCAGGGAGAACGGACCGGATTGCGGATGAAACAGAATCGAGGGAACCTCGCCCGCCCACGTGTAGTCGATGGGAAACGCGATCACATATAGCGCGAAGAGGATTCGAATGACAGCGAGGAACCTCGCATCCCCGCGGTACGCCTCGCACAACTGATCGATGTGGTCGCGCAGGAACAACAGAGTTCCCGCACGGGCACTCATAGATCAACCCTTGTCGTTTCGCACGGGTCAGTTGACGCATCGGTTCCGTCGGTGATGTCGATAATTGTTTTGCGCCAGCAGAACTCGATACTGTCCGGGATGGCACCACTTCCGACTTCGACGCTGCGGTTTCGGAGCCATTCGACCAATTCAGGGTCCGCGGTTCGGGTGTTGCGGTCGCCTGCCCCGCTGGGGCGGAACGCATAATCGAGTGATGCTCTCGCGGATGAGTAGCGAATATCGCCGGCGAGATCCACTGGGTTGGGACTGATCGTGGATCCGTCGGTGTAATGGAGAGTGATATCCAAGCCACTCCCACTGAACTCGCCGTCTGCATTGGGCACGCCACCGAAGCTGGGCATGCGAATTGTCGGGTATGGCTCAGGGCGGACACCGAACGAGTAGGCGCCTTGCACGAGGAGTACGACTGCGAGTGCTGCGATCGCGATCAGTCGCCGATTGCTGCGCTTTGCTTCTGTTTCCGGCATGTCGACGTTCTTCCTGGCACCTGGTGCCGGTTTCTTCGAATGAGAAAAATAGAGGGGATTGCCGAGCGAGGGGACTGGGTGTTGTCGCGCGTCCGTGCAGATGTGCCGAAAGTAGTTGAAGTGTCGACGAAATATAGCTGCGCGATTGCCGCTTGTCGCAGTGTTGATTTGAAAATGGACTTTGGTCCGTCGAATGGGGGACAGTGTGCCCTGAATGCTTTGCCGCGCCTTAACTTCCAGCAAGCTTCGCCCCAGTCTGCTGTGAGAGCGGGATTTCACTCCTTCGTTGATGGCCGATTCAAGCGGAACGACAGATGCTTGACACTCGCTCAGAGGCAACATGATTCGACCCCGTATGTTTACGGGGTGACCAAACCCAACAAGCGAACTGTCGCCGTCATCGGTGCCATGGTTTTCACCGTCGTAGCGGTGATCGTAGGATTTGCGTACGAGCAATCCCGAGACAGTCGGGCAACTGCCTCTGTATCGCAGCCTGACAGTTCGGCGCCGGCGCTGAATGCCCCTACCGACGACTTCGACACGGTCGCAATTTTGGGGGACTCGTACTCGATTCCGAACACGACGGGAGATCATTGGCCGGCGCTGCTCGCCTTCGATCGTCGCTGGTACCTGGCAGATTTTGCGAGCGGTGGCACCGGCTACGTCCAGGGAAACGAGGAAAAAGGCAAGCTACCGTTCGGTGCGAAAATTGATCAGGTCGTTGCGGTGAATCCCGAGGTCGTCATCATCGCCGGCGGTCGGAACGATGTTTCGTACCCGCTCGAGGTGCGAGATGCGACTCGGGAGTTGTATGCGCAGCTACGAGATCGGCTTCCTCACGCCAAGGTTGTCGTCATCGGCCCCATCATGGACAACCGGCCTCCATCCGAGACCGCTGTCAATGTCAACGATCGAATCCGTTCCGCCGCTGAGCAGTACAAGCTGCCTTTCATTGATGCGCTCGCCGAGAACTGGCTGTCTGACCCGACGTTACTCAAGGAAGACGGCATGCATCCCACGCCGGCAGGTCAAAGGCTCATGTTCGAGAAGATCAGCGAGCACCTTCACTCGCTCGGTCTCTAGCTCTGAAGGAAAGCGAAGAGGACCCCGCAGGCGCGGGGTCCTCTTTTTCGTGAAAAGTATTGTCGGACTTAGGTCATCAGTAGCGAGGACTTTGGGCGCAGTCTTGGCTGGCCGGCTGCCTCACACGGTGATGGAGAAGTTCGGGTAAGAAAGCTCTCGTGGACTGTGTCGCCGCCCCTATCCGCGTTGCGGCTTTCGTGCATCGCAGTTCACCGCAGGTGATGCACGCGCGGCGATACCTACGCTGGGAGCTCGTCGGCGGAATGTCGTTCTTGTCCCTTGCCGGTGGCTCGACCATCACTGCAGCCTGAACGGAGATGGCAGGGACGGCGTAGATCATGTCGACAAGTTGGCCACCCCTGATGTTCTGCGCTACCCGTGATCAAACCGGGCAATCGGAACAAAGTGCTTGTCGAAGAGTTACAGTTGATGTTAATATGTAACGATAGGTCGCAAATGAACAGCTGCTTCGAGGTCGCGCTACCGGAAGCCGATGGGCGCCGGGGGAGATTCGTCTGCTGTCGATGGACGCGACGCCGTTGGGCCGCACGGATAAAGGCTCTGCGAATTGCGCCGGGTCGCACCCCTGATCAACCCGACAGACCAACGTAACGGAGAACATACTGTGACAATCAAGAACTCGATCGGGCCTGGTGTCGAAGCCGATCATGGAAACAGGCTGTTCGGCAACACTATTCGATCAGCTGAAGGTGAGGAACTGGTCCAGCGGCTGAATGCCATGTTCGAGCGAGCGAACAGCGCAGGTCAGGTGGTGAATCAACGAGAACTCTCGACCGTGCTTTCTGTGCGGAGATCCGAGGGTTCGCCGGGCGACCGGTCGATTCCGGCGCCTGACAGGCTGATGCATGCGATCGAGGGACTCTCGTACGAATCCCTTTCCCTGTTGATTTGTGCGGCCGAGCATTTACTGCGTTCGGAAGGGGTACATGTCGACTCGACGCCCTTCACGTGAGGGGCGACGAGACCCGTCGAGGAAATCGAAGTGATCGGTCCGTCGCCGACGAACGAGTATTTTGTCACGAACGGAATGACGTAGTTACGTCGTCGTTTGTAATTCTGTTGTGCGACCGGCGAATCAGGCCTCCGGCGTTGCTCAGTCGCACGATCCCGATTCCGCTGCTTCGAAGGCTTCTTGGTGCGCTCACGCGCCTCAGCGTCGAATCCTCTCCAGTCGTCGTGCGGTCCGCTCATGTCATCGCGGATTCGATCGATCGGCGACGTGGAATCAGTCGGAGTATGTCCAGTTCTTCGGCCGATCCGAGTATCGACCGGCAAATCTTGTCGACGGAGTCAGATGCCGGATACCGGCACCGAAATACGGATCAACATTCACCTCGGGAAGCCGCATGAAGTGAATTGACTATCGCAGTCTGCTGTTGTGGTGTGAACGCTGCCCAGGCGCTGGCGGAACCCACGAGTTCAGGGACATCGTTCCATCCAGGGCTCTGTAGCCGGGCCAACGCCGCCTCGACCGTCCCGAAAACTTCGAGGTACGCATGTGCGTCGTCGCATGTGAAGGCGAGTTCGTGGGGTTCCGCGTCGCCCACGTCCCCGCCACACGAAGTAAGCATCAGCACGAATGGAGTCGCAATAGCGATCATGATTCGCTTCATCGGCCAATCGAAGCAGACTGACCCCGCCCTGGCGGACTATTCTCGATCCATGCCGATCACCCCGGATACAAAGAACTGGACCTGGGTCCTCGAACGCCCATGCGCCGAGTGCGGGTTTGATTCGTCCGCTGTGGCGTTCGCGGATGTTCCAGATCTTGTGCGTAGCAATGCCGTCTCGTGGGCCGAGGTACTGGAGCGCGAGAATGTGACGGAGCGGCCGGACAGCGAAACATGGTCAGCGCTGGAGTATTCCGCCCACGTACGCGACGTGTTCCGGATCTTCAAGGTGCGGTTGGAACAGATGCTCGAATTCGACGATCCGCGATTCGAGAACTGGGATCAGGACGCAACAGCCGAGGCCGAGCGGTACAACGACCAAGATCCGGCAAAGGTGGCATCGGAATTGTCCGACGCCGCGGCGGAGGTCGCGAATGCCTTCGAAACCGTGCCAGAGGGTAGCCGCCAACGACGGGGTCTCCGCAGTGACGGATCGGCGTTCACCGTCGAATCGTTGGCGGCCTACTTCATTCACGATCCGATCCATCACCTGCACGACGTCTCGGTGTAGTCAGAGCCCGCGCACCTCCTCGAGGGTTCTTCTGGCTCCGACGGAGTGCAATGAGTCGAGGGTCTTTCGGAAGCTAGCGACAAATCGGCGATCGTCCACGAGATCGCCGAACACTTGGCGGTACCCGATGAAGGCCAACGGGTCGCTCGACTGTTTCTGGGCGAGCGGCACCAGAGTGTCCGACAGCTGATCGACGACGGTGATGGGATCTCCGTTCTCGTCTGTGCCCTCGGCGTAGCGGGCCCAGCTAGCGACAATTGCGGTGGACAGGTTGATCGACCCACCGGTGTCGAGTTGGTTCCGGATGACGGGCAACAGCCACTTGGGAATTCGATCGGACGACTCGGCACACAGACGTGCAATCGTGTCGCGGATCTGGGGGTTCGAGAATCTTTCGATGAGGGTCTTCTTGTACTGATCGAGGTCGACGCCGGGTACCGGGTCAAGGGTCGGCGTCGCTTCGAGATTCATGTAGTCGAGCAGGAACCCCGACAAGAGTTCGTCCTGGCATGCCTCGTGGACCAGGCGGTATCCGGCAAGGTAGCCGAAGTACGCGATGCCTTGATGGCCGGCATTGAGAAGGCGCAGTTTCATCAGTTCGTACGGGCGAACATCCGGCACGAGATTGACGCCGGCATTCTCCAGAGGTGGCCTGCCTGAGGTGAACTCGTCCTCGAGGAACCACGCGGTGAACGGCTCAGCCGCGACCGGCCACTGATCTTCCACGCCAAACGTCTCGGCGATCTCGGTGGTCACCTCGGCTGTCGTGACGGGTGTGATCCGGTCGACCATGGAGTTGGGGAAGGCGCCGTTCTCGTCGATCCACTCCGCAAGTTCGGGATCCTTCAGGGCGGCGAACGCTCCGACTGCCGTCCTGGCGACCGATCCGTTGCCTTCGATGTTGTCGCAACTCATGATCGTGAACGGGGCGAGGCCCCGGTCGCGACGGAGTGCGAGTGCCGCACAAATCAGACCGAAGGTGGTGTGGGGGAGTGTTCCCGGCTCGAGATCGTGCATTACAGCGGGATCGGACGCGTCGAACTCACCCGTAGTGTGCGAGATGTTGTATCCGCCCTCGGTGATGGTGAGAGATACGATTCTCGTCGATTCGGATGCCATCTTTTCGATCACCGCCTCCGGATCCTCCGGAGCGAACAGGTACTCGACGATCGACCCGATGACCCGGGCCTCGAGGGTTCCGTCAGAATGCTTGAGCGCCAGCGTGTAGAGGCAGTCCTGCGCGCGGAGAGCGTCTTTCATCCGCTTGTCCGACGGCATCACTCCCACTCCGCAGATTCCCCAGTCGAAGCCCTCACCGCGTCGCAGGAGATCATCGATGTACATGGCCTGGTGTGCACGGTGAAAGCCTCCGACACCGAAATGCACTATGCCAGTAGTGACTTTGCTCCGGTCGTAGTTCGGCACTTCGAGTGCAGCATCGAAGTCGAACAGGGTCTTCGTATTGAGTTCCATGAAAGTACTAGTCTCCTTCGGCGACGATGACTACGGCTTTGATGCTGCCGAGAATGCAATCGGCCACCAGGGCCTCTTGCGACTGTTCGAGTGAAAAGCGTGCTGTGACCATCGAGTCCAGATCGACGCGCCCGGCAGCGACCAATGCGGCGGCGATCGGCCACGTGTTGGCGTACCGGAACACTCCGGTCAGCATCAGTTCGCGATTCTGAATGATCGGGACCGGCAACGGTATCTCGTCGGCACCCATTCCGACCAGAACGACGGTCCCAGCGGGCCGAACTGCGTGAATCCCGTCGATCACCGCGGCCGTGGCACCCGAGGCGTCGATGAATGCGTCGACGGCCAGCGAGCGTACGTCGCCCTCACGTGGATCAACGACGGTTGTTGCGCCGAATTTCAGTGCCACATCACGCCGGGCCGCGTCGATGTCCGAGACGATGACTTCCGTCGCGCCGAATGCCTTGGCCACCTGCGTCGTCACGATTCCTACCGGGCCGGCGCCGGCGATCAACACCCGAGAGCCGGCAGTGATCCCCGCCTTCTGGGCTGAGGCGATCCCTACGGAGAGTGGCTCGAACAGCGCAGCTGCCTCGTAGGACACGGAATCTGCGATGGGATGGGCGAAGTCGGCACCGATCGTGACGTAGTCGGTCAGCGCACCGTCGATCGGCGGCGTCGCGAAGAACTCCATATGAGGGCAGAGGTTGTATCTGCCTGCCTTGGATTCGGGACTTGTCGGATCGGGCTTCTGAGGCTCGATGGAGACACGCTGCCCGATGCGTGTTGGGTCGACGCCGTCACCGACCGCGGCGATGCGTCCCGATGCTTCGTGTCCGAGAACGAGCGGTGAGTTGACTACGTAAGGGCCGATGCGACCTTCGTGAAAGTAGTGCGCGTCCGACCCGCACACGCCCACGGCATGGATGCGAACGAGGACCTCACCCGCCTTCGGGGACGGTCGTGGTCTCTCGACCATCTGCATCTTTCCGGTCTCGACGAGGACATTTGCCCGAATTGTCGCAGGTAGATCGACGGATTCTCCGGAAACTGTTGTGTGGGTCACAACGTAGATGTTAGCTTAATGAGCATAAGAACATCTAGTGAGCATTTGCTCACGATCGAGAAACTTTGAACCTGATGCACAAGGAGACCGTGTGAACCAGTCGGCTCAGCCCACAGGACTCAAGACGTCGAAGTTGCCCGCTTCCGAAGATGTGCGGCTCGCCTTGCGGGCAGCGACCATGTATCACCTCGAAGGTGCCACTCAGGCGGAGATTGCAGCGAAGTTGGGCGTCTCGCGGCCGACAGCCGGGCGACTGTTGGCCAGGGCGCGGACGCAAGGTTTGGTCAGGGTCGAGATTTTGGTACCGCCGGAGCTCGAAGGTTCGGTGAACACGGAGTTGGAATCGAAGCTGGAGAAGCACTTCGGGTTGGCCGAAGTGTTGATCGTCCCCGAAGCGATTTCGGATGCGGACGACCCGGACTTCGACGCACTCGGTCGACGAGCAGCGGAAGTTCTGGTTCGTCGTCTGCAGCCGTCGAGCGTTCTCGGGTTTACCTGGGGTCCGGAAACCGTTGCGGTAGCAGGGTCTTTGCCAGACAAGGCCGCGAAGTGCTCGGCTGTGGTACAACTTGACGGCTCCATGACGGTGACCGACTACCAAACCGGTGTCGACTTCACCATCGGCCGATGTGCACAACAGTTGCAGGCCAATCCTATTCGTCTCAACGCTCCGCTGTATGCCGACCCGGCGACTGTGGAGTCGATGCGAAACGACTCGGTGATCTCGAAGGCGCTGCAAGCCGGAACTGATTCCGACATCATGGTTTTCGGAGTCGGTGCCGTCTCGACCGCGACGACCTTGTTTGCCGGTAGCTTCGTCGACTCGACCATGCTGGACGAGTTGGAAAGTCGAGGCGCTGTCGGTGAAATCGGCGGCCGTTTCTACACGATCGACGGCAATCCAGTGGAGGGGCCACTGCCTGAGCGAACGGTCTCCGTCTCGCTCGACGCAGTGAAATCCTGCGATCAGACGATTCTGATTTCGGGGGGAACACACAAACGCCAGGCCGTTCTGGGCGCATTGCGCGGAGGTTTGGCAAACGTACTCGTCACCGACGTCGAGTGCGCCCAGTGGCTGCTCGAAGGCTAGCGATCTCACGAGTTTCGCTGTCCGAGCGCGCGACTGACACGCAAGTGTGAAGGAAGGTAATCCGTGAAAACAGGAAGACGAGTGTGGGGCGCTGCCGCGGCGGCGCTCTGCCTCCTGGTGTCGGGATGTGCGGGCGCTGGTGCGCTCGGTGGTTCCGGCGAACGAACAGTCACCATTGCGATGGTGTCGAACTCGCAGATGCAGGACGCCATCAAGCTGGCGCCGGCTTTCGAAGCCGAGAACCCTGGCATCGACCTCAAATTCGTCAGCCTTTCCGAGAACCAGGCGCGCGCCAAGATCACAGCGTCGACGGCAACCGGCGGCGGTGAGTTCGACGTCGTGATGATCAGCAACTACGAGACACCTCAGTGGGCTGCAAACGGTTGGCTCACGAACCTGTCCGACTATGCAGACACGACGCCCGGTTACGACGAGGACGACTTCGTACCGTCGATCAAGACTTCTCTGTCGTACGAGGACAGTATGTACGCGGTCCCCTTCTACGGGGAGTCGTCGTTCCTGATGTACCGCAAGGATCTGTTCGATCAGGCGGGGATTACAGTTCCCGAAGACCCGACGTGGCAAGAAGTTGCAGGTTGGGCAGCACAGTTCGACAACCCGGACGCCAAGATGGCGGGAATCTGCTTGCGCGGAAAGCCTGGCTGGGGTGAGGTGCTCGCACCGCTGAACACCGTGATCAACACCTTCGGTGGACGCTGGTACGACGAGAATTGGAATGCGCAGCTGACCAGTCCGCAGGTCGAGGATGCGGTTCAGTTCTACGTGGACACGGTCAAGGAGCACGGTCAGCCGGGTCCTGCCACAAGCGGATTCGGTGAATGTGCAACACAATTCGCGCAAGGCAATACGGCGATGTGGTACGACGCGACGTCGGCTGTGTCGGTTCTCGAGGACCCTGCGTCGTCGAAGGTAGTCGGCAACATCGGATATGCGAAGGCCCCGAAGGTCGAGAAGTCCGATCCTGGTTGGCTCTACACGTGGGCGCTCGGAATCCCGGAGTCGGCAAAGAACAAAGATGATGCCTGGAAGTTCATTTCCTGGATGACGAACAAGGACTACATCCAGAAGGTCGGAACCGAACTCGGCTGGTCGAGAGTTCCTCCGGGAAGTCGCCTATCGACCTACGAGATTCCGGAATATCAAGAGGCCGCACAGGCATTCGGTCCGATCACCCTCGAATCGATCAACAATGCAGATCCGAAAAACCCTACAGTGCAACCGGTTCCGTACACCGGCGTCCAGTTCCTAACCATCCCTGAGTTTCAGGACCTGGGCACTCGCGTCAGCCAGCAGATCAGTGCGGCCATCGCGGGTCAGAAGAGCGTGAAAGAAGCACTCGAACAATCCCAGCAGTATGCCGAGGTGGTCGGCAAGACCTATCAGGAGAACCGATGACTACGGTTGCCGAGCCCAGAACTACGGTGGACGACGCGCCACCGGTCCGTGTCGAAAAGAAGATCTCCCGCGCCGAGGGTTGGCGTCGTAGAGGTCCCCTGTTGCCGGCGTTGATCTTCTCGATCGTCGTCACCCAGATTCCGTTTCTGTTCACCCTCTACTACTCGACGCAGTCGTGGAACCTTGTCCGGCCGGGATCGCGGCACTTCAACGGGTTCGACAACTACATCGAGGTTTTCAAGGACAGTCAGTTTCGGGAAGTCGCGGTCAACACGGTCATCATGATCGTGGGGACGGTCATCGTTTCGGTGATCCTCGGACTCGCGTTGGCACTGCTACTCGACAGAGCCTTCCTCGGTCGCGGGATCGTGCGGACACTGCTGATCACGCCGTTTCTCATCACCCCCGTCGCTGGCGCATTGCTCTGGAAGACAACAATGTTCGACCCGGTGTTCGGTATCGTGAACTTTGTCCTCCAGCCTTTCGGTGTCGGCCAGGTCGACTGGGTCAGCAAGTTTCCGCTCGCCGCCGTCATGATCAATCTGATCTGGCAATGGACGCCTTTCATGATGCTGCTCATTCTGGCCGGCTTGCAGTCCATGCCCCGAGACATCCTCGAAGCCGCACGGGTGGACGGAGCCAAGCCGTTTGCGATGTTCCGCGAACTGACACTGCCGCACCTGCGCCGTTTCATCGAACTCGGTGCAGTTCTGGGTGCGATCTACCTCGTGAACACCTTTGACGCGGTGTACATGATGACGTCGGGCGGGCCAGGCGTGGCCAGTTCGAACCTGCCGTTCTACATCTACCAGCGCGCGTTCCTCGGCTTCGACGTAGGTCAAGCTGCGGCGATGGGTGTCGTGACAGTGATCGCGACCATCATCGTGTCGACACTTGCGCTCCGATTGATCTTCAAGAGCTTCACCGGCAACGAGGAGGCGGCGTGATGACTGCCGTAGAGACGACAAGCGTGACGACCGACAAACCCGTCGTCAAGAAAAAGAAGGGCAGTAAGTTCAGTCCGTGGTCGGTCGTGGCGTGGATCGCCGCTCTGGGATTCTTCTTCCCGGTCTTCTGGATGGTCCTGACCGCATTCAAGACCGAGGCAGACGCCTACACGGATCCGCCGAAGTTGTTCTTCACCCCGACGCTCGAGCAGTTTCGTGCCGTTCTCGATTCCGGTCTCGGCACGACGCTGGCGAACTCGGCATTTGCCACAGGAATGTCGACGATTCTTGTTCTGCTACTGGGTGTTCCGGCGGCTTTTGCGCTCTCGCTTCGCCCGGTGAAGAAGACTCAGGATGTGCTGTTCTTCTTCATCAGTACCAAGATGCTCCCAGTCGTCGCTGCAATCGTGCCGCTGTACGTGATCGTCAACGACATCGGATTGCTCGACAATATCTGGGCGCTGGTCATCTTGTACACATCGATGAATCTGCCGATCGCAGTGTGGATGATGCGTTCGTTCTTTCTCGAAGTCCCCGGCGAACTTCTCGAAGCTGCCAGCATGGACGGCGCGAGTTTGTGGACCTCGGTTCGCGAGGTGATCCTCCCGCTGATCTCGCCCGGAATTGCTGCGACTGCGCTGATCTGCGTGATCTTCTCGTGGAACGAATTCTTCTTCGCAGTCAACCTGACAGCTGTTCAAGCGCAGACGATTCCGGTCTTCCTGGTCGGGTTCATCACCGGCGAGGGACTGTACTGGGCTCGGCTCTCCGCGGCAGCGACCATGGCGGCATTGCCCGTCATCCTGGCCGGTTGGTTCGCCCAGAACAAACTGGTGCGCGGCCTGTCCTTCGGTGCAATCAAATAATTCTCCTCACCCTCTCAGGAGTTCGTCATGGCTGAAATCTCTTACCAGAAAGCGTCTTGCATCTACGAAGGTGCTGGGACCCTCGCTGTAGATTCACTCGATCTTGACATCAAGGACGGGGAGTTCATCGTGCTCGTCGGTCCGTCAGGTTCCGGAAAGTCCACGGCCCTGCGCATGTTGGCAGGGCTCGAGGACATCGATTCCGGTGCGATCACCATCAACGGCAAGGACATGACCGATGTCCCGTCGAAGGATCGCGACATCGCAATGGTCTTCCAGAATTACGCGCTGTACCCCAACAAAACCGTCGGGGAAAATATGGGGTTCGCGTTGAAGATGCGCGGTGTGCCCGTCGAGGAGCGTAAGAAGAAAGTGGCCGAAGCGGCCAAACTGCTTGACCTGACTGACTATCTCGACCGCAAACCGGCCAAGCTTTCCGGTGGTCAACGGCAGCGAGTTGCCATGGGCCGAGCTATCGTTCGTGAACCGCAAGTGTTCTGCATGGACGAGCCGCTCTCCAACCTCGACGCAAAGCTACGCGTCCAGACCCGCACGCAGATCGCGGCGTTGCAGCGTCGTCTCGGAACCACCACCGTCTACGTCACGCACGATCAGGTGGAAGCGATGACGATGGGTGATCGCGTGGCAGTGCTCAAGGGCGGCAAGTTGCAACAATTCGCTTCTCCGACCGAACTTTACGATCGGCCGGCCAATGCGTTTGTTGCCGGTTTCATCGGATCTCCAGGTATGAACTTGGTAACGGCGCCGGTCAGTTCGGGTGGGGTGCGTTTCGGTGACGTCGAGGTTCCGCTGGACCGCGAGCAGATGGCGGCAATCGCCGCGGCCGGTCTGGCTTCGGTCACAGTGGGAATTCGGCCCGAGCAATTCCAGGTGGTTGCTGCCGGAGACGGAATCGCAGCTCAGATCGACCTGGTAGAGGAACTGGGCAACGAGTCGTACATCTACGCGCACGTACCTGGCACGGAATCCGATCCGATTTCGCTCGTCGCACGCACCGGCGGGCGATCGAAGCTGCAGTACGGCCAGACGCTGGGCTTCGAGCGGGTGGACGGCCTCATTCACCTCTTCGACCCGGCTACGGGCGAGCGTGTGGGTAGCTGAATCCCATCGCATTCGTGACCTGCTCGGCACCCGAACTCGTTCGTGCCGAGCAGGTCACATCCATCTTCGACTGGTGAGAAGGTTAGGGTCTACCGATGAGTGATACACGCGAACGATCCGTCGTGGTGTGTGGTGAGGGACTGGTTGATCTGGTTCCGGTGGGGGAGAACTTCTCGCCCAAGTTGGGCGGTGGACCGTTCAACGTTGCGGTTGCATTGGGCCGACTCGGATCCGACGTGGGATTCGTCTCTCGCTTGTCCACCGACGCCTTCGGAGATCGGATGATCGACTCGCTGGCCGCGTCCAATGTCGACACAACCGGAGTCGAACGTGGGCCCGAGCCGACAACTCTGGCCGTCGTGAACCTTGCAGCGGACGGTGGTGCGCGGTATTCCTTCTACCTCGAGGGAACGGCAGATCGACAGTTCGCGCTGCCGAAACTTCCCTCTGCCCGGGCATTCTCGTTCGGAACGCTGTCGCTGGTGCTCGAGCCCGGGGCCTCGGCCTACGAAGCTTTGCTGCACGAAGCCCACGCCCGCGGTCGACTCACCATGGTCGACCCCAACATTCGTCCGGCGGTGATCTCCGACCCGGACGCGTATCGACGACGGTTTCGTTCGTGGTTGCCCGCCATCGACATTCTCAAAGTGAGCGACGACGACGCGAAGTGGTTGGGTTCGGTCGACGGCGCCGAGTGGCTCGACGAAGGCGTCGGAGCCGTCCTGCTCACCCGTGGAGGTGACGGGTTGCGGTTGATCACCGAGCAACTCGATGTTTCGGTGCCCGCGCCCGCGGTCGACGTCGCGGACACGATCGGTGCGGGCGATACCGTTCACGGAGCCCTGTTGGCCTACCTTGATCGTCACGACGCACTCGACGTCGCAGTTGTGCGCGGGTTCTCCGAGGCAGATTGGTCGGCCGCGTTGACCTTTGCCGCACGCGCGGCAGCCGTCACCGTGTCACGTCCCGGGGCGGATCCGCCGTGGTCAAGGGAGTTGGGCCGGCCCGTCTAGCACTGGGGACCACCGCCCTACTGCGAGCGCAGTACGTCGAACTGCCTACCTGTGCACGATGTGCGACGGGGTCGTGTATCGGCACAGTGACACGCATGTCGATATTCCTGTACAAACTCTCGCGACTCGCGTTTCGGCGCCGTTGGGCAATGGTGGGCTTCTGGGTCGTCCTGCTGGTGGCGGGCGGAGTAGGCGCAGCAACGCTGTCCGGTCCGACCGTCAATACATTGTCGATCCCGGGCACAGAATCGCAAGCGGCACAGGACCTTCTTTCTGAACGGTTCCCGGAATCGTCCACCGGCGGAGCCAGTGCTCGCATCGTCTTCGAATCTCCGGCGGGCACGACGCTCACCGATCCGGCGATTCGACGATCCGTCAGTGACTTGGTCTCTGCGCTCGGGAAGGACCCCGAGGTTGCAGCGGTATCGGATCCATATGCCTCCGGCGGAGTGTCGCCGACCGGGACGATCGGATACATGCAGGTCTCCTATACCGCCGACTCGATCGAGTTGCCGGACAGCTCGAAAGAACTGCTCGAGTCCGCCGTCCACGACGCCGCGGATTCAGGGCTGGCAGTCGATGTTGCCGGCAACGTGCTGATGGAAAGCAGTGCCGAATCGATGGGCGAAGTGATCGGCGTCGCGATCGCCGCTGTGGTCCTGACGGTCACTTTCGGTTCGTTGGTGGCAGCAGGGCTTCCCTTGATCAGCGCGTTGATCGGCATCGGCATCGCGATCTGCACGATCACTATCGCAACTGGTTTCATCGAATTGGGTTCGAGCACAACGGTCCTGGCAATGATGCTTGGGCTCGCCGTGGCGATCGACTATTCGCTCTTCATCGTCTCGCGCTACCGCTCCGAACTACGTGACGGACATGATCCGGAAATTGCTGCGGGCAGAGCAGCGGGGACGGCGGGCTCGGCCGTAGTGTTCGCGGGGTTGACGGTGCTCATCGCATTGGCAGGACTGTTCGTCGTGAACATCCCGTTCCTGACGAGCATGGGTCTGGCTGCGGCGTTTGCAGTTGCTGTTGCAGTGGTGATTTCACTGACCCTGCTGCCCGCCACGCTGGGATTTGCTGGATCGCGCGTTCTGAGCCGATCCGATCGTCGCCTGCTTGCGTCCGGTGGTCAGTTGACGCATCGCAAGACGAAGGAAGGCGCAGGCTCGCGATGGGCCAAGTTCGTGATCCGGCGTCGAGTTCCGGTTTTGCTCGCGTCTGTCCTCGGGCTGGGATTGCTGGCGATCCCCACCTTCGGAATCAACCTGAGTTTGGCGAGCCCACCAGTGCCCGACACAACTGCCGCCAGGGCTACCGACCGACTCTCCGAGGGGTTCGGTGCCGGGTTCAGCGGTCCGCTCATGGTGGTCGTCGACGTTGCCGACGCCGCAGATCCGGCAGCGGCATTGAGCGGCGCCCAGGAAAAGCTCGGTGCTCTGCCCGACGTAGCGGCAGTGACGCCGCCAGCACTCAATCAGGCCGGCGATACAGCAGTCATCACGGTGGTTCCCTCGAGTGGCCCGGAAACCGAGGCAACAAAGGCGCTCGTCGCAGATATACGTGAGGTCGCCGGATCACTGACCGACGAGACCGGGGCCACGATGTCGGTCACCGGTCAGACAGCGTTGACGATCGACGTCTCGGACCGCCTGGCTGATGCCCTCGTTCCCTACCTCGCATTGGTCGTCGGCCTCGCCTTCATTCTTTTGATGCTGGTGTTCCGCTCGATCTTGGTACCGCTCAAGGCAACTCTCGGATTTCTGCTCTCGATCGGCGCGACGTTCGGTGTGCTGGTCGCGATCTTCCAGTGGGGTTGGTTCGCCGGCATTCTCGGAATCGAAGGCCAAACCGGATCAGTTGTGGCGATGTTGCCCATCTTCATGATCGGCATCGTCTTCGGGTTGGCGATGGACTACCAGGTGTTCCTGGTGACCAGAATGCGTGAAGCGTTCGTCCACGGTGACGGACCGGATGAAGCAGTCGTGAAGGGCTTCGACCAGGGCGCGCGAGTCGTCACGGCCGCGGCGCTGATCATGATCGCCGTTTTCGCGGGCTTCATCTTCGGCGGCGACGCCTTCATCATGCAGATCGGACTCGGACTCTCGTTCGCGGTTCTGTTCGACGCCTTCGTGATTCGTATGACCGTCGTACCGGCCGTCATGTCCCTGTTGGGCTCGAAGGCATGGTGGTTCCCCTCATGGCTGGACCGGTTGGTCCCGAACGTCGATGTCGAGGGGGAGCAGTTGACTGCGCTGCTCGCAGATTCGAAGGAATCCAGTGAACCCACGAGCGACAAGTTGTCGGTGTGACCCGGATACGGTAGATCGATGACTTCGACATCGACGTGGGGTCGATGGTGTGCGGAACACCCGCGCACCATCGACCTGGCACTGGCGATTCTCGTGCTCCTTGCCACGTGGACGGCGCACCGCATCGCGCTCGACGGCAATGACACCCGCGAGGTCACGGTTGTGGGAGTGCTTGTAACAGCGATCGCAGCGGCAACCATCGTGTTCCGAAGGCGCTATCCGTTCTCGGCACTGGCGGTGGCAGTACTGCTCGGCGTATTGATGATTGCACTGTCAGCGCCGCCGAATGCCGGCACAGGTTCCGCAGCGATGGTGTGCCTCTATTACGTTGCCAGCACGAGTGACCGCCGGAGGACCTTCTTCGCAGCGGCGAGCACAGTCAGCTCGCTGATGCTCGTCACGATCTTTTTGGGAGTGGGGAACAATCTCCTGCAGGAGGCACTGGGGTTGTTGTCGTGGTTGCTGATGGCAAGTTTTGCCGGCGCCGAGGTCCGTTCTCGCCGGGCCTATCTGGAGTCCGTCGAGGCGCGCGCGGTGCAAGCGGAAAGAATGCGCGAGGACGAGGCCCGACACCGCGTCGTCGAAGAAAGGATGCGGATTGCGCGAGACTTGCACGACGTTGTCGCGCACCACATTGCCTTGGTCAACCTGCAAGTCGGGGTCGCGTCGCACTTGATCGGGAAAGACCCGGAGAAGGCGACGACTGCACTACGCGGAGTGGAGGAAACGTCCAAGGCGGCACTCGATGAAATTCGGGCCACGGTCGGAGTTCTCCGTGATGCTCAGGACGGTGATCGCTCGATGAAGCCGGCTCCGGGGCTTTCGGATCTACCGGCACTGGTGGATCAATTCGTCAGTGCAGGAATGGAAATCGATGTGCGCGCTGCGGGTTCGCTGCGCCCACTCGGGCCCGCAGTAGATCTCACAGCGTACCGAATTATCCAGGAGGCACTCGTGAATGCGAGCAAGCATGCGCTGCCAGGAGCCGTCACCGTGTCGTTGTCATACGAAGCCGAGGTTCTGATGCTGTCGGTCGAAAACGCCGGAACGGCAGTGCCTTCGACGTCACCACCCGGGTACGGACTGCTGGGAATGAAGGAGAGGGCACAGGCGATGGGAGGCGAGGTCTCAGCAGGATTCCGCGCCGACGGGGGATTTCGTGTGGACGCCCAACTACCGCTTGTCTCGGTGTCCAGGGGTTCGGAGCGTGAGGAGTCGTGAGTATTCGGGTGGTAGTGGCAGACGATCAGGCGCTCTTCCGTCAAACGCTTGCGCTGCTGATCGGTTCGGAAGAGGACATGGAGGTGGTCGCCGAGGCGGCAGACGGAGAGCAGGCATTCCAGGCGGCGCTCGAGCATCGACCCGACGTTGTATTGATGGACATTCGAATGCCAGGCACCAGCGGAGTCGAAGCGACCGCCATGATTGCCGATCATCCGGATTTGACCGACGTGCACGTGTTGATTCTTACCACCTTCGAAGTGGATGAGCATGTGGCACAGGCGATCCGGGCGGGAGCCAGCGGCTTCATCGGCAAAGGAATCCGAGCCGAGGATCTACTCGATGCTGTTCGGACGGTCGCAGGTGGGAACTCTTTGCTGTCGCCGATTGCGACCAGCGCGTTGATTTCTCGGTTCCTTTCCACTCCGTCGCGGGCCGACTCGACTTCTGGGATTTTCGGTCAGTTGACCCCACGCGAACTCGAAGTGGTAACCCTCGTTGCCCTCGGGATGTCCAACGACGAAATCGCTGCGGAATTGGTGATCAGCGCGGTCACGGCAAAAACGCACGTGAACCGGGCGATGACAAAACTGGATGTCCGCGACCGCGCGCAACTGGTGGTTCTCGCCTATCAATGCGGTGTGGTGATTCCGGGACGCTCGGTGGATTGACTCGAGAAACTCTTGACTCGAACGGGTGTTCGAGTATTGTTTGGGGAGGGGATCGGGGGGTCAATGAGTGTCTTGTTGTCGGATGTGGTGTCGGGTTCTGCGGTGGGGTTGCGCGGACGGTTGTGGCAGTTGACTGCTGCCGAGTTGCGTGCTGCTGCTGTCGAGGCGAGTGCGGAGATTCTGCGCCTGGAAGCCGTTCGAGTGGCTGTGGTCGACGAACTCTCGTTGCGGCCGGATGATCAGGTGATTGCCAGTCGCGGGGTGGGTGCGTGGTTGGCGGCTAACACGATGCTGCAGGTCCGGGACGGGAAGAAGATCGCCGCCCTGGGTGCAGCTTTGCGGCCGCTTCCGGCGGTGGCTGCTCGGTTCGATTGCGGGGGTTGCTCGTTCGATCATGCCGTGTTGATCGTGGCGTTCTGTGAGTCACCGCCGAAGGGGATGCCGGAGGAGGCGCTCCCGAAGTGCATCGATTTGTTGTTGGCTGCTGCGTCGGGTGTGGAGGCGACGACGACGAAGGTGCGGAACGTGATCGCGACCTTGGAGCGGTTGTTCGAATCGGATGAGATTCCGCCCGCCGAGGATGTCGATCTCAATGAGTTGCGGATCGCGTCGACGTTGAACGGTCGGGTGGTGGTGCGTGGGGATTTCGACGCCCTGACCGGTGAAATGTTGTTGTCGGCGTTGTCGAATCTGACGATGCCGACCCCGGCACCGGACGGAACCCCCGACGCCCGGTCGGCTGCAAAACGAACCGCGGACGGGTTCACCGAACTGATCCGGCGCTATCTGGATTGCGCCAAAACCGGAACCGACGGCGGTCAACGCCCGCACGTGAACGTGCACATCAACGCCCGCGATCTGGCCGAGCATCGGGACTGCGCCGCCGCGCCCTCCGATGGTGAAGAGTCTCCGTCTGATCTTGATGTCGGGCATATGCCCTGGCTGGGACCGCTGTCGGTGTCGCAGAGCAGGCTTCTCGGGTGTGATTGTTTCCTCTCCACGGTCCTGCTCGACGATCACGGCGCGCCGCTCGATGCGAAACCAGGGAAGAGGTTGGTCACCGCCGAACAGCGAGTGGCGTTGATTGCCCGAGACAGAGGCTGTGCGTTCCCGGGTTGCACATGTGTACCGGCGTGGACCGATGCGCACCATATCCGGCACTGGGCGAACGGTGGCCCGACGGTGATGAACAACCTGGTCCTGCTGTGCCGTTCACATCATCGGTTGATGCACCGCAAATCCGGGTTCGTCGGGAAATGGGTGATCCGCATCGGTGTCGACAACAAACCGTGGTTCATCCCGCCACCCTCGATCGACCCGGGTCAGCAACCGCGGCCGGCGAACACCACCTTCAAAACCTGAGGACGAACCTCAGATGCACCAGAACATGCCCAGGTCTGTTTCAGACCCGCTGCTCTGTGTCCGACCGATTGGTGGGGTGGAGTCGAATGGTTGCGTGCTTTCGGGGCGGCTCTACTTTCGGGTGCCCGTGTGGCCTGTCCCACTCAGTGGGTCATTATTCCGTTGTTGCCGCGCCGGTTGTGCCAGGTCATTTGGACGTCTGACCTGCAGTGCAAAATCTTTCGTTAGAACACGTTCCAATTTCGCAGATTTGTGGCTATGGTCACAGAGATAGATGCGGGTGTGCGAATGAAAGGGTGAAGTGACGTGAAGACCAAGGGTGCAATCCTGTGGGGCCTCAATGAAAAGTGGTCCGTCGAGGAGATCGAGATCGGTGAGCCGGTAGCCGGCGAAGTTCAGATTCGCATGGAAGCGGCCGGAATGTGCCACTCCGATCACCACATCGTCACCGGCGCGACCCCGATGCCGTCGTTCCCCGTCATGGGTGGGCACGAGGGTTCGGGCGTCATCACCAAGCTCGGCCCGGAGGTCAAGGGTCTGGAGGTCGGCGACCACGTCGTTCTGTCCTTCATTCCGGCTTGTGGAACCTGTCCGGCGTGCTCGGCCGGCCATCAGAACCTGTGTGACCTCGGGATGGGCCTCCTCAGCGGCCAGGCCATCAGTGACGGTACCTACCGAATCCAGGCTCGCGGCGAAAACGTGATCCCGATGTGCCTGCTAGGGACGTTCTCGCCCTACATGGTCGTGAACCAGTCGTCAGTGGTGAAGATCGACAAGGATATTCCGTTCGAGGTTGCCGCACTCGTCGGTTGCGGCGTCCCGACCGGTTGGGGATCGGCAACCCACATCGCCGATGTGAAGCCCGGCGAAGACGTTGTGATCATGGGTGTCGGCGGCGTCGGTATCAGTGCGCTACAGGGTGCAGTTGCATCGGGCGCCCGGTACATCTTTGCCATCGACCCCGTGCCGTGGAAGCGTGAGCAGGCTCTGAAGTTCGGCGCAACGCACGCTTTCGAAAGCGCTGCCGCTGCCATTCAGCCGATCATCGACGCTACGTATGGCCGCATGGCGCAGAAGACGATCATCACCGTCGGCGAAATGAAGGGTGAGTACGTCGAAGAAGCGATGATTCTGACGGCAAAGGCCGGCCGTTGTGTCGTCACCGCAATGGGGCACCTGACGGACATGGATGTGAAGCTGAACCTGTTCCTGATGGCGATGCTTCAGAAGGACCTTCAGGGCAACATTTTCGGCGGTGGCAACGCTCGCCAGGACGTGCCGAACCTCCTCGCGATGTACAAGGCAGGCAAGCTGAACCTCGACGACATGGTCACTCGGACCTACACGCTCGAAGGCGTGAACGACGGCTACCAGGACATGTTGGATGGCAAGAACATCCGCGGCGTCATCCGCTACACCGAAGCTGACTGGTGATCGGAAGCGCAACCCTTGTGCCAGTAGTCTGATCGGGTGCCCAGTACTCACAGTCTCGACGTAATCCAGCAGTGGCCGGTCGACAATGCGGCAGCGGTCGTCCTCTCCGGAAAGAATCCCGGTGAGGGCGACCGCATTCGTGGTTTCAGTGGCGACCAGGCGCATGTTTTCCCCCTGGCTTCGGTGACAAAACTGTTGTGCGCCTACGCGATTCTCGTGGCAGTGGAGGAGGGGGCGGTCGAGTTGGATGGGCCGGCCGGGCCTGAGGGGTCGACCGTTCGTCATCTCCTCGCACATGCTTCGGGATTGGCATTCGCCGAACGTGTTGTTCAGGCTCCGGTGGCGTCGAAGCGGATCTACTCGAGTGCGGGGTTCGAGGTGCTTGCCGAGTTGGTTTCCCGGGAGACCGAGATCGAATTTGCCGACTATCTGGCCGAGGCGGTGTTCGCGCCATTGGCGATGACCAGCGCGGCTCTTGTCGGTCCGGCCGGTCACGGTGCGCAGGCATCGGCAGACGACTTGGCCAAGTTCGCGGCTGAACTGCTCTCGCCGACTCTGGTCTCGGCGCAGACGTTCGCAGAGGCGACAACTGTGCAGTTCCCGGGGCTCAACGGAATTCTTCCGGGCTATGGCTCTCAGCGCCCCAACGACTGGGGCCTCGGATTCGAAATTCGGGGCGACAAGCGTCCGCATTGGACGGGTCTCGAGAACTCGGCCGCTACCTTCGGTCATTTCGGCCAGTCCGGGACGTTTCTGTGGGTCGATCCCACGATCGGTACTGCGTGCGTCGTGCTTACCGATCGCGATTTCGGTGATTGGGCCAAGCCTTTGTGGACCGAATTGTCGGATGGCGTGGTCGGTGAAGTTTCGCGGTAGAGCACAAATTTCTCTCCTTCCACTGGCGCAACACGGGTAACACAAGGCACACTGTTCAATCGAGCGTGCTGCACGAACTCGACAGAGGTCGTTGGGGAAGACGTCCCTCGTCGAAGCAGGAGGCTCGAGTGCGCGAAATGAATCAATTCGCGGACGTGACGACTGGTGTGGTTTACATCCACTCGTCGCCCGCGGCGCTGTGCCCGCACGTGGATTGGGCTCTGTCCGCCACGTTGGACAGCCCTGCCAAGCTCAGATGGACCTCACAGCCTGCCTACGACGGGCTTCTGCGTGCGACGACGGACTGGACGGGTCCCGTCGGAACCTGTGCCCGCCTGGTCGACTCGCTACGCGCGTGGCCGATGTTGCGGTTCGAGGTCACCGAGGACCCGAGTCATGGCGTCGACGGCGAACGGTACAGCCATGTGCCCGGTCTGGGCCTGTGGCGCGGATCCACCAGTGCGAACGGTGATGTCGTCGTAGGGGAGATGAAACTGCGGTCCATCATGAATTCCGGTGGAGACATCGCCGCGGAAATCGATCGGGCGATAGGTACACCGTGGGACGAGGAACTCGAACCCTTCCGGAGTTCAGGCGAAGGTGCCGAAGTGACATGGCTGCGAAGGCGTGTCAGCTGACCGAGGTCCATCCTGAACCCGGAGTGCTCTCGCGGCTTGAACGACAAAGACTTGAATGACAAAGGTGGGCCCCGCCGTATCGGCGAGGCCCACCTTGCTGTCCAGGGTTGTCAGAGCGGAATGTTCTTGTGCCGCGCGCGGACAGATGGTGCAGACGCGAGGGCAGCGGTCACGATGCTGCGAGTCTTCGCCGGGTCGATTTCCTCGTCGACGACGCCGATTTCGACCGCGCGGTCGACGCCGCCCGCGATTGCCTCGTGCTCGGCAGCGAGTCGGTCGTGCAATGCTTCACGCTCGTCGTCCGGTGCAGCTGCGAGGGCCCGCTTGTGCAGGATGCCGACAGCAGCCTTCGCACCCATCACGGCTACTTCGGAGTTGGGCCAAGCGAATACGGCCGTGGCTCCCAGTGCTCGCGAGTTCATCGCGATGTAGGCGCCGCCGTAGATCTTTCGAGTGACGACGGTGACGCGGGGGACCGTTGCCTCGGCGAAGGCGTGAAGTAACTTCGCTCCGCGTCGGACAACGCCTTCCCACTCCATCGAGACGCCCGGCAAATACCCGGGAACATCGACGACGACCACGAGCGGCACGCCAAATGCGTTGCACAGTCGCACGAATCGAGCGGCCTTCTCTGCACTTTCGGAGTTCAGGCACCCCCCGAGTCGCAGTGGGTTGTTCGCAATGACGCCAACGGTGCGTCCGGCCATCCGGCCGAAACCGGTGACGATGCTCCGAGCGTAATTGCCTTGCAGTTCTTCGAAACTCGACTCGCCTTCGACGTTGTCGAGCATTTCGTGAACGATCGGACGAACGTCGTACGCGCGTTTCGCGGAGGCGGGCATCATGGCGCGCAGATCGCTGTCGCCGAGTTCCGCTGCCCGCTGATCGAATTCGCCCTGCTCGCACATCATCGAGACCAGGCGGCGCGCGCGGTGCAATGCGTCGGCCTCGTCGTGTGCGGCGATGTGCGCGACACCCGACTTCTTGGTGTGTGTGTCCGGACCGCCGAGTGACACCATGTCGACCTGTTCGCCGGTGACACTACGAACTACGTCTGGCCCGGTGACGAACACTCGGCCTTCCGGCGCCATGATCACGACATCGGTGAGGGCTGGACCATACGCGGCTCCGCCAGCGGCAAAGCCGAGCACGACGGAAATTTGAGGTATGAGACCCGACGCGCGGACCATGGCCTCGAAGACCAGTCCGACGGCGTGGAGCGCCTCGACGCCTTCAGCCAGACGCGCGCCACCGGAGTGCCAGAGGCCCACGATGGGGGACTCTTCCTCGATAGCGGTATCGATGGCTTTGACGAGGTGTTTGCAACCGTCGACGCCCATGGCGCCACCCATGACAGTGGCGTCGGAGCAGTATGCGATGGTGCGGACGCCGTCGATGTTTCCGGACGCAGCGAGCACACCGGACTTGTCACGGGCGTGGAGCGGCACTGTTGTGCCGGGGTCGAACAGATTTTCCAGGCGCGCAAGAGGATCGCGCGGGTCTGTCGATGATTCGGACTTTGTCACGGGGGCCAGGATGGTCATCGCGTCCTCCTTCAGTACGAGCCTTGGGTGGAACGAAAGGTCGGTGTTGTCCGCGGGTGACGTTGTGTTGCAACGACACCCGCGGACAGGTGCAAACCGCGGTTCGGGCTAGGCCCGACCGAAGGCGAGCGCGACATTGTGCCCACCGAAACCGAACGAGTTGTTCAGTGCGAAATCGAAAGAGCCGGTTCGGGGTTCACCCTTGACGACATCGAGATCGATTTCTGGATCCTGGCTGTCAACATTGAGCGTGGGCGGGATGATCCCGTCACGCACTGCCAGAACCGTGAGGACTGATTCGAGGGCGCCGACAGCGCCGATCGAGTGTCCCAGCGCGGATTTCGGGCCGTACACCGCAGCGTGATTGCCGACCGCTGCGTTGATTGCCTTTGCCTCTGCGATGTCACCGATCGGCGTCGCAGTGGCATGGGCGTTGATGTGCTTGATGTCGGACTTCGTCAGTCCGGCCATCTCGATTGCTCGGGTCATGGCTCGCGCCGCGCCCAGGCCTTCCGGATGCGGTGCCACGATGTGGTACCCGTCCGAAGTGATTCCGGAACCAAGCAGGCGGGCGTGAATCGTTGCCCCGCGTGCCTTTGCGTGCTCCTCGGTTTCGAGGATCATCAAGGCGCCGGCTTCGCCGAAGACAAATCCGTCGCGGTCCTTGTCAAAAGGACGTGAAGCTGCGGCCGGATTGTCGTTGTTGGTGCTCATCGCACGCATCATGGCGAAGCTCGCGATCGGAACGGCGTCGATGAAGCTCTCGACTCCACCAGCCACAACCATGTCCGCGTCACCCATGACAAGCATGCGGTGAGCGTGAGCAATTGCCTCGGAACCTGATGAACATGCCGACACCGGAGTGATGACGCCACCGCGGGCCCCGAGTTCGAGTCCGACCGTTGCGGCCGGTCCGTTGGGCATGACCATCTGCACCGAGAACGGGGACACCTTGCGGTATCCGCCGCCACGGAGCTTGTCGACGGCGTCGATGAGCGTGTCGCCGCCGCCGAGTCCGGTGCCGATGACAACGGCCAGGCGGTCCTGATCGACTTCAGGGCTGCCGGCGTTGCTCCAGACCGTGCGACTCAACGTGAGGGCAAGGCGTTCCACCCAGCTCATCCGTCGAATTTCGACGCGGGACAAGCCCTCGTCCGGTGAAACCTTCAGGTGCCCGCCGATGCGAATGGGAAGGTCGAACTCGTCGATGAACGGGTCATCGAGGATTCCGATGCCGCTTTCGCCGGCGAGTAGCGCCTTCCACGTGCCATCCACATCACCAGCCACCGAGGTCGACGTCGCGAGGCTCGTGACGACGATGTCGGGGAATTTCCCTTTGCGGGTAGAAGCGGAAGTCACGGTCGGCTCACTCTGCGTTCTTGGCTTCGGCGCCTTCGGCTTCGAGCTTCTGGATGTACGCGACGATGTCGCCGACGGTGCGCAGACCTGCAAGATCCTCGTCGGGGACCTTCACGCCGTACTTGTCTTCGGTCTGAACGGCGATCTCGACCATGGACAGGGAGTCGATATCGAGGTCGTCCACGAAGGACTTGTCGACGGTGACCTCGGAAGGCTCGATACCGGTGACCTCCTCCACGATCTGGCCGAGTTCCGCGATGATTTCTTCCTGAGTGTGGGCCACTGGTGTGGCTCCCTTCTTGATCGATTGAGGTGGGGTGAAACGTCCGGCCGCCGTTCGGGCTGATCGGCCGGGTGGGCGTCCGAGCTAGGTCAGCTCGGACAGTGCGGAGATATCCTCCGGGTTCTTGAGGGCCACCGTCGGTGTGCCACGCATTTCACGCTTGGCAATTCCGACGAGGGTTCCGGCCGGCGGGAGTTCCACGATCGCGCTGACTTCTGCTGTCCGCAACGACGCGGAGCAGAGGTCCCAACGAACGGGGCGGGTTACCTGCGCGGCAAGCTTGGTGAGGGCGTCGGCGCCCGAGGAGACGGGTGTGCCATCCGAGTTGGAAAGCAGCGTGCGCGTCGGATCGGAAGGGGTGATCTTGGCGGCAGCAGCTGCGACGGCGTCCTGCGCAGGCGCCATGAAGCGGGTGTGGAAAGCTCCGGCGACGGGTAGTGCGCGGACTCGGGCCTTTTCGGGTGCGTTTGCTGCGAGTTCTTCGAGCGCGGTGAGCAGTCCGGCCGCCACGATCTGGCCGGCCGCATTGCGGTTGGCTGCTTCCAGCCCGAGTTCTTCGATTCGTGCGAGCACTTCGGCTTCGTCTCCACCGAGAACGGCTGACATGCCCGTGGGCTCGAGCGCACAAGCCTTGGCCATCTCGGCGCCACGGAGGGCGGCAAGCGCGACCGCGTCGTCAGCAGAGATAACACCGGCGACCGCAGCAGCGGCAAGCTCACCCACCGAATGGCCGGCAGCGATGACGTCGGCGCCGAGGAGCCCACGTGATTCGATTTCCTCGTATGCCAGCAGAGCAGCGGCAACGACGAGGGGCTGGGTTACCGAGGTGTCGGTGATTTCTTCGGCGGTCGCGGTCGTGCCGAGTCGGACGAGGTCCAGGCCGGCTGCCTTCGACCACACTTCGAGGCGGTCTTGTGCTCCGGGCAGTGCCAGCCAGGGGCTGAGCATGCCGGGTGTCTGAGAGCCCTGTCCCGGGGCGAGCAACGAAATCACTTATTAAGAGAACACCGCCGCGAGCGACCTGCGAGATGTCGGTCGCGATGAACTCTGGCGAAGTGTTTTGTAGGGTTCCCACAAAATCCCACGTCGCGCTCGGCCATCGAAATTGGACGCTCAGGGGTTACAGGTTTGTTTGTCCGGATGTTAAAGATGTGACTGAAGTAACCGAATTGTTCGATTTGAGATCGATTTGTGTCAATCGGCCCACGGTAGCGGCGATCCGTAGTACATACGCGTCGCGTGGATTCGTTGGATCCCGGCCGGTAACTTCGGCGATTCGCTTCAAGCGGTACCGAACGGTATTTGGATGAACAAACAGAAGACGTGCACAAGTCTCAACCGCACCTCCACAGTCGAGATAACTGTCTAAAGTATCGGTCAAGACTGTGCCGGATTCAGCTAAAGGTGCGACGAGGAAATCGCGAAGAGCCTTCACGGCAGCGGCGTCTCCCAGTAGTGCCCGTTCCGGGAGCAGTTCAGTCGCGAAAACGGGACGAGGTGCGCCGCGCCACCCGGCAACAGCCTTGATTCCCGCCAGAGCTTCGGACGCACTGAAGTGCGCTGCGCTCAACGAGGGTGTCGTCGGGCCGATCACCACCGGCTCGTCGGCGAAACTCATGAGCAGGTCTTGAAGGAATTGGCTGCCTTCCGTCTTACTGCTCAGCTCGCCGCTGACGATCATCACCAGTCGCGGACCCTGCACCACGGCGAGAACAGCGCGCCCGTGCGCGGCGGCAGTCGCGTGGACGGTGCCGGCAACCGAGACCCGCTCGTCCGGCGGGGGAGACCCGACGATGACGGTGGCCGGAGCCGTGGCATCCCAGTTCAAGGTGGCGGCGCGAGAGAGCATGTCCGAGCCGGTGTCTCCCTGCACGACGGCGTCGACGACGAGCGCTTCCAGTCGCGTGTCCAGGGCACCCCGCGACTCGGCAGCGCTTGCGTACACCGTCGCTGCTGCGAAACCGAGTTCACGCCCGTAGCGCAGGACGGCTTCTGTCAGCGCGATCAGCTGCTGATCGTTGCGGGCGAGAGCCGGCAGCCATTTCTCGAAGAACTCCATCGCCACCCGGACCATGTCGACGGTCTGGCGCAGCGTGAGCTGTCGAGCAAGATCCTGAGGGATGACCGGAAACGACTCGTATCCGAAGCTGATCTCCGAGTCGAGTTGCCGCAGCCATTCCAGGAAATTCACCACCGACGTCTGCACCAACAGTTGAACGTCGGCGCGTTGCGAAGCGTCGAGACTGTCGAAGAACGGAAGCTGCTCCTCCATCACGGTCACGGCCTCGGTGGAGAGCCGGCCGGAGAACTGTTTGACGCGGCGGAGCAAGGCTTCTGGAAGTGGATCGCGAACCTGACGACGGCGGGCGAGTACAGCCTGCAACCCGGACGACTGTGGTCGAGTGCGGCGTACGCCCTCTTCGGGTTTCTCGGGATCAGGTTCGGGCATGAGAAAAACCTACGCCCATCGCCGCAGCGGATGTCGAGATGACACCCGCGGCGATGGGCGTAGGTCTGTTTTCGATCGCTGGGACTGTTGCCCTACGACTTAGGCGCTACCGGTGTCCCCGGTCTGCTCGGGAGCAGCATTCACGTCGTCGATGCGGTATCGGCTCGCTGCTTCGACGGCCTTCGACCGCTCGATCGATCCTTCCTTCGCCAAACCGATCAGCACGGCAACGACGATGGATTCGGCATCGACGTTGAAGTAGCGACGCGCAGCGGTGCGGGTGTCGGAGAACCCGAACCCGTCCGTGCCGAGCGTGGTGTAGTCGCCGGGAACCCACTGACGGATCTGGTCCGAGACCGCCCGCATCCAGTCCGAAGCCGCGACGACGGGGCCTTGGGCCGACGACAACGCCGTGGTGACGAAGGGAACCGGAGCATCCTCGGACGGATTGAGCAGCGCCTGACGTTCGCATTCGACGCCTTCGCGGCGCAGCTCACCCCAGGAGGTGACCGACCAGACGTCGGCCGAGACGCCCCATTCGTCGGCGAGCAGCTTCTGCGCGCGCAGCCCCTCGGGCATCGCGACACCGGAGACGAGGATCTGTGCCTTCGGGCCCGATGCTTCGGACGTCTTGTAGAGGTAGATGCCCTTGAGCAAGCCCTCGACGTCGAGACCTTCGGGCTCGGCCGGCTGAACGTACGGCTCGTTGTAGATGGTCAGGTAGTAGAAGATGTTCTCGCCACCGAAACCGTCGACGCCCTCGGTGCCGCCGTACATGCGGCGCAAGCCGTCCTTGACGATGTGCGCCAACTCGTACGAGAACGCGGCGTCGTACGTGACAGCTGCGGGGTTGGTGGATGCCAGGAGCAGCGAGTGTCCGTCGGCGTGCTGGAGACCTTCACCGGTCAGAGTTGTACGACCGGCGGTGGCGCCGAGAACGAATCCCCGAGCCATCTGGTCGGCAGCCGCCCACAGGCCGTCGCCGGTGCGCTGGAAACCGAACATCGAGTAGAAGATGTACAGCGGAATCATCGGTTCACCGTGGGTGGCGTACGACGTGCCGACTGCGGTGAACGATGCCGTCGAGCCGGCCTCGTTGATGCCCTCGTGCAGGATCTGGCCGATCGGGCTCTCCTTGTAGGCGAGCATGAGTTCGGCGTCGACGGAGGTGTAGAGCTGCCCGTTGCGGTTGTAGATCTTCAGCGACGGGAACCACGAGTCCATACCGAACGTGCGAGCCTCGTCCGGGATGATCGGCACGATGCGCTTGCCGATTTCCTTGTCGCGCAACAGTTCCTTGAGGATGCGCACGATCGCCATGGTGGTGGCGACTTCCTGCTTGCCCGAACCCTTGCGGATGACGTCGTACGTCTTGTCCTCGGGGAGCTTGAGCGGCGCCGCATCGGTGTTGCGGGAAGGCAGGAACCCGCCGAGTGCTTTACGACGGTCGAGCATGTACTTGATCTCGGGAGCGTCCGCGCCCGGGTGGTAGTACGGAGGCAGGTACGGATCCTTCTCGAGCTCGGCGTCCGAGATCGGGATGTGCTGCATGTCGCGGAACGCCTTGAGATCGTCCAGCGTCAGCTTCTTCATCTGGTGTGTGGCGTTGCGGCCCTCGAAGTGCTTACCGAGGGTGTAGCCCTTGATGGTGTGCGCCAGGATGACCGTCGGCTGGCCCTTGTGTGCCATGGCCGCTGCGTAGGCGGCGTGGACCTTGCGGTAGTCGTGGCCACCGCGCTTGAGGTTCCAGATTTCCTGGTCTGTGAGGTCCTTGACCAGTTCCTTGGTGCGGGGGTCACGTCCGAAGAAGTGATCGCGTACGAACGCGCCGTCGTTGGCCTTGTACGTCTGGTAGTCACCGTCCGGCGTCACGTTCATGAGGTTGACCAGTGCGCCGTCGCGATCGGCGTGCAGCAGCGCATCCCACTCGCGACCCCAGACGACCTTGATGACGTTCCAGCCGGCACCGCGGAAGAACGATTCCAGTTCCTGGATGATCTTTCCGTTGCCGCGGACCGGGCCGTCGAGGCGTTGGAGGTTGCAGTTCACGACGAACGTGAGGTTGTCGAGGCCTTCGGTTGCCGCGACGTGAGCGAGGCCGCGTGACTCGGGCTCGTCCATTTCGCCGTCGCCGAGGAACGCCCACACGTGCTGATCGGTGGTGTCCTTGATGCCGCGGTCGTTGAGGTAGTGGTTGAACCGGGCCTGGTAGATGGCGTTCATCGGGCCGAGGCCCATCGAGACCGTCGGGAACTCCCAGAAGTCGGGAAGCAGCCGTGGGTGCGGGTAGGACGGCAGTGCGCCGCCGAAGTCGGCGTGGGACTTCTCCTGGCGGAATCCGTCGAGCTGTTCCGCGGGGATCCGGCCCTCGAGGAAGGCGCGCGCGTAGATGCCGGGGGAGGCGTGACCCTGGATGAAGATGTGGTCGCCGCCGCCGGGATGGTCCTTGCCGCGGAAGAAGTGGTTGAAGCCGACCTCGTACAACGCTGCCGAGGATGCATAGGTCGAGATGTGACCGCCGACGCCGACGCCCGGTCGCTGAGCGCGGTGGACCATGATCGCGGCGTTCCAACGGATCCAGGCGCGATAGCGGCGCTCGACCTCTTCGTCGCCGGGGAACCACGGCTCGTTTTCGGTCGGAATCGTGTTGACGTAGTCGGTCGAAGTGAGCGCGGGGAGTGCGACGTGCTTCTCGCCGGCGCGTTCGAGCATGCGGAGCATGAGGTAGCGGGCACGCGTGGGTCCGGATCGATCCAGAAGTCCGTCGAATGATTCGAGCCATTCGGTGGTCTCGTCCGGATCGATGTCCGGCAGGTACGACGCAACACCTTCGCGAATGACGCGAACGCGACCGTCGGTTCCCCCCGGCGTATTCGACGCGGGCGAACCCGACTCGCCGGCGGCGCCGGAATCGGCGTTCTGCCCGGACGCGGGACCCTGGATCAGGTCAGACAACGTGTGCTCCTCATTGGTTTGGGGACGCGTGGTGGGGCGTCCTTACATAGGTGATCGAGGCCTTGTTAGGTCCGACGCACTTCCATCGTGAATATGGCGCGTACCTCATCTTTCACCATCCCGGTCGGTCCGGCACACCTCGCCTCTGGTTACTCTCGGGTAGCGTTTTTCGGCGTGACGCAGGGGTGTGATGGTTCCCCGTAGTCACAGGCTTGGGGGATCGATCGGAACGTATGAAGGGGTGGGAAAAAATAAACAAAGAAATCAATTACGGCAGGGTCGGGGCGTGGGTCTCGGTCGGATCGATCGCAGTGGGACTGTCGGTGATCGTGGGATGTTCGGCGGCGGTGACCGGATCGGCAGTACCCAATGAAGCGCACGTGGCTGCATACCAATCCGAGGTGAGTATTTCGATGGCCGCCGCGTCCTCGTCGAAAGCGGCGGCAGATGCGGCAGAGGCAGCGTTCGCGATCTGTGAGGAAGCGGTCTCTCGATCGAAAAACGACGTGGTTGCGTTCAATGCCTACGTCGACGCCGGAAATCATGGTGAGACGGACCTGAGAGCCGAAGCAAGCGCCGCTGCTTCGTCGGCCAGGGACACCGCCTCGTGGTTCGACTCGGTCGCGAGTGAACTTCCGGCGCAACTTTCCGGACTGTTCGCCGAATTGGCCGCGAACCTACGTTCATCTGCTGTCGTGATCGAGAGTGATCATTCGGCGGATGAAATCAATTCGATCAGCGATGCGAGCAATTCGATTCGCAAGTCGATCTTCGATGAATGTGGATCCCTGTGACCTGCGGTAATCCGCAGGCGTAAGGTTCGCCGTGTGTCAGAAGACGATCTTTGGTGAAAGTTTTCGGCGTGGTCGGCTTGCGCTAACGCCTCAGACCATGTTCGCTTTCCCTAATTGATCGTCAAACGGTAGGTGTGCGGGGTCGCCACACACCATCAACAAAAGGAGGACCCCACCGTGGTCGCCGCGGCGGATGCCCAGAACTACGCTCAGAAACTCGGGATTACCACTGACATGGTGGTGCAGGAACTGGGCTGGGATGAGGATACCGACGACGGCATTCGTGCCGCGGTTGAGGAAACCATCGGCGGGGAAATGCTCGACGAGGATTCCGACGAGGTCATCGACGTCGTGCTGCTGTGGTGGCGCGACGAGGACGGTGACCTGGTGGACGCCCTCATGGATGCCATCGGGCCCCTCGCCGACGAAGGCTTCGTGTGGGTTCTCACTCCCAAGACCGGTCTCGACGGACACGTCGAGCCCAGCGAGATCGCCGAATCGGCGCCGACTGCCGGCCTGACGCAGACATCGGCAGCCAACCTTGGTGACTGGTCGGGAAGTCGACTGGTTCAGCCGAAGGCTCGTCCGGCCAACAAGCGCTGACCCGGTCCTTTCCGCACTTTCCCAAGGAATCGCACATGCCTCTCGAAGTTGGTGCCCAGGCACCGGATTTCACCTTGAAGGACCAGAACAACCAGGAAGTTTCGCTCGCAGATTTCCGCGGTAAGAAGAACGTTCTGCTGGTCTTCTATCCGTTGGCCTTCACCGGGACTTGTCAGGGGGAACTCTGCAAGGTCCGTGACGAGCTTCCGAAGTTCGAGAACGACGACACCGCCATTCTCGCGATTTCTGTCGGTGCTTCGCCGACTCACAAGATCTGGTCGGCCGAGCAGGGATACACATTTCCCTTGCTGTCGGACTTCTGGCCGCACGGTGAGGTCGCTCAGAAGTACGAGGTGTTCAACGACAAGTTGGGCTTCGCGAATCGTGGCACCTTTGTCATCGACAAAGACGGAATCATTCGTTTTGCCGAGATGAACGGTCCCGGAGAAGCCCGTGACCACGGACTTTGGGCAAATGCGCTTGCCGCGCTAGAGTCTTAGAGCACTCCCGGTGAGGGTCTCACCGGGAGTTCGGGCGTGTAGCTCAGTGGTAGAGCTCTGGTTTTACACACCAGCGGTCGGGGGTTCGAAACCCTCCGCGCCCACCGAAGAATTCAAACCCCGATCTGCATGTCGATGCAGATCGGGGTTTTTCGTTTTCGGCAACGAATTGTCCGCAATACGCCATTCTGGACGCATGTCCAGTTCTGTGATCGAAGTAGCCGTCGACCCGACGCGCGTGCATCCCACCCGTCCGCACATACACATCGCCGAGATGCCCAGTCTCAGTGTTGCGTTGTTCGCGGGGCAGACGATCCGGGTTCGTTCCCAGAGCGACGCACTCGCGACCGGGATTGCCCGTGTCTGGGAAATCAACCGAATGCACCGCTTGATCTACCTGACGATCGACTGGGACGGGTAGAGATCGGCTCGTGCAGACACGTGACGGTTGGCCAGAGAACGAGCGTCGCTGCTACAACTACGCTCGTGCAGATTTCGGTTCGTTCGTCCCAGTCTCGATTCAATGCGCGAGCTGCCGGGCTTCTCCTCGGCTTCGTCGCGGATCGGGTCTTCGCCGATCCGGGGCGGTTCCATCCGGTTGCCGGCTTCGGAACCGCGGCCATCGCGCTGCAGAAGATGTCCTACCGGGACTCGCGCGCGGCCGGAACACTTCATGTCGCCGTGCTCTTGGCCGGCACCGCAGGACTTGGGCTCGCAGCCGAAACAGCGTCGCGCCGGGCCGGTTGGGTGGCCGTCACGGGTACGACAGCGATGGCTACCTGGGCTGTGCTCGGCGGGACGTCGCTTGCACGCACCGGCATCGACATGGCCGCTCGATTGGAGGCGTCACAGGTCGATCGCGACCTGACGAAAGCGCGTGAGCTACTTCCTTCACTCTGTGGACGCGATCCATCGGTGCTGGGCGAGGAGGGCCTCACGCGTGCAGCGCTGGAGTCGGTCGCCGAAAACACCTCGGATGCAAGCGTCGGTGCAATGTTCTGGGGTGCAATTGCGGGCGTGCCGGGTCTGTTCGTCTACCGCGCTGCCAACACACTCGACGCGATGATCGGCTACCGCTCCGAGAAATACCTCAGATTCGGGTGGGCTGCGGCGAGGTTCGACGACCTGGTCAACATCGTCCCCGCTCGGCTGACCGGTGCGCTGACGGCTGCGTGTGCACCGGTGGTGGGCGGCTCGGTTCAGGAATCACTGGCAGCGTGGAAACGCGACGCAGCGGCTCATCCAAGCCCCAATGCGGGCGTCGCGGAAGCGTCGGCGGCAGGGGCGTTGGGCATTTCGTTGGGTGGTCGGACCGAGTACGCGCACGGGGTGGAGATGCGTCCCGTCCTCGGCCGCGGGCCTGTGCCGACGCCGAACGATCTGCGCCGCGCGGCGAGGCTTTCGTCGGCGGTGCAGATCAGTGCAGTTGTGGTGTCAGCGGGTATTTCAGCGGGTATTGCCGTATCGATCGGCAAGTTTGGCTTCCTGCGCCGTCAGCGGCACTGATTCCGGCTCCGGCTTCTTGCGACGGCTGAAGGTACGAGCCGGTTCGGCGGGGTGTGAGGCAGGCGCGGACACCGGCGCTTCCGGGGTCGTCTCGGTAGCGGCGTCGTCCGCTGCGAAGCCGTCGACAGCTGCTTGAGCTGCCTTCTCCTTGCGACGTTCGCGCCACTCCGCGCGAATGAAGTAGGCCAGTCCGAGCGGCGCCATGATGCCGAACGCCAGCCATTGGAACCCGTACGAGAGATAGGGGCCTGCATCGAGTTGGGGGAGAGGGATCGTCCCCAGGCCGCCGGGCTGGTCGGGTTCGAGTTGGATGTACGCGTCGATCAGGTCCGTTCCGATGAACTCGCCGATAGGTTGTGCGTCGATCGAGTAGACCTGTTTCGCGCCGTCCTCGAACATCGGAACTCGGCCGGGCGCGGTGCCTTCCGACAGACGCACGCGACCGTTGAGAGTGACCGGATCGGTCGGCGGCGCGGCGATGGGCGGTGCCTCGGCGCCGTTGATCGGCCGAACGTATCCGCGATTGACGAGGATCGTGCGGCCGTCGTCGAGAAGGAAAGGCGTCAGGATCTCGTACGACGGTGCGCCCTCGATGGACTGCAGTCGAACGAGGATGTCGGCGTCGGGCAGATAGGTGCCTGCCGCGGTGATGTTTCGCCATTCGTCGTCCGGTGCGATCGTCGAATCGGCGATGACGTCACCGATCGGCACGGTCTCCGCGTTGATCGAGTTCGAGATCAGATCATTGCGGTGCTCGGTCTTTGTGTTCTTGCCGAGTTGCCATGGGGCGAGCACGGTGAAGCACAGGTAGGCGAAGAGCCCGACCACAGCTGCCAGTACCAACCAACCGGGCCGCAACAGGAATTTCAGTCTTCGCACACGTCCACGGTATCCGTTGCCCGAACGGGAGTGAATTTTGCTCCGGGTTCAGGCCCGCTCGCGGATCCAGTCGAGTATGTCGGGAATGGCTGCTTCGATCTGGTCTCGCACCAGTTCGAAGTCCTCCTGATCCCCGTAGTACGGGTCCGGAACCGATTCTCCGTCAGCCTCGGGGTCGAACGATCGCAGTAGGCGCCGACGCTCGGTGGGCACGCCGAGATGAGCAAGCTCACGTTCATGGCCGGTGTCGAGGGCGACGACCAGATCGGCCGCGAGATGATCTGCATTGACCTGCGCGGCACTGTGGCCCGTCGGATATCCGGCCGCTCGGAGCACGACGTTGGTCCGCTCGTCGGCCTCGCTACCGGTGTGAAACCCCTCGGTACCTGCACTGCTGACACGGACTCGGTCGGCGAGGCCTTCACGGTCCAGATGCGCGAGCAAGATCTTTTCGGCCATCGGTGACCGGCAGATATTGCCGGTGCACACAAACGTCACATGGAGTGGTTCAGTCACGTGGAGTGGTTCAGTGGCGGCCATCGAGAAGTCCTCCCAGTTCGGATGCCGACGATACGGAGCGAAACGCTTGCCGCGCTTCCTCGGCGGAACCGTAGCCCCATTCGACGACGACGGTGGGGATGCCGTACTTCGCGGCGCCGAGCACGTCGTGATCACGGTCGCCGATCATGAGAACGTCGGGGGTTCCGCCGTCGGATGCGAGGACGGGAGTGATCCCGAGCGAGGTCAGCGAATGCGCGATCACATCGGGTTTAGCCCGACGAGTTCCGTCGTCACTCGCGCCGCCGATGAACTCGAAGTGCTCGGCCAGGCCGAAATGCTCGAGGATTCGAATGGCGAATCGCTCCGACTTGGAGGTGGCGACGGCCAGTCGGGTGCCGCTCGCGCGAGCCTTACCCAGGACGACGTCCATGCCTTCGTACACCGAGTTCTCCTGCCACCCGGTCGCGTCGTAACGCTCGAGGTACGCGGCGATCGCCCGATCCACGTCCGCCGGGGCCATACCGAGTGACCTGAAGGTATCGACCATCGGCGGGCCGATCACCGATGCCAACATCGCTTCCGTCGGCTCCGGATGGCCGACAGTTGCCAACGCGTGTCGGAAGCCGCCGTGAATGCCGGGAGCGGAATCGGTGATGGTGCCGTCCAGATCGAACAGAACTACGGGAAAGCGGTCGAGCGGTGGTGTCGTCACGGCACTCATTGTCCCGGACGGCAGGGGTGATGTCCGCGCACGGTGCTCGACCGTAGGCTGACCGGGTGAGTACCGGAACGGTTGACCTGGAGAGCTTGCGACATCACGGCGATGTCGAAGTGGAGCCCGGGTTACTCGATTTTGCCGTCAACGTTCAAGGCTCCGGCCCGCCGAAGTGGTTGCGGGATCGGCTGGCCGCAGGGCTGGCGACGCTTGGTTCGTACCCGTCGGCCGCAGCGGAACTGAAGGCTCGCGAAACGGTCGCGCAGCGGCACGGGCGCCGGCCCGAAGAGGTGTTGTTGCTCTCGGGCGGTGCCGAGGGATTCGCGATGCTGCCGCGCCTGGGCGCTCGTTCGGCAGCGCTGATCCATCCGTCGTTCACCGAGCCGGAACTGGCACTGCGAGAGGCCGGTGTGCCGGTGACTCAAGTGATTCTGGAGCCGCCTTTCGAGCTTCGGACCGCGCAGGTACCCGAATCCGCGGACCTTGTCGTTCTGGGCAATCCGACCAACCCGACGTCCGTGCTTCACCCCAAGGCCGATGTGTTGGCATTGCGTCAGCCGGGCCGGATCCTGGTGGTGGACGAGGCCTTCGGCGACGCGGTCCCCGGCGAAACGGAGAGCATCGCCGGTGTCGAGTCGGCGGATGTACTGGTCCTTCGGAGCCTGACCAAGACGTGGGCGCTCGCCGGATTGCGGTGTGGATACGCGATCGGCTCTCCCGATCTTCTGGCTCGACTCAGTCACGGCCGAGCCCACTGGCCATTGGGCAGTCTGCAGATCGAGGCCATCACGGCGTGCTGCGAACCGTTTGCCGTCGAGCAGTCGAGGATCAAAGCCGACGTGATTTCCGTGGACCGCCGAGACATGTCGCGGCGACTGACCGAGATCGGGATTGCCGTGCACGAACCCGCTGCGGGGCCGTTCGTGCTCATCGATGTCCGTGACGGCGCCACGATGCGAGAGCACCTGCGTGCCCGCGGAATCGCCGTCCGCAGGTGCGACACCTTTCCCGGACTCGGCCCGGATCGGCTGCGCGTGGCCGTCCGTCCAGCCGAGCAGGTTGCGGTACTGATCGAAGCGATGAAGGAGATCTTGTGAGTGGCCCAACCCTTGCGGACGTCATAGCCGTGCTGGAATCCGCTTATCCGCCGGCCCTGGCGGAATCGTGGGACTCGGTCGGCCTGGTCTGCGGCGATCCGGCCGACGCTGTGACGAGAGTGGTTTTCGCGGTGGATCCGACCGAGGCAGTGGTCGACGACGCCATCGCCTCCGGTGCCGACCTTCTGGTCGTTCACCATCCACTTCTGCTGCGTGGGGTGGACACCGTCGGTGCTCACACACCCAAAGGTGCGTTGGTTCACAAGCTCATCAAGGCGGGGTGCGCGCTGTTCTCGGCGCACACCAATGCGGACTCGGCCGACCCCGGAGTGTCCGACGCGTTGGCGCAGGCTCTGGGCCTGACCGTGCTGCGCCCGATCGAACCCAAGCCGACGCAGCCGCTCGACAAGTGGGTCGTCATGGTTCCGGTGGAGAATGCATCGGCCGTGCAGGATGCACTTTTCGAGGCCGGGGCTGGGCGGATCGGTGACTACAGCCAGTGCAGTTGGACCGTCACCGGTACGGGTCAGTTCCTGCCCGCCGACGGAGCGAATCCGACGATCGGGACCGTCGGCGCTGTGGAGCAGGTTCGCGAGAATCGTGTGGAAGTGATTGCCCCTCGCGGAAAGCGAAGCGCAGTGCTGGGCGCATTGCGTGCCTCCCATCCGTACGAGGAACCGGCCTTCGATGTCTTCGAACTCGCAGCGTTCCCCAGTTCACTCGGACTGGGGCGGTTGGGTGAGCTCGACCACCCCGAAACCTTGCGGGAATTCACCGCGCGAGTGGCGCGCTCACTGCCCTCGACCGAGTGGGGTGTTCGCGCGGCCGGAGATCCAGAAGCGACCGTTCGTACCGTGGCGGTGTGCGGCGGTTCCGGCGACTCGTATCTCGACGTGGTGGCGGCACTGGGCGCCGACGTCTACGTCACTGCGGACCTGCGGCATCATCCCGCGGACGAGCATCTACGCGCCGGTGGCCCGGCTCTGGTCGACGTCGCGCACTGGGCGAGTGAATACCCGTGGTGCGCACAGGCGAAATCGGTGCTCGACGCCGCGTTTGCCGACAATCCGGAGTGGGAAAGCCGGGTTTCGACAATTCGCACCGATCCGTGGTGTTTGAGTGCGCATTAGTGCAGCGCTCTGCAAGGTACGGTTGCACGAACAATTCAAGAGCAGTTCTTCGAGAGCCGTCCTTCGCGAGCACTGCCGACATCGGACTTACAGCAGGAGTTATACAGCGTGAACGTCGAACCACAGGTGCAATCCAAGCTTCTCGACCTCGCCGGGGTGGATGCTGAGCTCACTCGGATCACCCACCGACGCGGAGCGCTTCCCGAGCAGCAGGAAGTCGAACGTCTCGAGGCCGAGCGAATCAGCCGTAAAGACGCGTCCGTAGCCGTCGAAATCCAGATCGACGACATCGATCGCGACATTCGCAAGCTCGAAGGCGAGGTCGACGCGGTTCGTCAGCGCGAGGATCGTGACCGCACACTCTTGCAGAGCGGGTCGGTCGGGGCGAAGCAGCTCACCGAACTCGAACACGAACTCGGCAGCCTGGTCCGGCGTCAGGGGCTCCTCGAAGACGAGTTGCTCGAAGTGATGGAGCAGCGTGAGGCGTTGCAGGCCGATCACGATCACGCCGGTGCCCAGCTGTCCCAGGCCGAAGAAGAGCTGATCGACGCCAAGCGTCGCCGCGACGATGCCGTCGCTGATCTGGACAAGGCGCAGGAGCGTTGCGCCGCCGATCGTGAACGACTCGTCGGTGAATTCCCCGCCGATTTCCTTGCTGTCTACGAGAAGCAGCGCAGCCTGGGCGGACCGGGCGCGGCGCTTCTGCAGGCACGCCGATGCGGCGCTTGCCGGATCGAGATCGACCGCGGCGAGATCTCCCGAATCGCCGCGTCGCCGGCCGACGTCGTAGTTCGTTGCCCAGAGTGCAATGCAATCATGGTGCGTACCAAGGAGTCCGGTCTGTGACTCTCTCGCAGGTCATCGTCGAGGCCGACGGTGGATCGCGGGGCAATCCCGGTCCGGCCGGCTACGGAGCGGTGGTGTTCGACGCCTCGCGCTCGGTGTTGGCCGAACGCAAGGAAAGCATCGGTATCGCGACCAACAACGTCGCCGAGTACCGCGGACTGATCGCCGGGTTGACCGCTGCCGGTGAACTCGGCGCGTCGACGGTCGACGTCCGCATGGATTCCAAGTTGGTCGTCGAGCAGATGTCCGGGCGCTGGAAGGTCAAGCACCCGGACATGATTCCGCTGCAACGGCGCGCTGCCGAGCTGGCGACGCAGTTCTCGCGAGTGACCTACACGTGGATTCCTCGCGGCGAGAACTCTCATGCCGATCGTCTTGCCAACGAGGCGATGGACGCGGCTGCCGGCATCGAAACCGCAGCCCCCGCACCCGCCGCGCCGTCCGAAGAGACGTCGGAGCCGCAGATCGCCGGCTCTCCGGGATGGATCGCCACCACCGGCAAGCCGACACGAATGTTGTTGCTACGTCACGGACAGACAGCGATGTCGGTCGATCGCCGGTACTCCGGACGCGGGAATCCGGAGCTCACGGAACTGGGCCGCGCGCAGGCTGCCGGCGCAGCCGGACGCTTCGGGAACCGAGGCGGTATCGACGCCATCGTCTGCTCACCCCTCGGCAGAACCCGTGAGACGGCAGAGGCATCGGCCCGCGTGCTCGGTTTACCCGTCGTCGAGCACAAGGGTTTGATCGAAACCGATTTCGGCGACTGGGACGGACTCACGTTCCGCGAGGCAGCCGAGCGTGACCCGGACCTGCATCGCGAATGGCTCTCGGACACTTCGGTGCGTCCACCGGGCGGCGAGAGTTTCGACGAGGTACGCGAACGAGTCGTCGCCGCGCGTGACGACCTGATCTCGACCTACGGCGGCGCGACGCTGTTGGTCGTCTCTCACGTCACCCCGATCAAGACTTTGGTGCAGCTGGCCCTCGATGCCGGGCCGTCGTTGCTGTACCGGTTGCATCTGGATCTGGCGTCGCTGAGTATCACCGAGTTCTATCCCGACGGGGGAGCCTCGGTCCGGTTGGTCAACGACACGTCACACCTTCGCTGAAAGAGCCCCGACGGCTGATCAGCCTCTGATCAGATCACCAACCACAGGGCACTCACGGCGGCGAGCAATGTCAGTGGCGTCGTGATGACCCCGAGCAGAGTGAATGTCGCCAGCGTGGGCGGTGCGCCCGCGCTGGTGGCGACTCGTCGCCAGAGCATCGTTGCCAGTGAGCCCACGTAGGTGAGGTTGGGGCCGAGGTTGACGCCGATCAACATCGCAAGCACCAGCGCTGGAGGTGCCGCCGTTCCGAGCGCTGCGATCATCAGCAAGGTTGCCGGCAGGTTGTTGACGAGATTGGACGCAACCGCCGCTACCGCGGCGACAAAGAGCAGTGAGCCGTAGCTGGTGTCGCCTGGCAGGATCTGCGCAATCCATTCGCCCACCGGCCCGTTCGCGACTCCGGCGACGATGATTCCGAGAACCAGGACGAACGCGCAGAACCAGAGGTCGGCAGCGTAGAGCATCTTGGCGGCGGTCGTACGGTGCCGAGCCAGAGCGATCGCTCCCAGGACACTCGCACCCACCACCGCGATCCAGGCGGGCTCGATCCCGAAGAAGCCCGAAACCGCGAAACCGAGCAGCGTCATTCCGATCACCGTCAGCGGCAGAATCGGCGCAGGCGCAGATCTGGCTGCCACCGGCGGTTCGGCGCTGTCGCCCCGCGCGAGTTCCGAACGGAAGAACAGTCGAAAAATCAGGTACTCGACAGCGATCGTCACAACCCACGGCAACGCCATCAACGCGGTGAAGTGCAAGAACGTCAAACCTGTTGCAGCAAACGCGATGAGGTTGGTCAGATTGGACACCGGCAGCAGGGTCGACGCCGAATTCGACAGGTGCGCACTGGCATAGGAATGCGGCCGGGGACTTGCTCCGATGGATCGTGCGGCCGCGATCACCGCGGGTGTCAGCAGCACGACGGTGGCGTCGAGGCTCAGGACCGCCGTGGTCAGGGCGGCGGCGCCGAACACATAGATCAGCAACCGGTGTGGATCGGCGAGGGATTTTTGCTGCAGGATCTGGCTGACCCAGCGAAAGACGCCGAGAGCATCGGCGGCATGAGCGAGAACCAGCACGGCAACCAGGAAGACGACGGTGGGTGCCATGCTCGCCAGTTCGTCGCGGGCTTCGTCGAGAGTTACGACGCCGGTCAGGAGAACGACGACAGCTGCCGGCCCGGCGATGACGATCTCGGGAAGCCCGCGTGGACGCACTATCGCGAAGACGAGGACGAGGGCGACGAGCAGGATCGGTAGAAGAGTCACGCGATGGTGCTCCGCGTCGGGGCGAGCGTCATTTGAGCAGTTTGTAGAGCGTGTTCAGGTTTCGGGTTGTGGTGAACGCCTTGAACTTCGGTTTTCCGGTGTTCCTGCCGAACGCGCTCTTGACGGTCTGCCCCTTCTCGACCTCCCAGTACAGGACTCCGTCGCCTGCCGCCACACGCTCGACCGAGGCATCGAGTTGCGCTGCTGCAGTGCTCAATTCCTCCAGGATTTCCGGCTCGGAGGCAACCATCGCATAAGCATGCCAACCCTCGCGTTCGCGCTCGAACGGGTAGTTGTCCACGATCGCCTGCAGTGTCGGAAGGTCGAGGACGAACACCCAAGCCTCGTAGCCGAACTCGCGGGCAAGGGCGGATTCGATCTGTTTCTTCAGCGTCGGGATGTCGGTGCTCGGACTGTCGAACAGAACGTTGCCTGAGGCCAACACGGTTTTCACCCCTTGGAATCCGAGGTCACCGAAGACTCTCGCCAGGTCCGCCATCTTGATGTTGATGCCGCCCACGTTGATGCCGCGTAGCAGGGCCACGTACCGAGTCATACGGTGACCATAGTGCCGGCCACCGACAGGCGCCCGGTAGCATACGGGGGCGGACGAGTTGGCCGGGCGGCCGCGGCTTCTGGAACCAGCGCGTATCGCGCACAGGCCTGGGGCCGAGGAAAGTCCGGACTCCACAGAGCAGGGCGGTTGTTAACGGCAACCCGAGGCAACTCGCGGGACAGTGCCACAGAAAACAGACCGCCTGCCTTTCGAGGCAGGTAAGGGTGAAACGGTGCGGTAAGAGCGCACCAGCACCTCGGGTGACCGGGGTGGCTAGGTAAACCCCGCCCGGAGCAAGGTTGAAGGTCGCATCGCTCGCGGTGCGGCTGCGCAGGTGTTCGAGGGCTGCTCGCCCGAGCCTGCGGGTGAACCGCTCGAGGCACCCGGCGACGGTGTGCCCAGATGGATGGTCGCCACTCGGCACTTCGGTGCCGCAGGACAGGATCCGGCTTACACGCCGACTCGTCCGCCCGCGATCTGCAAGAGAGCACAAAGAAGACCCCCACCGGATCGGTGGGGGTCTTCTCTATGGTCGAAAGCTGTCAGACAGGCTTGATGACCAGCAGCGTAGCCCAGTACGTTGCCGCGTCATGGCCCATGAGCGGGAGGAGGTAATCGTAAAGAATTGCGGACATGCGCACTCCATTTTCTGTTCGTAGCTTGTGTTGGGCATTCAAGCAGAACTCACCGTTCGAATGTCCGGTTCTCACCTGCCAGGCCAAGTAGAAAGAATATCAGTCTCACAGCGATCTACAAGCTTCTATCTCACTCTGATGTCACACTGTGGATATGACTGATGAAGATCGACTCTGGTACTTCGACGTGTCCGACGGTTCCGTCACGCAGGGAAAGGGTGCGTCCTCGCTGACGAGGATGGGGCCGTACCCTGATCGGGACTCTGCCGAGCATGCATTGAAGATCGCTGCCGAACGCAACAAAGCCGCCGATCGGGCAGACGAAGACTGGAACAACTGAGCCTTGGAATAACTGAGCCTTGGAACAGCCGGGACTCGAACAACTGGGACCGGTACTGCTGCTACACCGGCCCGAACCGATCATGGAGGATGCGTGCCCGCAAGTCGAATGATGGTGCAGGGAATCGACTTCGGAGTGGTTCGGGCGGAGTTCGACTTGCCAGGAGCATTCTCGGCTGCGGCGCAGGCCGAGGCCGAGAATGCCGTGGATCGTTTCGGTGCCGGGCGTGTCGACGAAACGGGTATCGCCTTCGTGACCATCGACCCTCCCGGATCGATGGACCTCGACCAGGCAGTGCACATCGAGAAGATCTCGACCGGGTACGTCGTGCACTACGCGATCGCCGACGTCGCGGCGGTGGTGACGCCGGGTGGCGCTCTCGACATCGAAACCCGCAAGCGGGGCCAAACCTTCTATCTCCCGGACGGTTCCGTCCCGCTGCATCCCCGAGCGTTGTCGGAGGGATCGGCGAGTCTGCTGCCGGACGTGGTTCGTCCCGCCGCGCTGTGGCGGATCGAACTCGACGCGCAGGCCGAGCCGACGTCGTGGCAGGTGAGACGCGCTCTGGTGAAATCGGTGGCACGTCTGGACTATTCGACCGTGCAGCGCGATGCCGACGCGGGAACCTTGCATCCGTCCATCGCCGCACTACCGGAGTTCGGACGATTGCGCAGTGTCTCGGCGGTTGCCAGGGGTGCCATCGAGCTGAAACTGCCCGAGCAGTCAGTGGTTCGGGATCAGCCGGAGGACGAGTCCTCGGCTCGCTGGCGGATCGAACTGGAGCCACGTACCGAAGCGGACGACTGGAACGCAGAAGTGTCGCTGCTGACCGGGATGTGTGCCGGCCGCATGATGATCGACGCAGGTATCGGGTTGCTTCGCACGCTGCCGCCGGCCGAGGAGTCCGCGGTTCGGACCTTGCGGAGAACTGCAGTGGCGCTGGGTATCACGTGGCCGGAGGGGCAAAGCGTCGGGCAGATTCTTGCCGGACTCGATTCCAACGAGCCGTCGACTATGGCGCTGATGTCGGTTGCACCGTCGTTGCTGCGCGGCGCAGACTACGCGGCCTTCGACGGCCGACTACCGGAGTTGACGGTGCATGCGGGGATCGGAGCGCCCTACGCTCACGTGACTGCTCCGCTGCGGCGGCTGTCCGACCGCTTCAGCACCGAGGTGTGTCTGGCGATCACAGCTGGTACGCCGGTACCGGAATGGGCGCGCACTGCACTTCCCGAGCTGCCCGACATCATGAGTGGGTCCGACTCACTGGCGAACAAGGTCGACCGTGCGTGCATCGATCTGACCGAGTCCACGCTGCTCGACGGCCGGGTCGGCGAGGTCTTCGACGCAGTGGTGATGCGCGCCAAGGACGGAAAGCGCTCGGCGGAAGTGTTTGTCCCGTCGGTCGCGGTGATTGCGAAATGCGTCGGAACGCCCGACGACGGTGAGCGCGCAAAGGTGCGACTCACCGCCGTCGACACCGTCAAACGGACGGTGGAATTCACGTTCCCGGCGTAGGGAGTTACCGGTAAGAATCGGTGGCTTCCACCAGGTGATGCATGATGCCGGGCTCCATCGCGGAGTGTCCCGCGTCGTCGACGATCACGAGCTTGGATTCGGGCCACGCCTTGTGCAGCGCCCAGGCGCTGGTGGCGGGGCAGACGACGTCGTAGCGGCCCTGGACGATCGTCCCCGGAATGCCGTGCAGTGCGGAGCTTTTGCGTAGGAGCTGACCCTCGTCGAAGAATCCGCCGTTGACGAAGTAGTGGTTCTCGATACGGGCGAAAGCCAAGGCGAATCGGGTCTCGGAGTTCTGTTCGATCTTGTCCGCCTGTGGGTACAGGTAGCTCGTCGATCCTTCCCAGGCCGACCAGGCGATCGCTGCCCGGGCTGCGACGTCGGGGTCTTCGGAATGGAGCAGTTGGTGATAGACCGCGACGAGGTCTTCGCCGCGCTGCGCCTCGGGTACCGGTTCGAGGAATTTGTCCCAGCGCTCCGGGAAGATGTTTCCCGCGCCGCCGTTGTAGTACCAGTCGATCTCGCTACGACGCAGGAGGAAGATCCCGCGCAGGACCAGCTCAGTGACGCGCGTAGGAAACGTTTCGGCGTAGGCGATGGACAGCGTGGAACCCCAGGACCCGCCGAAAACCATCCACTTGTCGATCGAAAGATGTTCACGCAGGGCTTCGATGTCGGCCAGCAGCTTGTCCGTCGTGTTCACCGACAGGTCGGCGCCGTCGGCAACGTGAGGGGTGGACCGCCCGCAGCCGCGCTGGTCGAGTAGAACGATGCGGTATGCGGCCGGATCGAAGAACTGGCGTACCGCCGGTTGCGCGCCACCGCCGGGGCCACCGTGCAGGAACACCACCGGCTTGCCGTCCGGATTTCCGCTGACTTCCCAGTACATGCTCTGGCCGTCACCGACATCGAGGAAGCCGGTGACGAAAGGCTCGATCGGGGGATACGGACTCCGGAGAGCCGACGGCTGCGCGGAAGTGTCGGTCATCAGAAGCCCACCAGGCCGGAAGCGAGATCGGGGATCTCGAGTGCGGAAATCGCGCCGCTCCGGACGTCGGGGCACGCGGCTGAGGTTGCCGCGTCGATGCTTTCGCGGTTCTGAGCGAGATCGAGCAGGTTGATGCCGTTCTGTTTCGCCCACGTGATGACGATCGTGTTCAGTCCGCCCTTGCCGAGCGTCGGGGTGACGGTCCGCCAGTTCTGCAGCTGCCCTTCCATATCCGAGCACAACTGCTGGACTTGAGCGTCGGTGAACGTCGAACCGGACGCGGTTGTTGCCGGCGCCGTCGTGGTGGAACTCGCGGGCGTAGTGCTGCTGGGCGCGGGAGAGTTGGTGGACCCTCCCGCGCATCCGCTCAGCACCGTGACGAGAGCTGCCGCGCCGACTACAGCTGCGGCAGTAGAACTTCGACGGTTACCGATCATTGAACGCACCCCTGGCTGGTTGAGAGACAGGCGGCGTTCGCCGGTCTCGGATCAGAAACTGTGTTCTGCGGCCGGGAAAGCGCCAGTGCGAACTTCTGATGCATAGGCTGCGGCTGCGGAACGCAGTTCGTCACCGACGTTACCGAAACGCTTGACGAACTTGGCTGTCTTACCACTCGTGTAACCCGCCATGTCCTGCCAGACGAGTACCTGAGCGTCGCATTCGGAACCGGCCCCGATGCCGACGGTGGGGATGGTGAGTTTGCGGCTGACCTGGCCCGCAATCTCGGCCGGAACCATTTCCATGACGACGGAGAACGCCCCGGCTTCCTGGACTGCAATGGCGTCCGCCACAAGCTGCTCGGCCGCGTCGCCGCGACCCTGGACGCGGAATCCGCCGAGCGAGTTCACGCTCTGCGGGGTGAATCCGACGTGTGCCATGACGGGGATGCCGGCCGAGGTGATTGCCGCGATCTGCTTGCTCATCCGCTCACCGCCCTCGAGTTTGACGGCGTGCGCGAGGCCTTCCTTCATGAACCGTGTGGCAGTCGCCAGGGCCTGCTCGGCGGAACCCTCGTAGGTGCCGAAGGGGAGGTCGGCGACGACGAGTGCGTGCGGCGCGCCGCGAACGACGCCACGCACGAGCGGGAGCAGTTCGTCGACGGTGATCGGCACGGTGGTGTCGTAGCCGTAGACGACGTTGGCGGCAGAGTCGCCGACGAGCAGCACCGGGATGCCTGCGTCTTCGAAGATGCGTGCCGTGGAGTAGTCGTAAGCGGTGAGCATCGACCAGCGTTCGCCGTTCTGCTTCATCTCGGCGAGGTGGTGAATGCGCGTCTTACGCTTCGGTGCATCGGTAGAGCTTGCAGTGGGTACAGAACCGTAGAGAGGTGTTTCGGACATCGTTGTCCCTTTCTGGCCTCGAGGCCCTGAGCGTTGATCGCCTTCGGGTCCCCGGGTGTGGGTGATGACGTGTTCAGTCTGCCACCGGACATCGCCGACACGAATAGTTGACGGGGTGCAATGGGTCACATCACCGCGCGCGTATCAGGTAGGTGCCGAGACGAGGCGAACCGCTGGCTATCGCGGTTTCCTGGCACCATCGATGGCATGTCGAAGTTCGTTCGCCTCTCCGGTGCCCTCGCCGGAAGCGCAGCAGTGCTCGTGTTGGTTGTCGGTTGCACCAGTTCGGAAGGCACGCCCGAATCAGTGGAACCTGCTGGTTCTGCCGCGTCCGCGGTGCCGTCCGGCCTCGAGAAATTCTACGAGCAGACGCTCGACTGGGGTTCGTGCGACCAATTTGTCGAAGAAGGAACTGCGCCGCTGGGGCGTGGGGTCGACTGCGCCGAGGTGAGCGTTCCCGTCGACTACGCGAATCCGAACGGCGACACCGCGAAGGTGGTGATCTCGCGTTCGAAGGCAACCGGCGACCGCATCGGCTCACTGTTGCTGAACCCCGGCGGGCCGGGTGGGTCCGGGCTGTCGATGGCGACCTCGGGTTCGGGCACCGAATTGCAGGAACGTTTCGACATGATCGGCTTCGATCCGCGGGGGATCGGGGCGTCGACCCCGCAGGTTCGGTGTTTGACGCCGGAGGAGACCGACGCGGAGCGTGCGGAGGTCAACGTCGACATGACGCCGGAGGGCATCGCTCTCGCCGAGGCGGACAGCAAGGACTACGCCGCCAAGTGCGCTGAGCGGACCGGTACGGAGTTCCTCGCTCATGTCGGTACCTACGAGGTGGTGCGAGATATGGACGTCATTCGGGGCGTTCTCGGCGATCCGAAGATGAACTACCTCGGGTTCTCGTACGGGACCCGGCTCGGATCCACGTACGCGGAAACCTTTCCGCAGAACGTCCGAGCGATGGTCCTCGACGGCGCGCTCGACCCCGAGCAGGATCCGGTCGACGAAGTGGTCTTGCAGGGGCAGGGCTTCCAAGGCGCGTTCGACGCCTTTGTCGCCGACTGTGTCTCGCGAACGGATTGCCCGCTGGGTGATGATCCGGCGCAGGCGCAGGCACGCTTTCAGACACTCGTCGATCCGTTGATCGAGAAGCCGGCACAGACCACCGATCCGCGCGGGCTGAGTTATTCCGACGCGATCACGGGCGTGCAGCAAGCTCTGTACTCGCCACAGTTGTGGACGCCGCTGCGTGGGGGTCTGTCGAGTCTGGCCGACGGACGCGGCGACTCGCTGCTCAATCTCGCCGACATGTACGAAGGCCGTGAGGATGACGGCAGCTACTCCAACATCAACGACGCGTTCAACGCCATTCGCTGCGTGGACGATCCGGCAACCACCGACCGCGCCGAGGCGGGCGAATCCGACACTCGGTACCGCGAGGCGGCGCCGTTCCTCGACGACGGCCGCGGGACGGGTCAAGCGCCGCTCGACCTGTGCGCGTTCTGGCCCGTTCCGGCTACCGGCAGCCCTCACGCGCTCGACCCCCAGGCACTCGCTGACGCCGGTCTGCCGCAGCTGGTCGTCGTGTCCACGACGCAGGATCCGGCGACCCCGTATCAGGCCGGAGTGGATCTCGCGAAGCAGTTGGGCGCTGCTCTGATCACGTTCGACGGAACCCAACACACGGTGGTTCTGGACGGAAACTCCTGCGTCGACGATGCCGTCGTCGACTACTTCGTTTACTTGAAGGCTCCGGAAGAGGGTCTGACATGTTAACCGGCGCGACGCCGTACGCTGCGCCTATTCGATGGTGACCAATCACTCTGTTAACCGGGACCACTGATGTAACACAGATTTAACGTGGCTTGCTTAGTCTCGCGTGCATGGATCGCCAAAAAGAATTCGTGCTTCGTACCCTGGAAGAGCGCGACATTCGGTTTGTCCGCTTGTGGTTCACCGATGTTCTCGGGTACCTCAAATCGGTGGCGATCGCCCCCGCCGAACTCGAAGGCGCCTTCGAGGAGGGAATCGGATTCGACGGTTCCGCCATCGAGGGATTCTCTCGAGTCTCCGAAGCCGACACCGTCGCTCGGCCCGACGCCTCGACATTCCAGATCCTGCCGTGGGCGCACAAGGACGGTGCGCAGCATTCCGCTCGCATGTTCTGCGACATCACGATGCCCGACGGTTCGCCGTCGTGGGCCGATCCGCGCCACGTACTGCGTCGCCAGCTGAGCAAGGCCAGCGACTTGGGCTTCAGCTGCTACGTCCACCCGGAAATCGAGTTCTTCCTTCTGGAGAACGGCCCGATCGACGGCACTCCACCGATCCCGGCCGACTCGGGCGGATACTTCGACCAGGCCGTGCACGATTCGGCTCCGAATTTCCGCCGCCACGCCATCGACGCACTCGAGTCGATGGGCATCTCGGTCGAGTTCAGCCACCACGAGGCCGCGCCGGGTCAGCAGGAGATCGATCTGCGCTACGCCGACGCACTCTCGATGGCCGACAACGTGATGACGTTCCGGTACGTCGTCAAGGAGGTCGCGATCGGTGAAGGCGTCCGGGCGAGCTTCATGCCCAAGCCGTTCAGCGATCAGGCCGGCTCCGCGATGCACACCCACATGAGCCTGTTCGAGGGCGACACCAACGCCTTCCACAATCCGGACGATCCGATGCAGCTCTCCGAGACCGGCAAGGCGTTCATCGCCGGCATCCTCGAGCACGCCAACGAGATCAGTGCGGTCACGAACCAGTGGGTCAACTCGTACAAGCGACTCGTCCACGGGGGAGAGGCACCCACTGCTGCGTCGTGGGGCCCGTCCAACCGATCGGCTCTCATTCGCGTCCCGATGTACACGCCCAACAAGGCGTCGTCACGTCGCGTCGAGATCCGTAGCCCAGACTCGGCTTGCAACCCGTACCTGACTTTCGCGGTCCTGCTTGCTGCCGGTCTTCGCGGCATCGAGAAGGGCTACACCTTGCCGCCCGAGGCAGAAGACGACGTGTGGTCGTTGACCTCCGCCGAGCGCCGCGCCATGGGTTACAAGGAACTGCCGAGCAACTTGGACAGCGCTCTGCGCGAGATGGAGAAGTCGGAGCTCGTGGCCGAAGCACTCGGCGAGCACGTCTTCGATTTCTTCCTGCGCAACAAGCGTCGTGAGTGGGAGGAATACCGCAGCCACGTGACGCCGTTCGAGCTCAAGACCTACCTCGGTCTGTGACGGTGAAACCGCCCGCTGCGAGATCAGCAGTTCCAGGACCGGGTCGACTCGGGCTGGTCGAGCCCACCGCTGCCGACGAGTTGCGTCAGCTCGGTTGGGTCGACGCCGAGAGCATCGAACTCTTGTGGTCGCTGTCGCGTGCCGCGAACGCCGACCTCGCTCTGCGCACCCTTGTGCGGATCAAGGACGGGCTCGGCGACGGGTGGCGCGAACTCGATCAGGTCCTGCGCAAGGACAAGAGCCTGCGCGGCCGTTTGTTCGCACTGGTGGGTGCGTCGTCGGCCTTCGGCGACCACCTGGCCGCGGATCCGATCGGCTGGAAACTGCTCGACGGCACCGCTCTGCCGACCAAGGACGAGGCGACTGCAGCCTTGCTGGAGGTCGTGGGTGCAACTGTCGACGAGGGTGCCACCGAAGGTTCCCTGACCTACCGCGCCACGGTGACCGGGCCGGAAGCTGTTGTTGCTCTGCGTAAGAGCTACAAGGACCAGCTGATGCTGCTGGCTGCGGCTGATCTTGCGGCGACCGTCGAGAACGAACCAGTAGTTCCGTATCAGACTGTGGGGCACCAGCTTTCCGATCTGGCCGACGCCGCGCTGACCGCTGCACTTGCGGTGGCCATCGCAACGGTGTGTCCCGAGGGCAGCTGTCCGATCCGGCTCGCCGTGATCGCCATGGGCAAATGTGGTGCGCGCGAGCTGAACTACGTCTCCGACGTCGACGTGGTGTTCGTCGCCGAACCGGCCGATGCGACGGCCAGTCGCGTTGCCGGTGAGATGATGCGTATCGGTACCTCCGCATTCTTCGAGGTCGATGCTGCGCTGCGGCCCGAAGGCAAGCGCGGAGAACTGGTTCGCTCCCTCGAATCCCACATCACGTACTACAAGCGCTGGGCCAAGACCTGGGAGTTCCAGGCACTGCTCAAGGCTCGTCCGATGGCCGGCGACATGGAGCTCGGTCGCCAGTACTCCGAGGCGATGAGCCCGATGGTGTGGATCGCCTCCGAGCGCGAGGACTTCGTCCCAGAAGTCCAGGCCATGCGTCGACGCGTCGAGGAAATGGTTCCCCCCGAACTGCGTGAGCGTGAACTCAAACTCGGCCGCGGAAGTTTGCGCGACGTCGAATTCGCCGTCCAACTCCTGCAATTGGTGCACGGGCGCGCCGACAGTTCGTTGCATGTCCAGAGCACCGTCGATGCACTGACTGCATTGGCGGCGGGTGGATACGTCGGCCGCGACGACGCCGCCAACCTGACTGCGTCGTACGAATTCCTGCGTCTGCTCGAGCACCGTCTGCAGTTACAGAAGCTCAAGCGCACACACACCCTGCCGCCGCCGGACGACGAGGAAGCGCTGCGTTGGCTGGCCCGCGCCGCGCACATGCGACCCGACGGTCGTCTGGATTCCCTGGGAGTCCTGCGCGCCGAGATCAAGCGGAATTCGCATCGGATTCGCCGCCTGCACGCCAAGTTGTTCTACCGCCCGCTTCTCGAATCGGTGGCGCGGATGGACAAGGAAGCACTGGTCCTGGGGCCAGAAGCCGCGGTTCGCCAGTTGGCCGCTCTCGGTTACACGGCACCCGAGCATGCTCTCGGGCATCTGACTGCACTGACGAGTGGCGCTTCACGCAAGGGTCGCATTCAAGCGCTCCTGTTGCCGACTCTGCTCGAATCACTCGCGGACACACCGGATCCCGATGCCGGTCTGCTCGCTTACCGCAGGCTCTCGGACGCGCTCGTCGACCAGACGTGGTTCCTGCGCCTGCTCCGCGACGAGGCTGCGGTGGCCGAGCGTCTGATGACCGTGCTGGGCTCGTCGGCGTACCTACCCGACCTGCTCATCAAGGCTCCCGACGTGATTCGCTTGTTCGCGGATTCGCCGAGTGGACCGCGCCTGGTCGAGCCGAAGCCCGAGGACGTCGCTCGCGGAATCCTCACCGCCTCCGGCCGACACAGTGATCCCAATCGTGCTGTTGCTGCGGCCCGCTCGCTGCGGCGACACGAACTTGCGCGAATCGCGTCGGCCGACATCCTCGGCATGCTCGATGTTCCTGCAGTCTGCAAGGCGCTGTCCTCGGTGTGGGCCGCGGTGCTCAATGCATCGCTCTCCGCGGTGATCAAGGCCAGCGTCACCGAACTCGGGACCGAGGCGCCGGCCAGTTTCTCCGTCATCGGCATGGGCCGACTCGGCGGCGGCGAACTCGGCTACGGATCCGATGCGGACGTTCTGTTCGTGTGCGAACCCCGCGAGGGCGTCGACGAGACCGTTGCGGTCAAGTGGGCCAACAGCATTGCCGACAAGGTGCGCAAGCTTCTCGGGGCACCGAGTACAGATCCACCGCTCGAGGTCGACACCGGACTGCGCCCGGAAGGTCGCAACGGACCGATGGTACGAACCCTGGAGTCTTACGACGCGTACTACGCGAAGTGGGCTCAGGCGTGGGAGATTCAAGCACTCCTTCGTGCGCACCCGGTGGCCGGTGATCCTGAATTGGGACTGCGGTTCCTGCACATGATCGACAAGACCCGCTACCCCGAAGGCGGCGTCAGTGACGCGGCGGTGCGCGAGATCCGGCGCATCAAGGCGCGAGTCGATTCCGAAAGGCTTCCTCGCGGAGCCGATCCGGCGACGCACACCAAACTGGGTCGCGGCGGCTTGGCCGACATCGAGTGGACTGTGCAATTGCTGCAGCTGCGCCACGCCGACAAGATCGAGTCGCTGCACAACACGTCGACGCTGGAGACTCTCGACGCCATCGGCGCCGCGGAACTGCTCAGCGAAGGTGACGTCGAACTGCTGCGTGACGCCTGGATCACCGCGACGAAGGCACGCAACTGCCTCGTTCTGGTGCGGGGGAAGCCGACCGATCAGCTTCCCGGCCCGGGCCGTGTTCTCGCGGCGGTGGCGCAGGTCGCTGGATACGGCGACGACGCAGGGGAATTCCTCGACAATTACCTGCGCATCACGCGTCGGGCAAAAGCAGTGGTGGAGAGGGTCTTCGGCGGGGAGTAGCGTTTTTGCTCAGTCTTGGCGAACCGGCGCATTCGCGGCGAACTTGCGGACTTCGGCGTCCTGCCACACGTGGGCGGGAACTCCGCCGCCGAGTAGCTCGCGCGCGAGCGCGGGTTGCCCGCCGATCGGTACGTCGCTGCCCGCGATGATCATGTTGCCGTAGCGGCGGCCCTTGAGCATCGCGGGATCGGCGATGATCGCCATGCGTTCGAACTGTGCGCCGATGGTTGCGGCCTCGCTGCGCGCGCCCTGGAGATCCGGGGTGTCGCCGCAGTTGACGATGTAGATGCCGCCCGGTGCGAGCACGCGTCGTACGTGGGTGGTGAATTGCGCCGTCGTCAGTGGTGTCGGAGTTGTGCTGCCGGCGAAGACATCTCGAATCACGATGTCCCGGGTGGACTCGGTGAGAGTTTCGGTGACGGCGCGGGCTTCTCCGACGCGGATGCGCAGAAGAGGCGCGCGCGGGAGGTCGAACCAATCGCGTACGAGTTCCGCCAGAGCACCGTCGATTTCGACCACCACTTGACGCGCGTCAGGGTAGGTGGCGGCGAAGTATCTGGCCATGGAGCAGGCGCCACCGCCGAGATGAAGCACCCGCAGGCGCTCGGCCTTGTCACGTTCGGAATCGACCAGATGCGCGATCCACCGCATGTACTCGAAATCGAGCACCGTGGGATCCGCGACGTTCACGTGGGAACTGGGCACTCCGTTGATCTGGATGATCCAACTGTCATCGGAGTACTGATCGCGGACTAGTTCGCACGTCCCGGTATCGATCGGAAAAGTGCCGGCGACGGGACCGGACTCGCCTCGCTCGGGAGTACTGCTGCGAGTTCTGGTCTTGCGAGTTCCCTTGGCCACTGTGTCCATGTTAGCCGTGCGCCTTTCTGGTAGAGGCGGCTACCAAGAAGGCACACGGACCGACGGTATTCTCGGGCTACTTCAGGCACACTCGTACATGGAGTGTGATCGGCGACACAAATGCCGGCGCGTTCTTTCGTCGTCCGTGCATCACGAAGAATTTCGAGGAGTGCAGGTGAAGGTCAAGGCAGCGGTAGTCAAGGCGCCAGGTCAGGCGTGGGAGATCGAAGAGGTCGAGCTGGGGGACCCGGTCTCGGGTGAGGTGCAGGTCCGACTCGCCGCATCGGGGCTGTGCCATTCGGACGAACATTTGCGTACGGGCGCCAGCCCGCTGCCCTTCTACCCGGCCCTGGGCGGGCACGAAGGAGCCGGAGTGGTGACGAAGGTCGGACCGGGTGTCGCGAGCGTCGAAGAAGGCGACCACGTGGTTCTCGCCTTCATCCCGGCGTGCGGACGTTGTCCGTCCTGTGCGAAGGGTCTGCAGAACATCTGCGACGAGGGCGCCGGCCTGTTGACCGGGCAGGCGATCTCCGACAAGACGTACCGCGTCACCCTCGACGACGAGCCGGTCATCCAGATGTGTCTGCTCGGAACATTCTCGCCGTACGTGACCGTCAACGAGGCGTCGGTGATCAAAATCGAGAAGGACATCCCGCTCGACAAGGCGGCCTTGCTCGGCTGCGGTGTTGCCACCGGTTGGGGATCGGCCACCGCGATCGGTGGAGCCAAGGTCGGCGACACGGTGGTGGTCGTCGGCGTCGGCGGCGTCGGAATCAACTCGGTGCAGGGTGCGGCGTCCGCCGGAGCACGATTTGTGATCGCGATCGATCCCGTCGAGTTCAAGCGCGACAAGGCAAAGGAATTCGGCGCCACACACACTTTTGCCTCCCTCGAGGAAGCGCTACCGGTGATCGGCGAGATCACCTGGGGCAAGATGGCCGACGTCACCGTGATCACCGTGGGCGAGATTCACGGCGACATCATTCAGCCCGCGCTCAGCGCGACGGGCAAGGGTGGCCAGGTCGTGGTCGTCGGAATGGGGCATTACGCAGATTCGCAGGTGACGCTCAGCCTCTTCGAGCTGACCCTTCTGCAGAAGCGTTTGCAGGGAGCCATCTTCGGCGGGGTAGGGCCACGGTCCCAGATTCCCAAGTTGCTCGATCACTACCGAAGCGGCGCACTCAAACTCGACGAGTTGGTGACCAAGACTTACAAGCTCGAGGAGATCAACGAGGGGTACGCCGACATGCTCGAAGGAAAGAATCTGCGCGGGATGATCGTCTACACGGAGGACGATTACTGATCATTTCCCTTTGACTGAAGGCTCCGGCCCGGCACCACGCTTCGTGATGTCGGGCCGGAGTCTTCTGCCCCCACGCACATTTCTGTCGATCGATGAGTCGACTGCCCCCGTAGTGGGCACTCGCAGAGTCAGGAAACCGGGCACCGTGTCCGGATCTCAGTCCACGACTCGACAGAGAAGAGCAGAGCATGCCCTACATCACCACCTCCGACGGAAGCGAGATCTACTACACCGAGCACGGCGTCGGTCGGCCGATCGTCCTCAGCCACGGGTGGCCGCTGAGTTCTGACGCGTGGCAGGTCGAGATGAAGTTGTTCGCCGACGCCGGCTACCGGACCATCGCGCACGATCGTCGAGGACACGGTCGCTCGTCGAAGACGTACACCGGCAACGACATGGATACATATGCCAAGGACCTGGCTGAGCTGATCGACACACTCGACCTGAAAGACCTGGTCCTGGTTGGCCATTCGACCGGCGGCGGGGAAGTGGTCCGGTACGCGGCGCAGCACGGCAAAGGGCGCGTGGCCAAGGTGATCACCGCCGGCGCCGTACCGCCGATCATGGTCAAGTCGGACGGCAACCCCGAAGGCACACCGATCGAGGTCTTCGACGGCATCCGTGAGGGAGTTCTGCGAGACCGATCGCAGTTCTACAAGGATCTCAGCGAGAGCTTTTACGGCGCGAACCGCGAAGGTGCCGACGTCTCGCAAGGGGCGAAGGACGACTTCTGGCGGCAAGGTATGTTGGTCAACCTCGCCGCGGCCTACGACTGCGTCAAGGCATTCTCGGAGACGGACCAGACCTCCGATCTCGAAGCCATCGACGTTCCGTTCCTCATCGCTCAGGGCGACGACGATCAGATCGTGCCGATCGGCGCAGCGGCCGAGAAGGCGATCAAGCTGGTGAAGAAGGGCACGCTGAAGGTGTATCCGGGCGCACCTCACGGCATCTACGGCTCATATCAGAAGACACTGGACCAGGACATTCTCGCGTTCATCGAGGACTGACGTCAGCGAGGCGGAAGGACCGGAGTCGAAAGGACCAGAGTGCGAAGGATAAAATTGCCATGTCTACACACGTTGCCTCACTACGCAATGGCCCCAGTGTCTTCGAGAACGAACTCGGGTCGATCTCGCAGCTCGACACGAGTTCGTTGCCGATCCTGTCCGGTCTGTCGATCAAACGAATTGTTCTCGGTCCCGGCGCGATCCGTGAACCACAATGGAACGTCAACGCGAACCAGATCGCCTACGTCACCAGCGGAACCGTGCTCGTCTCGATGTTGGGCAATGCTGACGAGTTCGCCAGCTTCGTGGTGCGAGCGGGGCAGATGTATCACGTCGAATCCGGCGCGATTTATCACATCGAGAATGTCGGAGAGGAGGAGGCGGAGATCATCGCCGCCCTGCGCACTTCTCTGCCGCAGCACTTTTCGTTGCAGAGTAGCGTCAGCGCAATGTCGAACGCGGTGCTCGGCAACACGTACGATCTCGCCGCATCGGCCTTCGACGTCTTCGGTAGAGCCGATGCGTCCCAGATAGTTCGGCGGGACGGCGCCGCCGTCGTTCCCGATACCGCCGGCCTTCCCAACGCGCATCTCTTCGATCTCGAAGGCCAGATCGCGCCTCTCGCATATCCGTACGGACAGGCGAAAGTGGCGCGCAAGCAGTATTGGGCGGCGCTGGAGGATCTTTCGATGTACTCGTTGACAATTCGCGAGAGTGGGATGCGTGAGCCACACTGGCATCCCGTCACTGCCGAAATGGGATACGTGCATCGTGGTCACGGGCGGATGACGATCCTCGATCCGGACGGTTCGCTCGACACCTACCTACTGGAGCCCGGTCAGGTGTATTTCGTTCCGCGTGCCTATCCCCATCACATCGAGGTTCTAGGTGACGAGGACATCAACTTCCTCATCTTCTTCGACCAGCCGACGCCGGGCGACATAGGCTACCGTGCAACGGCTTCCGCGTTCTCACGCGGCGTTCTCTCGGCCTCGTTCGGTGTTCCGGTACGGGATCTGCCGCACTTTCCTTTCACCCCGATCGATCCGCTCATCGTCTCGCGGATCAATCCGATCGACCGCCAGCACTGACCGGCAAGGACGCCCATCATGACCACCACGCTCACCGTGACCGATCACGGGACGACGCTCGACTTCACGTACGAGGACGCCATCCGCTATCACGGTCCGCAGGCCCCGGGCGGCGTGGTCCATGCCTACAAGGTTCTCGAGCGTGCTCTCGGTGTGTTCGGCGCGGAGGGCTCCGTCGAGCGTCGTGCCCTGGTCGTGGCCACCGCACACGGCGGACCAGGAGTGCGCGATGCGTTCGAGTTGGTCACGCGCGCGGTGACCGAAGGGCGGTACACCGTTGACAGTTCCTTGGCCAGGCGTGAACGTGGAAATACGCTCGCGCTGTATGTATTTCGGATCACCTATAGCGGCGCGAGCGTCACGCTGACTGTTCGGGAGGGGTTCGTCGTCGACGAGTTCATTACTCTGTCCCGTAAGTCCGACCGGACGGCCGAAGACGAGTCACGGCTGACAGAGCTCAAGCAGGAGATGGCGGATCGAGTGATGTCGAGCCCGGCCGAGAGCGTGTACGACGTCGACACCGGCACGCTCCCCGTCTGAGCGACGGCGGCGCAGGCGTCAGTGTGCAGAAATCTGGGCTGTCTGAAGTCAGCGGCTGGCGAACATCCTTATTCGTTGGTCGCGGCTGCGCTCGAGATGGTTGCGCATGTGACCACGTGCGGACGATTCGTCCCGGGCGCGGATGGCGTTCAGGATCTCTTGATGCTCCGAATTGAGCAGGTCAGGTTCGCCGTAGTTCGACGGCGGGCCGCTGTCGTAGATTCGCAATTGGGTGGTGAGGCGGATCAGCAATGAGGTGATCGTGGAATTGTGGGCGGCCTGCCAGAGGGCCTCGTGAAACTTGAAGTTTCCGGCACGAACCTCGGTGCCTTCTGTTGCAGTGCAGCAGAACTCGTGCAATCCGTCCAGGCGGGCAAGGTCGAGATCGCTGTGGCGGAGTGCGGCGGCGCCGGCGGCTTCCGATTCGAGGGCAACCCGCGCTGCGTAGATTTCGATGACGTCCTCGGGAGTGCCGGAACGGACACGAAAACCGCGGGCGGCTCGTTCGAGTAGACCGTCGTGCGCGAGCCAGTTGAGTGCCTCGCGGATCGGGGTACGCGATGCGCCGTACGATTCGCACAATTGAGTCTCGTGCAGCGGAGAGCCCTGGGGGAACTTGCCGGCCAGGATGTCGGCTCGCAGGCGCAGGTACTGCCGCGAGGTCTGATCGGACCGGCCCAGCGCAGCCTCCGGCACCAGCAGATCGGTGGTGCTCGTATCGGCGTCGAGATCCATGTGTCCTCATTCCTGTGCATGCAAGTAGAGCGCGTTCGATTATGCCATCGGCGAAGAGTGAGTACTTGCGTATACGCTAGTACTCATTTAGGTTCGTGCTTGTTCGTTTCCGAGGGAGAGGGTCTGAAGTGGCTGGAGAGACCGCGTCGCCGCTGGTGAGTGCTGCTGAACTCGACGCGATGCTGCGCGAGGGAGGCGTCGCTGTGCTCGACGCGACGGTTCATTTTCCTCCCGCGCGATTCGACGGCGACTATCGCCCGGAGTCCGGGTACGACGGCTGGGTTTCCTCGCACATCCCGGGTTCCCGACACGTCGACCTCATGGACGTCTTTTCCGAAAGGGAAGCGGCGCTGCATTTCACACGACCGTCAACGGAGCAGTTGATTTCCGATCTCCAATCCAGTGGTATCGAACCGGGTGCGACAATCGTGATCTACGACCAGGGTTCGACCACCTGGGCATCACGGCTCTGGTGGGTGTTTCGCAACGCCGGCATCGAAGCAAGGGTCCTCGACGGTGGCCTCGCCGAATGGACTCGGTGCGGCTTCGCCCTCGCGAGCGGCGACGACGTCACCCACACGTCGGCGTCGAAGCGTTGGAGTGTGACGGACCTTGGCCTGTGGGTCGATCTACCTCGCGTTGCCTCACTGTCCTCAGGAGAAGAAGCCGGAACGCTGGTGTGCGCGCTGGCGCCTGAGCAGTACGAGGGAACGGAGAAGACGCGATATTCGCGACGCGGACACATTCCGTCAAGTGTGAATCTGTCTGCGAAGGGTCTTCTCGACGCCGATGCCCGGATGCTTCCGGCGGACGATGTTCGGTCGAAATCTGCTGACGTTCTACCAGCCGTCGCTGAACCTGTCGTGATCTATTGCGGCGGTGGAGTTTCGGCGTGCCTGACAGCACTCGCACTGATCCGCGGCGGCTATGAGGACGTCAAGGTCTACGACGGTTCGTTGGAGGAATGGACTGCAGATCCGACTTTGCCGATGGTTGTCGGCGGTGAGCCCGGCGGCGCGCTTGCGGATGTTCGATGTCCGCGGTCCTGAATCGCCGCAGTCCTCAATTACCTCCCGTTCTGAAGGAATTCTCATGTCTGACACTGTCTCTGTCGAAACCGTCGCGTCGGCGATCGACGCACTCCGCGATCAGGTACCGCTCGTCCAGTCGCTGACCAACATCGTTTCTGCGAACTTCTTGACCAATGTTCTGCTCGCCGCCGGCGCAAGCAACGCTCACATCGACAACGTCCACGAAGCGGGTGGGTTCGCTGCCGTCGCCGGGGGAGTGCTCGTCAACCTCGGAACGCCGGACGACGGGACAGCCGAAGCTTTCCTGATAGCAGCAGAAGCGGCCCGAACTGCCGGTACGCCATGGGTTTTGGATCCCGTCGGTGTCGGCGGACTACCCTGGCGGAGCGGTATCGCTGTGGATCTGCTGCGCTTTCACCCCAGCGCCATCCGCGGGAACGCATCGGAGATCATCGCTCTGGCCGGACTCGGCGGTGACACCCGCGGCGTCGACAGTGCCTCCGATTCCGCCGACGCGGTGCCCGCCGCTCTGTCACTCTTGAAGCATGCGGATGCCGTGTCGGCATCCGGACCGGTCGACTACATCGTCGGCCGCGATGCGGGCGGTGACACCCAGGGCATCCGAGTCTCCGGTGGCAGCGCGCTGTTGCCGCGCGTGACCAGTACCGGTTGCTCTCTGGGCGGTCTTGTCGCCGCCTACCTCGCCGTCACGTCGACCGCGCTGGACGGATTGGTTGCCGCGCACACGCATGTTGCCGTGGCATCGGAGATCGCCGAGGAAAATGCCTCGGGCCCCGGTTCTTTCGCGGTCGCATACCTCGACGCGCTCTACAGCGTGAATGCGGACACCATCCGTTCGCGTGCCCGAATCGAATCGTTCGACCTGCCGGCTGGAGTGCAGAACTGATGGGCATCAAGACATTCTGGTATCTCACCCAGGCAGACGGGGACTACCCGTGGAGCCCCGGTGGGCTGTTCCCCGTGGACGGGGCCAGGCAGATCGAGCTCGCGAAGACCATCGACGACGGCGGATTCGAAGGTGCGCTTGTTGCCACCTGGCCGAACGATCCGTTCATCTCGGCGACGTGGGCGGCAGCGCACACCACGCGCATGAAGTTCCTCGTCGCCGTCTACGCGAACATGACGCCGGCGCGACTGCTGGCGGAGAAGGCATTGACTTTCGACGCCTTCAGCGGCGGCCGACTGTTGATCAACTCGGTCAACGGACGCGAGAACATCCTGACCAAGTACGACATGAACGTGCCCCACGACGAGCGTTACGAGTTGGGGGAGCAGTACTGGGCGGACTTCCGCCGCATCTACGCCGAAGGCACGGAGTCGAACTTTCCCAACACACCACTGCGTATCGATGCGCCCGCTGGGCATCAGGTTCCGCTGTGGGGTACCGGTGATTCGCCTGCAGGCCTGGCGAATTCAGGCAAGGTGCTCGACACCTACTTGGCGATGCTGCGCGAGACTTCGTTCATCGAAGACAAATTCTCTGCCGCACGGGCGGCGGCGGAGGCAGCCGGGCGCGAGTTCACCGACTTCGGTGCGCTCACCGGTGTGATCGTTCGCCCCACCAAGGCGCAGGCGCACGACCGGTTCCGTTCGTTGTTCGAGAAGACGGGCGTCGAGCAGATCGCTCATGTCTTGGACAACGCAGTGCGTCGTCGTACTCAGGGGAAGCAAGACCTCAAGACCTTCACCGCCCGCGACGCTCAGCGGCAGGGTTGGGCGGACAAGATTGCCTCCGGCCGACTTCCGGAACCGGAGGAGTTGTACGTCGGTGACGGGCTGTACGCGGGTATCACGGCGTGGTCACCCCTCGACATCTTCGGCACCGGGTCATCGGCGGTGTATTACGTCGGCGATCCGGATTCGATCACGGACTCGGTACGCACGCTTCGCGGCCGAACCGGTTTGACTGCACTGATCCTGGCAGGTTGGCCGCTGATCGAGGAAGCGAAGTGGGTTGCGGAGCATCTTGTTCCGCGATTCGACGAACTCAGCTGACGGCGCGCCGCAAGACAGTGGCACCGAGACCTAGAACGTCACGGAGAAATATTGTGGCAGTGTCGATTTCAGGCGCAGTACATTCGAGAAGGATCTTGACTTCCACGTCCTTCTTGACGATGTCGGCAACAACGGCCACGGCGACAACACCGTTGCCGACGGCCGAGCCTCGGAACAGATCGATCCCGTCGCCGTCCGCGCTGACCGTGCCGTCGAGATAGCCGTAGTCGAGCGGATAGATCGCATCGGGGTACCGCGGGTGTGCCGACCCTCGGGGGCGATCGATCACGACAGCTGACGTGGCAGCCAGGTGATCGAGGGCGGCGAACAGTTCTTCGCTCATCGTTACCGGTGCTCACGCAGTAGCTGAGTCGGTGTCAGACCTGCCAGTGCACGCGTATCGCGTGCGAGGTGGGCTTGGTCGGCGTAGCCGGCGCGACCGGCCAGCGACGACAGCGTGAGTTTTGCGCCGCGGCTGAGAGTCAACACGTCCTGCATTCGTTGCACCTTCTGAATCAGTTTGGGGGACAGCCCGACCGCTGACGTGATCGATCGTCTGAAATGACGTTCGGAAACACCGAGGTCTGCAGCAATCTCTCGTATCGGCGTGGAAGGGGAGGAGATGAGCGCGGAGTAACCACGCTCGATTCCGTGGTCGGGTTCCAGTCCGCGCCACAACTGGCCCAGTAGGTGAGCGTCGACTGCCTCGTGGCTCAGGGCGTCGGCAAGTACCCGCGCTTGTCTGGAAGTGAGGATGTCGTCGAAGGCGATCTTCGAATCCTGCACCGCGTCGGCAGCTGTGCCGAGCAGGCTCCGCAGAGCCGGTGGATTGATCCGGATGCCCCACATGGTTGTACCGGCGGCGACCGAAACCAGATCGGCACCGGTGGCAGGTCCGACGAGCCACGACTTTCCGGTGCTGTCGACGATGAAGTCGGCGCAGAGATCGGGAAGAATCCGCTTTGCTTCCGTGGGCGTATGGGCTTCGCTGGTGCTTTTCCACGTGCAACTGAAGAGGCCGGCCGAACCGGTGATCCGAGTCTCGACATAGGTGTGGCCGTTTTGTTCAAGACTCGACGCTACCGTCCGACTACCGTCGAGAGCGAGGGTGTCAGTGCCGGTCATCAGATCATCGTCACACACTCGCCGATCACTTCTCGACCCGAAACAGGAGAAATACCGTGTCCGTCTCTCCGAGACTCGATCTCGTCGGAATCGTCACCAACGATCTCGCGCGTTCCCTCGCGTTCTACCGAACCCTCGGGCTCGACATTCCGGAAACACCCGCTGACGCTCCGCATGTGGAGTTCACTTTCGACGGTGGGCTTCGGCTGGCCTGGGACGCGCTGTCCACCATCGCGAGCTTCGATCCGGACTTCGCTGTCGGGGAAGGTCGACACCCCGTCGCTTTGGCCTTCGATTTCGGGACTCCCGCCGCAGTAGACGAGGCGTATCAGCGCATGACAGCCGACTTCCCCGGGCACAAGGCGCCCTTCGACGCCGTATGGGGGCAGCGTTACGCCGTTCTTCTCGATCCCGACGGCAATACCGTGGATCTCTTTGCCGCGCTCTGAATTCGAACGACGCAGGCCCCGAACGAATATCGGTCGGGGCCTGCGGTTGTCGGTGATCGAGTCGTTGTCAGTTCACCAAGCGTTCAGGGTGTCGAGGATCTGGCCTCGGGCCTTCCACAGTTCTGCACCCCAGTACGGCCACGAATGAGTGCCGTTGGCCGGGAAGCTGTACGTTGCCGGAATTCCCAGGGAGTTCATGCGCAGTTGGAATGCCCGTGAGTTCATCAAGGCAAGGGCCTCGAGCCCGATGGCACTACCGGTATTCACGAAGTCGACGGGCCGACGCGGTTGATCGAACTGCCCGGGCAGGCCGCTCGCAGCGGATATGTACAGCGAGAGCCCAGCCAGTTCGGGTGCAAACACGAAGGGATCGTTGCGGAGCCAAGCGGGGTTCCACGGCGGTCCCCACATTGCATCGACATTGAAGGACCCGGCGCTGACCATGGCCACCCGGATCGCCTCACGCATGCCTGGAGCTGAGATGTTGAGGTATCCCGAGAGCGAACCGGCGAACTTGAACTGATCGCGGTGGTAGGCGGCTAGCGTCAGTGCCGCGCTGCCACCCATGGACAGTCCGAGCACGCCGTTGTTGGTTCGGGAGACGCCGCGCGATTCCAGATAGGCGGGAAGTTCCTGGGTGAGGAAGGTTTCCCATTTGTACGTGACCGGCTGGCGATTCAAATTGCTGTTCGCATACCAGTCGGAGTAAAAGCTGGACTGCCCGCCGACCGGCATGACCAGGGTGACGTTGTCGCCGCGATACTGCTCGAGAGCGTTGGTCTCGAAACTCCATGCGTTTCGGTCGTCGCGTGCTCGTAGGCCATCGAGAAGATAGAGCGCCGCGTTGCCGCCGCGCGAAGCCCACTGGATCTGAACCTTGATCGGTCCCATCGACGAGTCGACGAACACTTCCTCGTAGCCACCGGCCGGGGCGGTACGCGCGGGCGCTGCGGTCGCTACCGATCCGCTGATCAGGCCTGCGGTCAGGGGGAGTGCGAGTGCTGTCGCTGCGAGGCCCAGGATCCGACGCTTGATTCGTTTCGAAATACGGTTTCTCGAAAGATCCGGGTTCGAAATATCTGGGTTCTTCGCCAAATCTGTGTGAGCCTCGTGCATGTATCACTCCCGCCCCAAAGGTGCTTGCACACCGAAATCCGACCGAGCCCCCCGAGGCGCGGAATTCCTTATGACACTAAGTGGTCTGTATTGACCTCGACGGCACCGTTACCGGTTCGTTATCAAACTGGTCCGATTTACCGTAATGCCGTCAGGCGTCGTCGACCGGAGGTTGTGCCACGATTTGCCAACCTCCACGAATCAGGTGTTCACGTACCCGAGCGACGTCCGATTCGTGCGGAATATCGTCGGTGACCTTGGTGATGAGGACGCCGATGTCGATCGGATCGACCGAACCGGGAAAGTCCATCGGATCGACCGGAAGCGGAAAGCCGGCGACGAGATCGTCAGCAAGAACGGCGATCTCGTCGTCGGACAGTTGTCGCCGGAGCAGGGCCATCAAAGGGACGTAGTCCTGCTCCGGCACACCGTTCGGATACCCGGCACGCAGCCAGCCGAGTATCGAAGCCAGAAGTGGTGGAAGACTCAACGAATCGAGCTTCAGTGGTTGTCGAGATCAGCGAGGGGCCACCCGGCGGCAGCAAGGACGGAGGCAACGCGCGCGATGTCCTCGTCCGAGGGAGTCTGGCTCGTCAGATCGGCGATCTGAGCGCTGATCTCGTCGCTCGAGATCACCTGGTCGCTGTTGACGTCGCTCAGTTCTGCGAGTGCAGCGCCGATGGCAATGTCTCGAATTTGCGCGTCCGAGAGTTTGCGTCGTAGCAATGCGACCAGCGGAATGCGGTCCTTGGGCGGTATGCCTTCGGGGTAGCCGGCGCGAAGCCAGTCAAGAATGGATTGAGGAAGGGATGGAGTCGGTGCAGTCACGGTGATGTCTTTCCGCTCGTGAGGGTGCACGGGATCAGAAGATCTCGATGCCGAATGTGTGGCTGAGGAAGCCCTGCATGATGAAGAGGATTCCGGTGACGATCGCGATGAGCACGACCGCGAAGCACACCACTGCGCCTGCCACGGCCAACGGACTGCGAGCCGCGACGGCAGTGCTCCCGCCGCCACTGCCACGTTGTCCGGCGTCGAGCGACTTCAGGCCGATTGCGAAGATCGCCGGTAGTCCGGCGCCCAGCAGGAGGCCGACCAGTACGACCTGCCAGAGCGAGTCGACGGTGTTTTTCAAGATATCCATGTCGATTCCCTCTTTCAGGCTTTGACGTCGGTGGTGACGCGGGCGTCCGGACCGGGGACCTCTGCGGGTACCAGGCCGCCGTCCCACTCGGCGTTGACGTTGCTCGGATCGATGGGCTCCTTGCGGGAGCGCAGGTACATCCAGCCGGCCAACGCGATGAGCACGGCGAAGACGACCAGGACACCGGGCAGGCCGCCGACGATGTTGGCCAGTCCCCAGCACAGAGCGCCGACGATTGCAGCGGACGGAAGAGTGATCAACCAGGCGACCGCCATACGTCCGGCTACGCCCCAACGAACTTCGGCGCCCTTGCGTCCCAGACCGGTTCCCATGATGGAACCCGTCGCCACATGGGTGGTGGAGAGCGGAAGGCCGAGGTGGCTGGAGGTGAGAATGATTGCAGCAGAGGATGCTTCGGCTGCCATGCCTTGTGGTGCGGCAATCTCGACAAGTCCCTTGCCGAGAGTGCGGATGACTCGCCAACCGCCGAGGTAGGTTCCGGCAGCGATCGCGAGCGCACAGGTGAGCTTGACCCAGAACGGCATGTCCGCGTCGGCGGAAATGGTTCCGTGGGCGACCAGGGCGAGGAAGATGACGCCCATGGTCTTCTGAGCGTCGTTGGTGCCGTGTGCGAGGGAAACGAGTGAAGCCGAACCGATCTGGCCGAGTCGGAAACCTTTGTCCTTGGTTTCTTCTCCGACGTTGGAGGTGATGCGGTAGATGAGCCAGGTGCCGGCCGCGGCAACCAAGCCGGCCACGACGGGAGCGAGAACTGCGGGGATGACAACCTTGCTGAGGACGCCGCTCCAGGCGACACCGCTCATGCCGAGGGACGCGATGGCGGCGCCGATCAGGCCGCCGAACAGTGCGTGTGAGGAACTCGAGGGGATGCCGAGCAACCACGTTGCCAGGTTCCAGATGATGCCGCCGACAAGGCCGGCGAAGACGATGGTGAGCAGCGCTTGGCCACCCACATTTCCGAGGTTCACCACGCCCTTGGCCACGGTGGCAGCAACCTCTACCGAGAGGAAAGCTCCGACCAGGTTCAAGGAAGCAGACAGAGCGACTGCCACCTTGGGCTTGAGGGCGCCGGTTGCAATCGACGTGGCCATAGCGTTGCCAGTGTCATGAAAACCGTTGGTGAAGTCGAACCCCAGAGCGGTTACGACGACGACGAGGAGAACGATGAGTTCCGCATTCACGAGAAGTCATGTTCCAACACCTCCGGGCCTCAAATCGACCTCAGACGTGGTCGTTCCGCGACATTTCCACCACTCGGCACCTGTTGTTCACCTTCGTCCGGATAATTGTCCGTTTTGAAACTCCTGGGGTAGAGAAAATTCATTCGCGTGCATGGTCGTGGAGGTTGTGGAGGCATACGCTCGTTTCATGTCCCTGGGCGAAGAGAAGACGATCTCGGTCACCACATTCCGTAAGAGCGGTGACGGCGTAGCCACGCCGACGTGGGTCGTGCCTCTGCCTGACGGACGTATCGGCTTCTGGACTTCCTCGAAGTCGGGTAAGGCCAAGCGTCTGCGAAACAACCCACGCGTCACCGTAGTGCCGTGCAACAACCGCGGAAAGGTTGCCGACGGTGCGTCGCCGGTCACCGGGACCGCTCAGTTGGTGAGCGGTGGAGCTGAATTCGACGAGATCCGCAGCAAAGTCAAAGCGAAATACGGTGTGATGGTGCCTATTTCGAAATTCTTCAACACCCTCGGTCACATCGGTAATGGTCCGTTCCCGTACGGCGACACCGGCGTGATCATTTCCGTCGATGCGTAGTCGGGATTGCGTAGCGGAGTAGTCTGAAGGTATGGAACCCACGACCGGGCACCTCTGCCTGACGGTTCCACGAATCCTCCGTCAAGGAGCCTCGTCATGGCGCACATCAGCACTCTCGACTATGCAATGGAAGCGCCGCAGCGCCATGTCGGGCAACCTTTCCCGTCGCCGACTCGGACTCCGCGATTCCTGCTTCGTGGGCAAGGTGCCGTCAAGGCATCGGTTGACGGCGCGTGGTTCCCGTGGACCACGAACGTCACGGCGGAGCTTCACGATCTGATATCCGCACTTTCGCTGAGGTTGGGGCCGATCGCGCGGGTTGCGTTCGACTGGAACACGATCAGCAGCGCGCAGCGTCGTATCGACGAGGTCGACGGACTGGAAGTGCGGGGTCCGTACCCTGGCCAGCCCCACGATTTGATGTATCTCGACGACATCTATGGTCGTCAACTCGTTCTGATGATGATTCCGCCGTACACGGATCCGGACCGCGCGTACGAGATCATGCGGCGGTTGGTTGATCCTGGCCGCAGCGAAACCTATCGGGTGCAGTGAGATCTTTCTGACGTGCGGGGGTCGAATCTCGCGATTCCTGAACATGCGTCCAGTTTGTCTGGTTTGATGGTTCTCGTAACCACGATCTCAGGCGCATTCCTTCAGGTCAGCGCTTGGGCGCGGCAGCTTGACTCCCTGCCGTGTCGTCGGTCCGGCATGTCCACCACCCTCCCACTGTGCGTGAGCGCCGGACCAGAGGAAGCCCCGCCCTCCCCACGGGGGTGGGGCTTCTACTCTGTTCGGGCTGAGCGGCGTTCGCATCGCCGAATCCGCCCGCTTGTTCGGCAGTTCGGGACGCCCTGGCCCGTAGCATCGCCACCGTGAACATTTCCCTACTCGGTGCGGCTGGGCTTCAGGACTGCGCCGACAGTGGAATGGACTGCATGGACGGATTCGAAGCATTCTTTCTTCTGTACGGCGGCGGATTCATTCTCGCCTTGATTTGGCTTTCCCTGTGTCTTGTCGGAACGGCCGATGTGGTTTCTGTGTCCGGGCGAGTCGGTGTGTGGCGCGCTGTCGCCTTCTCTGTCGGGATTTGGCTTGTGCCCATCGTCGGGTTGAGTGCATGGTTTGTTTACCGCCGCTCTCGCCAAATCTCGAAGACGGTCGGTCCGGATCAAGCCCCCTACTGGACTTGAATGAGACTGACATTTTCACTGAGACCGCACCTAGCCTTGAAACTATGTGGCATCCTGCCGTTCCAGCCAGTTCAAGATCGCTTGGTTGGTCTCTTCGGGTCTTTCTTGTTGGATCCAGTGACCGCAATCGAGATTGACTACTTCCACATTGGGCACGAACTCTGTCAGGTTCTCAGCTCTCGCGATCGCGTCACGGTCGCCGTAGATCATGAGTGTGGGCTGTTGGATGATCGGGTCCACCTCCGCCAGCAGATGCCAGTTGCGGTCAAGGTTCCTGTACCAGTTCACACTGCCCGTGAATCCTGTCGATTCGAAGGCGGAGACGAAAACGGCCAATTCTCTATCGCTCATCAGGGGCTCACCGAGTGGTGTCTCTGCTTTGGCGAGATCGATCAGCGCCATACCCGGCTGAGGTTCCCTGAGGGGTTCGTTCTTCCGGTACAGGTTGCGGAGGAACCGGAAGGTGTTGTCTTCGAACACCGCGTCCGCGACGCCCGGCTGTCGATTGAAATGGACGAAGTAGAAATCACCGCCAAGCACGGCTTCCATGAACTCAATCCACGGCTGCTCTCCGCGATCCTGGTAGGGCAGGCTCAGGTTGATCACTTTGTTTACCCGGTCCGGGTGCAACAGGGTAAGGCCCCACACGACAAAGGCACCCCAATCGTGACCGACAAAGGTGGCATCGTCGTAGCCGTAGTGATCGAGAAGTGCGATGAGATCACCCGCCAAATGTTCGATGTCATAGTCCGTCACTTCGGTCGGACGTGACGAATTGCCGTAGCCGCGTTGGTTCGGGACGATGACGTGGTAGCCCGCCTCGACAAGGGCGGGCACCTGGTATCGCCAGGAATAGGCGTGCTCTGGCCATCCGTGACACAACACGATGGGTTTCCCGGCATTGTGTCGCCCTGCTTCGAAGACTTCGAGTTCCACGCCGTTCACTGGGATGAGGACGGGCCTGGGGAAGTCGGATGGATTCACGGATGCTCCTTTGAGTCGAGTACCGATCTCGTGTCTGGATCGACCGGTTGCTCCGACGATAGGGAGCATCGTGGACACATAAAGTCCTAGATCGCTGGCAATCTGAAGAAATGCGGAACGATCCCACAGGCCGAGCACTGCAACTGCTCTCGCTCCTTCAGACTCATCGCTTCTGGCACTGTGCCGAACTTGCCGCACGACTCGATGTCACGCAGCGGACGGTGCGCCGCGACATCGATCGCCTACGCGACCTCGGCTATCCGGTCGATTCCACGTCCGGAAAATACGGGGGCTACCGACTTGCAACGGGGGCGCACGTGCCGCCCCTGATCCTCGACGATGACGAGTCCGTGGCGGTAGCCGTCGGACTGCGCTACGCCGCCGAGGCCGCCATCGGAGGCATCGAAGAAACGGCGCTGCGCGCGCTGACGAAGATCGAAACACTCCTGCCCCATCGACTACGCCGACGTGTGTCGGCACTGCATTCGAGCGTCAGTTCCATGCGGCGGGCAAATGACGACATCGTCGATCCCGAAGCACTCAGTGTGCTCGCTGCGGCATGTCGCGACCACGAGCACGTTCGTTTCGACTATCGGCGAGGTGATGGCGAGAGCAGCAGACGACTCGTCGAGTCGCACCGCCTTGTCACGGCGGGGCGTCGTTGGTATCTCGTAGCATGGGACCACCATCGTTCGGATTGGCGAACATTTCGACTGGACCGGCTCTCGGAGCCCTGGCTGGCAGGCAGTCATTTCACGCCACGCGAGATCCCGGGCGGTGACGCGGCAGGCTTCGTCGCGAGATCAGTTGGCTCGCCACCCCGTCACCACGATGCAAAACTCGCCATCGAAGCTACGTTCGCCGACCTCGAGGGCGTACTCAGATGGATTGACCACACACCGATCGAGGTGGCAGCGGACCGCTGCCTTGTCGAGATCCGCAGCGAAGATCTCGGCAGGCTCGCCATGACGGTTGCGCGCATTGCGCTCACCGCCCCAGTGGTCGTCATCGAACCAACCGAGCTTGCCGACACCGTCAGTCGGCTCGCCCTTCACCTCAGGGTCTCGCCACCATGACAGTCAGAAGAGGATTGCGCGACAAGACCATTCACGTCCAAGTTGCCGCGGGGACGTGTTCCCTGCGCAGGCCCCTCGTCTATCGAGACACGTATCCGATTCCCTCTAGGCTGGAGAGTAAGTGACCGATTCGAAATCATCGCCGCCGGCTTCCGTCCACCCTCAGACGTGGAAGTTCGACTACCCGATCATCCACGCCGAGACTCGCGAACAGTGGCGAACTTGGTTGACGGACAATCACACGTCAGGCCGCGGAGTGTGGTTGTGCTCCTGGCGCACCACCACCAGCCGACCACGCTGCCCCTACCCTCAGGCCGTTGAGGAAGCGATCTGCTTTGGGTGGATCGATTCCACCAACACCGTCTTCGACGAAGAGCGCAATTTGCAACTGTTCACACCGCGGAGACGCAAGAGTTCCTGGACCCGACTCAACCGCGAACGCGCAGCTGATATGGAGGCGCGTGGCCTCATGACCGCTGCTGGTCGTGGTGCCATTGCTGCCGCGAAATCCACTGGTTGGTGGACGATTCTCGACCAAGTCGAAGACCTCGAGGAACCATCTGACTTGCAGGCGGCGCTGGACCTGGACACGCAAGCGCGAAGCAACTGGGACAGTTTTCCGCCCAGCGCCCGCAAACAGATGCTGTGGTGGATCGTCAGTGCCGCTCGAGACGCAACACGGGCAGGTCGAATCGCCCATATCGTCAACAATGCGGCCATCGGTCAACGTGCCCGCGGCTGATCCGCGATTCGACCGCGTCCGGTATGAAGGCCGGTCATCATCTGTCCGAGGGGTTTCCCTCGGACGAAACAAGTCCACCCGCCCCGCAGAAGCGGGACGGGCGGACTCGGTACTCGCAGGTCTGACTTACGTCAGGATGCGGATCACACGTCGTAGTAGAGCTCGGATTACGTTCTGCGCGTTTGTTATTGCAAGCTGCGTTGGCTTTGTTGAATTTGGCTGCGCATGATTGCTGGTTACGTTTGCAGTGGCAGGGGGTGCTAGTTCTACTGCGGACGGACTGCGGACGGAATCGCCCTTCTCCGGCATGTGGGTAAAAGGGGGCGCACTACTGCGCCCCCCCAAAGGATGGTCACTGGTGACAGCCCTACTCACTTCGCGGGATTCCATAAAGTTCGCCACCAGGCCCGCTCACTAGTGAGCTTCCCGGCGTCGAGGAGACTTTCCCTCTGCTTCGAGCGCAGCGGCTTCCGCACCGGCCGTGAAGATTCGACGCATCAAGGCGATCTGCTCGGAGTTCCAGACGGGGAACGTGGCGAACACCTTCTGAAGGTGAGCCTCATCGTCTTCAGTCCACGGGCCAACCTTGGGGAGCGATGGGGTTCTCATGCGTCGCCGTTCTGCCGCCGGTTCGCTTCTTCCCTCGCCTCGATGCGAGCCTGTGCGGCGCCGAAGCAGCGACGAGCTACGGCGATCTGTTCGGAGTTCCACGGAGGGAAGGTAGCCAGGACCTTCTGGAGATGATCCTCGTCTTCCTGTCGCCAGGGTGCTCGTTTCGGCAGGCGCGGAGTTCTCATCCGGTGAGCATGCGCCACCACTGGACCTGATGTCAGCTGAACCGAGAGCAGGTCAGCTCGACTCGCCACGGAGGAACCGATCGCAGTCGTCGCGATGGATTCGCCAGTGACCATTCGGCGCCTTGCGCTGATACCCGAGGAGGCGCTCGGACTCAAGATCCTTGCGGACGGTGACGGGATGCCGGCGCATGTACGCCGCGGCCTCGGAGACGTTCATCCATGGGGTATCGATGTTCTCGCTCATGTCCTGACCCTATGGCTGAGGGGTCAAATTTCTAGACCCTCCCGGTGCAACCTCGATCGATCCTGCTGCCACCCGCTCCGCATTGCGTCGCTTCTCTCCCCACGCACTTTTTGGTCCGGAACTCGGCAAAAGCCCAGGAAACGGGCCTCGAACCGACCCTGTATCCCGTACAGGGTCAGCGGCTCAATGCAAAGCGCCCTTCCGTGTGGATCGATCGAGGGGGTATGGCCAGGGGTGCTTCGTAAGGGCCTGTCATCGGCACTGAGCCAGCCTCTCCGGAAAGGTGCGGGTCATGAGCTGGTCATCCATCCACGCACGGCACTGCCCGTTTGATACCGCGGTGGTGAGGTTGACGCCGATGGGTTGGCCGGCCGGCTAGCTCTCGGCAGGCTCGGGCTTGCGGTACGGGTTCGGCACCGGTGCGTCCTGCACGATGCCGTTGTCCTCGGTCACTGTTCCGCGGAACGGCTGGTTCACCGTCTCGTAGTCCTGTTCGAGATATGCGCGGTGGTATTCACGCGCCTCTGCGAGAGTGTTGAGCTTGATCGATGTCATCACTCGGTACCAAGGGTTGTCGCGTCGGTCCCCGTTGCGTCCGGTGTGAGAGAACTGTGACGCTTCCATCAGCTTGCCGAGTGAGGGGTCGGTGAAGAACACAGCGAACGCTGACATGCGGAGAGTTGCCGGCGACGACTCGAAGAGGGGAAAGCTCGAGCCCGGCAGGAAGTCGTTGAGGATGCTCTCGGCCCTGTCGAGGGTCGCGATGTATCCGGGTAGTGACTGCCATGCGTCGAGCGCCTCGGCGTCAGCGTGATTGAGGAACGCTTCCAATGACTCGTCGCCGTTGATGTGCTCCTTGGCTGCGGCGATGGCTGCCATTGCCTGGTCGACCTTGGGTCGCAGTGCTTCTATGATCTCGTCTGCGATGCCGTTGTCGAGAGCGTCGTGGAAGCGACGGACGTACGACGCTTCATGGCCGGTGATCGAGCCGATGTAGTCACGGGCGGCTTGCTCGGCCGCGCCCTTGGCTGCCAGGGTGGCGAGCTGGGCGTCAGTGAGCTCGCCGCGGACGATCTTGTCCTTGATCTCGTCGGCTACTGCATCAGAGGGAGCAGCAAAGGATTTCATGCGCTGCCACGCATCGAGGGTGTCCGAGAGCGGCTTGGGTACCGGGATATCGAATGCCTTGATGCTGGAGACGAGACGCTTGCAGTGGGCAGTGGTGGTGAGCGAGCTGTAGTAGGCAGTCATTGTTCGTTCCTTCGTCCAGTGTTCCAATGGGGTGGGTAGGAGTGGTCGCGTTCAGGCGACTTGGCCGGCGACGCTCCAGGTTTGAACCCGCCGAGCCTGAGTTGCTCGAGGATGCGTTCGGAGCGTGCGTCCTCTTCCTCAGGGCTCATTGAGTCCGCCAGGAGGCCGGGTAGAGGGTCTCCTCCTGCACCGGCTCACGTGTCCTGGCAACGAGGTCTGTGAAGTCCTGCTCGGTGAGTCCGCTGAGGTATTCCTCGACGACGGCGCCGAGCGGTCGTGCGGGGTCTGTTTCGTGGGCTTCGGTCATGGTGGATTCCTTTCTTGTGGTTAGCGTCCGGTGAACGACAAGGCTTGTTGCTTCTGTCGGATGCGCTCTTTCTGAATCGCCTCGGCCATATCGGCGACGTGATAGTGGATGTGCTCCTCGATGACGCGGCCACCTTCGGCGATCGCGGACTGAATCGAGTTGGACCCGAGCTGATCTGAGACGACCGGGCCGACTGCTTGGGCTCCCATGGCAGCGGACTGGATGTCCATCGCTGCCTGCCAGTACCGGTGGTTCGGATCCAAGGGCGTGCCTTGAACTCCGAGGATCTCCGGGAGCGCCTTCTTGGCGATGTCGCCCGCTTGGGTTCCGAACTTGCTGAGTCGGCCTTCGAGGTAGAGGCGCTGTTCCTCTGGGGTGAAGACGCCACCCTCGGCGAACATTCCCATCACTCCGGCGCCCATCGCCCGCTGCACACCCTCGACGCCCTGCTTACGGGCGATCGAGTTCATGCCATCGACGAACGATGGACCCACAGCGCGAGTCCACTCAGGCCGCATGATCGACTCACCGCCGGAAACTCCGACCTGGAACTTGTCCTGGCCGGGGCTGTATCCGGGGATGATCCCGCCGAGCGCGTAGCCGTGCCCTTGGCCCCACATGGCCCCGAGGTCGTCGCCATACCGGGATCGGTAGTAGCGCAACGCCGCGGACATCGAAGCGTCGGGATCTGTGCGGTCGTTCGGAAGATCCGGATTGCGGTAGGTCGCAAAGGTTCCAGGAATGACCTGGAGTAGACCCACCGCTTCATTGCCGCCCGAGTTCACGTCCTGAACCGACTGGACGATGTTCGGGTTGCCGCCGGACTCGGACTGGATCTGCGCGAGCATCAGATTCTGATTGCGCTCGTTGGCGTCGAATCCCTCTCGCTGGAGAGCTTCGATCACCTTGGAGCGCCATTGTTCTGCGCCGGCGCCGATGTCGAACGGTGTTGATCCTGAATCATTCGGCCCGGAGGCGCCCCTAATTGCAGTGGTCATCGCATCCTTGATTGCGGTGAACGCAGCCTTGGGGAGTTGACCCATCAGCGTCGGTCCGAAATCCGGTATGCCAGCACCGATGCCCGACACCGTCTTGTCGAATGTCGAAGCTGCGACCGAGCGAGCGGAGTTGACTGCGCCGCCGAGAAGACGGCGCACACTTCCCATCAGCCCGCCGCCATCCGCGTCGGCCGGATCGCCGCCAGGGCCAACCGGTTCCGCGACTGCCCAGTGCACATGGTTGTTGTGCTCCGCCATCGTGCCCGCGCCGTAGAACCCGTAACCGTCACCGACCGGGTTACCGGCGCCGATGTTGCGATTGAACGGATCGTGAATCAACTCGATGGTTCGGCCTGCAAAGTTGTCTGCAATCCAGCCTGCGAGTTGACGCATCTCAGGGGTTGAGGAGTACCCGTTCGAGAAGTCCGCAGCCATGCCCTGCGAGTGGTAACCGTTGTCGGTGTAGCGAAGACCGGAGGTCATTTGCATTCCGGCGCCGAACTTCTCCTGTACGGCCGAAGTCATCGACTCGACGATTCCGCCGTTTGCGAAGTACTGCATTCGCTTCTTGACGCCAGCTACACCCTCGGCTCGTGCGGCGGCATTCATGCCGTTCACGTAGCCGGAACCCATGGCCTGGGTCCACTCCGGGCGCATTACCGCTTCGCCGCCCGAAAGGTGCAGTCGCCCACCGGTTGGCGATGCAAACTCATGGACATCACGGCCCGGGGTGTAGCCCGGAAGGATGCCGCCCGTTGCGTACCCGGTCTTGCCGCCATCGTTGCCGCGAGCATCGAGAACCTGCCCCGTCTCAATGCGCCCAACGCCGTCCCACTTATCCAGCCCGAAGACCGTGGCGACGGTATCCCAGGCGCTCTTCAGGGCGCCGTTGATGACGTTGTCGATGATCCAGTTGATTGGACCAGCGGCCATCTCCTTCAGTCGATCCCAGTTTCCGCCGAAGCCTTCGACGATTCCGCGACCGAATTCGAGGAGGGTTCCGAGCCCATCCTTGAAACCCGGGAAGATCGTGTCGGTGATGTTCCCTACGACCTCGCCGATCTTGGATCCGAGGTTGCCCCAGTTGATTCCGCCACTCTCGGTTGTGCCGAGAATGTTTCGTCCGAGGTCTTCGAGGCTTGACTTGAAGCCGACGAAATCGCCAGTACTGAGCGAAAGTAGCGATTGCGCGACATTCGACCCGAGGGTTCCGAAATTGCTGCTGCCAACCTGTTGTGTCTCGATTGACTTGCGCTGTAGTTCATCGAGTTGGCGGTCGAATTCTTCGACGTCGCCGAAGGTCTTCTCCCACTCCTCGCGGGTGTACTGCTTCTGTCCACCCGATCGGCCGCCGCCGGTATTCGGACCAGGAACCGTGGTGGGCAGTTGGCCATTTTCCCGCGCTTCACGCTGTTCCTTGGTCTCCCCATCTCCAGGGCCAAAGGCGCCGTTCCACCAGTCTTTGATGTTGCGCAGTGCACCGTTGTCGTTGTCGTTGCGCAGGAACCTCCATGCGCCACCGAGGTCGAGGTTGTACTGAAATCCGCCGACATGGCCAGGGTCGACGGCGCTTCCGTCAATCACTGCGCCCATTGGTGGGACAACGCCCGAGTTTCGCGTGTTTCCTTCGGGGGCGTTGGGGTCATTCGGCCCGGCGCCGGGTCCGGTTCTGCCTCCAGAGGGGAAGAGAATGTTCGCCAACTTGATGGCTTCTTTGACCAGGTTGAGAATGTCGGTAACCGTGTGACGGACGTCCTCCCAGAACGCCCTCATTTTCTCTTGACCCTCGGCCGTGCGCATCCAGTCCGCGAACTCACGCATTGTGTCCGTGAGACTTTGGACCATCGACTTGCCGGATTCATCGGAAGTGGTGAACAGTCCGCCGACGACACGTCCTACCTCGATGAAGAGATCTTTGACCTCCTTGAGGGCGTCGATCGATTTCTGCATGAAGTTCCGGATCGAGTTCTCACCCTCGTCGGACTCCGTCCATGCCCGGAATTCCTTCATTGTGTCCGCGAACGAACCGCTGAGTCCGGGTAGGAACTCAGAACCGATCGAGGCGATATTCGTCAGGCTGCCAAAGAGATCCGAGAGTCCGTCGATGACGGGCTGAATCGAGAGTCGGGTGTTCTCGAGAATGTTCGTCCAGTCGAGCTTGCTGGACTCGCTCGACAGATCAGCGAGCGCGCCCTTGAGTCCGATATTGATCTCGGTCGCGATGCCGCCGAGGCCGTTCTTGAGGATCGGAAAGTAGTTCGTCGCGAGATCGGTGATCGATCCACCGAGGCCAGCAAACAGGTTGTCCTGAACTTGAAGCCGGAGTTGGTTCCAGGCGTCGCCGAGGCTGCGGGTGTCTTCCACGAATGCGCGGGCGTTGGGCGACAGATTCGCCAGAGCTGCTGCATATTCGTCGACCGCGTCAGCACTGGCTATTGTCGCCTCAGCGGCCCGCTGCTGAGCATCGATGACGGCTTCCTGTGAATCCGCAAGGTTCTGCTGTGCGTCGAGAACTGCAGCCTGCGCGTCAGCTACGGCAAGGTGTGAATCCGCCAGAGACTTCTGTGAATCGATGACACCCTGATCTGCATCAGCGATCGCTTCTTTCGCGGAGATGACCTGCTCAGAACCTTCGACACCAGCCTGATTCGCCGCAGCAACTTCCTCGCGGAGATCGCCATTGCGTTCACGAACCTCATCGAGACGAAACTTCGCCTCGTCGACATTGAGGGTCGCCTCAGCGACGTCATCTGGGGTGACAACCTTGTTGTCTTTCCAGAGGTCTCGGAGTTGCCGCTCGGCCCGGCGGACTGCCTGTTCCGCTCCGCGCTCGTCGAGCTCAGCCCCCCTTAGGGAGAGTTTGAGATCCTCAATCTGCTCCTGGGCATCCTTGCGGGCGCGAGTCAGACTCTTCTGGGCATCCTCTGACCGCTTCTGTGCCTGGGTAACTCCACGTTCAGCGCGCTCGACATTGTCCAGTGCGGTGCCGACGCCACGCTCGGCGCGAGCCACACCGTCAGCGGCCTTCTCCACGCCACGCTCGGCGTTTGCCACAGCTTTCGCGGCCGACGCACGTTCCCGCGCCTCCGTCGCCTGCTGCTTCGCGGTCTTAGCCGCATTCTTCGCGGCTTCCTCGGCGGCCTTCGAGCCCTTCGAGAAAGCGTCGAACACTCCGGTCGAACCAATGACGATGGTTGCGATTCCTGCTGCGGCAGAGGCGGCTACGGCAGGGAGCAGTGATATAACTCCCGCAGCCTGGGCGAGTTGGCCGATCAGTGGAACGAGACTGACTGCGGCTAGTCCAACGAGGGCTGCGGTGGCCAGTCCAACGGGGTTGATAATCCCCGAGGCAGCTGTGCCAATCGAGCCGATGCCGCCGACACTGCCGATCCCTTGGGATGCGGCGCGAAGTGCTGCCAACTGCGCGAGTGCGGCAGTGATGTCGAGATCGAAGTCCGCGTGCATCGAGCGGCTGGCCTCGACTCGGAAGGCGCGGAGTTGTTCACGCGCCACCGTCAGATCGAGGCGAACTGGAATGGTGACGGCGGAATCGCCTGAGGTGGCTGCGAGATCCGCCCGAAGCTGCTGGCGAAAACCGGACAGGTCCGGGGAGACCTTCACCTTGATATTGGCGTTGAATCTCCCCAGACCCGTTTCGAGCTTCTGCCTGAAGTTGTCGAAGTTCGGTACGACGATGACCGGTGCTTCGATGCGCTCGGAGCGCAGTTGAACTTTGACTTTCCGGTGGAAGCCCGTGAGGTCGGGTCCAATGGCGATTGATGCTGTGCCTGCCTGAAACTGGACACTACTCACGGGCTACCTCCGGGTACTACGCTGCGGAGCCCCTTGCCCCGCAGTAAGCCATCACGACGTTTCGGTCGAATTCGAGAGCCCCGGCGCTCCCTTTCCGACCATCCAACGAACTTGCGATTCGTTGAACGTGGCGTCTACTGCATCCGAGGATTTCCGCGGCTTCAGTGCTGCCTATGGATAATCCTTGCGGGATAGGGGGGTTGGCGACGTCGCGTTGTCGCCGTCTGCTCAGTTCATCCTTCACTTCAAGGGCGCCGAGCCTGAGTTCTTCCTGCAGATTGAGCACATGCGGTGAGGGTCGATACCCGTCCCGCTGCAGCTGCTTGATCGCAACGGAGACGAGGTAGTACATCTCTGAGATAGCCGAACCTCGGAGCAGGATCACGCCTGCACCGAGGTGTTCGGCGTCAGCCCTCGTCATCCGGCAGGGTGATGTCGCCGTACGACGCGGCGTGCGCTGCGAGGTCGACCATCTGCTTCTCGAACTCGTCACCCATGTGCAGCTTGAAGATGTCAGCGAGGGCGAAGAGACTCGCGAATGTCAGCTCCGCCAACCGGTTGCGCTCATTGGCCTCGTCGATGACGATCTGCACCCCCTCGATGTCGCCGCGTTTGGCGTGTGCGATCGCGGCAAAGCCTCGGGAGAAGTCTTGCGGTGCGCAGATCTGGTGAACTGCTTCGGGCATGCTCATTGTGTTGCCTTTCTATTTTCAACTGCCTGAACCGGCTTGTCCGGAGGCATCGGTAATGGGATGACATTGGGGAAGTTCTCGTAGGTCGATTGCGCGAGCGACCAGCAGGGCGGGCAAGGGCATGTCGAGTAGTGATATGTCGACCGGCCGTTAACTATCGGCAACGGCTCATCCCACATTCGCAGCGCCTCGGAGCGCCTCCACTCCCAGTTGCCACCCCTGCCGAGTTGAACGATCCAACGGCACGCACAGGGCTCCAGATCGCATTTCTCGCACGCACTCATGCCGTCGCCTCCTGCTCCAGAAGCCATGCCTGCGCGGACTTCTTCCCGCCCCTGCCCTGAGAAGGCGCTACCGGCGCTACCACCGCTACCTTGCTGGTCAGTGGCCTGGCATCGGTAGCGGGCTTGGTAGCGCCCTCGCTACCCGCTACCGGAGGCGCTACCACTTTCGGGGCTGTGACCTGCGCGGTAGCGGGGGTAGCGGTGGTAGCGGCCTCTGGAGGTATGGGGGCGGGCACGGCGTCATCCTGACCCTCGTCGACCTCCTCCGTGTCGGCGGCAAGGTTCCGCTCCCACGCCTCGGCAAGTCCGCCATCACCGTCCACCCGGTAGCCCTTGACGACCTTGTTGCCGGGGTATTTCAGATCCTTCGGTCGAACATCGAAAGGTCGCAGGAAATTAGCCAGGGCGGCCTGATTCAAGAACGACCCCCGTACGTCGTTCCATCCCGCATCAGGGATGGCGACGAGTGCGGCAACGAGGTCCGCTGACGCCATCTTCTCGCTGTCCCCGAAGACCGTCTTGATGTCCGCGAGGAGGTCGATGCCGATTGGCCGCGCATATCCGGACTTGGCGAACACGAAGTGCTTGCATGCCTCCCGTGCCCGCTTGGGCCATTCCCCACCCGCGAGGTCTGCGATCGCCAGCAATGGTTCCCATACCTCCGCTGGTCGGTCTTCGACTCCCTTGGGGAGCCTGGGACGCGATGCGCGCAGGGCGTCGAACTGGGGAACGATCCACGCCTCGAATGCCTCTCGGATCGGAGCTGCCTCCTCGGCTACATCACGCCGATAGAAAGGGGACACCTTCTCCGAAGGCTTGCGCTTTTTCATCCTGAAGTGGATCGAGCGCGAGCGGACAGCCTCGGGCACATTCGAGTGCAGCCCAGCGAGCGCCATGGGTGCATAGGCGTCGAGTTCGACAACCTGGATGTCTGCACCCTGACCTACGCAGCGCGGAACCCTCGCACCGTTCTTGTAGCCGGCATTGACTACCGCCGTGATGTCCTCGCTGCCATTGCCACTGCCCTTGTTGTAGAGAGTGTCAATCTCGTCCATCAGGATGGTTCGGCCACCCTGATCGATGGTCCGGATCAGTGCGGCCGGCGACGCCGAGAAGGCCATGAGCGGGTTACATGCCGTCTCGTCGAGCAGTTCCAAGGTGCGAGTCTTTCCCGATCCAGGAACGGCGGAATCGAGGAAGAGTCGCGGAGACGTGTCGAATGCTGTTGCGGCGTAGGTATGCGCAGCCCACAGGGGCATCACCGTGTGGTGGTGGTCGGTCGGATAGATGGCATATTTCCGGTAGAACGCCTCGCAGGATCGCAAGGCGTCTACACCGGGCTGCGAGGTGCTCAAGTCGCAGCACCACCCTTGACGGCGGATTTGGATGTCCGTCGCCACACCCGCGCTGGAGAATCCCAGTCGCCGGGGATTGCACGCGGACCGTACGAGTGGAACTCGACGTAGCCCTTGCGGTTGAGCTCTCGAATCAGAGCGCCCAGACGAGCAGGCTTGTCGTCGGCATAGGGAGGGAGACGTTCCGCGAACTGCGCGGCGGTGAACTCGGTTCCTGTCGGCATGCCGTCGAGCTGCTGCATGGCGAGTGGCCACAAGTCTGGGTGAGCCCCCAACAGTGCATCCACGGGTCCACCTGGTCGGACAATCGAACTACGTTGCATCACAGGTCCTCTCGATATTTCGCAGCTTCCCGGATGTCGTCCTCATCTCGTTTCAAGTCCTCCTGTGAGAGACGTGCCGAACTCTCCAGGGCATCGATCGGCGCCATCTACGCAACCTCTCCGAGGTCGTCCGAAGTATTGAGCGCGAGATCGATCAGAAGGAGAAGGGCGCGGGCGAGGTTGCCGGCGTCCTCGATCGTCAGGGAGTACTTGTTGAGTGGCGTGTCGTCGCCTACCGGATCGCCCTCGGCATTCCATCCGTGGCTCTCGAAATTGATGTGGGGGTCGCGGTCGCCGACTTTTTGACTGATGTTTGCGTAAATCGTTGCGGTGGTCCAGTTTCCGTCCACATCCACGACTGCATACTTGGTCGTGTACGGCATGCGCAGCGGGGTGGACCGCCACTCGGCGTGATCAGGCTGGCAGACGTCGCTGCCCGGTTCGTCGAGAACATCGAGATTCGGATTCGACCACCGCGGTGCGTCTTTCAGCCAGGGGTTGGGATCCTTGCCTGAGATTTCGATCTTCGGGAGCATCTCAGCGTTGAAGTCTCGGCAGTTTTTGAACGGCGTCTGACGTAGGTCTTCCGCTTTACTGGTGTTGTGTCCTATGGTGGACATGAAAACCTCCTGCTATGTGAGAGTGGCTAGGGGATTCCTGGCGGCATCAGCTGAAATTCGCGGGACGGCAATCCCACGGCTGATGCCGTTTTTGCTGCATTGGCGCATTACGCCGACCTGCTCTCCTGCTCGGCCAGCCAACTAAGGACCACACTCTTGCGGTAGACCCTTCGTCGTCCCAACTTGAAGCTGGTAGGGCCTTCGTGGATTGAGGCCCAGTACCGAAGCGTCGACTCATTAATCGAAGTCAGTCCGCTTACCTGTTTCGTGTCGATGATCGGATCATCCTCGGCGGTGTGAGTCAGATCTGGCGGGAGGATTGTTCGAACATTCATTCGGTGCTCCATTCACATCACGGTGCGTTGATCGCATTTGCAATGTTGGTCTTGCCAGTGGTGTTTGTCAAGCACTACGGTGTGATTCATGCACCAGGGTGAACCAAGCGATCAAGAGCATGAGACCGAGGCAGGGGTCGACGCACAGTTCGGCGACATGATGAGGGAGGCTCGTCAGAAATTGAGATGGAGCCAGCGTCAGCTCGCCGAAGCTCTTCAAAAAGCCGGACTGAAGATTGACCCGTCAGCCATTACACGAATCGAGAATGGTCAGCGGGAGCCCAAACTGCGTGAGGCAGTGGCTATTTCAGACATTCTGGACTTAACGCTCGACGACCTTGTGTTTTCCGAAAGTGGAGACTTTCGACGGAGCCTGGTGGTCATCAATCACTCCCTCGTCACGTCTCGGCAACTACTTCTGCAGGGGCTCATCGCGGTCGACAAGGCTCTGAGGGGAATCACCCCGGCGGTAAACGAGGAAATGTTGGAAGTTTCGGAACATGGTGACGCAATTGGTGTTTTGCACAGACAGGTCGAGATGTTCTTTGAGATGGTCGATCAAGACCTACAAAAGGAAGGCCGAAATTACGCCTACCTCTATGGCGGAGTGGGCGACCAGGTGAAGCAGGCGATGGTAGATGCACTCACGCATAGGATCTTGAGGCCTGCACCGAAGCAGCCAAGTGATGACTCCGCCTAGGCGTAATCGCCGTTCAGGTGTTGAGGATCGTTGGACCAAGACGATCAAGGTCGGCGACGCCGAGCAGAAGGTTCCGAGCGCAAACGACGGTAAGGGGAAGCGGTGGCGTGCCCGGTACGTCGACGACCTCGGCGCCGAGCACGCGAAGGGTTTTGAGCGGAAAGCTGACGCGCAGAACTGGCTCAATGCGGCCACAACCGCGCTCGGCACGGGAACTCACGTTGCACCGAGAGACGCTCACCTGACTGTCCAAGACTGGTGTGATCAGTGGATCATTGGCTACGGAGTTCATCGTGAATCCACAGTGAGGCAAGCGCGCACTCACATTGCACAGATAACCGCCGAGTTCGGAAACGTTCGCTTGGCGTCTGTCCGCCCGTCAACAATCAAGGCTTGGACATCGAAGCTGAAGACGGACGGTTTCGCAGATTCATATATCTATGCTCTACATTCGCGCCTGTCCCAGATCCTCGGCGATGCGGTCTACGACGGCCTGCTCGGCCGCAATCCGTGCTCTCGTCGAACATCGCCGCCCATGGGGCGCGCCAAGGTCTACGTAATCACGACTGAGCAGCTTTGGGCTCTACATGACGCGATGCCTGAACATTTTCGTGTGGCGATCTTGCTCGGGGCGTTTGCCGGCCTTCGAATCGCCGAGACCTCCGCAGCGCTCGTCGACGATGTCGATTTCATCAGGGGAGTGGTTCATCCGAAGCGGCAGTGGCCAGACAAGCCATTGAAGACAGAGGGGAGTGCTGCGCCGATTCCTGTGCCGCAGTCCCTTGCTCTAATGCTGTCAGCATCAGTGAAGCAGTGGCCTCATGAACACATGGTGACAAACGGCGCCGGTAAGCCAGCAGCGCCATGGCTGATTGATCGTGCTCTGCGAGCGGTGAAGGAAACAGGAGATGTTGACCTCCCGGACGAGTTCACCTTTCATGACTTGCGGCATTATCTGGCCTCGCTACTTATTGCGTCCGGCGCAGATATCAAGACGGTTCAGGCTCGGCTGCGGCACGCGAGCGCGAAGACGACTCTAGACATCTATGGGCACCTATGGCCAGATGCAGATGAGTCCACCCGCTTAGCGATCGATGCTGTGATCACTAAACGGATGGACTCGTCTGAAAAATCTGCGGACGCCCTGCGGACGGAAGGCTAAGTTAGCTTGTTCCGATGCAGGTCAGCGACCTCTTTGGATCACACGTCGTAGTAGAGATCGAACTCGTACGGGTGCGGACGCAGGTTGACCGGAGCGATTTCCTGCTCGCGCTTGAGCGAGATCCAGGTCTCGATCAGGTCGGTGGTGAAGACGCCACCCTCGGTCAGGTACTCGTGATCGGCTTCGAGGCGGTTGATGACCGTCTCGAGGCTGGTCGGAGCCTGCGGGATGTTGCGAGCCTCCTCCGGGGGAAGCTCGTAGAGGTCCTTGTCGACCGGAGCCATCGGCTCGATCTTGTTCTTGATGCCGTCCAGGCCGGCCATCATCTGTGCAGCGAAGTTGAGGTACGGGTTACCCGAGGAGTCGGGTGCGCGGAACTCGAGACGCTTTGCCTTCGGGTTGTTGCCCGTGATCGGGATACGGACAGCTGCCGAGCGGTTGCGCTGGCTGTACACGAGGTTGATGGGGGCTTCGTAGCCCGGCACCAGACGGTGGTACGAGTTGATCGTCGGGTTGGTGAAGGCCAACAGCGACGGAGCGTGGTGCAGGATGCCGCCGATGTAGTGGCGAGCCATGTCCGAGAGGCCCGCGTAGCCGGACTCGTCGTGGAAGAGGGGCTTGCCGTCCTTCCACAGGGACTGGTGGACGTGCATGCCCGAACCGTTGTCACCGAAGAGCGGCTTCGGCATGAAGGTGGCGGACTTGCCGTGCTGCCAGCAGGTGTTCTTGACGATGTACTTGAATAGCTGCAGGTCGTCGGCCGCTGCGAGCAGCGTGTTGAACTTGTAGTTGATCTCCTGCTGTCCGCCGGTGCCGACCTCGTGGTGGCCGCGCTCGAGCTCGAAGCCTGCGTTGGTCAGGTTGGTGGAGATTTCGTCGCGCAGGTCCACGTAGTGGTCGTACGGAGCGACGGGGAAGTAGCCACCCTTGGCGCGAACCTTGTAGCCGAGGTTCGGGGAGCCGTCGGCGTTGGTCTCTGCGCCGGTGTTCCAGGAACCGGAGATGGAATCCAATTCGTAGAAAGCGGAGTTCATGCCGGAGTCGTAGCGAACCGAGTCGAAGATGTAGAACTCGGCCTCGGCGCCGAAGAATGCGGTGTCCGCGATGCCGGTGCTGACCAAGTACTCCTCGGCCTTGCGGGCAACGTTGCGCGGGTCGCGGCTGTAGGACTCACGGGTGAACGGGTCGTGCACGAAGAAGTTGATGTTGAGGGTCTTCGCCTTGCGGAAGGGGTCGATCTGCGCCGTGGTGACGTCGGGAAGCAACATCATGTCGGACTCGTGGATCGACTGGAATCCGCGGACCGAAGATCCGTCGAATGCGAGGCCGTCCTCGAACACGTCCTGGTTGAAAGCAGACGCCGGGATCGAGAAGTGCTGCTGGACGCCGGGCAGGTCGCTGAACCGAATGTCGACGTACTCGATGTTCTCGTCCGCGATGTACTTGATGACCTCTTCGGCCGTGGTGAACGCCACGCTTGTGCTCCTTAAGTCGCTTCAGCCAAGTGATGTCGGTTGAATCCGTCGAGGCAGACGGTAGGGAGCTGGTGTTGCCCGCTCGTCAACCCTTTGTTTCGGCAGTGTTACGCGTCGCAGCATCCTGGGGATTTCCGAAGTCCATGTGACCGGCCACACAGTTAAAACCCGGCAAATCTGGACTACGGTGCTGCGACGCCTATCCTGGACAGCATGGCACGTATCACCGGAACTTGGCTCTCTGGGCCGCAAGCAGCTTTGCCGAAGAGCGCGGACGGCCGTGAGCAGTCGTACCGTGGCGAGCTCCTCGGTTTCCCTCAGGAGGGTCCGGGTTCGCTGGTCGGTTCGGGCCGTCGTATCGCGGCACTGTTGGTGGATTGGGTGATGGCTGTGGGAGTGGCCTCGCTCATCACCGGCGACTTCTTCGACGGTATGACCTCGACTGTCACGCTGATGGTGTGGTTCGCCGTCGGTGTCGTCACCGTGGCTCTGTTCAACTTCACCCCGGGGCAGTTCGTCCTCGGACTTCAGGTTGCGCGTATCGAAGGCCCGATCCGAGTGGGCTTCGTGCGCGCGCTCGGACGTCAGGCACTGCTTGTGTTCGTGATTCCCGCGACCATCACCGACATCGACGGTCGCGGTATGCAGGACCGCGCGACCGGCACTTTGCTCGTGAAATCGCGCTGACACAAATTTCTCGAAGTAAAGAAAGACCCGGGTCCGTGTGGGCCCGGGTCTTTCGTTTTGCTGTGGGGGAGTGTCAGCGACGACGAATGGTTCGCTGCATTCCCTTCATCTTCGCGCCTCCGGGCATCGGGCCCTTGGGAAGCGCTGCTCCGCCGCCGCGTGCGCTCAGTGCAGCGAGGCGACCTTCGATGTTGTCCATGCGCTTGGTGTCGATGTTGCGGGGCAACTTGTTCAAGTAGCGCTGGAGCTGCGAGAGCGGAACCTGGCCCTCGTCGTTGCCGATGATGATGTCGTAGATCGGGGTGTCGCCGATGAGGCGGGCGGTCTTCTTCTTCTCCTGCGCGAGGAGGCCCTTGACGCGTTGCGGCGAACCTTCGGCGACGAGGATGACACCCGGCCGTCCGACGACGCGGTGAACGGCATCGAGTTGGGTAGTGCCGGCGACGGCATTCGTGACGCGCCACGCACCCTGCATGTTGTCGAGCGCCCACGCAGCGGCACCGGCCTGACCTTCAGCCTTCTTGTACACCGATTTCTGGACGCGACGACCGAAGATGATGAAGGCGCCGAGGAGACCGAGAACGATGCCGATCGGCAGCAGGAACCACTGAAGGCCCCAGATGAGGCCGACCAGGAAGAAGACCAGAGCCGCACCGACGAGGGTGCCGATCATCAGCGGCAGGAGGAGCTTGTCGTCCTTGCGCTGCATCTGGAATGCCTGCCAGAGCTGAGTTCTACGTTCCTTGGAAGCCTGCTTGCGGGCAGCCTTCGCTGCAGCCTTTGCCTCTTTGGTGGGTTTGCCCTTACCGGATTTGCTGCCGTTCGCCATGTACCCAGGATACGTCCATTGCTGTGCGCCTTTACTAACCGCCCGCGGTTAATAAAGGCGCACAGCAAAAAGTGGATCAGCGATTCAGGCGCGCCATGAGTGAGCTGGCTTCCTGGGAAGCGTCGCCGCCCTCGGTCAGATGACGCTGCGCCTCGGGAAGTTCGCGGCCGTGATGTGCCATGGCCTGCGCATACAGGCGGCCGGCGCGGTACGACGAGCGAACCAACGGACCGGCCATGACGCCGGCGAAGCCCATCTCTTCTGCAGCCTTCGAGTGTGCGACGAACTCCTTGGGCTTGACCCACCGCTCGACGGGGTGGTGCCGGGGCGAGGGGCGCAGGTACTGGGTGATGGTGAGGATGTCGCAACCGGCGGCGTGGAGATCTGCCATCGCCTCGGTGACCTCTTCAGGGGTTTCGCCCATGCCGAGGATCAGGTTGGACTTGGTGACCAGTCCGTAGTCGCGTGCTGCGGTGATGACGTCGAGGCTGCGCTGGTACCGGAATGCCGGACGGATCCGCTTGAAGATGCGGGGGACGGTCTCGAGGTTGTGTGCGAGTACCTCGGGGCGTGAGGCGAAGACCTCGTCGAGCAGTTCGGGCTTGCCGTTGAAGTCCGGAACCAGGTTCTCGACGCCGGTGCCCGGGTTGAGTTCGTGGATCTTGCGGACGGTCTCGGCGTAGAGCCAGGCGCCGCCGTCGGGGAGGTCGTCGCGGGCGACGCCGGTGATCGTGGAGTACCGAAGGCCCATGGCCTGAACGCTTTCCGCGACGCGACGGGGCTCGTCGCGGTCGAGGGCTTCGGGCTTGCCGGTGTCGATCTGGCAGAAGTCGCAGCGGCGTGTGCACTGCTCACCGCCGATCAGGAACGTGGCTTCGCGGTCTTCCCAGCACTCGTAGATGTTGGGGCAGCCCGCTTCCTCGCAGACGGTGTGCAAACCTTCACGCTTGACCAGGCCCTTGAGCTCCGTGTACTCGGGGCCCATCTTTGCTCGGGTCTTGATCCAGTTGGGTTTGCGTTCGATGGGCGTCTCCGCGTTTCGGATCTCGAGACGGAGCAGCTTACGTCCTTCTGGGGCGATAGTCACGACAGTGATCCTACGCCCGGTGATTACTGCAACGGGGTTCGGGCGAGCCCGTCAGCTGTACTGAACGGTAGTAAAAGTCGGAGTAGGCGAGGCGCTTTCGAAGGTGACGCGCTCTACGTTCCGTTCGGTGACGGGCATGGTTCCGTCGAGAGCAGCGATCACTGCCTCGGTCACAGCGGGAGTGACTTCGTCCACGGTGACGTCGCGACCGAGTTCATGCGACAGCGTCGTGACCCCGGCGTCACGGATGCCGCAGGGAATGATGTTGTCGAATCCGGTCAGGACCGAATTGCAGTTCAGGGAGAAGCCGTGCAGTGCCACGCCCCGTTGCACGCGCACGCCGATGGCAGAAACCTTGCGCTCGGGCTTCCATTGCCCGTTTGCGAGTTCGGCGGGCAGCCAGACGCCGGAGCGGCCGTCGATGCGCCCGCAGTTCAGGCCGAGGTCCGTGCACACCGTGATCAGTGCTTCCTCGATGCGTCGGACATACCGCACCACGTCGATGGGCTCGGCCAGTTTCACGATCGGATATCCCACCAGCTGGCCGGGGCCGTGCCAGGTGATCTTCCCGCCGCGGTCGACGTCGATGACAGGCGTGCCGTCGACGGGACGATCTTCGGGTTCCGTGCGTCGTCCTGCCGTGTACACCGGCGGGTGTTCGAGGAGCAGTAGCGTGTCCGGTCCGATGTCGTCCGCCCGCGCTGCCGCGAGCTCACGCTGGCGGTCCCACGCGGCGTTGTAGTCGATCGAACCGAGTTGCTCGACGGCGATCGGCAGTTTCGAGAACCGGGCGGAAACGGCAGCGCTGCTCATGGACGTAGAGATTACGCCCGACTTCGGAATCAACCGAGTGCGGCCGCCAGCGCTTCGCCGATCGTGTTGTGGCGGAAAGAGAATCCCGCCTTTTCCAAAGCTGCGGGAATGGCGCGCTGGCCACCGAGGATGCCGCTCTTGGCGAATTCTCCGATCAACGCTTCGAGTGCGAACCCGGGAACGATCCAGGGAGCCGGGCGGTGGACCGCACGGGACATGGCGTCATTGAACTGGGCATTGGTGACAGGGGCCGGACCGGTCAGGTTGACGGGACCGGAGAGTTCGGAATTCGTGAGCGCGAACTTGATCGCGTCGCACTCGTCCTCGAGTGAGATCCACGGAAAGTACTGGCGACCGTTGCCCAGTCGCCCGCCGAGGCCGAACGAATAAAGGCGCCGAAGCCGACCGAGCATGCCCCCATGAGGTGAAATCACGACGCCGGACCGCAGATTGACGACGCGGGCACCCGCCGCACGCGCCGGTTCGGTGGCAAGTTCCCAATCGCGACACGTCGTGGCGAGAAAGTCTGTGCCTGCCGGCGAATCCTCGTCGACGATCTTGTCGCCGGTGTCGCCGTAATAGCCGACGGCGCTCGCGTTGGCGAGGACGGGAACCTTCTCACTCGCGACCGCTTCGGCCAAGACGTCGGTCGCGACGATGCGGCTGTCACGGATCGCTTGCTTGTAGGAACCCGACCACCGTTTGTCACCGATGCCGACGCCGCAGAGGTTCACGACGGCGTCGGCGCCCTGCAGGACGGAGAGGTCCAGACGGTCGTGGTCCGGGTCCCAACGCGATTCGTCGGGGCCGGCGGTCGAGCGTCGCACCAGACGCACCACGTCGTGGTTGTCGGAGCGCAACGATGACACCAAGGCCGTTCCGATCAAACCGGACGAGCCGGCGATGACTACTCGCATTCGGAAAGCCTCCTTCGATTCAGCGTGCTTCGATATCCGAACGTATATCTCCGACCGTACTGAAAAAGCCGGGGCGCCACCTCCTGATGGAGATGACGCCCCGGCCGGCCGAGCAGTTGCTTACAGGCCCAGATCAGCTTCGAACGAGGCTTCTTCCAACCGCTGCTTAACAGTGGTGAGGAATCGGCCGGCGTCGGCGCCGTCGACCAGACGGTGATCGTAGGTCAGCGGCAAGTAGATCATCGAGCGAACGCCGATGGACTCGTTGCCGTTCTCGTCGGTGACCACCATCGGGCGCTTGACGATCGCGCCGGTTCCGAGCATGGCCGCCTGCGGCGGTACCAGGATCGGGGTGTCGAACAGCGCGCCCTGGCTGCCGATGTTGGTGATGGTGAAGGTGCCACCCGAGAGCTCGTCCGGCTTCAGGCCACCCGAGCGTGCACGCTTGGCGATGTCGGCGATGGCTCGGGCCAGGCCGGCCAGGCCGAGATCGCCGGCGTTGTGGATGACGGGGGAGAGCAAGCCCTGATCGGTGTCCACTGCGATGCCGAGGTGTTCAGCGTCGTAGTAGGTGATCTGCTTGGCAGCCTCGTCGTAGCTTGCGTTGATGTTCGGGTGCGACTTCAGCGCCTCGACGACTGCCTTGGCGAAGAACGGAAGGAACGTCAGGTTGACGCCTTCGCGCTCGATGAAGCCGGCCTTGGCACGGGCCCGCAGGGCGACGATCTTGGTGACGTCCACCTCGAAGGTCTGCGTGAGCTGAGCGGTGTTCTGCAGCGACTCACGTGTCTTGGTGGCCGTGATCTGCCGAATACGGTTGGCCTTCTGCGTGGTTCCACGCAGGTGTGCCAGTTCGGGTCGGACGCCTGCGGCTGCGGTGGCGGCCGGTGCGGCCGCGGGTGCTGCAGCAGGAGCAGCGGCGGCGGGAGCCTTCTTGGCCTCCGCAGCGGCGAGCACATCCTGCTTGCGGATGCGGCCGCCGACGCCGGTGCCGGTGACGGTCGCGAGGTCGACGCCGTTGTCCGTGGCGAGCTTGCGCACGAGCGGGGTGACGTACGGGCTGCTGTCACCGGACGCTGCGGGGGCAGCCGCCGGTGCGGGAGCCGCAGCAGGCTTCGGAGCGGGTGCGGCCGGTGCGGCGGCAGGCTTGGGTGCTTCAGCCTTGGGTGCTTCGGCCTTGGGTGCTTCGGCCTTCGGAGCTTCGGCCTTGGGGGCAGGGGGTGCTGCCGGTGCTGCGGGAGCGGCCTTGGGTGCCGGTGCCGCGGCGGGTGCGCCGGAGCCGACGACGGCCAGCTGGCCACCGATCTCGACGGTGTCGTCTTCCTGCGCATTGATCTCGAGCAGGATTCCGGCGACGGGGGACGGGATCTCTGTGTCGACCTTGTCGGTCGAGACCTCGAGCAGCGCCTCGTCGACGGCAACCTCGTCGCCGACAGCCTTGAGCCAGCGGGTGACGGTGCCTTCGGTGACGGACTCGCCGAGGGCGGGCATCGTCACGGCGGTACCTTCAGCGGAACCGCTCGAAGCAGCGGGTGCCTCGGCAGCGGGAGCTTCTTCAGCGGGAGCTTCGGCAGCCGGCGCTTCCTCGGCGGGAGCTTCCTCGGCGGCGGGGGCGGGTGCCTCTGCCGCGGGTGCTGCGGCTTCGCCGGCTTCACCGATCTGGGCGAGCTCGCCACCGATTTCCACGGTGTCGTCTTCCTGCGCGACGATCTTGGTCAGGACGCCGGCGACGGGAGACGGAATCTCGGTGTCGACCTTGTCCGTGGAGACTTCGAGCAAGGGTTCGTCGACTTCGACCGTGTCTCCTTCCTGCTTGAGCCACCGTGTGACAGTTCCCTCGGTGACGCTCTCACCTAGGGCTGGCATCTGGACGGAGAAGGCCATGTCTTTTGACTCCTCGACAGTTGTGTTCGGGTTGTTGAATTTTGTCGACTTGTGGTCGTAATGCATTGTGCTCGAGTGGCGCGCGACGTGCGGCTACTTGTAGCTATTTTGCCGATGTCGACGCGCGAGCGCGGCGTCACCGTCGTTCATCTTTCCATTGATACGCCGGGCGTGTCCGATGAGGGGGATGCCGTCCGTTTCGGGTGTGTCGGCTACTGGCGAGTAGGTATGCGTCGGGGGTCCGGCTGTAACGTCGTAAGCGGACCAAACGGTATGTCGTGCGCAGGCACAACGGACATCGCCTGGCAAACTTGACATATCGCCGGGGTGCATCCGCGGCGTCGGTACCGAGGAGGGTACGACCGTGGGACTGTTCGATCGTTTCAAGCGTCCGCCGAGTGCGGCTCAGGCCGCAGCGCAGAGTGATGCGGATCATCTGGCGAATTGGGCGCACTCGCACGAAGGCGTCGAAGCCTATGTGGAACCGCAGACGACGGTGACCGAGGTGACCGTCGTCCTGGTTGCGAAGGACGGGGAGTGGACTCGTCGTCGTGTCGGCGGCGAACGTGGTGCCCGCAAATTGGGACAGGACCTGAAGATCCCGGTCTACGACGTCCGCAAGACGGGATATCCGCAGCGTATGCGCGATCACGACGAACGTAAGCGAATCGAACGCAAGCGGGCCCGAGAGCAGGAATTGCGCGACGGCGCCTGAACTGCTGTGCGCCTTTATTAACCGCGGGGGGTTAATAAAGGCGCACAGCAAGGGGTCAGCCGTTTACCGCGATGTCCTCCAGGACCGAGATCATCGTGCGAACGGGAACGCCGGTACCGCCCTTGCCGGTGTAACCCCACGGCCCTGACGTGTTGTAGGCCGGCCCCGCGACGTCGATGTGCGCCCACTGGACACCCTCGGGAACGAATTCCTTGAGGTAGTGAGCTGCGACCAGCATGCCGCCCCAGCGGTGTGGGGTGACATTGGCCATGTCGGCGACCTTGGAGTCGAGATCTCCGCGCAATTCCTCCGGCAGCGGCATGGCCCAGCCGTTCTCGCCGACGCTCTGCGAGATGGAGGCGACGCGGTCACGGAACTCGTCGGTGCCCATGACTCCGGGGGTGCGGTTGCCGAGCGCGACCATCTGCGCACCGGTCAGGGTGGCGGTGTCGATCATGTAGTCGGGATCGTCCTCACCCGCGCGAACCATCGCGTCGGCAAGAATCAAACGGCCCTCGGCGTCGGTGTTGACGACCTCGATGGTGATTCCGCCGTACTGGGTCAGCACGTCGCCGGGACGCTGGGCGGTCGCGGACGGCATGTTCTCGGCCATCGGTACGTATGCGACGACGTTGACGGGCAGGCCGAGCTTGGCGGCAAGCACGACGGTGGAGATGACGGCTGCGGCGCCGCCCATGTCCGAGGTCATGTTCTCCATACCGGCGGCGGGCTTGATGGAGATTCCGCCGGTGTCGAAGGTGATGCCCTTACCCACCAGTGCGACCTTGCGGGCACCACGCTTCTTCGACGCGTATTCGAGGCGGACGAGACGCGGCTGGCGTGACGAGCCCTTGCCGACGCCGATGATTCCGCCGTAGCCACCCTTCTCGAGTGCCTTCTCGTCGAGAACCTGGACGGTGAGCCCGGCCTCGACGCCCAGTGCCTTCGCGCGCGCGGCGAACTCGGCGGGGTAGAGGTGGCTCGGGGGAGTGTTGACGAACTCGCGTGCGGTGGCGACGGCCTCGGCGATGGCGGCCGACCGTGCCAGCGTCGCTTTGGTCTCCTTCGTGCGCGGCGACGGCACCAGAAGTTCGACGCGGGCCAGTGGCTGCGAATCGGGACCGGGAGCCGTCATGGACGACTTGAATTCGGTGAAGCTGTACGCGCCCAACGCAAATCCCTCGGCGGCTGCACCGAGGTCGAGGATCGAGAGCGTGGTTGCGACGGTGTCGATGCCGGACAACGAGCGAGCTGCGGCGCCGGCGGACTTACGGATCTGCTCGCTGCCGAGCTTGTCGGCAGAGCCGAGTCCGACGGCGAGAACGCTGGTGACCGACAGTTCGCTCGGTGCCGGGACACGAGTGAGCTGCTCGGGCTTGCCCGTGGCGCCGACGGCGATGAGGCTGTCGAGGATCTCGGCGAGTACGTCTTCGGCGACGATGCCTTCGCTGAGTGCGATTTCGGGGCCGTCCGGACCCGACGTCAGACCGACGACCAGTATCTCTGCGCGCTTGGCGACTGTGCCGGCGAGAACGAGGTCGGGTCCCAACGATCGGGCTGTGCGAGTGCTCAAGGTGTCTCCTGTGAGGTGAGTGTGCGATGCGTCCGGTTCTGGCGGATGCCTGAGTCGATGTTAGGCCCTTTGCAGTTTGCGGACGGGCGATCGTCACGGCCGGGTGAGCTCTCGCTGCGGACATGTTTCGATCGGCGAAGTCCGATAGGTTGTGGGCCATGACCGACGAACAACTGTTGCAGGGCCCGATCCACCCCGTCCACGTCGAACTCGGCGCGACGTTCGCGCCGTTCGGGGGGTGGCAGATGCCGGTTTCGTACGCCGGCGTCGTGGCCGAACACACCTCTGTGCGTGAGAATGTCGGACTCTTCGACGTCAGTCACCTCGGCAAGGCCGTCGTGCGTGGCGCGGGCGCCGCGGAATTCGTGAACTCCGCACTGACCAACGATTTGAACAAGATCGGGCCGGGTAAGGCTCAGTACACGTTGTGCTGCAACGAGTCCGGTGGTGTCATCGACGACCTCATTGCGTACTACGTCAGCGACGACGAAATCTTCCTCGTCCCGAACGCAGCCAATACCGCGGACGTCGTTGCGGCTCTGGTCGCCCTCGCACCGGACGGAATCACCGTCGAGGATCAGCATCGTGCCTACGGTGTGCTGGCTGTGCAGGGTCCGAAATCGGTGGCGGTTCTGACCGCTCTGGGACTTCCCACCGAGATCGAGTACATGGCGTACGAAGATGCGGAATGGAACGGCGTGCCTGTTCGTGTGTGCCGCAGCGGTTACACCGGTGAGGTCGGCTACGAACTCCTGCCGCGGTGGGAGGACAGCGAGCCGTTGTTCCGCGCGCTTCTCGAGGCAGTGCGCGCCGAGGGTGGGCAGGCCGCCGGACTCGGCGCCCGTGACACTCTTCGTACCGAGATGGGGTATCCACTGCACGGGCATGAGCTTTCGCTTGAGATTTCTCCGCTCGAAGCGCGCTGCGGATGGGCGATCGGTTGGAAGAAGCCGACATTCTGGGGCAAAGAGACCTTGACCGACGAGAAGGCTGCCGGCCCGGCTCGCAAACTCTGGGGGATCAAGGCTCTCGATCGCGGCGTGCTTCGTGCCGGGCTCGGTGTTCTGCGTGACGGCGAGGCAATCGGCGAGACCACCTCGGGGACGTTTTCGCCCTCGCTCAAAGTGGGAATTGCGTTGGCGCTCCTCGATTCCGGTGCCAATGTCTCGGCCGGCGACGAGATCGAAGTCGACGTCCGTGGTCGTGCTCTTCGGTGCGTCGTGGTGTCTCCTCCGTTCGTGGAGACCAACACCAAGTAGAGAGCTTTTTCACGTTCGATAGGATTGCGCCCATGACAGGTGCCGCCGATTTCGTTCGTGTTCAGAGCTCGTCCCCGAAGTCCGACGCCGAGCGCCGTGACATTTTGGCGGCGCCCGGCTTCGGGCGGCACTTCACCGACCACATGGTCTCGATCGACTACACCGCGGGCAAGGGCTGGCACGACGCCCAGGTGTTGCCGTACGGAAACATCGAGCTCGATCCGGCCGCAATGGTTTTGCACTACGGACAGGCCATCTTCGAGGGCCTCAAGGCATACCGTCAGCCGGGTGGCGAGATCAGCTCGTTCCGCGTCGAGGCCAACGCCGAGCGTTTCGCGGCATCTGCGCGCCGTCTGGCCATGCCGGAGCTCCCGTCGCAGATGTTCATCGATTCCATCACCGAACTGATCGACGTCGATCTCGACTGGGTTCCCGCAGCCGGTGGCGAGGACGCGCTCTACCTCCGTCCGTTCATGTTCTCCACCGAAGCCGGACTCGGTGTCCGTCCCGCCGACGAGTACCGCTACCTGCTGATTGCCTCGCCTGCCGGTGCGTACTTCCCGCGCGGCGTCAAGCCGGTCAGTGTGTGGCTGTCCACCGAATACGTTCGCGCGGCCCCCGGTGGTACCGGCGCGGCCAAGTTCGCCGGCAACTACGCCGCTTCACTCCTCGCCCAGGCGCAAGCCGCCGACGAGGGGTGCGACCAGGTGGTCTGGCTCGACGCCATCGAGCGCACGTACGTCGAGGAAATGGGTGGAATGAACCTGTTCTTCGTCTTCGGCTCGGGCCCCGACGCTCGCCTCGTGACGCCGTCGCTGTCCGGTTCGTTGTTGCCAGGCATCACGCGCAACTCGTTGCTCGCCCTTGCCGCCGATTCCGGTTTCGCCGTCGAGGAGCGCAAGATCAGCACCGACGAATGGCGCACTAAGTGCAAGAGTGGTGAAATCACCGAGGTCTTCGCTTGCGGCACAGCAGCAGTCATCACCCCCGTCGGACGCGTCAAGTCCGCCGAGGGCGAGTTCACCATCGCCGACGGCGAGCCGGGTGAGGTGACGATGGCACTGCGCGACACCCTCACGGGTATCCAGCGCGGAACCTTCGCCGACACCCACGGCTGGATGACGAAACTTCACTGATCGCTGGTTCGTTCCGCGAGCAATCGCTCCCGGAAGAACTGCAGAATCTCGTCTCGTGCGACGGTGGTGGGCGATCCCGCCTCGTCGACGAGATGAGCCGTCACCACGCTGTGTGGATTGGCAATGACGTGTTCGAAGAACGGCGACGTTGTCGCGTTGGCCGCTTCGTCGGGTAGTACCTTCCCGACGAAGCGCTCGCCCAAGGCCTTCGAATAGGCGGCGAATCGTTGTGCGCGGCAGAACGAGTCACCTCGAAAGCGGTATGCAAGCACCGTGAGGTCTTCGGCCTCGAGTCTCGAGCGCACGGCTTCGAGTTCTTCGGGCCCGTTGTCGGTTTCGTCCGGTCGATCGAGCGGTAACGACGGTTGGGCGAGAACCGGCGCGATGACCGAGGGTTCGAGCATCATCGACAACGCGAAGTTACCGGTGAAGCACATTCCGATCACGCCGACGCCAGGTCCGCCGCTCTCCTCATGGGCGGAAGCGGCGAGTGAACGCAGCCAACGGACCGCCGGACTCGGTTCGTCGGCAGCGAGGGTGCGGAATTCTGCACTGACGCAGGCTCTCTTGAACACCGTCAGCCCCTCGTTCACTGTGGGGACCGCGCCGTCGCGGCCGAACAGTGACGGAACGAAGACAGTGAAACCGGCGTCGCGCACCCAGCGGGCGAATCGCGCTACATGCGGGCTGATGCCCGGCATCTCCGGCATGACGATTACTGCGGGACCGGTGCCGGCCACGTACACGGACTTCGCCACTGCGTCGATGGTGATCGTTCGACGGTCGAAGTCTTCGAGCGGATCGTCTTCGGTCATGCTCCGGTTCGGCACGGTGAGCCCTCTCAGTAGTCGAAACAATTCCTCTGCACAGTCTTTCGGCGCGGGATCGACTACAGAAGAGGGCGGTTCGCCATGTTTTCGGGCGGGCTCGCCTCGCACCTATCCGGCGCCGCCGTTGCGGAATCGCTTTCGGTAGTCGGCCGGGCTGATGCCGACGCGGTCGGTGAACAGGCGACGGAAGGTTCCAGGATCCTGATAGCCGATGTGCCCCAGGATCTTTCCGAGAGACCAGTCGGTCGATTCCAACAACCGTTTCGCTTTTCGGATCCGTGCACGCTGCAGATAACTGCGCGGCGATTCCCCGGTCTCGTCCTTGAACTTCCGAAGCATGGTTCGGGTGCTGACACGAAAAGCACCCGACAGCAGATCCAAGTCGTAAGGCTCCGCCATCCGTTCGACCAGCCACCTTCCGACGTCGTCGGCAAACTGTGTGTGTTTGGCGGGCAGCATCGAGTCGACGATGTACGGAGATTGACTGGTTCGGTTTTCCGGCGCCAGAGTAATTCTTGCAGTCCTTCGCGCAATCTTGTCGCCGAGATGCTCGCGCACGAGTGCTGTTGCGAGGTCGAGCGCGGCGGTGAACGCAGCAGTGGTGGTGACGCCGTCGTCCTGGACGATCAACGAGTCGGTTCGAACCGTCGCACCGGGGTAACGACTCGCGAGGTCCGCACCGTACAGCCACGACGTCGTACATCGGCGTCCGTCGAGCAGTCCCGCCTCGCCCAGCAGATACGCGCCGACGCAGACTGACGACACCCGAACGCCGTGCGCCTCGCACGCACGGATGAACTCGATTTCTCCCTCCCACAGCGACAAGCGCGTCGCAGGGTCTTCGGACGGCACGAGTTCGAACCCCGGCACAACCAGGTGATCGATGTCGTGATGCCCCTCCTGCACGCCGAGCGAAAATCCACCTGCCGCAACGACGGGCGTGCGGGACGCTGCGATGACCGATACCTCGAAGGGGTCGGCGGGCGCTCCATCAGCGACGCGATTGGCGATCAGGAGAAGGTCGGTGAAAACGAAGATCTCGGCCGCGAGGCAACCTTCGTACGCAAGGACACCTACTCGCACGACGTCGGATCACAGTCCGAGAGTGAGGCCGACGGCCGTAAGCGTCACAGTGAGTTCGAGTGCGAATCCGAGAACGTCTCCGTTGAGTCCGCCGAATCTACGGACGCAGTGACGCACGCACAGCACACTGATCACCAGCGCCGACGCGGTCACGAGAGGGCCGAGCCACCACCGGTCGGCGGCAAAGCCGGAAGCGGCGATCAGCGGAACCGACCACACGATTGCGGCCCACAGCGGTTGTGAATCGGCGACGAGCGCACCGAATCCGCTCGGGCTCGACGCGAGAATACCTCGGCGGCAGGCAAAAACGACGGCCACACGACCCGCAGCGACAGATACGAGAACGGCGATCCACTGCGTGGGGGAGTCGGCAACAGCGAGGACGCCGAAGGAGACCGATTGCAGCCCGAGGAAGATGAACAGCGCCGCGACCCCGAACGGTCCGGCACCGCCGCTGTGCATGACTTCGCGGGCGCGCTCCGGTGGACCGTAACAACCCAGTCCGTCGACGGAGTCTGCCAGTCCGTCCACGTGCATCCCGCGTGTCCCGAGAGCGAGCGCACCGACCGTCAGCAAGCCTGCGAGATAGGGATTCAGGCCGATACTGGTTGTGCCCCAGAGCAGAAACGTCGCGGCAATGCCGAGAGCGATCCCGGTGAGCGGAGCTGCCGCGATGGCGCGACGGCCGGCAGTTCGATCGATGTCGGAGGGACCACGAACCGGAAGGACCGTCAGCCACGAGAAGGCCAGCGGCACTCCGGACAGCGGGCCCGCCACGCTCACTCCGCCGTATCGGTCTTGGTCAGGTCGATCGACTCCGGTTCGTCGGCAGGTGCGCTGCCCTGAGTGCTGACACCGGCTTCGGAGAATGTCGCCATCTTGCCCAGGATTGCCACTGCGCCCTGAAGAATCGGGAGAGCTGTGACTGCACCTGAACCTTCACCGAGACGCATGTCGAACTCGACGATCGGGTCGAGACCCATTCGGGTCAATGCGATGGTGTGGGCAGGTTCGGTGGAGCGGTGTCCGGCGACCCACCATTCACGTGCGCCGAAAGCCAGTTCGTCGGCAACCATGGCGGCTGCGGTGACCACAACGCCGTCGAGGATCACCGGCGTGCGACGCGAAGCTGCCTGGGCCAGAAAGCCGGCCATCGCGGCGAGGTCGGCACCCGAAGACGTGCGCAGCAGCGCGACTGTGTCGCGAACGTGCGGACGGGCACGCCGGAGAGCGTCGCGAATCGCTGCGGTCTTGCGGATCCATCCGGCGTCGTCGATACCGGTACCTCGACCCACGACCGCGACGGGTTCACTGTCCGTGAGTGCGGCGATGAGTACGGTTGCGGGCGTCGTATTGCCGATGCCCATGTCGCCGGCGATGAGAAGATCTGCGCCCCCGTCGATTTCCTCGTCCGCGATCGCTCGGCCGGCGGCGATGGCCTGAAGGGTTTCCTCGTTCGACATGGCGTCTTCGCGGTCGATGGACCCGGAAGACCTGCGCACCTTGTGGTTCGAGACGGACGGATCGGTATCGCCGTCCACTGCGATGTCGACGACGCGTACCGTGGCGCCGGCAACCTCGGCGAGGACGTTGACTGCCGCGCCGCCCCCGAGGAAGTTGGCGACCATCTGTGCGGTCACTTCCGGCGGATAGGCGGAGACGCCGTTGCGGGCGATTCCGTGATCACCCGCGAACACGACGACGCGAGGCCGAGCGAAAGCGTGTGGGGGACAAACTCCTTGGCAGGCTGATGCCCAGCCGGCGAGAGCCTCCAGTCGGCCCAGCGAACCGGCCGGCTTGGTCAGATCACGCTGACGCGCATCGGCCTGCGCTCGCACCTCGCGGTCGGGCGGGGTGACGGGTTCGAAGTCGGCGCTACTGACTGGCGCGACGTCAGGGTTGGCATCTGGATTCGCCCCTGAAATGGCCCCTGGATTGGCCTCGGTACTCACATCGTGCCTTCCGGTTGTGCAGCAGTATCTTTCAAGATGAGCGGTAACCCTGCAACCACTAGTACGACACGATCGCACACCCCGGCGATACGAGCGTTGAGAGTGCCGATCTCGTCGCGGAACAATCGTCCGGACCGCGTCTCGGGGATGACGGCCAAACCCACTTCGGGGCTGACCAGCACCAGGTGTCCGCGATAGTTCTCGACACTGGCGACCAGGCTGTCCGCAGCGGGAGTGACGGTGCCGCGCGGAGCGTCCCAGGCGCCTTGCCGATCGAGTTCCGCGGTCAGCCACGTTCCCAGATCGTCGACCAACGTCGCTGTGTGTGAATCGCTTTCGAGCTGCGCCGCGAGATCGCCGGCATCTGCGGTTTCGACCGTCGACCAATGGGAGGGCCGTCTGTTGCGGTGCTGGTCGATCCGGCTCTCCCAGTCTGCGTCGGAGACATCACGTCTGGCTGTCGCCAGGTACCGGACCGGTGCCGAACTTTCGGGTAGGTGGCCTCCACAAACCAAATCCTCGGCGTGCGCGGACTTACCAGACCGCGCGCCGCCGAGGACCAAAGTTCTATACGTGTTCGTCACGCTCAGATTGCGTCGCCCGGCCCCACACGAGGCTTCGGTGCGCGCAGCTTACGGATCTGCGACGCGCGAACGAACGCGTACCAGCCGAGCTTGAATCCGCCGTCGGTGCTGTCGGGGAAGCGCTCGGCGACGCGGTTGTTGATCATGCGACCGAGCCAGATGCCTTCACCGACCATGAAGAGCATCATCACGAGCATTGCCAGCGTGACGATCTGCTGGAGTGCGGGCGTGACGAACATCGTCATGATGAGGATCAATGCGAGCGGCATGAACAGCCCGACGAGGTTGCGGCGAGCGTCGATGAAGTCACGGACGTAGGCGCGAACCGGTCCCTTGTCGCGGGGGAGCAGGTACTTGTCCTCGCCGGCGAGCATGCGGGCGCGGCGGTCTGCCGACGATGCGCGACGCTCGGCGGCTTCGGCCTTGCGGTCCTCCTTGGAGCCGCGGGTCGCCTTACGGCGGGCGCGGGCTTCCTTCGCGGTCAGCGGGGCAGGGGCAACGGGGCCACGCCTCTTCGCCTCGGCGTCACGACGCTTGGGTGTGGGGCGGCCCTTGCCCACCTGCTCGATGGGCGCCTCTTCGGAGGCCGAGGATGCCTCAGTGCCCTCGACGTCACGTTTGTCGGAGTTGTCTGAGTCACCGCGGCGTAGCAATTTCACACCTCCAGGCTATTGGATAAGTGCACGGTCTGGGAAACCGACCTCGGTCTTTCTGAAAAACCCGATCGCCCGAGGCACTGAAACGCGCGAGATCGTGAAACATCGGGGTCATTCGGGACTCTTAGACTTCGGCTATGCGGGTAATAGTTGCTCCAGATTCGTTCGGTGAGACGTTGACGGCCGTGGAGGCGGCTGAGTCCATTTCTGCCGGTTGGCGACGTGGCCGACCCGAAGACGACGTTGTCACCGCGCCACAATCCGACGGTGGGCCGGGTTTCGTCGACGTCTTGGCCACGGCTGGGGGCGACATCCGGACTGCACGGGTGTCCGGGCCTTTGACCGCCGCCGTCGACGCCACGTGGCTGTTCGATTCGGACACGGCGTACATCGAGTCCGCCGAGGCCGTCGGGCTCGGCCTGCTCGGAGGTCCGCCGACGCGGGACACTGCACTCGCCGCGCACAGTCTCGGTGTGGGAGAGCTGATCGCTGTCGCGCTCGAGGCAGGCGTGAAGACGGTTGTCGTCGGACTCGGTGGGAGTTGCTGCACCGACGGGGGACGTGGACTGGTGGAGGCGCTGGGCGGCCTGGAGGTTGCAGCGGCGGCTACGGCAGGCACTCAGTTGTTCGCCGCCACCGACGTCGAACACGTACTTCTCGGCGAGCACGGTGCGGCAGCGGTGTTCGGCCCGCAAAAGGGTGCCGACGCCGAAGCCGTCGCTGTCCTCGAAGCGCGGAACGCGAGATGGGCCGAACAGTTGGAGTCCGTCACCGGAAAACGAGTGTCGAATTTTCCGGGTGCCGGCGCCGCGGGTGGTATCGGTGCCGCGCTCTTTGCGCTCGGTGCACAGCGGCGATCCGGGGCCGACGTCGTCGCGGATCGCACCGGACAAGCCGCGCTACTGGCTTCCGCTGACCTGGTGATCACGGGCGAAGGCAAGTTCGACCACCAATCTCTGCGCGGCAAACTCGTCACAACGCTCGCTTCGGCGGGGGCAGCACACGGCGTTCCGACGCTCGTCTTTGCCGGCCAGGTGACGCTCGACGAGGCGGACTATGCGTCGACCTCGATAGTCGCGGCGAAGTCGGTGACGGATTTCGCCGGGTCGGTGGAACGTGCGATGGAGGAAGCGTCGGCGTGTCTCGAGGGACTCGCCGAACACACGGCACGCGAGTGGAACATCTGGCGCGGCGTCCGGAGCTGAGGATCCACAAGCGTCGACGCGCCGTTGCCGTGTCGGGAAGACCGGATAGGATGAAGACGAATCGCACCCGGTAAAGGACTGGCGGGAATAAGTCGGCAGCGGCGTACCGTTGAAGCGTTCACGGGTTGGTACGAACATTAGGGAGAGCCCATGACTGTGCAGAACGAGACCGCCACCCACGGCGTCAAGATGACCGAGGCCGCGTCCGCCAAGGCGAAGGCACTCTTCGATCAGGAGGGTCGCGACGACCTCGCGCTGCGTATTGCAGTGCAGCCCGGCGGCTGTGCCGGACTGAAGTACCAGCTGTTCTTCGACGACCGCACGCTCGACGGTGACCTCACTGTCGACTTCAACGGCGTCAATCTGGTTGTCGACCGGATGAGCGCGCCGTACGTCGAAGGTGCGTCCATCGACTTCCTCGACACCATCGAGCAGCAGGGCTTCTCGATCGACAACCCCAATGCAACAGGCTCCTGCGCCTGCGGTGACTCGTTCAACTGAGTCTGTCGATCACAACTCAATTCACGAACAACTGACGCGGAACCGACATTCGGTTTCGCGTCAGTTGTTTGTGGTGACTCGTACGTAGACCGTTCCGATCCGACAGCTCGGACGCCGATGACGGCGCTACGGGCGGTAACGTGAACTTTTGCTCCTCTTTCATTCTTGTACTCACTTCGCTGAAAGGCCACGATCCGTGACTATTGCGGTAACCGGTTCCATCGCCACCGACCACTTGATGCGCTTCCCCGGCCGCTTCGCCGATCAGCTCCTCGCCGATCAGCTCGCCCACGTTTCGCTGAGTTTCCTGGTCGACGATCTCGTGATTCGCCGCGGTGGTGTCGGCGGCAACATCGCTTACGCCATGGGCGTGCTCGGTGGGTCCCCGCTACTCGTCGGCGCAGTCGGTGCCGACTTCGCCGAGTACCGCACGTGGCTCGAGGACAACGGCGTCGACTGCAGCGCGGTCCGTATCTCGGACAAGGCACATACGGCGCGTTTCGTGTGCACCACCGACGAGGACATGGCGCAGATCGCGTCGTTCTACCCCGGTGCGATGAGCGAGGCTCGCGAGATCGAACTCGCGGCAGTGGCCAAGACTGCAGGCGCAGTCGAGTTGGTGCTGATCGGCGCCAACGACCCCGAGGCCATGGTTCGCCATACCGACGAATGCCGTCTGCTCGGGATTCCGTTCGCAGCGGATCCGTCGCAGCAGCTTGCCCGCCTGTCCGGTGACGAGGCCAAGGCGCTCATTCACGGCGCGAAGTACTTGTTCACCAACGAGTACGAGTGGGGTCTTCTTCAGCAGAAGACTGGTCTGAGCGAGGAAGAGATCCGCGCGCAGGTCGGCATCCGTGTCACCACCCTCGGCTCCAAGGGTGTGGAAATTGTTGACGCCGAAGGCAATTGGGTGCGCGTCGACGTAGTGCCCGAGACCGGCAAGGTGGATCCGACGGGCGTTGGCGACGGCTTCCGCGCCGGGTTCCTGCTCGCACACGGCGCCGGTCTGAGCTTCGAGCGTGCTGCACAGTTGGGATCTTTGGTCGCTGTGTTGATTCTCGAGACCGTGGGAACGCAGGAGTGGGTGTTCAATCGCGACGAGGCACTCAAGCGCCTTACCGACGCATACGGCAGCGCGGCAGCGGACGAGATCGCGACGATCCTGCCGAAGTAGGGCTCCGCCCCGTGAGTGGTTGAGGAGTTCGGAGACTCCCTAACCGCTCACGGGGCCGAAGGCCTAGATATTGACCGGGTACACCGGTTCCTGGATCTGCGGCACGATGCGCTTCTCCACGAAGATTCCGTGCCAGACCATGAAGGTCAGGACGGTCCACAGGCGTCGGCTGTGGTCGGACACGCCCTCGCGGTGATCGTTGAGCATCTTCACGACGGCCTGCTTGTCGAAGATGTGGTCGGTTCCCGACTCTTCGATCTGCAGATGTGCCCAGTCGAAGAGTTCGGTGCCGCGCAGCCAATGGCGCAGGGGAACCGGGAATCCGAGCTTCGCGCGGTGCAGAACATGGTGCGGCACAATGCCTTCCAGGGCCTGGCGCAGTGCGTACTTGGTCGTGTCCTTCGTGATCTTCTGATCGAGCGGTACGCGTGACGCGACGTCGAAGACCTCGGGATCGAGGAACGGCACACGCAGTTCCAGCGAGTTGGCCATCGTCATCTTGTCTGCCTTGACGAGGATGTCGCCGCGCAGCCAGGTGAACAGGTCGAGATGCTGCATCCGCGCAACCGGATCCCAGTCCCGTGACTGCGCGTAGATCGGCGCAGTGACGTCCTGGTGAGTCCACTCGGGGCGGAAATCGCGCAGGACGGCGCGGAGATGAGCGTCGTTGAAGCTACGAGCATTTCCGTAGTAGCGCTCCTCGAGCGTCAAGGAACCGCGGTTGAGCAGACTCTTGCCGCGAGTGCCGTCCGGGATGCGTTCGGACAACTTGCCGGCAGCCCGACGCAGTCCCTTGGGGAGGTACTCGAAAGGCTTGAGCGACAACGGCTCACGGTAGATCGTGTAGCCGCCGAACAGCTCGTCGGCACCCTCGCCGGACAGCACGACCTTGACGTGCTTGCGCGCTTCCTTCGCGATGAACCACAGCGGAATCAATGCCGGATCGGCTACCGGGTCGTCGAGGTACCAGACGATCTCGGGAATGGCAGCGGCGAACTCGGCGGGGGAGACCACCTTGACGACGTGCTTCGCGCCGATCGCTGCGGCAGATTCTGCAGCGACGTCGACCTCGGAATAGCCCTCACGTTCGAAACCGGTCGTGAAGGTGATCAGGTTGGGGTTGTGGCGCATCGCCAGCGCCGCGATCGCCGTGGAGTCGATACCACCGGACAAGAACGAACCGACGGTGACGTCGGCGCGCATGTGCTTGGCGACCGAATCCTCGAGTGCCTCGGCGATTTCCTGGTAGCGCGCCTTCTCGGTGCCAGGTGCAAAAGGCTTGGCCGGGAACTTCGGCGTGAAATACCGCGTGAACGTGGGCTCCTCGCCCGGACGCACCCGGGCGAAGCTGCCCGACTCCAGGCGTCGGATCTGCTTGTGCAGTGTTTCCGGCTCCGGTACGTACTGCAGAACGGTGTAGTGCTCGATGGCACGCGGATCCAGCTCGGTACCGATGCCGATCAGATCGGTGAGTTCGAGCAGGCTCTTCTTCTCGCTGCCGAACGCGGTGCCGCCGTCGCCGGTCGCGATGAACAGCGGCTTGATCCCGAACGGATCGCGCGCGATGAACAGCTCGCGTGTGTCGGTGTCCCAGATCGCGAACGCGAACATTCCGCGCAGGCGCCGGACCGCGTCCTCACCCCAGTAGTGGAATGCAGCGACGATGGCCTCGGAGTCGCCCTCGGTGAAGAACTTGGCGTCGTGGTCCTTGACCAGTTCGGCGCGGATCTCCAAGTAGTTGTAGATCTCGCCGTTGAACGTGAGCGCATAACGCTCCGGGTTCTCCGGTGGGCCCCAACGCAGCGGCTGGTGGGAATGAGCGATGTCGATGATCGCCAGGCGGTTGAACCCGAAGACGAGGTGATCGTCGTTCCACGTCCCGTGTTCGTCCGGCCCGCGGTGACGAAGGCAATGCATCGCCTGGTCGACCCGCGAGACGGCGTCCTCGCTGGTTCCGCCAGATGTCAGTAGCCCGAGCAGTCCACACACAGCGTCCGGTTCCTCGATTCAGAATTTTTGTACAGAAGGCTCCCGGACACGAGTGTCGGGGAGAGGTCAACGAACTCTTGACGAAAGTATGCCGCAGATCGACGTCCCTGCCGATCGCGGCGGAACGAATCGACGTGATGTGCGTCGCCGAAACGACCTGAGCCGTTCCTGAGCAGCACCTGAGAGAGCTGTGTGACGTCCGCCGCGACACGGGCGAGGACCCGAGGATGGATAGCGCCCGGCTTTGGTCTACGCTGCGTAGTAATTGGGCCTTCCCTCCGGGCATGCCCTAGTTGAATTTTGTGGCGATCAGGAAGGCGTGAACGTGGCGCAAGGTCGGATCCTTCGGCGAGCGGGGCTGGCAGTATCTCTGGGCATTGCTGCCTTGCTGCTGTCGGGTTGCTCCATCGACAACGAAGTGCTTCGTTTCGGGTGGCCTTCGGGCATCACCCCGGAGGCGACGCGCATGCGTGAGCTGTGGACGTGGTCGGTTGTAGCCGCCCTCGTCATGGGTGTGCTGGTGTGGGGGCTGGTCTTCTGGGCCGTCATCTTCCACCGCAAGAAGAAGGACTCGCCGGAATTCCCGCGTCAGACGGCATACAACGTGCCGCTCGAACTCGGTTACACGGCAGTTCCCTTCGTCATCATCGCGGTTCTCTTCTACTTCACCGTCATCGTTCAGAACCATGTTCTGGACAAGACGGACAATCCTGACGTCGTCGTAGACGTCACGGCCTTCCAGTGGAACTGGAAGTTCGGCTACCGCTCCATCGAGTTCGGTGACGGCTCCGCCAAGTACAACGGAATCGACGTCGAGGCCGAAGAGGCTGCAAAGACCGAGGGCTCCACCGTGAACGAACACGGGGAAGAAGTCCCCGGCCCGATCCACGGCAACAGCACCGAGGACCTGAGCTACCTGCACTACGACAAGATCGAGACCGTCGGCTCCAGCCAGGAGATCCCGATCCTCGTTCTGCCCACCGGCAAGCGGATCCAGTTCGAACTTGCTTCCTCGGACGTCATCCACGCTTTCTGGGTGCCTGAGTTCCTGTTCAAGCGCGACGTTCTCCCGAACCCCAAGGAGAACCACTCGGACAACATCTTCCAGATCAGTGAGATCGAGAAGGAAGGCGCGTTCGTCGGGCGTTGTGCAGAAATGTGTGGCACGTTCCACGCGATGATGAACTTCGAGGTTCGTGCGGTTTCGCCCGAGGACTTCGCCAAGTACATCGAACTGCGCAAGGGTGACGCGGAGGGCAAGGGTGGTCTGACGACCGCTGAGGCTCTGCAGGCAATCGGTCAGTCGCCGGTGGCTACGTCGACCACGCCGTTCAACACCGACCGCGAGTACCGTCAGGCAACCGTCGCCACTGCAGGCAACTGAGCCGGCCAGCCTCTTCACTGAACAAGGACAAGTGCTGATATGAAGATCGAAGCCAAGCTCTTCGAGATCCTGACGATGTTCTTCATTCTCGTCGCGATCATCTACGGAGTGTTCACCGCTCTGTCACGCACAGGTATCGAGTGGGCCGGACTGACGGCCATCGTCCTGTCTGCAGGTCTGACGCTCATCGTGGGTACCTACTTCCGCTTCGTCGCCCGTCGTCTGGACACCCGTCCCGAGGACTACGACGACGCTGAAATCTCGGATGGTGCAGGAGAACTGGGCTTCTTCAGCCCGGGTAGCTTCTGGCCGATCCTGCTTGCCGCTGCTGCTGCACTCGCGGCAGTGTCGCTGGCGTACTTCCAGCCGTGGCTCATCGCAGTCGCAGTTGTCTGTGTGCTCGCCGCAGCCGCAGGCCTGGTGTTCGAGTACTACACCGGACCCGAGAAGCACTAGTTTCACCCGCACTCGAACAGAGGCGCCGCACCCACCCGGGTACGGCGCCTCTGTTGTCGTTTATGTGAGTTTCGGTGGTAGGAGGGTGCCTGTCAACAGCCGCTCTCTGTCAATCGTGGAGCGAGTATTCGAGGTCGTAGCGGTGCAGACCGTCGACGACCTCGAGCTCGAGAGTGCCTGAGATGCCCTTCAACTCGCCGGTTCCGGACCCCGGCACGATCTCGTACAGAAGCTTCTGCGTTCCGTCGATCATCTGACCGAACTGCTGCAGGGCGAACGATCCCACAGCTTCGTCGACCTGCCCCGTGACAAACTCCAAAGCGATATAGCCCGCTGCACCGGCTGTCGGATCGCCCGCGGACAGCATCAGGCCGGACGACGTGCCTTCGACGCCGCCGATGAACGTCTTGTCGAACTCGAAGCGTCCGACGCGTCCGGAGAGCTCAGGATCGGCGGGGCGAAGATCGATCTCGAAGGTGCCGCGTGCATGAGATGTCATGGTCCGAGTATCTCACCAGGCGACAACGCCTCGAGGGGACTCCCGAGAACGTGCAACACTCGGTAGATGATTCTCGAACATGCCGTCCTGCAGGTCGATCCGTCGCAGTCAGCGCAATTCGAGGCCGCATTCGACGTGGCCCGAACCATCATCTCCGAGGTTCCCGGATTCATCAGGCTGCGGCTCTCGCACTGCCTGGAATCACCGGAGCGATATCTCCTGCTGGTCGAGTGGGAAGACGTGGAGTCACACACCATCGGGTTCCGTAAGTCGCCAGGATACGAGAAGTGGCGAGAACTTCTCCATCACTTCTACGAGCCGTTCCCGACGGTGGAGCACTATTCGACTGTGCTCGAGGTCTAGCAAAGCGTAGTGCCTGCTGTTGTCGGCGCTCAGACGACGAACCGGGGGAGTGGTGCCCACTTGGAGGTTGTCCATACTGAATCGCTCAGAGAACGAGTGAGGCCCCGAACCGGAATCCGGTTCGGGGCCTCACTGGTCAACTGACGTTCTTAGTGGAGTTCTCCACTGGAACCATCGGACTTGCCGTTGGTTCGGTTCTGGTAGTCCAGAAGGATCTGAAGCTGCTCGTGCTCAGCTTCGTGATGAGCGGCTTCGAGAGCCTCGCTCTCCTCGACTGGGTCAGCGGTGATCAGGCTACCGCTACCGGGCTTGCCGGCGAGGCCGAGCTTGTTCATCTTCTTCGGGACAGCAGCACCCTGGTACTCGAGCGGGATCGGGTGTCCGTGCTCGTCGACGGGGCCGAGCGGCTGGTGGATCTCGATGTACTGGCCGTTCGGCATCCGCTTGATGATGCCGGTCTCGATGCCGTGTTCGAGGACTGCACGGTCACTGCGCTGCAGGCCGATGCAGAACCGGTACGTCACGAAGTACGCGATGGGCGGAAGGATGACCATGCCGATACGGCCGATCCACGTCATTGCGTTCAGCGAGATGTGCAGGTGGTACGCGATGATGTCGTTGATGCAGGAGATCGTGAGCACCAGGTAGAACGCGATGGACATCGCACCGATAGCGGTACGGACCGGCACGTCGCGCGGGCGCTGCAGGATGTTGTGGTGAGCGTCGTCTCCGGTGAGACGCTTCTCGATCCACGGGTACGCGATCAACAGTGCGAAGACGAGGCCCATGATCAGGGCGACGGCGAACACTGCAGGGATCGTGTACCGGTTGAACAGGTAGATCTCCCACGCCGGCCACAGTCGAGCAAGGCCGTCCGTCCACATCATGTAGATATCGGGCTGGGAACCTGCCGAGACCTGTGACGGGTTGTACGGACCGATGTTCCACACGGGGTTGATCTGGAACAGACCACCGAGCAGTGCGAGCACGCCGAAGGTCATGGCGAAGAACGCGCCACCCTTCATCGCGAAGACCGGGAGGATGCGGACGCCGACGACGTTCTGTTCCGTACGGCCGGGGCCGGGGAACTGCGTGTGCTTCTGGTACCAGACCAACGCGAGGTGGCCGGCGATCAGAGCCAGGATGATGCCCGGGAACAGCAGCACGTGAGCGACGTAGAGACGCGGGATGATGAGGTCGCCGGGGAAATCGCCGTCGAAGATCAGCCAGTGCATCCAGGTACCGACGATCGGGATACTCATCGTGATACCACCGAAGGCGGCGCGGAGGCCGGTGCCCGAGAGCAGGTCGTCGGGGATGGTGTAACCGAAGAAGCCTTCGAACATCGCCAGGATGAGCAGCAGGCAGCCTATGACCCAGTTCGCTTCACGTGGGCGACGGAAGGCGCCGGTGAAGAAGATGCGAGCGAGGTGAACGATGATCGACGCCGCGAACATCAGTGCAGCCCAGTGGTGAATCTGGCGAACGAAGAGACCGCCGCGCACCTCGAAGGAGATGTTCAGGGTCGTCTCGTAGGCGCGAGACATCGTGACACCGCGAAGCGGCTGGTATGCGCCCTGGTAGACGACGTGTGCCATCGACGGATCGAAGAACAGCGTCAGGAACACACCGGAGATCAGCAGGATCACGAAGCTGTAGAGCGCGATCTCGCCGAGCATGAAGGACCAGTGCGTCGGGAAGACCTTGTTGATCTGCCGGCGCATGCCTGCGGCGAGGTGGTAGCGGGAGTCCATAGCCTCCGCTTGTCCAGCCGCTGCCGCGCTGATCTTGGACGGTTTGGTTGTTGTTGTGGTCACGGTCGACGCTCCCAAAATGCCGGGCCGAGTGCTTCGATGAAGTCACCGTCGGCGACCAGGAAGCCCTCTTCGTTCACTGTAATAGGCAACTGCGGAAGTGCGCGAGCAGCGGGACCGAAGATCGGCTTGCCGTAGGTCAGTGCGTCGAACTGCGACTGGTGGCAGGGGCACAGAATACGGTTGCTCTGCTGTTCGTAGAGCGAGGTGGGGCAACCCAGGTGGGTGCAGATCTTCGAGTAGGCGAAGTAATCGCCGTAGTTGAAGCTTTCCTGGCCCTTACGCTTGGTGACACGCGCGGTGTCTTCCGTGCGGAGGCGGATGAGCATCACCGAGTTACGAATGCCGCGCAGTGCTGCGAGCAGAGCGTGCTCGTCGCCACGGTCGGACTCGCGGAACGGGAAGACCGTTTCCATCGAACCGGCATCGAGATCTTCCGGGCGAACGAGGACGATGTCCTCGGGACGGCCGGTGTCACGACGCAGGTAGATGGTCTCGCCCGGGTAGTTCGGGGTCCAGCCGGACACCCACAGAGGTGAGTCGTCGCCCTTGGCCCACGGGTTCTTGATGAGTCCGCCGAGGGGCATGACCATCATGACGCCGAGTGCGCCGCCGCCGAACATCAAGCTGCGCTTGATGGCCTTGCGGCGGGGGAGGGTGGACGTCTCGAGGGTGTCGCCGAGCTCGGCGACGATCGTGCGACGATCGACCTCGGTGGAACCACCGTCGTGGCGGTCCTGGATCGAGACCTCTTCGGGGATGAACTTCTTCGTGAACTGAACGGCACCGATGCCGACGCCGAGGATCGCCAGACCCATGGTCAAGCCGATCAGCGGGGTGTACAGGCTGTACTTGCCGTAGTTCTCGTCACCGGCGCCTGCGTACTCCCAGGGCCAGAACAGGTAGATCGCGATGAACGCGATCGCCGAAACGCCGGCGAGGCCGAACCAGAAGGCGACGTTGCGCTCGGCGCGCTTTTCCGCCCTGGTGCCCTTTACCGACCAACGATCACGGCGGTAGACGACATCGACGCCATCGAGATTGGTACCCAGCTTGACCAGGTCGTCGCGTGACATCGCGTCGAGCTCTTCATCTGTGTACTTCTTAGGCGTATCGCCGCCATGCTGGCCAGCGTCGCTCATGACCTTGCTCCGATCCACAATGCTGCACCGACGACAGCGATGATTCCGACGGCCCACATGGCGAGACCCTCAGAGGCCGGACCGAGGCCACCGAGCCCGTACCCACCGGGGTCCTTCGACTCGCCCGACGACTTGACGTAGGCGATGATGTCCTTCTTCTCCTCGATCGTCAGCTGACGATCCGAGAACTTCGGCATGTTCTGGGGACCGGTAACCATGGCAGCGTAGATCTGCTGCTCGCTGGCCGGATCCAGGACCGGGGCGTACTTGCCCGAGGACAGTGCGCCACCGCGGCCGGTGAAGTTGTGGCACGACGCGCAGTTGAGCCGGAAGAGCTCACTGCCGCGTCCGACGTCGCCACCGCGCAGCGAGGACTGGGCGATTTCGCCGTTCTCGTCGCGGATGAGCGTCGGGCCGCCGCCGTTGGCCTGGATGAAAGCGCCGAGGGCGTCGGTCTGCGCAGCATCGAACTTGGGGTCCTTGCGTGCAGCCTGGGCCTCGTTGCGAGCTGCCGGCATACGACCAGAGGAGACCTGGAAGTACACGGCTGCTTCGCCGACGCCGATGAGGCTGGGACCGCGGTCCTGCACGCCCTGCAAGTTCGCGCCGTGGCACGTGATGCATGACGTGTCGTACAGCTGCTTGCCTTCACGAATCAGGGCTGCTGAATCGTCACTGGCGGTCGCAACCTGCGGAGCTGGTGTCAACGCCGAAGCGAGGAAACCTGCGCTGATCAATCCCATCATCAATACGAGCGCGCCAGTGACGCGCCGGCGGATTTTCCGCTGGCGACGCGACTTCGCGGCATTCGCTGAGTTATCGGATGCGGGAGGGGGGGATGAACTCATCTGTATCCCTTTGGTATGTCGGGACGGAACTGGACGTCAGGGGCTGCCTGGGGCGTACAGCTGATTAACGGATGAAATAAATCGTGGCAAACAGCGCGATCCACACGATGTCGACAAAGTGCCAGTAGTACGAAACAACGATCGCGGCGGTGGCCTGGGCGGGCGTGAACTTGCTGACCCGGGTACGTGCGATCAAGAAGACGAAGGCGATGAGACCGCCGATGACGTGCAGACCGTGGAAGCCGGTGGTCATGTAGAACACCGAGCCGTACACGCTGCTCGAAATCGTGGTGCCCTCGTGCACGAGGTGGTAGTACTCGTAACCCTGGCCGGCGACGAAGAACGCCCCCATGACCAAGGTGATGGTGTACCAGCGACGAAGTCCGAAGACGTCGCCACGCTCAGCCGCGAAGACACCCATCTGGCAGGTGAACGAAGATGCGATAAGCACCAAGGTCACCGGCACGGCCAGATAAAGGTTCAATTCGGTTGGCTCCGGCGGCCAATTTCCGTTCGCCTGAGCTCGTGCCACGAAGTACATGGCAAAGAGCCCTGCGAAGAACATGAGCTCACTTGACAACCACACGATGGTGCCAACGCTGACCATATTCGGCCGGTTCAGCGAGTGCACGCGTTGGGTGATTGCCGATCCTGAAGTCCCTACTGCGCTCGTCACAGACAGAAGTATGACGCTTCGTCGTAAGAGACGACCACTCGGGTCCACCATCGGCGCGTCGCTCGGCTCGAGTTCGCGGGATCGGGCGGCGAACGCGCTGGTGGCGTGGTCGGAATATGCTGGCGCGATGGCAGCTACACACAAGAGTAGACCGTGGTTCCTGAGAATTTTCGGCACGAAGATTCCGACACCGCTCGATGCAGGGCGGTCGGATCTGGTCGTCGTTGCCGAAGGCTTCGACGACGCCGAGGCGAGCTCGACGGCTCTCGAACGTGCCGCCTCCACCGAGCCGGAGTTCAGGGCGGAGTCCGAAGTGGTTCTGCGGCATCATCTCGACCTCCCGGAGGGCTCGGTAGCCGATGCCGAGAGCATCGTCGCCCAGGACGGATATGTGCGAGGCGTGGGTCGGCCCGAGGACGTGACTCCGGTGGTCGAGAATTCGGTTCGCGTCGTCTTCGAGCGTGTCCAGGTGCTTGACGCCCTGCATTGCTCCCAGGAGCGGTCACGAATGGCCGGTCTGGCGCAGCGACTCGGTGGTTCGGTCGCCGGGTGGGACGCGCTCCAGCCCCCGATACTTGCGGAGGCGCCGCCCAAACGCGGTCGCAGAAAGTCCTGAGCGGCCCTATTCGGTTTCCTCCTTACCTCACTGACTAGGCTGCGAGGGTCATCGGCAGCACAAAATGGCAGCGCGAAACGACAGCTCGAAATCCAGCCCACTTGAACGACAGGGGACCAAGGCACTATGGCCGGCACCGACGCATCCAACGCCGCGAACGTCGATTCGAGTGCAGTGGTGCGGTCCTGGCCGTTGATTCTCGGTTTGCTCACGGACGGCAGTGACTTGTCGGAAGCCGACAGTCGCTGGGCGATGGGCGAGATCATGTCGGACAACGCCACCTCCGCTCAGATCGCTGCTTTCGGGGTCGGTCTGAAGATGAAGGGCGAAACCCCCGCGGAGTTGGAAGGGCTCGCCGCCGCGATGCTCGAACACTCCAGGCGCGTGCCGGTCGATTCCGACGTCGTCGACATCGTCGGCACGGGTGGTGACCGCTCCAACACGGTGAACATCTCGACGATGGCCTCGATCGTGGTTGCCGCGTCCGGTGTGCGAGTTGTCAAGCACGGCAACCGCGCTGCTTCGTCCAAGAGCGGTGGCGCCGACGTGCTCGAGGCGCTCGGCGTTCGCATCAACCTCGGGCCGGAGCAGGTTGCGAGGTGCGTCGAAGAGGTCGGCATCGGCTTTTGTTTCGCGCCGGTCTTCCATCCCGCACTGCGCTTTGCGGCGGTGCCTCGCAAGGAAATCGGCATTCCGACGGCATTCAACGTGCTCGGTCCACTGACCAATCCGGCTCGTCCGCGTGCCGGGCTGATCGGGTGCGCATTTCCGAAACTGATCTCGGTCGTCGCGGGAGTCCTTGCGCAGCGCGGCAATTCGGCGTTGGTGGTACGGGGAGACGACGGACTGGACGAACTGACCACATCGACGACGTCGACGGTTCACATCGTCGGCGGTGGAAGTGTGCGAACTGTCACGCTGGATCCGCGTGACCTCGGAATCGACCGCGTTCCTCTCGAAGAGTTGCGTGGAGGCGACGCCGAAATCAACGCCACCGTCGCCAGAACGCTGCTTTCCGGGCAGAAGGGGCCGGTCCGGGACGCGGTCCTGCTGAACGCGGGAGCAGCCATCGCGGCATTCAACGGTGTCGGCGACGATCTCGAGAGTGCGATCTCTGCCGGGATGACTGCAGCCGCTGCCGCGATCGACAGCGGCGCGGGCGCTGAACTGCTTCACAAGTGGGCGGCGCTCACCGCCGAGCTGGCCGACCAAGCCTGATCGAGGGGCTATTCACCCAGCGAGAAACCGGCCTCGACGTCTGCGCTGGAGAATGACTGGAACGCAATGTGTGTGGCGGTTCGGAGAACGCCGGGCACCTTGTTGATTCCTCCGGTGACCACGTCGGCGATCTGGGCGTGGTCACGCACTTTCACGATGGCGATCAAATCGACGTCACCTGCGCACGAGTAGACCTCGGTCACTCCGGACAGGTCGGCGACGGCCTGCGCGGTTTCCGGGATCCGAGCGGACTCGGCGTGAATCATGACGATGGCGTTGATCATTTCTCTCCTCGATTTCCCTGCGGGTTGTGATGACCCGGCGGTTTCGATCGAGCTTAGGGGTGCCGCCCCGCCGTTACGTCATCGATGTTCGGATTCGGTTCCGGCTCGGGCGAGTCGGCACCAGGCTTCCCACTTGCCGGCGCCGCTCACAGGTTCGACGTATCCGGATGTCGCCGACACGATTCGGACACCGTCCGACGAGAGCCACCTTGCGATCAGTCCCAGTTCTTCGGGTGACGCGCCGCGGAACGGGGCGTCGTCCGGTAGGACGGTTTCGGCCGCCGCGGTGATGGCGTCGACGACGGGCATCGGGTGAGTCCCACGTCTGGCGAGCCCGGCGGACGCGAGACGCCCGGACCGGATCACCGACAGCTCCCAGCCGCCGTCTCCGGTGGGGCGGGCGAGAACGAGTTGTTCGATCGCCGCGATTGCAGCGAGTCGCTGAGTGCGCCGCACTGCGGTGGCGACTGCGACCGTTCGGTCACGCAGACGAGCAGCATTCTCGAACAACGCGTGTGCGGACAGCTCGTCGATCCGGGCCTGCATCTGTTGGAGGGGAGCGTCGTTGGTTCCTCGGAAGAATCCACGCACGGCCTCAGGGGCGGCCGCGTAGTCCTCTGCGTTGATTTCCGGGGTCCAGGAGGCTGGACACGCCCCCAGTTCGCGAGCGGGGCAGTCAGGGCCGTGAACGGCGCCGCGTCCGAGACGCTTGGTACACGTGCGCAGACGACTGAACTCTGCGACGGTGTCGGCGACGTCGACTGCGTCGCCGCGAGAGGTGAACGGGCCGATCGAATCGGCCGTGGGCGTGCGAACCACGGACAGTCTCGGAAACGCCTCGTCGGTGAGGGTGATCCACCAACCTCGCTTGGGAAACTTGGAGCGACGGTTGTACGGCGGCGCATGCGCGCTCAGCAGTCGTAGTTCACGCACCCCGGCCTCGAGAGAGTGCGCGCACTCGACATGGTCCACGCGGGTGGCCAGCGCGACCATTTCCTTCATCCGGCCGCGGGTCTCCGAACCGGTGAAGTAGTTGCGGACGCGGCGTCGAAGGTCGGTAGCAGTTCCTATGTAGAGGGCTTCGTCGGAAGGACCGCGGAAAAGGTAGACACCGGGGCTTCGCGGCAGGTTTGCGGCGAAGGACCGTTTGGCCCGTTGATGCGAGGAAATGTTGGGCAGGTAGTCGACTAGTTCGCTGTAACTGTGGACACCCTGGTTTCCGACCCTGTCGATCAGTCCGTGGAGGACGTCGACGGTCGCACGCGCGTCGTCGAGAGCCCGGTGCGTCGGCTGGGTGGTCACTTGGAAGAGATGGGCGAGTGCGGAGAGCTTCACCGAAGGTGCTTCGTCGCGTGTGAGTACGCGCCGGGCGAGTTTGACGGTGCACAGGACACGGAACGCAGGCCACGGGCGCGCGCTGCGTGACGCCGCTGCTTTGAGGAAACCGATGTCGAACGGCGCGTTGTGTGCCACCAGCACCGCGCCCTCGGCGAACTCGAGAAATGCAGGCAGGACACGTTCGATGGGAGGTGCGCCGATCAGCATGGCTGTGGTGATTCCGGTCAGTTCGACTATGTACGGCGGAATCGACCGGCCGGGGTCGACGAGTGTTGCCATTTCGCCCAGTACCTCGCCGCCGCGGATCTTGACGGCGCCGATCTCGGTGATGGAGTCCTGGTCGGCGCTGCCCCCTGTGGTCTCGAGGTCGACCACGACAAATGTTGTCTCGCTCAGCGGTGTGTCCAGTTCGTCGAAGCTCAGTTGCCGCCCGACGTCGAACTTCTCCCCGTCGGAGAACGGGGGCGGAGACGGAAATTCTCGGGCCGAGGCGGGACTCACACCGCAGACAGTAGAAGTACCCCCCGACACGAATTCGAGAGTGCAGACACGGAATCCGACCCGCACGGACTTCCGTTGCGAAATCGGTCGATGAACGCCCGACAAAAGTAGGAGAGACGAGGATCACACTGGCGGTGGGAACTCGCGAATGTGGACGCGCGCCTACTTGTGAGTAGGGCGAGTCGAGGGGGTCTTCGGTGCGTCTGTCGACGGCTGAAACCGCGTCCGTGACCGGAACAAGTTCTAGTTTCAAGTAATCATCGTTGAACTGCATGGAAGATCGGATTGTCGGGTTTGGTGAGCCTTGGCAGTGGGTAGCGGGTGCGGGTTTGACGGCCTGGAGTGGGTCGCCGAACCGACCTGTTGTTATCTCCCCGTGACCCGCCGGGCGTATCGCGGGCGCGGCACCACGATTTCCGGCGAATCGGGCGCGATTGTCACGAAGCGGTCGACATCGTCGCGATCATTTCGTAACCTTCCTGAGACCTAACGAAGTCTTGCCGGACCAAACAGGACCGGCATCGTCAGGAACCGCCTAATCGGGATCTCCGCGAGGAACCCGAACCGGGAACCCAAGTTTCCACTGGGGTGAATCCCGCCTGGGGTGCAGCACGCAGGATCGCTGCAGACCACGCGGGTAGGGCTGATCTTCCCAGCCCGAACCCGTCAGCTAACTCGGTCGGCGGATGAATGGAAGAAATGGAGCACCCCTTAAGTGGCGTCACAGAGTTTCAAGCGTTCAGCGCAGTTGGCAGTAGCCGGCGCGCTCGCAGTCGGAGCATTCGCTGCAACCGCTGCACCTGCCTCGGCAGACCCCATCACCATCCCCGGCGTCGGCACGTTCGAGGTTCCGGGCGTTTCTATTCCTCAGTTGCCGGTCATTCCGGGCATCACCGACATCGCACCGGCTGCACCGGCCGCTCCCATCTCCAGTGTTGGTGAGCAGGCAGTTCGCGCCGCAGAGAGCAAGCTGGGCTCCCCGTACGTGTACGGCGCAGCCGGCCCGGACGCATTCGACTGCTCCGGTCTCGTTCAGTGGGCATACAAGCAGGCCGGTCTCAACCTGCCTCGCACGAGCTACGACCAGGCTGCAGCCGGCGTTGCCGTCGCACAGTCCGATCTTCAGGTCGGCGACGTGATCTCCTTCTACGGCGGATCGCATTCGGGCATCTACGCCGGTAACGGCAATGTCATCCACGCGTCGACCGCTGGTCAGCCCGTGAAGCTCGCTCCGGTGTCCTCGATGCCGTACGACGGCGCTCGCCGTTACTGATTTCTGAACACGCTCGACGGCTGTCTCCGGTAGGCAGTCGGAACGATCCGCCGCTGTGATGCGGCGGAGCTCGGGGGAGCTCCGGATCTTCGAATGTGGGCCTCGAATCTTCGATTCGGGGCCCACATTTTCGTTTCGCGACAATTCGCCCGGTACTTCACCCCGACACGCCTACCGGCGAGTAGACACAAACGTATGCCGTTCCGTAACCTTATCGAGACATTGCGCGGCCGAGACAGGTACTGTGGATAGTTGACAGCCAGCTAACAGATCGTCGACCGGTCCCGGTCGGCGTCGCTTCACCGAGACGGAGAGTTGCATTCCGTGGTTTCATCGAAAAACAACAGTCGAGTACGGGCCGCATTGACAGTGGGAGTGCTGGCGTTCGGACTCGTTGCAGGGCCTTCGATGCAGGCCGGTGCCGACCCCGTCATCACCAACCCCACCGAGGCGCTCGACAAGCTCGGTGAACTCTCCCGGGTTTCCGAGCAGACCAACGAAGCGCTGCACAACGCGCAGATCGACCTCGACGCGAAGCTGGCAGTCGCGAATGATGCGGACGTGCGATCGGCAGCCGATCAGGGTCTTCTCGACGCGGCTTCGGCGCGCGTCGCCGAGTTCGCTCCGGCGGTAAACCGTATTGCCACAGCGAATTACCAGGGTGCGCGAACCAATCGCCTCTTTGCGTTGATGGTGAGCGACTCGCCGCAGCAGTTGCTCGACCAGATGTCTGCGCTCGACGTGATTTCCAACGACGCGGCAGTACAGGTCTCTCAGTTCAACCAAGCCACTGCCGATGCGCGTGCCGCCTCGGAAGCGTCGAAGCGATCGGCCGAAGAAGCGCGAACCGCCGCCGATCAAGCCCGCGCGCTCAGTGACGATTTGCAGCGCAAGCAGAGTGAACTGCAGACGCAGATCGCCGACGTGACCAAAGCCTTCCAGAATCTCACCGACGACGAACGTAACCAACTGAGCGGTACGCCTTTCCCGCCGGACGTCGATCTCAGCAAAATTCTGGCTAACTTGACCCCTGGCTCGGGTGCTGCTGCTCTGCAGGCAGGCCTCACGCGGATCGGTGACCCGTACGTCTGGGGCGCGACCGGCCCGAACGAGTTCGACTGCTCAGGTCTGGTGGTGTGGGCCTACAAGCAGATCGGAAAGACTCTGCCGCGATCGAGCCAAGCGCAGGCGCAGGGCGGTGTACCGGTGTCGAGGGACCAACTACAGCCCGGCGACGTCGTGACGTTCTACAGCGACAACTCGCATGTCGGCATCTACGCCGGCGACGGAAACATTCTGCATGCGTCGACGTTCGGCGTACCGGTGAAGGTCCAGTCGATGGCAGGCATGGAGTTCTCCACTGCGCGTCGTTACTGACGGCTTGCTGCGCCTGAGTGGCGTGTGGCCAGCCGCCGTGAAGCGTCGAGTCGAGTTCTCCTACACTCGGCACCGTGCCGACTGAACCGATGACGACGCCCGACGTCGGCGCAGATCGACCACGCCGTTGGGAGTATCCGGCCCTCGTGGCGCTCGGTGTAGCCGTGGTGCTCGTTCTGGGCCTGACGATCTTCCTGACGAACAGGTCCGATTCCGACGAAAACGCCGCCGCCGAACAGGACGCGGAACGCAGCGCTCAAGTCCAGAGCTTTCTCGATGCATGGGCCGCGGCTCAGATGTCCGACGATCCGTCGGGGCTGGCGAAGTTCGTCGACAGTTCCGCCGCACCCGGTGTGCTCGAGGCGGAAGTTCGACGAGCCACTGCAGCGGGAGCGCTCGAATTCTCCGACTGGGGATACGAGATTCCCAGCGGCGGCCTGACTCCGGCGCCGCGAACCGGTGCGCCGGGCGGAGACGTCGAAGTATGGAATGCGCAAGTTCTGTTGCGGTACGCCCTCGACGGCGTCGACGCATTGCCCACGCGCAAGGCAGTGTCCATGACACTCGCGAAACGCGGCGATCAGTGGTCGGTTCTTGCGGACGGGTCGATCGTCGGACTGGACGGCGCCCGAACGGCGGGCGAATCCTGGAACGGCCCCTGGGACTTCGGCCCGCTTGCCGTCGCCGAGAATTCTGCGGGTAACGCGCTGGTGATCGGCCACCCGGGTCAGCAGGCGTTCGTCGACGCTTTGGCTGCCGATGTGGACTCAGCCATCGAGAACACGACGCAGTTGTGGGGGCCGTGGTGGTCCGAGCGCGCGGTGCTCATGGTGGCGGGGTCCGCTGAGGAATTCACCGCACTGGTCGGCTCCCATCACGACGGCGCTTCGATTGCCGCAGTGTCGGTCGCGGATGCGCCGGCGGACGGGTCTTCCGACGTGAGCGGCCAGCGGGTGGTCTTCTCGCCTGCCGCGGCTTCGAGGTTGACCGACATCACCAGGCGAACGGTGTTGCGCCACGAACTGATGCACATAGCCGCCCGATCGAAAACCCGTGACGGGTCGCCGATGTGGGTATTGGAAGGGTTTGCCGAATACGCGGGAAACCGTGGATCCTCGCGGGCCTGGGGTGAGATCGCGCCGACTCTGGCGGCAGCGGTACGCTCCGGCGATACTCCGACCGAGTTTCCGGACGACACGCAGTTCAGCGGTGTACCGGTCGTGAGTTCACTGGCGTACGAATCGGCGTGGTCGATCAACGCGTATATCGCCGATCGATTCGGAGAAGCAAAGCTGACCGACCTCTTTCGCGCTCTCGCCTCCGGAAAGATGACTGCCGAAGACCTCGATTCGCGGATCCGAGCGGTCGTTGGCGTCGGAACCGAGGAACTGCGAGCCGGATGGGTCGACTGGACCAACAGCCATCTGGGCTGAGCGGTTCGCGGCTGGGTCGATTGCAGCGGCGAGGTGCCCTTCGCACGTTTGAAGCACCGAGTGCCCTACGGTGGACGGATGCGCCGGACCCTCTTGGTGACCAACGATTTTCCTCCTCGCCCCGGAGGTATCCAGTCCTATCTCCACACGTTCGCCGGGCATCTGCCGCCGGACAAGTTGGTGGTGTACGCACCGCGGTGGCGGGGCGACTCGCACAAGAAGTTCGATGCGGCACAGCCTTTCGAGGTCGTTCGGCACCCGACGACGCTGATGCTGCCGTCGCCTTTTGTCGCTCGTCGAGCCGCGAAGTTGGTCAAGAAGCACGACTGCGAGTCGGTCTGGTTCGGTGCGGCAGCGCCGTTGGCGTTGTTGGCGCCGGTTGTTCGACGTGCCGGAGCGAGCCGAGTGATCGCGAGTACTCACGGCCACGAGGTCGGATGGTCGATGATTCCCGGTGCGCGGCAGTCGTTGCGTGTGATCGGTGACCACACCGATGCGGTGACGTTCGTCAGCAAATACACCCGTGGGCGGTTCTCGGCGGCCTTCGGCCCGCAAGCGGCGCTCGAGCACCTTCCTTCCGGAGTGGACACGTCAGTGTTCCACCCGGACTCGGTCGCCCGCGCGGAACTGCGTAAGCGATACGGGCTGGGCGAGCGGCCCACGATCCTGTGCCTGTCGCGGCTCGTGCCACGCAAGGGGCAGGACATGCTCATCAAGGCGCTGCCGACCGTACGCAAGAGCATTGACGGGGCGGTACTGGTGATTGTCGGAGGTGGGCCGTACGAGGACCATCTCCGCCAATTGGCGCGTAAGACCGGGATGGACGATCACGTCGTCTTCACGGGCACGGTGCCCGCCGCAGAGTTGGCGGCGCACCACACGATCGCCGACGTGTTCGCCATGCCGTGCCGTACCCGAGGCGCCGGATTGGACGTCGAAGGACTGGGAATCGTCTACCTCGAGGCCTCGGCTACCGGTGTGCCGGTCATCGCCGGGCGCAGTGGTGGCGCTCCGGAAACGGTGCAGCAGAACAAGACCGGGCTCGTGGTCGACGGCACCTCTGTTCGCGACGTCGCCGAATCCGTGATCGAGGTGCTGTCCGATCGTGATCGCGCGGCCGCGATGGGAGCAGCCGGCCGGGCATGGGTTGCCGAAGACTGGAAGTGGGACACGCTCGCTTCCAAACTGCGTAATCTCCTCGGCTGAGCAAACGGGACTCGAACGCGAACGGCCCGCACCGAATTCGGTGCGGGCCGTTCATGTCGGCACGTTCGTGTCGGCAGAGGACTGATCGGCGAAAGACTACTTGGCGTAGATCTTTTCGATGTCGGCGGCAAAGCTCTCGTGCACGACGTTGCGCTTGAGCTTCATCGTGGGCGTGAGTTCGCCTGTGTCCTCGGAGAAGTCGACCGGAAGAATGCGGAACTTCTTGATCGCCTCGGCGTGTGAGACGAGCTTGTTGGCCTCGTCGATGGCGTCCTGGATTTCGCCGACCAGTTCGCCGTCCGAAACCAGGTCGGCCGCTGTGGTTCCTGCGGCCTTGTTGTTGCGCTCGTTCCAGGCGGGAAGAGCTTCGGCGTCGATGGTGATGAGGGCGCCGATGAAAGGCTTCTGGTCGCCGACCACGATGGCCTGGCTGATCAGCGGGTGCGCGCGAAGGGAATCCTCGAGCTGAGCGGGGGAGACGTTCTTGCCGCCTGCCGTGACGATGATTTCCTTCTTGCGGCCGGTGATGGTGATGTAGCCGTCCTTGTCGACGGTGCCGAGGTCGCCGGTGTGGAACCAGCCGTTCTCGATCGACTCGGCGGTCGCCTTCTCGTTGCGCCAGTAGCCGGTGAAGACCACCGGTCCCGAGAGGAGGATTTCGCCGTCTTCTGCGATACGAACGGAGTTGCCGGCCAACGGCTTTCCGACAGAGCCGACCTTCTGTGCGCCGATGGTGTTGACGGCGAACGCTGCGGTGGTCTCGGTCAGTCCGTAGCCCTCGTAGATCGTGACACCGATACCGCGGAAGAAGTGGCCGAGTCGAGCGCCCAGAGGTGCACCACCGGAAATGGCCAGCTGGCACTGCCCGCCGAGCGCTGCGCGCAGCTTCGAGTACACGAGCTTGTCGAAGAGAGCGTGCTTGGCCTTGAGAACGATGCCGGCGCCGCCCTTGTCCTGCGCCTCGCTCCACGCGACGGCGGTGTCTGCGGCCGCGTCGAAGATCTTTCCCTTGCCGTCGCCGTGCGCCTTGGCGCGTGCGCTGTTGTAGACCTTCTCGAACACGCGCGGCACCGAGAGGATGAAGTCGGGCTTGAACTCGCCGAACGTCGGAACGAGGTTCGGGATGTCACTCGTGTGCCCCAGCGCTGCACCGGCGTCGAACGACGCGATGCTGACTGCGCGAGCGAGAACGTGCGCGAGCGGCAAGAACATCAGCGTGCGGACGCCAGGAGTCTTGAGCAGCGTGCCGAGGTTGGAGTCGAGGATGCCCTTCGACTCGGCAATCAGGTTGGAGTGCGTCAGCTGGCAGCCCTTGGGTCGGCCTGTGGTGCCCGACGTGTAGATCAGGGTCGCGGGATCGGATGCCTTCAGTGCCGCGACGCGGGCGTGGACGTCCTCGTCGGAGATGTCGGCGCCCAGTGCGGTCAATTCCTCGACGACACCCTTACCGCCCGCCGCGGCATCGATCTGGTAGACCGTGCGCAGCGCGGGTGCGGCTGCAGCGACGTCCTTCACGGTCGCGGCGTGAGTGTCGTTCTCGACGATGAGGTCGATTGCTTCGGAGTCCTCGAGAATCCAACGAACCTGCTCGGCTGCGGAGGTTTCGTAGATCGGAACCGTCACGCCACCGGCTGCCCAGATGGCGTAGTCGACGAGCGGCCATTCGAAACGCGTCGCCGACATGAGGCCGACGCGGTCGCCCTGCTTGACGCCGATCGCGATGAGGCCCTTGGCGACGGCAGTCACCTGAGCGGCGAAATCGCCTGCAGTGACATCGACCCATGCATTTCCGACTTTGCGCTTGTAGACAACCGCCGCCGGCTTCGTCTTCGCGAAGGCGAAGACCGAGTCGACCGCGGAGGCATCCTCGGGAATGGTGAACGTCTGGGGTGCGCTGAACTCAGGCACGAAATACCTCCGACACTGCGAAATACTGACGAGTAGGGTTTTCGTCTCCTACTGTAGTCGCATGTCCGACGCAGTTGTGGCCAGGCTTACAGTCTGTCCGGTATGTAGTGTTGCGACACCCCTCGACGCTTCGCGGACGCGATATGTGAAGCTACTTCGGTGAGCAGCATTCAGGTCGCAGACCAGACTTTCATCGCCGCCCCGCCCGAGCGGGTCGCCGAACTGTTGTCCTCGCGCGCGCAGTGGCGTCGCTGGTTCAGTGATCTCGAGCTCGAAGTCCGGGAAGATCGCGGTCCCGCAGGATTCCGTTGGGGAGTGTCCGGTCAGCTGGTCGGCACCATGGAGGTGTGGCTCGAACCGGCCATGGACGGGACGATCGCGCACTACTTCCTGCACTGTGAGCCGGTCGGCGTATCGCCGTCCGATCTGGCGACCCTCGACCTCGCCGGGATGAACCGCAAGCGTCGGGTCGATGGCAAGGTCATGTCGTTCCAGCTCAAACGCGAACTCGAAGCGGGACGTGCCGCCGGAGTAGCACCGGACTGATAATCGAAGCACTGCACGTTGTGCAGGTTCTGGACCTTTGACGAAGGAAGGTAGCGCAGTCGTATGGCCGAGAAGACCAAGGGGTTGATCAGCATCGACGCTCCTGCCGACGCCGTGATGGACGTCATCGCCGATTTCGAGCGGTACCCCGAGTGGGTGGCCGCGGCGAAGTCCGTCGAGGTGACGGCGCCGGGACAGGGCGGCCGCGCGGACCGAGTACGTTTCGTCCTCGACGCGGGGATGGTGAAGGACACCTACGAACTGCAGTATTCGTGGGCACCGGACGGTATGGCGGTGAGTTGGGAGCTGATCTCGGGCGAGATTCAGAAGTCCCAATTCGGTTCGTACACACTCGAGCCCGGCCCGAACGGCACCACGTCGGTCACCTATGAGTTGACGGTCGACCTGACGATTCCGATGATCGGACTGTTCAAGCGCAAGGCCGAGAAGATCATCACCGACACAGCTCTGAAGGAACTGAAGAAGCGAGTCGAGGGCTGAGTGCCGGAGCAACGATCGCGCGTCCAACTGTTCGTCGGTAAAGGCGGAGTAGGCACGACGACGCTTGCCGCAGCGACTGCTGTGTCGGCTGCGACCGATGGGGCGAGAGTGCTGCTCGTGTCGATCGATCAGGCAGGTTCTCTTGCAGACGTCCTGGGCGTGCCGAATCCGCGAACGACCACATCTCTCACCGAGCGTCTCGACGTCCGGCAACTCGACACGTCAGCGCTCCTCGAGGACAAGTTCCGAGGATTGTCGGGGTTGATCGACGCTGCAGGAACTTTCGGAGCGGGAGATCACGAACACGGTTCGTCGTTCGAGGGCTTGGAACCGGAAGAGTTGACGGGATCCCTGGGCATCCAAGACATGCTCGGGCTCGCCGAGATCGTCGACCTCTCGGACAGCGGCGACTACGACGTCGTGATCGTGGACTGTCCGGCCGCAGCCGAAGCGCTGCGGATACTCGGCTCGCCGTCGATGGTGTCGGAGTATCTCGAGCGATTGTGGCCGCGGCACAGGCGGATGGTCGCTGTGACAGGTACGGACATGCGGCTGCTCCTGCTCGTGTCCGTCGTCGAACGCGTGCTCGCGTCGGTGGATCGGATCGCGGTTCACCTCTCGGATCGGGAGAACACCGGCGTGCGTGTGGTGACGTCGGCCGACGGCGTGTCGGTCGCGGCGACTCGTCGGACGTTGTCCGGGCTGGCTCTGGCCGGGTTGCGAGTTGACGGGATTGTGGTCAACAACCTTGTCCCGCAGTTCAACTCGTCCGCCGGGAAGGGTGTCGACGATTCACCGGCGGCGCAGTGGCTCGCGTCGATCCGGGCGGCTCAGGCACTCGTCGTGGACGAACTGCGTGGATCAACCGATGGAATGTCCGTCACAACGGTCGAACGCGCTTGCGCCGAACCGGTAGGGTTGGCCGCTCTGGGCGAGATCGCGGCCACGTTCGAGGGTGGAACGGGCACGGATTCGGGCACCGTCGGTACCGCGGACAACATCGTGGTGTCGTTGGAGTCCGGGACCGGAGTCGATTCGGTGTACGTGATGCGGATGTACCTTCCGCTCGTGGATCCGTCGTCGTTGTCGTTGGGCCGGGTGGAGGACGATGTGCTGGTGGGAGCAGACGGCGTACGACGCAGAGTTCGTTTGGCGTCGGTGCTGCGTCGTTGTGTCGTGAACGGGGCGGAGTTGGACGGCAGTTACCTGATCATCCGGTTCAGCCCGGATCCCGCGGTGTGGCCGGTATGAGCGAAGAGCACGAGCGCCTCGTCGCGGAGTTTCGCGCGCTGGCGGAAACCGTTCTGACGCGCCTGGAACCGGTGCTGCAGAAGGCCGCAGCAGCGACGGCAGACGTTGCGAGTGACTCGGCGTCCACGGACACGCAGCCGGTGTTCACCGGCTGCAGCTGGTGCCCGGTGTGCGCCCTCGCCGCACTGGTTCGCGGTGAGCACCACGAACTGTTGGCATTCCTCGCGGGTCAAGCAGCAGCATTCCTTGCGTTGCTTCGTGAGATTCTCGACGAGTTTCTCGGGGGGCCGTCAGGTCCCGATCGTGGACCGGACGGCGGTCCGACGACGCCAGGTGCGGAGCGAACTCGCACGGCGGCATTTGTCCCGATCAACGTGACGGTCAAGGACTGACTCAGTACCCCGGGTAGAGCGAACGGCCCGAGATGAGCACAATCGACACAATGGTCACCGACGCACGAGGCACCGATTCAGGGTGCGCACTCCAGCGGACGCCGCTCGCGCGGGAATCGTCGCGATGAGCGCGCGCCGCTTGAAAGCGGTCTCCGACTCCACCATGGACGACATCTTGACGGTCGGCATCGACGTCGGCGGGACGAGTATCAGGGCCTCCGTCGTGGACGTCGACGGACAAGTGCTCGAGATGATTCAAGCCCCGACCCCGCAGTCGGCCAGGGCACTCGAAGACGGTCTCGATCGCGTCGTGCGCGAATTGGTCACCAGGCACGAGGTATCGGCCGTGGGGTTGGCGGTCGCCGGCTTCATCACCTCCGATCGAAGCTCGGTTCGGTTCGCTCCGCACTTGCCGTGGGTGGACGCGCCGGTCGGAAGTGACTTGAGCAAGCGGCTCGGCTTGCCGGTCGTTCTCGAACACGACGCCAATGCAGCGGCGTTCGCGGAGCACCGATTCGGCGCGGCCGCAGGTGGCCGCAATGTCGTGATGGTGGCAATCGGGACCGGAATCGGTGGAGCGCTGCTGATCAACGGTGAGCTGTACCGGGGGAGTCACGGCGTCGCCCCCGAACTGGGCCACATCCAGGTCGTTCCGGGCGGGCGTCAGTGCGCGTGTGGCAAACGTGGGTGTTGGGAGCGCTATTGCAGCGGAACGGCGCTCGTCGACACGGCAATCGAACTGCTTGCCGCCGACCCGGCCGCGTCGACGGTCCTGGCGCGCGAGGTAGCGGTGGATCCTGGTTCGCTCACCGGTCGCCGGATCGCCAACGCCGCGCAGGACGGTGACCCACTCGCGCTGGCAACGATCGCCGAGTTCACCCGTTGGCTGGCCGTGGGTCTGGCCATGGTCGGTGACGTCTACGATCCCGATCTGGTCGTGATCGCCGGCGGCGTCGCGAGTTCTGCCCCACTGTTTCTCGACGACGCCCGCGAGCAATACGCGACATTGTTGACCGGGGCGAAGCACCGCCCACTGGCCCGCATCCGTTCCGCTCAGCTGGGCGAAGCTGCGGGCATGGTCGGCGCCGCCGCATTGGCCCGATCGGTAGTGCCTCAGGATCTCGGTGGGGTCGACGGCGCTGGAACCACGTCTGCCGGACTGTGATCGGGTCGATCCTGCAGGGGCGTGTGTAGCGGGGGTTACCGGTCGGCAGTAAGGTCGTACTCAGCGAAATTCAGCTGTGAATGGGAGGGACGCCGTGTGGTATTGGCTCTTCAAGTATGTGTTGCTGGGGCCGATTCTCTGGCTGCTCGGGCGTCCGACGGTCAAGGGTCACGAGAACATTCCGACTGACGGGGCGGCCATTCTGGCCAGCAATCACCAGGCGGTTCTGGACTCGTTCTACCTTCCGCTTCGCGTCAACCGCCGCATCACGTTCCTTGCCAAGAGTGAGTACTTCACCGGTTCCGGTCTGAAGGGCGCTTTCCAGAAGTGGTTCTTCACCGCGGTCGGTCAGGTCCCTATCGACCGAACCGGTGCAGACGCGGCGCAGGATGCACTCAACGCCGGTCTCAAGGTCCTCGGTTCGGGCAGCCTGCTGGGTATCTACCCCGAGGGGACGCGCTCGCCTGACGGTCGCCTCTACAAGGGCAAGACCGGAATGGCGCGCCTCGCACTTGAATCGGGCGTCAAGGTGATCCCGGTAGCGATGGTCGGCACCGACAAGATGAATCCGATCGGCTCACGGATGTGGCGTCCCGCCAAGGTCACCGTGATCGTCGGCGAACCCATCGATTTCTCCCGCTTCGAAGGCATGGGCGGAAACCGCTTCGTCGAGCGCGCTGTGACCGACGAGGTGATGTACAAGTTGATGAAACTCTCCGGCCAGGAGTACGTGGACATCTACGCGGCAAGCCTCAAGAACCAGGCGCCCACGAAACCCGAAGCTGCCGTCGACGTTCCGGCGGAAGGCGGCGAGTCGGTTGTCGATCTCGTGGCCTCGGCCGAGTCGAAGGAATCCGCGAAGTCCGACAAGGATTCGCTCCCGGACGCACAAGCCAGCTAGAGATTTCCCACACCGGCCGCACGCGCATTGGCTCCAGAGCCTGCGCGTGCGGCATAGTTTTCGGACGTGCGCTACTTCTACGACTGTGAATTCATCGAAGACGGTCGAACCATCGATCTCGTGTCCATCGGCGTTGTCTGTGAGGACGGCCGAGAGTACTACGCGGTTTCGACGGAGTTCGATCCCGCCCGTGCCGGTAGTTGGGTGCGCAAGAACGTGCTGCCGAAGTTGCCGCAGCCTTCGTCGCCGCTGTGGAAATCACGCGAGAAGATCCGCGACGATCTTCTGAAATTCTTCGTTCCGCGGCCGATGGTGGTTCCGGAGCTCTGGGCGTGGGTCGCCGCCTACGACCACGTCGCGCTGTGCCAGTTGTGGGGCGACATGACGGAACTACCGCAGTCGATGCCGCGGTACACCCGCGAACTCCGACAGTTCTGGGAAGACAACGGCAGTCCTGCCCTCCCGTCGGCGCCCGCCGACGCACACGACGCACTTGCCGACGCCAGGCACAACCTCGTGAAGTTCGACGCCATTTCGGCTGCACGGTCACTTCGCTGACCCAGGTTTCGGTGCGTGGGAAGTGTTCCGATTGGGCTGCGATCGAGAGCCTGTGTGACGCGCCGACGAGCGAGCGAATATCCTGTAGAGGTGAACTGGACTGTCGACGTGCCGATCGACCGCTTGCCCGAACTCCCGCCGCTGCCTGCCGGACTGCGTAAGCAGCTCGACGAGGCGCTCGCGAAGCCCGCTGCTCAGCAGCCCTCGTGGCCCGCTGACCAGGCGGCCGCCATGCGGACTGTGCTCGAGAGCGTGCCTCCCATCACGGTGGCCAGCGAAGTCGAGGCGCTGCAAGAGCGTCTCGCGCAGGTCGCGCGTGGTGAGGCATTTCTGCTCCAGGGCGGTGACTGCGCCGAGACCTTCGCGGACAACACCGAGCCGCACATCAAGGGAAACATCCGCACGTTGCTGCAGATGGCCGTCGTGCTCACCTACGGTTCCTCGATGCCGGTCGTCAAGGTCGCTCGCATCGCCGGCCAGTACGCCAAACCGCGCTCGGCCGACATCGACTCGTTGGGTCTGAAGTCCTACCGCGGCGACATGATCAACTCGCTCGTCGCCGACGAGGCAGTCCGCGCCCACGATCCTTCGCGACTGGTGCGTGCATACGCCAACGCCAGCGCCGCGATGAACCTGGTTCGCGCACTCACCGGCGCCGGCATGGCCGACCTGCACAAGGTGCACGATTGGAACCGCGAATTCGTCGCAGCGTCTCCCGCGGGCGCACGTTACGAGCAACTGGCAGCCGAGATCGACCGCGGCCTGCAGTTCATGAACGCGTGTGGCGTCACCGATCCGAGCCTGCACCAGGCACAGATCTTTGCCAGCCACGAGGCTCTGGTTCTCGACTACGAGCGCGCGATGCTGCGTCTCGACAACGACAGCGATCACCCCAAGCTCTACGACCTGTCGGCTCACTTCCTCTGGATCGGTGACCGCACTCGTCAGCTCGACGGCGCGCACATCGCCTTCGCCGAGTTGGTGTCCAACCCGATCGGCCTCAAGATCGGCCCGAGCACGACGCCGGAAATGGCGGTGGAATACGTCGAGCGTCTCGACCCCACCAACAAGCCAGGTCGTCTGACTCTGATCTCGCGCATGGGCAACGGCAAGGTCCGCGACCTGCTGCCGGCGATCATCGAGAAGGTCCAAGCCACCGGTCACCAGGTCATCTGGCAGTGCGATCCGATGCACGGCAACACCCACGAAGCCTCCACCGGGTACAAGACGCGCCACTTCGACCGCATCGTCGACGAGGTCCAGGGATTCTTCGAGGTCCACAACGGTCTCGGCACGCATCCGGGTGGCATCCACGTCGAGCTGACCGGTGAGAACGTCACCGAGTGCCTCGGCGGCGCGCAGGACATCTCCGACCTCGATCTCGGCGGTCGCTACGAGACGGCGTGCGACCCCCGATTGAACACCCAACAGTCGTTGGAGCTCGCGTTCCTCGTGGCCGAGATGCTGCGAGGCTGAAACCTTGCTTCGCCGAAGCTGATTCGCGCCGGCATAGATTTTCGGCAACCGCCCTCACCCGCTCGCGCAGGTGGGGGCGTTCGCTATTGCGTGAATCGTGTGACGAATCGGCGCTGCCAGGGCATTTCGACGGCGCGAGGTGAGTAACGTGCGCGAACGTACGCGGTGGCGTCCTTACTGGGCACTCCGTCCATGACGGCAAGAGCGGCCAACGCTGTTCCGGTGCGGCCGTATCCACCACCACAAGCGATCTCGACTCTTTCGGTTTCCGAGCGCACCCACACTTCGTGCAAGGCCCTGCGCAGCGCATCGGGATCGCTCGGCAACCAGAAATCTCGCCAGCGGACCCACTCCGACTCCCATTCGGTGTCGGGAGGTTCTTTGCCGGTCAGATAGACGCCGAAGGTGGGGAGAGGTCCGGAAGGAAGTGGATTGCGGAGTCCTCGACCCCGAATCGATCTCCCCGACGGCAAGTCGAGTATCCCAATGCTCTCGGGTTCCCACGTGGCCATGAATTCAGATTAGGCCGAAGCGGACTGTCAGGGAATTGCGACGACGCTGATGTCGGTGCCCTTGGCAACGAGGTCGTTCTTGACGCTCTGGCTGATGATGACCGAGCTGTCGTTCTGGGTGAGCTGACGCACGGTGATCTCGAGGCCGAGGCGGCCGAGTTCTTCGCGTGCTGAGGAGACGGAGCGGCCGATCAGCGAGGGAACCTTGACGGAATCGGAGATGAGGAGAACCACGGAGGTGCCGGCGTTGACGGAGGACCCGACTGCGGGATCGGTGCCGATCACGCTACCGCCCTCGACGGCGTCGTCGAACGTTGTTCTGGTGGTGCTGACTGAGATGCCTACCTTGTCGAGGGCGGCGCGCGCAGCGTTCTCGGACATGCCCTTCACATCGGGAATGTCTACGGGCGGTGACCCTTTGGACGTGATGACCTTGACCGAGGAGCCCACGGCAACTTCGGTTCCCGGTGCCGGGTCGAGCGCGGCCACGCCGCCGATCGGGATCTTGGAGCTGAATGTGTCCCCGCCGTCGACCGCGACGAGAGTGCGGTCGGCGAGTTGTGCGCCCAGGGCCGAGACGTCGCCGCCGGCCGGAATGGGCGGGACAGTCGGACGCCCGAGCGAAGTCAGTAACGCCACGGTCGAGCCTTTGGTAACCCTCGAGCCGGAGGCCGGGTCTGTCCCGATCACCGTGTCGATGGGTTGGGCGTCGGAGTACTGACCCTGGACGTCGGGGGAGAGCCCGGCGTCCTGCAGAGCGGTGACCGCAGTGTCCTTGGTCAGCCCGTCGATCGAGGGAACGGCTGTATAGCGGCCAGATCCCATCCACCATCCGCCGAAGCCCAACGCGAGCGCGAGGACCGCGATGACGAGCAGCCAGATCAGGGTGGCTCGTCGCGATTTACGACGTGCCTCGACAAAATGAGCATGCGGATCGTCGTGCCCCGGGTGGTCGTCGCCGAAATCGGAACCGTCGTCGAAATCCGAGTCACCGTCGACCGTCGCCGGACGAGCAGTTTGTGCGGTGACCGCGCGAGTGTGCTGGATACCGCCAGGGGGAGGAGAGCCCGTGCCGAGCGCCGTGGTGGCTGCCACAGCCGGGGCCACGTCGGACGCCAATACCGTCGTGGCAGCAGGGTTCGGGCGCGCAGCAGAGTTCGGGTGTACCTCCGTGGGAGGCGCGGGCGCCGGTTGTGGCCGGGCCGGGGCAACTTGCGCGCTCTGGTGCTGGGCGCTTCGACGCGGAGCGGGAACGCGGTATGACGGAAGTTCCAGTTGCTCGCTCACACTGCGAAGTGCAGCTGCCATCTCACCGGCGTCGGCGAAACGATGTGCGGGCTCGCGGTGAGTGGCTTCGGCAACCAGACGATCGAACTGCGCCGGTACACCGGGGATACGTGAACCTGGGCGCGGGACATCGTCGTGGATGCGTTGGTAGGCGATGGAGAGTGACGTATCGCCGGTGAACGGTGTTGTACCGGTGAGAAGTTCGAACATCAACACACCGGTCGAGTAGACGTCGCTTCGAGTGTCGGCAATTCCTGACGTCACCTGTTCCGGCGACAGATAGGCCGCGGTGCCGAGGATCACGCTGTTGGAGGTGGTGGTTGCTGCCGCAGCTGCACGCACCAATCCGAAGTCGGCGATCTTCACTTCGCCGGTGTCCGAGATCAAGATGTTCTCGGGTTTGACGTCACGGTGAACCAGTCCCGCTCGATGCGCCACCGCCAACGCGTCCAGGACAGGTGCCACGACTGCAGCGACTGCGTGTGGCGGCATCGGTCCGCGCTCACGAAGGAGTTCACGCAAGGTTCCACCGTCGACGAGTTCCATCACGAGGAACACGTGATTGCGATCGCTGCCTTGGTCGTAGACGGCCACAAGGGCCGGATGCTTGAGTCGGGCCACGGCCCGGGCCTCGAACTCGAAACGAGTCAGGAACGCTGGATCGCCGGCGAATTGCGGGTCCATCACCTTGATCGCGACAGGTCGATCCAACCGTGTATCGAGGCCTCGATACACGGTCGACATACCGCCGCGCGCGATCGGTGCGTCCACTCGATAGCGGCGCTCGAGCATTTCGCCGATCAACCCTCGACCTCCGTAATGACTATTCCTCCGTGCTTGCGATCTGCGTGCTTGCGGTCTAGGTGGTAGCTGTCGGCATGTGGGTGGTTGTTTACCGCGTACTGGCTCCCGCAGTGAGGGCGCCCATTTACATCCACCGCGAAATCCCGGTTACTGATACGCCGCATCCCGTCCATCGTAGCCAGCGATACCGACGCGGAAGTCTCGAGAACGTCACAGAGCGCTGTGACCTGAGCGGAGCGGCAGTTTCGAGCACTGCACCGGGCGGTACACAGCGGGCTCGCCGGACCGGATAAACTTCTCGCGGTGAGCGCGATTCCTTATTGTGATGATGTCCTGGATTCTTCGGTTTCCCTGTTCCAGCTGGTGGATGTGGCGAAGAACGTCGGGTTGCCGGTGAGCAAGGTTCACCAGTTGCTTCGCGATCACAAGATCATCGCAGTCAAGCGGCATGGCGTTCTCGGTGTCCCCGAAGTGTTCTTCGGCGAGGACGGCCAGATCGTCAAGTGGCTGCCCGGTCTGCTGGCGGTGCTGCACGACGGCGGCTACACCGATGTCGAAATCCTCCGCTGGTTGTTCCTGGCCGACGATTCCCTGCCGGGGCGCCCGGTGGACGCACTGCATGGTGATCTCGCGCGTGAGGTCATCCGCCGCGCACAGGCCATGGCTTTCTGAGCTGCCGGCCTTCTGACAACTCACCGCATGCGGTTTTTCGCCGCGTAGGTTGCCGACCGGACCAGACCCGGCGCAGCGACTCGAAGTCGCGTGCGTCCTGGAACGGACACACGTCGATGCAGTATCCGGAAGTCGGCGCGCTCGACCTGGTCGAGAATTGCTCCGTACAACACGAAAGCCGTGCGGATCGACGGCTGGACCCGCCGATCGAGCATCGGGATGCCAGATTCGGCAGACCGATACCGCCCCCGCGTCACGGCAATGAAGTGTGCCAGCGCGCGCTTGACCCGAACGTCCACCGTTCCGGTTCTGCGCCCGTGCTCGAGCATCTCGATGTCGACCCCGAATGCGGCGAACTCGCCCGCCGGTAGATACAGACGTCCCCGGTCGAGGTCTTCACCGACGTCGCGGATGAAGTTGGTCAGCTGAAACGCCTCACCGAGATTCGACGCGGGCACTACCGCTTCCTGCTGCGGAACGCTCACTCCGAGAATCGGGAGCATCTGCAAACCGATGACGACGGCAGAGCCGTACATGTACTCGCTGAGTTCGTCCATCGTGTTGTAAACGGGTCGAAACTTCGCCGTGTCGGGGGCGTCCATCCGCATGGACTCGAAGAAGGCGTCGAAATATGCGCGCGGGATGTCGAACGTCTTCACAGCATCCGCGAAGGCCGGGAGTACGCGTGTCAGGTCGAGGGGAACCGTCGACGGGAAGCCACCTGTCGCAGTGGGGTTGTCGAGTGCGTTGACGGCTGCACGTTCGACGTCGGCGAGCACCGTGCCTCGTTCATGCGGACCCGAGGGTTCGTCCACGATGTCGTCGACGACGCGAGCAAATGCGTAGAGCGCGTGAACTGCGCGGCGTCGAGGTACGGGCAACAACCGGGTGGCCAGAAAGTACGTTCGGCCGTGTTCCCTCGTCACGTCCTCGCAGAATTCATAGGACGCAGGCAGTGCGTTCATGACACGCGGATCACGCAGATCCTGACGTCGAGGGCGCCGAGGCGGCTGACGTCATTTCGATCGGTTTCTCGTGTTTGCGTCCACGAAGTCGCAGTGGGTCTTCCGTCTGCAAGGACATCGCCGCGATCACGGCAGCGACGATGGCCAGAGCCACGTGCGGGAAGGTGTAGAGGCCGATCGATCCGTCCGGCTGGAACACCAGCATCAGCCAGGTGGACAGCCCGGTCAGTACGGCGAGAGTCGTCGGCGACATTGCGAAACCGGCAGCTACTGCCAGTGGCCAGGAGTAGTACCAGGGGAGTGCTGCGGGGGACAGAACGACGATGGCGACCATCACGATCACGATGCCCATGACGGCGTCGCGCTCGGTCTTGCGGTAGCGCCACCACACGACGGCGATGATCGCGATCAACACAACCGCCGAGATGGTCCGGGAGACTTCGAGGATGTCGTTGAAATGGTCGCCGGCGAACCAGGAGGTTGCCATGGTTCCGATGTGCGCCACGATCGTGGGCAGCGAGAGCCAGTTGATGATCTTTGCCGAACCGGAGAGTGCCGTCGTCCAGCCGAGGCCGACTCCGGCGATCAGTGAGGTGGATCCGAGTACCGCCACGAACACCGCGAAACCTGCGCCGGCCGTTTTGACGAACGATCGGATCGGTGACGCCGGTTCTCGCCCGGCCGCTGCGGCGTCCTCCCGCTCGTGGATCATCCAGATCCAGACTATGAAGGGAAGTGCGACGCCTGCGGTTGCCTTGATCGCGACGGCGAGCGCGATCAGCCCGATGCCGAAGAGGTGCTTGCGTTCGAGAGCGAGCGCAATGCCTGCGGCCATGAGGCCGACCATGAGCATCTCGTTGTGAACGCCGCCGATCAGGTGGATCAGGACGAGGGGATTGAGTACTGCGAGCCACAGGGCGATCGAGGTGTTTCCGCCGAGCTTCGTCGCGAGATGGGGAACGGCCCACATCATCAGGGCGAGTCCGGGGAGCATCGTGATCCGCAACAGCATCGTGCCGGCGATGACGTTCTCACCGGTCAGCCGAACGATGGCGTCGGCAAGGAGAAGGTGAACCGGACCGTACGGGGTAGTTGTCGTCGTCCACACGTTTGAGACGTTGTCGAGCAGGATTCCCGGATTGACGACGGGGCCGACGGCATACGGGTCGAAGCCGTTGCGCAACAACGCGCCTTGCGCCAGGTAGGAGTAGGCGTCACGGCTGAACATGGGCACCGCGAACAGCAGCGGAAACGTCCAGACCGGGACGACGTAGCGCAATCCGCGCAACGAGACGTCACCGCGCAGAGTCGAGCGGCCCAGTCGAACCCAGGCGGCGATCATGCACAGGACACCGATCCAGACGATGGCCGCCGACAGAATCGATCCGTGGCCGAAACGGAGCCAGGACAGATGCATCGACTCGAGCACCGGATCTTGGCGCCGGACGCTACCGGCACCGAATCCGCCGAAAGTGATCATGACTGCGCCGAAGAAACCGAGCAGTGCACTGTGACCTTCGGGAGTCCGAAGGAAATTGGCGGCCCTTAGGTGCCACGGTCTTTCAGTGGCTGCGGCAGAGGACGTCATCGGTGCAGGTTCCTCCCCCGAGGAGATCGGTGTCGATCGGCGCATGCAGCGCCCGAGTCGGTGAATCGTGGATGAATGGTCGGTTACGAGGGGCTAGTTTAGTTGCTCGCACGAGTGCCCACCGCGCTGGCTCGCTCCCGTGTACCGGTAATACGTTCGGCGGCGAGTCGTCCGGACAGCAGAACGGTCGGTACTCCCACCCCCGGAACGGTTCCCGATCCGGCGAGAACGACGTTGTCGAAGCCGCGGGCGAGGTTCTTGCGTCGGAACGGCCCCGTCTGGGTGAAGGTGTGTGACGCCGCGAACGGGCTACCCGCGGCCATGCCCTTCTCGAGCCAGGTCTGCGGGGTGTCGATGTGATCGATATCGAACCCCTCCACCAGTCCCGTGTAGCCACGTTCTTGCAGCGTGAGGATGATTTCACGCACGTAGGCCGGGCCGAGAACTTCCCAGTCGAGCCTTGCACTGTCCAGATTCGGGCACGGCGCGAGGACTGACAGCGGTTCACGGATTCGGCCGTCTCGCGAGAAGGCCAGGCTCGGATCGGTCTGTGCCGGTCGGGTGACGAGCAGTGACGGATCACTCATCAGTCGCCCGCGGCCGCGGCGTGCCGTGATCTCGGCGAAGGTACGCTTCCACGCCTCGCCGAAGTCGATCATGTGGTGTCGCTGCGCGGGCCATTCGTCGGCGACCGCGGAGGAAACAGTGCCGTGAATCACGACAGCGGACGGCGATGTACGCACCGGGCGCGGACGCAATCGCGTATGCGGGCGCAACAGCGAGTCCGTGACGGCCATGTCGGGAGTGAGGACGGCGGCGTCACAGTAGAAGCGCTCGCCGTCGCGTGTGTGAACGGTGTGCACGCGCCGATCGCTCACCTCGAGGCGTTCGACAGTGCGGCCGAGATGCAGAATTCCGCCGGCCTCGGTGAAGGCGTCGGCCATCGACTCGGCGATCGTGCGCATCCCGCCCTCGGGGAAGTAGACGCCGAGTGAGGTGTCCATGTGAGCGATCGCCCCGTACACCGCGAGGGCCCGAGACGGAGCAACGCCCGCATACAGCGCTTGGAAGGTGAAGATCCGCCGGAGGCGAGGGTCGCGGATCTTGCGATCCACCTGCCCGCCCAGTTTCCCGAATCCTCCCAGTGCGACGAGCCGGCTCAGATCTTTGACTGCGTCACGCGAATTGACCAGTCCGAGGGGAGAATCGAAGTCGGCGTCCATGAAGCGGTCGAATTCCGCGTCGAAGATCCGGTTCAGCCATCGCCGCAACGCACGGTATCGCTGCGCTTCTTCCGGCCCGCAGACACGGGAGACCTCGGCAGCCATGTCTTCTGGATCGGCGTGGACATCGAGAGCGGTGCCGTCTGCGAATCGCGCGTGGTACGTCGGGTCGAGCTTGTGCACAACGAATTTGGGGTTTGTCGAGGCTGGGTCGGCACCGACGGCGGCAAGCGCGTCTTCGACGAGTTCGGGCATCGTGAGCACCGTTGCGCCGTTGTCGATGCTGTAGTCATTGCCCTGGTAGACACCGACTCGCCCACCGACCGAGCTGTTGCTCTCGAGAATCGTGACGTCGCGGCCGGCGCCACGCAGATACAACCCCGCAGACAGTCCGGCAAGTCCCGCGCCGACGATCACGACTCGATCGGTCGGCGAGCTGACGGTTCGAGTGCGGTGCACGTGTGCCACAGTCAGTAGCTTCGCTTCGTGGCCGCGATCGCCATGTCGGTCAGGCGAGCCTTGGACTCTGCCGTTGCCGTGCTCGAGTCGAGGGCGTTCGCAGCTGCCTCGACGAGGGTGTCGATCTGCGTTTCGACGTCGGTGACGGCGCCCAGATCGGTGATCACCTGGCGCAGAGTGTCGACCTCGGTGTCGGTCAGCTGGGTGCCGATTCCGTTGCGGAGCAGTTCTGCTGCCGCCGGATCTGCGGCGTCGGCGCGGGCAAGCGCCATCGCGAACAGGACAGTTCGCTTACCGGCGATGAGATCGTCGCCCGACGGTTTGCCCGTGACGGACGGATCTCCGAAGACACCGAGCAGGTCGTCGCGAAGTTGGAAGGCGATACCGATGTCCGTGCCGAAGGTCCGGTAGGCATCGACCAACTCGGCGTCCGCACCGAACAGCGCGGCGCCGAGGTGCAGTGGGCGTTCGATCGTGTACGCGGCGGTCTTGTAGCGGTTGACCCGCATGGCTGCCTCGACGGTCTCGTCGCCTCGGGCTTCGTTGCTGATGTCGAGGAATTGGCCACCGAGCACCTCGGTGCGCATTGCCGACCAGACCGGGCTCACTCGTGCGGCCGCGTCGGGGCTGATCCCGGATTCTCGGATCATGTCGTCAGCCCAGGCCAAGGCCAGGTCGCCGAGGAGAATGGCGACGGCCTCGCCGAAGTGCGCGGAATCGCCGCTCCACTCCTCGCCTCGGTGCTGGTCCTCGAATTCGACGTGAACGGTCGGGAAGCCGCGCCTGGTCGTTGATGCGTCGATGATGTCGTCGTGCACGAGCGCGCAGGCCTGCACCAGTTCGAGGGCCGCGCACGCACGAATCACCGCGTCTGCGTCCTTACCGTTCGGGTCGCCTCCGGCGCCGAGCCATCCCGTCCAGGCGAACGACGGTCGGACGCGCTTTCCTCCGCGCAGGACGAAGGCCTCGAGGGTGCTGACGGCCTCCTCGTATCCACCGCCGATGTTCGAGACGAGTTCGCGGCGTGAAGCGAAGAAGTCGCGGAGCGCTGCTTCGAACAGACCTGGCAGTTCGAGTGAGGTCGGATGCGGTGCGGTGTTGGTCGAACTCTGTCCAACGCGCGCGGTTCCTGCGGACAGGGTGGCCTCCAAGATCGGTATGTTCTCGCGCCGGATGGTTACACGGAAGCGAGCTTGGGGCCCAGCTTAGTAGGGGTTGGAATCAACGGCGGGTCGGGCCGTGAACTGCGCGATCCTGACATTCGGGATACGCAGTACTGGGCGATGAGCTTGTTTGCAGCTGGAAAACATATGCTTGACCGGTGACATTCGATCCAGTCAGGGGCCGCTCAAGCGAGGGGTGGGCCACCCGAACACCGTCGATCGTCGATCGGATCGCTTCCTCGACAGGTAGCCGTATTCCGTTCTCGGTCGAGTTTTCGCCGCCGCGTGACGCGGACGCCGAAGCGCGCCTGTGGCGTGCGGTGCGTACCTTCGAGCGGCTCGGACCGGCGTTCGTCTCGATGACCTACGGCGCAGGTGGCTCGACGCGCGATCGTACGGTGCGTGTCACCGGCGAACTTGCCGAAGAGACGACCCTGCTGCCGGTTGCTCACCTGACTGCTGTCTCACACAGCACCGAAGAGCTTCGCGCCATGGTCGGTGCCTACGCCGATCGTGGGATCAGCAACATCCTCGTATTGCGCGGCGATCCGCCCGGCGATCCGCTCGGCGAGTGGAAGAAGCATCCCGAAGGCGTCGAGTACGCCGAGGAACTCGTGCGGATGGTCCGTGACCTGGGCGACTTCCACGTCGGCGTCGCATCGTTCCCCGAGGGGCACTACCGCGCTCCGGACTTGGCATACGACACGAAGTACCTGGTGTCGAAGTTGCGTGCCGGCGCCGAGTACTCGATCACACAGATGTTCTTCGACGTGGAGGACTACCTGCGTCTTCGTGACCGGGTGAGTGCGTACGACGCAGAACAGGGCGCCAAGCCGATCATCCCGGAGATCATGCCGGTGACGTCGCTACGCTCGGTGCGGCGCATGCTCGAGCTCTCGGGCTCGTCATTGCCCCCCGCTCTCGAGCGTCGATTCGACGCCGCGGCCGGAAGCGGTCCGGACGAGAACCGTGCAGCGGTCCGCGAACTCGGCATCGATCTGGCCACCGAGATGGGTGAGCGGTTGATCGCCGAAGGCGCTCCGTGCCTGCACTTCATCACGCTGAACTTCGCGCGCGCCACCAGTGAGGTCCTCGAGCGACTCGGTCTCACCCCCGACACCTCTGTCGGGACAGCACAAGCCGTCTGATCCCGGTTGCCCCGCTCGACACCAATCGAGGGGGCAATCGCCAGGCGCTACTTCGCGGTGTTTTTCGGATTCCTGTTGTCAGCTTGCTTGCTGACAGGTGATTTCGTGACAGGCGTCTTCATGACCGGTGCTTTCGCGGCGGGCGCGCGCTTGATCGGTGCTCGATTGCGCGCCATCCAGGCCATCGCACCGACGACAATCGCGACACCGAGCGCCACCCCGGCCATGATTCCTGCCCACCCGGCGAAGCTTCGGGTGCTTGGGTCCGCGTAGTTGACCTCGGCGCGCATTGTCGACACCTCGCCGGCGGGCAAGGTCCACGACACCCGGGAATCGCCGTCTCGTGTTCCGTTGGTCGTGCCGACCCGTGCCGGGAAGGCGATGCTGACCTGGACGTCGGCGCCCTGAGTCGGAACCGTCTTCAGGTCTGCCTTGCCGTCGAGCGTGACGGTGTCCCCGGATCGCTTGAGGGTGATCTGGAACGACCCGGACCCCTCGGCGTACATGGAGCCCAGTTGGGCGACGTCACCGAAGGACAAGTCGCTGAAGAACGCCTGGCTGCCGACGTACCCGTCCTTCTTGTACTCCTGAACCCGTATCTTGTCCTCCAGCGACGAAGGTGGGGTCAGCTGCGGACCCTTGTCCGCCTCGTTCGCCGGAATAGCGGCAGCTACCACCTGTCCGGTCACACGATCGTTCGCGGACACTCCCATCGACACCTGCACGCGGATGCACCCGGCAAGCAAGGGAACAAGCATGAGGGCGAGCGCGGCAACCGTCAGGAAACGTTTCCGACTGGTCGGCTTGGCGGCGGGATCGGTGGACTGTTGCACAGTGGTCATCGTGCCAGCCGTGGCGTAGCCAGTCATCGAGGCGGGGGCGTGTCGGCGGGTGAAGTTCGGCGGGTGACCTTCACGACCTGCTCGAACGACGCATCCAACGACGAGTCGCGCCCTGGCGGCTGTCCGACAGTGCGATTCGAGCCGCACTGCGACCGCTGGCTCCGGACACACCGCCACCGGGATGAGTCGATGCTCCGGTCAGATACAACCCGTCTGCTCCCGGAACGCGATGGCCGGACAGTTCCGGAAGCGGTCGCCACAACATCATCTGATCGAGTGACATCTCGACGTGCATGACATTTCCGCCGATCATCCCCAATTCCGACTCGATGTCCCGGGGAGTCTGAATGAATCGGTCGAGGACGGAATCGGCGAACCCGGGTGCGAAAGCCTCCATCTCGCCGACGATCCGGTCGGCCTCCGCCTCGGCGACCGATGCCCAATCGCGATGTCCGCTGAGGCGATACGGCTGCCACTGCGACCACAGTGTCACCTGATGCCGCCCGGCCGGGGCGATCGTGGGATCGATTCCGCTGAAACTCATTCCGAGAACCGCAGGGCGAGGAGGAAGTTCCCCCGCCAGTGCTGCGCCGTGTGCCGTGCGCAAGTGTGCGCGATCGGAGACGAGTAATTGCAATCCCGAGGTACTTTCCCGTGTCGTGGCGTCGCCGCGGTACGACGGAAGCGCGGATGTCGCCAGTCGAAGTACCGCGCCGATGCCGGGGCCGACCCTGATTTTCCGCCGCCAGTGATCGAGCGTGGTTCGGTCGAAGCCCCCTCGGCCCAGGAGGTCGAGCGTGGTCAGGATGTGGCACCCGGCGATTACCTTGCGAGCGTGAACTTCTCGACCGCTCTCGGTTGTGGCGGTCCAGTGACTCGAGTTTCGACGGATCGACGTCACGCCGTCACCGAGCGCGACCGTGGCGCCGTCGACAGCCATCCGGGAGGCCAACGCAGCACTCAGTGCGCCGCTTCCACCGACTGCTCGCCCTGGCGGCAAGATGTGCATGAGGGCCGCGAAGCCGACCATCGGAGCGGTTCCCGGTTCCGACATCGCAGGCCCGGACTGGGCGCCGAACCACGCAAGCGCTGCTTTGAGTGCCTCACTGTCGAAATACTCGTCGAGCAGTGCGTCGCCAGGCGCGAGGAACTGCCGAGACAGTTCGCTGTTGCCGCGTGCGGTGGCGAGACCTCCGAACGCACCGATCAGGTTCGATCCGGTGGGCGGTGCGGAAAACGCTTTCATGACATGTCGACTGCGCTCCGACCAGACCGCGACGAATCGCCGGTAGGAGTCGGCGTCCTTTGTCCCGCATGCTCGTTCGATGGACCAGCAGGTTGCGTCGAGGTCGCGGTGAAACGCGATGCCCGGCCCGTCGGTGCCCGGGGCGGGCGGCGCGAACGCCCACGGGTCACAGTCGATGTAGCGCAGTCCGTGCGCGCCGAGTCCGAGTTCCTCGATGATGCCGCTGTGTCGGATCATGAGGTGTGCCGACGACCCCCGGTCCACCTTGTATCCGGGAAATCGCTCGACGGTCGAGACGGCGCCGCCGAGAACCGTGTCCTTCTCCAGAACCTCGACCGACCAACCCTCGCGTGCGAGGTAGGCGGCCGATACGAGCGCGTTGTGTCCGGAGCCGACGACGACGGCGTCGAGAAGCGCGCTCACAGCGGCAGTCCACGGCCGAGGACTGCGAACGGCCGGTTGTCGCCGGCAAAACGAAATCTGCGGAGCACGTCACGAAAGCCGAGGCGACGGTACAGCCGCCAGGCTCGGTTGTCCTCGTCGTACACCTCGGGTGTCGACAACAGCACACTACGTTCGGGTCGATCGACGAGGAGGTGACGCAATAGCGATTCGCCCAACCGGTGACCTTGTCCGTTCGGATGCACGTGGAGTTCGGTGAGTTCGAAGTAGTCGCTCAGAATCGCGTCGATCTCGCTCTGGGGACGACCCGAGCGCCGAAGCCCGTGCAGTACCTGTTGATGCCACCACTGGTCCGGGCTCCCGCGATACCCGTAAGCGATCCCCACCAGCGGCAGATTTTCGTGTGACGGTTGCTGAGGAACCGCCAATGCGCCGACGGCCTTCCAGCCAGGCCGGTTCGCGTGCTCCTGCCACATCGGTGCGCGATGGAACTCGGTTCCTCGCGGATAGTCCATCGCGGTGACGTACACGGCCAGTGCCTCGTGGAGTCGACTCGCGAATTCTGCGCGATCGAGGTCGACCGTATGTGGTGTCCAGGCGATCTGCGGGTCGACCGGTCTCACCTCTTCTCTTGACGGCGTGTCGGTGGGTGCAGTTATATTGAATAGGTCGAACAGATGTTCGATGTGGGTGATCCGGAGATGCCCGAAGGGAAGCGGGCATCTCCGGCCCACCTGGTCTTGGATCCTCACGGTGCAGGAGGTGCCCCGATGTCCGAGCGTGTGAAGCCTGAACGTGTGAAGTGCCAACGAACTCTTCCTGCCGAGTTGTCGAGTCCGTCGGATGCCGCAATTTCTCGATTGCCGATGTCGGCGAGGCGGTCCTTCGGCGCGACGGACGCCAGCCACCGCACTGCTCGAGTGGGAAAGTCCGGTGTGGCGTGGGGGCTGCTCCGGAAGGCGGATGCGCTTCTTGAGGAAGCGATTGGGGCGGGCGATCCTGCCGACCGGTTCCGGTGTGCCTACCTGGCGGCCCTACGTGGTGCCGGGGCAGTGTTGGCCGCAGCTCCTGCCGGTGCCGGCTCGAAGCGCAAGCGAAGCGGAAACGCGTGGGTTCTGATGGACGCCGCAGCGCCCGCGTTCGGAGCGTGGTCGAAGTTCTTCGCAGGGTGGTCCTCTACGCGTGCGGCCGTGGAAACCGGCGTGTCGATCGTGATCACGGACTCCGATTCCGACGCATTCTTCGCCGAGGTCGGCCGTTTTCTCACGGCGGTCGAAGATTTCATCGGTCAGGACGCGTCCGAGCATTTGCGAGCGTCGTGAACAAATGGTCCGTGTCGGCAGTTGTTTCCGGGGAATTTCCTGGTCCGCACAGGCAAATGGAGCCGAATCGGGGCCCTTCGGCACGAATACGTACGCTTGTGGCGGAACTCGTACCCGGAGTTGGTGGTCCGAGACCTAAACTGCTCGTATTATGAAAACAGGTAATCGTCCAACTTGATTACCCGCCGCCTCACACCGTGGGGTGGTTGCCAAACTTCCAGTGCCGGGGGAGGTACCGTGCCACTCTCCGAGCACGAGCAGCGCATGCTCGATCAGATCGAGAGCGCTCTCTATGCCGAAGACCCCAAGTTCGCCTCCAATGTGAGGGGCGGCCGTATGCGGGCGCCGTCGAGTAGACGGCGGTTCCAAGCAGCGGCTCTATTCGTGCTGGGTCTGGTCCTGCTGATCGCGGGGGTTGCACTCCCGCTCAAGCCGGGCGGTTTTCCGATCATCAGCCTGTTCGGTTTCTTGTTCATGTTCGGCGCAGGGGTGTTGTTCCTCTGGGGTGGTGGACGTAAGTCTGCGCCGGCCGCCGACTCCGCTTCCGAAGGTGGCAATCATCCCTCCGGTCCGCCGGGTAGGGGTAGTGCCGGCGGATCCGGGCGGGGACGCGGCCGGAAGTCTGGCGGCGGATTCTCGTCGCGGATGGAAGATCGATTCAAACGCAGGTTCGAGCAGGACTAGCTCTCCCGCCCTTCTTCGGGCGTACTTCGAGAGTGATGCAGTTCGGACGTGACGCCCTCTTCAGGGCACGGACGACCACACGTGTGGCGGTCGGCAACCAAGGTTGCCGACCGCCACACGCCGTTGCTGTGGGTGTTGTACGTGTGCGCCGGCAATCCATCGAGTGAATCAGTGACGTGCGAGCGAATCACTCGCCACTCCTGCTGCCTCAGGGCATGCCCGCGGGCTTCCTCCACTTCGCTCCACTCGGCCCTCCACTTTCCTCCACCCTGGTCGAACTGCAACGCACGACCAGACCTCGTCCCGCTCACGTCTATTCGAAAACCGCGCTTGTACTGCGATTTTGTGTGGGGGAGCAACAGATCGTGGCGTAAAGGGTCGATCTGACGGCGGTGTGGGCCGGGACACGGTTACAAATTTCCCCCACGTCTCCCCACCTGCGCTGACCTGCTATTTATCAGCAAATGATGCTGAATAGGGACCATGTGCTCCTTGTTTGTGGGGGAAAGTGGGGTACTGTGGGTTCGGGCGGAGAGCTGAAGCACGATCCGCTCGATAGGGAGGGTTTCAGCGCAAGCTCGCAGGAGGTGTCGAGTGTTCCTCGGTACCTTCACGCCGAAGCTCGACGACAAAGGTCGGCTCACGTTGCCGGCAAAGTTCCGAGACGAACTGGCAGGAGGATTGATGATCACCAAGAGTCAGGATCACAGCCTCGCCATCTACCCCCGGGACGAGTTCGTCAAGCTTGCTCGAAAGGCAGCGGCAGCTCCACGCAATGATCCGGCAGCTCGGGCGTATGTCCGTGCTCTGGCCGCCGGCACAGATGAACAGCACGCCGATGCCCAGGGGCGAATCACCCTCTCGGCTGATCATCGGCGTTACGCAAACCTGTCCAAGGAATGCGTAGTGACCGGCTCCGTCGATTACCTCGAGATCTGGGATCTAGCAGCCTGGGAGAGGTATCTCGGAGACAACGAAGAGGACTATTCGCAGGCAACAGGCGAATCTCTCAGCGAGATCGTCTAGGCGAAGAGCCCCCGGCGAATGCCGCGAGGCCTCTGCCCGGAAAGACCCTGACGCACTTCCCCAGCGCCAGGTTCTCCTTCGGGCAGGGACCTCGAAGCATTCGCCTTCTCGAACAGTCATCGCCTTCTCGGAAAGTCAGCACCTTTTCGAAAAGTCATCGGAAATCATGAAAGTAGGAGCCGGAGCAATCATGGTGGATCACGAGGTGAACGAACCCTCGGATGCCGATGGCTTCGCGCACGTCCCTGTACTTCTGCACCGCGCCGACGATCTTCTCGGCCCTGCCATCACCGCCGTCGGTGACGGTGGAGCGGGCGCATACATGATCGATGCAACGTTGGGGCTCGGTGGCCACTCCGAATTCTTCCTGGGCAAGTACCCGGGCCTTCACCTCATCGGTCTCGATCGCGACACCAACGCACTCCGGATCGCTTCCGAGCGTCTGGCGCCATTCGCGGACCGAACGACGTTCGTGCACACCACGTATGACGGGATCGAGGACGCGCTCGAACAGGCAGGTCTGCCGTCGACGGAGTCGGTTCACGCGATCCTTTTCGATCTGGGTGTGTCGTCGATGCAGTTGGACGAAGCCGACCGAGGTTTTGCGTACTCGATCGACGCTCCTCTCGACATGCGGATGGATCAGACGGTCGGGCTGACCGCGGCAGAGGTCCTGAACACTTACAGTCACGGCGACCTTGCTCGCATTCTGAGCACGTACGGCGAAGAACGGTTCGCGGGAAAGATTGCGTCCGAGATCCTTCGGCAGCGTGAGCGTGAACCCTTCACCACCAGTGCAGCTCTGGTCGAATTGCTGTACCGAACAATCCCGGCAGCCACGCGGCGTACGGGGGGACACCCGGCCAAGCGCACCTTCCAAGCGCTGCGGATCGAAGTCAATGCCGAGTTGGATTCGCTTCGTGCAGCCGTTCCTGCCGGGCTCGACGCACTGGCAGTCGGTGGGCGAGTGGTGTTCATGTCCTACCAGTCGCTCGAGGATCGAGTTGTGAAGGCGGAGTTGGTTCCCCGCTCGAAGTCCACCAGTCCTGAAGGACTACCGGTCGAGTTGCCGGGTATGGGACCGGAGTTCCGCATTCTCACCCGTGGCGCAGAACGTGCGTCAGAGCAGGAAATCGAAGAGAACCCACGATCAGCTCCGGTGCGTTTGCGTGCCGCAGAACGCATTTCCAGGAGGCGGGCATGAGTCGTCAGGGCAAATCCGGTGCAGCGCAACGTGCATACGACAAGCGCACCGCACGGGCGGCAGGCCGGACCGGAACTGTCGCTGCTGCCGGCCCGTCTATCTCTCCTCGGGCGATGCTCAAGGGGAGAGTGCCGTTCGTGGCCTCCGTCATCGGACTTCTGTCCATCGGTCTCGCGGTGACTCTGCTGCTGACCACTCGCGCTGCCGAGGATTCGTACCAACTCAGTGATGCACGTGCATACAACCAGTCTTTGGTCGAGCAGAAAGCAGCGCTCGAACGTGACTTCCAGTCGCGTAACTCGGCTCCGGAGTTGGCAAATCAGGCAAGCGCTCTCGGCATGGTCCCCGCCAAGGACCCTGCACGACTGGTAGTTCATCCGGACGGTTCGGTCGAGGTCGTCGGAACGCCGACTCCCGCGACTGCCGGAGCTATGCCGCCGCTCGATGCGCCCACATCGGTGCCCGCACCGACTGCGACACCCCCGCGCACAACAACGCCGGTTGCTCCCGGAGCCACGCCGAGCGTTCCGAATAACACGCGAAACCTCGCGCAGAGTGAACAATTGGTTCCTGTGATCCCCACGACGACAGCACCCGCCACCACGACGGCGGTGCCTGCTCCGCCTGAGGAACGTCGGTGAGTCAGAACTCCCGTAACAACCCCGGTCGGCGTCCGCGCCGCTCGGCCACCGCCTCATTTCCGTTTCGTCAGCGAGTCGGTCGTATCACCATGTGTGGTGCGCTCGCCGTTGCGGCATTGCAGCTCTTGTGGATTCAGGGAATCGACGCGCCGAGTCTGGCTGCGGAATCTGCCAATCAACGAACCACGACCCAGGTCGATCCGGCTGTACGTGGCTCGATAACCGATCGCAACGGAAACCCCCTCGCCTTCACCATGGAAGCCAAGGCGCTGACTTTCCAGCCGGTGCGGGTACGCAAGGAACTCGAGGAAGCGCGCGCCAAGAGCATCGAGCAGGGCGCCGAGGGTGACAAGCAGGCGCCGGAAGTGAGCGATCGCCTCGCCGAGATCGCCGCCGGAATCCACGCCAAGCTCGGCGATACCGTTCCGGAAAAAGATCTGCTTCAGAAGATGAACAGCAACGAGACTTTCACGTACCTCGCGCGCAGCGTGGATCCGGCGGTTGCTGCCGAGATCTCGGACAAGTTCCGGGAGGTCGGCCTCGAGCGTCAGGACATCCGCGAGTACCCCGGTGGCTCTCTGGCCGCGAATCTCGTCGGCGCGACCGGCTGGGACGGGCACGGTTTGCTCGGTCTCGAAGATTCGATGGACTCCACGCTCGCCGGAACCGATGGATCCGAAACGTACGACCGCGGTTCCGACGGCGCTGTGATCCCCGGCAGCTGGCGTGACAAGCAACCGGCAGTCAACGGTTCGGGTGTCGAGCTGACCATCGATTCGGACCTCCAGTTCTACGTTCAGCAGCAGGTCCAGATCGCCAAGGACAAGTCGGGCGCAAAGAACGCTTCGGTTGTGGTCATGGACTCCAAGACGGGACAGGTGTTGGCCATGTCCAACGACAGCACCTTCAACCCCGCAATCGGCATCGACAAGAACGCGCCGACAGCCGAAATGGGCAATCCGTCGGTCAGTACGCCGTTCGAGCCCGGATCGGTGAACAAGATCGTCACCGCAGCAGCGGCCATCGAGGACGGTAAGACAACTCCGGACGAAGTTCTGCAGGTCCCGGGCAGCATCACGATGTCCGGTGCCACAGTCAAGGACGCGTGGGATCACGGTGTGGCCCCGTACACCTCTACCGGTGTATTCGGAAAGTCCTCGAACGTCGGCACCTTGATGCTCGCTCAGCGAGTGGGCGAGGATCGCTACGCAGACATGCTGAACAGGTTCGGCCTCGGACAACGCACCGACGTCGGACTTCCCGGCGAGAGCGCGGGCAGCGTTCCGAGTCGCGACCAGTGGTCCGGCGGAACCTTCGCGAACCTGCCGATCGGGCAGGGTCTCTCGATGACAACCCTGCAGATGACCGGGATGTACCAGGCCATTGCCAACGACGGCGTGCGAATTCCTCCGCGGATCGTGAAGTCGACTGTCGACTCTTCCGGCACGCGGACCGAGACGCCGCAGCCCGAGGGCGTCGAGGTGGTCAGCGCCCAGACAGCGGCGACTGTTCGGGACATGTTCCGGTCGGTCACTCAGGAAGACACCGGCAACCAACGAGGAACCGGTGTTGCCGCGGGTGTGGAGGGATACCAGGTCAGTGGAAAGACCGGGACCGCGCAGCAGGTGGATCCCGCGTGCAAGTGCTACTCCAACTCCAACTACTGGATCACCTTCGCGGGAATCGCGCCTGCGGACAATCCTCGATTCGTGATCGGAATCATGCTCGACGCACCGGTTCGCGGCGTGGACGGCGGCGGCGGTCAGTCGGCGGCACCGTTGTTCCACAACATCGCGTCGTGGATGCTCCAGCGTGACAGTGTCCCGATGTCGCCGGACCCCGGTCGCAAGTTGGTGTTGCAGGCGGACTGATTGCGGTGTGTCGGTTTCGACACGGTCTTCGGGTGAATCCCGGACACGGTAATCTCAAACGTCGCAGTAACCTCATTCATCGCAGTGCGCCGAACTTTGCTTGCGTTGCGACCGCCATAGACAACGACCGCCATAGACAACGACCGCGATAGAACAACGACAATTGCCAGGAGTCGAGTGACAGTGCCGAATCGTTTGCAATCGTCGAACTCGGACGGCGCTCCCGGGACGCGTCCGACACAACCGGTTGCTACCGCGATCACGGCGCTCTCCGAACTGTCCGGGGCTCGCCTCGAATGGGTGGGGCAACCGGGATCACAGTCCTCGGAGGTCGTCGTCAAGGGCGTCGACCTGCGTGCGCAGGGAATCGTGACCGATGACCTCTTCGCCGCTCTGCCCGGTGCACGGACCCATGGCGCTCAGTTCGCCGTCGACGCTCTGGGGCGCGGTGCGACCGCGATCTTGACCGACGAGGCCGGCCTCGAATTGATTGAGGCAGCGGACAAGGCGCCTGACCGGTCCGTCCCAGTTCTCGTTCATCCGAACCCGCGGGATGTGCTCGGTGAGATCTCAGCGGAAATCTACGGCCGGCCCTCGGAGAAGATGCAAGTCGTCGGTATTACCGGCACATCGGGCAAGACCACGACGTCGTACTTGCTCGAAGCTGCGATTGCCGGAGCCGGCCGCAAGCCGGGCCTGGTCGGGACCATCGAGACTCGAATCGACGGCCGCCGGGTGCCCAGCGCTCTGACCACGCCGGAGGCTCCGCAACTGCATGCTCTGTTCGCCGTGATGGCCGAGCAGGGGATCGACACCGTCGTCATGGAGGTGTCCAGTCACGCGCTTGCCCTCGGGCGCGTCGACGGCATCCGCTTCGACATCGGAGCCTTCACGAACCTTTCTCAGGATCACCTGGATTTCCACCGGGACTTCGAGGAGTACTTCCAGGCCAAGGCACGGTTGTTCGATCCCGAGTCGACTGTGCGAGCCGAGCATGCGGTCGTCTGCGTCGACGACGTGTGGGGTCGACGGATGGCCGAGTTGGCCGCGACCGACGAGAGCGACGCGGTGACCACGGTCTCGACCTCGACGGCCGAGGCCGAGTGGACGGTCGGCGCAGTCGAGGTTGCCGAGGACGGCTCGCAGACCTTCGAGTTGGTCGGGCCGGACGGACAATCGTGGCCGGTCTCACTTCGGCTCCCCGGGCGATACAACGTGGCCAACGCTGCACTGGCGTTGACCGTCAGTTTTGCTGCGGGCCTCGACCCGGACGCGGCTGTTCGAGCGCTCGGGACCGTGGACGTCCCGGGGCGAGTTCAGCGGATCGACCGGGGGCAGAGCTTTCTCGCCGTGGTCGACTACGCGCACAAACCGGCAGCGCTCGAAGCTGTGATCGCCACGCTGCGCAACCAGGTTCCCGGTCGCGTTGCCGTGGTGGTCGGCGCAGGCGGGGATCGCGACGCCGGCAAACGGGCACTGATGGGTGAAGCGGGTGCGCGTGGCGCAGACCTGCTGATCGTCACCGACGACAACCCACGCACCGAGGATCCGGCGAAGATTCGCGCTTCGGTGATGCAAGGCGCCACGGACGTGCCCGAATCCGAACGCGGCGAGGTTCGCGAAGTGGGGGACCGGGCCGCCGCGATCGAGCAAGCAGTCCGGTGGGCACAGCCAGGAGATGTCGTCCTGGTGGCAGGCAAAGGCCACGAAGTAGGTCAAGAAATCGACGGGGTCAAACACCCGTTCGACGACCGCGAGGTGTTGGGCGAAATGATCGGCCGATTCGCGATCAACACAGCACATGGAGGCAAGCAATGATCCCGATGACGCTCTCTCGGATCGCCGAGATCGTCGGAGGAACCCTGCACGACGTCGACGATTCGTCGACGCAGGTGACTGGAACCGTCGAATTCGATTCGCGCAAAGTAGCTCCAGGTGGGCTCTTCCTCGCCCTACCCGGAGCGCGTGTCGACGGTCATGATCACGCGGAAGCGGCGGTGGCAGCGGGCGCTGTGGCGGTGCTCGCGGCGCGGCCGGTCGGAGTTCCGGCAATCGTCGTTCCATCGGTGCCGAACGACGGTCCCAGTGCAGTGATGCTGCTCGAACACGACACCGACGGGTCCGGAGCCGCGGTCCTGCATGCCCTCGGCCTTCTGGCCCGAGCAGTCGTCGACGAACTGGCAACTGATGGCACACCGGCCGATGGTGGACTGACGCTGGTCGGTGTCACCGGTTCTGCCGGCAAGACCTCGACCAAGGATCTGATAGCAGCGCTGCTGCGCGAGTGCGGCGAGGTGGTTGCGCCCCCCGGGTCGTTCAACAACGAATTGGGTCTGCCGTGGACAGTGCTCCGTGCCGACGAGAAGACCCGCTTCCTCGTTCTCGAGATGTCGGCCCGTGGGGTCGGTCATGTCGGCGAACTGACGAAGATCGCGCCGCCGAAGATCGGCGTAGTTCTCAATGTGGGCACTGCCCATCTCGGTGAGTTCGGTTCGCGTGAAGCGATCGCGGTCGCCAAAGGTGAACTGGTGGAAGCACTCCCGTCGGCAGCCGACGGTGGAGTTGCGGTCCTCAACGCCGACGACCGCATGGTCGCCGCAATGGCGAGTCGAACCAAGGCCCGGATCGTATTCGTCGGTCAGTCGGAAGACTGCGACGTTCGGGCGACCGACGTGGTTGTCGACGACCAGGCCAGGGCTTCCTTCACACTGAACTGTTCACAGGGTTCTGCACGTATTCGCCTGGCCGTTCACGGCGAACACCACGTGAGCAACGCCCTGGCCGCGGCGGCCGTCGCACTCGAGAACGGCCTCGCGGTTGCAGACATCGCACGTGTCCTCGAGGGCACGAAGGCAGCGTCCGCGAGGCGGATGGAAGTCACCGAGCGCGCCGACGGCGTCACCGTCGTCAACGACAGTTACAACGCCAATCCCGATTCCATGCGCGCCGCCCTCAAAGCGTTGGTGTCCATGGCGCGATCGGATCGGCACTTCGGTCGCCGTAGCTGGGCTGTGCTCGGAGAGATGGGTGAGCTCGGACCGGAATCAGTTGTCGAGCACGACGCGATCGGTCGCCTGGCCGTCAGACTCGATGTCAGCAAGTTGATCGTCGTCGGAACGGGCCGCACCTCGCGTGCGATGCATCAAGGTGCGGTGATGGAGGGGTCGTGGGGTGACGAGTCCGTCGTCGTGCCCGACGCAGCTGCGGCAATCGCCATTCTCGAAGCGGAACTCGAACCGGGCGATCTCGTCCTGGTGAAGGCGTCCAAGTCGGTTGAACTGTGGACGGTCGCCGAAGCGATACTGGCTGCAACGCCCAACACCGACAGCGAGAACACCGGTGACGCGAACACCGATGGCGAGAACGGCGGGGATTCGCAGTGATCCAGATTCTTCTCGCCGCAGGCATCGCGCTGGCGGTCTCTATCATGCTCACGCCGATCCTGATCAAGGCGTTCTCGAAACAAGGTTTCGGGCAGGAGATCCGAACCGAAGGTCCAGCCAGTCACCAGGCCAAGCGCGGCACTCCCACGATGGGCGGCGTCGCGATCCTGACCGGAATCTGGGCCGGCTATCTCGGCTCACACCTCATCGGTCTCGGCATGGACAACGCGGAGGGGCCATCGGCGTCCGGCCTACTCGTTCTCGGTCTGACCACCGCGCTCGGTGGAGTCGGTTTCCTCGACGACTTCATCAAGATCCGCAAGCAGCGCAATCTGGGACTGAACAAGACAGCGAAGCTGGTCGGCCAGTTCGTCGCTGCCATTGCCTTCGGAATCCTGGCCCTTCAGTTCCGCGGTGACGACGGGCTGACTCCGGGCAGTGTTCATCTGTCGTACGTCCGCGACATCGCCACCGTCTCACTCGGTTCCGTGGTCTTCATCGCCTTCTGCTACCTACTGGTCAGCGCCTGGTCCAATGCCGTCAACCTGACCGACGGCCTCGACGGATTGGCCGCCGGTGCGATGAGTTTCGTTCTCGGCGCCTACGTCATCATCACGTTCTGGCAGTTCCGCTACTCGTGCGAGACGAATCCCGGTAAGGGTTGCTACGACGTCCGAGACCCGCTCGACCTCGCGGTGCTCTGCGCGGCAGGCGCCGGCGCGTGCATCGGTTTCCTCTGGTGGAATGCCGCACCCGCCAAGATCTTCATGGGCGACACCGGTTCTCTTGCCCTCGGCGGCATGCTCGCCGGATTGTCGATCACCACAAGCACGGAACTGTTGATGGTGGTCATCGGTGCACTGTTCGTCGCGGAGGCCGCGTCGGTGGTGATCCAGGTAGCGGTGTTCCGGTCCAGCCGACGGCGAGTCTTCCGAATGGCGCCGTTCCATCACCACTTCGAACTCGCCGGGTGGGCTGAAACCACGGTCATCATCAGATTCTGGTTGTTGGCGGCTATTGCGTCGGCTATCGGATTGGCACTCTTCTACAGCGAATACCTCGCAGCGCTCGGAGGCTGAAAACCATGACCAGCTCAGCGGATTCCGAGAACGACCTGTCCTGGCTCCGCGGTACGCGAGTGCTGGTCGCCGGAGGGCGGGTGTCCGGTCAAGCGACCATCGAACCTCTCGTCGCCCTCGGTGCTGTCGTGACGGTTGCCGATTCGACCTTGGACTTCGCGGAGCGCTGCGCGGAGCTCGGCGCGGACATGGTGACCACCACCTCGATCGAGGATGCCCCGGATTCGATCACCGAGTACGGGCTCGTAGTCACCAGTCCGGGCTTTCGGCCGGATGCACCGATCCTTGCAGCCGCCGCCGGTCACGGGATTCCCATCTGGGGAGACGTCGAGTTCTCCTGGCGCGTCGACCACAGCGGGCACTTCGGCACACCCCGTAAATGGCTCGTCGTGACGGGGACGAACGGAAAGACCACGACGACGTCGATGCTGGCCTCGATTCTCGACGCCGCCGGAGTTGTCGGCCGAGCCTGCGGAAACATCGGGCTGCCGATACTCGACGCACTCGCCGAGACGTCGCCGCGCGTGGAGTACCTCGCTGTCGAACTGTCGTCCTTCCAATTGCACTGGGCGCCTTCGGTGCGTCCGGATGCCGGCGTGGTCCTCAACGTCGCCGAGGATCACCTCGACTGGCACGGCGGAATGAGCGCGTACGCCGAGGCCAAGTCGCGGGCGCTGAGCGGAAAGGTCGCGGTGGTCGGCCTCGATGACGCGATCGCTTCCGAACTGGGAACTCGCGCAACTGCAGACATTGTCACCGGGTTCAGATTGGGTGAACCGGGCGAAGGAGAACTGGGTGTCGAAGCGGGACACCTCGTGGACAACGCATTCGGCGATCACGTCCGCTTGGCCGAAGCAGCGTCGATAGATCCCGCCGGCCCGGCAGGCGTCATGGACGCGCTGGCCGCCGCCGCGTTGGCGCGGGCACTCGGATTCGAGGCAGACGTCGTCGAACGCGGTCTGGCCGCACACAAGGTCGGCCCACACCGAGGGGCGCTGGTCGGCCGTGTCGGGTCCGTTGTGTACATCGACGACTCCAAGGCCACCAATCCGCACGCAGCCCGACCGTCGATACTCGCGCACGATCGCGTCGTCTGGGTTGCAGGCGGTCTGCTCAAGGGAGCCAGCGTCGACCAATTGGTGAGCGAAGTCGGCCCTCGACTCTCCGGCGCTGTCCTTCTCGGGCGTGACGCTGGTGTGATCGAGGACGCGCTCGCGCGACACGCGCCCGATGTTCCCGTGGTGCACGTGATGTCGGGGGACGATGCAGTGGTGAGCGAAAACAGCAGCAACTCGACTCTCACCATCCGGCTGCCGTCGGGTGCCGACGCGGATGCCGTCATGGCCGCAGTGGTAGTCGAAGCTGCCGAGTTGGCGTCCCCCGGTGATGCAGTTGTACTCGCCCCGGCCGCCGCGTCCTTGGACATGTTCGCCAGCTACGGACATCGTGGTGACAGCTTCGCCGCCGCCGTCGCCGCATTACCCGATCCGTTCACGGATTCGCCTGGCCAAGCCGGGAACTTGCTATGACCAAGGGTCCCAAGACCCGAATCGGTGCCTGGTTGGCGCGGCCGTTGGCGTCGTTCCACCTGGTGGTGACGATTGCCACGATGTTGACTGTCTTGGGGCTCGTGATGGTTCTGTCGGCGTCGAGCGTCGAGCAGTACGTGTCCGGTGGCTCGGCGTATTCGTTGTTCACCCAGCAGTTGATCTTCGCGATTCTCGGAGCTGTGCTCTTCTACGTCGCGCTGCGGATCCCGGCGAGAGTGCTCCGGCAGTATTCGTTTCCGCTGTTCGTCGTCGTGCTGATCATGCTGGTACTCGTCCTGATTCCGGGAATCGGCACAGAAGCGCAGGGCGCGCGTCGCTGGTTCAACGTCGGCGGGTTCTCGGTGCAGCCCTCGGAAATCATGAAGGTCGCGTTGGCGATCTGGGGCGCCCATCTGTTGGCTTCGCGGCGGCCGGACGACCGATCCGTGAAGTCGATCCTGATTCCGCTCGTGCCCGCAGCAATGCTGGTCTTCGCGCTGGTCGTCGCGCAACCGAACCTCAGTACGACCATCGCATTGGGAATCATCGTCGGGGCCCTGCTGTGGTTCGGTGGGCTGCCACTGAAGCTCTTCGGCTCGATCGCGGTGACGGGCGTCGTCGTGGCGGGCGTGCTGGCGATGACGGCCGGTTATCGTTCCGATCGAGTTCAAGCCTTCTTCAACAAGAGCGACGACCTGCAGGGCAACAACTATCAGGCCAAGCAGGCTTTGTATTCGCTCGCCGACGGGGGCCTTTTCGGACGCGGACTCGGTCAGAGCGTCGCCAAGTGGAACTACCTACCCAACGCGCACAACGACTTCATCTTCGCGATCATCGGCGAAGAGTTGGGATTTGTCGGCTGCGCAGTGGTGATCGGTTTGTTCGCTGTATTCGTCTACACGGGATTGCGGATCGCAGCCCGCAGCATCGATCCGTTCTGGCGGCTCCTGTCGGCCACTGCAACTACCTGGATCGTCGGCCAGGCAATGATCAACATCGGTTACGTCATCGGACTGCTGCCGGTGACCGGACTCCAGTTGCCCTTGGTCTCCGCCGGCGGTTCGTCCTTGGCGATCACATTGTTCATGTTCGGTGTCATCGCCAATGCAGCGCGCCACGAGCCCGAAGCAGTTGCCGCTCTGAACTCCGGGCAGGACGGCAAGATCTCGAAGTTGCTCAGACTGCCGAAGCCCGTGCTGTACCACCCGCCGTCAGGGGGCCGGCCGATCCGTCGACCGAAGCCCGCACGGCAGATCGAACCGGCACGCGGACGCGACGGCCGGCGCGCGATCGAGACGGGCGATCGACGCAAGCGGGCAGATCAAGGTGCTCGCCCTTCCTCGGATTCCAACCGAGGTGCGGCCGCTGGGTCACGGAAGCGCACCGCGGGAGGGCAGAATGGTCAGCGTCGGCAGGCGCCGACACGTAGGGCACAAGATCCACGAGAAGTTCGAGAGCGAGGAATTCGTAGGTGAGCGGCAACAAATCGGCTCTGTCGGTAGTGGTGGCAGGGGGAGGCACGGCTGGTCACATCGAACCCGCACTTGCTGTCGCGGACGCGGTCAAGGCCGCTGCGCCCGACACCAGAATCACTGCGCTCGGGACGGCGCGTGGTCTCGAAACCACCTTGGTGCCGGCTCGCGGGTACACGCTCGAGCTCATTCCCCCGGTTCCGCTTCCTCGTAAGCCCACGATGGATCTCGTCAAACTGCCGACACGCATCCTCGCCTCGGTGCGCAAGACCCGTGAGGTACTCGATTCCGTCGACGCCGACGTGATCGTCGGTTTCGGTGGTTACGTCGCGCTTCCGGCGTATCTTGCCGCACGTGGCGGTGTTCTTCGGCGCCGCCGCAAGATTCCGATCGTCATCCACGAGGCGAACGCCAGTGCCGGCATCGCGAACAAGATCGGTGCTCGCCTGGCGACGCGGGTGCTTGCTGCTGTTCCGGGTTCCGGAGTGAAGAACCGCGGCGATCAGGACGCCGAGATCGTTGGCATCCCGGTTCGCGCGTCGATCGCCAATTTCGATCGAGCGGGACTCCGCTCGCAAGCTCGCGAGTACTTCGGACTACCTCAGGACGGTCCCGTTCTGCTCGTCTTCGGCGGATCGCAAGGCGCGAAGTCGCTCAACGACGCGGTGTCCGGAGCAGCGGAAGAACTGGCGAAGGCCGGGATCTCGGTCCTTCACGCACACGGACCCAAGAACTCTCTCGAAGTCACGCAGTACTCGGAGACGGCACCGTATGTGGCTGTTCCCTATCTTTCGCGGATGGATCTCGCGTATGCCGCAGCCGACGCGACTATCTGTCGTTCGGGCGCGATGACGGTCGCCGAGGTCTCGGCGGTCGGGCTTCCGGCCGTCTACGTTCCGTTGCCGCACGGCAATGGTGAGCAGGAACTCAACGCGAAACCCGTTGTCGCAGCGGGCGGTGCGATCATCGTCTCCGACAACGAGCTCACGCCGACGTTCGTCGCCGGTACCGTCGTCCCGATGCTGAGCGACAGCGCGCGCCTCGACAAGATGAGCAGTGGTGCTGCCAACGTCGGGCACCGCACCGCGGCAACCGAGATCGCACGGATCGTGCTCGACATCGCGGCAAAGGAAAACGCCGTCCAGGAAAACGCAAGGGGAAACCGATGACCGCGCTGCCCGCCCACCTCGAGCGAGTACACATGGTCGGAATCGGCGGTGCCGGTATGTCCGGCATCGCTCGAATTCTGCTTTCCCGCGGGGGCCTTGTCTCGGGTTCGGACGCCAAGGAGAGCCGAGGAGTCCTGGCGCTTCGTGCACGCGGGGCACAGGTCCGGATCGGCCACGACGCCGATGCTCTCGACCTGCTGCCGGGTGGTCCGACCGTCGTCGTCACGACGCACGCGGCTATCCCGAAGGACAACCCGGAACTCGTCGAGGCCGCTCGCCGCGGAATCCCGGTGATTCTTCGTCCGGCTGTCCTTGCATCACTGATGCAGGGCAATCGCACGTTCCTGGTTTCGGGTACACACGGCAAGACGTCGACAACGTCGATGCTCGTGGTCGCCCTGCAGCACTGTGGTTTCGACCCTTCGTTCGCCGTTGGCGGCGAACTCAACGAAGCGGGAACGAATGCCCATCACGGCAGCGGTGACGTCTTTGTCGCGGAGGCGGACGAGAGTGACGGGTCGCTGCTGCAGTACGACCCCAACGTGATCGTCGTGACCAACATCGAGGCCGATCACCTCGACTATTTCGGGAGTGTCGAAGCGTATGTGAAGGTGTTCGACGATTTTGTCGACAAGTTGCGTCCGGGTGGGCTCTTGATTGCTTGCCTCGACGACCCGGGATCGGCGGATCTCGCGAAGCGAATCGTGGCCTCGGGCCGTTCGGACATCCGGGTACTCGGTTACGGATCGGCAGACGCGCAGGAAGTGGAGGCGGGCACCGCCTTCGAGCCTGTCGACGGTGTCGAGGTCGGAGTCCGACTACTGGGCTTCCATGCGCACGACGTCGGGGGAGTCCTGCAGTTCCACCTGGCGGGCGAGAGCGCCGCGCGAACCGTGCGGATGGCAGTGCCGGGTCGTCACATGGCGCTCAACGCACTTGCGGCTCTACTGGCTGCCCGTGACGCCGGCGCCGAGACGGAGGAGATCGTCGAGGGGCTCGCCGGATTCGGTGGCGTACACCGCCGGTTCCAGTTCACCGGCCGCGAGCGTGGTGTCCGGGTGTTCGACGACTACGCCCACCATCCGACCGAAGTTCGTGCGGTTCTCGGCGCGGCGGCGGATCTGGTTCGACCGGAGGACGATTCGTCGTCGACCAATTCGGCAGCCGGACGCGTGATCGTGGTCTTCCAACCTCATCTCTATTCACGCACCGCCGCGTTTGCCGAGGAGTTCGCGCAGGCGCTGGACTTGGCCGACGAGGTTGTCGTTCTCGATGTCTACGGCGCTCGCGAAGAGCCGATGCCGGGCGTCAGTGGTGCGCTGGTCGCTCAGTCGGTCACGAAACCTGTTCACTATCAACCGGATCTGTCACAGGCGCCGAAGCAGGTGGCGGCGTTGGCTCACCCCGGCGACATCGTCATCACGATGGGTGCCGGTGACGTGACCATGCTCGGCAAACAGATCCTCGATGCTTTGCGTTCGGCGCCGCATCCCGCGCCGCGATGACACCCGACGCACGAAGTCGGCGCGGGCGTCGAGATCCTCGAGCCAGACAAGCCACCAGTACGCGTCGGCGCAGTACTCGCACCGAATCGCGATACTCGACGCGGTCGACGGAGCCGGCTCCCGAACCCACACCGACTCGTAAGTGGTTCAAGCGACCGCTGATCGTGGCACCGCTGGCAATCGTGCTGGTGGTGGGAATTGCGTTGACGGCTTGGTTGTCTCCGGTGCTCTCGGTCCGGGGCACCGAAGTTCTCGGTGCGACGACCGTCAGTGAGGAACAGATCCTTTCGCTCCTGGCCGTACCGACCGGTCAGCCGTTGATGCGGGTAGACACCGGCGCCGCCGCCGCACGTGTGGCGACGATTCCGAAGGTGGCCTCGGCTCGTGTGCAGCGGATGTATCCGTCGACTATCCGCGTCACCGTCACCGAACGGGTACCGGTCGTCTTCGTCGACTCACCTGAGGGTGCACACCTGCTGGACGAGAAGGGCGTCGACTTCGAGATGGGCGTCCCGCCGCCCGGGGTTCCGCGTCTGGTGACACCGACGCCCGGGTGGAACGACGAGCCGACGCTTGCCGCGCTCGAGGTGTTGTCGGTGTTGCCGCCGGATCTGAGATTTCAGGTGGGAGAGGTTGCCGCTCGGTCGATTTCGAGTGTCACGCTGACTCTGCTCGACGGTCGCGTCGTAAACTGGGGCGGTGTCGAGCACTCGGATCGTAAGGCTGCTGTGACGCTTCCGCTGTTGACCCAACCGGGGCAGACGTACGACGTGTCCAGTCCTGATCTGCCGACGGTGCGATAGCGCCCGGTGCAGCCGTGCGTCAGTGCGCAGCAAATACTTCGGTGTGTCTCGGCGCGCCTAATGGCGGAACGCGACGACGGTGCATAGCGTTTCGTTTCAGATCGAATACTTGACATAACTCTAACCCTGTGGTTGAGGTTTAGAGTTTATCTCGAACACCAGCAGTACCAAATACACCAGCAGTACCAAATACACCAGCAGTACCAAATACACCAGCAGTACCAAATACACCAGCAGTAACAAATACAGCAGCAGTAAAAAGACAGCAGCACTGACAAGCAGCGTGAAACACGACACGGAAGGCGAGAGCCGATGACGCCCCCGCACAACTACCTCGCCGTAATCAAGGTCGTCGGCATCGGCGGCGGCGGCGTGAACGCAGTCAACCGCATGATCGAACAGGGACTCAAGGGAGTCGAGTTCATCGCGGTCAACACGGACGCGCAAGCCCTTCTGATGAGTGACGCCGACGTCAAGCTCGACGTCGGTCGTGAATTGACCCGTGGCCTCGGCGCCGGTGCCGACCCGGAAGTGGGTCGCAAGGCAGCCGAAGATCACAAGGACGAGATCGAAGAGGTCATCAAGGGCGCCGACATGGTGTTCGTGACCGCAGGCGAGGGTGGTGGCACCGGAACCGGTGGTGCCCCTGTCGTGGCAAGCATCGCCCGGAAGCTGGGCGCACTCACCGTCGGCGTCGTGACGCGACCGTTCTCTTTCGAGGGCAAGCGTCGTGGGGGACAGGCGGATACCGGAATCCAGGCGCTCCGCGAGTCCTGCGACACACTGATCGTCATTCCCAACGATCGCCTGCTCCAGCTGGGTGACGCGGCCGTCAGCCTGATGGACGCGTTCCGCAGCGCGGACGAGGTTCTCCTCAACGGCGTCCAGGGCATCACCGACCTCATCACCACTCCGGGTCTGATCAACGTCGACTTCGCGGACGTCAAGGGTGTCATGTCCGGTGCCGGTAGTGCGTTGATGGGAATCGGTTCCTCGCGGGGTGAGGGACGCGCGATCAAGGCGGCGGAATCCGCGATCAATTCCCCGCTCCTCGAAGCTTCGATGGAAGGCGCCCGCGGCGTGCTTCTGTCGATCGCCGGCGGTAGCGATCTGGGCCTGTTCGAGATCAACGAGGCGGCTTCGCTGGTGCAGGAAGCTGCCCACATCGACGCCAACATCATCTTCGGAACGGTCATCGACGATTCACTCGGTGACGAGGTTCGTGTGACGGTCATCGCTGCGGGATTCGACGGAGGAGCTCCGGCTCGTCGTCCCGTGGAGTCGACCGCGCAGGGACGTGGAGCTATCGGCGCCGGGCGCGCGGGTGAGGTCGGCCGGTCGCCGGTGGCCGCCGAACCTGCTGGCGAGCAGCCGATTTCCGCAGCGCGCGAGACCACCGGTTCGGGCAGCTTGCCTCCGATCGGTGGCCCCCGCCATGCGCCGGTCCAGGAAGACGAGGGCGACGACGACGTCGACGTGCCGGTCTTCATGCGTCGCTGACGTAGGGCTACAAACAGTTTCGAGAACAGGGTGCCCGGAATTTCTGGGTACCCTGTTCTTGACTGGATGTCCGGTCACGTCTGAGCCGGACGACAACTTTCGACGTTTGTGAGCACACTTATCTTGAGTACCGAGAAGTCGACCACCCGCACCCGCATTCGCCGCGTCGTGACCAGCCGAGCCGGTGGTGTTTCCGCGTCACCGTACGAGTCGTTCAATCTGGGCGATCACGTCGGAGACGATCCGGCAGCCGTCGATGCGAATCGCCGACGTCTGGCTCGCGAAATAGGCGTCGAGCCTGACCATCTCGTGTGGATGGAACAAATCCATTCGCGCAACGTCACTGTCGTGACGGAACCGACCGACGAAGTGATTCCGGTGACGGATGCTCTGGTCACCACTGTTCCCGGCCTGGCGCTAGCCACCCTCAGTGCAGATTGTGTTCCCGTTCTGCTCTCCGACGAGGAGGCCGGTGTGATCGCGGCCGTTCATGCCGGACGGATCGGTGCCCGCATCGGTATCGTCCCGCGCGTCCTCGCGGAGATGGTGCGTCAGGGCGCGGACGTTTCGCGTATCGGCGCCTTCCTCGGTCCGGCTGCGAGCGGACGCCAGTACGAGGTTCCCGCTGCGATGCGCGCGGACGTGGAAAAGCACTTGCCGGGCAGCGCAACTCGCACCGAGAAGGGCACGCCGGGGCTCGATCTGCGTGCGGGACTGCGTAAGCAGTTGCTCGCCGCGGGTGTGTCCGGTGTCGCCGAGGACCCGCGGTGCACGATCGAGGATCGCGCGTTGTTCAGTCATCGCCGAGAATCTCTGACCGGGCGTCAAGCTGCAGTGATCTGGATGGAAGCGCCCGCAGCGCAGGAAACCGTCTAGGCAGAAATGCGCGAGACGGAAATGCGGCTGACAGAAATATCGACGGCACTCGACTCGGTGAGGGCGCGATTGGCGGCCGCCTGCCTTGCCGCCGGTCGCGAGGTTTCCGACGTAGCACTGCTGCCGGTGACCAAATTCTTTCCGGCGTCCGACGCTCGAATCCTGTACGAACTGGGTTGCCGTGAATTCGGTGAGTCTCGTGAGCAGGAAGCAGTGGAGAAGGTCGCGGACTTCGACGGCGCTGCACAGACGGGCGCGATCGATGATCCGGTTCGCTGGCACATGATCGGACAGTTGCAGCGCAACAAAGCTCGGTCGGTAGCGAAGTGGGCCTATGCAATTCACTCGGTGGACAGTGCGCGACTGGTCGATGCACTCGATCGGGCTGCGCTGAGTGCTTTGTCGGACGGTGAGCGCACGGAGCCGCTCCGGGCGCTCATCCAGGTAAGTCTCGACGGAGACCCCGCGCGTGGCGGAGTTCCGACGGGCGAACTAACGCCTCTCGCCGAGCGGATCGAATCAGCCGAAGGTCTCGAATTCGCGGGACTGATGGCCGTCCCGCCGCTTGGATCAGATCCGGACGAGCAGTTCGAAATCCTCCGCAGGGCACATCTTTTGATCCTCGAATCGCATCCCCGGGCAACCGAACTCTCGGCCGGTATGACCGGCGATCTGGAGGCTGCAGTGCGCCACGGATCAACCTGCGTGCGTGTCGGAACCGCACTGCTCGGCTCACGACCAGTAATCTCGAGGTGATCGCTCAGGTGATCGCCCAACCCGTCCACACCGCTGCGACCGGTCGCAGTCGGATTGATTCCGCCGCGCCAAGGAAGGTCGATCAATGAGCAACCTGCATAAGTTCAAGGCTTACTTCGGCATGGTTCCCCTCGATGACTACGAGGACGAATACGTGGAGGAGCCCGATCAGGCTCGCCGCGCACCCCGTCGTAGTCACGACGGCTATGCCGAGCGCGACGACCGCGAGTTCGTCGAACCTGCCTTCTCGAAGGCGAGCTACGCGCCCAGTCGTCGTGACGAAGAGGACGCGGAGTTCGATCGCTACGATTCCCGGCCCCGCGTCGACACCGTTCCCAGCCGCAGCAGCCGCCCGGCGATGGCGCCGCGCCCGGCAAGCCGTGGCAACCTCGCGGTCGACGCGCGCGCAGAGCGACCCGAAGCGCGACGTGCGCCGGTTGTCGACGACGGCGGCCCGCTCGCCAAGATCACGACACTGCGTCCGCAGAGCTACGCAGAGGCCCGCACGATCGGTGAGCGGTTCCGGGACGGCACTCCCGTCATCATGGATCTGGTCGACATGAGCAACGCCGACGCGAAGCGTCTGGTCGATTTCGCGGCCGGCCTGGCGTTCGCATTGCGTGGTTCTTTCGACAAGGTAGCCACCAAAGTGTTTCTTCTCTCACCGGCCGACATCGACGTTTCCGCCGAGGAGCGCCGTCGGATCGCCGAGACGGGTTTCTACAGCCAGAAATGATGGTCTCGACCGCAGTCCGGCCCCTGAGCAGGGGTGACGTGAGCACATTCGAACGGCGGCCCGCCTCGGCGGACGCCGCATTCGGACCCATCGCCGGCCGTTACAAGACGGACTCGATGCGGACCGGTTCCGGAATTGCTGCGGTGTGTCTGTTTTGGACACACCGCAGAAGTCAGGCAGAGTGAGGGTGTGGACGCGCTTCTCTCTGTGATCTATCTGGTGCTGGTTGTCTTCTGGCTGTTGCTGATCGGCAGAGTGATCGTCGAGTTCGTTCGTTCGTTTGCCAGAGATTGGCGACCGACCGGATTGGTCGCAGTCATTCTCGAAACCATTTTTACGATCACCGATCCTCCGGTGAAACTGCTCCGCAGGTTGATCCCCCCGATCAACCTCGGTGGAGTTCGCTTGGATCTATCCATCATGGTCTTGCTTTTCATCGTCATCATCCTGATGTCGGTTGTTCGCTGAGCGCAGTCCGAGTGAGTGGTATGCCAGAATGGATGCCATAACTCATCCAGTGGTTCGCCACTACGTAGACTGTGTTGCAACTGAATGCTTGCTAGACCGCCAAATGACGCGTGAAGGGATCCTTCCATGCCGCAACTGACTCCAGCTGACGTGCACAACGTTGCGTTCAGCAAGCCGCCTATCGGCAAGCGTGGCTACAACGAGGACGAGGTCGACGCATTCCTCGACCTCGTCGAGCAGGCGCTGTCGCAGCTCATCGAAGAGAATGCGGACCTGCGCCAGCGCGTAGGTGAGCTGGATCAGGAGCTCGCGGCTGCCAAGAAGTCGCCGGCACCTGCTCAGCAGGCAGCACCCGTCGCAGCGCAGCCCAAGCCGGAGCCCGCTCGGGTCGTCGAACCGCCCAAGCCTGCACCTGTTGCAGCGCCGGTTCCCGCCGCCGCTGCCGTTGCAGCGCCGCAGAGTGGCGACACCCACATGCAGGCCGCAAAGGTCCTCGGACTGGCTCAGGAGATGGCGGATCGCCTCACCAACGATGCCAAGACCGAGTCCGAGCAGCTGCTCGGCAGTGCCCGCACCAACTCCGAGCAGCTCATGAGCGAGGCTCGCAGCAAGGCTGACGGCATGATCGCGGATGCGCGCAACAAGTCGGAGGCGATGCTCACCGACGCTCAGACTCGCTCCGAGACCCAGCTTCGCCAGGCTCAGGAGAAGGCAGACGCTCTCAAGGCGGACGCCGAGAAGAAGCACACCGAAATCATGGCGACCATCAACCAGCAGCGTTCGGTCCTCGAGGGCCGTATCGAGCAGCTCAAGACGTTCGAACGCGAGTACCGGGTGCGCCTGAAGTCCTACCTGGAATCGCAGCTCGAAGAGCTCGAACAGCGCGGCTCGGCCGTTCCGGTCGACGGTGGACAGGATTCCTACAGCCCGTCCTTCGCCAAGGGAAACAGCTGACCGAGAGCGCCCCGTCGGCTCAGCTATCGGACCGGACAAAGGTTGATACGTGCTGGTCGTGACGTTGGTTCTCGCGGGAGTTGGTTTCGCTCTCCTGATCGTCGCCCTGACCACAGGGTCGCTGATCTGGGCGTGGGCATGTATCGCGATTTGTGTAGCAGGTGCCGTCCTCCTGCTGGTCAGTGCGCTGACCAGCAGGAAGGCGGTTCCTTCGTTGGATGACCCGGCATCGGGCAGCGGAATGTCGTCGCCTTACGGTCGAGTCGAGAGTTCCTCGGATTCGTCGATCGACGATGCAGCCACCGCCAACGATGACAATCAGAGAAATCATGGCGAGTCGCCGGGTGGCCCCGACAAGTCCTAGGGCGAGTTCCGACAAGGTCCAGGACGAGTATTAGACTGTCCAACACGAATACCAGGCTGTGATCCGGCAATCACCGGGGAGCTTTCGGAAGAACGGTTCTTGTCGCTTCAGGCGCCCAGAACTCAGTAGAACCGAACGGGTGAGCCCGTCACAGCTCGATCGAGTGGCACCTCGGGATCCAAGCGCGGATCTACGGGGTGCAAACGGGGTGGTACCGCGGTGTCGGCGCACAAGCGCCACGTCGTCCCCGTGCCGAGTCCGACTGGCACGAGGAGATCGCCATGGCGAGTAACGGGTATCCCAAAGTCGACTACGGTGTCCCCGCCGACACCGGAGTCAAGTTCCCCGAACTGGAACAGAAAGTCCTGAAACAGTGGGACGACGACGACACCTTCCGTGCGTCGGTTTCCAATCGGGACGGCAGCGAAGAGTTCGTTTTCTACGACGGACCGCCCTTCGCAAACGGTTTGCCGCATTACGGTCACCTGCTGACGGGGTACGTCAAGGACCTGGTGCCGCGCTTCCAGACCATGCGTGGACGCAAGGTCGAGCGACGCTTCGGCTGGGACTGCCACGGACTGCCCGCAGAACTCGAAGCGGAGAAGCAACTCGGCATCAAGGACAAGGCCGAGATCGAAGTCATGGGTCTGGCCAAGTTCAACGAGTACTGCAAGGCCTCGGTGCTCAAGTACACCGACGAGTGGCGCGACTACGTCACCCGCCAGGCACGTTGGGTCGACTTCGACAACGACTACAAGACCCTGGACGTCGACTTCATGGAGTCCGTCATGTGGGCCTTCAAGGAGCTGCACGACAAGGGCCTGATCTATCAGGGCTTCCGCGTGCTGCCCTACAGCTGGTACGAGCAGACTCCGCTGTCCAATCAGGAGACTCGTCTCGACGACGCGTACAAGATGCGTCAGGATCCTGCAGTCACGGTCGACATGCCGCTGGTCGCTCCGGGTTCACCATTGGACGGCGCAAACGCGATCATCTGGACCACGACTCCGTGGACACTGCCGTCCAACTTGGCCACTGCGGTTCATCCCGAGGTCGACTACGTCCAGGTGCTCGGCGAGGACGGAAAGCGGTACGTGCTCGCGGAAGCACGGGTTGCTCATTACGCACGTGAGCTGGGGGAGGACCCCGAGGTCGTTTCCCGTCACAAGGGCGCCGAGTTGGTCGGACTGTCGTACACACCGCCGTTCGACTTCTTCCTCGGACATCCGAACGCGCACGTCGTGCTTTCGGCCGACTACGTGACAACCGATTCCGGAACCGGAATCGTCCACCTCGCACCGGCTTTCGGTGAGGAGGATATGGATGTCGCCACGGCCAACGGTATCGAGGTCGTGCAGCCGCTCGATCCGGGTGGAAAGTTCACCTCGATGGTTCCGCCGTACGAGGGCTTGATGGTCTTCGACGCCAACCCGGTCATCATCAAGGACCTCAAGGCCGCTGGAAAGCTGCTGCGGCACGAGACGATCGAGCACTCGTACCCGCACAGTTGGCGCAGTGGGCAGCCGCTCATCTACATGGCGGTTCCCTCGTGGTTCGTCGCGGTCACCAAGTTCCGCGATCGCATGGTCGAGCTGAACAAGGACATCACCTGGGTGCCCGAGCACATCCGTGACGGCCAGTTCGGCAAGTGGCTCGAAGGTGCACGCGACTGGAACATCAGCCGAAACCGCTACTGGGGCAGCCCGATCCCGGTGTGGGTGTCGGACGATCCGCAGTACCCGCGTACGGACGTCTACGGATCGCTCGATCAGTTGGAGGCAGACTTCGGTGTGCGTCCGACCGATCTGCATCGCCCGATGATCGACGACCTGGTCCGCCCGAACCCCGACGACCCGACCGGGAAGTCGATGATGCGCCGCGTTCCCGAGGTGCTCGACTGCTGGTTCGAATCCGGTTCGATGCCGTACGCGCAGGTGCACTACCCATTCGAGAACCGTGAATGGTTCGAGGGCCATTTCCCGGGCGATTTCATCGTCGAGTACAACGGGCAGACTCGCGGCTGGTTCTACACGCTGCACGTGCTGGCCACCGCACTCTTCGATCGTCCGGCGTTCAAAACCGTTGCTGCGCACGGCATCGTGCTCGGCGACGACGGACTCAAGATGAGCAAGTCCAAGGGCAACTACCCGGACGTGAAGGAGGTGTTCAACCGCGACGGCAGCGATGCCATGCGATGGTTCCTGATGTCTTCGCCGATCTTGCGCGGCGGAAACCTCATCGTGACCGAGCAGGGCATCCGCGAAGGTGTGCGTCAGGCATTGCTCCCGCTGTGGAACGCCTGGAGCTTCCTGCAGTTGTACGCGCCGGAATCCGGTGTGTGGCGTACCGATTCGGAGAACATCCTCGATCAGTACATCCTGGCCAAGCTCGCTACCACCCGCGACGTGATCACCGAGGCCCTCGAGGTCAACGACATCGCCGGCGCGTGCGACGAGCTTCGGTTGTTCTGTGACGCACTCACCAACTGGTATGTGCGACGGTCGCGTTCGCGGTTCTGGGACGAGGATCGCGACGCGATCGACACCCTGCACACCGTGCTCGAGGTCGTGACGCGTCTCGCTGCGCCGCTGTTGCCGCTGGTGTCCGAGGTGATCTGGCGCGGGCTGACCGGGGAGCGCTCGGTTCACCTGGCTGATTGGCCCGAGGCGTCGGAGCTCCCCGCGAACCCCGAGCTGGTAGCGGCGATGGACGACGTCCGGACCGTGTGCTCCACGGTGCTGAGCCTGCGCAAGGCGCAGAATCTGCGTGTTCGTCTTCCGCTGCCCGAGGTCACGGTTGCGGCGCCGGATGCCGAGCGTCTGCGTCCGTTCCTCGGACTGATCGCCGACGAGGTCAACGTCAAGAAGGTCGATCTGACCGATGACGTCGACGTGCACGGGCGCTTCGAGATCGCGGTCAATGCGCGTGCTGCAGGACCGCGTCTGGGCAAGTCCGTTCAGACTGTCATCAAGGCGGTCAAGGCGGGCGACTGGACCGAGAACGCGGACGGCGTCGTGGTTGCGGCGGGCATCGAACTGCTGCCCGAGGAGTACACGCAGAAACTGGTTGCGGCCGAGCCGGATTCGACGGCAGCACTGCCGGACGGTGCGGGACTGGTCGTACTCGATTCCGCTGTGACGGAGGAACTCGAAGCCGAGGGATGGGCCAAGGACCGTATCCGTCAGTTGCAGGATGCGCGCCGTGCTGCCGGTTTCGACGTCTCGGACCGGATCAACGTCGTGCTCGAGGTTCCGCAGGACTGCAAGGAGTGGGCGGAGCGTCATCGCGAATTGATCGCCGGTGAGGTTCTGGCCACCTCCTTCTCGGTGGGTGAAGCGGGAGACGACGCCGTCGATCTCGGTGACGGTATCCGCGCCGCGATCACGAAGGTCTAATACCGCCATATCTACTCCGGCTCCCCGATGAATGTCTGTATGTCGGGGTGCCGGAGTAGTTTGCTCTCATGAGCACGAGCAAGGAAACCGTGGCGCGCATTCTCGAGCAGTTGGAACCGCTCGACGTGCGGGCAAGGGCGATGTTCGGCGAGTACGGACTGTATTGCGACGAGAAGATCGTGGGCTTGATCTGCGGAGACGTTCTGTTCGTCAAACCCACCGAGGTCAGTACGGAGTTCGGATCAGAGGCCGATCTGGCTCCGCCGTACCCGGGAGCGAAGGATTATTACCGGGTGACGGAGGAACGGTTGCAGGACCTCGATCACCTGCACGCCTTCATTCAACGGACTGCCGACGTATTGCCCCTGCCGAAGAAGAAGTCGCCGAAGAAGAAGGCGCGGACGTAAATTCTGCACCTACTTTTGAGAGAACCGTAACGCCCGATGAATCAAGGTGATCCCACACGAAGTCGTAGGTGGGTGCTGCATCTCGACATGGATGCGTTTTTCGCTTCCGCCGAGCAGTTGACGCGTCCCACTCTGCGAGGTCGCCCGGTGCTGGTCGGCGGCTTGGGCGGGCGCGGGGTGGTGGCCGGGGCAAGTTACGAAGCGAGAGTTTTCGGTGCGCGATCGGCAATGCCGATGCATCAAGCACGCCGGATGGTCGGTGGTGGAGCGGTGGTATTGCCGCCACGGATGTCCCTGTACTCGGTTCTCAGTAAACGCACGTTCGACGCGTTGCGCCTTCGTATGCCGATCCTCGAGCAACTGTCGGTGGACGAGGCTTTCGGGGAACCGGTGGAGTTGGCCGGTGTCGGAGCTGACGAGGTCCGCGCGTTTTGTGAGGACCTGCGGGCGTTGATCAAAGCCGAGACCGGGTTGGTCGCTTCGATCGGGGCCGGCGCAGGTAAGCAGGTCGCCAAGATCGCGTCGGGACTGGCAAAGCCCGACGGCGTCGCAGTGATTCCTCCCGGGATGCAGCACGAGTTGCTCGATCCACTGCCGGTGCGAAAGCTGTGGGGGATCGGCCCTGTTGCCGAGGAAAAGCTCAAGCGTCTCGGCATCGAAACCATCGGAGGGTTTGCCCGCACTCCCATAGCGGAGGTGGCGTCGATACTCGGAACCACTGTCGGACCGGGGTTGCACCGCCTCGCTCAGGGGATCGACGATCGACCGGTCGCGGAGCGTGCCGAATCCAAGCAGATCAGCGCGGAATCCACGTTCGCCGCAGACATCGTCACCATGGCGCAACTGCGCGCGGCCGTCGAAAGTAGTGGTCGTGCAGCATTTTCCAGGCTGGAGAAGGACGGAAGAGCTGCTCGCACCGTCGTACTGAAGCTCAAGAAGTCCGATATGAGTATCTTGACTCGATCCGTGACGCTGCCGTTTGCCACCATCGACCGCCAAATCCTCATTGCGACTGCGCAGAAACAGGTCATCGATCCACAGGAATTGGGGCCGATTCGCCTGGTCGGTGTGGGATTCGCCGGTTTGTCCACCGTTCGGCAAGGATCACTTTTTCCCGAGTTGGATCAGGATGTTCCCGGCTATCCGGTCGAGACTCTCACTGGTGCCCTCGATGAGGCCGAACTCGACGTTCCGGTGGCAGCACGTGTCCCTCAGCGCTACTGGCACCCCGGTTTGGACGTGAAGCATCCAGAATACGGACACGGTTGGGTGCAGGGCGCCGGGCACGGTGTGGTCACCGTTCGCTTCGAAACCCGTTCCAGCGGAACGGGAATCGCCAAAACCTTTGCCGAATCCGATGAGGTGCTCGAGGTAGCAGATGCGGTCGACAGCCTTCTCTGAGGATGTCCTTAGACTTTTTCCGCTTACCGTTGGGTAATGTTGTCGACGATCCTCGAGCAAGCACGATGTTCGACTGACGCTCGAATGTGAACACCCGAATGGATAGGACTGAGAAGTTGAAGCTTCAGAAGATGACCGTTGCAGCCGTGGCGATCGCAGCAGCCCTGACGATGACCGCGTGTGGTTCAGACGGAGGAGACTCCGACAAGACGACTTCGGCGAAGCCCACGACCACCACCTCTGCGGCACCCACGTCCGAGGTTGTTCTGCCGACCGCCCCTGAGCTCAACGCCAAGGTCGCTCAGGCACTCGACGAGAGCGTTCCGGCCGCAGACAAGGTCAACCTCGTCCAGGGCGCCGAGGCTGATCCCGAGCTGATCAACCAGGTCGCCGCTGCCGCCAAGGCTGCCGGCGCGCAGGTCGAGATCCTCGACCCGGTCACCGACACGGGCAGCGAGACGGCAGCAGCTTCGCTGAACATCGTCGTCAACGGCCAGCCGCTGCAGCAGGGCCTGCAGGCGTCGTTCGTCTACGAAGACGGCGTCTGGAAGCTCTCGAAGACCACCGCTTGCCAGATCGTCGGCGTTGCAGGTCTGACCTCGCCGGCTTGCGCTGCTTGATCTCTCGGTAACACCTGAAACACCAGAGCGGCCGCCGACTCCCGAAGGGGAGTGGGCGGCCGCTCTTCACGCGGTAAGCGACGTCAGTGATGGAATCCCTCGGTGACGCGCGGCCGCGGCATCGGGCTGTCCAGTTCGTCGAGGAACGCGGTTTCCTCTTCGATGATGCGCAGCAGATTGGCCGCCAGGTCCATGCTCAGTCCGTTACGAACCACGATGCGCTGCACTGTCAGATCCGCGAGATCGTCCGGCATGGGGTAGGCCGGCACCAACCAGCCCTTGCCTCGCAACCGGTCCGAGAGGTCGTACAGCGTCCAGTTGGACGTGTGCCCCTCGGCGAGGCGCCACGCGAAGACCGGGATGTCGGAACCGTCGTTCCACAGTTCGAACGCGTCGAGTTTCCCGATCCCTTCGGCGAGAAATTTCGCCACGTCCTGGGAGGACTGCTGGATCGCGCGATAGCCGTCGTGGCCGAGACGCAGGAACAAGTAGAACTGCAGGATCACCTGAGCGCCGGGACGCGAGAAGTTCAGTGCGAAGGTCGGCATACTGCCGCCGAGGTAGCTCACCTTGAAGACGAGGTCGTCGGGAAGTAGATCCTGCGATCGCCAGACCACCCAGCCGAGGCCGGGGTAGACGAGCCCGTACTTGTGCGCCGAGGTGTTGATGGAGTGGACGCGCGGTAGTCGGAAATCCCATTCGAGTTCGGGCTGAAGGAACGGTGCGATCATCGCACCGGAAGCGCCGTCGACGTGGATGGGGACGTCGAGTCCCGTCTTCGCCTGGATCGCATCGAGTGCCTTCGAGATTTCCAGGACCGGCTCGTACATCCCGGTGTACGTGACGCCCATGATCGCGACGACGCCGATGGTGTTCTCGTCGACGTACTTGTCCAGATCGTGACCGTCGAGGGTGCGGTGTTCCTCGCTGATCGGCACGTAACGCGCTTCGACGTCCCAGTAGTTGCAGAACTTCTCCCAGCACACCTGGACCGCGGAACTCATGATGAGATTTGGCTTTTCGGTCGACTTGCCCGCGGCTTTTCGTGCGTGCTGCCAGCGTCGTTTCATCGCCAGGCCGCCGAGCATGCAGGCTTCGGACGAACCGATCGTCGAGGTGCCGATTGCGTCCTTGGGGGAGGGTGAGTGCCAGAGATCGGCAAGGATGCGCCAGCAATAGGTTTCGATCGCGGCGGTCTGCGGATACTCGTCCTTGTCGATCATGTTCTTGTCGAACGACTCGGCATACAGTTTGGTGGCGTGATCGTCCATCCACGTGCTGACGAACGTCGCGAGATTGAGCCGCGCATTGCCGTCGAGCATCGTTTCGTCGTGGACGATCTGATACGCGGTCTCGGGAAGCATGCCATCGGGTTCGAGTGTGTACTTCGATGCAACCGAATCCTCGCCAGGCCTCGAGAAGATCGGATTGACGGCTACGTAATCGGTGTGATCTGACCTTCTGGGTTCCGGCATGAACTCTGGCTCCTCACATCAGTGTGTCGCGTTGGTCTGTTTCGTACCTACTCTCACCGTTCAGTGTGGACGGGCAGTTGTCAAAGGGTCTGTGGTCCCGAATCATTCGCGAAAGGCCGAGACAGGACGAATCCGCTCGTTGTCAGGGCGTTTGTGCGCGCAGGCGATCTGCGGCGGCCGATGCCATCGAGTGGAGAACATCGGGGGCGATCGGACTCGGCGCCGTCGCGGACAGCTGAGTCAACGTCGTCCCGACTGCGGCCACGATCGCGTCGGCAACCAAGGTGAAACCGCCACTCTCCGTGATGATTCGGAAAGCGAAAGACGCATCGCCGATGTTCGGGTCCGACGCTCCGCCGACGCGATAGGTGATTGTCGTTCCGTCGGCATCGGTTCCCGAATACTCCGCACACCCAGCCAGCGTGGTCTGAAGTTTCTCGAAAGCTGCTGCTGCCGCGGTGCCGTCGGCGTACGAAGCAGAGTCCTGATCGATGCTCGTGAAATCGGGGCCGGTGAACATGTCGGAGAGGTCGGCGACCGATCCGGGAGCCTGGGTGGCTATCGGCGCCAGAACCTGGGCGCAGACGGCGGGGTCGGTGCTCGACTTGTCCGCCTCCGAATTCTCCGGCGCCGGTGCGAGGCCGAGGTCGTCGACCGGGTCGGGAACTATGTCGAAGTCCGCAGGTAGCTCGGACAGGGTGAGCGCGGCTCGTTGCAGGCCGTCACGGTCGAGAGGCGCCCCGCTCAGCGGTGCGGCCGGAGCAGCCGTGAACGGCGCCAAGCCGACCTGTGGGGCGGAAACCTGCGTAGTCGTGTCGGCACCAGGCGAGTCGTCCGAGCCGCAACCGGTCACGACGAACAGTGCCGCCGTTGCGGTCAGACCAAGTGCGAGAAGCGACCGGCGTGTCACGATTCCCACCGAATGCTGTTGGAGATGGTCTGCCGGATCACCGAGGAGCTGTCCGGGTCGCCGTATGCCTGGTCGCCGCCGACGGTCATCTGTCCGTCGATCGGCAAGGGGAGTGAGAGGTCGACGGTGAGGTTTCCGGAGCCGGCCATGACGTACTGATCGATGTTCAGCGTTCCGGCGTCACCGGCCAGGTTCCAGACCGGGCTCTGCGGGGTCTGCGATACGTCCACCGCGAGCGAAAGCCGATTGCCCTCGCGCGCGGTGAGCGTGACGGTGGTTGTCTGATCGAGCAGGATTTCGCTGCTGACTTGCTGCCGAACCACCCAACGTGCGCCGACACCGACCGGAGCGTCGGGGAGTGCGACGGTCCGGTAGACCGCTTGGCCCAGCGCTTGTTCGATTGCAGCGCGGGCAGCATTGGCCGAGTTGGCGGAGGGCTTCAACCGTAGGGCGGTGATGGCGCCCGAATCCGTGACCGACAATCCGGCCGCAGACCCGTCGGCCCCGCTCAGCGCAGCCTGCAGCGTTGCATCGGGCGAGGTCATCGACGACAGCGTGAGGTCAACGACTGCGGTGGGATCGTCAGCGGTCACGTTTGCCGAGAGCGGGATCGTGATCTCCGGCGAAGAGAAATCCTGCGCCGGTTGTTGATCGATCTGCTGACTCACGACGGCCTGGGTGACGAGCGTCGCCGTCTGCGTGGTGCCGACAGGCAAGCTCGTACGCAAAACCTCGCGCGGCTCGCTTCCCGCCTCGAGAACTTCGACCGTCGCGGCGGTCACCGGAACAGTCACCTCACTCGGCGAGGAGGTCGGGGTGTTCGGAGGTTGATCCGAGTCGCCGCAAGCGGTGAGAACGGTGGTGAGAGCGAGGGCAGCGAGGGCGAACGGAACGCGTCGGCCGGTCGTGGACAGCAGTGGCACGCGCTCCAGGCTAGCCGCAGTTGCAGAGTGCGTGACCCGGTGCGGTGAACATGAGGGATGATGGTTGCGTGAGTACAGACCACCCAGACCGAGATGTCAACGCGGAGGATCAGCCGATTACCGAAATCTCGAAGGCCGACGAGCCCGAAACCGTGAAACCGGAAGCCGTGAAATCGGAAGACGGTGACCTGGCGGTTGCGCCGGTCGAAAAGCCCCGCCGGCTGACCATGCTCATTGCCATCGCCGCTGTCATCCTGCTCTCGGACATTCTCACGAAGGTGTGGGCAGTCGCCGCGGTCAAACCGGGGCAGCCGATCGAAATCATCGGTGACGTGGTCACATTCACGATGGTGCGCAATCCGGGGGCAGCGTTCTCGATGGCGACGTCGATGACGTGGATCCTCACTCTCGTCGCAATCGGTGTGGTCATCGGTGTGATCAAGATCGGTCGCACGCTCCGATCACCGTGGTGGGCGCTCGGTCTCGGCCTCGTTCTCGGCGGCGCGCTGGGTAACCTCGTCGACCGATTCTTCCGCTCTCCCGGAATCATGCGCGGACATGTGGTGGATTTCGTCTCCGTCGGCTGGTGGCCGGTGTTCAACATCGCGGATTCCGCGATCGTCTGTGGCGCGATTCTGCTCGTCGTCCTGACACTGTTCGGCTTCGAACCCAACGGTGAACGCCTGCGTGATCACAAGGCGGACGACAAGAAGCTCACCGAATCGAAGGCTGCAGCCGAGGGAGAAACCAAGTGAGGGAATCCCGTTCGATGCCAGTGCCCGACGGTCTCGATGCCATGCGCGTCGATGCCGGCCTCGCGCGCCTTCTCGGACTCTCGCGCACCGTGGTCGCGACACTCGCGGAAGAAGGCTCGGTACTCGTCGACGGTGTGGCCGTCGGCAAGTCCGATCGTCTGACCGCAGGGTCGTGGCTCGAGGTAGTCCTGCCCGAACCGCCGCGGCCCCTGACCATCGAAGCGACACCGGTCGAGGGAATGGAGATCCTCTACGCCGACGACGACGTCGTGGCAGTCGACAAGCCCGTCGGAGTTGCCGCGCACGCCAGCGTCGGGTGGACGGGACCGACCGTCATCGGCGGACTTGCCGCGGCCGGTTTCCGCATCTCGACGTCCGGTGCCCACGAGCGTCAGGGCATCGTCCACCGTCTGGACGTCGGAACGTCGGGTGTCATGGTGGTTGCCACATCCGAGCGCGCGTACACGTTGCTCAAGCGCGCTTTCAAGCAGCGGACCATCGACAAGCGCTACCACGCTCTCGTGCAGGGACATCCCGACCCGAGCAGCGGAACGATCGACGCGCCCATCGGACGCCATCACGGGAACGACTGGCGATTCACGGTCACGGCCGACGGCAAGCCCAGCGTCACGCACTACGACACCATCGAGGCGTTCCAGGCAGCGAGTCTGCTGGACGTGCACCTCGAAACCGGTCGCACACACCAGATCCGTGTCCACTTTTCGGCGTTGCGCCATCCGTGCTGCGGCGACCTGACTTACGGCGCGGACCCTCGACTTGCCGAAAGGCTCGGCCTCGAGCGCCAGTGGTTGCACGCCGTGTCTCTTGGATTCGCACATCCGGCGGACGGTCGCTGGGTCGAGATCAAGAGCAAGTACCCGAAGGATCTCGAACACGCACTCGAAGTTCTCCGGTCCTCATGACACCGCGCGGGCTTACCCCCGCGCTGGCCGTCGTCGCGGTGGTGGTCGGTGTGGCGGCGGTGGTGGGCGTGGGGTTCGCGAATCCCGTGCCGACCCCGCCGATCCGGACGGACACTCTGGGTCCGGACAGCGGGGAAGCTGTCCCGGACTACCTCGACCGAGCGCGAGATTCTGTTGCGTCGGTCGACGGGCCGGCGTGGGCGTTGGTCTCGTTCACGAAGGCACTCACCGTCGGCGAGGTCATCACGTCGACCAGCAGTGTTCAGGTGCCGGGCGCTGAGGTCTCGGGCGTTCGCGTGTCCAGGGTCATGTTCCGAGTTCCGATCGAACGCGTCCAGACGCCGCTCATGTCGGTGCCCGTGCCCGACAACGACGAAGCAGTGCGCAGATCGCCCGGGGTTGCAGCCACGCGACTGGTCTCGCTCGGCGGCGACACCGATCGTCAGCAACAGGTGGCGCTCGCGTCGGCGAAGCGATTGTCCGCCGGGTGCGCCTGCGCGGTGGGCGTGCTGGTGCGAGCTACTCCCGAAGGACTCGAAGCGATCGAACATGACTCGAACGTCCGTGCAGTGGAAGCGTTGCCGTCCGACGCCTCGCCGTGGCTGGCAGCCGTCCGCCCCTTGCTGCCGGAGTACGTGGACGTCGTTGCTCCCGGCCCCGACGACGGCCCGGTCCCGTGAACTCCGGTTCTGTGAACAAGGACGAACGCGCTAGGTCCGGTTCGTCCTCGGGGATCCTCTACGGTGTGGCGGCGTTCCTGTTGTGGGGAACGTTCCCGGCATTCTTCGGACTACTCGACTTCGCCGATCCGGTCGAGATCCTGGCGCACCGGGTGGTGTGGACCCTTCTGTTGATGCTGATCGTGTTGGCCTTTGCCGGCCGCCTCGGATCGCTTCGCGGAATCAGCGCACGCACCTGGCTGCTGGTGACCGCGGCGTCAGCGGCGATCGCCGTGAACTGGGGGACGTACATCTATGCCGTGGTGTCAGGCCGCGTCGTGGAGGCGGCTCTCGGGTACTTCATCAACCCGCTGGTCACCGTTCTGCTCGGCGTCGTGATCTTCCGCGAACGACTGCGTCCCGCCCAGATCGCCGCGCTCGTTCTCGCTGCCACGGCAGTTGTGGTGATCACGGTCGACTTCGGGAAACCTCCGATCGTCGCTTTGCTGCTCGCCGGCTCGTTTGCCACCTATGGGTTGGTCAAGAAGGTGGTTCCGCTCGATCCTCGAACCAGTTTGACTGCCGAGGGAGTCGTTGCCGCACCGTTCGCGGTCGGCTACCTCGTGTTTCTCGGCCTGACCGGGGCCGGTGCATTCATCAGCAGCGGTACCGGGCACAGCCTGTTGCTGCTTGCCGCCGGCCCGGTCACCGCGCTGCCGCTGCTCCTGTTCGGCGTCGCCGCTCAGAGAGTTCCGTTGGCGACGATGGGCATGCTGCAGTACCTCACCCCGGCGCTCCAGATGGCGTGGGGTGTGGCCGTCATGCACGAGGACATGCCGGCGTCACGGTGGATCGGCTTCGTTCTGATCTGGGCTGCACTGGTGATCTTCACGACAGACACCTTCGTCGCCAGTCGACGTTCGCGGCGTTCGGTGAGGTCGAGCGCCGAACCCGAGGTTCCGGTCACGTGACCGGAGGCGGCGCACGGCGACTCCGCTACGTCGGTCGCCGGTCGTGTCGGCAGCGCGGCATACACTCGATCTCGCTCCCAGACCTTCAGAGAGGCGCACGTGGCTGACTCGTTCGTACATCTTCACAATCACACCGAGTACTCGATGCTCGACGGTGCGGCCAAGGTCGGCGCCATGTTCGAGGAGGCCGCTCGTCTCGAAATGACCGCAGTCGGCATGACCGACCACGGAAACATGTACGGCGCCAGCCAGTTCTACAACGAGGCAAAGAGCGCCGGCATCAAGCCGATCATCGGCATCGAGGCGTACATCGCACCCGAATCCCGCTTCAACACAAAGCGAGTTCTGTGGGGCGATCGAAGCCAGAAGTCCGACGACGTCTCCGGTAGCGGTGCGTACACGCACATGACGATGGTGGCCGAGAACGCGACCGGACTCCGAAACCTCTTCAAGCTGTCTTCTCTCGCGTCCATCGAGGGACAGCTCGGCAAGTGGCCTCGCATGGACGAGGAGCTCATCGCGGCGCACGCCGAGGGCATCATCGCCACCACGGGCTGCCCGTCCGGTGAGATCCAGACCCGCCTTCGTCTCGGCCACGATCGCGAGGCTCTCGAAGCTGCCGCGAAGTGGCAGGAGATCTGGGGCCCGGACAACTTCTTCCTCGAACTGATGGATCACGGTCTCTCGATCGAGCGCCGTGTGCGAGAGGGTCTGCTCGACATCGGCAAGCAACTCGGTATTCCGCCACTTGCCACCAACGACTGCCATTACGTCACCAAGGACGCCGCCGAGAATCACGAGGCGCTGCTCTGCATTCAGACCGGCAAGACGCTCTCCGACCCCACTCGCTTCAAGTTCGACGGCGACGGCTACTACCTCAAGTCCGCTGCCGAGATGCGCGCCATCTGGGACAACGAGGTACCGGGGGCATGCGACAACACCGTTGCCATCGGCGAGCGTGTGCAGTCGTACGAGGACGTGTGGGCGTTCCACGACCGCATGCCGATCTTCCCGGTCCCGGAGGGACACACGCAGCAGACCTTCCTGCGCGCCGAGGTGATGCGCGGACTCGATCGCCGCTTCCCGAGCGGACCGCCGCAGGAGTACCTCGCCCGCGCCGACTACGAGATCGGCGTCATCAACGAAATGGGCTTCCCGGCCTACTTCCTCGTGGTCGGCGACCTGATCAACCACGCCAAGGACGTCGGGATCCGTGTCGGGCCCGGCCGTGGATCGGCTGCCGGTTCGTTGGTGGCCTACGCGATGGGTATCACCAACATCGACCCCATCCCGTACGGGTTGCTGTTCGAGCGATTCCTCAACCCCGAGCGTGTGTCCATGCCCGATATCGATATCGACTTCGATGATCGCCGTCGCGGCGAGATGGTTCGCTACGCGACGGACAAGTGGGGCAACGACAAGGTCGCCCAGGTCATCACCTTCGGCACCATCAAGACCAAGGCTGCCATCAAGGACTCGGCTCGCGTCCAGTTCGGCAAGCCGGGCTTCGCCATCGCCGATCAGATCACCAAGGCACTCCCGCCGCCCATCATGGCCAAGGACATCTCTGTCTCCGGTATCACCGATCCGAAGCACGAGCGGTACAAGGAGGCCGTCGAGGTTCGAGCACTCATCGACTCCAGCCCGGACGTCGCGAAGATCTACAAGACTGCGGTGGGTCTGGAGGGGCTGATCCGTAACGCCGGTGTGCACGCCTGCGCGGTCATCATGTCGTCCGAACCGCTCACCGACGCAATCCCGGTCTGGAAGCGCGCCCAGGACGGCGCAATCATCACCGGGTGGGACTACCCCTCGTGTGAAGCCATCGGCCTGCTCAAGATGGACTTCCTCGGTCTGCGAAACCTCACGGTCATCGGCGACACGCTCGAGAACATCAAAGCCAACCGCGGCATCGACCTCGACCTCGACACTTTGCCGATGGACGATGCGGCAACATACGAACTGCTCGCCCGCGGCGACACTCTCGGTGTGTTCCAGCTCGACGGCGGCGGTATGCGCGAGTTGCTGAAACTGATGCAGCCCACCGGATTCGGCGACATCGTCGCCGCCTTGGCGCTGTATCGACCGGGACCGATGGGTGTGGACGCCCACATCTCGTACGCTAAGCGCAAGAACGCCTTGGAAGACGTCAAGCCGATTCACCCCGAATTGGAGGAGCCGCTCGCGGAGATCCTCTCGGAGACCTACGGCCTGATCATCTACCAGGAGCAGATCATGCAACTGGCGCAGAAGGTGGCCGGGTATACCCTGGGTCAGGCCGACTTGCTGCGTCGCGCCATGGGTAAGAAGAAGCTGTCCGAGCTGGAAAAGGCCTACGCCGGCTTCCGGCAGGGCATGTTGGACAACAACTTCAGCGAAGCCGCCATCAAGGCGCTGTGGGACACGGTCCTTCCCTTCGCCGGCTACGCGTTCAACAAGTCGCACTCCGCCGGCTACGGACTCGTGTCGTATTGGACTGCGTACCTCAAGGCGAACTACCCGGCCGAGTACATGGCGGGTCTGCTGACCTCCGTCGGTGACGACAAGGACAAGTCCGCGATCTACCTCGCAGACTGCCGCAAGTTGGGCATCACCGTTCTCCCACCGGACGTCAACGAATCGCGAGTCGACTTCGCGACCGTCGGTGACGACATCCGTTTCGGTATGGGGTCGGTGCGTAACGTCGGCGCCAACGTCGTCGCCTCGATCATCAAGGCGCGCACCGAGAAGTCGAAGTTCACCGATTTCTCCGACTATCTCGGCAAGATCGACGCGATGGCTTGCAACAAGAAGGTCACCGAATCGCTCATCAAGGCCGGTGCTTTCGACTCGTTGGGTCATCCGCGCAAGGGCCTGATGTTGGTTCATGCCGACGCCATCGATTCCGTGATGAGCACCAAGAAGGCGGAGGCGATCGGACAGTTCGACCTCTTCGGCGGTGCCGAGGCGGACGAGTCGATCACCTCGGTGTTCGACGTCAAGATTCCTGACGAAGAGTGGGATTCCAAGCATCGCCTGGCGCTCGAACGAGAGATGCTGGGGCTGTACGTTTCCGGTCACCCGCTCAACGGCGTCGAGCACATTCTTCGCCAGCAGTCCGACACGTCCATCGCCGCGATACTGGAAGGCGGCGTCCAGGACGGTGCCCAGGTAACTCTCGGCGGCATCATCGCCTCGGTGGACCGCCGGGTCAACAAGAACGGTCTGACCTGGTGCATCGTGCAGCTCGAGGATCTCGTGGGTGGAATCGAGGTGCTGTTCTTCCCACAGGCGTACGCCGTGTACGGAATGGACATCGCCGAGGATGCCATTGTGTTGGTCAAGGCTCGCGTCTCGATCCGAGACGATCGGATGTCACTGATCGGCAACGACCTTGCGGTACCTGATATTTCGGCGATCGGGGTTGCGCGTCCGCTGTCGGTCTCGCTGCCGCTTCGGCAATGCACCAAGGACAAGCTCAGTGCTCTCAAGCAGGTGTTGACCAGGCATCCGGGGACGTCCGATGTCCATGTCCGACTGATCGGCGGAACCGAAATCAGCTTGTGGAAGATCGACGACGTCCTTCGGGTCGAACCGTCCTCGGCACTGATGGGCGACCTGAAGGCTTTGCTCGGACCGAGTTGCCTGACGGTCTGACCGCCGAGCGGACCTGAACCGAACGAAGGGACCTTGCTGCTGATGCAGCAAGGTCCCTTCGTGGTTCGCGGGAGTTCGGGGGAGTGCGGTGATCAGGTGGTGCGTGAGTAGTGCACGCGCCGTACCCACCACGTGACTACAGCGGCCGTTGCGGCAGTCAGTACGGCCACCTGCATCGACTGCGTGACGGCACCGGCGACGACGAACAGCACGAACCCGACCACGAGAGCTTCGATCTTGTACAGCGGCCACCGAGTTCCGGCCAGATCGACGCAATAGTCGGGGGAGGGGCGTGATTCGCGAGTGGAGATATCTGCGGTGGTCATCTCGTCCCTTTCCGATACGGCTGTTCGAAGCTGTGGTTTCAGAGTAGCCAGAGATGAGAGTTCGGGCAAGCGAACTTTATTGATCGGCAGCTCACTTAATCGATCAACCAGGGGAGTGCGCGGGCGACAGGCCTGGTCGGCGTGGTTCGGTGGCCAAGGTGCTCGAGTGGGTGTTCACTGGTATACATGCCAATCACAGGTGAGTACGAACCCAGTCCAGCGTCGTGGGCCGCCGATCAGGTCGCACGCATCGAGAACTCCGGTGGCACCGAGGGAAACGACATGAACGGCATGCCCGTCGTCGTTCTCACGACCATCGGGGCAAAGTCCGGCAAGGTCAGGAAGACGCCGCTGATGCGGGTCGAGCACGACGGTTCGTATGCCGTTGTGGCTTCGCTCGGTGGCGCCCCGAAGAATCCGGTCTGGTACTACAACGTCAAAGCCGACCCGCACGTCACGCTGCGTGACGCGACGCAGGTCTTCGACCTGGTTGCTCGGGAAGTCACCGGCGACGAGAAGGCGGTCTGGTGGGAGCGCGCTGTCGCTGCGTACCCCGACTACGCCGATTATCAGACGAAGACCGATCGTGAGATTCCGGTGTTCGTGCTCGAACCCAAGTAACCCCGCATTCCACTAGAAGCGCTGCATCAATCACAAGTAAATCGTCACTCCCGGGGGTCGGCGATCCCGACTCCCGGGAGTGTGTCATGGAGGTCTGATGAGTCCGAAAACCGTTGCAGATCAATTGGTTCAGCAGCTCGTTGACGCGGGTGTCAGTCGGATCTACGGCATTGTCGGTGACAGTCTCAATCCCATCGTCGATGCGGTTCGTCGCACCGGTGGTTCCGAGAAGGGCGGAATCGATTGGATACACGTCCGGCATGAGGAAGCAGCTGCGTTTGCGGCCGCAGCGGATGCCCAGATCACCGGAAAACTCGCAGTGTGTGCCGGATCCTGCGGCCCCGGAAACCTTCACCTGATCAACGGCCTGTACGACGCTCATCGTTCGGGCGCGCCGGTCCTCGCGATCGCCTCACACATCCCCAGCGCCCAGATCGGAATGGGCTACTTTCAGGAAACGCATCCCGAGCGGATCTTCATCGAATGTTCGAGTTACACCGAACTCGTCAGCACGGCAGTCCAATCACCTCGCGTGGTGCAGTCGGCGATTCAGCATTCGGTGGCTCGAAACGGCGTCTCGGTGATCGTGCTTCCCGGGGACATCGCCGATTGTCCGGCAGAAGGCACCCCGCCGACGCTCGTCGAAACCCGAAGGCCGACAGTCGTTCCGGATGCCGGTGACGTCAAGGCGTTGGCAGATGTGATCAACGGCTCGCGTAAGGTTGCGATCTTCGCCGGCGCGGGCGTGCGAGATGCGCGCGCGGAGGTTCTGGCGTTGGCCGAAACCGTCGGCGCTCCCATCGGGCATTCACTGCGTGGCAAGGAATGGATCCAGTACGACAATCCATACGACGTCGGGATGACCGGATTGCTCGGTTACGGTGCGGCGCACGACGGTATCCACGGCGCCGATCTCCTGCTCCTGATCGGTACGGACTTTCCCTACGATCAGTTCTTGCCCGACGACGTTCGCACTGCTCAGATCGACATCGCGGCCGAGCGGTTGGGGCGTCGAACCAGCCTGGACCTGGCTGTGCACGGCGACGTCGCGAGCACCTTGAGCGCACTGATTCCGCAGCTCGATCGAAAGACCGACCGCGGGTTCCTGGAGGACACGCTCGCCAAGCACAACACTCTGATGACCAAAGTGGTTGGTGCATACACGGATCCGGTCAAGCAGCGCACGCCGATTCACCCCGAGTATGCGGCATCGATCTTGGACGATCTGGCAGCCGACGACGCAATCTTCACCGCCGACACCGGGATGTGCAACGTGTGGACGGCGCGCTATCTCAATCCGAACGGATCGAGACGCTTCATCTCCTCGGCGCTGCACGGATCGATGTCCAATGCGCTCCCACACGCGATGGGTGCTGCATGGTCGAGTCCGGGGCGTCAGGTCATCTCGGTGTCGGGCGACGGTGGATTGTCGATGCTGCTCGGTGAGTTGGTCACCGTCGCGATGTACAAGTTGCCGGTCAAGATCGTGGTGTTCAACAACTCGACGCTCGGAATGGTCAAGCTCGAGATGCTGGTCGACGGCCTTCCGGATTTCGGGGTCGACGTGCCCGCGGTCGACTACGCGGCGGTTGCTGCTGCGCTCGGTATCTTTTCGCGCCGAATCGAGAATCCCGCGGATATCGAAGCGGGCCTACGCGCCGCGCTCGATCACGACGGTCCGGCCTTGGTTGATCTGGTGACCGATCCGCTGGCATTGTCGTTGCCGCCCACCATCACCGGTGGTCAGATGAAGGGCTTCGCTTTGGCGATGTCGAAGATGGTGATGAACGGCGGCGTCGGCGAGGCAGTACAGATGGCCAAGTCGAATCTGCGGAACGTGCCACGTCCCTCACAGTTGGATCCTCGCGGCTGACCTACCGCCACCCTGCCTCGCAGACCATGCGGGGCGGGGTGGTGGGAAGGTTGATCCCCGACGTGCGAAAATGGCGGAGTGTCTAACTCGCCCGATGTCGTAGTAACGAAGTCCACCGTCCCCGCGCTCGACGCGCAGGAGATCGACGCGGCCATCGAGCGAATTCAGCACGTCATTGCGGCGACACCTCTGCAGTACAGCGACCGTCTTTCGGCGTTGACCGGGGCACACGTGTACCTCAAGCGCGAGGACCTCCAGGGCGTTCGTTCGTACAAGATTCGTGGCGCTTACAACCTGATCGCTCAGCTCAACGAGGCTGAACGCGGTGCCGGCGTAGTGACTGCCAGTGCCGGTAACCATGCGCAGGGTGTTGCTTTCGCGTGCCGAACGATGCAGATCAAGGGTCGGATCTACGTTCCGGCAAATACCCCCAAGCAGAAGCGTGATCGCATTCGCGCCCACGGCGGAGCGTTTGTCGAACTGTTCATGATCGGTGAGACCTATGACGCCGCCGCTGCTGCGGCCGCCGAGGACGTAGCCGAAACCGGCGCAACCATGGTTCCCCCGTTCGACGACGTGCGCACCGCTGCGGGGCAAGGAACCATCGCAGCGGAGATTCTGACGCAATTGGACGCCCCTCTCGACACGATCGTCGTGCCGGTCGGCGGCGGCGGTTGCATTGCGGGCATCGCGACCTACCTGCACGAACGGTCGCCGAAGACGTCGATCGTCGGGATCGAGCCGTCCGGTGCGGCGTCCATGACGGCCGCTCTTGTTGCCGGGGGCCCGGTGACTCTTCCCGACGTCGATCCATTCGTCGACGGAGCAGCGGTCAAGAGGATCGGCGATGTTCCCTACGAGGTCGTCTCACGTCTGGGTGCCGCCGTGGTGTCGCACGCGTCGTTGCCGCTCGTGGCTCGTCAACTTCAGACACGGTCCGGTTCGGGATCGTTTGTCGTCAATCAGATCGACGAGGGCGCTATCTGCACGGCGATGCTCGAGCTGTATCAGAGCGAGGGCATCATCGCCGAACCCGCGGGAGCGCTTTCCGTTGCGGCACTTCAGAATTTGACGTTCGAGCCGGGTTCGACCGTCGTGTGCCTGATCTCCGGTGGCAACAACGACGTCTCCCGTTACGGCGAAATTCTCGAGCGTTCGCTCGTTCACCTCGGGCTCAAGCACTACTTCCTGGTCGACTTTCCGCAGGAACCGGGAGCGCTCCGTCGCTTCCTCTCGGACGTGCTCGGGCCGGACGACGACATCGCGCTGTTCGAGTACGTCAAGCGAAACAATCGCGAGACGGGTGCCGCGTTGGTGGGTATCGAACTCGGTTCCGCCGACGGGTTGGCGGCGTTACTCGAGCGGATGGAGCGCGCGCCGATGCAGTCCGAGAGGCTCGAGCCGGGAAGCCCGGCGTACCGCTATCTGACGTAAGGGACGCCCCCGGTCAGGGCCGCAGTCGCTCGACCACCTGTCGATGCAATTCGGGATCCGGCTGGGGGAGCCCGAGCATGGCCGCCAGATACAGGCCGTCGCCGACGAGTCGGATGATCTCGGCCTGCACAGGGTCGGCGATCTCGGTCTGAAGGCCCTTGTCCCAGCTCCGCATCACGTGGGTGACGGCTTTCTGGATCTCGTCGTGTTGTCCGTCGACTGTTCGCAGTGCCGCGATGATCGACCGGAAGAGTGAGAGTTCTTCGCTTTCGTTCGCATCGGGGATCTGCAGATAGAACTCGGTGACCGTCGTACCGCCGGCTACGGCGTCTTCGAGTTGCTGATCCGAGCGTTCTCCGAGTCTGCGGACCATCGCCGCGAGCAGTGCTTCCTTGCTGGGGAAGTGATAGAGAAGTCCGCCCTTGGAAACCCCGGCTTCGGCGGCAACGCCTTCGAGCGTGACTTGGGCGACGCCGCTGACCAGCAGCAGCTTCTCCAGTGCGTCGAGAATTCGATCGCGAGTGTCGGCAGCCATGTGATGTGACCCTACCCGGAAATAACTTTACCGCTCGGACGGTTCACTGTTACCGTAGACCTACTGTACCGGCTGGACGGTGCAGTGAAGTCTTTTCGAAAGAACTCAGAGAAAGTCGCAGGGGAGCAATGTCAGTGTCGGCAGATCACACGTCTGCAATCAATCCCGACGAGGTTCGGGCGACAAAGCGTGACTGGGCGGGCTTGATAGTCCTTGCCTTTGCTGTGTTGCTCATCGCAGTCGACGGCACGGTGCTCGATCTTGCGCTTCCGTTCATCAGCGCCGACCTCGAACCGAGCAGCACGCAGTTGCTGTGGATCATCGACGTCTATTCGTTCGTGCTCGCCGGTCTGCTCATCACCATGGGTACGCTCGGCGACCGGATCGGTAGGCGAAAACTGCTCCTGATCGGCGCAGTCGGCTTCGGTCTCGCCTCGATCATCGCCGCTCTCGCTGTCAGTCCCGAGATGCTCATTGCCGCCCGCGTGCTGCAGGGTATTTCCGGTGCAACGCTGATGCCGGCCACCCTCGGTCTGATCCGCACGATCTTCGTCAACCCGCGTCAGCGCACCGAGGCGATCGGCGTCTGGGGCGCGATGGCCGGTGGCGGTACCGCGGCAGGCCCTTTGGTCGGTGGTTGGTTGCTCGAGCACTTCTGGTGGGGTTCGGTCTTCTTGATCAACATTCCGGTCATGATCGCGCTGGTTGTACTCGGCCCGATCCTGATCCCGGAGTCGAAGGACCCCAATCCGGGTCGATTCGACCTCATCAGCGCTGGTCTGTCGATGGCGACCATGTTGCCGTTGGTGTACGCGGTCAAGGAATCCGTGGTGCACGGTGTCAGCATCACGTTGCTGGTGATCGGCCTTGTTGGTCTCGCGGCGGGTTACGTGTTCGTGCGTCGTCAGCGGATGCTGAAGGATCCGATGTTGGATCTGAAGCTGTTTGCCAACGCGTCGTTTTCCACCGCCGTCATCACCAACCTGCTCTCGATCTTCGCGCTGGCCGGTGTCCTGTTCTTCGGCTCGCAGTACCTGCAGTTGGTGCTCGGTAACTCGGCGCTCGACGCCGGCCTGCTGATGCTCCCGGGTATGTTGCTCAGCGCATTCACCGCGGTTGCGGCGGCCTGGTTGATTCGCCGGTGGTCGGTGTCTCACGTGCTCAGCGCAGGCCTCGCGGTTGCCGGTATCGGTGCTGCGATGCTGCTCGCCCTCGGGGTGGACAGCGGCCCGTTGATGTTCGTGATCGGCTTCGGTCTGGCCGGTGCAGGTGTCGGTGTCGCATTGACCCTGACGTCGGATCTTGTGGTCAGTTCGGTGGAACCCGAGCGTGCCGGCGCTGCGTCCGCGGTGTCGGAGACTGCGTACGAACTCGGTATCGCGCTCGGCGTGGCGATCCTGGGCAGCGTGGTGATGGCGATCTTCCGCAAGGGAATCGACACGTCCATGCTCGAAGCAGATCAGGCGCACGCTGCGCAGGGCACGCTCGGCGGTGCGCTGCAGGAAGCGACGTACCTACCTGGTGAACTCGGTTCGGTGCTTGCCGATTCCGCGAAGGCGGCGTTTGTCGACGGTATGCACGTTGCTGCCGGTGCAACAGCTTTGGTTCTGTTCGTCAGTGCCGCATTGGTGTTGAGGATGCTGCGGAGTACGCCAGAGAACGCGAAGCGTTAATACCGGAATCTCGAGAGTTAGTCAGCTTTCGAGTACGACGAACGAGTGCCCCGGCACGACGGTTGCGGACGCGGTCTCGTCCTGTGTCGGCGGATCCCACCAGAGGATGGGGGTTCCGCCGGCCGGGACCGAGGCCGCGTCCGTTCCCAGATTGCACACGATCTGTAATGCGCCGCGGCGTAGGGTGATCCACTGGTCGTCCTCGTCGTAGTCGACGTGCATGTGCCCCAGCCAGGGGTCGGTGATCTCGATTCGCTTCTTGCGCAGGGCAAGTAGATCGCGATAGCACGCCAGGACGCGAGCGTGTGTCTGGTCGGTTCGCTCGTCCCAGTCCAGTTTGGATCGCAGAAATGTCTGTGGATCTTGCGGATCCGGAATGTCGTCGCTGTTCCAGCCGTGTGCCGCGAACTCCGCCTTACGGCCCTTGGCGGTGGCCTCGCCGAGTTCCCGTTCCGGATGCGAGGTGAAGAACTGGAACGGAGTGGTGGCTCCCCATTCTTCGCCCATGAACAGCATCGGCGTGTACGGCGAGAGCAGGACCAGTGCTGCCTTGATCGCCAATTGTCCTGGCGTCAGATAGGCGCTCGGGCGGTCGCCGATCGCTCGGTTGCCGATCTGGTCGTGGGTGCACGTGTATGCGAGCAGAGCGCTGGCGGGCTGATGCGTGATGTCGATCGGCCGGCCGTGAACCCGCCCACGGAACGAGGAATACGTTCCGGCGTGGAAGAACCCGCGCCGCAATGTACTTGCAAGGGATTCCAAGGATCCGAAGTCGGCGTAATAACCCTGGCGTTCGCCGGAGACGGCTGTATGAATGGTGTGGTGGATGTCGTCGTCCCACTGCGCGTCCAAGCCGAACCCGCCGGCCGCTCGTGGCGTGATCAGAGTGGCGTCGTTGAGATCACTTTCGGCAATCAACGTGAGCGGTCGGCCCAGATGGGCCGACAGTGTTTCCGTTCGGACGGCGAGTTCCTCGAGGATGTGCGTTCCGGTGTGATCGACCAACGCGTGGACGGCGTCGAGGCGTAGGCCGTCGATGTGGAAATCACGCATCCATCGCAGGGCATTGCCGATGATGTATTCGCGAACCTCGCCCGACTGCGGGCCTCCGATGTTGATCGTTCGGCCCCAGGTGTTCGCGCCATCGGCAATGTAGGGGCCGAACTTTTCGAGGTAGTTGCCCGACGGGCCCAGGTGGTTGTAGACCACGTCCAGGATCACGCCGAGTCCACGTTCGTGGGCTGCATTCACCAAGCGCTGTAACCCGTCCGGGCCACCGTAGATCTCGTGGACCGTGTACCAGAGCACACCGTCGTAGCCCCAGTTGTGAGTTCCGTTGAAACCGTTGACCGGCATGATCTCGACGAACCCGACACCGAGGTCGACGAGGTGATCGAGACGCTCGATCGCGGCGTCGAAAGTTCCTTCGGGGGTGAACGTTCCGATGTGCAGTTCGTAGACCGACGATCCCGGGAGTTGCCGTCCGGTCCACTGAGAGTCGGTCCAGGACGCCTCGTCGAGCTGGTGCAGTTGGGAGAGAAGGTGCACGCCTTCGGGCTGGCGTGGTGACCGCGGATCCGGGAGTATTTGACCGTCGACGACAAAGCCGTAGCGAGCTTCGTTGTCGCAGTCGACCTCGCCTCGCCACCACCCGTCGTCGGTCCGCTCCATGTCGTGCGTGATGCCATCGACTTCGACCCGGACCGATTCCGGCGTTGGCGCCCAGACCTCGAAAGTATGCACACGATCAGCATGCCTTGTTCGGTCGGATGTGGCAGCCCGGCGGGCTGGATCCGTCGTCATGGACTGTTTCTATCCGCAGGTGTTGCCAGACGGCGCCGATAGCGTGATCAGTTCCGGAGTGGGTGCGCCGCAGCATCCGGCTTCGGTTTCCCCGGTGTCAGCTGCGTCTGCGTCAGCTTCGTCGAAAACACCTGCGCCGCCGCAGACTCCGGTCTCCGGAAGGATCAGCTCGACGCGGGCTGCGGCGTCGTGATCGCCGGCGAGCTCGGCTGCGATGCTGCGAACCTGCTCGTAGCCGGTCATCGCCAGGAAGGTGGGTGCTCGGCCGTAGCTTTTCATTCCTGCCAAGTACACCCCCGGCTCCGGATGGCGAAGCTCCTTCGCGCCATGCGGGTAAACGGTGCCGCACGAGTGGACGTTCGGGTCGATCAGCGGAGCAAGCTCGACCGGTGCTTGTAAGACCGGGTCGAGGCCGAGTCGAATTTCCGAGAGCCAGGACAGATCGGGGCGGAAGCCGGTCAGCGTTATGACGTTGTCCACGTTCTCGATGCGATCACCCGCATCGGAGGCGAGTATGAGTTGTCCCGAAGGGGTAGTTGTCACCTCTGCGGTGCGGAAGCCGGTGACGACTCTCAACAGGCCATCCTCGACGGCCTTCTTTGCACGCAAGCCCAGGGCGCCGCGCGTGGGCAGTTCGTCAGCGTCGCCGCCTCCGAATGCAGAGCCGATGTTTCCTCGGCGGACCGCCCAGGTGATGCGGGTGCTCGGAGCCTGCTCCGCCAACCCTGACAGCGCAACGATCGCCGTCAGCGCGGAGTGGCCACTACCTGCGATGACGGTGTGCGTTCCGGCGAACTGTGCCCGCACCGCCGGATCGTCGAGATCAGGAACCCGGTACCGGATCGCAGTACCCACAGCGCCTTCGCCGAGTGCAGGAAGACCTTCACCACCGAGCGGGTTCGGGGTGCCCCAGGTGCCGGACGCATCCACAATGGCCTGGGCGAACATCCGATCCTCGGTTCCGTCCCGGCGCCGCAGGTGAATCGAGAGGGGTTCGCTGTCGCGTCCGGCGTCGACGACCAGGTCACGTCCGCGTCGAGCGACGCCGATCACCTCGGTGTCGAACTGGACCAGGTCGGCGAGGGCCGAGGCGAGTGGTTCGAGGTAGAGCTCGCGCCATTGCCGGCCGGTCGGATAGGTCTGCCCGTCGGGTGAGCTCCATCCATTCTGGTCGAGGAGTCGCCGCGCGGCGGGGGAGACGAGTTCGGACCACCGGGAGAACAGTCGAACGTGATTCCACTCGGAGATCGCAGCACCGGCTGTGGTTCCGCGCTCGAATACAAGGGGTGTGAGTCCGCGCTCGCGCAGTTCTGCTGCGGCTGCCAGGCCGATCGGGCCGGCCCCGATCACGACAACGGGTAGGGGGTTCATTTTCGTGCCTTTCATCGACGATTATCGATCTACGGAGAACTGTATCGACGATCATCAATGTAGGCAACCATCGACTGCTGTCGATATAGTGGAGAGATGACTTCGCTGCAGACTCCGACGGTGCGAGTCGGCGATTCGGACCCGGATCAGATCCGTTCTTCCGTCCTCGCGCAGGGCGATGCCGATACCTACGCGCAGTGGTTCGCCTGCCTTGCCGAGCCGATGCGCGTCCGATTGCTTCACCGGGTAGCGAGCGCGGTCGGTGGTATTACCGTCGGAGCGCTCGCCGAGGCGTTGGGGATCGGGCAGCCGACGGTGTCGCATCACCTGCGCAAGCTCGCCGATGTGGGTTTTGTGACCATGCGTAGGGAAGGGACGAGCACGGTCGTCGCGATGAGTCCGACGTGTTGCGTTGCCTTGCCGCAGGCGGCGGATGTGGTGATGGGAGTCCTTGCTCCGCGTCCGTGCTGCCCGAGTGATCTGCCCGGCGATGTCTCTGTCCGGGCCATGATCGACGACGACTGGGATGCGGTTCGCCGTATTTACGGCGAGGGTATCGACACCCGAAATGCCACCTTTGCCGCTGAGGTCCCCTCGCGTGAGCATCTCCACGAACGGTGGCTGCCGCAGCATCGATGGGTGGCGACTATCGGGGGTGTTGTTGTCGGATGGGCTGCGTTGAGTCCGGTTTCCGAGCGTGACTGCTACCGCGGGGTTGCCGAGAACTCCGTGTACGTTGCGGACGGCATGCGTGGTCGTGGCGTCGGAAAGGCGTTGTTGCGCAAGCAAGTCATGGCCGCCGACGCCGACGGACTCTGGACTCTGCAGACGTCGATGTTCCCGGAGAACCGTGCCTCCATCTCGCTCCATCATTCGGCCGGGTTTCGAACGGTCGGCCTTCGCGAGAAGATCGCCGAACTCGACGGCGTGTGGCGCGACACTGTTCTGCTCGAGCGTCGAACGGCGATCGCCGAGGGATGAGTCCGGGATCCGGCTGACCGGATGCCCGATTGCGCGTTGATTCGATATCTGTCAATATCGAAGAATGTCGAATCAAGAGCTGCCGGACTCCGAGGCTTGCTGCACCCCGCTCGTTCGTGAACCGTTGACCGAGGATTGGGCCGGCGACTTGTCTCGGATGTTCAAGGCCCTCGGCGATCCGGTTCGTCTCCGCTTGCTCAGCTTGGTGGCAAGTCACGAGGGTGGTGAAGCCTGCGTCTGCGACATCTCCGACTCGTTCGATCTGTCTCAGCCGACTATCTCGCATCACCTCAAGGTGTTGCGCCAGGCCGGGTTACTCGATTGTGAACGACGCGGGACCTGGGTGTACTACTGGGTTATTCCGGCTGCGCTGCAACAGCTTTCCGCCGTTCTACTGGTTGAAGGTACGAGCGTGAGTGTCGCGGACGCGTGCGTAGAGGTCACCGCATGAGCAACACCGCTGCCACCACCGAACACCCCGAAGTCGTCGGAAAACTCTCCACCCTCGACCGCTATCTGGCGGTCTGGATCGGCGTGGCCATGGTCGTCGGCCTGCTGGTTGGACGCTGGATCCCCGGTGTGAACACTGCCCTGGACAAGGTGCAGATCGACGGCATCTCGCTACCGATCGCCCTCGGTCTGCTGATCATGATGTACCCGGTCCTGGCGAAGGTCCGCTACGACCGCCTCGACACAGTCACCGGGGACAAGAAACTCCTCGCCGGCTCCCTGTTCCTGAACTGGGTTCTCGGCCCGGCGCTGATGTTCGCCTTCGCCTGGCTGTTTCTGCCTGACCTGCCGGAATACCGAACCGGTTTGATCATCGTCGGTCTCGCTCGCTGCATCGCGATGGTGATCATCTGGAACGACCTGGCCTGCGGAGACCGCGAAGCCGCCGCGGTGCTGGTCGCCATCAATTCGGTGTTCCAGGTGATCATGTTCGCCGTGCTCGGTTGGTTCTACCTCTCGGTCCTGCCCGGGTGGCTCGGCCTCGAACAGACCACCATCGACACCTCGCCCTGGCAGATCGCCAAATCCGTTCTGATCTTCCTCGGTATCCCGCTGCTGGCAGGTTTTCTGTCCCGCTTCTTCGGCGAACGCGCCAAAGGCCGCGACTGGTACGACAACAAGTTCATCCCCAAGATCAGCCCCTGGGCGCTCTACGGTCTGCTGTTCACCATCGTCGTGCTCTTCTCGATGCAGGGCGAACAGATCACCTCCCAGCCTTGGGATGTCGTCCGGATCGCGCTGCCCCTGCTCGCGTACTTCGCGCTCATGTGGGGCGGAGGCTACATCCTCGGCGCCGCAATCGGATTGGGCTATGAACGCACCACGACCCTGGCGTTCACCGCCGCGGGCAACAACTTCGAACTCGCGATCGCGGTAGCCATCGCCACCTACGGCGCCACCTCGGGGCAAGCTCTTGCCGGTGTCGTCGGCCCGCTGATCGAGGTACCGGTGCTCGTCGGGCTGGTCTATGTCTCCCTTGCACTACGCAAACGCTTTGCAGTCGAAGAGGTTTCATCCAGTCGAGAAAGAGCGAGGTCATGAGCAAACCATCGGTGTTGTTCGTCTGCGTCCACAATGCCGGTCGATCTCAGATGGCCGCGGGATTCCTGAGCCATCTCGCAGGCGACGCCATCGAGGTCCGTTCCGCCGGATCCGCACCCGCCGAGACCGTCAATTCGGCAGCGGTCGAGGCGATGGCAGAGCGCGGTATCGACATCTCAGCGCAGTCTCCGAAGATCCTCACTGTCGACGCCGTCCAGGATTCGGATGTCGTCATCACCATGGGCTGCGGCGACACGTGCCCGATCTTCCCCGGCAAGAGTTACCGAGACTGGGTTCTCGACGACCCGGCCGGACAGGGCCTTGAAGCAGTTCGCCCGATCCGTGACGAAATCGAGCGGCGCGTTCAAGCTCTGATCGACGAACTCACGCAGATTCGCCAGGCATTGACCACGGCGACAGATTCGGACCCGCCAGACACAAACAGAACGGATGACCAGCGGGATCGAGTAGAACCCGGCAACGCTCCGGCGCGTTCTGCCGGCTACCGATTTGAGCACCGAGGCTGACAGCTTGCTCCTGTGCGATGTCCAGATCATCGACCACTAAATCCAGATGAATCTGCTTCGGTATTGCAGCCATCGGCCACGTGCTCGGGCGGTGTTCGTCGATGCGGATTGCGGTGATCTGGCCACCGCCTGTGCTGACGGTCGCAAACTTCTCAGTGTTGTACGTGATTTCGCCGCCCAGCATATTTCGCCAGAATTCCGCAAGGCGTTGTGGATCACTGCAATCGAGGGTGATCGATCCCAAGCAAGCTACAGGCATGGTCTCGACGCTACAGAATGCCTTGCTTCGGCTTCCTTTGCGGAGGCGTCATTCGTCGGTGGGCTCGATGTGTTCGGCACCGAGGACGGAGAGTCGGTATTCCTGTGCGTCCTGCTCGGTTTCGAAATCTTTCTCTTCGAGGAGATTCCGGTCGGCGTCGAGGTATCGGTAAGTAGTCATTCCTCCACCGTGTCACTGATGAACGATTCGTGCTCGGATACCGGTTCGATTTCGTCGACGGCTATTTGAATCAGCCTTCCGTAGCGCCGGATCAGATCCTCCGACGACAGTGAATCCTCACCGAGGAGTTCGAGCGTCCGCATGCCGGTGGCCAGTCCGAGCAGCAGTGAGACGACGATCTGGCTGCGTACCAAACCGGGCTCCGTGTCGCCGATGCGGCGCGCGATCCCGTGAACGTATCGTTGCTTGATCTCGGCCCGAGCGGCGGCCGGATCTGGCGCCTCGTGAACGTGTACTGCGAGCATTGCCCACGGATCGGTTTCGTCGGATTCTCTACGAGCGACAAGTTTCTCGACCAGTTGACAGCCGATGTCTCCGGTGGCGTCGGCATTCGGATCCTCGTCCATCGGAGGTGCGGACGGGATCGCAGCCGAGTACAGCCGAGCTTTGCTGCCGTAGATCTTCATGACCAGGGCAGGGGAGTAGCCGGCTGCGACCGCGATGTCCTTGATGGTCGTCGATGCGTAACCTCGTTCCGCGAACAAGGCTTTCGCTGCTGTGAGGATGCTGGCTTCGCCGCTGCTCATGTCGCTCGCCTCGATACCCGATCGCCATGCGTTCGGTTGCTCGTACTGGCGTTCATACTGTCGTCAACGGCTCGGCATCGACGGGTACGTCGAAGTCGACGACGGTGGACTGCGCGATGACCGCTATCTGACGAGCCAATGTGCCGTGTCCGCTCTCGGTCAGCGCGGTCAGGATGTACCGGCCGGATGTCGGGAGCGCGATTCCGTAGTGCCCGGTTCCGTCGGTGACGGTGGATGCGACGAATTCGCCGGTCGGTTTCGTGAGCGTGACGACGGTTCCCGAGGTTGTTCGGCCGCCGACTCCGACCTTGCCGGAGATGGTGAGGCGGTCACCGAGTTCGACGGTGTGCGTCGATTGCGCGCTGTCGAAAGCGATCACCTGCGACCGAGGGGACCAGCCGTCGGCACTCGTCACTACCAAATACCGTCCGGGCCGGGGTAGGGCGAGGGAAAAGTTGCCCTCGTTGTCGGCGCGACTCCAGTCGATCGGTCGACCCTCCATGTCCATCACGGTGACAACGGCCTGCCGGATCGGTCGGCTGTCGGCCCGGATCACACGACCGGCAACCACAATTTCCGTTTCGGACACGGCGGCGTCGGGAAGCTCGAACCCTTCCGGGGTCACCGGGCGAAGTGCCGCTTCCGGTTTTGCGCCGCGGCGAGGAATGAACGCAGCGGCAGCGGCAGCAGCCACGGCGGCGAGGGCGGCCAGCCAGAAGATGTTCTTGAAGGCGTCGATCGACGGAAGGCCCTCGCCCGGCCCGGACGGGATGACCATCGAAGTGAGCATGGCGGCAACCACCGCGCTGGACGTGGAAGTACCGACTGAGCGGAGCAGCGAATTGAGGCCGTTTGCCGACGCGGTTTCGGTAATCGGAACCGATCGCATGATCAGCATCGGCATCGCGGAGTAGGCGATTGCGGTTCCGATGCTGACCACCGCCGCGCTGATGATGATCAGTGCTATCGAACCGGTCAGGAACACTCGCGCGATGTAGGCGAGCGCGAGCACCGTGCCGCCGACGATCAGGGTGATCTTGGCTCCGAATCGCTTCGTGATGTTCGCGGAGACGGGCGCGAAGAAGACCATCGCGAGGCCTGCCGGAATCATGCACAGTCCGGCCGCCATCACGCCCAGTTCGAAGCCGTAGCCGGAGATCTTCGGCATCTGAAGTTGTTGGGTGGTGGAGAGGTTGTTCGCGTACATCGAGAAGCCGACGAGGATCGAGGCGACGTTGGTCAGCAGAACAGGCCGCTTGGCCGACGTTCGTAGATCGACCATCGGCTGGGTGACGCGAAGTTCGTAAGGGAACCACAATGCGAGAGTCACGATTCCGATGACAAACATCAGCAATGTCAGTTCGCTCGTCCACCCCCAACGGGCGCCCTTGGAGATGGCGAGGAGGATCGCCGTGAGTGCTGTCGAGAGCATGACCGCGCCCAGGAAGTCGAATTTGCCGCGGGTACGAACACTCGATTCCGGGACGACGACGGCTACCGCGATGATCAGCAGGACGCCCACGATCGCCGAGAGCCAGAAGATGGCGGGCCAGCCCAGATGCTCGAAGATCAACCCGGACAGGGGGAGCCCGAGTGCGCTGCCGATTCCGAGAGTGGCACTCATCAACGCTGTTGCCGACGCCACCTTTTCCTTGGGCAGTTCGTCGCGCATGATGCTGATTCCGACGGGGATCATCGAGATCGCGAAGCCCTGGAGACCACGTCCGATGAGCAGGGCGACAAAATTGCCGCCGATCGCCGCGACCAGTGATCCGACCACGATCATCGTCATCGAGATCAGCATCATGCGTCGTTTTCCGAACATGTCTGCCAGGCGGGAGACGATCGGAGTGGCGACGGCACTCGTGAGGAGCGTGACGGTGACGAGCCAGGAGGCGTCGTCAGCGCTGACGCCGAGGATCTTCGGGAAATCGGGCAACAACGGAATGACCATCGTTTGTTGCAGCGCGACCACGGTGCCGGAAAGACAGAGAATTGCGGTAATGAGCCGACTTGAACGGCGAGTGGTCGGAGACGAGTGCAATGCCAAGAGACGGTCCTTCACGCGGCGATGGTGAACGGGAATTCACCCATGAGTGAACCACTGTTCACCCGTCGCTGTCACCTTCGGTGAATATGCGATTTCTCACGACGGCAACTCGCCCCAGGGTTTCCGAGTCGGCATGGCGGGAACAACGTCAGTGGTTGGTCTGCGCCTGCGCGAGCGGGCAGCGAGGAGGAGTGATGCATGCCGAAGTGGGTGACCGTCTCCACGTCCAGGGGCGCGTGGTGGGGCAGGCGGAGGTAACTGCCGAGGTTCTCGAGGTGCACGGCGAGGACGGCGGTCCTCCCTATCTGGTCAGGTACGACAACGGCCACGAGGCGTTGGTGTTTCCCGGTAGCGACGGCTGGATAGATCACCCCGGAAAAGGCTCCTGAGCTGCACGATTCTTTCCATGCATGGTCGTTGCATCGAATGCGGCTAAAGTGTGCGCAATGGAGGGCAGACGCCAGTACCACTCCCGCGTGCGTGAAGCTTCCGCGCAGCGAACGCGTGAACTCATTCGTGATGCGGCGACGGCCTTGTTTATTCGAGACGGGTATGTCAAAGCCACCGTCAAGCAGATTGCCGCCTCGGCCGGCGTCGCCGATCGGACGGTGTTCACAGCCTTCCCCGGCGGGAAACTCGAGATCTTCGAAGCGGCCCTCGCTGCGGCGCTCGATGCCGAAGAGGTTCCACTCGGCGCGCCGAACCTGGCCTCGGACCCCGATGACGTTCGCCGGATCGTCTCCCAGATCGTGGCTCAGGGCATCGGACTGCTCGAACGTGCCGGCGCTCTGATGATGGTCGCGGTCGAATCCTCGGGTGCGGATGCCGACATGCGTCGACTATCCGAGGAGTCGTCGGATCAGTCGGCCGTCAATGCGATGTCGATAGCCGAGGGTCTCTCCGCGCATGGCTTGTTGAGGCCTGAGATTTCGCTCGAGAAAGCCGCGGGCATACTTGCCGCTTTCGTCTCGCCTCAGCTTCATCAGCAATTGCGTCGGGTCAGTGGGTGGGACGTCGATGCGTACCGAGGATGGCTCGAGTTCAACATTCGCCAGAATCTAATGTACTAATTGGTCTGTTTTCGTTAGCATGGCGAGGGTTTTTTATTCTCGGGAGGAATCGCCAGCGTGCCCTATGCCTTGTTCGGCCTCATCACGATGTTGCTGTGGATTTTCTGCATCGTCGACGCCATCACGAGAGATGACGCCTACATCCAGTACCTACCCAAGGTCGTCTGGATTCTGATCATCATCTTCCTTCCTACTTTGGGATCGGTTCTGTGGCTGGTGGTCGGGCGCGGACAGAACGCGCCCCGCGGTTACGTCGGCCCAACCGGTTACGGCGAATACGAGCGCCCGGGACGTGCCGTTGCGCAGGATCCGGCGGCGGACGAAGCCTTCTTGCGTCAGTGCCGCGAGCGGGCGGAAGAGCAGCGTCGAATTGCCAAGCAGCAGCGCCGCGACGGCGACGCTGATCGGATGTGAGTTATCGGTAGGCCGTGAGTCGGTCCAACACGAGCCGAAGCGGCGGCCACGACGATCGGCCGCGACGCGTCACCGCATAGGCAGTGAGGATGACGGGCGGATCGACGAGTGGTTCGACGCGCACGCCTTCGCGAGTCTTGCGTTCGAGCGGCATCAGCCCCACGCCGTAACCACTGAGGATCAAGAGTTCGACCAAGTCGAGACTGTCGATCTGGTGAGTGATCCGAGGGGTGAACCCGGCCAGCGACGCGAGGGTTCGCACAGCGCGCTCGTCTGCCGTGTTGCGTGAGTTCACTATCCATGACGTGTCGGCGAAGGCGCGGAGATCGATTCCGGATTCTGTGGACTTGTCGGGAGCTTTGGCGTCGTCGGGAACACACAGTCCCCATGGCGTCGACCAGAGCGGAATTGCTTCGAGTAGTGGGCTCGGCGACGCGGGGGCAAGGTTGTAGTCGTACGTCAGTGCGAGGTCTAGATCGTCGCGTTCGAGGAGTGCAAAAGCCTCGACGGGTTCGTATTCGTAGATCATCACGTCCACCTGCGGGTGACTGCGTTGCAGGCTCCGAGCGACGGGGAGCATCGCGGTTCTGATCGCAGTTGCGAATCCGCCGACTCGCAGGGTCCCCACCGGTTCCGCGTCCGGATCGAGGTCCAGGCGAGCTGCATCGACGGCTGCCAGGATGGTGACGGCATGATCGGCCAGTCGTTGACCGGCCGGCGTCAGCCGCACCCGGCGACCGTCGGGCTCGATCAGTGCGGTACCGGTCTCCGCGGTCAAGGCCGCGAGTTGTTGGGACACTGTCGACGTCGTGAGGTTGTGCGCTTCGGCGACCGCACGCATCGAACCCAAGCGGGAGAGTTCGAGGAGGAGATGGAGTCGACGGGTTTCCATCCTTCGATCATTCACTAATCGTGAACATAATGTAGGTCAAAATCGCGTGGACACGAACGGTTGGCCTCCCGTTCAATTCAGCTATGGATACGAAAGCGCGGGCCGGAGTGGGCCTGGCTGTTTTGGCGATGTTGTGCGTGCAGCTCGGGCTCGCCGTGTCGGTGGGCCTGATCGATCAGCTCGGCGCAGACGGAGCGGCGTGGCTACGACTCGCCTGGGCAGGCATCATTCTTCTGATCATCGTCAGGCCCCGCCCTTCGGCGTTCACTCGCAAGGCGTTTCTGGCTTGCGTGGTTCTGGGTGTGGTCACCGCAGGCATGACGCTCCTGTTCATGGCAGCGGTGGAGCGCCTTCCGCTGGGAACAGCAAGCGCATTGGAATTCTTGGGTCCGCTGACGGTTGCTTTGCTCCGGGGGCGTGGCCGCGTTCTGTGGCCGGTTCTGGCAGGCGTGGGCGTCGTGCTTCTCACCGAACCGTGGGCCGGGACAGTCGATCTGGTCGGTGTGGCGTACGCACTCGGTGCGGCGCTCTGCTGGGCGATGTACATTTTGCTCACCCAGCGCGTCGGCGACGAGGTTGCCGGTATCAACGGGCTGGCGGTGTCGATGGCGGTAGCCGGGTTGGCCGCGACAATTGCCGTAGGCCACTCGGCTATCGGGCGGCTGACTCCGCATCTGATTCTCGTGGGCCTCGGACTCGCGATCTTGCTGCCCGTCGTGCCGTTCGTTCTGGAGATGGTCTCGTTGCGAAGGCTGTCCACGGCGGCGTTCGGCACGCTGATGAGTCTCGAGCCTGCTTTCGCGCAGCTTATCGGTCTGGTTGTGCTGCAACAGGTTCCGAGTGTTCTGGCCGTGGCAGGTATCGCGTGCGTCGTCGTCGCAGGGATCGGCGCGGCCCGCGGTGGTGCTCGGGATGGTGCTCGGGATGGCGCCCGGAAGCCTGCTGAGCCACCCTCCGATTCCGAGCGAACGTACCTTTCGGCGCCTTCATGAGACCGAGAGTGCCGTTCGCTCAGGTCGCGTTCGCTCAGTGAGAGTGCGCCGCGGCGATTGCTCCGTCGAACACGTCGGCGACCTCGCCGAGGGAATCGAGAATCGGCTGACCGGATCGTTCGACGCGAGCCCGCACCAGCGAGCCCTCGAGCGCGGACACTGCCAGGATGGCAAGCCGTTCCGCTCGCGCACGTCCGACCCCGGACGCGATCAGTGTGTCGCGCAGTAGCGAAGTCCACTGTCGATACACCGCCTGTCCGGCGGCTGTCACGCTCTCCGAATCGGGGGCAAGTTCCAACAACACCGTCGTGATCGGCGAGCCTTCGTGGAAATCCGAATCGCTCACCCATCCGGCGAGCAACCGCGCGTACTCGCGCAGTAGCGACCCGGCGTCCGATTGGCTGTCGGCGAGTTCGGTCAGGGTGTCGGTGACCAATTGCCCGCCGACGCGGACGACCTCTTCGCCGATCTGCTCTTTGCCGCCGGGAAAGTAGTGGTAGAGCGAACCTTTCGGCGCCCCGCTCGACTTGAGGATCTCGTTGAGGCCCGTTGCCGCATACCCCTGGCGGCGAAACAGATCGGCCGCAGCTCGTACGAGTGCTTCGCGGTGTTTCGGGGGAGTCGCCACGAGTTGGAGCTTAAACACCCCAGCGATCCACCACAATCTATGTAGACTGGTCTACATGGGAAATTCTGAAATGCTCGAACAGTTGCGCGCGGTCAACGCCTCGGCGGCCTTCAACCGGTGGGCCGGATTCGAAGTCACGGAGGCCGAACCGGGTCGCGTTTGTCTGCGGCTCGAATGGCGTGAGGATCTGGGCCAGTACTCGGGACACCTGCACGCTGCGCTCGTGGCGGGACTCGTCGACACCGCGTGCGGATTTGCTGCTTTCACCCAGGTAGGTGTCGTGGCGGCGTCCAACTGCGCGGTCAATTTCGTGAGTCCGGGCGTCGGAACCGCATTTGTCGCTACGGCGCGCTCGGTCAAGGCCGGGCGCAAGCAGGTGTTCGTCGCTGCCGAGGTACATGCCGAACGCGAAGGCGAATCCGTGCTCGTCGCGTTCGGCACCACCCTGTTGGTTCCACTCGCCCCTCAGACACAGGGAACCGCAAGCAACGTCAGGGAATGAGGATGAACTTTCCCGCGGGGTGCGAACTCTGCAACTCGGTGTGAGCGAGTGCCACGTCCGCTAGCGGGAAGGTCTTGGCGACCTTCACGATGAGGTGTCCGGAACCGGCTTGTTCGACAAGTTCGGATCGTGCCTTCAAACGCGCTTCCGCACTTGCCGGATTGCCTCCGCCGACGGAAGCGAAGCCGTCGGTCTGGGCGCGTCCGAACGCGACGATGGTGACGATGCGACTCTTGTCGGTGACCAAAGCCAGAGATGCATCGACGGCTTCGTCCGTGCCGGCGGTGTCGAACGCCGCATCGACGCCGTTCGGCGCGAGTTCACGGACACGCGCTTCGAGGCCGTGGCCGTAGAGCACAGGCGTGGCGCCGAGCGAGCGCACGTAATCCTGATTCGAGGCTCCCGCAGTGCCGATCACCGTAGCTCCGCGACCAACAGCCAGCTGAACAGCGATCGCGCCGACGCCGCCGGACGCGCCGTGGATGAGAACGGTGTCGCCGGAACGGACCCGAATGGTGTCGAGGGCGTCGACTGCAGTTCCGCCGACCAGAAGGAGGCCGGCTGCCTGTTCCCAGCTGATGCCTGCGGGCTTCGCGGTGACAGAGGAGACCGGCACGACTACTTGTTCGGAGTAGAGGCCGTTGCCGGGGCTGACGATCACTTCGTCGCCGACGTTCACATTTGTGACGCCGTCGCCGACAGCCGAGACGACGCCCGCTGCCTCGCCGCCGAGGCGGATGGGAAGTTTCTCGGGGTCGGTGCCGAAAGCGCCGCTGTAGAGCTTGAAGTCGAAGGGATTGACGCCGATCGCCTTCACGTCGACCAGGACTTCACCTGATTTCGGTGCCGGTAAATCGACGTCCACCAGCTTCAGGACCTCGGGCGTGCCGTACGTCTGCGCTACAACAGTTTTGGTCATGTCTCGCGCAACCGTCCTCGGGGAAGCGATATTCCCCGAGGACGGGAAAAACTCGAGAAGATTCGATCAGCGGATCAGGGTGCCCAGATCGAGCGGCATCGCGATGCCGGTGATGTGATGGGCCTCGTCGGAACCGAGGAACGCGACGGCGGCGGCGATGTCCTCCGGCTGGCTGACCGGGTCGGGCAAGGTCTGCATGAAGATCGGACCGAGTGTGTGGGCGTTGGCGTCGATGAGCGGCCGCATGTCCGTCATCTGCATTCCGGTTTCCACGCCGTGTGGGTGGATGGTGTTGACCCGAATGTTGTACTGCCCCAACTCCGAGGCCATCGTCTTGGCCAGACCGGTGATGCCGTGTTTGCTCGCGACGTAATGGCCGAGGAAGGGGAGGCCGCGCAGGCCGGCGACGGAGCTGGTGAAGATGATCGAGCCACCGGTGCCTTGCTTGATCAGGTGCGGGATCGCTGCCTTGGCGGTGTGGAAGACGCCGGTCAGGTTGACGTCGAGCGTTTCCTGCCACTGCTCGGGCGTGATTTCCCAGGACATGTTGGCAGAACAGATTCCGGCGTTCGCGACGACGACGTCAAGTCGCCCCAATTCGTCGATGCCGGCCGCGAGCGCCGCGGACAGCGCAGAGAAGTCGCGAACGTCGGTCTTGGTAGCGACAATTCGACGGTCCAGGGCCTTGACCAGTTCGACTGTCTCGGCCAGGTCGTTGTCGGTGGCGCCGGCGTAAGACGTGGATTCGAATTGAACACACGCGTCGACGGCGATAATGTCTGCGCCCTCTTCTGCCAGCCGGACAGCTTCGGCGCGCCCCTGACCGCGGGCGGCTCCGGTGATGAAGGCAACTTTTCCGGTGAATCGACTGGCGGCCATGCTCAAACCTCCGACTAGTGGTGACGATCTGCTCTTCGGAAGTTAGCGCGACGAAGGTCTTTTCGGGGGTGAATGCCCAGTCAGCGGAAACCGCTCAGCGCACCCTGGTCAACAGGGCACATGGTCCGGCAGCGAAGATGTCCCGCGCATCCGAAGACAAGACGGGTTGTCCGCTCAGTGCGTCGACCCATTCGCCATCTGGCAGGTCCACTCGCGTATCTCTCCAACCGTGCGACGATAGTCTGAGCGAATGTCGCGTCGCCAGAGCAACGACCATAGGCGGATCACCTGCCGGGCCGCGCGAGAAGCCGACCAGATGACCGGATCCGGAACCTGAAGCGAAGACCGGCCGGTACTCACCGTGATCGAACCACGAGGGGTTCTCCCGTCGCAGTGTCAGTGCCGTGCGAACGAGGTGCAACTTTGCGGTTCCTGTTGCGTCGATCGGCGCGGCGCCGGAATCGAGCAGTGATCGCCTCGTTCCGTAGTCGACAAGCCGCCGGTTGTCCGGATCGACCAACGAGTCCTCCCACAGCTCAGTGCCCTGGTAGACGTCGGGAACGCCGGGCCCGAGAAGTTGGAGCAGCTTTTGGCCCAGAGAGTCCGACCAGCCGTGACGCGCGATCCGGCCGACGAATTCGCTGACCGAATCACCGACTGGGCCGTCGATCACCTCGTCGATCCAGCGGTGCACTGCCGACTCGAAGTCGACGTCCGGATCGTTCCAGGAAGTTCTGGCGCCGGACTCGCGGACGGCTTTCTCCGCATAGGCGTGCAAACGCTCGCGCAGCTCTGGAACCGAGGCTGCCGAGCGGCCGTCCGCCGGCCACACACCGATGATGTTCTGCCACAAGAACAATCCGGTAAGCGGATCAGGGCTGGGGCACACGTCTTCCCACTCGCGAATCAGCCGGGCCCACAGGGTCGGCACTTGAGACACAACACCGATCCGTGCCCGCACGTCCTCGCCGCGTTTGGTGTCGTGAGTGGACAGACTCGTCATCGCGCGCGGCCACCGCTTCGCTCGGTCCGCGTTATGGAGATGGAATTCGGCGACGGAGACGGCAAGCGATGCCGGGTTGCCGCCGACTTCCTGACGTGAGACCAGGCGCGCCGTCCGATAGAAGAGTCGATCTTCGACGGACTTGGCCATGACAGCGCCACACACCTGCTGGAAGCGAACTGAGGCTTCACCGCTGTTCACCAGGGATTGCGCCAACACGTTGAACGATGGTTCATGTCCGGGAGCCAATTCGTGCATGTCGCCGACGATCCGAGCGGCCAAACCGGCGAGGGGACTGTAGTCGGATCGGTACACCGGCATCCGAGCGATCGCGACGACAACTGCGTCGTTCAGTTCGGTCTCACTGCAACGACTTCCGGTTTCGCGTCGGATTGCACGTACGAGCCTGCGAACCTCCGGTGCCAGGTCACCGCGCCCGGTGTCGCGTTTGAACTGACGTTCGGTGTGATGCAACCACGTACTGTCCCCGTCGTCGCCGGTCAGATCTGCCGAGAGTTCGGTCAATTCGAGTTCGGCGGCGGGATCGACGAAAATGCCGCCCAGCTGATTGAGGGCGTCGTATCCGGTGGTGCCGTCGATCGGGAGCATCGGATCGAGTGGTTCCGTATGGCCGAGGATCTTTTCGATCACGAGCCACTGATCTGGTCCGATCAGTTCTCGCAGGCGCCCGAGATATTCCGCCGGATTCGCGAGTCCGTCCGGATGATCGATGCGAACGCCGTCGATCAGTCCTTCGTCGACCCACGACTTCACTTGCCGATGGCAGAGTTCGAAGACTTGGGGGTCCTCCTGGCGCAGCGCAGCGAGTTCGTTGACGGCAAAGAACCGTCGGTAATTGACGATCCCGGCGTTCCACGGTACGAGTCGGTACGACTGCCTGGAGTGCACCTCCTGTGGAGATCCGAATTCAGTACCGGCAGCGATGGGGAAGCGGTGCTCGTAGAACGCGAGAAGTGTTTCCTCGCCATCTTTCTCGACAGTCAGTGCGTCGAGATCGTCCGGGCTGCCCAGTACCGGGAGTGAGAGTTTGCCGTCGGCGCCGTTGGCTCCGTTGTCCTCGGCCCAATCGACGTCGAAGAAATGCGCGTACTCCGACGACTGCCCGTGCGTGAGAACGTCCCACCACCAAGCATTTTCGCGAGGTTTGGCGACACCGACATGGTTGGGGACCAGATCGACGATCAGGCCCATCCCACGTGATCGAACGGCGCGCGAGAGCTCCACCAGGGCCTCGCGGCCACCAAGTCCTTCGGACACGGTTGTCGGATCGGTGACGTCGTAGCCGTGCGTCGATCCGGACGTTGCAGTGAGGATGGGGGAGAGATAGAGATGTGAGACCCCCAATGCCTCGAAGTAGTCCACCTGTGCGGCCGCATCACGAAGAGTGAATGCATCCGGTCGCAACTGCAGTCGGTAGGTGCTGGTTATCGGGGCCATGTGCACGTCTCCCTCAAGCGGTTCTGCGAAGTACCGTCAATGCTCGCGCTTTTACATCCAATATTGTTCCGGCTTTGATCACGGTATCGCTCTCACCGGTGGGGACCGAGGTGTCGAGTACGACGGTCCACTCCGACGCGTAGTCCGCGTTGGGGGTGGAGAATTCGAGATCTTCGTAGTGGGCGTTGAAGCAGAGAAGGAACGAATCTCCGGTGACGCGCTCGCCACGGTAGTTCGGTTCCGGGATCGCGTCACCGTTGAGAAAGACAGCCAACGACTTGCCGAAACCGCTGTCCCAGTCGGCCGGAGTCATCTCTTCGCCAGACGGCGTGAGCCAGGCGATGTCGCGACTCTGATCGCCGCTTCGAATAGGTCGCCCCTCGAAGAATCGACGACGCCGGAAGACCGGGTTCTTGGCGCGCAAGGCAATTGCGCGCTTGGTGAACTCGACGAGGTCGGCGTTGGTTTCCGCGAGAGTCCAATCCATCCATGACAGTTCCGAATCCTGGCAGTAAACGTTGTTGTTACCCTGCTGAGTTCGGCCCATCTCGTCGCCGTGAGCAAGCATCGGGGTGCCCTGGCTGAGCATCAGCGTAGCCAGTATGTTCCGGCTCTGACGGCCACGCAGTTCGAGGATTTCCGGGTCGTCGGTGGGGCCTTCGACCCCGCAGTTCCAAGATCGGTTGTGCGATTCGCCGTCGTTGTTGTTCTCGCCGTTGGCTTCGTTGTGCTTCTCGTTGTACGAGACGAGGTCGTGCAGGGTGAAACCGTCGTGAGCGATGACGAAGTTGATGCTCGCGCCAGGGCGACGTCCGGTGGCCTCGTAGAGATCAGAGGATCCGGTGAGACGGGAGGCGAACTCCCCCAGCGTTGCCGGCTCACCACGCCAGTAGTCGCGGACGGTGTCGCGGTATTTGCCGTTCCATTCGGTCCACAGGCCGGGGAAGTTGCCGACCTGGTAACCGCCTTCGCCGACGTCCCACGGTTCGGCGATCAGCTTCACCTGACTGACGATCGGATCCTGTTGCACGAGATCGAAGAAGGCCGAAAGGCGGTCCACGTCGTGCAGTTCACGGGCGAGTGTCGAGGCGAGGTCGAAGCGGAAACCGTCGACGTGCATCTCCGTGACCCAGTACCGCAGAGAGTCCATGATCAATTGCAGCGTATGCGGATGACGGGCGTTGAGGCTGTTGCCCGTTCCGGTGTAGTCCATGTAGTGCTCTTCGTCGCCGTCGACCAGGCGGTAGTAGGCGGCATTGTCGATTCCGCGGAAGCTGATGGTCGGCCCCATGTGATTGCCCTCGGCGGTGTGGTTGTAGACCACGTCGAGGATCACTTCGATACCCGCCTGGTGGAAGCTGCGCACCATGGCTTTGAATTCCGCTACGGCCGCATCGGGTTTCGTGGCCGAGGAGTAGTCGGTGTGCGGAGCGAGAAAGCCGAAGGTGTTGTAACCCCAGTAGTTTCGCAGACCTTGGTCGAGAAGCACCTGATCGTGCATGAACTGGTGGACCGGCATCAGTTCGATCGCCGTGACACCCAGATCGGTGAGGTGCTCGATGATCACCGGATGAGCGAGCCCCGCGTACGTGCCGCGCAATTCCTCCGGAACTCCGGGATGCGTCGCGGTCATACCCTTGACGTGCGCTTCGTAGATGACCGTCTCGTGATACGGACGCTTCGGCGAGTGGTCGGACGCCCAATCGAAGAACGGGTTGATGACGACGGTCGACATCGTATGGCCGAGCGAATCATGTTGGGGGAAAGGGATGGTGGCGGGTTCGTCGACGAGTGGTTCCGGCTCGAAGGGTTCGGGCTCGAGGATCTCGTCCGATTCCTGATCGCCCGTGGGCGAGTCGTCTTCGAGGCCCACCTCGTCCGATTCGGCTTCCGAACTCGTGTCGTCGGTAGCCTCTTGCGGCTCCACGGCGGGAGATTCGTCGTCTCCTGAAGGTTCGGGGTCCGCCGCCGATTCGACGTCGTACGAGAACAGCGAACGGTCTCCGTCGAAGTCTCCGTCGAACGCTTTTCCGTACGGGTCCAGCAGGAGCTTGCTCGGATCGCATCGCAGACCTGCAGCCGGATCGTACGGCCCGTGTACGCGGTAGCCGTATCGCTGGCCGGGGGATACCGACGGAATGTACGCATGCCAGACGTAACCGTCGACCTCGTCCATCCGAATGCGGGTTTCGGTTCCGTCCTTGGCGATCAGGCACAGCTCGACGGCCTCGGCGACCTCGGAGAAGAGCGAGAAATTGGTCCCCGCGCCGTCGTAGGTGGCACCGAGTGGGTACGCACTGCCAGGCCATACCGGGATGGGAGTGGCTGAGGTCTCGCTCGGCGGTTGATCCATGAATCAGACCCTATCGGGTGCAGCCGATCGAATCTCGTCGACTGTCTACGGTGCCGATCACCGTTTCGCCTGGCTGCGGGCGGTTGCAAGCATTCCGGCTGTGATCTGTTCCACCTCTGCCTCCGAACACAGGTACGGAGGCATCGCGTACACGAGGTTGCGGAACGGCCGGAGCCAGACGCCGGCGTCGACGGCTGCATCGGTCGCGCTCTGCATGTCGACCGGCTGTTCGAGTTCGATCACTCCGATTCCGCCTTTGACGCGGACGTCGACGACCCCGGGAATTGTGACGGCTTCGGCGAGGCCTCGAGCGAGGCCACGTTCGAGGGTTGCGACGTCACGCCGCCAGTCCATCGCAAGCAGAAGTTCGGTCGACGCCACCGCGACGGCGCACGCGAGTGGATTGCCCATGAAGGTGGGGCCGTGCATCAGCCCGCCGCCCTCACCGGCAGTGATGGTCTCCGCGATCTCCGTGGTGCACAGCGTTGCCGCCAGACTCATGTACCCGCCGGTCAGTGCCTTGCCGACGCACATGACGTCGGGACTGACGCCGGCGTGATCGGCGGCGAACAATTCTCCGGTGCGTCCGAATCCGGTCGCGATTTCGTCGAAGACCAGGAGGACTTGGTACTTGTCGCAGAGGTTACGCAGGTCGATCAGGTACGCGGGATCGTGGAAACGCATTCCGCCGGCGCCTTGGACCACTGGTTCCACGATCACCGCTGCGAGGTGCTCGTGATGCTCGGCCAAGAGCGATTCCAACTCCTGCACGTATTCGGGGAGATAGCCCGCCGGGGGAGCCTGCGCGAAGACCTGAGGGCGCAGGACGTCGGTCCAGAGAGAATGCATGCCGCCGTCGGGATCGCAGACGCTCATGGGGGTGAAGGTGTCACCGTGGTATCCGCCGCGCCAGGTCATCAAACGATTCTTCGACGGCTTTCCGAGGCTCCGCCAGTACTGCAGGCACATCTTCACTGCGACTTCGACCGCCACCGAACCGGAGTCGGAGAGGAACACCTTGTCGAGGTGAGGTGGTGTGATGTCGACGAGCAGTCGCCCGAGGCGAGCGGCGGGTTCGTGCGTCAGTCCGCCGAACATGACATGGCTCATTTTGCCGAGCTGCCGTGCGGCGGCGGTGTCGAGCACGGGATTGCGGTAGCCGTGAATGGCGGCCCACCACGAGCTCATCCCGTCGACCAATCGGCGGCCGTCGGAGAGCGTCAGGGTAGCCCCCTGCGCAGAGTCGACGATCAGCGGACGAGTCGACGCGGGAAACGATCCGTACGGATGCCAGAGGACATCGGCATCGATGGCGGAGACGTCATGGGGATCAAGTCCGGTTGTGAGCACGGATGCACCCTAACCATTGAGTTGAACGGTGTTCAAGTATGGTCGGAAAAGTGAACACCTCGCTGAATTGGCTGACGGCCGTCGAAGCGGACCGCAGGGCCGCTGGACTGCGTCGCGAACTCCGTCCTCGCACGGTCGACTCCCCGTTGATCGACCTGGCGTCGAACGATTACCTCGGACTCGTGCGGCACCCCGATGTGATCGAGGGTGCCGCGGCGGCTCTGCGCCGTTGGGGCGCGGGCGCCACGGGCTCTCGTCTGGTCACCGGCACCACCACCGAACACGAACTGCTCGAAGTCGAACTGGCCGAGTTCGTCGGGGCGGACTCCGGACTTGTCTTCTCCTCCGGTTACACAGCCAATCTCGGCGCGGTGACGGCGCTCTCGGGTCCAGGGTCGTTGATCGTCTCCGATGCGGGATCGCATGCCTCGCTGGTGGATGCCTGCCGCCTGTCACGTGCTCGGGTCGCCGTTGCTCCGCATTCGGACGTGGGCTTTCTCGCCGACACGTTGCGCAGCAGAGTGGAAGAGCGAGCGCTGGTCGTCACCGATTCGGTCTTCAGTGCCGACGGAGACCTCGCGCCACTGCGGCAGATGCATCAGGTGTGCCGCGAGTACGGGGCGATCCTGTTGGTCGACGAGGCGCATGGCATCGGTGTGCGCGGTGCCGGTGGACGTGGACTCGTCCACGAGTCGGGCCTGGCCGGTGAACCCGACGTCGTCGTGACGGCAACACTGTCCAAGTCGCTCGCCAGCCAGGGCGGAGTTGTGCTCGGTGACAACAAGATCCGCGCGCATCTCATCGACGCGGCAAGAACGTTCATCTTCGACACCGGTCTCGCACCGGCCGCCGTAGGCGCGGCCAGGGCTGCACTCGCCGTACTCCAGCGTGAGCCGACGCGAGCGCTCGACGTCCTGGCCCGGGCATCCGAGTTGGCGGACGTCACCGGTGCTCCGTCGCCTGAATCTGCTGTCGTCTCAGTCGTTCTCGGTGATCCGCAGCGGGCGTTCGATGCCGCGTCGGCGTGCCGGGATCAGGGGTTGCATGTCGGTTGCTTCCGCCCGCCGTCGGTTCCGGAAGGAACGTCACGGCTGCGTCTGACCGCACGAGCGACGCTGTCCGCATCCGAGATGGAGCAGATCGCTCTCGTACTGCGCGAAGTATTGGCCGGAGCCCGAGCATGAGCATTTTCCTGGTGACCGGAACGTCGACCGACGTCGGAAAAACAGTGGTGACAGCCGCATTGGCATCGGTGGCCTTGCAGTCGGGAAAGTCGGTTGCAGTGCTCAAACCGGCCCAGACCGGCGTCGACGTGGACGGTGCGGGTGATCTGGCCGAGATCGAGCGTCTGACCGGCGGCGGCGTGACGCTGGTCGAGTTGGCGCGGTATCCCGAACCTTTGGCGCCGGATACTGCTGCCCGTCGAAGTGGTCTGCCGTTGTTGGCGCTCGACGAAGTAGTCCGAGTTGCTCGCGACCTGGACACGACCCACGACTTGACCCTGATCGAAGGCGCCGGCGGCTTGCTGGTCCGCTTGGGCGTCGACGGGTTCACCGCTCGCGATCTTGCCGCGGCTCTGGCAGTGCCAGTGGTGCTGGTGGTTGCGTCCGGCCTGGGCACGCTCAATCACACCGCACTGACCGTGGAAGCCCTACGTGCATCCGGCGTGGACTGCGCCGGGTTGGTGATCGGTTCGTGGCCGCAGGAACCGGACCTCGCCGAGAGATGCAATCGCGAGGATCTGGTTTCGGTCAGCGGTGTTCCCCTTCTTGGGGTAATGCCTGCCGGAAGTGGAGGCGCGAGTGTCCGAGAGTTTGCTCGCACCGCTTCGATCACGCTCGGTGAACTTCATTTGACCAACTGACGACGTAACATCCGATTTGTCCGCATCGATAGCCAAGGCACAGTGGGGCGCCTTGGGTTTCGACGTCCCTCGCGTACGATTCCGGTCGGTATATTTCGACGGGTGTCTTGCGGCGACCCTGCATCCGGGGCGCCTTGGTCACCGACAGTGGTTGTCGAATTGTGAGTAGGTCAGTCGAATGTAGGTGGTGAGCACGGTCGAAAAGTCGTTGTCGTCATCGGCCGTACGTCGCGCACTGCTTATCGGCGTAGTCGTCTTCGTCTCGTGCCTGGTCGGAATTCTGAGCCGTCTGCCGGGCACGCTTGCAGTCTTCTGGCCGGCGAACGCGCTGCTACTCGGGATCCTCTTTCGGTCGCCGCGTTCCGCCACACTGCTCACCTGGATCTGCGTCGTAGTCGGTTATGTCGGAGCCGACCTGATCACCGGTGGGGCATGGGAGTCCACGGTGTGGCTCAACGCGGCCAACATCGTCGGGGTTGCGAGCGGCTTCTACGCCTTTCGCTGGGTCGACAGTGAGGACCGTCGACTGACCAGTATTCAGTCCGTCGGATATCTCGTGTCGATGACTGTCGCCGCCGCGTCGATGGCGGCGCTCGTGGGCGGAATCGCGAACCGCGTGCTGTTCGGCGGGCAGTGGTGGGACGGCTGGTTGCTCTGGTTCTCGAGTGAGTTCGTCAACTACATGACCATCGTCCCCTTGGTGCTGACATTCCCTTCGCTTCGACGAGTGGATCGAGAACCGAAAGCTGTTGCCACGCTTGTGCGTCGATCAGTCGTTCCGACGGCGCTGCTGGCCGTCTGCATCATCTTGGAGTGGGTGATAGGCGGTGCCGGAGCGATCGCGTTTGCCATGCCGGCGCTGGTGACTGCAGCCTTGCTCACCAATGTATTTGTCACGTCGGTGCTCACCGCTGTGTCAACTGCCTGGACGTTGGTACTGACGGCCGACGGCCATCTCGGATTGTCCAGCGAGGGCGTCTCGCCGGTCAGCGCGTCGGTCCAGATCGGATTGTCGCTGCTGGCGGTAGCGCCGATCGCGGTGGCCTGCGTGATCCTCGAGCGTCGCCGCGCGCTCGAGGCACTCACCCAGGCCGTCACCCACGACGATCTCACCGGTGCGTTGCGCCGGGACGAATTCTTGCGGCGAGGCGGCAGCGTGACGGGTGCGACCGATCCGCGTCGCCACTCTGGACGTCCGGTCAGCGTCCTGATGATGGATCTGGATCACTTCAAGATGGTGAACGACAACCTCGGTCATCGTGCCGGCGATACGGCGTTGGTGAGTTTTGCCGATCAGGTGCGGCGGCACCTCGATGACAAGCATCTCTTCGCCCGATTGGGCGGCGAGGAGTTCGTCGTACTGATGGCCGGCGTCGATCTCGAGGGTGCGACCGAAACAGCCGAGATGATTCGACGCGCGCAAGCAGAGAATTCGTCGGCAGTATTGGGTGAATTCGGGCCGACGGTCAGCATCGGCGTCGCGTGTTCACCCCACGGCGACGCAGACCTGACGCAATTGGTCGATTGCGCTGACGAGGCGTTGTATCGAGCGAAGAAGTTGGACCGCAATCGAACCGTGGCGCTCACGGTCGGTAGCTGAAGAAATACGTGCGGACCCGCAGTTTGTTGCGGGTCCGCACGTGGTGGTGGAGTCGACCGATTCAGAACAGATTGATCAGGGCAGGAACACTGAACAGCGCTACGTAGTAACCCATGAACAGAACTCCGCCGTGAATCTTGAACAGGCGCCCGAGAAGGCCACCGACCAGGCCGACCGTCACGGTGATCAGAAGCCCGAGGACGCCGCCCTCCCAGATGCTGATGACGACGACGAGTCCCGTGAACACCGCGATCACAGCTTCGTGACTGATGTGCTTGACCACCGCTGACGCAGCGCGGTACGCGTAGTTCATGGCAAACGGGTATGCGATGACCGTTGCCGTGACCACTGCGAGCAGTCCGTAGAGCAGGAACTCCCACTGCGTCAGGTACGTGGAGAGATTGTTGATCACTCCGGTTTCCTGATTGGTCTCGAACACCGGTGGAGCGTTGAACAGAGGGGCTGCGGGGCCTGCCGCGAGCGGGCTGAGCGGAAGGCCGAAAGCGACGAGTGGGATGAGGGTTTCCGCGATGTAGGTGGATTCCGTCGTACCGTTCTTCGCCGAGACCATTGTGGTCAGTCGGTGATAGCCGTTCTTGATCCGCGCACCTACCAGCTCACCCATCAGAACAGTCATGGCGACCGGGCTGAAGACGAAGGTTGCGCTCGACACCGTGGAAGCGGCGGCGGTGTAACCGATCTGCTTGCGATCGAGGACCTTCAGAGGATTGGGGAAGTATCCCTTCCATCCTTTGATGTCCGGGGCCAATGCAACGGTTTTGGGTTCACTGCGTTCCATGTCCTTACGGCTCGACGGGCCCAAGGTCAATGCGAGGTCCGCGATCAGCGGCCCGACTGCGATCGCAAGGAAGTAGCTGATGTTCAGCGACACATCGTAATTCGACGTCAACGCGCGGGCGCCGAGGATCAAGATGACGAAGGGAACGAGGGCGACAACCCCGGCCCAGCGGCCTGGTGAGGCGTAGGCGATGCCGATGGCGGCGACCAGGAACAGCCACGGTGCTATCGACTGAACGGTGTCCGCAAACGGCGCGAGGATGGTCGCGAACAAAACGGCAACCGGCACAGCGACGAACGCCGAGATCACTGCTCCCGAGATCGCCTTGCGGAGTGCGATGTGCGGGATGCCGAGTGAGCGCATCATCTGCGCTTCCGGCAAGAGTGGAATCGCCATCGTGTCGCCGGGAATGCCCAGCAGCATCGTCGGCACCGCGTGCGTCATGTGTTTGGCGATCGCACCGGAGAGGAAGAACGTGAAGACCGCCGCCGGGGGAGCGCCGAGCAGAATCACGAGCAGAGTCAGCGGTGCGATCGTAGCGGTCTCGTCCGTGCCGGAGATCAATCCGATGAACGTGAACGCGACCGCACCGATGATGCCGAAGAGAACGGCAATCAGAATTTCGTTGGTCAGAACCGAACTCATGCGCGCCCACCGTCCTTCGGTGTGTTCGAGACCCGTGCGTGCTCGGCCTCGGCAGCGGCGAAGTGGTCGTACAGACCCAGCTCGCGAAGTTCCTGTCGGCTCTGCTCCGGAATGTCGGCGAGAGTGCCCAGACCCTGGCGCTGTTCACTCATCGTCGTGATGACACCGTCGATCGACTCCGCGTCGGCGGCGGCCAAGGCGACTATCCGCTTCGGCTTGATGAAGATTCCGCAGACCACGCCGGCGAGCAGGCAGGCCGCGATGCCGACCAGAAGGCTGTACGCCTGGGCCAACGACGGTTCGCTGACGACCCGTTCGAACAGTGCCTGGGCCGCGAGAAGGGCCGAGGCGCCGACGACACTGCCGACTGCAACGGAGATCGCGAGGTGTCGACCGTTGACGGTGTCACCCCAGACTTCGAGGTATGTCTGCTGCTCGGTCGGCTCGGTTGTGGTGGTCGGCGTCGTTGCCGGCTGCGGTGGTGACATCAGTCTTCTCCAGTGTCATGCATGGCGGGGTCGTACAGGGAAGGGCTTGCGAGATGAGGGGCTTGCGTTGCGGGTGTCAGGTGCGTGCTGCGCGGAGGGCGGTGACAACTCGGGACGGGCTCGAGTGGCCGATCTGTTCGGCCATCCAGCTGCTTGTATCGGTGAGCGAATCCAGGTCGATGCCGGTGTCGATCCCGAGGCCGTGGAGCATCCACACCAGATCCTCGGTGGCGAGATTTCCGGTCGCGCCCTTGGCATATGGGCACCGTCCGAGACCACCTGCGGAACTGTCGAATTCGGATACCCCAGCGGTCAACGACGCATAGACGTTCGACAGCGCCTGGCCGTAGGTGTCGTGAAAGTGCATGGCGATCTGCGATATGGGGATGCCACGTTCTCGGAGGGCGCCGAGCAAAGCGAGCACATGGCCAGGTGTGCCGACGCCGATGGTGTCGCCGAGTGAGAGTGACGTGACACCGCTGTCGATCAGGGTCTTTGCGATGTCGGCGACACGCTCGACGGGCACGGAGCCTTCCCAGGGGTCGCCGAAGCACATGGAGATGTAGCCGCGGACGGGAAGTCCCAGGGCTCGGGCGGCCGTAGTGACCTCGGCAGCCGCGGCGATCGCGCCGTCCACCGTGGAATTGAGGTTGCGTTTCGCGAATTCCTTTGTGGCGCTGACGAATACTGCAACCTCGCTTGCTCCGGCGGCGACGGCCCGCTCGAGACCCTTGCGGTTCGGGACAAGAACGACCGTACGTACCGAGTCCGGCAGGTGCAGCCGACCCATCAATTCTTCCGCGTCCGCAAGTTGCGGGATCCATCGAGGTGAGACGAAACTCGTCAATTCGACAGTGCGGGAGCCGGCCGCGACCAGGCGTTCGATGAACTGGGCTTTCGTCTCGGTCGGGATCACCGCTGTTTCCGCTTGAAGTCCGTCGCGTGGCCCGACTTCGTAGATCCGGACCGAGGTCGGCAGCCCCGGCGCCGGCACTCGATGAGGCGCCGGCTTCCACACCGGTGATCCTGCAACTGTTTCGGTCATTGTCGTCAGTTTCCGCCGCGGATCTCGGCGAGAACCTTCTCGGCATGCTCGACGCGAATGCTCTTGTCCGCGATCAGGCGTGCCACCACGGCGTCGATCTCGCTCTTCTGCGCTCCGGCGGTGGCAGCGATGTTGCGGGCGTGCAGCCCCATGTGTCCGCGCTGGACACCCTCACTGGCCAGAACGCGGACAGCAGCCAGGTTCTGCGCCAGGCCGACTGCCAGAATGATGCCGGCGAGTTCCTCGGCGCTCTCGACGCCGAGCATCTTGATTGCGGCCTGCGCTACGGGGTGCACTTTGGTGGCCCCGCCGACGAGGCCGACCGGCATGGGTAGCTCGAGGGTGCCGACGATGTTTCCGTCGGCATTCTTCTCGAAATGCGAGAGCGACGAGTAGATCCCGTCGGCGTTGACTGCATGGGAGTGGCACCCGGCTTCGACTGCGCGCGTGTCATTTCCGGTCGCCAGCACCACGGCGCTGATGCCGTTCATGATGCCCTTGTTGTGCGTCGCGGCGCGGTAGGGATCCAGCTCCGCCAAGCGTGCGGCATGGATCAGGTTGTCCACAACCTCTGCGCCGCCGATCAATTCGGCGTCGAACACGGCGCGAACGCGTGTCAGCCGCAGATCGGCCTTGTTGGTGAGGATGCGCAGGACGACGTGTCCGCCGCCGATCTCGGCGACTCGATCCGCGATTGCCTCGGCCATCGTGTTGACGGCGTTGGCGCCCATGGCATCTCGTACGTCGACGTGAAGGTGAAGGACGACGTAGGTGGCCTTGTCCGAAGAAACGATGCGTACCGAAATGTCCTTCACGCCACCGCCGACACTGACCAGCTTCGGGTCCTGTTCGTTGGCGAGTGCAATGATTTCTTCACGTGCCTCGAGGAGTCGGATACGGGCGGCTGCCGGATCCACGACGTCGACGAGTTGTATCTGGGCCTGCATGATCGGCGGGGTACTCGAGACGTGAAAGCCGCCGAGTCCGCGTGCGATGCGAGCAGCGTTGCTTGCGGCTGCGACTACCGACGGCTCCTCGGTGGCGAGCGGGATCAGGTAGTCCGTGCCGTTGACCGTGAAGTTGGTGGCCACGCCGACCGGGATGCCGATGACGCCGAGGACGTTCTCGACCATGCGATCGGCCTGGTCGATGGTGAGGCCGTCGGCGGCGTCGTAGACCGCGATGTCTGCTTCGGTCAGGTCGGTCTGGCGGACGATCTCGGCGCGTCGTGCGGCGACGTCGTAGGACCGGAAATCGGCGATGCGGCTGTTGATGGACCGGTTGTTCATAGACACGTGGGGTCGTCCTCCTGAAGTGGTTCTGTGCTCCGCTTCACAGTAGGGAGGTCGATGCCTGCCAGGCCACGTGCTCACGACACATCGACCGGTCGAAATTGTAGTGTCATGCACCATCGGTGCTGTCGGTGATGCCGCTTCCGGCCTCTTCGGTTCCCACGTCCCGAAGTTCGTCGAGCCTCGTCGCCATGGACACCCGGAAAAAGTTCTCGTCTTCGCGCCACGATTGACCGAGGAGCGTACGGATGCGGTCGAGACGCTGAACGACGGTGTTGGGGTGATAGTTGAGTGCGCGGGCAGCCTTGGTCGGGCTCCCTTCGTTGCGTACCAGGGCACGAAGGGTCGCGGTGAGATCGGTGTCCTTGTCGCGGTCGTACGCGCGTACCGGGCCGATTACTTCGTCGATGAACTGATGAAGTGATTCCGGATTTTCGCCGAACAGAACGGTGTACGGCAGATATGACGCCGTCGTGACCGCGCCGTCGGTCTTGCCCAATGCCGTGAGTAGGCGGGCCGTGCGCAGCGCCGAGGTGAAGCGCGCCGGGAGCTCTTCGGGGCGTTCCGCCGTCGTCGGCGCAATGACTACTGCGTGCGGTCCTACCGAACCGGTGATCTGACGGTGAATGACCGTCGCCGCGGCTGCCGGGTTTCCCGAGCGCGAGACCACCGCGATCAATCCGGCATGCTGCGCCGCCAACCCCGCTACCGGCAGAGACTGCCCGATTGCGCGGAGCGCGGCGGTGCGGAGTTCCGGAGCGACCGACACCACGAGGACGGTGTCCAGTTCGCCGAGGGAGATGCCGAGGTTTCGGGTCCTACGTTCGAGATCGCGCCTGCGCTCGGGCGCAGTGCTCAGCAAGTCGGCGACCAGTTCGTCACGTGCACGCCGGTCCGCTGCTGCTGCCGCCGAGTGTTGCAACACGAGGATGGCAGTGACCTGAGCTGCCCGTTCCACGGTCCGGAGTTCGACGGGGCCGATCGGCGCGTCCGAACGATTCAGCAAGATGGCCCCGAGGAAAGATTCTCCGGCGGTGACGGCGCTGACGAGTTGGATCGCGGTCTCACTGTCATCGGCGACAAACGTGCATCGGCCGCTTCGGCGACTCTGGTCGATGGCCTCGGACACGGCGGGAGGAAGAGACAACGGCACCGTCGTGATCTGCTCGCCAGAGGATTTCACGAGAGGGCGTAGCTCACTGTCGACGACGACGGTGCTGCGCTCGAGCGAGCTGCTGAGAGTTCGTGCAACCTGGGCGTATCCGCCGCCGCGGAGAACGGCGTGGATCAGATCCTGGTGGACGATGTTCGATTTGTCCCGCGCGGACACGTGCTCGCGCAGCTCGTCGAGTGCTCTCCCGGTCTCGGCAGCGGATTCCTCGGCGCGGTCGAGTGCCCGCGCGGTTTGCAGGACCACCGAGGCGTGATCAGCCAGCGCCGAGAGCAGGGCGATCTGATCTGCGGTAAAACGCCGTTCCCGACGGTCGGCGGCAAACAGGACTCCGAGGATCTGGCCGTCGGAGAGCATCGGCACGCCGAGAATCGCCACCAGACCCTCGGCGACGATCGCGGCATCGACCACTTCGTCATGGCGCGACTGCGTGTAGTCGCTGTAGTTCTGAACCCATTGGGCTGCTCGAGATTCGGCAATCGCGCTGACCAGTCCCGCGCCGGCAGGAACTTGCAGATGCTGGAGTTCCGGCGAGACCGCGCCGGCCGTCTTTCGAACATTCAGGTCACGAGTGATCACGTCGAACTCGGACAGGTACGTGACGTCGGTGCCCATGATGTCGTGTGCGCGGTTGACCAGCCTCTGCAGCAGTGTGTCCACGTCGCGAACCTGCGCGAGCTCACGTGCACTCGAATAGAGAACCGCCAATTCGTTCTCGCGACGGCGAAGTCGCCGAAATTCCGACCGACTGGCCCGGATGCGGGCCGCGGTCTCCGCGACCTCCGTTGCGCCAAAGCCGAATTCGGCAAGTACCTGTTCGACATGTTCGTCGCCGACTGCATCGGACGTCACGTCGAACAGCGCGGCAATCACGTTGGGCGCTGAGTCGGAGTCTGAATCAGGGGCGGTCACACCGAACAAACTACAGACCGGTGGATCCACCGAATTCGTCGAGCGGTGTGGATATGTGATTGTTGTTTGTTTCCAATGCATTCCGAGTCGTGCTCGTGTCTCCCGTTTCCCGTCTCAGTCTGTTCACGTCCTTCTCGAGCGCACTGACTTCTGTCTCGAGGGCACTGATTTTGCGGTTCAACGCTTGGATGCTCGCCATGCAGACGCCGTTCGCGTCGACGGCGGAGATCCGGCGGGCGTTGGATCCCAAGCCGAAAATCGCCGCAAAGTCTTGCGCCATCGGACCCAGGTGACGGACCGACTTGTGGTCGAATCCGTAACTCCACGTACTTATTCGGAGTGCCGTCAACCGGTCGAGCACGTCCTGCGCGCTCGTCGGAACATCTACGCCGGTATGCACGCCACGTCGATGCGCGGCCCGTGCGAACACCCACTGCGCGGGGTGTCGCATCGCGGCGTTCACCCGAATACCGACCCGAGTGCCCAAAAATTCAGTGCGCTCGCCCTCGTCAGGCGGTGAGTTCACGTCGTGCGGTTTTGACGGTCTTGTCGCTCAGCAGAATTCCCGCTCCTGCGCCGAGCAGTCCGAGGCCGATTCCGACAGCGGCGCTGCCGAGGCCCAAAGCAATTCCCAACATGATTCCTCCAAAAATTGTGCGGTGAATTGAGGGGCCAGGTGTCCGACGAAAGTGCTGCCGACCTGCTCCGCGCTCATCTTTCACATTGCTCCGCCGTGCGGGCGATGACAACCCGTCTGGACCGAATTTCTCGTGGAAAACACAGGCGTGCAACACTGGGTGAAGAACTGCTGAGTCATCGGCGTCTTGTCGGCGCCGTACGGGCGGCAGTAATTGAGTAGCCATCGACCGATCTCTAACGCAGGTTTATCTGCGCGCGGCAACGATGACCAGGCAAAAGGGTGGCATGTGAACGAATCGAGCAGTGGCTTGTTTTCCGACCTCAGCGCGTCGGAGCCCGTTGTCGACGCGAAAAGCGCCGAGCAACTGGCTGCCGAGCGTGAAACTGCGGCAGCAGAACGCTCCAACACCGACACCGCTGAACAGCGGCAGTCGCAGCTGTTCAGCGGTTAAGCGCGTCAGGACTCCTTGATCACCGACAGAACATTGCCGGCGGGATCGGTGAACCAGGCGATGTCGGGGCCGTTGCCACGCATGATGCCTCGCGCATCCTGGGGGAATCCGTCGTATTTGAGAAACTCCACGCCACGTGCGGTCAGTTGGTCGACGGTTGTGTCGATGTCGTCGACGACGAAGTTGAGAATCGTGTAGGTCGCCGCTTCGTGATTCGGCTTCGGATAAACGAGGATCTCGGTTCCGCCGGCAAGATGTAGGCGAATCAGTCCCATGTCTCCGTCGGTTACCTTCAACCCGAGTGTTTCGCCGTAGAACTTCTTTGCAGAGTCGATGTCTGTCACCGAAAATCCGCTGAATGCTTTCGTGTCTGTAAGCATGACTATCTCCGTTCCCAGCGGTTGCCGGACTAGGTGGTTTGGGAATCCGTCATTCCGGATTCCATCTCGGCCCTGGCTTCCTCGCTGAACTCGATGATCTGAACGTAGTTTCCGTCGGGGTCGATCGCAGTGGCGAACAAACTGCCCCCGCGGTCTTCGAGTGGAGCGTGCCAGTTTCCGCCGAGCGCATCGATGCGCTGTGCGATCGACCGGGCGTCGTCGGTCTCGACGTTGAGGAACATGCGACCCGGCTGGGGGTTGGTCTCGCCGACGTCGTCGCGTCTGTCGAGCATCACGTAGAAACCGTTGAAGTCGAGCACGTCGTAGCCGGGTTCGCCGGGAGTCCGGTCGACCTTCGGGGCGAACGCCTCGGCGTACCAGTCGCGCAAGCGTTCGGGGTCGGTGCTCGAGAGCAAAATGCTGCTGATGCTGGATCCGGACATGGGTCCTCCTGCTGTCGGTCGTTACTGTCGTCGGCAATCGAGGCTCTGGCCACATCACCTCCCAGATACAGACTTCCCGCAGCGGCGAAACTCATCGCGGCTCAGGTGTGTTCCGACACCAAGATCGCTGTCGTCCCTGGTTCGAGCGCCCGAAAGATGTGCTCCTCGTCGCCGGGATAAGCAAGATAGTCGCCCGGTCCGAGTTCGATCGGATTTGCAGTGGGCCCGACCTGCGCCCGTCCGGTGCCGATCACGACGTGTTCGGTGGTGCCGCGTGCATGCGGAGTCGAAATACGCGGCTCGCCCGGTTCGGCGACTATCCGATACAGATCGCGTCGTGCGTTCGGTGGGCTCGGCGCCAAGAGTGTCGCGATGTACGACGCGTTTGCCGACGCAATCGCCGGACCTTCTCCGGCTCGAATCAACTGAACGGTCTGTGCCTGAGAGTCGACGAGTTGTGAGAACGGCACGCCCAATGCGTTTCCGAGTGCCCAAAGTGTTTCGAGGCTCGGATTTCCGAGTCCGGATTCGAGTTGGGAGAGTGTGGACTTGGCGATATCGGCGCGCCGGGCGACCTCCGAAAGGCTCAAGCCTGCTCGGGCACGTTCGCGTTTGAGTGCGACGGCGACCAGTTTCTGAGGAGTCTCCGCTGTATCCGTTTCATTACTGGGCATCGTTCGATTCTCCGATCGATCGTTCTACTTGACGAACGGTGTCACTTCGTTCAACATAGAATACATGCGTTCTTTATGGCGAACAGTTGATCGAGACACGGTTCGGGTGAGCGTGCTGATCTGTCTCTCCGTGGCCATCGTCGGTGTGTCCTACGGTGTGACGGCAGGATCGGCTGGATTCTCGTTGTGGCAGCTTTTGGCGTTGGCTGTACTCGTTCTGGGAGCGTCTTCGGAGTTCTTGTTCATCGGAATCATCGCAGCCGGAGGCAGTGCCACCGCTGCTGTTGTGGCGGGCTTGTTGATCAACTCCCGTAACTTCGCCTATGGGATGTCGGCAGGATCATTCCTCGGCAGGGATCGCTACAAAGATTCAGGCTGGCGCAGGGGCTCGGGCTGGCGCAAGTTGGTCGGCGCGCACCTGGTCAACGACGAAAGCGTCGCGGTTGCCATGGCGCAGGGCTCGGTGAAGCAGAAGCGTGCGGCCTTCTGGTTCTGTGGGATCGGGATCGCGGTGTCGTGGCCGATCGGAGCTCTCCTGGGCGGGCTGCTCGGCAGAGTCGTCCGAGACCCCGGCGCGTTGGGATTGGATGCCGCGTTTCCGGTTGTCATTCTGGCCCTTGTCCTGCCTGCGCTGAAGGAAAAGGTGACGCTGCTTGCCGCCCTGATCGGTGCAGCAGTCGCGGTGGCCACGTCGCCGTTCCTGCCGTCGGGTACCGCTCCGCTCGTTGCGCTGCTGAGTATCGCGGTGACGATACCGTTCCGGGAGAAGGTTCGATGAATACCGCGTCGGTCTGGATCGGTATTGTCGTGTTCGCTTGCGGTTCTTACGCTTTGCGGGCAAGTGGCGTTCTGCTCCGCGCTCGGGTGAAGCTTTCGGTTTTTGCCGAGAAAACCCTCGATCGTGCTGTCGTGGTGCTGCTGCTCGCAGTGGTTGCGACATCGACGGTCTTCACCGGGCATGACGTTGCGGGGCCGGCGCGGATGCTCGGCGTGGTGGCGGGAGGCATCTGCGCCTGGTTCAAGGCGCCGTTGGTAATGGTGGTGGTTGTTGCGGCCGGCACTACTGCAGTACTCCGACTGTCAGGAGTGTCGTAGAGCCGATTCGGTGCGCGTTGAATGTGTGGTCGAATTCAGGCGAGTGCGGATGCCGTCGATGAACAGGTCCAGGCCGAACTGGAAGCGCACTGTCGGATCGCCGTCGAGGAGGTCCTCGTCGGAACCGCCGCCGATCACCTCGGGGGAGTCGGGGGAAATGGGTGCTCGGGTCAGTGCCCCCATTTCTTCCATCTGCGCTCGGGACTGCTCGTCGACGGTGTGGCCGAGCACGTAGTACAGCAGGGCGTACGCCGCGAGTTGGGCGTGCTCGCGTGAGAGACCGGATTCTTGCCCGGCTTGTACGAAATGCTCGCGCACCTTGCTGCTTGTCATCCGCGAGGCGAAGGTGGCGCTGACCAACTCGGCGCCGTCGCGGTGCGCCAGTAGGGCAGACCGAAGTCTGTGTGCCAGTTCGGAATACGCTTCTTGCCACGTGTCTGCGTCGACGGGGGCGTCGAGGTCTTCGAGGATCTTATCGACGACCGCGCCGAGCAAGGTCTGCTTGTTCGGGAAGTGCCAGTACAGGGCGCCGGGTTGGACGCCTAGTGAGGTTGCGAGCCTGCGCATCGTGAGGTCGGCAAGTCCGAACTCGTCGAGTATCGCCATGGCGCCGTCCAGCACGTCGCCGCGTCGCAACTGCACTTGTCGTTCCCCTCGTTTCGTCCCGCTGTGGACCGCTCGCGATCGGATGTCGATCGGACCCGCCTTTGACAGTATTCCACCACGTCTCTAACGTGAACACCGTTCAACTTGTACGGTGTTCAATTTTGCTGGTTTCGAAGGAGACGTCTGTGACCCCGCCCCCGATTAGCACGGCCCCTGCGACGGTCGACATCCTCGACCAGGCGCGCGAGCAAGTTCTCGAAAGAGGAGTTGGCCTGACCGAAAGCCAGGTGCTCGACGTACTCCGACTCGACGACGACAGGCTCGAAGACCTGCTGGCTCTCGCCCACGATGTGCGTATGAAGTGGTGTGGACCGGAGGTCGAGGTCGAGGGCATCATCAGCCTGAAGACGGGCGGCTGCCCTGAGGACTGCCATTTCTGCTCGCAGTCCGGACTCTTCCAGTCGCCGGTTCGCGCGGCGTGGTTGGACATCCCGAGCTTGGTGGAAGCTGCCAAGCAGACTGCGAAGTCGGGCGCTACCGAGTTCTGCATCGTGGCCGCCGTCCGCGGACCCGACGCCCGGTTGCTCGCTCAGGTTGCCGCAGGCATCGAGGCGATCCGCAACGAGGTCGACATCCAGATCGCCTGCTCGCTCGGCATGCTCACCCAGGAGCAGGTCGACCAACTGGCCGCCATGGGTGTGCACCGGTACAACCACAACTTGGAAACTTCGAAGTCGCATTTCCCGAACGTCGTGACCACGCACTCGTGGGAAGAGCGGTGGAACACGCTTCGGATGGTTCGCGAAGCAGGCATGGAAGTGTGCTGCGGCGGAATCCTCGGTATGGGTGAATCGCTGGAGCAGCGCGCAGAATTCGCGGCCAACCTGGCTGAACTGGAGCCGGACGAGGTCCCGCTCAACTTCCTCAACCCGCGTCCGGGCACCCCGTTCGGTGATCTGGACGTGCTGCCCGCCAGCGAGGCGCTCAAGTCCGTGGCCGCTTTCCGTCTCGCGCTGCCTCGCACGATCTTGCGCTTCGCGGGTGGACGCGAGATCACTCTCGGCGACCTGGGTGCCAAGCAGGGCATCCTCGGCGGAATCAACGCCGTGATCGTCGGCAACTATCTGACGACCCTCGGACGTCCCGCCGAGAAGGATCTGGATTTGTTGGTGGATCTGCAGATGCCGATCAAAGCACTGAACGACACTCTGTGAGCACTCCGGTGACCGAGGAGCGGTACAACCCGTTCACCGGGCGTCGGATCGTCGACGGCGTCGACGATCCGACGCCGCCTGCGGCGTCGATGGGGCTCGAGCCTCCTCGCTTCTGCGAGCAGTGCGGGCGCCGCATGATCGTTCAGGTCAGCCCTGACGGATGGTGGGCGAAATGCTCCCGACACGGTGTCGTCGACTCGATCGACGTCGCCCGCAGGTAGCGTCACTCTGTGTGATCTCTCTTCGGCAGATTCGTCTGCGCACCGCGATCGTGATCGCCGCAACCATTGCGGGCGTGAGCGTGCTCGTCGGTGTGCTGTGGGCGTTCTTGGCTCCGGCCGAGCACCTGTTGGTGGTGTCCGAGGGGCGCGGCGTCGCGTTGACGGGTGAGAGCCTTCATCAGTTCGACGCGAGCGCCGTGTTCATCTGGCTGGCACTGATCGTCGGTGTGCTGTCGGCGGTGGCGGCCTGGTTGGCACGCCTGAGTCGAGGTCCTTATGCCCTGGGCGGGTTGATAGTCGGTTCAGTGGCAGGTACCGGACTGATGGCACTCGTGGGTTCGGGCGTGACAAAACTGCGTTTCCCCACGGCCGACAATCCGGCGGTCGGGGAGATCATTGCGCGGGCCCCGAACGTCGGAACTTTGCTCGTGCTTCTGTTTCAGCCGCTCGCGGCGTGCGTCGTGACATTGGTTCTTGCAGTGCTCAATCCGTACGACGACCTCGGGGTGGGGGACCACCCGGAATCCGGGGATCCGGAATCTGGGGATCCGGCCACCGACACCGAACAGGCCGAAGTCGAAAGCCAGCCGAAACTTCCGTAACTGTTGCGTCGCTACGCCGCAGAGGTCGACGAGCGCTTGGTTTCGGCTTTCATTCGCACGTCACCCAACAGTCGCCCGGAAATCAGCGCGCCCAACCGGCGGGTTGCGAAGCGAGTGCTGATCGAGGACACCCAGTTCGGCAGTCCCGATACGACGGTCGGCGGCGCGTAGCGTCGATCCAGTGCTCGGAAAGCGGTGTCCACCACCTGAGTTGCCGTCTGCATTCGCCCGACCGCCGCGTCTTCGGAGCCGACTACGTCGAAGAACTCGGTGCGCGTCGGACCGGGGCACACCGCCAATACAGTCAATCCGCTGCCGCGAGCTTCGGCCCAGAGTGCTTCGGTGAAGTTGAGTACGAACGCCTTGGACGCGCCGTAGACGGCCATGCCCGGTGTCGGCTGGAACGACGCTGTGCTGGCGACGTTGACCAGTGCTCCGCGGCCGGTGAGAAGGTCGGGCAGGAATGTGTGTGTCAGCTCGACCAACGTGGCGATGTTGAGCTGAATCTCGGACGTGACGCGCTCGAGATCTTCGTCCACGAATGCCCCATGTGTTCCGAATCCGGCGTTGTTGATCAGCGAGTCGACGGTGATGCCACGGTTTGTCAGCTCCTGGTGCAGCGATGCACCGACGCCGGGTGCGGCCAGGTCGGCGGGCAGGACTGTCACGATGATGCCGTGGGCGCCACGGAGTTCGGTGGCGAGTGCCTCGAGGCGGTCGGCCCGCCTGGCGACCAGAACCAGGTTTGCGCCGCGAGCGGCAAAGCGATGAGCGAATTCCACTCCGAGCCCAGCGCTGGCTCCGGTGATGAGGACGGTGGTTCCGGCTACGTCGATGGCCATGGTGGCTCCTTCGGTTCGGGTGATCCCAAATGTAGGCACTGACACCATAGTTGTCAATGACAACATTTTGATATGGTGCCACCATGCCCGCCCACGAACAGCCGTATCATCACGGCAGCCTGCGACAGGAACTCCTGGCGTCGGCCGAAGCAACACTCGAACGAGATGGCGTCGACAAGTTGTCGCTGAGGCAACTCGCGCGTGAGGCGGGCGTGAGCCACGCGGCTCCGGGCAAGCACTTTCGTGATCGCCAGGCTTTGCTCGATGCCTTGGCCGAAAGTGGATTCCATCGGATGACCGGTGCGCTCGAGCGGGCAGTCGCGGATGCTCCACCGACCGCGAGGGCCCGGTTCTCCTCGCTCGCCAATGCCTACGTGGATTTTGCGCTGGGGCATCCGGGCCTGCTCTCTCTGATGTACAGCAACAAGCATGCGCCGGGCGCCGCCGAAACTGTCGTCAACGCGGGGCACGCGACGATGGACCTGACCGTCCGGCTCGTGTCGGAGGCTCAGGCCGCAGGTGACATTGCCGCCGGTGATCCGGAAAGCATTGCGCTGGTTGCCTTTGCGACGTTCCACGGCGTCGCGACGCTTGCTGCGGGCGGAATGTTGGGCGACGTGCCGGTGGGTGAGGTGGTGAACGCGGCCTCGACGGTCTTCTGGGCGGGCCTTTCCAGGGCTGTCTGAGGTGGGGCGCGCAATTCCCCAGAGTTCTCACAGAACCAGCACAAGGGAAGCACAAGATTGCGGACTTACATAGGAGTCAAGAAGTTTGATTCCGAGTGGAGGTTCGGCAATGAGTGTTTCAGAGATCGCCCCCAACAGGGGAGTTGTACTTGTCACGGACATCGGATTCGAGCACGGTGCGCGCACGGCCGCCGAGTTTCTCGACGCTGGTTGGAGCGTGGCGGTCACGGCGCGGACGGTCACCGAATTGGTTCGCGTCATGGCGGGAAAACCTGCCCATCGCTTCTTTGCGATTGTCGCCGATCCGACGGATCGTTGGCAGGCCGATCGGATTCTCGATCGGGTGACGACTCGGTTCGGTGTAATCAACCGGGTCATCGATCCGGCCGGCGCCGTGACCTCGGTGTGGTTGCAGCGCGGAAGTCTCGAAGCTGTTGCCTGACAGTGCGATCGGTGTCAGCTTGGCGGCCGTAGTGCGGCGAATTCGTCGGTGACCCGCAAGGTGGAGTCGGTGAAACGGTACAGGGCGGGTGGACGTCCACCCGACTTGCCGGACGGTGCGGTGTTGCCGGTGGGAGTCAGAACGCCTCGACGCCCCAGCACGCGTTGCAAGTTGGTGGCATCGACCTGGTAACCGAGGGCAGCGCAGTAGATTTCGCGCAGTGTCGACATCGCGAACTCTTCCGGGGCCAGCCCGAATGCGATGTTGGTGTACGAGAGTTTCGCGGCAAGTCGATTGCGCGCGTGCCGTACGACGGTTCCGTGGTCGAACGACATCTCCGGCAACTTCGAAACCGGGTGCCAGGCCGTGTCCGGTGGCAGTTGTGGGTCGGCGCTGAGGGGAACGAGTCCGAGGAAGGTCGACGCGATGCGGCGCGGACCCGGCACGCGCTGTGGATCACTGAAGACGGAGAGCTGTTCGAGGTGGGCGACCTTTCGTAGGTCGACCTTCTCGGCGAGGAGTCGTCGAGCGGAGGTCGTCAGGTCCTCGTCGTCGCGCAAAGTGCCCCCGGGCAGGGACCACGTGCCCTTCTGTGGGTTGAGTGCACGCTGCCACAGCAGCACGGCCAACTCTTCACGCCCTTGCGGGCAGTGATCGCCGTCACCTGCGGCGATGCTTGCGGGGAAGGTGCGAACTTGGAACACCGCTGCAAGCACTTCGTGGGTGGTGTTACTATTGGGCACGTTTTCGATCCTAAGTCGAAAACCTCGAATACGGAAATCCGGGCCAGCCCGTCCGGATTTGAACTGGGTGACGAGCCCGGGTTCACGGTGAAGGAGAACGCCATGACGACCACGACGTTATGGGAGGGATCGGCCTCGCAGATTCACGACGGCCCCGGCGGATACAACGGAGTCGAAGCGACCCCCGAGTGGGCCGCCGAGATCAAACGTCTGGCTCGCGAACGCGGCGCGACGATTCTTGCGCACAACTACCAGCTGCCTGCGATTCAGGACGTCGCTGATCATGTCGGTGACTCCCTGGCGCTGTCGCGAATCGCTGCCGAGGCGCCCGAGGACACGATTGTCTTCTGCGGTGTGCACTTCATGGCCGAGACCGCGAAGATCCTGTCGCCGTCCAAGACCGTGCTGATCCCGGACGAGCGAGCCGGCTGCTCTCTGGCCGACTCGATCAATGCCGAGCAGCTTCGTGAGTGGAAGGCCGACAACCCGAACGCGCTGGTGGTGTCGTACGTGAACACAACCGCAGAGGTGAAGGGTCTCACCGACATCTGCTGCACCTCGTCCAATGCCGTCGACGTGGTCAACTCGATCGATCCCGACCGCGAGGTTCTGTTCCTGCCGGACCAGTTCCTGGGAGCGCACGTCAAGCGCGTGACGGGCCGTACCAACATGCAGATCTGGGCTGGTGAGTGCCACGTGCACGCCGGCATCAACGGTGAGGAGCTGACGGCCAAGTCCAAGTCGCACCCGGACGCCGAGCTGTTCGTGCACCCTGAATGTGGTTGCGCTACTTCGGCTCTGTACCTAGCCGGTGAAGGCGCGGTCCCCGCGGACAAGGTCAAGATTCTCTCTACCGGCGGAATGCTCGACGCTGCCCGCGTCACCAAGAGCAAACAGGTTCTGGTCGCGACCGAGATCGGGATGCTGCACCAGTTGCGCAAGGCAGCGCCCGACGTCGATTTCCAGGCCGTCAACGACCGCGCGTCGTGCCCGTACATGAAGATGATCACGCCTGCCGCGTTGCTTCGCTGCCTTCTCGAGGGCAAGGACGAGGTCCACGTCGATCTCGAGATGGCCAGGCGTGCACAGAAGTCGGTGCAGCGCATGATCGAGATCGGTAATCCGGGCGGCGGCGAGTGACCAGCCCTGCCGGGCGTTTCGCCTGGGAGGCTCATGCCGACCTGGTCGTCGTGGGAGGCGGTGTCGCGGGCCTCACCGCTGCGCGCACCGCTTCTCTGCGGGGACTGAAAGTACTCACGGTCAGCAAGGGCGGTCCGACGGACACCGCGACTCAGTACGCGCAGGGCGGCATCGCGGTCGTCGACGATCTGAATACGGATTCCGTCGAGTCGCACGTTTCGGATACGTGTGAGGCCGGCGTCGGTTTGTGCGACGAGGAAGCCGTCTATTCCATCGTCGAAGCTGGTCACGACGCTGTTGCTGCGCTGGCCGCGTTGGGAGCGGTCTTCGATCGCGGGCGAGACGGCGAGGTGTCGCGCACCCGCGAGGGTGGGCACAGCACGCGTCGGATCATCCATGCCGGCGGCGACGCCACTGGCGCGGAAGTGCAGCGGGCTCTCAATGCTGCCGGGCTCCCCGTTCTGTTCGGTGCAGCGGCAGTCCAGGTGGTGACCAACCGGCGTGGGGTGTGCGGACTCATCGTCTCCTCGCCGGAAGGCCTCGGAGTGATCCATGCGCCCGCGGTGCTGCTCGCTACCGGCGGACTCGGTCAGCTGTATGCCTGCAGCACAAATCCGCCCGGAGCGACTGCCGACGGAATCGCGTTGGCACTCGAAGCCGGTGCGGCGATTGCGGACCTGGAGTTCGTTCAGTTCCATCCGACGGTGCTCTTCACTCCGGGCGGGGTAGGCCGCCGACCCCTGATCAGTGAGGCGGTCCGCGGCGAGGGCGCGATTCTTGTCGACACCAACGGTGATTCGGTCACCGCAGGTGTTCATCCGCTGGGTGATCTCGCCCCGCGTGACGTGGTCTCGAGGGCAATCGCAGCACGCCTACGCGATCTCGGCACTGATCACGTCTATCTCGACGCTCGCAAGCTCGACGGTTTCGATTCGAGATTCCCGACCATCACGGCGTCCTGCCTCGAAGCGGGCATCGATCCACGCACCCAATTAATTCCGGTCGCTCCGGCCGCGCACTATTCGTGCGGCGGAGTCGCCACCGACGTCCATGGACGAACGGGAGTGCCTGGTCTCTACGCAGCAGGCGAAGTGGCTCGCACGGGATTGCACGGCGCGAATCGTCTTGCGTCCAACAGCCTTCTCGAGGGTTTGGTAGTCGGGGAGCGTGCAGGAATCGCAGCTGCCGAGCGTCGCGAGGTTCATGCCGAAGTGGTCAACGTGGTGCGCAAGCCGATGCCGATCCTGCCGCGAGAGACCGTGCAGTCCGTCATGACGGCACACGCGTCGGTGGTTCGCGACGGAGGCGGTCTCCAGATTGCGCGAGCCGCGCTTGCCGACGCCGAACAGACAGTGGCGGTGGCTGCTCCGGACCTCGAAGACGCGGCGCTCACGTTGACCGCGACTGCATTGGTCGACGTGGCCGTGGCGCGAACCGAGAGCCGTGGCTGCCATACCCGCACCGACTATCCTGAAACAGATCCGAATCAGCGTCGCAGCACTCGGATCAAGATGGGTGCCGATGGAGCGCTCGAAATACCCGACATGTTGTTGACAGGAGTTCATTGATGACCGAGCAGAAGATCCTGCCCGCGCCGCTCGACCGTGACGAGCTGCTCACCTTGGTCAGGCTCGCTCTGGACGAGGATCTGCGCTATGGACCCGACATCACTTCTACCGCAACGGTTCCCGCCGATGCGGTCGCGAAGGCGTCGGTCGTCTCACGCTCCTCGGGTACTGTCGCCGGCATCGACGTCGGACTGCTTGTTCTCGACGAGGTGATCGGCGCGGGTAACTACGAGGTCGTTGATCGGGTGGCCGACGGAACTCGGGTTGCGCCAGGTCAATCGGTGCTCACCGTTGTCGCGCCCACCCGCGGACTTCTCACGGCAGAGCGCACGATGCTCAACCTCGTCTGCCATCTCTCGGGAATCGCCACGGCGACATCACAGTGGGTCGACGCCATTGCCGGCACTCATGCCAAAGTGCGGGACAGCCGAAAGACGCTGCCCGGACTGCGTTCTCTGCAGAAATATGCAGTCCACGTGGGCGGAGGCGTCAACCACCGTATGGGATTGGGCGACGCGGCGTTGATCAAGGACAACCATGTTGCTGCTGCCGGTTCGGTGGTCGCAGCACTTCGTGCGGTCCGTGAGCTCGCCCCGGACATCGAGTGCGAAGTTGAGGTCGACAACCTCACTCAGCTCGATCAGGTGCTGGCGGAGAACGTGGAACTTGTTCTGCTGGACAACTTCCCGCTGTGGCAGACGCAGATCGCGGTCCAGCGCCGAGACGCTGTTGCTCCAGAAACCAAACTCGAGTCATCCGGTGGTCTCACCATCGACGTTGCCGCAGAGTACGCCCGAACCGGCGTCGACTACCTCGCTGTCGGTGCCTTGACGCACTCGGTGACGGTCCTCGACCTCGGGCTCGACATGTAGGTGTCGCTATTGCTCGGCGTCCAGCAGTTGCGGGACGGCCGAGCGAAGCGCGTTTGTCACGGTTGCGACCGCCGGGTGAGCGTCGGAGCCCGCTCGGTGTGCAATCTTGGTCCTTCGTCGAATGGGCATCGGCGTCAGGCGCACACCTAGCGGCGGATGGATTGCTCCGAGTTCAGGAACCAGCGAAACACCCTGTCCCGCAGCGACGAGGGCGAGAACGGTGGCGAACTCGTCGATGTGGTGTCGCACTTTCGGGGTGAATCCAGCTGCATGGCATGCGCGAATAGTCATTGCATGACAAGCAGTTCCGGGAATTGCGGTAATCCAGGGACGTTCTACGCAGTCGGTCAGCGATGCGACAGCGTCGTGGGGATCTGACTCGATGTCACTCGATGCGAGGTACACGGCTTCGCTGCACAGCGGCAATGTCGTCAGGCCCGGTTCGGTGGGGCGAGGGACGAAGTCGTAGTCGTGAATCAACGCCAAGTCCAGAGTCCCAGCTCGTAGGTCGTCGGCGACGTCCGCCGGGTCGATCTCCGAAACCATCGGTTCCAACCCGGGATGCTCGCGAGACAGGGCGATCAATGCCGCCGGGAGGATCGCCCGTGCCGCGGTCGGGAACGTTCCGATGCGCAGCGGCCCCGCCAGTCCACGACGTGCGTCGACCAATTCACCTGACGCCTGCTCCAGGCGTTGCAGGATGGCTTCGGCATGACGTGCGAGGTTCTCACCGGCGGGTGTGAGTCGGACGCGACGGCCTGTTCGTTCCAGCAGCGGCACGCCGGCTTCATGTTCGAGGACGGCCAACTGCTGTGACACCGCGGAGGGGCTGAACGACAGCGCCTCGGCAACGGCAACGATGGTTCCGCGCAGCGCTAGTTCGCGCAAGAGCTTCAGTCGGCGAACATCGAGCATCAGCTCAGCTTACGCTCGACGATGGAAATGCGAACTAGACCTACAAGGTTTGTTCGGTGAGGCTGAGTTCTATGACTACGACTCGAGTTGACCTGGCCGGAATCCATGTTCCACTGATCACGCCCTTCGAGAGCGACGGTCGTATTGCAACCGATGCACTCGAACAGCTTGCGCACCAGGTCCTCTCCGAGGGTGCGGTCGGACTCGTTGCGCTGGGGACTACAGCGGAAGCCGCAACACTCACCGAACAGGAGAGAGTGACCGTTCTGGATATCTGTGCGAATGTGTGCCGTGCGAGAGGTGCGACGTTGATCGTCGGCGCGGGCAGTAACGACACGGCGGGCAGTGCGCAGGCGCTCGGGAGGCTGGCACGGTGGCCTGAGGTCTCGGCGGCGTTGGTGCCGGTTCCCTCCTTCACGAGGCCGTCGAAAGCCGGTGTGGTGGCGCATTTCGCGCATCTGCAGTCGTCGAGCCCAGTGTCGCTGATCGTCTATCACGTGCCGTACCGGACTGCGTGCGATCTGGACAGCGGCACTTTGCAGGAGGTGGGTACCTTGCCCGGGGTTGTTGGTGTGAAGTATGCCGCGGGCGGTATCGACGCAGCTGCCGTCGAACTCTTCGCGGACCTTCCAGGCGACTTCGCCGTACTGGCGGGGGATGATCTGTTTCTCGCGCCTTTTCTGGCCTTGGGTGCGGCCGGTGGCATCTTGGCGTCCGCTCATGTGTCGACCGCTGAGTTCGTCCGCTTGGTAAAAGCTTGGGACAGTGGCGATGTGGACGGCGCCCGTGACCTCGGGCGGAGTTTGTCGAAGCTGTCCGGAGCTCTGTTTTCCGAACCGAACCCGACTGTGATCAAGGGCGTATTGCATGCGTTGGGACAGATTCCGACTCCCAATGTTCGACTGCCGTTGCTACCTGCGGGTGACGAATCGGTAGCGCGGGCGCTCGAGGTTTACCACTCTTGACTCGAACGGGTGTTCGAGTATTGTTTGGGGAGGGGATCGGGGGATTCAATGAGTGTCTTGTTGTCGGATGTGGTGTCTGGTTCTGCGGTGGGGTTGCGCGGACGCCTGTGGCAGTTGACTGCTGCCGAGTTGCGCGCTGCTGCTGTCGAAGCGAGTGCGGAGATTCTGCGTCTCGAAGCCGTGCGTGTGGCCGTGGTCGACGAACTCTCGTTGCGCCCGGATGATCAGGTGATTGCCAGCCGCGGTGTGGGGTCCTGGTTGGCGGCCAACACGATGCTGCAGGTTCGGGACGGGAAGAAGATCGCCGCACTGGGTGCAGCTTTGCGGCCGTTTCCGGCGGTCTCGGCTCGGTTCGATGGCGGGGACTGCTCCTTCGAGCATGCCGTGTTGATCGTGGCGTTCTGTGAATCACCACCTAAAGGCATGCCGGAGGAGGCGCTACCGAAGTGCATCGATCTGTTGTTGGCTGCTGCGTCGGGTGTGGAAGCGACGACCACGAAAGTGCGGAACGTGATCGCGACGTTGGAGCGGTTGTTCGAATCGGATGAGATTCCGCCCGCCGAGGATGTGGATCTCAATGAGTTGCGGATCGCGTCGACGCTCAATGGCCGGGTGGTGGTGCGTGGTGATTTCGACGCCCTGACCGGTGAAATGTTGTTGTCGGCGTTGTCGAATTTGACGATGCCGACCCCGGCACCGGATGGGACGCCCGATGCTCGGTCGGCGGCGAAACGGACCGCGGACGGGTTCACCGAACTGATCCGCCGCTATCTCGATTGCGCCAAGACCGGAACCGATGGTGGTCAACGCCCGCACGTGAACGTGCACATCAACGCGCGGGATCTGGCCGAGCATAGGGACTGCGCCGCCACACCCTCCACTTCTGATGACGGAATGGCTGTATCGGATCTTGATGTCGGGCACATGCCCTGGCTCGGACCACTGTCCGTGTCGCAGACCAGACTCCTCGGCTGTGATTGTTTCCTGTCCACCGTCCTGCTCGACAGTCACGGCGCGCCGTTGGATGCGCAACCAGGAAAACGATTGGTCACCGCCGAACAGCGAGTGGCGTTGATCGCCCGGGACAGAGGCTGCGCGTTCCCCGGCTGCACATGTGTACCGGCCTGGACTGATGCGCACCATATCCGGCACTGGGCGAACGGCGGCCCGACGGTGATGAACAACCTGGTCCTGCTGTGCCGTTCGCACCACCGGCTGATGCACCGCAAATCCGGGTTCGTCGGGAAATGGGAAATCCGAATCGGTGTCGACAACAAACCGTGGTTCATCCCGCCACCCTCGATTGACCCGCAGCAGCATCCGCGACCGGCCAACACCACATTCAAAACCTGACTGAGTGGTGACACCCGTTCAGACGCATAACTTCAGGGACTGTAAGAACAACGGTGTAACTCTGAAAGGAGATACGCCACTATGACTGACGTGATTGAACGTGAGACAGAGACGAACTCGGCTCAGCCGGGTATCAGCGATGCGCGGCTCAAAGAGCTGGTCGAGCAGGCGCGAGCCGAAGGGCTGCAGTTGACCGGAGATGGTGGATTGCTGTCGAAGCTGACCAAGCTAGTCGTGGAGTCCGCGCTCGAAGGCGAGATGGACGACCACCTCGGATACGGCAAGAGCGACCCGGCAGGGAGGGGCAGCGGCAACTCCCGCAACGGCAGACGAGCCAAGAACGTGTTGACCGAGGCCGGCCCGGTCGAACTCGAGGTGCCCCGTGACCGGGATTCCTCCTTCGAGCCGAAGATCGTGGCCAAGCGGCAGCGTCGGCTGTCGGGCGTGGAGGACATGGTGATCTCATTGTCGGCCAAGGGTTTGACGACCGGTGAGATCGCTGCACACCTGGCCGAGGTGTACGGAGCTGATGTGTCCAAGCAGACGATCTCGACGATCACCGAGCGGGTGATGGAAGGCATGGCCGAGTGGCAGAACCGGCCGTTGGATCCTGTGTACCCGGTGTTGTTCATCGACTGCATCCACGTCAAGATTCGCGAGGGCAACGTCGCTAACCGGCCGATCTACGTCGCGATGGGGGTGACTGTCGACGGCACCCGCGACATCCTCGGATTGTGGGTCGGTGAGCACGGCGACGGGGAGGGAGCGAAGTACTGGCTTCGGGTGTTGTCCGAGCTGAAAAACCGTGGTGTGCAGGATGTTCTGATCGTCGTGTGCGATGGTCTCAAGCATCTACCCGACTCGATCGAGCAAGTGTGGCCACAGACCATCGTGCAGACTTGTGTGGTCCATCTTCTCCGTAACACCTACGCCTATGCCTCCCGCAAGGACTGGTCCGAGATCGCCAAGGACCTCAAACCCGTCTACACGGCTCCGTCGGAGCAGGCCGCGCTCGACCGATTCGCAGAGTTCAGTGACAAATGGGAGAAACGCTATCCCGCGATCATCAGGCTCTGGACTAACGCCTGGGCTGAGTTCGTGCCGTTCCTACAATTCGACAACGCCATCCGGCAGGTCATTTACACGACCAACCCCATCGAGAGTGTCAACGCTCGAATCCGCAGGGCTGTCAAGGCCCGTGGACACTTTCCGACCGAGGCCGCGGCCTTGAAATGCGTGTATCTGGCCATCATGAGCCTCGATCCCAAAGGCACCGCCCGCAGGCGCTGGTCCAACCGATGGAAGGCAGCACTGAATGCCTTCGAGATAACGTTCGACGGACGGCTGTCTGCCGGACGAAAGTAGTTAGAAACCAATCAATTACACCGTTTTCTGGACAGACCCTAACTTCACGCCGATAGGCTTCAACTCGTAGATACACCCGGGTTGGGGCCTGGAGGCCGTGTTGTTGTGAACGGCTGCAGATTTGGGGGAGGTGGTTGTGGACGTTGTGCAAGCGGTCGAGACCGATGGGCCGGAGATTCTGGCGCTGCGGCATGCGGCAGAAGACTGGTTGGCAGAACGCGGAATCATCCAGTGGCGCCCGCGTGAAGTGTCTGTCGAGCAGGTCGAGCAGCAGATTTCGAGAGGGGAGTTCTTTGTTGCGCGAGACCGGGAGCAGTCGAGGATTGTCGGCGCCCTGCGGTTGATCTGGTCGGACCCTGTGGTCTGGCCCGATTCGAACGAGCGTGCTGGTTACGTGCACGGATTGGTCATCGATCGAGAATTCTCGGGAACCTCGATGGGCGAACGCTTACTCGTCTGGGCCCATCGACGGTCCGCGCAGGAGAACGCGCAGTACCTGCGGCTCGATTGTGTAGAAACCAACGTGCGGTTGCGCCGCTACTACTTGGACGCCGGTTTTACCGAGGTAGGGCGTCGTGACTTCGGAGACGATGCCGACACCGGTTGGTTCAGCGTCGTGCTGTTCGAGCGCTCCCTGACCTGAGCCATTCACAGCAACTTTCCAGCCGGCTCCCAGTGCCGCCAGGGTTGGAGACGCGATCGTTGGCAGGACAGTAACTCGTGAAGGGACTTCCTGATGACCGCCGTTCTGCATCCGGCCCCGCGTCAGCGGCCGGCACCAACTGCCCATCGCGCGGAGCCCTCGCCGTCGTGGTTCCGCACGCGCAGTACAGGATTGGCGCTGACGATCCTGTTGGCAGCAACGGCAGTCCTGTATTTGTGGAATCTGACCGCGAGTGGCTACGCCAACACCTTCTACGCTGCAGCGGCGCAGGCCGGCTCCCAGAATTGGAAAGCGTGGTTCTTCGGGTCCCTCGATACCTCGAATTTCATCACGGTCGACAAACCGCCCGCTTCATTGTGGGTCATGGGTGTGTCCGGGCGAATCTTCGGATTCTCGAGTGCCAGTCTTCTAGTTCCGCAGGCATTGATGGGCGTCGGATCAGTAGCGCTCGTATACGCGGCCGTCAAACGAGTGGCGTCGCCCGCTGCGGGTTTGGTGGCGGGAGCTGTTTTGGCAGCTACGCCCGCTGCCGCCCTGATGTTCAAGTTCGACAATCCTGATGCACTGTTGGTTCTGCTCATGACTCTTGCGGGCTACTTCGTGATTCGGGCTATGGGCACGGCGATCGGTCGTCGAGCCGCGATGTGGGTGGCGCTCGCAGGAGTAGCGCTGGGGTTTGCCTTTCTCACCAAGATGCTGCAAGGGCTGATGGTGTTGCCTGCATTCGGTGCCGCGTATTTGATCGCCGGACAGGTGCGCTTGCGGATTCGCCTGGTCCACCTGGTGATCGGTGCTGCGTCCGTTGTCATATCGGCTGGGTGGTGGGTGTTGGCAGTGTGGCTGTGGCCCGCTGATTCTCGCCCGTACATCGGCGGATCGACCAACAACAGCGTCATGGACTTGGTACTGGGATACAACGGATTGGGTCGACTTTTCGGGAGCACCGGTGGCGGTGGCGGAATGGCCGGTGGCAGTGCAGGTTCGAGCTTCGGGGGAAGTGCCGGACTCGAACGGCTGTTCGGCAGCGAGATGGGTATCCAGATTTCCTGGCTTATTCCTGCGGCTTTGATTGCGTTGGTGTTCGGCTTACTCGCCTGTGGGCGCGAACCGCGCACAGATCTTGTCCGTGCGTCGTTGATCCTTTGGGGTGGCTGGTTTCTCGTTACCGGCCTGATCTTCAGCTACATGTCCGGCACGATCCACCCCTATTACACAGTTGCGCTGGCGCCCGCCGTCGCGGGGATGATCGGGACCGGTGGATACGCTCTGTGGTTGGTCCGTGCCCGTTGGATCGGACGTTGCGGCTTGGCTGCGACGATGCTGGCCGCAGGAATCTGGAGTTGGGTGTTGTTGCACCGCAATGCCGACTGGCTGCCGATGCTGAAGTGGATTCTGTTGGCGGGCACTGTCGTCGGCGCGATCCTGGTTCTCGTGGGAGCCAAGGATCGATTCCGAAGGCTTGCTGTTGCTGGATTGATCATCGGCTCGTTGGCAGGGATAGCAGGTTCGGCGTCTTACGCGATTGCCACTGCCGCAGCCGCGCACGGCGGATCCATTCCGACAGCCGGACCAGCCGGTGCGGTGTCCGATTCCGGAATGGGTGGGGGAGGAGGTATGGGTGGGGGCCCAGAGCTGCAAAACGGTGACGCTCCGCCGAATTCTTCTGACGCGACTGTAAATCCGGCGTCGAACGGGCAAGAACTGAGTAGCGGCAGCGAAAGTGCTTCCGAGTTGACGGCAATGCTGGTCAATGCGGGCACCACGTGGTCGGCCGCGACCAACGGTTCGCAAAGCGCAGCGACCTACGAGTTGGCCAGCAATACCGCGGTGATGGCGATCGGCGGTTGGAGTTCCGATCCCGCACCGACATTGGATCAATTCATCCAGTACGTGGCAGACGGAAAAATTCACTACTACATTGCGGGTAGCCAGGGCGGAAGCCAGAGAGAGGGCCAAAGCGGGGACAGCACGTCGAGTGCCATCCAGGAATGGGTCGAAGCCAATTTCGCATCGACGACCGTGGGAAATTCCACGGTTTACGACCTCACTGGGTATGTCGGATAGTGACGTAGTTGTTGCCGTAGGCAATGATCGAGAAATGTCTGGGCGCACCGCACACGAGTCGAACCGTCGCCGCGAGCAATGGACCTGGCGTGACGGGCTGGTGATCGTCTCGATCGTCGCCTTGGGAACTGTTGTCGCGGCGGTGACGAACGAGGACACGGGCACGTCGATTCCCGGCTGCGATTCGGTGGCATCGCCGGGTCCGCCGGTGCGTATCAACTACGGTTTTGCCGGTGAGCCCGGTTATGACGACCCGGACTATCCATGGTTCTCGGGACCGAAGGCCACCGCCATGAGCGACGCACTACTCGAATCGCTGCCTTCCGATGTCGACGTTGCATTTGCGAGTCCATCGAAATCGCTCGAGTTTGCGCCGATCCAGAATTACCGGGGTGCCTCGTTTCCTGACGGGGTCGACCCGATCGAGTTCAGCGGTTCTACGTCGGCGAAGGGAACCTTGACTCGCGTCGGGCGGACTGCGGATATCTCGGTTCAGGTGCGTGCATGGGATCAGCCGGTGCCGCCGTGCTTGGAGGGTCTGGTGGATCGGCGGGAGCATCTCGAAAACGGAACAGTGCTCGACATCGCCGATTTCGAGGACAGAGCCGATTTCGAAGACAAAGACGGTTCGGAAGTCGGGGGCGAGCGCGGAGTCGTCGCGTATCTCGGTGATGGATCCCGGGTTGTTGCCAGCGTCGACACGTCGACCGGAACTTCGTCGGATGCTTCCCCGCTCTTGACGATGGACGAACTGATCGCGTTAGCGACCGCGCCGGGGCTTGCGGTGACTGCGCCGGTTCCAGACTCGACGCCGCCGCCGATGGCATCCTGCTACACCGATTCTGTGAATGCCGGTCCACCTGCGTCGCGCATGGATATCGACCGACTGAATCAGTTGCTCGATGCACGTTGGAAGGATCTCGGCGCGGCAGGCGTCACTTTGGAGCGCCCGCTCGGTTCGTTGGTTCCAGATGATTACGGACAGGGAGGAGTGTGCGAGCGGATCGTCGCCTCGACAGCGGACGGCAGCAGCGATGTCGAAATATCAGTTGGTAACGCTGTGCCGGAACCGGGTGACACACTGACGTTGCCAGGCTCCACCACCGTGACTCGCCTGGTCGATCCCGATGGCTCGGGCGATGACACGGTCCGGGTTGTTCACCCCTCCGGCGAAACAGTAGTGGTGACCCAGTTCGTGACATCGGCTGGCTCCACATCGGCGTCGCCTTTGACAATCGAACAGCTCGAGTTCATCGCAACCACTCCAGGGCTGGTGATTTCGGCTCGGTGACGGTGGTGCTGGCACAATAGTGGCGAATTGTTCGTACCCAGAGACGTCGGAGGCTCAACGAATGGGCGATGCCAGCCCTGCTCGCGGTGACGATTTCTCCACCTGGTTCATCGATCAGTTCTCCGTGTACTGGCAGTCCGGCGGTGGGGCCCGCATCGAAGGACGTATTGCGGGCTATCTGTTGATCAGCGAGTCGCCAGGGGTCAGCGCCGAAGAGTTGGCGAAGGCACTCGGAGCAAGTCGCGGATCGGTGTCCACCTACATTCGTCGGTTGATCGACCGGGGGTTCGTCAAGCTCACGCGCAAGCCTCGGGATCGGACTCACTACTACGTCATGGATTCCGACGTGTGGGGCGGATTCCTCGAAACAGAGCACGTGTATCTCGAGAATCAACGCAAGCTTGCGACCGAGGCCCTGCAGTACGCAAATCCCAACGGTCCCGCGTACATTCGTGTGCTCAACATGCGCGATTACATGGGGTGGATCATCGACAATCGCATGCTGAGCAGTGAGTGGATGCGATTCAAAGCTGAACGCGACGGCAAGAAACCCGCGTCCGAATAGGACGCGGGTTTCTCGATCGCACGATGCTGATCTACATCACTTGTTCAGCTTCGCGATTACCTCGTCGATCATCGGCACGTAGCGCTCGAGCGACCAGGGCACGGTCAGAGGGTTGATCATCGAGGAACCGGTGACGAAGGGCTGTTCGGTCGGAGCGATGACAGTTCCCCGAGCCACAGCGGGGATTGCCTGGTAAGCGGGCTGCGCTTCGATCTCGGCCCGATTGGCCGGGTCCGAGTAGAAGGTGAAGAGCAGGTCGGACTTGTCGAGGAGGTTTGCGTTCTCGAGGCCGATGACGGCCGAGTCTGTTCCTTCAGATTCCGTCAAGGTGTAGACGACGGGATCCACCTGCAGGCCAAGTGCGCGGACCATGGCCACACGCTGCTCTTCGGCGAAAAAGACGCCGAGGGTTCCTGGGCCCGTGTTGTAGATGAAAGAGAAGCTGACGTCGGCGTAGTTCGGATGTGCTGCAGTCGATTCCGCGAACTGCGACTTGATCTTGTCGATTTCGGCTGTCGCCTTCTCGGATTCGCCCATGGCTTTGCCGATGACGCTGATCTGGTCTTCCCACGTGATGGTCCAGGGGCTCTCGGCGTAGGCGACGGTCGGCGCGAACGCGTTGAGTGAGTCGAACTGCTGCTGAGTGATGCCGGACCAGGGGGCGAGGATCAGGTCGGGTTCGAGAGCGATGATCGCTTCGATGTTGAGATCGGTTCCGCCGGTGAACTGCTCTGGCAGTTCGCCACCTTGCTTCGTGACCGCTTCGTGCACCCACGGCAGATACCCGGTGTCGTCGCTGCCCCATGCGTACTTTTCGACGCCGACCGGGATCGTGCCGAGCGCGATTACGGTCTCCGCCGACCCCATGCCGAGAGTCACGATTCGCTCGGGCTTTTCGGTGATGACGGCGTTTCCGAGCGCACTTTCGATGGTGACGGTTTCGAAGTCGCTGCTGCTCGATTCGGTTGCGGTGTCGTTGTTACTGCATCCGCCGATTGCCAGGGCGGCAATGACCAATCCACTCAGCGCCACAGTTCGGCGAAGTGAGCGCACACGGGCGTATCGCATGGGGAACCTTCCGTTGTCGATGCGCCGAGGAGTGAGACTCCGACGGATCGCAGCCGACGGCCGGTTCCAGGCGCGTCAGGAAGCATAGGCTAGCCTTCGCCAAAGTTTCAAATCTGCTGAAAGTTCACGAGCCCGACAAACGGCGACATGCCAGGGGCCTCGTCGACGTTTGCCGGTCAAGCTCAGCAGGTAGGCACGTCGACGGTAATCTTCGGGTCGTCGACCAGCGGCTGGACCGGTACGCGAGCTTCGCCCTCGGCTGTGGGCTCGGTCAGATCGAACTTCAGCTCAACCGTCTGGCCTCGCGGAATGACGGCCCTGGTCATGTAGGCCGGGTGACCCTGTTCAGTTCCGTTGACGGCAAACGAAATCTGTCCACCCACGGAGACGGCATCGAGTTTGGCGCCGGCTGTCGCAAGCAGAGTGACTGCAGCCACATTGGTGCCATTGGGCAGTCGTCCGGGGTTGTCGACGATCCCGCTGACATATTCGGTCAGGTCGGCGTCGGGCGCGTTGTTGGTCAGTCGAACGGTGACCGTTGTCTTTCGGGTGTCGCCGGTGCACGTCTGGGCTGTGTAGTCGATTTCTCGTGTGAGGTAGTAGTCGAGCTTGTTGCCGGCTTGGTTGTTGATCACCACACCGGCATACGGAGCCGCATCATCGGGAATGGTGTGCCCGAGGACGGTGTCGGCAAGAACCGATTGTTCGTCGGGGTGAGAGCTCCACACGGCGATTCTGCCCTCGCTGACACCTCTGCCCAGAGCTTCCAGCAGTGCGCTCGGCGACTTGATGTTCCCGGTCATCTTCTCCACGACACGAGCTGCGATTGTCTGCAGATACTGCTTTCGTGCCTTGTTGTCGGAAGGGAAGCGAGCGTACGCAGTCGACTCGGTCAGTTCCACGACGTTGTCGGCGGTGACCGACTCTCCGTCGGGCATCTTGATCGGTCCTACCGCTTCGAGGATGTAACTCAGGGCGATCGGATCGGTCGCTATCGCACCGTCGACCATCTCACCCCCGGACTCCTGTGACCACAGGGACTGCCAGATCTGCGCTGCGTAGGGAAAGTGCGAGCTGAGGTTGCTGTTGCGAGAATCGGTGGTCGGGCGACTGTTTCCGTACAGCTGGTTGAAGTCAGGACCAAGGTCTATCGGTTGATTGTCCAGTGTTAGTTCGGAGTTGGGGGAGAGTGTGTCCACCCGAGCGGCGCCGTTGTCGACTCGGACGATGCCGTATCCACCCAACAGGCCGCCGGTTCCTCGCGCTTCCGCATTGGTCTGGAAACCGATGAAGTAGTTGCGCGGTCCGTCGGTGCCGAGCATCGCCGGTGCGATGCGCGCCGCGGTGGCGGTGTTCGTCAGGAGGGTAGCCAGTTCGCTTGTCTGCGACTGTAATTCTGCTCTGGCATCGTTAACTCGGCCCAGGTACTTCGATTCGGGAACTTCCTGTGCCTGCGACGACAGCAATTCCGCGGCGATAGCTGTTTCGGCCAGTTTCGGTTCCGCTTCGCGTAACGGTGCGAGTGCCAAGCGCCCACCGGGCTGCACCAATTCCGTTGGTGCGAGTGAAGTTCCGGTAGTCACGGCAGGGCCGAGAACGTCACGCGTAAGCCCCTGAACGACCTCGGTCATCTGGCGCGTCGACTCGAACGGCGACCCGATGACGGGAATTGCGGCGGTGATGTTCCAGGGGAGTGAATGGGTGTTGTCGTATGCGGCCGATGCTTCGCGATCGGCTTCCGCCGCGGCAGACTCTGCGACTCCCGTATCTCCGGCCAGGAGAGCGCTCTTCGCCGACTGTGCGTGGTCGCGAGCCGCCTCCAGGTTGTCTTTCGCTTCGTATGCCGTGTACCCGAGCCATGCCACGAAACCGCCCACTACCAGCGTCGTTGCGGTGATCGCGACTGCCGTTCTACGGCTTCGGAGAAAAGCGGCCGCCCCCTTGGTTTCGCGCTCCGGGCCCCTCGGTGAGATGGTGTTGGAGCCGCTCGGTTCAGCCCCGGAATCGTCGTCGGACTTTGGTCCCACCGTGTCGTTGTTCATCCGCTGAAGCTCCTGACGTTTGAGTGCGTGAAAGCTGCGTCGACATGTCTAGCAGTGTTGGCCCAGTGGTGAAAACTTAGACGAGACAGTAGGGTTCGGTTCGGCCGTTCGTGGTGTTCGCTCCCATGGATTCACGTGATCAGCCACCGAACGTTCGTGAAAAACAAGGCTGGTGAAATGTGAGGTGACGGGTTGAGTGCTTTTCCGTTGTCTCGGGCTCAGCTCGCGCTGTGGTTCGCGCAGCAATTGAGTCCGTCAACTCCGTTCGTGGTGGCTCAGTACGTGGAACTACGCGGACCGGTTGACGTCGACGCGCTGATCGAGGCAACGAATACGGCATGTCATGAATTGGAGTCGCCGTTCGTTCGCCTCGTCGCTACCGATGCCGAGCCGGCACAGGTCGTCGATCATTCGATCGTCGACGATCTCGCATACCTCGACTTACGCAGCGACCGCGACCCGGTTCAGCGCGCGAACGAGTGGATGACAGCGGAATACTCACGGCCACTTGACGTGATGTCTGACCGCCTGATCTCGGCAACCTTGCTTCACCTGGCAGATGAGCACTACTACTGGTACTCGCACGCCCATCACCTCGTGCTCGACGGACATGCGGCGATGACACTCACCGCTCGGGTGGCCGAGCGCTATTCGCATCTGGTTCATGGCAAGACGCTGACTCCTTTCGGTGGTCTCGGGGTACGTGCACTGCATGACCTCGACGTCGATTACCGATCCTCGTCGCGGTATCGATCGGACGAGCAGTACTGGACGGAGATGTCCGAAGGCCTGCCCCGCCCGGTTCGCCTCGCCGACGGCGCCGGCCTGACGTCCATGCCGCAGCGCATGATGGTGCGGACACTGAATCCAAGTCTTGCAAAACAGCTTTCGGATGTCGCGACCGAGTGGACTACCTCCGAGGTGGCGGTCCTCGTCGGTGCATTCGCGTCCTATCTCGGTCGCATGACTGATTCCGATGACGTAGTCCTCAGCTTGCCGGTGTCCGGCCGCACCACGGCGACGTCGAGACGTTCAGGTGGGATGCTGTCCAACATCGTGCCTGTTCGTGCGCAACTCGAACGGGATCTGTCGCCACGAGAACTGGTGCGTCAGATCTCGGTTCAAATGACCGGTGCGCTACGCCACCAGCGATTCCGCTACGAGGACATGGGCTTCCAGGAAGGTCAGGGCGGATCCCGTGAGGCGGCGGGCCCGGCCGTGAACGTCATGATGTTTCACGAAGCCATTCGGCTCGGCGACGTCGTCGGCGAGTTTCACGTCCTCACATCCGGCCCCACCGAAGACCTGTTCTTCAGCATCTATCCGTCGATCGCGGGGGAGAACGTTCGCCTTTCCTTCGAAGCCAATCCGCACCTCTACAGTGAACGTGACCTGGCGATGCATCATCGTCAGTTCGTTCGGCTACTCGAGGGGTTCCTCGACTCTGCTACCCGTGCGCTCGGTGACCTCCGCATCCTCTCGACGGATGAAGTGAAGGATCTGGTCCCCGCGCTGGGTCCGCGGACGGACGGATTCGCGACGCTCGATTCGGTCATCAGAGGCGGCGCAGGGCAGGGGAGTGCTGTCGCGATCCGCGAGCAAGGTGTGGACGTCACTTATGACCAGCTCGGCGCTCGCGCGGATGCACTCTGCGCCTTGCTCGTGGAGAACGGAGTCGGACGAGGCGACGTCGTCGGGATCCTCACCGAGCGCTCGACCGATTCCGTAGTTGCATTCCACGCGGTAGTGCGGGCTGGTGCTGTCCTTCTTTTCGTGGATCCTCAAACACCCTCCGAGCGTGTCGCTTTCATTCTCGACGACGCCGACGTGTCCGTTGTGGTCGGTGGCGAACTCGTGGACGTGCCGGCTTGGGTGTGCGTCGTTGATCCCAGTGGCGACGAGACCGTCGAAGGGCCGGTGGATCGACGCGTGGGGGCGGGTTCATCTATCGCCGACCTGTCTCTGGACGACACCGCCTACGTGGTCTACACCTCTGGTTCTACCGGGCGACCGAAGGGTGTCGCGGTCACGCACCGAGGCATTGTGCCGTTGCTGCGTTCTCACGCACGGCGTCTGAACATCGATAGTTCCTCCCGCGTCGCGCTCCTTGCAAACACATCGTTCGACGTGGCGATCCTCGAGATTCTGCTTGCACACGGCTGCGGCGCGACCGCAGTGATCGTTCCTCCCGGATTGATCGGCGGAGTGGACCTCGAAGACTATTTGCGGCTCGAAGGTGTCACGCACCTGAACTCGACGCCATCGGTTCCGTTGACGATGGATCCTCGGGCTTTGCCGGAACTTCGAGTCCTGAACGTCGGCGGCGAGCGACCGCCGGGAGCGCTAGTGGATGCGTGGTCGAGTCACGTCGACATCGTGAATTCGTACGGCCCCAGTGAAGCGACCGTCGCGGCATTCATGAGCGAGCCACTCGAGCCTGGCGGTGATACTCCGATCGGGCGTCCGATCGACGGCGTTGCCGCTGTGGTGTTGGATTCGTGGTTGCGTCCGACTCCGGTCGGCGCCGTGGGTGAGCTGTACGTGATGGGACCAGGACTGGCGCGCGGGTATCTTTCCGCGACGCTGACCTCGGAGCGTTTCGTAGCGGCGCCCTTTGGTGCCACTGGTGCCGGCGAGCGCATGTACCGCACCGGGGATGTCGTGCGATGGAACGATGCCGGTCAACTCGAGTTCTTGGGTCGCTCTGATCAACAAGTCAAGATCCGTGGAGTACGCGTCGAACTGGGCGAGATCGAGGCTGTGCTCCTGTCGACTCCCGGCGTTGCGCAAGCAGCGGTGGTCGAGCGATCCGGGTTGCTTGCGGCGTATGTGACCGTGGCCGAAGGTGCAGCTCATCCGTTGAGCCAGACGATGGTGCTCGATCATCTGGCTTCCCGACTTCCTCGTTCCATGCTGCCGAGTTCGGTGACTATTTTGGCAGCATTGCCCGTCACGAGCCATGGAAAGACTGACCGTTCAGCGCTCCCCGAACCGGCGTCGTCCGCGCCGGCCGAGCAGCGCGCGGCGGTCAACCGTCCGATCGAGTACGACGAGGAATTGATTGCCTCGGTGATGGCCGAGGTCCTCGGCGTCGGAGTTCTCGGACCGCACTCCGACTTGTTCGCCTGGGGCGGTAGTTCACTCGACGCCGTGTATGTTGCCGCGCGAGTGAGTTCCGCTCTCGGAAGACGGGTTGGTGTCAGGGACGTGTTCGGTGCCCCGACGCCGGCGCGCCTGGCCCGGGTAATCCGTGCGGGGCGGGCGGAGTGGATGGTGGAACCCCAACGCATTTCGGACGACCTCGTCGTGGAAATCGCACCGGCGCAACAACGCCTGTGGTTACTCAACCGTCTGGATCCCCAGTCGTCGGCGTACAACATTGCGTTCGAGGTCGCGTTCAGTGGTGCTCTGGATATCGAGGCGATGAGGGCGGCGGTAGGTGACCTGACCGATCGCCATCTCGTCTTGCGTACTGTTTTCTCGTTCGACCAGAATCACGATGCGTGGCCGATCCAGGTTGCGACCGCGACTCCGGTGACTCTGATCGAGGTTGCGTCCGAGGATTACGAGGCTGCGTCAGCGGATTTGGTTGCGGCGGGTTTCGACCTGGCGACCGATGCGCCTCTTCGCTTGATCCTCGCCTCGGGCAGCGACGCCGACCACCGCATGACCGTGGTTGCCCATCACATCGCCCTGGACGGCCTTTCGTTCGCGACGATCGTCTCGGACCTCGTCGCGGCGTACGACGCTCGCGCCGACGGACGGTCGCCGATCTGGCCTTCGCCCGCTCTCGACTACCGCGACTATTCCGCTTGGCACAGAACCATTCTCGGTGATCCCGCGGATCCACAGAGCTTGGCAGGACGCCAGCTGGAATTCTGGTCCGACACACTCGCCGGTGTTGATCCGACTCTTGCGCTTCCCGTGGACAGATCCCGCCGGCCGGACCAACCGTCGTCGGCTCGGGACGTGACGTTCGAGTTGCCCTCACCTATCCATGCGGCGCTGAACGAGATCGCTCGCGCGCACGACTGCACAACCTTCATGGTGTTGCACGCTTGCCTTGCGATCGCACTGAGCAAGATCACCGGTGCGTCCGATGTGGTCATCGGGACCCCGACCTCCGGACGAACGCATCCTTCGTTCGACGGTGTCGTCGGTATGTTCGTCGGGACCGTCGCGCTGCGAACGCTCCTTCGCGGCGGAGACACGTTCGGTGAGTTCTTGACTCGGGTGCGCGAGGTTGATGTGGCGGCCCTGTCCAATGCCGACGTCCCGTTCGACTGGGTGGTCGACCGTGCGGTCGGCGGGGCCGTAGGCGAGAAGAAGTCTTTCCTCCGAGTTGTTCTCGCTGTCGATCCGGTAGCGCCCGACTCCGAGATCGCGATGGGAACTCTGACGGTGCACGGCACTCCGCTACCCCCCGTGCACCCTCGCTTCGACCTCGAAGTGACGGTGCGCGAGGATCGTACGATTGACGGCGACGCGAGCGGTATTCGCGGCACTTTCCGATATGCCGACGATTTGTTCGATGCAGGCACCGTGCAGAGCTGGGTCGAGCGCCTTCGTCGAGTGTGTGGCTCGATTACCGAGAACTCGTCAATCATGCTGCGTGACATCGATGTTCTCAGTGTTGCGGAACGCGAAGAATTGTCGGCTCGGGTGCCGGCGCCGTCGATTGTCGCGCAGTCGCTGCCTGACCTCTTCGGGGCCGTCGCAGCCCGGCATCCGAATGCAATCGCGGTGTCGAGTGGCGATACTCGTTTCACCTATGAAGAGGTGCGAGTTCGTTCGGAGGGCCTTGCCGCTGTCTTGATCGATCGAGGAATTCGAGTCGGTGATCGCGTGGCGGTCGCCCTGCCTCGATCGGTCGACCTCGTCGTAGCCATCATCGCTGTCGTTCGCGCGGGCGCGACGTACGTACCGATCGACTTGCAGTATCCCGACGCTCGTATCCACTACGTACTTGCCGATGCAGGCCCGAAAGCGATTCTGTCGACGGACGAATCTGCTGGGCGGTTCGTTGGGTACGAGCAACTTGTCATCTTCGTGGACGAGACGACTGACGCTACGGCCGACTGGCCCGTTGCACAGTCGGAGTCCGCCGCCTACGTGATCTACACTTCCGGATCAACTGGAGCACCCAAAGGCGTAGTGGTGTCTCAGGACAACGTGTTGGCGCTGCTCGCCTCGACCCGAGAGATCTTCGACTTCAACGCCGAAGATGTATGGACGATGTTTCATTCGTACGCATTCGACTTCTCGGTCTGGGAGATGTGGGGCTCGTTGACCACTGGCGGATCCCTCGTGATCGTGGACGGTGATGTCGCGCGCTCACCCGAAAGATTCGCGGATCTGATTGTGCGGGAACGAGTGACCGTTCTCAATCAGACCCCGGCCGCCTTCTATGCGTTGGCGGAAGTCACGCAGGAAATGCTGCTTCCGCTCCGGACGATTGTTTTCGGCGGTGATCGCCTCGACGCCGGGCGCGTGGAGGCTTGGTTCGATCGGCACCCGGACGTGCGGGGCGTCAACATGTTCGGAATCACCGAAACCACAGTCCATGTCACCAGTTTCGATCTTGTCCCCGGTGACGAGACTGTCTCGCCGATCGGGTCCCCACTACCAGGGTTGCGCAGCTACGTACTGGACGCGTCGTTGAAGCCCGTCCCTCCGGGATCTGTCGGCGAACTGTATGTTGCGGGTCCGCAGGTGGCCGAAGGCTACTTGGGTCGACCCGCGATGACGTCTTCGCGATTCGTGCCTGAACCCGGATTCGATGGATCACGGATGTACCGCAGCGGCGATCTGGTCCGTTGGCGAGCCGGCCGACTCGAATATGTTCGCCGCGCCGACGGTCAGATGGCACTGCGCGGTTACCGCATCGAACCGGGCGAGGTCGAATCCGCGCTGTTGGCTCACACGTCGGTGGAGCAGGCCGCGGTAGTGGTGAGAGAACTCGACAGCGGGCCGACTTTGGTCGGTTACATCACCCCGGGGAGCGGACACGACCTCGACGGCGTCTTGCGGACTGCTCGTTCGTTACTGCCCGCGCACATGGTTCCGTCGGCTTTGATGGCGCTCGCGTCATTACCGGTCACGATCAACGGCAAAATCGACCGAGCATCGTTGCCGACCCCGGTGTCTCTCACGCAGCCGACTCGGCAGTCGCGAGACTTCTTCGAGCAGACAGTCGCAGCCATTCTGAGCGATTTGATGGAAGTTCCGCATGTCGATCCGGTCCGGAACCTCTTCGATCAAGGCGCCAATTCCTTGATCGCCACTCGTCTTTCGTCGCGTCTGAACTCCGCCCTGGGCTGCAACCTCGACGTCCGCGATGTGTTCGAGCACCCATCCGTCGATCAGCTCGCAGACATCGCTGCTGCGCGGATAGGTGTAGGGCGAACCGGCGCGGAGCACGCGTCTGACGTGTCCTTGGGGCCTCGTTCGGACAACACGGAAGTGCACCTGTCAGCTTCCCAGCATCGAATGTGGATTCTGAATCAGTTGGATACAGACTCCGCCGGATACAACATCCCGATCGTGCTGCGCTTGGCAGGCGAGCTGGACGTGGTTGCGGCCGAACTGGCAATTCGTGACGTGATCAATCGCCATCGCACTCTGCGGACCGTGTACCCGGTTGTCGGCGGCGGCCCGGTTCAGACGGTGCTCGACGCCGAGGATGCGCTTCCGGCCTTTCAGCTCGAGGCACTCGACGGCGGCGACGCCGAAAATTGTGTAGCAGAACTGGTGGGTTCGGGCTTCGATGTCACCGTTGATCCGCCCGTACGTGCGGCACTTCTCCAGGTTTCACCCGTCGAGCACATCCTGGCTGTCGTCGTCCATCACGTTGCCGCCGACGCTCGATCGCTCGAATTGTTGGTCCGCGACTTCACTGCGGCGTACATCGCCCGCTCGGCGCAGCACGCTCCGCAGTGGTCGCCGCTCGCGCTCGAATACTCCGATTACAGTGCATGGCAAAGGGAATCGGGGATTCCCGAGACGGTACGCAGCTACTGGATGCAGGCTCTCGAAGGACTTCCCGAGCAGGTGACGCTTCCCCTCGATCGTCCACGTTCGACGTTCGCCCGTGCGTCGAGCTGTCGGGTGGAGATCTCAGGTTCGGTACGAACGGGCCTTCAGACACTCGCACGATCGAACAACGCGACCATGTTCATGGTTGTACACGCCGCTCTCGCGGCGCTGTTGGCGAGGTACAACGGTAGCGATGACGTAGCTGTCGGCACTGTTGTGTCCGGACGCGTCACACCTGAACTCGACGAGCTGGTCGGCATGTTTGCCGGCACGATTGTTCTTCGAACCGAAGTCGATCCGTCGAACTCGTTCGGCCGGTTGGTCGAGCAGGTTCGTCAGCGTGACGTAGCGGCGTTCGCGCACGCAGAGATGCCCTTCGAATCGCTGGTCGATCTGATCGACCCACCGCGATCGCGTTCGCGACATCCGTTGTTCCAGGTGGCGCTCTCGTTCCGAACTGCTGAGACCGCCGCGTGGTCGATACCAGGGCTGGACATCACACAGATTGCTCCTGAAGTCAGGCACGCAAATTTCGATCTGCAGGTCAACGTCACGGACGAGGGGGTCGGGGGCGAACTCGGTCTCGAATTCGTCTACAACGCTGATCTATTCGATGATCTGACGGTATCGAGCTTTGCGGGCCGGTTCGAGCGCTTCCTGAATCAAGTGTCTGTCGACCCGAATGTCGCCGTAGGGCAAATCGACCTGTTGGACAGTGCGGAACGAGCTCTTCTCGTCCCCGCACACGGCGCGGTCGACCGGCCTGATCGATCTCGACTTTCCGGTACGACACTTGCCTCCATGCTGCGCTTCGGCGTCGAATCCGCCCCGGACGCTGTGGCGGTCGAGGGTGAGGGCAACACACTGACTTACCGGGAACTCGATGCCCAGTCGGATGTCGCAGCCGACGAGTTGCGCTCCCGGGGAGTTGGAGTCGACCAGGTCGCTGCTTGGACTGCAGATCGGTCGATTGCGTCGATCGTGCAACTGTGGGCAATCGCGAAGGTCGGTGCAGCTCCGGCATTGACGGACCCGGAACAGCCGCAGGCGCGAGTACGCGATGTCCTCGAAACACTGGGCACCGGAGCGATCGGCGGCCGCAACGCTGGTGGTGAAGACGCTGGTGCTGAAGACGCTGGTGGTGAGAAAGTCACCGACTCGGTGCGCGAATATTCCGAGAACCTGGCGGCCTACGTAGTTTTCACGTCAGGAACGACCGGAACCCCCAAGGCTGTGGTCGTGACCAACGGCGGGCTCGGTGTGATCGCCGAAGACCTGCCCGGTCGATTCTCGGCTGGGCCAGGTTCTCGCGTATTCCATCGCGGAGCGCCAGGATTCGACATGACGTTGCTCGAGGTGCTCATCGCGAGTGCGTCCGGGGCCACGCTCGTTCTGGCGAAGAACGAAGAACTGTTCGGCTCGGGACTCGCATCAGCACTGAGGCGCGAGCGAATTACTCATCTGTGCGCCACACCTACTGTCGTCGCCTCGATCGGCGATCCTTCGCTGCCGGACCTTTCCACGGTGATGTTCGGGGGCGAGCGACTCGGCGGCGCGTTGGCGAAGCGCTGGCAAGCCGGACGCCGAGTCATCAACGGATACGGACCTGCCGAGTCGACGATGTATTCGCTTGCTACCGAACCACTGTCGATCGAACAACTGTCGGGTGACACTCACGACGGATCGATCGGGTATCCACTGGCCGGGGTCGACGCCGTCGTGCTCGATGATCGACTCGAACCGGTGCCGCCGGGAGTCGCCGGCGAACTGTATCTCTCAGGTCGAATGCTCGCTCGCGGTTACGCCGGCCAACCGGCCCGAACTGCGGAACGATTCGTGGCAACCGGTTCAGGCGCCCGGATGTACCGGACGGGCGATCTGGTGATGTGGAAGCCGGAAAGCCCCAAATCCGAGGGAAATACGTATCGCCTGCATTATCTCGGGCGAACCGACGTGCAGGTGAAGGTCAACGGTGTCCGGATCGAACCGGGTGAGATCGAGGCAGTCATTCAGTCTGTCGCGAACGTCGACTTCTGTGTCGTCGGGGTTCGGTCGGCCGAAGGTGGAAGTCCTCTGTTGGTCGCCTACGTGAGAAGTTCAGGTGCCGAAAGAGTTGACACAGGTCAACTTCGCGCTGCCGCCGCAGAAGTCCTTCCGACGTACATGGTTCCGCATGCCATCGTCGACATCGAGGGCGAGCTTCCGATGCGGAACGGCAAGGTCGACTTCGCCCGTCTCCCGTCGCCGACACTGGATGCTTCCCGTGCAGAGGGGCCGGCCACCGCCACCGAACGTGTTGTAGCCGGAGCTTTTGGTTCCGTCCTCGGTGGGAATGAGGACGACCGCGACGCAGACTTCTTCTCGCTCGGGGGCAACTCGCTGTCGGCCGCGGAGGTTACCTCGCTCTTGAGTAGTACTCTGGGGCTGGTTGTTCCGCTCAGGACCGTATTCGAGCATCCAACAGTTGCGGCGTTGGCAGCCCGGCTCGATTCGCTCGAGCAGAACGACTCGGTGACCGATCTTGTCCGACTGGAACCGCGCCGCGACCCCACGCCCGCACCCCTGTCACGAAACCAGCGTGCGATGTGGGTACTGAATCAGCGGAACACGGCGAGCGGCGCGTACAACCTGCCGATCTGCATCGAGATCGACGGTGAACTCGACGCGGCCGCGCTGCGTCAGGCAGCAACGGATCTTGTCGGTCGTCATGATGTCCTCAGAACCCGGTATCCGGGCACTCCACCGGTTCAGGTCGTGGATCCTCCGACCTCCGTGACAATGGAAACGCGGCTGGTCGCCGGCATCGAGGTCGAGGTGCTGCTGCGAGAGTTCGGCTCGCGTGGTTTCGATGTAGCGAGAGACCTGCCGGTGCGCTGGATGCTGCTCCAGGTGTCACCGGTCAGGCACGTTCTGGCAGTGAGCTTTCATCACATCGCAGTCGACGGGGTGTCGATGCGAACGGTGGTCGGCGACCTGCTGACCGCGTACGGCAAGCGACGAGCTGGACTGGATTCGCAATGGTCTCCGTTGCCGATCCAGTACGGGGATTTTGCCGCGTGGGAGGCAGCACGTGACGTTTCCCCTGTCGTCGAGCAGTTCTGGCGCCGAACGCTCGACGGTGTGACATCTGTGTCTCCGCTGACGGTGGATCACTCTGATGGCGGGCCGGATACCGTGGCGCAGCGAGTGAACTTCGTGATACCAGCCGTCATCACCTCGGCACTGCAGGCGCGAGCCGACCGATTGAAGGTCTCGCTGTTCGCGGTGGTTCATGCGGCGTTGTCGGTGGTGCTTGCCAAGCTGAGTGGAAATCCCGATGTCGTGATCGCGACAGCTGTCGACGGACGGCGGGCGCCTCAGCTCGACGGCGTGGTCGGCATGTTCGTGGATACGGTGCCTCTTCGCCTTCGGATCGACGGGGACGTGCCGATCGATCTTCTGTTGGGTGCAGCTTTCGATGCTGATGTGGCAGCGTTCGAAAACAGCTCTGTTCCTGCCGAATTGGTTGGTGAGCTGCTCGGTGGACGAACTCCCCAGATTGCGCTGGGTCTGCAGAACTTCGCGATCCCTGCCGTGGAGGTTTCCGGTCTCACGATCGAGGCTCGCGAAATCGAGACCGCGACAACGAAGTTCCCCATGCATGTCTCGCTCGCACCCGCTGTCGACGGTTCATTGACCGGAGCGCTCATCTATGCCGCGAGCGTTTTCGATCCTTCGAGCGCCGACGCGGTTACCCGACAGCTGTCGAGAGTGCTCACCTCGATTGCCGAGGATGTGCCAGTACTCGTTTCGGATCTCGCGGTGGGCGCGGCGCCCAGTTGGACTGCTGCCGAGGTCGATTCGTCCCGCACGCTGACCGAGATCTTCGCCGCCACCGCGGCGCGATTCCCGAACAACATTGCTCTCGACGACGGACACCGCACGGTGACGTATGCCGAACTCGACTCTGCCTCGGATGCCCAAGCCTGGGAACTGGTGGCTCGGGGAGCAGGACCGGGTGCCGTGTACGAGATTCCGGCGGTACGGACTATCGCGTACCTGGTCCGAATGTTGGCGATCTCGAAAACGGGCGCGGCATTCGTGCCGATCGACCCCGACCTGCCACCGGCACGTCTGAAGCAGCTGCGCACAGTCCTCTCCGATCGCAGCCCTGTTCCCGGTCGGCAGTATCCGGATTCAGTCGCGTACGTTGTTCACACGTCCGGGTCGACCGGTGAACCGAAAGGCGTTGCAGTCACCCACCGAGGACTGGGCCTGCTGACCGACGATGCTGTCCGCAAGTACGGCGTGACTTCGGACTCGGTTGTGCTGCACGGTTACAAACCGACGTTCGATGCAGCAATCCTCGAGATGATGTTGGCGATCGGCGCCGGGGCTACCTTGGCGGTCGCTCCTCGGGAGGCTTTCGGCGGAAGGGCACTCGAAGAATTCGTCGCAGAACGCGGCGTCACTCACATGTTGTCCACTCCAGCCGTACTCGACACGATGGCTCCGGAGCGGTTCGATTCGCTCGAGGTGGTGGCAGTCGGTGGCGATGTGCTCTCACCTTCCACCGCGCGTGCATGGAGTCGCCGCGCGCGAATGCTCAATGCGTACGGACCGACGGAATGCACGGTGGTCACCACTGTCGCCGAAGTGGATCATCGGGTCACCATCGGAGTCCCGCTCGCCGGAATCGGTGCAGAGGTGCTCGATACGCGACTGCGTCCGGTGCCGTGGGCCGGGATCGGTGAGTTGTACGTCAGCGGGCCCGGGCTTGCGATGGGCTATGCCGGAGATCCTGCCGGCACCGCCACGTCGTTCATCGCAGCACCCGGTGGGTACCGCCGTTATCGGACCGGTGATCTGGTTCATCGCCGCACGGATGACACGCTCGGATTCGTCGGACGCTCCGACCGTCAGATGAGCGTGCGAGGAATCCGCGTCGAGCCCGCCGAAATCGAATCAGCTCTGCGTCGGTGCACGGGCGTCGAGGCTGCGGCGGTTGTCCTCGTCGACGACATTGCGGTTGCATGTGCGGTCGGCGATGGTGTGGAGGCGGATCAGCTGACAATCGAGTTGGCCGCGATGTTGCCTGCGTATCTGATGCCCGGCCGCGTGGTCGTATTGGAGTCGATCCCGCTCACGACGAACGGAAAACTGGACGCAGATGCGTTGCGGCGCCATGTGTTCGAGAGCCAGGCGCCCGATGCAGCAGTGACGGTTTCGGAGGAACTCGTCACCGCTGTCATGTCGGAACACGTGTCCGGAAGTTTCGGCGCTCTGCACAACCTGTTCGAATCAGGTGGTGATTCGTTGGCCGCGGCAGCGGTGGCAGGTCGACTCGCCTCGATCTTCGCGCGAGATGTGCCTGTTCGCGCCGTCTTCGACAATCCGTCGCCGCGAGCGATGTCTCAGTGGCTGTCGGCGAGCGCGTCCGATGGCAAACGCCGCGAACTGACTCGACGTGATCCCGGCAAGCCGGCCCCGCTGGCGCCCTCGCAACAACGACTCTGGCTGATCAATCAGCTTCAGCCGGAATCGACTGCGTACAACCTGACGTTTGCAGCGGTCCTGGCAGACGACATCGATCGTTCGGTCTTGAGCAGCGCGCTCGGCGACGTCGTCGATCACCATGCCGTATTGCGAACTGTCTGTGTTCCGGGTGAATTCGGTCCGCAACAACTTGAAATGGACTCTGTCGCATTCGATCTCACTGCGGTACACGTCGGCGATATCCGTGCGAGCGCTTCGGCATTCGCGACTGTGCCGTTCGATCTCGAACGAGATGTTCCGTTCCGTGTGCGTGTGATCACCGAAAAGGCAGGAGTCGACTCTGCAGGACTGACGGTCCTGGTCATCGTTGTTCACCACATCGCGATCGACGGAGCGTCGATGGGCCCGATCCTGACCGATTTCGTGGCAGCCTTCCAGGCCAGGTCGGCAGGTCTTCCCTGGGATCGCTCGTCGGGGGAGATCAGCTACGGCGACTACAGTTTCTGGGCGAGAGAGAGCTTGGGTGACCCCGAGGATTCTCTCAGCATGGCTCACCGGCAACTCGACTACTGGTCGGACGCACTTTGTGGCGTCGAGGATGTGTTGGCTCTACCCGTCGACAACCCCCGGAGTCCCGTGTCTTCACGATCCGAGGAGATGGTGACGGAAGTCCTCGACGGCGCCACCTACGACGCGTTGTCGGCGTTGGCTCGTTCGCATGGCGTCACGGTATTCATGGTCGTCCACAGCGTGATTGCCGTGCTGCTCGCTCGCGAGTGCGTCACGGACGACGTCGTGGTGGGAGCAGCTGTGAGTCTGCGGAACGATCCGGCGCTGCTGAGCGTCGCCGGAATGATGGTGGGTACAGTCGCATTGCGCACGAGGATCAACTCCACCGATCGCTTCGCTGCTGTTCTGGACGAGGTTCGCCGTGTCGATCTGGAAGCAATGGCGAACGCGGACGTCTCGTTCGACGACGTCGTTGCGAAGGTCGATCCGCCGCGCAGGATGAACGAGCATCCGCTGTTCACGGTCATGCTGGCGTACCGGCGAGCGCTGGAGTTGCCGCAGATCGACGGCATTACCGTCTTCGACATCGACAATGCAGGGGCGTCGACCGGTTACGACTTGACGTGGGACCTGGTCGACACCGGTGACAGTCTGACTATTCGATTGCTGTATGCGACGGACAAGTTCCGCGAGTCGACCGCGGAACTGTTCATGCAGCGGGTGAGACGTATCGCCGAATCAGTGACCGTGGAACCCGAGATTGTGATCGGGGAGATCGAACTGCTGTCCGGACTCGAACGCTCGGCGCTGACTGCTGCGAATCCTCGCCACGTCGAACCTCTGACGATTGCCGACATTTTCGAACGCGCTCTGCGTCAGGCGCCCGACGGCGTAGCGCTGGAAGAGAACGGCAGACGCTGGACTTACCGCGACCTGCACGAGGAGTCGTCGCACTGGACACGCGAGTTGGTGGTCCGAGGAATCGGACCCGACGACGTGGTGGCCGTTGCGCTCGGGCGCGGGCATCTGTGGATCGTTGCGTTGTGGGCAGTAGCGCGTGCAGGCGCAGCGTGGCTGTCGCTCGATCCGGCGCTGCCGACAGCGCGCCGGCAGACGATGGTCGAGGAATGCGGTTCGGTTGTCGGTTTGACAGCGGGAGGTGCATCCGAGAGTTTGCCCGAGTGCGTCGAGTGGGTGGCGATGGACGAATCCCGCACTGCTGGTGGCGCTGCCGAGGTATCGGCAACGCCGGCTCACCCCGACAACCTCGCCTACGTCATCTACACGTCGGGTTCCACGGGAAGACCCAAGGGCGTGGAGGTTTCACACCGCGGAATCATGAACGTCTGCACCGCACACGCCGAGATCGCCGAGCTCGAGCGTGGCCCCCGAGTCCTGCAATTGGCGTCGTCGACCTTCGACGCGTCGGTGATCGAGATCCTTCTCGCGGCTGCAGGGTGTGGAACGCTGATTCTGACTCCCGACTTCGTCTACGGGGGAGAAGAACTCACGAATCTGCTGGTCGCCGCCGACGTAACACATCTGATCGTGACGCCGACGGTCCTGGCGACAGTCGATCCGGATGCAGTGCAACCGTTGATCGTCGAATCGATGGGGGAGCCGCTCTCTGCGCGCCTTGCGTCGGCGTGGTCACCCCGACATCGCATCGTCAACGGATACGGACCGACCGAATCAACGATCGCGGCATCGATTTCCGCACGGATCACTGACGCGGACGTCACTGTCGGCACTCCAGTCCCTGGTACGACAGCATTTGTTCTCGATCAGAGGCTCCGACCGGTTCCGGATGGCGTTGCGGGAGAACTGTTCCTCGCCGGTGAGAATGTGGCGCGGGGGTACGTCGCTTCCCCGGCTCTGACGTCCGAGCGCTTTGTTGCCAATCCTCATGCGGTGGGGACCCGGATGTATCGCACGGGTGACCTCGTGCGTCGTAGGCGTCACGACCGAGCGCTCGAGTACCTGGGTCGCAACGACGCGCAGGTGAAGGTGCGGGGTGTCCGCGTGGAACCGGCGGAGGTCGACGCGGCTCTGTCAAGCCATGGAACAGTGGCCTTCTCGGTAACCGTTGTCTGTGACGACGGGCACGGATCCGCTGAACTCCGTTCGTATGTGACGTTGGCGGAAAACGGTTCGGCGACGGAATCGGAGCTTCGCGGGTTCGTCTCCGGCCTGCTGCCGAAGCACCTGCTGCCTTCGTCGGTGACGATAGTGGGCGAGGTACCGTTGCTCGCTTCGGGGAAGATAGACGCAGCGGCACTTCCTGCTCCTTCACCGCAGCCAGGGTCGAGTGTGGATCGACCCATCTCGGATACCGAACGTCACGTGGCACAGGCATTCGAGGGCGTGACCGGCGCGAAATCGGTCGGCCGCTACGACGACTTCTTCGAGCTCGGCGGGACATCGATGGGTGCAGTTCGAGTGGCTACGCGCTTGCGTGAGAGCCTGAACAGGGAATTCCCGGTTCAATGGATTTTCACCGACCGAACTGTGGCGGAGCTTGCCTCTCGGATGGATCTCGTTCATGCCGATGCCTTCGAGGGTGATTCGCTTCGTTCGGATCCGCTGGACACGGTCGTCATGCTCGGCGGCGACCCCGATGACCAACGGCCGCCGTTGTTCTGTGTGCATCCGGTCAGCGGAATCGCCTGGTGCTACGCCGGACTCGTCGGTCAGCTGAGGGGTCGACGGGTGTACGGCATCCAGGCAACGGGAGCAGGTGAATTGCCAGGCACGGTGGCGGAGTTGGCGTCGGGGTACGTCGATGCCGTACGGACGGTGCAGCCGTCGGGTGAATACCATCTACTCGGTTGGTCTGCCGGCGGAACGATCGCGCTCGAGATGGCGAGCCAGCTCGAAGAGGCCGGCGATCTGGTCGGTTCGGTTGTCATGCTCGACGCGCTGTTACCGGAGATGATGCCATCGGTACAAGCGGCTCCGAAACCTTCCGAACTGTTCGCGCAGATCGGGCTATCCGAGGTTGAAACTGAAACTGCAGCACTGACTTTCACAGACGTTGCGACAGAGATCCGAAGGCAGACCGGTATGGATTTCCTTTCCGATACGGTACTCGAATCCGTAGTGGGTCGGGTGGAAAAACTGTCGCGAATCGTTCGGGACCACACGCCGAGGCACTATTTCGGGTCAGTGGAACTGTTTGTGGCGCAGCATGATCTGCCTGAACATCGTCACCTGGTCGAAAGGTGGTCCGAACTGGTGGGGCCGTTGCGGGCGTACCTGGTCGACTGCTCCCACTCGGAAATGTCGAGCACTGAGGTGTTGGCGGAGGTCGCCCAAGTTCTCGTCGGCTATCTCGAAGGTGTCGATTCGGATTCGAAGGATCGCAATCATACTGGGGTGCAGTAGATCTAACGGGCCGGGACTTTGGTCCGGAATTGTCACTCCCGTGGTCCCCTTGCTTCAGTTCCGCAAGTGGAATCGGTAGCATTTCCCTTGTGGCAGTAAGCCATTCAGAAACTATCTCCGGAGGATCGTATGTTGGGTTCCCTTTTTTCCATCAGCTCTGAAATCGGTGTTCCGTCCGTCGACGCGCTCTTCGAGGCTGCTCGGACCATCATCGGCGCGCTCTTCGGCCTGAGCTGACACGTCGCAGCGACCTTCCCCCGCGGTGAAGAAAGTCCCTGTTCTCCGACAAGGAGGACAGGGACTTTCGTGCAGCCTGCAGGTGCGTTTGCGTGGCGGTGAGTGGGCGACCTACCGGCCGTTCTGTTGATACGCGATCGCTGTCAGCGATCCGACTTCGTCGTTCACGTCTGCGGTGCTGGTGAGCCCGATCTTGTGGGTCGACTGCCCGGGAGCCTTGGCCGGCACAAGAAGTTCGGATTCGGGGGCCTCGACAAAACGTAGTCCGAGGTCGACTCGGGCCTTGGTGGCCGCTGCGATGGCGGCGAATTGGCGAGCGCGAACGAAGGGTGTGTAGGTTCTGCGGCCTTCGACCCGAACATCGGCTCCGAGTTCGTCGATCAGATGTCGGGCTGCATCGAAGATCGGCCGCAGTGCTGCCTTCGGGCCGCTGTACTGCTGGTCGATGTATTGCTCGACGGTCGGCTCCACCCATCCGGACTGTTCGGCAGTCTCGAATGCAATTGCCCACTGCGAATTCTGCGGTACACCGTGCTCTGCTTTCAGCCACTTGCGCACTTCGTTCTGATCGAGCGGGTCGACCCCGGACGTCCGTACGGCCTCAACCCATTCTTCGAGGGTGCGCCCGGTACGGTCGCGCATGGACGAGGTGACTGCGGCCATCATGTCGGAGGGTTCCATGTGTCTGTTCTACCGGTTGTCACTGGTCTTCCGGTTGTCACTGTTCTTTCGGTTGTCGCTGCTCTTTCGGTTCTCACTGTGCACGGGGAGCTCGCTCAGTCGATGCCGAGCATCGTCTTGAACGCGCGCACGCCGGTCACTTCGACGGGATACGGCGGTGCGACAAAATCTTCGCGGCTGAGGGTGAAGAGACGACGCACGGTCATGCGACCGTCGGCAGCCAACTCCTCTACTGTGCCGTCTGCGCGGTACCCGACTTTGGTGGACACCGTGATCGAGGCGGGGTTGTCCGTGAATGCCGACGACACGACGCTTCGTGCACCCAAAGAGTCGAATGCGAATGCGCAGATTGCCTGTCGGGCGAGAGTGCCGACACCCCGGCCTTGGAACCCGCGTCCGATCCACGAGCCGGTTTCACCGGTACGACTTTTGGGAAAGTCCGTCGCGGCGAACGCCTGGCAGCCGACGATTTCTCCGTCGACGACAATGGCTGTTTCGAATTTCCAGTCGGTCATGGTCATCGCTCCGCGGACCGACCAGTGGTATTGGATGAGTCTTCGCGACACTTCGTCGGAAGTGCCCACCGTCCAGGGGACGAGAAACGGCATCTGTTCGGCAGGGTGAATGCCGGCTCGGACCAGCGCAGTGAGTTCGGGGAAATGATCGTCGCGCACAGGGAGCAAGGTGATGGGCCCACACGTGATCGTGACTCCGTACGGAGGCCAGATCTCTCGCAGTGGGTCAACCATCGTCTTCAGACCTTCGTTTCGTGTGCGAATCGGGTCACAGTCTGGCATGCCAGGCCCGTCCGAGTGAGCGACTTCTGGTCATCGGGATTCTTTTGCCCTCGCGGTACGGAGTCGTGACATTAGTGTGTGGACGGTGACTACAGACAAACCGGTACGTCTTCGTGAAGGTAGATCGCCCGACAGGCTTTCGCGTGGTGTGGTGGCCGGATACGCAGCGGGAAGTGTCGGTACGGGTGGATTCGGTGTTCTGCCAGGTCTGGTACTGGCGTACTACCTGACCGACACGCTCGGCGTTGCCGCGGCGCTCGCGTCGCTTGTGGTCATTGTCCCGAAAATCGCCGACGTCCTGATCGATCCGCTGATCGGGTCGATCAGCGACCGAAGCTCTCATCGAACCGGTACGCGAGTGCCACTCATGCTCGCAGGCGCTCTGGGACTGCCGTTGCTCTTCATTCTCACGTTCTCGGCCCCGGTGTCGGCCGGCCCAGGAGTCGGGGCGATGTGGGTGCTCGTCTTCTTCCTGCTCGCGGCGAGTGCCTACAGCCTCTTTCAGGTTCCATATATCGCGTTGCCGACCGAGTTGACCGGCGATTACCACGAGCGCACTCGGTTGGTATCGGTTCGAATTGCGGTGTTGGCCCTGACAATTCTGGTCATCGGCGCCGGCGGACCCGAGCTCCGCGATGCTGCCGGAGGCGGAGCACGCGGTTATCTGGTCATGGCGATCGGGGTGTCGGCGCTGATGTGCGGGGCAATGATCTGGGCAGTTCGCGGAGCCGCGCGCCACACGGTGACTCACGCGGACGCGCCGGTCGGCTCGTTGCTCTCGCAGTACCGGGACGGGTTCGACGCGATACGACGTACCCGCGCGTTCCGATTGCTGGTCAGCGTCTTCGTGCTCCAAGCTCTTGCCGCCGCCGTGATGTTGGCGGGTGCGCAATATCTGGCGACCTATGTGATGGGCAACGAAGGTGCGCTCACCGGTCTGTTCGTTGCACTCGTCGGACCAGCTCTCGTCGTCATGCCGCTGTGGTACCGGTTCTCGCATCGGTACGGAAAGCTTCGCGGTTACGTGGTGTCTTCGGTTCTGTTCGTCGTCGCCACGGCGTTGTTGACGCTTGCGGCTGTCGACGCGGGTTCGTGGATCTACGGTGCCGTCGCGCTTGCCGGCGTCGGCTACGCCGGCATGCAGGTGTTCCCGCTGGCGATGCTTCCGGACGTCATCGAGGACGACGCGCGAATCGGTGGGCGCCAACGCGGTGGTTCGCTCAGTGGTATCTGGACCGCCGCGGAAACCGCAGGCCTTGCCCTGGGACCCGCGGTGTTCTTGGGTGTACTCGCGGTGACCGGCTTCGTCTCGAAAACTGCGGGCGAGACTGTCGTGCAACCGGAATCGGCGCTGACCGGAATTGCCCTCGGCTTCTCGGTCGTGCCGGCGATCCTGGTTGCGATCAGCCTGGTCGTATTGCGGAATTACCGCACCGAACAAGAATCCACTCACGAGAACGAAAGGTGAACGATGAGTTCCACTCGGGTCGAGGAACTTCAGGGCAAGATCGTCGAGAGCGCAAACCTCGAGAAGAGGGCGGCCGACATCTTGAGTCGGTTGCGTTCGCTTCGCGAGCAGGACGCTCCGACGCACGGAGGCCGGGTTCTGTCGTACGTGTACGACAGCGGCCTCGCAGCGCTCGACGAGTTGGCAGCGGACGCAGCTCGATTGGTTCAGCCGGTCAACGGTCTCGACCCGACGGTGTTCCCGTCCACCGCGGTGATGGAGCGTGAGTTGGTTGCGTTCGCACGCGAGTTCCTCCATGGAGCTTCAGACCCAGCCGCAGATACAGACGCCGGAGGCGTAGTCGTCGGCAATGTCACCAGCGGCGGAACGGAGAGTTGTGTGTTGGCCGTCAAGGCAGCTCGCGACTTCCGTGGGCTCCCGCCGGGTGAGGGTTCGCTGGTTCTTCCGACCACCGCGCATGCCGCTTTCCACAAGGCAGCTCACCTGCTCGGACTGGAACTGATCCTGGTACCAGTAGATCCCACGTCGGGGCGCGTCGGCGCACAAGATATTGCGACGGCAGTTCGGAAAGACACGGTCTTGATCGTCGTCTCCGCGCCCAGCTACCCGTTCGCGGCGCTCGACCCGATCGCCGATGTCGCGGAAGTTGCTCGTGCACATTCGATTCCACTGCATGTCGACGCCTGCATCGGTGGGCTTGCGTTGCCGTGGTGGGGTGATCTGCCACCCTGGGATTTCCGGGTGCCCGGGGTCACCAGCATGTCGGTCGATTTCCACAAGTACGGATACTCGCCCAAAGGCGTTTCGGTCCTGCTGCACCGAGGGCGAGATCTGCATCGCAAGCAGTATTTCGGACTCACGGACTGGCCGGGGTACCCGGTGGTCAATCCCACGCTTCTCGGTTCCAAATCCGTTGCTGCTCTTGCCGGTGCTTGGGCGATTTCGCAAGTCCTCGGGCAATCCGGGTACGCCGAATTGGTGTCCCGGGCGCAGCGGGCCACTCGTGCACTGATCGGCACGGTCGAGGCAATCGAGGGTCTTCGCGTCGTGGGCTCGCCGGTGGGACCACTGTTCGCGGTCGCTACCGACGATTCCGTGCCGCTCGAACGGCGAGTGGATCCGCATCGCTGGGTGAGCGCTGTCGGTGCTCGCGGCTTCGTCCTTCAAGGGCAGCCGGCGTCGACGCAACCTGACGGGACGACGTTGCCTCGAACAACCCACCTCACCGTCACCCCGGTGACGGAATCTGTGCTCGGCGAGTTGACCAGCGCACTCGTCCTCGGTGCCGACGACGTTCGCGGCTCGGCGGAAGCCGAGGCGCCGCCGGCCCTGGCAGAGTTGGCCGGAGCATTCGAACGTGGCGATGTCACCGTCGCCGATGTTCTTGCGTTGCCCAGTGACGCCGTCGCGGCAGCGTTGACGTCGGCGGGGCTGGATCCTCGGGGCTCTTCCGATTCTCCCTTGGACATGGCGGCCGTCCTCGCGGCAGTGGAATCGCTGCCACGTGAGGTCACGAAGAGACTGCTGGTGGAATTCCTCGCCGGAATGGTGGAACCCTGAACTCGGCGATGAATACCGAAACCGCGATGAACACTGTCCAAAACTCGGACAAATGGCGCGAAAGATTCGCGAATCGGGCGTAAGTTTTCTGTCATCGGCTAACCATCTTTTGTCGGAGGGTTGATCAGTGACTGGTGCCGCGGCCAAGATTTTGACGGTGTTCGAGGAAGTGATCGGGGTTCCGCTTCCGGTTCGCGTGCGATGTTGGGACGGTTCGGAGGCAGGGCCACCGGACGCCGCTGCGCAGGTTCACTTCCGGAATCGGCGTGCCCTACGGCGGGTCCTCTACTCTCCCAACGAATTAGGGCTGGCGAGGGCGTACGTTTCCGGCGATCTGGACGTAGACGGCGATATCTTCGCGCTCCTCGACGTTCCGGAACTGGTCACGCGGCTCGGTGAGAATCGTTTGTCGACGTTGCCGCTGCGCTCGATTGTTCGCGCCGCCGGTACTTTCGCCGGCTTGGGAGCGGTGGGTCCACCACCGTCACCCCCGGCGATCGAGATGCGTAGTAAGCGAGGCAAGCGGCACAGTAGATCACGCGATTCGGCGACTGTCTCCCATCACTACGACGTCGGGAATCGCTTCTACGAACTGTTCCTCGGGCCGAGCATGGTCTATTCGTGCGGATACTGGCCGGAAGGTGTCGAATCTCTCGAAGCTGCTCAGTACGCGAAGCTGGACTTGATTTGCCGCAAGCTCGATCTGAAGCCGGGAATGCGACTGCTCGACGTCGGCTGCGGTTGGGGATCGATGGCATTGCACGCCGCCCAGAACTACGGCGTCGACGTCGTCGGAGTCTCGCTGAGCAACGAGCAGGTCGAATACGCCAAGGGGCGAGTTTCCGACGCGGGTTTGACCGATCGCATCGAGATTCGGGTGCAGGACTACCGCGACGTCGACGACGGCCCTTACGACGCGATTTCGAGCATCGGCATGTCCGAGCACGTGGGCCTGGTCAATTTGCCGGTGTACACGGCAAAACTCTACGACCTGCTCGTGCCGCAGGGTCGTCTGCTCAATCATGCCATCGCCGCGGTGAAGTCGTTGTCGGACAACGTCGATGACGGTCCCAGCTTCATCGACAGGTACATCTTCCCGGACGGTGAGATCCTTCCGTTGAGTAAAACCATTGATGCGCTGGAACTTTCGGGTTTCGAGACGCGTGACAGCGAAGCGTTGCGCGAGCATTACGCACTGACACTGCGCGCATGGGTGCAGAACCTCCGCGAGAACTGGGACGCATCGGTCTTACAGGTCGGTGCTCCCCGGGTGCGTACCTGGTTGCTGTATCTCGCTGCCAGTGCCCTGGGTTTCGAGGAGCCGCACAGGCTTACGATTCATCAGGTTCTGGCCGTGAAACCAGGGGATCGGGGGGCCAGCGGCATGGCCCGCTCGCGTGACAGTTGGTATCGATCGATTGAAGTCCCGCAGATCGAAACCGGTCCGCGCGTCGACTGAGGCCTATACGTTGGATTTCCATGAGCACCCGGAAGGTTGTCCTCGCGGCACTGAAGGTTACGGCCGTTGCGGTATCAGCGCTGTTGCCGACCTCGCTGCTGTTCACACCGATGTCGAACGCCGAACCTGTGAACGATTTCTACGATGCGATTCCGGGCGACGTCGGTGATCCGGGTTCGGTGATTCGGACGGAACCGCTGGCTCTGGCCGGTGCCGTCGGCGGAGTGCCTGGTGTGGGGACCCGGATCCTGTATTCGAGTACCGACGCCCACGGATCCAAGGTTGCTGTGTCGGGCTCGTACCTGGAGCCGGCTGCCCCGTGGTCAGGAGCGGGCCCCCGCCCGACGGTGGTGATCGGTCCGGGTACGCAGGGCCAAGGTGATCAGTGCGCGCCGTCGAGGATGTTTCCCACTGCCGGTCAGCTCCGCCTGGCGGAACCCGGGAATCCGTCGAACTACGGTGCCGGTGTGGACAGTGTCGGTGTCAACTACGAGTCAGCTTTTGCTTTCGCTTTCCTCGCCCAGGGCGTTCGTGTATTCGTCACCGACTACATCGGACTCGGAACACCCGGCGTCCATACCTACGTCAATCGCGCCGAGGAAGCCCATGCGATGTTGGACGGTGCACGCGCTGCCCGAGCCCTCGCGCAGGCAGGAGAGGACGATCCGATAGCGCTGTGGGGCCATTCGCAGGGCGGCGGCGCCACTGCCGCTGCAACCGAACTGGCACCCGAATACGCGCCTGAGTTGAATCTGGTCGGGAGTTACGCGAGCGCGCCCCCGGCAGACCTGGCAAGCGTTCTGCGTCATATCGACGGTACCGGCCTGATGGCCGCGATCGGTTACACGATCAACGGCGTCCTCGACCGCTATCCCGCCGCCCGAGAGCCGATCGAATCTCGACTCAACGACTACGGCCGGTCCGTGCTCGCCGACGTCGCCGGGCAATGCCTCATCGATTCCCGAACCAAGTACGGGAAGCAGTCGACGGCGTCGTGGACCACAGACGGACGACCACTCGCCGACGTGGTGGAATCGGTACCGGAGATCCAACAGGTGATCGAGGAACAACGCATCGGGTGGCGAACCCCGGCCTCGCCGATTCTGGTCAACGGAGCGCTCAACGATGATTTCATCCCGTACGAGCAAACCCGGCGCCTGGTTCAGGACTGGTGCACGCGCGGGGCCGAGGCGACGTTGTTCACCGACACTTTGCCTGCGGTGAATCCGGGGAGCGGCAACAACCACCTCGCGCCGGCCGTAGCGGATTTCGGCGTCGGATTGCAGTACGTGCTGGACAGATTCAACGGCAAGCCGATAGTCGGTGCGTGCAACGCCTGAGTCGCCGTGTCACGTAACCACCGTCTCACTTCTAACAGTGGTTGACTGAGCCCGTGAACGATCGACCGCACGACCTTCCGATCAACCCGGTTCCACGGAGCGCCCTGGGTGCCGGGCCGGCGCTGAGAGTGTCGACGGGTCTGCTGCTCGGTGTGGCCGCCGGTGTCGTCACGGCGTTGGTCGGCTATCCCCGATTCGCGTTTCTGATCGGCTGGGATGTGGCGGCGATGGTGTTCACGGTGTGGACGTGGATTCTGGTCTGGCCCTTCGACGCGACGCTCACCGCAAGCCACGCAACGCGCGAAGAGCCGGCCCGAAACGTCGCGCACCTGCTGATTCTCGGTGCCGCCGTCGCGAGCCTGGTCGGTATCGCGTTCTTGCTCCTGGCGGCACCCGACGGACATCACTACCAAGTAGTGGCGGCATCGGTTGCAGTCGGCAGCGTCGTGATCTCGTGGCTGGCGGTCCACACGCTCTTCGCCCTCGGATATGCACGGCTGTACTACTCCGGCCCCGACGGCGGAATCGATTTCAATCAGGAAGAACCGCCGAGGTACAGCGATTTCGCCTACGTGGCGTACACGGTCGGGATGAGCTTCGCGATTTCCGACACCAACTTGAAGTCGTCGGACATGCGCGCGATGGCACTCGGCCACGCATTGCTGTCGTACCTGTTCGGTTCGGTGATCGTGGCGTCCGTCGTCAACTTGATTGCGGGCCTGTGATCTCTCGAGCCGTGTGACCGATCAAGCCGCTGCACGCCCGATGCTCGAGAGGAAGCCGGCGGCTCCGAAGAACAGACCGGCGAACACTCGATTGGTGGTTCGCTGCTGTTTGGGGGAGCGCATCAAGGTGAGCACCCGGGCGGCCAGGCCGGTGTATCCGGTCATCACGATCACGTCGACTGCGCACATCGTGGCGGCGATGATCAGATACTGCGGCAGCAGCGGCGCCGACGGGTCCAGGAACTGCGGGAGCACTGCGAGCATGAAGCTCTTGTATCGTCAATAGCATCAGTTGGCGATCAGGAGTTAGAACATGAATCATCCCAGCTCAGCGGCTGTTTACGTGCGAATCTCATTGGATCGAGAAGACGAAGCAGGCGTAACCAGACAGCGCGAAGACTGTCAGGAGCTTGCTACCAAATTGGGTTGGATCATCGGCCAGGTCTACGAAGACAACAGCGTATCGGCGTACAAACGCAAGGCCAGACCTGAATGGCAATCGATGCTCGATGACCTACGGTCAGGTATTCGCGATGGTGTGATCTTCTACGACCTTGATCGAATCGCAAGGCAGCCCAGGGATTTGGAAGACCTGATCGACGTTATCGAGCTGAAAAAGATCCCGAACAAGGTAGTCACTGGTGACGTGAACCTGAGTGACGACAATGGTCTGTTCATGGCTCGATTGCTGGTCAACGTCGGTAACAAGGCATCGAAGGACACAGGTAGACGAGTGGCCCGAGCAGCACTACAACGTGCACAGCAGGGCAAACCTCAGAAGGCTGTCACACGACCATTCGGATACACGCATGACTACAAGATCATCGAGTCAGAGGCCAAGCTGATTCGTGAGGGATATGAGCGCGTCATTGCGGGGGAGTCGTTGACCAGCATATTGAAGGACTGGCAGCAGGTACCGACCGTAGAAGGCAAACGCTGGCACCGCCAGACCGTGAAGAAGATCCTGCAAGCACCGCGCAACGCTGGCATTCGCACGTACCGGGGCGAAGAAGTAGCCATCGGGAACTGGGAACCCATCGTGAGCAGAGAAGTGTGGCAGGCCGCTCAGGACGTATTCAACGCCAGAACTCAGCCGATGCCAGACACCACGAGCGTGTATCTGCTTTCTCGTATCGCGACATGCGGCAAGTGTGGCAGTCCGATGTACGGACGAGCACCGAACAAGACACGCAAGGCCAGCTACACCTGCATGTCTGCGCTAGGGGGATGTGGTGGCATCAATCGACAGATGAAGCCGGTAGACGAGTACATATCCGGTCTGATCAAACGTCAGATGGCCAAGGGCAAGCCGGTAGCGCCACCCGTTGACGATCATGCGGCTGAGATTGCCGAGATTGAAACACGCATCAGCGACCTGCGTCAGGCATGGACGGACAAGCGGATCGATCTGTCGGATTTCATAGCCATGCGAGACGCTGAGACACAGAAGCTCAAATCGTTCGAACGTGCAAAGGCACAGGCCAGCGCCACCCAAATCTCGGACACATTTGCCGAGAACTTCGATGATGCCAACCTGAGCCAGCAGCGAGCACTGGTGAAGCGGTACCTGACAGCCGTTGTGATCCATCCGGCGGTACGTGGTGCTCGCAAAGTAGATTTCGATGCTATCGAGCCAATTTGGAAGAAAATAATCTAGTCATAAAAGCTATATCTTCTTCCGTCAGGTCAGGCGCATTCTGCATCTCCTTCTCAATCGCACTTTCCATGTCGTAATTGGTCAACTCACATTCGGTTCTCCCTTCTGTAGGACGGTGCCAAACCTGGTGTCTGGCGTTGCTACGAGCGCGTATGGCGCTAGCTATGTGCTCCTTTCCTTTCGGTCTATCCTACTAACGCAAGTGCTAGTTGACAATAGTTGTCGATAATGAATCTCTTTAAACTATTTGTAATACATAAGGTGCTACAATAGATGTAGCGTTAAGTCCTACCTGACTTGTACGTTGGATGCCCTAGTTACGTCGGTAGCTAGGGCATTTTCGTGCCAACATCAGGTAAATATGCAGGTCAGAGCTGTTCAGCTTATGTCTAAAATAGCTATTGCGTATAGTTGCAGACATAGCTAAGCTATCTATACCTACAGCGAAGGGGCAGGCCATGAGGTGCTTGAAGTGCAATGAAGTGTTCACGCCGAATGGCTCTCAGTTCTGCTCTGCTGCTCATCGTCGTAAGTACGAGCGCAAGAACAAGCTCTGTTCGTACCCACACAAACGTTCATGGTCGAACAAGCACGACGCTCAGACGTTCATCGAGCGCACTGACGGACTGCATCTGAACAGTCTTCGTCCCTTCTACGACCCAAGTTGCAAGCACTGGCACATTGGCCATAGCTACGCACAATCGGCGTAACAATCCACGACAGACGTACGATCCAATCAACAACCACTAGCAAAGGACAAGATCATGGGTAAGAAGACTGTTATTACCAGTGACTGGAACGGCGATACCATCCCGGATCCAATCGAACCTGTGACGATCACGATCACGAAAGCAGGTGAGACTGCGAAGGATGCCAGGTCTTTCGAGGTCTACATGACAGATGATGACGTAAAAGCGTTGGTGGCCAATCTCGAAGATGATGACGAGCACCTGTATCAGGACAAGGCTTCGCGGTCCACGGCAACAGCGGCATCAGTTGCACGCAAGTCCAGCGGTAGCGGCGAGCTTGATCAGTTCAAGGACTCGTTGCGTAAGCATCTGGACGTTGCCAAGCAGCTCAATGCTTCACGCGAACAGGACTGGTTCAAGACGAAGTGGACAAACACGTCCGAGGCCAAGCCGGTACTGGCAGAAATCATCGGGCATGCATCTGATGCTGATCTGAAGCGTATCGCTCAGGTCAGTACACCCGAGGATCGAGAGAAGCTGATCACGATTCTGAATGGCAGCAAGAGCACCGTCAATGCGTCGATTCTAAAGATCGCGCGTGAGCTGATGAACGAAGAGGTACCCAGCTAGACGCACTCGAACGATGATCCCCTGTCAGAAGTGGCGGGGGATTTGTCGTATCTAGACCAATAGCAATCTGATTAATAAAGAACAAATAGCATCGGCGCACGTCAGGGCGATATTGATACTTGCTGTTTAGGTATTGCATCGTTGTCGAGAATCGAACTAGACTCTGTAGAAGCTACTGAGAAACAAGCTAGATATGGCATATCTATTCGGTAACGATAGATTTTGGATCTATCGATTGAAAGGATCTATGCGTACTCTAGATAAATAGAAGGCAACCATCGTGGTTGCGCACAACGAAAGGTAAGTATATGAATGCAAATGAATTTGTCGAGCAGCTGAATCTAGTCGTGGATGAGTATCTAGCAAGCGACCCTGATCGAACCCTGGAAGATGAACCTAGTTACATTTTCAATGTCATCAGCGCAGTCAAAGAGGCAGGTGTTATAGCTACCGCCAGCAGAAAGTAGATGATATAATAGATACGAACAAGCAAACGGTAACCACCACTACTGAAAGGCTATTCCCAAGATTCCCTAATTGATAGAGAAGACCAAGAGGCCGGTACAGATCGTGGTGGACTGTACCGGCTTTCTTGTATCTAAAATCAATTAGGAGAAAGAATGACACACCACATAGTTCGTCAGTCAGGGAGACTGAACGGCAATGGATAGAGATTTTATCGAGGAACTGGCAGAGACGTACGACTTTCCTAGTATCGATGGACTAGCTCTGTTCTACAACTCAAACACATTTGAGTACAAAGACAGCATCATCCAACCGCACGAGCGACTAAGTGCGAATCGAAGCGAGGATGATGAGTTGGTAATCGCGAAGGCTAAGAGTTGGGCACATCGTAAGTACTTTAGTGTACCTAACGATGATCTTGATCAAGAGATTGAGTTAAAGCTATTTGTTGAGGAACAGAAGCAAGGCTACCGATTCTGCGGGGGAGCATTGATGACGGTTTGCAAGAATGCTGCTACTGACTTCTATCGTAAAGAAGCACGATGGAATGAAAAGGTAGACCTAGTTATGGACCGTTTTCCTCATCTCGAAGCATCGTATGACACTCTGTTAGATAGGTACAGGAAGAAGAAGGAACAACAAGAAGTAGCCTCCGGCGGGATCATGCTTTCAGATTATTCTTCTTTTGATACTTCTACTGTGAATATTAGATATAGGTAATGGTAGTTTGAGTATCTACTAGTTGCTCCGCAACTAGTATTACGCAATGAGTTAGGAAAACAATGAAAATATTTAGTAACAAGTATATAACGAATAGATTGGATAAAGGAAAATGAAGAAACAACTTTTGATGTGGAAGGCACCATTGGATAGCGCAATGATCGATCCTGCTGAACTACAGAGTTACCTCGATCAGGGATGGAAGGAAGTAGGTTGGATCGTATGTGAGCCGAGTAATCTGGCGGGGGACACCTGTAGTCATCCAGCCCTTGAAAGTAGCTCAGATCGTGTCAGGCAGGTACGAAACGATGAAGGATGAAGACCCACCTAAAGCACAGGCAGTAGAGAGAGAAGTGCGAACGATCACTGACGCATTCGAACGGCTGTTGGATATGGGAGTACCCGCCATGCGTATCGATCTGATCATCGAGCACATACGGAACAAGTACGGATACAAGAGCAAGAACAGAATGATCAACTAAGATTCGATTGCATTGGTAAAGTTTGTATATATTTATAGTTGAACAGTAATTGCGCATTAATGAAAAAACAGCTCACGCGAGACACGCTAGCGCGTTGTTTATGCTAGGATAGTTGTAATGCGTCACTGAAATTAGGTGACTCAGTAGCTAGTAAATTATGGACAAAGAATTAAAATACGAAGTAGATGAGAAGGGCTGTTGGATCTTTGCCGGGTGCAAGGATCGATCCGGTTACGGAATCATCAAGTATCAGAACAAGAACTACAAAGCACATAGGTATATGTTCTTGAAGCACAAAGGATCGATACCTGATGGTCTGGTGATTCGTCATGCATGCAATACGACAAGTTGTATCAATCCGAGTCATCTGTTGTTGGGTACACAAGCTCAAAACATGCAGGACAAGATTGAATCCAAGAAGCGTTGGTGCGCCGGGGGTCATGAATTGACCTACCAAAACAGCTATAGATACAACAACAGAACAATATGCAAGATATGTAAAGCAAAACTTGCTGCCAGAAGGTAGTAAATATAATAGGAGATAAATATGGACAAATATGGAATATTCAGATTAGAAGATAATGGCATTGAGGTCCCACTTGCCGAGACATTCAAGTCATACCGTCTAGCGAAAGATAAGGTAGATGAACTAGCAATGTTTGGTAATCACAAGTTTAGAATTGTATCGATTGAAGTGTATCGAGAAAGTATGCGTTCTTAGCGTGTTTGGTCGAAGCGGTAATTCTATACTCCGCTTCGACCTCCTATGCTTAATTGAAAGCAGATTTTGCAACACATAACTATAAGTACGAACATAGAGTCATGCAGACTCGGAAAGGATAATGAAAATCATTGGCAAAATACCAATACGAAGAACGAAAGGCATTCGCTGAACTGGCGGGGGATGTTGGTCTAGCCAAGGCCAAGCGAGAACTGGGGTACCCAGAGAGCTGGTCAACGGGTAAGAAGTGGTGCGAAGAGTTTGGCATCGAGATTGAACTCGATGAACTCAAATCCAAAGCAGCACAATACAATTCATTCTACGAAGAGACTGAACTGAGGATTGCTCAGCAGGACATAATCAGTCGTGGACGAGAACTGTTGGAGAACCCAAAGCTGACACCAGCTGAGTTCGACAAGATCGTCAACGGATTGAACAAGGCTACGAACTCGATCCAGATGCTTCGAGGTAAGGCCACCAGTCATCGAGCACCAGAGGACACCACCAGCGAAGATGCGTTGAAGCTGTATGACGAGTTCAAGTCACAGACAGCGGTTGATGGTGAGTGAAACCAGCTCAGTACGTTGCACAGTATCCACGTGAGCTGATCGCCACTTCGGAGGGCCGAAGGCTACTCACCAGGGATGATCCTTTGCTGTTCGCCCTGTTGTATCTACCTGATTCACTCAGATTCGAGGATCAGCCATCATCGTTGGCTCAGTTCCATATCGATCTAGCCGAACATGGCAAGACCTGGATCAATGGCAAGTCATCACGTCATGCATGGATCGCACCCAGACAGTCAGGTAAGACGACGTGGATCTTCCTGTTGCTTCCAATGTGGGCCGCTGCGCACGGTCACATCAAGTTCATTGCAGCGTTCAGTGACTCGGAGGATCAGGCCACTACCCACCTGGACACATTCAAGAAAGAACTGGACTCGAACGAGCTACTTCGCAAGGACTACCCAGAGCTGTGCACGCCGAAGATGGGGGCCAATGTCAAGCGTTACGTCTCTCAGTCCAAGGCCAAGATCGAACAGGCAAATGGGTTTGTATTCGTAGCCAAAGGTATCGATGCCAAGTCGTTGGGATTGAAGGTAGGTAATACAAGACCTGATCTGATATTGCTCGATGATATTGAACCACCTGAATCGAACTACTCATTGAATGAGGTAGAGAAGCGTAGGCGCACAGTGCTTGATGCAGCGTTCTATTTGAGTCATCAATGTCATATCGAGCTAGTTGGAACTACTACAATGAGTGGTTCATTGATCGACCAGTGCAGGCAGGTATGGGAGCACGAGCAGGCATGGAACACGTCTCATATAGTGGAACAATCAGATGATAAGCAAAGCGAACGATATTGTGCCGATAATAGTTATTATGTAAGGCCAGATAAGGATGACCTAACTCAAGTTGAGAGTGAAATAGGTACCTCATTCAAGCTACAAGCGATCGAACATGCTTTCAGCCACTCGGAGACCAAAGAGCCATTTTCTAGTCCAGAATCGCAAATAGAGGCTTTCGTTTCGCCGTCGCATACATTCGGACCTGACTCGATTAGTCAAGTGGATATGGCGGGGGAGAATCGAGGCATTGATAGTGAAGATGGATATATTAACAACCCTGTTAACGATGATCTGAGCCGAAGTTCCGACAAGTCATTGACAAACTTGGAAGCATGTGAATCAAGTGCTGTAGAAACCGACTTTAATTTTCATTCTGTTTTTGATGATGCATCTATACCTAACAACTATGTATCAGAAATTGAAAACTTCGAGACAAGACAGCAGCGAGAGCTAGCTAGATTCGAGACGCCCAAGATCAACCAGGGGGAGTTAAAGCTACAGCAATCGAAGAATGAGCATGTCAATTTTTACGACAGTCTCGATTCTGGTTTGCACTGGATCATTGATGAACGGATCGAGGTGCATTACTACCCAGCGATTGTCGTAGATTTCGAAGGAAACGAACACAGTTGGTGGCCGGAGTTCAAACCCATGTCGGTGCTCGAACGTGATCGTCATACCCGAGCATTTGCCATGAACATGATGAACCGCCCGGTCAACGTCGATGCGCAGTACTGGAACGAACACGATATCGAGATTGCCGAGTTGGACGAGTACCGATGGACCGTCTTGAGTGTTGATCCTGCCGTCAGTACGAAGCAGTCAAGTGACTACACAGCCTTTGTGATCGTCTCTCTCGGAAATGACGGACTGGTGTACGTGCGTCATGCCGAACAGCTCAAACTTGTCAGTATCGAGCTACGAGAGCGTGCCAACGAGCTGATCGAGCTGTTCGATGTGGATCTGCTACTGATCGAGACCAATCAGGGTGGCATGGTCTGGAATCAGGTATTCGACCAGATCAAGTGCAAGTACAAGGCGATCCATCAGACAGAGCCGAAGCCGGTACGAGCGGCCAGAGGGTTGGACTACTACCGCAAAGACAAGGTGCGTCATACCCGTCACTTCGATCTGCTCGAACAACAGATGCACTCGTTTCCGAAGGTGGCGCATGACGACCTGGTGGATGCACTAGGCGCTGGGGTGCATTACCTGTTGAACGCATCCGGTAGAGCACGTATCAAAAAGCGTACCTATATTTAGCACTAGATAGTTACAAAAATGTTAGAATAGCAGGTAATGAAACTAAGGAGATTAATAACGAACTAAATGTCAGATCTATGCATCGCAGTACAACGAATCTTGGATACTCAGCAGCACTACACGCAGGCTGAGAACTATTACAACGGCACCGTACCGGAGTTCTTCGCATCACGATCGGTAGCCAAGGAGCTGGAAAAGCTAGGCGATCCCAATCGGGTCAATTTCGCCGCAACACCAGTGAACGCCGTAGCCAACCGTTTGGAAGTCACGGGCGTAGCCACGATCAGTGAGCCGGCCCGCATCGTGGTTGACCAGGTATGGCAGCAGAACAATCTGGAACTCGAACTGACGCAGCTGATCAATCGCACTCTCGTGTTTGGCAGTGCGTACCTGATCTGTTGGCCTGATTCGGACGGAACGACTCAGATTTACTACAACTCACCACTGAGCATGGTGATGCTGTACGAGCCAGAGAACCCACGTCAGCCGAAGTGTGCGGCCAAGTTGTGGAGCGTGACCGTAGACGGCAAACCACGTACTCGTGTGAATCTGTACTACTCGGATCGCATCGAGAAGTATCTGAGCACCAGTGAGCGTCTACCGATGACGGTCAAAGATACAGACTTCGCACCGTTCATTGACGAGCAAACAGACGAAACTGGCTCTGTTGCAAATCCTTTCGGTCAGATCCCTGTCTTTCACTTCACCACTGGTGTCGATCAGTACGGCAGACCGGAACACATCAATGCCTACGGTCCACAAGACATGATCACCAAGATGCTGGTCAGCCAAATGGCATCGGTGGAGCACTACGGATTCCCCACACGTTGGATGCTTCGTGATCCGAACGGGGCAAGCAATCCGCTCTCAGACGTAGACGATGACGCTGACGACGTACTGGAGAGCGCACCTGGTCAGGTCTGGGATCTGGCAGGTATCCAGAAGGTGGGTCAGTTTCAGGTGGCAGCGCCGGAGACCTATATCGCTCCCTATCGCGAGTACGTGCGCGCTATGGCATCGGTAACCGACACGCCACTGCACTACTTCGAGAACACGCACACAAACGTCTCAGGGGAGTCGCTACGAGCGGCTGAGGCACCGCTGGTGAAGAAAGTACGCACACGGCAGTTGGCCATCGGCCACACGTTGCGTCAGATGTTCGTGTTCGTACTCAAGATGAACAACATTGCCGAGGACGTACAGATCCAGTGGCGACAGATCGAGTCCATCGACACGAAAGAGCAGTGGGAGATTGCCTACAAGAAGTTGCAGGCAGGTCTACCTGTTGAACAGATTTTGCTCGAACAGGGCTATGACACTGAGTTGGTAGCTCAGTGGAAGAAAGACGGTCTGTTGCAGACCGAACCAATCACAAGTACGACAGAAATACCAAATACAAATATTGAAGGAGAAGCAGCATGACACAAGAAAACGAGGACGATATTGAGAGCATGAAGGAAGCTCTGAGCAAGGCAAACAACGAGGCCGCTAGTTTCAGGCATCAGTTGAACGAGGCCAAGGAACAGCTAGAACAGGCGCATAGTTCGGCAAACGAGTACAAAAGCTCGTATGTAGATGCCAAGATCACAGCCAAGCTAGCGGAGAGTGGTGTCAGCAACGTCAAGGTAGCCAAGCTACTGGACAGAACGAAGATTGATATTGACGAATCAGGCGATCTGATCGGATTCGAAGACCAGCTAGAACAGGTCAAGACTGACTTTGCCGAACTGTTTGAGGCGAAGAAGGTACCTAGTATCGATGCCGCTGAGAAGCCGGTAGCAAAGCGCAACCTAAGTAGTGCCGAGAAATTGATACAGAACGCAAGATAATACAATACTTGGTACAATAAGAGTAATAGGTCGAGATGATCTGATCGTGACGCGAGATGTTGAGCGATCCCCATAGTCCATACGGGACTTTAAGACGTAAATTTATTAGGAGTTTTATAGACAAACAATATGGCAAGAGTAAATGCAGATAGCTGGGTACCAGAAGAGTACGGCAGTGAAGTTATACAGACAGTAGAGCAGTTTTCCGCTGTAGAAGCGGTAGGTAGACACGTAAATATGTCATCTAACATCTTCGAGGCTCCCCGATTGGGAGATGTTGATGTTGTCGTTCTGCCTAAGGGTGGTACATACCCAGAAGATCAGCCAACACTTGACAATGTCGAGTTGAAGGCAGCGAAGTTCACGAACCGAATTATCGTCGCTGAGGAAGACCTAGACGATGCAAATGTGAATGTGATCGTTGAGTTCCAGAAGGGTTGGGCTACTAACTACGCACGTAAGTTTGACAATGCGTGTCTCGGCACTACGGCCGCAGCAAATGGCGTTACCGTTCCATTCACCTCTGTTTACAAGGAGGCCGGATCGGCAGTAATCAAGACCGCTGGACCGTTTGGTAGGACCCCGTTTGGTGAGCCACTCGCTATCAGAGAATCAATGCGTGTGAATACAGCTGGCAGCGTACTCATTCGGAGTTCGGTACGCCAGCGATGAATGACGGTGCCGGTTGTTGTAATCCTCCTTCCAATCCTCGATGACCACCTTGGCTTCGAGGAGGCTGTGGAATTCGTTCATGTTCAGGCACTCGTCGCGAACACGATTGTTGAAGGACTCGATGTACCCGTTCTTCCAGGGCTGACCAGGGGGAACATATCCGATTCCCAGTCGGTCCTCACAAAACGTCCGCAACGCCTCGGAGATGAACTCGGGTCCGTTGTCGCACCGCAACACCTGCGGCGGACCGTCCCAGAGCGCAAACGCCTTCTCCAAAGCGGTGACGAGATCCTCTGCCGGAATGGACCGTTCGACCATGTTGAGCACCGACTGACGCGTATGTTCGTCGACCATCGACGCGATCTTGAACTTCCTCCCGTCCGTCGTCGAATCGAACTGGAAGTCGATCGCCCACACGACTTTCGGTGCGTTTGCCTCGGTGATCGGGGTGGTTGAGGCGCCGGCCCGTTTACGGATTTTGCGGACCTTCACCCGCAATCCTTCCTCGCGCCAGAGACGCTGCACCTTCTTCTTGTTGATCACCCAGCCCTCGGCACGCAAGTCCGCCCACGCCCGACGAAACCCCTTGCGCGCATTCGCTTTGGCCCAGTCCCGCAACCACTTCCGCAGATCGGCGTCCGGATCGTCCGGGGTGTTCCTCGCTACTTTCTTGCGTTGGGTCGATCGTGGTTGCCCGACGATTTTGCAGGCGAAACGCTGCGAGAGCCCCATCGTTTCCTGGAGCATCGTCACAGCGTTTCGTTTGGCGGTCGGGCTCAGAATTTTCCCTTCGCGATCTCCTTGAGCGCGGCCTTTTCGAGTTCGGCTTCGGCGAGGAGCTTCTTGAGCAGGGCGTTTTCGTTCTTGAGTTCTTTGAACTCTTTGGCGTCGTCGGCTTTCATGCCGCCGTACTGCTTGCGCCAGTTGTAGAGCGTCGGCACGGAGACGTCGAGTTGTCGGGCGATTTCCTCGACGTCGGCGCCTGTGGCGGCGAGTTCGTCGCCTTGGCGCAGTTTGCGGATGATCTGTTCGGGAGTGTGCCGTTTACGTCCAGCCATGAGATGAAGCCTTTCATGCCCTTTGATCAGGGCGGAAGGATTCTCATAACTTGCGGGTCACTTCATGGGGGTCATGCCACGTTGACATACGCCGACGTATCCGATGTTCTGAGCCTAGCTGAGAATGGACGATACTTTGCAGATCCCGACACAATCGTGATCGCGCATACCAGCTTCAAGGGTCAGCTACGAGGACTTGTAGACCTTAACGGACGACCATTGTTCATCGAGCAGGTAGCAGCCGGTCAGCCTCAGACGCTGTTCGGTTACGAGATTCGTTTCAGCGATGGAGCGAAGACCAGCCCAACAGCACAGTGGAACCCAAACGGTAATCCATTGCTGATCGTGGGCAATCGTAAGCACCTTATCGTTGGTGATCGAACACCGATCGAATCAATGATCAGCTTTGATGCAGGATTCGGCACCGATGAGCCACATATCAAGATGCGCACACGTAAGGCATTCGCTGTCGGACGTAAGGAAGCATTCGGCGTGCTGGAAGTAACAGCAGCCTGATAGTTGATTACAAACGTAGGGCTAGGTTCGCATCGAGCCTAGCCCTATTTTTAGAAAGGAATTGAGAATGAATGTACGCAACAAGAGCGCGAGTAAATGAACTGACCGGAGCGACCGTGACCGACGAGACCATAGGACAAGCACAGGCAATTGTGGAGGTAGTCAGCGGCAGACCGGAGAGTACGGTCACCAAGTTGGCAGATCGAGCATGGTTGGAATACGCCGTCTGTTGGCAGGCAGCATTTATGGCCACCAACAGCCATGTTTTCGAGCAGGCTAACGTGAAGCGTGTCGAACAGGATCGCAGCATGGTCGAGTTCGGTGATCAGCTATACGCCGTCAGTCCACTGGTGATTCAAGCAGTCAAGCGTGTGAGCTGGAACCGAAGCAGATCTTTCGGTACCAAAGGTTTCACGTTCAAGGCGAAACACATGCCAAGCTGGTGGCGCTGGTAATGAGGCGTAAGTCATGAGCCTGATCCCGAAGTCGTATCCCAGCTACGTAGACGTGTACGCGAAGGTCTACGAGGTGGATTGGGAAACGGGGGAGACGATCGATGGATGGGACTACGAGAACCCGCAAACGTATCGATGCATTGTGACAAGCCTCAAGCCAGACAATGCGCTGGAAGAATTCGGTGCCGCATACTGGAAGACCATGCCGGTGAAGGTAGAGCTTCGAGAGCTGGTACCTATGGATAGTCGCATGGGTAATATGCGCAGTGCGCTAGATGGTGATCAGTACTTCGAGGATATGGTGTTTAACATTGTGAACGTCAACACTCAGATCGACATTCTAGGTAATGCTGTCTGTCACGAGCTATACGGCGAGCTATTCGTAGGGTGAAATATGTTATAATTAACGAAGGAATTACTCACAAAGTTTCCTCTTTCTAGAGAGTGCCGTCGCCTGGTAGGGGTGGCGGCATTTTCGTATCTACTGAACGCGCTTGGTTGAACGGGTCAACCTGGAACGGCGGCGCCGGGCGTGCTGCAAGCAGGCGCGCATTTCTTGCTTCTGTCTCTTTGACTCTCACCTCGAATTCCTTCTGTTCCTTGTTTCGAACTTCGGTCAGCCGATGCTCTGTCAGCTCAGGAACGTACTTTGCATCTCCGATCGCTGCTCTGAATTGTTTCGCAAGGTTCTGGTGAAGAATCTCAAGCGCACCGGGGGACATGAGCATTTTTGAGAGTGCATCGTCTGGCGCGGTTTCGTCCTCGGCCGCTGTATAGCTATCGGTGTGCTCCTTCGCCAGTAGTTTTGCGACTCGTGAGAGAGGGCCCGGGGTAAGCAGTTCCAGCTGTGCAACCAGCGGGGTCATCCGTTGTAGCGCATCGGCAGGGTCTAGTAACGAGGCGGTTGATTGTGGCCAACCCACGGCATCCAAATGCAGCACCCTGATTGTCTGGTCACGCTGGCTCGACAGGCTCACAAGTTCGCTGACGATCTTGGTCAGCTCTTCTCGCTCCCATTTGGTGCGTTCACGCCTGTTCATCGAGTGTTGGGTGTACCAGGCCACCAGGCCGGAAGCGATGATCGCAACGACTGATAGGACGAGGGCAAGTTTCTCCATTCCGTCATCATTCCAACAGATGACTACCGGGGTTTCGCAACACGCGGTACGGATCTTCCTGCGCGTAAACATCAATTGGAGGTCTGAACTGTTTTCATAGTGACCTAGGTCACAGGAAGACTGGTTCGAACTTTGCTTCGCATTTGTCAAGAGCAACGTGATTGCCAAGCTCAACAAGACCAATCGGTCGGTCCAATAGAGCCATTTTGTAGCCAATGTGGGTAAAAAGTATCCCTGTGCGTCATTTTGCGGCGCTCTGCGTCATATTGCGGTGTCTACAGGTCCACATGGACCGCGCGGTCGGGAGATTGTGCATGAGGGCATGTTTCCGGCATTTGCCCAGGTGGACGGATACATACGTCGATTTAACATGAACGTAACAATTGGTCGGTGCGGCAAGCTATTTGCCAGGTTGACCAGCGGTTTATCGATTTGTGGAATACCCACAAAATCCCACCGACGTGAGTTCTAGGGCGTTCGGCACGTGTCTGGTGTCGGTAGCCGGGTGTACTGTCCTTTGTAGCCGGAAAACAACGCAGAAAAACCCCAAGCGGGGAATCCAGCCAGGGGTCAGTCTGAAGATGCAACTTGTTCAGGGATGCATTTTCAACTGTACTTCAGATAACAGCTAGCCTGCCACTCGGGTAGGGGAGTTGTGTTGGAACTGTTACCCGGCGGACGGGAGGATGGCTCATGGCCACCTCACGACGAATTGTTCGCACTCGCACGGTCACCATTCCTGTGCGTCGGATCACGGTCACTCGTACCGTCACCATTAAGCGGGTGAAGTGATCATGGCCGGAGCACACAAGCCGCCCCAGGTCCCGGCACCTGGCGGGGGGCAGCGAGAGCGTGACCGCAACAAGGATGGAAGCTGGCGCGAGAAGCGTAGCGACGCAGGAAAGAAGCGCAAGTAGCTTTACGCGCTAGGGCACCCCGGTTCTTCGGAGCTGGGGTGCTTCTGTCTATCAGAACTGATTCCACCATCGGGCAAACTCGTTCCACAGACTGACGCTGGTCCACGTCGCATCGAGACCATAGCCAAGGTCAGGCAGGTTTCCGATCATCGTTCGTCTCCTCAGAGTGGATTCCACCAGGCAGCCAACGGACGCAGAAACGCGTACCAGAACAGGACTTCTTCGGGAAAGTCGGGCAGATTTCCGATCATGCCTGGTGTATCGCACGTCACATCAGAGGCGTTATCGTGCGCACCTATTTGTGAGTAGGCATGAAAACGACGGCCTTCGGATTGCTCGCGTTCACGAGAAATCCGCGAAGCATCATCATCGGACCGGAGCTGCTCGCGGCTGCCTCGTCGGTCTCCACCTCGGTGGGCGCCGATCGCCACTGCCTGATCCCCAGGTAGACGAGGTATGCGACACCGAACCACTTGATCAAGGAAAAGGCCACGGTCGAACTGGCGAGAATTGCACCGACCCCCGCCGCGACAATTCCGATCTGCAGCAACAATCCCAACTGCAGCCCGAAGATGTTCCAGTATCCGCGTCGCAAGCCGTAGGCAAGTCCCGACGACATCGACGCAATGGCGCCGGCCCCCGGCGACAGGCTGATCACCCAACTTGCTCCGAAGAACGCCAACCAGACGTGCCAACTCATGTCGAAAGTCCTTTGATCGGGAAATACTCCCGACAACGAGCACGCACGGGATCAGAAAAGTGTAGACGGACAGTCCTGCTCACTGCTCGCGACAGTGCAATGATCGGGAGATGACGTCGTATCCCGTACTGGACCTGACACCCGACGAATTGCTGACCACAACGCGGACCGTTCGAAAGCGTCTGGATCTGACCCGTCCCGTGCCGTTGGACCTGGTGAAGGAATGCCTCCAGATCGCCCTGCAAGCGCCCTCCGGTTCGAATCGCCAGGGCTGGCAGTGGATGGTGGTGACCGATCCGGCACTGCGTGCAGCAGTCGGGCAGATCTACAAGGAAGTCACCGACGAGTACCTTGCCTCTCACGGTTCGGCGGCAAAACTCTTCGCCGATGATCCCGATCGCGCGCCGATTCAACAACGCGTGGGCACCAGCGTCGCGTGGCTCGGTGAGCACATGGGTGAGGTGCCGGTCCTTCTCATTCCGTGTATCAAGGCGGGCAAGACGCTGCCGGAGGGGAACCAAGCCGGCCTGTGGGGTTCGCTACTCCCGGCTGCGTGGAGTTACGCGCTGGCCGCACGGGCACGTGGACTCGGTACGGCGTGGACGACATTGCACCTGCAGCGTGAAGCGGAAGTTGCCGAGCTGCTGGGTATTCCGGCCGGATTCCATCAGGCTGCGCTCATCCCGACGGCGTACTTCACCGGCGAGACGTTCAAACCCGCCGCCCGTGAACCGGTCGACAACGTGCTGCACGTGGACCGATGGTGAGCCTGATCTACTCGGCGATCTGCTCGATCGACGGGTATGTGGCCGATGAGCAGGGGAACTTCGACTGGGCGGTTCCCGACGCGCAGGTCCACGCGTTCGTCAACGAGCTAGAGAGGGGAGTCGGCACGTACCTGCTCGGGCGCCGGATGTACGAGACGATGATTCCCTGGGAAACAATGGCGTCCGAGGATCTCGAGCGTTCTTCGGTGGCAGGAGGACCTTCGGCTCCGGGCGAGTTTGCCGGTATCGAGGCGGCGACCGCCGAGTTCGCTCAGATCTGGCGTGGAATCGACAAGATCGTGTACTCCACGACGCTGAACGAGGTGTCGACCGCACGTACCAGGATTGTCCCGAGCTTCGATGAAGACTTCATCCGTTTGCTCGAGAGTGAAGCGGTACAAGATATCTCGATCGGTGGACCGACGGTTGCGGTTAGTGCTTTCGCGGCGGGTTTGGTCGATGAAGTCAGACTGTTCCTGTGTCCGGTCAATATCGGTGGCGGATTGCGAGCTCTCCCGGAAAGCCGGCTTGATCTGCAACTGCTCGAGGAGAAAACCTTCGACGGCGGCGTCATCTATCTGCGATACGCCGTTCGCTAAGCAATCACCATCACTGCCGTGACTACTGCGAGTAGAGCGATGTAGGCGGCGGCATGGATCCGGTCCGGGATGGCGCCGACAATTCGCCGGCTCAGTGCAATCGCAGGTAGAGAGCCGGCCAGTAACGCGCAAACGGCGAGAAGGTCGATTGCGCCGACTCTGCCCGCTGACAGATCCGAGGCGGTGCTGTGCCCTGATGAGGCCGCGTACACCGCAGTCGCGACGACGGCGACAGGCAAGCTCAACGGGTTGGCGCTCGCGGCGGCGTCGGCCATCGGAACTCCGCCGCGACGCATCATCGGAACCGTCATGACGCTCCCGCCGACTCCGAGGAAACTTGCGACGGCGCCGATGCCTATCCCGACAGCGCGGACGCCGTGACGGTCAAGATGTTCGCGAGGTTCAGATGGTGTCAGAAACCCTTGTCGCAGAAGACTGTCCAGGATTGTCACCAGCAGGTAGAGCACAAACAGAATCCGGACGACGCCGTCGTCTACGTGGCCCGCCGCAACCGCTCCGAGCCCGGCTCCGAGTGCGACGGGGCCGATCAGAGGTCTGATGTACTCCGTCCGAAGCCGTCCTGACTTCCTGAATGCGACTGTGGCACCGAGTGAATTGACCACCATCACGGCCGCCGAGGATGCTACGGCGACATGCATCGGATCGATGACGTCCGGCCGCAGCGTCGATGCAGCGTAAACGACTGGGACAGTGACGAACCCGCCACCGAATCCGAAAAGAACGGTGGTGACTCCGGTCAAGGCGCCGAAAGCGAGCAGGATGAGGGAGTAGTGAAGCACTTGATGAACGGTAGCGATTTCTCCGTTGGCGCACATTCGAAGGTTCGCCACGTTCCATTGTGAATCGGACACAGACTCGGTAGGTTCCTCCGGTGCGCAACATCTCGATCAACGACGTCGATCACTCGCCCCGCAGTGTTCTCGCAATCGGAACCGACTACCCACCCGGTCACGTGCTGGCCGCCCACGAACATCGACGAGCCCAGTTTCTCTTCGCTGTGAACGGTGCGATGAACGTCGAAACCGATGACGGTGAGTGGACGGTTCTGCCGTCCAATGCGGTCATGATTCCCGCCGGTGTCGCTCATGCCGTGACAATGGACGGCGTCAGCACGCGAAGCCTCTACATCGAACCGTCCGCAGCGCCGTGGTTCCCGGTCAGGTGCCGAGTCGTCGCAGTATCGTCGCTCCTGCGTGAGTTACTTGTCGCTGCAGTCGACATGGATGTCGAGCTGAATGTGGAGGACGACTTACCCGCACACGGACGCAGCGCCGCGGTATTTCAGCTGATCCTGCACGAACTTCGCGATCTTGCGCCCCTACCTGTGGAACTCCCGCTGCCTCGGCACCCGGGATTGCGGGCGTTGTGCGCGCAGTATCTCGCAGCCCCGTCGATCCATGACTCGCCCACGCGGTGGGCCGACCGACTCCACGTCAGTGAACGGACACTGCACCGCTTGCTGATCTCGGAAACGGGGATGAGCGCGTCGTCGTGGATGCAGCGTGCCTGCATTCTTCACGCGCTTCCGAAACTTTCTGCCGGGGCCAGTGTGACGGCCGTTGCGTCTGAACTCGGATACTCGACGCCGGCTGCCTTCGCGGCGATGTGCACCCGAGTCTCGGGTGCACCGCCCAGTAGCTATCGGGCGCGCGTCACGACACAGACACAGGGATGATGTCGGCGACGACGTCGTGGATGAGACCGTCACGGACTTCGAAGGTTTCACGAATCTCCACGGTCATGAGGCGAGTGCCGCCGATTCCCGCGTCGAGCAGGTAGGTGGTCGAGACGATGTCCCCGGCCTCCGACATCTCGAGGTCTCGGACGCCCTGGATAACGCGGTATTGAATACCGTTTTCGAGGTCGGCGGACATCTGTGGTCCGGAGAAACCCGTCTTGAGTCCGGCTTCGACGCGCGTCGCATCCGGGGCGAAATGGACATCGGAAACGTCATGGGAGACGAGGGCGTCGATGTAGGCACGCGCCTGCGCCTCGCGGGGTGAATCGGCCGGGTTGGGGGCTGCTGTCGCAGCGCCTCCGGCAACCAGGATCAGGGCAGCCGTGGCAGCGGCAGTTCCGGCGATATTTCGCAGTGTTCGCATGGGACATCCTAACGACGAGGAGTGGAGGAATTTCGGAAAACGGCCGTCATCGAGTAGCCGTACAGCTGCGGGGAGGATCGACGAGCGAGCAGAAAGCCGGGGCCATGACGGGCACGTAGTCGGCCCCGACGCCGTTCTCGTGAATGATCCGGCGGTAGGCGTCGACGCCGTCGGTCGGGATTCGCGCCGCAGTGGGATCGCCGAGAACATCGACCGTGTAGAGGCCGAATCGAGGTCGGTACGAACCCCATTCGTAGTTGTCGGTGATGGACCAGTAGTTGTAGCCGATCACGTCGGCACCGTCTTCTCGGGCGCGTTCCATCCAATAGATGTGATCGCGTAAGTGATTCGCGCGTGTGTATCCGTCGGCGCGCGGCGCTCCGTTGTCGGTGGGCATGCCGTTCTCGACGATGTAGAGGGGGAGTTCCGAGTACTTGCCCGAGTACCGCATCAATGCGTCGTACAGGCCTTCGGGCTGCGGCGTGACGTTGTAGAACTCGTCGAGTGCGGCGTACGCGGCAGTCGGATTGTTCAGGGCCACACCGTAGTAGTAGTCGATGCCGAGAAAGTCGAGCTTGTCGCGCACTCGATCCGTGAATACCGAATCGATCGCCTCGGACACGCCGGGAATGAAGGAGAAATTACTGCTTACGCGGGCACCGGGATCGAGAACATGGATGCGGTCGTAGATCGCCCGGTGGACTCGGACCAATGAGTCGAACATCGACGGCGCCTGGGTGAGTGCGATTCCGCCGTAGGTCAATTCGCGCTGAACGTACACAGTCGGCTCGTTGATCGTGATCCAGAGCGCCCCGATTCCGGAGTACCGCTCGACTACCTTCTCTGCGTTGACCAGCCAATCGGCTTCCGTCTTCGGATTTGTCCAGCCGCCTTGATCGACAACCCATCCCGGATACACCCAGTGGTCGAGTGTGATCATCGGAGTCATGCCCTGCGCGCGGATGTGAGCTACCACGTCGTCGTAGTAGGCGAATTCGGTCTCGTTCCAGCTCCCGGCGGCGGGCTGAACTCGCGCCCACTCGACGCCGAATCGGAAAACCTTCGATCCCAGATCGGCCGCCCGGTCGATGTCCTCGGCGTAGCGATGACGGAAGTCGACCGAGTCACCGATCTTGTCGTGGGTTCGTCCGGAATCGGAGTATCGAGACCAGTTGCTGTCCGGCGACGAACCTTCCGATTGGAACCCGGAGGTGGCAACGCCCCAGAGGAAGTCATCCGGTACCTCAGCCGAGGCGTGAGCGGGAAGGGCCAGCACCCCGAACAGGCACGTCAGTGCCATCAGCGCAGGCGCGATAGACCGTGACAGGGCTCCCATGCCTGGGAGACTAAGTCATACAAGTGTCCAGTCGCAGGCGTTTCGTCCGATCCGCCCGCGGCTGGACCGTGTCACTCAGTGATCCAGCCGCTCAGAAATTCCGCTCAGAAAACCATGGTCATCGATCCCGGGTTCCACGTCCCGGAGCGCTGAACGGTCGTTTCGTCGACCTGGGCAGGTACTGCACTCGGATCGATCGGTGTGTACTTCTCGATCGAACCCCAGTCGCGAGCCCAGTCGTTGTCGAGATACGACGGAATGGTCTGCGCGGTCAGGAGCAGATCGATCCACCCCAACGGTCCACCACCGTAGTGGTCCTGCCAGGCACTGGTCACGAGCGCACCGGAATGGTCGGGAAGGATCCGATACTCGGGGACCTCGGCGATACCGACCCGATGATCGAAGGGGCGTTGGCACGGGAATGCCAGTCCGACAGCCCAATCCAGCATGACGGGCGCCTGTGAACCGACGACGTCGTTGAGCTTCTGGGTCTTCGGAACCCGCGGCGGGGTGACGGCCACCCATTGGTCGGGCTTGCTGTCGTAGTCGCTGACGACCAGTCGAATGCTGTTGGCTTCGACGGGAATCTGATCCAACGGCACACGCAGGTTCCGCCATGACGGCGCCGGGCCGATGTCGAGGGGCGCGATCTTTCCGAGTGTTTCGACAGCGTCTGTTTCGGCATCGTCGACGCCACGCGCTGTGCCGTACTCGACCTCGACGTTCTGGCCGTAGGTGACGATTCCGTCCTTGTCGACGGACCGAACACGACCAGCCGCGGCAATCGAGATGATGTCGCCACGCGTGGCGTTCTCGCCCACGTCGGGGAGTTGGTACCAGTCACTGGTCAGAGTGCCGGGGGAGGGCTGACCGTAACTACCCATGACGGGTGTTGTCGCCGGGTCGAGACCGAACGGCAACGCGACCGAACTGCCGTTGACTCCGGTCTGTCCGGCGCCACCGCCGGTTCCGGCCGAGTTGCCGGCGGTGTCCTCGGAGGTGTCGACGGTGTTCGCGCCGCCGGTAGCCGTGGCTTCCTTGTCTGCTCGAAGGTCGGAAGCGACGCCATTCGGATCGAATCCCGTAGCCCCACCGGCGGACAGTCCTGTGGCGACGCTGCCCGAGAGGGGCGTCAGCATCGAGGCGTTCGGATCGGTCTCGAGCAGAACGTCGTTGGCGAGACCGCAATGTTGGCCGAGAACGGCGTCGACGTTTGCACGGCCCACCGAATAGGCCGGGTACTGGGTGACCGCGCCCTTGGCCATGGACAGCACCTCGAAGAGGACCATGGCACCTGCGGCAACCGTCAGTGGCGAGATGGCAAGCAGTCGAGCGTGCTTCGCGGATGGTTCCTTCCCCGCGGTGTACGGCTCACGGAAGAAGTACCACGCGGCGACGCCGAGCATCAGCACCGTCAGCCCGAGGAGGACGGTGCTCGCGCCGAGTCCGCTGATGGACACAGGCTTGTCCCACCACGGAACGCTGTAGCTGGACACGTAGTAGTAGCTGTTGCTGCCGGTGAATGCCACCGCGAGGAGGAACAGGACGGCCGCCGCGAAGAGGGCCCGATTGCGCGGCGAGCGCAGGAGTTTTGTTCCCACGGCGACGGCCGTCATCATCGCCAGAACGGCGGTGAGTCCGGCAAAGATTCCGAAGTGGTGCGTCCACTTGGTCGGCGAGAACATCAGCAGTGGCAGTGCGCCGATCGTCAGCCCCACGACGCGGCGTGACGGGCCGGCGGCCAAACCGGGAATCCGGCCCCCCTTGCGCAGCATCATCGCGGTGCAGACGCCAAGGCACAGAACCATGACGAACACACCGAATCTGCGAGTCAGGGAACCGTCGACGGAGATGTTGAAGAGGTACTGATAGCGGAGGTACTCGTCGAACCAGGGCTGATTCGGTGAGATCGAGTGGACGCGTTGCATCTCGATGACGGCGGCCAGACTTTGATCGCCGAACGCGGGGATGAGAATCGAGAGTCCGGCAGCTAGCAGTGGCCCGACAGCCGCGACGTAACCGGTGGTGCGCGCACGTTCGATGATGATGCGCATGATCGGGCGTATTCCGGCGATGAGTGCGGCAAAGCAGATGAGGCCGGAAGGGCCGGCAGTCAAGGTGAATCCGGCGATCAGGATCGCGACTGCGACCGGCAGAAGTCGTCTCGTCGCGACGGCGCGTTCGATCGAGCACCAGGTCAGCAGCACGCCGAGGGCAACGATCGGTTCGGGGCGCAGTCCGTTGTTGAACGGAAGCCAGAATGCGAGGAAGACAAGCGCGCCGGTCCAGAGGGCGAGTCGATTTCCGCGAATGGCGGCGCCCAGCCGAGGCGCAACCTCCCGGCTGATGACGAGCCAGGTGATGATGCCTGCCAACAGAGCAGGCAGACGGACCCAGGGGCTTGCGGTGCTGACGTGGGCCAGGAGTCCGAGGATGTTGTAATACGGCGTTCCGAACGGGGTTTCGGGGACCGCGAACCACCGGAAGTAGTTGGACATGTAGCCCGATTGCTCGGAGGCTCTTGCCATCGTGAACTGGTAGCCGTCGTCGGTGGTGGTAGCGCCGATGAAGTGCCACAGCACCAGAGTTCCGACGACGACCCCGTCGAGGACGGTGAACTTCCACCATCGGGCGGGCAGAAATTTGCGTGTGCCCCGGCCGTCGCGGTTGTCGAGGCGGTGCAGCGCGAAGAGGGACACGAGAGCCGTGAGTGCCCCGAGAATCATGGCGAGAGTCTTGATCACCGACGGGCTCGACGTGAAGCGAGAGTCCGCCTCGATCGAGACGTTCAAACCGGCTGCCGCCGAATCGAGGTCGCTGAAGACGCCGACTACCTGTGGTCGGCTGTCGCCCTCGATGACGCGCGGTTCGGAACCGGTGGCGCTGAAGGTGGTTCGGGTCGGCTCGGCGGCGAGCGTGAGCGCGCATCCAGTCTGCAGATCAGCAACGGGTGTCGAGAGCAACACTTGATCACGCAGGACAACGTCGACCCGAGCGGGAGCGTCGGCGGATTCGGGGGAGACGGTGGCAACAAATCCGTAGCGGCGCGCATCGGGGGCACCCGGAGGTGCAGTCGAGACGAGTGTTCCGCCGGTGGCGGCCAACTCGCTGATCGACGCGCACGGAATCGATGCCTCCATGCGCAACGGTGTGTACGAGACCAATGGCGCCTCGACGCTTGTCGTCGACCCGGCCTGCGGCCAGTTGATGACGGCGGTGTCCTGCTCGATCGGCAGGAACGGCACTGATCCGCACAAAACTATGCCGAGGATCGATGCGACAATCGCAACGATCCGTGCTCGGTTCGGTCCGCTGGATCGCTGAGGGGTCGGCAAGGCCGGAGGTGCGGTCGTGGCCACGTCACTGTCTGTCACGACTTTGGACCCTAGCTGTGCGTGACGTGTTTGTTATAAAAGCGCGAGTAATGGGATGGTCGTGTTCCCGGTGTCATTCTTCGGGGTGGGGTTGTCGGCGATCGAGGCGGGGGGTGCTGTGCGCGAATTTCACGAGTCCATTCCCCTGAGCCCACTACTGCGGCGGTCGGCGGTCGCATTGTGCGTCGTCCTCGGAATTGTCCTGGTAATTGTCTGCGGGTTCGCGGCAATCGTGGATCGCGACTCGGCGGGCTACGTCGGCGCCGTGTTGTCCGCGGTCCTGTCCTTCGGGTTGGCCGCGTACATGTGGAAGGTGCGCGTGATCATCACCACAGACGTCGAACGAGTGTCGATCGCGCTGTCTCCGGGGCTGCGTCAGGTATTTCGGTGGGACGAAGTTGTGTCTGCCACTGCAGTACATATCGGGATGGGCTCCGGAATCGGTTATCGAATGACCGGCCCAGGTATGCGGGTAATTCTCGCATCTCCCGGCGACGGGGTCCGCTTTCGTCTGCATGACGGCCGTGAAATCTCGGTGGCAACACCTCGAAGGGACGAGCTGATCGAACTCGCCCGGCGGCGGGCGCCGGACCTGCAGTGAGCGTTGCAGGTGGACCGGTGAAAAACGGGGTGCGCCTATCCTGGATAATTGACATCAGTTCTGTGTTTCAGGCGCGCTGTTCAGGGCCTGTGATGCCGGACCGGTTTGCTGCCGCTTGCACAGGCACCCCGTTTGCGTACGAGAGGAACTCTCATGCTTGCCCGCACCGACCTGCGTGGTCGTACCCCATCCACGGCGGAACTTCGCGCCGCGCTTCCCCGAGGTGGAGTGGATGTGGACGCGGTACTGCATCAGGTTCGCCCGATGGTCGAAGCCGTCCGTGATCGCGGGGCAGAAGCCGCCCTCGAATTCGGCGAGAAGTTCGACGGCGTTCGTCCGGCTTCGGTTCGTGTACCAGCAGCCGAGCTCGAGCGCGCACTTCGTGAACTCGACCCCGCAGTCAAGGAAGCCCTCGAGGTTGCGATCGAGCGCACCCGCAAGGTGCACGCCGATCAGCGTCGCAAGGACACCGTCACCGAGGTCGTTCCGGGTGGTACGGTCACCGAGCGTTGGGTTCCGGTCGAGCGCGTCGGGCTGTACGTGCCCGGCGGCAATGCCGTGTACCCGTCCAGCGTTGTCATGAACGTCGTGCCGGCTCAGACGGCCGGCGTCGGATCACTTGTTGTCGCCTCGCCGCCCCAAGCCGACTTCGGCGGATTGCCGCACCCGACCATCCTTGCCGCAGCAGCCATGCTCGGCGTCGACGAGGTGTGGGCCGTCGGCGGCGGACAGGGCGTCGCCCTCCTTACCTACGGCGGAACCGACACCGATGGAACCGAGCTTGTCCCGGTCGACCTCATCACCGGTCCCGGCAACATCTACGTCACTGCCGCCAAGCGTCTGTGCCGCGGACTGGTCGGCATCGACGCAGAAGCCGGCCCCACCGAGATCGCGATCCTCGCCGACCACACCGCTGACCCGGTCCACGTTGCTGCCGACCTCATCAGCCAGGCCGAGCACGACGTGATGGCCGCCAGCGTACTTGTCACGACCAGCGTCGAATTGGCCGACGCGGTCGACAAGGCTCTGGCTGCGCAGCTCGAGATCACCAAGCATCGCGAGCGCGTCACCACGGCACTGACCGGCAGCCAGTCGGGCACGGTGCTCGTTTCTGATGTTTCCGCTGGTCTGCGCGTCGTCAATGCGTATGCGGCAGAGCACCTCGAGATCCAGACCGAGGATGCAACCGGGGTGGCAGCTCAGGTCACCAGCGCTGGTGCCGTGTTCGTCGGCCCGTGGGCGCCGGTCAGTCTCGGCGACTACTGCGCCGGCTCCAACCACGTTCTGCCGACGGCCGGGTGTGCACGCCACTCCTCCGGTCTGAGTGTGCAGACGTTCCTTCGTGGAATCCACGTGATCGACTACTCCGAGTCTGCACTGAAAGACGTTGCCGGACATGTCATCACGCTGGCCAATGCGGAGGATCTGCCGGCTCACGGCGAGGCTGTGCGTCTGCGATTCGAGGCTCTGCGATGAGTAGTGCTCCTGGAGAGTCGATTTCGGTCGACGCCCTTCCGATTCGCGAGAACCTGCGTGGAAAGTCGGCGTACGGCGCACCGCAGTTGACGGTTCCGGTTCAGCTCAACACGAACGAGAACCCGCATCCGCCGACCCAGGCGCTCATCGACGATGTGGCCGAATCCGTGCGCGAAGCCGCGAAGGAACTGCACCGCTACCCCGACCGTGACGCTGTGGCGTTGCGGACGGATCTGGCTGCGTACCTGGCGAAGCAGACAGGTGTACCGGTCACCGTCGACAATCTGTGGGCGGCAAACGGATCGAACGAGATTCTGCAGCAACTTCTTCAGGCGTTCGCAGGTCCGGGACGTAGCGCGATGGGTTTTGTGCCCTCGTACTCGATGCACCCGATCATCGCCGACGGTACCGATACCGAGTGGGTCGAGGTCTTCCGTCGGGACGACTTCGCACTCGACGTGGATGCTGCCGTCACCGTGATCGCGGAACGTCGACCCGACGTCGTGTTCGTGACCAGTCCCAACAACCCGACCGGACACAGCGTCGGCATTGCAGAACTGCGACGCATCCTCGACGTGGCGCCGGGCATCGTGATCGTGGACGAGGCGTACGCGGAATTCTCCGCTGCCCCGAGCGCGATGACGCTGATCGACGAGTTCCCGGCCAAGCTGGTTGTGACCCGCACCATGAGCAAGGCTTTCGCGTTTGCCGGTGGCCGACTCGGCTACCTCGCCGCCGCTCCCGCGTTCATCGACGCACTGTTATTGGTGCGCTTGCCTTATCACCTCTCGGTGGTCACGCAGGCGGCGGCACGTGCCGCCCTGCGTCACGCCGACGAGACCCTCGGCAGTGTGCACGCCTTGTCCGCCGAGCGCGATCGCGTGTCGAAGGCGCTGGCGGACACCGGTTTCCGAGTGATTCCCAGTGACGCGAACTTCATCTTGTTCGGACAGTTCACCGACAGTGCACAGGCGTGGAAGGAATACCTCGACCGCGGGGTTCTCATCCGCGACATCGGCATCCCCGGATACCTGCGGGCCACCGTGGGACTCGAAGCCGAGAACGACGCGTTCATCAAGGCCAGTGACGAAATCGCAGGCACCCAGCTGGTCGACACGAATTCAGGAGAGACGGCATGAGCGATCGCATCGCGCGGATCGAACGAACAACTCGGGAATCAAGCATCGTCGTCGAACTGAATCTGGACGGGACCGGCATCGTCGACGTCTCCACCGGCGTTCCGTTCTTCGACCACATGCTCAACGCCCTGGGTACGCACGCCAGCTTCGATCTCGACGTCAAGGCGAAGGGTGACGTCGAGATCGACGCTCACCACACCGTCGAGGACACCGCGATCGTTTTCGGCCAGGCGCTCGGCCAGGCTCTCGGCGACAAGAAGGGCATCCGTCGTTTCGGCGACGCTTTCATCCCGATGGACGAAACGCTGGCGCACGCGTCGGTCGACGTCTCCGGTCGCCCGTACTGCGTGCACACCGGTGAGCCCGACTACATGGTGCATTCCGTCATCGGCGGGTACCCGGGCGTTCCGTATCACGCGGTGATCAACCGCCACGTGTTCGAGTCGATCGCATTGAATGCACGTATCGCACTGCACGTTCGGGTTCTGTACGGCCGCGATCAGCATCACATCACCGAAGCCGAGTACAAGGCCGTTGCGCGCGCTCTGCGTGAGGCGGTCGAGCCGGATCCGCGCGTGAGTGGCGTGCCGTCGACGAAGGGCACACTGTGAGCGTCCTCTTCACCTATCTGCTGTTCATCGGCGCGGGTATTGCCGTGGGCGGCGCCTACTCGATGTTCAAGGTCAACAAGCTTGCGTCGGGAATCCTTCTGGCGTTGGCGGTTCTGGCGGCGGTAGCGGGCGCACTGCGTCTGTGACGCGAAAAGTGACTGTGTCTGAGACGCAAGATCCTGCTCCATCGCCGGGGTTGCTTCGCACTCCGGGCATGATCGGTGTCCTGATCATGGCGGCAGCAGCTTTCGGTGGCTGGTCGTTGCTGTTGCCGGTGGTGCCGTTGCTGGTTGCGCAGTCCGGCGGATCGGATGCGCTTGCCGGATCGGTGACCGGTGTCTTCATGGCGGCCACGGTCTTGACGCAACTGCTCGTGCCTCGGTTGTTGCGGACGCAGGGCTACCGGCGCGTGCTGGCGGTCGGGTGTCTGCTCCTCGGTCCACCGTCGTTGGTGCTGTTGATCTCGGCCGACGCCGGTCCTGTCCTGGCGGTTTCCGCGGTGCGTGGTATCGGTTTCGGCATGCTGACGGTGGCCGGCAGTGCACTGGTGGCGGAGTTGGCGCCCAAACGAATTCTGGGCCGTGCCACCGGTGCCCAGGGAATCGCGATCGCAGCGTCACAAATGGCGGGGCTTCCGCTGGGGCTTGCAATCATGGAACGGTGGTCGGCGACACCGGTGTTCGTCCTCGGTGCGCTGATCCCGGCGCTCGCGCTGGTGGCCATTGCCGGGTTGCCGAAGATTTTCGCCCAGCCGACCGGGGAATCCGTTCGACTGAGTGTGTTCGCCGTCTTGGTTCCGGTGCTCGCTCTGGCGTGTGTGTCCGCCTCGTTCGGCGGATTGTCGTCTCTACTGCCGATCGCAATCTCGGAGCGTGCGGCCGTTGCTGGAGTGGTGTTGGCGACCGCCAGTGGGTCGATGTTGGTCGGCCGGTACTCGGCGGGACTGATCGCCGATCGTCTCGGCAGTGGTCGGACACTCGCGCCGGCATTGGCGTCGTCGACCATCGGATTGGTGCTGTTCGCGATCAACGTCGACGGCGGGTCGACGCCGGTCTTGTTCTGCGCGGCGGTCCTTTTCGGGCTGGGGTTCGGGGCGGTGCAGAACGAATCCTTGGTCATGGCGTTTCAGGCTGCCGGCCCGAGGCAACTCGGATCCGCCAGCGCGATCTGGAACATCGGCTACGACGCCGGCACCGGAATCGGTGCACTGGCGTTGGGATTCGTGGCCACGACTGCCGGCTACGCATGGGTGTTCGCGGTCTCCGCGGTAGTTGTCGCGCTCCTCCCGGCACTGGCCGCGGGCGGCAAAGTGATCGCCAGCAGGGTTGCCCGATAGAGTTGGGGCATGAGCGCTTCCACGATTGCTGTACTCGATTACGGCTCCGGCAACCTGCATTCGGCTACTCGCGCACTGGCGCGCACCGGGGCGCAGGTGGAGGTGACCAACGACATGAAGGTTGCACTGGCGGCCGACGGTCTCGTGGTGCCCGGCGTCGGCGCGTTCGCGGCCTGCATGGAAGGTCTGCGTGCAGTGCAGGGTGACCGAATCATCGGCAGACGCCTGGCCGGTGGCCGACCGGTGCTGGGCATCTGCGTCGGCATGCAGATTCTGTTCGACCGGGGAGTCGAATTCGGTGTCGAGGCGGAGGGCTGTGGCGAATGGCCCGGCACCGTCGAGAGGCTGCAAGCAGAGGTTTTGCCGCACATGGGCTGGAACACCGTGGAGGCGCCGGAGTCCAGCACCCTGTTCAAGGGCATAGACGCCGATACCCGCTTCTACTTCGTCCACTCCTACGGTGTGCAGAGTTGGGAGCTCGCGCCGTCCGAGCACATTGCACCCCCGAAGCTGACATGGGCCGATCACGGCGGAAAGTTTCTCGCTGCCGTCGAGAACGGTGCGTTGTCGGCAACGCAGTTCCACCCCGAGAAATCCGGTGACGCAGGCGCCGAGTTGCTGAGCAACTGGGTGCAGAGTTTGTGACCGGGGGATCCGGACCGAACGGCGGTGACGATTTCTCCCTCGCCCGTCTGGCGTTGTTCTCGCTCGGCGCCGCTGTGGCTGCGCTGGCGGTCGCAACTGTCGTCATCGTTGTTCTCAAACCATCGCCGGGCGTCGGCCTCGTGATCGGTCTCGTGGGGGTCGCCGCTGCGATTGCGGCAATGGGCGTCGTATCCAAGCGGATGACCCGAAAAGCGTTCGGTGACCCGGAAGACGGTTCGAGGTCCTGACCTACTAGGGTTACCGCACGTGAGCCTGGTCCTTTTGCCTGCTGTAGATGTCGTCAACGGTGAAGCTGTTCGCCTCGTGCAAGGAGAGGCGGGAAGTGAGACCGGTTACGGGTCGCCCCGCGACGCTGCTCTTGCGTGGCAGAACGACGGTGCCGAATGGGTGCATCTTGTCGACCTCGACGCTGCTTTCGGGCGTGGGTCCAACAGTGAACTGTTGGCCGGCGTCATCGGCGACCTGACGGTCAAGGTGGAACTGTCCGGTGGAATCCGCGACGACGCTTCCCTGGAAGCCGCACTGGCCACCGGCTGTGCTCGCGTGAATCTCGGTACTGCCGCTATCGAGGATCCCGAGTGGTGTGCGCGTGCATTGGCCAAGTACGGCGACAAGATCGCTGTCGGCCTCGATGTTCGTCTCGTCGACGGTCAGTACCGCACACGTGGTCGCGGCTGGGTCACCGACGGCGGCGATCTGTGGGAGACCCTCGCGCGTCTGGACCGTGACGGCTGCACTCGTTACGTCGTCACCGACGTCTCCAAGGACGGCACACTCACCGGTCCCAATCTCGAACTTCTCAGCCAGGTCTGCGCGGTCACCGACGCGCACGTCGTCGCCTCCGGTGGTGTGTCGACCATCGAGGATCTACTCGCCATTTCCAGCCTGGTTGATCAGGGTGTCGAGGGCGCGATCGTGGGCAAGGCATTGTATGCCGGTCGCTTCACTCTCCCCGAAGCACTGGCAGCAGTTTCCGGATAGATTTTCCAGATGACTCCGACGCGTGACCTCGACGAACTTCTCGCGATTGCGGGTCGGCTTCTCGACGGCGTCCACGATCAGTTCGTCTCCGGTGTCGGCGCCCCGAGTGCGGTCCGCAAGGGCTGGGGTGATTTTGCCACCGAGGTCGATCTTGCGCTCGAGAAGCGGTTGACCGCGGAGTTGTTCGAGCAGACCGGCATCGAGGTGCACGGCGAGGAATTCGGCGGTCCCGACGTCGGTTCCGGGCTCGTCTGGGTTCTCGACCCCGTTGACGGTACTTTCAACTACTCGGCCGGATTGCCCACTGCCGGAACGCTGTTGGCGCTTCTCGACGACGGTGTCCCGGTGCTCGGATTGACCTGGCTTCCATTGATCGGTCACACGTACGCGACTCGCGCCGGCGGTCCGTTGTTGGTCAATGGAATCGCCGTACCGCCGCTGGAGCCAACCGATCTGGCGTCGTCGATCGTCGGCTTGGGTGCGCTCAACGTCAATAGTCGAGGGCGGATCCCCGGCAGTTTCCGTCTCGACCTCCTCGCCGAGATCAGCAAGGTGTCCTCGCGGATCCGGATACACGGTTCCACCGGAGTCGATCTGGCCTTCACCGCGGCCGGCATCCTGGGCGGTGCGATCGTCTACGGCCGCAACGCGTGGGACAACGCGGCCGGGGTCGCGCTCGTTCGCGGTGCGGGCGGGGTGGTCACCGACCTGGCCGGCCGCCCGTGGACCGTAGAATCGGAGTCGGTGCTCGCTGCCGCTCCGGGCATCCACGGTGAGATTCTCGATATCCTCAACGCGCTCGGTGATCCGCGCGCTTCGTCCTCAGGAGGACCACAGTCATGACCCTCGCAGTTCGTGTGATTCCGTGCCTCGACGTCGACGCCGGGCGAGTGGTCAAGGGTGTCAATTTCGAGAATCTTCGCGACGCCGGAGATCCGGTGGAACTCGCGGCAGCGTACGACGCTCAGGGCGCCGACGAACTGACCTTCCTGGACGTGACCGCCTCCACGTCGGATCGCGGCACGATGCTCGACGTCGTAAGTCGCACTGCCGAGCAGGTTTTCATTCCTCTGACCGTCGGCGGTGGAGTGCGCACGGTCGCGGATGTCGATCGTCTGCTGCGTGCCGGTGCCGACAAGGTCAGCGTCAACACCGCGGCGATTGCGCGCCCGGAACTGCTGAAGGAACTGAGTGAGCGTTTCGGCTCGCAGTGCATCGTCCTCTCGGTCGATGCCCGCACCGTTCCCCAGGGGCAGCCGGACACACCGTCGGGGTGGGAGGTCACGACGCACGGGGGCAAGCGCGGCACCGGGATCGACGCTGTCGAGTGGGCCGAGCGTGGTGCAGAGTTGGGAGTGGGGGAGATCCTGCTCAACTCGATGGATGCCGACGGCACCAAAGCGGGCTTCGACCTTCTGATGATCCGCGCTGTCCGGGCGGCAGTCCACGTACCGGTGATCGCCAGTGGCGGTGCCGGCCTGGTCGAGCACTTTGCCCCTGCAGTCGAAGCGGGCGCAGACGCAGTTCTCGCAGCAAGTGTCTTCCACTTCGGCGATCTGAGCATCCCGGAGGTCAAGGATGCGATGCGTGCCGAGGGAATCGTCGTTCGCTAGGCGTTCTCGGCGCGGATTCCGTCGAACATGAGGCGGCTGATGGCTTGGTTCAACGCCGTGCAGTCGACGGACGAACCGGCTCGCAATCCTTGAATCGCACTTGCCAGCATCATGCCGTTGACGGCGTGGGCAGTGTTGTCGACATCGAGGTCGGCGCGTAGATAGCCGCATTCGACTCCGTGGTGCAGGTACGCCGCGGTCAACGATGCCGACTGGTCGAGTAGATCGAGCATCCGGCCCGTCAGATCGGCGTCGACGCCCGTCGTCTCGAACAGCAGAACCCGCGGGATGCGGGGGTCGTCGAAGAAGATGCGGGGGAGCGCCTCGGCGATCCGTCCCACTTGGGCGCGGTACTCGTCCAGTGTGCTGGCGGCGTCGGGAGCATTCTCGGTGGCCAGTGCGCTGATGATCTTTGCGACGAGGTCGTCGATGACGTGATCGATGATGTCGCGCTTGTTCTCGAAGTACCGGTAGAAGGTCCCATGGCCGATTCCGAGAGTTGTTGCGATGTCGGCAATTCCGGTTGCGTGATAGCCGCGCTGGGCGAAGCACTCGAATGATGCGTCGATGATCTCGCGGCGCAATTCCGCCTTTTTTCGTTCCGCTCTGGTCATGGCCTTCGTCACATCAGGAATGATACCGTTCTCAATAACGGAATGACGTGTCAGTTTCTGATGTGCAGTTTTTCTGATGTGCAGTTCACGAGAGGGATTCTCCGATGGCAGTGCAGTACGACGCAGTAGTAGTGGGGGCGGGCTTCGGCGGAATGGGTGCGGCCATTCAACTCAAGCGGCTGGGCCTGAACAACCTGGCGATCCTCGAGCGCGAGGACGATCTGGGTGGAACCTGGCACGTCAACCGCTATCCCGGTCTGGCTGTCGACATCGCGTCGGTCACCTACTCGTATTCGTTCGAGCCCAATCCGAACTGGTCCAGGCTTTTCGCACCGGGCGCGGAACTGAAGAAGTACGCCGATCACGTCGCGGACAAGTACGATCTGCGGAAGCACATGACGTTCGGTGCCGTGGTCAACGGAGCCCGCTGGGACGAGGATTCTTCGCACTGGGTCGTATCCGTCGAAGGCGCGCCGGACATCACTGCCAAGTACCTCCTGACTGCGACGGGTTTCCTCTCGCAACCGCATCGGCCCGACATCTCCGGTATCGGCGACTTCGCCGGCAAGATCATCCACACCACGGCCTGGGACGATTCCTACGATCTGTCCGGCACCAAGACCGCAATCATCGGAACCGGCGCCACCGCTGTGCAGTTGATCCCCGAGGTGGCGCGTCAGGCCGCAGAGTTGACCGTCTACCAGCGCACGCCGATCTGGGTGGTTCCCAAGATCGACGTCCCCATTCCGAATGCAGTGCAGAAGCTGTTCTCGCGTATTCCGCTCACCCAGCGAATCGCCCGCGCTGTCAGTTCGTCGATCCTAGAAATGATCATGGTCAGCGCGGTCCTTCACTACAAGCAGGTCAAACTGTTGAACAAGGGTGCGGCGGCCGCATCACGTGCGTTTCTGCGGTCCCAGGTCAGCGACGCCAGCCTTCGCAAACAACTCACACCGGACTACGACTTCGGGTGCAAGCGTCCCACATTTTCCAACAACTACTTCCGTACGTTCACCAAGGACAACGTGCATCTCGAAACGACGCCGATCGACCACATCGCTGCCGACGGAATCGTCACCGCCGACGGTCGCAAGACCGAGATCGACACCTTGGTGCTGGCAACGGGATTCAACCTCTGGGATGTGAACTTTCCAGCCATCGAGGTTATCGGTCGCGAGGGACGAAACCTCGGTAAGTGGTGGCGCGACAACCGTTTCCAGGCCTACGAAGGGGTCGCGGTTCCGTATTTCCCCAACTTCCTCACGCTCGCCAGTCCGTACTCGTACAGCGGGTTGTCCTACTTCACGACGATCGAATCCCAGATGCAGCACATGGATCGACTGTTCGGCGAGGTGAAACGGCGCGGCGCGGAAACATTCGAGGTCACCGAAACTGCCAACGCCGAGTTCCTCGACCGGATGACCGAGAACCTGGCGGACTCCGTCTTCTACGGCGGTAGTTGCCAGACTGCACGAAGCTATTACTTCAATCAGCACGGCGAGGCTGCGATTCTGCGGCCCACGTCTACACGGAATGCGTTCGTCGAAGCGAAACGCTTTCCGCTCGAGGACTATTCGATCATCTAGGCGGGCTTGTCCCGCGTTCGGCTATCTTGCCGAGCTGACTCCGGTCGGAACCGATATCACGGGATAACGGTTCTGCCGGTTCAGTCGGGAAGTGACCGAGATGTGCATCAGTCGGCTCACCGCGGAGGCAGCGCCTTTTCGCGGAGATCCGATCACGATGGTAAATGCGTCGTATTTGTCCGCGGTTGCGAGAATGACACCGGCCGGGTCTCCATAGGTGCAGTCGTACGTCCAGGTGTCGGCGTGCGAGGCAAGTGCCGAGGTTGTCTGCTCGCGTTGCGACACCATCTCGTCGTGCAGACGCGTTTCGAATTCTGGCGAGTCGGTTTCGACAGGTAGGTCCTCGGACGTGATGCAGTGAACGACGTGGAGGGCTGAATCCTCCTTGGCGGCAAGCGTCAGTGCGTAGCTGAGTACATTCTTGCTGGTAGCACCTGGGCCGATGCCGAGAACGACGTGGCGGGTTCGGACGCGATCGGTACTCAGGTTCGCGAGATGGCAGATGTACTCCGGGTGCGGACCGTCATGACGTTGATGGTTCATGTCGGATCTTCTTCCAGAGCGAGAGAAGCGAAGGAACTTCCATTCTAGGGCGGCCGTGCAGGGGAATTCCACGGAAGTCACAGGTGGAAGGTATAAACGTCATATGAGTCTTGATCCCGCAATCGCGGCGAAGCTGAAGCGAAACGACGCCGGACTGTTCAGCGCGGTTGCGCAGGAGAAGTCGACCGGTGATGTGCTGATGGTCGCGTGGATGGACGACGAAGCGCTCGCGCGAACACTGGAAACCCGTAAGGGGACGTACTATTCGCGCTCGCGGCAGCAGTACTGGGTCAAGGGAGAGACCTCCGGGCACACCCAGTACGTGCACGAGGTGCGACTCGACTGTGACGGCGATTCCGTCTTGCTGATCGTCGATCAGGAGGGCGCCGCGTGCCACACCGGCACTCACACGTGTTTCGACACCGACGTCCTGCTCGCTGCTGAGCAGTGACGCGAGATGGCCACTGACAAGACTCCACAACCGCTCGATTACTCGTTCACCGCTCCCATCGAGAAAGACGGTGCGTTCGCAACGTTCTTGACCGTGCCCGGCTCGGCGGAAATTCTGGGAACCAGACGCGCTGTGAAGGTGCTCGGAACCCTCGATGGTGAGCATCCCTTCGAGGCGACGCTGATGCCCTCCGGCGACGGACCGCACTGGCTTCCGCTGCGCGTGGCGCTGTGCAAGGCGATCGGCAAGAGCGCCGCTGGAGAAGAGGTAGCGGTACATCTACAGCAGCGACTGAGCTGAAGTTTTCCCGAACCAAGGAGCGCCGTCGTGCAATTCTGTTCGATTTCGAACATGCCGCGGACGTGGAGCCGGATCGGTGGGCCGAGTACGGTCCAGGTGCCGTCGGTGTCGGGTGGGACATGGGACTGCTCGGGCTGGCTCGACACGTGGAACTGGGGATCGCGACGCCACTCGAGACACCCGAGTGGTCGGCGAGCGACGAGGCCAAGGCATTCATCGCGGGAAGCAGTGAACTGTGGGCCGAAGCTGCGATCGCATCGGGCGACGACCCGGATGCGGCTGCAGCCGCCGCTGCTCGCACGACCGCTGCATACACCGGGTAGATCACCTCTACGAGGACTAACATCGGATTAGTCTGGTTGTTGCGGGACTTCCGCGCCACGAGCGGAGACGACGATGGTGTATCGGCTCATCGAAGTAGTAACGGTGTTCGTTCACTTCGGGTTTGTCCTCTATGTGGTGCTGGGTGGGTTCGTGGCGTGGAAGTGGCGTCGTACCATCGGTTTCCACCTACTTGTAGTCGTCTGGGGAGCCGGTTCGATAGCGGTCGGATATGACTGCCCGCTGACCAATCTCGAGAACTGGGCCCGCCGGATGGCCGGGATCGCGGAGTTGCCGTCCACCGGATTCATCTCGCACTACATCACCGGCGTGTTCTATCCGGCGAGTATCGAAGGCCTTGTACAGGCGCTCGCGGCGACAGTGGTTGTCGGATCCTGGGTCGGATACGTGCTGCTCGGACGGCATGCGAAGGGTGAGGTCAAAGCCTCTTCAGCGACCTGATTCCGTACAAACGATCCCAGCCGTTTCCGAATGGAAACGACTGGGAGGTGCTACCAGGATTTACGCGCGAGTCAGGGCTACCACCGGGATTGTGCGGATCTCAGCGGTCTTCTCCGCGTATTCGGCAAATCCCGGGTATCGACTGGCCTGCTCGTCGTAGATGCGGTCACGCTTCTCGCCGGTTACTTCGCTGACGGAGACCGGGTATGTTTCGGTGCCGATCTCGACCTCTGCCTGGTCGGTGGCAACGAGGTTGTAGTACCAGTCGGGATTGGTCGGGGCACCGGCCTTGGATGCAAAAACGTAGATGGTCTTCGGATCCTGCTCGTCTGCCAGATACATCATGGGACTCACGAAATTGCGTCCGGATTTGCGTCCTGTGTGGTGGACCAACACCATGGGCGCACCTTCGAAGGGGCCACCTACCTTGCCCTCGTTCTCCCGAAATTCCGCAATGATTCCTGCGTTCCAATCGTCGGTACTCATCGTTGTCTCCCGGTCTGCGAGTGGCGAAGGGCTCTGCCGCCAAGCTTTGCACAACTGGTGAATCGACGAGAGGTCATCTTCGGCGTCCAGCATGATCTACTATCTACGTATGAACGCAGATAGTGGTGTTTGTCGCCGCAAGCTTCCCGATGATCAAGTCGACCTCGTCGTCGAGGTGTTCCGCATGCTGGCCGACGCAACCCGTGTGCAGGTCTTGTGGGCATTGGTCGACCGCGAGTGCTCGGTGAACGAACTGGCGGAACGCGTCGGCAAGCCGGCGCCCTCGGTGTCGCAGCACCTGGCGAAATTGCGCATGGCAAGGTTGGTACGAACCCGCCGCGATGGTACGACGGTGTTCTATCGCCTGGAGAACGACCATGTGCGCCAACTGGTTACGGACGCGGTCTTCAATGCGGAGCATGCCGGACCCGGATTGCCGGGGCATCACCGTAGTGAAGGTGAGCTTCGGGAGATACACCCGGAGCGCTCGGCGAACGTCGATCGGACCGATCAAGAAGAAGGTGCGTCATGACGCACGAACCCAAGACGTCCCACGGCCACGGCCACCGCCATGTCCACGGGCCGAAGGGATTTCGATCGGCAGTCCGCGAAGTGTTCTCGCCGCACAGTCACGACGCTGCCGACAGTGTCGACGACGCATTGGAATCGAGCGCAATCGGCATCCGGGCGGTCAAGATCAGTCTTGTCGCGCTCGGAGTCACCGCAGTTGCTCAGGTTGCGATCGTGGCGATCTCGGGTTCGGTGGCGCTGCTGGCGGACACCATTCACAACTTCTCCGACGCGCTCACGGCAGTCCCACTCTGGATTGCCTTCGCGCTCGGTCGGCGCGCTGCGACCAGGCGCTATACCTATGGTTTCGGGCGTGCGGAGGATTTGGCCGGACTGTTCGTGCTCGCCATGATCGCACTGTCGGCAGTGATCGCCGGTGTCGAGGCGGTGAGGCGATTGATCAACCCGGTCGAGATCGAGCACCTCGGTTGGGTAGCGGCGGCAGGTTTGATCGGTTTCATCGGAAACGAATTGGTGGCGTTGTATCGGATCAGGATCGGCAGGCAAATCGGTTCAGCGGCCCTGGTGGCCGATGGATTGCATGCTCGGACCGACGGATTCACTTCGCTCGCAGTCCTTCTGGGGGCGGGGGGAGTTGCGCTGGGTTTCCCGTTGGCAGACCCGATCATCGGCCTTGTCATCACCGTTGCCATCGTGGCGGTGCTCAGGACTGCAGCGCGAGACGTCTTCCGGAGGTTGATGGACGGCGTCGAACCTGAGTTGGTGGACGACGCAGAGCATGCATTGATGCACGAACCTGGAGTCCTCGGTGTTCGTGATCTGAAGATGCGGTGGATCGGACACCGACTGCATGCCGATGCAGAACTCGACATCGATCCCCGGGCAACACTTGCCGAAGCTCATGCGATTGCACACAGCGCCGAGCATTCGCTCACTCACGCGGTGCCCAAACTCGCTACTGCCTTGGTGCATGCGTACCCGGCGCATGACGCGGCCAACTCCGAAGTCTGATACCGGCCGCCTTCCCGGTGATCTGTGCTTGATGTCAAGCGCAGGCGGCTTCCCAGGCGAAACCGTCTGGGTCTGTGAAGGTTTCAGACGTGCCGGCAACGGTCAGACGGTGTGATCCGGTGCCTTCCGGAGCAACCCCGGCATCCTTTGCCAAAGCGCGGCGACCATACAGTGCGAGTGTCACATTGTTTGCTGCACTGGTGAATTCGACGTACTTGCGACCGAAGCTCTTGGACACCTCGAGTCCGCGGTCGAGGTAGAACTGCTTGCTGGCCTTGACGTCTTCGGCGCCGAGCAGCAGCACGAGGCTGTCGATCGTGCGGGTGGCCGGCCCGTCGTTCTTCTTCGACGACGTGGCGATCTTCCAGATCGAACCGTCTGGAGCCTGGACGACTCCGCCGTATCCCCAGAGGGATTTCTTCACAGGCTTCAAGGCGGTGGCACCGGCTGCGAGTGCTGCGCCGACGAAGGCGTCGACGATGTTCGGTTGGGAGACGACGAGCGAAAGGGTGTACCCACGAAACCCTGTTGTCGGTTCGTTCGATTCGCGTAGCTGGATTCGATCTCCGACGCCGAGAGCGTTGTAGAAGGCTTCGGCTGCCGCGAGGTCGGGAACGTCGAGTATCACGGATTTCGCGGTGGTCATCTGGGCGCTCCCTGCTGATGTGTGGATTGGCGACGTGTGGTCGGAAGTGGACTTCTGTGGTGTGTTCATGTGTTTCAACGTAATTGCGGGTCCCGTGGCTGTGCTTCTCGATTTCTGATCGGTTTGCTGAGACTGCTTGCAAGGTGCAGCACTCACGCAGGCCTTAGGTGGGCGATTTGTCGTGAATATCCTGTTCAGCCGATGTTTTCTCGATAGGCTGGTGAGCGCTGATCGGACGTACCTCACGCCACCATGGAACGGGGAAACCAGTGATCGCACTGCGAGGAAAGTCGTTAGCCGCAGCAGTAGTGGTGTCCATGACGATGGCGTTGGCCGCGTGTACCTCCGGTGAATCGGCGCCCGAGGTGGGCGGCAATTACGGCTCTGGCGGAACCGCCGTCGACTATCGGGAGCCGGTGAAACTGAGTAGCCGAGATGGTGTTCTCGAGGTGCGCTTGTCCGCTCATCAGGGAGTGATTCCGCTCGATACCGCTTCGGCGCCCGTGTCGAATTTTCTGCTCTTCGGGTACGAGGTCATCCGCGGTACGGCGTCGGACGGATCGACCTCGGCGAGTGACGTCTATCCGGCGCCGACTCTCCGCGTCAATCCCGGAGAGCGATTGATCATTCATTACGACAACGATTTGCAGGATCTCACGATCCAGGACTTCTACGATCCGGCATTCACACCGGCGGGCGGGGACGTGCCGATCTATCCGCCGGCGCTGACGTCGGCTCCGCTGAATCTGCACACGCACGGAGTGCACGTGAGTCCGGACGGCAATGCGGACAACGTGTTGCTCAACATTCCAGCCGGCCAGGGAAACGTGTACGACTACGCGATTCCGGGGACGATGCCGAACGGTCTGTACTGGTATCACAGTCACCGGCACACCCTCACCGCCCAGCAGACGTACATGGGCCTGGCCGGGCTACTGGAAATCGGCCGGCCGGACGGCAATCTGCCTGTCGTGACGGCAAACGACGTTCCGATTCGCGATATGGCACTGCAGTACAACTTCGTATTCGACCGAAAAGGAAAGGGCCGACAGCTCAACGACGCGAACTGGCCCCAATTCGTCAGTACGTTGACGCCACCCGCCGGTACGGAACTAGCCGACGGGACGTACCGTCCGAGCCTTGCTCCGGTGAATTTCTCGGACACCACCGAGGGCGCGCAGTATTTCACCAACTGGTATACCGGACCGTTGTCCCCGGCCAATCATCGTGGACAGAATCAATTCGTTCCAGGCAATCTGCAGAGCTTCGTGGGTGAATCGACGACTGTACCGGCCGATCCTTTACTGCCGGACAACCAACGCGATGTGCAGTACACCGTGAACGGTCAGTTCCAGCCGTCGCTGAAACTGAAGCCGGGGCAGACCGAGATCTGGGTGCTTGCCAACATCAGCGACTTTGCCTACATGCCGGTCACGTTGACGGAAACCGCAACCGGCGCCCATCCGAAGTTCGCCATCGTAGGGCAGGACGGGAACCCGTTCGACGAGGTCAGGCCACCCGTGGACGGGGACGGAACCAGGCTGGTGATTCCGCCGGCCTCGCGATACGCAATCGCAGTGACGATGCCGGAGTCCGGCGATCTGGTGCTGGAGATGCCACCGCTCGAAGGTGCGAAGCCGGTGAGCAATCCAGGCATTCTCTACACCAACAACGGTACCGACAATCCGCCCGCCGAACTCGGAACCGTCACCGTCGACCCGTCGGTGATCAGTTACGCGGACGGATTCTTCACGTTCCCGACTCAGCAGTTGATCCGTGCGACGCCAGACGAGGGTGAAGGAAAGACGACTCCCTTCGAGTTCGGACAGAAGCTCGATACCTACACCTCGTTCGTGGATACCGCAGCGATGACGCCCGACGTGACCCGCAATCTCACAGTGTCCGGTGGGTTCGGAAACGAGAAGGCCAGCAACAGCGATCCGAAGGCCTTCACCTACGAATTCGCCGACAACACGTTCCCCAACATTCCGCTGATTCAACCGCGACTGAATTCCGTTGAGGAATGGAAGATCACGAACCTCAACAACGACGAACACCCGATGCATATTCACGTCAACGACTTCCAGGTAACGGAAGTTGTGGATCCCGTCGCAGGTACCACGACGGGCGTTCAGCCCTGGGGAATCGACAACGTGAACGTGCCGGCGCCGGTGACGGACGAGAACGAGAATGCGCTGGAACCAGCATCGGTGACGTTGCGGACGAAGTTCACCGAGTACACCGGAACCTTTGTGATTCACTGCCACCGACTCAATCACGAGGACAACGGTTTGATGGCGACTGTCAACGTGATTCCCGAGGTATCGACATATGCCGTCGCGATACCTGGTTCGGCCGGCGTGCCCGCCAAGGTGCAGATATTCGATGCCAACGGCGACAAACTGATCACTGCTGTGACGCCCTTCCCGTCGTTCGAAGGCACCCCGAGTGTTGCGATGGCGGACGTGAACGGAGACATGGTGCTTGATCTGGTCGCTGGAACAGGTGCAGGCTCGGCTCCGGAAGTGGTGGCGTACAACGCAGTCGGCGGCGTGCCGTTCACCGACGAGTTGGCAAGATTCGCCCCCTTCGATGTGGGTTTTCGTGGCGGAGTGAACATCGGCGGCGTCGATATCGACGGAAACGCACTGGCGGACAACATCATCGTTGCCTCGGGCCCGGGGATGGAGTCGCAGGTCAAGATTTACTCCACCGACCTTCCGGCGGACAAGAAGTCCGCACCCGCAGAATTCGGTTCGTTCTCGCCGTACCCGGGATCGAGTAGCGGAGTCACGTTCGCAACCGGAATGGTTGACAGTCACTCCGGTCGAGCGAGCATCGTGACCGCACCGGGTGCGGGCGAGGAGCCGTTGATCAAGACGTTCCGCTACGACCTGTACGAACCGACGGCGGCTGCGCAGGGCGGCTCCGATGAACACGCAGGTCATACGGCTGGTCCTGTAATGACATCGCAGTTTTTGGCATTCGATCAGGGCTACCGCGACGGGGTGTCTCTGTCGACGGGTTGGGTGGCCGGCGCCGAGGGCGGAGCAAAGTCGATAGTGGCAGGCATGCTCGGAGGAGAAGGATCAATCCGCGTCTTTTCGAGTGGATCCAGGCTCGACGGTGCACCCGAGATGTACCTCGAGAGTCCAGATCACCATTCGACGGACGTGGCGTTTCGGGAGGTTGCAGCTTTCGACCCGTTCACCGGTCCAGGTTCGGGTGTCGGAGTGGCCACGACGAGCACGACCACCGGCGCGGACCTCCTCGTAAGTGGCAGCAACGGAACGGGTGCCGAAGTTCGGAAACTTACGCTGGGTCGCGCCGATCCGTCTGCGACCACATTGACACCGACGCTTGTGGGAACGCTCCCTCCGTATCCTGTCGGCGGGGGAGTTCTGCCACTCGGCGGCCGATGATCCGGTTTTGAGAGTTACTGAAAGTAGTTTCATATCAACGGGTCTCGAGCCTTCCTGTTCTCGAAGTTGTCCGTTTTGTCTCTGGTTATCGAAAGTGTGTTCGATTAAACTTTCGGTATGGACAGTCGGGGAGCGTGGCAGCTGGATGGTGAGGGCCTCAAGGGTGAGGTTCTGGATCTGGTGCGTGTCCGGCACGAGTTGCAGTCGCGGATGGTGTTGTTGATCGTGGAGATGTTTTCCCGGGAGGTTCTCGGCGGGAGGGGTTTTCGGGCGATCGCGCTGTGGTTGCATGGTTCGACGAATCTGGAGATCGGTGAGTGCAGCCTGTTGGTCAGTCTGGCGCGGTTGTTGATGCTCGAACCGGTTGTGGCGGATGCGTTTCATCGTGGTGACGTGGATGCGTTGAAAGCCCGTCAGGTGGCGTCGTTTTGTCAGCATCCGCCCAAGAACATGACGCCGGCGGATGTCGACAAGGCTCGCGGGATTCTGTTGGGGTTGGCGTCGAAGAACATCGCTGATTGTGATGCGGTGCGGGCGGCGATCCGGCGGATCGAGAAGCAGTACGGCAAGCGTGAGGACGGCGTTCCGGTGGGTGAGGATTCGGAGCGTAACGAGTTCTACGCGTCGAAGGGTTTGTACGGGCGGGTCACTGTGAAGGGTGATCTGGATGCTGTGAACGGGGCACGTCTGATCACGTTGTTGTCGAGTCTGTCTGCGCCGACGCCGGAGAAGGACGGCGTGAAGGACACGCGTACTCCGGCATTACGGCGTGCGGATGGGTTTTGCGAGTTGTTGCGCCGGTACGAGCGGGCGGGGTTGGGTCCGATCGAGGGCGGAGTGAAACCACACATCACGGTCACCGCCAGCGCAAAAGACATGACAGACCTCAAGGCGTTGAAAGACCTCTTGCCGTCCACTGAGGAGTTGGGTTTCGCGTGGGCGGATTGGGTGGGCCCGATCAGTATCGATACCGCGCGGATGTTGGCGTGCGACTGCACGATCACGCGGATTTTGTTGGATGAGAACGGGGTTCCGCTCGACTGCGGTAAGGAAGCGAGAACAGCGACGGTGCCGCAGCGGCGGGCGTTGGCGGTTCGTGATGGTGGGTGTGCGTTCCCGGGGTGCGGGACTCCGTCGGGGTGGTGCGATGCTCATCATATTGTTCACTGGGGTGATGGCGGCCCAACGGATCTCGATAATCTGGTCTTGTTGTGTGGTCATCATCATCGGACGCTGCATCACACGGAGTGGCGGGTGGAGATCGGACCCGACCGAAAAACCGTGTTCTATCCACCGATGTCGGTTGATCCGTATCAACAGCCGATCGGCGGGAACGGCCCACCGACGGCCGCCTGAACGGCCAAAACTGAAAATGCCAGCGTATGCACCGGGGAAGAATCATGCCCCGTTACATGCGCTGGCATTTCGTGTTCCGGAGAGTTCAGGGCAGCGACCAGAACTGAGTAGTCACGAGGTAGAAGACGACAACCCAGAACAACGTCACAGCGGCGACGATTGCCACCCCTTGTGCGTTGGTTTTTGCGACAGGAATCCCCGGAGGCGGACGCAGCCAACGGCGCAGGAGTCGATTCACGTAGTACGGCATCGTGAAGAAACTCATGATGAAGCTCGACAGCAGATTGCCGATCAACAATCCGAGCCAGAGTGGCAGCTTCAGCGGTGACAGCGCCAAAGTAAGCAAGACGACAGTCGGGTAGAGACCGACCCAGACCGCGATCGAGGTTTTTGTCTCCGAAGGTGGAGGGGCCTCGTTTCCGTTCTCGTCGAAGGCAAACCAACTGCCGAACGAATTGTCCACGGTTCGCAGTTCGAAGTCGTGAAACTTGCGGCCCTCGGCGAGGAGTTGTTGTCGCTCAGGGGAAGTCAGCCACGTATCGAGGTGGGCAGCATTGTCGAAGCGATACAGCAGGGTCCATTCATCCTGCACACCGTCGACGGGGCGAAACAGTTCGGTGCCGCGGAATCCGTCGAAAGCACTCTCCACCTCCCGAAGGCGATCCTGCCAGGCAAGGAACTCGTCGATGCTGTCGTCACCGACTCGGTGCGTCACTACGACAGTCAGCAGTGGGTCCGGAGGCCTGATCCCGCCGCTCACTACCTGCTGCGTGGCCGGGCCGTCGAAGAACTGACGACCGCTGTCGAGGTAGTCCTGCCTCGTCGCGCTGTTGATCCACGCCTGAACATGAGCGATGGAGTCGAATCGATACACGATCACCCAATCAGGTTGGGTGGGCGTCGGAGCAGCGATTTCTGCCCCGAGGAAGCCTGCATAATCTGCGGCCGCCCGGTTGAGATCTTTCTGCCAGACCTCGAATTCTTTCTCCAGTCCGGCACGCACTCGCTGGCCGATGATGACCGTCGCGGCGCTGTCCGCCGACGTGTTCGCGGTCATCGGTTCAGGCCTGAGTAGATGCGTTCCGGGGTGAGCGGTAGTGACCGGAATCGTGACCCGGTTGCATCCTGCAGTGCGTTCGCCAATGCAGGGGCAACCGGATTGATGCAGCACTCCGCCATGCCCTTGGAGCGGAGAGGACCGACGGAGTCTGATGACTCGACGAGGATCACCTCCGTGCGTGGGATATCTGCATATGTCGGGATCCGGTAGTTACGTAGATTCGGGTTCATCATCGCGCCGTTTGCGTCTACGTGGAAGTTCTCGGTGAGTGCGAAGCCGATGCCCTGGGCGACGCCACCTTCGATCTGTCCCCGCACCTGCGCCGGATTGATGATCACCCCAGCGTCGGTGGCTTGGACGCTGTAGAGAATGCGGATCTCGCCGGTGATGCGATGGACGGCAATCCGGAAGCCATGAGTGTTGGACACCACGCTGCGCGGAGATCCGTATGCCTTCCGCGCCTCGGTGAATCGGATCCCGCGCGGGCGTGCGGCCTCGAGTATCTCTTGCAGTGTTAATCGAGTACTACCGCAGACGATCTTGTCGTCGTCCATCGAGCACTGGTCAATCGACACGCCGGTGTGGTGCGCGGCGAAGGCAAGTAGGCGATCGCGGAGCGCATTCGACGCGCGAAGTACCGCGTTCCCAGCGACAAACAGGCCGGCGCTGGCGAAAGCGCCTGTGTCGAAACCGGTTCGGTCGGTGTCCGACTGAATGATTCGTACACGCGACGGAGTTGTGCCCAGCTGATTTGCGGCGATCTGCACGTGGGCCGTAGAAGTTCCCTCACCGAATTCGACTGTGCCGATGGCAAGTTCGTATACACAGTCTTCGCCGAGGGTGAGCCAAGCCTCGGAAATGTGCTCGGTGGGTGGCGCGGTCTCATGTAGTGAACTGGCGGTACCGGTGCCGATCAGCCAATCGTCTCCGAGCGAGGGAACCTGTTGCCGCTTCAACGCGGTGTCGATCAGATCGATGCATTGCCCCAGTCCGTCTTCGGTGAAGATCACGTCGTCTGGGCCGTCTTCGAGTGCGATCAGCGAATCGCCCGGTCGGACGATATTGCGTCGACGCAGTTCGAGCGGATCCATGTTCAGCGCGACGGCCAATTCGGTCATGGCCGATTCCACGGCAAAGGCCGGTTGCGTCATCCCGTACCCACGCAGAGCGCCGCTCGGGACGTTATTGGTGTACACGGAATACGCATCGAACTTCTTGTTGGCGCAGCGGTAGAGCGATACTGCCGCGCCGCCGGCAAAGAGTGTCTCTCCACCGTGGTTTCCGTACGCACCGGTGTTCGATACGTTGCGATACTGAAAGGCTGTGAGGGTTCCGTCCGACTTGGCACCGAGCTTGATCGTGAGCTTCATCGGATGACGCGGCGACGCGGTGGTGAACTCTTCTTCTCGGGTGAACTCGAGGCAGACGGGACGACCGGTGTCGAGGGTGGCGAGCGCCACCAGATCCTCGCTGATCACTTCCTGTTTTCCTCCGAACCCGCCGCCCACGCGTTTGCAGAACACGCGTAGCTGATCCGGGCGGAGGTCGAAGAGATGGGCGAGTTTGACCTTGGCGATGGAGGGGGACTGCGAACTTGTGCGAACGTGAAGGCGTCCGTCTTCCATCCAGGAGATCGAACCGTGCGTCTCGAGGTGCGCGTGCTGAACCCGCGGCGAGAAGTAGGTGCCTTCGTGGATGACGTCGGCCTCGGCGAACCCTGCCTCGACGTCGCCCACATGACCGTGAAGTTCGAGCAGGATGTTGTGCTCGGGATCTCGAACAAAGGGATCGTCGGATCCGTGCAGGGCTGGAGCGCCGTCGGCCATGGCCTCTTCCGGATCGAACACGGAAGGCAGGATCTCGTAATCGACCTTCACCTTCCGACGGCCTTCTTCCGCAGCGACGACGGAGTCGGCGAGGACGGCCACTACACGCTGACCCACGAACCGCACGACGTTGTCGAGAATGTAGGTGTCGTCCGGATCGACAAGGTGGTCGGTATGTATTGCCGTGGTGAAGAGCTTGCGCGGCACGTCTTTCCAGGTGTAGACGCGATGGACACCGGGGACGGCGAGCGCCTCGGTGGTGTCGATGGAGGTGATGCGGGCATGTGCGTGAGGCGAGTGCAGCACTTTCAGGTGCAGCATGCCGTCGATCGCGGTGTCCATAGTGTATTCGGCTCGGCCGGTCACCACGTCGGTGGCCGCCGGCGCCCCGACGCTGGTTCCGACGGCCTGTCCCGGGAGGGCAACTTCGATAGCACCGACACCGTTGACCGCGTCTTCGATGGATCGGTAACCGGTGCAGCGGCACAGGTTTCCCTTGAGCGCTCGCGGCAAGTCTTCTTTCTGCGCGTCGGTGAGCGCCGCCGAGGTCATGATCATCCCGGCGGTGCAGAACCCACACTGAAAGCCGGGTGCATCCCGGAACTGCTGCTGAATCGGATGGAGATCTTCGGGCGTGCCGAGTCCCTCGATCGTGGTTACCGCGCGACCGTCGGCGCGAAAGGCGGGCGTGATGCAGCTGTGTATCGGTGTTCCGTCTAGCCACACTGTGCACGCCCCGCAGTCCCCGCCGTCGCACCCCTTCTTCACCCCGTGGTGTCCGAGGTGCCGAAGAAACGTCCGGAGACACTGTCCCGGGAACGGCTCCTCGTGGAACTGCCGGTCGTTCACCGTGTAGCTCATGACTGGCTCCCCGTGAGTTCGTTTCGGAGCTCGTCGGCGTAGTGGCGGGCGAGGTGGAGGCGGTGGTCTGGGGTTCCGTTGGGATCGTCGAACCAAATGTCGGCCGAAATGGAGTCGACGGCTCGTCGCAGAGAGTGCTCGTCCGGCATGGTGTCGAACGTCAGCCGGATCGGATGGGTGGTGCCGGCGGTGATGGTGAGGTGAAAGTCGTCGGCGCCAGGAGTCTGCGTCGCGATCATGAAGATCGTCGAACGGCCGAGGTGCGTGAGACTGAAGCGGCGGTGGGCGTGCCGTTTGGTGAGTGCGTGCACCGGGAACTCGATGCTCCGAAGGACTTCGCCCGGCTCCAGGACATTCTGGTGGTCACCGGTCACGAAGTCGCACGCGTCGACGGTCCTCACTGTTCCGTCGGTAGCCCATAGTGTGAACGAAGCCTCGAGTGCAACTGCCAGGGTGATCATCGGTCCGGCCGGAAGCGACATACAGATGTTGCCGCCTACGGTGGCCGAATTCCACACCTTGAAAGACGAGAGGAAGTACTCGCAGCTGACGCGAATAAGTGGACTCGCACGCCAATTGTCCGGCGGGACAAACGCATACAGTTCGGCAACGGTGCACGTAGCTCCGACACCGAAATGAGTCGGGCCGACCTCCAGTGGTGTCCAACCGAGCGCGGTGAGGTCGACCAGTCGACGCGTGTCGGGTTGTTCTGCTGAGAACAGCCACGTTCCTCCCGCGAGCCAGGCGTCGCCGGGACGCCACACGTCCCCTGGGCGATCCGGTGGTCGGCGTATCACGTCGGTAATGGTGGTGATGTCCATGCGCCTGCTCCCCTCGGGGGATGTGTCTTCTCGGAGTGGGACATTACCGAGGTGACGAGACGCATTCACACTTTTAGTACATATCGGGCACGCGAAACATGAGCGATACGTACGTGACATCGACTGGTGGGGCGGTGCATGCGCTTGCCGATTCTGGGTACGACTGCTTGAGAGGCGCGATCAGCCTCTTGCTTTCGCGCTGTTGATTCGGACGCGGCTACGCACTCGGCGGCCGCGGAGATCATGCGGGGCGGGGCGCTGTGAAACCCTTCGAGGTAAGTCGGACCGACCCTTCTGATGAGACGCTCTTTCCGCTCTCGGCCGCCCAACGGGCAACCTGGTTCGCTCAGCAATTCGATCCCGAAGTCCCGATTCTGATAGCGCACTACGTGGAGCTGCGCGGCGAACTCGACGTCGAACTGCTGGATCGCGAAACGCGAGCGGTGGCATACGAGTTTCAATCTCCTTTGCTCAAAGTGATCGAGATCGACGGTCAACCGATGCAGTACGTGGATGAGAAGGCCGAAATCTCGGTCGGTTTGGTCGACCTCCGTGGGTCCCCCGATCCGATCGAGGATGCCCTCGGGTGGATGCGCCGAGATTGCCGGACACAGCTCGACCTGGCAGTCGACGGAATCGTCGCGACCGCTGTGCTGCGCGTGGGTGACGCGCACTATCTGTGGTACAGCCGCATCCATCATGTTGCGCTCGACGGTTTCGGTGCCATGACCATGATGAACCGCATTGCGCATCGGTACTCGGCCTCGGCGGCGAGAAAGGACTCGCAGCCGAGTCGTGCCGCGACGCTGCGCACGCTGTACGACATCGACGAGCGGTACAGAATGTCGGATCGATTCGCCGCCGACCGGGAGTACTGGGCTGAGCGCAATACCACCCTCGCCGGATCCAGCCTGGCGGAGGCTTCTGGGCCCGCGCAAACCGAGAGCCGACTCGAAAGCACACTGATGTCGGACCGAAGTTGTGCCCTTCTCTACGAATCCGAGAACCACGCTGCACCGGTCATCGCTGCGCTCGCGTTGTACCTCGCGCGGATGACGGCGAAAGAGACTGTCCAGATTCATGTTCCGATGTCCGGACGGACTACGGCGGTGCTGCGGGATTCGGGCGGCATGATGGTGAACGTCACGCCACTGCTCATCCGTGTCGCAGCGGTCGACACCGTCGGTGAACTCTTCGCCCAGGTCCAGCATGAGCTCATGGGTGCATTGCGGCACCAGCGCTGCAGCCTCGACGACATCCGTCGGGACGCAGGCGTGACGAGCGGTCTGGAAGGCGAAGACTCATATGCCGGGCCCATGGTCAACGTCATGCTGTTTCGCCAGGAGGTGCAGTTGGGCGAGGTGGTTGGGGCGTATCACATCGTCACCTCCGGGCCGGTGGACGACCTTCTGGTCAACGTGTATCCGAGCGGCGACAGGCTGCGTGTCGACTTCCGGGCAAACCCGATCCGATACGAGGAGGCGGGTTTACGCGAGCACCACCGGAATTTTGTCGGCTTGCTGGAAGAGTTGATCGCGTCTGATTCCGGTGCCGAACTCGCAGACATTCACAGCCCGACGGCCCGGGAGGGCGAGCGACGACGACGCGAAGTGCGGCACCTCGAGTATTGGAGACATGAGCTCACCGGGGCGCCCGAACTATTGCAACTTCCGTTCGATCGGCCCAGACCTGCAACGCAATCGCTGGAGAACGGACGGGTTGAGGTCCTGATCGCCGCCGACACCCACGCGCGGATCACGGCGATGGCGAGTGATCTCGGGACGGACACTCGTGCGGTCTTACATGCAAGCTTTGCTCTCCTGGTGAGCCGGTTGTCCGGTGCTTCGGATGTTGTGATCGGTACGCCCGCGGGATCCGACGCGAACATCGTCGCCATCCGGAGTCGCATCGATCTGGAGACGCCGTTCACGGCGCTCCTGTACAGCGTCGTCGAGGTCCACAGTAATGCGCGGGCGCACAGCGAGATACGGCTCGAGCAGTTGGTTCAGCCATTGCACGTGGAGGATGTACCCGCCTATGCGCCGGTTGTACAGGTGACGTTCGTGTCCGTCGCCGGCGCTGACGAGCACCCTCGCGACATCGGCCGCTTCGATCTCGGAGTGTCTGCAGTCGAGACTTTCGACGAGGTGGGTACGCCGTCCGGAATCTCGGTGAGGCTCGCGTTTGCCACCGACCTGTTCGACGCCGAGACGGTACGCGGCCTCGGTTTGCGGTTCGCGTGTGTCCTGGAATCCGTCACAGCGGATCCGGCAATCATGGTCGGCGACATCGATATCTTGTCCGACGACGAGCGATCCGCGATACGGCCTGTCCGCGGTGAACCGCGCGCTTCGCACCGCACCCTGGCCGATTTGTTCGACGGTGCGGCGCGCACACACCCCGACGGCGTGGCCCTGTCGTATCTCGATGCCGAGTTGACGTATCGAGAACTCGACGAGCGTTCCTCGAAGTTGGCCCGAGAATTGATCGACCGCGGCATCGGTCCGGAAAACAGTGTGGCGCTGGGTATGACGCGTTCGATCGGATCGGTTGTCGCGATGTTGGCGGTGACCAAAGCTGGCGCGGCATTCGTGCCGGTGGATCCGACCTATCCGGGTGAACGTGTTCGCTTCATGCTGACCGATTCCGGCGCCGTACTGGGGCTCACGGTCGTTTCCGAACTTCATCGTTTGCCGGATTCGATTTCCTGGATAGCAATCGACGACGCTGAGTTCCGTGGCCGACTTGCACGGTTGTCAGTGCGCTCCATCTCCGATGTCGATCGGGTGCACCCGATCCGGCCCGACAATCCTGCATACGTGATCTACACTTCGGGTTCCACCGGACTCCCCAAGGGGGTGACGGTCTCGCATCGTGGACTGGAAGCGCTTGCTGCCGAACAGCGTTCGCGGTTCGGTGCGACCCAGGATGCGCGAACATTGCACTTCTCGACCCCGAGTTTCGACGCCTCGATTTTCGAATACCTGCTGGCTTTCGGTGCCGGAGCGACCATGGTGATTGCGCCGAGCACGATCTACGGCGGTGACGAGTTGTCTCACTTCCTCGAATCCCAGCGTGTCACGCATGGTTTTGTCACTACTGCGGCGCTCGGAACAGTTTCGCCTGAGGGCCTTTCGGACTTCGGCGAAGTGGTGGTCGGTGGTGAGGCCTGTCCGCCGGATCTTGTGAAGCGGTGGGCTCCCGGCCGACGGCTGTGCAATGCGTACGGGCCGACCGAGACCACCGTCATGTCGAACATCGGCGAGCCGATGGTGTCGTCGGAGAACATCACAGTGGGCGGTCCGCTCCGCGGCTTCGAGGAGATCGTGCTCGATCAGCGATTGCACCTCGTCCCCGACGGTGTTGTGGGCGAGCTGTACATCTCGGGAGACGCGCTCGCACGCGGCTACCACCGAAAGTATGCGTTGACGGCAGAACGATTCGTGGCAGACCCCTTCGGCCACCCGGGCCGGCGGATGTATCGAACGGGGGATTTGGTGCGGCGGCGTCGTGGCCGTGCACTCGAGTACGTCGGCCGTAGTGACTTCCAGGTGAAAGTTCGCGGATTCCGTATCGAGCTCGGGGAAATCGACAGCGTCGTGCAGTCGTGTCCGCAGGTCGAGAATGCAGTCACCGTGGCGCGTGCGGCTCCCTCCGGTACAACGATGATCACCACGTACGTCGTGCCTGCCGGCGGAAGTGCGCTCTCGACGGCCGAGCTGACGCAGTACGCCGCGAGCCGTGTGCCGTCGTACATGGTTCCAGCGGCATTTGTTCTACTCGACGAGTTGCCGGTAACTCCGGCGGGAAAGGTCGATCGCGCTGCCTTACCGGCACCTCGGTTCGATGCTCGGTCGGACAACTTTCGACCGCCCGAGGGCGCTGAAGAACTACTGCTGGCCGAGATTTTTGCCGACGTTCTAGGCGTCGAGACGGTGGGTGCGGGTGACGACTTCTTCGAGCTGGGTGGGAACTCACTGATCGCCACAAAGGTGATCGCACTAGTCAATGCCGCTGAAGCAATCGATTTCGGGGTGCGGACTTTGTTCGAAGCACCGACGATCGAATCACTGGCCCTCCACGTGCGGGATGCGAAGTCATCCCGCGTTGATCGCACGCGTTCGAAGCGTCCAATCCTGCAGGCACATTCGTACAGGGACAAGATTCCGGTGTCTGTGGCACAACGACGCCTGTGGTTCGTCAATCAGTTCGACACGTCGTCCCCGGCCTACAACATTCCGATGGTGGTCCGACTGTCAGGTGCCTTGGATGTCGCTGCAATGCAGCGCGCGGTGGGAGATGTTGTCGATCGGCATGAATCGCTCCGTACCGTCTACCCGGCGTCGGTCGACGGCCCACATCAGGTAGTAGTGCCTTCGGAACGCGTGACGTCGAAGATTGCGTGGGAAGTATCCGTGGACGAGGAAGCCTTGGACAGGCGCATCGCCGATCTCGCTCGCGAGGGGTTCGACGTGAGCGCGAACGTGCCCCTGCGCGGCTCCCTTTTTCGGGTCACGCCGGACGATCATGTCCTTGCGCTGGTGGTTCACCATATTTCGGCGGACGGAGCATCCCTCGAGCCGCTGGCCCGCGACCTGACCCGCGCCTACGCGGCGCGGGCTGCGAAACGGGCACCGGACTGGTCGCCTTTGCCTGTGCAGTACGCCGACTACAGCCAATGGCAGATCGAACTGCTCGGCAGTGACGACGATCCGGACACGCTCGAGGCGAAGCAGTTGGACTACTGGACGTCCACCCTGGCCGGTCTACCTGACGTGATCGACCTTCCGCTGGATCGACCGAGACCGGCGGAACGATCCATGCGCGGTGAATCGGTCCGATTCTCGGTGCCCGCAGACGTGCACAGTGAACTCCTCGAACTCGCTCGGAATCACAACGCGACACCGTTCATGGTGATGCACGCAGTGCTGGCGGTTCTGTTGGCACGGCTGAGCGCCTCGCCGGACATAGCGATCGGGACTCCGGTAGGAGGGCGCGCCGAGCAAGTCCTCGACGATCTGGTCGGGATGTTCGTCAACACGGTCGTCCTGCGAATCACCGTTGACACCGCCGCGACTTTTGAGGAGATCCTTTCACGAACTCGCGAAGTCGATCTGGCAGCGTTCGGACAAGCCGAGGTGCCGTTCGAGCGAGTCGTCGATGCAGTTGCGCCGGAGCGTTCGTCATCTCGCTCACCGCTCTTCCAGGTTCTGTTGGAATTCCAGAACACCGCAGATCCCCACCTCGAACTACCCGGACTGGATGTCGATGTTGTTCCAGTCGACGTCGGTGTCGCCAAATTCGACTTGCAACTGTCGCTCACCGAGCAGCGTGGCAAAGACGGCGTCCCCATGGGTTTCGATGCCGCCTTCACCTATGCCTCCGATATCTTCGAGCGCACCACAGTCGCCGAGTTCGGCGAGCGTTTCGTCCGCCTCCTCCGGTCGGTCGTGTCGGATCCGACAGTGCCAGTAGGGGATACGGAAATTTTGGGCGCGCCCGAGCGTGGGTTGGTGGTGGGTGGTTGGGATGGTGTGGGGGTTGTGGTGGGGGGTTTGACGTTGGTGGATGTGTTGGATGGGCGGTTTGCTGGTGTGGGTGGTGGGGGGTTGGTGTGTGGTGGGGTGGTGTTGTCGTGGGGTGAGTTCGATGTTCGGGTGAATCGTTTTGCGCGGTTGTTGATTTCGTTGGGGGTGGGTCCGGAGTCGCGGGTGTGTGTGGCGTTGTCGCGGTCGGTGGAGTTGTTGGTGGCGGTGTTTGCGGTGGTGCGGGCTGGTGGGGTGTTTGTTCCGGTGGATGTGGGTGCGCCGGTGGAGCGGGTGGGGTTTGTGGTGGGTGTGGTGGATCCGGTGGTGGTGTTGTCGCGGGTTGGTGATGGTGGGTGTTTGCCGGTGGGGGTGGGGTTTGTTGATGTGGGTTGTGTTGATGTTTCGGGGTTTTCGGGTGGTCCGGTGGGGGTGGGGGATCGGTTGGGGGTGTTGTTGCCTGAGCATGCGGTGTATGTGATGTTCACGTCGGGGTCGACGGGTCGTCCGAAGGGGGTGGTGGTGTCGCATGCGGGGGTGGTGAATCGGTTGTTGTGGATGCAGGGGGAGTTTCCGTTGGGTGTGGGGGATGTGGTGTTGCAGAAGACGCCGGTGTCGTTCGATGTGTCGGTGTGGGAGTTGTTTTGGCCGTTGATGGTGGGTGCGCGGTTGGTGGTGGCGGATCCGGGTGGGCATCGTGATCCGGTGTATTTGGTGGGTGTGATCGAGCGGTGGGGGGTGTCGGTGGTGCATTTTGTGCCGTCGATGTTGGAGGTGTTCGTGGGGGAGTTGAGCGTGGGGGAGTTGGGGGTGGGGTGTTCGGGTTTGCGTCGGGTGTTTGTGTCGGGTGAGGGGTTGTCGTCGGTGTTGGCGGGGCGGTTTGCGGGGGTGTGTGGTGCGGAGTTGGTGAATTTGTACGGGCCGACGGAGGCGTCGGTGGATGTGACGTTTCATGTGGTGGAGGGTGTTGTGGGGGTGGGTGTTCCGATTGGTCGGCCGGTGTGGAATACGCGGGTGTTGGTGTTGGATTCGCGGTTGCGGCCGGTTCCGGTGGGTGTGGTGGGGGAGTTGTATGTGGGTGGGGTGCAGGTGGCTCGGGGGTATGAGGGTCGTGTGGATTTGACGGTGGGTCGGTTTGTGGCGGATCCGGTGTCGGGGGTGGTGGGTGCTCGGGTGTATCGGACGGGTGATGTGGTGCGGTGGGGGTGTGGTGGGGTGTTGGAGTTTGTGGGGCGCAAGGATTTTCAGGTGAAGGTGCGGGGGCAGCGGGTGGAGTTGGGTGAGGTGGAGGCGGTGTTGGCTGCTCAGGTGGGGGTGGCTGGTGCGGTGGTGGTGTTGCGGTCGGGTGTGGGTGGGGATTTTTTGGTGGGGTTTGTGGTGGGTGAGGTGGGGGTGGTGGTCGATGAGGTGGTGGTGTTGGAGGGGGTGCGGAGGTCTCTTCCGGGGTTCATGGTGCCGTCGGTGGTGGTGGTGTTGGGGGAGTTTCCGGTGACGGTGCATGGGAAGTTGGACCGTAAAGCCCTCCCGGACGTCACCTTCGAACCTCAAGCGCTGCAGTATGTTGCGCCACGAACGCCGGTCGAGGAGACGGTTGCCGCAATCTTCGATGATCTGCTGGGAACGTCGACGGTGGGCGTGAACGACGACTTTTTTGCCCTGGGTGGGAACTCTCTCAGTGCGGCCAGGTTGGTTGCGCGAGTGAATTCTGTTCTCGGCGAACGGATCAACATTCGTGACGTCTTCGATGCTTCTACCGTTGCAGCGCTGGCCGAATTGGCGCAGTGTCGCGGAGGAGAGGGGGCCAAGCCGGCGTTGACGCCGCGGGGTATGACGACAGATATCCCACTTTCACCGGCGCAGGAGCGAATGTGGTTTGCGAATCAGTTCGCCCCCGAGTCCGCCGCCTACAACGTCGCGTGCGCGTTGAGGCTCGAAGGTGCAGTGAACGTGAGTGCGCTTCACGCTGCATTTGTCGACGTCGTCGAGCGGCACGAGTCCTTGCGCACTGTTTTTCCTCTCACTGACGACGGCCCGCGTCAAGTGATCATGTCCACCTCACAGGTGGTATCGGATCTTGCACCGATACTTGTGCAGGGAGAGGAAGAGCTGCGCGAGCGTAGCCGGCAGATCGCTTCGGATGGTTTCGACGTCACGCAGCAGGTCCCGATGCGCGCCACCTTGTTGCGGCGAGATGACCAGGTCCACTCGCATGTCCTGGTGATCGTGATTCACCACATCGCCGCCGACGGATTCTCGACGGTACCGCTGGCCCGAGATCTCATGAGCGCATACTCCTCCCGTGTGAACGGTAAGGCACCGCAGTGGGCGCCGCTCGGGATCCAGTATGCCGACTACGCGTTGTGGCAACGTGGTTGGTTGGGCTCGGAATCGGACTCTCGGTCTCTGATCTCGAAACAGCTCGGCTATTGGGCCGAGAATCTTGCGGGCGCACCTGAGGTTCTCGACATTCCGACCGATCGACCGCGCGGTGATGTGCGTTCGCTTCGACGCGGACGGATCAGGTTCGAGTTCGGTCCGAAGGTGCATGCCGGTGTGGTTGCCCTGTCGCGCAAACACAACGCCACGGTCTTCATGGTTGTGCACGCAGCCTTGGCAGTGCTGCTGGCGAGGCTCAGTGATGAGGACGACGTAGCCGTCGGAACTCCCATCGCCGGGCGTGGGGAGCGCGAACTCGACGACCTGGTGGGCATGTTCGTCAACACGTTGGTCTTGCGCACTGCAGTGGACCGCGGCGCAACTTTCGGAGACTTCCTCGACCAGGTCCGAAACGTAGATCTGAGCGCCTTCATTCACGCGGACGTGCCGTTCGAAAGAGTCGTCGAGATCGTGAATCCTTCACGTTCGACGGCGTACTCGCCCCTGTTTCAAGTCATGTTGGAGTTCCAAGACATCGAACGGCCTGCACTCGAACTCCCCGACCTGCAGGTGACCGACGTGGGCGTCGAGATCGACACCATCAACTTCGATCTTCAGTTGACGGTGACGCGGAACGCCGGCGCAGCCGGCGAATACGACGGTCTTCGCGCCGAATTCGGATATGCCACAGATATTTTCGACGAGGAAACGGTAGCGGGCTTCGCCGACCGCCTGCAACGGATTCTCGAGCGCGTTATCACGTATCCGCAATCACGGATCGGAGATATCGAGATCCTCGACGCCTATGAGTCAGCCGAACTGGTACCCGTGCGAGGTGAGATTTCCGCCGCTGTTCAGACCCTTCCGGATTTGCTGACTGCAGCAACAGATATGGCGACCGCCCAGGATCCCGGCGCCGTCGCGCTGGTGTTCGAGGAACGTGAAGTGACCTATCTCGAACTCGACGTGCGGTCGAACCGCTTGGCCCGCATGCTGATCGAATCCGGAGTGGGTCCCGAATCGGTGGTGGCGTTGTGTCTCCCACGCTCCATCGAGTCCGTTCTGGCGGTGTGGTCCATTGCCAAGACAGGTGCGGCATTCCTGCCCGTGGACCCGGGACATCCTGCTGCTCGTATCGAGCACATGCTGGGCGACTCCGGTGCAGGGTGGGGGATAACGTCTCGAGCTCACACCGCGGCATTGTCCGGCCTCGTGCCGTGGCTGGTCCTCGACGATGCCGGTTTCGAGGAACGGCTGCGGGCGTACTCGCCATCGAAAGTCACCGACGCGGATCGGAAGGCACCGATTCGCATCGACAATCCGGTCTATCTGATCTACACGTCGGGGTCGACAGGAACACCCAAGGGCGTGACGGTCACACATCGCGGGTTGAGCGACTTCGCGCTCCAGGAGCGTGAGACCTTCGCCGCCACGACCCGATCCAGAACTCTGCACTTCGCTTCGCCGAGTTTCGACGCGTCGGTTCTCGAGCTCGTGATGGCCGTTGGTGCTGGAGCCACGATGGTGATCGTGCCACCGACCGTCTACGGCGGGTCGGAACTGGCGGCGCTACTGGAGCGCGAGCGCGTCACCCATTGTTTTGTGACTCCGGCGGCCTTAACGTCCGTCGACCCAGACGGTCTCACCACTGTCGGTTGTGTCGTGACAGGTGGGGAAGCGTGTCCGCCGGAATTGGTGGCCCGCTGGGCGCCGGGCAGAAAGATGTTCAACGCCTACGGTCCTACCGAGGCAACTGTCGTGTCGAGCATCAGTGCGGCACTGGCTCCGAACGACCCGGTCACTATCGGCACACCTACTCGCGGATTCAGCGAGGTAGTGCTGGACTCGCGTCTGCGAGCGGTACGGGTAGGTGTCGCGGGGGAGTTGTATCTTGCCGGGCCGGCTCTCGCTCGCGGCTATCACCGGCGATACCCGTTGACCGCCACGCAGTTTGTCGCAGATCCCTTCGGTGCGCCGGGAACGCGGATCTATCGCACGGGCGATCGCGTGCGGTGGACGCCCGACCGACGGCTGGAGTATCTCGGGCGCACCGATGCCCAAGTCAAAGTCCGTGGGTTCCGCATCGAACTCGGGGAAGTCGAGGTGGCACTGCAGACGCACCCGCGCGTGGCCCAGGCGGTGACGGCCGTCTGGAACGGCGACGGCAGGGATCGGTTGATCGGCTACGTGGTTCCCGATCGCGGAGCGAGTGTCGATCCGCGAGACGTCCTCGCCCATGCAGGCAAGCGCCTGCCGTCGTACATGGTGCCGGCGGCGGTGGTGGTGCTCGACGCCGTTCCGCTGACGGTTCACGGAAAACTCGACCGCGCAGCGCTTCCCACACCCGATTTCTCGTCCGCCGCCACACCCGACCGGCCACCGCGAACGGAAACCGAGAATCTTCTTGCCGCTCTGTTCGCGCAGGTTCTCGGTCTCGACGCGGTAGGAGTGCATGATTCGTTCTTCGAGCTCGGTGGCGACAGCATCATGTCCATCCAATTGGTGGCCCGCGCTCGCGATGCGGGTGTGATCATCTCACCCCGAGATGTTTTCGACCACAAATCCGTCGCCGCGCTTGCCGAGTCGGCGCACCTTGAGCAGGACAGGCCTGATGTACTCGCGGAGCTACCGGGATCCGCTGTCGGAACTGTTCCATTGAGCCCGGTGGCGCAGTGGATGCTCGACCGCAGCAGTGGCGGGCTGCGTGGCGGCGGAGTGAAACGGTTCTCCCAGGCGCTCTTGCTGACAGCTCCCGCTGATCTCACCCAGGACCTCCTTGTCCGTGGTCTCCAGGTGTTGCTGGACCGCCACGGAATGCTTCGAGCTCGCTTGGTTGAGAGTGACCGGGTCATGGAAGTCTTACCACCCGGCTCGATCTCGGCCGAAGGACTGATCCACCGCGTAGCTGTCGATTCGGTGGACGACGAAGGTTTCAGGGCCTTGGCGTCGGGAGAACTCGAGGCCGTGGCCGACAGCTTGGATCCCGCCACGGCTGACATGGTGCGCGTGATCTGGTTCGACCTGGCCGACAAACCTGACGTGTCGACCGGGCGGGGCCGACTACTTGTGGTGATTCATCACCTGGTTGTCGACGGCGTCTCGTGGCGCATTCTGGTCACCGACCTGGCGTCGGTGACAGCACAACTCCAGGCCGGTGTCACGCCCGAACTGCCACAGATCGGAACGTCGTTCCGGCGATGGGCGCATGGGCTTGTCGAGCACGTGGGCGACCGGAGCGTCGAACTGGACATATGGAAAACGATCCTGGACGGCGATGACCCGTTGATCGGTTCGCGCCCACTCGATCCCACGATCGACGTCGACGACACGGTCGACACCGTTACAGTGGACATCTCGCCTTCGGCGACCAGGAACCTTCTCACCACGGTTCCTGCGGCATTCCACGCCGGCGTGAACGACGGACTCGTCACCGCTGTTGCGTTGGCCTCGATCGAGTGGCGACGACGCCGCGGTATGGATACCGCTGCCGCCCTGATCACGCTCGAAGGACACGGGCGCGAGGAAGGAGCGGTTCCTGGTGCAGACCTCGCTCGCACCGTTGGTTGGTTCACCACGCTCTACCCGGTGCGCGTGGAACTTGGCGCAATCGACGTCGACGACGCACTGGCAGGTGGCGCCGACGCCGGGCGGGCTCTCAAAGCTGTCAAAGAGTACGTGCGTGCGATCCCCGATCATGGAATCGGATTCGGGATGTTGCGGTACCTGTCGGGCGAGAGCGACCCACTCGGCCGATTCCGTTCTCCTCAGATCAGTTTCAACTATCTGGGCCGGATCAGCTCCTCTGACGGAACACAGGACTGGCTGCCGGTGGAGGGCAATCGAAGGCTCGGCGGAACCCAGAACCCGTCCATGCCTGTGGCGTCCGTGATCGACATCAACGCCGCGGTTGAGGACCACGTCGACGGGCCGTGCCTGACAGCGTCTTTCACCTTTCCCCGCGGAGTGCTCGACAGGTCTGACATCGCGGAGTTCGCGGAACTGTGGCGTCGTGCGCTCGACGGACTCACCGCGCACGCGTCGCGACCTGATGCGGGCGGTCTGACGCCGTCGGACATTCCCCTCGTCTCGGTCGACCAACAACAGATCGAACGCTGGGAGAACGACTTCCCCGGATTGCACGATGTCTGGTCGGTGTCGCCCCTTCAGGCCGGGCTGATGTTCCATGCCTCACTGGCGGCCACGTCGACGGACGTCTACACAGCGCAGTTGTGCGTCGAGCTCGAAGGATCGGTTGATTCCGAGCGTTTGCGCGGCGCTGCTGCCGGACTATTGGCAAACCACCCGAATCTGTGTGCAGCGTTCGTCTACGACGTACACGGCCTACCGGTGCAGTTGATTGTCGACGATGCCGTGATTCCCTGGACCGAGGTCGACCTGAGTGATCGCGGATCGGCAACCGACGCAGATCTGGAGCGCCGCCTCGCCGAGGATCGCAGTGCACCCTTCGACCTCGCTTCGCCGCCACTGCTTCGGCTGACGTTGCTGCGAACCTCGCCGACGAGGTGTGTGTTGGTGGTGACGAACCATCACATCGTTCTCGACGGTTGGTCGATGCCGTTGCTGGTTCGCGAACTGTTGATGCGATACGCGGACGACAGTCTCTCGGTCGAGAGGGCCCCGGCCGATCTTCCCGAGACTCCGTCGTACCGCACCTATCTGGAATGGTTGATGCACCGCGATATGGAGACCTCGCTCGCGGCGTGGGAGGACGCCTTGGAAGGCGTCGACGAGCCGACGTTGTTGGCGCCTTCGACGCCGATCGCGGAGCAGCTGGTGCCCGAAGAGGTTGCCGTCGATCTACCCGATTCGGTGCGCGACGGACTCGGTGCGCTGGTCCAACGGAGCGGGATCACGATGAACACGGTGATCCAGGCGGCGTGGGGTGTCCTACTGTCTCGGATGCTTTCCCGTGACGACGTAGTCTTCGGCGTCACGGTTTCGGGCCGCTCACCCGAGTTGCCTGGTGTGGAAAACATGATCGGGCTGCTGATCAACACGTTGCCTGTCCGAGTGCAACTGGATCCGGACGAGACGTGTACGCAGCTGCTCGCTCGACTGCAAAGCGAGCAGACAGCTCTGCTCGATCATCACTATGTCGGACTCGGCGCGATTCAATCTGTCGTAGGGACAGGCAATTTGTTCGACACACTGTCGGTCTTCGAGTCGTATCCGATCGATACCTCGGGGATGGGCGGGAACACCGACATTGCCGGTATGCGCGTCACCGCTGTGAATGCCCGCGACGCCACGCATTACCCGCTCACCGTGCTGTCGGTCGCGGAACCGACGCTGCAGGTCAGCCTGCGGTACCAGCCGGCGGCATTCGACCGCGCCGCGGTCGACACCATTGCACAGCGAATGTCGCGGATTCTTGCCGCCTTCGCAGCGAACGCGGATACACCGGTCGGTGAGGTCGACGTGTTTGTCGCCGGTGAGCGTGGGTTGGTGGTGGGTGGTTGGGATGGTGTGGGGGTTGTGGTGGGGGGTTTGACGTTGGTGGATGTGTTGGATGGGCGGTTTGCTGGTGTGGGTGGTGGGGGGTTGGTGTGTGGTGGGGTGGTGTTGTCGTGGGGTGAGTTCGATGTTCGGGTGAATCGTTTTGCGCGGTTGTTGATTTCGTTGGGGGTGGGTCCGGAGTCGCGGGTGTGTGTGGCGTTGTCGCGGTCGGTGGAGTTGTTGGTGGCGGTGTTTGCGGTGGTGCGGGCTGGTGGGGTGTTTGTTCCGGTGGATGTGGGTGCGCCGGTGGAGCGGGTGGGGTTTGTGGTGGGTGTGGTGGATCCGGTGGTGGTGTTGTCGCGGGTTGGTGATGGTGGGTGTTTGCCGGTGGGGGTGGGGTTTGTTGATGTGGGTTGTGTTGATGTTTCGGGGTTTTCGGGTGGTCCGGTGGGGGTGGGGGATCGGTTGGGGGTGTTGTTGCCTGAGCATGCGGTGTATGTGATGTTCACGTCGGGGTCGACGGGTCGTCCGAAGGGGGTGGTGGTGTCGCATGCGGGGGTGGTGAATCGGTTGTTGTGGATGCAGGGGGAGTTTCCGTTGGGTGTGGGGGATGTGGTGTTGCAGAAGACGCCGGTGTCGTTCGATGTGTCGGTGTGGGAGTTGTTTTGGCCGTTGATGGTGGGTGCGCGGTTGGTGGTGGCGGATCCGGGTGGGCATCGTGATCCGGTGTATTTGGTGGGTGTGATCGAGCGGTGGGGGGTGTCGGTGGTGCATTTTGTGCCGTCGATGTTGGAGGTGTTCGTGGGGGAGTTGAGCGTGGGGGAGTTGGGGGTGGGGTGTTCGGGTTTGCGTCGGGTGTTTGTGTCGGGTGAGGGGTTGTCGTCGGTGTTGGCGGGGCGGTTTGCGGGGGTGTGTGGTGCGGAGTTGGTGAATTTGTACGGGCCGACGGAGGCGTCGGTGGATGTGACGTTTCATGTGGTGGAGGGTGTTGTGGGGGTGGGTGTTCCGATTGGTCGGCCGGTGTGGAATACGCGGGTGTTGGTGTTGGATTCGCGGTTGCGGCCGGTTCCGGTGGGTGTGGTGGGGGAGTTGTATGTGGGTGGGGTGCAGGTGGCTCGGGGGTATGAGGGTCGTGTGGATTTGACGGTGGGTCGGTTTGTGGCGGATCCGGTGTCGGGGGTGGTGGGTGCTCGGGTGTATCGGACGGGTGATGTGGTGCGGTGGGGGTGTGGTGGGGTGTTGGAGTTTGTGGGGCGCAAGGATTTTCAGGTGAAGGTGCGGGGGCAGCGGGTGGAGTTGGGTGAGGTGGAGGCGGTGTTGGCTGCTCAGGTGGGGGTGGCTGGTGCGGTGGTGGTGTTGCGGTCGGGTGTGGGTGGGGATTTTTTGGTGGGGTTTGTGGTGGGTGAGGTGGGGGTGGTGGTCGATGAGGTGGTGGTGTTGGAGGGGGTGCGGAGGTCTCTTCCGGGGTTCATGGTGCCGTCGGTGGTGGTGGTGTTGGGGGAGTTTCCGGTGACGGTGCATGGGAAGTTGGACCGTAAAGCCCTCCCGGACACCGATTTTGCGAGCGCTGCATATCGGATTCCTGCCACTCCTGCCGAAATCGGAATCGCCCGTGCTGTTGCCGACGTTCTCGGTCTCGACCAGGTGGGTGCCGACGACAGTTTCTTCGAACTCGGCGGGGATTCCCTCAGCGCCACTCGAGTCATCGCCCGCATCAACGCCGCATTGCACACCAATATGGGGGTCAATGCACTGTTCGACGCCCCCGTGGTCGCGGACCTGGCGGCCTCGATAGATCCAATCGACTCCGCGCCGGGCGAGCCTGGACTCGAGGAAGCTACTCGTGTGCCCCTCACGAGTAGGGCACGGCCAGAACGTATTCCGCTGTCGTTCGCGCAATCGCGGATGTGGTTCGTCAACCAGTTCGACACGTCGTCTCCGCTCTACAACATCCCCGTCGCACTACAACTGGACGGGTTCCTGGATTCGGGTGCGCTCCAAGCCGCGCTGGGTGATGTGGTGGAACGGCACGAATCTCTTCGAACGATCTTTCCTGCGTCCGCAGACGGGCCCTACCAGGTGATCGCCGAACCCGCGGTCGCTGCTCCTCGAATCCACCCCGTGCCGATTCCCGGCGAGTGGCTTTTCACGGACTTGCACGCGTTCTTCGACATCGGATTCGATGTGTCCGAAGGGTTCCCGCTGCACGTGAGGTTACTCCGAACCGGACCGGAGCAGCATGTACTCGCGATCGTTGTTCACCACATCGCCGCAGACGGCTTCTCGATGGCACCACTGGCACGCGACCTGATGAGTGCATATACCGCGCGCACGCAAGGTCGGAGCCCGGACTGGGCGCCGCTGCCGGTTCAGTACGCCGACTACACCCTCTGGCAGCGTGAGATCGTCGACGCAGACGTTGGTCCGGAAACTTCGCCCTCGGCCGAATTCGATTATTGGACAGCGAAGCTGTCGGGTATTCCGGACGTCTTGCCGCTCCCTCTCGATAGACCACGAACCTCGAAACGGTCTGCCGAGGGCGCGGTGGTTTCGATGGACTTCTCGCCCGAGATCCATCGAGCTTTGAACGAACTCGCACACCAGAACGGTTCGTCTCTGTTCATGGTGATGCATGCGGCTCTGGCGGTATTGCTGGCACGGCTCACTACAGCGGACGACGTAGTGATCGGGACTCCGGTCGCAGGTCGCGGTGCATCGGTGTTCGACGATGTGGTCGGGATGTTCGTCAACACGCTCGTCCTTCGCACACCTGTCTCATCCGGAGCAACCTTTGCCGAGGTGTTGGCCGCGGTGCGGTCAACGGATCTCGGTGCTCTGGACCATGCAGACATCCCCTTCGAGAGGTTGGTGGATTACCTCTCGCCCGACCGTTCCACCGAGCATTCACCTCTGTTTCAGGTACTCCTCGAATTCCAGACCGATACGGGACTGCGCTTCGACTTGCCGGAACTGACGGTTCGCTCGCTCGACGTCGATCTCGCGGTTGCGAAATTCGATCTGCAACTGAGTGTGATGGAGCACGTCGACGAGCACGGTGAGCCCGCTGGTATCAGCGCCGGTTTCCGTTATGCAACAGATATTTTCGATCGAATGTCGGTGGCGCGCATCGCGGCGCGCTTCGAAAGAGTGATCGGCGCCGTGACCGAGAACCAGTCGGTGGTCGTCGGTGATATCGACATGATTCTGGCCGGCGAACTCAGCGGGTTGCTGGTTGCGCCCACGCCCTCTGGCGCCGGAACAGACGAGGATTCGTTGTCGGATCTCTTCGATCGCACGGCGCGGACGTCCGGTGCTGCCGTGGCGGTGCGCTGCGGCGGATTGTCGGTTACGTACCGCGAACTCGACGAGCGAGCAAACCGCCTTGCTCGACTGTTGGTGGCGCAGGGGGTGGGGCCGGAAACCTTGGTGGCAGTCGCGATGGCCCGCTCGATCGACCTGATGGTGGCATTGCTGGCGGTGGTGAAGGCGGGTGGCGGATACGTACCGGTGGACTCGACTTCTCCGGTAAACCGGGTGGACTTCGTGCTGCGTGACGCCCGGCCGAAGTGTGTGTTGACCACCCGGGCCGACGGCGTCTACATACGAGACAGTGACGCAATCGCAGACAGCGAGATTCCAGTGATTGCGGTAGACGACCCGGTGATTCTCGATGCACTGCACAGGTTTTCTCCGCTTGCGGTGACCGACCGAGATCGGCTGCTACCGCTCCGACCCGAATCGGTGGCCTACGTGATCTACACCTCGGGGTCCACCGGGCGCCCGAAGGGGGTGCAGGTTTCTCACCGCAGCGTAGTGACGTTGCTGGCAAACACCAGAGCGCTCTTCGGCTTCGGCAGCGGCGATGTGTGGACGATGTTCCATTCGGAGGCATTCGACTTCTCGGTCTGGGAAATGTGGGGCGCACTCGCACACGGTGGCCGACTGGTACTGGTCGACTACTTCACGGCCCGTTCACCAGAGGCATTCCTCGAATTGCTACGGCACGAACGTGTCACGGTGCTCAATCAAACTCCCACCGCCTTCTATCAATTGGCGGAAGCCGACCGGCTTACCGGGGGTGCGGCCCTGTCATTGCGCTACGTGATCTTCGGCGGAGAAGCGCTCGACTTCGGACAGTTGACGCGCTGGTACGCCCGTCGCGGGACTTCGTCACCAGATCTGGTCAACATGTACGGCATCACGGAGACCACTGTGCACGTCAGCCATTTACCGCTCGATCGTGTGCTGGTGCGTCAACGATCGGCCTCGGTGATTGGTCGGGCGTTACCCGGATTGCGTGTGTATGTGTTGGATCAGCGGTTGCACCCGGTGCCGCCCGGTGTGGTGGGTGAACTGTATGTCTCCGGTGATCAGGTTTCACGCGGATACCTCGGCCGGTTCGGTCTGACGTCCGCGCGGTTCATTCCCGACCTCGCGGTCAGTGGTGCGCGTATGTATCGATCCGGTGACCTGGGGCGCTGGAACGACAGCGGGCAGCTGGAGTACCTCGGACGAAACGATCTGCAGGTGCAGGTGAAGGGGTACCGAATCGAACTCGGCGAGGTGGAGGCTGCACTGCTCTCCGGAGTGGGCGTGTCTCAGTCGGCGGTGGTAGCCCGCAGAGACCGGTTGGTGGGCTACGTGGTGCCGGAGTCCGGTGCCACTATCTCTCCGGCGGCGTTGCTCGGGTATGTCTCACAGAGGTTGGCGCCCCACATGGTCCCCGCTGTCGTGACGGTTCTCGAGGGTTTGCCGCTGACGGTGAACGGAAAGCTCGACCGGAATGCATTGCCTGAACCTGACTTCGGGCGACAGGCAACCGTAAGTCGTGGCCCCGCGTCCGCGACGGAAAACATCCTTGCGAGTCTGTTCGCCGAAGTTCTGGGACTCGAGGAGGTGGGGGTCGACGATTCGTTCTTCACTCTAGGCGGTGACTCGATCATGTCCATCCAGTTGGTGACGCGCGCCAGGTCTGCCGGAGTTCTGATCACACCGCGCGAGGTGTTCGAACGCAAAACTGTTGCGGCGCTGTCCGAGACGGCCGGAACGGCTGGCAACCGTGTCGTCGTCGACGAATTGCCTGGCGGCGGCGTCGGTGAGATCGAATTGACGCCGATCGTCGAATGGATGCTTGACCGTGGTGGAGATTTTCTCCGGTACTCCCAATCTGTTCTGCTCTCGGTTCCTGCCACGCTCGACGAGGTCACGCTGACACTGGCCATGCAGGCTGTGCTGGACCACCACGACATCCTCCGCGCAGGCATCCGGGCGACGCATCATCCTGAATCCGCTCGGCGGATGGACGTTGCGCCTGTAGGTACGGTGCGGGCGGAGACCGTCGTACGCCACGGGAGCCTCGGGGGTTCTGCCGCGGAGACGGTCTCGACAGAACTCGACGCAGCTCTGGGGCGGCTCGACCCGGAGGCAGGTGTGATGGTGCAGGCAGTCCTGCTCGACACCGACGGGCAGATTCAAAAGGACCGGCAGGTTCAAAAGGACCGGCAGAGCCGGAAACGGTTGCTACTGGTAGCGCACCATCTGGTGACGGACGGTGTTTCCTGGCGAATCCTGATCCCCGATCTTGCACTTGCCTGTGCGCAGGTGCAGTCAGGCGTCGACCCGTCACTTGCTCCGGTCGGAACCTCGATGCGTCGATGGGCACATGGCCTCGTCGACGCCGCGTGCGAGCCCGATCGGGTGGCTGAGATCGACTATTGGCGAGAGGTGCTCGAGGGTCCCGATCCGACTCTGGGTGTGCGCGCCCTGACGAAGAGGGACACCGCCTCGGCCACCATTGACATCGAAGTACGAGTTCCCACGGGATTGACCGAGGCCGTGTCGACGACAGTTCCGCAGGCGATTCACGGGAGCGTCGAGGACGGATTGTTGACGGCTTTGGCACTTGCGATGGTCCGCTGGCGCATGGACCGCGGCATCGACAATCCGGAGACATTGATCAGTCTCGAGGGGCACGGACGCGAGGAACAGGTGGTTCCCGGGGCAGATCTTGCTCGCACGGTGGGATGGTTCACGACGATCTTCCCGGTGCGGATCGATCTGAGCGGAGTGGATCCGGGTGACGCCTTCGCCGGCGGCCCGGCTGCCGGCGTCGCTGCCAAGACTGTCAAGGAACAACTCCGGGCGGTGCCGGACCGCGGCATCGGCTTCGGGTTGCTGCGCTATCTGAACCGCGAAACGGCACACACTCTTTCGCAACTTCCGGTGCCTCAGATCAGCTTCAACTACCTCGGACGCGTCGGTGGATCCGACGCCGACGCTTCAGCGGGATGGGTACCGATCCGTGACGAGGACCTGCGGACGGTTGCGGCCGTCGATCTTCCACTCGCCAGCGTCCTCGAGGTCAACGTGATGACGGTCGACAGCGATACCGAGGACGGTCCGCAGCTCGTTGCCGGCTGGACGTTCCCACCGGACATTCTGGGTGCGGACGACGTTCGGCAACTGGGGCAGTGGTGGCTCGACGCACTGGCCGGGCTCGCAGAGTTCGCGGCGGGCGGCGGCGGATTCACACCCTCGGACTTCGATCTGGTCGATCTTAGACAGGAGGCGATCGACGACCTCGAAAGTCGGTGTCCCGACCTGAGCGATGTCTGGCCACTCTCTCCACTGCAAGCGGGGTTGTTGTTCCACGCCGAATTGGCCGAACGATCGGTCGACGCATACCTCGTACAAGTGGCTCTCGATCTAGCCGGCGCAGTCGATTCGGAGCGCCTGCGCCGCGCCGCCGACGCGCTGCTCGGCCGGCATGAGAACCTGCGTACCGCCTTCCTTCACAGCGCCGACGGCCGTGCCGTCCAGGTGGTCCGAAGCAACGTGGCAGCGCCGTGGCAGGAAATCGACCTCACTGGTGCACCAGATCAGGAAATTGATCGAGCGCTGGCCGAGGACCGAGCGCGCCCGTTCGACATGGCACGGGCGCCGTTGATCCGATTCACCCTGATCGCTCTCGCCCCCGAAAAGTTCACGCTCGTGCTCACCAATCATCACATCCTTCTGGACGGCTGGTCCATGCCCCTGCTGATCCGGGAATTGGCGACGCTCTATGCCGCCGACGGTCAAGTGGCGGCCTTGCCTCACGCGCGCGCGTATCGCGACTATCTGACCTGGATGAGCCGCCGCGATCAGCAAGCTTCCCGAGCTGTGTGGGCGAGGACGCTGAGCGGAGTCGAAGGACCGACGCTGTTGGCTCCAGCGGTTCGATCGCGTCGACTCTCCACCATGGCGGCCGAGTGGGTGTTCGATCTGGACGAGGAATTCACAACCTCACTTCGCGGAATGGCGCGTGAACTCGGGCTGACGATCAACACGATTGTTCAGGCATCGTGGGGGATCGTCCTTGCTGCACTGACCGGGAGAGACGATGTGGTGTTCGGAGCGACGGTGTCGGGTCGACCTCCCGAGCTGACCGGGATCGAAACCATGGTCGGGCTGTTCATCAACACAATTCCGGTCCGAATCACGCTGCGCCCGAGTGAAAGTATCGGCACACTCCTCGCGCGGATCCAGGCCGAGCAAGCAGAGCTGTCGGATCACCACTGTCTCGGGCTTTCCGAGATCCACGTAGGCGCGGGGCCGGAGATCGGATTCGACACGTTGACTGTCTTCGAATCGTATCCCGTTGACCGTCAGGGGCTTTCGTCCGATGCCGATATTGCGGGGGTCCGGATCACCGATGTCGAAGCCAAGGACGCTGCCCACTACCCGCTCAGCCTCGTAGCATCGGTCGACACCAGGCTCCGCCTGAAATTCGAGTACATACCCGAGGTTTTCGGTGCCGCCGACATCGAAGAGATCGCCGGACGACTGCGGCGCGTACTCGAAGCGTGTACCCAGCCGGATCGTCCCTTGGCTGTGGTGTCGGTGCTCGCAGCCTCCGAACATACTGAATTGGTGCCAGTCCGTGGCACGGCCGGCGGGTCGTCGCGCGTCTTCCCGGAGATCTTCGACGAGGCAGCCCAGCGTGATCCGAACGCACCGGCCGTGGAATCGGCGGACGGCAGCATGACCTACGGCGAGCTGGACATCCTTTCCAATCGCATTGCTCGCATGCTCGTCTCGCACGGCCTGGGAACCGAGGACTATGTAGCGGTCGGTGTCCCACGTTCTCTCGCGTCCGTGGTGTCGATACTTGCCGTCGCCAAGACAGGCGCTGCGTTCGTGCCGATCGATCCCGACTATCCGGACGAGCGGATCAATCACATGCTGATCGATTCGAAGGTCAGCTTCGGATTGACCACCACCGCGGGCCGAGATCGATTGCCCGATATCGCGGAGTGGCTGATTATCGACGATCCGCATTTCACTAAGAAGTGCGAGGGATTCTCGGGGAGCCCGTTGACCGACAACGACCGACTCCGTCCGATCGGGTTGGATTCAGCTGCCTACGTGGTCTACACCTCGGGGTCGACCGGCGTGCCCAAGGGCGTCGTGGTCACGCAGCGAGGGCTCGACAACTTCGCCCGAGACCAGCTCGAACGCTACGGCGCAACTCCACAATCACGCACGCTGCACTTCTCCACTCCGAGTTTCGACGGGTCGCTCTTCGAATATCTGCAGGCTTTCGGAGCCGGGGCGACGATGGTTGTCGCTCCACCCGGGATCTACGGGGGCGAGGACCTGGCGCAACTTCTGGCAGAGCACGCCGTCACGCACGCGTTCGTCACCACAGCGGCATTGGCATCGGTGGACCCGGCTGGGCTGGAACAACTTTCGGAAGTCGTATTCGGGGGCGAGGCGTGCCCGCCCGACCTCGTCGCTCGCTGGGCACCTGGCCGCCGCCTGTACAACGCGTACGGACCGACCGAAGCAACGATCATGTCCAACGTCAGCCCACCGATGACCGCCGGAGAACCAATCACCATCGGTGGACCCGTCAGGGGCGTCAGCGAACTGGTGCTCGACACTCGACTTCAAGCGGTTCCCGTCGGGGTCCCCGGCGAGCTGTACCTGGCCGGACCAGGCGTGGCACGGGGATATCACCGAAGGGCGGGGTTGACGGCAGAACGCTTTGTTGCCAACCCGGCTGACCCAGGAACGCGGATGTACCGCACCGGCGACATCGTGCGATGGACGGCGGACATGTGTGTCGAGTACGTCGGGCGAAGCGACTTCCAGGTCAAGGTTCGAGGCTTCCGTGTCGAACTCGGTGAGATCGACAGTGTGCTGATGTCGGAGCCCAACGTCGGTTTTGCCGTTACGGTTGCCGATTCCGGCCCCACCGGAGACACCCGACTCGTGTCGTACGTCGTGCCCACGGCGGGTCGACTGGACACCAGGATCCTGATTCGCGCCGTGGCCCGGCGCTTGCCTTCGCACATGGTGCCTGCCGTTCTCACGGTGCTGGAGAACATTCCGTTGACCGCTGTCGGAAAAGTCGACCGTTCGGCGTTGCCAAGACCCGAAATCGAGACGACCACAGGGGATTTCCGTCCCCCGGTCGGCCCGGTCGAACAGGCAGTGTCGGACGTGTTCGGCGAGGTGCTCGGCCTCGAACGAGTCGGTACCGACATCAGTTTCTTCGAGCTCGGTGGAAATTCTCTGAGCGCCACTTCGGTCGCGGCGAGGCTACGGGCGGTGCTCGGAGCTACCGTAGGCGTGCGGGATCTGTTCGAGACGCCGACGGTGGCCGAGTTGGCTACGGTGATCGGCCAGTCGGTTGCCGAAGGGTCGGAGCGACTGGGACCGCGCCCCCGACCCGACAACATCCCCTTGTCGTTTGCTCAGCAGCGGATGTGGTTCGTCAATCAACTCGACACCAGTTCTCCTGCATACAACATTCCGCTCGTGGTGCGGTTGAGCGGTGAACTCGACAAACCGGCCTTGAGATCAGCGATGTCCGATGTCATCGCCCGCCACGAATCGCTGCGAACGATGTTCCCGGTCCACGGTGACGGACCGGTCCAGCACATCCTGCCCACCGAGAGCGCCGAGCTGCCGCAACTGACCGAGACATCGGTGACCGACGAACATCATCTCCGTGACGAGCTTGCCCGGATGGTCTCGGCCGGTTTCGACGTCGCCGCACGAATTCCCCTGCGGGCAGCGTTGTTCACAATCGATGAGCGCGAACACGTGCTTGCCGTAGTGGTGCACCACATCTCGGCTGACGGCTTCTCGATGTCTCCGTTGACCCGAGACGTGATGATTGCATACGAGGCCCACGCGTACGGCGGGGATCCCCAGTGGACGCCGCTTCCAGTCCAGTACGCCGACTTTGCGCTCTGGCAACGGGAGATTCTGGGCTCAGTCGACGACCCAGGGTCGGTGATCAGTGAGCAGTTGGCTTACTGGCGACGTGCACTGTCAGGTGCTCCCGACCTCTTGGAACTTCCGCTCGATCGAGACCGGCCGACGCAACAGAGTTTTCACGGCTCGCGGATTCACTTCTCGATCAGCAATGATCTTCACCGCCGTATTCTGAACGTGTCGCGGCAGCACGAGTCCACTGCATTCATGACTGTGCATGCAGCGCTCGCGCTCTTGCTGGCACGTTTGGGCAGCACCGACGACATCGTGATCGGCACGCCGATCGCCGGCCGGGGAGATCGTGCCCTCGATGATCTGGTCGGCATGTTCGTCGGCACGCTCGCACTGCGCACACAGGTGGATCCGGCTCGATCGTTCCGCGAGTTGGTTGAGCATTGCCGCGAAGTCGACCTCGTCGCGTTCGCTCATTCCGACCTGCCCTTCGAGCGGGTAGTGGACGCGGTCGGGCCGAAACGGTCGAGCGCTTATGCACCGATTTCCTCGGTGTCGCTGGAATTCCAGAACAACAAACGACCGATTCTGAAGCTACCGGGACTGGAAGTCCGCGGGATCGACCCTGAACTCGAGGTAGTGAAGGTAGACCTGGAATTCCTTCTGGCCGAGGAGTACGACGATCGCGGTGAACCGGGAGGGATGAGCGGAGCCGTCGACTTTGCCACTGATCTCTTCGACCCCGGTACGGTCGGCGGTTTTGCCGACATGTTCGTTCGTGTGCTCGAGGCCGTGACCCGGAATCCGCAGGTACCGATCGGTGACATCGACCTACTCGGCGATCCCGAACGTCGCGAGTTGACGCCGGCGCATGGGCTCCCCGAAGTACCTCCGAAATTGTGGCCTGAGTTGTTGGCGGACGCCGTGGCGATCGATCCTGACTCGGTGGCCCTGTCGCTCGAGAACCGGCAGCTCAGTTATCGCGACCTGGACGAGTGGTCGAATCGTGTTGCCCGGGAGTTGTGCGGTCGCGGTGTGGGCCCGGAGACCTTCGTGGCACTGGGAATGCCTCGCTCGATCGAATCGGTGGTGGCGATCTGGTCGGTGACCAAAGCCGGAGCGGCTTTTGTGCCTGTCGATCCGGCCTATCCGCGCGAGCGCGTCGAATACATGCTTGCCGATTGCCGAGCCTCGCTCGGTTTGACTGTTCAGACCAGCCGAACTCACCTACCCGACGTTGTTCCCTGGCTGGAACTCGACGACCCACACTTCGCCCGGCGGGTAGCCGCGCTGTCGCCGGAACCGATCACCGATGACGATCGAACCGGTGAACTGAACCTCGATCATCCGGCCTACCTGATCTACACCTCGGGATCTACCGGGAAACCCAAGGGAGTGAACATTACTCATCGAGGTTTGGCGAGCTTCACGGCCGAAACTCGTGAGAGGTTCGAGGTCACTCACGACTCTCATGTCTCTCAGTTGGCATCGCCGAGTTTCGACGCTTCCATCTTCGAGTTGACGATGGCATTCAGCGCCTCGGCGCAAGTCGTGATCGTTCCGCCTGCTGTGTACGGTGGCGCCGAATTGGCCGATGTTTTCCGGCGCGAGCAGGTCACTCATGCCACCATTACACCGACCGCGCTGGCGGCGTTGGGTGACAACGGTTTCGAGGCGCTCCGTGTTCTCGATCTGGTGGGCGAGGCCTGCCCGCCGGAGGTCGTCGCGCAATGGGCGCCGGGTCGGAGGCTGCACAACGGCTACGGCCCGACTGAAACCACCGTGCAGGCGAGCGTCAGCGATTCGATGAAACCCGGTGCGGGAGTGAACATCGGCTCGCCGGCAGTGGGCTTCGGCTTCCTGGTGCTGGACGAGCGTTTGCAGCCCGTCCCGGTGGGCGTGCCGGGGGAGTTGTACATCATCGGTCCAGGTATGGCACGTGGGTACCATAATCGGGCGTCGCTCACGTCGGAACGATTTGTCGCGTGCTCGTACGGGTCGCCGGGGCGCCGGATGTACCGCACCGGAGATGTCGTGCGTTGGCGTGAATCCGGCGGTGACAGTGCCAAAATCGTTGGCTCCGGCGATGGAGTGCATCACACGCTCGAATACATCGGGCGCAGCGACTTCCAGGTCAAGGTCCGTGGTTTTCGGATCGAACTCGGGGAAATCGATGCAGTTCTCTCACGCCATCCGTCGGTGGACTTCGCCGCGACTGTCGGCCACACGGGACCGTCGGGTGAAACGGTCCTGGTGTCGTACGTGCGTGCGTCAGCTGCTGACGCCACCGGCACCGACGAGATACGGGCGTACGCAGCCGACCGACTACCCTCGCACATGGTTCCGTCGGCAGTGGTGCTTCTCGAGCGGATTCCGATGACACCGGTGGGCAAGCTCGACCGAAAGGCCTTACCGGAACCCGAATTCGGTTCGGCTGCAGCCGAGTTCCGCGAGCCGGTCACCGACACCGAGCGCGCCGTGGTCGACTCGTTCGTCGAGGTTCTGGGTGTCGACCGGGTGAGCACTACCGACAGCTTCTTCGACCTGGGCGGGTCCTCCCTGGTGGCCACCCGAATCGTCAGCGCACTGCACTCTCGTTTCCGACGGAGAATCCCGCTTCAGTGGATGTTCCTCGACCCGACACCCGCTGGAATCGCTCGACGCCTCGACATGCCGACAGCCGACGCCGGTATGGAAGAGCTTCTCGCCGTGGTTGTTCCACTGCGGACGAAAGGGACTGGGCGACCGCTGTTCTGTGTGCACCCCGGTATCGGCCTGTCCTGGGGGTATGCCGGCTTGGTGCGGTATCTGCCCGAGGACAGACCCGTGTACGGACTTCAGCTCCCCGCTCTCAGCGACGACGGTGACTATCAGTCGATCGAACAGTTAGCCCATCGCTACGTCGAAGAGGTGGAGGCCGTTTCGCCGGACGGGCCGTACGACTTACTCGGGTGGTCCCTTGGCGGAGTCATCGCGCACGCCATGGCCGTCGAACTGCAATCGTCCGGCCGCGACGTCGCCACACTGGCGATGATGGACAGCTACCCCGACAACGGCGATGCCCCTGCGTCAGCCGAACTCGACGTCCGAGACATACTGCGAGGACTCGGCCTCGAGATCGAGACCGACCGAGATCTGACCTTCGACGAGGCGGCGGCCGTGTTGGCCCGGAGGCTCGGGCCCGAGACGGGAGTCGACGGTCGGGACCTCGAACGGATTGCCCGAGGGTACGAGACTTCGCAGAGAATCACGCACCAGTTCGTTCCCCAGGTCTACGAAGGAGATCTGCTGATCTTCCTGGCATCCGGAGACGACGACACGATTCCGCGCGACAGGTCGCCGCAGGAATGGAGCCCACTCGTGACGGGCCGGATCGTGGAGGTGCCCGTGCGCTGCGAACACAACGAGATGATCGAACCTCCGGCCATGGCGGTCATCGGACCGGTGCTCGCCCGGGTGCTCTCGATGTTTTCCGGATACCCCGAACGGGCATGACAACTTCAAGCCACCAAGCCGCACGCCCGCGAAGCGAGCGCCACCGAGCTGTTGCCGGGCACCGCAATCGAGCACGAGGAGCGGCAATGAGAAGAATCGGACGTACTCGGGCAATGCTTGTCGTCGCCCTCGTCGCCCTCGTCGCGTGGACGGGACTGTTCGGCGAAGCAGCGTTGGCCTCGGCTGACCCGGCCCCGACATCCCCTTCAGGCGGTTCAGCTCTCGATCACGTCGAGGAGATCAACGCCCGTCAGCTGACTATGTACGTCTACTCGGCTGCGATGGACAAGGTGATTCCGCTCGAGGTGATTCGGCCGGCAGACACAAGTGCGCCCCGGCCGACCCTCTATCTACTCAATGGCGCCGGCGGAGGCGAGGACACGGCGACGTGGCAGACACGGACAGACGTCGTCGACTTCTTCGGCGACAAGAACGTCAACGTCGTCAACCCGATCGGCGGTGCCTACAGCTACTACACCGACTGGGAGAAGCCCGATCCTGTTCTCGGACTGAACAAGTGGACCACCTTTCTCACCCAGGAGTTGCCACCGATCGTCGATGCCACGCTCGGGACTACGGGTACGAATGCCGTTGCCGGATTGTCGATGGCAGGTACCTCGGTTCTGAGCCTGGCCGAGGCGGCGCCATCCGTTTACCGTGCCGTCGGTGCTTTCAGCGGGTGTGCCGAGACGAGTACTCAACCCGGTCAGGACTACGTGAGATTCGTGGTCGGATTCCGCGGCGGCAACGTGGACAACATGTGGGGTCCTCCCGGCGGTCCGGGCTGGGTAGCCAACGATCCTGTGGTCAATGCCGAGAGATTGCGGGGGGTCGACCTCTACATCAGCAATGGATCGGGCCTGCCCGGCCCACACGAGAATCTGGGCGGACCGATGGTCAACGGCGACCTCGGCGTTCTGGCGAACCAGGTGATCGTGGGTGGAGTCATCGAGGCCGGGACGAACCAGTGCACCCAGCGTTTGGCCGAGCGGCTCGACTCCTTGGGCATCCCGGCCACCTATGATTTCCGGGCAACTGGCACTCACTCTTGGGGTTACTGGCAGGACGATCTTCACAACTCGTGGTCGATGATTGCCGCGTCGATCGGTGCGCGTTAGCCGGCGAACCCTGGGGTCGGTGGCTGAGTTGTTTCTCACTCCGGGACACTCTTGCCGAACCTAGCCGACCGAACTGCAGGTCAGCGGCGTTATAGTCGCCTCATGAGTTCAGAAACACTCGCTCCCCTCGACACCGACGTACTTGCGCGCAGGTTTGCGTGCCTGGGTGATCCGACGCGGCTGCGAGTGCTCCGACTTGCTGCCGGCGGTCCGATCGACGTCGACACGATTGCACACGCCGCATCACTCGAGCCGTCGGCGTTGAGTGCCCACCTCGAGGCCTTGATCGAGGTCGGTTTTGTCGAGGCTTCGGTGCGTGAAGGCACTTCGGTTGTCAGTGTTGCCGGAACGGCATACTCCGATCTGATGGCAGCGGCCGCCGTCGTGGCTGCTCGTGGTCCGGTCGAAGACACACTGGGAGTTCTTCCCGATGACGTGGTGGTGCGCCGCATGGAATCCGGCGACTGGGATGCCGTCCGCTCGATCTACCGCGAAGGAATCGACACCGGAACCGCGACGTTCACCACCTCGGTGCCATCCGCCGAGAAGCTCGACGCGCAATGGTTACCCGATCATCGATGGGTGGCCGAGATCGACGGCCGCGTCGAAGGCTGGGCGAGCCTCAGCCCGGTGTCCTCGCGTGATTGCTACCGCGGGGTCGCCGAGAACTCCATCTACATCGGTAGCGGCGCTCGCGGGCGCGGCGTGGGCAAGCTGCTGCTTCGCCGACAGGTGCAAGCCGCCGACGCCAGTGAGATATGGACAGTGCAGTCGTCGATTTTCCCGGAGAACCGGGCAAGCGTCGCCTTGCATCAGGCCGTCGGATTCCGAGTCGTCGGCACTCGGTCGCGTATCGCTCAACTGGGTGGGCGGTGGCGTGACACGTTGTTCCTCGAACGTCGCAGCGAGGACGCTGACATCTGAGAAGAGACGCTCAGCCCTTAGCAGCGCTGACTCCGGCGCGTCGCCCGTAGAAGCTGCCGTCACCGAGGGACGTTCCGGAGGCGTATCCACCGGCGCAGACGCCGGCGGTGCAGCGTCCAGCGGCAAACAAACCCGGGATCGGTTCGCCGGAGACGTGGATGACCTCCGAGTTGATCGACGTGCGCAGACCGCCGAGCGTGAATCCGGCGGTGAAATTGCGAAGATCGAGCGCAGCGACGGGTGAGCCGATCGGCTTGACCCACTCCTTCTTCTTTCCCAATACCGGGTCCTCACCACGGGCGGCGTGGCGGTTGTAGACCTCGACGGTCGACTGGAGGGTGCCTTCCGGCAGACCCATGTCGGATTCGAGTTCCTCGACGGTCTCGGCCACCCACTTGGGCTGGAATCTGAAGAACGGTGTGGAACTGTCGGCGGCGCAGCCCTCTTCGTAGGAAGCTTCGTCGATGATCAGGTAGGCCTGATTCTCGTTGCGCAGCAGCGTCTCCTGGCCGATTCTTCCCGGGTACGTGTCCTCGTTGACGTAGCGCTGGCCGCGTCCGTTGACGAGAATGCCGCGGATCATCAACTGGGGGTCGCCGAAGAATGCGACCTCGGTGGCGTCCATGTGCGCGAGGTCGGCCCCGAGAGCCTGCGCCATCTGGATGGACTTTCCGTCGTGCTCTTCGATAGCCGCACCGGGGCGCCCGATCAGCCGTGGGGCGTACGACTGGATCATCGCTTCGTTGTAGGCGAAGCTTCCCGTCGCCAGTACGACACCCGTGCGTGCTCGAACTGCCACTTCCTTGCCGTACTGCTTGGCGATGATGCCGACCACTCGATCTCCGTCGACGACCAGGCGCTGGACTCGCATGTCGTATTCTGCTCGTACGCCGAGGCTTTCGGCCGTCTCGATCAGTGGCTTCATCAACATGAAACCACCGCCCTTCTCCCCGGTGCGCTTGCCGCTCATCTGTGGAACGTGCCCGCGAGGGGCCGGTGTCGCGATCGTGTTGAACGGTGCCGAGTTCTCGCCGCCGGAATACATGAGTCCGTCGTCGAAGGGTGTTTCCCAGCCGGGTTGGCCGTAGAAACTCTCCTTGAACGGCACACCGTTGTCGACGAGCCAGTTGTAGTGCTCGACGCTGCCTTCGCAGTAGTCGGTGATCTTCTCCTCGTCGGCGCCGGGACCGAGTGCGGCCATCATGAACGATTTCATGTTGGCGGGGGAGTCCTCGAACCCGAGTGCCTGCTGCAACGGGGTCCCGCCGCCCAGATAGATGAATCCGCCTGCCAGCGCCGCAGCGCCGCCCCAGCCGCTCGTGCGCTCGAGCACCAACACGTCGGCGCCCGCTCGCGCGGCCTCGATCGAAGCACTCACTCCGGCAATGCCGTAGCCGGCGACGACGACGTCAGCCTCGAAGTGCCACTGCTCGATGTTTGCGGAGGACTGCGGACGGATTGAGCTGGCCTCGGCCATGGATTCGGATCCTTCGCTCTTCTGGTTGGTTGGTGGGGGAATCGGTGGGTGTGATCGATGCCCTGATGGCAGTATCTCGACCGAAAGTCAGTCGGTGTCCGTTTTCGCGGAATCGGCCGCGGCCTTCTCCTTGGCGCGCGCGGCTTTACGTCTGTCGGCCTTCACGGCGATCAGCGCATTGTTGAGCCCGGTGGCCAGCGGCCAGCCGACGTAGTGGCACAGGAAGATTGCGGCCTCTTCGAACTGCTGCTCGGTCAACTCCTCGTTGTGGAGAGCAGCGTTGATCTGGATCTTCGCCACATCGTTCTGCCCCTGGGCGGTGATGGCACCGATCAGGAGTAGTCGTCGATCACGTACCGACAGTCCCGGTCGCGTCCAGATGTCGGCAAAGAGGTGGTCGGCGGTGACCGCGAAGAAGTCGCCGGGAACGTCGGCGGGAAGCTCCCAGCCGTACACCTCGTTCATCTTCGCGACGCCACGAGCACGGGCCTCGGAGATGCGGCTTTCGTCGGTTCCACCGGCATCGGTCATGTGAGTGGTGTCGGTCATGCGTGCTCCCGAGTAGTAGATGCTGTTGAAGGTTCGGCCGGCCTGACTTCGCTGTCATTCCCGACGCCCAGACCGGCACCGAGTCCGGCGAGCGCAAGGTGCGCGAGCGGCAGGTCGAGATTCAGCCGATCACCGAGGTTGATGGCCAAGGCCAAGTCCTTCTCCCCGAGATTGCGAACATGCCGCAGTATCGAGAACCACGGGTCGTCCTCCGAGACCGGTGCGGTGGTGTCGCGGAGCATGATCGCGCCCGCGCCACCGGTGATCGCATCGGTGTGCCTGACGACCTTTCCGAGCGTGCGGAGATCGAGTCCTGCTGCTTCGGCGAGTCGCGCGGCCTCGGTCGTGGCGGTGAACGAGACGAAGTGAAGAAGGTTGCGTGCGAGCTTCATTCGCGTTCCCGCGCCGACGTCACCGGCGTGAACCACCAGCTCGGCCCAGGATCCGAAGGGCTCGCGGACGGCTTCGAACGCCTCGTCGGAGCCGCCGATCATCACTGCCAGCCTGCCCTGCGCTGCGCCGCCGGCACCGCCACTGATCGGCGCGTCGACCAGCAGAACACCACGCTGTTGACAGATGTCAGCGAGTTCCACCGCCGTGGTGTCCGAGATAGTGGAGTGAATCGCGACGACAGTGCCTGGCTGTGCGGTCGACAGAATCCCGTGCGGCCCGCACACAACCTCGCGTACCTGCGCGTCGTCGAGCACCGTGACGGAGATGATGCTCGCCTGCGCTGCAACGTCGGCGGGCGTCGATGCTGCGCTCGCGCCCGCAGTGGTGAACGGTTCGAGCGCTTCTGCGCGGGCATCACACACCACCAGTCCGCCCGGCCAGTCCAGGAGGCGCTGCGCCATCGGCGCGCCCATGTTGCCTAGGCCGATGTATCCCAGTCTGGTTTTCGAAGCGCTGGCTTTCGGCGCCGATTCCGTCATGACCGGTACACCTGGCCTCCGTCGACGTTGAAGATCTGCCCGGTCACCCAGCCTGCGTCGTCGGAGAGAAGGAACAGGCACATGCCGACGAGATCCTCCGGTGTTCCCATGCGCTGCAACGGGATTCGCTTCACCATGTCCTTGACGATGTTGCCGGGGGTGACGGTTCGAGTCGCCTCCGTGTCGATGGGACCGGGAGCGATGGCGTTGATCCGGATGTTCGACCAGCCGAGTTCGGTCGCGAGTTGTTGTGTCAGGCTGTTGACGCCGGCTTTCGCGAGTCCGTAGTAGTTCGAGTACAGCCAGGCTGCTGTGGAGGACTGGTTGACGATCGAACCGCCCTTCGCTCGCATGTGAGGTACGACCGCCCGGCACACGTGCAGTGCGCCGTCCATGTTGACGCTCATGAACTTTCGGTAGTAGTCCCAGTCCACCGTCAACAGGGAATCGATCTTCATTCCGCCGTAGATGGCAGCGTTGTTCACCAGATGCTCGATGCTGCCGAACTGCTCGATCGTGAAGTCGGCAAGTGCCGCAGTCGACTCCCCGTCGGCGACGTCGACGTCCTTGAACACGGCACTTCCGCCGTCCGCGTTGATCTGCTTGGCGACTGCTTCGCCGAGTTCGCGATTGAGGTCCGCCACGACCACGTTGGCCCCCTCCGCGGCCAGAGCGCGGGCATACGCCTCTCCGATACCCTGCGCTGCTCCGGTGACTATCGCGGTGCGACCGTCGAAACGTCCCATGTCGACCTACTTTCGTGGTGATCATTCTGTGGTGAGGGTGTGGGGTGAGGGTGTGGAATGTCAGGAAGGTGAAGCGACGAGCTTGGTTTCGAGGTATTCCTCGAAACCCGCGAGGCCCATTTCGCGGCCGATCCCTGATTGTTTGTAGCCGCCGAACGGTGCGTCGGCCGAATACCAGACGCCGCCGTTGACGCTCAGCGTTCCGGTTCTGACACCGGCAACGACGTGCGCGACGCGATCGGGATCGGTGCCCCACACCGACCCGGACAGGCCGTAGGGGGAATCGTTGGCAATCCGGATAGCGTCGTCGTCGTTGTCGTACGGAAGGATCACGAGGACGGGCCCGAAAATCTCCTCCTGCGCTACGCGAGACGAGTTGTCCAGCCCGGCAATGAGAGTGGGTTCGACGAAGAAACCCCTCTCGCGATCGTCGGGACGGCCCCCACCCGTCACGATCGTGCCGCCCTCTTCGACCGCGAGGGCGAGGTAGCTCTCCACCCTGGCGCGCTGGCGCGCCGAGATGACCGGGCCACACACCGTTCCGCGCGCGCTGGGGTCGCCGGCTCGGATACCCGCCATCGCGGCAGATGCCGCGGCCAGAGCATCGTCGTACCGAGCGCGCGGCACCAGAAGTCTGGTACTGAGCGCGCATCCCTGACCGGCATGAACGCAGACGGAGAACGCGGCAACCGAGCATGCACCCTTGATGTCCGCATCGTCGAGGACGATGAATGCGGACTTACCCCCGAGTTCGAGGAAGACCTTCTTGAGAGTTTGCGCGGCCGTGGCCATCACTGTGCGTCCGGTGGCGGTGGAACCGGTGAAGGACACGAGATCGACGCGCGGATCGCTGCACAGCTGCGCGCCTAGGGAGTGATCCGTCGACGTCACGACGTTGACTACGCCGGCCGGGATCTCGGTTTCTTCTGCAATCACCTTGGCGACCAGCGCGGCGCACCAGGGCGTGTCCGGCGCGGGTTTGAGAACGACGGTGTTGCCGGCTGCGAGGGCGGGACCGAGCTTGGCGAAATTGATCTGGTGCGGAAAGTTCCACGGTGTGATTGCGCCGACGACGCCGACGGCTTCCTTGAGCAGTCGGCGATGGGTCGGAATCCCCATGGGAGACGCGTGCCCGAGATCTTGTTCCCACGAATAGGTTTCGATCAGATCGGCCCAGTAGCGAAGATCTTCGATCGGGCCTTCGAGTTGCGGACCGCTCGTCAGCATGACCGGTGCGCCGACCTCGGCGACGGTGATCTCACGCAACTCCTCGATGTGGGACTGGAGTGCATCGCACAGTTGGCGCAGGCAGCGAGCGCGAAACCCGTGATCGCGTGCCCATTCGGTGTCGTCGAACGCACGGCGCGCAGCGGCGATGGCCGCGTCCATGTCCGCGGCGGTGCCTTCGGCCGCACGGCCGATCAGTTCCTCGGTCGCCGGGTTGAAAACTTCGAAGGTCCCGCCGGATCCGGGAACCAGTTTTCCGTCGACGAGAAGTGCAGAACTGTCTGCGGGTCGAAGCGTCATAGCGCAAACCCTCTCTTTCTGGACATGTGTCTGGACTCTAGTTCACACTTGTGGTTGAGGCAATGGTTTTTGGGGCATAAGAGATTTCGAGAGCCCAGCGGTCTCGAGAGGGTCTCGGATCTGCTTCGACGAAAAGCGCCTCGTGTCCGGTGCGGCGCCGCTACGGTTCACCGCACATTCACAACCACGTCTTCACATCCACAGGAGAGAGGTCGAAATGAACAGAGTTGACGGAAAAGTGGTGTTGGTGACCGGCGCTGCTCGAGGTCAGGGGCGCAGTCACGCCGTCCGTCTCGCGCGGGAGGGCGCGCACATCATCGCCTTCGATCTGTGCGCAGACATCGCCAGCAACGAATACCCGCTCGCCAGTCCAGCCGATCTGGAGGAAACCGCTCGCCTGGTGAAAGAGGCCGGGCAGCAGGTGGTGACGGCGCGTGTCGACGTCCGTGATCGCGCCGGACTCGAAACAGCACTTGCCGAGGCGGTAGGGCAGTTGGGCGGATTGCATGTCGTCGTGGCGAACGCCGGTATCTGTCCGCTCGGCAAACACGTGTCGACCGCCGGTTTCGTCGACGCCTTCGATGTGAACTTTCTCGGTGTCGTCAATGCAGTGCACGCGTCGATGGAATACCTCGGCGAAGGAGGTTCGATCATCGCGATCGGATCTGTTGCCGGTCTGGTGCCGCAGACCGGATTCAACGGGCAACAGGCGCTCCAGGGTCCGGGTGGCGACGGATACGGCTTGGCCAAGAAGCTGATTCAGGCCTATACCAGTTCGTTGGCGCTGACCCTCGGGCCGAGTTCCATTCGCGTCAACGCGATTCATCCGACCAATGTGAACACCGACATGTTGCAGAGCATGCCGATGTACCGGACGTTCCGTCCCGACCTCGAGAATCCGACGGCCGAGGATGCGGCAGTGACGTTCCCGTTCATGCAGGCGATGCCGACTCCGTGGGTCGAACCCGCGGACATCTCGCATGCGGTCGTGTACCTGTCCTCGGACGAGTCGCGATTCGTCACCGGCCAGCAACTGCGCGTGGACGCTGGTGCCGGGATGAAGATCGGTCTGTAGTAGAACTTTTCGCTTCGTGGCTGCCTGTTCGTGGTGAATTTTCGAAGTTTCCCCATTTCGTTGCCCTGGACAGGACGCTGTAGTAACGTCCAGACACGTGTCCAGCAAACGGGGCGATTCAAGTGGCGGGGGATCGATTGTCTATGAATCCACTCGCAGGCGCCTCACGGGCAAACAGGCGGAAACTGTGGCCAGGCTTGCCGAAGCAACAGTGAAAGTTCTACGTAAACAAGAGTTTTCCGGACTGACTGTCCGTTCGGTTGCGGCCGAAGCGGGTGTAGGAACTGCGACCGCCTACACGTATTTCGCGTCCAAGGAGCATCTGGTCGCAGAGGTCTTCTGGCGAAGACTTCAGAACTCGTCGGCGCCTGATGGCTCGGGGTTGGATCGCACCGCGCACGTGCTGTCTGTACTTCGAAATATCGCGCTGCTTCTCGCGGACGAACCGGAGGTATCGGCCGCCGTGACCAATGCACTGCTCGGATCCGATCCTGAAGTGGAACATCTTCGCGGGCGGATCGGACTCGAGATCCATCAACGACTCGCCTCGGCGTTGGATCCGAATGGCGAACCCGAAGTGTTGGAAGCGCTCGAAATGCTTTATGCCGGGGCGCTTCTGCGGGCAGGGATCGGCTACGGAACCTACGCGCAAATCGCTGGACGCCTCGAGGCCTCAGCTCTACTGATCCTGGAGAAATCATGACAGAAGCTTTGATCGATCCGGTGGTCTTCAATCCGTACGACTACCACTTTCACGACGATCCGTATCCGACGTACAAGCGTCTGCGCGAAGAATCACCCCTGTATCACAATCCGGACGTGGGCTTTTGGGCATTGTCGCGATATGCGGACGTGGTCGACGGATTCAAGGACAACAAGCGTCTGTCGAGCGCAAACGGAGTATCACTCGACCCCGCTGCATACGGTCCACACGCGCATTATGTGATGTCGTTTCTCGCTATGGATGATCCCCGCCATATGCGGTTGCGCCAGTTGGTTTCTCGCGGATTCACACCGCGGCGTGTTGCGGAGCTCGACGGCCGGATACTCGAACTGACGAAGCAACATCTGATACCCGCGCTGGGCGCGGGGGAGTTCGACTGGATTACGGAGGTGGCGGGAAAGCTGCCGATGGACGTCATCTCCGAACTCATGGGTGTCCCCGAACCCGACCGAGCCGAACTGCGGCGCAAGGCGGATCTGGTGGTGCATCGAGAGGCGGGTGTTCTCGACGTGCCGCAACCTGCGGTGGAGGCTTCGATCAGTTTGATGGGCTACTACAAGGAGATGATCGCGCAGCGTCGCCGATCGCGGACGGACGATCTGACCTCGGCCTTGCTCGACGCCGAGATCGACGGAGACAAGCTTTCGGACCAGGAGATCCTCGGATTCATGTTTCTGATGGTCGTGGCCGGAAACGAGACCACGACCAAGCTTCTCGGAAACGCTCTGTACTGGGGTTCGCACCACCGGGAGCAGATCGCACCGGTCCTCGACGATCCCGAACGAGCCTCGGAATGGGTGGAAGAGACTCTTCGCTACGACACGTCGAGTCAGATCGTGGCTCGGACTTCGGTTGTCGACCTCGAATACCACGGGCGCACCATTCCAGCGGGGGAGAAGGTCCTGCTCCTGATCGGATCGGCCAACCGAGACGCCGACGTCTTCGACGATGCCGACAGCTTCCAGATCGGCCGGAGTTCGTCGGGAAAACTCGCGAGTTTCGGTGGTGGCGTGCACTTCTGCCTCGGTGCCCACCTTGCCAAGCTCGAAGCCAAGATCGCCCTGGCGGAGTTCGGGCGTCGGGTCAGCGACTACGAAGTCGTCGAGTCCGGAATCGAGCGTGTTCATTCGACAAATGTCCGGGGCTTTGCGGCCCTGCCGGTGAAAGTGCAGGTGCGCTGATGCCTCGTTTCGAACCCAATCCTGTTCGCCGGCCGGCACTGATCAGTGGTGCGTCGTCGGGAATCGGCACAGCCACCGCGTATGCCCTGGCCGAACTCGGGCATCCGGTTGCACTCGGTGCGCGTCGAGTCGCCGAATGCGAAGCCATCGCCGAGAAGATCCGCAGCAACGGTGGTGAAGCGTTCGCCCACTTCCTCGACGTCACGGACGGTGATTCGGTCGACGGGTTCGTCTCGGCCGCAGAGGCAGTCCACGGCCCCGCGGAAATCGTCGTCTCCGGTGCCGGAGACCTTGAATTCGGGGCTGCGGACGAGATGAATCCTGAGGCGTTTCTACGGCAGATCCAAGTTCACCTCGTCGGTGCGCAGCGATTGGCGCATCGTGTTCTCCCCGGTATGAGGCAACGACAGCGCGGTGACTTCGTACTGATCGGCTCGGATTGTGCCGAGCGCCAGCGTCCACTCATGGGTGCGTACGACGCAGCGAAGGCCGGGCTCGAGGCAATGGGGCGTCAGATGCGAATGGAGCTCGAGGGAACAGGCATTCGCGCGTCGATCGTGCGACCCGGGCCGACACTGACCGGCATGGGGATGGACACGACGCCGGAGATCATCGGACCGGTCGGGGAATCGTGGAGCAAGTGGGGGTTCGCCCGCCATGGTTACTTTCTGCGCGCCTCGGACATCGCCAATGCCATCGTCGCCGTTGTGTCGGCGCCGCGAGGAGCGCACATCGTGCTCGTCGAAGTTCAGCCCGAGGCGCCACTGGACAAACTTCCCACTGCGAACTCACAGGAGACGACATGACGCACGGAGTGCAAGAGACGTCGCGAACACTGCCAGAGCCGCCGCGGGTGTCCGGCGGGGATCTCCCGCACGGGCATCTCGAGGAACTGCGAACCGACCCGATAGCGCTCATGCGCCGGGTGCGTGAGGAATGTGGTGACGTCGGCGCCTTTCAACTTGCCGACCGCACAGTGATCTTGCTGTCCGGAGCCGAGGCAAACGAGTTCTTCTTCCGCTCCACCGACGAGGACCTCGACCAACAAGCGGCTTACCCCTTCATGAAGCCGATATTCGGTGAAGGCGTCGTCTTCGACGCCAGCCCGGAGCGGCGTAAAGAGATGCTGCACAACTCGGCTCTGCGCGGCGAACAGATGCGCGGGCACGCCGCCACGATCGGCCGCGAAGTCGAGGCGATGGTCGCGCAGTGGGGAGACGAAGGCGAGATCGATCTGCTCGACTTCTTCGCCGAGCTGACCATCTACACCTCGTCGGCGTGCCTGATCGGCAAGAAGTTCCGCGACGAACTGGATGATAGCTTCGCCAAGCTGTATCACGAGCTCGAACAGGGAACGGATGCATTGGCTTTCGTGGATCCGTACGCGCCGATCGAGAGTTTCCGCCGCCGCGACGAGGCCCGGTTGGCGTTGGTCGCTCTGGTACAGGACATCATGAACAGGCGCATCGCGAATCCTCCGCAGGGCAAGGATGACCGCGACATGTTGGACGTGTTGGTCTCGGTCAAGGACGAGAACGGCGACCTCCGGTTCAGTGCCGACGAGATCACCGGCATCTTCATCTCGATGATGTTCGCCGGCCACCACACGACTTCCGGCACGGCAGCGTGGTCGTTGATCGAGATGTTGCGGCATCCCGACACCATGACGGACGTCGTCGACGAACTCGACAATCTGTACTCCGACGGCGCCGACATCAGTTTTCATGCCCTGCGCCAGATTCCGGTTCTGGAGGCTGTGGTCAAGGAAACCCTTCGACTGCATCCGCCGTTGATCATCCTGTTGCGTGTGGCACGTGGAGATTTCGAAGTGGGAGGCTTCGAGATCCGAGAGGGCCATCTTGTCGCCGCGACACCCGCGATCTCCAATCGAATCGCCGAGGACTTTCCCCGGCCGGACACCTTCGATCCCGGGAGGTACATCGACCCGAATCAAGAGGACATCGTCAACCGCTGGACGTGGATTCCGTTCGGAGCCGGCCGGCATCGCTGCGTCGGCGCTGCGTTCGCCCAGATGCAGCTCAAAGCGATCTTCTCGATCCTGCTGCGGGACTTCGAGTTCGAGATGGCGCAGCCGTCGGAATCCTACCGAAACGACCACAGCAAGATGGTCGTCCAGTTGCAGCAGCCGTGCGCGGTGAGGTACCGGCGCCGAACACGTCCCGGGCGTGAGGGGTGATCATGCACGTCGAAGTCGACCTCGACCTGTGCCAAGGCCATGCGGCATGCGAGCTGGAGGCACCGGAGATCTTTGTCGTCCCGAAGCGGGGGAAGGTCAGTCTTCTGGACTCCGACCCACCCGAGTCGCTCCGCGGTGAAGCCGAGATGGCGGTCAGGTACTGCCCGACCGGCGCCCTGAGAATTGTCGATTGATTGCAGCGAATTCATGTGCTCGAGGGAGGAAGTTCAGATGACGGGTTTCGACCGCGCAGAGCTCGACGAGATGGTCCAACGCTGGATCGAGGCGAACAAAAAGGCCGAAGCCGCCGGCGATTGGAAACCGTTGGCGGACATGTATACCGAGGACGCCACGTACGGGTGGAACTACGGCCCCAAGCAGGATTTCATGGCGGTGGGGCGCGAGGAGATTCGTGAAGTCGCGCTCGGTCTCGAGATGAAGGGCCTCGAAGGCTGGGAGTATCCGTATCAAGACTTTGTGATCGACGACCGTAGCGGAAACGTGATCGGCTTGTGGAAGCAGATTTCCGATGCCAAGCGTGAGGACGGTAGCAACTACTCCGTCTACGGTATCGGTGGTAGTTGGTTCCGCTACGGCGGGGATTTCCAATGGTCCTGGCAGCGTGACTTCTTCGATTTCGGGAACGTGTCGGCATTGTTCATGGAGATGATCGGCAACAACGCTCTCTCGAAGGGGATGCAGGGGCGGATCCAGCGATCGATCTCGGGCGACCCGCTACCGGGCTGGTATCCGGTGGGCACCGCGCCGGTCCCGCTGTGGTGAGTCCGATGACGGTGCGCGATTCCTTCGAGACACTCTCGCAGCGCGACCTTGCCGTGTTGGTGCCCGAGTTGCTCCTGTGCGGGCAGCTGATCGATCGCTCGGGCATGGCGCATCTGATCGTCGAATTCGGACGCGAGGGTATGGCGCAGGTGGCCGTCGAGGAGTGGGAATCGGCCAGCCCCTGGTACACCCGCCGCATGCAGAAGGCTCTCGGATACGAGGGCGACGACGTCGTGACGATCTTCAAAGGATTACAACTCGACATCGGCGCTCCTCCACAGTTCATGGACTTTCGATACCGGGTCGACGATCCGCTGCACGGTGAATTCTGGCTCGACCATTGCGGAGCACTCATGGACGTCGAGCCGTTGGGCGATGAGTTCGTGACCTCGATGTGTCACGACATCGAGGATCCGACTTTCGATGCAACGGCCATCGCGACCAACCCGCGCGCCCAGATCCGGCCGATTCACCGACCACCGCGCAGGCCCGCCGACCGACATCCGCACTGCGCCTGGACCGTGTCCATCGACCCGTCGCACACGCCTCCCGTGATGACCGCGCACACCGAGCAGATCGGAAGCACCGCCGCGGTGACGGTCGAGCTGAGCCCGATCGATCACGGTGGGGACGGTAGGGCGGACTACTCGGGTCCGTTGTTGTCCGACCTGAGGTTTTCCGACTTCTCGCGATCAGCCTTGGTTCGTATCGCAGAGGAGATCTGCGTGCAGCATCATCTGTTGGCGTTGGGCTTTCTGGCAGCGGTTCGCCGCCGTGCCGACGAAGACAAGGCTCGCGAGATCACGCGAAAGCAATTGACCGGAATCGCGGGAGTTGCGGCACAGCGTATTCGAGATGCGCTCGGGCTTCCTTCGACGCTGGAATCGTTGGCATTGGTCCTGTCCGTGCATCCCTTGCTGAATCCGAAGCAGTATGTGGAGAGCGAGATTCGACAGGACGGCGGTGCTCTGGAGCTGCGGATCTCGCGAGAAGCTCTTGTCGACCGAGACGGCGGTTGGCCGACCTTGCTCGGCAGCGAGCACCTCGATCCTCTCCAAGCTTTGGTCCGCGGCGTGAATCCGCACTTCACCGTGAGAGTGGTGGCCGAAGATGCCGCGGGGCTTCTTCTGGCCGTCGACATCACCGAAGCTCCCGCTCCGGAATGCGTCGAAGTCGCCATCACGAAGGTCAGTACCGGCGCGGCATTCGTATTCGAAGATCGCGGAATCCCCTTGCCTCTCTTCGTCGTCTGACCGGCCGAACCCGAAGGACTCAACCTATGGCGTACACGTTTGCAGACCTGTTCGAGCATTCCGTCGATGCGATGCCCGATCGCCTCGCGCTGATCGTTTCCGGCGACGAGGTGACATACCGTGAGCTCGACGAGCGGGCCAACCGATTGGCGCATTACTTCCAGTCCGTCGGGTTAGGTGTCGGTTCGCACATCGGTATTCAACTGCACAACTCGATCGAGGCGATGGTTGCTGTCCTCGCGGCCTTCAAGATCCGCGGCGTTCCCATCACGGTGAACTACCGCTACACGAGCGACGAATTGGTTTACCTGTACGAGAACGCGGATCTCACGGCGTTGGTTTTCCATCGTGGTTTCGCTGAGCGGGTTGCCGAGGCGTTGGTGTCCGCGCCGCGGGTCAAGTACGTGATCGAGGTGGCGGACGAACTCGCTCTCGGGAACGAACCGTCGATTCCGGGGGCAGTGGCGTACGAGGATGCGCTCGGCAACCAATCCCCGCTGCGCGTAGGTGAACATGCTTTTCCCGAGCGTTCCGGCGACGACGTCTACGTTCTCTACACCGGCGGAACAACCGGACGACCGAAAGGCGTCGTCTGGCGGCAGGAAGACATCTGGCGCGTGTTGGCCGGCGGTTACGACTTCTATTCGGGTGAGCCGATCGCCGACGAGTACCAGCAGTCGCGCGGTGGCGCCGCGGCAGCCGAACCGATGCGGTGGTGCATGCTTCCACCGCTGATCCACACCTCGGCACTGATGCCGACGTTCAACGCTCTGTTCTCCGGAAACACCGTCATCTTCGAACCGAAGTTCGATGCGGCGCAGGTCTGGAAAGTCGTCGCCGAATATCGCCCGCAGGTCATGGTCATCACCGGCGACGCCATGGGCCGTCCACTGGTCGAAGCCCATCACGAATTGCAACCGGATGCGTCGAGCCTGGCCGTGCTCGCCTCCGGCGCTGCGCTCTTCTCCGGATCGGTCAAAGATGCGTTCTTCGACGTCTTTCCGAATCTGATGATCTCCGATTCGGTTGGATCGTCCGAAACAGGCTTCGGCGGAATCGGATTCGCAACCAAAGGGCTCGAGCAGCGTGGCGGACCCAAAGTGGGCGCCAACAGATTCACGGTCGTCGTCGACGACGACAACCGAGTGTTGGAGCCGGGCTCGGGCGCCGAAGGATGGCTGGCGAAACTCGGAAACGTTCCACTCGGCTACTACAACGATCCGGTGAAGTCGGCCGAGATATTCCGCGAGGTGAACGGCGCGCGGGCAGTGGTGACCGGAGACCGGGCGCGGATCGAGGACGACGGCTCGGTCACCCTCCTCGGACGGGGAAACATGGTGGTCAACACCGGCGGCGAGAAGGTCTTCGTGGAAGAAGTCGAAGCCGTGGTGAAGGCCCATCCCGACATCTACGACGCGACAGTGATCGGTGTTCCGGACGAGCGGTGGGGCAATCGGGTGGCGGCAGTGCTTCGCATCCGCGACGGTGTGGAACCGGATTTCGAATCCATCGAGAAGCACGCCCGCAGTCACCTCGCCGGCTACAAGATTCCGCGTTCCTTCTGGATCGCCGACGAGGTCGTTCGAGCGCCGAGCGGCAAGCCGGACTACCGCTGGGCCAAGGAGTTCTCACAGAACAGCGACCCGGTCCACCGGATCGACTAGCGCTCACACACAACACCCGGCACCCGGCACCCATCCGTAAAGGAGCATCTGCAATGCCTGAGATCGACCTTCCCGACGGGTTCGACGTGACCGACCCACATCTGTACGGCGAGCGCGTCCCGCTTGCCGAGTTCGCCGAACTACGACGATGCGCTCCGGTCTGGTGGAACGCCCAGGAACCGGGTACCGGCGGATTTCACGACGGTGGTTGTTGGGTTGTCTCCCGCCACGCAGACGTCCGCGACGTCTCGTTGCGCAGCGAGGAGTTCTCGAGCAACGTCAACGGCTGCATTCCGCGGCATGAAGACAACATCTCGGCGGAGGAGTTGGAGGCGACGAAACACGTCCTCATCAACAAGGACGCCCCTGAGCACACACAGCTGCGCAAGTTGGTGGCACGCTTGTTCACTCCGCGGTCGGTGGAAGCGATGCGGGCCGGGTTGGAAGCGCGGGCAGAAGACATAGCGTCGGCTGCCGTGGCGGAAGGTAGCGGTGATTTTGTCAGCCAGGTCGCCAGCGAGTTACCCATGCAGGCGATCTCGGAGCTGATCGGTGTACCGCAGGACGGGCGCCGTCAGCTGTACGAATGGTCGAATCAGATGACGGGATACGACGACGAGTCACTCGCCGGCGAGTCTCGGATGGCGTCGGCGCAGATATTGGGCTACGCCTATCAACTGGCTGAGGCGAGACGGGAGGAACCGCTCGACGACATCATCTCGCGCTTGGTGCATGCCGACATCGACGGGCAGAAACTCACCCCGGAACAGTTCGGTTTCTTCGTCATCATGTTGGCTGTCGCGGGCAACGAAACGACGCGAAACGCAACGACACTCGGCATGATGGCATTTCTCGAGCATCCGGATCAGTGGGAACTGTACAAGCGCGAGCGTCCGCGCACCGCCGCGGACGAGATCATCCGCTGGGCTTCGCCACTGACGTCGATGCAACGAACAGCAGTGGTGGACACACAGATTGCCGGCACTGCGATTGCGAAGGGGCAGCGCGTCGTACTGCTCTACGGCTCGGCGAACTTCGACGAAACCGTCTTCGGGAACCCTGACGTCTTCGACATCACCCGAGACCCGAACCCGCACCTCGCGTTCGGAGGAACCGGGCCGCACTACTGCGTCGGCGCCAACCTGGCCAGAATGGAGGTCGATCTGATCTTCGGCAAGATCGCCGATCACATGCCCGACATCAGCAAGCTCGGCGATCCGAGCAGGCTCTCGTCCGGTTGGCTCAACGGGATCAAGGAATTCAAGGTCGACTACGGCAACTCCACGTCATGTCCTTCGGGGCATTGACGTGTACAGCGGAAGAGTTGCACTTGCGGGCCCGATGCGCGAACTCGGCCGGTTCTACCGGATGGGCGCCGATGTCGCAGTGGGCTTGTTCCGCACCCGCTTTCAGGTGCAGGAGTTTCTCGAGCAGAGTTGGATGATCGCCCGGGTGTCGATCGTGCCGACAGTGTTGGTAGCCGTGCCGTTCACGGTCCTGGTGAGTTTCACCCTCAACATCCTTCTCCGCGAAATCGGTGCCGCCGACCTCAGCGGCGCCGGGGCCGCGCTCGGCGCCGTGACTCAGGTCGGTCCGGTGGTGACGGTGCTGATCGTGGCAGGTGCGGGCGCGACAGCCATCGCCGCCGATCTGGGATCGAGAACGATTCGTGAAGAGATCGACGCCATGGAGGTGCTCGGGATCGATCCGATCACTCGGCTGGTGATTCCTCGGGTGGTCGCGTCGACCGTGGTGGCTTTGCTGCTCAACGGACTCGTCTGCGTCATCGGCATCGCCGGCGGTTACGCCTTCTCGGTGTTTCTCCAGGGAGTGAACCCTGGCGCCTTCGTCGAGGGAATCACGTTGCTGACCGGCCTGCCCGAGGTGGCGTTGTCGATGGTCAAAGCTGCACTGTTCGGGATGCTGGCGGGATTGGTGGCCTGCTATCGCGGACTGTCGGTACGGGGTGGGCCGAAAGGCGTGGGGGAGGCCGTCAACGAAACGGTGGTGTACGCATTCATGGCGTTGTTCGTCGTCAACACCATCGTCACCGCGGTCGGCATCCGATTGACGGCGGGGTGATCGAGGTGACGCTGTCGGATTCGCTGGCACAAATCGGCAAGTTCGGACGCACGCGGGCGCGGGTGGCTCGAACGTCACGCTCGATCGACGACGTCGGGCGACAAGCTGTCTTCTTCGCGCGCGCCATCGCTCACATCCCGTGGGCAATTCGCAAACACCCGAAAGAAGTGTTGAGGCTGGTAGCCGAGATCAGCATGGGCACCGGAGCTTTGGCAGTGATCGGCGGCACGGTTGCGGTCGTAGGATTTTTGACTCTCGCCTCGGGCGGCACCATTGCGATCCAAGGTTTCAGCTCACTGGGAAATATCGGAGTCGAAGCGCTCACCGGATTCTTCTCCGCCTTCATCAATGTTCGTATCGCTGCGCCGGTCATCGCGGGAATCGGCCTGTCGGCCACGATCGGCGCAGGTTCGACCGCGCAGATCGGTGCCATGCGCATCAGTGAGGAAATCGACGCCCTCGAATCGATGGCGATCAGTTCGGTCCCGTACGTCGTCAGCACCCGCGTCACCGCAGGGATGATCGCGATCTTGCCGCTGTACTCATTGGCGCTCGTAGGATCTTTTCTGGCCGGAAGGTTCACCACGGTCGTGCTGTTCGGTCAGTCCTCCGGTCTTTACGACCACTACTTCACGACGTTCCTCGATCCGGTCGATGTCGCATGGTCCTTCGTTCAAGTGCTCGTGATGGCACTACTGGTGATGCTGATCCACACGTACTACGGATACAACGCGTCCGGGGGACCGTCGGGCGTGGGAACTGCAGTGGGCCGCGGGGTTCGGCTCTCGCTGATCTGCGTCGTGGCGGTGACCCTGCTCGTCTCACTCGCGCTCTACGGCGGTTCCGGCAACTTCAATCTGTCCGGTTAGGGGGACTGCGTGCACAGATACGGCTACAAGTTGGCTGCTCTGGGCTTGGCTGCGGCGATCGTCGGGGTCATCGCGTTGTCGGTCGCGTCTTTCAACCAGGTGTTTGTCGCTCGCGTCCCGATCACGGTGATCGCGGAGCGCGCGGGGCTCGTGATGGATCCGGGCGCGCGGGTGAAGATGGCCGGGGTGACCGTGGGCTCGGTGGAGTCCATCACGCCGACTGACGACGCCACCGCACAACTGTCGTTGTCGATCGATCCCGAAGCGCTCGAATCGATTCCGTCAAACGTGAATGTGGCGATCACGTCGAACACGGCCTTCGGCGCGAAGTTCGTCAGCCTGTCCTCGCCGGAGCAGCCGAGTAGTGCGCGACTTGCCGCCGGAGCGACGATCGACGCATCCCGGGTGACCGTCGAGCTGAACACGGTGTTCGAGAAACTCACCACCGTGCTCCGGACGGTGGACCCGGGCAAACTCGATTCGACATTGGGTGCCCTCTCGACTGCTCTGCAAGGACGCGGCGAACGGCTCGGGGTCGCACTCGAACAAGCAGATTCCTCCTTGCTCGAATTCAACACTGCACGTGAGGCTCTCGATCATGTGTTGACGGATTTACCAGCCGTCACACAGACCTACCGCGACGCTGTTCTCGACTTGATGGACACACTCGACTCGCTCACGACGACGGGAACCACTGTTCTCGACGAGCAGCAGAATCTTGATCTCCTCTTGCTCAACGTGATCGGGGTCGCCCGCACCGGAGAAGATGTACTGGGAGAAAACGCCGACGGTATCGACACCGTTCTGTCGTTACTGCGGCCGACCACCGCACTGCTCGAGGAATACTCCCCGGTGATTCCCTGCATGTTCCACGGTCTGCAGGAGAGCAAGCGGATCGGCGACGGCGCCTACAACGGTCAACCGGGCATCAAGATGTCGATCGGTCTGATTGCCGGAACCGAACCGTACCGATATCCCGACGACCTGCCCAAGGTGGCGGCTACCGGCGGTCCGCAGTGTATGGGTCTCCCTTTGCGTGATCCGAACGTCAATGCTCCGTACCTGGTGACCGATACCGGGGTGAATCCGTTTGCGCCCGAGCGTCAGCCGAATGGTGGGCAACCGATGAACACGGTCCCGGATCTGATGAGCTACCTGTTCGGGACGGAGATCCGATGAAAGTTCGTGGGTACACCGTCAAGTTCGGAATTTTTGTTCTGGTGATGATCCTCGTCAACGCCGGGCTGATCCTCGTGTTCGGCCAGATGCGAGGTGGCGACGCGAGGTCGTACTCGGCGGAGTTCGTCAACGCCTCCGGGCTCAGAGCCGGCGACAAGGTGCGCATCGCCGGTGTGCCGGTCGGTTCTGTCGGCTCCGTCGAATTCGGTGGGAATCACCGTGCCCACGTGAGTTTCAGTGTGGATACGGGTGACACCGTGACCGTATCGACCAGAGCCGCTGTTCGATATCAGGATCTGGTGGGTAATCGATACCTCGAATTGCTCGACGATCCGGGGATCGCGGAACCGCAACCGGAGGGTGAGAGCATCCCCGTCGATCGCACCGCACCGGCACTCGACCTCGATGCGCTACTCGGTGGTTTCAAGCCGCTGTTTCAAGCCCTGGACCCGGAGCAGGTCAACGCGTTGTCGATGTCCTTGCTCGAGGTGTTTCAAGGCCAGTCCGGAACTGTGGCATCGGTGCTGGCGCACACCGGATCGATTACGAACACTCTCGCAGACCGCGACCAACTGATCGGTCGAGTGATCGGCAACCTCGACGGTGTGCTCAGCGAATTGCGCAGCCGCGGTGGTCAGTTCAGTGACACTCTCGATCACCTACAACAGCTGGTCAGCGGGCTCGCGGCGGACCGGGAGATGATCGGGACTGCCGTCGAGAGTGTGAACACCGCATCAGGCACCTTCGCCGATCTCCTCGCCGGAGTTCGCCCGGACATCGCGGGAAACCTGTCGAAGCTGGACGCAAGCCTGAATCCGCTGATCGAGCAACAGAGTGAGCTCGATCGGATTCTCGCGTCCATGCCCTCGAACTACAAGCAGCTGATCCGAGTCGGCTCGTACGGGTCGTTCTTCAACTTCTATCTGTGCGGAATCGCACTGAAGGTCGACGGTGCCGACGGTACGCCGCTCACTGTCGACCTGGTGGATCAGACGACCGGAAGGTGCGCACCACGATGAGAGAGATGGCACAGAGCCAGGCCGTACGCGTGGGGGTCGTGGGATTGGTCGTCACGGCCGCCGTCGTATTGGCATCGCTCCAGTATCAGAATCTGCAGTTCCTGAAATCGGGTGTCGGGTACAGCGCGGTGTTCGCCGACGCCAGCGGTCTCGCGCCGGGAGACGAAGTCAACGCCGCCGGAGTGAAGATCGGAACGGTGGATCGGATCGAGGTCGAGCACGGACTCGCGCGCGTGGATTTCACACTGGAAGGCTCGATCGGTTTGGGAGAAAGCACATCGGCGGCCGTCACCACGATGTCGTTGCTCGGCAAGCGAGCGGTATCGCTCGATCTGGACGGTCCGGGAAGGATCGCGGTCGGCGGCGAGATCCCGGTCGAGCGAACAAGATCGGCGTACTCGCTGCCCGACGTGCTCGGTGACCTCACCACGACGGTCGAGGACATCGATCTCGACCAACTCTCCGAATCGCTCGACGCAGTGGGGCAGGTGATGTCCGACAGTGCGCCGAACCTGAGGCCGGCGCTGGACGGTGTCGCACGGATCTCCGACAGCGTCAATAGACGCGACGACATGTTGCGCACCTTGCTGTCCGATGCAAACGACGTCGCCGGGACGCTGGCCGAGCGTGGACCACAGGTCAACGCGCTACTCGTCGACGGCAACGCCTTGTTGGGAGAACTGGATCGGCGACAGGCGGCGCTGGGGGAAGTGATCACGAACATCTCGGCGTTGTCGACCCAGCTGAGCGGACTCGTCCACGACAACGAGGCGCAATTGCAGCCGGTCCTCGGCAAACTCGACACGGTTGTCGGAATTCTGCAGAACAACAAGGACAACCTTTCTCAGGGAATCGACGGTCTCGGTACGTACGTCGGCACGCTCGGTGACACCGTGGCCAGCGGCCCCTTCTACTACGCCTACGTTCAGAACCTGGTGCCGGCGCAATACACCCAACCGTTGATCAACGCGATGTTCGGGCTACCACCTGCGCCGCTACCGATTCCGGAGGTTCGATGATGGGTGCCTTACGAGTTCGCAAACCGGTGAACTGGCGTCGAATCGCCGTCGTTGGTGGAAGCGTCATCGGTGCGGCGATCGTCGTCGTGTCGGGATACCTTGCGGTGCAACATCTGCGCTACTACAACGTGACGGCCTACTTCACCTCGACGACCGGTCTGTATGTCGGTGACGACGTTCGTGTCGTGGGAGTCGACGTCGGCCGCGTCACCGCGATCGCCCCACAGGGAGATCGAATGCGCGTCGAACTGAAATTGGCGCGCGAGGTTCCCGTCGCCGAGGACGCGAAAGCGGTGATCGTTGCCCAGTCGCTGGTCTCGGCCCGCTTCGTGCAGTTGACGCCGGCGGTGACGGACGGCGCCGACGCACTGAATGACGGTGCGGAGATCCCACTCGACAGAACGGCCGTCCCGGTCGAGTGGGACCAGATCAAGGAACAGCTGGGCCGGGCTGCCGATGCTTTGGGTCCCGTCGGGGACGATCGCGGTCCCGCCGCCAACTTCCTCGACGGTGCCGGATCCGCACTGGCCGGCAACGGGGAAGCGCTGGGGCGCTCGGTGACCGAACTCTCGGAGGCTATGAGCACACTCGACGAAGGCGGAGCCGATCTGTTCGGCACCATCCGCGGCCTGCAGACCTTCACGACCGCACTCGCCGCAAGCGACGAACAGATCGTTCAGTTCCAAGGACGACTGGCAAATGTCTCGAGTGTGCTCGCCGAGAGCCGGACGCAATTGGCTCCGGCTCTCGCCGATCTGGACGCCGCCGTCGTCGACGTACAGCGGTTCGTCGAACAGAACCGAACCGGCTTGACGGAGCAGATCGCGAAGTTGGCCGACGTGTCCCAGGTATTGGTCGACAAGCGCGCAGGTCTCGAGAAGGTACTGCATCTGGCTCCGACAGCGTTGTCGAACTACTACAACGTCTACCGGCCGGCCCAAGGAGCGATGGTGGGTGTGCCCGCATTCCAGAACGTCGGCAACCCGATCGACTTGATCTGCGGCGGAATCGCCGGCCTGGCCAACGACACCTCGAAGAAGGGCGCGGATTTGTGCATCGAATACCTCGGCCCGTTGCTCAACACGATCAAGGCCAACTACCCGGACCTGAGCATCAATCCGACCCGGGCGCTCGGCGCTCTTCCGGACCAACTGGTGTACAGCGAGCCTGATCTGAAACCGACTGCTGCGTTGGGCTTTCCGATCATGCCCCCGGCGCCTGACCTGGCCGGACTGCTCATGCCGTCGACAGGATCACGATGACTGCCCGCTGGTGGGGAACAGTGTGTGTGGCGGCGAGCGCCGTGCTCGTTCTGACGGGTTGTCAATGGAGCGGGCTGAATTCGGTGTCGCTGCCAGGCGCGGCCGGCCGCGGTGAGGGAAGTTTCTCGGTCGTGATCGAGATGCCCGACGTCACGTCGATCAGTCCGAACTCTCCGGTCATGGTCAACGACGTGACAGTCGGGAGTATCAGTGCGATCGAGACCGACAACTGGCACGCACGGGTGACGGTTGCGCTCGACGGCTCGGTGTCGCTGCCCGCCAACGCGACTGCCAAGATCGGCCAAACCAGTCTGCTCGGATCCAAACACGTCGCGCTCGCGCCGCCCACCGAGGTGGCGCCGGAAGGGCGGTTGTCGGAAGGATCCGTGATTCCCCTTGCATCGGCCAGTGTCTATCCCACCACCGAGGAAGCGTTGACGGCACTGTCATTGGTCCTCAACGGCGGCGGGCTCGCTCAGATTCACAGCATCACCACGGAGCTGAACACGGCGCTCGGCGGACGGACCGACGCGGCTCGCGACCTGCTGAGTCAGATGGATACCGTGACCGAAACACTCGACCGCCAACGTGATGCGATGGTCACGACCATGGAGAATCTCGACGTCTTCGCCGGCGAGATCACGGCTCAGCGAGACGTTCTCGGTGAGGCGTTGGAGACCCTTGATCCGGCCTTGGCGGAACTGAGCGCCCAGCGCGTGAGCCTGACCACCGCGCTCGATGCGGTCGGCAGGTTCGGGGACGTCGGGACCGATCTGGTCGACCGGACCCGCGACGATCTGAAAGCCAATTTGAGCTCCTTGGAATCGACGCTGCAGAAGGTGGTCGAAACAGGACCGGACCTGATCAACAATTTGGGCAATCTGAGTACCTTCCCCTTCCCCCAGACGACCATCGACGACGGAATGCGCGGTGATTACACCAATTTGTGGGCGCTGATCGACCTCACGAGTAATCGTCTGCAGTCGGGGCTCGGTTTCGGCACTCCGTTCGGGGCGCCGCAAACTCCGGTGGAGAACGGAATACTGGTTGATCCTTTGACCGCGCCTCTGGGTACCGGGCGGACCGCCCCAAGTGACACAGGGCGGGCCGCCCCAAGTGACACCGGGCGGACCGACCCAAGTAGCACAGGGCGGACCGCCCAGGACGGTGGACGATGATTCTCACGAAGTTGGTGCGAAGGCAATTGACGATCTTCGCGATCCTGGCGGTGATAGGCATGAGCGCAGCGGCTATCTCGTACCTGAGAGTTCCGACCATGCTCGGCATCGGGCGCTACTCGGTGACAGTCGAACTGCCCGACGCCGGCGGCCTGTATCGGAACGCGAACGTGACCTATCGCGGCGACACCATCGGTCAGGTCAGGTCGGTGCGTCTGTCTCCGGGAGTGGTACGCGCCGAATTATCTTTGGAGAGTGCGGTTCCCGTTCCCTCCAGCGGGCTCACAGTAGCGGTGCGAAGCGTGTCGGCAATCGGCGAGCAATACGTCGACATGCAACCGAGCACCGCGGACGGACCCTTTCTGACCGACGGAGACGTGATCGGCCCCGACGCTGTCACGATCCCGACCGAGATCGGACCGGTCCTCGATCAGGCGCAGGCGATGCTCGCATCCGTACCGCAGGACAAGTTGCGATCGGTGATCGACGAGTCCGCGGCAGCTTTCGGAGGCAGGGGAGAGGATCTGGCTCGTCTGCTGGATTCGACCACTTCGTTCGTCGATCAGATGTCTGCTGCCACAACGCCGGCTACGACGCTCGTACAGCAGTTGGATCCGCTCCTGCAGACACAGGTGGTGACGGGCGATCAGATTCGCCAGTGGGCGTCCAGTGTCGCTCAACTCAGTGGACAGTTGGCGGTCGCCGACGGGTCCGTGCGCAATATCCTCGAGACCGGACCGGGCTTCGCGACTGAAGCCGACCTGCTGTTTCAAGGCCTCAAGCCCACTTTGCCTGTGCTGCTTGCCAATTTCACCAGCACCGCTCAGGTGGCTTTGACGTACAACGCCGGGTTGGAGCAGGTGCTCGTCATCTTGCCGCCACTGGTTGCGGCACAGGAAACCGTTGTCCAACGCGGGCAGGTGGACGGCGCCGCGAACGTCAACTTCCACCTCCAAGCGCAGGACCCCGCGGCGTGCTCGACCGGTTACCTTCCGGCCGATCAGCGACGGGACCCGACCCAGATGAGTGTGCCGGACACCCCGGCTGATCTGTACTGCAAAGTTCCGCAGAACTCGGTCTTCGCAGTTCGTGGATCCCGGAACATTCCCTGTATGGAGGTACCGGGCAAACGAGCACCGAGCCCGGAGATCTGTCGGAGCCCCGAAGCGTACGTGCCGTCGGGGACCAATGCTCCCGGCGAGTTGTACACCGGGCCTGACGGTGTCGACTATCAACACACGGAATTAGCTCCTGCTGCTTCCGATTCGGGGGAGGGTGAGCCGTGGCAACAGTTGCTGACGCCGACGAATCGTTGAGAGGCGAGGTGCTCGAGCCGGTCCTAGGGAAACGCGGTGTTCTCACTGCCTTGGCATGGATCGCACTCGCGGCTCTGAGCGTCGTTGTGGTCTTCGGTGCTCTGGCAGTTCAATCCGACCGGGCGCGCGAGACCCAGCGTCAAGAGTACGTCGACGGTGCGGTCGCAGGAGCCCTCGCTCTGATCGACGTTCACTCTGCCACAGTCGACGAGAATCTCGCGACGCTACAGGCCCTGAGTACGGGAGCCTTTGCCGACGAACTGAAGTCCGGCGAATCTGCGTTCGTCGCGTCCATCCGTGATTTTGCCGTCGATTCCGACGGGCGTGTCGACACCGCAGCCCTGGCATCGGAATCCGGAACCTCGGGGGTGGTACTGATCGCGGCATCGGCTCAGGTCGCCAATTCAGCGGGAGAGTCTTCGGCGCGAACCCACCGTCTGCGCGTCGGTGTCGAAGAGGTCGACGGTCGGGTACTGATGTCGAGTGTGGAGTTCGTCCCGTGAAGCGCGCGGTCTTGGCGTTTGCAGCGCTGATCTTGGTGGGAGTCGGCGGGACTCTGCTCTGGAGTCACCACCGTTCGGGGGACGCTGAAACCGCACGTGCCGAGGTGATCGGTGTGGCGCCGATGCTCGTCGAGAATCTCTTGAGCTACAACAGCGACACGGTGGACGAGGATCTTGCACATGCTGCCGGGGGCGCAAGTGGAACATTTCAGGACCGCTTCGCTGAATTCGGATCGAAAACCGTTGCACCCCAGTCGAAGGAGCAAGGAATCAGCACGAAGGCGCGAGTAGTCGATGTCGGAGTGCTCTCCGCTGCTGCAGACCGAGCGGAATTGCTCCTGTTCGTCGATCAGATCACGACGAGTATCGCGCGGCCGGCACCAGCGTCGACGTCGAGCCGAGTCGAGGTGACACTCGATCGAGTCGACGGCACATGGCTGGTGAGTGCCATGACCCCCATCTAGTGAAGGTTGTCGCGGCCCGCCATGATCAGCCTGGCAGTGACTTCGAGCCGGTCTGCGATCTGCGAATAGGACTCGTAACCCATGCCGGCTCGGACAAGCGCTCCGGACCAGGAGATTTCGAGTGCTTCGAGTACGTCGGGATCGTATGACGGCCCCAGCGCCTCGATGAGCCGCTCGCGGATGTTCTTGCCGATACGTCCCCGAAGGTGTTCGACGTCGGGATCGTTGCCCATCATCGCCGTGGTCACGGCCGCGGCCAGCTCCGGTTCGTCGGAAACGAGGAGTGCGACGCTGCGCAGGACCGAGCAGACCTGCGCTTCCCGTTCCGACTCCGGGGAGGGCTCGTGGGGTACCGCGTCGAGGCGACGCCAGAACAGTTCTGCCACAAGGTGACTCTTGGACGAGAAATAGGTGTATGCCGTGGCTGCGGCGACACCGGCTTCTGCTGCCACCATCCGCACGGTCAGATCGGCAAACCCTTTGTCGCGCAGGACCGTGATCGCTGCCGCGGTCAATCGATCGACGGTTTCGGCTTGCTGCTGGGTCAGTCGGCGGCGAGTGGACTCGAACTTGGTCTTACCAGACATGTGTCCAGACACTACGGGATCGGACCCGTGCGGGCAAAGTGTGCGCTATCTCCGCTCGTTCTCGCTCCCGCTCGGCGTCATGTCTCGCTCCCGCTCGGCGTCATGTCTCGCTCCCGCTCGGCGTCATGTCTCGCTCCCGCTCGGTGGGACAGAATTTCGAACCCCCGCGATCGCTAAGTCCATGTGTTAGAACGATTTCTAGAACATGTTCGGAAACTGTGCCCAGAATCAGAGAGGCTGACGATGACGAAGTGGGACGAGACGTGCGACGTACTCGCTGTGGGATCAGGTGGTGGACTCACCGGCGCGTACACGGCAGCCCGCGAAGGCCTCGACGTCATTGCGATCGAAGCAACCGACAAGTACGGCGGAACAACGGCGTACTCGGGCGGCGGCGGAATGTGGTTCCCGTGCAACGCCGTTCTTCGTCGGGGCGGGGACGTCGACACCATCGAGGATGCGCTGGAGTACTACCGATCAGTGGTGGGTGATCGTACGCCCGCCGACGTTCAGGAAGCCTACGTTCGAGGTGGCGCCGGGTTGATCGACTACCTCGAAGAGGACTCGAACTTCGAGTTCCAGATACTGCCGTGGCCCGACTACTTCGGTGAGGAGCCCAAGGCTCGAGCGAGCGGACGGCACATTGTTCCCAAGCCGATGAACGCGAACAAGCTGGGTGCGCTTCGTGATTCGCTTCGTCCGCCGCTGGCGACGGAACGGCTGGGGGAGGAGTTGCCGAAGTACCTCGTCGGCGGCCAGTCGTTGATCGGTCGATTCCTGTTGGCTCTTGCGGAACTCCCGAACGCCACCATGCACCTGAAGACCACTCTCGAGGAACTGGTTGTCGAGGACGGAGTGGTGGTCGGAGCCGTCGTCGACCGAGATGGTCGGCGTCGAACCATTCAGGCACGCAGAGGAGTGATCCTCGCCGCCGGTGGATTCGAGCAGAACGAGACCATGCGTGCCGAATTCGGTGTCCCCGGATCCGCTCTCGACACGATGGGCTGCCCCGGCAACCTCGGGAAGGCGCACCAGGCGGCGGTCGCCGCGGGTGCCGACACCGACCTGATGGGCGAGGCCTGGTGGTCGCCGGGACTCACCCATCCAGATGGGCGCTCCGCGTTTGCGCTGTGGTTCACCGGCGGAATCTTCGTGGACGACGACGGTCGTCGATTCGTCAACGAATCAGCGCCGTACGACCGCTTGGGTCGCGCTGTCATCGAACACATGCGGGCAGGGAAAGTAACCACGCCGTACTGGATGATCTACGACAACAGCGAAGGCGCAGTGCCGCCGGTGAAGGCGCCCAACGTACCCATGGCACAGACGGAGCAGTATGTGGATGCGGGGTTGTGGAAGAGTGCACAGACACTCGAAGACCTCGCTGCCCAGATCGATGTTCCCGCAGCGGAACTGGTGGAGACCGTGAAGCGATTCAACGCGTTTGCGGCGACTGGCGTCGACACGGACTTCGGTCGAGGAGACACTGCGTACGACCGCGCCTTCTCTGAGGGGGCTTCGCCGCTCGTACCGATCGATCAAGGGCCGTTTCACGCTGCCGCTTTCAGCATCTCCGACCTCGGGACCAAAGGTGGTCTACGGACCGACGCGACCGGGAGGGTGCTCAAAGCCGACGGTACGGCGATTGCCGGGTTGTACGCGGCGGGGAACACGATGGCAGCGGCCAGCGGGACTACGTACCCCGGCGGTGGAAACCCGATCGGAGCGAGCATGCTGTTCAGTCACTTGGCTGCTCTCGACCTCGCGAAGCTGCCGTCTTGATCATCAGTCGCGCGTCTCGGGGATGTGGTCAGGCCTTGCCGAGTCCGGCGGCGATTCCCTTGTCCAGTTGGGTGAGCATTGCTGTACCCAACGACGAAAGCTGGGCGACCTGGCGATCGTCGAGGCCCTCGAAGAGGAGACCTTGAACTGAGGCGACGTGCGGCGGTGCGGCCGCGACCACCTTTGCCATTCCCTCGTCGGTGAGCACTGCGTTGGAGCCGCGGCTGCCACGAATGACTTCCCGTTTCACCCAGCCGGCCTTCTCCATCTTCGTGATCACGTGCGAGAGGCGGGACAGGGACGCGTTCGCGCGCTGGGCCAGTACCGACAACTGGAGCTTGTGGTCGGGGGCGTCCGAGAGTGCCGCGAGTACGAAGTATTCGAAGTGTGTGAGTGCCGAATCGCGTTGTAGTTGAGTGTCGAGTGCGGCAGGCAACCGTGTCACGAGAGCGATCAGTGTCAGCCATGCTTCTTGCTGCTCGGCTGTGAGCCACTTCGTCTGAGACTGCGCGTCGGGCTGCGCGGTCGGTTCACTCATCGGTGACTTCTCCTTCGGGTCGAGCATTCTTCGTGCACGGAGCGTGCTTGTGTACAGCGTCTCAGACGCATGTCCAGAAGAATCCTGCGGGGAATAGTTGCGGGACGCAAGTGTTGAGTTCTATATTAGGTTGAACCTTCAACTTACGACGAATGTCTATCCCGAGGAGTCCGTATGTCCACCACAACCATGCCTGCGCTGTATCTCAGCCACGGTGCTCCGCCGCTGGTGGACAGCGCGTTGTGGGTCGACCAGTTGGGGGCGTGGGCCGGCGATCTTCCGCGGCCGACGGCAATCCTCGTCGTATCGGCGCACTGGGAATCAGCACCGCTGACGATCGGATCGACGACCACGGGCACCCCGCTCATCTACGACTTCGGTGGTTTTCCCGAGAGGTTCTACCGCGCGAAGTACAACTCTCCCGGCGCTCCGGAACTCGCCGCCCAGGTTGCCGCGTTGATGCCGGACAACGAACGCGTGGTTCAGCAGCCGAATCGAGGCCTGGATCACGGTGCCTACGTGCCGCTCACGGTGATGTACCCGGACGCAGACATCCCGGTACTGCAAATTTCGCTGCCCACCCTCGATCCTGAGCGTTTGCTCCATCTCGGACAGCGCCTACGGCCACTCCGTGAGCAAGGTGTACTGATCGTGGGATCCGGATTCACCACGCACGGGCTACCGTTCCTGCGCGATCCGTCACCGGAGGCGCAGGCCCCGGGATGGTCGGCGGAATTCGACGCGTGGGCAGGGGAGAGGTTCGCTGCCGGTGACGTCGATTCCTTGATCGACTTCCGCGCTCAAGCTCCCGGGATGCCGTACGCGCATCCGACCATCGAGCACTTCGCCCCGTTGTTCGTCACGCTCGGTGCGTCATCCGATCCGGAACAGGTGCCCACCCAGGTGATCGACGGATTCTGGATGGGGCTTGCGAAGCGCTCGATTCAGGTCGCGTAGAGATTTCAAATCGCGCAGAGAATCAGGTCGCCCAGGTGGGTCAGCTTCGATTGCGAAGGAACTCGAGCGCCTGGTCGCCGTGGGTGTTGGCGCGTAGTTCACTCGAGATGACTTTGAGGACGGTGCGGTCGGTGTCGATCACGAAGGTCGAGCGTTTGACCGGAGCCATCTTGCCCAGGAGTCCGCGCTTGACGCCGAACTGTTCGGCTACCTTGCCGTCGGTGTCGGCGAGTAGGGGGTAGTCGAAGGATTGTGCGGTGGCAAAGGTGGACTGAGCTTCGACCGTATCGGTGCTGATGCCCGCTCGCGAAGCGCCCACCGCGGCGAATTCGCTGCCGAGGTCACGGAAGTGGCACGCCTCGGCGGTGCACACCGGCGTCGAGGCTGCCGGGTAGAAGAAGAGGACCAGGGGTCCGTTCTCGAGCAGGCTCGTCAGCGAGCGCGGAGTCCCGTCCTGGTCGGGCAGTGAGAAATCGGGAGCGAGTTGGCCTGGTTTCATTCGGCCGAGGTTACCCGCGCACGACGGCCACATGGGGGAGCCTGGGATGATGGAGCCATGCACGGCGAGCCCACCTCCATGTCCGCACGGTCATCCGACACCGCGATCGTCGGTGACGCGTCCGATTCCACCACGACCCGGGAGCAGTTCCGAGCTCTCGCAGCTGAGCACCGGGTCGTTCCGGTCACTCGGAAAGTGTTGGCGGACTCCGAAACTCCGCTCTCGGCGTACGAGAAGTTGGCCGGCAATCGTCCCGGCACCTTCTTGCTCGAGTCGGCCGAGAACGGTCGTTCGTGGTCGCGGTGGTCGTTCATCGGCGTCGGGAGTCCGGCTGCACTGACCGTCGTGGACGGAGAGGCGGCCTGGTACGGCAACGTTCCGGCCGGCGCTCCGGCCGGCGGCGACCCGATCGACGCGCTCGGTGCCACCCTCGAGCTGCTTCGTTCGGAGCGGCTGCCCGACCTGCCCCCGCTGACCGGCGGAATGGTCGGATTCCTCGGCTACGACGCGGTGCGGCGCCTCGAGAGATTGGGTGACTCCGCGGTCGACGACCTGCAGATCCCCGAGATGGTCATGCTGCTTGCCGCCGACATCGCCGCAGTCGATCACCACGAAGGGGCGATCACCCTCATCGCCAATGCCGTCAACTGGGACGGCACGGACGAGCGCGTCGACACGGCGTACGACGACGCAGTCGCCAGGTTGGACGCGATGACTCGTGCTCTCGCGGCGCCGGCGAAATCGACGGTGTCGACATTTTCGAAAGCGACTCCGAACTACCGTCGTCAGCGCACCACCGAGAGCTTCGGTGTCGATGTCGAAAAGTTGATCGGCGACATCGAAGCGGGCGAGGCATTCCAGGTAGTTCTCTCGCAGCGATTCGAGATCGATTGCACTGCAGCACCGATCGACGTGTACCGGATGCTGCGAGCATCGAACCCCAGCCCGTACATGTATCTGCTCAACGTGCCGAATGGTGATGGAGAGACGGCGTTTTCGATCGTCGGTTCGAGCCCGGAAGCACTGGTAACCGTCGCCGAGGGCGTCGCGACAACACACCCGATCGCTGGAACCAGATGGCGCGGTGCCACAGAGGAGGACGACATCCTGCTCGAGAAGGACCTCCTCGCCGACGAGAAGGAAAACTCCGAGCACCTCATGCTCGTCGATCTGGGGCGAAACGATCTGGGTCGTGTCTGTCGCCCGGGCACGGTGAAGGTGCACGACTACCGGCACATCGAGCGGTACAGCCACGTGATGCATCTCGTATCGACGGTCACCGGACATCTGGCCGAGGGAAAGCACGCTCTCGACGCCGTCACCGCATGCTTCCCCGCTGGAACCCTCTCGGGGGCGCCCAAGGTCCGTGCGATGCAGCTGATCGAAGAACTGGAACCGACCAGGCGCGGTATCTACGGCGGCATCGTCGGCTACCTCGACTTCGCCGGCGACGCCGACACCGCGATCGCGATCCGAACGGCATTGATCAAGGACGGGATCGGATACGTCCAGGCGGGCGCCGGCGTCGTCGCCGACTCGGATCCGGTCTACGAGGACACCGAGGCCCGCAACAAGGCGATGGCAGTGCTGAGCGCGATTGCGTCGGCGCACACCCTGCGCACCATCGGAGGTGACGATCAGTGAGTGAGAACGAGTCGAGTGCAGCGGAGCCTACAAGCGTTTCTCGTGGCACCGCCGTGCCGAGAACGCTTCTGCTGGCGTTGTCGGCAGCAGCTCTGTGGGGCAGCTCACGAATGACGTGGGTTCATCTGACCTCGAGCGACGGCAAGACGCTGGAGAGGACGACGGATCTCGACGGCAGCACCTGGGCGGCGGCGATGACTCCGCTCGCGCTCGCGCTTCTGGCGGCGATCGCGGCGTCGTTTGCGGTGCGAGGTTGGGCACTTCGGGTAGTCGGACTGTTGGTTGCCCTCGTCGCCATCGCGGTAGCGGTTCCGGCAGTGCAGTTGTTGGTGTCCGGAGCCTCTGCGGACCGAGCGGTGGACTTGGCCGAGTTGTCCGGTCACCCGGAAGATCTCTCGACGACTGTTTCGGTATTGCCTGCCTTGCTTGCGTTGGTCGGAGCGGTGGCGGCGCTCGGCGCGGCGGTACTTCTGATGCGCAAACCTCCAGTGCGAGGCGGGTTGTCGTCGAAATACGACAACCCTGCCGCGCGCCGCGAGGCCGCAGCCAAGCTCGGTCAGGGAGACAAACCCGCATCGGACGAGCCTGTGACACAACGGATGTTGTGGGATGCGCTCGACGCCGGAGAGGACCCGACAGAGACTGACGGGGACGACGGAGTTGGGGGAGACAACGGCGCGAAACCGGGGTCGTCCCACTGAGTAAGACTGAACCCTCACCTGCGTGGGTACCCCGACGGAGTAGCAAAATTTCGTCCCACTAGGCTGAGACCACCCTGATGACGTATCTCACATCGGGCTCTTGCCCAGAAAGGATTCGGGCCACGATGACCGTACTCGACTCGATTCTCGACGGGGTGCGCGCTGATGTCGCCGCCCGCGAAGCCGTACTCGACTTCGCTGCAGTCAAGGCTGCTGCGGCCGCTGCACCGCCTGCACTCGATGCTGCAGCAGCACTTCTGGAATCGAGCATCGGCGTCATCGCCGAGGTCAAGCGAGCGAGCCCGTCAAAGGGTGCGTTGGCCGACATTGCCGATCCCGCTGAGCTTGCCGCGGCGTACCAAGCCGGTGGCGCACGCATCATCAGTGTTCTCACCGAAGAGCGCCGTTTTCACGGCTCGTTGGCCGACCTGGACGCAGTCCGTAAAGCGGTCACCATTCCGGTGCTCCGCAAGGACTTCATCGTGGGGCCGTACCAGATTCACGAGGCTCGCGCTCACGGCGCCGACGTCATCTTGCTGATCGTCGCGGCACTCGAGCAGCAGGCGCTCGCCTCGTTGATCGATCGCACCGAATCTCTGGGAATGACTGCCCTCGTCGAGGTGCACACGGAGGAAGAAGCCAACCGCGCGCTCGAAGCCGGCGCCAAGGTGATCGGTGTGAACGCCCGCAATCTCAAGACTCTCGAGGTGGACAAGAACACCTTCGGTCGCATCGCTCCCGGTCTTCCGACCGAGACGATCAAGATTGCCGAGTCCGGTGTTCGCGGAACTGCCGATCTGTTGGCGTACGCCGGGGCGGGCGCCGACGCAGTGCTCGTCGGTGAAGGCCTCGTGACCAGCGGCGACCCTCGCAAGGCCGTCGCAGATCTGGTCAATGCAGGTGCGCACCCGTCCTGCCCCAAACCGTCTCGATAAATCGCTTCACCCGCCCGGCGTGCTTTGATGCACCCGGGCGGTGACCAGCGACACCGTTGGGGCAGACTGGTGGGGTGACTTCACGTACTCAGGAACCAGGCTCCGGTGCAATATTCAAGGGCGGCAATCTGCCGCCGGCCAGCGCGGGACTCACCGAGCGCTCCCACGATCCCGACGCCGGAGGCCATTTCGGCGTCTACGGCGGACGGCATGTGCCGGAAGCCCTCATGGCGGTTATCGACGAAGTCACTGCGGAGTACGAAAAGGCTCGAGCGGACGACACGTTCTTGAACGAACTCGACCGCTTGCAGCGCGATTACACCGGACGTCCGTCGCCGATTTTCGAGGCAACGCGAATGAGCGAGTTCGCCGGCGGTGCGCGCATCCTTCTCAAGCGTGAAGATCTGAACCACACCGGTTCTCACAAGATCAACAACGTTCTCGGTCAGGTTCTGCTGGCAAAGCGTATGGGCAAGACCCGCATCATCGCCGAGACCGGAGCGGGCCAGCACGGTGTGGCATCGGCCACCGCCTGTGCACTGCTCGGTCTCGAGTGCGTCATCTACATGGGTGCTGTCGACACCGAACGTCAAGCACTGAACGTCGCACGCATGCGCCTGCTCGGCGCGGAGGTCGTTTCGGTCGAGACCGGTTCGCGCACGCTCAAGGACGCGATCAACGAAGCCTTGCGCGACTGGGTTTCCCACGCGGACAACACCTATTACTGCTTCGGTACCGCGGCAGGCCCGCACCCGTTCCCCACCATCGTTCGGGACTTCCAGCGAGTGGTCGGCCTCGAAACACGCGTCCAGGTTCAGGCACTGACCGGCCGCCTGCCCGATGCAGTCACAGCCTGCGTCGGAGGCGGCTCCAACGCAATCGGAATCTTCCACCCGTTCATCGACGATCTGTCGGTACGGCTGGTTGGCTACGAAGCGGCCGGCGACGGTGTCGAAACCGGAAGGCATGCAGCAACGTTCGCCGGCGGTACCCCTGGTGCATTCCAGGGTGCCTACTCCTACCTCCTCCAGGACGAAGACGGTCAGACCATCGAATCGCACTCGATCTCTGCTGGTCTGGACTACCCGGGCGTCGGACCCGAGCACGCTTACCTGAGCGATATCGGGCGTGCGACCTACGAACCCGTCACCGACAGTGAAGCCATGGATGCGCTGCTGCTGCTCTCGCGCCGCGAGGGCATCATCCCGGCCATCGAATCGGCCCACGCCGTCGCCGGCGCACTCCGACTGGGCAAAGAACTCGGTGAGGGCGCGATCATCGTCGTCAATCTCTCCGGTCGCGGTGACAAGGACATGGACACCGCCGCAAGCTGGTTCGGTCTTTTCGACGGCGCCTCAGGTCAGGCAGCCGCTCCGGATGATGCAGCAGACGAGAACGACAACACGGAAGGCTCGGACAAGTGAGCGAACGACCATCACGCCTCGCACCCACCTTTGCCGCCTGCAAGGCTGACAAGCGTGCCGCCCTCGTCGGTTACCTGCCTGCCGGTTATCCGACCGTTCCCGAATCGATCGACGTGTTCAAGGCGATGGTCGACGGTGGCTGCGACATCATCGAAGTCGGTGTCGCGTATTCCGATCCGGTCATGGACGGTCCGACCATCCAGCGTGCAGCCGAAACTGCACTCACCAACGGCGTTCGCCTTCGCGACATCTTCACCGTGATCGAGCAGATCAGTTCGGTCGGCGGCAAGGCCGTCGTGATGACGTACTGGAACCCGGTACTGCAGTACGGCGTCGACAAGTTCGCACGAGACCTCGCTTCCGCCGGCGGGCTCGGACTGATCACCCCCAACCTCATTCCGGAAGAAGCCGGCGCCTGGATGGAAGCATCCGAGGAGCACCACCTCGACCGGATCTTCCTTGTCGCTCCGTCCTCGACGGAAGAACGACTCGCGATGACACTCGATGCGAGTAGTGGATTCATCTACGCGGCCTCGACGATGGGTGTCACCGGCGCTCGCGACGCAGTGTCTTCGATGGCTCCGGAACTGACCGCACGAATCCGCGCGCATTCCGATATTCCCGTCGGCGTCGGATTGGGAGTTCGCTCCGGCGCACAGGCTGCCGAAATCGCGGCATACGCCGATGCCGTCATCGTCGGCTCGGCTCTGGTCTCCGCGGTCGAGAACGGCCTGGGAGCGGTTCGCTCGCTCACCGAAGAACTCGCCGAGGGCGTCCGCTCGGCTACCGTGGCGTCGTGACCTCAACTGTGGACCTGCTGGCCTATATCCCCAGCCCGCCCCAAGGCGTCTGGTACGTCGGACCGGTGGCGCTTCGCGCCTACGCGCTCTTCATCATCCTCGGCATCATCGTCGCGATCGTGTGGGGAGATCGTCGTTGGGTCGCCCGCGGCGGCGAGAAGGGGACCGTTCTCGACATCGCGATCTGGGCCGTTCCCTTCGGTCTGATCGGTGGCAGGCTCTACCACGTTTTGACCGACTGGCCCGCCTATTTCGGCGAGAACGGTCAGCCACTCGACGCACTCAAGGTGTGGCAGGGAGGCCTCGGAATCTGGGGAGCAGTGTTCCTCGGCGGCATCGGTGCGTGGATCGGCTGCCGTCGACGCGGCATTCCGGTGTCCGCGCTCGGTGATGCGATTGCGCCCGGAATCTTGCTCGCGCAGGCCATCGGTCGTATCGGCAACTACTTCAACCAGGAGTTGTACGGTCGCGAGACCACAGTCCCATGGGGCCTCGAGATCTTCGAGCGTGTGAACTCTTCCGGCCAGCTCGATCAACTGGCAGGTGTCTCCAACGGAGAAGTCATTCGGGTCGTTCACCCGACGTTCCTCTACGAAGCTGTGTGGAACGTCCTGATCGTGATCCTGCTGGTCCTCGTCGACCGACGATTCAAGATCGGCCACGGACGCCTGTTTGCTCTGTACGTCGCGGGCTATTGCCTGGGCCGGTTCGTCGTCGAACTGATGCGCGACGATTTCGCCTACGAGATCGCCGGCATTCGCGTCAACACCTTCACTTCGGGGATCGTGTTCTTCGCCGCACTGGCCTACTTCTTCCTGGCGAAGAAGGGTCGTGAGGATCCGGCTGATTTGAAGTCGAAGGACTACGTCGCTGCGGTAGCCGCCGGCGAAGCAGGAGTCGCGGCGCCAGTTACCGAAACTGACTCGGCGAAGGCCGACGCGAAAGGCGCCGACGCTGAAGATTCTGAATCCGATGCTGCTGAATCCGCTTCCAGTGAGGCAAGCGACTCCACGGCAGCGTCGGATGAGTCGTCGGACGCGGTGAAGCTGTCGAAGAAAGACAAGCCGTGACAGGTCCCTATTCGCAGGGGGGATTCCCCGAGGATCAGGGACCGGTCTACGGCGCGCCCAATCCGTACGGATATCAGCAGCCATTGCCGCCTCCATCGATGTACGGGTTCGGAGATCCCTACGCCCCGTACGGTCGGCACCCGGTAACCGGGGAACCGTATTCCGACAAGTCGAAGGCCACCGCTGGACTGTTGCAGATCTTGCTGGGCTTCTTCGGAATCTGTGGAGTCGGGCGCCTCTATATCGGAAGTGTCGGCATCGGATTGTGCCAACTGCTCGGCATGTTCTTCGCGCTGTTCATGTCGGCGTTCCTCATCGGAATTCCATTTGCGATCGGAATCTGGATCTGGGCGTTCGTCGACGGCATCGTGATACTTTCGGGCAATGCGCGGGACGGTGCTCGCCGGCCATTGCGAGGATGAGTCGCGAGCGCGAACCGAGGAAACATGTGTGGGGGACTGGCCTCGAGAAGGTCGAACCTTCTCGAAGTCCGATAACAAAAGCTATTACGTACCGTCGTCGAATCGAAGGAAAGTACGTTGCCTAACTTGAACAAGAATCCGGAACCTTCCGAGTCGGGGGACTCGTCTGGATCACAGCCGCCGGTTCCACCGCAGTTCGGGTCGCCGTTCGACTACGACGCGACGGCGGATGCGTCGTTGACGGAAACCTCGGCACCCACCGAAAAGACGCCGTCGACGGAGACCACCGGCACCGGTCCAGGCTGGGACACGTATTCGGGAGTCGGAAACGGTCCGGGGTGGGGAAACCACCCCATCTACCCGCCGCCGACCGGAACCGAATCGACCACAGCGTTTCCCGCTGCCGATTCTGATTCCACCCCGAATCAGCCGACAGCGCCGTACACGTCGCAGGAAAGTTACGCCGCCCAGAACTATCCGGCGACCGACTATCCGGCGCCGGACTACTCGAGCCCGACCCAAACCCCGACGGACGGTCCCGTCTACGGTGCACCGGCAGATCAGACTCCGAATCCCTACGCGGCTCCGCCGCAGGGCTACCCCCAGCCGGGATACTCACAGCCGGGTTACGGTCAGCCTCAGGGGTACCCACAAGCTCAGGGTTATCCTCAGCCTGGCTACGGCCTGGTCGACCCGTCCGCACCATACGGACGTGACCCGATGACCGGTGAACCGTACTCGGACAAGTCGAAGACGACTGCCGGATTGCTGGGCATTCTGCTCGGCGGATTCGGTGCAGGACGTTTTTATCTCAACCAGCCCGGCATGGCTGTCGCACAGATCGCGGTCACTTGGTTGACGTGTGGAATCGGTGGCATCTGGCCGCTCATCGACGGAATCATGATGTTGACCGGCAGTGTGCGCGATCAGTACAACCGCCCTTTGCGTAGCTGATCGAAACGACCCTCGGCAAGTGTGACCCCCTGATGCCTCGGTATCAGGGGGTCACCGTTTTGCTCTCGCGACCTGCGGTTATGGGCTGATAAACTAGCGCACGTCGGCTGCATGTCCGCGTGGAGGTCGCCGAGTGCCGTTTTCTCGAATACCTGAACCTCGGGGCCTGTACGACCCCGATCAGGAAACCGATTCGTGTGGTGTAGCCGTGGTAGCAGACACCTCTGGACGCCACCTGCATTCCGTTGTCGACGATGCGCTCGCGGTCCTGGGCAATCTCTCCCATCGCGGCGCAGTTGGGCGCGAATCCAACAGCGGAGACGGCGCGGGCATTCTGATTCAGCTGCCGACGGAGTTCTTCGACGCGGTGACCGAGTTCGAGCTTCCACAACCCAACGCGATGGGTGAGAACACCTACGCGGCCGGAAACTGCTTTCTCCCGGTGGATCAGGAAGCACGTCGGCGCGCGGTAGTTCGGATACGCCGGTACGCAGCGGCAGAAGGACTGCAGATTATCGGGTGGCGAGAGGTGCCGGTCGACCGAGACTGCGTCGGAACCGTTGCCGCGCAGTGCGCTCCGTACATCAGTCAGTGTTTTGTGACGTGCGCCGAGACGCGAGATCGTAGTGTGGGCGGAATTGCCTTGGACAGACGAGTGTTTGCGCTCAGGAGACAAGTCGAGCGAATTCATTCGGCCGATGATGCGGTGTATTTCCCCTCGTTGTCCGCCCGAACCATCGTGTACAAGGGCATGCTGACGCCGGCGCAGTTACCCGGTTACTTCACCGACCTACGCGACGACCGAATGCGAACTGCGTTGGCAGTCGTGCACAGTCGATACTCCACGAACACATTTCCGTCGTGGCCACTCGCTCAGCCGTATCGCTGCATCGCCCACAACGGCGAGATCAATACGATTGTGGGAAACAGGAATTGGATGCGCGCTCGCGAGCCGATGCTGCGGAGCACACTTTTAGGTGGGGACATCGATCGCCTGTTTCCGATCTGCACCCCGGGAGGATCCGACTCTTCGTCGTTCGACGAAGTACTGGAGTTTTTGACGCTCGGGGGCCGCAGTGTGCAACACGCCATCGCGATGATGATTCCCGGAGCCTGGGAGAACGGTTCTTCGATGCCCGACGAGATAAAGGCCTTCTACCAATTTCACGGTTGTCTGATGGAACCGTGGGACGGTCCGGCGTCCGTGACGTTCAGCGACGGCATTGTTGTCGGGGCCGTGTTGGATCGCAACGGTCTTCGCCCAGGGCGATGGTGGCGGATGAAGAACGACCGTATCGTGTTGGCCAGTGAGAGCGGTGTGTTCGACGCTCCCACGTCCGAGGTGTTGGAGAAGGGGCGCCTCGAACCGGGACGCATGTTTCTCGTGGACACCGCTCGCCATCGGATCGTTTCCGATGCGGAGATCAAGTCCGAACTCGCGAGCACAGCCCCCTACCGGGACTGGGTCGACGGGGGATTGGTCGACCTGGAGGACATCCCCGAGACTGCGCCTGCCCGAGGCGATCCGGCTCCGCTGTTGCAACGGCAGTTGCTCTTCGGATACCACGCCGAGGACCTGCGGGACATTCTTGTCCCGATGGCAAGCTCAGGATCGGAGCCGTTGGGATCGATGGGTGTCGACACGCCTCTCGCCGTTCTTTCGGATCGGCCGAAGCTGTTGTACGACTACTTTATTCAGCTCTTTGCTCAGGTGACCAACCCGCCTTTGGACGCGATTCGCGAGGAAGTCGTCACTACGCTTGGTGTCACCCTCGGCGCTGAGCAGAACTTGTTCGAAGCGTCGGCGCTGTCGTGCCGAAGGATTGTTCTCGACAAACCGGTGATCGGACCGGGGAAGATGGCGAAGGTCGCCGAACTATACGGCGCAAGAACTCCGAGAAGCGCTGTCCTTCGCGCAGGTTTCGATCCGAGGGGCAGTCTCACCGAAGGCGTCGAGAGGCTTCGTGAGTCCGCCCGAACAGCCGCCGCAGCCGGAATCGAGATTCTGGTGATCTCCGACCGTGGATCAGGCCCTGAGCAGGCTCCCATTCCGTCATTGCTCGCAGTATCAGCCGTGCACTACGATCTGGTTCGTCATGGCCTGCGGACCAAGGTTTCCCTCGTCGTCGACTCGGGTGACGCGCGCGAAGTTCATCACATCGCGCTGCTGATCGGCTACGGTGCGGCGGCTGTCCACCCGTATCTTGCTCTCGAATCTGTCCAAGCCCTCAGCGAGCAGGACGAACTTCCCGGGATAGATCCGAAGACTGCGTCGGACAACTACCTGAGAGCAACAAATTTCGGCGTGCTCAAAGTGATGTCGAAGATGGGAATCGCTACGGTTCACTCCTACACGGGCGCACAGGTATTCGAGGCCGTGGGCTTGGGTCGAGAGTTGGTCGACGAATACTTCTGCAACACACGGAGCCGGATCGGCGGGATCGGTATCACCGAAGTCGCGCGCGAAGTTCTGATGCGCCACACGGCTGCGTTCTCGTCGTCCGCAGTGCAGCATCGTCAGTTGAGCAGCAGTGGAGAGTTCCGGTATCGCCGCGGTGGTGAATTGCATGTGTTCACACCCGAATCCGTGTTCTTCCTTCAGCATGCGACCCGGACGGGGCGAAGTGAAATCTTTCGCCGCTACAGCGATGAAGTCGATCGACTGAGCGCGCAGGGCGGAACACCGCGGGGATTGTTTCGATTTCGGTGTGAGGTTCGTCCGCCGATTCCGCTCGATCAGGTCGAACCCGTCGAGATGATTCTCGCTCGATTCAACACCGGTGCGATGAGCTACGGTTCCCTCTCTGCGGAGGCGCACGAGACGATGGCGGTTGCGATGAATGCTCTCGGCGGGCGTTCCAACACCGGTGAGGGCGGAGAGTCGCCGGAGCGGTTGCGTGACGACAAGCGTCGAAGCGCAGTCAAGCAGGTCGCGAGTGGGCGCTTCGGGGTGACCAGCGATTACCTGGTCAATGCCACCGACATTCAGATCAAGATGGCCCAAGGTGCCAAGCCCGGTGAAGGAGGGCAGCTTCCGGGGTCCAAGGTGTACCCGTGGATCGCGGAAACCCGGTACTCGACGCCTGGGGTCGGGCTCATTTCTCCGCCCCCGCACCACGACATCTATTCGATCGAGGATCTCGCCCAATTGATCTACGACCTCAGATGCGCAAACGATCGCGCGCGGATACACGTGAAGTTGGTCAGCGCAGCCGGAGTCGGGACTGTTGCGGCAGGTGTGGCCAAAGCGCACGCCGACGTGGTGCTGATCTCCGGTCACGACGGTGGGACGGGTGCTGCGGCACTCTCGTCCATCCACCACGCGGGTACGCCGTGGGAGATCGGGCTGGCCGAAACTCAGCAGACCCTGGTGCTCAACGGGTTACGCGATCGGATCGTCGTCCAGTGTGACGGGGGTTTGCGCACGGCGCGGGACGTCGTCGTCGCCGCGTTGCTGGGGGCGCAGGAGTACGGGTTTTCCACGGCGCCACTCATCGCGGCCGGGTGCGTCATGATGCGGGTATGTCACCTCGACACCTGCCCTGTCGGAGTAGCGACGCAGAATCCCGAACTGCGCGAGCGATTCACCGGCCGGCCCGAGTACGTCGAGAACTTCTTTCGCTCCATCGCCGACGACGTACGACGGTTGTTGGCAGAACTGGGGTTTCGAAGTATCGACGATGCTCTGGGGCACGCAGACGTATTGGAAATGTCTCCGGCGGTGGCACATTGGAAGAGTCGCACGTTGGACCTCTCACCACTCTTCGACGTTCCGGCCGCGCCGGCCGGCGCGGCCTTCCAACCGTATGTACCTACTTCGAGCGAACTCGAACGCACCCTGATCAAGTTGGCTGCGAACTCCCTCGAGGACGCTCGACCGGTGCATATCGAACTGCCAGTACACAATACGGATCGAGCGGTGGGAACGAGGCTGGGCGCTGAGGTGACCAGACGCTACGGCGCCGTCGGGCTACCTGACGGCACCATCGACGTCGTGCTCCGTGGAACGGCAGGCCAGTCACTCGGTGCGTTCCTGCCACCGGGCATCTCGCTGGTCGTTGTCGGCGATGCAAACGATTACGTGGGAAAGGGGCTCTCGGGTGGACGAATTGTGCTTCGGCCGAGTGAGGACGCACCCTTCGTGGCCGAGGAGCAGGTGATTGCCGGCAATACGCTGCTGTACGGCGCTACGAGCGGTGCGCTCTATGCCAGGGGGCGTGTCGGGGAACGATTCGCGGTGCGAAACTCGGGTGCGGTCGCTGTGGTGGAAGGCGTCGGCGACCATGCGTGTGAGTACATGACCGGGGGTCGCGTCGTCATCATCGGCCCAACTGGTAGGAACCTTGCTGCGGGAATGTCGGGCGGAATTGCCTTCGTACTCGATGTGAAGGCAGAGAAGGTCAACCGCGACATGGTCGTGCTGGAGCGGCCTTCGGCGGAAGACTGTCGTCAGCTGGTCGACATTCTCGGCGAGCATTTCGCTGCGACCGGCTCGCCGGTGGCTGCGAAACTTCTCGACGACTGGGTTGGCCAGAGTCCGAGATTCACCAAAGTCTTGCCTGTCGACTACCGGAAGGTCGTGGAAGAGAACGAACTGGTGGAGCCGGCTCATGCCTGACGCACGCGGGTTCCTCAACGTGAAACGATCCGACGCACCGACCAGATCGCCCGATGTGCGTGTCGGCGACTGGGCGTCGGTATACGAGTCGCTGGATCCCGTCGTGCGAAATCGAGACGTATCTGCACAGGCCTCGCGTTGCATGGACTGCGCTGTGCCGTACTGCCATTCGGCCGACGTAGGGTGTCCGCTCGGCAATCTCATTCCGGAATGGAACGACCTGGTTCGGCGTGGACGGTGGTCCGAAGCCTCGGAGAATCTGCATTCCACCAACAATTTCCCCGAGTTCACCGGACATCTGTGCCCCGCACCGTGCGAAACGGCGTGCGTTCTCGCACTCGACGACGAGCACACGTCGGGGGGTGTCACCATCAAGCGCATCGAACAGGCGATTGTCGACAACGCCTGGGAGTCGGGTTGGTTGGGGCCGCAGGCTGCGGTAGTTCACAGCGGAAACCGTGTTGCGGTTGTCGGTTCGGGACCGGCGGGACTGGCCGCGGCTCAACAACTGACACGAGCCGGACACAGTGTCACGGTGTTCGAGCGGAGCGATCGGATCGGGGGACTGCTTCGCTACGGAATTCCTGAATTCAAGTTGCCCAAGGCCCTCATCAACCGGCGGCTGGACCAACTGACCGCCGAGGGGACCCGATTCGTCACTGACTGCGCCGTCGGAGTGAACGTGAGCGCGCACGACCTCCTGACGGATTTCGAGGCGGTAATCCTGGCGGTCGGGGCTGATCGTGTCAGAGACACCGACGTACCGGGTCGTAGTCTTCGCGGAATCCATCCTGCGATGACGTACCTGCGGGCGGCCAACCGCGAATGCGAGGGTGATGGTGCGTCGAGCATCTCGGCGCGAGGTAAAAACGTCGTGATCATCGGTGGCGGCGACACGGCCGCCGACTGCCTCGGCACGGTGCATCGCCAGGGTGCGCACGCAGTGACGGAATTGGACTACCACGTCCCACCTCCGGCACACCGCGATCGAGATCGCGACCCATGGCCGTTGTGGCCGCGGGTCCTACGCAGCTCGCCGGCGGATGAGGAGGGCAGTGACAAACGATTCCGATGGGCGGCGCAGGAATTTCTCGACGACGGTAAGGGTGCGGTCCGCGCAATCCGGATGGTTCCGGTAGCCGTGTCACGAGCGAAGAACGGACAACGAACCTTGGTGGAGACTGGAGACACGATCGATCTCGTGTGCGAGATGGTCCTGCTCGCTCTGGGTTTCGACGGCGTCGAAACCGCTCCACTGCTCACCGACCTTGATGTCGGCACCGATCCACTCGGCAGAATCGAGTGTGATGTCGGGTGGCAGACCCGCACACCCGGCGTATTCGTCTGCGGCGACGCGCATCGCGGGGCGTCGCTGGTCGTGTGGGCGATTGCCGAGGGACGGTCGGCCGCACGTGCCGTCGACATGTTTCTCACAGGCGAGTCGGCGCTTCCGGCTCCGGTTCATCCAAAGGCATTTCCGCTGTTCGTGAGCTGACCAACTGAATCGAGTAAGTACAGAAAGTGCAGGTCGCAAATGCCGGATAGAAGTGCGGTGGGGTAGCGACTAGGCTCGAGCCGTGAACCGACGGACAAAAATTGTATGCACACTTGGACCTGCGACAGCTTCTGGCGACCGCATCCGTGAGCTCGTGGAGAGCGGCATGGACGTGGCGCGCCTCAACTTCAGCCACGGCGAGCATGCCGATCACGAAGAAAACTACATTCGCGTCCGCGCCGCGTCGGACGCCACCGGAAAGGCCGTCGGTGTTCTCGCCGACCTTCAGGGGCCCAAGATTCGCCTCGGCCGATTCAAGGACGAGCGGACCACCTGGGCCAACGGTGAAGAGGTTCGTATCACCGTCGACGACGTCGAGGGAACGCACGATCGCGTCGGGACCACGTACAAGGAATTGGCGCGCGACGCCAAGGCCGGCGATCGACTGCTGGTCGACGACGGAAAGGTCGGCCTGGTCGTCACGTCCATCGACGGCAACGACGTCGTCTGTCGGGTCACCGAAGGCGGTCCGGTCAGCAACAACAAGGGCCTCTCACTGCCCGGTATGAACGTCTCCGTTCCAGCCCTGTCGGGCAAGGACATCGCCGACCTCGAGTTCGCTCTCAAGCTGGGTGTCGACTTCATTGCACTCTCCTTCGTTCGCTCACCGGCGGACGTCGAATTGGTTCACGCCATCATGGATCGAGTCGGGCGCCGCGTTCCCGTCATCGCGAAGCTCGAGAAGCCCGAGGCCATCGACAATCTCGAGGCCATCGTGCTCGCGTTCGACGCCGTCATGGTCGCCCGCGGTGACCTCGGTGTCGAGTTGCCGCTCGAGCAGGTCCCGCTCGTTCAGAAGCGCGCAATCCAGATTGCTCGTGAGAACGCGAAGCCGGTCATCGTCGCGACGCAGATGCTCGAGTCGATGATCGAGAACTCACGTCCCACTCGCGCAGAGGCATCCGATGTCGCCAACGCCGTTCTCGACGGCGCCGACGCAGTCATGCTCTCGGGCGAGACTTCGGTGGGCAAGTACGTCATGGAAACCGTTCGCACCATGGCCCGCATCGTCGAGGCCGTCGAGAACGAATCAACCCGTGTCCCACCGTTGACCCACGTCCCGCGCACCAAGCGCGGTGTCATCTCGTACGCAGCACGCGACATCGGCGAACGTCTCGACGCCAAGGCCTTGGTTGCGTTCACTCAGTCCGGTGACACGGTGCGTCGACTGGCTCGTCTGCACACGCCGCTGCCGTTGCTCGCCTTCACACCGCTGCCCGCGGTGCGCAGTCAGCTGACGCTGACGTGGGGAACCGAGACGTTCCTGGTCGATGCGGTGGCCACCACCGACGAGATGGTGCGTCAGGTGGACAGTGCGTTGCTCTCCCTCGGGCGGTACGTCAAGGGCGACCTCGTGGTCATCGTTGCCGGATCCCCTCCGGGAACTGTCGGTTCCACCAACCTCATTCACGTCCACCGTATCGGCGAAGAGGACCACTGAGTGACCCACGCGAACGCGTCCACCGACCTCGGTACTCTCCTCGGTCTGTTGGATCTGGAGCAGATCGGTGAAGACGCGTTCCGTGGATACCACCCGAAACAGGTAGGTTCGCGGACGTTCGGCGGTCAGTTGGTGTCTCAGGCACTGATGGCCGCCGGGCGGACCGTCGACGGTGATCGCCCCATCCATGCGGTGAATGCCCATTTCATTCGCGGCGGAGATGTCAAGGCGCCCATCGAGTATCGGGTGGATCGTCATCGCGACGGGCGGGCGTTCGCCAACCGTCAGGTGACTGCCTATCAGGGTGAGAACGAATTGTTCGTGATGCTCGCGGCGTTCCAGGACTCCGGCAAGGGGCTCGACCATGCTGTCGAGATCCCGGATGTTCCACTTCCGGAGTCGTTGCCTCCCATCGGCGATCATTTGGTGGGGTACGAGGAAAAACTGCCGCATTTCAGTGCGGCGCTCAAGCCGATCGACATGCGGTACGCCAACGATCCGGCGTGGATCCTCAAGGGCACCGGCGAGAAACTCAACCACAATCGGGTGTGGATGCGCCCCGACGGTGATCTGCCGGACGATTCGCTCATTCACGCTGCGACGCTGGCATATTCGTCCGACACCACCGTGCTCGATTCGATTCTGACCACTCATGGTTTGTCCTGGGGTCATGATCGTATCGTCGCGGCGACGGTCAATCATTCGATCTGGTTCCATCGCCCGTTCCGGTTCACCGACTGGGTTCTGTACGCCACCGAATCGCCGGTCGCCGCAGGTTCGCGCGGTCTGGCAACCGGACGGTACTTCTCGGTGGAAGGACTGCTGTTGGCGACGGTGGTCCAAGAAGGAATGATCAGGCATTTCCCGCGTAAAGGGGAATGAGATGCGGGCCCGAGACTGAACTCGGGCCCAGAATCAAGCAGACTTGCGATATTGCGGTGAGAGTTCGTCGGCGCGGTCCCACGGAGACCAGTCGACTTTGCGTCCATCGAGTTGGGCCGCAACAACTTCCAAGCCCGCGTGCCAGCCGGCAGCGTGGGCGTACGCGGACTCTTCGTCTTCCATCGTGTGGGTGAGGGTCAGCCAGCAACCGCCGGTGCCGTCCGGTGCCAGTTCCCAATGCAGAGTATCTGCGTCCCAGAGGAATTCGAGAATTCGGTGCGGGTGGACGCTGATGACCGTCCCGCGCGTCACGTGATCTGCTGGCAGTCCGAAACGCTCGACTTGTTCCGGGGTCACCTTGAACAGCAGATCCGCGCCGGGAGTGAGATCGAAATCGACGTCCGCCGGAAACCAGGCGTCGAGGTACTCGCGTTCCGTTATCACTTTCCAGACCTTGTCCGGTGCGTGCGGAATCGCCAGTTGGAAGCTCAGTGACACCCGACCGTCATAGGTCAGGTTTATCTTGCCGTTGTCCATCGGTGCCTCCAATGCTTGGTGCCCGTGCGGTTGCCCCCATCGTGCCATCTAATTGCACAGGATGGAATAACTGCAGGTCAGATCGTTACCTATTGATAGGTTATGTCGATTTGTCTCGTTTTGTGAGTGGCGTTCTCGACGCGTTTCGTGGCGGTGAAGCAACCGCGCGGTACGCTGACCACGCACGACTGGCGCGGGTGGGGATTACCACCGGGGAGTGCACATCGCGAGGCATCGACCGCCTGGGTGCTTCACACATCTTGTGTGAAGGGGGATCCATGTCTACCGAGAATCGGCCTACCGAAAACGTCTCTACCAAGAATCTGTCGACCCAGACCGCGCCCGCTCGAATAATCGACGGACGCGCAATTGCCGATGGTGCGCTCGCGGACCTGTCAGTGCGCACCAGGCAGTTTCGTGATGAGGCGGGGCACGTTCCTTGCCTGGCCGCCGTCATCGTGGGAGCGGACCCGGCCTCGAAGGCGTATGTACAGATGAAGGCCAAACGATCTGTCGCCGTCGGAATGACGTCGCGGACGGTCGAACTCCCGGTGAGTACAACCACCGAAGAACTGGTCGGCGTGCTGAGAGCGTTGTCGGCGGACCCTTCGATCGACGGCATACTGCTGCAACACCCGGTGCCAGACCACATCGACGAACGGGCCGCGTTCGATGCCATCTCGGCCGACAAAGACGTTGACGGCGTCACTTCGGCATCTTTTGCGGCAATGGCGTTGACCGGTGGGGGATTCGAATCGTGTACGCCGAGTGGCATCCTGCGCCTGCTCGACGCCACAGGCGTCGAACTCTCCGGAAAGCATGCTGTCGTGGTCGGCCGAAGCCCGATACTCGGATTGCCGATGGGAATGCTCCTCCTGCGTCGAGGCGCAACGGTGACATACTGCCATTCGCGCACCGTCGACCTGGCCGCCCACGTCGCCTCGGCAGACGTCGTCATCGCGGCCGTCGGTGTTCCGGAACTGATCAAAGGGGCGTGGATCAAGCCTGGGGCAGTGGTGATCGATGCGGGGTACAACGAGGGCAACGTCGGAGATGTGGAGTACGCCGCTGCGCTCCCACATGCCGGTGCGATCACACCGGTGCCGGGTGGCGTCGGCCCCATGACGGTTGCCGTCCTGCTGGAACAAACACTGGCAGCAGCAGTTCGAGCAGCGGAAGTTCGGGCATGTAGTGAGAATCATGACAGTCGTGTTGGACCGGACCCAGCAATCGCCTCGGATCGATTGTGAGACCTCGGTTTCGAGACGGAGTATTCATCCGCCCCTCGATAACCGAATTACCGCGTCGAGCATCGCTGCGCTGGAATGGCTGAGCTGAGCGCGCAATTGGGTATTCGACAGTCAGCTGTCTGCCGTGGGGATGTCGATCGTCAACTGGGACGGTGAATCGGATGTCGATACGGTGTATGCCGGACGGATGTCGACCGTGCCGACAAACGACTGCAGGATCGCACTGTTCCTGGCCGCACTGTCTATGCGCGTGATGTTTTCGCCCTCGTGAGATACGGAGTTGAGCGACGAATCCGATTGGACTCCCATCAGGTCGACTTGAAGTATCGATCGACTTCCGACGTCCACGACTGTGCTGTCACCCGCTCGGATTGCTTCGCTGACATATTCGGTTTTCCAGAACACTGATCCATTTCCGTCGAATCGGTAGGTGATTCGGGTGAAACCATCGTGATCGGTCACGTCGATCTCGGTCACGTCGACGCGCGGATTCGGTGAAGGGATCTCCGTGTCGTTCGGGAACGGAGCAAGCGTGGAGATCTCGGTTGGTGGGGCATCGATCGGGGGAGTGCCGACCTGAAGGGTGCCTGTCTGTGTTGCAGCATCGAGGACGGTCTGGGTGGAAGATTCGCCGGCAGTGTTGGATTCGCCGGCAGTGTCGGATTGGTCGTCAGTCTGACATCCGGGGAGCAGCGCGAAAACAGATATGGCTCCGAGCAGAGCAATCAGGCGGTGACCGTTCATGGATCGAATCTAACGGCGGTCGATCTGGCGTACAGCCGAATGCCGAAACCTTGCGGTGCGGCCAGCTGCGGCAGGTGGTGCCCTCGGTGAGACTCGAACTCACACTGGACGGGTTTTGAATCCGTTTCCTCTGCCAATTGGGATACGAGGGCTTGTTGCGATGACTACATTAGAAGATGCGATTTCAATGTCAAACACCGGTACCCTCTAATCGTTCGCGTCTCGTGTCGGGGCGGTTCGATGGAGGAGGATGGTGGCCATGAATTCGCCGCAGCCGCAAGGCAATCAGCTCGCACCCCGTCGTGTTGTCGTCGCTGAAGACGAGGCGTTGATCCGCATGGATCTGGTCGAGATGCTCCGCGAAGAGGGCTACGACGTCGTCGGTGAGGCGGGTGACGGGCAGGTCGCGGTGGAGTTGGCCGAGTCGCTCAAGCCTGATCTGGTCATCATGGACGTGAAAATGCCCAGGAGAGACGGCATCGACGCCGCTTCGGAGATTGCCGCCAAACGCATCGCTCCTGTTGTCATTCTCACAGCGTTCAGTCAGCGCGAGTTGGTCGAGCGCGCACGCGATGCCGGCGCCATGGCTTACTTGGTCAAGCCGTTCTCGATCAGTGACCTCGTTCCCGCTGTCGAATTGGCGGTCAGTCGTTTCCGCGAGGTGACGGCGCTCGAGCGTGAGGTCGCTGATCTTTCGGACCGGCTCGAAGCACGCAAGCTGATCGAGCGAGCCAAGAGTGTTCTGATGGTTCGCCAAGCGCTCACCGAACCTGAGGCGTTCAAGTGGATTCAGCGCGCCGCGATGGATCGGCGCTCCACGATGAAGGCGGTCGCACAGGTCGTGCTGGAAACTCTGGGCGGTGAACCGGACGCTTGAGCAAAGTGTCCGGGTTACCCGGCTGCACTGAGTGGCTGCGTCGACAGTTGAAACGTCGCGCAGCGCTACAGCCGTGTAAACACTGTGCACCTTCAGATAACAGTCAGGTCACAGGGCTTTCTTGAAGGATCGCGAAACGGTTCCAAGGTCTAGCGTCTGATCCCACAGCGAGCGCCAGTTCGGGTGGCGCGAGCACCGGCTGATCTTAGGAGCGTGGGATGGCTAGACGAACACTTGTGCGTACTGCTGCAGTTCTCGGCGCGGCATCACTGGCACTTGCAGGCTGTAGCTCGGACAAGTCGGATGACTCGTCTTCGAGTGGCTCTACGTCCGGCGCTTCTGCCGCGACGACATCCGTCACGACTGATTGCACCCCGGAGCAGGCCAAGGCCGGCGCCACCCCGTCCACGGAAGCGCTGCGCATCGGCACGCTTCTTCCCGATACAGGCAGCTTGTCGTTCCTCGGGCCGCCGATGGTCGCGGGCACCCAGCTGGGAGTCAACGACGTCAATGCAGCCGGAGGCGTTCTCGGCCAACCGGTCCAGCTGATTCCCGGCGATTCGGGTGACACCACAACGGACACCGCCAACACCACCGTTGACCGCGAATTGGCTGCAGGCACTCAGGTCATCGTCGGCGCCGCGTCGTCCTCGGTCTCGCTCAAGGTGATCGACAAGATCGCGAGCGCAGGCGTCGTGATGTTCTCGCCTGCCAACACCTCGGACCAATTCGTCTGCTACCCAGACAAGGGCATGTACTTCCGCACCGCTCCGACGGACGTACTGCAGGCTCAGGCCGTCGCACAGCTCATTTCGGACGACGGTGGTCAGCGCGTAGCGATCATGGCCCTCAACGACCCGTACGGGACGGGTCTGGCGGACAACATCGAAAAGAATCTGATCGATTCGGGTGTCCCCTCCGATCAGATCGAGAAGATCATCTACGACCCGAACGCGCAGTCGTTCAACTCCGAAGTCGATCAAGTCAAGAACTTCAATCCGGATGCAGTGGCACTGGTGGGCTTCGAAGAGTCGGCGAAGATCATCACGCGCATGCACGAAGTGGGCATCGGCCCGTCGGACGGAATGGCGATGTACGGCGTCGACGGCAACATGGGTAACGCTCTCGGCGAATCCGTGGCGAAGCCGTTGCTCGACACCATGCAGGGAACGACGCCCCTGACGGACGTCGGAGCTGCCTTCCAGGATCGTCTGAAGGCTGTGAACCCCTCTCTGATCGACTTCAACTACGCCGGAGAGTCATACGACGCGGTGGTGATCTCAGCGCTCGCTGCCGAGCAGGCGAAGTCGACGGCCGGTACCGACATCGCGGCCAACATCAACAGCGTCACCGAAGGCGGCACCAAGTGCACGTCCTACGTCGAGTGCCTGCCGTTGGTGAAGGCGGGAACCGACATCGACTACGACGGCATCACCGGTGAGTTGGACTTCAACGATTCGGGGGAGCCGTCCATCGGTTCGTACGGAAAGCTCAAGTTCGGCCCTGAGAACACCCTGACCACAGAAGGATTCGTGGTGGTGGGCAAGTAAGTCGTGGGCAGGTAAGCAGCCAACGAGAATGGGCCAGGGTCTCGCGACCCTGGCCCATTCTCGTGTCTGTCCTACTTCTCTTTGCTTCCAGCGAGCGTTCCCAAGTACAACTCGATCACCTTGGGGTCGTTCATCAGATTGGCGCCGGTGTCGGTGTACGCGTTCTTACCCTGATCGAGTACGTAACCGCGGTCGCAGATCTGAAGGCAGCGGCGCGCGTTCTGCTCGACCATGATGACCGAGACACCCGCAGCATTGATCTTCTTGCAGCGGATGAACACCTCGTCCTGGAACATGGGGGACAGGCCCGCGGACGGTTCGTCGAGCAGCAGCACCGACGGATCCATCATCAGGGCCCGGCCCATCGCGACCATCTGGCGTTCGCCGCCGGAGAGTGCGCCGGCCTTCACCTTTCGTCGTTCACTCAGAAGGGGGAACAGTTCACTCACGAAGGCGAATCGTTCCGCGAATGCCTTGGGACGCAGATAAATGCCCATTTCGAGGTTTTCTTCGATGGTCAGAGTCTGAAAGACGTTCTGCGTTTGAGGGACGTACCCGACTCCCTTCTGAACGAGGACGTGAGCGGGCGCAGACGTGATGTTGTCCTCGCGTAGGGTGACCGACCCTTCGCGTACCGGTATCAGTCCGAACAGTGATTTCAGGAGTGTCGATTTGCCTGCGCCGTTCGGTCCGATGATCCCGACGATTTCCCCTTCCTTCAGGAAGAAGTTGCATTCACGCAGGATGTTGACGCCGGGAATGTAGCCCGCGACGAGGCTGTCGGCGCGGAGCAGGGCACCTGCCGACAGTCGCTGATGCTCCTCGGCCGTCGCGGCGAACTCTGCAGGCGTGAGTGAACGTGCGTGGTTCTCGCTCATGGCTTCTCGTGCCTTCCGCGCGGTTCCTCGGGACTCGATTCCAGCGTCGCGGCGAGATCGGCCGGAAGGTTGTCGACGTCGGGTTCCGACAGGTCCCCGCCCGACTCGAGGGTTTCGACCTCGGCTTCAGCCAGGGCGGCGGCCAGAACGGCCGTCTCGCCCACCGGATTTCCGTTGTCGTCGAACTCGAGAGCCTGGTCATGGTGGCTGCCCAGATATGCGTCGACGACGGCTGCGTTGGACGAGAGTTCGTCCGGGGTGGATTCGGCGATGACGCTGCCCTGCGCCATGACCACCACCCAATCGCTGATGTCTCGGATCACGTCCATGTCGTGCTCGACGAACACCACTGTCATTCCGTCGTCGCGCAATGACTTGATGTGTCCGAGCAGGCTTTGCGTCAGAGCAGGATTGACCCCCGCCATCGGTTCGTCCAGCATCACCACCGAGGGCGAAGTCATGAGTGCGCGAGCCATTTCGAGCAGTTTGCGCTGCCCACCGGAGAGTGAACCGGCGAGGTCGTCGGCCTTGGTGTCGAGTTTGAATCGTGCGAGGAGTTCGTTGGCGCGTTCGGTGATCTCGCGTTCCTGGCCTTTCCAGATCCACGGGACGAGAGATGCAAAAATGCGTTCACCACGTTGGCCGGTGGCACCGAGACGTACGTTGTCCAGCACGGTGAGTTTGGAGAGCGCCTTGGTCAACTGGAACGTCCGTACCACTCCTTTCCTGGCTACCTGGTGGGGATACATGCGGCCCAGCGATTGACCGTCCATCGACCACGTACCGGTGTCCGGCCGGTCGAATCCGGTAAGGAGGTTGAAGAGCGTCGTTTTTCCGGCACCGTTTGGACCGATCAGACCCGTGATGCACCCTCGTTGAATCTCGAGGTGATCGACGTCGACGGCCTTGAGACCGCCGAACGTCCGCGAGACGTTGTCAGCGACCAACACCGGGTCGGGTTTCGCCGATCCGGGAAGGTGAGGAACGTCGGCAAAGATCTGTGCTCTGGTATCGGCGTCAAGCATTGAGTTGCACCTCCCGCTTGTTACCCAGTATTCCCTGCGGTCTGAAGACCATCAGGAGAGCAATCATCAATCCGAGCAGGACATACCTGGTGGCTCCGACCTGTTGTTCGGACAGCGAGAGCAGCGGATTCTCGCCGGAGATCGCCTGACGCAGCAAGGCATCAGGGATGGCGAGGAGGAACCAGAACAACATTGCGCCGACCACCGGGCCGAATACCGTTGCCGCCCCGCCCAGAATCAGTGCGCCGAACGCGAAGAACGTCTGCGCGGTCGAGTAGAAGTCCGGGTTGATGGACTTGGTCTGCAAAGCGTTGAACACCCCGGCCAGACCACCGATCACGCCGCCGAGAACCAGCGCCTGCATCTTGTACACGAACACGTTCTTGCCCAACGATCGCGCTGCGTCCTCGTCTTCGCGTACCGCCTTGAGGACGCGCCCCCACGGGCTGTGCGTCAACAGGTAGACAAATCCGCACAAGATCAAGACCAGGGTCCACCCGACGACCATCGACCAGAGATCGTCTCCGTAGAACTTCACGCCGATAAACGAGTATTGCTTGGCCGAGTCGAACGGGCTCAGTGCGGTGAACGGATCTGCGAAACCGAAGAGGCCGTTGGTGGAACCGGTCACCGAATCCGACGCGGTCGAGCGGAAGATCAGACGCAAGATCTCCGAGGCCGCGATGGTGACGATGGCGAGATAGTCGGCGCGCAGACGCAGCGTCGGAATACCGAGCACGAGCGCGAGAAGGCCGGCTGCGGTGAGTCCGACGAGGATGCCGAGCCAGAGCGGCTGGTCGTAGGTCACGGTCATGATGCCGACGCCGTAGCCGCCGAGAAGGGCAAAACCGATCTGACCGAAATTGAGCAGTCCGGCGTAGCCGAAGTGCAGGTTCAACCCGATTGCCAACAGTGCGTAGAAGATTGCCGACGGCCCGATCAGCTGGGCGAAGGAAACCTGGAAAGCTCCCATGATGTCCATGTTCGTCACCCGATCCTTTGTTTGGATCCGAGGATGCCCTGGGGGCGAACCACGAGGATCACGATCAAGACGAGAAGTCCGCCGATGTATTTGAGGTCTGGGTTGATGATGAGCGTCGAGAGTTGGACCAGAAGTCCCACGATGACGCAGCCGAGTAGCGCCCCGTACGCGGTTCCCAGACCACCGAGGGTGATTCCGGCGAACATGAGCAGCAACAGTTTGAAGCCCATTTCCCACTGGACGCGTCCGCCGAGCTCGGAGATACCGAACAGCACACCGCCGAGGGCGGCCAATCCGCCGCCGAGACCCCAGACGAACATGATCACCCGCTCGACGTTGATACCGGACGAAGCGGCGAGGTCACGATTGTCGGAGACGGCACGCATGGCCTTTCCGATGCGAGTCTTCTGCAGAAGCAGTGCGACGCCGACCAGGACGACCAGACTGACGATCATGACTATCGCGTTGGCGTCGGTCAGTGCGATCGGGCCCCAGTTCTTCTCGACCTGGCCCTGGTAGTCGTCGAACGGTTCGGCGCGGTCGGAGAAGAAGATCAGGATCAAGTAGCGCAATGAAATCGCGAGACCGATCGAGACCACCAATTGCGCGATCAACCCGGTCTTGCGCTTACGCAGTGGTTTCCAGACGATTCCGTTGGTCAGCAGGCCGATGCCGATGCCGACGAAGATCGCGAGGATCGTGGCGGGAATCAGCGGAACGCCGAAGGACGTGTTGATCACCCAGGCAGCAACGGCTCCCAACGTCACCATCTCGCCGTGAGCGAAGTTGGTCAGGCCGGTGGTGCCGTAGATCAGGCTCAAACCCACACCGGCGATCGCGATCACGAGGCCGAACCGCAGACCGTCGACCGTCGTGCGGATCAGCTTCTCGCCGAAGCTGACATTCGAGGCGGTACGTACCTCGCCGAACGAGAAGATCACGGTGTTCGCGCGGCCGGCCACCACCTCGCGTTCGACAGCGGCTTGCACACTGACCCCGTCGGGAAGTGTGTCGGCAACGATCTCGAAGGTGTAGGTGCCCGGTGCCACGGCCAGTTCCCAACGGCCGTTCGATGCCGATTCTCCGGTGGCGACTTCCGTGCCGGAAGAATCGAGCGCACGGACGGTGACGCCCTCGAGGCGTGTGCCGCCGTTGTTGAGATTGCCGCTGACGGGGACAGCGTTGTCGGGAACCGGTGCTGTCGGTGTTGCGGATGCTGTCGGGGTCGGCGGTGTAGGGGAAGTGGTCGGTTCCTGAGCCGAAGCAGTTCCGGCCAGGCTGAGTAATGCGAAGAACGTCAGTAATGCAAAGGCCAGTAGTCGGCTGAGTGTCGCGAGGGTCTGCCGTTTCACTACGGGTGGGGCCACGTACGTCCTCCGAGCGGGTCGGGAATAGCGCGTCTGGACAAAGTGCCGCGCAGCAGAGGGATTGTTTCGCTGCTGCGATTTCCGGACTCTAACGGCTCCGTTCGCTTCAGATGGGGTTCTGAGATTTCCGGGATGTTTCGGTTCCGTATCGAAGGCCGAAGGCTGCATCAATTGTCCGATTCTTGTGTCTGTTCCTGCGTAAACAACGGCGAAGGCGTCGATGTCGGTCGCGATCCCTAGACTGATGAACCGTGAGCCCCGCAACCACAACTCGGTCCAGCACGTCCACCGCTCCAGCCGGCACCACCGGCAAGGCGGACGATCGCCCTCTCTTGATGCTTCTCGACGGGCATTCGTTGGCGTTTCGCGCCTTCTACGCGCTGCCTGCAGAGAACTTCAAGACACACAGTGGGCAGGCCACCAACGCGGTGTACGGCTTCACGTCGATGTTGATCAACCTTCTTCGTGACGAGCAGCCCACCCACCTGGCCGCGGCCTTCGACGTGTCGCGTCAGACGTTTCGCGCCGACCTGTTCCCCGAATACAAGGCGCAGCGCGCGAAGGCTCCGGACGAATTCAAGGGCCAGATCGACATCACCAAGGACGTTCTCGGCGCGCTGGGCATCCCGGTCATGGCCGAGGAAGGTTTCGAGGCCGACGACGTGATCGCCACCTTGACCACGCAGGCGGAGGCACTCGGATACCGGGTTCTCGTCGTGACCGGTGACCGTGACTCGCTGCAACTGGTGACCGACAACGTCACTGTGCTCTACCCGAAGAAGGGCGTCTCGGAGCTCACCCGATTCACGCCGACGGCCGTAGAGGAGAAGTACAGCCTCAGCCCGGCGCAGTATCCCGATTTTGCTGCACTGCGCGGCGACCCGAGTGACAACCTCCCCGGCATCCCCGGCGTCGGCGAGAAGACCGCCACCAAGTGGATCCGTGAGTACGGCGACCTGCAGGGACTGGTAGACAACGTGGACAAGGTCCGCGGCAAGGTGGGCGACTCACTGCGGGAGAACCTCGCGAACGTCCTGCTCAATCGTCAGCTCACCGAAATGGTTCGCGACGTTCCCTTGCCGTACACGCCCGAGCAGTTGGTGTTGGCCCCGTGGGACCGCGAGAAGATTCATGCGTTGTTCGACGATCTCGAGTTCAAGGTTCTCCGCGATCGACTGTTCGCGACCCTGTCGTCGTCCGAGCCCGAAGCAGAGGAAGGGTTCGAGGTCAGCGGCGACGCACTCGCCCCGGGTGCGGTTGCCGCGTGGCTCGACGCCCACGCACGAACCGGTGAGCGTCACGGCGTGACGGTGCTCGGAACCAGAACTCCGTTCGCCGGCGACGTCACTGCACTCGCGATCGCGGCCTCCGACGGTGAATGTGCATACATCGCGGCGTCGACGGCAACACCGGAAGACGAAGCAGCTCTCGGTGATTGGCTCGCCGACGCATCGCAGCCGAAGGCGCTGCACGAAGCCAAGTGGGCGATCCATGCTCTGCGTGGGCGTGGTTGGACGCTCGGGGGACTGACCAGCGACACTGCTCTGGCCGCGTACCTCGTCCGGCCGGGCCAGCGCAGCTTCAATCTCGACGACCTCTCGCTCCGCTACCTCAAGCGTGAACTGCGCGCCGAAACATCCGGCCAGGAACAGCTTTCACTGCTCGACGACACCGAACAGCTCGATGCCGAAGCGGCCGAGACCGCGATGCTCAGCGCTCAGGCCGTTCTCGACTTGGCGGCTGCACTGGACACCGAGTTGGAGTCGATCGAATCCAAGTCGCTCCTCTCCGACATGGAACTGCCGTTGACGATCGAGCTCGCTCAGATCGAGGCCACCGGCATCGCCGTCGACAGCGCGCATCTGCACGATCTTCAGAGCCGTTTCGCCTCCCAGGTCGCCGACGCCGCAAACTCGGCCTACGAGGTGATCGACAAGCAGATCAACCTGGGTTCGCCGAAGCAGCTGCAGGTGGTCTTGTTCGAAGAACTCGACATGCCCAAGACGAAGAAGACGAAGACGGGCTACACCACCGACGCCGAGGCGTTGCAGGGTCTGTTCGACAAGACAGGACACCCGTTCCTCGAACACCTTCTCGCGCACCGTGATGCGACGCGTATGAAGGTGACCGTCGACGGTCTTCTCAAGGCCGTAGCCGAAGACGGACGCATTCACACGACGTTCAATCAGACGGTTGCCGCGACCGGACGCCTGTCGTCGACCGATCCGAACTTGCAGAACATCCCGGTGCGAAACGACGCGGGGCGCGAGATTCGCGACGGATTCGTAGTCGGGCAGGGGTTCGACGTTCTGCTCACTGCCGACTACAGCCAGATCGAAATGCGCATCATGGCGCACGTGTCAGGCGACGAGGGGCTGATCGAGGCATTCAACACCGGTGAGGACCTGCACAGCTTTGTCGGCTCGCGCGCATTCGGTGTACCGATCGAAGAGGTGACTCCAGAACTGCGGCGCCGGGTCAAGGCGATGTCGTACGGTCTGGCCTACGGGCTCAGTGCCTACGGATTGGCGTCGCAGCTGAAGATTTCGACCGAAGAAGCGAAGCAGCAGATGGATGCGTACTTCGCTCGTTTCGGCGGCGTGCGGGATTACCTCCACGCGGTGGTCGAGCAGGCACGTAAGGACGGCTACACCTCGACGCTCTACGGTCGTCGTCGCTACCTGCCGGACCTCAACAGCGACAACCGTCAGCGTCGTGAGGTTGCCGAACGTGCTGCCCTCAATGCGCCGATCCAGGGCACTGCGGCCGACATCATCAAGGTCGCGATGATCAACGTGCAGAAGGCTCTCGCCGACGCCGGATTGAAGTCACGCATGCTGTTGCAGGTGCACGACGAATTGGTGCTCGAAGTGGTTGCCTCCGAGTTGGAGGAGGTCACCGCGCTGGTCAAGGACAAGATGGCCACAGCCATCGAGCTGTCGGTACCTCTGGATGTTTCGGTGGGAACCGGTCGAAGCTGGGACAGCGCGGCTCACTAGGCAACAACGAAAAAGGCTGGGCCGGAATCGACTTCGATTCCGGCCCAGCCATTTCACGCTATTCAGCAGATGCGGTCTGCTCTGCGATCTGCTTGCGGACCTCGTCCATGTCGAGTGCCTTGACCTGAGTGACGAGCTCTTCGAGCTGAGCGGCGGGAAGCGCGCCGGCCTGGTTGAACACGAGTACGCCTTCGCGGAAGGCCATGATCGTGGGGATGGAGCGGATGTTGGCGGCCGCTGCGATTCCCTGCTCGGCCTCGGTGTCGACCTTGGCGTGAACGACGTCGGCATGCTTCTCCGAAGAGGCTTCGAACGTCGGTGCGAACTGGCGGCACGGGCCGCACCAGGAGGCCCAGAAGTCCACGAGGACGACGTCGCTGCCGTTGATCGTTTCGTCGAAGTTCTGCTGGGTGAGTGTCTGGGTGGCCACAGGGGTCCTTTCCATTGTGCGGGCTGTTGGTGTGTGCAACGCCCCGGAACCGCTGATTCTTCCCTGAGCCGATTTCAGCTTGCGTTGTCGGTCGCCCGAAACGTCCGGCGGTAGGCCTGCGGCGTGGTGCAACGCAGACGAATGAAGTGCTGGCGAAGCACGGCACCGCCGCCGAATCCGACGCGTTCTGCGATGACGTCGACGGAGAGGTCGGAATTCTCGAGGAGATGTTGGGCGGCCAGTACTCGCTGATCGCTGAGCCAGCGGGCGGGGGTTGTTCCCGTTTCCGCTTGGAAACGGCGCGCGAACGTGCGCGCGGACATGTTCGCGCGGGTTGCGACCATGCCCACAGTGAGGTCGAGGGCGAGGTTCTCCGTCATCCAGTCGAGGAGCGGGGCAAGGGTTGCACTCGGCGTCGAGGCGAGGGGAGTGGCAACGTACTGGGCTTGCCCACCGTCACGATGGGGCGGCACCACCATCCTTCTCGCGATGCCATTGGCAACGCGAGAACCCTGTTCCTTTCGGACGATGTGCAGGCACAGGTCAATTCCTGCCGCGGTGCCTGCGCTGGTGAACACCGGATCTTCGTCCACGTACAACACGTCCGGATCGACCTTGGCTTCCGGATACGTCTGGGCAAGCCTCTCTGCATGCCGCCAATGCGTCGTGCATCGCCTTCCGTCCAGTAGTCCAGCCGCCCCGAGGACAAACGCTCCGGTGCACAGACTCGCCACCTTGGCGCCCCGGGCTACGGCCTCGTTGAGTTTGACCAACAGGGGATCGACACTCGAGTCGGGACTCGGTGAGCACATGTACGCGTCGCCGGCGTCGTAGGTTCCGCCGGCGGACACGACGATGAGATCGGCGTCGTCGAGAGAATCGAGGTTGTACGGAACATCGATGTTGTACCCGAACCGCGTTCGGATCGGACCCGGAACTGCGGCGATCAGAGAGAAGTCGTACGTGGGGAGGCCGTCGTCGGATCGGTCGAAGCCGAAGACTTCACATGCCACGCCGAGTTCGAACGCCTCGGTCATCGGCATCAGTAGGACCACCACTTTCGCGAGCATCTTTCGAGTGTGACAGAAAAACAGGAAAGTGGCAGAAAATCGTCCAAGTCTGGCTTTTCTGCCACTACTGCCACGTGGGACATTCCGTCAGGCTGGACACATGGCAATCATCGTCGTCAGCGTCTTGGTCCTACTGGTCCTGAACGTACTAGCTCTTGCCGGCCGAACGCCCGACACTCGTCACGACGTCAGTCCGCACGGAGACTTCACCCTTTGAGGGCAAGTCTGGCCTTTCAATACACCGCAGCTGCGGTGGTGTGGGGAGCCAGTTTCCTCTTCATGAAGATCGGGCTCGAAGGTCTGTCCTTCACGCAGGTAGTTCTGTGGCGCTTGGTCTTCGGTGCGCTCGCGCTGGTTCTCGTGTCAGCGGTCAGCCGGATCGGCCTACCGAGGGACTTTCGCGTCTGGAAACACATGGCTTTTCTCGCAGCGACACAATGCATCGTGCCGTGGCTGCTGTTCAGTTGGGCGGAGCAAAACATGTCCTCGGGACTCGCGAGCATCTACAACGCCACCACGCCACTGATGACTATGGCTGTCTCCCTTGCCTTTCTGCCGGGGGAGACGCTGACGCGATACAAATCGCTGGGGTTGCTTCTCGGATTCGGTGGGGTGCTGATCGTATTGGCGCCGTGGAATCTCGGCGTCGGCGGAAGTGTCAGTTCTCAGGTCGCTTGCCTGGGAGCGACTGCCTCGTACGGGATTTCGTTTGTCTACCTCAGACGTTTCGTGCTTCCTCTCGGCGTCGACACCCGCACGGTCGCGTTATTGCAGATCAGTATCGGTGCATTCCTGATGGTTCTGGCCTCACCGGTCATCGCGAATACACCGATGCACCTGACGCCGGCAGTTGTCCTGTCGATGATCGCTCTGGGCGCACTGGGGACCGGGCTCGCATTCATCTGGAACACCAATGTCGTTCATGGGTGGGGGCCGACTGCGGCGTCCACCGTCACTTACCTCAGTCCAGTGGTGGGCGTCGCTCTCGGCGCAATAGTCTTGAACGAAAGCGTTGGCTGGAATCAGCCGGTTGGTGCACTCGCGGTGATCGCGGGAATCCTGGTGACCCGACGTGCAACCCGATCTGTCACAGCGGCGGCGTCAGTAACCACTCCGTCTTCTGTTCGCCGTCCCAGCGCCTGATCGCGCCGCTGCGCCCGTGAATCACGTCGTTACCGACCAGGGCAATGGCTTCACCCAGACGTGCAGGTTCGACGCGTCGGGCGAGCGTCACATGAGGAGTCCACCCGCCGGGCTCGACGTGGGCGGGAAGCGCCGTCGAACCAACGGTTGCCTCGGCTATTTCTCGGTGCAGGTGAAGGAGTGCGCGCGAAGGAATGACCGAGCGCGCCAAGACCATCTGCTTGCCGCCGAACACGATGTAGCCACCGAGTCGGACCTCGAAGTCCGGGGCCGAGAAGCGCCGCTTCAACAGTCCGTCGACCTCCGCGGGGATCTCACGGGCGACGAACAGTGTGATGTGCGGACGGTTGGACGGGCTGTGATGAGAGGCCTGACTTGGTAAACCGGCGTCGGCGAGAAGCTGCCACTGTGCTCGGACTTCCGACTCACTCACTGGATCGAGGAGCAATTCCACCGACTGGACCATGGTGAGCAATGATTGCCTGATGACAGGTGCGAGCGCAATCGGTACTTCGGCCATGCGGCTGGGACTCATGCACGGCGACGGAATCGGCCACGAAATCGTCCCGGCGACACGGCAGATCGTGGATGCGGCGTTGTCAGCGGTTCATGCTCCGCCCGTCGAGTGGGTCGAGCTTCCGCTCGGGAACACGGCCATCGACAGCCACGGCACACCGATTCCCGACGAGACCATCGATTCGTTGGGGCAGCTGCAGGGTTGGATTCTCGGACCCCACGACAGTGCGTCCTATCCGGAGAGGTTTCGCGGACAACTCACACCCGGCGGCGTCATCCGGAAGAAGTTCGAGCTGTTCGCGAACATTCGGCCGGCAGCGGCGTTCCCCGGTGTCAAGGCAATGGTCCCCGACATGGATCTGGTGATCGTCCGCGAGAACACCGAGGGGTTGTACGCGGATCGGAACATGGCAGTCGGCAGCGGCGAGTTCATGCCGACGCCCGACATCGCGCTGGCCGTCGGTGTGTTCACCCGCGCTGCGTGTGAACGGATCGCACGCACTGCCTTCGCGTTGGCGTCGCGACGGCGCAATCACGTCACGATCGTCCACAAAGCCAACGTCCTCACACTGACCACCGGCCTGTTCCGTGACGCCTGCCGAACAGTCGCTGCGGAGTACCCACACGTAGTCGTCGACGACGAGCACGTCGACGCGATGGCGGCGCACCTGGTTCGGCGCGGCGGCGACTTCGATGTCGTGGTGACCGAAAACATGTTCGGCGACATCTTGTCGGATCTGGCGGGCGAGCTGTCCGGTTCACTCGGAACCGCGCCGTCGATCAACGCTTCCGAGACGCAGGTCATGGCTCAGGCTGCGCACGGTGCCGCACCCGACATCGCCGGGAAGAATCGGGCGAACCCGACGGCACTGTTCCTCTCGAGTGCAATGATGCTCGACTGGCTCGGTGATGCGCGTGGCGATCGGTTGTTGTCTGCGGCAGCACGCCGGATTTCAGATGCCGTTCGCACGACCATCGCGTCGGGCATCGCGACCGCCGACCTCGGCGGTTTGGCATCGACCAGCGAATTTTCCGAAGTCGTGTACGCACACACTCTGCGTCGCTGATTCTTGTACGACAGGCCGGAATCTTGCGAAGTCGGCGACGGTGGAACTCCTGCCGTAACCTACCGTTCGACTGAATTTCGGATGGACGTTGCAAGTGCGGCGATCGACGAGTGGAGAGCAGAGTCGTGGTCGATGAAAACGCACGGGCACCAAGGCCACGTGGCGTGAGTTATGGCTCGAGCAGTGGCGGGCGTATCCGCGCCAACGTGGTGCGAGTCTTGTTGGTGGGCTTGATCGTCGCACTGTGCGGCGGGTGTGTGACCAACAACGAGGGCCTCGTTCCGGAGGGGCCGCCACTTGACATCCAGAAGGTGCCCGAGATCGCCGCCCTGTTGCCCCCGAACGTCAGGGAGTCGGGCAAGCTGCAGGTCGGGGTCAACATTCCTTACGCACCAAACGAATTCAAAGATGAGAATGGCAAAATCGTCGGCTTCGACGTCGACATCATGAACGCAGTGGCGACTGTGCTCGGGGTCGAAGCTGTCTATAACCAGGCCGACTTCGACAAGATCATCCCCGCTATCCAGTCGGGAAGCTACGACCTCGGCATGTCTTCGTTCACCGACTCCAAGGAGCGGGAGAAGTCGGTCGACTTCGTCACGTACTACAGCGCAGGTATCCAGTGGGCTCAGCGGCCGGACAATCCCGTGGACCCGAACAATGCGTGTGGGTTGCGAGTGGCGGTACAGACCACAACTACCGAGGACATCGACGAAGTACCCGCCAAGAGCGAGGCATGCGTTGCTGCGGGCAAGCCGCCCATCGAGAAGATCAAGTACGACAGTCAGGACGATGCGGCCAACGCGCTCATTCTCGGTCGAGTCGACGCGCTGTCCGCTGATTCACCAGTGACCGGCTATGCGATCAAACGGAGCAAGGGCCGGATGGAAGCTGCGGGAGAACCCTTCGATTCGGCGCCTTACGGCTGGCCGATCGTGAAGGGCTCCGCCCTCGGTCCCGCCCTGCAGCAGGCAATGCAGTACCTGATCGACAACGGTGTCTATCAACAGATCGCGCAGACCTGGAGTGTCGAGGCCGGCGTCATCGAAGTATCCAAGATCAACGGCGCGGAAAGCTGATGAACATGACAACAACTGAGACCGGCGATCCGGTGCCGATCAAGGCGATTCCACTACGCAGACCTGGTCGTTGGATTGCCGCGGTCGTCGTCGTGGTCCTCTTCGGACTGTTCGTTTACGGCGCGGCGACCAACGAAGCCTTTGCATGGGGGACTTACGGTCAGTATCTGTTCGACAAACGCATCTCCGCTGGTGCGTGGACAACGATCCAGCTGACGGTGCTGGCAATGGTGATCGCGATCGTCCTCGGTGTGATTCTGGCAGTCATGCGACTCTCTCCCAACCCGGTGCTTCGCGCCGCGGCTTGGGGCTATCTGTGGATCTTTCGAGGAACACCTGTCTACGTGCAGTTGGTCTTCTGGGGCCTGTTCCCGTCGATTTACAAGAGCATCGATCTCGGTATTCCCTTCGTACATCAGTTTGCGCACATCAATCTCCAGGACTTGCAGGCAGCGTTTCTGTTTGCCGTGATCGGTTTGGCATTGAACGAGGCCGCCTACATGGCCGAGATCGTCCGCGCCGGCGTGAGTTCGGTCAACGAGGGCCAGACCGAAGCATCTGTTGCATTGGGTATGACGTGGAGTCAGACGATGCGACGAACCGTTCTACCGCAGGCGATGCGCGTCATCATTCCGCCGACCGGTAACGAGGTCATCAGCATGCTCAAGACCACCTCGCTCGTGACGGCGGTCCCTTACAGCTTCGAGTTGTACGGTCGAGCGCGCGATATCTCGGGCGCCAACTTCGAGCCGATTCCCCTGTTGATGGTGGCGGCGACGTGGTACCTCGCAATCACGAGTCTGCTCATGATCGGGCAGTACTACGTCGAGCGTCACTATTCGAAGGGCGCAACCCGAGCACTGACCACACGCCAACTTCAGGCACTGGCCGACGCGCAAGGAAAAGCTACGGTAGTGGAAACGCTTCCGGATACCCCCGGAGGAGAACGCAAATGACCCCCATGGTGAAAGCAGACCGAGTTTGTAAGAACTTCGGCGCATTGGAGGTCCTGAAAGGGATTTCGCTCGAAATCGACCCCGGTCAGGTCCTGTGTCTCGTCGGGCCGTCCGGGTCGGGCAAGTCGACGTTCTTGCGCTGCATCAATCACCTCGAGCAGGTCAACGCCGGCCGACTGTACGTCGACGGCGACCTGGTGGGCTACTCGGAGAAGAACGGAAAACTGTACGAACTTCACCCGCGAGCAGCGGCCAAACAGCGCCGCGACATCGGGATGGTGTTTCAGCACTTCAATCTGTTCCCGCACCGCACCGCTCTCGAGAACATCATCGAAGCGCCGACGCAGGTGAAGCGCGTCAGTAAGAAGAAGGCTGTCGAACGAGCGAAGGACCTCCTCGATCAGGTCGGGTTGAGCGCCAAAGCCAACGCCTACCCGGCCCAGTTGTCGGGTGGTCAGCAGCAAAGAGTTGCCATCGCCCGCGCACTCGCGATGGACCCGAAGCTCATGCTGTTCGACGAGCCGACGTCCGCGCTCGACCCCGAACTGGTCGGTGAAGTTCTCACCGTGATGAAGCAGTTGGCCAAAGAAGGTATGACGATGGTGGTCGTCACCCACGAGATGGGATTCGCCCGCGAGGTCGCCGACCAGTTGGTGTTCATGGACGGGGGAGTTGTGGTCGAGGCAGGCGAGCCGCGGGAACTCCTGGCCAATCCTCAGCACGACCGGACCAAGGCTTTCCTGTCGAAGCTGCTGTAGCCGTCAGGGTTTGACGGCGCTGAAAATTGCAGTGCCCGGAAAGAGTTGGCCGCGCAGGGGACTCCACTGTCCCCATTCGCGGTCCAACCACTCCGGCCATTCGGGCTCGATGATGTCGCGCACCTGAAGTCCGGCGGCGACGATCTCACGAACCCGGTCGCCGATGGTGCGGTGATGCTCGACGTAGGTGGGGACTCCGTTGTCATCGACCTCGACATACGGGGTGCGGTCGAAGTAGGGGAGGGTCGCGGTCAAGCCCTTCGGCCCGGGATCGTCGGGGAAGATCCATCGAATCGGATGGTTGACGGCAAAGACCCACGATCCGCCGGGACGCAGAACCCGGGCGACTTCGTTCATCACTCGCTGCGAATCGGCAACGAACGGGACGGCGCCGAACGCGGAACAGACGATGTCGAAACTCCCGTCGGCAAACGGCAGGAGTTCCGCACTTGCCTGAATCAACGGGACTGCCGGTCCGCCGGCATTCATCGCGTCCTGCCCGCGGGCGAGCATCCCCATCGAGATGTCGAGACCGACGGCCCGAGCACCATGTCCGGCGAGCCATCGGGCACACGGTGCCGAGCCGCAACCCACTTCCAATATGTCTTTGTCGACTATGTCGCCGAGCAAGTGGTGATCGCCCTCGTGCAGCCCTTCGGGGCACCAGACGAATTCACCTTCCGCGCTGTTCACGCCCAGAAACTCGCCGTGGGTTCGGTGGTAATCGTCGGCGTCGGCGTCCCACCACGCACGGCTGGCGCGGTCGCTGGCACTCGAATCGACACGGACTCGGCCGACGCCGCTGGTACCGAGAATGGAATTGGCAGCGGCATGGCGCTCGTCAGACATGAACAACACAGTAGAACGGGTGATGCGGGCGCAGGGTACCCGGGTTTGCCCGGCAAGATAGCCGACGCGTAGTCTTACTCACGCGAGTGTCTGTCATCCGACCGATTGTCTATACGAGATCTTTACCAAGGTCTCGGAATCAGTCGGACCGAGGGAGCTCGCGGTGCGCTTCCGCGGTGTGGAATGTGATCCGGTATTCGGTTGTTCGTTATTGATGCAGCTGGGTACTTCGATCTAGTACTTCACAAAGTACTTCCAACATTTGTACGCCACAGTTGCGCATCTCGTCCGACAAAATCCATCAACCGACCACAACTCGTCCGGAGCAATTCAACATATGCCCTCCACAACCGTCACCTCGCCGCAGGTTGCCATTAACGACATTGGCTCCGCCGAGGACTTCCTCGCCGCCATCGATGCCACGATCAAGTACTTCAACGATGGCGACATCGTCGAAGGAACCATCGTCAAGGTCGACCGCGACGAGGTTCTGCTCGACATCGGTTACAAGACCGAAGGCGTCATCCCTTCTCGTGAGCTCTCCATCAAGCACGACGTCGACCCCAATGAGGTCGTCTCCGTGGGAGATGCGGTCGAGGCTCTCGTCCTCACCAAGGAGGACAAAGAAGGTCGACTGATCCTGTCGAAGAAGCGCGCTCAGTACGAGCGTGCCTGGGGCACCATCGAGGAGCTCAAGGAGAAGGACGAGGCCGTCAAGGGCACCGTCATCGAGGTCGTCAAGGGCGGCCTCATCCTTGACATCGGTCTTCGTGGCTTCCTCCCCGCTTCGCTCGTCGAAATGCGTCGCGTCCGCGACCTCCAGCCGTACGTCGGCAAGGAGATCGAGGCCAAGATCATCGAGCTCGACAAGAACCGCAACAACGTGGTCCTGTCGCGCCGCGCATGGCTCGAGCAGACTCAGTCCGAGGTTCGCAGCGAATTCCTGCACCAGCTCCAGAAGGGCCAGGTCCGCAAGGGCGTCGTGTCCTCCATCGTCAACTTCGGTGCATTCGTGGACCTGGGCGGCGTAGACGGTCTGGTTCACGTTTCCGAGCTGTCTTGGAAGCACATCGATCACCCGTCCGAGGTTGTCGAGGTCGGCACCGAGGTCACCGTCGAGGTTCTCGACGTCGACCTGGACCGCGAGCGCGTCTCCCTGTCGCTCAAGGCAACGCAGGAAGATCCGTGGCGTCAGTTCGCCCGCACGCACGCCATCGGCCAGATCGTGCCCGGCAAGGTCACGAAGCTGGTTCCGTTCGGTGCATTCGTGCGCGTCGAAGAGGGAATCGAAGGCCTCGTTCACATCTCGGAGCTCGCTGAGCGCCACGTCGAGGTTCCGGACCAGGTTGTCGGCGTCGGCGACGATGCACTCGTCAAGGTCATCGACATCGACCTCGAGCGTCGTCGTATCTCGCTGTCGCTGAAGCAGGCCAACGAGGATTACAACGCCGAGTTCGATCCGTCCAAGTACGGCATGGCCGACTCGTACGACGAGCAGGGCAACTACATCTTCCCCGAGGGCTTCGATCCCGAGACCAACGAATGGCTCGAGGGCTTCGACAAGCAGCGTGAAGAGTGGGAGAACCGCTACGCCGAGGCTGAGCGTCGCCACAAGATGCACACCGCTCAGATGGAGAAGACCGCTGCAGACGAGGCCGCTGAGGCTGCCACCGCTGCTGCCGGCTACTCCTCGGAGACGGCTGCTGCAGACGACGCCGAGGCTCCGGCTGCTGCCGGCTCCGCTCCGGCCGAGTCCGCTGGCGGATCGCTTGCCAGCGATGCACAGCTCGCCGCACTTCGCGAGAAGCTGTCGGGCAACGCATAAGGATTACCGCTTGATCTGATCAGGCGAGATCTGTGAAGAACCCCGCCCCTGCACGTGCAGGGGCGGGGTTCTTTTCTCTGCCAGGTGTCACTTGCGAGCGAAGAATCAATTCAGTGAGTGAACACAAAAATGACCGGCACCGAAGGGTTGCCGGTCATTTTGTACTTTGTGAAGAGAACTCAGTTTGCGGGAGCAGGCACCCAGTAGGTGGCGGTCGCTTCGGCTGTGCGCTTACGCATCGACGCGAAGCTGTGTCGGCCTTGGCTCACGAGCATCGTGAACCACGTACGACGGTGCTCTGCCAGGGCAAAAGCAACTTCGGGAAACTCTATGCAGTGCACGCCGTTCGGCATTCCGAGGCGGTGCTGACCGTGATGGTCGCGATCTGCTCGCATGGCGTCCACTTTCTCGAGAAGGTGCAGGTACAGGTGCGTTCGCTAGAACATAACCGCACGGTCACCGAAATTGTGGTATTTGAGCCTCGAACGCCCCGGCGTGTTCGATCAGTAGGCGTGTCTGAATCTCTCGGGCGCGGAGATGAGAGACTGTCGAGTGTGTTGAGAGTTGGCCTCACTGGAGGCATCGGAGCCGGCAAGTCGACAGTGTCGAAAATCCTCAGCGAACTGGGAGCCGTCATCGTCGACGCCGACCTGATCGCCCGAGAAGTGGTCGAGCCCGGTACTCCGGGACTTGCCGCTCTGGTCGATGCATTCGGCGACGGGATTCTGTCCGAGGACGGCAGCCTCAACCGACCCGCGCTGGCGTCGTTGGCGTTTGCCGACGACACGTCACGCGGAACTCTCAACGGCATCCTCCACCCACTGATCGGTGCGCGGACGATGGAGCAGATTTCGTCTGCGCCGTCGGATGCAGTGCTCGTTCAAGATATTCCGCTGTTGGTCGAGGGTTCGATGGCGCCGGCATTCAATCTGGTCGTCATCGTTTACGTCGACGAGGAGGAACGAGTTCGGCGCTTGGTGGGCTCGCGCGGCATGCCTGAATCCGACGCTCGTGCGCGCATCGCAGCGCAGGCAAATGACGATCAGCGTCGTGCTGTTGCCGACGTGTGGCTCGACAACAGCGGAGAGCCGGGTTCACTCGACGACGTGGTCCGCGACTTGTGGGCGAATCGACTTGTTCCCTTCGAGAAGAACCTCCGCGAGGGCACGGTAGTGCGCGCACTGCCCGAGCTGACTCCAGCCGACCCGTCGTGGCCGGCGCAGGCCGAACGAATCATCGGCCGGTTGTCGTTGGCGTCCGGTGACCGTGCGCGCCGTATCGATCACATCGGATCGACCGCAGTGCCTGGTCTCGATGCCAAGGACGTGATCGACATTCAGATCACTGTCGAGCACCTCGGCGTTGCCGACGACCTCGCGGAAGATCTGGCCGCTGCCGGGTTCCCCCGGATCGAGCACATCGTCGCCGACGACCCGAAACCGTCGTACCTCGGTGGCGAGACCGATCCGGCGGTGTGGGCGAAGCGAATTCACGGAAGCGCCGATCCAGGGCGCCGCGCGAACATCCACATTCGGGTGGATGGTTGGCCGGGTCAGCAGTTCGCGATCCTCTTCCGTGACTGGCTTCGCGCCGACGCAGCGGCGCGTGCCGAATATGCCGAACTCAAGGTCAAGGCAGCCGAGAGTGCCGCCGGCATCGACGACTACGCCGCTGCGATCGATGCCTACCTGGGAGTCAAGACGCCGTGGTTCGACGCCGCTTTCCACCGGGCATGGGAGTGGGCCGAGAAATCAGGCTGGTCCCTCTAACCACTCAGTGCCACGTGACCGGCATGCCCACCGAGGTGAGCCAGGCGTCGAGATCGTGACCGTGGGCGGCGATGCCCTCGATAGCGCGGGCCGCGTTCAGCATCGCACGCTCTGACGTCTTCGGGTCGAGAATCCCGGCGGTGTTCGCCTCGAGCAATTCGTCGACGTCGAGCAATTCGACGCTGCGTCCGGTCTGCACGATCAGGTCGAGGTAGTGGTCCTCGGACGTCCAGACCTGGTCGCCGCGGATGAAGTCGCCGATGTCGACATAGAAATCCCAGTCTCGGATGTGTTCCGGGGTGAAGTGCAGGATCGACGCCCGAATTCCGAGTTCGGGAATAATCCAGGACTCCAGGTAGTGAAACCGGGGATGGTCGGCGTGGCGCGCCATGTACAGCCCCCACGGTTCTTCGCGGTAGTGCTCGACCGGGCGAACGAAGCCCTTGGGATCGACGTTGGTGCGAGCTGCGATGTCGAAGGTTTCGACCTTCGGCCGGTGAATGTGGGGACGTTCCTCGCTCATGGTCGAAGAACCTACCGCCGAACTGCATTTTCGGCTGAACGCGGACGAGCGGGCATTGTGTCGGTAGGTGCGCTTACCCTGGTTTCATGGCGTTTGCTTCCGAACATCCCGTGGTCGCGCATTCCGAGTTTCGGCCGGTTGGTGACATCGAGCGCTCAGACGCGCGCTTCGAGGTCGTCAGCCCGTACGAACCGGCAGGCGATCAGCCGGCAGCTATCGCCGAGCTGGAGAAACGGATCAACGAGGGGGAGAAGGACGTAGTCCTCCTCGGTGCGACCGGTACCGGTAAGTCGGCCACGACTGCGTGGTTGATCGAGAAGCTGCAGCGCCCGGCTCTGGTGATGGCTCCGAACAAGACTTTGGCGGCTCAGCTCGCGAACGAGCTTCGGGAAATGCTACCCAACAACGCGGTCGAGTACTTCGTCTCGTACTACGACTACTACCAACCCGAGGCGTACATCGCCCAGACGGACACCTACATCGAGAAGGATTCGTCCGTCAACGACGATGTCGAGCGGCTGCGCCACTCGGCGACGTCCAGCCTTCTGTCACGACGGGACGTGGTCGTGGTGGCCTCGGTGTCGTGCATCTACGGCCTCGGTACACCGCAGTCGTACCTCGATCGCTCAATTCAGCTGGACGTCGGTGTGGAGGTGCCGCGGGATGCGTTCCTGCGTCTGCTCGTCGACGTTCAGTACAACCGCAACGACATGGCGTTCACGCGAGGTTCGTTCCGCGTGCGCGGCGACACGGTCGAGATCATTCCGTCGTACGAAGAGCTGGCGGTCCGCATCGAATTCTTCGGTGACGAGATCGAGGCACTGTACTACCTCCATCCACTGACTGGTGACATCGTTCGCCAGGTCGACACGGTTCGTATCTTCCCGGCGACGCACTACGTCGCCGGCCCTGAACGCATGGAGCGTGCCGCCAAGGACATCGAGGCGGAACTCGAAGAGCGACTCGCCGAGCTCGAAGGCAAGGGCAAGCTCCTCGAGGCTCAGCGTCTGCGCATGCGTACGCAGTACGACCTCGAGATGATCAAACAGGTCGGATTCTGCTCCGGCATCGAGAACTACTCGCGCCACATCGACGGCCGTGGCCCTGGAACTGCCCCCGCAACCTTGATCGACTACTTCCCGGAAGATTTCCTTCTGGTCATCGACGAGTCGCACGTGACGGTTCCTCAGATCGGCGCCATGTACGAGGGCGATATGTCGCGCAAGCGAAACCTGGTCGAGTTCGGATTCCGGCTACCGTCGGCAACAGACAACCGCCCTCTGACTTGGGAAGAATTCAGTCAGCGGATCGGTCAGACCGTCTACTTGTCGGCGACACCAGGTAAGTACGAGTTGGGTCAGTCCGGCGGTGAGTTCGTCGAGCAGGTGATCCGCCCGACCGGATTGATCGATCCCGAGGTCATCGTCAAACCCACCAAGGGACAGATCGACGATCTCGTTCACGAAATCCGCGAGCGAGCGGAACGTGACGAGCGTGTGCTGGTCACGACGTTGACCAAGAAGATGTCGGAAGATCTGACCGATTACCTGCTCGAACTCGGTATTCGCGTCCGCTACCTGCACTCGGATATCGATACGCTCCGGCGAGTCGAGTTGCTCCGTCAGCTCCGCCTGGGGGAGTACGACGTGCTGGTCGGCATCAACCTCCTGCGTGAGGGACTCGACCTTCCCGAGGTGTCGCTGGTCGCGATTCTCGATGCCGACAAAGAAGGTTTCCTACGTAGCTCCACCAGCCTCATTCAGACGATCGGCCGAGCGGCTCGAAATGTATCCGGTCAAGTGCACATGTATGCGGACAAGATCACCGCTTCCATGGCGCAGGCCATCGAGGAAACCGAGCGACGACGCGAGAAGCAGGTCGCCTACAACGAGAAGATGGGCGTCGACCCACAACCTCTACGCAAGAAGATCGCGGACATTCTCGATCAGGTGTACGAGGAGGCAGAGGACACTGCGGCGTCCGTGGACGTCGGTGGTTCGGGTCGCAATGCGACGCGTGGTCGGCGTGCGCAGGGTGAGGCCGGTCGTGCGGTCAGTGCGGGTGTGTACGAGGGGCGCGACACCAAATCGATGCCTCGGGCCGAATTGGCAGATCTGGTCAAGGAACTCACCGATCAGATGATGAACGCTGCACGTGACCTTCAGTTCGAGTTGGCTGGGCGATTGCGAGACGAAATCTCGGATTTGAAGAAGGAGCTTCGAGGAATGGACGCCGCGGGTCTCAAGTAGGTCGCCTCGCGTGCGTTCGTGCTTTCGACCGCTACGGTTTCAGGTATGGATGCACAGACTGCAGGCAAGACCGCGCGGACTCTCGAACTTCTCCATTCCTTGGCGTACTTCGTCCCGGAGACGGAGAAGGAACTTGTCGGCGTCGGGTTGGAGCCTGGCCGAATGGTGTACTTTGCCGGGCGATCAGCTCCGCTCGGCGCTCCACCCGCGACTGTCGTCACGGCCACCTTCTTCAACTTCAATCCTGAATTGATCGCCAGTGTCATCCCACGTGCCTGGGAATTGGCAAGGCACACAGAGGTTGTCGCCGCGCGGTATCGGGCAATCGACGCGGCGTACGTCCGCCTGTTCGGTGCAGACGTGACAGGATCGGCGGACATGGCCGAGGCCGCCGAACTCGTGTCGATCGCTGCCCAGAACATTCCTGGAGTGGACGGCCGCCCTCTGTACGCGGGTTGGGCGTCGCTCGACTGGCCGGCCGAGCCGCACCTGCGTTTTTGGCACGCGCTGACACTGCTGCGTGAGTATCGCGGTGACGGCCACATTGCGGCCCTTCAGACCGCGGGATTGAACGGCCTGGACGCGTTGATCACGCACACCGCGACGGGAATCGGGTTTCAGCGCAAATTCGCGCAGACTCGTCGCGGATGGTCGCAGGAACAGTGGGACGAGGCCGTCGAGAGTTTGAAGGACCGCGAACTGCTGGATCGTTCGTCCGGTGCGCTGACCGAGGACGGGCAGGACTTGCGTGACGTCGTCGAAGACCTGACGGACGACCTCGCTTTGGCTCCGTGGGATGCGCTGGGTGAGGAGGGTGCCAAGCGGTTGCTGGAATTGGCGACGCCGTGGCGTACCGCCCTGGTCGAGCAGGAAGTATTTCCGGCGGCGCTGTTCGGGCCCCGCTTCGGCAAACTTCGCTGAGTGGTCACCACCGAACAAATGTGTCTGTGACGAAGAATCACATTCACTGTGGGCTTGTGGCGTGTACTGCAAATAACACTATCCGCGGCACAATCCCGCTAATGTCAGCGCAGCGGTTGTCGAGCGGGCGCAACAGCGTTGCGCCCGGTGCCGGCCGTACCGTCCGTCCCGTAACCATGGAGGAATGAATGAGTGCCTACCGGACCGTTGTCGTAGGAACCGATGGCTCCGAGTCGTCACTGAAGGCAGTCGACAGAGCTGCCGCCATTGCCAGTGGCTCGGACGCTCAGCTCGTCATCGCGTGTGCGTACTACCCGGCTGATCCCAAGGACGTGAGCGCTGCCGCTGATGCGTTGGGTAACGAGGCCTACCAGGTCACCGGTTCCGCTCCGACCTACGAGATCCTTCGCACCGCTCGTGAGCGCGCACATGCCCAGGGGGCAAAGGATGTTGTCGAGCGCGCCGTCGTCGGCGCTCCCGTCGAATCGCTTCTCGCTTTGCTCGACGAGGTGAAGGGCGACTTGCTGGTCGTCGGAAATCGCGGATTGAACACGTTGACCGGGCGTCTACTCGGATCGGTGCCTTCCGATGCCGCTCGCAAGGCGACGTCCGATGTCCTGATCGTGCACACCGTTCGCTGAACTACCGGCAGTAGTCGGCCTCGGCCGCATCGACGAACACTTCAGCCAGCTGATCGGCGCTGGGGGGTGTTGTCGATGCGGCCGAGCCGTTTCCGGAGGTGACCATTGGTTCGCTTGCTCCGTTCAGCGATACCGCCCGCAGATTCGCGATGATCATCGCTCGATCCGTTCCGGCCGCGAGCTGCTGGCAGACGCCGTCACCGAGCGCCTGCAACATGTCGTCGGAAAAGGCGGGCGTGACCCCGGTAGACGCAAGCGCCGCCCGCAGCCGATCTGCCTCGTCTACCGGTTTTTCTGTCGGTGCGGCAGCAACAGCAGCGATGTCGTCGCTGCCGGCAGCAGCCGTCGAACTCGAATCATCCTCTGAGCAACCGGCTGTCACCGCCGCAAGCATCCCGACGCCGATCACCACGCGAGCGATCTTGCGGATGGGTGCGGCGGAACTTGCGGGCAGGCCAAGCACGAGGGGTCATTCCTTCAGTCGTCGACACAAATTGGAGTGACACCACCATTCGTGGTGTCACGCACGAACCTACTCCGTGATGCTCACGAATCGAAGGCCAACTCTGCTGCTTCGACGCCGTCGAGAACCGAGGGGAGCGACTCGACGTGAATGATGCCGAGCCTCTGGGTAGCGCGGGTCAATGCGACGTAGAGGTCGTTCATTCCGCGTGGTGACTCGTCGAGAATGTCGGCAGGTTCGACGATCAACACTGTGTCGAACTCGAGTCCCTTGACGTCCTTGACGGACAGGACGCTTACGGTGTCACTCGCAATGCCCGCCAGATCGGCAACGACCTCGGAACCGGCGATCACTGCGGTGATACCGGGATGCGACTCGGACTCGATGCAACGGCGCACGGTCGATTCCAATTCTTCGGCCGTGGTCTTGAGCGCCCACGGCGCGAATCCGCTGTCGCGTACCGACCGGGGCACGGATTGCTCCGGGTCGATCTCTTCGAGCACACGGTGCGCGACATCCATGATCTCCGAGGGAGTTCGGTAGTTGACGGTCAGTTCGGTGAGCTTCCAGCGCTTGGCGACGTAAGGCTCGAGAATCTTCTGCCAGGACGAAGTTCCCGCGGGATCACCGGTCTGAGCTGTATCGCCGACCAACGTCATCCAGCGATTCGGTATGCGCCGCATCAGCATTCGCCACGCCATTTCGGAGAGCTCTTGGGCTTCGTCGACGATCACGTGACCGTAGGTCCAGGTTCGGTCGCCGGCAGCGCGTTCTGCCGTGGTCTGGCGCTGGCCCTGATCGTGGCGTTGGGCGAGTTGGCTGGCGTCGATCAAGTCGTACGCCATCAAGATCTCGGGATCCATCTCGTCTTCGAGATCCTGTGGTGCAGACCCGGTGAGGATGTCGAGGGCGCCCTGGGCGTCGGCGATCTGCGCGCGCCATTCACGTTGTGCGCGTTCGCGTTCGGCGGCGTCGTCGACGCCGAGAATCTCGGCCAGTTCGTCGAGCAGGGGAGCATCGGCCGCACTGAAACCCGGTCCGACGCTCTGCAGAAGCTCGTCGCGTTGGGCGTCGTCGAGTTGCGGCGCTGCCTTGGCCAACCTCGCCGGCGACGTCCACAGTTCCGCGAGGATTTGCTGCGGCGACAATTCGGGCCACAGCTTTCCGATGGCGGACATGATGTCAGGGTCCTCACGCATCTCGTCGCGAATGTCGGCGATGTCGTCCCGACTGAGGAGTGACCCACCGTCGACGAGGTTTCCGCCGATGAGTTCGGCCATCTGCAGTGCCAACGCCTCGATGACTGCTGCCACGAAGATCGGGCGCGCCAGGTTGTGTGGGCGACGCGACGACCGAGCACGCCCGCGCGCCTTCGTGACAGTCTTTCGATCCAGCTTCAAGTCGTACGTGTCGAATCGAAGGGTAATCGGCTTCGACGGAACTTCCTGCCGATCCCGGACGGCGTTCTTGAGTACGTCGAGGATCGCGAGGGAACCCTTGATCTCACCGGCGGCGAGGGAATCCGTACGAGTCGCACGCACTACGGGATACAGGTCCCCGATCGTCGAGAGCAGAACTCCGGTCTCGCCGAGTGAAGGAAGGACCTGGCTGATGTAGTCGAGGAACGTCGCGTTCGGCCCGATGATGAGAACACCGGCCTTGGCCAGTTGCTGACGGTAGGTGTAGAGCAAGAAGGCGGCACGGTGAAGGGCGACTGCGGTTTTACCGGTACCCGGACCGCCCTGGACGACCAAAACGCTCTTGTGCTCGGAGCGGATGATGGCATCCTGCTCACTCTGAATGGTCTCGACGATGTCGTTCATCTGACCCGTACGCGCTGCGTTCAGAGCGTCCAGGAGTGCGCTCTCACCGGCGACGCCACCGGCTTCGGTCACCACGCCGGCGGCTCGGGCAGCGTCGAGGTCCAGGTATTCGTCGTTGATGCCGGTGACTGTTCGGCTCCGACTGCGGATATGGCGTCGTCGCTTGACGCCCTCAGGTGCCGCGGGCGTCGCCAGATAGAACGGGCGTGCCATCGGAGCTCGCCAGTCGAGCAGTAGCGTTTCGTAGTCGTTGTCGGTGTCCAGAATTCCGAGTCGGCCGACGTAGCGTCGCTCGTCGTCGAAGTCGATGCGTCCGAAACACATTCCGTTCTCGGCTGCGTCGTACTTGGCGAGATCTTCGGTGTACATGGCATTGAAGGATTCGCGTTCACTGCGTGCTTGCGGGGTTCCGCCGGTCTCGAGGAGCACCGTGCTCAAGCGAGTTTGGGCATACTTTCGAAGATCGTCGAGACGGGAGTACAACATCGTCACGTACTGCTGCTCGAGCTCGTGCTCGTTCAGTGACGGGTCCGCGTCGGGCAAAGGATCTCCTAGGCTTGATGAGAAATTCACGCGCTGCAAAAGCGCCAAGACAGTCTAGTTCCCCCAGATGAACTGCCGCATAGATACAGGTCAGGCCACCCGAAGGTGGCCTGACCGTGTTTTCGGTGCACTCAGTGCGTCAATTCGTCCTTCTTGGCGCGAGCCTTTTCGAGCGCCTTCTCGGCGCGCTTTCGGGCACGCTTACCCAGCACCTCGGTCTGCTCCGACGCCGTTTCGGCCCACTCGTTGCTCTTTTCGAGCGCGAGTTCGGCGAACTCGGAGCTGCGCTTGCTCGCCAGCTCTGCCAGTTCGGCGCTGCGCTCGCGTGCGGTCTCGGCCAGTTCGGAGCCGCGCTTCTGCGCGACTTCGAGGATGTCCGGGCCGCGTTCCTTGGCGACCTCTCCGAATTCCGCGGCTCGCTTGCTCGCGATCTCCGCGAACTCGGAGCTGCGCTCCTTCGCAAGTTCGAGCCAATCCGTGCCGTGTGCCTTCGCGGTTTCGGCAAGCTCGGAACCGCGTTCGGATGCCACCGACAGAGCATGCTCGACGCGATCGCTCGTGTGATCGGTCTGCGATGCGACCAATGGAAGTGCCGCGGCGATAGACGCCTGGGCTTTCTTCGCGGCGCGACGGCCGCGCCAGCCGAGCGACGGCTTGCCCTCGGTGTCGACGGAGGCGATCATCAGTCCGCCGAGCAAGCTGACGTTCTTGATGAAGTTGGTGCGCTGCATCGCTCGCAGTGACGGATCGGTTTCGTTCCAGAAGTCGTGACCGGCAAGCGTGGTCGGTACCAGGCTCCCCGCGAGCACCAACGACGCGAGCCGCGGCGCCTTGCCGGTGGCCAGCAGGGCACCGCCGCCGATCTGGACGGCGGCGTTGATCTTGACGAGTGTTTCCGGATCAGCAGGCACCTTCTGCGTCACTGCTCCTGGCAGCGTCTCGACGGATTTGTCGATCAGCGGTGACGCTTTGGCTGCTCGCTGAGCAGGGTTGCGCAAAGCATCGATTCCCCCGGCGATGAAGATCGTGGAAAGCAGTGGACGAGCAATTCGACGTACCAGCATGTTTCAAGCCTCCCGATGTAGGTTCGTTTTCCACCCTAGCGATCTCACAAGGAATTGGTCCGGTTCGGCGATCCCGGCACGCCTGGCCCGGTCGCCGGATTCCTGGTCGCCGAAGCGCGCTGTACTGCGACGATGACTTCTCCACTGATCCGGACACACCGTTCTGAAGTATCCGTTACCGCGTATCCGCATACGGCGTGTTCGAAGGTGTCACAGTATGCGCACCGTTCGAGCACGATGGTGTTGTGACCACCAAGATGACTCAGAACTTCGGCTCGACCCTTCCCACCGGCTGGGGACAGCTGTCGGACGAGGAGAACGAGAGAAACTGGGCGATCTTTCGTGACCACTTTGGGTTCACGCCCGGCATCGACGCACGATCTTGGCCCGCCATCGCCGAGCCCATCCCGTCCGTGGTCTTCGATTTGGGTGCGGCGCCAGCTGCGACTCCAGGGGCGTGGGCCGCTCGCGTGGATGCGATCAACGCCGAAGCGTTGCGCTGTTTTGTCACCGATTGGAACGACGATCCCAACTTCGTCGTTCTGGATTGGCAGCATCCGGGCTACACCTTCGACGCGGAGGCACACGCTGCTGCGAAGGAGCTTGCGGAGTGGCGTGTCCCGGTCTATCCGAACGGTGACTACTACATATTCAGTCGGGACGACTTCACGGAAGGGACCTTCGGCCATCCGTGGGAACGCACGCTGTGTGTGTTCGGGGAACGGATGGTCGAAGGACTGGGCCGGACTCTGTCGACCTGGCTTCCGCGACTTCGAGTCAACGGTGAACAGGTCGACAGCCAAGTCGGTTAGCGGGGTCCAGTACGGAACAGGTGAAACGTCACCAACCGCGTTCGCGCCACTCCGCCAGGTGCGGGCGCTCGGCGCCGAGCGTCGTGTCCTTGCCATGCCCGGGGTAGACGACGGTCGCGTCGTCGTACCTTCCGAACAGCTTGTTTTCCACGTCGTCGAGCAGCGAAGTGAACTTCTCGGGGTCGGCGGTCTTGCCTACTCCGCCGGGGAAGAGTGAGTCGCCGGTGAAGAGGTGAACCTGTCCGCTCGGTTCGGTGAGAGCCAGCGCGATGGAGCCGGGCGTGTGGCCGGACAGGTGAATGACGTCGAGGCTCAAGTTGCCAACGGTCACCTTGTCGCCGTCTTCGAGGAGCACGTCCGGGGTGACGGGAAGGACCTCTGCGTCGAGGGGGTGCGCGGCGGTCGGCACCTTGGTTGCGGCGTGAACGTCTTCGAGGGCCAACCAGTGATCGCCGTGCTGGTGGGTGGTGACGATGGAATCGAAAACAGGTGCTTCCTGTTCGATGAGCGCGATGATCTTCTCGGCTTCGTTGGCCGCATCGATCAGGAGAGATTTCCCGGTCGTGGAACAGACGACGAGGTAAGTGTTGTTGTCCATGGGGCCGACCGACATCTTCGTGATGACGGCGCCTTCGACTGTGCGCCGCTGAGGGGCAGAATCGGGGGAGACCTGACCGGTGTAGGAGTCGTCGATCACGATGGGCTGATTCGTCATGAAACGCAGGCTACCTTCGAATAGGGGCAGGTAGAGCGATGGGCTCGCCTGGTGAGAAAAACGTGTCGGTGGCTCGGCCTACGATGACGATCGCTCGAGGACTCGCGTTTGCGAGGCTACTCGAGACTTCTCCGGGGGGACGGCCCCGGACGATTGACAATGAAGGGAATTGGTGTGGCGGATCGCCTGATCGTGCGGGGTGCGCGTGAGCACAATCTGCGAGGAGTCGATCTCGACCTCCCGCGAGACAGCCTGATCGTCTTCACCGGGTTGTCCGGCTCCGGCAAGTCCAGCCTCGCGTTCGACACGATCTTCGCCGAAGGTCAGCGCCGCTACGTCGAGTCGCTCTCGGCATACGCGCGTCAGTTCCTCGGTCAGATGGACAAGCCGGATGTGGACTTCATCGAGGGATTGTCTCCTGCGGTGTCGATCGACCAGAAGTCGACCAACCGCAACCCCCGTTCGACGGTGGGCACCATTACCGAGGTCTACGACTACCTCCGACTTCTCTATGCCCGCGCAGGTTCGGCGCACTGCCCGGTGTGTGGTGAGAAGATCGCACGTCAGACGCCCCAGCAGATCGTCGACCAGGTGCTCGAGATGGAAGAGGGCATCAAGTTCCAGGTCCTCGCACCGGTAGTCCGTACTCGTAAGGGCGAGTTCGTCGACCTTTTCGATCAGCTCAATACCCAGGGCTACTCGCGAGTGCGCGTCGACGGTGTCGTCCATTCGCTGGCGGATCCGCCGAAGCTCAAGAAGCAGGAAAAGCACGACATCGAAGTAGTGGTCGACCGATTGCAGGTCAAGGCGAGTTCGAAGCAGCGCCTGACCGACTCGGTCGAGACCGCACTTCGCTTGGCTGAAGGCATCGTGGTCCTCGACTTCGTCGACCGTGAAGAAAATGCACCTGATCGTGAGCGTCGTTTCTCCGAGAAGCTGGCCTGCCCGAATGGCCACGCACTCGCGATCGACGATCTCGAACCGCGCTCGTTCTCCTTCAACTCGCCCTACGGCGCCTGCCCGGAATGCACCGGCCTCGGTATCCGCAAGGAGGTCGACCCGGATCTGGTGGTTCCCGATCCCGACCTGAGTCTCGAAGACGGAGCGATCGCGCCGTGGTCGATGGGCCAGAGTTCGGAGTACTTCGGACGGTTGCTCTCCGGCCTCGGCGACATCCTCGGTTTCGACATGAAGACGCCGTGGAACAAGTTGCCGGCGAAGGCCCGCAAAGCAATCCTCGAAGGCAGCGAGGAGCAGGTTCACGTCCGGTACAAGAATCGGTACGGCCGTACCCGTTCTTACTACGCGGAGTTCGAAGGTGTGATGCCGTTCCTGCATCGCCGGCTCGAGCAGACCGAATCGGATCAGATGAAGGAACGGTACGACGGGTACATGCGCGACACGCCGTGCCCGGCGTGTGGTGGTGCTCGCCTGCGCCCGGAAATCCTGTCGGTAACTATCGCGGCTGGAGACTTCGGCAGTAAGTCCATCGCCGAGGTCTGTGAACTGTCGATCTCCGATTGCGCGGACTTCTTGAACAGCCTCACTCTCGGTTCGCGCGAAGAGGCGATTGCGGGTCAGGTCCTCAAGGAAGTTCAGGCACGACTCGGGTTCCTGCTCGACGTCGGCTTGGAATACCTTTCCCTCTCGCGTGCCGCTGGCACGTTGTCCGGTGGCGAGGCCCAGCGAATCCGCTTGGCAACGCAGATCGGTTCCGGACTCGTCGGCGTGCTGTATGTACTCGACGAGCCGTCCATCGGCCTGCATCAGCGTGACAATCGACGACTGATCGAAACCCTGACGCGCTTGCGCGACCTCGGCAACACGCTGATCGTCGTCGAGCACGACGAAGACACTATCCGCACGTCCGACTGGGTAGTCGACATCGGACCGTACGCCGGCGAGCACGGCGGCAAGGTCGTCCACAGCGGGCCATACGAAGAACTGCTGACGTGTGAAGAATCTCTGACCGGCGCCTACCTGTCAGGTCGTAGCTTCATCGAGGTTCCGGCCATTCGTCGACCGGTGGACCGCAAACGCCAGGTCACGGTCGTCGGAGCTCGCGAGCACAATCTCGACGGCATCGACGTGAGTTTCCCGCTGGGTGTTCTCACCGCTGTCACCGGTGTCTCCGGTTCGGGCAAGTCGACGTTGGTCAACGACATTCTCGCGACCGTCATGGCGAACAAGCTCAACGGTGCACGCCAGGTACCTGGGCGTCACACACGAATCAACGGTCTCGATCAGCTGGACAAGCTCGTGCAGGTCGATCAGTCTCCGATCGGCCGGACTCCACGATCGAACGCGGCGACGTACACCGGCGTGTTCGACAAGATCCGAACCCTGTTCGCGGCCACCACGGAAGCGAAAGTCCGCGGTTACCAGCCCGGCCGATTCTCGTTCAACGTCAAGGGCGGACGCTGCGAGGCGTGCTCCGGCGACGGAACGCTGAAGATCGAGATGAACTTCCTGCCGGATGTGTACGTGCCCTGCGAGGTGTGCCACGGCGCCCGGTACAACCGCGAAACGCTCGAGGTCCACTACAAGGGCAAGTCGATCGCCGAGGTACTCGACATGCCTATCGAGGAAGCAGCCGAGTTCTTCCAGCCGGTCACCTCAATTCACCGGTACCTCAAGACGCTGGTCGACGTCGGCCTGGGCTATGTCCGACTGGGTCAGCCGGCTCCGACTCTGTCCGGTGGTGAAGCGCAGCGCGTCAAGCTCGCCGCCGAATTGCAGAAGCGGTCCACCGGTCGCACGGTGTACATCCTCGACGAGCCCACCACGGGTCTGCATTTCGAGGACATCCGCAAGCTCCTGATCGTGATCAACGGTCTGGTGGACAAGGGCAACAGCGTGATCGTGATCGAGCACAATCTCGACGTGATCAAGACGTCGGACTGGGTCGTCGACATGGGACCCGAGGGTGGATCCGGCGGCGGAACCGTTGTGGCGCAAGGTACGCCGGAAGACGTTGCCGCGGTCCCCGAGAGCTACACGGGCAAGTTCCTCAGTGAGGTTCTCACCGCACAGCACGCGCCGGTCAAGGCCAAGCCGATCACCAAGAAGCGTGCGACGAAGGCAGTTGCCGCAAAGAAGGCCGCGCCACGGAAGAAAGCCGCTTCCGTGAGCTAGTAGAACGTGAGCAAGTAGAAATCGGTCAGTGATGCCGGGTCGGAATCGACCCGGCATCACTGCTTTGTCGATCAGGAAGTGCTGGTCTCGAGAATTACGTTGGCGACCTCTTCGGGGCGCGACCACATCGGCCAATGGCCGGTCGGGAGGTCGACGTACGTCACGGGGAGTTTCGCCAGTTCGGCGGCCATCGGATGACCTCCGTCGGCCATCTGGGCGATCACCGCGGAGGGGAACGTGCTGCAAACGACGGTTGACGGCACCTGGTAGCGCTTTTCGTTCGTCAGGACAATCGGCTCACGCGCGGGCCCAGCCGGTTCGGGTACCGCGTTGGCGCGGAACGTCTCCAGAGCTTTCTCGTCGAGTCCTTCGAGGCTGCTGCCGTCCGCTTCGAGCTCTGCCCACGTGGGGAGCGGAATCTCGATGACATCGGAGGCCAGATCCGGTCGCAGCGCTGCGCCGTCGGGCATGGGGCCCGAGTCGACGTAGACGATCCGAGCGACGCGATCCGGGATGCGATCGGTGACGGCGTACCCCACCGGGCCGGCGCCGCTGTGTACGACCAATACCGTGCGCTCGTCGGAGTCCGATACGGCGTCGACGACTGCACGGACGTGAGCGTCGAAGGTGACCGCTGATCGATCTGTGTTTACTGAGTCGAGCCCGGGCAGTGTCAGGCTGGTCACGCGGGTGTCGGAACGTTCGAGGTGGGGGAGTACTGCATCCCAAGCCCATGAACCGAGCCAGAATCCGGGAACAAGAACGATGTGAGTTTTCATGGACTCACAGTGCACCCGGGTTGGTGACAACAGAGTGTCACCAATTATGTCACCGTTTGGTATCGGAATCTGAGACACTGGAGAACGTGAATCGAGCTGCGAGATTGCATGCTCTCGTCGAGGAACTTCGGCGACAGGGCGATCGAGGGACTACGTGCTCCCGATTGTCCGAGGAATTCGGTGTCACCACCCGGACGATCAAGAGGGATATCGAGACGCTGATGATGTCGGGTGCGGCGATCGAAGCGCGCTCAGGTCCCGGAGGTGGATACCGACTCGTGGGTCGCGCCACGCTGCCGCCGGTGAATTTCACTGTTCCGCAGGCAGTTTCGATCGCGTTGGCCTTGACGGCGATGGGTGATGCTCCGTTTGCGCCGGATGGGCGAGCAGCGCTGGCGAAACTGCTCGATGTGATGGACGAGGAGAGTCGTCGCAAGGTCGCCGAGCTCGGTGGCCGCGTGTGGATTCGCGGTGAGGGCGGGGCTCTGACGGATTCGCGCGCGAACCGGCAGGCCGTCGAGCAGGGTCTCGAACAGAGTCGAGTCGTGTCGTTGCACTACGTGGATGGGGACGGTGCGGAGACGGTGCGGGCAGTTGAGCCGCACATTCTGGCGCAGGACCGTGGTCAGTGGTTTCTCATCGGCTGGTGTCGCGAGCGCGACGCCGTGCGGTGGTTTCGACTCGATCGAATGCGTCGGGCCACGCTGACGAACGATCACTTCACACCACGCGATTCGACCGTCTTCGGGCAACCGCCCGAAGACGCTCGGCCTGTTTCTCCCCGTAGGTGAGTGACTCAGTCGATCATGTTGCGGGCTGCGGCAACGGAATCCGTGATCAGTTCGGTCAGGGCGGTCACATCGACGTCGCTCAGCCGTTTGACGTACAGGCAGCCCTTGCCGATTTTGTGCTTGCCGAGGCGAGCGAGCGTGTCGGTGTAGTCGTCGAAGTTCAGCGACAAGTACAACGTGAGCGCGGTGGCCCTGGGGGAGAACCCGATCAGTGGGGTGTCACCTTCGTGGCCACTCGCATATCGGTAGTGCCGTGCCCCGAATCCGATGATGCTCGAGCCCCACATGACAGCAGGCTCGCCGGTTGCGGCCGACAGCAGGGAGATCAGCTCCACGGCGTCGGCGCGTTTGCGGTCGTCGACGCGTGAAATGAATGCGTCGACGTCCTCGGGCGTCGGTTGAGTCTTGTTGGCGGTTGCCAACTCAGTAGACCGGACCGGTGAACTTCTCGCCCGGTCCCTTTCCTGGCTCGTCCGGGTGCGAGGACGCCTCACGGAATGCGCGCTGCAGGGCTTGGAGGCCTTCACGGATGGGTCCGGCATGAGGGCCGAGGTATTCGACCGACGCAGTCACGAGTCCGGCAAGTGCCGTGATGACGCGACGCGCTTCGTCGAGGTCCAGGTAGGGGCTGGAAGACGGATCGGCGTCGGAGAGGCCGAGTTTTTCGGCAGCCGAACTCATCAGCATCACTGCAGCGCGGCTGATGACCTCGACCGCGGGAACTTCGGAGAGTTCGCGGACGTCGGGGTTCGCGCCGTCGGTGTTCTGTTCTGCCTCGAAGTTCTCACTCATGGATGTAAGGATTCCATCAGGCCGTGACGGTGTTGAATCGGGCCTCTCCCGGCAGCACTGGGAGCGGCACCGATTTCTTTCATCTGTGGCGACCTGTTACTCTTGTTGCAACGACCGCCTCCGACTTGTTCGGGGGCAGCAAGTGGAGTCCGACTCCCACCTCTGCACGGCAGGTGAAACTGCAGTTCAGTGGTTCCGGTCACCTGTTATCGGAGATCATTCTTCGTCAGGTTCCTCGCTCAGTCGAGGAGATAGGTTTCGGCGTGAGCTGGATCCTATGTGATCGGTCGACATCGGGCCCCGCGGATGAGCAATCATCACAGCGGGGCTTTTTTGTTGGGGTGCGGGCGGTACGGGCTGCGTGCGGTCATGAAGACCGCACCGTTCAACCTAGGAGGCCCCATCAGCACTGAGACCCGCATCAACGATCGTATCCGCGTTCCCGAGGTTCGTTTGGTCGGACCTGGCGGCGAACAGGTAGGCATCGTGCGTGTTGAAGATGCACTCCGCTTGGCCCTTGAGGCCGACCTCGACCTGGTCGAGGTAGCTCCTGACGCCCGTCCACCGGTCTGCAAGATCATGGACTACGGCAAGTTCAAGTACGAGGCTGCACAGAAGGCACGTGAGTCACGTAAGAACCAGCAGCTGACGGTCATCAAGGAGCAGAAGCTCCGACCCAAGATCGACGACCACGACTACGAGACCAAGAAGCGCAACGTCGTTCGCTTCCTCGAAGCCGGTTCCAAGGTCAAGGTCACGATCATGTTCCGCGGACGTGAGCAGTCACGCCCCGAACTCGGCTACCGCCTTCTGCAGCGTCTGGGAGCAGACGTCGCAGATCTCGGATTCGTCGAAACCTCGGCAAAGCAGGACGGCCGAAACATGACGATGGTCCTGGCACCGCACAAGGGCGCCAAGACTCGTGTCAAGGCGCAGGAGAGCGCTCAGGCGCCAGTGGCTCAGGCTGCTCCGCGTCCGGCTCCGGCCGCACCGGCTTCCAGTGAAGCAGCTCCGGAAGCACCGGCGACCGGCGATGCCGCTCCCGAGGCTCCGGCCAGCTAGTCGATTTCCCAAGATCCACCACGTAACAAGAACTGAGGACTCCATGCCCAAGATGAAGAGCCACAGCGGCGCCTCGAAGCGATTCAAGGTGTCCGGCAGCGGAAAGCTCATGCGCCAGAAGGCCGGCCGTCGCCACCTTCTCGAGCACAAGTCCAGCAGGGTTACCCGTCGTCTCGACGGTGTCGCTGTTGTCAGCCCTGACGACGCTCCGCGCATCAAGCGCATGCTCGGCATCTGAGTCGCCCCCTTACTGACCACCCGGGGCCGTACTTTCAGCCCCTAGATTGACAGGATTTTTCAAGTGGCACGCGTAAAGAGGGCGGTCAACGCCCAGAAGAAGCGTCGTTCAATTCTTGCTGCATCCAGCGGCTACCGTGGACAGCGTTCGCGTCTGTACACCAAGGCCAAGGAGCAGCAGCTCCACTCGCTCACCTACGCGTACCGCGACCGTCGTGCGCGCAAGGGCGAGTTCCGCAAGCTGTGGATCACGCGTATCAACGCTGCAGCTCGTGCAAACGACATCACGTACAACCGCCTCATCCAGGGCCTGCGTCTGGCAGAGGTCGACGTCGACCGCAAGATCCTGGCCGAGCTCGCTGTCTCCGATGCCGAGGCCTTTGCCGGCCTGGTCGCACTCGCGAAGGCCGCTCTGCCGGCTGACGTGAACGCTCCTGCCGGAGAAGCAGCCTGATTCACGCATCACAGCAACGGCCCGTGGACCCGCTCACCGAGCGGACTCCGCGGGTCGTTTCTGCTGTCAAGCTCCTGCGCACAGCAGAACGACGCAAAGCAGGACGTTTCCTCGTCGAGGGCGAGAACTCGGTCACCGAACTGTTGAACGGTGCACTCTCGAATGGCGAGGCCCGCCCGGTACACGACCTCTTCTACACCGAGGACGCAGCCGAGCGCTATCAGCACGTCATCGATCGGGCGCAGACCGCTGGAGTTCGTGTTGCTCGTGTGACCGATCGAGCAATCAAAGCTCTCAGCGATACCGTCACGCCGCCCGGACTCGTTGCCGTCAGCGATCTACTGGACGTACCGCTGAGCGCAGCCGTCCATCAGGAGACCCGCCTGCTCGCAGTGCCGGTCGAGGTCAACGAACCAGGTAACGCGGGCACCGTCATTCGCATCGCCGACGCAGTGGGTGCCGATGCGGCAATCCTCGCCGGCGACAGCGTCGATCCGCATAACGGCAAGGTCGTTCGTTCGTCGGCGGGCAGCCTGTTTCACCTGCCAGTCGTCCGCGATCGAGACACAGTGTCGGTGATCGAGCAGATTCGCGCAGCCGGCATTCAGATTCTCGCGACTGCAGCTGACGGCGAGGTCGATCTCGACGAGGCCGACGAGTTGCTGAGCAAGCCGACGGCCTGGCTGTTCGGTAACGAAGCGCACGGTCTCGATCCGGCGATCGCCGCGCAGGCTGATCATCGGGTCAGGATTCCGATCCATGGCCGCGCCGAAAGCTTGAACCTCGCGACAGCGGCGGCAATTTGCCTGTACGCAAGCGCGCGGGTGCAAAATCGCGCCACCGATCACGGCTGAAAACGCACGCGAAGACCTCACGGAATCCCATTTGCGGAAGCCTGAGACAATACAAGAGCAGAGACAATGCTCGAGCGAGTTCGAAAGCTCGCTCGCAGTACAAGAAGTAAGCAGTACAAGAAGCACGCAGTACGAGAAGTAAACCGAGAAGCGACAGGAGCGTCACAGCCGTGGCCAAAAATGAGGGCGCGACACCGCCGGAGGTCGACGCGAGTGTACTCACCGAAGAGGCGTTGACCGCTGCGGCTGAGAACGCCGAGAAGGCGCTGGCGGACGCCGCTGACCTGGATGCGCTGGCGCACGTCAAGGTGGAGCACCTGGGGGACAAGTCCCCGATCGCCCTCGCTCGCCGGGGACTCGGCAGCCTTCCGGGCAAGGAAAAGGCGGACGCCGGTAAGCGCGTCAACATCTTCCGCACTCGGATCAACAACGCGTACGACGCTCGTCGTGAGGTCCTCCTCGCCGAGCGTGACGCCGCGGTGTTGGTTGCCGAGGCAATCGACGTCACTCTGCCTTCCGATCGTCACCCCGTCGGGGCGCGTCACCCGATCAGCCTGATTTCCGAGCAGGTCGCCGACGTATTCGTCGCGATGGGTTGGGAAGTTGCCGAGGGTCCGGAGGTGGAGACCGAGCACTTCAACTTCGACGCGCTCAACTTCTTGCCGGATCACCCTGCCCGCACGATGCAGGACACCTTCCACCTGGCACCCGAGAACTCGCGCCAGGTGCTGCGTACCCACACCTCGCCGGTGCAGGTCCGCACCATGCTCTCGCGTGAGGTACCGATCTACGTGGTGTGCCCGGGCCGCACGTTCCGCACCGATGAACTCGATGCGACCCACACGCCTGTCTTCTCGCAGGTCGAAGGCCTGGCCGTCGACAAGGGCCTGACCATGGCCAACCTGCGCGGGACTCTCGACGCGTTCGCTCGTGCCCTTTTCGGCCCCGAGACGCGTACCCGTATGCGCCCCAACTACTTCCCGTTCACGGAACCGTCGGCCGAGGTCGATGTCTGGTTCGCGAACAAGAAGGGCGGCGCAGGCTGGGTCGAGTGGGGCGGCTGCGGCATGGTCAACCCGAACGTTCTGCGCGCCAGCGGTATCGATCCCGACGAGTACTCGGGTTTCGCATTCGGCATGGGCCTCGAGCGGACCCTGCAGTTCCGCAACGGTATCCCGGACATGCGCGACATCGTCGAGGGTGACGTGCGTTTCACGCTGCCCTTCGGTGTCGCAGGCTGACCGATCCGGTCCGCGGAACCTTCACAAAGACTTATCGACAAACGAGAGAGCTGAGCAGACGTGCGAGTAGCGCAATCCTGGCTGACCGAGATCCTGCAGCGGGCAACTCCGGACTGGGAGGTGACCCCGGAAGAGCTGGACGCCGGGTTCGTCCGGGTGGGACTCGAAGTCGAGGAACTCGACACACTCGAGGCGATCGACGGCCCGTTGGTCGTCGGCAAGGTCGTCTCCATCACCGAACTGACCGAGTTCAAGAAGCCGATCCGCTTCTGCCAGGTCGAGGTCGGCGAACCCGAGCCTCGCGGCATCGTCTGTGGCGCGCGTAATTTCAACGAGGGTGACCTCGTCGTCGTTGCGTTGCCCGGCGCGGTGCTGCCCGGCGGATTCGAAATCGCCACTCGCAAGACGTACGGCCAGGTGTCCGACGGCATGATCTGCTCCGTCTCGGAACTCGGTATCGGCAAAGACCATTCGGGCATCTTGGTGCTCGAGCCCGGTACCGCCGAACCCGGCGCGGACGGCAACGAGTTGCTCGGTCTCGGTGACACGATCATCGAACTGAACATCACCCCGGACCGTGGCTACTGCTTCTCGGTCCGCGGTCTCACGCGAGAACTCGCGTGCGGCTTCGATCTCGAATACGCCGATCCCGCTTCGGTTCCCGCTCACCCGGCTGAGGGTGAAGCCTGGCCGGTGCGCCTCGAACCGGAGTCCAAGGCTTCGCGTTTCGTGATGCGGAAGATCACGGGTATCGATCCGCAGGCAGTGAGCCCGTGGTGGCTGCAGCGTCGACTGCTGCTCTCGGGTGTTCGCCCGATCTCGCCGGCAGTCGACGTCACCAACTACGTGATGCTCGAACTCGGTCAGCCTCTGCACGCGTTCGATGCGACCGCAGTGCAGGGCGACCTGGTGGTCCGTCGCGCCAAGGCGGGGGAGAAGCTGACGACGCTCGACGACGTCGAACGCACGCTCGATCCCGAAGACGTTGTCATCGCCGACGATTCCGGAGTCATCTCGCTGGCTGCCGTCATGGGCGGCGCAACCACCGAGGTGGGAACGGCAACGACGGACATCCTCCTCGAAGGAGCTACCTGGGATCCGCTCGCAGTCTTCAAGACGGCGCGCCGGCACAAGCTGCCGAGTGAGGCGAGCAAGCGTTTCGAGCGCGTCGTCGATCCGGCAATTCCGCTCGCGGCCGTCGACCGCGCAGCCGCTCTGCTGGTCGAGATTGCCGGCGGACGGATCGAACCGGTCCTGACCGACGTGGGCGATGTCGCCCCTCGCGCTGCCATTCGCATGGATATCGACCTGCCCGACCGTGTCGCCGGAGTCACGTACCCCAACGGCACCGCAGCTCGCCGCCTCACCCAGGTTGGCTGCAACGTCGAGGTCGGCGTCAGCGAAGAAGGACACGGCCAGTTGGTCGCGACGCCGCCGTCGTGGCGTCCGGACCTGGTGCAGCCTGCGGACCTCGTCGAGGAAGTTCTTCGCCTCGAAGGTCTCGAGCAGATCCCGTCTGTGCTTCCCGCCGCTCCGGCCGGACGTGGGTTGACTCCGTCGCAGCGGCGAAAGCGCACGGTCTCGAAGGCCGTGGCTCACGCCGGTTACGTCGAGGTCCTTCCTCCGGTCTTCCTGCCGACGAACGTCTTCGACGTCTGGGGCCTCGACGCGGATGATCCGCGCCGCAACACCAGCAAGGTCCTCAACCCGCTCGAAGCCGATCGTCCGGAGTTGGCGACCACGCTGCTCCCGGGTCTGCTGGAGATCCTGGCTCGCAACGCTTCTCGCGGTCAGCGTGATCTGTCGCTGTACGGCATCGCGCAGGTCGTCCTGCCGGGCCCCGACACCAAGCCGGTGGATGCATTGCCGGTGGATCGTCGTCCGACGGACGAGCAGATCGCGAACCTGATCGCGTCGTTGCCGGCTCAGCCCGTGCACATCGCTGCAGTGTTGAGTGGTTTGCGTGAGCCGAGCGGCCCCTGGGGTCCTGGCCGTCAGGCCGAGGCTTCGGACACTTTTGCAGCCGTGCGGGTCATTGCAGCTGCAGCAGGCGTCGAGGTGGAACTGCGTGCGGCGCAGTACCTGCCGTGGCATCCCGGCCGTTGCGCCGAGGTTGTCGTTGACGGCAACGTAGTCGGTCATGCGGGCGAACTGCATCCGGCTGTTCTCGAGCGCGCGGGACTGCCCGCGCGCACCTGCGCACTGGAAATCGATCTCGACGCTTTGCCATTGGTCGAGAATCTGCCCGCTCCGCGCATTTCGCCGTTCCCCGCAGTGCTCCAGGACGTGGCAGTTGTTGTCGATCGCGACATTCCGGCAGCCAAGGTGCAGGAAGCTCTGCGTTCCGGCGGCGGTGAGCTTCTCGAAGACATCCGCCTCTTCGACGTCTTCGAGGGCGAGCAGGTCGGTGAAGGCCGCAAGTCGCTCGCGTTCGCATTGCGATTCCGTGGTGTCGACCGGACGCTGACCGAGGACGAGGCCAGTGCCGCGCGCGATGCAGCAGTGGAGGCGGCTTCCAAGGCTGTCGGTGCGCAGATGCGTGGCTGATTTCCTCAACTGATCACAGAGCCCACGACCGTTGCCGGTGGTCGTGGGCTCTGTCGTGTTATCGGCTTTTTGACTGAGGTGAATCGGAAAGCCACACATCTGGCGCAACGGTGTCCGTCCGTCGCCCTTGCTGGTCGAGCACGTGGCCGAGCAGTTTGCGCAAATACAGCACGATGGATCGTTCCGTGACGCAAAGACCCGGAATCTCCTTGCGCAGACGAGTTTCGAATGCATCGAGTTCTGCAGGAGAATGCAGCCACAACTGAACCACCAGGTTGTCGGCGCCGACCACAGCGAAGCAGTTTCGGACTTCCGGCGCTCGGCTCAGCACTCGTCCCGCCGTATCGAGAAGCTCGGGTTCGACGCGGCACCACAAAGTGGCGAGCACGGGAAGCCCGGCCAGCGGCCGCGCGAATTCACACCGCAGCGCCACCAACCCCGAAGACGTGAGCCGGTCGATCTGGCGTTTGCACGCAGCGGGACTGACACCGATCGCGTCGGCCAACTCCTTCATGGGAGTGCGCCCGTCGTAGGCGAGCATCGTGAGAACCTTGCGATCCTGTTCGGAAATGCCGGTCGGCCGAGCGCGCACGGCAGTACGGTTTTCGCTGGTGGTCAGCACACCCTTCTCGGACGGTGCCAGCGCATTGAGTCTCCATCGGCCACCTTCGGTGAACCAGCGTGTGATGATCGAGGTTCGTGTCGCCAGTACACCGTCGATCGTTGCGACGTCTTCCGAGATGAAGCGCGACATCGACGCCAGATCCGCGGTACCGGCTGTGACGAGCAGATCTGCTCTGCCCGTTGATGCTTCGATGGTCACGGCGTGGGCCGAGCGAGTCAGCCGTGCCGCGACGGTGTCGAGAAGAGCAGGTGAGCAATCGATTTCGATGATCGCTGTGACGATGCTGCCCAGCACCTGTGGCCCTGGAGTGACCGTGACCCAGGCCAACGACGATTCGGAGAGTCGATTCCAACGACGGGCGAGAGTCGCGGCGTCGAGTTCGAGTGGTCCGGCCAACGAAAGCCACTTCGATCGCGGTGCGAGCTGGAGCGCATTGATTATCCTCAGATCGATTTCATCTATCCCGCGACCGTTGCCGGTATCTGGTGCGCTCATAACGTCATTATCCGGCATATTTCTGCAAGATTCGGACTATCTGCGACGCTCGACGGATGATCACAGAGGAGAAGTACGCGCTGATCGGAGCGGGCCCGTCTGGATTGGCCGGCGCGCGAAACCTCGATCGGGCCGGGATAGCGTTCGACGGCTTCGAGAGCCACGACAACGTCGGTGGGCTCTGGGACATCGACAACCCGCACAGCACCGTCTACGAGTCGGCGCACCTCATCTCTTCGAAGGGCACCACCGCATTCGCCGAGTTCCCGATGGCGGATTCGGTGGCCGACTACCCGAGCCACGTGGAACTTGCCGATTATTTCCGCGACTACGCCGATACTCACGATCTTCGCAGGCACTTTGCCTTCGGCACTACCGTCGTCGACGTCTCGCCGGTCGATTCGCTGTGGCAGGTCACCACGCGCAGTCGCAGCGGTGAGACAACAGTCGCGCGGTATCGAGGCGTGATCATCGCGAACGGAACGCTGTCGAAGCCGAACATGCCGACTTTCCGGGGCGACTTCACCGGCACGTTGATGCACACGAGCCAGTACCGCAGCGCCGAGATCTTCCGCGGGAAGAAGGTACTGGTCATCGGGGCGGGCAACAGTGGATGCGACATCGCCGTCGATGCCGTCCACCAGGCCGAGTGCGTCGACCTGAGCGTTCGGCGAGGCTACTACTTCGTCCCCAAGTATCTGTTCGGCCGACCCTCGGACACCTTGAATCAGGGAAAGCCGTTGCCGCCGTGGATCAAACAACGCGTCGGCACCTTGGTACTCAAGCAGTTCACGGGTGATCCGGTGCGGTTCGGATTTCCGGCACCGGACTACAAGATCTACGAATCGCATCCGGTCGTGAACTCGTTGATCCTGCACCACATCGGGCACGGTGATGTGCACGTGCGCGCCGACGTCGACCGGTTCGAGGGGAAGACGGTGCGGTTTGTCGACGGATCGTCTGCCGACTACGACCTCGTTCTCTGCGCCACGGGGTATCACCTCGACTATCCCTTCATCGCGCGCGAGGACTTGGACTGGTCGGGCGCTGCCCCGGACCTGTTCCTCAACGTCGCGAGTCGCCGCCACGACAATCTCTTTGTTCTCGGCATGGTCGAAGCATCCGGTCTCGGGTGGCAGGGCCGTTTCGAGCAGGCCGAGTTGGTGGCCAAATTGATCACCGCACGTACCGAAGCCCCCGCCGCGGCGCGGGAATTCTCGGCGGCGGCGGCCGGTCCTCCTCCAGATCTGTCCGGGGGATACAAGTACCTGAAGTTGGGACGAATGGCCTACTACGTGAACAAGGACGCCTACCGCTCGGCGATCAAGCGGCACATCGGACTGCTTGATGCCGCTCTGACGAAGGGAGGACAGTGATGCCGATCGACGACGTGGTGCTCAACTTCAACCCGGGATCGTTGATGATCCTCAACGTGGTGCTGGCCACGATCATGCTGGGGATCGCCCTCGACACCTCGGTCGACGACTTTCGTCGTGCGCTCACCAAACCCAAGGCGATGGCGGTGGGTATTGCTGCGCAGTTCCTGCTGTTGCCGGCAGTGACTTTTCTCCTGACGCTGATTCTCTCGCCGGCTCCGTCGGTAGCACTCGGCATGATCCTGGTGGCGTGCTGCCCGCCAGGGAACATCTCGAACGTCCTGACTCACCGGGCGGGCGGCGACGTCGCACTCTCGGTGTCCATGACGGCGGTGTCGAACGTCCTCGCGATCTTCCTCATGCCGCTCAATCTTGCGTTCTGGGGGAGCCGACGCCCGGAGACCGACGCTCTGTTGCAGTCCGTGAACCTGAATGCGCTCGAGATGGTCGCGCAAATCGCCCTGATCATCGGTGTGCCGTTCGTTCTCGGCATCTGGGCGGCACGAAGGTTTCCGGAGATCGCCGCGAAAGCGCAGCCTTGGGTGAAAAACGGTTCGTTGGTGGCGTTGTTGATCTTCATCGTCGCGGGGGTGTCGGGGAATGCGTCGTACTTCGTCGACTACATCGGGGTGGTACTGCTCGCGGTCTTCCTGCACGACACGGTTGCCCTCGCACTGGGATACTTCTGCGGCGCCGTCACCGGGTTGAACGAATACAGCCGTCGCGCCGTCTCTTTCGAGGTCGGCATCCGCAATGCGGGGCTGGGGCTTGGCCTGGTGTTCACGTTCTTCGACGGTCTCGGTGGCATGGCCGTCGTGGCCGGCTGGTGGGGGATCTGGGACATCATCGCCGGGTTGGCTCTGGCGACGATCTGGTCCAAGCGACGCGCCCGAAAGGCGGTACCGGCATGACCGTCGCACTCGTCACGGGCGGAAACGGGTTCCTGGGTACCGCTGTCATCGACGCACTGATCGCGCAGGGCATCACCGTCGTCTGTGTCGACCTCACGGTCAAGGACACGCCGGACGATCGCATCCGCCGCGTCAGGGCGGACGTCTGCGACCCCACAGAATTGGGGCGGGTGTTCGGTCAGTACCGACCGAACGTCGTGATCCACCTTGCGTCCATCGTGAATCCCGGCAAGAACACGACAGCAGAGCAGGAGTACCGCGTCGACGTCGACGGGACACGAAACGTGCTCGCGGCCTGCGTCGAACACGGGGTTGGACGGATCGTCGTGTCTTCGTCCGGAGCGGCGTACGGCTACCACTCCGACAGCCCACCGTGGATCACCGAGGACGTACCTGTCCGAGGCAACGACGAATTCACATACAGTCGCCACAAACGCCTGGTCGAAGAGATGCTCGCCGAATATCGCGTCGAACACCCGGAGTTGGAACAGGTTGTCTTCCGGATCGGCACGATCTTGGGTGAGAGCGTCGACAATCAGATCACCGCGTTGTTCGATCGCCGCAAGCTGCTCAAGGTTGCCGGGAGCGACAGCCCCTTCGTCTTCGTCTGGCACACCGATGTCGCGGGCGCTTTTGCGGAGGCCGTGACCGGAAACCAAGTGGGCATCTTCAATGTCGCGGGCGACGGCTCGTTGACCGTCGACGAGTTGGCTTCCCGGATGGGCAAGAGCACGGTGACGCTTCCTGCATGGTTGTTGCGAGGCGTTCTACGCGTCGGACGGCGATTGGGCGTAACGGAACACGGTCCGGAGCGCGTCGGATTTCTCCAGTACCGACCGGTTCTCGACAATCGGCGGCTCAAGGAACAGTTCGGATACGTCCCCGAATATTCGAGCGAGGAAGCGTTTGCCGCGTATCTCGCGTCACGCTGACCCCTTCGACGGACGGTCGTGGAAGGATCGGAATTGTCCGTCGGCGTTTTCGAGAAGGGACTGACAGTGTCACGAAATGATGGGCCCGAACATGATGGGTCCGAGCACGATGGGTCCGTGCACCAGGTAGTCGAGGCCGCCAGTGCACTCGACGACAAGGACTTCCTCGCGGTCGTCCGCGCAGTGGTCGAGCGTCGTCCGAGCTTGTCGGTCCTTCTTTCCGTGGTGGACACCGCTGCCGCGAGCCTCGAGCCGCACCGTGTAGAGGACGACAACACGATCACGGACGCCGAAGAAGTCGAACTGCCCGACACCGTTGTGGAGGTCGACGAGATTATCGACGTCCCGGTGGTACTTGCGACCGACCCGAGAATTCCCGAACCCGACTACACCGAAGGGGGAGTCCCCACTTTCGACCGTGTTCGGGAGAAGATAGAGGGGCGCTTCGGTACTTCCATAGGTTCGGCCGAATTGGCGCACGAGAGTCCTGCCGGAAAGTCCGTCGACGAGCAGTGGGACGAGCGCCAGAAGGCCGCAAAGGCCAAGCTCGAGGAGATCCGGCGATCCATGGGTAAGTAATTATGCATTCCGATGCACAATGATGCATACTGTGTGACATGACTGAAGGTGGTACGACCGAGAACGCACGCAAGCCGATCAGAGTCGCCGTTGCCGGCGCCAGTGGGTACGCCGGTGGTGAGGTTCTGCGTCTGCTCCTCGGGCACCCCTCCTATGTCGACGGCAGTCTGGTGATCGGTTCGCTGACCGCCGGTGGCAACGCCGGTTCGACGCTCGGTGAGCATCATCCGCACTTGCTCCCACTCTCGTCGCGGGTACTCGAAGAGACCACTGTCGAAATCCTCTCGGGTCACGACGTCGTCTTCCTCGGTCTCCCGCACGGAAATTCGGCTCAGTATGCCAAGTTGCTACCCGAATCGACGGTCATCATCGACTGCGGCGCGGACTTCCGGCTGCAGGATTCCGCAGCCTGGGAGAAGTACTACAAGAGCACTCATGCCGGTACCTGGCCATACGGTCTTCCTGAATTGCCCGGTGCCCGTGAGAAATTGGTAGGCGCAACCCGCATTGCCGTTCCGGGCTGCTACCCGACGGCTGCGAGCCTCGCGCTGGCCCCCGCCGTTGCCGCGGGGATCGTGGAGTCGCACGTGAACGTGGTTGCGGTCAGTGGCACTTCGGGCGCCGGCCGGGCGCCGAAGGCCGATCTGCTGGGTTCCGAGGTCATGGGCTCCGTCCGTGCGTACGGTGTCGGAGGTGTCCACCGCCACACCCCTGAGATCATTCAGAATCTTTCGGCCGCAGGCGGCAAGGACATCAGTGTTTCCTTCACTCCAGTCCTCGCGCCCATGCCGCGCGGCATCCTCGCGACCTGCACGGCAGCCACCACGGCCACCGAAGAGCAAGCGCGTGAAATCTACGAAAAGGCATACAACGACGAGCCGTTCATCCACGTACTGCCTGCCGGAGTCTTCCCGCAGACCGGTGCCGTGATCGGATCCAATGCCGTACAGATCGGGGTCACCGTCGACGCCGACGCCGGTCAGCTCGTTGTCATCTCGGCAATCGACAATCTCACCAAGGGCACCGCCGGTGGCGCGGTGCAATCGATGAATCTCGCCCTTGGCCTACCCGAGACCGCAGGTCTCTCTACCGTGGGAGTAGCTCCGTGAGCACCGACAATCCGCAGCAGATCGACAACGCAACCGAGCCTGACGCGACCGTTGCAGACGTGGTTCACGTCGCCGGGGGACGTCTGCTCCGCACGCAGGGCGTCACCGCACCTGCCGGATTCCGCGGTGCCGGAATTGCTGCCGGTATCAAGAAGAGTGGCAAGTCGGACCTCGCATTGGTGCTCAACGAGGGACCCGATCTGGCCGCTGCCGGCGTCTTCACCCTGAACAAGGTCAAGGCAGCTCCGGTGCTCTGGTCTCAGCAGGTCCTGACGACGGGCAAGCTGCGCGCGGTGGTGCTCAACTCGGGCGGCGCGAACGCCTGCACGGGCGCGGGTGGATTCCAGGATGCACACAAGACTGCCGAGGAAGTTGCTTCGGCACTGAGTAATTGGGGCACCGAGACGGGCGCGATCGAGGTCGCTGTCTGTTCGACCGGACTTATCGGTGACCGCTTGCCCATGGACAAGCTGATCCCCGGTGTCACCGAGGTAGTGCACGAACTGGCCGGCGGAATCTCCGGCGGCACCGACGCGGCATACGCGATCATGACCACCGATACCGTGCCGAAGCAGGCGTCGCTGCACCACGCGAACAAATGGAACGTCGGCGGAATGGCCAAGGGCGCAGGCATGCTCGCGCCTGCGCTGGCCACGATGCTGTGCGTCGTCACGACCGATGCTGTCGCAACGGCCGAGCAGCTCGATATTGCTCTGCGCGCCGCCACCCACCTGAGCTTCGATCGCCTCGACGTCGACGGCGCCACGTCCACCAACGACACAGTGCTCCTGTTGGCCTCCGGCGCCAGCGGTGTCACGCCGACGCAGGACGAACTGAACGCCGCAGTGCTGGCCGTGTGTGATGACCTCGCGGATCAGTTGATGGCAGACGCCGAGGGTGTCACCAAGCGGGTCAAGGTGACGGTTCGCGGCGCGGCGTCCGAGTCCGATGCGTTGATCGGCGCCCGGACCATCGCCCGCGACAGCCTGGTCAAGACAGCGCTTTTCGGTTCCGATCCCAATTGGGGTCGCGTTCTCGCCGCAGTGGGTATCGCTCCCATCGAGCTCGATCCCGATCGAATCAGTGTGTCCTTCAACGGGAGTCCCGTCTGCATCGACGGCGTCGGTGCTCCGGGGGCGCGTGAGGTGGACCTGAGTGGGATCGACATCGAACTCGACATCGATCTGGGAATCGGCAACGAGTCCGTGAGCATTCGCACCACGGACCTCTCGCATGCTTACGTCGAAGAGAACTCGGCGTATTCGTCATGACCGAGACGTATCCCGTGATCAGCGAGCATCAGAAAGCGCATGTCCTTGCCGACGCGCTGCCGTGGCTGCAGCGATTCCGCGACAAGGTGGTCGTGGTCAAGTACGGCGGAAACGCCATGATCGACGAGACGCTCAAAACGGCATTTGCCGCCGACATGGCGTTCCTGCGGACTGTCGGCATCCATCCCGTCGTCGTGCACGGCGGTGGCCCGCAGATCAACGCGATGCTGGCACGCCTTGGCATGAAGGGTGAGTTCCGCGGTGGTTTCCGTGTGACGACGCCCGAGGTGATGGACGTCGTGCGGATGGTGCTTTTCGGTCAGGTCGGCCGTGAACTCGTCGGCTTGATCAACGCGCACGGTCCTTACGCGGTCGGTATCTCCGGTGAAGATGCGCACCTGTTCACCGCTACTCGACGCACTGTTGCGGTCGAGGGGGAGCAGACCGACATCGGGCTGGTCGGGGACGTCACCACCGTGAACCCAGACGCGGTACTCGATCTCATTGCGGCAGGACGTATTCCGGTCGTCTCGACCATCGCACCCGACGCCGACGGTGTCGTCCACAACATCAACGCCGATACCGCTGCTGCAGCACTGGCCGAGGCGATCGGTGCCGAGAAGCTCGTTGTCCTCACCGACGTCGAGGGCCTGTACACCGATTGGCCGGACCGAGCCTCACTGGCCACCGAAATCGACACCGACGCCCTGGCCCAGTTGTTGCCGAGTCTCGACGCCGGCATGGTGCCCAAGATGGAGGCCTGCCTTCGCGCGGTGCGCGGAGGTGTGCCGTCGGCGCACGTGATCGACGGTCGGCTCGAACATTCAGTCCTACTCGAACTTTTCACCGGTGAAGGAATCGGCACGATGGTCGTGCCGGGTTCCTCGGTCGCCGGTCCCCAGCAGGGAGCTATCTCATGAGCACGATCGATCTGCAGCAGCGGTGGTCCGCTTCGCTGATGAACAATTACGGCGTACCCCGGGTTGCTCTCGTCCGCGGTGACGGCGCCGTACTCACCGACGCCGACGGCAAGCAGTACGTCGACTTCCTGGCAGGAATCGCCGTCAACATCCTCGGACACGGACATCCGGCCGTCGTCGAAGCCGTCACTACTCAGTTGTCGACACTCGGCCATGTTTCCAACCTGTACGCCAGCGAGCCGGTCGTCGAGTTGGCGGAGCAGTTGCTCGCTCATCTCGGCAACGTCACCGGGCGCGCGTTCTTCTGCAACTCCGGTACCGAGGCGAACGAGGCTGCCTTCAAGCTCGCTCGCGCCACCGGCCGGAAGAAGATCATCGCAGCCGAAGGCTCCTTCCACGGTCGCACGATGGGGGCACTCGCTCTGACGGGTCAGCCGGCCAAGCGGGCGCCGTTCGAACCGATGCCCGCCGGTGTCGAGTTCGTGCCGTACGGCGACGTCGAGGCACTCGAGCAGGCCGTCGATTCCGACACCGCCGCTGTGTTCCTCGAACCGATCATGGGTGAGGGCGGCGTCGTGGTGCCACCCGAGGGATACCTCGTCGAGGCTCGGCGGATCACCGCCGAGCGCGGTGCACTTCTCGTGCTCGACGAAGTGCAGACCGGCATCGGCCGGACCGGCTGGTTCTACGCCCTTCAGGCAGTCGGCATCGTTCCGGACGTCATCACTCTTGCGAAGGGACTCGGTGGCGGAATGCCGATCGGCGCCTGCATCGCGACCGGGGCAACGGCCGAGTTGTTCGGACCGGGTAAGCACGGTACGACGTTCGGTGGCAATCCGGTGTGTGCTGCGGCGGCACTTGCCGTGCTGAAAACCATTGCAGCGGAAGACCTGATCTCACGCGCCGACAGCTTGGGTAAGTCGATCTCGGCGGGCATCGAAGATCTGGGCCATCCGTTGGTCGACTACGTACGGGGATCAGGACTGTTGCTGGGTGTCGTGCTGACCGAGGACGTCGCGCCGGCGGTGGAAAACGCAGCGCGCGAAGCCGGGTACCTTGTGAATGCAGCGCAACCCGGAGTGATCCGGTTGGCGCCGCCGCTCATCCTCACGGACGAGCAGGCCGAAACCTTCGTGGCAGCACTACCTGCCATCTTCGACAGTGCACTATCGGCTGACCAGCCGGGGGAGAAGTGACTACCGTGGTGAAACACTTTCTCAGGGACGACGATCTGACTCCTGCGCAGCAGGCCGAAGTTCTGGAACTCGCTGCGATTCTCAAGAAGGACCCGTTCGCTCGGCGTCCGCTCGAGGGTCCCCGCGGAGTCGGTGTCATCTTCGAGAAGAACTCGACGCGTACACGTTTCTCGTTCGAGATGGGCATCGCACAGATGGGCGGTCACGCTGTCGTCGTCGACGGGCGCAGCACTCAACTCGGTCGTGAAGAGACCTTGGCGGACACCGGACGCGTTCTCTCCCGCTACGTCGACGCCGTCGTGTGGCGCACGTTCGGCCAGAAGCGCCTGGAGCAAATGGCTACGGGCGCAACGATTCCCATCGTCAATGCATTGTCCGACGAATTTCATCCCTGTCAGGTTCTGGCCGATCTGCAAACGCTGATCGAACAGAAAGGTGAGCTCAAGGGGCTGAAGCTGACCTACCTGGGCGACGGCGCCAACAACATGGCTCACTCGCTGATGCTCGGCGGAGTGACCGCAGGCATCGACGTCACCATCGCAAGCCCCGCCGGCTTCGAACCGGCGGACTGGGTCGTGGCAGCAGCACGCAAACGCGCCGAGGAAACCGGCGCGACCATCACCCTGACGCAGGACCCACAGGCCGGCGTCGTCGGTGCCGACGCGTTGGTCACCGATACCTGGACCTCGATGGGTCAGGAGAACGACGGACTCGATCGGGTCGGACCTTTCCGTCCGTTCCAGATCAACAAGGAGCTGCTCGCAAAGGCAGATCCGAAGGCCGTCGTCCTGCACTGCCTGCCCGCGCATCGCGGCGAAGAAGTCACCGACGAGGTTCTCGACGGGCCGCAGAGTGTTGTCTGGGACGAGGCGGAGAACCGTCTGCACGCCCAGAAGGCATTGCTCGTGTGGCTGCTGGAACAGCGAACCCAACTGGACCCGGCGTGAGCGTCGCTCCCACTCGGGCTGGTCGCCAGTCGCGCATCATCGCGCTTCTGGCGGCTCACCCTGTCCGAAGTCAGACGGAGCTGGCGGCCTTGCTCGGTGCCGAGGGCATCGAAGCAACGCAGGCGACGCTCTCGCGTGACCTCGAAGAGCTGGGAGCGGTGAAACTGCGTGCCGCCGACGGCGGCGCCGGTGTTTACGTGGTGCCGGAGGACGGGAACCCGGTACGCGGTGTGGCCGGCGGCACCGACCGCCTCTCACGGCTGTTGGGTGAGTTGTTGGTCTCCACCGATTTCAGCGGCAACATGGCGATCCTCCGGACACCGCCGGGAGCCGCGCACTACCTCGCGAGCGCACTGGATCGGTCCTCGATGCCGGACATCGTGGGCACGATCGCCGGAGATGACACCATCTTCGTAGTGGCCCGGGAACCGCTTTCCGGAGCGGAACTCGCGGCCATGATCGAATCGCTCGCCTGACCCCTTATTCTTTGATAGAGATTTTCAACCGAAGGAGCACAAAAACCATGGCCGATCGCGTCGTACTCGCCTACTCGGGCGGGCTGGACACTTCTGTTGCCATCAGTTGGATCGGTAAGGAGACGGGCGCTGAAGTTGTCGCCGTCGCCATCGATCTGGGGCAGGGTGGCGAGGACATGGAGGTCGTGCGTCAGCGCGCGATCGACTGCGGCGCAGTCGAATCCGTTGTCGTCGACGCCCGCGACGAGTTCGCGGACGAATACTGCCTGCCGACCATCGCGGCCAACGCCCTGTACATGGACCGCTACCCGCTCGTCTCGGCCATCAGCCGTCCGCTGATCGTCAAGCACATCGTCGAAGCTGCACGCTCGCACGGCGGCACCATCGTCTCGCACGGTTGCACCGGTAAGGGCAACGACCAGGTTCGCTTCGAGGTCGGATTCGGCGCCCTCGCACCCGACCTGCAGGTCATCGCACCGGTCCGCGACTACGCCTGGACCCGCGAGAAGGCCATCGCCTTCGCCGAAGAGAACAACATCCCGATCAACGTCTCCAAGAAGTCGCCGTTCTCGATCGACCAGAACGTCTGGGGCCGCGCCGTCGAGACCGGATTCCTCGAGGATTTGTGGAACGCGCCGACGAAGGACGTCTACGACTACACCCAGGACCCGACGGTCAACTGGAACGCACCCGACGAGCTCATCATCAGCTTCGACAAGGGCCGCCCGGTCGCCATCGACGGCCGCCCGGTGTCGGTTCTCGAAGCCATTCAGGAACTGAACAAGCGCGCAGGCGCTCAGGGCGTCGGCCGTCTCGACGTCGTCGAGGACCGTCTCGTGGGCATCAAGAGCCGTGAGATCTACGAAGCTCCCGGCGCCATGGTTCTCATCACCGCGCACCAGGAACTCGAACACGTCACCCTCGAACGCGAACTCGGTCGCTACAAGCGTCAGATGGAGCAGCGTTGGTCCGAGCTGGTCTACGACGGCCTCTGGTTCTCGCCCCTCAAGGACGCACTGGACACGTTCGTCAACAAGACGCAGGAACGCGTCACCGGCGACATTCGTCTCTTCCTGCACGGTGGAGCCATCACCGTCAACGGTCGTCGTAGCCCGGAGTCGCTCTACGACTTCAACCTCGCGACGTACGACGAGGGCGACAGCTTCGACCAGTCCGCATCGAAGGGCTTCGTCGAGATCCACGGTCTGTCGTCGAAGGTCGCCGCGAAGCGCGATCTGGGACTCTGAGCCATGACGGCTCACGGTGACGGAGACGCTCAAAAACACGGCACCAACGAAGGTGCGCTGTGGGGCGGGCGGTTCGAGTCCGGACCGGCCGCTGCCATGGCGGCGCTGAGCAAGTCGACTCACTTCGACTGGGTCCTCGCTCCGTACGACGTGCGGGCGTCGCAGGCGCATGCGCGTGTGCTGAACAAGGCAGGCCTGCTCAGTGAAGCCGACCTCGTGACAATGCTCGACGGTCTCGACCGCCTGGCGGCAGATGTTGCCAGTGGCGCCTTCGGGCCCAGCGAGTCGGACGAGGACGTACACGGCGCACTCGAGCGTGGTCTGATCGAGCGTGTCGGGCCTGAGGTCGGTGGGCGCCTGCGTGCTGGACGTTCGCGAAACGACCAGGTGGCCACGCTGTTCCGCATGTGGCTTCGCGATGCAGTCCGCCGCATCTCCACCGGAGTTCTCGACGTGGTCGACGCATTGGCGACTCAGGCCGGGGCGCATCCGGATGCCGTGATGCCGGGCAAGACGCACCTGCAGGCGGCTCAGCCGGTCCTGTTGGCGCATCACCTGCTCGCTCACGCACATCCACTGTTGCGGGACGTGCAGCGCCTTCGCGACTTCGACGTGCGAGCTGCGGTGTCCCCGTACGGTTCCGGTGCACTGGCCGGTTCCTCACTCGGACTCGATCCCGAAGCGATTGCGGCGGAACTGAAGTTCGACAGCTCGGCCGAGAACTCGATCGACGCAACGGCTTCGCGTGATTTCGCAGCCGAGGCAGCGTTCGTGCTCGCAATGATCGGTGTCGATCTCTCCCGTATGGCGGAAGAGATCATCATCTGGAGCACACCGGAGTTCGGCTACATCACGCTTGCCGACGCGTGGTCGACGGGATCGTCGATCATGCCGCAGAAGAAGAATCCGGATGTCTCGGAACTGACGCGCGGTAAGTCGGGTCGTTTGATCGGCAACCTGACCGGATTGTTGGCGACGCTCAAGGCTCAGCCGCTGGCGTACAACCGCGATCTGCAAGAGGACAAGGAACCGGTTTTCGACTCGGTTGCGCAGCTCGAGATGCTGCTCCCGGCCATCACCGGTCTGGTGCAGACGCTCGAGTTCCACACCGAGCGCATGGCGGAACTAGCTCCGGCAGGGTTCACGTTGGCCACCGACATCGCGGAGTGGATGGTGCGTCAGGGCGTGCCGTTCCGGGTTGCCCACGAGGCTGCCGGAGCGTGCGTGCGTGTCGCCGAAGCACGAGGGGTCGGACTCGAAGATCTCACCGACGAGGAGCTGGCCGGCGTCGACAGCGCGCTGACACCCGCTGTTCGTGAGGTGCTGACAGTCGAGGGTTCCATTGCTTCGCGCAACGCGCGAGGCGGCACTGCGGGGGTGCGGGTTGCCGAGCAGCTGGACGGAGTCAAAGCAGTGGCGCAGTCACTGCGGGAATGGACCCTGTGACCTCGCGGTCACGAGTGTTGTCGCTCTCTTTTCGGCAGTAGTCCTTCGGTCGTACGCGGTCAGGTAGCAGAATTTGCTCCCTGACCGCGTACGCGTATTCATCGTCAGTAGGCTTGTCGCGCGCGGGAAAAATGAGACTGACGTCACATGGTGAGTAACTTGGGAGTGAAATGGTGGGATTGAATTCCAAGTCTGTGCTGGGCCCGATTCGTCGGGTGGTTGCGACAGCACAAAACGGCCTCGAGGTCGTCCGGTTGGGTGGGCTGGAAACGGATGCGACCACGTCGCCGTTCGAGATCGTCGAACGCGCAGCGATGTATCGGCTACGGCGCTACTTCCCGGACAGTGACCCGGAAACCGTCGGCGCACCGATCTTGCTGATCCCGCCGATGATGATGTCGGCGAACGTGTACGACGTGACCCGTGACCAGGGCGCTGTGGGAATTCTGCACGAGATGGGCCTTGATCCCTGGGTCGTCGATTTCGGTTCGCCCGACTCCGAAGAGGGCGGTTGGGATCGTAACCTCGCCGATCACATCATCGCTCTCAGCGACATCGTCGATCACATCCACCGTCACACCGGAAAAGATGTTCACATCTCCGGTTATTCGCAGGGTGGCATGTTCGCCTATCAGGCTGCCGCGTATCGGCGTAGTCGAAACATCGCCAGCGTCATCACCTTCGGCAGTCCGGTCGACACACTCGCCGCGCTACCCTTCGGCATCCCGGCGGGATTGGCAACCAAGGGTGCAGATTTCCTCGCCGATCACGTCTTCAATCGCCTGGCGGTCACCGGGTGGATGGCCCGTACCGGGTTCCAGTTGCTCGATCCCGTGAAGACGCTGAAGATGCGCGTCGACTTTCTGCTTCAACTGCACGACCGGGAGGCGTTGCTTCCGCGGGAGCAGCAACGACGCTTCCTCGCGACCGAGGGTTGGGTCGCGTGGTCGGGGCCCGCGGTAGCCGAACTGCTCAAGCAGTTCATCGTGCACAACCGAATGATGACCGGTGGGTTCGTCATCAAGGATCAATTGGTCTCGCTCGCCGAGATCACCTGCCCCATCCTGGCATTCGTCGGCGAGGTCGACGACATCGGTCAGCCGCAAGCGGTTCGAGGCATCAGTCAAGCCGCTCCGCGGGCGAAGGTCTACGAATCTACCTTGCGTGCAGGCCATTTCGGTTTGGTTGTCGGTTCCACTGCGGCCAATCACACCTGGCCGACCACCGGTGAATTCGTACAGTGGACCGAGACGGGTGGACCCCTCCCGGACCGTATCGCGAACATGGTCTACGGCGCCGACCTCGAAGACCAGACCGGTGTGTCGATCAGCAATCGGATCATCCACACCGTCGCCTCGGTCGCTGAAGTAGGTGCAGGAGTCACCAAGGGAATCAGTGACCTTGCCGCCGGTGCGTTGCGCGGCACTTTCGAATTGTCGGGAGAAGCGGCACGAGCGTTGCCACGTCTGGCTCGACTCAACCAGATTCAGCCGCACACCAAGATCTCGCTGAGCCAGTTGCTGGCGGAGCAGCGTCGAAAGGCGCCGAACGGCGAGTGCTTCCTCTTCGACAATCGCGTGCACACCTATGAAGCGGTCAACGCGCGTATCGACAATGTCGTGCGTGGATTGATCTCCGTGGGAGTGCGTCCGGCAGCGCATGTCGGTGTCCTGATGGAGACCCGCCCCAGCGCACTCGCGGCCATCGCGGCCCTGTCGCGACTTGGTGCCGTCGCGGTCATGCTTCCGCCAGGCTCCGACATAACGGCGGCGGTCAAGCTGGGGTCGGTCGATCGGATCATCACCGATCCGGAAAACGTCGATGCTGCAGTGGTTACCGGTCGGCCGGTACTGGTGCTCGGCGGCGGCGATGCCCGTGGCCTCGAGGTGGATCCGTCACACGACGTGATCGATCTCGAACAAATCGATCCGACGAAGGTCAATCTGCCCGGGTGGTACCGACCGGATCCCGGTGTCGCCCGCGAACTCGCCTTCATCATCTTTGCGGAATCCGGCGGTGTGCTCGAGGCCAAGCAGATCACCAACTACCGGTGGGCACTGTCGGCCTTCGGCACGGCCACGGCGGCAGATCTCGATCGCGGTGACACCGTGTACTGCCTTGCACCACTCCATCATTCGTCGAGTCTGCTCGCGACCATCGGTGGTGCCATGGCCGGTGGCTCACGCATTGCGCTCTCACGTGGACTGAACCCCGCGAGGTTCGTCGAGGAAATCCACCGCTACGGCGTGACGGTCGTGAGTTACACGTGGTCGATGATGCGCGAGATACTCGACGAGGATCTTCTTCTCATCGACGGTAGTCATCCGGTCCGCCTGTTCATCGGTTCGGGCATGCCCCATGGTCTGTGGAAGCGGACAACGGAGGCGTTCGACCCCGCGCAGGTACTCGAGTTCTATGCGTCGACCGAAGGCGACGTGATTCTTGCCAATGTTGCAGGCTCCAAAGTTGGTTCCAAGGGGCGCCCACTGCCGGGTAGTGCGCAGGTGCGGTTGGCGGCATACGACCCGCTGAGTGGTCGGCTCCTCGAGAACGGAAACGGATTTGTCCGTGAGTGCGCCGAAGACGAGGTCGGATTGCTGCTCGGGCGCGCGGGATTCACCGCCGATCTCTCGGGCGGAGCCATGCGAGGTCTCTTCCAAGCCGGCGATTCGTGGATTCCCACCGAAAATCTCTTCCGCCGGGACGCCGACGGCGACTACTGGCTGATCGACCACAAGAACACGGTCATTTCCACGCTCCGCGGTCCCGTGTTCACCCAGCCGATCGTCGACGCGTTGTCGAGTGTGGCGCGGGTGGATCTTGCCGTCGCATACGGAGTCGGTGACGCGCCGCATCAGCTGGCGGTCGCTGCCGTGACATGGCGTCCGGGACGGCAGTTCCGTTCTGCCGAGCTTGCAGAGGCCCTCTCGCGCATCGCTTTCGACGCTCGTCCGGATATCGTGCACGTGGTTGACGAGATCCCGGTGGGTTCGTCGTACCGTCCGAGCTCAACTGCTTTGGCTGCGGCCGGATTGCCGGCGCCGGGGCCACGGACCTGGTTCCTCGATTCCGAGTCGCAGTCGTACAAGCGGCTGACCAAGGCAATTGCCGCGCAGTTGATGCCGACGAGGGTGAGCACCGGAGCACGGTAGCCTGAGGACATTCTGTTTGATCGGTTCGAGAGGACTCACGTGGCTATTGATTCGACGTTGCTCAGCATTTTGGCCTGCCCCCAGGACAAAGGCCCGCTGTTGCTGGTCGGGGACGAGTTGCTCTACAACCCGCGCCTGCGGCGTGCCTACCCGATCGAGAACGGCATTCCCGTTCTGTTGATCGACGAGGCACGCGATGTGGCGGACGACGAGCACGAGAAGTTGCTCGCGCGGGCTGAAGGCTAGATCGGTAATTCACCGGTCAGGTACCGCTGGAGGTTCGGAGCCACCAGCGGTACCAAAGCGTCAAAGCTCAATGATGCGAGTGGTTCGAGTCCGAGCACATATCGCGTGACAAGCAGTCCGGCCATCTGAGAGGCCACCAATTCCGCTCTGATCAAGCCGGTACCAGGTGGTGTGTCCACCCGCGGAATGATGTCGCGCAATACGACATCGAGCAGAAAGCTCTGGATCAGCTGCGATCCGTCGCCGGAAATGGCTGATCGAAAAGCCGCCAGAATCGCCGGCTGATGTTCCGAATCCCATAGCCCGATCACCGCCCGGAGAAGGCTTTCGCCGAGGTTTTCGGTCGGGGAGGTGTGAACCGGTCCCAGTACCTTTGCTGGATCGATCGGTAGCGCGATCGCAGCGGTGAACAACTGCTCCTTGCTCCCGAAATGGTGATGAATCATAGCCGGATCGACGTCAGCGGCCGCAGCTATCGATCGAACGGTTGTTCGTCGAAAACCGTTCTGGGAGAACGCCCGTCGCGCCGAATCGAGGATCTGCGCGCGAGTCTCCGACTTGCCCGGTCGTCGCCCCGAACGAATCGGTGCAGGACTCGTGTCCTTGTCGGTCATGGAGTGCGGCGATCGAGTGTGGCCGCGGCCAGCGAGAGTGCGGCGGCGGCGAAGCCCGCCATGACGGCGAGATCACGCCACATCTGACCCGTCGCGTCGGCATGCATCGACACTTGCTGAAGTGCGTCGACGGCGTAGCTCAAGGGGAGGACGTTGCTGATCCATTCGAGCCAGGTCGGCAATTGGTCGCGCGGTACCAGGAGTCCGCAGAGGAAGAGCTGTGGAACCACAACTACCGGCATGAATTGCACCGCTTGGAACTCGGTCTTCGCGAATGCGCTGGCCAACAGGCCTAGCGCAACGCCCAGTATTGCGCCGAGAACTGCAATGACGATGACCCAGGCAAGACTGCCGGCGATGGTGAGTCCGAGGAATCCGAAAGCAACCGCGCACGCGAGAGCTGCTTGAGCGGCGGCGGAGAGCGAAAATGCCGCCCCGTATCCGGCGAGAAGGTCGAGTTTGCCCATCGGTGTGGTGAGCAGGCGTTCGAGGGTTCCTGTACTGCGTTCGCGCTGCATGGCGATGGATGTGACCAGGAACATCACCACAAACGGCAAGATTCCCAACATCGTGATCGCCACTCGTTGGAAGAGCGAAACCTGGCCGGGTGGCGTCGGGACGTCTTGGTAGAGGAAATACAGCAAAATCATCAACAACGACGGGACCAACAAGATCATGGCCACCGTGCGATGGTCCTGGCGGAGCTGAAGCAGAATGCGTACGGTCGTAGCGCCGAAGATCCTGATGCTCATGATATTTCACCTCCGACGGGTGAAGTCCGAATCAGCTCGAGAAAGGCGTCCTCGAGCCGTTCACATCTGGTTTTGGCGCGCAATTCATCGGGTGTGAGTTGAGCGAGGAGGTACCCGTCTCGCATCAGGATCAGCTCAGCGCAGTGGTCGGCCTCATCCATGACGTGGCTCGAGACCAACAGGGTGGTTCCGCTGCGAGCAAGGTCAGCGAATCGTTCCCACAATTCGACGCGAAGCACCGGATCGAGGCCGACGGTCGGTTCGTCGAGGATCAACACATCAGGTGACGCCACCAACGCGCAAGCCAGCGAGACTCGCCCGCGTTGACCACCAGACAGATCGGCGGCGGTCTGGTCGGCGTATCGGCTCAATCCGACGGCGTCGACCGCTGCTGCGACGTCTGCGCCGGATTTTCCGTACAGAGCGCCGAAATACTGAACATTTCGCGTGACCGTCAGGTCGCCGTACACACTGGGGGATTGGGTGACGTACCCGATCCGACGGCGAAGGGCAACGGACCCGGCGCGATCTCCCAGGACTCTGACCTCACCGCTTTCGACGATCTGCGTTCCGACTATCGCGCGCATGAGGGTTGTCTTGCCGCAACCGGAGGGTCCGAGCAGTCCGGTGATCGATCCTGCTGATACCTGCAGGTCAAGCGAGTGAAGAACTTCGTGCTTGCCGCGAATGACTCGTAGTCCGCGGATGTCTATTGCCGGCGTTGTGGTCACGGTTCGCCTCGTTTCAATAATTCATCACTTGTTGAATTATGCGACTCGGCCGACCGATGAGTCAACGGCGTGGGCACAATCGAAGGGTGAGCATCGAGACCTTGGAAAATGTGGAGAACCCGTTGGAAGCGGGCCTGACAATTCTCGGCTCGACCCTGACCGTCGACGACATCTCGCTGAGGATCGTCGAGGTCGAGGCGTACGGAGGGGAGAAGGACGGGCCATGGCCGGATCCGGCAGCACATTCGTATCGGGGGAGAACGCCGCGGAACAGCGTGATGTTCGGGCGGGCGGGGCGTCTCTACGTCTACCGCAGCTATGGAATGCACTTTTGTATGAACATCTCGCACGGCCCGGATGGTGTCGCGGGTGGTGTTCTGCTCCGAGCGGCCGAAATCGAGGCCGGTCACGATGTGGTGTCTGCTCGGAGATCGCCGGACCGGCCGTCTCACCAATGGGCCAGAGGGCCGGGTAATCTCGGTGCTTCTGTCGCAATCACGTTGGCGGACAACGGAACAGACGTGTTCAACCCTGCCTCTCGGATTCGGCTCGAATTGGGGGAGTCGAAGGAATGGGTCAGTGGACCGCGGGTGGGGGTCAGTACCGCGGCGGAGGTTCCGTGGCGCCTGTGGATTCCGGACTCGCGAGCGGTGTCCGCGTATCGCCGAAGCCCGCGAGCGCCGGTCATTTCGTGAAGATGGGATGATCGAGTCCGTGACTGAGAATATTCTCGACGAACTGACCTGGCGCGGGCTGATCGCCCAATCAACCGATCTCGACGCTTTGCGTAAAGATCTCGAGGCCGGACCGGTCACGTTGTATGCGGGCTTCGACCCGACAGGACCGAGCCTGCACGCAGGTCACCTGGTTCCGCTCCTCGCGCTCAAGCGGTTTCAGCGCGCCGGCAACCGCCCGATCGTTCTTGCCGGCGGTGCAACGGGCCTGATCGGAGACCCCCGTGACGTCGGGGAACGGACGATGAACTCCGCCGATACCGTCGCGGACTGGGCAGGTCGCATCCGTGGTCAGCTCGAACGATTCGTGGATTTCGACGATTCGCCGACGAGCGCGGTCATCGAGAACAACATGAACTGGACCGGCAAGATGTCGGCCATCGACTTCCTGCGTGATGTCGGTAAACACTTCTCCGTGAACGTCATGCTTGCGCGTGACACCGTGAAGCGTCGTCTCGAGTCGGACGGGATGTCGTACACCGAGTTCAGCTACATGCTGCTCCAGGCCAACGACTACCTGCACTTGCGACGCGATCTCGGCTGCACTCTGCAGGTCGGCGGGTCCGATCAGTGGGGCAACATCATTGCCGGCGTCGAACTCAACCGTCGTGTCGACGGTGAAAGCGTTCATGCAATGACGGTTCCGCTGGTGACCTCGGCCGATGGCAAAAAGTTCGGAAAGTCGACCGGTGGCGGAAGTTTGTGGCTCGACCCCGAGATGACCAGCCCGTACGCCTGGTACCAGTACTTCGTGAACACTGGCGACGCCGACGTGATCAAGTACCTGCGCTGGTTCACCTTCCTGACTGCGGACGAACTCGCGGAGCTGGAGACTGCAACAGCGGAGCGGCCGCATGCGCGAGAAGCGCAGAAGCGACTTGCCGCGGAGATGACGACCTTGGTTCACGGGGAACACAACACCCGTGCTGTCGAGCTCGCCAGTCAGGCGTTGTTCGGCAAGGCGGAGCTGGCGGAACTCGACGAGTCGACGCTAGCCGCGGCGCTGAAAGAAGCATCGGTCAGCGAATTGGCGCCGGGGGAGCCGCGCACGATCATCGATCTGCTCGTGACGAGCGGCTTGTGCGAGAGCAAGGGGGCCGCTCGACGCGCCGTGAAAGAGGGCGGTGCTTCGGTGAACAACCAGAAGGTGTCGGCCGACGACTGGGAGCCCACCGCATCCGATCTGCTTCACGGCAGCTGGTTGGTCGTCCGGCGCGGAAAGCGCAACTTCGCCGGCGTGAGAATCCTTCCGAACTGACGTGTGTGGGGTCACAGTTGTCTTGCGGGGCTCCTGTGGCCGCTGGTGGCCCGCCTCCGGGCGGGCTACCAGCGGATTTAACCTGTCGAACATCTGCGACCTGCACGTTTGACGCTCAGTTTTCATTCGCGTAACTTTGTCCAAGTCAGAGCGACACGGACACCAACCCCGACCGACAGGCCGGGGAAACGCGGTTGGACGAAGTCGGAGACAATCACGCTCAGCGGGAACTTGCTTCCTTGGAGCGAACAAGCTAAGATTGTAACCCTTGCCCCGAAGCTTTCAACCTGGTTGAAGTGATGGTGTGTGCGTGTTCTTTGAGAACTCAACAGTGTGTCGATGAATGTCAGTGCCAAATTTTTTTTGGTACTTCACATCCGCGAATGATCAACCGCCTCTTGGGGTTTGGTTGGTTTGTGTGTGGTGTGAGTATTTTTCGTCGGTGATTGTTCATTCTTCCGTCTGAATGGTTGCCGACACATTTTTTGCTAGTTGAGTTTTTTTGCTAGTGATTTGACTCTTTTTGTCTATGACTGATTAGCAGTTTCGGCTGTGAAATCTAGAGTCTTCAACGGAGAGTTTGATCCTGGCTCAGGACGAACGCTGGCGGCGTGCTTAACACATGCAAGTCGAGCGGTAAGGCCTTTCGGGGTACACGAGCGGCGAACGGGTGAGTAACACGTGGGTGATCTGCCCTGCACTTCGGGATAAGCCTGGGAAACTGGGTCTAATACCGGATATGACCTCCTATCGCATGGTGGGTGGTGGAAAGATTTATCGGTGCAGGATGGGCCCGCGGCCTATCAGCTTGTTGGTGGGGTAATGGCCTACCAAGGCGACGACGGGTAGCCGACCTGAGAGGGTGACCGGCCACACTGGGACTGAGACACGGCCCAGACTCCTACGGGAGGCAGCAGTGGGGAATATTGCACAATGGGCGAAAGCCTGATGCAGCGACGCCGCGTGAGGGATGACGGCCTTCGGGTTGTAAACCTCTTTCAGCAGGGACGAAGCGCAAGTGACGGTACCTGCAGAAGAAGCACCGGCTAACTACGTGCCAGCAGCCGCGGTAATACGTAGGGTGCAAGCGTTGTCCGGAATTACTGGGCGTAAAGAGTTCGTAGGCGGTTTGTCGCGTCGTTTGTGAAAACCAGCAGCTCAACTGCTGGCTTGCAGGCGATACGGGCAGACTTGAGTACTGCAGGGGAGACTGGAATTCCTGGTGTAGCGGTGAAATGCGCAGATATCAGGAGGAACACCGGTGGCGAAGGCGGGTCTCTGGGCAGTAACTGACGCTGAGGAACGAAAGCGTGGGTAGCGAACAGGATTAGATACCCTGGTAGTCCACGCCGTAAACGGTGGGCGCTAGGTGTGGGTTCCTTCCACGGAATCCGTGCCGTAGCTAACGCATTAAGCGCCCCGCCTGGGGAGTACGGCCGCAAGGCTAAAACTCAAAGGAATTGACGGGGGCCCGCACAAGCGGCGGAGCATGTGGATTAATTCGATGCAACGCGAAGAACCTTACCTGGGTTTGACATATACCGGAAAGCTGCAGAGATGTGGCCCCCCTTGTGGTCGGTATACAGGTGGTGCATGGCTGTCGTCAGCTCGTGTCGTGAGATGTTGGGTTAAGTCCCGCAACGAGCGCAACCCCTATCTTATGTTGCCAGCACGTTATGGTGGGGACTCGTAAGAGACTGCCGGGGTCAACTCGGAGGAAGGTGGGGACGACGTCAAGTCATCATGCCCCTTATGTCCAGGGCTTCACACATGCTACAATGGCCAGTACAGAGGGCTGCGAGACCGTGAGGTGGAGCGAATCCCTTAAAGCTGGTCTCAGTTCGGATCGGGGTCTGCAACTCGACCCCGTGAAGTCGGAGTCGCTAGTAATCGCAGATCAGCAACGCTGCGGTGAATACGTTCCCGGGCCTTGTACACACCGCCCGTCACGTCATGAAAGTCGGTAACACCCGAAGCCGGTGGCTTAACCCCTTGTGGGAGGGAGCCGTCGAAGGTGGGATCGGCGATTGGGACGAAGTCGTAACAAGGTAGCCGTACCGGAAGGTGCGGCTGGATCACCTCCTTTCTAAGGAGCATCTCTTTCGCTCGCTGCACACAGGTGTGGTTGAGGAAAGCAGAGGCCATTTCGTTCCCGTATGTGGAACGGTGGTTGCTCATGGGTGGACGCTGACAAGCATTCGTTTTCGTTACTGCCGGCCTCAGTGCTGGTGGGAGAACAAATTATATCGGCATACTGTTGGGTCCTGAGAGAACACGCGAGTGTTTCCTCGAAGGAAGTAACGACAAATGACTGCTGCAGTCATACCGCAAGAATTATTCGTGAGAATGGTTTTTGTTGGTGTCTGCGTGAGGTAGTTGTTTGTGTGTTGTTTGAGAACTGCACAGTGGACGCGAGCATCTTTGTTGTAAGTAATGAAGAGCGTACGGTGGATGCCTTGGCACCAGGAGCCGATGAAGGACGTAGGAGGCTGCGATAAGCCTCGGGGAGCTGTCAACCGAGCTGTGATCCGAGGATGTCCGAATGGGGAAACCCAGCACGAGTGATGTCGTGTTACCCGCGCCTGAATATATAGGGCGTGTGGAGGGAACGTGGGGAAGTGAAACATCTCAGTACCCACAGGAAGAGAAAACAACCGTGATTCCGTGAGTAGTGGCGAGCGAAAGCGGAAGAGGCTAAACCATGGGTGTGTGATAGCCGGCAGGCGTTGCATTCGTGGGGTTGTGGGGTTCATTTTGTCTGTTCTGCCGAGCAGGCCAACAGTAAGAAATCACAGGGTTAGTGGAAGTGGTCTGGAACGGCCTGTCGTAGAGGGTGAGAATCCCGTACACGAAAACTTTGTGACTGTTGTAATGGAAACCCAAGTAGCACCGGGCCCGTGAAATCTGGTGTGAATCTGTCGGGACCACCCGATAAGCCTGAATACTCCCTGGTGACCGATAGCGGACTAGTACCGTGAGGGAAAGGTGAAAAGTACCCCGGGAGGGGAGTGAAATAGTACCTGAAACCGTGCGCTTACAATCCGTCAGAGCCTTCGAGCAGTTTACTGCTGGGGGTGATGGCGTGCCTTTTGAAGAATGAGCCTGCGAGTTAGTGGCATGTCGCGAGGTTAACCCGTGTGGGGTAGCCGTAGCGAAAGCGAGTCCGAATAGGGCGATCGTAGTGGCATGCTCTAGACCCGAAGCGGAGTGATCTACCCATGGCCAGGTTGAAGCGACGGTAAGACGTCGTGGAGGACCGAACCCACTTAGGTTGAAAACTGAGGGGATGAGTTGTGGGTAGGGGTGAAAGGCCAATCAAACTCCGTGATAGCTGGTTCTCCCCGAAATGCATTTAGGTGCAGCGTCGCGTGTTTCTCACCGGAGGTAGAGCTACTGGATGGTCTAGGGGGCCCACAAGCTTACCGAAATCAGCCAAACTCCGAATGCCGGTGAGTGAGAGCGCGGCAGTGAGACTGCGGGCGATAAGGTTCGTAGTCGAGAGGGAAACAGCCCAGATCGCCAGCTAAGGTCCCTAAGCGTGTACTAAGTGGAAAAGGATGTGGGGTCGCGAAGACAACCAGGAGGTTGGCTTAGAAGCAGCCACCCTTGAAAGAGTGCGTAATAGCTCACTGGTCAAGTGATCCTGCGCCGACAATGTAGCGGGGCTCAAGTACACCACCGAAGCTGCGGCATTCACGCAATAGCCCCCAGTTGATCCAAGGATTTTCTGGCAGGTGTGTGGATGGGTAGGGGAGCGTCGTGTGGCCATGGAAGCGGCAGGGTGACCTAGCCGTGGAGGCCACACGAGTGAGAATGCAGGCATGAGTAGCGAAAGACGAGTGAGAAACTCGTCCGCCGAATGACCAAGGGTTCCTGGGCCAGGTTAATCCGCCCAGGGTGAGTCGGGACCTAAGACGAGGCCGACAGGCGTAGCCGATGGACAACGGGTTGATATTCCCGTACCCGTGTGAACGCGCCCATGGTGAATCAGTGATACTAACCATCCTGAAGCCACGAGAAGACCTTCGGGTCTCGAGTTGGTGGATGCATGGGACCTGATCTGGTAGTAGCCAAGCGATGGGGTGACGCAGGAAGGTAGCTGAGCCAGTCAGTGGTAATACTGGTGTAAGCGTGTAGGGCGTGACCTAGGCAAATCCGGGTCGCACATAGCCTGAGACGTGATGCGTAGCCGATTGAGGCGAATTCAGTGATCCTATGCTGCCGAGAAAAGCCTCTAGCGAGCTTTCACACGGCCCGTACCCCAAACCGACACAGGTGGTCAGGTAGAGAATACTAAGGCGATCGAGATAACTATGGTTAAGGAACTCGGCAAAATGCCCCCGTAACTTCGGGAGAAGGGGGGCCCTGTCTGGTGACGACATTTACTGTCTGAGCTGGGTGGGGCCGCAGAGACCAGTGAGAAGCGACTGTTTACTAAAAACACAGGTCCGTGCGAAGTCGTAAGACGATGTATACGGACTGACGCCTGCCCGGTGCTGGAAGGTTAAGAGGACCGGTTAGTTCCTTCGGGAGCGAAGCTGAGAATTTAAGCCCCAGTAAACGGCGGTGGTAACTATAACCATCCTAAGGTAGCGAAATTCCTTGTCGGGTAAGTTCCGACCTGCACGAATGGCGTAACGACTTCTCAGCTGTCTCAACCGTAGACTCGGCGAAATTGCATTACGAGTAAAGATGCTCGTTACGCGCGGCAGGACGAAAAGACCCCGGGACCTTCACTACAGCTTGGTATTGGTGTTCGGTTCGGTTTGTGTAGGATAGGTGGGAGACTGTGAAACGGTGACGCCAGTTATCGTGGAGTCGTTGTTGAAATACCACTCTGATCGAATTGGACCTCTAACCTCGGACCATGATCTGGTTCAGGGACAGTGCCTGGTGGGTAGTTTAACTGGGGCGGTTGCCTCCCAAAATGTAACGGAGGCGCCCAAAGGTTCCCTCAGCCTGGTTGGCAATCAGGTGTCGAGTGCAAGTGCACAAGGGAGCTTGACTGTGAGACTGACAGGTCGAGCAGGGACGAAAGTCGGGACTAGTGATCCGGCACCGGCAAGTGGAAGCGGTGTCGCTCAACGGATAAAAGGTACCCCGGGGATAACAGGCTGATCTTCCCCAAGAGTCCATATCGACGGGATGGTTTGGCACCTCGATGTCGGCTCGTCGCATCCTGGGGCTGGAGTAGGTCCCAAGGGTTGGGCTGTTCGCCCATTAAAGCGGCACGCGAGCTGGGTTTAGAACGTCGTGAGACAGTTCGGTCTCTATCCGCCGCGCGCGTTAGAAACTTGAGGAAGGCTGTCCCTAGTACGAGAGGACCGGGACGGACGAACCTCTGGTGTGCCAGTTGTTCCGCCAGGAGCACCGCTGGTTAGCTACGTTCGGAAGGGATAACCGCTGAAAGCATCTAAGCGGGAAGCCTGTTCCAAGATGAGGTTTCTCACCCCCTCGAGGGGGTAAGGCCCCCGGCAGACCACCGGGTTGATAGGCCAGAACTGGAAGTGCAGTAATGCATGCAGGTGACTGGTACTAATAGGCCGAGGACTTACCACAAAGAAGCTACGCGTCCACTGTGCGGTATCTGAAACAACACACAGATACTGATGAGAAACCCTGTTTTCTCCATCCCCCAACACCAGAAACTGGTGTTGACGGGTGGTGAAACCAGGTGATCAGAAGAAGGTTACTGTGACAGTTTCATAGAGTTACGGCGGTCATAGCGAAGGGGAAACGCCCGGTCCCATTCCGAACCCGGAAGCTAAGCCCTTCAGCGCCGATGGTACTGCACTCGACAGGGTGTGGGAGAGTAGGACACCGCCGAACACCCGTTAACCGAAAGGGGACCCAACATATTGGGTCCCCTTTCGTGCGTTGTATGAGAGGAATGACTGTGTCGGAGAATGGCGACGAGCGTCGGTCCTTCCGTGGGGGAGGAGCGCCTCGATCAGGTGGCCCCCGTCGTGACAACGACGGGCGTGGATCACGCGGCGCTGCAGGCGGAGACCGCCGCGGTGGTGCCGGAGACAACAACCGTGGCGGTGCTGGAAACAGTAACCGCGGCGGCGGATTCAACGGCGGACAGCGTCGCGGCGGCGAGGGTGGGTTCACCCCTCGTGGACGCGATGGCGACCGCAACCGTCAGCAAGCACGACCTGACGAACCGGATTTGCCCGACAACGTAGAGCCCACGGAGTTGGACCCAGCCGTTCGTCGGGATCTGCTCAGCCTCGACAAGGACAACGCCAACACAGTTGCGCGTCACCTCGTCATGGCGGGCAAGCTCGTCGACGAAGATCCGGAACTCGCACTGCTCCACGCTCGCGCTGCCCGTCAGCGCGCCGGCCGAATTGCGGTCGTTCGTGAAGCTGCCGGAATCACCGCGTACCACGCCGGTGAATGGGCTGAAGCTCTCTCCGAGCTTCGTGCTGCCCGTCGAATGGCTGGCGGACCGGGTCTGATCGCTGTCATGGCCGACTGCGAACGCGGTTTGGGTCGACCAGAACGCGCGATCGAGCTCGGCCGTAGCGACGAGGCTGCCCTGCTTTCGGGCGACGAGGCGTCTGAGTTGAGGATCGTCGTCGCAGGCGCCCGCATGGATCTCGGTCAGTTCGATCAGGCAGTTGTCACACTGCAGACCAAGGATCTGGACGCAGCGCGTACCGGTGAAGCTGCGGCTCGGCTGTTCTACGCCTACGCCGATGCCCTCGTTGCAGCTGGTCGTGTCGAAGACGGACTGAAGTGGTTCCTCAACGCTGCAGCTGCTGACCTCGAGGGTGACACGGATGCTGAAGAACGGGTGGCCGAGTTGACCGGAGAAGATCAGTGACCGTGCTTCGTACTCAGTACGACGTACTTTTGCTCGATCTCGATGGCACTCTGTACGCCGGAGCTCATGCGATTCCCGGCACCCAGGCCGCTCTCGGTCAGGGCACGCAGGCCTTGTACTACGTGACCAACAATGCGAGTCGCTCGCCTTCGGCAGTGTCGGCGCATCTGACCGAACTCGGTTTCGATTCCGAAGACGATCGTGTCGTCACCAGTTCTCAGACGGCAGTGCGTCTGCTGTCGGAGCGTCTCGAACCCGGTGCCGCTGTGCTCGTCGTCGGTACCGACGCATTGGCCGACGAGGTGACGCGCGTCGGGTTGCTTCCGGTGCGCGAATTCGCGGATTCTCCGGTTGCTGTCGTTCAAGGACATTCGACGGAGACCAACTGGTCGATCCTTGCCGAGGCGTGCTTGGCGATCCGGGCCGGTGCGCTGTGGGTAGCGGCAAACCTGGACACAACACTGCCGTCGGAGCGGGGTTTGGTGCTGGGCAACGGCTCGATGGTGGCAGCTCTACGCGCTGCGACCAAGCAGGAACCGTTGGTGGCAGGTAAGCCTGCTGCACCGCTGATGGAGGACGCGCTCGCTCGCAGTGGGTGCTCGCGTCCACTGGTGGTCGGTGATCGTTTGGACACCGATATCGAAGGCGCACACGCTGTTTCGATCGACTCGTTGTTGGTTCTCACCGGTGTGAGCACGCCGGGTGACGTACTGCGGGCTCCGGTTGAGCAGCGCCCCACCTACATTGCAGCAACTCTGGATTCGCTCAATCAGCCGGCCGTCGAATCGCTGGTCGGTGCGGACTCCAAGTGGTCTGTCTCCGTGAACGGGTCGGCGCTGGTTGTCGACGGCCCGGTTGTCGGGGACGAGATGTCGCTTCTACGCGCGGTTGCGCCTGTCGCATGGGCTAATCCGTCGTTCCGGACCCTGGAAGCGTCGGATGCCGGCGTGGCGGATCTGTTTGCATCCTGGCTCGTCTGATCTCTCGCAAATGTGTTCGACTCGCGGGGGTGTGGGTGTATGCGTAACCGAGAGTCATGCACTAACGTTGTGCCCGATGAGCACGCCGACACCGCACCCCGGAAACACGAGTAACGGATCTCCGTTGCCCGGGCCACGCCCTTCCGTCGATCCGGAACGCATACGTTCTGACGTCGACGGTTTGCTGGCGCGCCTCGGTGGCATCGAACAGGATCCGAACGATCAGCACGGAGCAGGTGTGATTCCGCAGAAGGCACATATTTTGGAACAGGCACACGAGGTGCTCGTCCAGGCACTCGCCTCTGTGGACAGGGCTTGACGTGGCACGTAGAGCACGGGTGGACGCCGAACTTGTCCGTCGCGGACTCGCACGGTCACGAGATCATGCGCAAGAACTGATTTCCGCCGGGCGAGTTCTCATCTCGGGAGCCGTTGCGACCAAGCCTGCGACGGCGATCGAAGCCGGAACGCCACTTCGGGTCGTCGAGGTGGAGCAGGAAGTTTCGTGGGCGTCGCGGGGTGCTCACAAACTGATCGGCGCACTCGACGCCTTCGGTGCCGAAGGATTGACGGTCGAAGGTCGCCGTTGCCTCGACGCCGGCGCATCCACCGGTGGGTTCACCGATGTTCTGCTGACGCGTGGTGCGAAGGAAGTTGTCGCAGTCGACGTCGGCTACGGACAACTGGTGTGGCGCCTGCAGTCCGATGACCGGGTGCACGTCATCGACCGAACCAATGTTCGTGCAATTGATGCAGAGACCATCGGCGGAACTGTCGATCTCGTTGTCGCGGACTTGTCGTTCATTTCTCTCAAACTTGTACTCGGGGCGTTTGTCGCCTGTACTGCTGACGGCGCGGACCTGGTTCCGATGGTCAAGCCTCAGTTCGAGGTGGGCAAGGACCGCGTCGGTGCCGGTGGCGTCGTACGAGATCCGGAATTGCGAATCTCGGCTGTGCTCGACGTGTCGGAGGCTGCTGCAAAGGTAGGTCTGCGGACGTTAGGTGTTGTGGCCAGCCCATTGCCCGGTCCGTCGGGAAATGTCGAGTATTTCCTGTGGCTTCGAAAGACAGGTTCGCCCGGTGATCACGAGCCGGACACCGAGGGAATTCCTTCGGTGGAGGACATGATTCGCAAGGCTGTAGAGGAAGGGCCCCAGTGAACGCGGTCACGAACGGCGAGTCGCGCGAGATCCTTCTTGTCGCACACCCTGGTCGACGTGACATCACGGAAACCGCCAAACGAGTCGGGAAGATTTTCGAACGGGCGGGAATCGGGCTGCGAGTCCTCGTCGACGAAGCAGACAGCTCGCGCATCGAAGCAATGACGGAACCCGCGGGCTTCTCTGCGCCGGGTCTCGACGTCACGGTTGTTCATCCCGGCCCTGATGCTGCCGTCGGATGCGAGTTAGTTCTGGTTCTCGGTGGTGACGGCACATTTCTGCGCGCCGCCGAACTCGCTCAAGAAGCGTCCATTCCGGTACTGGGCATCAACCTCGGACGGATCGGATTTCTGGCAGAGACCGAGGCCGAGCATCTCGACGAGGCGCTCGCACAGGTAGTTCGCAAGGAATATCGCGTCGAGTCCCGTATGACACTCGACGTTGTGATTCGGGTGGACGACGAGATCATCGATCGCGGGTGGGCGCTCAACGAGGCCAGTATCGAGAATCGTTCGCGTCTGGGAGTTCTCGAAGTTGTCCTCGAAGTCGACGGCCGACCGGTGTCTGCCTTCGGTTGCGACGGTGTTCTCGTGTCCACTCCTACAGGCTCGACCGCTTACGCATTTTCCGCAGGCGGCCCTGTCGTGTGGCCCGAACTCGAAGCTTTGCTCGTCGTACCCAGCAACGCGCATGCGCTGTTCGCGCGGCCGTTGGTCACCAGCCCGAATTCGATCATCGCGGTGGAGACCGTCGCCGGTAGCCACGACGGCCTGGTCTTCTGCGACGGTCGTCGTACGTTGGAACTGCCTGCCGGCGCTCGCGTCGAGATCGTTCGCGGCGCCACTCCCGTCAAGTGGGTCCGGTTGGACTCTGCGCCCTTCGCTGATCGGATGGTTCGCAAGTTCGAGCTTCCGGTTACCGGATGGCGAGGAAGGAAGCCTTAATCGTGCTCGCAGAGATCCGTATCGACAGTCTTGGTGTGATCTCCGAGGCCAGCGCCCAGTTCCACGAGGGCCTGACCGTCCTGACCGGTGAAACCGGCGCAGGTAAAACGATGGTCGTCACCAGCTTGCACCTCCTCAGCGGAGCGCGAGCCGATGCCGGTCGGGTGCGGTTGGGCGCGTCGCGAGCCGTCGTCGAAGGACGATTCATCGCCGACGACGTCTCACCGGCCACCGAGCGTGAGATCGTCCGAATCCTGGAATCGTCCGGCGCCGAGCGCGACGAGGACGGGACCATCATCGCCGTCCGGACAGTCGGCAGCGACGGCCGCTCACGGGCTCATCTCGGCGGACGAAGCGTGCCGGCGGGAGTTCTCTCCGAATTCACGGACCCACTTCTGACTGTCCACGGACAGAACGATCAGCTGCGATTGCTTCGTCCCGACCAGCAACGCAATGCGCTGGACCGCTTCGGGGACAAGGCAATCGGAACGCTGCTGACGAGGTACCGCAAACACCGTCGTGAATGGCTCGATGCTCGTTCGGAGTTGATCGAACGCACGTCGAAGGCTCGTGAACTGGCGCAAGAAGCAGATCAGTTGACCTTCGCGCTCAACGAAATCGACGGCGTGGCACCCGAGCCAGGCGAGGACACGGCGATAGTTGCCGAAGTTCGACGACTCAGTGAACTCGATTCGCTCCGCTCGGCTGCGGAAGGGGCGCACGCTGCGCTCGCCGGTAGTGACGACATGGCAAGCGGCGACGTCGGGGTCATGCCGGCGCTAGACCTGATGTCCGAAGCGCGGGCGCGTATCGAGTCGGTCACCGACGCAGATCTGGACGGCCTCGGTTCCCGGTTGGCCGACGCTATTGCCGTCGTCACCGATGTTGCCGGTGACCTGAACACCTATCTGTCCGGGCTGCCCGCAGACCCGGGTGCTCTGGACTCGCTGCTGTCGCGGCAATCGGAACTGAAGACTCTGACTCGCAAGTACGCCGCCGATGTCGACGGTGTTCTCGAATGGGCAGATACCGCTCGCGCTCGTCTGTCCAAACTCGACGTGTCGTCGGATGCGTTGTCGCTGTTGGCCAAGCAGGTCGAGGAGACGGCTGGCCTCACCGCGGAAGCCGCCACAAAGCTGAGCGCCGCGCGAGTCAAGGCAGCGGCAAAGCTCGCCAAAGCCGTCAGCGCGGAACTCGCCGGTCTGGCGATGGGACGTGCGGGTCTCGAGGTGACTGTGCGCTCGCAGCCTGCCGGCCCGCAGGACTCGGCGCCGCTCAGCGTCGGGGGAGTAGACCTTCATGCCGGGTCTGCCGGCGTCGACGAGGTGGAATTCCGTCTGTCTGCGCACAGCGGGGCACCGTCACTTCCGATCAGCAAGAGCGCTTCCGGTGGCGAGCTGTCACGCGTCATGCTGGCGCTCGAGGTTGTTCTCGCTGGTAGCGACACCGGTGCGACGATGGTTTTCGACGAAGTGGACGCGGGGGTCGGTGGTCGCGCTGCTGTCGAGATCGGCCGCCGATTGGCGAAACTTGCTCGTACGCATCAGGTTATCGTCGTCACCCACCTTCCGCAGGTTGCTGCGTTTGCCGACACCCACCTCGTGGTGGACAAGGTCGACGACAAAGGCGGCGTGGTGAGCAGTGGCGTGCGGACCTTGTCGGATTCGGATCGGGTGGTCGAATTGGCCCGTATGTTGGCAGGGCTGGACGACACCGAGACCGGTCGTGCGCACGCCGAAGAACTGCTCGAGATCGCGAATGCGGCCCGCGTCACAGATTGAAGGTTCTGTGGTGTTGGTGTGACTGATGTGGTAGTTGTCGGCGCGCCTCCACCGGTCAACGCGGTTTCAGGTTCATCATCGAAGCCATGAAGATGCCCGGATTGCTCTCACGTAACACCGAATCCTTGCCTGGGATCAGTGGCATCGCCAGGGCCGATCGGAACACGGCGAAGCTTCTACGCCGCGTCGGTCCTGGAGACATCGTGATCCTCGACGAAGTCGACATCGATCGCCGGACCGCCGATGCTCTGGTGAAAGCCGGAGTCATGGCCGTGGTCAACGCGTCGCCGTCGATTTCGGGGCGGTACCCCAACCTCGGACCGGAAGTGATCGTCGCCAACGACATCGTTCTGATCGATGCCGTAGACGGTGACGTCTTCAAGAACGTCAAGGACGGCAGCAAGATCCGCCTGCACGAGGGCGAGATCTTCAACGGCGAGAAGAGCCTCGTCAAGGGCGAAGAGCAGACCGAGGCCGAGATCTCCGATCGGATGATCGAGGCCAAGACCGGCCTGGTCGATCACCTGGAAGCGTTCTCGGGTAACACCATCGAGTTCATCCGCACCGAAAGTCCTTTGCTGATCGACGGAATCGGTGTTCCGGACATCGACATCGACTTGAAGGATCGCCACGTCGTGGTCGTCTCCGACGGACCCGAACACGAGGCAGATCTGAAGAACCTCAAGCCCTTCATCAAGGAGTATTCGCCGATCCTGATCGGTGTCGGCGCAGGTGCGGACGTGTTGAGCAAGGCCGGATACCGCCCCGATCTGATCGTGGGCGACCCGGAAGAGATCACCAGTTCCACCCTCAAGTCCGGCGCGGAAGTTGTACTGCCCGCAGACCAGGACGGTCATGCGGCGGGGCTTTCCCGAATCCAGGATCTCGGTATCGGGGCGATGACGTTCCCGGCGACCTGCTCACCGACCGACCTTGCGTTGCTGCTCGCCGATCACCACGGAGCTTCACTGATCGTGACGGTCGGCAACGTGGTGTCCTTGGACGAGTTCTTCGACCGTGGGCGTCGTGAAAGCAATCCGTCGGCGTTCATGACACGGCTCAAGGTGGGACCGAAACTGGTCGACGCCAAGGCTGTGGCAACGCTGTATCGAAGTCGAGTGTCCGGCGGCGCGATCGCGCTCCTGGTGCTCGCCGCCCTGGTGGCAGTGATCGTCGCCCTGGTCGTGTCCAATGCCGGTAGTGAAGTTCTCGACTGGGCAATCGCAACGTGGAACAGCTTCGCGCTGTGGGTTCAGGGGCTCTTCAAGTGATTTCGATGCGTCAACATGCAATTTCCATAGCGGCAATCTTCCTGGCACTCGCGATCGGCGTGGTGCTCGGTTCCGGAATGCTGTCCAGTGGATTGCTTTCGGGTCTGCGCGACGACAAGGCGGACCTGCAGAACGAGATCGAAGACCTCAATCAACAGTCCAATCAGCTTCAGCAGCAACTCAATTCCGCGGACGGCTTCGATGCTGCTGTCGGCGGTCGCGTCGTGCGTGACAGTCTCGCTGGTCGCACCGTCGTCGTCATCACGGCACCGGACGCCGATCCCGGTGATCTCGACGGTGTCAACCGACTCGTCACTGCCGCCGGTGGCGCCGTGACCGGACGCGTCTCGCTCACCGATTCGTTTGTCGACGCCACGGGCGGTGACCGCTTGCGGACCGTCGTCACCAATGTCATCCCTGCGGGCATCACACTCAAGACCGGTGCGGTCGATCAGGGCAGTCTCGCGGGTGATCTGCTCGGTTCGGTTCTGCTTCTCAACGGGCAGAACAGCGAGCCGCAGAGCACTCCGGACGAGATGAATCTCGCGCTCGACTCGCTGCGTAGCGCCGGTTTCATCAGCTACGACGACGGAGCGGTCAAGCCGGCTCAACTCGCGGTGGTTCTCACCGGCGACAACAAGAGTGAATCCGACGCAGCCACCGGTAACCGCGGCGCCGTCATCGCCCGGTTCGCTGGTGCTCTCGACGGACGCGGCGCAGGAACGATTCTCGCGGGCCGGCCTGGCTCGGCCGAGGGCAGTGGTCCGGTTGCCGTCGCTCGTGCGGACGCGGCGCTCTCAGCGGGCTTGACGACCATCGACAACATCGATCGGGAGTCGGGCAAGATCACCACGCCGTTGGCGCTGCAGGAACAGTTGAACGGCGGCGCCGGCCGCTACGGCACGGGACCGGGAGCGGCGGCGGTCACCGTCGGCGCACCCACCAACTGAACACCCCGGTATTGATACGCCGGTCACATCGGGGGCGGAAAGTCGGCGCGTTGTAGGCACCGACCCCCGATAGGTGTTACCGTGAAATCCCGTGGGTCGGCAGGCCCCAGCATGCTTCATCAGACCAAGCCCTGCACAGTCGTCACGGGAGCCCCTTTGCCACAGTCACGCACTAACACGCGTACCGCCACCAAGCACATCTTCGTCAGCGGAGGTGTAGCTTCCTCGCTCGGCAAAGGTTTGACCGCCTCGAGCCTGGGACAGTTGTTGACCGCGCGGGGAATGCGCGTGACCATGCAGAAGCTCGATCCCTATCTCAATGTGGATCCGGGCACCATGAACCCCTTCCAGCACGGCGAGGTCTTCGTCACCGAAGACGGTGCCGAGACCGACCTCGACGTCGGACACTACGAGCGGTTCCTCGACCGTGACCTCTCCGGCCAGGCGAACGTCACCACCGGCCAGGTCTACTCGACGGTCATCGCCAAGGAACGCCGCGGCGAGTACCTCGGCGACACCGTTCAGGTCATCCCGCACATCACCGACGAGATCAAGCGTCGCATCCTCGAGATGAGCGGTCCGGATCTGCAGGGACACCGCCCGGACGTCGTGATCACCGAAATCGGTGGCACCGTCGGCGACATCGAATCGCAGCCCTTCCTCGAAGCCGCTCGCCAGGTCCGCCACGACGTCGGCCGCGACAACGTCTTCTTCCTGCACGTCTCCCTCGTGCCGTACCTCGGCCCCTCCGGAGAACTCAAGACCAAGCCCACGCAGCACTCGGTTGCGTCGTTGCGCAGCATCGGCATTCAGCCCGACGCGCTGATCCTTCGTTGCGATCGTGACGTTCCGCAGGGCCTCAAGAACAAGATCGCCCTGATGTGCGACGTGGACGTCGACGCCTGCATCTCGACGCCCGACGCTCCCTCGATCTACGACATCCCGAAGGTTCTGCACCGTGAGGGCCTCGACGCCTACGTCGTTCGCCAGCTCGGTCTCCCGTTCCGCGACGTCGACTGGACCGTGTGGGGCAACCTCCTCGATCGTGTTCACCAGCCGCGTGAGACCGTGCGGGTCGCGTTGGTCGGCAAGTACGTCGACCTGCCCGACGCATACCTCTCCGTCACCGAGGCACTGCGCGCCGGTGGATTCGCGAACCGGTCCAAGGTCGAGATCTCCTGGGTCCCGTCGGACGCCTGTGAGACCGAAGCCGGAGCGCAGGCCGCTCTCGGTGACGTCGACGGTGTTCTGATCCCCGGCGGCTTCGGCATCCGCGGCATCGAAGGCAAGCTCGGCGCGATCCGTTTCGCACGTTCGCGCAAGCTGCCGCTGCTGGGTCTGTGCCTGGGTCTGCAGTGCGTCGTCATCGAAGCTGCTCGTAGCGTCGGCCTCGACGATGCCAACTCGGCCGAGTTCGAGCCGGACACCAAGCATCCGGTCATCTCGACGATGGCTGATCAGGAAGACGTCATCGCCGGTGACGCCGACCTCGGTGGCACCATGCGTCTGGGTGCTTACCCGGCCGTGCTGACCAAGGGTTCCGTCGTCGCTCAGGCCTACGGAACCGAGGACGTCTCCGAGCGTCACCGTCACCGTTACGAGGTCAACAACACCTACCGCGACCGGATTGCCAAGTCCGGCTTGCAGTTCAGCGGAACCTCACCGGACGGCCACCTGGTCGAGTTCGTCGAGTACCCGCGTGAGCAGCATCCGTTCTTCGTTGCCACCCAGGCACACCCGGAGCTCAAGAGCCGCCCGACACGCCCGCATCCGCTGTTCGCCGCCTTCGTCGAAGCAGCGTTGACGTACAAGCTCGAAGAGCGCCTGCCCGTCGACGTCCACGGTGACGAGAAGATAGACACCGCCGCCACCGAGACGGCGCTCGACGCTGCAGTCGAGAACGTGGAAAAGGTCTAGCCACACATGAGCGATCCCGGTCGGCACGAATTCGACACCCTCGGCTCCAAGACGGTCTACACCGGCGCGATCATCGCGTTGCGCGTCGACACCGTTGCGATGCCTGGTGGTCAGCGTGCCGATCGGGAAGTCGTCGAACACCACGGCGCCGTTGCCGTCGTGGCACTGGACGAGCACGACAACCTGGTGCTGATTCACCAGTACCGTCACCCGCTCGGGCACCGGTTGTGGGAAATCCCTGCCGGTCTGCTCGACGCTGCGGGGGAGAGCCCGGTCGAGGCGGCAGCGCGCGAGCTGGGCGAAGAAACCGGACTCGGCGCCGATCGGTGGTCGGTGCTGGTCGATGTCGCTCTCTCACCCGGGTTCACGGACGAGGCGGTTCGCGTCTTCCTCGCCGAGGGGTTGCACGAGGTGGAGCGCGACGATCCCGAACACGAAGAAGCCGATCTCGAGATTTCGCGGGTTCCGCTCGCCGACGCCGTCGACATGGCGCTACGCGGCGACATCGTCAATGCCACAGCGGTATCAGGCATTCTCGCGATCGCCACCGCACGCGCGACGGGAAAGCCGCTACGCCCCGCCGACGCACCGTGGCCCGATCGTCCTCGCGCATTCGGAGAACGCAAGTCGCGAGCCTGAAGTGCTTGCCCGACAGGTGGACTCGTATCTCGACCATCTAGCGGTCGAGCGAGGATCTGCGCGCAATACTCTACTTTCCTATCGCCGCGACCTGAATCGGTACGCGGAGTACCTGCACGGACGCGGCATCGACGACGTCGCGGGCGTGACGGAGAACGACGTCACCGAATTCGTGACACATCTGCGCCTGGGTGACAAAGATTCCGGCGTCGTACCATTGGCGGCCAGTTCGGCAGCACGCACCCTGATCGCGGTTCGCGGATTCCACAAGTTTTCCGCCGCCGAAGGTCTGGTCAGCGTCGACGTGGCCCGAACGGTCAAGCCGCCGACGCCCGGACGCAAGCTGCCCAAGGCCCTGCCTCTCGACGACGTGATCGCCCTGCTCGACGCTTCGGGTGGCGGTGCGGCCGGTGACGGGCCCCGCGACCTGCGGGATCGCGCTCTGCTCGAGCTCCTGTACTCGACCGGAGCGCGAATCACCGAGGCGATCGATCTGGACGTCGACGACATCGATACCGAAACTCGTTCCGTGCTGCTCAAGGGCAAGGGCGGCAAGCAGCGGATCGTCCCCGTCGGCAGGCCGGCGATCGCCGCCGTCGACGCGTATCTCGTCCGCGGGCGCCCCAGCCTGGCGACGCGCGGTGTTCCTGCCCTCTTTCTCAACGCGCGCGGTGGACGCCTCTCGCGTCAAAGCGCGTGGCAGATACTTCAGGATGCGGCGGCGTCGGCCGGGATCAAGGCGGACGTCTCACCCCACACGCTCAGGCACTCGTTTGCCACACACCTGCTCGACGGCGGCGCGGACGTACGCGTCGTGCAGGAACTTCTCGGTCACGCTTCGGTAACCACGACGCAGATCTACACGCTGGTCACCGTCACCGCGCTGCGCGAAGTGTGGGCTCAGGCACACCCACGCGCCCGTTAGGCGTGGTTGGCTCATGCGTGTCTGCGAGACCATTCGGTGATGTAGGCGGTAGCGTTCAAGGAGCGCGAGCGGCCTCCACCGCAGTTTCGGGGGTTTGCCGGCGCCGAGAGCAACCGCCGAAAGAGTAGGGGAGCATCGGACCGTGTCGACATCGCAGCCACCAGCGGCGGAGTCCGCGCCGCCGCATGTCAATGCCCAACTCTTCGAGCGCGTGAACGAATCAGCACCAGCTGTACCCTCCGAACCAGAGGCGATGTTCGAAATAGATACGACGCCAGTAGCCTCTCCACCTGCGGAAACCCTCACCGTTTCCGCGGAAGAACTCGGCCCGACAGGTCGACCGGTCCGCGAGGTACCCCAACCGACACCGTTGGCGCACCACGGACCCGCGATGATCATCGCGATGTGCAACCAGAAGGGCGGCGTCGGCAAGACGACGTCGACCATCAACCTGGGTGCGTCGTTGGCCGAATACGGTCGCCGAGTGCTCCTGGTGGATCTCGATCCCCAAGGCGCGTTGTCTGCTGGACTGGGCGTCCAGCATCACGACCTGGAACTGACCGTCCATAACCTTCTGGTCGAACCGCGTGTGTCCATCGACGATGTGTTGATGCGCACTCGGGTCGACGGCCTCGACCTGCTGCCCAGCAACATCGACCTTTCGGCCGCCGAGATCCAATTGGTCACCGAGGTCGGACGTGAGCAGACCTTGGGGCGCGTGTTGCACCCTGTTCTCGATCGGTACGACTACGTGCTCATCGACTGCCAGCCGTCGCTTGGCCTGCTCACGGTGAATGCGCTGGCTTGCGCCGATTCGGTCATCATTCCGATGGAATGCGAGTACTTCAGCCTGCGCGGCCTGGCACTCCTCAACGACACCGTCGAAAAGGTGCACGATCGTCTCAATCCCAAGCTGGAGTTGGCCGGTATCGTCGTCACGATGTTCGACGCCCGGACTCTGCACGCTCGTGAGGTGATGGCGCGAGTCGTCGAGGTGTTCGGCGACGTCGTCTACGACACGGTGATCAACCGCACCGTCCGATTCCCCGAAACCAGCGTCGCCGGTGAGCCGATCACGACGTGGGCGCCGAAATCGGCTGGGGCCGAGGCATATCGAGCATTGGCCCGCGAGGTCATTCACCGGTCTGGTCGTTAGTGGAACTGATTGCATCGCAAGAAGATTCGGTCGAAGTCGAGCCGGATTCGATCGACCCGAACGTGCCGACCGACGCTCAGACCGCAGCCAAGGCTGCCGGTTTCCGAGTCACTCTCCGGAACTTCGAAGGCCCGTTCGATCTGCTGTTGAACCTGATCAATCAACGACAGCTCGATGTCACCGAAGTCGCCCTGCACACCGTCACTGACGATTTCATCGCATACACCAAGGAACTCGGCAGTGCGATGGGCCTCGATCAGACAACAGAGTTTCTGGTCGTCGCAGCCACTCTTCTGGACCTGAAAGCGGCAAGGCTGTTGCCCGCCGGGCAGGTCGAGGACGCGGAGGATCTGGCGCTTCTCGAAGCCCGCGACCTTCTCTTCGCGCGACTGCTGCAGTACCGGGCGTACAAACAAGTTGCGGCGCTGTTCGGTGAGTTGGAGGAAGCAGCGCTGCGGCGCTATCCGCGCTCGGTTGCCGTCGAGGATCAGTTCACCGAACTCCTGCCCGAGGTGTTGTTGGGCGTCGATCCTCAGCGTTTTGCGGAGATCGCGGCGACGGTGTTCACACCGCGTCCGGTGCCGACGGTGGGCCTCGATCACCTCCATGTGTCCAATATCTCGATACCCGAGCAGGCTGAGCGAATTCTCGAGTTGCTGCGCGAGCGAGGCATAGGGGAGTGGACACCCTTCGGGGACCTCGTTGCCGAGTGTGAGATCACCGTCGAGATAGTCGCAAGATTTCTCGCGTTGCTCGAGCTGTATCGCCGGCAGGTCATCGTGTTCGAGCAACCCGAAGCCCTCGGGCCGCTGATGGTGAGTTGGACCGGAGACGACCCGGCCGCGCCGGTCACAGAGGAGGACTACGGATGAACGCCGAGCCGACGGAATCGGAATCTTCGCAGCTAGACGAGATGATCGAGCCTACCGACCCGGCCGCGGATTCCGAAGATTCCGCCCCCGATTTCGAACTCGACGACGATCAACTCGACGCAGTGCTGGAGTCGCTTCTGCTTGTCGTGGATTCGCCGGCCGAAGTGAACCAACTCGCATCTGTCACCGGAACCGCGCCGGAACGAGTCGAAGAACGCCTGACGTCGATGTCAGCCGCATTGACCGCTCGCGGCAGCGGAATGGACCTTCGCTACGCGGGCGACGGATGGCGTCTGTACACGCGACAAGAGTTTGCCCCGTACGTGGAAAAGCTGCTATTGGACGGCGCACGCACCAAATTGACCAGGGCGGCATTGGAAACTTTGGCCGTAGTCGCATACCGTCAACCGTTGACTCGTGCGCGGATCAGTGCGGTACGAGGCGTCAACGTGGACGGGGTGGTACGCACCCTCCTTGCCCGCGGACTGATCGCGGAAGCCGGGCCTGACCCGGACACCAACGCGACACGGTACTCCACGACCGAACTGTTCCTCGAACGGCTCGGCCTGGCCTCGCTGAGCGAGCTCCCGGAGTTGGCCCCGCTCTTGCCTGATGTCGATCTCATCGACGACATCAGCGAAAGCCTGGAATCCGATCCGCGATTTGCGAGAATGAACAAGGCAGACGTGCCCGCTGACGTAGTGGACACCGAAGTCGACGACTGACCGGAATCCCGGCGCTCGTCAGCACCGAGAAAGACCCGACCACGCTCGGGAAACAGTAGAAAACTGACAGGAAAAAAGTGAACAATCCCGCTCGCCGAGATGGCACACCGGACCGTAACAACTCCCGCGACAACCGCGGCGCACGCAGCGATGCACCCCGTGGTGGTCGCAGCGACGCCCCCCGCGGCGCACGTAGCGAAGCGCCCCGTGGTGGACGCAGCAACACTTCCCGCAGTACCTCTGGATACGACCGCAACGCCGGATCCGACCGTCCCCGCACGGACGACCGTCGCGGTGGATTCAATGATGACCGTCGCCCGCCGCGCAGTGATGACCGTCGCCCGCCGCGCAGCGATGACCGTCGCCCCGCACGTACCGACGACCGTCGTGGTGGCTACAACGACGACCGTCGCGGACCGCGCACTGACGACCGCCGCGGACCCCGCAGCGATGACCGCCGTACCCCCCACGTCGACGCCCGTCGCGCACCGCGTGGCGGCGCTGACCGTCGTAGTGACGATCAGCGCGGCGCACGCCCCGACGCTCCTCGCGGCGGCGCATGGTCGAACGCACCTCGTGGGTCCAAGTTCGACGGACCTCCGCGCAAGCGCCCGGCAGCCCCGACACCGCCGGCGACCAACAAGCGTGGCAAGCCGAAGACCGAGAAGCCGCAGCGCGTCGTCTCTCAGAACCCGTTGGTCTCCAACGCCAAGCCGGCGCGTCATCAGCATGCCGAGATCACCAAGCACGACGGCCCGCCGAAGGGCGACGGCGTCCGCTTGCAGAAGGTGCTGGCTCAGGCCGGCGTCGCATCACGCCGCGCTGCTGAAGAACTGATCGATCAGGGTCGCGTCGAGGTCGACGGCCGCATCGTGGTCGAACAGGGTCTGCGTGTCGACCCCGAGAACGCAGTGGTTCGTGTCGACGGCGTCCGCGTCGTCGTGCAGAAGGACCTCGTCTACCTCGCGATGAACAAGCCGCGTGGCTGGCAGTGCACCATGTCCGACGATCTCGGTCGTCCGTGCGTCGGCGACATCGTCTCCGAGCGCGTTCAGTCGGGTCAGCGACTCTTCCACGTCGGCCGCCTCGACGCCGACACCGAAGGCTTGCTCCTCTTCACCAACGACGGCGATCTGGCTCACCGCCTGATGCACCCGTCGTTCGAGGTTCCGAAGACGTACCTCGCCACGGTTCACGGCGTTGTCGAGCGCAGCACCGGCAAGCAGTTGCGCGACGGTGTCACCCTCGACGACGGTCCGGCCAAGGTGGACGCGTTCACCGTGCTCGAGATCAACGAGGGCAAGACGCTCGTCAAGCTGGTTCTGCACGAGGGTCGTAAGCACATCGTGCGTCGCCTCCTCGATGCCGTCGGTCACCCCGTTGTCCGTCTGGTTCGCACCAACGTCGGAGTTGTCGCCCTCGGCGATCAGCGTCCGGGAACGCAGCGCGTCCTCGGACGTAGCGAGGTCGGTGGACTGTACGAGGCGGTCGGCCTGTGACCGATTCGTCCATGCCGCTGGTAGTCGCTATGGACGGACCGTCCGGAACCGGCAAGTCCAGCGTCTCTCGCGCGTTGGCGCAGCGTTTGGGCGCTCGCTACCTCGACACCGGAGCCACCTACCGGATCGCGACCCTGCACGTGCTGCGTCAGGGAATCGATCTGGCGGATTCCGCCGCGATCACGGCCGCCGTTGCGGCGTTGCCATGGTCCATCGGTACCGATCCGAGCAGCGAGCAGGTGCATCTCGACGGCGCGGACGTCAGCGAGGAGATCCGCGGCGACGCGGTAACCAAGGCTGTCTCCGCGGTGTCGGCCGTACCCGAAGTTCGCGACCTGCTGGTCGCCACTCAGCGTGAGTTGGCGGCGGGTGCGGACCGGATCGTCGTGGAAGGTCGCGACATCGGAACCGTCGTACTCCCCGATGCAGACGTCAAGATCTTCTTGACCGCATCGGCGGAAACCCGTGCGGCACGGCGCAATACGCAGAACATCGGCCAAGGCCGTGAAGACAATTACGAAGCGGTGCTGGCTGATGTGCAGCGCCGTGACCATCTCGATTCGACTCGGGCAGTGTCGCCGTTGCGCCCTGCCGACGACTCCATTCTGGTGGATACGAGCGAATTGGGAATTGAAGATGTGATCGCCAAGTTGCTGTTGGTGGTCAGCGACAGAACTGGAGCAGTGCAGTGAGCGACGATCTGGTAACCGAATATGCCGGTGACGGAACTTGGTCCGAGGAATCGGAGTGGGATTACGCCGATCTCGAAGCGGACGGCGAAGGCGAAGCGCACATTGCCGTCCCGACCTTGGCTGTTGTCGGTCGACCGAACGTCGGCAAGTCGACGCTCGTCAACCGCATCATCGGCCGTCGTGAAGCGGTAGTCGAGGACATCCCCGGCGTTACCCGTGACCGCGTCTCCTACGAGGCGAACTGGGCCGGACGACGCTTCCTCGTCCAGGACACCGGCGGATGGGAGCCCGACGCAAAGGGTCTTCAGCAGGCCGTTGCCCGGCAGGCCGAGTTGGCCATGGGAACGGCTGATGCCATTCTCCTGGTCGTCGACGCTGTTGTCGGCGCTACGGCGACGGACGAAGCTGTGGCTCGCGTGCTTCGCCGCTCGAAGACTCCGGTCATCCTCGTTGCCAACAAGGTGGACGACGGACGCACCGAGTCCGAGGTTGCAGCGCTGTGGTCGTTGGGCCTCGGTCAGCCGTACTCCGTGAGTGCGACCCACGGCCGCGGCACCGGCGACCTGCTCGACGAGGTTCTCGAGAAGCTGCCGGAAACCCCGCGTGAAGGTATCCCCGGCGGCGGTCCGCGTCGTGTTGCTCTCGTCGGAAAGCCGAATGTCGGAAAGTCCAGCTTGCTCAACAAGCTGTCCGGTGACGAGCGGTCCGTCGTGCACAATGTTGCCGGCACCACCGTCGACCCCGTCGACTCCATCGTCGAACTCGGCGGGCGCCCTTGGCGTTTCGTCGACACGGCTGGTCTGCGCAAGCGTGTCAGCCATGCCAGCGGTGCCGAGTTCTATGCGTCGCTGCGTACGAAGAGCGCGATCGAGGCCGCTGAGGTTGCGATCCTGCTGATCGACGCACACGAGCCGATCACCGAGCAGGACCTGCGTGTTCTGAGCATGGTGGCCGACACGGGTCGTGCATTGGTGATCGCATTCAACAAGTGGGACCTCGTGGACGAGGACCGTCGACTCATGCTGGACAAGGAAGTGGACCGCGATCTGGTCCGCGTTCCGTGGGCTCAGCGAGTCAACATCTCCGCCCACACCGGTCGCGCCGTGGCGAAGCTCGTGCCGGCTCTCGACACGGCTCTGGAGTCCTGGGACAAGCGCATCCCCACGGGTCGCCTGAACACCTGGCTCAAGGAAGTTGTGGCAGCAACGCCGCCTCCGATGCGTGGTGGTCGCCTTCCTCGCATCATGTTCGCGACGCAGGCAAGCACACGCCCGCCGACATTCGTTCTCTTCACCACGGGCTTCCTCGAGGCCGGCTACCGCCGCTTCATCGAGCGGCGTCTGCGTGAAGAGTTCAACTTCGACGGCAGCCCGATCCGCGTATCCGTCCGAGTGCGCGAGAAGCGTGATCGTAAGGGCCGCTGATTCTGCGTCCAATTCGGTACTGAAACGGCTCTGACCAGCCGATTGGTACTTCGGCCCGTCCCTGATGTAGTCTTTCCAAGCGCCCGAAACAAGGGCGTGGGACGGGCTGTGGCGCAGCTTGGTAGCGCACTTGACTGGGGGTCAAGTGGTCGCAGGTTCAAATCCTGTCAGCCCGACCGAAGTTAGATCAAAAAGGCAGTTTCTCAGAAATGAGAAACTGCCTTTTTTGTGCCTTCAGAGGTTCGGCAACGGATCGCGCGGGAAGTCCTGCGGTGACGTGATCTCCGCGTCGGCAGCGTTCACGACTGCAACATATTCTTCGTCGGTTTCGCGCTCATCAGAACGTCTGCTGGAAACGCGTAGTGGATCTCGTCGTCTGGATGCAAGTGGGAGCGAAGGCGCGCACGGACACTCGCGGAAACCGGCATGCGCGGAAGGCTAGCTCAGGTTCGCTGACTGAGGCGAATATTGTGAACGGCAACGGTTACTCCGAAGAGCGCGATCAGAATGGCGGTAAAGATTGCTGCCAACCACCACGGCGCCGAACCTGCTGTATTCAGCCAGATGGTCAGTGCACCGAAAATTGTAGTCGGAATGCCGACAGCACGAGACAGGTCGACGTTCCTCGGATTGACCGGCGGTGTTCTCCACCAATGAAGGCGATGTCCTCGATTCTCACGCAGCATTCGCAGGATGGACCAGACAGTAGGCGGCAGACCAATCGCGAGGATGACCATCCCGCCAATGATCGCCAAAGTGCACCCGTCTCGGAAGTACGTCACGGCAACGCCCACAACACCTGCAAAACCGATGGCCGTGAATACTTTCCACGCCGGGGTTATGGACTGGCCATGCGGTTGTGTTGCCATGCAAGCACCCTTCCACAAAACATAATCGAAAACTTCAACCCTGTTGCGGCCGTCGATTGTGCATCATGGTGACAATCAAACTCGGTAGGCCGTTAACTACTCCGAGTACAGCGACTGCGATACCCGCACTCAAGAGAGGTGCTGTCTCCCAATAGTTGTCGACGATGGCAGATGCTCCGATCAAGCTCGATACCCAGCCCGTGAGTTGAGCACGTCGGACATGTTGTGCCGCTCGCGAGGAGGTCGGTCCTACCGAGAGAGGTAATCTCCGCCCGTAGTCGCCGTGAGTTGCGAGGCGAGCGCCATAGATATGGGCACCAGTGGCAAGCGCCAGTGCTCCCCATGCGATCAACATAGTTTGATCCATTCTTTGATTAGCGTTGACGGTATCGACCTTCCACGCAGTTCGAGTCGTAATTGCTTTCTTCTCCGGAGCGCAATTTCGCCTACTGGCATGATCTCTTCTTATGATTGGGATTCGGATCGCGTGGGTTGTATTGGCGGTCGCCACCGGGATTCTGGGATCCGCGACGGCACAGTGGCCGCTGTACGAGATCACCGATTGCGAAATAGGCCTCGGCCCGCTCAGTTCTGCCGATTGTTACCGCTCGATTCACGACTATTTCGGGCGGGAGCTCTTCTTGGTGCTGGCGTTGCCGGTGGCTCTGTGCGTTATTCCAGCCGTGATCCCACGACCATTAGTTTCCTGGATCGTCTCGGCGACAATGCTTTGCGCTGCAGTACTGGGTTTCTTTACCGCTTTCAGCTCTGGTATGCCTTCTCTGCTGTCGATGGTGGGGAGCCTCCCTGCTGCAGTGCTGGCATTGGTACTTGCTGCGGTGCATCAGGGGATCGCATTGCGCAACAAGGGCGCCATTGCGCGTGCGCGCAGTGGGGTTCGCGATACGCAGCCGAGTGAGTGATCAGTCGGGGCTGAAGAACAGTTCCATCGAGATCCAGAACCACGCCACCATTGCTGCCACAGAAAGGAACGCGAGCACCAATGGCAACGCGAATTGCCTGCCGGTGCGGCTGGGAATAGTCATAAGTCCGAGAATGACGAACACGGCGGCAGGCGCCGCCCAACTTATCCAGTAGGTGAGCGGTGGCGGGTTGGGGCCGAACGACGTGAACGAACGGTTCGGATAAAGCTGCGGCTGCGGGACATCTGCGAAATGTTGCCACAGGAGTACCAACGGCAGATAGCCGAACAGCCCGAGCAGAAGGCCGACGACGAGTCCCGCGAAGATTCGCTCGCCCCTCATCTCGATGCGCCCGTCGGAATCAATCGTTCCACCGCCTATGCCACTTCTGGAAAGTCACGAGCCTGCATCCGTAGTGCCCACGCCCGGGCCGCAACGAACGTCACGGCCAATACGAGCACCACCAGCAGTACGACTGCAATCCAGGTGGGAGCGGCGGTGGAAAAGCCCAGCTTCCACGCAGTACCGACACCTACAGTCGTCGCCGCCAACGCCCCGACCGGAAGCATCGCCGCGACCGCTCGCGTCGTGCGAACGGTAAGTCGATCCCCGGCAGCGCGGAGGACTCCGAACACGGCGGCGACCGAAATGCCATACGCCAGGAGACCGCTTACGGCATAGACCAGGAGCGGGGACCATCCGATATCAACCGACCCGGTGAATGCCATGCCGATCAAGACCAACAGGGGCGTCAACCCAAGCGTGACGCCTGCGAGGCCTGCCACCACAGTTGGAACCATTCGATTGTCCTGGCCTCCGGAGATTCGCACGCCCGCGAGGCGGAGCACGAACCCGGTCAGCGCGCCCAGAAGGGCGCCGATCACCGCAGCCTCGATGGGCCAGGTCCATTGCGATTCACCCGCGAAGCCCGAGATTGTGGTGCCACCCGAAAAGAGGGTGATCGTGGCGGACGCCTGTGCCGATCCCTGTGTCAGCGCCGCCGTGACGATGGCAACGGTCGCACCGAACAAAGCAAACCCGAGTGCCTGTTTCCACATCTAGCCATCTTGACCCATCCCGCGGGAGAATTCGGCACAACGGCAGTCTCATCCGGATGCCTTCTCACTGTGCAGATTGGGGCGCAGCCGACTTCGGCGATAATTGTGTGAAGGGGCTGGTGGTGACACCCTCGTCGTATCACCACCAGCCACGTTCGACACTCACGACCTGCTGTCACGCACGCAATCGGCGACGTGCTGCCAGTGCTGCCGGAAATCCGAGATCTGCATCGATCACTTCACCGGAGAGACGTTCCGAGATTTCGATCAGTCGACTGCATCCGGTCTCTCCGATCGCCTCGTACGGGTACGACCCCAGCACATCGGTCTGATGCTCAACCCGCTTTCGGCGATCGCGACCCACCTCGTTCAGGTGAAGCTCGGGGCCGTCTTCGAGCCATCCACGCGCCCGCACACTTTCGACGCCTTCCGCCCACTGATCGTTGTCCCATGCCCGGCTCATTTGCAGAGCAGCAGCAGGAACATCACCGGTTGCGGCGTGGACTACCAACGCTTCGACACCGTTGAGTCCCTCGGCGTGAAGAAGTGCGACATGAGAATCTCCGCGAAACTCCCGGAGCAAGGATTGGGCATGCCACAACACGAGATGAGGCTCCTCAGGCCACGGCAATGATGCGTGCCCACCGAACAGGGGTCGCCCTTGTGGTCTGTTGCAGGCGCGTTCCGCGGCTCGACGTGCGAGTTCGGCAGCTTCGCGAACTTCGGTGCCGTCGACATGTTCTCCCCAGGCCTTGCGCAGCGAACGGTCGACAGCGTCGAGTCGAGCGGTGAGGATCTGTTCGGGGGTGGCGATTGTCCAGGCTTCCGGCAGCACCGCGTGTACCAGTTCGGGGTTGAAGTTGAAGAACGTAGCGATGGTGACTTCAGCCGCTACTGCGCCCATGGGCGCAGACCGCGAAGCGAAGTAGCCCATTCGAGGGTGTGTAAAGCCCAGTGCGGCATATGCTTCCGCGCCGAAAGGGGTGAAGTAGATCATGCCGTGTATTGGTTCGGCTCCACGGAAGACGCGGCGCGCGGTTTCTGGTGCGATCGAGGTCATCGATAGTCCTTCATGCTGGTGGTGTGGTCTTCGAACAGTCGAGTCGGATGGTTGTTCTACGCCGGCTATCTCCCTCTGACATACATGCGGTCCCGGACGGCATCACCCACTCGGTAGACGGCCAGGACGACCAATGAAATCAGAATGCCGGAGGGGAGAATCTGTTGTGGTGCACTCAAGATGTGCAGGTACGCATCGGATAAGTCACCGCCCCAACTCGGAGTGGGGGGCTGTATTCCCAACCCCAGGAATGAGAGTGCCGCCTGCGCGAGAAAAGTCAGGCCGGTGAGCACGGTCACCTGAACGACAACCGGCCCGATTGCGTGCGGAAGAAGATGACGCAGGAGCACTACGTGCGGCGGGCATCCTGAGAGTCGCGCGCTCAGAACGAAGTCTCGGTTCCTCGTTTCGCTGACCCCGGCAGCCAGAATTCTTGCAATTGTGGGTGCATAGACGACTCCGAGCGCTGACATCGACGTGATCAGGCTCGGCCCCAGAACACCGGTAATAGCCACTGCGAGAACCAAACCTGGGAATGCCAGCAATGCGTCCGCCACCCGGAGGAGTGACGCGCCGATCCAGCGTGGCCAATATCCGGCGATCAACCCCCACGGAATTCCCAACAGCAGACTGACAGCGACAGCGATCGCGACGCCGAAGAAGGCGGAGCGTCCTCCCCAGATCAATCGACTGAGCACGTCACGACCGAAGCCGTCAGTGCCAAGCAGGTGCTGTGCACTCGGACCGGCGAACGTGTTGGTCAGGTTCTGATCGGTCGGACTGTGCGGAGCCACGAACGAGGCCAAGACGGACGCCGCTATCAGCGTGCCGAGAAAGCAGTAGCTGAGCCATAATCCGGGGTGCAGTCGAGGGAGAGCCCACTTGGAGCGGGTCTCGCCTGCGGTGGTCAGCGCGAGTTGGCTCACGAGATCGTTCCCTTCCTCAATTGTGGGCTGATCATGTTGTTGACGACGTCGACCAGGATGTTCACGAGAAGCACGATCACGACGAACAGCAACACAATGCCTTGAAGCATCGGATAATCTCGCGTGTCGATCGCAATGACGAGAGCGCTCCCGAGGCCCGGCAGCACGAAGATCTGCTCGAGAATGACCGTCGCACCCAGCATCGCCACGGCGAGCAATCCATAGACAGTGACAATCGTGGGAACGATGTTTCGTAGCGCGTAGCGCCACACGATCTTCCGCTCGTCGATACCCATCGCACGCGCAGTTCGTACGTAGTCACTTGACAGTGTCTCGATCATCGCAGCCCTGGTCTGCCGAACCGCAATCGATGCTGCGCCGGCAGCGAGCGCCGTTGCTGGTAGGACCAAATGGCTCAGGTTGTCGATCACACTGTTCTCGAGAGGAACCCAGCCGAGCACCGGTAGAACTCCCAAACCGAGGGCGAAGACATCGACCAGCACGATAGCGAGGAAGAAGTCCGGTACCGCGAGTCCGATCCCCGAAACCGTGCGGGTCAGACCATCGCTGCGTCGTCCCTGCCGCGTCGCGGTCCACACACCGAGCGGTATGGCGACGACGGCGGACAGTAACAGTGCGAGTACAACGAGCTCGGCGCTCGCCGGCAGGCGCGCAAGGATCTGTGGGCCGACGGGGGCGCTGTTCTGTAGCGACGTTCCCAGATCTCCGTGCAGAGCCGACACCACCCAGTTCCAGTACTGGACCAGCAGAGGTTGATTCAATCCGAGGCGCTCGTTGAGTGCCGCGATGGCTTCATCGCTGCCGTTCGGACCGAGAAGTGCCTCGGCTGGTCCACCGGGGATTATCCGGATAAGGGCAAAGGTTATGAAACTAGCGATAATCGCGGTAGGAATTATCTGTGCGAACCGGACGCCGATCATCCGTATGTAAGGATTCACCGGCGATCGGTGAGGGTTTCGGGTCGGAACGCTCTCAGGCTCGGGGGCCAACGAATTCTCTTGCGATACAACGGTTGTCGTCATGACTTCGAGAGGTACGTCAGATTGGGGGAGCCGTTCAGTGCGGGAACGGCCCCGTGGACGTTCTTCGTGTAGGCGACCACGTCGGGAGTGAAGTACAACGGTACGTACTCAGCGGACTTGATCACGACTTGATTGATCTGTTTGACGATGTCGAGCTGAGCGGTTTCGTCATACGTGTTGTTCAGCAGTGCGATCAGCTTCTCCAACTCCTCGTTGGGGACGGAATTCTGCCGGAAGTACGATCGCGAACCCAGAGAGGCTTCGAAATTGAGCGGTGCGGATGCTCGCGTGGGCCATCCCACGCTGAAGACGTCCGCGCTGTTGTGTGCGACGAACTCCGTAATCGCCTGAGGTCCACTCATTTCGACGAAGTCGACCTTGATGCCGACTTTCTCCCATTGTTCTCCGACAAGGACCGCGTTGGTCGAGTACGGCGGTAGGTTGCCTGCTAGTCCGCGCACGGTGACCCCATTCGGATACCCCGCCTCCGCTAGCAGCGATTTGGCCTTCTCCGGGTCGTACGGCCATGCATCTTCGGTTTCCTCGTCGTAGAACTGCGAACCGGGAGGATATTGACCGAACGCCGCAGTTCCTTCCGAGCTGTCCAGCGCGGCTCGCGCAATTGCCTTGCGGTCGAGCGCATACTGCATCGCCAGACGAACCCGGACGTCGTTAACCACAGGGTTCTTGTTGTTGATCACGACGAGCGCAACTCCGAGTCTCGGGTCGTGACTGACGTTCAGGTTGGGATTCCGTTCGAGGATCGGAGCACTCGACGGTGTGAGCCCGTATGCAAAATCCGCAGCGTTCGATGTCAGGGCATTTGTCAGCGCTGTGGGATTGGAGATCACCTGGATCTGGATCTTGGCGAGCTGGGGGCTGGGTGGACCTGCCGGTTTGTAATCGTCGAATCGACTGAATGTGTATGAACTGTTCGGGACTGCGCTGGTGAATGTGTACGGCCCTGCGCCTACAGGCTTGTTGGCGAAGTCTGCCCCTGCTGCTGCCAGCGCAGTGGGGGAGACCACCATTCCCAATCTGCCGTTGAGCCAGCCTGGTAAACTGGAGGTAGGTGAACTCAACGAGATCGTGACGCGATCTGGGGACGTTGCTTCGATGCTCTTGATCGTCGGGACGGAAACGATTCCGAGACTCAAGCAGTGTTCCATGCTTGCCTTGACGGCTGCTGCATCGACAGCTGTACCGTCGTGGAAGGTCAAGCCGTTCTGCAACGTCATCTCGAACGTCAGGTTGTCCGGTCCGGAGAAGCCCCACTCGCTGGCGATTCCGGGCCGCAACTTCTGGGTGGCAGGTTCCGCATCGATCAGTGGTGCATACATCAACTGTAAGTAGTCGATGTCGTATCCGATGTTTCCCGCACACGGGTCGAGCGAGGCGGGCACGTGCGATGTCGCGACCTTGAGTTCGGCGTTCGGATCGGCAGGTCCGGTATCGCCGGCGGTACCGGTGGCGCTGCTCGAACAGCCGCTGAGCACAAGAGCAGAAAGTGCAAACGCAGCTACCAGCACACGTGGGCCACTTTTCCCATGATTCTGGAAGCGTGTGATCGGATATCGGGATCGCAAAGACAGACGCGGATTCATATGGTGGACTTTCGCTTTGGTCTTCTCGGAAGGGGGAGACTGACGCGGCACGCATTTACTGCGGCGGGTTGGAGATTCCGGTCGATGTGGCCGGGGACGATAGATGGCAGGCGGAGCTGTGTGCGGAATTCGAGGCCGCGCGAAGTGACGGCGCTTCCGACGCACAGCGATCCATCGCAAACGGGCAGCGGGTGCGGAATCGACAACCCGAGGGTGGATTCCGTGGGTCGGGTAACTCGCCCCGCACCAATGCTTTCCGACGACTGCGCCGCTCGAGTTCGATGTGCGGGGCCGCGGCGAGAAGCGCCTGCGTGTAGGGGTGCGATGGAGTCCTCAGGACCGTGGCAACCGGTCCGATCTCGACGATTCGGCCGAGGTACATCACCGCGACGCGATCGGCGATCCGTGCCACCGAACCCAAATCGTGCGAAATGAAGATGTACGTGAGGTCATGTTCTTCTCGGAGATCGGCAAGAAGTTGCAACACCTCTTCCTGAAGCGAAACATCCAGGGAGGCAACAGGTTCGTCGCAGAGAATCAGTGGCGCCTTGGAGGCAAGTGCACGAGCGATGGTCACGCGTTGGCGTTGGCCACCGGAGAGCTGGGTCGGGAGGCGGTCGGCAAGCTCAGCGCCGAGACCGACCCGACGCAACAGCTCGACGGCTTTCGGCCGCAAGGACTGTGGGATGCGCAGACGCCCTGGCGCCATCGGCTCGGCTACGCAAGCCCATGAGGCCATCCGATTGTTCAAGGCCGACGTAGGGTTTTGAAAAATGAGATGGGAAGATCCACCCTTGCCGAACGCCGGGTCGTCGAGATTCATAGTGATGGAGCCTGCGGCCGTAGCCACCAGACCCGCGAGAGCGTGAGCCGTCGAGGATTTTCCCGATCCTGATTCACCGATTATCGCAAGGGTTTCGCCCCTCTGTACGGAGAAGCTGACGTCGTCGACCGCGCGAAGAGCTTTGCGTCCGCGTCCGTACTCGACTGCCAGATTCCTAACGTCGACGATGACGTCGGTGTTGCTCATAAGCTCACCAGTCCGAGCAACTCGAGTTCGTCGCTGCGGTGACATCTTGTTGCCGATTCCGGTGATCCGATCAGAAGTGGATGATCGGATATGCAGAGCTCCTCGGAGTAGTTGCACCGGGCGACGTATCGGCAACCCACGCCGTCAGCAGGGGCTTTGGTGGTGAAATCGCCTCGCGCCTTGGGCGATTGGGAGGAGACTTCTTCGAATGTCGAGCGTGCCGCCTCGAGAAGGCTGAACGTGTAGGGATGCGCGGGCCGCCGAAGCAGCACGTCTCGTGGCGCGACGTCGACGATCTCGCCGCGAAACATGGTGATGACTCGATCCGCGACCTCGGCGACAACCGCGAGGTCGTGACTGATCAACAACACGGCAAGATCGCGCTGTTCGGCCAGTTCTCGAAGGAGATCGACAATCTGAGCTTGGATGGTGACGTCGAGCGCTGTTGTCGGTTCGTCCGCGATCAGCAACTTCGGACCGCATGCCAGGGCCATCGCGATCATCACCCGCTGACACATCCCGCCGGAAAGCTCGTACCCGAACGACTTCAAGGTTCTGCTCGGGTCGGCCAGACCGACCTGGTGGAGAAGATCTGTAGCCACGTCCTCCGCATCGACTTTCGTGATGTCGCGGTGGGCCTTCAACACATCGACGATCTGGCGACCGATGCTGACGGAGGGGTTGAGAGCCGAACTCGGGTCCTGGAAGACCATACTGACGTCGCGACCGCGTATTTTCCTCAACTCGGCGGCGGGCAGACCCACAAGTTCCTGTCCTTCCAAACGGATGCTTCCGCTGGTTGTTGCCGTACGGGGCAAGAGACCGAGCAGAGCGAGTCCGGTCAGTGTCTTTCCGCTCCCGCTCTCTCCTACGAGGCCGGTGATTTCGCCCGACCCCAACTCGAAGCTCACGCGGTCGAGGAGTCTGTTCGAAATCGATTCTGTCCCAATGTCAACCGTGAGGTCTCGTACTTGCAGAAGTGGGCTCATCGTCGGGTCGTCCACGTGTGATCGTTCATCGCATTCCTCCGTAAACAACTGAACTGTTGTGACTGGAATCACGTACCGGGGAACAATAAACACTCACCTGCAACAAAGTCAATGAATGTTGCAACGATTGCCGTCGATGGCGCCGTCTGATCGCCTCCGGCTACCGACCAGCACGTCGTCAGCGATACATTCACTCCATGGCCGAGACACGTGACATCCGCGCGGAAGCGTTGAGTGCCGCCCGACGACAGTTCGCAGCCGGAAAACCGCTCGATGTGAACGCTTTGGCCACCGAGTTGGGGGTGGATCGGACCACCTTGTTCCGGCGTGCAGGGAATCGCGACACAATTACCGGTGACGTGCTCGATTCGCTGGCGCGCCGAACGTGGCGAATGGGCCTCGAGGAGTGCGGTGGAAGCGGAGCGTCAAGGGTTGTCGACGTCCTCACTTACCATGCACGGGCGACAATCGAGACCGAATTCTTCCGGACGTATTTGACTCGGGAACCGCAAAAGGCGTTGTGCATACTCACAACTGGACTGGGGCCGATTCAGGGCACGATGGTCGAATCCGTGCGAAGGCTGATCGAAGCTGAAATACCGGAGCAGATTCGGCCAGACCTGCCCGTCGAGGACATGGCATATCTGCTGGTTCGCGTGGGTGAGTCGTTCATCTACAACGATTTGCTCACTGGTGGCACTCCGGATACGGAGAAGGCTCGCTTGGCGTTCCGGCTCATCCTCTCGCGTGACTAGTGTGCCGAGTTTCCGTTGTCTCAGTTTTCGTGAAAGCGCTTCGAATGCAAGCTATTTCATAGCTATGCCTGGTTGTATGACCCAATCAGGCTGGTGGGATCGGCACAAAGCTCCGCATCTCGTCCCGTCCGGGCCGGATGACGCCTGCGACGGATTCGGGAACCTTGTTCCAGGCGCCGGGAAGGTCACGTAGAGGCTCGGAGACGACGATTCGGGTCTCCTCACTCAGATGGTGCAGGGCATCCACCTCAGGATGGAGCTTGCGCAACGTGGAAATCTCGGTGGAGAAGAACAACGACCTCGACTGGTGCTCGCTGGAATAGCGAAAGATCCAGGTGGAGATGCCATCCGACGTGGCGACGGTCATCTGAACCGGATTGTCGATTCCCTGCGAGCGGGCCGTGTGCTCGACGAATCCGACGGCCCTCGCGACACCTTCGAACGGATCGTCGGTCAGGCCGAACGTCAGCGCGAGGAAGAACAAGGTTTCCGAGTCCGTCGATCCTTCGAGATCCGGAAAGAGCGACGGATCAATGGCAGTCACCAATTCCCGTTTCATGTCGTGGAATCCGTGTAGTGAACCGTTGTGCATCCACAACCATTGCCGGTGCCGGAACGGGTGACAGTTGCTGCGCTGCACTGCAGTTCCCGTCGAGGCGCGGATGTGAGCGAACAGCAGAGGGGTGCGCAATTGGGAGGTGACTTCGCGCAGGTTCGAGTCGTTCCACGCGGGTTCGATGCTCTTGAAAACTGCCGGTTGGAGGCCTTCCCCGTACCAGCCGATTCCGAAGCCGTCGCCATTTGTCGTCGTGGCCCCGAGTTGAGAATGCAGGCTCTGGTCGATCAGCGAGTGCTGTGGCCTGAACAGCAAGTCATGGGCCAGTATCGGCTCTCCGGAATACGCCATCCACCTACACATACTTTCAACTCAAGCAGATCGAGTCGGCGTTGACGGTGCATGCGCAGCGGCATGCGTCGTCTGGGTGGGCTTCCATGTCGACACAGCCCAGATCACGACGATGTTCAGCGCGATGATGAGAGTCGACCACCAGGGGTAGTACGGCAGCCACAAGAAGTTCGCGATGATCGAGATCGCGCAGATCACCACTGCCGACACCCGCGCCCAGGCCGCTCCGGTGAACAGTGCAAGCCCGACGAGAGCGACGAGCGCGCCCAACACGAGATGGATCCAACCCCACGTCGTCAGGTCGAACTGATAGACGTAGTCGATCCCGACTACGAACACTTCGTTTTCGGCGACGGCAGCGAGTCCTTGGAAGAACTGCACGATGCCGACCGTCACCAAGATGACGGCTGCCCCGATCGATGTTCCTACCGCGAAACCCTGCTTGACTGATGTTGTATCCGACATGACGGTTTCCCTTGATTCGGTGGGGGGCGACCGGACACGTGCCCGGCACGCTCGTTGTAGTGATCGTTGTTCCACCGGCTGACCGCTATGAAACGGAAATACCTGTCCAATGCGGTGAGAAATCAGTGCGATCTGCTCCGATGTGCGGGCGAAATGTAACTTCTGACCCCTGTTGATCCGATGGACCCCTTGTCGGAACGCGTGTGCGGAGAAATTGCTCGTAACCGAAGTTCACAGAAAACAAGAAGAATTCGGCACGGAATTCGACCTATTTGTCCAGCTGTACTGGTATTTTGACTGAATTGACCGGAAGCTACGGTCCGCGGAAAAAAGGTAGCGAGAGAATGACGATCTTCGGCAGGCGTACCGCGGGCATCACCGCGACGGCCTTCGTCTTGGCGACCGTTGTGTCGACAGCACTCCCCGCAGTGGGATCGGCTGCCCCCGTTTCGCTCACCCGCGCGTGCAACTCGGAAATCAACGAAAATTCGATGTCACTCGATCCGGCCGTGATCGACGGTTGGTACGACATCTCGACTGGATCGCCTGGAACGAAAATCAACTCGATCGAGGCGTGGCGGACAGTGCCGGGAGACATCCTCGAGTTCCGCGCATCGGTGACGATCAGAGCCCACGGAAGTCCCGTCCGAGGGACCCTTCGGATCGACGGCGCCGGCTTGACCGGAGATCAGGATTTGATCTCCAGAATGACGTTGACCCAAGATCTCGGCCGGTCAGGATCAACGGTCACCGACGCTGACGACGGTTCGGTCATCCCCGTACGTGCCAAGCTCGCCTTCGACGTCACAACTCCGGGCCAGGTAGCCCAGAATCGGACAGTCAACCTCTCTGCGGTCAAGATCGTTTTGAGCGGCGACACCACCGATCCGGGAGGTGAATGCCCCGGCCCCGGCCCGGGCCCCGGCGGCGGCGGGAATGGAAGCGGTGGCGGGAACGGCGGTGGTGACGGTTCCGGTGGGAACGGTGGGGATTCCGGTGACGCACTTCCCGGTCGTGACGTCGGAAACCGAGTACCAATTTCCCAGATTCCGTCCGGCCCGACTTCTCGTCCGTGACAGCGGCACCTGGATCCACGGCCAGCCGAACGTGGGCCGCTGCAGTAGTTGCGACGATGCTCTTGATCGGCGGATGTTCCGACGACGGTGACTCGCCGACCCGCGTCCTCGCGACCGGCCAACAAGATTTGCCGCCAGAGATTCGCGCGGTGGTCGACGGTCCGGATGTCCCGACCACGCTGCGCACAGGCAACAGCACCGCTGACATCCTGCCGATCAAGACGACGACGGACGGCTCGCTCATTCCGCCCGAGGATGTCAGTGAGATCGGATGGTGGGCAGATTCGGCATTTCCCGGCTCCGGCGCGGGCACCGTGGTGATCACCGGACACATCAACGACATCTATCAGGGTGACGGTTTCGGAAAGAAGTTCTCGACACTGGAAATCGGCTCGGTCGTGACCGTGGCGGGCGCCGGGGGACAGACCTGGAACTACCGTATCGATGCGGTCGATCACTACAGCAAGGACGGCGAGCTGCCGGTCGAGCGATTGAACAGCCTCGACGGACCCGAAACCCTCGCGCTGATCACCTGCGGCGGCGAGTTCGTCGGTCCGCCGTTCGGATACGAGGACAACGACGTCGCGTGGGGAACTCCGGTGCCCGCATAGCCGAAAACCAGACGTCGGAACGGTTGATAAACTGGGTCCCGCGTTCGTGGCCATCCACGCACGTTTCAAAAGTCCGAAGAAGGAGATTGTGCTGTGGTTGACCTCGCCTATGTCATCGCTGGGTCCGAAGCGACTGGCGGTGCCGGCCTGCAGGTCGACCTGAAGACGTTCCAGGCATTGGACGTCTACGGCGTAGCGACCACCACATGTATCGTCTCGTTCGATCCCAAGAACAACTGGGGTCATCGCTTCGTACCGATCGCTCCTGACGTGATCGCTGATCAGATCGAGGCTGCCACTGCGGCTCACGATCTGGACGTCGTCAAGATCGGCATGTTGGGCACGCCCGCCACCATCGAGGTTGTGGCAGAGGGCCTGCGTCGGCAGTCCTGGCGCCACGTCGTCCTCGACCCGGTCCTGATCTGCAAGGGCCAGGAGCCCGGTGCGGCTCTCGATACCGATACAGCACTTCGTGATTCGATCCTCCCGCTCGCCACCGTCGTCACACCCAACCTGTTCGAGGCACGCACCCTCGCCGGAATGGACAGCATCGAAAGCGTCGACGACCTCATCGAGGCCGCACGTCGTATCCATGATCTCGGACCCAAGTACGTGCTCGCAAAGGGCGGTGTCGAACTCGCCGGTGGCGACGCCGTCGACGTGTTGTTCGACGGGACCGACGTGACTGTTCTCTCCGCCCCCAAGGTCGGCGAAGAGCGCGTCTCGGGTGCCGGTTGCACGCTGGCCGCCGCAGTGACCGCGGAGCTGGCAAAAGGCGCCGACGTGGGAGAAGCCGTCGCTCTGGCAAAGAAGTTCGTCACGGCGGGCATCGAAGGCCGCGTCTCGGCACACACGCCGTTCGACACCGTCTGGCAGGGCGCGTTCAAGGGATAGGCGCACGGCGGCTCACATCGCCGCGCGCGGCCTGGCAGGATCGAGTGCGTGAGTACTGCGAACCTGAATCGAAGCGAAGTCGCCGAACGATCTCGAGCCATCTCCGTCGCCGGTTACCGGGTGGAGTTGGATCTGCGATCGGCGGTCGACTCCGCCGTGAAGACCTTTTCGACGGTCACGACAATTGATCTGACGTCCTCGGTGGAGTCCACGTGGCTCGATTTCATCGGTGCTGCAGTCGATTCCGTGGACGTCGACGGTGCGTCGATTCCGGTGGAGTACGACGGATCCCGGATCGTGCTGCGCGGACTCGGCGGATCGAACGTCGTTCGGGTGGCAGCTCACGGCAACTACAGCCGTTCCGGTGAAGGGCTGCACCGATTTGTCGACGACGCTGACGATCAGACGTATCTGTACACGCAATACGAGCCTGCCGATGCCAGGCGTGTTTTCGCCTGCTTCGAGCAGCCGGACCTCAAGGCGCCCTTCACGTTCGAGGTGACAGCACCTGACGGCTGGGAAGTCCTGTCGAATCAGCCCGCGACCCAGACTCTCTCCGTGGACGGTGCACAACGCGTCACTTTCGCCCCGACGCTGCCGATCTCGACCTACATCACCGCGATCGCGGCCGGGCCGTATCACCGCGTGGCGTCGTCGTGGAGTCGCGGCGAACTCACTGTCGAGTTGGGTGCGCTGTGCCGGGCGTCGTTGGCTCCACACCTCGATGCAGACAACGTTTTCGACATCACCCGTCAGGGGCTGGACTTCTACGCCGAGCACTTCGACTATCCGTATCCGTTCGGCAAGTACGACCAGATCTTCGTCCCCGAGTACAACCTCGGCGCCATGGAGAACCCGGGACTGGTGACCTTCACCGAGGCATACGTGTTCCGCGGCTCCGCAACCGACGAGCAGCATCAGCGCCGCGCCAACACGATCCTGCACGAAATGGCGCACATGTGGTTCGGCGATCTCGTGACCATGGTCTGGTGGGACGACCTGTGGCTCAAGGAATCTTTTGCCGATTTCATGGGATCGCTGGTCAGCGCCGAAGCCACTCGCTTCACCGATGCCTGGGTGGCATTCGCCATCAAGCGAAAAGCGTGGGCGTACCTCCAAGATCAGCTGCCGACAACTCATCCCATCGTCGCCGACATCGTCGATCTCGAAGCTGCGAAGCTTAACTTCGACGGAATCACCTACGCCAAGGGCGCCAGTGTCCTCAAACAACTTGTGGCGTTCGTCGGGCGTGACGCGTTCTTCGAAGCGGCACGCCGGTACTTCAAGGCTCACGCGTACGGAAATACCACGCTTGTTGATCTGCTCGACGTGCTCGCGGAGACTTCCGGACGTGATGTGCGCGAATGGGCCCGAATCTGGTTGCAGACCACCGGAGTGTCCACGCTGTCGCTCGACGGAACAGACCTGGTCCAGACGGACCCGAGGCCGCATCGGCTCGCAGTCGGAATCTACGACTACAACGAGTCCGGAGATCTTGTTCGCACCGAACGCGTCGAACTCGACATCACCGAATCACGCACGTCGGTCGACCTTCCGCCCGGAGCACTCACACTGCTCAACGACGAAGACCTCACCTACGCCAAGGTGCGATTGGACGCGGAATCTCTGTCCACTGTCGAGGCATCCCTGGACCGCGTGAGCGATCCGCTTGCGCGCGGGGTGATCTGGTCGTCGCTGTGGAACTCGGTGCGTGATGCGCAGCTCTCGGTGTTCCGGTACCTCGACATGGTGGAACGATTCGCTCCCGCGGAGACAGATCTTGCGATTCTCAGCTCGATCCTGACCGATGCCCAATACGCGGTTCTTCACTACGTTCCGAAAAGCTTGCGGCCCAATGTAAGTGCAGGCTGGTTGGAAACGACCTGGAAGGCGGTGTTCGAAGCCGAACCGGAGTCCGGAAGACAGCTGGCATGGGCACGGGCTCTGTCGGCCGCTGCAGCGGTCAACGATGCTCGCGCCGACGAGGTGCGGTCGATACTCGACGGCACCTGCCCGGGGCCGGTCGGACTGGCTCTCGATCCTGATCTGCGGTGGGCATTGTGGATCGCCCTGTCGGCGACCGGCCATGCGAGTGTGAGCGACTTCGATGGTGAGCTGAGCAAGGACAGCACGTCAGCGGGTCGAACGGCGTACGTCCGCGCCGCGGCGTCGATTCCCGATGCCGAGACCAAGGCGGCTGCCTGGGCGTCGGCGACCACTGACGGCTCACTCTCGAACGACCGCCTGGATGCGACGATCGCCGGATTCCGTTCGGGCACGGACCCGTCGTTGATCGAGGGATATGCGGCAGAGTACTTCTCGTCCCTGGGGAAGTGGTGGTCCGAACGCAGCATCGAGATCGCCCGACGGTTGGTGAACGGACTCTTCCCGGCAGCTGAAGACACCTCTGCTGTCGATTCCTGGATCCAGGCCAATGCGGAGGCGCCCGCGTCGCTGCGGAGGCTTGTTCTCGAGCGTCGGGATCACCTGGCCCGAGACCTACGTGCCCAGGCGTCGAACGCGGTGATCTGACGCCATCAGCTCCGAAATGTCCTGTTCTTGGATATTGTCTAAACAGGGCTGCGACGGGAGACGACGTGCACACGATCACGGATCTGTCGCTGGTCACGGGCCCGGTTCCGCCCGTGGTGACGGTGCTCGGAATTCTGGCACTTCTGTGGCTGATCTTCTCGAGATCGAGGCGTCACGTCCTGATCTCGATTCCGGTCTGCATCGTCGCGGCAATCGCGATCACTCTCGTGCTGTACTGGCTGATCGAGAAGGTGTGGCACCCGTTCCCCGATCCGATTGCCCGTCCGGTCTACGTGTGGATCGGGTTGGGCATTCTCGGCGTGCTGCTGGGTGTTTCGCGGGTATTTGCGGCGACGCGGATCGACGGTCGCGTGCTCACCGTGGTCTCCGTGCTCCTGGTGGTCGTGTCGAGCGCGGCTCACGTGAATCTGCAGTTCCAGTCGTATCCGACGTTGGGAACAGCGCTGGGACTCTCGGACGCGGAGAAGGTTTCACTCGCAGACCTGGACGACGGCAAGGACGGGGCGGTACCGGTTTCGCAATGGAAGGCTCCCACGGACATGCCGTCGGCGGGCAAGGTCAGCACGGTCACGATTGCGGGGACGGTCTCCGGATTCAGCGCCCGCGACGCCGAGATCTACCTACCGCCCGCGTATTTCACCAACCCACGACCGGAGTTGCCCGTGTTGGTCCTGCTAGCCGGCCAACCAGGCGCGCCCGAGGACTGGCTACAGGGCGGACGTCTCGTCCAGACCATGGACACCTACGCCGCTGCGCATTCGGGCTTGGCTCCCGTTGTCGTCGTTGCTGACGGGACCGGGTCGGAACTGGCGAATCCGCTCTGCGTCGATTCCCAACTCGGGAACGTCGCGACGTACCTTTCGCGCGATGTTCCCGACTGGGTGCGCGGGAACCTCCAGGTGGATCCCGACCCGAGGAAGTGGGCGATCGGGGGACTTTCCTACGGCGGCACCTGCGCGTTCCAGATGGCAACGAACTTCCCCGCGGTCTATCCGACGTTCCTGGATCTGTCCGGTCAGATCGAACCCACACTCGGCGATCGCAAGCAGACGGTCGATGCAGCGTTCGGCGGCAATGAAGCCGCGTTCGTGGCAGTGAATCCGCAGGATCTGCTCCGGGAGAAGAAGTTCCCCGACAGCGCCGGGGTGTTCGTGGTCGGCAAGCAGGACAACGACTACCGCCCAGGTCTTCAAACGCTCTACGAAGCCGCAAAAGCCGCAGGGATGGACGTCCAATACGCCGAGGTCGACGGAGGACACAGCTTCCAAGTGTGGTCGGCTGGATTGGCGAGTCAATTAGGTTGGCTGGGAACGCGACTCGGCCTGCCCGGATGAACGATCGTCCGGAAGTTCCGAAGACCCGATGATCAGCGGGTGAATTCTTCCGGTCGCCCCGGCTTCGGAGCCCAATCCCTGCGGATCCGCCACACTCGCGAGCCGAAGGTCGAGTGCGCCGGTCCATTCTCGGGTCAATTGCGCATCGAGTGCGTCGACGCGCTCGAGTAGCGGAGGGTGCTGGTCCGGCGGGCAGGCTTCGAGCAAGGTCGCGAATACCGCGCGTAGACGGCGCTGGACCTGCGCGGAATTGGTACTGAAGTGCCGGATCTCGTCGGTGGCGACGGACACGTAATCGGTCCAGGTGCGTTGCTGCCCTCGGATCAGCGTGAGATCCGAGGTTGATGTGTCGAATCGGACCCGCGGGGCGAGAAGTACCAGAAGATCTTCGATGTGGTCGAGAGCCTGGACGGCTCGGCCCGGGTCGTTGATGGCGGGTGACAGTGCCTTGAGCGCGATGTCCACGATCGACTGAAGCGCTGCACCGGGGCTGACGACCGGGCTGTGCGTGTCACCGAAGATCAAGCACGACATCAAGGTGTCCGGGCGTACCTTCAGCGAGGGTCCGCGTACCTCGAAGAGGGGCGCGTTCTGGGCGACGAACTCGCCGATGCTGGGGACGACTTCGACCGAGACGTCCCAGCGGCCGGCCAACCGCTGCAGTCGTGCGAGATCGATCGCCAGCAGAATCCGGCCGTCGGGTGAGAGGTGGCGCAGGCGAATCACCAGTGCGTCGGCGCTCTCGGAGTTCTCGGACTCGCGCGGTTGGGGTAGGGGGAGCGGCTGACTGGGTTTCGGTGCGCCAGAGGGCAGGTCCTCGTACAGCGGATAGGCACGAATCGTCGCGCTCCGGCCCTGGGCCGCTATCCAACGCAGCAACCGACTGGAATTGAGAATCGACCCGACCTTCGCCACCAACGCGATGAACAGGATCGCACTGGCCAATGCCAGAAGCAGTGCGATCGCCGTGGAGATGGTCGGTGAGGAATTCTCCGAATCGAGCGCCAGATCGAGCGCAATGATCAAGGAGAAGACGAACGTGGCCAGAAACATGCCGATCGACCACCGCATCACCCGCTGTTGCGCAAGCATCGGGACCACCCGCACCGAAATCTGCGATGCGCCGAACTGCATTGCGAGGGTGATGGCGGTGAACACCAGACCGGTGAGAGTGATCATCCCGCCGGCGATGACGCTGAGCAGCGTCGCGGTGGCCCCGGCGTCCACGCCCTCGGAAATGGTACCGACGTCGCCGTCGCTGACGAGATCTCCGTCGATCCCGACGAGGATGTTCGCGGTGACGACGGACAGGACGACGAGGATCACGGGGAGACGCCAGACGGGGACTGTTCGTAGTCGTCGGCGAGTTCGACGCCAGCGAATTCTGTCCGAGAGCCGCCGCGACAATCCGACCTTCGACGTGGGGGTTGTGGTGTCGACGACGGGGAGCGGTGGTGGGGGCGGGGGAGTGGAACCGAAACTTCCCGACACCGTTTCCTGCACGTAGATCTTCGCGTGGATCATCGGCTCGCGATAACGCTGTTCACGGGCCACTGCCCGGCTCATCTTCGCCGGCTTGTCGCGGTAACGCGAGCGCGCCCACGGCGCACCCGGGCGACTCAACCGAATTGCTCCGATCAACAGAAGTGGGGTGAAGAACAGCCCGATCAAGCCGGTCCAGAGTTTGCCCTTCATCAACGTGATCACGGCTAGTCCGAGTTGGATCACGATCGCGACGACAACCCCGATCAACGTCGCCAGGCTCCGGTCCTGCTCGTACGGGTCGAACTCTCCCGCGAACCCGATCGGGTGGACCCCGAGAAGGAAAAGGAACGAGATCGCGATGGCAACGAACACCGCGTCGATGGACGAGCGACCTTCCTCGGCCCAGTAGACATCGCGCAGATGCAACACGAGCGCGTACTCGTCGAGGACCAACGCGCTGCCGATACCGAACACCGACGCGAGAACACAATTGGCGATCGGGGTGTGATAGTCGGCCAGAGCGATGAAGGCGAAGCCGGACACGAGCATCATCATCAAACCGAAAACCATGTGGTGGATGTGCATTCCACCGGGCGTGACATTGCCTGGCCACCACGAGACCTCGGCCCGGATCATCCGGACGCTGAAGCGGATGAACAGGAACGTCAGGACAAAGGCGAGTAGGAGGAAGAACAGCGGGAGCCTGCCGGTGTCGACGACCGTGTGCTCGAACCAGGACCGCACGGCGTCAACTCTTGCTGGTGGCGAGCTTGATCAGCTGAGGAGCCGTTGCGTCGGGCAGGTAGGCACGCGTCAGTGCGATTCCGATCCGAGGCAGGTCGGCCTCGTCGCGGAAACACAGGAAAACGGGTTCGTACCTCGGCTTGAACTTCTTCTTGAACGCGTGAAGAGACCGGAAGCCGTAGAGCGGTTCCATCGCGGCACCGAGCATGTCCAGCAGGCGGTCCATCGATGCGGCGTCGGCGGCGTCGTCGCTGCGGGCGAGCGGTGCTCCGGACAGTGAGACGAATTGGGCACCTTGTTCTTTGAACTCGAGGGCCGACGATGCGATGAGGAACTCGACCACCGGACGGAACCCGTCGGGACGTCGACGCATGACGTCGAGTGTCCAACCCTGAACCACGCCGCCTTCGCCGTACACCGGCAACCACGAGGTGACGCCGTGAATGCTTCCGGTCGGGTCGACGGCCAAGCCGACCCGGACGTCGCGATCGAGCGCCTCCTCGACGCTTCCGAGGGTGAACCCCATCTCGGGCAGCCCCTTGTCGCCCACCCATTCCTCGGAGATGGCGCGCACCTGAGCCAATACGGAGAACGGCTCGTCGGCCAATGTTGTCATCCGGAAGGTGATGTCGTCCTTCTTGGCCTTGTTGAGCGCCGAGCGGATGTCCTGCCAGGATTTACCGGTGAACTGCAGTTCTGGTAGGTCGACGATCGTGTCTTCGGCGACCTGAACGGTGCGCCAGCCACGCCGGGCGGCGGCATCGGCTGTCTCCTTCCCCACGGAGAACAAGCAGGGAGTGAGGCCGTTGGCTTCGGACATCGTCGTGAATTCGTCCACCGCTGCGGCAAGTCGGTCGGGGCTCGCTATCGGATCGGCCAGGACCACGACGACACCGACATGCCGTTGGAATGCAACGACGCTCTCACCCGACTCGCCGAAGTAGTAACTGTTGCCGTCCCACGTCGTCATCCACGACATGGTTCCGCCGCCGTGCCGTTTGAGCAGTTCCCGAGCGGCGGCGCGCGGATCGTTCCCGGACAACGGCCCGCCTCGAATCTTGCGCCGCATCGGTACGTGGAAAGCGTGGCGGCCCTTGATCAACAAGATGAGTTCGAGAAGCCAGAGCAGCGCGGTACCGACCGTGACGGCGCCGGCGCTCTCGTAGTCGAAGAAGATGACCGAAACGAGGACGAGGGCGGTGGCCAAGACCGTCAGTGAACCGAACACCACGGCAACCCACCAGGCCCAGCGGCGACCTCGTCGCAACTGGTCCGCGATGAGGGCAACGATGACCACGTCGATCAATGCCGTCCAGCCCGAACCGGTTTCGGCTTCCGTCGGCCCGAACGGTCCGCTTCCGGGGAACAGCCAGACGGCGATCTCGACCACGCCGATCAGGAGCAGGCCGATGAATCCGAGCAGGCGGATCTCGCGTCGCGTTCGGGGGATGAACCCGCGCTCTCCGTCGCCGAAGAACTTCTCGCCCACCGGCAGGAATATCGCGACCGCGATGAGGTGCTGCACGTCGGCGAGGCGGCCTTCGAAGAGGAACGCGATCGCAATGTACGCACACAGAATGGCGCGGACTCGCATTCGCCAGGGCGAGCGGAGTGTTGCTGTGGTCGCGGCGAGTGCGGCGATGATTGCAGTGGTCACGCCGACGTCGCGGTGGGTGGCGAGGTTGCGAGCCCAATCCCAGTCGGTGTGGCTGCCCGCCCAGAGGAGGAGCGATGCACCGAGTTCGCCCGCCAACTGACCGCTGATCGTGACGATGGCCGCGTTCTTGGTTCCCAGGCGCCATTCGCACCAGCCGACCGCGAAGGCAAAAACGACGATGATCGAAACATACTGACCCGGCGTCAATCCGAAGAACCACCCCGTGACGAGAGTCCACCACTTGCCTTCCTGCAAGGCAGGAACTCCGTAGGCGATGTCGTTGAACCACGAGTAGGTACGGACGTGATTCCACAGGGCGCCGGTCGCGATCCCGACGACGGTGATGGTGAGGACGACGATCGAAGTGAACGGCACGCGCCTCAGGACGCTCAGCGTGTCGGAAGCAAAGCGAGAGGCCCGATTCGACGCGCCCGGCGCGCTCTGGTCGGTCTGCGGGGTGGGGGTCTGGGACTGCTCAGCCATCGAGGTTCTCTTCTCGCCATGCCGCACGGTGGATTCTGCCTGTTCAGCATGACAGGAATACAGACCGATAATCAGGCGAAGCGGCCAAAATGGACCAGACTGGCTGAGGGTCTCAGTCTCGTGGCGCTACTGTCGAGCCATGGTGAACGGAGATTTACTGAATCGGGACCACGTGGTCGCCTCACTTGCCGCTTTCGAACCTCGGTCGGTCGAATTGGACGGAAGGCGCTCGGCGTCGGTGGTCATCGTCGTCATGCGGACAGCGGACGGAACACCAGTGTTCCCGGTGACGAAGCGGCCGAGCAAGATGCGCGCCCACCCCGGTCAATTCGCGTTGCCGGGCGGAAGCGTCGACCCGGGCGAGTCGTCCGAACAGGCAGCGGTTCGGGAACTTTCCGAGGAGCTGGGTGTCGACGTTCCCGAGTCGAAGATCATCGGCCGGCTCGACGACTACGTCACTCGTTCGGGATTCGTGATCCGGCCGTTCGTCATGTGGTCGGGCGAGGACATCGGGGGACTGGTACCCAATCCCGACGAGGTGGCCCAGGTGTATGCCGTCACGTCGGAGGAGCTCGACGTGGACTCGCGCTTCGTCACCATCGCGGAGTCACCGAACCCGGTGATCCAATGGCCGTTCCGAACGAGCCTGATCCATGCGCCGACCGGAGCCGTCATCTATCAGTTCCGCGAAGTGCTGAACGGACGGCACACGCGCATCGACAAGCTCGAGCAGCCGGTGTTCGCCTGGAGATAAGGGCAGCTCGACACGCTCGGGACAGTTCAGGCTACGGCGCCTCGGCGAATAGTCCGTCGTGCTGTGGAAAGCTGGCCGCACGGCAATCGAACGACGCGAGGTGTGTGCAGTGAACTCTGGCGAACAAGAACCGATCCCCACGGACCGGATTCTCACTGTTCCCAACGTGCTCAGTATCGTGCGTCTACTCGCTCTGCCGCTGTTCGCCTACCTGTTGCTCGTCACGCACTCGGACGGCTGGGCATTGGCGCTGCTGATGCTCAGCGGGTTCACCGACTGGCTCGACGGCAAGCTGGCCAGAGTGCTCGGACAGACCTCGCGTCTGGGAGCGCTTCTCGACCCGCTGGTCGATCGTCTGTACGTCGTGACGACACTGGTCACCTTCGTCGCCCGCGATTTCATTCCCTGGTGGGTCGCAGCGATACTCATCGGCCGTGATCTTCTGCTTGCGTTGACGCTGCCGATCTACCGCAGGCGTGGCCTGCCACCGCCCGAGGTGGTTTATCTCGGCAAGGCTGCGACCTTCCTACTGATGTTCGCGCTGCCGTTGATTCTTGCCGGGCACGGAGACTGGGCCATCGGACCGTTCACCCATGCCTTCGGTTTCGCTTTCCTGATCTGGGGAACCGTCCTGTACGTGTGGACTGCCGCGATCTACGTGCTCAAGGCCGTTGACGTTGCGCGAACCCACGAGGTCGTGCCCCGATGAAGTCGACCGGGGAGGACGTCCGTCGTAACCCGGTACCGTCGCTGCTTCGCTCACTCATGACCGAACATCTCGACCCGGGCTACGAGGCAACTGCATTCGAACGCCAGCACGAGCACACCAAGAACAGATCCTCGAAGACGGGGCCGTGGCTGGCCCTCGGCGCACTGTTGATCGGGTTCATCGTCACGGTCTCGGCTGTTCAGGCGACGAAGCAGGTGACCGGCACCGAAGAGGTTCGAAGCGAGTTGGTGGCGAAGGTCCGTGATGCGGAGGATCGAATCGATTCACTGGCCGCGTCCCGCGATTCACTCGGCGGAGCCGTCGACGCCGCGCGCGGCGTGGCGCTCGAAGGCGATGCACGCGGCAGCGCCGTCCTCGACCAACTGCGAGCGGTCGAATCCGGCGCAGGAGCCGAAGCTGTTCACGGAGAGGGACTGGTGGTGACGTTGACCGACCCGGCCGGACGCCCGAACCTCTCGGATGCGTCGCAACGGAGTGTCGGCGGTAAGACAGTTGTCCTCGATCGCGATCTGCAGACCGTCGTAAACGCCCTGTGGGCTGGGGGAGCGGAGGCGATCGCCGTCGGCGGAGTGCGAATCGGGCCGACGGTGACCATTCGTCAGGCCGGCGGCGCGATGCTCGTCGACAACCAACCTGTTTTCTCCCCGTACCTCGTCGAGGCGATCGGAGACACGCGAGCACTGCAGCGGAAATTCGTCGTCAGCGACGCCTACGTGAGAATGTCTAGCGTCTCGCAACTGTACGGAGTCGGTTTCGCGGTGGCCGAAGACGATTCGTTGACTCTGCCGCCTGCGGCGCCTCGCGCCGTCCGAGTGGCAACAGAACCCACAGAACCCAAGTGACAGAAGGAGTTCGATGAAGGCCGGTTCCGCCCTGTACGGACTCGCAGCACTGGTCGTCGGCATCGTCCTGGGCGTAGTTTTCAGCCCGCAGGTGCCCGACGTGATCCAGCCCTATCTTCCGATCGCTGTCGTTGCGGCGCTCGACGCCGTCTTCGGTGGACTACGCGCGTATCTGGACGAAATCTTCGACGCGAAGGTGTTCGTGGTTTCCTTCGTCTTCAACGTGCTCGTCGCGTCGTTGATCGTCTGGCTCGGTGATCAGTTGGGTGTCGGTACTCAACTCTCGACGGCGATCGTCGTCGTGTTGGGTATCCGGATCTTCGGCAACGCAGCGGCATTGCGACGCCGACTGTTCGGAGCGTGAGTCATGGCGGAACATTCCACGACCGAACCGGAAGAAGAACCTCCCGTCACCACTGCGGGTGAAGGTCGTCACGAGTTGCGTTCACCGTCCAAACACCGCACCAACGTCGTCTTCGCAATCCTCGCTGCTGTGCTGTTGAGCGTGCTCGGCGTTGCGATTGCCACACAGGTACGCAGCACAGTGGCCGGAGATTCACTCGACGCCGCGCGCCCTGCCGACCTCCTGGTGGTTCTCGACAATTTGAATCGGCGCGAAGCCGCGCTGAGGCAGGAAGTCGCGAATCTTCAGGAATCGCTTGCCACTTTGGAAGCCGGTGGCAACACGGGAGCAGCGCTGGACGAGGCGCGGGCGCGGCTGACCTCACTCTCCATTCAAGTGGGGACCGCTCCGGCCACTGGACCGGGTGTGACGATGACCCTGACAGATCCGGCGGGCGGCGTCGGATCGGAAGTGATTCTCGATCTCATCCAGGAACTGCGTGCTGCCGGTGCCGAAGCCATCTCGATCGCAGGTGCGAACGGCGAACCCATTCGTATCGGCGTGAACTCGTGGGTGAGTGGGCGCGGCGGCGAGATCGAATTGGACGGAACCCGGATCGAGCAGCCGTACACTGTGACCGCGATCGGAGATCCGCCGACATTGGCGGCAGCGTTGAACATTCCCGGAGGCGTCTTCGACAATGTCGCACGCAATGGCGGAACGTCGTCCGTCGAGCAATCGCAGCAGGTCACGATCTCCGTCTTGCGACAATTGAATCCGCGCCAATACGCTCAACCCGGAAATTGATCTTTTTGCGTCCGACTTTCGGACGGCCTGTGAAAGGAAGCCACTGTGAGTGAGCTCGATACACCTACCGATCTGCGCTACACCGCGGAGCACGAGTGGGTGAAGCGAACCGGCCCGACCTCAGTTCGAGTCGGTATCACCGACTTTGCTCAGTCGCAGCTCGGTGACGTCGTGTTCGTCCAGCTTCCCGCTGTCGACGAAGACGTGACCGCCGGTGAATCGCTCGGTGAGGTCGAGTCGACCAAGAGCGTCTCCGACATCTTTGCTCCGTTCACTGCGAAAGTTCTTGCAGCGAACGGTGAATTGGACGGACAGCCCGACCTCGTCAACACCGACCCGTACGACACGGGTTGGTTGGTCGAACTCGAGGTTGCCGACGAGGCCACACTCGACGCCGCACTCGCGGCAACTCTGGACGCGGAGGCATACAAGGGACTCACGTCCGAGTAGAAAACCTGCGCGTGGACCGGCCAACTCGTGTTGTGTCGCGGCCTGTCTCGCTGCACACGGCGGTCTGCGCAGGGTACGGTCGTTAGGTACGCATGTGCCGAGTCGGGGCGCAGGGCCGTATCGAACGTGACTGTGAAAGATGCTCGTGAAGAAAGTGCACTGCGTAGTCCAGTGATTCATGATCTGGATGATTGACCCAGGAGGAGAAACAGTGAGCGAGAACGGTAACGACGCGGGCTATGGGGAGTCGCCGGCGGAGACCACTTCGGTTTTCCGCGCGGACTTCCTCAATGAGCTCGACAACACCTCCTCTGCAGCACCGGCCGCCGAGCAGCCGGTTTCGGGCGTGGAAGGTCTTCCCGCCGGAGCCGCACTTCTGGTGGTCAAGCGGGGACCGAATGCAGGATCCCGCTTCTTGCTCGATCAGCCGACGACGTCGGCAGGTCGGCACCCGGACAGCGACATCTTCCTGGACGACGTGACCGTCAGCCGTCGTCACGCCGAGTTCCGTCAGGAAGATGCAGATTTCCACGTCGTCGACGTCGGAAGCCTCAACGGCACCTACGTCAACCGTGAGCCTGTCGATTCGGCAGTTCTCGCGAATGGTGACGAGGTTCAGATCGGCAAGTTCCGTCTGGTGTTCCTCACCGGCCCTCGTGCCGGCGGTTCGCAGGTCGGCGAGTCGTCAGCAGGTGCGGGTAGCTAATGACGGCAGTGCGGCAGCAGAGCCAGCCCGGAATGTCGATTGGTTCCGTGCTGGATCGGTTGCGTCCAGATTTTCCCGACGTGACGATTTCGAAGATCCGTTTCCTCGAGTCCGAGGGCTTGATCAGCCCGCAACGGACACCGTCGGGATACCGCAGATTCTCTGTCGAGGACTGCGAGCGTCTTCGCTTCGTGCTGACCGCTCAACGCGATCAGTACCTGCCGCTCAAAGTGATCAAAGAACAACTCGAAGCGATCGACAGTGGCGCAGCGACGGTGAGTGCAGAAGTTCCTGCGCCTCGTCGTGCTCGCGTCCTGTCGATCGCTACGGGCGATGTCTCACCCGAGGCGTTCCGGGTCGATCGCGAAGTTCGAGTCGGTCGTCAGGATCTTCTCGCGCGCGCCGACATCGACGATCGGTTTCTGACCGATCTGATCCGCACCGGTTTGGTCGTTCCCGGCGCGGCGGGCTTCTTCGACGAGGATGCCGTGACGTTGGCGCGCACCGCTAAGGCGATGTCCGAGTACGGCTTGGAGGTTCGCCATCTGCGCGCGTTCAAGTTGGCTGCTGATCGCGAAGCGGGACTGGTGACTCAGATCGCCGGACCGGTTGCCAAGGGTCGTGACGCCGGAGCACGTGATCGTGCCGAGGAAATGGTGCGGGAGCTGGCCGCTCTGTCACTGACTTTGCACACGTGTCTGGTCAAATCGGCAGTTCGGGGAAGTCTCGATCGCTGAGTTCCTCGATCAGCGGGGCACACTCGAATAGAATTTCAGTACGACCGCATCGGAGTCGGTCGGCTGGATCACGTCAGGTTGGAGGCAAGCTCGATGGGCGAAATGCGTGTGATCGGAGTTCGTGTCGAGCAGCCTCAGAATCAGCCGGTCCTGTTGCTGCGAGAGTCCGACGGCGATCGGTACCTGCCGATCTGGATCGGGCAAACCGAAGCTACCGCGATTGTTCTCGAACAACAGGGAGTCGAGCCGGCGCGGCCGCTGACTCACGACCTGATCAAGATCTTGATCGAATCTTTCGGTCGGAGCCTCAAGGAAGTTCGGATCGTGGACCTGCAAGAGGGCACTTTCTACGCGGATCTCGTCTTCGACGAGCAGACCACTGTCTCGGCACGTCCGTCGGACTCGATTGCATTGGCCCTGCGCATCGGCGTTCCGATCTTCGCGTCGGAGGCTGTTCTCGCCGAGGCCGGTCTGGTCATTCCCGACGAGCGCGAAGACGAGGTCGAGAAGTTCAAGGAATTCCTCGACACCATCTCGCCGGACGATTTCAAAGCCACTGATGGTTAGCCTGAATTGACTGGTTGCGGACTTTAGTCTTCAACTCTCAAGTGGAGGTTGAGTTTCGGTCGGCGTGTTGCGTTGACCATGCACCCTCCTGGACTTACCGTTGCGTGCGGTGGAGATCTTCTCGCCTTGTCGATCGAGGCGTACTCTGGGTAAGTCCACTCATGGAATTACCTGCCTTGGATTCACATCTGAAAGTTCGGTCGGCACGGGATTCTCGTGACTGCTGATAGCACAGGTTGGTTACATGATGGCGAAGCGAGAGGGAGACGGCAGTGGAAGAACAGTCGAATGAGCGCGGGACGGGCATAGCCGGTAGTGCCGCGACTGCAGAAATGTCTTCCGAAGAGCTGCAGCCGGGCTTGTTCCCGGACGATTCCATCCCCGACGACCTCGTCGGATATCGAGTACCCAGTGCGTGCCAGATCGCCGGGATCACGTACCGCCAACTCGACTACTGGGCACGGACGTCGTTGGTTGTTCCGTCGATCCGTGGCGCTGCCGGATCCGGAAGCCAACGTCTGTACTCCTTCAAGGACATTCTCGTTCTGAAGATCGTGAAGCGTCTGCTCGATACCGGCATCTCACTGCAGAACATCCGCGTTGCCGTCGATCACCTCCGTAAGCGTGGCGTCCGCGATCTTGCCAACATCACTCTGTTCTCCGACGGCACCACCGTGTACGAATGCACGTCCCCCGAAGAGGTCGTCGACCTCCTCCAGGGTGGGCAGGGCGTATTCGGCATCGCAGTCAGTGGCGCGATGCGTGAACTCACCGGAACGATCGCCGACTTCCCTGCCGAGCGGGCCGACGGCGGCGAAAGTGATCCCAACCCGGAAGACGAGTTGGCTTCGCGACGCAAGAATCGCGCCAGCCGCAAAACCGGATAACGTACGTCACATCTCTTTGGAGGATGCCACGGTGCAGGTAGGCGTTTCGGTCAACTAGACTGAGCCTGCGTCGCCGGCGTACGGGAGAGCCTCGGATACCGATTCACCGAACTTGTCTTTGTTTCAGTCTTTGTCTCAAAGGTCAGTCGTGAGCGGGATCAGGGCGCCGAAGGAGCAATACCTCCCCGTCAATCTCTCAGGCACCAAGGACCGTACGGGCTCCGACGCCTCTGGAAAGCGGTGGGACAACCCACCCGCCGACGGGGAAAGGCTGTGGCTTCCGCCTTCGGCGGATCACTACCGAATCTCTCAGGCGCTCGGGAATCGAGCATGCGACAGAGGGGGAGGAACACACCGCAGTTCGGTGTGTGTCCTGATCCTCCGATCTGTCTGGGAGTTGTCGTGATCGACGCTGCAAGCCGTATATTTGCCGACCGCCATGTCGGTCCGAACGCCGCGGAACTCGCGCGCATCCTCGAACTCGTCGGGGTCGATTCACTCGACGAACTGGCAACCAAGGCCGTTCCCTCCGTCATCCTCGACGCTGCCCCGAACGGCATCGCTGCCGGACTCGACGCTCTGCCGCTTCCGGTCGGAGAGCACGAGGCACTTGCCGAACTGACTGCACTCGCAGCCCAGAACACCGTCGCGACGTCGATGATCGGCCTCGGCTACTTCGACACGTTGACGCCGCCGGTGTTGTTGCGCAACATCATCGAGAACCCGGCCTGGTACACCGCGTACACCCCGTATCAGCCGGAGATCAGCCAGGGCCGTCTCGAAGCCCTCCTCAACTTCCAGACCATGGTCGCCGATCTCTCCGGCATGGAACTGGCAAACTCGTCGATGCTCGACGAGGCCACCGCCGCTGCCGAAGCCATGACGCTCCTGCGCCGCGCGAACCGCAGCAAGTCCCCACGATTTGTCGTCGACGCCGATCTCTACCCGCAGACCCTCGCCGTCATCGAGACTCGCGCCGAGCCGCTCGGCATCGAGATCGTCTCCGCGGACCTCACCGCTGGTCTTCCGGAAGGTGACTTCTTCGGCGTCATCGCCCAGATCCCAGGTGCCTCGGGACGAGTCGTCGATTACGCCTCGATCGTCGCGGAAGCTCACGAGCGCGGCGCACTGGTTGCCGTCGGCGCCGACCTCCTCGCGATGACGCTCATCACCTCACCCGGTGAGCTCGGCGCGGATGCGTGCTTCGGAACCACCCAGCGTTTCGGTGTTCCCATGGGATACGGCGGACCGCACGCCGGTTACCTGGCCGTGCACTCCAAGCATGCGCGTCAGCTGCCCGGCCGCTTGGTCGGCGTCTCCATCGACGCAGACGGAGACAAGGCGTACCGCCTGGCGCTGCAGACACGTGAGCAGCACATTCGCCGCGAGAAGGCGACGTCCAACATCTGTACCGCTCAGGTGCTCCTCGCCATCCTCGCTGCGATGTACGCGAGCTACCACGGCGCCGAGGGACTCAAGGCGATTGCGTTGCGCGTCGCTGCCCGCGCACACGCGTTGGCAAACGGCCTGCGCGAAGGCGGCGTGACCGTCGTCCACGATTCGTTCTTCGACACCGTGCTCGCTCAGGTTCCGGGCAAGGCGGCCGACGTCGTCGCTGCGGCCAAGGAATCCGGGATCAACCTGCGTCTGGTCGATGCCGATCATGTCGGTATCTCCTGCGACGAGGCCACGACCGCCGACCACGTCCTTGCCGTGCTCGACGCGTTCGGGATCGAGGATGCTGTTGTCGCCATCGAAGCCGAGGGCAATTCGGTTCCGGCTGCTCAGGAGCGCACCTCCGACTACCTGCAGCACGAAGCCTTCACCCGTTACCGTACGGAAACGGCAATGCTTCGCTACCTGCGCGCGCTGTCCGACAAGGACATCGCCCTCGATCGCAGCATGATCCCGCTGGGTTCGTGCACCATGAAGCTCAATGCGACCGCCGAGATGGAATCCATCACCTGGCCCGCGTTCAACGCGATCCATCCGTTCGCGCCGACATCGGATGCGCCCGGTCTGCTGAAGATCATCAAGGATCTCGAAGACTGGCTGGTCGCGGTCACCGGCTACGACAACGTCAGCCTGCAACCCAACGCCGGCAGCCAGGGGGAATACGCGGGCCTGCTCGCGATCCGCAACTACCACCTCAGCCGGGGCGACGACCACCGCGACACCTGCCTCATTCCGTCGAGTGCTCACGGCACCAACGCGGCTTCTGCCGTCATGGCCGGGATGCGCGTCGAGGTTGTCGCCTGCCGTCCCAACGGTGACGTCGACGTCGACGATCTGCGCGCGAAGATCGCCGATCACGCCGAGCGTCTCGCCGCGATCATGATCACCTACCCTTCAACACACGGTGTCTACGAGCACGAGATCTCCGACATCTGTGCAGCGGTACACGACGCCGGTGGCCAGGTGTACGTCGACGGCGCCAACCTCAATGCGCTTGTCGGCCTTGCCCGTCCGGGCCGATTCGGCGGCGACGTCAGCCACCTGAATCTGCACAAGACCTTCTGCATCCCGCACGGCGGCGGCGGACCCGGCGTCGGCCCGATCGGTGTGCGCTCACACTTGACGCCGTTTTTACCCGGACACCCGATGGCCCCCGAACTCGGTGGTAGAGGAACGATCTCGGCAGCGCCGTACGGCAGTGCGTCCATTCTGCCCATCACCTGGACCTACATCCGGATGATGGGTGCTGCGGGCCTGCGCCGCGCCAGCCTGACCGCCATCGCGTCGGCCAACTACATCGCGCGTCGACTCGACGAGTACTTCCCGGTTCTCTACACCGGCGAGAACGGCATGGTCGCGCACGAGTGCATCCTCGACCTCCGTGGGTTGACCAAGGACACCGGCGTCACCGTCGACGACGTGGCAAAGCGTCTGGCCGACTACGGTTTCCATGCTCCGACCATGAGCTTCCCCGTGGTCGGCACACTGATGGTCGAGCCCACCGAGAGCGAGAACCTCGAAGAGATCGACGAGTTCTGCGAGGCGATGATCGCCATTCGCGGCGAAATCGATCGCGTCGGAGCGGGCGAGTGGACGGTGGAGGACAACCCGCTACGCGGTGCTCCCCACACTGCGGGAAGCATTGCAGCGCAGTGGGATCACCCGTACTCGCGTGAGATCGCCGTCTTCCCGCGTGGCAAGGCTCGCCCGAAGGTGTGGCCGTCCGTGCGTCGTATCGACGGTGCACATGGCGACCGCAACCTGGTCTGCTCCTGCCCGCCGATCGAAGCGTTCGCAGGCAACTAAGGCGTGTGCCCGCCGGAGATCATCACCTCTCGTGTACGAGTTCGAGAACGGTGATCTCCGGCGGGGCGCCGACGCGTACCGGCGGACCCCAAGCCCCGGCGCCACGCGTCGTGTACAGCACTGTGTTTCCGACCCTGTCCAAGCCTTGCACCGAAGGCTGCTGCAGCGGAACGAGATACCGCAGCGGCCACATCTGACCGCCGTGAGTGTGCCCGGACAGTTGCAGATCGATACCCATCTCGGATGCCTCGATCGCTTGACGCGGTTCGTGCGCGAGAAGCAAGGCGAAAGTATTCGGATCGCGACCTGCGAGCGCGGCAGTCAGGTTCGGCTCGTACGGGGCCGGCGACGTGTAGTCGTGGATGCCCACGATGTCGATGGTATCGCCGCCATGCTGGATCGAGGTGCGGCTGTTGCGAAGTGTGGTGATCCCCAATGTCTCCCACACGTCGAGCCATTTGCCGCCGTCGTCGGCGTAGAACTCGTGGTTTCCGCTGACTCCGAAGATTCCGTCGGGCGCCCGAAGATCGGCGAGCGGAGCAAGATCGGGAGCAACTTTCGCGACGGTTCCGTCCACGAGGTCGCCGCCGATCGCGATCAGATCGACATTCTGCGAGTTCACGATATCGACCACCTTGCGGGTGAAGTCGACCCCGCGGGCCGGTCCCACGTGCAGGTCGGTGATCAAGGCGATCCGGTATCCGTTGAAGCCCTCAGGTAGACGAGCGAGCGGCACCCGGACGCGAGAAATCTTGGGGCCCGACGCCTCGTAGACGCCGTAGCCGGCGGTGCCGATCGCCGCGAGAGTGACTGCTGCCGTAGCCAACTGCAACGTACGACGCTTGGCTGGGTCGACTTCGGTCGTGGTATCCGTGTGGCGTGCACGTAGTCGACCGATCCCGGCGAACAGGCCGATCACGAGCAGTCCGGGAATCAGATACAGCCACGAAGCCAGCCAGACCCATCCGACAAATCCGATCGGTCGCGCCCAGGACGTCGAGAAGACTTCGCCGCTGCCGACCCCGATGAGCGTCGAGACCGCCAAGACGACAAGCGCAGTGTCGGCGAGACGAGCCCATCGCCTCGGGATGCCGGTGGCGCGAACGAGTCGGCGATGCAGGAACCAGGTCAGAAGGGCGAGAAGGACTGCAAAAACCGCGACGCGCCCCATCAGGACAGCATCTTGGTCACTGCGGCCGCGAGAGCGGGGTCGGACGTCGAATCGACCCGAACCAATGTGCCGCCCGTCCGATCCGAGACGTCTTGGAGTGTGGAGACGTCGTCGCCCGCACCGACGACGATCACGTCGACCTGTACCGGACGCGACGGATTGCCCGCAGCGGCGATCGCGCTGAGCAGTTCGGCTCGCGTCGTGGTGGATTCGTCAGGCGTACTCGAGGTGATCAGCAGCACCGAGTTGACTCGCCCCGCGTCGAAACCGTCCACGGCGGCTTTGTAGGAGCTGGCAAGCGCCGGGTATTTGGAGGTCTTTCCGCCGGCCCGAAGCCCGTTGAGGAAATCGGTGATCGTGGCACGCCGATTCGGCTCGGACAGTGAACCGCCCGGAACCAGGATGCGCTCGGACGGTTTTCCGTCGGTGCCCGTGCTGAACTCGCGAAGGCCGATGTCCGAAGCGTCAGGGCTGCGACCCAATTGGGTATTCACCGCCGAGGCAACGTTCGCCAAGCGGGTAGTGCCACCGTCGTCGGTACCCATCGACGCCGACGTGTCCATCAGGATGGTGGCACTACGCGGCGAGACCGGGTTGGCGACTATGTCACCGAGCGCCGCTGCGGTCTCCGCCGAAGCCGGTTTCAACGTGGACGAGATCTTGGCCGGGGACACCGCCCCGAGATCGGGAAGGTCTTGGCCCTCGACCCGGAAACCGGCGCCGACGAACAACTGTGACTGATTCGGCTCACGCATGAAATCGGCAAACTGTGCCGCTGCGCGCGACGCGGTTTCGTCGATCCCGCTGCCCGAGACGATGACCGCCGGATAGTCCGCGACTGGCGTTGCGCCGGCGGGGGAGTACGTCGTCATCGCCGCGTTCGCGCTCTGCGCTATCGACTGTTCCGTGGCCGGAACGGCTTTCACCGAATCCGGTGTTCCGGCGCTCAGTGCTCCGAGGGCTTCGGCGGTGGACGAGGGGGGAGTCGGCAAGGATTGGAACTGCAACGCCCGTGCACTGAGCGCAGCGTTGACCTGAGCGGACTTCGCCTGATCCGTCGTGACCGGACCGGCACCCGCATCGGCGACGTCGGCAGCGATCGCCTGTGCAGCCATCGAGGTTTCGGTACTTCCGACCGGCAGGGCGACCGTCAGATCGGAAGGCAAAGACTTCCAACTCGATGCTGCGCCGGCCAATGCTGCCGCGGTCTCGGGACCGGCTGCCAGAACGATCGGGGAACTCGCGAGCGAGCGAGGATCACCGTTGATCACGGCCTTGCCCGACAGTGGCGCGAGTTCGAACGAACTCGTCGGGATCCACAGGGAGGGACGCGGTCCCAATGCTGCGTCGTCCCAGGGGGCCGCCGGACCGGCTTCGAGTGCCGTCGAGACCGACGCGGACGGCGCACCGTGCACCACGACGGCGATGCAGTGATCACGCACCACCGGCGAGGTCTGGGTGTACCGCTTCGCCAGTTCCTCGACCTGTGGGGCTATGGACGGATCCGCGGTGACGTCGAGTGTCTTGTTGCCCTCGACGCACGTACCGGCTGCCTGCTGTCCCTGATCGTCGATCCGGTTGCTGAGGGCCTTCCATCCGAAGAAGCCTGCCACGATCAAGACGATCAGCACGACGACGAGAATCGGCCCCTTACTGATACCTCTGGCGCCTGACCCGCCGCGATGTTCGCCCACGTACCTTGCCCTACCTTGGTCACTCGAAGAATGTCTGTTGAACGGACTGTGTCCTCGGCCAGTCTAGTGACGAAACTTCGGGGCCTACGCGAACAGCCTCGACACCGGGAGCGGTGCCGAGGCTGTTCGGGTTCAGCTTCGAGTTCGAAGAAGGTGAAATCAGGCGTTGGCGGCCTTGTACTCGCGGCGGCGGCGATGCAGGATCGGCTCCGTGTATCCGCTGGGCTGCTTCGCGCCTTCGAGGATGAGTTCCTTGGCAGCCTGGAACGCGATGTTGGAATCGAAATCAGGTGCCATGTTGCGGTACTCGGCGTCGCCCTCGTTCTGACGGTCGACAACCGGGGCCATGCGCTCGAGTGCACTGACAACGTCGCTCTCGCTGACGATGCCGTGACGCAGCCAGTTGGCGAGCAGCTGGCTCGAGATGCGCAGCGTGGCGCGATCCTCCATGAGCGCGACATCGTGGATGTCGGGAACCTTGGAGCAGCCGACGCCCGCGTCGATCCAACGGACCACGTAGCCGAGGATGGACTGGCAGTTGTTGTCGAGCTCTTCCTTCTTCTCCGCGTCCGTCCAGTCGGTGCTGGGAGCGAGCGGGATGGTCAGGATGTCGTCGACGCTCGCGCGAGGCTTGCCCTTCAGGCTGTCCTGAACTGCGAATACGTCGACGCGGTGGTAGTGCGTCGCGTGCAGCGTTGCGCCGGTCGGCGAAGGTACCCATGCGGTGTTGGCGCCGGCCTTGGGGTGACCGATCTTCTGCTCGAGCATGTCTGCCATCAGCTCGGTCATGGCCCACATGCCCTTGCCGATCTGCGCCTTGCCCTGCAGGCCGCAGGCCAGTCCGGTGTCGACGTTCCAGTCCTCGTACGCACCGATCCACTTCTGCTTCTTCATCTCGGCCTTGCGCACCATCGCGCCGGCTTCCATGGAGGTGTGGATCTCGTCGCCGGTGCGGTCGAGGAAGCCGGTGTTGATGAACACGACGCGGTCGACGGCTTCCTTGATGCAGGCGGCGAGGTTGACCGTCGTACGACGCTCCTCGTCCATGATGCCGACCTTGAGCGTGTTCTCCGGAAGCCCGAGGACCTGCTCGACACGGCCGAACAGTTCGGTGGTGAAGGCAACTTCCTCGGGACCGTGCTGCTTGGGCTTGACGATGTAGATCGAGCCGGTGCGGCTGTTGTCGAGCGGTCCGTTGGCGTCACTGATCGAGAGGCCGTGCACTGCACAGGCACTGGTGATCAAGGCGTCGAGGATGCCCTCGGGGACCTCGTTGCCGTCGGCGTCGAGGATCGCGGGGTTGGTCATGAGGTGACCGACGTTGCGGACGAACAGGAGCGAACGACCGTGCAGGCTGAGTTCGCTGCCGTCGACTGCGGTGTACTTACGGTCGCCGTTGAGCGTGCGGGTGAAGGACTTGGCGCCCTTCTTGATCTCCTCGGACAGGTCACCGCGGTTGAGACCCAACCAGTTTCGGTAGCCTACAACCTTGTCGTCGGCGTCGACAGCGGCGACCGAGTCCTCGAAGTCCATGATCGTGGTGACGGCGGATTCGAGAACGACGTCCTTGACGCCGGCGGCGTCGGTGCTGCCGATCGGGGACGAGGCGTCGATCTGGATCTCGGCGTGCAATCCGTTGTTGAGCAGCAGGATGCTCGTCGGTGCGTCCTTCTCGCCGAGGTAGCCGACGAACTTCTCCGGCTGGGCGAGCGTGGTGACAGTACCGTCTGCCAACGTGATCTTCAGTTCACTGCCGTCGACAACGTACTTGGTTGAATCTGCATGCGATCCCGACGCGAGAGGTGCTGCCGCATCGAGGAATTCACGCGCCCAGGCGATGACTTTGTCGCCGCGGACCTTGTTGTAGCCGGAACCCTTCTCGGCGCCGTTCTCCTCGGAGATGGCGTTGGTGCCGTACAGCGCGTCGTACAACGAACCCCAGCGGGCGTTGGACGCGTTGAGTGCGAAGCGCGCGTTGAGGATCGGCACGACCAACTGCGGGCCGGCCGTCGAGGTGATCTCGGTGTCGACGTTCGCGGTGGTGACCGAGAACTCGGCAGGCGTCGGCAGGAGGTAGCCGATTTCCTGCAGGAACGCCTTGTACGCGGCGGCGTCGATGGGAGCGCCGGCGTGATCGCGATGCCACTGATCGATCTGAGCCTGCAGATCGTCACGCTTGGCAAGCAAGTCGCGGTTCTTCGGTGCGAGCTCGGTGATGACCTTGTCGGCGCCGGCCCAGAACGTTTCGGCGTCTACACCGGTGCCGGGAAGAGCCTCCTCGACCACGAAGTCGTAGAGAACCTTGGCAACCTGAAGACTGCCGACCTGAACGCGCTCAGTCATGAATAGCCTCACTTTTCCGAAAGCGGAGCATCACATATGGATGCCATGAACCAACATCAATGTTACCTGGGAGTATTCCCACCGCTGTCCGCGCCCTGAGCTGCGATAATCGGGCGCGAAGAGCTGAAACGATCAAGTGAAATTCGTTCTGTCTAGAGTTTGCGCGCGGAAATCTCGAAACCAGCCGCGCGTAGACGCTCGACCAGGACGTCGCCGAGCGCTGTCGCTGGAGTCAAAACGCCGGTGGCCGGGGGAAGAGCCTTTTGGTCCTTCGCCAACGACAACGCAGATTCGCCGAGCATTACCGCCGTCGCGCTGTATCCCGGGTCGCCCTTCGCCTTCACTCGTGATGTGTATCGGGCGCCGGTCGTGGTCGTGGTGAACACGTCGAGCGTGAAGTGGCCCTTCTTCTGGGTGCTCTCGCTCGGACCTTCACCGGGAGCCGGCAAGACCTTGTCGAGAAGGAAACGTGTCGGAGGTAGAGCGAGTCCGGCGACCAGCGCGCCGAGGCCGACCGCCACGCCGCCCGCAATCACCGGTGACACCACCGATGAGCCGACGCTCATCACCTCGCTGTACTTGAACTTCTTGCCGTACGCCCACTCTCGGAGCGCATTGCTGCGACGGACGACTCGTGTGTTGTACGACGCCATCACGAACGGCGCTTTCCACCCCTTCAACGACGGATCGATCTTCTTGCCGTCGATTACGCTCACGTCGCTCTGGCGTCCGAGTTCGGGCTCCCGATCACGATCGGGGCTCAGCGAGTACGGCGAGGCAGCAAGTTTCCGCAGGCGCGCATCGTCTTTCGACACGTCGATTTGGTTGCGAAGCGAATCGATGGTGCCACCGCTCACGCCGCCGCGCAGGGCCGTGACCACCAGGGTGGTGTCGGTGAGCTCGCCGGCGCCGTCGGCGGCGACCTTCTCGTGCAGGACGTGAACTCCGAGATCGGAAGGGATGGAATCGAATCCGCAGGAATGGACGATCTTGGCACCGGTCGAGACCGCCAGCTCATGGTTGTCGTCGATGCTCTCGCGGTGGAACAGCACCTCACCGGTCAGGTCGACGTAATGAGTTCCGGCGGAGGCGCATTCGTGAACAAGGGCGTGGCCGTACTTGGCATACGGGCCGACCGTGGTGGCGACGACCCGGGTTCGCTGGGCGAGTGCCTTCAGTGCGGTTGCGTCGTCGGCGTCGGCGATGATCAAGGGGAGATCGGCAGCGGCAGTACCCAGATCGGCGCGAGTGGCTGCCAACTTTTCGAGGGAGCGGCCACCGAGGCCGATCTTCGTGCCTTCGGGAGCATGTTTGACGAGGTAGTCGGCGAGTAGCTTACCGACGAAGCCGCTCGCTCCGTAGACGATGATGTCGAGTTCTCGGGCGGGCGAGGTTCCAGTCATGGAGCCAGCCTACAAACGAGCACCCGAAAGTGATGTGACCGAGGTCACTCGGCGGGGAGGGGTTCCTTGACGACGAGGATCGGAGCCTCCACTTCGAGTAGGAGACGCTGCAGCGGGCGTTCGAGGAGGAACTTGCCGATGGGGGACATCCGGCGTGTTCCGACGATCAGGAGATCGACACCCGCGTCGTGGACCAGGTCGACGAGCGCGGTAACCGGATCGCCGTCGTGCTCGGTGGTGCGCAGATCCCACTTCGTCTCCGAGAATCCACCGGCGTCGAGCGCTGACTGGATCTCGCCGCGAAGAGCGGCCCGATCGTCCTCGGTGTCTCCGAGGTTGACCGTGCCTCCGATGTTGACGTCGTCCAGGACGTGCAGAACCAGCAGTTCCTCGCTTCGACCCACGGATTCCCGTGCGGCGGCCACGATTGCGGCGCGGCCTTCCGGGCTGTCCTTGTGTACGACGGCGATCGTCATGGTTCCTCCGAGTCGGTGAGCAGGTACGCACTCCATTATCGCCTGCAATGCTGTGCTCTACCTGAAATGAGCTACTCGACACGGGGGTTTGGGGGTGACGAGATCGCCACATCGGGGCGGCTAGGTGCTGCCTGTCACCACCGCGGCGGTGCCGCCCATCACCACGGCGAGGGTTTGTAGTCCTTGAGGAAGCAGCCGTGCAGGTCGACGCCCAGTTCACCCTGAACGATGGGGTCGTAGACGCGGGCGGCACCGTCGACGAGGTCGAGTGGTGCGTGAAAACCTTCGTCGGCCAACCGCATCTTGGTGAAGTGTGGGCGTTCGTCGGTGATCCAGCCGGTGTCGACGGCGGTCATGAGGATGCCGTCGTCGAGCATTTCCTTGGAGCTGGTGCGGGTCAGCATGTTCAGTGCTGCCTTGGCCATGTTGGTGTGCGGGTGGCCAGGGCCCTTGTACGCGCGGCTGAACTGGCCTTCCATGGCGGAAACGTTCACGACGTACTTGCGTCGTGCAGCGGCCGCGGCCATCGACGGGCGCAAGCGCGAAACGAGAATGAAGGGCGCGACCGAGTTGCAGAGCTGGACTTCGAGAAGCTCGATTGGATCGACCTCTTCGACGGTCTGAACCCAGCTGTTGGTGTGCGCGAGGTCGGGCAGCAGCCCGCCCGCGTCGATGGCGATGCCCTGCTCGATGCGATCGGGTGACGCCGACTTGGCGACGAGGGCGAGTGAACTGACCGCGTCGGCGGACAGATTTCCGGAGGTGATGCTTGCGACGTCCGACAGCGATCCGGCCAGAGCCGCGGGGTGGGCGTCGCTCGTCTTGCCGAAAGTCAGGACATCAGGGAGTTCACCGGCGGGAAGCGCACTGGACTCGGCGTCGACCAGAGCGCCGTAGGCACCGGGGGAGCGTCGGACGGTTTGCGCGGCGTTGTTGATGAGGATGTCGAGTGGACCCTGTGCGGCAACGGAATCCGCGAGTGCAACAACCTGGGCGGGGTCGCGGAGGTCGATGCCGACGATGCGCAGACGGTGAATCCAGTCGTTGCTGTCTTCCATCGCTTTGAATCGGCGGATCGCGTCGTTGGGGAATCGCGTCGTGATGGTCAGATGTGCGCCGTCACGCAGCAGGCGCAACGCGATGTACATGCCGATCTTCGCGCGGCCGCCGGTCAGAAGTGCGCGTCGGCCGGTGAGATCAGTGCTGGCATCACGTTTGCTGCGGCTGGTGGCAGCGCAATCGGGGCACAGTTGGTGGTAGAAGGCGTCGACTGCGGTGTAGCGCTGCTTGCAGATGTAGCACGGCCGCGCCTTGATGAGCGTGCCGGCGGAAGCGCCCGCGGTGTTCGACTTGATCGGAATGCCTGCGGTCTCGTCGTCGATGCGATCGGGTGAACCGGTGGCAGTCGCAGCGACCACTTGGCGGTCGGCTTCGTTGACGGCTGCGCGCGAGGCGAGGCGACGCTTCTTCTTGAGTCGCTTGAACAGATGGCCGACAGCGCGCTGCATGGTGATCGAATCGGGATGCTCGTCGTCGAGTTCGGCGGCTTCGGAAAGGACCTTCAGGCAGATTTCGAGTTCTGCGGGGTCGAGTCCGGTGAGTTCGGCTCGAGCAGATTCTGAATCGGCTGTTTCCAGCGAATCTGCCTGCAGTGCATCCGACTTCTTGGTGTCTGTATCCACTTCGAACTTCTGTTCCATCTCGATCGCCGCTCGCGCGGACTGTTCCCTGGTGCGGGAACTTCGCCAATTACGAGAAAAGCTCCGGTTCGATGAACCGGAGCTTTTCCTGTCTGTCTCAACACAGAGTGTCCGAGGGGGGACTTGAACCCCCACGTCCGTTAATAGGACACTAGCACCTCAAGCTAGCGCGTCTGCCATTCCGCCACTCGGACTCGGCCCCGATTTCTCGGTGCTGGGAAAGAGTATCCGATGCCATCCCCAGGTCCCAAATCGCCCCACTGCTGTGCGCCTTTATTAACCGCCGGGGGTTAATAAAGGCGCACAGCAAAAAGACCCCAACCTGATCAGGCTGGGGTCTTTCTGCTGTATTCGAGTGTCCGAGGGGGGACTTGAACCCCCACGTCCGTTAATAGGACACTAGCACCTCAAGCTAGCGCGTCTGCCATTCCGCCACTCGGACTCGGCCCCGATTTCTCGGTGCTGGGAAAGAGTATCCGATTAGGTGAGCTGCCCCAAATCGCCAGGTTGCGGGGCATTCCGGTCGCCCGCGTCGTTTGATTCGATGGTAGGAAAGTGGAATGACCACAACCCCGAATAATCCGAATCCGAGCAGAGCCGAAGCAGAAGTAGTCGAACTGGTCAGTTCCCTCATCCGCTTCGACACCTCGAACACGGGAGAACTCGAAACCACCAAAGGCGAGCGTGCGTGCGCGGAGTGGGTTGCCGCGCAGCTTCAAGAAGTCGGTTACGAGACGGAATACGTCGAGTCCGGAGCACCCGGCCGAGGAAATGTCTTTGCTCGCTTGAAGGGAGCCGAGTCGGGTCGTGGTGCGTTGATGCTTCACGGTCACCTCGACGTAGTTCCGGCCGAGCCCGCCGACTGGAGCGTCCATCCCTTTGCCGGCACCGTCCAGGACGGTTACGTCTGGGGGCGCGGCGCCGTGGACATGAAGGACATGGTCGGGATGATCCTGGCCCTCGCCAGACAGTTCAAGGCGGAAGGCGTCGTACCGCCGCGTGATCTGGTGTTCGCTTTCGTGGCGGACGAGGAAGCGGGCGGAAAGTACGGATGCCAGTGGCTGGTCGAGCACCGCCCGGATCTGTTCGAGGGAGTGACCGAGGCCGTGGGTGAGGTCGGCGGTTTCTCGCTGACGGTTCCGCGGCCTGACGGAACCGACCGCCGGCTCTACCTCGTGGAGACTGCGGAAAAGGGCCTCGGTTGGATGCGTCTGACTGCCAAGGGACGCGCCGGACACGGCTCCTTCCTCCACGACGACAACGCGGTCGCGACACTCGCCGGCGCGGTCTCGAGGCTTGCTGCCCACCAGTTCCCGATCGTGATCTCGGATTCGGTCGCGGAGTTCCTGACCGCCGTCGGCGAGGAGACCGGATTGGACTTCGATCCGGGATCACCCGACATCGACGGGACTCTCGCGAAGTTGGGGACGATCGCCAACATCATCGGGGCGACGTTCCGTGACACGGCGAACCCGACGATGCTCAAGGCCGGATACAAGGCGAACGTCATTCCGCAGACTGCCGAGGCGGTCTTCGACTGCCGCGTGCTGCCGGGACGGCAGGCCGAATTCGAGCGCACGGTGGACCAACTGATCGGTCCCGACGTGACCCGCGAGTGGATCACCAAGCTGGATTCGTACGAAACAACGTTCGACGGCCACCTCGTAGACGCCATGAACGAGGCGATCCTCGCCCACGATCCGGAGGCTCGCACAGTTCCGTACATGCTCTCCGGCGGAACCGACGCGAAGGCATTCGCGAAACTGGGCATTCGCTGCTTCGGCTTCGCGCCGTTGCAGTTGCCGCCCGAGCTGGATTTCAGCGCGCTGTTCCACGGCGTCGACGAGCGAGTTCCGGTGGACGCACTACTGTTCGGGACACGTGTTCTGGAACATTTCCTGCTCAATTCCTGACGAGCACGTAGATAGATCCGTGAGCTCGACGCACATCGAGCTCTCTTGTCACAGAAAGGATTCGCATGGCGCACGATCCGTACGAACCATTGCCGAAGTTGCCGAGTTTCGAGCTGACCAGTGACGACATCACTGCGGGCCAGCCGCTGAAGCTTGCTCAGGCCAGTGGAGCCTTCGGTGTCCCCGGTGGCGAAGACATCTCACCGCAGCTCTCGTGGTCCGGCTTTCCGGCCGAGACGAAGAGCTTCGTGGTGACGGTGTTCGATCCGGACGCACCGACTGCGTCGGGGTTCTGGCACTGGGCCGTGGCGAACATCCCCGCTTCCGTCACCGAGCTCCCGGCCGGTGCCGGCGCGGCGGACAGCGATGTCCTGCCCGCCGGAACCGTCACCCTCCGCCACGACGGTGGTGGGTTCGGTTTCATCGGTGCAGGCCCGCCTCCCGGGCACGGTCCGCATCGCTACATCGTCGCGGTGCATGCCCTCGACGTGGAGGCGCTCGACGGAGTCACCCCTGATTCGTCGCCGGCGTTCCTCGGTTTCAACGTGTTCCATCACGCGATTGCGCGTGCAACCCTGACCGGGACGTTCGAGGTCGAATAGTCACTTTGCTGTGCGCCTTTATTAACCGCGGGCGGTTAATAAAGGCGCACAGCACTCTCTAGCGAGGGTTCTCAGCTCCCACAGCCTGGGCGATCGACGAGAAACCCGCTGCGCGGACCCGCTTGGCTATCCCCTTGTGGATGCTGCGAGCCCAGAACGGTCCGCCGTAGATGAAGCCGGTGTATCCCTGCACCAGTGTCGCGCCGGCGAGGATCCGTTCCCACGCCTGATCGGCCGTCTCGATACCGCCGACCGAGATGATGGTCATCTTGTCGCCCACTCGGGCGTACAGGCGCCGAAGTACTTCGAGTGAGCGCTCGGCGACCGGTGCACCGGACAGCCCGCCTGCGCCGAGTGCAGCTACCTCGGCGTCCGGGGTCTTCAAACCGTCGCGACGGATCGTGGTGTTGGTCGCGACGATTCCGGCAAGTCCGAGTTCGATTGCCAGATCGGCGACCGCGTCGACGTCCTCGTCCGAGAGGTCGGGCGCGATCTTCACCAGTACCGGCACGCTGACGGTGTCGAGCACGGCCTGCAGGATCGGGCGCAGTGATTCGACGGCCTGCAGATCACGGAGTCCAGGTGTGTTCGGCGAGCTGACATTCACGACCATGAAGTCGGCCAGCGGACCCAGAAGCTGCGCGCTGGCGGTGTAGTCGGCAGCGGCGTCGGCGGCTTCGACGATCTTGGTCTTGCCGATGTTGGCACCGATCGGCACCGTGACGCGGCGCTGTCGCAGGAAATTCGCCGCGTGACCAGCGCCGTGGTTGTTGAAGCCCATCCGGTTGATCAGAGCGCGGTCGGCCGGAAGACGGAAGAGACGCGGCGCGGGGTTACCGGGCTGAGCCTGGGCCGTCACTGTTCCGACCTCGGCGAAACCGAATCCCAACGGGCCCCAGGCGTCGACTCCGGTGGCGTCCTTGTCGAATCCTGCGGCCAGGCCGAGAGGTGCCGGGAACGTCAGACCGAATGCCTGACTCCGCAGTACCGGGTCGTCGACGACAAGGACTTTTGCGACCAGCCAGCGAAGGGGAGCGAACCGTGTCACCAGTTTCATCGCGGTGAAGGCAATGTGGTGGATGCGTTCCGGTGGGACCCGGAACATCAGGCTCAGCAGCAGTTGGTACACGATTCTCCAGCTCTTCGATGGTGTGATTTTGTCAGCGGCGGGCTCTGGTCGTCTGTTGGACGATCAGTGCTGAATGCCGTCCGGATCGGTCACGTGCAGCGGCGTCTTCTTTCGCTTGAGGAGCACGCGACGACTGCCGTCGGGGTAGAGACGGACTCGGGAGAGTTCCCATCCGCCGAACTCGGCGGAGATCGCCAGACGCATCGACGCCGTGACCCGCGAAACGTTCGGCGGTAGTCGAAGGGGCACATAGTCGAACTTGTCGTCCGACGTCTCCCACTGCGCGGGGATCCCGCGCGCTCGCTTTTCCATCAGTTCTCCCGTGACGGGATGACCTGCAGCCCGTCACCGGTTGCCGATCCGACGATCAGATTGCCGTTGGAAGAGTCTACGGCCAACGAATTCGGCTGTCGCACCGTCTTGAACCGTCCGGTCTCCACGGGGATGCCGGACGACAGATCGAAGCCGACCACTTCATTGGTCGCGGTCAGTGTCACCCACACCCGATCCGCGGTCTCGTCGTAGGCAACGGCGTACGGCGACTCGCCGACGGGGTAGCGCTGGTGCATCAGGAGCGGATCGGCAGTGAAGACGAGCAGTTCGTTGCCGGTGGTGTCGGTGACCAGAATGCGTCCGAAGCGATCGGTGGCCAGATGAGTTGCGCCCTCACCGGCGCGGAGAGCGACGCCGAGTTTGCCGTCTTCGAGGTTGATCGCCGTCAACGAGGTCTGACGGTGATCGAGGGCGCTCAGGTTGTCGCCGGTGACCGCGAGTTCGTCGACGGATGCGAATCCCGAAACCGTCTGTGACTGATCGGTCTTCGGGTCGACGATGTGAACTGAACCATTGTCCGTGCCGATCGCGATGCGGCCGTCGTTGAGTTCGACCGCTGAATTCGCCTGCCCGTCTACCGGGATGGACGTCTGTTCGCCCGAAGTCAGATTCAGCTTCACGACCTGGCGATCCATCGACAGAAGAGCGCTACCGTCAGAGCCGATCGAAACGTCGCGTACGTCGGAATCCAGGGCTGTTGGACGGCCTGCAGAGGCGGGGTCGGCGCCGGCCAAACCGTCCGAAGGAACGACCAGCACCGAACGGGGGTCGTTGGCAACCACTACAGCGCTACGCGTGATCGGGTCGAATGTGATGGAATCGATCAGACCTGAATACGGGTGAACCACGCCGTCCGGGGTACTGATGGTGGCCGGTGAGACCGCTGCCGTTGCGGGATCGATCGTGATGAGGTCGTCTCCGCCATCTCCGGAAGAACATCCTGTGACCAGCAGAACCGCCGCCCCCATTGCTGCTGCAGTGGTGCGGATCCCTAGGCGAGCCATGTGTAGTTCCTCTTTTTCTTGTCATCTGTTCTTCACGCAGTGCGACTGTCATCGATCATCCCTGATCGCAGTCGGGCGCCGTTCATCGCGTCGAGGAACTACCGACCATTCCGCTCACACCCTTGACGCGATACCGTACGAACAGCGATTGCGGTTGACGCTGCAATCACCGAGGAGATCATTGTGATTCCCACAGAACCCACCGATTCCGGCGCGCAGTCGCCCGAACCGGCGCGGCCGGGCTTCGAGATCGAGGACCTCACCGTCGGCGCCCATGCACACGGTTTCGGCAGGTCCGACGGTCGAACTTTCGCGTTCCGCGTACGAAAGAGCATGCTGTTCGTCGAGGTATACGGCGAATACTGCGAGCACAGTGTGCCGACCCCTGCAGACGTTGTCGCCACCGCGGAGCGATCGGTGACCGACATCGATCTGACCGACGAGCGAAGCATCGCCGGTGTGGTCCGCGACGCAGTTCTGTCCACGGAGGCTGATTGGTCACAGCCCGGTCCCGGTGACGGAGTTCGTGAGAGCGACGGTCGCAGCCTGCCGACGGTGAGAGCCGTCCTGAACAGGCTGGGATCGATCATCGATTCTGTTCGGTGAATTCTCGGCGCGGGATGACCAGCGTTGCTCCGGTTGTCGGATGCGGGAAGACCTCGACCGGATAACCGTAGTCGCGGGTCAGAAGCTCTTCGTGCAACACCGATTCCGGGGGACCGTCAGCGGCGATGCGGCCGTTTTCGAGCACGACGATCCGATCCGCGTACGCCGCTGCCAACGCGAGGTCGTGCAAAACGACGACGACGGCATCGCCGTCCGCAGCGCGAGCGCGCGCCACGGACATCACCGCTTCCTGGTGTCCGAGATCGAGAGCTGCAGTCGGCTCGTCCAGCAGGATGGTCGACGTTTCCTGTGCCAGTACCCGGGCCAGCGCGACCCGCGCTTGCTCGCCGCCGGACAGCACGGCGAACGGCCGATTGGCGAACCCCTCGACATCGCAGGTCTTCATCGCCGCGGTGATAGCAGCGCCGTCGCGGTCTTCTCGGCGAGTTCCGGTCCATGGCGCACGTCCCATACGAACCACCTGGCGAGCGCTGAACGAAAATCCGATGGTGTGTTTCTGGGGGAGCACCGCGCGTCGGCGCGCCATGTCGATCGGCGACCACTGAGTGAGGTCGGTGCCGTCAACGTCCACCCGCCCAGCGATGACGGGCTGATCACCGGCCAACGCCGCAAGAAGAGTCGACTTACCGGCGCCGTTCGGTCCGACGAGAACGACTAGCTCGCCTGCCCGGACTTCGATGGACACGCCTTCCAGAATCTGCCGACCACCGCGTTCGACTGTGATGTCGCGCGCCTCGAGGGTGACATCACCGACGGCTGGGCTCTTCGGTTCGGGGGTGACGCGGCCGAACAGTTCGCGCCAGTTTCTTACGAGGCTGCTCATGCCCACCCGCCCTGTTGCGCGCGCGTGCGTCGGAGAAGCCAGAAGAAGAAGGGGCCGCCCACCAGAGCGGTCAGCATTCCGAGGGGCAGGTCTGCGTTGTCGATCAGCGACCGCGAGCCCAGATCTGCGACAAGCAGAACCAGTGCGCCGGCGAGGGCGCTCGCCGGAATCAGCGCGCGGTGGCCAGGTCCGACGAGAATGCGCATCAGGTGCGGAACGACCAGGCCGACGAAGAGGATGATGCCGGTGAAGGCAACACTCGCCGAGACCAGGAGAGCGACGATCAGTACCGCGAACTGGCGAAGCCGTTCGACGTTGACGCCCAGATGACGGGCCGCGTGTTCACCGAGCGCCAGCAGGTCCAGACGTGGGGCGATCATCATGGTCGCGGCGATCCCGACGACGGTCATCGGCGCCACGATCAGGACTGCGTTCCAGGAAGCGCCGTTGAGTGAGCCGAGTTGCCAGAACACGATCTGATCGCGAGCGGACGGGCTGGCGACGAAGGTGAAGAACGCGATGAGCCCGCCGGCGAACGCGTTGATCGCGACGCCCGTCAGCACCAACGTCACTACTTCGGTTCGGCCTTCGTGCCGAGCCAGCAGGTAGACCGCCGCGGTGGTGACCAGCCCGGCGACGAACGCAGCCGCAGCAACGGCCCAGCCGGCCACGAACGTTCCCCCGACGACGATGACAGCACTCGCGCCAACTGCCGCGCCCGCAGACACTCCGATCACTCCGGGTTCTGCGAGCGGATTGGAGAACACACCCTGCAGGAGCGCACCGGAACATCCCAGCGCCGCGCCGACACAGATGGCGAGCACGACGCGGGGGAATCGAACCTCCCACAAAGTCACTTCACCGCTGGGATGGGCGGGCATCGGACCGAGGTCGAGCCCGATGCGATGCAGGATGCTGCCCAAAACCTCGAGTGGCGACGTCGGAACTTGACCGATGCACGCCGACAGCACCGCGACGATCACGAGGGCGAGAGTCAAGCTGACCAGAACCGCACTCACCCGCGACCGCGACGCGGGGGCAGACGCCGACTTGTCGGCGCCCCCGACGTCGTGTGAATCCTCGGCCGACACAGTCTTACCTGCTTCGGAACTACCTGTCTCTGTACTCACGAATCAGCACTCACGAATCTTTGCTCACGATCCACCGGGCTCGTAGATCGCTTCGGCGAGTGCCGCCATGACGCGTCCGGTGTTGGGCCCGAAGCTGAGCAGTACACCGTCCGCCATGTCGACTACTCGTTTGTTCTTTCCAGCCGGCGTCTGCGCGATGCCAGGGACCTTTTCGAGGCCGTCGATTCCGCCGATCGATGCCAATCCGTCCGTCATCATCAGCAGGGCGTCAGGCGCTGCGGCGATGAGCGCTTCGCTGGTGATGGGCACGAACTGTTGTGTGATGCCCGAGGCGGTTCCTGCATCGGTGGCGCCGAGTGCCTCGATCAAGGAATCTGCTCCGGACCCTTCACCGCCGATCATGGTGATGGCCGATCCGCGCATGTAGAGGAATGCGATTTTCAGTGGATCGCCCTCGGTGGGGACCAGGTCACGAGCTCCAGCGATTTCCGATTCGGTCCGATCGACCAGCGCCGCGCCCTGGGCGGGGACGCCGAGCGCGTCGGCGACGGCCTGGAGTTGTCCTGGCACACCCTCGAGTGTTCGGGTCGGATCGAAGAAGACGACGGGAACACCGGCGGCGCGCAACTGATCCTGGACGCTCTTGGGCCCGATACTGGTGTCGGTGAGAACAACGGTGGGATTGAGGTCGAGAATTGCCTCGGTGTTGAGCGATTGGCCGCCGACCGTGACAACCGGCACGTCCGCGACTGCGGGGAACTTGGCGGCGGTGTCGCGGCCGACGAGATTGTCACCGAGGCCGAGCGCCACCGTCGTCGTCGCGAGCGTCCCGTAGCGGTCGGCCGCAACGATCCGGCTGTTGTCGGTGATGGTCACGTCGACGCCGTCGAAGCTCTTCACCGTCACGGGCAGTGTCGCGGTCGGGTTGTCGGACACGGGAACCGGGCTGGAATCTTCGAGTACCGCGGTCCTGGCACCCTGAGATGTCGTCGGAGTGTCGCTGGACCCGCAAGCCACCAGACCGAAACCGGCTGCTGCGACCAGAGCCGCCGCGGCCAAGCGCTTCATCATTTGACGAGGTAGCTCTCGATGTCGCCTTCGAGGTCGGCGAACAGGTCGCCGTTGAGGCGGTACGCCAGATTCACCTCGTCGATGAAACGCTGCTGTTCCTCGGCAGGAATCTGCAGTGCATCCAGATTCGAGCGGTAGTCGTCCTTGAAAGGCTTCGGCTTGGGGATGCCTTCGAAGATGTAGAAGCGAAGTCCGTCGGTCTCGAATCCGTAGGCGCGTTCGAGCATCCGGCGGATGATCTGTCCGCCCGAGAGATCGCCCATGTACCGAAGGTAGTGATGTGCGACGAAGCCGGCAGGCCAGTCGAACGCCACCTCCTTCAGGCGGGCGATGTAGCGCTCGGTTGCCGGCAGTGCCACGAGTTCGTCGCGCCAGTTCGGTCCGCCGAGGAACTCGAGATCGGCCTCGAGTGAAGCCACGCGCAACAGATCCTCGGACAGGAACGGGGCGACCAACTCGTTGTCGGCGTGTGTGCGGCCGGCCTCTTCGAGGCTCGTGTAGACGAGGTACGTCTGTCCCAGAAGTGCGGCGTAGCCAGCGGTGGTCAGCTCACCGCCGAGTAGTGCGCCTACGAATCGCGACTGCTCCGTCTCGCGGTGTGCTGCGTCCGTCTCGGTCTTGATTCGTTCGGAGAAGGCTGGGCCTGCGTCTGCGGAAAGGCTGTCTACGTCGAGCGTGGTCATTGATTCTCCTGAGGCTGTAGTCAAGCGTTGCCTACTAGGTTAGCCTGCCCTCGCCAACGCGATACCTCCGGTATTTCGATCAGCGAGACAGATCAAGCGCTCACATCGTCGAGAGCCGCGGCAATCGCTTTCGGAAGTTCCAATTCTTCGGTTGCCAGTACTCCTGTCAACTGGGCGAGATCACGCGTGCCGACGACGGCGCTGGCCACCCCGGCGCGATCGCGCGCCCAGGCCAGTGCCACCGCCAGTGGGGAAGTACCCAGACCGTCGGCAGCGGTAACGACTGCGTCGACCACCCGGATCGAGGAATCGGTCAGATAGCTCTGCACATCCTGCGAATGTGCTTCGTCGGCGCCGCGGGAATCGACGGGAATGCCGTCGCGGTACTTGCCGGTCAGCACACCGCCCGCGAGGGGTACTGCGGCGAACACTCCGACGCCGTGATGGGCCGCCGCTGCGAACAATTCTTCCTCGACGCCGCGTGCGAGCAACGAGTACTCGGCCTGCGTCGCGGCGAGTGTTGTTGCGCCACCGGCTCCTACGGCCGTCGCGAGCTGCCAGCCGAGGTAGCCGCGCACTCCGACGTACCGCACCTTGCCGCTCGAGACGGCGTAGTCGAGGGTTGCTGCAACCTCGTCGACGGGCGTGAGCGGATCCCAGGTTGCGACCTGCCACATGTCGAGGAAGTCGGTTCCGAGTTCACGAAGAGTCGCGTCGAGCTGGCGGAGCAATCCGCGCCGCGAGCAGTCGACGCGGTCGGTGCCGATCGGTGTGGGGTCGATGCCGGCGCTCGAGCTGATGATGAGTTCGTCACGTGGAACGACGTCGTCGAGCAACTCGGCGAGGATTCGTTGCGCCGCACCGGCGCCGTAGGCGGGCGAGGTGTCGACCAGGGTTCCGCCGGCCTCGGCGAACGCGAGTAGCTGCGCAGCAGCCTCGTCGCCGTCCGTGTCGCGTCCCCATGTCAGTGTGCCGAGCCCAAGTCGCGAGACCCGAAGTCCGCTCGTTCCGACAGATCTGTGCTTCATAACCGCCTGCATCTCGCGCCCGACTCGTGTGCGCAAGTGCGGCACCCGAGAGATCTCACCACGTGCAGACTAGTAGGCGCTCGCCTCGAGTCGGGGTATTCGGACACGGACGTGCCGGGCGCGGCGCGGCGCCGTGGGCCCCGGTAGCGTGGCGCCGGTGAAACGTGAACCCGACACACGAAACCTGTGTGCAGTAACCCCATTCGAATCAGCCGGGATCGGTGAGTGATGGGCGAAGCGATGACCTGGCTCCAGGCCGTGATCCTGGGCCTCGTGCAGGGCTTGACCGAGTTCCTGCCCATCTCGTCTTCCGGACATTTGCGAATCGTGTCGGAGATATTCTTCGGCAGTGACGCCGGCGCGTCGTTCACCGCGGTGACGCAGCTCGGCACCGAGTTGGCGGTCCTGATCTACTTCGCACGCGACATCGTGAGGATCATCACTGCCTGGTTCCGAGGTGTGTTCAATGCCGAGCACCGGGGCGATCTCGATTACCGGATGGGCTGGTACGTCATCATCGGCACCATCCCGGTCGGCATCCTCGGGTTCTTCTTCAAAGACCAGATCCGTACCGGCGCACGCAATCTGTGGCTGATTGCCACGATGCTGATCGTGTTCGCGCTCGTCATCGCTGCTGCCGAGTACTACGGACGCAAGACGCGCCCGATCGAATCGCTCACAGCGCGCGACGGCATCATCATGGGTTCGGCTCAGGCGCTCGCGCTCATCCCGGGTGTCTCACGTTCGGGTGGCACGATCAGTGCCGGCCTTTTCCTCGGACTCACCCGTGAGGCCGCAGCCCGTTACTCGTTCCTGTTGGCGATTCCGGCAGTTCTCGCCTCCGGTTTGTTCAGCCTCCCGGATGCCTTCGAGCCGGCCGGTGAGGGTCTGAACGCGAGCGGTCCGCAGTTGCTGGTGGCAACCGTCATCGCCTTCGCGGTCGGTTACGCAGCGATCGCCTGGCTGCTTCGATTTGTTGTCGATCACTCAATGTACTGGTTCGTCGGATACAGAATCGCTCTCGGCGTAGTCGTCCTTGCGTTGCTGGCCACAGGGGTCGTGTCCGCGACATAGGGCCCGTTTCGACGTCGACCACCCGTCCGTGCGGCCACCGCCCCATTAGGGTTGTGGAATGACAGTTGTCCTACTGCGGCACGGGCGGTCGACGTCCAACACTGCCCATACCCTGGCCGGTCGAACGCCGGGTGTGGAACTCGACGACCACGGCCGGAAACAGGCCGAAGGCGTCGTCGATCGGCTGGTCGGTCTGGACATCGCGGAGATCGTCCGCTCGCCGCTGTTGCGGTGTGAGCAGACGGTCGGCCCCATTGCCGTCGACCGTGGTCTGACGCCGGTGGTCGAGGATCGCCTCATCGAGGTCGATTACGGCGACTGGACGGGTCGCCCGCTCAAGGAACTCTTGGAAGAACCGCTCTGGAAAGTGGTGCAGCGCCACGCTTCCGGTGCAGTGTTTCCCGGCGGTGAAGGGCTGGCCCAGGTACAGGCGCGAGCCGTTGCCGCGATCCGAGAGCACGACGCACGGCTGGCCGAAGAACACGGCAAGGACGTCGTCTGGATCGCGTGCACGCACGGTGACGTCATCAAATCGGTTCTCGCCGACGCGTTTGCGATGCATCTCGATTCGTTCCAGCGCATCGTCGCCGAGCCCGCCTCGGTCAGTGTGATTCGCTACACGGCGACACTGCCGTTCGTTCTTCGCGTCAACGACACCGGAGACGTGCTCGCCGCGATCGGTGCGGCGAAGGCCGCGACCAACGGTTCGGCTCCCGCGCAGGAGTCCGTCCCCGGCGGAGAGGTCGGTGCGTGAGCTGTGACGGATAATGGGTATTCAGTGATGTTCTGCTCGAACTCGAGGAGGTGCAATGTCGCGCGCGATTCACGTATTTCGCACTCCTGACCGATTTGTCGCAGGAACGGTGGGCGAACCCGGTGACAGGTCTTTCTATCTCCAGGCCGTGCACGAATCACGGGTGGTGAGTGTGCTGCTCGAGAAGCAGCAGGTTCAGGTTCTCGCCGATCGCATGGGCTTACTCCTCGAAGAGGTGCATCGACGCTTCGGAACCGAGGTTCCGCCACAAGCCGACGACGTCTCCGACCTCAGCCCGCTGGTCACACCACTCGACGCGGAGTTCCGGGTCGGCACGATGGGGCTCGGTTGGGATGCCGATGCCGGGGCGGTCGTCGTGGAGCTGCTTGCCGTCAGCGAGACGGAGTTCGACGAATCGGTTGTCCTCGATGACGCCGACGACGGTCCGGACGCAGTCCGTGTGTTCCTGACTCCGGAGCAAGCGCGCGAGTTTTCGCTGCGGTCCGAACGCGTCATCGCGGCGGGACGCGCGCCGTGCCCGCTGTGTGGTGAACCGTTGGCGCCCGAGGGGCACGTCTGCATCCGCACGAATGGGTACCGACGCGGCGAGTCCTTCGGTTTTGCGATCGACGACGCAGACGACGACGAGGTCTGACGTCGTGTCCGAACCTGGTGTGCCGGACGTGCTGCTCGAGGGTGATCTGACTCTGATCGGTCAGATCACCACGGCGAGCAACGCCACGCTGGTATGTGAGTCGACTCTGGGGGAGAAGTCCACCCGCGTGGTCTACAAGCCGGTCCGGGGTGAACGCCCACTGTGGGATTTCCCGGACGGCACTCTGGCGGGGCGTGAGGTCGCGTCGTACCGCGTGTCCGAGGCGCTGGGTTGGGGAGTGATTCCGCGAACAGTGTTGCGGGACGGCCCCTTCGGTCCAGGCATGGTGCAGCGATGGATCGACACCGTCGATCGCCGTGCGGATGGATCTGGCGGACTCGAGATGGTGGACCTGTGCAGTCCCGGCAACGTTCCGCCGGGGTGGTTCGAGGTCCTGCAGGCCTTCGACTCGGAGGGTGAACCAGTCTCCCTGATCCATGCGGACGATCCACGGCTGCAGCGAATGGCCGTTCTGGACGTCCTCATCAACAATGCCGACCGTAAAGGTGGTCACGCCCTCGAGGGCGTCGACGGCTCGGTGTACGGCGTTGATCACGGAATCTGTCTTCACTCGGAGAACAAGCTGCGGACGGTGTTGTGGGGGTGGGCCGGGCAGCCCGTACCCGGTGCTTTGATCGCCGACGTCGCCGAATTCGCGACAACTCTCGACGGGGATCTCGGCGACGAGTTGTCCGAACTGATCACCGAGGAAGAGATCGTGGCTTTGGCGGTGCGGGCGATGCAGTTCGCCGAGTCCGCGGTGATGCCTGAGCCGAACGGCCATCGAACGATTCCCTGGCCGGCCTTCTAGTCGCGAGACGTTTCCTGCTGTTCGCGAGTTGCCGTCAATCCGGGTGAGCGAACCAATCGCAGTAGTTGTTCGCGCAGCGCGGCGACATCCCCGACGCCGACGGTCAACGCCGCATCTTCCTTCTCGAGCGTCAGTAGTCGCTCGTACGTCAGTCTTCCGGCGTCGGTTATCGCGATCACGCGCCGACGCTCGTCCCTCGGATCGGTGTCACGAGTGACGTAACCCGCTCGTTCGAGACGGTCGATCGTGCGGCTCATCGTCTGATCGGTGACGCGGGCGTTCTTCGCGATGTCGCGTTGAGACGCCGCCCCACCGGCGATCGAGTGGAGCACGATCAGGCCCGCGTGCGTCATGTCCTGAGACCGCAAGACCTTCTCCCACGAGTGCTCCACCAGGCGTGCAGCGGTGGACAACAGCCGGCCGGTGGGCCAGTCGTCCAGGCCGTCGCTGCTCATTTTTCTGCCTTCCGTTTGCAATTACTCAGCATGCTGAACAAAATAGTCGGCAAGTCCTCTGCTGCCGATCCCTGGAGACCCAGTGAGCACACCCGTACAAAATCGTCCTGTTCGTCGCCTTCGATGGATTGTGCCAGCTCTCCTCGTGATCGGCTGGCTGGCAATCGGAGGATTCGGCGGTCCGTTCGCCGGAAAGCTCAGCACGGTGCAGCAGAACGACAACACGTCGTTCCTGCCCGCGTCGGCCGAAGCGACCGAGGTGGCAAAGCTTCAAGAGAGCTTCACGGACACGCGCTTCGTGCCGGCCATCATCGTGGCGGAACGACCGGGTGGCCTCGAGCCCGCCGACTCCACCTTCCTTTCCCAGACCGTCGATTCGTTTGTCGGTACCGAAGGATTCGGCGACGCCTCATCGCCGCCGATCCCGTCGGCCGACGGCCAGGCACTCCAGATGTTCCTGCCGGTCGACAGCACCCTCGAAGTCAAGGACAGCGTGAAAGCGCTGCGCGCGGCGCTGGAGTCGAGCCCTGACGGACTGACAGTCAAGGTCACCGGCCCCGCTGGGCAGGTTGCGGATCTGTCGGCAGCATTCGCCGGTATCGACGGATTGCTGTTGTTGGTAGCCGGATCCGTCGTGATCGTGATCCTGATCATCGTCTACCGAAGCCCGATCCTGCCGTTCGTGGTGATCTTCTCGGCGATCTTCGCACTCGGATTGTCGAGCTTGCTCGTGTATCTGCTCGCGGACGCGGACGTCATCGCACTGAACGGTCAGAGCCAGGGCATCCTGTTCATCCTCGTGTTCGGTGCCGCCACCGACTACGCGCTACTGCTGGTCTCTCGCTACCGGGAAGAATTGCGGATCGAGAAGGACAAGTACGCAGCAATGCGCACTGCGTGGCGCGCGACGCTCGAACCTGTCGCAGCGTCTGCAGGAACGGTCATCGCGGGCGTTCTGTGCCTGTTGCTCTCCGACCTGAACTCGAACCGCGGACTCGGTCCGGTGGCCGCCATCGGTATCGCCGCGTCCTTCCTCGCATCGATGACCTTCCTACCTGCTGTCCTGGTTCTGTTCGGGAGGACGGCGTACTGGCCGACCAAGCCGAAGTTCGATGCCGACCGCGAGCACCACGACGAGGCGAACGATCACCGGTTCTGGGCCGGGCTCGCTGCTCGAATCGGTAGGCATCCGCGCCGCTTCTGGGTGGCGTCGACGCTGGTGCTGGTGATCTTCGCGATGATGATGCCGCAGTTCAAAGCCAGCGGTGTCTCGTCGTCCGACATCTTCTTGCTCGATGTCGATTCGGTTGCAGGCCAGGAGATTCTCGGCGAGCACTTCGACGCGGGTTCGGGTTCACCGGCCGTGGTCATCGCGAATGCAGACCAAGTGGATGCCGTTGCGGCAGCCAGTCGCGTGGAGGGTGTCAGCGACGTAAGCGTCGTGCAGAACGGGGGAGCGCCTCTGGTTGTCGACGGGCGAGTCTCCCTGCAGGCGACGTTGACTGACGCTGCCGACTCGCTCGAGGCCGAAGACACCATCGTGCGACTGCGTGATGCAGTTCACTCAGTGGAGGGCGCCGACGCATTGGTCGGTGGCGTCACTGCGACCGACCTCGACACGAAGAGCACCTCGACACGGGACCGGACACTCATCATTCCCGTGGTGATCATCGTGGTGTTCGTGATTCTCTCGCTCTTGCTGCGTTCGCTTCTCGCACCGCTGCTTCTCATGGGCACCGTTGTGCTCTCGTTTGCTGCGACACTGGGCATTTCGTCGCTGGTGTTCGACCACATCTTCGGTTTCCCCGGCGCGGATCCGGTGGTCCCGCTCTTTGCGTTCGTGTTCCTCGTGGCTCTGGGAATCGACTACAACATCTTCCTCATGACGAGGGTGCGTGAGGAAGCGCTGAAGATCGGCACCAGGGCGGGCGCTCTGCGGGGACTCACGGTGACCGGCGGGGTGATCACATCTGCCGGAGTTGTTCTGGCAGCAACCTTCTCGGCGTTGGCGGTGATCCCTCTGTTGTTCCTCGCCCAGATCGCGTTCATCGTGGCGTTCGGTGTCCTGCTCGACGCTCTGATCGTCCGATCCTTGCTGGTCCCGGCCTTGACCTACGACATCGGTCAGAAGATCTGGTGGCCGAGCAAGCTCGCGTCGACGCCCGAACCAGAGCAGGATCAGCCAGCACCTTCCCAGCCTCAGAGCAGTCTCCACTAGGCTCGGCAGCATGCAGTCTTGGTCCGATACCGCACTCCCGTCCGTTCCCGGTCAGGGGCCGCCGTTGCGGCTGTACGACACAGCCGACCGTCAGGTTCGCCCCGTCACCCCGGGCGAGAAGGCGACGATGTACGTCTGCGGCATCACCCCGTACGACGCCACCCACCTCGGCCACGCGGCCACGTACCTCACGTTCGACCTCGTGAACCGCATCTGGCGCGACGCCGGACACGATGTCCACTACGTCCAGAACGTGACCGACGTGGACGACCCGCTGTTCGAGCGAGCCAATCGCGACGGCGAGGACTGGATCGTCCTCGGCATGCGTGAGACGGCACTCTTCCGCGAGGACATGGAAGCGCTGCGTGTGCTTCCGCCGAAGGACTACATCGGCGCCGTCGAATCGGTGAACGAAGTAGTCGAGTTGGTGGAGAAGTTCGTGGCGTCCGGTGCCGCGTACATCGTCGACGACGCGGAGTTCCCCGACGTCTACTTCCGTGCCGACGCGACCGAGCAGTTCGGCTACGAGTCGGGCTACGACCGCGCGACGATGGAGAAGTTCTTTGCCGAACGCGGCGGAGATCCCGATCGCGTCGGAAAGCGCAATCCTCTCGACGCACTTGTCTGGCGTGCGGAGCGTCCGGGCGAGCCCTCGTGGCCCTCACCCTTCGGGCCGGGGCGCCCCGGCTGGCACATCGAATGCGCGGCCATTGCACTCAACCGCATCGGCTCCGGCTTCGACGTCCAGGGCGGTGGCAGCGATCTGATCTTCCCGCACCACGAGTTCTCGGCGGCGCATGCCGAATCGGCAACGGGTGATCGCCGTTTCGCGCGGCACTACGTGCACACCGGCATGATCGGTCTCGACGGCGAGAAGATGTCGAAGAGTCGCGGAAACCTGGTCTTCGTCTCCAAGCTGCGCGGTGAGGGGGTGGACCCAGCGGCAATCCGTCTCGGACTGCTGTCCGGCCACTACCGCCAGGATCGCGCGTGGACTGATCAGGTCCTCGCGGATGCTCAGTCGCGCCTGAAGGTGTGGCGCGAGGCCGCGGCTCTCGGTTCTGCGCCGTCTGCCACCGACACTGTTGCGCGTTTGCGTCAGCACCTGGCCGACGATCTCGACACCCCGAAGGCGCTCGACGCGCTCGACGGTTGGGCCCGCCGCGCCATCGAGGGCGGCGGATCCGACACGCAGGCACCCGGCGAGTTCGCCGATGCCGTCGACGCCCTACTGGGTATTTCGCTTCGCTGAACCCCTGCTGTGCGCCTTTATTAACCGCCCGCGGTTAATAAAGGCGCACAGCAGTTTCTAGGCGTAGTCCAACGCACCTTCGGCGGGTGTCGGCACCCGGCGCCGTAGCGGCGAGCCCAATGCCCTCGCCAGATCCGTTCCGTCGTGCTCGGCAAGCAGCTCACCGTTCGACCAGACCAGCAGCGCGGCGCTGACAGCCTGTTCGGCCGTGGAGTGCGCGAGGTCGTAGTGCGCACAGCCGGGGACGTCTGCGTACGTGATCCACAGGTCGTAGCCGGTCATGAAGAGGTCCAGGTCGAACTGAACGCTCAAGCCGAGAAGCTCGCTGCGACCGTTGTCGTCGACACCGGCGAAGGCCTCGTCGAGTGCCAGCAGACGCGGGGCGTGCGGGTCGGCCGAGTCCAACATGACGTGCGCCGCGGCGAACAAAGGAAGGTGCAGCGAGACGGACTGCTCGCCACCGGACAGCGCGCTGTGCCGCGCGACGGTAAGACGGTCTTCCTTGCCCTCACCGCTGATGAGGGTGAACGAGAACACGCGCCATTGACGGTAGTCGAGCGCCGAGGACAGAATCTCCGGGTACGAGCGTTCGGGGTGCGCCGCGCGGGCGGTACGGATCTGCGTCGCGAAATGTGCTCGCAGAGTAGCTAGTTCATCGACGCCGAGGGCCGACGCGTCTCGATCCAGCAGCTTGGAGATCGCCCGCGAGCTGTCGTCGAGGTTGTCGGCGAGCACCCAGTGAACGCCGATGGTATTGCCTGAGGACATCCGACGCTCACGCATCTCGGTGCCCATCTGTGCGATCAACTCGCGTGCGTCGACCGTGCGCTCGTGGATCTGCTGAGCCAATCCGGTCAACAGGGCATCTTCGAGAATGCGACGCTCGGATTCGGTGAGCAACTGCTCCTGATCGCCGCGAGCGTCGTGGATCCGCGTTGCGAACTCGCCGATCGACGAATAGCCCTGATCGTCCTGGACTCGTACGACGGTCAGCCGATCCGGTGCATCCCACTGCAGACGGTAGTCCTGTCCGGCTGCTGCGAGTTGCGCGTCGAAGTCCTGCAGCGCCGAGGTCAGTGCCGTGCGGGTTGCCTTTCGGGCGCCGTCGGTGACTCGGACTGCCGAGGTCGCAGCCTCGAGCGCTCGGTACAACTTGTCGACGTCTTCGGGGAGGACAGGCGGGTGGGCTGCGTCCTCGCTGCGATTTTCGTTCTGGATGCGGTAGACCAACTGATCGGGGCTCATCCACGCCGCTGAACTTGCCGGCCAGCTCAGATGTTCCTTGACGCCCAACAACTCGAGAAGGTCCGGGCGCGCGTAGGGTGCGAGTCGCTCTGCATCACTGCGGGTTTCGGTCAGGGTGTGACGCAAGGTCTCCACGGCAGTGTTGTACGCACCCTCCGCCGTGCCGATCTGGAGGACGGCGGCGTCGTACGCCTTTCGCGCCGCACGCTGTTCGACCTTGCATTCTTCGATCTTCGCGCGGGCTTTTGCCAGGTCCAGGTCGATCTGCTCGGCGCTGGCACCGAGGGTGTCGCGCAGCGTCTCGAGACGCTGCACCTGCTGGAGCAGACTCTCCTCGGCGATGGCGGCTTCCTCGGCGAATTCCTCCGCATTGGCGCGTGATTCGTCGAGACGGTCGCGAGACTCGCGTTCGAGTTCGACTTCCTTGGCATGCTCCCGTCGGCAGCGCAGCGCCAGTTCCCCCTGCTTCTCGAAATGACGGATCGCCGCCGCGAGGGAGTCGAGTTCACGGCCGATATGCGGGGTCCGGTGCTGCGACGCCGTCGCTCGGAGTTGCTTTTCCTTCGCCGCGAGATCAGCGATCGCCGCATCGAGTTCGCGTTGTGCCGTTTCCGTGGCCTCCGAGCGAGTACGGAGTGCGCCGGCAGATTCGGTGACCGTCTTGAGTGCGCGCAGGATCGAACCTGTCTTCGGCAATTCCTTTGCCGCAGAGTTGATCCGGCTCAGTTGCTCGTTGGTCTGCGCCACCAGTGCCTTGGCCGTATCGACTGCCGCGGCAAGTTCTTCCAGAGCCGCGTCGATCTCGGTGATCCGAGCCTCGCGTCGACGCGCCCGTGCTGTGGTGCCGATGTACTCGGCATCGGCCTTGACGTGCCGGCCACGCGCGACGCCCTGCCAGAAGCGGCCGTCGACGCCGATCGCGACGCTTGCATCGGAGTCTCCCGGTGCCTCGACGAGACTGATCGACGCGAGAATGTCCTGTACCCGAGCGTCGGGTACGTCGGCATTGCCTTCGACCTCGAGGACGTCGGCCAGCGTTCGTCCCTTAGGACGCTGCTTGACGGGCAGAGCCGTTAGGAACTGCTCGCTCACGTGCTCGGGAATCTTCTCGTCCGGGCAGACCCAGCCGTCGAGCAGATTTGCCGCCTGGAGTGCGGATTCGATTCCCGTGGCCACGTCTGGTTCGACGGAATCGGCGAAGCGCACCAACTGCCATAGCGGTGCACCTCCCAGTTCACTGCGGTTATCGGTGCGTGCGTGGAAGGCAGGCGGAGCGTCGTCGTGTTCCGCGGAGACGGCCTTGCGCTCGGATTTGAGAGCCGCGATGGAGGCGTGTGATGCAGATATTTCAGCTTCGGCCTCACGTCGACGCTCGCGCAGCGTCTCGGTGCCGGCCTCGGTGTGCTCGGCGAGAACTGCGGACAGCGCCGGAGCGTCTTCGTCGCCGACTTCGGCGAGCGCCGCGTCGAGAGCTTCGAACAGCGACGTGTCGGCGCCGACAGCCGAAAACAGGGAGGAGTGATCGGTCCACCACGCGCGCAGCCCGCTGGCGCACTGACTGCGTGCGAGTTCCACGGCAGCTTCGCCCTCGAGCACAGCCGCCTTGGACGCTTCGAGCAGCTCTTGTCCACGGCGAGAGCTGTTTTCGGCCCGGGTTCGTTCGGTCGCCGCCTTCTCGACGGTCGCCAGTGCGGTGCGGACGACGCGTACGTCACCGTCACGCTCCTCGGCATGGCCACGGACGGCTGCCGTGATCTGGTCACTGCGTGAGCCGTCGGGCAGGGGAGTCCAGACGATGCCGGCGTCCTCGGCTGCTGCCTGAAGTTCGTCCTCGGCGCGCGAGAGTGCTTCGGCCGCACGCTTGACCGACGATGCAGCCTTGTCGGCTTCGTCGCCGCGTTGTGCGAGTGCGGCCTGCGCTTTCCGGGACTTGTCTGCCTGCTGCTCGGTCGAGAGCTTGAGCGTCGCGACGGCCTGGGCGAGGTCGTCGAGTTGCTGTTTGCCTTCGTACGCGCTCGAGCGTTGCAGTGCTTCGACATTGGCGCGCGCGTTCTCGAGTGCCTGCTCGGCCTGGTTGAAGCGCTCCTCGGCTGCTGCCCGCGCCTCACGGCTGCGGGTCTGGGCGAGCGACGACTCGTCCATGGCGGCAACACCTCTGGTGACCGCTGCGAGGCGGGTGCTGACCTGTTCGATCTCTCCGCGAGACTGCTGACGCAGGTACTTGGTGTAGACCCCGATGAAACTCTGGGCTGCCTGATCGGCGGCCGCGAGCCCCTCGAGCGCGCGGCCGACTTCCTCCATGTCGCTGAACGAACGCGCAGCTTCGAGGACCAACTGATCGTCGAGTGGACGGAGACCGTCGGTGAGTGCCTGCGAAAGGCCCTTCGGGTCGAGGTTCTTCGCGAGCTGGGGGCGGCGAAGCGTGAGAATGAGATTGATCAGCTGGTCGTAGCGCTGCACACCGAGACCGAACATTCGCGCGTCGATGGCTGTGCGGTAGTCGAGGGGACGGTCGGTGATGGAATCGCTGCCGAGTTGTTCGGCCAACTGCTTCTTGGTGAGAGGACGATCGTCGTTGCCGATCAGCGAGAAGTCGACTCCGACGCGGCCGTCGGCGACGAAGTACCAGCGGGTGACCTTGTCGTTGGTGCGTGTTGCGCGCATGCCGATTCCCACGGTCACCGACTCGGGATCTTCGAGGGAGCCGCGGCAGAACTCCATCCACACGTAGGAGTGCGCGCTGTCCTGGCCCCGGTAGAGCAGGTTGGACTTCATCGTGCGCTCTTCACCGGCGAACGGGTTGAGGCGCCGCGGTTCGATGCGGCCGTCGAAGACGAACGGGAACAGGACCTCGAGGGCCTTGGTCTTGCCGGATCCGTTGGGTCCCCGCAGAACCAGTCGACCGTCGGCGAACGAGAACTCTTGGTCTCGGTAATCCCAGAGGTTGATGATTCCAGCCCGAGTAGGTCGGAAGCGGGCGTTGCTCATACGTTCTCTACCTCTGATAGTTCGCCGTTGGGGGAAGGTTCGGGGCCGAATTCGTCGACCGGATCCGGTGCGGAGTTGTCCACCGCGAAGTCGATCTGAGGATCGCGTTCGCGCACGGAGACCACGACGTCGCGGTACCGGGCAAGGACGGGCAACACCAGTACGCCGCCGTCGACCGCATGCGTCAGGCGCAGACGTTGCAGCAACCCGAGCGCCTGCTTGCGCAGCCCGTTGTGATCGGCCTGCCACTGCGCCGCGAAAGTTCGCCCGAACTGGTCCACCAACTCGGTGACCTTGTCAGCGAGCCACTCGTCGTCGATTTTCGGGTACGTGACGGGTGGCGGTGGCTCGGCCGGTTCGCCGGCGGGCAGCACGAAGTCGTCGTCCTCGTCGGCGAGGTCCTCGAAGATCCCGGCCTCGGGGATGGCGGCATCGAGTTGTTCGATCAGGTGATCGTCCGACACGTGCGGGATCGGAAGTTTCGGCAGTTCAGGAGCGTCGACGTCGAGTACGCGGTCGGCAATCTCGCCGGCCAGGAGAAGTGCCACCTGAGCGATCGTTCCGGTGCTCGGGAAGCGGACGTCGGAGAGTCGGCCGGTGGGATCGATCATCGCGATTCCCTCGGCGCGGCGCTCGGCCACCAACCCCGTCAGTAGTTCGACTTCCGACGCGGTCTTGGGCTGCGCCAACGCGATCAATTCGTGCTGATCGAGTTCGCCGGCCAGTACGACCGGGCGCTCGACCAGAGCCCGACGTACTCGGCGTCCGATCTCTTTCGCGTCCACGGGAATTCCGTCGTCCTCGGAGGCGCTCGAGGTCTCGGCGGCCAGGAGTCCGCGGATGGAGTGAAGGTGCTGCAGGGCGCGCGGTGGACGGAACAGCGCTACGACGACGGAACGGTCGATGTCGTAGAGCGCTTCTCCCGCTTCGGGATTGGACGCCCAGCCGTTTGCGTCACCGTCGGCGAGGGCGATGGCGCCTCTGACTCCGAGCCAGCCCACTGCGTCGACGAAGGCGTCGCGGTCGGACGCACGATCGGTGGAGAGTTCCACGCCGTCGACCTGCCCTGCGTCAGCCGCGACGTGATCGGCCAACTCCGACAACGTGATCTGGTTTCCGGCGCGGCCCAATGCGGCCAGGCACAACGCCAGGTACGCGTAGCGCGTGCGATCGAAGGTTCGCTCGGAGGCAGTTCTGGCCGGTGCCGACGGGTTGAGCCGATCCGACACCGTGAACAGGCGCGCGGTGGTCTCCGTCACCTCGAGGCGGTAGCCGAACAGTTCGAGTAGGTCGTCACGCAGCTCGGTGGCCCAACGGCGCAAGAGCGGCAACGCAATTCGATCCGGGTACGTCGAGGTGATCAGGTGGTTGGACAGGATCACTCGCGCCGCGCGTTGATACGAGTCGAGGGCAAGGGGCGTGATCTCGCGAGCTCTCATCGAACACTGACCTCGATGCCGTCGAGGTGCATACGCCCGCGGGCGGTCTTGATGGTGGTCGAACCGTCCGAGGGACTGAGCGTCAGCTTCACCCCGTTCTCACTACCGGTGGAGCTCTTGACGCGTCCCACCACCGGAACGCGCGCGGTCAGTGCTGCATTGAGCAGACTCAGCAAAACTTCGGTCTCCTGCTCGTTGAGTTCGCGCTGATAGACGCCGTTCGACGCGAGGGATTGCGCCGCGGCACTGCGCGTACGTTGCGCCGCCAGCTGCTCTTCGCGCAGGCGGCGGATGCTGCCGTCGTTGCGGGCGACTTTGCTCGGCAAGCCGGGTGAGGGCGGGCGGCCCGTTTCGGCGAGTGTTCGCGCGATCTCGACCGGCGGTGCCTCCCACCACGAGCGTGAGTGCGAAATGATGTCGGCGTCCGGATGCACCATCGAGAGATGGCGTGGACGACCGAGGTCGAACACTGCCTGGAACAGAGCATGAGCTGCGTCTTCGGACGGCGTGGCGGCGAACCAGCCGGCGAGGTGCCGGAGCTGGCTCTCACGGCTGACGCCGCCGCGACGGGTTTCCGTGACGCGGCGAAGGAGCGCCAGAACCGCGGCGATCGCGCTCATCGTGCCCTCACGTAGACGCTCGGACTCGCTGATCCCCGATTCCGCGGAGACGAACCAGGCGGTCAATCCTCGCCAGCGCGCAGCCCAGTCGTCCTCGCGTTCGGTGATCGGGACGAACACCCGTTCGTCACTGGCGGCGGCGAGGCGGATCATGCGATCGACCCCGGTGGATTCGACGTGCTCGATCGCTTCCTTGAGCTTGGGGGCGTAGCGAGCCAGATCGGAGCTGAACTCCCGCATGTGCGTGAGCAGAGCGTCCTTGTGCGTGAGGAAAGCCTGCGGAGTGATCTCCGTGGTCCGTACGAGGTCCCCGAGGGTCAGATAGAAGTGCGCGGCTCGATCAGCCATGTCGGAGAGTGTCGAGTCGAGGCGCTTGAGCTTGCGGAAGATCAGATCGCCGTCGGAGCTTCGGTTGGCCTCGGCGAGTTCGGACATGTCTGCGAGCAGGTCCGGCAGAGCGAGACGCGAGAGCGACGCCGAGTCCAGGCGTGCGGCGAGAACGTCTTCGACTGATCGATAGACCTGGTATCCGGCCTGACCGAACTGGTAGACGAAGTGGCGATTGCGGTACTCGGCCAGCGTGGCCGCGCGGGTGCCGTCGTAGCTGCGCTCGAGGATCTCCCACACGTGGAGCTGATCCAACAGGGGAGTGACCTCTGCTGCCGACAGATCGGCCGCCGGATCCGATCCACCGATCTTCTCGAGGATGTGCGCGACGGCTCCGGCATGCAGCAGGACGGTGTAGTTGGCGCGAGCATGGTCGAAGGCACGAAGTACCCAGAGGTACTCGGCCCGTTTTTCCGCGATCGTGAACGAAAACAGCTTCAGTCGATTGGTGTCGGCGTACGCGGCGTAATCGGGCGCACTCGTTTCTTCCACCATGACAGGGTAGGCGAGAGACGCCCCCTCTTTTTCCTACGGGCGATCCGTAGCAGGGGATGCGGCGCGTCGCCACTGCGATTCGTTCTCGATCATCCATGTGAGCAGGTGCTCGGCCGCCGCCTCGTCGGAGTCCGGGCCGACCAGCAGATCGGCGAACGCTTGGCTGGGGGCGACGATGCGGATGCCGTCGCGGGTGAGCAATCGGTCGAAGGCAGACGGTGAGAGGGGAGCGGTGATCCACACGTCACCGCCGGATTCCACCCGCCGTAGTCCGAGAGCGTCGGCGAACTGATCGACGTTGTCGGCATGGAAGTGGGCACGTCGAGTGGGCGCGTACCGAGCAAAGGGTGCGGCGGCCACCGAGGCGGTACCGGCGTAGATGTGACCGCTGAGCTGACGCAGTTGATCGAAGAGTGCTTCCAACCCGTCCGGCGCGTGAAAGCCGTGAGGCGTCGGCGCTTTGGCCCCGGCCTCAGCCGCCCATTCACGAAGCATCTTCGGCCAGCGGACGTCACCGATCCCACCGCGGGGGAGCCTGGTCACCAGTTCACGATCCGACAGTGTCTGAACCACCCGATAGGTTGCTCCCGTCGACGCACCGGCCAGGCGCACCAAGGCAGTGATCGCCAGTGGCGCCGCGAAATCGGCAAGCGCACGCACGACGCGAGCTGACGGATCGCCCGTCAACTGTCCGGAAGGACGTCCGGGCCCCCGCCACGGATCGGCGTCGGCTCCGCGTCCACGCACCCAGACGGCGGGTCGATCAGCGGTCAACGACACGTTGCCCGTGGCGTCTGCGTACGAGATCGCGTGGGAATCGAGCTGCCGGCGAACCGGCTCGGACAGATATTTTGCGCACACGAAGCCCGATTGACCGGTGGGGAAGCGATCGGCGATACCGGGAACGTCGCTGCTCAGGACACCGTGAGCGGCGTACACGCCGAATTTGGCCACCGAGCCGTCAGGGGAGCGGAGGTCGAGTCGGAGTGGCGCCTCGGACAGGTCGGGGGAGCGCTGCGTCGACAAAGACCAGGTAGGAGGCAAATTTTCTTCGATGACGGCAACCGATCGCCGAAAAATGTCGATCGGCCGTTCCGGTTCCGACTCAGAATCGCTCATGTTCCAATGGTATCAATATCTGTCGACGACGGAAACACAAGATTTTCCGAATAACGTTCGGCCTGACAGCCTCGCGACAACGGTGGTCACTTTCGCCGAGAAACTCACTACCTACACAACTTCAAATTCGAAATTGCCGAGACCGATCAGTGTTGCTTCGGCATGATCAGGGGAGCGACGACGGCGAGCAGTAGTGCGGGGATCAGGAAGCTCGCGGCAGGCGAAGAGTCGTAAATCGGTGTCAGGGCCAGGGGAGCAAGAGCGGCGCCGCCGAAGCGCATCGCTTGGACGACGGACACGGCGCCGCCACGGTTCGGCCCCGCGGATCCGAGGACCGCCGCGTTGACGCCGACCAGCACGAACTGGCTCGCGACGCCTGCGACAAACCATGCGATCGCGATCACCGGCACCAAGCCGGCAAGGCCGACGACGGAGACCAGAACTGCTCCGCCCAGGGCGCCGATCATCACGGAGGAGCGTGCGCCGATGCGATCGATGAGGATTCCGATGCGCCGGGCCGAGAGGATGCCGGCCACGCCGAAGACGGTGAGCAGTAGGCCGCGGACGGTGGGGGACAGCCCGAACTCGTCTTCGAAGCGGAAGGCGAGCAGGAAGCTCAGTCCACCGAGGGCGCCCCAGCCGAGCAATGCAGCGATACCGATGCGGAGCACTTCGGGGCGTAATGCATCGCGGAGACGGGCGGGAGTGGTCGCTGCCGGTGCTTCGGACTTCGGAAGTCCGACGGCTCCCAGAATGCCCGCGACCACTGCGATGACGAGAAAGGCCAGACGCCAGTCGAATTCGGCCGCCAGTCCGCCGATCAACGGAGCCGACGACTGCCCTGCGGCCTGGAAAGCGCCGAAGGCTCCGAGGGCTCGACCCAGCCGTGCCTGCGGTGTTGCGGCCGCCAACGAGGCAAGCAGTAGCGGCGTGGTGAATGCGTTCGCGGAGCCCTGCAGTACCCGGGCGGCAAGGAAGATCTCGAGTGTCGGGGCGAGGAAGCATGCCAACGACGCGAGGACGTAGACGCCGTAAGCGATGCGCACCGTCCGAACCTTGCCCCACCGCGTCCCGAGTGTCCCCGACACCAACATCAGAGCGGCGAAGGGGAGCAGGTACGCGGTGAGGGAAGAGGCGGCCGCCGACGGACCGACCCCTAGATCGTCACCGATCTCGGGAAGGATCGAAGCAACCACGCCGCCGCCGAACGGGCCGAGGAACCCGCCGGCGTACAGCGCGATCAGCTGAAGCCGGAGGCGCAGTGGGCGCTGTGTACTTCCGCCTTCTTCTGGAGTGTTCTTGCTCACAGTCCGAAGCTGCCGGGGCCTCGCCGTCTGAGGTAGCGCTCGAATTCCGCGGCGATGGCGTCGCCGTCGATCTTGGAGATTGCTTCGCTGATGTCGGTTTCGGCGTCTCCCCGTTCTTCCAGGGTGCGCACGTATTCGCCGATTTCCTCGTCGTCCGCGGTCATTTCGTTGACCGCTTCCTCCCAATCCTCCGACTGAGCCGGGAGCTCCCCGAGTGGGACCTCGATGTCGAGAACATCCTCGACTCGTTGAAGGAGGGCCACTGTGGCCTTCGGGTTGGGTGGCTGCGAGACGTAGTGCGGAACCGCCGCCCAGAACGAAATAGCGGGTACACCAGCACGAACGCACTCGTCCTGAAGAACCCCGGTGATGCCCGTCGGGCCTTCGTACCGCGTCTGTTCCAGGTTGAATCGGGCGGCGGATTCACTGCTGTAGGCCGTGCCCGTCACCGGGACCGGTCGGGTGTGCGGAGTATCGGCGAGCAGGGCGCCGAGGATGACGACCGTCTTGACGTTCAGTTGGTCGATCAGCTCGAGCAGATCCTCGCAGAAACTGCGCCACCGCATGTTGGGTTCGATCCCGCGAAGCAGGACGATGTCGCTCTCGCTGCCAGGAGGCGAACAGACCGACAAACGTGTTGCCGGCCAAACGATTTCGCGAGTGACACCGTCGACCTGCCGGACTGTGGGGCGGTTGACCTGATAGTCGTAGTAGTCCTCTGAATCGAGTTCGGCGAGCGGCTGGGCATCCCAGATCAGCTCGAGATGTTCGACCGCACCGCTGGCTGCGTCACCGGCGTCGTTCCAGCCCTCGAAAGCTGCAACGAGGATGGGATCACGTAGGACAGGGATGTCGCCCTCGAGGCGGTCGCTGCTGTCGACGGCAAAGCCGTCAGGACTCTCGAAGGCCGCGGAATCATCGAAATCGACCGGGCCGTCGGGAGTGACGGGGAACTCACTTGGACTCACCCACCCAGCCTACGGCCAGAGCTTGTCGGTGCGCCCACTACTCTGGACGGCATGTCTGCCCCATTTAACTCTGCCCTGCTTGATGCGCTGAAACAGCGCGTTGTCATCGGCGACGGAGCGATGGGCACCATGTTGCAGGCCGCGGACCTCACCCTGGACGACTTCCTCGGCCTCGAGGGGTGCAATGAGATCCTCAACGACACCCGTCCCGACGTGCTCAAAGACATCCACCGTGCGTACTTCGCCGCTGGTGCCGATGCCGTCGAGACCAACACCTTCGGTTGCAACCTGCCCAACCTCGCCGACTACGACATCTCTCACCGGATCCGCGAACTCGCGGAAAAAGGCACTGCTCTCGCCCGTGAAGTAGCGGACGAGATGGGACCAGGCCGCGACGGCATGGCCCGATTCGTACTCGGCTCGATGGGACCGGGAACCAAGCTCCCCAGCCTGGGACACGCACCGTACGCAGTCCTGCGTGACGCGTACACCGAAGCTGCGCTCGGCATGATCGACGGTGGCGCCGACGCCATCCTCGTCGAAACCTGCCAGGACCTGCTTCAGGTGAAAGCTGCAATCCTCGGCAGCCAGCGTGCGATGGAGCAACTCGGACTGCGGTTGCCGATCATCACGCACGTGACGGTCGAGACAACCGGAACGATGCTCCTGGGCAGTGAGATCGGTGCGGCGCTGACGGCACTCGAGCCACTCGGTATCGACATGATCGGTCTGAACTGTGCCACCGGGCCGGCCGAGATGAGTGAACATCTCCGTCATCTGTCCAAGTACTCCACGCTGCCGGTGTCGGTCATGCCCAATGCCGGCCTGCCGCAGCTCGGCCCCAAGGGTGCCGAGTATCCGCTGACTGCCGACGAATTGGCCGAAGCCCTCAGTGGTTTCGTCTCCGAGTTCGGACTCGGCCTCGTCGGTGGCTGCTGCGGTACGACGCCCGAGCACATCAGCGCGGTCGCCGACGCGGTCCGTCAGGTCGAGAAGGCCCAGCGCACGCCGATCCACGAGCCGAGCACCTCTTCGCTGTACTCGGCGGTGCCGTTCGAGCAGGACGCCAGCATCCTGATGATCGGCGAACGCACGAACTCCAACGGCTCCAAGGCTTTCCGCGAGGCGATGCTCTCCGCGGACTACCAGAAGTGCCTGGACATCGCCAAGGACCAGACCCGCGACGGCGCACACATGCTCGACCTCAACGTCGACTACGTGGGCCGCGACGGTGCCGCCGACATGTCGGAACTTGCCAGCCGCCTGGCGACGTCCTCGACGCTGCCGATCATGCTCGACTCCACCGAGCCTGCCGTGCTGCAGGCCGGCCTCGAGCACCTCGGTGGCCGCTGCGCCGTCAACTCCGTCAACTACGAAGACGGCGCCGGCCCCGAATCGCGTTTCCACAAGATCATGACTCTGGTCAAGGAGCACGGCGCGGCGGTCGTCGCCCTGACCATCGACGAAGAGGGCCAGGCTCGCACCGCCGAGACGAAGGTCGCCATCGCCAAGCGTCTGATCGAGGACATCAAGGGAAACTGGGGACTCGCCGAGTCCGACATCATCGTCGACGCCTTGACCTTCCCCATCTCGACCGGTCAGGAAGAGGTACGACGCGACGGCATCGAGACCATCGAAGCGATCCGTCAGCTCAAGGCTGCGTACCCGGAACTGCACTTCACCCTGGGTATCTCGAACATCTCGTTCGGTTTGAACCCGGCAGCTCGTCAGGTCCTCAACTCGGTGTTCCTGCACGAGTGCACCGAGGCAGGTCTGGACACGGCGATCGTTCATGCGTCCAAGATTCTGCCGATGGCCCGAATTCCTGACGAGCAGCGTGAAACCGCACTCGACCTGGTCTATGACCGTCGTAGCGAGGGCTACGACCCGCTGCAGAAGCTGATGGCTCTGTTCGAGGGTGTCTCGGCTGCGTCGGCGCGCGAGTCCCGTGCGCAGGAACTGGCGGGACTTCCGTTGTTCGACCGGCTCGAACGCCGCATCGTCGACGGCGAGCGCAACGGCCTCGACGACGACCTCACCGAGGCGATGACGATCAAGCCTCCGCTGGCCATCATCAACGAGACCTTGCTCTCGGGCATGAAAACCGTCGGCGAGCTGTTCGGCTCCGGACAGATGCAGTTGCCGTTCGTGTTGCAGTCGGCCGAGGTCATGAAGGCTGCCGTGGCATTCCTCGAACCGCACATGGAAGCGAGCGACGAGGACGGCAAGGGTCGCATCGTGATCGCGACCGTCAAGGGCGACGTTCACGACATCGGCAAGAACCTGGTCGACATCATCTTGAGCAACAACGGCTACGAGGTCGTCAACATCGGTATCAAGCAGCCGATCGCGACCATCCTCGACGTCGCGTTGGACAAGAAGGCCGACGTGATCGGCATGTCCGGACTGCTCGTGAAGTCCACTGTCGTGATGAAGGAAAACCTCCAGGAACTCAACGCACGCGGAGTCGCCGAGAAGTTCCCGGTTCTGCTCGGTGGTGCGGCGCTCACGCGCTCCTACGTCGAGAACGACCTGCAGGAGGTGTACGAGGGCGACGTCAGCTATGCCCGCGACGCCTTCGAGGGTCTGAACTTGATGGACCAGATCATGACGACCAAGCGTGGTGGCGGCCCGGCGCCGGACAGCCCGGAGGCCATCGCTGCTCGCGAGAAGGCTGCCGAGCGTAAGGCACGTCACGAGCGTTCCAAGCGCATCGCCGAAAAGCGTAAGGCTGCAGCGGTTCCCGTGGTCCTGCCGGAGCGTTCCGATGTCGCAACCGACATCGCGGTGCCGACACCTCCCTTCTGGGGCTCGCGCATCGTCAAGGGAATCTCGCTGTCCGAGTACTCGGGGCTGCTCGACGAGCGCGCTCTTTTCCTCGGCCAGTGGGGCCTTCGCGGTCAGCGCAAGGGCGATGGTCCGACGTACGAGGAACTGGTCGAGTCGGAAGGCCGTCCGCGACTTCGGTACTGGCTCGATCGGCTGACGTCCGAGGGCATCCTCGCGCATGCCGCGGTCGTGTACGGGTACTTCCCGGCGATCTCGGAGGGCGACGACGTCATCGTGCTCACCGAGCCGAAACCGGATGCACCCGAAAGGTTCCGGTTCACCTACCCGCGCCAGCACCGCGACCGCTTCCTGTGCATCGCGGACTTCGTTCGCTCGCGCAAGGACGCCGAGGCCACCGGGCAGGTCGACGTACTCCCGTTCCAGTTGGTGACGATGGGTCAGCCGATCGCGGACTTCGCCAACGAGTTGTTCGCGTCGAACTCGTACCGCGATTACCTCGAGGTTCACGGAATCGGTGTCCAGCTCACGGAGTCTCTGGCCGAGTACTGGCATCGACGCGTCCGTGAAGAGCTAGTGCTTCCCGAGGGTCACACCGTCGCGGAGCAGGATCCCACCGAGGTTGCCGGCTACTTCGATCTCGAGTACCGCGGCGCTCGTTATTCGTTCGGATACGGCGCGTGCCCGGATCTCGAGGATCGAGCCAAGTTGGTGGCGTTGCTCGAACCCGAACGAATCGGCGTCGAATTGTCCGAGGAGCTGCAGCTGCATCCCGAGCAGTCCACGGACGCTTTTGTCCTGCACCACCCGGAAGCAAAGTATTTCAATGTCTGAGTTGTTGACCGAAGTATCCGAATCAACGCTCGGTGGTGTCCTGTGGGACATGGACGGCACCCTGCTCGATTCGGAGAAGCTGTGGGACATCGCGCTTCGTGAGCTGTCCCTACGCCTGGGCGGACCGATGACGGAAGCGACACGCGTTGCCGTCATCGGTGCGTCGAGTCCCTTCGCCCTTGCGACGGTGTTCGACGCGCTCGGCCTGGAGAAGCATCCCGATGCCATCGCCGAGGCGAAGGACTGGATGTACACCCGCGTCGGTGATCTGTTCGAGGACGGCGTGACCTGGCGGCCGGGTGCTCGCGACGCACTGTCGACCGTGCGTGACGGTGGTTTGCGTTCTGCACTGGTCACCAACACCGAGCGAGTTCTGGTCGATCGGGCACTCGGCATGCTCGGCCGTGAGTTCTTCGACCATTCGGTGTGTGGCGACGAGGTCCCCAACGGGAAACCGGCAGCGGATCCGTACCTGCGCGGCGCGCATCTGCTCGGACTCGAGCCGGCGCAGTGCCTCGCGATCGAGGACTCGCCGACCGGCACGGCGTCGGCCAGCGCTGCGGGTTGCGCGGTGCTCGTCGTTCCGTGTGAGGTCGACGTCCCGGCCGGCCCTGGACGTGTGTTTCGAGAGTCTCTGGTGGACTTGTCCATTCACGATCTTCACGACGTTCACTCGAGCGCGGCACGTTAGGCTGGATTTGCTGTGGCTATTCCGAAAATTGTTCTCTTCTACCAGTTCACGCCGTTGGCGGACCCGGAAGCGATCAAGCTGTGGCAGCACAGCCTGGCCGAGTCCAACAACCTGACGGGCCGGATCATCGTCTCGCCGCACGGGATCAACGCGACGGTCGGCGGAGACATCGAGGATGTCAAGCGATATGTCCGTGGTACGCGTGGTTACGAACCCTTCCGTACCGCTGACATCAAGTGGTCGGACGGCCTCGGGAACGATTTCCCTCGTCTGAGTGTCAAGGCACGCTCGGAGATCGTGACGTTCGGTGCCCCCGACGAGCTGAAAGTCGACGAGAACGGTGTGGTCGGCGGAGGAGTTCACCTGGTGCCCAAGGAACTACACGAACTCGTCGACACTCGCGGTGACGACGTCGTGTTCTTCGACGGGCGCAATGCCTTCGAAGCCGAGATCGGCCGTTTCCGAGATGCGATAGTTCCGGACGTCGCCACCACTCGGGATTTCGTCAACGAACTCGACAGTGGCAAATACGACCATCTCAAGGGCAAAGCCGTGGTCACGTACTGCACCGGCGGAGTGCGCTGTGAGGTGTTGTCTTCGCTGATGCGCTCACGTGGCTTCGACGAGGTCTATCAGTTGGACGGCGGAATCGTCCGTTACGGCGAGACTTTCGGCGACCGCGGCCTCTGGGACGGTTCCCTGTACGTGTTCGACAAGCGGATGAACATCGAGTTCTCATCCGAAGCCAAGACACTCGGCGTGTGTGTCGATTGTGGTACTCCGACCCCGCGGTACCGCAACCGGATCGACGGCGACGGCCGAACCCTCGAATTGCTCTGCGAGAGTTGTTCACCAGACCTCGAGCAGGACTGAGCTGTGCCCAAGGCTCCGTTGCCGATCCGAAACGGTCTCGGACCTGACCGGCTGCGGATGCCGGCGGAGTCGTCGGCGCGGACCGTCCTCGAGTACCTGGTCGGCGAGCATCCCGGGGAGCGGGACCTGTGGGCGGACCTCGTCAGCGCCGGGGACGTCGTCGACGAGCACGGGCGGGAGATCACGAGCCGAACGCCCTATCAGCCGACCCGGTTCGTGTACTTCTACCGCGAGCCGGCCCCCGAGATTCCGGTTCCGCACGAGATCGAGATCTTGTACCGCGACGACTCGATTCTCGTGATCGACAAACCGCACTTCCTGGCGACCATTCCACGGGGAGCGCACATCGTCGAAAGCGCAGTCGTGCGCCTGCGTCGTGACCTGGACCTTCCGGATCTTGCGCCAGTTCACCGCCTCGACCGGATGACGGCGGGTGTCATCGTGTTCACCGTGACACCGGACCTACGACGGCCGTACCAGGAACTTTTTGCCGAGCAGCGGATCGTCAAGGAGTACGAGGCGATTGCGGGCTTCGATCCGGAACTGACTTTCCCTCGCACGGTGCGCAGCCGCATCAACAAAGTTCACGGCGAGATGACGGCTACCGAAATCGCGGGCGAGCCGAACAGTGAGACGTCGATCGAACTGATCGAGGTGATCACCGACTCGGCCGGCCGGACGCTCGGGCGATACAGGTTGCTCCCACGGACCGGCCGGACCCATCAGCTTCGGCTGCACCTCAACTCGCTGGGCGTCCCGATCGTCGGTGACAACTACTATCCGGAGTATCTGCCCGCAGTGCCCGGTGACTTCTCGACTCCGTTGCGATTGTTGGCGCGAGCGTTGGAGTACCCGGATCCGATCACCGGGCAGACCCGCAGGTTCGTGAGTTCGCGCAGCCTCGACGCAGGCCTGTGAACACCGCTGTTCGTGGGCGTGTGAAAACCGCTTCCGTCCTCGTGAAAGAATAGCTACCCGTGAAGACCTTCGAATCCTTGTTCGCCGAATTGACCGAGCGCGCTGCTACTCGCCCCGAGGGGTCCGGCACTGTCGCCGCCCTCGACGCCGGTGTGCATGCTCAGGGCAAAAAGGTCATCGAGGAAGCCGGTGAAGTGTGGATCGCTGCGGAATACCAGAGCGATGAGCAGCTAGCCGAGGAAATTTCCCAGCTGCTGTACTGGACGCAGGTGTTGATGGTCGGTCGCGGACTGACCCTCGAGGACGTGTACCGACATCTGTGATCGGAGCTGACCAGCGAGATGTACTCCGTCTCGCTCGTCCAGGGCTTCCGATTCATGTCGTCTCACGTCACCCACACCTTCCGAAAGGACATCCACCATGCTGCGCGTAGCAGTTCCCAACAAAGGCTCACTGTCCGAGTCCGCCGCCGAGATTCTCAGCGAGGCCGGCTACCGTCGACGCACCGATTCCCGTGATCTGACAGTCCTCGATCCGGCCAATCAGGTCGAGTTCTTCTTCTTGCGCCCCAAGGACATTGCGATCTACGTCGGCTCCGGTGAGCTGGATCTCGGCATCACCGGTCGTGATCTCGCCGGCGACTCGGGTGCTCCCGTATCCGAGCGTCTGTCACTGGGCTTCGGCCGTTCGTCGTTCCGTTACGCAGCACCTGCCGGCAAGGACTGGGCCGTCGAGGATCTGTCCGGCCTGCGCATTGCAACGTCGTACCCGAACCTGGTCCGTAAGGACCTCACAGATCGCGGACTCGACGCCACCGTCATCCGTCTCGACGGAGCAGTGGAAATCTCGATTCAGCTCGGCGTCGCCGACGCGATCGCCGACGTGGTCGGATCGGGTCGTACTCTCCGCCAACACAACCTCGTGGCTTTCGGTGAATCGCTCTGCGATTCCGAAGGTGTCCTGATCGAGCGCACCGGCGCTCCGCAGGACGATCCCGCCCGCAACCAGCTCATCGAACGCGTACGCGGAATTGTCTTCGCGCAGCAGAATCTGATGATCGACTACGACTGCCCGCGCACCATCCTCGACGACGCCATCAAGATGACTCCCGGTATGGAATCGCCGACCCTCTCACCGTTGGCCGATCCCGACTGGGTCGCGGTTCGCGCGATGGTCCCGATCAAGGGACACAACCAGGTGATGGATGCCTTGGCCGAACTCGGTGCCAAGGCCATCCTCGCGTCGAACATCCGCTCAGTACGCGCTTTCTGATCACTGCCTGAATAGATTTACGCGCATTCGCGCCCGTTCCTGGAAATCAGGAACGGGCGCGAATCTGCAAAGTCTGGGCGATACGGCCCACGGCACCCTGCTCGTCGTAGAGCACGCCCGCACACATGCCGACGCCGTCCGGACCCGTTGTGGTTTCGGCGGCGACACCGACCCACTCTCCCTCGGGCACACGGAAGATATGCACCGTGAGATCTGTGTTGAGAAACGTCCAGTGCTCCGGGTCGAGCTTGGCGCCGACCCCGTTTGAGATGTCGGCCACCGCGAACAAACGCTCGAGAGCAGACATCTTCTCACCCTCGACCAGCTCTGGCTTGGGGCGCGCCCATACCTTGCCGGTTCCCACGCACCCGATCGGAGCAATCCAGGACCAGTCGAGGGTCTTGAGATAGCCGACGCTCCACAGACCCTCGAGAACGCCCGGGGTGCCGCTGTCGCGGGGTTCGAGCGGGGGATCGACTACGTGGACGACGTCGCCGGTATCCACCGTCTCCATCCGCCACGCCGTACCGCGCGCAACCGCGCGTGCAGTTCCATCGGCGGTGGTTGCCCACAGTTCGGCGACGATCAATTCGATTCGGCGACCGGGTCGTTCGATCCAGGACCGGACTTCGAGGTCGGCAATCGGAATCGGTCCGAGAATCTCGACGACGACGCGCGTCAGACGGGTTTCGTCGCGCGCACCGCACCGCTCGAGGGCTCGTACCAACAGCGCCGACGGGGGAGCGCCGTGCTGCAGTGTCGGGCCCCAGATGCTGACAGTTGCCTGCGTGCTCGCGAACCGCTCGTGCCCTTCCTCCGTCGTTCCGAGGTAGCGGTAGTACGAACTGTCCGTCATGTTATGAATTCTCCTTTGCGGCAACAGGTTCGGTGCTCAGCAGGTCCGGCCAACCTGGATACGGCGGAGGTGTTCCGCCGAACGAGGGGCACAGTGACTTGTGATCGCACCAGTCGCACAGTTTGCCAGGCTTGGGTCTGAAGTCTCCGGTCGCACCTGCTGCGAGGATCGCTTTCCAGATGGCGGAGAGGGTTCGCTCGAATCGGATGAGCTCGTCGTGATCCGGGGCGTACGTGAGAATCGAGCCGGAGGCCAGATAGATCAGGCGCAGTTGTGCGGGAACGATTCCGCGAGTGCGCAGCAGTACGAGCGCGTAGAACTTCATCTGGAAGAGCGCCTTGGATTCGGTGAACTCGCGAGGCGCTTTTCCGGTCTTGTAGTCGACCACCCGCACCTCACCCGTCGGTGCAACGTCTATCCGGTCGACGAAGCCGCGGAGTCGAACGCCGTTCTCCAATTCGGTCTCGACGTAGACCTCGCACGCCTCGGCATCGAATCGAGTGGGATCTTCGAGCGTGTAGTACGTCGCGACGAGCTTGCCGACTTCGTCGAGGAACGAATCCAGCTCGCCCTCCGGAACAAGGTCAGCGGCCTCGGGAGACTCGGCACTGACACGTTCCCACGCGGGACGGACGAGTTCGGCTGCGCGATCGGGAACCCGGTGACCGGTCGGGAGTGCAAACAGTGCTTCCAGTGCCGCGTGTACGACGGTGCCTCTGACCTGGGCTCTGGTTGGCGTTTCCGGAATTCTGTCGACTGCTCGGAAGCGATAGAGCAGGGGGCATTGTTTGTAGTCACCCGCCCGAGACGGAGAGAGCGCCGGCCGACTACGCGGGCGCTCGTGTGATGTTGCACCCGTTGGAGTGGGGGTTGGCAATTCGACAGAGCTCACACCTGGCAGGCTATGCGGTTGGTCCGACAACTCCGTCGGAGCCGGTGGCGAGGACACCGGAAACAAGCGAACAGGGATCATCTGCGCATGGCGAACGAGCTGCAACCAGAAGAAGGCACGACCGAAGTGGATGAGGTTGTGCAGCCCGCTGTCGCCGAGATTCCCGAACAAGAGCTTCCAGAAGCTGATCTCACTGCGCCGGGCAAGCGGCCGTCAGGTCCGTTCCGCGTCGGCGACCGAGTACAGCTGACCGACGGCAAGGGACGCCACTACACGATCGTTCTCGAGGCGAACCGCGAATACCACACCCACAAGGGCGGAATCGTTCACAACGATCTGATCGGTGCCGACGAGGGCAGCGTCGTCAAGTCGGTCAACGGCACGCCCTATCTCGCACTGCGCCCCCTGCTGGTGGACTACGTGCTGTCCATGCCGCGCGGTGCCCAGGTCATCTACCCGAAGGACGCAGCTCAGATCGTCCACGAAGGCGACGTGTTCCCAGGAGCACGCGTGCTCGAGGCCGGAGCCGGCTCCGGCGCACTGACATGTTCGCTGCTGCGTGCCGTCGGACCCGAGGGCAAGGTCATCTCCTACGAGGTCCGCGACGATCATGCCGAACATGCGGTTCGCAACGTCGAGACCTTCTTCGGGGAACGTCCGCCGAACTGGGAACTGACCATCGCCGATCTTGCCGAGTTCGATCCGGAAGCGCACGGAGGCAAGGTCGATCGCGTCGTCCTCGACATGCTGGCCCCGTGGGACGTCCTGCCCGCCGTCTCGAAGGCACTCGTGCCGGGCGGCGTGTTGATCGTCTACGTCGCGACCGTTACTCAGCTCTCGAAGGTCGTCGAGGCGATGCGGGAGCAGGAATGCTGGACCGAGCCCCGCTCGTGGGAATCGATCGTGCGCGGTTGGCACGTCGTCGGATTGGCGGTGCGCCCCGAACATCGGATGCAAGGCCACACCGCGTTCCTCGTGAGCGCTCGTCGTCTCGCCGAAGGAACTGTCACCCCGAAGCCGCAGCGGCGTGCGGGCAAGGGCTCGAACACCGCGGCCAAGTAGTCACACGAAAACAACAAGAGCGGCGATCCGGTATCCGGATCGCCGCTCTTGTCGTAGCTGGAAGTTATGCGGTGCAGGACGCGCGGCCCATTTCCAGGAGCACGCAAGCCGAGGTGTCGGACAGCTTCCAGGAGCCGTCTTCGAGCTCCCAGGTCCACGGGGTGGCCGGGGCGGCGCCGTGCGGGCTGACGACGGCGACGTCTGCAGTTGCGGTCTGACCGTCGACCTTGACGTTGTTTACGTTGAACGTGATCGCGTAGGCCGGGTTACCGCCTAGTGCAGCACTCATCGTCTCGATGTTGGCCTGACGCTTGGTTCCGTCGACCACCAGAGCGGTCTTCTCCTCGATCGGCTTGGCCGGATCGATCAGAGCGACGAGCGAAGCGTTGAGCTCCTCGGCCGTCGGAGCCGCAGCGGCAGCGGCAGCTGACGTCGTGGCGGAAGCCGAGGCCTTGGCCGTGGTGCTCGAGGCGGCGGCGGAAGTAGAACTTGCAGCCGTCGAATCCTTGTTGTCGTCCGAGCTGCATGCACCCATGGTCAGGACGGCAGCGACAGCACAAGCGCTGATGAGAGTCTTGCGGATGATCACAGCGTTACCTTTCGTTGTAAAGAGAGACAGGCGCTGTCTCCATCTTGTAGGCAAGGCTAACATGACCAAAATCTGGCTCGAGACCAGTCGGCACGGTCCGCGCGCAGGTGTGAATTCGCACTCGCGCACCGTGTCTGGCGACAGTTGGGGCCTTATGCCGGTAGCGTTGATGGATCGCACTGGGAGGAGACGCACATGAGCTCGACAGAGAACCCGGATTCGGTTGCGGCAGCAGAAGAACTCCACGCGCTACGAGTGGAAGCACAAGTACTGCGCCGACAACTTGCACAATCGCCGGAGCAGGTGCGTGAGCTGGAGTCGAAGGTGGACTCGTTGTCCATCCGAAACAGCAAGTTGATGGACACCCTCAAAGAGGCCCGTCAGCAGCTCATCGCGCTTCGTGAAGAAGTCGACAGACTCGGTCAACCGCCGAGCGGTTACGGAGTCCTTCTCTCGGTACACGAGGACAAGACCGTCGACGTGTTCACGTCGGGTCGCAAGATGCGGTTGACGTGCTCACCGAACATCGACACGGACACCCTCGCCCTCGGGCAGACGGTTCGCCTCAACGAGGCACTCACCATCGTCGAGGCCGGCACCTACGAGCAGGTCGGTGAGATCAGCACGCTCCGTGAGGTACTCGACGACGGCTTGCGCGCACTGGTGGTCGGCCATGCCGACGAAGAGCGCATCGTCTGGCTCGCAGCGCCGTTGGCAGCCGTCTTCGCCGACCCCGAAGCCGACATCATCGCGTACGACGCCGATTCTCCGACCAGGAAACTGCGTCCGGGCGACTCGTTGCTCGTCGACACCAAGGCCGGGTACGCCTTCGAGCGCATCCCGAAGGCCGAGGTCGAAGATCTGGTTCTCGAAGAAGTTCCGGACGTTCACTACGACGACATCGGTGGTCTCGGGCGTCAGATCGAACAGATCCGTGATGCCGTCGAACTCCCGTTCCTCCACAAGGATCTGTTCCACGAGTACTCACTGAGGCCGCCGAAGGGTGTACTGCTCTACGGTCCGCCTGGTTGCGGCAAGACGCTCATCGCCAAGGCCGTCGCCAACTCGTTGGCCAAGAAGATCGCCGAAGCCCGCGGTCAGGACAGCAAGGACGCCAAGTCCTACTTCCTGAACATCAAGGGCCCGGAACTTCTGAACAAGTTCGTCGGCGAAACCGAGCGTCACATCCGGATGATCTTCCAGCGTGCTCGTGAGAAGGCGTCCGAGGGCACTCCGGTGATCGTCTTCTTCGACGAGATGGACTCGATCTTCCGTACCCGTGGTTCGGGAGTCTCCTCCGACGTGGAGACAACGGTCGTTCCGCAGCTGCTCAGCGAGATCGACGGTGTGGAAGGGCTCGAGAACGTCATCGTCATCGGCGCTTCCAACCGTGAGGACATGATCGACCCGGCCATCCTGCGTCCCGGCCGACTGGACGTGAAGATCAAGATCGAGCGCCCCGACGCGGAATCGGCTCAGGACATCTTCTCGAAGTACCTGGTGGACGGTCTGCCGATCAATGCGGACGACCTCGCCGAGTTCGGTGGAGATCGCACTGCATGCTTGAAGGCGATGATCGTTCGCGTCGTCGATCGCATGTACGCGGAGAGCGAAGAGAATCGTTTCCTCGAGGTCACGTACGCCAACGGCGACAAGGAAGTTCTGTTCTTCAAGGACTTCAACTCGGGGGCGATGATCCAGAACATCGTCGACCGCGCCAAGAAGTACGCGATTAAGTCTGTGCTCGACACCGGTGCTCCGGGCTTGCGTGTGCAGCACCTCTTCGATTCCATCGTCGACGAGTTCGCCGAGAACGAGGATCTGCCCAACACCACCAATCCTGATGACTGGGCACGTATTTCGGGCAAGAAGGGGGAGCGGATCGTCTACATCCGCACTCTCGTCACGGGCAAGAACGCCAGTGCGAGCCGCGCGATCGACACGGAGTCGAACACGGGCCAGTACCTGTAACGAAACGAACATCGATCGGGCCGGCCACTCCGCGGGAGTTGTCGGCCCGATCTCTGCGTCACTGCCGTTGACTTCGTTGCGATTGGACCGGTCGGTCGCGCTGGTTTAGAGTCCCGCCGTGCAGATACATCTTCGACACAATCCGTCGTCCACAGTCGCTCGCTGCTACCTCGCGCCCGGCGAACCGCTGCGCGTGGAGAGCGGGGCGATGCTCGCGCATTCTGCCGGCGTAGTACTCGAAGCGAAGGCGCAGGGCGGCGTCCTGCAGGGACTCAAGCGGTCGATGCTGAGCGGCGAATCATTTTTCGTCACGACGTATACCGCTCCGCCGCAAGGTGGTTGGGTCGACGTGACTGGCGTGCTTCCCGGAGATCTGATTCCGCTGACCATCACCTCTGATCGCCCGTTCTTCCTCAACCGTGGAACCTGGTTGGCCAACTCCTACGGTGTGACGGTCGAGTCCAAGTGGGGCGGCATGTCCAACCTCTTCGGCGGTGAGGGCGGCTTCGGCCTGCGGGCAAGTGGCGACGGTGAAGTAGTGCTGGCCGTCTACGGCGCGATCGACGTCATCGACTTGCAGCCAGGCGAGACGGTCACGATCGATACCGGTCACGTGGTCGCCTACGACCTCGGGATGAACTTCAACATGCGGCGCGCCGTTCAGGGGCGCACCATTCAGTCGATGAAGTCCGGTGAAGGATTTGTCTTCGACTTCACCGGCCCAGGACGCGTTCTCGCGCAGACCCGCAACCCCAGCGCCTTCGCTGCGTGGCTCTCGGCGATCACCCCGGGCTGATCACAGGTCCCACCAGTGTTCAGTCCCAGCGGTGTTCAGCTCCAGCAATAGTCGGCCAGCAGCGCGCGTGAGTCCGGAACGAACGGCCACGACGGGTCCTGCAGGTGGGCGCCGAGTTCTTTCGGTGTCCACCACCAACCTTCGGCGATTTCGCTGGGCTGATGTGCCATCGGCCCGTCGTATCTGAGTTCGAACGCAAACAGGTGACAGCGCAACGGAGAGTTGTTCCACTCGCCGTCCCAGGATTTTCGAGCGATCTCCGTCAGTTGGAGTGGCTGGTCTGCCGTTCCGAAGATTCCGAGTTCTTCACCGACTTCACGGATCGCAGTTTCCTGCGGCGTCTCACCTGGATCGACGACACCTCCGGCCAGACAGTCGTGATAGCCCCCGAACACCGCTTTCGTGTCGGTTCGGCGATGGACGTAGATGCGGGAGCCGTCCCCGGTACGAACCAGGACGCCCGCACTCGCGTGCCAGAGCCCACCCGAGTAGACGACGGAACGTGGTGCTCGGCCGATCGGATTACCCGTCCGGTCGTACACGGCGACTACCTCGTCCGCGGGATTCAGGTCTGCGGTGAGAGGTTGGTGCATTCCTCCAACTGTGCCACGCCTGTGGGTGCCGCGCCGCAATCACATAGGCTCTTGTGTCATGCAGCGGATCATCGGTGTCGAGGTCGAATACGGAATATCTTCACCCAGTGAGCCGTCGGCGAATCCGATTCTCACTTCAACCCAGGCGGTGCTTGCCTACGCCGCCGCAGCGGGCGTGCCACGGGCCAAGCGCACACGCTGGGATTACGAGGTCGAATCTCCGCTGCGAGATGCCCGAGGCTTCGATCTGGGGCGAATGAGCGGTCCCGCGCCGGTGATCGACGCGGACGAGATCGGCGCCGCGAACATGATTCTCACCAACGGGGCACGGTTGTACGTTGATCACGCCCATCCGGAGTATTCGGCGCCCGAGGTCGCCGACCCGCTCGACGCCGTGATCTGGGACAAGGCCGGCGAACGCGTCATGGAAGCGGCTGCGCGGCACGCATCCAGCGTGCCGGGTGCGCCACGGCTGCAGCTGTACAAGAACAACGTCGACGGCAAGGGTGCCTCGTACGGCACGCACGAGAACTACCTCTGCTCACGTGAGACCCCGTTCGCCTCGATCGTGACCGGATTGACGCCGTTTTTCGCGTCCCGGCAGGTGATCTGCGGTTCCGGTCGTGTGGGTCTCGGTCAGTCCGGCGACGAGGCCGGATTCCAGCTTTCGCAGCGATCCGACTACATCGAGGTCGAAGTAGGCCTCGAGACCACTCTCAAGCGCGGAATCATCAACACCCGCGACGAACCGCACGCGGATGCGGACAAGTATCGCCGCCTGCACGTCATCATCGGTGACGCGAACCTCGCGGAGATGTCGACGTACCTCAAGGTTGGAACAACGGCGCTGGTACTCGACCTGATCGAGGCAGGTGTCGACCTCACCGATCTGCAACTGGCGCGTCCGGTCACGGCCGTCCACCACATCAGTCACGACCCCACTCTGCGCAAGACCGTTGCGCTGGCCGACGGACGTGAACTGACAGGGCTTGCGCTGCAACGCATTTACCTCGAACGTGTCTCGAAGTTCCTCGACCGTGAGACCGATCGTGATCCGCGAGCGGACGATATCGTCGCCAAGTGGGCGATGGTTCTCGATCTCCTCGAGCGCGATCCCATGGAGTGCGCGAACATCCTCGACTGGCCGGCCAAACTGCGTCTGCTCGAAGGGTTCCGCAATCGTGAGGGACTCGCGTGGTCGGCGCCGCGATTGCATCTGGTGGATCTGCAGTACTCCGACGTGCGACTCGACAAGGGCCTGTACAACCGCCTGGTTGCTCGCGGCTCCATGGAGCGGCTTGTCACCGAACAGCAGGTTCTCGACGCGGTCACGAACCCTCCCACCGACACTCGCGCATACTTCCGGGGCGAGTGCCTACGCCGATTCGGTGCCGATATCGCGGCCGCGAGCTGGGATTCGGTCATCTTCGATCTCGGCGGTGAATCGTTGATCCGTATCCCCACCCTCGAGCCGCTTCGAGGTACCAAAGCGCACGTCGGAGCGTTGCTCGACTCCGTGGACAGCGCCGCGGAACTGGTTGATCAGCTCACTCACTGAAATCAGCCGATGCGGCTCGCCGTCGCGTCTCTCCACACCTGACGGTGCCGCTCGGTAGGGTGAAGGTCCGAGCGGGATCAGTTACCGACTCTGCTGGGCCGAACAGGATGCTCGCGAGAGCTCCCTTCACACAAGGAGGTCGACGGCGATGGCTCAAGAACAGACGCAGCGTGCCGGTGGCGGCGAAGACGACGAAACCACTGGTGGCGACGGCAGTGCCGGCCAGGAACGTCGCGAGAAGCTCGCTGCAGAAACCGACGACCTGCTCGACGAGATCGACGACGTGTTGGAAGAGAACGCCGAGGACTTCGTCCGTGCCTACGTCCAGAAGGGCGGCCAGTGACGGTGGATCGCGCGCCCCGGATCACAGACGGGGACACACGGTTGAGCTTCGGCTCGAATCTGTCGTCATTCTCGGAATACCTTCGGGTGCATGCACCGGAGCATCTTCCGCAGAACCGCTTCGCCGACACAGGAGGTGTTGTCATGGGCGGGGGAGACGTAGCTCCGCACGGCACCACCATCGTCGCGATCAGCTATGCGGGTGGTGTTCTGCTCGCGGGTGATCGCCGAGCGACGATGGGCAATCTCATCGCCAGCCGTGACGTGCAGAAGGTGTACGTCACGGACGACTACTCGGCTGCGGGTATTGCCGGTACGGCCGGGATCGCAATCGAACTGGTCCGGCTCTTCGCGGTCGAGCTCGAACATTACGAGAAGATCGAAGGCGTCCCACTCACGTTCGACGGCAAGGCCAATCGACTTTCGTCGATGGTTCGAGGAAATCTCGGAGCAGCGATGCAAGGTTTGGCGGTTGTGCCACTGCTCGTGGGTTACGACCTGGACGCGGTCGATCCGTCCACCGCCGGTCGCATCGTCTCCTACGACGTCGTCGGTGGGCGATACGAGGAGCGCGCGGGCTATCACGCAGTCGGATCCGGCTCCCTGTTCGCGAAATCGGCGCTCAAGAAGCTGTATTCACCGGGAATCGACGAGGACACCGCGCTTCGGTTCGCCGTCGAGGCGCTGTACGACGCGGCAGATGACGATTCGGCTACCGGTGGTCCTGATCTGACACGAGGGATCTATCCGACGGCGGTCACCATCACCTCGGCCGGCGCTGTCGAGTTGTCGCCCACCAGGGCTGCCGAGATCGCCAGGGAGATCGTCGCGGCTCGCACGGCGACCGTGAGTCCGGAAGGGGAGTCTGCGCTATGACGATGCCGTATTACGCATCAGCCGAACAGATCATGCGCGATCGTTCGGAATTGGCGCGCAAGGGAATTGCCCGCGGGCGCAGCGTCGTCGTTCTCACCTACCGCGACGGAGTGCTCTTTGTCGCCGAGAATCCGTCGCGTGCTCTGCACAAGGTCAGCGAACTGTACGACCGTCTCGGATTCGCGGCAGTGGGCAAGTACAACGAGTTCGAGAATCTGCGCCGCGCGGGCATCGTCCACGCAGACATGCGTGGGTACTCGTACGACCGTCGGGACGTCACCGGGCGTTCGCTCGCCAATGCGTACGCACAAACCCTGGGAACGATCTTCACCGAGCAGCCCAAGCCGTACGAGGTCGAGATCTGTGTTGCCGAGATCGGTCGCTTCGGAAGCAGTACGCCGGCTCAGCTCTACCGGATCACGTACGACGGATCCATCGCGGACGAGCAGGAATTCGTGGTCATGGGCGGCACGACCGAACCGATCGTGACGGCGATGCGCGAGTCGTACCAGCGAGACCTCGACCTCGAATCCGCAGTGCGGATTGCAGTCGGGGCGCTCCAAAAGGGCGGCCCGGCACCGGCCGGAACCACTGAGGCGGAACCACGAACTCTCGATGTGAGTGCACTCGAGGTTGCCGTACTCGACAGCAATCGTCCACGCCGTGCGTTCAAACGGATCGCTGGAACGGTTTTGGAAGAGATGCTTCCAGCTCCGGCAGCAGTCGAGGATGCGCCGCCGGCAAACGGCGACGCACCCTCGTAGATACTCCGTAGGTCTGGGAGTTACTGCAGGTCTGGAGTTACTGAGTGACTCGGTAGACGGCCACCGCGCCCGGTTCGGTGTCGAAATCGAACCGGCGCGCGTCTGCCACCACTTCACCGTCGGTGGCGATGGCTACCGGTGAATCGGCGACTCGGACCGACATCGACGAGACGAGTTCGCGAACGTAGACCCGCGAGCTGCCCAATGTTCCTGTGGCAGCCGCAAACAGCAGACGTGAGCGCGAGAATTTCTTGTCCGCGCGCAGATAGCGGACGTCGAGTAGTCCACGGTTCATCTCCGGACGCGACATCGGCACCTGATCGGCGGGGGAGTATCGCCCGTTTCCGACGAACAGCATCCAGATTGTGGTCCGCTTCCCGTCGATGGTCACCGTCATCGGCTCCGCCGCTGCGAGAACCCGGATCATCGCGGCTCCTGCGGCCGGCCACTTACCGAAACGCGGTTCCCATTTTTCCCTCAGGCGCACAGCATCCGGGTATCCACCGAGGCTGGCTGTGTTGAGAAACCGTGCAGTCACTCCGGAATCCGTGCGCACCACCGCGTGGTCGACGAATGCCGCCTGACCGGACTCGACTGCCTGTGCGGTCTCCTCGACATTCACCGCCCCGACGTCGCGGGCGAAATGGTTCAATGTTCCGCCGGGAAAAACCGCAAGTGGTAGCTCATGCTTTGTCGCCGCGGTCGCGACCGTGACCACTGTTCCGTCGCCGCCGCATACACCCAACGCTTTCGGCGAGAGCTCGGGGATCTTGGCATCGATCTGCATGTCGAAGTCGATGTCCGCGTCGAACTCGTAGACGATCGCTTCCGGTAGTAGTTCTCGAATCGATTCCACGATCCCGTCGTCCTCGGAGCCTGAACCAGGATTGGTGAAGACCAACAAGCCTTCTCCGCGCGGGAGCGCGGGAACCACGCACTCGGGTCCGAGTTCGGCGGGCTCTTCGTCCCGCACCGCCCACCAACGACGTGTGCCGGCAGCGATAGCACCGCCGACCGCGAGGCCTGCGAAGACGTCGGACGGCCAGTGGACTCCGTTGTGAACGCGTGAGTACGCCACTGCTGCGGCCAGTGGTGCCAGAGCAGCTCCAGCAACCGGGGACTCCATGGCCACTGCCGCGGTGAATGCCGCGGACGAAGACGAATGTCCGGAGGGGAACGAGGACGACGTCGGAATGTCGACGCCTCGCTTCGGGCTCAGCCAGACGCGTGCCGGTGGGCGTCGGCGGGGAAAGAGGGGCTTGAGTATGCCGTTGGCCAGCGCGCTGGAACCGGCCAGTGCGAGCAGCCCGCGTGCTGCTGCCCTACGGGGCCGCCCGCCGATCATCGCGAGCAAGGCGGCGACAACCATCCACAAAACGCCGTGATCGGCGGCTCTGGAGAGAAACCGCATGGTCGGGTCGAGCACGGAAGGGCGCAGTGCTCCAGTGCTTTCCATGACTTTGACGTCGCTTCGGACAACTTTTCGGCGAATAAGGCTCACACCGTCACACTATGCTGCCGCCCGACGTTGTCGAGTCGTGACTTACGACGCGATCGAAGTACACGGGTGAACCTCGCATTCTGGTTGTACTGTCGAAGTGTGCAGAGACGAATCATGGGTATCGAGACGGAATTCGGCGTTACCTGCACCTTTCACGGGCACAGGAGACTGAGCCCCGACGAGGTTGCTCGTTACCTCTTCCGTCGTGTCGTGTCGTGGGGTCGCAGCTCCAACGTCTTCCTCCGTAACGGAGCCCGCTTGTACCTGGATGTGGGTTCGCACCCGGAGTACGCGACGGCCGAGTGCGACAGCCTCATCCAGCTGGTCAATCACGACCGTGCCGGTGAGCGTGTGCTCGAAGAACTGCTGATCGACGCCGAGGCGAGACTCGCCGAGGAGGGTATTGGTGGCGACATCTATCTCTTCAAGAACAACACCGACTCGGCCGGAAACTCGTACGGCTGCCACGAGAACTTTCTCGTCGCGCGCGCCGGTGAGTTCTCCCGCATTTCGGATGTCTTGTTGCCGTTCCTCGTCACGCGCCAGTTGATCTGCGGCGCCGGAAAGGTACTGCAGACTCCGAAGGCCGCGACGTTCTGCCTCTCGCAGCGCGCGGAACACATCTGGGAGGGCGTCTCGTCGGCTACCACTCGCTCGCGTCCGATCATCAACACCCGCGACGAACCGCACGCGGACGCCGAGAAGTACCGCCGCCTGCACGTGATCGTCGGCGATTCGAACATGGCCGAAACGACGACGATGCTCAAGGTCGGTTCTGCCGCACTGGTGCTCGAGATGATCGAAGCCGGGGTGTCGTTCCGCGATTTCGCTTTGGACAACCCGATTCGTGCCATCCGCGAGGTCAGTCACGACGTGACCGGTAAAAAGCCGGTTCGCCTTGCTGGTGGACGTCAGGCCAGTGCTCTCGATATTCAGCGCGAGTACCACGCCAAGGCGGTCGAACATCTGCGTAACCGCGAACCGGACCCGCAGGTGGAGCAGGTAGTCGACCTGTGGGGTCGCACCCTCGACGCCGTCGAAGCTCAGGATTTTGCGAAGGTCGACACGGAGATCGACTGGGTCATCAAGCGCAAGCTGTTCCAGCGATACCAGGACCGTCACGGTTTCGATCTGTCCGATCCCAAGATCGCGCAGCTCGACTTGGCGTACCACGACATCAAACGCGGCCGGGGCGTCTTCGACGTGCTCCAGCGCAAGGGCTTGGTCAAGCGGGTCACCGAGGACGAGACGATCGACGACGCCGTCGAGAATCCGCCGCAGACCACGCGCGCCAAATTGCGGGGCGACTTCATCACCGCAGCCCAGGCAGCAGGCCGGGACTTCACAGTCGACTGGGTTCACCTCAAGCTCAACGATCAGGCACAGAGAACGGTGCTGTGCAAGGACCCGTTCCGCTCCGTCGACGAGCGTGTCGAGCGTTTGATCGCTTCGATGTAGGTCACCCAATTTCACGATTTACAACACAGCAGGTCTGTTTTGCGGCGACGCGCCGGGCACGAAAGTGTCCGGCGCGCGTTCGGTTATCGGATAGCCACTAGGATTTCGGCGTGGCGACATCAAAAATCGAGCGGTTGATGAACCTGGTGATCGCGTTGCTGTCCACCAGACAGTTCCTCACGGCGGAGAAAATCCGTGACAGTGTGGCCGGGTACAACGATTCCGCGAACTACGAAGCGTTCAGTCGCATGTTCGAGCGCGACAAGAACGAACTTCGTGACCTGGGTGTCCCGTTGGAAACCGGTCTGGCAGGACGGTTCTCGACCGTCGAGGGGTATCGGATCAATCGCAACGCCTACGAGCTTCCGGACGTGGACCTCACCAGCGAGGAATCTGCTGCAGTCGCCGTCGCGGTGCAGTTGTGGGAGTCGCCGGAACTGATTTCGGCAGCCCAGAGTGCACTACTCAAACTCCGAGCGGCCGGCGTCCAGGTCGACTCAGAAGTCAGTGCCGCCCCGGTCACCGCGATTCCCGCGCGCACCCGCGGTTCGGAGCCCGCGCTCGGCAAGCTTCTTGCAGCGGTCGACGCCGGCCGAGCAGTTCATTTTCAGCACCGCGGCGCATTGAACGAACCGTTCACCGAGCGCACCGTCGAACCGTGGGGCGTCGTCACGCACAACGGCAAGTGGTACCTGGTCGGGCACGACGTCGACCGTGATGCGGTGAGGACCTTCCGGCTCTCACGGATCGGTGACGACGTCAGGGAGTTCGGCCCGGCCGGTTCGGTTCACAAACCTGAAGGTGTCGACCTTCGCGAGGTCGTCGATCGCGTGACCGGTTCGGGCGTCGTGACCGGGACGGCTACGGTGTGGGTCGCAGACGGCCGCGCCCATGAGCTTCGGCGGCTTGCGACGTCGTCGTCCGAACGGCGGTTGACCGATCGCGACGGCAGCGTGCTGGCCATCCCCGTCCGATCCTGGGAATGGACCGCTCGGTTGATCGCCGGTCACGGGTTGGACGCATTGGTGCTGGACCCACCGGATTTGCGTGCTGAGGTCGTCGCGAAGCTGCGCGCCGCCGCGGCGAGCCCGATCACCGGCAATGGACAGGGGGACCACTGATGAGCAATCGACTGTCGTCGCGGTTGGCACGGCTGCTCAACCTCGTGCCGTACTTCATCGCAAATCCTGGCATCAGTCCCGCCGATGCCGCCGAGGAGCTCGGTGTCAGCACCACTCAACTGATGACCGACCTCAATCAACTGTGGGTGTGCGGACTGCCCGGTTACGGTCCCGGTGATCTCATCGACCTGTCCTTCTCCGAGGAAAGTATCGAGGTCACGTTCTCGGCCGGGATCGATCGCCCGTTGCGCCTCACCTCGACGGAGGCGACGGCGTTGCTGATCGCCCTGCGGTCCTTGGTGGAAATGCCCGGCATGGTCGATCCGTCCTCGGCGCAACGTGCCATCGCGAAGATCGAGGACGCAGCAGGCTCGGCCGCGGCACGAGCCATCGGTCAGGACCGGGACACATCGCCGGCGCCGGACATCGCCGAAGACCCGATAGCAGCGACGGTCAGAGCCGCGCTCGCAGACAAGACCGCCCTGCGATTGACGTATTACTCCGCCTCGCGCGACGCGGTCTCCGAGCGCATCGTCGACCCCGTTCGTATCGTGTTGGTCGACAACTACAGCTACCTCCAGGCGTGGTGCCGTCAAGCCGAGGGCGTGCGGTTGTTCAGATTCGATCGGATCGACGCCGCCGTCCAACTCGACGAGCCCGCCGACCCGCCGCCGCAGGCCCTCGAGGAGGATTCGAATCTCGAATTGTTCAGCGGCGACGGTTCCCTTCCGGAAGCGCGGTTGTTCATCACCAAAGAGTGGGTGTGGATGCTCGACTACTACCCGTTGGACGTCGAGCACGTGAACGACGACGGGTCGGTCGAGGCGACGATGAGTTTCGGAACACTTGAATGGATGGCAAGGCTGGTGTTGGGATTCGGTGAGGGCGTTCGGGTCCTTCATCCGCCGGAACTGGTCTCCGAAGTCCATGATCGAGCCGTTGCGGCGCTCGACGCCTATGACGTAATCGGTTCGTAAAACTTCGGGAAACTTCACGTTCAGTGAGTTCGCAGGAAACAAACAGGTAAAAGGTAGCTGAAGTAAGTGCTTTGGCACCTCCGAGCGCCGGTTGTGTCCGGTAGCATCGAGGAATCTGATCATGGGAGGTCGTTATGGGTGCAATGCAGCCGATGCATTGGCTGATTGTCGCTGTTGTCGTCGTAATTCTGTTCGGGTCGAAGAAGCTTCCCGATGCAGCACGCGGTCTGGGTCGTTCCCTCCGCATCTTCAAGAGCGAAGTCAAGGAAATGCAGAACGACGATGCGGCGCCCGCAAGCGCGCCGGTCGCACAGCCTGCTCCGGCACAGTTGCCGACGGCCAACACCGCGGTGGTCGCAAACGGTGCAGCAGCACCTGTTGCGCAGCCGACCGAAGTCAAGCCGCTCTAGTACACACTGCGTTCTAGCCGGGGTGAAATATTCGTTCACCCCGGTTGTCTGCTGACCAAGACCAGGATGCACAGTGCGTATTCCGTTAGACCCGCGTAACCGCAAGCGGAAGGTCAACCCAGACGGCACCATGTCGTTGGTCGACCACCTGTACGAATTGCGGACTCGTTTGTTGTTCGCATTCCTCGGCGTGATCATCACCACGGCGTTCGGCTTCTTCTGGTATTCACACTCGATACTCGGTCTCGAAAGTCTGGGCGATCTGCTTCGCGGACCGTACTGTGAGCTTCCGTCCGAGAGTCGCGCCAACCTCAGCACCGACGACGCGTGCCGATTGCTGGCGACCGGGCCGTTCGAGCAGTTCATGCTGCGATTCAAAGTGGCGCTCACCGCCGGCATCGTTCTTGCCTGCCCGGTGTGGCTTTACCAATTGTGGGCATTCATCACCCCGGGCCTCTACGCCAAAGAGCGTCGCTACGCGGTCGGATTCGTCACCGCAGGTGCCGCTCTCTTCATTCTCGGCGCAATCCTGGCGTACCTCGTCGTGGCGAAGGCTTTGCACTTCCTCCTGACCATCGGTGACAACGTCCAGATCACCGCGCTCAGTGGTTCGGAGTACTTCGGCTTCATCATCAATCTGCTGCTCATCTTCGGCGTCAGCTTCGAAATTCCACTGCTCGTCGTCGTGTTGAACTTTGCCGGCATTCTGACGTACGAGCGTTTGAAGGCCTGGCGTCGAGGATTGATCTTCGGGCTCTTCGTATTCGCTGCAGTTGCCACGCCAGGGTCGGATCCGTTCTCGATGTTGGCGCTCGCGCTGGCTCTGACGCTTCTCTTCGAGGTCGCGGTCCAGATCGCTCGCCTCAACGACAAACGTAAGGCCAAGCGAGCCGGTGAAGACTGGGGCGCACTGTCCGACGAGGAAGCTTCCTCCATCTCGGCTCCGTCCGATCTGAACGAGGCTTTCGACAATCCGACCAAACCCAAGGCCGAATCGAGTGGATTGTTCGGACGTAAGTCCAAGTCCAAGGCTCCGGTCGCGGAGAAATCCGACACCGCCGGCGACAACGCGCCCGGCCAGGATTTCACTGACACTCTCTGAGCGCCGTGCCACCACGTCGGCGGCGTGTGAAACCCTGACGAGGTGGTTATGAACAAGAGTGAACTGAGCACGTTCGCGTCCAGCCTGAAGTTCGAACTCGATCCATTCCAGGTGAAGGCATGCGTTGCGCTCGAAGCGGGCCACGGCGTCCTTGTCTGCGCGCCGACCGGTGCAGGCAAGACCGTGGTCGGCGAGTTCGCTGTCCACCTGGCTCTGGCGGCGGGCCGCAAGTGTTTCTACACGACGCCGATCAAAGCGTTGAGCAATCAGAAGTACGCCGAACTCGTCGAGCGGTACGGCCCCGGCGAAGTCGGTCTGCTGACGGGTGATTCGAGTATCAACTCCGACGCACCGGTGGTCGTCATGACCACCGAAGTCCTGCGGAACATGCTCTACGCCAACTCCGAGGCACTGCGCGGGCTTTCGCACGTCGTCATGGACGAAGTGCATTACCTGGCCGACCGGTTCCGTGGGGCGGTGTGGGAGGAAGTGATCCTGCACCTGTCCGAGGACGTACGCCTGGTGAGTTTGTCGGCGACCGTGAGCAATGCCGAAGAATTCGGTGCCTGGATGGAAACCGTCCGCGGCGACACCACTGTGGTCGTGGACGAGACTCGGCCGATCCCGCTGTGGCAGCACATCATGGTCGGTAGGCGAATCTTCGATCTCTTCGACAGTCGTAGTCATCCTGCTGCCGGGCCGAAGACCGTGCTCGTCGACCAGGATCTGGTTCGCCACGTCAAGCAGCGTCAGGCTCTCGAACGCGTCGAGAGCTGGCAGCCGCGTGGCCGCGGACGACGCGGCAGCTACCAGAGCTCCAACGATTTCCGGCCCTTGCCACGACCTGACGTCATCGCTCAGCTCGATCAGTCCGGACTGCTCCCGGCCATCACTTTCATCTTCAGCCGCGCCGGTTGTGATGCGGCTCTTGCACAGTGCCTGCGGTCCAGACTGGATCTCACTTCGCCGGAGCAGGTCCGCGAGATCGACACCATCATCGAGAAACACACCGGGGAACTACCCGAAGAGGATCTCGAAGTTCTCGGATATCGGGACTGGTGCAAGGCACTACGACGCGGACTGGCATCTCACCATGCCGGCATGCTGCCGGCATTCCGCCAGACAGTCGAGGAACTGTTCGTCAAGGGACTCGTGCGGGCGGTCTTCGCGACCGAGACGCTGGCCCTCGGCATCAACATGCCGGCACGCACGGTGGTGCTCGAACGTCTGGTCAAGTACAACGGTGAATCGCACGCCGAACTGACGCCGGGGGAGTACACGCAGCTGACGGGTCGGGCCGGCCGACGCGGCATCGACGTCGAAGGCCACGCTGTGGTCCTGTGGCAGCCCGGGGTCGAGCCGACGGATGTCGCCGGCTTGGCGTCGACACGGACGTTCCCGCTCCGCAGTTCGTTCCGCCCCTCGTACAACATGTCGATCAATCTCGTCGAGCGCATGGGCGCGGCGGATTCACGGAAGCTGCTCGAACGTTCCTTCGCGCAGTTCCAAGCGGATCGCTCGGTGGTCGGCCTGGTGCGTGGCATCGAGCGGAACGAAGAAGCACTGAAGGGTTTGCGGGAGAAACTCGGCGGTGCGGACGGCGAATACTTCGAATACGCGTCGTTGCGTGAGCGGCTCAGTGCGCGCGAGCGCGCGCTCGAACGTAAGGGCCGCGAAGACCGACGCGGAGATGCGGTGGAGTCCCTTCGTGCACTCGCCCGCGGTGACGTGATCGCAATTCCCATCGGTCGTCATTCCGGGGTGGCGGTGGTCCTCGTCCCGGACAACGATCCGAAGGACCCGCGTCCGCTGGTTCTGACTGCCGACCAGTGGGCCGGCCGACTCTCCTCGGGTGATTTCCCGGAAGCAGCCGACGTTCTGGGAAAGATGCGACTGCCCAAGCATGTCGATCACCACACCGCCCGGATCCGGCGCGATCTGGCCTCGGCGTTGCGTAGTACCGGGATCAGTGCCCCCCGGCGAAAGAAGCGCCACAAGGCCGGCGCGTCCGAAGATGCCGAGGTCGCTACTTTGCGACGTGCTATTCGCTCGCATCCGTGCCATAGCTGGCCCGATCGTGAACATCTGAGCCGGATCGGTGAGCGCTACAACCGGCTGGCCAGGGAAACGCAGTCGATGAGGGAAAAGGCTGCGGCCACCACCAACTCGTTGGCGCGGACGTTCGACCGCATCATTGCGCTACTCAAAGAGCGTGAGTACATGACTGCCGAAGCAGCGCCCGAAGTCACCGAATCCGGACGACGACTCAGCCGCATCTACTCGGAAAGCGACCTTCTGGTCGCCGAATGCCTGCGGACGGGGGCGTGGACAGGTCTCAGCCCGGCCGAGCTGGCGGCCGTCGTGTCCTCGGTGGTCTACGAATCACGTCGGGACGGGGACACCGTGGATCGGGTGCCGACAGCGGCGCTTCGTCACGCCCTCAACGACACTCAACGATTGTGGAGCGAACTGCGGTCGGACGAGATTCGCCACAAGCTGCCGCCGACGCGGGAACCGGATCTCGGATTCGTCACTGCCGTTTATCACTGGGCGAGCGAGAACTCGCTTGTCGACGCACTGATCGCGGCTGGAGTGCAGGGTCGTGCGCTGTCTGCGGGTGACTTTGTACGTTGGTGTCGTCAGGTGATCGATCTCCTCGATCAGGTCCGCCTGACTTCGACGGATGCCGACGTCGCGAAGACTGCGGCGCGGGCGGTAGCTGCAATTCGTCGCGGGGTAGTTGCTGTCGACGCAGCATGACCGCAACTATGTGGTTTGATTCGCAGACTGGTATTTCGAGTGGGAGGCGAACATGAGCGGGCCTTACGGACCGAACGATCCGAATCGGCAATGGGGTCCTGGTGATCAGCAGCAGCCGAACGAGCAGCAGTGGGGGCAGAATCCTCAGCAGCCGGGCGGACAACAGCAGCCTGGTCAGCAGCCCGGTCAGCAACAGCCGTGGGGTCAGCCTGGTCAAACACCGCAGCCCGGTCAGCAGCCCGGCCAGCAACAGCCGTGGGGACAACCTGCCTACGGCCAGCCGGGTGGTCAGCCTGCGTACGGTCAGCCGCAGCAACCTGGACAAGGACAACCCGGCCAGCAACAGCCGTGGGGACAACCCCAGCAACAACCTCCCGCACAGCCGTGGGGTCAGCCCGGGCAACAGCAGTCACCTGACGCAACCCAGGCGTGGGGTCAGCCTCCGGCTGCCGCACCGCAGCAGGCGTGGGGCGCCACGGCCCCCGGGCAGACTCCGGGACAGCAGAACCAGTGGAACCAGGCTCAGCCGTTCCCGAGTCCCGGTGCGCCCGGAAACCAGTCGGGTAAGTCGAAGAAGCCCCTGATCTTCGGTGCGATCGGCGTTCTCGTCGTTCTTGCCGCTGTCGTGGTGGCCCTGGTGTTCGGAGTCTTCGGCAAGAACACACTCGATCAGAGCGCGGCTCAGGCCGGCGTCGAGAAGATCGTCACCGAGTCCTACGGGGCGAAGAACGTGAGCAACGTTCAGTGCCCCGCGGACCAGGAAGTCAAGTCAGGCAACAAGTTCACCTGCACGCTTTCGATCGCGGGTGTGAAGTCGAACGTGACCGTGACGTTTGTCGACGACAACGGCACGTACGAGGTCAGCCGCCCGAGCTGACGCCCTATTGGTCGGACCGGCTTGCCGCCGCAGCCTCGAGCGCGGCGGCAAGCCGGCCGGCCGAGCGCTCGATGTTCAGCGAGGCCGCCACTTCCTCGAGGCGTGCGGGATCGACGGGGGTCGCCGGGAGTCGGTCGTCCTTCGAGAACTGAACGTCCGCGTCGCGAACCACTCGTACGACCGGCAACGCAGCATCAAGGTAAGCCATTGCCTCAGGTGAGGTCAGTTTTGCGCGAATCCCCTTGGCCATATCCGATTCAGGATCAGCTGCGGCCGCCCGAAGTCCGGCCAACGAGCCGTAACGGAGCATCAGTGTCGACGCAGTCTTCTCACCGACACCCTTGATGCCGGGTAGACCGTCGGAGGCGTCTCCGCGAAGTACCGCGAGTTCGGCGTAAGCCTCGCCCGCACGGTCACCGGGTACTCCGTATTTCTCCGCAACCTCGACCGGTCCGAAGAGTTCCGCCTTGGACAGGCCACGGCCCACGTACAGGACACGGACGGGCACGTACTCGTCTGTGACGACCTGCAGTAGGTCTCGGTCACCACTGACGACGACGGTGAGATCTTCGCGCTCGGTGGCGGCAAGCGTTCCCAGTACGTCGTCGGCTTCGAGTCCGACTGCACCCGCCGTCGCGATACCCGCTGCAGCGAGCACGTCCATGATCATGTCGACCTGAGGCGTCAACGTGTCCGGAACTTCTTCGGACGCACCGTCAGAGCCTTCCTCGACGCGATGCGCTTTGTACGTCGGGACTGCATCGACGCGGAACTGCGGTCGCCAGTCCAAGTCCAGGCACACGGCGAGACGACTCGGCTGGTGTTTGGTGATCAGGGAAGCAACCATGTCGGTGAAACCGCGCACCGCGTTGACAGGTCTTCCGTCGGGGTCGACGAATGATTCGGGCAGCGCGTAGAACGCACGAAACCACAGGCTGGCACCGTCGAGGAGAAGCAATGGCCCACTCATGGTCACCATCCTGCCAGTCGGCACTAACCTGTAAGCCATGACGTCTCCAGCCGAACAGGATTCCCGATTCTCCAGCGCCGTGTACGGCGCACGTATCGCTCGTGCCGCCGAGTTGGCTCGATCAGCAGGTCTCGACGGTCTGGTGGTGACTCCAGGTCCGGATCTGCGGTACCTGACGGGTTCTCGGGCTGACTCGTTCGAGCGCTTGACCGCGTTGGTCATCGCCGCGGACACGGCGAAGGCGTCCGTCGTACTTCCTCGGCTGGAGTTGGCGTCGCTGAAGGAATCGGCAGTGGGCGATCTCGGGTTGACCGTCCTCGACTGGGTCGACGGTGTCGACCCGTATGCGATTGTGGCGGCGCAACTCCCGACCGGCGCGAAGGTGGCGGTGACGGATGCGATGCCTGCGCTGCATCTGATCCCGCTCGCAGACACCTTGGGCGCGTTGCCGATTCTCGCCACCGGCGTCTTGCGCGAATTGCGGATGGTCAAGGACGGCGCCGAGATCGAGGCGTTGCGGCGAGCCGGTGCGGCCATCGACCGTGTTCACGCCCGCATGGCCGAGTTCTTGGTCGTCGGACGTACGGAAGCTGAAGTAGGCGAAGCGATTTCGGCGGCGATTCTCGAAGAGGGGCACACCGAGGCCGCGTTCGTGATTGTCGGTTCGGGCCCGCACGGCGCCGATCCGCATCACGAGGTTTCGGACCGGGTGATAGAGAGCGGCGATATCGTGGTCATCGACATCGGCGGACCGGTCGAGCCCGGATACAACTCGGACTCCACTCGCACGTACAGCATGGGGCAGCCGTCCGCGGAGGTTGCCGCACAGTTCGCGGTACTCGAGGCGGCGCAGCAGGCTGCGGTCGATTCGGTGCGGCCAGGAGTCTCCGCAGAATCCGTGGACGTTGCAGCTCGCGAAGTGCTTGCCGCACAAGGGCTTGCAGAGGTATTCGTTCACCGCACCGGTCACGGTATCGGGCTGTCCGTACACGAGGAGCCGTACATCGTCGAGGGCAACACCATCGAACTCGTCGAAGGTATGGCCTTCAGCATCGAACCGGGAATCTACTTCCGCGGCAGTTGGGGTGCCCGTATCGAGGACATCGTCGTCGTGACCGCGGACGGTTGCGAGTCGTTCAACAACCGTCCGCACGGCCTGACTGTCCTCGACTGATCAGCTTTCCTTGAATGCAGCGGACCCGAGTATGCGTGTGACGTCGATTTCGATGACCACGCGCGCGGGATTGACCCGTGGCTGGCGGTACCGCTCGGCATAGCGCCGAACGGCGTCGGCCACGGAGTCCGCGTCGGTGAGCACGCGTGCCGGCCCCTCGAGCGTGAGCCAGCGGCCACCGTCGACCGAACTGACGGCGGCGTATCCGCCACGCGCTGCGTTGATCGCCTTCTGTGAGCCACCGCTGGTGATCACGCGCGCCTTTCCGGCTCCCTGGTCCCAGGTGAACCCGACGGCAACGACGTGTGGGGTGCCGTTCGGACGCAACGTCGTGAGTGTCGCGAGGTGGTATTCACCGACGAACTTCAGCCCGTCTTCGGTGAGAGTCTGCTGTGACGATGGCGTGGTGGAGGGGGTGAGCGTCATGCCACGACGGTAATCCAGGACACTGGAGCGGTGACTGCGGGTGCGAACGTGAATGACATCGAGACGGTACTGCTCCTCGGCGGACGAAGTGAGATCGGCCTCGAGATCGCGGTCAGGCTCGCGCCAGGCCGCAACATCGTTCTGGCTGCCAGACGCAGCGGAGAGCTGTCGGAGCAGGAGCAGATGCTCAAAAACGCCGGCGCTGTCGACGTCTCCACCGTCGAGTTCGACGCCGACGCCGTCGACACGCACGGAGACCTCCTGGGCGCCGTAGTGGCCGAGCACGGCCGGATTTCGATTGCAGTGCTGGCCTTCGGGATTCTCGGCGATCAGGCGCGTGCCGAAACCGACGCGGCGCACGCGGTCGCGGTGGTGCACACCGACTACGTGGCTCAGGTCAGCATCCTCACGCATCTCGCGGAGATCATGCGCGGACAGGGAACCGGAAAGATCGTGGTGTTCTCGTCCGTCGCCGGCGTCCGGGTTCGCCGCGCCAACTACGTCTACGGGAGCGCAAAGGCCGGCTTGGACGGTTTTGCCAGCGGCCTCGGCGACGCGCTGCACGGTTCGGGCGTCCAGTTGATGCTGGTACGGCCCGGGTTCGTCATCGGCAAGATGACCGAGGGAATGTCGCCTGCCCCTATGTCGAGCACTCCGTCGCAGGTCGCGGACGCCGTCGTGCGGGGACTGAACTCCGGGGCGACGCGTGTGTGGGTACCGCGAATTCTGCAGCCGGTGTTCTTCGTCATGCGGCTTCTGCCTCAGACGATCTGGCGCCGGATGCCGCGATGACCACACACCCGGTGGTGATCGTCGGCATCGGCGCCGACGGCTGGGATGGGCTGTCCGAGAGCGCAAAGGGCGCAATCCTGGGCGCGGAGGTCCTGATGGGGTCGCCGCGCCAATTGGACTTGGTCCCGGCGACACATCTCGGGGCACGGCGTGCGCCCACCAGGCTGACCTGGCCGTCTCCGATGATTCCGGCGTTGCCGTCGATGTTCGCCGAGAACGCGGACCGCAGAGTATGCGTGCTCGCCAGCGGTGACCCGATGTTCCACGGTCTCGGTGTCACATTGGTCAGGCTGCTCGGCGCGGACAACGTGCGAGTGATCTCCCACCCGTCGTCGGCGGCGTTGGCGAGCGCGCGAATGGGATGGGCATCGGCCGAGATCGACGTCGTGAGCCTGGTCAACCGAGACTCGGCGACAGTATTGGCTTCCGTGACTGACGGTGCGCGACTGCTGGTGTTGAGCAACGGGCGCTCGACACCGGGGGAGGTGGCACGTCTGTTGTCCGGCGCGGGCTTCGGTCGATCGATCGTGACCGTGCTGGCCCAGCTGGGCGGGGCCGGGGAATCGCGGACCGTCATGGTCGCAGACGAGTGGGATCACGCGGACGAGGACGTGGACGCGTTGAACGTTCTGGCCGTCGAGTGCATCGCGGCCGATCCTCTCTTGCGGCTGACTCGAATCCCGGGGCTACCGGATGCTGCTTTTGTCGGCGACGGTCAGATGACGAAGCAGGAGATCCGTGCGTTGACGTTGTGCGCGCTTGCCCCGGCGCCGGGAGAACACCTCTGGGACGTGGGCGGTGGGTCGGGAACCGTCGCCATCGAGTGGATGCGAACTCACCCACGTTGCACTGCAACAACATTCGAGAAGGTGGCGAGCCGCGTGTCGCAGATCGGTGCCAATGCACTCAATCTCGGCGTGCCCGCGTTGAACGTGAAAGGGGCCGCGCCGGAGGCGTTTGCGGACGAAACTCGACGTCCCGATGCGGTGTTCGTCGGCGGCGGCGTCACGCAACCGGGAATGCTCGAAGCGTGCTGGGAGCAGTTGAGCGTGGGTGGTCGTCTGGTCGCGAACGCCGTGACCGCCGAGTCCGAATCGTTGCTGCTCGGCTGGATGAGTCGCCATGGTGGGACGCTTCGACGCTTTCAGGTGCAGCGCGCCGAGCCGTTGGGAACGTTCAACGTTTGGCGACCGCAACTTCCGGTGGTCCAATGGTCCGTCACAAAACGTCAGCCGTCTGCAGGCGCAGACACAGATACGCCGGAGGAATCCACACAATGACCGTTCATTTCATCGGTGCGGGTCCCGGTGCGGCAGATTTGATCACTGTGCGCGCGCAACGGATCATCGCTGCGAGCCCTGTGTGCTTGTACGCAGGCAGCCTTGTTCCAGCGGAGTTGCTCGAGTGGTGCCCGGTCGGAGCTCAGGTCGTGGACACTGCTCGGCTGAGCCTGGACGAGATCACCGCGATTCTTGTCGAAGCGGATTCCGCTGGGCTGGACGTCGCGCGTTTGCATTCCGGTGATCCGTCGATCTTCAGTGCAGTGGCAGAGCAAGCTCGTCGCCTGGACGCCGCAGGAGTCGATTTCGACATGATTCCCGGTGTTCCTGCATTTACCGCGGCTGCAGCCGCGCTGGGGCGCGAGCTGACTGTCCCAGGCGTCTCGCAGACCATTGTTCTCACCCGAGTCTCCACCTTGTCGACGGCGATGCCGGAGGGCGAGGATCTGCGGTCCCTCGGCCGCAGCGGCGCGACGATGGTGATTCACCTCGGCGCTCATCGCATCGAACAGATCGCATCCGAGTTGGCCGACAATTACGGCGAGGACTGCCCGGTCGCGGTGGTCGCCTTCGCCTCACGGCCCGAGGAGATCGTTGTTCGAGGCACTTTGAAGACGATCGTCGAACTTGTTCATGCGGCCGGCATCACGAAGACGGCCGTCGTGATCGTCGGCCGAGTGTTGACTGCGGAGGGGTTTCCGGACAGCTACCTCTACTCGGCAGCGCGCGAGAGAAGCACACACTGACCTCGACAGGTACTCGTCGCCGCGTACTCCTGCTCGGCGGCACAGGCGAAGGTCGAGTGATCGCTTCTCGCTTGGCCGGTTCAGCCGACCTCGAGGTTGTCACATCGCTGGCCGGCCGGGTTCGTGATCCTCGATGGCCGGAGGGGGAAGTGCGTATCGGCGGGTTCGGGGGAGCCGAAGGGCTGTCGGAGTGGTTGTCGGCCAATGATATTCGTGCAGTGCTCGACGCCACGCATCCGTTTGCCGCTCGCATCACCCAGAATGCGTTCGAAGCGTGCCTTGCGAATTCCGTGCCGTACGCCATGTACCGACGCCCGCCCTGGCGCGAGCAACTCGGTGACACTTGGCTTCCGGCACACGATCTCGATCACGCCGCAGAGTTGGTGCCGACGGTCGGCTCACGCGCTTTTCTGACGATCGGGAGGCAAGGAGTTTCGGCGTTCGACCGCGTGAAGAGCGTCTCGTTTCTCGTGCGCTCGATCGATCCGCCTTCAGGGACATTGCCGCCTCACTCGCAATTGCTGCTCGCACGTGGTCCATTCGACATCGAAGCGGAAGTCGATCTGATGCGAACTCACAGCATCGACGTCGTGATCACCAAGAACAGTGGCGGCGAGCAGACGTACGCAAAGATCGCTGCAGCCAGGCAATTGTCGATCCCGGTGATCGTCGTCGAACGACCACCGATCCCGGCGACCGTCCCGGCATTCGATACCGAAGCCGAGGCGATGGACTGGCTCACGGCTTTCGGTCGTGGAACGGCGCTGTGAGGCCGACATCGCGTTCGCTTCAGGTTCGTCTAAGGTTCCGTGACCATACTGGAGGGATGTTGGGATTTTTCGACGCCGCACTGCGGGACCGCGCATGAGAGTGTCGGTTCCCGGAATGAGCCGTCGAAAACCATCGGGAATTCACGTGCGGACGCTCCATGCTCGCGTGAAATTGCTGACTGCAGGCCTGGTGGCGATCGCGGTGATCGTGTCGGCGTCGGCGGTGTACATAGTGTTCAACGCGTATTTGCAAGGCAACGTCGATCGGCAACTCGAGCGCACGAGTGACGCGATCACCGACACCGTCAATTTCGGCGGTGTCACACCGGTTCTGGGATTGACGGCCGGCGCGGATACAGCGGTCATCCAGGCGGTGGGGCTTCTCACTGCCGACGGCGCCTTGGTGACGGCGACTCCCGGTCTGCCGCCGTTCAGCACCAGCGCAGACGCCATCAGGTCGATCGCAGACGGCAATTCGTCGCAGACAATCGCAACCGTCGATGCGTATCGAATTCTTGTCGAGCCCTCGGTTGCGGGCCAGACTTTGGTTGTCGCGCAATCCCTGGGGCCGACGCGTTCGGTACTCAAGCGACTGGCAGTGGTGTTGGCGGCACTCGGGGCGGCCGGAATCGCCCTAGCTTACGCAGCCGGAGATGCTGTGGCACGCACAGGATTACGGCCGATCGCGCGACTTACTGCGGCGACGCGGCGGGTCGCCGAAACGGATGATCTTGCGCCGATCCCGGTGACCGGTGACGACGAGTTGGCGTCGTTGACAGTCAGTTTCAATCGGATGCTCGGGACGTTGTCGGAATCGCGGGCACGCCAGAGAAGTCTGATCACCGAAGCGGGCCAGGACCTTCTGGCTCCTTTGACTGCACTTCGCACCAATATCGAGTTGTTGATGTCTTTCGATACCAAGTCCGGCGCGATTTCCGAGGCGGATGCAACGCAGCTGCGTGAGGAAATCACCGACCAGATGATGGAGTTGACGCTCCTCGTCGGAGAGTTGGTGGACCGTGCGCGGGTTGACGAAAGCACGTTGGGGAGAGGAGATTCCCTCTAAATCGGACGTCTGACCAGCGACTTTGTTGCATTCGTAATTGAAGCAATGGAAGGAGCGCTGGTAATGTGGGGCAATTGTGAAGTTTTTGGGTATAGCTGGAGTGTGGCGCGAACCGTGGGGTTTGCTGGGCGGGGGCCTTTGGAGGACGAGAGGGATTCAGTGGTCAAGCAAGCACGCGCCGAGCTGACTCGGCAGCAAATCGTTGCCGGCGCGGCCGCGCAGTTCGAGAAGACTGGTTACGGCAGCACCAGCATGGCCGACATAGTCTCGGGGGCCGGTACTACCAAGGGCGCGTTGTATTTCCATTTCGCGTCGAAGGACGAGCTCGCGCAATTCATCATTGCCGAACAGCATCGGCTCTCGATCGAGTCGGTGCAGGCGATTTCCGCGACGGGCAAGGACCCGTTGGAACAGATGATCATGCTCACGCACGAAATGGCACGCCAGATTGTCGACGAGCCGATAGTTCGCGCGGGCATTCGCCTCACGCTGGAACTGAGCACGTACGAGGGGCCGGTGGAACCGTACGCCGAATGGATCTCGGCAATCACCGATCTCACCGCCAGAGCTCAGGCGGAAGGTGAAATCCGAAAATCGGTCAGCGCAGAATCGTTCGGCAGGTTCATGCCCTCGGCATTCACGGGGGTACAGCTGGTTTCGAACGTCCTCACCCGACGCTCGGATCTTCCGGATCGTGTCGACGAGATGTGGCAGATCCTGCTTCCGGGGATCGTCAGCGACGAACTTTCCGGTGACATCGAGCGCCTCGTCAAGTCGCGGTGGACTCCGGCGGCGGCGTAACCTGCGGGACATGGCCGTCACGCGGATAGTTTCGGATCTGTCGAGTAGTTCGCTCGAGGCCGCGCAGCGCTTCTACACCGAAGTGCTGGGCCTCGAAGTTGTCATGGATCACGGGTGGATCGTGACGTTGGCTTCGCCGACGGATCCGTCATTGCAGATCAGCGTCATGACGCACGACGCTCATGCGCCCGTAGTACCGGACGTCTCCGTCGAGGTGGACGATCTCGACGCGGCGTACGAGGCCGCAGTGCAACGCGGCGACACCATCGTCTATCCCGTCACCGAGGAGCCGTGGGGGGTCCGCAGGTTCTTCGCTTCCGACCCCGACGGCCACGTGATCAACATCCTCAGCCACCGACGCGAGCAATGATGGCGTCCCGCCCGGGAGGACTGACGTACCTCGAGGTGGGCGCAACGTCAGGCGTTCTCCCCGCCGGCTATCACCACATTCACGAGAGCGCGACGGTCGGATCCGGACGGGAGGATTTCGAGGTTGCCGCTCGAACCGTCGCGAATTGGGGAATGCACCGCGGAGCCGGACTGGCCGTACGGACGGCAGCCCTGACCGCCGTGGCGGGTCAGGATGCGACTTTCGGACTCGGTCCGGTAACTATCCCCGTTCGGATCGTCTATGTCGTAGACGAACCCAATCGCAAGGGCTTCGCGTACGGAACCCGCGCGGGCCACCCCGAATGCGGGGAGGAATTGTTTGTCGTCCAGTTCGACGAGGCCAGCCAAGCGGTTCGTATCGAGATCGTTGCGTTCTCCAAGCCCGGAACGTGGTGGGTGCGTCTCGGCGCTCCGATCGGACGTCGAGTACAGGCGTTTGTCACGCGCCGCTACATCCGTGCCGTCCGCCAGAGCGTCGCCCGATCGCGGGTATGACCGCTGCCGGGCGCGCTGGAAAAATGATTGGACGAGCTTCGGTTGGGGTTGATAGCTTGTGCGAGACCGTGACAACACGCCAGGAGGTGAGACCCATGAACGCTGTAACCATGTGGGTGCTCCCACTCGTGTTCACGGATCGGCGATTGACGTAGGTGTCGCCGGGAGCGCCTCGAGTAGGCAATCCCGAAAGGTAACACCATGCAATCCAATTCTCAGACCATCGAATTCACTTCCGAGACAACGTCGAACGGGGTCGTCGAACGCCATTTCATTCTGGACGACATCACCGGTGTGCTCTGGTCACCCGCGTCCGGATCTGTCGAATCACCCCTTCTGCTGTCCGGGCACTCCGGCGGCATGCACAAGAAGGCGCCGGGACTGGTTGCCAGCGCACTCCACAGCGTGAGCTCCCACGGGTTCACAGTCGCCGCGATCGACGCGCCCGGACACGGTGACCGGCCGCGGAACACACAGGACGAACAGTGGGTCGAGGCGATCCACCAGGCTAGGGCGGCCCACGAGCCGATCGCCCCGATCGTCGTCGAGTACAACCGATCGCTGGCGGAGCGTGCAGTGCCGGAATGGCAGGCGACCATCGACGCTCTGCAAACGCTGCCCGACGTCGACGCCGACGCTCCGATCGGCTTCGGCGGCGTGTCGCTAGGGGTCGTGACCGGGCTGATGTTGGCCCCGGTCGAATCCAGGATCGCTGCCGTGAGCTTCGGGGGAGTTTTTGTGGACAGCTCCCTCCTCGAGGCAGCACGAAAGCTCGCGGTCCCGGTCGAGTACCGGATCCCTTGGGACGACAAGGATTACGACCGCACGTCGGGGATAGCGTTGTTCGATGCCTTCGGCTCGAAGGAGAAGACGCTGCACGCCTACTCGGGCAGGCACTATCCGGTGCCCGACTACGAGCGCGACAGTTCGGCTCGGTTCTTCGCCCGCCACCTCGGCGGGAGCGGTGGCGCTCCTGTGAGCTGACGTGAACACGTATCGGCGTCCGGCCTGTGTCGGACGCCGATACGATTTTGATCCTTCGCTCGCTAGAAGCCGTCCAGCTTGGCCATTTTTGTTGAGGCGCGCGAGGGCGCGCGCAAGCATGGCCCTCGACCGGGGGTGCTTACAGCTCGAGGTGCAGTGCCCGTGGAATAGGGGGCCAGAGTGTTCGATAGCGACGAGTGGTCCTTACGGTCCGCCGGGCGGAACGAACTTGTTCGTGATCCAGTTCGATGCTTCGATCTCGTTGAGGATTGTCCGGAGACTTCGGTGGCTAATGCTCGTGCTGTGCCGAGTGTCCGGTCAATACCGAACATCGAACAAGACTGGAAACTTTCTCGTGTCCGACCTGAGGCGACGACATGTCTTTCAACCGCGCATGTCCAGCCATGCGTCGACTAACCGTCCGATACCTGACCTGGGGGCGGTACTTGAGTGGGCCGATATCGCACGGCGACTGCACCCGACTGGAACTCGTGGCGATCGACGAGTTCGAGTTGGATGCGCTCGTGCAGACCGGCGAGCAACGTCGGTCCGTGTCCGGCAAGGACCGGTTGCACAACGAACTCGTACTCGTCGATCAGTCCCAGGTCTGCCAATGCCAGGGGGAGTGTCACGCCGCCAACCCACAGACCTTCGCCGGGCTGCTCCTTGAGCCGTTGAATCGCTGACCCCAAGTCGCCTTGCACGAGTTCGGCATTCCAATCGACCCCGCTCAGCGTGCTCGACACGACGTACTTCTTAGCCCGGTCCATTGCCTCGGCGAACGGGATCTCCCACTCGTCCATCCAGTCAGGCCACGCCCCCGTTGCGGGCCGCCGCCACGCCGACTCCATCATCTCGTAGGTCACCCGGCCGAACAGCAAAGCATCGGCTCGTTCCATCTGAGCAGTCCAGTAGCGCATCGACTCCTCGTCGGGTGGAAGCCCCGCCTCGTGATGGCAGCAGCCGTCGAGGGTGACGTTGATCGAGTATCGAAGTGGTCTCATCTCGTTGTTCTCCCCTGATACGCGCAGAGTGACAGCACCGGACCGTACTCAGACTACTGCCGGGCCGTCGGTGTAGATCAGGTTCGGGACCTGGAGTCACGCGGGGGTCGACCGAACAGTAACCAGACGAGCGCACCGAGTACAGGCACCGCGATCACCAGTGCCGACCACCAGAATTTGCTCCCCAAGCGGTCGAAATCGGTGCGCACGATCGCCACGAGCGCGCTAATCGTGATGAAGATCCAGGCAAGAACGAAGACGGTGAAGGTGATGTCCATCCAAAGCGGAATGGTGGGGTTGGGGGTCGATTCGTTCACGCTTCCAGACCACTTTCGACGACTGTGCCTTGATGAAACAACACGCTCCATCGATTCTCGGTGAACCGCCAGATGGATGATCGCTCGGTAACTCGTTGCGCTTGCGCCAGCCGGTACGTCACCAGATACGTGTCAGGCGCAATCCGGCTCAGCGCTGGCCGGTCGGCCGTCCACCCGAGTTCGGCGGCGTCGTTCACCTCGCCGCGGAGGCGTCGGCGCTCAACTACCGACTGCACGTAGTCGCGGGTGTATCGAGCGCCGGAGGCTCCGATCTCCCGGAACTGCGGGTCGACGACCGCATCGAACTCGTCTCGTGACATCGCTACTCGAGTTCGGTGAAACAGAGGTTCGAACTCCATCAACTCGTCGAGGATCGGGCGAAACTCGTGTGGGGTCGTCACGACTGCTCCGAGAACTGCGCCCTCATCTCGATCCCTATCTCCGCGTGTCGCAGGAGGAAGGCCTTCTCGTCATACCCCTTGCGCCGCAACCAGAGAGTGACCTCGCTGTTGCATTTGCTTGCATTGCACGAGCGGCACGCCGGTGCGATGTTGTCGAGTGTGTAGCGCCCACCGCGGGAGATCGCCAGCACGCAGTCACGTTGCGGCGACTCGTCCGACTCGCCGCAGTACGCGCAGCCACCCCAGGCCGCTTTGAGCGCGGACCACTGCTCGACGGACAGATCGTGCTCCACCAAATCCATCCGGCGTTTCCGTTTACGCGCGTATCTTGCTTTCCGGGTCCGGTTGACGGGCATGACGCCATGCTATCGCCGTGCTATCGCCGTGCGGCGTTCACTCCGGGTAGCGCCGCGGGGTGAACACCTGACGGCCCGAACCGGTTTCGACGACGGTTGTCATCGACGAACCGACGATGAGCAGCGTCCGCATGTCGATCTCGGAAGGCTCGAGCTCGCCGAGGGTCACGACGCGAACTGATTCCTCGGCACCGGCAACATCGCGGCCGATGACGACGGGAGTCTCGGGGGAGCGGTGCTGGAGCACGAGGTCCTTCATGGCTTGGACCTGCCACGTCCGGGACTTCGACGCCGGGTTGTAGACCGCAAACGCCATGTCCGCGGCTGCAACTGCCGAGATACGGCGCGCGACGACATCCCACGGCTTGAGGCGATCAGACAACGAGAGCACCGCGTAGTCGTGCCCGAGGGGAGCACCGACGCGACTGGCGACAGCGTTTGCCGCCGTCATGCCGGGAAGGATGCGGACCGGCACGCCGCGCCACTGGTCTTCGGCGGCAACTTCGAGAACTGCTGCAGCCATGGCGAATACGCCGGGATCTCCCGACGAGACGACAGCTACACGGGCGCCGTTCTTCGCCAGGTCCAACGCCATCGCGGCGCGTTCCGCTTCGACGCGGTTGTCGCTGGAATGGCGACGCTGGCCCGGACGCGTCGGCACGCGATCGACGTACGGGCCGTAGCCGACGAGGTCGGTTGCCAACGAAAGCTCATGCGCCACTTCGGGTGTGGTCCAGGCGGTGTCGCCCGGCCCGAGTCCGACCACGACCACCTCGCCGCGAGACTCGGTCGCAGGTCGAGGGTTGTTCGACGGGCTCGGAACGATGGCGATCGAAAAGTACGGAACTCCGTCCGGGTCGACCTCGGCAGCGGATTCGACGCGTTGACGTGTGGTGCTCGCGCGCTCGACGTAGTGGGCCTCGCCGAGGCGACCGGAATCCTCGAGCGATTGGAGGACCGGTGGGAAGGTACGTCCGAGCTTGAGGATGGCCGCGGCGTCGGTTTCCTTGAGCCGCCTGGTCAGCTCGGCCTGCGGCAACGTTCCGGGCAGGATCGTGAGGATCTCTTCACCCTCGACCAGCGGCTTTCCGAGTGCAGCAGATGCCGCGCTGACGGAGGTGACGCCGGGAATCACTTCGGCGTCGAAGCGATCGGCCAGTCTCTTGTGCATGTGCATGTGCATGTAGGAGCTGTAGAAGAGCGGATCGCCGGCGGCGAGCAACGCGACGGTTCGACCGGCCGCGAGGTGAACTGCCAGCCGTTCGGCAGCTGCTTCGTAGAACTCGTCCATCGCGCCCTGGTATCCGCCGGGATGATCAACGGTCTCGGTGGTCACGGGGTAGACGAGGTGTTCTTCGATCTGTCCTTCGCGCATGTACGGCGCTGCAACTCCGCGGGAGATGCTCTTGCCGTGCCGCGCGGAGTGGAACGCAACCACATCGGCCTCGCCGATGACGCGGGCGGCCTTGACGGTCACCAATTCGGGATCGCCGGGGCCGATACCGACACCCCAGAGCTTGCCTGCACTCATTCGACTTCGCTCGCAATCGCATTGACGACGGCGGCGGTGATCGCGCTGCCGCCGCGTCGGCCGCGGAGAACGAGATGATCGATCCCGCTGGCGTGTTCGATGAGGGCTTCCTTCGACTCGGCAGCGCCGATGAAGCCGACCGGACCTCCGACGATGGCGGCCGGACGGGGTGCGCCGGCTTCGATGAGGTTCAGGAGATGGAACAGTGCGGTGGGTGCGTTTCCGATCGCGACAACAGCGCCCTCGAGCTTGGCTCCCCACAGTTCGAGAGCAGCCGCCGAGCGAGTGTTGTCGATGGTCGACGCCAGCACGGGAACCCGCGGATCGCCGAGGGTGCAGATGACGTCGTTGCCGGCGGGCAGACGCTTGCGCGTGATGCCGGCAGCCACCATCTGGGCGTCGCAGAAGATCGGCGCGCCGTCGCGCAGAGCTGCGCGCGCAGCCGAGACGACACCGGGTGTGAAGGCGACGTCGTCGACGAGATCGACCTGGCCACTTGCATGAATCATGCGCACTACAGCTTGCGAGACATCCGCCGGGAAACGGCTCAGGTCGGCTTCGGCCCGAATGGTGGCAAAGGACTGGCGATAGATTTCCGCGCCGTCACGGATGTACTCGATCATGTGCCACACGATAGAGGCATCACCGATCGGGCGGATTCACCCGGTAACCGTCACCCGTCGCGATCACATCCGCTACGTCCCCGCGGGGACGTCCGCAGCTGCGGTCGCACCCGGCCCAGTGCTGGCGCCCGACAACCGGAAGTTCTGCCTGCTCGACGGCGGTGATCGCGTCGGCGCGCACGTCGGCGAGCGACTTCTCGCATCCCGGACTTCCGGTGCAGGCGGTGACCTCGAGCCACGGTGAGTTCTCGTCGAAGATCAACCCCATGGGTGCCAGCACCCGGACTACCTGCTCGGCTGCCCATTCGTCGAGGTCGAAGATATGCACCGATCGCCACGGCGTCACGACGACGGGCTTGTCGACGGCGGCGAGGAACTCGGCCAGCCGAGCGTCGAGCAGTCCGAATCGCAGGCCGCCGCCCAGAGCTACGGTCCCGTCGCGCTGCTCGAGCCAGCCGACAGTGGGCCGTGCATCCGGGGTGAGGTCCGCCGCAACGGTGGACTCGGCGCTCAGACCCAGCTGCTCGAGGGTGCGTTCGATTCCGTCCGGAACCTCGGCCAGGCGCCAGTGCTTGTCGCGAACGTCGAGGAACGATCGAGCCGCCTCGAGGAGCAATTCGACGGCGTCGTCCGCCTGGACGAGATGAGTGGTGTGGTGACCGGCGAGCACCAGTGAATGCTCGGTGGCGCTGCGCGCATGGAGTCCGAAATCGCCCCGTAGCCCTGTGATGTCTCCGCGCCCGTCGTCGAGGGTGAACAGGGTTCGCCCTGGCAGATCTGCCAATGCTTGATCCGCTTGGATCGCCGAATCGAGACGGTGGACCAGTTCGCGAATGTCGGCGACGCCCCCGATACGGCCGGACAGTGGGGACGCGAGGATGTTGCGCACTCGCTCGTGCGTCGCTGACGGCAGCAGACCGGCCGACGCGATTCGCGCCGCGAAGGCTTCGGGGTCCGAGACCGAGCGCAGTTGTACGTTGCCCCTCGAGGTGAGTTCCATCTGCCCGTTGCCGAGATCGCGCGCCGCGTCGGCGAGCGTCTGCAACTGGGTGGGGGTGAGGAGTCCGCCGGGTAGGCGCACGCGTGCCAATGCGCCGTCGGCGGCGTGGTGAACTTGCAGTGCACCCGGGCACGCGTCTGGCTGTGAACGGTCCGTGGGCATGGCTCCAGGGTACGACCTGTCATGAGTGCCTTCTGCGGACCGGTAGCATCACCACCACCAGTGACGGCAGTTGAGGAAACCGGTGAAAGTCCGGTGCGGTCGCGCCACTGTGAGTGTTGCTCGAGCGGGACGTGTTTCCGCTCGGAAACACGAGTCAGACCCTCAACCGCCGTCGATGACAGATCTGTGCCACGGGGCGCGAAACCCCAGGAAGGCTTCACCCGTGATTCTTCTGCTCTCCACGTCCGACACCGATCTGCTGAGCGCCCGCGCCAGCCAGGAAGCCGGCGACGGAGTTTCCTACCGCTGGGCCAACCCCTCACGCTTGCTGGTCTCGGAGGACTTGCCGCCCTTGCTCGACGGCGTCGACCTCGTGATCGTTCGTATCCTCGGCAGCCGTCGCAGCTGGGAAGACGGCCTGGACATGGTCCTCGCCTCCGGACTCCCCGTAGTCGTTCTCGGCGGCGAGCACGCGCCGGACGCCGACCTCATGGAGTGCTCGACGGTTTCCGCCGGTGTTGCTGCCGAGGCGCACAACTACCTGGCTGAGGGTGGCGCACAGAATCTGGCACAGCTGCACCACTTCCTTTCCGACACGGTCCTGCTCACCGGCCACGGTTTCGAGCCGCCGGCCCACCTGCCTTCCTGGGGCATCGCTGATTTCGCGCCCGATCTCGACTCGGCGAGCGGTCCGGTCATCGCAGTTCTGTACTACCGCGCTCAGCATTTGGCCGGCAACACCCGGTACATCCAGGCGTTGTGCGACGCGGTCGCCGAGGCCGGTGGCACCGCGCTCCCGATCTACTGCGCATCTCTGCGAACCGCTGAAGCCGAACTTCTGAGCACGCTCCGCCGCGCCGACGCCATGGTCGTGACAGTTCTCGCTGCCGGCGGCACCAAGCCCGCCACCGCGTCCGCCGGTGGGGACGACGAAGCCTGGGATGTCGCAGCACTCGCTGCACTCGACGTCCCGATCCTGCAGGGGCTGTGCCTGACCAGTAGCCGCGCCACCTGGGACGAGAACGACGACGGACTGTCGCCTCTCGACGTCGCGACGCAGGTGGCGGTGCCGGAGTTCGACGGTCGCATCATTACCGTCCCGTTCTCCTTCAAGGAAATCGACTCCGACGGACTGTCCACCTACGTCCCCGACGTCGAGCGCGCCGCCCGTGTCGCCGGGATCGCGGTCCGTCACGGCAAGCTGCGCCACATTCCCACCACCGAGCGTCGCGTTGCTCTGATGCTCTCGGCGTACCCGACCAAGCACGCCCGCATCGGCAACGCGGTCGGTCTCGATACTCCGGCGAGCGCAATCGACCTGCTCACCGAAATGCGTTCTGCTGGTTACGATCTCGGTCCGGTCGACGGTCCGGACGCAGTTCCCGGCCTGGCGGCGAAGGACGGCGACGCGCTGATCCATGCCCTGATCGCGGCCGGCGGACAGGATCCCGACTGGCTCACTGCCGAGCAGCTCGAGGGCAATCCGATCCGCATCTCGGCAGCGAAGTACCGCGAATGGTTCGCCACCCTGCCCGAGGAACTGCGCAGCGGTGTCGAAGAGCACTGGGGCGCAGCGCCCGGAGAGCTGTACGTCGACCGCTCGCAGGATCCCGACGGCGAAATCGTCATCGCGGCACTGCGATTCAACAACATCGTCCTCATGGTCCAGCCGCCGCGGGGATTCGGTGAAAAGCCCGTCGCGATCTACCACGACCCGGATCTGCCGCCGAGCCACCACTACCTCGCGGCCTACCGCTGGATCGCTGCAACACCGGACAACGGCGGATTCGGCGCCGACGCCGTTGTGCACCTCGGCAAGCACGGCAACCTCGAATGGTTGCCGGGCAAGACGCTCGGCATGTCCAGCAACTGCGGCACCGACGCAGCCCTGGGCGACCTGCCGCTGATCTACCCCTTCCTGGTCAACGACCCGGGTGAAGGAACACAGGCAAAGCGTCGTGCCCACGCGACGCTCGTCGATCACCTGATCCCACCGATGGCCCGCGCCGAAAGCTACGGCGACATCTCCCGTCTCGAGCAACTGCTCGACGAGCACTCCAACATCTCCGCACTGGACCCGTCCAAGCTGCCGGCCATTCGCCAGCAGATCTGGACGCTGATGCGGGCAGCCAAGATGGACCACGACCTCGGCCTCGCGGAGCGTCCCGAAGAAGACGTGTTCGACGACATGCTCCTGCACGTCGACGGGTGGCTGTGTGAGATCAAGGACGTCCAGATCCGCGACGGCCTGCACATTCTCGGCCGCGCACCCGAGGGCGACGCCGAAATCGAACTGGTCCTGGCCATGCTCCGTGCCCGTCAGATGTGGGGCGGCGAACAGAGCGTCCCTGGTCTGCGCGAAGCTCTCGGGCTCAGCGAAGACGGCGACGAGTCCCGCAACCGTGTCGACGACGTCGAGGAAAAGGCGCACGCCCTGGTTCGCGGCATGTACGACGCCGACTGGAACCCCGCTGCGGCAGAACAACTCAGCGACGACGAGACCGTCGTGAAGATCCTTCAGTTCGCCGCCACCGAAGTGGTTCCACGCCTCCGCCAGACGAACAACGAGATCAAGCAGGTCCTGCACGCGCTCGACGGCGGCTTCATCGCCGCCGGCCCGAGTGGGTCACCGCTGCGCGGCCTGATCAACGTGCTTCCCACCGGTCGTAACTTCTACTCCGTCGATCCCAAGGCAGTTCCCTCACGACTTGCGTGGGAGACCGGTCAGGCGATGGCCGAGTCGCTCGCCGCTCGATATCTCGCCGATCACGGCGAGTACCCGCGCTCGGTGGGTCTGTCCGTGTGGGGTACCGCCGCCATGCGTACCTCCGGCGACGACATCGCCGAAGTGTTCGCGCTCCTCGGTGTTCGCCCTGTCTGGGACGAAGCAAGCCGACGCGTGGTCAACCTCGAGGTCATCGATCTCGAAGAGCTCGGCCGCCCGCGCATCGACGTCACCGTCCGCATCTCCGGATTCTTCCGTGATGCGTTCCCGCACGTGCTCGCACTGCTCGACGACGCTGTTCAGTTGGTCGCCGCATTGGACGAGACGGACGAGCAGAACTACGTGCGCGCCCACGCGCAGGCCGACCTTGCCGAGCACGGCGATGCCAGGCGTGCGACCACCCGCATCTTCGGTTCGAAGCCCGGAACCTACGGCGCCGGCCTGCTGCAACTCATCGACTCCAAGACCTGGCGCGGTGACGACGACCTCGCCGAGGTGTACACCAACTGGGGCGGCTTCGCGTACGGCCGTGGGCTCGACGGAATCCCGGCAGCCGACGACATGCGCAGTGCATACCGTCGAATCAACGTGGCGGCCAAGAACACCGACACGCGTGAGCACGACATCGCCGATTCGGACGACTACTTCCAGTACCACGGCGGCATGGTTGCCACCGTGCGCGCGCTGACCGGAAAGTCGCCCGAGGCGTACATCGGCGACAGCACTCGGCCGGAATCGGTTCGCACACGCACACTTTCGGAAGAGACCGCACGTGTCTTCCGGGCGCGCGTGGTCAATCCCCGCTGGCTCGACGCGATGCGCCGTCACGGGTACAAGGGTGCGTTCGAGATGGCGGCCACGGTCGACTACCTCTTCGGGTACGACGCCACCACCAACGTGGTCGCGGACTGGATGTACGAAAAGCTCGCCGAGACCTACGTTCTGGACGAGCAGAACCAGAAGTTCATGACGCAGTCCAACCCGTGGGCCTTGCACGGAATCGCCGAGCGGCTCCTCGAAGCCGCCGAGCGCAACATGTGGGAGCACCCCGAGCAGAAGACACTCGACGGCTTGCGTCAGGTGTACCTCGAAACCGAAGGCGAACTCGAGGGGGAGTAAACCTCGATCACCGTCAGGTCCGGGCGCTGAAGTGCTTCAGCGTCCGGACTTGATGATCTGAGCGATGTTCCGCTCCGCCAGAGCAGTGATGGTCAGTGACGGATTGACGGTGCCGGTGCTGCCCGGAATAGCGGCGCCGTCCATCACGTACAGGCCGTCGTAGCCCTTGACTCGCCCGTAACCGTCGGTGGCCTTGCCCAGAACCGCACCGCCGAGGGGATGCGCGGTGAACGAGGAATTGACGTCCTTCGCGAACGGCAATGCCGACGGCAGCGTGGTGCCGGCGAAGGCCATCTTGTTCTGGACGGCGCGCAGGGCCTCGACGGTGGCGTCGTTGCCGTTCTTCGGCCAGTTCAGCACCACCCGATCGGAGCCGCCGTCGTAGGCGAAGTCGGCGCGCTGCGAGTCGAGGGTTATCCCCAAGGTTCCGAGCATGCCGATGTTGACGGGCAAGCCGGGGACATACCAATTCTCGAGGGAGAGCGGCATTCCCGACTCGTCGACGATGCGTGATGCCGACGGTGCGGCTTGCGCAGTGCCTTCACTGAAGCCGAACGAGCGCACCATCCCGGCGTCGCCGTTCGTTCCCCAGCCCTTACCGACGTGTTCGTTGAGGTTGGGCAGCGCGCCCGTCGCCTGGGCGCGTACCAGCAGTTCGGAGGTGCCGATCGAGCCGGCGCCGAGGAACAGACGGTCACAGGTAAGAGTCTTCCGGGCCAGAACGCCACCCGTCGGATCCGTCGATTCGACGTCGACGACGTAGCGTCCATCACGTTCGCGACTGATCGCGAGCACCTGATGTCCGTAACAGACGGTGGCTCGTCCGGTGGCTTCGGCGGCGGGAATGTAGTTCTGTGTGAGGTCGAACTTCGCGCCGTTGGAGTTACCCATGTTGCTGTCACCGACAGTGGCCGAGGCTCGGGTTCGGCCGTCGAGTTCTGAGCGCACCACGTCCCAGTTCCAGATCCCGTCGATCCGCTGCGGATCGAATCCGGCACGACGAGCGTCCTGATCCCAACGACGCGAGTGGCCGAAATTCGGGGTTTGGTAAATGTCTTCGGGCAACGGGCTCAGACGCAGCATCTGGCGCACCTTGGGGTACCAGGTGGACGCCATCTCGTCGTAGTCGAGGGAGTTGCCGAAGACTGCGTCGAAGAATCGGCGCTCGGGCGCGATCATCACGCCGGTGAAGATGATGGAACCACCGCCGACTGCAGCGCCGCGCCAGACCGAGATGTGTTCGTAGTCGGTGGCATCGAGGACGCCGCTGAAGTAGTCGCACACCACCGGGAGTCCGGTGAGGTTGGTGAACGATGTTCGCCGGAAGACTCCGCGGCCGTCGGCCAGCATGTCGGAGGTGTGAATCTCCCGCTGCGGATCATGCGGCCATCGGAGTCCGCGTTCGAGGATGGTGACCTGGGTGCCGCTCTGCGCCAACCGGAGAGCGGTGGCGCTTGCGCCGAATCCGGAACCGATGACGATGGCTTCGGAATGCTCCGGGGGAGTAGGAGATGGTGCGAACAACTCGGGGACGAGCGCGCGGTAGTGATCAGCACCCATCGGGAGCGCCCGCAGTGGTGCGGGGGTGGCGTGGCTGGTCGACGTCGACATGAGCGGTATCGCGGCTGCAACTGCCGCCCCCGCCCCGGCGGCTTTGAAAAAGTCACGACGCTGCAAGTCACGGCGCTGCATGTGTAAGTTCGACTCCCCAGTTCGACGGTTTGCCTCAGAATAACTCGAGATGGAGTTCGGGGACGAAACGGCGTGTCCGACGTCAAGAAGAACCGGATAAAACGTGCATAAGTGGCACTTCCTGGGTGGTACTGATGAGTCGCCAGATAGTCGCGGAAACCTGTCGATGTTCAGCGAGAGGCGCTCGCACCTATCCTCGAGGAGTGAACCCCGACTTCAAGCGCGTCTCCGAGGCCAAGTACGTCCTACTCACGACCTTCCGCAAGGATGGAACTCCGGTGGCGACTCCACTCTGGGCCGCGCCGGACGGCGACAAGCTCCTGATGTGGACCGTCACCGATTCCTACAAGGTCAAGCGCATCAGGCGAAACCCGTCGGTCACCGTCGCCGCGTGTGACGCTCGGGGAAATCCGAACGGTGAACCGGTGGCCGCCGTCGCCGAGATCCTCGACGCGCCGGGCACCGATCATGCTCGCGACGCGATAGCACGTCGCTACGGAATCCTCGGCTGGATCACCATGAAAGGCAGTCTCCTGCGCCGCGGCAAGACCGGAACGATCGGACTTGCCATCACTGCAGCCTGACCGCGCGTCAGTTGCCGAGCAGATCGTCCAACGCTGAATCAAACCGCGGATAGGTGAAGGCGAAGCCGTTGTCCGCCAACACTTTCGACACGGCATGGCGACCCGTCAGGCCCAGGGCAGCGTCGCTGCGAAGAAGAAACGCGCCGAATCTGACCATGAAAGCGGGCGTCGGCGGCGCAGGTGGCCGGTGAAGATGCTTGCGCAGCCCGGCCATCAGTTCTGAATTGCGGACGGGATCCGGGGCAGTCGCGATGACCACGCCCGAGGCAGCCGAATCGGGTTCGAGGGCCCAACGAACGATCGACAGCCAGTCGTCGATGTGAATCCAACTGGTCCATTGTCGACCTGACGCAACGCGTCCGCCCAGACCGAGACGTACGAGCAACAGCAGTCGCTCGAGCGCCGGTGTGCCCTTCTCCAATACGACGCTGGTTCGCAGGATCACTACTCGTGACGTGTTTGCTCCCTCGACCGCGGCCTCCCAGTCCTTTGCGACGTCGGTCATCTGAGGTGGTCCGTCAGCGAGTGGGGAAGCCTCGTCGAGTCGGGTCTCTCCGGCGTCGCCGTAGATTGCGAGCGTGCTCGCCTGGATCCACACCGGAACAGGGTGCGCCAGTAGTTTCGACGCTTCGACCAGCGCGCGGGTCGGATCGACTCGGGAGTTGGTGAGCAGTGCGATGTTTGCCGGGGTGGGTCGGCGATCGACCAACTCGCCGGCAAGGTTGATCACAGCGGCGCCGTCGAGTTCGCGTGCCCAGTCGCCCACCGTGACGCCGTCCCACTGAACCTGCCTGTGCCTGCCGGGTTTCGGTGAGCGAGTCAGGACCACGACGTCATATCCGCGGTCCGCGAGATCGTCGCTGATTCGGCGGCCGAGAGCGCCGGTGCCGCCGGCGATCACGACCTTCGTCATCACTGCGCCTGGCTGACCGAGGACATGTGGAAGTCGGGAATGCGCATCGGCGGCATGGCCGTGCGGGTGAACCAATCTTTCCACTCCCGGGGAAGCGTGATCTCGGTGCGTCCAGCCTCGGTGACCCGCCGCAGGAGATCGAGCGGACTCTCGTTGAAACGGAAGTTGTTGACGGCGCCGACGATCTTGCCGTCCTCGATCAAATACACCCCGTCACGGGTGAGTCCGGTCAACAGCAGCGTCGTGGGATCGACCTCACGGATGTACCAGAGGGTTGTGAGCAGTAGACCCTTCTCGGTACCTGCGATCATGTCCTCGATCGAGGTGTCTTCACCACCGGTCAGGATGAGATTGTCGCCGGGAACTGCGACAGGTCGACCGAATTCTCGTGCAGCGTGGCGCGGGTACGCCAGCGCATTGACGACGCCGTCTCGGACCCAGTCGACGGGTTCGATCTCCATACCGTTGTCGAACAGTGAGACGGATTCACTCGACGACGTCGTGATCACGAACGGCGCGGATTGCAAGCCCTCGGCGCCGGGGTCGGAGGTGAGTGTCAGTGGCAATCCGAGCTTCTCGCCGATCCGGGTTCCACCGGTGGTGGACAGTGCGGTGTGGCCTTCTTCGGCGCCGCGACCCTCCATGGTCCACATCAGATAGATCATCAGGTCCGCCACAGCAGACGGCGGAAGAATTGTCTCGTAGCGGCCGGCAGGCAGACTGACGGAGTTACCCGCCCAGTCGAGTCGAGTGGTCAACTGCGACAAGAGCTTCGGTATCGAGATATCGCTGAAATCGACAGTTCCGGATCCGACCCAGGCGCTGGCGTCGCCGCGCTTGCCGTTGATCTCCACGGAGCCGGTGGCCTGAGCCGTTCTACGTCGCACGCCCGTCGAAGTGCCGAGCCAGGTGGTGTGCAACTGGTGGTGAGCGAAGCCGAACAACTGGTCGCCGCCGTCGAAGGCCGTGGACAGGTCGGCAGCCAACGGCGCAAAGACACCGATGTCGGTCAGGGCGGCCGGCAGGTCCCAGTCGGTCTCTGCCGCCGACTGCGTGATCAGGTCGGACGCGTCGTCAGCCGGAGTGGCTGTGCGAGCAGCTGCCTCGCTTGCCTGTACGAGCGCGGAAATCTGCTCCGGATCGACACTGCTGGAACTGACAGTGCCCACCTTCGCGATGTCACCCTCGCGCACGATCGAGATCACCGTCCACGTCCGGGACAGCGAAACTCCGTTGGTGGTCATCGAATTGTTGGCCCACCGCAGCGACGCCTCACTCGCATCGGTCACGATCACCAACGATTCGTCTACCGTCCTCGCGGCCAATGCACGCTCGACGACCTGCTGCGGATCGATCACTGCTGAGCCTCCGAACGAGTATTGAGGATGTTGACTCCGCGGAACAGAGCGGACGGGCAGCCGTGGCTGACCGCCGCAACCTGACCGGGTTGCGCCTTGCCGCAGTTGAACGCGCCCTGCAGGCGCCAGGTCGACTCACCGCCAACGGCTTCCATCGAGCCCCAGAAATCCGTCGTCGTCGCCTGATACGCCACGTCGCGCACCTGACCGTCGAGCTTTCCGTCACGGATCTTGAAGAACCGCTGACCGGTGAACTGAAAGTTGTAGCGCTGCATGTCGATCGACCAGGACTTGTCACCGACGACGTAGATGCCGTTCTCGACTCGCGAGATCAGGTCTGCGGTCGAGGTGTCCGTAGAAGGGTCGGGGGAGAGCGAGACGTTGGCCATTCGCTGGATGGGAACGTGATGTGCGGAGTCGGCGTACGAGCAACCGTTGGAACGCGTCAGCCCCAGCCTCGGCGCGAACACGCGGTCTAGTTGATACCCGACCAGTGTTCCCTCTGCCACCAGATCCCACCGTTGAGAGGCGACGCCGTCGTCGTCGAATCCGACGCTGGCCAGGCCGTGCTCTTCGTTTCGGTCGGCGGTCACGTGCATGAGTGGCGTTCCGTATTTCAGCGTTCCCAGCTTGTCCGGCGTCGCGAACGACGTACCGGCGTAGGCCGCTTCGTAGCCGATCGCGCGGTCGTATTCGGTGGCGTGTCCGATGGATTCGTGGATCGTGAGCCACAGATTGGTCGGATCGATCACGAGGTCGGTCGGACCTGCTTCGACGGTCGGTGCCTTGGTCTTCTCGGCCAGCCACTCCGGGATCTGCGCGAGCTCATCGCCCCAGTTCCATGTGCTCTCCGCCCCGAGGTACTCCCATCCGCGGCCTACCGGCGGCGCCAAGGTGCGCATCGATTCGAAGCTGCCGGCCGACTTGTCGACGGCGGTCGCCTCGAACTCGGGGTGCAGACGCACCCGTTGCTGGGTGATCGACGAACCGGCCAGATCCGCGTAGAAGGTCTGCTCCTTGACCTGGAGGACACTCGCCGTTACGTGATCCACGCCGTCGGCGGCTTGAAGCCGTCCGGAGTAGTCGACCAGCAGGCCTACCTTCTCGGCCGTCGGTGTCGCGAAGGGATCTTCGAGGTACGGCGACACCCACGTCGCGTCGGCGTAGACGGGCTCGTCGGCGAGGGTGACCGGATCCCGATTGAGCGAGCGCAATGCCTTCGCAACCTCGACCGCTTGGCGTGCCAGCGCAGCAGCGACATCGGGGGACACCTCGGCGTGCGAGGCGAATCCCCACGTGCCGTCGACGATCACACGGACGGCGACCCCGATCTCGTCTCCGTCGGACACCGCCTGAACTACGCCGTCGCGCAAGCGGATCGACTGTGTGAGCACGCGGTGGACACGAACATCGGCGTGCTGGGCGCCGGCCGTTCTCGCTGCCGACAGCGCCGCATCAGCGACAGCTCGCAGCGGGAGGGCGAGGAAATCTGCATCGACATCTCGGGTGACGGTCACGCACACGACGCTAGCCGACGACCGCCGATCTCAGCCGAACTGCTGCCATCCGAGGCGAATCACCATGGCGATCACGACCACCAACAGCGTGATCCGCACGAATCCGGATCCCTTGCTCAGCGCCATCCGCGAACCGATGACCGCGCCGAGAACGTTGCACACCGCCATCGCCAAACCCAAACTCCACCAGACATGCCCGGTGACGGCGAAGTAGGCGAGCGCGCCGAAATTGGAACCGAGATTGATCACCTTCGCCATCGCTGCGCTCCGAACGAATTCGGTTCCGAGGAAGGTCGCGAAGCTGATGATGAGGAAGGTGCCGGTGCCGGGTCCGAGCAGACCGTCGTAGAGGCCGATGAGTCCGGCGGAGAGCAGCAGGACGAGGACGGTCTTGCGCTGCGTCGGACGATGGGTCGCGATCGTGGTGCCCAGCGTCGGACGCATGGTCACGAAGACGGCGACGGCGACGAGGACGACCATCACGATCGGAATGAAGTACTTCTTGTCGATCAGCGAAACGGCCGCCGCCCCGCACGCGGCCGTCACCGCAGCCAACGCGGCTGCCGGCGCCATCTGCCGCCACTCCATCGGGATTCGACGGGAGAACGTGTACACCGCAGCACTCGTCCCGGTGAATGCCGTCAATTTATTGGTGGCCAGTGCCGCCTGTGGGGTCAATTGCGGGGCGACCAGAAAGAGCGCCGGCAACAGAATCAATCCACCGCCGCCGACCACGGCGTCGACCCAACCCGCCGCCGTCGCTGCCGTCATCAGCAGTCCCCAATCAGCAATATCCACGGCGGTGACTCTTTCACAGCTGTGACACTCTTGAGCACATGCGGAGGTTCAGCCTGTGGCTGCGAGGAAAGCCGATGATCGCGGACAGCGCGCTGGCGCTCGTGTTCTTCGCGCTCGAGGTAGTTACGTTCGTCAGTTCGCCGCGTGAGGAGCGGTGGCCTCAGCTCGTCGTCGGATTTCTGATCTGCCTTCCCGTCGTGTGGCGTCGCAAATATCCGCGTGTGTCCGCTGCGTCCATTTTGTCGATGTCGTACTTCGCAACCTTGATGATGTGGGCGACCGGGGATCCGGCTGCGGAACATCCAGGCCTGTTGGCGCTCGGGGTCTCGCTCTACACACTCGTTGCGTATGTCGATCGACGCACCGGGGCGATTTTCGCGTGCTTCCTTGCCCTGGACATGACACTCTCGTTGCTCGTCATCCGCGAAGACGTGATCCTCACGATCATCATTGCGACCCTGCTCTATGCACTGGCCTGGATCACCGCCGAGTTCTTGAGCGCCCGCCGCGCCTACGACGAGGAAGTGGCCGCCAGACTCGAAGTGGCCGAATACGAACGGGATCGGCGTGCCGAGGATGCGGTGGCCACGGAAAGAACCCGAATCGCCCGCGAACTCCACGATGTCGTCGCCCACGCGGTCAGCGTGATGATCGTCCAGGCGGACGGCGCGTCGTATGCGGTCGATTCCAATCCCGCGTTGGCCAAGAAGGCGCTCGGCAACATCTCCAGCACCGGACGCGACGCCCTTGCCGAGCTTCGCCGGACCGTCTCGCTTTTGCGCACCGAGGTCAGTAGCGATTTGATGCCGCAACACGGAACGGCCGGCATCGCCAAGGTCGTCGAGATGATGCGTGCCGCTGGTCTCGGCGTGCGCCTCGAGCTGACCGGCGAGCTCGACGACGTCAGTCCTTCAGTCAGCCTGGGAATTCATCGCCTGGTCCAAGAGTCACTGACCAATGTCCTCCGTCACGCCGGCGCAAATCCGAAGGCACGAGTCACCGTGCGCCGCACCGACACCGCGGTGCTGCTCGAGGTCGTCGACAACGGAACGTCGAGTTCGACCTTCTCCCACGGTTCGGGGAATGGACTGGTCGGAATGCGTGAGCGGGTGGCGGTACTGCACGGGACACTCGAGACCGGACGACGCCCCGACGGCAGTTGGCGTGTGTACGCAGAGCTGCCGCTCGAGATCCACGATTGATACCGGCTCGCCGCAATCGCATTGGCACCGACGTCTCAGGCCCGATAGGTTTACGCCGTGCCCATCACCGTGCTGCTAGTCGACGACCAGGAACTCATGCGGATGGGCCTGAACATGGTGCTCGAAGCACATGAAGACATCTCGGTTATCGGTGAGGCCGGTGACGGAGCCGCGGCGGTCGCAGCGGCGGTGGCGCTGAAGCCTGACGTCGTGTTGATGGATGTGCGGATGCCGATTGTCGACGGGGTGAAAGCGACGGAGCAGATTCTTGCGTCCGGGATCGAATCCAGGGTCCTGGTGATGACGACGTTCGACCTGGACGAACACGCGCTCGGCGCCCTGCGTGCCGGAGCGAGTGGTTTTCTTCTCAAAGACACCCCGCCCGAGGACCTCGTGTCGGCTATCCGCAGCGTGGCAGCCGGTGACGCGGTTGTCTCCCCGAAGGTGACACGTCGTCTGCTGTCGAGGTTCATCGTGGACGGTCCGGCGCCCCGGCGCGATCCGGTGGTTCTCGACGTCCTGACCGAACGCGAACGCGAAGTCCTCGGACACGTGGCCACGGGACTGTCGAACATCGAGATCGCACAGCAGCTGTACCTGTCCGAATCGACGATCAAGTCGCACGTCGGACGCATTCTCACCAAACTCGATCTGCGTGATCGTGTGCAGGCTGTGGTGCTGGCCTACGAGACCGGACTGGTGACTCCGGGCGCGTAGGCCAGCCGCCTGTCAGGGATCGAGCGTTTCGCTCTGCTCAAGCATCAAAAGAGCCCACTGTTGGCAGCACGATGCAGGTCTTCCCGTCTGCGTAATCGACATTGCCGAACAGAGCGGCAAACACCTTGCCGTCACCGGTGTCGACGACCTTCGAGAGCAACGGCGTATCGAGTACGGGCAACTTCTCGTCCAACGGGACGATGCCGCCCTTGAACGTGCCGACGTTGATCCAGGCAACACTCAACCCTGAGGTCTTGGGTATGCCGACGTAACCCGGGATTGCCTGGAAACGGAGATGGTCGGCCTCGACCCACGGCGGCAACGGGAAGTTCGGACCGGCCTGTGCGGAGCTGAGGGTGACGGTGACGGGTTCACCGGCCACGCCACACCCGACCGTCGGTGCGGGGTACATGAACGACTGCGGCTTGGTGACGCCGATGTCCGGGAGATCGAGAGCGGTCGTGATCTGATCAGCGCCTGCCGTGCCGATCAACTGCTGAACAGCAGCAGAGGCTTCGGGGGAGATGGCTGCGGCCTGCGCGATCAGTGCGGCAATTCCTTCGGGTACTACCGGTTCTGCGGCCGCGGTTCCCGCGCTGATCATCGCGCTGCCGGCGGTGAGTGCCACGACTGCGGCAGTGCCGGCGATGGCAGCGGGAATGCGTCGGGCGAGTGTCTTGCCGGGGAGTCGGCTCATGTCGGGCTCCTTCATTTCATGAGGCCGGGAAATGCGGCCCGAAGTGACTTGACCATGCGCAGAGTCTCAACGTCAACTTGAGGTTTAGAATCGTTAGCGGAGCGTTAGTTAACGCCAGGCAAGTCGCACGTGCGTGAGAGAAGGCCAGTGTGACTCACAGCACCCACCTGTTTTGCACCTCTGCGTCGTTGTCGGGAGAAAAACCGGCCCCTCGAGCGTTGAACGAATAGACCGTCTGAAAGGGGACGTCATGATCGCCGCCGTATTTCTCCTCTACGTGATCGTCGAGATCGCAGCCTTGGTCATCGTGGGCAACGCCATCGGTGTCGCCTGGACAGTGCTGCTGTTTCTCGCCGGATCGCTTGTCGGATTGATCCTCATGCGCTCGCAGTGGCGAAGGGTCATGGACGGGTTCCGTAAGGCCACGCGGGGTGAGGGATCGCCGTCACTGGCGGTCGCCGACGGCGCCTTGGTCGCGGCGGGCTCCGCGTTGATGTTCGTACCCGGACTCGTGACTTCGGTTCTGGGCCTGCTGCTTCTGATTCCGCCGACCCGCTGGGCGCTGCGCCCGCTTGCAGTGCTCCTGGCAGGTAAGCGCGCAGCAGCATTTGCCGCCGGTGGTGACGCCTTCGCCGGAACCGTCGGCTACGCGGCGCGGATGCGCGGAAACGGCGAGGTGATCGACGGCGAGATCATCGTCGAGACACCCGAAACCACCGAGTACGTCGCCAGCAACGGCAAGGAACTCGTCCTCGAGGGTGAGATTCTGGACACGGATACACCCACCCGTTCGCGGGGGCCGCAGTACTAACAGGCAGACTGGGTGCTCGTGACTACTCGTCTGCTGGTCAACGGCCGGATCTACAGTTCATTTGCACCTGACGCGACCTCGATCGCCATCACCGACGGCACCGTCGTGTGGGTCGGCGACGAGCGCGCCGGACGGGCGTTGCACCCCGCCGCGGAGATCGAAGACCTGGGTGGTGCGTTTGTCACTCCCGGGTTCGTCGACACCCACGTCCACATCACCGCACTGGGACTCAATCTCGTCGGCCTCGATCTCGTGGGCGCGAACTCTCTGGACGAATGTCTCTCGCGAGTACGAACATTCGCAGCCGCGAACCCCGAAACTGCCCATCCCGACGCAGTCATCTGGGGACACGGTTGGGACGACACCGAGTGGGCCGAGCAGACCCCGCCGTCGACCGCAGATCTCGACGCGGCCGCCCCTGGCCGCAAGGTGTATCTCTCGCGGATCGACGTTCACTCGGCCGCGTGCTCGAGCGCATTGCGCGACGGGATCTCCGGCCTCGCCGACACCGCTGGATACTCAGCCGAAGGCCCGTTGACGTTCGACGCACACCACCTGGCGCGCAATGCCGCTCGGAATCTGCTGACGGAAACTCAGCGCGCGTCTGCTCGTACCGCTGCGCTCGATCTCTGCGCCTCACGCGGAATCGTGGCCGTTCACGAGTGCGGGGGACCGGACATCTCGGGATTGACCGATTTCCAGGAACTGTTGGCCCACGATCACGGCGTGGAGGTTCGGGGCTACTGGGGTGAGCGTGTCGACAGCGAAGAGGATGCTCGCGCGCTCCTCGACAAAACCGGAGCAGACGGACTCGGCGGGGATCTCTTCATCGACGGCTCGCTCGGTTCGCATACCGCGTGGTTGCTCGAACCCTATGCAGACCAACCTGATTCGACGGGCAATGCCTACCTCGACGTCGACGCGATCGCCGCACACATCCGGGCCTGTACCCTCGCGGGCGTCCAGGCCGGGTTCCATGCCATCGGTGACGGCGCCGTCTCGTCGGCAGCTGCCGCGTTCCGCAGGGTCGCCGACGAACTGGGTGGCCCCAAGGTCGCCGCGTTGGGTCACCGCCTCGAGCACGCGGAAATGATGTCTATGGCCGACGCGGAAACCTTTGCCGCCTTGGGTGTCATCGCTAGCGTCCAACCGGTGTTCGACGCACTGTGGGGTGGCGCCGACGGTCTGTACGCCACGCGCCTGGGAGTAGAGCGCGCAGCAGCGTTGAATCCGTTTGCACCTGCTGCCGGTAAGGGTGTCTCGCTCGCATTCAGCTCCGACGCCCCGGTCACCCCCATCGAGCCGTGGGCGATGCTGCGCGCCGCTGTCCAGCACCGCACCGACGGAAGTGGAATCTCGCCGCGTGCGGCCTTCTCCGCGGCAACTCGCGGCGCCTGGCGCGCGGGCGGAGTGCGGGACGGCGCCGCGGGAACCCTCAATCCGGGCGCACCGGCCTCCTACGTGTTGTGGGAGGCAGGCGAACTCGAAGTGAGCGCACCCGCCGACTCGGTTCAGCGATGGTCTACCGATCCGCGCTCGCGCGTACCCGCTCTGCCGAGGCTGGCGGAAGATGCGCCGATTCCGGTCTGCATCAAGTCGGTGCATCGCGGACGCGTCGTCTATCAGCGCGGCTCGTCGAGTGAGTGAGGCCGGCGCAGAGGCGTCTGTCGGTGATCGCTCCCGTGTGAGCGCTGTGCTCACCGGTTCCGCATGGCTACGTTCGCTGTACGCGGCCGCAGGTGGATTCCTGATCTTCGCAGGGTTCCCACCCCGCCCGCTGTGGTTCTTGGCGCCCGTCGGGATCGCTCTTCTGACGTGTGTGTTGACGAACTTCGGGCGCGGCGGACTGCGCCTTCGTGCCGGCTTCGGTTACGGATACTTGGCTGGTCTCGGATTTCTGGTGCCGTTGCTTCCGTGGATCGGTGTGTTCGTAGGTGCGGTCCCGTGGATCGCGTTGGCCGCGGTGGAGTCGTTGTTCATCGGACTGTTCGGGCTGCTTGCGGTTCTGGTGGCGAGGTTGCCATGGGCACCCTTGTGGATTGCTGCGACCTGGACGCTCACCGAGTGGCTTCGTTCCAGCGTTCCTTTCGGCGGATTTCCTTGGGGCAGGCTCGCATTCGGTCAATCCGAAGGGTGGCTCCTCCCTCTTGCGAGTGTCGGCGGTGCGCCGCTGCTCAGCTTCGCGGTGGCCCTGACCGGTACCGGCTTGGCAGCAGTTGCAGTCGCTGTCGCGGCCAAACGATGGGACCGAGGATTCTTCGGAGCTGTTGCCGCTGCCCTCGTGCCCGTGATCATTGCTCTCGCGGTGTCGCCGTTCTTGTCCACCATGGATTCCGGTGATCGAACGATCACCGTCGCCGCCATTCAGGGAAGCGTTCCGAGGTTGGGCTTGGACTTCAACTCGCAACGCAAGCAGGTCCTCGACAACCATGTCGCCGAAACCGTGAAACTTGCTGCCGAGGTGGACGCGGGCCGCGTCGATCAGCCTGACGTCGTGATCTGGCCGGAGAACGCCTCGGACATCGACCCCCTGCGAAACGCCGATGCCGCTGCCGACATCACCCGGGCCTCCGAAGCGATCGGAGCGCCGATTCTTGTCGGCACCGTACTCGTGAATGCCGATCGTACGACTACCAATTCGGTGATCGTGTGGGACGGCGCCAACGGTCCTCAGGAACAGCACGACAAGAAGATCATTCAGCCGTTCGGCGAATACCTGCCCTACCGAAGCTTCTTCCGGAACTTCTCCTCGTACGCCGATCGCGCGGGCAATTTCGTTCCCGGCGAGGGCAACGGCGTTGTCCATGCAGCGGGAGTACCCATCGGTGTCGCGACTTGTTACGAGGTGGCGTTCGACCGGGCGTTCCAGGAATCGGTGCGCAACGGTGCACAGTTGCTGGCGGTACCGACCAACAACGCCACTTTCGGGGACACCGAGATGACCTATCAGCAGCTGGCAATGTCGCGTGTGCGGGCAGTCGAGCACGGCCGCGCCGTCGTTGTCGCCGCAACCAGTGGTGTCAGCGCCATCATCGCTCCCGACGGTGCGGTGACTTCGCAAACCGACCTGTTCGTGCCGGCGGCCCTGGTGGCGAAGGTGCCGCTCTCGACCAGTTCCACCCTTGCCAGCCGAGTAGGTCCGGTGCCGGAGATCGTGCTCAGCATCATCGCGGTCGGCGCGATTGCCATGGCAGTGCTGGCCCGGCGCCGAGATCAGGCTGAGCACTCACCCGAGGAGACTGCGGCAATCTGAGCCGAGCATCGGATATTAGGGCTGCCGATGTTCCGAGGAGCGCCTACGCGGGTACTCGCTGTGCCACCCGTTCCTGCGTAAGGCGGCTTCTTGTGACCGAGCCTGAGAAAACCGAGCCAGACAAGTCCGAGCCCCGGGATGCAGTTCACAAAACCAGTGTCGTCGACGCGGTTCTGCAGTCACCGCTCGCCGGCCTGTCACCGTGGATCTTGCTGTCTTTGCTCTCCGGGCCGGGAAGGTTCGAGGAATCCGCGGCCGCAGCCCTCGGGTTGTCGCTGCTGATCTTGGCGGCCAGTCACCGGCGCGGCGGCACCGTGAAGCTGTTGGAGGTCTTCGACGTCGTGTTCTTCGGCGTTCTGGCGGCCATCGGCCTCCTCGCGTCGGCGAACACGATTCGGTGGTTCGAACTCTGGGGAGGCGAACTGACCAACATCGCGCTGGTGGTCTTTGCCTTCGGATCGATCCTGCTCCGCAATCCTTTCACTTTGCAGTACGCGAAAGAGTCGACGCCTGAAGAGTATTGGACGACGCCACTGTTTCTGCGCATCAACTACGTCATTACGGCGGTGTGGGCTCTCGCCTTCACCTGGTCGGCCGTGGTGGGCCTGTTCGGAGACGCACTGCTGCACGACGGTGACAACTTCTGGACCGGATGGATTCTGCAGTTGCTCGGAACCTTCTTCGCGATCTCCTTCACCGAGTGGTACCCCGAGTATGCGCCGAACAAGGCCGCTCAGGCTCAGGGCCTCGAAACCGAACCACCGCAGTCGATTTTCAGGCTGTTCGACTTTTTGCCGGTGTTCGTAGCCGTGACCGGCATCGCGGGGTTGGTGACCGACTCCGTTTCCGTGACCGCAGGCGTCACGTTGATTCTGGTCGGCGTGTTCGGACATCTGGCGATGCGAAGATTCACAGTCGACTAGGAGCTCTCGGTGATCTCGCGCCTACGGGAACTTGGTGCACGATCGTCTCGATGACCGGCAGGTGCCGGCTGATGCACGGAATTTGTCCGTTTCTGCGATAGTCAGTGCACCTGCCGTGCAATGGAAACGAGGGAAATTGAGCGTTATTTCGAGTACTGCACACAAGCACGAGCCCCTACACGGAAGACGTCCACCAGCGGATCACCGCTTCCTCGGATTCGACACACGAGTCTTCCCACACGCCCTCGCGATCTTGGCGGTGTGGATGCTCTGGACCGTGATCGTGCCCGCCATCGATTCCGCTGTCTCCTCCGAAGATCCAACCGGCGCCGGAGACCGGATGGCCGTGACCGAAACGGTCTCCTTCGCCGTACCTGCGGGCTGGAATGTCGACAGTGGTTTCCGAACCGACCAACATGGCGCGTCCGATTCGCTCCCACGTGTGACGTTGACCGATGGCACCGTCACCGTGAGCGTCGACGCCGACACATTCAGTGGAACTGCCGACGAGCTCCTCTCCCAAACAGATGCCGTGAGTCTTGCGACGAACGGCAGTTCCGTGCTTGCGGTCTCCGGTGCGCGCCAGCCGATCAGCACCGCCGGGGGTCTGAGCGGCGTCCAGGTCAGCTTTGACACTCCGCGGTCCGCCGGATCGGTGACCACATTCGTCGTCGACGGCAAGGGAATTCGGGTACAGGTAGTCGGCCCACCCGATCAGATCGCCGCCCGCAGTCGAGAAATCACCGACATGATCGCCTCTATCGGCACACACGAGGGAGACACCAAGTGAGCACCGATCTCCTCGAAACCCGCTCCCGCGCATTCGATACGACGGCCTGGGGCGAGAAATTTCACTTCTTCCAGCCACGCAACGTCGTGTTCTGGATATACCTGTGGATGTGCGGATTCGGCCTCGTCAAAGGCTGGCAGATGTTTGCTCCCTTCGCCGGATACTTCGGGCGCGCACTCCTCGTTGCCGGCATCGTCGGCGTCATCAGCGCCGCGGTCTGGACATGGTGGTTCCGGCACATCGACCGCTACGAACGCCAACCCGTAGGACTAGTGGTCACCGGCTTCATCTGGGGCGCCACCGCAGCAACATTCACTATCGCAGTACCCGCGAACGGAGCAGTCGGTTCGCTCTACTCGAAGATTTTCGGGCAGGTATGGGCTCAGGACTGGCATGCGGGCCTCTCTGCACCCTTCGTGGAGGAAACCGCCAAAGGCATCGGCATCGTAGTCCTCCTCGCGCTTGCACCACGCCTGGTGCGCACCGCAACCGACGGCCTGCTCCTCGGTGCTTTCATCGGCTTGGGATTTCAGACCAGCGAAGACTTTCTGTACTCGATTGCCGGCGCAACACAGGGCTTCGGCGCCCACCAAACCGACGGCCTGCTCGGTTCCATCGCCACCCGCACCTACTCCGACATCGTCTCTCATCCCCTGTTCACCGCCCTTTTCTGCGCCGGCGTGATCTATCTGATCGGCACCCCGGCCCAGCCCCGGCGGATCGGACGCGGATTGGCGTTGATCGTGGCACCCATCCTGATCCACGGCGTGTGGGATTCCATGCTCGCGATCGCCGGCGGCAGCAGTTCGCTCGTGTTCGTCATCATGATCGGCGACATCGTCTTCGCGTTCACTGCCTTGTGGATCGCGTTCGTCTGGGCGCACCCACGTGAATCCCACTTCGTCCGTGACATTCTCGCCCCGGAAATCGAGTCCGGCGTCCTGACCGACGCCGAGGTGACAGCCGCCGGCGGATGGCGACAACAACGCACTTACGCGAAAGCCGCACCCACTCGCACCGAACGTCGCCAACGACGACATATCGTTCGTGCCGCGCTGGATCTGTGCAGCGACCTAGCTGTCAGCAAGGGCGACGACAGCCCCCAGGTCGTCGAATCACGCAACGAAATCACCCGCCTCCGCCAAGGAACCGCGGCACAGAGCATCACTCGGTGACCGGGAAGTAGCGGAAGAACCGTTCAGCACCGCAAATCATTCACCCACACCCCAGTCGGCCGGGTTGCTTGCCATCGTCACTTGGCAAGCAACCCGGCCGAGTGACTGGGCTACCAGTTCACTCCGTATCGAAGTTTGGTGTACCGAAGTTTGGTGTGTCGCGGGGTGGGGGATACAGCTCACACTGGTGCACGAAGCAGTGCCGATGGTTCTTCAGCGCAAGTCCAGGATTTGCGCACTGTCGGCCCGCGAGTGCGCCTGGATGCTGAATGACGTTGCCCTGAAGTGTCTTTGAGGACCGCGAAGCATCCTGAAGTTGCCACGTCGAAGAAGGGCCGAAGTATGACGTCGACTTGTGAACGATCACTCCCCGAAGAACGAGAAAGACCGCCCGGTGTAGAACCGGACGGTCTTGATCGAAGTGCTAGTTCATGCGCCGCGACGCTTGGCCTTCAGCAAATCGAGACGCTCTTTGAGGAGCTCTTCGAGTTCCTCGACCGAGCGACGCTCGAGCAGCATGTCCCAGTGGGTGCGGGGAGGCTTGACCTTCTTGGCTTCGGGAGCAGTCCCCTCCATGAGGGTGCCTTCGAGGCCGTTTCGGCACAACCAGGTGCCGGGGATCTCGGCTTCGTCCGCGAACGGGATGTCGAAGATCTCGCCGTTCTCGCACTTGTACTTGGCCATACGACGGGGCGCGAGGTCATGGTCACGGTCGGTCTCGTAGCTCACAGCTCCGAGTCGGCTACCTCGAAGTACGCGATCTGCCATGGTGGTGTCCTCTCTTCGTTCGTCACCGCTGGTGGGCGCCCTGACTTGGGGAGTAGACGCTCACACTCATCTACAACGCCACGAGCACCCGATTGGTTCCCGTGTGGCGAGAAGACGCAACCTCTCCATCTTACCGGGTACCGTGCGCGTTCATCGAAGGCGTCCGAATCTCGAGTACAGTGTCGATTCATGGCTGAGAGCACACGCGTCGGATCACCGCAGTCTGCGCGTTCGGGAAACCCGTGTGTGTGGTGTGGTCGAGAGGTCGCGGTGACCGGTGTCGGTCGTCGACGCCGGTACTGCAGCCAGTCTTGTCGACAGCGTGCGTACGAGCAGCGCAATGCCGTCAAGGGCACGTCGATCCCGGCTGACGCCGTCATCTTGACCGCAGTCGAAGCGGTCGAACTCGTGGATCGGATGTTCGAGGTCCGATGCGCTGCCGAAGATGTGGCGACAGCAGTTGCCGAGGGCGCAGAGAGTTCAGAGCTCACACAGTTGTGTGAACGGTTGACCGAGCTTGCCCGCGAAGCCGAACGTTTCCGGTAGAGCAGGTGTGGGCAACCGGTTTCTAGCCTTGCGTCGAGCACTGCAACACTGCGGTGCTCCTGACGCCTGACGACGACAAATTTTGATCCTGAGTTCGGACCTTCGGGGAGGTTCGGACTTCGAAGCGACCCTTCGTCGAGGTCGATGACATTCGGCTGCGCTCTCGCAGGATCGCCACATGGTTTCCACTCGATATCGAGGCGGTGCGATGTTTCTCTTCAATCCCCGAGCCACACTTCCCGGCGCTGATCGTGACAACGCTGATCGTCACAACGCTGTGTGGGGGTGGTCGTGATGGATACCGACAAGAGGATCGACCCGCTCACCGGATCGCGAAGCCTGCCGGCAGGAGCGTTCCCCCTGTCTGCGGTGCAGCGCAGCATGTGGTTTGCGCAGCAACTTCACCCGACGGTCCCGTACTTCATCGCGCAGTACATCGAGTTCCACGGCGATTTGGACATGCAACTGCTCAGTCGCGCCGCGGTGGAGGCTGCCCACGAGTTCGAATCGCCGTTTCTACGGTTGATGTACCCGGATGGGGAGCCCTGCCAGATCGTGGACTTCACAATCGACCCGGGCATCGACTACTTCGACTTCCGCGAGCGTGAGAACCCTCGGCAGGCTGCCTCGGAGTGGATGGACAACGATTACGCGACGACGCTCGATCTGACTCGCGATCGTCTCGTCGAGATGACAATTCTTCAAACTGGTGATCGGGATTACCTGTGGTACACCAGGATTCATCACGTCGCTCTCGACGGATACAGCGGTATGACGATCGTCAATCGGATTGCGGCGATCTACACCGCAGCCGTCGAAGGTCGAGAGCCTGCGGTGAACAAGGCGCTCGACGTCACGACGCTGTCCGAGCTCGACCAGAAGTACCGCGAATCGAGCCGATTCGAAGCCGACCGCGAGTACTGGGCCCAGCGTGTGTCGGGCGTCGAACACGGTTCGACGTTGGCCACCCGTGAGGGACCCCCGACTGCACGCAGTGAGCTCGTCAGTGCCGCGATGTCGGCGAACAGCCTTGCTGCCTTGGACGAATGGAATTCACGTTCCGGTGCAACTCCGGCCGCAGTGTTGATTTCGGCGCTGGCGTGCTACCTGTCCCGCAGTACCGGCTACGACGACGTGCTGATCAACCTGCCGGTTTCCGCGAGGACGACGGCACCGCTGCAGCGGTCCGGCGGAATGCTGGTCAACGTCGCGCCGCTACACATCCACGTAAACCCGGACGAAAGTGTCGACGATCTGGTCGGGCGCGTGCAACTCGAACTTCTCGGTGCGCTTCGTCATCAGCGATGCAGCCTCGAGGACATCCGGCGTGATGCCGGTCTGACCGTCGGCGACGCGCGTCTGTCCGGCCCGATGATGAATGTGATGCTCTTCCGGCAGGAGATAACCCTCGGGCCACTGACCGGTGAGTATCACATCGTCACGTCGGGTCCGGTCGAGGATCTGCTGGTCAACGTGTACCAGAGCGGCGATCCGGCGCAGACGTTGATCGACTTTCGCGGAAACCCCAATCGCTACGGCCACGACGAACTGGCCGAGCACCACCGGGCGTTCACCGAGTTGGTCGCAGAACTGACAGCAGTACCGGCCGGTACGCCGATGAACCGGATTCATCCGGCAAGTGCCGAGGCAGGGGCGCGCAGTGCACAGCGCAGGGAACTCGAGCGGTTCTGGGCGAGATACCTGGGGGACTCCGACGAGGGCTCCACACTGGACCTCGAGACACTGGGCCTCGAGCGAATCGACTCCGAAGCGGAGCCCACCGGTACGAATCGGCTGAGCGTCCCACTCGATCCCGCGGTCGCCGAACTTGCGCGCACGGAAGGCGTCTCCCTCTTTGCCGTTGTCCATGCCGCATTTGCTGCGTTGCTGTCGAGATCGACCGAGCGCCGGGACGTGCTGATCGGAACGAGGACCGAGTGGGGAACTCTGCCCCTGCGCTGCGAGGTCGATCCGGCGGCGCCGTTCGACGAGTTCGTGAGTTCTCTTGCTCGAGAACGCGATACGTTGTCGATTCGATCGGCGGCAGGTGTCCCCGCACTGCCCGAGTTGCACGTCCACCTCAACGACGGCTCGCAGGAGACCACGATTGCCGGCCTCGACGTGGCGATCGACGTCCACGCAGATACCGGCGCCCTCGAGGTTGCGTACTCCACGCAGCACTACGCCGAATCCACGGTCCGAGCCTTCCTCTCGCGACTGGTGCGGATCCTTGCAGGCGCAGCAGCAGCCCCGCGAACGCCGGTCGGAGACCTCGATCTCCTCGACGACTTCGAGCGTGAGTCCCTGGTACCGGCGCGAGGAGCGACCGCGTCCTCCCCGTTGACTCTCCCCGATATTCTCCGCCGGGCCTCGGCTGTGAACCCCGATGCCCCAGCGCTTGTTTTCGGTGATCGTGAGGTGAGCTACCGGGATCTCGACGCCGAGTCGAACACACTCGCCCGTGAACTGATCAACAGGGGAGTCGGCCCCGGCACCTATGTCGCCCTTGCGCTGTCGAGGTCTCTCGAATCGGTGACCGCGACGTGGGCGGTGGCCAAGACCGGCGGTGCCTTCCTCCCGATCGATCCGCACTACCCCGAGGATCGTGTTCGGCACATGCTCACCGATTCGGGAGCTGTAGTCGGAATCAGTGTGGGGGAGCACCACGGCGGGCTCGCCGATTCGGTGGATTGGCTGCTCCTCGACGAACTGGACACCTCGCACCAGTCCGATGCACCGGTCGACGACGCCGAGCGGCGTACGCGCCTGAGCTACGACGATCCGGCATACCTCATCTACACGTCCGGCTCCACCGGTGTCCCCAAAGGCGTCGTGGTCAGTCACCGCGGGCTGAGCAGCTTCGCCGACGAAGAACGAGTCAGGTTCGGAGTCGAACCTGGAGACCGCACCCTGCATTTCTCTTCGCCGAGCTTCGACGCTTCAGTCCTCGAACTCCTCCTTGCCTTCGGGGGCGCGGCAACGATGGTGATCGCGCCGCCCACCGTGTACGGCGGCGACGAACTGGCACAGGTGATGCGTATCGGACGGGTCACCCACGCTTTCGTCACCCCGGCCGCGCTGGCAACAGTCGATCCCGCCGGCCTACCGGATCTACGAGTGGTCGTGACCGGCGGCGACGCATGCTCACCCGCGCTGGTGGATCAGTGGTCACACGGACGCTCGATGTTCAACGCGTACGGACCGACCGAAACCACCGTCGTCGCCACTCTGACCGGACCGCTGAGCAGCGATGTTCCCGTCACCATCGGGAAGCCGATGCGCGGAGCCGCAACCGTCCTCCTGGACTCGCGGCTTCAACCGGTGCCGATCGGTGTCGCCGGCGAGCTCTATGTGAGCGGTGTCGGTTTGGCGCGCGGGTACCACGCGCGTGCCACGATTACGGCCGAACGATTTGTTGCCGACCCCAACGGTGTTGCGGGAGAGCGCATGTACCGCACGGGTGACCTCGCGCGGTGGAACGGCGAGGGTGAGCTGGAGTACCTCGGCCGGAGCGACTTCCAGATCAAGATCCGCGGTTTCCGCGTCGAGCTCGGCGAGATCGACGACGTGCTGCGCCGCCACCCGAGCGTCGCACAGGCAGTCACCGCCGGAGTTGCGGGCCCGAGTGGGGAAACACTGTTGGCGGCGTACGTCACGGCGGCTGCGGGCACACACATCGACAACTCCGAGCTGGTCGCCCACGCGAGATCTTCGTTGGCAGCCCACATGGTTCCCGCGCGGATCGTCGTCCTCGACTCCATTCCGTTGACTCCGGCAGGAAAGATCGACAGGAAAGCGTTACCGGACATCGATTCTGTGGGCGGGTCGGCTGAATACCGTGCCCCCGAGACCTCGACCGAGAAGCGAATTTCGGCGGTGTTCTGCGATCTGCTCGGTATCACCCGGGCGGGAGCAGACGACAGTTTCTTCGACCTCGGCGGTGACTCGTTGATCGCGACCCGCGTCGTGTCGCGAGTCAACGGAGCTCTCGGAACGACGCTGAGCGTTCTCGACCTCTTCGAGGCGCCGACCGTCTCCGCTCTGGCAGCACGTGCCGACCTCGCGGACTCGCGGAACACACGTGCCCCGGCACTGACGCGTATCGATCGCCCTGACCGGATACCGGTATCTCTGGCGCAGCAACGAATGTGGCTGACCAATCAACTCGATCCGAGTTCGCCGGCGTACAACATTCCGATCGCGGTTTCGATGACCGGCGATCTCGACGTCGATGCACTGTTCACCGCGCTGCGGGACGTGATCGTTCGACACGAGATCTTGCGGACCGTTTTCCCCGAGAGTGCGCGTGGCCCCGTCCAGCACGTTCTCGGTGTGGACGAGATGTTCGATCATCTCGAGGTGGAAACGGTGCCTGCCGCAGCGACCTCGGCGCGGGCGAGTGAGCTCGCGCGAGAGGGATTCGACGTCAGCGAATCGGTGCCGATCCGCGCGACTCTGCTCGAGGTGAACGAACGCGAGCACACCTTGGTCCTCGTCGTGCACCACATTGCAGCAGACGGCCTGTCGATGGCGCCGCTGGCTCGTGACGTGATGGTGGCGTACGCCTCGCGGGCGAGCGGACGCGTGCCGGCGTGGCTGCCACTCGAAGTGCAGTACGGCGATTTCAGCGAGTGGCAACGCGGAGCGCTCGGTGAAGCGTCCGACCCGGATTCGATTCTTGCCGAGCAGTTGCGGTTCTGGTCGCACACGCTCACCGAACGCGGTGAGCTCGCGGAACTGCCGATGGATCATCCGCGCCCTGCGGGTGTCTCGCTCCGCGGTGACGATCTCGATTTCCGGATCGACTCCGCGACGTACCGCCGGGTCGGCGAGATCGCGGCGCGCAGCGACGTCAGCGTGTTCATGGTGATCCACGCCGCGCTGGCCGTCCTGCTCAGCCGAGAATCCGGAGCGAACGACATCACGATCGGCACTCCGGTGGCCGGGCGGAGCGAGCGCGCTCTCGACGACGTCGTCGGAATGTTCGTCAACACGGTGGTGCTGAGGACGGTTCTCGAGGGGGGACTCACCTTCGGTGAAGTTCTCACCCGCGTCCGCGACGTCGACGTGGCGGCCTTGCAGCACACCGAAGTGCCGTACGACGTACTCGTCGAATCCCTCGCAGACAACCAGGCGCCGCTGTTCCAGGTGATGCTGGTGATGCAGGGCGCCGCTCCCACCGAGGTCACTTTGCCCGAGCTCGAGGTCACGGTCGACGAACTGTCGACGGGCGCGGCAAAGTTCGACCTTCAGGTCATTCTCACCGACCGCGGCGACCATCTCGACGGCCAGTTGAACTACGCCAGCCAGCTTTTCGACTCGGACACCATGTCCGGCCTCGCTGATCGCTTCACGATGCTCCTCGACGCGGTAGCTGCCTACCCGGAATCCGTCGTCGGCGACGTCGATCTCACAGCTCCGGGCGAGGCGGAACTGGTCCTCGAGCGTTGGAATGCCACCGAACACGCCGTACCGATCACCACCCTCTCGGACCTGGTGGCGGAGCAGGCAGCCCGGACACCCGAGGGGGCCGCGCTGGTCTTCGGCGAGCGGACACTGACCTATGCGGAGTTCGACGCGAGGGTCGGTGAACTTGCCAGAACCCTCATCGCCCGCGGGGTCGGCCCGGACATGCGCGTCGCGGTGTCGATTCGACGGTCACCGGAACTACTCGTCGCGGTCCACGCCGTGATCCGTGCCGGTGCGGCATACGTCCCGGTGGATCCCGATCATCCCGCCGAGCGCATCGCGTACGTCTTCGACATCGCGGAACCGATCTGCGTGCTGAGCCGGCCCCAGGACCACGGCGCTCTTCCCGCGCGAGTCCCGATCGTGGACGTCGATCTCGATCGTCAGGTGTCCACGACGGCGCCGATCACCGACGCTGATCGGCTCGGACCCCTCCGCCCGGACAATGCTGCTTACGTGATCTTCACGTCCGGATCGACGGGTCGACCGAAAGGTGTTGCAGTATCACACCGTTCGATCGTCAATCGCCTGCTGTGGATGCAGGACACGTACCCCCTTCACGCGTCGGACGTGGTGCTGCACAAGACCCCGGTGACCTTCGACGTCTCGGTGTGGGAACTGTTCTGGCCCCTGCAGACCGGCGCGCAGTTGGTGATCGCGGAACCGGACGGGCACCGTGATCCCGGGTACCTGTCGGCGTTGATTGCCGAAAAAGGCGTCACGACGGCGCACTTCGTTCCGTCGATGCTCGCGGAATTCGTCGCTGCCGCGACTGCCGGGCAGTGTGCGAGCCTGCGTCAGGTGTTCTGCAGCGGTGAAGCGCTCGCGCCTACCACTGCGGAGGCGTTCACCCGTCTGAGTTCTGCGGGACTGTTCAACCTGTACGGACCCACGGAGGCTGCCGTCGACGTCAGCGCCGCCGAATTCACCCCCGACATGACCGTCACCGTTCCCATCGGTGCGCCCGTGTGGAACACCCAGCTCTATGTCCTCGACGGGCGGCTGCATCCGGTTCCGGTCGGCGTTCACGGCGAGCTGTATCTGGCGGGAGTGCAACTGGCGCGTGGATACCTCGGGCGCAGCGATCTCACCGCCGACAGGTTCGTGGCCGACCCGTACGGCCCGTCTGGCACCCGGATGTACCGAACCGGTGATGTCGTCCGGTGGCGCGCCGACGGGCTGCTCGACTATGTCGGTCGACGCGATTTCCAGGTCAAGATCCGCGGGCAGCGCATCGAACTCGCCGAGGTCGAAGCAGCATTGCTCAGGCTGCCCGGTGTCGCGCAAGCTGCTGCTCTCGTCCATCACGACGACGTGGTCGGTGACAGTTTGGTCGGCTACGTCATCGCCGACACCGGCACTTCGATCGACACGGACGGCCTACGCACCGAGTTGAGAGGTCTCCTTCCGGCCTACATGGTTCCCGCTGTGGTCATCGCCCTCGACGTGTTCCCTCTCGGTTCGACCGGCAAGCTTGATCGGAAGGCTCTGCCCGCGCCCAGCTTCGACAGCTCGCAGACGTATCTGGCGCCGCGAACACCGCTCGAAGCGCAGTTGGCGGCGATCTTCGAGGAGCTTCTGGAATCCGGGGCAGTCGGTGTTCACGACAACTTCTTCGAGATCGGCGGAAACAGCCTCGTCGCTGCACGCGCTGTGGCGCGCGTGAACGATTCGCTGTCGTTGAACTTGTCGATCAGAGAGTTGTTCGACGCGCCGACCGTTGCGCAGTTGGCGGTCGAGTGCGCCACGGCACGAGGGGGACCGGCAGTCCTTCCGCTCGAGGCATTGCCGCGGCCACAGACGATCCCGCTGTCGCTGGCACAAAAGCGCATGTGGTTCGTCAATCAATTCGACGTCACGTCCGCGGCGTACAACGTCGCCATAGCGATCAGGCTGAGAGGCCGGTTGGACGTTGCCGTGTTGGAGGGCGCGATCACCGACGTGCTTACTCGCCACGAATCGCTGCGCACGCTGTTTCCCATGATCGAGGGAGTGCCGGCGCAGGTGATCGTCGAACCCGGTGAAGCGTTGGGCGCGCTGCCGGTTGTCGCCGCAAACGCCGAAGCGGTACTCGGGGAGATCGAACGTCTCACCTCGAGGGGCTTCGACGTCACGCAGGCTCCACCGATCAGGGCGGAACTGATCGAGGTCGACGAAGAAGATCACGTCCTGACCGTGGTCGTCCATCACATCTGCGCCGACGGATTCTCGATGGCACCGTTGGCGTTCGACGTGATGAGCGCGTACTCGGCAAGGCATCGAGGTGAGGCGCCCGACTGGTCTCCTCTTCCGGTCCAGTACGCGGACTTCGCCATCTGGCAGGAAAGGGCTCTCGGTCGGATCGACGAAGCGGACAGCACTCTTGCCGGTCAGCTCGAGTACTGGACACGTCAACTGGCGAGTGTTCCCGAACTTCTTGCGCTCCCCGCAGATCGACCGCGTCCGCGTGTGCAGGATCTCTCGGGCGGCGTCGTTCGATTCGACATCGATGCCGGCATCCACCGCCGTCTGAGCGAAACCGCGATCGAACACCGAAGCAGTATGTTCATGGCGGTACACGCCGCATACGCAGTGCTCGTGGCGAGATTGTCCGGCATGGAAGACATCACGATCGGCTCACCGATCGCCGGGCGCGGAAATGCCCTGCTGGATCCGATGGTCGGTATGTTCGTCGGCACGTTGGTCCTGCGCGCCGACGTCGACCCCGCCGCCTCGTTCACCGATCTGTTGGCCAGAGTTCGCAGCACCGACCTCGACGCCTTCGCTCACGCAGACGTCCCCTTCGAGCGCGTCGTCGATGCGCTGGCTCCGGAGCGGTCGACGTCGCATTCACCGTTGTTCCAGGTGATGCTGGAGTTCAAGAACACCACTCGGCCAGCAGTTCGTCTGACGGATTTGGACGTCGAGGTCCTCGAACTCGAATCCGCCGTCTCGAATTTCGATCTGCAACTCACGCTTGCCGAGACCTTCGACGACGACGGCCGGCCGGCGGGAATCGAGGCCGGGTTCACCTACGCCAGCGCCCTGTTCGACGAGTCGACCGTCGAAGGTTTCGCTCGATACCTGGTTCGGATTCTCGGTGCTGTCACCGAATCACCGCACACGCCGGTCGGCGACATCGATCTCGTGAGTGATCTCGACACGATTCGCGCCGTCGCACCGGAACTTCCCGAGCAGGTTCACTTCTCGACGTTGCTCGAGCGGAAGTACGTCGACGAACCGCAGAGGACTGCACTGATTTTCGGCGACCGCCATCTGACCTACTCCGATCTGGACCGCCGCGCCAACCGGCTTGCACGACTGTTGATCAGCCGCGGGGTCGGTCCGGAATCCGTTGTCGCCCTGGCATTACCACGCTCACTGGAATCCGTGGTCGCGATCTGGGCGGTTGCCCGGTCCGGCGCTGCATTCGTACCCGTCGACCCGGCGTATCCCGTCGACCGCGTGCACCACATGATCAACGACTCGGGAGCGGGCGTCGTTCTCACCACCGCCGAGCATGTGGGTGTCGTCCCCGACGAGGCAGACGCCGTTCTGCTCGATCAGGCAAAGACACTCGCAACCCTCGAACAGATCGGTGATCAGCGGATAGATGCCTCGGAGCTGCTGGCTGCGGTGTCCCTGGACAACCCGGCCTATGTCATCTACACCTCCGGTTCCACCGGCGTCCCCAAAGGCGTCATGGTCACTCACCGTGGGCTTTCGGCACTCGCCGAGCAGGAACGCAGTCGCTTCCGCGTCGAGTCGACCTCGCGCACGCTGCATTTCAGCTCACCGAGCTTCGACGCCTCGATTCTCGAACTCCTGATGGCTGTTGGTGCCGGGGCCACGATGGTCATCGCCCCACCGAGCATCATCGGCGGAACCGAACTGACGAGTCTGATCGCCGACCAGCACGTCACGCACGCCTTCATCACACCAGCCGCACTGGCCACGGTCGATCCGAGCGGACTGAACGAGCTGGTGTGCATCGGAACCGGCGGCGACGTCTGCCCACCCGACCTCGTCGCCGCCTGGGTCAGCGATCACCGGATCATGATCAATGCCTACGGACCAACCGAATCGACGGTCGTCGCCAGCATCACCGAGCCGATGTCCCCGACCGATCGAGTCACGATCGGTCGCCCGTCGACAGGCATCACCGCGTGGGTCCTCGACAATCGCCTGCACCGCGTCCCGGTCGGAGTGACGGGAGAGCTGTACGTCAGCGGCGACGGACTCGCCCGCGGTTACCGAAACCGCGCCGGCACGACCGCCGAACGATTCGTGCCCAATCCCGCGGGCAGTGCGGGCACACGGATGTACCGAACCGGCGACCTCGCCAGGTGGAACAAGAACGGCGAACTCGAGTACCAGGGTCGAGGCGATTTCCAGGTCAAGATTCGCGGATTCCGCATCGAACTCGGCGAGATCGAGGCAGTTCTGGCTCGCTATCCCGGCGTTGCACATTCCGTGGTGACCACGCTCGAACGTGACGGAGGCGCCGCACGGATCGTCGGATACGTCGTGCCTGCCAACGACGCTCAGACTGTGGATCCCGAGGCCGTCATCGCGTTCGCGGGCTCGGCTCTGGCCCCGTACATGGTTCCTGCGGTCGTGGTCGTTCTCGACGAACTGCCGATGACTGCCAACGGAAAGCTCGACCGCCGAGCCCTGCCGGTTCCCGACTTGCGAGCAACCCAGGCACGCTCGCGGGCCGCCGAATCCGATACCGAACGCACGCTGGCCGCCTTGTTCGTCGATGTCCTCGGTGTCGAATCGGTGGGCGTCGACGACTCGTTCTTCTCGATGGGCGGCGATTCGATCATGTCGATTCAGCTCGTCGCCCGTGCCCGCGATGCCGGGCTCGTCTTCACCCCGCGTGACGTCTTCGAGGTGAAATCGGTCGCCGGTCTTGCGGTTTTGCTGGCATCGACCAAGGACGACGAACCCGAGGTGCTCGAGGAACTTCCCGGAGACGGCGTGGGCCACGTGCCGTTGATGCCGGTGGCTCAGTGGTGGCTCGACCGGCTCGGCTCCGATCTCCGAGGTCTCGATTCGTTCTCCCAAGCGACTCTTCTCAACGCGCCGCACGGGCTTCACAGTGTGGAGCAGTTGACCGCGGCTCTTCAAGTTGTTCTCGATCGTCACGACATCCTTCGCGCACGCCTCGAGCTCGACGGCGAGCGCAGGCTTGTTGTCGGCGAGCCGGGATCTGTTGCAGCCGAGAATATTTGCCGGGTGATCGAGGTAGAGGCCGAGCCGGGCACCGCGGTGTTCGACGCGGCGATCGTCGACGCACTGGGCGGTGCGCGTCGAGAACTCGACCCCGGCCGGGGCGTGATGGTGCGGGTCGTCTGGTTGTCCGGCGTGCGCAACACCGGCCGGCTGCTCCTGGTGATCCACCACCTCGCCGTCGACGGTGTCTCCTGGCGCGTCCTCGTGCCGGAACTTGCGTCGGCTTTCCACCGCATCGATGCAGGCGAGGAACCGGAGCCGTCGTACTCGGGCACGTCGGTTCGTCGTTGGTCGCATGCGCTCCGCGACATCGCGCCCGATCGAAGAGTCGAATTGCCCCGGTGGCGTTCGATACTCGAAGGTGCCGACCCGCTGATCGGAACCCGGCCGCTGGACCCGCGGCTCGACACGTTCGATTCGGTCGGCCGAGTTGTCGCCGACGTACCCGTCGAACTGTCCGACACAGTCCTGACCACGCTTCCGGCGCTTTTCGGTGGATCAGTCAACGACGGTCTCGTTGCTGCTCTCGCACTGGCACTGACGCAGTGGAGGCAGGCACAGGGCATACGAACCGACAACGTACTCATCTCGATGGAGGGCCACGGACGCGAAGCTCACGTGGTGCCCGGTGCGGACGTCCTGCACACGGTCGGCTGGTTCACCAGCGTCTTCCCGATGCGGATCGACCTCGCCGGCATCGACATCGCGGAAGTGATGAGCAGCGCCCCAGAGGCAGCGGTGGTGCTCAAGCGTGTCAAGGAAGAACTCTTGGGTGTTCCGGACAGCGGCATCGGCTACGGAGTTCTGCGTTACCTCGACGAGGTGGGTCGAGCGGAACTCGAAGACCTCCGCCAACCGCAGATCTCGTTCAACTATCTGGGCCGTTTCTCCGGCACCGAAGCAGGAGAGTCACTGGGGGACTGGGCACTGGCCCGGGACGTCGATCTGGAAGCGGCAGCGCGGTCCGAGATGCCAGTGGGTTCGGTCCTGGACGTCAACGTCGTCACCACCGAGATCTCGGGCGCACCGCACATCGGTGCCACTATCGCCTATCCCACCGGCGTGCTGGCAGAGCGCGATGCTCGCGCCATCGCCGACCTCTGGGTGCAGGCGTTGCGCGCGCTGGCCACCTATGCCGAACACAGCGAACGCGGGGGACTCACCCCGTCCGACATCGACCTGATCGACCTCGACCAGGATTCCATCGACCACCTCGAGCGCGAGTTCCCGACACTGACCGACGTCTGGTCCCTCTCACCGCTGCAATCCGGACTGCTCTTCCACGCCCGCTACGCCGAACACACAGTCGACGCGTACACCGTCCAACTCGCACTCGAACTCGACGGCGTCGACGCGTCCCGGTTGCACCGTGCCGCACAGGCACTGCTCGACAGACACGAGAACCTACGCGCGGCGTTCACGACCGACACCGGTGGACGATCGGTGCAGGTGATCAACGCAGACGTGGACGTGCCGTGGACCGAGATCGACATCTCTCCGTTGGCCCCCACCGAACAGGCGACCGAGATACGCGAGCTCCTCCATGCGGATCGGGTCCGCGGCTTCGACATGGCCACTCCGCCCCTGCTGCGGTTCCTGCTTCTGCGAACCGGTGACGACGCGTATCGGTTGATCCTGACCAACCACCACATCCTCCTCGACGGATGGTCGATGCCGCTGCTGGTCCGCGACCTACTGACGCTCTACGCCACCGACAGTGATCACAGTGCCATCCCACGCGTACACCCCTACCGGGACTATCTGAGCTGGATCAGCACTCGCGACGACAGCGTGTCGATCGAAGCCTGGGGCGAAGCACTCCGCGGACTCGACGACCCGACGCTGCTCACCGGAACTCACGCCGTCCACGAGGACGGCGCTACCTCACGCTCGACGACCACAGCGCTCGGAGAACGTGAGACGGAACTTCTGCGTGGATTCGTCCGCTCCCGTGGCCTGACGACAGCCTCCTTGATCCAGGTGGCATGGGGAATCGTGCTCGCCGAACTTCTCGGACGCGACGACGTCGTCTTCGGTGGAACCGTCTCCGGCCGACCACCCCAGGTGTCCGGCGTCGAGTCGATGGTGGGTTTGTTCATCAACACTGTCCCCGTCCGAGTTCGCCTCGATCCAAGAGAGTCCCTGGCGGCGCTGTGCGTTCGCGTCCAAGCGGAACAGGCGCGGTTGTCCGATCACCATCATGTCGGGCTTTCGCACATCACTTCGGCTGTGGGGTCCGCTGCATCGTTCGACACGCTGACTGTGTTCGAGTCGTATCCCGTCGACCGCGGTGGACTCTCCTCCGGCACCGACATAGCCGGAATGCACGTTCTCGACGTCCACGACGCCGAGGATGCCGCGCACTATCCACTCGCGATCGTTGCCTCTGCGGCAGACGGGCGACTGCGGCTCAAATTCGAGTATTTCCCGGGAGTCCTGGGCGATCACGACATCGACGCGATCGCCGACCGGTTGCTCCGCACCCTCGAGCTGATCACCGCGCAACCGGATCTGCCGCTGGCGAAACTGCGTTTGATGCCGGATTCGCAAGTGCAGCAATTGGTTCCCGCGCGCGGCCGGCAGGGCCGCTCGGTCAGGACACTCGATCGCATCTTTTCGGACACCGCGAGCAGATTCCCCGAACGGGTCGCACTGTCCTGTGGTGAGAGAAAGATGACCTATCGAGAGCTGGACGAGGCGTCGAATCAGTGGGCGCGCGTGCTGATCGCTGAAGGCGCCGGGCCGGATTCACGGGTGGCGATCTGTGTGGAACGCTCCTTCGAATCCGTCGCAGCGGTCTGGGCGATCACCAAGACCGGCGCCGCCTTCGTGCCGATCGATCCTCGCTACCCGAGTGACCGGATCTCGTTCATGCTCGAGGACTCGGCATCCTCGCTCGGATTGACCACGGCTGCCCACAGACCCGGCGACGGCGGTGTGACGAAGTGGCTCGAACTCGACGACCCGACGAGCATCGCTCGGCTCTCCGGAGTGTCCACGGCGCCGCTACGCGAGGACGAGCGTCGAGGAACCCCGCGGTTGGAGAACACTGCCTACCTCATCTACACCTCGGGCTCGACCGGCCGACCCAAGGGCGTCGTCGTCACGCACACCGGTCTCGAGAACTTCGCCGACGAACAGCGTCATCGCTACGGTCTCACCGAGAATTCACGCGCACTGCATTTCGCCTCTCCGAGCTTCGACGCCTCCGTTCTCGAGTATCTGCTCGCCTTCGCCGTCGGCGGTGAACTGGTCGTAGCTCCCACCACCGTCTACGGAGGAACCGAACTGGCCGACGTTCTCCGCGAGGGACATGTCACCCACGCGTTCATCACGCCTGCAGCGCTGACGTCGGTGGATCCCGAGGGAATCGACGAACTGACCACCATCACGGTGGGCGGCGAGGCGCCCTCGGCGGACCTGGTGCGCACCTGGGCGCCGGGAAGATCGTTCGTCAACGTCTACGGACCCACCGAAACCACCATCTCCTGCAACCTCAGCGACCCCATCCCGGCCGGCGAGAAGGTCTATCTCGGACCGCCGAACCGCGGATTCAGCGAGGTCGTCCTCGATCGCAGACTTCAACCGGTGTCCGTCGGAGTTCCCGGCGAACTGTATGTCGCCGGAGTCGGACTCGCGCGCGGCTATCACGGGCGCTCACCACTGACGAGCGAACGATTTGTCGCCAACCCGTACGGCGAGCCGGGGGAGCGGATGTACCGCACGGGCGACGTGGTGCGCTGGCGCAGCGACCGCACCATCGAGTACCTCGGACGCAGCGACTTCCAGGTCAAGATCCGCGGCTTCCGCATCGAACTCGGCGAGGTCGACACGGCGTTGGGTCAGCTGCCCGGCGTGGAGTACGCGGTCACGTTGGCGGTGCGCGGACCCTCCGACGAGCAGGCCTTGGCGGCATATGTCGTCTGCGACGACGAACGCCGGGTGAGCGCCGAGGACATCCGGGCGGCGGCACGGGAGCTACTGCCGGCACACATGGTGCCCGCAAGCGTCGTCGTGCTCGACGAACTACCGCTGACCGGCGTCGGCAAGGTCGATCGGGCTGCTCTTCCGGCGCCTCGTTTCGACACCGATGCCGAAACACTCACTGCACCGGCCACCGAGTTGGAACGGCTGGTGGTGGGCGTTTTCGAGGACGTGCTCGGAGTGTCTCCGATCGGTATCGACACTCACTTCTTCGACGTCGGCGGAAACTCACTGACCGCGACCCGCGTCATCGCCCGCGTCAACGCACTTCTCGGCACCGACATCGGCGTTCGAGGACTGTTCGAGTCTCCGACAGTTCGGCAGCTCTCGCGTCTGGCGGAGAGCGTCGGCCGCGGAGAGAACCCCAGACCACCGCTGACTCGGCGATCCCGCCCGGACCCACTGCCCGTGTCACTGGCACAGAAGCGGATGTGGTTCCTCAACCAGTTCGACGTGACGTCCCCCGCCTACAACGTTCCCCTGGCAGTGCGCCTCGACGGCGATCTGGACTTCGCCGCATTGCAGGCCGCGGTAGCGGACGTACTGGGTCGCCACGAGAGCTTGCGGACGAAGTTCCCCTCGATCGACGGACAGCCGGTTCAGCAGGTGATGTCCAGCGACGAGGTCATGCCGATCCTGGAGCCGGAAATCGTCACTGCTGCCAGAGTGTCCGATCGAATCCTCGAGCTGGCCTCGGCAGGCTTCGACGCCTCGGCCGAAGTTCCGATTCGCTGCGCGGTCCTGCGCGTCGACGGGGACGAGCGCAGGCACGTACTCGTGATCGTCGTCCACCATATCGTCGCCGACGGGTTCTCGATGAACCCCCTGGCAGCGGACGTGGCAGCGGCCTATGCGGCCCGCAGTGCCGGCAGTGCGCCGAACTGGTCGGAACTGGCCGTGCAGTACGGCGACTTCGCTGTGTGGCAGCACGAAGTGCTCGGCTCCGAGGAAGATCCGGACTCGGCTCTGACCCGTCAGCTCGATTACTGGAAGGACCGACTCGCGGGACTGGGCGAGCCGATCGCGTTGCCGACGTCGTTCTCACGTCCGGCAAAGCCGTCCATGGTCGGCTCGGTCCACCGGTTCGCGGTATCGCCGCAGACCCATCGGGCGCTGACCGACCTGGCACGTGAGCACGGCACCACCATGTTCATGCTCATGCACGCAGCACTGGCGGTACTTGCGGCGCGCCTGGCCGGTACCGAGGACATCGCCATCGGGACACCCGTCGCCGGCCGCGGCGAGGCCGAACTCGATCACCTGGTCGGTATGTTCGTCAACACTCTCGTGCTGCGAACACAGATCACGCCCGACGCGTCGTTCGAGGACGTCCTCGCCCAGGTTCGCGAAGGCGACCTCGGCGCGTTCCAGCACACCGATTTGCCCTTCGAAAGGTTGGTCGACGCACTCGACCCGGAACGCTCGACTTCGCACACTCCGTTGTTCCAGATCCTCATCGAGTTCCGCAACAATGCACTCCCACAACTCGAATTGCCGGGGCTGTCGGTCTCGGGAGTCGAGTTCGACCTACCCGTCGCCAAGTTCGATCTGCAACTCTCGGTCACCGAGCGTTACGACGCGGATGGCGGAACGGATGGAATCGACGCCGAATTCATCTACGCCACAGACCTGTTCGACGGTGAATTGATCGATTCGTTCTCACGCAGACTGCTCACCATCCTCGAGGCGGTCTCGCGAGAGCCGTCGACTCCTACCGGTGACATCGACGTCGTGAGCGCCGACGAGCGTCGACAGATGCTGACCGAGTGGAACACTCACGCCGAACCGGCCCCAGCGGACAACATCGCGGACCGATTCTTCGAGGCTGTTGCAGCACATCCGTCGTCGACCGCGGTCAACGACAGCGACGGCGCCATGACGTACGCCGAACTGGACGGGCGCGCTAACCGCCTGGCGCGGCTCCTGATCGGCCGCGGTATCGGTCCGGAATCCGTGGTGGCTGTTGCGATGCCCAGAACCACCGATCTCGTGCTGGCCCTCGTCGCCGTCATCAAAACCGGAGCGGCATACCTGCCGGTCGACATCACCTACCCGGCCGAGCGCATGCGGTTCCTCTTCGACGACGCGCGGCCGGTATGCCTGGTCACGACCGGAGACTTCCGAAGTGACCTACCTTCGGAGATCATCGAATCCGGCATAGACGTCGTCGAACTCGGATCGCCGGAGATCGCGGTACGCCTCGATCACTCCGCGCCCCATCGCATCACCGACGCGGACCGGACGACACCACTTCTGCCCGACGCGATCGCGTACATCATCTACACCTCCGGATCCACAGGGCGCCCCAAAGGTGTCCAGGTCAGCCACCGAAACGTGCTGACTCTGATGGACAACACCGCCCCGACATTCGGGTTCGACGACACGGACGTGTGGACGATGTTCCACTCGTACGCATTCGACTTCTCCGTCTGGGAGCTGTGGGGGCCGCTGCTGCACGGTGGCCGGCTGGTCGTCGTCGACTACTACACGACCAGATCGCCGGACATGTTCCACGAACTGCTCCGCAGGGAGCGAGTGACGGTGCTGAACCAAACACCCACCGCCTTCTACCAACTCGCCGAAGCCGACCGTGCGTACTCACCGAACGGCACCGGTCCCGACCTTGCACTGCGCTACGTCGTCTTCGGTGGCGAAGCGCTCGACCTCGGGCAGTTGCGCAAGTGGTACGACAGGCGGGCCGACACGGCTCCGACGTTGGTCAACATGTACGGGATCACCGAGACGACAGTGCACGTCAGTCGAATCGCACTCGACCGCAACGACAGCGAGCACGCGTCGGCGAGCATCATCGGGCGAGCAGTACCGGGATTGTCCGTCTACGTACTCGATCGGCGACTGAACTTGGTACCACCAGGTGTCGTCGGCGAAATGTACGTCGCCGGTGATCAGGTGACTCGGGGATACCTCGGGAAACCCGCATTGACTTCGGTGCGGTTCCTTCCCGATCCATTCGGTAGTTCGGGGGATCGAATGTATCGGAGCGGGGACCTGGCGAGGTGGAACGACGCGGGGCAGTTGGAGTACGTGGGCCGCAGTGATTTCCAGGTGAAGGTGCGTGGTTTCCGCATCGAACTCGGAGAGATCGAAGCCGCAATGCTCCGCTGCCCCGGCGTCGCTGCCTCGGTAGCACTTGTTCGGACAGAGGGAGCGTCACCGCGGATCGTCGGGTACGTGGTCGCCGAAACAGGCAGTACCGTCGATTCAGCGACGGTGACCGACTTCGTCGCCGCCGAACTCGCGGAGTACATGGTGCCCACCGCCATCGTCGTCCTCGAATCGCTTCCACTGACGGTCAACGGAAAGCTCGACCGACGCAGCCTCCCGGCTCCGGACTTCACCGTCACGGGACCAACCGAGGCGACGCGGGCGCCGGCCACCGCGACCGAAGCGGTCCTCGCGGACCTCTTCGCGGAGGTGCTGGGTCGGGGCAGTATCGGAGTGGACGATTCCTTCTTCGGTCTCGGCGGCGATTCGATCATGTCGATCCAACTCGTCTCACGGGCGAAGTCCGCAGGCCTCGTCTTCACTCCGCGGGACGTCTTCGAAGCGAAGACCGTGGCCGGCCTCACCAAAGTGCTCCTCATCGAATCATCGGAAACGGCACCGGTTCTCACGGAGCTACCCGGCGGGGGAGCCGGCCCGCTACCGCTCACGCCGATCATGGAGTGGCTCGTCGAACGCAGTCGCGGTGACCTGAGCACGATCCGCAGTTACAGCCAGAGCGCGCTGATCGCACTGCCCGCGGATGTCTCCGGCCCCGCGCTGGAACGAGCATTGCAAACGATCCTCGATCGTCACGACGTGCTGCGGGCGCGCCTGGACGCCGCGACTCACCAACTCGAGATCCGCGAGCCAGGGAGCATCACCGCCCCCGACATCCTGCGCCGAACCCCCATCGTGTCCACCAGCGGCGAAGAATTCGTCGCCGCTGCGGAAACCGCGATGCAGGACGCATCCAGCCGCCTCGATCCCGAACACGGGAAGATGATCAGCGCAGTCTGGTTGGATCCCGTCAGCTCGAACGGCAACCGGGCCGAAGCCGGACGGTTGCTCCTGGTCCTTCATCACCTCGCGGTCGACGGTGTGTCCTGGCGCATGCTCGTCCCGGGCCTGGTCACTGCTTATGCCTCGGCGTTCGACGGAGAAACACCGATACTTCCGCCGGGTGGAACGTCGATACGTCGCTGGGCGACAGCGCTCGCCGAGACCGCTGCGCAGCGACGCGACGAGATCGACCTGTGGTCGAGAATGCGGACCGACGAGCCATTGCTCGGGGCACGCGGGCTCGACCCAGCCGTCGATGTCGGAGCCACCGTCGACCGAGTCAGCGTCGACGTTCCGACCTCCGTGACCGAGAACGTCATCTCGACGGTGCCTCAGCATTTCGGAGGCTCGGTGAACGACGGACTGCTCGCTGCTCTCGCGATTGCCGTCACCGCCTGGCGTCGATCGCGCGGACAGCGCAGCGGGGACGTGCTCGTCAACCTCGAAGGGCACGGCCGGGAGGAGAACGCCGTACCGGGCGCCGACCTCTCGCGCACGGTCGGTTGGTTCACCACCTTGTTCCCCGTCCGGATCGATCTCACCGGACTCGATGTCGTCGATGCACTGGCCGGGGGATCAACCGCCGCCTCCGCCGTGAAACTCGTCAAGGAAACGCTGCTCGGCCTGCCCGACAACGGAATCGGGTTCGGCATCCTGAAGTACCTCGATCGAAACGAGGAACTTCGTGAGCTGCCCACGCCGCAGATCTCGTTCAACTACCTCGGACGATTTGCCGGCTCGGATCCCGAGCACGGCGAAGTGCCGTGGCTGCCGATCTCGGAAGTGACCCTCGACGAAGCGCACAGCGGCGAATTGGCCGCCGCGTCGGTGCTCGACATCAACGCCGTCACGACCGATACCGCACACGGTCCGATTCTGCGCGCTACGTGGTCCTTCCCCCGCGGCATTCTCAGCGAGGCCGAAGTCACCGAACTGGCGGAGCTCTGGGCCCGAGCACTGGGCGCACTGAGTGAATACGTGGAGGAACACTCCGAGCGCGAGCTCACGCCCACCGATCTCGATCTCGTCACCGCGGATCAACAGAGCATCGAACAGCTCGAGCGCAGATTCCCCGACCTGACCGACATCTGGTCACTGTCACCTCTGCAATCGGGCATGCTCTTCCACGCCCAGTTCGACGAAACCGAAATCGACCCGTACATGGTGCAACTGACCCTCGAGCTCGGGGGTCGGGTGGAGGCGCCGCGCCTGCGCCGCGCCGCGCAGGCCTTGGTTGATCGTCATCCGAGCCTGCGCGCGGGATTTGTCTCCGCACCGGGAGGGCGGGCACTGCAGGTGATCCGTTCCGGTGTCGACATCGGCTGGGCCGAGATCGACCTGTCCGGGGCCGAAGACAGTGAAGTCGCGTTCGGTCAGCTGCTCGAACGCGATCGCGCTCATCGTTTCTACATGGAAACAGCCCCGTTGATCCGCTTCATGCTCGTGCGAATCGGACCGGACACAGCACGCCTCGTCGTGACGAACCACCACATCCTGCTCGACGGCTGGTCCACCCCGCTGTTGCTTCGAGACCTGCTCACTCTCTACGCAACCGACGGTGACCCCGAGATTCTGCCCCGAGTTCAGTCGTATCGCGACTATCTCTCCTGGATCTCGAAGCAAGAACCCGAGACTTCGCTACGGGCGTGGCAAGAAGCGCTACGGGGCGTCGACACGTCCACCCACCTCTCGAGGGCAGACACCGCCGCCGAAACCGTGGCAAGTGAAATCCACTCGTACTCGCTGCCGACAGAACGAACCGAGACTCTTCGAGCGTTCGCGCGAAGCCGCGGCCTGACCATGGCGACCCTGGTACAGGTGGCATGGGGAATCGTGCTCGCCGAACTTCTCGGACGCGACGACGTCGTCTTCGGCGGAACGGTCTCAGGACGCCCACCACAGGTGCCCGGCGTGGAATCGATAGTCGGCCTGTTCATCAACACGGTGCCTGTCCGAGTCCGCCTCGACGCCCGAGAAACCCTCGCCGAACTGGCCATTCGCGTCCAATCCGAGCAAGCGTCATTGCTCGACCACCACCACATCGGACTGTCGGACATCGCCGGAGCAGTCGGCGCCGCCGGTTCCTTCGACACCCTGACGGTATTCGAGTCGTATCCCGTCGACGAGACAGCCCTGACCGCCGAAACCGACATCGCGGGAATGCACGTTCTCGGCATCGACGGACGCGACTCGGCGCACTATCCGATTGCCGTGGTAGCGTCCGAAAGTGACACGCTGAATCTGAAGATGGAGTACTTGCCGACGCACTTCTCCGCCCGCGAAGTCGCCAAGATCACCGAGCGCGTGGGCATCGTCCTCGGGCAACTCGCCTCGGCACCGGATCAGCCGCTGGCCCGTCTGCAGGTTCTCACGGAGTTCGAGAGCCGTGATCTTGCGCCGGTCTTCGGCTCCCCGGGGCGCTCCGCGCGAACGCTCCCAGAGATTCTCGCCGACGTCTCTGCCACCTATCCCGACCGCATCGCGCTCTCGGCCGGCAGCCGTTCCATGACCTACGCCGAACTGGACCGGCGCTCGAACCAGTTGGCCAGAGCCATGATTCGCCGCGGCGCCGGGCCCGAGACGTCGGTTGCCATCGGCATCGAAAGGTCCGTCGAATCCGTACTCGCGGTGTGGGCGGTGGCCAAGACCGGCGCAGCGTTCGTCCCCGTCGACCCCACCTATCCGGCTGACCGAATCGAACACATGCTCAGCGACTCCGAGGTGTTGTTCGGGTTGACCGTCGTCGACGCCATCGACACACTTCCACCCATCGTGTCCTGGTTGGTGCTCGGAGAAGAGGCATTCGACGACGACGTCGCCACCAGTTGCACGCTGCCGATCACCCAGGACGAACGGCGTGCACCGGTGGTCATGGACAACGCCGCCTACGTGGTCTACACCTCGGGATCCACCGGCCGACCCAAGGGAGTTGTCGTCACCCACACCGGACTCGACAGCTTCGCACTCGACCAGCAGCGTCGATTCCACGCAGATCACCACTCTCGAACCCTGCACTTCGCCACCCCCAGCTTCGACGGAGCCGTCTTCGAGTACCTGCAGGCATTCGGTGTCGGAGCAACCATGGTGATCGTCCCGACCGACATCTACGGCGGCGCCGAACTGGCAAGTCTCATCCGCCGCGAACACGTCACTCACGCGTTCGTCACCACGGCAGCACTCGCCACCGTCGACCCGGCCGGCCTGGACGAGTTCCGGCACGTCGTCGTCGGGGGAGAGACACTACCGCCGCATCTCGTCGGCCTCTGGGCTCCCGGACGAGAATTCGTCAACGCCTACGGCCCGACCGAGACAACCGTCATGGCAGACATCAGCGAACCCATGACAGTGGGCGCACCCATCACGATCGGTGGACCGATCCGCGGCGTGCACGAGATGATCCTCGATTCGCGCCTGCAACCCGTACCCGTCGGAGCTCCCGGTGAGCTGTACATCGCCGGCATCGGCCTGGCTCGCGGATACCACCGGCGTCCCGGCCTGACCAGCGAGCGATTTGTCGCCGACCCCTTCGGCAAGCCAGGCGACCGGATGTACCGCACGGGCGACATCGTCTCCTGGCGAAGCGATCACACCATCGAATACGTCGGGCGCAGCGACTTCCAGGTCAAGATTCGCGGATTCCGCATCGAGCTCGGCGAGGTCGACGCCCAGATCACCGCAATGGCGAGTGTCACGAACTGCGTGACACTCGGCGTCGACGGACCGGCCGGCGCCACAGTTCTCGCGTCCTACCTCACCGTCGAGGAAGGATCGACGCTGACCGGGGCAGAGATCACCGCGCACCTCGCCGGACGTGTTCCCTCGCACATGGTTCCGGCCAGCATCATGATCGTCGACGAGCTACCGCGCACCGCGGTCGGCAAGCTCGATCGAAAAGCGTTGCCGACGCCGGAGTTCACCGGAACCGGTGTGGAATTCCGGGCGCCCGGCACCAGCCTCGAACGTCGGATCGCCGATGCGTTCATCGACGTACTCGGCGTCGAACGGGTCGGCGTCGACGACAATTTCTTCGAGCTCGGCGGCAACTCGCTGATCGCCACTCGCGTGGTCTCGCGGCTCAACTCCGCACTGAACATCGACGTCGGGGTGCGCGTGCTGTTCGAGGCACCGACGACGGCTCAGCTCGCCGAACGGCTCTCCAGCGCTGTCACTGCCGTCGGCACTGTGCCGCTCACTCCCATGGAGCGCAATGGCAGCGTCCCGCTCTCGTTGGCGCAGAAGCGCATGTGGTTCCTGAACCAATTCGACACACGCTCAGCCGCGTACAACATCCCACTAGCTGTTCGCCTCACCGGTGACCTCGACGTCACGGCCATGCAACAGGCCATCGCCGACGTCGTCGAGCGGCACGAAACACTGCGGACGGTGTTCCCCGCCGTCGGCGGCGATCCGATTCAGCAAGTGCTCACCGTCGACGAGGCAGTACCGCCGGTCCGTGAAATGACGTTGGGGGAGGACGAACTCGCAGAGCGCATGCAACGACTCGCCACGACCGGCTTCGACGTGTCGGTGGACCTGCCGCTGCGCGTGGCACTGTTCCGACTCGACACCGCTGAACCCGCTCACATTCTGTTTGTCGTGGTCCATCACATCTGCGCCGACGGATCGTCGATGGCGCCGCTCGCACGCGACGTGATGACGGCCTACCTGGCGCGTACGGCAGGGACCGAGCCCACGTGGGCGCCACTCGAGGTGCAGTACGCAGACTTCACGTTGTGGCAGCATCGCGTCCTCGGATCGGAAGACGACCCGGAATCCGTCATCAGTCGCCAATTGCACTACTGGAGTGAGCAACTCGCCGGACTCGACGACGTCATCGCACTGCCCGCCGACCACCCGCGACCCGTGCAACAGACCTTCCACGGTGACCGATTCACCTTCGACATCGACGCGAACACCCACCGCGCCCTCGCGGACCTCACCAGGGCAAACGGTGTCACGATGTTCATGGCGCTGCACGGCGCGCTCGCAGTGCTGATGTCCAAGTTGTCGGGCGCCGACGAAGTCACCATCGGCACACCGATCGCCGGCCGAGGTCAGGCAGCGCTCGACCATCTCGTCGGAATGTTCGTCAACACACTGGTCCTGCGAACCAGCGTCGATCCCGACATCACGTTTGCCGACCTGTTGGAGCACGTCCGGGAAATCGACCTGGCCGCATTCCAGAACTCGGACCTGCCATTCGAACGGCTCGTCGACGTCATCAACCCAACCAGATCCACGTCGTACTCACCGTTGTTCCAGGTCGCCCTCGAACTTCAGAACAACGAACCCGCACATTTCCACCTACCCGGCCTCGACATCGACGGACTGACCGTGGAAACCAAATTCGCGAAGGAGGACCTGGAGCTGATCGTCGACGAGAAGTTCGACGAGTTCGGCATCCCGGCTGGGATGTCCGCAGCCTTCGACTTCGCAACCGATCTCTTCGAACCCGCCACCATTCGTCGGTTTGCCGACCGACTGCGCCTGATCCTGGACGCTGTCGGACGCGAACCCGCAACACGTATCGCCGACATCGGCATCCTCGGCGCCGATGAAACAGCTGCCCTGGTGCCGGCATCCGGTGCCGCCGCGACTCGAGCGCGGGTGTGGCCGGAGATCCTCGCCGAAGCAGTCGCCTCGAACCCGGATGCCCCAGCCCTCTCGAGTCGCGAGAGGTCGATGACCTACCGCGAGCTCGACGAGGAATCGACGAAGCTGGCGCGCGCGCTGTGTCGGCGCGGCGTCGGTCCCGAAGATTTTGTGGCGCTGGGTCTGCCGCGGTCCACTGCGGAGATCGTCGCGATCTGGGCGGTCACGAAAACCGGTGCAGCGTTCTTGCCGGTCGACCCGAACTATCCCGACGATCGCATCAACCACATGCTCGACGATTCGCGGGCCGTACTCGGCATCACCGACGACGCTCACCGCAGTCAACTTCCCGACACGGTCGAGTGGATGGTCCTCGATGAAGCCGAGACCGTCGACGAGATCGACGCCCAGAGCGCAGCCGCGATCACCGATCGCGACCGCACGATCCCCTTGCATCACGGGCATCCCGCGTACCTGATCTACACCTCGGGTTCAACCGGGAAGCCGAAGGGCGTCATCGTCACCCACCTCGGGTTGTCAAACCTCAACGCCGAGGAACATCAGAGATTCAACGTCCAGCCCTATTCGCGGATCTCTCACCTGGCATCACCGAGCTTCGACGCCTCGGTCTTCGAACTCATGATGGCGTTCGGCAGCGGAGCGTGCCTGGTCGTCATCCCACCGACGGTCTTCGGCGGATCCGAGTTGGCCGAAATCTTTGCCGACGAACACGTCTCACACGCGTTCATCACTCCGACCGCGCTCAGCTCGATCGAAAGCTCCGCGCTACCCGAACTCCGCGTACTCGCAGTCGGTGGCGAAGCCTGCCCACCCGAACTCGTGGACATCTGGGGCCGCGACCGTCGCATGTTCAACGGATACGGACCCACCGAATCCACCATCCAGGCCAGCGTCAGTGAACCCATGCGACCGGGCAAGGACATCAACATCGGACGACCGGCCATCGGCTTTGCCGGACTGGTCCTCGACGGGCACCTCAAGCCCGTGCCGGTGGGAGTCATCGGGGAGCTGTACGTGACCGGCCCCGGACTCGCCCGGGGATACCACAATCGTCCCGACCTCACCGCCGACCGATTTGTCGCCGATCCGTTCGGCGAACCAGGCCAGCGGATGTACCGCACGGGCGACCTGGTGCGCTGGCGCTCCGACAGCACCCTCGAATACCTGGGCCGCAGCGACTTCCAGATCAAAGTCCGCGGATTCCGCATCGAGCTCGGCGAAATCGACTCTGTCCTGATGGCACACCCATCCGTCTACTTCGCCGCCACACTCGGGCACGAAGCGCCGTCGGGGGAGACGATGATCGCCTCCTACATCCAGCCCGTGGAAGGACAGACCGTCGACGACTGGGAGCTTCGCCGCCATCTGTCTTCTCGCCTGCCCGCGCACATGGTTCCCGGCGCGATCGTCGTCGTCGACCGCATTCCGGTGACACCGGTCGGCAAGCTGGACCGCAAGGCACTGCCGACCCCGAGCTTCGAGCGACGCACGGTCCCGTACGCACCGCCGACAAACAACACCGAACGAACGGTCGTCGACATCTTCGAGACCGTGCTCGGGCACGAGCACATCGGCGTCGACGACGACTTCTTCGAACTGGGCGGAACGTCGATCGTGGCCACTCGCATCACCATCGAACTCGAGAAGCGTCTCGGGATGCGAGTGCCGTTGCAATCGCTTTTCCTGGATCCGACACCTGCCGGAGTCGCCCGGGCTGCCGACGGAATGGACGCACACTCGCCGGACGATTCGTCGGATCTTCTCGCCCCGATGATCACGCTGCGCGCCGGATCCGATCGTGCACCACTGTTCTTCGTCCATCCGGGTATCGGATTGTCCTGGGGTTACGCAGAATTCGTCAAGCATCTCGAGCTGGATCAACCCGTCTACGGTCTTCAGCTACCGTCCCTGAGCGGCGGGCCCAGCTTCGACTCGCTGACCGAACTCGCCGACGACTACGCGAATCGCATTGCAGCCGTGGCATCGACCGGCCCGATCCATCTGGCCGGCTGGTCGCTCGGCGGCGTGATCGCACACGCCGTGGCACACAGCCTCACTCGGAGCGGACGTGACGTGACTCTGTCGATACTCGACAGCTATCCGTCGTCGGATTCCGATCAGCCCGCAGAACTCTCGGTCTCCGAACTACTGGCCGGGCTCGCGATGCCGGCGGGATCCAAGACGGTCGAGACCTTCGAAGAAGCGGCGGAATTGCTGGAGCAGACCCTGGGTGCCGGAATCGGAATCGAAGCGGAGCATCTGGCGCGGATCAGTCGCGGTTACTCCCACTCCGTCGAATTGACGAATCGGCACCAACCGCCTGTCCACGTTGGAGCCATCGAGTTCTTCGTAGCCGGAAGATCTACGGAGAACGGACACGATGTCGCCGAATGGCGAAGGTTTGTAGAAGGGGACATCCGAGTCACCGAAGTCGATTGCGAACACAACCAGATGATCGAACCGGGTCCGGCGGCAACCATAGCTGTACGATTGCGAGAAGTTATCGCTCAGTGGGGTGTCTGAACCAGGTTCGACATGGGTATGAGTGAAACACACAGGGTGATGGACCCCGGGTGGGTCCGGACGAGGGGAAAACGTTGAAACTGCGAACCACACGCGTGTTTACCGGATCGATGCTGACTGCCGCTGCACTGACTGCCGCACTGCTCTCCGGGGGGACTGCACAGGCCGATCCCGCATATCCGGCACCGGACCCGGACCCGTTCTACTCGCAAGCAGCTGCCGAGGGGACCGCCGGCACGCCGATCTCCGTGCGCCGGGCCCCTGACCTGATGACCTTTCCCGGCGTCGCGATCTGGCAGGTCAGTTACAGGTCCACGAACTCAGAGAACAAGCCTATTGCCGCGGTCAGCACGATCCTGGTCCCGCCGAATCAAGCACAAGACGGCCCGTTGCTCTCGTATCAGCACATCGTCAATGCACTCGGTACGGGATGTGCGCCATCTCGCGCGCTTTACGCATCGGATCCCAACATCGTCATCCGTGAAGCGCCCATCCTCAACGTCGCGCTGCAACGTGGATGGACCATTGCCCTTCCCGACCATCTCGGACCCAACAGTGCGTACGGCGCCGCGCGCCTGGGCGGACAGATCACGCTCGACGGTATCCGCGCCGTTCAGAAAGTCCCCGAATTGCGTAGTGGCGCCAGCCCTGTAGGTATTGCCGGCTACTCCGGCGGCGGCATGGCCACCGCGTGGGCGGCCGCACTGGCCCCGAGCTACGCACCCGAGGTCAACCTTGTCGGTGTAGCCGAGGGCGGCGTCCCGATGAATCTGTCCAAGATGGCAAACGGCCTCGGACAGGATCCGCACCCGGCATTCGGCCTCGCCTTCGCCGCAGCAATGGGCCTCGAACGCGAGTATCCCGACCTACTGCCGCTGAGCAACCAACTCAACGACCTCGGACGGTCGATGCGGGCCGAACTCACCAACGCGTGCACCAACGACATCCTCAGGGTCGGTGCCGGGCGCAGTGCCTCTCAGGTGTCGACGTCGACATCCTTGCTGTCCAGCCCTGAAGTGCGAAAGGTGATGGACGACAACAGCGTCGAACTCTATCCCGGTGTGCCGACTGCCCCGGTGTTCGAATGGCACACACCCGACGACGTTCTGATCCCCATCGATTCGGTGGTCAACACGATTTCGCGGTACTGCGCCGCCGGAGCCACGATTCAATCCCAACTGTTCCCCAGCCCGGACCACCTCACCACTGCGGTCCTCGGTCTGCCCACCGCATTCGAGTACCTACAGGACCGATTCGACGGAGTGCCGGCCCCGCGTTCGTGCTGAATGTCTCCGCAGTGATGTATCGAGCAGGCGCGGCACATGGCCAACTCGGTGTGCCCGTGGCATCGTTGATCGTATGAGCGACACGGATGACACCGGCGCGGCCGGCAATGGCGATTACAGTCTCGATCCCGACGACCAGCTTCAACCCGAAGACACTCTGATCGATCGAGGCGTCGACGACATTCTCGACGAGGGAATCTCACCACCGGAACGCCCACTGGGACTTGATGCCCACGGGTTGACCGGCAGCGAGGAATCAGCGGGGGAGACCCTCGACGAGCGCCTGGCCGAAGAAGAACCCGATCCGTACGCGTCGCTCGGAGATCCTTTGAAGGATCCCGCCGATGCCGACGAATTCGAACGGGAAGAAGAATTCCCGAACGGTGACGAAGTGGGTAACCGTCGGGTCGGGCGTCTCGTTGCCGAAGACGAGGGCAGATACGAGGACGAGGAAAGTGAACTCATTGCCGGAGACGTCGGAATCGACGGCGGCGCAGCGTCGGCAGAGGAAGCCGCGATGCATCTGATCGACGATTCAGAGGACTGAACGACCGCCTGACTGTTGTGGCTGTTGTAGCTGTTGATCGGTGAGAACGATGGAGTGGACGTGATTTCCACCCATTCTCTTGCTTTCGTACATCGCCGAATCGGCGAGGCGATGTAGATCGTGAACGCCACTTTCTGCTGCTTGTACGTCCGGCCAGGCGCCGTTGTGGATGCCTATGCCGATGCTTGTCGTCGAGATTGGTTCGCCTGTAGGGGAGTTCATGATGGGCGCGATCCGGGCCAGTAGATCGCCGACGTACGGCAACGGCATCATCTGAACGACGACGAACTCGTCACCGCCGATGCGCGCTATCGCCGCGTCCGATCTGGCCCAGTCGTGTAGTCGATAGGCCGTGCGCAGTATGACTCGGTCGCCGACGTCGTGACCGTAGGTGTCGTTGAAGTGTTTGAAATTGTCGATGTCGATCACCACGACCAGCAAGGACTGGTCGAGGCTGGATTTCGCTTGCAGTAGTTCGGAAGTCCGCCGTGCGAGTCCGCGCCGATTCAGCAGGTCCGTCAACGGATCGAGTTCTGAGCTTTGAGCGTCGTTGCTCAGAAGCGCCAGAGCAATCTGCGTGACCACCGGTATGACAGTGATGACAGGAATGGCAAAGGCAATGCGCCCCAGGACGTCTGGAAGGCCAGAAGGTACATCGGTGAACACGCCGATGCTGGCGACAACGATGACCGCCCCGGAAAACAGCAGGTGCCACAGCTGAGTTCGAAGATTGTGAAAGAAGGCTATGTACGAGCCGACGAGCCCGAAGACGAGACATCCGAGTAATCTCTGATCCGGATTCGCCTCGGCCAGCACGATCACCGCAACAGCGAAGTCCCCGGCAACGACGAAGAAATACGACCTTTCACGGGTGGTCGCTACGACAGGCAGGGCAATTCCGCCGATCATCACAAGCACTGCGACGACGACGTCCAACGGAAATCCGATGGTCTGTACCGAATGAGTGCCCAGTCGCTTCAGCAGAATCGTGATACCCAGGAGGAAAACCAATACGCCGATGCCTATCCGAGTCGGCATCAGAATTCCGTTGTCGCGCAAGAATCGCGTGAATCGGTCAAACTGGTCTGGCACTGCGAGCCAGCGATGCACGACCTTGGGTGTGTCGCTCATCGCGGCCACTGACCATGAGAAGCGGCCGGTCGAATACAACACATGCGGCGATAGTAGTCCGTGGCGATGACAATGGAACTGAACTCGCCTCCAGCCTGTCAACCGTAATACGTCACAGTGACGAATTGAGGTGGGGTAGCCGGAAGTCGGTGAGACGTGTTTATCGGCATCAATCCACATCAGAGCACTTATTGGTCGTTCCTGACGTCCAGGTCGCGCGGCGTAGCCGCAGTCGCCGGCGAGGCCAGGCGGTGATCGGTAGCAATTCAGCCGGCGATCGCGGAGTCGCAATGGTCGAGTCGTGCAAGTCTGTCGCAGATCTCGGACGGAAACGCAGGAAAGCCGGCAAATGTACCGGCAGACAGACATAGGTGGGCGGAAACAAAGAAGGTTGCACGAACCAGGCGTGAGGCGGATATCGCCAGGTCGAGAATTTGCCGATAATCTACATTATGTCAAGTAATGGATATTCGAACGTCCCCCGTCAGCTTGTCCGCTAGCTTTACCCAGATGGATTCCGTTGCACTCGTCCTCGGTTCACCACGTGGCCGTCGCTTCTGTGCGAACGTCGGGCACGCGTGCCGCGCCAGCGCAAGCAACTCCGGTGGACACTGGCCTCAATCGCCGGAACATGCGCTCGAAGTTCTCGGCGCTGTTGATATCCGGGCAATCGCCGAGATGTCCGAACTCGAGATTCTGCACTGTCTTGCGTATGCCGTAGATTTTGCACGCTACTGGGAGCCGCCGGACGAAGAAGACCTGATCTTCGTCCGGCCGGATGTCGCAGCGGCGCTGCGACCGATTGCCGAAGCACTACTCGACTCCCCACGCACTGCCTGGTGGACCGAGCCGATCGACCGTCTGAACCAGAATCTGGTTGAAAAGCGAAACCCTATTTACGGCTGGTCGGACCTACCCTTGCGGATTTACCGTGCAGAGGACGGCCTCGAACAGTGGCGTGCTGAGGCACTCGACAACGAACGTCAGTTTCTGGAATACCAGATCGAAGATCCGGACCGTCACATCGGAGGCGAATGGTGGTCTATCCCGTTTGCCAACGGTACAACCGAAACAACCAGGGCCCGCGACGGTATCGGGGCGCTCGGGGTGTTTCTCGAAGAAGACAGCTCCTCGAACGAGGCGCGGGTGCAGCCGGTAAGGATCTACGGCGCGCCCCGGATCTACGAGATCACCGGTCCGCAGGACTGGGCGAATCTGGTCGATACCTATCCCCTGCCTGTGCCCGCTTCACGTCGCTCCGTGTGGTACGACACGACCGGTGAATACCGTGACTGGTTCATTCCGGACTGGGTTTCGGTGTCCGCGGATTACGACGCCGTGCACCTGACCATGATGGCTTATCTGACCACGCCAGGTGTCGCGATCCCGTTGTCGGCCAACGCGGGGGCCACTGTGCTCGCCGGGTGGGATCCGGACGCCACCTTCTGGCTACGTAGCAACAACATCACCGTTGACGACGACCCGACGGGCTGACGTTCGGCTACACCGAGTTGAGCAGGTGCGGGCGCACTGCCAGCCACCGCGCGGTGTCCTCGATCCCCTGTTCCAGGGTGAATGTCGGAACCCACCCGAGTAGTCGCAACGCACGATCGTTCGATGCGTAAGCGCCGGCAGTGTCACCGGTGCGTCGGCCGGCAGCGACCACGTCGATATCTTCGCCGAGCACGTTCTCGAATGTGTGTACCAGCTCCCACACGGTCGTCCCCCGCCCGCTGCCCAGATTGACCACAGTCATGCGTGATGATTCAGCGGTGACCCGGTCGAACCTTTCCAGTGCTCGAACATGAGCGTCTGCAAGGTCCCAGACATGAACGTAATCACGCACTCCGGATCCGTCGCGCGTCGGCCAATCCGTTCCCGTAACCCTGAAAGGCGTTCCTGTCGAATATGATTCGAACAGCTTTCCGAGTGCGTGGGTCGGGCGTGCCGATGGTGTACCACTTCGCAGATCCGGATCTGCCCCGACCGGGTTGAAGTAGCGTAGAGATATCGCCGATAATTTAGTGGCCGCCGCAATGTCGTCGAGCATCGTTTCGAACTGAGCCTTGCTGTGCGCATAGGGACTCTGCGGTGCGATCCCCCAACGTTCGTCGACACACCCACCGTCGCTCGGCGCATACACCGCCGCAGAGGAACTGAACAAGAAGCGCTCACACCCGTTCCGAAGGACACTCGATACCAGCGTCAGCGACTTGGATACGTTGTTCTCGTAGTACCGCGCCGGGTTACTCACGGAATCTCCGACCACGATCAAGGCCGCACAGTGAACTGTCGCATCGATATCGGAATGATCTGCGAATACTTTGTCGAGCAGTTCTCGTCCGCGATGTCGCCGCAGTAGAACGGGAATCTGTGCGCAAATTCGGCGCGGCCGGTCAGCAGGTTGTCGAGAATCACGACATCGATCCCGGCGTCGACGCACTTCGACGCGACGGTGCTTCCGATGAATCCCGCTCCGCCCGTGATCAGTACTTTCACGCCGCTCCCCCGGCATCTTCGACGGCAGTCCTCGCACGACGGACGAAGTGGGACACGCGTGAGCGGGCCAAGTCCCATCCACGTAGGTCACGCCCGTCCCGGATGGAAAGCCGATCACGGTCGAGAAAGAGCGGCACCATGACCAGATCGCGATAGAGCGAGTGCAGGCGTGGACGATCCGCCAACCACAGCGTCCATCGCCACCACCAACGCGCCGGGACGGTCGTCATTCCGGTACTGACGCCGAAGATCGATTCCACCGCCGCCCAGTGGACGTTCACCGCCCGACGGACATCGCGTGGCAACTGGCGTCTGGAGAGCGTCACAGCGAGTTCCGGTTCGGAAGTAAGCAGGTACCCCACGTCGAAGACACTGTTCAACGACAAATCGGCTCGAATCAAGGCCCGATCGGCAAGCCGCGCGTGAGCGATGACGTGCAGCGTCACGTCGGCCATCGCAAGGCGGGATCCTTCCGCCTCCGAGCTGATTCCTCGGACCGCGGCCTCCCGGGTCAGCGCGTGACGGGCGAACCTCGGAAGTAAGTGCGAATGGATTTCGACGGAGCCATGACGGTCGTCGCGAAGGAGTGCCGGTTCCTGGTGATCGTCGTGATCGATGGAGTCGGAGTCCACTTCGTCGGGGCGGACCATTCGGTAGCCGAAGTCGAGGATCGCGTCGTTGGCCGGAACGGCATGTGCAGGGTCGACGACCAAAAGGTCGATGTCCGTCATCCGTCGAGCTGCCGGGTTCGGCCAGATTCTTCGCTCGAGAAGGGCGGCACCCTTCAGTGCAACCGTCGGAAATCCGTTGCTGTGTAACAGCTCTTGCAGTTCCACTCGTTGCGCGTCGAGGTCCGAGATCCTTATGGTGTTTCGGTGATGGACAAGGCTCAGCGTCAATTCCGGACTCGATGCGGTGGCCGAGGATTCCGACAGCATTTCCGCGAAGCTCGCAGGTAGGACCGATGCGAAGCCGGCCTCGACCGCTCGGGAGGCGAGCAACGGCAATACCTTGTGCCTTACAGCGGCGTCGATGACTCTGGGCCAATCCTGCTGCGAACACAAGCGGATGACGTCGGCCCCACACTCGGGTTTCAACATGGAAATCAGGTACCGGGTGTCACGCATGACGCCACCAGTTCCTCCACCGTGTCGGCGCCGGTATCGCCGTGATGTCGAATCAGTCTGTAGCACGGGGCATTCGAGAGTAGAGCAGCGATGTTTCTCAGGGTCAATCTGTGGTTGTCGGACCACAGTGCGGATTGCTCGGCCAGCGACTGTATCGCTTGGGGTACGGGCATCGGAGCGAGTCGAGTCGGCCCCTCGTCCCATCCATCGAGGATCAGCACCAGGTCGATTCCGCGAACCGCCGAGCTGACGTTTCGTTCAGAAGGCAAGGTTGACGGGTCCAACGCCCACACCGGCGGGGCGTACGGAAGATACAGCGAATCGTGCGCTTTGATCTCCGGGAGGACGTCGAACGTACCGGCTTTGAGGTGAACCCGCCGCGGTAAGCCCACAGCTTCGGTACCACGAATGAAGACGCCTTCGTCAGCACGCAGTTGTGCACCCCGCATGGCAAGGGCGAGCGCCAAGGTGGTCTTGCCCGCCCCGGAATGCCCGGCGATCGCCACTCTCACACCGTTGCAGTCGACCAGAGCGGCGTGCAGGCGTGTCCACTGTCGGGCGTGCGCGGCCGTCATGACATCCCGGTGCACCGTGCGGTACACGCTCTCCGCGAGCTGGAGACCGTCCAGACCGATCAGCGTTTCATGGCTGCCGCCGATGGTCGATTCGATGGTGACGTCCCAGCGACCGAATGTCGCTCGATTCCGCTGAATCCGAACTTCGACGTTGTTGTCCGCAGGCCACGGGCTGGCAATCCGATGCTCGACGACACCGACCTCGGGTATGCGGAAACCGCGCACAATCGCGTCAACCCAAAGGTAGTGCGCCCGGAATTGTGGTACGTGGTTGCCTGTCACGGAATTCTCACACCAGCAGACGAGAGGTGCTCAGCTGTCCGTACGTCTCGTTGACTACCGACTTCGCCTCGTCGTCAGGGATCTCGAGCACTTCTGCCACGGCCTGGACAATTTCGCTGACGGTCCGGCCGTCACACAGTTCCCACACCAACGTCGCGACCGGGTTGAGGTGATGGGCAACCTCGCTGGAGCTGTCGTACAGCACAACACCGTCGGTGAGATCGTTGCTCTCCACCGTCTGAGAGCGTTGCGGTCTCACACCTTCGAGTAGTTCGGTCAAGATATCTCCTTGATTCAGCGAATCCGATTTCGTTTTGGTGGTGGTCTCACAGTGCGAAGCGTCGTGAGTATTCGGATTCGATTGCGCCCGAACGAATCAGGCTGCGTGTGGAGGCGATGCCGGGCGACAGCGTCAGGCACGTGAGCGCTCCCCCGGCACTCGCATCCACCAGGTAGTCGCCCAGAGTTCGGTAGTGACCCGCCCATTGTCCGAATGCTTCGGGATCTGACTCCGGATCCGCAATCTCATCGAGAATTCGCTCGAAGGCGCGCGAATGTACGAGAACGGCGTGGACTCCACGGTTCTCAGGACTGGTGCGCAAGAGTGCCGAACCGTCGAGCAGAGCTCCGTCCCTCGATTTCGGGTCGTGTCCGAGGTGGACGACATCCCAATCGCCGTGATCCAACTCTTCGCGGGCATGGCCAAGGATCGATGCGGCGGCATCCAGCAAACTGACGTCGTCAGCAGCGATGAGGACCGAATCCCAGCCCTTCTCAGTCGCCCGAGCGAGCGCACGACGCCACGAGACGGTGAAGGCCGCGTCCTGATTCATCGCGTCCTCGAAAGCCGACACTCTTTCCACCGCTGTTACGCGCGGTAAGCGAATGAATCTATGCCAGGACGCTTTCCATCTGTCGATGTCAAGATCGAGATTCACGACGGCAACACCGAGGTCCGACTGAGAATCCTCGACAACGGGGTTGGGTTCTCCCCCTACTCGGACAGGCGACAGTGGGCGATCGAGCACAACGTCGACTGCGCCTCGCTCGAGCAGATAAGCCGCCAGTGAGAAGTCGGACGGCACGGGTCCGTTGATCCTTCGTGAGAGTTCGTCTCGCAAAGTTCCGTATGTCGCCGCGCGAACAATCAGTGCAGCTCCGACCAGATCTTCGCCGTGTGCGTGGATGACAGCCGTATCGGCTTCGGCGGGGAGGTCGTCGACGATGTTCCGTAGCTTGTACATAACCGCGGGTTCGATCACGCGCGCCTCGTCCAGAAAAACCACCGACTTCCAGCCCAGCAGAATTGCCTTGTCGAGTCCGGCGACGAACGCAGAGGCCGTCCTCCACCCATCCGGACCGTCGTCCTCCGCCGGAATGGCACGGTGAACGGTCAGTTCGATCGACTCGGCCTCCGCCAGGCATGAACGCCACGGAGCGACTCGGCCGTCGTCGCTGAGAACGACCACCCCACCGAAGACCAACTCGGGTCGCTGGACGCTCAGCTCGGCACGGCGACGAATCTCGGGATACGAATCACCGAGGTACCTGGAGAACTGACGATGGAGTGAGTCGAGATCCCATCCGACCTCACTCCAACCGAGCAGGTAATTGTGAACGCGATCTTCCCAGTCTATTCGATACGGGACACCGGCCGGGCGCTCGAATCGATGGTGCCAACCAAATGTCGGAAGGCAGACGACCTTTCCGCCGTTGATCCGGAACTTCTCGTGGATGTATCCCTCTTCACCGCCGAATCCGGTGAAGTGCGAGTTCAATCCCGGCCATGCCTCACGCCTGCAGGCAAATGAGCCGAGGCCCTGCATGACGATCTCGAAAGGCACGTCAGGGTGTTGCTTCGCTCGCGGATCAACTCCCCACGAGCCGAACATCCCGTTGCGCCACTTGGGGTCCATGTGGGTGGCCGCGATGTGCGAGGAATCCTGGGAGAGCATCGGTCCCTGGATCAGATCGTCGGTTTCCGGGTCCGCATCGAAATACGCCAGCAACGCCGACAACGATCCCGGTGCCAAGATCACGTGAGAGTCGAGGACAAGGACATACTTTCCGGTGGCCTTGCGGAACAGGACGTCCCGCACCGCAGTCGATCGAACGTCGGTGAACGGGATGTAGCGGAACCGATCGATGTAACCGGCAAACGATTCGAGCATCGGCGCCGGCAACCCCTCGGGGTTGTTGTCCAACAAGACGAATTCGACTCTGTCCAGAACCTCGCGATGATGGACCAAGATCGAGTGGATCGTGAAGTACGCGCCGTCGAAATCGTCGTAGGTCGCGATCGCGACAGTCAGATCGGCCGGTTCTCCGTGTGGCGGAGTCTCCTTCACCTGAACTGACCCCGCGCTCTGAAACTTCTTCAGAGCGCGGTGTAGCGCGACGTCGAACTCTGTCATCGTCGGTGTTCCCCCTCGGAACCAGTCGCGTCGTGTCGGCTACGTAGGTTCCGTGGGATTTGTCGGCTGGGTCGGAGGGGTCGGGAAGGTCGGCTCGGTGCGAGTGGTCGGCACCGTCGGTACGGTTGGCACAGTCGGGACGGTCGGCTCCGTCGGCGCTGTCGGCCCGGTGGGTTTGGCGGTCGTCGTTCCACCCGAACCTGACGAGCTACCGGTTGATCCGGAACCTGTGGAACTTCCGGACGGTCCCGAACTCCCGGAACTACCCGAACTTCCTGACGATCCCGAACTTCCCGATGATCCGGGATTGCCCGGCTCGTTTCCGCCCGGCTGATTCCCTCCCGGAGTATTACCACCGGGTTGATTCCCGCCTGGTTGCTCGCCGCCTGGTTGATTCGGATTCTGCTGGCCACGACTTGGCGCTCCGGAAAGATTCGGTGTGTCACCGGCTGCGAAGGCCGGCGCCGCACCACCGAGGCTGATCGACGTCACGACTGGCACAGTTACCGCCGAGGCCGCTAGAACTGTCTTGACGAACTTGCGTCGATCAACTGGAACATTCTGAAAAGCGTCGCCGCCCATAGCGTTTCTCCCATGCGTCCGAGACGAGGTCGTCCTCACTCGATGTCGGGCAAAACGCTAGCATCCTTCTGGCAACTTTACAGACTGAATGCGCCGATATTTGACGGTTATGCGAATTTGAGTCCGGACTGGGCCGACTGTTCGGACAAACGTACGGCGATCTCCTCCTGTTCAGGGGACTCGTTTGTCCCGGTCGACAACCGTCAATCGACCGGCATCTCCCACGGCGCCACCGGAAGAGTGCTTCCGGTTTCGAGGTAGGACTTCAGGTTCGACAACACCGCCGACCATCCACCGGCCACCTCCATGCGAGCCGATTCGTCCGCCAAATCGGTGTGCTTGACGGTCAGTCGCACGATCGCGCCGAAGGCTTCGATGTCGAAACTCACCCGAGAGATGTCGACGCCCGGTTCGCCGTTCGGATCAGCCCAGGTGGTGACCAACCTCGACGGAGGGTTGCTCTCGACCACGGTGCCGACTACATCGGCAATGTTCGAACCGTCGATCCGGCGGTGCTCCCAGGTCGATCCCGGCTGCCAGTCGGAGACGTTGCTGTGTCCCCAATACTCTGCGGTGGCCTGTGCGTCGGTGAGCGCTTTCCAGACGTTGTCCGCCGTGCTCGCAATGTAGGTGACGTACACAAAACTGGGCTTGTCGGTCATGGCTTCCTCCGCGATTTTTTTGACGGTACTGAGCGCACGAAGGCGCGGTACCTCGAACTTGTTGATCCACCGCTCTCGAATCTCCTCGAGCGCAACGGGATTGAGATAGTGAAGCTTCGCCCTCCCCTGTCGGACCGTGCTGATCAGATTGGCGTCCTCGAGCATGGTGAGGTGTTGAGTGACAGCTTGCCGACTCATGTCGAGGCTGTCGCACAACTCGCCGAGCGACTGACCGTTGGCTACGAACAAGCGGTCCAGGAGAAGCCTTCGTGTGGGATCGGCCAGTGCTTTGAAGGCTGCATTCATCCGGTCGTTCACAACTTCACAATATGCAAGCATTTACTTGCATGTCAACGCTTGGGCGTGCCGGGTTTCGAAAGTTGGGACAGATGAGGTGTGATGTCTCTAGGCAGATGTGATCTGAATCCCGGATTACACCGTAAGAGAGGTTGGGCACATGGACTGGGCAGCAATTGGAGTGGGTGTCGGGTATGCCTCGGTGGCCCTGTCGATCCTGGTTTTCGTCGGCGGATGCATCGCACTGTTCATCTTGTCCGTCCGCCAGTAGCCGACACCTCGACAAAGTGGTGATCACCCCGGGGTCCGGCCAAGCCGATCACCTCGGGAGTGATCACCCTCGAGGCCGCTTGATCGATTCGGACACACCGGCGCGCGTCGGACTGCTCGCAGAGAAGCTCGGCCGCGGTGGGACTACCGTAGGACTGTCGCCTAGAACTCGAGGAGTACGGAATGAGCATCCAGTCGGTTGAACCGCACCGCCACCGCGTAGTGGTGATCGGTTCCGGCTTCGGAGGATTGTTCGGCACTCAGGCTCTCAAAAAAGCCGATGCCGACATCACGATGATCGCGCGTACAACCCACCATCTGTTTCAGCCGCTCCTCTATCAGGTTGCGACCGGCATCCTCTCGGTCGGTGACATCGCTCCCGCCACGAGACTGGTGCTGCGCAAGCAGAAGAACGCACAGGTACTGCTCGGTGAGGTCGAGACCATTGATCTCGAGAATCAGACCGTGACCTCGCGCCTGCTCGAACGCGTCACTGTTACGCCGTTCGACAGTCTGATCGTGGCAGCCGGTGCCGGTCAGTCGTACTTCGGCAACGACCAGTTCGCGGAGTTCGCCCCCGGAATGAAAACGATCGACGACGCCCTCGAACTGCGCGGACGAATCCTCGGGGCCTTCGAACAGGCCGAACTGTCGGACGATCCCGCCGAGCGTGCGCGCTTGCTCACCTTCGTCGTTGTCGGCGCCGGCCCCACCGGCGTGGAGTTGGCCGGGCAGATCGCCGAGCTTTCCCGTCGAACGCTGGACGGCGCGTTCCGCAAGATCGATCCTCGTGAAGCGCGCGTCGTGCTCCTCGACGGCGCCCCTGCCGTGTTGCCCGTGTACGGCGGGAAGCTCAGCCGCAAGGCTGCCGAGACGCTCGAGAAGCTCGGCGTCGAGATCCAGCTCGACGCGATGGTCACCGACGTGGACAACGACGGTCTGATCATCAAGGAGAAGGACGGCACGCTTCGCCGTATCGAGTCGCAGTGCAAGGTGTGGTCCGCCGGCGTGCAGGCCAGCCCCCTCGGCAAGCAGCTCGCAGAACAGAGCGGCGGAGAAACCGACCGCGCTGGCCGCGTCATGGTCAATCCCGACTTGTCTCTGCCCGGGCACCCCAACGTCTTTGTCATCGGCGACATGATGTCGCTCGACAAGCTGCCCGGATTGGCTCAGGTTGCCATGCAGGGTGGCAAGTACGCGGCCAAGCAGATCAAAGCGTCACTGGACGGCAAGTCCCCGTCGGAACGAGTTCCGTTCAAGTACTTCGACAAGGGCAGTATGGCAACGATCTCGCGCTTCAGCGCGGTAGCCAAGGTGGGCAAGCTCGAGATCAGCGGCTTCATCGGGTGGGTTGCCTGGCTGGCAATTCACCTCCTCTACCTCGTCGGATTCCGTTCCCGTGCCTCGACGCTGTTGTCATGGGCGGTGACGTTCTTCGGGCGTGGCCGTGCTCAGATGGCGTCCACCGAGCAGCAGGTCTTCGCGCGAAACGCGATGGGCGAATTGGAGAAGAAAAACAAGGAAGCGACGGAGTCCGGCAGCGCTTCGAATGGCGAAGCCAAGAAGGCTGCCGGCAAGCAGCAGAAGGCCGCCGGCTGATCAACACCTGAGTGACCGGCGGAGGGCGGCTGTGGAGTTCAACTCCACAGCTGCCCTCCGTCATTCGATCGACTGCCGTGTTGTCAGTTTCCGATCTTCGCCACCTCGGTGATGTTCGCGAGGCGAACCTGTCCCTTGGAAACGAGTCGGTCGTTCTCGTCGGTGATGCGAACTTCCCAGAGTTGCTGGGTGCGTCCGCGATGAATCGGGGTGGCTTCAGCGGTGAGAGTGCCCTCCCGCGTTGCGCGCAGGAAGTCGGTGTTGTTGTTGACTCCGACCACGTGTCCTCGCTCACCCAGCCACACGGTGCCACCGACGCTGGCGAGAGACTCCACCACCGAGCAGTACACACCCCCGTGCTGTATCCCGGCGGGCTGGTGCAGCGTGGGCTTGACGGTCCATTGCGCCCGCACGCGATCTGGGGTCAGTTCGGTGTATTCCAGGCCGATGGTGGCGTCGAAGCCCGTTCCGAGCCGTTTCATCATCTCTGCGGTCTCAGCAGTGTCGACCATGCCATCTCCATCTGTGATTCTCTGGCGCCGGTGTGGCTGCCACTCCCTACCTGATTACACGAGAGGTAACTCGAGCTTGGAATCAGGTCTGGAAAAAGAACCGGCGGGTTTCACATCATTCGATGTGAAACCCGCCGTGGGAAGGACCGGGAGTCTCTGCAGCCCTCAGGACTCCGGCGCGGTCCGGCAGTTTCGTCACTCTCGCGGGGTGTAGCTCTCCGCGCGGTGTTCCACAATCATAGGCAAGGCTGACCTAATTTAGCAAGCCCTTCGTCGAACTGGTTCCAACGAGGACGTAGCGAGACCTTGCGGCGTGCACGCACGGGCAGTCCGGCGGCGACAAAAGCGTCCAGCAGCCCCTGCCCGCGGCGCTGAGCGGCTGATTCGCCCCCGCCGGCCAAGATGGGGACATATGCCGCTGCGCCCAGGATCGACTCCCCTACCAAGCCCCAGAATCTGAACTGGTCGACGGGCGCACACCTGGAGACGGCGTCGTAGATCGCCCGTAGCGAGGTCAGGCAACGGTGCGCAGTCCAGACGAGAAGCGCTTCTTCGCACGGCATGTCGACGACGCCGTCACTGCCGGACTCCCGTCCGTTCGGCGCAACGCGCAGAGTTTCGTCGATCACCCCGGCCCAGTCGATACCGCCGTCGCTGTCCATGTGGATGAACAGGTTCTCGAGGCCTGGATCCCAAGCGGCACCTTCGGAGACGATCGATGCGGCAACCCTGCCGACCACAGCGTGAATCAGTGATGTTGCGACCTGTATCGCCGCAGCTTCGGCACTGTCGAGATCCTGGAGCGAGCGGGCGAACATCTGATGCACCCGATCCCCGCACAAGCCTTCACTCAACTGCCACCAACGCCGTTTGCCTTCACCTGACATGGCGGCAACCGCGTAGACGCGCGGGTAGTCAGGGTTGAGTGCTCGTAGGCGAACGCTGGTGCGGCTCAATGCGTTCGACCGGAGTTCGAATTCACGAACATCCGCATGCTGGGTGGTCAAGGTGATTGTCACCGTGCACTCCAATCGGCCGAAGTTGTCTTGTGGTTCTTAATGTAGGTTAGCCTCACCATAATTCAAGAGTAAAGAACTGTGACGCTGGGCACCGCATATTCACAGGAACTTGCCCCGCAGGGAGCACACCCACATAGGGTTCCGTAACCTAAGATGCGAATTCCCTGCGCACAAAGACCAGGAGCTCGAACCGCCAGTGACGATGATCAAACCGCTCGGGAACGGACATCCCCGAGGACCCAGCGAGACGTACGGACGGCGCATAGTGCCGCGCGGCCCGGCTCCTGTCCGAATGCGTGTTCTAGCTGGGATTTTCGACGCGGGGGTGTTCCTGCTTCCGTTGCTCGTCGGCTGGTACGTCGTTCAGTCGCTCCGAGACGAGAACGGTGGCGGCGAAGCCGACCGCGCAGTATTCGGTGGGACGGCAATAGCCATTGCCGTTGGTCTCCTCGTGTGGAACCTGGGATTCCGCGAAGGTGCCACAGGCCGGACCTCGGGAAAGGGATGGGTAGGTCTGGTCACGCGTGACGCGAAGACAAAGCAGCCCATCGGTGTTCGCCGGGCTCTGCGCAGGCCGTTCGATCGAACCGGTATCGAGGTGGTCCGTGAAAGCACGGCGCGCGAAGAAGGGTTCGAGGAACTCGCGCGCGACAACAGCGTCGGGGCAACTCGTCGACGCCGGCTGATCGGTCTCGCGGTGCTCACGGTTCTTCTCGCGCTCGTCATGCTCGCGAGCATCGCGGTGGGCGCACGTCCGCTGACGTTTGCCGAGATCTTCCACGCCATCTTCAGTTCGGACGGCACCCAGACGGACATCATCGTGCGAACGTTGCGCGCTCCGCGGACCATCCTGGGTCTTGTCGTCGGCATCGCACTCGGTATCGCCGGCGCCCTGATTCAGGGACACACGCGTAACCCGTTGGCAGATGCCGGACTACTCGGCCTCAACGCCGGCGCGGCTTTCTTCGTAGTCATGGCGATCTATCTCTTCGGCTTCACCGCACCGAGTCAGTACCTCTGGTTCGCGTTTGCAGGATCGTTCGTCGCCAGCATCGTCGTCTTCGGCTTGTCCTCCATCGGAAACGGCGGCGCAAGTCCTCTGAGTCTGGCTCTGGCGGGCGCGGCCGTCGCGTTCTTCCTGCAAGCCATGACCAACGCCGTGATAATCCTCGACCAGACGAGCCTGGACGCCTACCGTTTCTGGGTAGTCGGGTCGGTGTCCGGTCGCGGGTTCGACGTTCTCTGGCAGGTCCTCCCCTTCCTGATACTCGGGTTGGTCATCGCCCTGGCGAGTACGCCTGGTCTCAATGTCCTCAGCCTTGGTGAAGACGTCGCAAAAGCGTTGGGAACGAACATCGCGTTCAGTCGCACCCTCGGCATCATCGCGATCACCCTGCTGACCGGCGCCGCGACCGCAGCGTGTGGACCTATCGCGTTCATCGGATTGGTGGTCCCCCACGTGGCCCGGGCCATCACCGGACCCGACTATCGCTGGCTGGTCCCGTACGCGGGCTTGCTCGGTGCGGTCATGTTGATCACCGCGGACATCATCGGTCGCGTAGTCGTGCGCCCCGGCGAGTTGCAGGTCGGAATCATCCTGGCCCTCTTCGGCGCCCCGTTCTTCATCGCTCTCGTACGCCGCAGGAAGTTGGCAAGTCTGTGACGCTCAAGCAAGAACTCCGGGTACTCCCCCGGACCGTCCCCTCACGTAAGTCGATTCGTATCGGTGGATTCTCGCTGGTCTACCGTCCACTCGCGGTGTCGGTGTGCATTGCGCTCGCGGTCGCACTCTTCCTTCTGCTCTGCATCAACATCGGACGCGGCGACTATCCGATCTCGATCCCCGATGTCATTTCCGTCCTGCTCGGTAATGGAAGCAAGACACAGAACCTGATCGTCTTCGATCTCCGACTTCCTCGATCGCTCACCGCACTCTTCATCGGCATGGCACTCGGAATTGCCGGTGCGGTCACCCAGACGATCGCTCGCAACGCCCTCGCCAGCCCCGACATCCTCGGAATCACGGCCGGATCGAGTGCTGCCGCGGTTGCTCTCATCGTGCTCGGTGGTGGCGGGTCGTTCGTGGGACTGCTTGCCACACTGGGGATTCCGTTGGCTGCACTCTGCGGCGGCCTACTGACAGCAGTGGTGATCTACGCCCTGGCATGGCGAAAAGGCGTCGAGGGATTCCGCCTCATCCTGATCGGCATCGGCATCAACGCCATGCTCGTGGCAGCGACGGGATGGCTTCTCATCTCGGCGGACATCAACGATGCTTCCCGCGCACAGGTGTGGCTCAACGGTTCGCTCAACGGTGCCACCTGGAATCAGATGTGGCCGGTAGCCATCGCTGTCGCGGTAGTCGGCGGCTACGCGGTGATCGCATCGTTCACCATGGGAGCGCTGCGGTTGGGCGACGACAACGCCACCTCGCTCGGTGTTCGCTTGCAATCATCGCAGGCCAAACTGTTGCTCTCCGCCGTGGCGCTGGCCGCCATCGCAACCGCCGCAGCAGGCCCGGTCGGCTTTGTCGCCCTGGCTGCGCCACAGGTCGCCATGCGTCTGGTGCGCTCTGCCGGCCCGCCCATCGTGGCGTCCGCGCTGACCGGTGCTGTACTGGTGGTCGGCAGCGACGTCATCGCTCGAACAATTCTGCCTGTGGAACTCCCCGTCGGAATCGTGACTTCCGCACTGGGTGGTCCGTTCCTGCTCTACCTGTTGGTTCGTAACAATCGGAAGGTCACAGCATGACCACCATCGCTCAGTCCACCGATACTCCTTCGCGTCTCGTCGCCAAGAACCTGACGCTCGGGTACGGGGACCGCATCATCGTCGACGGACTCGATCTCGAGATCCCTACCGGCGTGATCACGACGGTCATCGGCCCCAACGGTTGCGGCAAGTCGACGCTCCTGCGTGCGCTCGGTCGTCTGCTCAAGCCCAAGGGCGGATCGGTTGTCCTGGACGGCAAGGCGATCAGTTCGATGAAGACCAAGGAAGTCGCACGGGTGCTCGGAATGCTCCCCCAGACTCCGGTTGCGCCCGAAGGACTCACGGTCGCCGATCTGGTCTCACGTGGGCGCCACCCGCACCAGTCGTGGATCAGGCAGTGGTCTGCGGACGACGAGGGCGAGGTCGCCGAAGCGCTGGAGCTGACCGGTGTCTCGGATCTCGCCGATCGACCCGTCGATCAATTGTCCGGCGGTCAGCGCCAGCGGGCCTGGATCTCGATGGCTCTCGCCCAGGGAACCGACATTCTGCTTCTCGACGAACCGACTACCTATCTGGACCTCGCGCACTCGATGGAAGTCCTCGACCTGGTGGATCAACTCCACGAGGAAATGGGGCGCACCGTGGTGATGGTGCTGCACGACCTCAATCTCGCGGTCAGATACAGCGATCATCTGATCGTGATGCGCGACGGCGCCGTCGTCGCTTCTGGTGTCCCCAAGGACATCATTTCCGCGGAACTTCTGCTCGAGGTGTTCGGTCTCGAAGCTGCGGTCATCGACGATCCCGTCTCGGATCGGCCGCTGATCGTTCCGATCGGAACCCGGCACGTGTTCGGCGCCGTCGGCGGGCCGGCAAAGCCTGCGTGACGATCGCGAATCAGCGACCCAGAATCGTCCGAACAAGTTTGAATCCCTGACCGATCGTCACGGTTGGCAGGTACGCCCGTCCGACCGCGTTCCCGATGCTCGGCAACGCGGCTGGATCGGCGAAGGTCATGTGCATCGGCACGTACCGAGGCTGGAACTTCGATTTGAAGGCCAACAGCGAACGAAATCCGTACACCGGTTCCAGGGTGCGACCGAGTAGGTCGAGCACGCTGTCCATCATCGCCGAGAAAGTCGTGGCCTCCGGTTCGTTCGCATTCCTCTCGGAGTCACCGGCGATTGTTGCCAACGGTGCACCGGACAGACTGAGGAACTCGACGCCCTCCTCCTCCAATTTCAGTGCAGCGGAGGCGATGAGGAACTCCATCGCGGGACGGAATCCTTCGGAGCGTCGCCTCATGAAGTCGAGTGTCCACCCGACGACTTTGCCGTCGCGGTACACCGGTAGCCACGACGTGACACCGTGCACGGTGCGATCCTCGTCGACGGCGATCAGGCACCGCACTTGTTCGTCGTCGATCTCGTCGAGTCCGCCGAGGGTGAATCCCATCTCGGGCATCCCCTTGTCCGCCACCCATTCCTCCGAGATCGCAACTATCTGATCCTTGATCGCGAGAGGTGCATGAGGGAAGGAAATCCACTCGGCCGTGATCCCGGACTTCTTCGCCCGGTTCAGTGCTGTTCGCACATCCTGGAACCGCTTTCCTGTGAACGCGACCTGTCCGAGGTCGAGCACGGTTTCCTCGGCGACCTGCAGGCCGCTCCAGCCCATGGAATCAGTGATGCTTCGGGCGTCGTCGGTCACTGAATAGAAGCAGGGAATCCAACCGTTCGACGAAGCGAACTCGGCAAACTCCTCGATCGCCGTGCGCATGCGATCTGGAGGACCGACCGGATCACCGGTTGTGAGAGCAACACCGGCGATGACGCGATACGCGACGTAACTCGAACCGTCCGCGCTGAACCAGTATGTGTTTCCCTTCCACGTCGTCATCCAGGACAACGGGCTGCCGGTACCGGCGATCAACATGGATCGTGCTCGTTCGGCGGCTTTGGGATCGGCGGTCTTGACCGGCTTGAGGAAACTCACGAACACCAACACGGCGGCGACGCCCCAGAACACGACGCCGGTCCACTCGAAGAGCAACGTCGACTCGATGTCCACGGGAAGCAGACGCGGATCGATCAACTGCAGGTACACGGGCGGTACAAGGCGCTGAGGGAAGTCCGCGAGCAACATCGTTACGGTGGGCTCGCGATCGAACCCGTGCCTGGCGAGCATTCCGCCGCCGACGTAGATCACGGCGAGGACCGCGAGCAAGGTCACGATCGCAGCACCGAGACGTCGGTATGTCTTGGCCGGGGCCGCGACGTCGAAGTATCGACGTGTCGCGATCAGCAGGATCAGTACGAAGAGCGGTGTCAGGAACGGCACCAGAGTTCGGTACACGTTCGGATCGCTGATTCCGTAGAACAAGCTGTCACTGTCGACGGCGTCGACGAACCTGATGACGAAGTTCCCGATCGAGAGGACGAGTAGGACGACCTGAGCACACACTGTCGCAATCCAGGCGAATCTGCGGCCACGACGGAGCCCGTCACTCAACACGAGAACGAAGATCGACGGCATCAGCGAGAGCAGAGTCGGGCCGATACCGGAGAGTCTGAGCTCGAGGAGTCCTCGTCGGCAGTCCGGATCCGACGACGACTCCTCGCACAGTTCTCGAACCTCGGCGACAGTCCAGGGAACTCCGCGGAAGAGGTCACGGAGGACCGCGAGTGGGCCGACCGCTTGCGGGGACAGCGCGGCGATCATCGGGCCGATCGCACTCGCCGCGACGACGATGGCGACCAGGACGCGACCCTCTCGCTGTGTCCCGGCGATGCGCTCACCGCGCGCCGATCGTCCGACGATCCACTGTCCGATCACCAAACCCACCACAGCGGCAAAGAATCGGATGACGTCTTGCAGCTGACCACTGAACAAGGCCAAAGTGATCGTCAACGCCAAAGTTCCGACGCGAATGCGACGGCGCCACAGGGTGCCCATGTTCGAGCTGGCGGCCATCGCAGCGCCGACGATCCATGCACTGGCTCCGACCGCGGAGCCCACGTGGAGGCGGAATCCCCAACTGGAATCGAACACCTTCGCAAACGACGCCCAGCCGAGCCCGAGCAGGACTCCCAAGATTTGAGTGCTTGCGCCGGCGATCGCAAGCTTGATCGTTCCCATTCGGCGTTCGAGGGGTGCGGCGACTGCGATCAGGAGCACGGTCGCGCCGAGGTACCCGAGCAGGTTTCCTGCCCACAGCACGGACGTGAGCGGAGTCCAGATGCGGCCGTGCTGGATCGAGCCCATTCCGGCACCGATCGTGTGCTCGAGATCGCGGGACGGTCCGTGAACGAGGCTGCCGGTTGCGGCACCCACGATCCACATGGTGAGAAGTAGAACGACCGTCAACGGTGCGTCGCGAATGCCGAAACGGATGATGCCGGCAGCTTTCTGCGTGACTACCCGCGCCCGTGATGTCGATTCTTCGGTGCCCGGCGAACTGTCGATCGTCATCTACGTGCGGCTACTTTCTGCGGATCGACTGTTGGCTTGCAATTATCGGGCATCGTCATTGTCGGGACTTTCGTCGTCTCACACCACCGTAACCGTCACGCAGATCACTATGGCCAATACCACACCCCCACCGAGGTGGTTACTACTACCAGTAGTACGTATTTCGTCGTGGAAGTCCGTAGAATCGAAGAATGGCAGGTCTAGGTGAACTCGAACGCGCGGTGATGGATCATTTGTGGTCCACATCGGAACCGCAAACTGTGCGACAGGTGCATGAAGCACTCGCGACGCATCGCGAATTGGCGTACACGACGGTGATGACCGTTCTGCAGCGCCTGGCGAAGAAGCATCTGGTGATTCAGCAGCGTGACGATCGCGCACATCGCTATCTTCCCGTCAATAAGCGCGAAGAACTGGTCGCGAGTCTGATGGTCGACGCGCTGGCCCAGGCTCCGGAGTCCGGCGGTCGCGCTGCGGCGCTCGTCCACTTCGTGGGACAGGTCAATGCTGACGAAGCCGATGCTCTCCGCGAGGCGCTCGCTGCCCTCGAGGTGCGCGAGTCCGCGAAAAAGGCTGCGCAGCCCGGAATTTCTAGGCCGAACTGATTTCGTCGTGCATGATGTGTAGGACATGAACGCCACTACTGCACTGGTTTTCGGACTGCTTGCCTTGTTGCTGGCCGGTCCGGTTCCCGCACTCCTGAGCCGCTCCACGTGGCCTTACCGCGCTCCACGCGCGGCGTTGGTTCTGTGGCAAGCCGTCGCAATTGCTGCGGTGCTGTCGGCATTCAGCTCGGGCCTGGCCATTGCCAGCCAGCTGCTCGTTCCCGGCACTGACGGTAGGCCGACGACGGCCCCGACCGCCGAAATCGATGCACTCGGGCTCCCGCTGTGGATTCTGTACGTGGTTGTTTTTGCCCTGACGCTTCTGATCGGCGCGAAGCTGATCTTCTCGATCATCCAGGTCGCTGTGAGAACCCGACGTCGCCGTGCACGTCACCGCGTGTTGGTGGACCTTCTCGACGACTGCGCCATGCCCGCGTCGGTGGAACGCACACCCGATCTGCGGGTACTGGACGTCGACGAACCGATCGCATACTGCCTGCCAGGTCTGCGTCAACGCGTGGTTCTCAGTCAAGGCACTTTGCAGAACCTCGATCATGCCGAGGTCAAAGCCATCCTGACGCACGAGCGTTCCCACCTGCGAGCTCGTCACGATCTGGTCCTCGAGGCTTTCACTGCCGTCAACCACGCGTTCCCCCGTTTCGTTCGTAGCAAGTCGGCCCTGGGATCGGTGCAGCTACTGGTGGAGTTGCTCGCCGACGATTCAGCCGTGCGGGCTACCGGTCCCACTCCCCTCGCGCGGGCGCTTGTCGCGTGTGCCGGATCGACGGCACCCCGCGGGGCAATGGCAGCGGGCGGGCCGTCGACGCTCATCCGAGTGCAACGCCTCTCGGCCGACGACGCAGATCCCCGCATCGCAGTTTTTGCGTATCTCGGGGCGGTCGCGATTCTCGTTGTTCCCACGGTTGCGGTGGCTGTGCCCTGGCTCACCGAACTTCGACTGCTTTTCAACGCATACTGAGTCTTGACCTGCGTAACCCCGTGTAGTAGTGCAGGTCACAGGCGGGGCTACCTGACTTCGGTGTCCCCGGTGGCGTAGAGTGGATCACGGCCACCATCGTGGTCCGTCAACATATAACGGCACACAGCCCAATTCCCCGCAGTATGCGTTCGGATTGCCAGGTGACATGTGCCCTGGCTCGTCCCTTTGCGAACTGTGTCGTGTATTTCAGCATGGCTTCTTCCGCTCCGCGACGTGCCCGTAGTCCGGAGAGGTTTCCGCGTGACCAACGCTGTCCAAATGTCGTCTTCCGAGAACATCGAAGACCCCACCGTCAACACCCCCGCTGCCGAAGAAGCAGTCGCCACCGAGCCGGGTATCACCTTCGCCGAGATCGGCCTGCCCGAGCAGCTTGTTGCCGCATTGGCGCGCAACTCCATCACCGTCCCGTCCCCCATCCAGGCGCAGTCCATCCCGGACGCGCTCGCCGGAACCAACGTTCTCGGCCGCGCACAGACCGGATCGGGCAAGACCCTCGCCTTCGGCCTGCCGATGCTGACCCGCCTCTCACGCCACGAAGATCGCCCGGCCGCCAAGCGTCCCCGCGCACTCGTGCTCGTCCCCACCCGTGAGCTTGCTTTCCAGGTGGTCGACTCCCTCAACTCCTACGCCGGCGCACTCGGACTCACGGTTCGTCCCGCTGTCGGTGGAACGCCGTTCGCCAAGCAGGTCGATCAGCTCCGACGCGGCGTAGACGTCCTCGTCGCAACGCCGGGTCGTCTCGGCGACCACCTGCGTCAGGGCACCTGCATCCTCGACTCGGTGGAAATCACCGCACTCGACGAAGCCGATCAGATGGCAGACATGGGCTTCCTGCCCGAGGTTCGCTCGATCCTCGGTGAGACCCCCGCAGACGGACAGCGTCTGCTGTTCTCGGCAACCCTCGACCGTGAGGTCCAGTCGCTGGTTCGTCAGTTCCTGGCCAACCACGTCACCCACTCCACCGAAGACGGCCGCGCAAGCGTCGACACGATGGAGCACTACGTTCTCCTCGTCGATCGTGGACAGAAGGATTCCGTTCTCGCCGAGATCGGTGCCCGCGACGGACGCACCATCATGTTCGCCCGCACCAAGCTCGGTTGCGAGGGAATCACCGACCGCCTCCGCGCAGTCGGCATCGCTGCCGAGTCGCTTCACGGCGGCAAGGCACAGAACCAGCGCACCCGCGTCCTCGAGCGTTTCAAGAACGGCCGCACCCCGGTCCTCGTCGCAACGGACGTCGCAGCACGCGGCATCCACGTCGACGGCATCGACCTCGTCGTTCACGTCGATCCCCCGGCCGACCACAAGGACTACCTGCACCGTGCTGGTCGTACCGCTCGCGCCGGCGAGAAGGGCACCGTTGTCGCCATCGTGCTGCCGAACCAGAAGCGTCAGTTCAAGCGTCTGACCGGTATGGCCGGCGTCAATGCCGCAGCCGTTGCCGTCACCCCGGGTTCTGCTGAACTTGCTCGCATCACCGGCGCCAAGAAGCCGACCGGAGAACCGTTGCGCGAGAGCTCTTCTCGTGGCGAGCGTTCCTTCGGTGATCGTGGTGGAAGCCGCGGCGGATACCAGGGCAACCGCTCGTCCGGTGGATACCAGGGCAACCGCTCTTCGGGTGGCTACCAGGGCAACCGCGACGGCGAGAGCCGCGGCGGATACCAGGGTGATCGCTCCAGTGGTGGTTACCAGGGCAACCGCGACAGCCGCCCCTCGACCGGATACCAAGGAAACCGCTCTTCGGGTGGCTACCAGGGCAACCGCGACGGCGAGAGCCGCGGCGGATACCAGGGCAACCGTTCGTCCGGTGGTGGATACCAGGGTGATCGCTCCAGCGGTGGTTACCAGGGCAACCGTGACAGCCGTCCGTCCTACGGAGACCGCGACAGCCGCCCGTCGACGGGTTACCAGGGCAACCGCTCGTCGGGCGGATACCAGGGAAGCCGTGACGGCGAGAGCCGCGGCGGATACCAGGGCAACCGTTCGTCCGGTGGTGGATACCAGGGCAACCGCGACAACAACCGCTCGTACGGCGATCGCGACAGCCGCCCCTCGACCGGCTACCAGGGCAACCGCTCCTCCGGTGGATACCAGGGAAACCGCGAAGGCGGCGACAACCGTGCAGCCTCGACCAGCGGTGGCGGCTTCCGCAGCCGCACCGACCGTCGTAGCTATGACGGATTCGACGGCCCGAAGCGCGATCAGCGGTAATACCTGCGCTGAGCTGCGGCTCGACAACTGAACACTGAGAACCTTCCGGCTGTGCCGGAAGCTGTATCGAGACGGATGCAGGTCACTGCAATTAAAGTGATCTGCATCCGTGTTTTGTATGCACGGTCTGATGTTCACGCGCGTCGCGGCCGCACCGTTTTCGGCTGCGCACAGCGCAGGATTTCACAGCCGCGGACCGAGAGGGAAAGCTGTAAGCATGTCAACCACTAGCACCGAATCACCCCGAGCTCAGATCGGCGTCACCGGCCTGGCCGTCATGGGTTCGAATATTGCCCGCAATTTCGCCCGCCACGGTCACACCGTTGCCCTGCACAACCGCAGCATCGCGAAGACCGATGCCCTGATCGCCGAGCATGGTTCCGAGGGCGATTTCGTGCGCACCGAGACCGTCGAGGAGTTTGTTGCCGCACTTCAGAAGCCGCGACGCGTCCTGATCATGGTCAAGGCCGGCGCCCCGACCGATGCTGTCATCGAAGAGCTCGCAAACGCCATGGAGCCCGGCGACATCATCATCGACGGTGGCAACTCGCTCTACACCGACACGATCCGTCGTGAAGCGGCGATCCGCGCCCGCGGACTGCACTTCGTCGGCGCCGGTATCTCCGGTGGCGAAGAAGGCGCACTCAACGGTCCGTCGATCATGCCGGGCGGCCCGAAGGAGTCCTACGAGGCTCTCGGCCCGCTTCTCGAGTCCATCTCCGCTCACGTCGACGGCACCCCGTGCTGCACGCACATCGGCCCCGACGGCAGCGGTCACTTCGTCAAGATGGTGCACAACGGCATCGAGTACGCCGACATGCAGCTCATCGGCGAGGCGTACAACCTCTTCCGCGACGCTCTGGGCTACGACGCCGGTCAGGTTGCCGACGTCTTCACCGAGTGGAACAAGGGCACCCTCGAGTCCTACCTGATCGAGATCACCGCCGAGGTGCTCCGCCAGGTCGACGCCGAGACGGGCAAGCCTTTGGTCGACGTCATCGTCGACGCTGCCGAGCAGAAGGGCACGGGCCGCTGGACGGTCAAGTCCGCTCTGGATCTGGGCGTGCCGGTCACCGGTATCGCCGAGGCCGTATTCGCTCGCGCACTGTCCGGTAGCCGCAATCAGCGCGCCGCAGCTCAGGCGCAGGGTCTGGCTGCCGGCTCTCTCGGCGACAAGCCTGCTGACGCCGAGCAGTTCGCCGCCGACATCCAGGCCGCGCTGTACGCGTCGAAGATCGTGGCGTACGCGCAGGGCTTCGATCAGATCGCTGCCGGCAGCGCCGAGTACGACTGGAACCTCAAGCCTGCCGACCTGGCGACGATCTGGCGCGGTGGCTGCATCATCCGTGCGCAGTTCCTCAACCGCATCAAGGACGCGTTCGACGCCGATCCGAGCCTGCCGAGCTTGATTCTGGCGCCGTACTTCCGCGAGGCCATCGAGGCAGGCATCGACAGCTGGCGCCGCGTGGTCGCCACCGCGACGATGCTCGGCATTCCGGTACCTGCGTTCGCGTCCTCGCTGTCGTACTACGACGGTCTCCGCGCGGAGCGTCTGCCGGCCGCCCTGACTCAGGGTCAGCGCGACTTCTTCGGCGCGCACACCTACGAGCGCATCGACAAGCCGGGCAAGTTCCACACACTGTGGAGCGGTGACCGCAGCGAAATCGAGGCCTGATTCACAGCGGGTATCGGTAGATGCGGTCATCTACGTCTACCGATACCCGGTAGCCTGGACAAATGCAGGAATCGACGATCGACTCGCCCACCTCGACCGAAGGGCGTTCGTTCGTCGACCTCGGAATCCCCGCCGTGATGGTGCACGCGTTGCGCCGAAGCGGCATCGATGCCCCCTTCCCCATTCAGTCGGCAACCATCCCCGATGTTCTTGCCGGTCGGGATGTACTCGGGCGCGGTGCGACGGGTTCCGGAAAGACTCTGGCCTTCGGGCTTCCGATGCTGGTGCGCCTCAAGGGTGGGGCGAGCAAGCGGAATCGTCCGCGCGGTTTGGTGCTCGCTCCCACCCGTGAGCTGGCGATCCAGATCCACAAGGCACTCGACGACGCCGCTACCGAGATCGGTTTGCGTGTGGCAAATGCGGTCGGGGGCGTTCCGATCAAGCGTCAGGCCGACATCCTTGCCCGCGGCGTCGATCTGCTGATCGCGACCCCCGGGCGCTTGCTCGACCTACTCGAGCAGAAGTCGGTGATTCTCGACGACGTCGTGATCACGACCATCGACGAAGCCGACCACATGGCGGACATGGGCTTCATCGACGAGGTTGCGAAGATTCTCGACACGACTCCGAAAGACGGTCAGCGTCTTCTCTTCTCAGCGACACTCGACGGCAAGGTCGACGATCTGGTCGCGGGTTACCTGCGCAATCCGGCGTCGCACTCGACTGCTCCCCCGGTTGCGACCGTCTCGACCATGGAACATCATCTGCTCTTCGTCGACCGCGACGACAAGAGATCCGTTGTCGCACATATCGCTTCGCGTGCGGGGCGGACCATCATGTTCGTCAAGACCAAGCACGGTGTGGATCGTCTTGCGCAGCAACTGCATTTGATCGGCGTCTCGGCCGGGGCTCTGCACGGCGGCAAGACGCAGAACAATCGGACCAAGACCCTCGCGTCGTTCTCCGACGGGACAACACCGGTCCTGGTCGCCACCGATGTCGCCGCGCGCGGAATCCATGTCGACGACGTGACGCTCGTCGTTCACGTCGATCCCCCGGCCGAGGCGAAGGACTACCTGCACCGGGCCGGTCGGACGGCACGCGCCGGCGAATCGGGCGTCGTCGTCACCATCGTCACCGACGAAGAACGTGATTCGGTCGAGAAGTTGACCAAGCAGGCAGGCATCAAGGTTCACGGTGTGCGGGTTCGTCCTGACGATCTTGAACTCACGCGCATCACCGGTGCGATGGAGCCGACGGGAATTCCGGTCGAGGCTCCCGATACGACGGTTGCCGTCAAGCACACCGCCAAGCGTGGCCGTCAGGAACACGACACTGCAGGCCGGACCGCTGCCGGAGGCCGGATGAAGAAGGACGGCGACAAGCGCGCCGCCTCCTCGCGGCGCGTCACCGATCCGAAGAGTGTGAAGAAGATCCGTGCGGACGGCACTCCGGTCCCGACCCGTTCGGAGCGTCTGGCGTCCAAGGGCTTGACCCCGCGTCGCGGCGCACCCGGCGCAGGAAAGCCGTCTGCCGGAAATCGGGGGGGCAAGCGCGCACACTGAGGGAATGGGTGATCTTCCACTGATCTCGGTTCTCTGCGCACTTCTCGCTGCACTGCTCTTCGCGTGCGCTTCGGTCGCTCAGCAACGGGCGGCGTCCGCGGTTCCCGAGGGCGAGGCGTTGGTGGCGTCGTTGATTCGCAGTCCTCGGTGGTGGGCCGGGCTGATCGGTGACGGCGGCGGGTACGTCATGCAGGCCGTTGCACTGTCGTTGGGTTCGGTGTTGGTGGTGCAGCCGCTGATCGTGACCTCGTTGCTGTTCGCGCTGCCTCTCTCGGCCAAATTCTCGGGAATCCGCATCACCCGTTCCGCGTGGTCACTGGCGATCATGCTCGCGATTTCCTTGGCGATCTTCCTCGTCGTCGGCGATCCCACCGAGGGAGACAGCAATGCTCCATGGTCGGATTGGGCTGTGCCCCTGACGATTACGGTCGCAGTGGCCGTGGCCGCAACTGTCGGCGGCTTGTCCAAACTCGACGGCGGCTGGCGCGCACTGCTTCTCGGCTCTGCGGCAGGCATCTTCTACGGCGTCGCCGTCGCATTCACCAAGTACGTCACCGACCTACTCGGCCACGGCGTCGTCGGGGTGATTTCGGCATGGCAGACGTGGGCGCTGATCGCCTCGGGCGCAATCGGGGTCTACCTGCAACAGCGCGCGTTCCAGGTCGGGCCGCTGTCGGCGTCGCTACCCGCCCTGACGATCGGCGAGCCGATCGCGGCCATCTTCCTGGGGATGACAGTGCTCGACGAACGCCTCCGCGTCGACGGTCCCGGAATTGCTCTCATCGGGTGCGCCGTCGCCGTCATGATCATGACCACGATCGCCCTTTCCCGCTCACAAGCGCGCGATACCGAGGGCGCTACGGCGGAATCGACGGTAGGCTCGTGAAACGTGCAGTTCCTCGAAGGGCAACGCCCCCCATACGACCTGACCTACGACGACGTCTTCCTCGTCCCTAACCGGACCGAGGTCACCTCTCGGTTCGACGTCGATCTCAATTCTTCCGACGGATCCGGAACGACCATTCCCGTCGTGGTCGCCAATATGACCGCAGTCGCCGGCCGCCGCATGGCGGAGACTGTCGCCCGCCGCGGCGGACTGGTCATCATTCCGCAGGACGTCCCCACCGAAGCTGTCGCCGAGACCGTGGCGTTCGTCAAGAGCCGCCACCTCGTCGCCGATACGCCGGTCACGCTTAGTCCGGACGACGCCGTCTCCGATGCGCTGGCGCTGCTTCCCAAGCGTGCTCACGGCGCGGTCGTGGTGGTCGAGGACGGTAAGCCTCTCGGTGTCGTCACGGAGGCTGCCTGCGCGGATGTCGATCGGTTCACTCGCCTACGTACCGTCGCGATCACCGACTTCGTCACGGCCCCGGTCACCGCCACACCGCGTGAGGTCTTCGAACTGCTCGAAACCAAGCACGATCCGCTGGCGGTCATCGTCAACGAAGACGGGACTCTTGCCGGCGTCCTCACCCGCACCGGCGCGATCCGTGCCGGCATCTACGACCCCGCAGTCGACGCGCGCGGCGCACTCCGGGTCGCTGCGGCGGTCGGTGTGAACGGTGACGTGGGCGCCAAGGCCAAGGCACTCGTCGACGCCGGTGCCGACGTGATCGTCGTGGACACGGCTCACGGTCACCAGCAGAGAATGATCGATGCACTCACCACCCTCAAGGCGCTCGATCTCGGCGTCCCGTTGGTCGCAGGCAACGTGGTCTCCGCACAGGGAACCCGTGATCTGATCGCCGCAGGCGCGGACATCGTCAAGGTCGGCGTCGGACCCGGAGCCATGTGCACGACTCGCATGATGACCGGCGTCGGACGCCCGCAGTTCTCGGCCGTCGCGGAATGTGCTGCAGCGGCACGTGAGCTCGGCAAGCACGTCTGGGCCGACGGCGGCGTTCGACACCCCCGCGACGTTGCACTCGCCCTCGCGGCGGGCGCGTCGAACGTCATGATCGGCTCGTGGTTCGCCGGCACATACGAGTCCCCCGGCGATCTCAAAGTCGATCAGGCGGGCAACGCGTACAAGGAGAGCTTCGGTATGGCCTCCAAGCGCGCTGTTGCCGCTCGCACAGCCACCGAAACGGCTTTCGATCGCGCCCGTAAGGGATTGTTCGAGGAAGGCATCTCCAGTTCGCGGATGCGTCTCGATCCCGAGCGCCCCGGAGTCGAGGACCTGATCGATCAGATCTGTTCCGGCGTGCGCAGTACCTGCACGTACGCGGGTGCGCGCTCTCTCGAAGAGCTGCACGAGAAGGCCGTTCTGGGCGTGCAGTCCGCCGCCGGATTTGCCGAAGGACGGCCGCTTCCGTCTGGTTGGTGAACCACGTTCTGTGACTGTCGGCGGGTGCTCGGGTCCCTACTCCCGGGCACCCGCCGGTATCATTGGATCCGTAAACAGAAAACAAAACTCGGTCGGGTGCCCTTCGGCGACCCGACCGAGCCCGCTACAGCCGAGAACTACTCGGCTCTGACGAAAGGAACCCGGTGCCCGAGGCACCCACACACTTACCCGGCGCTACACCCGTCGTTTTATCCGAGGAATCTTCTGATTCCGCCGGTTCGGAGGGCTCCTCTAGCGAGCCGGGAGACAAACCCGGCGGCCCCCGTGCACATCTCAGGTGGCGATGACACATGGACATCGTTTTCACCATTCTCAGCCTGGTCGGCTTCATCGCGCTGACTGCAGGCACCGCCCTCTTCGTGGCGGCCGAATTCTCACTGACCGCGCTCGAACGCAGCACCGTCGACGAAGCTGCTCGTGGCGGCGACCGACGCTCGCGGCAGGTTCAACACGCGCACAAGACTCTTTCGTTCCAGCTCTCCGGCGCTCAGCTGGGCATCACGATCACAACCCTGATCACCGGTTACCTGGCCGAGCCGGTCCTGGCACGGTTCATCACACCGGTCACGAAGGCCGTCGGGCTCAGTGAATCCGCTGCCTCGACAACGTCTTTGATCCTGGCTCTCGTGATCGCGACCTCGTTCTCCATGATCTTCGGTGAGCTCGTACCGAAGAACCTCGCAATCTCCAAGCCGATGCCCACCGCCCGCGCGACTGCGGGCCTGCAAGCAGGGTTCTCGCTGATCTTCCGGTGGGCCATCAACGGCCTCAACGGAACCGCCAACTGGATCGTGCGACGCCTGGGCATCGAACCCGCGGAGGAATTGCGCTCCGCGCGATCACCGCAGGAACTCGGGTCCCTCGTGCGGACGTCCGCGCAGCGCGGGTCCATCGACAAGGGCACGGCGATGCTCGTCGACCGTTCACTGCAGTTCGGTGACCGCACGGCAGAAGAGCTGATGACTCCGCGAGTGAAGATCGAATCGCTGGAACTCTCGGACACTGTCGCAGACCTGATCGTGACGGCGTCGCGGACCGGCTATTCGCGCTTCCCGGTCGTTCGCGGCGATCTCGACGACACGGTCGGCGTCGTACACATCAAGCACGCGTTCACCGTTCCGGCCGAACGTCGGCGCACGACGCGCGTCGACAGTCTGGCTCAACGTGTTCCCGTCGTGCCGTCGAGCCTGGACGGAGACACCGTCATGGAGCGGATCCGCTCCGACGGCATGCAGGTTGCGCTCGTCGTCGACGAGTACGGCGGAACTGCCGGCATCGTCACGATGGAAGACCTCATCGAGGAAATCGTCGGCGATGTGCGCGACGAACACGACGAACCCGAACTCGACGTACAGCGCGTCGGCGACGGATGGTCGTGCTCCGGTCTCCTGCGCATCGACGAGGTCACTTCGGCTACCGGGTACACCGCTCCCGAAGGCGACTACGACACGCTCGGCGGCTTGGTGCTCACCGAACTGGGCCGCATCCCCGACGAGGGTGACGAGGTGGAATTGCCCGACGTCGACTCGTCCGGTGATTCGCGCGGAAAGTGGATTGCACGAGTGACCGGCATGGACGGCCGCCGTATCGACCGGGTGACCATCACGCCGGTCCCCGCTTACGTCGAACCCGAATCCGCAGACGACAGCAAGAAGGAGTCCGACGATGAATAACCTCTTCGGTGTACTCCTCACCGTCGTGCTGCTCGCCGGCAATGCATTCTTCGTCGGTGCGGAGTTCGCACTGATCTCCGCACGACGTGACCGCCTCGAAGCACTGGTCGCGCAAGGCAAGAAGCGGGCGCTCACAGTCATCAAGGCCGGTGAGAACCTCTCGCTCATGCTTGCGGCGGCTCAGCTGGGCATCACGATCTGCTCGATCCTCCTCGGTAAGGTCGCCGAGCCCGCCATTGCGCACCTCCTCGAGGTGCCGATGGAAGCCGTCGGCCTGCCCGACGGATTGCTGCACCCGATCTCGTTTGCCATCGCGCTGTCGCTCGTCGTCGTGCTGCACATCCTGCTCGGCGAGATGGTGCCCAAGAACATCGCGTTGGCCGGCCCCGAGAAGACGGCCATGCTGCTCGTTCCCGTGCATCTGGCGTTCATCAAGATCGCTCGCCCGATCATCGCGTTCTACAACCTGTGCGCGAACGGAGTGCTCAAGCTCCTGCGCGTCGAACCCAAGGACGAACTCGACGTCACGGTCTCGGCGGTGGAGTTGTCCGCGATGATCGGTGAATCGCGATCCGAAGGTCTGATCGACGCCGAAGAACACCGGCGGTTGAAGCAGGCACTCGAATCGACCGATCGGACCGTCTCCGAGGTCCTGATCACTCTCGACAAGGTGCGGACCATTCCCCTCACACCGTCGGGAACAACACTGGGTGAGATCGAGCGTGCGGTCATCGAGACCGGATACTCGCGTTACCCGGTGCGAGCGAGCGACGGATCGCTGGCTGGGTACGTGCACCTCAAGGACGTGCTCGACGAGGTGCTCGACGAGGCCGCTGGACCGGACACCGTCGTTCCGACGTCGGATATCCGGCCGCTGCCCATCGTTCCGCTCAGCACACCGCTGGCCGAAGCGTTGGCCGGCCTTCGTCGGGCCAGCTCGCACCTCGGCGCTGTCACGGACGCTGACGGAGTGGTGATCGGTATCGTCGCGCTCGAGGATCTCCTCGAGGAGTACGTCGGAACGGTCCGCGACGGCACGCATCGCGGCACGGATGCTGTTCCCGGACAAAGAAACAGCTGATCGATGACACGTTCGGTGCATTCACTCGCACTCGCGCAGAGCGAGTGGACGGCTCGGCGGGCACTTCACCTCGAGGAGGTGGAGAACCTCGTCGAGCCGCACCGAGCGCGTCGTAGCGCCGGTATCTCTCACCCGGTGCACGACTTCCTCTTCACGTACTACAACTTCAAACCCGCTCAACTGCGCCGCTGGCACCCCGGGTACGGAGTCGCGCTCGAGAACGCCGCCGAATACGCAGCCTTCTCCGGCTACCGCGTCGACGATTCGGGTACCGCGACGGTCGAGGCCTCAGTGCTGGAGCGTCGGCGTCACACAGTCGAATTCGTGTGGAATCTGTTGAATCAGACGTCTGCGCGGCCCGCTGTGCTGGGTTGCTTCGGCCTCCACGAATGGGCGATGGTCTATCGCGGGGGCGAGGACGCAATCCGTCACCAGTCGGTGCCGCTGCGACTCGGGTTCGCCGGTACCGACGCGGTCGTCGAATCCCTGCCACTCAAATGCACGCACTACGACGCGTTCCGGTTCTTCACACCGGACGCGGCCCCCAAGAACTCGCTCCCGCTTGCACGCGAAACTCAGATCGATCACGAACAGCCGGGCTGCCTGCACGCCGGTATGGACCTGTACAAGTGGAGCTTCAAATTGTTGCCACTCGTCGATTCCGACCTGGTGATGCGGTGCTTCGAACACGCGCTCCTGGCCCGTGAACTCGACATGCGCGCGAGCCCATACGACCTCGCCGAGTACGGGTACTCCCCCATTCGTATCGAAACTCCCGCGGGCCGCGCCGAATACGTGCGTCAGCAACAACAGTTGGCGGATCGTGCTGCGCCGCTCCGCGATACGCTGGCAGAGAAGTGCCGGGAGCTTCTCGGCCACTGAACTGCCGAAAGGCGTCGCATGGATCACGGGTACGGGTTCTATCTCGACGAATACCAGCGTGACGTCGGGGTGCACAGCGACGACCGACGCGGGCACATCGAATGCCCGGACTCGGCGGGTTTCCTTGCGGCGCACTTGCCGGTGTTCGACCTCGCTGCGGGCTCGGTAGCGGCGTTCGCCTCGGCGATTCATCGGTCAACCGGCCCGGGCGACGGATACTGGACCCTCGATCCCGAGCGCATCGCCGCGTCCTTCTCGAGCGATCGACTGTTCCGGATCGGCGGCGAGCCGATCAACGGGTTCTCCGAGCACTCGGGGTTCTTTGCCGCCCGCGACGGTTGGGTCCGCACGCACGGCAACTATCCGCACCATCGCGACCGCCTGCTCGCCGTCCTGGAGCTCGATCATGGATCACCCAAAGATGCAGTGGCGCAACGTATATCCGAACTCAGCGCCATCGAGATCGAGCAGCAGGCCGCCGAGATCGGAGCCATCGCGGTCCGTGTTCGTACCGAGACCGAGTGGCGCCTGAGTGAGCAGTGCGCAGCTGCGAGGTCTGAGCCTCTGGTATCCATCCGAGTACGCGACGAGGGAAAACCCCGCACGCATCCGACGCGCCCACGTGTTCTCGACCTGACCCGCGTCATCGCCGGTCCGGTCGCGACGCGTGCCCTGGCGTTGGTCGGCGCTGACGTTCTGCGGATCGACCCTCCGGCGATCCCCGAGATCGGATGGCAGCACCTCGACAGTGGACAGGGCAAGCGGTCGGCGCTTCTCGACCTGAAGTCCTCGGCGGGAGCGACAGCGTTCCGAGAACTCCTCGAAACCGCAGACGTACTGGTCACCGGCTACCGGCCGGGTGCACTCGAAGCGCTCATCGGGCAGGATCTTCCCGCCCACCTGATTCACGGGCGCGTCAGCGCATGGGGATGGGAAGGTCCGTGGGCGAATCGCCGCGGCTTCGACAGCATTGTGCAGGCCGCGTCCGGCATTTCGTTCCTCGAGGGCGGTGAGAACCCTGGCGCACTTCCGGCGCAGGCACTCGACCACTCGACCGGATACTTCCTGGCAGCGGGGATCCTCGACGCGTTGACGCTGCGCTCGCAGGACGGCCGTGGCCGCGATGTCGACGTGTCATTGGCCAGCACCGGGTCCCGTCTTCTCGACGCACCCGGCCGAACCGTCCATCCCGGTCTACCGACCGCTCCCGGCCTGAATGTTGTTGTCAACCATGCCGACGTGACCACCGCACGACCCGCGCTGGCAGAGTTCGAGGACTACCCCGAACCAGCCCATCCCTGGGGATCGGATCGCGCGGAGTGGGCACACTGAGGGACCGGCACATTCAGGGCAAGATGGACCTGTGAAGTCACATACCTACACACTCGACCTTCAGTGGACGGGCGATCTGGGAACCGGAACGTCCAGCACGCAGGGATATTCGCGCAATCATGCAATATCCGCGGTCGGAAAGCCGGAACTTCTCGGCAGCTCCGATCCATCGTTCCGCGGTGACGCGCAGCGATGGAACCCCGAGGAACTGCTCGTTGCCTCCCTCGCCCAGTGCCACATGCTCTGGTACCTCGGGCTGGCAGCTGCCGCTGGGGTCGTCGTTCTCGACTACAGCGATCAGCCGGTCGGCAGCATGATCGAGGAATCCGATGGCGGCGGCCAGTTCATCGAAGTGACGTTGAATCCGACGGTGTTGGTCGCGGAGGCGTCGATGGTCGAGAAGGCCCAGGAGCTTCACGGCCCCGCACACACGAAGTGCTTCATCGCTCGGTCGGTGAACTTCCCCGTCCTGCATTCCCCGACGATCCTGGTGGCCACCGATGAGTGACATGCACAAACTCATCGTCGACGTCGACACCGGTATCGACGACTCGTTGGCGCTTCTCTATCTCCTTGCCAGCCCCGAAGCCGAGATACTGGGGATTGCGAGCACCGCCGGCAACGTTCCGGTGGAACAGGTCGCGGCCAACAACTTGAACTGGCTTGCGCTCTGCGGCGCCCCGGACATCGAGGTTGCACTCGGCGCCCGCGAGCCATTGGTCATACCGTTGCGCACCACCGAGGAGACTCACGGTCCGCAAGGAATCGGCCATGCGGTCCTCCCCGATTCGGGTCGCAAGCGCTCGGTCCGAACCGCCACCGACCTCTGGGTGGATCTCGTCCGCGAGTACCCCGGACAACTCACCGGGCTGGTGACGGGGCCGCTCACCAACCTGGCCTTGGCGATCAGACGTGAACCCGATCTGCCGTCTCTGCTGAAGCGACTGGTAGTGATGGGTGGGTCGTTCAACTATCCGGGCAACACGACGCCGACCGCGGAGTGGAACGTCTCGGTCGATCCGCACGCCGCCAAGGAGGTGTTCGACGCGTTCTCCGTCGTACCCGCGCACCGGCGCCCGATCATCTGCGGCCTCAACGTCACCGAATCCATCGAGATGTTCCCCGAACATGTGCGTCGGCTCGCCGAAGCTGCCGGGAGCACCCCGGAAGAGATCATCTCGCCTGACGACGGTCCCGACGTCCGCAGTTCCGCGTCCAACTGCGTGATCAGGCATATGTCCGACGCAATCCGGTTCTACATGGAATTCCATCGTGAATACGACCAGGGATTTCTTGCTCACATGCATGATCCCTTCGCTGCTGCCGTCGCGCTCGATCCGAGCCTGGCGACGCTGAAACCGGCAACGGTAGATGTCGAAACCGAGAGTCCACTGCTGATCGGAACGACGGTTGCGGACTGGGTCGGGCACTGGAAGCGTGAGCCCAACGCGGATATCGCGGTCAGCACCGATCCGGCGGAATTCTTCGATCGACTTGTCCACCGAGTGGGAAATTACGCCCGCGTCGTGGGTTGACCGAGCCGGGCACCGGCTATGCTCGCATGGACAGAACACCAACGAACGAGAACAAAGGACCTGACGTGCAGATTTCCAGCCACGATGCCTCCCCGGCATTTGCGCTCGGATTGATGGCGTTCTGGCCCACTCGTCGTAGCGCATGCTTCGATCAGGCGTGTTGCTGAGCGGCGATTCTCGCTGCCTGCACCCCTGACTTTGTCGCTTCTTCGCTCGGAGTCTGTCTTCTCATGTTCAACCTTCTTTTGTTCACCCTTGTCGGCGTCGGCGCCCAGCTCGTCGACGGCGCCCTCGGTATGGCCTTCGGTGTCACCGCAACCACTCTGTTGATGATCGGTGGCCTCGGTCCGGCTCAGGCCAGCGCCGCTGTTCACCTGGCCGAGGTCGGCACCACCCTCGCTTCGGGTGTGTCGCATTGGAAGTTCAAGAACATCGACTGGAAGCTCGTCGCCAAGCTCGGTGTGCCCGGCGCAGTCGGTGCATTCATCGGCGCAACTGTGCTCTCGGGTCTGTCCACCGAAGCGGCAGTCCCCATCACGGCGACGATCCTGCTGGCCATCGGTATCTATGTGGCACTACGCTTTTCGGTCCGCCCACCGGCCGTCGCGGACGCTCGTACCACCCCGCACACTGCACGTTTCCTGTCCCCACTCGGCCTGTTCGGTGGTTTCATCGATGCATCCGGCGGTGGTGGTTGGGGTCCGATCACCACCAGCACGCTGCTCTCACGAGGAAAGACCGCGCCGCGCACCGTGATCGGCTCGGTCAGCGCCTCGGAGTTTCTGGTCGCGTCAGCCGCGTCGCTGGGATTCCTTGTCGGATTGGGACGTGAGTCGGCGGGAAACCTCCTCGTTGTCGCCGGTCTCGCGCTCGGCGGTGTCATCGCAGCTCCGTTCGCGGCGTGGCTGGTCAGCCGCGTACCTGCAACCTTGCTCGGAACGGCGGTGGGCGGCGTCATCGTGTTGACCAACGCACAGAAGCTGTTCAAATCCTTCGACATCACCGGGGCGGTCACAGTGGCCGGTTACCTGACCATTCTCGGCGCGTGGGCAGCGCTGCTGTTCTACGCGTGGAAGCGGTCCACTCTCACCCCGGCCGAGGCAGAAGGCGATTTCACGGGAGTCGAACTCGCTGTCGAGACCGAACTCACCGAGCCTGCAGTCAAACGCGAACGATAGCTCGTCACAGAAGAAATCCCGGGTATCCGCGCTCGGATACCCGGGATTTTGTTCTTTCCGCGCTAGTTGCTTCCGTCGAACGCGTCGAGAATTCGCCCCGCCGCCAACGCTGCCGTCAGCGAACCGTCACGCACGCTCTGCTCGACGTCGGCCCGGATCGCACGCACCCGATCGTTGCTCGAGAGCCTGCGTAGCAGCTGATCGTTGACCATCGTCCAGGTCCAATCGACCTGTTGCTTGCGACGCTTCTCCTCGAACTGTCCCGCTTCGGTGAGCACCTCACGGTGTTTGGTGACAGTTCCCCAGAACTCGTCCAGCCCGACACCTTCGAGACCGCTCATCGTGATGACGGGCGGCTTCCAGATGGCGTCGTGCGGGTAGATCAGGCGAAGCGCACCCGCCAATTCACGGGCAGCGCCCTTTGCCTCGCGCTCATGCTTGCCATCGGCCTTGTTGACCGCCACCAGATCTGCGAGCTCGAGGACACCCTTCTTGATGCCCTGGAGCTGATCACCGGTACGAGCGAGGGTCAGGAACGTGAAGCAGTCCACCATGTTGGCAACAGTGACTTCGGACTGGCCGACACCCACCGTTTCCACCAGGATGACGTCGAAACCGGCAGCTTCGAGAAGCACGATGGTCTCGCGGGTTGCCTTGGCAACACCACCGAGCGTGCCGGACGTCGGTGACGGCCGGATGTACGCATTCGGTTCGACGGTGAGCCGAGCCATGCGTGTCTTGTCGCCGAGAATCGAGCCGCCGGTGCGGGTGGACGACGGATCGACCGCCAACACCGCAACCCGATGTCCCTTGCTCAGCAAGTACATTCCGAGCGCGTCGATGAAGGTCGACTTGCCGACGCCGGGAACTCCGGTGATGCCGATCCGGTGCGCTCCCCCGGCCTCCGGCAGCAACTTCAGTAGAAGTTGCTGCGCGAGGGCCCGGTGGTCGTCGCGAGTGGACTCGACGAGGGTGATCGCCCGAGCGAGGCCGGCACGCTGATTTCCGCGCACCGCCTCGGCGAGGGAATCAATGTCGATGGGCTGACGTGCCATCTTCAGTGACCCCCTTCTCAGCTGTTGTCGTGACCCAGTTGGGCGGAGAGCTTCTCCAACAATCCGCTGGCAGCGTCGGCGATGACGGTGCCGGGCGGGAAGATGGCAGCAGCGCCGGCCTCGTAAAGTTCGTCGAAGTCACCGGGCGGAATGACGCCGCCGACGACGATCATGATGTCGGGACGACCGGCCGCAGCCAAAGCCTCCCGCAGCGCCGGCACCAAGGTGAGGTGACCGGCTGCCAACGACGACACACCGACTACGTGGACGTCGTTGTCGGCCGCCTGATTCGCGACCTCTTCGGGGGTCTGGAACAGCGGTCCGACGTCGACGTCGAATCCGATGTCCGCGAAGGCGGTGGAGATGACCTTCTGGCCACGGTCGTGACCGTCCTGGCCCATCTTCGCGACGAGGATGCGGGGACGACGTCCCTCGTCCTCGGCGAACTTCTCGACCAGTTCCATCGCCTTGCTGATGTTGCTCACCGTTCCTGCCTCGTCGCGGTACACACCACTGATGGTGCGGATCTCGGCCTGGTGGCGTCCGTACACCTTTTCGAGGGCGTCGGAAATCTCGCCGACGGTAGCCATCGCGCGGGCGGCGACGACAGCGAGGGCGAGGAGGTTGTTCTCCATGCCGCCTTCGGTGGATGCGGCAGCGCGAGTGAGGTTCGCCAGTGCGGCCTCGACGGCTTCCGGATCACGTTCCGCGCGAAGGCGAACCAACTTCTCGAGCTGTTCCTTGCGGACCTTGGAGTTCTCGACCTTGAGAACTTCGATGGTGTCGACCTCGTCGGGAACGTACTTGTTGACGCCGACGAGCGGCTGCCGACCGGAGTCGATGCGTGCCTGGGTGCGGGCGGCAGCTTCCTCGATGCGCAGCTTCGGGATGCCTTCGTTGATGGCCTGAGCCATTCCGCCGGCTTCCTCGACCTCTTCGATGTGCTTACGAGCCCGGTTGGCGAGTTCGTTGGTGAGCCACTCGACGTAGTACGAGCCGCCCCACGGGTCGATGGGACGCACTGTGCCGGATTCCTGCTGCAGCAGCAACTGGGTGTTACGGGCGATGCGGGCGGAGAAGTCCGTCGGCAATGCGATCGCTTCGTCGAGTGCGTTGGTGTGCAAGGACTGGGTGTGGCCCTGGGTGGCAGCCATGGCTTCGACGCAGGTACGCGGCACGTTGTTGAAGACGTCCTGCGCGGTCAGGGACCAGCCGGAGGTCTGCGAGTGGGTACGCAGCGAGAGCGACTTCGCGCTCTTGGGGTCGAACTTGGCGACAAGCTCGGCCCACAGGAGGCGTCCGGCGCGGAGCTTGGCGACCTCCATGAAGAAGTTCATGCCGATGGCCCAGAAGAAGGACAGGCGAGGTGCGAACTTGTCGATGTCCATACCGGCGTCGAGGCCGGCGCGGATGTACTCGACGCCGTCGGCGAGGGTGTACGCCAGTTCCAGATCGGCCGTCGCTCCGGCTTCCTGGATGTGGTAGCCCGAGATCGAGATGGAGTTGTACTTCGGCATTTCCGCGCTGGAGTACGCGAAGATGTCCGAGATGATCCGCATCGAGGGCTTCGGCGGATAGATGTAGGTGTTACGAACCATGAACTCTTTGAGGATGTCGTTCTGGATCGTTCCGGCCAGCTTGTCCGGAGTGACACCTTGCTCGCCTGCCGCAGCGACGTACAGCGCGAGAATCGGCAGCACGGCGCCGTTCATCGTCATCGAGACCGACACCTGCGAGAGGTCGATTCCGTCGAAGAGCTGACGCATGTCGAGGATGGAATCGATTGCGACACCGGCCATTCCGACGTCACCGGCAACGCGAGGATGATCGGAGTCGTAGCCGCGGTGTGTAGCGAGGTCGAAGGCGACCGAGAGGCCCTTCTGACCGGCCGCGAGGTTACGACGGTAGAACGCATTCGACTCCGCGGCAGTGGAGAATCCGGCGTACTGGCGAATGGTCCACGGCTGGTTCACGTACATGGTCGGGTACGGACCACGCAGGAACGGCGCTGCGCCCGGGAAGCTGTCGAGCGGGTAACCCGACTCGGCGGCGGCCGTGCGGTCCGCACCGGTGTACACCGGCTTGACGTCGATGCCTTCCGGGGTGGACCAGACAACCTGCTCGGCGGCGTAGTTGTTGGCGTTGGCGCCCTCTTCGATGAGCGCCTGGGCCTGCTCGACCGACGGCGGTGTGGGTGCCGGAGACTGCGGGTCCTCGAGTGGGACCTCGGCGAAACTGCCGATCACGTGCTTGACCTCTCGTGTCGTCACTTGGAGCTTCCCGTCTCGATGAAGTCGAGCAGTTCGGTCAGAGCCGACACTGCGTCGATGCGGGCGGTGAGGAATCCGTCCGGGCGAGAATCGCCGGTCGCGTCGGCGACTGCCTTCTCCGGTCCTGCGAGCAGCACCTTGGTGATGCCGGCGGCGCGAAGTTCGGCGACGGCCGCGGCGGCGCTCTCGCCGTAACGCTTGTCCGTGCCGCACAGCACGGCGACGGTGGCACCGGAAGCCTTGACTGCAGCGGAGATGGCCTCGGCGCCCACCTCGAGCGGGCCGGGGTTGACTGCATCGATACCACCCGAAGCGAGCAGGTTGGACGCAAACGTGGTGCGCACGTTGTGTTCTGCAACCGAGCCCAGCGGCGCGAGAAGCGCAGTGGGACGGGCGCCGCCGGCGGCGAGGAACGCGTCCGAACGGTCACGAAGCGCTTCGAATGCAGCTGCGTAGCGGGCGACGGACTGGCCGGGCTCGACGGCTTCGGCGGACAGCGGCGTTTCGCCGAGGTTCGGGAACTCGTTGACACCGGTGACCGTGGTCTTGCGGTGTGCGATGTCGGAGTCGCGCTTGGCCTTGGTAGCGGCGATGCGACCGGAGACGATTCCCGCTTCGAGTGCCGCCAGATATCCGCCGGCTGCTTCGATTTCCTGGAAGAACTCCCACGCGGTGGCGGCGATCTGCTGTGTCAGGTCCTCGACGTACCAAGACCCGGCCGACGGATCGAGGACACGGCCCAGGTGCGACTCCTCGAGCAGGAGCAGCTGTGTGTTGCGCGCGATGCGCGAGGAGAAGGACTTGCTGACACCGAGGGTGCCGTCGGCCAGGGCGACGTCGAACGGAAGAACAGTCACCGCGTCTGCTCCGCCGACGCCGGCGCCGAATGCAGCGAGGGTCGTGCGCAGCATGTTCACCCAGGGATCACGCTGAGCCATCATCGCGGCGGAGGTGACTGCGTGCTGCGGCGCTCCACCGAAATCGGAAGCTCCGCAGACCTGGGCGATGCGTGCCCATACGAGACGTGCGGCGCGGAACTTCGCGATGGTCTGGAACTGATCGTCGGTTGCCGCGTAGCGGAAAGCCAACTGCGACAACGCAGCACCGATGGTCAGGCCGCTCTGGGCGGTGAGTGCACGGAGGTACTCGAGGCCGGCGGCGATTGCGGCTCCGAGTTCTTCGGCGTCGCCGGCACCCGCGTTGTGAAAGGCCGTGCCGTCCACGGTGATCGCGTGCACGGTTTCCGCACGAGCGGCGGCGAGGGCGGCCAACTCGACTGCGCCTGCAAATTCGACGTCGGCTGCGCCGGAGAACGAACTGGTCAGCGGTGCTGCACCGAGGTGAACTCGGATACTGCTGCGATCGCTGACACCGTCGCCGGCTTCGCTGCGTGCATCGAGGAGTGAGAAGAGTGCTCGGGCTGCATCGTTTGTCGCTGCGCCTGCATCGAGCGTGAGCGGTGCGAGGTCGAGAAGCACGCCCTCGAGCGCAGCGGCGAGGTCGGTGACCGGAACGCCGTCGGCGCCCACCTTCAACCAGAGTGCGCTGACTCCGTTTTCGAGGGCGTCCAGGATGGCGCGATTGGTCTCGGCCGCCGAGGCGGTTCCGAATGCAGCGGAAACCAACCAACCGGCATTGACATCACGGTGAGCGTCGACGCCACGCACGTACGGAAACGTGCCCGGCAAGCTCTGCTCGGGACGCTCGTCGCGTGGGCTGTAGAGCGGTGCGACAGTGACACCGTCGTAGGTGACGGTTTCGAGCAGTTTCTGTGGCTCGGGGCCCAGTTCTGCCGCATCGACTCTGCGGGACTTGGCGAGCACACCGGCTACGGAGCGCTGCCACTCCGCGTACGCCTGCTCGACAGCCTCGGCTTCTGAAGCTAATGACACTGTGTCCGCTCCCTCTCATTTTTTGCGTGAGCGCTTTACCGATAATCGGATTTGTTCGTTAGTTCTGTGATGCTAACCCGCGGTTGAGCCCAGATATCGTGAGGATCACGTCATGTTCTTCACAGGGCTGTTCGTGGCCACTTTCCGACCGGCCGGGCGACGTGCGGATTCGGTCGTTCGTGCACGTGTAACCGGCCCTTACCTAGCGATTGTTCAGCATGTTTGCGGGTTACCCGCGAGTTCGTTTCACTGGCCGGGACTGCAGGTGAAGGCCACTCCGAAAGCCTAGTGGTTTTCGTCACAGCGCCGTTTCATTGTCGCCTGGAGCACGCCGCTTTCCCGCCCCCGTGGCGATGTTCGACTCACGATTGCGGGTCGGCAGTCGGCCCGGTTCACCGTTCGCAGGTAGCCTTGTGACCTGTGATGGGACGCCTGCTGGACCGAAGATTGATCGCAATAGTCCTGGTAGTGCTCGCTTTGTTCCTCGCAGCCCTCCTCGCCCCACATCCCACGGTGGCCCAGGTGCGAGAGTGGGCGGACTCGGTTGGCCCGGCGTTTCCCCTCGTGTTCTTCCTGGTTCATTCGATAGTCACCGTCGCGCCGTTCCCGCGCACCGTCTTCACGCTCAGCGCGGGGGTTCTTTTCGGCTCGGTGACCGGCATCGCTCTTACCGTGGCGGCAACGACTGTGAGCGCCGTTCTGGCCCTCTACCTGGTCCGCGCCATCGGCCGCGACGTCGTGTGGCAACGGATTTCGAGTCCGACGATCCGGCGGGTGGACGAGCGGATCGAAAAGCGGGGGTGGCTGGCCGTCGGCTCTCTGCGCTTGATCGCGTTTGTCCCCTTCTCGGTGGTGAACTACTGCTGCGGCATTTCGTCGATCCGGATCGTGCCCTACATCCTTGCCACCGTCGTCGGCATCTTGCCCGGCACTGTTGGGATTGTCGTTCTGGGCGATGCGCTCTCCGGCGAAGCCGATCCTCGTCTCCTGATTCTGTCCGGGATCTGCATTGCGATCGGCATCGCCGGTCTGGTGTTCGACGCTCGCCGTCAGCCTTCACCGGGCGAAACCATCGTTGACAACGGTCAACCCCAAGAGGTTGATTTGATTGAGTCAACCCAAAACGATTGACTATTGAAAGTCAACTATCTAGCATTGACTAATGTTTGTACTGACGGTGGATCAGCGAGGTAGCCGACGGGATGTCGACCGCGTCGGGGACATCATCGACGACATGGCCGATTGCAGGCTCCTGCGGCCGTTCGAGCGCACAGCGGGCGACGAGATTCAAGCGGTGACCGACGATCCGGCGCTACTCGTCCTCGTCGCACTCGAGCTGATTCGGCGCGAGCACTGGAGTGTCGGGATCGGGATCGGTCCCGTCGAGCAGCCTCTCCCACGGCAGACCCGGGCCGGACGCGGACCGGCATTCGAAGCTGCTCGGATCGCCGTCGAGCGAGCCAAGCGAGCTCCGGCCAGAATTGCCGTCGAACAGGCGCCGGCGGATAGCTCACGCGACGAACTCGCCGCAGATGTCGATGCCGCGTTCACCTTGCTCGGAACGATCGTCACGAGACAGACGAAGGACGGACGCGAAGCCATCGCCCTGATGGACAGCGGACTCACTCAGGTCAGCGCAGCGGCCCACCTCGGAATCACCAAACAGGCCATGTCCAAGCGACTCCTGACAGCCGGGTGGCACGCAGAACTCGCCGGGCGCAGACTCGCAGAACGACTTTTGGTCAGACTCCAGCCCTAGACTGCTCACGCTCGCACCGGTACAAACTCGTCGACACAGCAGGGGGCTCGAATACATGGTCGTTCTGGCGTTGATCGCGCTCGCCGTCGCCGCCGCGGCACCAGCAGTTGCAGCGGCACTGGGACCGCTCAGTCGTGGTCGACTCGAAGTCCCCGAATGGGCGTCGTCCGTGGTGGCTCTTCCGGCGCTGGGTGTTGCCGCACTGGCATCGACCCGAACGACCCCGGTCACCGGTTTCGCTCTCGGGGCGACGCTTGTCCTGTGCGTACTTGCCGCCGCCACGGCCGGTGCACCGTTGGTACTTGCCACCTTCAAGATCGCTCGTCGCCAACCGGACGGGAGCCCGGCCCCGGACGCCGGACCTCTTCGCGGCGGACGTGTGATCGGCATCCTCGAACGGCTCGCGGTGGCGGCGTCGATTCTTGCAACCTGGCCGGAGGGGATCGCGATCGTCTTGGCAGTCAAGGGGCTCGCACGGTACCCGGAACTTCGCGAACCTCATGCGTCCGAGCAGTTCATCATGGGAACCTTCGTCAGTGTCCTCTGGGCGATCGCCGTATGCGGAACGGGACGGGCACTCATCACGTAGGTGATGAGTGCCCGTCCCGATCAACGTTCGCTACGAGAGGCGTCTACTGGCGCTGGCCACCCTCGGGCGGCTGCCCCTGGTACGGGTACTTCTGCTGGAAATCTTCACGCTCGGGCGGCAGCGGCAACTGACCCGGCCAAGGATTTTCGCCCTGCTGTGGCAACGCGGGATCTACGAATCCAGGCTGCTCGGGCGCACTCTCACGGCGGTGCCTGACCGCAGCTGCCGGGTCTTCGACCGGTGTGCGTGCAGCAACTTCAGCAGCGCGCACTGCTTCCGCGATAGCCGGATCGGATTTGGTCTCGAACCACTCCGCCACCTCGGCTGAATCGTCCTCAGGATTGGGAAGATTCTCTTCGGCGGCCGGCGGCTCGTACCGGAAGACGCCATCCTGCCCTTGCGCGCCAAGCGTTTTGGCAAATCCCTTCAGCGCGTCACCGAAGTCGCTGGGTACGAGCCACACCTTGTTCGCATCGCCTTGCGCCATCTGCGGCAACGTCTGAAGATACTGGTATGCAAGCAATTCCGGAGTCGGCTTACCGGACTTGATAGCAGCAAAAACCTTCTCGATGGCCTTGGCCTCGCCTTGAGCCTGCAAGTACTTGGCCGCGCGGTCACCTTGAGCACGAAGGATCTGGGACTGACGCTCACCCTCGGCGTTGAGGATCGAGGCCTGCTTGTTTCCCTCGGCAGAAAGAATCTGGCTCTGCTTGGCACCCTCGGCGGTCTTGATAGCGGATTCGCGGTGACCTTCAGCCGTCAGAATCATCGCGCGCTTCTCGCGGTCCGCCTTCATCTGCTTTTCCATCGACTCCTGGATCGAGGGCGGCGGATCGATGCTCTTGAGCTCGACGCGGGCCACTCGCAGGCCCCAGCGACCGGTCGCCTCGTCGAGGACACCACGAAGCTGACCGTTGATGGAATCACGCGAGGTAAGCGTCTCTTCGAGGGTCATTCCGCCGACGACGTTTCGCAGCGTGGTGGTCGCCAACTGCTCGACGGCAGCGATGTAGTTGCTGATCTCGTACACCGCAGCTTGCGGATTGGTGACCTGGAAGTACACCACCGTGTCGATGGACAGTGTCAGGTTGTCCTGGGTGATCACCGGCTGCGGTGGGAAGGAGACCACACGCTCACGAAGATCCACCTTGGCGCGCACACGATCGGCGAACGGGATCAAGAACGTGAGCTGCCCGGACACCGTCTTCGAATACCTACCGAGCCGCTCGATCACCGCGGCTTCTGCCTGCGGTACCAGTGCTACCGACTTCGCGACCACCAAGATCACGAATAGCACCAACACACCGAGCACTATGAGTGCTGCCATTAAGGTCCCCTCCAGACGACTGCTGTTGCGCCGTTGATTTCCATCACCGTCACCTTGGTGCCCGGCGGGTACACCTCGGTGGTGTCGTACGGCCTGGCAGTCCACACCTCGCCGTCCAACTTGACCTGCCCGGAATGCTCGCCCACTTCTTCCAGAACCAGAGCGTGCTTACCTTCGAGTGCCTGTATTCCGGTCGGGGTCGGCGGCGGACTACCGAAGCGACGCAACATGATCGGTCGCACGCCCAGGACGAGGGCGGCGGAGAACACTCCGAACATGACGGCGTCGACCCACACCGGGAAGTCGGTGACAGCACTGACACCGGCAGTAGCGAGCGCCCCACCGGCGAGCATCAGCAGGAAGAAATCCCCCACCAGCGCTTCGGCCCCGGCGAGCACCAGTGCTCCGATCAGCCAAATAAGTGCAGCCACAACACCATCTAACCAGAATGTGTGACCCAGGCCGCCGCTACGTCAGTTCGGCTCGGTAACGAAATCGACAAGTTGTTCGACTGCACCGATCAAAGGAGCTTCCAGATCGCGGAAGCTCTCGACCGAGTTGTAGACCCGCCGCCAGCCCTCCTGAGGTGTCCCCCAGCCCAGTTCGCGGCAGATTCCCGTCTTCCAATCCTCGCCGCGTGGAATCTTCGGCCAGGAGGCGATTCCGACAGATTTGGGACGAACGGCCTCCCACACGTCGATGTACGGGTGCCCGGTCACCAACACGTCCGGGCCGAGGCCCTGAGTCAGTTGGGTTTCCTTGGAACCGGTGACCAGGTGGTCGACCAGGACCCCGACGCGGCGGCCGGGACCAGGCCCGAATTCGGCAAGCCGCTCCCCCAGATTGTCGAGTCCTTCGAGATGTTCGACGACAACACCTTCGACGCGAAGATCGTGACCCCACACCCGCTCGACGAGGGCAGCATCGTGTACTCCCTCCACCCAGATCCGGCTGGGCAGTGCCGTGCGGGCGCGTAAGCCTTCGACTCGCGTCGAACCCGAAGCCGACCGTGCGGGTTTGGTGGACACGGGCTTGGGGGCCGGGCGTACGAGGGTGACCGGTGCGCCGTCGATGAGGAAGGCCGCCTCGCGCATCGCGAACAACCGCGTTCGGGAACGACCGTCCTCGAGCCGCACGAAATCGCCGTCGTACGTGCGCTCGAAACCGACTACCGCACCGCAGAATCCCGTCGCCGCATCCTCGACGACAAGATCACGCTCGGCCGCCACTTCAGGCGTCACGCGCTTCTGTTTGCGGGTATGACCCGCAAAAATGTCACCGTATCCGTTGCCACCGCTCACGCCGGATCACGCTAGGTCACAACGCCGGGGCCGCGCATGTCGCCACGCCGAACTAAACTTCACGGTCATGAGTTCTCCCAGCGCAACCCTCACCGTGTGGGCAGCGTCATGGCTCGCCGGCGACGCTGCGCCGGACGACGTCATCGACGCCCTTGCCGCGTGGGCACCGATGCACCTGATCGGCGCCGCCGATGCGGAAACCGCGGTCCGCCACGATCTCGAATGGCCGGGAGTCACGGCTTCCGGTGTGCCCACCCTGCTCAGAATCGCACGCTCGGAGGCTGCCGAGGTCCGCCTGGTCCTTCCTACGGCTGGTGATGTACGTGGTCTGCCCACCGGGACCGAGTTCGCGCGCGCTGCGATCGCAACGGGTGAAGGGATACAGATCGGCGCCGTCGGCAAGCCGGGAGTCGGACTCGTGCCGTCGAAGGAAGGCCCGGACGTCTTGCGATGGACGGTCTTCTCCATTCCCACTGTGGCGGGCAGCGCCGAATCGATCGGACTCCGCGAAGCCGAATACGAACTGCGCCAAGCTGTTCGGGACGCAGCCGAGGTGCTCGGCGGGCTTCCGGCCGTAGCCACCGGAATACCTGGAAACGACGCTCGTACGCTGGTCGCCGAAGCCCTGCAGGCACAGGCCGGACACCGCTGGCCGTCGACACTGTCACCTCGGCATTTGCAGGTGATCGACACCGCCGACAACGTGGCAGCCATTCTCACCGTGGCTGCGTCGGTATCGACCAATCAGGCCCCGAGCGTGTCTACTGCGCAGAGGCGTGACGACCTGCTGCGACGACTGTGGGACGTTGTTCGCACTGCCCGTGTCGCGTCGGCGAACAGCGTGTCGATCAGAGCTTGAGCACGAAGTTCCGGCGTTTCTCGGCAAACCCGTTGCGGTCACCGAACATGTCGATCTTCATCTCTTCGAGCTCACGCTCCTCGTAGGGCTCCACCGGATCACGTTCCAGTCGAAGACGTTTGCACTCCAGCATCGATTCCAGCCGATCTCCTTCGAGCAAGTCGGTGGCGACCTCGCGCAACCACGCCTCGAACAGATCCGGCCGCCTGGGGCCGATCGCGTCGACAAGTCCGATGTCCAAGGCTCGACGGATGCCGATCGCACTGCACTCGGCCAGCAGACTGCGGGCCTGCTGCTCGCCGACCCGAGCCGGAAGTGTGTACGTGTGCAGTTCCGAGCCGAACAGGCCCATCGTGGCGTAATGAGGATTGAGAACCACACCGTCCCTGGCCACGACTACGTCGGCTCCAAGCGGGAGCATGACCCCGCCGGCACCGGCGTTGCCTGTGAATGCCGCCACCACAACCTGTTCCGTACAGGTGACGATCGCTTTCGCGATCTCGTTGATGGCTTTGATGTTGGCCCACGCTTCTCCGGCTTGATCCGACGCGGCCTCGATGACGTTGAGGTGGATACCGTTGCTGAATCTGTCGTAGTCACCCGTCAGGACAAGGATCTTGGTGTCCTGCGCGATCGCCCAGCGGAGCCTGGAGGTCAGTCGCGCGCATTGCTTCGTACTCATCGCACCGTTGTAGAAGCGGAACGAGAGATATCCGATTTCGCCGTCGCGGTGATAGTCGGTCTCGGGGTAACGACTCTCCCAGACCTGTGGAACGAACACGTCCGGACGTACGACCGCGGTCGACGGAAGTTTGACATTGCCGGCGCCGACGAGCCGCGCATGTCCGATCCAAACGGAGCCCGCACCGGTGGCAACACGTATTGCCTGGTGGAAGTACTCGACGATGGTGCCGGGCGCTGCATCGACGTGGGTATCGAGGTGAGCGTCGTAGACGTAGACCCGGTCGAGCCCCAACTGAACGGCGACGCCGGGAAAGCCGTCGGCGGCGTTGACGGCGCGGACGATGCTCGACGCGTCTTGCTCCCAGCTGAAAACGCGATCGGCCTGTTTCATGCTGGGCCTCGATCGGGTCGAAGCCACGGGCCGCGCAACTAGGTCCGATGGGATCGCCTGGAAGTCAGGAGTTCGGAAATGTTCGACGACCTCCGTAATGCACTCCATCGCCGCGTCGGTGACTTCCTCGTTGTATACCGAGGATTTGGTTGCCCCGTTCCGGAGTTCGAACGTCCGCCAGGCCCACACCGCTCCGGCATCCAGTTCCTCGGCGGCCTGCAAAGCGGTCACTCCCCAGATCGGTTCGCCATCCGTTATCGCCCAGTCCAGCGACGACGGTCCGCGATCGCCGGGCGGGCCGGGATGGATGATGATCGTCGTCCACCGCTGCCAAACAGATTCCGGGACATAGGCTTTCAGAAACGGGCAGATGATGAGATCAAAATCTCCCGCAGACGTCGCGGCCAGCACTGCGTCCGCGTCGGCGACGACGGCTGTACGGACTTGGTGTCCCGCCTCGCGAAGAACAAGACCGGCCCGCTGCGAGAGACCGTTGTCGGAGGTGACGAGAAGGAGCACGCTCAACGGTGGCGCGAAGGTCGTACGTGGGCGTGAGCGCCGGAACAGCGCCGCCGTCGCCGCTCGCAGACGGCCCCTGCCCGATACACCTTCACGTAGCTTCGCCGTTGCTCCATCGCTGGAAATAGCCACAGAAGTCGTGAGCGCGGCCGATTTGGGCATCGGTCGCACTTCGGGGGTCGAAACCATGAATTCCTGCTCGCATGCTCGGGTATCTGCAGCGCAGACCAGACTCCCCCCAGAGCAGGACCGACGCACCGATAGATTGATTGAGGTATTTAGGGACTTTATACCTACCGTCGGTTTGTTTCAATAGCTATTTTCAAGCAAACCGTTTGATCGATCAACCCACAGACTTGTGATTGATCGCGATATGGCGGTCGATGCGAATATGTTCATCCAGCGTCGGGTAGCGCAAACCGGTGTCCTGGCTGTACCCCTGACGGCGCAACCAATCCAGGACGTCGCCCCAGAACCAGATCCCCCCGGCAACCGAGTTGTACGGAATCGGGAAAGGCGTAGCCGCCTGCCGGACCCCTCGCACCCACTGCCCGACAGCTTGCCGCGTCACCCCCGCACGGTCGGCAATGTCCTGACGTGACACCAGATCGGGATGTGTCCGCTGGGGACGCACGCCTGCAGCCACCAACTGGTCCACCACTGTGATAGCCGTTGTCGCCGCTCGCATACCTTCCGAGGTGAGCGTCAGCAGCTGCAGCCCGCGTCGGTCCTCGACCCTTCCGCCCAAGCTCTCTTCGATCGCCTGCTCTTGCGAGACTGTCAGCAACTGAACGATGAATGTGAATTCGTAACGGTGATAGAGGTCTTCGGCCACGCAATGAACATAGCCGTAAGCTGCACTGTTTCCACATGGACACACCCGGATCCCGCCCCCGCACGCACAATGGGCAAATGATCGACGTGGACGACAGCCAGTTCGAGGACATGGTCAAGCGGGCGCTCGACAGCCTGCCACCGAAATTGGGTGCGGAGATGGCCAATGTCGCAGTGACCGTTCAACTCGAAGGTGGACGACCGGGGCTACTCGGGCTGTATCAGGGCATCCCACTGACCAAGAGAACCACCACGTATGCCGGCGTCCTTCCCGACCGCATCACGATCTACCGCAGGGCCATCTGTGCGATCTGCAGCACCGAAGACGAGGTGATCGAGCAAGTTCGCCGAACAGTGATCCACGAAATCGGCCACCACTTCGGGATCGGAGATCCCCGGTTGCGTGAACTCGGATGGTGACAACCGACTCATCTACAAGTCGGAAATCAGCTAGAGGTTGATAATCGGCGAATTGTCATGTCAGCTGTACCAAGCCCGCAACAATTGAACACTTACAGGAGTTCGCATGGTCAATTTGATCCAGATCGCCCCGAAGAATGCCCCGACGTTCGCGATGAGCCGACAGAAGGCCGCAGAACTGCTGGGCATCTCGGTCGACAGCGTCGCGTTTCTCCTCAAGTCTCGCTATCTCCCGGATCTGGACGCCGGTCGGTTGATCTCGATGGCCAACCAGCCCTGGTTGTACTCGGACGGCGACTTTCCCGTCCTTCAGCAGGGCGCATCCGAACTTGCACCCAAGAAGATGCTGCCCGCACGTAAGTACATCGGCGAGAGCGCAATTCACTCCGACGCCGAATGCGTGGAGGCCAACCAGGGGCAGTGGGCGGGATTCAACGTCGACCATGTGCTCGGCGCCCGCTTCCTGCCTGTGACGCTGCGCAAGTTTCCGGTGTCGGTGCTGCAGATCCACGACGTCAACGACGACGACGAAGAACGCGTCTCGTTTGTCGCTACCCTCGCCGGGCGAGTCCGCGAACTGGGCGCGCCCGAACTCAACTACATAGACCCGTCACTGAGCCCCGAGGATCGACAGATCGTCGAGACGCTCCTCACCTCTCGCAGCACGTCCACCGTTCCCGGGCCCTGCGGAAAGCTCAAGCATCCGAACACCTGAGCGCCGGACCGTCAGCGGGGACGCTGAACGGCCGCGCAGCAATTGACTGCACACGAGAGACCGTTGGTGGTCGAGCCGAGCAGCGGCTCGACCCCCAGTCGCAGTGGCTGCTCGGCCTCGGCCAGTTCCCGAACGAGCGTGGGCACCAGCTGCGCGAAACGCTGATCGCGGCCGGGCGTTGCTGCCCGAACGAAATCCATCCCGAGTTCGGCTGCCTTGTCCTTGGCCTCGGTGTCCAGGTCCCACACCACTTCGAGGTGATCGGAGACGAAACCGACGGGGCATACGATCACGGCGCGAACATCTTTGGCGGACAACGTATCCAGGTGATCACAGATGTCGGGGTCCAGCCACGGAACCTGCGGCGGGCCTGATCGCGACTGCCACACCAGATCGAAATCCTCGACGCCGACGGCCTCGGCAACCAACTTCGCGGCCTCGGCGACCTGTCGACTGTAGAGATTTCCGCCCTCTGCCGGCGGCCCTGCATTGCGGTCTGCGGCACTCGGTACCGAATGCGCGGTGAACACCAGGCGCGCAGTATCGCGAGTCGCTTCGGGCAACTCTGCGCGGGCCGCGCGCACACCGTCGGCGAACGCGCCGACGACCAGCGGATGGTCGTAGTACTGGCGAAGTTTTGTCAGCGTCGGTGCGCCGTCACCGACCGCCTCACGGGCGCGGGCGATGTCCTCGTGGTACTGCCGACATCCGGAGTAACCACCCCACGCCGACGTGGCGAACACGGCGGCGTTGCGGACACCGTCCTCGCGCATCTTGGTAACGGTGTCTTCGACCATCGGGTGCCAGTTGCGGTTGCCGAAGTACACGGGCAAATCCACGCCGGCTGCTGCCAGCTCACCTTCGACCCGTTCGATCAGGTCTCGGTTGAGCGCGTTGATGGGCGAAACTCCACCGAAATGCATGTAGTGCTCGACGACGGCGTCGAGCCGCTCCGGTGGCACTCCCCTACCGCGCGTGACGTTTTCGAGGAACGGCCGTACGTCTTCGGGTTTTTCGGGACCGCCGAACGACAAAACGAGAAGAGCATCGAACTGCATGTCCATACTTGCGGTCATGAGTTCAATCTTGCGCGATGCCGTTCGGCGGGAGTCACCCGGGTACTCACCTGCGTAGTAGAAGGGGTGCTACTAGCCGACCATCGCGTGGAAGCCGCCGTCGACGTAGATGATCGACGCGGTCGTGCCGGGCAACCAATCCGAGAGGACAGTGCAGACCGTTTTGGCGACCGGCTCGCGATCGTCGACGTCCCAGCCGATGGGCGCAGCACCGTCCCAGGCGGTGTTCAGCTTGTCCAACTCCGCGCCCGGACCGGTGCTGTCACCGGCAATGGCCTTGGCGGCCAGGGTCTTGATCGGGCCGGAGGACACCAGGTTCGAGCGGATGCCGCGGACGCCGACCTCTTTGGCCACGTACCGATTGACGGCCTCGAGGGTTGCCTTGGAGACACCCATCCAGTTGTAGAAGGGCATTGCGCGTGCCGGATCGAAATCCATTCCGACGATGGACGCGTTGTCGTTGAGCACCGGCAGCAAGGCCTTGGCCAGTGCGCTGTACGAGTATGCGGACACCTCGAGTGCGACCGCCACGTCTTCCCACGGCGCATCCATGAACGGGCTTCCCAGGCAGGAGCGGGGAGCGAAGCCGATCGAGTGGACGACGCCGTCGATACCCTCGGGAGCCAGCTCGCGCACACGCTCGGCGAGAGAGGCGAGATCCTCCGAGCTCTGGACGTTGAGCGAGATTGCCGGCGGCACGGGCTGCGGCAGGCGCTGGGCGATGCGGTCGATGAGGCGCAGACGATCGAATCCGGTGATCAGTACCTTTGCGCCCTGCTCCTGCGCGACCTTGGCCACGTGGAACGCGATCGACGAATCGGTGATGATGCCGGTGACAAGAATGGTCTTACCCTCGAGCAAGCCGCCCATGAGATGTCCTCCTGATTTCAGACGTACGAGAAAGGTGTGCGTGTGCGAAAAAGCGGATCAGTGGCCCATGCCGAGTCCACCGTCGACGGGGATGACCGCACCCGAGACGTAGGCCGAATCGTCGGAGGCGAGGAAACTGACAACTGCTGCAACATCTTCCGGCTTTCCGGTCCGCTGCAACGGGATGAACTCGGTGGCCTTGTCCTTGACGTCGTCGCCCAGTGCTGCCGTCATGTCGGTCTCGATGAAACCTGGTGCGACGACGTTGGCGGTGATCGAACGTGAGCCGAGTTCCCTTGTCAGGGAACGAGCGATACCGACGATGCCTGCTTTGGACGCTGCGTAGTTGACCTGGCCGGCTTGTCCTGCCAGACCCACCACAGAGCCGAGGAAGATGAACCGTCCGAAACGCGCGCGCAGCATCGACCGGGTCGCACGCTTCGAGAGGCGGAACGTACCGGTGAGGTTCGCGTCGACGACGCTCGTGAACTGCTCTTCGCTCATTCGCATGATCAGTGTGTCGTCGGTGACGCCGGCATTGGCGACGATGACCTCGACCGGCCCCTGGTGCGCTTCGACCTCTTTGAACGCACGGTCGATCGACTCGGTGTCGGTGACGTCGCACACGACGCCGAACAACCCTTCGGGGACACCGGAACCGCGGTGCGTGACGGCTACCTTGTGACCGTCTGCGGCGAGCCGCTGAGCGACGGCCAAGCCGATTCCGCGGTTACCGCCGGTGACGAGCACCGAGCGAGGTGTGGTGACGGTCCGTTCGGAAACCACTGTCGTGGGAGGGGTAGACATGGCGATCAACCTATCAATTCTCTGCGGGCCGCGTACCAGCGGTATTTGGACAATTCGGAACTGCTCTCGATCAGGGCAGACGCTGCCTGCGTACCAGGGCAATCGTCAGACCAGCGGTCGCGAACACGACGCCGAGGACCAACCACGGTCGACTCGCGTCTCCTCGTGTCGTCTCGAAACCGATCTGCTCTTCGAGCGTGTCGTACACCTGGCGCAGTTCTTCGAGGCTCGATGCCGTGAAGAAACTTCCGCCGGAAAGGTTGGCGATCTCCTTCAATGACGCGTCGTCGACCGGGACGGGGATTCGGTCTCCTTCGATCTCGACTCGCCCGTATGTCGTTCCGAAGGAAATGGTCGAGATCGGAACGCCCTTGTCCTTGGCCTGACGGGCAGCGGTGAATCCGCCCCGCGGATCGTCCGAGTTCTCGGGAACGGTCTGCTTACCGTCGGACAGCAACACGATGCGCGCCGGTGGCGCCTGATCGCTGCCGCCGAGAACAGCCGACAGCGTGTCGATCGACTGCAACGAGGTGAAGATCGCTTCGCCCGTCGCCGTTCGCTCACTGAGCTTGAGGTTGTCGATGGCGACCTTCGTCGCGTCACGATTCGTGGTGGGCGACACCAGAACCGAAGCCGTTCCGGCAAATGCGACCAACCCGAGGTTGATGCCGGGAGTCAGACCGTCGGCGAACGACTTCGCAGCTTCCTGCGCTGCTGCCAATCGCGTCGGCTCGACGTCGGTGGCCTGCATCGACAGCGACACGTCGATCACGAGGATCACCGTGGCGCGGTTTCGCGGGACCTTCTTGTCTGCCGTCGGACCGGCAAGGGCGACGGTGAAGAACACCAATGCGATGACCATCAGAATCGCCGGAATATGACGCCACCGCCCGGGCCGCGAAGGCGCGACCTTCTCCAACAGTGCGAAGTTCGTGAACCGAAGTGTGTGCTTGGCTCGCTGCTTCTGCACGAGTACGTAACCGACCACCAACGCGGCGATGACAGCGAGGAACAGCAGCCACCACGGTGCGGTGAATTGAGAAAGACTCACGAACGAACGCCCCCAGTTCCGGCGCCGGCACCATAACTGTGTCGGCGTGCCGAGATGAATCTCACGACGTCGGCAATCCAGTCCCGATCGGTGTGCAGGGACATGAGCGGTGCGCCGCAACGACGTAGAGCTTGCCTGACCTCGACGCGGTGCTCGGCGGCGACTCTGGCGAAGTCGGCGCGCAATTGCGGCGTCGTGGTGAATTCTCTGGTCCGGCCGGACTCGGGATCGTGGAGCACCACGTCGCCCACGTCGGGCAGTTCGAGGTCTCGCGGATCGACCACTTCGACACCGAGCACGTCGTGCCGTCCTGAAATGGCGCGCAGCGAGCGTTCCCAGTCGATCGGTCCGAGGAAGTCACTGATGACCACCGCCAGTCCGCGCCGACGCTGTGGGCGTCTGAGCGCTTCGATCGCGCCGACCAGATCACCGCGTACCCCGTCCGGCGCGTGCGAAGTCGTCGCGATCTTGCGGAGCATCGCCTGTGCGTGAATTCGCCCACCGCGGGCCGGAATTCGAGTTGTCTGTGCGCCGGTCGAGATGATGGCGCCGACGCGGTTACCGCCCGAACTGGTCAGGTGAGTGATCGCCGCGGCTGCGGCGACGACCAGGTCGCGCTTCTCGCATCCGGCGGTCCCGAAGTCGAGACTTGCGGACAAGTCGATGACGAGCCACGTCTCGAGCTCACGATCTGCGACCGACTGACGCACGTGTGGGTGCGTCGTCCGTGCGGTGACGGACCAGTCCATCTGCCGCACGTCGTCGCCCGGCTGATACTCGCGGGCATCTCCCGGCTCCGAACCCGGACCGGGAATCAGGCCGAGATGATCGCCGTGCAGCACACCGTCGAGGCGGCGGCGAACCGTCAGCTCGAGGGTGCGCAGCGCAGCGGTGAGTTTGGGGTCGCTGAGCTCGCCGGATCGGAACGACGGCGGAGAACCGGTGGATCCGGCGGGTGTCGCCTGGCCACCGTCGCGGCCTTCGGTCACTGCGGGCGACTCATCGTCTCAGCGGTCGCGATCGGCGCGCCGTTGCCCTGCGGATTAGCTGTGCCCTGCGGATTAGCTGTGCCCGGTGCGTTGAACTGCGGTGCCTGCGGTGCGCCCTGCTGGGGCGGTCCGGGAACGGTAGGAACCGGCCGCGCGGCGATCTGCGGCAGTCCGACGGTCTGCAGCACCCGGGCGATGACGGCGTCGGGAGTCACCTCGTCGGCCATGGCGTCGTAGGAAAGAACGAGACGGTGACGCAACACGTCCGGGATCACCTCGATGACGTCCTGCGGCACTACGTAGTCGCGCCCGCGGACGAGAGCGAGGGCCCGCGACGCGGCGATGATGCCGAGCGTCGCGCGGGGTGAGGCGCCGTACGCGATCCAGCCGGCGACGTCCTCGAGTCCGACCTCACGCGGCGTACGCGTGGCGGCGATGACCCGGACAACGTAATCGACGAGCGCGTGGTGAACGAAGACGTTGCTGGCGACGCGTTGGAGCCTGACCAACTCCTCCGGACCGAGGATCTGGTGCGGCTCCGGGGCCGCGACGCCCATCCGGTAGACGATTTCGCGTTCTTCCTCCACTGTCGGGTAATCGACGAGGATCTTGAACAGGAAGCGGTCGCGCTGCGCCTCGGGGAGCGGGTAGACACCCTCGTTCTCGATGGGGTTCTGCGTCGCCATCACCAGGAACGGATCGGGCATGTGGTACCGCTTGCCACCGATCGAGACGTGGCGTTCTGCCATCACCTCGAGGAGCGCGGACTGCACCTTGGCCGGGGCACGGTTGATCTCGTCGGCCAACACGAAGTTGGCGACGACGGGGCCGAGTTCGGTGTCGAACTCCTCGCGGCCCTGACGGTAGATGCGCGTGCCGATCAGGTCGGTGGGCACCAGGTCCGGGGTGAACTGGACGCGGGAGAACGAACCGCCGACGACCTTCGCGAAAGTCTCGACGGCCAGCGTCTTGGCGACACCGGGTACGCCTTCGAGGAGGACGTGCCCCTTGGCGAGAAGTCCGACGAGAATGCGCTCGACAAGCCGGTCCTGCCCGACGATGACTCGCTTGACCTCGTAAATCGCTCGTTCCAAGGTCTGAACGTCGGCTGCCAGGGAAGGTGCTGCTCCGTCCGCACTTCCACTCGCCTTGCTTACGTCGACCGTTCCGACCGAATCTTCACGTGAGGTCACCAAGAATCCATCGCTTTCACCTAGAAAAGTACCGACAGTAACGTGTTCCCCGTCAACTATTCCAGGTAGTTGCGCTCGATGCCGTAACACCACGTCGGGAACTTGATACTTCCCTGACAATGCGGGTGTCAGCGGCATTTCCTCTGACGGTCAGGACACCAGTCGGACGGCGTACGGCGTCATTCCGCCCCACCGAACCGGTGAGACCATGACACTCGAACCGGATTGTGGTGCCTCGAGCATCTGACCGTTACCGAGGTAGAGCGCCACGTGTTGGCTGGCGTTGGGGCCGTAGAAGATCATGTCGCCGCGCTTCATCTCCGAAGACGGAACCTGAGTGCCTGCGGTGTACTGATAGCCGGTGTAGTGCGGCAGCGAGATCCCGATGCCGGCAAAGGCATAAATCATCAAGCCGGAGCAGTCGAACCCGACCTTGTTGAAGTCGCCGTAACTGTCAGCGACGCCGCCGTCACGGATGCCTCGCGTCGGACCGTTCTCGTCGCCGCCGCCCCAGGCATACTGCACGCCTAGCTGAGACATTCCGCGGTCGATGACGGATTCGATTGCAGCGCTTCCGGTGACGGAAGGCTTCGGAGTGGTGGGTTTCGGCGTCGTCGGCTTCGGGGTGGTGGGCTTGGGCGTCGTGACCGTTTCCTCGTCGGTGCCGGTCTCTTCGTCCGTGCCTGTTTCCTCGTCGGTCCCTGTTTCTTCGTCAGTCCAGGTGTCGTCGTCGTCCGGGATGACGGTCGGAGTCGGGTCTTCGACCGCGGTGTGCGGACGCTGGGCCGCTGCCAGTGCGGCAGCTCGATCCTTGGCTGCCTGGTCGGCTGCGGCACGGGCGGCGGCCTGAGCGGCCGCTTCCTTGGCAGCGGCTTCGAGAGCCTTCTGATGAGCTTCCTCGGCACGGCGCTGTTCGTCCCAGGTCGCGTATGCCTGGCGTTGACCCTGCAAGCCGGCGACGGCGTTGCGGGCGGCGTCGAGCTGAGCCTGGGCAGAGTTGCGCTCGGCTTCGATCGCGGCCTTCTTGGCTACCTGCTGATCGAGAGCGTTGCGCGCGATCTGAATCGCTTGCTCCGCCAGATCCTTCAGCTGCGCGGCGACCTCGGCGGCGGCATCGGCCTGCTGCTTGGCCTGGCGGGTCGCGGAATCCTTGTTCGCCTGCTCGGTACGTGCTCGCTGGAGACCGTCGAGCACTGCACTCTGCGTATTGGCGAGAAGCTTGAGGACCTGCGCGCGGTCGAGAACGTCGCCAGGACCCTTGGCGTCGAGGAACGACGAGATCGACGCAGTATTGGTGCCCTTGACGTAGCTCGAGCGTGCGTACTTGTCGAAGTCCGTCTGAGCGACCTCGATCTGCGCCGACGCGTCCTTCAGAGCTTGTTTCGTGACTCCGACGGCCTGCGCTGCGGAGTCTGCGGCGCCGCGAGCGTTCTGCAGATCCACGAGAGTCTTGTTGACGTCTTCACGCTTGATCGCAACTTCGTTGTCGAGTGCCGACAACTGTTCGTTTGCCGATGCGACTTGATTGATGAGCGCGCTGACGGTGCCGACGCTCGACGAGACCTGCGAATCTGCCGCGGCGATATCCGAGTCACTCGGATTCGGCGGCGGTGGCGGTACGGCCGAGGACATGGCCGGCGTCCCGACGATCAGGGATCCGACGACGCCGAATCCGATGACCAGTTGCGCCAGGCGCATCGATTTACGGGAAGGACCACGACGGGACTCGCCGCCACGTGTTACTTGCCTCACAAATAACTCTCCCTCGCGTGTAACGCCACGGCCCGCTGGGTCGCCGATCCGTGCGGGGAGGGAATGCGCAGACCAAGCACCGGTCGCCCACAGCCCGAGAGCTGCTCGTCGACCTGGACGTGCCGTACGAACGCCACCGTCGACACCTCGAGAACGAGGCAACCGACAAGTACGCGTCGAACAACATCAGCCTGTCTGCGACACTTCTTCCCCAAAAAGTGCCAGTTGTACCGTACGACACTCAAGCGTTCTTTGGAAACTTTAGCCACAAATAACACAAACGGTATTTGAGCTGGTCGAATGGCATGCAGGCACCAAAAAGGGCAGGTACTCACCGCAAACAGCAGTGAGTACCTGTTTTCGACGAGTTACTGAAAATCTCGCAAAAGGACCAAGGTCAGACGGAATCGGCCCGGTGGTCGAATGGTGCTGGTGTTTCCGAAGTCGAGGCGATATGTCTGGTTTGCGCGTTTTCTGGCTCTCGCCGCCACTTGACGGCAAAGGTAATTCCGGCAATAACCGCCACCACTGCGATGACAAGGACCGTGTAAAGCGTCCACGGCGGACCTGGCGCCACGATCTCGTGCGAGAAGCGGTCCGCGGTCACGCTTGCGCTTTCGCCGAAAGATCGGTCCTGTGCAGTTTCGAGCTGCACTCGACTGATCGAATCGCTGTAGCTACCCATCCAGTCAGGGCTCAGAACGAGAACCGTTCCGCCTTCTGTTTTGCCGACCGTCGTGGCCAGGTCTCGAAGATCGGACGGCCGGCCCGGATTTGCGTCGACTACTACGACGCTCAAGTCGACACCACGTTCACGAGCGTCGGTCACCACCGTGGTCAGCCCCGCAACATCATCCGCGGGGGCGGAGACGCCGTCCGTCGAAATGTCCGCGAGCACGTCGTCGAGATCGACGTCCGACGGAACAGCGACGTGCAACGGGGACTTCACGTGCACAGGCGCAAAAGCGTGATTTGTAGGAGCAGACATCTCTCATCCGGGTGCTGTTCGGATTCCGTCCACCGCTGAGATGCGGGGAGTTCTTCCGAGGTCGTTTTTCGGCGGCCGACCCGCGACGGGCCTGCATGCACCCTACTTCAGGTCGACTGCCACCAGGCGTCACACACAACCGCCGCGCGTGCCGCCCGAGCGGTAGCTGTGGGTGCGGTCACCCAGCCAAGCCTGCGTTGCGCAGGCCCGCAGTCTGCATGAAGATTGTTTCGGTCAACTTGCCCTGAATTCTCACAGGACAAGCGTACTGTTAGACTTGGACCAAGAGGTACCACCGGTCAGGACAGGTTCTACTGCAGCTCCGATGTTCGGACAGTTCTCACGCGAACTGTGCGATTGGCGTGAGCTACGGAGAATCTTCCCGGCCGAAGTACCTCGCTTCAGCTGCCGACACAGCCCCGTCGGTAGCGACCCTCATAGACGAGTGGAGCAGACGTGAGCACCAGTATCGATTCATTCGGAGCCAAGGGAACCCTCGAGGTCGGTGAGAACTCTTACGAGATCTTCCGCCTCTCGGCCGTCCCCGGCACCGAGAAATTGCCCTATTCCTTGAAGGTTCTCGCCGAGAACCTTCTCCGCACCGAAGACGGCGCCAACATCACCGCGGATCACATCCGCGCAATCGCAAGCTGGGATCCCTCAGCCGAGCCGAGCATCGAAATCCAGTTCACGCCTGCCCGCGTGATCATGCAGGACTTCACCGGCGTTCCTTGCATCGTCGACCTCGCCACCATGCGTGAGGCCGTCACCACCCTCGGCGGCGACCCGAACAAGGTCAACCCGCTCTCCCCCGCCGACATGGTCATCGACCACTCGGTCATCCTCGACGTCTTCGGCCAGGCCGACGCACTCGAGCGCAACGTCGACCTCGAATACGAGCGCAACGGCGAGCGTTACCAGTTCCTCCGTTGGGGCCAGGGCGCATTCGACGACTTCAAGGTCGTCCCCCCGGGAATGGGCATCGTTCACCAGGTCAACATCGAGTACCTGGCACCCACCGTCATGTCGCGTAACGGACAGGCATACCCCGACACCTGTGTCGGCACCGACTCGCACACCACGATGGTCAACGGCCTCGGCGTGCTCGGCTGGGGCGTCGGCGGCATCGAGGCCGAGGCAGCAATGCTCGGCCAGCCCGTCTCCATGCTGATCCCCCGCGTCGTCGGATTCAAGCTCTCCGGTGAGATCAAGCCCGGCGTCACCGCAACCGACGTCGTGCTCACCGCCACCGAGATGCTCCGTAAGCACGGCGTCGTCGGCAAGTTCGTCGAGTTCTACGGCAACGGTGTTGCCGAGGTTCCGCTCGCGAACCGCGCGACGCTGGGCAACATGAGCCCCGAATTCGGTTCCACCGCAGCGATCTTCCCGATCGACGCCGAGACCATCGAATACCTGCGCCTCACCGGCCGCAGCGACGAGCAGCTCGCTCTCGTCGAGGCGTACGCCAAGGAACAGGGCCTGTGGCACAACCCCGACAAGGAACCCGTCTTCTCGGAGTACATCGAGCTGGATCTGGGAACCGTTGTTCCCTCGATCGCCGGCCCGAAGCGCCCGCAGGACCGAATCCTGTTGTCGGAGTCCAAGACTGCGTTCCGCAAGGACATCCACAACTACGTGGAAGAGAACCACCCGACCGAGCACACCCAGCTCGACGAGGCCGTCGAAGAGTCCTTCCCGGCTTCCGATCCCGCGGTTCTGTCGTTTGCCGACGACGGAGCGGTCGACGTTCTCTCTGCTGCCAACGGTGCAGAAGGCCGTCCGAGCAAGCCGGTCGTCGTCAAGTCCGACGCCGGTGAGTTCGTTCTCGACCACGGCGCCGTCGTCGTTGCAGGTATCACCTCCTGCACCAACACGTCCAACCCGTCGGTCATGCTCGGTGCTGCACTGCTCGCACGCAACGCCGTCGAGAAGGGCCTCGCCACCAAGCCGTGGGTCAAGACCAACATGGCTCCCGGTTCGCAGGTCGTCACCGACTACTACGAGAAGGCCGGCCTGTGGCCGTACCTCGAGAAGCTCGGTTACTACCTCGGTGGTTACGGCTGCACCACGTGCATCGGTAACACCGGACCGCTGCCCGAGGCAGTCTCGAAGGCGATCAACGACAACGACCTCTCGGTCACCGCGGTGCTCTCGGGTAACCGTAACTTCGAGGGACGTATCTCCCCCGACGTCAAGATGAACTACCTGGCTTCCCCGCCGCTCGTGATTGCCTACGGCCTCGCCGGAACCATGGACTTCGACTTCGAGACCGATTCGCTCGGTAACGACACCGACGGAAACCCCGTCTACCTCAAGGACATCTGGCCGTCCACGCAGGAAATCGAAGAGACCATCAAGTCCTCGATCGACCAGGACATGTTCCGCAAGTCGTACGCAACCATCTTTGCGGGCGACAGCCGCTGGCAGAACCTCGAAACCCCGAAGGGTGACACCTTCGAGTGGGACGAGAACTCCACCTACGTGCGGAAGCCACCTTACTTCGACGGCATGACGATGGATCCGGCTCCGGTCAAGGACATCAAGGGCGCTCGCGTCCTCGCACTGCTCGGCGACTCGGTCACCACCGACCACATCAGCCCGGCAGGTCCGATCAAGGTCGGTACCCCCGCTGCGCAGTACCTCGACTCCCATGGCGTCGAGCGTGCGGATTACAACTCGCTCGGCTCGCGTCGCGGTAACCACGAGGTCATGATTCGCGGAACGTTCGCGAACATCCGTCTGCGCAACCAGCTCCTCGACGACGTCTCGGGTGGTTACACCCGCGACTTCACGCAGGAAGGCGCACCGCAGGCATTCATCTACGACGCGTCGCAGAACTACCAGGCAGCCGGCATCCCGCTGGTCGTCCTGGGCGGCAAGGAGTACGGCTCCGGATCCTCGCGTGACTGGGCAGCCAAGGGCACGAGCCTGCTCGGCGTCAAGGCCGTCATCACCGAGTCGTTCGAGCGCATCCACCGCTCCAACCTGATCGGCATGGGCGTTGTCCCGCTGCAGTTCCCGGTCGGCGAGTCCGCAGGTTCGCTCAAGCTCGACGGCACCGAGACCTTCGACATCGAAGGTGTCGAGAAGCTGAACGAGGGCGTCACCCCGAAGACCATGAAGGTCACGGCGACGCGCGAGAACGGCGAGAAGGTCGTGTTCGACGCAGTCGTACGCATCGATACCCCCGGCGAAGCGGATTACTACCGCAACGGTGGCATCCTGCAGTACGTGCTTCGCAACATGATCCGCGGCTAGTAGGCACTACGTGCCTGTGAGCACTTTCGGCCCCTGACGGGTCACAAAGCGCTCACGACCACTTTCGCCGGAAGGCGAACCAGGTTTCATCGGTGGTCGTGAGCGCTTTGTGCACTGAGTCGACATTCAGCGCCTACGGCCGAAAGTGCTCACAGGCAACCCGACAAAGGAGGGATGCCCGTGCCCAAGGTCAGTGAAGACCATCTCGCGGCACGGCGCAGTCAGATCCTTGACGGCGCCCGCCGCTGCTTTGCGGAATACGGCTACGACGGCGCCACAGTTCGCCGTCTCGAAGAAGTCACCGGTTTGTCCCGCGGAGCGATCTTCCATCACTTCAAGGACAAGGACGGCCTGTTCCTCGCTCTCGCAAGCGAGGATGCGAGCCGGATGGCAGATGTCGTCGCCGAAGAGGGCCTCGTCCAGGTCATGCGGGACATGCTCGCGCAGCCCGACCAATTCGATTGGCTGGGAACGCGACTGGAGATAGCGCGTCGACTGCGCAACGACGCCGATTTCCGCGAGAAGTGGTCACAGCGCTCCGTAGAACTGACGGAAGCGACCAGTGCGCGCCTCGCCAGACAGAAATCGGCAGGCAGACTCCGTGACGACGTCCCCACCGAAATTCTGATCGGGTATCTGGATCTGGTGATGGACGGCCTGGTCGCGAGAATCGCCTCCGGCCACGGCGTCGACAACCTGTCAGCGGTTCTCGATCTGGTCGAGGAATCGGTGCGGCGGAGAGACTGAGGGGCTTCGCCCCTGTGCGCCTTTTTGGTAGTTCCCACTACCAAAAAGGCGCACAGGGGTTTAGGCGAGCTGGATCAGCTCGAGGTACTCCTGCGACCAGTGGTCCTCGTTGCCGTCGGGCAGGAGGATGACTCGCTCGGGGTTGAGGGCCTCGGCAGCGCCCGGATCGTGGGTGACCAGGACGACGGCACCGGTGTAGCTGCGGAGCGCGTCGAGCACCTGCTCGCGTGAGATCGGGTCCAGGTTGTTGGTGGGCTCGTCGAGAAGCAGAACGTTGGCAGCGGACGACACCAGTCCGGCCAGAGCCAGACGCGTCTTTTCACCACCCGAGAGCGTTCCGGCCGGCTGTTCGAGCTGTGGGCCGGTGAACATGAAGGCACCGAGCAGAGAACGCAGTTCCTGCTCCCCTGTGTCCGGCGCGGCGTGGCGGATGTTCTCCCACACGGACGCGTCGTCGTCGAGGGTGTCGTGCTCCTGAGCGAAGTAGCCGACCTTGAGTCCGTGACCGGCGATCAGCTCACCAGCGTCCGCTTTCTCCGCGCCCGCGAGGATGCGGAGCAGTGTGGTCTTACCTGCACCGTTGAGTCCGAGGATAACCACACGAGACCCACGATCGATCGCGAGATCGACACCGGTGAAGATCTCGAGCGAGCCGTACACCTTGGTGAGGTTCTTGCCCATCAGCGGAGTCTTGCCACAAGCGGCGGGTTCGGGGAAACGAATCCGCGCAACCTTGTCCGAGACACGTTCGGCATCGAGGTTCGCCATCAATTTGTCGGCTCGCTTGGCCATGTTCTGAGCCGCGACGGCCTTGGTTGCCTTTGCGCCCATCTTGGCGGCCTGAATCCGCAGCGCACCGGCCTTCTTCTCGGCGTTGGCGCGCTCACGGCGACGACGCTGCTCGTCCGTGGCACGAGCGTCGAGGTACTTCTTCCAGTTCATGTTGTAGACGTCGGCCTCACCGCGGACGGCATCGAGGAACCACACGCGGTTGACGACGTCGTTGAGCAGGTCGACGTCGTGGCTGATGACCACCAGTCCACCCTCGTGGTTCTGGAGGAAGCCACGCAGCCAGGTGATGGAGTCGGCGTCGAGGTGGTTGGTGGGCTCGTCGAGCAGCAGAGTCGTGTCCGAGCGGGCACCGCTGCCGTCGGAGGCGGCGAAGAGGATGCGCGCCAATTCGACGCGACGACGCTGACCGCCGGACAGCGTGCTGAGCGGCTGCCCGAGAATGCGGTCTTCGAGTCCGAGGCTGCTGGTGATGCGTGCAGCTTCACTCTCGGCTTCGTATCCGCCGAGGGCCGAGAACCGATCCTCGAGCTGACCGTACTTCTTGACCGCGCGGTCCTGCGATTCCTGATCGAGCACCTCGCCCATCAGAATCTGCTGCTTCTCCATCTCGCGGAGCATCGTGTCGAGGCCACGTGCGGAGAGAACCCGGTCCTTGGCGAGGACGCTCAGGTCGCCCTCTTTGGGGTCCTGCGGGAGGTATCCGAGTTCACCGGTACGTACGACGCTTCCGGCATATGCCTCACCTTCGCCGGCGAGGATGCGCAGTGTGGTCGTCTTTCCGGCTCCGTTACGTCCGACGAGTCCGATCCGGTCGCCCGGCTGGATGCGCAACGAAGGCCCGGGAGCCGTGAGAAGGGTGCGGACACCGGCACGAACTTCGAGGTCAGTGGCGGTAATCAAGCAAACTCCTCAGGAAAAACGACGAATACGGGTAAACAATGCCTGACTACAGACACAAGAACTATCGATTTTACCGTGACCTGACGGTCGTTCCGACCAGCAGCGTGTGAGTCCGCTAACGTTCGGGACATGACTAGCGAAAACAGCACTCGTCCTCGCGACCTCGAAGGCCGTGCCGCCATCGTCACCGGCGCAAGTCGCGGAATCGGCAAAGCTGTCGCCGCCGAACTCCTCGCTCGCGGTGCCGACGTCTTGATCACAGCCCGCAAGCCGGAGCCCCTCGAGGCCGCCGCATCCGAGCTGTCCGCTCTGGGGCACGGCGGAAAGGTCGTCGCATTCGCGGGCAACGCAGCCGATGCCGAAGCCCGCTCCGGTGCCGTCGACCGCGCCGTGTCCGAATTCGGTTCACTCGACATTCTGGTCAACAACACCGGAATCAACCCCGTCTTCGGTTCGCTCATGGAAGCGGACCTCGACGCCGTGCGCAAGATCTTCGACGTGAATGTGGTTGCCGCCCTCGGTTACGTCCAGCAAGCACATCGGGCATGGATGGGCGAACACGGTGGAGCCGTCGTGAACCTGGCAAGTGTGGCCGGGATCCGGTCGACGGGCGTCATCGCGGCGTACGGCGCGTCGAAGGCTGCGCTCATCCGCCTGACGGAAGAACTGGCCTGGCAACTGGGACCGAAGATTCGTGTCAACGCCGTAGCTCCCGGGATCGTCAAGACGCAGTTCGCGGCAGCCCTGGTCGCTGCCGGCGAGGACAAGGCGTCGGCGGGCTACCCGATGAAGCGGCTCGGCACCCCCGAGGACGTTGCCGGTCTGGTCGGCTTCCTCGTCTCCGACGCGGCGGCGTGGATCACGGGCGAGACGGTCCGGGTCGACGGCGGTCTGCTCGCAACGGGATCGATGTAGTGCGCCGGTCGTGAGCACAGACAACTCTTCCGCCGACGTGGTGATCGTCGGTGGCGGCCCGGCCGGGCGGGCACTCGCCACCCGCTGTATCGCCCGGCAACTCACCGTCGTCGTTGTCGATCCGCATCCCCATCGGGTGTGGACGCCGACCTATTCGGCGTGGGCTGACGAGCTGCCGTCGTGGCTGCCGGTCGATGTGATCGCAAGCCGGATCGAACGCCCGAGCGTGTGGACCCGCAGACAGAAAACGCTTGATCGCACATATTGCGTATTGAATACATCTTTACTGCAATCATTTCTCTCGGGCACATCCGTACAGTTCAGAGCCTTGCGTGCTCAAACACTGTCACCCACCGCCGTCCTGTGCGTGGACGGATCGCAGCTGAGGGGATCAGTCGTCATCGACGCCCGAGGTACCGAACTGACGGTGACAACAGCGCAGCAGACCGCCTTCGGAGTGATCGTCGACCGCGCTCTGGCCGATCCGATTCTGGGTAGTGGCGAAGCCTGGTTCATGGACTGGCGACCAGACAACGGCGCCTCCGACGCCGACACTCCGTCGTTTCTCTATGCGGTCCCACTCGATGACGAGCGAGTTCTCCTCGAGGAGACCTGCCTCGTCGGCCGGCCGGCGTTGGGACTCCGCGAACTCGAAGCGCGTCTGTGCACCCGACTTCACAATCGGGGCTGCGAAGTCCCCGACGACGCACCGGTCGAGCGAGTCCGTTTTGCAGTCGAAGGCCCGAAGGAGTCGTTCGCCGACGGTGTCCTCCGGTTCGGCGGGCGAGGCGGTCTGATGCATCCGGGAACCGGATACAGCGTTGCCTCGTCACTCGCCGAGGCAGACGCTGTCGCCAAAGCAATCGCCGACGGTGGAGATCCCAACGCGGCGCTCTGGCCGCGGTCGGCCAAGGCGGTGTCTGCCCTTCGCCGCGTTGGCCTGAACGCACTTCTCACCCTCGGCTCGGGAGAGGTCGCGACATTCTTCGACACGTTCTTCGATCTACCGGTCGAGGCTCAGCGGTCCTACCTGTCCGATCGGCGGGACGCGTCCGCGACGGCGAAGGTGATGGCAACCCTGTTCCGATCGTCACCGTGGCACGTCCGAAAGACGTTGATGCGCGCGCCGTTTCTGAGGTGAGCACTCCGGACCGACTACTGCGCTCCCATCGAGCCGGCGATCATCGGCCAGGAATTGTGTAGGTCGTCCTGCCAGTAGCCCCACGAGTGGGTTCCAGTCGGCTTGAAGTCGAAGGTCGCGGGGATGCCCAGTGCGTTCAGTCGGTCCGCCAAGCCGTGCGTGCACCCGTTGACTGCGGATTCGATGATGCCGCCGACGACGATCTGATTAAGGAGGGCTCCGGGATTTCCGTTCACATCGGGTGCCTGAAGGTTGTCGTGCGGACCTGGCAGCCCGGATCCGGTGGAAACGTACAGTGCGGTCCCCCGCAACTTCTCCGCGTTCACGACCGGATCGTTCTCGCGCCACCCCGGACCGTCGAACGGTCCCCACATGTTTGTCGGATCAGCGCCACCCCGCGCGCCGACCACCAACCGCACATAGTCCTGACCCGGCTGGGTGGAAGTCTCCGCGCACCCGCTGTAGGCCCCGACACTCCGATAAAGCCCTGGTGCCGAGATCGCGAGATTGAGTACCGACGTCGCCGTCATCGAAATCGCCGCGATGGAGTTGACCCCGTTGGTACCGAACTGCGCATCGATGACGGGCGGCAGTTCGCGAGTGAGGAACGTCTGCCACTTGTTGCGCCCGAGTACGGGATCGTCTTTCTGCCAGTCGGTGTAGTAGCTGAACGCACCTTCCAGCGGCGTCACGACGTTGACGTTCTTGTCGGCGAAGAAGTCCAGGACATCGGTCCGTCCTTCCCACGTTGCACTGTCCTCGCCACCACCGGCGCCGTTGAGCAGATACAACGTGGGCCGTGGGGCGCTCGTGTCGGCGGGGAGGATCACCTCGAGTGGAATGTCGCGGCCCATCGCATCGGAGTGGACGCTGATGGTTACGGTGCGTGCCGGATCTGCGTTCGCGGGCCAAGGCGCAAACAGCAGTGGAACCAGTGAAATCGCCAGCGCCGCGGTGACGCGTCGACGGTAGGTTCGGATTCTCATCGGAGCGTCTCCCCAGGTGTGCGAGTCGGGTTCTCGAAGCGGATACCCGCTCGATACGCCCCGAACCGACCCATCCACACGCAACGGTTCGGGATCAACCGTGATCGTTTGCCTCGCGCAAACGGCCGGCGGCGACCATCATGGGAGGCATGCGCTCGATTTGGAAAGGCTCGATAGCCTTCGGTCTGGTCAACGTCCCGGTCAAGGTGTACTCGGCGACCGAGGACCACGACATCCGATTTCACCAGGTCCATGCAAAAGACGGTGGCCGCATCAAGTACAACCGTGTGTGTTCCGAGTGCGGAAACACGGTTCAGTTCGCGGACATCGACAAGGCGTACGACTCGGAAGACGGATCGCGCGTCATCTTGAGCGACGAGGACTTCAACAAACTCCCGGCTGCGGAGAAGCACGAGATTCCGGTGCTGGAATTCGTGGCGAACGATCAGATCGATCCGATCTTGTTCGAGAAGAGTTACTTCCTCGAACCCGATTCGGCGTCGCCGAAGGCGTACGTCCTGCTTTCGACTGTGCTCACCGAGAGTGATCGAACGGCACTGGTGCATTTCACGCTGCGACAGAAGACGCGCCTGGCCGCGATGCGCGCTCGCGATGGTGTTCTGGTGATCCAGACCTTGCTGTGGCCCGACGAAGTTCGTGCAGCAGAGTTCCCTTCCCTCGACGACGTGGAGAAGCCGAAGGCGAAGGAACTGAAGATGGCGCAGACGCTGGTCGAGAGCATGGCGGGCGACTTCGATCCGACCGAGTTCACCGACGACTACCAGCTCCAACTGAGGCAGTTGCTCGACGAGATGATCGAGAACGGCGGCAAGAAGGTCATCCCGGCCGCCGAGGTCGACCAGGAGGGCACCGACGCAGAGGTGGTCGACCTGGTTGCCGCACTGCAGCGCAGTGTGGACGAAGCGAAGTCGAACGCCTCCAAGGCCGGCTCGTCGAAGTCGACCACACCGAGGAAGAAACGAGCCTGAGTCAGCCGCGCACGTCTTGGATCTCGATCAGAGCGTCCAACTCAGCGTCGACGTCCGGGGCCGCGTGACGACCCGTTCCGACCGCAAGGTTGATCACGGGTCCGATCGCCTCCAGACCTGCCTCGGTGAACATTTCGGCGTGTGACGTGGGCACCGGACGGTCGATGATCACCCCGGAGACGAACGGTCGCCACGCCGACGCGGTTCGCAGCGGGTCGAAGGTGTCGGCGTGTGCCGAGAAGAACAGCAGATCGCCCACGAACTTGCCCGGGCGGTATCGGTGAGCCAGTTCGGCGCCGGCGGAGTATTCCTCGAACAGTCGCTCGATCCGATCGCGCGAGACCAAAGGGTGATCGCCGATGGTTTCACGCAAGAGTGCTTCGGCGTCCTCGGATGTCAGATCACGCTCGCCGGTGTCCGGGACCGAGATCCCCAACCCGCCGATCAGTTCGGCGAGAGAAGGCTGCGCGCCCGCCATCGTCGGGTCTTCGAGAACGAAGCTGTCGAGCAGAATCAGGTCGGCGACGCTCTCACCCGCGGCTTGCAACTGCACCGCCGCCGCGTGAGCGATCAATCCGCCGATGGACCACCCCAGCAGGTGATACGGACCGTGCGGCTGAACTCCGCGAATTTCCTCGACGTACCGCGCCGCGAAGTCCTCGATCAGCTCCGCCCGAAATTCGGAGTCCGTCAGGACCGGCGACTGCAGGCCGTAGAGCGGCCGGCTGGAGTCGACGTAGCGATCGAGCGCTCCGTAGCACCAGGCCAATCCGATGGCCGGATGGATGCAGAACAGTGGCTCGGCGCGGCCTTCCGGACGTAGTGGCAGGACTACCGCAAGTGCGGAGGTATCCGCGTCACTTGTCACAACTGTTGCCTCGAGTTCGAAGAGTCTGCGCGCCAATGCCTCCGGAGTCGGGTCGGAGAATATCCACGCGATGGGGACGGTCATGCTGGTGCGTTCTTTGATGGCAGCGACCAAACGCGTTGCCATGAGTGAGTTGCCGCCGAGTTCGAAGAAACTCGAATCGGCGTACGTGTCTACGTCGGCCAGATCGAGTACCTCTGCGAAAGCAGCGCAGATCGCGATCTCGTCGCTGCCTTCCGGACTGCGTCCACTCGGCGACTCCCAGTTGGGAGCAGGCAGAGCGCTGCGATCGAGCTTGCCCGCCGGTGTGGTCGGGACTGCGCCGATCACGACAACAGCGGACGGGATCATGTGCGCAGGCAGCGATATACCTGCGTGACGGCGCAGCGCGGCGGCGTCGAATTCCGCATGTGCCGGGACGACGTACGCGACGATCCGAGCGTCGACGCCCTCCCCGACGACGACGCTGACAGCCGAATGCACGGACGCTTCCGCTGCCAGCACCGCGTCGATTTCTCCGAGTTCGATTCGGAACCCTCGGATCTTGACCTGGTGGTCTGCGCGTCCGAGGTAGATCAGTGCCCCTGAGCGATCTTCGCGCACAAGATCCCCGGTGCGGTACATCCGAGCGCCTTCGGGTCCATGCGGGTCGGCGACGAAGCGCGCGGCTGTGAGTGCGGGGTTGCCGAGGTACCCGCGGGCGAGACCGTCGCCGCTGACGTAGAGCTCACCGACGACCTGGCCGGGAACCGAGTGCAGTCGGGAATCGAGAATCATCGCGTCCACGCCGCGGATCGGGCCGCCGATCGTCACGGGCTCCCCCGCGACCAGCGAATCACTGATGGTGACGGCGACGGTGGCCTCGGTCGGGCCGTACGCGTTGAACATTCGGCGCCCCGGTGCCCACCGAGATACGAGGTCGGCGGAACAGGCGTCGCCGCCGACGACGACGGCTTCGAGATGGTCGAGCCCGGCGGGATCGACAGTCGCCAAGGCGGCTGGAGTCACGAAAGCATGGGTGATCGTCTGCTCGTCGAGCAGTTCGTGCAATTCGACACCGCCGAGAACTGTCGGCGGCGCTATCACCATCGTTGCGCCGGCGCCGAAAGCCAGAAGGAGCTCGAGAACCGACGCGTCGAAGCTCGTCGAGGCGAAGCTCAGAGCGCGAGAGTGCGCGGTGACGCCGAAACGCTCCCGCTGTTCGTCGGCAAACGCTGCCAGTCCCGCGTGAGTGACCAACACGCCCTTGGGTTTTCCTGTCGAGCCCGAGGTGTAGATCAAGTAGGCCGGGTTGTCGAACTCGAGTGGCGCGTCCGGCAGTGTCTCGGAATGGACTGCCTCGATTTCGGTGGTGAATTCGATCGCATCCAACTCGATCCACGATGTGACGCCCGGAAGGTCGGCCGCATACTCGCCCCTGGTGATACCGAGTACCGCTCCACTGTCGGTGAGCATGTGCTCGATCCGCTCGGCGGGGTACGCCGGATCCACGGGAAGAAACACTCCGCCGGCTTTCGCTACGGCCCAGAGCGCGATCACATAGTCGGCCGACCTCGGAAGCGCCAGTGCCACAATCATTTCCGGCGCTATTCCGCGAGCGATCAACGCAAACGCCATAGCGTCGGAGCGTCGGTCGAGTTCGCCGTACGTGAGCGTGACGGATGTGGCGACGTCGACGATTGCCGGAGCGTGCGGATCGGCAGCGCCGCGAAGCAGCAACTCCGGCAAGGTCAAAGCATCGCCGGCCGGACGTCCGGGCAACGCACGCAGGCGACGTCCCGCAAGATCCACGTCACCGACGACGGCGGAGGGCTGGGCAGTCAGTGTCTCGACGATCGTTTCCAGCATCACTGCAAACGACTCCGCTGTATCGGTGTCGAAGAGATCCTTCGCGTAGGTGAGGGAGGCCTCGTAGCCGCCGCCTTCCTCCGTGGTCTGTTCGACAACGGTGAACTGCAGGTCGTACTTGGCGATGTCCGGTGTGATCTCGTGGGCACGAACGGCAAGTCCAGGCAGGTCCCACGTCGTCGGGTGGGCGCCGTGGAACGAGATCATCGTCTGGAACACCGGATGACGGTCGGTGCTCCGGGTCGGCGCCACCACGTCCACGACCTGCTCGAACGGAATGTCCGCGTGGGCGAAGGCGTCGAGATCGACGGAGCGGACAGTACGCAGAACGTCGACGAACGTCGACCCGGGGTCGACCGTCGTGCGCAGTCCCACCGTGCCCACGAACATTCCCACGAGGTCGTCGAGAACTCGGTGTCCTCGCCCGGCGACCGGAGATCCGATCACGATGTCGGTGCTTCGACTCAGCCTGGACAGCAGGACGGCATAGGCAGCGTGCAGCACCATGAACGGCGTCGCCGCATTGGCTCCGGCAACCGCCTCGACCGCGATCCGGGTGTGCGCCGGAAGCGAGACCGCGGTGTGGGCACCGCTCAACGACTGGGTGAGCGGACGCGCTCGATCGCTCGGAAGGTCGATCAATTCAGGTGCGCCCCGCAACGTCTCCCGCCAGTACGACGCCTGTGCCCCGAGCACGCTCTCGGATTCGTTCACCGAGCCCAGCGCTTCCCGCTGCCAGATGGCGAAGTCCGCGTAGTGCACTTCGAGCGGGGTGAACTCGGGAGCGTGTCCCGAACTTCTCGCGACGTAGGCGGTGAGCACGTCCTTCATCAACGGCGCGATCGACCATCCGTCCGCCGCGATGTGGTGGATCACGATGACAAGTGTGTGGTGCTGCGGCGTCGATTCGAGCAGGAGCGCGCGAACGGGAGCTTGGGTCGTGATGTCGAATCCACGCGACGCGAATTCTCTGGCGAGCTCTGCCGGTTCACGGGTGTCCGCATTTCCGTACTCGAGCGAGGTGAATGCATCCTGGATCACCTGGTGTGGACCGGAGTCGGAGTCGGGGAACACCGTGCGCAGGATTTCGTGCCTTTCGATCACGTCGAGGACCGCAGCTTCGAGGGCCGGCACGTCGAGTGCACCGTCGAGGGAGATCGCAGCAGGGACGTTGTACGCGGGTGAGCCGGGATCCATCTGGTTGAGGAACCAGATGCGTGCTTGCGCGTAGGACAGCGGAATTCGCTCGGGGCGGTCTACGGCGGTGATCGGTGGAAGCGCCTTCGCCCCGGCGGATGTGTCGAGCGCAGTGGCAAGTTCCCGAATTTCGGGGTGCTCGAACAGCATTCGGACAGGCACCTGCCTGCCCAACGACTCGCCGAGTCGCTGGGCCAGTCTGGTGGCGAGCAGTGAGTTGCCACCGAGTTCGAAGAAACTGTCCGACGCACTGATCTGTTCGATACCCAGCAGTTCCGCCACGACGCCGGCAACCTGGAGTTCGGTCGCGGTCGTCAGCGGCTCGACACTTCGCTCGGACGAACGCAGTGTCGGCGCCGGCAATGCCGATCGGTCGAGCTTCCCGACGGGGGTCAGCGGTACGTGATCGATCGGGGTGATCGCCGACGGCACCATGAAGGCGGGCAGTGAGCGGCGCGCATGGCTCAGCAACTCGTCCATCTCGACCGCATCGGCACCGAGCACTACGTACGACGCCAACATCGTCTCACCGGAAGCTGCGTCGACGCCCACGGTGACCGCGAACTCGACGCCGGGGTAAGTGCTGAGGACGGAGTCGATCTCGCCCAGTTCGATGCGGAATCCGCGCACTTTCACCTGGTGATCGGAGCGTCCGACGTATTCGATCGTCTCGAGCGGCGTCCACCGAACCAAGTCACCGGTCCGGTACATGCGGGTGCCGGCCGGGCCGAACGGCGCTGCCACGAATCGCGTCGCCGTCAAGGCGGGTTGGTCGAGGTAGCCGCGGCCAAGTCCCAGGCCGGCGATGTAGAGCTCACCGGTGACCCCGACGGGTACCGGCTGAGCCGAGCCGTCGAGAATTACCGCGGACACGCCGCGGACGGGCCCGCCGATGGTCACGGTCTCCCCCACGCTCAAGGCATCACTGATGCAGACCATGACGGTGGTTTCCGTCGGCCCGTAGCCGTTGAACAATCGGCGACCCGGTGCCCACTTACGGACCAGTTCGGGTGGGCATGCCTCGCCACCGACAACGATCGACTGCAAGACGTCCAGCCCGGTGGGATCGACCGAGGCCAGCGCTGCCGGTGTGATGAACGCGTGGGTCACCTGGTGATCGGTGACCAATTCGGCTAGGTCCTGGCCGCCGTAGACGTCGGGAGAGGCGATCACCATCGTCGCGCCTTCACCGACTGCGAGCAGCAGTTCGAGGATGGATGCGTCGAAGCTCGGTGAGGAGAAGTGCAGCGTCCGCGACTGCGCCGAGATGCCGTAACGCGCCGTCTGCTCGGCCGCCAACGCGCTCAGGCCACGATGAGTGACGCTGACGCCCTTGGGCTTTCCCGTCGATCCGGAGGTGTAGATGATGTAGGCGAGGTTGTCGATTCGGATCGGCGCGGCCGGAACCGGCTGCCCGACACCGTCGCCGTGGATGTCGTCCATTGTCATCCACGGAACCGGGCGGGGCAGTGATTCGATTACCGCTTCCGTCGTCACTCCGCGAGTGGCTCCGGAGTCGGTGAGCATGTGCAGAATGCGATCGGCGGGGTATCGCGGATCGACCGGAACAAACGCGGCGCCGGTCAAGGAAACGCCCCACAAGGCGACGATCGAGTCGATCGAGCGCGGAATCGCGATCGCCACAATGTCTTCGGCACCGATCCCTTCCGTGGTCAGACGGCGGGCAAGCGCCGATGCACGGGCGAAGAGATCTCGGTAGAGCACGGTGGTGTCACCGGATCGAAGGGCCACCGAATCGCCTGAACGGGTGGCGGTCCGCGTCAATATTTCGGCCAAGGTGCGCGAACTGGTCCACGCCGGACCTCGTACCGGCATCAGCGACGCCCGCTCGAGGGTGCTGAGGAAATCTAGGTCGTCGATCGCGGCGTCCGGATCTGCGGCGACGGCGCGGGCCACCGACTGCACACGCGCGGCGATCGTTTCCGCGGTGGCAATGTCGAAGAGCGCCTCGGCGAACCTGAGCGACCCGGTGATCTCGGTCTTCTCGGAATCGCCTGCCAGCAGGGTGAACTCGAGGTCGAACTTCGCGACGGACGGTTCGAGTGCTTGCGCTTCGAGATGCGCGTCGTGGACCGTGACCTGCGGCGAGACCACATTCTGGTGGTACGACAGCATGACCTGAAACAGGGGGTGTCGCGTAGTGGACCGGTCGAGATCGAGGGCGTCGACCAGCACCTCGAAGGGCAGCTCGGGGTGCGCGAAGGCGGCAAGGTCGCGTTCACGGACGACCTCGAGCAGGGAGGTGAACGGCGCTCGGTGATCGACCGGCGTGCGAAGCGGTACCGAATTGACGAACATCCCGATCAGGGAATCCAGCTCGGGTCGCCCGCGGCCTGCCACCGGGGTGCCGACCACCACGTCGTCGGTTGCACCGAGACGCGCGAGAACAACCGCCAGGATCGCGTGTACGACCATGAACTGCGTCGAGCCACTGCGCCTCGCCAAGGCGGCGAGACGCTCCCCGGTCGCCGCGTCGATGACGATCGGCACCGATCCGACGGCGGTCGTGGAGACAGATCCGCGTGGGCGATCGACCGGTAGCAGTACCTCGTCCGGGGCACCAGCCATGGCAGTGGTCCAGAAGGTCAGTTCGCGGGCAACCAGAGACTCCTGGTCGCCGACCTGTCCGAGCGAGTCTTGCTGCCACACCGCGTAGTCGGCGTACTGCACGTCGAGCGGTGTGAAAACCGGGGCGTCTCCGACGACGCGTGCGGAGTACGCCGCGACGAAATCTGCCGCAAAGGGAGTCAGGGACCAGCCGTCGAAGGCGATGTGATGGATGACGACGACCAGTACGTGAGCGAAAGTGTCCTCGCGCACCAGCATGGCCCGAATCGGCAGATCCGAACCGAGATCGAACCCACGCGCCGCGAACTCCGTCGTCGCGGATTCGATACCTTCGGATCCGCGGTAGCGCTCGACGGAGAACTGCACGTCGGAAATTGCTCGGATGACCTGACTCGGGCCGTCGGCGCTGTCGACGTAGATCGTTCGAAGCACCTCATGGCGTGCAATGACGTCCGCAAGCGCCTCCTCGAGTGCATCGCCGTGGATGTCTCCGGTGATGCGGATCGCGAACGGAATGTTGTAGACCGCGGACTGCGGGTCGAAGCGATTGACGAACCACAGCCGCTGTTGCGCAGCGGAGAGCGGTAGGCGGTCCGGGCGAGCACCGGCGCTCAGGGCAGGTCGATCGTCTGATTCTTCGGCGCTCGCCGCCAGACGTGCAGCGAGCGCTTCGACGGTCGGCGCTTCGAAGATCGAGCGAACGTCCACCGTGAGTCCCGTCGCTGCGCTCAACCGCGCGGACACCTGCGTCGCGACGAGCGAGTTGCCCCCGAGATCGAAGAAGCTGTCTCCGGCCCGGACCTCGGGCACGTCGAGCAGTGAAGCGAACACGTCGGCAACGGTTCGTTCGAGTCCGGCCTCGGGTTCACGGCCCGTTCCGAGGATTTCGCGCGGTATCGGCGTCGGCAACGCTCTGCGATCGAGTTTGCCGACCGGAGTCAACGGAATGGCGTCGATCGGGGTGATCGACGACGGAATCATGTACCGCGGCAGCGTGTCGGCGAGTCCCACGAACAGCGACTCGATATCAGCGTCGCCGCTGAGCAACACGTACGACGCCAGAGTGGTACCCGCGGCGGATTCGACGGGAATCGTCGTGGCGAACTGGACGAGAGGGGAATCCATCAGAGCAGCGTCGATCTCGCCGAGTTCGATGCGGAACCCGCGGATCTTGAGCTGATGATCGCTGCGGCCCACGTAGCGAAGGGTCAGGTCCTTGGTCCAGCGGACCAGGTCACCGGTTCGGTACATCCGGGCACCGGGCGTCGAGTACGGATGCGCGACAAACCGATCCGACGTCAGCGCGGGACGAAGGTGGTAACCACGTGCAAGGCCCGGCCCACCGATGTACAGCTCGCCGACGCCGCCGATCGGGACCGGTTGCAGCCGAGAGTCGAGCACCACGGCGTCGATTCCGCGGATGGGACCGCCGATGGTGATCGGCTCCCCCGGTGAGAGTGGGTCACTGATGGCAACCATGACAGTGGTTTCGGTCGGACCGTATCCGTTGTGCAGTCTGCGCCCGTTGCCCCAGCTCGAGACCAATTCCGGCGTGCACACGTCGCCGCCGACGACTACGCATTCCAGTGACGTCACGCCCGCCGGATCGACGGTCGCCAGCGCAGCCGGAGTGATGAAGGCATGAGTGACCTCGCGGCTTCGGAGGAACTCGCTCAACGCCTCCCCTCCGTAGATGTCGGGAGGGGCGATCACCATCGTCGCGCCGGTCGAACCGGCGAGCAGTAGCTCGAGTACGGCGCCGTCGAAGCTCGGTGACGCAAAATGCAGAGTTCGCGACCCGGCGGTGATCCGGTACCGATCCTGTTGTTCGCGAGCAAGATTGGCCAAACCCGCGTGGGTGACGACGGTGCCCTTCGGCACTCCGGTCGAGCCGGACGTGTAGATGACGTACGCAGCCGACGCCGCAGTGATCGACGCTGTTCTGTCAGCGTCGTCGATGGCAGCGTCGGAGTAGGCGGCACATTCTGCAACCGTGTCCGCGTCGCCGAGGTCGATCCAGACTGCGACGTTCCCACCGGCTGCCGGACCAGCCGCAACCTCGGCGGACCGAATTCCGATCCGCACACCCGAATCCTCGAGCATGTGCGCAACTCGATCTGCGGGATAACGGGGATCGACCGGGACGAAAACGCCACCGGCTTTGGTGACCGACCAGACTGCGAGCACGGAGTCGACCGATCGGGCGACGGCCAGTGCGACCGGTGTCTCGGGGCCGACTCCCAGGTCCATGAGGTATCGAGCGATCCGATTCGATCGACGCTCCAGCTCCCCGTACGAGAGTGAGCGCTCGGAGTCTTCGAGGGCGATCGCGTCGGGATACGTCCTCGCGGTGTCCCCGAGGATCTGCGCCAGCGTCGATTCGCCCACCGAAGCCACACCGCGTCGCGGCAATATCGCGGCACTCTCCCGCGATCCGAGTACACGAAGGTCACCAACCGGTGCAGTCGGTTCCGACACTGCCGATTCCACGAGGGTTACGAAGTTTCGCGCCAAGGCTTCGACGGTCGCGTTGTCGAACAGGTCGGTGGAATAGGTGAACGTGGCATCGATTCCTGCTGCGGCCCCGGACTCGTGACGTTCGGTAACGGTGAGCTCGAGGTCGAACTTGGTCAGCCCCGTCTCGACTGCCCGCGCCGTCATCGACACCCCGGCCAGTTCGGCTGTGTGAGCGGTGGTTATCCGCGAGGTGATGGCAGCTTGAAAGACCGGATGGTGCGCAGGCGAGCGGTCCAGTTCGAGCGCGTCCACGACGACGTCGAAAGGCACGTCCGCATTGTCGAAGGCATCCACGTCGACGGCCCTGACCTGCGACAGGTGTGCGGCGAACGTTGCGTCCCGATCGACGAAGGTCCGCAGGGCAAGAGTGTTGACGAACATGCCGACGAGCAGATCGAGAGATCTGTCCCCTCGTCCGGCCACCGGTGTTCCGATGACGATGTCGTCCGTGCCGCTGTACCTGGCCAGAAGCAGGGCGAAGCACGCGTGCAGGGCGATGAACGGCGTGGCGTCGTGATCGGCGGCAAGTACAACGAGCTTCTGATGCGTGGAAGCGCCGATTCTGATGTCGACTCCGGCTCCGCGCATGGTCGGGTCGAGTGCGCGCGGACGGTCCGTCGGCAGGTGGAGCTGCTCGGGCGCTCCCGCCAGCTGCTGCTTCCAGAACGCGATCTGTGAGTGGGCAAGTGAATCGGTGGATGACGCGTCGCCGAGGTGTTCTCGGTGCCAGAGCGTGTAGTCGGCGTACTGCACCGGAAGGGGTGCCCACTGCGGGCTGTTGCCGCCGACGCGGGCGGCGTAGGCGCCGGTGAGATCAGCAGCCAACGGCGCGAGCGACCAACCGTCGGCCACCATGTGGTGCAGAACCACTACGAGGACAGCTTCCTCGTCATCGCCTTCCTTCTCGGCGGCGACAGTGATCAGCAGGTAGCGCACCGGACGTTCGCGGACCAGATCGAAACCGGCCGAAGAGAATTCGAAGATCACTCTCTCGAGGCTTCCGCGTTCCACGTCGATCGACTCGAGCCCTGCGATCCCCTCGCCCAGGCCCAGAACCTTCTGCGTCGCGTTGTCCCCGATCTGAGGAAACACGGTGCGTAGTGACTCGTGACGTGTCACGACGTCCACGATCGCGGCACTGAGTGCGTCGGGATCGACGGCGCCGCGCAACGACACCGCCAGTGGAATGTTGTACGCACCTGATTCCGGTGCCACGCGGTTCAGGAACCACAGTCGCTGCTGCGCGGGAGCGAGAGGCAGTACCGCCGGCCGGGCCACGACCTGAATACCGTCGGCGTCCGGGGTCTGTGCCGCACGCTCGATCGTCGCCGCGATCCCGGACACCGTGGGATGGTCGAAGAGTGCACGCAGCGGCATTTTAACCCCGGTGGCTTCGGTCAAGCGCGCTACCGCCGTCGTCGCTACCAGCGAGTTTCCGCCCAGATGGAAGAAATTATCGTCGAGTCCGAGCGGTCCACTACTCAGGATGTCAGCCAGAACCGCCGCAACCTTGCCCTCGGTCGGGGTCGTCGGGGGTCGGAAGACCTTGGTGGAGGCCAGGATAGGCGAAGGCAGCGCACGCCGGTCCAGTTTTCCGTTGGTGGTCAACGGAATCGAATCGAGGACCATGAAGGCATCGGGAACCATGTAGGTCGGGAGGGCTTCGGCGGCGTGAGCTCGGAGGGCTTCGGCGTCCACGACGTCGGAAGCGGTCACATAGGTCACGAGAGCGCCGCCCGCCGGCGTCGGAGCCACGACGGTCACGGCATCGTCGATTCCCGGCGCGCTGAGGATGACGGAGTCGATTTCGCCGAGTTCGATCCGGAATCCGCGGATCTTGACCTGCGCGTCGCCGCGTCCGAGGTACTCGAGTTGTCCGGGCGCAATCCATCGTGCGCGGTCGCCGGACCGGTACAACCGTCGTCCGCCGGCATTGAACGGATCGGCGACGAACCGGCCCGCGGTGAGGTCTGGACGGCCCAGATAGCCACGGGCGAGTTGACCGCCCGCGACATAGATCTCCCCCGCGATCCCCACCGGGACCGGGGAGAGATGCTCGTCGAGCAGGTACACACGAAGTCCGTCGATCGCGTCACCGATCCGGCTGCCGGTCAGCGCACTCGCGCTCGCCCGGTCGAGTTCGAGATGGGTGACGTGCACCGTCGTCTCGGTGATGCCGTACATGTTGACGAGTGCAGGCGCGGATTCCGTGTGACTTTCGTACCCCGGGTGATTGTCGTACCAGCGCCCGAGTCGACGCAGGTCCAAGGCTTCGCCACCGAAGATCACGTACCGGAGCCGGGTCTCCGAATCGGCCCGAAGGTCGGCTTCGATGTACTGGTAGAAGGCCGAGGGCGTCTGATTGAGCACGGTGACGCCTTCTGCGGCGACCAGCGCCCGGAAGGCGTCAGGGTCGCGTGATACCTCGTGATCGACCAGGACCAGCGTTCCGCCGTGGAGCAGCGCGCCCCACAGTTCCCAGACCGAGAAGTCGAAGGCGAACGAGTGGAACATCGTCCACACGTCGTTGCCGTCGAATCCGAATTCGACGTGCGTGTTCTCGAACAATCGCACCACGGTGGCGTGGGTGACGGAGACACCTTTGGGTCGGCCCGTCGACCCCGAGGTGTAGATCACGTACGCCAGATTGTCGGCTCCGTGTCCGCGCGGGCGCTCATCGGTTTCCAGACTCTCACCGGAGTATTCGTCGGATTCGACGCCGACGACCACCACGTCAGAGTTCGGGAAGGCGGAGTTCGGGAAAGTGGAATCGGAGATGACGCACACCGGTTGCGCATCCTCGACCACGTATGCCAAACGCTCGGCGGGGTGTGCACGATCGAGTGGGAGGTATCCGCCGCCGGCCTTCACTACCGCGACAGCGGCAACGATCATGTCCACGGATTTCGGCAGCATGATTCCGACCAACGACTCGGATTGCACGCCATGATCGACGAGCTTGCGCGCCAACTGATTCGATCGTCGATCGAGTTCGCGGTACGACACGCGCTCGCTGCCCGCGACCACGGCGATCGCTTCCGGGGTCGCCCGAATGCGGTCGGAAAGGATCTCGGAGAGCGTTCGGACCGGGGTAATCGGCAGAACGGGCGGCACCAGCGCCTGGCGCGCCTCCGGGCGCAGTAGATCCACTGAGCCGAGCGCCGAGTGCGGAGTACCGACCATCGCGGTCAAGATTCGTAGATAACGGTCGGCGAGGTCCTCGGCTTGCTCTTTCGTGCCGAGCCAATCCAGAACACCGGAGATCGGCTGATCGAAATCGGCATGCTCACCAGTCGGAATCGCCAGGGAGACAAACAGTTCCGGCACGGTGGCCAGATCCGATCCGATAGGCGCACCGACCATGAGCCCCGGAAATCTCGGGTGAGCATCCAGCGGCTCCTCGAAACAGACCATCGCCCGGAACAACGGGCCCGTCTCGACCCAGCGGCCGTCACCGAGTGCGGCGGTCACCGAAGACAGAAGAATGTCTGCGTGTTCGAGAGCTTCGATTGCGACGGTGTCCACCGCACCGACCAGGTCGGTGAGCGTCATGGTGTTCGACACCGTCGAGCGAAGCACCAACTGGTTGGCGAACATCGAGACGAAATCGTCCGGATTGGAGGCGCCGTACCCTCGGACCGAGACGCCGATCGACACCTCATCGGCCGAACCGACGCGGCGCAGCAGTCCGGCCATCGCAGACTGGAACAGCACGAACAGACTCGTGTTCATCGTCGTCGCCATCGTCTCGAGGCTCCGGCAGAGGCCTGCCTCGATCTCGAGGGGCGTGGACGTTCGACCGGTTCCGGCGACGACCGGCAAACCCAGTTCCTCGGCGGGGTTCGACAAGGTCGCAGACCAGTACTCGACGTTGCGGGCGTGTTGGACTTCGGCGATCCATTTCCCCGCGGCGTCGGGGTCGATGTCCATCAATCGAGTTCCCGATTCTGCGGCGCAGAATAATTCGAGGAATTCGAGGAAACGCCGGTGGTGACGCGAGATGTCCTCGTTGGTGTACAGGTCTGGGTTCGCGGCGAAGTCGATCTGGATCTCTTCGGCTGCGGAAGTCTGATAGACGTTGACGGAGAGGTCTTCGATCGGCCCGGTCGAGATCACGTTCAGTTCGCCGTGCGCGTCCCCGAGAGTGATTCCGGAATGGAACAGCATGAGGTTGATCAACGGCCCGTGGAAGCCTCGTCCGTCGGCGATGCTGTGATCACCGGCGTTGAGGTCGCGTCGTAGGTCCTCGTGGCGGTACTTCTGATGACGCAGTGCGCCGGTGAGTTCGATCTTCACCTCGTGCAGCAGGTCCCCGACCGCGAAATGCGGATCGACGCTCGCACGTATCGGGACGACGTTCGACATCATTCCGCCGGACCTGCGAGCAGCTTTTGTCGTCCGCCCCGAGACCGGCAGGCTGAGGACCACGTCGCGGGTCCCGGTGGCCCGGGCGAGGTAAGCCGCCAGTGCACCGATCACCACTGACGACGTCGTCACGTCGTGGGCGGCGGCCAGCCGTTCGAGGGAGCTCCGCAGTTCCGTAGGTACCGTGGCCGACCGTAGGCGTGACCATGCCTGCGACGGAGCAGTCGAGGACGCGAGCGAGGTTCCGCCCGGCTTGTCGGCCATCTTGGTGTTCCAGTAGTCGCGATCGCGTTCCCACCGGGTTGAGCCCAGATAGTCGGCCTCTGCCTTCACCAACGATTGGAGGGGGGCAGTTACCGCTGGGGGAACTGGCAGATCCCGCACCGCGGCGGTGTAGATCTCGGCTGTGCGGTTCATCATCGACATCGCGCCGAAACCGTCGAGCGCCACATGATGAATACGGCTGTACCAGTAGTAATGGTCGTCGCGAAGCACCAGGACTGCCAGCCTGACCAGACGATCGGTGAACGGATCGATGGCGGTGGTGTGCTCTCTGCGCATCCATTCCTGCGCTGCAGATTCCGGATCCGATTCGGCGCGAAGATCGACCACGTCGAGGGAGTCGTCCATGTCGAGATCGAGCCACTGACGCGCAACCCCGTCCACCTCGACCAGGCGCAGATATCCGGAGCCGATCTCACGACCGGTCTGTTTGCTGGCAGCGGTCAGCAGCTCGATGTCGAGTGGGCCGTCCACGTCCACGTACTGAGCGATGCTGACGGGAATCTCGGGTCGAAGCTGTTGTGCGACAAGCAGGGAAAGTTGCGCGGCAGAAAGAGGGAAGGTGAGTTCGTCGTCCGGACGAGCTGCGGAAACGATTCCTCGGTCGGGACTGCCATCCACACGAATCTCCCTCTTACAACTTGATCATGATGCAAACAGGTATATGCGTCCGCTGGACGCTTCGAACTGATCGGGGCACTTCGAAAATGAGACGAATACTTTGGAAAGCTCGGGTGGAAACTGGCAAATCGCCCGCCGGAGATCACATCGTGACAATCAGCTGCGATGTTACCGATCAGTCAGCTTCCAGCAAATATTCATCAAACAACCATTTGGGACTATTGTCCTGAATATCATGGCTAAAACGGCCCTATATAACAAACCGAAGCGCCGGTACCCGACGAACGGGCACCGACGCTCCGGTGAAATCTATTCAGTTGATCGTGCCGAGGTTACTTGTCAGACCGTGAAGCCGAGTGCGCGCAGTTGCTCGCGTCCGTCTTCGGTGATCTTGTCCGGTCCCCACGGCGGCAACCACACCCAGTTGATCTTCATGTCGGTACACAGATCGCTACGCACAAGTGCGCCGCGTGCCTGGTCCTCGATCACGTCGGTCAACGGGCACGCCGCCGACGTCAAAGTCATGTCGATCGTGACGACACCGTCGTCTTCGAAGAGTCCGTAGACCAAGCCGAGATCGACGACGTTGATTCCCAGTTCGGGATCGACGACGTCGCGCATCGCTTCTTCGAGTTCGTCGAGTCGCTCAGGCGACGGGACAGTGCCACTGCCCTGTGCGCCACCGAATTCCGCAGTGGAATCGGGATTCGGATTCACCGGAGCGCCGACCTCGGCGTCCTGCACTGGTTGTGTCTCGGTCATGATCCCTGTCCTTCAGTCGTGTCGACCAATTCACTGCTGCTGTCCGCCGTCGTCACAGCACTGCCGTCGACAATCTGGACTACAGCATCCTTGAATGCCATCCATCCGAGCAAGGCGCACTTCACGCGTGCCGGATACTTCGAGACTCCGACGAACGCGATACCGTCGCCGAGAACGTCCTCGTCCCCCTCGACGGTGCCCCGACTGCTCACCATCTCGTTGAACGCCGTCACCGTCTTCAGTGCGTCGGTGACCTGCATCCCGATGACGAGGTCGTTGAGCACCGACGTCGACGCCTGGCTGATCGAACAACCCTGACCGTCGTACGAGACGTCGGAGACCGTTCCGTCCTCGGATATCTGGACGCGCAACGTCACCTCGTCGCCACACGTCGGGTTGACGTGGTGCACCTCGGCGCCGAACGGCTCACGGAGTCCGCGGCCGTGCGGATGTTTGTAGTGATCGAGGATCACTTCCTGATACATCTGCTCCATGCGCATGATTCAGTTCAACTCCCCTGCGACACCGAAAAATTCCTGCGCACGCTTGATCGCTGCAACGAGAACATCGATTTCCGCGGTGGTGTTGTAGAGCGCAAACGACGCACGGGCCGTCGCAGCGACACCGAACTTACGATGCAGCGGCCACGCACAATGGTGTCCGACGCGAATCGCGACGCCCTCGTCGTCGAGGATCTGTCCGAGGTCGTGGGCGTGAATACCGTCCACGACAAAGGAAATCGCTCCGCCGCGGTTCTCGGACGTCTGTGGTCCGATGATGCGCAGACCTTCGATCGCCGACAACTTTTCGAGAGCAGCCTCCACCAACACGTGCTCGTGCGCAGCGACGGCGTCCATCCCGAAGGTGTTCAGGTAATCCACGGCAGCGCCCAGTCCGACCACCTGTGAGGTCATCGGTACGCCGGCTTCGAAACGCTGAGGCGGCGGCGCGTAGGTGCTGACCTCCATGGTGACCGTCTCGATCATCGACCCGCCGGTGATGAACGGAGGCATCGCTGCCAGCAGTTCACGACGGCCGTAGAGAACTCCGACCCCCGAAGGGCCGAGCATCTTGTGGCCCGAGAACGCCGCGTAGTCCACTCCCAGTTCGTGGAAGTCGACGGCCATGTGAGGCACCGACTGGCACGCGTCGAGCACGACGAGTGCACCGACGGCGCGTGCTCGTCGCACCAATTCCTCGACGGGCGCGATCGCGCCGGTCACGTTGGACTGGTGGGTGAACGAAACGACCTTCACCGCGTCTGTCAGCTCCAGCGAATCGAGATCGATCCGGCCGTCGTCGGTGACTCCGTACCACTTGAGCGTCGCACCGGTTCGGCGCGCAAGTTCCTGCCAGGGAACGAGGTTGGCGTGGTGTTCGAGTTCGGTGATGACGATTTCGTCGCCAGGACCGACATGGCGGTCGAAGCGATCGTCACCGAGAACGTAGGTCACCAGATTGAGAGCCTCGGTGGCGTTCTTGGTGAACACCAACTCGTCCGAATCCGCGCCCACGAAAGAAGCGATGGTGGCGCGAGCATTCTCGTACGCGTCCGTCGCCTCTTCTGCGAGCTGATGAGCACCCCGGTGTACTGCCGCGTTACACGTGGTCAGGAAGTCCCGTTCGGCATCGAGAACCTGGACCGGACGCTGCGAGGTAGCGCCGGAATCCAAGTACACCAAAGGTTTTCCGTCGCGCACGGTTCGCGCCAGGATCGGGAAGTCGGCCCGAACCGCTGTGACGTCGAGCTCGCGCACCGAGGTGGTCATCGTGATTACGCTCCCTGGGTAGCTGCGGTGTCCGCGGTGAAACGAACGTAGCCGTTGGTCTCGAGCTCGTCGGCCAGCTCCGGTCCACCGGACTCGACGATGCGGCCACCGACGAACACGTGAACGAAGTCGGGGTTGATGTAGCGCAGAATGCGCGTGTAGTGCGTGATCAGCAGAACGCCGCCGTTCTCGCGCTCCTTGTAGCGGTTGACGCCTTCGGAGACGGTGCGCAGAGCGTCGACGTCGAGGCCGGAGTCGGTCTCGTCGAGGATCGCGATCTTCGGCTTGAGCATGCCCAACTGCAGGATCTCGTGGCGCTTCTTCTCGCCACCGGAGAAACCTTCGTTGACCGAGCGCTCGATGAACGAGGGATCGATCTCGAGCTCGCTGAGGGCTTCCTTGACTTCCTTGACCCAGTGGCGCAGCTTGGGAGCCTCGCCTCGCACGGCCGTAGCGGCGGTGCGCAGGAAGTTGGACATGGAAACGCCGGGAACCTCGACGGGGTACTGCATGGCCAGGAAGAGCCCGGCACGCGCACGCTCGTCGACGCTCATTGCGAGGACGTCTTCACCGTTGAGGGTGATGGAGCCGGACGTGACCTGGTACTTGGGGTGACCGGCGATGGCGTACGACAGAGTCGACTTGCCGGAGCCGTTGGGGCCCATGATCGCGTGGGTCTCCCCCGAGCGGACCGTCAGGTCGACGCCCTTGAGGATCTGGATGGGCTCGGCGTTGGCATCGGAGTTGGCGACCTCGACGTGCAGGTCACGAACCTCGAGGACCGAAGTGGTGGTGTTGTCACTGGTAGACATGAAATTCCTTCAAGATGAGGCGGGCGAGCGTAGCGACGGGGTGGTGTCGCCGGCGGGGCGGTCAGGAGCCGACGGCTGCGAGTTCGGCTTCGACTGCGGCTTCGAGGCGATCGCGCACCTCGGGAACAGCGATCTTGTTGATGATTTCGTGGAAGAACCCACGTACGACCAGACGACGAGCCTGATCCTCCGGGATACCACGAGCACGCAGGTAGAACAGCTGCTCGTCGTCGAAACGTCCCGTTGCACTTGCGTGGCCGGCCCCGACGATCTCACCGGTTTCGATTTCGAGGTTCGGAACCGAGTCGGCGCGGGCGCCGTCGGTCAGCACCAGGTTGCGGTTGAGCTCGAACGTGTCGGTGCCCTCCGCTGCGGCGCGGATGAGAACGTCGCCGATCCACACGGTGTGCGCGTCGGGCTTGCCGGATCCGGGATCGCCCTGAAGCGCACCCTTGTAGACCACGTTGGACTTGCAGTTGGGCTGCGAATGGTCCACCAGCAGACGCTGTTCCAGATGCTGGCCGGCGTCGGCGAAGTACAGGCCGAGCAGTTCGGCGTCGCCGCCCGGTCCGTCGTACTTGACGGTGGCGGACAGGCGCACCAGGTCGCCGCCCAGGCTGATCGAGGTGTATCGAAGCACTGCGTCGCGGTTCAGGCGAGCGTGGTGTGACGTCACATGAACTGCGTCGTCCGCCCAGTCCTGGATGGCCACCACGGTCAGCTGCGAACTGTCACCGAGAACGAATTCGATGTTCTCCGCGAAGGTTCCGCTGCCGCGCTGGTCGATCACGAACGTCGCCTTGGCGAACTGCGCCAGACGAATCTGGGTGTGTCCGTAGGCGACGTTGTCGACTCCGGGGCCGGTCATGGTGACCACAACGGGCTTCTCGACCTCGACCTCGGCACCAACCGAGATGACCGTTGCCGTCTCGAAGCTCGAATACGCCTGCGCTGCAATGCGATCAGCGGGAACGCCGGCTTTGCCCAGACGTGCGTCGTCACGGCCGACGGTCTCGACGGTGATGTCGCTTCCGCCGTCGACCTCGACGGTGACCTGTCCGTTGGCGACGGCGCTGCCGTCGTGCAATCCCCGGAGGCGACGCAGCGGGGTGAACCGCCAGATCTCGTCACGTCCGCCGGGAACCTCGAAAGCATTGACGTCGAACGAGGAGAACTGCTCACCCTTGTTCGTGATGGGTGAGCCTGTGGCTGCACCCTTTACAGGAGCGGTCGGGTTCTCCCCGGCAACAGCTCCGATGACTCCGGTCTCTGGCGTGGTCACTAACCCACAGCCCCTTCCATCTGAAGTTCGATAAGGCGGTTGAGCTCGAGCGCGTACTCCATCGGGAGTTCCTTCGCGATGGGCTCGACGAATCCACGCACGATGGTGGCCATCGCCTCGTCCTCGGTCAGTCCGCGGCTCATCAGGTAGAAGAGCTGATCGTCACTGACCTTCGAAACGGTGGCCTCGTGACCCATGGTGACGTCGTCCTCGCGGATGTCGACGTACGGGTAGGTGTCGCTTCGGCTGATCTGGTCGACCAGCAGAGCGTCACACTTGACGGTCGACTTGGAGCCGTGGGCACCCTTGTTGACCTGCACCAGACCGCGGTACGACGCACGTCCACCACCACGGGCGACAGACTTGCTGATGATGGTCGAGGACGTGTGCGGCGCGAGGTGGAGCATCTTGGCGCCGGTGTCCTGGTGCTGGCCCTCGCCGGAGAACGCAACGGAGAGAACCTCACCGCGGGCGTACTCGCCCATCAGCCACACGGCCGGGTACTTCATGGTGACCTTGGAGCCGATGTTGCCGTCGACCCACTCCATGGATCCGCCGGCCTCGACCTTGGTGCGCTTGGTCACCAGGTTGTAGACGTTGTTGGACCAGTTCTGGATGGTCGTGTAGCGGCAGTGGCCGCCCTTCTTCACGATGATCTCGACGACGGCCGAGTGCAGTGAATCGGACTTGTAGATCGGCGCGGTGCAACCCTCGACATAGTGCACGGAGGCATCTTCGTCGACGATGATCAGGGTGCGCTCGAACTGACCCATGTTCTCGGTGTTGATGCGGAAGTACGCCTGCAACGGGATGTCCACGTGGACTCCCGGCGGAACGTAGATGAACGAGCCACCGGACCACACGGCGGTGTTCAGCGCGGAGAACTTGTTGTCGCCGGCCGGGATGACCGATCCGAAGTACTCCTTGAACAGCTCCGGGTGCTGCTTGAGACCGGTGTCCGTGTCGAGGAAGATGACGCCCTGCTCCTCGAGGTCCTCACGGATCGAGTGGTAGACGACCTCGGACTCGTACTGAGCTGCGACGCCGGCAACGAGGCGCTGCTTCTCCGCCTCGGGGATGCCGAGCTTGTCGTACGTGTTCTTGATGTCCTCGGGCAGGTCTTCCCACGACTCGGCCTGCTTCTCGCTGGACCGGACGAAGTACTTGATGTTGTCGAAGTGAATACCTTCGAGGTCGCTGCCCCAGTTCGGCATCGGCTTCTTGTCGAAGGTGCGCAGCGCCTTGAGGCGGATGTCGAGCATCCACTCGGGCTCGCTCTTCTTGGCGGAGATGTCCCGCACGACAGCCTCGGACAACCCGCGCTGCGCGCTGGCTCCGGCTTCGTCGGAATCGGACCAGCCGTAGCCGTAATGACCGAGGGACGCGATGGTCTCTTCCTGCGTGAGCGGCTCGGTGCCTGCTGCCGCAGTGGTAGTCGCCTGGTCTGATGTGACGGTCATGCGAGCTCCTTCCGGAGTCTTGTTTCTTGACGGCTGCTCGGGTTCAGCGAGGGCTGGTCGCTGTGGTCGAGCAGTTCTGACTTTGAAGAACTAGCTGAAAAATCTCTATTCGAACGCTGCACGGTGGCAACGCTCTGTAGAACACTCTGGTCCGGTCATCTACTCCCGGTGGACACGAGGGGCACGTGCGTCGTGCAGGCGCAGTCACCGTTGGCGATGGTCGCCAGACGCTGAACATGAGTCCCGAGCAATTGCCGGAATGCTTGCTGCTCTGCCTCGCACAGTTCCGGAAACTCTTCTGCCACATGGGAAACCGGGCAATGGTGTTGGCAGATCTGCACGCCGTTGCCGACCGGCCGGGTCGACGCCGCGAACCCCACCGCGTTGAAGGCTTCGGCGATTGCGTCCGCTGTCGCCTCGACGTTGTCGACATCTGTCGGATCAGCCGGTTCGACGTCTCCGACGATCGCCTGAACCCGACGCTTGGCGAACTCCTCGATTGCCGCGTCTCCGCCGATTTCACGGAGTTGCCGCATCGCGGCTCCCGCCAGATCGTCGTAGGTGTGGCCGAGGCGGCCGCGACCGGTCGCGGTGATCTGGAACCGCTTGGCGGGACGACCTCGTCCACGCTGACGCAGCGACGACGCCGAAGCGGTACGGGCTTCGCCGGACTCGATCAACGCATCCAAGTGACGTCGGACACCTGCGGCACTCAAACCGAGGCGCGTGCCGATTTCGGAGGCGGTAATGGGGCCTTCTTCGAGTAGCAGCTTGACCACTGCCGCCCGCGTCTGACCTTCGACGCTCACTGTCACCGGATTTGCGGCAGCACTCGGCGAGGCCGCTACAGTGGGCTGACCTGCAACTTCCTTGCTTCGTGGGTCTGACGCATTTCTTTTCACAACACAAGTGTGACGGAATTCTTTTCGCAGGTCTACTAAGGGCAACCTGCATTACATTCGGGAATATCCGGACAACGTACGTTGTTTGTGCTTGTCTGTCCGGCTGGATGGAGCCGCTACGCTGCCTGGTGTGCCGCAGACCCCCGAGAAGACGACGACCGCCCGATCGGCGCGCGCGATCCTGCTGGAAAAACCCAAGGCACTCGCGCTTTCCACAATCGGCGTTCGACCTTTCGGATCCGCTCCCCGGCAGAGTATGGCCGCGGTGCTGCACGGCGACGAGGACGAGCGCCCTGGCCTGAACGCGAAGGAAACCGCACAACTGCGAGGGATTCGCCGATTCGGCGCAACCGGCGCGGTCTTGATGGCAGTCGGAGCGCTCGGCGCCGGCGCACAACCCGTCCTGCAGAATCCGACCGCAGGACTTCGAGTCCTCAGCCTTCCCGGACGTATGCCGACGGTCTCACTCACCATGACGATGACCGGAACCGTGCTCGTCGTTCTGGCCTGGCTGATGATGGGCCGATTTGCAGTCGGGGACATACGCAGCCGTTCCGGCGCACCGCGGCGCATGACCCGTTCCCAGTTGGACCGCACACTCCTGCTGTGGATCCTGCCGCTCTCGGTCGCACCGCCGATGTTCAGCCGCGACGTCTACTCGTATCTGGCTCAAAGCGAAATCGCGGCCCGTGGACTCGATCCGTACGCCATCGGCCCCAAGGCGGCACTGGGCGTCGACCACGTTCTCACCCGCACGGTTCCGACGATCTGGCGCGACACCCCGGCTCCGTACGGACCGTTCTTCCTGTGGCTGGGACGCGGGATCAGCTCACTGACCGGCGACAACATCGTGGCCGGAATCTTCTTGCACCGCTTGCTCGCATTGGCCGGCGTCGCGCTCATCGTGTGGGCGATACCGCGACTGGCCAAGCGATGCGGTGTCTCTGCCGTCAGTTCGCTCTGGCTCGGTGCCGCGAACCCACTGTTGCTCTTCCACTTGGTGGCCGGCATCCACAACGAAGCACTCATGCTCGGGTTGATGCTCGCCGGAATCGAGATCGCTCTTCGCGCAGTCGAAGGGTCCGGGCCCATCCGTGGGCGAGCGCTGTTCTATCTCGTTGCGGGATCAGGTTTGATCGCCTTGTCGTCGACCGTCAAAATTCCGTCCTTGCTTGCACTGGGATTTGTCGGCATGGCTTTGGCCCGGCGTTGGGGTGGAACCTGGAAAGCCTTGGCGGGAGCCGCGATTCTCCTGGGCATCGTTGCCGCTGTCGTCACGTTTGTCATCAGCGTGGCCAGTGGGCTCGGTATGGGTTGGATCAACACCCTCGACACCGCCACCGCAGTCCGGAGTTGGATGTCCATCCCGACGCTCCTGGGCGTCGGCACGGGATTGGCCGGTGTACTACTCGGACTCGGCGATCACACGACGGCGATCCTCACGATCACGCGGCCCATCGCAACTCTCGTCGCCATGCTCGTCACCGCACGGATGATGATCTCGGTGTACATGGGCCGCATACACCCGGTCGGTGGACTCGGCATCGCACTCGGAGCGATCGTTCTCCTGTTCCCCGTCGTTCAGCCGTGGTACCTGCTGTGGGCGATCCTTCCGTTGGCGGCGTGGGCCACCGCGCCGATTTTCCGCATCCCTGCCGTCGTCTTCACCTCGATCGTCAGCGTCATGTTGATGTCCAACGGCGCCGAATACCTTCCGTTCATGATCGTGCAGGCCGTCATCGCGACCATCCTCACCGCCGGAACGCTCATCGTCTTCACCCGCAATTCACTCCCCTGGCGTAGCGACAAGCCAGTAGCGGAGATCACGAAAGGCGGACCGGTAGACGAAGACAACTCGGCGGGGGCTTACGCTGATTCCCCGTGACCTCGAGAGCCTCCAGATCGTCGACGCCGGCGGTACAGATCCAGGGTGTCGTCAAGTCCTTCGACGGTGTTCGAGCCGTCGACGGTATCGATCTCACTGTCGAGACGGCCCAGGTCGTTGCCCTGCTCGGCCCCAACGGAGCCGGTAAGACGACCACCGTCGAAATGTGCGAAGGGTTTGTCACCCCCGATGCCGGCACGGTTCGAGTGCTCGGTCTCGACCCCATCGCCGACTCCGGTGAAGTCCGCTCGCGAATCGGCGTCATGCTGCAGGGCGGCGGCGCGTACCCCGGGTCCAAGGCCGGGGAAATGCTCGACCTCGTGGCCGCATACTCGGCCGACCCGCTCGATCCCGCCTGGCTCCTTTCCAAACTCGGCCTCACCGATGCGCGCAAGACCCCGTACCGCCGCCTCTCCGGAGGCCAGCAGCAACGACTGTCACTGGCATGCGCGCTGGTCGGCCGTCCCGAATTGGTATTTCTGGACGAACCCACCGCCGGCCTCGACGCTCAGGCACGTCTACTCGTGTGGGAACTCATCGACGCTCTGCGACGCGACGGCGTGAGCGTCCTGCTCACCACACACCTCATGGACGAGGCCGAAGCGCTCGCCGACGAACTGGTCATCATCGACCACGGCAAGATCGTCGCGTCGGGAACGCCGGCGGAGGTCACCAGCAAGGGCGCCGAAGGACAACTCCGTCTGACGACGGTTCCCGGTTTGAGCCTCGATTCGCTGGCCGGTTCACTCGCCGGGTTCCGCATCGAGGAATCCAACCCCGGCACCTACGTCGTCGAAGGTGCAATCGATCCGGCAACCGTGGCGACTGTCGCAACGTGGTGTGCCGATCAGGACGTGCTGATCAACGACATTCGCGTCGATCAACGGAGTCTGGAAGACGTCTTCCTCGAATTGACGGGCCGGGAACTGAGGGGATGACGGAGATCAAGGTCATGAACGAAACAGCGTCGAACGGCCAGAGCAGTCCCATCAGCGTTGCCAGAGACCGGCGGCTCGCCGAGAACCGCTTCGAGCCAGGCACCTTCTCGCCGGATCCCCGCCCCAATTCGGCGGCCAAGATGCTGGCGGCGCAGACCAAACTGGAGCTGACTCTTCTGCTCCGCAACGGTGAGCAATTGCTGCTCACCATGTTCATCCCGATCACCCTGCTCATCGGACTGTGCCTACTTCCGATCGGCGATTTGGGCGATTCTCGGGTCGATACCGTGCTCCCTGGTGTCATGATGGTTGCCGTGATGTCGACGGCGTTCACCGGACAGGCCATCGCCGTCGGATTCGACCGCCGATACGGCGCGCTCAAGCGACTCGGTGCAACGCCGCTACCGCGGTGGGGAATCATCGCAGGCAAGAGCGCTGCCGTCATCATCGTCGTGGCGCTGCAGTCACTCTTGCTCGGCGCTATCGGTTTGGCGTTGGGATGGCGTCCGTCGTTCGTCGAACTTGTACTCGGCGCAGTGGTCATTGCCATCGGTACTGTCACATTTGCAGCGCTTGGCCTCCTGCTCGGCGGTACTTTGCGCGCAGAGATCGTTCTCGCTCTCGCCAACGTCCTGTGGTTCATCATGGTGGGCATCGGCAGTGTGGTCTTCGCCAGCGGCGAACTTCCGACCGCTGTTCACACGCTGGTCCGCATTGTTCCGTCCGGCGCTCTCGCACACGCACTCGAAGCGGCCCTCGACACCTCGATGGACTGGTTTTCGATTCTCGTACTACTCATCTGGGCCGCAGTGGCCGGAGTCTGCGCAGCAAGGTGGTTCAAGTTCACGTGAGTACACGACGGACAGCTCAGATCGTCGGCTGTGTGGCCGCAACAGTCATGTTGTGTGCCGGACCCGCAACGGCGACCCCTTCGGTGTCCGGTCCACTCGCACCTGCAAATCCGCACCTCGGTCCCGTCGGTACTTCCACCATGCACGGTGACGCGGGCTCGTCCGACGTCACGCCGCTGCCCGGTCCAGGAACCGGCCCCCACGAGGTGACAGCTTTCCCGATGATGGCCGCCTGCCCGACGGTCCTCCAGGGTTCCGACGGCATGATCGTCTCGCTCTGCACGACGATGATCGGCCAGATCCCGACCATCCATTTGATCGATCCGAAGGCCGACGCCACGCCGTTGGGTAGATCCGTAGCACAACTGCCGCTCGCGAAGGGCAGTCTGCTCGGCGGCGTCTACGCCTACCTCGACAACGAGAACCGTCTCGTCGCCGTCGACGGAAACCGTCAACTGGTCCGCATTTCCCATGCGCAGAATCCGGACGGCAGTTGGCGGCTGGAACTCGCGGATGTAGTCGATCTCAGTGGTGCGGTTGCCGCCGACGACAACGTCACCGGCCTCGCTCCGGACTGGGAAGGCAATGTCTGGTTCGCCACCGGGCACGGCACCGTCGGGTACGTCGGCACGGATCGAATCGCGCACAGCATTGCGCTCCCCGAAGGTGAACAGGTGCAGAACAGCATCTCCATCTCCCCGACGGGCACTGCCGTCGCAACGACCCACGCGCTCTACCAACTGAAGCGAAATGGCGACGAGGTCGTCATCGACTGGCGTCAGCCGTACGACCGCGGGCCGGCCCGTAATCCGGGTCAGCTCAGCTGGGGAACCGGATCGACGCCGACATACTTCGGCCCGTCGACGGGCAGCGATTTCTTGACCATCGTCGACAACGCCCACCCGACAGTGAGCTTGCATGTCTATCGCGCTGACACGGGCGCCGAGGTGTGCACGCAGCCGGTGTTGTCCGCTGCCAGCCAGGACGGCTCACCGAGCGGCAGCGAGAACTCCCCCGTCGGCATCGGTCATTCCGTCTACGTCGCCGGCACTTACGGATACCCGTACCCCACGACTCCTGAAGGTGCCGGTCCAGCGGTCCCCGCCACGGCACCCTTCAACGGCGGAATGACCCGCGTCGACATCGATCCGGTCGGTTGCCATGTCGTGTGGGACAACACGATTCGTAGCTCCGCGGTACCCCACCTCTCGACGGCTGACGGCTCGATTTACACCGTGACACGGGACGGTGCTCCGAACACCTCTCCGCTGGACGGTTACTCCTTCGCGGTGATCGACTCGAAGGACGGGTCGCAGATCGGTTCGACTCCGCTGCCGTCGACGATCCTCAACGACACCCTTCAGATGTCTGCACTCATCACCGAGTCGGGCGAGTACTTCCAGGGAACGATCTCGGGAATCGTGCGAGTTCGCGCGAACTGACGCGAGCTGGCCCCAACGACGCGGGGCAGGCGCGGAGCGAGCTGGCCCCAACGACGCGGGGCAGGCGCGGAGCGAGCTGGCCCCAACGACGCGGGGCAGGCGCGGAGCGAGCTGGCCCCAACGACGCGGGGCAGGCGCGGAGCGAGCTGGCCCCAACGACGCGGGGCAGGCGCGGAGCGAGCTGGCCCCAACGACGCGGGGCAGGCGCGGAGCGAGCTGGCCCCAACGACGCGGGGCAGGCGCGGAGCGAGCTGGCCCCAACGACGCGGGGCAGGCGCGGAGCGAGCTGGCCCCAACGACGCGGGGCAGGCGCGGAGCGAGCTGGCCCCAACGACGCGGGGCAGGCGCGGAGCGAGCTGGCCCCAACGACACTGTGTAGTTGATGGGGAACTACGATCGTTGGCGTGGTGAATCGTGTGTATGCCGGATTTTTACGCTTGGTGGATCGACTACCTCTCCCCTCGCTGAAAACGCAGAAAATCATCGCGTTCATCGTGATCCTGACGCAGGGCGGCATCGCTGTCACCGGCGCGGTGGTGCGCGTGACGGACTCGGGACTCGGTTGCCCGACGTGGCCGCAGTGCTTCCCCGGTAGCTTCGTCCCGGTCGGCCACGGACAGGTCGCGGTGATTCACCAAGCCGTCGAGTTCGGCAACCGCCTGCTGACCTTCCTGGTCGTCATCGTCGCCGCTGCGATCGTGCTTGCGGTGACTCGCGCTCGCCGACGCAAAGAGGTGCTTGTCTACGCCTGGATGATGCCGCTCGGCACTGTCGTTCAGGCAGTGATCGGCGGTATCACCGTCCTCACAGGCTTGCTGTGGTGGACGGTCGCCATTCACCTGGTTGCGTCGATGCTGATGGTCTGGGTTGCCACGGTGATGTACGCGAAGATCGCGGAACCCGACGAAGCAACAACTCTGGTCGTGATGCCGAAGCCGTTGCGCTGGCTTACCGCGCTGTCAGGTGTCGCGCTCGCCGGCGTTTTGGTCGCTGGAACTCTCGTAACGGGCGCAGGCCCGCACGCCGGCGACAAGGGACTGGACCGGACGGTGCCTCGCCTGGAGATCGAGATCGTGACGCTCGTCCATCTGCACTCACAGCTTCTGGTCGGATATCTCGCGCTGGTCGTGGGTCTGACCTTCGGCCTGTATGCGGTCGGGACATCCGCAGCCGTGAAGATCCGTCTGAAGGTCCTGCTGGGACTGATCCTCGCGCAGACGCTCATCGGTGTCGTGCAGTACTTCACCGATGTGCCGGAAGTTCTGGTGATCATGCACGTCGCCGGTGCAGGACTGTGCACGGCTGCGACCGCAGCAGTTTGGGCTGCGGGTAAGACCCGCCAGTACACGCCGACCAATTCGCCGATACCAGCTGTCTGACGCTTCAAGACACGTGTGGGGCGTAGGAACACCAAAAGGTGTTCCTACGCCCCACACGTCATTTCAGGATTCGTTGCGAGCTTTCGGGAACCGAGTCTGGTTGGCGACCCAACCGGCCATCTTCTTGAAATGGCCTTCCTGCGGGGTGACGATGCTCGTCAGTTCGCGCTCCCACTCGGCGACGGTGACGTTGTCGAAGGACGCGACGACCGCGTTTGCCGTGGCGAGGTCCTCGACGACCTGATCACCGAGGATGCCGTCGGCACCTACGAGGGTGATGCGAACGCCGGCCAGGCCGACCGGCTGGATGACGGCGCTGGCGGAGCCGCCGTGCTCGGCGACGAACTTGGTGATGGCGTTCACCGTGGACTTCGGCAGTTCCGGCGCGGACGGGGTGGCGTCCGACTTCTCGGTATCGGTGCTCATGACTCGACAATACTGGTCGGTAGCCCGGAAGCGACACCAGGCATGGACTGAGCGTCGGCCGCCTCGGGTGTAGAACAGAAACCATGCGAGCCATCTACGTGACCGAGACCGGCGGACCAGACGTTCTGACTCTGACCGAACAACCCGAACCGACACCCGGCCCAGGCGATCTACTCGTCAAGACCGAAGCGATCGGCATCAATTTCATCGACACGTACTTCCGAATGGGCCAGTACAAGCGTCCGCTCCCCTACATTCCCGGCGACGAGGGCAGCGGTGTTGTCGAAGCTGTCGGCTCCGACGTCAACGAATTCTCCGTGGGCGACCGGGTCGCGTGGGCCGCTGCCACTGGCAGCTATGCCGAGAAGGTGGCTGTTCCCGCCGCAGTCGCCGTGAAAGTGCCTGACGGTGTCCCTGCATCGGCCGCAGCGTCGGCGCTCCTGCAGGGGATGACGGCGCACTACCTCGCGAAGTCGACGTATCCGATCCAGAGCGGCGACACCGTGCTCGTGCACGCAGGCGCGGGCGGCGTCGGGTTGATCCTGACGCAGATGGCCGTCAGCCTCGGGGCGAAGGTCATCACGACTGTGTCATCGGATGCAAAGGAAGAACTCTCGCGCGGCGCGGGTGCCTCGGAGGTTCTGCGGTACGACGAGGACATCGCAGCGCGAGTCCGGGAGTTGACCGGCGGCGAAGGAGTAGCGGCGGCATACGACGGCGTCGGCGCGACAACTTTTGATTCGAGCTTGGCTTCCGTGCGCATCCGCGGCACGGTCGCTTTGTTCGGTGCGGCCAGTGGACCGGTTCCGCCGGTTGATCCGCAGCGGCTCAATTCGTCGGGTTCGCTGTTCCTGACGCGTCCGACGCTCGCGCATCACATTCGCACTCGAGAGGAACTGACCTGGCGTGCCGGCGATGTCTTCGACGCCATTGCGGCCGGGAAACTCGATATTCGCGTCGGCGCCGAGTATCCCCTCGCCGATGCGGCAACAGCGCATCGGGATCTGGAAGGTCGAGCAACGACCGGGTCGATCGTTCTGATCCCCTAGCGAAGTGCTGTGCGCCTTTATTAACCGCCCGCGGTTAATAAAGGCGCACAGCAGAATCAGCTGAGCATGTCGCTGATCGTCTGCAGTCCGAGAACCGAGTCGACAGCGAGGCCGACGAACACGATCGCAAGATAGTTGTTGGACTGCAGGAACAGGCGGAGCGGTTTGACCTGAGCACCACCGCGAACGCTGCGGTACAGCTGATGTGCCATGAGCAGGAACCACGCACCGGCGACGATGGTGATTGCGGCGTAGATGACGCCCGACGCGGGGACGAGGACAAGCGTCGTGACGACCATTGCCCAGCTGTAGAACAGAATCTGCTTGGTGACGTGCTCTTCGGTGGCGATCACCGGAAGCATGGGAACACCGGCAGCTTTGTAGTCCTCTTTGTATCGCATCGCCAGCGCCCAGGTGTGCGGCGGCGTCCAGAAGAAGATGATCAGGAACAGCACGACGGGCTGCCAGCTCAGCGACCCGGTGACAGCGGCCCAGCCCACGAGGACGGGCATACATCCGGCTGCGCCACCCCAGATGACGTTCTGCCAGGTACGACGCTTGAGAACCATCGTGTAGATGAGGACGTAGAACGCGATCGTGATCACGACGAGGATGCCGGCCAAGAGGTTGGCTCGCCACCACAGCCACAGGAACGACGCGAGTCCGAGAAGGAGCCCGAAGACGAGCGCGTTGCGCGTCGGCACCGCCTCGCGGGCCAGCGGACGCTTCGCCGTGCGCTTCATGACCTTGTCGATGTCGGCGTCGACGACGCAGTTGAGCGAGTTCGCACTCGCCGCGCCCATCCAGCCACCGAAGAGGGTGCTGAGGATCAGAACGATGTCGACTGTTCCGCGATCGGCCAACAGCATTGCCGGAATGGTTGCCACCAACAGCAATTCGATCACTCGCGGCTTCGTGAGCGCGATATAAGCCAGAACCTTGCCCGTTGCGCGACCCCACACCGTATCGGTATTGGTCGCCCGCGGGGCGGCACCTGGGCTGCCGAAGCCATGTCCGCTCGGCTGTTGCCCTGTCCGCACGTTCTCTCCTTGCACCACGCGTTACCGCACTAACTCTTCACGACACACTGCTGACACTGTTCTCTACTACGAACGATGGTAGACCGCAGCCATTGAGGAACCGAATCGACCCGGACAGCCAGGACCATTAGGCTGGGTTACGCAGTGGAGGGACACCCCACCCTCGCAATCCACGTACACCATGTCAGGAGACATCTGCCAGTGTCGATCACAGACGAGATCCACGTCCTCACGCAACCCGTCCACCCCTCGGACTGGACCGACCTGGACACCAAGGCTGTCGATACCGCCCGCGTGCTCGCCGCCGACGCGGTTCAGAAGGTCGGCAACGGCCATCCCGGAACTGCAATGAGCTTGGCGCCGTTGGCATACACCCTCTTCCAGCGCGTCATGCGCCACGATCCTTCGGATGCAGAATGGGTCGGCCGTGACCGCTTCGTTCTCTCCTGTGGCCATTCATCCTTGACGCTGTACACCCAGCTCTACCTGTCGGGCTACGGTCTCGAGCTCGCTGACCTCGAAGCTCTCCGCACGTGGGGCGCACTGACCCCCGGCCACCCCGAGGTCGGCCACACCGTCGGCGTCGAGATGACCACCGGTCCGCTGGGCCAGGGCCTTGCGTCCGCAGTCGGTATGGCGATGGCTGCGCGTCGTGAGCGTGGGTTGTTCGATCCGGAGACCCCGGTCGGCTCCTCCCCCTTCGACCATCACATCTACGTGATCGCGTCCGACGGTGACATCGAAGAAGGCGTTACGTCCGAGGCCTCGTCTCTCGCCGGTGTCCAGGAACTGGGCAACCTCATCGTCTTCTACGACGACAACAAGATCTCCATCGAGCACGACACCACCATCGCTCTCGGCGAAGACGTCGGAAAGCGATACGAGGCATACGGCTGGCACGTTCAGCACGTCGAAGGTGGCGAGAACGTCTCCGGCATCCTCGACGCGGTTGCCGCGGCCAAGGCCGTCGTCGATCGTCCCTCCATCATCTTGCTCCGCACCATCATCGGTTTCCCGGCTCCGAAGAAGATGAACACCGGCGACGTCCACGGCTCCGCTCTCGGTGCCGACGAAGTTGCAGCGGTCAAGGAAGCCCTCGGCTTCGATCCGGCCAAGTCCTTCGACGTCGACGCCGACGCCCTGGCTCACGCCCGTGAGGTCGTCTCCCGCGGCGCCGACGCACGCAAGGCATGGCAGGTCGAGTTCGACGCGTGGGCTGCACGTGAGACCGAGCGCAAGGAACTCTTCGACCGCCTGTTCGCCGGTGAGTTCCCTGCCGGCTGGGCCGACGCTCTCCCGACCTACGAGGCCGACGCCAAGGGCGTTGCGACTCGCAAGGCCTCCGGTTCGGCGCTCAACGCGCTCGGACCGATCCTGCCCGAGCTGTGGGGCGGCTCCGCCGACCTCGCCGGCAGCAACAACACCACCATCAAGGGCGCAGATTCGTTCGGCCCGTTCTCCATCTCCACAAACGACTGGAATGCGCAGCCTTACGGCCGCACGCTCCACTTCGGCATCCGCGAGCACGCGATGGGCTCGATCCTCAACGGCATCGCGCTTCACGGACCCACCCGCCCGTACGGCGGAACCTTCATGGTCTTCTCCGACTACATGCGTCCGGCGGTTCGCCTGGCCGCACTGATGAAGACTGCCGTCACCTACGTCTGGACCCACGACTCCATCGGTCTCGGCGAAGACGGCCCGACCCACCAGCCGGTCGAGCACCTCGCTGCTCTTCGTGCGATCCCGAACCTCGCCGTCGTCCGCCCGGGTGACGCCAACGAGACCTCTTTCGCATGGCAGGCAGCACTCGAGAACAAGACGGGCCCGACGGCTCTGGCACTCACGCGCCAGGACATCCCGGTTCTCGAAGGCACCAAGGAGAAGGCTGCCGAGGGTGTCAAGCGCGGCGCTTACGTCCTCGTCGACGCAGCCAACGGTTCGCCCGAGGTCATCTTGCTGGCGACCGGTTCCGAACTGCATCTGGCCACCGAGGCTCGCGAAACCCTCGAAGCTCAGGGCGTCGCAACCCGCGTCGTTTCCGTGCCGTGCCTCGATTGGTTCCTCGAGCAGGATCAGGCGTACCGCGACGAGGTCATTCCGCCCGCCGTGCGCGCGCGTGTGTCCGTCGAAGCCGGCATCGCGATGCCGTGGTGGCGCATCCTCGGCGACGCCGGTCAGGCCGTCTCGCTCGAGCACTACGGCGCTTCCGCCGATTACAAGACCTTGTTCCGGGAGTTCGGCATCACTGCCGACGCGACTGTCGAAGCCGCGCAGCGCTCCCTCGCAGCTGTGAAGGGATGATCTCGATGACACAGAACGTGAATACCGAAAAGCTCTCCGCTGCAGGCGTTTCCATCTGGCTCGACGACCTCTCGCGGGATCGCATCCAGTCCGGCAACCTGCAGAACCTCATCGACACGAAGTCGATCGTGGGTGTCACGACCAACCCGTCGATCTTCCAGGCGGCACTGTCCAAGGGATCGGCGTACGACGCTCAGGTCCGTGAGCTCGCACAGGGCGGCGCCGATGTCGACGCCACCATCACCGCGGTGACCACCGACGACGTGCGTGCAGCGTGCGACATCCTGGCTCCGCAGTTCGAGGCGTCGAACGGCGTCGACGGCCGCGTGTCCATCGAAGTCGACCCTCGCCTGGCACACGACACCGACGCCACCGTCGCGCAGGCGATCGAGCTGCACAAGATCGTCGATCGCCCGAACGTCCTGATCAAGATCCCCGCGACGCTGGCAGGCATTCCCGCCATCGCCAAGGTGATCGGTGAGGGCATCAGCGTCAACGTCACCTTGATCTTCTCGGTCGAGCGCTACGAGGCAGTCATGGGCGCATACCTGGAAGGTCTGGACACCGCCAAGGCTGCCGGCCGCGACATCTCGTCCATCGAGTCGGTCGCCTCGTTCTTCGTCTCCCGCGTGGATTCCGAGATCGACAACCGCCTCACGGCAATCGGCACGCCGGAAGCCCTCGAGCTTCGTGGCAAGGCTGCACTCGCAAACGCGCGTCTGGCGTACAACGCGTACCAGCAGATCTTCGAGGTGCAGCCGCGCTTCCAGGCTCTTCTGGCCGACGGCGCCAAGGCTCAGCGTCCGCTGTGGGCGTCGACCGGCGTGAAGAACCCGGATTACCCCGACACTCTCTACGTCACCGAGTTGATCGCGCCGAACACGGTCAACACTATGCCGGAGAAGACGCTCGACGCCCTCGCCGACCATGGCGAGATCACCGGCGACACGATCTCGGGCACCGCTCAGGAGTCGCAGGCGGTCTTCGATCAGCTCGCTGCAGTCGGCATCGATCTTGCGGACGTGTTCAAGGTCCTCGAGACAGAGGGCGTCGACAAGTTCGAGGTGTCCTGGAACGAGTTGCTCGACGCAACCGCCGAGCAGCTCCGCGCAGCAACCCAGAAGAGCTGAGCCTGTGAGCGATTCCGCGGCGGCATCAGATTGGGTGAATCCCCTTCGGGACAGCACCGACAAACGGCTTCCGCACATTGCGGGGCCCTGCGCCCTGGTGATTTTCGGTGTTACCGGCGACCTTGCCAGGCGCAAGCTCATGCCCGCCATCTACGACCTCGCCAACCGTGGACTGTTGCCGCCCGGATTCGCTCTGGTCGGGTTCGCCCGGCGTGACTGGACGGACGAGGACTTCACGAACGTCGTCCTCGAAGCAGTCAAGGACGGCGCTCGCACCAAGTTCCGTCAGGACGTCTGGGAGAGGCTCGCCGAAGGTATCCGGTTCGTGGAGGGCAGTTTCGACGAGGCCGAGGCCTTCCAGAACCTGTCCGACACGTTGGCCACGCTCGACAACGAACGTGGTATCGGCGGCAATCACGGTTTCTACCTTGCGATTCCGCCCAACGCGTTTCCTCAGGTGCTCGAGCAACTGTCGGCGTCGGGCCTCGCGCAGGCCGAGGACGGTCAGTGGCGACGAGTCGTCATCGAGAAGCCGTTCGGCCACGACCTCGAGAGCGCTCGCGAACTGAACGCCGTCGTCAACAAGGTGTTCCCCGAGGACACGGTCTTCCGTATCGACCACTACCTCGGTAAGGAAACCGTCCAGAACATTCTGGCTCTGCGCTTCGCGAACCAGTTGTTCGATCCGATCTGGAACGCGCACTACGTCGACCACGTTCAGATCACGATGGCCGAGGACATCGGCCTCGGTGGACGCGCCGGGTACTACGACGGCATCGGCGCGGCCCGTGACGTGATCCAGAACCACCTGCTGCAGTTGCTCGCGTTCACGGCGATGGAAGAACCCATCAGCTTCGAGCCGCTCAATCTGCAGGCGGAGAAGATCAAGGTCCTCTCGGCCACTCGCCTTGCCGAGCCCCTCGACGAGACCACCGCACGCGGCCAATACGCGGGCGGCTGGCAGGGTGGGCTGCCGGTGGTCGGGCTCCTCGAAGAAGACGGCTTCGCAGCGGACTCCATCACGGAGACCTTTGCCGCCATCACCCTCGAGGTCGACACCCGCCGCTGGGCGGGTGTGCCGTTCTACCTGCGCACGGGCAAACGACTCGGACGCCGTGTCACCGAGATCGCGGTGGTGTTCAAACGTGCACCGCACCTACCGTTCGACAAGACGATGACCGAAGACCTCGGCCAGAACGCTCTGGTCATCCGCGTGCAGCCCGACGAGGGTGTCACCATGCGGTTCGGTTCGAAGGTTCCCGGATCGAGCATGGAAGTCCGTGACGTCAACATGGACTTCTCGTACGGCCAGGCTTTCACCGAGTCGTCACCGGAGGCGTACGAGCGACTCATTCTCGACGTGTTGCTCGGTGAGCCGTCACTCTTCCCGGTCAACGCCGAAGTCGAATTGTCTTGGGAAATCCTCGATCCCGTCCTCGAACACTGGGCAGCCGGCGGCAAGCCGGAACCCTACGAGGCCGGAACGTGGGGACCACCGTCTGCGGACGAAATGATGCAACGCACCGGACGCGAATGGAGGCGACCCTAGTGATTCTCGATTTGCCCTCCACCACCACGGTCCAGGTCAGCAAGAAACTGGTCGAGGTGCGTAAGACCGGCGGCGCTGTCACCTTGGGGCGAGTGCTGACGCTCGTCGTCTGCACCAGGGACACCGGGAATGCCGAGGAAGCCATCGAGGCCGCCAACGAAGCCAGCCGCGAGCACCCTTGCCGCGTCATCGTGCTCCTGCGTGGCGACGAGCAGAGTGAGCCCAGGCTCGATGCTCAGATCCGTGTCGGCGGGGACGCCGGCGCCTCGGAGGTTGTCGTGCTGCGTCTCTACGGTCCCCTGGCGGACCACGAGAGCAGCGTCGTCATCCCGTTCCTGCTCCCCGATACACCGGTAGTCGCGTGGTGGCCCCTCGAGGCACCCGAGATTCCAGCCAAGGATCCCGTCGGGAAGCTCGCGATACGGCGCATCACCGATGCCACCGGCGCCCCCGATCCGACCGCCACCATCAAGGGGCGACTCGCGTCGTACACCGCCGGCGATACCGATCTCGCTTGGAGTCGCGTCACCTACTGGCGCGCGCTCCTCGCGTCGGCTCTCGATCAGCCGCCGCACGAGAAGATCACCTCAGCGGTGGTCTCCGGTCTCAAAACCGAACCGGCACTGGATATTCTCGCCGGTTGGTTGGCAGCCAAGATCGACGGTCCGGTCATTCGACGTACGGGTGAGCTGACGGTCGAGTTGAAGCTCGAGACCCGCAGTATCTCCATCAGTCGTCCGCAGGAGGGCACGACCGCTACGTTGATCCGCACCGGTCAGCCTGACGCGCTGGTTTCTCTGGGTCGTCGAGAGACACGCGATTGCCTCGCCGAGGAATTGCGTCGGCTCGATCCGGACGAGATCTACGAGGAAGCTCTGGCCGGATTGGAGAAGGTGACCTATGAGTGATGTTGTCGTGGAGAAGTTCTCCGACGCCGGCCAACTGGTCGACGCTGCCGCCGCACGCCTGGTCACGACCATCGTCGACGCCCAGAAGGCTCGCGGGTTTGCGTCCATCGTGCTGACTGGCGGTGGAACCGGCATCGCACTTCTCGAGAAGTTGCGTGAAGCTCCCGGCGACATCGACTGGTCGCAGATCGATCTGTACTGGGGCGACGAACGGTTCCTGCCGTCCGGCGATCCCGAGCGGAACGAAGTGCAAGCACGTGAGGCGCTTCTCGATCATGTGCCGGTCGATCCCGACAGGGTACATGCGATGGCCGCATCCGACGGTATCTACGACGGTGATCCACACGGGGCGGCGACGGCGTACGAACAACTGCTGGGCGCTCAGGCACACGGGAATCAGGTTCCGACGTTCGACGTGCACCTGCTCGGTATGGGCGGCGAAGGACACGTCAACTCGTTGTTCCCGCACACCGACGCTGTTCGCGAAGAAGCGCGTTTCGTAGTCGCGGTGACGGACTCCCCCAAGCCGCCACCGGTGCGGATCACCCTCACGTTGCCTGCTGTTCGGCGAGCCAAAGAGGTCTGGCTGCTCGTCTCGGGTGCTGCAAAGGCCGAGGCCGTTGCCAAAGCCGTCGGGGGTGCTTCGGCCGAGGACTGGCCGTCCGCCGGCGCCACCGGTTTGGTTGCGACACGTTGGTTCCTCGATACGGACGCTGCCTCGCAGCTTCCCTGATCTGATTTCACAGATCTGATTTCACAGATCTGATTTCACACCGGTCGGGAATCGTCTTCGGGCGATTCCCGGCTTGGTGGTACGTCGACGACTTCCTCACCGTGGCGACTTTCGACTACCCGCCGAGTCCGGATCCGATGCGAATTTCCTTTTGACGGAACGGAACTCAATCCCGAGATCCCGTTTCTCCAACCAGCACTGCGCCCCACACAACGATCCATCTCTCCCCTACCTCCTTCATCCGAGTGATTACTACCTTGGACGCCGCGAAGTAAGGTTCGGTTCCGCAGATCGCGTTCACTCTTGAACGAAGCAATCCAGGCGAGAACAATCGAACAATGTCGTGGACACCGAATCCGGACGCACTTCGCGGGCGAGTGGCTGTAGTTGCCGGGGCGACGAGGGGCGCCGGACGCGGAATCGCCGCGGCCTTGGGCGAGGCCGGTGCAACCGTCATCTGCACTGGCCGGAGCACATCTGCCGGAATTCTTCAGTCGGACTATCCGCGCGGAGAGACCATCGAAGAGACGGCAGAGCTGGTCACCGAGCTGGGCGGCGTCGGCGTGCCGATTGCCGTCGATCATCTCAAGAGCAAACAAGTGGCTGATCTCGCCGAACGCTTGCGAATCGACTATCACCATATCGACATCTTGGTCAACGACATCTGGGGCGCGGAATTACTCAAGGGTGGGCCGGCGGAGTGGAACACGCCGGTATGGGAACACGATCTGGACAAGGGGTTTCACATCTTGCGTCTGGCGATCGACACCCACATCACCACGTCGCACCACCTCCTGCCGCTCATGACTGATCGGCCAGGCGGACTGGTCGCCGAAATAACCGATGGCACTACCGAATACAACGCATCGAACTATCGCATCTCGGTGTTCTACGACTTGGCCAAGGTGTCCGTGAACAGGCTCGCATTTTCGCAAGGCCACGAACTTGCCCCGTTCGGCTGTACTGCCGTCGCCATCACTCCCGGGTTCCTGCGATCGGAGATGATGCTCGAGAATTTTGGTGTCGGCGAATCGAATTGGCGTGACGCTTTGTTGCCGGAGCGGGATGGTCCGACTGCGCCCGCGGATTTCGCACGCTCCGAGTCACCGAGATTCATCGGACGTGCGATCGCGGCCATCGCTGCCGATCCGAATCGACAGCGATGGAATCAGCGATCGGTCAGTTCAGGCGAACTCGGAACGGAATACGGGTTCACCGACGCGGACGGCAGCCGCCCCGATTTCTGGCGGACCAAATGAATCCGGCTGCGATTATGATCCGCGCATGGCCGAATTCGCGACGATCAACGAATACATCGCTTCGTTTCCCACCGACGTGCAACCAGCCCTCGAGAGTATCCGCGAGACGATTCACAACACGGTTTCAGGCCTCGATGAGACCATCAGCTATCAGATGCCGACCATGACGGTGAACGGAAAGAACCTGATTCACTTCGCAGGCTGGAAAAACCACATCTCGATGTACCCGCTCCCGGCGGGTGACGCCGAGTTCGAGAAGTCCGTCGACCCTTACCGGGCTGCGAAATCAACGGTGAAGTTCCCGCTGAACAAACCGATCCCTCTCGATCTCGTGGCTCGGATCGTCGAATTGCTCGCGCAGCGCCACTAACGTCCGTTCTCGTCGGAGCCTTGTGAGAACGTATGGCCGTGCAGAGACAACCCATCCGCCGCATCAAGGCCGGGCCATCGTCGGGCGCCGACGTAGGCAGCTGGCCGCTGACGGTGCCTGCAGTCGCGCAGATCGTTCAGCACGGTCTCGAGCTTCCACCGGGTGTCACCATTCTGGTCGGCGAAAACGGAGCGGGAAAGTCGACCGTCATCGAAATTATTGCCGCCGTTCTCGGTCTCAACGCCGAAGGCGGGTCGACCAATACGCGGCATCAGACTCGATCGAGTGAACCGGGCGGCCTCGACCTTGTGATCGAGCGGAGTCCCGGAGCATCGAAGTGGGCGTACTACCTCCGAGACGAAACCCTGCACGGTTTGTACACGTACTTGGAGGACAACCCCAATCCCAAGCGACCTGAACCGCTTTACCATCACCTCTCCCACGGTGAGGCGCTGCTCGAGATCCAGTCGTCGACGACCGCCGACGGCGGCTTCTATCTCATCGACGAACCCGATGCCGCACTCTCCTTCCAGGGGACCCTGACACTGGCCGTGCTGCTCGGCGAGTTGGTGGAATCCGGCGCGCAGGCGGTGATCGCGACGCACTCGCCGATCATCGCGGCGCTGCCGAACGCCAACCTGCTCGAGATCGGAGAATGGGGAATCCGAGCCTCGAGCTGGGAGGACCTCGATCTGGTGTCGAACTGGCAGCGGTTCCTTCACGACCCGCACACGTACCTGCGCCATCTGATCTAACCTGGAACTCCACCCCAGGAGGCCTCCATGGCATACGACAAAGCGCTGGCTGAGCGTATCCGCGATGCGCTCTCGGGCGAGGACGACGTCGAGGAAGTAAAGATGTTCGGTGGGCTGAGCTTCATGGTGAACGGGAAGCTGGCCGCCAGTGCGAACTCACACGGCAACATCATGGTTCGGTGTGACCCCGATCGAGTCGACGAGCTTCTGACGCACAAGGGTGCAAGTTGGCCCGAGATGCGGGGTAAGCCGATGAGCAAGGGATGGATCGTCGTCGACCGAACCGGGACGAGTTCGAACGTCGAATTCAACGCGTGGATCAAGGAAGCTCTGGACTTCGTTCACTGACAGTTGGGGTGCGTTGCCGAAGATATCTGACGAGACTGGTGTGGCCGCGGGCTCTCGCGTCGATGAGGGACTGAACCGTGCCCGATCGACCTGAGATTGTCTGTATCTGCGGCTCTGCGCGATTCGCTGAAGAGATGCGGGAGGCGAACCGCGACCTGACGTTCGCGGGCGTGATCGTCGTCGCGCCGGTTGAAGCAGACGAGGCGGTCTCTGTCGAGCAGAAGAACCTGCTCGACGCGCTCCATCTGCGCAAGATCGACCTCGCCGATCGGGTTCTGGTCGTCAACCCTCGCGGATACATCGGTGAGTCCACGCGCCGAGAGATCGCGTACGCGCGCGCCGCCGGCAAACCAGTGTCGTTCACGACGCCGTTTGATCAGTAAGCGCCTCGTCGGTGCGGGCCGCAACGAATATTCTCACGCCGAGTTGCTCGAGCCCTAGCGCCGGTTCGATCAATTTCGCTCGATTCGGCAAAAGTGAACTGGGCGGCCCTTAGACTCCGGAAAAGCATTGGATTGGGCGGCTCGACGCCGCGGAGGAAAGGTGGTCCGTCGCGTGACGTTCACACCCAATCAGCCGGATCACCAACGCGCCTTCGGGTTTCAGACGCCGTCGACCCGCGCAATTCCCTCCCTCATGCCCAACCGTTTCGGACCTAGCCTCATCGGATCGCTCTGGGCGTGCGCCGGGATCGTCGCCGGAAGCCTCGGCCCGTGGACGTCATCCTCCGCACTGGACCACAGTGGTATCGACGAATGCGGAGTGATCACTCTCGTCCTCGCTCTCTGCGCGGTGACCGCGCTGATCACCCTCATGGTTCGAGACGTCACGCCCGAGATCAAGAATCACTGCACCGGCCCTTTGGTCGGAATCGCGGTCTTGATCGTTGCCGTCGGAAACGCCGCGTCCATCGTGCGACGTAGTACCGAGTTCGCAGGGCACACTGCCGGACCGTCCATCGGGTGGGGACTGTGGGTGGTCATCGCGGCCGCAGTGATCCTGTGCATCACGTCGTCGACCGTCGCGCACATGATCAGGTTTCAGGCAGCAATGATCACAAGGTCTTGATCAGACCGCCGTCGATCACGAAATCCGCGCCTGTCACGTTCCCCGCACGATCGCTGGCGAGGAACAACACCAGGTCGGCAACCTCTTCGGGGAAGGTGAACCGCCCAGTCTCGGCTCCGGCCGCGGCGCTTTCGACGATGTCGTCGGCGGCTGATCCACTCGCCTTCGCCAGCGTCGAGGCCACTCCGTGCTTGCCGAGCCACAACTCCGTTTGCACCGGGCCAGGGCTGACGGTATTGACGCGGATCCCCTGCCCGCCCAGTTCTTTCGACAACGACTTCGAGAAGTTGGTCAACGCCGCTTTGGCGGCGCTGTAGTCGATCACCGTGGGGTCAGGTAAGAATGCGTTGACCGAACTGATCGTCACGATGCTCCCGCCACCTCGGCGGATCAACTCCGGCAGCGCAGCGCGAACAGTGCGTACAGCCGACAAGAACGTCAGATTGAACGACGCCGCCCACTCTTCGTCTGTGATGGCCGCGAAACCGCTCGTTCTCGGGGTGACGGCCCCGACGTTGTTGACCAGGATGTCGACGCCGCCCCTCGCTGCTGCAACCTCGAGCAGTCGGGTTGATCCTTCGACACTCGCGAGGTCGACGCCGACAAAGGTGACGGCGCCGCCGGACTGCAGCGATTCGAGTTCCGGCGAGAGCGTCCGCGAGCCCGCGACGACGTGGACTCCCTCGGCCACCAACGCCCGCGTGACAGCCAGTCCGATACCTTTTCCCGCGCCGGTAACGACGGCAGTTCGTCCGTCCAATTGCAGATCCACTGCGGTCCCCGTTCGGTCCGGTGCGCAGCGTTGGGTGTGCGTGCGACAGCTCTAGAGTCGCCGCACGCACACCCTGGTAAACCTGCAGAACCAGCCGCTGTTACCTAGCCACTGTTACGAAGCGCAGTGGCCAGGCCGTTCATCGTCAGCTGGATACCCCGACGCACCTGATCGCTCTCGTCGCCGGAACGGTACCGACGGATCAGCTCGACCTGTAGATGGTTGAGAGGTTCGAGGTACGGGAACCGGTTGTGGACCGAACGCTCGAGGCCCGAGTTGTCGGCAAAGAGGTTCTCGTTGCCCGTGATTGCCTTGTACATGCGAATTGTGCGTTCGTGCTCGTCGGTGATCATTCCGAAGACTCGATCGCGCAGTTCGGCGTCGGGCACGAGGTCCGCGTACCGGGCCGCCAAACCGAGATCCGACTTCGACATCACCATGGCCATGTTCGAGAGCACGGTTCGGAAGAACGGCCACTTCTCGTACAGGGCCGTCAACGTGGCAAGCCGAGTGTCGTCTCCGTCGATCCATCGTTCGAACGCGGCGCCGGTTCCGTACCAACCCGGAAGCATCACGCGAGACTGACTCCACGAGAGCACCCAGGGAATCGCTCGCAGGTCGGAGATCGCCTTGGTCTGCTTGCGAGAGGCCGGACGAGAGCCGATGTTGAGTGCCCCGATCTCGGCGACCGGTGTCGACGCTTCGAAGTACTGCACGAATCCTGGTGTGTCGTGCACTAATTCGCTGTACGCGGTGCGGGCGAGGGCCGCGAGCTCGTCCAGTACCGCGTAGGCAGCGTCGGCATCGCTGCCGAGTCCTTCGACGTCGAGCAACGTCGACTCGATAGTCGCGGCGATGAGTGTTTCGAGGTTGCGATGTGCCAGACGCGGTTCGGCGTACTTGGCCGCAATCACCTCACCCTGCTCGGTGATTCGCAGAGAACCAGCGACTGCACCGGGAGGCTGAGCCAGAATCGCTTCGTAACTCGGTCCGCCGCCACGTCCGACGGTTCCGCCGCGGCCGTGGAAGAGCCTCAACCTGATTCCGCTCTTACGCGCGGCATCGACGAGGTCGAGTTCGGCACGGTACAGCGCCCAGTTGGCTGCCAGGTACCCGCCGTCCTTGTTCGAGTCGGAGTACCCGAGCATCACTTCTTGACTGTCACCACGGGAACGGACGATCGCACGATAGATCGGGATGTCGAGCGTCGCCAGCAATGTGTCGGCGCCGCCCTGCAGATCCTCGATCGTCTCGAACAACGGCACGATGCCGATCGGGCACGAGGGCTCGCTACCGACGCCCGGATCGAGCACCCCGACCTCTTTGAGCAGCACTGCAGCCTCGAGCATGTCACTGACCGAGGTACACATGCTGATGATGTAGTTGGGTACCGCACCCGCTCCGAGAACCCGCACTGCCTTGGCACCGGCCGCCATGATGGCCAGTTCCTTGGTGGTCAATTCGCTGAACTCGGCGTCCGGCGAAGTCAGTGGTCGCCGCGTCGTCAACTCGGCCGACAGCAATTCGACTCGATCGGCTTCCGGCAAGGACGCGTAGTCCGGGTGAACTCCGGCCCACGCCAGAAGTTCTGCGACGACGCTTTCGTGTACCTCGGAGTTCTGCCGCATGTCCAGACCGGACAGGTGAAAGCCGAACACCTCCACCGCTTCTCGGAGCCGATCGAGTCGATCGTCGGCGATGGTCTCGTCACCGAAACGACGCAACGAGGTGTCGATGATTCCGAGATCCCGCTGCAACTGTGCCGGGTCGGTGTACGCCTCGAGTCCGTCGTCGGACCCGTGGGCGGGCAACTCCCCCAGTACCGTCAGTGCTGTGGCGCTCAAGCGCCCGCGGATACCGCGAATCGCGCGACGGTACGGCTCGTCGGCCCTGAAGGCAGAGTCGTCGCCGGAGGTAGACGCCAGCAGATCGAGTTCGGGCGTGACGGAAACCAGCCGCGCCGACATCGACAGTTCACGCTCGAGATGTTCGAGTTCCTCGAGGTGATGCTCGAGAGCAGTCGCCGCAGCGCGCGACGTGGCGCGCTGGACGATTTCGCCGGTCACGTACGGATTGCCGTCTCGGTCACCGCCGATCCACGAACCCGGCCTCAGGATCGGTTCCGGCAGGAGCCCGGCGTCCGGCCAACGAGTGCGCAGAGCTTTGCGAACCTCGGCGTTGATCTTCGGAATCACCTCGAACAACGCTGCGTCGTAGTAGCGCAGGCCTACCTCGATTTCATCCTGGATGCGGAGGCGGCTGAGCCGGATCAGAGCCGTCTGCCAAAGGGTCAGGATCTGACGGCGCAATTGCAGATCGACATCAGCGGTTTCTGCGACGCTCAGCGCCGTGCGCTCGCGGTATCGCATCAACTCGGTGATCCGACTCTGCGTCTCGAACACCGTACGGCGTCGGGTCTCCGTCGGGTGAGCGGTGATGACGGGTGAGACCAGGGCGCCCCGAAGCGCTTCTTCGACGGTGGCCGAATCGATATCGGCTGCATCAAGTTTGGTGTACGTGGCCGCGAGAGTGCTGTCGCGGGGCGGTTCCCCCGCGTTGACGTGGATGGCCCGTCGACGCTCGCGATGGATGTCCTCGGCCAGGTTGGCGAGCAGTGCGAAGTGACTGAACGCCCGGATGACGGGAATGGCGTCGTCCGTACTGATTTCGGCGAACAGCGACACCAGTTCGGCGCGATCGATCTCCGAACGACGGACTCGGAACGACTCGACACGGGCTCGCTCGACCAGATCGAACACATTGTCGCCGGCTTGCTCTCGCACTATTTGTCCGAGTATTCCGCCGAGAAGCCGGATGTCTTCGCGCAGCGGCTCGGTGGCCTCTCGCGGTGTTTCTCGATGCGACGCGGTTTCAGTCATCACACAATTATCGACCGAAACAAAGAACCCCGCTCGATAGGCGGGGTTCCGTGTCTGAAATTCGTGTGTGAAAAACTACCGGCTGTAAGTCATGAGCCGAGAATCAGGCGAACTTGATCTCCAGGCCGATGCCGACGATCGAAATGAGCCAGATCAACGCGGTGAAGACCGTCAACCGGTCGAGGTTCTTCTCGACAACAGTCGATCCGGACAGGCTGGACTGGACACCGCCACCGAACAGACTCGACAAACCGCCGCCCTTACCGCGATGCAGGAGCACCAAGGCGATGAGGAGCAAGCTGGTGATGACCAGCAGGATATCCAGGAACAGTTTCATGTCTGTCTACGTCCACCAATCCAATAGGGACAACTACAACCGATAACACCATACAGGCGCGCGCAGATAGCCTGACCACATACCCGCCTCGCACATGACTTTGCACCCGGCCAGGCACGACTCTTGGTCAGTGGCATCGATCACACTGTCGAGATACCGATTCAGTAGTTTTTCAGTTGACGCGACTCTACCTCCGAAAGGCCGGCTCCATGCTTTCCGACACTGCCCTGCCCAACACTGCCCTGCCCGACACACCCCTGCCTGACACACCGCGTCTGGCTTCGATTCACAACTTCCGCGACGTGGCCGGACCCGGGTACGTCACGACCAGCGGACAGGCGATGAGCCGCGGAGTCTTCTACCGTGCAAACGTACTGACGCCCTCGCCCGAGGATCTTGCAATCGTGGAATCGCTGGGGCTGACCGCCGTCTATGACGTGCGCTCCGAAACCGAGGCGAACGAAACTCCCGACATCGTGCCGGCGCCGGCGATGTACGCCCACATTCCCATCCTGTCCGGAAACATCCACGCCGAAGCGATGGCTCTCCGAACAGCGGACGCTGCAACAGCTTTCATGCAGAACATCAATCGCAGCTTTGTCGCAGACCCCGTCACTCGGAACGGATTTTCGCAGTTGTTCGCCGCCCTGGCGACCACCGAGGGGCCGCAACTCTTCCACTGCACGGCGGGCAAGGACCGAACAGGTTGGGCGGCAGCACTACTGCAGACACTCGCTGGTGTACCGCGCGAAACGATCACGGCGGACTACCTGCTCACGAACACGTACTCGGCCGAGTACATCGATGCAACAGTCGCGAAGATCGCCGCTGCCACAGATGCAGACAAGGGCGAGGTGATCCGGTTGCTGCTTTCCGTCGACGCGAGTTACCTGGGCGCTGCCTTCGAGCAGGTCGAGCACCACTACGGGACCGTCGAGAACTATCTGACCGCCGGGTTGGAGCTTGCTCCCGAACTCGTCGGCGCTCTGGAAACCAAACTGGTGAGCTGACTCGCGAACAAAAAACTGCGGGTGTGTGACCTACTCGGTCACACACCCGCAGTCTTAGTCTCGAGCAGTTTCAGCTCACTACCCGATCATCACGGGAGTGGACCGCCTGCAGCGATCGCAGACAGTGTCGCGAACTCGTCAGCCTTGAGTGACGCGCCGCCGACAAGAGCGCCGTCGACGTCGGTCTGGCCGACGATCTCTCCGACGTTCTTCGAGCTGACGCTACCGCCGTACAGAACGCGAACGCCGGCCGCGACCTCGGCGTCGGCAAGTTCGGCCACTGTTGCTCGTACCGCAGCACACACTTCCTGTGCATCGGCGGCAGAAGCGACACGGCCGGTGCCGATGGCCCAGACAGGTTCGTACGCAATGACGATCTTGGAGATCTCCTCCGCGCTCAGGCCCGCCAACGAACCCTTGAGCTGGTCGACGTTGTAGGCGACATGCTCGCCCGCTTCGCGGATCTCGAGGCCTTCGCCGATGCACACGATCGGCGTGAGGCCGTTCTTGAGAGCAGCCTTCGTCTTCGCGAGGACGGTCTCGTTGGTCTCACCGTGAAGGGTGCGACGCTCGGAGTGGCCGACCACGACGAAGGTGCAACCGAGCTTGGCCAGCATGGAGCCGCTGATCTCGCCCGTGAACGCACCCGAGTCTTGAGCCGAGACATCTTGCGCGCCGTACGTGAGGAGGAGCTTGTCGCCCTCGATCAGCGTCTGGACGCTTCGGATGTCGGTGAACGGCGGGATGACCGTGACGTCCACTTTGTCGAAGTACTTCGCAGGCAAGGAGAAAGCGATCTTCTGCACCAGGGCGATAGCCTCGAGGTGGTTCAGATTCATCTTCCAGTTGCCGGCGATCAACGGCTTACGTGCCATGTCGGATCAGCCTTCCAGTACTGCGATGCCAGGCAGCTCTTTGCCCTCGAGGTACTCGAGGGAAGCGCCACCACCGGTGGAAATGTGCGAGAAGCCCTCGTCCGGGATACCGAGTTGACGAACGGCTGCTGCGGAGTCGCCGCCGCCGACGACGCTGAAGGCGCCCTTCTCGGTTGCCTCCACGATTGCCTCGGCGACACCGCGGGTGCCTGCCTCGAACTTCGGGAACTCGAACACGCCCATCGGGCCGTTCCAGAACACCGTCTTGGCGCCGGTCAGGATCGCGGCAAAGCGCTTGACCGACTCCGGTCCGATGTCCAGACCCATCCAGCCGTCGGGAATCTTGTCGAACGGAACGATCTTCGACTCGGCATCGGCCGAGAAGGAGTCCGCGACGACAACATCCTGAGGGATGTGGATGACGTCGGCGTACCGGTCGAGGAGATCCTTGCAGGTCTCGATCATGGACTCTTCACACAGCGAATTGCCCACGGACACACCCTGAGCCGCGAGGAACGTGTAGAACATTCCGCCGCCGATCACCAGAGTGTCGACCTTCGGCGCCAGTGCCTCGATGACGGCCAGCTTGTCCGAGACCTTGGAGCCACCGAGCACCACCGCGTACGGACGCGCTGCGTCCTGCGTGAGCTTGGCGAGCACCTCGACCTCGGCGCCGACCAGGTATCCGGCGTAATGCGGGAGCAGCTTCGCGACGTCGAAGACCGACGCCTGCTTACGGTGAACAACACCGAATCCGTCGGAGACGAATGCGCCGTCGTCACCGACCAGCTCGACGAGAGCCTTGGCGAGCTTGACCCGCTCGGCTTCGTCCTTGCTGGTCTCGCGAGGGTCGAAACGGATGTTCTCGAGCATCAGGACGTCACCGTCGGTGAGTCCTTCGGAACGAGCCAGCGCGTCCTGTCCCACGACGTCACCGGCCAGTTGCACGTTGCGACCGAGGATTTCGGCCAACTTCGCGGCAACCGGTGCGAGGGAGAACTTGGGATCGGGCTGACCGTCGGGGCGCCCGAGGTGCGCGGTCACGATGACCTTCGCTCCACCCTCGGCGAGTGCCCGCAGGGTGGGAGCGGATGCGACGATGCGACCCGGGTCCGTGATTTCTCCGCCATCCAACGGGACGTTGAGGTCGGAACGCACCAGTACGGTGCGCCCCTCGACCCCAGCGTCCAGCAGATCCTTCAGCGTCTGAACTGCCACTGTTATCGAAACTCCGCTCAGAGAGACTTGGCGACGAGGCCGATGAGGTCGGCGAGGCGGTTGGAGTAGCCCCACTCGTTGTCGTACCAGGAGACGATCTTGACCTGGTCGTCGATGACCTTGGTCAGGCCCGAGTCGAAGATCGACGAGTGCGGGTCGGTGACGATGTCCGAGGAGACGATCGGTGCGTCGGTGTACTTCAGGATGCCCTTGAGGGGTCCTTCGGCAGCAGCCTTCATCGCAGCGTTGATCTCGTCGGCGGTGGCCGACTTCTTCAGGTTCGCGGTGAGGTCGGTGACCGAGCCCGTGGGGATCGGCACGCGCAGTGCGTAGCCGTCGAGCTTGCCGAGCAACTGCGGGAGAACCAGGCCGATTGCCTTGGCTGCACCGGTACCGGTGGGAACGATGTTGAGGGCAGCTGCGCGGGCGCGACGGAGGTCTGCGTGCGGAGCGTCCTGCAGGTTCTGATCCTGGGTGTACGCGTGGATCGTGGTCATCAGACCCTTGACGATGCCGAACTCGTCGTCGAGAACCTTGGCGATGGGGCCGAGGCAGTTGGTGGTGCACGACGCGTTGGAGATGATGTTCTGGCTGCCGTCGTACTTGTCGTCGTTGACGCCCATCACGATGGTGATGTCTTCACCCTTGGCCGGAGCCGAGATGATGACCTTCTTGGCGCCGGCTTCGAGGTGTCCCTTGGCCTTTGCGGCGTCGGTGAAGATGCCGGTGGACTCGACGACGACGTCGACGCCCAGCTCGCCCCAGGGAAGTTCGTTCAACGGGCCACGGTGTGCGAGGGCCTTGATGCGCTGATCGCCGACGACGATCGTGTCGTCACCGTCGAGCGACACGTCGTACGGCAAACGGCCGAGGATGGAGTCGTACTTCAGCAGGTGAGCGAGCGTCGCGTTGTCAGTCAGGTCGTTGACTGCCACGATCTCGATATCGGTGGTTCCGAGCGCCTTCTGCGCATCCACCGCCCTGAAGAAGTTACGTCCGATACGGCCGAAACCGTTTACGCCAACCCGGACAGTCACAATTCGCTCCTTTGACCATGATTCTGGTGTGCAACTTGACCCACGCATACTCCGAATCCGTGTGTGCACGACGCGGACGTGGGGTTCATCGGTCGATGTGACTCATACCCTAATGCGCGTGGCCCGAACGTGCGCAGCCCACCCTGATGGAGGGCAGGTCACCCCTCTTCGAGTAGCTCCACATTCACTGCGGATTCGGTGTCGGGTATGCCCGTTTCCTTGGCCTTGCGATCAGCCATCGACAGCAGGCGACGGATACGTCCGGCAACGGCGTCCTTGGTCATCGGCGGGTCGGCCAACTGGCCGAGTTCTTCGAGGGACGCCTGCCGATGCTCGACGCGCAGTGCACCCGCCGCCGCGAGGTGATCGGGCACGTCCTCACCGAGGATCTCCAACGCACGCTCGACGCGCGCAGCAGCCGCAACGGCAGCGCGAGCAGAGCGTCGCAGGTTTGCGTCGTCGAAATTGGCGAGACGATTGGCGGTGGCGCGGACCTCGCGTCGCATCCGCCTCTCCTCCCACACCAGACGTGTGTCCTGGGCTCCCATTCGGGTCAGGAGATCGCCGATGGCCTCACCGTCGCGGATCACCACACGATCCGTTCCGCGAACCTCACGTGCCTTCGCCGAGATCCCCAGACGCCGCGCAGCTCCAACCAGAGCAAGTGCGGCTTCCGGGCCCGGGCAGCTCACTTCGAGCGCCGACGAACGGCCGGGTTCGGTCAGGGAACCGTGCGCGAGGAACGCACCGCGCCACGCTGCTTCGGCGTCGCCGACACTTCCGCCGACGACCTGCGCAGGCAAGCCGCGAACCGGGCGCCCGCGAAGATCGAGCAGTCCCGTCTGGCGCGCGAGGGCCTCACCCTCCTTCGCTACACGCACGATGTAACGAGCGGACTTTCGAAGCCCGCCCGCACTGAGTACGTGCACGTCGGCACTGTAGGTGAACAGGTCGAATATCTCCCGGCGCAGACGTCGCGCCGTGGAGCCCAGATCCACCTCTGCTTCGACGACCACCCGGCCGCCGACGATGTGGAGCCCACCGGCAAAGCGCAGCAACGCGGAGACCTCTGCCTTGCGGCAGCTGACCTGAGTCACCACTAACCGGCTCAGTTCGTCCTTGACCTCCGCTGTCATTGCCACGAAGCGTTCTCCCTCTGTTCTTCGGATTGCTGTTCTTGCAGGGAAGACTGTGTCGAATCCCCTACTGCCGCACTGCTCGACAGTTCAGCCAGTACATCGGCCAGTTTTGCCGGATCGTGTACATGCGCTGCGCCCGGTGAGGTGTCCGCGACATCCGCGTACCTGACTTCGGCTGAAAATTGATCCGCCGCACGCTGCAGATGTTCACGTTCACGCCCGGCCGGTACCGACGCCGAGTCGACCACCACGTAGTCGACCCGGAAATCGGGCACGTGTTGGGAGAGTACGTGCAGGTGACGCTCCGCGGAGAATCCGGCGGTCTCCCCCGGCTCGGGTGCGAGATTGAGCACCAGTACCTTTCGAGCCTTCGTCGACGACAGTGATTCGACGAGTTCGGGTACCAGGACGTGTGGGATCACGCTCGAGAACCACGATCCCGGGCCGAGAACCACGAGATCGGCACGATCGATCGCAGTCACGGCATCGGGGCACGCGGGCGGATTGGACGGGAGCAGTCTCACACGCCGAACCTTGCCCGGGGTGGTCGCGACGGCAACCTGTCCACGAATGCAGCGGCTGACGCGGGGGTCCTCTTCGAGTCCCTGAACGTCGGCTTCGATCTCGAGCGCGATCGGCGACATCGGCAGCACACGGCCACGGATTCGCAGCAGTCGCGCCATCTCGTCGAGCGCGACGACCGGATCGCCGAGCACCTCGGTCAGTCCGGCCAGGATGAGATTGCCCACCGAGTGCCCGGCAAGTGCGCCGACACCGCCGAAGCGATGCTGAATGGTCCGAGTCCAGTCGACTATCTCGGGTTCGTCCGACGCGAGAGCTGCCAGCGCCATCCGGAGGTCTCCAGGCGGGATGACGCCGAGTTCGGCGCGCAGCCGGCCCGACGAACCACCGTCGTCGGCGACCGTGACCACGGCGGTGACGTCGACCGTCAAGCGTCTGACGGCCTGGAGCGTGGCGAACAATCCGTGCCCGCCGCCGAGCGCGACGATGGCCGGCCCTTCGGGTGTCTCCCGCGAGCGATGTGTCGGTTCACTCATTCGCGCCCCAGATCCCGGTGCACGATGCTGACCGAGATGTCGTCCTCGGAACCCAAACGCCTCGCGAGAGCTTCGGACATGGCTACGCTTCGGTGCTTACCGCCGGTGCATCCGACCGCAATTGTCATGTAGCGCTTTCCTTCTCGTCGATATCCGGCGATCGTCAAATCCACCAGATGTCGGTAGGTGTCGAGATAGTCTTCCGCGCCCTCGCGGGACAACACGTAGTCGCGGACGTCGGCATCCTGACCGGTGTGCGGGCGAAGTTCAGGGATCCAGTGGGGATTGGGCAGGAAACGAACGTCACAGACGAGATCGGCGTCCATCGGCAGGCCGTACTTGAATCCGAACGACTGGACCGTCACCTTCATCGTGCGGTTGGCATCGTTCCCGAACGCCGTTTCGATCTTCTGACGCAGCTGATGCGCCTTCAGCGCCGACGTGTCGATGACCAGATCGGCGGCCGCCTTCACCACGGCCAACTGCCGACGCTCGGCTGCGATCCCTTCGGACAATGTGCCGTCGATGCCGTCGCTCTGCAACGGATGACTGCGGCGCACCTGTTCGAACCGTCGGATCAACACGTCGTCCGACGCTTCGAGGTACAGCACCCGAGTATGGATCGGTTCCGCCTCGAGTTCGGTGAGCACCCACCCGAGATCGCCGGTGAAGAGTCGACTCCGCACGTCGATCACGACGGCGAGACGATCGACCGGCGGATCGGAGGTCAGGCTCAGACCGACCATTCGGGAAATGAGCTCAGGTGGCAAATTGTCCGCGACATACCAGCCGAGGTCTTCGAGCACCTTGGCAGCGGTACTCAAACCTGCTCCGGACAATCCCGTCACCAGCAGGAAATCCATCGTTCGACTGTCTTTGGCGCTGTCGGTAGTCACTGTGCACTCGGCCCCGTCGTCGGCATGGACAATTCTCGCGACTCGGAGCCCTCGTCACCGCTACCGGATTCGGCGCTGGGCGCGTCAGCAGACGTAACAGACGATTCGGATTCCGTGTCCAGCTCATCATCCCCTACCGCGGCTGGCAGCGCTCGAGCTTCAGCACCCGCGTCGGCTGCAGCCGAATCCGTGCCGAGTGCGGCCAGAACTGCTGTGGCGGTGGTCTCACCGATACCGGGGACCTGCATGATCTCCTCGACCGTTGCCGTTTTCAGCTTCGCCACGGAACCGAAGTGAGCCACCAGAGCGGTTCGACGAGTTTCACCGAGCCCCTTGACCGAATCCAGAGCCGAAGCCGTCATCCGCCTCGAGCGTTTGCTGCGATGGAACGTGATCGCGAAGCGGTGGGCTTCGTCTCGGATGCGCTGCAGTAGGTACAACGACTCGCTCGTCCGAGGGAGGATGACCGGATCTTCTTCCCCCGGCACCCATACCTCTTCGAGTCTTTTGGCCAACCCGACTACCGCGACGTCGGTCACCCCCAGCTCGTCGAGGACCGCCGCTGCCGCCGTGACCTGAGGGGCGCCGCCGTCCACGACGAACAGATTGGGCGGATAGGCGAACCGCCGAGGCCGGCCCGTCGCCGGGTCGATCGCCGCTTCGGGAGCCAGATCACCACCGTCCGAGTCCATGGTCGACGCCGACGCCGCGAGGACGCCCAGGTCGCGGTTGTGGCGCAGGAACCGCCGACGCGTGATCTCCGCGATACTCGCGACGTCGTCGGAATGACCGTCGCCGGCAGCTTCCTTGATCGCGTAATGGCGGTAGTCCGACTTACGCGGGAGCCCGTCCTCGAACACGACCAGTGACGCCACGACGTCGGTTCCCTGGACGTGACTGATGTCGATGCATTCGATTCGTAGCGGAGCCGAGTCCAGGTCCAGTGCTTCCTGGATGCCCTGCAGCGCCGCAGAACGCGAAGTGAAATCGCCGGCGCGCTTGAGCTTGTGCTGCGCCAGAGCCTCTTTCGCGTTTCGCTGGACTGTTTCGGCGAGGTCTTTCTTGTCGCCGCGTTGCGGAACCCGCAGTTGCACTTGCGATCCCCGAAGCTTGCTCAGCCACGCCTGGATCTCGGTCGCGTTTGCCGGCAGAACCGGCACCAGAACTTCCTTGGGAACCGCGCTGATCCCGGCCTCGGAACCCGCTCCCGGGTCGAGGGCCGCCTGCTCCCCGTAGAACTGGGTGAGGAACTGCTCGACCAGGATCGGCAGGTCGGACTCGGCGTCGAGTGCGGCCCAGTCGATGGCGTCGCCTGCCTTCTCCACGACCCATCCACGCTGACCCCGCACGCGTCCGCCCCGCACGTGGAACACCTGAACGGCGGCTTCGAGATCATCGGTGGCAAAGGCGACGAGATCGGCGTCGGTGCCGTCACCGAGTACGACGGCCTGCTTCTCGAGCGCCTTGCGCAAAGCCCCGATATCGTCACGCAGACGGGCTGCGGTCTCGAAGTCGAGGTCCTCGGAAGCCTGCTGCATGCGCTTTTCGAGATCTTTGACCAACTTGTCCGTGCGGCCGGCGAGGAAGTCGCAGAAATCTTCGACGATCTGACGATGCTCCTCGGCGCTGACTCGCCCGACGCAGGGCGCCGAGCACTTGTCGATGTAGCCGAGCAGACACGGCCGGCCGATCTGGTTGTGTCGTTTGAAGACTCCGGACGAGCACGTTCGTGCGGGAAAGACTCGTAGCAGCAGATCGAGAGTTTCGCGGATCGCCCAGGCATGGGAGTAGGGACCGAAGTACCGGACACCCTTGCGCCGCGGACCGCGGTAGACGAACAAGCGCGGGAACTCTTCGTTGAGCGTTACCGCGAGAACCGGATACGTCTTGTCGTCGCGGTACCGGACGTTGAACCGCGGATCGAATTCCTTGATCCAGTTGTACTCGAGCTGAAGCGCTTCGACTTCGGTACTGACGACGGTCCACTCGACGCTGCCGGCGGTGGTCACCATCTGCCGAGTACGGGGATGCAGTGTCGTGACGTCCGCGAAGTACGAGTTCAAACGTGAACGGAGGCTTTTCGCCTTTCCGACGTAAATGACCCGACCATGCGGATCGCGAAATTTGTAGACGCCCGGCGCAGCCGGAATGGTTCCGGTAGCGGGGCGGTAAGTCGAGGGATCCGGCACGGTTTCAGGTTAGTCGCCGCCACCGACCGACTCGGAAACGCGCAGGATGCGGGCACCGAACCGGTCGGAAGACGTCAGTTGCTCTTGTGCGCGACCGGTGCGTAGCGGTCGGCCAGTTCGCGGAACTTGCCGACCGTGTCGACGGCGTACTCGCGGTCGTTGGACTGGATCGCCATCACTGCCATGTACTCGTCGTCGGGCAATTCGATGCGTGCCCAGGCGGCACCGTCGGGGAACGAGAGTCCCTCGAACAGATCCCAGTCGACGATCTTCTCGCCCAGGATGTTTCGTACGGCAATACCCTGCTTGCCCACCTTGACCCGGGGCCGCGTCAACATCAGCACACCGAGAGCCAGAATGGTGCCGATGCCTGCCATCGCGATCTGGTCCGCGGCACGGAAGTACACGCCGGTGGACCCCTGGCGAAGCAGGAGTGCCAGTGTGACGTGAACGATCACCAGGAGGACGGCAACTCCGATCGCGTATCGCGTCGACTTACGCGGTGACGCAATCAGTTCCCAGTTCTCGTTGTCGCCGGGTGTACTCATCGAAACGAATCCTCGGTCCATGGTGCTCGGAGATGGCGCAGGGTCACTGCGGTGTCCAGTGCGGCGGCGCAGGCCTGTGCGCCCTTGTCCTCGACGCTACCCGGCAGACCCGAACGGTCAAGAGCCTGCTGCTCGGTGTCGGTGGTCAGGACACCGTTCCCCACGGGGGTGCTTTCGTCGAGCGAGACGCGTGTGAGGCCCGCGGTGACCGCGTCGCACACGTACTCGAAGTGCGGCGTGCCACCGCGGATGACAACACCGAGAGCGACGACGGCGTCGTGCGTGCGCGCCAATGCCTGCGCAACGACCGGCAGTTCGATCGCACCGGCGACACGGACCAGTGTCACGTCCTTGATCTGCGCCTCCTGCGCGACGCGCTGCGCGCCCGCGATCAGAGCCTCGGAGATCGTCGCGTGCCACTGCCCGGCAACGATCGCCAGCTTCAGATCCTTGGCCTCGGCGATCGCGAGCTGCGGCTGACCTTCGCCGCTCACAGTGCGGTTCCCGGCTGTGCGGTGTTCTGGTTCGCCTCGTACTCGTCCAGTCCGATCAGATCGTGCCCCATCCGATCGCGCTTGGTGCGCAGGTAGGTGAGGTTCTCCGCATTCGCGCGCAACGGCATCGGAACACGATCGGTGATCTGCAGGCCGTAGCCGTCCAGACCCACACGCTTGGCCGGGTTGTTGGTCAGCAGACGCATCGACGAGATCCCCAGATCGACGAGGATCTGGGCACCGATGCCGTAGTCACGGGCGTCCGCCGGCAGGCCGAGTTCGAGATTGGCGTCGACGGTGTCGGAACCGGCGTCCTGGAGCTGGTAGGCCTGCAGCTTGTGCATGAGACCGATGCCACGACCCTCGTGCCCGCGCATGTACAGAACAACGCCGCGGCCCTCCTGGGCGACCATGTCCAGTGCGGCGTCGAGCTGCGGGCCGCAATCGCACCGCAGCGAACCGAAGACGTCGCCGGTGAGGCACTCGGAGTGAACGCGGACGAGTACGTCGCTACCGTCGCCGTCGGGGCCTGCGATGTCGCCGCGCACCAGCGCAACGTGCTCGACCTCGTCGTAGATGCTGGTGTAGCCGACAGCGGTGAACTCACCGTGGCGGGTGGGGATGCGGGCCTCGGCGATGCGCAGTACGTGCTTCTCGTGCTTGCGACGCCACGCGATGAGGTCCGCGATCGAGATCAGAGCAAGGTTGTGTTCGTCGGCAAATACTCGCAACTCGTCGGTCTGAGCCATCGCGCCTTCGTCCTTCTGGCTGACGATTTCGCAGATGACGCCGGCAGGACGCAGGTCCGCCATGCGGGCGAGGTCGACTGCAGCTTCCGTGTGGCCAGGACGACGCAGTACTCCGCCTTCCTTCGCGCGGAGCGGAACGACGTGACCGGGGCGAGTGAAATCGTTGGCACCGGATTCGGGGTTGGCGAGCAGACGCATCGTCGCAGCGCGGTCCGACGCCGAGATGCCGGTACCGATTCCCTCACGGGCGTCGACGGTGACGGTGTACGCCGTGCCGTGCTTGTCCTGGTTGGTGGCGTACATCGGGGGCAGGCCCAGCCGATCGCAATCGTCACCGTCGAGCGGCACGCACAGGTAGCCGGAGGTGTACCTGACCATGAACGCCACCAGTTCCGGGGTGGCTTTCTCGGCGGCGAAGATGAGGTCGCCCTCGTTCTCGCGATCCTCGTCGTCCACGACGACAACAGCTTTACCTGCAGCGATATCTGCTACTGCGCGCTCGATACTGTCGAACCTGGTCACGTGCTCGCACTCCAAAGTCTTGACTTTTCACATCATCGAATACAACGAGTGCATCCGACGGATGCACTGACAACCCTACGACCAATCGGACGGGTCCGATCAGCCTGGTCCTACCGACCGGCAGAGTGAAGCCGCTCGACGTACTTGGCGATCACGTCCACCTCGAGGTTGACCGGCGTACCGACCACAGCGGTTCCGAGCGTCGTCAACTCGAGCGTTGTCGGGATCAGCGAGATCTCGAAGTACTCGAACCCGCGGTCTCCGCCCAGCGCGGAGACCGTCAGCGAGACTCCGTCGACGGTGATCGAACCCTTCTCCACGACGTAACGGGAAATGGAGTCGGGCAGTGCGATCCGCACTACCTCCCAGTTCTCGGACGGCGAGCGGGAAATGACGTGGCCTGTTCCATCGACATGCCCTTGAACCAGGTGGCCGCCGAGTCGGCTGTTCAGCGCCGCGGCACGCTCGAGGTTGACGCGAGAGCCGACATCCAATTTCGCCAGGCTCGAGCGGTTCAGGGTTTCCTGCATGACATCTGCGGTGAACGAACCGTCGGCAAGCACGTCGACCACCGTCAGGCACACTCCGTTGACCGCGATCGAATCACCGTGACCGGCGTCGGAGGTGACCAGTGGCCCGCGCACCGTGAAACGTGCAGCATCGACCAGTTCTTCCTTGGCGACAATTTCGCCGAGTTCTTCCACAATTCCTGTGAACACGCGCCCTACTCCTCGTTCCCCGGAGCAGAACTCTCCGGAACCAGACTCAACAAAATATCGGGGCCGATCGTTACCGCAGACTCCAAACGGAATCGGTGTGCGTCGGTGATGGTGTGCACTCCGGCATCGACGAGTGCGGAGGCGCCAGCGCCGAGCAGGATCGGAGCGATGTATGCCTCTATGACGTCGACATATCCGGCGGCAAGGAATGCTCCGGCCAGACGGGGCCCACCCTCGAGAAGTACGTCCGTGTACTCCCCCAACGCCTCGACTACTTCGTCGACGTTGTCGGTGTTGAGCACCAGAGTCGGTGCGGTGTCGTCGAGAATGCTTGCCGTCGAGGGTATTTCGCGCTTTCCGACGACGACGCGAACGGGCTGGTGCGCCGCGAGCTCACCGGTGGGCTGACGTGCGGTCAGCCACGGATCGTCGGCGAACACGGTGCCGGTACCGACCACGATCGCATCGATCTGCGCTCGCTGCGCATGCACGCGCGCCCTCGCCTGCGGACCGGTGATCCACTGACTCGTTCCGTCCTCAGCGGCGCTGCGTCCGTCCAGACTGGCCGCGTACTTCCACGTGATGTGCGGACGACCGGTGCGCTGTTTGTGCAGCCAGGCCCGCAGTGGACCAGCTTCCACCTCGGGTGCTCGCAGTCCGGCCGTGACGCTGATTCCAGCGCGCATGAGCGTCGCTGCGCCGCCGGAAGCCTCGGGATTGGGATCACCGACGGCGTAGACAACCGCCGAGACTCCGGCATCGATCAATGCCTGTGAGCAAGGGCCGGTTCGCCCCTGGTGATTGCACGGTTCCAGTGTCACCACTGCCGTACCGCCACGTGCCGCATCGCCGGCCTCGTCGAGAGCCACGACCTCCGCGTGCGGTCCACCGGGCGGTTGCGTCATACCGACGCCCGCGATGGTTCCGTCGGCAGCGAGGATGACCGCGCCGACCGGTGGGTTGGGGCTGGTGAATCCGCGCGCGGAATCAGCTGCGGCCAGCGCGATCTGCATCGCGGCGTCGAGATCAGCCGTCGACGCCTGTCCACCCTTTGCCATCGAGCGGCTCAGACCGACAGCGTCAGGTGCGGCGACGCCGAGGCGGCCTGCGCGCGCAGCTTGCGCACCGCCTCACCGGGATCACTCGCTCCGTACACCGCCGAACCGGCGACGAAGCAGTCGATCCCTGCTTCAGCGGCCTGCTCGATCGTGGAAGCGTTGATGCCGCCGTCGATTTCGACAAGGAGCGTCAGCTCACCCGAGTCGACGAGCTTTCGAACTGCGCGTGCCTTGTCGAGCACCTGAGGCATGAAGGACTGACCACCGAATCCGGGTTCGACGCTCATGATCAAGAGGGTGTCGAAATCCTTGAGGATTTCCAGGTAGTCGTCGATCGGGGTTCCAGGCTTGATGCTCAGACCCGCCTTGGCACCAGCTGCACGAATATCGCGGGCAACCGAACGCGGATCGTCGGTGGCCTCGGCGTGAAACGTGACGTTGTACGCACCGGCCTCGGCGTACGGCGGCGCCCAGCGCTCCGGATTCTCGATCATGAGATGGCAGTCGAGCGGAATATCCGTCGCCTTCAGCAGACTCTCGACCACCGGCAGACCCAGCGTGAGATTGGGAACGAAATGCGCGTCCATCACGTCGACGTGAAGCCAGTCGGAGCCGGACACGGCAGTCGCTTCATCAGCGAGTCGAGCAAAATCTGCGGACAGGATGGACGGTGCAATCATCGGGGAAGCCACGACGCCGAGTTTAGCTGTGTCTCATTGCCGACCGTGCATGCACATCGGAGCCGGTGCAATCAGATCAGTTCTTGACGACGGTGTGGAGCTTTCGCACCTTGGCCGGTGCCTTGATCCGCCACGCGTCTTCGAGCATCTCACCCAACTGCACCTCGTCGATCAGTTCGAGGTGCACCAGGATCGAGCCGTGCCCGTGATAGTGATCGGTGGTGAAGAAAGCCGCCTCGCCACTGGCGAGTAGCGCCTCCTTCTCGTCCAGACCGCACATCACGACCAAAGCGCCCTCCGCTTCGGTGCGGAGCCGTGCAAAAGTCTTACCTGCCACCTTGAGTGCCGGGGTGTTGTACGAGGTCGACTCTTCCACGGAGGGAAGAGCCGAACCCAGTACTACAACCTGTTCCCACGTAACCATGTAGGCACCATACGACTACCGATGCCCAGAAGTCATCCGATCAGGCCAGCGGCTTGCGCAAAGCGGCCATGAACATAGCGTCCGTGCCGTGTCGGTGCGGCCACAACTGAACCGACGATCCGTCGCCGACGTCCGGGACACCTGGCACCAATTCCTTGGTGTCGAGTTCCACGACGCCGTGACGTCGCACTGCATCGGCGACCACTGCCAGCGTTTCCGACAAGTGCGGCGAGCACGTGGAGTACAGCACCACTCCGCCGGGGCGAACCAGTTCGATTGCGGCAGCGAGCAATTCACGCTGTAACTTCACGAGCGGAGCCACATCGGACGGCTGGCGACGCCAACGTGCCTCCGGGCGCCGACGCAGCGCACCCAACCCGGTGCAGGGAGCGTCGACGAGGATGCGGTCGTATCCGGGTTCGAGCCCGGATTCGCGGCCGTCCGCCACGTGTACGTCGACGGGAAGTTCGCGAGTGGTCTTGCGGATCAGTTCGGCGCGATGTTCGACGGGCTCGACGGCGTCGAGTCGACCACCTTCAATGCCGGCAAGAGCACCGAGAAGTGCCGCTTTTCCTCCTGGACCTGCACAGAGGTCGAGCCAGCGTCCGGAGTCTTCACCTTCGAGAGGAGCAATGCTGAGGGCGCGGGCCACCAGCTGACTGCCCTCGTCCTGCACGCCCGCCAAGCCTTGGCGGACCGCTTCGAGCTGTCCGGGGTCACCGCCGTCGAGATGCACGGCGTACGGCGAGTACGGCCCGATCTCGCCGCCGGTCACCAGTGCTAGCTCCTCGGCGGAGATCTCGCCGGGGCGGGCGACGAGGTGTACTGCAGGGCGGGCGTCGTCGGCGATCAGGACGTCTTCGAGTTCACCGGCAGCAGCGCCGAGCGAGTCGGCAAATACCTGCGCGATCCACAGGGGGTGAGCGTGCTCGAAGGCGAGCCGGCCGACCGGGTCCTTCGGGGCCAGCAGCTCGACCCACTCCTCCTGGGTGCGTTCGGAAACACGGCGCAGGACCGCATTGACGAATCCTGCTCGGCCCTGGCCGTTTTCGGCGCGGACCAGATCGACCGAAGTTGCGACGGCAGCGTGCGGTGCGACACGAGTGCGCAGCAATTGGTACGAGCCGAGTCGGAGAACATCGAGCAGAGTTCCGTCGATCTCTTCGATCGGCCGACCCGCTGCATGGGCGATCACCGCATCCAGCAGTCCCTGAGCACGTGCCGCGCCGTACGCCAGTTCGGTTGCCAGCGCAGCGTCGCGTGCGTCGAGTTTGCGGTCACGCAGGAGCCCTGGCAGAACCAGGTTCGCGTACGCGTCACGCTCACGGACCGCGCGCAGGACGTCACGCGCCGCCAGACGCGGTTGATCGAGCCCGGCGGTTGCCGGATCAGGCCGCTTGGCCTGCTTCGGCTTGGTGTTCTTGGCGCCGCCGCCGTTCTTGGCTCCGGGACCCTGTGTCCGTCGTGCCGGTCGTCGTGATTCGGTCACTGTGCTCGTACCTCCGCGTCGAGTCGGGCACCGCGTGCCCAGTCCCCTGCCGACATCAATTTCTTGCCCGGGGGCTGAATCTGCCCGAGTCGCACCGCGGTGGTCGCGGTACCGATGTACAGACCATCCTTGCGTACCGAGATCTCACCGACTGCCAGGGTCTCGTCCGTGACGGTGATCGGGCCGACCTTGACTCGAAGATCACCGATCATCGTCCATGCCCCGGGTGCGGGTGTGACGGCTCGGATATGCCGGTCCACTGTGGGAGCGGGCAGTTCCCACCGCACGCGGGCCGCGTCCACCGTCACCTTGGGGGCGTACGAGACGCCGTCGGCAGACTGCGGAACCGCGTTGATCTCGCCGGCCTCGAGTCCGTCGAGTACCGATTCGAGGAGGGCAGCGCCGTTTTCCGCGAGACGTCCGAGCAGGTCGCCCGCCGTATCGGTGTCGCGAATCCGCTCGGTCATCACTCCGTACACGGGACCGGTATCCATCCCGGCTTCCAAACGGAACGCGCTGGCGCCCGTCACCTCGTCACCGGCACTGATCGCGGCCTGCACCGGCGCGGCGCCGCGCCACGCGGGAAGCAACGAGAAATGCAGATTGACCCAACCGTATTTCGGAATGTCGAGGACGTTCTGCGGCAACAGGTTTCCGTAGGCGACGACGGGTGCACAGTCCGGTTCGAGGCGGGCGAGTTCGGCCGCGAAGTCGGGATCGGACGCCTTGGCCGGCGTCAGCACCGGGATGCCGTGCTCGTCGGCAAGCAGACCGATCGGCGATCGGGTGACTTTTCGACCGCGGCCCGCCACAGCGTCCGGACGCGTGACGACGGCTACCACTTCGTGGTTGGCGGATTCGATGAGCCGACGCAGTGAAGGAACCGCGGGTTCGGGTGTTCCGGCGAACACGACGCGCATGTCAGCTCTCCCGTTTCGTTGGGCTCTTCGGACTCTGATCAGCCGATCGGCCTGTCGAACGCGGTGGACTGCAACTCACGAAAATGCTCCCGGATGTGTCGGTGGGTGGAACTGTCAGTCTAAGGACTGCGAGAGCTACGACCTACCTCGCGCCGCACCGAACCACTTTCTCAGCAATTTCTTTGATCAGAACCCTGCACATTCACCGGTCCTCGGTATTGACTGTTTCTGTCGTCGCCACTCGGCGGAGGCTGATACGGGATACACCGATCACACGGAGGAACTTAGATGGCAGGCATCGACAGTAAGTTCGACAAGGCCTACGCAGGAAAGTCCGTCGAAGAATTGGCGGACGCCCCGGTCGCGGCACTCAACGGCGTAAGCGATTCGGACGCAGAACATTTGAAGGCAGCGTTCAACATCAAGACCGTCCGCGACCTCGGAACGAACAAGTTCTTCCTGTGGGCGCAGGCCACTGCCAAGCTCGCCGAGTAAACATCCCGACCCACGTGATCTCGGTGCTCACGAGTTAGCAGCTCACGAATTTGCAGCTCACGAATTTGCGTCGATGACCACTTGCGGAATATCCGTGCCGAGCGGCACCACGCTGCACGAAGCGTGCCGCTCGGCATCGGGGTCGAGGACCGTCCGGATGACGTCGATCACGTAGGGGTCGTACGGCATGCGGAAGTGGCCGGTCAGGTTCGACGGGCACAGATCCTGGAGGACGATGTTTTCTGCACCGGCATCGCGGAGCGCGATGTTCGAGGACGGCTGGATCATCTCGTCGACAGTGGACCCGATGGTCGTGTAGCGCACTCCGGGTACGGTGTCGCCGCCGTCGTTGAGGGCGTTCAACATATCCGACCCCTGCATCTGCTCACGGACAGCTCGCGAAAAGACGTCTTCGACAAAATCCTCTCCGCCGGGGATCGCGCGGACGATCGGAACCAACCCGAACATCACCCCGCCGTAGGTCGGCGAAGCCAAACCGACCCAATGATCGACGTAGGCGTCGCCGCCCATCTTGTTGACGTAGTACCGCGTCACCGTCGCGCCTTGCGAATAGCCGATGACGACGACCTTGTCCGCGCCGGTCGCGGTCAGCACCTGATCGACGAAAGAACCGAACGCGGTGGCACTACCGACTATGTCGCCGACGCCGTAGGTCTCGTGTGCGACGTCCCCGTCTTCTTCTTTGATCGCACCGCCGTAATTGAGGGCGAAGACGCAGTAGCCGTCAGCTGCCAGTGCCGGCGACAGGGCCGCCCAATCCGCGTACGCCTCGGTGTCGGTTCCGTGGGCGAGTACAACCGGTCGGGGATGCGTGTCGGAAGGCTCACAGCCGAAATCGTTCGATCCGGCAGGTGCGGATCCTGGATGAGCATGCGCATATGCCGTAGCAACGGAACGGGTCGCCTGACCCGGACCGATGTCGAGAGGAACGTCCATCGCGTCGGCACTCGCAGACGGAAGCGTCGGTGCGGCACCCGATATCGCCGGCGGTGCTCCGATCAGCAGCGCCACTGCTACCGAAAATGTCAGTCCCACAGACCGTTTGACGCCAGCCATTGTTCCTGCTCCTGCTCTGATCCTACGAGGGAGCTGACCGTAACACCATAAACTTCGAGGCGCATACCCTACCGAACAGTAGGTATCCGACGTCTCAATTGCCGCCTTCACCGGCATCATCGCCGGCAAGCACTCGGTACAGCGACTTGCGTGCCTCGACCAGCACGTCGGCTGCGGCCTTGACCTGCGCGGGCGTGCCTACAGCGGCCACTTGACCGGCCGCGCCCATCAACTGTCCGATCAGTTCACGAAGGTCCTGCTCCGGCTCCCCTACGCTGAGACGAACGTCATCCCACGGCGCCCCGAGATCGGCGCGATGCTCCTCGACGTATGCGACGCCTTCCTCGGTCAGCTTGGCAGTCTTGCGGCCGGCGACCTTTTCGATGATGACGAGTCCTTCGTCCTCGAGTTGGGACAGCGCGGGATAAATGGAACCCGGACTCGGCTTCCAGACGCCGCCGCTGCGCTCGACGATCTGCTGAATCAATTCGTAGCCGTGCATCGGCTCTTCCGCGATCAACAGCAGAATCGCAGCGCGCACATCTCCTCGACGACCTCGTCCGCCACGTCCTCGCCCGCGACCGAACTGAGCGCCCGGACCGAAGCCGGGGCCGGGTCCGCCGTCTGGACCGAAACGCCCCCGCCGATGGCCTCTGCGTGGCATGTCACCGAAGCCTGGCCGCTCGTGCGGTCGACCGCGCCGTCCATCGTCTCGATCGCCGGGACCATCGCCCGACGCGCCGTCGTCCGTCGGCACCCACATCACAAATGGTGGCCGTTGCTCACGGCCGAAACCGCCGAAGAAACCGCGCCGGCCGAACATCCCCTCGTTCGGGAAACTTGCATCCATCGTCGAACCTCCATCACTATCGTTGATAGTTCGACGATATATCGTCATATCGGGTAGCGCAAGGATTCCTCCGACAACTCGAAACTCAGCCGATGCGGCGTGGGTCGATCTGAATGCGGACCGGACCCGAAGACTTCCGCGCACTGCGCGCGGCCCTCGCATGTGCCAGAGCGTCCGCAAGGCCGCGACCGTCCTTGCGTGGAACGCGGACCAGCATTCGCTCCGGCGCGACACCGCTCTCGTCCTCACCGGAATACGGAAGCCTCTCCCCCGCAGGCAGTTCCACTGGTCCGAGCAGTACAGCACTTGCCGGCAGATCAGCCGAGTCCACCAACTCCGCAATTGCTGCGGATCCACCGTCGATCGCAGCCATGTGAACGGCCGGAGGAAAGCCGACCTCGTCCCGTTCCTCGAATTGAGACTGTGCGTGCCCCACTGGATCCCATCGGACCAACGCCTGCACCGTCGGGATACCCGAGTCTGCGACAACCACAACTTCACCGCCTTCGGACAGCGGAATCACCATGGCAGCAGCCGACATCCAGCGTCTGAGTGTTTCCTCGGCGGCGCGAAGATCGGGCCGGCCGAGCAGTGCCCAACCGTCGAGCAAGAGCGCGGCGCCGTAGCCGCCGGTCATCACCGGCTCCGCACCCACTGTCGAGACCACCAACGCGGGCCCGTGTGGCAGTTCCTTGACCACATCACTGCCCCCGGACAGAACAACTTTCACACCGGGAAACGCCCGCCCGAGTTCTTCGGCGGTCCGGCCGGCACCGACCACCACCGCGCGCAATGCTTTCGCCCCGCACGCGTGACATCGGTAGGCGGCATCGGCAACCCCGCACCAGCGGCACGCCGGTGTCCCGGCGCCGTCGGGACCTGCCGCAGCGGGAAGAGCCAGTGGGCCGTTACACCGACGGCACCGTGCCGGGGCACGGCACTTTCCGCAGGCCAGGGTCGGTACGTACCCCCGCCGAGGCACCTGTACCAGGACTCCGTTGCCCTCACCCAGAGCGCGCCGGGCGGCCGCGAATGCAATAGCGGGCAAACGAGCCGCTCTGGCTCCCGGATCGCGGGCCAAGGCTTGATCGCTGTCGGCAAGCGCGGTGATCTTGGGTGCGTGGGCACGAACGACGTCCCGCGTAGCGACCAGATCGTGCGCCCATCCCGAGTCGACGAGTACCTGCGCTTCTGCCGTACGGGAGAACCCACCGATCACGACGGCGCACCCGGCGACGTAGCCACGCAGGACGGCAACTTCGCGGGCATGTGGATACGGCGACCGCGGCTCGGACAAGTTGTCGTCGCCGTCGTCCCAGACGACGACAAGACCGGTCTCGGGCGTCGGCGCAAAAACAGCACTCCGCGTGCCGACGACGATCCGGGCGGTCCCGCGCAGTGCAGCGAGCCACCTCCGATATCGCATGGCCGGCCCCAGGCCCGCGGACAGACCTACCACCGCATCCGCTCCGGAGAGTTCGGTACAAGCGGCGACGACGCGGTCCAGGTCGCGTTGATCGGGCACAACCAGGATCGCGGATTTACCACTTGCCGCTACGGCCCCGGCCAGTTCGGCCAGGCGCAGTGGCCAGTTTTCACCAGGCAACGCCTGCCAGACCGCACGTGGGCTTTTCGACTCGCGAATCGCGGACAGGAAGGCGTCACCGAATCTGTAGAGATGCCAACCATTTTCGATCGGTTCAGGAGCGGACGGCGGCTCGGCGGGCCCCCACGGTTCCGCCTCGACCTTCGCGTGCCGCGGCGGTACCGCCAAACGGAGAACATCGGCACGGGTTCCGGCATAACGCTCCGCCACACGATCGACGACTTGCGCGATTTCGGCCGTCAGGACCCGCTCGGACGAGATGACGCGTTCGAGCCAGCCGAACTTCCCCTGATGGTCACTGGTCGCCTCGCGCGAGACGATGAAACCGTCCACCAGACGACCAGCGAAGCGGATGCGCACCCGGACTCCGGGCTGCGCATCCGCTTCGAGTTCACGAGGAACGAGGTAGTCGAATTCACGGTCGAGGTGAGCGAGCGGGAGCATCGGCAGCACCCGGGCGACCGGATCGACTTCTGCCGCTACTCTTTCCGCGCCCACCCGCGCCCCGTCTGTACGTCAGTGATCAGAGACCAGCTGCGCTACGCAGCTTGTCGGCGCGATCGGTGCTCTCCCACGGGAGGTCGATATCGGTGCGACCGAAGTGACCGTATGCCGCCGTCTGCGCGTAGATCGGGCGCAGCAGGTCGAGGTCGCGGATGATCGCTCCCGGACGCAGGTCGAAGATCTCGGTGATCGCCTTCTGGATCCGTGCCGGATCGGTCTTCTCGGTGCCGAAGGTTTCGACGAAGAGTCCGACCGGAGCTGCCTTGCCGATGGCGTAGGCGACCTGAACCTCGATGCGGTCGGCCAGACCTGCGGCAACAGCGTTCTTGGCCACCCAGCGCATGGCGTAGGCAGCGCTGCGGTCGACCTTTGACGGGTCCTTGCCGGAGAACGCGCCGCCACCGTGGCGAGCCATTCCGCCGTAGGTGTCGACGATGATCTTGCGGCCGGTCAAACCGGCGTCACCCATCGGGCCACCGAGGACGAACTTGCCCGTCGGGTTCACCAACAGACGAACATCGGAGGTGTCGAGATCGGTGAGGTTGACGTCGGTCAGCACCGAGTGAAGCACCTTCTCGCGAAGATCGGGCGTCAACAGGTTGTCGAGGTCGATGTCAGCGGCATGCTGGGTGGAGATGACCACGGTGTCGAGACGGACAGCCTTGTCACCGTCGTACTCGATGGTGACCTGGGTCTTGCCGTCCGGGCGCAGGTACGGCAGCACGCCGGACTTACGGACCTCGGTCAACCGGCGAGAGAGACGATGAGCCAGCGCGATGGGCAGCGGCATCAGTTCCGGCGTGTCGGTGGTGGCGTAGCCGAACATCAGGCCTTGGTCGCCCGCACCCTGACGGTCGATCTCGTCGTCGCTGATTCCGTCGACGCGAGCCTCGTGCGAGTGATCGACACCCTGCGCGATCTCGGGCGACTGGGCGCCGATCGCGACGTTGACGCCGCAGGAGTTACCGTCGAAGCCCTTTGCGGAGCTGTCGTAGCCGATTTCGAGGACCGTGTCGCGCACGATCTTCGGAATGTCCGCGTACGCAGTGGTCGTGACCTCACCGGCTACGTGAACCTGGCCGGTGGTGACCAGTGTCTCGACGGCCACGCGGGCGCGCGGGTCCTGGGTGAGCAGCGCGTCGAGGATCGAGTCGCTGATCGCGTCACAGATCTTGTCCGGGTGCCCCTCGGTGACGGACTCGCTGGTGAATAGCCGACTGCCGGACTTGCTCACAGATCTCCCTCTCGACGACTGAGTTCTTGACTACAGCTTATTGAAGTATCCGAATCACCGTTCGGTGACCGTTTTGTCATGCTTTGTTAGCTGGGGGCTGAGCCGACGATAACGGTTGGACCGCCTGCGCAACACCCTTGTACTCACCCGATTATCGTGGGGTAACTCTCACCACCGGGCGCGTGTCGCTACTCGGGAAAGAGCTTGACCAGGGCGTCGAGTACTCGACTGGCCATCAAAGCCTTGGATCCGTGTTCGAGAGCGGACTCCGAGCCGTCGGAACCGAGCAACCAACCGTCGTTGTGATCGACCTCGAACGCCTTGCCCTCGCCGACCGCATTGACCACGAGGAGATCGCAACCTTTGCGGGCAAGCTTGGAGCGGGCATAGGTGAGAACGTCACCATGGGCGTCACCGGTCTCAGCGGCGAATCCGACGATCACCGTTCGAGCATCCAAGTCGCCGTCACGACGCGCTTCGACGAGACCGGCGAGGATGTCGGCATTTCTGGTGAGGCTGATCGAGTCGGGTTCGTTTGCGCCCTTCTTGATCTTGCTGCCTTCGACGGTGGTGGGGCGGAAGTCCGCGACAGCCGCAGCCATGACGACTCCGTCGTGTCCCGGTGCGTGCTTTTCCACTGCCAACCGGAGATCTTCGGCCGTCTTGATGTGCACGACGTCGACAGCGGCGGGGTCGGCGAGATCAGCCGTGTACCCGGCGATCAGTGTCACGTGCGCGCCGCGTTGCGCGGCAAGACGGGCGAGCGCGTAGCCCTGCTTGCCCGAGCTGCGATTACCGAGAAAGCGCACGGGATCGAGCGGCTCGCGAGTACCGCCGGCGGTGACCAGAATGCGGCGACCCTCCAGGTCGCGCGGCAACGCGTCCGAGCGCTCGAGGAGCAACGATGCCAACCCGACGATCTCGTCGGGTTCGGGAAGTCGACCGGCTCCGGTGTCTTTCCCTGTCAAACGCCCGGAGGCAGGTTCGATCACGTGGACGCCGCGCGAACGCAGTGTCGCCACGTTCGAGACCGTTGCGGGGTGCTCCCACATCTCGGTGTGCATTGCTGGGGCGAAGACAACCGGACAGCGCGCGGTCAACAAAGTGGCCGTCAACAGGTCGTCTGCGCGACCCATGACCGCTCGCGCCATCAGATCAGCGGTTGCCGGCGCGATGACGACCAGATCGGCTTCCTGTCCGAGACGGACATGCGGAACCTGCGGGACGTCGTTGAAGACGCCGGTGTGAACCGGGTTGCCGGAGAGTGCTTCGAACGTCGCGCGCCCGACGAACTCCAGAGCGGATTCGGTCGGAATCACGCGGACGTGATGACCGCTCTCGGTGAAGCTGCGGATGATCGAGCACGCCTTGTACGCGGCGATACCCCCACCGACACCGACGACAATGCGCTTACGTATCGATGTGGGCGCGTCGGACACTCCCCCGACACCCGAACGAGGTTCGGGTGCGGCAGATGTGGTGCTCACTCGCCTTCGGTGTGCTCGAGGAGATCAGCGTGGATTTCACGCAACGCGATGGACAGCGGCTTTTCCTGCAGACCGGGCTCGACCAGAGGTCCGACGTATTCGAGGATGCCGTCACCGAGCTGGTTGTAGTAGTCGTTGATCTGGCGCGCGCGCTTGGCTGAGTAGATGACCAGGGCGTACTTGGAAGAGGTGCGTTCGAGCAACTCGTCGATCGGCGGGTTGGTGATGCCGAGCGGGGTGTCGTAGGCAGGCAGAGCGCCCTGACCTGCTGCGGACGCGGCTGAAGTGCTGCTCACTCTTGTGTCTCCTGAATTAGATCTTCATTGAAGAACTAGTTTTATCGATCCGGATATCTGAGAAACGGGGTGGAAATCGGTTCCCGAAGGGTGCGGAATCAGTTCCCAACCAACAAGGATACCAACTCATCGCAAGCACGGCTTACATCCTCGTTCACGATGACCGTGTCGAACTCGTCCTGTGCGGCCAATTCCACTCGGGCCGTCTCGAGTCGGCGCGCCACGACGTCTTCCGTTTCGGTTCCACGTCCGGTCAGCCGTTGCACCAGAACGTCCCAGCTCGGTGGAGCCATGAACACCAACAGAGCCTCGGGCATCGCCTTGCGGACAGCTCGTGCTCCGGCGAGATCGACCTCGACGAGAACGGGCTTTCCAGCTTCGAGCGCTTCTTCGACCGGAGCTGCGGGGGTGCCGGAGCGCTGCAGGCCGCCGTGGATTTCCGCCCATTCGAGAAGTTCACCGGAGTCGATCATCCGTTGAAATTCTTCACGGGAGGTGAATCGGTAGTCCTTGCCGTCCACTTCACCTGGACGGGGATCGCGAGTGGTCGCCGAAACACTGAAAACGAGTTCAGGCAACCGAGTTCTCAGCTCGCGAACGACGCTGGACTTACCGACAGCCGAAGGGCCGGCCAGTACAACCAGCCGACCCCTCCGCACTGCGGTCTTGCTCTCTGACACTGTTGCGTCAGCAATCATCAGACACTGCCGCGTCAGCAATCATCACTTGTCGGCTCAGGCCTCGAAGTCGAACTTGGTGAGCAGAGCCTTGCGCTGCCGATCACCGAGGCCACGAAGGCGACGGGTCGGTGCAATCTCCAGCTCGGTCATGATCTCCTGAGCCTTGACCTTGCCCACCTTGGGCAGCGCCTCGAGCAGTGCCGAAACCTTCATCTTGCCCAAGATTTCGTTGTCTTCGGCGTCCTTGAGGACCTGCTTGAGGTCGGTGCCGCCACGCTTCAGGCGCTCCTTGAGCTCAGCCCTGGCCTTGCGGGCAGCAGCTGCCTTCTCCAAAGCAGCAGCGCGCTGCTCATCAGTCAACTGGGGAAGGGCCACGGTTCCTCCGTCTCGTCGTGTGCAAATTTTGTCTATTCCGCTGATAACCAGCAGCGATAGCGACCGTACTCACGCCTGGCGCGAATTGCTAACCCACCCCCCGCGGTCCGATGCAGATCGCGGTGGGTTATGCGCGTCGAATCGATGTCACGGATCGTCACCGTTTTCGGCTGGATCGAGACGAATTCGACGCCACACGAACGTGCGTACAGTACCGAAATAGACTGTAACACAATGTATTTCGACCCATAGCGTGCGACACCCCCGTGCGAGTGTGCGAAATCGTTACCTGCGGGAATGAACGTGGTCGCCGACACATCCAAAATTTTCGAGCATTTTCGGCGCCTATGCGCGTGTCGCGGCCCGTTTTCAGGTCTGCAGCGACGATTTCGGATCGCCGGCGTCGACCGTCTCGGGTTCGATGCGACTCACGCCGGGGGCGGCCAGAGCGAGCACTACCGCGAGGCTCGCCCAGAGCAATGAATTCTCCAGCACGAAGCCGACTACCGGGATATCCGTGTCCGCGCCGACTCGAGGAAGCCGAAACAGCACTACGACAGCGGTGAGACCGATCGCGATCCAGGACCACACAGGGACCGATCGAGTGCCCTCCCCCACGCCCGACTTGATCGGAACGAGGAGTACACCCACCGCCGGCACCAACCACACGAAGTGGTGCGTCCAGGCAATGGGAGTCACGATTGCCGCCAGCAGAGCCACCACCGTGAAACCGGCGAGATCGCCCCGCAGGCGCTGAGCGCGCCGCGTCGCGACAATTCCGAGGACACCCAACACCGCACAGGCGACGAGCCAGGCCGGACCCACCAGGCCCTCGGGAAGTAGCCGCAAGGCCATTCCACGCACGGACTGGTTACCGAACACGGACGGGTCACCGACGGCGACGCGCCCCGAGAGTGAGGCGATGTCGCCGAAGTAGTCGATCGTCTGGCGTGGGAGAACCGCAAAGCCCAGAGCCGTGGCGCCGAGGAAGCCGGCGAGGCCGCCCGCAACTGCTTTCCAGCGCCCGGTGATCACGTAGTAACCGATGTAGACGAGTGGCACCAGTTTGACCGCGCCGGCGATCCCCACCAGCACGCCCTCGGGAATCCACCGTGGTCGAGCCAGCACGTCGATCAAGCACAGGAGAGTCAGAAACAACCCGACCTGGCCGTACCCGAGGTGATCGGAGATCGGCGATGCCGCCGTCCACAGGACCAGGAAACCCACGTAGACGACGACTGGCCGCTTACGTGTGAACGGGACTTCGCGATAGCTGAGCACGATGATCGCGGCCAGCATCAGGAGGCTGACGAAACTCCATCCCCACTGGACCGCACCCCAGGAACCCAGGGCGACTGGAACGGCGACGAGCGCAGCGAAGGGCGGATACGTGAACGGCAGTCTCGCGTTGAACGACTCGTCGTACAGGTTCGAGCCGTCGAGGACGGCCTGACCCGCCGTCCGGTACACGGCGAGATCGTCGCCGTGTACGCCGGTGACGGATTGGAACCCGGTGGCCAGCAGCGCGCACGCCGCGACGAGAAGTCCGATCTGCCACCAACGATTCACCGACGGACGGTACCACCGGGTTCCACCGCTCGAACGAGCCTCGAGGTCACTCACGGATCAGTTCGCCAATGCGGCTTCGATCTCGTCTCGGTCACGCATTGCTGCCTCCCGAAGTGCCGATACCGAAGGACCATGCTTGAGCACCCCACGGGAAGTGTTCGGCAGCAGGAGCTCGGTCGATCCCGCGAAGATGTCTGCGAGATCCGCTGCCGTCGCACCCTGCGCGCCGAGTCCCGGAGCGAGAATCGGGCCGTTGAACTGCGACAGGTCCAGACCGTGGTCCCGAGTTGCACCGACCACCAGTCCGACGGTGTCACGGCCGTCGCCGTTCGCATCGACCGCAGCGTCGACGATCGACTGAGCCACGCTCACACCGTCAGTCGACGACTGTTGAAGTACGCCGCCTTCCGGATTGGAGGTTCGTGCCAGGACGAAGATCCCGCGGGCGTTCTGCCTTGCCAGTTCGAGTGTCGGAGTCAGCGCCCCGAATCCCAGGTACGGCGAAACGGTGACCGAGTCGGAGGCCAACGGCGAATCACCCAACCAGGCTTGCGCGTACGCGTCCATCGTCGAACCGATGTCACCGCGCTTGGCATCCGCGACGACCAGAGTTCCCGCATCACGAAGAACCGAGATGGTCCGCTCCAACACGGCGAAGCCGGCGCTGCCGTAAGCCTCGAAGAACGCGACCTGAGGTTTGACCAGTCCGACCTCACCGGTGAAGGCCTCGACGCAGATCTCGGCGAAAGTCTCGAGACCTTCGGCCGTACGCGGCAGTCCCCACGCGTCGAGAAGCGCGGGATGCGGGTCGATACCGACGCACAGCCGCCCCCGGTCCGCGATCGCGGACCGGAGACGCTGCCCCCAACTGTGACTCACGACTGCTGTGCCGGCTGACGAAGACCTGCGTGCAATTCCTGCAGGGAGTGAACTCCGATGTCGCCGCGAATGGCTGCTTCGATGCCCTGCACGGCAGCCGAGGCGCCCTGCACCGTCGTGATGCACGGGATGTTCGACGCAACCGCTGCGCTTCGGATCTCGTAGCCGTCGACACGCGGGCCGTTGTTGCCGTACGGCGTGTTGATGACCATGGCGACCTCGCCGCTGCGGATCTGGTCGACGATGGTCTCGGCACCGGCCGGAACATCTTCACCCGACTGCTTGTACACCTGCTTGCACTCGATACCGTTGCGCCGCAAAACATCTGCGGTTCCTTCGGTGGCAAGAATGGTGAATCCGAGGTCTGCCAGGCGCTTGACCGGGAAGATCAGCGAACGCTTGTCCTTGTTGGCGACCGAGACGAACACCGCGCCCGTGGTGGGCAACGAACCGTAGGCGGCAGTCTGCGACTTGGCAAAAGCCGTACCGAAGTCGAAGTCGATTCCCATGACTTCACCGGTGGACTTCATTTCCGGGCTGAGCAAGGTATCCACGCCGGTACCGTCGGCGCGGCGGAAGCGGTTGAACGGCAACACAGCTTCCTTGACCGCGATCGGTGCACCGGCCGGGGTGTTTCCGCCGTCGCCCTTCGCCGGCAGAATGCCGCTCGCACGCAGTTCCGCGATGGATTCGCCGAGCATGACGCGGGCGCATGCCTTGGCCAACTGGACGGCCGTCGCCTTGGACACGAACGGAACCGTGCGGCTGGCGCGAGGATTTGCTTCCAGCACGTAGAGGATGTCGTCCTTGAGGGCGTACTGGACGTTGAGCAGGCCCTTGACGCCGATGCCCTTCGCGAGAGCCTCGGTGGAGCGGCGGACGTTCTCGAGATCCGCCCGGCCCAGAGTGATGGGCGGGAGCGCACACGCCGAGTCACCGGAGTGAATGCCGGCTTCCTCGATGTGCTCCATGACGCCGCCGAGGTACACCTCGGTGCCGTCGCACAGAGCGTCGACGTCGATCTCGACCGCGTCTTCGAGGAAGCGGTCGACCAGGACCGGACGATCGTCGGAGATCTCCGTGGCGCGCGAGATGTAGTCGGCGAGGGAAGCCTCGTCGTAGACGATCTCCATGCCGCGTCCACCGAGCACGTACGACGGACGCACCAGCACCGGGTAGCCGATACCTGCCGCGATCTCGCGGGCGCCGTCGAACGTGGTGGCGGTACCGAACTTCGGTGCGGGCAGACCGGCTTCGGTCAGTACGCGGCCGAATTCGCCGCGGTCCTCCGCCAGGTCGATGGCTGCGGGGCTGGTTCCCACGATGGGGACGCCGGCAGCTTCGAGACGCTTCGCCAGTCCGAGCGGGGTCTGGCCGCCGAGCTGGACGATGACGCCGGCAACGGTGCCCGACTGCGCCTCCGCGCGGTAGACCTCGAAGACGTCCTCGAACGTCAGCGGCTCGAAGTACAGGCGATCAGCGGTGTCGTAGTCCGTGGAGACGGTCTCGGGGTTGCAGTTGACCATGACGGTCTCGTACCCGGCCTCGGACAGCGTCTGCGCCGCGTGGACACACGAGTAGTCGAACTCGATACCCTGACCGATGCGGTTGGGGCCGGATCCGAGGATCAGAACCTTGGGTCGCTCGGTCTGCGGAGCAACTTCGGACTCGGCCTCGGGATCGAGCTCGTAGGTCGAGTAGTGGTACGGCGTCTTGGCCTCGAACTCTGCGGCGCAGGTGTCGACGGTCTTGTAGACAGGGCGCACGCCCAGCTGATCACGCAGAGCGCGAACGGCGTCCTCACCTGCGTGCGTGTCACCACCGAGTTCGGGGCGCAGAGCCGCGATCTGGCGGTCCGAGATGCCGTGGTACTTGGCCTGACGCAGGGAAGCCTCGTCGAAAGAGTCTGCAGCGCGCAGCTTTTCACCGAGCTCGTGAATCTGCTGGAACTGGTCGAGGAACCACGGATCGATCTTGGTGGCGTCGAAGAGCTGCTCGACAGTTGCGCCGAGCGCGAATGCCTTCTCGATGCCGTACATGCGGCCGTCCTGCGGAACGCTCAGATCGGCGAGCAGTGCATCCAGGCTCTCCGTCTCGATGTCGGCGCCGGTCCAGTAACCCGCACGCTTGGTCTCGAGCGAACGCATGACCTTGCCGAAAGCCTCGGTGAAGTTGCGGCCGATGCTCATGGCCTCGCCCACCGACTTCATCGTGGTGGTCAGAGTTCCGTCGGCACCGGGGAACTTCTCGAAAGCGAACCGCGGAGCCTTGACGACGACGTAGTCGAGCGTCGGCTCGAAGCAAGCCGGGGTTTCCTTGGTGATGTCGTTGACGATCTCGTCGAGCGTGTAGCCGATGGCAAGCTTGGCCGCCATCTTCGCGATCGGGTAACCGGTCGCCTTCGACGCCAGAGCCGACGAGCGGGAGACACGCGGGTTCATCTCGATGACGACCAGGCGGCCGTCCTTCGGGTCCATCGCGAACTGGATGTTGCAGCCGCCGGTGTCGACGCCCACCTCACGCAGAATGTCGATGGAAAGGTCGCGCATCGCCTGGTACTCGCGGTCGGTCAGCGTCATCGCCGGGGCGACGGTGACCGAGTCTCCGGTGTGGACACCGACCGGGTCGACGTTCTCGATGGAGCAGACGATCACGACGTTGTCGCGACTGTCGCGCATGAGCTCGAGTTCGTATTCCTTCCAGCCGAGGATGGATTCCTCGATCAGGACGTTCGCCGTCGGCGACGCGGCCAGACCGCCACCGGCGATGCGGTTGAGATCGTCGACGTCGTACGCCATGCCGGAACCGAGGCCGCCCATGGTGAAGGACGGACGCACGACAACCGGGTAACCGAGTTCGGCGACCGTGGCGTGTACTTCGTCCATCGTGTAGCAAACTGCGGACTTCGCGGATTCGCCACCGACCTTGGCGACGATGTCCTTGAACTTCTGGCGATCCTCGCCGCGCTGGATGGCGTCGAAGTCGGCGCCGATCAGTTCGACGTCGTACTTCTCGAGGATGCCCTGCTCGTGCAGCGCCACTGCGGCGTTGAGCGCAGTCTGACCGCCGAGCGTCGCGAGGACGGCGTCGATCTTGTTGCCCTGCAAGGCTTCCTTGGCGATGACCTTCTCGAGGAACTCGGCCGTGATCGGCTCGACGTACGTGGCGTCGGCGAACTCGGGGTCCGTCATGATGGTGGCCGGGTTGGAGTTGACCAGGCTGACGCGCAGGCCCTCCTCCTGGAGGACGCGGCAGGCCTGGGTGCCCGAGTAGTCGAACTCGCAGGCCTGACCGATGACGATCGGACCGGAGCCGATTACCAGGATGTGCTTGAGATCTGTACGGCGTGGCATTAGTTCTTGACTCCGGTTTCTTTCCGTGCGGAGAGCAGGCTGGTGAAGCGGTCGAAGAGGTACGCGGCGTCGTGCGGGCCGGCTGCCGCCTCGGGGTGGTACTGCACCGAGAAGGCCGAATCGTCCAGCAGGCGAACACCTTCGACGGCTCCGTCGTTGGCGCAGGTGTGGCTGACCACCGCGCGGCCGAACGGGGTGTCGAATTCCTGACCGGCTTCGCCTTCGAGCGCGAAGCCGTGGTTCTGAGCGGTGATCGCGATGCGACCGGTCTGATGCTCGATCACCGGGATGTTGATTCCGCGGTGGCCGAACTTCATCTTGTAGGTGCTCAGGCCCAGGGCGCGGCCCAGGATCTGGTTGCCGAAGCAGATACCGAACAGCGGCAAGCCCTGTCCGATGACCTCTTTCGTGAGGTGGACTGCGCCGTCGGCGGTGGCTGGGTCACCGGGACCGTTGGAGAGGAACACTCCGTCGGCCTTCAGGTCGAGGATCTGTTCGAGACTCGCGTTGGACGGCAACACGTGGACGCGAATACCGCGCTCGGCGAACATGCGCGGGGTGTTGGTCTTGATACCGAGGTCGATGGCGGCAACCGTGTACAGCGCCTCCCCGCCCTTCGGCTCGACGACGTAGCCGCTGGTGGTGCTGACCTCACCGGCAAGATCGGCGCCGAGCATGGTCGGCTGATCCTGAACCCGTCGGACCAGTTCGTCATCGGCGGCGATGGCTTCACCGGAAAAAATTCCGGCCTTCATCGAACCGCGAGTACGCAGGTGGCGAACCAGGGCGCGGGTGTCGATCCCGGCGATTCCGACGATGCCCTGCTCTTCGAGCTTGGCCTGCAGCGAACCGGTTGCACGCCAGCTCGAGGTGACGCGCGAGGGGTCACGAACGACGTACCCGGCAACCCAGATCTTGGCGCCGGCACGCTCGCCGGTCGGTCCGACCGACTCGTCGTCTTCGTCGTTCCAGCCGGTGTTGCCGATCTGCGGTGCGGTGGAGACGACGATCTGGCGGTGGTAGCTGGGATCGGTGAGCGTTTCCTGGTAGCCGGTCATTCCGGTGCTGAACACCGCTTCGCCCAGGGTCTGTCCAACCGCACCGAAGGTGGTTCCGCGGAACACCCGTCCGTCTTCGAGGACCAGTACTGCGGGGCTGTTGTCAAAGCCGCTCATGCGTTCTTTCCGTTCTGCTCGATGTCGCCAGAGCTTGCGTCTTCGTTTTCATTCGTCTTGTTCGAAGCGGTCTTGTTCGAAGCAGTCACCGGCTTGACCCAGTCCGGATAAACCGTCTTGTCGTCACCGCGCACGCCCGTGTCGATCTCGGTTCCGCTCGGCAATTCCCAGCGAATCACCAGGACGCCGTCCTTGCTCATGACCTTGCCGGCAAGACCGTTCTCCGTGCGGATCGCGCGGATCGACTTCTCCGGAATCCAGATGGCCGACGCGCCGTCACGCTCGACCAGAATTCCGCCGCTGTAGCGGCTGATCTCGCAGGTGGCGCGGAAACCGAGGTCGCCGACGGCGATTCGGTCCTGCCAACTGGGTGCGATGGTGCTGCCGACGTACAGGCCGGTGGTCGGCAGGACGAGCAGTTCACCCAGGGTTGCCGGTACCGTCGGCAGTTCGCCGATCTTGTCTTTCTGGCGTCGAGCGCGTCCACGCCAGCCGACGTACATCAGGCCGATCATCGCGACCCAGAAGATCGCCAGACCGATGATCCACAGTGCTCTGTCCATGACGCGCTACTCCTCGCTACTCCGCAGCCGCACATTCCCGTCGTGTGCGGTGATGCGGCCACGTAACAGTGTGGTCGTGACCCGAGCGGGCAATGTCATCGACTCGTACGGAGTGTTATGCGCGACACTCGCCAGGTCGGGACCGTGGACCGTCCACTCGGCCGACGGATCGACCAATGTCAGGTTCGCGGGCTCCCCCACCTCGATGGGACGGCCCTGATCGTCGAGGCCGACGATTGCCGCGGGGCGCTCGCTCATGACCCGGGCAACACCGCGCCAGTCCAACAAGCCGGGCTGGACCATCGTCTGCACGATGATCGAGAGTGCGGTCTCGAGGCCGAGCATTCCAGGGCGAGCGGCTGCGAACTCGCAGCACTTGTCCTGCTCGGCGTGCGGAGCATGGTCGGTCGCGACGCAGTCGATGATTCCCTCGGCCAGACCCTTGCGCAGCGCGGCAACATCACTGGCCTCACGCAAGGGCGGGTTGACCTTGTTGATCGCGTCGTACGTCTCGAGCCGTGAATCGTCGAGGAGCAGGTGATGCGGGGTGACCTCGGCGGTGATCGAAATCCCTTGGCTGCGAGCCCACTTCACGAGTTCGACGGTTCCGGCGGTGGAGGCGTGGCAGATGTGAACGCGGGCGCCGGCGTCACGCGCGAGCAGTGCGTCGCGGGCCACGATCGATTCTTCGGCTGCGCGCGGCCATCCGGCCAGGCCGAGACGCGCGGCCGTGGGGCCCTCGTGGGCGACCGCACCGACGGTCAAGCGCGGCTCTTCCGCGTGCTGGGCGATCAGGACGCCCAGTGAACTGGAGTATTCGAGCGCGCGACGCATGATCAGTGGGTCGTAGACGCAGTGGCCGTCGTCGGAGAACATCTTGACCTTGCCGACGCCTGCGGCCATGGTCGCCATCTCGGCGAGTTGCTTGCCTTCCAGGCCCGCTGTGACTGCGCCGACGGGGTGGACGTCGACGAGGCCGACTTCCTGCCCGCGTCGCCAGACGTGATCGGTGATGACCACCGAATCGGCGACGGGACTCGTGTTGGCCATCGCGAAGACCGCGGTGTATCCACCCAGAGCCGCTGCCGAGCTTCCGGTTTCGATGGTCTCGGTGTCTTCGCGGCCGGGCTCACGCAGATGTGTGTGCAGGTCCACGAAGCCGGGAAGCAGGATCTGCCCGCCGGCATCGATCACCTCGGATGCCGTGGCCGGATCGAGGTCCACGCCGATCTCGAGGATCGTGCCGTCGCCGACGAGTACGTCGGTGGGCTCACCTTCTCCGTAGATCAGGACTCCGCGGAGCAGGACACTCACGGGTGATTCTCCGTTCTCGTTTCTGGTCACAGCGCACCGTCCTCCGACCCGACCAGCAGTCGGAACAAGACAGCCATGCGCATGTGTACGCCGTTGGTAACCTGTTGCAGTACAGCAGTTTTGGAGGAATCGGCAACGGCGGATGCAATCTCCATGCCGCGCAGCATCGGGCCGGGGTGCAGGACCACCGCGTGATCGGCCAGCATCGCCAGCCGCTTCTCGGACAGGCCGTAGTTGATCGAGTACTCGCGCTGCGACGGGAAGAAGCCACCGTTCATGCGTTCGGCCTGAACCCGCAGCATCAGCACCGCGTCGAGTCCGGGCAGTTCCGCGTCGAGCGAATGCGAGACCGTGACCGGCCACGTGTGCGCACCGACCGGCAGCAGTGTCGGCGGCGCAACAAGAACAACCTCGGCACCGAGCATCGAGAGCAGCAGTGCGTTGGAGCGGGCGACACGGCTGTGCAGGATGTCGCCGACGATGGCGATCCGCTTGCCCTCGATGTCGCCGAGACGCTGGCGAAGGGTCAAAGCGTCGAGAAGCGCCTGAGTGGGGTGCTCGTGCGTGCCGTCACCTGCGTTGATGACTGCCGGGCCACCGTCGTCGGCCGCTCCGGTCCACTTTGCGATCTGGTGGGCGGCGCCCGAAGCCGGGTGGCGCACGATGAGTGCGTCGGCACCGACCGCGCGCAGGGTCATCGCGGTATCGCGCAGGGATTCACCTTTGGACACCGAGGAACTGGATGCGCTGACATTGATGACGTCGGCACTCATCCATTTGCCTGCCACCTCGAAAGACACCCGGGTGCGCGTCGAGTTCTCGAAGAACACCGTCATGACCGTGCGTCCGCGCAGCGTCGGGAGCTTGCGTACCTCTCGTCCCAGAAGTGCCTGCTCGAACCGTTCTGCCTCGTCGAGAAGTTCTACCGCGGACTCACGATCGAGGTCCGCGATGGAAAGTAGGTGCTTCACGCGCTCTTACCCCCGGAGATGACTACCGCTTCCCTGCCGTCGTGCTCCTGGAGGAGAACCTTGACGTCCTCGGACCTCGCGGTCGGGACGTTCTTGCCGACGTAGTCGGCGCGCAGCGGGAGTTCGCGGTGACCACGATCCACGAGCACTGCGAGTTGGACCGCGCGGGGGCGGCCCAGATCGCGCAACGCGTCAAGTGCCGAGCGCACGGTGCGACCGGAGAAGAGGACGTCGTCCACGAGAACGACCAGCGCATTGTCGACGCCACCCTCGGGGACGGACGTGCGCTCGAGCGGGCGGTGCGGCTTGTTCCGGAGATCGTCGCGGTAGAGGGTGATGTCGAGAGATCCGATGGGAAGACGCACACCGGAGAATTCTTCGATCTTGGCGCGCAGTCGCGTGGCGAGGGTGGTTCCACGCGTCGGGATCCCGATCAGGACCACACGAGGGGCAGTTCCCTCGGGTCCGTCGAGTGCGGTCTTCTCGATGATCTCGTGAGCGATCCGCGCGATGGTCCGGCCCACATCCTGGGCGGACAACAATTCGCGGGTTTCGCTACCTGCCTCGGCACCGACCGGCGCCTTCGAGTTACCTGGACCTGCAAGATCGGATGGGCGAGACCCTTCGGGCACGCTCATGCAGCGACCTCCTTCTCCGCCTCACTGGACGGATCGTTAAAGGATGTCTGACGGTCCCCACCCTATCAGCCGACAGACCTGATCCCGCCGTGCGAGCAGCGACTCCGACCGGTTGTGTGCAGACACACAACGCGCACGGTGACACTCGCACGGCGGTGGTGGAACAAAACTTGCTACTCGGTACCCGAATCCGATTCCTGCGCGCGCTGGGAGGTCGCGGCCGCAGCCGATCGAACCTGCGGCGCAACGAGAACGACCTGGCCGAGGATTCCGTTGACGAATCCCGGAGAGTCGTCCGTCGAGAGCTGCTTCGCGAGTTCGACGGCCTCGTCCACGGCGACAACCGGCGGAACGTCCGTCGCGTGGAAGAGCTCCCACACGGCGATACGCAGAATCGCACGGTCGACGGCGGGCAGACGCTCGAGCGTCCAGTCCTGCAGATGCGAGGAGATGACCTGATCGATCCGGTCCAGATTCTCCGCAACGCCGGACACCAACGTGACGGTGTAGGCCGCGACGGGTGCTACCGCGTCGTCCTTGACGGACAGATCGGAACGCTCCGACGCCAGTGCGACCGGATCGAGGTCACGTGCCTCGGCTTCGAAGAGGAAGTCGACGGCACGCTTGCGCGCCTTGTGGCGTGCACCGAGTTTCTTATGTGTGCCGGACACTCAGGAATTCACACGCCCGAGGTAGTTGCCGTCACGAGAATCGACCTTGAGCTTGTCACCGGTGTTGATGAAGAGCGGGACGTTGATCTCGGCACCGGTCTCGAGGGTCGCAGGCTTGGTGCCGCCGGTGGAGCGGTCGCCCTGCAGGCCCGGATCGGTGTGCTTGACGACGAGCTCGACGGTGACCGGAAGCTCGACGAAGAGGGGAACGTCTTCGTGGGTCGCGACCTGGACTGCCATGTTCTCGAGCAGGAAACGCGACTGGTCGCCGACGGTGGACTCGCTGATCGACACCTGGTCGTAGGTGTCGCCGTCCATGAAGATGTAGTCGCTGCCGTCGTGGTACAGGTACGTCATGTCACGACGGTCGACCGTGGCGGTCTCGACCTTCACACCGGCGTTGAACGTCTTGTCCACTACCTTGCCCGAGAGCACGTTCTTGAGCTTGGTGCGCACGAAGGCAGGGCCCTTGCCGGGCTTGACGTGCTGGAACTCGATGATCGTCCACAGCTGGCCTTCGATCTGCAGAACCAGACCATTCTTGAAATCACTGGTGGAAGCCACTTGCTTCGCGTCTCCTAGGGGTCGGGAAACCGTCTCAGACGACGGTAAGGTCTTTTGCGGTCAGTGTGAGCAGCTCTGGCCCCTGCTCACGAACAACGAGCGTGTCCTCGATCCGTACACCTCCGCGCCCGGAGAAGTACACGCCCGGCTCGACGGTCACCGCCGCGCCGGAAAGAAGTGTACCGGTGCCGAGCTTGCCGATCCCCGGTGCTTCGTGGATTTCGAGCCCCACACCGTGGCCGAGGCCGTGCAGGAACAACTCGCCGTAGCCTGCATCGTCGATCACCGCACGGGCGACGGCGTCGACTGCCGCACATTCGACACCCGGCGCGAGCGCGTCGCAACCGGCAGCTTGCGAACGCGCGACGAGCTCGTAAATCTCCCGTTGCCAATCGGAAACGGACTCGAGCACGTAGGTCCGTGTCATGTCCGAGTGGTACCCACCGACCTGGGCTCCGAAGTCGAGTTTCACGAAGTCACCCGACGCCAGGATCGCATCGGTCGGTCGGTGATGCGGAATCGCCGAGTTGGCGCCGGCCGCCACGATCGTCTCGAAGGAAATACCGTCCGCCCCGTTGTCGAGCATCAGATTTTCCAGCTCGCGGCCGACCTCTCGTTCCGTTCGGCCAGGTCGCAGACCGCCGCGAGCGATCAACTGCGCCAACGCGACATCGGCTGCGGTGCACGCGGCTCGCAACAACTCCACCTCGTACTCGTCCTTGACCATGCGCAATTGTTCGACGAGTCCGCTCACCGGTTCGAACCGGATCTTCGGCGCTGCTTCGGTCCAAGCCCGATGTTCGGCGAACGTCGCCACATGTGACTCGAACGCGAGAACGGGCGCCGTGGACTTCTCGATCAAGTGCGCAGCACTCGAACGGGCGATTTCGGCCCGAAGGTCCGGCACCTGCTCTGACACCTGCGTCACGTAGCGGCCGTCGGTGCAGATCACCGTCTCACGCTCGTCGGACGCTGAATCCGATGCACTGACGACGAGCGCCGCATTGGAACCGGTGAAACCGGTGAGGTATCTGATGTTGAGGAGATCTGTGACGAGAATCGCGTCGAGTTCGCGCTCCGAGAGGAGGCGTCTGAGGGATTCACGGCGTGTTCTGAAGTCGACCGGCATCCCTCGAACCTACCGCCCGCGCAGACCTGCCGATCAACTCGAAACTCGCGGTTACAGCAATAACTGTGGGTTAGGCCACAAGGTGTAATGGGTTCTAGTTAGGCTGTACCCATGAATGCGTGGTTGGTACGTGGCCTCGGCATGGCCCTGATACATGTTGTGTTTCGTGCGTTGCTCGGTGCAGCGATCGCACAGTGGCCACTTCAGGGGTCCACCCTGCGCTGGCTGTCCCTGTTGATCGTCATCGTCTTCGCCGCGATCTGGGGTGGTATCGACGGCATTCGTGACCGCCGGAACTTCCCCGAACCCGAGGACGGCGCCGATCTGACCATGCTGTGGCTCAAGGCCGCATTGGTCGGCGGGTTCGTCGCCGGCGCTGCCAGCTGGGCACTCAGCCTGGTCCCCTCCCTCGAACTCACCCAGCAGGGCTTGTTCTTCGAGGTGACCTCCGGTGCGGCGTTCACGATCCTTCTCATCTTCGTCCCCGCCATGATCGCCATCACCGTCGGACGCTTCTTCGTCAGCCGTGAACAGCGCAAGAACGGAACAGCTCCGCAGACCCCGTCCCACGAGCGTCACCACGAACCGGTGCCCGTCAGCGAGGGCTACGACTCCCCCACCGAGCAGCACGCATACAGCGGAGCCGCGATGTCCGTCGAGGAATCCGACGCCGATACCGCGGTCTTCCCGGCGATCGATCTGGGCAAGCGCGAGCAGTAACGCCCACCGTCCACACAACCGAATGCGGCCCCGAGGATATTTTCCTCGGGGCCGCATTCGTGTGGCTGTTTTTTCGACTTCCCTCGTTCAGCCTCGCTCGGCGAGGAACCTGATCGCCAGCGGATACGCGGCGACGCCGAGTCCGACGATCACTCCGGTCGCAATCGGACTCAGGTAGGAGTGGTGCCGAAACTCTTCTCGCGCATGAACGTTCGAGATGTGTACCTCGACGAGACCTGCGGTCAGTTCGGCGCATGCATCTCGCAGGACCACCGACGTGTGCGTCAAGCCACCGGCATTGAGGATCACCGGTTCCCCCGCGTCCGCCGCGTCGTGGATCCAACCGAGCAGATCGCCTTCGTGATCGCTCTGACGGACGATCACCTCGACGCCGAGCTCCTTGCCTGCCGCGACGCACAATTCGATCAGATCGTCGTGTGTGGTCGCGCCGTAGACCTCGGGCTGACGCTTACCCAGACGCCCCAGATTGGGTCCGTTGACGACGTTGATCCTCACAACAGGACCGTTCCGCCGGCCGGCCGCGCATCGCGGGCAATCGCGGAGTACGCCGCAACCAGCAGACTCGGATCCGGCCCCTCGAGGCGACCCGGCTTGGCCAGTCCGTCGAGGACCACGAAACGCAGCAGCCCGGCACGGTTCTTCTTGTCGGTCTGCATTCCCTTCATCAGATCGCCGAACGCATCACCGTCGTACGACGTCGGCAGCCCGACGAGATCGAGGATCGACTTGTGACGATCCGCGGTGGCGTCGTCGAGTCGGCCCGCGAGCCGTCCGAGTTCGGCAGCGAAGACCAGGCCGACGGAGACAGCGGCACCGTGGCGCCACTTGTAGCGCTCACGACGTTCGATCGCGTGGCCGAGGGTGTGGCCGTAGTTGAGGATTTCGCGCAGATCCGACTCGCGCAGATCCGCGGCCACGACCTTGGCCTTGACCTCTACGGAGCGCCGAATCAACTCGGGCAGAACAGTTCCCGACGGATCGAGAGCTGCCTTGGGATCGGCTTCGATGAGATCCAGGATCACCGGGTCGGCGATGAATCCGGTCTTGATGACCTCGGCCATGCCTGCAACGATCTCGTTGTGCGGCACAGTCTCGAGCGTCGCGAGATCGATGAACACCGCTCCCGGCTCGTGGAACGAACCGACGAGGTTCTTGCCCGCTTCGGTGTTGATACCGGTCTTGCCGCCCACTGCTGCGTCGACCATCGCGAGCAAGGTGGTGGGGACGTGAACTACCTTGACACCGCGCATCCACGTAGCCGCGACGAAGCCGGTGAGGTCGGTCGCCGCTCCCCCGCCCAAACTCATGATCGCGTCGCTGCGAGTCAGGCCGATCCGGCCGAGCACGTCCCAGCAGAAGCCCGCGACAGCAAGATCCTTGCCGTCCTCGGCATCGGGGATCTCGATACGGTGGGCGTCGATTCCCTTCTCCGCCAACGCAGCCCGTACGGCCTCCGCGGTCTCTGCCAGCGGCGGCTGATGGAAGATCGCGACAGTGCGCGCGCCGTCGAACTCGGCAACGAGATCACCGAGCAGGCCGCGGCCGATCACGACCGGGTAAGGACTTGCGGTCTTCACCTCTACACGTACGGGTTCGGTCACTGCTCCACTACTCCGCTCCGGTTGTTCATTTGTCTTGAAGTTTCGACACCAGTTGCCCGACGACACGCGCCGGACTTCGGCCGTCGGTCCGAATCCGAATCGTGGCCGAACGCCGGTACAGCGGACGACGACGCCTCATCAACTCCTGGTACTTGACCTTGGGATCTCCGCCGGCCAGCAGCGGGCGATGATTGTTCGCCCCAGTGCGGCGAAGCCCTTCGGCGACACTGATCTCGAGGTAGATGACCGTGTGCCCCTGGAGCAGTTCGCGCGTGCGATCGGAGAGGATCGCACCACCGCCGAGCGAGACGATTCCGTCGGTGGCCTGCAACGCTTCGCGAACCACCGATTCCTCGATCTCACGAAACCGAGGCTCTCCGTCATGGGTGAAGATCTCCGGGATCGTCCTACCCGTGGTCCGTTCGATCTCGGCGTCGGTATCGACCAATTCGAGTTCGAGTGCCTGCGCGAGACGTCGACCGATGGTCGATTTGCCGGCACCGGGCGGACCGATGAGTACAGCCTTCGGCTTCATCGATACGTGAGTCCTATCGAGGCGGTCGGGCTGCGATGCCCTCGGCGTAACGACGGTAGTTGGCAGTGGTTTCAGCAATGGAATCACCACCGAACTTTTCGAGTGCAGCCTGAGCCACGACGAGCGCGACCATCGACTCGGCGACGACGCCGGCGGCCGGAACCGCGCACACGTCGCTGCGCTGGTGGATGGCAACCGCTTCCTCGCCGCTCTCCATGTCGACCGTCGCCAGAGCGCGCGGAACCGTCGAGATCGGCTTCATCGCGGCGCGAACTCGAAGAGCCTCACCATTGGTCATGCCACCTTCGATTCCGCCTGCGCGGTTCGTGGAGCGCACGATGCCGTCCGGGCCCGGACGGATCTCGTCGTGAGCTTCGCTGCCACGACGGCGCGCGGTCTCGAAGCCGTCGCCGACCTCAACGCCCTTGATGGCCTGAATTCCCATGAGAGCAGCAGCAAGTCGTGAATCGAGACGCTCGGCGCCGCTGACGAAAGTGCCGAGTCCGACCGGCAGGCCGTGGATGACGACCTCCACGACGCCACCGAGGGTGTCGCCGTCCTTCTTCGCCGATTCGATTTCGGCGATCATCGACTCTTCTGCAGCCTTGTCGAATGCGCGGACCGGGCTCGCATCGATCGCGTCGAGATCCTTGCCCGCCGGCACGGGGCCGACGTACGGCTCGGAAGCACCGATGGAAATAACGTGTGAAACGACCTCGGCACCGAATACCTGACGCAGGAAGGACCGTGCGACGGTTCCAGCGGCTACGCGGGCCGCGGTCTCGCGAGCGCTGGCACGCTCGAGGACGGGACGCGCGTCGTTGAAGCCGTACTTGAGCATGCCGCTGTAATCGGCGTGTCCGGGACGCGGGCGCGTCAACGGGGCATTGCGAGCCTGATCGGCGAGCAGGTCCGGGTCGACCGGGTCGGCGGACATGATGGTTTCCCACTTGGGCCACTCGGTGTTGCCGATCTCGATTGCCACGGGGCCACCGAGCGTAAATCCGTGGCGGACACCGCCGATGATGGTGACCTTGTCGGCCTCGAACTTCATCCGTGCGCCACGGCCGTAACCGAGTCGACGACGGGCAAGTTCGGACGAGATGGCCTCAGAGGTCACTTCGACCCCCGCGACCATGCCCTCGAGCATCGCGACGAGGGCGGGACCATGGGATTCTCCGGCAGTTATCCAACGCAGCACGCCGACCATCTTTCCACGTCGCAGACCTCAGTTGTCACAGTGGTCCTCCCGGTGAACACAGATGGCCCACACGCACGAGGCGTGTGGGCCATCTCAGAGGTACCTGTGGGTCTAGAACAGGCGGAATCCTCCACCGTTTGCGTTGATGTCAGCCAAACCGATGTTGATGTCCGCCGAGTTGTCGGGAGCGTGGAACGGCGGCGGAAGCGGCTCGAAGCAGTACGGCGGGTAGCCGTTGCTGATCAAGCCCACCAGGCGGTCACCGACGACGAGCGGTCCACCGGAATCACCGGGAATCGAGCACGTGTGCTCGACGATCTCACCGTAGACGGAGTCGTAGCCCCAGGTGATACCGCACGTGTTGCCGGTCGAACGGCCTTCCTTGCACACGATCGTGCCCGGTGCCGGCGGGGCGCCGATTCCGTTGATCGTCGTGCCGCCGACGGTACGCAGCGGAGCTACCTTGGCGTCGTCGAGATCGATCACGGCGATGTCCGAGACCGGACTCGAGTAAGAGAACCGACCGATGGGTCCGGCCTCGGGCAGGTACTCGGCGAACACCCGGTCCCCGACAACTCCGCAGTGTCCGGCGGTGAGTGCCACGAGAGAACCGGCGTTGTCGTAGCCGACCGCGGTCAACGTGCATGCTGCAACTCGGTCAGGATCGGAGTGATCCACGTCCGGCAGCAGGATTCCTGAGCCCCCGCCCAGTGCCACCGATGAAGGTGCAGGCGCGGCGCCGGCGACGCCCGCTCCTGCAGCCACAGCCGCCAAACAGGCTGCCGCAGCGACGAAAAGCCTTGTGCGCATAGGTTCCCCCGATAATCGAGTGCGAAACGAGATTCGTTTTGTCCCATTTCCGAAACCTCAGTGAACGTCAGGGTGTGGACATTCGGCAAGTCCGACTCGCCGCATACTGGGACCGCGCGCTGGCAATACCCGCATGTATGAAACCGACGGTTACGTCTTTCCTGCAGTTCACCGTCCGTCGTTGAACGGTCAATAACGCCAGACTTCTCGCGGATGTTGCACTCGTCACGTCAGCCAGGCAAACGCAATCGAACCGCAGGCTGCCAGGCACATCGAGGGTCCGTGGGCAATGGGCGAATTGTGGGCTACCGGCCCTCGTCTTCGCAGTTCCAGCGCGGTGCCCAGCGTTGCGGTGAGCACCGACGCAGACACCAACGACCACAGCCAGGCGTCCGCTCCCACCAATCCGGTCACGGCGCCCAGAGGAAGCGAGAGCTTCACATCGCCGACACCCATGGAACCAGGCGACATCACGTGCGCCAGGAGGTGGATTCCGGCGAGCAGTGCCGACCCCACCACCGCCACCCACACCGTTCCCGACACCGTCGCGTAGACCATCACGACGGCGTAGCCCGGCAGCGTGAAACTGTTGGGCAGCCGACGCACAGCCAGGTCGACAGTCGAAATCGCGACGCACCACCACACCACGGCGAGACCGGAAAGTAACTGCACCACCGAGGTATTCAGCGCACCGACGACAACCCAGCCTGTTGCGACGGCGCACTGCGGCACACAACAGAAAGTCACGACTGGTCGATAACCGTGTCGCCGCAACCAATTGTCGACGATCGCCCGAGCACCGAAACCAGCGATTACCCCAGCGCCTGCCAAGACCACCAACGTCCACATGGTTTCGAGCTTGGCGTCTGCCGTTCGCCAGCGGCAGACTACGAATCGTCTTGTGGACTACCTCGACACTGTGAACAGACCTAAGCGATAGCGGCTGCCATCGCCTCTCGCGGAGCGGGCTTGCCCGTGAACTGCTCTACCTGCCCGAAGGCCTGATTGAGCAACATCTCGAGGCCACCGATCACCGTGCCATCGGCCGCCTCGACAACCGAAGCAAGTGGCGTCGGCCAGGGGTTGTAGATCGCGTCGAGGACAAATCGCGCCTTCCCCAATTGCTGGGCAAAGGGCGCTGCCGCTTCCGCGGGAACGGTACTGACCAAGACCGAGGATTCGGCGCAGATCCCGCCTAGCCGTGCGTCGTCGAAGGCGACCAGATCAATGTCCAACCCGACCGCGCCGCCGCATTCGATGGCACCGGATGCGCGCCCCGGATCACGCGCGACCACGGTGACTGTCCGAACTCCCATGTCGGCCAACGCGACCAATGCCGGCCGCGCGGTGCCGCCCGCGCCGACAACTACCGCCGAAGTGCCGCTGAGATCGCCGACACCGCCGGCGATCAACGCACCGCTGACTCCGTCGACGTCCGTGCAGTCGGCACGCCAACCGCCGTCGATGCGAACCAGGGTGTTGGCCGAGCCGATGGTCACCGCTCGCGGTGTGCGTTCGGTGGCATATTCGAGTGCTGCGATCTTGCCCGGCATCGTCACCGAGAGGCCGATCCATTCGGGGCCGAGTGAGTCGACGAGGGGAGGCAACTGCTCGCCGGTGCATTCGATCCGCTCGTAGGTCCAATCGCTCAGCCCCAAAGCCGCGTACGCCGCAAGATGCAGCAACGGGGACTTCGAGTGAGCGATCGGGCTTCCGAGAACTGCCGCCTTACGTGGCGTCGCGAGCGAAGTCGCGGTACTACCGTCCACTGTCGAGAATCCCACTTTGCTGTGCCAGTTCGATGTTGGCCAAATGCTCCTCGTAGCTCTTGGTGAAGAGCGTCTGGCCTTCCTTGTTGATCGTGACGAAGTACAACCAGTCACCGGCCGCCGGCGATTCCACGGCCTTCAGCGCGTCGATGCTCGGCGAAGCGATGGGCGTTGCAGGCAGACCCGGCATTGCGTACGTGTTCCACGGCGTGACGCGCTCACGGTCGGCATCCGTGGTTGCGACCTCGGTGGTGTCGAGTGAGTAGTTGACCGTGGAGTCGAACTGCAGAGGCTGATCGACTGCGAGTCGGTTGACGATCACCCGCGCGACCTTGGCCATGTCTGCGGGCAACGCCTCACGCTCGACCAGCGACGCTGCCACCAACAATTGGTACGGAGACATTCCGACCCCGCTGCCGGCTGTCAGAATTCCCGTGGCCTCGTACTTGGCGGCGCTACCCTCGACCAACGACCGCAGGATCTCGGTGGGCGTAGCAGTGGGATCGAAATCCCAACTGCTGGCGGCGATCAGGCCTTCGAGCTGACGGTCCTTGTCCGGCACGCTCTTGACCGACGACATCGCCCAGTCCGGCACGCCGAGCGAAGCCAGATCGGAAGATGCTCCCGCAGTGTTCAATTCGTCTGTCGAGACACATTTCTGAGCGGAAACCGGGCCGACACAACTCGCCTCGGAAATGAGGTTGTAGATGCCCTTCTTGAGCGAGCCGGTCTGCGCGTCCGAACTGTCGTGCAGCTGACGCCCTTCGGCGATGACAACACTGCCGACTCGGGAGTCCGGGGCAACCAAGGTGTCGAGTGCGCTCGCGGCGCTACTCTGCACCGACACCTGGTAGAAGCCGGGTTGCACCTTCTGGATCTCAGACGGATTGGCGATCGCCGCGTTGTAGAAAGCAGCGGAACTCGCGACGACGTTCTTCGCCTCGAGCGTCGCACCGATCTCCGATGCGGTTTCTCCACTGTTGATCTGGATGACCACGGGTGCGCCGCCGGGGCCGGCAAAATCCTCCGCGGTCTTGTTGCGATCCATGTACCAGAGAGCGCCGTATGCACCGACACCGAGGACTGCGATCACCAACACCAGCAGGGCGAGAACGCCGACCTTCTTGCCACGCTTGGCGCGCTTGTTGCGCGCTTCGCGTTGCTTGCGTGCCTCGGCTCGCGACATGTGCGGCGGATCGATGTTCTGCGGCAGTGCACGCATGACCATGGTCTCGTCGTTGTCGAAGTCGAACGAACTGGTGGGCCGGCTTCCGCCGCCCTCATCCCACCGCGCGTTCACAGATCGCCCTCCAGTGCAGCGTCCTTCGACGACTCCCCTGGTTTCACAGCTCTACTCCGCTCGTCCAGCCAGCCTTGCAGGATTTCCACCGCCGCAGCCTGATCGATCATCGGTCGCTGGCCGCGTGCCTTGACTCCACTTTCGCGGAGATTGCGCGCAGCCGTGACGGTCGTCAGTCGTTCGTCGGACAGTCTCACCGGGATCGGTTCGACGGCCCGCTGCAGTCGTTTGGCGAATGCAGTCGCGATACCGGCGGCTTTACCTTGCTCACCGCGCAGCGTCTGTGGCAGTCCGACGATAACCTCAACGGCCTCGTATTCGGACACGATGGCGATAATGCGCCGGATATCCGGCGCGTCGGGCCCACGCTCCTTCGAGCGTGGAACCGTTTCCACCGGTGTCGCGAGGATGCCGTCGGGGTCGCTGGACGCGACGCCGATGCGAACACTGCCCACGTCGATGGCGATGCGCCGCCCGCGACCAGGGTCGTCGATGCCGGGGCGATCGGGACCCTGTTGCGTAGCCACCACCGTCAGCTGCCGCCCGCCAGCTCTCCGACTCTGTCCCGGATCGCATCGAGCGCCGCCGGGATTCCTGCGGAGTCCGAACCCGAACCCTGGGCCATGTCGGGCTTTCCGCCGCCGCGGCCGCCGATCTTGGGACCGAACGACGCGACCAGCTCGCCGGCCTTCACACCGAGACCTTGAGCTGCCTTGCTCGAGGCGACCACGAACGGAACCTTGCCGTCGACGTCACCGAGCAGAGCTACGACGGCAGGTTCGGAGCCGAGGCGACCCTTGATGTCCGTGACGAGGCTGCGCAGGTCGTTTCCGCCGACTCCGGCGGGAGCAGGCTCGGCGATGACGAGGACACTGCCGATGCGCTTGGCCTTGGCGACGTACTCGCCTGCCGACGCCAGCACAGCCTTGGCCTTTGTCTGCTCGAGTTCCTTCTCGGCCACCTTGAGTCGCTCGACGAGCGCCTCGACGCGGGCGGGCACCTCTTCCGAAGGAACCTTCAGCGAGGAGGAGAGTCCGGCCAGGAGCGCGCGTTCCTTGGCGAGGTAGCGGTAGGAGTCCAAACCGACGTACGCCTCGACGCGTCGGATTCCGGAGCCGACCGACTGCTCACCGAGCAGCGTTACCTGACCGATCTGTGCGGAGCTTCCGACGTGAGTGCCACCGCACAGTTCCATCGAGAACGGGCCGCCGATTTCGACGACGCGAACCTCGTCGCCGTAGTTTTCACCGAAGAGTGCCATCGCACCCATCGCCTTGGCCTTGTCGAGATCCGTGACAAATGTGTTGACCGCGTAGTTCGACGCCACGGCTTCGTTGGTGAGTGCCTCGATGTCCTGCTTCTGGGAGTCGGACAGCGCGCCCTGCCACGAGAAGTCGAAGCGGAGGTAACCCGGCTTGTTGAGCGAGCCCGCCTGCACCGCGTTGGGGCCGAGCACCTGACGCAGCGCCGCGTGCACCATGTGGGTGCCGGAGTGCCCCTGGGTTGCACCCTTGCGCCACTCGGCGTCGACGTGCGCGAGTACGACGTCGCCCTCGGTGATCTCGCCCTTCTGCACCGTCACCTTGTGCGTCCAGACCTTCTTGGCGATCTTCTGCACGTCGTTGACCTTGGCTTCGAGGCCCGGAGCGGTGAGCGAACCGATGTCGGCGATCTGTCCACCGGACTCTGCGTAAAGCGGGCTGCGGTCGAGGATGACCTCGACGTCCTGACCGGCCTTCGCGACCGGCACGCGGACACCGTCGACGATCAGTGCGAGGACGTGAGCCTCGGAGACGAGCTCGTCGAAACCGGTGAACTCGGTGGCGCCTCGGTCGAGCAGTTCCTTGTAGACCGTGAGGTCGGCATGGGCGTGCTTGCGCGCTTGAGCGTCGTCCTTGGCGCGCTTGCGCTGCTCGGCCATGAGCGTGCGGAAGCCGTCCTCGTCCACGGTGAGACCGGCCTCGGACGCCATCTCGAGCGTGAGATCGATCGGGAAGCCGTAGGTGTCGTGCAGTGCAAATGCCTGATCGCCGGCGATGACCGACTTTCCGGACGACTTGACCGTCTCGGCAGCATTCTCGAACAGAGCAGAACCCGAAGCCAGCGTCTTGAGGAACGCGGTCTCCTCGCCGACGGCGACGTTCTCGATGCGCGTGAAGTCGGTTTCCAAAACCGGGTACGACGGCGCCATCGTGTCGCGGACGACGACCATGAACTCGCGCATGGTGGGCTGCTCGCTGCCGAGCAGTTTGGCCGAACGCACGATGCGACGCAGCAACCGGCGCAGGACGTAGCCGCGGCCGTAGTTGCCGGGGTTCACACCGTCGGCGATCAACATCGCTGCGGTGCGTGCGTGGTCGGCGATGACGCGGAAACGGACGTCTGAAGTGTGGTCGGTCCCGTAGACACTGCCGGTCAGTTCGGCGGCCTTGTCGATGACGGGGCGGAGAAGATCTGTCTCGTAGACGTTTTCGACGCCCTGCAGGAGGAACGCAACGCGCTCGACGCCCATGCCGGTGTCGATGTTCTTCTTCGGCAACGGTCCGAGGATCGGGTAGTCGCCCTTGTTGGTGCCCTCGCCGCGCTCGTTCTGCATGAACACGAGGTTCCAGATCTCGATGTAGCGATCCTCGTCGGCTTCGGGGCCACCCTCGACGCCGTATTCGGCGCCGCGGTCGTAGAAGATCTCCGAGCAGGGGCCGCACGGCCCGGGAATGCCCATGGACCAGTAGTTGTCCTTCATGCCGCGGCGCTGGATGCGCTCTTCGGGCACTCCTACCTCGTCGCGCCAGATCGAGAACGCTTCGTCGTCGTCGAGGTAGACGGTGGCCCACAGGCGCGTGGGATCGATGCCGTATCCGCCGTCCTCGACCGAACCTGTCAGCAACTGCCAGGCGTGGGAGATGGCTTCCTTCTTGAAGTAGTCACCGAAGGAGAAGTTGCCCGCCATCTGGAAGAAGGTGTTGTGGCGGGTGGTGATGCCGACCTCTTCGATGTCCAGGGTGCGGACGCACTTCTGCACGGACGTCGCCCGTGAGTAGGACGGCGTCTGCTGCCCGAGGAAGAACGGCACGAACGGAACCATGCCCGCGTTGACGAACAGAAGGTTCGGGTCGTCGAGAATCAGCGAGGCGCTGGGCACCTCGGTGTGGCCGGCCTTGACGAAGTGGTCGAGGAATCGCCTGCGGATCTCGTGGGTTTGCACTAACCGGTCCTTACCTTCAAGAGCGTCGAGCTATGGGTGTCCAGACTAACGCGTCGGCCGGTGGAACCTGGCAGGCGTCAGCCACGAACTATTCGGCGAAGTTTGCTCACCCGATCGGCGATCTCCCGCTCGTTGCCGTGCGCGGTGGGCTGGTAATAGTCGACACCCACCAGATCGTCCGGTGGATACTGTTGCCGCAGAACACCATCACGTGTGTCGTGCGGGTACTTGTATCCGACTGCGTTGCCCAATTGCTCGGCGCCCTTGTAGTGCCCGTCACGCAGGTGCGGCGGTACCAGTCCGGATTTTCCGGCGGCCACGTCGGCCATGGCCGCGCCGAGTGCGGCGATGACCGCACCCGATTTGGGAGCCGTCGCCAGATGAATGGTGGCCTGTGCCAGCGCCAGACGAGCCTCCGGCATACCGATCAGCTGCACTGCCTGCGCCGCGGCGGTGGCAGTCTGCAGCGCCATCGGATCAGCCATGCCGATGTCTTCGCTGGCGTGAACCACCAGACGCCGTGCGATGAAGCGAGGGTCTTCGCCCGCGGTCAGCATCCGTGCGAGGTAGTGCAGGGCGGCGTCGACGTCTGATCCACGAATGCTCTTGATGAATGCACTGATGACGTCGTAGTGCTGATCTCCGGCACGGTCGTACCGAACCGCGGCCTTGTCGACACTGGCCTCGACGGTCGCGAGGTCGAGCACCACCGGGCCCGAAGCGTCACCGGCCGTGTCCAGTGCAGCTCCGGCGGCAGCCTCGAGTGCCGTCAGGGCTCGGCGGGCGTCGCCGGCCGCCAGACGAACGAGGTGTTCCATCGCGTCGTCGTCGATCGTGATCGCTCCGCCGAACCCGCGTTCGTCGGCGACAGCGCGCTCGAGCAGTTCCTGGACATCCGCAGCGGTGAGCGATTGCAGTTGCAGGACCAACGAGCGCGACAACAGAGCGGAGACGACCGAGAACGACGGGTTCTCGGTGGTCGCGCCGACCAAGAGCACGATGCGGTTCTCGACCGCGGCGAGCAAGGCGTCCTGCTGGGTCTTGGAGAAGCGATGAACTTCGTCGATGAACAAGACGGTTTGTTCGCCGTTCAGCAGGCGGCGGCGCGCGAGTTCGATGACACCGCGGACTTCTTTGACTCCGGCGGACAGAGCCGACAGAGCCTCGAACCGGCGGCCGGTAGCACCCGAGATCAACGATGCGAGCGTGGTCTTGCCGGTGCCGGGAGGTCCGTACAGAAGTACCGATGCGGCGCCGGACCCCTCGACCATTCTGCGGAGTGGCGCGCCGGGCCCGAGTAAGTGCTGTTGACCGACAACTTCACCAAGAGTGAGCGGACGCATGCGGACAGCCAGAGGAGCACCGGGCGGCACCGAGGACAGGGCGCGCTCGGCTACAGACACGACATCTGGTTCGTCGACGATCGCGGATTCCTCCGGAGTTGCCTCGAACAGGCCGTCTTCCGCCACCACGCCGTCTTTCGCCCCCACACTGTCTTCCGCTTGCCAATCGCTCACGAATCGACGCTACTAGAGACCACCGACGCCCGACACAATCCGCTGTTCCGCCAGCCCTCACCCAGTCGTGAATCCGCATTGGATAGCGTTGTCGCCATGAGCACCTCCGAGATCGCCACCGTCCTCGCGTGGCACGATGCACTCAACTCCCAAGACGTCGACACTCTGCTGCAGTTGTCGAGTGACGACATCGAGGTAGGCGGCCCCAAGGGCGCGAGCCAGGGACTCGCTGCCCTGCGCGAGTGGGCCACCAACGCCGGCATCACGCTCGTCCCCGGAAAGATGTACGTCCACCACGGCGTGGTCGTCGTCGAACAGACCGCAACGTGGGCGGCCGAACCGGACAAGTCCGCGACCCTGGCCTCTGCTTTCCGAGTCGTGGCCGACCAGGTGACGTCGACGTTCCGGCATCCCGATCTGGCGACAGCGCTCGCGGCGACGGACCTGTCCGAGAACGATCTGGTCTCCGACAACTGAGCGGACTCGACCGAGAAAGGGCGCTCGTGCTTCGTGCACGGGCGCCCTTCTGTGTGTGATCGGTCAGCTGAACTCGGTCCGCAGCGCCGCCACGACGTCGCGGGCGTGTGCCTCGACGGCGTCGTTGCCGGCGAGCTGAGCCGAGCGTGCGAGCCTGGCCCAGCGTCCGACCAGTGCGTCGGCGCGTGGAATCGAGAGATAATGTTCGCGGACGGCGGCGATACGCGAATGATCCTCGGGCAGGTACAGATAGGTACTGAGCCAGACCCAGATGAGTTGGGCCTCGACGATCCTGCGCCCCAATTCGGCCTCGTCGGCCAGGGCGGGCCACATCCCCACTACCTCGGCCCGCCAGGCATCGACCATCGCCGACGCCCGCTCTTCGGTCAGGTCGATGTTGCACAGGCAGCCGGGAAAAGACACCAACGCGTAGGTGATGTCGAGGAGGGCGTCGCGGTAGCCACCCCACTCGTAGTCGAGGAACTGCACGCCGTCGTCGTTGACGATGATGTTGTCGGGGCACAAGTCCGACGGACTGAAGGCACGGAACCGACCGCCACTGAACAGTGTCTGCGCGTGCTGAACCTGCTCGAGAATGTCCGAACTCACATCGATCCCGAGACTTTCCACCAACATCGCGGGAACACCGGTCACTGCGCGTCCCACCTGATCCGCAACTTCATCGGAGCAATGGGCAACCTCGGCTCGACGCAGCAGTGCGGTGAAGTCGTCCTCCCGGCCTACGGTCGCGGCGTGCATGCGTCCCATTGCCTGAGCCATGGCCATCAACGTGTAAGTGACGGTGTCCGGGTCGGAGTCTTCGAGTCGGACGCTGATTGCGGTGGCGTCGCCGAGATCACTCAGGATCAGGAGGCGAGCATCGAGGTCGGACGCCAACAGTTCGGCGCCGGGGCGTGCGTCCTTGGCAAGCGCGTTGGCGAACTGATACGACACCGCTTCACGAAGGAATGCGGTCTCGACGTCGAAGTCACCTTCGGACGCGGCCGGGAGCGCAATCGCTGTTTTGGTAGCTCCCTGGAAGTTGTCGCGGACCTGCTTGATCACCAAAGTTCGGGGCAGGGAGAACGGGTTCTCGGCGACACGAACGCGCAGCACGACGGTGCGGCCACTCCCCCCGAGATCTACGGGATCCACCAGGGTTACGGGTGCCCCTGTGCGGCGTGTCAGCAACTGCTCAGCAGCTGCGACGACTTCGGAAACGGGGTCTGCCAGTAATGCGGTCATCACCGACCAACTTACCCGTTAGTGACTCCGATCATGCCCAGCTCGTCCGCTCGCAGCGGAGAATTCAAGGCCTCACAGCAACAGAAATTGCCGACTACCTGCGGCGATGACAAAAGTCCCCAATCGCCACACCGGCACACAGTTCTCTCGAGAATTTTGCTGTCGGTGAGCAGAACTCCGAACCTGCGACGTCATGGAGTCTTGTCCTCGTCGACAAATCGAGAAATGCCTTTCAACGCTGCTTCGAATTCCTCGTCGGCCCGGGTTCTGAGCCAGAGAACAAGCACGCAGGCAGTGACGATCCCGAGCAGGTTGACAGCCAGTTGCAGAGACGACAACCCGGCGATCCGCCATTCTCCGTTTGCTGCCGCAACCACCGCGAAACCGGCGGCAGGAACCGTGGTGACAGAGATGAACACCCCGACCAAGGCAGCGGACTTCGACGAGACGAGTGCCAGCATCCCAGCCGCACCGGCAAGAAGCGCGACGACAAACGAAATGGGCCCGACCTTGTATACGAAATCGACCTCGTGGAGTGACTCGAGACTGACGACGTCCATCCATCCGAAGAACTTCACCACGAACGTTGCGGCAAGCGTCACGCCCATCGCGATGGGGAATCCGACGGCAAGCGCGAGAATCGAACGCCGACGCAACCGTCGATCCCGCCGTACGAGTGCGACTGCCAAAGCAGCCAGCGGACCGAACTCCGGACCGACGACCATGGCGCCGACGATCGTGATCTGAGAGTCGGTCACGACGCCGATCGCGGCCAGCAGACACGCAATGGTCAGGAACGCGACGAACAATCCGTTGAGAGTCGACTCTTCGCGAGTGCGGGACAGCAATTCCTCCCACACGACGGAATCCGCGGGATCACCAGGCACGTCACGCTCGGCTTTGCGCGCCGCCGCCGACAACACCGTCTCGACCGGCACGAGCGTCATTCCGCCGTCCTCGGCGACGCCGAGTTCGTTCAGGGCATCGACGACGTCGTTTGCCGCCTCACGGGCGACGTCGGCCTCCACCATGTCGCCGGCAGGATGAACCGCGACGTCGCGCATCACGACGATGTGTGTCGCGCCCCGCCGCGACGCGAGCGCACCGAGAACTTGCTCGGTGCGCTCGGTCGGGCAGATCACCCGCAAATGCAGCATGGCGATCCGGTGTCGGCTCTACTTGGCTTCGCCGGTGTCGCCTTCGGACTTCTTGTCCTCTGACTTCTTCTCGGGCTTCGCGTCGATACCCGATTCCTTGCGCTGCTGAGCCGAGATCGGTGCCGGAGCATCCGTCAGCGGGTCGACGCCGCCGCCGGACTTCGGGAACGCGATGACCTCACGGATGGAATCCATGCCGGCGAGGAGCGCGGTGATGCGGTCCCAGCCGAATGCGATTCCGCCGTGCGGCGGCGCACCGAAGGCGAAGGCGTCGAGGAGGAAGCCGAACTGCTCCTGCGCCTCTTCCTCGGAGATACCCATCACCTTGAACACTCGTTCCTGAATGTCCTTGCGGTGGATACGAATACTGCCGCCGCCGATCTCGTTGCCGTTGCAGACGATGTCGTACGCGTAGGCGAGAGCGGAATCCGGATCGGTGTCGAACGTGTCGAAGAACTCCGGCTTCGGCGACGTGAACGCGTGGTGCACGGCGGTCCACGCGGAGTGGCCGAGAGCGACGTCACCGGATGCAGTGGCGTCGGCGGTCGGCTCGAACATCGGAGCGTCGACGATCCACACGAACGCCCACGCGTCAGGATCGATGAGGTCCTTCTTGCGGGCGATCTCACCACGGGCAGCGCCGAGGAGGGCGCGCATCGGCTTCGTTGCACCAGCTGCGAAGAAGACGCAGTCTCCCGGCTGAGCTCCGACGTGGGCGGCCAGGCCCTCACGCTCGGCGTCGGTCAGGTTCTTGGCAACAGGTCCACCGAGAGTGCCGTCTTCACCGACCAACACGTACGCCAGACCCTTGGCCCCACGCTGCTTGGCCCATTCCTGCCAGGCGTCGAGTTGCTTGCGCGGCTGGCTTGCACCGCCGGGCATCACGACGGCGCCGACGTACTCCGCCTGGAACACGCGGAACGTCGTGTCCTTGAAGAAGTCCATGCACTCGACGAGTTCGATGTCGAAACGCAGGTCCGGCTTGTCGCTGCCGTAACGACGCATTGCCTCGGTGTAGGTCATGCGGTCGATCGGCGTCTTGATCTCGTGGCCGACGAGCTTCCAGAGCGCCGTCAGGATTTCCTCGGCGAGCAGGATGATGTCGTCCTGGTTGACGAAAGCCATCTCGATGTCGAGCTGAGTGAACTCGGGCTGGCGATCGGCGCGGAAATCCTCGTCGCGGTAGCAACGTGCGATCTGGTAGTAGCGCTCGATGCCGCCGACCATGAGGAGCTGCTTGAACAGCTGCGGGCTCTGCGGCAGTGCGTAGAAGCTACCGGGCTGAAGGCGCGACGGCACCAGGAAGTCACGGGCACCCTCGGGCGTCGAGCGCGTGAGCGTCGGAGTCTCGACCTCGACGAACTCGTGATGCGCGAGAACGCCGCGCGCTGCAGCACTTACCTTGGAGCGCAAGCGAATTGCGGAGCCGGGGCCTTCACGGCGCAGGTCGAGGTAGCGGTACTTGAGGCGCGCTTCTTCGCCGACCTGATCGTCGAGCTGGAACGGCAGCGGTGCGCTTTCGTTGAGAACCTCGAGTTCAGTGGCGTTGACCTCGATTGCTCCGGTGGGGATCTCGAAGTTCTGGTTGCCCTCGGGGCGAACCTCGACCGTTCCGGTCACGCGAACGCAGTATTCCGCGCGCAGACGGTGCGCCTGCTCGGCCACGTCACCTGCCCGGAAAACTACCTGCGCAACTCCGGATGCATCACGGAGATCGATGAAGATCACTCCGCCGTGATCACGACGCCTGGCTACCCAACCGGTGAGCGTTACGGTCTGCTCTGCCTGCTCGGGTCGCAATGAACCGGCGAGATGTGTGCGCAGCACGGGATTCCTTTCGAACTACTTCCAATAACCGACGACCGACTACTTTGCCTGCGATCCTACGGAGCGAACTGCACAGAGCGGAAACGCGGACCCGCATCGCATGCGAAGCTATCTCCAGAAGTGACGGCAAGCACTTGTTCACGACAGCAGAAAGCGGACATAGATGACCTTCAACGAGGGGGCCCGCGGCGAAGCGGGACGCGTTCAGGTTCAAGGCGGCGGGGGTGGCGGTGGCCGCGGCGGCAAAATCGCGATCGGCGGTGGCGCGGGCGGCATTATCGTTCTGATCCTGGCGCTGTTGTTCGGCGGTGACCCCGGCTCACTCCTGGGTACGTCTACCGAGACTTCGAGTTCGTCGACCGGACTGTCGTCGGTCGACGAGTGCACCGGTGCTCAGGCAAACGCCGATGTGAACTGCCGCGTCACACTGACCGTCGGAAGCCTCGACGACGTTTGGGAACAGCAGTTGGTCAAGCAGTCCGGCACGGCGTACGTGCGACCCGAAGTCATTCTGTTCAGCGGTTCGGTCAACACCGGTTGCGGCCAGGCGTCGAGTGACGTCGGTCCGTTCTACTGCCCGGCCGACCAGACTGCGTACTTCGACACGAGTTTCTTCCAACTACTCGTCGACCGTTTCGGTTCCAGCGCCGGACCGCTCGCACAGGAGTACGTGGTCGCGCACGAGTTCGGACATCACATCCAGAATCAGCTCGGCGACATCGGCCGCGCGCAGGCCGACCCGCAGGGTGAGCAGTCGGGTGCGGTTCGCACCGAACTCCAGGCCGATTGCTACGCCGGCGTCTGGGCACATTTTGCGGACACGATTCCCGACGAAGCGACCGGTCAACCATTCCTGAAGCCCTTGTCCGAGAGCGATATTCGAGACGCCCTCTCGGCGGCGTCATCGGTGGGCGACGACCGCATCCAGAAGTCCACGACCGGTCGGGTCAACCCCGAAGGCTGGACACACGGCTCCTCCGCACAGCGGCAGGCGTGGTTCAAGACCGGATACCAGACCGGCCAGATTTCGTCGTGTGACACGTACTCGGCGCGGGATCTGAACAACCCGCCCGACCTCAAGCGATAGCGAACCTCCGAAACCATCCCACCGACAATTTTTTCTGTCTTGACAGATTCAGTTGTCGGTGGGATGGTTTTCTCATGTTGGACGTAGCAGTCATCGATCGCCCCGGCGCTGCCGAGGCGTCGCTCGATCCGATTCGGCAACGGATTCTGGCCGAATTGGCGGTGCCGGGATCGGCATCCTCGCTGGCGCCCCGGATCGGGCTGACACGCCAGAAGGTGAACTACCACCTGCGCACTCTCGAAGACCACGGACTTGTCGAGCTCGTCGAGGAACGCAAGCGAGGCAACATGACCGAGCGAATCATGCAGGCCAGTGCCGCGTCGTACGTCATATCCCCTGCCGCCATGTCGGCGCTCGCCCCGGACCCGGGCCGGTTCCCCGATCAACTCTCGGCGCGCTGGCTCGTCAGTCTCGCAGCGCGGATCGTCCGAGAGGTCGGCGAACTGATCGCCGGAGCAACTGCAGCCGGAAAACCGTTGGCGTCCTTTGCCATCGACAGCGACATCACCTTTGCCACGGCGGCCGACCGTGCCGCCTTCGCCGGCGAACTCGGCGAGTCGATCAACTCACTCGTCGCCAAGTATCACGACGGCAATTCCGAAGGCGGACGCAAACACCGCCTCGTTGTCGCCCTGCATCCCAGCCTCACCACACCCCAAACCATCACAACCCAAGCGATCGACGCGCCCGAAACGGAGAAGTAGCAATGTCCGAGAAATTCGAAATCCGCCGCGAGGTGGTCGTCCCAGGAACCCCCGAGCAGATCTGGGCCGCCATCTCGGCCGAAACGGCCGGCTGGATGTTCCCCTCCCCTCTCGAGATCCCCGCCGACGGCAGCCGCCCGGACAGCCCGATCATCGCGACCTGGGAGCCGCCCCGCGAACTCGCCATCCACATGCAAGGCCCCGACGGCTGGTTCAACAACCTCGAATACGTCGTCGAAGCACGCGACGAGAGCACCGCCGTTGTCCGCTACGTCCACGCCGGAGTGTTTGCCGATGACTGGGACAACCAGTACGACGGCGCGAGCAAGCACACGGACTTCTACCTGCACAGTCTCGGCCAATACGTGCGGTACTTCGCCGGAAAAACCGTCACCTATGTCTCGGCCGAAGGCCCGGAATCCTCGTCCGCGCCGCAAGCGATGGGAACGCTTCGCAGCGCCCTCGGAATCACCTCGGGCGCCGGTGTCGGTGACTCCGCGTCGGTGGAAGTCCCCGGAATCGGAACCGTCGACGCGATTGTCGACTACATCAACGACTGGTTCATCGGCTTGCGCACCGAGGACGCATTGCTGCGGTTCTACGGCCGAAATGCTTTCGGCGGCAACGTCGACGCGGCCCATCACCTCTTCGCAGAGGGCGCTGACGGTGGATCAGCAACGGCAGCGTGGCAGGGCTGGCTCGACGGCGTGTTCGCCTGAGTCGTCACACTCCCCGCTCTGCTGACACGCGACCGTCGTCGATCGCGGTCAGCAGAGCGGCGTGATCGCGAGCATTGCGCTTGGCGTAGGCAGCCGCGAACTCCCCGATCGCGAAATCGAATTCGGTTCCGTCACCGAGATATTCGGCGATCGCTATCCGATCGGACGAGCGAGCGTGTGCGTAGGCAAGGACCCTGGCGCACAGGCGCCCGTAGAGTTCCAGCCCCTGCGGCACCATCTCTTCGATGACTGCCGACCCTTTACCGTCACGCAGTTGACGAATGTAGAAATCGTGCTCACCCTCGTCGAGCCCCGGCCCTCGTTCCCAGCCGAGAAAGATGTCGCTTGTCGCTTGCATCAAGCGTTGCCCGTTGACGACGCGTTCCCCTTCGTTCTTGAAGGTCGGACCATCGACGTAGCCGGACAATACCGAGGGTTGCGCTTCCTTGACCTGCAGGATCAACGGATCGTCGTCGTCGACGCCTTTCATGAGGATCATCCATGCGCGTGTTCCGACGCTCCCGACACCGACAACCTTCCGCGCAATGTGCGTCATCTCGAAGCTTTCGAGCAACACCCGACGGTCCCACTGCAGCGTGCTCCGATACGACCGAACGCGCTGACGTAGCAACTCCTCGATCTGCGTGAGATCGGTCCCTGCGAACAACTCGTTTGCGGGCACGATCAGCGGCGGATCACTGATGAATTGCCGCCGGCCGTCGACGATTTCGGTGAACTTGCCTGCCGCCTGCACACTGTCGCGGCGACGAGCCTTGTCCAGCGTCGCTTGTGTGCGAGCAAGCATGCGCTTCTTCAGGTCGATCTGGAGAGCCTCGAGCCCGTCCTCGGGTGCGATGTGCGAGTACCAGACTGCAAGATTTCCCAATCCTGCCTGGGTGATCATGGTTTCCCGATACTCGGCCGCGCATCCGCGAACGATCTTCTTCCGCTCCTTGCCCGAAAATCCGTTGTCCTTTGCGGCGATCACCAAACTTGCGGCCAGACGCTTGACGTCCCATTCGAACGGTCCCGGGTACGTTTCGTCGAAGTCGTTGATGTCGAACGCGAGCTTTCGCTCGGGCGTCGCATAGATACCGAAGTTGCTCAGGTGCGCGTCGCCGCAGAGTTGGCTGGCAAGACCCGAATCCGGACTGCGTGACAAATCGTCGGCCATCACCAGCGCAGCGCCGCGGAAGAACGAGAACCGCGATGCCGACATCCGCCCGTATCGGATGGGCACCAGGTCCTGTACCCGCGACTTCGCCTGCAATTCGAGCAGTGATATCGGATCACGGTCACTCTCTGCCAGATCCGCGAGCGCGGCCAATGGCGTATCTCTACGCGCCTGGCGCCCGCGCGCCCGCCTTTCGTCGACCGTGAGATGCTCGGTACGCACTGCTGTCATCTGCCCGACCTTTCACTCGCAACGGCTATCGCTACGAACTCGACGCGTCGGGCGTCGTGCGGCCTCCTGATCCGCGCGCTGCGCGTACCAGGAGTTCCGGACTTGACACCAACGCCTTGCGCCACGGAAGTACCCCGTCGATCTCAATCTGAATCGACAGGCTCAGCACGGTCCTAATAAGAACGATCATGCCCAGAACTGCGGCGTCTGTCAGCGACGGCGACGACGTCACCGTCTTCACCAGATCAGCGGCGACAAGGATCTCGAGGCCGAGAAGGATGACCGCGCCCATGGTCTCGCGCAGAGTACGAAACGCCGAACTACCGTCCCGCGTTCGACTCCATGCGCGCCCCGCGATCACGAATGCGAACACGAACCCGAGAACCATGGCGACAACACCGAGTACCTCGAACCATTCGGTGACCAGCTCGAAGAACCTGATTTTGTCCATGGTCATGATTCTCGAGGTAATGCACCGATAAGTCGAGGTGACACGACGGCGTCAGCTGAAGATCCGCTCGATGTCGTCGAGTCGCAGCTCGGTCGCGCGGGGAGAATAGCCCGAGCCCCACAGGCTGTCGTCGACGTAATGGACGTTCCCCGAGCGGACAGCGGGAAGACGCTCCCAGAGCGGGTTCATCGCCAACTGCGCGCGGACGTCCTGCTGGTCCTGGAATGCGCCCACGATGATCACGTCGCTGGTCACCTGATCGAGTTGCTCCGCTGTGAGTGTGCGCGTGAACTCCTCCGATGTAGCTCGTTCGCCGGGGAAACCGAGGGCGTCGAGAAGAGCGTCGACCTGGTTGTAGACGACACCGTTCTCGCCGGTGCGGAGGAGGGTCACCGACGGCAACGAACCGAGGGCGGAGAGTCGATCCTTGATTGTGAGGAGGCGCTCTTCCGTTCTCGCGTTCAATTCCGCAGCAGCGTCTTCGCGTCGGACCGCGACGCCCATCGAGGTGACCAACTTCTTCATCTCGGCCCACGTGAGGTACCCGTTGAAGCCGGCGAATACTGGAACACCGGTCGCGGAGAGTTCGTCGTAGGACTTTGCCGCATAAGCATTTCCGGCGGTCAGGAGCATGACGATCAGATCCGGCGACGCGCCGATGATCGCTTCCTTGTTCCACGTCCCCGCCGTGCCGAGGTTCGGGATGTTCGCAGCCTCCGGCATCGTACGCAACACCGCGTCACCGCTCACACCATCGAGACCGAAGAAGCCGCCGACGATCTTCTCCGGCGGCACACCGAGGTCGAGCACCGTCGCCATGGCGCTGACATGGGCGATGACCATTCGCTGCGGGTCCGACGGAATCTCGACACTGCCCGTCTCATCCTGCACTGTGACGAGACCACTTGGCGCCGAGCCGTTTTCGTCGCTGCTGCACGCTGCAAGCAAGGTCGCGGCCGCGGCACCGAGCCCGGCGCCGAGGAAACCCCTGCGCGTCAGCGCATCGACGATGCGTTTCCACTGCTCGTCTGTATCGAGTGCGGTGTTATCGAGTGCGGGCGCCAGGCAGATCGAGTTCGGCACAGTTCGGTCCATTCGTTCGAGCGGTCGAGAATCACCTCGATTGTGGCTATCGAACCGTCGAAACTGAACAGGATTTCGAGCCGACAACTATCGCTGTCCGGTCACACCTTCTTGACGACGCTCGACTTCAATTGCATCGGTCCGATGCCGTCGACCTTGCAGTCGATGTCGTGGTCACCAACACCCTGAACAAGGCGGATGTTGCGAACTTTCGTACCTGACTTGATGCCGGTCGGACTGCCCTTCACCTTGAGCGTCTTGACGACCGTCACCGTGTCGCCGTCCGCAAGAATGTTGCCTACGGCATCTTTCACCACACCCAGGTCCTCGCCGGCACTATCGGTCGGCGCCCACTCGTGCGCGCAGGACGGGCAGACCATCAACGCGCCCATCTCGTAGGTGTATTCGCCGGCGCATTCAGGGCAAGGGGGCAAGGTGTCTTCCACGCGGTTCATCCTATCCACCAGGCACCCGATCCCCATTTTTGCACTTCATGAGGCATTCTTGGGCGAAATATTGCATTCGATGAAACTTTGCACTCTGTGCAATTATGGATGAAATGGGAACCGAAACTCTCGGATTGCGCGAACGAAAACGAATTGCGACGAGGCAGCTGATCGAGCACACCGCCGTCGAACTCGTTCTCGACCTGGGCTATGACGAAGTGACCGTCGAGAAAATCTGCGAAGCCTGCAATCTGTCGACCCGCACGTTCTTCAACTACTTCCCCACCAAGGACGCAGCGATCGGTGGGCTCATGCTCGTCGTGCCAAGTGAGACGACCATGCTCACGCTCATCGGCGAGCACCCGGACGATCCGCTGCGCGGCGCCCTCGCGGTATTCGAGGCGGCGATGCAAATCGTCGACGAGCGACCCGATCTGCTCGCGCATCGACGCGAATTGTTCGAGCGTCATCCCACGCTGTTGCAACAACATCTGGCCACCTTCCACGATCTTGAAGACACGCTCACCCGGATCCTCACGCGGGAGTTGTCGAACAGAACCGAGTATCGCCGCCTGCACTCGGACACAGCCGCTGCCGACGAAGCCACAGCAACGGTCATCACCGCAGGCGCCGCGATGCGTTACGTCTTCCGAAAATGGCAGAACAGTGAACGGGCAAGCCCCAGAACAGATTTGCTCGATCCGGCACTACTCCTGATGGCTCGAATACTGAGGTCCGAGAGCTGATCCACACTCTCGCACCCGCCGTCACTCAACTAAGGAACTACATGTCCACTCGAGAAGCTGCGACCGTCGAGCCCGACGGCACGCATACCGACACCGAGGCCTCGCCGGACAAACGGTCGATCATCCTCGTTTTTGTCGGGCTGATGATCACGATGCTTCTGGCTTCGCTCGACCAGATGATCTTCAGTACCGCTTTGCCCACCATCGTGGGCGAATTGAACGGCGTCAACCACATGGTCTGGGTGACGACGGCATACATCCTCGCCTCGACCGTCATGATGCCGGTGTACGGAAAACTCGGTGACCTGATCGGCCGCAAGGGCCTCTTCATCGGCGCCATCAGCATTTTCATCGTCGGTTCGGTGATCGGCGGTCTGTCCCACGACATGACCACACTCATCGCTGGTCGAGCCGTGCAGGGACTCGGCGGCGGCGGATTGATCCTGCTGTCCCAGGCGATCATCGCCGACGTCGTCCCCGCCAGGCAACGCGGCCGGTACATGGGTGCGATGGGCGGGGTGTTCGCACTGGCTTCGGTTGCCGGTCCCCTACTCGGCGGCTGGTTCACCGAGGGCATCGGTTGGCGTTGGGCCTTCTGGATCAACATCCCCCTAGGCCTACTCGCCATCGCGAGCGCGATGGCATTTCTGCACCTGCGGAAGCCGAACCTCGGCAAGCCTCGCATCGACTATCTGGGCATGGTTCTCGTCGCGACGGCAGCGACGTGTCTGATCCTGTTCACGACCTGGGGCGGAAACACCTACGCCTGGGGATCGGCCGTCATCATCGGGTTGATCGTCGGCTGCGTCGTGACGGCAGTGGCTTTTGTCTTCGTCGAAAAGCGTGCCGACGAACCGGTGATTCCGATGCACCTGTTCGCTCAGCGCAACTTCGTGTTGACCACCGTCGCCGGCCTGATCATCGGAATCGCCATGTTCGGTGCGCTCGCCTACCTGCCGACCTACATCCAAATGGTGACAGGCAAGAACGCCACCGAAGCTGGATTGATGATGATTCCCATGATGGCGGGCCTGCTCGTCGCCTCCATCGGGTCCGGCCAGCTGGTCAGCAAGACCGGCCGCTACAAGATCTTCCCCATCGTCGGAACATCCATCGTCGCTGTTGCTCTGGTCCTGCTCTCACGTCTGACGCCGTCGACCTCACTGCTGGTCTTCGGTTGCTACATCGCACTCATGGGTATCGGACTCGGCCTCGTCATGCAGATCTTGATCTTGATCGTGCAGAACACCTTCCCCGCGGCCGAAGTGGGAACGGCCACCGCGTCGAACAACTTCTTCCGCCAGATCGGTGCGTCGTTGGGCAGCGCGATCGTGGGCAGCCTGTTCGCCTCGCGTCTGACCAATCTCCTGGCCGAGCGACTCCCGGCGAATGGCGGCGCGGTCGGTGGTGACGAGAACTCCTTGACCCCGGGAATCCTCTGGAAGTTGCCGAGCCAGGTTCGCGAGATCATCGTCGGTGCATACAACGACGCGCTGGCGCCGATCTTCCTGTACCTCGTCCCCTTGGTCATCGCGGCGGTTGTCCTGTTGCTCTTCGTCAAGGAGAAGCCCCTCGCGACGACGATCGATCGCTCGGCGCCCCCGCTCGAGTAATTGACTATCGTGGCGTGATGTCGCACGCACCGAATACGCCCAGACGCACTCTCGCTGTTCTGGGCGTATTCGGCGTTGTGGTGGTCGTAGTTGTCGCCGGCGCACTGTGGTGGTTCGCGCGCGGCGACGACGCTCTTGCCGGCGAGAATCTCGATTCGCTCCCGGCCGTCGACCACAGCATTCTCAGCGCTCAGCAGAGTGCGCTACTGGGCGTCCTCGAGCAGGAGTGGGAGTCAGGGAGTCCCGGCACCAAATACGCCGAGGGTGTCGAAGAATCGTGGTGTGCCGATTTCGTGAGCTGGTCGATGAACCAGATCGGCACGCCGTTCTCGAACCCCAACTCAGGGTCGTGGCGCATCCCCGGGGTGTACACGCTGCAGGAGTATTACGAGTCCGTCGACGCGTTTGTCCCCTACGGTCAGGACTACCAACCCAAGGTCGGCGACACGATCCTGTACGGCGACTCGAGCCCCTTCGGCCAACACGTCAACGTCGTTCTGGTCAACGACGCCGGCACTCTGACGACCGTCGGCGGCAACGAGAACAACAAGGTCATGCTCCATCGCATCGTCCCGTCGGAAGTCCCGGGGATCGTCGGGTTCGGCGTCATCTGAGCCCGAGCCCCACCGTCGTTGCTTGATGGTTCTTGCGATGTGCAGAGGTGAGGCTACAGATTGGGGGTTGCCGTTGGATGGCACTTGCTTTCAACCAATATTCGGATAATTCCGTGTTTCCGTCATTGACAGATATTGGACATCTGTGAAGAAGTTTCCCTGCCAACTAGATTCGTATCCAGCTGTCCCCCACCCAGAACAGGAATTCGATGCGCCCTGGTGAGCTCACCACTCTCGAGCAGATACAACTCATGGCCCGCGCGGCTGCTGCGCAGGCCATGAGTGCTCCGTCGATGCTCCGACTCCGGCTCGGCCGCTACCCCACTCGCACACCCGAGCTGCGCAAACGCCCACTCCCCGACACCAAGCTGTGCAGCGAAGCGCTCGATCACGCCAGAGGAACCCTCTCCCCCGCGGTCTTGAACCACAGCCTGCGCTGCTGGATCTGGGCCGACGCCTTCGCGCAGATCGATGCGATCGAGTACGACCCCGAAGATCTCTTCACTGCGTGCGCCCTTCACGATGTCGGACTGGGCGCAGAAGGATCGGCCGAGCACGGGTGTTTCACCTACATCAGTGCCGCAGACGCAGAAGAACTCGCGACCCGAGTGGGAACTTCGGAGAGGTCGGTACAGCGAATCGGCGAAGCGATCCGTCTGCACATGGATCTGACCGTCGACCGCGGCGCGGGCGCTGACGCCTATCTACTGCATGCCGCAGCGCATTTCGACGTTGCCGGTCGGCGTGCGCCCGAAATTCCGCGAGCAACTGTTGATGCAGCAATCGCGGAGTACCCGCGAACAGGGTTCACCGACGAGTTCACGCAGTCGATGAGGCGCGAGGTCCAGCTCCGTCCGCACTCTCGCGCGGCGACGCTCTGGAGATCGGGCATGGCACTGCCGCTCCGAACCAATCCCCTGGATTGGAAGAGCCGCTAGCTACGTCCAGTCCTCGAGCACCGCGGTTCGTGATCCTCCGACGTTCCCGGTATTCACCACGCCCACGGGTTCGATCAACATCACCTCCGCTTCCTCTTCGGCGATGGGACAATGCTCGACTCCGCGAGGCACAACGAACAATTCACCGGGCCCCAGCGAAACATCTCCGTCGCGCAGTTGGATTCGGATCTGCCCCTTTGTCACCAGAAACATTTCGTCGGTGTCGGTGTGGGAGTGCCAGACGAATTCACCTTTGATCTTGACGATCTTGATCTCGTAATCATTGAGGGCCGCAATCTTCTTGGGCGACCAGTGCTCGGTGAACTGACCGAACTTCTCGCGGAGCGATACCGCTGTTGCCGAACTGTTCATGTTGTTCCTCCCTCGGGCGCGCCACCACTGCGATGACGACCCCGCCACTCTTCGTCACCCGAGGCAGCTGCGTCTTGTACGTTTCTGACATGGACCCCCGCGGCGCACAGATCACCGCGTGGGCACCGAGCCTCGCGGGAATCACCGAGGTCTTCCATGCCGATTTCGTCGGACACGCCTATCCCAAACACACGCACGATCAGTGGTCCCTGATGCTCGTCGACCGCGGCACGATTGCATACGACCTCGATCATCGCGCTCATGGCGCAGCACCAGAGATCGTGACTCTGTTGCCGCCAGGCATTGCACACGACGGAGTTCCGGTCACCGAGGCCGGATTTCGTCAACGAATCCTCTACCTCGACACGTCAGTTCTCGGCGAGGTCCTCATAGGCCCGGCGGTGGACAGCCCCGAGATTCGAGACCCTCTGCTGCGCCATCGCATCGATCAACTGCACTCTGCACTCGGCCCGGACGGCGAATCACTCGAGGCCGAAAGTCGCCTGGGGTTCCTCGCTGAAAGATTGAACGAGATCCTCACACCGGCCACAGGTCGATCCCTTCACACGCCGACCGTTGACGAACGCGTTGCCGATCAACTTCGGGACCTGCTCGATGCGCGACTCACAACGGGAATCACGATGCGGGAAGCGTCGAACATCCTGCAGCGGAAGCCCACGTATCTGATCAAGAACTTCGCGAAGCATTTCGGGCTTCCGCCTCACAAGTACGTGACGGGACGTCGAATCGATCTGGCGCGACGCGCAATCCTCGCCGGGCGCGAATTGGCGGACGTGGCCGTCGACGTCGGATTCCACGATCAATCCCACCTGTCGCGGCACTTCGTCAAGCATGTCGGGGCGCCGCCCGGCAAATACTCACTGAACGTGGCCAGTGGAGCGCGCTAGTCGCAGCACCTGGCACCGGTTTCGTCGAGCAGACACTGGTTCCGGTCAGCTGGAGTCTGTGTCCACTGAATAAAAACGGTGTCAGGTCCCAACGATCAAGCAGCCGTCTCGAGGTCGACCAGGAGGAAGTCCTCGCGCCGCGGCCCGTATTCACGATCGGTCAGCTGGTACGAGCGCAACGCACGAGGTGCACGCGCCAACTCGTAGAAGCGCTCGGAGCCAGGCACGAATTGCCTCGTAGCCCAACCCCAGTTCGGGCCGTGCGGAAACTTCGGGTCGGGCAGCATGTCGGACTCCATCGACATGAGCCGCAGGCGCCGAACTACCCCGGTCGTGGCGGCATCTGCGCCGAAGTCTATCCACGCCTGACGCGCGTTTGGGTCGTCACGAGGAGTTCCGGCAAGTAGGTGCAATGCACCCGCGACTTCGGCAACCGCCCACCGGCGCGGGTTGTCGACATTCCAGGAGAGTCCCCACCGGACGGTCTCCCCCAATTCTGGAGGAACAAACCACCGAAAACGCAGACCGTCGATGACTACCGGCGTGATCATCGCGTCGAGGTTCGCCGACGCACCGACCATTCGACCGGCTCGACCGCATCGTCGAGCCCGAGAACCACGCGAGCTGCGTTGCGCCCTTGATCGAACAGGGACTGGCGAACCGTTGTCAGGCCGGCGTCCGATGCGGCTGTTGTGTCGTCCCATCCGACGACTGCGACATCGTCGGGCAGCGCGAGGCCGAGTTCACGGATCGCGTCCAGAACCCCCAGAGCCAGTTCGTCACTCATCGCCAAGATGACATCGGGCCTTCGGCTCTCGGGAACGTCGAGCAGGGACCGAGCCATCCGCGCACCCTCGCTCCGCTCGTTGACAGTGACGACCCCTACCCGCACCGAGGGCCAATCGAGGCCCGCGTCGCGGACGGCGCGCTCGTAGCCCTCGAGCCGATGGCGGGACACCGGAAAGAACGCTTCACCTGGATCCACGTCCATCCGAATCTCGGACCGACGCTCACGATCCCACGGAAGGCTGATCACCGCGGGCCGCTGCGCCCCCGACAACCCGACTGCCGCGATCGCGACGGCGCCGGCAACATCGTCCATCCCGACGAGATCCACACCCTCGTGCAACGGACCACCCTGGATGCATGCGGGTTTTCCGGTGCCGACAATCGCGTCGAGGATGGGATCGTCGAAGACGGTGGTCCAGACGACAAAACCGTCTACTGCCGCGTCGCGAACTCTGTCGACGTCTCCCGGTTTCCCCGAGTTCGGCAGCATCATCAGCCCGGCGTTCGCATCCAGGCACGCTTCGGCGACTCCCGAGAGGAATCGCCGAGCTACTGCGTCTTCGAAGGCGTACGTCAGCTTCTCGCTGAAGACGACCGCGATGTTGTTGAATTTCCCGCTCCGCAAGGACTGCGCCGCCCGGTTCGGGCCCGCGTACTCGAGCTCTTCGGCGGCGGCGAACACCTTGGCCCGCGTTGATTCAGACACGCGCTCGGGCTGCGCGAAGGAGTACGACACCGACATCACCGACACGCCTGCGGCCTTGGCGACGTCGGCCATCGTCGGACGACTCGAACGCTGCGCACGTATGGCCATGAGCATCAGCATAGCGAGTGAAAAATATCCATTGCGCAGGTGTGTATCGATACATGTATCGTTACACAACATGACTGCTCGACTGCCGAAGGCAACCACGCTACGGCTGATGACACTGGCCGGAGCAGCCTTCGCCTACGTGACGGCCGAAATGCTCCCCGTCGGACTGCTCAGCGAAATCTCGACGGACCTCGACGTCACCGAAGGGCGTGTCGGCCTACTGCTGACCTTCTACGCATACGGTGTCGCGGTCTTGACGCTTCCGCTGATCGGAGCGGTCAAAACCTGGCCGCGACGACGCGTCGTCGTTCTGACGGTGGCCACCCTCGCGGTGTCGCAACTGGTCGCAGCATTGGCCGTCAACTATCCGATGCTCGTGATCGGACGATTGCTCTGCGCTGCGACGCACGGAGTGTTCTGGGCTGTCGTTGCACCGGTCGCTGCCACCCTGGTTCCGCGCGGACAACAGGGCAAGGCCATCGCGATGGTGTATGCCGGTACGTCTCTCGCTTTTGTTCTCGGAGGACCCCTGTCTTCGGCGATCGGCCAGTCCTGGGGTTGGCGGACCGCGTCGGCGGCAATCGGTGTGGTGGCAGTGGGCATTGCTTTCTCACTGCATCGTGCGTTGCCAGAAATGCCGGTCGATCAACACCATCGGAGTAAGCGAGACAAACCGAAGCCGACACCGGCGATGAAACGGGCACTCGCCGTCATCTGCGCGGCAACGCTGTTTGCCGCCCTTGGGCAATTCGCTTCGTACACGTTCTTCACACTTCTGGTGGAGGAAAGCCTCGGCTCGTCCGGTGGCATCCGTACCGCGATGCTTCTGGTCTACGGCGCCGCCGGCGCCGTCGGAGTGTGGGTCGCCGGCAAGTACTACGACCGCCGACCGCGCCTCTTCACGCTCATCTCGATCGCGACGGTGGCAGGCGCGCTGGCCATCTTCTGGCTCTTGGCGCCGTCGATGGGAGCGTTCGCTGTCGTCGCCACGATCTTGTGGGGTGCGGCGTTCACTACCGTTCCGATCTGCCTCCAGTCCTCGGTTCTGCGCGCCGTCCCTATCGGGACCGACCGTGCCTCGGCCATCTACGTTGTCGTGTTCCAGATCGCGATTGCAACGGGCGCTCTGCTCGGTGCGGCCGTCGTCGACAGTGGCGGGCTCTCACATCTGGCGGGCATCGGGGTCGCTCTGATGATCGCTTCGTTGGCGATAGTCGGGTTCGGCCGACGCGCGTTTCCCCAGGAACCGGAACGGTCTACTCACTCCCCCACCGACGCGCCGGCCGGACTCTCGTCGTAGATCAGGGTGTATCGCCAGAACAGTCGTCTCCTGATCCGGCTACCTGGCAAATACAACGCGGCCGCGCGTCGGACGTCAGCCATCGACTCACCCGGTTCCGCGGTGGGAGCTGTCATCGCCTTCAGTGGCTCGGAGGCAACCCGTCGATGCTTGACGACGCCGACGACGGGATTGCACACGGTCGCCAACACCGACAGGAGTGCGTCGGTGGCTGTGGTCGATCGATAACACCCGACCACGACGAGCCGCCCGCCCGGTTCGAGCAGGCTACTCAGCTGCTTCATCGATTCTTCGAGTGGAAGATGATGCAACGCTGCGACGACTGTGATCGCGTCGTACTTCGCCTCGGATGCAAAGTCCTCGATCCGCTGCGCGTCGATGATCACGTTCTCGTCGTCGACAAACCTTGCGCGCACGGCGGCCGAGGTTGTCAGGTCGGGTTCCACACCGACCACCACGTCGAACCGCCGACGCAAGAGGTCGATCAGATTGCCGGTCCCGCTCCCCACGTCGAGAGCGCGACCGGACCTGACCCCGCGCAGATTACGTAGAACCCACCGGCCGTAGTGATCGTTGTGACTCCACGGATGGCGTCGATTGAAACCGTCCAAGCGAGCAATCACACCCATACCCGACGGTATCAATCCGAGCCCGCGCACCGGCCGTCACAACCGCGGGTCGACCGGCTCCGATTCGAGAGCCAGCACCGCGAACACGGCCTGGTGCGCTCGCCACAAAGGTTCACGGTCGACGAGCCTGGATACCGCCTCCATGCCGAGCGCGTACTCGCGCAGCGCCATCGACTGCTTGTGTCCGAGGTTGCGGTTACGCAATCTCGCAAGCGTCGACGGTTCGAGGTAGTCGGCACCGTAGATCAATCGCAGGTACTCCCGGCCGCGGACCTTGATCCCCGGCTGAACCTTCGCGTTGTACCCCCGCGGTCCGTGAATCTGATTCGCCAGCGGTTTGACGACCATCCCCTCACCACCGTCGCCGGTGAGCGACTCCCACCACTTCGTCGCTTCGAACACCGAGTCCTCGGAACCGAGATCGACCACCAGGCGACGTGTAGTGGTAAATCGACTCGGGTCGGCCGCGGCCAGGCGGTCCGAAATACCGAGGTGCCATTCGTGATCCCGTTCCCCGTACGACTGGCCCTCGGCCGCCAGAATCTGGAACGGCGCGATGGTGACGCCGTCCAGTCCGTTCGTCGGCCACACGTACCGTCGGTACGCCTCGCCGAAGCGCTCGATACTGGCGGCCCGAACAGTTGTCTGTTCGAACATCTCCGCCACGTCCAGGCCCCGCGACCCGGCCCGCGCCAGCACGGCCTCGCGAGCTGTGAGGTCTGATCGCCCGGCCGCCGCGACCGACGCGTACTGCGAGCGCAGCAGACCTTCCGCTTTGACGTTCCACGGCAACAGTTCGCAGTCGAGGAGCAGCCAGTCGGTGCCCAGCTCTTCCCACAACCCAGCGGAGGTGACTGCGGCGGCGATGTCGTCGATCAACTGCTGAGTCAGGTCGTCGTCGAAGAACTGGCGGCCGGTGCGGGTGTGCACCATCCCGGTGAGCGCATCCGGTGCGTCGAAGCGGGACTGAGCAACCGATCGATCACGGCACACGAGCACCACTGCCCGCGAACCCATGTGCTTCTCTTCGCAGATCACTGTTCCGATTCCGCCGGCCCGGTATGCGTCGAACGCGGTCGACGGGTGTTCCAGATAGTCATCGGATTGGGCGCTCGCGCAGGGCGCCATGGTCGGCGGTAGGTACCGCAGCCATTGCGGCGCGACCGCGAATCGGCTCATCACTTCCAAGGCGCCGGCAGAGTTGTCGGTGCGAACGGACACTCGACCGCGCAGTTCGGTGTCGACGCCGGTCGTTTCGAGGACGTCGGCGAGATCGAGCACATCCGGATCACGAGTCGGCGGTGCCAGCGGTACCACCGGCTCGTACCAAACCTGCTCCGCCGGAACCGACACGATCTCTCGTTCCGGGTATCGAAGGGCGGTGAGGGATCCACCGAAGACGCACCCGGTGTCGAGGCACGCGGTGTTGTTGATCCATTCCACCTCGTGCACCGGCGTGTGACCGTAGAGGACCATCGCTGATCCTCGGTAGTCCTGCGCCCACGGGTATCGAACGGGTAAGCCGAATTCGTCCGTCTCACCGGTAGTTTCACCGTAGAGCGCAAAGCTCCGGACTCGACCGGATGCCCTGTTGTGGTAGTCCTCCTTGAGACCGGCGTGCGCGACAACGAGTTTGCCGTCGTCCAGGACGAGGTGCGCGACGAGGCCGTCACAGAAGTCGACGACGCTTTCGCGGAACTCCGCCGACTCGGTGGCCATCTGCTCGAGGGTCTCGGCGAGTCCGTGACTCGGCGTGACCTTCTTGCCGCGCAGCGCCTTGACGAGTTTGTTCTCGTGGTTACCCGGAACCGCTATCGCGTGTCCCGCCGCGACCATCCCCATGACCAGACGCAGCACACCGACCGAATCCGGACCTCGATCCACGTAGTCACCGAGGAAGACGGCAGTTCGCCCGACCGGCGGCACCGCATCGACAGCTCTGCCATCCGTCCCGAAGTCGATGGTGTAGCCGAGTTTCACGAGGAGCGTCTCGAGCTCGCTTCGACATCCGTGGATGTCACCGATGACGTCGAACGGACCACGCTCGACACGCAGATCGCTGCGGAGCGGGTGGCGCAAGAATGTGGCTTCGGAAACCGCGTCCTCACCTCTGAGTATGTGAACCGAACGGAAACCTTCCTTGCCCAACCCGCGAAGCGAGCGAGTCAGCTGTTGGTGCTGGCGGCGAATGACGTCGCGTCCGAACGTCCGATCAGAGCGTGCGTCGTTGCGCGCAGAACAGACCGATTCCGGAATATCGAGCACGACTGCCACCGGCAGTATGTCGTGCTCGCGAGCCAACGCAACGAGTCGCTTGCGCGCGGCGGGCTGGACGTTGGTCGCGTCGACCACCGTGAGGCGTCCGCGTCGCAAACGCTTGGCCGCGACGAACTCCAGCACTTCGAAAGCATCGGACGTCGACTCCTGTGAGTTCGGATCATCACTGACCCACCCTCTGAATGTGTCACTCGAGAGAGTTTCGAACTCACCGAAGTGACGCGCCGCGAAGGTCGACTTTCCCGAGCCACTGACGCCGATGAGTACTACCAGGGCGAGATCTGGAATCTCGTACACCGTCATGACGTTCGTGCCTCCTTCGTGAAGATTGCCATCTGTGTCGGCCCGCCAAGGACCGGATCAATTGCTCCGACAAATTCGAACTCCACGCAATAGCCGTGGACTCGGGCCGTTTCGGTTGCCCAGTCGCGGAATTGGGTTCGGGAGAACTCGAACCTGTGATCGGGGTGCCTGAACTCTCCCGCGGCCAATGCCGGATACAGCACGTTGTAGTCGGCATTCGGAGTAGTCAGCAGCACATACTGCGGTGCTGCGTCCACGAAGACCGATCTGACCAGCGCCGGCAGGCGCGCCGTGTCGACGTGCTCGACCACCTCCATCAGCACGGCTGCGTCGAAGCCTTTCAAGCGCGCGTCGCGGTACGTCGCGGACGACTGCATCAAAGACACACGTTCACGTTGGGCGTCGGACATTTCGGTGAACTTCAATCTGCGTTGCGCCCGTGTCAGTTCGCGCGCGCTCACATCGACGCCGACAAGTTTGTCGAATTGAGCGTGCGGCATCAGCACCTCGATCAGTTTGCCTTCGCCGCAACCGATGTCGACAATCGTTCTGACGTGCAGTCGCTGAAGCGTCGCCAAAACTGCGTCGACGCGAAGCCGTGCCAGCGGCGGATCCGGTCGCGGTAGTTCGATCTGCGCCTCTGCTTGGTCGGGAATCAGTCGATCGACCACCGATTCGACCAGGTCGCGTCGACGCGCCAGGTAGCGGGACATGATCAGCGCGGAATCCGGATGCGACGCCAACCACTCTCCAGCGACGCGGATCAACTTGTCTGCCTCGTCGGGTCCCACCCAGTAGTGCTTCACGTCGTCGAGGACCGGCAACAGCACGTAGAGGTGCCGAAGGGCACTCTGCACCGTGTGTTCCCCGGTGAGCGTCAACGACACGAAGTCGGAGTTTCCCCACGTCGGCAGGTGCGGATCAAGCTGCACCGGTATCGCGGTCACATCCCAGCCCAGCGGCTCGAACAACCGACGAGGCAATTCCGCATCGCCGCCACACGGAACCACCGGAATCGAGACGGTCAACGCGAGTTCGGTTCCGACGAGTTCCGGGTGCGACTTGCACGTTCCCGTCAACGCGGTGCGAAACAGCTTCGACAGAGCAACCGAGAGTATGGACGACGCCGCATACGGCCGATCGTTGACATACTCACCCAGCGAAAAGTTGTCGCCACTCTTGCCGCGTCGATACCTACTCTGCACAAGTTCGATGGGGTCGACGTCCACAATCACTGCCACCGTGGTCTTTTCGGCTGAGGCCTCAGGGTACAGAACCGTGGCGGTGCCGATCGCCAAGTCGAAGCTTTGCACGCGGTCGGGATGTTTGTGCAGCAGGTAGCTCAACGCGGTCGCATCAGGAGTCTGCGGGGTCGGGGTGGACGTCAGTGTGAGTAGCACCAGGCGAATGTAGCCCGGCAAACGTCCGGGGCGCCTCCGATTTACGCGCCCGCGGCCGTCAGAACAAAGTGAGAGCTGCTCCCGCACCCACCAGTTCCCGGGGCGCCTCACGCGGCTCACTGCCAGCTGCACTGACGTCTCGATGCTCCGAACGACCACCCAACCCATGGCGCTCGACCAGTGGCTCGACACGGCTTGCGAGCCAACGCTTGTATTCGGGAGTGACATACGCACCCCGCCCGTACAGCTCGCGGTAGCGACGGATGAGCGCCGGATGTTCCTGTGCAAGCCAATTCATGAACCAACCCCGAGTACTCCCCCGCAGGTGCATCGGGAAGACCGTCACACTCGTCGCACCGGCTTCGGACAGTGCCTCGAACAGCCCGTCGAGATGACTGGTGGAATCAGTGAGGAACGGAATGACCGGCGCCACCATGACATTGCACGAGAATCCCGCGTCGGTGATGGCGCGGATCATCTCCAGACGCGCCCGCGGCGACGGGGTACCAGGCTCGATCTGCTTCTGAAGTGCAGCGTCGTTGATCGCCAACGACACTCCGATTCCGACGTCGACCTGCGCTGCCGCCATTTTCAACAGCGGCAGGTCCCGTCGGAGCAGAGTTCCCTTCGTCAGGATCGAGAAGGGAGTTCCGGATTCGGTCAACGCGCGAATAATGCCGGGCATCAAGCGGTATCGGCCCTCGGCTCGCTGATAGGGATCGGTGTTGGTACCCAGTGCCACCGCCTCCCGTTTCCAGGACTTTCGCGCCAACTCTTTGCGCAGCACCGCGGCAATGTTCGTCTTCACGACCACTTGGGAATCGAAATCCGCGCCGGCGTCGAGGTCGAGATACTCGTGACTCGGTCTCGCGAAACAATATCGGCATGCGTGCGAGCAACCACGAAAAGCGTTGACGGTGAAGCTGAACGGCAACGTCGACTCTTCGGGCATCTTGTTGAGCGCGCTCTTGCAGAGCACCTCGTGAAACGTGATTCCCTCGAACTCGGGAGTCTGCACGGAGCGAACCAACCCGGCCCGTTCGAGTCCGGGTAGCGCTCCGTCATCTGCATCCAATGCCTGACCCGACCACCTCATGGCCCCAAGTCGAACACTTGTTCTAAGGTATGTCAAGATGGAGCGAATACCTGACCGTGCCTCACCACGGCCGGGAAGTTGTTGGCAGAATTCGGTGCATGTCGAACAGAATCAATATTTCGTCCGGTTCCGAATGGGAACCCAAGATCGGTTACTCCCGTGCCGTGCGCATCGGTAACCAGATCGCAGTCTCCGGCACCACCGCTCCTGGTGAGACCCTCACAGATCAGACCCGCGCAGCGCTCGAAACGATCAAGGCGGCACTGGCCGAGGCCGGCGCCTCGCTCGACGACGTCATTCGCACTCGCATGTACCTGCGCGACATGACGCAGTGGGAGCAGGCCGCTCTCGCGCACGGTGAAGTGTTCGGCGAGATTCGTCCCGCCACGACGATCCTCGAGGTCAGCTCGCTGATCGACCCCGCTCTGCTCATCGAGATCGAGGCCGACGCGGTTCTCAGCTGATCGCCAATCCGGACATTTGTGAAATGGGCGCCTAGTCTGAGCCGATGAAACCGATGCGGCTGTATCCGTTGACGCTCGCGCTCGGCATCACCGCCGCTTTCCTCTCGCCCGGTTCTGCACTCGCAGAACCGGGCGAGAGTCTTTCGACGGCTTGCGGCAGCCCGCTGAGCAATGCCGAGGTGGGCCGGATTGCCGAACTCAGCGACGTCACGACGCTGAACGGTGCCGGACTGCCTCGGCTCGAGACCGCTGTCGAACGTCATCGTGAGATCACGTCGATCCTCGTCTCACACCACGATTGGCGAGGCTTGTTCTCCATCGGCCTGGACGCTGCCGAACACGAGGCGGTGATGCCGCTGCAGCGAGACCCTGCGGCCTTCGCCGATGACGAGTGGGCCCATTCCGTCAGCTTCGAATTGTTGCGCAGGTACCTGGTGAACGTCCATGCGGAGTTCACCGGTACTCCCACCGATCCGGCGTGGAACAACTACTTCACCCTGACGCGTCAGTGCGACGCCAGTCCGGCACGAGTCGCCATGGCCGGCTACAACGCGCATCTCACCGTCGACCTCGCTCACGCCGTCGCCACTTCCGGAACCACAGCAGAGGATGTCCCCGATTTCTACAAGATCGTCGATTCCATTGCCGTCAAGGGTGGTTCGATCGTGACCCTCACCAAGGCCGAGTACGACGCCGATCTGGGGCCGCTCTGGCGGTTCTACTTCGTCGGCGAAGGACTCGACCGATTGGCCGGAAACTCGCAGCCCTCGGAACTGCTGCTCCGCGCCGCCGACAGCGGATACAACACCATCACGCTGGCCAACGGATTCGCCCTCCAGAATCCGCAGACACGTCCGGGCGCAGAACAGGAGATCGACGCACTCTGGCGTACTACAGATTCCGCTCTCGACGTACTCTCGCGACTCGGTGGTCTCTGACATCTCACCCTCCGCTGCCTGAACCGGACACACCTGCGACAATGACCCCATGACGGGGCACTCGACGGGGCAAGGCATGCAGAGTCCCGCCATGCGCCGGGTGCGAGACCTGTTGCGCGGGCCCGCAATTGTCTGCGACGGCCGGGCAACCATCCGCGAGGCCGCGAAGTTGATGACCGATGCGGGCCGCCGCGCTGTTGTGATCCCGACGGAGACAACCGGTTTCGGAGTCTTCACCGAAGGTGACCTACGTGCTCGTGTGGTAGTCGGTGGTATCGACAGCAATCAGCCGGTATCAACGGTGATGACGCCGTCAGCAGTGACAGTCGATCCGGATCGATTGGGCGCCGACGCCGTGACCGACATGCTCGAGTACGGATTGCGCCATCTCCCGGTCGTGACTGAGGCAGGCGCACTGATGGGCGTGCTCGAACTCAGCGACCTCCTGACTTCGGCCACCAATCAGGGTTTCGAACTGCGCGCAGCGCTCGCCACAGCACAGGATGACGCCCACCTCGTCGAAACAGCCCGCGCGGTCCCTGTTCTGGTGACGGAATTGGTGGCGTCACGGGTCTCACCGCTCGACATCGGTGCGACGCTGGCGGTGCTGATCGACGTGACGGTCAGGCGCGCCATCGAATTGGTGGTGGACGGAGACGAGCGACCGGATTTCGCGTGGCTGTCGCTCGGCAGCGTCGCCAGACGTGAAGCGCTCCCCTCTTCGGATATCGACAGTGCGCTGGTGTGGGGCGGCGAATCTCATCACGAGGGAGCCGACGCCGCGAAGACCATCCACGACATCCTCGATCTGTGCGGGTTCCCTCGCGACACCAAGAACGCCGTCGCGACCCAGGCCAGGTTCGCTCGGACGCTCCCACAATGGCGCACTGCGCTGCGGAAATGGGTATCCAATCCGTACCAGGACCAGGCCCTGGTCATGTTGTCGATGCTGGCGGATGCCCGCGTCGTCGCGGGCGATCCGGCGTTGGATCCTCGCCCTGCGGCGTTGGATCAACTGCGACTGCACCCGGCCGTCATGCGACTGCTCCTTCGCGAAGCCGTCGGAGACAAGGCAAAGCTCCATTCGTTCAAGGACGTGATGACGCGTCGGACCGGAACCGTCGACCTCAAAGCCAGCGCCGTCCAACCGATCGTGAACATCGCTCGTTGGGCGGGGATTTCCGTGGGCGCCCGCACGAGTTCGACACTCGAACGCCTCAAGGCTGCAGCGGGAAGCGGTTTCCTACTCGACGACGACGCCCAGGTACTGATCGAATCTTTCGAGGTGTTGCAGCAGATTCGTGTCCGCCACCAGACCGATCAGTTCGCGGCAGGTCGGCCACCGACCGACGAAGTCGTGATCTCCGAACTCACTCCGCTCTCGCGGAGCTTGCTGAGCAATGCAGTGCGCGAGGTCGCAGGTGTGCAACGACGACTCGAATATGCCGCGTCCGCGTCGGCGCTACCCGACATCGACCCGTGAATCACACTGCGCTCGAACAGGTTCTAGCGGCGGAGCGCCTCGAAGGCTGGGATCCGAGTAACGAGCAGATCGCGGAACTCGAGGCCGTCATGATCGGGATGCTCTCTCGGCGTGAGTATTTCGAGCAGGAATTGGCGCGAGCCGTCGGCCTCTCGTCTGCGATTCCCCCGCGGATCCGCTGGCGACGATCAGCGCCGTACGTCTATCGCGGTACATCGGTTCTCGAGAACAATTTCGACGTACGAGATCCCGCCGCACTGCAATCACTCGAGTTCGCGGCGACCGCGCTTCGTCTGGGTGAGGCGCATCTCGGCAGCGACCTCGTACCGCACACGCGAGACACAGCCGAACTTCTCCTACTTCACCAGCACGTTTTCCAAGATCTGTACCAGTGGGCCGGACACATCAGAACCGTCGACATCAGGAAAGGTGCGGCAACGTTTGCTCCGGTCTCGGCGATTCGGAACTACCTGTCCGAGGTCGAAGAGATCATCGCCGCCGTCGATTGGGTAGCACTCGATCACGGCGCTGCGTCGTTCGCGCTCGCATCGGTGTACTCGACGCTCAATCATGCCCACCCGTTTCGGGAAGGAAACGGGCGAACCGGAACCCTCTTCCTGCACCGACTCGCCGCGGACACCCGGTATCAGCTCGACTTGTCGCGGGTGAGCAGAACCGAGTGGGTATCCGCGTCGAGGGATTCTGCGCCTTTCCGGCCCACCGGAACCCCGTCGCCTCGCCCGTTCATCGATCTGTTCAATCGCGCGCTGACTCGCTGACGCAAACATCTGCTGCCCGTTCCAGGCGGACTGAACACCGTTACTGCTGAGTGAGCACCGCTTCCGACACTCTGGAAGCGGTGCTCACTCGAGGAAAAGGGTGCTCACTCGACCATCAACCGGGCAGCGCGAACTCCCCTGCGTCGGACCAGCGCTGACGCTCGGCCCCGAACGCGACGGACTGCATCGCACGGAACTCCTCGATCGAGCGCGAGTTCGACGCGAGGAACTCCTGATGCTCGGCCAGCGAGAAGCTGCCGTCCTCGATCTCGACGCCCCCGCCGCGGCCGGCGGCGGTGTCCGCGCGCAGATCCATCAACTCTTCCGGCTCGACGGGGTACCAGGAGATCCGGTCGAAGAATCGCAGCAACCACGGAGTGCCCTCCTCGAACGGCCCGGACTTCGCGGGGTGGCGGTGATTCCACACCTGCGTCGTACGTCCGACGAACTGGTACCCGCCCGGGCCTTCCATGCCGTAGATGCAGAGGTACGCCCCACCGATCCCGACGGCGTTTTCGGGGGTCCAGGTGCGGGCGGGGTTGTACTTGGTCGTGACCAGACGATGACGCGGATCGAGCGGCGTCGCGACCGGCGCTCCGAGGTAGACGTCACCGAGTCCGAGCACCATGTATTCGGCGCCGAAGACGGTGCCGAACACGTCGTTCACGGATTCGAGACCGTTCATCCGGCGGATGAACTCGATGTTCCACGGGCACCACGGCGCGTCGGCGCGAACCCCGTGCATGTACCGCTGGATCGCTTCGCGCGTTGCCGGGTCGTCCCACGACAGTGGCATCCGCACAGTGCGACTTGGCACAACGAGTTCGTTGGCCGCCGGCAAGGTGTCCTCCGCCTCGGCGAGCATTCCCATCAGCTTGCGGACGGGCAGCACGTCCGGGTCGACGCGGACCTGCAGGCTGCGGATTCCCGGGGTGAGATCGAGTAGTCCGGTCGGCTTCTCGGCTTCGAGTCGCTGGTGCAGTGCATGAGCACGCGCACGTAACGCCAGGTCGAGATTCATGTCGCCGTATTCGACCAACACGTTGTCGTCGCCTGAGCGCCGGTACGTGACCGCGGTGTCGCCGTCACGACGGGCTATGACGCCGTCGTCGCCGTCACCACCGGAGGAATGAACAACCGAATTGGAGGCTCGACGCGATACTCCGAGGTCACGCCGGGAGGCTGCCCGTTCGGCGCGGACCGGCACGAAGCGAATCTTGTTCCCGGGAGCCAACTGTCCGAGCTTCCAGCGATCAGCGGACACCACTGTGATCGGGCAGACGAAGCCGCCGAGGCTCGGTCCGTCGGGTCCGAGGAGGATGGGCGTGTCGCCGGTGAAGTCGAGTGCACCGATCGAATACGCGTTGTCGTGGATGTTCGAAGGGTGAAGTCCGGCTTCGCCGCCGGTGGTTCTGGCCCAGTCTGGTTTCGGACCTATCAACCGGACACCGGTGCGGTCGGAGTTGAAGTGGACCTCGTACTCGGTCGCGTACAGCGTGTCGATGTCGGAGCGGGTGAAGAACTCCGGCGCCCCGTGCGGGCCCTCGGTCACCGCAAGTTCCCAGCACGTGTGTATCGCCGGAACATGCTCGGCGGGAACAGCTCCCGCGACCCCGGTCGCCTGTCCGAGTTTGAGAACGTCTCCTGCCCGCAGAGTCCTACCTTCGTGTCCCCCGAACCTGCCCAGGGTGAAGGTCGACGCACTGCCGAGATAGTCGTCGGTCTCGATTCCGCCCTGTACGAGTACGTAGATGCGCAGTCCCGGGCCGCTGACCGTTCCGACGTCGAGCACCGATCCAGCGGGGACGAAAACTGGTCGCCACTGACCGTGTACGACGCCGTCGACGGTCACCGACACCGGGGCACCTGTGATGCAGACCGTGGTGTCTTCGTCGAACGTCATGGCAGGTCCGGCCATCGCGCATTCGATGCCGGGGGCGCCTTCGGGGTTTCCGAGTGCGGTGTTTCCCAACCGAAACGACAGGTCGTCCATCGGGCCCGATGGTGGGACTCCGATCTGCCAGTATCCGACGCGTCCTGGATAGTCCTGAACCGTCGTCAGCATTCCGGGACGCACGATGGTCAGTTTTGCGTTCATTCGTCTGCTCCCGGCCGTGTGACGATCATGCGGACGGCCGTGGGATCGAAGCCGTTGCACGGGTTGTTGATCTGCGGGCAGTTGGACACGAGGACGAGCACGTCACGTTCGGCACGCAACGCGAGCCGCTTGCCTGGTGCCGACAGTCCGTCGACGATTCCGAGTGTGCCGTCGGGGTCGACCGGGACGTTCATGAAGAAGTTGATGTTGGACACCAGGTCCCGCTTACCGAGCCCCCATTTTGCGCCCTCGACGAGGAAGTTCTCGACGCACGCGTGCTGATGCTTGGTGTGGTGGCCGTATCGCAGGGTGTTCGATTCCTGTGAGCACGCGCCGCCGACGGTGTCGTGGTTTCCGACCTCGTCTGCGACCAGGGTCATGAGTGGAGTTCCGTCGTCACTGCGGAGCACGGAGCCTGTGGACAGAAACAGGTTCTTCTGAGCTGTGACCGTCGCTGCTGCCGAGTACCGAACGCTGTGATCGTCACCGGCGTAAACGAGGGTGTCGACGGCTTGATTTCCGTGTAGATCGACGATGGTCAGGACGTCACCGGCGCGGACAACTGCGGACCACGGCCCGAATGCGTCCGCGATCTCGTCGAGGATCACCGTTCCGGGAAGGAGGGCGGGGACATCCAAGGTGGTGGTCATGCGGTCTCCTCCAGGTTCGAAGCCGTCCAGGCATCTTCGGTATTGAGCACTGCGCGTTGGTATTCCGGCCCGAGATCGTCAAGGCTGCCGAGTTCGTCGGCGGCCTTCCACGCGAGCACTTCGAGGGACGTGGTGGGAAACTGCGGCGCCGGATCGAGTGGGTGCGCGGTGTTGGCGATCATCACGATGACGGGCAGGTGAATCAGAAGGTCGACCGTTGCGCCTGAGCCGACGGACCCCGTACTGGTGAGAGCGCCGTCCGCCTCGACGCGGACACCATGGAAGAAGGACAACGGCGGCGCTATGTCCTGCGGCCCGAGTCCGTTCTTCGCGGCAGCGACGGTGAACAGTTCACGACCGGCCGGTGAGGCACTGTGCAGCGAACCCTGCCCGTACTTCGCCTCGTTGGTGGCGCGTGACGTCGTTCCGCAGAACGCGTCGTGGTGACCCGACGTGTCTGCGACCACGGTCGCAAGTACTCGCCCCTGATCGGAGAGCAACGGGTGCCCGACGCCGAGATAGGCCTGCCATGGCACCTTGACGGTATCGGCGACGTTGAGACGCTCCCAGGGGGCGTCGGCGCGATAGAGCAAGATGTTTGCGCAGGCGCTGCCAGCGATGTCGCGAAGTCGCAATCGGGTTCCACGTGCGAGAACCTTGGTCGTGTACCGCCCACCCGGCACGGTCTCAGCCCAGGTCAGACGTTCGGGAGCGACGTCTTCGGGTGGGTTCGGCCAACGCGTTGCCGGCAATACGGGCATGGAATCGGTGATCGTTCCAGCTTGAGACCGGGCATGCTCGCGCGCTCCGGCGGTGGTCTGAGTACTCATGGTCAGGCTCCGATCGTGACGGGATTCGGGGTGGCGCGGCCACGTGGGAAGCAAGCGACTCCCAGCCCCACGACCAGCGCTACCGTGATGGGCGCGGCCCACTGCAGAATGGGGAACTCCCCGGTGGGGTTGAAGATCTCGGCTCGTGGCCAGGACAGGTTGATCACCATCAGCGCGCCGTACACAACCGCGGCGATGTTGACCGGAACTCCCCAGATACCCAGGGAGAAAAGCTTTTTGCCTTCGGCGTCGAACTTGGGGCCGACTGCCGTGCGAGGCCATCCCTTGAGACGCTGAACCAGCAGCGGCACGGTCACCATGAGGTAGGCCAAGTAGATCAAGATGATGCATACGCTGGACAGGGTTGCAAAAATTGCCGAGTTGCCCACGTTGACGGCCAGGACGGCAATGCAGACCAGACCGATGAGGACGGACGGCGCGATAGGTGTTCCGGTGCGGGGGTTGACCTTTGCCAGTACCTGCGAGGCAGGAAGCCGCCCGTCGCGGGCCATCGAGAACATCAGCCGTGAAGCAGCAGTCTGAATGGCCAAGGTGCACACGAACACTGCGATCGAGACGTCGATCAACAAGACCGTGCCCCACGGGGAACTGAGAATCGATGTCAGTACGTACGGCAAACCTTCCGTGGCCAGGCGTCCGTCGGTGAGTGAGGGCGCTGCCATCAACGCGCCGAGGATCATCAAGCCGCCGCCGAGCGCGGAAGCGGACAGTGCAAGCCGGATCGTACGAGGTGCGACGCGTCGGGGGTTGCGGGTCTCCTCGGCCAGTTCGCCTGCCGAACCGAAGCCGACCATGACGTAAGCAGCCATCAGTCCGGACATGATCCACGCCCAGGCGTATCCGGGCTGACCGCCGGCACTGCCGGTGTCGAAGACGACGTCCGGTCCGCGCTGAGCGTGGGTGAAGAACATCCCAATCACTGCGATGACACCGACGATTTCGCAGGTCACGCCGATGTTGTTGATACGCGACATCCAGTTGACGCCGATGCAGTTGATAAAGGTGGTCAGAACCAGAAGTACCGATCCGAGCAGCACGGCGTTGGCGGCACCACTCGATGAGGTGAGTGCGCTGTCCTCGCCGATGATCTGGAACCCGCTCCACACATTGGGGAGCACGACCTGCAAGGCGATCGCGGCGGCCGATGCAGTGACGATCTGAGCGAGAATCATGAACCAACCGGCGAACCAGCCGACGATCTCACCACCCATCCGCCGCGACCACTGGTAGATGGCACCCGAAATCGGATATCTGGCAGCAAGTTCCGCGAAGTTGAGAGCGACCATGAACTGACCGATGAAGACGATCGGCCACGTCCAGAAGAATGCCGGACCCGCGAAACCGAAACCGAGGCCGAACAATTGGAAGATCGTGGTGAGGATGGAGACGAAGGAGAAGCCCGCGGCGAAAGACGCGAACTTTCCCAGCGATCGATGCAGCTGCTGCTCGTAGCCGAACTCCGCGAGGTCACCGTCGTCGTGAGGCGAAGAGGCGAGTGCGGATGCGGTGATGGGCTGCGCAGCCGGGGTGGTTGCACTCAACGGCGTACTCCTTCGGCGAAGCGATTCAGAGGCGAATAACTGTCGATTGATAGTTTTCGCGAAATCCACTCGCCGCAGGTGACGCCCGCGTATACGATTCGCCTGATTCTGTAACAGGCTCGTTGAGTACGTTTCGAGCACGTGACCGAATGCTCACAGCGGCGGCCATCCCGCACGTAAGGCCGCAGCCTGCCACTATGGAAGGCGTGACCAACGCCGGCCCCGGACGACCCCGCCTGACCGCTCGCCGACGCCCGGGTGGCACTGCCCGGGCGGAGATCTTGGATGCAGCCGCTGAACTGTTCACCACCCGAGGCTTCGCCGCGACGTCCACACGCCACATCGCCGAAGCAGTCGGAATGCGTCAGGCGTCGCTGTACAACCATTTCGCCACCAAGGACGACATTCTGGTTGCACTTCTCGCCGACACCGTGACGCCGGCGCTCGACTTCGCGGAGAATCTCAGGCCACTCGACACCGCACCCGAGGTCAAGCTGTACGCACTTTCGTACATCGACGCGGCACAACTGATCACCGGACGGTGGAACCTCGGCGTCCTTTATCTCTTACCGGAACTGAGAAGTGACAGGTTCATGTCGTTCCGAGCCGATCGCGATCGGCTTCGCGAGCAATACCGGGCACTCGCCCAGGATGTGCTCGACGCGATTGACGATCCATCATCAACGCACCTGGCCGAGCTTCCGTTTCGCCTGGTAGAAAGTGTGATCAGCGCGCGAGCCGACGCGCTCGAAGGCACCCCGATTCCCGACGCCGCTGTCATCGCCGGGTCGGCGCTGCACATTCTTGGGTGGCGCCAGGATCTTGACCCCATCCATACGGAAGCGGCAACGATCATTGCGAACGCAGAAACGCCGAAACTGTCCGGGGCTGCATCAGCTCCGGACAATTTCGACGCATTGAGGACCTAAACGGCCACGAGACTAGACCGAGAGGGACTGTCCCGGGAAGATCAGGTTGATGTTCTGAACCTGGCTGGCGAGGTTCTCGAGCGAGATGCCGTGTGCAGCAGCGATCTTCGACAGGGTGTCGCCTGCCTTGACCACGTAGTTGCCGCTTCCGGTGCTTGCTGCCGGAGCCGACTCGACGGAAGCCTCAGCGGTGACGGGGGCGGCTGCGGCCTCGTAGTTGCCTGCGGTGGTGCCGGTGGTCAGGTACTGACCGCAGACGGGCCATGCGCCGACGCCCTGGCCTGCGAGAACGTTCTCGGCGACACGGATCTGCTCGGCCTGGCTGGCGTTGGCAGCGTTGCCCGATCCACCGAATGCGTTCCAGGTGCTCTGCGTGAACTGCAGACCACCGTAGAAGCCGTTTCCGGTGTTGGCGGCCCAGTTACCGGAGGACTCGCAGTTTGCGACTCCGGACCAGTCGTGGCCGGCTGCCGAAGCGGTGCCGGTGCTCATGGCGAGCGGGATCGCGACGACTGCGCCTGCGGTTGCAACTGCGCCGAGGGCGCGCTTGAAGGTGATGCTGGTCATTGGGTAAATCCTCTCCGCTACCGCGGACGAGGTCGGCCCGGACGCTTTCACGTCTCGTCGATCGACTCGTCTGTTTCACTCCTGCCCCGCGAAGGTTTCGGGAGTACCGGACCCGCGGGGCAGAAGCACGCAGTTGCGGGTCGGTGTTTGCCCGGTAGTTTCGGGCTGTCAACGACCGTAGGTGATGGTCACGGATTGGTCACGGGGCAGTTTTCCGGCACTGCTGTACCAGACTCAGTCGAAACTCGAGCAATAACCACAGGTCAACTAATTGATTCGAGCTTCAACCATACCGATCGTTATCCGTCCGTTATGTGGCAACCGTCACGGTGATTTTGTGACCCACCACACCGAAACAGGCCGTGTCGGACCGCCAACGAGGATCCTGGGGATGTTAAGAGATTCCTGGCAACGGGAAAAACCAACCGCCCCAATCATTATGGAGAATGGACTGGTGATCATCGCAGTAGAAGGACCCAGCGCCGCCGGCAAGACCACCTGGTGCCGAACCCAACTCGGTGGCGAATCCGCGGCGGAGAGATTCGTCGCCGAGTATCAGCCCACCGGGTTCGAGCCGGACGGTACGGATCTCGACCTTCAGGCAAGTTACTGGACAACGGTCAATTCGAAGCGATGGTCGCAAGCGGAAGATCTCGAAGCGAGAACCGGTATCGCGCTCTGCGACAGCGACCCGCTGAAACTGCACTACAGCTGGTGTCTCGCTGCGGTGGGCGCAGCACCTCGGGAGCGATTCGAGTACGAGCTCGCGGCAGTCGAGACAGCTTTCGAGCACCTCGAACTGGGTTTCGCGGATCTGACCGTCATCTCGATACCGTCACCGGAGCAGCTTCTGCTTCAGCGCGAAGGCGACCCCAGCCGCCGCCGACGGCATTTCGAGCTTCACGCGGCGCTCGCCGAGCCCCTCACCCACTGGTACTCGGCGGTGAACAGGGTAGATCCAGGTCGCGTTGTGTGGCGCTTTCCGACACAGCTCGATCTTTCGCGCTGTCCCCCGCCTCGATCGGATCGCAGCGATCCGGGCCTCCTTCGCGCGATGATCAACGAGCTGCCGCCTCTCCCCAGGTAGGGAGTGGCTGCTCGATCTCAGCGCGCTCGTTCGACCCTGGCCTCGTCCCACACCGGCGACTCGCTCTCGTACACGTTCCCATCCGATCCGAAGACGAGGAACCTGTCGAACCCGCGCGCGAACCAGCGATCGTGCGTGACCGAGATGACCGTGCCGGCAAACTGAGCAATGCCTTGCTCGAGCGCGTCAGCCGAATGAAGGTCGAGGTTGTCGGTCGGTTCGTCGAGCAACAACATCGTGGCGCCGGAGAGCTCGAGGAGCAGGATCTGCAATCGTGCCTGCTGACCGCCGGACAGGTCGTCGTACTTCTGTTCCGCAGCCTGGGACAATCCGTAACGGTCCAGCGCGCGGCTCGCCGCTTCGCGTCCCATTCCGCTGCGGTGTTCGTCGCCCATGTGCAGGATCTCGAGCAGCGTGTTTCCGGTCAGATCGGGTCTGGAGTGTGTCTGCGCAAACAATCCGGGACGTACCCGGGCACCCAGCGTCGCAGTACCCCCGTGCTCGACCGGCGCGATGTCGAGCGCCTCGACAGGCAGATGCTCGCTCCCCGGATCGGTCCCCCCACCCGCCAAGAGCCGAAGGAAATGCGACTTTCCGGATCCATTGGAGCCCAGCACGGCAACCCGATCTCCGTACCAGATCTCGGTGTCGAAAGGCTTCATCAATCCGGTCAGCTCGAGATCTTGACATACCAACGCGCGCTTGGCGGTTCGCCCGCCCGCCAGCCGAACCGTCACCTTCTGCTGAAGTGGAATCGCTTCGGGTGGCCCTGCCTCCTCGAACTTCGCCAACCTGGTTTGCGAGGCGTGATAACGCGCAGCGACGCCGTCGTTGAACTTGGCCTTTTCACGCAATCGCAGAACCAGGGCACGCAGTTTCGCGTGCTCCTCGTCCCAGCGTCGGCGCAGTTCTTCGAATCGAGCGTTGCGATCCTCGCGGGCTTGGTGGTAGCTGGCCAGCCCAGCACCGTGGGTCCACGACGTTGCGCCGCTGATTCCGGGCTCGAGCGTCACGATGTGGGTGGCCGCGTTGGCGATCAGTTCGCGGTCGTGGCTGACGAACAAAACCACTTTCGACGATTCCGAGATCGTCTTTTCCAGCCATCGCTTGCCCGGAACATCGAGGTAGTTGTCCGGCTCGTCCAGCAGGAGTGCGTCGTCGGGCCCAGCGAACAGTGCTTCGAGAACCAACCGTTTCTGCTCGCCACCACTGAGGGAGTTGGCCGCGCGCCACTTCGCACGGTCATAGGGAACACCGAGAGCCGCGGTAGTGACCTTGTCCCAGAAGTCTTCGGTCTCGTAGCCGCCCACGTCGGCCCAATCGGCCAGCGCATGCGAATACTTCATTTGAGTTGATTCCTCGTCGCGCTCGATCATCGCGTTTTCTGCCGTATCGAGCGCCAGTGCTGCGTCCCGGATCCGTGCCGGCGAGACGGACAACAGAAGATCGCGCACGGTGGACTCGTCGCGAACCTGGCCGACGAATTGCCGCATCACGCCCAGTGTTCCGGATCGAGTGACAGCGCCCTCGTCGGCGACGACGTCTCCGGCGACAATGCGGAGCAACGTCGTCTTACCAGTCCCGTTGGGGCCTATCAGTGCAGTTTTTGCACCGTTGCCGACCCGAAAGCTGACACCGCTGAGCAGTTGCCGACCATCAGGGAGAAAGTAGTCGACGTCGGCGATGTTGAGGTGGGTCACGCTGTCAAGAGAACCCTACCCACGGCGATCTGCCAAACCATTATTCCTGCCTTCGGTCTCGAGCTCACTACCGTCGCGGGATCGTCCGACCGCATCGAGCGCCGCCAGATATCCGAAAACCATTGCGGGACCGGTAGTTGCACCTGGACCGGCATAGGTATGACCCATCACCGGTGAGCTGGTGTTACCTGCTGCATAGAGCCCGTCGATGACCGAACCGTCGGCGCGCAACGCTCGCGCGCGAGCGTCCGTGTTGATGCCGCCTTTGGTCCCCAGGTCTCCAGGCACCATCTTCGCGGCATAGAACGGACCCTTCGTGAGTTCTCCGAGGCTGGGGTTGGGCTTGTTGGTGCAGTCGCCGTAGTAGTGGTCGTATCTGCTTGTCCCACGGCCGAAGTCGCGATCGACTCCGTCGCGCGCGTGACTGTTGAATCGTGTGATGGTCGCGGACAGCGCATCGCCCGGCACTCCGATCTCGGCAGCGAGTTCGGCAATCGATCCAGCTCGCACGATCGCACCCGATTCGATCCACGACCGAGGTATCGGCCTGCGCGTCGGAACCCCCGCGAACAGGTAACGGTCACGGTACGTCTGATCGAAGATCAGCCAAGCCGGGATGTTCTCAGCGGGTCCTTCACCTCGGCCGTACTTTCCGCCGAACATGGCGTGTGCCGCTTCGACATAGGGAAGTGACTCGTTCATGAAGCGCTGACCGCTGGCGTTGACCATGAGGCTGCGAGGCAACGAGCGTTCCGCCAAGGCGAACCACGGGCCTTTGGGCAGTGGAATCGACGGGGCCCACCACGCGTCGTCCATGTACGAAATTGCGGCGTCGACGCGTAGAGCTGCACGGATGCCATCCCCGGTATTGGTCGGTGCCCCGAGAGTCCACTGCGCGCTACTCGGCCGTCGCTGGTACTCGCCTCGCATGTCGTCGTTGTTGTCGAACCCGCCACACGCGAGGATGACACCGCATCGAGCGTGCATGGTGGTCTGCACTCCCCCGGACTCGAGTCGCACACCCACGACACGATCACTGTCGGTCACCAAATCCACAAGCCTCGTCCCGAGCTCCACCGTCACTCCGGCGTCCCGAACTCCGAGCATCAGTTCGGCCATGAGCGCCGGCCCGAGCCCGATCAGCTTCTTCTTCCGAGCTCTTGCGGCCAGGGATCTCATTCCTACCCGAAGCATCCGCACCGGACCCCGCCAATGCCGGATCCCCGTGCTCAGCCAACGGTAATCAGATTGTTGGACAACCATGTTGAGCGGAACCTTCATGTACGGCGGATGAAGTGTCGCAAGATCGTCGCCCAGAGCTCGCGCGTCGAACGGGCGCGGCTCGCACGAGCGGCCGCTTGCACGTCCGCCAGGTGCCTCGGGAAAGTAGTCGGAGTAACCCTTCACCCATTCGAGCTCGAGTGCAGAGTGACGAATCAGGAAATCGAGGGCTTCCGGACCTCGATCGAGATACGTGTCGATTCGGTCGCTGTCTGCATCCTCTCCGACAATGCTCTTCAGATATGTTCGCGCAGAGTCGATATCATCTTTCGGTGCCTCGCGGCGAAGTATCGAGTTTCCCGGAATCCACACGCCGCCCCCGGACCGGGACGACGAACCGCCCCAGTATTCGGACTTCTCCACGAGTATCGTCGAGAGTCCGTTGCGGGCTGCGGTGATGGCTGCGGACATGCCGGCAGCCCCCGATCCGACAACAACGACATCCACTACGGGCGGCGCGGCGCCCTGAGAGTTCTCGTCCATCACTGGTCACGACCTTTCGTGTCATCTTCGTCCTGCGTGTGCCACCGGGATCCCCGAACTGCGTCGAGCGCCCCCTCGACGCACACGGGAAGTGATGCCCCGCGCTTGTGAGGGTTACGTATCCATTGCCGATAACCGAACTCCGCCGCTGCCAACATCAAATGAACGAGAAGTCCTGGGCGGCTGTCATTTTCCGGATCGAGGTACATCCGTTGTGCCACCAACTCGACCAACCGATCACGATGCTCGGGCGCGATCAGGGCGACTCGATCCATCAGGTGCGGCGCGGTGCGGAACGCTGCTCGCCACTGATCGATCTCCGAGGACTCGAAAGCATTGGAGCGTTCCAGGATTGCCCGCGAGATCGCAAGATCAGCCGACTCGGATGCCGGGCGATCCTCGAGCAGCGTCACGATTCCGGCGCCGCCCTGCCTGACCGGATCCAACAGCAGATCCTCCTTGTTACGAACGTGCCGGAAGTACGTACTCGCCGATACCCCCGCTGCCGCCGCAATCTGCTCGGTGGTCACATCCTCGAAACCGTCACGCGCGAACAGATCGAATGCCGCACGTTGAATGTCTGCTCGCACCTGCAACCGCTGTCTCTCCCGTAGTGACATCAGCAACGTCCTCCCGCCTCGGCCGAGATCCGGCCATTCTCGATAATGCGAGTCTCACCTATTGTGACAGTCACTGTCAATATCCAATTCTCTGTCAGATATCAGCAGACCCGGGCACATCGTTGACAGGGCATTCGATGCCACGACAAGCTTCGAAGATGAAGCGATGGGGACCGAATCGAGACGTTTCTCCAACAATTTGTCGATGCGGGGCTTCAAGGCGCGGTCACCGAAGCGTATTTCGGTGGTCCACTCTGGCGCATGACCCTGCTCGCCCGTTTCGACGACCGGGCCCTTGGCCCCGACGGCGCCGTCATCTATCGAAATCGAACAGTGCTTCTCGTTCGGACCAAGTGGGAAAGATCATCGAGCACGAGGACTACTACGAGGACACCGCCAGAATCGGTGACTTCGACAGGCGGCTCCGCGAAATCGAAGCCGGACGAGCCTGTGGCACAGTCGTGGGATGACAGACGTCAGGATTGACCGTCACCGAAAGCTGTCGGCGTTCCTGTCTTCCCAGAACGATGTCGAACTGGCCCGACTGGTCGACACCGTTCGAATCTCGAGTGTCGGCGTAGGTGGCGCCGCAGGAGTGATCAGGGTCTATGACAACAGGCTCAACGGCGTTCCGGTATTCACCAAACGCATCCCACTGAGCGTGCGGGAAATCGCCGAGGTGGGCTCTACTTCCAACCATTTCGATCTGCCGACGTTCTGCCAGTACGGCATTGGTGGCCCAAGCTTCAATGCCTGGCGAGAACTGGCCGCGAACATCGTGGTCACCGATGCCGTTCTGGCCGGCGAAACACAGTCGTTCCCAATGCTTTACCACTGGCGGATACTTCCCGGACGTTCGCCCGTTGCGGCCGAACACGCCGACATCGATTCCGTTCACACCGCCGGCGCCAGCCGTGAAGTGCGGACCCGTCTCGAAGCGCTTGCCGCTGCGCCGTGCAGCCTCGTACTGTTCTGCGAGTACATCGAACACCCGATCTCGAATTGGCTGGAAGACAACCCGTCCGCCAAAGCTGCCGAAGTCGAGCGACAGTTTTCGGAGATCGTGGCATTCTTGCGCGATCGACAGTTGCTGCACATGGACGGACATTTCGGCAACATGCGCACCGACATGGAGCGGATCTATCTCACCGACTTCGGACTGGCCACATCCCCACACTTCGACCTGTCGACTGCCGAGCACGACTTCGTCCGGCGCCACGCCACTCATGACGCCGACTACGCCGCCATGCTTCTGGTCAACTGGCTGGTGACCGAGGTCTGCGGGGTACCGAGGCCGACGAGCGGCGGACCAGTCGCCCGCAACCAGTACGTACGACGATGCGCCACAGGTCATATTCCAGGTGATGTGACACCAGAGGTGGCCGCGATCGTGACACGGCACGCGCCCGTCGCTGCGAGGATGAACGACTTCTACTGGCGATTGTTCGACGGCGACTTCGATGCGCCCTACCCGCATGCCGCGCCAGTTCCGACTTCCGGTCGAGCACAGGGTTTTCCCTGAACTGCCGTATTCACATCTCAGGGTTCATGTCATCCTCGGGACCGATGTGCTGGTCAGTGCCGGTAGGGCACAGTTCTCCTCATGATTGAACTGAGGGGATTGACCAAGGTTTACGGACCGACGAAAGCGGTGGACGACTTGTCGTTCACGGTCAAGCCGGGCATCGTGACGGGCTTCCTGGGCCCGAACGGTGCAGGCAAGTCGACGACGATGCGGATGATCCTGGGTCTGGATCAGCCGACGTCGGGTGCGGCGTTGATCGAGGGCAAGCCGTACCGCGAGCTCAAGACGCCGTTGCGGACTGTCGGCGCGTTGCTGGATGCGAAGTGGGTGCACCCCAATCGCAGTGCGCGTGCACATCTGCAGTGGATGGCTGCTTCGAACGGGATCCCGAAGTCCCGCGTCGACGAGGTGCTCGGGTTGGTCGGATTGTCCGAGGTGGCGGGCAAGAAGGCCGGCGGGTTCTCGCTCGGTATGTCGCAGCGTCTGGGGTTGGCGGGTGCGTTGTTGGGGGATCCGAAGGTGTTGTTGTTCGACGAGCCGGTCAACGGTCTCGATCCGGAGGGCATCGTCTGGATTCGTAAGTTCATGCAGCGGTTGGCGGCCGAGGGCCGCACGGTGCTCGTGTCGAGTCACCTCCTGTCGGAGATGGCGCTCACGGCGGAGCAGTTGGTGGTGATCGGTCGGGGTCGGTTGATTTCGGATTCGACGGTCGCGGAGTTCGTGGATCGTTCGTCGGAGTCGACGGTGCGCGTGCGCAGCCCACAATTGGACGCTCTCCATGCCGCATTGACTGCCCAGGGACTGACTGTCCGCGAGGAACATTCAGGATCCGAGCCGGTGTTGGTGGTCGTGGATTCGACCACCGATGTGATCGGTGGTTTAGCTGGTTCGCAGGGAATCGTGTTGCACGAGTTGGCTTCTGTGCAGGGATCGCTCGAGGATGCGTTCATGAAGTTGACCGGGGACGATGTCCAGTACCACGCATCCGGTATCGATCCGGGCGCCGGAGCCCACCACGCAAACACACAGCACGCTATGGGAGGTGCACTGTAATGGCTGTTCTCAGTGCTGAACGTATCAAGATCACCACGACCAAGTCGCCGCTGTGGTGCACGATCACAATCATCGTCCTAGGGTTGGGCGTCGCCTGGATGATCGGGCGTTCGTCGAGTTCGAGCATTCAGGCGTACAACGACGAAGCCGCATCAGGAACTCCTGATTTCGAGAAATTCCTCCCCACGTTCAACGACGCGGGGCTAGGAGTATCCGGATTCGGCGTCATGGTCCTGATGATCATGGCGGCGCTCGCGATCACCAGCGAGTACCGCTTCGGCATCATCCGTACCACCTTCCAGGCCATCCCGAGTCGGGCTTCGGTTCTGATCGCCAAAGCCTGCCTGATCGGGGCTTTCGGCGCGGTGCTGTCCTTCGTTCTCATGCTCGGCGCGGTATTCATCACCAAAGCTGCGGCAGGCTCTGAAGGTTCCACCAATCTGGCACTGGACAACGCCGACGCCTGGCGCGCCGTTTACGGCGTACCGATCTTCGCGTTCCTCTGCGTTGCCCTTGCCATCACCGTCGGAGCACTCCTTCGTCAGTCCGCCGGCGCCATTGCACTACTGCTGCTGTGGCCACTGCTCATCGAGAGCCTGTTCGGCATGTTCGGATCCTTCGGCAGAAACGTCACACCGTTCCTCCCGTTCGCCAACGCCGACCACTTCCTCTCTTCGGGTTCGAGCACCAATTTCCATTGGGGCCCTTGGGGAAGCTTGTTCTACTTCGCAGCGTTTGTGCTGGTGATATTCGGAATCAGCATCGCCGTCGTCAACAAGCGCGACGCCTGACCGAGTCGCAAACCGACCAAGACCAAAACTGGCCGCACCGGAGCCCTTCCGGTGCGGCCAGTTTCGCGTTGACAGAACCCGCAGCGCTTGTCGATCACGCCAAGGAACAGGACAGGGCACGCGCGGGTTCGCGTCACTCTGCCCCGCGGACGCGGCACCTCGAAATAAGACCTGGTCGAGTTCCTGGCAGACTGACCTTACGCGTCAGCGTTCCAGTTGCGCGGCAAGCTCTTTCATCCAATCGAGGAATGCCTGCGGGCCGTCGAACTGGACGCCGTCGACAGCAGCCACTTCCGGTGCGATGTCGTCGCCCTTGACCACCAACGCTTCTCCACCCGAGGCAAGGACAACGGCAAAGGCCGGTAGGTCACCCCGGTCGTCGCCCGCGTACGCGACGACGTCGACCCCTGCGGCCGCGATCGCGCGAAGGAGGCCTGTCCCCTTGTCCTCCTCAACGGGTGGACGCAATTCCTCGACCAACTTGCCGGGCTCACGCCGCAACCCGGTCCGGCTCGCGATTTCTGTCGTCGCTGCTTCCACCAGGCGCTGCGCGACCGCACGATCCGCGGCCCGACGCCAATGCACGGCCACCGCAAGGCCTTTGCTCTCGACATGGATGCCAGGAACTGCCGGAGAGTCGAACAAGCGTCGCAATTCGGCTTCTGCTTCGGCGACAGCATCACTGAACGCCGCGACGGCCGGAAGCACGTGGATTCCGTCGTCCGTCCAGGTCTCGACGCCGTAGGAACCCATGAGCACAACGGAATTCAAGCTGAGCCGCTCTCGCAAGAACGACACAGGCCGTCCCGAGAGCAAGCCGACAACACCGAGATGCTCGGCCAGGGTCGCAAGCACGTCTTCGGCGCCGGGCAGTAGCGCACTCGCCGACGGATCGTCGACGATGGGTGCAAGCACGCCGTCGAAATCCATCACCAGTCCACAGCGAGCTGGATCGGACGTGAGTCGGAGGATGACGTCCGAAGCGGTTCGCATGGTTCGAGTGTGCCAAATCGATCGCACTCGCAATACCAACACCGGAGCCGAATGTAATCTCTGCCACTTCGTCCAGGTTGTCCGGAACCGCTGAGTAGGTCGCGTCGTCTCCCTGTAAGGGCCCACAGTGGTCCGCTAAAGTTCTCACGACGCTTACCAACTGGGGGGTAATGATGAGCGAATTGACTGTCGCCACTGACGGCATCCGAAAGTACGGCTCGACGTCGACCGAAGCGGCAGGACGCATCGCGCAGGCCGCCGCCGTCGATCTGGGTGCAAACATCGCAGCAGTCGCACCGGCCGTGGGCCCCGTCGGGATCGAATTTCTCGAAGCATTCGCGCGCGCTCAGGCCACACACACCAAAGATGTTGCAGCACTCGCCACGTTCTACGCCGGCAACGCCGCGACGGCCGGTGCGGCCGCGCAGGCCTACGACACCACAGATCATGCAATCGCAACAGATCTGACCGCTGCGGCCGGATCGACGGGCGCGACCGCGTGAGCACCGAAGACGACTCGACGACCGTCATCGAATTCCTTCACGGTGGCGCTCCTGCCCCGGTACTGCCGAACAATGTGGTCGAATCGATGCTCGCCGGCATACCGGTACCGGCACTCCCCGGAATCGAAGATCTGTTCGCGCCCTTGATCGAACTCGGGAAGAGTCTCGGCACAGGCACTTTTGCGGGCATCGATCCCGTCGGCATCTTCGATCAGGCGTCCACTCTCATCGACCACGCCATGGGACTGTCCCGAAGCGCGGTCGCCGACGTGGGCCAGACCTGGAACAGCACCGGCAGTGACGCCGCGACCGAACTGTCGCGATCCGCCCAGAACAGCGGCGCAGAATTGAGCGAACGCGGAACCGCGATATCGAAAACTGCTGCCGCCGCCGCGGAATCGGTGCAGCGAGGCAACGCGAATCTCGCGGCAATCGCGCAGTCCTTCGCCACCACGGTTGCAGCTGCCGCGCCCATCGCGTGGACACCACCAGGACAGGCGATGTTGCTTGCCTCGGCAGCTGAACACATGCAGGCAGCCGTCGCGGCGGTGACTCGGACGCGTGGGGAGATGCTCGGGCACACCGCAGCCATGAACGCCCTTGCCGGACCGATCCCCGTGCCGACCCCACCGACCAGTGAGGCACTCTCCAACCTGGTCACTGCGGAGGCAATCAACAACGCCGCCCGTCAGATCGCCCAACCTCTTTCTGCCTCAACCGATGCCGGTGATGCGCCGTACTCCACCCACCCGGACTCCACTCAGCCAGGCACAGAGGCTGTTCGAACTTCGGCTGCACGGGCCGGCGCCGGGCTTCCGACCGGCGTCGACAAGCTGTGGGGCGCAGGCAATCCGTCGACGTCACTCGCAGCCGGCGCGTCGCCGTCACCCAGTGCGACGGCAAGCTCTGGCGGAGCATGGGTGAGCGGAAGCGGTGGCACTACTGGCGGAATGGTGAGGGGTGCAGCGGGAGTTGCTGCAGTTCAACCGGTTCCGGTAACAACGCCCGGCCTGGGTGCACCATCGTCGGCAGTCGGCAGTAGCGGCATGTCGCCGGGCGGCATGCTGGGCGGTGGACCCCGCGGATCTCGGGACGACGAGTCGTCACGCACTACCCCGAGGTATCTCGTCACTGCCGGCGACGAGAATTCGATGGTCGACGATCTGCCGATGGTGTCGCCGCCCGTGCTCGGGGCTGACGATCCCGATCAGTACCTGTTCCGAGATCTCTGATCAAGACAAACCTCAGACGAAGCCCAACTCCCGCACCGCCGCACGCTCCTGCTCCAGTTCGCTGACGGACAGGTCGATCCGTTCGCGTGAGAAGTCGTCGATCGCGAGGTCGGGCACGATAGCGAACTCGCCATCGGCACAGGTCACAGGGAAGGAAGAGATCAAACCTTCGGGCACTCCGTAGGAACCGTCCGAACAGACGGCCATGGATACCCAGTCGTCCTCGGCGGTACCGATCACCCAGTCGCGGACGTGGTCGATCGACGCGCTGGCCGCACTCGCCGCAGAGGACGATCCCCGTGCAGCGATGATGGCGGTGCCTCGCACCTGCACAGTCGGGATGAAATCGTTCTCCACCCAGTCGCGGTCGTCGATCACCGCGAGTGCAGGCTCACCTGCGACAGTCGCGTGGGACAGGTCCGGGTACTGCGTCGCCGAATGGTTTCCCCAGACGGACACCTTGCGCACCGACGACGCACGAACCCCGGTCTTCTTCACCACCTGCGCGATCGCTCGGTTGTGGTCGAGACGCGTCAGTGCACTGAACCGAGTATCGGGCACATCCGGTGCATTGTTCATCGCGATGAGTGCGTTGGTGTTGGCCGGATTTCCCACGACCAGCACCTTGACGTCCGAGGCTGCGTTGTTGTTGATCGCCTTCCCGTGGGCTGTGAATATCGCGCCGTTCGCACTCAGCAAGTCGGCACGCTCCATCCCCTTGCTCCGCGGACGTGCGCCGACCAGCATCCCGACGTTCGCGCCGGAGAAGGCGACATCGGGATCGTCAGTGATGTCGATGGAGCTCAGCAACGGAAATGCGCCGTCTTCGAGTTCCATCGCAACGCCTTCGGCAGCGGACACGGCGGCAGGAATCTCGAGCAGTCGAAGTTTGATCGGGACGTCAGCGCCGAGCATCTCCCCCGCAGCTATGCGGAAAAGCATTCCGTATGCGATCTGACCCGACGCTCCGGTTACCGTGACGGTTACGGGCGCAATACTCATTGCCGACTCCTCACCTGCCGTTTTCACGACTGTCCGTTCTACAACGCTGTAAGAACGGTTTCCACGCTAGTCGAGTAAACCGGCCACTTCGTGGTCTGTCAGTGTGGTTCTCGGCACTCGTCCCTCCGCCGTCACGAGTTCGACGGCGCGGTAGAGCGGACGCTCGGCGAGTCCGGCGCCGCGGGCTTCGGCACGCAACTGTTCGATCAGCACCGAGGACAACGCGGCAGCCGGTACCAACTCGCTGGCTGCCAGCGCGTCGGCGAGCTTGCGGAGTGCAAGGATCTCCAACTCGCGCCCACCCCCCGCGGTATACAGCGCGAGCGGGATCCGCACGGTGGACCGTCCGTCGCCGAGCGTCAAGCTGACTTCGCTGATCCGGCCGGATCTCACCGTCAATGCCGCCGTGAGTACCTCGGCCACGTCGACGACGTTGGTTCGAAAACCAGCTTGCGCACGAACTCTGTTGCCGTACAACGTGATGTGCCGGCGCAGCGTCATCAGGATCGCAAGTGACGTCGGCACCGCGATGACGGCACCGACGATCACTCCAACGGTCGCCGTCGAGAACACACTGACGATCAACCCGACGACCACACCGAACACCACGACAACAACGGCGAATTTCTTCAACCGCGGCGCGATCAACGCCACGGGAACCAGATCGAGCGAAACCGGTTCGGCCTCAGTGCTCAACGAGTTCCCCGAGCTTGTCGACAACCTGGTCGAGCGCCACTGTCTCCTGCTCACCTGTTGCCAACTGTTTGACAACGACAACGCCCTCTTCGAGTTCACGCTCGCCGAGAACCAAAGCGATCGCGGCACCCGAACGATCAGCTGCCTTCATCGAGCCCTTCACGCCGCGGTTTCCGTACGCCAGGTCGACGCGAATCCCATTGGCACGCAACTGATGTGCGATCTTCACCAGTGCAGCCTTCGCCTCGGCACCCATCGGTACACAGAAGACGTCGACACGCGCCGGTGGCGCAACGGACTTGCCCTCGGCCTCGAGCGCGAGAACCGTGCGGTCGACGCCGATTCCGAACCCGATGCCCGAGAGCGGCTGTCCACCCAGCTGTTCCATCAGACCGTCGTAACGACCACCACCACCGATTCCGGACTGCGCACCCAGTCCGTCGTGCACGAATTCGAAGGTTGTCTTGGTGTAGTAGTCGAGGCCGCGGACCATGCGCGGGTTGACGACGTACGGAACGCCCAATGCGTCCAGGTGCGCTAGCACCTCGTCGAAGTGCGCCTTGCAGCTCTCGGACAGGTGATCGAGCATGAGCGGTGCGCCGGCCGTCATCTCGCGTACATCTGGGCGCTTGTCGTCGAGCACCCGAAGCGGGTTGATCTCGGCGCGTCGACGTGTGTCTTCGTCGAGCGGAAGTGCAAAGAGAAACTCCTGCAGCAGTTCGCGGTACTGCGGTCGGCAGGTGTCATCGCCGAGAGAGGTGATTTCGAGGCGGAAGCCGTCGAGCCCCAACGACCGGAATCCGGCGTCGGCGATCGCGATGACCTCAGCGTCGAGCGCGGGGTCGTCGATCCCGATGGCTTCGACTCCGACCTGCTGCAACTGGCGGTAGCGGCCGGCCTGCGGGCGCTCGTAGCGGAAGAACGGGCCCGCGTAGCTGACCTTGACCGGCAACTGTCCACGATCGAGGCTGTGCTCGATGACGGCACGCATGACACCGGCGGTTCCCTCGGGACGCAACGTCACCGAACGGTCACCGCGATCGGCGAAGGTGTACATCTCTTTGCTGACGACGTCGGTCGACTCACCGACACCGCGAGCGAACAGGCCGGTGTCCTCGAAGATCGGCAATTCGATGTGGCCGTATCCGGCCAACCTCGCGGCGCGCGTCAAACCGTCACGAACGGCGACGAATTCGGCTGACTGCGGCGGAACGTAGTCCGGAATGCCCTTGGGTGCAGAGAAGGTGCTGGCTTTACTCACGAGAGGTACTTTTCCTTATTCTTGTGCGCTGAGTCCAACGAGAAACGGATTCGAGCTTCGCTCGGCGCCGATCGAACTGTTGCCGCCGTGCCCGGGCAGGACCACTGTCTCGTCACCGAGTACCAATAGCTTGCGGGCGATCGAAGCGAGCAACTGCTCGTGATTTCCGCCGGGCAGGTCGCTGCGCCCGATGGAACCCTGGAACAGGGTGTCACCGGTGAACGCCAAATCCACGGGCCCGCTCTCGGTGTTCGCCTGGGTGCGGAACACCACCGATCCCTGCGTGTGCCCGGGTGTGTGGTCCACGACGAACGTCATTCCGGCCTCGGTGATCTTGTCTCCGTCGGCCAGTTCGATCACCTCGTCCGGCTCCACGAACGTCATGCCTTGAATGAATTCCTTCATCGTCGGGCCGATCCCCCGTGCCGGATCGCTGAGCATGTAGCGATCCTCGGGATGGATGTACGCGGGTACGGAATACCGCTCACAGACCTCGCGGGCCGACCACACGTGATCGAGATGACCGTGCGTCAGGAGGACCGCCGTGACCGACATGTCCTTGGAGTCCAGATATTCGAAGAGCGGCTCAGCTGCATCCTGACCCGGATCTACGACTACGCACTCGCACGCGTCGTCCTGAGCGAGTATGTAGCAGTTGGTTTGGAACATCCCGGCCGGAAAACCAGTGACGAGCACGGGGGCAACTCCTCTTCGAAGGGTGGAAACGAACAACACGCTGTCGGTTACAGCCTAAGCTGCTGCCCCGCCAGTAAGTTCTCAGGTTGCAATGGGAGACTCTGACGACGAGTAGAGCCGCTTGCCGAAGCCGACCCCCAGGGTGTCGCTCGGCCGGCCGACCACGATCCACCCGCGATACGGAGGACTACAGCAGTGCCGAGTAACGAGCAACGCCGCGAGGCGGCGAAACGCAAGCTCGAGCGTCAGCTCGAACGTCGCGCAGAACGTGCCCGCAAGCGCAAGCAGATGACGATAGCCGGAACTGCGCTCGGCGTGGTCGTCGTAGTCGGCGTCGTCGGTGGACTCATCTGGCTGAGCAATCGCAGTGACGACGACGCGAACACCACCAACACTGCTGCCGACGACTCGAGCCTCACGCCACAGACCGCGGGTGCAATGCCGGCCGGTCTGTCGACGCCACTGGCCGACACGGTTTCCTGCTCGTATCCAGCCGACGGCGCTACCGCGTCCAAGGCCAACAACCCTCCTCGTACCGACGGGATTCCCACCACCGCGCCGGACGCGACGCCGAGCATCAGCGTCGAGACCTCGCAGGGAAACATCGGGCTCACACTCGACGGAACGAAGTCTCCGTGCACGGTCAACAGCTTCGTGAGCTTGGCGCAGCAGGACTACTTCAACGACACCACCTGCCACCGCATGACGACGAGCCCCTCGCTCCAGGTGCTGCAGTGCGGTGACCCGTCCGGCACCGGCACCGGCGGACCGGGCTACGGCTTCGACAACGAATTCCCCACCACGGCGTATTCCACCACCGACCCGGCAGCGCAAGAGCCCGTCACCTACGCGCGCGGCACGGTTGCGATGGCCAACACCGGGGCACCCGGTAGCAACGGCAGCCAGTTCTTCCTCGTCTACGGCGACTCACAACTCCCCCCGCAGTACACGGTTTTCGGCACGATCGACGAAACCGGGCTCGCCACTTTGGACAAGGTCGCGGCCGGCGGATCGACGCCAGAGGGTGACGGCAAGCCGAATCTGACCACCGACATCAAGACAGTAAGGCTCGACTGATGCGACGTAATCCTGTGATGCGCTTTCCTGTAGTCATTGCCGCCGCAAGCGCCGCGGCGCTGCTTCTGGCTGGTTGTTCCAGTGATTCCGGTAGCTCGGACTCGCCGTCCAGCACCTCCAAGGCGAAGACGACAACGGCTGCCATGCCGCCGCTCGACATGTCACAGTTCGACGCACTCCCGCCTGTCCCGACTCCGGCCTCGGCGACCGTCGACTGCTCGTACCCGAGCGCGGCGGGTGCAGCAAAAACCGTCAATCCGCCGAACTCCACGGGTGTGTCCACCGAGGGAACCGTCAACGTCGCGCTCACGACTACGGCCGGCCCGATCGGGATGGAACTGAACCGGGCGGAAGCCCCCTGCACGGTCAACAGCATCGTGAGCTTGACCGAGCAGAAGTACTTCGACGACACCCCGTGCCATCGACTCGTCACCACACCCGGTCTACAGATCCTGCAGTGCGGCGATCCCTCGGGCAAGGGCACGGGCGGACCGGGCTATGGCTTCGACAACGAGTACCCGACCACTGCCTACCCGGCTAACGATCCGGCACTCTCCTTGCCTGCCGTCTACCCCCGCGGCACGCTGGCAATGGCCAACTCGGGTAAACCGGGCAGCAACGGCAGCCAGTTCTTCCTCGTCTACGAGGATTCGGTCTTGCCGCCCAACTACACGGTCTTCGGAAAGATCGACGACGCCGGCCTGGCGACGATCGAGAAGATCGCGGCCGACGGCGACGACGGTGGCATGGGAGCAACCGGCGGCGGTGCACCCAACACCCCGATCACCATCGAGACTGCAATAGTCGCCTGACCCCCTGTGCGCCTTTATTAACCGCCCGCGGTTAATAAAGGCGCACAGCAGTTTACGAGGCAGAGGTCACGCGGTAGACGTCGTAGACGCCTTCCACGTTACGAACCACGTTGAGAACATGACCCAAGTGCTTCGGGTCACCCATCTCGAAGGTGAACTTGCTGATCGCCACGCGGTCGCCGGACGTGGTGACCGAGGCCGACAGGATGTTCACCTTCTCGTCTGCCAACGCCTTGGTGACGTCGGAAAGCAACCGATGACGATCGAGCGCCTCGATCTGGATCGCGACCAGGAACACCGATGTCGCTGACGGTGCCCATTCGACGTCGATGATTCGCTCCGACTGATCGTGGAGCGAGTTGGCGTTGGTGCAGTCGGTACGGTGCACGCTGACCGCGCCGCCACGCGTGACGAAGCCCAGAATCGAATCGCCCGGTACCGGCGTGCAACACTTCGCGAGTTTTGCCACCGTGCCCGGTGCTCCGGGAACCAGAATTCCGGAGTCACCCGTACTGCGGGTGCGCACCGGCATGGTCGACGGCGTCGAACGCTCGGCCAGTTCCTCCTCGACGGCACCGACGCCGCCCAGATGAGCAACCAGTCGCTGCACGACGTGGTGCGCCGACACCTGACTCTCGCCTACGGCCGTGTACAACGCCGAGACGTCGGGATAGCGAAGTTCGTGCGCGATCGTGCTCATCGATTCGGCATTCATCAACCGCTGCAACGGAAGTCCCACACGGCGGACCTCCTTCGCGATCTGATCCTTGCCGGACTCGAGCGCCTCCTCGCGGCGTTCCTTCGCGAACCACTGACGGATCTTCGCCTTGGCACGCGGCGAGACGACAAACGTCTGCCAATCACGGCTCGGCCCGGCGGTGGCAGCCTTCGACGTGAAGACCTCCACCACTTCGCCGTTTTCGAGAGTTCGTTCCAGCGCGACCAGTCGGCCGTTGACCCTGGCACCGATGCATCGGTGCCCGACCTCGGTGTGCACCGCATACGCGAAATCGACGGGGGTCGATCCGGCAGGCAACGTGATGACGTCGCCCTTCGGCGTGAAGACGAAGATCTCCTTGACCGCGAGGTCGTAACGCAACGATTCGAGGAACTCCCCCGGATCGGCCGCTTCTCGCTGCCAGTCGAGTAGCTGACGCATCCACGCCATGTCGTCGACCTCGGCGATGTCGCCCGCGTGCTTGCCCTTGGTCTCCTTGTACCGCCAGTGCGCGGCGATACCGAACTCCGCGGTCCGGTGCATGTCCTGGGTCCGGATCTGGACCTCCAGGGGCTTGCCTTCCGGTCCCACGACGGTGGTGTGCAGCGACTGGTAGACGCCGTAGCGCGGCTGTGCGATGTAGTCCTTGAAGCGTCCGGCCATCGGCTGCCACAGCGAGTGGACAACACCGACCGCGGCGTAACAGTCACGCACCTCTTCGCACAGAATGCGCACGCCGACCAGATCGTGGATGTCGTCGAAATCGCGGCCCTTGACGATCATCTTCTGGTAGATCGACCAGTAGTGCTTGGGCCGGCCCTCGACGATGGCATTGATCCGCGAGGCGGACAGAGTCGAGTTGATCTCGGCGCGAACCTTGGCCAGATAAGTGTCTCGAGAGGGCGCGCGATCGGCGACCAGTCGAACGATCTCGTCGTACTTCTTCGGGTGCAGGATCGCGAACGAAAGGTCCTCGAGTTCCCACTTGACGGTCGCCATTCCGAGCCGATGCGCAAGTGGTGCAATGACTTCGAGAGTCTCACGCGCCTTACGTGCCTGCTTTTCGGGCGGCAGGAATCGCATCGTGCGCATGTTGTGCAGACGATCCGCAACCTTGATCACGAGCACGCGCGGGTCCCGCGCCATCGCGATGATCATCTTGCGGATGGTTTCGCCCTCGGCGGCGGTGCCCAGAACGACCTTGTCGAGTTTGGTGACTCCGTCGACAAGGTGAGCGACCTCGTCACCGAAGTCCTTGGTCAACTCTTCGAGTGAGTAACCGGTGTCCTCGACGGTGTCGTGCAGAAGGGCTGCGACGAGGGTAGTGGTGTCCATACCCAACTCGGCCAGAATGCTTGCGACGGCCAACGGATGCGTGATGTACGGATCGCCGGACTTGCGCCGCTGGCTCGAATGTCTGTCCTCGGCGACGTCGTACGCACGCTGGAGCAGCGCGAGGTCGGCCTTCGGATACAGCTCACGGTGGAGGCTGACCAACGGCTCGAGCACCGGGCGGATGGTGGCGTTGCGCTGACCGGTGATGCGTCGAGCAAGCCGAGCGCGCACCCTACGGGAGGCGGAAGCGGGCACGGCCAGATTCTGCCCACCCCGATTGCCGGTAGTTTGCGCAGATCCCGAATCGTCGGGCACCGCGGACTTCGATGGTGTCGTCTCCGGAGCCGGAACTACACCCGTCTCCTGCGACACTGCACCCGAGTTCTGTGATCGATCAAGATTCGACGTCATGTCGCCACCTCCTACCACCGAGTTGGTTGAGGCAACCGCCCTGCATCGGGTAATTGCCCTGGAGGTCTAACTCGACCCCCAGGAGACAACTTTAATACTCAGACCTTCACCAGTGATGTCAGTGGGTACTTCAAGAAGCGATCTCGACCGCGCAGTTCCTCGATCTCGAGCACCACTGCGACGCCGACGACGTTCGCTCCACCCAACTCGACCAACTGTACCGCCGCCTCGAGTGTCCCTCCGGTAGCCAGAACGTCGTCGATCACCAGAACATTCCGCCCGGTGAGATCGAAGCCGTTTGCGGGAATCTCGAGAGTCGAGGATCCGTACTCGAGGCTGTACGAACGAGAGAGCACCGGCGGCGGCAGTTTGCCGACCTTCCGCACGGCAACGACTCCCGCACCCATCTTCGCGGCCGCACCGGCACCGAGCAGGAAACCGCGAGCATCGACGGCGGCGATCGTGTCGGCGTCCGGAGCACAGGCGACAAGGGCATCGAGCACGGCCCCGAACCCCTCGGCGTCGGCGAACACCGGAGTCAGATCGGCGAACCGAACACCGGGACCGGGAAAGTTGTCCGCCCAGCGGGTCAGCCGAACAACGGCGTCCCCGGCAGCCCGGTGGATTGCGATCAATTCTTCAGTCGTGTGCAAGGCAACACCATTCGAGACGCTCATCTGCGTAGTACCCATCTGTCCATGTTCCAGCCGGTAGCGGCCCGAGTCGGATTGACCAACACTGCCGACATGCCTGGAGCTACAGCGACAGTTCGTAGTTGATTGAACAGTGGAATCGTAGGCACCTGGGTCCACAGGATGTTCTCCGCCTCCACCGAGAGTCCCAATTGCGCACTCGTGCTCGCATCCACGTTCAACTGATCGATGATCTGATCGATCCTGGCATTTCCGTACGTACCGAGGTTTGCGCCGTTGCCCGATCGCAGCGCTCCGCGCGCGTCGATCATGCTCGCTGTTCCGCCTGCGCCGACTTTGCCTGCCATGCCGGAGAGCACGGCGTCGACTCCCCCACTCTGCAGACTCGCGGGATCGAAGCTGTCGCTACTTGCGTCCTCGACCGTGATTCCCGCCGGAGCACACGCGGCTTTCGCTTCGGAGACGATCTGCGCCCGCACCGGGTCCGGTGCGAGGTACCCGACCCGGACGGTCAACTGGTCGAGGTCGGCTTCCGACAACGACGTCTTCGCAGCCTCGATGTCGGCATTGGCGTACCGATCACCGTCGACCGCAGCGGCGTCGCTGTAAACGAGTGAATCCGGCGCCATCAGTCGCGAATCGACCACGCCGGAACCCAAACCCGCCTGCGGCGCATTCTCCGTCTGCCCGAACTTCTCGAACAAAGTCGTACGCGGAACACAATGCGCGAACGCTCGACGGGCGGCTTCGTCGCCCAGCGAACCAGAGGTCGCGAGAACGAACTGCTCGATCGACCGCGACGGAATCTGTTGGACGTCGAACCCGGACGGAGTACCGAGTTCGCCAGCCGAGCCGGAAGCGACGTCGACGACCTCGATCGAGTTCTTGTCGAGATCCTCGGTCAGATTCACACCACGTGGCCAGACGACGATGCGATCGGTCGCCGGCTTGTTGCCCCACCACCGCTCGTTCGCGACCAGCACCAGGCCGTCGTCGGTACTGTACGAGTCGATTCGATACGGACCAGCGGAGGGCAGTACGGAGGTGTCCACCTGACCTGGAGTCAGGTTCCACCCGGTGTTCCAGAAGTCCGCGATCTTCGACAACGCTTCGGTGTCACCGGCATTCACCGCGCTCACCACGTCGCTGACACCCGTGCGCTGCGTCACGACGTGTGAAGGCATCAACGCAGTCGCACCGAACAACGACCGCCAATCGGTGAACGATCGCCCGGGTTTGAAGAACACCGTCGCGTCCTTCGCCCCGCTCTGGCAGTCGATCCGGTCGATGTCCGCGTATCCGAGATTGTTCGCCGTGTCGAACATGGGCTTCGCGGCACCATCGACGTCTTCGGTGAACTTGCCACTCGACGCCGCCCAGGTGAGGACGAGATCGTCACAGGACATCGGAATCCCGTCGGAGTACACGGACGCCGGATTGAGCTTGTACGAGACCGTGAGCACGTCACCGGGCAACTCAGACGCCGTTCCGATGTCGGTGTCGGAGACAGGTGCTCCGGCCGGGCCGGTGAACGTGAAGCCGGGAAGCACCCGGCCGAACGCGGCCATCGCCCCGGACACCGATCCAGCTGTCGTGTTGGCGTTGTACGTGGAGATGGAGTTGTCGATGGCATATCCGATGGACGGAACCTGCTCGGCGCTTTCCGAGCAGGCCGCCAACGAACCCGCAGCCACAGCGGTGGCCGCAACGAACGTCATCGATCGAACCAGTGTGCGTGTTCTTGGGAGCATGTTCAGTGCCCCTTCTTGTTTCGCTTTCCGGTCGGCCGCGCACCCGGCTGCGGAGCAACCGGCGCACGGCGTGCAACTGGTGCGCCGACGGCAACCGTCTGCGTACCCTTCTCGGCCAGCGTAGCCCGGCGCGAGAGCACCTTACGAGTGTGCGCGGCAACGGGTCCCCAGCGTTCCTTCATCGACACCAGGAGCGGCGTCGCGAAGAAGATCGAGGAGTACGCACCCACGATGATGCCGACGAGCTGAACGAGCGCAAGGTCCTTGAGTGTGCCGACGCCGAGCATCCAGACCGCGACGACCATCAGAGCGATCACCGGGAGCACACTGATGACGGTCGTGTTGATCGATCGCATCAAGGTCTGATTCACCGCGAGGTTGGCCTGCTCGCCGTACGTCCGGCGCGTCAGATGCAGAACACCGCGGGTGTTCTCTTCGACCTTGTCGAACACCACCACGGTGTCGTACAGCGAGAAGCCGAGAATGGTAAGCAAACCGATCACCGTCGCGGGCGTCACCTCGAAACCGACGAGCGAGTAGACGCCGGCAGTGACGATGATGTCGAAGAACAACGCAACGATCGCAGCTACCGCCATGTCCCGCTCGAAGCGGATGGCGATGTAGATACTCACGATCACCAGGAACACAATCAGCGCGATCAGCGCCTTCTTGGTGATCTGGCCGCCCCAGGTTTCACTCACGTCCGCAAAACTGATGGCTTGCGCCGACGGGTTCCCGTTCTTGTCCTTGGGCTGGAACTCGTCGAAGAGAGCCGACTGAAGATCGTTGATCTGCGTCGCGTTCAACGTCTCCGACCGGATCTGCACGGTTGCGCTGGCACCCGAGCCGACTGTCTGCACGCTGACCGGTTCGAACCCGAGTGTGTCGGAGTAGACGGTTTCCACCGCCGACGTCTCGACTCCGCCCTCGGCCGGGAACTGAATGCGTGATCCGCCTTCGAAATCGATACCGAAGGTGAAGCCGCGCAGGATGATGCTCAGCAGCGCAATGGCGACCAGAGCGCCGGTCAGTCCGTAGTAGAAGCGACGCTTGCCGACGACCTCGAACGCACCCGTTCCGGTGTACAACCGCGAGAGCCAGCTGTGCTTGGGCATCGCGCCCTGATCGACGCCTGAGTCAGTGATCTCCGACCGGGCCGCCGCATCGGCGGACTCGGCGGCGGAACTGTTGGTGGACCCCACCGGGGAGTTGTTGGACTCGCTCATGCTCGTGTCTCCTTAGCCGACGCAGCGGCGGCAACCTTACGTTCGCGGGCAACCTCTTGCACTGCGCCGAGACCGTTGACGCTGGGCTTGGACCAGAACGCCGAACGGGACGCCATGCTGACCAGTGGCCACGTCACGAGGAACACGACAATCACGTCGAGAATGGTCGTCAGACCCAAGGTGAAGGCGAAGCCTCGCACCTGTCCGACCGCCAGCACGTACAGAACTGCAGCGGCGATGAAGCTCACCGCGTTGCCGGAAAGAATTGTTCGGCGTGCTCTTGCCCAACCGCGTGGCACCGCCGAGCGGAAGCTACGGCCCTCACGCATTTCGTCCTTGATGCGTTCGAAGAACACGACGAACGAGTCGGCGGTCATACCGATACCGATGATCAGACCAGCCATGCCGGCCAAGTCGAGCGTGAAGCCGATGTATCTGCCGAGCAGAACCATGATCGCGTAGACCATGACTCCGGAGAGAATCAGCGACAACGCCGTCAGGACGCCGAGCATGCGGTAGTAGACGAGGCAGTACAGCAGAACGAGAACGAGACCGACCGCGCCGGCGATCAATGCCGCCTGCAGTGAGGCCAGGCCGAGCGTGGCCGAGACCGTCTCGGCCTCAGAGGCTGCGAACGAGAGCGGAAGCGAACCGTACTTCAGTGTGTTGGCAAGTTCTTTGGCACTCTCGGCAGTGAAACTGCCCGTGATCGAGGTGGCGCTACCCGCAGGCGTTGCACCTTGAATCGTGGGAGCGCTGACGACCTTCGAGTCGAGCGTGAACGCTGCCTGCTTGCCGATGTTGGCTGAAGTGAACTCGGCCCAGGTGTTGCTGCCGGTCGTCTTGAACGAGAGGCTGATCTCGTGGCGCGACTGCTGCGAGTTGAAGACCGAAGACGCGTCGGCAATCTCCTGGCCGTCGATGATCGAAGGACCGAGGAGATAGATGTTCAGTCCGTCTTGCGAGCACGCGACCAGCGGCAGGGTCGGGTCGTCGTTTCCACGGAGCGGATCCGCGACGGAGCAGTCGAGGTTCGCCACTGCTTGCTGCTGCACTGTCGGATCGCTGCTCTGCCGGAGGGCGCGCGCTGCGGCGATTTCCGCTGCTGCTGCGTCGCCTTCGTCGGTGCCGTCGCTCGGCGCGTCCCCGGTGGGGGCCGGAGTCGTTGTCTGCGGCGCGGGCGTTGCCTCGGGAGTAGTCGGGTCCTGAGCCAGGAACGGACGGTTCTGCGGCGTCTGCGTCCCGTCAGCGGGTGCTTCGGGGGCCGGTGCATCAGTGGCCGGAGTTTCGGCCGCCGGCGCCTCAGGCGTAGCTGTCCGATTCGCGTCACGGGTGGCGACGTCGATCGAACCCGTCACCGGGCGGATGTACAGACGAGCGGTCTGGCCGAGCGAGCGAGCCTGCGCACTGTCGTCGCCGGGAACGGTGATGACGAGGTTGTCACCGTCGACAACGACCTCGGAACCGGAAACGCCGAGACCGTTGACGCGGGTCTCGATGATTTCCTGAGCCTGCTTGAGACTGTCCTGACTGGGAGCGCTGCCGTCCGGGGTACGAGCGGTCAACGTGACGCGCGTTCCACCCTGCAGGTCGATGCCGAGCTTCGGCGTGGCCGACTTGTCTCCAGTGAAGAACACCAGGGCATACAGTGCCACTACCAGGACCCCGAAAAGGGCCAGGTAGCGGACCGGATGCACCGTTCCGGTGGAAGGTGCCACGATCTTTAAGTCTCCTCGGTAGGTGCAGAGCTTCAGTAAGTGCACGGCTCGGGTGGTCGACGACCACCCGAGCTGCGGCGTTCGAACTGCAACGATTGATCAACGGGGCGAACTGAGCTGCTGGTGTAAGAGCGGACAAACCGATCTGGACGTGTGTCCGAGTTCACAACTCTAGAACACGTACCAGTTCGACGAAGTCAGGACTCCTTGGTGAGCCGGATTTCGGTGTCGGCAGCAGACTCTTCGATCTCGGAAATCGAGTCGTCGTCGTACTCGTCGGTCTCGGTCGTCTCGACGACGCGCTCACGGATGACCAGACGCGACCAGGTGGTGATGACACCGTCCGCGATCTCGAGGTCCACGGTGTCGTCGTCCAGGGAAGCGATCGTGGCGTAGAGCCCGGCCGTGGTCTGCACCCGATCGCCGACCTGCAGCGAGTCCTGCATCTCGGAAGTCGCGGCCAAGGCCTTCTTCTGCTTGCGCATGCCCAGGAACATGGGCACCAGCAGTGCGAGGATCAAGAGGGGGAAAAGCAAACTCGACATGTGTTGATCAACCTCGGTTGTGTTGCACGTTTTACGCCGCGATGGTCCCGGATGGACCTACGCAATACACCAGTGTGCCATTAGTTGCTGAGGATTCCTGACAGATCGGCCGTTCAAGTAGGCCTTTCCAGTCGAAATTCACTCGCCGTTCGGATCGAACAACGTGGCCTGCGGTTCGTTGACACGAACCTCGATACCGCCCGCTGCGGCATCCGGCGGCGGTGTCATTCCGAGTTGAGTCCAAGCAGCGGCGGTAGCCACACGTCCTCGCGGCGTCCGGGCGATCATTCCGGCCCGGACCAGGAACGGCTCGCACACTTCTTCCACCGTCGACGGTTCCTCGCCGACGGCCACCGCAAGCGTCGACACGCCGACGGGCCCGCCGCCGAACGAACGCACCAAAGCACTCAGTACCGAACGGTCGAGACGGTCCAAGCCCAACTGGTCCACGTCGTAGACGGCCAAGGCCGCCTGAGCGACGTCCATGGTGACGATTCCGTCGGCGCGCACCTCGGCGAAGTCGCGAACCCGGCGCAGCAATCGGTTCGCGATACGCGGTGTCCCCCGCGAGCGTCGTGCGATTTCGGCACCGGCATCGACTTCGAGATCGACGCCCAGAATTCCGGCCGAACGCATCAGAATCTGTTGCAGCTCTTCGGGTTCGTAGAAATCCATGTGAGCGGTGAACCCGAAGCGGTCGCGCAACGGACCGGTCAGCGCACCCGACCGCGTAGTCGCACCGACCAGCGTGAACGGTGCAACCTCCAGAGGAATCGACGTGGCGCCCGGCCCCTTACCGACGACGACGTCGACACGGAAGTCTTCCATGGCCAGGTACAACATCTCCTCGGCCGGTCGAGCGATTCGGTGAATCTCGTCGATGAACAACACGTCGCCCTCGACGAGGTTGCTCAGCATCGCAGCCAGGTCTCCGGCGCGTTCGAGCGCCGGTCCGGACGTCAACCGCAGAGAAGAGCCCAACTCCCCCGCGATGATCATCGCCATCGACGTCTTGCCGAGCCCGGGGGGACCGGACATCAGGATGTGATCAGGCGTGCTGCCACGAAGTTTTGCTCCGGTGAGCACGAGCTGCAGTTGTTCGCGAACACGAGGTTGACCGATGAAGTCGTCGAGACTCTTGGGGCGCAGACTCGCTTCGACATCACCGTCTCCCGCCACCAATTCGGCAGAGACCTGCGACTCGTCGTCGAAATCGTCGATCGGGTCGAAGTTCATCGAGTCTTACCGAGCAGCGACAGAGCGGAACGCAGTGCGACCGACGTGGTGGCCTCGGGCGATTCCGCCAGAACCGAATCCGTGGCCTGCTCAGCCTGCTTGATCGGGAAGCCCAGACCTTCGAGAGCCTCGACGATCTGATCACGGATCGAGCTGCCGACGACGACGCCGGACGCCGCGCCGGCCGTCGTCGCGACGGCGTCGACCTTGTCACGCAGTTCGACAACCATGCGCTCGGCGCCGCGTTTTCCGATACCGGGCACCCTCGTCAACGCCGTCAGGTTGCCTTCCGAGAGCGCCCGCCGCAGCGCGTCCGGTTCGAGAACTGCGAGAGTTGCCATCGCCAGGCGCGGTCCGACTCCGGAAACCGTCTGCAGGAGGCTGAACAGGTCCTTCGACTCGGTATCGGAAAAACCGTACAGCGTCATCGAGTCTTCGCGAACGATCATCGTCGTGAACAGTCGCGCTTCGCTTCCCCGGTGCAGCGCACCGAGAGTCACCGGGGTGGCATTGACCCGATAGCCGACACCTGATGCTTCGATGACCGCGTGATCGAGCGCAATATCGAGTACCTCGCCGCGTACCGACGCGATCATCGTGAACCTGCCTTCTTCGTCTCGGCCAATTTTGCCTGATACTTACGCATTTGTTCAGCGGCCATCGCCTCGGCGCGGGCCATCCGCTCGATCATCGGTGCTCGCCAGCAGTGACAGATCGCCAGCGCCAGAGCGTCGGCAGCGTCAGCAGGTTTCGGCGCCGTCTTCAAATTCAGAATTCGCGTCACCATCGCAGTGACCTGCGCCTTGTCGGCGTTACCGCTGCCGGTGACGGCGGCCTTCACCTCGCTGGGCGTGTGGAAACACACCGGAATGCCGCGTCTGGCGGCAGCGAGCGCGACAACTCCGCCTGCTTGCGCCGTCCCCATCGCGGTACTGACGTTGTGCTGCGCGAACACGCGCTCGATCGCGACCACCTCCGGCTTGTACTGCTCGATCCACAGTTCAGCCGCATCGGAGATCCGCAGAAGCCGAGAACCGAGGTCCATCTCGGCCGGAGTCCGCACCACGTCGACCGCAATGGGGCGCACTTTCCTGCCGTTACTCCCGTCGACCACTCCCAACCCGCAGCGAGTCAAGCCTGGGTCCACTCCGAGCACGCGCACTTGTCACACCTCTCCATACCGAACAGCTGTTCGATAGCTTAGCGGTGCGCGGGACTACTACCCCGCATCAACACGCAACCCGGCCCGGACGCGGACGTCAGGACCGGGTTGAGTTGAAAAACAATCAGTCTTCGAGAGCCGCGAGAACCTCGTCGGAAAGATCGATGTTGGTGTAGACGTTCTGCACGTCGTCAGAATCTTCGAGCGCGTCGACGAGCTTGAAGATCTTGCGTGCGCCGTCGACATCCAAGGGAACCTCGACGGAAGCGCGGAAATCGGCTTCAGCGGAGTCGTAGTCGATGCCGGCTTCCTGAAGTGCCGACCGTACGGCAACCAGATCCTGTGGCTCACTGACGATTTCGAAGGTTTCACCGAGATCGGTGACTTCCTCGGCACCGGCGTCGAGCACAGCCATCAGGACGTCGTCCTCCGACTGGCCGTTCTTCTCGAGCGTGACGACACCCTTGCGAGCAAACAGGTAGGAGACGGAACCCGGGTCAGCGAGGTTGCCACCGTTACGGGTCATCGCGGTGCGAACTTCACCGGCTGCGCGGTTGCGGTTGTCGGTGAGGCACTCGATCAGAACGGCGACGCCGTTGGGTCCGTAGCCCTCGTACATGATGGTCTGCCAGTCTGCGCCGCCCGCTTCTTCACCGGCGCCGCGCTTGCGCGCACGCTCGATGTTGTCATTGGGAACAGACGTCTTCTTCGCCTTCTGGATGGCGTCGTACAAGGTGGGGTTGCCCGTGGGATCGCCACCGCCGGTTCGTGCCGCCACCTCGATGTTCTTGATCAGCTTCGCGAAGGATTTGCCACGACGTGCGTCGATCACAGCCTTCTTGTGCTTGGTGGTGGCCCATTTTGAGTGGCCGCTCATGCGATTCAAGCCCCTTTCCTGCTGCGTTGCGCACGCCGAATGCGCGTCTTTCAGCTCTGCCGATGTTACCCGTCCCACGTCACAACTCGCTGCATCCCCCGACACGAATTAGTCAAACCGCGCATTGTTTGCATAGAATGCAAACATGTTGGTCCGAATAGATCACGCCTCCACAACTCCACTCGCGGAGCAGATTGCAGCCGGGGTTCGTGGCTCGGTCATCCGCGGTGAGATCGGACCAGGTGACCGCCTGCCGTCCGCTCGCGCTCTCGCCGAGTCGATCGACGTCAATCTCCACACGGTTCTTCGTGCGTACGCAACACTCCGCGACGAAGGCCTGATCGACCTCCGACGCGGACGTGGCGCCGTCATTCGCGCCGAATTCGACTCGGGAAGAACAGCTCTCAACGAATCTGCGCGCGAGTTCGTACGGCAGGCCCGAAATCTCGGACTCGACACTGCGCACATGCTCGACCTCATCAAGGAGACCAGCACACAATGACGACCAGCAAGATCCGACTCTGGACAGCAGCTTCGCTGACTCTGATCCCGACCCTGATCCTGGTTCTCGCACGCTTCGCGTGGGGTGACCGCCTACCCGAGACCGTCGCGAGCCATTGGTCCGGATCGACCCCGGACGGCTTCAGCACCACGACGACGTTTTTCGCCATCGCGCTGGTGATTTCTCTGGTGGCTGTCGTTTGCGCCTGTGTCGTCGCGGCCCGTTCGAGCGACAACGCGCCCTTGTTTCTCGCCGTAACCTCGATCTCGAGTGCGACACTGGCGACGATCTGGATTCTGAGCGTCGCCCTGACGATCGACGCCGGGTCGCCGGAAGCCGCGCGTATCGGCTGGTGGATTCTTGCGCCGATCGCGGCGGTACTCGTAGGAGTTCTGGCATACGCGCTGCCTGACCCGCAACGAAGCGGCCCGGAGTCGCCACTGCCGACCCCGACGCTCGACACTCCGCTGACGGCCTCCGAACGTGCAGTGTGGGTCGGGCAGGTCCGCAGCGTCTGGCCGTGGATCGTTACCGCCGGCCTCGTAGTTCTCGTGATCGCGACTGCCGCGTACTCGGATTGGTGGGTTGCCGTGATCCTGGGTGTGTCCACCCTCGCCGTCACAGCATTCGCGTCGGTCACCGTGCGCGTCGACCGTCACGGTGTCGGCATCAGTTCCTGGGGCGTTCAATGGAAGAAGATCCCCATCTCGAAGGTGAAGTCCGCATCGGTCGACGCGATACGTCCGGCCGAATGGGGCGGATGGGGTTACCGAATGACACCGCGCGGAACAGCCGTCACTCTCCGCTCGGGTGAGGCCATCGTGGTCACTCTCGAGAACGGACGACTGTTCGCCGTGACCGTCGATCACCCGGAAGACGGTGTGAAGCTGATCAATTCGTTGGTTCAGGCTGGTTGATTCACGAACAACGTCAATTCACGAACAACACGGCAGCGGCATTGCCGGCGAGGTAGAAGCCGGCAATGCCGAACACCCAACCCATCGCGCTGTCGCCGTGGCGTGAGATGAACGAATCCACCCCGCGCAGCGGCTTGTCCAGTCGGTCGCCGGCCACGATCCGCCCACACAACAGAAGGACTGCCGGAGTGGCCATGATCAGGCAGTATCCGGCAAGTATCGACGCAGACGTGAATGAGGACAGCCCAGCAGCGGTGATCATCGCGATCGCCGCCAAGTAGGGCAGCATCGTCACCAATTCGGCGGTTCCGGCAGCAATCGCCAGAAGTACAACACTTCTCGCGGAACTGGCCGAGCCGAGCACCCGCTCTCGCCAAACATGGGTTCGATCGGCCTGACCGGATGTGCGTCTCTTCTCGGAATCGAATCGAAAGCTCCACGCGAACAACGCGATACCGAGAATCAACTGCGCAACGCGGGCGGCGGGGGTGTCGAGTAGCGGGGCGACGACTGGCATGCCTACCCGTGCCGTCGTCCAGACGGCCACCCCGACAACAAAATAGAACGTCGTGATGACCACCAGATACGTCAGCAGCCTGCGAACCTGCGGTCGTCCCGGCATCAACAACATCCAGACCGGGACGACCAATGTTCCGATGCTCGTACTGTCCAGCAGGGCGAGCCCGCCCAGCGTGGTGAGCAGGACGAGTTCCACGTCAGTCGTTTCGGCGCTCGGGTATCGCTGCCTCCCGCGTTCGGACTGCATTCACGATGTCGAAGGCACCGATGATCGCGAGGATCACGCCGAGTGGTCCGCCGCGAAACCAGAAGAACTCGGCGTCACGCGCGAACAGCCACAGACAGCCGCCACCGACGACCAAGAGAATGCCGATCATCAACTCGAAACGAATCTTCATACGTCGAGCCTGTCTTCTCTCTCGAATCCGCACATCAGCCATCGGAACAACGCCGACCTCATCATTTGGTATGACAAGTCAGGCGCCCCGATGTGCTCTGATAAGTCTGTGGTGACCAGAAGTCGGAGTGTCGGCAAGTGGAACGATCCGCTCATCGCCTTCGGCCTGTTCGCGATCGGGGTACTCCTCTACCTGGTCGGCCTGTACCAAATGTGGACAGATGTCGGAGGTGTCGCCGACGTTCCCGCCGGGGTTCGGATCGGGATGCTGGCTCTGCTGTGTGCGATCGACTCGTTCCGGCGGGTGCGTCCGGCAACGGCCTTGGCGGCGGGGGCCGTCATCGTCGCGGTCGACGCCGCCCTTGGCCCGACTCTGCCGATGTGGCTGGTCCTCTCGGATCTCACCTACGCCGCAGTTCTGTACGGGACGGCGCGGCTGGGCCGAGTGGTGTGTTCTCTGACCGCGGTGACGGTTGCCGCGCTCACCGCACTCGTCTACCTGTCCACCCAGGACGTCCGCGCTGCGGCTGGGGCGGGCGTCGTGACCGCTCTGTTCTTCGGTACGCCGGTGTGGTGGGCACTGGTCATCCGTCGACAAGTCGAACTGACCGAGGCCGAACGCGAGCGTTCCAGAGTCCACGAAGCACTCGCCGCTCTGGACCGCGAGGCCGCGGTCGCTCACGAACGCGCGACCATGGCGCGCGATCTGCACGACGTGATCGCAAGCCACCTCTCCGCCATCGCCATCCACTCGGAGGCGGCACTGTCCACCTCAGCTCTCTCCGGTGAACGGGGCGAACCAGACGACGGCTTGCGGGAGATGATCGGGGCGATCAGATCGAGCAGTCTCGCGGGCCTTTCCGAGATGCGCTCGATGATCGAACTGCTCCACGCCGGGGACGACGAGACCCCGGACCCGCGTTCCTCTCCCCCGCGGCTGACCGAGTTGCCCGTCGTCCTGGACGCAGTTCGGGCAGCCGGCGGCACTGTGCACGTTGCGATCGACGTCGATGCTGCCGACCTGCCGAGCGTGGTCGATCACACGGCGTATCGGATCACCCAGGAAGCGTTGACCAACGCACTCAAGCATGCGCCTGGTGCACCGATCTCGATGTCGATCTCTCTCCAGCACAATGCATTACAGATCGAGATCCGAAACCCCGTCGGTCGCGACACATCCAGTTTTCGGGCGGGAACGCACGGACTTGCAAACATGCGTCACCGCGCCGAACTGCTGGGCGGTTCACTCGACGCACTTCCGGTCGACGGAGAATGGACGGTATGCGCACAGCTACCGGTCCCCGCGCCGAACGGAACGGATCAGTGATCACCGTCGCCCTGGTCGACGACCACGCCGCGATCCGGTCCGGACTCGCGATGATCCTGCGGCAGCACGACGACATCGATGTCGTTGCAGAAGCCGGTGACGGAGCGTCGGCGATCACCGTCACCCGCACGCATCAACCCGACGTCGTACTCATGGACGTCCGGATGCCAGGCACCGACGGCATCGAAGCGACACGTCAGATCGTCGGAACGACCCGAAGCCACGTATTGGTGTTGACCACCTTCGATCTCGACGAATACGTCTTCGCGGCCCTGCGCGCCGGTGCGTCGGGATTCCTGCTCAAGACTGCGACCGCGGACGAACTGACCCGCGCTATCCGCAATGTCGCGGCCGGAGATGCAGTGCTCGCTCCTCGCGCGGCGCGTGTCCTGATCGGCGAGTTCGTGCAGCGCGCACCCAAACCCACCGAACCGCTGGGATTGAACGAGCTCACCGACCGTGAACGCGAGGTGCTCGCGCTGTTGGGGACGGGTCTGTCCAACGCCGAACTGTCGCGTGAACTCGGAGTCGGTGCTCCGACGGTGAAGTCGCACGTGTCGCGAGTTCTGTCGAAGTTGCACCTCACCTCACGCGTCCAGGCGGCGATCCTTGCCCGCGAACTGGAGCTGTAGGTTCGGCCGAGGCTGACTACTCCAGTTATCCGCGAACCAGATCGACGAACATCTCGTGCACTCGACGGTCCCCGGTAACCTCGGGATGGAAAGAAGTGGCGATCACCGAGCCCTGCCGAACCGCGACGATCCGGCCTGCGGCCTCCCCCGCGGCGGCGGGAACCTGCGCAAGGACCTCAACGCCCGGCCCAACTCGCTCCACCCACGGCGCGCGGATGAAGACGGCGCGAATGGGATCACCGATGATGCCCTCGAACTCCAGGTCGGACTCGAAAGAATCGACCTGCCGACCGAAAGCGTTGCGGCGCACCGTCATGTCGATGGCGCCGAGATGCTCGGCGTCCGGCCGGGTGTCTAGTACCTCGCTGGCGAGCAGAATCATGCCCGCACACGATCCGTAGGCCGGCAGCCCGCCGCGGAGTCGCTCACGAAGCGGTTCCAGCAGCTCGAATACCTGCAGAAGCCGGCTCATCGTGGTGGATTCGCCACCGGGGATCACGATGCCGTCGACCTTGTCGAGTTCCTCCGGGCGCCGGATACCCACCGCATCCGCTCCCGAATCATCGAGTGCGGCAAGGTGTTCGCGAACATCACCTTGGAGGGCGAGTACACCGATCAACGGACGCGTCATCACACAGTTCCTGTCTTGTTCTCACGGCTGTTCTTGCTCTCATGGCTGTCGGGTTCGCGTTCGAGACGCGTCAAACCCTCCTGAACCACCGCTGCCACCATGTTGCCATCGCGATCGTAGATACGCCCCTGAGTGAGCGCGCGACCAAAACCTGCCGACGGCGACGTCTGGTCGTAGAGCAACCACTCGTCGGCCCGGAACGGACGCAGGAACCACATCGCGTGATCGAGCGAAGCAGTCTGCGTCTTCACGCCGCGGTGCGGGACTTTGGAAGTTCCGAGCAGGGTCATGTCACTGAGGTACGCGAGGGTGCAGATGTGCAGCAGCGGACGATCCGGCAGAGCCTCGCGGTAGCGCATCCACACGCGTTGTTGCGCAGCGAGATCCGGCGCTGACGCGCTCTGCTCAGCGGGCACAATTCTGATGTCCCAGTTCTTCCACTCCTGATAGAACTGCGATTCAGCCAACTTCGGAACGGTCTGCGCGTCCGGCAAGTCCTCCGGCGCCGGAACGGAGGGCATCCGGTCCTGGTGCTCGATACCTTCGTCGTCGACGTGGAACGAGGCCGACATCGTGAAGATCGTCTTGCCGTCCTGAACTGCATTCACCCGGCGGGTGCAGAACGAGCGCCCGTCGCGGATGCGGTCCACCAGGTAGACCGTCGGAATCTTCGGATTGCCCGGGCGCAGGAAATATCCGTGCAACGAGTGCACGTGGTAGCTCTCGTCAACGGTGCTCACGGCAGAAACCAACGACTGCCCGGCAACCTGCCCGCCGAACGTCCGTTGAAGTGCGGTGGGATGGACCGCACCACGGAAGATGTCCTTCTCCAGGTGTTCGAGCGCGAGGATCTCCTCGATACCAACCATGAGTCCTCCGAAAACATAGACCGCCGCACTGGGCGCGATGACGGTTCACAATATCGCCTCGGCGAGCGGGCACGGCACCATGGTGGGCGTGAGTACATTCATCCCGTCCAGTCCCCTCGCCTTGGCCGAGCAGATTGCAACGCTTAGCGGATCGTTTCCGTCGGTGGCGGTAGTAGCGATCGACGGACCTGATTGTGCACAGCCGTCTCGGCTCGCGGATCTGGTTGGCACCGCCCTCGAGTCGCGCGACAGGCCGAGTGCTGTTGTGTCACTGCACGACTACGTACGGCCGGCTTCGCTGCGATACGAGTTCGGCCACGAGGATGCGCTGAGTTACCGCACTATCTGGTTCGACTATCCGGCACTCGATCGTGAAGTGATCACCGCAGCCCGCACCAAACGGGCGTTCTTGCCGAAACTCTGGGACGAACCCACCGATCGATCGGCTCGTTCGACCCGTATCCCCGTCCATGAGCGCGCGGTCATCGTGATCGCCGGTCCGATGTTGCTCGGGCGCGGGCTGGAGTTCGACGTCAGCGTCCGCCTGGACATGAGCGAACCTGCCATGCGGCGGCACACACCGGAGGCAGATCTGTGGACCGTCGAGGCACTCCTCGAACACCGATCAGAAGTGTCCGAGGAGGTCGATTTCGAGGTCAGATACGACCATCCGGCCCGGCCTGCGGTGCGGTCTCGCCAGTGAAGGTCTCACTGCGATTGATCTCACGTCGGCCGACCTCACTTCGGGCGATACAGCCTGGTCAGACCCTCCTGGACGACTGCAGCAACCATATTTCCTCGGCTGTCGAAGATTCGTCCCTGCGTCAGTGCGCGACCGAAGCCCGCTGACGGCGACGTCTGGTCGTACAACAGCCACTCGTCGGCGCGGAACGGCCGCAGGAACCACATGGCGTGATCGAGCGAAGCGCTTTGCATGGCCACGTCCATGTGGGGGCCGCGGGAAGATCCGAGCAGCGTCATGTCGCTCATGTAGGCAAGCGTGCACACGTGAAATACCGGGTCGTCCGGGAGTGCCTCGCGGGAACGAAACCACACTTGCTGCTGCGCGGCAGCGCCCGGACGTTTGTCGATGTCGGCCTTCGGCACCATTCGAAGGTCCCAATCGGACCACTCACGCGCCAGCCACGCAGTCTCGGGATCCTCCGAATCCTGGGCGATGGCCAAGGTCTCGGGATCAGGAACGGGTGGCATCTCGTCCTGGTGCTCGATGCCTTCGTCTTGGACGTGGAAGGACGCCGACATCGTGAAAATGGCTTGCCCGTCTTGAATTCCGGTGACCAAGCGGGTCGCGAACGATCGACCGTCCCGAACACGATCAACCAGAAAAACCGTCGGCTCCATCGGATTTCCCGGACGCAGGAAATATCCGTGCAACGAATGAACCGAGTAGGCCGGATCGACCGTGCGTACCGCCGACACCAATGCCTGTCCGGCGACCTGGCCGCCGAAAGTGCGGGTCAGGGTGGTCTCCGCGATGATTCCTCGAAAGATGTCCCGCTCGAGGCGTTCCAACTCCAGAATTTCTTCGATCCTCGCCATCGATGCTCCACATCTTCCCGTGTACCGACGTCTACCGACCTTCACACAATGCCTGACGCACCCCCGGCCACCAAAGTGGGCATCCGAAAACACTGAGCGACGGGGCGCATCGACTCAGAATGGCGGTGGATCGTCTCCGCCGTCGAAGGTCCTCCTCCGGGCCTTCTTCTTCATTCGGAGGTGCATTCGTAACCGCTGCCGCCGGCGTTCACCCCGCACACGAGCGGCTTTGTTTTCCAGACGTGTGCGCCGACGCCGACCACCCTCGGGCAGTACAGGCTCGAGCATTCCCGCCAGCAGACCTGACGGCCTCGTTCGGTAGCAATGTCCGGTCGGCGAGGTCAGCATGACACTCCGGTCCGGGTTCGAGATATGCAACCACTGACCGGAATGCTTGAGGCGGTGATGGTTTCGACAATACGCACTCAGATTCGACGCCACGGTCTTTCCACCACAAGTGGGATCGCGATGATCAAAGGGCTCAGTGTGATCAAGATCTGAATTCCATGCAGCGACATCGCAGTGCAACCACTGGCAGCTTCCTGCGATCACCCGCACCCAGGTGTCGAGGACAGCGCCGGGGCGGTAGACCGACGCCGAAGGAACAACGGGCGGAGGTACTGGCTCGCCCTCACCGGAAGACTCGAGCGCGGCATCGGCTGGTACCTTCACCTTCCGAATCAGCGCACCCGCGGCGATGTCACGCGCATGCTCTGCACTGATCACTCCATAACCGTCGAGGTGAGCGGGTTCGTCTGCACCTGGTACGTCACCGCCCTGAAGCGTTGATTCCAGCATGACCACGTGAACCAACGGCCGACGCACCACCACAATCCCGCTTCGATCTTGTGGGCACTCGTCCCGGCCGCAATCGCACGGCAGAATCGTCTACCCGGATACCAACGCTCCCAATGCGTCAGCTCGTCGTTGCTCGTACTTACGGGAATCGTGTCGACACACCGACATTGCCAACTCCCGCAACCGACGGTCGAAAGCCCGTGCTTCCTCCGCCGGAATACTCCCCAATATCCGCGCCATTCCGTCCTCGGCAGCGCTCACACCCACGAACCGATCAGCCAGGGCGCGGCGTCGACGTTCGCGTATCCCCTCGGGATCCACCACGGCGACGATCCGGTCGATAGCCGCTGTCAATCGGCGACCCGTCAAGCCGGTACCGCCAGGCATCGGTGGCGCCGAGATCTTCTCGAGGAGTTGCCGTTCCACCTCGTCGATCAAATCGTCGGCTACGTTGGCCGTAGCGGAGTCGATCAATCCGACTCGATACAGATCCAGTTCTCCGCGCGCCATGGCGGCACGCGTGCGATGGAGGCGAGTCTTGAGAGAAAAGCCGAGACCGATCAACTTTCCCGCTGCGGCACGGCCCATGGTCAATGCCGCGCCGAGCTCGGCCTCAGCCAGTTCGTGAGCGGTAGACGACCAAGCACCGTTATCAGTGTGGTCAGCGCTGCGACGCTCGAAAAACTCGGCAATGGCAGCCAGTTTCCGTTCCACGAGCATCGATTCGCGCGCATGCAGATCGGCGATGAGATCGATGAGGGCGCAGTCGGATTCAGCACCGGACAGCTGCGCTGCGGTACCCGAACTTCCTACTCCGTCATCGAACATTCCTCAACATTATTCGAATATACGTTCGATATCCATGATTTCCAGGAATCAGTCCGAACAATCCCGATTGACCGAAAATCCACGGCCAATATCACCAAAAGTGATGGGGTGGGCGCAAATACGACTTGGACTTGCCGAGACTCCCGATGGCAGACTCGAACACCATTCCCGGACAAAAGAACCCATTGAGGAACCGATGAACGACGCAAGTACCTGGACCGCACGACTCGCCGCACTCGACCTGACCCTCCCGCCTGTTGCCACCCCCGCAGGCTCATACCTCCCCGCCGTTCAGACGGGGTCATACGTCTACACGTCGGGGCAATTGCCGCTCGTCGACGGCACTACGACGTGCATCGGTAAGTTGGGCGAGGGCGTCTCCGTCGAAGACGCCGCCCAGGCGGCGCGGTTGTGCACTCTCAACGGACTCGCGGCAGTCGATGCCTTAGTCGGGCTCGATCGCATCGTTCGGGTCGTCAAGGTCGTTGGATTTGTTGCTTCCGGATCGGGATTTTCGCAGCAACCCCAGGTGATCAACGGTGCGTCCGACCTGCTGGCCGAGATCTTCGGTTCGGCTGGACAACACGCCCGCTCAGCGATCGGCGTCGCCGAACTACCCCGAAACAGTGCCGTCGAGGTCGAGTTCGTGTTCGAGGTATCGGACAGCATCTGATCGGTCTGCCACACCCCGAAGGGGCGGCGGTTGCCAACGCAACCGCCGCCCCTTCGTCTGTGAGGACTTTCAGGCACTGGGCCCGGTCGTCGAACCTGCTGTCACCAACCGCGCTCTGCGAGGCGGTGTCCGACAGGCAGGTCGTCGACGTTGATACCGACCATTGCCTCGCCGAGTCCGCGCGAGACCTTGGCGAGCACGTCCGGGTCGTCGTAGAACGTGGTGGCCTTGACGATGGCCTCGGCGCGCTGCTTCGGGTTGCCGGACTTGAAGATGCCCGATCCGACGAACACGCCCTCGGCGCCGAGCTGCATCATCATGGCAGCGTCTGCCGGGGTCGCGATGCCGCCCGCGGTGAACATGGTGACAGGCAGCTTGCCGGCCTTGGCGACCTCGACGACCAGTTCGTACGGGGCCTGCAGTTCCTTGGCGGCTACGTACAGTTCGTCCTCGCTCAGCGAGGTCAACCGGCGGATCTCGCCTCGGATGGTGCGCATGTGGGTGGTGGCGTTGGAGACGTCTCCGGTGCCTGCTTCACCCTTTGAGCGGATCATGGCCGCGCCTTCGTTGATGCGACGGAGCGCTTCACCGAGGTTGGTGGCGCCACAGACGAAGGGAGCGGTGAACTTCCACTTGTCGATGTGGTTGGCGTAGTCGGCCGGGGTCAGGACCTCGGACTCGTCGATGTAGTCGACGCCGAGGCTCTGCAGGATCTGCGCTTCGACGAAGTGACCGATGCGTGCCTTCGCCATGACGGGGATGCTGACGGTGGAGATGATGCTGTCGATCATGTCCGGGTCACTCATGCGCGAGACGCCGCCCTGTGCGCGAATGTCTGCGGGGACCCGCTCGAGTGCCATGACGGCGACGGCGCCGGCGTCTTCGGCGATCTTGGCCTGCTCAGCGGTGACCACGTCCATGATCACACCGCCCTTGAGCATTTCAGCCATGCCGCGCTTGACGCGGGCGGTGCCGATGGCGGTGGTGGGGGCAGAGTCGGGGGTGCTCACAGCAAACTCCTGCAGTAGTGGCGTGACAAAAGAAACGAGGCACGGCGAACACACGAGTTCATTCGCTCGGAGGCCTCTGGCCAGAACTCTAGGACTAACCGGCCTTCGATTCCGTATCCAATTTGCCATTGCTGGCCTTAGACTGCCCGCGAGCACTGAACGACCGAAAGATCAGCGGATGGAACGCACTTCCGGATCCTCGGTACCGTCCGCGATCGTCGCCGCTTCCACCAGGAGGTTTGCCAGATCCAACGGGTAGACCGGCTCACCGGACTTGGCCAATTGGCGGATCTCGTCGGCGCTGCACCAGCGATGGCCGGTGATGGCACGCTGCTCCAATTCGGTGTGGCCTTGGAAGACCGGCTCGAAGCCGTGAGTGCGCGTAGCGAAGAACAGCTCTTCCGAACGGATCAGCTCACCGTCGAACGGGAAAATCGCCACACGCCGCCAGAGCGGACCTCGCAGATTCTCCGGAGCCACGACGAATCCGGTCTCCTCCTCGATCTCACGAACGGCAGCCGCCCGTAGGTGTTCGCCCCGTTCGAGCCCTCCGCCGACGGTGAACCAGAAGTAAGTGTTCGGGATCTTGGGATCGTGGCCGCGCAACAGCAGCACCCGATCGTCCTCGTCCAGCATCACCACGCGGGCAGAGGTCCGTGACGTATCCACGGTGATGCCCTCGGGCACCGCCGCCGCGGTCGTGCGCTCCGATATCTCGAAGTACTGAGGTAGCGGTGCCGTTCCCCCGAGGTGCAGCCAGCGAACAAGTCGACGCGTACGCAACGCGAGAGTGTCGCGCACCGCGTCGTTGTGGAACCGCCGAGCGATCAGGACCCTCGCCTCGGCATCGGCCAACTCGGCCACCAGTTGAGGTCGCAGCGACGTCGTGCCGTAGGCAGCGAGAGCATTGGACAGCCGGTTCTCGGCAAGCTCGCGATCCTGACGATCCGCACGTTCGGCGGCGTCCGCCAAGGTGACGAATCTGCGGGCGTCGTCGGCGCTCATGTCCACAGCCGCCGCGCGGACAACCGCGGCACGACGGGACAGAGCCGCATCGAGCGCCAACCACGACTGATCCGAACGCACATGCAGTCGATCGAGTCGGTTCGCCGTCCCGTACGCCCACAGTCCGACGACCAGGACGACGGCAGCGACGAGCCCGAGAATGAAGATTGTCAGAGCGGAGAAGGTCATGAACCCACCACGCGTACGCCGGTGCCGCCAACCGTGACGGTCTCGTAGACACGCAGGATCTGTTCGGCCACCACCGGCCAGTCGTATTCGGCAACAACACTTGTCGCGGTGTTGACCAGCGCGCGTCGTCGATCCGGGTCACCGAGAACGGAATCGATTGCCTCGGCCAAGGCATCGGAGTTCCCGATGGGGACCAGCAAGCCGGCCTGACCGTCGCGAAGAACACGGCGAAAAGCGTCCAACTCACTGGCCACGACGGCAGTGCCAGCCGCCATGGCCTCGACCAGCACGATCCCGAAGCTCTCACCGCCGAGATTGGGCGCGCAGTAGACGTCCGCACTGCGAAGCGCCGACGCTTTCTCCTCGTCACTGACCTGCCCGAGCAGGCGGAGATGCTTGAAGTACTTACCCGCCTCTTTGCGGAGTTTCTCCTCGTCGCCGCGTCCGACCACGATCACTTCGAGGTCCGGATGACGCTCGACCAACTCCGGCAGCGCACCGAGGAGGACGGCCATCCCCTTGCGCGGTTCGTCGTAGCGACCGAGGAACAGAATGGTTCCGCCCTCGCGCGGGTAGCCGGGCAACAGATCGGCCTCGGCAAACGCTGCGACATCGACGCCGTTGGGGATCTCGACCGCGTCGGATCCGAGAGACTCGACCTGCCAACGACGCGCCAACTCCGAGACTGCGATCCGGCCGCTGATCTTCTCGAGATACGGAGCCAAGACACCCTGAAACGTGCTCAGCACCAACGACTTCGTGGTCGACGTGTGGAAGGTGGCGACGATCGGGCCTTCCGCGATGCGCAACGCGAGCATGGACAGACTCGGCGCATTGGGTTCGTGGATATGTAGAACGTCGAAGTCACCTTCCGCGATGAACTTGCGGAGGCGGTTGTTCGCCGTCGGGCCGAAAGACAACCGCGCAACAGAACCGTTGTAGGGAATCGCGACGGCTTTACCTGCGGAAACCACAAAATCCGGCAACTCGTCGTCATCGGACGACGGCGCAAGCACACTCACTTTGTGACCACGTTCGATCAGCACCTCGCCCAGATCCACCACGTGCGCCTGGACGCCGCCGGGGACGTCGAAGGAGTACGGGCAGATCATGCCGATTTTCATTCACCCTCCATGCGGGCGAGCCGCGATTCGGAAAGGTCCGAGCGCCACAGCGGTTGAAGCATGTGCCAGTCAGCGGGGTGCGCTGCGATGTTGACCGCGAAACGGTCGGCAAGTGCTTGCGTGGCCGGGCCGACTCCGCCGGATACGTCGATCGGCGGGTCGATCTTGAAGCCCCATCCGTCGGGTGTGAACCAGCAGTGGACCGGTAGCAGCGGCGCGCCGGTGTCGATCGCGAGCTTCGCCGGGCCGGCGGGCATGCGAGTGGGTTCTCCGAAGAACGTGACGGGCACACCCTTCTTCGCCAGATCGCGCTCCCCCAACAGGCACACGATCTTGTTCTCACGCAGATGCTTGGAGAGTTCGACGAACGGAGGATGCTCCCCGCCGCTGAGCGGGAAGATCTCGAAGCCGAGACTCTCGCGATAGTCGACGAACCGTTCGTACAGGGATTCGGGCTTGAGCCGCTCGGCAACGGAGGTCAACCCGCCCCACTGCTGAACGCACCACACGCCGGCCATGTCCCAATTACCGCTGTGAGGCAACGCCAATACCGCGCCATGACCTGCCGCCATTGCCTTTTCCAGATGTTCTTGGCCCTCGACCAGCGCATGCAGCGCCTTACCTGTCGCGACCAGGTCCATCGACGGAAGACGAAACGCCTCACGCCAATACCGGGCGTACGAGCGCATCGAATCCTTGATCAACTGATCCGGAACTTGCTCCGGCGTCGTGCCCAGAACTCTCGCGAGGTTCTTCCTGAGTTGTTCGGGTCCGCCCTTGCGTACCGCGAAATCCGCTCCGGCGTCGAACAGCTTGACCGCCACCGATTCCGGCAGGCTTCGCACCAGACGCCAACCCGCGGCGTATCCCAGATCTGTTGCACGCTCGGCAAAGCTCATTTCTCTGCCTCGCCGTCCGTGTCCGGCGCACCTTCGACCGTCGATGCGGCCGGGGCGATCGGCAGAAGTTCCCGAGCGCCAGGGGAATTGCGCACCGCGAGCACTCGCTGGAAGACCGTCACGATGCTTCCGGCGGCAAGTACCCACATCGCGATGTGGATTGCCCACGGAAGACCCATACCCGTCAGGCCGGATCCGACCAACACGATGATCAGTCGGTCCGGGCGCTCGATCCACCCGCCGTCCGCAGTCAGCCCGCTCGCCTCCGCGCGCGCCTTCGCGTACGAGATGACCTGCGAGGTGACGAGGCAGATGAGCGTCGCGACGAGCAGCCACTTGCTGTTCTCGTGGTAGACCGCCCACCAGGCCAGGCCGGCAAAAATCGCGCCGTCGGCGACGCGGTCGCAGGTCGCGTCCAGTACCGCCCCGTACCGCGTTCCGCCGCCGCGAGCACGAGCCATTGCGCCGTCGAGCATGTCGAACATGACGAAGAACCAGATGAACATGGTTCCCCAGAACAGATGTCCGGACGGAAACAGCGTCACCGCACCGGCGACGCTTGCCACCGTGCCGATCACCGTCACCGAGTCCGGCGTCAGACCGGTCTTGACCAGCGCCTTCCCCATAGGTGCCGTCACCTTGGACACCGATGCGCGCCCGAAGAAGCTCAACACCGCAGGAACCCTCCCCGTCGTGAGTTCCGGTTCGGAACTCGTTGCAGCAATGCATCCTGCCATGAAGCCGGATGCGTCAACCTATTGTTGCCAGGCACCGGCGAGTAGTCCCCTGGTCTCCCGCAGCAATTGCGGCATCACCTTGACCCCACCGAGCACGGTGATGAAGTTGGCGTCGCCGCCCCAACGTGGCACTACGTGTTGGTGAAGGTGCTCGGACAGCGAACCGCCCGCAGCGGCACCGAGATTCAGGCCGACGTTGAATCCGTGAGGATTCGACACGCTCTTGATCACCCGCAACGCCTGCTGGGTGAACGCCATCAACTCGGCGCTCTCCTCCGGCGTCAGGTCTTCGAGTGCCGCGACCTTGCGGTACGGAACCACCATCAGGTGCCCCGGGTTGTACGGATACAGGTTCAGAACCGCATAGACATGCTCACCGCGGGCAACGATCAGTCCTTCTTCGTCCGACATCTTCGGAATGTCGATGAACGGTTCACCTGTCGTGCCCGGGGTGTTGGGCGCCTCGGTGATGTACGACATCCGATGCGGCGACCAAATGCGCTGCAAATGGTCAGGGTCACCGACGCCGTGGTCGATCAGCGAACCCGGACCGTCGTCACCGGGGGCGCTCACTGCGCCACGCTTGGCTGCACCAGTTCGGCTGTCGGCGAGGCGTTCTCGCGGCGGCCGATCCACTCGGTGATGATCCGGACGGCGTCGTCGACGGGAATGCCGTTGATCTGCGTGCCGTCACGGAAACGGAAGCTGACCGCGCCGGCCTCCACGTCACGCTCGCCCGCGAGGAGCATGAACGGGACCTTTTGCGTGGTGTGGTTACGGATCTTCTTCTGCATACGGTCGTCACTGAAGTCGACCTCGGCGCGAACACCGGCTGCCTTGAGCTTCTTCGTGACGTCGAACAGGTGATCGGCGAACGCCTCGGCCACCGGGATTCCGACGACCTGCACCGGCGCCAGCCACGCCGGGAACGCGCCCGCGTAGTGCTCGGTCAGGACACCGAAGAACCGCTCGATCGAGCCGAACAGCGCGCGGTGGATCATGACCGGACGAGTCTTGACGCCGTCGTTTCCGGTGTATTCGAGCTCGAACCGCTCGGGCAGGTTGAAGTCGAGCTGGATGGTCGACATCTGCCAGGTGCGGCCGAGTGCGTCCTTGACCTGAACGGAGATCTTGGGACCGTAGAACGCGGCTCCGCCCGGATCCGGCACCAGAGTCAGGCCGGAAGCTTCGCCGACCTCGGCGAGCGTTGCAGTTGCCTCTTCCCAGACGTCGTCGCTACCGACGAATTTGTCCGGGTTCTTGGTGGACAGCTCGAGGTAGAAGTCGTCGAGGCCGTAATCCTTGAGCAGGTTCAGCACGAACTGCAGCGTGGTGGTCAGCTCGTCGCGCATCTGCTCACGGGTGCAGTAGATGTGAGCGTCGTCCTGGGTCATGCCGCGCACGCGGGTCAGGCCGTGGATGACGCCGGACTTCTCGTAGCGGTAGACCGAGCCGAATTCGAAGAGCCGCAACGGCAATTCACGGTACGAGCGTCCGCGAGCACGGAAGATCAGGTTGTGCATCGGGCAGTTCATCGGCTTGAGGTAGTAGTCCTGGCCCGGCTTGCGCACGGTGCCGTCCTCGTTCAGTTCCTCGTCGACGTGCATCGCCGGGAACATGCCGTCGCGGTACCAGTCGAGGTGACCGGAAACCTCGTACAGATGCCCCTTGGTGATGTGCGGAGTGTTGACGAACTCGTAGCCCGCCTCGATGTGGCGGCTGCGCGAGTAGTTCTCCATCTCGGTGCGGATGATGCCGCCCTTGGGATGGAACACCGGCAGACCCGAACCGAGCTCGTCGGGGAAGCTGAAGAGGTCCAGTTCGGTACCGAGCTTGCGGTGATCACGACGCTCGGCCTCGGCGAGCAGTTCGAGGTATTCGTCCTGAGCCTCGGTGGACTCCCACGCGGTGCCGTAGACACGCTGAAGATCGGCGTTGTCCTGGTTGCCACGCCAGTAGGCGGCGGAGCTTCGGGTCAACTTGAAGGCCGGGATGTGCTTGGTGGTCGGAATGTGCGGGCCGCGGCACAGATCGGACCAGATCTTGTCGCCGGTACGAGGATCGAGATTGTCGTAGATGGTCAGCTCGTTGCCGCCCACCTCCATGATCTCGGGATCGTCGATACCGGACTTGTCGTCGATCAATTCGAGCTTGAAGGGCTCGTCGGCCAACTCGACCCGAGCGTCCTCGATCGAATCGACGACTCGACGCGAAAAGCGCTGTGATCCCTTGATGATCTGCTTCATACGCTTTTCGAGCTTGGCCAGATCCTCCGGAGTGAACGGGCGGTCCACCGCGAAGTCGTAGTAGAAGCCGTCCTTGATCGGCGGACCGATGCCGAGCTTCGCGTCGGGGAATTCTTTCTGAACCGCCTGCGCGAGGACGTGGGCCGCGGAGTGCCGGATGACGCTGCGGCCGTCCTCGGTGGATGCTGCCACCGGCTCGACGTCGACATCGACCTCAGGTGTCCACGACAGATCCTTGAGCGTTCCCTCGCCATCGCGGACAACGACGATCACGTCGGGCCCCTTCGTGGGGTATCCGGCTTCGCGCACTGCAGTCCCGGCGGTCGTCCCCGCGGGCACCCGAAGTGGGGCGGCTGAGTGCTCTGGCGCGGGACTGGTCACGGCGATGTGCTCCTAAAGGTATTGCGACAAGTTAGACAGGCGTCGTACCCACTGCGAGCACGCGCACGATCATGTTATCGGCCCTACCGACATGGTGAGACAACCGAGTGAAGGAAACCGGGCCGCGTTCAACTCACAGCGGCGACTCGAGCCACGAGTAGTCCAGGCCCACCCATGTCCCGATCAGGCCGAAAGTGCCGAGCACCCACAAAGTCGCCAAGACGATCACTGTGGTGAACAGAACGCCCAACCCTTTGACGAACAGCGACTGCTTGCCGAACCATTCCATGAACCGGTCGTATCGAGCCTTCGCGAAATGAAGGAGTCGATGTGCCCACGCGAACTCCGACGCCAGGATGCCGAGGCCGGCGAAAACGATGAGCCAACCGGGCCCGGGGTACGGAATAGCCACGATGCCGGCGGCGAACACGATCGTGCCCACGACTCCGACGCCGATGCGGTACGCAAGATTGAGGGTGGGCCGCGCGGCGATTCCCGCGCGCCACCGCTCCCAGCGGGACTCTGCGTCCTGGAAGACGGACAGGTCTGAATCGTCGACGGAAGAATCGACCTTTTCGGTACTCAAAGCAGTCACCTTTTCGGTCGCGAAATGTCTCTTCGACCAGGCTACCGAAATCGTCGCCCGGCGACCTGCGACGACGGTCTGCATGCCGAAACGACCGTGCCCTCGAACAGCTGTGCTCTCAAACGGCTGTGCTCTCAAACGACTGAAGGCGTCCCCGATGATCGGGAACGCCTTCAGTGTTTTTCTGTGGTCCCGGCTGGGATCGAACCAGCGACCTTCCGCGTGTGAAGCGGACGCTCTCCCACTGAGCCACGGGACCGTAAGTCATCCGAACGCATGCGCTCGAACGAGTTGGAACATTAACACGGCTGCGCGATGAATACGAATCACCAGGTTGGCATTCGTTTTGCTCCAGGCCGCCCCGAAATCTACGAATTCGAACTGATTTCAGACCGTATTCATCGCCAAGACGGACAGTTGCAACGCGCGCGACGGGCCGATTCGACTCCGAACACGCCACTGAGCTGGTGATTTGTGTGTATCCGACACGGTCGGCTAATGTTTCCAACGCACCGAGGAGAGCGAGCAGCTCCCCAAGCAACACGGTGCGATGCGGACGTGGCGCAGCTGGTAGCGCACAACCTTGCCAAGGTTGGGGTCGCGGGTTCGAATCCCGTCGTCCGCTCGAGAGGTGTGACTCAACCTTTTACGGTGGAGTGGCCGAGTGGTGAGGCAACGGCCTGCAAAGCCGTGCACACGGGTTCGATTCCCGTCTCCACCTCGCGCGATTAGCTCAGCGGGAGAGCGCTTCCCTGACACGGAAGAGGTCACTGGTTCAATCCCAGTATCGCGCACCACGTCAGGCCCTAGGGCCTGATGGTCAAGACCTGCTTGCAGGTCTGATAAGTTAGAAAAGTACTGAGTTCCGGTAACGGAGTTCATTGCTCATGCGGACGTGGCGCAGCTGGTAGCGCACAACCTTGCCAAGGTTGGGGTCGCGGGTTCGAATCCCGTCGTCCGCTCCATTTTTCTCCAGAACCCGCGCGATTAGCTCAGCGGGAGAGCGCTTCCCTGACACGGAAGAGGTCACTGGTTCAATCCCAGTATCGCGCACCATTTGAGAATGCAAGAAGCCGGAACCTCAGGGTTCCGGCTTTTTGCGTTCGAGCGCCGAACACACGGGCCGCAGTACTGACGCAAGCCCCTCGGGAATCCACGTCAGTACTGCGGTTGATGTAGCTGATCAGATTGTTGTAACTGCTCAGTGAGAGAAGCGGTTCGCTGCCGAAGTCATCGCGCGCAGCGAGGACTCCGTCGACGACTCCGCAATACCCATCGCCCAGCTCCGACGGCCGTCGCACTCGGTGAAGATGAACGTCGCAGTGCGGTGGCCGATCTGGTGCTGATGGAAAGACAGGATCTCGAGCGAGATTCCCGCGTCGTGCAGCATCGACGTCATGGCCGAGATCGCGCCGGTCGAGGTGGCGGACGCTTTCTGGATACGCTCCCCCAGACCGAGAGTCGCTTCGAAGGTCCAACGACCCGGCGCAATCTTCTCGGAGGACCACGCACCCAGACGGATCGGGCCGCTCATGGCCGCATACGTGGACTCGAACTCGGTCCACGACATCGCTGAGCATTCGGCACGCAAGCCGGCGGGCAGAGATTTGCCGTGACGCGCCGCGAAGGGATCAGCAGCAGAAGAATCAGAAGCGAAAGCGAAGTTGTAAGTCATGATCGTGGTCTTCCTGGAATGAAGTGGAGGACCAACTGGTAGCAAGACGACCCGCAGCGAGGGGTCGGTCCGATTCAGACCCCGCTACGGCGGCTTACTACGAGAATTCGCTTCATGAGAGACGAGGCTAGGCGGCCCGGTTCGAGAATGCAACCCAGACCGCCTCCGCACAGGTCAGACCTGAGCCGCTTTGTGCTCGGCGATGAGGGCGCGATACCACTCGAACGAGGTCTTCGGAGTGCGCTTCTGGGTGTCGAAATCGACGTGCACCAGGCCGAATCGCTCTTTGTATCCCGCAGCCCATTCGAAGTTGTCGAGAAGTGACCACACAAAATAACCGCGGACGTCGACACCGTCGTCCATTGCCGATCGGAGGGCGCGAAGGTGCGCATCGTGGTAGTCGATTCGTGCTTCGTCGTCGACGACGCCTGCGGCATCCGGGGCGTCGTGGAATGAACATCCGCTTTCGGTGATGTAGATCGGCGGCAGTGCGTCACCGAAGCGGGCGTGGAACGTCCGCAAGATCTCGCCCAGCCCCTCGGGAACGATCGGCCAACCGAAATCGGTTGTGGGATAACCGGTAATCGCGACAGGGGCAAAGGGCAGGCCCGGGGGCAGGTCGACTTCGAGCACACCTTCGGTCCCCTGGCCTTCCACCGGAGCAGCAATCATCGTCGGCTCGTAGTAGTTGATCCCGTACCAGTCGAGCGGCGCCCCGATGATTTTCAAGTCCTCGTCGACAGGACCGCTGAGCAGCTGAGCGAATTCGTCGGCCGGGTACTTCCCGACCAGAACCGGGTCGGCGAACATCCAATTGACGACGTGGTCGTAGATGTCGGCAGCCATCACGTCTTCCGGCGAATCCGAAGCGGCACGCACCGGAGCATGGTTCGAGGCGATTCCGATGTTCGTGCATCCGGTTGCCCGAAGCGCTTCGACAGCGAGGCCATGCCCGAGCAGCTGGTGATGTGCGGCTTGGAAAGCCTCGAACCCCAAGGCCAGTCCGGGGGCGTGAACTCCGAGGGCATGCCCGTAAAGCGTGTGCACAACTGGTTCGTTGAGCGGCATCCACATTCCGACCCGATCCGACAGCCGCTCGCCGACGACCTGCGCATACTCCCCCAGCCGATACGAGGTGTCGCGGTTCATCCAGCCGCCCTGCTCCTGCAAGGCAAGGGGCAGATCCCAGTGAAAGAGCGTGACAGCGGCAGTAATTCCCGCCGAACACAGTCGGTCGATCAGGCGGTCGTAGAAGTCGAGCCCCTTCGCATTCACTGCCCCCGTTCCGGTGGGCAGAATGCGCGACCACGACAGAGACAGCCGATAAGCGTCGAGCCCGAGCTGATTCATCAGCTCGATGTCCGACTCCCAGCGGTGATAATGATCGGCAGCGACCGTCCCGGTGTCGCCCCCGACGACAACACCGGGACGGTCACAGAACTCGTCCCAGATCGACGGTCCGCGACCGTCTTCGGCCACAGCTCCTTCGATTTGATAGGCCGCAGTGGCGGTCCCCCAGACGAAGGAAGTCGGAAATTCTGGTGTCGGCTGCCGAGTCATGTCGGTCAGTTAATCAAAGAACCGTGCAAAACACGCAGCTTTGTTGGACACTCGACCAGTATCAAGATCCAGTACCGTTCGGCCTAACCGAACGAACGAGACAAAGGCCCTGCTTGATGACGGATAACACCCGCACCCTGACGAGGGCTCGGATCGCCACTTCGGTGGCCTTCGGACTTCAAGGATTTCTGCTCGCCGCCATTCTGACGCAGCTGCCGCAGTACAAGGACTTGTTCGAGCTGAGCGAGACACTGGTTGTGGTTGCGGTTGTCACTGTGTCCGTCATCGCCGGGCTCGGCAGCGTGCTCGCCGAGATGCTGGCCGTGAGAACGTCGAGCAAGATGACCCTGCGAACTGGGCTCGCCGTCATCGCAGTCTTCGGCGGGGCAACCGGAATTGCGCCCAACGCAGCGATGTTCTTCGTCTTCCTGGCGATCTACGGCATCGGACTCGGCATGGTCGACGCGGCCGCCAACATGCAGGCAGTCTCGATCCAACACGCCAAGGGCCGCTTCATCCTCTCCTCGTTCCATGCTTCCTGGAGCGTCGGAGCGATTGTCGGTGCCCTGTTCATCTCTGCTACCGCAGGCCTCGACATTTCGATCCGCGTCACGCAGGTGATCGCGGGAGTTGTTGTCGGACTGATGCTTCTGGCCTTCGGCCCGCAACTGCTCGATCGGTCCGAGTCTCCGGTTGCCGAGGCAAACATCACGAGCACCGCGAAATTCGCGGTACCCACCCGCGCCTTCGTCCTCCTCGGCGTCGCGATGGCATTGTTCTACGCGGTCGACTTCAGCGTCGGAAACTGGTCGACTCTGTACGTCAAGGACGAACTGCTCGCCGACGCCGGGACCGCTGCCCTTTCCGTGGCGGCGTATCAGATCGCGGCACTTGTCGCACGACTGACCGGGGACTACTGGGTCGGGAAATTCGGTGAGACCACCGTCGTGCGGATCGGCTCTCTCATCGGCGTAGTCGGCATGACAGTTGTCGTCCTCGCGCAATCTCCCGCCGTTGCCATCGCCGGGTTCCTCATCGTCGGGCTCGGGGTACCGGTGATCGCTCCGATCTGCTTCAGCGCTGCCGGCAGGATGGCTCCCCCGGATCAGGTCGATGCGGTGATCGCACGCATCAACCTCTTCAACTACGTCGGCACAGTCGTCGGCGGCGGCATCGTCGGCGCGGTCGCTGCCTTCAGTGACCTTCGAATCGGGTTCCTGATTCCGCTGGCGTTCTGCACGATCTTGATAGTTCTTGCTCCCGCGTTCGCACCGAAACGAGCCACAACTCCGGTCGCCGAGAACGCCGCTTGAGCATTGCGCCCGAGGAAAGTGGTGTACTTGATCGACCGAATTGTGTGCGCGAGAGGCAGAAACTGACGTGACGATCACCGTTGACCGGGCCGGGATCTGGGATTCCGAAGCAATCGCCGACGTGGCAGCGGTGACATTTCCACTGGCGTGTCCGCCGGACGCATCCGACGACGACATCAGTGCCTTCATCGACAACGTTCTCTCCGTCGACAAGTTCTCCGAGTACCTGACCGATCCGACGCGAACCGTTCTCAAGGTCATTCGCGACGGTTCGATCGTCGGCTACGCGATGCTTGTCGACGACGAGCCCGCCGACCCGGACGTCAAAGCTGCTGTGACACTTCGCCCGACAACGGAACTGAGCAAGTTGTACGTGCTTCCGGGTAACCACGGGACCGGCGCGGCGGCATCCTTGATGGACGCGGTTGTCGACCACGCACGACGCAGCGGAAGTGCCGGGATCTGGCTGGGCGTCAATCAGGAGAACCTGCGCGCCCAGAAGTTCTACGCAAAGCACGGTTTCACACAGGTCGGCACGAAGACTTTCCTCGTGGGCGCACAACTCCACCACGATTTCGTGATGGAGCGCCCGGTCAGCTGACAGGCGTGCAGACTAGCCGGCCGCGACCTCGAACCGAGAAAGTGCGAGCAGACGCGAGGTCGCGCGCAGGTACTTCTTCTTGTACCCACCGGCGAGCATCTCGGGAGTGAAGATCTCGTCGAGGCGTGCGCCGGAAACAGTGACCGGGATGCTCGCGTCGTACAGGCGGTCGGCGAGAACCACGATGCGCAGTGCAACGGACTGATCCGTTGCCGGGTGGACACCGTCGATGAACACGGCCTTCACACCCTCGACCAGCTTGTTGTACCGCGACGGGTGCAGGGTGCTGAGGTGCTTGCACAGCTCGTCGAAGTTGTCGAGCGTGGCGCCGTCGATGGCGTCGGCCCGAGAAACCAACTCCTCCGAGGAGATGGGCTCGGGTGCGGGCGGGAGATCGCGGTGACGGTAGTCGGGGCCGTCGACGCGAATCGTCTCGAAGATCGAGCCGAGCTTCTTGATCTCGCGCAGGAAGTCCTGGGCGGCGAAGCGACCCTCCCCGAGCTGGCCGGGAAGCGTGTTCGACGTCGCGACGATGGACACGCCGCGCGCGGAAAGCTCCGAGAGGAGGCGGGATACGAGCATGGTGTCGCCCGGATCGTCGAGCTCGAACTCGTCGATGCAGAGAACGCTGTGGTCGGCGAGCGCTTCGACCGCCTTGTTGAAGCCGAGAGCGCCGACGACGTGTGTCAGCTCGACAAAGGTTCCGAACGCCTTCGGCGACGGAACGCTGTGGAAGATCGACGCCAGCAAGTGAGTCTTACCGACACCGAACCCGCCGTCGAGGTACAGGCCGGCGCCGGTCGCCTGGGTCTTCTTGCCGAACAGTCCGCGGCGTCCACCACTACGGATCTTGGTGACGCGCTTGGAGAATTCCTCGGCCTTGGCGACAGCAGCTGCCTGGCTCGGTTCCTTCGGATCAGGAATGTAGGACGCAAAACTCACCTCGTCGAACATTGCGGGAGGCACCATTTGAGCTACCAGTTGATCGGCGGGTACCACCGGGCTGCGATCGACAAGACGTTCATGCATCCGTCAAGGGTATCTACGTGATGTGATCTCTCATGTGCACCGTATGGATATTGCGACCTACTTCACACCAGGCCACGAAGACGAGCTCCGCGGCTTGTACGCCTATCCGGAGAACCTCTCGCAACCCTGGATGCGCGTGAACTTCGTTTCCAGCATCGACGGGTGCGTCTCCGTTGACGGAGTGAGCGGTGGACTGGGCACACCGGCAGACAAGTCGGTATTCGGGATCTTGCGCGAACTTTGTGACGTCGTCGTGGTCGGCGCAGGCACAGCGCGAGCCGAGAACTACGGGGGTGTGCAGGTCTCGGACGCAGCTCGGGCGCGACGAAAGGCGAGCGGCCTCGCTCCGGTCCCACCGATCCTCGTCGTCTCGGCGCACGCGTCGATCGACCCCGAAAGCCGACTCCTTCGCGATACCGAAGTTCCACCGATCCTTGTTGTCGGTCGCGACGCGGACTCCGCGGCAATTTCGGCGCTGAGATCTGCCGGAGCGCAGGTGGAGGTGACGGACTCACCGAACGTCACCAGCGGCGACATCGACAGGGCCTTGTCGGCTCGCAAGCTCCGTCGCGTGCTGTGCGAGGGCGGACCATCACTTTTCGGGCAGTTGATCGAGGACAATGCCGTCGACGAACTCTGCATCACCACGTCACCTCAACTGGTGGGGAGCAAAGTCGGCCGAATCTCCCTCTCCCCCAACGCAATGCCCACAGCCATGCGTCCCGCGCACATTCTCGGCGATACGGACGGCACGATCCTCACTCGATGGGTTCGTCAGCAGCCACGTCGGTGAACCTGGCACTCTGGTCGGCATGCGCAGAGTTGCTTTGATGGCCGTCGTCCTCGCGACGTGTTGTGCGTGCGGCGCCGGTCCGTCGCTTCGGCCCGCCGTCGCGGTCGAAGGCCGCACCGACGGCAGCCCTGCCCAGAGCGAGGGACCGTCGCCCGATGCGCCGCCGGTTGACCCTGGCGTCCCGACCGATGACATACCGTGGCGAGACTGCACCGGCACGTCACTCGCCGACCAGGCTCTCGCGGCGTCGAGCGCCGGCGTCATTCTCGAATGCGCGGAATTCAATGCCCCCATCGACGTGACCGGCGCCATCGACGGCAACTTCACTGCCGGCTTGACCCGCGCTCGGACCTCGTCGACGCCTGCCGACGCGTATCCGATCGTGTTCACATCGGGCACCGATCGTTCGTCGGGAAACTCTCTGGCCATGCTCGCCGCTTCCGGCTTGAACACGGTTCTCGCCGAACATCCGGTGGTTGCCCTCGATCGCCGCGGAATCGACAGGTCCACCGCAATCGACTGCATGACGCCGGAGATTCGGCGCGGACTTCACGATCTGGGCCAATTCGACTCGGACACCACCGGTGACGCCGCCGATGCGGTCGCGGCCCTCGGTCACGACGCCACCATTGCCTGCACGGACTACCTCGACCCTCAAGAACTGAAGTTCGGCGCCGACTCCGCAGCCGAGGACATCGACGCTCTACGTACACGGTGGGGCGTCGAGACCATCGCTCTGTGGTCTGCAGGGTCCGGCTCGGACATCGCGCTGAGCTATGCGGCGGCCCACCCGAACAACCTCGCGAGGTTGATCCTCGATTCTCCCGCTCCGGTGGCCACCGACGCTGCCACCGAGGCAGAGAGTCGCGTGCAGGGCGAGGAAGCCGCGTTGACCGCGTTCGCTCAGCGATGTGTGGCGCTGGGGTGCTCGCTCGGACCTGATCCGAAGAAATCGGTCACGGACTTGATGGAGCGCGCTCGAGCCGATGAATTCCAGCCGCTGTCCGCCGCTGCGGTGTCGAACGCGATTTCGGCCAGACTGTGGACTGCCGGAACCAACCGTGAGCAGGAGACCCGCTCACTGTCCGACGCTCTGTCCGCGCTCGGTACCGGCAACGCTTCGCCGATTCGAGAGCGCGCCGCCCGGGCGGAGAACGAGGTGGACGGCGACGGCCAGTTCATCGGACGGTGCACCGACGGCATGCAATGGCCGGGCATCGGGCGTGCGCGCGAGCTTGCGGACACCTGGGGCACCAACTATCCGGTGTTCGGGCGAGAAGCCGCGCTCGGGTTGCTGGCGTGCGCCAGCTGGCCGTCGACCGCCAACTCCCCCCTGCCGAATCAGTTGAAGCCCCCAGTCCTCGTGCTGAGCGGTCAGGGTGACCCGGCCGTCGGGAACTCCGGACTCTCGACCGTCACCGGCGTCGTGACCAATGCAGGATCGCGCTTCGCAACTCTGGACTGGCAAGGTGCGGGTCACCCCGCGGCACAATCCACCTGCGCTCAACAGGCGATGCGCCTCTACCTCAGCGACGCCTCCCTGCCCAGTAACGGAAGCGTGTGCCCAGCCTGACTCGGGCGCTCGTCCACCACGACCGAAAAGGGGTGCATCCCCCGATCACACCCTGCTCCGGTGTACCGTGCCGAAGTGTTCCTTCGACAGCTCGAGCCGCGTACCGGGCGGACAACCCAACAAGTCGTCAACTTCGTTTTGTGGCCGATCGCCGTGATGACAGTGCTCAATCGTGTCATCGTCACAGCAGTCAACGGCGCCATCACCGATGACTTCCGACCGGTCTACAACGCCGCGCTGGCGTTCTGGAACGGGCGCGACGTCTACACCGCAGATTTCAACTCCGTAGACCCCCATTACCTGTACCCACCATCGGGTTCCTTGTTGATGGCCCCCCTGGCGATCCTCGATCCCGAGCGCTCACGGTGGCTGTTCATCGGTGTCAATGCCGTCGCCATTCTCGTGGCTCTCTACCTGCTGTTGCGCTTGTTCGACCTGACGATCAGTTCCATCGCGGCGCCGATTCTGGTGCTCGGCGCGTTCATGTCGGAGACGGTCACCAACACGTTGGTGTTCACCAACATCAACGGCCTCGTCCTGCTCGGCGAAGTTGCCTTCCTCCTGTTGCTGATGCGCAAGAAGGATCTGTGGGCCGGCGCCGCGATCGGTCTCACCATCGCAGTGAAACCCACTCTCGCGCCGCTGCTCCTGCTGCCACTCGTTCGCGGTCAGTGGAAGGTGTTGGTCACCGCCCTGGGCATCCCGTTCATTCTCACGGTCGTGGCATGGCCGCTGGCGTCGGATCCGATGGACTTCGTCCGCCGCACCGTGCCGTACCTGCTCGAATCTCGTGACTACTTCAACAGTTCGATTGTCGGAAACGGCGCTTACTTCGGTCTGCCCGAATGGTTGATCCTGCTCTTGCGCGTCGTGTTAGCCGCCATGGTCGTCGTCTCTCTGTGGCTTCTGTACCGCTACTACCGCAACGACGAACTCTTCTTCCTCACCACCGCGACCGGTGTGATCATGACCGCGTCGTTCCTGCTGCCCTCGCTCGGCCAGATGTACTACTCGATGATGCTGCTCCCGCTCCTGATGTCCGTGGTACTCAAGAACTCGGTCATGCGGAACTGGCCGGCGTGGCTCGCCGTCTACGGCTTCATGACGTTCGACAGCTGGTGGTCGAACCGCTGGCCGACCTTCGGCCGGGCGGCCGAATACACCAAGAGCACCCTCGGCTGGAGCCTTCTGCTGATCGTGATCTTCTGTGTCCTCGGATACCGGTATCTGGTCGCGCGTCGAGAGGGCCGTTTGGATCGGGGAATCGATCCCGCGTACCTCCTCGATCCCCCACTCGATGCCGTCTCACCTGCCCACGAAGCCGAAACGGCGACAAAGCATTAGCGTGGAGGCATGAGTTCTTCACACGATGGCATCGACAGCACACCTGAGGTCACGTACACCGAGAGCGAGTGGCGCGAAAAACTGACGCCGGAGGAGTTCGCCGTCCTGCGCCAAGCCGGCACCGAACGCCCCTTCGTCGGCGAGTACACCGACACCACCACGGAAGGTGTCTACTCCTGCCGGGCCTGCGGAGCCGAACTGTTCCGCAGCACCGAGAAGTTCGAATCGCACTGCGGGTGGCCGTCCTTCTTCGATCCGGCGGATTCGGATGCCGTGATCCTGAAGGAAGACAGCTCACTCGGGATGCGCCGCGTCGAGGTCATCTGCAAGAAGTGCCACAGCCACCTCGGTCACGTCTTCGAGGGTGAGGGGTACCCGACGCCGACCGATCAGCGGTACTGCATCAACTCGATCTCGCTGGTCCTCAAGCCCGCTCAGTAGCCAGGTCGTGGGCTACCCCGTGTCACTGGTAGCCCACGATTCGAGACTTTCCACTCAGAAGTCCCAGTTCAGCGCAGTCGGGCTCAGACCGGCCGCATTCAGGTCCTCGTTGCGAGCGACAAGTCCGTCTTTGACGGAACCGATCCCGCCACCGATCGCGCCGGAAGTGATGTCAGTCAACGAGGCGTCGCCGCCCGTGACTTCCTTCGTCACGATCGCAGCGGACGCTCCCGACACCGCGTCGTCGAAGGCGCCCCGCGCGATCTCCTGCACTCTCGAACCGGTCGGGAGCGGGTTCGGGTCAGGGCCGACACGATCCGGCGTCGTCTTCAACCCTCCGTTCGCAAGTCCCTTGATGAAACCGTCGCGCCCCTCGGTCACGACCTTGCCACCGTCGATCGACTGGCGATGATCCATCGTCATCTGCCCGAGTTGAATGGCGAGGCCGGAGAAGACGGCAGCGGCAGCTTCCACTGCCGCAGCCTCGATCACTCGTATCAACAATTGCTGCAACAACATTCGGACCGTGAGTGTTGTTGCGACCTCAGCCGCCACGACCCCGGCGGTACTGACACCCAGTGTCGGGACAGCAGCCGCCACCATGGCGGCAATCTCGAGCGCCAGTGCGCCCAGCGCCGCGAGGATCGACAGTTTGGTGTACTCGATGTCCGTGCCGGTATCGGTGCATGACTGACCCAGTTCGGCCGCGGCAGAGGACAACCGCTCGAAGACCTCCGCAACTCCCCCGGCCTCGGACCAATACCGAGACAACGAGTCGCCGGCTCGACCGTCGATCGATGCCAGTACTGCCTGCAATCCGTAACCACCGGCAGCGGCCGAAGCCTCGATCCGATCGGCCGCACCTGACCAGGCATCACCCAACCTCCACAGTGCCGTTTCGTCTCCTTGCGGCCAGTCACTGCCCACCGCGACCGACGCAACCGCCTGTAACCAGCCGGGAATCTCGAGTCCCATCAGAGCCCACCCGCCATGTCGTCGGCAAGCGAGGTGTCGATCGATTCGAAACGATCGGTGATCTCGATCAGCGTGGCGGTCAATTCGCGGAGCGCGCCCGCGACCAGTGTCATCCCACCGACTGCTGACTCCGCACCGGGAACATATGCGCCTGAGAATGCGGATCCGAACTGGTCAGTGCCCCAGCAACCCTCTTCGGCGGCGACCACTGCGTCGAGAGCGCTCCGCGCCTCGTCGAGATCGGCACCGACCACCGCGAAGGCTGGTGCAGCACTTTTCATCGCGGCCACATTCACGCCCAGTTCAGACATTGCCGGAGCTCCTCAGAACGGTGCGGTCCCAGTTCTCGTCGCAGGAAGCCGGTGTGGAGCTCGGACGAGGTTCGAGAATCTCGCGCAATCCGAGCACGCCCGGAACCAGATCCGGCAAGTCGATTCCGGCCGCCTCCGTGAGCGGCTTCGTCATCTCGGCAACCTGTCGGCGTATGTCTTCTGCCGCAGACGCGGCCGTAGCCAGGATCAGATTCCCCAACGCTGCCGGCGAATGCTTGGCGTAAGAACTCCCCGAGAGATCGACTCCCACCACCGCCCCCGGGCGTCGACGACGATTTCCACGCTGCCGTCACTCGAACGCGCGCTCGCCGTCGCTCGAGCGATCCTCTCCTGCAAGTCCGCCAGCGATCGAGTCCGCTCCAACAGAACGTGCTGCATCGAATCGATCTGAGCCCGAAGTACTTCGACTTGCCCCCGCATCGAACCAACATCCGCTGCACTCACGATGGCCCCCACCTTCGATAGATCGTGACACCTGATTCAGGCGCTCACGAGGTTCGACGCGAGAGGTGGCCGATCGGTTCCGTCAGCGTGAACGAAGCACGGGCGGATCGAATGCCTTGACCGGCGGCAGGGCCCCGTCGAATTTCTCGATCTGCACCAGAACGTGCTGGCCGGTGCACCCGTGCGAGAGTGACGACGTGCCGACGTCCGGTGTCAGAACGTTGGGATTGCCGTGCACACACAGAGAGTCGGGATCGGCAGGATCGAGCGGGTCGTACCAGGCACCGGTGGAAAGTTGGACGACGTCGCTCCGCAAGTCCGAGTCGACGATCACACCAGCAAGGCACGCTCCGCGATCGTTGAACACCCGCACCACGTCTCCTGCCGAGACGCCGCGCGCGGCCGCTGCATCGGGGTGCATACGAATCGGCTCGCGTCCCTGAATCTTCGACGCCTGGCTCGCAGCGCCGTGATCGAGTTGGCTGTGCAGACGCGTCTTGGGCTGATTGGCGATCAGGTGAAGCGGGAATTGCGAGGCTCGCGGTCCACCCAGCCACTCGTCGGGCTCGTACCAGCGCGGATGGCCGGCGCAGTCGTCGTAGCCGAAGGACTCGATGGTCTCGGAGAAGATCTCGATCTTCCCACTCGGAGTCGAGAGCGGATATTTCTCGGGATTCTCACGGAAGTCACCGAAGAGCACGAGGTTGTCTTCGGTTCGCATCCGGTAGTGCCCTTCTGCCCAGAAGTCCTCGAACGTCGGTGTGTTGCCGCCGTCTGCATCGACGAACGGCCGCCATTGACCGTAGAGATGCTCGATCCACTCCTGTGAGGATCGCCCCTCGGTGAACTGTTCCCCGAATCCGAGCGCAGAAGCGAGAGCGGCAAACGTGTCGTAGTCGTCACGCGAGTTCTCGAAAGGTGGAACGACCTGCTGCATCGCGACCAGAAGCGGGTCGTTTCGAGTGCAGCTCAGGTCATTTCGTTCGAGCGAGGTGGTCGACGGGACAACGATGTCGGCGTTGCGGGCCATCGGCGTCCAGTACGGATCGTGAACGACGATCGTGTCCGGACGCGCAAATGCCCGTCGCAGCCTCGGGAGATCCTGATGGTGGTGAAACGGATTGCCACCGGCCCAATAGACCAACCGGATGTCGGGATAGGTCAAGCGCCGGCCGTCGTAATCGAACTCCTCCCCGGGCGAAAGCAGCAGGTCGGAAATCGCGGCTACCGGAATGAAATCCGACACCGGATTCACACCTTGCGAGAAGGTCGGCAAGGGATACGGCACCGGAGCCAGACCCGGCTCGTTCATCGAACCGTAGCCGTGCCCGAAACCTCCACCCGGAAGCCCGAATTGGCCGAGCATCGCTGCGAGTGTCACGCCCATCCACGGTGCCTGTTCACCGTGTTTGATGCGTTGCAACGACCACGTGACGGTCACCAGCGTCCGGCCAGACGCCATTCTCCGAGCCAGGTCGGTGATGAACTCCGCCGACACACCGGAGATCTTCTGCGCCCAGCGCGGATCCTTCGGTACACCGTCGGAACGTCCGAGCAGGTAGTCCTCGAAGCGTTCGTAACCGACGCAGAAACGGCCCAGGAAATCGCGATCGTGCAGGTCCTCCGACGCCAGGACAAACGCCAGGGCAAGCATGATTGCAACGTCGGTTCCCGGAACGGGTGCGATCCACTCGCAGTCACCCTCGACGTCGTCACGCAACGGACTGAAGGAGACGATCTTTCCGCCGCGGGCACGAAACGCGTCGAGCGCCCCGCGCGTCGGATGATCGCTCGTACCACCGGCATTGACTCCGGTGTTCTTGATCGGCACTCCTCCGAACGAGACGAGGAGATCGGAGTGCTTCGCGATGACGTCCCACGACGTGGAGCGCGCGAACAACTTCGAGTGCGTTCCGACCACACGCGGCATGATGACGCCGGTGGCACCGAGCGAGTAGCTGTGAACTGACTTGGTGTATCCACCCAGCTGATTCAGAAATCGGTGAACTTGGCTCTGCGCGTGATGGAATCGGCCGGCGCTGGCCCAGCCGTACGAGCCGCCGAAGATCGCGTTGTTTCCGTGCGCGTCGACCACGCGACGCAGTTCACGCGAGAGGAGTTCGGTCAGTTCGTCCCAGGAGACCGAGACGAATTCGTCGGCTCCACGTCGGTCGCTGGGACCCGGCCCGTTCTCGAGCCAACCCCGACGCACCGCCGGGCCCGAAACACGAGCCCGACTGCGCACCGAACCGGCGAGGTTCCCGAGCATCGGCGAAGGATTCGCATCACCCTCGTACGGATGCACGGCGGTCACCTCGCCGGCGACCGATTCGGCGGTGAACATTCCCCAATGGGACATGTGTTGACGACGCCGGTTCGGTGCAGTTGTCACAGAAACTACTTTCGAAGCAGATCAGGGAAGGGAAAGGACCAGCTTCTCGATGTCCACGCGCGGGCCGGTGAAGAACGGCACCTCTTCGCGAACGTGCAAGCGAGCTTCGGTGGCACGTAGATCGCGCATCAGATCGACGATACGAATGAGCTCGGGTGCTTCGAACGCGAGAATCCACTCGTAGTCCCCCAGGGCGAAGGCCGGGACCGTGTTGGCGCGAACGTCCTTGTACGAACGAGCAGCCATACCGTGATCGGCGAGCATCTTGCGACGCTCCTCGTCGGGGAGCAGGTACCACTCGTACGAGCGGACGAACGGGTAGACGCAGATGTAGTCGCCCGGATCCTCACCCGCGATGAACGAGGGCACGTGGCTCTTGTTGAACTCCGCGGGGCGGTGCACCGCCGAGTTGCTCCAGATGGGAGCACTGGCCTGTCCGAGGACGGTGGTGCGACGGAAATCCGCGTACGCGGCCTGCAGTTCCTCGATGGTGGCCGCGTGGGTCCAGATCATGAAGTCCGCGTCGGCGCGCAGGCCGGCGACGTCGTAGATCCCGCGAACCACGACGCCCTTGTCTTCGAGACCCTCGAAGAACAAGCGGGCGTCCTTGACCGCAGCTTCCCGATCATCGCCCAGCACACCGGGTTCCACCTGGAACACGGAGAACATGAGGTAACGGATTTCAGAGTTCAGTTTGTCGAAATCAAGGCGTGCCATGGGTCTATCGTGCCACTCGCTCGAATATCCGTGTAGCCGCCGTCGTGCCGACTGCGACACACGCCGGAACCCCAACGCCGTGCAGCCACGACCCGGCCAGGGCGAGGCCGTCGAACTGCGTCATCCCGGACTCGATTTCAGCCACGATTTCCGTGTGACCTGGGGCGTATTGGGGAAGACCTCCGTGCCACCGCTGTACGAAGGTCGCGCCTGGCTCCTCGGTGATTCCGGTCACGGTCTCGAGATCGGCGCGCGCGAAGTCGATCAACTCACCATCCGGCCGGTCGACGATCTCCGATGCACCGAATCGACCGAACGACACCCGAACGAGGTGCTCACCGCGATCAGCGAGGTGTGTCCACTTTCGGCTCGACAGCGTGAACGCCTTGGCGGTCAGGTCGGCGTCGGTGGCTACCAGGATCCCTGAATTCTGCGGAAGTTCGACCTGCCCGGACAACCGGAGCGCCACCACCGCGGACGACGCCAGTTCGATCCGAGCGACGGTACTCGCAACATCCGCATCGACTCCGGCCAACAGCGCCGCCGCGCGCGGCGCCGGGACGGCCAGAATCACCGCGTCGACGCTTCCGAGCGGATCGACGTTCCAACCAGCCCCGTCGCTGCGCAACCCGGAAGCCTCGCCACGGACGAAGGTCGCGTCGGCGGCCTGCTGCAGCGCATCGAGCAGGATGCCGTACCCGTCTCTGAGCGCTCCGAACACCGGCCCCGGTGCAGGCGTCGGCAATGCGGCTGCGACTGCATCCGTGAGGCTCCGAGAGCCCGCATCGAGGGCCGCAGCGAGTGTCGGCAAAGCTGCACGCACGCCGATGGTCTCCGCCAGCCCCGAGTACACCCCACCGAGAAGCGGATCCACCGATCGGCTGACCACCTGATCACCGAATCGCTGCGAAACCAGTTCGGCAACACTGCAATCGGAACCGCGGGTCCACTCCAGCGGGACGCCGGCCTCGGCCGCTATGCGCGCCAGGGTCTGCTCGTCGACAAGATCTCGAACCGACTCCGCCGAAGCCGGGATTCCCATCAGGGTTCCGGTCGGCAACCGATTCAGTGAGCCCTGAGACCAGATCAACGGACTCAGGCCCGCGGGATAGACGATCTGATCGGTCAGTCCCAGCTCGGCGAGAAGCGCAGGAACTTCCGGCCGACGGGCGATGAAAGCCTCGGCACCGATGTCGATCGGGCCACCGCCCAGATCAATCGTTCGCAGCTTCCCGCCCAGCCGCGGTGAGTCGTCGACGATCGTGATGTCCGCTTCGGAGCCCAGACTGCGCCGAAGCCGGTACGCGGCAACCAGACCGGAGATTCCGCCTCCGATCACCGCGACCGACGGCCGAGTCGTTGTCACAGCGAGTGCACCAGCTCCACCGCCGAGGTGATCGCCGTGGGATCGGTGTCGGGAAGAACTCCGTGGCCGAGGTTGAAGATGTGGCCGATGGCACCGGCCTCGATCGCGCGGTCCCCTTCGGCGGCGATCCGGCGCACCTCACGATCGATCACCTCGGGGCCCGCGAACAGTACGGCGGGATCGAGATTGCCCTGCAGCGCCTTACCCGGACCGACACGACCAGCCGCGACGTCGAGCGGAATCCGCCAGTCGACACCCACGACGTCGGCGCCTGCCTCCCCCATCGCGCCGAGAAGTTCACCGGTGCCGACACCGAAGTGGATACGCGGGACGCCGGCAGCGGCAACCTCGGCGAACACTCGCTCGGAATGCGGCAGGACAAATTCCCGATAATCGGCCAGCGAGAGCGCGCCGGCCCACGAGTCGAACAGCTGGACCGCGTCGACGCCCGCCTTGAGCTGCGCCTGCAGGAAGCAGATCGTGGTGTCGGCCAAACTTCCGAGCAACGCGTGCCAGGTCTTCGGATCGGAGTGCATGAGCGCTTTGGTCTTCTCGTGGTTCCGGCTCGGACCACCTTCGACCAGATACGACGCCAGAGTGAACGGCGCTCCGGCAAAGCCGATCAGCGGCGTGGAGCCCAACTCGGTGGTGAGAAGCCGAACGGCCTGCGCGATTGCGCCTACCTCTTCGGGGACCAGTCGCGGGAGTGCTGCAACGTCGGCGATGGAGCGAATCGGATTGGCAACCACCGGTCCGACGCCGGCAACGATGTCGAGATCGATTCCCGCGGCTTTGAGTGGAACGACGATGTCCGAGAACAGGATTGCCGCGTCCACGTCGTGACGGCGCACCGGCTGCATCGTGATCTCACAGACCAGCGCCGGATCGAAACAAGATTCCAACATGCCGATCCCGGCGCGGACCTCGCGGTACTCCGGCAACGAACGCCCGGCCTGACGCATGAACCACACCGGCCGTCGACTCGGAGTGCGTCCGGTCGCCGCGGCAAGCAACGGTGCGTCGGGCAAGACTCGCCGAGCGCTGTACTCCGCCGACCCGGTAATGCCTGAATTCATGTTGTCCAACCCGCTCATCAGTCCTCGCGCTCTCCGCCAACGTGTGTCTTCGATCGACTCAATGCTGCCACGTCCCACACTCGGGATCGGACACCCGAGCGGTTCGTGAGCGGCCACACACCCGAGCCACACTCGGTCGGCGCGCCTCCACCTCCCCGCCCACATCCCCGACTAACGTCCTGACCTGTGACGACATCCGGATCGACAGCCGACCCGGCCGAGTTCCGTGCCGCCGTGGAGGCGATGACCGCTGCGCGGGTTCGGCCCGAGATAGAGGTCGGTCCCATCCGCCCGCCGCAGCGTCTCGCTCCGTACAGCCACGCGGTGGGGGCCGAGGTTCTCCACCCGGACTCCGACGTAGTGGCCGAGCAGTCCGAAGGTGACGCTTTCGGCCGCCTGATCCTGTTGTTCGATCCGGACGGCGACGAGGCGTGGAACGGCACCATGCGGTTGGTGGCGTACATCCAGGCCGATCTCGACGAAGCCGTCGCCGCGGATCCACTACTTCCCGAAGTAGCCTGGAGTTGGCTGGTGGACGCTTTGGAGGCCGGACCGGAACCTTTTGTGGCCCTGGGCGGTACGGTCACAGCTACAACTTCCGTGCGGTACGGCGACATCGCCGGGCCTCCGCGAGCCCATCAACTGGAGTTGCGAGCGTCCTGGACTGCAACTTCGTCCGAATTGGCTCACCACGTCGAGGCTTTCTGCGAGGTTCTCGCGTACGCGGCGGGGCTTCCGCCTGCCGGGATAACCACGCTGTCGCGGCAGAACGACTGACTCTGTCACTCGTTTGAGCATTCCCCCGGAAAAATACTAGAACCTGTTCTAGAATGAGTCATGCAACGTCTCAGCGGACTCGACGCGACCTTCCTCTACTTGGAAACACCGACCCAGCTATTGCACGTTTGTGGACTTGTCCTGCTCGACCCCACGACCATCCCGGGCGGCTACGACTACCGGAAGCTGCTTCGCGAGTTGGACTCGCGAATGGCCACCATGCCGACCTTCCGGCGCAAACTCAAAGATTCCCGTCTCAATCTCGACTACCCCGTGTGGGTCGACGATCACGATTTCGACATCGAGCGGCACTGCCATCGGACCGCGGTACCTGCTCCCGGCACACACGCGGAACTGGCAGAGCTCGCCGGACACATCGCGAGCCAACCGCTGGATCGTTCCCGACCGCTGTGGGAGATGTGGGTCATCGAGGGACTTGCCGACGGACAGATCGCCGTCATGTCGAAGATCCATCACAGCGCTGCCGACGGTGTCACCGGCGCGAACATCCTGGCTCAGCTGTGCAGTCTCGAACCGGATTCACCGGCGCTCGTGGATCCCACAGCACAGGGTGCGGGCGACGCGGGAACGCTGGACATCGCCATCGGCGGACTCATGGCCGTCATCGCCCGACCCGCAAGAATTGCCCGTCTGGTCCCCGGCGGAATCGCCATGCTCCCGAAGTGGGTGACGCGTGCGCGAAAGGGTGAAGCGATGCCTGCTCCGTTCACCGCGCCGCGGACCTCGTTCAACGGCGCGATCACCGGTCACCGCAACGTCGCGTTCAGCCAACTCGATCTCGCGAAGGTCAAAGCCGTCAAGGACCGTCACGGCGTCAAGGTCAACGACGTGGTTCTCGCGCTCTGCGCCGGGGCACTGCGTAAGTATCTGGAGGACCGGGACGAGCTGCCGGAGGACTCCCTCGTCGCCATGGTGCCGGTGTCGGTCCACGGCAAATCCGATCGTCCGGGCACGAACCAGATCTCGGGCATGTTCACGCAACTCGGCACCCAGATCGCCGATCCGGTCGAACGCCTGCACGCGATCAGCGATTACAACGCCACCTCGAAGAACCACAACGAGGCTCTGGGCGCGAACATGCTCCAGGACTGGTCGCAGTTCGCTTCGCCGGCGGTGTTCGGCGCCGCCATGCGCGTGTACTCGTCGCTCAAACTCGCCGAGCGTCACCCCGTCGTGTCCAACCTGGTCGTGTCGAATGTGCCTGGACCGCCGGTCCCGCTCTACTTCCTCGGTGCCCAGATCAAGGGAATGTTCCCGCTCGGCCCGATCTTTCACGGAGCAGGTCTCAACGTGACGGTGATGTCTCTCGACGGAAAACTCGACGTCGGCATCGTCAGTTGCTCCGATCTGGCCCCCGAATTGGACCAGCTCGCGCAAGGTTTCGGAGCCGCACTCGACGAACTGTTCGACGCTGAGGTGACAACCCCGGCCCCGACTGCGACGTAGAGTCAGTGACCATGTCCGAAGTCACCGATGATGCAACCGAGCCCACCTCCGACGTAGTTCCGCTGCTCGTTCCGCGTGACGGAGTTCCGGACGTCATCACCACTGCCGCCGGTGTCGCCGACGCCGCGGCCGCGCTGGCCTCCGGCCACGGCCCGCTCGCCGTGGACGCCGAGCGCGCATCCGGATTCCGCTATTCGGCACGGGCGTACCTGATCCAGCTTCGACGCGAAGGAGCAGGATCGTTCCTGCTCGACCCGATTCCGACAGCGCAAGACCTGCAGCCGTTGGCCGAGGTGATCAACCCGTTGCAATGGGTGCTGCACTCTGCCGATCAGGATCTCCCCGGCCTCGCCGAACTGGGCCTGACGCCGGCCGAGCTGTTCGACACCGAACTGGCCGGACGACTGGCCGGGTTCGAGCGAGTCGGACTCGCCGCGATCGTGGAACGAACCCTGCGAGTGGAACTTCGCAAGGGTCACGGGGCTGCGGACTGGTCGACACGTCCGCTGCCGGACGCCTGGTTGAACTACGCCGCCCTCGACGTCGAAGTGCTTCTCGAACTGCGCGACGCAATGGAAGCCGAACTCGAATCCCAAGGCAAGCTCGAGTGGGCGAAGGAAGAGTTCGAGTACATCCGTCTGGCCGGCCCGCCCAAGCCCAAACCGGACCGCTGGCGTCGTACGTCGCACATCACCTCACTCAAGACCACCCGTCAGTTGGCGGCGGTACGGGCGCTGTGGCAAGCGCGCGAGGATCTCGCACGCAAGCGCGACGTGTCTCCGAGTCGGGTTCTTCCTGACTCCGCGATCATCGATGCCGCTCTCAAAGATCCTCGGTCGCTGGATGCGCTCCGCTCGCTTCCCGTCTTCGGCGGACCACGTCAACGCCGTTATTCGCGTATCTGGATGGACGCACTGGAAGCCGCGCGCAGGCTCCCCGACAGCGAGCTTCCGCCGAAAACCCCGCCCATCGTCGGGCCGCCCGCTGCCGGCCGCTGGGCCCGCCAGGATCCAGCGGCGGCTGATCGGTTGACCGCGGCGCGCGCAGCACTGTCGGACCTGAGCAAAGAGGTTTCGGTGCCCGTGGAGAATCTGCTCCAACCCGACCTGGTCAGGCGCCTGTGCTGGGACTGGAAACTGGAACCCGACTCGGACATCGCCGAAGTCGAGAGTGCGATCGAGACCAAGCTCACTTCCGGTGGCGCACGTGGCTGGCAACGCACTTTGACCGTTCCCGTCCTCGCCGAGGCACTGAACTCCGTGGTCCCGGCCGAGCCCGAAGTGGAAGAGCCGGAATCCTGACCTGACCCCGGTGTGAGGTTGGAGCAATTCGGCACGTTAAGTTACCGGTCAGTAATGGGCAGTAGTACGCTCGATACGAGGCCGGACGCCTGGCCGTGATCGCCGAACCAACGTCTCACCGCCCTTCGGTGCGGTGGGCAGCTCCATCAGGAGGAATTCGCGTGGCTCCATCCACAAACAACCAACGCAACGTCGTCTTCGTCGACGGCATTCGCACCCCGTTCGGCAAGGCCGGCCCGAAAGGCATGTACGCCGACACGCGCGCAGACGATCTCGTCGTCAAGGCGATTCGTGAGCTGCTTCGCCGCAACCCGCAGCTCGATCCCGCACGGATCGACGAAGTTGCCGTTGCAGCCACCACACAGACCGGCGACCAGGGCCTGACCATCGGCCGCACCGCTGCGATCCTCGCCGGTCTCCCCGAAACCGTTCCAGGATTCGCCATCGACCGCATGTGTGCCGGCGCGATGACCGCCGTCACCACGACCGCGTCGGGCATCGGCTTCGGCCAGTACGACGTCGTGATCGCCGGTGGCGTCGAGCACATGGGTCACCACCCGATGGGTGAGGGCGCAGACCCCAACCCGCGTTTCCTCGCCGACCGCCTGGTCGACCCGAGCGCCCTCGTGATGGGTAACACCGCCGAGAACCTGCACGACCGGTTCCCGACCATCACCAAGGACCGCACGGACGCCTACGCCGTCAACAGCCAGAACAAGTACGACGCTGCCAAGAAGGCCGGCTTCATCGCCGACACCCTGGTCCCCGTCGCCACCCGCAGTTCCGCGGGCTGGGGTCTGGCCACCGAAGACGAGCCGCCGCGCCCCGGAACCACCGTCGAAGATCTCGCGAAGCTCAAGACGCCGTTCCGCCCGGCCGGACGCATCACCGCCGGTAACGCAGCCGGACTCAACGACGGTGCCACCGCAGCACTGCTCGCCGGTGAGGACACCGCAGCCGAGCTCGGCCTGCCGGTCGGCATGCGCATGGTGGGCTTCGCCTACCAGGGCGTCGACCCCGCCGTCATGGGCATCGGCCCGGTTCCCGCCACTGAGAAGCTGCTGGCACGCACCGGCCTCAAGATCGAGGACATCGGACTCTTCGAGATCAACGAGGCGTTCGCCGTTCAGGTCCTCGCGTTCCTCGAGCACTACGGAATCGCCGACGACGACCCGCGCGTCAACCAGTGGGGCGGCGCCATCGCGTGTGGCCACCCCCTCGCTTCCTCGGGCGTTCGCCTGATGACGCAGCTCTCCCGCCAGTTCGCGACGCGTCCCGACGTGCGCTACGGCTTGACCACCATGTGCATCGGCCTCGGCATGGGCGGCACCGTCATCTGGGAGAACCCGAACCACGCTGACTACCAGGCAGGAGTCAACTAAATGTCTGATATTGCAACAGCATTCGCCGACGAGGTCGTGACGAACGCCTACACGAGGATCATCTCGGTCCCCGGCATCGAGGGCCCGTTTGCACTGATCACCCTCGACAACGGCTTCGACCACACCAAGCCGTCGTCCTTCGGTCCCGGCGGACTCGCAGCATTCGACGCCGCCCTCGACGAAGCCTTTGCCGCCAACCCGGTTGCCATCGCCGTCACCGGCAAGCCCTTCATCTTCGCCGCCGGCGCGGACCTCAAGGGTGTTCCCGCGATCACCTCTCGTGAGCAGGGACTCGAGCTGGGCCGCTTGGGCCACAAGGTGTTCCGACGCCTGCGTGAGTCGTCCGTTCCCACGTTCGCCTTCATCAACGGTGTCGCTCTGGGCGGCGGCCTCGAGGTCGGACTGCACAGCCACTACCGCACGGTTGCCGCCAATGCGGGCGCACTGGGTCTTCCGGAAGCATTCCTCGGTCTGGTCCCCGGTTGGGGCGGAACGCAGTTGCTCCCCAACCTCGTCGGCCCGTCGAACGCCGTCACCGTGGGTATCGAGAACTCGCTGAACCAGAACAAGGTGCTCTCCCCCAAGAAGGCACTCGAACTCGGCGTCGTCGACGTCGTTCTCGACTCTGCCGACTTCATCGAGCAGTCCCTCGCCTGGGCGTCGCAGGTCCTCGCCGGCACAGTGACCCCCGCTCGCCCCGAGATCGATCGTGGCCAGGGCTGGGACGACGCGATTGCTCGTGCGAAGGCGATCGTCGACGGCAAGACCAAGGGCAACGCTCCCGGCGCCGTCAAGGCCGTCGAGTTGCTCGAACTGGCTCGCAGCACCGACATCACCGATGCCGCCTCGCTCGACAAGGGCTTCGCGGCCGAGGACGAGGCTCTTGCCGATCTTCTGCTGACGGACGAGCTCCGGGCTGGTCTGTACGCCTTCGATCTGGTGAACAAGCGCGCCAAGCGTCCCGCCGGAGCACCCGACCGCTCGCTCGCTCGTAAGGTCAGCGGCGTCGGCATCGTCGGCGCCGGCCTCATGGCCAGCCAGCTCGCGCTGCTCTTCGTCCGCCAGCTCAAGGTGCCGGTCATCCTGACCGACATCGACCAGGAACGCATCGACAAGGGTGTCGGCTACGTCCACACCGAGATCGAGAAGCTCCAGGGCAAGGGACGCCTGTCCCCCGACGCTGCGAACCGCCTCAAGGCGCTCGTCTCCGGCTCCCTCGACAAGGCCGCGTTCGCCAAGACCGACTTCGTCATCGAAGCCGTCTTCGAGAACATGGACGTCAAGAAGAAGGTCTTCGCGGAACTCGAGCAGTTCATTGCTCCCGAAACCATCCTCGCCACCAACACCTCTTCGCTCTCCATCACGGAAATGGCGTCCGGCCTCGAGCATCCCGAGCGTGTGGTCGGCTTCCACTTCTTCAACCCGGTGGCCGTTCTTCCCCTCCTCGAGATCATCAAGGGCAGCAAGACCGATGATGCCACTCTCGCAACGGCTTTCGCCACCGCGAAGTCGCTGAAGAAGTCCGCCGTCCTCTGCGGCGACAAGGCCGGCTTCGTCTTCAACCGCCTCGTCACCCGCACCTTGGGTGAGGTCATGTCCGCCGTCGACGAAGGCACCCCCTTCGACGTCGCAGACAATGCCATCGCCGAACTCGGCATGCCCATGTCGCCGTTCACCTTGCTGGCCCTCGTCGGACCCGCAGTGGCACTGCACACCGGTGAGACCCTGCAGGAGTCGTACCCGGACCGGTTCAAGAGCTCACCCGGACTCGAAGCACTCGTCGAGGCCCGCAAACCCGGCGTGTGGACCTGGGGCGAGAACGGTCAGGCCGTCGACCCCGAGGTCGCCGCACTGTGGCCGCAGGGTGACAAGGTGTCAACTTCGGAAGAGGTCCTCGAGCGCACACGTCGTGCATTTGCCGAGGAAATTCAGATCATGCTCGACGAGGGCGTCGTAGCGGCAGCCGAGGACATCGACCTCTGCCTGCTGCTCGGCGGCGGATTCGGATTCTGGAACGGCGGCATCACGCCGTACCTGGACCGGACCGGTACCTCCGAGGTCGTCAACGGCAAGCGCTTCCTCGCGCCCGGTGTTGCCAGCGTCTGAGTCAGTCGATCGACCCGTCACGGACGGCGTGCCCTCGGGTACGCCGTCCGTGGCGTTTGCGCAGGTTCAGAATAGGGTTCCCACATCGTCTTTCACGATGTTCTCGAGCGCACGCTCCGCGACGGCGGCGATGGTCATCGACGGATTGCACGCAGCGGAGTTTCCCGGCAGCAGAGCGCCGTCGAGCACGTACAACCCCCGCTGGCCCAGAACCCGCCCATCAAGATCGCACACCGAGTTCATGCAGGCACCGCCGAGGGGATGCCACGTGGAGGGCAGTATCGCGTTCGTGTCGGTGAGCAGTCCTCCTGCCGCGATCCGGTGGGCGGCCGGCCCGATGTGGCCTTGCTGGATCGCCGAATCCCCGTCCTTCGGCCAACGGAGCACCGCCTCACCCCGCGCCGAGTCGTACACGAACCGACCTCGGTCGTCGCTCACACCGAATCCGACCATCACCGTGCTGTGAGCGTCGAACGCAACGGGCGGGAACGACGCCTGAATGACGGTGAACGCATTATGCGGGTCGTCCCAGTTCCGGCTGCCGTAGACGACCGGCCCGCCCTGCGTCGCACCGAAGTTCTCGGCGAGATCCGACCAGATGTAGATCCGATCGGCATTGGTCCCCCACCCTGCGCCGAGCTCGTCCGGTAGATCCCTGATCCGCCCCGTTGCCGCGGCGCGGACCAGGAGTTTGGTGGTGTTCATGCTGCCGGCAGCCATGACGAGCGCATCCGTCGTCAAGATCTTGTTCTCGAGAATCTTGCCGGAAATGTCGGTCCGGTCCACGTACACGCGCCACCGTCCGTCGGCAGCCCGCTCGACATCGGTGACCTGGTGCAGAGTCTCCACATTCACCAATCCGGTCGCTTCCGCAGCCGCAATGTAGGTGACATCCACCGAATGCTTGCCACCGTTGTTGACACCGAGCGCGCCGTCACCGTTGGTGTAAGACGGCTTCATCTCACCCCTCAGTTCGGCCAACGCGAAGTTCCAGTCGATCGGCATCGGAATCTTCGACACGGGTAGACCGGAACGCGTTGCGTTACGCGCGAATACACGTGCCGCCTCGTAGTTCGGGCTGGAAATCAGTTCGTCTGGTGCAGTTTCCACTTGCAGCATCCGCGCCACCCGCGGGTAATGGACGCGGTCCATTCGTGCGTAATCGAGCTCCTCCGGAAAGTGCGTGTTGAAGACCGCTTCTTCCGGTTGCAGCGTCATCCCTTGGTACACAAGCGATCCGCCGCCCACACCGGCTGCGCAGATCGCGGTCATGTTCTCACCGGTCACCGTCTCCAACAAACCCGCGTACGGCTCGAAGATCGCCGGCCTGCCGAACAGAGTCGGGTTGGACTGATGCCAGAGGATGCGCTTGTCCGGACTGGCTGGGTGCGGAAAAGTTTCGGCATTCGGCCCGGTCTGCCACCGAATCCCTCTCTCCAGCAAAGTGACCGGAACCCCCGCCTCGGCCAGGCGAAGTGCCGTCACCCCGCCGCCGAACCCCGATCCGATAACCACGGCACGGTGCACTTCACGTGTCAGCGGAATCCCTGTTGCAGCCCTGGCCGTGCGTGGCGCCATCATCGCGACTCCCACGGCGGCCGTACCGGCCAAGAACGATCTACGTTTCACTCCGGACATGACTGGTGCTCCCTCGAAGAATGTCGCCAGAGAATTCCGGGCACGCCAAAACTAGACACTCTGACGCTCGAGTGTCAAGGTTTTGGCGGAGCAGGCAAGGAACTACGAGGTCGACCGGATTGCGGGCCCGAGCCACCTCGAGAGAAAGGCCCGCAAGGAGTCGTCGGAATGTACGAGGTCACTGTCGAATGCAACAACCGAAAGCCCCAGTCGCACGGCAATTTCCACTATCTCATCCAACTCCGCCTCGGTGGCGAGGCCACGTTCGACCATAGGGGTGAGCATCTGACCAGCGAAAGGTATTGCTCGACTCATCATTTCGAGATCGAAGACAGGGTTTCCCCGCTCGGCGAGGAGCAGAGTCGCGAGCACCGGGTGAGCACGCACGGCAGTTCGCGCGGCAACGATGAATTCGACGACGTATTCACACGCCGTGTCGACCGACTCCACCTGTGCCGTGATCTCCCCGAGAACCTCGACAGCGAGACCGCCCATCGCCTGGGAGACGACCTCTTCACGTGTGCCGAAAATCGAGTACACCGTCTGGCGCGAGACACCGGCCGCGGTGGCAACTGCGGCAATGTTCACAGCCTCGAATCCGCCACCTTCGATCAGTCCGAGGGCGGCACCGAGAATCTTCTGCTGTGATCGCACGAGGAAAGTATTGCCCACCGAAACGGTGCACTGAGAAACGCGGTCCAGATCCGACTCCCACCTGCATAAACGGCACAATCGGTTTCGTTTGGCTGCCGAAATTCAGTAGGTTAGGCTGCCCTTCATGAAAACTTCTGTTCGGGGCTTCACTGCCCTCGGTGCGGCTGCAATCGCGGTCACCGCACTTGTCTCGTGCTCCTCGGATTCAGGCACATCCACGACATCCCAAGGTACGGGCGGATTCCCCGTCAGCATCGAGAACACCTTCGCCACCACGACCATCGACTCGAAACCCGAGCGCCTCGTCACCCTCGGATGGAACGCGCAGGACATCCTGTACGCACTCGATCTGACTCCGGTCGGACAGCCCAAGTACACCTACGGCGCGGACGACAACGGCGTCATGCCCTGGGCGCAGGACTACTTCGACGCGGACAAGACAACGCTCTTCGACATGCCGGCCAGCGGAGAACCGCCGATCGAGTCCATCGCGTCGTTGACCCCCGACGTCATCCTCGCGCCGTACGAGGGCTTCGAGGAATCCGTCTACAACCAACTGAGCAAGATCGCACCGACGGCCGCCTACCCCGGCGCGGCCTGGCAGACATCCTGGCAGGACCAGACCCGCATCGTCGGCAAGGCAGTCGGCAAGAGCGAAGAGGCCGACAAGCTCGTCGACGGCCTCGACGCGACTCTCGCCGATACCGCCACAGCCCACCCGGAGTTCGCCGGAAAGACATTGGCAGTGGTCAACTTCGACACCGATTCGAGCAACATCAACGTCTATCTGCCCACTGATCCGCGGGTCCAGGTGCTGACCGAACTCGGGTTCGTCAACGCACCGGGCGTCGAGAAGCTAGCCGCGGACAATGCAGGTGGATCGTTCTTCAAGACGATCTCCTACGAGAACATCGCCGACATCGACGCCGATGTGATCGTCGGCTTCACCGACGGCTCCGGTGATCCGTCCGGCATACCCGCAGTCGGTGGACTCGGCGCGGTCAAGCGTGGATCCACCGCATTCCTCAGCGACACCCGGGTCATCGGCGGACTGAGCAACGTCAACGTCCTGAGCACGCCGTGGGTCCTCGGCCAGATCACACCGACGTTGAGCGAAGCCGCAAAGCGCGCCTCCGCCTAGAAAAGATGCAGTGTCGGTCACGGTCTTTATGCTCACCTGCATGGCCGAACTTTCGATCTCCGTAACCAGGCACGTCAACGCACCGGCGGACACTGTGTGGCAGGTCCTGACGGACCTCGACAACGCTGCAGACACCCTCTCCGGCCTGATCCGTATCGAACGGCTCGCCGGAGAGGGATACGCCGTCGGCACCAAGTGGCGTGAAACTCGGAAGATGATGGGCAAGGAAGCAACCGAGGACATGTGGGTCACCGAGGTCGAGGCTCCCACCCGCACCGTCGTCAAAGCCAACTCCCACGGCATGAACTACACGAGTGGGTTCACGCTGAAGCCTGACGCCACAGGCACGATACTCGAGATGCATTTCTCCGGTGAATCCGAATCCACTTCACGTATCTCGAAGATCTTCACAGCGGTATTCGGTCGGTTGGGCGCGCGGTGACCCGGAAATTCATGGCGAAGGATCTCGAAGACATCGCAGCAAAAGCCGAGCGTCTCTCGGGCGAGTAAAGCGCCCTCACCTGCACTTACCATATTGTTTGCATACTAACTGCAATCAATACGACATTACTGTGTCAAGCTGATTCTCTGCGGGAATGGACTCAGCTGGGTAACGGCGCGTGAGTCCCCGCCAAATCTGCCCCGGTGGGCGTAGCGTGCAGAGTGCTCGCGGATGGATCGGCGCATCGGGGTGTCGACCGTAGGGCCTTTGAGGGGGCAGGAATGGCATTCAGCGGAACCGCCTCCGGCGGAGGATCAGGCGCTACTCGCGCCGACGTCGGACATGCAGTGCTCTTCGCCGGCGCCGCCGCGCTCGGCGGTTTTCTGTTCGGATACGACACCGCCGTCATCAACGGGGCGGTCGGTGCGATCCGAGACAAGTACGACATCGGCGCCTCGGGCACCGGGCTCACGGTCTCACTGACTCTGCTCGGCGCAGCACTCGGCGCCTGGATCGCAGGCACACTCGCCGACCGACTCGGCCGCATCCGCGTCATGCAGATAGCCGCGGTGTTGTTCATCATCGGCGCCGTAGGCTCCGCAATTCCGTTCAGCGTCTACGACCTCACATTCTGGCGCGTGGTCGGCGGCCTGGCAGTGGGTTTCGCGTCAGTCATCGCCCCGGCCTACATCGCGGAGATCTCTCCCGCCGCGATTCGCGGACGTCTCGGCTCGATGTACCAGCTGGCTATCGTTCTCGGAATCGCCGTGTCGCAGTTGGTCAACTACGCCCTCCAGGCCGCGGCCGGTGGTGATCGCAATCAGATCGCAGGCCTCGAAGCCTGGCAGTGGATGCTGATGCTCGAGGCGGTTCCCGCAGTCCTGTACCTGATCATGACAACCACGATTCCCGAATCTCCACGGTTCCTCGTGGCGCAGGGCAAGGACGATCGTGCTCGCAAGATCATCTCCGATCTCGAAGGTGGAGATCACGACGCCGTCACCGAACGCATGAACGAGATCCGCGAATCTCTGACGGAGAAGCAAGCCAAGACCACAGTCCGCCAACTCTTCTCGAAGCGGCTCGGGGTTTCCCATCTGGTGTGGGTCGGTATTGCACTCGCCGCATTGCAGCAGTTGGTCGGCATCAACGTGATCTTCTACTACTCGAGCACCCTCTGGCAGGCGGTCGGATTCGGCGCTGACCGGTCCCTGCTGATCAGCGTCGTGAGCGCCTTGGTCAACATCGTCGGTACGTTTGTCGCCATCGCCGTCATCGACCGGGTCGGTCGAAAGCCGTTGTTGCTGGTCGGTTCCGCCGGTATGGCCATCTCACTGGGCACCGCAGCGTTCTGTTTCCATTCGGCAACAGTGACCAAGAACGAGATCGGCGAATCCGTGGCGACGCTGACCGGAGCCAATGCCACTATCGCTCTTATCGGGGCGAACGCATTCGTGTTCTTCTTCGCCTTGTCCTGGGGCCCGGTCGTCTGGGTGTTGATCTCCGAAATGTTCCCCAACCGCGTGCGTGCTGCAGCAGTGGGAATTGCGACCGCCACCAACTGGGTCGCGAACTTCCTGGTGTCCTGGACGTTCCCGGCACTGGCCGATTGGAATCTGTCGTACACCTACGCCGGCTACGCCGTCATGGCAGTGTTGTCGCTGTTCGTCGTCCTGAGGTTCGTGAAGGAAACGCGAGGCAGCACACTCGAATCCGTCCAGTAGCGAACTCTCACGATTTCACCGAAAGCGGTGGCCCTCGGATTGATCCGTGGGCCACCGCTTTTCGAGATCGTAGTGAAGATTATCGTGAGACGAGCTGTCAGCCTTGCGCGACTTCACCTTGAGCCGACGCCGAGGACGCGTCTTCCTGGACGTGGACGCCGACGCTGCCCATCCCCGCCACCCAGCCGGTGATCTTGCGGGAGAGGTCCTGAGCCGTGAGTCCGAGTTCCTTGTGGATGGCCTCGCGGCTGGCGTGATCGAGGAACTGCTGGGGAACGCCCATGTCGCGGCACGACGTGTGCACTCCGGCTGCCCGCATCGCGGCCGAGACCGTCGAACCGATGCCGCCGTGCAGACCACCGTCTTCGATGGTGACCACGAGGGCGTACTTGTCCGCCATCTTCACCAGCGAATCCGCGACCGGCAGAACCCACCGCGGATCGACGACGGCAACCGAGATGCCCTGCTTGTCGAGCCGCTCGGCAATCTCGAGTGCCAGGGATGCAAACGGGCCCACCGCGACGAGGAGCACGTCGCCGCGCTCACCCTCGCTGGACTTGAGAACGTCGACCATTCCGTCGAGTCGCTTCACGGCCGGAATCGCTTCGGGTACAGCGCCCTTCGGGAAACGAACGACGGTTGGGCCGTCGTCGACGAGAAGCGCCTCGTCCAACTCTTCCCGCAGCGTGTCTGCGTCACGCGGTGCCGCGACGCGGATCCCCGGGATGATTCCGAGCAGCGAAAGATCCCAGACGCCGTTGTGGCTGGCGCCGTCGACTCCGGTGACCCCGGCGCGGTCGAGCACGACTGTGACCGGTTGCTTGAGTAGAGCGACGTCCATCAACAACTGGTCGAAAGCCCGATTGAGGAAGGTCGAGTAGATAGCAACGACGGGGTGAAGTCCGCCAAGTGCAAGACCGGCGGCCGAGGTCATCGCATGCTGCTCGGCGATACCGACGTCGAACATGCGGTCGGGGAACTTCTCACCGAATGCCGCAAGGCCGGTGGGCCCGGCCATCGCTGCGGTGATGGCGACGATGTCCTCACGACGCGAAGCCTGCTCGATCAATGCGGCCGAGAAGACCGACGTCCAGTCCGGCGCGGACGACTTGGTGCCGCGACCGGTGACGGGATCGATGACACCGGTGGCATGCATCTGGTCGGCCACGTCGTTCTCGGCGTGTGCGTAACCGTTGCCCTTACGAGTGACGGCATGGACGATGACCGGTCCGCCGTAGGCCTTTGCCCGGCGCAATGCCGATTCCATGGCGGCTTCGTCGTGTCCGTCCACCGGTCCGAGATACTTGATACCCAGATCGGTGAACATGACCTGAGGGCTGACCGCGTCTTTGAGACCCGCCTTCATTCCGTGCAGGACGGAGTACGCGGTGCGCCCCACCCAGGGCAGTCTCTTGACCATGCGTCGGCCACTGTCGAGGGCGCGCTCGTAACTCGGCGCAGTGCGCAGTGCCGAGAGATGGTCGGCGAGTCCGCCGATGGTCGGTGCGTACGAGCGACCGTTGTCGTTGACGACGATCACCACCGAACGGTCCTTGCCTGCCGCGATATTGTTGAGAGCTTCCCAACACATTCCGCCGGTCAGCGCACCGTCACCGACGACGGCAACTACGTGGCGATTCTGACCCGTCAGCGCGAAGGCCTTCGCGAGGCCGTCGGCATAGGACAGCGCGGCGGAAGCGTGAGAGGACTCGACCCAGTCGTGTTCGCTCTCGGCGCGGCACGGATACCCGGACAGTCCGCCCTGCTTACGCAGAGTGTCGAACTGATCCTGACGACCGGTGAGGATCTTGTGTACGTAGGCCTGATGGCCCGTGTCGAAGATGATCGCGTCCTGCGGCGAGTCGAAAATTCGGTGCAGTGCGAGGGTCAACTCCACGACGCCCAAGTTGGGCCCGAGGTGACCACCGGTCGCAGCGACCTTCAGCACGAGGAACTCACGAATCTCGTCGGCCAACTCCGTCATCTCGGCGTGGCTCAACTGACGTAGATCGTCAGGACCCTGAATGCGGGCAAGAACACCCAACGAGATCGCTCCCTCCGTGCTTCACAGCTGCACCGGTGCGCGCCGCGGCTGTCTTCGCGACAGTGCTGCCAGTCTACGGAGCGTTCCGGCGAACCGACACGCGGACTCGGCCCGATTCCGGTGTGACTTCGCGTAACAGCGAAATCCCGCGGATCGCTCGTGATCGCAATCACAGACAAATGGGATCCGTCGCGATCGACTCGGCAACTCTTCTTCCACAAAACGACCGCCATGTCAGCTTAAGGTCGACGTATGGGAACTGTGGTCGACGACCTGATAACGCGAGTGTTCGACGAAGTCCGATCACTCGACGAAGGCGAGTTGGCCGACTACATCCCCGAACTCGCGGCGGTCGCCCCCGATTCGTTCGGAATCTGCATCGCCACCGTAGACGGTTACGTCTACGAGATCGGTGACTCGCGAATCCCGTTCACCATTCAGTCGATCTCGAAGCCCTTCACCTACGCCTTGGCTCTCGCCGATCGAGGAAGCGAGGCGGTTGCCGCGAAAATCGACGTCGAACCATCCGGCGAGCCGTTCAACGAAATCAGCCTCGACCCGCTCACCGAACGGCCACGAAACCCCATGATCAATGCCGGGGCGATCACCGCTGCATCACTGGTTGCCGGACCGAATCCCGAGGCCCGCTTCGAGCGCATCCGCTCGGCGTACTCGCGATACGCAGGCCGCGAGCTGACCTTCAACGAAGCCGTCTACACCTCCGAGGCCCGCACCGGTCACCGCAACCGTGCGATCGGCCACATGCTGCGATCCTTCGACGTCATCACCGGCAATCCCGACGAGGCCGTCGACCTGTACTTCCGTCAGTGTTCGATCGACGTGACCTGCCGTGATCTGAGTCTGATGGCTGCGACGATGGCGAACAACGGCGTCAATCCGCTCACCCACGAGCGTGCGCTGGCACCCGCAGGCGTCGAACAGGTCCTCAGTGTCATGGCAACCTGCGGGATGTACGACGGCGCCGGCAAGTGGCTGGTGGAGGTCGGATTGCCGGCCAAGAGCGGCGTCGGCGGCGGAGTGCTGGCGGTTCTGCCGGGCCAGATCGGCATCGCCGTGTACTCCCCCAGGCTCGACGTTCACGGCAACAGTGTTCGCGGAGTTGCGTCTGCCCGCGCGCTGTCGAAGGAACTCGAACTGCACTTCCTCCACGTGACGCGGGCGTCACGCTCGTCGATCCGGGCCAGATACAGCGTCATCGAAGCACCGTCGCGAGTACGACGCACCCCGACCGAACAAGCCGTGCTCGACGACGTCGGCAAGCGCAGCCGGGTCTACGAACTGCACGGCGATCTCCTCTTCACCGGTGCCGAATCGGCGGTCCGCGAAATCGGCTCGGTGGACGAGGGCCTCGAAGTTGTCGTCATCGACGTCCGCCGCGTCGACGACGCCAGCGACGTCGCAGTACGCATGATCACCGCGCTGCAGGTTCAACTGGCCGAGCGGGCTTGTGCGGTGGCCGTCGTCGATCCGCAAGGACTGCTGGGACAACGAAGTTCGAGCATCGACCCCGCCAGAAGAAGTGGTCGGGTTTTTGCCGATCTCGATTCCGCCATGCAGTGGTGCGAAGACACTCTGCTTGCGGTGCATTGTGAGGTCGATCGGCAGGCGTCGACGATCTCGATCGAGGACCACCCAGTTCTCGATGCTCTGTCCGCGGCACAGATCGAGGGATTCTCGGCAGAGTTGGAGACGCGAACCTATGCCCGCGGCGAGAAGATCGCCCGCCGAGGTGAATCGGCGTCTGGCTTCTACCTGATTCTCAGTGGCCAGGTCAGCACCATGTTCACCGACGCGCACGGGGTCGAGCACCGCATCACGACGCTCTCCGCCGGAATGACGTTCGGCGAGATGACGATGTTCCTCGACACTCCGTTCCTCAACGACATCCGCGCCGATTCCACGGTCACCGTGGCCGTGCTGACTCCGGAGCGATATGCAGAACTGACCGCACAGGCACCCGAGTTGAAACTTGCGCTTCTCGAACGACTGGCTACGGGCGCCTACGAGCAATTGGACCTGATGTTGCGGAGTGTCATATCCGCCGGACGAATCGGATAGGAACCACACGTGCCCACCACCGCCTTCACCTCGGAGCCGTCCACTGTCACGGTGACCGGAACTGCCACTGCAACAGCTGTTCCCGACATCGTGCGATTGACGATCGGAGTATCGGTGACACAGACGGCCGTTTCCGACGCATTCGACGCCGTCGCGCGTCTGTCCACTGCGCTGACCGAGACCCTGCACGCGCGCGGTGTGCGCGGAGCGGACCTCACCACCGCCGGGCTGAGCGTCCATCCGCAGACTCAGTGGAGCGACGGAGGCCGCCAGGAGACAACAGGATTCACGGCATCGACAACTTTCCGAGTCGTACTGCGAGAGCTGGAGCCGGAAGCGGCGAACTCCCCCGCTGCCGTCATCGCGGCATGTGTATCGGTGGGTGGCGACGCGATTCGGCTCGACGGACTGGAGTTCGATCTCGACGACCGCAGCGATCTGGCGACAAGAGCACGCGAATTGGCCTGGACGGCAGCCGAATCGAAGGCCAGACAGTTCGCAGACCTGGCAGACAAAGATCTGGTCGAAGTCCTCGAGGTGCTCGAGGACTTCGACCAGATCGTGCCGATGCGCGGACGTGTCGCGGCGATGAAAGCGGATTCGGCCCCGATAGCCGTCGAACGCGGAGAGATCGAAGAATCGATCTCGGTCCGCGTTCGATGGGCTATGGCGTGACAACAGTAATTCAGAAGACGCGGCCGGCAGTAGACCAGCCGGGCTTGCGGATCAGCGAGTGAGGTTCTTCTCCTCGTTCTTCTCTTCGCGTTCTTCTTCGAACTTCTGCTCGGCGTCGGGGGTTGCCATGTCGATGGTGGTGCGCAACGGACGGTTCGGGATGAAGATGACCGACACGAGCGTGACCACGGCGACGACCGCTGCGACCAGGAAGATCCGTCCTGTTGCGTCGCCGTAGGCGAACCGAACGATCTGCGAGACGAAGTCAGGCATATTGCTCAGGTCGAGGCCGTCCTGGAGGCTCTTGCCAGCTACTGCCTGCTGCTCGGGCGGCAAGGTGGAGACCGAATCGACTGTCAGTGTCTTGACGCGGGTCGCAAGAATCGAACCGAGCACCGACACGCCGATCGCGCCGCCGAAGGTGCGGAAGAACGCCACGATACTGCTGGCCGCGCCGATGTTCTCGACGCTGACCGTGTTCTGCACGGCGAGCACGATGTTCTGCATCAGCATGCCGGTACCGAGACCCACGATGGCGATGAAGATTCCGATGGTCCAGAGGCTGGTTGCGTGGTCGATCGTCGACAGCAGCCCGAAACCGACCAGCAGCAGAACTGCGCCGGCGACGATGAAGGGCTTCCACTGACCGAACTTGGTGATCAGCTGGCCCGAGCCGACCGAGGCGACGAGCATGCCTGCGACCATCGGAATGGTGAGCAATCCGGCTTCGGTGGGATCGAATCCGCGTGCGGTCTGGAAGTACTGCGTCAGGAACGTCGTCGCGCCGAAGAGGCCGACACCAACTGCGATCGAGGCGATGATCGCGAGAGCCGTGGTGCGCTCGGTGATGATCTTGATCGGCAGGATCGGATCCTTGACCTTGGATTCGACGAACATCGTCAGGCCGAGCAGGGCCAGACCACCGATGACGAAGAAGGCCGACTCCTTCGAGAACCAGGCGTAGTAGTCGTCCTGACCGGCAAACGAAACCCAGATCAGTAGGACGCTGACACCGGCGGTGAGCAAGGTGGCGCCCATCCAGTCGATGGAGACGTTGTCCTTCTTCACGGTCTCGACGTGCAGTGTGCGCTGAAGCAGGAACAATGCGATGACTGCCAGCGGAACACATACGTAGAAGCACCAGCGCCAGCCGGCAGTGTCCACGAGGACGCCGCCGAGGATCGGTCCACCGGACATCGAGACGGCCATGGCCGCACCCATGTATCCGGAGTAGCGACCGCGATCTCGCGGCGGGATGATCGTGCCGATGATGGCTACGACGAGAGCGGTCAGACCGCCCATACCGATGCCCTGGATGACACGCGCACCGAGCAGCAACGGAACGTTGTGCGCCGCGCCGGCGATGACCGAGCCGATCACGAAGATGACGATCGCGGTCTGGACCAGGACCTTCTTGTTGTAGAGGTCGGCAAGCTTGCCCCAGATCGGCGTCGACGCCGCGGTGGCGAGCAACGCTGTCGTGATGATCCAGGCGTACTGCGTCTGAGTTCCGTGCAGTTCACCGATGATCGTGGGAAGCGCTGTGGAAACGATGGTGCTACTGAGCAGCGCGGTGAACAGCGCTGCGATGAGTCCGGTGAGTGCTTCGAGAATTTCGCGGTGAGTCATCGCGCCCGCTTCGCGAGCCGATCCGTCACCTCCGGTACTTGCCCGGGTTTCTCCTACTGTTGCTGCCATGTGCCTTATCTCCCAATACTTTCTACGCCCGTGTGCGGAACTGCCGGTGAGGCCTGCCGATTCGATGCGCCGAACGTCTCGTTGAGACGTTGCAGCGATGTCACTGCGGCCATGGCCTCTTCCTGGCTCCAGTCTTCGAGCATGTTGCGCAAACGCGCCGCACGCCGCTGCGTGGTTCTCCGTAAAACGTCGTGTCCCTCTTCCGATACTCGGATGCGGAACGCCCGCTTGTCAGCCGGATCGGGATTTCTCTCGACATACCCAGCGTCGACCAGATCCGACATTTGTCGGCTGAGCGACGACTGACTGACACACAGATCGACGGCCAATTCGTTCTGTCGGCACTCCCCACGCGCCGCCAGCATGAACAACACACTGACCAGCGCAGGCGGCAGCAGGCTGTCTGCACCGGTGGTGACCGCGGCTCGCAGCGATCTGCCGAACATGAAGATCGTGTCGACGAGCGCTTGGGCCGTCTCCGGCTGTACCGACATTGCCTACCCCTGAATTCGAGTGGCCCGAACGAGCCGTGACTTGAAAACGGAAAACTACTTGCAGAACGAAACTATACGATTAGTTGCGTAATGCAAGCAACTGTTGTGAACGCGAGAAGCGTCACACCGTTTCAGGGAAAGATTTCGGGACGTCTCAGCGTTCGAGGAGCGCGATGCACTCCATGTGGTGAGTCTGGGGGAACGCGTCGAACGCCCGGAGGCCACCGATTCTGAAGCCCTGCTCCAGGTAGAGGCCGATATCGCGACCGAACGACGCCGGGTCGCACCCGATGTGGACTATCCGCTCAGCGCCCGTTGAGGCGAGAGCTTCCACGACCGGACGGCCGGCCCCCGCACGTGGCGGGTCGAGCACGACGACAGCAGGCGAACGCTCCAGATCCGCGATGATGTTCTCGACGCGGGCGCTGTGGAAGCGCACCTGACCGAGATCGGACAGCGCTGCCTGCCCGTCCGCGACTGCACGCGCCGAAGATTCGACGGACTCCACCACGCCGGACGACCCGACAAGCTCGGCGAGCACAGCTGCGAACACGCCGACACCGCCGTAGAGATCCCAGGCCGTGTCCGCGGTAGCGGCTCCGGCCCACTCCCCGACCACCTGTGAGTACGCGGCCGCAGCGCCGCGATGGGCCTGCCAGAAACCGGTCGCGGCCAGCGCCCATTCTCGACTGCCGACGCGCTCGGTCACTGTGTCCGATCCGATGGCAACTCGGGTCTTTCGCGGGCCGCCGCTTGCCGCTCGGCGTGCCATCGCGCCGCGTCGCCCGGGCGTCCGCCGTCCCGTCTTGGACACCGCGGGTGCCGCGATTTCCACGACGTGCCGCTCGCCCGCAGCGTCGAGAACGACCTGCAGCTCGCTACCTGGCGCCCACTGCGCACCGCCGAGACCGTCGTACGCGCTCTGATCGATCTGGGTGCACCGCAGGTCTGTGACGATCCGGTTGCTGCGGTACGCGTGGTATCCGGCGACACCGTGCCCGTCCACCGCCAACCGGACTCGCGTGCGCCAACCCGTTCCGCCTCCGGTTCCGGGCAGTTCCTCTACCTCGACGTCCGATTCGACACGAGCCAGTCGCAGAAGCTGCTCCCGCACGACCGAGGTCTTCATCTCACGTTGGACGCTCAGATCCGCATGCGAGTAGTCGCAGCAGCCCGCCCCGCCCGGGCCGGAGATCGGGCATGTCGGATCGATCCGATGCGGAGAAGCGTCGAGAACGGTGATCGCGTCGGCGCGGCAAAACGATCCGCCCTTGTCCTCGGTCACCCGGACCAGCGCACGCTCCCCCGGCAAACCGTGACGGACGAACACGACCCGCCCCTCGTGCCGGGCGACGACGAACCCGCCGTGACCGGGGTTGCCCAGATCGACCTCGAAGGTCTGTCCGGTCCAATTCTCACTCAACGAACTACGCCTGCCATTTCGATGTTGCCGATCATTTTTCGCCGGTGATCATTTCTCGCCGGTGTCGTAACCGCGACGCGTGGCGCCTGCGGTCTTCTCGATGTCGAGCGGCTTCGCCTTTGCCGACGAACTCAGCTGCCACGGAACGCTGGTCACCATCACGCCGGGCTGGAAAAGCAGACGACTCTTCAGACGAAGCGCGCTCTGATTGTGCAGGATCTGCTCCCACCAGTGTCCGACGACGTACTCGGGAATGAAGACGGTGACGACGTCACGCGGAGCATCGCGTCGTACACGCTTGACGTAATCGAGAACCGGCTTGGTGATTTCGCGGTACGGCGACTCGATCACCTTGAGCGGAACCGTCACGTCGCTCTTCTCCCACTCACGCACGAGTGCACGGGTGTCCGGCTCGTCGACGTTGACCGTGATGGCTTCGAGGGTGTCCGGTCGCGTGGCTCGCGCGTAGGCGAGAGCTCGCATCGTCGGCATGTGCAACTTCGAGACGAGCACGATCGAGTGCGTGCGGCTGGGCAGTACGCCGTCCCACTCCTGCTCCTCGAGCTCGGCTGCGACGCTGTCGTAGTGCTTGCGGATCATCTTCATCACGATGAAGATCGCGACCATCGCGACGATGGCGATCCATGCGCCGGCAGCGAACTTGGTGATCAGAACGATGATCAAGACGGTGGCGGTCATTGCCAGACCGATCGAATTGATCACTCGCGAGCGCTGCATACGGGCCCGTTGCGCCTTGTCGGTCTCGGACTTCAGATGCCGAGTCCAGTGCTTGATCATGCCCGTCTGGCTGAGCACGAACGAGACGAAGACGCCGACGATGTACAACTGGATGAGCTTGGTGACCTCGGCGCCGAACACCACGACGAATGCGATGGCAGCACCGGAGAGGAAGAGGATTCCGTTGCTGAATGCCAGTCGGTCGCCGCGCGTGTGCAGCTGACGCGGTAGGTACCGATCCTGCGCCAGGATCGATCCGAGTACCGGAAATCCGTTGAACGCGGTGTTCGCGGCCAGAACCAGGATCAGTGCCGTGACGATCGCCATGAAGAAGAAACCGATCGGGAAACCACTGAACACGGCTTCGGCGATCTGCGCGATCAAGGTCTTCTGATGGTAGCCCTCCGGCGCTCCGACCAGCTGTTCCTGCGGATTGTGTGCGTAGACGATGCCGATCTTCTGAGCCAGGATGATGATGCCCATCAGCAGGACGATGGCGATCGACCCGAGCAGCAGCAAGGTCGTGGCAGCGTTGCGCGACTTCGGCTTCTGGAACGCCGGTACGCCGTTGCTGATGGCCTCGACGCCGGTCAGTGCGGCACAGCCCGAGGAGAATGCGCGGGCGATCAGGAACGCGAAGGCAATTCCGTACAGATGCGAATCCTCGGCGTTGAGCGTGAACGACGACGATTCCGCGTGCACATCCTCACCGAGGACGTAGATCCGGAAGAATCCCCACCCGAGCATCAGGAACATGCCGACGATGAATGCGTAGGTCGGAATTGCGAACGCGGTCCCCGATTCACGGATACCGCGAAGGTTGACCGCGGTCAGCAACACGATCGCCGCAACCGCGAACAACACCTTGTGCTGCGCGACGAACGGCAGAGCCGAGCCGATGTTCGACGCCGCCGACGAGATCGACACGGCGACCGTCAGCACGTAGTCGACCATCAGCGCACTACCGACGGTCAGACCGGCGGTCGGGCCGAGGTTGACCGTCGCGACCTCGTAGTCGCCGCCACCGGAGGGGTATGCGTGGACGTTCTGGCGGTAGCTCGCCACCACCACAGCCATGACGATGGCGACGGACAATCCGATCCAGGGTGTGTACGCATACGCGGAAATACCCGCGACGGAGAGAACCAGGAAGATTTCTTCGGGGGCATACGCGACGGACGACATCGCGTCGGACGCGAAGACCGGTAGTGCAATTCGCTTGGGTAGCAGCGTGTGCCCGAGTTTGTCGCTTCGGAACGGCCGACCGAGCAGGAGCCGCTTGGTAGCGGTCGAGAGCTTAGACACGTGCAAAGCGTAAGCCGTCTCGCCCGATTCGGAGTCATCAGAGCCCCAACTTCACCTTTTGTCGTGACAACCGGCACGCGAGCGACCGTTGTACTTGCTCTTCCCGTGAGGGGCTGTACCGTTCGATTCGGCGTGCAATCGCGCCATGAGGGTCCATGAACGGAGTAGGGCGTGTATGTCGTCATCATGGGGTGCGGTCGAGTGGGTTCTTCCCTCGCCGCGTCTCTGACCAGGATCGGACATGAGGTCGCCGTCATCGACCGCGATCAGAGTGCGTTTCTGCGTCTCGATCTCGACTTCCCGGGAACCAAGGTTCTGGGAATGGGGTTCGACCGTGACGTGCTGGTCCGGGCGGGAATCGAGCGGGCCGACGCCTTTGCCGCGGTGTCCTCGGGAGACAATTCCAACATCATCGCAGCGCGAGTCGCACGCGAGACTTTCGGCGTCGAACGCGTCGTCGCACGTATTTACGACGCCAAGCGTGCCGCCGTTTACGAGCGACTCGGCATTCCCACGGTCGCCACCGTGCCGTGGTCGACGGATCGTTTCCTGCACACGTTGACCAAGGAAAGTCAGACTGCGAAGTGGCGCGATCCTTCGGGCACTGTCGCCATCACCGAACTTGCCCTGCACGAGGATTGGGCGGGCAAGCCGATCGCGCTCCTCGAGGGCGCGACCAGTTCGAGAGTCGCCTTCATCATCCGCTTCGGGACCGGCATTCTCCCCGACCGCAAGACTGTCATCCAGGCCGACGATCAGGTCTACATCGCCGCCGTGTCGGGAACCGTCGCCGAAGCTGTCGCACTGGCCGGCAACCCGCCGCCGAGCGACGACTGAGGGAGGCCGCAGATGACTGATCCGTACGCCGCCCCCCACAACAAGACTGCGACTGTGTTGCACTACAACGTGATTGGAAGTTCTCGATGAAGGTCGCCATCGCCGGAGCCGGCGCCGTAGGCCGTTCCATTGCGCGAGAGCTGATTCGAAGCTCACATGACGTCATGCTGATCGAACGCAAACTCGATCACATCGAACCGGAGTCGGTGCCCGAGGCGAAGTGGGTGCACGCGGACGCCTGCGAACTCAGCAGACTCGAGGACGCGTCGATGGAGTCGTACGAGGTCGTGATTGCCGCGACCGGAGACGACAAGGCAAACCTGGTCCTCAGTCTGCTCGCGAAAACCGAGTTCGGTGTTCGCCGAGTTGTCGCCCGCGTCAACGATCCCCGCAACGAGTGGCTCTTCGACGAGTCCTGGGGCGTGGACGTCGCCGTCTCGACACCGCGGATGCTCGCTTCGCTCGTCGAAGAGGCCGTCTCGGTCGGTGACCTGGTCAAACTGATGACATTGCGGCAGGGACAGGCCAACCTCGTCGAGATCACGTTGCCCGACAACACACCTCTTGCCGGAAAAGCCGTCAAGAAACTCGAACTTCCGCGAGACTGCGCACTGGTCACCATCCTGCGTGGCGGACGCGTGATCGTCCCGCAGATGGACGATCCCATCGAAGGCGGGGACGAACTGCTCTTCGTTGCGGCCGTCGACGCCGAGGATCAGTTGCGCGTTGCACTCCGCCTGGAGAATTGACCGACGAACACACTGACGACGAAAGGGAATCACATGGCACAAGCGCCCGAAAACACCGTAGTCACCGACAATCCGGCCCAGAGCCGGTACGAGATCCATGCCGACGGCGACCTCGCCGGGATCGAGGACTACACCACCTCCGGTGACGTCGTCTCGTTCAACCACACCGAGATCTACCCCGCCTTCGAAGGTTTCGGATTGGCCGGGATTCTCGTCCGCCAGGCTCTGGACGACCTACGAGCACGCGGCCTCAAGGTTCATCCGGTGTGCCCGTACGTCGTGAAGTTCCTCGACAAGCACCCCGAGTACCAGGACCTGATCAGCTGAGATCTCGGTCTTCGCGCGGCTTCGTCAGATTCACCGAGCCCACCTCTTCGGACCCTGCGTCCGTGGCGGTGGGCTCGCTGCTTTCGGGCTCCACAACCGGTTCAGGCTCGACGATGCGATCGGCCTTACGCACAGCCCAGACCGTCACGAGCAGCACCAAACCGGTCAACGGCCAACCCATGCCGATACGCGCGACTGCGAGCCATCCGGTGTGGTCGGTGTCGTAGAGCTGTGACTGAACGAGATACCGCGCACCGAAGACCAACGCCCACGCTGCCGTCGCGACGTCGTAGAGCCGGACGGCGGAGCTGTGCTTGCGCCAGAGATTGCCGTGCCCGTTGAGATAGCCCCAGATGATTCCGACGAGGGGCCAGCGTACGAGGATCGAAATCAGGAAGACCGCACCGTAGGCGAGGCTCGTGTAGATACCGAAGAGGAAATATCCTTTGGCGTCGCCGGTGCGGTAGGCGATGAATGCGGAAACTCCGACTCCGAGAAAACCGGAAATAGCGGGTTGGAGGGAATCCTTGCGGAAGAGGCGCCAGGCCGCGATAGCGACAGCGACGCCCAATGCGGCCCAGATTGCCGCGGTGAGATTCCAGATGCTGTTGACCGGGACAAAAATCAGAATCGGCAACGACGAATAGATCAGACCACTCAGCCCGCCGAGTTGGTCGATTACCGATCGCTGTTGTGTTTCAGTCACCTGTCGAGGGTGCCACAGTCACCGAGTTGCACGGTAAATGCGGGAAACGCGCCTATTCGCCGCGCAGTTCGTAGTAAGGGTTGAAGATCGCCTTGCGACCGTCACGCTCGCCCACACGACCGCGGATCAGCAGGGTCTTACCGGTCTCGATTCCCGGGATCCGGCGACGCCCGATCCAGACGAGATTGATCACCTCGGTGCCATCGAAGAACTCGGCCTCGATACTGGCATTTCCCGACTTGGGACACGCGTCGACGCTGCGGAGTCGGCCCACCATCGTGACTTCTTCACCGCGACGACAATCGCATGCCTTCTGACCTCCGGAAGCCTTGTTGGACTCGACCATCTCCTGGGCGTCCAACTGGTCGACGTCCTCGGTCAGACGCTGGGTCAGTCGACGAAAATATCCTGCGGCGGCGGGTGCCATTGCGCGCTCCTGCGAACATGTGTGACGCAAGGGTTTCGCGTCACGTGAAGGGCTGTGTGATCGCCACTGTAGACCCATTACGAGCGTGTAACCACACCGGTCAGTCCGCGTCTCGGGGGCACCGGGCAAGATCAAGAGATGCAGAACTCTGAATCGGCGACCGTTGCCGTCGTTCTCCCAGGTACAGGCTCTGACGCCCACTTCGCGGACCGCGCATTCCGGGCGCCGCTGGAGGCTCTGGGTGTGCGCATCATCGCAATTGAACCGGACCCTCGGCGTGTCGTGGACGGCTATCTGGACGCGATGGACAGAGCCGCGGACACGCACGGCCGAATCATCGTCGGAGGGGTCTCGATCGGAGCGGCCGTTGCACTCCAGTGGGCCGCCGACAATCCCGATCGAACGGTGAGTGTGTTGGCAGCGCTTCCGGCCTGGACGGGCTCGGCCGACGACGCCCCCGCAGCAGCGAGCGCGCGGTTCACCGCCGGGCAACTGCGCTCCGAAGGCTTGGAGTCGGTGATCGCTGCGATGCTCGCGTCGAGTCCGGCGTGGCTCGGAGCCGAACTCGAGCGCTCCTGGCGCTCTCAGTGGCCCGATCTCCCGGCTGCGCTCGACGAGGCGGCGTCGTACCACTCACTCGGCGAGAGCGCGCTACGGGCGGTGGGCGTTCCGGTCGGCATTGCGTCGGCGGTGGACGATCCGGTTCATCCCGCGTCAGTGGCGCAGGCCTGGGCGGCTTCACTCCCCCGCGGCGCAGTCGCCACGACGACGCTCGACATGATCGGGCGCGACCCCGCGGTTCTCGGGTCCACCTGCATCAAAGCGCTCGCGGCGATCGAATCCGATACCACCGCGAGCGCCTGAAGAAAATTCTGTTACTGACCCAATTGCTGCATGGCAGAACCGGATTCGCCGCTACGAGGCGGCGGGGTCGGCCGTGCTGGAGGTGCCGGCGGAGCGGGCGGTGCTGACTGCTGTTGCTGCTGGGCGGCGACCTGTTGCTGCTGCGCTGCCGCCAACTGCTGCTCGTGTGCGGCCGCCAACTGCTCGGCGAGCACCTGCGGGAGCACCACGGGCAGCGGTGTCCGCACCGGATGCGGCTCTGATCCTCGGTTGACGACGGTGTCACGCAAGATGTCCCGTGCGATTGCCACCAGAGGAGCGTTCGCGGCGGTGGATCCACTCGGACCCGCGACCACGCAGCGCACCATCCACCGGGGACCGTCGACGCCGATGAACCGCAGGTCCATGTTGGCCGTCACAGCAGCCAGTTCACGGCCCCACGGGCCGTTCTCGACGCTCACCGCGGAATTGTCGTCGCGAAGCGACTGCGCGAGCTCGGCAACGACCTCACGCCACTGACCGGGCGATTTCGGGGCGGCGTAGGCAGCAACCGTGATGCGGCCGTGCTCGGTGACCAGGTGCACGGCCTGCGGCGAACCGTTGGGCGCCATCTCGACCTGCAACTGCCCGCCGGTCGGCATCGGCACCAGAACGGAACCGAGATCAAGACGCTGACCGTCACGGCCTGCCGTCGGATCGTCGGAATCGATCTCCGAGATGTCGTAAGGGCCTTCCGATTCGTCACCGAACTCGTCGCCGGTGACTTCGAGATCGTCTTCGACCTCGTCGATCTCCACCGACTCGTCGTTCTCGTCACCGAAGAAGCTGGTGGTTTCCTCGTCGACATCTGTCTTCTTCTTGCGTCCGAACATGATTCAGACTCCCTTTCCGACTACCGCGCCAGGCGCATCGGTATCGAGTATCGCGTGCCCGCCGCTGGAACCGTAGCCTCCGGTTCCTCTGGTCGTGTCGTCCAGCGATTCGACTTCCTCGAAAACCGGAAGTTCGACTCGTTGAACCACGAGCTGAGCGATTCGGTCACCGCGGCGGATGTCGATGGCTGTGGCCGGATCGAGATTGATCAAGCAGACCTTGAGTTCACCCCGGTATCCCGCGTCCACGGTTCCGGGCGCATTCACGATCGACAGTCCCGATTTGGCGGCGAGTCCGGAACGCGGATGGATCAACCCGACGGTGCCCACCGGCAAAGCGATCGCGATCCCCGTTCCGACCAGTGTTCGGTGTCCGGGTTCGATGGTGACATCGCTGGTGGAGCACAGATCCACACCCGCATCTCCGGGATGCGCACGCTGTGGAACGGGCAGGTCTGGATCCAGTCGCTTCAAGGCGATGGAGAGATGGTCGCTCACGTGGGCCAAGACTACTCGTAGCGACGGACTATCCTTGACAGGTGCCCGAAACATCTCGACCTGACGTCGCCACCACAACGCCCCCGTCCACGACGCTGTACTCCGAGCGCCTGTGGGTGCCGATCTGGTGGTGGATCGCCGGGCTGGCCGTAGCCGGACTCCTCGCGGCCGAGGTCCACATGGGCCGCCCGGGGCTTCTCTCGTACCTGGCGTATGTCGTACTACTCCCGATCCCGATCTGGGCGGCATTCTGGCTCAGCCGGATGCGCGTCGAGGTGGTGGAGACAGCAGGGGTGAAGGAATTGCACGTGGGTAGAGCCCACCTGCCGGTCGAATTGATTTCACGGGCGGCAGCAGTGCCGGCTTCCGCGAAGAGTGCTGCGATGGGGCGCCAACTCGATCCGTCGGCGTTCGTCCAGCATCGCCCATGGGTCAAGACAATGGTGTTGATCGTGCTCGACGACCCGGAGGATCCCACGCCGTACTGGTTGGTGAGCACACGTCGTCCCGCTGATCTGCTGGCTGCGCTGGATCTCTGACCAGAGCGGTCACAGCAAAGCAGTACTTCCCGACCCTTGGTCGACCCTCGCGCTGACGGGTCGACCACCGGGAAGGGAGATCAGGCAGCGCAGTCCATGCATACGAGCTGTCCGTTGGCATCACTGGCCAGGCGGCTGCGGTGATGAACCAGGAAGCAGCTCGAACACGTGAACTCGTCTGCCTGCTTCGGAACAACTCGAACTGAGAGTTCCTCGCCGGAAAGGTCGGCACCCGGCAGCTCGAAGGACTCCGCGGTGTCCGTCTCGTCGATGTCGACGACGGCTGACTGCGCTTCGTTGCGTCGCGCCTTCAGCTCCTCGAGCGAGTCCTCCGAAACCTCGTCGGACTCTGTACGCCTCGGTGCGTCGTAGTCAGTTGCCATCTCGTCTACCCCATCCTCTTCGTGTATCCCGGTCCCGTGTGCGCCGAGAATCCGGTAGATCCTTGATGCGCATGGAAACCGCCGTGGCATCCAGATCATTCCCTGTCGCTGCATAACGCTGCAGGACTGGAATTAGTGCCCGGAAGTTCCTTCCGAGAACGTGATCTGCGCCTCATTTGGTTGTCATTTCGGCGTCCGGCCGATGCCCAGTTGAACGACCTGGGCCGCCAGACAGTAGCCGACGTGAGCACGAAAGTAGTAACCGAATCGGAAATTTCCGAAAAATGACTGCGAATTGTCACCAAGGCAAGAGCAAGCTGTGACCTTTCCACGATGTTTTCGGGCCGAATCCGGGTAGAAACAGGCCGGTAATCGGCCAACTGCCGTTTCTCAATCGACAAGGACTCGACGCGTCGAGCCTCGCTTCGGCTGTCTCGTCACACAGGCCCTCTAAGGTAGGCACCGAACGTCATGCCGGCGCCGCTCGGCCCGATGGCGAAGTAGAAGTTTCGTCAAGAAAGTCGAGGGATACCGTGGTTTCTCTGATCACCGAAGGCAGCTCTACCGATGACCAGGGACATCCGTTCCGCCGTCGGCGCGCGTGGCCGGTGATCGCCGTGTTCGCGGTACTCGCATTGATCGGCAGTGTCTTGTGGGTCCGCATCCTGAGCGCCGAGGCGGAAGTCAGTGACACCGTCGCCTGCAACCTGCCGCAACCTTCGTCCGATCCTTCGGCAGCGGCGCCACTACCGCTGGGAACCGTCGTCGACCGCTCGAAGCTGCTCGACGTGGATCCCGCTCCCCTCGCCGCCACCAAGGTTCGTGTGTTCAACGCCAACGGTGAACACGGCCAGGCGGCCCAGGTGGCAGCGCAACTGAGCGAGTTCGGCTTCTCCAGCGCGCCGGACGTCCAGGTCGGAAACGACCCCGTCTACGTCGACCAGAACATGGAGTGCCAGGGTCAGATCCGATTCGGAGCGAACGGCCTCGCCGCCGCCAGTTCCGTCTGGCTGGTCGCCCCCTGCGCCGAACTGGTCCAGGACGGCCGCGGCGACGACACCGTCGACCTGGCTCTCGGCACCTACAACAAGGGCGCCCTGACCCCCAACACCGACGCCACCGCGATCTTGCATGCTCTGGCCGAGCAGCCCGCAAACGCCGAAGTCGCTCCGATGGACATCGCACTGCTCAAAGCAGCGCGCACGGCGCGCTGCTGACAGGCCTCAGCTCGGAATCGGCTGATCTGCGCCGATCGAACTGAGCATGTGCGCGAACTGCTCGGCGATCGCCGGAGCGACTGCGTAAACGACATCGCCGTCGGCGGACGTGGAATTGGGCGCCGGGACGTTGATCACGGCGCCCGCTTCGGAAGCGATCAAGGAGCCGGCTGCCCAGTCCCACGGACTCAGTCCGTGTTCGAAGTGAGCGTCGACCCGGCCGGTGGCAACCATGCACAGATCCAACGCAGCCGAACCGATGCGTCGGATGTCGCGGACCTGCGGCAGGATCTGCCCGATCAACGTGCCCTGCACCTTCCGGCGATCCGCTCCGTAACCGAAGCCGGTGGCCAACAGCGCCATTGACAGCTCGGTCACCTCATTGGCTTGCAGGTCGCTGACGACGCCGTCGGCCGTGGTCATGGTTGCACCGCCGCCCCGATGCGCGGCGTACGTGGTTTCCAACGACACGTCGACGACAGCCCCGGCTACCGAGACCCCGTCGATCTGTACGGCCACCGAGATGGCGAACGCGGGGATTCCGTAGAGAAAATTCACCGTGCCGTCGATGGGATCGACAACCCATCGAACTCCCGCGGAATCGTCGGTATCTCCGCCACCTTCCTCACCCAGGATCGAATCTGCAGGCCGCCATTGCGCCAGAAGGTCGCGAATCACTTGTTCGGTTTCGGTATCGACCACCGTGACGGGATCGGTGGGCGTGCTCTTCGCCGCAACCGAACCACCCTCGGCGGCACCGGAACCCACCAGGCCGAATACCTCGGGCCGACGCAAACGGACGTGTTCGGCTGCGCGTTCGGCGACGGCTACGGCTACTTCCCGCAACTGTGCGGGGTCCAGAGAATCGGCGGAAAAGTCGGGCAATGTTCTTTCTGAAGGGCGCACCGGACTATCGCAACACATCTCTACCGAGGGGCACCACTCGAACGTCTCGAGGTGGGCGGTTCGAGAGGACGCGCCCGGGTCCTTGTTCGGGTTAGTGTTTGCAACGGTAGATCGTGACCTCGAATTCGACACTCAGGAGCGCAGGACGATGACAACCACAGGTTTCGGGATCGACGTCGGCGGCAGCGGCGTCAAGGGCGGCACGATCGACCTGAGCACCGGGGAAATGATCGGTGACCGCATCAAGATCCTGACCCCGCAGCCGTCCACACCCGATGCGATCGCGGGCACTGTCGCCGAGATCGTCGAGCAGGCCAAGTGGACCGGTCCGGTCGGCATCACCTTGCCCGCTGTCGTGACCGGCGGCGTCGCGCGAAGCGCCGCGAACATCGACAAGTCCTGGATCGACACCGACGCCGCCGCTCTGTTCGGCAAGGCACTGGGCGGGCGCGAGGTCACCGTCCTCAACGACGCCGACGCTGCCGGAATCGCCGAGGACTCGTTCGGAGCGGGCAAGGACACCTCCGGCGTCGTGATCTTGTTGACCTTCGGCACCGGAATCGGATCTGCCGTGCTGCACAACGGAGTTCTGTTGCCCAACACCGAGTTCGGTCACCTCGAGGTCGACGGCAAGGAAGCCGAGCACCGGGCGGCGTCGTCGGTGAAGGAGAAGAAGGACTGGAGCTACAAGGAGTGGGCCGTCGAGGTCTCGCGAGTTCTGACCACCTTCGAGAACCTGCTCTGGCCAGATCTCTTCATCGCCGGAGGCGGTATCAGCCGCAAGCACGAGAAGTGGATTCCGCATCTGACCAACCGCACCAAGGTCGTCCCCGCCACCCTTCTCAACACCGCGGGAATTGCGGGAGCTGCGCTCGCATCGGTCGGACTGACTAGGCCGGCCTCCGTCGCCGGATGAGAAAACCCGCACGTGAAAAGCGGAAAATCTACCTGTTACGGCCCGCCGTGACGTAAGAGTTTCCTGAGAGTCGTTACAATGGTGAAGTCCGGCTGCGCGCCGGCCAACAACCATTGACCTCTCCGCCGGATCACCACTCTGGCGTGACGCCGCACGACACCGTCACGAAAGGGCGTACGTGGCAGCCACCGATACACGTCAGACTGCTGATTCTCCATCAGAGTCAGAGCCACAATCTCCAGCCGTGGAGGCGGCCACCGTCACCGCTCCGGCAGCCAAGAAGGCTCCGGCGAAAAAGGCCCCCGCCAAGAAGGCAGCAGCAAAGAAGGCTCCGGCCAAGAAAGCTCCGGCCAAGAAGGCAGCAGCTAAGAAGGCCAGCCCTAAGAAGGCCGGCGATCCTGACGCCGAAGACGGCGATGTCGAGTTGGAAGACATCGACATCACGGACGGCGACCTTGCCGAGGTCGAGTCCGATGTCGTCGAGGTCGTAGCAGTCGGCGAAGACGAAGAGACCGCTGCAGAGCCGTCCGAGAAGGACAAGGCTTCCGGCGACTTCGTCTGGGACGAGGAAGAGTCCGAGGCTCTCCGTCAGGCACGCAAGGATGCCGAACTGACGGCGTCCGCCGACTCGGTTCGCGCTTACCTCAAGCAGATCGGCAAGGTCGCACTCCTCAACGCCGAAGAGGAAGTCGAACTGGCCAAGCGCATCGAGGCCGGCCTCTACGCCGTGCAGATCATGCAGGACCTCGCTGACAAGGGCGAGAAGTTGCCTGCGGCTCAGCGACGCGACATGAGCTGGATCTGCCGCGACGGCAACCGCGCCAAGAACCACCTCCTCGAGGCCAACCTCCGCCTGGTCGTCTCGCTGGCCAAGCGCTACACGGGCCGCGGCATGGCGTTCCTGGACCTCATCCAGGAAGGCAACCTCGGTCTGATCCGTGCAGTCGAGAAGTTCGACTACACCAAGGGTTACAAGTTCTCGACCTACGCCACGTGGTGGATCCGTCAGGCCATCACCCGCGCAATGGCCGACCAGGCTCGCACCATCCGTATCCCGGTGCACATGGTCGAGGTCATCAACAAGCTCGGCCGTATCCAGCGTGAGCTGCTCCAGGACCTGGGCCGTGAGCCCACGCCGGAAGAGCTCGCCAAGGAAATGGACATCACGCCGGAGAAGGTGCTGGAAATCCAGCAGTACGCGCGTGAGCCGATCTCTCTCGACCAGACCATCGGCGACGAGGGCGACAGCCAGCTCGGTGACTTCATCGAGGACTCCGAAGCTGTTGTCGCAGTCGATGCCGTCTCGTTCACCTTGCTGCAGGATCAGCTGCAGTCGGTACTCGAGACGCTGTCCGAGCGCGAAGCCGGCGTGGTTCGCCTCCGCTTCGGTCTCACCGACGGTCAGCCGAGGACTTTAGACGAAATCGGACAGGTCTACGGCGTCACGCGTGAGCGTATCCGCCAGATCGAATCGAAGACGATGTCGAAGCTGCGCCACCCGTCGCGTTCGCAGGTTCTGCGCGACTACCTCGACTAGTCACACCAGCTATGCACACAAGAGCCGCTCTCCGGATCGCCGGAGAGCGGCTCTTGTGCGTTTGCCGCCTCAGACCAAGAGTGTGTCCCGGAGTTGTGCGACATCGTCCTCGCTCAACTGAAGGCCGTCCCGGACGTAGTTGTCGAAGTTGCCGTACACCCGATCCACCGTGGCGAAAGACGTGTCCAGCCAAGACTGTTCGACGCCGTCGATGAACGCGCTCCCCGTGCGGGGTCCGGTGAGGTACTGATTGCTGAGCATGTAATCGGCGTTCACGTCGGTGCGACTCACGCCGAGGACGGTCAGGAGAACTGCGGTCATCCAACCGGTACGGTCCTTGCCCGCCGAGCAGTGGTAGAGGACTGAACCGTCGGTGTTCGCGACGTTCACCAGCGCGTCGTGGAATGCGCGGCTCGCCCCCGGATCGGTCACCATCAACGCGTACATCGTCGGCATGTCCACCAGCGCCGGGAGGTTGGCGGGGTTGGTTCCGATGACGTCGAACCAGTTGCTTCGCGCCCCGTTCGGAAGGCGATCCTGCGAGAGCGTTCGTTCGACGACCGTACGGAAGTCGTCGACCGATTCCACTCCGCGTTCGCTCAACGACGCGAGATCCGACGGTGTCAGCTTGTCGAGGGCATTCGAGCGAAATACCTTCCCCCACCGAACGGTCTGCCCGTCCGCGGCGTCGTAGCCACCGATGTCACGCGCGTTCGACGCACCCTCGAGGTGTAGCGATCGATCCGCGGCAACCTGCGCAGCTGTTGGTCCGGCGTGGTCGAGAGCGGGAATTCCACCGGCGAGCGCCGGGACCGGTGCACACGAGATGATCAGCGCACACAGAGCGGTCGCGGCGGGACGGGCGATTCTGTTCGACATCCGGACAGAATAGGACCGCAATCAGGACTTCGTACGAACCTTGATGTACAACGAGGCGACCGGTTCGATAACTCTTGCCGCCACCGGGCCGATGACCGCCATCAGGAGCACGTAAGCAGTTGCCAATGCGGCAAGTTCGGCGTCGACGGCGCCTGCGGACACCGCGAGGCCGGCGATGATGATGGAGAACTCACCGCGGGCGATCAGAGCGGCACCGGCGCGCGCCTGACCCATTCGCGCGACACCCTGACGTCTGGCCGCCCAAGCGCCGGTTACCAGCTTCGTGATCGCCGTGACCACTGCCAGGATCGCGGCCCATCCGAGGACTGGCGGAATGGAACTGGGATCGGTGTTGAGACCGAAGACCACGAAGAACATTGCGGCGAACAGATCTCGAAGGGGCTCGAGCACGCGACTGGCATTGTGCGCCGTCGACCCCGAGATCGCGATTCCGAGGAGGAATGCGCCCACAGCCGCCGACACCTGCATCGCCGAACTGATGCCGGCGACCAACAGTGCGGCACCGAGCAGCTTGAGCAGGAGCGTCTCACTGTCGGGACTGTCGAGGAGGGCAGAGACGTACCGTCCGTATCGGAGGGCCACGACAAGAACCACGGTGATGACCAACAACGAGATCCCGACCGCTTCGAGCCCGCCCATGAAGCTCACGCCCGCGAGCATCGCGGTCAGAATCGGCAGGTACAGCGCCATCGCCAGGTCTTCGAACACCAGAATCGACAGCACGACCGGTGTCTCGCGGTTACCGAGGCGCCCCAGGTCGCTGAGCACCTTGGCGATGATTCCCGAAGACGAGATGTAGGTGACGCCGGCCATGACCGTCGCCCCCACGACGCCCCAACCGAGCATCAAGCCGACAACCGCGCCAGGGGTGGCGTTGAGGACGATGTCGACGATGCCGGCTACCCGCGAGCGTTTGAGACCGGTGACGAGCTCGGCCGCAGTGTATTCGAGCCCCAACAGCAGCAAGAGCAGGACGATCCCGATCTCACTTGCCAGATGGGAGAACTCGCCGATGTCGCCGAGCTGGATGAAACCGCCCTGTCCGAAGCACAGGCCGCCGATCAGGTAGAACGGGATCGGCGACATGCCGACGCGAGCAGCGAGCCGTCCGAGCAGTCCGAGCGCGAAGAAGACCGCGCCGAGTTCGATCAGTGCGAGGGTGGTTGTGTCCACGCGCCAGTCAGCCGTTGGCCAAGATTTTTGCCGCTGCAGCCAAACCGTCCGGCGTTCCGACTGCCACGAGAAGGTCTCCCCCGGTGAACGTGAAGTCGGGGTTCGGAGACGGGCTCACCTGTCCTGCGCGCATGACGGCGACGATGGACACTCCGGTGCGCGTGCGCATGCCGGTGTCCCCGAGGGTCTGTCCGTCGTAGCGAGAACCGTCCTTGATGTAGAGCTGTTTGGTTCGAATGCCCGGAAGGTCACGGTGCTCTTCCTCGAGCTGAGCAACGAGCTGGGGGGCACCCAGGAGATTGCTGAGCGCTGCCGCTTCCTCGGTGGTCAGAGGCAGCGAGGCAGCACACGCGTCAGGGTCGTCTGCCTTGGAAACGATGAGGTCGGTATGACCGTCCCGATGGGTGACGACACCCACGCGACGACCGGAAGACAGAACAAAATCCTTGCGCGTCCCGATCCCCGGTAGTGGGGTGACTTCTACGTTCATATACCAACGGTAGCGCCGATCGGTGACCTGCATCGCGGGAGGGCCGTAATCCGCGGGGCACAGTTCACGACCGGCCAACCGGCGACCTACCGAACCGGCGAAAACAAGCCGTTCTCGCCCGGAAAATACTCGACGACAGCGGTGACGGCTGCGACGGGAATCGGGGCGTACAGATGCGGGAATCGCATCGATTCCGGGTCCGAGGGGACACCCGGTTCGTACTTGACCTGACCGACGAGCAAGGCCGGATCGATAGCCAGAAGGACTATGTCGTCACGGCCGGCAAAGATCCGATTGGCCGGGAGATGAACTTGCGCCGGAGTCGACATGTGGACAAATCCCTCCGCCTCGAATCCGTCGGGGATACGTTCACCGAGCTGTTGTGCCCGCGCCCACTCCTCGCGCGTGCACATGTGGAGCAACTCGACGCTCTTGTCGACAAGTGGTTCGCGTCCCGGGTTCATCCGCCCAGAATATCGGGCTGAGGTCGGCGATCCGAATCAGCTGTCAGCGAACAATCCTCACCCGAGAATGCCTGCCCAGCGCATTTCCAGTGAGACACAACACTAAGAAACGCCTTCGGGAACAACCCGTAAACCCCAAACGTCTGTAAGAGTGGATCTACCGCGCCATTCCGACGCGGCGGACCAGGCCCCAGGCACGCGGCCCGAATGCCGCAAAGCCAGTACGGAGGAGTCATGCCCGGAACACTGACCAGCCCACAGTTGACCGCTGCCGACCGGTGCGACCGGTGCGGTGCCGGAGCACGCGTACGCGCCGTGCTTCCCACCGGCGGCGAGCTTCTCTTCTGCGGACACCACGCAACCGAACACGCGGATCGACTTCGCGAGATGAATGCCGTCGTCTCCGAAAGCGAACCCGCAATCTGACCTGTCAGCCGGGGGTGGCCTCTTCACGAGGCGCGCCATGAACGCCAGAACGGGCGATCACAGTCACTGTGATCGCCCGTTCTGCCGTTCCGGGGCCGCAAGCACGCGAAGCGTGCGGGACCGGTATCGGCTGCTACCAGCTGCGGAGAATCGCGATGCGTTCGGTCAGCTGATCGACAGTAGCGATGGCCGTCGGCGGACCGCCGCACACCCGGCGCAGTTCCGCGTGAATGATGCCGTGTGGTTTGCCGGTGCGGTGAACGTTCATCGCCACCAACCCGTTCAGCTCCTTGCGGAGCGCTCCGAGCTGATCTGCCGTGGCCGCTCGATCGGATACCACTGCCGCCGTGGGTTGCGGTGCGGCGGCCTTGGCCGAGTTGGCCTCGACCTGTGTCTGCTGGCGTTGACGCAGCAATGCCCGCATCTGATCGGCGTCGAGTAGACCTGGCAGACCGAGGTAGTCGGCTTCCTCGTCACTTCCGGCGAATGTCGCGGTACCGAAGGACGATCCGTCGTAGATCACCTGGTCGAGTTCGGCATCGGCGCCCAGGGACGTGAACGCCTTCTCCTCCTCGCCCAGCTCGTCCTTCTGCTTGTTCGCATCGGCGAGCAGGTCGTCTTCGAGGCCGTCCTTCTCACGATGCGGCTTGCCGAGTACGTGATCACGCTGGGCCTCGAGCTGTGCGGCAAGGTCGAGAAGCACCGGCACCGACGGCAGGAAGACGCTGGCAGTTTCGCCCTTACGACGCGAGCGCACGAAGCGCCCGATCGCCTGAGCGAAGTACAGCGGAGTCGACGCGCTGGTCGCGTACACACCGACCGCCAGACGGGGAACGTCGACACCCTCGGACACCATGCGGACCGCGACCATCCATTTCTGGTCGCTCGCACCGAATTCGGCGATTCGCTTGGACGCGGTGGGGTCATCGGACAGCACGACGGCCGGCTGTTCGCCGGTGATCGCTGTCAGGGCCTTCGCGTACTCGCGGGCCACTGTCTGGTCCGTCGCGATGACAAGTCCGCCGGCATCGGGCATACCGGTACTGCGCAGCTGCGCCAAACGGGTGTCTGCTGCTTGCAGCACGGCAGGAATCCAGTCGCCGGCAGGGTCCAAGGCCGTACGCCAGGCCCGAGTCGTCTGCTCGGCGCTCAGCGGCTCGCCGAGTCGAGCGGTGAATTCCTCGCCGGCGTTGTTTCGCCACCGTGCCTCGCCCGAGTAGGCGAGAAACACGACGGGGCGAACCACGCCGTCCTTGAGGGCATCCGAATATCCGTAGGAGTGGTCGGCTTTCGAGCGGAGCAGACCTTCCTTGTCCGGCTCGTACTCGACAAAAGGAATGGCACTGTCGTCACTGCGGAACGGGGTTCCGGTCAGTGCGAGACGCCTGGTCGCGTCGCCGAAAGCTTCACGAATGGCGTCGCCCCAGCTCTTGGCGTCGCCGCCGTGGTGGATCTCGTCGAGGATGACCAGCGTCTTGCGGCCCTCGGTGCGCACACGATGCTTCGACGGGTGCGAGGCAACCTGGGCGTAGGTCAGCACGACGCCGTGATAGTCACTCGAGGTCTGGCCAGTCGAGTTGGAGAACCGCGAGTCCAATGCGAGGCCGGAGCGCTGAGCGGACTCCGCCCACTGGTGCTTGAGGTGCTCGGTCGGCGCCACGACGGTTATCTGGTCGACCGTCCGGTCACGGAGCAATTCCGAAGCTACCCGCAGAGCGAAGGTGGTCTTACCTGCTCCCGGCGTTGCGACCGCCAGAAAGTCACGCGGACTGCTGGAAAGGTATTTGGTCAGTGCACGGCGCTGCCATGCACGAAGGGAACCGGTAGGGGCGCCAGGTTGGGTTCCCGCGGATTGAGCTCCGGCGGGTTCGGGCGACTTGCCGAACTCGGCTGCCACGGTCTCAGACGTCATAGGCCGCGCCTCCACTGGAATCGCACTGTTGTCTCGCGCTCCTCGAATTTTCATCAATGTCCGGCGACGAGCCTAGCCGCCGCCACCGACGAAAGCCGCACTCGAAGCGCGTACTCATGGCCGTTCTCACTCCGGCCGGCGAGGTTTCGCTTCTCTCGCATCCTGCCGACCTGCACGCGAATTGTCTCAGAAATGTGCGACACGTCGGCGCCATGGTTGGGCAACCGGGTGTGTCGTCAGGGATGCTGGAGACATCATGAGTGAAGCGCGAGGCGAGAAGTCGAGCGGAAGTGATCTGCACCACCGCAGATGGCATCCGCTACGCCGCACCGGGCAGTTGATCGGTCGAACCCTGAGCAAGGCCTGGGACGATTCCATCTTCGGAAAGGCGGCTACGGCCGCGTTCTGGCAAACGCTGTCGCTGGCTCCCCTGCTGCTCGGACTTCTGGGAATGATCGGCTACATCGGTGGGTGGTTCGGACCCAACACCGTCGAGATCATCGAATCCAAGATCGTCACGTTCAGCGGAACGATCTTCAGCGAAAGCGTCGTCGACCAGATCATCCGCCCGACGGTGACGGACGTCCTTCAGCGCGGACGCCCGGAGATCATCTCCGTGGGCTTCCTGCTGTCCCTGTGGGCGGGATCATCGGCGATCAGTACGTTCGTCGACTCGATCGTGGAAGCACACGGGCAGCAGGATGCCCGCAATCCCATCTGGCAGCGCATCTTCGCCCTGCTGCTCTACGTGATGTTCCTGGTGATGGCGGTGTTCATCCTGCCGCTGGTAGCTCTGGGGCCGACGCTCGTCGGGCGAGCACTGCCGGCCTCCTGGTACGTGGTCGGATCGAATCTGGTCGACACGTTCTACTACCCCGCTGTCGGTCTGCTGGTGATCATCGGCCTCACGACGCTCTACAAGGTCGCTCTGCCGAAGTCGCTGCCGTGGCATCGGCTGCTCGCGGGCGCCCTGGTCGCCGGTGTGTTCTTCATGGCCGCCAGCACCGGATTGCGCTGGTACCTGGGATTCGTCACCAGCACCGGCTACACGTACGGCGCACTGGCAACGCCGATCGCGTTTCTGCTCTTCACGTTCTTCCTCGGTTTTGCCGTCGTGCTCGGCGCCGAGTTCAACGCGACGGTTCAGGAGTTCTGGCCGGCTCGTGCCACTCGGATGGAGCAGATGCGAGAGTGGCTTGCGGCTCAGAACACCGACGAAAAGACCGGTCCGGTCACCAACCTGACCTGGCACCTGGCCACCAGCCCGATCCGCATCTCGGGCGACAAAGCGGACCCGGCCACGGTCCCCTCGTACGGGCGGCCCCGCAGCAGACAAACCGAGAGCAGACAATCGGAGTCGCGCCAGAACTCGTGCGTCGACCAAGATCCCTGCGATGAACCGCAAGCAGACGCGAAGAGCCCGGCGGCCGACTGCGTCGAGGCTGTCGATCCGCCGAGCTCCGGAAGTACTCCCGCTCGCCTGACCCGAGGTCAGTCGCCCTTACGGAGTCCTTCGTAAATCTTCTTGCAGTCCGGGCACACCGGTGATCCCGGCTTGGCGGACTTCGTCACGGGAAACACCTCACCGCACAGCGCGACGACATGGGTTCCCATGACGGCGCTCTCGGCGATCTTGTTCTTCTTCACGTAGTGGAAGAACTTCGGGGTGTCGTCGTCGGTCGTTTCGTCGGTGGAGACGTCGGGACGTTCCTTGGTTTGAGTGCTCACCCCTCCAATAATGCCGTCTCCGTCACAGCGGTGCGACCCACGGGTCGTGTGCAATTGTCGGCCGAGAGTGGAACAGTGGAGTCATGGCACGAAATGGCGCGTTCGGCAGGTCCGACGAGGCCGGGACTCCCGACAATCCCGTACTGATCACCGAAGCGCAGCAGTCCGTCGAAGAACAGCACAAAGCCCGAGTGCGCAAGTACATGATCATCATGTCCTTCCGGTTCCCGGCGTTGATCCTCGCGGCGATCGCGTACGGCATCTGGGCCAACGCCTGGATCTCGATGCTCATCATCGGTGCATCCATTCCGCTTCCCTGGATCGCCGTCCTGATCGCCAACGACCGACCACCGCGCACCAAGGACGAACCGAGTCGATACGACGGACGAAAGAAGACCGCAGGCGAGATCGAATCCGCGACGCACCACACCATCGAAGGCTGACAAGTTCCGCCTGCGAGAATGACGGGGTGAGAAGCGAAACGCTCCTGTCCATCACCCCTGCGCTGCGTGAGGCTCTGCTTCGCAATCGATTCGACACCGGAACCATGCTCGAGGCGTTGGGTCCCGAAGTTCACGCTGCTCTCGGCCGAAGTGAGCCGGTGCCCGTGCGCCGCGCCACCCGAGAACTCGGGGACCTGGGCGTTCTCATCAGACTGTTCCTTCTCGCCGATGACTGCCCGGCGGGCGACGTCGCCGCGGCGCTGGCTCCGCTGACAATCGCGCAGTGCGTCGACGCCGGTCTGCTCGAAGGTGAGAACTTCGACAGTGAGAATCCGCTCGTGCGGGCCGCGGTGGATCTTCGCCCCATCGACGTCGGCGACGGCGATCGTTGGGTGATCTCGGATCTCGACGGCGGAATCCGCCCCAAGAAGGCCACGGCCGATCATGTGCTGGGCGTCGGGCATGCGTCACTGTCCTTGCTGCAGGCCACGCCCACCGCGAGGGTCGGCAGCGTGCTCGACCTCGGTACGGGATGCGGCATCCAAGCCCTGCACGCGAACACGTACGCCGATTCGGTCACCGCAACCGACATCAATCAACGCGCTGTCGACCTCACGGCAGCAACCATGGCCCTCAACGGACTGGACGTCGAACTCCTTCAAGGGTCCTGGTTCGAACCCGTCGAGGGTCGAACCTTCGACCAGGTGGTCGCCAATCCGCCGTTTGTCGTCGGCGAGGCACGCGTCCATCACACGTACCGCGATTCCGGCCTCGATCTCGACGGTGCGAGCGAATTGATGATCTCGCAATCGATCGACTACCTGAACCCCGGCGGCACGGCAGCTCTGTTGGCGTCCTGGGTGCACGTCGAAGGGCAGGACTGGCGGTCGCGGATCGCGTCATGGCTGCCGGCCCACGGCGTCGATGCCTGGGTGGTCCAGCGCGATGTCGCGGATCCGGCTCTGTACGTCGGCACGTGGCTCAAGGACGGCGGGCAGGATCCGCGAGATCCGGAAACGGCATCGAGAGCAAACGCCTGGCTGGATCACCTCGAAGAATCCGATGTCGAGGGCGTCGGCTTCGGTTTCGTGTTCCTTCGCCGCACCGACTCCCCCGCCGACCTGATGGCCGAGGACCTCATGCACGGCTTCTCGGACCCGCTCGGGGCCGAGGCGCTCGCTTACTTCGACCGTCTTGCCTGGTTGCGTGAACACGACGTCCTCGAGGAACGCTTCGTCCTCGATCCGGACACGGCTCTCGAACGCGTCTACCTCCCCGGTGACGAGGGATGGCAACAAGTGGTCACGCGTGTGCACCGCGGCAACGGACCGCACTGGCAGCACGAGATCGACGAGCTCGGTGCTGCGCTGTTGGCCGGACTCCGAGCGGATGGACTGGTGGTCGACGAATTGATCGAACTTCTTGCCGCGGCGAACGGCGAAGACCCGAACCAGCTACGTGAGGCCGTCGTCACAATGATGGTCTCGCTGGTTCGACACGGGTTGGTGCTTCCCGTCACGAACTGAGTTCCCGGTGAGTTGCAGATTTTTGTGTTCTCAGCAACTTCTCAGGACGACTGGGAAATAACTGCAGGTCACGGCGATTTAGCGGAAATCGGCACGGGAACTTTCCCGGAACTCTCACACGTTGAACTGTGTGAGAGACCGCCGATAGGGAGGCAAGTCATGACAAGCCCCAGCACCACTACTCGCATTCGTCCGAGCGCCGCAGATCTGGACGCCCAGAGCCCGGCCGCAGACCTGGTCCGCGTCTACCTGAACGGGATCGGTCGTACTGCACTGCTGACAGCAGCAGACGAGGTCGAACTGGCGAAGCGAATCGAAGCGGGGCTGTACGCCAGCCACGTCCTTGCCACGGGAAAGCGCCTGACAGTCGCCAAGAAGAGGGATCTCGCAACGATCGTTCGCGAGGGACAGTCGGCACGTAGCCACCTCCTGGAAGCGAACCTGCGACTCGTCGTGTCGCTGGCCAAGCGCTACACCGGCCGCGGCATGCCGCTCCTCGATCTGATTCAAGAAGGCAACCTCGGACTCATCCGTGCGATGGAGAAGTTCGACTACGCCAAGGGCTTCAAGTTCTCGACGTACGCCACCTGGTGGATCCGTCAGGCGATCACCCGCGGAATGGCTGATCAGAGCCGCACCATCCGGCTCCCAGTCCACCTCGTGGAGCAGGTCAACAAGCTCGCCCGCATCAAGCGCGAACTGCACCAGCAGCTCGGGCGAGAAGCCACGGACGACGAGTTGGCCGAAGAGTCGGGCATCCCGGCGCACAAGATTGCCGACCTGCTCGACCACAGCCGCGACCCGGTAAGCCTGGACATGCCTGTGGGCAACGACGAAGAAGCGCCCTTGGGCGATTTCATCGAAGACTCCGAGGCGACCTCGGCCGAGAACGCCGTCATCGCCGGTCTGCTGCACAGCGATGTGCGCAGCGTGCTCGGGACGCTCGACGAGCGGGAGCAGCAGGTCATCCGACTTCGCTACGGTCTCGACGACGGCCAGCCCCGCACCCTCGATCAGATCGGCAAGCTCTTCGGCCTCTCGCGTGAGCGGGTTCGTCAGATCGAGCGTGAGGTCATGGGCAAGCTCCGCGTCGGTGATCGCGCCGAGAAACTGCGGTCCTACGCGAGCTGATCAAACAACACAGCACGTGCGTCAGCGCGCCACACCACTCGCGCTGACGCACCGCACAAAGCACCGGCCACTGCTACTTCCCTCCCCCTCGGGAATGTGCGGTGGCCGGTGTTGTTCGCTGTGTCTACCGCAGCCGCCTGGGCCCCAGGTCGATTGCGCTCGGCTCAGGTCCGATTCGGACACGTGAATCGGTGATCTCCGCGCCGGTAGCCGAAGCGAGTACCGGCTCACAGGCCAGTTCGCGGACTTCGGGAATGTCGTCGGCCAGCGCCGAGATGCGCTGGACCAGATCAACCAACGCACCCTTGTTGACCGGAACGGCGTTGCGGTATCCGGAGAGAAGCGGCGCGGCCTTGGGCGCGTCGATCAATTCCGTAGCAGCGTCCTCGGTGAGAGGCAGTACGCGATAGGCACGGTCACCGAGGAGATCGGAGATCACGCCGGCAAGCCCGAACGAGATCAGCGAACCGAACGACGGGTCGTCTTGGACACCAACCACACATCCGATGCCCTTGGTTGCCATTTTCTGCACGTGCAGCAGCGGTTCACCCGACGCGGCCGCAAGATCTCGGTAAGCGAGGCGCACCGATTCCGGTCCACTCAGATCCAGCCTGACGCCGCCCAGATCCGGTCGGTGTCGCCACATTTCGCCGGTTGCCTTGACCGCGACCGGGTAGCCGACAGCATCCGCTGCCTCTACTGCTTCGTCTTCGCTCAGGACCGAACGGAATTCGACGACGGCGACCCCGTAACACTCGAGCAGCGCCGCCGCTTCCACATCTGAAAGCCAACGGCCAGGAGAGTTTTCAAGCCAATCTGCCACCATCTTCTGGGCTCGCTCGGAGTCGATACCCACGGGACGAACCACCTTCGACGCAGGCTTGCTGCGCCACTCCGCATATCGCCAAGCCCTCGCCAACGCCAGGGCGGCACGCTCCGGCCCCGGGTAGGACGGCACCGAACCGCGGGTCGGGTTACCGACTTCGTCACGAACTGCCAGGACGTCCGGCACACCCTCAGCTGCGAGGAACGTGGTGAGAATCGGCTTGTCCGAGCCTGCGACGGCGTCCTTGAGTGCTTTCGCGAACGGCTCGACCGGAATGGCAACCGGGGGAACGAAGACGGCGATGACGGCATCGACGTCGAACGACGCCAAAGCGTCGCGCACGGCAGTGGCGAAGAGTTCCGGACTCGCCTGGGCGCCGAGGTCGACCGGGTCGCTGACCTGCAGACCTTCACTGCGGGCCGCGTCCGCAGCAAGGACACCGAGCGCGGTCGAGTTGCCGATGACCGCAAGCCGTGGGCCGGCGGGCAACGGTTGGTATCCGAAGAGCAAGGCGCAGTCGAACAATTGTGAAATGGACCCGACCTGAATGACGCCCGCCTGTTCGAAGAGGGCGCGGACGATCGAATCGTCGATCTCGACTCCGGTGGCGGCGAGCACCGGCGGAACCGCGTGCCGACCGCTCTTCACTGCGACGATCGGCTTCTTCCGCGCAACTCGACGCGCGATGCGAGAGAACTTCCGTGGGTTGCCGAAGCTCTCCAGATAGAGAAGGACCACTTCGGTGGACTGGTCGGAATCCCAGTACTGCAGAAGGTCGTTACCCGAGACGTCCGCACGGTTACCGGCGGAAACGAAGGCGGACAATCCGATTCGGCTGCGAGCGGCTTCGTCGAGAATGGCGATACCGAGCGCGCCGGACTGACAGAAGAAGCCGACGTTGCCTGCCACCGGCAAGACCGGCGCGAGCGTCGCATTCAACGAAATCGCCGGGTCGTTGTTCGCGACACCCAGCGCATTCGGGCCGATGAGGCGCATACCGTGAGCGCGCGCTGCATGGACCAGTTTGCGTTCGGACGAGCGCCCGTCCGGACCACTCTCACTGAAGCCCGACGAGACGACCACCAGCGCTTTGACGCCCTTGTCGAGGCAGTCGTCAAGTACCGAATTGATCGATTCTGCAGGTACAGCCACGACGGCGAGATCGACGTCGTCGGGGATGTCACGAACCGTCGGATATGCCCGAACGCCGTGTACCGAACGATGCTCTGCGTTGACGGGATAGACCGGTCCGGTGAATCCGCCGCGCAGCAGGTTGGTCAACACCGCGTTACCCACTTTGGCCGGGTCCGCTGATGCGCCGATCACCGCCACCGATCGCGGGCTGAGCACGTTTCCCATGCTGCGGGCCTCAGCTGCCCGCTCACGCGAATTACGTACTGAAACAAGCGCTTCCGTCGGGTCGATCGCGAATTCGAGTCTCAGCACGCCACCGTCGAAAGAGCGGCTCACCTGATACCCCGCCTCACGGAACACCGTCACCATGTTGCGGTTCTCGGAGAGGACCTCGGCGACGAACATCGTCAGACCGTTCTCGGCCGCTGCCGCTGCCAGGTACTCGAGCAGGATCGGGCCGAGGCCGCGCCCCTGGTGTGCGTCGGCGACGACGAAGGCGACCTCGGCAGACTTTCCGTCACCGACGTCGAGCAGTCGCTCGTATCGACCCACCGCGATGATCTCGTCGCCGAGCATCATCACGAACGCCACGCGGTTGTGGTGGTCGACCGTCGTGAAGTTCTTGACGTCGCGCGCCGACATCGTGGGGTACGGGCCGAAGTAGCGCAGATACCGGGTGCGCTCGGAGAGTTTGCCGTGGAATTCGACGAGCTTGTCCGCGTCTTCGGGAACGATGGGTCGCAACGCCACCGCTCCGCCGTCGGAGGCGAGAACATCGACTACCCAGGAATGGGGATAGGTGTGAGCGGGGTCGGTCTTCGGCGCCTGGCCGCTCGCCTCGCCGCCGGCAGCTACGGTATCGGACTGTTCAGTCACGGGGATCCTCCGGGTCGAGTCCGAGTAGCGGGAACGAAGCGCGACGTGTCGCGATGATCGCCGAGTCGATACGGGTGAGTGCACGGTCCACCGAGGCGACACCTGTCTCCGGTGTACCACCCGGGCCGTCCCACGGCGTGTAGGCGACATCGCCGCCGTCCCCCATGGTCGGCGGGAGGTCGACGCTCGGCGCTCGCAGCTTCGTCGATTCCTTCCAGTCTTCCGGGACAGCGGTGTCGACGTCGATCTCGCGATCGAGCGCTGCAGCGATCAAGTGAGTCCATGCCCTCGGCACGACGCGCACCAGTCCGTATCCCCCGCCTCCGACTGCCAGCCACCGCCCCTCGGAGTAGCGGTCGGCGAGGTCACGCATCGCCAAAAACGCGGCGCGCTGACCGTCGACGGTGAGGGCGAGATCCGCGAGCGGGTCCTCGCGGTGCGAGTCGACTCCGCACTGGCTGATGATGATCTGCGGGCGGAAGGCTGCAATGGCTCCCGGGACGACGGCGTGAAATGCACGCAGCCACAACGCGTCGACGGTTCCGGGCAGCACCGGGATGTTCACCGCCGTACCTTCGGCGGCCCCGTCGCCGACTTCGCTCGACCATCCGGTGTTCGGCCACAAGGTTGCCGGGTGCTGATGCAGCGAGACCGTGAGCACCCGCGGGTCCCCGAGAAACGCATGTTGCACTCCGTCGCCGTGGTGAGCGTCGACGTCGATGTAGGCGATGCGGTCGTAGCCGTTGTCGAGCAGCCACGAAATCGCAACCGCCGCATCGTTGTAGACGCAGAATCCAGAGGCCCAATCCGCCATCGCGTGGTGCATGCCGCCGCCGATGCTGACCGCGCGCCTCGTTCGTCCCGAAGCGATTTCCTGCGCTGCGGCCAGCGAGCCGCCGGCGAGGATCGCACTGGCTTCGTGCATGTGCGGGAAGACCGGGTTGTCCTCGGTACCGAGCCCGTGGGGAACATCCTGGCCGCTCACACCGTTGTTCGCAGAGTTACCCGCGTCTTTGACCGCTGCAAGATATGCCGGTGTGTGGATTCTGAGGAGGTCGGCATCGGACGCGGCACTCGGTTCGAGAAATTCGATGCCCTCGAGAAGTCCGAGGCTTCGCGAGAGTGCCATCGTGAGATCGAGGCGAGTGGGATTCATCGGGTGATCGGCGCTCCACCGATAGCTCAGGTACTCCGGACTCCACACCACGACTCGATTCGCTCGAGACGCCGCGGGGTCCCCGTCAGATCTGATCGACGCGGTCATGGGATCACGCTACTTCCTTCTCGTTTCGTGCTGCACACCACACTCGTGGCCCGCTTCGGAGACCGAGATCGAGTGACACGAATCCAATTCGGACACGCGCTGGACTCGCCGCGGTGGAGGCGGCACCGGAACCACGAACTGAACGGTAGAATGATCAACTGACGAAGGGGTTGAGTGTGAAGGATCTAGTCGACACCACGGAGATGTATCTCCGGACGATCTACGACTTGGAAGAAGAGGGCGTAGTCCCACTCCGGGCGCGGATCGCCGAACGGCTCGAACAGAGCGGACCCACCGTCAGCCAGACTGTTGCGCGTATGGAGCGTGACGGCTTGCTGATGGTCGCCGGCGATCGACATCTGGAACTCACCGACAAGGGTCGCGATCTCGCGATCTCTGTCATGCGTAAGCACCGGTTGGCAGAGCGCCTGCTGGTGGACGTCATCGGTCTCAAATGGGAAGACGTACATGCCGAGGCATGCCGTTGGGAGCACGTGATGAGCGAGGAGGTCGAGCGTCGGCTCGTCGTCGTTCTGAACAACCCCACGACGTCGCCCTACGGCAACCCGATTCCGGGCTTGGACCAGTTGGGACTCGACGGCCCGGTTGCCACCACCGAAACATTGGTGCGCCTGACCGATATTCCGCACGGCGCACAGACAGCTGTGGTCGTTCGGCGACTGGCCGAGCACGTGCAGTCCGATCCCGAGGTGATCGCGCAGCTGCGTGACGCCGGCGTCGTTCCCGACGCCAGGGTGACGGTCGAAACCCGTCCGGGCTCGGTGACGATCATCGTGCCGGGTCACAGCGGGTTCGACCTGTCCGAGGAAATGGCTCACGCCGTTCAGGTCAAGCAGGTCTGAGGAAGTAGATGAAACTCCTGGTCACCGGCGGCGCCGGTTACGTCGGCAGTGTGTGCAGCACTGTGTTGCTCGAGCGTGGACACGAGGTTGTCGTCATCGACGACCTCTCCACCGGAAATGCCGACGCGGTGCCTGCCGGTGCCGAGTTCATCGAAGGAGACGTGGGAGCGCTTGCCGCCGACGTCCTCGGCAGTGCGGGTTCACCGGTTTTCGACGGTGTGCTTCACTTCGCGGCGCAGTCGCTGGTCGGCGAATCGGTGCTGCACCCCGAAAAGTACTGGCGCGGAAACGTCGTCACGACCATCGAGTTGCTCGAGGCGATCCGTGTCTCCGGTACTCCGCGCCTCGTGTTCTCGTCCACCGCCGCAACGTACGGCGAACCGGAGCAGTCCCCGATCGTGGAGACCGCTCCGACCCGCCCCACCAATCCGTACGGCGCGACCAAGCTCGCGATCGATCATGCGATCACCTCGTACTCGATCGCTCACGGCCTCGGTGCGACGAGCTTGCGCTACTTCAACGTCGCGGGCGCGTACAAGTCCGCCGGTGAGAACCGGGTGATCGAAACCCACCTGATTCCGCTCGTCCTTCAGGTCGCACTCGAGCAGCGGGACAAGATCTCGGTCTTCGGAACCGACTGGCCCACGCCGGACGGAACCGCGGTACGCGACTACATCCACGTGCTGGACCTCGCCGAAGCACATCTACTGGCGCTCGAATCCTCGGTTCCCGGCGAGCACCGCATCTACAACCTCGGAAGCGGTGCCGGCTTCAGCGTGCGCGAGGTGATCGCCGCCTGTGCGCGGGTCACCGGCCTGCCGATCAACGTCGAGGACGCGTCACGACGGCTGGGTGATCCGGCAGTACTGATCGCATCGAGCGACAAGGCGATTACCGAGCTCGGTTGGACGCCCACGCGTACCGATCTCGACGTCATCGTCGCCGACGCATGGCAGTTCCTCCAGGATCTGGGCGACCGCTCACACGCTGCTCGCTAGCTTCCATTCGGCAGTGCCGGCGGCAAGCCGGTGATTCCGAGCGATTCCCCGATGGACAATCCGACGGCCGCGAGGTCACGGATTCCGTCGGGGCGCATACCGGATTGCAGCGATAGATCCAGCAATCCCGCCAAGGTGTGTTCCGAATCGGCCGACAGCGCGGCCGACAGCGCAACACCTGCCAGAGGTCCGTCGCCACGCACGTATGCAAAGAAGCCGAGAAGTGTTGCCGGCCAAGCTCGTTCGGGCAACGGGACTTCATGGGTGAGCACGAGCCACAATTGCTCAGCATGTGCCGCAACGGACGTGATCGCCAATCCCAGCACCACGTCGCGCACGCGTACGTCCGTCAAAGCGACCACCAGATCGGCGCATTCCTGCGGGTCAGGGCAGTGAGCGCCTGCCTCGACACGGCGGACATGTTCCAACACCAGATCGATCCGGCGCTGAACTGCGGTTTCACCGCTCGGTCCTCCACTGTGCGCGCTCGACTCTCGTCGGCTCGCGATCAGTCGGGCAATCGTGTCGTGATTGCGAGCGGCGCCGTGTACCCACCGGACCAGTTCCTCACGCGAACGGCGAATGACCCTCCCGCCCAACACCTGTGCTGCTGCAACCGACGAAGATGCCGGGTCTGGCAGGGTGCCGCGGTGAATCGAACGCATGACGCTCGTCCACGGCTGGCCAGATTCTATTGCGGCCGTGCACAATACGTCGGCCAGCTCGACGCAGGTTCCGCCGAGCATGTCTTCGAATACCTCGGCCAGCTCGATGGTTTCATCGATCAGAGTTTCAGCCGCCGAGCAATCGGTGATCACCACGAGAACGACCGCACGCGCGCCTTCCCCGTCACAGACGGCGGCGAACTGGCGCAGCGCCGCGCTCATCTGCCTCGCGGGCTTTCCCCTGACACTGGGAAAGTAGTCGTGCCGCATCACTGGTCCGAGCGTCGAGGCGGAGGCGCCCATCAGAGACAGCGCAACCACAGAGTTGGACGGATGGAAGCCCAGGAGTGCGGGTATTGCCGCGATCAATTCGCCTGGATCGGAGACGCGTTCGACGCATCCGAGAAGGGCGGCAAGGTCGTCGTCGGAGAATTCGAATTCTCCCGGAAGAGGTGATGTCGTCATGCACACACCGTCGCTGATCACCCTGACCCGACCGTCTGCTCGAGCAGGGAAAACAGCTGCGTCCAACTCGTCTGTGGATTACCGCATTTGTTGGGGACCAAGTACCGCGCCGCACCGAGCAGCTCCGCTACTTGTCGGACCTGTGTGCTGTGAAATCACTTGCCTGCTTTGACCTTCTGCACGGCTGCGGTGAACGCTTGATCCAGCGGTGCCGTCGAGGGCGTCGCAGAACCGAACGTCATCAGTGTTGTCGCCACCCGTACGTCGCCGACCTGCGCGATCAAGGTCAGCATCGTCTGATCACCGGCTGTGGCCTTGGGGGACACGACAGTGCGGCGAAGTGACATCGTCTTGTCGGCATCGATCGGCGACGGCGGAAGAATTTCCGTCGTCACTGCCGTAGTGACGCCGTTCGCAGTGACAGTCATGGACGGGCACTGCCGAGTTTGCGCTTCCAACTCGTCCAGTGGTGCATCGACCTTCGTGAGTTCGACCGAAATCGTTGCCCTCGTCGCGTTGTCGGTCCCGACCGCCATCACGGTCCCGTTCGGACCGTAATCCTGTTCCGGTGGCTCACATTCGGACGGATCGACGGTGGCACCGCGCGGGACGCCGACTAGATCCGGCGCTGCCATCGGAACGGCTTGCGGGGGCAGCACAACAGCGCCGAAGGGCTCGGGGAATTCCTCGGGAGTCAGCAGCAGTTCGGACAGCGGTGCCGCCGTTTTCGGAGAGGTGGATTTCGGCGTCGAGGATTTGGGTGCAGCCGTCGTACTCGGCGCCGCCGTGCCGCTGTCGGTCGCACCGGCAGTCGCCGGCGCGGAGTCCGGAACGGGTGCTCCTTGGACCGACCCGGAGCAGCCCGCGAGTAGTGCAACGGCGGCCACCGCAGCAAGTGAGCATGCGGCCACTCGCCTGGACGATCGTGGACACACCCGCATGTAAGCCTCCGCACTCGACCGATCCCGACAATCGACCAATCCATTTCGGACAAATCGGCCGTGCCGACCTTGTGTTCCACTCTGCCATGTCCGAAGCCGCGCACCCGACATCTAGCGAACGCCCAGGCCAAGTGTCGAAAAATACCGCTCAGCTTCGCTCTCGGCGAACGCCCGTCTCGTCGGATCGGGAATGATCGGTCACCGACTCGGTGTTCTTACCGATGAACGTCTGATCCAGTGCTGTCGGGCACCTGACTCCGATGCTGTCGAGCGTGCGCCGATAGTGGACACTTGAGATCAAGACCGAAGAGCGAAGGGGACTGCGATGGACGAACAGTCGAGGATGTACGAGCTGGAATTTCCGGCGCCCCAGTTGGCGGCTGCCGACGGCCAGGGACCGATCCTGATTCACGGACTCGAGGGTTACTCCGACGCCGGTCACGCCGTGAAGTTGGCGACGACGCATCTGCGCGAAAGCCTCGAGACCGAGCTTGTCGCGTCGTTTGCTGTCGACGAGCTGATCGACTACCGCTCGCGTCGACCGACGATGACGTTCAAGGCCGATCATTTCTCCGATTACGACGCTCCGGCGCTCAATCTGTACGCACTGCGCGATACGGCCGGCACGCCGTTCCTGCTGCTTGCCGGGATGGAACCGGACCTCAAGTGGGAGCGGTTCACCACAGCTGTTCGACTGTTGTCCGAACAGTTGGGAGTGCGTCGAACCATCGGGCTCAACGCGATTCCGATGGCAATCCCGCACACCCGACCGCTCGGTGTGACAGCACATTCGACCAACAAGGACCTGATCCAGGACCATCAGCGTTGGTCAGGTGAACTGCAGGTTCCCGGCAGCGCATCATCACTGCTCGAGCTTCGTATGTCTCAGCACGGGCACGAGGCGATGGGCTTTTCGGTGCATGTCCCCCACTACCTCGCGCAAACGGACTACCCGGGCGCCGCAGAAACTTTGCTCGAAAACGTTTCCGAGGTTTCGGATCTGGAGTTGCCCTTGGTGGCACTGGGTGAGGCCGCGGCGCGCGTTCGGGAACAGGTTAACGAGCACATAGCCGGGAACGAAGAAGTTCAGACTGTAGTCCACGCTTTGGAGCGTCAATACGACACTTTTGTCGCCGCTCAGGAACAACAGTCGTCCCTTCTGGCCGGCGAGGCCGACCTTCCCAGCGGTGACGAGATCGGCGCAGAGTTCGAAAAGTTCCTGGCCGAACAGGCGGGAAATGACGACTTCGGCTCAGCTGGAGACCTCGATCGAGGCGACAACTGACGAAAATGTGACGGGCGGGGCGCATAATTCGACATTGTGCGCATTCCGCAACCCCTCCGTTACCTGGGCTGTTGTTCAGGACACATCCGTCGGATAGCCTCAAACTCTGTGTGATTTTCGTTGACGGCTCAACAACTGGAGCAGACAGTCAACGTGGTCACACGCCGAGCCAGGAGGCGACATGAGCAGACCACGGAACCGTCAGCTCCGACCGGTCCCCGACGAGGAACCGCGGATGATGTTCCGGACGATTCACGGCTACCGACGCGCATTTCGGATAGCCGGCGAGGGTCCGGCGGTACTGCTCCTGCACGGAATCGGCGACAACTCGTCGACGTGGACCGAGATCATTCCCCACCTCGCCAAGAAGTACACGGTCATCGCACCTGACCTGTTGGGTCACGGCCGTTCCGACAAGCCACGCGCGGATTACTCGGTAGCCGCGTACGCCAACGGCATGCGGGATCTTCTGTCGACGCTCGGCATCGAGCACGTCACCGTCATCGGGCACTCGCTCGGCGGCGGCGTAGCGATGCAGTTCTCCTACCAATTCCCACACATGGTGGATCGCCTCGTGCTGGTCTCGGCCGGTGGCGTCACCAAGGACGTCCATCCGCTGCTGCGCCTCATGTCCGTTCCGGTGGTCAACGAGGTGGTAAAGCTGCTCCGGATACCTGGTGCGATGCCGCTCGTCCGGATGGCCGGGAACCTTGCCGGCGTAGTTCACGGTTCAAATCTGCGTCCCGGCACCATGTTGCATGACACACCGGACCTGATTCGCGTGCTCGCTGATCTCCCCGACCCCACGGCCTACGAGGCCTACCTTCGTACGCTGCGGGCCGTCGTGGACTGGCGCGGACAGGTGGTCACGATGCTCGACCGCTGTTATCTGACCGAGAATCTGCCGGTTCAACTGATCTGGGGCGACGACGACTCCGTCATTCCCGTCTCCCACGCTCATCTCGCGCACGCGGCGATGCCGAACTCACGCCTCGAAGTCTTCCGCGGCTCGGGCCACTTCCCGTTCCGCGACGATCCGATGCGTTTCCTGCAGATCGTCGAAGATTTTCTTTCCAGCACCGCACCACTCGTCTTCGACGAGGCTCGCTGGCGCCACATGCTGATCTCCGGGGTCGGCGAGAACACCATCACCGGAACGTCGTCCACCCGCATGGCTGTGCTCGACGCCATGGGCTCGGACGAGCGAAGCGCAACCTGATCCACGGTTGCGGCTAGCCTGTACGAGTGCTGCTGACGGAACTTCTCCCCGACAACGCGGATCCTGATTCCGTTTTCGACGCCTTCTCTTCGTGGACCATCGAACGAGGTTTGACGCTCTACCCGGCCCAAGAAGAGGCCGTCATGGAGTTGGTCTCGGGTGCAAACGTGATCCTTGCGACGCCGACCGGGTCAGGCAAGTCGATGGTGGCGATCGGCGCGCATTTCTATGCGATGTCGCTCGGCAAGCGCACCTATTACACAGCGCCGATCAAGGCGCTCGTGAGCGAGAAGTTCTTTGCACTGTGTGAGGTCTTCGGTGCCGAGAACGTCGGCATGATGACCGGCGACGCCGCCGTGAACTCGTCGGCGCCGATCATTTGTGCGACGGCCGAAATCGTCGCGAATCTTGCACTGCGCGAGGGCCCGAACTCCGATATCGGCCAGGTCGTGATGGACGAGTTCCACTTCTACTCCGAACCCGATCGAGGTTGGGCGTGGCAGGTTCCGCTCATCGAGTTGCCGCACGCCCAGTTCCTGTTGATGTCGGCAACTCTCGGTGAAGTCGACTTCTTCTCCGAAGATCTGACGCGGCGTACCGGGAAACCCACCACCGTCGTCTCCGGCACAGAACGCCCCGTGCCTTTGATGTTCTCGTACGCGACCACGCCGGTCGGCGAAACCATCGAAGATCTGGTGACCACCAACCAGTCCCCCGTCTACATCGTGCATTTCACGCAGGCCGCCGCCCTCGAACGCGCCCAGGCACTGACGAGCGTCAATTTCTGTTCCAAAGAAGAGAAGGAAGCGATCGCCGAGGCGCTGGGTGGTTTCCGCTTCACCACCGGGTTCGGAAAAACACTCTCCCGCCTGGTTCGGCACGGCATCGGCGTTCACCATGCGGGCATGCTGCCCAAGTACCGACGGCTCATCGAAGTTCTCGCACAGGACGGGCTTCTCAAGGTGATTTGCGGTACCGACACCCTCGGCGTCGGCATCAACGTCCCGATCCGCACGGTGCTGCTCACGGGTCTGGCCAAGTACGACGGTGTCCGTACTCGACATCTGAAAGCCCGCGAGTTCCATCAGATCGCCGGTCGCGCGGGTCGTGCAGGCTACGACACGATGGGCACCGTCGTCGTACAGGCACCGGAACACGAAGTAGAGAATCTGCGGGCAGTCGCCAAGGCCGGCGACGATCCGAAGAAGATCAAGAAGATTCAACGCAAGAAGGCTCCCGAGGGGTTTGTGTCCTGGAGCGAAGCGACGTTCGATCGCTTGGTCGCGGCCTCGCCCGAGCCGTTGGTGTCGCGATTCTCGGTCAGCAACTCGATGCTGCTCAATGTCATTGCCCGCCCGGGTAACTGCTTCGACGCGATGCGGCACCTGTTGGAGGACAACCACGAATCGCGTCCGGCGCAGCGCAAGCACATCCTCAAAGCGATCTCGCTGTATCGCGGATTGCTCAGCGCCGGCATCGTGGAACGCCTCGACGAACCCGACGAGTACGGCCGCATGGCTCGGTTGACGATGGACCTGCAACGCGACTTCGCCTTGAACCAGCCACTCTCACCGTTCGCCTTGGCGGCATTCGAACTTCTCGACGTCGAATCCGACAGTTACGCACTCGATGTCGTCTCGATCATCGAGTCGACGCTCGACGATCCGCGTCAGGTTCTGATGGCGCAGCAGCACTTCGCTCGTGGCGAAGCGGTTGCGCAGATGAAGGCCGACGGCATCGAGTACGAGGAGCGCATGGAACTCCTCGAAGAGGTTACGTGGCCGAAACCGTTGTCGGACTTGCTGTTCCCGGCTTTCGAAATGTACCGGGGTGGCCACCCGTGGATCACCGAGTTCGCCCTCTCCCCCAAGTCCGTGGTGCGCGACATGATCGAACGCGCCATGACGTTTGCCGAGTTGATCAGCCATTACGGACTCACCCGGTCCGAGGGCCTCGTCCTGCGCTACCTCGCCGACGCCTACCGCGCGCTGCGACAAACCGTCCCGACGGAAGCGCGCACCGAGGAACTCGAAGACATCATCGAGTGGTTGGGCGAGCTGATCCGTCAGGTCGACTCGAGCCTGCTCGACGAATGGGAGTCACTCACCGACCCCGGAGCCGAGGCAGATACGGAAGAGGTTGCGATCGGCGCCGACATTCCCCGTCCCATCTCGGCGAACCCGCGCGCATTCCGCGTCATGGTGCGCAATGCGATGTTCCGACGCATCGACCTCGCGTCGCGTCGGCAGTGGAATGAGCTGGAAAACCTCGAGGACGGTATCGACGCCGCCGAGTGGGAGGAGCAACTACTCCCGTACTTCGAGGAGTACGCAACAATCGGAACCGGGCCATCGGCGCGCGGGCCGGCGCTCTTCCAGGTCACCGAAGAGGGTGAGTTCTGGCGGGTGCGGCAGGTGCTCGAGGATCCGGAGGGCGATCACGGATGGGCACTGCTTGCCGTCGTCGACATCCCGGAATCGGATGCCGCGGGTGAAATCGTGTTCGACGAGCTGAGCGTCGTAGAAGGCTAGCGCCTGTGCGCCTTTCTGGTAGTCGGCGCTACCAAAAAGGCGCACAGGGGGCGTCAGCCCCTACGAGCCTTCCGCGGCTGGTTGCGGCGAGCAGCGCGCTTTTCCTTGATGCGAACGTTCTCGGCCCGCACCTCGGCCTGAACAGCGCGTTCCTTTTCGAGCCATTCGGGCTTCTCTTCGAGGAGTGCGGCGATCTGATCCGTGGTGAGTGCTTCTTCGACGCCGCCGCGGGCCAGGCCGGCGATCGATACGCCCAGCTTGGCTGCGATGACCGGGCGAGGGTGCGGTCCGGTGCGTCGCAGCTCCAGCAGCCACTCCGGCGGATCGGTCTGCAGAGCGGTCAGCTCGTCACGAGTCACGTCGCCTTCCTGGAACTGCGCAGGTGTTGCTTCCAGGTACACACCCAGCTTCTTGGCAGCCGTCGTCGGCTTCATCGTCTGGGGAGTTTTGTTCGACGTCATGCAACAAGAGTAACCAGCCGATACGGGTGCTTTTACCAAGGCGGTAGCCTTGCCTGGTGACAGACGCGGATAGTCAGGCAATTTTTCGACTCGCGTACGCCCCGGGGGTGACGCCCACCAAGTGGGTCCGGGTGTGGCACGAGCGGCTCCCCGAGGTGCGTCTGGAACTTGTTCAGTTCCCGGTTCTCGAACTCGAAGCTGCACTTCGCGCCGGTGAAGCAGATGCAGGTTTGGTTCGACTGCCGATCGACCGGACCGGCATCAGCGCCATCTCGCTGTACGCGGAAACCCCGGTGGTGGTGGTACCGAAAGATCACGTATTCACTACTGTCGATCAGATTTCCGTCGACGATCTGGCCGACGAGATAGTGCTCGATCCTCTCGACGACAGACTCGACTGGCCGACCCGTCCCGGAAAGACCGCCGCCGAGCGACCAGCGACCATCGCCGACGCCATCGAGTTGGTGGCCGCCGGCGTCGGAGTTGTCGTGGTTCCCCATTCGCTGGCGCGGTTCCACCATCGCAAGGACCTGACCTTCCGTCCGGTGGACGGTGCGCCCGAGGCTCCTGTGGCTTTGGCATGGATGGAGTCCAAGACCACAGATCTGGTCGAGGAACTGATCGGCATCGTGCGGGGCCGAACGGCACAGAGTTCCCGCGGACGGAACGGCGAGCCGGCAGAGAAGATCAAGGGCTCCGTCAAGGCCAAGATCGCGGCCCGCGAGCGTCGCGCAGAAGCTGCCAAGAACGGGCAGAAAGCTAAGGGCGCCGGCACCGCGAAGAACATATCCGGACGCAACGCCGGTTCCGGTAAGGCCAAGGCGGGCGGCAAATCAGGCAGCGGGAAGTCCGGTGGGACCAAGAGTTCGGGTGGCCGGTTCTCCGGAAAGCAGAAGGGCCGCTAGGGCTTCAACTGGCAACTCGGAGGATCGCTGCCGGACAACGCTGAACTGATCAGGCGCGACAGACTCGGGCTGTGGTCTCGCGAATTGGCGCATCGTCGAACTCCGTCGAGCATGATGAGAGTATGACTCCCGCGAGTTCTTCAGCCCTCGACGAATTGGTAGCGGCACTCCCCGAGGGAGCCGTCCTGCTGGATCCGGACGTGACCGCGGGCTACCGCCAGGACTGGGCCGCCGACCCGACCGCCGGCCGTCCAGCTGCCGTGGTTCGCGCTACGTGCACCGAAGACATCCAAACCGTGATGCGATGGGCAACCGCCCACCGCGTTCCGGTGGTTCCCAGAGGTGCCGGCTCGGGCCTTTCCGGTGGATCCAGCGCCGTCGACGGTTGCATCGTGGTCAGCACCGAGCGAATGCGACAGATCACGATCGACCCGGTCGCCCGGGTGGCGGTTACTCAGCCCGGCTTGATGAATGCGGAGGTCAAGAAAGCCGCCGCAGAGCACGGACTCTGGTACCCACCTGACCCGTCGTCCTTCGAGATCTGTTCCATCGGCGGCAATGCAGCCACCAACGCCGGCGGGCTCTGCTGCGTCAAGTACGGAGTTACCACCGACTACGTTCTCGGACTCCGGGTCGTGCTGGCGGACGGTACAGCTGTCAGCCTCGGAGGTCCCCTTCTCAAGGACGTCGCCGGACTCTCACTCACCAAACTGTTCGTGGGCAGCGAGGGCACTCTCGGCATCATCACGGAAATCACGTTGCGTTTGATTCCCGCGCAGCCGCCCGCATCAACCGTCGTCGCGTCGTTCGACTCGGTACAAGAAGCTGCCGACGCGGTCTTGGCGATCACCAGCAACATGCGTCCGGCGATGCTCGAGTTCATGGATCACGCCAGTATCAATGCTGTCGAGGATTCGGTACGCATGGGTCTGAACCGCAAGGCTCACGCACTACTGCTCGCGCAGTCCGACGCACCCGGCGCGGCAGGCGTGCTGGAAATCGAGACGATTGTTCAGGCGTGCGAAAACAACGGAGCCACCGAAGTATTCGCCACCGATGACCAGGCCGAAGGTGACGCTTTTGCGGCGGCACGGCGAGCGGTGTTCCCGGCCGTGCTCGCGATGGGAAGTCTGCTTCTCGAAGACGTGGGCGTTCCCATGCGCGCACTCCCCCAGCTGGTAACCGGGGTCGAAGCCATCGCAGACGACCTCGACGTCCTGATCTGCACGGTGGCGCACGCCGGAGACGGAAACACCCACCCGCTCATCGTCTTCGACCCCGCAGACCCGGACATGTCCGAACGCGCACAGATCGCATTCGGACGGGTGATGGATCTCGCCATCGCGCTCGGCGGCACGATCACCGGCGAACACGGGGTGGGTCGACTCAAGCGCGACTGGCTGCCGTCACAGTTGGGTGAAGACGTCATGGCCCTCAATCGCAAGGTCAAGGATGCGCTCGACCCGCTGGGAATTCTCAATCCCGGAGCGGTCATTGCCGTGAAAGAAGGCTCTCTCGACTAGCTTTCACGTCGACGTCGAACGAGTTACGTCATCGAGGAACCGTCGGGCTGACCGAACGGACCAGCTCGGCCAGCTGACGGAATCCTTCTGCTCGGCCACTCGACGAGCGGAACACGACGCCGATCGTGCGACCTGGAGCTGGCGAAGCGAAACGCGCCGTCGACAAGTCCCCGCGTCGAACCTCCACTGCAACAGCCGATTCCGGGACCAAAGTCACCCCGAGTCCCCCGGCCACACATTGCACGACTGTCGCGAGAGAGGTAGCCCGCGTGTCGCCGGCAAGCGGATGGGCGTCTACCGAACGGCACAGATCCAACGTCTGGTCACGCAGGCAGTGGCCGTCGTCGAGCAAGAGCAACGGCAGCGCGTCGAGCACGTCCGCCGTGAGATCGACACGTCCGGCCAAGGAATGATCGTTCGGCACGACCATCACAAAATCCTCTTCGTACACAGGAACTTCCACCAGGCCAGGTGTTCCGGCAGGAAGCGCCAACACCGCGACGTCGAGCGCTCCCGATCGCAGTGCATCGAGTAGGCGCGCCGTTTGATCCTCGACTATTTGCGGCGCCAACGACGGCAACTTCTCGCGCAGCTCCGGCAACAACCCCGGAAGAATGTAGGGCGCAACGGTCGGGATCAACCCGATGCGTAGCGGTCCGGTCAGAGAGTCGCCGGAGCCGGCCGCGCTCGCGACGAAACCGTCGGCAGCTTCGAGAATCTGCTTGGCCTGACCGAGCAAGCGCTGTCCGTCCGCGGTCACGAGCACACGCCGGGTACTGCGTTCGATCAGTCTGACTCCCAGCCCCGCCTCTAGAGCTGCCAGCGCCTGCGACAGTGTGGGTTGGCTCACACCGGAACGCGCTGCGGCAGTACCGAAATGCCGATACTCGGCGACCGACACGAAGGCACGCAGCTGTGACAAGGAAGGTTGATAAGTCTGATCAGACATGCCTATCAGTGTAGTGCCACCCATCACCTTTACCTTTTGAACGGTTTGATGCAGAATGGACTCATACCAAAAAGCGCCGGTCACAACCTCGACACTCCAGTCGAAACCGTCCGACCCGCTGACGGTGACAAACCCTCTCGATCCAGCACGTTCGGCCGTCACAGTCCGAACAGCCGGATCGTGTGCGCAAGAAATTCCTGTTCACGAGACACGTAGGAGAATGAGACACATGGCTCTGCTCACAATCGGCGACCAGTTCCCCGCTTACAACCTCACGGCTGTCATCGGCGGCGACCTGTCCAAGGTCGATGCCCAGCAGCCCGATGACTACTTCACCACCGTCACCAGTGACGACTACGCAGGCAAGTGGCGCATCGTCTTCTTCTGGCCCAAGGACTTCACCTTCGTGTGCCCCACCGAGATTGCTGCATTCGGCAAGCTCAACGAAGAGTTCGCAGACCGTGACGCTCAGGTTCTCGGCGCTTCCGTCGACAACGAGTTCGTGCACTTCCAGTGGCGTGCACAGCACGAAGAGCTCAAGACCCTCCCCTTCCCGATGCTCTCGGACCTCAAGCGCGAGCTTGCCGAGGCCACCGGCGTCCTCAACGCCGACGGCGTTGCAGACCGCGCGACGTTCATCGTCGACCCCAACAACGAGATCCAGTTCGTCTCCGTCACAGCCGGTTCCGTCGGCCGTAACGTCGACGAGGTTCTCCGCGTCCTCGACGCTCTCCAGAGCGACGAGCTGTGCGCATGCAACTGGAAGAAGGGCGACCCGACCATCAACGCCGGCGAGCTCCTGACTGCGAGCGTCTGAGTATGAGCGTCGAGAACCTCAAGAACTCGCTTCCCGAGTACGCGAAGGACCTCAAGCTCAACCTGAGTTCCATTGCGCGCACGACGGTCCTGAACGAGCAGCAGTTGTGGGGAACGCTCCTCGCAACGGCCGCAGCCACCAAGTCTGCGTCCACGCTCAAGGAGATTGCTTCCGAGGCTGCCGACAACCTGTCGGCAGAGGCATACAACGCCGCTCTCGGCGCAGCGTCGATCATGGGCATGAACAACGTCTTCTACCGCACCAAGGGCTACCTCGACGGTAAGTACGACGACCTTCGTGCCGGCCTGCGGATGAACATCATCGGCAACCCGGGCGTCGACAAGGCCGACTTCGAATTGTGGTCGCTTGCAGTGTCCGCGATCAACGGCTGCAACCACTGCCTCGAAGCTCACGAGAACACCCTCCGCCAGGAAGGTGTCGACCGCGAGGTCATCTTCGAAGCGATCCGCGCCGGTTCCATCGTCGCGGGCGTCGCACAGGCTGTCGAAGCCAACGAGATCCTCTCTGCCGCACAGGTCTGATCACTCGGACCTGAGTGCAGTTCGACGAGCCCTCCCCACCGTGAAGGTGGGGAGGGCTTTTCGCGCGCTAGGGTGGACCGATGGGTATCGAGGTGAGTGTGGTCCGGGTCTTCACGGACGAGAACGGCAAGCACGGGAATCCGCTGGGAATCGTCGACGCGTCCACGGTTGCAGAATCGGATCGACAAGCCGTCGCGAAGGAACTCGACTACAGCGAGACCATCTTCATCGACGTTCCGGATGACGGCGCCTCGCGTGCGCGGGTCCAGATCTTCACTCCGGCAGCAGAACTCCCCTTCGCCGGACACCCGACCGTCGGTGCCACGTGGTGGCTGGGCGAACAGGGCCGTCGCGTGAGCGCCCTCGACGTTCCTGCCGGCAGTGTCGACGTCCGCCAATCCGGCGCTTTGACGTGGGTACGCGCGCGTGCCGAATGGGCACCGGAATTCGCGATCTATCCGATGGACACGGTGGACGACGTCATCGACGCAGATCCGTCCGACTACGAGGCGGATCATTCGTATCTGTGGGCATGGCAGGACAAGCTCGAAGCTGCCATCCGCGCACGCATGTTCGCACCGGTGATGGGAATCGCCGAGGACGAGGCGACCGGATCTGCAGCGCTGCGCATCACGGACCGATTGAGGAAATCATTGCTCATCACCCAGGGACGCGGATCGGTCCTTCACACGACCTTCTCTCCGGAAGGTTGGCTCGAAGTCGGCGGCCGCGTCGTCGCCGAGCCGTCACGAACCTTGTGAGTACCCGGCGGGATTGCGTCCGGCCTCGAGGTCACGTGCACTCAGTGATACCGAGATCTCGTCACCGAGCGCAACTCCCGGCGCGAGGGGCAACTGATCTCCACTCCAGAACTTGCCCGGGTCGAACCAGTTGACACGACGATTACCGACGAGCAGACCCATCGCTTCATAGGTCTTGGCAACCACTTCGGCGCAGTAGGCGCTCTCGACGGCTACTGCCGATACGTCGGACTTCTTGCGCAGCTTCGGGATTCGGCCGCCGAACCAGCGCGAAGCAAGCTTGGCCGTCGACGGGAAAGGCGTACCGTCCAGCCGCGCGATCGTCTCGAGCAGAGCGTCTTCCTGCTCCCGGGTGATCTCGTGGTCGAGCTGGCGCAACCATCCACGCTGCCCGTACTTGGCGCCCCAAACCTGAACGGCCGATCGCAGATCGTGCAGTTGGACACCACGCTGGAAGCGTCCGGTCCACATGTCCTGCAGCGAGTGACCGAGTTCCGCATGCCACATCAGCGGCGGGAGGTCGTCGATCACGACCGACATTCCGACGTGGTTGACCGGGCTGTTGGTCAGCGTCTGGATGGCCCGGTCCGCCGTCGACTCTCCGCGGAAGATCCAGATGTCGCCCGTGCGGGTCGCCGCGGCGGCCTCGTCGAGACTCACCTGCGAAAGCAATCGTCGGTCCATGCCTCTAGCGTAGAGGGATGAAACTTCCTACTCCTCTGCGCGCCTCGCACGTTTGGAAACTGGTCGGCCTCGCCGGCGCGATGGGCGTTGCCGCCACCGGGGTCCTCGTTGCGCGCGGCGAACGCCAGCGTCGGGCCTACTCTCCGGACGAGATTCGCTCGGTACTGCACGAGCGGTACACCCAGGCCTACGCCAAGCAGTCGGAACAAGAGGTTCTGGAACTGGAACCTGCACCCAACGCTGTGCGGCGCCGAATCGAGAAACTCTTCCGGCGCCGCAACTGAACTCATCCGAGAGCTGCGAGGATTCCTGCTGCCATCTCCGCGACCTGATCATCGGTCATGACAAACGTCGGCGAAATCTGCATCGCACCCTGACCCGCGGCGCGACCCGAAATACCGTGCTCACGAAGCGTCTTCACGAACGGCAACGCCTCCGCCGGATCAGCCAACTGCACCGCGGCGACCGCACCGAGCCCACTGCGAACCTCCGCCACCCGCGGATGCTCGGCCAGCGGTTGCAGATGCGTATGCAACGATGCCTCCAGACGCTTCGACTCCGCGAGCAGATTCTCACGCTCGAGAATGTCGAGGTTCGCCATCGCCGCAGCAGCAGCACCGGCATGACCGCCGTAGGTGTACCCATGGCGCCACCACGAACCGGCATAGAACGGCTCCGCCACCCGCGGCGCGATGAACACCGCACCCATCGGCACGTAACCCGACGTCAAACCCTTTGCCGTGGTCATCATGTCGGGCTGCAAATCGAAACGAGTGGACGCGAACCACTCACCTCCGATCCGGCCGAAACCGGTCACGACCTCGTCGACGACAAAGAGGATGTCGTGCTCGCGGCAGATGTCACGCACCTCGGCCAGGTACCCCTCCGGCGGAAGATACACCCCACCCGCACCGATGATCGGCTCCGCGAAGAACGCAGCGATCTTGTTCGCACCGATCTTCTCGATCAACTCGAGCAGGCTCTTCGCATCATCCCAGCCGACGGTCGCCGCATCCGCCATCAGCTCGCCGTACCCCTCACGGTTCACCGGAATACCAGCGAGAGCCGTTCCCGCAACGTGCATTCCGTGATACGCCTTCTGACGACCGACGATGATCGCCTTCTCCGGCTGCCCCACCTCGTGCCAGTACCGACGAGCGAGCTTCGCCGCAGTGTCCACCGAATCCGAACCACCCGAAGTGAAGAAGATCTTGCTCCCGGCAACCGGCGCGATCGTCGCCAACCGCTCCGCCAACACCTGCGTGGTCTCGGGAACGAAATCACCGAAATTCGAGAAATGAGCGATCTTCGACAACTGAGCCGCCACCGCATCCGCGATCTCGGTGCGCCCGTGCCCGACATTGGTGAACCACAGGCCCGCCGTCGCATCCAGATACCGCGTGCCCTCGCGGTCCCAGATGTACGCGCCCTCACCGCGAGAGACGACAAACGCGCCGTTCTTCTCCACAGCGCCCATGTCCGCGAACCCGTGCCACAATGCCGAAGCCATCATTGTCCCCTTCGAATACAAACGATGCTGGTGTGCAAACGATGTGCTGCGACTATATCGACACCAGGAATCCGCGCACGACGGCGCTCGCCCGGCACCGGCTTTCACGGGCGCACCCGTAATCTGTCGACCATGACTTTTGCCGACAATCTTGCAGCACTGCCCGCCATCGATCATCTGGCCGCCATCGAGGTACTCGACGCCGACGGAACCGTCCTCGACACCGTCGAGAACAAGCCCGGAAAGTCCGGCTCGGTCAAGGTGTACAACCATCTCGCTCAGGTCTACGGCGCGCTGACACCCGAAGCCGCCTCGGCAGGATTGACGATCTTCGCCGAGCACACCGAGGACGCCCGGGCGAACCCCGGTAAGCACCCGAACGTGGACCGCCTCGAGCAGGTGCTCGCCTCCGGCAATCCCCTAGGACTTCGCAGCGTTCCGTCCGCGTAACCCGGCTCCCAGCCGTCCGACGGCATTGACCGCCAACGCCATCAGGGCCATCGCGATGCCCAGTACGACGAATCCGATGAACAGGGCCAGATAGCCCTGGTGGCGAGGATCCATGAACGGATACGGATACCAGTCGACGATCGGCCCTCGAATCAACGTGTACACCGCGTAGATCACCGGAAACAGCAGCCACTGCAGTGAGCGGGCTTCGGAGATCCTGTGCCTCGAAGCGAAGAACACCCAGTCGAGAAGCATGACCAGGGGAAGAATCCGATGCAGTGCCGAGTTGATCCAGGTATCGTTCAAATTGACGTCGATATCGGCCAGGAGCACGGCGTAGATGATCCCTGTGATCACCATGTACAGCGTCACCGCCCCTCGGATCGACTGCCACGCCTGCGATTGTGGATCTCGAATTGCACCGACCAGCAACACGATCACCGCAAGAATGTTGCTCTCGATGGTGAAGTAGCTCAGATAGTTCGACAGAGACAGCTCAGCCGCGTCACGGATCGGGATCCACAGCAAAGCGGCAAGTCCGAACACAGCAAACAACAGTCTCAGGGCTCGCACGGCGATCGGCGTCGACAAGACAGGCACCGATGACTCATTTGCGGTATTTGTCGTCACCGGTCGATATTTGCACATCAGCACGATCTGCGAGCGGTAGTTGTGAACGCGTTCGATAGGCTGTCATCAGCATGTCTACAACACCACCGGCCCCGCTCTCCACCAAGCGGAGTGACCTGAAGAGCGCGCTGGCGCAGGTCTCACTCCGCGACGAGAGTCGACTCCGTCGCAAACTCGACCGTGCCCGCACACCAGACGCTTTGGTGGCGCTGGCCGAGGAAATCGAAACGGCGCGCACGCGGTTGGCCGCACGCTCCGCCAATGTTCCCGCAGTCTCGTATCCGGAAGCTCTGCCCGTCAGTCAGCGCAAGGACGACATCGCGACCGCGATCTCGGAGAATCAGGTTGTCATCGTCGCCGGCGAGACCGGCTCGGGTAAGACAACCCAGATCCCGAAGATCTGTCTCGAACTCGGACGTGGCGTCCGCGGTCTGATCGGACACACACAGCCGCGCCGGTTGGCAGCACGCACCGTTGCCGAACGTATCGCCGAAGAACTCGACACCGAACTCGGCGACGCCGTCGGATACACCGTGCGGTTCACCGACCAGGTCTCGGACCGCACCTACGTCAAGCTCATGACCGACGGCATTCTACTCGCCGAAATTCAGCGCGACCGTATGCTCCGACGCTACGACACGCTGATCATCGACGAAGCGCACGAACGCAGTCTCAACATCGACTTCATCCTCGGTTACCTGGCTCAGCTGCTCCCCCGCCGACCCGATCTCAAGGTCATCATCACGTCGGCGACCATCGATCCCGAGCGCTTCGCCAAGCACTTCGCTGTCGACGGTAAGCCCGCGCCGATCGTCGAGGTATCCGGGCGTACATTCCCTGTCGAAATGCGTTACCGGCCACTGACCGTCGAATCCGGCGACATCACCTTCGACCGCGATCCCGTCGACGCGGTCTGCGAGGCGGTCGACGAGCTGAGCGCGGAGGGCGAAGGCGACATCTTGGTCTTCCTCTCCGGCGAACGCGAAATTCGCGACACCGCAGATGCTTTACGCGATCGGCGTCTTCGCAACACCGAAATCGTCCCGCTGTACGCGCGGCTGTCTGCCGCCGAGCAACACAAAGTGTTCTCGCCGCACACCGGCCGACGCGTCGTCCTTGCCACCAACGTGGCCGAGACCTCGCTGACCGTTCCCGGCATTCGGTACGTCGTCGATCCGGGAACCGCGCGCATTTCGCGATATTCGGTGCGCACCAAGGTTCAGCGGTTGCCGATCGAGCCCATTTCGCAGGCGTCAGCTCGTCAGCGTTCCGGGCGTTGCGGCCGCGTCGCCGAAGGAATCTGCATCCGCCTGTATTCCGAGGAGGACTTCGAGTCACGTCCGGCATTCACCGAACCGGAGATCCTGCGAACCAACCTCGCATCCGTGATCTTGCAGATGACGGCCCTCGGCCTGGGCGACATCGCGGCATTCCCCTTCGTCGAACCGCCGGACCAGCGCGCCGTGAAGGACGGAATCGGACTCCTCGAAGAACTCGGCGCCATCGCGCGAGGTTCCGAGGCCAGCCACCCCGAACTGACGCCGGTCGGCCGCGAGCTGGCCCAGATTCCGGTGGATCCGCGGATGGCACGGATGCTGGTGGAAGCCAAGAACAACGGTTGCCTTCACGAAACCCTTGTCATCGTCGCGGCGTTGTCCATCCAGGACGTTCGCGAGCGGCCCGCCGAGTTCCAGCAAGCCGCCGACGAAAAGCACGCCCGCTTCAACGTCGAGAACTCCGACTTCCTGGCCTACCTGAAACTGTGGGACTACTTACGCGAACAACGTAACGATCTGTCCTCCAACCAGTTTCGCAAGATGTGCCGGAACGAGTTCCTGCACTGGCTCCGCATCCGCGAATGGCAGGACCTGCACGGGCAACTCCGGCAGATCACCCGCGGTCTCGGCTGGACAGTGGGAGAGACACCGGCAAGCGAGAACGCGATCCATCAGTCGCTCCTTGCCGGATTGCTCTCGCATATCGGGCTACGCGAGGGCGAGAAGCGGGACTACCTCGGCGCCAGGGGCAGCCACTTCGCGATCTTCCCCGGATCGGGACTGTTCAAGAAGCCACCACGCTGGGTCATGGCCGCCGAACTCGTGGAAACGTCGAGGCTGTGGGCGCGCATGTCCGCGCGTATCGAACCCGAGTGGGCTGAAAAGCTCGCCCCGCACCTGGTGAAACGGACCTATTCCGAACCGCACTGGTCCTCCAAGCGCGGCTCGGCGATGGCATACGAGCGGGTCACTCTCTACGGAGTTCCTCTGGTAACCGGCCGCGCAGTGACGTACTCACGAATCGATCCCGAGGCCTCTCGCGATCTCTTCATCCGCCATGCGCTCGTGCAGGGCGAATGGCAGACGAACCACAAGTTCTTCCACGAAAACCGTGCACTCCTCGACAACGTCGAAGAACTCGAGAACCGCGCGCGCCGACGCGACATCCTCGTCGACGACGAAACTCTCTACGAGTTCTACGACGAACGGGTCGGCCAGGAAGCGGTGTCCGCCAGGCACTTCGACCAGTGGTGGAAGGGTGAGCGGCGCAAGAACCCCAGTCTGCTGACGTTCACGCCGGAAACCGTGGTCAACTCCGACGCGGCTGCCGTCCTGGGCGGCGAGTACCCAGACGCTTGGCGCCAGGGCGACATGCAGTTTCCGCTCACTTACCAATTCGAGCCGGGAAAAGACGACGACGGCGTCAGCGCGCACATCCCGGTCGGCCTGCTCGCGCAACTTCAGCCGGTCGGCTTCGACTGGTTGGTCCCCGGTATGCGCGTCGATCTCGTTACCGCTCTGATCAAGACGTTGCCCAAGAACATTCGACGCGCTGTCGTTCCGGCTCCGGATTATGCCGCCGCAGCATTGGCAGCAGTCAAACCTCGATCCGAGCCGTTGATGACCGCAATGGCCCGCGAACTCTCGCACTTGGGCGGGATCCAGATCGACGCCAAGGACTTCGATCCCGCCGCGCTGCCCGACCATCTTCGGATGACATTTGTCGTCGAGGACGAATCGGGCAAGGTTCTCGCGAAGGGTAAGGATCTGGCGCAGCTACGACGCACGCTCGCCCCGCGCGTGCAGAAGGAAGTGGCCAAGGCGGCAACCGGAACCGAACGGGCAGCGGCAACCGTCTGGACATCCGAAACGCTGGGCGCATTGGAACAGACCATCACTCGCTCCATCGGCGGACAGCAGGTGACCGGCTACCCAGCTCTGGTGCCGGAGAACGGCGGAGTTGCCGTTCGTGTCCTGAGTACGCCGGCCGCGCAGGCGCAGGCGATGAGGGAAGGTACGCGGGCGCTTCTCCTCGCGGCCGTTCCCACCCAACTCAAGGCAGTGACCGCCGGCTTGTCGAACACGCAGCGTCTGGCTCTCGGCCAGAATCCGGACGGCGGCTTGGAGGCCCTCGTCGAAGATTGCCGGGTGGCAGCTGCCAACGAAGTGATCGCGGCTCACGGTGGACCGGTACGCACGCCTGAAGCGTTCGATGCCCTGGTGAAGATCGCACGCTCCGAACTGGCCGGACGCGTTTCCGCGATCCTGCGCATGATTGTTCCGATCCTCGAACAAGCACACCGACTGAGCGTCGTGCTGGACCGCTCGCGCGGCGAGGCAGCCGACGACGTCCGAGAACAGTTGACCTCACTGCTGTTTCCGGGATTTGTCGCCGAACTGGGATCGGCCCGCCTACGCGATTTACCGCGGTATCTTGCCGCAGCAAAATTCCGTCTCGAAGCTCTGCCCGCAAGTGCACAACGAGATCAGCAGGCTATGGATGTCCTCGACCGGGTGTACGCAGCGTACGACCGGTTGTTGAGTTCGCTTCCCGAAGAGCGTCGCACTGCTCGAGATGTCGATGCGATCAGTTGGATGATCGAGGAACTGCGCGTGAGCCTGTTTGCGCAGTCCCTCGGTACACCCACACCGATTTCCGAAAAGCGAGTCCTGAAAGCTATCGAAGCGATCAAGCGTTGATGTTCGGCGGGAATTGCGCGATCAGTAGATTGTCTGAATGTTGACGTTGGTGAGGAAACCGCCAAAGGTGGCAACAGTGTTGGCGAACCCGAGGGTTACCAGGCTGTTCACGACTCCGAGAACTGCAACTAAGTTCATAACGCCTCCGTGAAGATCCGAGATGCGGACGAACGTACCTGGTAGACACTAAGCGAATAACGTGCCCGATTTGTTCGATTGTTCGCTTTGTGTTCTCAGCGTTACCTAAGACCGCTCTGTGCTCTCAGCGTTATCTGAGGCGAAGGCCTCAGTCGACGGAAACGGTCTCGGCGCCGGGAGCCTTCTCGGCGGCACGGGTCTCTGCATGCTCGCGCATGTCGGTGATCTCACGTTCGAAATCCGCAGCCGAGCTGAAGGACTTGTACACCGATGCGAATCGCAGGTAGGCGACTTCGTCGAGATTTCGAAGCGGATCGAGGATCGCGAGCCCTACCTCGTTACTGGGAATTTCGGCAGAACCCGAAGCTCGAACGGCATCTTCAACCTGTTGGGCGAGCAAATTCAGCGAATCGTTGTCCACTTGGCGGCCCTGGCATGCGCGACGCACACCTTTGACAACCTTTTCTCGGCTGAAAGGCTCCGTGACGCCGCTGCGCTTCACGACCGAGAGAACTGCCGTCTCGACCGTGGTGAATCGGCGGCCACACTCGGGGCACGAACGGCGCCGCCTGATCGCCTGGCCCTCGTCGGCCTCGCGCGAATCGACCACTCGGGAATCAGGGTGCCGGCAGAACGGGCAATGCATCGGGGTTCCTTCGTTGTCGCCGAAATGGCCGCAACTCAGATTCGCTACCGACTGCAAATCCTCCGACGATTTACAGAGCAGATCCACGTACTCAACGCGACCACCCGAGGTGGTGGGACTGTCAAGTGGACAGCTTACTCGCTGTGAACGGACTGCTCTCACGCTCGGTACGCCCCCGCCTGGTACGGGGTAGGTCAGCGCCCCGAGGCCGGCACGATCAGCGTTTGTCCCACTGACAGTCCGGAACTCGACATCGCATTGAGATCCATGATCTGCTCGATCACCGAACCGACAGCCTGGCCGGGTGCAACCTTGGCAGCAATATCACTGAGGGATTCACCCGCGGCAACGCGAACCACTTCGGTCGCGCCGTTTGTCGCAGCTACGTCACCACTCGACAAAGCGCCGATCCCCACCAACGCCAACACTGCGAATGCGGTGAATACGGCGCCCAGGAAAACCGTCTTCCAACTGACATCCTCGGCGGCCACTTCATGTTCGACCCGTGACACACCGACCCTGTTTCGGTGCGCGAAACTTCCTCCGTACGGGCGTGACGAATCGTGCTCGCTGTCCCACCGGCGAGGAGATTCGCGCAATGAACGCGAACCTGAAACCGCGCCCACCGCCGGAACCCGGCGAACGACGGCCGCCTGCGGTTCGTTGTCGACATCCCTGGCCACGCCATGCATTTCGGCCGCTCCGCGCCGTTCGAAGGACACAGCGTCTGCATCGGGCCCATAGAACGAGGGGTGGTACTTCAGTGCCGACGTACCGTCGAAACCAAACGCGTCGAAACCAATCGCGTCGTCGAAAACCCTGTTGCTTTTCAGTGCTGCGTTACCCATCGTGACCTCCGCTGGTCGACACCGATCGATGTGTTCGATCATGCGTTCGATGGAACGCATGTTCGAATTTCTACCACGCCTGGCCGACAATGTCTCTACTTGGAGCGACACGAATCGAACAGATGTTTGAAACCGCGAGCAAATCCGGCTAGATTCGTGTCAGACCACACAGCGGGAATTGCGAAAGCCTCCGTGTTTGTCGACAGCTCGAATGTTGGCAGGAGGCACCGACAGGTTTCTGCGCGACTTGCACCAGGCACTTTTGCAGGCAGTTTTCAGACACGACTTGTTCAGACACGACTTCTTCAGACACGACTTCTTCAGACACGGAGGCAACAGGCCATGAAGGACGATCGCTCCAGCACAGCCGCGGAGGCAGGAGCTTCTGCAGTTCCGTCTCCGTCGAGCGAGACGCTCACCGAGCGTCAGCGGCGCGTTCTCGAAGTGATCCGCGATTCGGTGACGGAGCGCGGGTATCCGCCGAGCATTCGCGAAATCGGGGATGCGGTGGGGCTTACCTCCACGTCGTCGGTCGCGCATCAACTGCGAACGTTGGAGCGCAAGGGCTTCCTTCGACGCGATCCCAATCGCCCTCGTGCAGTCGATGTTCGGGGTCTCGACGAGGTTGCGGCCGATACCGCCATCGCGTCGGTGTCGAAGCATTCCGGCGAGTACAACAGTGCCGACCCGCTGCCAGAGCCGGCGTTCGTCCCCATCCTGGGCCGCATCGCTGCCGGCGGACCGATCCTCGCCGAGGAAGCTGTGGAGGATGTGTTTCCACTCCCCCGCGAGCTCGTCGGCCAAGGTTCGCTCTTCATGCTCAAGGTTGTCGGTGAGTCGATGATCGATGCAGCGATCTGCGATGGCGACTGGGTTGTCGTCCGTCAGCAGAACGTCGCCGAGAACGGTGACATCGTGGCCGCAATGATCGACGGCGAAGCCACCGTGAAGACGTTCAAGCGTACGAAGAAGGAGGTGTGGCTGATGCCGCACAACGACCTCTTCGAGCCGATTCCCGGCAACAACGCCGTCATCTTGGGCAAGGTTGTCACGGTCATGCGGAAGATCTGAGTTCGCTCGCACCCTCGATCACAAAACTCTGGGCCCCGGCATCAGCCGGGGCCCAGAGTCTTTTCGTGACGATCAGCGGTCCATCACCCGAATCAGAGATTCAGCGAACGTCCGATGATCTCCTTCATGATCTCGGTTGTGCCCCCGTAGATGGTCTGCACACGAGAGTCCATGTACGCCTTGGCAACCGGGTATTCCTTCATGTAGCCGTAGCCTCCGTGCAGCTGGAGGCAGCGGTCGATGAGCTTGACCTGAGCTTCGGTGGTCCACCACTTCGCCATCGCAGCTTCCTGCACGGTCAGCTTCTCGGCATTGAGCTGCTCGATGAACTTGTCCACCAGGATGCGCACTGCCGTGGTCTCCGTTGCCAATTCGGCCAGTACGAATCGGGTGTTCTGGAAGCTGCCGATCGACTTGCCGAATGCCTTGCGGTCACGGCAGTACTGGATCGTGCTCTCGAGAACCGATTCCATTGCGGCGGCAGCAACGACGGCGATCGAGAGTCGTTCCTGGGGAAGGTTCTTCATCAAGTAGAAGAAGCCCATTCCCTCTTCGCCCAGCAGGTTGGCAGCGGGAACGCGTACGTCGGTGAAGCTGAGTTCGGCGGTGTCCTGAGCCTTCATGCCGATCTTGTCGAGATTGCGTCCTCGCTCGAAGCCGGGCATGTCCCGCTCGACCACGAGGAGGCTGAAGCCCTGAGCACCCTTGTCCGGGTCGGTGCACGCGACAACGATGATGATGTCGGCGTTGATTCCGTTGGTGATGAAGGTCTTCGAACCGTTGAGTACCCAGTGGTCCCCGTCGCGAACTGCTTTCGTCTTGATGCCCTGCAGGTCGCTACCGGTACCCGGTTCGGTCATCGCGATCGCCGAGATCAGCTCACCCGACGCGAATCCGGGTAGCCAACGCTGCTTCTGCTCCTCGTTGGTCAACTCCAGGAGGTACGGCGCCACCACGTCGTTGTGCAGCGTGAAGCCGATACCACTGAAGCCACCCTTGGTGGTTTCCTCGGTGATGATCGCGTTGTAGCGGAAATCCTTGACACCGCCGCCGCCGAATTCCTCAGGTACCGCGGTTCCCAGGAATCCCTGCTTTCCGGCCTCGACCCAGACGTCACGATCGACGATGTTCTGCTCTTCCCACTTCTCGTGGTTCGGTGCCACGTGCTGTGCCAAGAACTTCTGGTACGACTCCCGGAAGAGTTCATGTTCCGGTTCGAACAGGGTGCGCTCCACGCCGACTCCTTGCAATTCGATATACGGCACTTCAGTGATGTACCCGGTGGGGACGATGTACCCGGTCGGGATATTTTCGCTGAGACTGGGCACGCCGAAGTTCGCGGGCCCACGTCACTGCCTCCGACGGTAGAACCTGTTGCGATACCCGTCGATGACCCGAACGATCACGATTCGTGACTGTAGCGGTTATCTGTTACTCGAAGTACGGAATCTGGCGAGGTATCGCATGATCGGGTAGGCGACGAGGATGCCGATCGACCCCCAAGCGATGCCGCCCAGCTCGACCGAACCAATGGTCAGCGTCAGGTTCCCGATGCCGGCAACCAGTGCGGCAGCGGCGACGGTCAGGTTGACCGGATCGGTGAAGTCCACCTTCGCTTCCATCCAGATGCGCACACCGAGAATGCCGATGAGTCCGTAGAGAACCATCGTCGCACCGCCGATGACGCCGTTCGGAACCGTGAAGACCAGTGCACCGAATTTGGGCGAAAATGCCAGGATCACGGCGGTGGCGGCCGCTACCCAGTACGCCGCGGTCGAGTACACACGCGTCGCTGCCATGACCCCGATGTTCTCGGCATACGTGGTGGTTCCGGATCCGCCGCCGGCGCCCGCCAAGGTCGTGGCGAGACCGTCTGCAAACAGCGCATTGCCGGCCAGATCATCGAGGGACTTACCCGTCATGGCGGACACCGCCTTGACGTGTCCGACGTTCTCGGCGACCAGAACGATCACCACGGGCAGCGCGAGCACGATCACCGACCAGTCGAACGACGGTCCGTGCAGACTCGGCAGCCCGAACCAGTCGGCTTCGCGCAGAGCGGACACTCGTTCACTGTCGAGACCACCGATGACCGCGGCGAAGACCCAGCCGATCACTACGCCGACCAGAATGCCCAACCGGCCGAGCAACCCGGGACCGACGACCGTGACCAGCAGGATCGAAACGAGCGTGACCGTGGCGATCAGCGGCTGCGATTCGAAGGAACCGACCGCCGTCGGAGCGAGGTTGAGACCGATCAGCGCGACGACGGCGCCTGTCACTACCGGCGGCATGACGGCGTCGATGACCCGGCTGCCGATCAGACGTACGGCGACGCCGATCAACATCAACACGATGCCGACGGCCATGACGGCACCGAGCTGCGCGGCCGGGCCTGACCCTGCTGACGCTGTCAGCGGGGCGATGAACGCGAAGGACGAACCGAGATAGCTCGGGATCCGGCCCCGGGTGATGAGCAGGAACAGCGCGGTGCCGATACCCGAGAACAACAGCGTCGTCGTGACGGGGAAGCCGGTGATGGTCGGAACGAGCAGTGTCGCTCCGAACATCGCGATGACGTGCTGCATCCCGATCCCGATGGTGCGCGGCCAACTCAGTCGTTCATCCGGCGCCACGACGGCGCCGTCGGCGATCCGCTTGCCGTCTCCGTGGACAGTCCAGCCGATTCCGCCGGCCCCGGTCATTGTTTCTCGTTCGATCACAGGTCGAAATACTAGAGGTCAGGCGCTCGGTCTCCGACCGAGACCAACGAAACCAGTTCAGCTGATTGCGTCGGCCGCCGCTTTGCGCGCTGCCACCGGATCACCGGTTGCCAGCACCGCCGCCGCAGCCGCCTCACATTGCGCCATGGTGACTGACCCGACCTTCGCTCCCACACCCGCGACCGACGCCGCAGCGCACGACAGCGAGGAAACTCCGAGTCCGGCCAGAACACACGCCAACAGTGGATCGGCGGCCGCCTCACCGCAGACGCCGACGCGCTTGCCTGCCGCCTGACCGGCCTGGGCCGTACGTGCGACAAGGGCGAGCACCGCGGGCTGCCACGGATCGGTCAGGTCGGCGAGTTCGGAGGACATCCGATCAGCGGCCATCGTGTACTGAGCGAGGTCGTTGGTACCGATCGAGAGGAATTCGACGTGTTCGAGAATCTGGTCGGCCAACAGCGCCGCCGCCGGGATTTCGACCATCACACCGGGAACAAGATCGCGTGCCCGCACCGCATCGGCAAAACGTTTCGCCTCGGCCGGGGTGGCGATCATCGGTGCCATGACCCACGGGGACGAGTTGGTCGACGCCGCGGCTGCCGCGATCGCGTCGAGCTGGCGGTCGAGAATTCCCATGTCCTGCCAGGCGATTCGGACCCCACGAACGCCGAGGGCCGGATTCGCTTCCTCTTGATGGTTGGCGAATTTGAGCGGCTTGTCCGAACCCGCGTCCAACGTGCGAATGATGACCTTCTTTCCTGCGAAGGCCTCGAGAACTTCGGCGTAGATCGCCGCCTGCTCGTCTACGGTCGGTTCGGTCTCACGGCCGAGGAAGCAGAGTTCGGTCCGGAAGAGCCCGATGCCTCCCGCTGCGGTCAACGCCGCGGCGCGAGCGCCCGCGCCGTCTTGAACATTGGCGAGAACGTCTACCGGCCGACCGTCCGACGTCCGGCCTGGTCCGGTCCACGTGCTGACGCGTTCGCGATCGATCCGGGATTGTTCGACCAGTTCGCGCGCCTGTTCGGGATCCGGCTCCGCGATCACGTCGCCGGTGGTTCCGTCGATCAGAATCGGTGTTCCGGCCGCGATGGATTCCAATTCCTTCGCAGCCACGATGCACGGGATGCCCAACTGCCTCGCGATGATTGCCGTGTGGCTGGTCGGGCCGCCGAAGATGGTCACGAGTCCGATGATCTTGGTTGCATCGAGGCCCGCGGTGTCCGCAGGAGCCAGATCGTCCGCGCACAGCACCGACGGCGTCTCGGGCATCGGAACTCCGGGTTCGGGCAATCCGGAGAGTTCGGCGATCACGCGGTCGCGGATGTCCTCGAGATCGGTGACGCGCTCGGCCATCACACCGCCGACCTTGGTGAACAGCACCACGAACTGCTCCGTCGCCGCGATCGCAGCCTGCACCGGGGGCACTCCGCCGGCGATCGACTTCTTTGCCGCCCCGATCCAGCCGCGATCGGCTGCCATCGCTGCGTTGGCCTGCAAGACCTCGGCGGCCGCGCCTGTGGCTTCGGCAGCCCGTCCGAGAAGGCGGTTCTCGACAGCCTTCGCTGCTGCGACGAAGGCGTCTGCAGCGGCCTCTCGATCGGCCTCGTCGAGTGCGGGCGCATCGGTGACGAGTTCTGGTCGGCTGGACGGCCAGATAGCCGGGCCGTAGGCAATTCCGGGCACGACGGGGGTGCCGTGCACGGTGATTCGGTTGAGCTGTTCGGTCATCTGTCCTCCTTGAGCGATGGGCCCGGTGTCACACCGGATCACCTCGAGCGTGTAAAGCCCTCACCTTCGTTGTGACGAAGATTACTCCCAAGTCTTGACATGTCAACACACTCGGGCGTAAAACAACATAAAGCAACATTCACTGTGATCCACAACGCACCGTCGGATCACATTTCGGAATCGGAGAGCACGTGTACGCGGAAGAACGCCAACAAGCGATCGGCACCATGGTGTCGCAGCGCGGACGCATGTCCGTGGCGGCGCTGTCGGAGACCTTCGGTGTGACCACCGAGACCGTGCGTCGCGATCTGGCCTTCCTCGAGCGGATCGGACAGATCAGGCGTGTACACGGCGGCGCCGTTCCGACCGGATCCCTCCACGTGACCGAACCGGGCATGGCGGAACGCGATCAGACCCGCGCGCAACAGAAGGACCGGATCGCCCGCTGCGCGGTCACCTATCTCCCTCCTACCGGCGGCAGCGTCATCTTCGACGCGGGCACGACCACGGGCCGCATGATCCCCGAACTTCCGACCGAGAACGACTTCACGGCCGTGACCAATTCCGTGCCGATCGGCGCACGACTGGCATCGATGAACTCGATTTCCCTGATCCTGCTCGGCGGACGAGTACGCGGGGTGACGCAAGCCGCGGTCGGCGAGGACGCTCTGCGCCTGCTGAGCACGTTGCGGGTCGACGTCGCCTTCGTCGGAACCAACGCGATCAGCGTCGGGCACGGACTCTCCACCCCGGACAGCGAAGAGGCCGCCGTCAAACGAGCGATGGTCAAGGCCGCCAATCACGTTGTCGTGGTGGCCGATTCCAGCAAAGTCGGCCGCGAGCACTTGATCAGCTTCGCACCACTCGACAGCATCGACGTCCTCATCACCGACGAAGAGATCAGTCCCACAGACACATCCGAGTTCCACGACCACGGAATCGAGGTGGTGATCGCATGATCGTCACACTGACAGCCAACCCGAGTATCGATCGGACCGTACAACTCGAGCAACGGCTCGAACGAGGCTCCGTCCTACGTGCCCACTCCACTCGCAGCGACCCCGGCGGCAAGGGGGTCAACGTCGCGCGTGTTCTCGCCGCAGCCGACCTCGACGTGCTCGCGGTGCTACCGGGAAATGGTGGCGATCCCTTGCTCTCGGCGCTCGCAGCCGGTGGGATTCCCCACATCGGCGTCGCCACAACGGGTCCGGCTCGCACCAACATCACCATCGCCGAACCGGACGGGACCACGACGAAGATCAACGAACCCGGCGCAACGCTGTCCGGTTCGACGCTCGACGCCCTGGCACAGGAGTTGATCGCCCGCGCCGATACCGCACTGTGGTTCGCGCTGTCCGGCTCACTGCCTCCCGGCGTTCCTCTGGGGTGGTACGGCGAACTTGTCGCGGCGCTGCGCGATCACCCGTGCAAGGTAGCGGTCGACACCTCGGACGCCCCACTGACGGCACTCGCCGAATGCTTCCCCGGCTCGGCACCTGATCTGCTCAAACCCAACGGCGAGGAACTCGCGCAACTGACCGGCGTCGACGGCCACGTCCTCGAACGTGCTGCCGAGAACGGTGATCCCGGGCCTGCAATCACGGCGGCACAGCGATTGGTCGACCGCGGCGTCGGCAGTGTGCTCGCCACACTCGGCGCAGCCGGTGCCGTCCTCGTCACGGCCGACGGCGCGTGGATCGCCACCGCTCCCCCGATTGTCGCAGTCAGTACCGTCGGCGCAGGCGATTCGTCGCTGGCCGGCTACATCCTCGCCGAAGCGGGCGGCGGCTCGGAATCCGAGCGGCTACGTCACGCGGTCGCCTACGGAAGCGCCGCTGCCTCCCTTCCCGGCACAACCCTTCCCACACCCGAACAGATCGATCTGGCAGCGGTTTCGGTATCTGCAGCAGATGCCGCCTCTCCCATCCCCGTCCCCACCGAACTCGCCTGACGCCCTAAGGAACCTGACATGTCCGATACCACCGCAGCCGGCAGTTCCGGCCCGGAGATCATCAGTCCCGAACTGATCTCACTCGACACCGACCTGGGTTCGACCAAGGAAGATGTCATTCGTTCTCTCGCAGCGCGATTGACTGCAGCGGGGCGGGCGAGCGACGCCGCGGGACTGGTCGACGCCGCACTCGCTCGCGAAGCGCAGTCCGCGACCGGACTGCCCGGCGGAATCGCAATTCCCCACTGCCGCGCCGAGGCTGTCTCGTCCGCGTCCCTGGGGTTTGCTCGACTCGATCCGAAGGTCGACTTCGGTGCACCCGACGGCCCCGCCGATCTGGTCTTCCTGATCGCGGCGCCCGAAGGCGCCGGGGCCGAGCACATGAAGCTGCTCTCCTCCTTGGCCCGAGCACTCGTCAGGCCCGCGTTCGTCACGTCACTTCGTGAAGCGTCGACGCCGGACGAGATCGTGAGACTGGTCGACGAGGTACTCAATCCCGCACCGAAGGATCCTGCAGCAAAGGCTGCGGCAGCGACACCCCCGGCACCTGTTTCCACCGGGAAACACGCTACCGAGGAGACCCCGGCACCAGCGCCCGCGGAGCGTCACATCGTCGCGGTCACCGCCTGCCCGACCGGAATCGCTCACACCTACATGGCGGCGGACTCACTCGTCGCCGCGGGTGAACGCGCCGGCATCAAGGTTCACGTCGAAACGCAAGGTTCGAGCGGAAGCACCCCCCTTGACCCTTCGGTGATCGCCGGAGCCGCCGCGGTCATCTTCGCCACCGACGTCGGAGTGAAGGGCCGCGAACGATTCGCCGGTAAGCCCGTCGTCGCTTCCGGTGTCAAGCGGGCAATCAACGAGCCGGACAAGATGCTCGCAGAAGCGTTGCGCGCCTCCGAGAATCCCGCCGCCGCCACCGTTGACGGCACCGCCGCAGCGGCCGCGGATTCCGATGCCGGTTCCGTAGGGTTCGGCACCCACCTCCGTCAGGTCCTCCTGACCGGTGTCAGCTACATGATCCCGTTCGTCGCGGCCGGCGGTCTGCTGATCGCACTCGGCTTCCTGCTCGGCGGATACGAGATCTCCGGTCCGGCCAAGGACATCGTTCTCAACAACTCGATCACCAACCTTCCCGACGGTGGTCTGGCCACCTATCTCGGCGCAGTGCTGTTCCAGATCGGTTCGTTGGCATTCAGCTTCCTGGTGCCCGCGTTGGCCGGCTACATCGCCTTCGCCATCGCCGACCGGCCTGGCATCGCTCCCGGCTTCACAGCCGGCGCGGTCGCCGTGTTCGTCGGTGCCGGTTTCATCGGCGGCTTGGTCGGTGGTCTCATCGCCGGTGTCGTCGCGCTCTACATCGGCCGGATCGCCGTCCCGCAGTGGCTGCGAGGCCTGATGCCGGTGGTAATCATCCCGCTGTTCGCGACGCTGGTCGTCGGAGCACTGATGTTCATCGTCCTCGGGCGTCCGCTCGCCGCGATCACCTCCGGTCTCACCGACTGGCTCAACGGACTGTCCGGCAGCTCGGCCATCTTCCTCGGCATCATTCTCGGCCTGATGATGTGCTTCGACCTCGGTGGACCGGTCAACAAGGCGGCTTACGCCTTCGCCGTCGCCGGACTCAACGTCAACGACCCGGCCACTTTGCGCATCATGGCGGCTGTCATGGCTGCCGGTATGGTTCCGCCGCTTGCCATGGCACTTGCCTCGACGGTGCTGCGTCCCAAGCTCTTCAGCGAAGCCGAACGGGAGAACGGAAAGGCTGCCTGGTTGCTGGGTTCGGCATTCATCTCCGAGGGCGCGATTCCGTTCGCCGCTGCCGACCCGCTTCGCGTGATCCCCTCGATGATGGCGGGCGGCGCGGTCACCGGCGCGCTGATCATGGCTTTCGACGTCACTCTCAGCGCCCCGCACGGCGGCATCTTCGTCTTCTTCGCAGTCGGCGGAATCGGCTGGTTCCTGGTCTCGCTCGCCGCGGGAACCGTGGTAGCTGCGCTCGCCGTCGTCGGAGCCAAGGAGTTCTTCCGCAAGGGGCCGTCCGATGCCGAACTCGACCCCGAAATCGTGCCCGCTGCGGCATGATCGACAGCAGGCAACACTGCAGTCACCACCTGAGTCACCAGATCTGCCCGAACACCCCATAACGTCCGCAACGACAGTTCTACAACGAGGAGATCCCATGCCCAGCAAGACAGTTGCCGTCGGTTCCGCAGTCGGCCTCCACGCCCGCCCCGCCGCTCTCATCGCCGAAGCAGTCGGAGCCTCCGGCGCCACGGTCACCCTCGCAGTCGCCGACGGCGAACCGGTGGATGCAGGGTCGGCACTGATGATCATGACGCTCGGAGCCGCCAAGGACACCGAAGTAACCATCGAGTCCGACGACGCCGACGCACTCGCCAAGGTCGCCGAGCTGGTAGCCGCTGATCTCGACGCCTGACCTGATGTCAGTCGGTGCTGTGCAGCGGGCCGGACACTCTCACGGAGTCAGTGCGAGTGTCCGGCCCAGCCAGTCCATTTCGAGTTCCAGAGCAGTGCCCCACACATCACCCGAGTGCCCGCCGGGAAGGGTGTAGTAGTCCACGTTCATGTCGGCGGCGCGTGCAGCCTCGAACATGATCTCCTGCTGAGGGCGGTAGATGTCGTCGTCCTCACCCGCGACAAATACACCCGACAACTGCGGATACCGATTCTGCGCCATCAGGTCTCGGGCGTTGACCGCGTCGAACGCGCTTTCGTCACCGTCGAACATGGCCGCCACGGTGTCCTCGTGATCACCGGTCGACGGTTCGTCCTGGCCGGAGAAGTCCAGGAACGACGGGTATCGGTCCGGGAAGTTCACGGCCATCTCGATCGCGCATGTCCCGCCGTAGGAGAACCCACCGATAGCCCATTGCGCAGCGTCCGGATTCACTTGAAGGTTCGATTCGATCCAGTTCGGGACGTCCTGGTCCAGATACGTCGCGACGTTGCCGAGCGCAGAATCCATGCAGCCGGGGTTGGCGTCGTAGTCCCCCAACGCGTCGGGCACCACCACGACGGGAGCAAGCCCGGAATGCCTCGACGCATAGGCGTCGACGGTGGTCGCGAGCCGGCCACTGTCCAGCCAGTCGCTGGGGCTGCCGGGCTCGCCCGCCACCAACACCAGTACGGGCAACTCGGCACGCGGATCGGCAAGATAGGCCGGCGGGAGATACAGCGTCGCAGGCCTCGCGTCGAATCCCGAAACGTTTCCTGGAATCGCCGCTTCCGTCACGACACCGTTGCTCGGCATCCGCACCGGAACCTGCCAATGAGTTTCGGTGGGCAGTCCCCGTTGTACCCAAGGTTCGGCCCCGGGGAGCGAATCGAAGGCAACGTTCTCGACCGAGCCCACCGGCCAGTGCCCGACCAGTGAGCCGAGTGTGGGATAGGTGCCGGTCTGCGCGTTGACCTGACCTACTGCGACGATCGCGGCCAGCCCGGCGAATGCCGTCACCGAAAGGCCACGCGCAAGCCCTGGGCGCCGAAGGAGAACGAGTGCGGCGCCGATGACTCCGAACATCGCCAGCGCTATCCAGACAAAATTCGACGCCGGTAGCTGCGCGGGCAGCGGCCGAAAGCTGAGCCACACGAACGTCGCACCGGTGGCTGATCCGAGCACTGACAGACCTAGCGCGACCAACGCGGCCCTACGCGGCAACCACCGAAGCAGAAGCAACGTGCCGACGCCGACGATGACGGAACCCACGAGCAGCGCTGCGGTGATGTGTCCGTGCTCGAGTGACATACGCGAGAGCCGCGTCAGGAGTTGATGCCCGTGCATTCGTTCCAGTATCCACATCTACCGTCGGTCTGCGAATTCGTGGAATTATCGGGAATCAGCGGCGTCGTCGAAATCTCACGAATGCCGCGCCCCCGATCGCACATCCTGCCGCGACCAACCCGGTCCACACGAATGTCCACGGATCGACCCCGACACCGACCGAACCGGCAGACGAGTCAGCCGTCGCTTCTGTCGCGTCCACGAGCGCTCGCATCACGTACACCGGAGGCAACGCTCCGCCGGCAGATTCCGAACCGATCAGAACATCGCCCGCATCGTTGAATGCCACCGCCTCACCCTGAGGCTCCTTCGGGAGCGGGATCCGCAGCGGTTCGGTACCGGTGAGCGTCGCGCCGATTCCGCCGTCCACGACTTCGTACAGGTACAGGTCGGAGTAACTCCGAAGTGCGATCGCCGAACCGTCCGACGACACCGCTCCCCCGGTGAACATCACCGACACGGGCTTCTCCGGTCCGAGGGACACGGCTCCGACGCGCTCGAGCGGCGTCGGGCCGGGCTGCGCCAAGTCACTCAGTTTCTGATCCCCGATCGGTGTGTAGACACTGCTTTCGCCGAACAATTCCTTGGTCACGACAAAAACGTGGCCGTCGGGGTCTAGCAGTATCGACTCGGTGTCGTGCGCACCGTCCGGGTACGTGAGGCGGTGCAACGTACCGTCACCGGAATCGAGGTCCATCGTGATGAACGCCACTGTTTCGCGGGTCCGGAGGTTGTCACCGGTGTCCGACAGAACGAGCGTTCGCCCACTCACCGCAAGATCTTCGACGTCGTAAGGATCTATCGGGACCGGAATCTGTTTCTGGACAACACAGTTCAGGTCCATTTCGAATACGAAGTCGTCACTGCCGCCGTCGCCCATCGCGTAGATCCGATCGTCGACGACGACCATCCCCGACAACTCCTGGAGCGCAGGATCGGTAGGCGTACAGAGTGGGGCGAACTCGCTCGGTTCGAACGACGACGCCTGTGCGAGCGCTCCGGGAAGCAGTGCGGTTGCCGTAGTCGCAGCAATCACCGCGACCACGGCCCCGAAACTACGCACTAGGTGCGTACTCGACCAATGCCGAGGCCAACATCTGTGGCACGCGTGCGTGCACCCGCGTTCCCGCCTCTTCGTGAGTCGATTCCAAAATCGTTCCGTCCGAGTGGATTCGAGCCATCAAGTCACCGCGCGTGTACGGCACCAGCACGTCGACCTCGACCTCCGGCCGAACCAGCACCTCGCTGAGATGTGCTCTTAGTTCGGCGATTCCCTCACCCGTCCGCGCCGAGACGAACACGGCACCAGGCAACAGACCACGTAGTTGCGTCAACGTAACCGGATCTGCCGCGTCGATCTTGTTGACCACGATCAACTCCGGCGGAGCCTTCGAATCCGTCTCGCGCAGAACATCGGTGACGACTTCCCGAACAGCCTTGATCTGTTCTGTCGGCAACGGATCCGAACCGTCGACGACGTGCAGCAGCAGATCCGCGTCGGTTACTTCCTCGAGAGTCGAGCGGAATGCCTCGACCAACTGAGTCGGCAGGTGTCGCACGAAGCCGACCGTGTCGGTGAGTACGTACTCGCGGCCGTCGTCGAGTGCTGCGCGGCGAGTGGTCGGGTCCAAGGTGGCGAACAACGCGTTCTCCACGAGCACACCCGATCCGGTGAGCGAATTGAGCAGACTCGACTTGCCCGCGTTGGTGTATCCGACGATGGCGATCGACGGGATGTCGCTCTGCAGTCGACGTGTGCGCTTGGTGTCGCGAGCGGCCTTCATGCCCTTGATCTCGCGGCGTAGTTTCGCCATGCGCTCACGAATACGGCGACGGTCCGTCTCGATTTTCGTTTCACCGGGACCACGCAGGCCCACACCGCCGTTACTGCCGGCACGGCCACCGGCCTGGCGCGACATCGACTCGCCCCAACCACGCAGACGCGGGAGCATGTACTCCATCTGAGCAAAAGCCACCTGGGCTTTACCCTCACGAGACGTGGCGTGCTGAGCAAAGATGTCGAGAATCAGAGCTGTCCGGTCGATGACCTTGACCTTGACGATCTTCTCCAGCGCCGTGAGCTGCGCCGGCGTCAGCTCACCGTCGCAGACGACGGTGTCGGCGCCGGTCGCCAGGACTACTTCGCGCAGTTCCTGCGCCTTGCCGGAACCGATGTAGGTGGCAGCGTCGGGTTTGTCGCGACGCTGAACCAGTCCTTCGAGGACCTCGGAGCCGGCCGTCTCGGCAAGTGCGGCCAACTCGGTCATGCTCGCCTCGGCCTGCTCGGCAGTTCCCTGCGTCCAGACGCCGACCAGGACAACTCTTTCGAGTCGAAGCTGGCGGTACTCGACTTCGGTGACGTCCTCGAGCTCGGTCGACAGACCGGCCACGCGGCGCAGGGCGCCGCGATCTGCGAGTTGCATCTCACCGGTCGACGGGTTGCCCGATGCGGACGCTGCCGTGTATTCGGCTTGCGCGTACTCGGACTGCTCGTGAGCGGTGGACTCTTCGTTTTCATGTGTGTTCGTCATACAAGATCCATGGTCCCACGAAACCTGGCCACGGTGCATCCGTATTTCCTGCAGGCGTATTTCCCGCGGGCGATATCACACAAGCGATTGCCACCACGCGTCGCTGATCGTTCCGCTCGCCACCAGAACCGAGGGCCCCCGCAACGACCCTTTGCCGCCTTCGACGGTGACCTGTACCTCGCCGCCGAGCACGCGCACCAGTACCGAGCCTTCATCGCGGCCGTCGTACCTCAGCGCCGCGGCCGCAGCTGCGACCGTTCCGGTTCCGCAGGAACGAGTCTCGCCCACACCACGCTCGTGTACGCGCATGTGGACCCCACCGTCGTGGATCGGCGTCACGATCTCGATGTTGACCCCGTGCGGGAAGAACCCGGGATCGAAGCCCGGAGAAACACTCAAATCGAGCGCACTCAAAACTTCTGCCGTCACGTGCTCGTCGACACACGCCAAATGCGGATTACCGACGTCGATGCCGACGCCGGCGAAGACGCGGCCGTCGATTGTTGCCGAACTGGTGCCGAGGTCCTTGATCGGGCCCATCGCCACGGTCACGTCACCATGTGTGGCGTCGTAGCCGTGCACCACGACCGGACGCGCTCCGGCGCGGCTGCCGACCACGAACTCGTCCTTGCTCTCCAAGCCCGAGGCCTTGAGATAGTGGGCGAATACGCGAACTCCGTTTCCGCACATCTCCGCGATGGAGCCGTCGCTGTTGCGGTAGTCCATGAACCAGTCTTCGGCAGCGACGCCGTCGGGCAGCGCACCGAGCACGCCCGCGTCCGCAAGTGCGCCTGCCCGGGCGACACGAAGGATGCCGTCGGCGCCGAGGCCACGCTGACGATCACACAACGCTGAAACTCGCGCCGGCTCGAGATCGACCCGAACGTCGAGGTCAGGGAGAACAACGAAGTCGTTCTGCGTGCCGTGGCCCTTACTGAAATCCATGGTCGCCATCCTATCCGGACCTGCCGACCGACTCACGCAGGTGACGCGGTGACCACGACGTTCTGTTCGTACGTGAAGCCGGACGGCAACGAGGGGTCGGGCACGGTTGCGCCGCCGCAGGTCACGAGGACCAGCCTGGGCGCACCCGTTTCGGAAAAGAACTCGGCCGGCAAAGCCACCTTTTCGTACAGCTTCAGGCTCGCTGCGTGATAGGTGAACATCGTTCCGGTGTCGTCGCTCACGTAGATCGGTGTTCCGGGCTTCATCTGGTGCAGCGCCCACAAGGCGCCGTGCGTGCGATCACCGTCGTCGACGTGGCCGGCAACAAGATTGGTGCCCTCCGAAGATCCGAACTGCACACCGTTGGTGAAATGCGAAACCTTGTCAGGATGCGGAAGGATCATTCCGCGGTTGGCGCCGAACCCACTGGTCACGATGTCGGCTCGCACATCGAGATCGGGAATCGCGAGCGTGTTCGGCGGCAGATCCGTTGGCGCAGGCGCCCACGTCGCCCCTGGATCGGTTGGAGCTCCCACGTCGAAGGGTGCTTCGGGAACAGGTGCGCTGATGGGCTTCCCGGCCGCACTCACCGCAAAATAGACGAGCACCCCGCCGACCGCGAGAAATGTGACGAGCAGTAGGAGAAGCGGCAGCCGACCCGCGCGTCGGCCTCTCGGTCGCGCGTGTGTCCCGGTCTGCGCCATGTTCGTTGTCCTCCAGTCCGTCGATCGCGAAACGAATGGATCGCGAAAGAGCTAACTGTAAGATAGCTGATCGGGGCGATCGTGTTACAGGCCGCGATATGCAAGGGCAGCGAAGGCCGAGCGAGCCAGCTCCGGATCGGCACCGTCGAGCCAGTGCACGCGTGCGTCACGACGGAACCATGATCGTTGGCGGCGAACGTAGCGCCGCGTCCCGATGAACGTCCGTTCGAGTGCTTCGGCCAGATCGTATTCACCGTCGAAATGTGCGAGCACCTGTGCGTAGCCGATGGCTCGCGGCGCTGTGACGCCCTCACGCAATCCTTGCTCGACGAGTACGGCGACTTCGTCGACAAGTCCGCCTGAAAACATCAGCTCGGTTCGCAACCGAATCCGGGCGTCGAGTTCTTCCGTATCCCGATCCACGCCGAGAATGCGGGTTCCCCATCGAGGGTCACCGATCTGCGGCGCCGAGGCCGCGAACGGCAGACCTGTCAGCTCGACGACCTCGAGCGCCCGAACCATCCGCCGACCGTCCGTCGGCAGTATCGACGCCGCTGCTACCGGATCAGCAGCAACAAGCGCCGTATGCACCGCACCGACCCCACCGTCGGCCAGCACTGCCTCCCACTTCGCACGAACTTCGGGATCCGTTGCCGGAAAGGACCATTCGTCGAGTAGAGACTGGACGTACATCATGGATCCGCCGACGATCACCGGAACCTTGCCCGCCACGATCAGATTCTCGGCGATCGCGATCGCGTCGCTTTGATAACGCGCGACGGTGGCGGTCTCCTTCACGTCGAGAACGTCGAGCAGGTGATGCGGAATCCCGCGACGCTCGGCCGGCGTCAGTTTGGCGGTCCCGATATCCATGCCGCGATAGAGCTGCATCGCGTCGATGTTGATGATTTCACCGCCGAATTCCTCGGCCAGTGCCAACGCGAGATCGGACTTTCCCGACGCTGTCGGACCGACAACTGCGATCGGGCGAAGTTCTTCAGGGACGTTCACGGCCGCCACGTCCCGACGTGGTAACCGACGCCGAACGGCGCATCGCTGTAGTCGGCCGTCGCGCGAGGATGGGCTGACCGAGACGAGCCCGTAAAGGCACCGGCCAGGACCTGCCACGCCGCGCGCCCCTGGGCTCCGACACTCCGGCAGAGCTGGGGATCGAGAGCAAGAAGCGCCTCCGGGTCACCGGCCGTCAGGGCGTCGTCGATGGCCGACTGCACACCCGCGGCGCGCTCGTCGAAGCTTCCTGGCGCCTTTGCCGTCAGCGTGGACGCACCGTCAGCAACGATCAGAAGCCCTTGCGGTCGGTTGTCGCTGTCGAGTTGCTTGCGCAGCTGCTGCCCGAACTCACGACATTCATTCGCCGACGCCTTTGCACTGACGACGTGCATGTCGACGGTTATCTCCACGTCTGTTCGGCCACGCAGCCAGCCGGCAACAAGGGCGCACAGTTCGAGAGATGGCATCGGTTCGCCTGCCGCATCCGCGTCCAGTGACGTCCGGACATCGGCGCCGAATCCAGCGAACGTACCGATCTGCCCACGTCCGACGCCCGATCGCCAGAGTTCGCCTGCTGCTTTCTCGGGTTCTGCATTCTCGGGGCCGACGCCGACGCCCACCCAGTGCACCGCCTCGTGAGCGAGCCGGCGCACGGCGGTTGTCGCTGCAGCACGCACCTGAGCGGACTCGGCCGAATCACCGGACAATTCCGGCACGAGTAACGGCGCCGAGGGGACGAGAACAGCGGAAGTCAACACAGTTGCCACGCTAGTCGACCCCGAGGTGGCGACCTCACACCCTCTTACCTGATTCAATAGTCGGAGAACGTGAGTACCGGGTTCAATGGAACCAGGAATGCGATCAGGCAGCCGTGACGCGCGGCAGAGACGAGGACCGATGACCGAGAACAGTGAACCCACCACCGGCGCCGACAGCAGTTCGGCCAGCCCGAGCCCGGCAGCACCCAAACCCGGCGCTCCCAAACCTGGTGGACCACGCCCCGGTGCGCCCCGCCCCGGAGCACCTCGCCCCGGACCAGCAGCCTCGCATGCCGTCACCGCCGCACCGGCCAGCGACCCGAGCAAGTTCGGACGCGTCGAGGAAGACGGAACCGCCTGGGTGAAGACCGCTGACGGTGAACGTCAGATCGGTTCGTGGCAGGCCGGCGACGCCACCGAGGGCCTCGCCCATTTCGGTCGTCGCTACGACGACCTCGCGACCGAGGTCTCGCTACTCGAGGCGCGACTGACGTCGGGCGCCGGAGACGCCAAGAAGACCAAGGCTGCCGCCATCGCTCTGTCCGAATCCCTCTCGACCGCTGCAGTGATCGGTGACCTCGACGCTTTGGCTCGCCGACTCGACGTGATCGTTGCCGGTTCCGACGAGGCCGCAGCGCACGCGAAGGAAGAGAAGGAACAGTCGCGCGCGGCAAGCACCGCCCGCAAGGAGGCCCTCGCAGTCGAGGCCGAGCAGATCGGCTCGGAGTCGACCCAGTGGAAGACCGCGGGTGATCGACTGCGCGAGATTCTCGACGAGTGGAAGACGATTCGCGGAATCGACCGCAAGGTCGACGACGCGCTGTGGAAGCGGTACTCCAAGGCTCGCGAGTCCTTCAACCGACGACGTGGAGCGCACTTCGCCGAACTCGACCGGGATCGTGCGAGCGCCCGTTCGACGAAGGAAGAACTGGTCGAGCGCGCCGAGAAGCTGTCGACCTCCACTGAATGGGGACAGACCGCCGGGGAATTCCGCGATCTGCTCAGCGAGTGGAAGGCTGCCGGCCGCGCACCGCGCGAGGCCGACGACAACCTGTGGAAGCGCTTCAAGGGCGCTCAGGACGTGTTCTTCGCCGCGCGCAACGCTGCTGCATCCGAGCGCGATGCCGAATTCGAGCAGAACGCGGTTGCAAAAGAGGAGCTGCTCGCTGCCAATGCGAACATCGATCCGGCGCACGGACTCGAGAACGCCCGCGCAGCGCTTCGCGACCTGCAGGAGAAGTGGGACGCGATCGGCAAGGTGCCGCGCGACCGAATGCAGGAACTCGAAGCGAAGCTCCGGGCCATCGAAACCAAGGTGCGCGACGCGGTCGACGCCGAGTGGCGTCGCACCGATCCGGAAGCACTTGCCCGGGTCGCGCAGTTCAAGGAGCGGGTGAGCCAGTTCGAGGAGCAGGCCGCCAAGGCTCAGGCTGCCGGCAAGACGAAGGACGCCGAGAAGGCTCTCGCTCAGGCCAAGCAGTGGCGTGAGTGGGCCGAAGCTGCCGAAAGCGCCGTCAACGAGTAATCGACGACGAGCTGTAAAGACAACAAAAACGCCGGCTGACTCCGAAAGGAGTCAGCCGGCGTTGTCTTGTGCTTTGGACGGACGGCCTGCTGTGTCAGCCGACGTTCCATTCCTGATGCTTCTCGGCTTCGGCCGCAGCGATCCGGCGTTGCTCCTCGGCAGCGAGCTGAATGTTGGTTCGTGTCCAGACCACCTTGAGCCAATGGAACGTCAAGAACACGACGGCAAACCATCCGATGATCAGCCCGATCGACGGTCCTGCCACATTGAAACCGGCGGGAATGGTCTGACGCGACCAGACGGCCATCATGCCGAGAGCGCTCGCCACGGCACTGCCGGCGAGTGCGACCCAGGCCAGACTCCAACGCCGCGTGACCAGCGCGAGCATCGAGAATCCGATGCCGAAGATGACGACGAACCACACGAACAAGCGTGAGAACAGTGCAATCCGTTCGGTTTCCGCGTCCTGGTTGTACGCGAGCACATCCCAGCCATTCGAAACTCCCGCATGGGGCAGGGCAAGGGTGCCGACCAGCACGAGCACCGCAACCGCGACAACCATGGCGCGCACACCCGGGTCGATTTCTCCCGCGACCTTGCGTTCCGCGTCGTCGAGATCCTTGCGGTAGCCCTCGAAGGCGTCGTCGCCCGGCTGTGGTGTCGTGTTCTCGTGTTGCGAGGTCATGCGTTGCATCCCATCTGAACGGGTTGTGGGGCCGGGGCACCGATCTGCGGTAGTCCGAGACCTACGCCGATGGGCGGGGTCTTGGGTGTGATGCCCTTTTCGAACGAATCACCGGCGCGGGTCCGACGGTGCGTGAGCACTCCGTCATCTGCCACGAGGTGATGAGGGGCTCCGTGGGTGACGACGACCGTCACCACGTCACCGGGTCGGATTGTGCCGTCGAGGTTTCCCTCGGGGCGGAAATGCACCAGGCGGCCGTCTCGCGCGCGACCACTGAGACGGTGAGTCGCCGCGTTCTTCCGCCCCTCCCCCGCTGCCACCAAGAGTTCGACCTCGGTGCCGACGAGCTTGCGATTTTCCTCGATGTTCACTTCTTCCTGAACGGCGAGCAATCGCATGTAGCGTTCCTGGACAACCTCTTTGGGGAGTTGATCGGCCATCTCCGCCGCCGGCGTGCCCGGGCGCTTGGAGTACTGGAAGGTGTAGGCGTTGGAGAATCGCGCCTTACGCACGACGTCCAGCGTCTCCTCGAAATCCTCCTCCGTCTCCCCCGGGAACCCGACGATGATGTCCGTGGTGATGGCGGCGTGCGGCATTGCGGCGCGCACCTTCTCGATGATCCCGAGGTACTTCGACTTGCGGTACGAGCGCTTCATCGCTTTGAGAACCTTGTCCGAACCGGACTGCAACGGCATGTGCAGCTGCGGGCAGACGTTGGGAGTGGTTGCCATCGCTTCGATGACGTCGTCGGTGAATTCTGCCGGGTGCGGCGATGTGAACCTCACCCGTTCGAGGCCGTCGATGTGTCCACATGCCTTCAAGAGGGAGGCGAAGGCTCCGCGATCGCGCGGTTGTTCCGGATCGGCGAACGACACGCCGTAGGCATTGACGTTCTGTCCGAGCAGGGTTACTTCCGAGACACCCTCGTCGACGAGTGCCTGCACCTCGGCCAGAATGTCGCCGGGACGTCGATCCACTTCCTTGCCACGCAGGGCCGGAACGATGCAGAACGTACACGTGTTGTTGCAGCCCACCGATATGGAAACCCAACCTGCATAAGCAGATTCGCGTTTGGCTGGCAGTGTCGAGGGAAACGCCTCGAGCGCGTCGAGGATTTCGACCTCGGCGCGCTGATTGTGACGCGCACGATCGAGCAGCGCGGGAAGCGAGCCGATGTTGTGAGTGCCGAAGACGACATCGACGAACGGCGCCTTCTTGACGACGGTGTCACGATCCTTCTGCGCCAGGCACCCGCCGACCGCGATCTGCATGTCGGGGTTCGCCTCCTTGTTCGGGGCGAGCTGGCTGAGGTTGCCGTACAACTTGTTGTCCGCGTTCTCGCGGACCGCACACGTGTTGAAGACGACAAGATCAGGATCGGTTCCGGTCTCCGCCTTCGAATACCCGGCGTCCTCGAGCAGACCGGACAGTCGCTCGGAATCGTGGACGTTCATCTGACAGCCGTACGTCCGCACCTCGTAGGTGCGAACAGACTTCGCAGTCGGCTCCGGAACTGCAGTCGGCTCCGGAAGTGCAGGGGACATTTCGTCTATCAGTGACACGCTTCAGCCTAGCTCACGTCCACTACGACGTGTAATAATGCCCTGATAAACAGCCGAAACGCGACATAAACGTCGTCACAGTAAAATTTCCATTACATATGGCAAGAACCATGGCGAAATCACGGGCGTCGACGCAAACTACGCCTAAGGTTCTCGTTTATGACCCAAGCCGACGATGCGACGACGCCGACCACCTCCGGCGATTCCACATCCATGATTTCGATGACCTCGGTGAACAAACACTTCGGGGAACTTCACGTCCTGCAAGAGGTCAATCTCGAGGTACCCAAGGGCCAAGTGGTGATCGTCCTCGGTCCGTCGGGCTCCGGTAAGTCGACTCTGTGCCGCACCATCAATCGCCTGGAACCCATCGACTCGGGCACCATTGCCGTCGACGGCAAGACGCTCCCCGAGGAGGGCAAAGCACTTGCCGCACTTCGTGCCGACGTCGGGATGGTCTTTCAGTCCTTCAACCTGTTCGCACACAAGACGATCCTCGAGAACGTCATGCTCGCACCGATGAAGGTCCGCAAGGCGAAGAAGGACGAAGCCAAGAAGACGGCGCAGGCATTGCTCGAGCGCGTAGGTATCGCCAATCAGGCCGACAAGTACCCGGCGCAGCTTTCCGGCGGTCAGCAACAGCGTGTCGCGATTGCTCGCGCTCTTGCGATGCAGCCGAAGGTGATGTTGTTCGACGAGCCCACCTCCGCTCTCGACCCCGAGATGGTCAACGAGGTCCTCGACGTCATGACTTCCCTCGCCAAGGAAGGCATGACCATGCTCGTGGTCACGCACGAGATGGGATTCGCCCGCAAAGCCGGCGATCGTGTGCTGTTCATGGCTGACGGCCAGGTCGTCGAAGACACCACGCCCGAAGAGTTCTTCACCCATCCCAAGTCGGATCGGGCCAAGGACTTCCTCGGCAAGATCCTCACTCACTGATCACAGTCCCCTCCGACAGTCCTGTCCTCGTCCACAAGACAACTTGCTCGACTGCACCGTTCACCTCGGCTGCACCGTTCATCTCGACTGCACCGTTTGCATGTCGACAACTGAGAGGATCTTCATGAAGATCAATCGCTCCGTCCGTTTCGGAATCGGAATCATGGCTATCGCGTTCGCTGCCACGGCTTGTGGTGGAGGAGAAGAAAAGAGCGCATCGCAGAGTGCTGCCGATGGAACGCTCACCGTCGGTATCAAGTTCGATCAGCCCGGCCTCGGTCAGCGCAATCCGGACGGGACGTTCTCCGGCTTCGACGTCGAGGTAGCCCGGTACATCGCGAACGAACTCGGCGTGAAGCCCGAAGGAATCACCTTCAAGGAATCACCGTCAGCCCAACGCGAGACCCTGATCCAGAACGGCGAGGTCGACTACATTGTGGCCACCTACTCGATCACCGACGCACGCAAGGAAAAGGTCGGCTTTGCCGGTCCGTACTTCATCGCCGGCCAATCGCTGCTCGTTCGCTCCGACAACACCGACATCACCGGTCGCGATTCTCTCAGCGGCGGCAAGAAGCTCTGCTCGGTGACTGGCTCCACTCCGGCTCAGAAGGTCAAGGACTCCGTACCTGACGTCCAACTTCAGGAGTTCGACACCTACTCTGCTTGTGTCGAAGCACTGCGCAACGGCGCTGTCGACGCAGTCACCACCGATGACATCATCCTCGCTGGTTTTGCCGCACAGTACCCCGGCCAGTTGAAGGTCGTCGGAGAACCGTTCACAACGGAAAACTACGGCGTCGGCCTGGCCAAGGACGATTCCGAGACCCGCGGCAAGATCAACGACGCCATCGAGAAGATGATCTCCACCGGCGCATGGGAAGAAGCCTTCAACAACACCGTTGGCGCTTCGGGCTACCCCATCCCGGCGCCGCCCACCGTTGATCGTTACTGACCTGCTTTTTTCACCGTCAATCTCGCTGCGGCTCCCACTTCGGGAGCCGCAGCGCGTGACGCCACCAACGGAGATCCCGTGATCTGGGGAGACGGCAAGTGAACCTTCTGAGCAAGTACGGCGACCAGCTTCTGGAAGCCTTCTGGACCACGATCCAGCTGACATTTTTCTCCGCGATCGGCGCTGTCATCATCGGTGTGCTGATCGCGGCGATGCGCGTGTCACCGGTCCCGGTCGCCCGATTCCTGGGCGCCGCGTACGTGACCGTGTTCCGCAATACCCCCCTCACACTGATTCTGTTGTTCTGTCTGTTCGGTCTTTCGCAGACGCTCGGAGTCAACCTCGCCAAGTCGGATTCGCCGACATTTCTGGTGGACAACAACTTCCGACTCGCCGTCCTCGGCCTCAGTGTCTACACCGCCGCGTTCGTGTGTGAGTCACTTCGATCGGGAATCAATACCGTTCCGGTCGGCCAGGCCGAAGCGGGCCGATCACTCGGTCTGTCGTTTGCACAAAATCTTCGGCTGATCGTCCTGCCTCAGGCATTTCGCGCGGTCACAGCACCGCTGGGTAGCGTGCTGATCGCACTGACCAAGAACTCGACCATCGCCGCGGTGATCGGCGTATCCGAAGCGTCAGCGCTGATGAAGAAGATGATCGAAAACGAAGCGGCGATCTTTGTCGTCGGTGGAATCTTCGCTGTCGGTTTCGTGATCCTGACACTTCCCATGGGCTTGATCTTCGGCAAGCTGAGCAAGCGATTCGAGGTTTCACGATGAGCAACCGCGCAACAGTCCTCTACGACGCGCCAGGTCCGAGAGCGCGAAATCTCTACCGATTCGCGTCCCTTGTCGTCGCTGCACTCATGGTCGCAATCGGTTACGTCATCTACCGCGCACTCGACGAAAAGGGCCAGCTGACAGCAGCGAAGTGGGATCCGTTCCTCGAATCCACGTCGTGGACAACGTATCTGATACCCGGCATCCGGGGAACGCTGATCGCGGCTGCGATGTCCATCGTCTTCGCGCTCATCCTCGGTTCTGCACTGGGTATCGGCCGACTCTCCGAGCACAACATCATTCGGAAGATTTGCGGCGTCATCGTCGAATTGTTCCGAGCAGTACCGGTTCTGATTCTGATGATCTTCTCGTATCAGGTGTTCGCCGAATACGAGGTCTTCAAGTCCAAGTACCTCGCACTCGCGGCAGTCGTCGTGGGTCTGACTCTGTACAACGGTTCTGTGATCGCCGAGATCGTCCGTGCCGGAATCAACTCACTCCCACGAGGGCAAAGTGAGGCCGCCAAGGCACTTGGTATGCGCAAGACGCAGATCATGGTGACGATCCTGCTCCCCCAGGCGGTTACCGCCATGCTCCCGGCCCTGATTTCACAGATGGTCGTGGCGTTGAAGGACTCCGCCCTCGGTTACCTGATCGGATATGTCGAGCTGGTGCGTCAGGCCCAACAGCTCGGCACCTTCTACGGAAACTTCCTGCCGGCGCTCATCGTGGTCGCCGCGATCATGATCGCTCTCAACTCGGCTCTGACCTTCCTGGCAACCAAGGTGGAGAAGCGCCTGCGGTCCGGGAAGCGAAAGGGCAAGGGCCCCATCGCGGCTCCGTCCGCCGACCCAGCTGTTTCGGTTCCGGGTATGGACCTGACCAAGCCGTGAATCAGATGGAGCCGTGAGTCGAATCCAGCCGCGTTAGCGTGAATACACAACAGGGCGGGGGTACCACCGAATTTCGGTGGTACCCCCGCCCTGTTGTTCTGAATGCTGCACTTCGCTACGAGTCGGTGACCGCCGCCATCTCGGCTTTGACCACCTCGTACGACATCCCAGCTGAATATCCCTTGCGTGCCAGCATCGAGACCAGTCGACGCGTGACCTTGTCGCGATCATCGACGGGCTTGTTCTTCAGCTTCCGCCGAACCAGCTCCGCTGCTCGCTCGCGTTCATCTTCCGGATCGATCTGTGACAACGCTTCGGAAGCGGTGTCCTGGTCGATTCCTTTGAGCCGCAACTCGACTGCAAGCGCACGCTTTCCCTTGCCCGAGTACGTATGCCGCGAATGAACCCACTGGTTCGCGAAGTCTGCGTCGTCGATCAACCCGATTTCTTGGAGTCGATCGAGGACCTTGGCAATCATCTCGGGCTCGAAGCCGCGCCCGCTAAGCTTTGTTTCCAGCTCGGAACGACTGCGCGCCCGGTCGGTCAGGAGGCGTAGGCAAGCATCTTTGGCCTGCGCCTCCGTCCCACCTTCTGCGCGTTGCGACGGCTTCTCGGATCGTTGACGGGATCGACGCCGAGGAGCGCCGTACTCTTCACGAGCATTCTCGCCGTTGTCACCGTCGTCGAAGCTCATGACTGAACTCAGAAGTCGGCGGGAGCTTCGTCGGTTGCAGTGACGTCAGCACCGATACCGAGCTTTTCCTTGATCTTCTTCTCGATCTCGTCACGGATATCGGTGTTCTCCAGCAAGAACTTACGAGCATTTTCCTTGCCCTGACCCAACTGGTCACCTTCGTAGGTGTACCAGGAGCCGGACTTGCGGATGAACCCGTGCTCGACACCCATGTCGATGAGCGAGCCTTCCTTGCTGATGCCCTGGCCGTAGAGAATGTCGAACTCGGCCTGCTTGAACGGCGGCGCGACCTTGTTCTTGACGACCTTGACGCGAGTGCGGTTACCCACTGCGTCGGTACCGTCCTTGAGAGTTTCGATACGACGGATGTCGAGGCGGACCGAAGCGTAGAACTTCAGTGCCTTACCACCGGTGGTGGTTTCGGGAGAACCGAACATCACACCGATCTTCTCGCGAAGCTGGTTGATGAAGATGACGGTGGTGCCCGAGTTGTTCATGGCACCGGTGATCTTGCGCAGCGCCTGGCTCATCAGTCGAGCCTGCAAACCGACGTGGCTGTCACCCATCTCGCCTTCGATCTCGGCGCGAGGAACAAGAGCGGCCACGGAGTCGATCACGACGATGTCGAGGGCGCCTGAACGGATCAGCATGTCGGTGATTTCGAGGGCCTGCTCACCCGTATCGGGCTGCGAGACCAGGAGTGCATCGGTATCGACGCCCAGCTTGGCTGCATAGTCGGGATCGAGTGCGTGCTCCGCGTCGATGAACGCCGCGATGCCGCCGTTGGCCTGAGCATTGGCAACTGCGTGCAGTGCCACGGTGGTCTTACCCGAGGACTCCGGGCCGTAGATCTCGATGACGCGGCCACGCGGCAGTCCGCCGATACCCAGCGCGACGTCGAGCGCGATGGAACCGGTGGGAATGACGGCGATGGGCTGGCGGACACCCTCACCCAGGCGCATCACCGAACCCTTGCCGAAGTTCTTGTCGATCTGCGCCAACGCGAGGTCGAGTGCCTTGTCCCGATCAGGTGCCTGTGGTGCCATCGTGATCCCCATCCTTGTTTCAGTCTTCAGTGCCTGCCTGAGCAGACTCCGTCTCTTCAGCGCCTGCCTGAGCCGACCCTGTTGGTGTGTTGCGATCAGAGTAGATCCGGCCACCGACAGACTTTTCGATCTTGCTTTAGCGCTTGTCGATCACCGCGTTTGTAGGTCACCGCGTTTGTAGAACATCGAAAGTTCGCAGTTACCAAAGAAGCGTCACCACCGAACAGGTTCAGCATAGACGAACACGTGTTCGAACAGAAGATGGGAGACGTTCGACACGCCGAAGAATCAGCGGCGGGCGGGTGGTACGTCGAACTCCACACAGAGCGCACGCCACACTTCGCGAGGCTCCCAGCCTGCTTCGACGGCCTCCGCGGCAGTCATTCCGTCGAGACTCTGGAGTACATGGTCGATCAGCATCGAGTCGCCTCGTACCTGCCCGAACTCTTCGCGCACCATTTCATGAAATTCGGTCAACCGCACAGCCGCCACCGTAGTCCACAGAGCGGTGCACCTGCATTCAGGCGCAACGTGCTCACGCCGTCACACCTCCGTTGACCACCTGTCGGCACACCGCCACCGGATCGGTGACCTGCGACGCAGTCGCGGCAGCCGCTCTCGCAGCTTCCGCGAATCGTTTGTCGGAGAGCACCTGCAGTACGGCATCGCGAATCGACTGAGCATCTGCGGGCCGCACGATCACCGACGTCCCTGCCCGCGCAGCGCGATTGGCCAACTCCCACTGGTCCCCGCCCCCGGGAACGACGACCGTCGGCACGCCGGCCAGCAGGGCCTTCGCCAACATGCCGTGCCCGCCGCCACATACCAACACCGACGCGTCACGCAGCATCGCGTCCTGGCGTCCGAGACCTGCACGAACCCAATCAGGATGCTCACCTTCAGCCCCGTCGAGCATCGACGCGATCAGCCGCACACCGGCTCCGCCGAGTCCTTCGACCGTGCCCTCGAACATTCCCACTGCGCCGGTGTGCGCCGTGGAGGGCGCCACCATAACCAGCGGTTCGTCACCTGGCGGTGGATCCAGAATCACCTCGGTCGGCTCCCACAGAAGCGGTCCGACGACGTGAGCGCGCTCCGGCCAGTCGGGGCGAGGCACTTCGAGTGCCGGAAGTGTTGCGATCAGCCGCGCTTGCGGACCGGGATCCAGAGCGGGCAGTCCGACACCGACACGGGCCTGGGATCGCTGGGCCAACCCTTGCTTGATCGAACGTCCCGTCGCTGCGCGCATCAGGGTATCGCGGAGTCGACCACGAATTCCGACGCCGGGAGCGAGCCCACTGCCGATCGGCGGCAACCCCCGTGAAGGTGAGTACAGCGGGTGAGGCGAGAGTTCCACCCAGGGGATGCCAAGTCTTTCGGCGGCCAATCCGCCTCCGGCAGTGAGGATGTCGGAAACGACGAGATCCGGGGAGACGGACTTCAGGTCGGGAAGCAGTTCGGTGGAAATATAGGCGGCGCGCGAATGAATCCGAGCGCCTGCATCAAGATCGTCGTCTCCCGGCCGCGGGGCCAAGCCCTTGAGCGGCTCGGCTTCCACGCCGGCTGCTCGCGCTGCCTCGACCCACCGGGTCCCCGTGTACAGGATCGGTTCGTCGCCGGCCTGGATCAACGCCAGCGACAACGCTATTGCGGGAAAAGCATGACCCGGGTCCGGCCCGGCAACAACGGCTACACGCACCGGATCAGAGTGTCACACCGAGTGAAAGGCCTGTTCCGCCGCACCCAGTGCGCGTTCGCGATCCGAAGCCACCAATCCGATTCTCGTCCTGCGATCGAGGACGTCGTCGACGTCGAGGGCGCCTTCATGCGACACCGCGAAATCGAACTCGGCACCGCAGATCTCCAAGTCCGCAACCGACCGGAGACGATCGCCGCTCGCCGCGGCAACGACCTCGGCCTCGGTGCCGTATCGCGCCACCAATGACGCGGGTGCCTTGATCTTCTTCAATTCCGCCGGTGATGCAGCGCCTACCAGCGGCAACGCGCGTGTCCGACATGCCCCGGCGCTCAGCGACCCGACCTCGACCGCAGCGTCGACGGCGTCTTCGGCCATCTTGCGGTACGTCGTGAGTTTTCCGCCTACCACCGTGACCAAGCCCGAGTCCGAACGGACTACAGCGTGATTGCGCGAGAGGTCGGCCGTCGAGCCTTCACCGGTGTCCAGCAGCGGACGCAGACCCGCGAAGGTCCCCAAGACGTCCCCACGGGTCAGCGGAACTTCCAACGCCGTGTTCACGGTGTCGAGCAGGAAGTCGATCTCGTCCTCTGACGCCGACGGCACGTCTGGCACCGGTCCCGGCGCTGCTTCGTCGGTCAACCCGAGGTAGATCCGGCCGAGCTGGGCGGGCAGGGCGAAGACGAAACGGTTGGTCTCGCCGGGAATCGGCACGGTCAGCGCTGCCGTGGGGTTCCCCAATCGCGCTGCATCGAGCACCAGGTGCGTCCCGCGGCTGGGGCGCAGGGTGATGCTGGAGTCGACCTGATCAGCCCAGACACCGGTCGCATTGACCACGACGCGGGCACGCATCAAGAACTCGGATCCGGTCAACTCGTCGCGCAAGGTGGCCGACGTTCCGGATACGTCGTATGCACCGACGCGGGTCAGGATTCGCGCGCCGTGCGACGCTGCGGTTCTGGCGATACCGACGACGAGGCGGGCGTCGTCGATGAGCTGCCCGTCGAACGCGGTCAAGGCGCCTCGTAGGTTCTCGTGCTTGACCGCGGGAGCCAATTCGCGCGCCCGCGCAGCGCTGACCGTCCGTGATCTGGGCAGCACCGAAGCCGGGGTTCGCGCCGACATGCGCAGAGCGTCACCGGCCAGGAAACCGGTACGCACCAGGGCCTTCCCGAAGAACGACGTTTCGGGCAACAGCGGTACGAGTTGAGGCATGGCGCGAACGAGGTGCGGCGCGGTGCGCGTCATGAGGATGCCGCGCTCGACCGCACTTTCACGCGCTATACCGACATTGCCGGAAGCCAGGTACCGAAGGCCGCCGTGTGCGAGTTTCGAACTCCAGCGGCTGGTGCCGAACGCGAGGTCGTGCTTTTCGACCAGCGCAACACTGAGCCCACGAGTCACGGCGTCGAGAGCGACACCGACACCGGTGATTCCGCCGCCGATCACCAGGACGTCGACCGAATCGCCGTTCGCCAACTGCTCGAGTTCACGAGTACGCCGTTGTGCGTTGAGCGCTGAATCGCTGCCTGCTGAATCTAGGGGGCTCACAGCTATTCTCCCGAATTCTTGACGGGTGCCAGATAAGCAGCGACCGCATATCGAAGTTGCTCGACCGACGCATCGGAGGAAAGCTCCGGCTCGAGAGTCGGCGCAGAAATGACGACGGACTGAGCCATCAGTAGAACCATCGCCGCGATCTCGTTGACGCTTCCCTCGCGAATCGAACCATCCTGTTGGCCGGCCGCGACAACGGATGTGATCAGCTCGAGAATCGACTTCTGGCTCGCGCCGAGCCGGTCCACGATGTAGGTCGTCAGCAATTCTTGATCGGCTTGCCGAATTTTCACGAAGAGCGGATGGTCGCGAATCTGGCCGACGACGTCACCGATCGCCTCCACGAGCAACGTGCCGGCAGACCCGTTGAAGGTCACCTCGGGCAGCACCGATCGGATCTCCCGGGTGAGCAGGTCCGCGACGACAGCTCGCGTGTCCGGCCATCGCCGGTAGACCGTCGGTCGGCTCACGCCGGCCCGACGCGAGATCTCGGCAAGTGTGGTTCGCTGCATTCCGAAATCGAGGACACACGACCTTGCTGCGTCGAGAATCACGTCGTCGATCTCGCGGCTGGGGATGCGCTGACCATCTGCCTTGCGAGGGGCAATTGAGTCATCTGCGTTACGGATTACCATCGTGTGTAACACAATACCGGACAAGTCACCGGTAATCCCGTCGGGACTTGCGATTTCTCTCGCTCAGAGATCATCAGAAATAGTACAACTCGAAACCAACTGCTCGCTCGGCGTCGAAACCAGGCTTCGGTCCGCTGACCATGTCGATCTGTGCGCGCGCCTGTTCCCGGATCGGCGTGGAACTCAGCGCCGCCAGATATCGCGCATGCTCCGCGAGCGAATCCACGGCGCGATCGACCGTCGACGTCACGTCGACGCAGTGTGTGGGAGTCATCGTATTGACCGCAACCCACCGAACACCGGACCACGGCGCCAGTCCCTGCGCTGTCAATGAGGGAAAGATCCATTCATTCGCTGCGTCGGCAGTTGCGTCGAGAACGCTGATCCCGAGTGCACGGTGATCTGCGCTGTTCAGATAGCCGGGGCCCCAGGTGTGGGAGAAGTTCATCGTCACCACCAATTCCGGACGGTGGCGGCGAATTGCTGCGGCGAGAGTCGAGCGCAACTCCAAGCCTTCCACGAGACGACCGTCGGGCAGGCCGAGGAACTCCACCTCACCGACACCGACGATCGCGGCCGAGCGACGCTCTTCTTCCTCGCGGATCGGGCCGGACTCCTCGGGCGACAGACCGGCGATTCCGGCCTCGCCGCGCGTGGCCAGGACATATCGCACGTCTTTGCCGCGATCGGTCCACTGCGCCACTGCTGCGGCTGCGCCGTATTCGATGTCATCGGGATGCGCCACGATGACAATCGCGCGCTGCCAGTCCTCGGGGAAGTTTTCCATAGGGCAGATCTTGCCCGTCAGAACCGCGAAGCGGGCGAATTGTCGCCACTTCCCGACATCGCCTTCACCAGGAAGTAGATTCCGAAGCCGACAGCGCCGACCACCAGAACCCAGAAAAGCCCCTTGATCAGCGCACCGACCACCGCGAGTGCGACCCACACCAGTACGACGGCCAAAACGATCTTCCAAAACATGCTTACCTCCAACGTGCCGTTGAATAATCAGTCGAATCGGACAGGTGCTGCGTCGTCCGTAGAACCAGCCTGACAGGTCTGGCGTGACAAAGCAGCAGCTCAGCGGCAAGTTCAGGTAAAGATCAGGGTTCACCCCGAGACCGGCCCTCACGCAGGTCAGGTGTCCAACCCATGGGAGCTTGCTCCTGGCGTAAACTCGCGAAGTTCGATCCCGTATGCCGAAGGAGCACGTCCGCAGTGTCTACGACCCGTTTCCCCGCTCGCGATCTCGCGCATGTAGCCGTCTTCGCCGCACTCATCATCGCGCTGGGCCTACCCGGGTCGATCAACATCGGCATTTCCGGCGTGCCGATCACCCTTCAGTCCATGGGCGTCATGATGGCCGGCGCTCTACTCGGACCGCGCAAGGGTGTTCTCGCCGTCCTGACGGTCATTGCTCTGGGATTGGTCGGTCTACCGGTCCTTGCCGGCGGTCGCACCGCACTCGTGTCTCTATCGAGCCCGACAGCCGGATTCCTCATCGGTTGGATCCCGACGGCGTTTGTTATCGGATGGCTGACCGCCAAGATGCTGCCCAAGTACCGGATCATCGCGGGCATCGGCATCAACCTTCTCGGCGGCGTCGTCGTTCTCTACGCGTTCGGCATCGTTGGAATGATGGTCCGCGGACACATGAGCTTCGTTGCCGCATGGTCGGCCAACGCCGCCTTCATCCCGCTCGACGCCGCAAAAGCAGTCGTCACCGCGTTGGTCGCGTCCCAGGTTCACCGGGCATACCCGGCACTACTGCGCGACTCGGTGATCTCGTCGAACAAGACCGTGGTGGCGAATTAATCTCCGATGAGTGAGATCGTCTTCGAGAACGTCGGACACAGCTTCGGTGAACGAACGGTCCTGCAGCAGATAGATCTGCGACTGAGCGAGCAGCGAATCGGAATCGTGGGTGCGAACGGAAGCGGCAAGTCGACGCTCGCTCGCATGATCAACGGACTGGTCGTTCCGACGGAAGGACACGTCCACGTCAACGGCTTGGACACGGCGAAGAAGGGCCGCGACGTACGCAAGCAGGTCGGATTCGTCTTCACCGATCCCAACCACCAGATCGTGATGCCGACGGTTGCCGAGGACATCGAATTCTCGCTCCGCCGTAGCGGATTGGGCAAAGCCGAGCGCGCCGCAAAGGTGGCCTCGGTGCTCGAACGCTACGGCCTCGCCGGGCACGCCGACCATCCCACCCACCAGCTTTCCGGTGGGCAGAAGCAGCTACTCGCGCTCGCGGCCATCATGGTGACAGAGCCGAACGTACTCGTCGCCGACGAGCCCACCACGCTCCTCGATCTTCGCAACTCGCGACTCATCAGCTCGGTGTTCGAGTCACTCGATCAACAACTGATCGTCGTGACCCACCAACTCGACCTCCTCGAATCATTCGAACGGGTGTTGGTTGTCGACCAAGGCCGTGTCGTCGCCGACGGCTCCCCCGCCGACTCGATCGGCCATTACCGGTCGTTGGTCTCGTGACCACTCTCGGCGTCTACCGGCCGGGCACATCGCTCCTGCACCGGATGCCGACGGGGATCAAGCTCTTCGCATTGATCGTGGCGATCCTGGCCGTCTCGATCTTCGTACGTGAGCCGTGGCAGCTGGCAGCTCCCGCGATCGTCGTGATCGCCCTGTACGTCATTGCGCGCATCCCGCCGATGACGGCGATCCGGCAGCTGCGACCCGCACTGTGGATGTTGCTGTTCATCGGCGCGTTCCAGCTGGTGGTCGCGGGGTGGCAGCGAGCGACCGTCGTGTGCGGCGTCCTGATCATCTCGATCGCCTTCGCGGCGATCATGGGTCTGACCACGCGGATCTCCGAGATGCTCGACGCGATCACCCGGTTCCTGACACCCTTGCGACGCTTCGGCGTCAATCCCGAACGGATCGCCTTGCTCCTGGCAATGACGATCCGGTGCATTCCGCTGATGTTCGAGGTCATCACACAGGTGTCCGAAGCACGCAAGGCACGAGGGCTCGGCTTCTCGCTGCGTTCCTTCGCAGTGCCGGTCATCGTCGGCACCCTGATGACCGCAGATGCGATGGGTGAAGCATTGGCAGCCCGCGGCGCCGACGACTGAGCGCCAATCAGACCAGGAACTGTCAGTTGTACTTGCGGGTGATGTCGTCCACCTCGCCGATGGCGTCGGCAAGCGCCGAAAGTCGCTCGGCGGCCGCGTGCAGCGCCGAGAGTTCTCGGTTGAATCCCACCAGAGCCGAAGGGCTGTGAGGCGCTGTCAATGCAGCTGCGGAGGTCACCAGATCCTCGTACTGATCCAACCCCGACTGCAACTCAAGAACTGCGCCGTCGATGGTGGGATCAAGAGGTTCGGTCACCTTGGGTGTAGCGGCCACGGCGCGTTCCATTGCGACGACATCCGAAGACACCGCGAACATCGCTCTCAATGCCGAATCGGCGGTAACAGTGATTTCGTCCAACTCACCGGGGTCGATGGTGTCGGCGCGCCTGAGCACACTCAAGATCTCGAACAACGAAGTCTCGGCGCCGATGAGGCGAGACATCGGGATGAACGCGCGAGACGACGACGGTGGCAAGCGCCGGCGAATCGGCGCCGACGGCGGTGGGCCGGAACTCATCGAACGGTAGCGGCCGACCGCGATGACGGCGGGAACCGCGAACAGTGCCGCTCCCCCGCCTGCCACGACCACCGACCACTCGGGGGCCGACGCAACAGCAAGGCCGGCCGTGCCGACCACTGATCCGCCGGACATGAAACCCCAACGCTGAGCGCGTCGACGTGCACGGGCACGTTTGCGCTCGAATTTGGCGCGCGGGTCCTGCCACCGCCGAGCGGCATCCGCCGCAGACAGTCCGACCTCGCGCAATGTGTCCGCGGTGCGTCCCAACGCTCCGAAGGCGCCGGATACGGAAACGGGAACGGCCGACCGGGGCTCGCGCCCAGATCGACCGTCTCGTGAAGAAAACATCAGAGCATCACTGCCGACATCGAGGATTCGGCTACTGCCCGGTCTGACCGGCAGCCGGGGGCTGCTTCTCGACGGACGGAGTCGCAGGAGTGGCTGCTGCGCCGCCGGACGGCAGTGCCTCGCCCTTCATGGAAGCACGAATCTGCTCGAGGCGACTGTGCCCTGCCATCTGGACCGAGGCCTGCTGGACCTCCATCATGCGGCCTTGAACGGAGTTCTGAGCGAGTTCGGCAGAGCCGAGTGCGTCGGCGTAACGCCGCTCGATCTTGTCGCGCACAGCATCGAGGCTGGGTGTGTTGCCGGGAGCCGACAGCGTGCTGTCCATGGACCGAAGGGACTCGCTCACGCGCTCCTGCATCTTGGCCTGCTCCAGCTGGCTGAGCAGCTTGGTGCGCTCGGCAACCTTTGCCTGCAGAGTCATCGCGTTCTGCTCGACAGCCTTCTTGGCCTGAGCGGCGGCCTGCAAGGACTGGTCGTGCAGTGCCTTCAGATCTTCGACGCCCTGCTCGGCCGTCACCAACTGGGCCGCAAAAGCTTCGGCAGCGTTGGTGTACTGGATCGCCTTGTCGTTGTCGCCGGCAGCAGCGGCCTGATCGGCGAGGTTGACGGCCTGGCGCGCGTTGGCGTTGAGCTTTTCGACCTCGTCGAGTTGACGGCTGAGCTTCATCTCGAGTTGACGCTGATTACCGATCACCGACGCAGCCTGCTGGGACAACGCCTGATGCTGGCGCTGTGCGTCCTCGATCGCCTGCTGAATCTGAACCTTTGGATCTGCCTTCTCATCGATCTTCGAATTGAAGAGCGCCATCAGGTACTTCCAGCCCTTGACGAAAGGATTAGCCATTGGTTTGATCCTGCCTCCATCTGATGCGCCGCGCCGAACGCGACCCGGAGCGCGACCGTCGCGCACCGAAACAAGGGCTGCGCCCTATCTGCTCTGACCCCACCTGCTGGAAACCGGCGGTTACGTACAAAATCTATCGGTTACGGCCGGTAGTGGCTACGCCGCCGCCAACCTTCGAGCGTTCGGTGCCGGAATCACGACGCGGGTATCGCGTGCGATTGTCGGCGAACCGGAAGCCGAGACCGAACCGGAAGCCGAGACCGAACCGGAAGCCGACACCGCAGGTTCGGCGACCTGTCGACCAGCTACCGGAGCGCTCTTCTTCGTGGCCAGGGTCTCGCTCACGTCGACCAGCACGTCGGACAGTGGGACTGCGAGCGCATCACAGATCGCCGCCAACAGTTCGCTCGATGCTTCCTTACGTCCACGTTCCACTTCGGACAGATAGCCCAAGCTCACACGCGCGCTGTTCGACACCTCACGTAGCGTGCGGCTCTGCGAAACGCGCGTACGCCGGAGACTGTCACCGATTGCCTCACGCAATAGCAGCGCCATCTCGCTCCTCCTTCATCCGTGACCTCATCGTGCATGGTCGTACGTCTTCACAATCGTCAACGTCCGAACACATCCGATTGGTTCCCGAGCCTATCGTGCCGCACGCTCTGCGACACGATCACGTAACCGCGACACGGCAGTTGCGACTGCGGTTGTCCGAATCTCCCACCGTTCGCCGCCGAGCGCGAGGGGTACGCATTCGGTTCCGTCCGGGCCGGCGATACCGAGAAACACCGTTCCGACCGAGTGTCCGTCCTGCTCACTCGGACCGGCGACTCCGGTCAGTCCGATACCCCAGTCGGCGCCGCACCTCGTCCGGGCGCCGAGCGCCAAAGCCACGGCGGTGCTCTCGGACACGGGGCCGTCCGTTGCCAGACGCTCGGGATCCACGCCCGCCAGCGTCGCTTTCAGGTCGGTCGCATACACGACCAGGCCCCCACGCAGCACCGCGCTCGACCCTGGCACGGACGCGACCGCAGCCGTGAACAAGCCAGCCGTCAGAGATTCGGCGGCGGCGACAGTCTGCCTCGCGGCGCCAAGGGCGTCGACGAGTTCGACCACTCCGAGTGCGAGCAGCGGGTCCGTCATGACTCGACTGCGCGAACTCCGGCGCGAAGCCTGATCGCCTGCACGATGTATTCGATTCCCGTCGCCACCGTCAGCACGACGGCAGCAGCCATCAGCAATCCGCTGACGATGTCCCAACTGCTCGGCAGCGGGCAGAGGTAGAACCCGATCGCGACGGCCTGCACGAGGGTCTTGAGCTTGCCGCCCTTGCCCGCCGGGATGACCGCGTGCCGCAGTACCGCGAACCGCAACAGCGTGATTCCGAGTTCTCTGGCGATGATCACTCCGGTCACCCACCACGACAGGTCACCGAGAACCGAGAGACCGATCAGCGCGGCGCCGATCAGTGCCTTGTCCGCGATCGGGTCCATGAGTTTGCCGAAATCGGTGACCAGACCGTACTTCCGAGCCAATTGGCCGTCGATCCGATCCGTGATCGCGGCGACGATGAACACGCCCATTGCCCCGAGACGCCACCACGTCGAGTGTCCGCCGTCGACGAACAGAACAACGAGAAAAACCGGAACGAGAACCATTCGGACCATCGTGAGAATGTTCGCGATGTTCAGCAACGGAACCGGGTTGTCCGCGACAGGTGTGCCGTCGGACGGGCCGACGGCGGCGCGATGGGCGTCGGTCTGATCGCGCGGGGTACTCATCGGATCACCGCACAGGCGGTGAGCCGAACCCGGGACAAAGCCGAGCGGCGCGGGAATTGCGTGGGGCGGACAGGCACGCGACTTAGAATATCGGTAGGGCCATTGACTAATGTGCACCACATGACTTCGACCGCGCCGACCTATACCGAGAGCCAGTTGATCGTGCGTCGCGCGCGAACGTCGGACATCCCCGAAATCAAGCGTCTGATCGACATCTACGCCGGCAAGATCCTCCTCGAGAAGAATCTCGTGACGCTGTACGAGGCAGTCCAGGAGTTCTGGGTCGCCGAGCGAGGTGACCAGGTAATCGCTTGCGGCGCACTGCATGTGCTGTGGGCGGACCTGGGTGAGATCCGCACCGTCGCAGTCGATCCGACTGCCAAAGGCCAGGGCGCAGGTTTCCACGTCGTCGACAAACTCATCGAGGTCGCCAAGGAATTGGAGTTGGAACGGTTGTTCGTTTTGACGTTCGAGACCGAGTTCTTCCACCGTCACGGATTCGCGGAGATCGACGGCACCCCCGTCACCGCCGAGGTCTATGCGGAAATGTGTCGGTCCTACGACGCCGGCGTCGCCGAGTTCCTCGATCTGAGCTATGTGAAACCCAACACACTCGGCAATACTCGCATGCTCCTGACTCTCTGAACCGTTCAGACTCTTCACACACCACCCTCTCGATCACCAGCCCCGAAAGCGGTTCACGATGTCGTTGTTCCTCGTCGAATACACCTACGCGCCCGAGAAGATCGCTCAGCGCGACGAAGTCCGTAGCGATCACCGCGCGTGGCTCGCGGATCTGGTTTCCCGCTCGATCGTCTTGTCATCCGGCCCGTTTGCAGATGGAAACGGCGCGCTGATCATCGTCGACGCCGCAGACGCCGACACCGTTTCCCTCCTCTTCACCCACGATCCGTTCGCGATCGCCGATTTGATCGAGAAGGTCCGGATCACCGAGTGGGTTCCGGTGTTGGGTCAGTTCAGCGCCTGAGAGCCCCGGCCCCGGCTTACTCCCCCGCCCGGTCGCGAGTCTTCAACAGGCTCGCGACCGTCGTCACCGCCAATACTCCGATGATCACTCCGAGTGAGAGTGCCGTGGAGATTTCCGGGACGGAGACGTGTTCACCTCCGTTGACGAACGAGAGGGTGTTCTCGTGCAACGCGTGAAGTACCAATTTCACACCGATGAACGCCAGGATTATCGAGAGCCCGTACGAGAGATAGACCAGCCGTTCGAGCAACCCACCGATCAGGAAGTACAGCTGCCGTAGACCCATCAGCGCGAAGGCGTTGGCGGTGAACACCAGATACGGTTCCTGGGTCAGACCGTAGATCGCCGGAATCGAATCGAGCGCGAAGAGCACGTCGGCAAACCCGATTGCGATGAGCGCCAACAACAACGGTGTCACGACGCGCTTGCCGTCGATCCGGGTGATCAGTTTGTCCCCGTCGTATTCCTCGGTTGTCGGCAGCACCCGCTTCACGAGTGAGATGATGCGACTGTCGCGCTTCTCCTCGGCTTCCTTCTCATGCCCGTGATCGCGGATCAGGGTGTACGCGGTGTAGATCAGGAACGCACCGAAGAGGTAGAACACCCAGCTGTACGCATTGATGGCGGCCGCACCGACTCCGATGAAGATTCCGCGCATCACCAATGCGAGGACGATGCCGATCAGCAGGACTTTCTGCTGGAACTCTCGCGGGACGGCGAACGTCGACATGATGATCACGAAGACGAACAGATTGTCGACCGAGAGCGCCTTCTCCGTGACGTAGCCGGCGAAGTACTCACCGCCGTACGTGGTGCCCCAGATCCACATCACGACGAGGCCGAAGACGATGGCGATCGAAATGTAGACCGTCGACCAGAATGCGGACTCCCGGAAGGTCGGCGCATGCGGAGTGCGGACGTGGGCGAAGAAGTCGAAGACGAACAGGCCGAGGATCACCACGATCGTGATTCCCCAAGCCAACGGCGTCACATGCACGGGTTCCTCCGGTCGTCTGTCGACGGCTTCTCCGCCGAGGTGTCCCTACTCGTCTGCGGGTGCCTCGTCCGGGTCGCCACCGCGAATCGACCACAGCAGACCGTCGAGTTCCTCAGGCTTCATCAAAACCTCGCGTGCCTTGGAGCCCTCGCTGGGGCCGACGACGCCACGATTTTCCATGAGATCCATGAGTCGACCGGCCTTGGCGAACCCGACGCGCAGCTTGCGCTGCAGCATCGACGTCGAACCGAATTGACTCGTGATCACCAGTTCCACGGCCTGCAAGAGGACGTCCATGTCGTCGCCGATGTCGGGGTCGACGTCTTTCTTCTCCCCGGCCTTCTGTGCGGTGACACCTTCGGTGTACTCGGGCTCGGCTTGGTTCTTCGCGAAGTCGACAACCGCCGAGATTTCCTCGTCGGTGATGAACGCGCCTTGCATACGGGTCGGCTTGCCGGCGCCCATGGGCAGGAACAAGCCGTCACCCATACCGATGAGCTTCTCGGCGCCGGGCTGATCGAGGATGACTCGCGAGTCCGTGAGCGAGGACGTCGCGAACGCCAGACGCGAAGGCACGTTGGTCTTGATCAGGCCGGTGACGACGTCGACGGACGGGCGCTGCGTTGCCAGCACCAGGTGGATTCCGGCAGCGCGGGCTTTCTGGGTGATGCGGACGATTGCTTCTTCGACGTCGCGCGGCGCGGTCATCATGAGGTCTGCCAGCTCGTCCACGATCGCCAGGATGTAGGGGTACGGACGGTAGACGCGCTCGCTGCCCAGCGGGGCGGTGATTTCGCCGGACTTGACCTTGGAGTTGAAGTCGTCGATATGACGCACCCGGTTGGCCTGCATGTCCTGGTAGCGCTGTTCCATCTCCTCGACCAACCAGGCCAGCGCTGCCGCTGCCTTCTTCGGCTGAGTGATGATCGGCGTGATCAGGTGCGGGATACCTTCGTACGGCGTGAGCTCGACCATCTTGGGGTCGATGAGGATCATCCGTACTTCTTCGGGCGTTGCTCGGGTGAGCAACGAGACGAGCATCGAGTTCACGAAGCTCGACTTACCCGAGCCGGTCGAACCTGCCACCAGAAGGTGGGGCATCTTCGCGAGGTTCGCACTGACGAAGTCACCTTCGATGTCCTTACCCAGACCGATCACCAGCGGATGGTGATCGCGTCGGGTGCTCGGCGCGTTCAAAACGTCGGCGAGGCGGACCATTTCGCGGTCGGAGTTCGGTACCTCGATACCCACCGCGGACTTACCCGGAATGGGGGCCAGGAGGCGGACGTTGTCGGTTGCCACGGCGTACGCGATGTTGCGGGCGAGCGCGGTGATCTTCTCGACCTTCACGCCTGGGCCGAGTTCGACCTCGTAGCGCGTCACCGTCGGTCCGCGGGTGAAACCGGTAACAGCGGCATCGATCTTGAACTGTTCGAGGACTTCGCTGATCGCCTCGATCATCGCGTCGTTCGCAGAACTGCGGAGCTTGGGCGGGTCTCCCTCGATCAGCAACGTCGTCGGCGGGAGGTTGTAGTCGCCGTCGGTGACCCGATCGGTGACGAAGTGTTCCTTCTCCTCCGGCTCCGGTTCGGGTTTCGGCACGGGCTTGGCGATGGGGACCGAACGCGCAGGCACCTTGGGGCGCGGTGCCGGCGTCTCCACGACGGGCGCTGCCGCAGCCGCGACGGGCTCGTCGGGTACTGCGGTGTCGTCGGCGTTCCACAGACCGAGGACTTCGGTCTTCTTGTCTCCGGATTCGAACTCGTCCGTCGGGTAGTTGTCGATCGGTGCGCGTCGGCTGGTCCGCTTGGCGGGCTTGAGCGGCGGCTCGGCGTAGGTGTCGACCGGGTAGCCGTCGGCGTCGAACAGTGAAGGATCGTAAGCAGATTCGCCGTAGTGGTGCTCACCGTCCTCGTCGAATTCGGATCCGTAGTCGCCGTATTCATCCGAGCGATACGAGGCGCCGAAGAAGGACTGGAACTTGCTCGGCACCTCACGCAGAGTCGTTCCGGTCAGAAGGAGGATTCCGAATCCGGCGGCGATGACCAGCAGCGGCGCAGACAGCCAGACGGTGAGCCCGTTGGTGAGCGGGCCGCCCACGACGTATCCGACAAACCCTGCGCCGTTGGAGCGACCGGTGGCGTCTGTCGGTGAACCCGAGATGATGTGCCAGAGGCCGAGCGCCGGCAGACCGACCAGCAAGGATCCCATGATCAGTCGGGGCCGGATCTCAGGTTTCGGTTCGGTGCGCATCAACAGGATCGCGAGGCCGACGCCGACGATGGGGAGCACGGCCGAGGCCGCGCCGAAGATCGCCCGCACGAGGGTGTCGATGCCGCCGCCGATCGGACCACCGGCCTTGAACCAGACGCCACCGGCGATGACGACGCTGAATGCGATCAGGCCGAGCGCTATTCCGTCGCGGCGGTGGCCGGCTTCGATCTCGCCGACCTTACTGACGGTGCGTGTGGTGGCGCCGACGCCGCGGGCAGCCAGGGACCACCCGGCTCCGATTCCCTTGCCCACAGCGGCCAACGGGCTGGCCCGCTGAGAGGTTTTCGATACCGGGCGGCGCGCGGCCGACGACGTACCGGACGCCTTCTTGGGCGCCGGCTTGGAGCCTTTGCCCGACGCGGGGCGCCCACCAGCCCTGGCCGAAGTCGTGACATTTCGAGGAGTCGATACGGTTCGCGTGGTGCGCGAGGCACGAGGTTTTGCGGTTGCGCGCGCGCTCGGAGTAGAGGCTGACGACCTGGTCGATGCCCTGGACGTAGACGTGCTTGTACTGGATCCCCGGGCGCTCGACTTACCTGCCATGGAGTTCAGGCTAGTCTGTGCGACCCCATCTGGACCATCCGCAACACCAGCAACACTGGTGGCGAGTGCGAAACGTGATCTTCACAACCCGTCTGTCGAGCTCGGCTCCGGCAGAAGGGGGCCATCAGAAACTGCGATCGAGCGCCATCACGGATTGAACGTCGGCCAGTTCACCTTTGGCTTCGATCTTCACCTCGTTGCGACCGAAAGCGTGCAGCAGCAACTCGGCGGGTTCACCCTGCAGGACAACACTGCGAGAGCCGGATTTGTGGACGACCGCACTCTCGCCGGACGGAAGTTCGAAAATGACCTCGACAGCGGCTTTGCGGTAACCCATCTTGCCGATCTGCCGGGCGTACTTCCACAGCTGAGCCTGCCGACCCTCCGACAACGGACGCGGCGCCCAGTTCAGATGTGCGCGTCGTACATCTTCGTGGTGGACGAACATTTCCGTGGTATTCACCTGCGCGTCGAGCCAGTACATCGGCGACCACCGAGGCGGCCCACTCCGAACGTCGTCGAGGATCTCCTCCCACGGACGCGCCGCTGCGGCCTTACGCACGCTCTCGGTGTGACCGGCAAGAGGGCTCAACATGATTCCGGGAGCGGCGTCGAGACGCCGCTCCCGGACTATCAGATGTGCTGCCAGGTCACGATTGGTCCACTCCCCACACAGTGTCGGAGCATCGGGGCCGAATTCGACCATGCTGTCCACCAGGGCGAGTCGTTCGTCATGAGCGAAGGTCACCTTCGCCAAAGTACTCGAACCGGACCGGGTTCGAGCGGAAGCGACCTGCTGTGCCGAATCTACGGAACCGCGATGACCGTCGGAATGATCATCGGACGGCGGCGGTACTTGTCCGCGACCCAGCGTCCGACGACGCGGCGCACCGACTGCGCGATGCGATGAGCGTCGATGACGCCTTCGCTCGCCAACCGGGCCAGGTCCGATTCCACGAGATCCGCGGCAGCCTTGAGCGCTGTCGGATCGTCGGAGAAGCCGCGACCGGACACCTCGGGGGTGCTGACCGCACGGCCCGTCGACTCGTTGATGACGATGGTGATCGCGATGAAGCCGCCCTCACCGAGCACGAGGCGATCGGACAGCGTCGGCTCACCGACGTCGCCGACGGACAGACCGTCGACGTAGACGTGTCCGACCGGTACGCGTCCGACGATCTCGGCGAGGCCGTCCACCATGTCGACCACGACGCCGTCCTCGGCCAATACGATGCGCTCTTCCGGCACGCCGGTTGCCTTTGCCAGCGCGGCGTTGGCACGCAGGTGCCGCCATTCACCGTGGACGGGCATGGCATTGGTGGGCCGAACCGCGTTGTACAGGTAGAGCAACTCACCGGCGGACGCGTGGCCCGAGACGTGAACCTTGGCGCTCTGCTGGGTCACGACGGTGGCACCGCGCTTGGCCAAACCGTTGACCACGGCAAAAACGGAGTTCTCGTTGCCCGGGATCAGCGAAGACGCGAGAACGACAAGGTCGTTGGCGCGGATGTTGATCTGACGGTGTTCGCCGCGCGCCATCCGCGAGAGCGCTGCCAACGGCTCACCCTGCGAACCCGTCGAAATGAGCACCAGGCGATCGTCGGGAAGGGTGGCGGCGGTGTCGATGTCTACGACGAGGCCGTCGGGCACCGTCAGGTAGCCCAGATCCTGGGCGATCTGCATGTTGCGGACCATCGAGCGGCCGACGAAGACGATGCGGCGGTTGTACCGAGCGGCTACGTCGACGACCTGCTGGATGCGATGCACATGGCTGGCGAACGATGCCACGATGACGCGCTGCTTCGCCTTGCCGATGACATTGTCGAGCACTCCCCCGATTTCGCGCTCGGGTGTGACGAATCCCGGAACCTCGGCGTTCGTCGAGTCGACGAGGAACAGGTCGACGCCCTCGTCGCCCAGGCGGGAGAATCCGGCGAGGTCGGTCAGGCGGCCGTCGAGAGGCAGCTGATCGAGCTTGATGTCACCGGTGTGCAGTACGACGCCGGCGTCGGTGCGAATCGCGATCGCGAGAGCGTCGGGAATCGAGTGGTTGACCGCGAAGTACTCGCAGTCGAACGGGCCATGGGTGGTGGTGTTTCCCTCGACGACCTCGACCAGGTTCGGACGCAGGCGATGCTCGCGGCACTTGGCGGCAACGAGAGCGAGAGTGAACTTCGCGCCGATGACCGGAATGTCCGCGCGCAGACGCAGCAAGAACGGCAGAGCACCGATGTGGTCCTCGTGTCCGTGAGTCAAGATGACGGCTTCGACGTCGTCCATACGGTCTTCGATGTAGCGGAAGTCCGGGAGGATCAGGTCGACGCCAGGCTGCTGGTCCTCGGGGAACAGCACACCGCAGTCGACGATCAGCAACTTGCCACGGTGCTCGAACACCGTCATGTTGCGACCGATTTCGCCGATGCCGCCCAGCGCGACGATGCGCAGACCCGATGCCGGCGCCTTCGGGGGTGTTCCGAGGCGACCCGTGGGATCGACGGCCGGACGGTTCTCGGGGCGCTTGTTTCCGCGCCCGTTGCCCGACTTCGATGCTGCCGGTCGGTTACCGCCGGAAGATTTGCGCGGCGACCTGTCTTCGGTCGACTTCTTGGGTGCAGCAGATTTGGTGGCAGCGGACTTGGTTGCTGCAGATTTGGTTGCTGCGGCCTTCTTGGGCGGGGCGGCTGCGGCGGGGGCCGCTTCTGCCGCCGGCGCAGCTGGTGCCTCTACCGGTGCGGCCTTTGCGGCCGTTTCGGGAGCCGGAGGCGAAGGCGGACCGGCTTGACGACTGGCACTACGACGTCGGGGGGGACGGGTCATTTACAAAACTCCTGCCGCATGCAGATCGGCGGCAAGACCGTCGATCTGCTCTTTAGTGGGTGCAACCTGCGGAAGGCGTGGTTCTCCGACATCGATTCCGATGAGTCGCAGACCCGCCTTCGAAGCGCTGACACCGCCGAGGCGGGCAACGGAACGAATCACAGGGATCAAACTGAGGTTTATCTCGCGCGCGCGGGCGATATCGCCGGACACGAACGCGGTGTGAAGGTCGCGGAGACGACCCGGAACAAGATGGCCGATGACGCTGACGAAGCCGGTGGCGCCCACAGCGAGCCACGGCAGATTCAGCGGGTCGTCGCCGGAGAAGAACTGAAGCTCGGTGGTGCCGATCAACTCTGCGCCGGCGTTGAGGTCGCCCTTGGCGTCCTTGACGGCCTTGATTCGCGGGTGCTCGGCGAGTCGGCGGATCGTCTCGGTCTCGATGGGAACGACGGAGCGGGGCGGAATGTCGTACAACATGACGGGCAGGTCGGTCGCGTTGGCGACGGCGGTGAAGTGTGCAAACAGTCCGGCCTGGGGCGGACGTGAGTAATACGGGGTGACGACGAGCAGACCGTGCGCTCCGGCGCGAGCCGCGTCACGTGCGAGTTCGACGCTGTGAGCGGTGTCGTTGCTGCCGGCGCCTGCAACGATCTTCGCGCGGTTACCGACGGCGTCGATCACTGCGCGGAGCAGGTCGAGCTTCTCGGACTCGGTGGTGGTGGGAGATTCACCGGTGGTACCGGCAAGAACGAGGCCGTCACAGCCGTTGTCGACGAGATGGGCTGCGAGGCGCACTCCCGCGTCGACGTCCAACTTCCCGTCGGCAGTGAACGGGGTCACCATCGCAACGGAAATGGTGCCGAACGGACGCTCGACAAGAGAAGCGGAATCACCGTAGGTCATGGTCAGAAGGTTACCCGGTTCAGCTCTTACTTCTGCACACGAGTCACGACTCGGCCGCAAATGCGCTGACGGCAATTTCCGATCCGTCGCTTCCGCGAAGAATCTCGTAGTCCCCGAACACATTTGGCGCGACATCACGAAGCTGACGCAGGCACTCGACCGCGACTCGCCGGATCTCGACATCCGCATGTTCGGTGGCACGCATCTCGACGAAGTGCCGCCAGGCCCGATAGTTCCCGGTCATGACCAAGCGCGTCTCGGTGGCGTTGGGCAGCACCGAGCGCGCAGCCTGCCTGGCTTGCTTGCCCCGCATCGGGGCACCGGGCACCGATTGCAGTTTCCCTTCGAGGGCAGTCAGCAGTTCCCCGTAAGCGCGACGGCTTTCGTCGGTGGCATTCAGAAACAGTGCTTCGAGCTCGGGATCACCTTCGACAGCAGGAGGCACGACGACGTTTGCATCGTTCTCACGGACGAATCGCTGCGAGAGTTGCGAGTACGAGAAGTGCCGGTGACGAATCAATTCGTGAGTGCACGAGCGCGAGATACCGGTGATGTAGAAGCTCACTGTCGCATGCTCGAGCACCGAAACGTGTCCGACCTCGAGCAGATGCCTCAGATAGCCGGCGTTGGTTGCGGTTCGCGGATTCGGCTTGGACCAACTCTGGTAGCAGGCTCGACCGGAGAACTCGACCAGCGCTTCGCCACCATCCGCGTCCGTCTCCCACGGAATGTCCTCGGGCGGGAAGAACTCGGACTTCGCCACCAACTGCACCTTCAGCGACACCGTGTTCGGCACAACCCACTCCTCGACAAGCACGAAACGACCAGCACGAAACCCGGGCGCCGTTCGCCTCAGGTGCTGGGCAACTCTATAGCGGTCGACCGCCCTCGATACCGAGTGACGTCATCACATCCTTGACTGACGTCACTTTTGACGCCACTGTGGTGTCATGGACATTTCGGAGTACACCGCAAAGCTGCAGAACGACCTCGCCACTGCAGCCGAACTCGGCGACGATCACACGCGCCGGATTGCGGCGTCGTTGTCCGCCGCCATCGAACCCTCGGTCCGCCTGGTCTTGTTGGCCGCGGCGACGGAACTGGCCAAGGAGATCGGGGCGAAGCTGGGCGACCGAGAGGTCAAGGTCAATCTCGACGGAAGCGAATTACTGGTCGACGTCGTTCGCCCGCCGAACTCGACCGGCGGCGAGGGTGCAAACGAGAAGGCAGACGACGAGAAGAAGGACTCAACCTACTCGTTCGACGACGTCAGCGGAGATATCAGCCGGGTGACGTTGAGGATGATGGAGCAGATCAAAGCCCGCGCCGAGGAGGCCGCCAATCAGAACGGAGTCTCCCTCAACTCGTGGGTTTCACAAGCCGTCCAGGGCGCATTGCGGGACCAGATGCGCAAGAACGGCATGGACTAGCTCGACGCCAACCCGATCACCGAATGATCTAATTGCGCAACTGCAGTAATCACGAACCGTTGCCGCAAGGCGAGAAGGAGCACGTTCATGGCCGTTTCGGGCGTCAAGGAATTCGAGATCAAGGCTGATCCGGAAACGGTGATGAAGGCCGTAGCAGCCGTCGATCGGCTGCCGGAGTGGTCGTCTGCACACAAGAAGATCACCATCGAGAGCACCCACGACGACGGTCGCCCCCATCGCGTTCGCATGGCCGTGTCCATTCTGGGAATCAACGACGAGCAGGTAGTCGACTACACCTTCGAGGGCGACGAGAAGGTGACCTGGACCCTCGTGGAGAGCGGTCAGCAGAACCAGCAGGACGGCTCGTACGTCTTGACTCCCACCGACGGTGGAACCAAAGTCACCTTCGAACTGACCATCGATCCCAAGATCCCGCTGCCGGGCTTCCTGGTGAAGAAGGCACAGAAGACGGCCCTGGAAACAGCGAGCAAGGGCCTGACGAAGTTCGTCGAAAACTTCTGAGCGCACACGCAATTCAGGCGGCCCTTACTTCGGCGTTCATCGCCGGGTAAGGGCCGTTTGCCGTGAAGCCGAGCTGTGTTTTCGCGGAAGTCCCTGCCGATGTTGAAGATTCGCCGGTAGCCGGGGACCGCCCGGAGTAACGTCGGCCGCGTGTCCGCCGAGACCGCAGAGCCCAACTCCATGGCACCCGTGCGCATCCTCGTCTACAGCGACGACGCACACACGCGCGAGCAAGTTCGGCTCGCTCTCGGAGAGCGCCCACATCCGTCGATGCCCACCATCGACTACATCGAGGTCGCGACGGCACCGATCGTCGTAGCCAAGCTCGACGCCGGCGGAATCGACCTCGCAATCCTCGACGGCGAGGCGAGTCCGGCGGGCGGCATGGGCGTCGCGAAACAACTCAAGGACGAGATCGCCGACTGTCCACCGATCCTCGTACTGACCGGTCGACCCGACGATGCGTGGCTGGCGTCGTGGTCGAGAGCGGAAGCCTCAGTGCCGCAGCCGATAGATCCGATCGAACTTGCTTCCACCGTCATCGCGCTTCTGCGTCGACAACTGAGCCGGTGAGCACCCGTTGCAGCGGTGATTCGTTGCGGCGCCGACTACTTCGGACTTTCGAGAGCGAAACTCCGCACCCCGAAAACGAACCCAATGTCGGAGGCCTCCCCTAGTGTGGGTGTCGCAGGTCACATAAGTATCGAATTGCTGGCAGTATCGAAATCGAACGGCACCTTCGGGCTGGGCGGACATCCGCACAGCGGAGAGGAGTTCGGGTGACATGAACGCTTACATCCCCATTCTCGTCCTCGGGGTCATCGCGATGGCCTTCGCCGTGGTGTCGGTTGTTCTCGCGTCCGTGGTCGGCCCGAAGCGGTACAACAGGGCGAAACTCGAAGCCTACGAATGCGGAATCGAACCGGCACCCCGTACCGCCGGTGGCGGGCGGTTTCCCGTCAAGTTCTATCTGACGGCAATGCTGTTCATCATCTTCGACATCGAGATCGTTTTCCTCTACCCGTGGGCGGTGCATTTCGATTCGCTCGGCTTGTTCGGCCTCGCGGCGATGGGCCTTTTCATAGTCAACGTCTCGGTGGCATACGCATACGAATGGCGACGAGGCGGTCTCGGTTGGGACTAGGCCAGCGGACACAGGTACAGCACACATACGTCAGACAAAACCGGTCACACCGCAGCTGTTACGACTGAAAAGAGTCGGATATGGGTCTCGAAGAAAAGCTCCCCAGCGGATTTCTACTGACCACTGTCGAGGGCCTGGCAGGGTATGCCCGCAAAGGATCACTGTGGCCTGCCACCTTCGGGCTCGCGTGCTGCGCGATCGAGATGATGGCAACCACGTCAGGTCGCTTCGACCTGGCGCGGTTCGGCATGGAGGCATTCCGCGCGTCGCCGCGACAGGCAGACCTTCTGATCGTGGCCGGGCGGGTCAGTCAAAAGATGGGGCCGGTACTTCGTCAGGTCTACGACCAGATGGCCGAGCCGAAATGGGTTCTGGCCATGGGTGTGTGTGCGTCGTCCGGCGGTATGTTCAACAACTACGCAGTGGTACAGGGCGTCGACCACATCGTGCCGGTCGACATCTACTTGCCCGGTTGTCCGCCGCGGCCGGAGATGCTCCTGAACGCGATCATCGAACTGCACCGAAAGATCCAGGAGATGCCCCTCGGCGTGAACCGCGAAGAGGCACGCGCGGCAGCCGAGCGCGCCGCACTGGCATCCACCCCCACCATCGACATGAAGGGGCTTCTGCGATGACCGCGGGCAACAACGGATCGAGGGGGATGTTCGGGGTCCGCGGCAGTGGTGACACCTCGGGCTACAGCCGGCTCGCCCCGCCGATCTCAGTAGAGGACAAGGCCTCTCGACCGTTCGGTGGATACTTCGACGAAGTTGCGGACTCCTTGGATGCCGCATTGCGCAGCGGGGGCAGCACTTTCACCGATGCAATCGAGCGGGTAGTGATCTTTCGAGACGAGATGACGCTGCATGTCGAACGGTCTCACCTCCCGCAGGTCGCGCGCAGACTGCGCGACGAATCGGAACTGCGCTTCGAACTTTGCCTGGGTGTCGATGGAGTCCACTATCCGCAGGACACCGGTCGCGAGCTCCACGCAGTGTATCCATTTGCTTCGATCACGCACAACCGCCGGATCAGACTGGAAGTGTCCGTGCCGGACTCCGATCCACATATTCCGTCCATCGTCGGGATATACCCCACCAACGATTGGCACGAGCGTGAGACCTACGACTTCTTCGGGATCGTCTTCGACGGTCACCCGGCCCTGACCCGTATCGAGATGCCCGACGACTGGAAGGGCCACCCACAGCGCAAGGACTATCCGCTCGGCGGTATCCCGGTCGAGTACAAGGGCGCCCAGACTCCTCCACCCGACGAGCGTAGGTCGTACAACTGATGAACGAGACGACAGGAAGCAACTCCGGTGCCACGACGGAAACCGTCGTCACAGCATCGGGTCAGGACTGGGACGACATCGTCACCGCGGCCGCTCGCCAGCGAACCGGCGAGGCCGAACGGATCGTGGTCAACATGGGCCCGCAGCATCCGTCCACTCACGGCGTCTTGCGCCTCATTCTCGAAATCGAGGGTGAGACAGTCGTGGAAGCTCGGTGTGGAATCGGCTACCTGCACACCGGAATCGAAAAGAATCTCGAATACCGGAACTGGACGCAGGGCGTCACTTTCGTTACTCGAATGGACTACCTGTCACCGTTCTTCAACGAAACCGCGTACTGCCTCGGAGTCGAAAAACTTCTCGGTATCACCGACGACATTCCCGAGCGAGCCACCGTCATTCGCGTGATGATGATGGAGCTCAATCGAATCTCGTCGCACCTTGTCGCCCTGGCAACCGGTGGAATGGAACTGGGCGCCGTGACGGCGATGCTGTTCGGATTCCGCGAACGCGAATTGATTCTGGACGTGTTCGAGACGATCACCGGACTGCGGATGAATCACGCCTACATCAGGCCTGGTGGTCTCGCTCAGGATCTACCCGACGGGTCGGTCGCGAAGGTGCGAGAACTGTTGAAGGTCCTACCGAAACGGTTGCGTGACGTCGAACTGATGCTCAGCGACAACTCTATCTGGAAAGCCCGCACCCAGGGAATCGGATATCTCGATCTCACCGGCTGCATGGCGCTCGGCGTGACGGGGCCGGTCCTACGCGCCACGGGTCTCCCCCACGATCAGCGTCGAGCGCAGCCCTACTGCGGCTACGAGAACTACGAGTTCGACGTCGTGACGCACGACGGATCCGATTGCTACGGAAGGTACGTCATCCGTGTCGAGGAGATGAAGGAGTCCCTCAAGATCGTCGAGCAGTGCCTCGACAAACTGCAACCGGGGCCGGTCATGGTGGACGACAAGAAGATCGCCTGGCCTGCCGATCTCGCTGTCGGACCGGATGGCCTCGGCAATTCGCAGAAGCACATCGCCAAGATCATGGAGTCGTCCATGGAGGGTCTGATTCACCATTTCAAACTGGTCACCGAAGGAATCCGCGTGCCGCCCGGCCAGGTGTACGTCGCCGTCGAGTCCCCGCGTGGCGAGTTGGGTGTGCACATGGTCAGCGACGGGGGAACCCGGCCGTACCGCGTCCATTTCCGGGATCCGTCATTCACCAACCTTCAAGCGGTAGCGGCGATGTGCGAGGGAGGCATGGTGTCCGACGTGATCGCCTCGGTTGCCAGTATCGATCCCGTCATGGGCGGAGTGGACCGATGACCGGCCCGAACGGCTCGTCACGGGTGTTCATCGAACTCGGGCCGCGCCCGGACGAGCCCACGCAACTGGTACGCCCTGGCGCACGATCGAGTTATCCGCCTGACGTACTCGCCCGACTCGACGCCGATGCCGAAACCGTCATCGCTCGTTACCGTGAGCCTGACGCCGCGGCGACCACCAGTCGATCAGCCCTCCTGCCGCTCCTTCATCTCGTGCAGTCCGAGGACGGGTACATCACCCCGGCCGGGATCGATTTCTGCAGTGCCAAGCTGGGTTTGACCGGCGCCGAGGTTGCCGCCGTTTCCACCTTCTACTCGATGTATCGCCGTGGTCCGACGGGTGAGTATCTGGTCGGAGTCTGCACCAACACGCTGTGCGCGATCATGGGCGGAGACGACATCCTCGCAGCACTCGAAGAGTATCTCGGGTCAGCAGGCTCCAGAGACGAAGGCGGACAATCCATCTCGACGTCCGACGGCAAGATCACCCTCGAACACATCGAGTGCAATGCGGCGTGCGACTACGCCCCCGTCATGATGATCAACTGGGAGTTCTTCGACAACCAGACTCCGGAATCGGCGCGCTCACTCGTCGATGCGCTCCGCGCCGGAGAGCGCGTGACACCCAGTCGCGGTGCCACACTGTGTTCGTTCCGACAGACCGCACGCACCTTGGCCGGGTTCCCCGATACGCGAATCGAAGCAGCCGAAGCACAAACAATCGGCGGGGCAACTCTTGCCGGACTGCGTATCAGCCGATCTCACGACGACAACCCACCCGGCTCGGCCTCAGCAGCCGACGCTCCCGACGAAGGGAAGTGACATGACACTCGCCCCCGTCCTGAGTCGCTACTGGGATCAACCGAACTCGTGGACTCTCGACAGCTACCTTCGTCACGACGGCTACCAAGCCCTACGCAAAGCGCTAGCCATGTCCCCCGACGCCGTGATCGAAACGGTCAAGGACGCGGGCCTTCGTGGGCGCGGTGGCGCCGGTTTCCCGACGGGCCTCAAGTGGAGTTTCATCCCACAGAGCACCGAAGACAAGCCAGGAGACGGCAAGCCTCACTATCTCGTCGTCAATGCCGACGAGTCCGAACCGGGCACATGCAAGGACATGCCGTTGATGATGGCGACCCCACACACGTTGGTCGAGGGAGTCATCATCGCGGCGTATGCAATTCGAGCGGCCAAAGCGTTCATCTATGTCCGGGGCGAGGTGGTCCCGGTCCTGCGACGTCTGCAGACCGCCGTGGCCGAGGCCTACGCGGCCGGATACCTGGGCCGCAACATCCTCGGTTCGGGATTCGACTTGGATCTCGTCGTGCACGCCGGAGCAGGCGCGTACATCTGTGGTGAGGAGACAGCCCTCCTCGATTCGTTGGAGGGACGACGCGGTCAGCCTCGACTGCGGCCGCCATTCCCCGCCGTCGCCGGCCTCTACGCCTGCCCGACCGTCGTCAACAACGTCGAGTCCATCGCGAGTGTGCCGTCGATCGTCCTGGGCGGCCCGGAGTGGTTCCGGTCGATGGGAAGCGAGAAGTCGCCGGGGTTCACGTTGTACTCGCTCTCTGGTCATGTCACCACTCCTGGCCAGTACGAGGCGCCGCTCGGCATCACGTTGCGAGAACTTCTCGACTACGCGGGCGGCGTTCGCACCGGGCACACCCTCAAGTTCTGGACTCCCGGCGGATCCTCGACTCCGATCTTCACCGACGAACATCTCGATGTCCCACTCGACTACGAGGGCGTCGGCGCGGCGGGATCGATGCTCGGCACCAAAGCACTGCAGATATTCGACGACACAACCTGCATCGTGCGTGCGGTGCTGCGGTGGACCGAGTTCTATGCCCACGAATCTTGCGGTAAATGCACGCCGTGCCGCGAAGGCACGTACTGGCTGGTGCAGATCCTGCGTCGGCTCGAAGGCGGAACAGGTACTGAAGCTGATCTCACCAAACTTCTCGACATCTCGGACACCATCCTCGGAAAATCCTTCTGCGCGTTGGGCGACGGAGCGACCAGCCCGATCATGTCCTCCCTGAAGTACTTCCGCGAGGAATACGTAGCGCATTTCGACAGCAACGGATGCCCGTTCGATCCTCGCCGATCCGTTCTCGCGACAGGAGCGTTCGTCTCATGACTGCAGCCGACGCTACCAAGAACGACGCCACCAAGCCCGACACGGCACCGCCCACTGATCTGGTCGCCCTCACCATCGACGGCCGGGAACTCCAGGTACCCAAGGGCACGTTGATCATTCGCGCTGCAGAGATGATCGGCACACAGATTCCGCGGTTCTGCGATCATCCTCTTCTGGACCCGGTCGGGGCGTGCCGACAGTGCATCGTGGAGGTCGAAGGTCAACGCAAGCCGGTGGCGTCCTGCACGACACCGGTTGCGGACGGAATGGTCGTCACCACACAGCTCACGTCACCGGTGGCGGAGAAGGCGCAGCGCGGGGTGATGGAACTCCTGCTCATCAACCACCCTCTGGACTGCCCCGTGTGTGACAAGGGCGGCGAGTGTCCGCTTCAAAACCAGGCGATGTCGACCGGTCGCACCGAATCCCGGTTCGGTGAGGAGAAAAGGACCTACCCCAAGCCCATCCCACTCTCGTCCGAAATCCTGCTCGACCGCGAGCGTTGCGTCCTCTGCGCCAGATGCACACGGTTTTCGGGCCAGATCGCCGGCGACCCGTTCATCGATCTCCTCGAGCGCGGCGCGCTTCAACAGGTCGGGATCTACGCCAACGAGCCCTTCGAGTCCTACTTCTCGGGCAACACCATCCAGGTGTGCCCGGTCGGCGCGCTTACCAGTACGGCATACCGATTCCGGGCGCGACCGTTCGATCTGGTGTCCAGCCCCAGCGTGTGTGAACACTGCGCCGACGGATGTGCTCAGCGCACGGACCACCGTCGCGGAAAGGTTCTCCGCCGTCTCGCCGGGGACGACCCCGCAGTCAACGAGGAATGGAACTGCGACAAGGGCCGTTTCGCATTCACGTACACGACCCAAGGTGATCGGATCACCACTCCCCTGATCCGCAACGCTGACGGCGAATTGATTCCGGCGTCGTGGCCCATGGCACTCGACCTCGTTGCGCGATCCTTCGCGCAGGCCCGCGGTGACGCAGGCGTACTCGTCGGCGGACGCTCTACCTTGGAGGACGCCTACGCCTACGGCAAGTTCGCGCGAGTTGCTCTCGCTACCAACAACATCGACTTCCGAATCCGTGCTCATTCTGCCGAAGAGGCAGGTTTCCTCTCAGCACACGTCGCCGGCCGCACACTCGAAGAGTCGGTAACGTACCAGGACCTCGAGTCGGCCCCGGCCGCATTGCTGGTAGCTCTCGAGCCCGAGGAGGAGTCACCGATCATCTTCCTGCGGCTACGCAAGGCCGCACGTTTCGGCAAGACGACGGTGCTCTCCAGCGCGCCATTCGCTACGCGCGGCCTGCAGAAGATGGGCGGCTCTTTGCTTCGGACCGTACCCGGAAGTGAAGCAGCTCTGATGGATTCGTTGTCTCACCCCAGCAGTGAGGAGGGCCAGCTCCTCCGGCAGCCCGGTGCAGTGATCCTGTTGGGCGAACGACTCAGTGAGGTGGCGGGCGGCTTCGCCGCGGCGGTACGTCTCGCCGAAGCGACAGGAGCTTGTTTGGCTTGGGTCCCACGCCGCGCTGGTGATCGCGGCGCCGTCGAGGCCGGCGCACTACCGGGATTGCTTCCCGGCGGACGCCCCGTTGCGGACCCGGCAGCACGTCAGGAGGTGGAATCAGTGTGGGGGGTCTCCATCCCGGCATCCGACGGGCGCGACGCCGCGAGTCTGCTGGATCCGGGGCAGACGACTGCTGCCCTTCTTGTCGGCGGCGTCGAATTGAGTGATCTCCCGAACCCGGCGAAGGCAAGGGCCGCGATCGAAGCAGCAGGGTTCGTGGTGAGTTTGGAGATCCGTCACAGCGGAGTCACCGAACTCGCCGACGTCGTCTTCCCCGTGGCGCCGGTCGCCGAGAAGCCCGGAACCTTCCTCGATTGGGAAGGCCGCGAGCGCGTGTTCGACACCGCATTGAGAACGACAGGAGTGATGCCGGATCAGCGCGTCCTTCACGCGATCGCAGCCGAGATGGGCATCGATCTGGGCCTACCCGACGCAGATTCCGCACGCTCGGAGATACACCGCCTCGGCGCGTGGCCCGGATCGCGCCCCACCTCGCCTCAGGTCCCGTCAGGCACCATGCCCACACCGGCACTGGGCGAGGCAGTGTTGTCGAGTTGGCGAATGTTGCTCGACAACGGCCGATTGCAAGACGGCGAGCCCAACCTGGCGGGTACGGCACGGCTCCCACTCGTGCGTTTGTCTGCCGAGACCGCTGCCGAGATCGGCGCCGACAACGGCGATCACGTTGCGGTGTCGACTGAATCCGGTTCCATCACATTACCGTTGGAGATCACCGAACTCCCGCCTCGAACAGTCTGGCTCCCGCTCAATTCACCGGGTAGCACGATCTACGAAACGCTCTGCGTTACCGCGGGTTCCGTGGTGAAGATTGCGAAGGCGGGAGCGCAATGACCACCCACGAGTACGGGACCGTGGCAGCTCCGGTCGACCTGTCGGCGTTCGGGCACGACCCGTGGTGGTTGGTGATCGGCAAGGCTCTCGCCATTTTCGTGTTCCTCGTACTCACACCGCTGGTGGCAATTTACGCGGAACGAAAGGTCATGGCACGCATGCAGATGCGTGTCGGACCGAACCGCGTCGGCCCCCGTGGAATGCTCCAGAGTCTCGCTGACGGAATCAAGCTCGCCCTCAAGGAGGGCATCACACCGACCGGCGCCGACAAACCGATTTATCTCCTCGCGCCCGTCATCGCAGTCGTGCCCGCGTTCATGGCCTTTGCCGTCATCCCGTTCGGTCCGCAGGTGTCGATCTTCGGAACCCTTTCACCCCTGCAACTGACCGATCTGCCGGTCGGAGTTCTCTACATCCTCGCCGTGACTTCAATCGGTGTGTACGGGATCGTGCTTGCCGGCTGGTCGTCCGGATCGACGTATCCACTACTGGGCGCACTTCGATCGACCGCGCAGGTCATCTCCTACGAAGTAGCAATGGGGCTGTCCTTCGCCGCAGTCTTCCTCTACGCCGGCACGATGTCCACGTCCGGCATCGTCAGCGCCCAACAAGGTGCCTGGTACGTCTTTCTCCTCCTGCCGTCCTTCCTGATCTACGTGACAGCCATGGTCGGCGAAACCAACAGGGCTCCCTTCGACCTTCCCGAGGCCGAGGGTGAACTGGTGGGTGGGTTCCACACCGAGTACTCCTCACTCAAGTTCGCGATGTTCATGCTGGCCGAGTACGTGAACATGGTGACGGTGTCCGCTCTGGCCACGACACTGTTCCTGGGCGGGTGGCACGCACCGTTCCCGTTCAACCTGTGGGACGGCGCCAATTCCGGTTGGTGGCCGGTGCTGTGGTTTGTCGCCAAGGTGTGGGGCTTCCTCTTCGTCTTCATCTGGTTGCGCAGCACGCTTCCTCGATTGCGCTACGACCAGTTCATGAATCTCGGATGGAAGATTCTCATCCCCGCTGCCTTGGTGTGGGTGATGGTGATCGCGACCGTTCGTGCGTTCCGCAACGAGGGTTACAACACCTGGGTCGTACTTCTTTGCGTCGCACTGGTTCTCGGAGCTGCGCTCCTGATCGTGTTGGCCGGGACTTACCGCAGCCGACGCCGTACTGCCGCGTTGGTGCCCGATTCGGGGACCCGGCCTTTCGATGCAATGTCGGGCGGCTTCCCGGTTCCACCCCTACCTGGTCAAACGCTGCCGACCCGAAAACTACCGGGTCAGAACGTGCCACCGCCGCGGCGGACAGATGTTTCCGACACATCGGAGGACTCCCATGCCTGATTTCCTCGGACCTATCGCGGGTTTCGGAGTGACGCTCTCGACAATGTTCAAGAAACCCGAGACCGAGTTCTATCCGGAGGAGAAGCGGCCCACCGCGCCCGGATACCACGGTCGCCATCAACTCAACCGGTATGCGGACGGACTCGAGAAGTGCATCGGTTGCGAACTGTGTGCCTGGGCCTGCCCCGCCGACGCGATCTATGTCGAGGGTGCTGACAACACCGAAGAAGAACGGTTCTCCCCCGGCGAGCGTTACGGGCGGGTGTATCAGATCAACTACCTGCGGTGCATCGGCTGTGGTCTCTGCGTCGAGGCTTGCCCCACTCGGGCTCTCACCATGACCAACGAGTACGAGATGACCGACGACAACCGAGCCGGGTTGATCTACGAGAAGGACCGCCTTCTCGCGCCCCTGAAACCCGACATGGCAGCGCCACCACACGCGCTGCGTCCCGGCACAACTCAGGACGACTACTACCGCGGCGACATCACAGCAGCTCCCGAACAGGCAGTACCCGAGCAAGAGCCGAACCCGGAGACCGAGAAATGATCGCGGCGGTCACGACCACGATCCTGGCGGAGGGAACGATGACATCGACCTCCACCGGCGAGGCGGTGCAGTTCTGGATCCTCGGAACCCTTGCGGTGATCAGCGCTTTGGGTGTGGTCGCCGCCCCCAAGGCCGTCTACTCTGCGCTCTTCCTTGCAATGACGATGATCATCCTGGCCGTCTTCTACATCGTGCAGGGCGCACTGTTCCTCGGTGTCGTCCAGATCGTCGTCTATACCGGCGCAGTGATGATGTTGTTCCTGTTCGTCCTGATGCTGGTCGGCGTGGATTCTTCGGACTCCTTGGTCGAAACGCTACGGGGACAACGCGTCAGCGCGATCGTGATCGGCGTCGGATTCGGGCTACTCCTTATCGGCGGCCTCGGAAATGCGTCGATCTCGGGGTTCACCGGATTCACCGGACTCGACCAGGGCAACATCGACGCTCTCGCCGATCTCATCTTCATCCGCTACGTCTGGGCCTTCGAACTGACCGGCGCACTGCTGATCACGGCGACACTTGGCGCAATGATGCTCGCGCATCGGGAGAAGATCGGATCCACGCTCAGCCAACGCGAACTCTCGCAGCAACGATTCGCGTACCTGGGCAGCGATGAGAGCAATCCCGACAAGGGCTCGGCCACTCCCCTCCCCAGTCCCGGCGTGTACGCACGTCACAACGCAGTAGACATGCCGGCGTTGTTGCCCGACGGAACGTTCTCGACCCTCTCCGTCAGCAGCGCCCTCACTCCGCGATCCCCGGATCCCGATACCGGCGAGGAAACGCAGCGATGAATCCCGAGAATTACCTGTATCTGTCGGTCCTGTTGTTCACCATCGGGGCTGCGGGAGTCCTCCTGCGACGCAACGCCATCGTGGTGTTCATGTGTATCGAATTGATGCTCAACGCCGCGAACCTGGCATTCGTGACCTTCGCGCGCATGCACGGCAATCTGGACGGCCAGATCTTCGCCTTCTTCACGATGGTGGTAGCTGCGGCCGAAGTAGTCGTCGGCTTGGCAATCATCATGATCATCTTCCGATCTCGGCGTTCTGTATCCGTCGACGACGCAGACCTGCTGAAGTACTGACATGTCAGGAGGAATCACGTCCGCCATCTGGTTGCTCCCCGCCCTGCCCCTGTGCGGCGCCGCTGTCCTGTTGCTGGCGGGTCGTCGCACGAACGCGTGGGGCCACCTGTTCGCCTGCGTCATGGCACTCGCGTCGTTTGCCGTCGCAGTGGTGTTTTTCATCGCCATGCTCGGCCGCGACACCGCCGACCGCACCGTCACCGAGCACCTGTTCAGTTGGGTCCCGGTCGACAGTCTTCAGGTCGAGTTCGGACTGCAGCTTGATCAACTGTCGATGTGTTTCGTCCTGCTCATCACCGGTGTAGGTTCGCTGATCCACATCTACTCGGTCGGCTACATGGCGCACGACCCCGAGCGTCGTAAGTTCTTCGCCTACCTCAATCTCTTCCTCGCTGCGATGCTGCTCCTCGTGCTCGCCGACAACTTCCTCGGGCTCTACGTCGGCTGGGAAGGCGTCGGTTTGGCGTCGTACCTGCTGATCGGTTTCTGGCAGCACAAGCCGTCGGCGGCGACCGCTGCCAAGAAGGCTTTTGTCGTCAATCGGGTGGGCGACATCGGATTGATGATCGCGATGATGTTGATGTTCAGCACGTTCGGCTCGCTCTCGTTCAGCAGCGTCTTCGCCGACGCGTCTGGTGCAAGCGAAGGTGTCCTGACGGCGATCGGCCTGATGCTCCTCCTCGCTGCATGCGCGAAGTCGGCGCAGGTGCCACTGCAGTCGTGGCTCGGCGACGCGATGGAGGGCCCCACCCCCGTCTCGGCGCTGATTCACGCGGCCACGATGGTCACGGCCGGCGTCTACCTGATCGTGCGCTCCAATCCGATCTTCGATCTCGCACCCGACGCTCAACTCGTGGTTGTCATCGTCGGTGCCGTGACGCTGCTGTTCGGTGCGATCATCGGCTGCGCGAAGGACGACATCAAGAAAGCGCTCGCCGCATCGACCATGAGTCAGATCGGATACATGGTCCTGGCAGCGGGTCTCGGACCAGCTGGATACGCCTTCGCAATCCTTCATCTGATCACCCACGGATTCTTCAAGGCAGGCCTGTTCCTCGGCGCGGGTTCGGTGATGCACGCGATGAACGACGAAACCGACATGCGGAGCTACGGCGGGCTCCGAGCGTTCATGCCACTGACTTTTGTCACGTTCGGGCTCGGATACCTTGCCATCATCGGTGTTCCGCCGTTTGCCGGGTTCTTCTCCAAGGACAAGATCATCGAGGTTGCGATCGGCGAGGGTGGCGTCAAGGGTGTTGTGCTGGGCATCGTCACCCTGTTGGGTGCCGCCCTCACTGCCTTCTACATGAGCCGCGTGATGCTGATGACCTTCTTCGGGAAGGCCCGCTGGGAGAACCAGAAACCTCACGAATCTCCGGCGGTGATGACGTCTCCGATGATCATCCTGGCGGTGGGGTCCGTCGGCGCCGGGATGCTCCTGACCATCGGGTCCAGCTTGCAGAACTGGCTCGAACCGGTTGTCGGCTCACATCACGTCGAACCGCAGATACCCGCATGGTCGATCACCGCGCTGGCGCTGCTCGCAGTTGCCGCCGGCGTCGCGATTGCGTATCGCGAGTACGCCACCCGGGAGATTCCACTTGTGGCACCGACTCCGGTTTCACCGTTGACCGGTGCGGCTCGCCGCGATCTGTACGGTGACGCCTTCAACGAGACGGTGTTCATGAAGCCTGGACAACAACTCATGAAGTCGTTGGAAGTGTTCGACACCAAGGGAATAGGCGGCGTCGTGGGCAGCTTTGCGGTGGTCGTCACCGGGCTGTCCGCGCTCACGCGGAAGCTACAGACCGGGTTTGTTCGCTCGTACGCACTGGTGATGTTTGTCGGAGCAACACTCGTGGTCGCGACAATGATGGCGGTGACACTGTGGTGATCGAAGCGGCGGTGAGCGACTCTGTGACCAATACCGGCTTCCCCGCGCTGACGGTGCTCTGGTTGCTTCCGCTCATCGGAGCGGGTGTTGTCCTCGCTCTGCCGGCACGGTCGTACCAATTTGCGAAGTCTCTCGCATTGGCTGTGTCCGTGGCAGTCCTGGTGGTCGCCGCCGTTCTCGGGGTTGCGTTCGACCGCGGCGGCGAACAATTTCAATTTGTCGAAAGCCACAGCTGGATACCGGCTTTCGGTACCAGCTACACACTCGGACTCGACGGGATCGCACTCGTTCTGGTTCTTCTCACCGCAGTGCTGGTGCCATTACTACTGATCGCGGGCTGGAACGACGTCCCAGCAGACCCGGCATCACCCAAGAGAATGCCGCACACCTATTTCGCGCTGATCCTTGTTGTCGAGTCCATGGTGATGATTTCGTTCAGCGCCTTGGACATTCTCTTGTTCTACATTTTCTTCGAGGCAATGCTGATACCGATGTATTTCCTCATCGGCGGGTTCGGCGGAGTGGGCAGATCTCGCGCAGCCGTGAAGTTTCTGCTCTACAACCTCCTCGGCGGCCTGGTCATGCTCGCTGCAGTCATCGGCCTGTATGTGGTCACCACGCGCGACGAGAGTCCCTTCGCGAGCGGCACTTTCGACTTCCGGGCGATCGCCTCAGCGGCAAACAGCGGTGAACTCGGTGTGGGGCCCGGGGTGCTCAACGCCTTGTTCCTCGGATTCATGTTCGCGTTCGCGGTGAAAGCACCGCTCTGGCCGCTGCACAGTTGGTTGCCGGACTCCGCGGTGGAATCGACTCCGTCGACAGCAGTGTTGATGATGGCGGTCGTGGACAAGGTGGGCACGTTCGCGATGATTCGCTACTGCCTGCAACTGTTCCCGGAGTCGTCGTCGACTTTTGCACCGTGGATCATCACGCTCGCCGTTATCGGGATCGTCTACGGCGCAATACTGGCGATCGCACAAACAGACGTAATGAGACTTATCGCCTACACGTCGATTTCGCACTTCGGCTTCATCATTCTCGGAATCTTCGCGATGACCAGCCAGAGCCAGGCGGGTTCCGCGCTGTACATGGTCAATCACGGAGTCTCCACTGCGGCTCTGTTCTTGATTGCGGGATTCCTCGTCTCGCAGCGAGGTACTCGATCGATCGCGGCGTACGGCGGCGTCCAGAAAGTTGCACCCGTACTTGCCGGCACATTCCTCGTTGCGGGGCTGGCAACGCTGTCGCTGCCGGGTCTCGCGCCGTTCATCAGTGAGTTCCTGGTGCTGATCGGGACGTACTCGCGATACCACGTGGCCGCTATCGCGGCGACTGCCGCGCTTGTCCTGTCCGCGATCTACATACTCTGGCTCTACCAGCGCATGATGGGCGGACCTGTGAAGGAAGGGCAGGGAACGATCCGCGACCTCGCTCGACGCGAACTCGTGGTGGTCGCCCCTCTGATCGCACTCCTGTTGCTTCTCGGCATCTACCCCAAGCCTGCCTTGGACGTCATCACTCCTGCAGTGAGCCATACGGTCGTCGACGAGGCTCCGACCCCGCTCGTCGCCGATCACGAAGGAGGTGCCCACAAATGAGTTCCTTCAACGACGTGACCATCCTCGGCTCAGCCGGCACGGCGTCACCCAATGTCGAATACAGCTTGCTCTCGCCAATGTTGATCGTGTTCGGTGTTGCGGTTGTGGGCGTACTCATCGAGGCGTTTGCACCCCGGCGTTTTCGATACCCCGTGCAACTCGTCCTCGGTGTCGCAGGTTTGGCGGCCGCGTTCGTGGCAGTGCTTCTACTCGCCGGCACGCGGTCGACGGCGATGATGGGTTCTGTAGCGGTCGACGGTCCGACCCTTTTCCTGCAGGCCACGATCCTTCTCGTGTCGATCCCCGCAGTACTGCTGATCGCCGAGCGAGGCTCGGGCAACACCGCCGAGGTGATCGCGCAACACGACGCGCTCGGCGGTTTCACCCCTCAAGCGTCGAGCGTCCCCGGAAGTGTTGCGGAACAAGAAGCGGTCAAGGTCGGTATCGCCCAGACCGAGGTCTTTCCGCTCACCCTCTTCGCTGTCGGCGGCATGCTCCTCTTTCCCGCGTCCAACGATCTGCTGACGATGTTCGTTGCGCTCGAAGTGTTCTCACTGCCTCTGTATCTCCTGTGTGGTCTGGCACGCCGACGTCGCCTGCTCTCCCAGGAAGCTGCGCTCAAGTACTTTCTGCTCGGGGCATTTTCGTCGGCGTTCTTCGTTTTCGGAATTGCGTTGCTGTACGGCTATGCCGGGACGGTCACGCTCTCCGGTATCGCCGACGCAGCTCGCAGCGGGTCGGGTACCGACGCCTTCCTGTGGCTCGGGACAGCACTCGTGGCCGTGGGATTACTGTTCAAAGTCGGTGCCGTGCCGTTCCATTCGTGGATTCCCGACGTCTATCAAGGGGCGCCGACGCCGATCACCAGTTTCATGGCTACTGCGACCAAGATCGCCGCATTCGGTGCCATCCTTCGTGTCTTCTATGTGGCTCTGCCCAACGAGTACGTGAACTGGCGTCCACTGGTGTGGGCGGTCGCGATTCTCACGATGGTTGTCGGATCGATCGTCGCTGTGACGCAAACCGATATGAAGCGGATGCTCGCGTATTCGGCCATCGCGCACACCGGATTCATTCTGACCGCTGTGGTTGCGGATTCGGACGCCGGCCTGGCCTCGGCGATGTTCTACCTTCTGGCCTACGGATTCAGCACCGTGGGCGCGTTCGCCGTCGTGAGTCTGGTTCGGGACGCAGACGGTGAGGTCGCGACGCTCTCGCGCTGGGCCGGATTGGGCCGGCGCTCACCGCTGGTCGGAGTTGTGTTTGCACTGTTCCTGTTGGCTTTCGCCGGGATCCCGTTGACCAGTGGGTTCATCGGAAAGTTCGCGGTGTTCAGCGCAGCAGCCGAGGGCGGGGCCGCACCTCTCGTGATCGTCGGCGTCCTGTGCAGCGCGATCGCCGCGTACTTCTACGTGCGAGTGATCGTGTTGATGTTCTTCACCGAATCGGCCGCAGACGCTCCGACCGTCGTGGTACCGAGTGCACTGACCAGCAGTGTGATCGGCCTCGGCGCCGGTGTCACGCTCATCCTCGGCATACTCCCCCAGCCGGCGCTCGACCTCGCCGAGCGTGCAGCGGACTTCCTACACTGAGCCGATGCGTGAATCTGACCTCGACCCCGGGCTGCCGAGCACCATCCGGGCCCCATGGTTCGTCGTGTTTTCAGCGGTAGCGATTGTCCATCTGATCCTCAATGCCGCTGATGCTGCGCCCTGGGACGGGATCACCAAGGTCATGCTCGCGCCGATTCTGGCTGCCTGGGTTGTCGCCCGACGCGGACCTCGAGTTGTGGCTGCGGCACTGATTGCCTGTGCTTTCGGAGACCTGTTCCTGATCTGGGACTCCACGTTTGTCATCGGCATGGCAGCCTTCGCGATCGGTCACCTCTGCTTCATCCGATTCTTTCTCTCACACGGCGCTCTTCGGGAGATACGAAGGCGGCCATGGTTTCTGTGCGCTTACACCATCGCTGGAATCGCTCTTGTGTCGTACACCTGGCCCGGTCTCGAACCTGAACTTCGAATTGCCGTCCCCGTGTACGCCGCAATCCTGGTGGGAACCGCATCAACCGCACTGACGTACAACTCGATCACCGGTATCGGCGGCGCGCTGTTCCTCACCTCTGACGCCCTCATCCTGCTCGGCCAGGCGAACAAGTGGCAGCCCGCCGCTGCGGGCATCTGGATCATGACGCTGTACATCCTCGCTCTGTTGCTTCTGACAGTGGGGGTTCTCGGCCGGAGTAAGACGCCAAACCGTCCATTAGCTCAGAGGCTGTAAGGATCAGCAACCAGCCGGACATCTCTTCATATGACCCCGAAATCCGAGGAACAACCGCCGCCGAGCGGCGAAGAGCGGTTCACCGCCCTGTGGGACGCCTACGCCGGTCGGGTGTTCGCGTATACCTGTCGCCACGTTGATCATCACAGCGCGCAGGAGGTTGTCTCCGAGACGTTCCTCGTTGCCTGGCGACGCTTGGACGAAGTGCCCGAGCAGGCACTTCCATGGCTGTTGGTGGTGGCTCGAAACACCGTGAACAATAACCGTCGCAGCGTTCGGCGCCTTGACGCGCTCACCGAGAAGATGGGACGCATCGAGCAGATTGCGGCATCGACGCCGGGCGCCGACGTCACTGTCACCGAACGCACGGAACTGCTCGAAGCACTGGCAACACTCACCGTCACCGAACGTGAAGCCCTGCTCCTGACTGCCTGGGACGGGTTGACCGCCACCGAAGCCGCGCGGGTCGCTGGGTGTTCGGTTCCGGCCATGCATGTTCGTCTCTTTCGCGCTCGGCGTCGATTGCGCGCCGGGTTGACTTCAAATTCCGTCACCGTAATCCCGATGAACACCGCCCGACCTTGCGCTGCCGCCGAACACGGGAGTACCCCATGACCAAAGATCTGCTGACCACGCTCGAGAAGCTGCGGCCGAGCGATACGGTTTCCGCCGAACTCTGGCCCGAGAACGTCCAAGATGCCGTACGCACCCGAATCATGGCTACCGAAAACAACATTGGGGCAACCAAGGCTCCACGCCGTCGCGTCGGTGCCATCGTTCTCGTCGCGGCGATCTGCGCAGCAGTGGTGGTGGGCTGCGCCGCTGCCACGGGGATGATGCCGAAAGCGTTCACCGACATGTACTCGGGTTGGCAGACGATGCCGGGAACCAACGGCGGAATAGATCCGTCCACCGCCGAGCGGGTCGGGTCCATTCCCGGACCTGACGGAACCTTGTTCAGCGTCTTTGTCGCCCACGGCGCCAATGGCTGGAGGTGCGTCGCCCCGGTTTTCGAGGCGTCAGCCGACATCGACAAGGTTGGTCCGTCGAAATTCATCGGCCTCGGACACGGCTGCAGATCAATTGACTTGTACGGCGCGGATTCATTCGGGGGCGGCGCCGGGTACGAGGCCGGTCCGCACGAGGCGACCTACGACGCAGGGGCGGGAGGTGCTGTCCGAGCCGAACTTCACACCGCAGACGGCCATATCTATCCGACAATTCTTGCCGAAGACCGCTTCTACGGATGGATTCCCCTGTCGCTCACGTCCCCTCGTCCAACCCTCGTCGGATATGCCGCAGACGGGACGGTCGTCGGCACCCGGTGAGCTGTCGGTACCCTCGAAAGATGACTGCACACGCCCCGAACGAGCGCATCCCCAGCCAGTGGGAAGAGATCACTGCAGCCGACTCGACGCATTCCACACGATATGTCGAGCGTTTCCGTTCCATGAGAGCGGACGGCAAGGACATTGTCGGGGAAGCACGTTTGATCGACGCGATGCTCGGACGCGGTGGCCGGGTTCTCGATGCAGGGTGCGGGCCTGGCCGACTCGGCGGTTATCTGCACGACGTCGGGCATGTGGTTGTCGGAGTCGATGTCGACCCGGTTCTCATCGCTGCCGCAGAAGAAGACCACCCCGGACCGACGTGGCTTGTCGGCGATCTCGCCGAACTCGATCTGCCGGCCCGCGGTGTCGAGGCAGATTTCGACGTCATCGTGTCGGCAGGCAACGTGGTGGCGTTTCTCGCTCCGTCCACCAGGCAAGCAGTATTTTCAGGATTTGCTCGTCATCTCGCTCCGAGCGGCCGAGTGGTCATCGGATTCGGTGCCGGCCGTGGCTACGAGTTCCCCGAGTTTCTCGCCGACGCGACCGCGAGTGGCCTCGAGGCTGATCTGCTGCTCTCCACGTGGGATCTTCGCCCGTTCAAGGAGGATTCCGAATTCCTGGTCGCGGTGTTCTCCCGCGCCTGACCCGGCACTTCCCCCGCACTCCCTGCGATCCGTCACACGGCGATCAACTCACCCTGATCACAATGGTGGCGACTGTTGTTCACTACGAACATAATTGGATCAATGCGGGTGTGGCCGAGCGGCAAGGCAGCGGTCTGCAAAACCGTCCACGCAGGTTCGACTCCTGCCATCCGCTCCCCTTGCGAACCAGCGACTCATGTCGCAACCCCCACCTAGGAATGACATTCGGTGCACGCAGCCTGCATCGCTCCGCTCCGTCTCCGCGCACATGGCTCCGGACAGTTACCCTCGATCGATGCACCCTCTCCCCGAGACAGGACAGTTACCTCCCGGACCGATGGCTTTGCAAGTGGAACACCTCTGCATGGCGTTCGGCGCGAAAGTTGCTGTGAACGACCTTTCTCTTGCAGTGCCCTCAGGTTCGTTGTTCGGACTGGTTGGCCCGAATGGTGCGGGAAAAACGACCACATTGTCGATGGCTGTCGGATTGCTTCGCCCGCACTACGGTCGCAGCCTGGTGTACGGCTACGACGTGTGGAACGACCCTGTGGCAGCGAAGAGTCTGCTCGGCGTCCTACCCGACGGTTTGGCGCTACCCGCCCAGTTCACCGGTCATGAACTACTCACCTATTTCGGGCGACTGCGCGGTATGCCAGAGGACGTCATCGCGTCACGACGCGACGAACTGTTGGCCGCGCTCGATCTCGCCGATGCAGGTGGAACGGTCATCGCCGATTATTCAGCGGGCATGACGAAGAAAATCGGGTTGGCCTCGGCCTTGTTGCACGGCCCTCGCTTACTGGTACTGGATGAGCCGTTCGAAGCTGTCGACCCCATTTCTTCGGCCGGAATTCGGAGCATTCTGCTCTCGTTCGTCCACTCAGGTGGCTCGGTCATTCTTTCCAGTCACGTGATGGCCCTTGTCGAACAACTGTGTACTCACATCGGAGTCATCGCAGACGGTCGCGTCGTGGCTTCAGGAACGGTCGACGAGGTGCGCGCAGGCAACACTCTCGACGAGGCATTCGTTCGCCTTGTCGGTAGCCGCAGTCCCAGTCCCGACGGACTGTCATGGATGCGCGCATGACCACCACCAGCTTTTCACCGACACACTGGAACCCGTCGGTCTCTGTGTGGCGCACTGTTCTCCGCATGCGCATGACCCTCTACAAACGTCAGTTCACCGGTGGAAGAGCTGTAATCAAGGTCATTGCAGCGTTGTTCGGGGTTCTGGGGGCAGCGCTACTGTGCCTACGAGCTTCGGGAAAGAACGGTGTTTCCCCCGATCTCGTCAGCGGCACAACCAGTCTCGCACTTTCGGCTATCGGCGTGATGTGGATCTTGATGCCGATCATGTCTGGTCTGTCAGATGACAATCTTCACCCCAGACATTTCCAACTACTCCCCCTGGAACCCGTCCGACTCGCCAGAGCACTGTTCTCGACGTCGCTGGTCGGTATAACCGTGCCGATTACCGCGTTGGCTGCAGCAGCGATTCCAATTTATGCCGCTACACACCACCCTGCCGCACTGCCATTGGCCATTATCGCTTGGCCCGCAACGGTCCTGCTCATTGTCGGCACCTCACGGGTCGCGATGCTGGCGATGTCGCAGCTCCTGCGGAGTCGTCGCAGCCGCGAACTGGGACTGTTGGCATTCGGCACGTTCTTCGGCGGACTGTATCTGCTGCAATTTCCGCTGCAGAGTCGCCTCGGCACGGTCGTGGACGGCGACGTCACGTGGCCGCTCACGGTCGCGCATTCGATCCCGTTCGCGTGGGGAATCACCAGTGTCGACGCAGCAGCAGGAGGCGCCTGGCTCCTCGCCGCCGGAGCAGTCCTCGCCCTGGTGCTGGTCGATCTCGCACTGCTGTGGTCATGGCAACGCCTGGTCGTTCGCTACTTCAACGGGAAGGTCGCAGAATCAGCGGGCGCCACTTCCGTGCAATTGAAGAACCAGGGCCGCGACATTCGAACCGGTTGGCGCGCATCCCGACTGGGCACCGTCATCTCTCGCGAGCTTTCGCTCTGGCACGGAGACATGCGCCGACGAACACAACTGCTCTCCGTTGCCATCATGACCTTGGTCTCCGGCTTCGGACCGCTGATCTCGTCATCGATCCCCTTCTCCGCCGCATGGGGTGCCTGGTTCCTGATCTACCTGGCAATGGCAGCCGGATCGAATCTGTACGGATTCGACGGCGCATCGATCTGGCATCTGGTGATGATCCCCGAAGCCGCTGCCGCTGACGTCCGGGGCCGACAAATCGCGTGGGCGATCGTGATGACACCCTTCGTGGTCGTCGCAACAGCTGCTGTACGGATCTTCGGGGACCTCGGGACCGACCGACTGGCCGTGCCGCTCGCCGTCGGCATTTCGATGATGGGAGTCGGTGCAGGACTGGCAGTAGCGATCTCCGCCAAAGCCCCCTACCCGGTCCCGGAGATGAAGAAGACGTTCTCCCTCAACACCCGCGGATCCTTCAACGGCTCGTCCTTCGGACTGATCATCCTCGCCATCGTCATCTTCGCCGCGACAACGGCGCCCGGCGTGCTACTAGGGGCGCTGCTACCGAACCCGGTGAACTATTCCGCCATCCCTGTCGCTGTTGCGATCGGTGCACTTGGTGCTTGGATCGGGGGCCGCGTCGCGATCACCCGTATGCAACGCGAGCCGGATCGGATTCTGTTCGCGGTTACCACCGCATGATCGTTGCCCAGATAGTCCGAGAATTTCTGGGCGTCAGCGCAGTAGCCGCAACTTGCACCAAAAAACTCAGTCTGGGCAATCGGATTATCAGGGATCCAGGTAGCGCAGCTCAACGGGTTCGGTCCTCGCATATCGCCGCCGGGCTTTCGTGACATAGCTTCCGCTCGAGCCGAACCATTGCCCTGGAAACATCGCACCACCAAGATGTTTGGCATGCCCCCGGAGCACCACGGTTCCGTACGTGTCGCCGAACGTCCCGGCCGATGCGGGAACTGCGCGCACCCCGCCCCTTCGCTGGAGCGTGGGTGGATCGAGCGCTGCCTCAGGTTCGCACCGCAGCCCGCTCGGTGTGCAGAAATCCTGGTGATGGACCACTACACCGGAGCGATGGAATTCTGCCGGTGCCGACATCCGTTCCACGGGTCCTGATCGCGCCGGATCCTCGAGATCCGCTGTCGAGCCGAGTCCCTCGGCGCCCCGGCTCGACAGCGAAATCACACCTGAATCAGCTCAGCGAGCTCAGCAGCGGCTCGAGAAGCTTGTAGAGCTCGAAGATTCCGATGATCGTTGAAATAGAACCCATGATGATCCTCCGTGATTCGTGAACTTTCCGTGACGTCGCGTCACAGGCAGAAAGCTAACAAACCCGGCATTCAAACGGGGACCTTGGATGTGTCCGGCAGATGAACTCCCTGCTCGGAGAAGCATTTTGGTGACCAGCGTCATGCTCATCGAGAAATGAGCCCCATCGTCACATCACCTGACACCGACCGACGGTAGCAGCAAAAGTCTGCCCGTTGCGATCTGGCGATACATGGCACCATTTCCACCCCATCCGACTCTTGCTTTGTGCGCTGAATCCGATTACATTTCTCAACAATAACGGTACGCGTAACGAAATAAAGAGACGGTCTACTTCACAGCCCGATATATCCAGTGCCACAACCCTTCCGGGCTCTTGGAGGGGCGGCGTTTCGTCGCGTCCATAAGCTCCTCACTCCCCGATCGAAAGAGAGCACGATGACCACAGAGAGCGTCTCCGGCAATCAGCCGCGACCGGTAGCAACTATCGCAAGCCTGACCCTGCTGATCGCTGCCGTGGCCGCGCTCGAATGCATCATCGTCCCCGCACTCCCCCTGATACAGAGAGACTTCGGAGTGACGGCCGACGTCGGAGCGCTCGCATCCGTCGCTCTGACGTTGAGCACTGTCCTCGTCACGCCGATGGCCGGGCAAATAGCCGACGTGTACGGCGCCCGCCCCACCTTGCTCGCGATCACGACAATCGTTGTCCTGGGCGGCAGCGTGTCCGCTCTCGCAACGATCTTCCCGCTGTTCGTCCTCGGCCAGTTTCTCCAGGGATTCGGGCTCGGGTTGCTTCCCGTGAGCTTCGTGGTCCTACGACGCACTTTGTCCTCGGACCGACTGAAGACGGCCACGGGTTTGCTCGGGGCTGTCGTAGTGGCCGGCGGCGCTCTGGGAGTCGTATTGGCCGGGCCCGTCGCGGAAAACGTCTCACGCTCCGCGATGTATGCAGTTCCGACCGCGTTCGTTTTGCTCGGCGCAATTGCTTTTGCCGTGAGCACACCACGAGATCACATGTCGAACGTCGGCGGCCGACTCGATTGGCCGGGAGCGGGCGGATTGGCTCTGGGATTGTTGACGCTGACGGCGTGGCTGGCGAGCGCATCGAGCAACGGGTGGGGCGCACCGACGTCGATGCTGCTGCTTCTCGCTTCCGCTGCCGTGTTCACGATCTGGGCCAGGTATCAGAGCCGGACAACCGAGCCGATGGTCGACCTGACGATGATGCGGCATCGTTCGATGTGGAGCGCCGTGGTCGTCGGCGTGGTTTTCGGGTTCACCTACGGCGCTGTTGTCTATCTACTTCCGCAACAACTCGCCGTGCCGGCAGAGAGCGGATTCGGCCGCGGTGCGTCGACCAGCGCCATCGGCTTCCTGCTGTGCGTCGGCTACGGCGCAGCGGTCATCGCGTCGGTGATCTCCGGAAAGCTCGCACAACGGGTCGGCACGAAAGCCATTGCGGTAGCGGGAGTTGCCTTCCTCGGCCTGAGCGGCGCCGTCGGGGTCTTTGCAACAACGATGTGGCAGATCGTTGTGGTGCTGATCCTTGCGGGTACCGGCGTTGCCGCCGCGTCGACGGCAGTGTTCGTCATCTCCGCCGACAGCGCACCGGCAGACCGCGTAGGTGTCACGACGGCAATAGTCACGATCGCCAGATCGCTGGGTTCTGCTGTGGGAACCCAAATTGCCGCCGGGATCATCGCGAGCGCGACTTCATCCGGCGGCCTTCCCCAGCACTCGGCATTCGCCACAGCTTTCGGAGTGGCGGCAATCGTTGCGATTGTCGGACTCGTTGTCGCGGTGACGATGCCGAAACCGGCATCAACCGATGTTCAGTGGTCGTCGTCGTCCTCGTCGAAGTCTGCGACTCCGCGCTTCCAGTAGCCCGTGATCAGGTGGTCGCCCGAACTCAGGCCGAGTTCGTCGCGCACGAATCTGCGAATCGGCTTGAGACTGGTGGCCTCACCGGAGATCCAGGCGTAGACACGCTCGCCCTCGGGCACGGTGACCGTCCGTACTGCCTGCTCGAGCAGATCCGAGTGACCGGCTGGGACGTCACCGCGGTGCAGCCATCGCACCTCGACGCCTTCCGGAACAGTGAGTTCGATTTCCTGTGAAGGGTCGGTGATCTCGACGAACACCCACCCGGCGGCAGCAGCGGGCATCATCTCGAGCCAACGAGCAATGGCAGGAAGGGCGGTGATGTCACCGGCCAGCAGATAGCGGTCGTACGTCCACGGAACCACGACGCCACCGGGCGGACCTGCCACGTGCACCCGAGTGCCGACGGTGGCCGCCTGAGCCCAATCAGAGGCGTACCCACCATCGTGGAGCGCGAAGTCGAGGTCCAGCTCCCCCGCCTCGGCGTCGTATCGACGGACGGTGTACTCACGCGAGATCGGCAATGGACGAGGCCACTTCAGGCTGAATCCGTCGCGTTCGGGTAGACGTAAAGTTCCGTCTGCATCCGGGTAGACCAGGCGAACATGCTCGTCGGGAGCGTGCGATTCGAAGCCCGCCAACTCCGGTCCACCCAAGGTCAGACGCAACAGTCCGGTCCCGACCATTTCGCTGCGAACAACTTCGAGTTCGCGAATGCCGATGGGGTACGGCACTTTTGCGCCGGTGGTTCCCGCCAGAACTTCGGCGATGGTCGCGAGGTGGTCTCCTCGGTTCATGAACTACCTTCCTTTTCCGGCGGAGCATTCCCCACCGGCACAGTGTTTTCGGAGAGATCGACTTCGTTGATCTCCGAAGTTACCCGGCGCACCGAACCCAATGCTGCCAGGAGCACCAGGCCCAGTGTCACACCGGCGAGCCCCAAGACCAGTAGCGCGGCGCCAGGCTCGAGCCACTGCCCGAGGAACCCGGCTGCCATCGAACCGATCGCCGTACCCGTGACGGCTTGCACCATCCACAGACTGGACACGCGTCCGCGCAATTCGTCCGGCGTGTTCTGTTGAAGGACTGCAAATCTCAGAATGTCGTTGAGTGCGCGGCCGAGGCCGAATCCGGCCAGGCCCAGGAACGCGACAATCGCTGCTCCCGACGCACCCAGTACCACCAGGCCGAGAGGCATCAGCGCAACAGAGATCAACATCGCGGCGCCGTTGCGGTGGACTCGTCCGGTCCAACCGCTGGTGAGGGAACCGACCACAGCGCCGACAGCGGGGGCGCCGTAGAGCAGACCGAGCATGGTGGGTCCGCCGCCGAGAACCTGGTCGACGAAGGCAGGCAGCAACACCATCGGCCCGCTGACGAACATGACCAACAGACCGCTGATCAGGATGCCGCGAATGACTGTGTGCGTGCCGGCGAATTTCACGCCGGTCACCAGCGCGCGCATCGGGCTTTCGTGATTCGTGCCCGGTGCAGGAGAAGGGCCGATGGCTTGGAACAACGTGACAGTTGCTGCGGTGGCCACCGCAGCAACAAAGTATGTCGCGGGAATGCCGCCGGAGGCGATGATCACGCCGGCGATTGCCGGCGAGATCATCGTCCCGATGTCGGTGGTCAGCGCTACCAAAGCGCCGGCCGCAGCCATCTTGTTGCGCGGCAACAACGTCGGCATCAAAGCCATCAAGGCCGAGCTGCTGACACCGCCGGCCAAGCCGTCGACAGCTGCCGCGACGTAGATGACCCACATCGACGGGTGTGGCAAGAGCGCATTGCACCCGAGAATGACAAAGCCGAGACCCGCAGCACTGCGGGCCAACTGGATGGTGCGTCGCCGATCGTAACGGTCAGCGAGCACGCCGCCGAACAGGCTGCCGAAGAACATGGCGATGGCCATCGCCGTGGACACTCCGGCAACCTGCAAGGTCGAGCCGGTGAGCTGGTACGTCTGCGCGGGGACGGCTACGACGAGCAGTCCGATCCCGAGCAGCGAGATCAATCGCGCGGAAAAGGCGTACCTGAAGGGACGGCTGGTCCGCAAGGGTGAAACATCGATCACCAGCCCACCGAATCGAGTCATGCGAAGGTCTGGCCGATCAGGTCGAGGGTAGCCATTGCGCCGTCGTAGTCAGGACGGTAGCTGCTGGCGGGGAGCTCGAACGTCGTGCCTGCCTTGAAGGACGGCAACTGCGAGTAAAGCGGATCGGTGGCAAGTTCGGCCATCGGGCGACCGGACACCGGAATCACAAAGGCGACAGGAGCATCGGCGACCTGCGAGAGCAGTTCCGGGCTGACCTCGAACGAGTCACCCGAGCCGAAGAGCTGCGGGTTGCCGGCCTTGGCCATGACGTCGTCGGCCTTGAAACCGAGCTCGGCGAGCATCGCGGGCAGCGCGGCCGTCGGCGGAACGAGGTACGGCTTGTTGCTCGAGACCGAGAGGAAGTAGACGACGTTGCCCTCGGGAACCTTGATCTTGCCCTTGACCTCTTTGACCTTGTCCTCGTATGCGCTCATCAGCGCCGGAACCTGGTCGGAACGGCCCGCCGCGTCGGCGACGATTTCGAGCTGCTTGTCCCACGCGGCGACCGTCTTGGGGACCAAGACGGTGGGTGCGATAGCAGTGAGCTGATCGTAGAGTTCCTCGGACTGAACGGAGGTGATTCCCTGGCCACCGCCGATGATCAGGTCGGGCTCAGCCGCCGCGACGGCTTCGATGTTGAGCTGCTCGCCGGCCGGCAATTCCTTGGTGCCCTGCGCCTTTGCGGCGTCCGCCCAAGCCGGCGGGAATCCACCGTCGAGGTTCGTGACACCGAGGACGCGGGTATCGGTGGCAACCACCGGTGCGTCCAGGGCGTACAGGTATCCGGCGAGACCGCCGCTCAGAACCACGATGCGCTCCGCCGACGCGGGCACGGTGACCGAGCCCTTCTCGGTCTCGATCACGCGGGTCGCGGGCTCTGCAGCCTTGGTCGGTTCGTCGTTCGAATCGCTACTGCAACCGATCATCGCCACGAGTGCGACGATCAGCAACCCTGCGATGGCGACGAAACGTCGCCAACTCCGTATCGCGAGGGGCGGTGTGGACTTCATCATTGAGCTCCCATTGTGTTTCAACTGTGTGGTTTTCGAACTATGTAGCCGTGCGTTTCGACAAATAGCTGTCGAGCAGCGGGGCAATCGCCGCCCACCCGGCTGGGGTCACCAAACCGGCGTGGTCGTACGGCAGATGGTGTACTGCCATGTCCTGGTCCCCGCGGACTCCGCGCCAGCGATCAGCCAGCAGCTGTCCGGACGCCTCGGCGTCGGCGGTGATCAGAGTAACCGGTCCGTCGTAGGTTGTGTCGGTCGAGCTGGCCACGAGCAAACGAGTGGCATCAAAACCCGCCCGAACAGCGTCGACCAGTCCCGGTGCCTGAGTGAGGATCTCGGGTGGCAGGGCGGCGGCCAGATCTCGGTCGTCGGCATCGTCGCGACCGCGATCGTCACGATCTCCCAGCGGATGAGTATCGATCAGACCGGCGAACTCCACTGTCTCGCCGATATCGACCAGCTGAGCAGCCATCGCGGCAACGACGTTGCCACCGAACGAGTAGCCGAGCAGGTGGTACGGCCCGCTCGGTTGCACGCCGCGAATCGTGTCGACGTACATCGCTGCCAGTTGGTCCACGTTCGTCGGTTCGAGTGGCTCCCCGGCAACTGTGGGCAGTTGCAGGCCGAACAGCGGACGGTCGGCCTCGAGAACACCGGTCAAAGGCGCAAAGGGCCAAGCGAATCCACCGGCCGGATGCACGCAGAACAGTGGCTCTCCGCTGCCGTCGGCTCGCAGTGTCAGGAGGCGATCACGACTCAGATCGATTTCGGACGCCGACTCGTCAAGGTGTACTGCAAGTTCTGCAACTGTCGGACGGGCCATCAGCGTTCCCACACCGACGCTCACCGACAGGTCGTGCTCCATCTCCCCCACCAGTCGCATGGCTCGAAGCGAGTCGCCGCCGAGATCGAAGAAACTCTCTTCGGGATCGACTGCCTCGACGCCGAGTACCCGCGCAAAGACCTGGCACAGTTGCCTTTCCATCTCGGTTCGCGGTGCTCGGGCCGCTGCTCGGGCGGGGGGTGCCGGCAACGCACCGCGGTCCAGTTTTCCGTTGGGCGTCAGCGGGATCGAGTCCACGACGACGATGTCCGACGGAACCAGGTGTGCCGGTACGCGTTCCCGCAACGCAGCTCGCAGATCGGTTGAATCGGCACCGGGTTCTTCGATGACGTAGCCGACCAGTCTCGGCGGCGCACCGCCTTCGCTACGGACGGACGCTGCCGCTCGCAACACTCCCGGCAACGACGCCAACGCGGATTCCACTTCACCCAATTCGATCCGAATGCCTCGGATCTTGACCTGATGGTCCGCGCGACCCAGGTATTCGAGTTCACCGTCGCGACGACGCAGTACGACATCGCCCGTGCGGTACATGCGCTTGCCGACGGAGTAGGGATCAGCAACGAACACAGCGGAGGTCAACGCGGTCCGGTGAAGGTAACCCATCGCCGTTCCGTCTCCGGACATGTACAGCTCGCCCGCCGCTCCGATCGGTACCTCCCGCAGACCCGAATCGAGTACCCGCGCAGACGCGTTCAGAATCGGACGACCCAAGCAGGGTGTCTCGCTCCCCTGAACCGGGGATCCCATCGCGTTGATCGTGAACTCCGTCGGCCCGTAAAGGTCGTACCCGTCGACACCGTCCTGATCGCGCAATCGCGACCACAACTCGGCAGGTACAGCTTCTCCGCCGAGCATCACCAACACCGGCGTCCGCTCACCGTCGAGGAGACCGGCGGCCATCAGTTCCCGTGCATACGAGGGGGTTACATTCACGACGTCGATACCGACTTCGCGGTAATGCTTCACCAGAGACGCGGGGTCCAGTCGCGCCTGCTCGTCGATCACGTGAACTTCGTGCCCCGCGAGCAACCAGAACAGTTCCTCCCACGACATGTCGAACGAGAACGAGACTGTATGCGCGATGCGCAGACGTCGGCCACCCACACTGTTTTCGGTCGGAGTGAATATCTCGGCCTTGTGATTGTGATACATCGTCGTCAACCCGCGGTGACCCACCACGACGCCCTTGGGTTTTCCGGTACTGCCCGAGGTGTAGATGACGTAGGCAGGCTGGTCCGGTGAGGTCGGCCCGCAGACCGCAGCCTCGTCGACAACTGGTGCCGAAGACTGCCCGTCGAGTACCCCGGCCACGTCCGGGTCGTCGAGGACCAGACATGGCTGTCCATCGGGAACAACGAGGTCACGCGTCTGAGTCGTGGTGACTACCAGCGCCGCATCGCTGTCGAGGATGAGTTCGCGCAGGCGTGCCGGCGGGTGAGCCAGATCCAAGGGAAGGTAGGCCGCTCCGGTTCTCATGACGGCGAAGATTGCGACGACGTGATCGGCAGTACGCGGAAGCGCGAGCGCGACAACACGGGTCGGTCCCCCGCCTGGTACCGACTGCCCCAGCGCCGAAGCGAGTATCCGTGCCAGTCTGTCCACCCGAGAGTTCATCTCGGCTGCGCTCAGTGTGACGTCTCCGAAGACCAGCGCCGTCTCGTCCGGAGTTGCCGCTGCCCTTTCGCGCAGTAGTGCGTCCACGCTACCGCCGGCCTGGTCCGGCCGTGGCATCACGACGTGCTCCGAAGCGAATTCCGCGGGGGTGCGCGAAAGCGGAACCGCCGTGTCCGCCACCGTGGCGGTATCGGAATTCGCCATCACTTCGAGAATCGTGATGGTGCGGGACAGGATGTCCTGAGCCACGTCGTGCGGAATCAGGTCAGGACGGTTTTCGAGTGTGAGCGCCATCGCCGCGTCCCCGACACCCGGATCCACGTCGAGCGTGAGCGCATAGTGCGTGCCGTCCACCGCATCGAACCCGACGATTCCACTGCGACCGAACGTGTCTCGACGTGCCTGTTCGTCGCGAGGGGTGTTGCGGAAAACGTAGAGCGTGTCGAAGAGCGTGGCGAACCCTGCACTTCGCTGCACGTCGCCGAGCCCGAGATGGTGATGCCCCAGCAGCGAACCTTGTTCACGGAACAGGCGTCCGAGCAACGCCGAGATCTCCTCGCCTGGCCGGACCCGGACACGCACGGGAATGGTGTTGAGCGCCAATCCCACCATGCGGTCGGCGCCCTCGACCTCGGGTGAACGTCCCGAAACCGCCGATCCGAAGACCACGTCGTCACGGCCCGTCACGGCGCGCAATGCCAGGCCCCACGCCGCAGAGACGACGGTGGACAGCGTCACTCCGCTACGTCTGGCCAACTCGCGTACGTGCTCGGTGATCTTCTGTTCGAGCTGAACCCGGGTGAACACCGGCAACGGAGCGCGTCCGCCTGATCCCGTACCACCCACGAGTGTGGGTTGCTCGAGATCCGCGAGGTAGTCCTTCCAGGACGAGATGGCGTCCGTGCGATCCGCTTCGGCGATCCATCGCAGGTGATCACGGAAGTCCGCAGGCTTGTCGAGCGCGCCGCCGAGTCCAACCGGGTCCGTGCCGTGTGTGCGAGCAAACTCGTAGAGCGCAAACAACTCCGCGTACATCAAGGTCTGCGACCAACCGTCGGTCAGCAGGTGGTGCTGAGTGAAGACGAGGTGCGCTCCACCACCTGGCAACCAGACCAACACCATTCGAATGAGTGGCGGCGCACTCAAGTCGAACAGCCTGCCGAATTCAGCCTCGTCGACGGCGCGGACCTCGATATCCAAGTCGTCGGGTGCGACTGCGCTCAGATCGATTTCGCGGAAAGGCATTTCGGCTGCCCTGGGCACGAACTGCACCGGAGCGTCGAACCCGGCGTGTGTGAAGCCGGCCCGCAGGTTCGGATAGCGCCGCAAGAGCGCATCCCCTGCTGCGCGGAGTGAGCGAACGTCGACGGCGGCATCGGCGGAGAACTCGAATCGCGGCTGCATGTGATAGACATCCGTGCCGCCGGCGCCGTCGAGAACCGACTGGAAGTACATGCCTTCCTGCAAGGGACCGAGTGGCAGCACGTCCTGCCAGCCCGGGCTCAGCGACTCGAGCCGTGCCCGACGATCCGCATCGACGGCCACGAGCGGACTCGGCACGCGATCCGGCGCGGTGTCGGGCAATGCCTTCCGGTCCACCTTCCCGTTGAGGGTGAGTGGTAGTGCCTCGAGCACCGTGATGGTCTGCGGCACCATGTGTTCGGGTAGGAGCCGCGCAATCTCCTTGCGCACCAGTACCGAATCGAGCGTGGTTGCACCTTCGGGAACCACATACCCGTGCAAACTTCCGGTACCCGCCGCATCGACGCGAACGGTGGCTGCCGCGCGGAACACACCTGCCACCGATCCGAGCGCGCCTTCGACTTCGCCGAGCTCGATGCGGAAACCGCGAACCTTCACCTGATCGTCCGCACGACGAAGGAAGTGCAAAACCCCTCGCCGGCGTCGGACCAGATCGCCGGTGCGGTAGAGGCGTGCCCCCGGCAGAGAAGGATCGGCGACGAACCGAGCGACGGTCAGATCGGGGCGGTTCAGGTATCCGCGGACCACCTGCGCACCGCCCAGATACAGCTCGCCCGCAACGCCTTCCGGAACCTCACGCAGGTCGTCGTCGAGGATTCGCACGTGCACATCGGTCCAGGGCTGACCGATCGTGACTCGGTCGCCGGTCGTGATGACCGAAGATGTCGCCCACACCGTGGCCTCGGTGGGTCCATAGACATTCCGGACCGAAGCAGCGTTGGCCACCAGATCGTCGGCCAGATCCTGCGGGAGGGCTTCCCCTCCCACCAGGGCTCGCACCATGGCGAGTCCGACTGCGTTCTCGTGTTCGGTGACCACTCGCCACAGCGCCGGCGTTGCCTGCATCACTGTCGCATCGCTTGCGATGATCAACGCCGACAACGCATCCGGATCGCGAACCGTCCTGCGGTCTGCGATCACGACAGTCGCGCCCGCCGCGAGCGGGCACAGCAACTCGAGTGCCGCGATGTCGAACGACACCGTTGTCACCGCGACGATGCGATCGCCCGGCCTGATCCAGCAATCCTCGAGTACCGTGTCCGCGAAGGCTGCGAGGTTGCCCGTCGAGACCATCACGCCCTTGGGGCGACCCGTCGAACCGGAGGTGTGGATCATGTAGGCGAGGTGATCACCCGCCGCGGGCGGCGGAGGAAGCACGACACCCGAGTTGGTGAACTCACCGTCCACGAAGACACTCGTGGCGACCGTCAACGGAAGTTGCCCGGCGCTGTCGATACTGGTCAGGACACACACCGGAGCCGCGTCCTCGATCATGAACTCGAGCCGCTCAGTCGGGTAATGGACGTCGAGTGGCAGGTACGCAGCGCCGATGCGCAGTACCGCGAGCAGTCCGGCCACCAGATCCGCATTTCGATCCAGCGCGACGGCGACTACCTTCTCGGGTCCGGCGCCGACCGCGAGAAGTTCGCGGGCCAGCTCGTCGACGCGCGCCGACAGTTCCCCGTAGGTAATTCCGACCTCGCCGGAGATCACCGCGATGTCGTCGGGGTGGCGGCTGACGTGTCGAGCGAACAACTGCGAGATCCCCGACGGCGGCGTCGCGCGTCGGCCCGGGTCGCGATCCGGCTTGTTTTCCGCCAGTCGCAGATCCGCGACGACAGTGCTGATTTCGTGACCGAGGACCGCGATCACACCGTCGAGCAATGCGTCCGCAGTCGCGGCGTCGAACAGCCCGGCATCAACCGTCAATCGAAGTTCTGTTGCGGTTCGGACGAATTCGAGGTCGACGCTCTTTCCGGGCGAGTGACCGACACGGGCAGCGAACAGGCTGCTCGTCGGACGCCCGAGTAGATCCGCGATTCGGTCGAGGCTGACATCGGAATGCGCAAGTGCCTCGGTGACAGCGTTTTCGACTCGCCGAACGACATCGGCAATTCTCGGCCGACCGGACAGGTCGACCCGAATCAGGGTGTCATTCCCTTCCGAGACCAGTCCGACCGCAAGGTCCCGACCACCGCCGAAGCTGTTCAGCGTCGCCGCCACGGCAGCCAACAGCACCGCGTCGAATCCTAGTTCGTCACCGAACCGGGCATCGCGTAGCTGACGGAGGTAGGTGTGCGGGCGGTACTCTTCGCCGCGCGGGCGGTCATACGGAAGGTCCGTTTCGAGGGGCAGGTCCGCGAGCGTGCGAACCCAGTACCGCTCGTGATCAGGATTTCCCGCCACCGCCGGGGCGCGGAACGTCGCCACGGTCACGACGGGTCGATCGACGCCAACGACCGAATCCGGCGAGAACTTCGTCCGATCGACGCGTGCGGCCACGGCAAGACCGAGGGGGGTCGGGGTGTCGAAGACATCCGAGACGACGACGCGAATTCCCAGCTTGCGCAGGCTTCCCACCAACCGCATCGCAGTGAGCGAGTGACCGCCGAGAGTGAAGAAATTGTCACCCGGATCGACGTCGGGAATCTCCAACACCGTTTCGACACAGGCGCACACTGCATCAACGACCGCGGGATCGACATCGATCGCAGGATCGGACGCGGCCACCTTTTTCGTGACAGCGACATTTTTCGCGGCAGACACCGCATCGGCAACGGACACTGCCTGTCGGACTACCGTGAGCACCTCGGATGCGGGAGCTGTCGGTTCGGTCAGCAACCCACGCAGGATCTCCGCGAGCCGTGTGACCATTCGCTGCGCCGTGGCGTCGGAGACAACTGCCGGATCGTGGTATAGAACCAGATCCAGATTGGTGCTCGGCGGCGCCATCAACGTCATCGGATAGTGCGTGACTCCGCGGTTGGTGAATCCCTCGACCCGCAGTGTGTGCGATGCAGGCTGTCCCGCACCGGAGTTCGGGAAGTTCTCGAACACCAGGAGCGTGTCGAACAGTTGCCCGATTCCGGCGATGCGTTCGATCTCGGCCAAACTGGTGTGTTCGACGTCCACGATGTCGAATTGGGCGTTCTGCAGACCGACGAACTGATCGAGCAAAGGCCGGTGCGCGACGATGTCGAGGCGGGCCGGAATCGTGTTGCTGAACAACCCGACCATTCCCTCCACCCCCGAGAGTTCGGCAGGTCGGCCGGACACCGTGGCCCCGAACACGACGTCCCACTGTCCTGTCGCTTCGGCGAGCGCTGCCGCCCACGCACCCTGAACCAGGGTGTTGACCGTCAGCGCTCGCGCACGGCCGAGTTCGATCAGCGCTTCGGCGTCCGATGTCGCGAGAGGAACCTCGAGCGCGACGGGCACACTTCGCGGCGCTCCGGCATCGGCAACGAGAGTCGGCGCGGTGAGCCCACGCAAACGCTCGCTCCACGCTGCGCGGGCAGAGTCCTGATCACGGCCGGCGATCCATGCCAAGTAGTCGCGATACGGCGTCGGCGCAGGGAGGCGGCTGTCGCCGTCGTGGTAGACGTTCATCAGCTCGCGCAGGACGATCGGAGTCGACCAACCGTCGGTGAGCAGGTGGTGCGCGTTGAGGACCAAACGGTGCACCCCGCCGGGCAGCCGAACCAGTAGTGCACGCAGCAGAGGCGGTGTACTGACGTCGAAGACATGCTTGGCGGCCTCGTCCTCGAGCTGATCTGCAGAGCGGAATGCAGTGTCAGCTGGAACGGAGGTCAGATCGACCGAACGCCACTCGACTTTTGCGCCGCGCGGAATGATCTGAACGGGCCGTTCGAACTGCTCGTAGTGAAAAGCTGCGCGAAGGTTCGGGTGCCTGTCGATCACGGTCTCGAACGCGTCGGCCAACTTCGCCTCGTCCAGTGGCCCGGAGAGGTCGAAGCGTGCAGTGAGCGTGTAGACGTCTGCGGCTCCGTCACGGACCGCATGGAACAGGAGACCTTCTTGTAGCGGCGAGAGCGGAAGGACGTCGGCAAGCGGTCCGTGGACGGCTTCGAGTTCGTTGATCCCGGCCTGATCGACCACCGCGCCCTGGCCGAAGATCGTCGCCGAGCAATCGGAAGGCGTCAAACCACCCTCGAAGAGCGCGGCATGCGCGGTCAGGGCAGCGAGCGCACGTTCCCAATGCTCTTGCAGCTCGACGATCGTCGCGCCGTCGAGCACTGAACCCGCCGCAGTCCATTCGACCGCCAGCGTCGTCGAGTCGTCCTCTCGGACAAATGCGTTGAGCGCCAGCACTTCCGACATTGCCTTGCTCGCCGGTTCGATGACCGCGAATGGATCCTGCTCCGGCAATCGCCATCCGGTTCCGGGTAGGGACGGGAAGCGGCCGAGATAGTTGAGCAACAGTTCAGGTGTAGCGCACGCGGAAAGGTCAGGTGCGGTGTCGCGATCCAGATGCCGCAGAACTCCGTAGCCGACTCCACCTCCGGGTACGGCGCGTTTTGCTTCCTTCACCGCACGAAGCAGATGCCCGGCAGCTGCTCCCCCGCTCAGTGCGTCGGCAAGATCGTCTGCGGTGAGCAGTGCATCGGTGGGAACCCGAACGGGGAACTCACTGGTGAACCACCCGATGGTTCCGGCGAAGTCGGTGTCGCTGGCGAGCGCGTCGCGGCCATGACCTTCGACGGTAACTGTCTGCGCGGGCAGCCCAGTCAGGCCGCGACTGTGCTGCCATGAGCGCAAGGCAAGCATCAATCCCGCGAGAAGCACTTCGTCGGTCTTGGCTCGATACGCCGCCGGAAGCGTGGTCAACAGCGCGTCGGTGACGGCCGGGGGCGCAATGGTTGTCGTGCGAGAGGCGGTTGCGGTCACGTCGATCTTCGGGTCGAGACGACGACTGCCGATCGGCTCGTCGTCCGCCTGTACCGACGCGGACTTCCAGTACTCGAGCTCTGACGCCCTGCTGCCAGAGGCCCCGAATTCCGCGAGCAACCCTGCGTATCGACGCCACGAACTTCCGCCTGCAGCCAACCGGGCCGACCTACGCTCGCGCGCTGCATCGGTAGCTTCGTGGAGGTCTGGAAGCAGAATTCGCCAGGACACACCGTCGACGATCAAATGGTGAGCCACGACGATCAATTGGTCGGGTCGACCGGCCTCGGTATTGACCAGTACGACTCGCAGGAGTTCACCGGCGCGTGGGTCGAGACTCGCCGCCGACGCCTCCGCGAGCTCTCTGATCCGGGACGGCTCGGAGGTGTCGGACACCTCGCGAACGAGTCCCTCGCTGCGCACTGCACCGGCGTCCCGGACGATCAATTCGGCAGTGCCGCTGTCGTTGTCACGGCGCAGGAGCAGGCGTAGAGCGTCATGGTGATCGAGGATCGTCTGCACGCCGGACTGCAGGTCACCCAGTGAAAGGCTGTCGTCGATGCGCACTGCGGTCCATTGCGCGTAGCCCGCGATTGCCTCGTCTGTCGGATTCTTGTCGATCAGTGCTCGAACGATCGGCGGGGCGATCACGGTGCCGGTCGCCACGTCCGCAACCGAGGCTACGGCGTCGGCGTCATCGGCAATCTCACGCGCCGCAGCGGCGATGGTTCCCAGATCTCGCTGTGCCAGTAGTTCTTTGGGAGCAACGATCAGACCACGCACCCGCAGTCGACTGCTGACACTGATTGCCGTGATGCTGTCACCACCGAGGCCGAAGAAATCCTCGTCCACGCCGACGCGTTCGCGGCCGAGCACCTCGGCCACCACGTCACAGAGGATTTCCTCGTGTGGTGTGGATGCAGCGCGACCTGCCGATTCGGCAGCCGGGGCAGGTAGTGCCGCACGATCGAGCTTTCCGTTCACCGTGACGGGCAGTTCGTCCAGAACGACGATTGCGGCGGGAACCAGATGATCCGGTACGCGACCGGCGAGGTCACGGCGCAATTCTTCCTGCGGCGGAAGCGTCGCGCCGGCGGCGGCTACAACGTAGCCGACGAGGCTGGGCCGTCCCCCATCCGTGCGGATCAACGCAGCAGCCGCGCCGATTCGGGGTACCGATCCGAGAACAGCCTCGACCTCGCTCAACTCGACTCGATGTCCGCGAATCTTCACCTGCTTGTCGCTGCGACCGATGAAGTCGTAGCCCCGCCCCGGCACCCACCGCGCCACGTCCCCGGCGCGGTACATCAGATCTCCCGGAGCCCCGAAAGGATCTGCGACAAAACGCTCGGAGGTCGCGCCGGCGCGGCCGAGGTAGCCCCTGGCCAATTGCGGTCCCGCCAGGTAGAGCTCACCTCGTTCACCGTCGGCGACCGGCTCGAGCGCGCTGTCGAGCAGGTACGCACGGGTACCCGCGAGGGGGTACCCGATACGCGGTCCGGCACCTTCGACCGTGGTCGCGATCGCGTCGACCGTCGTTTCTGTGGGGCCGTACAGGTTTCGAGCCGGAACACCGGATTCGATGATCGCGTCCCACAGTGCGGGCGGTGCCGCCTCGCCACCCACGACGAGGAGCTGCAACCGCTGCGTACGCAGCAACCCGTTGTCCACCATCGCTGCCGCCATCGACGGCGTCGTGTCGACCACGTCGACGCAATCTCGCTCGAACGCCGCGACCAGAGCAACCGCGTCCTTCTGCAGTTCCTCGTCGTATACGTGCACACGATGACCACACAGCAGCCACAACAGTTGATCGAGAGACGCATCGAAGGCGAACGACGCTGTGTGCGCGGTGTGCAGTTGACGGTTCCCGACGCGCTCGGCGGTGTCCCGGTAGATGGTGGCGCGATGGTGGTGAAGCAGGTGCGCCAATCCACCGCCTCTGACCAGCACACCCTTGGGCTTGCCTGTCGATCCCGAGGTGTAGATGACATACGCCAGGTGATCACCATGCCGTGCTGTCGCCAGTTCACCGAGTTCGAGTGGAAGCTCGGAATTAGCACGGAGTTCTTCGCGGACTGCGTCGGAATCGATGACGAGGGGGTCGGGCCGAGAACCTCCGACGAGTTGCTCGGCCAGAGTGGAAGTGGTGATCACGACTTTCGGCTGCGCGTCGTCGATCAGATCTCGCAACCGCTCGGCCGGGTGCTGCGGATCCAGGGCCACGTACGCTGCGCCCGCGTTCAATGTCGCGAGCAGAGCCACCACCATCTCGGAAGTACGCGGAAGCGCAAGTCCGACAATGTCGTCCGGGCCGACATCGCGGGCCCGAAGCAACCGGGCGAGCTTGTGGACGCGGCCACCGAGTTCTGCGCCTGTCAAACGTTCGTCACCGCATACGAGGACTGTGTCATCCGCGTGCTCGACGACGATGCGGTCGAACACGTCGGGAACGAGTTCGACCGAGCCGGGCAGCGGTGCAGTTTCGCGGCCGGCGAGAATCCGCGAGGCTTCGGCCGCAGGCATCATCTCCACCTGACCGACGGCAGGATCTCCCTCCCCGACCATCGCGTTGACGATGCTGACGAAACCGGCGAGGCGACGCTGAACCGATTCCCGAGTATTGGTACGCGCGTCCACTTCGAATCCGAGTAGAACTTCGCCGTCCGCAATGGGCGTCACCGTCAAACCCAGGTCCTCCGGCGGTCCCCCGGCGACGTTTTGCAGTACACCCACAGCGCCGGCGAAATCGAGGGCGAAGTCGAAAGCCTTGAGATTGATTCCGATCCCGTGAAGCAGTGCGCCGGTTCCGGCGACGCCCAGGTCCCGAGCAAGATTCTCACCGCGGTAGCGCTGGTGTGCGCGCAGGCTTTTCATCGTGGCGGCCACCTGCTTGCTCAGGTCACCGAGTCGATCGTGGCTGCGAATCGTCAACCGGAGAGGCAGAACGTTGACTGCCATGGCCGGCGTCTTGAGTGCCGTGCGGCCTACGCGCGCCATGAGTGGCATCGCGATGACAACATCCGTCTCGCCGAGCAGTCGGTGGAGAAACGCGCCGTAGCAGGCGATCAGTGCCTCGGCCCACGTTGTTCCCGTCGCGTCTGCCACCTCTTTGAGGCAGCTGAGGGCGTCGGCGGTAATGACCTCGCGAACCTGGATCGTTCGTTCCGCCGGACCGGTGACCTGCTGGCCGCGTCCGTCCAACGCGGGCAACGGCGTCAGGACATCACGCCAGTAGTCACGATCTTCCGCGAACTGCTCGCCAGCCCGGTACGCCTCGTCCTCCCTGACCAGATCTGTCATAGAACCGAATCGCGTTGGCGCGACCTCGGTTCCCTTCTTCGCGGCCGTGTAGTGCGCGGCGACTCGGCGCGAAATCATTGCTGCGCTGTATCCGTCGACGATCAGGTGGTGATAGAGCTGAATGCACCAGATCTCGCGATCGGAGAGCCTGATCAGCGAGTAGGTGTACAGCGGACGCTCCACCATCAGGCGGCAGTACTCGGACGCCCGGCTGCGCTCGGCGTCGACCAGTGCGTGCGCCACGGCTACGGGATCGCGCTCGTCACGGACGTCGGTGATCGGGATGATGCCAACCGGCTCGTCGGAGATGTACTGACGCGGGCCGTCCGCCGTCTCGATCATCCGCAGCCGCATGGTTTCGGCTTCACCGATCGTCGCCGTGATGGCGGCTGTCAGCAGTTCGGTGTCGATCGGTTCGTCGCCCGAGATTTCGAGCACCTCACCGACGAGGTAGCTCCGGGATTCGGGATCAAGCCTCTGTGCGTTCCAAATCCCGAGTTGAGCTCCTGTGAGAGCAAACGTAGCTTCGCTCGCCGCTCCGGAGTTCGAACCTGGAAGAACGCTCACACTGATCCCCTCGTCTGTGGACACACGTCACCCAAGGGTGACCTAACGTCGTTTTGGGTAGCCTAAACTAAATGTCAATGAATCGGGGAATCCGCCTCGCCGATGACCCGAGAACCGACGGCTCCCGACGCGTCAATCAGAGGACACGCGCTTCTACAACCGCTTGCGGGACAGTCTCTTTCGTGAATCGAAACGAGAAAGTGAAGGCTAGTCCATCAGCGTTGCCGCGACGGTTCCGCCCAGTTCATAACAACCATCGCGGACAGATTTGTCCACGCTCACAGTCACTTCGAGCGGATCCGCCACCGCGACCAATCCGAGCCCGGTGGCGAGTTTGCGCACCGAGGACACTGCACCGGCAGTGTCGTTGTTGCCGTGAACCCACAGGCCGTACGGTCGATCCGAAACCGCGCCGAGGCATTGGTAGTACGTGGTGTCGAAGAAGTATTTCAGCGCGCCCGACATGTAACCGAAATTGGCGGTGGTTCCGAAAAGATAGCCGTCAGCAGCGAGGACGTCGGGCACCGTCGCCGCCAACGCCGGCATCACCTTCACCTCGACGCCCTCAATCTCGGGATCGCGAGCCCCGGCCAGGACCGCATCCAACAATTCGTGGGTTGTCGGCGAGGGCGAGTGGTGAACCACCAACAATGTCTTCACACACCTGACAATACGGCGACGGGTGGCGCACCCGTCGCCGTTCACGCCTACGCCGAAACCCTTTCCGCGCTCATCGCCTTGACCAGGTCGTCGGTTCGGGTGACCGAGGCGCAGCGCCCGGCCGCGTACTCGAGCGCGCCGACATGCTCGTCCAGGGAGAAGTCGGCTACCGCGTCGCCCACGAAGAAGATCTGCACGTCTTGCATGAACCCGTCCAAAGCGGTAGTCAGGCAACCGATGTGGGCATAGATTCCGGTGATGATCAGCTGGTCACGCCCACTCTCGCGCAGCCGCTCACGCAGATCTGTCTTGATGAAAGCGCTGTAGCGCCATTTTGTGAGCATCAAGTCGTCCGGATGCGGAGCCAACTCGGCGATCACGTCGGTGTGAGCGGGATCTGCCTTCAGACCCGGTCCCCAGAAATCCGACAGCAACGCGCGCTCCTCGGGATCCTGATCACCGGGTTGCGCGGTGTAGACGATCGGGATTCCGGCAGCTCGCGCCGACGAACGAAGCCGGTCGATGTTCGGAACCACGGTTTGGAGCGGGTCGACGCTTCGGTCGTACGCGTTCACGAAATATTCCTGCATGTCGTGCAGAAGCAACAACGCTCGGGAAGGATCGAGAGTCCAGTCGACCCGATTCTGCGGAAACTCGGTGGGCATCTCGTATCGCACTGCTGTGGGTAGCGCCATGATGAATCTCCTCGAAAATGTGGGGGTGGGAACCGATCAACTCGACAGAGTCTGTGCGGCAATCGATTCGCTGAGAACACGGCGCAAGGCCGCCTTGCTGGTCTTTCCGACGCCGGTGACGGGGAACTCGGTCACGAACTCCACTCGATCCGGAACCTTGTACGCCGCAACGCCTCGGCCTCGTATGTATCGCTTGATCTCGCCGACGGTCGGGGCATCTCCGGAAATCACCAGAACAGCACAGGTTCGTTCGCCCAGGTACTCGTCGGGAACGGCGACGACGGCCGCATCGTGGACAGCCGGATGCGAGAGCAGGTGGTTCTCGATCTCCTCGGCCGCAACCTTCTCACCGCCGCGGTTGATCTGGTCTTTTGCGCGCCCCTCGACTATCAGATGTCCTGAATCGGTGACGCTGACCAGATCGCCGGTGCGATAGAAACCTTCGGCGTCGAAGACCTCGGCATTGTGCGCATCCGCCCGGTAATAGCCGCGGATCGTGTACGGACCCCGAGTCAGTAAGTGCCCCGTGGTTCCGGGCGCGACGAGCGCGCCTTCGTCGTCGACCACACGAACCTCGTCGTCGGGTGAAATGGGCCGGCCCTGAGTGCTGACGATCAATTCTTGCGTGTCGTCGAGGCGGGTGTAGTTGACCAGCCCCTCGGCCATCCCGAACACCTGCTGGAGGGTGCAGCCCAACTCCGTGGGTACGCGTGCAGCGGCTTCGGCGCTGAACTTCGCTCCGCCGACGCCGAGAACCCGCAAGCTCGACAGATCGTGATCTGCCTTACTGGGGGCGGCCATCCAGGCCAACGCGATCGGTGGAACCAAGGAAGCGTGCGTGACTCGCTCTGATTCGATCAGACCGAAAGCTGTGGAGGGCATGGTGTCCGGCGCCAGAACCACGGAGCCGCCCGCGTGGAGAACGCCCAGGATGCCCGGCGAACTCATCGGAAAATTATGCGCTGCAGGAAGAACCACCAACATGCGCGTCGAGTCGTCGACGCCACAGATCGGGTTGGACGCTCGCACCGAGTAGAGGTAGTCGGCGTGCGTTCGCGGAATCAGCTTCGGAACACCGGTCGTGCCACCGGAAAGCTGAAGAAAGGCGACCGACAACGGATCGACGTCGGCAAGAACGGGAACCTCGTATCCGCGCAGCGAATCGAAACCGACAAACTCTTCGGGGTCACCGGCCACGATCACAACAGGCGGAGTCTCGAGGCCTTCGTTCACCTCACGCGCCAGCGCGCGGTAGTCGAACCCGCCATGACGGTCGGCGACGATATAGGCAGCGACATCAGCGAACTGGCAGAAGTATCCGATTTCGGTTCGGCGATGCGCCGGCAACCCGAATACCGGCAGGGCGCCGAGCTTCAACACACCGAACAATGCTTCGACGTATTCCACGATGTTCGGCAGCTGCAGAAGCACCCGGTCACCGGCGCGAACACCCAAGCCGGACAGGCCTCCGGCCACGGCCGAGCTGCGACGATCGAGGTCGGAATACGTCAGCCGTGTCTGTGTGCCAAAGGCATCGCTGCCGACCACCGCTTCGTTGTCGGGATGCCGTGCGGCCGCGGCCGTGACGAATCCGGCCAGCGTCTCGTCAGTCCAATAGCCTCGTTCCCGATAATACGTCACCAAATCGGGTGGATACTGTGCGACGGGTGCCAAGGGCTCGCGAGCGATCCTCGAGGTCATGCAAGTGACTCCTGTTCGAAAGTACTGTCAGCAAATACGTCTCACGCTTTGAGCGTCGCTCCACCGTCGACGTACAGCGCCTGCATGGTGATGTGGGCCGCCCGGTCGGACAGCAGGAAGTGCACCGAGTCCGCGATATCGTCTGCGGTGGCCAGTTTTCCGAGCGGAATACCCAGGCGATAGCTCGCCAGATTGCCTTCGATGACCGCGTCGGCACCCGAATCGTCGGAAGGGTCCGACCACAGTGACCGCTGCATCGCTGTGTCGGTGGATCCCGGAGCGACCACGTTGACACGAATGCCTTCAGTAGCCAGCTCCAGTCCAGCGGTTCGAACCAACATGGTGGCAGCAGCTTTGGACGAACCGTAAGCACCCATCCCGATACGTGGGACACCGGCCGCGTTCGACGAGACGACCACGATCGCCCCGGCCCGACGGCGACGCATTTCCAGTCCCACGCTTTGCAGCACGTTCAGCAATCCGAAGACGTTGACGCCGAATATCTTCCGCCACTGGTCCGGATCGGAGTCCAGCACCGATCCGGTGTCGAGAATTCCGGCGACGTGCGCGAGCGCGTCGATCCGGCCGAACGTGTCCATCGTCGAGGCCACTGCAGCGTCGACTGCCTGCCGGTCGGTCACGTCCACGACGTGACTCTCGATATCGGCGCCTTCGACGATTGTTTCTGCCAATTCCGCAGTTACCCGCTTCAATTCGACGTCGTCGCGATCGAGCAACGCCAGCGAATACCCGTCGCGCGCAAGCGTACGGGCCACTGCGGCGCCGATCCCCGCCGCAGCACCGGTGACCACGGCGATTCGGCGCTCGCTCACTGCGGGCACAGGACCTGAACCCAGGCATTGATCGTGGGCTCTTCTGCCAACTCCGCGAAGTCGGCATCCGCGCCCGCTCCCCGCCACCGTTCGACGAGCGTCATCAAGCGAACCGAGTCAAGGCCTTCGTCACCCAGGTCCGCGTCGTCGCCGAGTTGTTCTGCCCTCATCGACAGAACCTCGGCGACGTCGCGCACGATCTGGTCACGGTCCACGGTGTTGCTCATCGGTCTCCTCGAGTAGTGGTCGACGCGCTCAGATCGAGCCAACCCAACCTCGTGTCGACCCCGTCCGCACGCCTTGACTTTAGGCCAGCCTAACCATAACGGTACGGAAGTACACAACCCGGACGCTCGCAACACAAATTCACCCAAACTAAGGCTAGCCTCAACATAACAAGCAATCTGTCGAACTGGAAGGGTGTCCATGTCAGCACTCGCCGAAGTCTCCGAATTCCCGTTGCGCAACAACCGGACTGACGATGAAACGGACTCCGTTTTCCTGCTCTCACGTAGGCAAACGTCGATCCGCACTTCGGGAGTAGTCGAAGAATTCGACTCGGCCTTCGACGCTGCCGAAGCCCTCAAGACCGGGCGCATCGACTCGGTCGTCGGCGCCCTGCCGTTCTCCCCGGAGACGCCGTCCGCCCTCACCGCGCCACTGAGTTTCACACGAGTCCACGGTGATCTATATCACTCGAACATCCCGTCATTACCCACTTCGCGGGTAGCCGGATTCGAACCCAGCCCGCAGATCCACACCGACAGGGTCCGCGGAGCCATCGAACGACTTCGAGCAGGCGAACTCGACAAAGTTGTCCTCGCACGCTCCCTGACCATCGAGGCCGAGTCCACGATCTTCCCCGCCGCTCTGGCCGAGAAACTGATTGCACTCGATCACGCGCACAACGGTTTCTGCGTCGACCTGTCCCCCGCCGGAGGAAAGTACCGCGGGCGTTCGCTGGTCGGTTCGACGCCCGAGGTTCTGATCGAAAGGCGAGGCGGCGTCGTCACCTGCCACCCGCTGGCGGGCTCGATTGCACGCCATCCGAATTCGGATCAGGACGAGGCGAATGCCGAGCAACTCCGCGCGTCGACCAAAGATCTGGCCGAACACGCGTTTGTCGTCGACTCCATCAGCGCGATACTCGGACCACTGTGCACGTCCTTCAATGCACCCAGCGCACCGGAAATCCTTCGGACACCGCAACTGTGGCATCTCGGGACCAAGATCGAAGGTGTCCTGATCGACCCGAGCCTGACCTCGCTCGAACTCGCAATGGCGCTGCATCCGACTCCCGCTGTCTGCGGCACACCGACGGTCGCCGCACGCGAGCACATCACCGCAACCGAAGCCGATCGTGGGTTCTATGCCGGTGCCGTGGGCTGGTGCGACCGGACTGGAGACGGCGAGTGGATGGTTGCTATTCGTTGCGCCGAGATCGCAGCAGACGGCCTCTCGGCGCGGGCCTACGCCGGCGGCGGCATCGTCGCTACTTCCGACCCGGAAATCGAATTGAGAGAGACCAGTACAAAATTCCGCACGCTACTCAGTGCGTTCGACCTCGCTGAACATCATCTCTGACAGGGCGTCACTTCTTCGAGGTGTTCAGGGCAATCGCGGCGTGAACGAGTGCCTTGAACGCCTTTTCGTCGACGGCTTGGCCCTCGTGGAAATCGATCGCCCGTCGCGTATTGCCCTCGAGGCTGGAGTTGAAGAGTCCTGAAGCGTCGTCGAGTGATGCGCCTTTGGCAAAGGTCACCTTCACTGCGCTCTTGTAAGTCTCACCGGTACAGATCATTCCGGCGTGGTACCACACGGGAACACCTCGCCACTTCCATTCCTCCACCACATCCGGATCCACTTCTTTGATCAGAGTTCGTATCCGGGCGAGCATCTCGCCCCGCCAGTCTCCGAGTTCCTCGATTCGCTTGTCGATCAACCGAGACGGGGAATCTGCGCCTTGCTTGTCGGACTCACTCTTCGCCATCGCTTCGTCACTTCCTGCTCGTCGCCGCCGATCTCCGGTGAGTCGAGTATCCCCTCCTGCACGCGGATTCACTCGGTGAATCACTGACGCATCACGGCGTCTCGGCAGATGCGATTTCTTGCAGTTTCGGTCAAAGTGAGACGGACGTCCAGTATTCTCTGGGTACTAAGTCCCGATTCTTCGGCCTGGAGGACTGCATCGTGATCTGGAATCGACCGCTCACCCACTCAGTCGCTTGGGCTGCCGGATCGGTTGTTCTCGCCGCCGCGATTGTCGGCGTTCACACTGTTCCTGCGGCGGCGCAACAGGCCCGCGTCTTCGACGTACTGTGCACACCCACCGATGCAGGCCTTTCCGAGCTGTCCGGACTCACCGTCACCGCGGCCGGGATGTACGCAATCGGCGACAGCGGCTCCGACGATCGGGTCGCCGAACTCGATTCGAACTGCCACGTGCAGCGCTGGATCAGCGTGGGCACCCCTCGTGTCGACGTCGAGGAGCTGTCGTCGACTCCCGACGGCCATCTGTGGCTGGCAGACATCGGCGACAACAACGCGGTACGAACGTCGGTCGGGCTGATCGACCTCGATCCGGCTTCAGGTGCGGCGACCTCCTACCCCCTGGTCTATCCCGACGGCGGGCACGACGCCGAGACACTACTGATCCAGAGCGACGGGGTTCCCGTCATCGTCACCAAGGACTACCTAGGTGCAAGCGTGGTCTACACAACCGCTGAGCGACAGCAGGTTCAGGATCTGAGTACGGGCTCGCCGACCATGTTGGCCAAAGTAGGTCAGCTCAGATTTACTCCCACCCTCACACCCGGTGGGCCCGTCCCCCACGCCGGCACGATGGCTGTCACCGGCGGCGCCGTGAGCAAGGACGGCACGGTGGTAGCGCTCCGCACGTATACCGACGCTTACCTGTACGCAGCTCCCGACGGCGATGTCGTGAAAGCGTTGAACACCAACCCGATTCGCGTCCCCCTTCCCGACGAGCCACAAGGTGAGGCGATCGCGTTCGACGCTGCCGGTGATCTGATCAGTGGCTCCGAGGCATACCGAGGGCCATTACCACCAATCCGAATTCTTCGCGGCGCCAGCGACATCGCACTGTCGGGCGGAGCGAGCGGCTCTCTCGGGTCGTAGTCGATTCGCGTCCCCGGGAAAGCGGACAGGCGCCGCTATCATGGCCGAGTGAACAAACAACTTCGAGCGACAGTGGTGGTCTCGGCAGTTCTCGCACTGGCTTCGTGTGCGAATTCCCTCGAAGGATCACCGCGCCCGGATGCGTTTGTTCCGAGCATCGACAACCCGGATCCGTCCGAAGCCATCGACGGAGTTGTCACGGTCGACTACCCAGCAGCCCAACACGTACGCCCGAACGAACGCGTGGCGTACACATATTCACCGCCCTTCGGCGGCCGTCATGACTCGGTCTGGGCAAACTGCACCGGAGTTGTTTATCCACAAGCGATTCGGACCGAGAATGCGGTCCATTCTCTCGAGCACGGGGCCGTGTGGATCACGTACAACCCCGACCTCGTCTCGAGCGAGGATCAGGCTCGCTTGGCACAGCGAGTCGAGGGCATGAGCTACACGTTGATGTCGCCGTATCCGACCCTGGATTCGCCGATCTCGCTGCAGTCGTGGGGCCGTCAGCTCAAGCTCGACAACGCCGCGGACGCGCGCATCGATCAGTTCGTCTCGGCTCTGCGCGTCAACCCGAACACGTATCCCGAAGTGGGCGCGACCTGTTCGGTGCCGGTGACGAGCTTCGACCCGAACAACCCGCCGCCATTCGACCCCACCACTCCGGATCCGTCATCTCCCACAACCGTTCCGGAGCGGTAGCGTCTCAGCAGGCCCCGCTCCGCGGCGTAGACACCTACTTGCCTCGTGAACGGCGTTCCAGTTCGACTGCCCGTCGCATGGTTTCCCGAGCCCGGCTTCGGTCACCGGCATAGTCGTAGGCGCGAGCAAGTCGGAAGTTCTGCTTCCAGTTGTCCGGGTCTGCTTCCCAGTCGACCTTGATCTGGGCGAACAACTCGTCGGCAGCCGCTCGCTCGATCCGGCCCGAAGGCAATTTCGGAAGCGCAGACGCATCGACAGCGAGGCCCTCGTCGTGAATCTGCTGCGCGAGGCGCTGGTGCGTGAAGCCGGCACGGAGCGTGGCGATGACGAGCCACAGCCCCAGGAACGGCAGGATCAGCACGCCGATCCCGAGACCGATCGCGGCGCCGCCACCGTCCTGGATGAGCTGGATTCCGCGCTGGCCGAGCAGCACGAAGTACACCGCGAGCGCAATGCAAATCGCGACGATCAGTGCGACGGTGCGGGTGGTCTTGTTCATAGATCGAGAAAGGAATCGATACCGACCGTCAGACCCGGACGCGAGCCGATCTGGCGGACACCGAGCAGAACGCCCGGCGCGAACGAATTCCGGTCGATCGAGTCGTGGCGAATGGTCAGCGTCTCGCCCTGAGTTCCGAGAATCACTTCCTGATGCGCGACCAGTCCGGCCATCCGCACGGAGTGAACCCGGACGCCGTCGACGTCCGCTCCGCGCGCACCCTCGAGCTCGGTCGTGGTGGCGTCAGGACTGCGTCCCACGCCTACTTCCGCGCGAGCCTCGGCGATCATCGCGGCCGTTCGGTATGCGGTGCCCGAGGGAGCATCTGCCTTGTTGGGGTGATGGAGTTCGATGACCTCGACGGAATCGAAGAAGCGCGCCGCGGCAGCCGAGAAGCGCATCAACAGCACAGCACCGATGGCGAAGTTCGGGGCGATCAGAACACCCGTTGCCGGCTGGGCGTCGAGCCAGGACTGCACAGTCGCAAGCCTGGACTCGTCGAAACCGGTGGTGCCGATCACTGCGTGAATTCCGTTGGCCACGAGGAATTCCAGATTTCCCATGACGACGTCGGGGTGCGTGAAATCGACCACTACCTGAGTGCGGGTGTCGACAAACGTCTCGATGCGATCACCGGTGTCGACCTGAGCGACGAGTTCCAGATCGGGAGCAGCTTCCACTGCCTCGCAGATCGCTCGACCGACCTTGCCCTTGGCTCCCAGAACCCCGACCCTGATGGGTGCTGCACTCACGTCTTCCACGCTCCGTCCGATGCATTGTTTGAGGTGAAGCCTACGCAATCACCCCGATGCGCTCACCATCAGTCGGGCGGGAGTTATGTCACCACTGGCACACTGGACGTAGTGAGCAACCGTCCGCAAGTCCGCGAAACCGGCAACCTTCGACCACTCGAGTTGGCAACGGGTGCCGTCATGGCCGGATTCACGGTCGCGTTGTCCGTCATTGCCACGGTCATCCCCATGGCCAGCGCCCTCAACCTCGTGGCCGCCGTTCCGATGGGAATTGTTGCCCAGCGCTTCCGAGTCCGCGCCGTGACGACGGCCGGTATCTCGGCTACGGCAGTCGCCTTCGTCGCGGCGGGTTCGGGATCTGCGGCGGCGGTCGCATTGAGCGCTCTCCTCGGCGGAATCATCGGTACGGTCAAGCGGCGCGGTCTCGGCTTCGTCTCCGCATTGCTGTCGTCATTGGTCATCGGGCCCGCGCTGGCGTTGTTCTCCATAGTCCTGTTGCTTGTTCTCGCTCCGCTGCGCACCTTGTTGTTGACCTCGCTCGAGAACACCGCGTTGGGCGTGGCCGAGATCTTGAAGCGTGCCCCCACACTCGTCGGCGCAGCCGAATGGATCGAGAACAGCATCGGCTCGATCATCGACTACTGGTGGTTGTGGATCGGCGTGTCCATCATCTCCGGAATCGTCCTCAGTACCGTCGTCTCCTATTTCGTCCTCGGCGCCGTCCTCGACCGATTGGCTGCACTCCCTTCGGCCGACCCGCTCCAGACAGCACCCGACGACCGTCCGATCGATCCGTTGCCGGTCACTTTCGATCACGTGGGCTTCACCTATCCGGGTGCAACGACACCGGCCCTCGTCGACGTCAACTTCACCGTGCGACGAGGAGAGTTCGTCACCGTCGTCGGCCACAACGGCTCGGGCAAGTCCACACTCACCCGGTTGCTCGCCGGTCGCGCGCCGACTGTCGGGACGCTGACGAGACCCGGGTCCGCCGGTCTCGGCCGACACGGCGGAACCGCCGTCGTCCTCCAACGACCCGAAAGCCAGATCCTCGGAACCCGCGTCGCGGACGACGTCGTCTGGGGGCTTCCCCCCGAGTCGCATCCCGACGTCGATGCACTGCTGGCCGAGGTGGGACTCGCAGGCATGGGTATGCGTGAGACCTCCGGGCTGTCCGGTGGCGAGATGCAACGTCTGGCTGTTGCAGCCGCGCTGGCGCGGCGCCCCGCTCTGCTGATCGCGGACGAAGCCACCGCGATGGTCGATCAGGCCGGCCGGGAGGAATTGGTCTCGCTCCTTGCCGAACTTCCGCGACGCCACCCGATGGCCGTGGTACTGGTCACCCATCACCACGCCGACACCCGCAACGCAGATCGGGTGATTCAACTACAACGCGGACGGCAGATCGATCACCAACCAGGTTGGATGACGTCGACGTTCGGGGGTCCGCCGTCTGCGCCGTGGCCGGTCAGCACTCGAGCTGTCCTCCAACTCACCGATGTCACCCACACGTACAACGACCGGACTCCGTGGTCGCGGCGCGCACTGTCGGACGTCAATCTCACAATCGGCGACGGCGACGGGCTGCTGGTTCTGGGCGGCAACGGTTCCGGTAAATCGACTCTGGCCTGGATCATGGCGGGCTTGATCGCACCGAGCAAGGGAACCGCAGTCTTCGACGGCAAACCCGTCTCACGCCAACTCGGCACCGTCGGTCTCACGTTCCAGCATTCGCGACTGCAGCTGCAACGCCGAACCGTCGCCGAAGACATCGAGGCCGCCGGAGGTCCGGAGATCGGATCGGTGCAAGTCTCGTGGGCGCTCGACGCCGTCGGACTCGACCGTCACATCGCCGGCCGCAGCATCGACGAGTTGAGCGGCGGACAGATGCGACGCGTCGTCCTGGCCGGTCTCCTCGTGCGCCAACCGCGGGTACTCATCCTCGACGAACCGCTGGCCGGTCTGGATCCACCCGGTCGACACGAAATCCTGAACGTACTCAGGTGGATTCGTCGGAACGGAACCGCAGTAGTCGTCATCTCCCACGATGTCGACGGCATGGACGCCGTGTGCAGCAGAACAATTCGACTGTCGGAGGGTCGCATCCTCGACCCTGCCGCCAGCAGCGCCTTGGAAGGATCGACGACGTGACAACACTTCTGCGCGAAGTCCCGACTTCATCGCCGATCCACCGATTGTGGGCCGGAACGAAGATCGTTGCCGTCGTTCTCGTCAGCATCGTGGTCGTGACCGCTCCGTCCTGGCCGGCGATCGGCGTCGTACTCGGATTGTTGTTGCTGACCGCGGTGATCGGACGCATCCCCCCGACTGCAGTTCCGCGACCTCCGTGGTGGTTGTGGGCGCTGATCCTGCTCGGCGCGTTGATCAATCTTCCGATCGGCCTCGACGCAGTGTTCATCTACCTGCAAGCGGTGGCGTTCGGTCTTGTATTGCTCTGCGTCTCACTGATGTTGGCATGGACCACGTCGATGAGCGATGTGGCGCCGGCACTGGCAACACTCGGTAGACCGCTACGATTCCTCAAGATCCCGGTCGACGAGTGGGCGATCGCGACGGCCCTCTGCATTCGTTCACTTCCGCTCTTGATCGACGAGATGCTCACCCTGGTGGCGGCGCGACGACTACGCCCGAAAGCTGTGGTCAACAGCGCTGCCGACAATTCGATAGTCGATCTGATCACCACGACCATGTCGGTGGCAATTCGGCGCTCTGCCGAGATGGGTGAAGCGATCTCCGCTCGCGGGGGCACCGGTTTGATCGCGGCGTACCCCAAGCGCCCTCAGCTCGCCGACCTGTTCGCACTGACCGTCGTCATCGCCGCGTGCGTCAGCGCGGTTGTTTTGACTCTGGTTCTGCGCTGATCGGGTCACCACTGACAGAATTTCCCTGGGCGATGATCGCAGAACCCATCCAGCGCCGTAGGTATCGCCGCAGTTCTTCGTCGCTCCGCTTCGGGTCGCCGGGCGCGAGGAAAAACGACTGCATCGTCCGCAGGACGTATTCGACCAGTTCCTGAAGTGATGCGTCGTCGTATCCGAAACGCACCCAGTCCACGTCGAAGCGGGTGATCATCGCCATTCCGAAGGCCTGCGCCTCCTGAGAGGTCAGACCCTCGGGATGAAGACTCGAATTCGTGCTGGTGAGCAGAATGCCGAGATGCGGCGTTCGGTGGACCTGGGTCAGGGTGTAGACGACACCCTCGGTCATCGCCTCGACGGGATCTTCGATGCCGCTCACGTGTGTGGTGAGTCGATCGAGATAGCCGTCGACCGACGCGATCGCCGCTGCCCGCATCAGAGCGTCAGCGCTGGGAAAGTATCGATACACGGTCTGCCGGATCACGCCCAGTGACTCGGCGACGTCGCCGATGCTGATTTCCGAACTTGTCCGTCCGATCAACTCGACCGCGGCCTCGACAATGCGACGAGACGCATCTTCGTCACTGTCCGGTGGATTGCCGCCCCACCCACGCCTTCGTGCCACTGCCCACTTCCTCGCTCGAACGAGGCTCGAACCATGTCTTTGCGCTCGAAGTCCAAGAGCCACAGGCTAACACAGGCAGGTTTTGCGTCTGCGCCCCTCGAATTCACTCCCCTCGCCGAAAGTGAACATACAACTGCACACCAATATGTATGATTACCGCCACACGTGGCTTCGAGTGCCAGCGCGGCCACCTGACCAGCCCCTCCGAAAGACGAGGTTCGACAAGTGACCAACCTTCAACCCCGAAAAATGGACTTCGGATTCGAGGATCAGGACGTTCCCTTCCTGTGGAACCCGGAGAACCCGGCCTGGTCGAGCATGTCCAACGCGGTCTCGTTCCTGGCCATCGGTTTCGAGAAGATGATCGTGAAGATGATCATGCAGACCAAGTCGCGGATCAGCGATCCTGAAGTGGCCGAGGAAGCCGTGGCGTTCATGCGTCAGGAAGGCCATCACTCGACCGCGCACCGCCAGCATGTGAAGGCTCTGATCAGGCGCTACCCCGGACTACAGAACACGCTCGACGCTGTGATCGGTGAATTCGATCTACTGACCGAGGCGACCTCGCTGAACTACCGGCTTGCATACACCGCAGATCTAGAGGCGACCTTCACTCCGGTGTTCAAGCTGATGCTCGACAACGAGGCGACCTTGTTCCGCCCGGGAGACGACCGCGTCGCGTCACTGTTCATCTGGCACTTCGTCGAGGAGGTCGAGCATCGCAGCTCGGCACTGATCATCTTCAATTCCGTTGTCGGAAGCGAGCTTTACCGGATGCGAATGGCGCCGTCGATCTTCGCACACGTCATGAAGGTGATTCGTATCGCCTGCGCAGGCTTCAACCAGCACGTTCCGCTCTCCGAGCGGCAAGTCGACTCACTGTCGATGTTCGCCACCCACCGCACCAAGCAGAAGATTCTGACGTCGTTCGCTCCGTATCTGACCAAGGGCACGATGCCTCGCGCCTTCGATCACCTTCAACTCGGAGAACAACTCGTCGCACTCGGCGGTGTCTTCCGCAGCCAGATGCCCAATCACAACCCGGACCACGAGAAACTCCCCGCACTCGCCGACCAGTGGTTCAAGCGTTACGACGACGGCTACGACTGCACACGCTGGTACACCGCCGAATCTCAGGCACAAGCCGAGTCGATCACGTCAGGGGCCAACTGATGGCAGAACACTGCTCCCCCACGTTCTCCCAGCTCGCAACAGAACTCGGTTTCTCCTGTCAGGAAGCAGGTGGACTCGTCGAGTTCCGTAACCCCGCGGCGCTGGAGAACTGGACCCTGCCCGTCCTCGAATGGACCATCATCGTCGGCTCGGTGCTCGCACTGGTCCTGGCGATCGTGCGGTTGCGCCGCAACGGCGACCCCACCAATCTGGTTCTCTGGTTCGGCGCCACCGCCTACCTGTTCATCATCGAGCCTCCGCTGTACTTCCCGGCGGCGTTCGGCATCGAAGAACAAGTGGACACGATGTTCGCGCACAACGTGTTCACCGTCGACTTCATGTGGGGTCGACTGCCGCTGTACATCGTTGCCATCTATCCACTGATGGCGACGTTGGCCTTCGAAATAGTCAGAATGCTCGGCGTTTTCCGCAAATACGGTCCACTACTGGGCGCTGTCTGCGTCGGCTTCGTCCACCATGCGTTCTACGAAATCTTCGACCACCTGGGGCCCCAGTTGCGGTGGTGGGAGTGGTCGACGTCGAACCCGATCAACCAACCCATGTTCGACGCGGTTCCACTTCCCAGCGTGGTCGTCTTCGCCGCGCTGTGGCCGATGTCGTTGGCATTCTGCGTCCAGTACTTCGTCGGACGGCACGTCGATGCCGGCAAGCACTTCTCCGGACTTCAATTGGTATGGCGCACCATCGTGATCGGCCTGCTGGCCTCGCTGGGTACGTTCATTCTTCCGCTCCCGGCGACGGTCTTCGGTATGGGAAGCGACACTGTCCGCGGGTTCCTCTACGCCGCTGAACTTGCAGTCCTCACAGTGGTCGCGATCGTGGTTCTCGTCCGCCAATGGACGCACCTGCGCTCGGCAGAATCGAACACTCCTGCACACACCAACAGGTTCGTGCAGATCTACAGCGTGGTGTACCTGGTTGTCATGGCCGTCCTGTGGGCGAGTGCGCTTCCCGACTTCTTCGACGCGGTCGACGGTTCCACCAGCGCTGGAGATCCCATCGGGAACCTCTGGTACACAGTGGCGTGCTTCGTCATCGCAATCCTGTGCGTGAGCGCAACTTTCACCATTCCGAAGCGGAACTCCGGGACGGCCGACGCCGAGCTCCTCGGGGCAAACTCAGCGACTCCGGCTACCTAGGCGACCGGGACGAGACCGCTCGGGTCTCGTCCCGGTTTCTCGGTTTCACGGGACGCGGTGAGTCCACTCTTCGGTTCTGAACTTCGTGTCCACCAGCTTGCGCGCCTGCTCCAACTCCGAGTCCGTGTAATCGCTGTCGTGGGTGTCGTATTGACCTCGGAAGTGCTGCGCAAACGACTCCAGGATTGCTGCACGCGTCATTCCGGTCTGCGAACGCAGCGGATCGACGCGCTTGGCCGCACTCTTGGTTCCCTTGTCCGACATCTTCTCTCGTCCGATTCGCAACACCTGCGTCATCTTCTCAGCGTCGATGTCGTAGGCCATGGTCACGTGATGGAGCACAGTGCCGGACGCGAATCGTTTCTGAGCGGCGCCGGCGATCTTGCCCTTGTCCGAGGCGATGTCGTTGAGCGGCACATACCGAGCGTTGATACCGACCTCGGCAAGCGCTCCCATGACCCACTGATCGAGAAACGCGTAGGACTGCTCGAAACTCAAACCCTCGACCAATGACGCCGGTACTGCCAACGAGTACGTGATGCAGTTGCCCGGTTCCATGAACATCGCGCCGCCACCGGAGATTCGGCGCACCACCCCGATGCCGTACCGCGCAGCCGCCTCGGAGTCGACCTCGTTACGCACGGACTGGAACGATCCGATCACGACCAAGGGCGAGTCCCAGTCCCAGAAACGCAATGTCGGCGGACGCTCACCCGATGCGACCTCACGCGCGATGACCTCGTCCAGCGCGACGTGCATCGCGGGATCGAGAACCACCGGCGGGATGAGGTCGAAGGTGTGATCCGCCCAGCTCGTGGCGTGGCCGAGTGCGCGCCGGATCGCGATGCCGACCGACTGCGGCGTGAAGCCGATCATCGAGACGGACTCGTCGAGCGCAGTGGAGATGGCATGCGCCAACTGTTCTGCATCCGAGTCGGCGGGCATTCCGCGCAACGCCGCGTTGATGTCGTCGAGCGCGCTGTCGGGCTCGAGGAAGAAGTCCCCCGAGACTGCGACTTCGGACAGCCGACCGTCCGCCACCTCGACGTCGACCGCGACCAGTTTTCCACCAGGAACCTTGTACTCTCCACGCATCCGTCCAGCCTATCCCTGCGGGATTCTCTGCGGTGAGCGCCGTCGAAGATCACACCGCGCGCGCAGTGCGCATCTGTTCGGAAGGCAGGGCGACCAAGTAACCACACCTGTAAGTCGCTGCGGGGCTGCACAATCGCGCGGACGGGACCGCACGTGTCGACCCCTGGCAATTTGGCCGAGCAACGGCCCTGCTTCTGCCGACAGGCGAGATGATCTCTGTGGTGGGAGGATTGCCGCAACGAGCCAACTCCCTGGCGAGCCACAACGGAGGTAGACATGAAGGTCCCGGCGTTCCACTCGACGGTTCCTTCGGATCTCGACGTCTATCACGACAACGAAAGCTGCATTTTGGCCGCGCGCATCGCAGTGTCCCATCGTGCGCCCGGAGTCGACGGCCGACCGTGGTGCACTGCGTGTGCGTCTTTGGACTGACGAGCGACCACCAGCTCACTCACACCCACGTCGCCGATTCGGGGACAACCCCGTTGGCCCGAGCATTCGCATCGATGACAGCGCGGAGCCACACTGTCAGACCGGTCTCGACCTGCTCGTAGAACGCGGTGAATCCCGGATCGGCCACGTACATCCGTCCCAGACACACCTGCATCGAATGTGTGCAGTCGAAGTAAACCCCGATCGACGCTCGGTGCCGTTCTGCCAGCAAATTCGCCTCGCCGCTTCCCGGTTCGACACCGGATCGGCAGGCCAGCGCCAGATCTTCGTTGAGCGTCTCGACGCAGTCGGCGATCTTCTGCCAATCCTCAGCGGTCCTACCCGCCGACCGTTCCGCGTGCTGCGCCCACTGCGCACTGTCACCCCAACGCTCGTGCGCCTCAGGTCCCCATGACGGCTGCCAGTGTCGGCCGAAGATCGAGACCTGCTCGTGTGCCGGCAACAGCACACCCGACTTCCTGGCATCGATGATGCGATCCAAGGACTCGCCCAGTTCCTCCAAGTCGGCTATCCGTTGCCGCAACTCGGCGCGCTGCCCACGCAGCGTCTCGTCCACGTGGGCTGCGGGCGCATCGAGCAATATCCCGATCTCGTCGAGCGACAAACCCACGTCACGGTAGACAAGCACCCGGCCGATGCGACCGAGGTCCGCGTCGGTGTAAAGCCGGTAGCCCCCGTCACTGCGCCCGGACGGACGCACCAAACCGATTGCGTCCCAATGATGGAGGGTACGTACGGTTATGCCTAGTCGTGATGCGGCAGCACCGACAGTGAGAGCACTGTCTGCCTCGTCTCCGAAGAGTTGGTCCGTCACGTGATCCAGTCTGACAGACGCGGTTCGGGAGGCCACAGCGTCAGACCTCGGTTCAGTCGTCGGGTCCGTCAATTCCCATGCCTCGCAGATGCTCGGCCTCGGCACTGTTCGGGTCGTACGGACGAGCGGCCGTCATGATCACGCGCGCGTTCTCCGGTGTCACAATCTCCAACTCCAGTGAATTCCACGGCTTCAGATGTGGACCGCTGGTGCATCCGGGCCGCAATTCCTCACACGCCTGTGCTATCTGGTCCATCTGACTCAGCACACACGCAAAGCTCACACTGACGGACGGTGGTGAATCTGCACATTCGCCGGGCACGAGCAGAACGTCTTGAAATGCCCAGCGTCGCAGGTGCGTCAGTCGATCCGGTACCGAAAAGAGGTCGAAGAAACCGAGCCCACGGATCCAGAAGTCGGCAGATTCGGCCAGATCCGATGTCGGAACCGACACGAACATGGGCATTCCGTAGAGACCTCGGAACTGTTCCGGAGGCACGGCGTCTGTAGCGGGGACAGGGACGGGGCTGATGTCGAATGCCGGGTAAGTATCGGTCATGAAGCCATCGTGAGCCCTCACGCTACGTCAGGGTCAAATCGTGTGAAATCCGATCGAACCAGATTGCGCGATCACACCGTGCGTGCGAATGCGCCGTCGTCTGCGAATACCCGTTGGGCAAAGCGTTCGCCGATGAGATTGTGCGTCGCAGCGTCCGGATGGAGCTGATCGGGAAGCGGCAACTCTTCGTTCTCGGCCGCACCATAGAGATCGCACCCGTCGACGTAATGCAGATTGGGATCATCCGCCGATCGCTGGGTTACGATGCGCGCCAACTCTTCCCGAATAGAGCGCAGCGTCAGCTTTCCGGCTGCGCGCTCGGCGGGATCGCCGGTAGCAACGAATCGCATTTCGCCTCTGGCAAGCGCGTCGAAATCGAATGCACCAGGTCCAGGCGTGTCTTCGTGAATCGGGCAATAGACAGGCGAGACGACCAGCAGTGGAGCCACTGGATGACCGTCGCGGACCGTGTCGAGGAAGCCGTGCATTGCCGACGTGAAGGCCCGCAGGCGCATCACGTCGGAGTTGACCAGATTGATGCCCATCTTGATGCTGATGAGGTCGGCAGGAGTGTCTCGCATAGCGCGGGCGACGTACTGGTCCAGCAGAGCGCTGCCGCTGAACCCGAGGTTGATCAGATCCACGCCGCCGAGAGAGGCTGCGAGAGCAGGCCAAGTGCGGGAGGGACTTTCAGCGCCGGAGCCTTGACTGATCGAGCTTCCGTGATGGAGCCACACATCACGCTTCGTGCCGACTGCGAGTTCGAGCGGGGCGTCGGTTCGCAATGCGACAAGTTCGGTGGTTTCGTTGTGCGGCAACCAGATCTCGACGGTCTTGGATCGCGCGGGCAAGTCCGCGAAGCGGATGGTGCTGACGGGTCCGGATTGTCTCTGAGCGGTACCGGTCGCCATGTCGATCGTCACCGTGTTGCCACCCTCAGCGATTGCGTGCCCGGTTGGTTCGCCGTCGACGATCAGGTCGTACACCCCTTGCGGCCTCGGCGGAGCACCGATGTAGATCATTTTCGTGGGCAGAGTGTCGAGTTCGATGGCCGTAGCGCTGGTTCGGAACACCAGCCGCACTCCGGACGGTTGTGATTGCGCCATTGCCATCTGCCCGTCAGCGAATTGCGTGCGAGCTCTGGCAGGCAGACGGTGTGTCAGCACACCGCGTTCGGTCCGCTCGAGCTCGAGGGCTCCGCGCACGATGTCCTCGGAAATTACGGTAGTAATCCAGCTGCTCTGGCTGTTCATCTCATTCACCTGTAGATAAGTTGCGAAGGTTTTAACTACAGCACACAGTAATTTGCCTATACTATTTAGGCAAGCGGTTTCACTTCTCGACGAACAGGACCAACGGACATGCCTCGCGCAGGACTGACACCCGAACGCCTCGCCGTGGCGGGCGCCGAATTGGCCGACGAGGTGGGCTTCGAGCAGGTGACCGTATCGGCGGTCGCCAGAGCGTTCGACGTCAAGGTCGCAAGCCTGTACTCGCACGTGAAAAGTTCGAACGACCTCAAAACCAGAATCGCGCTGCTTGCCTTGGAAGAGATGGCCGACCAGGCTGCCGACGCCGTGGCCGGTCGGTCCGGCCGCGACGCCTTGACCGCCTTCGCGAACGTGTACCGCAACTACGCGAGGTCACACCCTGGTCGGTACGCCGCGTCACAGATGCGCCTCACCCCGGAGGCCGCGGCCGCGAGCGCGGGTTTCAGACACTCGCAGATGATGCGATCGATTCTGCGCGGGTACAACCTCACCGATCTCGATCAGACCCACGCAGTTCGGTTGCTCGGCAGCGTTTTTCATGGGTACGCCAGCCTCGAGCTGGGTGGATCGTTCAGCCACAGTGCACCGGACAGCGCCGAAAGCTGGGCAAGAATCCTCGAGGCTCTCGATTCGATGCTGACCAATTGGCCAGCGTCGAGTCCATGACCAGTCGTGATTCTTGCGCGCCAAGTTCTTGCGCCACTTGGTGATCGCACACGGCCAAGAAACCTCGGGCCCACCCCAGGAGCGGCGCCACACAATCGCGCGCTCCCGCAACCACAGGTCGCACTGGGACAGAAGAAGGTCCGAGTAGGCAAGAAGCCGGGCGTGGAGCTCCGCTTAGAGGAGAAGCTTGGCGCGCAGAGAGTCGACAGTGCCCTGGTCGACGCCGAGGCCCTCCCGTACGTAAGTATCCATACCGCCGTAGAGCCGGTCCACCTGTGCATACGCCGCATCGAGCCACGACAGGTCCACCGCGTCGTCCCGGCCCAGGTACGTGTTCGACGCCATGAAATCGGCACTGATGAACTCACGCGGGACACCCAGAATGGTCAGCAGGATCGCGGTACCCCAACCGGTGCGGTCCTTCCCTGCACTGCAGTGGTAGACGGTTGCGCCGTCGGAGTTGTTCGCGATCGCAGTCAGCAGGTCACGGAAGGCGACATCGGAACCACGGTAGTTGACCATGAACGGGTAGCCGATGCTCTGGCCGATGTTCGAGGTTCCCTTGACTGCGCCGTCGATCAACGCGCGACCGAGGGTCAGGGGAACGAACTCGTGGAACGCGATGCCGTGTTCGATACTGACGACGTCGGCGACCTGGTAGGTGACCCCGGCGGGGATCCGATCGGGATCCTCCGCACGTTCGGAGGCGTTGCGCAGGTCGACGTCGAGGGTCAGGTTCGCGGCGGTGAGTTTTGCCAGATCAGTCTCATTGAGCGAGCTGAGCTTGTTGGAACGGAACACCAGGCCTGTCCGGACGGTCCTGCCGTCGGTAGTCCGATACCCGCCGATGTCGCGGAAGTTCCGCGCCTCGTCGAGCCTGATCTCGGCCGCGGACGGCGGTGGGATCTCCGGCAGCGGCGGTTGCTCCCCGGACGATCCGAACTGACTCGAACCCAATTGCAGGTCGCCGCTCGAGGCGGAGGCGAGTGTGGGGCCTGTCAGGGCCGCACCCACGGCGACCAGCGCAGCGAGGGCGATTCCGAAAGGGCGCGCCCCTCGGCGGCGCGTGTAGGCAGTTGTCACCTTCATCCTCTCATTGGTTGTGCGGGATACCCCGCGCCCCGCAAACTCCCGTGCGAGATTACAAGGGTGGCACGCTCCTCGTCCCGACTTTGCTCCAGAAACCGGACATGTGTTCAGGTGCCCGGCCAGCCGCCATCCGGCAGGAAGAAGCTCTTGCCCGTCACTGCGTCGCCATCGACCACGCCGGGCCCGTTCGAACGACAGACCGCGGCCGCGGCGGCAGCCGTAACTGCACAGCGCCGAACAACTTCACTGTCGAGCAACTGCACGAATCTCCACCTCGAGCTGGTAACCGTTGGGACGAAATCAATCTCATGCGCTACCTGCCGTCGACCATGACCAGTGCAGGCTGAGGAATGTCGGACGAAGCGTCTGCGAGAGCAGCAAGAGTGCCGTCGAGCGCGACAAGGTCCGCACGACGACCCGGCGCCAAGATCCCCACCCGTCCTTCGTCATGGACCAAGTACGCACTGTCCACAGTCATGGCCTGCACTGCACGCTGCACTCCGATCCGTTGGTGGGCGCCAAGCACGGCACCGCCCATGGTCAGCCGATTCACAGCAGTCCTAATCGTCTGGAGGGGATCCATCGGCGTTATCGGGCAATCCGAGTGCAGCCCGAATTTCAAGCCGATGTCATCGGCGCACGCCAGCGGGTCCAGGTTGCCGGCTCTCTCAGGACCGAGGAAACGGTCACGGTGACGATCGCCCCAATGAAAAACATGGTTGACGAAAAAGCTCACCCCGATCTCGGCATCACGTATCGCCTCGAGATCCGCAGGCCTACTCACCTGGCAGTGCTCGATACGGTGCCGCGCTCGACGTCCGTCACTGCGGTGCGCACTGCGCAGCGCCGCGATGGCGGCGGCTACAGCCGCATCGCCGTTGGCGTGCACCGCGACCTGACCTCCCTCGCGGTGCACCTGGAGAACCATGTCGTCGAGTTGCTCCTGCGGATAGAGCAGATCACCGTGATGGTTCGGGCTGCAGGTATACGGAGTTCGCAAGGCTGCAGACAATCCTTGAATGGACCCATCCGCCCAGAATTTGGCGCCGGCCAGGCGGAAGCGTGACCCTGGGGCCGGTGCAGCCGTGAAAGCGATGTTCCTTTCCTCCAGTTCTGCGATCGCGAGATCACCCCGAAGGAAGCCAACCGTGTGCACGGGCATCTCGCCCATGGTGTCCAGGGCACGATAGGCGGCCAACTCCTGCATGCCCGCCGACAGGCCGACCCCTAAATCGTGGACGGTCGTGATTCCTCGCGAACGCGCCAGTGTCAAGCTACGCAGCAACGCGGTCTGCACCTCTGCCTGTGTCAGGTCTGGTATCGCGCCGCTCAACCGTGCCACGGCGTCGATTTCCCAGGCCATCCCTGTGAGCCTCCCGTCCGCCCCACGCGGAAACTGCGAGTCCCCGGGATCCACCGTCGATTCGTCGATGCCTGCAGTTGCAAGCGCAACAGTGTTTGCCACCGCAAAGTGCCCCGAGATGTGCAGAACGATGATCGGGCGGTCGGTGCAGACTGCGTCGAGGTCATCGCGTGTGAGATGGCGACCTTCTCGAAGTTGTGTGTCGTCGTACCCCCATCCACGTATCCAGCCGTGAGTGGGAGTGGAGTTCCGCAGAGCCCCTTGGATATCCGTGATCGAGGCGCACGGTGGCGTCCGGCAATCGGCCCATCCGTCAGTCAAGCCGGAGTAGGTCGGGTGAATGTGCGACTCGATCAGCCCCGGGATCACAGTAGCGCCGGCGAGATCGAGCCGACGAGTTTCCGGTCCGGCGTACTCCCCCATGTCCTTTCGACTTCCGGTGGCGACAACCAGGCCTCCATCGAGGACGAGCGCCTCAACCTGGGGTGACGCTGCGTCTTGGGTGAGGATTGCATCTGCGGTGAGTAGTGTCCGAGTCATCGGATATCCGCCTTCGTGGTCGGGGCTGCGGGGCAAGGCACTGGTGCCGATCGATTTTCTGCACGGAGGCCCGAAACCGCTTCGACAGGAGGCCACATCACTCGGGTGGCGGACACGAACAACACGTTCAGAACGAGCGCTGCGGCACCGATGTTCATGCCTTTGTCCGCCAACCACATCGATACCGTGCCGTGTGTGTCGAGGTACAGCCAGAGCACCAGCACGTCGCCGAGCACCACGCCCATCGCGAGCGCTGCCGGTCGCAGCTTCCATCCGAAGATCATCGTCGCGAACACCACCACGGCCTGGGTCACCCCGTAATACGCGGTATTCACCAGCGTCAGCAGCAATTGGGGTGCGGCGAGGGTGAGGATCAGCGACAGGCCGAGGTAGGCGACGATGACCCCGCGCACCCACACTCTCTGACGTGATTCGGGTATTCCAGGAACGATGTTTCGCGAGACGATCGAGCCGATTCCCAGCGCCGAGCCACACAGAACAACGATCGCGCACAGTGCCGCACCACCCGCCACCACTCCGGTCAGCCAGTCCGGGAGCACGAGACGGGACAGTTGCAGGAGCACCTCATTGGACTCTGCGCCCTCGAGCTTGTTGGGCAGCAATGAAATTGCGCCGAAGGCAGCAGCGACGAGGAAGGGATACATGAGCATGTACAGCGGGTTGAATCGGGCGACTCGCTTGAGGGTTGCCTCGGACTTCGCCGATAGCACCGCTTGCACGATGAAGGGGAAAACGAAAAAACCGAGTGACTGGAACACAATTGTGGTGAGAACGAAGGTCAGCGACGAACCGGTGACGGTGGATTGCGAGGCCTGCCCGGCCCCATGGGATGCCGCATCGGCAAAGAGCTTCGTGATACCGCCCGATTTGGCCGTGGCGGCCAGTCCGATCAGGATCGCTCCCAACAGCAGAGCTGCGTCCTTGACGTAAGACACGAACGCCGGTGCACGCACACCCGAAAGCAGGAGGAAGAGCAGAGCAAGCGCAGCGCCGACGAAAACCGCCACCGTCGGGTTGATGGTGATGCCAAGTCCGCTCAGTGCGACCTGGAGGCCGGCAAGCTGCAACTGCCCCCAGGGAATGAGGAAGACTACCGAGGCAATCGCGATTGTCAGTTCCAACCCGCGCGACCGAAAGTGCCGCCCTGCCACATCGGGCAGCGTCATCGCGTTATACCGCTTGCCTGCCCGCCAGAGATAGGGCGCAAAGAAGTATCCGATCGGGTAGGCAAGCAAGATGTATCCGATGAACCAGACGCCGTAGCTTGCCCCGTGGGCGTACACACCCCCGGGAAATCCAATGAGCGTGCCGATGCTGTAGGCCTCACCTGCTCCCAGGATGAAAACCAGCACGGGACCGAAAGACCGCCCGCCCACGAGGTAGTCGGAGATCTCTTTTTTGCTTCCACGGCGTGAAAGCACTCCGGCGCCGAGCGCGAGGAGTAGCACGAGCGTAAATGTTGCAGCGATCATGTCGGATCCCCGATCTCGGTCTTGGCCTGAGCCAGTTCGTTTCGTTCCGCTTCCTCGAAGTCCTTGCGGTCAAAGAACTTCCATGCCATGTGGAGACACAACGAGGTCAGCGGCATCCACAGGAAAAGCCACGCGAACAAAATGGGAAATCCGAGAACAGTCAGTTCGGATCCGGAGAGCGCAACTATCCCGCCCAGCACCCCGACGAACGGAACTCCGATTGCGAGCAAGGCACTCTTCGCCTCGTTGGACATGATTGTGGCTCCTTAGCCGTTGATCGATCCGGAGCAGATGAGGCGAGGGGCGTTTTGCCGTCGAATCGTCGTCCGGTCTAGCGTTGAGTGTGCCTCCCGTCACTATGGCGGGACCATGGGTGAACCCCGGAATCCACGACGCTCGTTCGTGAAATTCACGGGACGCAAGACCAAGCACGCACAAAGGAGTAACCCCGTGGACGTAACCGACGTCGAAGAAGAAGACACGATCCGACGGTTGTGTCGCGAGGTTTCCGACGAGCTCGAAGCGCTCACCGAGCGCGCGGTACAACAGATTCGCAGCGAACTCCCGGCCTACTCCGCGGTACCAGTGGCCGAGCAAGGCAACTACATCCGCAAACAGTTGTCCGCAATGCTGTGTGCCGTCGCCGAGAACGAAACGATCACCACAGAAGACACCGACCGAAACCGCGAACTCGGGCGCCGTCGCGCGATGCAAGGGCTCCCCCTCTCCGATGTCATCGAGACCTATCACATTGCATCTCGTGAGCTCTGGGACACGATGGTCCAGCGGTCCACGAAACCAACACACGAGCTGCTGCAAGCAGGCGGCAAACTTTGGGACCTCGTTCACGCCGCGACGAGCGCAGTCGCAGTCGGACACTCCGAGGCAACGCGCAGCGAGCAGGCCATCCGCGCCGGCGTTCGATACCGATTCTTCGAAACACTGCACAGTGCAACGGATATGGAACTGAGCAACGCCCGAGAGCTGGCACAAACCCTCGGATTCGAAACACAGAAATCGTTCCAAGCACTGTCGGCCGTCGAGGACGAATGGTCAGAAGCACAAGTGGAACACCTGCAACGAACCCTGGATTCCGTGCATGTTGTCGCGCATTGCAGTCGACATGGCTCCCGAGTAATCGTGATGTGTCAGGGCGAACCAACCGAAGTCATCCACGCAATCATGCGAGATCATCCACGAACGTCACTAGGTATCGGGATGCCCCGGGTCGGGCTCGTCGGCGCAGCTCAAAGCATCACCGACGCCGAGCGCACATTGCAGTTGGCGACAGCGCCGGGCACGACGGTCAGTTTTGCCGACGAATGGCTCATCGCCACTCTTGCCACCCACCAGGACGAGCTGCTGCCGCTTCTACAGGCCGGGGCATCTGTGGCCGAAGAGCACTCACATCTGATGGACGCCGTCCGCGCCTTCGCGCGAAGCGGGTTCTCTGTCAGCGCCGCCGCCCGTGACATCCACCTACATGCGAACTCTGTCACCTATCGACTCGACCGCTGGCAGCATCTGACTGGATGGGATGCGCGAACCCTCGACGGCCTGATGAAATCCATGGTGAGCCTCGAATTGTTTCATCGTAAAACGCTCGCCAAGATCTGACACCGAACACAGTCCGCTTTTCCTCGGCACACTGAACCGCGCCCGTGCTTGTCACGCGGGGTCGGAGTCGAGTCGATTCCGAAGCCAAGCACCCATATCTAGCGCAGCACGCCGGGCAACAGGCGTTGGATGGTTTGTAAATCCATGCGGGACATCAGGATAGAGACGCAAGTCGACGTCGTTTCCGGCCGCCGACAGTCGCGCCACCATGGCAAGGTTCTCTGCCAGGACCACGTCTTCTGATCCAACGACAACGAGGGTCGGCGGCAGGCCGCTGAGGTCGCCGAATGTCGGAGAAATATCCGGAAGAGTGCGATCATCGACATGGCCGACGTAGGCTTCGATGAAGTATTCGTCGCTGATGGTGCGGCCCGCGGGAGTCTGGGCACTGACGTCGTACGTGCCCGCTTCCAGCACCGCACCCGAAAATGCCTTGGCCAGACCTCGATCACGAAGGCGCAGCAACGTCGTCGTCACCAAGGTTGCTCCCGCCGACATGCCACCGATGGCGAGCCTGGTCGTCCCGAACCGTTCGGCAGCGACCTCAAGCAGCCACAAGGCGACTGCCTCACAATCGTCCGGCGCTGCCGGCCAAGGGAATTCCGGTGCAAGCCGGTAATCGACGGTAACCACTACTACCCCGACCTCGTCGGCAAGTCTCATGCTTCGGGCGTCAGCGCTGGCCGCTGAACTCATGTAGAAACCCCCACCCGGAAGATACAGATAGACCCCGTTGACATCGCCGTCTTTCGGAGTGACTACGCGCACCGAAACGGATCGGCCCTCGATGTCGAGTGTGTGTTCAACAGCCCGGCTCGCCGTGGGATCAACCACCCTGGATGCTCGCACCACAAGCAGTTCCTGCAGGGAACTCGGACCGACACCGGCAGGCCGCGACGCATAGAACGCTCGCGTACTCGCCAAATCGTCACGAGGCATTTGTTCGATCAGATCAGTCAATGCAAGCTTCACCAGGGCTCCCTCGGGTCGAGACTTGTCGACAATGATGACACCTCCAGCAGGAGCACGTGTCCGACGTGTTCTCGGCAACGCGGGGCCGTGACAGGTATGAGCAAACCGCGCCGGAAAGAGGTCTTCTCACGCTAGCCTCGACTCGGAATTGGACGTTTGTCTAGAAAGGTCGATGGATGCGTGCGCTGTTGCTTGCCACCCTCGCAATCCTGGTCCTCCAGATTGCAACTCCGGCGGCGAACGCTGCACCACCGGATCCGGGCTGGACTCTCCCCCAACTGACCGTCGCAGATCGAACGATCAAGGACGTCGACGGACGAACGGTGTTGCTCCGCGGCGTGAACGCCAACGGTCTCAATGACTACGCAACCAACGGCACCGGTCTACCCACCGTTACGCCGCTGGGAAGAACGGACTTCGCGCAGATGGCAGCGCTGGGCTTCAACGTCGTCCGACTCAACGTCGCGTGGTCCCTCCTGGAACCGACCCGCGGTGCATTCGACACTGCGTACGTCGACCGCGTTCGAGTAGCGGTCGAGGATGCAAAAGACCACGGCATCTACACCATTCTCGACATGCATCAGGATGCATGGGGCCCGTACGTCGGCACCCCGAGCGACCAGTCGTGCCCGTCTTTCATGGAGCCGGGAGTCGGCTGGGACGGCGCACCCGAGTGGGCAACCCTGACCGGCGGATGGACAACCTGCAACATCGGTGGACTCAGGGAAGCCGCACCCGCGATCGCCCATGCCTTCCAGGCGTTCTACGACGACGAGCAAGGAATCCAGAGTCGCCTCGTCGCGACGTGGGCGCGGTTGGCTGCCGAGTTCAAAGACGAACCAGCTGTAGCCGGATACGACCTGTTGAACGAACCGAACCCCGGCCTGCGCGATCCATTCACGGCAGCTGATCAGATCGGGCAGTTCTACAAGCGGGCTACCGACGCCATCAGACAGGCCGAAGCAGGAGGATTTCCACACCTCGTGTTCTTCGAGCCCAGCGCGATCTGGTCGGCTTTCGGCCTCGACGCGCTGCCTCCACGCCATTACCTGACCGATCCCCTGGTGGTCTTCTCGCCCCATCTCTACAGCGAATCGATAACGGTCAGTAGCGAATTTCCCGGAATCGAAGACGGATTCAAGATCGCCGACCTCGCTGCCGCCTGGTACGACGCACCGTTGTGGACAGGTGAATGGGGTTGGTTCGGCGACGCCGACGAGCAGAGAGCAGACGTCGACCGCTTCGTCGATGCCACCGACAAGTACCGGATGGGCGGCGCGTGGTGGTCGTGGACACAAGCGTGCGGTGACCCCCACCCGGTTCGCGACGGCAATACCCACCAGCCACAGGGAAATCTGAATCGCATCGACTGCCCGTCCGGTGAATCACTCGGGCTCGTAGAGGGATTCGCCGCGCCACTCTCGCGAGCGTATCCGCGGGCAGCGCCCGGCACGCTGACGGAGGTATCGCGTGACGGGTTTGACGGGAGCGGCACCGGACGGGTCGAGGCCTGGTACCCCGGCACCGACCGGCCACAGCTCGAGACCACGAATCTCTCCGACGTCCGACTGTCCCCGATCGAGGGCGGATGGCAACTGATCGGCCACGCCGACGGCGACTACGCGGTCAAGCGCGCCTGATCGAACGATCATCCGGGAATCGCGCGTTCACACCACGCGAAAGAGCGGGTATCAGAAGATTCCGCCAATTCCCTTGCCGATCAGAACAACTCCGACGACCAAGATCAACACACTCATCACCGTGGTGTTGTTGTCCTGGAGCCAGACTTTGAGATTGGCCAACGGCTTTCGCAGGCGATCAGCAGCCACCACGTATCCGATGACCGGGATCGCGACAGTTGAACTGGCGATGACCGTGAAGACGAGAATCGAGGTGATCGCTCCGCTGGTCGCCAACGACGCCGAGCCGATCGACACTCCGGCCGCGATGCACATGAGCAGGTTCTTCGGGTTGATCGCGGCGAGCGCGAATCCAAGGCCCAATCCCTTGGCCGCGGTCATCTCGTCGACGGCTTGCATCCACTTCGGTGTTTCGTGCTCGCCGCTGCGCCCCCGCCACTGCTTGACCCCGACGGCCAACAGAAGGACACCGAGAGCTAGTTTGATCCACGAAACCGTGGCGGACGGTCCGTCGTCTGACGTGCTGACGACACTGGACAAGATGACGAAAAGAACTGTAGCGATGAAGATTCCGAGTAACCAGCCCACCGCGAACCCGGCGCTGGTGCTACCCGCTCGCTTGGAGAGCAACATCAAGATAGTGGCGATGACGGCCACCGGCGACACGGCGACACCGACGGCCAATGGGAGAAGTTCTCCGACAACGGAACCCATGTCAAAACTCATTTCTGATTGCAGCAAGCAGGATAGGCGGTAGGCGAGAAAAGGCGCCCCTGTCCGCCACGACGGACAACAGAGCACAGCTGATACCGCTGCGCGACAATGCTGACACTGCGAGCGCCTGCGTAGTTGATGCCTCATTCGAAAGGGATGAGTGCCTGAACCGCAGGCCTCGATTCCCCACCGAAGATCGCGAAAAGACTTGGCTAACGGTGTGTCGGCTGCGCTCGCAGCAGAGCGCAGCCGACATCATCGAGGAGGATCACCAGACACAATCTCGAGTAGTGACCTCACGCGTAAAGACGGGTTACTTCGCGCAGCCACTGCCCTCGAACGCGAGCTTGGACGTATATTGCCCGTCCGGCAAATACTCTCCCATCACGGCCTTCTCGTCGCCGGGCGTCTTGGTATCGTGTGCAGCGTGGCTGAAGTCCTTGGCCGGCAGCATGTTCCGCATGATCAAGAGGGAATCGTCGGGATGCCCTGCGCCGTCACCGGCCGGCGAGAGCGAAAGCCATGACACCCCACATTCCTTCGTAGCGTTTGCGGGTCGGTCTTCAGGGAGCGACGCGACAATCGTGTAGCGACCATCCGCATCAGTGGCCATCTGCTCGTCGAACAGACACGTCGCTACCTTCGTCGTTGCCAGCGATTCATTGCTGCACATCGACCAGAACCGCATGTCGACTGCGCTGTCGAGATTCTTTGCGCCGCCTGTCGTCTTCGGAGTCCTCGGCAACTCTCCCCGAAGTACTAGAACTTCGCCGAACCCACGGTTGACTTCGGCGGTGACGTAGCTGTTGTCGATGTTGGAGTACTGCCCGCCCACCCGCTGGGGTGTGCCATCGCATTTGCCGAGATAGGTACAGCCGAGCGTGAACTCGGCGCTGTAGTACGCCCGCCAGACTGGTGTCTGCTCGGAAGGGAATGTCGCAGGCTTGCCCGGTTGGTCACGCAATGCCTTGTACGTGTCCAGCGGCAGCGAAGCCGGCTTCAAGATTCCGTTGTCCGCACCGACCGCTGAACACAGATCCTGCCCGCGCAACACCTGACCACCGGAAAGGTGCAGCTCTGGCTCCGGCAGTCCAACGCCGCCGGTGAGATCACGCCCGTTGTCCGGCAGGTAGATGCGATAAAGCAGGCTTATCCGGTCCTGACCTGGCACACCGGCATACAAGGTGTTGGGTTTCGGCTCAGCAGGCGAGGCCTCGTTGAGGACGGAAGCCGTGTACGACCTGGCACTTTCGTTCGATCGATCGGCACCGGGAAGATAGGTGTTGCGCGAACCTGCGTCGGGAGCTGTCGAAATGTCATTGAGGACGGCGGTCGGCATCGCGGTTGCCGCGTTGTACGAGTTCAACGACTGATAGCGAGCATGCGCATACTGCCCTCGGATAACCAACTCGGCGTTCTCGGGGATTGTGAACTGCGCAGCCCAGTAAATCGCCGCAGTGTCAGGAAAGGCGTAGTTGAGCTGTGGGTCCGCGCGCTCGGGATTGATCGGCACGGACCAGAAGCAGGTCGACACCGGATGCTCGACGTCCGGTCCGCCGGATCCGAAATCGACAGAACCAGATTCGGATCCGCTAGCCGAACCGGTTCCTGATCCGGATCCGCTCGACGAACCGAAATCGACAGATCCGACCGCCGGCGCGGCGACCGCGGACCCAGCCCCGGCAAATACAGTGATCGCGCTCAGCGCCACCGCAGCTACGAGTGTTCTTGATGAATGCATCGCGCTCCTTGTTAGATAGCTGACAAACAGTGATAGAACGATCTAGAGCGAGTACTCCCGGTCCAACGACGAGAGACCGTCACGAGGTCCGCACTCCGCACTACTACTTGGTGGGTTGAAAGTCGTTCGTCAGAGCGCCGCGAATCGCGTCGGTGTCCGACTGAGACCAGTTGTCGGGGTGCAGGATCCGCGCCCACATGTCCGCCGCCTCGGCACCGTAGTTGTGCCCGTGACCTGGCGGAACGTCCGCCGAGAAGACCATGTCGAGTGTCACCTGCCAGAATGTCACGAACGGTATCCACGTCATTCCCGGATCGACATCACGGCCGAGAGGCTCGGCAAGCCAGTCCGGCTTGTTCAGAAGCAGGTCGAAAGACCACCAGACAATTGGGTCGCTGGCGTGCTGCCAGTACACGACGCGTGAGTCGTTCCACGGCGCATCCAGTTCGAGATCCTCCGGATAGGCAGCGAAACGAATCGACTGCCCGTCGTCGATCACCGGCACGGCTTCCCGTGAGCCGGAGTCACGACTGCTGGTGATCTCCTGCCATTGAGCGGTGAAGTTCGGAGTCCCCGACCACAACGCCCCATCCACCCGCGTCGCCATGTCCTGTGCTCCCGCGAACGCGGCCTGTCCCCCGTACGATCCGAGGCTCTCGCCGAAAACGACAAGCTTGGGGCGCTTGTCGAGCGGCAGATCGATCCACTTCGCATAGACAGAGTTGAACAGCGCCCGGCCTGCGGCCATCGGGGTTTCGCGATCGGCGATGAATGCCAAAGGGCTGGGAAGGAACGAGTACTGCATCGCCGCGATGGCGGTATCGCCGCCCTGGACGTATTCGAAAGCGGACGCCACGTCGTCGTTCACCCAGCCGCGGCCGGTGGTGGTCACTACTGCCAGGACGGCACGGTCGAAGCCGCCGGTGCGCTCGAGTTCGTTGACGACCCGCTGCGCGACACCGTCGACGGAATCCGACGACTCACGGCCGGCGTACACGCGGATGGGTTGCTTCGCGTCCCGGCCGGTCAGCGCGGAAATCTGCACCGCAGACGGCCCGCTACCCATGAAAGTGCGACCCTCCTTGCCCAGCGAATCCCATGCCTCGGCAGACATGGGTGAACCACTGCGTTCGGCGATCAGAGGCTGGTCGATACCATCGGGCGTGTCGTTGTCCGCGCCGGAGAAACTCCAGTTCGCAAAAGCGATGAGCCCGTTGTAGAGGGCACCGTTGACGACGAAGATCGCCAACGCGAAGACGACGACCAAGCTCGCGACTTTCGCTGCTTCCTTGGGAACAAACCGCAGAGCAACGGCAGCGAGCCCTCTGGTGAGATGCCGCAGACCGCGACCCGCCTCCAACAAGATCAACCACACCACCAGCGAAATCAGCAGCACCAGAAGATAGTTCGCCCGGTTCACGCGAGGCGCCTCGACCAGATCACGGACGATCTGCTGCCACCACGAACCCAAGATCAGAAAAAGAGGCACCAATATCACTGCCAGTACGGCGAGTACGGCCCAACCGATCCGCTTGGTCCGGTCCGACCATCTCGGTTCGACTCCGCATTTGCGGATCATCCACGCCACGATCACACCGATGGCGTACCCGGTGGCGACGGAAATACCGGTTGCCACGCCCTGCAGGTACCACGCGCGCGGTAAGAGGGACGGGCTCATCGAGAGGACGAAAAACACCAGACCGAACGACAACCCGACCGAGTGCAGTGTCTTGCCGTAGCGCCGCACACCTTCCCACACACGTTTCATGCCCGAATCGTAAGTGCGCCAGAAAGATGAAATGCGCCTCTCATCCCTTTCGAATGAGGCGCGAACTACGTCGGTGGAAAGTGTTCGCTATTCCGCGTCATGCACCGAAAAGCTTCGACCCAACGGCAATCACGGACAAACACCGGTGGTGCGTTGACAGATTTCACACACGCGATTCCGCGTACACTGTGTGGGGTCAATCCACTCAGCACGTACAAATTCGGCGCGATTCTCATGGCGGCAAAACGAGGAAACCTACCGATCGAACTGAGCAGTTTCGTCGGTCGCCGGTCCGAGGCCAAAGAAGTCCGACGCCTGCTGTCGGACTACCGGCTCGTGACCCTTACGGGCCTGGGTGGGGTCGGCAAAACCCGCTTGGCGCTCCGTGCCGCCGATGATTCCTCTCGTGCGTTCCCCGGGGGCGTCTGGTTCGTCGACTTCAGCGAACTGCGGGAGCCGGCACTTCTCGATCAGACGATTCTTGCCGCACTCGGAGTACAAGACCGATCTACGCGGTCACCGCGATCGGTACTGATCGGCCGTCTCGTCGACGAACGTGTCCTGCTTGTTCTGGACAATTGCGAACACCTCATCGGCTGGGTGGCCGACACCGCCGCCGAACTCCTCCGGTGCTGTGCCCGATTGGCACTTCTGGCGACCAGCCGAGAACCGCTCGACATTCCCGGCGAGATGGTATTACGGGTGCCGCCTCTGCGATTTCCCACCGAGGCGCCGTCGCCAACCGACACCCGTGATGGTGATGCGATGATGCTGTTCGAGCAGCGGGCACGTTCCTCCGTGACGGACTTCCGCATCACCAGCGAGAACAGCGCGGCTGTGGAGAAGATCGTCCGCCGGTTGGAAGGACTACCGCTGCCGATCGAGTTGGCGGCTGCCCGACTGAGGGCGATGTCGGTCGATCAGATCCTGCAAAAACTCGACGACCGCTTCCAACTGCTGACGCGGGGCAGCCGGAACGCTCCAGCGCGTCAACAAACGCTTGCACAGAGTATCGACTGGAGCTTCGATCTGTGTACGCCGCCGGAGAAGTCGTTGTGGGCGAACTCGAGCGTATTTGCGGGTAGCTTCGATCTCGGGTCCGTCGAAGGAATTCTCGCCGACGAAGCACAGAACGACGACTTGGGCGATCTCGTGATGTCCCTTGTCGACAAGTCGATCCTCATCCGTGAACAAAACGGCTCGTACGTCCGCTACCGCCTACTCGAGACTCTTCGCGACTACGGGCGTGAACTGGTGTCAGTCGACGAGTGGGTCTCGCTGCAGCGCAGGCACAGTGAGTGGTTCAGGCAACTCGTCTTCCGCGCCGGAGTCGACTGGACGGGGCCGCACCAAATCGACTGGATGACGCGGATCGACCGCGACTTACCCAACGTGCGCACCGCGTTGGAATTCGGTCTGACCGAACCCGACTCGGTCGAAGCCACATTGCGTACCGCAAGTGCCTTGCATGATTACTGGCTTGCACGTGGTCGATTCAACGAAGGTCGCTACTGGTTGGGTCGCGCCCTGGCCGAGGTGCCCGAACTGACCGAGGGCACTCTCGGTGAGGCGGTAGTCGAGGCCGCCGCGACAGGCGCACTGCTGGCAGCCCTCCAACGAGATATCGCTTCGGCGACAAGCATTGCCGAAGAGGCTCGGCGACAGGCCGAGATGCAGCGGAACGACGACGGTCGCATACTGGCGCGGTACACGCTCGGATTCGTCGCGGTCGCCGACGGCGATCTCGTGCGCGGCGCCGAGTACCTGGAGCAGGCTGTCGCAGCATTCCGGGCAAACGACGACATCGCCCGTCTGGTACCCGCGCTCTACTGGTTCGCCTTCGTCGTCGACGCACTCGGCGAAACTGACCGGGCTGCAAGTATTTACGAGGAGGAGTTGGCCCTCACCGAATCGCGCGGCGAAATCTTGTGGCGGTCGATGACGATGTCGGACTACGGATCCGCCCTATGGCGTCATGGCAACCACGCTCGCGGTATCGAGCTACTCGAAGATTCTCTCCGATTGCTGCGAGGGCTGGGTAACCAGTTCGGATGTGCATGGTGCCTCGAGGAAATCGCGTGGACGCTTGTCGACCGGGACGCAAAGCTGGCAGCCACACTGATGGGAGCTGCCAACACGCTGTTCACCGCCACGGGCAGCCCGATGGACACCTTCAGGAGCATGGTCCCGTACCACGAAAACAGCGTGACCGAGGCTCGTAACCGGCTCGGAGACAGGGTGTTTCAAACAGCATTCGATCATGGACGAGCTCTGACTCTCGACGACGCAGCGGCCCGCGCGCTGAGAGGGCAACCGCCCGGTGGATCACCGAAATCGGCGGCCGACGAAGTGCTGACTCCGCGGGAGCAGCAGGTGGCCGAACTCGTCGCACAGGGCCTGACAAACCGAGCAATCGCGGACAAGCTGGTCATTTCTCAGCGCACTGTCGACGGCCACGTCGATCACATACTGAACAAACTGGGGTACGGCTCGCGCACCAGGATTGCGGCCTGGGTGCTCCAGCGCACAAACGACTTCCGCAACCCTTCGACCTCGTGACGGTCGGTGTCTTCGATCGATCGCGGCGCGGCGGGTAACCCGGCCGAATCCTGTCGCAAGAATCCGACCGTCGAAAGTTTTCTCAGCCTTCGTGATCAGCGAGAGTCCAGTGTCCTGCACCGCGCAGTTCGAGTTATCGATTGTGAAAAACGTCGAGAGTGCTGCGATGCCCGACGCTGACAATGATGCTGTCGGGCAGTTCACGGCGAAGGATGTCGTAGAGCGTGTACTCGAGGCCTTCGTCGATTCCGGATGTCGCCTCGTCGAGAAATGCGGTTCGCGGTCGGATCAGGAGGACTCGGGCGAACGCCAACCGTTGTTGTTCGCCCGGCGACAGAATTCGAGTCCAATCAGCCGGCTCGTCGAGCCGACCGATCAAATGTGCGAGATGCACCTCGGCGAGCGCGTCGTGGAGCCTGCGGTCGTCGAAGTTCGAGCGCCCGGTGTTCGGCTGACCTGAGGGCAACTGGTCCGGATATGCCAAACCCGCGCGCAGAGAACCCAATGGTAGGTATGGCCGTTGTGAGAGGAACAGGACGTCTCCGACCGGGGTGGTCACGGAACCGTTTGTGTACGGCCACAACTGCGCGATGCTGCGGAGCAGCGTGGTTTTGCCGCTACCCGACGGACCCTTCACCAGCAGTGCATCGCCGGGCCCCAGTGACATGTCGAGTTCGGAGATCAACGCCTCACCAACCGGCGTGCGCACGTCGAGTCCCCGAACAACCAAATGACTGCCAGCGGAGAACGCGTCGAGCACGGGAAGTGCGCGGGCACGTCGATTGGCATCGGCGAGCCCGGTCAAACGGATCAGTGTGGCCCGGAAACTTGCAAAATCGGCATAAGACTCTCGAAAGAACGACAACGAATTGTGCACCTGGCCGAATGCTTGAGCAGTTTGCATCACTTCGCCGAAAGTGATCTGCCCGCTGAACAATCGAGATCCCTGGACCAGAAACGGAAACACCACCGCTGTCTGATCCACTGCCAGATTGAAGCCACTGAACTTGAGCGTCCGGAAGACGATCGCCCACATATTGCGGATCACTGCAGCAAAACGTAGTCCGAGCGTGCGTCGTTCGACGTTCTCTCCGCGATAGAAGGCGATGCTTTCGCCGTACTCCCGTAGTCGAACCAACGCGTACCGGAAGCTGGCGCCGAGTTTCTCGTTCAAGAAGTTCAGCATGATCAAAGGCCGGCCGATCCAGAATGCGAGTGCCGTGGTCACCAACACGTAGGTGTAGACGAGAAAGATCATCGCTCGCGGAATCTCGGCACCGAAAACAGTCAAGGGACCGGACAGATCCCACAGGATCTTGGTGAAGCTGACGATCGAGACCATTGCGGCGACGGCGCCCATGGACAACGTGCGGGACGACGTCGCGAATGCGGTGATGTCTGCCTGAATACGTTGGTCCGGATTGTCGACCGGGTTCTCCAGGAAGTTTCCGCGATAGTAGGCGCGGCCGTCGAGCCAATCGTCGGTCAATGTGTCATTGAGCCAACTGCGCCAATTGATATCGAGTGTTTGGCCTACCAGGTAGACGACGAGTGAGCTAGCGACGTGGACTGCGGCCAATATCGCGAACACTCGCAGGTAGTGCCAGAAAGCGGTTTCGTCGAGGTTCTGAATGGCGTCGTAGAAATCCTTGTACCAGTACGAGAACAACACCGTCACGCGGACACCGAATATCGTGAGCAGCAGCAGTAACGCGAGAATCGACAGCGGAATGACGGTGCGCCGGGGATCGAAGTAGGGCCAAGCCATTCGCCGAAACTGGTTGCCCCAGAAGGTATACCGAGCAAGCAGCAGCGCGGTGACGACGAGAACCACTACCGTGATCGCATATGCCTCTGCCAACCACAGTGCGCTGTCCGTTACCGCGCTACCCCAATTCACCGTAGCCTCCGTCCTGGAGGGGAACTGACGATCACATATCGGTCGACAGCATTCGGTTCGCGATCCGCAATCCCGAGTCTTCCGCGGCATCCAATGCACGTGATTGCTCTGCCGTTATCCTGTCGCACACCCAATCCCAGTGCATCGTCACCACAGCGCCGGGGACGGGCATCGCCGCAAGCGCGTTGCCCTCGACCCTCCACCGCACTCTCTGCGTTGCCGGTCGGCCGCGTGCGAGTTGCTCACCGTCGAACTCGAGCGGGGACGAAACCACCAATGCATGCTCCTCGCCGACGTCCTCGACCACTCCCCATCTGATCCGGCAGTTCTGGAGGACGGACAGTGGGACCGCACCGCGCTTCCGAAGAAGCTTGACCCACGGATACACCAGAAATACGTGAAAACTGTGGTGCGCGAGCGCGCGGTCCCGACCCCCGAGGACGGGGAGGAACCCGGTGTTCTCGCGTTCACCGAATGCCCCCCTCAAGTGCTGTAACAACTTCCCCGAATCGAGAGAGTCGAGGAGATCACCTCCCACCCAATAGGCTTCGATCACTCGCGGATCCAGGGGGTCGTCGATGCCCGCTCCTACAGCCAATGCCTCGAGGTACGGCCACGCACCGTCGAATTGACGAGCGTGATCACGGTCGCCGCTGCCCGAGTTGCCGCTGGCCAGACGAAGCAGCACTGAAGGATCGTCGGGTCCGCAGTAACCCAACTCGTTCGGCGGATACGCGTAGCGGGCAAACAATGCCGGCCCGTTCATACCGACGGCAGTCATCAGCAGATCCGAGGAAGTTGTTCACCTGCCGGCAAATCCACTACCCGATTGCCTCCCAATGCCGTACGCGCCACCACCATTGTGCGATGTTCGGCCACGCACTCCCCGATCACGGCGGCTCCCACACTCAGTGGATTGCCGTGCATCGCTTCCAGAACCAGGGCGGCATCTTCGCGTGGAACGAAAGCGATCAACTTGCCCTCGTTTGCGACGTACAACGGATCCAAGCCGAGTAGCCCACAGGCGTCGCGCACGTCAGCGGGAATCGGCAGATCTCGCTCCACCAGCGCAACCCCGATGTTCGACGCCTGAGCGATCTCGTTGAGGGTCGCGGCGACTCCGCCCCGCGTAGGGTCGCGCAGGACGTGGATGTCGACACCGGTGGCAATCATGTCGGCCACCACGCCGTTCAGGGCCGCACAATCACTGCGCACTTCGGTCCCGAATTCGAGACCTTCGCGACAACTCATCACGGCCACGCCGTGAACGCCGATGTCGCCGCTGACGATCACGACGTCACCCACTTGTGCGCGAGTGGGGCTGATGTCCACCCCGTCTGCGACAATCCCGATTCCTGCGGTGTTGATGAAGACTCCGTCGCCGTGACCGGCATCGACGACCTTGGTATCACCTGTCACCAGCCGAACGCCGGCAACGTGCGCGGCCTCACCGAGCGCCTTCGCGATTCCCGCGATGTCGGTCAGCGCCGTCCCTTCTTCCAGGATGAATGCCGTCGACATCACCAATGGCTGCGCTCCCGCCATCGCCAGGTCGTTCACCGTTCCGTTGACAGCGAGATCGCCGATAGTTCCGCCGGGAAACACCATGGGTTTGACGACATACGAGTCGGTCGAGAACGCGAGCCGCACCCCGCCGACGTCGAATACGGCCGAGTCACCGAGTTCTGCATCGGCAGCGCTTCCGAACGAGGGCAGGAACAGGTGCTCGATGAGCTCGGCGGACATCGCTCCTCCACCACCGTGCCCCATGACGATGTTCGGCGAATCACGCAGCGGCAGTGGGCAGACCCACGCCGACAAGTCCACGACAGCGGTCTCCTCAGCCGGCATGACCCGCCTCCTGAAGTTCCAGGCGCCGGTACAGGTAGTACGCGGCGCACGCCCCCTCGGACGACACCATCGTGGCACCGAGCGGATTCCGCGGAGTGCATTCCTTCCCGAAGGCACTGCACTCGTGTGGCTTGATCAAACCTTGCAACACTTCTCCGGAACGGCAGACGCTCGACTCGTCAGTGTGGATATCGGTCACCGAAAAACGCTCTTCGGCATCAAAATACGCATACTTCGGTGCCAGCTGCCAACCGCTGTCCGGGATCGATCCGATGCCGCGCCACGTCCGGTCCGACACGGCGAACACATCCTCGAGCATCGCTTTCGCTGCGGTGTTGCCCTGCGCGGTGACGGCACGGGCGTAGGCATTTTCGACCTCGTATCGACCCGATTCCAACTGCAGCACCGTCTTTCGGATGCCCTCCAGCAGATCCAGCGGCTCGAATCCGGTGACGACGATCGGGACCTTGTACTTCTCGGCCAGCGCCGGGTACTCCGACGTTCCCATCACACTGCATACATGCCCGGCCGCCAGAAATGCCTGCACGCGGCACTCTGGCGAATCCATGATCGCGGCCATCGCCGGCGGGACCAGAACGTGCGAGACGAGTAGCGAGAAGTTCTCGATACCCAGGCGATTGGCCTGATAGACGGTCATGGCGTTGGCCGGCGCGGTGGTCTCGAATCCGATCCCGAAGAACACCACTTGCCGGCCCGGATTCTCCTTGGCAATAGTCAGTGCATCCAACGGTGAGTACACCACCCGCACGTCACCGCCGGCGCTCTTGATGCGGAACAGATCCGACGAACTCCCCGGAACTCGCAACATGTCCCCGAAGGAGCAGAAAATGACATCGGGTCTTGCCGCGATTTCGAGAGCTTTGTCGATGATCTCGAGCGGGGTGACACAGACCGGGCATCCGGGTCCGTGGATCATCTCGATCTGTTGGGGAAGTAATTGATCGATGCCGTGTCTGATGATCGAATGTGTCTGACCACCACACACTTCCATGATCGCCCATCGCCGTGTGGCCAGCGCACGGATCTGATCCAGCAGTTTGCCGGCCAGTTCCGGATCGGAGAACTCGTCCAGATATTTCATGATTCTTTCTCCTTCGGTTCGATCCCCGCGGCCCGGGCAGCCCTTTCGAACCCGTCACCGAATTCCTCTTCCAGTACGCCGAGGTGCTCGAATTCCGCCAGCGTGCTGCGAGCGGATTCCTCGTCGAGTCGCTGGATGGCAAATCCGACGTGCACCACGACGTACTCGCCGACTTGGGCGCCCGGAATGTACTCGAGGCACACTTCTTTTCGGACGCCACCGAAGTTCACCACCGACATCGTCGTTCCGTCGCGTTCCTCCAGGGACTCGATACGTCCCGGTACGGCTAGGCACATGACACAACTCCTGACCTCATGACGAACTCCCCACCAGCACTTGGCCGTAGGCGAGACCGCCGTCGTTCGGCGGCAACTCCAGTCCTGTCAACGGCGTGAATCCAGCGTCTGAGAGCAGAGCACACGCCCGAACGAGCAGTAGAGGGTTCTGAAAGACACCTCCGGTGAGTACTACCTCGTCCACTCCCGCCAGTTCCCGGCCACGAATTGCCCACTCGAGCACCAGGTGCGCTACGGATTCGTGGAAACGGGCGCCGATCACTTCAGCGGGCAACTTCTCCCGGAGATCGCGGACAACAGCCCGAATGACCGACCGCGGATCTGCTGTCCACGAATCGTCGTCCGACTGCGTCCAATCGAAGGTGTACCGCGAACCGGCGCTGTCGACTCCCCTCGACACCCCCTCCAACTCGATGGCAGCCTGCGCTTCGTAGTCGACCCTCTGACGGACCCCGGTCAGCGAGGAGACTGCGTCGAACAACCGCCCCATGCTCGAGGTGTCCACGCACCCGAAACCGGTTTCCATCTGGTGAAGTAGGACCGACTGCTCTCGGGGCGGACAGGCTGCCACGGGCGCGAGGTCGGATTCCCAGTCCAACCCGGCATGCCACAGGTGGGCGAGCGCCATTCGGTACGGCCGTTCCACTCCGGCATCGCCCCCGGGCAGCAGTACGTATCCCAGATGCGCGAGACGGCGATAACCCTTGTACGTCGCCAGCAGTAGTTCCCCTCCCCACACTGCGCCGTCCGCCCCGTAGCCGGTGCCGTCGAACGCTATTCCGAGAACTGGTTCGCTCCCGTCCCGGCCGTTCTCCCCCATCACGGAAGCCACATGTGCGTGGTGATGCCCGACGATGCGCACCGGTCGGTCACCACTACGACTGCGAGCCCACGAGGACGAGCGATACCGCGGATGCTCGTCACAGGCGATCTGGTGCGGCACCACCCCCGTGATCGATTCGAAGTGACTCTCCGACGCAGCAAAACTGTCGATGACAGCGAGGTCGCCCATGTCTCCGATGTGCTGACTCGGCCACACATATCCGTCCTCGGCAAGACAGAAGGTGTTCTTCAGGTCGGCCCCGACCGCCAAGGTAGGCGGTACGTCGAACGGCGCGGTGACGGGCAGCGGAGCATATCCGCGCGAGCGACGAAGCAACTGTCTTCCACTGCCGACTATTCGCATCACCGAGTCGTCACACGGCATCAAGATCGGACGGTTGTGGGTCAATACCCCGTCGGCCAGGTCACCCAATCGTTCGAGATCGTTGTCGGAGTACAGAATCGGCTCACCGCCGATGTTCGCCGATGTCATGACCAACACCGCTGGGCCCGCCTCTTCTCCGGCCAAACCCAGAAGAAGATGCTGAATCGGGTTGTAGGCCAGCATGATTCCGATATCCGGAATGCCGGGGGCAATCAAGGGGGAAAGCGCGTATCCAGACGCTTTGGCAACCAGCACAATCGGGCGCTCGCGCGAGGACATGGCATCAGCCTCGGCATCACCGACCACACCCAACTCTCTGGCTTCTGGCACATCGCGCACCATCACCGCCAACGGCTTGCTTGCTCGATGCTTGCGTTCACGCAACTCGTGAACCGCGCGGTCGTCGCGGGCATCACAAGCCAGGTGAAATCCTCCGATTCCCTTGACAGCAAGAATCTTCCCGTCTCGCAGTAGGGATCGGGCTCGTAGCAGTGCACCCTCACCGGTCACGGCGGGCGCGTCCCCTTCCACGAACGATAGCGTTGGACCGCACTGCGGGCAGGCAATCGGTTGCGCATGAAACCGGCGGTCGGCGGGATCCACGTACTCCGCCGCACAGTTCGCGCACAACGGGAATCGCTTCATCGTCGTAGCGGCCCGGTCGTAGGGCAGCGATTCGATGATCGTGAATCGCGGACCGCAGTTGGTGCAGGTGATGAATGGATGACGATATCGCCGATCGCTCGGATCAGTCAGTTCCCGGAGGCAGTCGTCGCAGATCCCGACATCCGCCGGCGCCAAGGTTCGCCCGACCGACCCCGCATCCGTCTCGACTATGCGAAACCCCTCACGACCAACCGGCCGCGAGTCCTCGCGCTCCACCGACTCCACCCGTGCCAGCGGTGGGGGGCGGTTTCGCACCCGAGCGACAAATGCATCGATTGTCTCTCCGTCGCCTTCGACGTCGATCACGACACCGAGAGCAGAATTTCCCACCGAACCCGACAGTCCCAGTTCGGTGGCGGTCGCATGGACGAACGGCCGGAAGCCCACCCCCTGGACTACGCCACGAACGATGACACGGCAGGCGATCTTCATGTCCCGACCTCGCCGTTACCAGTATCGGAGTCGACTACCTCACCGTCGTGGCCACCACGGCCCATCAGTTCGAGGCCGGCCCGAGCATGGCGAGCTCCCTGCTCGTCGACCTTCTCGACTGCAAAGCCCATGTGGATCACCACCCAGTCACCTGCCGTGACGGTGCCTTCGTCGAGCATTCCGATGTTGACCTTGCGTGGTGCCCCCTCCACGTCGACGAGAGCGAGTTGACCTCCGTATCCGTCCAGTAGCTCGCGTACCCGTCCCGGAATCCCCAGACACATGACTCACACCTCCGGCCCCAGTGTGGTGGCATCACAGTCCACGTCGATGGACCGGACGAGTGCCAGCACCGCAGAAGCGGCTTGCCTTACCGAATCACGCATCTCCGCACTCAATCCGATTCCGTCGCCGATCGATTTCGCATGTGCCCCCACCACGAACGTCCGCGGGAGTGTTCCGCCGAGGGCCTGCAGGCTGGCAAACACCGAACTCGGATGCATCGAGTGCGCGTCGAAACCTCCTTGCGGGCCTTCACTTTCGGGGTCCACTTCGATGATCGCGAGCTTGCCCGGGACTCCGGTCGCCGGTAAGGCATCGATCAGGACCAGGGCGTCCCACGACTCCAACAAGTCGTACGCCAGATGCACGCCCCGAATCCCGTAGTCGACCAGGCGAGCTCCCGATGGGAGATTCTCATGCTGCAGCGCCCGAACAACTTCGGGGCCGAATCCGTCGTCTTCGAGAAATATGTTTCCGACACCTGCAATCAGCACGCGCACAGCGCTTTACATCTTTCGCATTCGCAGATAGCGCTGGATGTCCGGCATCGACACCACCAGGACGATCGCGGCTGCGATCGCGGTGGCGCCGAGAAGTGCCGTCGACAGCAATCCCATGCTCCTCATGGCGAGTTCTCCTCTCGATAGCTGTGAAGTTCGATAGCTGTGAGTACGTCACGCGCTGTCGCGCGGCATCGGCTCTATCTCGTCCGGCGCGAAGTACAGGTAGCGGCCGTACCAGTTGTGCAGATCGGCGGCCGGATCGTCCAACAGTGTCACCCCAACATGAATGTCGCCGTCCACGTCTTCATGAATGGTGGCGACGTGGGCGATCCGGCCGTCGAAGAACAGGTCCTGAGCATCAGCGCGGCGTGAGGGGTGGAGCCGAACCGTACTTCCACCAGAGACACGGACGCCGTTGATCAGAACTGCGTCGGTGCGTGGTTGAACACTGGTGTCGGCTTCCGGGGTCCACCAGTCCACACCGTCAGGCACCTCGGGTATCAGATCAGAACCGGCATTCGAATCTCGCAGCACGCCGTGCAGGCCGGCTAGATCGTCGTCCGTCAATCGCTCACATCGGTCGATGATGTCGGCAGCTCTGGAGTCGGTAGCTCGCGCCCGCGCCTTTTCCTCGTCGGTCATGGCAAGGATTCTCAGGGTGAGAATTTCGTCGATCTCGGTCGAGTCGAAGAGAGATCCCTCGCTCTGCGGCGCAATCTCGGGAAAGTCGTACAGGATGATCGGTGACACCAGAACGGTGGGAGATGTGCCAGGGTGAGTGGGGTCCTCGGTCCCCGCAAGCACCGGATAACAGCGATTTTGCCGCAACTGCTCCGAGTGATCTGCTTCTTCGAACAACGACAGGAACCTCGAGCCTGTGCAGTTCACAATGACGTGAGTCCCCAGCATCGATTGCGCGGTGGCCGTGCCCTTGTCCCGTGCGTCGACGCTCGTGGCGTTCATGATCGTCACGGAAATCACCGTGCGTCCGTCCCCGGCGGAGGCGCTCACTGCCAAGAGGCCATTCACCGGAAGCCGTGTCCGAACGATCCGTCCGACCACCCTGCCCCGAGAGTCCGACAAAGTCTCTCCTTCGACAACTCCGGCCGCACAGAAGGTTTCTTCGACGCCGGCCTCGAGTTCGTCCAGACCCCACGGACCCAACACGATCTCGGACTCGGTGGCTTCGTCCCACGAGATCGACTCCCGCTCGCCGACTACCAACCGATCGACCGGGATCCACGCCCCGCCGGCGCCGAGTCGTTCAACCGTCCGCGACTGGTGGTGCAGAAATCTCACAGTCGCAGAAACTTCGACGCCGTTCCGCTCGAATTCGCCGAGCAGACATTGCGCGGACATCGACGGTTCCTCGCCGACTCCGACCTCGGCGGCGCCGGGCGGTCCGAGAACCCCGAACTGCCAACGGGATTGATTCTTCGCCGAGCCGGCCCGGTAGGGATAGAGAAGATATCCCTCGTACAGGACGGCGTCGGCCACGGCCCGAACGTCGTGATCCATCCCCGTTCGAGTCATCGCGGCACCTGGCTCGCCGTCAGCAACTGCCGCACGGCTGAATCGAGGTCCGTGAGGCCGTGCGCTGCCTTGAACCGCACGAGATCGGCAATCGTCTCATGGTCGAGGCGTACCCAACCAGACGCCGGATAATGCGCAGCCATCAGCTGTTTCCACACGTCGACCGGCAATTCGTAGGCAGCAGATCTGTCCCACGGGATCTGCTGCACGGAGAACCCACGCGGTCCGTCGGTGAATACCGTGCCGCTCAGTAGAACCACGATCGGAATCGTTCCGTCTCCGAGTGCGTGCATGTACTTCGACGCCGTCACCGAGAAGTCGTACGTACACGCCATGGGCAAGGCCGCGACCGTTGTTCCGGTGAATCCTTGAACGACCGTGGAACATTCCATCCACAGGAAGGTGCGCAGCGTACTCGACCAACGCTCCCGCGGACCGAAGAGATCGCGCAGACCTTCGCCTTCGGCGTCGGAGTACGGTCGGCGGTGTGGTTCGATTCGTACCTGCGCGCGCAGAGCCACCGCACGGACGGTCGTGCCGGTGGATTCCGACATTCTCAATCTCACCGTCAGATTCGGCGTAACCGCGTACGGTTCTACCTCCATGTTGTCGATCGAGAAGTCGAGAACAGTCATGCCGACCTGCTTCGCGCCTCGACGCGCCCGAAGAACTCGTCCACTGCGCGTGCGGCATCCTGGCCACCGTCGAATCCGCGCCACACGGTGCGCAATCGTCCCACCAGTTCGTAACAGGCGTCGATGGGAACAACGAAGCATCTCGGCGATTGTCCTGACGTGGGCACCGACACGATCAACGCCTCGACGTCGGCCCGCATCTGCGCGAGCCCCGGATTCTCCTCGAGCACAGTCTCGAACGAGTCGATGGGCAACTCGGATTCGGTAGCTCCGGCCGGTCCCGGATAGAAGACTATGTACTTGTCGACGAGTGAGTTGCGGAAGAAGAATGCCAGGCCGACGGGGATTTCCAGAGACTCCCACCGGCCAGGGCCGAGGTCGAAGTCCGGAAACTCGAGGTACCGATCGGGAACCGCTTTGTATCGAAGGTCCGCGTCGACCGGTGCAAAGAGTAGATAGCACGGTCGGCACACGCACATCAGGCTCCGGACCTGTACGTCCACGACGTGCTGGTGTTCGTCGCCTATGCCCGCCGCACACATCTCACACCTCGGTCCGGTCGGAACGACACGCGACGAGGCGATTCGTGTGAGCACCTCTCCCACAGTGACTTTCATGACGGGGCTGCGTTCACGGCTAGGTCACCGGTATCACAGACTCGTCAGCAAGCGCGACCGAGAGCACTCCGTCGCGAATCAGCACCGGCACAGGCGCCAGGTGCTCGGAGCCGGTGCCCACCCGCGCTCCCGCCCCGTACACACTGAAGTGGGCAGAGCACGTCGGACAGGTGAGGACAGCGGCGTCTCGGGCAGGACGGCCCATCATGCGTTCGAGCACAGCCCCCGCCATCGAGTGCTCACACACCGGGCAATGGTCGCGATACGCGTACAGATCGTCACCGGAGCGGCAGACCAACAGATCGGTGCCCGACACGCGGAAGCCCGCGACCTCTCCCACCTCGACTTCGGCGAATTCGGGGACCTCCACCCAGTGCGTACCTCCCCCGTCGGCGTGAACGTGCGAGAACAGGGACTCGACCGAAATCACACCCGACTTCAGCTCGTGCGAATCCGGTGTTTCGACGTCGATTCCGGTGGTCTCGGGTGCCGCCGCCTGCACCGCGTCCTGGACCGCGGTTTCGAGGGTCACCGAGGACGAAGGGCAACTGTTACAGCTTCCGAGAAGCCGTAGTCGCACCACGCCGTCCGCCACCTCGATCAGTTCGACGTCGCCTCCGTGCGAACCGAGGTACGGACGCACGCTGTCGAGCGCAGTGCGGACGCGGGTCTCCACGTCGTGCGGGTGAAGTCCGTGCACCAGTAGCAGGCTGGACACCAGATCGTCGCGAACCATCGCATCCATCGTGGCCGGATCTGCCAGAGCGACGGTGCGTTCGAGTGCTGCGCCGTACAACTGCACGACCTCACGCACCAGTTGCTCGGCGCGATCTCTCGCCACCGGGCCTGCGCCGGCGTTGGCCTGCAACAACGTCTCGATGCGCTCACCTGCTCCGCGCCAATAGTCGGCCGATTGCTCCATCGATCACTCCCCGGTCACGGACTGCGTCGGAGAGTGCAACTTCTCCAGGGTCTTGCCACCGCCGAGATACATGTGAACACCACACGGCAGGCAGGGATCGAAACTACGCACGGTCCGCATGATGTCGATGCCCTTGAAGTGGTCTCGATCGTTCTCCTCGAAGATCGGCTGACCCTGCACGGCATCCTCGTACGGACCGGGGGTTCCGTAGCTGTCGCGCGGGCTCGCATTCCACGGTGTCGGTGGGTACGGGTGATAGTTCGCGATTTTTCCGTCACGAATCACCATGTGGTGTGAGAGAACTCCGCGGACGGCTTCGGTGAATCCGCAACCGATACCCTCGTCCGGGACCTCGAACGACTCCCACGTCTTGGTCCGGCCGGCCCGGATCTCGACAAGCGCCTTCTCGGCGAAATGAAGGGCAGCCGCGGCTGCGTATGCCTGGAAATACGTTCGCGCGCGGTTTCTTTCGAGGGTATTGCTGCCATGTTCGGGAATCTTCCACTCGAGCGAGACAGGACCCTTCAGTGCTGTTTTCGGAAGATTGATCTTCACACTGTGTCCGGTCGACTCCAGGTATCCGATGTCGACCAGGCCGGCCAGAGCGGTGCTCCACAGACGAGCCAATGCTCCCCCGCCCGTGTCCAGAGCAAGGTTGTCTTTTCCGTCGAACCATCGCGGTGACATGACCCAGCTGTACTTGTCCTCGAGGTTCCGCTTCTGCGGGTGGGGGTTGGTGTGCTGATTCCACGGGTGCCTGCGATCGACCGGGTTACCCAGCGGATCGGTTTTGACGAACATCTCCTGATCACTCCAGTCCTCGTAATACGAGGAGCCCAGCATGATTCGGATACCGAGGTTGATGTCCACCAGATCCGTGGTGACCAACTTTCCGTCGACAACCACACCGGGAGTGACAAACATCTTCCGGCCCCAGTCGGTCATGTCCTTGTAGGAGAAATTGCAGTACTCGGGGTCTTGGAACGATCCCCAACAACCCAGCAGGGTCCGCCGCAGGCCAACCTTTTCGTAACCAGGCATCGCCTGGTAGAAGAAGTCGAACAGGTCGTCGTGCATCGGCACGACCTTCTTCATGAATTCGACGTACCGCATCAGCCGCGACATGTAGTCCGTCATCAGTTCGATCGTCGCGACGGTGCCGACGCCGCCGGGATAGAGCGTCGACGGGTGAACGTGCCTGCCCTCCATCAAGCAGAACATTTCGCGAGTCGAACGCGAGACTTGCAACGCTTCGCGATAGAACTCACCCGTGAACGGATTGAGAGTCCGCATGATGTCCGCGATCGTGCGATACCCGTGCTGCTCCTCGTGCGGGCAGCGCGTGTTCTCTGCCTGCGCCAGCACACCGGGATTCGTCTCGGAGACCATCTTCTCGCAGTAGTCGACGGCGACAAGATTCTCTTGAAAGATGTTGTGGTCGAACATGTACTCGGCGGCCTCGCCGAGATTGACGATCCACTCGCCCAGATGCGGCGGCTTGACGCCGTACGCCATGTTCTGTGCGTAGCACGAGCATGTGGCGTGATTGTCACCGCAGATGCCGCAGATACGACTGGTGATGAAATGCGCGTCGCGCGGGTCCTTCCCCTTCATGAACAGGGAATACCCGCGAAAGATCGACGACGTGCTGTGGCACTCCACCACTTCGCGATTGGCGAAGTCGATCTTGGTGTAGATGCCCAGACTGCCGACGATTCGGGTGATGGGGTCCCACGCCATCTCGACAAGACCGTCGCGGTCCGCAGTCGAGGTGGGTTCGGGAACGATGGCCGTCATTGCAGTGCCTCCCAGAGACGTTGCTCACGAACTGATTTGAATGTATCCGGTCGGTCACCACGTACGCGTCGCACCAGTGAGTAATTTCGACCCGCGCTCGCGCCAGTGCGGTTCCTTGTCCAACGTGTTTCCGGTGAGCCGGCGGAGACTGTGGATCACGGACCCGTACATTCCCACCGCATTGGTGGAGAGTTTGCCGCCGGGCGGTTCATCCATGAACGGCATGAACTTGTCGGGGAACCCCGGCATCGTGCACCCGATGCAGATCCCGCCGACGTTGGGACACCCGCCGACTCCGTTGATCCAACCACGTTTGGGGACATTGCATTTCACGACCGGTCCCCAACATCCGAGTTTGACGATGCACTTCGGTGACCCGTACTCCGTCGCGAACTCACCCTGCTCGTAGTACCCACCACGGTCACAGCCCTCGTGTACGGTGGCACCGAAAAGCCACTGCGGGCGCAGGGATTCGTCCAAGGGAATCATCGGCGCCTGATCAGTGGCCATGTACAGAAGGTAGGTCAGGGTCTCGGAGAGGTTGTCCGGCTGAATGGGACACCCGGGAACGCAGACGATCGGGATGCCCGCCTTCGATTTCCAGGTCCACCCGAGATAGTCCGGCACGCCCATCGCACCGGTCGGATTGCCGGCCATCGCATGTATGCCGCCGTAGGTCGCGCACGTACCGACCGCAACTACCGCAGTGGCTTTCGGTGCCAGCTTGTCGAGCCATTCGCTCGTGGTGACCGGTTGGCCGGTTTCGCGATTGTTCCCGAAGCCACACCAATACCCCTCGTCGTGAAGTTTCTCGTTCGGTATCGATCCTTCGACGACAAGAACAAAGGGTTCCAGTTCTCCGCGGTCGGCTTTCCAAAACCACTCCAGGAAATCGTCAGCGCCACCCTGCGGTCCGCATTCGAAGTCGATGAGCGGCCAATGAACCGCTACCTGCGGCAGCCCGGGCAAGGCGCCGAGCGCGATCTCCTCGATACTGGGTTGCGTGGCTGCAGTGAGCGCCACCGAATCTCCGTCGCAACTGAGACCGGCATTGATCCACAGCACGTGGATCAGAGTTTCTTCCGCTTTGGCCGCTGCGCTTGCGGGGGTAGCTGCGCTTTCGGAGGCAGGTTCCGCCGTGGTGCCAGCAGTCGATTTTTGTGTGTCCATGTCAGCCGCTTTCACGGGTGCACTTGCGCCTTGACTCTCAGCGCCGCGACTGGCCTGACACGCTATGGCCTCAAGACTCTGTGGCCTCGAATTGCCGCGGCACCGAAACGCTGACGCCACCGGAGTCGAACCTCGGCCCACTTGCGTGGCACCCACTCATTTCATTAACTACCCGAGCAGATCAGTTGTCAACGGCCACCGGAGAAATCGCCGAACGACTACCGATCCACTCGTACCACTCGTCCATGCCCTCACCTGTCGTGGCAGACAAAACAACAACGCGCACAGCAGGATTGAGTATTCTCGCCTGCTCGACGCAGGCATCGACGTCGAACTCGACGTATGGGAGCAAGTCGATCTTGTTGATCACCACGAGGTCCGCGACAGCGAAGATGTGTGGGTACTTTTTCGGCTTGTCTGCCCCCTCCGGCGTCGAAATTAGGACAACCTTGCCTTCCTCGCCGAGGTCGAAGAGCGCGGGGCACACCAGGTTTCCGACGTTTTCGATCAGAAGCAGCGATTCTTCAGCGGGATCCAAGGCGCGCAGTGCGCGGTCGATCATCGCGGCATCGAGGTGACATCCGGCCCCGGTATTCACCTGCACCACCGACGCGCCGGTCTCTCGGATCCGCTCGGCGTCGAGCCGGGTTTCCTGGTCACCTTCGATCACGGCTATCGGTCGCTGACATCCGAGCTCCCGGATGGTTCGCGCCAGCAATGTCGTCTTCCCCGCGCCGGGGGAACTCATGATGTTGAGCGCCGTGATTCGGCGGTTCCGCATCCACTGACGATTGTGAACCGCAATGCCGTCGTTCTTGGCGAGCACCTGCTGCTCGAGAATCACGGTGTGGTCGGGGTGGCCGCGCTCATGGTCATGCTCGTGACCGTGCCCATGACCGTGCCCATGATCGTCGTGTTCCTGCTCGTGTTCTCCGTCTGCGACTACCGACACCCGAGGTCCTGTGGTGTCCCCGCACCCACACGTCGCGCACATGCTCAGCTCACTTCCATCGACAGGATCCGTAACTCTCGGCCGGCAAGCACCTCGACATCAGCACTGCCGCATTCACACAGCAAGAACATGTCGGGCGGCGAGAACATCACGCCGCAGCTTTTGCATCGCGCGCTGGTTGCAATCTCATCGATGTGCAAGCTGGCACCTTCGGCGTGAGTACCCGCGGTGACGACGTCGAAGCAGAACAGCAGAGAGTGTGGAACCACCGCGCAGAGTTGCCCTACTTCAAGCCGCACGCTCGATACTCGTCGCTCGCCGGCACGCTCACACACGGCTTCGACCACACTCTGCGCAATGGACAGCTCGTGCACGGTGAAACCCACGATTCGTGATCCGGAAACCTCCCTTCCACGATAAGCACCAACGGTCTCTGTGCGTAACCCGTACACGAAAACAGGCTGCGATCCGCAACTATTGCGGATCGCAGCCTGTGACAGCGTTATTCGTGTGACGAACGCCGGCGAGAAGGATTACGGGTTCGGAACCGGCACCTTCGTCGTCGTGGTCGTCGACGTCACTGTCGTAGTCGGGGGCGCCGTCGTTGCATCCGTTCCCGCTACCGGTGTGGTCGGAACTGTCGACGTCGGCGTCACTGCCGCCGAACCCGTCGGAGTGGCAACCGCTCCCGATGTGACCGACGCCGATCCTGCCGCAGGCACCTGTGACGTGGTTGCGGGCGCTCCAGCAGATCCCGTGGAGCCAGTGGTCCCGGCCGGTGCCTGACCGGTTCCGGTGCCTTCAGCCACCGCGGCGTCGCCCTCAGCATTGCCGTCAGCCATGTAGGCATCGACAGCAGCACTGATCTGTTCCGGGGTCGGCTTCGCAGTTGTGTCGACGGGCTTTCCTTCCTTCGCCTGCTGGGCGAGGTAGGTGAGCCAGGCCGCTGCGTACTCAGCTGAAGTCAACGGCTTGCCGTTGGCCGCATCCGCATCTCGCCAGTAATCGAAGTGGTGTCCGACGTCTGGAGCGAGTGTCTGCTGGTAGGGGTCGCTCAAGATCACGGGAATCGTGTTCTGGTTGGTAGCAATCAGACCGACAATCTCCTTGAAAAGCTTCTGCGGCAGATATGCCAGCGGAGACACCTTGTCGGTGGACACCGTCTCGCCCTCGGCTACCGGCGCCGGCGCGGGTGTTTTTCCGGGCTTGTACTCCGGATCCGAGACCTTGAGCATCACCTGAAGGAATGTCTCGTCACTCTGCATCCAGTTGGGATTGGACGAAATGTCTGCGAACGCCTCGAAGACGATCTGGCCGAACACCACCGCGACGTCCTGACCGGTGGCCGGGTTCAGACCCTGCGCTTCGAGTTGGTCGATGTTCAACTGCCGACCGACATTTGCCGCCAAGATCAACAGAGAGATGTTGCTGGGAGCCGAGCAGGTGAAGTCACCGTCCGAGCAGAAGGACGCGACCTTGCCGTTCAGCTTGCCGAAACCTCCGGCAGTGCCGGGGAGTACACCTTCGCCAGGTGTCGCGGAGGTTCCGTTCTGGTACTTCGTATTGAAGTTATCCGGGTTCGTGAACGGATTCGTGGCACCGAGGAACGTGCCGTCGCCCGCTTCACGGCCTGCATCCGCCAGCATGACCACACCGACAACCTTGTCCGGGTCGACCCCGAACTCGTTGTTCTCCTGCGTACCGATGTCCATCGCGACGCGACGCACCACATCGGCGCCTTCGCTGTACCCGACGATCGAGAACTGAGTCTTCGGGCATTCCTTGGCGATGGCACTCATCACGGACTGCGTATTTGCAGCGCCGGCAGCGACGGCATCCTCGTAGGACGCCATGTTGGCCGGGTACGCGATATACACAGCCGCGTACGAGCCGGGCTTGTTCGCGTTGACGGAGCCTGCCGGGTTGATCACCTGGTCGACGCGTTCACTCTTGTAGTCACCGGACAGGGCGGCCGGCAGCGGCTTCCCGTCGGCTCCCAGCAACATCTTCACCGTCGAAGCGTCCGGTGTGTCGTGTCGACCGGCAACCGCGATGCTGACCATGTCGTGACACTCGGTGACCGACGACGTCAATTGTGTCTCGATCGTGCGTGACTCCGGAGAGTCCACAGCGACCGCAACCGCGACCAGTGCGGCCACGCCGAGCGCTGCGGGCGCTACTGCACCCGCCAGTATTCGATGTCGCGAAAAGAACCCACGAACCGGCATATCTTCTCCCCAATCAACTTTTGGAAAACGTACGACCGACCCCCGGGGCGTCACGCAACGTCATTCGAGTAGTCGTCCAGTACGAGAGGAGCGTTACAACGGGTAACGATTTTCCGTGGCGACTCGGGAGGGAATCGGGGGCGCAAACGCCTCATTTCCGCTGCATAACACCGACGTGCACCTACTCCGCGTCGAAGATAATGACCTGTCGGATTGCTTTTCCGTCGGCGAGTTCGTCCATACCCGAATTGATGTCGGCCAATTCGATTCGCGAGGAAATGAGCTTCTCGACCGGCAGCTTCCCGTCGCGCCACAACTGCGCGTAGATCGGGATGTCGCGGGACGGGACCGCAGATCCCAGGTAGCTGCCGATAATGGTCCGCGCTTCGGCGACCAGTCCGAGAGGTGAGATCGACGAGCGCGCGTCAGGCGCCGGCAACCCGACCGTGACGGTCGTGCCACCCGCTGCCGTCGCAGCCACCGCTGTCTCGAAGGCCCGAGCATTTCCCGCGGCCTCGACGACGATGTCTGCGCGAACGCCACTCTCGGACAGGCCGGACGGTGTGAAGACCTCGGTCGCGCCCAGTTCCAGCGCCTGAGCCAGCTTGGATTCCAGTGCGTCGACACCGATGACGTTCTCGACCCCGAGTGCCCTCGCCGTCAGGATTGCGGCCATCCCGACGCCACCCAAGCCGACCACCATCACGGTGTCTGCCGGGCGAGGCTTCGCCGCGTTGAGGAGCGCTCCCCCACCGGTCAACACCGCACAACCGAGTACGGCTGCAATTTCGGCCGGGATGTCGTCGTCGACGGGAACAACCGACTTGGCGTTGACCACAGCATGCGTCGCGAAACCCGAAACACCGAGATGATGTTTGACGTTCTCGCCGGAGCGCCGCAGTCGATGCGCGCCACCGAGCAAACTGCCGTCGTTGTTGGCAGCGCTACCCACCGTGCAAGGCATCCGGCCGTCAGTGGCGCATCCCGCACATTCACCGCACCGTGGAAGAAAAGTCATCACGACGCGGGTGCCCACCGACAACGAATCAACTCCGTCGCCGAGTTCGATGATTCGACCTGCCGCCTCATGGCCCAACAACATCGGCACGGGTCGTACCCGATTGCCGTCGACCACGGAGAGGTCGGAGTGACAAAGCCCGGCAGCTTCGATCTTGACCAGGATCTCACCCGGGCCCGGGGATTCGAGGTCGAGTTCCGAAATCGAAATCGGAGTCGACTCTGCGAAGGGACGCTTCCGGCCGATCTCTTCGAGCACTGCACCACGGATCTTCAACTGTACACCCCGATTTCGATAGTTCGAACTACTTGCCCACGATCCCGCGTACCGACGCGGGGAGGTCACGAACCCGCTTGTACGGACCCACGACGGCGGCTGCAAACGGCCTCGTCAAGAGCACCTGCGCCACCTCGAGCACCTCTTCGGAGGTGACTGCGTCGATGGTCGCGAGCGTCTGCGCAACACTGCGATGGTTGCCGTAGTTCAGTTCGCTGCGACCGATACGGTTCATGCGTGAGCCTGAATCTTCCAGTGCCAGAACCAATCCGCCGCGCAGCGATCCCTTGGCGCGGGCGATCTCGGCATCGGTGATTCCGTCCGTCGCCACGTTCGCGAGTACCTCGCGGATAACCGTGGCAACCTCCCCGAGGTTCTCCGGCTGGCAACCTGCATACACGGAGAACGCTCCGGTGTCCGCGAAGGTGTCGACGCCGGAATAGACGGAGTACGCCAGCCCGCGCTTCTCCCGAATCTCTTGGAACAGACGAGAACTCAGCCCACCGCCCACTGCGGCGTTGAGCACCGACAGCGCCCAGCGATGGCCCTCGTGCCGGCCGAACGCGCGTACCCCGAGCGCAAGGTGGACCTGCTCGCTGTCGCGGTGGGTCAAGCTCAGTTCAGGCATCGTTCGCAAACGCAGAGTGCCTTCGCGCCGCGGCGTCGGCTTGACCCCGCGCTCGAGATGTCCGGCAAATGCACGGCGAGCGAGCGTCACAACCTGCTTGTGGTCGACGTTTCCCGCTACGGCCAGCACCATCCGCTGCGGTGTGTAACGCCGAACATGGAAGGAATGCAACTGATTGCGCGACATCGACTCGATCGATTCGACGCTACCGATGATCGGACGGCCGACAGGATGATCGCCGAACAACGCGGTCAGGAACGCGTCGCCGAGCAAGTCTTCCGGATCGTCGTCACGCATCGCGATCTCTTCGAGCACTACTTGCCGCTCGACATCGACGTCCGCGGTTCTGCAACGCCCTCGCAGCACGACGTCGGCGACAAGGTCAACCGCCATCGGAAGGTCGTCGTCGATCACGTGCGCGTAGAAACAGGTGTGTTCCTTCGACGTGAATGCATTGAGTTCGCCGCCCACACCATCCATGACCTGCGCGATGTCCAACGCCGTCCGTGACGGCGTCGACTTGAACAGCAGGTGCTCGAGAAAATGCGCGGCACCGGCCACACTCGGCTGCTCGTCGCGCGAGCCGACTCCGACCCACACACCGACGGAGGCGGAACGCACACCGGGAATGAACTCGGTGACGACGCGCAGGCCGCCGGGAAGGACCGTGCGCTGTACTCCGGATTCGGGAGTCGCATCGATCGGCGATTTCAGCACAGCGCTGCGGCTGCGCGTGGTGTTGGGAGTGGTCTTTGCCATGAAAAGGTTCAGCAGTCCTCGGTGCAAGTGGTCAATCAGGTATCTACAGGCTCTGTGTCTACAGACAGTACAGATGCGGCCCCGCACGGAAATCCGCGCGGGGCCGCATCAGAGTACGAAGTGAGATCTACTCGGAAGCAGCCTCGTCGGCGGCCGGAGCGGCAGCCTCGTCGTTGCCCTCTTCGACCGGGATCAGCGAGATCTTGCCGCGAGCATCGATGTCGGCGATCTCGACGCGGATCTTGGATCCGACGTTGACCACGTCTTCGACCTTGGCAATGCGCTTACCGCTGCCCAGCTTCGAGATGTGCACCAGTCCGTCGCGTCCCGGCAGGAGCGAAACGAAGGCACCGAAGGCGGTGGTCTTGACGACCGTGCCCAGGAACCGCTCGCCGACCTTGGGGAGCTGCGGGTTGGCAATGGCGTTGATCATGTCGATCGCGGCCTGTGCAGACGGTCCATCGGTGGCGCCGACGAACACGGTGCCGTCGTCTTCGATGGAGATGTTGGCACCGGTCTGCTCGGTGATGGAGTTGATCATCTTGCCCTTGGGGCCGATGACCTCACCGATCTTGTCGACGGGGACCTTGATGGCCGTCACGCGGGGAGCGAACGGGCTCATCTCGTCCGGGGTGTCGATGGCTTCCGCCATGACCTCGAGGATCGTGGTCCGTGCGTCCTTGGCCTGCGAGAGTGCACCGGCAAGGACCTGCGACGGGATGCCGTCGAGCTTCGTGTCCAGCTGCAGGGCCGTGACGAAGTCCTTGGTACCTGCGACCTTGAAGTCCATGTCGCCGAAGGCGTCTTCGGCGCCGAGGATGTCGGTCAGCGCGACGTAGCGGGTTTCGCCGTCGACCTGGTCGGAAACCAGACCCATGGCGATACCGGCAACCGGAGCGCGAAGCGGCACACCGGCGTTGAGCAGTGCGAGCGTGGACGCGCACACCGAGCCCATCGAGGTGGAACCGTTGGAGCTCAGAGCCTCGGAGACCTGGCGAATCGCGTAAGGGAACTCTTCGACGCTGGGCAGAACCGGCATGAGAGCGCGCTCGGCGAGTGCACCGTGACCGATTTCGCGACGCTTCGGCGAACCGACGCGGCCCGTCTCACCGGTGGAGTACGGCGGGAAGTTGTAATGATGCATGTAGCGCTTGGTGGTCTCGGGACCGAGCGAGTCGACCTGCTGAGCCATCTTCACCATGTCGAGAGTGGTCACACCCAGGATCTGGGTCTCGCCACGCTCGAACAGTGCGGAGCCGTGTGCGCGCGGGATGATCGCAACCTCGGCGGACAGCGAACGGATGTCCGTGACGCCGCGGCCGTCGATGCGGAACTGATCGCGCAGGATGCGCTGGCGAACCAGCTTCTTGGTGAGCGAGCGGAACGCTGCTCCCAGTTCCTTCTCGCGGCCTTCGAAGTTGGGTGCAACCTGCTCGAGAACCTCGACCTTGACCTCGTCGGTCTTGTCGTCGCGTTCCTGCTTGCCGGCGATTGTCAGTGCGGCATTGAGCTTTTCGGACGCAGCAGCCTCGACGGCAGCAAAAACGTCGTCCTGGTACGCCGGGAAGACCGGGTAGTCACCCGTGGGCTTTGCAGCCTTGGATGCAAGTGCTGCCTGTGCAGCGCACAGGCGTGCGATGAACGGCTTGGCGGCCTCGAGGCCCTCGGCGACAATGGCCTCGGTCGGTGCCTGAGCGCCGTCGGCGATCTTCGCGATGACGTTGTCGGTGGCCTCGGCCTCGACCATCATGATCGCGACGTCGGCGTTGTCACCGCTACCGGAAACGACGCGGCCGGCGACGACCATGTCGAAGACGGCGTTCTCGAGCTGATCGACCGTCGGGAATGCAACCCACTGGCCGGTCTTGTTCTCGTCCGAGACGATGAGTGCAACGCGCACGCCACCGACGGGTCCGGAGAACGGCAGGCCCGCGATCTGCGTCGACGCGGAAGCAGCGTTGATGGCCACGACGTCGTACAGATCCTGCGGGTTGAGGCTCATGACCGTGACGACGACCTGGATCTCGTTACGGAGACCGTCGACGAAGGACGGGCGCAGCGGCCGGTCGATGAGGCGGCAAGTCAGGATCGCGTCGGTGGAGGGGCGTCCCTCACGACGGAAGAACGAACCGGGGATGCGGCCCGCTGCGTACATACGCTCTTCGACGTCCACCGTCAGGGGGAAGAAGTCGAAGTGCTCCTTGGGGTGCTTGCTGGCGCTCGTGGCGGACAGCAGCATGGTCTCGTCGTCCAGGTAAGCAACGACGGCGCCGGCGGCCTGCTGAGCAAGGCGTCCGGTCTCGAAACGGATGGTGCGGGTACCGAAGGACCCGTTGTCGATCACGGCGGTGGATTCGAACACGCCTTCGTCGACCTCTACTACGGAATTCTCTGTCATTCTTTTCTCTTCACTTCCCTCTCGTCTTCGCCGTACCCGCGCGGGCGTTTCCACCCTCCTGGTGGAAACTGCGCACCGAGGGACGTCCCCCTCTTGAATTGCAGACGCTCCTTGCGATGCGAGCGATTTCTGCTTCGGGACGTCACGACGTTCGGGCGGCCGTCGATCGAAGTCCGCCGGAGCTTTCGGGCACTTGCCCGGTCCGGAGAACCACTACCGACAACCGACACCACGTTCTCTGGTGCATACGGTGTGCTGGCTGCGCACTGCACAACTGCGCATAAACAACTGCGCCTGGACAACTGTGCATAGCGCCGACAGCGGAAACTGCCTTGCGGCAGCTAACGCCGAAAGCCAGCGAAGCCAAGTATATGCGTGGCTTCGCCGGCTGACGGAGTGTTCGGCAAACCGAAGCATGCCGTGTTGCTTTCGATCAGCGTCGTGAGAAAAATCTAGCGACGCAGGCCGAGACGCTCGATGAGCGTGCGGTAGCGAGCGACGTCGGTCTTTGCCACGTACTTCAGCAGACGACGACGGCGACCGACCATCAAGAGCAGTCCACGACGCGAGTGGTGGTCATGCTTGTGGGTCTTGAGGTGCTCGGTGAGATCGGTGATGCGCTTGGTGAGCATTGCCACCTGAGCTTCAGGCGATCCCGTGTCGGTCTCGTGCAAGCCGTACTCGCCGAGAACGGCCTTCTTTTCTTCCGTGGTCAATGCCACTTGATTCACTCCTGTGATGACGTTTGCGTGAAAGGAACTAGATCGGGCGCGGCCACCGCAAACCGCAGCACGCACCGAGAGAAGATCCTACCAGCAGCAATGAGGCGCTCTCGCCCACCTGGAGCGAATGTGGCGGCCGCCACTGACACAGGAGGAACTCAACCGACGCTACGTTCTGCATCCTCACTCAGAATCCGGCGTGCGCGTTCGACATCTCGGTTCATCGCCGTGATGAGCGACTCGATCGAGTCGAACTTCTCCATACCGCGAATCCGCGAAACCAGGTCGACCGCGACGTGTTGTCCGTACAGGTCTGCTTCGGTGTCGAGAACGTATGCCTCGACGGTTCGGGTCCGGCCGGAGAAGGTCGGATTGGTACCCACAGACACCGCGGCTTGGTATCGGCGACCGGGAACGACGGTTCCGAGTTCCTCGCCGGCACCGAGCACCGTGAACCACGCCGCGTACACGCCGTCGGCCGGAATCGCCGAAAACATCGGCGGTGCAACGTTGGCCGTCGGGAACCCCAACTCGCGTCCACGCTTGTCACCGTGGACGACCACACCTTCGACACGATGTGGACGGCCCAGAGCTTCGGTAGCCGCTTCCATGTCGCCTGCGTCGACGCACGAGCGGATGTAGGTCGACGAGAACGTCACCGCATGCTCGGCGAGCAGCTGGACGCCGTCGACGGCAAAGCCGAAGCGAGCGCCCATTTCACGAAGAAGATCGACATTGCCGAGCGCCTTCTTGCCGAAGGTGAAGTTGTCCCCCACCACGACCTCGGCGACATGTAGACGTTCGACGAGAATCTCGTGGACGTAGCGCTCCGGCGTCAGCTTCATGAAATCAGCGGTGAACGGCATCACGCAGAACACGTCGATGCCCAGATCCTGAGCCAATTCCGCACGCCGTTGCAGCGTCGTCAACTGGGCTGGATGACTACCCGGCCGCACAACCTCCATGGGATGCGGGTCGAACGTCATCAACACGCTCGGAACACCACGTTTGCGGGCAGCGGTAACCGCTCTCGCTATCAATTGGGCATGCCCACGATGCACACCGTCGAACACACCGATAGTGAGCACACAACGACCCCAATCGGCCGGAACTTCGTCGAGACCACGCCATCTCAGCACGATTGGCAGCCTACGGGTCCACCGGCGGCGGGTCACGTTCGGACCCGCCCAGCGAATCACCGCTGTGCTGCCGCTCACGTACGGAAGTTCCGGATTTCGTAGCCTAAGCTAAGCGTTGTGGCAGCTCACAAGACCGGAACCTCGGAAGCATCATCGACGTCGGACGGCGACAGCACTTCGGCGCACGACGCGGCAATCGACACGCTCGCACTCTCGTCGGTGGCCCAGGACTACCTCAAGGTCATCTGGACTATCCAGGAGTGGTCCCACGAGCGGGTTTCCACCAAGCTCCTGTCCGAGAAAATGAGCGTCTCGGCCTCGACGGTCTCCGAGGCGATCCGCAAACTCTCGGACCAAGGCCTGGTCGATCACGCCCGCTACGGATCCATCGCCCTGACCGACAGCGGCCGCGCCGCCGCCGTCTCCATGGTCCGGCGCCACCGGTTGATCGAGACCTATCTGGTTCAGGAACTCGGATACGGCTGGGACGAAGTCCACGACGAGGCCGAAGTCCTCGAACACGCCGTTTCCGATCTGATGATCTCTCGGATGGACGCCAAACTGGGCTTCCCCGAACGTGACCCGCACGGTGATCCCATTCCCGCCACCGACGGTTCGGTGCCGACACCCCCGGCCCGCCAGCTCAGCGACTTCGCCAACGGTGAGCGGGGCCGCGTTGCCCGGATCTCCGATTCCGATCCCGAAATGCTCCGGTACTTCGATTCCGTCGGCGTCAGTCTCGATGTCGAGATCACCGTCGAGGAGCGCCGCGATTTCGCCGGGACAGTGTCCGTTCGACTCGGCGACAGCCCCAACACCATCGACTTGGGAAGTCCAGTCGCTCAAGCAATTTGGCTCGTCTAGCCGAGGTAGTCAAAGCGGCAGTCGGTATCGGCGTTCCACGGGCCGGACGCCGTCGGTCCGGGTCCAGTCGGCGAGCCTCTCGTCGACGTACACCCACCCTCGACGCTCGTACAGTGCGATCGCCGGCAGAGCGTCGTCGACGACGTCGAGCACCAGTTCCAACCGACTCTCGGCTGCGAAATCCGTCACGGCATCGAGTAGCGCATCGCTGAGGCCGTTTCCACGTGAGCCAGGATGAACGAACAATCGCGACACGGCTATCGATCCCGCGGTTGTGGGCGCACCTGCGACCTCGCTGTCGACGGCCACATGGCCGACAACACGACCGTCGCTCTCACCGACCCACGCCTTCACCACCGTGGGCGAACTGAGCCAGCGGTGCGGGTTCTGCGGCCACGTGTTCGGATATCCGTCGCACTCGTGGACCTGTGCCAGCGCATCGACGCAACCGTCGAGTTCGCCGTCGACACGCTCGCGGACGATCACCCGCGAAGCGTCGCCGGTCGCACGACCATCACCGAACTGGCGCGTCGACCCTTCTCCTGCAGAAGCGCAATCGTGTGACCGGTGGGATCGATCGCCGCACAGATCCCCTTCATCCCGATCGGCTCGAGCCAGCGCCCCTGGCTGATCGCCTCGGCTTCCTCCGCCGTGATCTGCCGATGCGGAAAAGCCGTCTGCGCGGCCTGATCGATGTCGAGGCTCACACCCGGCTGATCCGCGAGATCTTCGAGCGTGCGCGCATGTTCGAGAGTGAACGGCCCGACGCGGGTGCGGCGCAATGCCGTCAAATGACCGCCGACGCCCAATTCACGACCGAGGTCGCGGGCAAGCGAGCGGATGTACGTACCGGACGAGCACTCCACGTCGACGTCCAGATCGACGAAGCCACCCGGGACATCTCGCCGAGCCAGAACCTCGAAAGTCGACACCGTTACCGGACGCGGCGCCAGCTCGACGGTTTCTCCCGCACGCACCAGAGCATGTGCGCGCTGACCGTCCACCTTGATAGCGCTCACGCTCGCCGGGATCTGCTTGATGTCTCCGGTCAGCGTGGCCACGATCGCCGCGATCTCCGCGTCCGTCACTTGCGATGCGTCTGTGGAAGTCAGGACCTCACCCTCGGCGTCGTCCGTGTCCGTCGCTGCACCGAGGCGAATGGTCGCCGAATACGCCTTGGTGGTCAGCGCCAGGAGTCCGAGCAACTTGGTCGCACGCTCCACACCGAGAACAAGGACGCCGGTCGCCATGGGATCCAGCGTCCCGGCATGTCCCACTTTGCGGGTGTTCAACAACTTGCGGCACCGAGCGACCACGTCGTGGCTGGTGATACCCGCCTCTTTGTCGACAATCAGAATTCCGGCGCCGACAAGACCGGAGGAAGGCTTTTCACGAGCTGACACGTGTGCCGATTCTGCCAGTCGCGCTCACTGCACCGAAATTGCCGTCAGGATGAGCCCGTCCGACACCAACCACCTGCCGTCGAAAGAAGTGAGCGGCGGACCGGACGTCGCCTCACCGGGGACCAGCAGACGCGAGTTGAAAGTGCCGGACGTTTCCGACTCCGCCTCGAACGTGATGTGGGCGTCCTCGAAACCCAACCAGCGCCCGGTGAGCGGAAACCACGCCTTGTACGTGGCTTCCTTCGCGCAGAAGAGCACTCGATCCCAGTGCACCGGACCGCCGGTTTCCTGAGTGTCCAACCACGTTCGTTCCGCCTCGATGCTGACCGCGGGCAATACCCCGTCCGGCAGCGGGCCGTGCGGTTCGGCGTCGATACCGAGTGAGCGGACCTGCATGGAGTACGCCAGGACAGCGCCGCGGTAGCCGTCGCAATGGGCGAGGCTCCCGACCACTCCCTGCGGCCAGAGTGGGGCACCACGCTCGCCGCGCATGACAGCGGCAGACGGAACACCGAGCTTGCCCATCGCCTGACGCGCAAGGTGCCGGGTAGTCACGAACTCACGACGACGCTTCTCGACCGCGCGGCCGATCAACGCCTCCTCACTGGGGTGCGGAACCAGACCGGGCGGATCCACGAAGGCCTCGGCCGTCGCAACTCCACCGGGAAGAATCTGTTCGATCACGTAGCGATACCTCTCAGCGTCCGGCGCGCATGCGCTCGACTTCGGCTTCCTGCTCCGGCGTGACCTTGAAGTGGCCACCCCACTTGTTGAGCGTTCCCGGCGGGTACTCCGGAACGGGAAGAATCTGACGCAACAACTTCTCCGGCAGTCCACGCCGACGCCACTCGCGCGGGTATCCGAGTGAGACTTCCTCGAAGCGGACGCCGTCGTAGTACGTGGTTCGAGGAATGTGCAGGTGCCCGTACACCGAGCACACCGCGTTGTACTTCACATGCCAGTCGGCGGTCGCGGTGGTTCCGCACCACAACGCGAACTCCGGATACATGAGCACGTCCGTCGGCTGCCGGACCATCGGGAAATGGTTCACGAGAACGGTTTTTGTGCCTTCAGGGAGCGCGTCCAACCGTGCCTGGGTGTATTCGATTCTCGCCCGGCACCACGCGTCGCGCGTTGCATACGGCTGCGGCGAGAGCAGGAACTCGTCGGTGGCGACGACGTTCTTGTCCCGCGCGATCTCGAGCCCGTGTTCCTTGTCTCGCGCGCCTTCCGGCAGGAAGGAGTAGTCGTAGAGAAGGAACATCGGGACGACCGTGACCGGGCCCTCGACTCCCTCCCACACCGGGAACGGGTCCTCGGGCGTGATGACGTCGAGTTCGCGGCACATGTTGACCAGGTACTCGTACCGCGGCGCTCCGTGAATCTGAACCGGATCCTTGGCGGTCGTCCACAGTTCGTGGTTGCCAGGAATCCAGATGACCTTTGCGAATCGGCTGCGAAGGAGCTTCAACGCCCACCGAATGTCGTCAGTTTTCTCGGAAACATCTCCGGCGAGAATGAGCCAGTCGTCAGGCGAATCCGGGAACAGTTCCTCCGTCATCGGCTTGTTGCCGTTGTGACCGACATGAATGTCGCTCACCGCCATCAACTTTGCTGCCACGATCCCTCTGCTTCCTCAGTTGAACTTCCGCGCCTCGCCGTCGCCGGACCTGTCACTGCCCACTTGCCGGAAAACGCTCGCCACGACACCGCGACCATCCGAAGTACTACGAACACGGTAAGCCCTGCCCAAATTCCGGCCAGACCCCAGTCGTAGGCGAGGGAGAGCCAGATCGCGGGCAGAAACCCGAGAACTGCGCAGAGCATGGTCGCGTTGCGCAGAAACACCACGTCCCCGGCGCCGAGTAGAACACCGTCGAGTGCGAAGACGATTCCCGCCACCGGCATGATCGCGACGAAGAACCACCATGCGATCGACATCTGACCGAGCACCTCGGCGTCGGACGTGAAGAGTCCGGGGATCACGGAGTGGCCGGCGGCGAAGAAGATCGCGAGCACCACGGCAAATACCGTCGACCAAGCGGTGATCCGCCAGGTCATCCTTTTCGCCGCGGCTGCGAATCCACCGCCGAGCGCCGCTCCGATCAGCGTCTGAGCTGCGATCGCCAAGGAATCGAGAAGGAGCGAAACCAGGTTCCACAGTTGGAGGACGACTTGGTGCGCACCGACTACAGCCGCACCGAACCTCGACGCCACTGCAGCCGCGGAAACGAAACACGCTTGGAATGCGAGGCTGCGCAGAATCAGGTCACGGCCCATCAGCATCTGCGCCCGCATGATCGCAAAATGTGGTCGAGCCGAAACCGGTTCACGAAAGAGCGCCCAGGCGAACAGCACACCCGAAATACTCTGGCCCACCAGATTCGCAACAGCTGATCCTTCGAGTTCCAGACGCGGAGCACCGAGCAAGCCGTGCACCAGAATCGGACACAACACCGCCGAAATACCCAGGCCGACAAGGACGAACCGCAGCGGTCGCACCGTGTTCTGAACCCCGCGCATCCAGCCGTTGCCGGCCAGGGCCACCAGGATGAGTGGAACACCCAACACCGCTATCCGGAGCCAACTTTCCGCAGCCGCGGCGATGTCGGGAGTCCCGGCCACCGCCGAAGTCAGCGGGCCGGCGATCACCTGCACGATCACGACCAAGGCCAGGCCGATCGCGGCCGCCAGCCAGGTCGCCTGAACACCCTCACCCACCGCGTCGCGCTCGCGGCCCGCCCCGTGAAGCCGTGCGGCCCGCGCCGTGGTGCCGTACGACAAGAAGGTCAGCTGCGTACTCACCAACGACAGGATCAGACCACCGACTGCCAATCCGGCCAGCGGAAGCGCCCCGAGTCGGCCGACCACGGCGATGTCGAACAACAGATAGAGGGGTTCGGCCGCCAGTACCCCGAGCGCCGGAAACGCCAGGGAAAAGATTCGACGCCCAGTGACGTCGAAATTAGCTGCCGAAGATCCCGCCGAGGTGGCGTCAGATTCGCTCAATGCCGCGGATTCAGCCGAGTGCCGCGACGAGCGCGGCAACAATCTCGTCGCTGGAAGTGGTCGACGTATATCCGGCCGACAGCCGGTGCCCGCCGCCACCAAGACTTTCAGCGACCGCCGACACGTCGATCGCCGACTTTGCACGCAACGAGATCGACCAGCTTCCGGAAACCGACTCTTTGAGTACGGCGGCAACTTCGGCTTCCGAAGTGGTCCGCACGATATCGACGACGCTCTCGATCTCCTCGGAGCGAAGATCGCCGATGTCACTGCGTCGGATCACCGCGTACACCAGCCCACGGCCGTCCGCAGCTTCCGGAACCAGCACCGCGGACCCGAGTACAGCGCCCAGCATCGGCAACCACCCGAACGGATGGGTGTCGAGCAGCTTTCGCGCAATCGCGTCGCCGTCGATGCCGGTCGCCAGCAAACGCGCGGCGAGCACGTGCGGAAGCGGACCTCCCCACCGGAAGGAGCCGGTGTCGGTGACCAGTCCGGCATAGAGACAGTGCGCGATATCGCGATCGATCGCGACTCCCCACGCATCGAAGAATCGTGCGATGAGTGCCGTCGTCGAGGCCGCGGTTTCGTCGACGACGTTGATGCTTCCGAATTCGGAATTGGAGCGATGGTGATCAAGGACGATCGTGCGATTCGCGCCGGCGAGTCGACTCGACAACTCACCGAGACGGCCCTCGCTGCCGACATCCACCGTCACCAGTACATCGACACTTTCCCGAACATCAGTGGGCGCCACGAGCAAGTGGAGACCGGGGAAATCGCGCATCGACTCGGGCAGCGCCGACGGCCGACTGAACGCGACCTGCACCGAAATGCCCCGACGCTCGAGAACGAGACCGAGCGCAAGTCCGCTGCCGATCGTGTCCGCATCCGGCTGCACATGGCAGAGAATTGTCACCGTGTGTGCCGATTCGAGAACCTCGGCCACCTGAGCGAACTTCGCCTCGCAGGGGTCGACGTCCGAAAGTGCGGTGATCGTCATTCTCGGTGCGCGTCAGTCGGCTTCACGAACATCTGGCGACGCCTCGTCTTCGTCCGAAGCCACTCGCGGCTCCTTGTACGGATCTGCATCTCCGGCCGGCTGTGCATTCTCACGCGCCTTGGCGACCTCGTCGTCGGCGGCCTTGGCACGGGCCAGCAGTTCTTCCATATGACGCGCGGTGTCGGGAACGGTATCGGCGACAAACGTCAGAGTCGGTGTGAAGCGAACTCCGGTTCCGGCACCGACCTTCGAGCGCAGAACACCCTTGGCCTTCTCGAGACCTGCGGCGGCGGCTTCCACATCGGGTGCGGAATCGACCTTCTCGCCCATGACTGTGTAGTACACCGTCGCGTCGTGCAGATCGTTGGTGACCTTGGTGTCCGTGATGGTCACGAATGCGAGTCGCGGATCCTTGATCTCGTGATCGATCGCGGTCGCGACGATGGTTCCGATACGCTTTGCCAACTTGCGTGCCCGGGCTGGATCTACCATGACTGTCAGTCTCCTCTACCTGGCCACTCGAATCGAGGTGACTCGATCGATCAAAGTTCTGGTTAACAAGAATTATTACCGACAACAGTCTCGTCCATCGGCTACCCGGCAACCAAATCACCATCGGTAGAGGTCTTCGACCACGAGCCACCGCCGCCAGGGCCGTCGTCGAACTCCACAGTTGTCGCATGTGTCGAGCGTGAGCACAAACACCGCCACAGTTGGACCCGAAGCCACCGAATCCCTTGCCGACGAACTCGATTCGTTACGGCGTCTGGAAGAGTGGCTAAGCGACACAGATCGGTGACGCTCAGTCTTCCGGGCCGAAAATTCGCCTTCGCACAGCCAGCAACTGAATCTCCGGACGGTCGGCGACCGCCCGCTCACAATGATCGAGAACGTCGTGCAGGTGATCGACGGACGAACTGACCACACCGACGCCCACGAGCGCACGACGCAGGCGTCCCTGCTCCCCCGCCTCCGCTGCACTCACACCGAATCGACGGAGTTCCGCCAGGATCGGCGACAGCATCGAACGCTTTTCCTTGAGTGAGTGGACATCGCCGAAAAGGATGTCGAACTCCAGTGCCCCTACAAACATTTTCCCCCTATACAGAGCCGAATGGACTCTCTCGGACTTGTATGTTCAAGTCCGAGAGAGTCCATGTCAGCTAGTACTCACGTGCGTCCGCCCCAACGCCCGTGTCGACATAATCAGTCGCGCGGCTTCTCGCGAAGCTCGTAGCACTCGAGAACGTCACCGATCTTGATATCGGAATAGGTTACGGTCAAACCACATTCGTAGCCTTCGCGAACCTCGGTAGCGTCTTCCTTCTCCCGCTTGAGCGAGGAGATGGTGACCGTCTCGGCGATGACCTTGCTGTCGCGGATGAGACGTGCCTTGGCGTTGCGACGGATGCTGCCCGACGTGACCAAGCAACCGGCAATGTTGCCGATCTTGGACGAACGGAACATGGCGCGGATCTCTGCCTTGCCCAGCTCGACCTCTTCGTACACCGGCTTGAGCAGACCCTTGAGTGCCTTTTCGACCTCGTCGATGGCCTGGTAGATCACCGAGTAGTAGCGAATGTCGACGCCCTCGCGGTTCGCCAGCTCCGTTGCCTTGCCTTCGGCGCGGACGTTGAAGCCGATGATGATCGCGTTGGACGCAGCAGCCAGGTTGACGTTGGTCTCCGTGATGCCACCGACACCGCGGTCGATGACGCGCAACTGCACCTCGTCGTCGATCGGAATTCCGAGGAGAGCCTCTTCGAGGGCCTCCACGGTTCCCGAGTTGTCACCCTTGAGGATCAAGTTCAGCTGTGAATGTTCCTTCAGAGCTGCATCGAGATCGTCGAGGCTGATGCGCTTACGACTCTTCGCTGCAAGCGCGTTGCGCTTACGTGCGTTGCGACGGTCCGCGATCTGACGAGCGATACGGTCCTCGTCGACCACGAGCAGGTTGTCGCCTGCACCGGGGACCGACGTGAAGCCGATGACCTGGACCGGACGTGAAGGCAGTGCCTCGTGGACGTCCTGACCGTGCTCGTCCACCATGCGGCGGACGCGGCCGTAAGCATCGCCGGCAACGATCGAGTCGCCGACCCGCAGCGTTCCGCGCTGAATGAGCACGGTAGCGACGGGGCCGCGGCCACGGTCGAGGTGCGCCTCGATGGCAACACCCTGAGCGTCCATGTCCGGGTTGGCGCGCAGATCCAGGGAAGCGTCGGCCGTCAACAGCACTGCTTCGAGCAGTGCGTCGATGTTGAGACCCTGCTTCGCCGAGATGTCGACGAACATGGTGTCTCCGCCGTACTCCTCGGCCACCAGTCCGTACTCGGTGAGCTGCTGCCGGATCTTGTCCGGGTTCGCGCCTTCCTTGTCGATCTTGTTCACCGCGACCACGATCGGCACGTCGGCCGCCTGGGCGTGGTTGATCGCTTCCACCGTCTGCGGCATGACGCCGTCGTCGGCTGCGACAACAAGGATCGCGAGGTCGGTGGCCTTGGCACCACGAGCACGCATGGCCGTGAAGGCCTCGTGACCGGGGGTGTCGATGAACGTCACGAGACGCTCGTTGCCCTCGAGCTCGGTCAGCACCTGGTAGGCACCGATGTGCTGCGTGATGCCGCCGGCTTCGCCCTCACGGACATTCGCCTTACGGATCACGTCGAGCAGACGGGTCTTACCGTGGTCGACGTGGCCCATGACGGTGACCACAGGCGGACGGGACTCGAGGTCCTCTTCTCCGCCGGCGTCCTCGCCGTAGGTGAGGTCGAAGCTGTCGAGCAGCTCGCGATCCTCGTCCTCCGGGCTGACGACCTGCACGACGTAGTTCATTTCGCCGCCGAGCAGCTCCAGCGTCTCGTCGTTGACCGACTGAGTTGCCGTGACCATCTCACCGAGGTTGAACAACGCCTGCACGAGTGCTGCGGGGTTCGCGTCGATCTTGTCCGCGAAGTCCGACAGAGATGCGCCGCGAGCGAGACGGATGGTCTCGCCGTTGCCGCGTGGCAGCCTGACGCCGCCGACTGCGGGAGCCTGCATGCTTTCGTACTCGGCGCGCTTCGCCCGCTTCGACTTACGTCCACGGCGAACTGCTCCGCCGGGACGACCGAATGCACCTGCCGCTGCGCCGCGCTGACCGGGACGGCCACCGCCGCCGGGACGACCGCGGAATCCACCGGCCGGAGCTGCTCCACCGGGAGCACCTGCACCAGCACCGGCGCCGGGAGCGCCGCCACCGCGGTATCCACCGCCGCCGCCACCCGGACGACCACCGGGAGCGCCACCGGGACGACCCGGACGTCCGCCGCCACCGGGCGCGGGACGAGCGGAACGAGCAGGCATTGCACCCGGGTTCGGGCGAGGAGGCATGGAGCCGGGGCTGGGACGGGGTCCGCCCTGACCTGCAGGCGGACGGGGTCCACCCTGGCCGGGAGCCGGACGGGGACCGCCCTGACCCGGAGCCGGACGAGGTCCACCCTGACCGGGAGCCGGACGGGGACCGCCCTGACCCGGAGCCGGACGAGAACCGCCCTGACCTGCGCCCGGACGCGGTGCGCCGGGAGCCGGACGAGGTGCCGGACGCTCGGCGGGTGCCGAGGAGTACGGGTTGTTACCGACGCGAGGTGCCTTCGGTCCCGGACGCGGTCCGCCGGGCTTTGCGCCGGTGGACGGTGCGGCCGGAGCCGCGGGGGCTGCCGGTGCCGACGCTGCGGGAGCAGCCGGAGCCGGACGTGCCGGCTGTGCTGGTTTCGGAGCGTTGAACGTCGGGGTGGGGACCGGCGCTGACGGTGCTGCCGGAGCAGCGGCTGCGGGAGCCGCGGGGGCTGCCGGGGCCGGAGCTGCGGGAGCAGCCGGTGCGGGTGCGGCCGGCTTGGGGCCGGGACGCGGTGCGCCAGGCTTTGCAGCCGACGGCGACGGTGCGCCGGGCTTTGCCGCGGGGCGAGCCGCCGGAGCTGCTGCGCCGGTCTCGGACTTGGTTTCTGCTCCGCCTGCCGACGGGAATGACTCCCGCAGACGACGGGCGACGGGCGCCTCCACTGTGGATGACGCAGACTTCACGAACTCGCCTTGCTCCTTGAGCGTTGCGAGTAGTTCCTTGCTGGTGACACCGAGTTCTTTAGCCAACTCGTGCACGCGGGCCTTGCCTGCCACTGCTCTCCTCACTGATGAGGTCGAGCAGGAGGCATCCCACAGATGTGGGTCCCGCACGACCTCGGGTTATCGCCGATGGACGTTCATCGTTGGTGCTTCACGGTGTGCTCATGAGTGCTTGTGCCTGTTCTTCTCGAGAGGTACTGCTTTTGTGTGAACTGCGTCGACCAGCTGGTCGACAGCGGACGTGTCCAGATTTCCGGACACTCGCAGTGCTCTGCTGAATGCTCGGCGCCGCTCTGCCAGGCTCAGACAACTCGGATCCAGGTGCAGCCATGCACCTCGACCGGGGAGTCTTCGCGATACGTCGGGGACGAGCGGGGAACCCTCCGGCCCCTGCTCACCAACCACGACCCTCAACAGATCGACAGCCGACCCTTGTTCCCTGCATCCCACACACGTTCTGACCGGCGAACCGGGTTTCACGCGCGCAGAATCCGAGGACTCACGTCGAACCATTGTCCACTCTACCGCCGAACCGTCTCGATCACTGCATTCCACCGTTATCCGTTGGACGTGGCGGGCCGGTCGGACGCGTCGCCAACGGGTGCCGCATCGCTACGAATGTCGATACGCCAACCCGTCAACCGCGCAGCCAGGCGGGCATTTTGACCCTCTTTTCCGATGGCCAACGAAAGCTGGAAATCGGGCACGATGACACGGGCCGCACGAGCCTCGGGATCGACGACAGTGACGGAGACCACTTTCGACGGGGAAAGTGCGTTGCCCACAAACGTCGCGGGATCTTCGTCGAAGTCGATGATGTCGATCTTCTCCCCCGCGAGTTCGCTCATGACGTTGCGGACGCGCTGACCCATCGGGCCGATGCATGCACCCTTTGCGTTGAGCCCCTGCACACGTGAGGCAACGGCGATCTTGGAACGATGTCCCGCTTCGCGCGCGACGTTGATGATCTCGACGCTGCCGTCCGCGATCTCTGGAACCTCGAGTGCGAACAACTTGCGAACCAGGTTCGGGTGGGTCCGCGAGAGGGTGATCTGTGGGCCGCGGGCTCCGCGAGCAACTCCGACGACGTAGCACTTGATGCGCTCACCGTGCTCGTAGTTCTCGCCGGGAACCTGTTCTGCAGGCGGCAACAATCCCTCGGCGCCGTTGGATTCGCTGCCGATTCGGACGACGACCATTCCGCGGGAATTCGCACGCGTGTCACGCTGAATGACACCACCGACGATTTCACCCTCATGGGTCGAGAACTCACCGAAACTGCGCTCGTGCTCGGCGTCGCGCAGACGCTGCAGGATGACCTGGCGTGCGGTGGTCGCCGCGATGCGTCCGAATCCCTCGGGAGTGTCGTCCCACTCCTCACCGATCATGTTGCCGTCGGCATCGGTGTCGTGCGCCATCACTCGCACCGAACCGGTCTTGATGTTGACATCGATCCGAGCGTTCTGCTTGTGCCCCTCGGTGTGGCGGTACGCCGTCAGCAGCGCGGTCTGGATCGTGGCGATCACAGTTTCGATCGAGACACCTTTTTCGGCTTCGATCGCTCGCAACGCTGCAATGTCGATATTCACTTGTCGAACCCTTCTTCGTTTTCTACGTCTTCTAATTCTGCTTCGTCGTCTTCGACACTGTCCACGCCCGAGTCCTCGGTGAGGTCAACCGCATCCGAAGGAACTGCGCGCCCCTCCGGGATGCCGCCCGCGAGTTCCAACTCCGCCTCACTGGGCTTCGAGAACTCCACCTGAACTACAGCCTTTTGAACGTCGCCCAGTGCAATCTCGCGCACGGTCAGTCCGCCACGGCCACCGATGACAACTGCCACGGAATCGTCGTTCATCGTTCCGATTCGGCCCACCACGGTCTCGCCGGCCAGATCGATTCGCGCTTTACGTCCGCGAGCCCGACGCCAGTGACGATCGAGCGTCAGTGGGCGGTCAATTCCCGGGGAGGTCACCTCGAGGGTGTACGGCGTTTCACCGATTTCCTCGAGGGTGTCGAAAAGTTCCGAAACGAGTCTGCTGATCTCCGCGGCGGCATCGAGCTCGATCCCGGCATCGCTGTCGACCATGATGCGCACCGCGCTGTGCTTGCCCGCACTGGTCACGACAACGTCTTCGACGTCATAACCCTGGGCGTGCACGAGTTCGGAGATCAGCTCGATCACCCTCTCCCTGGATGGCACCGGCATCTCGCGAACTCCTCATTTCAGTTGTCGTCGATTGTCCGACTTGTGTCGACTGTCGACGTGGGCGGCTGCGAGCATGAAAAGACACCAGGTGCCACATGCTGCAAGCATCCAAGAGTACCGCTCATTGCACGTCTCCGTGACCAGAGTGCCCGACGCACGTCACACTTGAACACGTGCCGCGGATTCGAACGATCGGCCGACCACCTGGCACGATGGACTGGTGCTGACGCCCATGACTACTACCCCACTCTCCCGGCGGAGTGCGCTCAAGATGACGGGAACAGCAGCGTTGGGCGCTGCTGCCTTCTCGTTGTCCGCCTGCACCGACAACGGCACAGCGGAGGCGGCTGCAGAAGTCGACCAGCTGACGGCCCAGGCCGATCGAGCCCGCTCCGACGCGGCAGCCGCAACCGCCGCCATCGCACTCGCACCGGACAAGTCGGCATCACTGACCACGATCAGCGCCGAACGCACAGCGCACGCACTCGAACTCGACGCCGAGATTGCGCGAGCAGCGGGCAGCGGCGCCGCTACGACCACAGCGCCCCCGTCGACCTCGGTCGCAAACGCTCCTACGGGCGTCGAAACCTTGAGTACCTCGCTGGCCGATTCGGCGCGCAGTGCCGCGGATCTCGCTCGGACGATGTCCGGCTATCGCGCGGGCCTGCTCGGTTCGATCAGCGCGTCGTGCTCGACTCAGGTTGCGGTGTTGCTTCAGTGATCACTTCGCACACCCGTCGATCCGAGAGTTCTGCCTTGCTGACCGCAATCGAATCAGAGAATGCCGCGATCTTCGCTTACGGAGTGGTTGCCGCGTTTTCGAATCCTGCCCGTGTCAACGAGGTTGCCACGCACACAGCAGCGCACCGCGCGCGACGTGATGCGCTGGTTGCCCTGTCGACCGACGCGGGCGTGACCCCGCCGACAGCCGCGGCAGCGTACGAGATCCCGTTTCCGGTGACGGACGCCGTTACCGCGGCACAGCTGGCAGCACAGATCGAATCCGACACCGCCGTGACCTACCGGGCATTCGTCGAACAGGTCGATACCGACCAACTCCGCACGTTCGGAATCGACGGCCTGACCGATGCGGCAATCCGCGGCGCCGGATGGCGGTCCGCGCTGGGAACCGCTCCGGCCACCTCAGCGTTCCCGGGGGACCCGACTTCGTAACTGCTGTGCGCCTTTATTAACCCCCGGCGGTTAATAAAGGCGCACAGCAGTGCTCAGGCCTTGCGATGCGAGGGCACGAACCACGCCGCGACAACCGCAACCAATACGAAGCAACCGCCGACGCGCAGTGCAGGTGTCAGCGCATCTCCGTAACCGAGTGGCGTGAGGGCACCGCCGGCGGCAAGGAAGACTGCAGTGAGAACCGCGATTCCCAGTGCAACACCGATCTCACGAAGCGTCGAGTTGGTCGAACTGGCCGTTCCGTGATCAGGCTCGTCCATGTCGACGAGTACCGCCGTCGAGCTCGGCGCGAAGGTCAGGCCCATGCCGATTCCCGCCATCAGTAGAGCCGGAACCAGCGACCCGTACGTCACGTCGGGACCGATCAACGCTGCCAACCAGAACAATGCTCCGGCCTGGAGCAACAGACCGGTCAGCAGAAGCGAACGGAGCCCGACCTTCGGCGCCAGAAAACCGGCGAGAGGCGCGAAGATCATCGGCGCTGCCGTCCACGGAAGCGTCCGCAGGCCTGCTTGGAACGGGCTGTAGCCCATCACGATCTGGAGGTACTGCGACAGCAGGAACACCGCCCCGAAGATTCCGATCGAGAAGGTCAAGCCGATGACGTTCGCCATCGAGAAGCTGCGTGAGCGGAACAGACGTAGGGGCATGACCGGATGCGAGTTCTTCATCTCGCGAAGCACGAACAGTGCCAACGCGACTGCGGAACCGACCAACGACGCAACTACTCCAAGCGACCCCCAGCCCTCGTCGTTGCCGTGAACGATCCCCCACACCGCCAGGAACACACCGAGTCCGGCGAGTGCGACACCGGGAAGGTCGAGAGGCTGTGTGCGACCGGTCGATTCACGCAACGCATACAACGCGAGAGGAACAGCGACGATCGCAACCGGCACGTTGATCCAGAAGATCCCCTGCCACGAGAACCCGTCGACTACCGCTCCACCGACCACGGGACCCATCGCGATCCCCAGGCCGGAGACGCCACCCCACACGCCGATTGCCATGGCACGCTTGGCTTCCGGTACCGCTGCCACGAGGAGAGTGAGTGAGAGCGGCATGATCGCGGCAGCGCCGGCGCCCTGAAAGGCTCGGGCCGCGATGAGCAGGCTTGGTGTCGTCGACAACGCCGAAGCAATCGACGCCGCCGTGAACAGCCCGATCCCAAACACGAACATCTTGCGGCGCCCCCACCGATCGCCGAGCGTCGTCGCCGAAAGCATCAGCGTCGCAAAGCAGAGCGTGTACGCATTCATGAACCACTGAAGTTGCCCGACGGACGCATTCAGCTCCTTCTCGATCACCGGCAGCGCGCTCGTCATCACGAGGTTGTCGAGGGTGGCCATGAACATGGGCAGAGAGGCAGCAACCATCGCTATCGCGATCGGAACCTTACGTCCTCCACTGCTTTCCGACCCGGATGCGGCGTCCGATCCGGACTTCGTCAAAACGGTCATCGTGATTCCTCGAGTGAAGGTGCCTTAAGGCATCGGATGATTACTTAAGTCGAAACTAAGCTATCCGGTGATAACGTGTCAACATGTCGATCGGTGCAGCTGAACCACGTACCCGCAGGATGAGCGCACCGGAACGTCGCGCGTTGGTCCTTGCCGCGGCAACGCGAGCATTCGCAAAGGGTGGATACTCGGGGACCAGTACGGACGCCGTCGCCAAGGAAGCCGGTGTCTCGCAGCCCTACGTCGTGCGCATGTTCGGAACCAAGGCAGATTTGTTCCACGCAGTGTTCACGCGCGCGCTCGACGAAATCGTCCGCACCTTCAACGACAAATTGGATACGGTCACGATCGATCCGAGCAATCCGCAGTTCTGGGCCGAACTCGGATCCGCCTACGGCGAGCTGGTTCTCGACCGAGACCTACTGCTTGTCATGTTGCACGGCTTCGCCACCAGCACCGATGATGTCGCCGCCGTCTCCCGGAACGCCATGTCCGGCATCTACACCTTGCTGCGCGAGCGCACCGGTTGCACGCCCGAGCAAGCGCGTTTGTTCATCGCGAACGGGATGCTGATCAACAATCTGCTCGCAATGATGGCGCCCGAACACGCCGAAGAAGATCCAGCCCTCGGCGAGCTCTGGGGCAGCGTCTTCAGCGACTCGACTGCGATCACGCTCACCGGCGACGAATCCTCGAGCGAAACCGACACCGATTCCTGACCGGTCACTGGGAAAAACTACACACATGTGACTGAGGACACCCTACAGTCGATCCGACATGTCTCCGGGAAACCCAGACGAAAAGGACCGACGTTGGATCTCACACAACGCCTCGACGCGCTCGAACAGATCGAGGAAATCAAGAAGCTCAAGCACGGCTACTGGCGAGCATGTGACGCCAAGGATCCAGTTCGGTTCCGCAACAGCTTCATCCGTTCCGGAGCGTCGATCGACTACGGACGCCTCGGCGCCTTCGACGACGCGGGGCCGATGGCGGACATCTTCGAGAAGATCGCTCTTCGCAAGGTCGACGGCCGGTACGCGGTCCTCGACATGCATCACGGATTGCATCCCGACATCACACTGACCTCGGAGACGTCGGCGGTGGGGCGATGGGCTCTGCAGTTCCGCCAGATCGACACCGTCGGGCGCACCGAGAAGTTGATGACCGGCGAATACGACGACAAGTACGTGATCGAGGACGGTATGTGGAAAATGAGTCAATGCCATTTCACGGAGACGTGGTCGATCACCACTCCCCTTTCCCCGGACGCTGACATCGCCGAGGGTTCGTTGGGTGGGCCGCGATGACGACGAACGGAAAAGTTGCGCTCGTAACCGGTGCCAGCCGGAGCGTCGGCAAGGGCATTGCCCTCGCGCTGGGAAGCGACGGATGGACGGTGTACGTGACGGCCCGAGGAACCGTCGGCGACGACGGCCCACTCGATCGCACCGCAGCCGAGATCACCGAGCGCGGTGGTCACGGCATTGCCGTGCAGTGCGATCACGCCGACGATCAACAGATCGTCGACCTGTTTGCACGCATCGCCGAGGAACAGTCAGGCCGCCTCGATCTTCTGGTCAACAACGTCTGGGCAAACCCGGCGGGTTATGCAGGCTTCGCCGATCCGTTCTGGAAGAGGCCGATCGACGATTGGGATTCGCTGATCGGAATCGGACTGCGCGCCCACTACGTTGCTTCGGTGGAAGCGGCGAAGTTGATGGTTCCCCGGGGCAGTGGAGTGATCGGCAACATCTCGTCGTTCGGCACCCGCGGGTACCTGCACTCTGTGCTGTACGGGATGTCGAAGGCAGGTTTGGACAAGATGGCCGCGGACATGGCTGTCGAATTGAAGGGGACCGGCGTCACCGCACTTTCCTTCTGGCTCGGGTTGATCCGCAACGAGCGGATGGAGGCGAGTGGGATCGAGAGCTTCGAAGGCTTCTCACTGGCCGAGGCCGAAACCCCGGAATTCGTCGGCCAAGTCATCACTGCATTGGCCAACGATCCAGAAGTGAACGCGCGCAGCGGTCACACACTGATCACCGCCGAGACGGCCGTCGAGTACGGAATCACCGACGCCAACGGGAAACAACCGGCGTCACACCGCAGTGCCTTCGGTGGCGGCCCGCTTTTCTGATTCATCAGTAGCAGTGGTCGCGTCGCGTGCCGGCACAGCACGCGGCGCTGCCACTCGCGCCTTCAGGGCAAGCCAGGCACACCCGATGACGACGACACCGCCGGCCACGATCGAGGGTGACAACGTCTCACCGAGTATCAGCGCCGACCAGGCAATGCTGAGCACCGGTTGAACCAACTGTGTTTGGCTCACAGTGGAAATGGGACCGATCGCCAGACCCCGGTACCAAGGAAAGAACCCGAGAAACATACTCACGCATCCCAGGTAGGCAAACGAAAGCCACGAATTCACATCGGCAGAGACCGGAGCCTGGGCCATGGACGCCACCGTCAACGCAATCGTGACCGGCAGTCCGAGAATCAACGCCCAGGCAATCGTCTGCCACGACCCGATCTCGCGGGCCAGCAACGCACCTTCCGAATATGCCAGCGCTGCACACACCACCGCGGCGAACAGAAGAAGATCAGCGAGATGAAACGAGCCGAGTCCGCCGTTTGCAATCGCCACGAACCCTACGACCGATACCGCGCCGGCGGCGCTTGCCCACCAGAATCCCTTACTGGGACGCTCTTTTCCTCGGACGACCGCAAATACCGCGGTCGCAGCGGGAAGTAGCCCGATCACGACTGCCGCGTGACTCGCCGGCGATGTCTGCAACGCAAACGTGGTGAACAGTGAAAACCCCAGTACCGCACCAACAGTCACGAGTGCGATGCGCAACCACTGCCGAAGCGTCGGAAGCGTCGCGCGAGTAACCGACAGCATCACAATCGCAAGGGCCCCGGCAACGACAGCGCGGCCCGCACCGACGAACAGGGGGTCGAGATCCGCGACGGCGACCCTCGTGAGCGGAACGGTGAACGAGAACGCCAGCACACCGAGCAAGCCCCACCACAAACCGGATCGAGACGATGGCATCGGTAGCGGTTCCTGCGGCGCGACGATAGCGCTACTCTTCATACTCATGTTTTACGATAGCAGTAGCACGCCAACCAGCGAAACTGGTATTTCAGATGCGCACCCGTGTGCAGGAGATCGAAATTGCTCCGAGCAGTCCGACGAGCGCGAAAGCGTAGAAGCCCCACGGCACGGCGTAACCCGCACCCAGGAGGACTCCGCCCAGGATCGGGCCACAGATCGCACCGACCCGGCCGACACCTGCCGACCATCCGAGCGCGGTCGCGCGAATCTGAGGTGGGTGATTGGCGCTCGTGAAGGCGTAGACCAGTACCTGCGCACTGAACACGAAGCATCCGGCGAGGAAGACCATCACGTAGATTCCGAACGACACCTTCACACTCAGAAGCGCCAGGAACAGTGCAGCTCCGGCGAACCACACGATGGCTGCAGTCCGCGGGCCGATCTTGTTCGCGACGCCCCCGGCGATCAACAGCCCGACGACGGCGCCGGCATTGAGGATCAGAAGGAACGTCAACGACGCCCCGAGGTTGTAACCGGCCTCACGCATGATCGTCGGAAGCCATGTGTTCAATCCGTAGACGAGCAGCAAGCCCATGAAACTGGTGATCCAGATGGCGATGCTGTTGCGCAGGAACTTCGAAGAGAACAGTGCACGAACGGGATTGGCGGCTTCGGCGCGCTCAACTTCGGACGTGGGCGCAATCTCGAGTTCGACTCCGTAACGGGCAGCGATTTCCTCGGCTTCGGCACGCTTTCCGTGAGCGAGAAGGTACGACGGGGATTCCGGCAGATACCGCAACATGAGTGGAATCAGGGCGACGGCAGGAAGTGCGCCGACAACGAACATCGCTCGCCAACCGAAAGGTTCGATCACGACGAGCGCCAGCGCTGCGGTGGCAACGGCGCCGACGTGGTAGCCGGTCATCAGCATGGTCGACGCAGATCCACCGCCTTGTTTCTTCGAGAATTCGTTGACCAGAGCCAATGCCGTCGGTAGGGCGCCACCCAGCCCCACACCGGCAAGGAAGCGCAGCAGCCCGAAGATGAACGGATTGGGCGCAATTGCGCACAACAGAGTCAGAATCGAGAATGCGGCAACGGCGTACAGCAGCGCGCGGCGTCGACCGATGACGTCGGTGAGAGTGCCGATGACGAGGGCGCCGATGGTCATGCCGATGAGCCCGAAGGTCGAGATCATCGTGATCGTGCCGGTACTCAAACCCCACGCGTCGTAGTCGAGAAGCGAAGGAATGACCGCGCCGAGTACGACCAGGTCGAATCCGTCCAGAAGCACTGCGATCCAACACAACGGTGCTACCCACATTGCGGCACGCGCCCCAGGCGAACCGGTGGTTGAACTCGACTGCGTATGCGGTGCGGTCATCGGATCCTCGACATTCACTGCTTGTGGGCGTTCGCGACCGGTTGGGATCCAGTAGTTCGGATCGAAACGTGTTCGCATTGCGAACGCCTGTTCATAATGAGCACATCGATTGTGTACGGAGTCACAACGCCATGTCAAACGTCGCGGTAATCTCGAGGAATGGCACTCTCCGAAAATGAGCGTGAACAGTTCCTGGCCGAACCCCACATCGGGGCGCTGTCCGTGGCGGACGGCACCGAGCGCGGTCCGTTGACCGTCCCGATCTGGTACCTGTACTCACCCGGTGGCAAACCATGGATCCTCACGGGCAAGGATTCGCGAAAGGCACGACTCATCGAGTCGGCCGGGCATTTCTCGTTGATGGCCGAAAGGCTCGATCCGACAATCCGTTACGTCAGCGTCAGCGGATCCGTCGACAAGATCGTTCCGGGCACCGACGAGATGCTGGTCGAAGTCTCGCGGCGTTACCTGGCTCCGGACAAGGTCGACGGGTATCTCGAATTCGCGCGATCGCAGTTGGGCGAACAGGTAGCGATCTACATGAATCCGCAGCACTGGCTGTCTGCGGATCTTGGGGCGATCTGACAATTCTCAGAAAAGCGAAGGCTCGGCGCGCCGGAGTGGCGCGCCGAGCCTGACCTGCATGTGGAGGGCTCTATGTCAGCTCTCGGTGAAGAAACGCACCCGATTGAGTCGATGACCGCTCGCCTCGAAGCCGAATAATGCGATGGCCGGTTCCCCGCACACGATGACGCTCGCCGTCACGGTGCGACCGGCAACCAGCATCTTGCTCTTCGTCACGCCGGTGAGCAGAGCGTTGACATCAGCGTTGGACAACTGCGTCCCCGCCGGAAGCTCGACGGGTACCGGCGGCGTTCGGCCGACAGCGGCCGCATCGAGGAACCGCGACGCTGCCTTCTTGCCTTTGTCTCCGACGCCGAAGATGCCGCGCGAGAACCCGAGCGCCCCGCCGATCCCCTGGTTCGAGAGCAACTGCGGCGTCAACTTCGCGGCCGCCTTCACCCCCGCCACACCAGCAGTCGCGAGCTGGCTCAACATCGTCGCCAATTCCCAATGCGCATAGAGGGTTCCGATCCGCAAGGAATCGGGCTCCCCCACCAAGTCGTAGCGCAAGTGCATCGGAACGTCGAGAACGACTCCGGTCGACATCTCGGTAGCGAGGCTCAGATCGCGCCACACCGTCCGGCCGCACACGATGTCGCGCTCGACATGGAAGGTGATCGAATTGGGGGCGATGAACGTGTCGTAGAAACTCTCGATCGCCGCCTGACCGTTGTGCGGACGTGAACCTACAGGGTCGTTGACCTGTCCGTCGCCGGCAAACAGGGCCACCCAGGTCGAGCGGTCATGCGCGCCGACGGCTTTCGGGGATCCCTCCACGACGGCCATCAACTGCTCGCGCGTAACCGGCGCGGTCATGCGCGCATCTCGTATGCACCGTCGTACGCCTTGACCTGCTGCCACACCCGGTCGAAGCGTTCACTGTCGACAACAGGCTTCCGCACCGCGGCCAGGGCCCATTTCTGCTGCTCGGGTGTCGACGACGGCTTTCCGTGCAGCGCGATCGCGTATCCCGAGAAGTCACGAATCTGGAAGTCGAAGATCTGATCGACAACGTCGGCGTCGAGCCCGCTGATCTCGGCCTGTTCGAGAATCAGATGACCGTAGACGACGAGAGAGAACAGGTGCCCGACGTTGAGCATGAAATCGAGGTCCTTCTGCTGCTGCGCGTCCGGCGCTGCAGCAGTGAGCAATTCGGTGAGCGCGATCGCCTGCTCGTAAAAACGGGCGACGTTCGGAATCGAAGAGTGCTTCTCGTAGACGGGCTTCCACTCGTGGAACTGAATCTTCGCAGCGCCGCGGGTAGGCCCCTGGTTCCAGAAGAACTCGTCGTCGGCGGCGTCGTCGCGCGTGACGATCTCCGGGAACTGCGCCGAGTTGAACAGATAGTTCGGCAAGAACTTGAGAATCAGGCCGACGTTGACGTGGACGGTGCCCTCGAGCTTGGGCAGCGTGCCGATCATCTGCGCTGCCTCGCGGAAGTACGTGGACTTCTCGTATCCCTTGGCTGCGATCACATCGTGCAGCAACCCGACCACCTTCTCACCTTCGGAGGTGACCTTGGCCTTGGTCATGGGATTGAACAGCAGGTAGCGACGGTCCTCGAGGCTGGCGCTGCGGAAGTAGTCGACCGCCCGCGCACTGAACTGCTTCATCGCGATCAGACGTGAGTACGCGTCGACGAAGGCGGCGCGAACGTGGGCAAAATCCGTGACGGGATTGCCGTACAGAATTCGATTCTGCGCGTGAGTTATTGCCTCGAAGAACGCATGCTCGGTGATGCCGATGGAGCCGGTGCAGAGGTTGAACTTTCCGACGTTGACCGTGTTGAGCGCGGCCTCGAATGCGGCGACGCCGGTGTGCAGAATGTCTTCCTCGCGCACCGGGTAATCGTCGAGGCGGAAATTGCTGACATACATCTGCCCGCGCAGGACGTTGTCCACGAGCTGATAGTTCGGATGTGCACTGTCGGCGACAAAGAACACGTAGCCTTCGGGGCCCTCGACGTCGGTACGACGCCCGAACACAGACACCATTCCGGCTACGTTGCCGTTTCCGATGTAGTACTTCTCGCCGCTCGCGCGGAAGGCGACGTCGCCGTCGGTGGGAGTGAGGAGCATGTCGGTGGAGTACACGTCGGCGCCGTGGTCGCGCTCGGACAGCCCGAACGCCATGACACCACCGTCGGCAAGTTCCTGCGCTGCACGCTTCTTCGCAGCGTCGTTGTCACTCATCCAGATCGGTCCGAGTCCGAGGATCGTGACCTGCCAGGCGTACCAGTAAGCGAGTCCGTAAAAACCGAAGATCTCACTCAAGGCCGCGTTGCGGGCACCGTCCCAACGACGGTTCTCGTCACCGTCGGCGAATGCCGCCGGAGTCTGGAACGTCGCGAACAACTTCTCCTTGCCGACGAATTCGAGAAAGTCGGAGACCCACACGGCGTCGAGGTCGTCCTGAAGCAGTTGCTTCTTACCGCGGCTCTCGAACCATTCGATGGTGGCTCGCAGCAAACGGCGGGTCTCCGGATCGAACTGAGCGGGGTCGTAAGTATGGGGGTTGAAGAGCAATCCATCGGTGCCAGACACGTCATTACCTTTCGTCGATGACGCTAAACTACCAGCGGGTAACTTTCCGCGGTGCGATTCATGGAAGACCTGCGATTCTTCGCGAATGCCACAGGTCCATCGGATTCCACGTGCCCGCCCGAGCACGCGTGATCGGGTAGCACGCCAACCCGAGCAACAACGCAGACATATGGCCGATGGCGGTGAAATTGGTGGCGAAAATCAGAGGTACACCGTAGAAGAGCAACAGCCCCGCGAGATAGACGTATCGCCACGGATCGACGATGCGGTACACCAGAATCCCCATGATGCCGGCCAGACCGTAGCTCACACCCACGTCGAGAGTGTTGACCGCCGACTCCGCCACGTATCCGTGCCGAATACCTTCGTACAGAACACCTTCGCTGATGTACGTGGCTCCGACGTGGGCGATGACGACAACACACAACCACCGCCACGTCCCGAGCCAACGCTCAGCCGTTGCATGAAAGATGGTGAAGAGAACCAGGTATCCCAACCAACCGCCACCTTCGAGCCAGAAGGCACTCGAGAACAGGACTCGTAGCGGGTCTTCGGCCAGGTGATGCAGATTGGTCGAGCGCTTGCCGAGAAAACGCTCCTCGACATTGTCGGGCAGATGCCGAAGGAAGAGCGTGGTGAACAGCAGGGCCAGCAACCAGACGTAGGTACCGGGAGCACTGCGCACCCATCGCCATGCCGCCTTTGCTGCCCCCAGCATCCTCACCGCTTCGAGTCTGCGCTCACTCGTTCACTACTGCAACGGCAAACCCGTCCCATCCCTTCGAACCCACGGTTTGAATGGCGGTGCCGTCGAGTTTCGGCTCGGCCGCGATCATCTCCAACACCGCTCGACTCGCTTTGACGCGCTCGTCGTCGATATCCGGGTTGGACACATGTCCCCCACGCACCACGTTGTCCACGATGATGACGGTTCCGGGATGCGAAAGGGCCAACGCCCACCGCACGTACTCGGTGTTGTTCTCCTTGTCGGCGTCGATGAAGACCAAGTCGAAAGGTCCCAACTCTTCCTTCGCGATCGACGGGAGGCTGTCGAGCGCCGCCCCGACGCGGACGTCGACACGGTCAGCCAAGCCGGCGCGCTCGATATTCGCCCGAGCGACATCCGCATGGGTGGGATCGAATTCCAGCGTGATGACCTGGCCCGAGGGGCCGACCGCGCGAGCGAGCCAGATCGTGCTGTATCCGCCGAGCGTTCCGATCTCGAGAACATTGCGCGCCAGGCACATTCGCGCCAGAAGATTGAGGAGCTTGCCCTGGTTCGGCGCCACGTCGATGGGCGGAAGACCGGCCTCGGAGTTGGCGGCGAGTGCCGCGTCGAGAACCGGATCTTCACCTACCAACGTGGAGACAAGGTAACCGTCGACTTCTGCCCAATCCGGTTCGCGTTCCATAGCCACGATTGTGGCAGAAAAGAAGGGCCGCCGCAGACACCTCGGAAGGTGGCTGCGGCGGCCCAGACGCCTATTCGAATCAGCCGCGAACTGCGCTGATGATCTCCTCGATCGCCGAGTCGGCGTCGATCTCACGGCTCTCGCCGGTGAAGCGGTCGCGAATCTCGACCTTGCCGTCTGCCCAACCACGGCCGACGACAACGATCAGCGGAACACCGATCAGCTCGGAGTCCTTGAACTTCACGCCCGGCGATGCCTTGCGGTCGTCGAGGATCACTTCGAGTCCCGCGCGGTCGAGCTGCGCGGCGAGGCCTTCGGCGCCTTCGCGAGCGGTCTCGTCCTTGTTCGCAATGACGAGGTAAACGTCGGCCGGTGAGACCTCAGCGGGCCAACGCAGACCCTTCTCGTCATGGTGCTGCTCGGCAATGACGGCCACCAGACGCGAGACGCCGACGCCGTACGAACCCATGGTCGGGCGGACGGGCTTGCCGTTCTCGGCGAGGACATCGACGGTGAAGACGTCGGTGTACTTACGGCCGAGCTGGAAGACGTGCCCGATCTCGATACCGCGAGCCGAGACCAGCGTGCCGGCTCCATCCGGAGAGGCGTCGCCGTCACGAACCTCGGCGGCTTCGATGGTTCCGTCGGGGGTGAAGTCCCGACCGGCAACGAGGCCGACCACGTGCTTGCCGTCTTCGTCGGCGCCGGTGATCCAGCTGGTGCCGTCGACGACACGCGGGTCGACAAGGTAGCGAACGCCGTTGGCCTGCAGCGCCTTCGGGCCGATATAACCCTTGGCCAGGAACGGGTTGTTCTTGAAGTCGGTCTCGGTGATCATCACGAACTCGGCCGGCTCCAGCGAAGCCTCGAGGCGCTTTTCGTCGACCTCACGGTCGCCGGGGATGCCGATACCGAGCAGTTCCCACTCGCCGCCGGGCAGGCGGGTCTTGACCATGATGTTCTTGAGAGTGTCGGCGGCGGTGACGGTACGGCCGAGATCAGCGCCGTTCGCCCAGTCCACCAGGGTGTCGATGGTGGGTGTGTTCGCGGTGTCGTACACCTTGGCTTCGGGCAGCCCGTCGAACGGAATCGAATCGGGAACAACAGTCTTGACGGCCTCGACGTTGGCGGCGTAGCCGGATTCGAGGCAGCGGACGTAGGTGTCTTCGCCGATCTCGCTCTCGGCAAGGAACTCCTCGGACGCGCTGCCGCCCATCGCACCGGAGGTGGCCGAGACGATGACGTACTTGACGCCCAGACGCGTGAAGATCTTCTCGTAGGCGCCGCGATGCGCCTGGTACGACTCCGTCAGGCCTTCGTCGGTCAGGTCGAAGGAGTAGGAATCCTTCATCAAGAACTCGCGGCCGCGCAGAATGCCGGCACGCGGACGCTCTTCGTCGCGGTACTTGGTCTGCACCTGGTACAGGGTGACCGGGAAGTCCTTGTAGGAGTTGTACTCACCCTTGACCGTCAGAGCAAAGAGCTCCTCGTGGGTCGGGCCGAGCATGTAGTCGTTGCCCTTGCGGTCCTTGAGGCGGAACAGGTTGGGGCCGTACTCGGTCCAGCGGTTCGACGCTTCGTAGGGATCGCGCGGGAGCAGCGCAGGCAGCAGGATTTCCTGTCCGCCAATTGCATTCATTTCTTCACGGACAACACGCTCAACCTCGCGCAGCACCCGCAATCCCAGCGGCAACCACGAGTAGACGCCTGGAGCGATACGACGCACGTAGCCGGCACGAACCAGCAGTTTGTGGCTGGCAACTTCGGCGTCCGAGGGATCGTCACGCAGGGTACGCAGGAACAGGTGGGACAGACGGGTAATCACGAGGTGTAAGGATAGTCGCCGCAGTCGGCCGAGCGGGCCTCGGTACGGTTACAGCGTGCTTGTACTGCTGCCTCCCTCAGAAACCAAGTCCGACGGCGGCAAGGATGCGCCCCTCGATCTGGCCGAACTGTCGATGCCACAGTTGACCGAAACGCGCGAATTGCTGGTTCAGACGCTGGTCGATCTGGCCGCTGACGTCGAGGCGTCGTGCGAAGCGCTCGGGCTCGGTCCGACGCAAGCAGACGAAGTGGAACGCAACGCCAAGCTGTGGGTGTCCGCGACGCGGCCCGCACTGCAGCGCTACACCGGCGTGCTCTTCGACGCCCTCGACGCAAAGTCGTTCACCCGCGCCCAGAAGGCGAAGGCGCTCGATCGGATCGCCATTGGTTCCGCTCTGTTCGGTGCTGTCCGCGCAGGAGATCTGATCCCCGCCTACCGCCTCTCTGGCGGGTCCAAGCTGCCGGGGATGGGGACGCTGCGCTCGCTGTGGAAGCCGGAGCTGCCGAAGGCCCTGGCCGCCGAAGCCGACGGCCTTGTCATCGATCTACGATCCGGCACCTACCAAGACCTCGGACCTGTTCCGGACGCCTTGATCGCAACGGTCCTCACCGAGAAGCCGGACGGCACCCGGACGGTGGTCAGTCACTTCAACAAGCACCACAAGGGTCTGCTCGCCCGTGCGCTGGTGGTCTCGCGCGCCGAACCGACCGATATCAAGGGTGTCGCGCGGGTGGCGTCGAAGGCCGGCCTGCGGGTGGAAATCGCGTCGGAGCGTGAACTGATCATCCTGACGGATTGATGGCTTCGTCTGTCAAGTGCCACAGAAGGTTTGGAATGTTTCGCTGAAAGACTGCGGAGCCGCCTCGGTGTAGTCGGTCCACTCGTCGCGTCGGTCGAATGGATGCGTGACAACCTCGAGCAGCTTCTCGAAGGGAACGAGGTCGCCGTCGGTCGCGGCGCGCAGGGCAGCATCGAGGTGATGATTACGCGGAAGGTACAGCGGGTTGACGCGATCCATCGCGCTCGCGGTCTCCGCGGCCCCACGCCCCTGGTCCGTCAGGGCCCTGTGCCACCGCTGCAACCAAGACGCGATGTGGTCCCGTGGCACGAGGTCGTCGAGGGGCGCCGAATTTCCACGCAATTCGTCGGCGAGTGCGCGGAAACTGCCCGTCCAATCAGCACCGTGTTCCGCCAACAACGTCAGCAGATCGTCGACGAGCGCCCGATCGACAAACGGCTGGGCCAGACCGAGCTTTTCCGCGAAACCGGCCGCATAGTGTCCCTCGTAGCGCTCGTCGAAGGTCTCGAGAACTGCCGACGCCGCGGAAATCGCATTGTCGGGTGCGGAATCGATCAGCGGCAACAGTGTTTCTGCCAAGCGCGCCAGATTCCACTTCAGTACAGCGGGCTGATTGCCGAACGCATAGCGGCCCCCGTGGTCGATCGAGCTGAACACTGCCGCCGGATCGAATGCGTCGAGGAAGGCGCACGGACCGTAATCGATGGTCTCTCCCGAAATTGTCGTGTTGTCGGTGTTCATGACCCCGTGCACGAAACCGATGAGCATCCACCTCGCCACCAGTGACGCCTGCGCCTCGACGACCGCCTCGAGGAACCTCAGATAGCGATTGTGTATACCCGTTGACGGAAGTTCGGTCAGCTCCGGGTAGTGCCGGGCGATCGCGTAGTCGGTGAGCGGCTGCAAGACCTCGCCCTGCCGGGCCGCGAACTCGAAGGTCCCAACGCGTAGGTGACTCGACGCGATCCGTGCAAGCACGGCACCGGGTTCTGCGCCGTTGCGGCGAACGTCCCGTCCCGTCGCCACGACAGACAGCGCGCGCGTAGTGGGGACACCGAGGGCATTCATCGCCTCACTGACCAGATATTCACGCAGCATCGGCCCTACGACCGCGTACCCGTCGCCGCCCCGAGAGAACGGTGTGCGCCCGGAGCCTTTCAGATGCAAGTCCACTCGCTGCCCGTCACTGCTGACGAGTTCTCCGAGCAACAACGCCCGACCATCCCCGAGAATCGGTGCGTACCCACCGAACTGATGACCCGCATACGCCATCGCCACCGGCGTGGCCCCGACCGGCACCGTCGAGCCGGACAGGACGCCGATCCCGTCCACACTTCGCAGCGCTGCTACGTCCAATCTCAACGACGCAGCCAGCTGCTCGTTCACCACGAGCAACTGCGGGTCAGGGGCGGCAGCACCTTGCCACGGCACCGTCAGAGCGCCGAGTTCGTCGGCGAACGTGCTCTCGAGGCAGGCCACGATGGTGACCGTGTCTGCTGTGGATTCCTGGAATGCGGCCATCACACGAGAGTAGTCACCGTGCGACAACCTATCGATCAGCCCTGATCGATGTACGACTCGAGCTGATCGCGTTCGCTCTTGAGCTCGTCGATGCGGCTCTTCACCACGTCGCCGATACTAACGATGCCGAGGAGGTTGCCGTCCTCGATCACCGGCAGATGCCGGATTCGACGCTCGGTCATGATCGCGGCAATGCTGTCCACTGCGTCTGCCGGAACACACGTGTACATCAGAGCGGTCATGACCTCGGAAACCTGGATCCCGAGAAGGTCCGGGCCACGCTCGTGCAGGCGTCGAACGACATCGCGTTCGGAGATGATGCCGACCACCGCGTCGTCGTCGACCACCACCATGGCTCCGATGTTGTGGCGGGCAAGATCGCACAGCAGCCCGTTGACCGTCGTGTGGGCGTCGATCGTGACGATGCTGTTGCCCTTGTTTCGCAATATGTCCGCGATCCGCATCACGGCACCCCGATCCGTCGAGACTCTCGGCACGTCCTGCAACGATCGTATCGGCTAGCGAAGCGGAAAAACAGGACTGATCAGGCGATTCCCTGAGCTGCCTTCTCCGCAGCCTGAGCCTGGGCTACCTGAGAAGGTGTGAACCTGATGCACAGCGCCGCGATACCGGCGAACACGGCGCAGACCGCGCAGCCCACAAGTGCGAAGGTGTACCCCTCTCCGAGTGCGATCAATTGCGCCGGATTCATGTCCGCTGCCTTGCCCGAAGTGCCGCCGAGCGAGAGCGTCTTGGACGTCGCCATTGCACCGATCACCGACAGCGCCAATGGTCCACCGAGCGTCTGGGCAACTTGGGAGATTGCGGTCAGCGGGCCGATCTCGGTCTCCGGGACACCGGCGATCGCGCACAGTGGCAAGGGCACCATCGCGAGGCCGATACCGAATCCGATCCCGATCACGGGCACGAACAAGTTGGCCAGGTAGGTGGAGTCGGAATCGAGAGTAGAGCCGTAGAGGAGTCCGACGATCATGATCACGACGCCGGTGAGGACCAGCCAGCGGGGTTGAACCTTCACGGCGAGCTTGGAAGCAACCGACGCGGCGGCGCCCAATCCGAACGCGAACGGAATGAACGCGATACCGGCACGCAACGGCGAATACTGCATGATGTCCTGCACGAACAGCGCGACGAAGGCCGTCATGCTGAACATCGCGCCACCGACGAAGAAGATGGCGAGGAACGTCGCGACACGGTTGCGATCGGCGAACAACGAGAAGGGCAAGAGCGGGTTGTCCGCAGTTCGCTCGACGAAGAGGAAGGCGGCGAGGGCGACCAATCCGGCCGCCAATGCCCCGATGACGGCGATACTCCCCCATCCCATTTCCGGGCCTTCGGTGAGAGCAAAAACAACACCGGTGCACCCGAGAGTCGCGAGGATCGCGCCGGGGACATCCAAAGCCAGACGCGTCTGATTCGTCTCGCGAAGGGCGCGGAACGCCATGCCGACGAGCGCGATGCCGATCGGGACGTTGATGAGGAAGATCAGACGCCACGACACCTCGGTCAATGCGCCGCCGATGATCAGACCGGCGATCGATCCGACGCCCGTCATGGCGGCAAAAATCGCGATGGCCTGATTACGAGCCGGACCCGCGGCGAAAGTCGTGGCAACAAGGGCGAAGGCAGTGGGCGACGCCACGGCTGCGCCGACACCTTGAAGCGCCCGCGCTGCGATCAACATGCCCTCGTTCAGGGCGAGTCCACAGAGCAACGACGCCACCGTGAACAGCGAGACTCCCGCGATGAACATCTTCTTGCGTCCGAACGCGTCGCCGAGCCGACCACCGAGGAGCATGAGCCCACCAAACGCAAGCGCGTAGGAGGTCAACACCCAGTTGCGGCCGCTGTCGCTCAGCCCGAGGTCGGCCTGCAATGGCGCCAGAGCGAGGTTCGCGACAGTACCGTCGAGCACCACCATCATCTGCAAACCACTCAGGACGATGATGGCAAGCCCGATGACTCGAGTCGCTACCGGGGCATTCGCCGAAGCGGTTTCAGATGTTGGGGAGTCAGACACAAGACTTCACGTTACCCAGCGTCGACGGAAAAGCCCGCGACCGGCCCGATCACGATGATCGCCGGAGGCTTGATCTCCTCGTCCTTGACGCGCTGAGCAACGGTCGCCAGATCGGCCCGAAGTTCACGCTGGGTGCGCAGAGTGCCCTCTTGGATCACGGTGACCGGCGTGGTTGACGGGCGTCCACCGTCGACGAGTGCCTTCGCGAACTGATCGATGCGCTCGACCGCCATGAGCAGCACGATCGTGCCGCGCAACTTGGCCAGCGCCGACCAGTCGACCAGCGAATCCGGATGATCCGGAGCCACGTGCCCACTGACGACGACGAACTCGTGGGTGACCCCGCGGTGGGTGACCGGGATGCCTGCGGCCGACGGGACCGAGATCGCGCTCGTGATTCCGGGCACTACGGTCACCGGAACGCCGGCAGCGGCACACGCTTCGAGTTCTTCGTATCCCCGTCCGAAGACGTACGGGTCCCCGCCCTTGAGGCGGACCACGAACTTGCCTGCCTTCGCGTTGTCGATCAGCGCGGCGTTGATGGCCTCCTGAGCCATGGCACGGCCGTACGGGATCTTCGCGGCGTCGATCACCTCTACGTCCGGACCCAGTTCGGCGAGCAACTCCGGCGGAGCCAATCGGTCGGCCACGACGACGTCGGCGCGGGCGAGCAAACGGCGTCCGCGCACGGTGATCAGATCGGGATCACCGGGGCCACCACCGACGAGAGCAACACCCGCAGCGGCAGGCTCGGCCGTATCGGCGAGCACGCCCGACTGAAGACCTTCGACGACGGCGGTGCGGACCGCTGCCGAACGACGGTGATCGCCGCCCGCCAGAATTCCGATGCTCATACCGTCGTACTCGGCGCTGGCGGGAGTGACGGCGGTGCCGTGCTTCGCGTTGTCGGCGCGCACGCAGAAGATGTGGCGACGCTCCGCTTCGGCGACGATCGCCGCATTGGTTTCCGGCTCGTCGGTCGAGGCGATGGCGTACCACGCACCTTCGAGGTCGCCGTCGGCGTACGGACGCTCTTCGACCGTGATCTGACCGGCAGTGGCCATACCTTCGACGGCTGGAGTGAACGCGCGACTGATGACGTGAACGCGGGCACCAGAGGCGACCAGCAGTCCGAGTCGGCGCTGAGCCACAGTGCCGCCACCGAACACGACCACGCGTCGATCGGTCAGGTTGAGGCCGACCAGGTAGTTGGTCTCGTCTGCGGTGGACTCGCTCACTCGCACTCCGTTTCGTTGTCAGAATTGGTCAAGCTGGAGGGAACTTTACGGGCCGCGGCCACGGTCACTCCATCCCTGGCAGTCTTGGCCAGCACAAGTCGGCCGCCCCCGGACGCAAGGATCGCAGCCGCTTCCGCGACGCTTGCCGTTCCGACGGCGTTCTCGACGCGAGGCGATGGTGACGGAACTTGAACTCGCGCAAGTACGTCCGGGGCGAAACTCACAATCGGGACGTTCAGTTCATGGGCCGCTGTCAGAAGAGCCGAAGACTCAGCTTTTGCCGCCACAGTGGCGAGTACCACGATCTTCCCTTGCGCCGCGGGCACAGCCTTCACCGCAGCGACGATGTCCTTCGCGGTGACACTCGTCGTGAATCCCACGCCGATACAGAGGTCATCCCCGTGCGGCATCGACGAACTTCGCGATCGATTCGGGCTGCCCCACCGGATCAGTGTGCAGATACGACGCGTGGACGCCACCGCGAACAAACCCTTCGTGGACACTGCCGCCGTCCCAGGGCCGCCACCCCCACGCACTTCCGCAACCGTCCGCGTCTGCCGAGACGAGAGACGTTCGGTGGAACTCGTGACCGGTGACGCGGGAGCCTGCGTCGAAGAGGCTGGAGTCGCTGATCGCGACTGCTTCGCGATACCCGAGGGTCAGGCGTTTCCCGAACGTCGCATCCACTCCGACCACACCGGCCATGCTGTGACCGTCCAAGCTGCGAGCGAGGTAGAGCAGACCGGCACACTCGGCGTGGATCGGTGCACCGCCGTCCGCCAGATCGCGAACCTGCTGCAGCAGTACGGTATTGGCCGCAAGGTCTACCGCGTGTTCTTCCGGGAAGCCACCGGGAAGGACCAGAGCGGCAGTTCCCGCAGGAAGCTCGTCCCGCAACGGGTCGAACACCTGCACGTCCGCGCCGGCAGCAGTCAACAGCTCCCGGTGCTCGGCGTAGCCGAAGGTGAAGGCCGGGCCACCCGCCATGGCAACCACAGGCCGAGACTCTGCGTGTGCGCCGACCTCGGCAACCGGATCCCATACAGCTGCACTCACGTTCGAGGCGGCGAGTGCGCGAACAGCACCCAGATCGACGTGCGAGGCAATCAAATCGGACATCGCGTCCACTGCGGCCACAGCGGCGGCGCCGTGCTCGGCCGCCGGAATCAGGCCGAGATGCCGGGAGGGAACTTCGAGTTCCGTCAACCGTGGCACAACCCCGAGCACTGCGACGCCGACCTTGTCGCACGCATGACGCAACACCTGCTCGTGACGAGCGCTCCCGACGCGATTGAGAATGACGCCGCCGATGCGCACACCTGCGTCGTAGGTCGCGAAGCCGTGGAGTACGGCGGCCAGACTCTGACTGTGCCCACGGGCGTCGATCACGAGGACTACCGGCGAACCGAGGATCGACGCGACCTGCGCCGTCGATCCCTCCGCCGACGGCTGCGAGTTTGCCTCGTCGATCTTCCCGTCGAACAGACCCATGACGCCTTCGACCACGGCGATGTCGCAACCAGCGGTTCCATGCCGGTAGAGCGGTCCGATGCGATCCGGGCCCACCAGAACAGTGTCGAGGTTGCGTCCGGGCCGCCCTGCCGCGAGTCCGTGATAACCCGGGTCGATGTAGTCCGGCCCCACCTTGAAGGGTGCAACGCTGCTACCGGACCGTCGCAGCGCGCCGATCAATCCCGTTGCCACCGTGGTCTTTCCGCTACCCGAGGCAGGAGCGGCGATCACCACGGCCGGAGTGGAAGGACTTACCATTCGATGCCCCGTTGGCCCTTTCGGCCGGCATCCATCGGGTGCTTGATCTTGGTCATCTCGGTCACGAGGTCGGCGGCGTCGATCAACGCCTGCGGGGCGTCGCGTCCCGTGATGACAACGTGCTGGTTGCCCGGACGATCGCGCAGTGTCTGCACGACCTCGTCGACGTCGACCCAGCCCCACTTGAGCGGATAGGTGAACTCGTCGAGGACATAGAATCGATGTTCCTCGCTCGCAAGCCTTCTCGCGATCTCCTGCCAACCCTCCGCAGCGGCAGCAGCATGATCTTCCTCGCTACCGGCCTTGCGTGTCCATGACCAACCTTCGCCCATCTTGTGCCACTGCACCGGCCCACCGACGCCGGTTTCGTCGTGCAGGTTTCCGAGCGCGCGGAACGCGGCTTCCTCTCCGACCTTCCACTTGGCACTCTTCACGAACTGGAACACGCCGATGTCGAACCCCTGATTCCAGGCACGCAGCGCCATGCCGAAAGCGGCGGTGGACTTACCCTTTCCCGCGCCGGTGTGCACGGCAAGTACCGGCGCGTTACGACGCTGACGCGTGGTCAGACCGTCGTCGGGAACTGTCTCGGGAACACCCTTGGGCATCGTGAACTCCTGAGCTGGGATCTAGGCTGCGGCGCGGACGACACCCGCGACCTGCTGCGCTGACAATTCGGCGAGGCGGACGTATCCGCCACGTAGTTCTCGCGCCAACTCGGCCGCCAGCCCCAGACGCACGAGGCCGGTCTCGCAGTCGACGACGATGGACGCGACGGACGCGTCGGCGAGAAGATGCGCGGCGACGCGGGCGCGGTGCAGCGCGTCCTTGCCGCCGGTTGCCCGGCCGTCGGTGAGTGTGACGACGAGGGCGCGACGCTGCGGGTCACGAAGTCGTTCACGCAGAACCACTTCGCGAGCACGCAGGAATCCCTCTGCGAGTGGGGATTTGCCGCCGGTACGCATCGACTGCAAGCGACGGACAGCGATGTCCACCGAAGATGTCGGCGGCAGTACGAGCTCCGCTTCACGACCACGGACAGTGATGACGGCGACCTTGTCGCGGCGCTGATAGGCGTCGCGGAGCAACGAGACAACCGCACCGGTGACCGCGGAGAGGCGGTCGCGTGCTGCCATCGACCCCGACGCGTCGACAACGAAGACGATCAGATTGCCTTCTCGCCCTTCACGTATCGCGCCGCGGAGGTCAGCCGGTGCCAGCCGCAACCGTCCAGCAGTGCGACCACGGGCAACTTGAGACTCGGCTGCGGCAAAGACCGTGCTCGTCAGATGCAATCCGTGCCCACGCTCCCGCGTGGACCGCACAACTCGTCCACGGGACGACATGGACCGCGAGCGTCGTCCCGGTGCACCTTCACCGACTCCCGGAACTTCGAGGAGCTTGGCCTTGAATTCGCCGGCCGGTGGCGCCGAGGGACGATCGGTGGCGCGTACTCCCCCACCAGGTCCGTCTGGGTCGTCCGGGCCGTCGTCATCAGGCCCGTCGTCGTCCGGCCCTTCGTCTCCGGGACCGCCGTCATCGGAGCCGCCATCTTCCGGGCCACGGTCTTCGTGATTTTCGGGAGGTTCGGGCTCTCCGTCGCGCGCGTCGTCCTCTACCTGCGACTGAGCATCCTGATCGGCCTGCTCGAGCGCATCGTCCAACTGCTGCTGATCCAAGCCGGGCTCGTCGAACGGATCGCGGCGGCGGCGATGCGGCAGCGTCAGTTCCGCCGCTACTCGTACGTCCTCCGCAGTGACTTCACTGTCGCCACGCCAGGCAGCGTGGGCCGTCGCGGTGCGCGCCAGCACCAAGTCCGCGCGCATACCGTCGACGTCGAACGACGCACACAGCGAGGCGATACGACGCAGTTCGCGGTTGCTCAGCTCGACCGAGTCCAATTTCTCACGCGCCGTGAGGATTTCGGACGCCAACTCCTCATCGGCGGATACGTACCGAGCGACAAATGCCTCGGGGTCACGCTCGTAGTCGAGTCGGCGACGCACCACTTCCATGCGAATGTCGACGTCGCGGGAAGCGGCGACGTCGACAGCCAGACCGAAACGGTCCAGAAGTTGCGGACGCAGTTCTCCCTCTTCGGGATTCATCGTGCCGACGAGTACGAACTTGGCCGGATGCGAATGGGAGATGCCGTCACGCTCGATGTGAACCCGGCCCATCGCCGCGGCGTCGAGAAGCACGTCGACCAGGTGGTCGTGAAGCAGATTCACCTCGTCGACGTACAGAACACCCTGGTGAGCGGCGGCGAGCAGTCCAGGTTGGAATGCGCGCTCACCGTCACGCAGAACCTTCTCCAAGTCGATCGAACCGATCACCCGGTCTTCGGTGGCGCCCACGGGCAGTTCGACCAAGCGGGCCGGTCGTCTCGTTCCGGCGTCGTCGACCGCGGGCAGCAGCGCAGTCAGCGCGCGCACGACCGTCGACTTGGCAGTTCCCTTCTCACCGCGAACCAGGACCCCGCCGATCCCTGGATGCACCGCACACAGGATCAGCGCCAATCGCAATTGATCCTGGCCGACCACAGCACTGAACGGGAAGCCCGCCACTGGTCGATCTTCTTCACTTCGCACGTCGATATCCCTCCACCTCTCGGTTTCCTCGCCGAGAATTTGGCTGCACTCGAATGTCGCGGCAACCTGGCTGAGATCTCCCGGTTTATCGGTAGAGGAGAGATCTTTCACAGTGGCGGGACCGCGCCTGGATCGAACAGGACTTCCCCGCGAACATTCGGTATCGAAAAAACCCTAGTCGGCTCGCTTTCCCACGAGCCGACCAGGGTCAATTCTCCGACAAACTAGCTGACGGCCACGAAAGGCTCTCCCCCACCACGACGCATCGGGGTGTGCGGGATGCCGTCTTCGATGAACTCTTCGCCGTCAGCCTTGAATCCGTGCTTGGCGTACATCTCGACCAAGTAGGTCTGTGCATTGATCCGGCACGGCGCTTCGCCGACCTCGGCCAGTGCGGCCTGCAGGAGGCGGGTCGTGTGGCCCTGGCCGCGAGCCTGACGCGACGTGCAGAGGCGTCCGATTCGGAAGCTCTTGTTTCCGTCGTCGTGCTCTTCGAGCAGCCGGAGCGTGCACACCACCTGGCCGTCCTGCTCGAGCCAGAAGTGGCGTGTTTCCGTCAGCAGGTCCCGCCCGTCCAACTCGGGATACGGGCAAGCCTGCTCGACGACAAAGACCTCCACTCGAAGCTTCAACAACTCGTAGAACGTCTTGTTGTCGAGATCGAGTGCCCATGAACGCTTCAAAGCTGCTGTTGCCGTCATGGGTTGGACTATCACACAGTCGCGGCGGTATCCGCGACCGGAGCCGATTCGGAAGCACCGGCGGAATCGAGCTCGAGAACCTTCGAGGACCAATCCCAGACCTGGTTGAACAGGCCTTCGTTGTCGGTGAGCTTGACGCCGATGGACGGAACCATCTCGCGGAGCTTGCCCTTCCAACCCTGGAACTCGGTCGGGAAGCAGCGCTCGAGTACGTCCAGCATCGCCGGGACGGCCGTGGACGCACCGGGCGAAGCACCGAGCAGGCCGGCGATGGAACCGTCCTCAGCGGCGACCACAGCGGTACCGAATTCGAGGACACCACCCTTGCCCTTGGCACGGCGGATCACCTGGACGCGCTGGCCCGCGGTGATGAGTTCCCAGTCCTGGGCCTGCGCCTTGGGCGCGAACTCACGCAGATCCCAGATGCGACCGGCTTCGTTCTTGGCAAGCTCGCTGACCAGGTACTTGACCAGGCCGAGCTCGCTGACACCGACACCGAGCATCGAGAGGATGTTGTTCGGCTTGACCGAGCCGGGCAGGTCCGTGACGCGACCCTGCTTGAGGAACTTCGGCGACCAACCAGCGTAGGGACCGAACAGCAGACCCGGCTTGTTGCCGATGACACGGGTGTCCAGGTGAGGCACCGACATGGGCGGGGCGCCGACGGCAGCCTTGCCGTAGACCTTGGCGCTGTGCTGGTCGATGAGTTCGGGGTTGGTGCATCGCAGGAAGGCACCGCTGACCGGGAAGCCACCGAAGCCCTTGGCTTCCTTGATGCCCGACTTCTGCAGCAGGTGCAGGGCGCCGCCACCGGCACCGACGAACACGAAGCGCGAGCGAACGGTGCGCTTTTCACCGGTGCGACGGTTGGTGACCTTGACGGTCCAGGACTTGTCCGAGTTCTGCGTCAGGTTGGTGACCTCGTGGCCGAAGTACATCTTGCCGCCGGTCTTGCCGATGTAGCCGATGAGCTGCTTGGTGAGCGCTCCGAAATCGACGTCGGTGCCGTCCTGGCTCCAGTTCAGGGCGATGGGATCGGAGAAGTCGCGTCCCTTGGCCATGAGCGGCAAACGCTTGCTGAACTCGGCCGGATCGTCGATGTACTCCATACCGCGGAAGAGCGTGTGGCCGGCAAGTGCGTCGTAACGAGCACGGAGGTACTTGGCGTTGGCCTCACCGTGAACGAAGCTCACGTGCGCGATGGGGTTGATGAATTCCTTGGGCTGTGTCAGGACGCCCTGCTCTACCGCGTGTGCCCAGAACTGGCGTGACACCTGGAACTGCTCGTTGACGTTGACGGCCTTCTTGATGTCGACCGTGCCGTCCGAGTTCTCAGGTGTGTAATTGAGCTCACACAGGGCTGAGTGACCGGTTCCCGCGTTGTTCCAGGGGTCGCTGCTCTCGGCTGCGACGGCATCGAGCCGCTCGAAGGTCGAGATCGACCAATCGGGCTGCAGCTGGCGCAGCAATGCACCCAGCGTGGCGCTCATGATGCCTGCGCCCACGAGCACTACATCCGTCTTCGTCTCTACCGCGTTCTGATTCGACACTGGAGAATCGACTTCCTTGTCATTAGCCGTGCGCGCATCCGCCTGCTGTGTTACGCCGAATAGGTTACCCGTGCGTACACGCGCGGTTCACCACCCCCAATTGTGCTCTACAACGCGCACTCGAAACGACGATTAGATTGTGATTTGTGACTACTTGGGTTCCAGACGTCCTCGGTGACGGATATCAGCAGCTGACGATCCCGCTCGGAACGGATCCGGACGGCGAAGGCGAGGTGGACGCAACACTGGTCCGCTACCAACCGCAGAAGGAGGCGGTGAAGACACACCGTGCCGTTTTGTACGTGCACGGCTTCACCGATTACTTCTTCCAGAAGCACCTCGCCGAGCACTTTGCCGAGCAGGGTTACGCCTTCTTCGCACTCGACCTGCGTAAGTGCGGCCGCTCCCTCAAACCGGGGCACACAGCTCATTACGTCTCCGACCTTGCGCTCTACGACGCCGAACTGAACGAAGCGCTGCGCATCGTCCGCAGCGAGACCGAGGGCAGCGAGGTGCTGCTCATGGCGCACTCCACCGGCGGTCTGATCGTTCCGCTCTGGCTGAACCGTTTGCAGCGCAAGCCCGGTGGCAGCGACGGCGCCGGAATCTGCGGGCTGGTACTCAACAGCCCCTGGTTCGACCTTCAGGGTCCCTCAGTGGTGCGCAACGTCGGTACTACGGCGATCGATGCGCTCGGACGGGTATCGGCGAAGACGGTGATCCCGGGAACTGGGCTACCGACTTACGGTTCCAGTCTTCATGTTTCGGCCAACGGCGTCTGGGATTACAACCTCGACTGGAAGCCACTGGCAGGCTGCCCCGTTACCTTCGGCTGGATGCGGGCCGTCCGAGCGGGTCACGCAAAACTTCACCGCGGCCTAGACATCGGAGTGCCCGCGCTGATTCTGCGCTCGAAGAAGTCGCAGTTCGCGAAGGCGTACAACCCGAGCGTCGACCTCGCCGATTCCGTGCTCGACGTCAAGCAGATCGCACGTTGGGCCGGTTGCCTCGGCGATCGCACCACCATCGTCCCGATCGACGGCGCCCGTCACGACGTGTTCCTTTCGACCGAGAAGCCCTTGGCCACAGCCTTTTCCGAACTCGACCTGTGGTTGGAGTGGCTCGACGGCCACCTCACCCCGGCCGCAGAAAGTTCGGCAAGCACAGCAAGCAACACACAGGAGATCGCGCAGTGACGCACTACGACCTTGCAATCATCGGCAGCGGATCCGGAAACTCGCTGCCCGACGAGCGGTTCGACGGCAAGAAGATCGCAATCCTCGAAGAGGGCACCTTCGGCGGAACGTGCCTCAATGTCGGGTGTATCCCGACCAAGATGTTCGTCTACGCCGCCGAGGTGGCACGCACCGTCACCACTGCCGAGAAGTACGGCGTCGACGCCACTCTCGACGGCGTTCGTTGGTCCGACATCGTCAAGCGCGTCTTCGGCCGCATCGATCCCATTTCTGCAGGTGGTGAGCGGTACCGCAGCGAAGACAGTCCCAACACCACCGTCTACCGCGGCCACGCCACGTTCACCGGCGACAAGACGATCGACACCGGAACCGGCGAGACGATCACCGCTGACCAGGTGGTCATCGCAGCCGGTTCGCGTCCGATCATCCCGGACGAGATCGCGTCGAGTGGTGTGAAGTACTACACCAACGAAGACATCATGCGACTGCCCGAACTTCCCGAGCACCTCGTGATCGTCGGCTCCGGATTCATCGCCACCGAGTTCGCACACGTGTTCTCCGCGTTGGGTTCTCGCGTGTCGATCATCGGTCGCAGCCAGCGACTGCTGCGGCACCTCGACGACGAGATCTCCGAGCGCTTCACCGAGTTGGCCGAACAGAAGTGGGACGTCCATCTGGGCTCCCCCCTCACGTCGGTACGCGGCGATGGCGACAACATCGCCGTCGAACTGGCAAATGGCACAGTCGTTTCCGGTGACGTTCTCCTCGTCGCGGTCGGTCGTCAGCCGAACGGTGACCTACTCGGTCTCGACAAGGCCGGCGTCGAACTCGACGACAAGGGCTCGATCGTGGTCGACGAATACCAACGCACCACCGCCGAGGGCGTCTTCGCACTCGGTGACGTCTCCTCGCCGTACCAGCTCAAGCACGTCGCCAACCATGAAGCGCGCGTTGTTCAGCACAACCTGCTCCAGGACGCGTGGAAGGACACGTCCGGGCTTCGCAGCACCGATCACCGCTTCGTACCGGCAGCCGTGTTCACCGACCCGCAGATCGCCGACGTCGGAATGACGGAGAAGCAGGCTCGCGACGCCGGACTCGACATCACCATCAAGGTGCAGGCTTACGGCGACGTCGCGTACGGCTGGGCGATGGAGGATCAGGAGGGCATCTGCAAGGTGATCGCCGAGCGCGGCACCGGACGCATCCTCGGCGCCCACGTCATGGGTACGCAGGCTCCGACCGTCATCCAGCCGCTCATTCAGGCGATGAGCTTCGGTTTGTCAGCTCAGGACATGGCGCGTGGCCAGTACTGGATCCACCCGGCCCTGGCCGAAGTGGTCGAGAACGCGCTGCTCGGCCTCGACATCTGAGCCCCGCCGCCCCAATGACGCCGAAAAGGCGGGCACTCCTCGCAATGGGAATGCCCGCCTTTTCGTAGGTCAGAGTTTCACCAGGGGCTGGTACGCAGCACGATCTCGGTTGCGAGTTCGGCCGGTGCCGACTTGACGACGTCGTCGACACCCGGAAGTTCCGTCACGCGGAAGTCGGAGTACACGAAACGACCGCTGGCGTCGGCGATGGCCCGACCTCCACTGCCCACGACTACGGTGGTCGGAACCTCGACCGGCGGAACGCCGGCAACATCGCTGGCCGACGGATGTCCACGGTCCACGGCGATCAAACTCGCGAAGCGGCCGAACTGACGTGCAGCCAACAGCCACGCGAGATCGGCGCCCTCCCGGTGACCGACCAGATTCACCCAGGCGATGTTCAACTCGTCCAGAAGTACCACTGCCGAGGTCTCGTCGAGATTCTCGATCGATTCCACCGCGACGGTCCGCAGGTCCGAATGATGCAGTCGCTCACACACATCGTCGTACAAGTCGACGGGGTCGCCCTTGCCCGGGAGCAGGAGTACCGCATGCTTGCTGACCGGCCCGTCGATCCGAACGGTGCACGAACCACTGCCCACCGCTACTCGAGTCAATTCCATGTCTGGAAACGGTACGCGATCCACACAGTGGAGGACCCTGGAGTCGACAGAAGTATGACCACTCATACATTCACGCGCCGCTACGAGCCCGAATTGTTCGCTCTGTACCGCCTCCACTCGGAGCGAAAGTGGCTTTCGGCGCATCTGAGGCGACGGACGTACCGTTCGCTCGAAAGTGGGGGTGGGCCGAACTCCAGTGGGGCGCGGCTCTAGGTACCGGACGGTTTGGGGAGCCTCGTCATTCCGTAGACGTGATCAGCGCGCACCGTGAGGATCTGTCGACGCTCTGCCACCATCGCTTCGCGGTACTCCTCCCAATCGGGATGCTCCTGGCCGCTGATGTCCCGGTACAGCTCGACCAGGGCGTCCGACACTTCGTCGTGAGGATCGGCCGCTGCGGGTGTCACCACAGCAAGTCCTTCGATCACGGCGTAGCTCCAGAAGTCGGGCGCGCTGACGTGAAGGGAAACCCGCGGATCGCGGATCGCATTTTTACTCTTGGCGCGATCGGCCGTGACGGACACGGAAGCCGTCTTCGACTCGTCATCCCAGCGGTAAATGATGTTGGACAACTGTGGGCGGCCGTCACGCTTGACGGTTGCCAACACACCTTGTTTTCCCTCGGCCACGAGTGCGAACAACGCGTCGTCGGTGTCTGTGTCATTGCTCATATCTGCACCAACGACGCCGTGCGGCCGGTTTGTTCCGGGGGCAGTCCAGTTCGAAGATCGCGGACCGCAATCGCGCGATGTCTCTTCCCCCGATGGACGACAGCGGACAAAGATGGTCGACATGGCAACTTCTCACGACATCCTCCGGCTGACTGCGTTCAGTTCGGATCCGGCCGGCGGTAATCCGGCCGGCGTAGTGCTCGACGCGCGCGGACTCGACGACTCCGAATTACAATCTGTTGCAGCCGAAATCGGGTATGCCGAGACGGCGTTCCTCATCGAACCGGAACTCGGAGGCAACCCGCGCCACAGCCGGATCCGGTACTTCTCCCCTATCGCCGAAGTACCGTTCTGCGGTCATGCCACTATTGCGACGGCCATCGCTCTCACCGAGCGAGACGGCGACGGAACCTTCACATTCGAAACACCGATCGGACCGGTATCCATCGACACGGCGACCGACGAGGACGGAAGGTCCACCGCGACCTTCACCAGCGTCGAACCGTCGGTCTCGCCGATCGATCACGCCGTGCTGACAGCGCTGCTCGGGCTCATCGGCGTCGATTCGTCTGCGCTCGACGCGCGGTATCCCGCAATGCTTTCGTACGCCGGCAACACTCACCCGATCGTCGTACTTCGTGATCAGTCGACATTCGACGAGTTCACCTTCGATCCATCCGCAATGCGAACTCTGATGGACGCGCAGGGATGGGCCGGCACGGTGACGATCCTGCATCCCCTCGACGACAACACCTTTGAAGCCCGAAATCTGTTTCCGGTGGGAAACATCGTCGAGGATCCCGCAACCGGGTCCGCAGCGGCATCGACCGGCGGTTACCTGCGCAAACTCGAACCCGCGGCCACTCCGCGGCGGATCACCATCCACCAGGGCCGACACGTCGGGCGTCCCAGTGTGCTCGAAGTCGACATCCCAGTCGACGGCGGTATCTCGGTCACCGGCACCGCAGTGCCCGTCGTCGACGGGCAATAGTCAACCTCAGCGATGAGTTCCTCCCCGCCGGCGGGTCTATTCACCAGAGCGACGTCACAAGAGCATCGCATCGAGCCGGGAGAACATCATGTCTGCAATCGCTTCAACCGCACACAACCTCCACCTCACCAAGCCGCGTGCCGTACTCGGCGCCACGGTCATGGCCCTCGTCGCCAACCTGATCCTGTGGTTGATCGGCCTGGCATCGGGCGGATCGTTCGAGATGACAGATCAGGGAAAGGTGGCGAGCGTAGCTCCCGGCGGGGTCATCACACTTACGGTAGTGCCGTTGCTGGTCGGTTTGTCGCTCGCAATGTTGATCTCACTGAAGTGGGAGCCGATCATCCGCATCGCTCAGGTCGTGGGTGCAGTGTTTGCGCTCGGCACCATCGCCCTGACGATCGCCGCGGACTTCGACGCCGCCAGCACGGTCACGCTCGCGCTGATGCACGTGGTTGTCGCCGCGAGCGTGGTCGTCGCGCTCGAGGCCGTACGTCGGTCTCCGTCGAACTAGACCGCGGTAGGCGGCGCGGAATACGTCTCGACGATCTCGGCTGCCACGTCACGCAACTTGGTGTTCGTGGTCTGAGACTGCTTGCGCAGCATGTGAAATGCGGTGTCGGCGTCGATTCGATGGATGGCCATCAGCATGCCTTTGGCCTGTTCGATCGGCGCCCGAGTCTCGAGCGCGCGTTGCAGGGCGTCAGCTACGGCCTTGGCAGATTTGAAACGGGAGAAGTCTCCGATCGCGCGTGAGACTGTTGTCGTGAGAATCTCCATGACTTCCGCGTCGACGCTGTCGAAGGCCGCTGGGGCACGTCCGTACAGGTTGAACGAACCGAGTCGCTGATCCGGCGTGAAGAGCGGCGCCGCGAGAAAGGACTTGATCCCTTCGTCCTTCGCGGCCGCCGCGAACCGCGGCCAGCGTTCCGCGCTGGTCTCGGCATCAACGACTACGGTTTCACCGGTTCGAGCCGCGTGCAGACATGGTCCGTCGCCGGCGTCGTATTGCTCGATGTCGACGCGCAGGGTCCGCGAATCGGTATGAACGGCGGTGTAGGTCTGCCCGGCAAGATCGATGGTGACGCCGATGCTGTCGGCGCCGTCGATGGCGTCGTTCGCGATTTCGACGGCGCGCTGGAGCAGAACCACGAGTTCGTCCTCGTCGCCGATACTTCCCCCGAGCGCTGCCAGCAACTCTCTGACCGCACGTGCCGTCAGCCGAGTTTCCGCAGCCTCGACGGCGACGTCAGCACCCGTTGCCGTCGCATCGTCCGGCAGTACCGACGGCACCGAATCCTCGGTTCTCGGGTCGAAGCCTCTGGGGTCGAAAGCGGTATCCACGACGAAGCATTCTTCCAGTTTCACGGGCACCAAGGAGAGTGAGTTCGGTGACAGAACCCGGCAAACCGCCGAGTCGTCATCGCCATCGATCGAGTGCGACACCGAGATTCCGCCTCGCCCGAGTGTGCTGGCCACGAACCGCGTCCGGACTCAGTTCCAGGACAACAGCGATCTGCGGATACGTCATGCCCTCCACTTCTCGCAAGACCCAGGCAGCACGCTGACGCAGTGGCAGGCGATCGAGTTCGGATTCCAGGGCATCGAGAAATGCTGTGCCGCAGACTTCTTCGCTCGGATCACGCAAACGGGGATCAGCTTCTTCCCGGAGTTCGTCCATATCGGCGGCGCAGGAGCCGACTTTTCGATAGAAATCCGAGATCTTGCGAGAACAGATCGCGAACAACCAGGTCTTGGTGCTCGAGCGCCGCTGAAACCCCGGAAGTTGGCGCCACGCAGCGACGCAGGTTTCCTGGACGATGTCGTCGACGTCACTCTCGCTCGCGAGCAGTCGACGGGCAAATCGATACAAGTGCGGGCCGTATCGGCGGACGATGACGTCGAAGGCCGCGTGATCGCCGAGCATTGCCGAGTCGACCAGCACCTCGTCACTGAAGTCGGTCAGCAAGCCGTCGAATTGATCTGTCACCGCGCACACTCCTACTAGGGAGCCGTCGCGGGAGTGAGGCCTGGCTATTCTACCGCGTCCACGTCGACACCCGCGGGAGCGCTCTCAGGCTTCGAGTGCGGAAGCAATGACGGGGAGCCCGATAGGCGCCCCACCGTTGATCAGTTTCTCGAGTAGATCCTGATCGAGGTGCTGCTCGACGAGATCAGCGAGAAGGTCGAGTTGTTGTTCTCGCACCGCGGCAACCGCGGTGTCGGGTGCAGCAACAAAACCGGGAACCGCGAGCTCACGCAGCAGGCTGCGCCGAAAGTCGTCACTTTCCAGGAGACCGTGCCAGTGTGTCCCTCGAACAGGCCCTTGCACACTGCCTTCCGGCATACCGCTCGAGTCCGCCAGCAATGGGCGGTCCCCGTTGCGCACGACGCGTCCGTGATGAATCTCGTACCCGGACACCGAGATACCGTCTGCCGTACCGGTCATCTGCGCCAACACCTTGTCCGGAGCGAACTCGACATCGAGGTCCAGCAGACCCAGTCCCGCGGTGGTCCCTGATCCTGATTCGACGTCGTCGACGATGGAATTACCCAGCATCTGGTAACCGCCGCAGATTCCCAGGACTGCTTGCCCGCGACCTGCTCGCGCGACGATCTCGTCGGCCAGGCCGGTACTTCGCAACCACTCGAGGTCACTCACGGTGGACTTACTACCGGGGATCACCACGAGGTCCGCGTCGCGAATCCGCGACGGATCGGTCACCCACGAAACTGCCACGCCCGGTTCACATGCCAGTGCCTCGACGTCCGTGGAGTTGGAGATGCGCGGGAGCCGAACCGCAGCAACGGTGAGCCAGGCCGAACCGACGGGTGGGCCCGGGCGCCCGACCGGGGCATTGCCGGTGACGCCAAGCGAATCCTCGGCGTCGAGCCAAAGATCGTCGGCAAACGGGATCACTCCGAGAGTGGGTCGACCGGTGAGGCTGCGCAGTTGTTCCAGTCCGGGTTCCAACAGTGCAACGTCACCGCGGAATTTGTTGATCACAAATCCCGCGATCAATGCCTGGTCGCTGGGCGAGAGCACAGCAACGGTCCCGAACAGATGGGCCAGGACGCCGCCGCGATCGATGTCACCGACGACGACGACCGGAATCCGCGCAGCCTCAGCCAATCCCATGTTGGCAAGATCCGTTGCGCGCAAGTTGATTTCGGCCGGTGAACCGGCGCCTTCACAGATCACGACGTCGAACTCGGATCGAAGCGATTCGAGATCTTCGGCCACGACGGCGCGAAGCCACTGCCGATGCTGCATGTAGTCGCGAGCACCCACTGTGGTCATCGCCTTGCCCCGAACAACCAATTGCGACGTGCGGTCACTTCCAGGCTTGAGCAGCACCGGATTGAATCGAACACTCGGCTCCAGACCGCATGCACGCGCCTGAAGTGCCTGCGCACGGCCGATCTCTCCGCCGTCCAGCGTGACCACGGAGTTGTTCGACATGTTCTGCGCCTTGAACGGCGCCACTCGGACGCCTCGACGCGCCAACATGCGACACAATCCGGCCACAAGAACGCTCTTGCCTGCGTCGGAAGTAGTGCCGGCTACCAGCAGAGCGCCGCGCATCTCCGAACTCAAGGCAGGGTGAGAATCTCTGCACCGGTCTCGGTGACCACCAAGGTGTGCTCGAACTGCGCCGTCCACTTACGGTCCTTGGTGACGACGGTCCAACCGTCCTCCCAGATCTCGTAGTCGATACCACCGAGGTTGATCATCGGTTCGATCGTGAAGACCATGCCCGGTTCGATGATCGTCTCGACCGCGGGCTCGTCGTAGTGCAGGATCACGAGGCCGTTGTGGAAGGTCTCGCCGATTCCGTGTCCGGTGAAGTCCCGGACGACGCCGTACCCGAACCGATGGGCGTAGGACTCGATGACACGTCCGATCACGTTGAGCGCGCGGCCGGGCTTGACGGCTTTGATGGCCCGCATCGTTGCCTCGTGTGTGCGCTCGACGAGCAAGCGGTTCTCTTCGGACACGTCACCGGCGAGGAATGTCGCATTGGTGTCGCCGTGTACCCCGTTGATGAACGCGGTGACGTCGATATTGACGATGTCGCCGTCCTGGATCACAGTCGAGTCGGGGATTCCGTGGCAGATCACCTCGTTGAGAGACGTGCAGCACGACTTGGGAAAGCTCTTGTAGCCCAACGTCGACGGGTATGCACCGTGGTCGAGCATGAACTCGTGTGCGATGCGGTCGAGTTCGTCGGTCGTGACACCGGGAGCGACAGCCTTGCCGGCTTCCTGCAGCGCGCCTGCAGCGATCTTGCTGGCGATGCGCATCGCCTCGATCGTTTCCGGCGTCTGAACCCAGGGCTCGTTGCCCTCTTTGGCGGTCGGCTTCCACGCGTACTCGGGCCGCTCGATCTTCGAGGGCACAGCGAGGACGGGAGAGACGGTTCCAGGGACCAATGGGGTACGCACAGACATGCAGAACAGCCTAGACCTCGCGTCGCGCGTCAGCCGGATGCACTCCAGTTCCGGAAAACCGGGTCGACGAGAATTCTGACGGGGGTCGACATCGTCTGTCCGAATTCCTCGAAGAGCACGTCGCGAGATTCGAAGGTGCCCAGATCGCGGTCGACGAATTCGGAGAAGTCCAAGCAATCACACGAAACAGACTTGCCCCAACTGATCGGAGCGCGTCCGATCGCGTCGAACAGTGTCTCCTTGCCGGTATTCGTGAACGGTTCGAGCGCTGAGACCACCGCAGGTGAAACGATCTCGGAGATGTCCTGCCAGCGTCCGTCGACCAGAAATTCCGGCCACGCCAGCAGCACTGACTTCGGAATCACCGCATGTAGACGCCGAAATCTCGGGTACCAGAATTCCCCGCGTAGTACGAGACCGCGTACTCGGGTGGCGATACCTCGGCGGCGAGCCAACGCTTCGACGATAGCCAGTCTCTGACTGCAGGATCCGCGCTCTCGACTCAATGTCACCGAGACGGGTTGCCGGTCGTCGAGGCCGTACACCGGCCGAATATTTGCAGCGACGCTGCGATGCGCCGACACCAGGAACTCCTGCACCGACTGGATCGCACCTTCTGCAATGTCCTCGTAGAGGCGGGCCACGTCGTCGTGGCCCCAGTCGAGGATCGGAGTTGCGGCCACATCGCCACCCGACGCGTCGTGGCGGATGTCACCTTTGCGGATTCCACCGAGCAGTACGCACGTCATGTCTCAACCGTAGTGCGCGACCGGAATCGGTGGAGCCTGACAGAATCCCAACCGTGAAGAAATGGCTGTTGTTGATCACCGCGATCCTCACCGAGGTGTCTGCGACGCTGTCGTTGCGCGCCGCCCTCGATCACCCGGCTTGGTACATCGTGGTCGTCGGCGGATATCTCGCAGCATTCACCGCCTTGTCGTTCGTCCTGCGGGAGGGCATGGGACTCGGTGTTGCATACGGAATCTGGGGCGCAACCGGAGTTGTCCTGACCGCAGTATTCGCAACGGCCCTTTTCGGAGATCCTCTGACGGCCACCATGGGCGTCGGGATTGCACTGGTCATCGGCGGAGTGCTGTGCGTCGAACTCGGCTCCCAGGCTGCCGCCGACAGCGGGCCGGCGGACCCAGCATGACCTTCGTATTTCTGATCGCTGCAATTATTTCCGAGGTCACCGCGACGTTGTCACTACGGATGGCGTCGCAGGACGGCAGCGACAAACGATGGCTCGCGGTTGTCACCGTGGGGTATCTCGCCGCTTTCGCCTTCCTGACCCTCGCGCTCGACGCGGGCCTCACCATCGGCGTCGCATACGGAATCTGGACCGCATGTGGAGTGGCGTTGACGGCAATCGCATCCCGTATTCTCTTTCGCGAACCGCTGACCAGGCTCATGATGGTCGGGATCGGCCTCATCGCGGCAGGCGTGCTTCTCATCGAACTCGGTGCGAGTCACTGATCGCTGCCCACATCAGTGTAAGGTTTACCTAACTTTGCTCTGGAGGTAGTCCACGGTGCTGATCCCTGCCCTTCGTGAAATCGACGACGGTCCACAGCTGGACGACGATTCCCACTTACGGGAATCCGACCGCCACACTCCGATGGCGCGCGCCGTCCCGGCGCCGTTCCAACTCACGACGTACATCGTCGAGACCGACCACATCACCCGGTGGCCAGAGCACGCTCACATCGAGCACGAACTGATCTGGTCCGACCGCGGTGTCGTCAACATGATCATCGACAATCAACTCTGGACCGTCACGCCCGGCGTCGGCCTGTGGATCCCCCGCGGGGTCCTCCACGAAGGTCAGGCAAATCCCCACGTCGCATTCCGCGCCACGCTCTTCACCCCCGAGCTGTGGACCCCCGCCTGGAACGAACCGTGCATCGTGACACTGAGTGAGGCAGCCCGGGCACTGCTGATACACCTCGCCCACACCGGAATGCCTGCAGAACAACGCCTTCGGGCACAGCAGGTTTGTGTCGATCTCCTCACGCCGGCATCAGCACCTCACTTCGACGTACCGATCCCCCGAGATCCGCGGCTACGGATGCTCGTCGACAAAGTGCTGTCGGATCCCGCCGACGATCGATCACTCGATCAGTGGGCTCACGTTCTCAATCTCAGCCGACGTACGGTCACCCGGATTTTTGCCGCGGAACTCGCCTTGAGCTTTGCGCAGTGGCGCACTCTGGTTCGTATGAGCACGGCCCTCGGCATGCTCGGGACCGGAATGAGTGTGAACGCCGTCAGCCGCCGTGTCGGTTACGGGACGTCGAGTTCCTTCATCGCCGCTTTTCGCAAGACGGTCGGCTACACCCCCGGCAATGCGCTCGCCGCTGTCAACTGACTCGAGCCTGACCTGTTGTCGACATCGGCTGGCCCCTTCGCTACACGCACGCGCCCTACATTCACTTAGGTAAGCCTGCTCTCATGCGCGTACTGCGCTGAGTCGTGCAAGCACTTCCCTGATCAATCCCGAGGAGTTTCGCGTGTTCAGATCTGCCCGTCAGAGAATTCGTCCCCAGCGGAGGCGACGAATCGTTGTTGCGCTCATGCTGGCGGCGGCACTGCCTCTGACCGCCTGCACACAGTCGTCATCGGACGCCCAGGAAAACAATTCATCGGCATCCGCCGTCGAGGACGGCGCCTATCCCGTGACGATCAAGCACGCTTTCGGCGGGACCACCATCGACAAGGAGCCGACACGGATCCTCACCCTCGATTCCGCAGCGGCAGACACGGTCATCGCCCTGGGTGTCACTCCGATCGCGATGCAGAAGGACTCTTGGGCCGGCGACGCCGACGGGTTCCTGCCGTGGACCCGCGCCGAACTCGAAAAGTCGGGCCAGACGCTGCCCACGCCTGCGCCGTACTACTCCGACAGCGGCGAGCTACTGTTCGAGCAGATTCTCAATGCCGCGCCTGATCTGATTCTTGCCCCGTACTCGGGCTTCTCCGAGCAGGATTACCAGCGCCTGAGCTCGATCGCCCCGACCCTCCCGTACGACACCAAGCCGTATCAGCCCAGCTCGTGGCAAAACCTCGCCACCGATGTCGGCAAGGCACTCGGGCGTCCCGCTCAAACCGCGGCGCTGATCAAGTCGGTTGAGGAATCGGTCCAGGAATCGAAGGCGAGTCATCCCGAATTCAACGGAGTCACTTTCGCCTTCGGTTCCTACATCCGTGAAGGAGAAACCGAAACCGCCATCTACGGTCCGGACGATCCGCGCGTCAAGTTTGTCGAAAACCTCGGGCTCACAGTCGCTCCCGACGTGGTGAACGGCGCCAAGAACTTTGCCGGCGACTCGTTCCTTTTCGGCATCAGTATGGAAAAGCTCGACACGATCGACACCGACGTGTATCTCGGTTGGGCAAGCGATCAGTCGGAAGTCGACAGCACATTGGCCAACACTCTGTTCTCGCGGTGGCCGGTCATCGCCAACGGCAAGGACCTGTGGATCACCGACAATCGCCTGACTGCAGCGACAATGTACGTCAGCCTTCTGAGTGTTCCGTGGGCGACCGACGAACTCGTGCCACAGTTGACCGAACTGGTCGCAAAATAGCAGCCCGCTCGGTCTGATCAAGCAACTGAAGGCCACTCACCGCGAAGTGTCGCGAAAACCACGGTGTCGGTCCACTCGTTCTTGATCCACGCGTTCTGCCGAAAATGTCCCTCTCGCCTCATACCGATCCGCTGCGCGAGTCGCGCCGAGGATTCGTTTCTCGAATCCATTCGCGCGACCACGCGGCGCAATCGGGGTGTCGCGAACGCGAGGTCGATCAGAGCGGTCACTGCTTCCGTCGCGAATCCTCGGCCGCCGAACTCGGGCGAAAATGCCCACCCGAGTTCGGCGGTGTGCTCGACTTCGGCTGTGCAATCAGATTCTTCGACTCGCCAAGCACTCACGCTTCCGACAACCCGGCCCCCGTACTCGACAACAAGTGCCACCGCGCCCGATGCCAGGTCGCGGCGAGACATTCTGGTCTGCACGGCCTCCCGAGCCTCCGCGAGACTCCAGGGTTCGTTGAGCAAATATCGGCATACGTCGCTGCGCCCGTAGAAGGTGAGAAGATCCCGGTGATCGCCTGGGCGGTAGGTACGGAGCACCAGCCGGTCCGTCCGGATCACACCCGGTGCAGGCCTCATCGCCACACCTACGTCCGCCATATCCATGCCGTCACGGTAGGTTCTTTCGGATTCGTAGGCGAATGAATATCGCAATGCTGTGCAGCGCTCAATGTTTGATTTGCCCTCCGACGGGCTACTTCACCACCGTAAAAGGTCGGGACAGGGAAATATGCCAGGCTATTTCGCGCTTGAAATCTAGGGGCGGTCATGTCCGAGGATTCACTGGTAAAGCAGGGTGTGGCAAAAGGAAGCGCGCTGGGCGGAGCCGTTCTCCTCATCACAGTCGGCGTGCTCGAAATCCTCCAAGGCATCTCGGCGATATCGGAGGACGACGTGACAGTCGTCGGCCCGGAATACACGTACCAATTCGACCTCACTTCGTGGGGATGGATCCACCTCGTACTCGGTGTGCTCGTCACCGCTGTCGGAATCATGCTCTTCACCGGCGCGACGTGGGCACGGGTAGGCGCGATAGTCATCTGTTCTCTGTCGATCCTCGCGAATTTCCTGTGGCTACCCCACTCGCCGTGGTGGTCGATCATCATCATCGCGCTCGACGTATTCGTCATCTGGGCCGTCGCGACCTGGAATCCCGAGGTCATCTGAGGTCACCCGCCGAATCATCTTCGCAGTTCAGCATTTCAACTGTGCGCCAGTAGTTTCCGTCCCGGGAGGACCATCATGGCAAACGGCACGAGCGACGGACCACTCCAGGAGGACGAACGTGCCGAACTAGCCCGGTTGCGCGAAGAGGTAGCAACACTTCGCGAGCAGACTCCCAGCGCCCGCGAAACGACCGTCGAGAAAGTCTCCCGACCACCTCGACATGGGCTGCGGTGGACCGCGGTGACAATCCTGCTGGTGCTGGTCGCACTGCTCGCAGTCTTGTCGGTAACCACCCGCTTCGTACGTAGTCAGATCCTCGACACGGACCGCTACGTCAGCACGGTAGCGCCACTGGGTGAGAATCCAGCCGTGCAAGCGGAGATCACGAATCAAGTCACGGACGAGATCTTCGATCGCGTCGACGTCGAAGGGCTCACCACCGAGGCACTCACAGCATTGACGGACGTGTCGAATCTCGAAGCCAACGCCCCTCGCGTGGACCAGGCGTTGGTGGGTTTGGCACCGGTGATCGCCGGCCAGGCGAAGAGTTTCGTCCACGACACAGTGGCCTCGCTCGTTCGGACGCAGCAGTTCGAAGACCTTTGGATTCAGGCGAACCGAGCGGCGCACAACTCCCTCGTCGCCGTCATGACCGGAAACTACGGACCCGACTCGGTCGAGGTCGACCAGAGCGGAACGGTCAGCATTTCACTGAGCACGATCATCGACCGGGTGAAAACGGCGCTGACCGACCGCGGCTTCGCTTTCGCAGACAAAATCCCGTCCGTGGACAAGGAGTTTGTTCTCTTCCAGTCCCCCGAGCTGGTGAAGGCGCAGCGAGCCGTCTCGGCACTCGACAAGGTCTCGGCGGTGCTGCCGTGGTTGGGAATCGCTTGCGCAGCAGCCGCTGTCGCCGTTGCGCCAACCGGTCGCAGGCTTCGTACGCTGTCCCTGGTCGGTCTGTCGATTGCGTTGGGAATGCTTGTTCTTGCCATCGGAATTCTGATCGGACGTGCAATCTACCTCGACAGTGTCCCTACCGATATCCTCTCGCCAGACGCCGCCACCGCTGTCATCGACACAGTTCTGGTTCCGCTTCGGACGAGCCTTCGCGCGGTTGCGGTCCTCGGTGTGGTGGTGGGGCTCGGCGCCTACCTGATCGGTGGTTCGTCGTCGGCGATCGCCGTTCGTCGAGGCTACGGGCAGGCGTTGGACTTCGTCCGGCATTCTGCAAGCGGCCGAACGCCGAATCAGGTGGAGCGGTGGGCCAATCAGCTTCGTGTCCCACTGCGCTGTGCCATCATCGGCATCGCCGCACTGTTGCTGCTCTTCTGGCGCTACCCCACCGGATTGGTCGTTGGTTGGATCGTCGTCATTGCGCTCGTTGCTCTCGTCGCACTGGAAGTATTGGTTCGTCCCGCACGCGCCGCCGCGCAGGACGCCGCGCCTGACGACGGCGGAACCGACGACGCCAGGCCCGGGGCAGAAGATACGAAAACTACGCCAGCGCCTTTGCCTTGATGGCCTGGAATTCCTCTTCGTTGATCGCGCCTGAGTCGAGAAGCTCTCTGGCGTCGGCGATCTGCTGAGTCGGCGATTTCCCGGCGACCTTTCGAATGTAATCACTCTGCGCGTGTATGTGCTCTTGAGCGGCTTCCATCGACCGCCTCGTCATTCCGTCATTCTTGACGACCACGTAGATCATCGCGGACAGGAATGGAATGACGAAGAGGAATATCATCCACAACGCCTTGGCCCAGCCCGAAGTCTCGTGATCACGGAACAAGTCGGTGATGATCGAGAACAACACGCTCAAGTACGCCACAAAGGCAAAGCAGACGAAGATGAACCAGAAGAATTCCCAGAAGCCTTCCATGTCAACGCTCCCTGTACTCGGTTTTACACATCAGGAGTTCGGGAGGCTGACGTTCCGCGCCTGAGCTCCTGCATTCGGCCAGAACTCCCTGGTCCAAGGTCATTTCAGTATGCGCCGACGATCCCCGTTCCGGCTACAGCTCGAGAGAGTTCAGACTCGCCGACCGCTCATCCATTATCGGAATCACGATTCTCCGATCCGAGATCTCTTGTCTGGCCGCTTTTTCGACCAGAAGAGGCACGAAGTCGCGGATCCGACATCCCGCAAAACGCTGGTGAATTGTTCGCACTCTGTTTTCGATCTCCGGTGGAGGAACGGCGGGATAGCGGGAAATGAGGCGAGTGATCACCCGCTCGACGTGGAGCAACTCTTCGTCGCCAGTCATCCATTAATGGTCGTCCGTCCAGCCGAGCACGTCAAGACTCGGAAAGGGTTCGAAAACAACACGATTCGGGTCTCGATTGCGAAGAGAATAGGTTCACCGAATATGGGGCATACACATAAGGGCGGACGGTTCCCCGCGCGCTCGCGTTGCGCTCATGATGCCAGGGAGTGGAAGTGGGAAAGAACGCTCGGATTCTTCACGACGACACCCCGTCGACCCTTACCGACGACGCGCCGCCCGTGGCAGAAAAGCCGATGAAGAACAAGGTGTACCGCCGCAAACTCAAGCCGTTGCACGGCGAACTCGTGGCTTTGCAGGAGTGGGTCAAATCGTCTGGAGCCAAGGTCTGCATCGTATTCGAAGGTCGAGATACCGCGGGGAAGGGCGGTGTCATCAAAGCCATCACCGAGCGAGTGAGTCCGCGAGTGTTCCGGGTCGTTGCGTTACCCGCCCCGACCGAGCGAGAGCATTCGCAGATGTATGTCCAGCGCTACGTCCCGCATCTTCCGGCTGGCGGTGAGATCGTCATCTTCGACCGAAGTTGGTACAACCGTGCCGGTGTAGAACGAGTAATGGGCTTTTGCACCGAAGAACAAGCACATCAATTTCTCCAGCTCATTCCGACCGTCGAACGCGCGATCGTCGAATCGGGAGTCATTCTGCTCAAGTACTGGCTCGAGGTCAGCGAAGAACAGCAGCTCTTACGTCTGCAGAGCCGGATCGACGACCCTCGAAAGATCTGGAAGCTGTCGAATCTCGATCTGAAGTCGTTCAGTCATTGGTACGACTACTCGCGTGCCCGCGACGAGATGTTTCGCTTCACCGACACCGGCTGGGCGCCATGGTATGTCGCAAACAACAATGACAAGAAACGCGGACGACTCAACATCATCAGCCACATTCTGAGTCAGATCCCCTACGAGCCCGTGCAATCCACGGACATCACCCTGCCGAAACGGCAGAAGGCTCACGGCTACCAGACGCCCAAACAACCGCTGCACTGGATTCCGACCCGGTATTGACGATCGCCAAGGAAAGGATGTGCGGTCATGAGCCCCACGCCGTGGCATGCGCAGAGTGGCGAATCAGTCGTGTCCGTACTGCAGTCGGACCCGGAGCGCGGACTGCAGTCGGATGAGGCCGACCAACGGCGACGACGCTACGGGTCGAACGAAATCACCTCGACGCCACCGCCGTCGACGTGGTCGATCGCGCTGTTGCAGCTGAAAGATCCGATGAACTTGATGCTCGTCGCCGTGGCCGCGGTCAGCATCGCCATCGGTGAAGTGCCGACAGCAATCGTGGTGGCGGTGCTCGTCGTGCTCAACATCGTCCTCGGAACTCGACGGGAGTTGAAGGCACGGGCCAGCGTCGACGCCCTCGCCAAGATGCAGACGCCCCAAGCACGGGTCATTCGTGACGGGAACCTGATTCAACTCGACGCTACCGAACTGGTGCCGGGTGACATCGTCCAAGTCGAGGCAGGAGACATCATCGCTGCCGACGGACGGTTGCTCGCCACCACCACCCTGGAGACGCAGGAAGCCGCATTGACCGGGGAAAGCGCGCCGATACCGAAGGACCCGAATACGCTGAACAACGAGGATATTCCGCTCGGAGACCGCAGCAATCTGGTCTTCCAGAACACCTCGGTCACCCGCGGCACGGCGACCATGGTGGTCACCGAGACCGGGATGCAGACGCAGATAGGCCGGATCGCGTCGATGTTGTCGGCGGTCGCCCCTGGCAAGTCGCCACTTCAACGTGAATTGGACTCTCTCACCAAACTTCTCGGAATCATCGCGTGGACGGCAGTGATCGTCATCGTCGTCATCGGGCTCCTTCGTGGGCAGGACCTGACTACGCTTCTGCTCCTTGGTATCGCAATGGGAGTGTCCGCGATTCCGACCGGCCTGCCAACATTCGTCCAGGCGATGCTGGCCTACGGTGCCCGTCAACTGGCCGACGCCAAGGCCGTCGTGAAGAACCTGACCGACGTCGAAACACTCGGCGCGACCAGTGCAATCAACTCGGACAAGACCGGCACGCTGACCATGAACCAGATGACCGTCCGATCGCTGTACGTCCACGGCCGTTGGTACACGGTCGAGGGCGAAGGCTATGCCAAAGCGGGAAGGATAACGCAGGTTGCCGGCGAGGCGCCGCCCGACTTCACCCTTCTCGCATACGGACTGTGTCTCGACAGCGATGCAACGGTTTCCGATTCCGGGGAAGTTGTCGGCGACCCGACCGAGGCCGCGCTCGTGGTGCTCGCGGCAAAGATCGGTGCCGACGCCCCACTCACCAGACGGACCTACCCGCGGGTGGCGACGGTTCCGTTCGATTCCGCGTACAAGTTCATGGCCACGTACCACCATCTCGAAGTCGACGGCGTAAGTCAGTTCGTCGGATTGGTCAAGGGCGGACCCGATGTCGTCCTCGCTCGGTGTTCTTCGGCCTTTCTCCCCGGCCGTCGGCAGGTCCCGATCGAGGAAGTCCGAGACGAACTCACGGCAGCAAATCAGTCCATGTCCGAAAAGGGTCTTCGGGTGCTGGCATTCGCGGTCAGACGCCTCGACGGACGGGAAGACGCTGTCGTGGCCGACCCCATGTCCTTTGTCGAGGACCTGACGTTTGTCGGTATGGCAGGCATCATCGACCCGCTGCGTCCGGAGGCGGTCGATTCGGTGCGAACCGCACACCGGGCCGGCATCGAGGTCCGCATGATCACCGGCGACCATGCCATCACCGCCGCAGCGATCGGTGCCGAACTCGGACTCGGCCCGGGCTCGGTGGGCGGAGGCGAGTTGCAAGCGATGACCGATGAAGAACTGTCGACCGCGTTGCCGAACCTGCACGTGTTCGGCCGCGTCACTCCGCAGGACAAACTTCGCTTGGTCGATGTCATGCAGAGCGGTGGCGCCGTCGTCGCGATGACCGGAGACGCGGTCAACGACGCCGCCGCGTTGAAGAAGGCAGACATCGGCGTCGCCATGGGCTCGGGCAGTGAGGTGACCAAACAGGCGGGCAAGATGGTGCTCACCGACGACAACTTCGGCACCCTCATCACCGCGATCACTTTGGGCCGCAACATCTACGGAAAAATCGTCTCGTACATCCGCTACCAGATGTCGAAACTCTTCTCCTTGGTTCTCCTCTTCCTCGCTGCGAGCATCTTCAACATCAACGAGGGTGTGGCACTGACGCCACTGATGGTGCTGTTCCAGCACTTCTTCATCACACTGTTCCCCGTCGCCGTGATCATGCTCGACCCGCCGCCACCGGATCTGATGAACAAGCCTCCGCGCGATCCCAAGATGCCGATCGCACATCGAAGCGCAGTCGCTCAGTGGCTCGCGTACGGTGTCCTGCAATTTGCCGTGACACTCGCGGCGATGCTTCTCGCACCCGGTGAAATGAGTACTTCCGATGCGAATGTTCCCATGACCACAGCATTCGTAGTGCTCTCTCTCGGTTCGATTCTCGCGGGGCTTACCATGCGGCGTGATCCCGAGTCCGGCGTGGTTCCACCGGTTCTCGGTGCCATCAAGATCTTGACGATCCCCACGGTCGTGACCGTATTCGCCGTCGAGGCGGGCGTCCTCCAGGACCTCCTCATGACAACCTCACTGACCGGCGCCCAGTGGCTCGCCTGCCTGGGTTGGTCGCTGATCATCCCGGTTGTCGTCGAGTTGGACAAGGCAATTCGACGCCGCCGCCTCGCACAGGCACCTGCGCCCCTCCCTGCGACCACCGCGGTTGCCCCCGAGCGCGCCCGTTCGCTCCACTGAGGGAGGACAATCAAACGATGATGTGGGCGGAGAGTCTAGGTCGGCTACCGGGCGTCGCGACTGCCCGTGGGTATCGCCGCGAGTGGTTGCGAACAGACGTCACTGCCGGACTCGTCTTGACTGCCCTGCTCATCCCGGCAGGCATGGGCTACGCCGAGGCCGCCGGGTTGCCTGCGTACGCCGGGCTGTACGCCACCATCGTGCCTTTGCTCGCCTACGCGGTAGTCGGGCCCTCGAAAATCCTTGTACTCGGACCTGATTCGTCACTGGCGCCGCTGATTGCCGCCGCGGTCATACCGCTGGCAGTGGTCGGCGATTCGGAGAATGCGCTTGCACTAGCCGGTGTTCTCGCCATTCTTGTCGGACTCATCCTCGTGATCGGCGGATTCCTTCGTCTCGGCTTCGTGACCGAACTCCTCTCGAAACCGATCCGCCTCGGCTACCTCAATGCCATTGCACTCGTCGTCGTAGTTGGTCAGATTCCCAAGCTGCTCGGATTCTCCGTCGACGCGTCCGGTCTACTCGGTGAAATCGGCGGGATCTCAAAGGCCCTGGTGGGTGGCGACGTCGACCCCCTCGCTGCCGCCATCGGTGTCGGTTCGCTAGTCGTCATAGTCGCCTTCCGGCTCTGGGTACCTGTTGTTCCCGGCGTTCTGGTGGCCGTTGTCGCGGCCATAGTCTTGTCCGCTGCCGCCGGTCTCACCGATGACATCGGCATGGTCGGCGCACTACCGGAAGGACTCCCCCTCCCTTCCGTCGGTGGAGTCACCTGGCAGGACGTCGGCCATCTGATCGGGCCCGCCGCCGGTATCGCATTGATTGCCTTCGCCGACACCGGCGTTCTCTCGCGCACCTTCGCCGCCCGCCACGGCGAGGACGTGAACGGCAGTACCGAAATGAAGGCGATCGGTGTCGCGAACGTGGCCGGCGGGCTGTTCGGCGGGTTTCCGATCTCGGCGAGCGGGTCACGAACTCCGGTAGCCGAACAGAGTGGGGCGCACACACAATTGGCCGGCGTCGTCGGGGCGCTCGCGGTCCTGGTGTTCGTCCTCGTCGCTCCCGGACTCACGGCATATCTGCCCGATGCAACACTGGCCGCCGTCGTCATCGTCGCCGCGTGTGCACTGATCGACGTGGGCGGCATGGTCCGCATGTGGCGCATGAGCACCGTGGAATTCGGCCTCGCCGTCGCGGCGTTTCTGGGCGTCGCCCTGGTCGGTGTGCTACAAGGCATCCTTGTAGCGATCGGACTGTCCTTCGCAGCGGTCATCGCGCAGGTATGGCAGCCACATCGAACCGAACTCGTCGAGACGGGCGAACCCGCCGGATTCCACGACATCGAACGCCATCCAGATGGGCATCGCATCCCCGGCCTGGTGTTGGTGAGGTTTGACGCGCCACTGTTTTTCGCGAACGGCGAGATCTTCGACGAGTACGTTCGCTCCGTCGTCGCCAAGGCGCCAGATCCGGTCGACTGGGTGGTTATAGCCGCCGAACCGATCACCGGACTCGATACAACGGCAGTCGACGAACTCGTCGATCTGGATACATTCCTCGAAGGCAAAGGAATTCGGTTGGCATTCGCAGAGATGAAAGGTCCGATCAAGGATCGACTCATCCGATTCGGAGTCGGGGATCGATTCGATTCGACGCACTTCTACCCGACCGTCGAAGCCGCCGTGAACGCATTCCGCACCCGAACCGACGACTGACAAACGCCAGGCAGTCGGGAGCCGTGGCTGCATTGGGTACCGTTTGGTATGGGATTCACGACGGACAATGTTCCGGCACGCCGTATCGCTCAGGTCGCCGGCGTGGGCGGTATCGCCGTCGGCGTTGTCTCGCTGATCGCGTTGTACTCCACCAAGCCGATCAACCCGTTGATCGCCGTGGCCTCCTTCGTCCCGATACTGCTTGCGGTCACACTCGCAGCGTCCCTGATATGCCTGGTCTTTCGCCGCTGGATCCTGCTGGCGATCTCGGTGGTACTGATTGCGGTGGGCGCGTCGGTGATCAGTCCACTGTATGTGGCAAACAGTTCCGAAATCGACGGGCCGACTCTGCGCGTAATGCAAGCAAACCTTCTCTTCGGGCAGGCAGATCCCGCCAGTTTGACTGCGACGGTTCGCGAGAAGGCAGTCGACGTCCTGACGGTTCAGGAACTGACCACATCACTCGAAGGCTCTCTCAGAGATCAAGGACTCGAGCAACTGCTGCCGCATCACTACTTGGTACCGGACGAGGCCGGCGGGGGTGGCGCCGGTATTTACAGCCGTTATCCGCTGACGGACACTCGGGAATTGAACGGATTCGGACCGACCAATCTTGTTGCCGAAGTGGGCTTCTCGACTCCGTTCACCCTTCTGGCGGTTCACCCCGGACCGGCGTACGTGACCCCGCCCGACGTGTGGACTGCCGAGCTGAGCACTTTGCGAAACGCGCTCGACGCTGCTGCCGCCGAGGAAACCGTCATCGTCAGTGGCGACTTCAACACCACATTCACGCACAAGCAATTCCGTGACCTCCTCGATGTCGGCTACTCCGATGCCGCAGACCAATTGGGAGTAGGCATCGTGCGCACCTATCCGGCGGACAAGAAATTTCCCGCGATCGTCGGCATCGACCATGTACTTCTGCGGGGCGGACAGGCGAAGTCACTCGAGCGGATCGACATCGAAGGTTCCGATCACTTCGGCTTGATCGTCGACGTGGCGATCCCCAACTAGTCGGAGAGCACCCGACCCGCGCGAACGCGTTGCGGATCACCCGTGCTTCGGCATGCTTCGACCCGACACATCGATCGTCCGATGCAGGTGATGCGGCGTACGCAGGACGATCGACCGGTCCACCACGGATACGCCCGGAAACTGGTCGGCGAGATAACCTTCCAGACGCTGCACGTCGTCGATCGAGCGCAGCCACACCGCCAATGCGATGTCGTAGCTGCCGATCGTAGAAGCAACAAGCCTCGCCTCACGCAGGTGCGAAAGGCGCTGAGCAATTGCCTCCTTTCGCCCGTCGAGACGTAAGAAGTACCAGGCGTAGACCGGCCAGCCGGAGTAGGGCCGAGCAATCTCCGTGCGGACGACCAGTCGCCCCGTCGACAGCTCGTGAGAAAGGAGCGCCCCAGCGCGAGCCGGCGTGACTCCGAGGGCCGCAGCGAGTGCCGAGACGGTGACACGTGGTTCGCGAGAAAGAATGTCGAACAGCTGCGACTGTTCCTCTTCGCCGGCGCGTACACCACGAATCTTTCCCGCCGGGGCCGACTCGAGCGCGGCGATTTCTTCCGCATCGAGAGCACGTAGACGCCAGTTCCTCGCGTCGGAGTTCGCCGAGGACACGATCTGAGTTCGCATCGCGGTGATCATCGGCAGGGATTGTGTTCGCTCCAACACGTACCTGGACAATTGATCGAGGTCAGTGCAGGTGAGCGTGACGAGCAGATCCCGATTGCCGGTTGTGAGATCGACTGTGAGAACTTCGGGATCGTGCGCGACCTGTTCGGCAACGCTCATGGTCTGTGCCGGTGCGCATTCGATCTCGAGAAGTGCGGTCGCCGACACGATGGGTCCACCACGGTACGCAGCGATCCACGCTATTCCTTGCGAGTGCAGACGCTCCCAACGCCTGGTCAGGGTGACCGGGTCGGAACCGATCGCGCGTGAAAGCTCGGACCACGACGCTCGCGGCCTGATCTGCAGTGCGTTCAACAGCCGAAGATCGTCGTCCTTGAGCATCTGATCCTGCACCGAGGACCTCACTTTCAAAAGAATGCTGCACCGAAACAGGATCGAAACGCGTCGATCCTAACTTCATCACATCAATAGTCCACCAAATCCTGAGCCTCGAGAACCCTTACTTCTTGCGTTCGTTCGCCCCCTCGAGAAAGACACCGACATGACCGAAGCATTCCCTGTCTCGCATGACGATTCCCCAGTCAGCGATCAAAACGCGACGCAAAAAGTCGTTTTCGCCATGCAGTCGCCACGCCTGTGGATCGTGGTGACTCTGCTCCTCGGGCTTGCGGCAGGCGCGCAACTGATCGGCCCCGCAGTGATTCCCGTCGGCGCTGCCGCCATCACGATCCTGCCCATGGTGTGGGGACTGATTGCCGGCGGTGTCGTCTCGAGCCAGAAGTGGAAACCACTCGGCCTCGACCTTCAGGCTGCGGCCTCGGCAATCATGGGCCTGGCTGTTCTCTTGCTTTGTGCAAGGTTGTCTTTCACCATCGGCCCGAACATCCAATTGTTGTTCGAGGCGGGCCCCGCACTGCTACTGCAGGAATTGGGGCACTTGTTCGGCACTATCGCTCTCGCACTCCCGCTGGCGGTACTCCTTCGGATGGGGCCGGCCACCGTCGGAGCAACCTTCTCCATCGACCGCGAGGGTTCCTTCGCGATGGTCAGCGAACGCTACGGCCCCGATTCCGACCAGTACCGTGGAGTCCTGTCGATGTACGTCTTCGGCACTCTGTTCGGTGCCGTGCTGATCAGCCTGATTGCGTCACTGGCTACATCCTTCAACATCTTCGACCCCCTCGCATTGGCGATGGGTGCCGGCGTCGGATCCGGCTCGATGATGGCTGCCGCTGCCGCCAGCGTCGTTTCGGCGCACCCCGAGATGGCCGACCAGGTACTCGCCGTGGCGGCCACATCCAACATCATCACCGGCCTCCTCGGCGTGTATGTCGGCATGTATGTCGCACTCCCCCTTGCTGATCGAATCTACGGCGCACTCACCAAGCGCTCGAAGTCGACCAGCGAACGGAAAGCCGACACTGCCCCACGAGCGGTTGCGCCGAGCGCCACCGTGCCGCTGACCACGATCGTTCCGATTCTGTTCGTCGGTGGGGTCATCGTCTCCTCGATCGCAGCGGGTGGCGTATCTCGATCGATCATCGTCGGTTACTTGATCCTCACCGGATTGTTGCTCCTGGGCGTCGGCGTGGCCCGCCTGACCCGCGGCAAGATCGCGGCGATGATCGCAATCATCACCATCGGCGCCTTGGCGACAACACCGTGGTCCCCCATCGGTGATTTCGTCTCGAGCACCGTCGGGAGTGTCGACTTTCTCTCGATCTGCACCCTCACCTTGACTGTCGCAGGTCTCAGCCTCGGCAAGGACCTTCCCTTGCTCAAGACGATCGGCTGGAAGATCGTGCCCGTCGGAATCGTCGCGATCCTCGCCTCTTACCTACTTTCCGTGGTCGTCGCGGAGTTCGCGCTGGGCCTCTGGCACTAGAACTGCACCCGAAGACGCTGAGAACCGAAGACACCGCGATCCGAAGACACAGAGAACCAAAGATGTTGAAAGGAAACAATACCCATGTCCATCGCTGACACCCGCACCCGCACAGACTCGGTTTCGAGCACGATCGAGAAGTGGGCATCACGCCTCATCGACGTCAGCCACACCATCCATGCTCACCCAGAATTGGCATTCGAAGAGCATCATGCGTCGGCCCTCTTGGCGGACGCAGCGCAGGAAGCCGGCTTCACGGTTACTCGCGCCGCCTACGGCCTCGAGACGGCATTCGAAGCGGTGCGAGGCTCCGGCCCCTTCCGCGTCGTCGTCTGCGCCGAGTACGACGCCCTTCCCGACATCGGTCATGCGTGTGGACACAATGTCATCGCCGCTGCCGGACTGGGAGCAGCGATCGCGCTCGGAGAGGTCGCGGAGGAACACGGCCTGACCGTCGTCCTTCTCGGTACGCCGGCCGAAGAACATGGCGGCGGGAAAGTCTTGCTGCTCGAACGTGGCGCATGGGAAGGCGCGGCGATGTCGATCATGGTCCACGGCGCTGCAGGTGAAGACGTCAGCTGCACCGTCACCGGAACGCAGGCAGTCGACCGGTTCGACGTGACCTACACCGGACGAGCCGCACACGCGGCCGCTGCGCCACACAAAGGCATCAACGCAGGTGACGCCGCCACGATCGCCTTGGTCGCCATCGGACTTCTCCGTCAACAACTTCCGTCCGACGTCAGGCTCAACGCCTATGTCGAGCACGGCGGCGAAGCAACAAACATCATTCCGGCCTCGACGTTGGTGCGAGCGGAAGTTCGGGCCGCAGAACTCGACGTGCTGTTGGACGCCAAGCGTCGTATGCTCTCCTGCTTCGAGGGCGCAGCTGTGGCCAGCGACTGCTCCTGGTCGACCGAACGCGCCGAACCGCGCTACGAGGAGCTTGTTCAACATCGCGTGCTGGCGACGATCTGGGACGAGGAGATCGCGAGCCTGGGCCGCACCGCGGCCGCCCGAACTCCCCTGACCGGCGGCTCGACAGACATGGGCAACGTGTCGAAGGTGGTTCCCTCGATCCACCCGATGATCGCGTTACGCGGCGTTACCGGAGTTCCTCACACGATCGAGTTTGCCACTGATGCCCGCTCCGCAGCGGGCGACGAAGCTGTTCTGCACGGAGCAATTGCAATGGCACGCACTGTGATCCGAGCCTCCACCGGGGACTCGCGCTCCAACCTCCTGACGATTGCGGCCCAGCGCGAGTCAGGAGCGACTACCGTCACGAGCGCCGAATGAGCACCACCGGCGTCTATGTTTCCGCGCTCGAATTCTTCTCCATCGGCATCGGGCCCTCCAGTTCACACACGGTCGGTCCGATGCGAGCCGCCCGCACTTTTGTCGGCGAGCTCTCCGACGCCGGCTTGACCGCGTCGGTCGACCGAATTCGCTGCAATCTGCACGGCTCTCTCGCCGCCACCGGAATAGGGCACTGCACTCCCGACGCGGTGATCGCGGGACTTCGTGGGTTGGATCCTGAAACGTGCGAGCCGAACGACGTTCACGGGCGTTGGGCCGAGCTCTCGGACGGCGGATCGGTGAAGCTCGTCGGCGGCTCACTCGGGCACGTTGTGTTCACTCACGAGGACATGGTGTTCGAGCCGCTAGTTCGCCGTCACGGGCACCCCAACTCGATGACACTGACCGCCTTCAGCGGTCGCGAAATCGTCTGTACGAGTACACATCTGTCGATCGGTGGCGGATTCGTACTGCGTGCCGGAACGGAGACGCAAGCAAGCGCGCATTCGATCAACTCACGCTATCGAACCGCGAAAGAGCTACTGGCGGAATGCGGCTCCGGAACTATCGCCGAACTGGCACTGTCGGACGAAATCGCGATACACGGCCAGGATCGGGCATTCACCGGCATCGACGCGATCTGGTCCGCGATGCGCGACTGCATCGAACGCGGCACCCAGACCGAAGGTGTATTGCCCGGGCGTCTCGGAGTTCGCCGAAGAGCACGGTCTGCGAACATTCAACTGGAACAACGTAACTGCGCACCCTCCTCACGCGAGTGGCTGACCGTCTACGCCATGGCGGTCAACGAAGAAAATGCAGCAGGTGGCCGCGTGGTAACGGCTCCGACGAACGGTGCCGCAGGCATCGTGCCGGCAGTGCTATACCACCACATACGTGCGGCGGGCGCCGGTGTTCACGACGTTCGAACCTTTCTCCTCACCGCAGCCGCAATCGGATCGATCATCAAGGCGAATGCCTCGATCTCGGGTGCGGAGGCGGGGTGCCAGGGTGAGGTCGGAGCTGCCTGCGCGATGGCGGCAGCCGGCTTGTGCGCTGTCATGGGCGGATCACCACGACAAATCGAGAATGCCGCTGAGATTGCCATGGAACACCATCTGGGGCTGACCTGCGATCCGGTTGGTGGCCTGGTCCAAATCCCATGCATCGAACGAAATGCCGTAGCCGCCTCGACTGCAGTCACCGCAGCTCAGCTCGCATACCTGGGTGACGGGACGCATGTGGTGAGCCTCGATACCGTCATCGAAACCATGCGCCAAACCGGAAACGACATGTCCGTGCGTTACAAGGAAACAAGTGAAGGCGGGCTCGCCGTCAATGTCGTCGAGTGCTGAGGGGGATGTCGACGGCAGCGGCGAGGGCGGGCGGACGCCGTCGCAGGAAATATCATCCTCTCGAACGATGAAGTCCGGTGCACCGATTTCTACACTCGGTGACATGACTTTGTGGACGGTGACCAGATGATCGCTCATCACGCTGGAGGAATCCCACTGCACAATTCTTCACGGCACAACACTGCGGGGCCGTCGCGCTCGACGCAGTCCTCCGGTCGCAAGATCGCCGCGTTGATCGCGTTGGTCGCCGGTTTCTCCGCTGCCTTCGTTCTCGCCCCGGGCATGCTGACGAGTAGGCCGGGTGATGGGTACGCAGACCAGGGAGAACTCGTCGAGACGGTCCGCGCCGCGTTCGTCGAATACTGGAGTTCCGGTGTCCAAGCCTTCTCGCCAAGCTTGGAGTCCGCTGTCGACTACTGGCTGCGGTACCACGTGGCCAAGGCCGTGATCGCGGTAATCCTGCTGACGGTTCTGCTCGCACTCGGCCGGATGCTCAAGGCGTCGTTCGTGAACGCCGGCCCTCTGACGGCTGGAAAGAAACTCGCATTCGCCTCGGCGGGAGGGCTGGTCACGCTCCTCGCGATGTTTTCCTCGGTACTCGTGATGGCAAATATCCAAGGTGTCGTTGCACCCTTCTCTTCGCTGATCTCGATGTTGCCCGTGGCCCAGGCGGATGGGGCACTTGGCGACACTGTCGGGCAGGTCCGCCAACAGCTCGCTCAGTCGACGGGCACCGGAAACCAGCAAAGCCCTGTCCTCGAACTGATGATCAGCGACTTCGCGCGGTATCACTTGGCCATGGCGGTGATCGCGCTGATCGCGGCAGCAATATCACTGACCGTGACTGTGGTCGTGTGGGCACGCTTCGCGAGAACGGCGCGATCCGAGCGACGGACGAGATTCGTGTCGGGGTCGATCGGTCTTCTCACTGCACTGTTCACGCTGGGATTGATCGTTGTCGGCGTAGCAAATATGGGCACCGCGGCAGACCCGGCACCCGCGCTGGCGGCGTTCTTCGACGGCGGAATCTGACCCAAGCCAAGGGTTCAGGCCAGGGTTCCGTAGTCCCCCGGTACCGGTTGAGGAGGTACCTGGGGACTGCGTCTGCCGTACCCGGGGTCGATGTGTGAGTGCCCTCGGACGGGCAGAGTTCGACTCATGAAAACCGGAGCAAGACGCATCCTGCTTGTCGGCCTGTGCAGCGCCATGGTTGGAGCTGTAATCAGCTGCAGCACGGACAAATCCACAGACACATCCGACAAGATCATGGACTCGACCATCACCGACCAGCTCGATTCGATCGTCGACGCAGCGGTGAATTCGACCGGGATTCCCGGTGCGATGGTGGGCATTTGGGGGCCCGACGGCAACTATGTCAAGGTTGCAGGAGTCTCGGATACGGCAACCAAAGCGCCGATGGAAACCGACTTCTACCACCGGATCGGCAGCGTCACCAAAACATTTACCGTGACCGCCCTGCTGCAATTGGTCGACGAGGGAAAGATCGGTCTCGATGATCCGATCTCCCAGTACGTCGACGGCGTCATGGAAGGCGATGCGATCAGCTTGCGTCACCTGGCAGGAATGCGCAGCGGCCTCGTGGACTACACGACGTCCGAACAGTTTGTCATGGATGTTCTTTCCGACCCTCGCCGATCATTCACATCCGAAGAGCTCTTCGGATACGTCAAGGACCTCCCACTCCAAATTCGACCAGGAACCACTGTCGATTACTCGAATACCAACACCCTTCTGCTCGGCATGGTCATCGAGAAGGTCACCGGCTCAACACTGTCGGACGTCATCGACACCAAGATCACCACACCACTCGGAATGGAGCACACCAGCTTTCCCACCACCAACGCGTTCCCGAACCCCCACGCACAGGGATACACCAACCAAACACTCGACGAATCCGTGACCGCAGCAACGGACTGGAACCCGTCTTGGGGAGGCGCCGCGGGCGCAATGATCTCGTCGTTGGACGACATGCGCATCTGGGTTCCGGCCTTGGCCAAGGGCGATCTCCTCGCCGACGACACTCAGAAGCAGCGCCTGCACACCGAGCCCCTGGGCGAAGGGGACGACAGCTCCGGCTACGGACTCGGTTTGTTCAACAGCGGCGGCTGGATCGGTCACAACGGAAGCCTGCCCGGCTACAAGACAGTCTCGGTCTACTTGCCCGAGAAGGACACAACCCTGGTCGTCTTCATCAACACCGACATCGACGGAGAGACCGACCTGACCAGTGCTTTGATGGTGCCGATCACCAAGTTGATCAGCTCGGGCAACGTCTACGGCTGATCACCTCGGGTCCGATCCACAATTCGGACGAAAGTGACATCTCGGGTTTCGATCTGTCGATAGGCTCGACCGCCGACAGATCGAAACCCGAAAGAGGCACTCATGGGATCGTTGAAGGACTGGCTTCTCGACAGCGACAGCCCGCTCGTGGGGATTGTGGGTGGCATCCTACTGACGATCGCAATGCTCTCCGGCGGTACAGGCATGTAACCCACCGCTCCCGATATGGCTCCGCACAGCGGTGGACGTTCAGTGCGTGATCCAACGAACATGTTCGTTACGAACATGTTCGTGTACGGTGAAATCATGCCCACTCAGCCAACAAGTCCGTCGAGCCGTCGCAATCGTCCGGCCAAACCCGCTCTGACACGCGAGGGCATCGTCAGTACCGCGGTGGAAATCTTGCGGTCGGAGGGCTTGCAGAAATTGACGATGCGTCGACTCGCCCTCGAACTCGACACCGGGCCGGCATCGATGTACGTGTACGTGCGCAATACCGCCGAATTGCACGCCGCCGTTCTGGACACACTTCTCGGAGTGGTCGACCTCGCCGAAAATTCCTCCGGCACTTGGCAAGCTCGCCTTGAACGGGTGTTGACCTCGTACACGGCCGTGCTGTTCGATCATCCCGGTCTCGCCCAGTCGGCACTCGTTTCCCGACCCAGCGGAGTTCACTACGTACGCCTGCTCGAGCGCCTGCTGGCATTGCTCGACGAAGGCGAAGTCCCTCCAGGTCAAGCCGCGTGGGGCGTGGACTTGCTACTGCAGTACGCGACGTCCACTGCTGCCGAACACTCGGCGCCGAACAATTCCGCCGACGCGGATGCCCAATGGAGCGCGCTGACCGACGCAATCCAGAACGCAAACCCGCAGACGCACCCACTCGTCGCAAGACATGCAACAGCTCTACTTGCCGGTGAACCCTCGGCGCGCCTCTCCTGGGGATTCCGCACGCTCATCACGGGCATCGAGAACACCCCACTCACTTCTTAGGAACCCACCATGAACCAGTACCCCATCGCAATCATCGGCGCCGGCCTCGGTGGCCTCACCCTCGCCCGAGTCCTCCATCTCCGCGGAATCGATTCGGCGGTATTCGATCTCGAATCCGGACCGACAGCCAGAACTCAAGGCGGGATGCTCGACATCCACGAAGACTCGGGTCAGATCGCGCTTCGTGCCGCCGGCCTCTATGAGGAGTTCCGCGCCCTCGTTCATCAAGGCGGGGAAGAGACACGCGTCCTCGATCGAAATGCCGTCGTGCACCTGAGCGAGCAGGACACCGGAGACGGCGACCGCCCGGAAATCGACCGCGGCCAGCTGCGTGACCTACTGCTCAGCTCAATTCCGAAGGAAACAATCCAATGGGGAGCCAAGGTCCGCAGTGCTCATCCGTTGCCGGATGGTCGACACGAAGTTCACCTCGCGGATGGAACCCACTTCACCACCGATCTCCTGGTCGGCGCCGACGGTGCGTGGTCGAAAATCCGTCCATTGGTTTCAAACGACACTCCTGCGTACACCGGAATATCTTTCGTGGAGTTCGACCTCGACGCCGCCGACAACCAGCACGTGGATGCCGCTGAAACCGTCGGCGGCGGAATGATGTTCGCACTCAGTGCCGACAAGGGCTTCCTTGCCCACCGTGAGACCGACAACAGTCTGCACATCTATGCCGCCCTGCGAGTTCCCGAGAGCTGGGCAGCGAGTGTCGACTTCTCCGACGATCACATCGCGAAGAAGGTTCTGCTGGAACACTTCTCGGACTGGGACGAGTCACTGCGTTCACTGATCGTCGAAGCCGACAGCTCGCTGACCCCTCGCCCCATCCATGCCCTTCCCATCGGCCACAGTTGGAGCCGTACTCCCGGGGTCACTCTGCTCGGGGACGCGGCACACGTCATGTCGCCGTTTGCCGGAGAGGGTGCGAACCTGGCAATGCTCGACGGCGCGGAACTCGGCCAGGCGATCGCTTCGCACAGCAGCACGGAGGAAGGGCTAGCTGTCTACGAAGAGCGACTCTTCCCACGCAGCGCCGCGGCGGCACAACAGTCCGCTGATGGACTGGACATGTGCTTCGGCGAGAACGCACCCCAGGGGCTCGTGGACATGTTCGCCTCACACGCGTGACCGGAGCCGTTGCCTGATTGTCAGTTCGCCCGTGCAATGACATGCAACCAATCGGCAGTGGGACCGACCACGGCGTCGATTGACAAAGTTTCCCACCCGCTTCTGCCGAGCACCTGACGAAGTTGGTCCTCCTGCCAAAATGTGAAGTGGCGCGGCAACCCCAATTTCGCTTTGCTCCAACTGGTTCCGTCGCCCCTCTTGACCGTGAACGCAAAAATTCCCTCTGCCCCGACTACACCTCGCGACTTTCTCGCGACGAATTCGAACTCGTCGCGTCGCAAATGAAGCAGGACTGCATTTGCCACCACGGCATCGTACGTTCCGTTGAACTGCCCAGTTCGCATGTCGAGAACCTCAGCTGTAAAACCCTCTGCCCTCATCATTTCCACGAAGGCGAGTGCGCCGTCAGTGCGCGCCACCGATACTCCGAGAGATTCGAGGTACTCGGCATCACGGCCGGGACCACTGCCGAGTTCCAGAATCGTCCCTCCGTCCACCAGCTTGGCGATCTGGGCGAGGTACCGGACCATCGCCTCCCCCATGACATACGGTCTAGCTGCATACAGATTCGCACCGGCCTCATAACTCGCGAGTGTGATGTCGCCTGCATCGCCCACCGCAATCACTCCCGCAACGTCGTCAAGAAAGCAATGCGGTCGCCGCGGTAGAGCGAGCGAACCCGCTCGATCGGCACACCATCCGGGTCGACAGACGTCCGGTGCAATAGAAGCATCGGCATCGAGGTGGTGGACTCGACGAGCGTTGCCTCCCGCGGTGAAGCGAGCACCGTCTCGATCCGTTCGGTTGCGGAGGCAAAGACCACGCCGATGGAACGGATAGCCGCGTACAGGGACGTCGTCGCATCGAAAGCGTCGAGCATCTCACCGAACCTGCTGTCCGGCAGGAACGTTGATTCGAGTCCGATCTTCTCGCCGTCGGCGAAGAGGACACGCTCGAGATGAACGACGCTGTCGCCCACCTCGATACCCAACTCCGTGGCGAGACCGTCGTCGGCCGACATTCGTTCGAACGTCACAATCTTACGACTGGGCACTCGCCCAGCACTCAGTGCGCCTTCGGTATAAGAACGAATCGAGAGCGGCTGAACCAACTTCGGACTCGCGACGACAGTGCCCCGCCCCCGCCGCTCGATCCGTCCTTCGACAAGCAGATCACGAAGCGCTTGACGGACCGTCTCGCGAGCGACAGTGAACCGTGCCGCCAATTCCCGCTCGGACGGGACTGCGTCGCCCTCCTCGAGCCCACTGAGAATTGTCTCGATCTCGGTGCGCACCCTGTAGTACTTCAACTCCGGTTCGATCACGACGCTCGAGGTCCCCGGCCCGGTGGACGTCTGCTGATTCATGGCGCAAGCGTACAAGAATTCGGTCTATACCAATTGTTAACCTGGAGTTCGTCTCGATTCCCCCTATTGGTCTAGACCAAACGTCACTATTTCTACATGCGAATTTTGATTGTGGGCGGAGGGATCCTCGGAACGGCGCACGCCGACGAGGCAATCCGTCGGGGACACGACGTCATCCATCTCGAACGTGAGCCCGAAGCCCGCGGTGCCACGGTACGGAACTTCGGCCTCGTCTGGGTATCCGGGCGAGCCCCGCACGAACTCGAAGCTGCGCTGCGCTCGCGCGAACTGTGGGCAGACCTTGCCGCCCGTGTCCCCGGCGTCGGATACCGCCCAGCCGGCTCCATCACCCTCATGCGCACCGAGGAGGAGGTCGCGGTCGCGCAGGAAGCGTTCTCTCGGCCGGACGCTGACACCAGAGGGTTCGCGCTCCTGGATCCCGACGCCGTTCGCGTCGTCAACCCCGCGCTCCGGGGCAAGTTTCTCGGCGGACTGCACTGCACGCTGGACGCCGCAGTCGAGTCACGGCAAGCGCTCCCCGCCATCCGTTCTTACCTCGAATCCACCGGCCGTTACACCTACCACGCCGGAACGGAGGCCCGCGAGATCACGACGACCAGCTCCGGCGCACACATCCGCGACGACCACGGTCGCAGCTTCGACGCCGATCTCGTGATCGTCTGCCCCGGAGCAACACTCGGCGGATTGGCTCGCGATCTCGCCGGCGATCTCCCGTTGCGCCGTGTGCGCCTGCAGATGATGCAGAGCGCCCCACTCGGCGAAAAGCTCACCACCGCAATCGCTGACGGTGACAGCTTCCGCTACTACCCGGGTTTCGCCGGATCTGCCCTCGATCACCTCCGCAAAGTGCAGCCGCAGGAACCGACTGCCGAGGAACACCGCATGCAACTCCTGTGCGTGCAGCGCTTGCACGGCGGGCTGACCATCGGCGACACCCACGAATACGAGGAACCCTTCGACTTCGATGTCGACGAGGCGCCCTATCGCCATCTGTCCGGAGTCGTGGAAACACTTCTGGGACGCGATCTTCCGCCAATCGTCAAGCGTTGGGCGGGCGTCTACAGCCAGTGCATCGACCCCTCACAACTTGTACACCGCGCCCAAGCCGCCGACAACGTCTGGGTGGTTGCCGGCCCCGGTGGCCGCGGTATGACGCTCGGCCCGGCACTGGCGGAACAAACCGCCGACCAGCTCGGTCTCTGAATCTCTCCGACAAGAAAGACTTCTCATGTCTCCGATCACCCTTGCCGTTCTCGACATGGCCGGCACCACCGTCGCCGACGACGGACTGGTTCTTCGCGCCTTCGCTGCCGCCGCTGAAGCCGGCGGACTGCCCGCCGAAGGCCCGGAAGCCGACGCCGCTCGCCAGTACGTCCTCGACACGATGGGCCAGTCGAAGATCGTCGTGTTCCGGGCGATCTTCGGTGACGAAGACCGCGCCCAGGCCGCGAACGCCGCCTTCGAAACCACGTACGACTCCCTCATCGACCAGGGCCTGGCCGAGCCGATCCCCGGCGCCGAGAAAGCCATCACCACTTTGCGCGAGGCCGGCATCAAAGTTGCCTTGACCACCGGGTTCAGCCGATCGACCCAGGACAAACTCCTCGTCGCGCTCGGCTGGAAAACCCTCGCCGATCTCACCCTCTCCCCCGCCGAGGCCGGTCGCGGTCGACCGTACCCCGACCTGATTCTGACTGCCCTGCTCAAACTTTCGATCGACGACGTCCACCAGATCGCCGTACTCGGCGACACGTCCAACGACGTGCTCAGCGGCATTCGTTCCGGCGCATCCATCGTCGCCGGAACTCTGACCGGCGCACACGACGAGCAACAGCTTCGCGACGCCGGAGCCACCCACATCGTCCCGTCAGTGACGGAGTTCGCCGAACTCCTCACCCACTCCTGATCTCACCTCCGAAAAAGGAATCGTCATGCGTCTACGCCCGAGCATCGCTGCGGCCGCTCTCGCCGTGTCCGTCCTTTCGTTCACCACTGCCTGCGGTGGCACCGGCACTGCTGCCGGATCAGACACCGAGACCGTCACCGTATACAGCGCCGACGGCCTGTCCGGTTGGTACAAGGGAAGATTCGACGCCTTCACCGCGCAGACCGGTATCGCCGTCAACCTCGTGGAAGCCGGATCCGGCGAGGTCGTCTCCCGCGTCGAAAAGGAGCAGTCCAACCCACAGGCAGACGTGATCATCACGCTGCCCCCGTTCATCCAGAAGGCCGATGCCCAAGGTCTGCTCGAGCCCAGCGGAATCGACACCTCCGCCGTTCCTGCCGACGAGAAGGACGACGCCGGCAAGTACGTACCCGTCGTCGAGAATTACCTCTCGTTCATCGCCAATCCGACTGCATCACCCGCCCCACAATCTTGGGACGATCTGCTCACTGACCAGTTCAAGGGCAAGTTGCAGTACTCCACGCCCGGCCAGGCCGGCGACGGCACCGCGGTGCTCTTGCTGCTCCAGCACCTGATGGGTAAGGAAGGAGCACTCGACTACCTCGGAAAGCTCCAGGCCAACAACGTCGGACCCTCGTCTTCCACCGGAAAGCTCCAGCCCAAGGTCAGTAACGGAGAGCTGCTGGTCGCCAACGGTGACGTCCAGATGAACCTCGCCTCCATCGCCGACGACGGATCGAAGTTCGACATCTTCTTCCCCGCTGGAGCCGACGGCACTCGCACCACCATTGCACTGCCCTACGTGATGGGCCTCGCCAAGAGCGCACCGAGCAGCGAACAAGCCAAGAAGTTGATGGAGTTCCTGCTCTCCGAAGAATCCCAGAAGACCGTCGCCACCGATGCACTCGGCGTATCAGTCCGCGAGGACGTCCGAAGCGCTGCCGGTGAATCCACCGACAAGAACACGCCTTCCGGAGTTCTGCAGGGCGTCAACGTGTGGACCCCGAACTGGAACGACGTCCTCAGCTCGCTCGACGCCGACATCGCCGCTTACCAGAAAGCCACCGGGAGCTGATCATGGCAAGAACCAGACTGGGGCGGACGCTCCCCGAGACCGTCGGTGTTCACGGAGCGATCGAACATTCTGCTCCGGCCATCACCTTCGATCGCGTCAACGTCGCCTACGGCCGCGGGAAGACCGCAACCCATGCACTCGTCGATTTCAATCTACGAGTGGCGCCGGGTGAAACTGTGGCACTGCTGGGGCCCAGTGGATCCGGCAAGTCGACCGCTCTGAAGGCCCTCGCGGGATTTGTCCGCCCCACGTCCGGTTCCGTCAAGCTCGGCACCCTAGACATCACCAATCTGCCTCCCGCACAACGCGGTATCGGCGTCGTCGTTCAGTCGTACGCTCTCTTCCCGCACATGCGAGTATCCGAAAACGTAGCCTTCGGACTCCGAGCCCATCGCGTGCCGCGGTCGGAGATCGGCCCTCGCGTGGCCGAAGCCCTCGACATGGTCGGGATGTCGGCGTACGGAAAGCGGCTTCCCCGTGAACTTTCCGGCGGTCAACAGCAGCGAATCGCCATTGCCCGAGCGTTGGCAATTCGCCCTGGAGTACTCCTCCTCGACGAACCACTGACCGCCCTGGATGCTCAACTTCGCGAGAGCATGCTCGGCGAACTGGCGAGACTGCGCGCAGCACTACCTGACACAGCCATGCTCTATGTGACGCACGATCAGAGTGAAGCCCTGGCGCTGGCAGACCGAATCGCAGTGATGCGCAACGCCAGACTCGCGGACATCGACACCGCTGAGGCCTTGTGGAAACGTCCGCCGTCCAGCTTCACCGCGGCGTTCCTCGGGGGTGCCAACCTGCTGCCCTGCACCGTCACACGCGTCATCGGCACCTCCGCGCTGGTCTCGATCGGTGGCACGCCGTTCACTGCTCACGCCCCGCAGCCCGAGATCGGGCACATCGAATGGGAGTCCGACATGGACGCCTACCTGTGTGTTCGTCCACACGCGGTAGCCGTAACCGGTGTCGGCGCACGAGGATCATTCCCGGCGCGCATCGTCTCGAGCGTCTGGCGCGGTTCCACGACGCGTCTGACGCTGGCTGTACGTGGCCTCGACGACGTCCGCGTCGACGCGGATGTTCCAGGGCACGACGAACGACCGGTCGACACCGAAGTGGGCGTCGTCCTGCCCACGGACGGCAGTGTCCTGGTTCCGGCGGATCGCCACCCATGACGACAACCCTGGAACGCCCCGAAACCGCTGCGCCCCAGCACAAAGACCCGATCCCGTGGCGCCGGATCGGCTGGACGCTGCCACCACTGCTTCTTGTCCTCGTGTTTGCTGTCTATCCCACCGCACGTGTCCTCACGGAATCTCTGAGCACCGCAGATGGCACCGGGTTGTCCACGTGGTCTTCGGTGCTCGGTTCGGAACTGTTCAGAACCGCGCTCTGGCGGACCATCCAAATCGCCGTGGCGTCGACCCTGGGTTGCCTGATCCTGGGAACCTTCCTCGCCTTGGTGCTTGCCTTCGTTCCGTTCGCCGGATCCAAGGTGGTGGGGCGATTGATCGACACGGTGCTCGCCCTGCCGTCTTTCCTGATCACGCTGGCGTTCACGTTCCTGTACGGGACAGCCGGCGCCGTCAACGCCTTGATCGTCCGCATCACCGGCGATGCGAGCGGCCCACTGAATTTCCTCAACACTCCGTTCGGTGTGATCGCGGCCGAAATCACTTTCTTCACACCCTTTGTCGTGCGTCCGCTATTGGCAGCGTTCACCCAGATTCCGCGTGAACAACTCGACGTGGCAGCCAGTCTCGGCGCGTCACCCGTCCGAGTTCTGCGACAGGTGGTGATGCCGGAAGCGTGGCCGGCCCTCCTGGCCGGTGGATCGCTCGTGCTTCTGATGACGCTGAATGAATTCGGCATCGTGCTCTTCACCGGGGCTAAAGACGTCGTAACTCTGCCGGTCCTCATCTACACCCGCGGCATTGTCACCTTCGACTTGCCCGGCGCAGCAGTGATCGCGACGGTCCAGGTCGCACTCTCACTCGGCCTGTACTGCCTCTACCGATTCACCTTCAACAGATTGATGGGAGGCAGCCGTGCTGCTGTGGACACGAAGCTCTAGGGCCCTCGTACTCGGATTCTTCACCCTGGTCGTCGCGGTGGTTTTCGTCGCGCCCATCGCCACCGTCGTCGCGGCTGCCTTGGCCGGATCGTGGACCGGTCCACTCCCGTCGAATCTCGGCGGCAAGAACTTCTCCACGGCGCTGTCCGACGAGAACTTCGCCAGCCTGATCGTCAGTTTGCAGACTGCATTCATCGCGGGGGCATTGGCTTTGATCGTCGGAACGTGGGCCGCGCTGGCCTCGCGTGAGGCACCGATGTGGCTGCGGCGCATCACCGATGCCGTATTCCATTTACCGATTGCGGTTCCGTCGGTCGCGATCGGCTTGGGTCTGCTCATCACTTTCAACGAGCGCCCGCTACTGCTCGGCGGCACCAAGTGGATCGTGATTCTCGCTCACACGGTTTTGGTGCTCGCCTTTGCCTTCAGTTCCGTATCGGCCGCGCTCGAACGGCTCGATCCCGCCTACCGTCAAGCTGCCGAATCACTCGGCGCCGGCCCGGTGCGGGTGCTGACACGGGTAACGCTACCGCTGCTGCTCCCAGCGTTGGGTGCGGCCGCCGGGCTTTCCATCGCACTGTCGATGGGTGAGCTGGGCGCAACGGTCATGGTCTACCCGGCGACATGGAAGACCTTGCCGGTCAGCATCTTCGGACTCACCGACCGTGGCCAGGTATTTCTTGCCGCAGCAAATACGACACTGCTGCTTGCAGTCACCCTGGTCGCCCTCATGGTGGTCGGCAGAATTCGTCGGCGCTGACCTTGCTGTGCGCCTTTATTAACCGCCGGGGGTTAATAAAGGCGCACAGCAGGGGTTTATCCCTTCCGCAAGATGTACCGCTGAACCTTCCCACTCGGGGTCTTGGGCAGGTTCGGAACAAAGTGCACCGTGCGCGGGTACGCGTGCGCGGCGAACTTCTTCTTCACCAACGTCTGCAGTTCCTTCTCGAGTTCGTCGTCGCCGTCGACGCCTTCGCGAAGAACGACGAACGCCTCGAGAACCTCACCACGCAACTCGTCGGGCATGCCCACCACGGCGGCCTCGATGACGTGCTCGTGCATGACCAGCACGCTCTCGACGTCGAAGGGACCGATGCGGTAGCCCGCCATGATGATGACGTCGTCGTCGCGCGAGGAGAAGAAGAAGAATCCGTCCTCGTCCGTCATTCCCGCATCACCGGTGATGTACCAGCGGCCGTCTTCGCTGAATCGCTGCTTCGTCTTCTCCGGCGCATCGACGTACCCGGTGAACCACATCAACGGGCTGTTGTGAGTATCGATCGCCACGCGGCCCTGAGTGCGGGCCGGTGCAATGTCATCCGAATTGTCTTCCAGCACAGCGGCAGACCAACCCGGCAACGGACGACCCATGGATCCGGGACGGACATCGTCGCGAAGTCCGTCGGCCCAGGCGTTGACGATGAACATGCCGTGCTCGGTCTGGCCGTAGTGATCACGGACCTCGACGCCCAACGAGTTCTTCGACCACGCAACAACATCCGGAGTCAAGGGCTCACCGGCCGAGGAAGCGCGGCGCAGCGAGATGCCTTCCGGAACGGGAGCCTTGTCGGCACGCAGACTGCGGTAGACGGTCGGAGCGGCGGCAAAATTGGTGACACCGAACTTCTCGATGATCTGCCACGTCAGCGGCGCGGAGAATCCGGCGTGCAGCAGAAGGCTTCGCGTGCCGGCGGCAAGCGGGCCGAGCAACGCGTAGTACAGCCCGTACGCCCAGCCCGGGTCTGCGGCGTTCCAGAACACGTCGTCCTCTCGGACGTCGAGGCCGAACTCCTGGTAGGCGTGGAACGAGGCGAGCGCGCGCACCGGAACCGGCACGCCCTTGGGTGTTCCCGTGGTGCCACTGGTGAACAACTGCACCATCGGTGCGTTGCCGCCGACTGCCTGAGCAGCGCCCTTCGGGTCTTCGGCATCCTGAGCTGCGACAAGTGCGTCGAAGTCCAACTCGTCACCGGCCGCGCCGCCCGCGACGATGACCTGCCACGCTGCGTCGGCGGGGATGTCCTCTCCCGGCGCGAGCTTCTCGAGCTGATTGGCGTCGGAAATGACCACCTTCGCGCCGCTGGCCGTCAAGCGGAAAGCGATGGCCGGCGAAGCGAACGCCGTGAACAAGGGCACGTGGACCGCTCCGCGGCGCCAGATTCCGAGGAGCGCGACCACCAGGTCCGCAGACTTACCCATCAAGGTCGCGACGTTGTCACCCGGCTCGACTCCGAGGTCGGCCAGAGCTGCCGCGAAACGCGCCGACTGCTCACGTAGATGACCGTAAGTGAGGTCCACCGAGCTAAGGTCTGCCTCGACGACGGTGAATGCAACGCCATCCGCGGGATGCCGATCGCAGAGCAATTCTGCGGCGCTGGCATGCGGGGTGTCGTACTGGTCCAGCAGCTCGCGCACCCGTGCGGTGGGATCGGTGCTCATCAACTTGCTCCTTATCGATCGTCGTATGGTTGGCCCGACCGGTTACGTTGGCGGCTCGTCATACGTACTGTTCACCCCCTATGATCTAGCTCACAAGAGAACTTCACTACCCCCAGAAAGGGGTACCTGCGTGAACCGACATGCTTCGTCACTTCTGCGCCCCCGCGACGGGGACGCAATGCGAGGTGAACTCCGAACAATCGCAGCTCAGGGCGTTGTTCCCGTGCTGTTCGGAGGCGAGGTCCAGGACGGAACCCTGCACCTGAGCGAATTCGTCGGCACCCGCACCAACAACCTCAAGGGCTTGGCCATCCCGCCGCGCTCGGGCATGGGCGGACGCGTCGTAGCCCAGGGTTCACCGATCACCGTCAACGATTACGGCAATTCGCAGTCCATCACTCATCACTTCGACCGTCCTGTTCTCAGCGAGGGCCTGCATTCGATCATCGCCGTTCCGGTCATGGTTTCGGGAAAATCGCGCGCTGTGCTCTACGCCGCGATCCGCGATTCCGCTCCGTTGGGTGACCGAACAGCAGACGTCATGGTCGGCGCATCCCGGCGTCTCGGGATGGAGTTCGCCATCCGCGACGAAGTCGATCGTCGCCTGCAACTACTGCAGGCCGCCGCCGCGACTACCGCCGACGGTATGTCTTCGGAAGAGATCCGCGGAGTCCACGCCGAACTACGCAGTGTCGCCCAGACCGTCACCGACACCGACTTGCAGACCAAACTCCGCGGACTCTCCCAGCGTTTGGCCAACCTGCTGCGTCCCACCGCAGACGCCGAATCCGACGTCACGCTCACCCCGCGCGAAGTGGATGTTCTCTCTCAGGTCGCACTCGGCTGCACCAACATCGAAGCCGGCCAACGGCTTTCCCTTCGCCCGGAAACAGTCAAGAGCTATCTGCGAAGCGCGATGGGAAAGCTGGATGCGAGCTCACGCCACGAAGCCGTGGTGACCGCCCGGCGGTTGGGACTGCTCCCCTGACGGGTCAGTAGCCTTCAGGCAGGGCGGTGAGCATGTCACGGGTGACTGCGACGGCGTTGTCCGAACTTCCGCCCCGCACAACCAGAGTCGCGAAGGCCAGGTTCCCGCGATAGCCGACGAACCACGCGTGCGATCCCCCTTCGACCTCGGCTTCACCGGTCTTGCCGTACACCTCACCCTGATCTTCGACGCGTTCTGCAGTACCGCTGGTGACCACGAGTCGCATCATGCCGCGCAGGCCGTCGACCATGGCGGGCGAGATCGCCGGGCGCTCACCGTCGATGGTGGTTTCGCGCCCTGAAATCAGTTGCGGCACCGGAGTCGAACCGTTCGCGACCGTCGCCGCTGCCATCGCCATTCCGAACGGACTGACCACGACCTTTCCCTGACCGAACCCGTCTTCGGTCCGCTGCACCAGATCCGACGCCGGCGGCACCGAACCGGAATCGATCGGCAATCCCACCACGTTGTAGTCCTGGCCGATGCCGAACTGCGCTGCGGCAGTGGTCAACGTGTCTGGTTGCATCTCGCTGGCCAGCTTGGCGAAGGACGTGTTGCACGAACGCGCGAAGGCCGTTGCCATCGGCACCGTGCCGAGTGAGAACTCGTTGTAGTTGGGGACGCTGCGCTCACCGATCTCGATCCGGCCCGGGCATGGCACCATCGTGTCGGGGGTCGCCTGACCGGTCGAAATTGCGGCGCCTGCCGTGATGATCTTGAACGTCGAACCGGGCGGGTACTGACCCATCGTCGCGACCGGTCCGTCGCGGTCTGCTGCCTTGTTCTGTGCGACAGCCAGGATCGCCCCACTCGACGGTTCGATGACCACCATCATCGCCTGATCCTTGTTCACGTTCACGGCACGCTGAGCAGCGATCTGAATGTTGCGATCCAAACTGATACTGAACGACGGAACAGGTTGCGGCGCAGTCTCGGTCAGCACATCGGTGTCGACGCCGTTCTGGTTGACCGTGACGACACTCCAGCCGGCTTTGCCGTCGACCTCGTCGATGATCGTCTTCTTGATCTGCCCGAGAAGGTCGGGCGCGAACTCCGGGTCCGTCGAGACGAGATCCGATTCGTCCGAGACAGATACTCCCGAAATGGCTCCCAGTTGCGCCGATACCTGGTCGTAGTCGTCACTGCGCAGGCGGGTCACCAGATAGTCGCCCTTGACGGCCGTCGAGGATTCGGCGATCGATTGACCCGTCAGCGAAGAATCGAAGCGACCGAGAACACTTGCGAGATTGTTTGCGGAACCGATGATGTCGTTGCTCTTGGAGCGATCGAACTTCACTCGGTAGACAATTCCCGGCACCAGGACATCCGTGCCCGAATGCTCGTTGACCCGCGCTCGCGGCGCCGCGGTTGCCCGCAACGACATCGTCTGCTTGTCACCGAGGCGCGGGTGAACGTCCGTCGAACTCCACCGGACGGACCAGTCGCCGTCCTTGCGTCCCATCTGCAGCTCGCCGTCGTACGTCCATACGCGGTCTTTCGGAAGGTGCCACTCGTAGGTGTAGCCGACCGTCGCAGTGTCACCGTTCATCTTCACCGACGTGGTCTCGGCAGTCATCGACTCGGCCTGGAGCGCATCCCAGGTGTCACTCAATACAGGACCCGCGGAGTCAGGCCGGTCCGTCAGTTTTGCTGCCTCGTCGATATCCCTGTCACCGAACGCACTCAGGAACTGCTGCGCGACGGGCTCGGGGCCGGCGGGTTTCGGAGTACACGAACTGATCCCCACCGCCAAGAAAATCACGGTGCAGGAGGCCAACAGTTGGGCCGAGCGACTACGAGAGAAATGCCGAGTGTTCATCGAGCCCCATAGTAGGGCGACAAATGCTCCACCCAGCGTAGGCGCGACCATTGCACGCGGCTTGTACGGTCAGTCGAGCAGCACCGTCGAGAAGGTCGCGACCTGTCGGAACCCCACCCGCGAATAGGTCGACCGCGCAATCGTATTGAAGCTGTTGACGTACAGGCTCGCAATGCGACCGGTCGCCATGATCGACTCCGCTACAGCCGCTGTACCGGTCACGCCGAAGCCCTGCCCACGAAATTCCGGGTTGACCCACACACCCTGGATCTGGCCACAGCGAGCAGACATCGAACCGACCTCAGCCTTGAAAACGACCTGGCCGTCCTCGATGCGCGCCCACGCTCGACCAGCGGCGATCAGGCTAGCGACACGGTGCCGGTATCCGCGCCCACCGTCGTTGGCACGCGGGTCGACTCCGACCTCTTCGATGAACATCGCGATCGCGGCAGGCAGATAGATCTCGAGTTCGTCCGAGCGAACCTGCCGGACCAGTGGATCCGACGGGCACGCCAGCGGCTCGGAAACCGCGAGCAACGGCTGTTCGGGGCGCACCTCCCGCGCAGTTCCCCAGTCGAGCTCGAGCATCTCCCACAACGGCAACGCCAATTCGGCGCGGCCGACCACCGACGAGCACATGCGCGGAATCCGACAGGCACGGTCGGCGAATGCCCGAATGTCATCCGGATCGCCTCGAAGCGGAACCAGGTTCGCCCCGGCAAAGCACAGTGAGGACAACGGCCCGCCTCGACTCCACAGCTCGCCGTGAATCATTCGTGGGTCGACGCCGCATTCTTCGACGCGCGCGGCAATCATGCAGGCCGCCACCGGATCGGCGTCGAGTACCCGTCGGACGTCTTCGAGATCTCGACTTCCGACCTGCTTGGCTCCGAGGAGTTTGAGCATCCGTCAACCCCCTCGACTCGACTGCGCGTCCACGAATATCACTACCCGATCATGATGCACTCAGATTGCCACGAACCTGACACCGACGGGGAAGATTCATCCGGCAATCACTCAACTCACGGTGACGACCGGCGCACCCTCCGAGGCGTCACCCTCCATGCTTTCGGCAATTTTCATCGCCTCTTCGATCAACGTCTCGACGATCTGCGCCTCGGGCACCGTCTTGATGACCTTGCCCTTGACGAAGATCTGGCCCTTGCCGTTGCCGGACGCCACACCGAGGTCGGCCTCACGCGCTTCGCCCGGTCCGTTCACGACGCAACCCATGACTGCCACGCGCAGCGGGATCTCCATGCCTTCGAGGCCGGCGGAGACCTCGTCGGCGAGTGTGTAGACATCGACCTGTGCACGGCCACACGAGGGGCATGAGACGATCTCGAGCTTGCGGGGACGCAGGTTCAGAGACTGCAGAATCTGGTTACCGACCTTGATTTCCTCGGCCGGCGGGGCCGAGAGCGAAACCCGGATCGTGTCGCCGATACCCTCCGCGAGCAGCGCACCGAAGGCGACCGCGGACTTGATCGTGCCCTGAAACGCCGGCCCTGCCTCCGTGACGCCGAGGTGCAACGGGTAATCGCATTTGGCGGCGAGTTGGCGGTAAGCCTCGACCATGATCACCGGATCGTTGTGCTTGACGGAGATCTTGATGTCACCGAAGCCGTGCTCTTCGAACAACCCGGCCTCCCACAGCGCGGACTCGACCAACGCTTCGGGCGTCGCCTTGCCGTACTTCTCCATCAACCGAGGATCGAGCGATCCCGCGTTGACACCGATACGGATCGGAATGCCTGCGTCACCGGCAGCCTTGGCCACCTCTTTGACACGGCCGTCGAATTCCTTGATGTTGCCCGGATTGACGCGCACCGCAGCGCATCCCGCATCGATTGCCGCGAAGATGTAGCGCGGCTGGAAGTGGATGTCGGCGATAACCGGGATCTGGCTCTTCTTCGCAATGATCGACAACGCGTCCGCGTCTTCCTGACGCGGGCAGGCGACACGGACGATGTCGCAACCGGACGCGGTCAGTTCCGCGATCTGCTGCAGCGTTGCATTGACGTCGTGCGTCTTCGTGGTGCACATGGACTGCACCGAGATGGGGAAATCGCTGCCCACACCTACCGTGCCGACCTGCAGCTGCCGTGTCTTGCGTCGAGGAGCAAGAATCGCTGCGGGTGCCGAGGGCATTCCCAGTCCGATAGGGATGGTCACGTCTGTGCCTTCTTTCATAGCTTCACTGCAAGTTTAGCCGGGCGATCGCCGCACTACCGCGCGGCAACCGTCACCCTTCTCACACGGTCAGAAGATCTTGATCGGATTGACGATGTCAGCCGTGAGTGTCAGCAACATGAACGCGCCACCGATCACGATGAATACGTAAGTAATCGGAAGGAGTCGCGTGTAGTCGACCGGGCCGCCGGGAATCAAGCCTCGGCGGGCGCGGAACCAATCACGGATCTTCTCGTAGAAGACCACCGCGATGTGACCGCCGTCGAGCGGCAACAGCGGCAGGATGTTGAAAACACCGAGGAAGAAGTTGATCGATGCGAGCAGTCCGACGAACATCGGCCACTCGGCTCGATCTGCGGCCTCGCCACCGATCACGCTGGCACCGACCACGCTGATCGGTGTGTCCTGGGCGCGTTCGCCGCCCGTGATCGACTCCCACAGTGCCCCCACCTTCGACGGAATGTCAGCCAATGCCTTCACCGAGTCGACCATGATCTGGCCGGTGTAGTCGAAGGCTGCCGGAACAGCCGTGAGAGCGTTGTACTCGACCAGCGCCGAGCCCGGTCCACCGATTCCGACAGCGGATACTTCCTGCTTCACGGGAACGCCACTGGCCGAGTTCACATATCGCTGGACTCGTTCGGGCACGACCGTGATCGACAAGGCCTCTCCGTCGCGATCAACCGACAACACGATCGGACCATCCACACCTCGAATAGCTGCTGCCACCTCAGGGAAGGTGCTCGTCGACTTTCCGTCGACTGCGGTGATCCGATCTCCCGATTGCAGGCCCGCATCTCCCGCGGGGCCCCCACCCGAGCACTCTGTCAGCTCGAAGTTGCCGTCCTGGCCCAGCTGATCGGGGGCCACACAGGTGACCTCTTGGACCACTGGCTGAGCGGGCTCAGTTCGGCCCCAGCCGAGAAGCAATGCGTAGATCAGGAGGAACCCGAGAATGAAGTTCATCGCGATACCGCCGGACATGACGACGACGCGCTTCCACGCCGCCTTCTTGTACATCGCGTGCGGCTCTTCTTCAGGCGTCATCTCGTCGAGGGCCGTCATGCCCGCGATGTCGCAGAATCCGCCCAGCGGCAGCGCCTTGAGGCCGTACTCGGTCTCACCTCGACGGAACGAGAAGATCTTCGGTCCGAAGCCGATGTAGTAGCGGCGAACCTTCATTCCCAAAGCTTTGGCCGTCCACATGTGACCGGCTTCGTGCAGGGCGATGGACACGCCGATGCCGAGGGCAAACAGCACTACGCCCAGTGCAAAAACCATGAAAGCTCTAGCCCTCCTGCTTCACGAGCTGACGCGCTCGTGTGCGTGCCCAGCCGTCTGCGGCCAGAACGTCGTCCACGGTAACCGGTTCTGCGGACCATTGACCTGCATCGTCGAGAACAGCAGCCACCGTGCGGACGATCGCCGGGAAGGAAATGACACCGTCGAGGAATGCCTGAGCCGCCACTTCGTTGGCCGCGTTGTAGATCGCGGTGAAGCAACCTCCGGATTTTCCTGCGCTTCGCGCCAGATCGACGGCTGGGAACACCGACGAATCGAGCGGCTCGAATTCCCAGGTGGAGGCGGTGGTGAAGTCGCATGCCGACGCCGCACCTTCGATGCGGTCCGGCCAGCCGAGAGCGAGAGCGATCGGGAGCTTCATGTCCGGTGGACTCGCCTGTGCCAGCGTCGATCCGTCGAAGAAGGTCACCATGGAGTGCACGATCGATTGCGGATGCACGGTGACGTCGATGCGGTCGTAGTCGATCCCGAACAGCAGGTTCGTCTCGATCAACTCGAGGCCCTTGTTGACCAGAGTTGCCGAGTTGAGGGTGTTCATGGGGCCCATCGACCAGGTGGGGTGCGCTTTTGCCTGAGCCGGATTCACACTTTCGAGCTCCTCGGCGCTCCAGCCACGGAACGGCCCACCCGAAGCGGTGAGAACCAACCGGGCCACCTCGTCGCCTGTTCCACCACGTAGGCACTGGGCAAGCGCCGAATGCTCCGAGTCGACCGGCACGATCTGACCGGGGGCGGCGGCTTTCGTCACCAGCGCTCCGCCGGCGACAAGCGATTCCTTGTTCGCCAGCGCCAGGCGCGCTCCCGAGTTCAAAGCCGCCAGTGTCGGTTCGAGTCCCAAAGAACCGACGAGCGCATTGAGGACAACATCGGCACCGCTGTCCCGAACCAGTTCCGTCACGGCGCTCGGTCCCGAACGGGCGGTTACCGATTCCAGCGCCGATGCCGCTGCAGGATCGGCGACGGCGACGTCCGTGACGCCGGTTGCACGAATCTGTTCGGCCAACAACTCGACGTTGTTGCCGCCCGCTGCAAGACCGACTACTTCGAAACGGTCGGGGTTGGCAGCGATGACCTCCAGCGCTTGGGTACCGATCGAACCGGTACTGCCGAGGAGGAGGACGCGGGTACGTGTGGTTTCCTGCACTCGCCCATTGTTCCTGATAACACCTGAGAACAACCTTATCGACGCCCAACTACGTACGACAGGCAGTCGTATGTCACCATATTGGGCAGTAGTGCAACCGAATGAGCAGGAGGATCGACCGTGGCCGATACCCAGTTGGACGTCAAGTCCAGCGCCCCCGTCGTGGTCTCGCACGTCGATGAGGCCGAGGTTCCCTCTGCCGCATGGGGGTGGAGTGGTGAAGGACTCAAGTTTTTCCGTTTCCTCGGATGGTTCTTCGCAATATTCCTGCTTCTGATGATGATCGGAAACCATCACGGCAAGGTCGAGGATCTGTGGCTCATCGGCACCGCCGGATTGATGATCTTCATTCTGGTCCGCGACATCGTCATCCGTCGCCGCCCGCGCTAGAAACCTGACAAAGAGAAGGCCTCCACGAACGAAAGTTCGTGGAGGCCTTCTCTTTACGTGTTTCAGGCCTGAAACGTTTCAGTTCTCGGCTGCCAGCTGGCCACAGGCTGCGGCGATTTCCTGACCGCGCGTATCGCGCACCGTGCACGAGACGCCCTGGGCGATGACCCGACGCACGAACTCACGCTCGACGTCCTTGGGGCTCGCGTCCCACTCGCTGCCCGGAGTCGGGTTGAGCGGAATCAGGTTGACGTGCACCAACCCGCCGAGTGCTTTCTTCAGCTTCTTGCCCAGCATGTCCGCGCGCCACGGCTGATCGTTGACGTTCTTGATCATCGCGTACTCGATGGACACACGGCGACCGGTCTTGTCTGCGTAGTACCGGGCAGCCTGAAGTACCTCCGACACTGACCAGCGATTGTTGACCGGGACAAGAGTGTCGCGCAGTTCGTCGTCCGGTGTGTGCAGCGATACCGCCAGCGTGACGCTCAGGCCTTCGTCAGCGAGCTTGCGGATAGCGGGAGCTAGGCCGACGGTCGAGACCGTGACGGACCGCTGAGACAGGCCGAGGCCGTCGGGTGCAGGCGAGGTGATCCGTCGTACCGCTGCCACCACGCGCTTGTAGTTCGCCAAAGGCTCGCCCATACCCATGAACACGACGTTCGAGAGGCGTCCGGGGCCGCCGGCAACTTCACCGTCGCGCATGGCAGCCGCTGCCTCGCGAACCTGATCGACGATCTCGGCGGTCGAGAGGTTGCGGTCGAGGCCGCCCTGACCCGTCGCACAGAACGGGCAGGCCATTCCGCAGCCTGCCTGACTCGAGATGCAAAGTGTTGCCCGGTCGGGATAGCGCATCAAGACGCTTTCGAGCAGCGTTCCGTCATGTGCCTTCCACAGGGTCTTGCGAGTGTCGCCCGAATCGCACGCGAGGTGCTTGATCGGGGTCAACAAGGTCGGGAACAGCGACTCCCCCACCTTCTCGCGCACCGATGCGGGGAGATCGGTCATCTTCTCCGGATCGGCTTCCAGCCGCGCGTAGTACTGACGCGCCAGCTGATCGGCCCGGAAAGCCGGAAGGCCGAGCTCTTTCACCGCTTCTTTGCGCTCGGCGGAATCGAGATCGGCGAGGTGCCGTGGAGGCATTCCGCGCTTGGGTGCAGTGAAAACGAGGGGAAGAGAGGCAGCCATAGTTACACCATTGTCCCATTGTTTTGGGGTGCTACCCCACTGCCACCCGATTGTGGCCGGATTACCCGTGCAACTTCGCGCAGGTTGAGTGATGATCATGTCATGTCAACCACACCAGAGGATCCGTCGAATTCCCCCGTGTACGGCCCAGCCGACGGTTTCGGCCCCGATCCGGAACTTCCGAAGGTGGACGAGAACAAGGCAGTGGAAAAACACGATCCGGAACCGACACCGACGCCTGAACCGGTGCCGACCGGAACGTCGGTCACCGACCGAACCAGAGCCGCCACGACCTGGGTTGGCCTGGTCATAGGTGCAATCGTGTTGATCTTACTGCTGGTGTTCATCCTGCAGAACCTAGAGAGCGTCTCCGTCAAGATCCTCGCCTGGCAGATCGACTTTCCGCTCGGAATCACGATCCTGCTTTCCGCCATCGCGGGCGCATTGATCATGGCGTTGGCAGGCGGCGTTCGCATCATTCAGATCCGGCGCGCAGCGAAGCGGCAGATGTGACTGAAATCTAGTTACGCAATTGGGTCGATCGATGGGCCAGCAGGCATCATTGATGTCGTGGAAATCACCGGAAAGGCCCTGATGTGACTACTCACATGGAGAGACCTGTGACCTCGCGAATTGCCCCGCAGCAGGCAAGATCCTGGCTCCTCGTCCCCGCGTCCAAACCGGACACCTTCGACGCCGCACTCGCGAGTGCGGCCGACGCCGTCATTCTCGACCTCGAGGATGCCGTCACCGCACCCAACAAACCGGCGGCCCGCCGCGATGTCGCCGCATTCCTGAGCGAACACAATCACGCCTGGGTTCGGATCAACGACGCCACGACACCGTTCTGGGAAGAGGATCTGGCCGCACTCGCGGGCCTCCCCGGACTCGAGGGTGTCATGCTCGCAAAGACCGAAAGCGGTCAGCAGGCCGACGCCACGGCCGAGCGACTTCCCGACGGCACCAAGATTCTTGCCCTCGTCGAATCCGCGGTAGGACTCGAGGCTGCCCCCGAGATCGCACGCACTGACGGCATCTTCCGTCTCGCATTCGGCAGCGGCGACTTCCGGCGCGACACTGGGATGGACGACTCCCCCACGTCGATGTCGTACCCGCGTTCGCGGCTCACCATCGCCAGCCGCGCGGCACGCATCGCTCCGCCGATCGACGGTCCCACGCTCGGCCCCGATCTGGATCTGCTCGCCCGAGACTGTGCGATCACCTTGTCACTCGGCATGGCCGGCAAACTCTGCATGACCACCGCGCAGACTGCCCCCGTCAACGCAGGACTGAGTCCCTCTGTAGCCGACGCGATCTGGGCTCAGAATGTCATCGACGATCTCGGCGAAGATGGCTCACGCGTGCGCGACGGCAGCGACTTGCCCAAGCTCGCCAAGGCGAAGAAGATTCACAAGCTCGCCACCCTGTTCCACATCCCCACCGATCACTGATTTTTTACTACTGAATCGGTGCAGAAAACGTCAGGCGCTCAAGTCGGAGCGCCTGACGTTCGTCTTTTGAGCCCGCCTTCACGCAAGTTCGAGTGATCGTGGTTTGGACCGAACATGGATCCGGTATCGCACCGTGAAGCCCAATCCCGTTACTTGCGAGAACGCACGCTCGGCAGTCTTCTCGGTGAACTCGATTCCGAGTACCCGCCACATATCGTCTCGATTCTCGAACTCCCACCGGGTCTCGACGCGCGTGAGCGAGAATCCTTGAGCCTCGAAGAACGCTTCGACCGCCGCGGGATCGTATTTGGGCAGATCCGCCCTCATCCACTCCCCGTACGGGCCGGCGCTCACATCGAGATCCACGATCAGCAAGACTCCCCCGGGCCTCAGGATGCGCATGGCCTCACGAATTCCCGGGCCGCAGCCTTTTCCGAAGAAGTACGCCGTACGGGCATGAACGAGATCGACTGAAGCATCCACCAGACCCGTGGACTCTGCTGAACCCTGGACTACGTCGATCGACGCCGAATCGCGGGTTCGTTCCCGCGCGGCCTTCACCAGCGGTGCATGCGGCTCCACTCCGACAACACGACGGGCAGTACGAGCGAACTCCGGTAGATGGAACCCTGCCCCACAGCCGACATCGACGACATCGCGTCCAGACCAGTCGACCTGGGCTCCCATCGCGGCCCAGATGGAACCGTCGACGTCCTGCGCACGGTTCTCGATCTCGTACACGTCCGGCCAATGCCAGATGTTCGGACTGGGGATCGGCTTGGAACGGCCTGAGAAGAAATCACGCACGAGAAATCAGACGAGTGCGTACAGAATCAGCCAGGTGACAAATGCCGACGGCAGGAGTGAATCCAGGCGGTCCATAATTCCGCCGTGGCCGGGAAGCAAGGTTCCCATGTCCTTGATGCCGAGTTCACGCTTGATCTGCGATTCGATCAGGTCGCCGACCGTCGCGACTACCACCAGGACGACACCGAGCAGGACGCCGATCATCGAATTCGCGTCGAGGATCAACGTCACCGAAAGCAAACTGCCGATGACGCAGAAAATGAGGGAGCCGACGAATCCCTCCCAGGACTTCTTCGGGCTCACAGCGGGCACCATCGGATGCTTCCCGAACAGCACTCCAGCCGCGTAGCCGCCGATGTCGGAGCACACGACACCGATCATCAGGACGAAGACGCGACCGGGGCCGTCGTCTTCGAGCACCATCAACGCACCGAATGACGCCAACAGCGGGATCCACGCCAGAACGAACACCGTGATGGAGGTGTCTCGCAGGAAGTTCTTCGGGGTCGCCTTGAGCCCGTGGTCGAACAACCGCCACACCATGCATACCAGGACGGTCGCGGTGAATCCGCTGAGCACCCCGACCGGTCCCCACGGCCAGCCGAGCCAGATCGTGGCTTGCCCGCCGACGAGAAGCGGAATTCGCGGCACCTCGATGTCGGCTTCACGAAGCCGCGTGGTGACCTCCCACGTCGCGATGAACATCGCGATCGCGACGACAGCGATCCATCCCGGGGGCAGGAAGATCAAAGTGCCGATGACCAAGGCGCCGAGACCAGCTCCGACGCCGATGGCGGCAGGTAGGTTCCTGCCCGCCTTCGACTTCGGCGGTTGCGCGCCCTCAGCGCCGCCCGTAGGCCCGTCCGTGACGGGACCACCGGCGGTTCCCTCTTGTGCGTGCACCCAAACTCCCTGATCTACTCCCGACGACAAACACTGCAAATGAGGAGGCTATACCTCCATCAACTCTGCTTCCTTGTGCTTGACGAGTTCCTCGACCGTGTGCACGTACTTCGCCGTGGTCTTGTCGAGTTCTTTCTCTGCGCGACCGACCTCGTCCTCGCCGGCTTCACCGTCCTTCTGGATCCGGCCGAGTTCGTCCATCGCCTTGCGGCGGATGTTGCGCAGCGTGACCTTGGAATCCTCGCCCTTGGACTTGGCCTGCTTCACCAGTTCACGTCGACGCTCTTCCGTGAGCTGCGGAACCGAAATGCGGATGATGCTGCCGTCGTTGGACGGGTTCACACCGAGATCCGAGTTGCGGATCGCCGTCTCGATCGCGTTGAGCTGCGAAGCCTCGTACGGCTTGACGATGACCATGCGGGCCTCGGGGACGTTGATGCTCGCGAGCTGCGTGATCGGCGTGATCGAACCGTAGTAGTCGATCACGATGCGCGAGAACATACCGGGGTTCGCGCGTCCGGTGCGAACCGAGCCGAGATCGTCCTTGGCTACCGTGACAGCCTTTTCCATCTTCTCTTCTGCCTCGAAGAGCGCTTCATCGATCACGGCTGTTCCTCCATGTTGTTCTGCATCATTTTTTGGGTGTCACTCACGACTTGATCAGGGTGCCGATCTTCTCACCGGACACCGCGCGAGCGATGTTTCCTTCGGTGAGGAGGTTGAACACCATCATCGGCATCGAGTTGTCCATGCACAGGCTGAATGCCGTCGCGTCCGCGACCTTGAGCTCACGTTCGATGACCTCACGGTGCGTGATCTGTTCGTACATCGTCGCGTCCGGGTCGAGACGCGGGTCGGCCGAGTAGACGCCGTCGACAGCCTTGGCCATCAGCACTACCTCGGCACCGATCTCCAGCGCGCGCTGCGCAGCAGTGGTGTCAGTCGAGAAGTAGGGCATACCCATCCCGGCACCGAAGATGACTACGCGCCCCTTCTCGAGGTGCCTGCGTGCGCGAAGGGGGAGGTACGGCTCGGCGACCTGGCCCATGGTGATGGCCGTCTGCACGCGAGAATCGACGCCCGCCTTCTCCAGGAAATCCTGCAGAGCGAGGCAGTTCATGACGGTGCCTAGCATGCCCATGTAGTCGGAGCGCGCGCGATCGAGGCCACGCTGCTGCAGTTCCGCCCCGCGGAAGAAGTTTCCGCCGCCGATGACCACTGCAACCTGTACGCCCGATCGAACGACCTCTGCGATCTGCTCAGCCACCTTGGTGACCACGTCGGGATCGAGACCGACTTTGCCGCCTCCGAACATTTCGCCGCCGAGTTTGAGCAGGACCCGCTTGAATCCTGGACGTTCGTTGGCTGGTTCGGACATTGTTCTCCTCAGTTCGATACAAGACCTTGTAGGTCCTTCATTCTTCTTCTGCCGCCGAATCGGACACCGCGGCATAGGAAAGCCCCCGGGACTCGTCCCGAGGCACTCTCATCCTGCCTCATCGGAGGCCCCAGGTACACGTAGACCCCGCCGGTAGAGCAAATGCTCTTCAGGCGGGGTCCATGTGTGCGGGCTCCGAATTAAGCGGAGGCGCCGACCTCGAAACGCACGAAGCGCTTGATGGTCACGCCTGCCTCGTCGAGGATCGCCTTGACGGTCTTCTTGGAGTCCGTGACCGAAGACTGCTCGGTCAGAACGACGTCCTTGAAGTAACCGTTGACGCGGCCTTCGATGATCTTCGGCAGTGCCTGCTCGGGCTTGCCTTCTGCGCGGGCGGTCTCTTCGGCGATGTGACGCTCGGAAGCGACGATCTCCTCGGGAACCTCGTCACGCGTGACGTACTTCGCCTTGAGTGCTGCGACCTGCATTGCAGCGCCGCGAGCGGCCTCAGCAGCAGCATCGCCTTCACCGGTGTACTCGACGAGAACGCCGACAGCGGGCGGCAAGTCGGAGCTGCGCTTGTGCAGGTAAACGGCAACGGGGCCGTCGAAGGAAGCGACGCGGCTCAGTTCGAGCTTCTCACCGATCTTCGCGGACTGCTCCGCAATGACGGTGTCGATGGTCTTGCCGTCGAGCTCGAGCGCCTTGAGAGCGTCGAGGTCAGCAGGCTTACCAGCAGCAGCGACGGTCACGATCTCGTCGGCCAGCTTGATGAACTCGTCGTTCTTGGCGACGAAGTCGGTCTCGCAGTTGATCTCGATCATGACGCCGTCCTTGGCGACGACGAGACCCTCAGCGGTGGTGCGCTCTGCGCGCTTTCCGACATCCTTCGCGCCCTTGATGCGCAGCTGCTCGACGGCCTTGTCGAAATCGCCGTCTGCATCTGCGAGTGCGTTCTTACATGCCATCATTCCGGAGCCGGTGAGCTCACGGAGCCGCTTGACGTCAGCGGCGGTGTAGTTCGCCATGATTAGCGAGCCTCCTCATGTGTCTGTTTCGGACCTAGGACTAACGGTGAAGCACGGCCTGACGGTGGTGCTCGGGCCTAACGGTGAAACGGCCCTGACCAAAAGAACTCTTGGTCAGGGCCGGTTTCAACGAATCAGGCCTCGGTGGCCGGTGCCTCTGCGGCGGGGGCTGCCTCAGCCTCTGCAGCCGGAACTGCCTCAGCCTCTGCGGCCGGAGCTGCCTGCGAGAGCAGTTCCTGCTCCCACTCGGCGAGGGGCTCGCCTGCGCCGGCTTCGGGCTTCGCGTCCTTGTCGGCGCTCAGTCCTGCACGTGCCTGCACACCTTCGGCAACCGCGGAAGCGACAACCTTGGTCAGCAGTGCTGCGGAACGGATGGCGTCGTCGTTGCCCGGGATCGGGTAGTCGACGAGGTCGGGGTCGCAGTTGGTGTCCAGGATCGCGATGACCGGGATGTTCAGCTTGCGAGCCTCGGCAACTGCCAGGTGCTCCTTGTTGGTGTCGACGATCCACACCGCGGAAGGAACCTTGGCCATGTCGCGGATACCACCGAGGGTGCGATCCAGCTTGGTCATCTCACGCGTGAGCATGAGGATTTCCTTCTTGGTGCGACCTTCGAATCCACCGGTCTGCTCCATTGCCTCGAGCTCCTTGAGGCGAAGCAGACGCTTGTGAACGGTGGTGAAGTTGGTGAGCATGCCGCCGAGCCAACGCTGGTTGACGTAGGGCATTCCGACGCGAGTAGCTTCGGAAGCGATGGACTCCTGCGCCTGCTTCTTGGTACCGACGAAGAGAACGGTGCCGCCGTGGGCAACGGTCTCCTTGACGAACTCGTACGCCTTGTCGATGTACGTCAGCGTCTGCTGGAGGTCGATGATGTAGATGCCGTTGCGGTCGGTCAAGATGAATCGCTTCATCTTCGGGTTCCAGCGACGGGTCTGATGTCCGAAGTGGGTTCCACTATCGAGCATCTGCTTCATGGTTACGACAGCCATGGCTGTGTACCTCAAACTTTCAATCCGGTTGATGCAGGCGATCGGGTGATCCCTGCCCTGGCACCCGCACGGCCGTCGGACCTGTTTCGTGAGAACCAGGACCAGCCGAGGCCGGAAAACGTGCGCGGGCGCGCGAAGTCGGACTGTGCGAGCACAGACCGCTCGACAAGTGTACGTCCTCGTCCCCCGATGCCATAACCACCCCGGAAGCAACAGACCGAACCGGCGGTTGTGGATCGGCGGCTACCTTGTGGATTACCCGTCTGATCTGCATTGAAGCGTGCGCTACTCCACGCAAGATCAAGGAATGACGATCTTGCGCGGAGCTCGACGAGGCGTGGTATTTGCCGTGATCTCCTGCTGTGTCGCCGTAGGCACGGCGTCAGCAGACACGCGATTCGACTGGCCGCTCGCTCCTCGGCCGCACGTGGAACGCGCTTTCGACAAACCGGCCGAGAACTGGCTGCCGGGTCATCGCGGGGTCGATCTCGGCGGCAGCGCCGGCCAATCCGTCCTCGCGGCCGGCGACGGCATCGTGGTGTTCGCGGGAGTGGTCGCCGGAAAGCCGACGGTGTCGATAGATCATCCCGGCGGCCTACGCACGACCTACGAACCCGTCACCGCAGTCGTTCGCACAGGTGAACGCGTCGCAGCCAGGTCCGTGATCGGAACCCTCGAAACCGGGCACGAAGGGTGCGCTGTCGAAGCATGTTTGCACTGGGGATTGCGCAGAGGACGCGAGTATCTCGATCCACTCGGACTGGTTCGGTCGCAACCGCTCAGGCTCAAGCCATTGAAAGGAGGCTGATCGGTCGCAGAAATCGGTCGCAGAATCAGTGCCACTCGGAAACGGCGTGCCGACCCACAGCGTCCGCGAAGTCGTCGGCCACCATCGCTGCCAGTTCCATGAACGCTCGTCTGGTGGCCGGTCGCATCAATTCGAGGTCCATCACCGACCCCTCCGCGAGATGCTCGTCGAAAGGAATGACCTCGACGGCGCGGCATCGACGCATGAAATAGTCCACCAACGCGTCCATGTCGATCACGCTCGACCCTGGTCTGGCGGCGCTGATGACGACGACGGTCCGCTCGACCAGATGGCCGTATCCGTGCAACTGAAGCCAGTCGAGCGTTGCCGCTGCACTGCGCGCTCCGTCGATTGCCGGCGAACTGACCAGAACCAACGAATTGGCAAGATCGAGAACGCCGTTCATCGCCGAGTGCATGATCCCGGTACCGCAATCAGTGAGGATGATGTTGTAGTAGACCTGCAAGATGTCGATGACCTGGCGATAGTCGGCCTCGCTGAATGCCTCCGAAATCGCCGGATCCTGCTCACTCGCCAGCACCTCGAGACGACTCGACGACTGGGATGTGTGCACTCGAACGTCCGAATAGCTCTTTATGTCCGGTCTAGCAGCAATCAGATCGCGCACTGTCGAATTGGTCTGCAGCGGAACACGTTGTGCCAAGGTCCCGAAATCGGGATTGGCGTCAACCGCCACGACGCAGTCACCACGCAGCGAAGCAAACGTCGCACCGAGTCCGACCGTGACCGTCGTCTTGCCCACTCCCCCTTTGAGCGAGAGCAGAGCGACTCGGTAGTCGTTGCGGATCGGCTGCTCGATTCGGGCGGCCAGTGCACGGTTGCGCTGTTCGTTGGTCGAATCCCCCAGATTGACCACACCTCCGGTCGCACGATGCAATCCTCTTCGCCAGCCGCCACGCGGCGTCCGTTTCGGGCGTTTCAGTAAAGCTTCGGCAACCAGATCCTGGTTTGTCACCTGTTGCTGGCTCGACGGTGGCGGTGGCGTGGACCAGACCTCTTGCAGTCGCGCCACAGGCTCCGGCGTCGGCGCCGGCTCGGGAGCCGGTTGCGGCGATTCGGACAGCCAGGCTGGTTGGCCGCTGTTCGGCAGGTGCTTCACATCTTGGCGGTTCACGAATCCCCCGGATATCGCATGTAATCGAGTGTCTTGACACGACGATCGAACTTTGCCGATTGTTCACTCTTCTGAGCTGCGACGCTACCAAATACCAGCCGAGAACTCGCGTCGCTCCACAAATCAGGCGCGCGGATGGGCCTGATCGTGGACGGATCGAAGCCGTTCGACCGACACGTGCGTGTACAGCTGAGTGGTCGCCAAACTCGCATGACCGAGGAGTTCTTGGACCACACGAAGGTCCGCACCACCCTCCAGCAAATGTGTCGCAGCCGAGTGCCGAAGCCCGTGCGGACCCATGTCGGGAGCCCCTGGAATTGCAGCCATGGTTTCGTGGACCACCGAACGCGCCTGACGCTGATCGAGCCGGCCGCCTCGAACTCCGAGGAGCAACGCTCGCCCGGACCGATCCGAACACAGCGCGGGTCGTCCGTGCTCCAGCCAGCCGTTCAGTGCCGATTCTGCGGGCAGGCCGTATGGCACCGACCGCTCCTTGTTCCCCTTGCCGAGAACACGAAGCAATCGTCGATCGGCATCGACCGACTCGACGTCCAGTCCACACAACTCGCCGACGCGAATTCCGGTGGAGTACAACAATTCCACGATGAGTCGGTCTCGCAGGGCGAGCGGCTCTTGTTGCTGCGCACCGCTTTCCGCCGCATCCATTGCGTCGAGGGCCTGGCTCTGACGCAGCACCGTCGGCAGCGTCCGGCGAGCTGGTGGAGCCGCCAGACGTGTGCCCGGGTCGACGGAAATGCGTCCGGTCTGCGCGAGCCACGCAGTGAACCCACGCGCCGAAGAAGCCCGTCGAGCTACCGTCGTACGGGCTGTTCCTACGGCATTCTGGGCGGCCAACCACGAACGCATGACACTTAGGTCGAGGCGGTCGAGATCTGCATTCTCCGAACCCGCGGAGAAATGGGTCAGCAATGCCCGCGCGTCACCGACGTAGGCGCGGATCGTGTGTTCCGACCGGCCTCGGCTCAGTCGGAGGTGCTCGGCATACGCATCGAGGTGAACGCTCAAGCTCGCCGGCAATGCGTCAGTCATGAACACACGCTCGCTCGCCGCGATTGAAACTGCAAGCTCCCTCGCCGATAGGGTTGATCGGTGAATCGAGCAATTCCTCTGAAGATGTTGTGCGTACTGGCACTGATTTCCGCAATCGCTCCACTGTCCATCGACATGTACCTGCCCGGCCTACCGTTGATGGCGGATGCACTCGACACTACTGCGGCCAGCGTTCAGCTCACGCTGACCACCTTCATGGCAGGCCTCGGAATCGGCCAGCTGATCATCGGTCCGATCTCCGACGGACTTGGCAGGCGACGAATACTGCTGGCCGCGACAATCATCACGGCACTGAGCGGCGCGGCATGCGCGGTGGCGCCGAACATCGAGTTTCTCATCGGTGCACGACTCGTCCAGGGCTTGAGTGGAGGCGCTGCCATCGTTCTTGCCCGCGCTTGTATTGCCGACCGAGCGCGCGGCGACGACGCAGCGAAGCTCTTCAGCATCATGATGATCATCGGCGGTATCGCTCCCGTCGTCGCGCCACTGATCGGCGGCGCACTTCTCGGCCCCGTCGGATGGCGCGGAATCTTCTGGGTCCTGGCTGTCGCGGGCGCCGTGATGGTGGCTGGTGTCGTTTTGCTCGTTCCCGAGACACTTCCGCCCGAGCGACGCCACGGCGGCGGATTGAAGGCCCTGATCTCGAATCTGCGATACGTGGTCCGCAATCGGCACTACCTCGGATATGCGCTCGCATTCGTCTTCGGATTCGGCGCCTTGTTCGCGTACATCTCCGCGTCACCGTTCGTCGTTCAGAACGTTCTCGGGCTGAGTCCGTCACAATTCTCGATCGCGTTCGCAGTGAACGCCACCGGAATGGTCACGGCAGCGATGATCACCACTCGCCTGCTCGGTCGCGTCGGAGCACGCACGCTGCTGCGTTTCGGGGTGTGCCTACTCCTCATGGGCGGCGCCGTATTGTTCTGCACCAGCGTGGTTTTCAGTTCCACGAATACCTGGTTGATCTTGGTCCCACTGTTCGTGGCAATTTCGAGCATCGGGTTCATCATGGGCAATGCGACCGCTCTCGCCCAAGGAGAGGTCACCAACGCGGCCGGGACCGGTTCAGCGCTGATGGGAGCGGGCCAGTTCGGCTTGGCGGCGCTGGTTTCGCCGTTGGTGGGAATTGCGGGAGAAGACACGGCAGTTCCGATGGCAATTGCAATTCCCACCTTCGGAGTTCTCGCGGCCGTTGCGCTCGTGTTGCTGACTCGCGGCACGGCCGCCGCGAGTTAGTTTTCGGCCGCGGCGAGTTCGGACTTCCAGACCCGGAAGCCCTCTTCGGTGCGACCACGACGCCAATAGCCGGAAATAGAAGCAGCCGACGCCGGGACCTTTCGTTCCTTGCGAATGTACGGTCGGAGGTTGTGCATGACGGCTTGTGCTTCACCGTGAATGAACACGTGCGGTTCGCCCGGCAACCATTCGAGTGCCTTGACCGCGGCGACAACCGGAGCGTTGTCGCCCGCTAATTCTTCGCCGACCGCATCGGACGATGCCCCGCGATGTAGCCAGGTCACGGCAATACCTTCTGGGGCATCGAGCGCGATTTCGTCTTCCGGTCCCCCGACCTCGACAACGGCGTAGCCGACCGCATTCGGCGCCAATCGCGCTATCGACGCGGAAATAGCGGGTATTGCGGTCTCGTCTCCGACGAAGAGATACCAATCAGCGGTTGGTGACGGCAAAAACGCGCCACCAGGTCCCCGCAGAGTAATCTCAGCGCCCGGCTGAACTGACGCGGCCCACGGACCTGCGACACCCATGTCGCCGTGGACGACAAAATCGATTGCAATCTCTTTGGCATCAAGATCGTACGAACGAATCGTGTAGGTGCGCAGTGTCGGCTGATCAGGAGTGCCGAATTCGATCTTTACATAGGAATCGCTGTATTCGCTGGGAGTGAACGACTCGAAGCCTGGTCCCCCGAGAAACACTCGTACCATATGGGGGGTCAATTGTTCGGTCCGCAGAACCGTCAATGCAGTTGTCGGCTTGGCCACAGAAAGATCCTTCCGAAAGTTAGTGTTACCTAACTAATGTACACGACAATTGCAGCACGAGGGCGAAATACCTCGCCGGCGACTCCACACAGCGCTCTGTCGACCTTTGTACAGAGCGAAAGAAACCGACCAATCTGCTGGGTAAATTCGGTGCTGTTTAGACGAATTATTTGATCTGCTTCACACGGACGACCTGTCGGACAAAGCTGTCCGAGAACTCGGCAAAGCAACAGTAAAATACACCTCTGGCTCCCGGCGAGTTCGCCGAGAGCCAGAGGTGTATTTAATTCAATCTAGTGTGCAGCGTCGAAAGCGTCGATGATTTCCGCTTTGATACGCCCACGCGGAGCAACTTCGTAACCGTTCTTACCTGCCCAGTCACGGATGGCCTGGAGCGTCTCCTTGGAGCGTCCGGAACCTGATGTGGCCTGCGGAGATGCAGCCTGAGCCTTCTTGCCGCGCTTCCCGCTCACCTTCGCAGCAGCCTCGACGAACGGCTTCACCGCAGCGTCGAACTTCTCTGCATTGGTGGCGCGCAGATCGATCACGTAATCCGTTCCCTGGTAAGAGAACTCAATTCGATCACCGAATCCATCGTCAATCGGCTTACCATCAAGGTCGTCGATGAGTTGCCGAATCAGCTTCTCAGCCATTGCACTCCTCTTTCAATGATCGATTCAATTCTCCTTCACAATACACAGATAGAGCGTTGATGAACAAAAGAAGTTCGAAAGCCTTCACCGTTTCCGAACAGACTCAATGGTCCGAATTAGCAGCGGGTTAGCGGCATTGCCTCGACCGAACACGACCCTGAAAATTCTGCACGTTCATCCCTCGGATGCCGGGTGTCAATCAATGCCCGCCGTCATCGTGATCCAGACTAATCGGACTTCCATGCACATTGACCTGAGGCTTTCCTGAGACCCGTCGAACTTGCAGGTCGGGTCGGCGAAACGCATCGAGAATTACATTGCACACAGTCGAGCAAATTCGTGAAAAATAGCCCTGACGTGCCATTTCCGATGCGCTGCGGGTATTGACGATTCACGGTCTTCGCAAACGATTAGTGAGCATCGCCACGCATGGTCTGACGGGCGCAGAAGTAGTTCACGTACTACCGCGTCCGAAACCAACCACTGGAATCAGAACTTGCAAATCCCTCCAGTTCGAGCAGAGGAAGAGTGGCACGAACCTGAGCTATGAGCAATCCCGATTCCTCGGACAACTCACGCGTACTGCGAGACCCCGTTCCCGGCAATGCTTCGTATACCAATCGAGAATTGCCTCGCAATGCGTCGATGTCACGCGTCGCGGCCGCATCCTCCGCGGAATCCCCGACACCAAATGGGCCTGACGCTTCGACTACATCCACGGCATTGGACACGAGTTGCGCTTCACCTTCTCGGATCATCCGGTGGCATCCGGTCGACGATGCCGAGGTAACCGGTCCGGGCACCGCCATCACGGGACGGCCTAACTTCCGAGCCCAATTGGCGGTATTGCGTGCACCACTGCGCCAACCCGCCTCGACCACCACTACTCCGTCCGACAACGCAGCTACCAGTCGATTCCTTGCCAGAAACCGGAACTTTGCAGGTGTTGTGCCCGGCGGATATTCACTTATCACTGCACCCGAACTCGCTATCTGTTTGAGTAGTCGCGCATGCCCTGACGGATACGCTCGATCCACGCCACAGGCCAAGACAGCCAGTGTGTTTCCACCTACGCCCAATGCAGCGCGGTGCGCGGCCCCGTCGATACCGAAGGCCGCCCCGGAAATCACGGTCCATCCGTCGACAGCGAGGTCACCGGCAATCTCTGCCGTCACGTGTTCGCCGTACGCAGTCGATGCCCGCGTGCCCACAATTCCAACCGATCTCTCGGTCAGATCAACCAAATCCCTGGACCCCAACACCCACAACACAAATGGCGCCGTCTCACCCCCGGAGGGATCGAGTCCGTCAAAGGAAAGCATTCGCCACGCCGGCCAATCGGCGCAGTTCGGTGTTACGAGTCTGCCACCCATCGCCTCCATCAGGTCGAGGTCTCGTTGGGCTGTGTCGATGTGAGCGCGGGCTCGCGTCTTCTCCTCGATCGCGGGTGGCAGATCGCCGTTGCGAACCGCCCTCGCAGTTTCTTCGACCCCGAGCTCGCCGATCAACATGGACATATATGCGCTAGGGCCCTGCACGACGCGGGACAGATATGCCCAAGCGAGTAGTCGTGGATCGTGTGCAGTCATTGGAATCCCCTGTCTCGAAAGTCGAGTGCGGTGACAACTTGGTCTGGTCCGGGCATCGCTTCACCTGCCAGATCGGCGACACTCCAGGCAACCCGCAACGCTCGGTCCGCCCCACGAGCAGTGATGACACCTTTACGCAGCGCCCGTTCCACCGGCGCCAGCGCTGCACGCGAGAGTCTGAACTTCTGTCTCAACGCCGGCCCTGGTACCTCCGCGTTGGTCCGCCACCCGTACTCACTCCACCGCTGGGCTGCAGTGTCCCGAGCCGCCGCCACGCGCGCACGAACATCGCTGGTGCTTTCCCCCACTTCGTCGATCAGCGCTCCGGTTGCTACCGCCTGCATCCGGACCCTGATGTCGACTCGGTCCAACAACGGGCCAGACAATTTCCCCAGGTAACGGCGACGCGCCGCGGGTGCGCAGACGCAGTCCGCGTCTCGCGGCGGCGCGCATGGGCACGGATTCGCGGCCAGGATCAGCTGGAACCGCGCCGGGTACCGAGCAACTCCGTCCCGCCGGGCGATTCGCACTTCCCCGTCTTCGAGTGGTGTGCGTAGCGCTTCGAGCACCTTCACCCCGATCTCGGCACATTCGTCGAGAAACAGCACGCCGCGATGGGCGCGGCTGACCGCACCAGGACGAGCCATCCCACTACCACCACCCACCAGCGAACTGACCGACGAACTGTGATGCGGCGCAATGAAAGGCGGCATATCGATCAACGGCCGATCCTCCGGCAACACCCCCGCCACCGAATGAATCGCCGTCACCTCCAACGACTCCCCCTCCGTCAACGGCGGAAGAATCCCCGGAAGCCTCTGCGCCAACATCGTTTTCCCGATCCCCGGCGGACCCGTCAACATCAAATGATGCGCACCCGCCGCAGCAACCTCGATCGCCCACCGAGCATCCGTCTGCCCGACAACCTCACTCAAATCCCGCACCGCCACCACACCAGCACGCTCGAAAACATCAGGAACAGCAAGCGCCAACTCCCCACGCAACCACCCGATCACCGCGGACAGATCGTCAGCGCCCAGCACCTCGATCCCCTTCACCAAGCCCGCCTCAGCCAACGCCCGAGCCGGAACCACCACAGTCCCCCACCCCGCCCGCTTCGCCGCAAGCACCGCAGGCAACACACCACGCACCGTCCGCAAACGACCGTCGAGCGCCAACTCCCCCAAAAACACAGTCTCCCGCAACAACTTCCGCGGCAACTTCTTCGCCGCATCGAGAACTGACAACGACAAAGCCAAATCGTAAACACTGCCCACCTTCGGCAACGTCGCCGGCGACAACGCCAAAATCACCTTGCTGTCCGGCCACTCCTCACCAGAATTGGTCACCGCCGCTCGAATCCGATCACGCGACTCGTGCAACGCCGTATCAGGCAGCCCCACCAAATGCACCGCAGGCAACCCGCGCCCGATATCCGCCTCGATCTCCACTATCTGCCCGTCCACACCACTGACCGCAACAGAATGCGCCCGCCCCAACGCCATCAGAACGCATCCACAAAATGCTCGACCGAAGGCACGCCGTCCCGGCCGATCAACACCGCCACCACATCGAAACGGACCCTCGACCACGACCGGCCCGAATCAGTGAGCCAGTGCATCGCCAACACCCGAATCCGACGCTGCTTCGCGAACGTCACCGACTCCGCCGGACTCCCGTACCCGGCACCCGAGCGAGTCTTCACCTCCACGAACACAATTCGATCACCGGACGTCGCAACAACATCCAACTCGCCGTACCGACAACGCCAATTGCGTTCGACAATCTCCAAACCCGCATCAATCAGGAACTCGACAGCCACATCCTCGCCCCGAGCCCCCAACGCCATATTCCTCGCCATCGCAGCCCCCACCACTCACACCCCGCGCCCGCCCATACGAAACGCGTCCCAACCACCACCCTCAACCCACCACCACAAAACCAAGCCATCCGAAAACAACCTGTTCACAACTCGGAACCTGTGGAATTCGGCAGCGCGACACACCAACGGCGACCCGAAACCTGACAATTTTCTGAAATCAGCCACATCTTGGACGAAAGTCCAGTAGAACTAGTTACAGTTTTGCTCAAACCGTCACGCACCCCGCTGAATGGAGTTCTACATGGCCCGCCGCTCACTTCGCCACGCAGTAGCAACCACTACATCCCTCGTTCTCATCGCCGCCGGCGTCACTGTTGGACTTGGAGCCTCGGTGGCGCAAGCAGCACCGGCATGCGCGCTCAACCAGTCGGTCACCGACAGTTGGGCCGGTTCCCTCGGGACGCCGTACACCGTCAGCAAGGAGGTTGTCGGCGACGGCAAGGTCGCCCCGGGACAGACGGTCACCTACCTGACAAAGGTTTCCGGTTCGGGAGCACTCGTCAATCAGATCCGCGATTTCCACCCGGCAGGATTCCAGCTGGTCAAGGCTCGCCTGAACGTCAAATGGCTTATCGGCGACCAGAAGTGGGACGACGTCACCAAGACCGTCGTCGTCGGCAACAACTCCGTGGTGGCAAAGGGCGGCGGATGGACCACTGCTGGTGGCGGCATCATCGCATTGGAGACCACCTACAAGGTTCCCGATAACGCAGTTGTCGGCTCTCAGCTCGACAGCGGCGCCGGCACCAACATTGTGCTGGCGGCGGGCGACTGGAACATCAATCCGATGGGCGTGTGCGTCACCATCCGGCAGCCGAACCCCGTCGAGGCGGGCGCCGGAAGCCTCGAGGACATGGGCTTCGGCTCACTCAACTCCGGATCGGGCCAGGTATTCGGTTCCCTCACCGATCCGCAGGGGTCGATGACCAATGTCATCAGCGGTGTCCTGGGCAATGTGCTCGGCAACATGAGCTGACTCAGTTCGAATTAGAAATGGGCCGAGCCACCAGCACATGCTGGTAGCTCGGCCCATTTCTACGTTGCCGAACAAAGCTTTGCCGTCAACCGAGTTCAAGAAATCATCAGCAAATCACCGCGTCAGCTTTCCGCCGTACCGGGCCGGCGTCGTACCGAAGGTTTCCCGAAATGCGGCGATGAACCCGCTACTGGTTCGGTAACCCACCTGCGGGGCAACGTCGTTGACACCCTCACCCCGCGCGAGCATCTCGAGCGACGCATACATTCGGGCGCGAGTCCTCCACTGTCCGAAGGTAATCCCGGTATCGGCGACAAAGGCACGCATCAAAGTCTTGGAACTGACCCCGAGTTCACCCGCCCACTCCCCTAATGTTCGCGAGTCTGCCGGATCGGCAAGGATGCGGGCAGAAACCGAACTCGCCGCAGCATTGCGAGGAACCGCGAGGACGTCATGCCGTTCGGGCGCGGCAGCAAGAATGTCGTAGAGCAACTCCTGACTCATCAACCGCCGAGCATCGTCGATGGTCCGATCTGCGAGATGGCGCAGCAATTGAGCGGACAGAGCATCGACTTCGAGAACCAGTGGCTGAGTCCACCTGGGCCCGCCAGGGCGTAGATCCGGACGCGCATAGGCCGCGATCATGCATCCCGCCGACAGAAGCGTCATGTCGTGGAGAACGGTGCCCGGCAACCAGACCAAGTGCTCGCTGTGCAGGTGCCACACGTTGCCCCCGGCAGCAATCTGCATCGTCCCTTCACTCATCCAGGCGATCTGATGCTCCGGGTGGCGGTGAGCCCCGTACGCGGTCACGCCCTCGACGACGTTGGTGTAGACCTGAAAATCTTTGAATGTCCGTCCGCGACTATCGGGCAGCGCTAGCAAGGACTTTGGGCGAGTCGAGTACTCGATAGTGGACATTTTGCGTCTTTCTGGGCGTATCCGAGTCCATCCTGAAGGATGGACCGACGATCCTGCAAAGGTTAGCCTCACTTTATTGCTGACGCGACCAGCTCAGCACTTCACGCGGACCTCAGATCACTTCGCCCACCACTTCGAAGGAGCATGCACGTGCCCTCACATAGCACCCGAATCCTCGCCGCCTTATTCACGACGGCCGCGATCATCGGGTTCTCGACCGCCTGTGGAACCTCGCAAGGCGTCGACACCGCATCAGCGACCCAGAGCAACGACGCATTCCCCGTGACGATCGAGCACGCACAGGGTTCGACGACAATCGATGCCGAACCGCAGCGGGTAGTGACACTCGGATACACCGATCACGAACCACTGCTCGCCTTGGGAGTCGAACCCGTAGGCATGGCCGAATGGTGGGGGTCCGGCATGGATGAAAGCTGGCCGTGGACGAAGAATTACTGGAAGGGGAAAACTCCGACCTACATCAACAGCGGCGGAGACTTCAACTTCGAGCAAATCGCCTCCCTCGCACCAGATCTGATCCTCGCGCTGTACGCCGACATCGACACGGAAACCTACAAGAAGCTGACCTCGATTGCGCCGACTGTCGCACAGAGCAAGGAATACGACGCATACACAACGCCGTGGACCGACATGACGCTCACCGCCGGGCGCGCCCTCGGCAAAGGACCACAAGCTCAGCAACTGATCACGGATACCGAAAACGCGTTTGCCGCCGCTCGCGCTGCACACCCGGAGTTTGCCGGGCAAACCGCAACGATCGTCAACCTCGACACTCCCGAGGGATACGTGTTCTCGTCGCACGACCCACGCGGCATTTTCCTCTCGTCACTCGGGTTCACCCTCCCTGCGACGGTCGACGCATTCGTCGGCGACCAGTTCGGTGACTGGCTGCCGAACGAGCGATACGACATCCTCGAACCCGTTGATCGTTTGATCGTGATGGCCGATCCGGAGGGAGAGAAGGCCCTCGCCGGCAACACTCTCTACCAGCGGCTACCCGCTGTGAAGAGCGGAAATGCGATAGTCGTGCGGTACACCGCAGATCCACCCGTCGGCGCGGCGATGTCCGGGAATACCGTCCTGAGCATTCCGTATGCCATCGACCAACTGACAGCCACGTTGTCGAAGTAAACAACAGGGCAGGTATCGAAAATATGTTCGAAGAGTGTTAGCCTCGGGGTCAGGAAGCACTCACGGACATCGAGGATCACCATGGACGAGGTACCGGACACCGCGTTAGATCTGGCTCGACTGGTCGACGAGCTGACGGTTCTCGACCAGCGACGCGTCGACATCGGCGAGAGTTTGGTTCATCTCGAGTACCTCTACTCCCAGATGGGCGCACGGCAACAAGCAGATGCTGCCCGAAAAGCCTTCCAGGAGAAGTACGTCGGACGAATCTACGAACTCGCAGACGGCCTGCGAACCTGAAAAGGGGTTGCACACAACCACTGACCGAGCGCATGGTCATTCCTGCACGACACACCGGACCGATCGGTTCGGCTGTGAACTATGTGGGAGAAATCTGATGGAGAAGATCACCAAGAGGCTGTGGAACTGGGCATCGATACTCGACGAGAACACTCGCGAGCAAGCGCTGCGTTCGTCCCAGATGCCTTTTGTCCGTCCACATCTGGCGCTTATGCCGGATGCGCACCTCGGTGCGGGAGCGACGGTGGGTTCGGTCATTCCGACGGAAGGCGCAATCATGCCCGCCGCCGTCGGAGTCGATATCGGCTGCGGAATGATCGCGGTCAAAACCCAGTTCAACGCACGCGACCTTCAAGGGCGCGACCTGAGCGTACTTCGCCACAGCATCGAACACTCCGTCCCGCTCTCGGCAGGTGTCTACAACAAGACGCTGAGCGACACGGCGCAAATCCGCATCGCAGAACTCGAGACGATGGCGGGCGATCGCCTGGCCTTCTACGACAAGTTCAAGAACAACTGGAGGTTTCAGCTCGGAACGCTGGGCTCTGGTAACCACTTCATCGAGGTGACACTCGATGAAAGCGACGGCGTCTGGCTGTTCCTGCACTCGGGAAGCCGCGGTATCGGAAACAAGCTCGCGCAGCATCACATCAAGATCGCCAAGGACTTGTGCGAGCGGTGGTACATCAACCTTCCCGATCCGGATCTTGCCTACCTGGTCGAGAAGACACCCGAATTCGACTCGTACATAACCGATCTCAACTGGGCTCAGCACTTCGCTCTGCTCAACCGCGAAGAGATGATGGACCGCGTCGTGAAGGACTTCGCGCATTTCATGGGAGACGGCAAGCCGGCGATCATCGACGAAGTCGAGCGGATCAACTGCCACCACAACTTCACCCAGAAGGAGTTCCACATGGGCAGGGGTGTGTGGCTGAGTCGTAAGGGTGCGATCAAGGCAGACGAGGGCACGCCCGGGCTCATCCCCGGTTCGATGGGGACGGCGAGTTACGTCGTCGTCGGGAAGGGAAACGTACCGTCGTTCAAGTCCAGCCCCCACGGCGCGGGTCGGGTGTACGGACGTAACCAGGCACGCAAGACCTTCACCATCGAAGATCTCGACAAGGCAATGGTCGGCATAGAATACAAGCGTTCCTCGGCGTTCCTCGACGAGATCCCGGGTGCGTACAAGGACATCGACGTCGTGATGGACGACGCGAAGGACTTGGTCGAGATTCGACACACGCTGCGTCAGATTGTGAACGTCAAGGGCAACTGACCCCGCACAACTCCGCGAAATACGAAGTGCCCCGCCGATATCGGCGGGGCACTTCGTTGTCGAGATCAGTCCGGCAAGCGCAGATCAGTCAGGAAGGCGCAGATCCGGCTTGTCCAGCTCTTCGATGTTGACGTCCTTGAAGGTCACGACGCGTACGTATTTCACGAATCGCGCCGGGCGGTACATGTCCCACACCCACGCGTCGGACATCCGCAGTTCGAAGTAGATCTCCCCGTCTGAATTGTGGGGCAGCAACTCGACCGTGTTGGCCAGGTAGAAACGTCGTTCGGTCTCCACGACGTAGGAGAACTGTCCGACGATGTCCCGGTATTCACGGTAGAGCGACAGCTCCATCTCGGTTTCGTACTTCTCGAGATCCTCGGCACTCATCGGTTTAGCCAGTCCTCCCATTTCGTCTGAACGTCCATCATCCCGTACGGCCCGCGCGTTGTTCCAACCGGACTCCCGCAGCCACCACGTTGGCATAGGTCATGCGGTGCTCGGGGCACGGCCCCAGCTCGTCGAGTGCGTCCATGTGCAGTGGCGTGCTGTATCCCTTGTGAATCGCGAAGCCGTATCCCGGATGAGTGTCGTCCATCTCGGTCATCACACGATCTCGGGTCACCTTCGCGAGAACGCTCGCCGCGGCGATGCATGCAGCGGCGCCGTCACCGCCGATAACTGGTAGCGACGGAGCCGTCAGACCCGGAACCCGAAATCCGTCGGTGAGAACGTAGCCCGGTTCGAGATCGAGGCCCGCAACTGCTCGCCGCATCCCCTCGATGTTGGCGACGTGGATGCCGATCTGATCGACTTCCGCAGCGGGAACAGAGATGACACTCCACGCCAAAGCCAAGCGCTTGATCGCCGGGAAAAGCTCCTCGCGCGCACGTTCGGTCAGCTTCTTCGAATCGTCGAGCCGCGCGAGGGCTGCTTGCGGTTTCGGCGCCAGGACACATGCTGCAATGACAAGTGGACCAGCGCACGCTCCGCGCCCGGCTTCGTCGACGCCGGCCACCGGACCGAGTCCGGTTCGCGCCAACGCAGACTCCATCGTCCGCAGACCTGCCGATCTGCGAATGACAACGCGAGGGGGCCAACTACTCACTGTCTCTGCCTACTCGGAACTACGCGAATCCATGTGTGCGGTCCGACAACTCAGTTGCCCTGAATATCAGGCGCATCGATGCCGCCCATTCGCGACGGGGGAAGGACGATGAATCGCGCTTGACCGATGATGTTGTCGATCGGGACGGTTCCCTGGAACTCGTCGTCGACGTGGTAGCGCGAGTCGGCGGAATTGCTGCGGTTGTCACCCATGACCCACACGTGGCCCTCGGGAACGGTGATCGGCCCGAAGCAGCGGCCCGACTTCAGTTCGGTGTCACACGTCTGTGTTCCCGGGGTGAACGGGAAATCCATCTTGATGTACGGCTCGTCGAGCGGCTTGCCGTCGACCAGGACTCGGCCCTGATCGTCACAGCATTCGACGGTCTGGCCGCCGGTAGCGATCACTCGCTTGACCAAGTCGTTCTCGTCCGGCGGAACGAGGCCGACCCACGAACCGACCTCTTGAATGCCGCGGACGACAACGTTGTCGGACCGATTGGACACATATTTCGTGTTCCACGAATCGGGTCCCTTGAAGACGACGACGTCGCCGGGTTCCGGATCGCCGAAGCGGTATCCGATCTTCTCCACCACGATGCGGTCACCGGTACATCCCGCACAGCCGTGCAGTGTCGGTTCCATCGACTCGGATGGGATGAGAAAAACTCTGAAGACAAATGCCTGAAGGACGATGCTGAGTACCAGCGCTACGCCGATCAGAACAGGGAGTTCTCGCAGAAACGATCGCTGTTTCTTCTGCGGCCGATGTGAGGTCGGTTCCGCGGAACCGCTTGATCCCTCGTGATTCTCGGGTCCGGACGACAATGCCTGCTCCTTCGAAGAATCTGCCACAGAAACCAGATTAGCCCGACACCGCGCGTACGCGGTGCCGGGCTCATCGGAAAGATCAGCGCTTTTCCTTGATCTTCGCCTTCTTGCCACGAAGCTCACGGAGGTAGTACAGCTTGGCGCGACGGACGTCACCGCGGGTCAGAACCTCGATGGAGGCCAGCGTGGGGCTGTGAACCGGGAAGGTGCGCTCGACGCCGACGCCGAAGGAGACCTTACGGACGGTGAAGGTCTCGCGAACGCCGCCGCCCTGGCGACGAATAACGACGCCCTTGAAGACCTGCACGCGCTCCTTGGAGCCTTCGATAACCTTGACGTTCACGTTGAGCGTGTCGCCGGGACGGAACTCGGGGATGTCGTCGCGGAGCGACTTTTTGTCCAGGAAGTCCAGGGTGTTCATATGTCATCCTTGTATTTCGCAGGAGCAGAGGAACCGAGCGGCACGCGTTTCGGTCTCCCGAAACGGCGCTCGTCTGGTTCGTGCCCAGATCAAGTGCTGCTGCCTGGTCCAGGCAACCCGTCCATTGTGCCAGACGCGGATACCAGCGGGGAAATCGGTGGCGGCGGAGCTGCGTGGATGGTGTGGTCCAGTTCCTGCTCGGCCGCGGTCATCGCATGTTCGACGCTCGGCGATCCGGCTATCAGATCCTGGACGTAGATCTTGGCCCGGATGACGGGCCGACGCCATTTCCGTTCGCGTTCGAGCGCGCGGTTCATCCGTTTCGGCTTGCGCGTGTACCGCCAGCGAGCCCACGGTGCACCCGGCCGGCTCAGGCGGACCGCTCCGATTACCAGCAACGGGAAAACGAACAGACCGACGAGCCCCGTCCAGATCTTCCCCTTGAGAATCACGATGGCTGCCAAGGCGAAGTTGATCAACGCGACGAAAACGAAGACCAACTTGATCCACGGATCGCGTTCTTCACGGAATCCGGCGACGTCGAGAAGTTCGAGCGGGCGGAAACCCAGCAGCACCAGGCCGGTCACGGCGATCGCGACGAAGACCGCATCCACCGAGGTCCGACCTTGTTCGGACCAGTACACATCCTTCAGATAGAAGATCAGTGCGAACTCGTCGAGCACCAACGCAGCACCCATACCGAAGATCGCCGCCAGGACGGCACCGGTGGTCTGCGAACCATCGACGTAGACCGCGATCAACGCACCACCGGAGATCATCATGGCGATCACACCGAACACGACGTGATGCACATGCTGGCCTCCGGGCGCGATGTTGCCCGGCCACCATTTCACTTGCGCGCGAATCATCCGGACGCTGAGGCGGATGAAAAGGAAGGCGGACAGGAACCCGAGCAGGAAGAACAGCAACGGCAATCGGCCATGGGCGATGATCTCGCGCTCGAGCCACTCCCGCATCACTGTCCTCCCTTCACCGAATTCATGATCCGACCCTGATCGGATTCATACCGCCAACCGACTCGATTGTGACGATACGGACTTCGAAAACCCGGCGGACGGATTTACTTGCCGAAGCCCGCCTTGCGCAGAGCGTCGGCCATCGACCCGGCAGCAGGCGCGCGGTTGTCCGGTCGCTGCTCGCGTCCGCCCTGGCGTCCGCCATTTCCTCGTTGCTGACCCTGCCCCTGACGCTGGCCCTGCGGCTGGCCCTGCCGCTGAGGTTGCCCACCTCGCTGGCCTTCGGACTTGCGGGGCGCTCCCACCTCGTCGTCGAGACGAAGCGTCAGCCCGATGCGTTGGCGTGCCTCGTCCACTTCGAGGACCTTCACCTTGACGACGTCACCTGACTTGACGACCTCGCGTGGGTCCTTGACGAAGTTGTGCGACATCGCCGAGACGTGAACCAGACCGTCCTGATGAACTCCGATGTCGACGAAGGCACCGAAGGCTGCGACGTTGGTGACCACGCCTTCGAGGGTCATGCCGGGCTTGAGATGCGCGACCTTCTCGATACCTGCGGCAAAAGTCGCGGTCTTGAATTCGGGTCGTGGATCTCGTCCCGGCTTCTCCAACTCGGAGATGATGTCGGTGACGGTCGGTAGACCAAATCGCTCGTCGACGTAGTCGGACGCCTTGACCGATCGAAGTGCCTGCGAGTTTCCGATCACGGTGCGCACGTCCCCGCCTGCACTCGCGACGATCTTGCGAACCACCGGATATGCCTCCGGGTGGACGCTCGACGCGTCGAGAGGGTCGTCGCCGTCGGTGATCCGCAGGAAGCCTGCGCACTGCTCGAATGCCTTGGGTCCCAGTCGGGAGACATCCTTGAGACCCTTGCGGGATTTGAACGGACCGTTCTGGTCCCGATGCGCGACGATGCTCTCTGCAAGGGATCCTGCAATTCCGGACACCCGAGCAAGCAGCGGCACGGACGCGGTGTTGACGTCGACGCCGACCGAGTTGACGGCATCCTCGACGACGGCGTCGAGGGAACGCGAGAGCAGCGATTCGGTGATGTCGTGCTGGTACTGACCGACGCCGATGGACTTGGGATCGATCTTGACCAACTCCGCCAACGGATCCTGCAAGCGACGCGCAATGGACACCGCACCGCGAATCGAGACGTCGAGGTCGGGAAGTTCCTGCGACGCGTAGGCCGAAGCCGAGTACACCGATGCGCCTGCCTCGGAGACGACGATCTTGGTCAGGTTGGGCGCGCCGGTCTTCTTGATCAGTTCGGTAGCGAGCGTGTCGGTCTCGCGTGAGGCCGTGCCGTTGCCGATGGCGATCAGTTCGACGCCGTGTTCGGCGACCAGTCCGGCAAGCGTCGCGAGAGCCGCGTCCCACTTGTTCTGCGGCTGGTGCGGGTAAATCGTCTCGTAGGCAACAACTTTGCCGGTTCCGTCGACGACGGCAACCTTCGTTCCGGTGCGGAATCCGGGGTCGAGTCCCATGGTGGGTCGGGCGCCGGCGGGAGCTGCGAGGAGTAGATCCTTGAGGTTGGTGGCGAAGACGTCGACGGCGTCCTTTTCGGCCGACTGCCGCAGACGCATCCGAGTGTCGATACCGAGCGTGACGGCGAACTTCGTCTTCCACGCCCACTTGACGGTGTCGAGAAGCCACCCGTCGGCGGCCCGACCACGGTCGGCGATCTCGAACCGCGACGCGATGCGGCCTTCGTAGACCGTGCGCTCCCCCGGCGCGAGTTCTTCGGTGTCTGCCGCCATGTTGAGCGACAGCACTTCTTCCTTCTCGCCGCGCAGGACGGCGAGGATGCGGTGCGAGGGCAATTTGGAGAACGGTTCCGAGAACTCGAAGTAGTCAGCAAACTTCGAGCCATCGGTTTCCTTGCCCTTGCGGACCGAGGAGACGACCTGGCCGCGATTCCACATCAGCTCACGCAATTCACCGACCAGATCGGCGTCCTCGGCGAAGCGCTCGACGAGGATCGACCGGGCACCGTCGAGTTGCTCGTCCGAATACTGCGCGGGATCGGTGGTGGGATCTCCGATGAGAGCATCGGCGACGGGCTCGTGGCCGGCCTCGCGGGCGATCTGCGCCTTGGTGCGCCGCTTCGGCTTGAAGGGGAGGTAGATGTCCTCCAGCCGCGCTTTCGTCTCGGCCAGCATGATCTGACCGCGCAGTTGATCGTCGAGTTTGCCCTGAGAGTCGATCTCCGTGAGCACGGCGTCACGACGGTCGTCGAGCTCGCGGAGATACCGCAGCCGCTCGTCCAGGAGTCGCAGCTGGGCGTCGTCGAGCGTGCCGGTGACTTCCTTGCGGTACCGGGCGATGAAGGGCACCGTGGCTCCGCCGTCGAGAAGGTCGACTGCTGCTGCAACCTGGCCTTCGCGGACGTCGAGTTCCTCGGCAATGCGCTGGTTCACGGTCTTGAGAATCACGAGATCCGACCCTACCGCTATCCTGAGACAAGAAGATCGGCAACAGTGCCGTGTCAGGGCTACCGGGGGAAACAAATGAGTACGCGGTACGTCCGGATTGCCGCAATGGTGGCCGCAGTTACTTTTGCGGCTTCGTGCAGCGGTGGGCAGAACCCGGATGATCCGATGCAGACCCCCGCCTTTCCCGACACCAATGTTCCGGTAGCCGAGACCCTCGACGGCCGTCTGGGACAGGCTCAGGTGGCTGCGCTCGGGCGTGGTGCGGACGTCTCCATCGCCATCCTCGACCGCTCCTCGGACAAGTACCTCGACGTCGCCGGTGACCAGCAGATCGAAACAGCCTCGGTGGCAAAACTTTTCATCGCCGAGGATCTACTTCATCAGGATGCGCGCGGTGAGCGACCCATCACGGACGACGATCGCACCCTCATGGCGGCGATGCTCGAATCCTCCGACGACACCGCAGCCAACCTCCTGTGGGACGAGGTCGGCGGCCAAGAGGTGATCACCCGCGTCGCCGAGCGTTACGCACTGACCGCGACGACGCCGCCCTGGGACGGAATGTGGTGGAACACCGAGACCACGACACGTGACCTGGTCACCTTCTACAGCGGTGTCCTCGACGACTCCGATCAACTCGGACCTGAACGGGTCGAGCAGTTCGTCGAGTACCTGCGGCAATCCACTCCCGAAGGAACCGACGGTTACGACCAGAGATTCGGCCTGCCCGAGGCCTTGTTCGGCGAGCCCGTCATAGGAGTCAAACAGGGCTGGATGTGCTGTGTCGAGGACAAGTGGATCCATCTGTCCACCGGCATCGTCGGTGACGACAACCGATACATCATCGCGATCGGTTCGCGAGAAGACGTCCAGTACACGGACGAGGACAGCTTCTATCCCGACACCTCGTTCACCGATGCCGTCGACGACGAAAGTGCATTGCACGCTCGCGACACGGTCACCGGCGTCACGCAGATTCTCTTCCCGAGCGGAAGCATCGACGACTGGGCAGCGGCATCCACGACCGCGGATTCGGCGATGCCCGAAGCTTCCGGGCCCTGATTCGATCCAACGCGGTCGTGTTCGTCCTCAAGCCTGCTTGTACTCGAGCACCGAACCGATGACACGGTCCTGTTGTTCGAACGTGAGCATGGGCCACAGCGGCAGTCGAAGGATCGACGCGGAGAACTCGGCACTACGCACGCACGGCTGCGGTGTTCGTCCGTAGCGCACACCGGCCGCACTCGTATCGAGCGGAACGTAGTGGAACGGCGCCACGATTCCGTCACCGGCAAGGTGCCGAATCAAGCCGTCACGGCTCTCTTCGGTCGGCATCTTGAGATAGAACAGGTGCGCAGTGTGCTCGCGATCATCGGGCACCGCCATGGGCACGACACCGTTCGCGGCCGCCCACTCGCCCAGACTCACGCTGTAGGCATCCCAGACGCGATGCCTGGCCGCCTGAATCGCGTCGAACTCGGAGAGTTGTGCGTCGAGGACGGCGGCATTGAGTTCACTGGGCAGATAACTCGACCCGATGTCCTGCCACGAATACTTGTCGACCTGCCCGCGCAGGAAACGCGCACGGTCGGTCCCCTTCTCACGGATGATTTCGGCGCGAGTCATCAACTGATCGTCGGAGAGCAACAGCGCGCCGCCCTCACCGCAGTGAACGTTCTTGGTGTCGTGAAAACTCTGCGTTCCGATAGTTCCGATGGTGCCGAGCGAGCGCCCGCGCCACTTTCCGCCGAGTCCGTGAGCGTTGTCTTCGATCAACGCAACGCCGTGGAGTTCCGCGAGGTCGAGGAGAGGTTCCATGTCCGCGGCGACTCCGCCGTAATGCATGACCAGTACAGCTTTGGTGCGTTCGGTGATCGCCGCCGCGACGCACGCCGGGTCGATGTTGCCGGTACTCGGATCGATGTCGACGAAAACAACAGTGGCCCCGCGCAACGCGACGGCGGTCGCCGCCGAACTGAACGCGAAGCTCGGAACTATTACCTCGTCGCCCGGGCCCAATTCGAGCAGCAGCGCACCCAATTCGAGTGCATGCGTGCACGAGGTGGTCAGCAGAGCATGCGTGGATCCGGTGATCGCCTTGAGCGCTGCAGTCGCGGACTTGGTGAAACGTCCGTCACCGTGAATGTGGTCGGACTCCAGAACCGTTGCCAGATTCGACAATTCGTTCGATGCCCGATAGGGGCGGGAGAAGATGATGCGATCAGTGCTCACGACTACGCCGATCGATCGAGGTTCCGGGCCGCGGGGAGTCGACAGTCAGATACAGCGGCTTTCCGACAAGGACGTGCAGTGCCACACCGAGATATTCGGCAATGAGCCCGAGCGAGAACAGAATCGCACCCGAACAGACCAGCAGCGCCATGATGATCGACGCCCATCCTTCGGGATCATTGTTGTCGCCGGTCATGGCCCCGATGAAGATCACCGCGGCCATGATCACGCCGGCCGACGCCAGGGTGACTCCGAGCAGGCTGACCAGCCGCAGACCGCGTGTTCCGCTACACAACACCATCTTCCAGAACAACGAGAACAAACGGCGGTAGTTGTACCCGGATTCTTCGCGGCCTTCGGCTCGAAGTGTCACCGGCGCCGTGGCCGTGTTACCGACAACCCACGTCAGCGCAACGTCCAGATACACGCCGTTGGCCGCGACGCCGGCCAACTGTCGGCCGATGTCACCGCGGATCAGGCGGTAACTTTCGAATCTCGTCGAATCAGGGAACGCGAATACCGTCGCCAAGACGATCTTTGCGCCGCGCGAGGTCAGGTTCCGCAAGAATCCGTGCGGGCGTGTGTTCGTGGGTTTGGAATACACGAGATCGGATCGCTCCGTCAGCGCGGTGTCGAGGAAAGCCCCGATGTGCACCGGGTCGTGCTGGCCGTCCTCGTCCATCGTCACGATCCACTGTCCAGTTGCAGCGGCCATGCCAGCGATGGTCGCCGCGTCCTGGCCGTAGTTGCGGCTGAGCCACACGACACGCACCTGCTCGAAACGGCGCTCCAATTCGAGTAACACGACGTCGGAGCGGTCCGGGCCGTTGTCGTGAACCAGCACGATCTCGTCGACGGAGAACTGCGCACCACCGGGCGTCGCACTCGGTGTGCCCAGGCCGTCCAACTCCTCGACGAGCGCCGTGATCGTCTTTTCGCCCTGATAAACGGGCACTACGACGGAAATCGAGTGCACTCGCTTCCACTCCCTTCAGGGGGCTCGACTGGCGCCGAGAGACAGGCACGATCGGGCCCACACCGTCGCGAACTTTAACACGCAGAGATGTCTTGACTTCGGATGCCGGCGGCGCGTGACGCGCTCGCGTCTCCGTACGCCCCACCTGCCCTGTTAAGGTCTGGAACTCGTGGTGGAAACTCGCACTCTCGCCCGGGCAGACGTGTACAAGTGGGGCGCCGTCACGGCGATCGGTGTCATCGCCGGTTATCTGGCCGTGGTGCTCGCGAATGCTCGTCACTTCTACACCGACGACACCGAGTCCCAATACGCGCCGCTGTGGGTCATGCTCGGCCGCAGTCTGCGAGAAGGACACCTCCCGGTGCTCGTCCCCGAGAACTGGATGGCGGGCAACTACGCGATCGAGGAAGCAGGCCTTCTCAATCCACCGCAACTCCTGATCGACCTGATCGCACCGTCCTTCGACAACCTGGCGTTGTACGCGACGATCGTGAAGTTGATCTTCGCGATCATCCTTGCACTCGGCGTCTATCGGATCTGCCTCGAGTACGGCTCGAAGCCCACGTGGGCTGCCGTCGCCGGCGTCTCGATTCCGTTCACCGGTTTCCTGCTGTTCTTCGACTCGGCCAGTTGGATGACTGCCTTCACCGGCACTGCCTGGATGGTTCAGGCGTGGGCGTCGGCAATCCGCTACGCCCGAGGTAAGAGCGGTCCGATCCCGACCTTCGTGTTCTTGTATCTCGCGATGTCGGTCCAATATGTTTTCCCCGCAGTCGAATCCGGCTTGATGATCGGCGCGGTCGCAATCGGCGAAGTTGTCTATCAGCGGCGTTGGCTGCCGTCACTGCGGCTTCTGGCGGTGTCCGCGTGTGCCGCTCTGGCCGGTCTCGCGACGTATCTGCCGAGCCTGCTCACCGCGGACGTCACCTGGCGCGGTGCATCCGAAGTCAAGAACGATGCATTCCTCGCCGTCCCGTGGTCGGAATCGCTGAACGCGAGCCTGCCGAGCACGATGCCCGCGTTCACCTCGTGGTGGGGATACATCCAGACCATGCCCATGGTCTACATCGCCTGGTTCCTCATACCCGCCCTGGCATTCATCGACTGGGGCAAGGCACGCGCCGCGGCACGCGAATTGACCGCCGTCGGGATCTTCACGGTCGCCGTCCTCATGTGGACTGCCGGGCCGAGCACGATCGGCCCACTGCGGTGGCCCGCGCGCGTACTTCCGATGGTGGCCATCGGACTCCTGCTTCTGGTGTGCATCCTGCTCGGGCGTTACGCCACGACCGACAAGTTGCGCGGGCGCTGCGTTGCAGCGGGAATCCTCGTGGGCCTGCTTCTGATTCGGTCAGCCTCGGCAGCTCCCGGGCTCGCGAAATGGCATGTGATCTCGGCCCTGCTCGTTGCCGCACTCGGCGCCGCGATGGTCTGGCTCGGCCGTACCAAGGGCACTGCTTTCGCATGCCTCGTAGCGATCGTCGCGGTCTCCCCCATCGCGTACGCCCAGGTTCGGGCCGCGCAACCAACCCCGATGAGCTGGAACCTGCCCGAATCCCGCTCGGAGATGAAAGACGCCTTCCCCGACTTCGAAGGCACGACACTGCAACTGGGCGACCGTGCGCTCATCGCCCCCGGGGACAAGACCCTCGACGGAGCGTACGGTTCCCTGGCTTTCGGCAACTACCCCAAAGACCTCGAACTGACCTACACCAGCGGCTACACCCCCAACGGGCACTTCTACTTCGGTGATCTGCTCTGCATGCGCTGGGACATGAGTGTCTGCCCCGACGCCTTCCGACGCGCATTCACCGTCGAACCCACCACCGGCCGCACCATCGTCGACCTGATGAACGTGGACCGCGTCGTACTTCAGAACGCTCTCTACCCCGATGCACGCAAGAACCCGGCTCCCGACGGATGGAAATGGGTCGACTACCCCGGACACGAGAACTACATCTCGGTACTCGAACGCGTCGACGGCCCCGTCTCGACACGCAACGGACGCATCGCCGACGCCCACGGCGTCGAGGCTACGTCGATCGCGGAATCGAACATGTCGAGCACCCTTCGTGTCAGTTCGGAGACCGGCGGCAAGGTTGTGTTCGCACGGCTCGGCTGGCCCGGATATCGGGCGAGCATCGACGGTCAGCCTGTCCCGATCGACGTCGTCGCGAAGTCCTTTGTCACCGTGGACGTTCCAGCCGGTACGAAAGACGCGGAACTTGTCCTGACGTGGCGTCCCCCGGGATGGAAGGTCGGCGGCGCTTCGATGGTCGCCGGAGTCCTCGGACTCGGCGTGCTCGAGTGGATGTATCTGCGGAACCGACGCAAGGACGGGATCAACACCGTGAAAACCGAGTCTTCATGACCGAAGACATCGCATCACCCGAGAACCCCGGCCCACTGCTTCGGGTGGTCAAGCATCAGCCCATCGCATTTGCCATTGTCGGAGTGGCTAATACGGCGATCGGATACGCGCTCTTCGTGGTCTGGTCACTGATCCTCGACAACAAGGATCTGTATCAAGTGGCTGTGATCGGCGCGTACTCCATCAGCGTCCTCATCGCTTTCGTTCTGCATCGGACTCTCGTTTTCCGCGTCCGCGGACATGTGGCACGCGACCTGGGAGCGTTCATCGTCGTCAATTCCGGTGGCCTGGTGCTGAATCTGATACTCGGAACAATCGCGGTGTCGATTCTGCATGCCCCGCCGCTTCCCGCCCAGGCGGTTGTCATGTTGATCGTTGCCGGTGTGAGCTTCTTCGGTCATCGATACTTCTCGTTCCGCCGCAAACCTGCCGAACGGCACTGACCTTCTACGATTCGCGGGGTAGCGCTCGATCCACTGCCGCCTCGACGATCGTCCGAATATCTTCCTCTCCGAACAGGTTCGGCAATGTGAGTCGATCCAGTGCGAGCCAGTTCAGCGACAAATAGAGCAGGCGAACGGTCATCGCATCACCCGGCACGCCCGACGCCAGATGATTGGCTACGTTCAGATCGAAGTCTTCTCGGATGCGGACGGTCAGTACCGCACGCAGGTCCGGTCGACGCGTCGCCTCCAGTCGCAACTCCATGAGCGCGAGGAAACCCGTTCCGAACGAGGTGACGCGCTCGACCACGTCGAGCATGAGCGTCACCAGGCGCTCACGATCGGTGCCGTTGACGGGATCGATCATCCCTTCGAGGTCCTCCGGAATCAGTCGCTCGTAGATCCGGCCACCCGCTTGAGTGAGCAGGTCGTCGCGATTGGAGAAGTAGTTCGACGCTGTCCCGTTCGGCACTGCTGCCTGGGCGTCAACGGCTCGAAACGTCAAGCCTCGAGCACCCTCTCGGGCCAACACCTCGATTGCCGCGTCGATCAGGGCAAGCCGGCGTTCCGGGTTCTTTCGCACTTGACATCACTCCTGACACGACCCTAAGTTAAACCACTACAAACATAGTACTACGAACGGAGCGTTATATGCGAAAGCTTGTGTACTACGTGGGAGCTTCCCTCGACGGATACATCGCGGGGCCTGGTGGCGAATTCGATTTCCTCCCGGTCTCCGAACAGATCACGGCCTTGATATGCGATCGATATCCTGAAACCGTGCCAACGCATGTGCGGCCCGCTCTCGGAATCGAGGACGCGCCCAACAAGACCTTCGACACGGTCGTCATGGGCCGCGGCTCCTACGAGCCCGGGCTGGCCGCCGGAGTGAAAAGCCCCTTCGCGCACCTGCGTCAGTTCGTCGTCTCCACAACCATCCCTGACGCCGAGGATCCCCCCGTCACCATCGTTCGCGCCCATCCGCTTGGGGTAGTCAGATCTCTCAAAGAGGAAGAAGGACAAGATATCTGGCTGTGTGGCGGCGGAACTCTCGCCGGCGAACTACTACCGGAGATCGACGAGTTGATCATCAAGAGGTATCCGGTAGTCGCCGGCGCAGGCATACCGATGATCAGAGGTAACTTCGAGCCGACACCGTTCACACCGACTGCAACCGAATCGCTCGACGACGGCGCAAGCATCACCTGGTTGAAGCGAAATACCTAAGGAAGAAGATCCGGTCGACGCTCGGCCGTGCGCTGCAGCGACTGCTCATGGCGCCACGCTTTGATCTTCGCGTGATCACCGGAGAGAAGCACCGGCGGAACTTCGAGGTCGCGCCACACAGCCGGGCGAGTGTAGCTAGGCCCTTCGAGAAGGCCGTCGGAAAACGAATCCTCTTGGTGTGAAAGCTGATTGCCGAGAACGCCGGGCATCAGTCGCACGACAGCCTCGACCATCACCAGCACGGCTGCTTCGCCGCCGATCAGGACGTAATCGCCGATGCTGACTTCTTCGACTCTGACCCGCTTGGCGGCGTCGTCGAAAACCCGTTGATCGATACCTTCGTATCGGCCGCAGGCAAACACAAGGTGCTTGGCGTTGGACCAGCGGTGCGCGGTCTCCTGGGTGAACGGAACGCCGGCGGGAGTGGGCACCACCAGAATGGTCTCGGCATCATCGGGGCCGGAAGAATCGGAGCGCCCGATCACGTCGTCCAGTGCCGGGCCCCAGACGGTGGGTTTCATGACCATGCCGGGTCCGCCGCCATACGGAGAATCGTCGACGGCTTTGTGCACGTCATGGGTCCACGACCGAAGATCGTGGACGTCGACCGAGATCAAGCCACGTTCGATTGCCTTGCCCAGCAAGGCAGCACGAAGCGGTTCGAGATACTCGGGAAAGATGGTGACGACGTCGAGACGCATAACAAACGATCAGTCGTTGTCTGAGTTCGATTTGTCGCTGTTCGACTTGTCGCCGAAGTCCGGGTCGAGCAGTCCCTCGGGAGGCTCGATCACCACGACACCGTCGGCGATCGACACCGAGGTGACGATGGCGGCGACAAACGGGATCAGCAATTCGCCGGATGCCTCACCGGTACGGCGAATCGAAAGCAATTCGCCTGCGGCGGAATGCAATACCTCGATGACCGAACCGACCTCGGCACCGTCCGTGAGGACGACCTTCAGTCCTTCGAGTTCGTGATCGTAGAACTCGTCCGGATCATCCGAAGGCTCGAGTTCGGAACTGTCGATGACGAACAGTGTGCCGCGCAACGCATCTGCGTCGCCACGGTCACTGACGCCTTCGAGGCGCAGCAGAAGCCGCCCGGAATGATCCCGGGCGGCTTCCACTGTGTACGACTTCAGTGTGGACTCGCGCGGCTTGCGCCCACGCAGCACGGAACCTACGGCAAAACGATCTTCGGGCTCGTCTGTACGAACCTCGACTACCAATTCACCTTTGATGCCATGCGACTTCGCGACACGACCGACTACGAGTTCCACCTGTTTACTGCCGTCTACTGATCGGTGTCGACGACATCAACACGGATACCGCGGCCACCGATGCCGGAGACCAAGGTCCGCAGAGCGGTCGCAGTGCGACCACCCCGACCGATGACCTTGCCGAGATCGTCTGGGTGCACGTGCACCTCGACGGTCCGTCCCCGACGTCCGGTGATCAGCTCGACGCGCACATCGTCGGGATTGGCGACGATGCCACGCACGAGATGCTCTACCGCATCAGCGACGACGGCACTCACTTGTCAGCAGCCTCGGCGTCTGCAGCGGGAGCCTCGGCGTCAGCCGCGGTGTCTTCTGCCTTGGCCTCGTCAGCCTTTGCAGCCTTCTTCTTCTTGGGGGTGATTGCTTCTGCAACCGGCTCGTTCTCGGCCTGCGCGAGCGCAGCCTGGAAGAGCTCGAGCTTGGTGGGCTTGGCTTCCTTGACGCGCAGGGTGCCTTCGGTGCCCGGCAGGCCCTTGAACTTCTGCCAGTCACCGGTGATCTTGAGGAGTGCCTCGACGGGCTCGGTGGGCTGTGCGCCCACGGACAGCCAGTACTGAGCGCGCTCGGAATCGATGTCGATCAGCGAGGGCTCTTCCTTGGGGTGGTACTTGCCGATGGTCTCGATCGCACGGCCGTCACGACGGGTGCGCGAATCGGCGATGACAACGCGGTACTGAGCGTTGCGGATCTTGCCGAGGCGGGTGAGCTTGATTTTGACAGCCACAGCTGCAGTTCTCCTTCAGCGCGCACAACAGTGCTGCGCATGTCACGTGCAATTCAGCGACCCACACGATTTGTGAGCCCGGTTTTGCCTCTATCCTGTGACCGTCGCAGCGGTACGTAACCGGTTGCGACGAACAATGGTCCATTGTGCCAGATGGGTGGGCTCGTTCGGAAACCACCCTGTGCGCGCTTCGAGAGTGCGGGGACTCCCTAACCACTCACGGGGGTTCCGCGGAGGATCACACGCATCGGCTTCGCGAGCACATCGGGGTTTCCGCGCGGATCTTCAGAGTAAACCACCAGGTCGGCGGGCGCTCCTTCTGCGATCCCCTGCGCACCCAACCAACTCCGCGCGTCCCAGCAGGCTGCGCCCAGCGCCTGATGCGCCGTCAAACCGGCAACTTCGAGTTCGGCGATCTCGTCGGCGATCCGCCCGTGCCTGATCGATCCGCCGGCATCCGTTCCGGCATAGATCGGAATCCCGGCCTCGTGAGCGGCACCGATCGTCCGATGTCGACGAGCGTGCAGATCCCGCATGTGCGCCGCGTAGATCGGATACCGGGTGGCAGAGTCCGCGATCTCGGGGAAAGTTGCGATGTTGATCAGCGTCGGAACCAAGGCGGTGCCGTGAGCGACCATCAACTCGATGGTCGCGTCCGTCAATCCGGTGCCGTGCTCGATGCAGTCGATGCCGGCGTTGATCAGGCCGGGCAGAGCATCCTCGGCAAAGACGTGAGCGGTGACCCTTGCGCCTTCGGCATGGGCGGCAGCGATGGCCTCGACCAGAATCTCGTCGCTCCACAACGGGGCGAGGTCACCGATGGAACGATCGATCCAGTCCCCGACGAGCTTGACCCAACCGTCACCGGCGCGTGCCTGACGCACCACCTCGGCCGGCAACTGAGATTCGTCGTCCAGGTCGACCGGCAGGCCCGGGATGTACCGCTTCGGTGCTGCGATGTGCTGACCTGCGCGAATGATCCGCGGCAGATCGAGGCGCTCGTCGATGAACCTGGTGTCGACCGGCGATCCGGCGTCACGAAGCAACAGCACGCCCGCGTCACGTTCGGTCTTCGCCTGCCCCAGCAAGCCGTCGACGGTTTCGCCGCCGCCACCGCCGTAGCGGATACCGACGTGACAGTGCGCATCCACGAGACCCGGTGTGATCCAACCCGATTCGACGATCGTCTCCGCACCGGACACCGGCTCGAAGGAAATCAGCCCGTCGACGATCCACAATTCGATCGGCTCGGCATCGGGCAGACCGATACCCCGCAGATGAAGCGCAGCCACCGACTACTTCTTGGGCAGCTTGAGCTGGGAGAGATCGATGCCTTCCAGTCCGGGCGGCAACTGATCGAGACCCTTGGGCATGTTCGACAGGTCGGGCATGCCGGCCGGCATTCCGCCGGGCATACCCGGGAATCCGCCCATGCCGGGGAATCCTCCGCGCATCTTGGGCTGCGTCGGGCCCTTGCCGCCCTTCTTGCCCTTCTTGCCCTTCTTGCTGCGAACCTGCTTACGCGCGCCGGGCATGCCCATACGGCCGGCCATGGCAGCCATCATCTTGCGGGCTTCGAAGAAACGATCCACCAACTGGTTGACGTCGGAAACCTTGACGCCCGAACCGTTCGCGATGCGCAGTCGGCGTGAGGCGTTGATGATCTTCGGATCGTCGCGCTCGGCCGGCGTCATACCGCGGATGATGGCCTGAATGCGATCGAGTTGCTTCTCGTCGACGTTGGCCAGCGCGTCCTTCATGCCGCCGGCACCCGGCAACATACCGAGGAGGTTGCCGATCGGGCCCATCTTGCGGACGGCCATCATCTGATCGAGGAAGTCTTCGAGGGTGAGCTGACCGGAACCGATCTTCGCTGCGGTCGCTTCGGCCTGATCGGCGTCGAACACCTGCTCGGCCTGCTCGATGAGGCTCAGGACATCGCCCATGCCGAGGATCCGGCTGGCCATGCGATCGGGATGGAAGACGTCGAAGTCTTCGAGCTTCTCGCCGGTGGACGCGAAGAGGATCGGCTGGCCGGTGACCTCGCGGACGCTCAGCGCGGCACCACCGCGGGCGTCGCCGTCGAGCTTGGTGAGGACGACACCGGTGATGCCGACTCCCTCACGGAAAGCGTCGGCCGTGCTGACCGCGTCCTGACCGATCATGGCGTCGAGGACGAAGATGGTCTCGTCCGGGTTGACGGCGTCACGGATACCGGCGGCCTGCGCCATCAGCTCCGAGTCGATACCGAGGCGACCGGCGGTGTCGACGATCACGACGTCGTAATGCTTGTTGCGTGCTTCTTCGACGCCGGCGCGGGCGACCTCGACGGGGTCGGCTGCGGACACGCCCAGTGCGTTCTCGCCGCCGCCGATGGAGGTACCGGGATGCGGCGCGAAGACTGCGGCGCCTGCACGCTCACCGACGATCTGAAGCTGAGTGACGGCGCCGGGACGCTGAAGGTCACAGGCGACGAGGAGGGGCGTGTGCCCCTGATCCTTGAGCCACTTGGCCAACTTTCCGGCCAGCGTGGTCTTACCGGAACCCTGCAGACCGGCCAACATGATGACCGTCGGCGGAGTCTTGGCGAACTGCAGTCGACGAGTTTCGCCGCCGAGAACCTCGACCAGCTCTTCGTTGACGATCTTGACGACCTGCTGAGCCGGGTTCAGTGCACCCGAGACCTCGGCGCCCTTGGCGCGTTCCTTGATCTTGGCGATGAAGCTGCGCACTACGGGAAGCGCGACGTCGGCCTCGAGCAGGGCAAGGCGGATCTCGCGGGCCGTAGCGTCGATGTCGGCGCCGGACAGACGACCCTTGCCACGCAGATCCTTGAGAGATCCGGTCAATCTGTCGGAAAGGGATTCGAACACCGAGTGCGCTCCTGAAGGTCGTGCGAGTTAGCCGTGGATATTCTCGGGCACCAGCCTAGCCGCTACGCCCGCACCGATCCCAGCCGATGCGGGCGTAACTGCCGAAACCGGTCCGTCAATCCTCTTTCTTCTTGGGTTGTGGCACCGGAACCACCGCCAGCACCGCCTCCTCGACGCGCTCTCGCGCCGCGCGGGTATCGGCCTCACCGAAGTCGAGGCAGAACGCGTCGACCACCGAGGAACCCAAGGTGGCGACCTTCGCCCACCGGATGTCGGCTCCACTGTGTTCGAGTGCTGCGGCCAGTCGGCAGAGCAGGCCGACGCGGTCCTCGGTACGCAATTCGAGGATCGCCTGACCGTCACCGGGCGCGTCGAACCAGATGACCCGCGGCGGCGCCTGCGCATAGAGCACCGGAACCGCCGAATCCTTGTTGGTCTGGATCGGGTCGTCCCACTGCTCTGCCCGTGCCTCCTCGTCCTTCGCGTCGAGAAGTTCGAGCAAATTCAGTTCACCGGCCGAAGCCCGGATCAATTCCTGCCGGAGCAGCACCGCCTGCGGGGGTGTGCCGAACCTCGGCGTCACGACAAACGAGTTGACCGCCGAACCTGCATGCGACCCCACCGATGCGGAATGCACCCGCAAGGACTGCAGCGCCAGAACTCCGGCAGCCCGAGACAGCAGCCCGGGAGCGTCGGGCGCGATGACGGTCACGACGTAGGTGTGCGCATTCTCGGCCGGAACGAGCGAGACGTGAACCCCGCCCTCCTCGGCGATGGCCAATTGCTCGGGAGCGAGTGGATCGGGTTGCGGGAGCTCCTCCCCTGCCATCAGCAAACGACAACGACGCACCAGCTCGCCGATCAACGACGACTTCCAGTCGCCCCAGACACCAGGCCCGGTGGCCAGCGAATCCGCTTCCGCCAACGAATGCAGGAGATCGAGAAGGGTCCCGTCTCCCTCGAGTGCGTCGACCACTCGCTGCACCGTTGCCGGATCGTCGAGGTCGCGACGGGTGGCGGTTTCCGGCAACAGCAGGTGGTAGCGCACCATCGCCGTCAACGTCGCGACGTCGGAAGGCCAAAGTCCCAAGCGATTTCCGATCGCGGTGGCCAATTCGGCACCGACGACGCTGTGGTCTCCCCCTCGCCCCTTCCCGATGTCGTGGATCAACGCACCGAGCATGAGCAGATCCGGCCGAGCGACGCGAGTGGTGAATCCGCTTGCATACGCGGCGGTTTCGACCAGGTGCCGATCCACCGTCCACGTGTGGACGGCGTCGCGCGGCGGAAGATCGCGAATGGTCCCCCACTCCGGCAGGAGTCGACCCCAGAGCCCGGTCCGGTCCATCGCCTCGATCACCGGAACCGCACGCGATCCCGAACCCAGCACGACCAAGAGATCGTTGACTGCATTTTTCGGCCACGGTTCACGCAATTCGGGGGCATTGTCCGCCAGGCGATTGAGCGTCGACGCGGAGATCGGCATGCCGTTGGTGGCCGCCGCTGCCGCGACCCGCATCACCAGACCGGGATCCTTCTTCGGTCTCGCATCGCGCGCCAGAACTACTTCGCCGGCATGCTCGACGACACCCTCGTCCAGTGGTCGTCGCACCGGCGCGCGACGCAGCCGCGACAAACCACGCCGGGGCAAGGAGTTTCCGGCGGTACGGATACCGACGTCGACCGAATAGCTGATGGTGCGCGCCGATTCGCTGAGAAGGCGGGCCAGATCGAAGCGATCACCGATCCGTAGCGCCGCACCGATCTCGTCGGCGTCCTGTGCTCGCAGTTGGTCGCGGGCGCGACCGGCAACGCGGTGAAGTTCGGTGCGCACGTCGAGCAACCGCCTGTGCGCGAGTGCCAGACCGCCGCCGGGCGAGTTGGGTCCCAGCCCTGGCATCCCGTCGGTCAATTGCGCGATGGACAGGGCGTTGAGCAGTTGGACGTCTCGCAGCCCGCCACGACCGCTCTTGAGATCCGGTTCGGCGCGATGGGCGATCTCGCCGCTGCGCTCCCACCTCGTACGGGTCTGGGTGATCAATTCGTCGAATCGGCTGCGGATGTCCATGCGCCACTGTCGTCGGACACCACTGATCAACAAGTTGCTCAGCTCCACGTCGCCGGCAATGTGGCGTGCTTCGAGCATTCCGAGTGCTGCCGTCATGTCGGTGGCCGCAACCTGAAGCGCCTGCGGAAGCGTCCGCACGCTGTGGTCGAGTTTGATGTGCGCGTCCCACAGCGGGTACCACAGGCTGTCCGCGACCTGGGCCACGACCGCCGGGTCCATGTCGTCATGCAGCAGAATCAGATCGAGATCGGAATACGGCAGCAGTTCGCGTCGGCCGAGACCACCCACGGCGACGATGGCAAACCCACAATCCGGTTTGATGCCCAGTTCGGTCCCCTTGGTGGTCAACCAGAATTCGTGCAGATCGACCAGTGCATGTCGCAGCGCGGGGGCGTCGAGCCTCCTGTTCTTGACGCCTCCGGTGAGTAGGGCCTTGCGTGCGCGGGCCAGGTCCGCAGCTTCGTCGGATCCCCCTGACGAGACCGGCCCTGGCCCCGTCGCTTTCGCGACGGAACCAGGGCCGAAGTTCTCGGACCCTTTCGGGTCAGAGTGCATCGCCACCGCGTTCCCCGGTGCGAACCCGGATGACCGACTCGACTGGCGAGACCCACACCTTGCCGTCACCGATCTTGCCGGTTCGAGCGGCCTCGACGATCACCTCGACCACCTTGTCAACGGCCGCGTCGTCGACGACGACCTCGACCCGGACCTTGGGTACGAAGTCCACGGAGTACTCCGCGCCTCGGTACACCTCGGTGTGGCCCTTCTGTCGGCCGTAGCCCTGAACTTCGCTGACTGTCATACCCAGCACTCCGGCCTGCTCGAGTCCGGTCTTGACGTCCTCGAGCGTGAACGGCTTGACGATTGCTGTGATCAGCTTCATGTGCTCATCCCTTTCCAAACTCTGAAGTGCCTGAATTCACTTTAATCACGTGCTGATCACGCGAGGTCGTATGCGGTCTCTGCGTGTTCGGTCTCATCGATGCCGCGTGCCTCGTCCTCGGCCGAGATTCGCCAGCCCAGGGGCTTGAGTGCGAAGCCGATGATCGTCGTCAGAACGCCGGTGAAGACGAGTGCTGCGAGTGCGATCACGATCTGAACCACCAGTTGCTTGTAGTCGCCGCCGTAGAAGAGGCCGGTTGCGGTGCCGAAGAATCCGATACCGATCGTGCCCCACAGGCCGGAGACAAGGTGAACACCGACGACGTCGAGCGAGTCGTCGAAGCCGAAGCGGAACTTCAGGCCGACTGCGAGAGCGGACAGGATGCCGGCTACTGCGCCGAGGAAGATGGAACCGACCGGGTTGAGCGCACCGGCAGCAGGGGTGATGGCGACCAGACCGGCGACCGCACCGGAAGCTGCGCCGAGGCTGGTGGCGTGGCCGTCACGAATACGCTCGGTAGCGAGCCAGGCCAGGACTGCGGCACACGTCGCGGTGGTCGTGTTGACCCAGGCGAGACCGGCGTTACCGTCGGCGGCGAATGCCGAGCCGGCGTTGAAGCCGAACCAACCGAACCAGAGGAGTGCGGCGCCGAGCATCACGAAGGGCAGGTTGTGCGGACGGAAGGCGGTCTTGCCGAAGCCGAGACGCTTGCCGACGATGAGTGCGAGGACCAGACCGGCCATACCCGCGTTGATATGAACGACTGTGCCACCGGCGAAGTCGATCGGAGCGACGTTGGCGACGGTGACTCCGTCGTCGTTGACCGTGGTGCCGAAGAGCTTTGCCGCGATGCCGTCCTCGGAACCCGAGAGGAGTCCGCCACCCCACACCATGTGTGCGAGCGGGAAGTAGACGACGGTGACCCAGATACCCGAGAACAGGAGCCAGGTGCCGAACTTGACCCGCTCGGCCAGGGCACCACTGATGAGGGCGGTGGTGATGATCGCGAATGTCACCTGGAACGCGATGTCGATGACGTTGGGGTAGCCCCACGCGCCGGCGATGAAGTTGCCGTCAGCATCGGTGATGCTGTTCTTGAGGCCGAAGAACTCGAACGGGTTGGCAAAAATGCCCCCGATGTTCTCGGAGCCGTAGGACATCGACCATCCCCACAGAACGTAGATGACGCCGATGACGGCCATGGCCCCGAAGGACATCATCATCATGTTCAGGACGGACTTGGACCGAGACATCCCGCCGTAGAAGAAAGCGAGGCCGGGTGTCATCAGCAAGACCAGAGATGCAGCCATCAGCATCCATGCGGCGTTACCGGAGTTCGCCAACAAATCGTCGGTACTCACTTACTACCTCCTAGTCGCACGTGCCGGGCAGCACGTCGTTAAGGAGAAGAGTGCTGGGCTGGTGTTTCGTCCATGGCGCTGTCGCGTTTCGCAGACGTGAACCAATTGCCCAACTTTGTTGCAAACAGGTTTCGCCAGGGAGTTCTACCGACCCTGTGCGCCTTTTTGGTAGTTCGCGCTACCGAAAAGGCGCACGGGGGCGTCAGCCCAGGAGGGCGTCGACGAACGCACCCGGCTCGAAGGGCGCCAGGTCGTCGGCACCTTCACCGAGACCGACCAACTTCACCGGCACACCCAGTTCATGCTGAACCTGGAAGACGATTCCGCCCTTGGCGGTTCCGTCCAGCTTGGTCAGTACGACGCCGGTGATGTCCACGACCTCCGCGAACACTCGAGCCTGCGCCAGTCCGTTCTGGCCGACCGTCGCATCGAGAACCAGCAGAACGTCGTCGACCGAGGCCTTCTTCTCGATAACCCGCTTGACCTTGCCGAGCTCGTCCATCAGACCGGTCTTGGTGTGCAGACGGCCGGCGGTGTCGATCAGGACCACGTCGACGCCGTCCGCGATGCCCCGTGAGACCGCGTCGAAGGCAATCGCAGCGGGATCGCCACCCTCCTTGCCACGAACAACTTCAGCGCCGACACGCTCGGCCCACGTCTGGAGCTGATCGGCGGCGGCGGCGCGGAACGTGTCCGCGGCACCGAGCACGACGCGACGACCGTCGGCGACGAGCACGCGAGCCAGCTTGCCGGTGGTCGTTGTCTTGCCGGTCCCGTTGACGCCGACGACGAGCAGAACAGCCGGGTGATCATCGTGCGGCAATGCGCGGATGGAGCGGTCCAGTTCGGGACGCAGTTCGGCGATCAACACCTCGCGCAGAAGGGCGCGGGCGGCAGCCTCGGTCCGGACGCTGCGGGCCGCCATCTGCTCACGAAGCTTCGTGACGACTTTTTCCGTGGTCGCGGAGCCGAGGTCTGCGATGAGGAGGGTGTCCTCGACTTCTTCCCACGAGTCCTCGTCCAGATCGCCGCCACCGAGCAGACCCAGCAAGCTCTTGCCGACTGCTGACTGCGAGCGGGAAAGGCGCCCGCGCAGTCGGTCCAACCGACCCTCGGTCGGGTCGATCTCGTCCAGCACGCGCGGTGCAGGCTCGACTGGCGCGGGAACGACGACAGGTTCGGGAACGACAGGTTCTTCGACAACAGGTTCTGCTACCGCTGGTTCTTCTACGACCGGCTTTTCGATTACCGGCTCTTCGACAACCGGTTCCTCGACAACAGCGGGTTCTTCGACAACCGGCTCCTCGACAACGGCCGGCTTCTCCGCAACCGGTTCTTCGACGATCGGTTTTTCGACGACAGGTTCTTCGACGACGGGCGGCATCTCGGCGACCGGCGGCGTCGGAACCACCGGAGGTGGCGCCGTTGCCGTCGACCCCTGACTGAAGTTGAACCCGCCACCGGCCTTGTAGCCGCCTGACTTGTCCTTCTCGGGGGCGCCGAGCTCCGGCTTCGTCTCGGGCGCCTTCAGCGATACCTGCCCCTTGCGGTAGCGCAGGAATCCGGCAACGAGAACGACGAGTAGTACGGCCGCTACAGCCGCGATGATGATCCAAGCCTGGGTAGTCACCGGCCCATTGTTTCAGGCTCCGACCCGGAAAGTGAGCAGGGCTTACGTCGAGGCCATGTCTTGACCGCGAAGTCGCTGCGAAATCACGGTGGTGATGCCGTCGCCGCGCATGCTGACGCCGTACAACGCATCGGCGATTTCCATCGTCGGTTTCTGGTGAGTGATCACGATCAACTGCGACTTCTCCCGCAATTGTTCGAAGAGTCCGATCAGCCGCCGCAGGTTGGTGTCGTCCAACGCCGCCTCGACTTCGTCCATCACGTAGAACGGGGACGGGCGTGCCCGGAAGATCGCGACCAGCATGGCCACCGCGGTCAACGACTTCTCGCCGCCCGACAGCAACGACAACCGTTTGACCTTCTTACCGGGCGGACGCGCCTCGACTTCGATGCCGGTGGTGAGCATGTCCGAGGGATCGGTGAGGACCAGCCGCCCTTCTCCCCCGGGAAACAATTTCTCGAACACTCCCACGAACTCACGCTCGACGTCGGCATAGGCCTCGGTGAACACCTGCAGAATTCGTGCGTCGACGTCTGCGACCACAGCAAGAAGGTCCTTGCGTGCGGTCTTGACGTCCTCGAGCTGAGTGGAGAGGAAGGTGTACCGCTCCTCGAGAGCTGCGAATTCCTCGAGCGCCAGCGGATTGACCTTGCCGAGGGTGGCGAGGTCCTTCTCGGCCCGCTTGGCGCGCCGTTCCTGAGTCGCGCGGTCGTACGGAAGCGGAGCGGGGGCGGTGACCTGCTCCCCACGCTCCTTGGCCTGCTCGTACTCCTCGATTTCGAGAGCGGTCGGCGGCAGTTCGACCTCGGGCCCGTACTCGGCGATCAGATCGTCGAGGCCGATACCGTACTGATCGAGGATCGACTCCTCGAGTTGTTCGATGCGCAGCGCTGCCTGTGCCTTCGCTACCTCGTCGCGGTGGACGGCGTCGGTGAGCGAAGCGAGTTGTCCAGTCAGTGCTCGGACTATCTCGCGGACCTGATCCAGCTTGGCCGTGCACTCGGTGCGGGCCCGAGCCAACTCGTCACGGTGAGCAAGAGCCGCGGCGACGACGGTCTCGAGTTCGGCCGCCACACGCTGTCCCGATTCGGCCACGGCAGCTGCGACCTCCGCAGCGTGCGCCCTGGCGCGCAGAGCCCGTTCGGCGCGGATCCGCGCTTCTCGTTCGGCGGCCGCGGCGCGGCGAAGCGAATCAGCCTTTCCGCGTACGGATTCCGCACGCTCTTCGGCGGTGCGCACGGCAAGGCGAGCATCCATTTCGACGATGCGCACTTCGGCGAGCGCTGCTGCGGCCATTTCGCGATCGGCAGCGGTCGATTCCGCACCGTGTCCCGGTGCACTGCCGTCGGTTTCGGCGACGCGCAGACGTTCCTCCAGATCCGCGAGCTTTGTCAGCGACTCACCGCGGCCCTCCTCGGCACGCACTCGCTGGGCGGTCAACCGCTCGGATTCCGCGTGGGCGACTCGTGCTGCCTGCCCCAATCTGCCCAACTGCTCGTAGATGGCGGACATGGCAGCGTCCGACTCGTTGAGCGCGGCCAAAGTTTGCTCCGCGGTCTCGCGTCGAGCGGCCTGTTCGGCCAGAGCGCCGGACAGCGCCGCGTCGAGTTCCTCGGATCGGCTCTCCGTTGCCGCCAGTTCCGCTGCTGACGCGTCGATCGCCGCCTGCACCTCGAGCGTGCTCGGTTGCCGATCCGAGCCACCGATCATCCACCCCGAACCGTGCAGATCGCCAGAACGCGTCACTGCGCGAATTCCCTTGTGGTCAGCAACAACTCGAATCGCGTCATCGAGAGTCTCGACCAGGACGACGCCATCGAGGATGGCGGTCAATCCGGCACGCAACTCGTCAGGGCAGTCGATGACGTCGACGGCCGGACGACTACCCGGCGCGATCTCGGCCTCGCGCTTGATCGCCGGTTCACCGCTCACGATCAGTGATGCACGCCCACCGTCCTGATCGGCCAGTGCTGTCACAGCCGAGCGAGCAGAGTCCAGCGACTGCGCCACGACGGCGTCTGCTGCCGGCCCCATCGCGGCGGCGATCGCGGCCTCGTAGCCGGGTTCGACGTGAATCAGTCCGACCAGCGAGGTGATGCCGTCGTCGCCGCGGTGTTCGAGCAGCCAGCCGCCACCGTCCTTGCGCTGCAAACCCATCGACAGTGCCTCGATGCGCGCCCGGAGCGAAGCGATGCGTTGCCCGCTCGTCTTTTCTTCCTCACGAAGCTCTTCGACGCGCGCGTCGATCATCTCGAGAGCCTCGATGGCGCGTTCGTGATTGGTATCGAGGCCGACTTCACCGGCGTCGAGGTCCCCGATGCTTTCTTGCACCGTGTCGAACTCGGCCTGTGCGGCATCGCCACGCAGACGAGCCTCGTCGATCGCCTCGGTCAGCCGAGACACTTCCGCGTCGACGGATTCGACGCGGGTACGCAGAGTGTCGACCTGACCGGAGAGTCGAGCAAGACCTTCACGGCGGTCGGCGACGGCACGAACTTCCGCCATGTGCGCCCGTTCCGCTTCTGCTGCAGCATCTTCGGTGGCTGCGAGCTGGTCCCGAGCAGCGTCCGACGCCGCTCGCGCGATTTCGACGCCTTCGAGGAGTTCGGCCTCCTCGGCAGCAAGACGTTCGGCGCGCGCCTCCATCTCGTCCGGGTCCTGGCCGCGGTTGCCGACGGGTTCGGAGTCGAGATGACGCGCACGCTCGCGGGCGATGCGCACGGTGGCGTTGACGCGTTCGGCAAGCGCGGAAAGCTGGAACCAACTCTGCGCAGCCGCTTCCGATCCCGGAGTCAGACGAGCGAGAGCTTGCTCCTGGCGCCCGAGTTCGAGGTTGGCCTCGTCGAGCGCAGCCGCCACCTGGTTGTGCTGTTCACGGGCCGCTTTCTCGTCCTGCGCCTGGTCGTTCAACTGGTTTCGACGGGTCACCAGATCGTCAGCGGCCAGACGCATCTTTGCATCACGCAGGTCAGCCTGGACCGTCTGTGCTCGCCGAGCGACCTCGGCTTGGCGTCCCAGCGGTTTGAGTTGCCGACGCAGTTCCGCGGTGAGGTCACTGAGGCGAGCGAGATTGGCCTGCATGGAATCGAGTTTGCGCACCGCTTTTTCCTTGCGGCGGCGATGTTTGAGGACTCCCGCGGCTTCTTCGATGAAGGCGCGTCGATCTTCGGGACGGGATTCGAGGATCGCGGCGAGCCGTCCCTGCCCGACGATGACATGCATTTCGCGGCCGATGCCGGAGTCGCTGAGCAGTTCCTGGACGTCCATCAGACGGCAGGACGAGCCGTTGATCTCGTACTCCCCCGCACCGTCGCGGAACATCCGGCGCGTGATCGACACCTCGGAGTACTCGATCGGGAGCGCCCCGTCGGCGTTGTCGATGGTCAAGGTCACCTCGGCGCGGCCCAGCGGCGCGCGGCCGGAGGTGCCGGCAAAGATGACATCTTCCATCTTGCCGCCGCGCAGGGCCTTGGCGCCCTGCTCGCCCATCACCCAGGTCAACGCATCGACGACGTTGGATTTACCCGAGCCGTTCGGGCCGACCACACAGGTAATTCCCGGCTCGAACCGAAGAGTCGTTGCCGACGCAAAGGATTTGAATCCCTTGAGTGTCAGACTCTTGAGGTGCATGGGGGGAAACTTTACCGCCAAACCGGTCAGCGTTCGACGAACCCTGTCAGGTCGCCCCTGGCGGTGTCCCAGCTGTCGACCACGAGATCCACCGTGCCCGGGGTAGTGCCGGAGCGCAGCATCTCCACCAATCGCTCGAGCTGCGTGCGTTGGCCTTCCGCCACGACGAGCACTCGACCGTCACGCTGATTGGACGCATATCCGATCAATCCGAGTTCGAGAGCGCGGGCCCTGGTCCACCACCGGAACCCGACGCCTTGAACGTATCCGTGAACCCACGCCGTCAACCGCACGGGCGCTGCTTCAGCCATGACGCTCAGCCCGCCACACGTTCGAGACGGTGAACGTCACCCAGGAATCCGGTGGTGTAGAGCGCGTTGGGATCCCAGCCCGGTCCGGCGCCGAACTTGACCGCAGATGTGAACGGCAGACCCGAGGCGATCTCACACGAAGATCCCGAATCAGGATCGACGCGAACAACTTTGCCGCCTGCATTGAATGCGACGTACAACGCGCCGTCCGGTCCGACGGTCAGATCGTCCGCCATGTTTGCCGGACCGACCCCGGGGAGCGTGATCGTTCGCACCGGCCCGCCCAGATCGTTTGCGTCGAGGATGTGGACGGCGGTGACCATGTCGAAGGTCGTGCTCACGTAGATCGTCGAACCGGAGCGTGCGAGGCCGTCGACGGTGCCGAGGTCTTCACGAACGATCGAACTGCTTCCGTCACTGTTGACGACCGTGAGCCCCGGCCTGGTGAGTGTGCGGGCAGTGAGGAAACGGTTATCGTCCAGCTGCACAAGCCCGTTCGGCATCACCAGACCGTCGGCGATCGTTGTCACCGACCCGTCTGCGACGTCGACCTTGCGGAGGCTGCCGTCGGCGATTCCGAACAGTCCCGAGACAGTCGAGTTGCCCGTGGTGAAGTACACGGATCCCTCACGCGCGACCAGACCGCCAGATCCGGTGACGTCACCGACCAAAGTTGTCCGTGTTCCGTCCGGCGCTACTTTCAGCAGTGCACCCGGCCCGATCAGAGCCGACTGCGACAACACCATCGATCCGTTGCCGTCGAATTCGAGGTTCTCGAGCATTCCGGCACCAGTCGCCACGACGCTCGACGTCCATGTGCCGCAACTACCGGCCGAGCGGTCGGCCGGGACCGAGGCCTGCGCTGGAGCACTCAGCGCCACAACGGAACCCAGTGCGATCGCAGCGACAACGCTGCCGGCGCGGAACATCAGGCTTCCGTGTCGAACGACAGAGTGACCTTGGTTCCGGCCTTGAGCGTGCGCCCGACCGTGCATACCTTGTCCACGGAACGCTCGACGAGAGTGATGAGGCGCTGCTGTGCCTCGGCATCCAACTCGCTGAGATCGAGCTCGAGGACCTCGTCGAGCTGCGGGTAGACCTCGTTTTCACGATCGGCGGCTCCGGACACTCGGACCGTCGCGTCGTAGTTGTCACCGAGCCGGCGCGAGATCGGGAAGTCGGAGCTCATCCCGGTGCATGCGGCCAGTGCAATTTTGAGGAGTTCGCCGGGCGTGAAGACTCCTGGCACCGATTCGGAGCCGATGAGAACCTCTGCGCCGCGCGAACTCTTGCCGGTGTAGAGGCGGGTTCCGGTTCGTTCGACCCAAAGCTCCGTGTGAGCCGGGGCGGTTGCAGTGGTGTCGGGAGTCTGTTCAGCCATGACGCAATCTTGCCACTCCGCCGAACCGAAGGGGTGGGAGACCTAGGCGATTCGCCGTGCCCTCGGGGTCGGCTGGCACCGCGGGCAACTGAACGACGATCGATTCATGAACTTCTCACGCTTGATCGGCGCGCCGCATCGTGGGCACGGGAGGTTTTCCTGCCCGTACGCCGACAGCGACCGGTCGAAGTAGCCCGATTCCCCGTTGACGTTCACGTACAGCGCGTCGAAGGACGTACCGCCCTGATCGAGCGCTTCACCCATCACCGAGTGTGCCGCGGTCAACAGTTCTCGAAGTTTGGGCCTGGTAAGCGTTTCGGCGATTCGGTTGCCGTGAATCTTGGCGCGCCACAATGATTCGTCGGCGTAGATGTTTCCGATTCCGGAGACCACCGTCTGGTCGAGAATCGCGCGCTTGATCTCGGTGTGCTTGCCCCGCAGGACTTTCACGACGGATTCGAGATCGAACGCCGCATCCATGGGATCGCGAGCGATGTGCGCCACCGACTCGGGCAGCATCGTTCCGTCGACCTCGACGAGGGGTGAAATCGACCAGCCACCGAAGGTCCGCTGATCGACGAATCGAAGATCGGCCCCGGAATCGAGGGCCAACCGAATGCGTAGGTGCTTTTCCCAGTCGACTGTCGGGGGTTGGACCAGCATCTGTCCGCTCATCCCGAGATGAACCACCAGTCCGACACCGGCAGGCTCGAGAACCAGCCACAGGTACTTGCCGCGACGCTCTGCCGAAGCGATGGTCTGCCCGGTGAGTTGGCCGATCAAGTCCTCGGAACCGAGAATGTGGCGCCTGATCGCGCGGGGATGGAGTACCTCGACGGCCTCGATCGCCGCACCTACAGCATGGGACTGTAGGCCGCGGCGAACGACTTCGACTTCGGGAAGCTCAGGCAAGAGTGAACTCAGCCGGCAAGATCAGGCGTGTCGTCAGCAGCGACTGCGGTAGCAGCGGCATTCTCCGACATCGTCTTCCATGCCGAACTTGCTGCCTTCTGCTCGGCTTCCTTCTTGGAACGACCGACACCGACACCCAAGGGTTTGCCACTGATGAGAACGGTGGCCGTGAATTCCTTGTCGTGATCGGGTCCGGTGGCGGTGATCTCGTAAACGGGAACTCCGGCACCGTGTTCTGCCGTCAGTTCCTGCAGACTCGTCTTCCAATCCAGACCCGCGCCCAGAAGCGGTGCGCGAGTGAGTAGATCGTCGAACAGATCGAGGACGACGCGTCGCGCAGTCTCGATGCCGTGCTGCAGGTGGATGGCGCCGAGAATCGACTCCATACCGTCGGCGAGAATGGACGGCTTGTCACGGCCGCCCGTCATTTCCTCGCCCTTACCCAGCAGCAGGTGTGCTCCGAGTCCACCTTCACCCAGAGTCCTGGCAACCTCGGCGAGTGCATGCATGTTGACCACGCTGGCACGGATCTTCGCCAGATCACCTTCGGATTTGTCCGGGTGGGACAGGTAGAGATTTTCGGTCACCGTGACGCCGAGAACGGAATCCCCGAGGAACTCGAGGCGCTCGTTCGTGGGCAGTCCGCCGTTCTCGTACGCGTACGAGCGGTGCGTGAGAGCCAGGGTCAGAAGACCGGGCTCTATATCTACGCCGACAGCGGCGAGGAGCTTGTCGTGATTGCCCTCGCCGCCGGCGGCTGAAACTGTATTTTCGCTCGTCATAGTCTTTCTCCGGGGAGAACTAGACAGCAGCGGTTACCTGGCGGCCCTTGTAAGTACCGCATGACGGGCATGCGATGTGGGGAAGGGTCTGCTCGCCACAGCCACGGTTGGGGCAGGTAACGAGGGTGGGCACAGTGGTCTTCCACTGGCTACGACGCGACCGCGTGTTGGATCGCGACATTTTGCGCTTGGGGACAGCCACTTCTACTTCTCCTCGGCTTCGGTGATCACAAGATTTTCGCTGGTGTTTGATTCCACGCCAAATTTGGCCGCGAGACCAGCCCAGCGAGGATCAAGTATGTCATGCCCATGCCCAGATTCCGCAATCGCCAGGCGAATGCCACATTCTGAGCACAATCCCAGGCAATCGTCACTGCACAGAGGCTGGAGCGGAAGCGCCAGCCCGACTGCATCGACGATGACCGGTTCGAGGTCGATTTCGTCGTCTTCGACCGCGTAGACCTCTCCCTCTTCCGTCGTCTCCTCGGTGGTGCTGTCCGGGTAAGCGAACAACTCCGTGAGATAGATGTCCACGGTGTCGGTGAAAGGTTCAAGGCACCGCGAGCATTCACCCTTGGTGGGTGCGTGCACGTTTCCGGTGACGAGAACGCCTTCGGACACTGCTTCGAGACGAAGATCGAGATCTATGTCCGCGCCCGCTTCGATCGCGATCAGATCGAGACCGATACGGTTCGGGGACTGAATTGTTCTCTCGACGGTACGCATCGACCCTGGACGACGACCGAGCTTGACCGTGTCCAGCAAAAATCCCGCATCACTTGACTGATGCGACGAACTACGACGATGCGTTGACAAAGAGAACTCACCTAACTGTTGAAACTGGTATGGGCAACCACTCCACAATACGGCAGCTACAAGGCAAATCCCAATTCGATCCACGAAAAAGTGGGCCGCCCCATATCGGACGACCCACCCTCGACTGACTTGTCTGCTCTATCGGCGCCGCTCGGAACGACGATCGTCGTCCTGGTAATCGGGAACTCCCGAACCCGTTCGAAGCTGTTGACGACCACGCCCGACCGACCGAACGGTCCCGGTAAGGAACTCTTCGAACTCGGCCAACTTGGTGTCCACGTACAGGTCACACTCCGAACGCATCCTGTCGGACTCGGCATGAGCGGCGTCGATCACTCGCGCGGATTCCGCGTGAGCGGACTGGACAACCTCGGTCTGCGACACCAGACGAGCCTGCTCCGCCGTTCCCTCCGCCACCGAATGTTCGTACGAGGCCTGGCCGGACTCGATCATCCGATCGGCCTCGGCACGCGCCCGTCCGGTGACGGCCTCGTACTCACGACGGCCGTCGGTGACGGTCCGTTCCGCTTCTGCTTCGGCGTCCTCTACCAACTGATCGGCGTGCGCACGCGCTTCGGCAACCATGCGATCGGCCTGAGCCTTGGCATCGGACAGAATCCGGTCGGCGTCGTCGCGTGCGTTCTCCACAGTCGAGGTTGCCTCGGCATTGGCGCTGCTGACCGTCTTCTCGGCGTTTGCTCGCGCGTCACCGACCAATTTGTCGCGATGATCGAGGACGTCCTGAGCGTCGTCCAGCTCGCTCGGAATTGCGTCCCGGACGTCGTCGAGTAGCTCGAGTACGTCACCGCGAGGCACAACACACCCTGCGGTCATGGGAACACCGCGCGCCTCTTCGACAATTGCGACCAGTTCGTCCAGTGCCTCGAATACGCGGTACACAAGCAACCCCAATCTCTACCGGCCGAAATCGGCCCACATCGTCACCGGTCCACTCGGACCTGTGCCCGTTCCTGTCCAAGTTTGCCGGAAGAACGGCCAACGGGGTGTCGTCGTGGTCGGTGTGTCGGGGATCAGCTGTTTTCGGCTGCTCGCTCGGCGATACGTGCGAGTAGCCGAGAATGCACTTTGGCCGGCAACATGTCGGAGACGTCGCCGCCGAAAGTCGCGACTTCCTTCACCAGAGAACTCGACAGGTAGCTGTACGTCGGATTCGTGGCGACGAACAGTGTGTCGACGCCCGTGAGCTTCTGATTCATCTGAGCCATCTGCAGCTCGTAATCGAAGTCGTTCGCGCCGCGCAGACCCTTGACGATCGCGCTGAGGCCTTCTTGTTTCGCGTAGTCGACCAACAATCCGTGCCACGACGTGACGCGAACGTTGGGCAGGTGACTCGTCGCGTCTTCGAGCATCTCGATCCGCTCGTCGATCGTGAACATGCCACGCTTGCTCTTGTTGATCAGCACGGTGACCACGACCTCGTCGAATTGCGCAGCAACTCTTCCGATTACGTCGAGGTGACCGTTGGTCACAGGGTCGAAGGATCCGGGACAGACGGCGCCAGTCATGAGTCCAGACCGTAGCAGGTGGCCAGCTCGATGCGGGCTTCACCGTAGTTCTTGGCCTTGATCGGCTCGTAGCCCTGAGGCCACACGGTCTCCGGCGAGCGCGACGATCGTTCGAGTACCACGATCGTGCCCTCCCCCACCCATTTGTTGGCCTGCAGATCAGCGAGCATGGACACGACAGCCTCGTCGGTTACCGCATACGGTGGGTCCGCGATCACGATGTCGTATTCACGCGCGCTCGGACCCGAGACCACGGCCGCAACCGGAGCGGCGCGAACCGTCGCCCCAGGCAACGCGACAGTGCCGATGTTCGCCTTGATGACGGCAGCAGCCTTGGCATCCGATTCCACGAGAACAACGTGCTCGGCTCCCCGCGAGAGCGCCTCGAGGCCGAGAGCACCCGAACCCGCAAAGAGGTCGAGAACCGCGCACCCTTCGAGATCGATGCGCGCTTCGAGAGCACTGAACAGCGCCTCACGAACCCGATCCGACGTCGGACGGGTGCCGCTCGGCGGGACTCGCAGGCGTCGACCGCCCGCAAGTCCCGAGATGATGCGTGTCACTCTGCGGCGCTCTCCCCCGTCGAGACGACTACCAGCAGGTCTCCGCCCTCGACCTGTTGGACGGCGCTGATCGCGATCCGAGAGACGACGCCGGCGCGCGGCGAGGTGATCGCCGCTTCCATCTTCATTGCTTCGATCGTGGCCACGGTGTCGCCGGCCTCGATCTTCTGGCCTTCCTTCACCGCGAGCGTCACGACGCCCGCGAACGGTGCCGCCACGTGGCCCGGGTTGTTCTTGTCGGCCTTCTCCGCCACCGGTACGTCACTGGCAATGGAGCGATCGCGGATCGAGACCGGGCGCAATTGACCGTTCAGGATGCACATGACAGTGCGGTAGCCGCGCTCGTCGGGCTCGGAGATCGCTTCGAGACCGATGATCAGCTCAACGCCGGGAGCCAACTCGACGCGGTGTTCGTCGCCGCGCCGCAAACCGTAGAAGAACTGGTTCGCCGAAAGCCGCGACGTGTCACCGTACTTCTCGCGGTGTTCGAGGAATTCCTTTGTCGGGCCGGGGAACAGCAGACGATTCAGCGTCGCCTGACGGTCCTTCGACGAGCCCTCGAGCAGCACCTCGTCCTCAGCGGACAACGTCGCTTCGGGCTTGGCCTGGCCACGTCCTTCGAGTGCCTTGCTGCGGAACGGTTCCGGCCAACCACCGGGAGGCGTACCGAGTTCACCGCGCAGGAAGCCCACCACGGAGTCGGGAATGTCGAACTTCGCCGGATCTGCGGCAAACTCCTCCGAAGGCACGCCGGCGCCGACAAGGTGGAGGGCGAGGTCGCCGACGACCTTCGACGACGGCGTCACCTTCACGAGATGCCCGAGCATGCGGTCCGCGTCGGCGTACTTGGCTTCGACCTCTTCGAACCGGTCGCCGAGACCGAGAGCAACGGCCTGGGTCCGGAGATTGGAGAGCTGGCCGCCCGGAATCTCGTGCGTGTACACACGTCCCGTCGGCGCCGGCAGTCCGGATTCGAACGGCGCGTACACCTTTCGCAGCGCCTCCCAGTACGGTTCGAGGTCGCACACGTTCTGCAGGTTCAGTCCGGTGTCGAACTCGGAGTGCGCAGCGGCGGCAACGATGGCCGAGAGCGCAGGCTGACTGGTGGTTCCGGCCAGTGCCGCCGAAGCACCGTCGACTGCGTCGGCGCCCGCCTGCCACGCGGCGAAATACGTGGCCAACTGTCCACCGGGGGTGTCATGCGTGTGGACGTGAACCGGAAGATCGAAGTTGCTGCGTAGCGCCGTCACGAGCTTGGTGGCCGCCGGAGCGCGCAGCAGGCCCGCCATGTCCTTGATCGCGAGCACGTGAGCGCCCGCATCGACGATCTCTTCGGCCAACTTCAGGTAGTAGTCGAGCGTGTACAGCGTTTCGTTCGGATCCGACAGATCGCCGGTGTAGCTCAACGCCACCTCGGCGAGGGCCGTTCCGGTCTCACGCACCGCGTCGATGGCAGGGCGCATCTGGTCGACGTTGTTGAGCGCGTCGAAGATTCGGAAGATGTCGATGCCGGTGTCGGTGGCTTCCTGAACGAATGCGCGCGTGACCTTTTCGGGATACGGCGTGTAGCCCACCGTGTTTCGACCGCGAAGAAGCATCTGGAGGCAGATGTTGGGAATCGCCTCACGCAGTGCGGCAAGCCGGTACCACGGATCCTCGTGCAGGAAGCGAAGTCCCACATCGTAGGTCGCGCCGCCCCAGGCTTCGATCGAGAGCAGTTCCGGCGTCAACCGCGCAACGTGCCCGGCAACTCCGAGCAGTCCGCTGGTTCGAACTCGCGTGGCCAACAACGACTGGTGCGCGTCACGGAAGGTGGTGTCGGTGACGCCGACGGCCTTCTGCTCACGCAGTGCCTTCGCGAAACCTTCGGGTCCGAGTTCGAGCAGGCGCTGACGGCTACCGGCAGGAGGAGGCGTCGAAAGATCGATCTTGGGCAGCTTGTCCTGCGGGTACACCGCCGAGGGCCGCTCACCGTGAGGCTTGTTGACCGTCACATCCGCGAGGTAGGTCAGGATCTTCGTGCCGCGGTCTGCCGAAGAACGCAGAGTCAGCAACTGAGGACGTTCCTCGATGAAGGAGGTCGTCACACGTCCGGCACGGAAGTCCGGGTCGTCGAGAACCGCCTGCAGGAACGGAATGTTGGTCGAGACGCCACGAATGCGGAACTCGGTGACCGCGCGGCGAGCTCGCGCCACAGCGGCTTCGAGGTCGCGACCGCGACAAGTGAGTTTGACCAGCATGGAATCGAAGTACGCTCCGACCTCGGCGCCGAGTGTGGCGCCACCGTCCAAGCGGATACCGGCTCCGCCCGGGGTGCGGTACGCGGTGATACGGCCGGTGTCCGGGCGGAATCCGTTTGCCGGATCCTCGGTCGTGATGCGGCACTGCAGCGCCGCGCCGCGAAGCTTGATCGTCTCCTGTGACAGACCAAGTTCTGCAAGCGTCGAACCGGACGCGATCTTGAGCTGCGACTGGACCAGGTCCACGTCCGTCACTTCTTCGGTGACGGTGTGCTCGACCTGAATTCGCGGGTTCATCTCGATGAAGACGTGGTTGCCGCGCTTGTCGAGAAGGAACTCGACGGTGCCCGCGCACGTGTATCCGATCTCCTTCGCGAAGGCGACGGCGTCGGCACAGATCTTGGCGCGCAACTCTTCCGAGAGATTGGGCGCCGGAGCTAGCTCGATCACCTTCTGGTGGCGACGTTGCAGCGAGCAGTCACGCTCGAAGAGGTGGATGACGTTGCCCTGCTCGTCGGCGAGGATCTGCACTTCGATGTGCCGGGGGTCGATGACGGCCTGCTCGAGGAAGACCGTCGAATCGCCGAAGGCCGATTCCGCTTCGCGTGCTGCGGCTTCGATCGATTCCTTGAGTTGTGAGCGCTCCGCAACACGGCGCATTCCGCGCCCACCGCCGCCTGCGACAGCCTTGACGAAGAGCGGGAAGGTCATGTCCTCGGCGGCTGCGAGCAACTCGTCGATGTCCGCTGACGGCTCCGAAGACGCGAGCACCGGGAGACCGGCGGCCTTTGCCGCTGCGATGGCCCGAGCCTTGTTTCCGGTCAACTCGAGGATCTCGGCGGACGGGCCGACGAACTTGATGCCTGCCTCGGCACACGCCGCCGACAAGTCCGGGTTCTCGGAGAGGAAACCGTAACCGGGGTAGATGGCGTCGGCTCCGGCGCTCTTGGCTGCGGCGACGATTTCCTCGACCGAGAGATACGCGCGAACGGGGTGACCCTTCTCCCCGATCTGGTAGCTCTCGTCTGCCTTGAGACGGTGGATCGAATTCCGATCCTCGTACGGGAACACCGCGACGGTTCCGGCACCTAGTTCGTAGGCGGCGCGGAAGGCACGGATCGCAATTTCGCCGCGGTTCGCGACGAGCACTTTGGAGAACATTCGAGAAAACTACCCCGATTTCATCTTGCGTCTACATGCGGAGTCTCATATTTCGGACTGAATCGAGAAACCAACCCGGCGGTCCTCGTGCTATTCGATTTCAGCTTGTCGTCATACCCTTCACGACTTCTCGAGGTACTCGATCCGGTCGGAGTCCAGGGCAGCGGTCACCATGGACGCGAGGGCGGGATGACCGTCGAGCGCCGGATCGGAGTCGACGATTCCCTGAGCGAACTCCCTGGCAGACTCGAGGATGTCTCCATGGGCCATGAGGGAAAGCAGCCGCAGATTCGAGGTTGTGCCCGACTGCGCCGCACCGAGGATGTCTCCTTCACGTCTGGTCGCGAGGTCGAGTTGAGCCAGTTCGAACCCGTCGTTGGTCGCTGCCACCGCCGAGAGCCGCTCGTACGCCGGCCCCCCGGGATTGCTTCCGGTGACGAGGATGCACAGGCCCTGGTGTTTCCCTCGACCGACGCGGCCACGCAACTGATGGAGCTGACTGACGCCGAACCGCTCGGCGTCGACGATCACCATCACCGTCGCGTTCGGAACGTCGACACCGACTTCGACAACGGTCGTACAGACGAGGACGTCGATGTCACCGACGTTGAACGCGCTCATCACCACGTCCTTTTCGTCGGAAGGCAGTCGACCGTGCAGCAACCCGACTCGCAGATCGGCCAGCGGACCACTCGACAGCTCTTCGAAGACGTCGACCGCCGACTTGGTCTCGGGCTGCTTCTCCTCGGTGAACTGATCTTCGCCTGCACCCTGCTCGCCGTCACCGATCCGCGAGCACACGACATACGCCTGACGGCCGTCGGCGACGTCCTCACGGATTCGTTCCCATGCGCGATCGACCCACTGCGGCTTCTGCTTCGCGGGCACGACACTGCTCTTGATCGGGGTTCGCCCACGTGGAAGCTCTCGCAGGGTCGAGACCTCGAGGTCGCCGAGCACGGTCATGGCGATGGTTCGCGGAATCGGCGTTGCCGTCATCACCAGCAGATGCGGACTCAGTCCTTCACGGGCACGTGATCGCAACTGATCACGTTGCTCGACGCCGAAGCGGTGTTGCTCGTCGACGACAACCATGCCGAGGTTGAAGAACTCGACGTTGTCCTGAATGAGCGCATGGGTACCGATGACGATCCCGGCGTCGCCGGTCACGGCTTCGAGCAGCGCTGCGCGCTTCGCAGCGACTGGCAGCGAGCCGGTAAGAAGGGCGATACGGGTGGAATGTTCGGCAGAACCGAGTTCACCACCTGCAGCCAGCGAGCCCATCATCTTGCGCAGTGATCGCGCGTGCTGATTTGCCAGGACCTCGGTGGGTGCGAGCAATGCGCACTGATAACCCGCATCGACGACCTGCAGCATCGCGCGCAGAGCCACGATCGTCTTGCCTGACCCGACCTCGCCCTGAAGAAGGCGGCTCATCGGGTGTGGGCGGGCAAGGTCGGTGGAGATCTCCTCCGCGACTGCTTGCTGTCCCTCCGTCAGAGTGAACGGGAGCATCTCCTCGAACTGGTCCGCGATCCCGCCGGCGACCGGAGCGCAGGCCGGAGCCACACGCTCGGAATTGTCGTGACGACGCATCGCGAGGACCAACTGCAGAGACAGCGCCTCGTCGAAACGCAGACGATCCTGTGCTCGTTCGATGTCTTCCTTGGTATCTGGCAGGTGAACGGTGCGCAGCGCCTCGTCCAAACCGATGAATCCGTGCTCGGCCCGAGTCTCGGCGGGCAACGGCTCCTCGATCGGATCGAGTTGGTCGAGCACTTGCCGCACGCACCGCATGATGGTCCAGCTCTCGACCTCGCGGGTCGCCGGGTACAGCGGGATCAATGCGCGGTCGAAGACGGACAGATCGAGTTCGGCGCCGGGATCCTGATTTGCGCGAGCCAGGCCCGCAAGGTCACCGGCTCCCTTGATGGATGCAAGCGGAACTACCGAATCCTCTTCGCCGACACGAGGTTCCGGGAGAATCAGGTAGCTCGGATGAGTGAGAGACCACTTGCCGCGGAAGTACTTCACCGTCCCGGAGAACATCGCCCGAACGCCGGGCTTGATGACGTGCCGCACCTTCTGCGGGTTGAAGAACGTGACGTCCACGGTCTGCGAATCAGTCGCCAGCGATACTCGCAACATCTGCCCCGGACGGTTCTTCATCTTCACGACGGCAGCCGACGCCACACGCGCGATGATGGTGATGTGCTCACCCTCGGGCGGCTCCTTCTCGGCAAGTTCCTTGCCTGCCGACGCGTACCGGTGTGGGTAGTGACGCAGCAGGTCCTCGACGGTGCGGATCTCGAATGCCTCGTCGAGCGCGTCCGCGGTCTTCTTTCCCAGCAGCCGATCGAGTGGGTCGGCGAGCGTCGCCATCAGTTCCTCCAGCACAGTGTCGCGGTAAGCACATGTGTTCGTATATCAGCAGTCACCGACAGACCAGGTTCGATCACTCCACACCCAACTGGAACAGGTCACCCGGCTGATCACCCTGATAGACGAGCACGTCGACGCCCGGGTGGTGCGCGACGACGTGCGCCTCGAGCTGCCCGGCCAGGTCGTCCGGCGCGTCTGCGCCCATGAGTAGGGTCACGAGTTCGCCACCGGATCCGAGCGCGAGGTCGACCAGTCGCGCACTCGACTCCGCGACGTCGGGACCGATGAGCACCACCTCGTGCCCCATCAGACCGATCGCGTCACCCGGATCACATGTCCCGACGTAGGTCAGCGAACGCTCGACCGCGATCCGCAACGATCCCCAGCGCGTGGCGGCCGCCGCCTCGGACATCGTGAAGCCGTCGTCGGCGACGTTGCGCTGAGGGTCGTGAACGGCAAGTGCTGCCAGGCCCTGGACCATCGACGACGTCGACAGCAGCAGAACCTGGTGAAGCGGATCGCGTGCAGCGGCACTGACTGCGACGAGTTCCTGAGCGGTCAAAGCTCCGTTCGGAAGCACCAGAACTTCGCTGCGTTCCATCTGACGAATGCGGCCGAGCAGTTGTGCGCGTGTCACCGGCGCATCGTCGCACCGAAGAACCGTCGCACCCTCACTCTCGAACAACGCCGCCGCGCTGTCACCGGCAACGACGGCCAGTACGCCGCGCGCGCCGGCCCCGGGGAATCGCCTCTCCGCCCGTGCCACCAACTGGTCGCGTTCGTCGACGAGAAAACTGCTGATGCGAATACCGTGAACCTTCCCGGCCTCGAGGCCGGCTTCCACGGCTGCACCGGCATCGCAGCAATGCACGTGCACCGACCAGCCGCCGAAACCGTCGCTGACGATGACCGTCGAATCTCCGAGGACGGACAGCCGCGTGCGCAGCGCCGTCATGCGATCGTCGTCGGAGTCGTCGACGAGGTACATGACCTCGAAATCCTGTTCCGAGTGATCACCACATTCGATCGGGCTCTTGTGAGCCCAATCGTGATCGAATGCGCTGACGTCGACAACTGCGCTCGACCTCGGGTCCGGCGTCCCCAGATCTTCGCGAACCTGCGGCTTCCCGGTCAGCACCTCGACAAAGGCGTCGAGGATCAGAACCAGACCGAATCCCCCGGCATCGACCACCCCGGCGGACGCGAGAACGTCCAGTTGCTCCGGCGTCTTGTTCAGTGCGATCGCAGCGGCGTCGGCAGCGGCGGCAACCACGGATGCAAGATCCTCGCCGCTCGGTGTCCTGGTGTCGACGCACTCCTGCGCTGCTTCTCCCGATGCGCGCAATACCGTGACGATGGTGCCTTCCACCAGATCGGAGACAGCCCGAGAGGCCAGCGTCGTCGCCGTGGTCAGCGAGTTCGCGAAGCTTCGGCCGTCGATGTGCTCACCTTGAACGCTCTCGGCGATGCCCCGGATCACCTGGGAGAGGATCACTCCGGAATTACCGCGAGCACCGGACACGGCGCCCCGAGCCAGAGCGTTGGCGACGCGGCCCGCACTGCGGACGTCGTCCTCGATCGTCTCGGCGGAATCGAGTGCAGCCCGCATCGTGAACAGCAGATTGGTGCCGGTATCCGAATCAGGGATGGGAAAGACGTTGAGGCTGTTGATCTCACCGCGACGTTTCTGGAGGCTGTCGACCGCCCGGCGGGCCCAGCGCCGCAGCAGATGTCCGTCCGCGACGGATTCCGCTTCTTCGGCGACGCGTTGCACTTCCCCCACTGACGGTTCCCCTCGACGATGGAAAGACTGACGATGAAAAAGAGATCGGTGATCGGTGCAGTCGAGGGTAGTCCGACGCTTCTGCGCAACCGTCATTACCGGGCGGTTTGGCCATTCGGGCCGGAAGCGGTTACTCTTACACGGTTGCCTCGAACGGGCTACACGAAATAATGCTGCACTTTGTTTGTTGCTGATTGACTGTTTTCACGTTCGGCTGCACAGTGAGCGGTCAAGGATCGGTTCGAAGTCGAGTATATTCGGATTGTAATTCTGGCTGCCCTACCGTGTAGGGTAACCACTTCAATATTCATTTCTAACAAGGAGTTCGCGACTATGGCTGCCGTCTGCGACGTATGCGCCAAGGGGCCCGGCTTCGGTAAGTCGGTCTCGCACTCGCACCGGCGTACCAATCGTCGCTGGAACCCGAACATTCAGTCTGTTCGTACCGAGGTTGCCCCGGGTAACACCCGTAAGGTCAACGTGTGCACCTCCTGCCTGAAGGCAGGCAAGGTCGCTCGGGGCTGATTGCCCGAGCACAAACTATTGCAGGCTCTGCCCCCGTCACTTCGGTGACGGGGGCAGAGCTGTATCTATGTGGCTGTATCTATGTGTCCCCGTGTTTCGTATGGCTGTCGGACACCCGTAATGTGCGTTGAGTGACTTCCATCGATGACCTGAGCAAAGTGACCCTCGACGAGGGCGTACTCCGCATCACCATTTCCACCGCCGCCAACGGCACCTCCCTCGACGACGAAGGACTGGTTCAGGGCGCGCAGGCGCTCGAGACAGTCGGAAACGACATCGGGAGCATCCTTCTGGTCGGCGAAGGCGCAAACTTCTGTGCCGGCGGCAACGTCCGTGCGTTCGCCGCAGCCCCTGACCGCGGCGAGTACGTGACCGAGGTTGCCCGCGTCTTCCACGTGTTCGTTCGCGCGCTCGACGCTGCGAGCGCTCCAGTGGTGGCCGGGGTCCACGGATGGGCTGCCGGCGCCGGAATGAGCCTGGTCTGCCTCGCCGACGTCGCAATCGGCGGCACCGGCACCAAGCTTCGCCCCGCGTACCCCTCCATCGGTTTCACCCCCGACGGCGGAATGTCGTGGACGCTTCCACGCATCGTCGGCGTGGCACGCGCTCGCGAGATTCTTCTCAACGATTCGGTGATCGGTGGCGACGAAGCCGTCCGCCTGGGGATCCTCACCCGACTCGTCGGTGACGACGAGGTCCAAGAAGAGGCAGCTCGCCTCGCCCGCGCTCTGGCCAACGGACCGAGTACGTCGTACTCGGGAATCAAAGCACTGCTGCGTTCGTCGCGGACGAACTCGCTCGCCGAGCAACTCGACGCCGAAGCCGCGTCCATCGCCATCGCAGCGAACAGCCCGATCGGACGCGAGGGCGTCGACGCGTTCGTCGACAAGCGTCGGCCCGATTTCACTTCCGCAAAGCAGGCCTAGTCGAACTGCCGTGCCGAACGTCGCGACTCGACGTTCGGCAGGCCGGTTCGTGCAGACACCGTTCGATCAGCCCAGATTCCAGTCGACCGGATCGGCTCCGAGTCCGGTCAAGAGTTCGTTCGCACGACTGAAGGGGCGCGAACCGAAGAAGCCACGCGAGGCCGAAAGCGGTGACGGGTGCGCGGATTCGATGATCGGTGTGTCGCCGAGCATCGGCGCGAGAGTGGCCGCGTCACGACCCCACAAGATCGCCACCATCGGCGACGACCGCGCGACCAGAGCGCGGATAGCCTGCTCGGTCACCGGCTCCCAGCCCTTCTTACGATGAGAAGCGGCTTGACCCGGCTGCACGGTGAGAACGCGATTGAGAAGCAGCACACCTTGTTTCGACCACGGTGTCAGATCGCCGTTCGGCGGTATCGGCAACCCGAGATCCTGGTGATACTCCTTGTAGATGTTGCCGAGACTTCGCGGAACCGGCCGCACGTCCGGTGCAACCGAAAAGCTCAACCCGACAGCGTGACCGGGCGTCGGATAAGGGTCCTGACCGACGATGAGCACTCGAACGTCCTCGAAAGGGTTCGTGAACGCACGCAAGACGTTCTCCCCCGCCGGCAGGTACTCCCGTCCCGCAGCGATCTCTTCGCGCAAGAACTTACCCATCGCGGTGATCTGCTCCGACACCGGTTCGAGTGCTCGCGCCCACCCTGGGTCGACGATCTCTGCAAGCGGCGCCATCAGTCGAGCCTGCGCAACGCGTCGCGGTAGTACGCCGCATTGGCTGCGTACATCTTGACGTTGCCGTCGAGGTGACCGAGCGGAACCTCGTATCCCGCACGGACCTTGGCGGGGACACCGAGTGCCATGCTGCGCGGCGGAACCTGCATCTTGTTGGCCACCACCGCACCAGCGGCGACGATCGACCCCGTCCCGATCACCGTTCCGTTGAGAACAACTGACCCCGACGCGATCAGGCAATGGTCCTCGATGGTCGATCCCTCGATGTGCGCGTTGTGGCCCACGACGCAACCGGAACCGATGACAGTCGCATCGACGGCGGTGCAATGGATGACGGTTCCGTCCTGGATGTTCGATCCGATTCCCACCGAAATGGTTCCGTAGTCACCACGCAATACCGCTTGCGGCCAGATCGAGGTACCCGCTGCGAGAGTCACGGCGCCGATCACCACCGCGTCCGGGTGGACGTATGCGTCCGGATGAATGTCCGGAACTCTGTCTCCAAGTGCGTATACAGCCATGAAAGCAACCTATACCGCGGTGGTACCGGTGGTCGAAAAGCTGTGCCAGCCCCCGCCGCTCTCGCGAAGCGAACCGTCGACGCTCACGCCCGAACCGGCGGCAACCTCACCGATCACGATCCAACCCGACGGAATCTCGACCTCAGGCCCGAAAGTTGCTGCGAATCCGTGATCTTCACCACCGGAGAGGATCCAGTCCAGCGGATCGACGTCGAGCGCCTCGGCCGCCGATGCGACATCGGGTGAGGTCGGAACCGCAGCCGAGAAGATGTCGAACCGCGCGTGCGAGGCCTCTGCGAGATGTCGAAGATCCGCGATCAATCCGTCGGACACGTCCGTCATGGAATGTGCTGATTCTACGGCGTCCCATGCCGATTGATACGGAGGATTCGGAACGCGATGGGAGGCAAGCAAATCTGGAAAGTTTGCGGGCTTGTCGAGCAGTACGGCTTCGTCGAGCAGTAGTGCCAACCCTGCTGCCGAGCAACCGAACAACCCGGCGACCGCGATCTTGTCACCGATCTTTGCTCCCGAACGCAGAACTGCCGCACGGCCACCGAGATCGCCGAGCACGGTCACCGACACCACGATCACCGGTGACTGGACCAGGTCACCGCCGACCACACCGGCACCCAGATCGGTTGCCGCGTCCCAGATTCCCGCGGAGATTGCGTCGACCACGTCGACGGGTGTCGAAGGCGGGCACCCCAGAGACACCGTGAAGGCCGTCGGCCGCGCTCCCATCGAGACCACATCAGCAGCGTTCTGTGCCACTGCCTTCCGGCCGATGTCGCGTGGTGAAGACCAATCCATTCGGAAATGTCGACCTTCGACCAACATGTCGGACGAGACAACCACACGGCCGTCTCCGGAAGTCACGATGGCGGCATCGTCACCCGGCCCCAATTCAGTGGTGACCGGTTGGATTCGGCCGAGAAGAGATCGCGCGATCACGTCGAACTCCCCCACCTGCTCGACAGTGGGCTCCGACCCGAACTCCGATGACGCAGTGAACTCTGATGATGCAGTGAACTCCGATGATGCGATGAGTCTCTCCAATGCCGACGCAATTCGCTCGTAAGCGGCCTGCGGTACCTTCTAGCTGTGGTCGTGAATGCTTCTGCAAGCTCACGCGTGTGTCGGCAATCCTACCGATTCACCGACATGCTCTCAGAAGTGACAAGACCGCTGATCGACTGGACCAGGACCCGAGCGAAGAACTGAGCATGGCAGAAAACACCTCCACCGCAGACAACGCCGACATCGACCCCGACGGCGACGACGATCCGTCAGAGCGCCGCAGTCCGGCGCTGATCGCCACCGCCATCGCACTCCCGGTAGCCCTGATCGTCGGAGTAGTGATCGCGGCCGTCGTCGCGGGAAACAACCCTGAACTCTCGCCGGTTGCATTGGGACCCGTACCGGCACCGGCAGCGGAGTCGCCGGCCTGCGTTTCCCTTCTCGGCGCGCTCCCCGACAAGATCGACGACTTCACGAAAGCCGAATTGGTAGAACCTGCTCCGGCCGGTGCGGCAGCGTGGCAGCGCAGCGAAGGAGAGCCGATCGTCTTGCGCTGCGGACTCGACCGTCCGTCCGAGTTCGACCAGGCTGCAGCACTACAGGTCGTGAACGGAGTCCAGTGGTTCCAGGTCTCGGGAACCGACATCGGTTTGGCGGCGAGCACTTGGTTTGCCGTAGACCGCGGTGAATACGTCGGTATCACGATCCCCGACGGGACCGGTCCGACGCCGATTCAGGAAATCTCCGACACCATCACGGCGACTCTCGAACAGAAGCCTCTCGACCCGGCGCCGGTCGCGGTTCCCTGATCAGCGAAGGCCGGTGCCGCGAGCGACGGCGGTGTCGACCAGAGTCGAAATCAAAGTGCGGTAATCGATTCCGGTGGCGTTCCACATCTTCGGGTACATCGAGATGGAAGTGAACCCGGGCATCGTGTTGATCTCGTTGATCACCGGGCCGTCAGCCGTGACGAAGAAATCGACCCGCGAGAGTCCCTGGCAATCGAGTGCCTTGAACGCGCGGACAGCAAGCTCTCGAATCTGGTCGCTCACCGACTCGTCGAGTTTCGCGGGGATGTCGAATTCACACACGTCGTCGAGGTACTTGGTGTCGAAGTCGTAGAACGCGTCCGAATCGGCGTCGGAATCCGGCATCCGGATCTCGGCGACCACACTCGCCTTGACGTCGCCGTTCGGGAATTCGAGGACACCGCATTCCACCTCGCGGCCGATGATCGCGCCTTCGACGATCACCTTGGGATCATGCAGGCGTGCATGAGCGATCGCCCCGTCCAGACCGTCCCAATTGCTCACCCGAGTGATGCCGATGGACGAGCCTCCACGAGCGGGCTTGACGAAAACCGGAAGGCCCAATTCCGCCTTCTGCTCTTCGGTCAGCGTTGCGGTTCCCGGTCGAAGCACGACCTGCACTCCGACGGGAAGTCCTTCAGCAGCAAGAAGCTTCTTCGTGAACTCTTTGTCCATGCCGGCGGCGCTGGCCAGAACTCCGGGTCCGACGTACGGAACCCCGGCAAGTTCGAGCAGACCCTGGATCGTGCCGTCTTCGCCGTAAGCCCCATGAAGAACGGGGAACACGACGTCGACCGACGCGAGCACAGCACCGGCGTCGGAGCCGTCGAAGGAGATGACCTCGCCCTCGCGGGTGGGGTCCGCGCTGAGGACCACCGACGTTCCGTCTTTGTCGACCGACGGCAGCGCGCGCCCGCTGATCGCGAGGGAACTGGGGTCGCTCGAACCGAGCACCCAGGAACCGTCGACGGTGATGCCGATCGGTACGACGTCGTACCGATCGGGGTCGAGGTTGCTCAGGACGCTTCCGGCGGAAACACAGGACACTGAATGCTCATTGCTCCGGCCACCGAAGATCACGGCCACGCGGGTACGACTGCTGTTCACGCGTCAAACCGTACCGCCGAATCGACTGCGGCACGCGATCGGGCCGGACCGATTTCGTCGACCCGGCCCGTTTACGCGTCGAGTGCGCGCTCGATGTCGGCCAGGAGATCGGCGGTGTCCTCGATGCCACAAGCGATTCGGACAAACCCCGCACTGACCGGATCGCCCCAGCGCGCACGGCGATCCGCCGTCGTGTGGATCCCGCCGAAGCTGGTAGCAGCCGTGACGAGAGCGCTCGCTTCGACGAACGAGTGGAATGCCTGAGCCGAATCCAACTCGACGCTCACCAATCCACCGAATCGATTCATCTGACCGGATGCCGTTGCATAGGACGGGTCACCGCGAAGGCCGGGGTAACGAACGGACCGGACTGCTTTGTGATCCACCAACATCTCGGCAAGCGCCAGCGCGTTGTCGCACTGACGCCCGAATCGCAGGCCTGCCGTGCCGAGACTCCGGTGCGCAAGCCACGTCTCGAAGGGGCCGAGCACCGTTCCCGAGAGAAGTCGCTCACGCTCGATTTGCCGACTCACCGCCGTATCGGAGGTGGCGACGTAACCCATCAGGAGGTCACTGTGCCCGCTGAGAGCCTTGGTACCGCTGGCCACCACGACGTCGGCACCCAATTCGAGCGGGCGCTGACCCAGCGGTGTCGCGGTCGTGTTGTCGACGATCAGCAGCGCACCCGAACGGTGGCACACGTCGGCGAGCACGCGAAGGTCGACCACGTCCAGCACCGGGTTGGACGGCGTCTCGGCGACGACGACCACGCGGCCCGGTGACGCGTCGAGCAGATCTACGAAGCTCGCGTCGCCCATCTGCAGAGTCGAAACCTCGCGAACGGTGATTCCCAACGGCGCGAGGCGCTCGTTCGCGTACAACCGCACTTGGTAATACCCGTCCGAGGGCACGACGACGGTATCCCCCGCGACGAGGACGCTGCGCAAGGTAGCGGTGATCGCGGACATCCCCGATCCCATGACGAGGGCGTGGTCCGCTCTCTCGAGCGCCGCGAGCGCGGATTCGAGTCCGCGCCAACCCGGGTTCGATGCACGTGCATAGATATCGGACTCGGAACCTTCGTCCGCCGAAAGTTGGTACGGCGCAGCGAATATCGGGCCCAGTTGCATGGGCTGACCCGCGGCGTGTTCGCGCGCGACGGCGCTCACGCTGCGCGTCGAATCCCCGTAATCCTCGAAGCGACCCACACCGATTTCACTCATTCCGGCTTCGTCCGGCGTCCGAGCAACTGACCGATCGCATCGCTGACGGCCATGCCTTCGTGGCACACCCGGTGGACCGCGTCGGTCAACGGCATCTCCACGTCGTATCCGGCAGCGAGTGCGCGTACCGACGTGCACGACTTCACGCCCTCGGCGACCTGACCGTTGGTTGCCTTCTGTGCCGACTCCATCGACCCGCCTCGTCCGAGCCGCTCTCCGAACGTCCGGTTTCGCGACAACTCGGACGTGCAGGTCGCTACCAGGTCACCGACGCCCGCCAAGCCTGCAAGAGTCGACGCCTTGGCGCCGAGCGCAACGCCGAGACGAATCGTCTCGGCGAGCCCACGGGTGATGATGCTGGCAACCGTGTTGTCGCCGAATCCACTGCCGGCGGCCATGCCGCAGGCCAGCGCGATCACGTTCTTACACGCACCACCGATCTCGCATCCGATGACGTCGGAGTTGGTGTACGGCCTGAAATAGCCGGTAGCACAAGCATCCTGGAGAGCGAGGGCACGCGAGGAATCCGAACAGGCGATCACCGTCGCCGCGGGCTGCCCGCCGGCGATCTCGTGTGCAAGGTTCGGGCCCGAGAGCACCGCGACGCGCCCCGGTTCCACGCCGGTCACCGACACGATGACCTGGCTCATGCGCATGAGCGTCCCGGTCTCGATTCCCTTGGCCAGACTCAGCAGAGTCGCATCGGGTCCGATCGAGCCTTTCCACTGCTCCAGGTTTGCTCGTAGCGACTGCGAGGGAACCGCCAGCACGATGAAGTCAGCACCTGCCATCGCCTCCTCGTGGTGGTGGGTCGCGCGAATCGACGAAGGCAAAGCAATGCCTGGCAGATAGTCGCTGTTCTCGTGCGTGGTGTCGATGCGCTTCGCGACCTCTTCACGCCTGGCCCACATCGTCACGTCGGTTCCGGCCTCGGCCATCACCTTCGCCAACGCCGTTCCCCACGAACCTGCGCCCAATACAGCTGCCTTACTCACACGCTCACCCCGTCTACCCGGCGAAGCGGGTCGCCGCCAGAAAAATCGTCTGCACAGAGTATCGCCTGTGGTGCACTGCGGTGGGCAGCCGCGGACACCGAGCGTGATGACTGGCAAGATCGAGGGATGGACAGCGCGGAACCCCCGTACCCACACGCCGTGGAGACACCGCATGCGCGCACGGAGATCGAACGCCCCATGCATGCGATAGTGGCCGTCAAGTCCTTGAGATCGGCCAAGTCCCGCCTCGCGGGCGAACTCGACTCGGACGCGCGTGCAGACCTCGTGTTGGCCATGCTTCACGACACCCTCGCCACAGTTGCAGCCGTCTCGGCCATCGACAGCGTCACAGTGGTCACCCCAGACCCCACCGTTGCCGCCCTTGCATATTCCGTCGGCGTGACGGTCTACGCCGATCCAGCTCCCGACGGCGCCCGAACCAACGGCGCAACACCGCGCACGGAGGAAACCCTCAACGCGGCGTTGAGTGCAGCGGCCGCCGATATCCGAGCCAAGCGCGGAGTGGTCGACCTCGTTGTGCTGCAAGCCGACTTGCCCGCCATGCAACCGAGCGAACTGACGGAGGCCGTGGCCGCGGCCCGAAGCGGCGGACGTTCAGTCGTCGTCGATCACCACGGCACCGGCACTTCCGCATTGTTTGCGTGCGGCGAAAGCGCGCTCGACCCTCGGTTCGGGCCGGAATCCGCACTTGGACATGCCAATTCAGGTGCTCGTCCACTCAACGGCCAATGGCCGGGACTGCGCACCGACGTCGACACCCATGCCGATCTCGGCACTGTGCGAGCACTGGGAGTAGGCCCCGCGACATCGGCTTCGTTGACCAGACTCAAGGCCACGCCGTCGAACAGTCGATGAATTTTCTTTCATCGATTGTCGGACCGCGCGATTGTGGGGGATGATCGACGAGTGAGCAATGGCGAAGCACTCGAAAACCGTATTTCCGAAGACCAGTCGGACGGAGACCACAGCTCCGGCCGGCACGAGAACGGCACGGCCACCTCGCCGCGATCTCAGGCCGTCGCGGTCGCCACCAACATCCCGGGCGCTCCCCCTGCAGCTACCAAGGCAGAGCTACCCGAATTGCTCGTCGGACTTCCCGAGGATCGTTACCTCAACCGCGAACTCAGCTGGCTCGATTTCAATGCCCGTGTTCTCGCATTGGCTGCCGACGAGTCACTGCCGTTGCTCGAACGCGCAAAGTTCCTCGCCATCTTCGCTTCCAATCTCGACGAATTTTTCATGGTCCGGGTCGCCGGACTCAAGCGCCGCGACGAGACGGGACTGTCGGTCAGGTCCGCCGACGGCCTCTCCCCACGCGAACAATTGGCGCTCATCGCGCGTCGCACCCAGGAACTCGCTGACAAGCACGCACACGTGTTTCTCGACTCGGTCCGCCCTGCCCTGGCGGCAGAAGGCATTTCAATTGTTCGATGGGCCGACCTCAGTGCCGACGATCACGGCCGGCTCTCGGCGCATTTCCACGAGCAGGTCTTCCCGGTACTGACGCCGTTGGCAGTCGATCACGCCCACCCGTTCCCCTACATCAGCGGACTGAGCCTCAACCTCGCCGTGACAGTGAAGGACTCCGTCACCCGCGGCGAACACTTCGCTCGCGTCAAGGTTCCCGACAACGTCGGCCGGTTCGTGCGAGTCAAGAGCACGACATCTTCGTCCACCATCGATTCTTTCCTCCCGATGGAAGAACTGATTTCGGCTCATCTGGACGTGCTGTTCCCCGGAATGGAAATCGTCGAACATCACGCTTTCCGAATCACACGCAACGCCGATTTCGAGGTCGAAGAAGATCGGGACGAGGATCTGCTGCAGGCACTCGAACGTGAATTGGCGCGTCGTCGTTTCGGTTCACCCGTTCGCCTCGAAGTTGCCGACGACATGACCGAGCACATGCTCGAACTGCTTCTGCGTGAACTCGACGTCGATCCGGCCGACGTGATCGAGGTTTCCGGTCTCCTCGACTTGTCCTGCCTCTGGCAGGTTTACGCCGTCGACCGCCCCGCTCTCAAAGACGCTCCGTTCGTCCCGGCGACGCATCCGGCGTTCGGTGAACGCGAGACTCCGAAGAGCGTGTTCTCGACCCTGCGCGAAGGCGACGTGCTCGTCCACCACCCATACGACTCGTTTTCCACAAGCGTTCAACGCTTCATCGAACAGGCCGCCGCCGACCCGCAGGTGCTCGCGATCAAGCAGACCCTGTACCGCACTTCCGGCGACTCCCCCATCGTCAATGCACTGATCGACGCCGCCGAAGCGGGCAAGCAGGTTGTCGCGCTGGTGGAGATCAAGGCCCGCTTCGACGAGCAGGCCAACATCAAGTGGGCACGCAAACTCGAGCAGGCCGGCGTTCACGTCGTCTACGGTCTCGTCGGTCTCAAGACTCACTGCAAGACGTGCCTCGTCGTCAGACGAGAGGGCTCGACCATTCGTCGTTACTGCCACATCGGCACGGGCAACTACAACCCGAAGACCGCGCGCATGTACGAGGACGTCGGATTGCTCACCGCAGCACCGGAGATCGGTGCAGACCTCACCGACCTCTTCAACTCGCTGACCGGATACTCCCGAAAGACGAGCTACCGCAACCTTCTCGTAGCGCCGTACGGGGTTCGCCGCGGGATCATCGAGCGGATCGACAACGAGATCGCTCACAAGCTCGCAGGCCGCGATGCCGGTATCCGCTTGAAGGCCAACGCATTGGTCGACGAGCAGGTCATCGACGCGTTGTACCGCGCATCCAAGGCCGGTATCCCCGTCGAGATCGTGGTCCGCGGAATCTGCGCGCTCAAGCCGGGCGTTCCCGGCCTCAGCGAAAACATCGAAGTACGTTCCATTCTCGGACGCTTCCTCGAACACTCGCGAATGTTCCATTTCCGCTCGGCCGACGAATTCTGGATCGGCAGCGCAGACATGATGCACCGCAACCTCGATCGCCGCGTCGAGGTCATGGTGCAGGTCAAGGACCCGAAACTGTCGAAGCAACTCGGTGACATCTTCGACTCCGCGCTCGATCCCCGAACTCGCTGCTGGGTACTGCATCCGGACGGGAGTTGGGTCGCTGCCCCCGAACGCGGTGAGGACGTACGTGAGCATCAACAGTCGTTGATGCGCAGCCGCACCGCCAGCGGGTCTTGACGGGCTCGGATCACACAATGAACGACAAGCCGGTCAAAGCCAACATCTTTGCCGCAGGCGCGGTTCTGTGGCGGAAGGCTCCTCAGGATCCTTCCGCCATCGAGATCGCCGTCGTACATCGACCGAAGTACGACGACTGGTCATTCCCCAAAGGAAAGCTCGATCCCGGCGAGACCTTCTTGACCGCAGCAGTTCGGGAGGTCCGCGAAGAGACCTCGATCACCGGACGTTTCGGAAGGCACCTCGGTGGCGTGACGTACCCGATCCCGGGACATCGCAAACTCAAACGGGTCGAATACTGGTCGGCCGAAGCAGTGGACGGAGATTTCGGGCCGAATAGCGAAGTGGATGTTCTCTATTGGCTTCCGGTCACCGAGGTCGCCGATCATCTTTCCTACCCGATGGATCGAATGATTCTTCGCCGCTTCGTTTCCCTTCGGCCTGACACGAAAACGGTATTACTCGTCCGCCACGCAAAAGCTGGGAGCCGTAAGCGATACAAGGGCGACGACAATGTGCGTCCACTCGACGCCAAGGGCAAAGAGCAATCCGCCGCCTTGGTCGAACAGCTGAAAATCTTCGGAGCCGATTCGGTTTTCGCGGCTGACCGTACGCGCTGCATCGACACTGTGATGCCATTGGCGGAGGCATTGGGTGTAGAGATTTCGACGGAACCTCTTCTGACCGAAGAAGGTTACGAGGCCGATCCCGACGCCGCCAGGGCGCGTGCGCTGCAGATCGCCGCGCTGGAGGGCACTCCCGTAATCTGCAGCCAAGGAGGCGTCATCCCCGATTTGATGCGCTGGTGGGCTGATACGGCCGGTATAACACTGCCCTCGGCGCGCAACCGTAAGGCGAGCACTTGGGTGCTCTCGTTCCTCGACGGCCGTCTCGTCGCCGCGGATCACCTCGACAGCCCGCTCCCCAAAGTCGCCAACTCCTGAGGGATTTGGACCAACCGACACTCAGCTCGATTCGGTAGTTTTGCAAAGCACTGAAACACAGGAGAATTCACACTTCTCCCAGACAGCAAAAAGAGGTGCAGCCGCGGATCTGATCCGCGGCTGCACCTCTTTGTCTTACGGCATCGGGTTTTTCACCCGAACGCGACTACTTTGCGCGCTTGGCCGGAGCCTTCTTGGCCGGAGCCTTCTTGGCTGCGGTCTTGGCGGGAGCCTTCTTGGCCGGAGCCTTCTTGGCCGGAGCCTTGGCTGCGGTCTTGGCCGGAGCCTTCTTGGCGGGAGCCTTGGTGGCAACCGTCTTCTTGGCTGCGGTCTTGGCCGGAGCCTTCTTGGCAGGAGCCTTGGTGGCAACCGTCTTCTTGGCTGCGGTCTTGGCCGGAGCCTTCTTGGCGGGAGCCTTCGCGGCAACCGTCTTCTTGGCTGCGGTCTTGGCCGGAGCCTTCTTGGCCGGAGCCTTCTTGGCTGCGGTCTTCTTGGCAGCAGCCTTCTTGGCTGCAGCCTTGGTGGCCGGTGCTGCTACGCCACGCTTGACTGCCGGGCCGGTGGCCGGAAGCTTCTGTCCACCAGCGATAACAGCCTTGAACTGCGCACCCGGACGGAAAGCCGGAACCGACGTCGGCTTGACCTTGACGGTCTCGCCCGTACGCGGGTTGCGTGCAACACGTGCTGCACGACGACGCTGCTCGAAGACTCCGAAGCCGGTGATGGTCACGCTCTCGCCACGGTGGACGGCGCGGACGATGGTGTCCACGACGTGCTCCACTGCGTCGGTCGCTGTGCGCCTGTCCGAACCCAGCTTTTCAGTCAGAACATCGATGAGCTCTGCCTTGTTCATTGAAATTCCTCCGCTAATTGTGGTCCACCGTCGGACCGACTGAGAACCACGGTAAACCTGATAACGGCAAGAGTCTATGTGCCACGCCAATTCTCATTCAACGTGACTGCGAAATGGTGACCTATTTCTCTTCCCGCGCGGAGTTGCGGATTTCGGTTCAGCCCTGCGAAATTCGGGCTGGAAGGGTAGTCGGTTTCCATGAAGGCCTTGACTTTTCGAACTCGGAAATCGCGTCTACCTGCCGCAATGTCAGTCCGATGTCGTCGAGACCCTCCAGCAGACGCCACCGTGTGTAGTCGTCAATATTGAACGGCACCACCGTAGTTCCGGCGCTGACGGTCCGATTCTCGAGATCTACTGTCAATTCCAGTCCGGGCTGCTCTTCGAGCAACTTCCAGAGCAATTCGACGTCGCTCTGCTCGACCTGTGCCGCTACGAGACCGGCTTTTCCGGCGTTTCCGCGGAAGATGTCGGCGAACCGGGAAGCAATGACGACCCGAAATCCGAAGTCGGAGAGAGCCCACACGGCATGCTCACGCGAAGAGCCCGTGCCGAAATCGGGACCGGCCACGAGGACACTTCCCTTGTCGTACGGAGCCAGATTGAGAATGAAGTTGGGGTCGGTACGCCAGCCTGCGAACAGCCCGTCCTCGAATCCGGTGCGCGTCACCCGTTTCAGGTACACGGCAGGGATGATCTGGTCGGTATCGACATTCGAGCGTCGCAGCGGGACGCCGATACCCTTGTGCGTGGTAAAGGATTCCATCGAAATTCTCCTCGAGATGGTAAGTGGGTCAGACCAGATCGGCCGGTGCCGAGAGCGTTCCGCGGACCGCCGTGGCAGCCGCGACGAGCGGGGAAACCAGATGAGTCCGGCCGCCTTTACCCTGTCGGCCTTCGAAATTCCGGTTGGACGTCGATGCCGAACGCTCGCCGGGAGCAAGCTGGTCAGGGTTCATTCCCAAGCACATCGAGCAACCGGCCTGGCGCCATTCAGCCCCTGCCGCTGTGAAGATTTCACCGAGACCTTCGCTTTCGGCTTGAGCCCGCACCCGCATCGAGCCGGGAACGATGAGCATCCGAACGCCCTCTGCCACATGGCGACCCTCGAGCACCTCCGCCACTGCGCGCAGGTCTTCGATGCGTCCGTTGGTGCACGAACCGACGAACACGGTGTCGACAGAAACATCCCGAAGCGGCATACCGGCGTCGAGACCCATGTAGGTGAGCGCCTTCTCGGCTGCCTGACGCTCGCTCTCGTCGACGATCAGTTCGGGATCAGGCACACGGTCGCCGAGCGGCGCACCCTGTCCCGGATTGGTTCCCCACGTGACGAAAGGCGTCAATGCGCTTGCGTCGATGTGAACCTCGTTGTCGAATTCCGCGCCCTCGTCGGTCTTGAGCAACTCCCACGCGGCGACGGCTTCGTCCCACTCTGCGCCGGACGGTGCATGCGGACGGCCCTTGATGAACTCGTAAGTGGTCTCGTCCGGTGCGATCATGCCCGCGCGGGCTCCGGCCTCGATCGACATGTTGCAGATGGTCATACGAGCTTCCATCGACAGTTTGCGAATGGCCTCGCCGCGGTACTCCAGTACGTAGCCCTGGCCGCCGCCGGTGCCGATCTTGGCGATGACTGCGAGGATCAAGTCCTTGCTCGTGACGCCGGGAGGCAGCTCGCCGTCGACCGTGATCGCCATGGTCTTGAAGGGGCGCAACGACAATGTCTGCGTTGCCATCACATGCTCGACCTCGCTGGTGCCGATTCCCATTGCGAGCGCACCGAATGCGCCGTGCGTCGACGTATGACTGTCGCCGCACACCACGGTGGTTCCGGGCTGCGTCAGGCCGAGCTGCGGTCCGACCACATGCACGATGCCTTGGTCGAGATCGCCCATGCGGTGCAAGCGAACTCCGAACTCCTCGCAATTTCGGCGCAAGGTGTCGACCTGAGTCTTGGACACAGGATCTGCGATCGGCTTGTCGATGTCGATCGTCGGAACGTTGTGGTCCTCGGTGGCAATCGTCAGGTCGGGACGGCGCAACTGGCGTCCCGCCAGGCGAAGTCCGTCGAATGCCTGGGGGCTCGTCACTTCGTGAACGAGGTGGAGATCGATGTAGATGAGGTCGGGATCCTGCCCCTCCCCTTTCACGACAACGTGGTCGTCCCACACCTTCTCGGCGAGAGTGCGTGCTTTCTGTGCCATGTCTTCCACCTCTGTACGTAGCCTCGCGTCGGCGGACTACGGGCTGGCCCGCCGCGCGTGAAGTAGGTCCCCAGCCTTCACAGCAGATGCAGACTGTCCCGAGGAAATGCGCTATCCCTCCAGGAAATGCGCTATCCCTCCAGGAAATGCGGTAGCATCCCACTATGCGAGAATCTGGTATCGACCTATGAGACAGCATAGCGGCATCGGCGTCCTGGACAAAGCAATGGGCGTGCTTCATGCAGTAGCTGAGGAACCGTGCAGCCTCACCGAACTCTGTGCACGAACCGGTTTGCCGCGCGCGACCGCCCATAGACTCGCCGTCGGTCTCGAAGTCCATCGACTCCTCACTCGCGACTCGGACGGTCAGTGGTGCCCAGGGCCCGGACTCGCCGAACTCGCTGCCACCGCTAATGATCCACTCATTGCTGCGGCCGGACTCATCCTCCCCCGCCTTCGCGAAATCACCGGCGAAAGCGTCCAGCTGTACCGTCGCGAAGGCACACAACGCATCTGCGTCGCGTCGATGGAACCACCGACCGGCCTGCGTGACACGGTGCTCGTCGGAGCCCGACTGCCGATGAACGCCGGATCCGGCGCCAAGGTCCTTCTCGCATGGGCAGATCCACAAACCCAACGGACCGTCCTCGCCGATGCGTCGTTCGGCGAACGAGTGCTCCTCGAGGTTCGCCGGCGCGGCTGGGCACAGAGCGCGGCCGAACGTGAGCCCGGTGTCGCCAGCGTCGCGGCTCCCGTCCGAGACTCGGCAGGCGCTGTCATTGCCGCGATTTCGGTCTCCGGCCCCATCGATCGGATGGGTAGACGACCGGGAGCCCGCTGGGCGGCGGACCTTCTCGCAGCTGCCGAAGCGCTCCACAAGCGTCTGTAATTCGTGACACAGTAAGGCCTTCAGATCCTCGAGCACGTAGGAGTACGACGCGACCATGGCAGGAAAGCAGCGTAGTCAGATCACGATGACCGAGGCCGAAATCTCGAGCTTCGTCGAAAAGAGCCGTACGGCAACGATGGCGACGTTGAGCGCCGACGGAATGCCTCACCTGATCGCGATGTGGTTCGCGATAGTCGACGGCGAAATCTGGTTCGAGACCAAAGCCAAGTCGCAGAAGGCCGTCAATCTTCGCCGGGACGCCCGAATGTCCGTCCTGATCGAAGACGGTCAGACGTACGACACGCTCCGAGGAGTCTCGATGGAGGGTACCGGGGTCATCGTCGAAGATCCGGAAGCCCTCTTCGCTGTGGGAATCAGCGTCTGGGAGCGATACACGGGCCCGTACACCGACGATCTCCGCCCGGCCGTCGACGCGATGCTCCACAAGCGCGTCGCGGTACGGTTCGTTCCCGATCGAACTCGTTCGTGGGATCACCGCAAGCTCGGGATGCCTGCGATGCCTCTTTCCGGCTCTACCGCACCGCCGCCGCAGCCCTGAGATTCGTGAGCGGAAAAATCACGAGCAATCGAATTCGGGCCGGCGTAGTTTCACCAACAGGCCCAACAACAAGGAGTGAGCATATGAGCGATCTCGACAGCAACACCCCGTCCGAACCCGAATCCCAATCGGAGGAAACCAAACGAAAGTTCCGTGAGGCCCTCGAACGGAAGAATCATCAGAACGCCAAATCGACCGACCATCGCGACGGACAGTCCAAGGTCCACAACACGCATGGCCCCGCCGATCACAAGCGAGAGTTCCGCCGTAAGAGCGGATAACCGATCGCGGACAACAGAGTGAGATGACGATCACCCCCAGTCGAATTCGACTGGGGGTGATCGTTTTTCGCATCGCCGGAAACATTTCCCGCACATACGAAAAGACCCCCCCGATCAATGATCGGAGGGTCTTTCCTTTGTAGCCCCGACGGGATTCGAACCCGCGCTACCGCCTTGAGAGGGCGGCGTCCTAGGCCGCTAGACGACGGGGCCAAGACACGCTTTTAAACGTGGTATTTCAGTCTTGCTCTTGGATGCTCAGCAAGCTTAGCTTGTCTGAGTCCGGCCACAAAATCGACCGGATTTCCGCTGGGGTACCAGGACTCGAACCTAGAATGGCGGTACCAGAAACCGCTGTGTTGCCAATTACACCATACCCCAAGGTCTTGCTCACCAGCCTTGCCCGATCCGCTTCGCTGTTGTGCTCGGCGGCTCGTCTCCGGCCGAAAAGAAGATTACCAGTACCCCTGCCCCAAATACCAAATCGTATGGTCACAGGAGGTTTTTGCTTCATTTTCGGCCGGAAGACCGTCCGATCTAGGCGGTTACCGCTGCCCTACCGGCGCGCAACCGAGCGAGCGAGACCTCACGACCGAGCAATTCCATCGACTCGTACAGCGGAGGGCTGATGTGAGAGCCCGTGATCGCGACCCGAACCGGAGCGAAGGCCTTACGCGGTTTGAGCTCCAGATCCTCGATGAGGGCCTTCTTGAGTGCTTCCTCGATACTGGCCGCCGACCACTCTGAGATGGCATCGAGCGCCGCAAGAGACGCGTCCAGAACCGGACCGGCATCTTCCTTCAAGTTCTTTGCCGCCGCGGCCGGATCGAGAGCAAACGACGCCTCGTCGACGAACAGGAATTTCAGCAGATCCCACGCGTCGGACAGGACGACGATGCGCGTCTGCACGAGGTCCGCCGCAACAGTGAACGTCGCTTCGTCGACGTCGGCGCCGATGTGTCCGTGCTCCACCAGGAACGACTTCAGACGACCGGCGAAGTCGGCCGGCTCGAGCAGACGAATGTGCTCGGCATTGATCGCGTCGGCCTTCTTCTGGTCGAAGCGGGCAGGATTGGAGTTGACCTTGGAGACGTCGAAGGCCGCAACCATCTCGTCGAGCGAGAAGACATCGTGATCGTCGGCGATGCTCCACCCGAGCAGAGCCAAGTAGTTCAGCAATCCCTCGGGAATGAAGCCCCGATCGCGGTGGATGAAGAGGTTGGACTCGGGATCGCGCTTGGAAAGCTTCTTGTTGCCCTGACCCATCACGAAAGGCAAGTGCCCGAACGACGGTGTGAAATCGGCGACACCGATACGAATCAATGCCTCGTACAACGCGAGCTGACGCGGAGTCGAGGACAGCAGATCTTCGCCGCGCAGTACATGGGTGATCTTCATCAACGCGTCGTCGACCGGGTTGACCAAGGTGTACAGCGGAATGCCGTTGCCGCGAGTCAGCGCGAAGTCCGGAACGGTGCCTGCCTTGAACGTGGTCTCGCCCCGCACCAGGTCGTTCCAGGTCAGATCGTGATCGGGCATCCGGAGGCGGACGACGGGCTTGCGCCCCTCGGCGATGTAGGCAGCGCGCTGCTCGTCGCTGAGCTCGCGATCGAAGTTGTCGTATCCGAGCTTCGGATCGCGTCCGGCCGCCTTGTGTCGCGCTTCGACCTCCTCGTTGGTCGAGTAGGACTCGTAGGCCTCGCCCGCGGCCAGCAACTTGGCAACAACGTCGAGATGCAGGTCGCGACGCTCGGACTGGCGATACGGTGCGTGCGGCCCACCGACCTCCGGGCCTTCGTCCCAATTGAGCCCCAACCAGCGGAGGGCGTCGAGGATGGCCTGGTAGGACTCTTCACTGTCGCGCTGCGCATCGGTGTCTTCGATACGGAACACGAATGTGCCGCCGTGGTGTCGTGCGAATGCCCAGTTGAACAAGGCGGTGCGCACCAAACCCACGTGCGGGGTTCCGGTGGGTGACGGACAGAAACGGACGCGTACTTCGCTGTTGGTCATGGCTCACTTGGCTCGGCGATGATGGATGGTCGTACTACAGGTTAGTCCGGCAGCCCTTCCTCCATCCGGCCGATCACTTACCCGGCAGGACGTTGATGCGTGTCATGTCGCCGTCGTAGTAGGCCAGCAGTCGCTTGTCCATGACCTTTCGCCACAGCGGCGGCACCCACGCGCAGACGATCATGACTGCGTAACCCGCTGGAAGTTGCGGCGCTTCGGCCGCACTTCGCAGGCTCTGGTACCGCAGACGCGGATTCGCGTGATGGTCGCTGTGACGCTGAAGTTGATAGAGGAACAGATTGCTGACGACGTGGTCGCTGTTCCAGCTGTCCTCGGGCGAGCACCGGACGTACGAGCCGTCAGGCCGCTTCGCACGTAGCAAGCCGTAGTGCTCGAGATAGTTGGCGGTCTCGAGGAACGTGAAGCCTGCAATTGCCTGAACGGCGAGCCACGGCGCAATTTCCCAGCCGAACGCGGCGATCAGACTGCCGAACAGAACCACACTCATCGCCCACGCGTTCAGGATGTTGTTGCGGTAACTCCACGTCCGTCTCCCCTGACGCCTCAGACGAGCGCTTTCGATCCGCCATCCCGAGCGCAGGCCGCCGATGACGCTGCGAGGCAAGAAGAACCAGAAGTTTTCCTTGTACCGCGAGCTGGCCGGATCCTCCGGCGTCGCGACGCGGACGTGGTGACCATGGTTGTGTTCGACGTAGAAATGGCCGTAGAAGGACTGCGCGAGCGCTACTTTCGCGAGCCACTTCTCGAGCTTCTCACTCTTGTGCCCCAATTCATGCGCCGCGTTGATCCCCACACCGGCAACCACGCCGGCAGTCATCGCGAGCGCGAACTTCTCCCCCGCCGCCATCGGCGCGTTCACCCAACACCACGCGACGAACACCAGCCCGACGTATTGGAGGGGCAGGAACAAGTACGTGCACCAGCGGTAGAAACGATCCTCTTGCAATTCAGGGATCGCTTCGTCCGGTGGGCTGTTACCGTCCTCGCCCGCCAGGAGATCGATCAGGGGAATGACGATGACGATCAGCCACGCCCCGATGGCCCAGAAGAGCCCGAGACTGAATTTGTCGACCAGGAACCACGCAGCGAACGGGCTGAGAGGAACCAGCAAACCCAGTGGCCACAGGTAGCGCTTCTTGTCTCGCCACACCGGCCGCTGCCCGTTCCGCGCTTGCCCTGCCGCTGTCCGGGAGGCTTCCGCGAAGGTCGTCATGTATCACCACGTTTCTGCGCAATCCACTCGATTGCCCCATCGGCTTCTATCCAGTTATCGGTCACCCTACTGCTCAGCGTTACATTTCAGGGAATTTGGTCTGTTACGGGCCGCGACAGCAAACCGTGGGGCGAACTCTCCCAACCTGGCCAAATCCGACATAACGCCAGGAGGATCAGAAGCGAAGCTTCGCCTGGGTCATGAAACCCGCAGGTCAGTCCCGGAGCCTGATTTCTTCGAGTCGGTAGGCAATCCCGATCACACCACTGGCGATAGTTACCATCTTGCAACTTTTCTGCGACAGACACCTCTCGACCTCACACCACGACGGAGGCCCCATCCGGTTGGATGGGGCCTCCGTAGTCGCGTGACTGAACGAACCGGGTCAGGATCAGCTCTTGGCGGTCACCGGGTTCGTGAGAGTGCCGATCCCCGAGACCGTGACCGACACGGAATCGCCGTCGACGATCGGGCCTACTCCGGCGGGGGTGCCGGTGAGGATGACGTCGCCAGGCAAGAGAGTCATCACCGCCGAGATCCACTCGATGATCTTCGGAATGTCGTGGAGGAGAAAAGCCGTGCTGCTGTCCTGCTTGACCTGGCCGTTCACCTCGGTCTTGATGTCGACGTCGGACGCATCCAGACTGGTTTCGATCCAGGGGCCGAGTGGGCAGAAAGTGTCGTGGCCCTTCGCGCGCGTCCACTGCCCGTCGTGACGCTGATGATCTCGCGCCGACACGTCGTTGGCGATCGTGTAACCGAGGACCACGCTCAACGCCTTCGCCGCCGGAACGTCCTTGCACGGTTGACCGATGACGACCGCGAGTTCACCCTCGAAGTGCACCTCGTTCGAGGTGGGAGGCAAGACGATCGGGGCACCCGGGCCAACTATGGACGTGTTCGGCTTGAGGAAGATCACGGGGTCCGCGGGAGCCTCTCCGCCCATCTCCGCGATGTGATCTGCATAATTCTTGCCGATGCAGATCACCTTGCTGGCGAGAATCGGAGCCAGCAGACGAACATCGGCGAGCGGCCAACTTCGGCCGGTAAATGTGGGGTTCCCGAACGGGTGCTCCGCAATTTCCTTGGCGACGAGGGCATCCTCTTCACCTTCGATACTGACGAACGCAACACCATCGGGACTGGCAATTCGACCAAGACGCATGCCGGCCAGTCTATCGGGGTGCCGGAAACGACTGACGCGCGCAAGCCGAATGGCTCACGCGCGTCAGTCCCGTGAAAGAATTCCTTACAGCGCTGCAGTGATCCGGTCGCCGATCTCCGTGGTGGAGATGGGACCTTCGCCGCGGGTAGCCAGGTCGGCAGCGACCACAGCCTCGACCCGAGCGGCGTCGTCCTCGCGTCCGAGATGGCGAAGAAGCAGTGCGGCCGAGAGGATCGCGGCGGTGGGATCAGCGATTCCCTTGCCTGCGATGTCCGGAGCACTGCCGTGAACGGGCTCGAACATCGACGGGTTGGTACCCGAGGCATCGATGTTTCCACTTGCGGCCAAACCGATGCCACCGGTTACGGCGCCGGCGAGGTCGGTGATGATGTCACCGAAGAGGTTGTCCGTGACGATCACGTCGAAGCGCGACGGGTCGGTGACCATGTAGATCGTGGCCGCGTCGATGTGGCAGTACGCGGTTTCTACGTCCGGGAACTCGGCACCGACGGTCTCGATTGCACGCGTCCAGATTGCGCCCGCGTTGGAGAGCACGTTGGTCTTGTGAATCAAGGTGAGGTGCTTGGACCGGGTCTGCGCCAAGGCAAATGCGTAACGCACCACGCGCTCGGCACCGAACCAGGTATTGATCGACACCTCGGTCGCGATCTCGTGATCGGTGCCGACGCGGATCACTCCACCGTTTCCGGTGTACGGACCCTCGGTGCCTTCACGAACCACGACGAAGTCGATCTCCGGCTGCGCCGCCAACGGCGACAGCGCACCCGGATACAGCTGTGCGGGGCGAAGATTCACGTGATGATCGAGCTGGAAGCGCATGTTCAGCAGCAGACCACGCTCGAGGATGCCGGGTGCGACGATCCGCGGATCACCGATGGCGCCCAACAGAATTGCGTCGTGCTGACGAATCTGGTCCAGCTCGTCCGCCGGGAGCAACTCGCCGGTGGCGTTGTAGCGACGGGCACCGAGATCGTATTCGGTGGTTTCCAGATCCGGAACCAACTTGCCGAGCACCTTGAGCGCCTCGGCAGTGACCTCGACGCCGATTCCGTCACCCGGAATGACCGCAAGCTTCATGGAGTCCTCATCTCAGTAGAACTGTGCGCCTTTATCAACCGCGGGCGGTTGATAAAGGCGCACAGCAAAAACAATCAGGAAAGGTCGACCTGGGCGACGCGAGCGTCGAGCTGCGAGACGATTGCCTCGACCTCGGCGTCACCGACGACGCGATCGACGCGCAAGATGACAGTTGCGCCTTCGCCTTCGGCATCCTGGCTCAGTGCTGCTGCGAGGATGTCGACGCCCGCGTTTCCGAGGACGGTGCCGAGGACACCGAGAACGCCCGGGCGATCGCTGTAGTGAACGACGATGTTGTGGCCCTCGGCGCGCAGGTCGAAGCTGCGTCCGTTGATGTTGACGATCTTCTCGACCTGCTGCAGACCGGTGAGTGCGCCCGTGACCGACGTGACCGTGCCGTCGGCGGCAACTGCACGCACCTCGACCGCGCTGCGGTGAGCAAGAGCCTCGGAGTGCTTCTCGACCGACACGGTCACGCCGCGCTGCTCGGCCAGTGCCGGAGCGTTGACGAACGTGACGGCCTCATCGCTGCTGGCGGAGAACACGCCGCGTAGTGCAGCCAGGCCGAGGATGTCGACGGTTTCGGCAGACAGCTCGCCGGTGGCGACAACCTGCACGGTCTGCACAGCTTCGGGCGACAACGTCGCAGCGAGGAGACCGAGCTTGCGGACGAGCTCGAGCCACGGAGCAACTTCTTCGCCCACGGGGCCGCCGGAGACGTTGACAGCCTCGGGAACGAATTCGCCTGCCAGAGCGAGGAGAACACTCTTGGCCACGTCGATGCCTGCGCGGTCCTGAGCCTCGGACGTCGATGCTCCGAGGTGCGGGGTGACAACGACGTTGTCGAGCTCGAAAAGCTTGGAATCGGTGCACGGCTCGGTGCTGAACACGTCGAGACCGGCGCCTCGGACCTTGCCGGAGACGAGTGCGTCGTAGAGCGCATCTTCGTCGATCAGACCACCGCGAGCGGCGTTGACGATGATGACGCCGTCCTTGGCCTTGGCGAGGCGCTCGGCGTTGATCAGGCCGGCCGTTTCCTTGGTCTTGGGCAGGTGCACGGAGATGAAGTCGGCGCGCTCGACGAGCTCGTCGATGGTGACCAGTTCGATGCCGAGCTGCGCTGCGCGCGCTGCGGGCAGGTAGGGGTCGTACGCGATGATCGTGGTCTCGAACGCAGCGAGACGCTGCGCGAAGAGCTGGCCGATGCGGCCGAGTCCGACGACACCGACGGTCTTGCCGAGGATCTCGACACCGTTGAACTTGCTTCGCTTCCAGGTGTTCTCACGCAGGGTCTTGTCTGCTGCGGGAATCTGGCGAGCGGTCGACATGAGGAGCGCGACAGCGTGCTCGGCAGCGGAGTGAATGTTGGAGGTTGGTGCGTTGACGACCATCACGCCGCGCTCGGTGGCCGCGGGGATCTCGACGTTGTCCAGGCCGACACCGGCGCGGCCGATGATCTTCAGCTTGGTGCCGGCAGCCAGAACCTCGGCGTCGACGGTAGTGGCGGAACGGACGAGAATCGCGTCGGCCTCGGGTACCGCGGCGAGCAGCGCCGGGCGGTCGGGTCCGTCGACCCAACGCACCTCCACACCGTCACCGAGCGCCTCGACTGTGGACGGCGCGAGCTTGTCGGCGATCAGAACAACGGGACGGCCAGGCTGGCTCACGTGCAAACTCCCTGATTAGGTGGGTGTGAAGGTGGTTTAACCACCGATAGTTTAGTGCGCGCTCACTTGGAATCCACAACGCGGTAGGCAATACCACATAGTGGACACTTTCGCGGGCAAATTCTCGACGGAATATGAATCCGGACTCAGACGACCCGGAAAACGACTCCGGCCCAATGCCGCGCTGGTTCAACGTAATTGAACCGGCGCGGCATCAGGCCAGTGGAGACGTGGAGCGTGAAACTGCGAATTACGCGGTTTCGGTGATCGGACGATCGACCCAGCTCATCAGGTCGCGCAGCTTCTTGCCGGTGACCTCGATGGGGTGCTCGGCGTTGGCCTTGCGCAGGCCCTCGAGCTCGGTGTTGCCGTTCTCGACGTTGGCAACCAGACGACGGGTGAACTCGCCGGACTGGATGTCGGCCAGGATCGCCTTCATGCGCTCCTTGGTGTCGGCGTCGATGACGCGCGGGCCGGAGAGGTATCCACCGAACTCAGCGGTGTCGGACACCGAGTAGTTCATGCGGGCGATGCCACCCTCGTACATGAGGTCGACGATGAGCTTGAGCTCGTGCAGAACCTCGAAGTACGCCATCTCGGGTGCGTAGCCGGCCTCGACCATGACCTCGAAACCGGTCTTGACCAGTTCCTCGGTGCCGCCGCAGAGCACGGCCTGCTCGCCGAAGAGGTCCGTCTCGGTCTCTTCCTTGAACGTGGTCTTGATGACGCCTGCGCGGGTTCCGCCGATGCCCTTGGCGTAGGACAGAGCGAGAGCCTGTCCTTCACCCTTGGGATCCTGGTCGATGGCGATGAGCGCGGGAACGCCCTTGCCGTCGACGAACTGACGACGCACCAGGTGGCCGGGGCCCTTGGGGGCGACCATGCCGACGGTGACGAACTCCGGAGCCTTGATCAGGTCGAAGTGAATGTTCAGGCCGTGACCGAAGAACAGCGCGTCGCCGTCCTTGAGGTTCGGCTCGATGTCATTGGTGAAAATGCTCGCCTGCGCGGTGTCAGGTGCGAGCACCATGATGACGTCGGCCCACTCGGAAACCTCGGCCGGCGTACCGACCGTCAGCCCCTGCTCTTCAGCCTTCTCACGCGACTTCGAGCCTTCCTTGAGGCCGATGCGCACATCGACGCCCGAGTCACGCAGGCTCAGCGAATGGGCGTGGCCCTGGCTTCCGTAGCCGATCACAGCAACCTTGCGGCCCTGAATGATCGACAGATCGGCATCGTCGTCGTAGAACATCTCGACTGCCACAGTTCTCAACCTCTCCTTGGATTTTTACGTGTCTAAAAGTACTAACGGGTGGCCGTGATCGACTTCGGCCCTCGACCGACTGCCACGACCCCGGACTGAACGATCTCCCGGATACCGTACGGATCAAGCATCCGCAGCAGTGCATCCAGCTTGGACCGAGTACCGGTCGCCTCGATGGTGACGGACTCCGGAGAGACGTCGATCACCTTGGCGCGGAACAGGTTCACCGTTTCGATGACCTGCGTGCGCACGCTTGCATCAGCGCGCACCTTGATGAGCACGAGCTCGCGAGCGACGGATGCTTCACCGTCCTGCTCGACGATCTTGATGACGTTGATCAGCTTGTTGAGCTGCTTCGTCACCTGCTCGAGAGGGAACTCGTCGACCGTGACGACGATGGTCATACGTGAGATCTCGGGGATCTCGGTTCCGCCCACCGCAAGGGATTCGATGTTGAATCCGCGGCGGGAGAAAAGTGCGGAGACGCGAGCCAGCACGCCTGGCTTGTCCTCGACGAGAACACTGAGGGTGTGACTGGTGCTCACTTCTGATCCTCCCCTGTGCCCGCGGCGGGTCCGGCTTGCTCGCGTGACATGGCTTCGTGGATGACGGCGGGCTCGGCAACTGCCTCGTCGTCGTCGAACAGCGGCCGGATGCCCCGGGCCGCCATGATTTCGTCGTTGCTCGTTCCGGCAGCGACCATCGGCCACACCTGTGCGTCGGCGGTGACGATGAAGTCGATCACGACAGGCTTGTCGTTGATGGACTGCGCCTCACGGATCGCAGCTTCGACATCTTCTTCACGCTCGACACGAATTCCGTGGCAGCCCAATGCTTCTGCGAGCTTCACGAAGTCCGGGATGCGGATGGCGCCGTGCGTTCCGAGGTTGGTGTTGGAGTAGCGCTCTTCATAGAAGAGTGTCTGCCACTGGCGCACCATGCCGAGGTTGCCGTTGTTGATGAGGGCAACCTTGATCGGAATACCTTCGAGTGCGCAGGTTGCGAGTTCCTGATTGGTCATCTGGAAGCAGCCGTCGCCGTCGATCGCCCACACCTCGGTGTCGGGCATACCCATCTTGGCGCCCATGGCTGCGGGAACCGCGTACCCCATGGTGCCGAGCCCGCCCGAGTTGAGCCACGTGCGCGGCTTCTCGTAGCCGACGAACTGCGCGGCCCACATCTGGTGCTGACCGACGCCGGCGCAGTAGATGGCATCCGGTCCGGCGAGCTTGCCGACGGTCTGGATCACGTACTCCGGGCTCAGCTGACCGTCGGTGGGACGGTCGTAGCTCAGCGGGTACGTACGACGGATGTCGTTCAGGTACGCCCACCACTCGGTGAGGTCGAACGTGGTGCCCGTGGCCATGTCGGCACGGATCGCCTCGATGAGTTCGGTGATGACCTCTTTGCAGTCGCCCACGATCGGGACGTCCGCGTAGCGGTTCTTGCCGATCTCGGCCGGGTCGATGTCTGCATGGATGACCTTGGCGTCGGGCGCGAAGGAATTCAGCTGACCGGTCACGCGGTCGTCGAAACGCGCACCGAGGGTGATCAGTAGATCGCTACGCTGCAGAGCGGCGACTGCGGCAACGGTGCCGTGCATTCCCGGCATACCGCAGTTGAGGTCGTGACTGTCCGGGAACGCGCCGCGGGCCATCAGCGTGGTGACGACGGGGATACCGGTCAGCTCGGCCAATTCGAGCAGCTCCGGCGAGGAGTCGGACTTGATGACGCCGCCACCGACGTACAGAACCGGCGACTTGGCGTCGGCGATCAGACGTGCAGCTTCACGAACCTGCTTGCCGTGCGGCTTGGTCACCGGGCGGTAGCCCGGCAGACGCATCTCCGGCGGCCACGAGAACGTGGTCTGCGACTGCAGGATGTCCTTGGGGATATCGACCAGGACGGCGCCGGGGCGACCGCTGGCCGCGAGGTAGAAGGCCTCGGCCATGATGCGCGGGATGTCGATCGCGTCGGTGATCAGGAAGTTGTGCTTGGTGACCGGCATCGTGATGCCTGAGATGTCGGCTTCCTGGAAGCCGTCGGTACCGATCAGCGAGCGCGCCACCTGTCCGGTGATCGCCACGATCGGAACGGAGTCCATCTGCGCGTCGGCCAGCGGCGTGACCAGGTTGGTCGCACCGGGACCCGAGGTAGCCATGCAGACGCCGACCTTGCCGGTCGCCTGGGCGTAACCGGTGGCAGCGTGGCCTGCACCCTGCTCGTGGCGCACGAGCACGTGGCGAACCTTGACCGAATCGAAGAGTGGGTCGTAAACCGGGAGCACGGCACCGCCGGGAATGCCGAATACCGTGTCGACCTCGAGCTCTTCGAGGGCTCGAACCACAGACTGCGCGCCGGTTACCCGCTCAGGCGGGAGCTGGCGACGGTTGGCCGTCTGGGTTGCGGCAGCCGCGGTTGTCGGGCTCGGTGTCCCTGACTTGCGCGGCGTGGGTTGAGGCCGTGCTGTTGGTGCGCTCACTGGGAAATCCTCTGATTCTGGCTCCGGGCAACAAAAAACCCCCGTCAGCATCTGCTGAGCGAGGGTGGCGCGTCGTTATCTGGTGAGTTGAAAAATCGACTCAGGCGACGACGCGCCGGCCGATTACGAGCAACTCATTCTGTTTCACGCACTCGACAGTAGAGGCGCTAGTCGCGAACGGCAAACTTGGTGAGTCGACCGTCCCAGAATCTGAGATACATCGGCTGCAATGCGAAGATGTAGAGGTGTCAACTTCGCAGCAGCCCGTGCCACCGGCTCAATCATCCCACACGCCGAAACCACTTCGGCACGTCATCCGCATTTCGCAGCTCGCTTACATGGCGTGCGCGTTCCTTCTGTTCGCGGTCAGCTTCCCGATCTTCGGGTGGCCCGTCGCCTTCAGCTGGTTGCTGATCCTTCCGATCATCGCCGTCTATCTCGTCGCGCGACTGCGCACCACCGTCAGCCCTAACGGCCTCGAGGTCCGCTCGACGTTCTCCAAGCGCACCCTCGCCTGGGACGACGTCAAGGGTTTCCGCTTCCCGAAGCGGAGTTGGGCGCGCGCGGAACTCACCGACGGAACCGAGGTGACCCTGCCTGCGGTCAGCTTCGTCAGGCTTCCCGAGATCGCGATCGCCAGCGGCGGCCGCATCACCGATCCCTACGCATCCGCCGCAGAAGCCTTCGCCGCCAAGGAAGCCGAGGAGGAAGAAGCAGCTGCAGAAGCAGAAGCAGAATCCGAGCTCGTCGAGAACACACAGGACCAGCCCGAAGAGAAGCGCCCGTAGCACGCGAGTAGCGTTGAAAGGCCCTCGCTTCTATTTGAGTGGACCAGCAACGATCACATAAGGAACACGCCCATGCCCCCGTTGAGGTCACGCACCACCACCATCGGACGTAATGCTGCCGGAGCCCGATCCCTGTGGCGCGCCACAGGAATGACGGATTCCGACTTCGGAAAGCCGATCGTCGCCGTAGCGAACTCGTACACCCAGTTCGTACCCGGCCACGTGCATCTCAAGAACGTGGGCGAGATCGTTGCCGAGGCCATCAGTGCGGCCGGCGGCGTCGCTCGTGAGTTCCACACCATCGCAGTCGACGACGGCATCGCAATGGGCCACGGCGGAATGCTCTACTCGCTCCCGAGCCGCGAGATCATCGCCGACTCGGTCGAGTACATGGCAAACGCCCACACAGCCGACGCACTGGTGTGTATCTCCAACTGCGACAAGATCACTCCCGGCATGCTCAACGCTGCAATGCGTCTCAACATCCCGACCGTCTTCGTCTCCGGCGGTCCGATGGAGGCCGGTAAGGCAGTGGTCGTCGGCGGCGTGGCCCAAGCCCCCACCGACCTCATCACCGCGATCTCCGCCTCTGCCAACGATGCCGTGTCCGACGAGGGCCTCGACGAGGTCGAGCGCAGCGCGTGCCCGACATGCGGGTCCTGCTCCGGAATGTTCACCGCCAATTCCATGAACTGCCTGACGGAGGCCCTCGGCCTCGCATTGCCGGGCAACGGCTCCACGCTGGCAACTCACAAGGCTCGTCACGCACTCTTCTCTCGTGCGGGCACCACCGTGGTCGAGGCTGCCCTCAAGTACTACCGCGACGGCGACGAGTCGGTGCTGCCACGCAACATCGCGACCCCGGCAGCGTTCCGCAACGCGATGGCTCTCGACGTCGCCATGGGCGGTTCCACCAACACCGTCTTGCACACGCTGGCTGCGGCGCAGGAAGGCGAGGTCGACTTCGACCTCGGCACCATCGACGCGATCAGCCGAAAGGTTCCGTGCCTGTCCAAGGTCTCTCCCAACTCGGACTACCACATGGAAGACGTCCACCGCGCCGGCGGAATCCCCGCCCTGCTCGGTGAGCTTCGCCGCGGCGGACTCCTCGAAACCGACGTGTCCACCGTGCACACCAAGAGCTTCGACCAGTGGCTCGACGACTGGGACATCCGCTCCGGCAAGGCAACCGACGAGGCAATCGAACTCTTCCACGCGGCTCCCGGCGGCGTGCGCACCATCGAACCGTTCTCCACGGACAACCGTTGGTCTGCCCTCGACACCGATGCGGCCGGCGGCTGTATCCGCGACGTCGAGAACGCCTACACCGTCGAAGGCGGCTTGGTTGTCCTGCGTGGCAACATCGCACTCGACGGCGCAATACTCAAAACGGCCGGCATCGACGAGGAACTGTTCTCCTTCCAGGGCCCGGCGCTCGTCGTCGAATCCCAAGAAGAAGCCGTCTCGGTCATCTTGCAGAAGAAGATCAAGGCCGGCGACGTTCTCGTCGTGCGCTACGAAGGCCCCAAGGGTGGCCCCGGCATGCAGGAAATGCTGCACCCCACTGCCTTCCTCAAGGGCGCAGGCCTCGGTAAGGAATGCGCGCTGATCACCGACGGTCGTTTCTCGGGCGGAACCTCCGGGCTGTCCATCGGTCACATCTCCCCCGAGGCTGCCGCAGGCGGAATCATCGGTCTCGTCCAGAACGGCGATCAGGTTCGCATCGACGTCGCCTCGCGCACGCTCGAGATCCTGGTCGACGACGACGTCCTCGCCGAGCGACGCGCGAAGATGGAGGCCTCGGAGCGCCCGTGGCAGCCGGTCGATCGTCAGCGCACCGTGACGACAGCACTGCGCGCCTACGCCGCTCTGGCGACGTCCGCCGACAAGGGCGCGGTTCGCTACGTTCCGTAAGTTCTGCCACGAATCGAAATAATCCCCGGCCGCTTTTCGGCCGGGGATTATTTCTGTCAGCGTGCGTGCGGCTCGAGACGCGCGTAGCCGATGTGACAGTCACACAAGGTTTTCGGGCAGCCGCACGTGCGGCAACCAACTCAGCTCCACGAGAATGCTCGCCAACGGGCCACGACAGAGGGTCGACCGAGTCGGGTTCATGTCACCTCGGAGAAGAACGCGGGACCGACTGCGTCCGAACACGCCATACTTCCTCCGGTGTTGTATGAGCTTGAACCACAACCCAATCCGATCATCCCGTTGCCGACACACTCTGCCACGACGCGTGATGGACGCTCGACCGGATCCAGGTACGCGGCGGTCCTCTCGCCTGTCGCCCCGATACGGGTGAAATGGGACGTGCTGGTACAGCGACAGTGCAACTCATCGACAGCAAGACCGACCGACAGGTACCGAATAACCGGGCGACACGCGGAGCACCAACGGAACGATATGAGCTATCAGACATTTCAGACCGAATCGCGCGTCCGGCTCGTGAGCGAATTCACTTGGACGTAGGGTTTCAGACACCAGCTGATCAATTCAGATACATGAGGGGGGATGACTTTCAGTCAGGTGATCATTTCGGTCAGTTCGAGCGAGCCGACTTGCACACGGCGCTCACCAGTGGTTCCCTCATCAGGTCACTGAGACGCACATCACAACGACGACAGTCAGCCACCGCCCGTCACCCACAAGGTCGACGGGAAACAACCAAGGAGCAATACATGCCCGGAGTCGGCATATGGCGCACCAAATCCGTCGAGCAATCGATCGCGGACACCGACGAGCCTGAGACAAAGCTCAAGAAGGAACTGACCGCGAAGGACCTCACGGTATTCGGAGTCGCCGTCGTCATCGGCGCAGGCATCTTCACGCTGACTGCTCGAACCGCAGGCAATGTCGCAGGACCCTCCATTTCACTGGCATTCGTTCTCGCTGCCATCGCCTGTGGCCTCGCCGCGCTGTGTTACGCGGAGTTCGCCTCCACCGTCCCCGTCGCAGGCAGCGCATACACGTTCTCCTACGCCACGTTCGGGGAGTTCGCCGCCTGGATCATCGGCTGGGACCTCATTCTCGAGTTCGCTCTCGCCTCCGCCGTCGTCGGCAAGGGCTGGTCGCTGTACCTCGGCAACGTCATCGGGGCCAGCGGAAGCACCACCGCCCACATCGGTTCGATCAGCTTCGACTGGGGCGCTCTGCTCATCATCGGCGCGATCACGCTGATCCTCGCGATCGGCACCAAGGTTTCCTCGCGAGTCTCCGCGATCATCACCGCGATCAAGATCGCAGTAGTCCTGCTCGTCATCGTCGTGGGCGCGTTCTACATCAAGAAGGAGAACTACTCCCCCTTCATCCCGCCGTCCGAAGGAACCGAGAGTTCTGCAAGCGGAATCCATCAGACCCTGTTCTCCTGGCTGACCGGCGCAGGCGGAAGTAGCTACGGCGCTTACGGATTGCTCGCCGCAGCCAGCCTCGTGTTCTTTGCCTTCATCGGTTTCGACGTCGTCGCCACCACCGCCGAGGAAACCAAGAACCCGCAGAAGTCGTTGCCGCGAGGAATCTTCGGCTCGCTCGCCATCGTCACGGTTCTCTACGTTGCCGTCACGCTCGTACTGACCGGCATGGTCAAGTACACCGAACTCAAGGACGGCAGTCCGTTGGTCGGCGATTCCAGCGCCACCCTCGCAACCGCATTCGAGGCCAACGGCATTGGTTGGGCACAAACCGCCATCAACTTCGGTGGCCTGGCCGGCCTCACGACAGTTGTCATGGTCATGATGCTCGGCCAGACCCGCGTCCTCTTCGCCATGTCCCGTGACGGCCTCATGCCGCGCAGCCTGGCCAAGACCAACGCCAAGGGCATCCCGATGCGCATCACGTTGATCGTCGGTGGCATCGTTGCCGTCCTGGCAGCGTTCTTCCCCATGGGCACGCTCGAAGAGATGGTCAACATCGGAACGCTGTTCGCCTTCGTCCTGGTTTGTGTCGGTGTCATCGTCCTTCGCCGCACCCGCCCCGACCTGCCGCGCGGATTCCGCGTCCCGCTGGTGCCGTTCGTTCCGATCGTCGCCGTGCTCGCCTGCGGTTGGCTGATGCTCAACCTCTCGGTCGAGACCTGGATCCGGTTCCTCGTCTGGATGGCCATCGGTGTGCTCGTGTACTTCGCCTACGGTCACCGCAAGTCGGTCCTCGGTCGCAAGCTCAAGGACGGAACGGCCATCCCGTCCGCGAACGCCGACCCGGTACTCGTCAAGGACTGATCCTTCACAAACGAACCGCCGCTCTCCGATTCGGAGAGCGGCGGTTCGTTGATTCGACGGCGCGAGTTTCAGATGAGCGGATTGGCACCGTTCAGGAAGATCCAGGTGCAGACGCCGGCAGCGATACCGAGGATCAAAACCACGAGCGATCCGATAAACGGACGAGTTGCCCAGCCACGACGACCGTCGAGCGCAATACGACCTGGTCCCGTCAAAATGATGACGCCCGCACAGATTCCGAGCAGCATCTCGTACTCGGTCCCGGCCGGGGCGAAGTACTCCAGGCCGGGTGCGCTCGCCTGACGCAGCGCCCACGCATTGATCATCACCGCCAGAACCGACGCTGCCGCAACGGGAGTCAGCAACCCGAGGATCAGGAGGGCGCCACCTGCGACTTCACCGACGGCGCCGAGTATCGCCATCCACTTCGCCTGCTGGAACCCGGCGTCCGCCAGCATCGACTCGAACCCGTTCAGCCCCGGCCCGTTCCAGATACCGGTCAACTTCTGCAGACCGTGCACCAACGCAGTTCCACCGACGGCCAATCGCAGTGCAAGCAACCCGAGGTCGAGAGTGCCTCGGCCCCGCGGAGACTCAGTTGTACCTGCCACGGCTTCGGCGGTGGGAACGGCGGCGATCGGAGCGTCGTACGCCGTCTCACGCTCGAGAGCCACGGTCGGCTGATCCGCGCCAGGTGCTCGGTATGTCGGTATCTGTTCGGTCAGGGAGTTGGCGTTCGTGGAACCGAAATCGAGATCGTCGTCGGTCCGCGGCAACGGATTCTTGGCGCTCACCGTCGGAAATTGTTCGGTGGGCGAATCATACGGACTGGACACATTGCCCGTCGGCTTGTCCGCATCCGACAACTCGCTGGGATCTTTTCGCTCGTCAGTCACGTAGGTGAGCCTATGACCGATTCACGAACTCGACGGGGAACCTTGGTCCGGCGTGGCGGCATCTGCCGTGCATTACGTAACGTCTTGGGCATGACTACGGGTAGGCATGCAGCGCTGGGCGCACTGGCGCTGGTGCTCGGGACATCGTTGCTCGCAGGTTGCGCCGACTTCGACGAATCGACTGCCTCGCCGTTCACACCCGAACCGACCAACCAGGCCAGCGCGGAAGTGCAGCCGGAGAACCCGCCGCCGTCGACCACGCCGCCGGCGCCGCGGACCGGCCCCCTCGGACCGTGTCAGGATGCCGACACCGCCGTGATCGCAACCTGTCTCGACACCACGGGTGGGCTCGTCACACTCCCGGACGGGAACTCCGGACTGGTCGCCGAACGGCGGACCGGCCGGATCATGCAGGTAGCTCCCAACACGACACCGGTCGAGGTAGCCAAGATCGACGTCGACGGCAGCGGTGACGGCGGCCTTCTCGACATCGCACTCTCCCCCACGTTTGTCGAAGACAACCTGATCTATGCCTACGTCACCACCGGAACGGACAACCGGGTGGTCCGCATCGCTCCGGGTGACACCGCCAAGGAAGTACTCGGTGGAATCCCGCGCGGCGCGAGCGGCAACGGCGGGTCACTGGAGTTCGCGGCCCCGGACCAGCTCATGGTTCTGACAGGCGATACCGGAAACCCCGCGGTTGCTCAGGATCCCGCCTCGTTGGCGGGGAAACTCTTGCGGGTCCGATCGCTGACACCCAACGCTGCGCCGCCTCGCCCGGAAGTTGTTCTGTCCGGAATCGGAAACGGCGGCGGCGTGTGCGTCGATCCGGGAATCGCGACGTGGGTCACGGACCGAACCACTCTCGAGGATCGCCTCCAACGCGTCGGCGCCGACGGCACGGTGACATCCCCCGCGTGGACGTGGCCCGACCGACCCGGAGTCGGCGGGTGCATCGCGGCGCAGGGAGTGGTAGCTGTCGCGCTGGGGGCCGGCAAAGCGATCTCGGCGCTGGCCGCAGATCCAGGAACAGGTGCCGTCACGACCGCGCCGTCGGCAGTGGCGAAAGACACGTACGGCCAGCTGGGCGGTTTGGCACTCGGATCCGACGGTTTGATGTGGGCGAGCACGATAAACAAAACCGCGGGCGAGCCGGGTCCGAACGACGACAAGGTGGTCAAGATCCCGATGCCGAGTGGCAGCGGCGGGATCGACTGAGCCGCCATGTCTGTTCGGTCACGGATCCCGTGACCGAACATGCACAGATGCGTACTCTTTTGTTAGCGGGGCTAAACACCACGCATTCGCCAGGACCGGTTGGCCCAACCACGACAAAGGAGTCGGTATGAAGGCAATCCAGTACGCGAGAATCGGCGCAGAACCCGAACTCACGGAGATTCCCAAACCCGAGCCCGGTCCAGGTGAAGTGCTCCTGGAAGTCACCGCTGCCGGCGTCTGCCACTCGGACGACTTCATCATGAGCCTGCCCGAGGAGCAGTACACCTACGGCCTTCCTCTCACGCTCGGCCACGAGGGCGCCGGCCGGGTCGCCGCCGTCGGCGAGGGCGTCGAAGGGCTCGACATCGGAACCAATGTCGTCGTCTACGGACCCTGGGGCTGTGGCAGCTGTTGGCACTGCTCGCAAGGACTCGAAAACTACTGTTCTCGAGCAAAAGAACTCGGCATCAATCCTCCTGGTCTCGGTGCACCCGGCGCGTTGGCCGAATTCATGATCGTCGATTCACCTCGCCACCTCGTCCCGATCGGCGACCTCGATCCGGTCAAGACGGTGCCGCTGACCGACGCCGGTCTGACTCCGTATCACGCGATCAAGCGTTCACTGCCGAAACTTCGCGGTGGCTCGTACGCCGTCGTCATCGGTACCGGCGGTCTCGGCCATGTCGCCATCCAACTCCTCCGCCACCTCTCGGCAGCAACCGTCATCGCACTCGACGTGAGCGCGGACAAGCTCGAACTGGCAACCAAGGTAGGCGCTCACGAAGTGGTTCTGTCCGACAAGGACGCGGCCGAGAACGTCCGCAGGATCACCGGAAGTCAGGGCGCCGCACTGGTTCTCGACTTCGTCGGCTATCAGCCCACCATCGACACCGCGATGGCTGTCGCCGGCGTCGGATCGGACGTCACGATCGTCGGGATCGGCGACGGGCAGGCCCATGCCAAAGTCGGGTTCTTCCAAAGTCCTTACGAGGCTTCTGTGACAGTTCCGTACTGGGGTGCCCGCAACGAGCTGATCGAATTGATCGACCTGGCGCACGCCGGCATCTTCGACATCGCGGTGGAGACCTTCAGTCTCGACAACGGCGCCGAAGCGTATCGACGACTGGCCGCCGGAACGCTCAGCGGCCGCGCGGTTGTGGTCCCTGGTCTGTAGACCGACAGCGGCAAAACGACAGCGAAAAACACTGATGCCCGGGCGAATTCGATTCGGCCGGGCATCAGTGTCAGAAATTCAGTGTGCGCTAGCTGCACGCCTCGATGACAAGTTCCTTCACACGAGCCGCGTCTGCCTGTCCACGAGTGGCCTTCATGACGTCGCCGACGATCTTTCCGGCGGCCTGCACCTTGCCACTGCGAATCTTGTCCGCGATGTCGGGGTTCGCTGCGAGCGCTTCGTCGACGGCTGCCTTGAGCTTGGTTTCGTCACGTTCGACGACCAACTCCGGGTGGGCCGCGACAACCTGCTCCGGGTCACCCTCGCCGTCGAGGACGTGATCGACGACCTGGCGAGCCACTTTGTTGTTGAGCTTGCCGCTGTCGATGAGAGCTACGACCTGGGCAACCTGCGCCGGGGTGATCGGCAGAGCGCCGAGTTCGACGCCACGGGTGTTCGCCTGCTGTGACAGGTAGGACAGCCACCAGGAGCGCGCTGCCTCGGGCGAAGCACCGGCCTCGGTGGTCGCGATCACCAGATCGATGGCACCGGCGTTGACGAGGTCGCGCATGACCTCGTCGGAGATTCCCCAGTCCTTCTGGATCCGCGCACGGCGAATCCAGGGAAGCTCCGGCAAGGTACCGCGCAGTTCTTCGACCCACTCGGCGCTCGGAGCGACGGGCTCGAGATCCGGTTCCGGGAAGTAGCGGTAGTCCTCGGCCGTTTCCTTCCGGCGTCCCGCTGCGGTGGTGCCGTCGCCTTCCTGGAAATGGCGGGTCTCCTGGATGACCTCACCGCCGGCGTCGAGAACTGCTGCCTGACGGCGCATTTCGTAGCGAACTGCGACCTCGACGCTCTTGAGGGAGTTGACGTTCTTGGTCTCGGTGCGGGTCCCCAGTTCGGTGGAACCGATCGGCATGAGGGAGATGTTGGCGTCGCAGCGCATCGATCCCTGATCCATGCGGACGTCGGAGACGTCGAGGGACTTCAGCAGATCACGAAGCGCCGTGACGTACGCGCGAGCAACCTCGGGGGCGCGCTCACCGGCACCGTGGATGGTCTTGGTGACGATCTCCACCAACGGAACGCCCGCACGGTTGTAGTCGAGCAGCGAATGGCTGGCACCGTGGATACGACCGGTAGCGCCACCCACGTGGAGGGACTTACCGGTGTCCTCCTCCATGTGGGCGCGCTCGATCTCGACGCGCCACGTCGTGCCGTCGTCGAGGATCACGTCGAGGTAACCCTCGGTTGCGATCGGCTCGTCGTACTGGGAGATCTGGTAGTTCTTCGGCTGATCCGGGTAGAAGTAGTTCTTGCGTGCGAATCGGCCCCACGGCGTGATGGAGCAGTTGAGCGCAAGGCCGATCCGGATCGCGGACTCGACAGCGGCTGCGTTCACCACCGGCAACGAACCGGGCATGCCCAGACAGACCGGGCACACCTGGGTATTGGGTTCGGCACCGAACTCGGTGGGGCACGGGCAGAACATCTTGGTCGCGGTGCCGAGTTCTACGTGCACCTCCATACCCATCACAGGCTCGTACTTGGTCAGTACTTCGTCGTAATCGAGGATGTCGGGCGCATCGACAGCAGTCATGGTGATCAGTTTATGCGTCTGCGGCTCAGCCGAAGAATGCGGCTGCCTCCTCGTAGCGCTCCTTGGGCACCGTCTTGAGTTTGCGGGTCGCCTCGGCGAGCGGAACGAGGTCGATGGACGTTCCGTGCAACGCGACCATTTGACCGAAATCTCCGCGGTGAGCTGCGTCGGTGGCATGAACGCCGAAGCGAGTGGCGAGGATGCGGTCGTGCGGCGTCGGGGTGCCACCGCGCTGAATGTGCCCGAGGACGGTGGTGCGAACTTCCTTGCCGATCCGGCGCTCGATCTCGTTTCCGAGCTGCTGCGCGACACCGGTGAAGATCTTGTGGCCGAACTCGTCTATGCCACCTTCGCGCAGGGTCATCGACGCGGGATCGGGCATCGCACCTTCAGCCACGACGCAGATGAAGTGGGAGTCGCCACGCTGGAAGCGCTTCTTGACCATCGCGCACACCTCGTCGACGTCGAACGGCTGTTCCGGAACCAGAGTCAGGTGTGCCCCCGACGCCAGTCCGGCCTGCAGCGCGATCCAGCCCGCATGCCGGCCCATGACCTCGACGAGCATGACGCGCTGGTGCGATTCGGCCGTTGTATGGAGCCTGTCGATGGCGTCGGTGGCGACAGCCAAGGCGGTGTCGAAACCGAAAGTCACGTCAGTGCAATCGATGTCGTTGTCGATCGTCTTGGGCACACCGATCACGGGTACGCCGCTCTCGGAAAGCCAACTGGCCGCGGTGAGAGTGCCTTCGCCGCCGATCGGGATCAGGACGTCGATCCCGTTGTCGTCGAGAGTCTGCTTGATCTGATCGAGGCCCGCACGGAGTTTGTCGGGGTTCACGCGAGCGGTGCCGAGGATCGTGCCACCGCGGGTGAGGATGCGGTTGATGCGGTCATCGGAGTCGAGCGGGACCTTGCGGTCCTCGAGCAATCCTCGCCAGCCGTCCCGGAATCCGACCACGGTACTGCCGTAACGACCGGCCGACGTACGTACGACGGCGCGGATGACCGCGTTCAAGCCCGGGCAGTCGCCGCCGCCCGTGAGGATTCCGATTCGCATAGTGCAGCACCTCTCGTGACCGGATTGTGGATCTTGGTGTCCATCTTCCCCCAGTCACGGTATTGCCGCAGGATAGCGGCGTTGCCGAGCCGCAACGCCGCGCCGCACGGGACCCCTAACCCGGCGTGACGAGCCCGCTTTCGTACGCCAACACGACTGCCTGGGCGCGATCGCGCAGATCGAGCTTCGACAGCACCTTTCCGACATGGGTCTTGACGGTCTGCTCGGCGACGAACAGCCGCTCGGCGATCTCGACGTTGGACAATCCGCGGGCGATCAGTTCGAGGACCTCGCGCTCACGCGGGGTCAGGGCGTCCAGCGCTTCGGGCCGTGCGCGCGGGGCCGCCCGCCGGCTGGTCACATCGGCAATCAGACGCCGAGTCACCGTCGGCGCCAGCAAAGCCTGCCCTTCGGCAACGACGCGTACCGCCCGAATCAGCTCCTCAGCCGGTGCGTCCTTGAGCATGAAACCGCTCGCTCCGACGCTCAGGGCCTCGTAGACGTAGTCGTCGATGTCGAAAGTGGTGAGCATGAGGACTCGCACCGGCGGTTCCCATCCGGCGGACAGAATCTGGCGGGCAGCGTCGAGTCCGTTCATCTCGGGCATGCGAACATCCATCAAGACCACATCCGGACGCAATCGCGCGACCTCGGCGACGGCGATCTTGCCGTCCGGCGCATCGCCGATCACGCTGATGTCGGGCTGGGCGGAGAGTAGGGCTCCGAACCCTTGTCGAACCATCGCCTGGTCGTCTGCGATGAATACTGTGATGGGCACTCGGACAGCCTAGGCGGGCACCGACGGCAACTCGGCCCGGACCTCGAACCCTCCGTCCTCGCGCCGGTTTGCCAACAGCATGCCGCCCACCGCCGAAGCCCGCTCACGCATTCCGCGGATTCCGTTGCCACCAGTGGTTTCCGACGCCGAGTGCTGATTGCCACCCAATGGCGAAGGTCCGTTGTTCACGAGCGCGCTCACCGATTGCGGACCGAAGGCCACGGCGACCTCAATGGGTCCGCCTGGCGAATGCCTGGCCGCGTTGGTGATCGACTCCTGAATGATCCGGTAGAGCGCAAGGCCCGTGGATTCCGAGACCGACGCTCGATCGCCGTCGACTCGCCACGATACCGGCAAACCGGCACGGGTACTGCCGAGCAGCAGTTCGTCCAACTGGTCGACGCCCGGTTGCGGAGCTGTCACCATGTGGTCCCCGTCGCTGCGCAGTACTCCGAGGAGACCACGAATCTCGTTGAGCGCTGCTCGCCCTGTCTCACTTATCGATTCGAATTCGGTTCGGATCTCCGGAGTGACTGCATCGAGTCTGTACGGCGCACTCTGAGCTTGCACGACCACCATCGACATGTGGTGGGCCACGATGTCGTGCAAGTCGCGCGCGATCCGCGCCTTCTCCTCGAGGATCGTGCGTCGAGTGCGTTCGAGTTCGCTGACTTCCTCCTGCTTGGCCAACTGGCGGCGCGAGAGGACCAACCAGCGGATCAACAGGCAGAAGACGACCAGGGCACTCAGCCCGACAGCCCAACCGGCGCCGTCGCTTCCCGGGGCGTTGCCGAGAAAGAGCAGCACCGTGGCGATCCAGGCGACACCGACAACCTGAATGGGCGCCCGCAGACTCACTGCGGCCAGCAACGACATCAGCACGATGATGTGGACGACCTGCCACGGGTAGTCGTAACCGGGAGTGTTGTCGAACACCAACGGGATGATCAACGCCGAGACCGCCGACACCGCCCACCCCAACGGAGCGTTGATCCGGATCAGGACGAACGGAAATGCAGCCAACGCGGCGACGAAGGGCATGATCGGCGGCGAAACATGATGCGTCAGTTGCAGTGTCGGCCAGGCAATCGAATAGAGGATCAGAGTGATCGCTACGATGACGATGTTCCAGAACTGACCGCGGGCCACGAAACTGGTTGCCCGACGCACTTTCTCCGAATGAACGACCGCCCCGTCGAGGCCGGACAGCATCGACCCGGCGGTGGCGTATGTCGGCGCGGGCACATCCGGTGCACCCTTGTTCTTCCTACGGACCTTGATCACTCGTCAAGCCTATGAAGGCGAACCCCGAAAGTCCTCATACTGCAGAGTGAGATCCCCCTACCTCCGAGGTATCACAGGGGAGGGAATTCTCACCCGAATGCGCGTCGGAGAACCCCTCCACAGAGCGATGACCGCCAGGATTGTCCGTTCATAGCGTGAACGGCATGCGGATCACACGGGTGAAAGACATCTCTCGAAGCGCCGGCACCTGGGCGGCCCTGGCGCTGGCTGCAACGGCAGCGATCACGGTCACTGCCGGAGCGAGCGGAGCCCAGTCGCCGCGCACCGAGAATTCGAGCGCATCCAGGGCGATCGCCACCGTGACTACTGCGGATGCCGCTGACGCTGCGACCACCATCCCGGCGGACTTTGCGGCATTCGCCGGTTACACCCCCGCCGTCGTCGACGGATACCTCGCCAATCCCCACGGCGACTGCTCGTCGCCGGTCCCACTTCCCGACGAATTCGACTCGGCCTGCAAAGCGCACGATCTCGGCTACGACCTACTCCGCTACGCGCATTCGCACGGAACGGAACTGGGGCCGTGGGCACGTCAGGTCCTCGACGGTCAGCTCGACCAGCGAATGCATGCCGCGTGTGAAGACCGCACGTCCTTTCTCTCACGAGGGTATTGCTTCGCGATGGCCGATGTAGCCGTCACGGCTGTGAACGGAAACTCCTGGCGCCAAAGCTATCTGACGCCGGTCGCGGAATCGGGATTCGGTTACGGCACGGCCGGTGTTCTGGCAGTCTCCGCCTTCGGCTTCACCCTGATGCGATCGCGGCGCCTCGACCCGTCGAACGAGTTCTCCTACTCCCCGAAAGCGATTGCAGCATGAGCGTTCTGAATGCGTCACGGACCCCCGTCCTCGCCCGAGTCGGGGCGCTCGCACTCCCCCGCGTGTCCACGAGCGTCGCCGTGGCAGCGATGTCCGCCATCTCGCTGGCTCCCGGACTCCTGCCGCGATCAGCCGTACTACAAGGGGTGTTCAGCGGTCTGCTCGTCGCGGCCGGACTACTGGCGATGTGGGCGTTCTCCGCGGTAGCCCGTCGGCTCGTCCCCGACCGGGTCAAGGCCCGATTCGACGAACGTCATTGGCGCATCACCGCGTTCGGGTTGTCGACTGCCGGCACCGCAGTTGCGATGTTCGCCGCCGCCGGTTGGCAGAACTCGTTGCGAGCGGCGATGGGCGCACCGTCTGCCGGACTTCTCCACTGGGCGGAGGCGGGTTGCATTGCAGCACTGACCGCACTTGGTCTCTGGGGCATCGGGATCGGAATTTCGAAGGCGCTGCGGTGGATGGGTTTCGCGCGGAGCGTCGGCGCACTGGTCATGGGTGTTCTCGGGGTGCAGTTGGTAGTCGGTCCCGTCATGTGGAACGGCCTCGCCGATTCGTTCGACAAGTCCAACGCGTACATCGACACCGCTCTGACACAGCCACTTTCGGCCTCTGTGTCAGGCAGCCCCGAATCTCTCATCTCGTGGACGTCGATGGGGGCGGAGGGACGCAAATTCGTCGCAGCAGGCGAAGACTCGGTGCGTGTCTACGCCGGTTTGGATTCGGCACCCGACACTGCATCACGTGCCGCTCTCGCGGTGAGCGAACTCGATCGCGTCGGCGGCTTTACCCGCAACAGCGTCGTAGTGGCCGTTCCGACCGGATCGGGGTGGATCGACACGCATGCAGTCGCCGGTATCGAGCAACGGTTCGGCGGCGACGTCGCAATAGTCGGGCAGCAATACTCCGACGCACCCAGTTGGGCGACATTCCTGTTCAGCCGCGACGACGCCGAAGAATCGGCAACCGCTCTGTTCACCGCCGTCGGCAGCCACATTGCCGCTATGCCCGCCGAGGATCGACCGGACCTGTTCCTCTACGGACAGAGCCTCGGCGCCGTCGGCGGCAGCGCCGCACTGACCGAGGCTTTGTCCGAGGGCAGTCCCACCACCGCGTGCGACGTGTTGTGGGCAGGTCCCCCGGCCGGCGCGACACGAACGGACGGCGCAACCGTCCTCGCGAACACTTCCGACCCGGTGGTGTGGTGGTCCCCCGCCCTCGCGACGCAGAAGCCGGATCTGAGCCGTGCCGTGCAAGATGCACCGATCCCGCAGTGGATCCCGGGTGTCACGTTCTTGCAGACCACCGTCGACATGCTCGGTTCGCTCGGTGTCCCCGCCGGTCACGGCCATCGCTACGGAACCGATCAAGGGACGGCCCTGAGGACTTGCTCCTGAAACTGCTGTGCGCCTTTATTAACCGCGGGGGGTTGATAAAGGCGCACAGCAAACAGGTCAGACTGCAGTTGCAATCGGGCCGCGTGCAGCTTCGTAGGCGGCACCGACACGGTAGAGGCGCTCGTCAGCCATGGCGGGCGCCATGATCTGCAAGCCCACCGGCAGGTTGTCGTCCGCGGACAGGCCCGAGGGCACCGACATCGCGCAGTGTCCGGCCAGGTTGGTCGGCAGCGTGCACAGGTCGGAGAGGTACATGGCCAACGGATCGCCGACCTTCTCCCCCAACTTCCACGGCGTGAATGGGCTGGTCGGCGAGACCAGTACGTCCACCTTCTCGTAGGCCTTGTCGAAATCGCGCGCGATGAGCGTACGAACCTTGAGCGCCGAACCGTAGTAGGCGTCGTAGTATCCCGAGGACAGTGCGTAGGTACCGATCATGATGCGGCGCTTGACCTCCGGACCGAAACCGGCGGCGCGGGTTGCCGCCATGACCTGGTCGGCACTCATGTTGCCGTCGTCGACACGCAGTCCGTAGCGCATGGCGTCGAAGCGAGCCAGGTTGGACGAGACCTCACTGGGCAGCACCAGGTAGTACGACGCGAGCGCATGCTCGAAGCTCGGGCACGAAACCTCGACAACTTCGGCGCCCAAAGCCTTGAGTTGCTCGACAGCAGCGTCGAAGGAAGCGATGACGCCGGGCTGGTAGCTGTCGGAGTGAAGTTCCTTGACCACACCGACTTTGACGCCGCGCAGGTCGCCGGCTGCACCTTCACGTGCCGCAGCGACCACCGGACGCACGGGGGCGTCGATGGACGTGGAGTCACGCGGATCGTGCCCGGCGATGACCTCGTGCAGCAGAGCGGTGTCGAGCACGGTGCGGCCACAGGGACCGCCCTGATCGAGCGAGGACGCGCACGCGACGAGTCCGAAGCGTGAGACAGTTCCGTACGTCGGCTTGGTTCCGACCGTCGCGGTGACCGCAGCGGGCTGACGGATCGAACCGCCGGTGTCAGTGCCGATGGCCAGCGGGGCCTGACGGGACGCGAGCGCCGCTGCGCTACCGCCGCCCGAGCCACCGGGGATGCGGGTGACGTCCCACGGGTTACGCGTCGGGCCGAAGGCCGAGTTCTCGGTCGAAGAGCCCATCGCGAACTCGTCGAGGTTCGTCTTGCCGAGGATCGGGATGCCGGCAGCGCGCAGCTTGGAGGTCAGAGTCGCGTCGTACGGCGCGACCCAGCCTTCGAGAATTTTCGACGCACAGGTGGTCGGCATGTCCGTCGTGGTGAAGATGTCCTTCAGCGCGATCGGAACGCCGGCGAGTGCCGAAGCGGGTTCGTTTCCGCCCGCGAGCGAGTTGTCCACTGCTGCGGCGGCTTCGAGAGCCTGTTCGCCTGCAACGTGCAGGAAGGCGTGGTACTCGGTGTCGACGGCCGCGATGCGGTCGAGATGCGCCTGCGTGACCTCTACCGAGGACACCTCACGCGAGTGGATCTTGCCGGCCAGCTCAGCGGCGTCCAGCGTGGTCAGATCGGTCATTCGCCCTCTCCAAGGATCTGCGGAACCGCAAAGCGATCCTGTTCGACTGCGGGTGCTCCGGACAATGCCTGCTCGGGGGTCAACCCGGGCACGATCACGTCGGGGCGCGTCACGTTGGTGACGGCATTGGGATTCGCCATGGGCGGGACGTCGTCGGCCGCAACCTCGGTGACCACCTTGACGTGGTTGAGAATCGAATCCAACTGACCGGCGAACTCGTCGAGTTCGGCATCGGACAGGGCGAGTCTGGACAGCCGCGCGAGGTGCGCGACCTCGTCACGGGAGATGGCAGGCACCGCGGGGCCCCTTTCGGAAGAGGACGTGAACATTGCCGGTCCAGCCTAGTTGCTCGCCGCGACAGACCTGTAAGCACGCCTGCTGTATCGAACGACGAGCACGCTCACTGTGTCGATCGCCACGCCGGATGCCCGCGGTGTGTTTCGCTCGTGTGACAAGCATGTGCATCCGGCGTGACGCCGCCGCGGCGCCCACCATCGCAGGTTGGGCAGGTGCAAAGATGAGTCAGGCCCGGGTCGACGTGATCCGGGCGAGAACCGATCAGCGAAAGGCACGCACGTGTCGTACCTGCTTCGCGTCCAACTGCCCGATCGACCAGGCAGCCTCGGCGCGCTCGCCGTAGCTCTCGGATCCGTGGGCGCAGACATCCTCTCCCTCGACGTCGTGGAACGAGGTGACGGTTTTGCCATCGACGACCTCGTGGTCGACGTCGAACCGGGCGCGCTGCCCGACACCTTGATCACCGCTGCCGAGCATCTACCGGACGTGCTGGTCGATTCGATCCGCCCCTACGCCGGGATTCTCGACACTCACCGTGAGCTCGAACTCATAGATTCCGTTGCGACGGCCCGAAACGATCGACTACAGGTCCTCGTCGACGGCGCGCCGCGTGTACTGCGAGTCGGCTGGTGCGTCGTCGCGGACATCGGCAAGCACGGTGCGTACCGCGTCGTCGGTAGCGCCGGCGCGCCGGAAACCCACGCCACCGACATTCCGTGGATGCCACTGGACAAGCCCACCGCCCTCGACGGCGAGGCCGACTGGGTTCCGGACGTATGGCGCGACATGAACACCAGCCTCGCTGCCGCACCTCTCGGCTCCGGCAATCGAGTCCTCATGCTCGGTCGTCCCGGTGGGCCCGAATTCCGCCCTTCGGAGATAGCCCGCCTCGGCTACCTCGCAGGAATCGTGGCGACGGTACTGAGTTGACCAGGCTGGCTGATCAGGCCAGGCCGCGCACCATGACGGTCAGTTCCATACCGCGAATCGGCTCCCACGCCCGCTCGGGATCGGGGACGAAACCGTTGCGGTCGTAGATACGACGGGCATCGACCATCTCGGGCTGCGTCGAGATGACCACCGAGTGATCGCCGCGGTCGTAGGCTTCGGCGATCACTGCGCGAACCAATGCGGTTCCGGCGCCCGATCCCCGAGCTTGCGGCGAGACTGCGAGCATGCGGAACTCGAGTTCGCCCTTCTGCGCAACATCCGCGAAGGGCGTGCCGGGTTCTGCGATCGTCAACGAGCCCACGACTTCGTCACCGAGAACCGCAACCAGCACCCGGCCCTGCTCCACCCGAGTTGCGGTGTCTCGCAGGCGCTCCGCGTACGGCGATCCGCCGGCGACAAATCCGCCACCCACGTACGACTGCACAGTCAGCTCCCCGACGGTCTCGAACTCAGCCGGTAGAACTTCACGAATCTCGATCATGGCGTCACTATCGCACCCAGCACACCAATCTCAGAAATCGGACAAAGTCACTCTGGTTCGTCCAAATTGGTGGGAGCGACCGCATCCGGGCCATCTTCGAGCAACCGCCGGAAGCCGTCTTCGTCGAGCACCGGCACACCCAATTCGACCGCCTTGTCGTGCTTGGAACCGGGCGCTTCACCGACGACGACAAACGCAGTCTTCTTCGAGACCGACCCTGCCGCCTTGCCGCCGCGCACCAGAATCGCTTCCTTCGCCTGATCACGCGAGTAGGTCTCGAGCGAACCGGTGACGACGATCGAGAGGCCCTCGAGATTGCGCGGAATCGAATCGTCGCGTTCGTCCTCCATGCGTACTCCGGCCGACGCCCACTTGTCGACGATCTGCTGATGCCAGTCGACGGAGAACCACTCCACGACGGCGGCGGCGATAGTCGATCCGACGCCGTCCACTGCAGCCAACTCGTCGACCGAGGCTTCCCGAATGCGTTGCAGCGAGCCGAATTCGCCGGCCAACGCCCTCGCGGCAGTGGGGCCGACGTGCCGAATCGACAGTGCCACAAGCACTCTCCACAGCGGCTTGTCCTTGGCCGAATCCAGGTTGGCCAGCAAGCGTTTTCCGTTGGCGGACAGGGATCCCGCATTGGTGCGGAAGATCGGAACTTCGATCAGTTTCTCGGCGTCGAGTGAGAAGAGATCGCCCTCGTCGCCGATGACCTTCGCCTCCAACAGCCCGGTCGCGGCCTCGTAACCGAGCACCTCGATGTCGAATGCACCGCGCCCCGAGACGTGGAACACGCGCTCGCGCAACTGCGCCGGGCAGTACTGCTGATTGGGGCATCGCACGTCGACGTCGCCCTCTTTCGCGGGTGCCAACAACGTGCCGCACTCGGGACAATGTGTCGGCATGACGAACTCGCGCTCGGTACCGTCACGAACGTCTGCCACGGGACCGAGAACCTCGGGGATGACGTCTCCGGCCTTGCGCAACACCACGGTGTCGCCGATCAGCACACCCTTGCGCTTGACCTCCGAGCCGTTGTGCAGCGTGGCCAAGGACACAGTGGAACCCGCCACCGTGACGGGTTCCATGTACGCGAACGGCGTCACACGACCCGTACGTCCGACACTGACCCGGATGTCGAGGAGCTTGGTCGTGACCTCTTCCGGCGGGTACTTGTACGCGATCGCCCACCGTGGTGCGCGTGACGTGGTCCCCAGACGCCTTTGTAATGCCATCTCATCGACTTTGATGACTAGACCATCAATCTCATGATCAACGTCGGCACGGTGACGACCCCAATACTGAACCGCCTCGACAACTGCGTCAGCACCAACGACTCGGGATGTATAGCTTGATACGGGGAGTCCCCACTCGCGGAGCGCGCTGTAAGCGTCATATTGCGACATCGGCTCGAAACCTTCAATGCGACCGAATCCGTGGCATGTCATTCCCAAACGTCGTTCGGCTGTAATGTGCGGATTCTTCTGTCTAAGCGAGCCTGCAGCAGAGTTACGCGGATTTGCGAAAGGAGGCTTTCCTTTTTCCAACAGGGATGCATTCAGATTCAGGAAATCCTCTATTCGAAAGAAGACTTCACCACGCACTTCTAGAAGCCGCGGCACAGGAAATCTGGTGCTACCAGTTAGCCATCTGGGAACGTCCTGAATCGCGAGCGCGTTGAGGGTAACGTCTTCTCCCGTTCGTCCATCACCTCGCGTCGCCGCGCGAACCAGTCTACCTTTTTCATAAACAATATTGAGTGCAACGCCGTCGATCTTGACTTCGCACAAATAGTGCAAATTAGAGCCAACTTCATGTTCGACGCGAGAGATCCAGATTCGCAATTCTTCTTCGTTGAATACGTTATCTAGACTTAACATTCGCTCTAGGTGATCCACCGGAGCGAAGTCCGTCGAAAGCTTGCCCCCGACTCGCTGAGTAGGAGAATCTGATCGTCGCAATTCCCGATAATCATCCTCTAATGCCTTCAACTCTGCGAACAGTGTGTCGTATTGCTGGTCCGAAATTATTGAATTCCCCATAGAATGGTAAAAATCCTGATGCTTTCGAACGATCTCTGCCAACTCTTTCCAGCGCTCTTTCGCTGACATGGACGAAGCTGGCGCAGCCTGCGCGTGCGACAGCGAGATCGACTCAGTTTGCTTCGGCTCGGGCGTTTCGTTCACCAAGCAAGGCTAACGGCTGGGTGCGACATCGAAAACCCGCGCGAGTCAGAACGCCGACGGATCGTCCACCAATGCCTTGCCGACGTCTGTACACAGCCGAAGGGCGGCACGAGCCCAGTCGAGGTTCGCACCCGAAAGACCGCAACGCGGAGTGACCGCGACCTGGGTCTGCAGGAGTTCACGAGAGAAGCCGAGACGATCCACCAGTGTGACGGCGGGCATCGCACACTCTTTCCACGTCACCGGCTTTTCCGGCTCCACGGACGGAACCAGACCGAGCGCCAATTCCTTGCCGGCGTCGAACAACTGGCCGATACCGTCGAGATCGCGTGAGCCGATGAGCGACATGTCGAAGCTCACGCCGAACGCCTGGCTTCGCCTCAGTAGATCCCACGGCATGTCTGTGCCGCAACTGTGGACGATTGTGGGCAGTCCGCAACCGCTGATCGTCGAGTCGAGTACGGCGAGTGCCTCGGGTTCCGGCAGTGCCGGAACGCTCTCCATCTTGGTGCGCCCAGGCAGCGAACCGGCCAGAACTGCCGCGATCTGCGGCTCGTCCAACTGGATCACCACTGCGGCGCCGGTGCGGCGAGTGACCTCGGCCGCATGACGCGCGAGACCCTCACCGAGTGATTCTGCGATGTCGCGGAGCGCACCGCGGTCGACGAGAACTCGCGAACCGTTTGCGACTTCGATCTCGGCGCCGAGTGTCAGCGGGCCGGCGGCTTGGAGCTTGACGACGTGGTCTCCGCCGACCAAGCGCGCCGACTCCCAGGCTTCCTCGAGCGCGTCGAGATCCTGATTCAGAAAGTCCTCGGCTCGCTTCGCGACATTGCCCCTCCGAGGCACGACTCGATAGGCGCGGGTCGAGGCGTCGAGGTTGATATCGACCAGAATTGCCCCCGCCCGGCCGACCATGTCAGCGCCGAGACCGCGGCTCGGCAACTCCACCAGATGCGGGAAACCACCCAGCTCACCGAGGATGGTTGCGGCACTTTCGCGGGCATCCGTGCCCGGCCAGGATCCGATTCCGGTGACGAGACCACCGATGGAAACCTGCTGCGTCACAGTGTGTTCGGCTCGGATTCGGTGCCCGAGATGGTGCCACTGCCGAGAACCTGGTCGCCCAGTTCGCGGTCGGGGCGATACAACACGACGGCCTGTCCCTTTGCGACGCCGGTCAGTGGTTCGCGCAACGAGATCGAGATACCGCCGCTTGAAGTACCGTCGTCGACGGCCTCCGCAACAGCCTGCGCCAGTCCACCGTGCGCACGAACCTGCACCATGCATTCGACGGGGCCCTCCGGCGCCTGGCCCGAGGTCCAGATCGCACGCTGCGCCGAGATGGCCCAGACGTCGAGATTCTTGGCCGAACCCACTCGGACCGTTCCGGTTTCGGGCTCGATCGCGGTCACGTACCGCGGACGGCCGTCACCCGCCGGACCTTCGACGCCGAGACCCTTGCGCTGTCCGATCGTGAAGCCGTGTACGCCGTCGTGTGCAGCGAGGACTTCACCCGAATCGGCGTCGACGACGCTTCCCGGACGAACGCCGATGCGCGCACCCAGGAATGCTCGTGTGTCGCCGGTCGGGATGAAGCAGATGTCGTGACTGTCAGGCTTGTTCGCCACAGCCAGACCGCGCTCGGCGGCTTCCTCGCGGATCTGTTCTTTCGGTGTGTCACCGATCGGGAACATCGCTCGCGAAAGCTGCTCAGCCGTCAGCACACCGAGGACATACGACTGGTCCTTGTCAGCGTCGACCGCCCGGCGCAGGACGCCGTCTTCGAGGCGCGCGTAGTGACCGGTCGCCACGGCGTCGAAGCCGAGAGCGACTGCACGGTCGGCGAGTGCGGTGAACTTGATCTTCTCGTTGCAGCGCAGGCACGGATTGGGGGTCTCACCCGCTGCGTACGACGCCACGAAGTCGTCGATCACGTCTTCCTTGAAGCGATCGGCGAAATCCCAGACGTAGAAGGGTATTCCGAGAACGTCGGCGGCGCGCCTGGCGTCGCCGGCATCTTCCTTCGAGCAGCATCCACGCGAACCCGTCCGCAATGCGCCCGGCGCCGTGGACAAAGCAAGATGAACGCCGACGACGTCGTGTCCGGCGGCGACAGCGCGGGCGGCGGCGACAGCGGAGTCGACACCTCCGCTCATGGCTGCGAGTACTCGCATCAGCGATCCCCTCCACGCGAACCGGCACCGGCAAGACCGGCGGCCCGAGCGCGCTCTACTACTTGTGGAAGCGCAGCGATGAGCGCGTCCACATCGGTGACACTCGACGTATGTCCGAGCGAAAATCTCAGTGAGCCACGCGCGACGGGCGATTCGACGCCCATCGCGATCAAGACATGGCTGGCTCTGGCCACACCGGCGGTGCAGGCCGAACCGGTGGAACATTCGATACCGGCGGCGTCGAGCAGCATCAGCAACGAATCGCCCTCGCAGCCGGGGAAGGTGAAGTGCGCGTTACCGGGAAGCCGATCGGATCCGGTCGGGCCGTTGAGCACCGACTCGGGAAGAATCTCCAGGACTCCGTCGATCAAACGGTCACGCAACTGCGCCAATTCCCTTGTGCTGGAATCGAAGTTCTCGACGTTTGCGCGCAGCGCCGCAGCCATCCCGACAACGCCCGCAGTATCCGGAGTGCCCGAACGCAGATCACGTTCGTGTCCGCCGCCGTGAAGGAGCGGCACACACGGAACCTGGCGTCCGAGCAGCAGTGCGCCGACGCCGTGCGGACCACCGAACTTGTGCGCCGCGATGCTCAGCGCGGACAATTTGCTCGCCGCGAAATCGACCGGCAATTGTGCAACTGCCTGAACCGCGTCGCTGTGCATCGGAATCTCGAACTCAGCCGAAATCTCCGCCAACTCCACGATCGGCATGATCGAGCCGACCTCGTTGTTGGCCCACATCACCGTCACGAGTGCGACCTCGTCGGCGTGGACGGAAAGCTCGTCACGCAAGGTCTGCGGGTCGACGACACCGTTCTCGTCGACCGGCAACCACGTCACGCGCGCGCCCTCGTGCTGCTCGAGCCACTCGACGGCGTCGAGCACCGCATGATGCTCGACGGAGCTGGCCAGGATGCGAGTGCGTCGCGGGTCTGCGTCACGGCGAGCCCAGTAGATGCCCTTGACCGCGAGATTGTCGCTCTCGGTGCCTCCGGAGGTGAAGATGACCTCCGACGGCCGCGCACCCAGGCTGGCGGCGATCGATTCCCGCGATTCCTCGACGCGGCGCCGGGCCGCACGGCCGGAGCCGTGCAGCGAGGACGCGTTGCCCACGGTTTTGAAGGTATCGGTCATCGCCTCGATAGCGGCTGCCGACATCGGAGTCGTGGCGGCATGATCGAGGTACACCGGAAATCCGGCGTGGGCACTGTGTGCAGGCAGAGTCATGGCTTGACAAGGATAGCCCAGCACGAGAGTTCGACCAGCCTCGCTCAGCAGGCTAAGCGCTCATCGCCGGGGAAGGATCGATTTGTCCCACTGCTTGTGTCACGAGTTCCGGTGCGGGGTCGAAGATGTCGTGAGCTGCCAGATCGATGATGTCGACGCCGCGTACGGCTCTCTCGCATCGCTGCGCGAGATCGAATCGACACTCCCCTGCCTCCTCGAGCGGAGCCAGCCTGACCTTCACCTCGACGTTCTTCTGACGCAGGATCCGACGGATGGACTGACCGATCGTTTCGGTGCCGACAAAGCAGGGTCCGGTGCACAGGGAACCGTCGGCGTTCTCGTAGCGGATCGCCATCGGCTGAACCGGGCATTCGGCGTCGACGGCTGCTTGGAACATCGCCGGACGAAAACCGCCGTACGCCCGCCCGCACCAGGTCGTTCCCTCGGGGAACACCATCACCCGGACACCTCGCTGCAGGCGTTCGCGAACGACGTCGACGGTTCCGGGGAGTTCACGCAGGCGAGCGCGGTCGATGGGGACGACGCGCATCCGGCGCGCGAGACCGCCGAGCACTGCCCAGTCGAGCAGGTCGGCGCGGGCGACGAAGTTGGCCGGAGCAACGGCGCTCGCGACGAGGACGTCGGTCCAGGACACGTGACCGGCGACAACCATGACCCCGTCAGGTTCCGCGCGCCCCAACCGCTGATCGTCGACCGTCAGCTTAATCCCCAGACAACGAAGCAACGCGCGGGAGTATCCGCGTTGCATCTCAGTACGCCAGGTGCGCGGGAGCAGCCAGCCGGCCGAAAGCACAGGCGCAGTCAACAGTGCGGCACCGACCATGACCCCGCGGGCCATCACGGTGATACTCGACACACCGGGTGCGTCCGCGGGTAGGCACCCGTCGCCGCAGGGGCTCGTCGGCACCCAGTACGGCACCGCCGCGGTCATCAGCCGATCCCCGACTCGTGTGCGGCGGCCGCCGATCGCAGCCGTTCCAGATAGCGCTTGTTGGCGGAGTGAAGGCCTTGCAGCGCAACAAAATCGGCCACACCGAACTCGGGATCGTGAGCAGGTTCCCCGCAGATCATCGCGCCCATCCGCAAGTAACCACGGAGCAACGGTGGCATCGTCACGCGTTCCGGTGCGGCGATCTCGTCGAGCGTCAGACCCCCGAGGACCACCGGGTTTCGTGGGATCACCCGCCGCGACCCCGGACTGGCGTGCTTGTTCATCACGAAGTCACGGACGCCGCGGACATCGGCGCCGGCAATTGAATCGGGGCTCGGCAAGACGGGCACGGAGACGCAGCCCATCACCCACTCGTATCCGGTCAATTCGAGATAGTGCAGGATGCCCGACCACATCAGGCTCAGGACGGATCCGGTGCGGTGCGCGGGATCGACGCACGCGCGACCCATTTCGACGATCCTGTTCGACACCGGATCGAGCGCGGAGATGTCGAATTCGGTTGCGGTGTAATACCCACCCGCCGCCGCAGCGGAATCCGGCGGCAGCATTCGGTAGCAGCCGACGTACTCCTCGGTGATGTTGTCACGAACGAGTAGATGATCACAGAATTCGTCGAAGCCGTCGGCGTCGAGTTCGAAGACCCCGGCCGAGGCCGGGAGGGAGAAGCCTGGCTCGGAGGCGAACACTCGGTATCGAAGGCGCTGCGCTGCGACACGATGCTCGCGGTCGGAGGAGACGATCAGGGAATATCTCGGCTGGGCGACCTCACGGCCGAGATTGTCACTCGCGGAGCGAAGGACTGACGTAATTGTCATGCGCAAGGTTTATCGAGCGCGAACGGCGTCTCGGTATCGACGAAGTGACATGCCGATGCAGGCCGGGTGAATAAAGCACTGTGCGCCTTTATCAACCGCGGGGGGTTGATAAAGGCGCACAGCAGTTTGTGCTTTTCAGCCCTTGTGGGACTTCACAGCTTCGGTGAGCTGCGGTGCGACGTTGAACAGGTCGCCCACGATGCCGAAGTCGGCGATCTCGAAGATGGGTGCCTCTTCGTCCTTGTTGACCGCGACGATGGTCTTGGACGTCTGCATGCCGGCGCGGTGCTGGATGGCACCGGAAATGCCGAGCGCGATGTACAGCTGCGGGGAGACCGTCTTACCGGTCTGACCGACCTGGAACTGTCCGGGGTAGTAACCCGAGTCCACAGCGGCACGCGAAGCACCGACTGCAGCGCCGAGGGAGTCGGCCAGCTCTTCTACGACGGAGAACTTGTCCGCGCTGCCGACGCCACGTCCACCGGAGACGACAACCGACGCCTCGGTGAGCTCGGGGCGGTCGCCGCCGACGATGGGCTCACGCGAGGTGACCTTGACGGCACTCTCGTCCTGGGCCGGAACCTCGACGGTGATCTGCTCGCCTGCGCCGGCCTGCGGAGCAGCCTCGACTGCGCCCGGACGAACCGAGTAGACGGGAACGTCGCCGTTGGCCTTGGCCTCGACGGTGAACGCGCCACCGAAGATGGAGTGGACGCCGGTGCCGTCAGCCTTGATCTCGATGACGTCGGTCAGCAATCCGGAGCCCAGACGTGCGGCCAGACGACCGGCAACCTCTTTGCCCTCGGTGCCGGCTGCGGTGATGACTGCTGCCGGGCTGGTGGACTCGACCAGAGCGGCGAGAACGTCGACCTTGGGGGTGACGAGGTAGCCGTCGATGTCGTCGGACTCGGCGACGTAGATCTTCTCGGCGCCGGCTGCTGCCAGAGCGTCGGCGAGCTTTGCTGCGGTGCCCGCGGGGCCGGCGACAACTGCCGACGGCTCACCGAGTGCGCGTGCAGCGGTGATGAGTTCGGTGCTGACCTTCTTCAGCGCACCCTCTGCGTGCTCTACGAGCACAAGTACTTCTGCCATGACTTAACTCTCCCTGAGTTCTTCTGCTGGATGTCTAGAAGGGCGCGATCAGATGACCTTGTTGCTGACGAGGTACGCGGCAATCTTGGTGCCACCGTCTCCCTCGTCGACGATGCGCTCACCAGCGGTACGGGGGGGCTTGGGGGTGGAGGACGTCACGGTGGTGCCGGCGTTGGCAACTCCGACGGTCTCCGGGTCGACTCCGAGGTCGGCCAGCGTGTAGACGAGAACTTCCTTCTTCTTCGCGGCCATGATGCCCTTGAAGGACGGGAAGCGCGGCTCGTTGATCTTCTCGGTGACCGAGACGATCGCGGGCAGCGAAGCCTCGAGGCCGAAGACGCCCTCGTCGGTCTCGCGCTCACCGGTGATCTTGCCGTCGGCGACGACGACCTTGCGCAGCTGCGTGAGCTGCGGGATGCCCAGGTACTCGGCGATGATGGCCGGAACAGCGCCGACGCGGCCGTCGGTGGCCTCGTTGCCGGCGATGATCAGGTCGGCAGGCTCGTCGTTCTCGAAGGTGATCTGTCCGAGAGCAGCAGCGAGCGTCCATGCGGTCTGGATCGCGTCGGAGCCGTGCAGTGCCGGGTCGTTGATGTGGACGGCCTTGTCGGCGCCCATCGAGAGAGCCTTGCGGATAGCGTCGGTGGCGCGGTCGGGACCTGCGGACAGCACCGTTACCTCACCGCCCTGAGCTTCCTTGATGAGGAGTGCTTCTTCGACGGAGCGCTCGTTGATCTCGTCGAGGACTGCGTCGGCGGCTTCACGGTCAAGCGTGTAGTCGCCGTCGGTCAGCTTGCGCTCGGACCATGTGTCGGGGACCTGCTTGATCAAAACAACGATATTCGTCATGGGTCTTCGTCGACCTCCTGTGTGTAATTCACCTGATAAATCGTCTGTGGTGCTCGCGCAGTCCGAGCGTCCGAAAAGAGAGTCCGACAGGTCTCCCTACGGGCGAATTTCTCGGTTCACGTCGGCTGTGCGTTAGATTACCCCACGTTAAGTTACCGGTGGGTAACTTAACGTGGAACCTCGTCCACCATAACGGCACGAACAGGAATTGACAGCAGTGATCTGGACCACGGCGAACACGTTCTACTCGGATGGCACTAATCTCGCACGGGTGAGTGAAACGAGTGTCAGCAACCACGAGGACGCACCCCTGCCCTTGACGGGCGAACGAACCGTGCCAGGAATCCCCGAGGAGAACTACTGGTTCCGACGCCACGAAGTGGTGTACCGCGCACTTCTGGAGCGCTGCACGGACCGCCGAGTCCTCGAGGCCGGTTCCGGAGAAGGCTACGGCGCCAACATGATTGCGGACGTCGCAACAAAGGTTACCGGCCTCGACTACGACATCTCCGCGGTCGAGCACGTCCGTGCCCGCTACCCCCGCGTCGAGATGCTCCACGGCAACCTCGCCGAGCTTCCACTGGCGGACAACTCGGTTGACGTCGTCGTCAATTTCCAGGTGATCGAGCACCTGTGGGATCAGGGTCAGTTCCTGCGCGAATGCTTCCGAGTTCTCGCTCCCGGCGGTGAACTTCTCATCAGCACCCCCAACCGGATCACCTTCTCCCCCGGCCGCGACACGCCGCTCAACCCTTTCCACACTCGTGAGCTCAACGCCTCCGAAATGACCGAATTGCTCGAAGACGCCGGATTCCGCGTTCAGTTGATGACCGGCGTCCACCACGGTTCGCGCCTGAAGGAACTCGACGCCAAGCACGGCGGATCGTTCATCAATGCGCAGATCGACCGCGCGTTGGCCGGCGAGCCCTGGCCGGAAGATCTCACCCGCGACGTCGAGGGCATCACCGTCGACGACTTCAGCATCAGCGAACCCGACATCGACGACAGCCTCGACCTCGTCGCTATTGCCGTGAAGGAATCCGGCGAGTGAGTAACGCAACACCCGTCACCGAACCGGGGATGTTCGCCCTGGTTCTGCACTCCCATCTGCCGTGGCTCGCCAACCACGGCAGATGGCCAGTCGGCGAGGAATGGATCTACCAGTCCTGGGCTGCGTCGTACATTCCGCTCGCCGCCGCGCTACGACGCCTGGCCGACGAGGGCCGATCGCACCTGCTGACGCTGGGAATCACGCCCGTACTCGCGGCCCAGTTGGACGATCCCCACTGCCTCGCCGGGATGCATCACTGGCTCGGCAACTGGCAGATCCGCGCCCACGAGGCTGCCGGCATGCCGGACGCGGCGCACCGCGAACTCGGCGCGCGCGAACACCGGGCGTCAGCTGCCGCTCTCGCAGATTTCGAGACTCACTGGCAGCACGGCGCCTCACCGGTGTTCCGCGACCTCATCGATCGCGAGGCCTTCGAGCTTCTCGGCGGGCCGCTGGCCCACCCGTTCCAACCGCTGCTCGATCCTCGATTGCGGGCGTTCTCCCTCCGCGAAGGTCTCGCCGACGCGCATGCCCGGTGGAGTCACACTCCGACCGGGATCTGGGGACCCGAGTGCGGGTACACCCCGGGCATGGAGCGCGGGTACGCCGAAGCGGGCGTCACCCACTTCATGGTCGACGGCCCCGCCTTGCGCGGCGACACGTCCCTCGGCCGCCCGGTTCGAGAATCCGACGTGGTTGCATTCGGCCGCGACCTGCAGGTCAGCTACCGCGTCTGGTCCCCCAAGTCCGGATATCCGGGTCACGCCGCCTACCGCGACTTCCACACCTACGACCACGAGACGGGTCTCAAGCCGTCGCGGGTCACCGGACGGACCGTCGACTCCGCCGACAAGTTGCCGTACGACCCCGAACTCGCTGCGGCCGCCGTCGACAAGCATGTTGCCGACTTCGTCGAAACCGTTCGGGCGCGTCTGCGCAGTGAATCCACCCGCATCGGCCGCGACGCCCTGGTGGTCGCAGCTTTCGACACCGAACTGTTCGGGCACTGGTGGCACGAAGGTCCGCAGTGGCTCGAAAAACTCCTGCGCGCGCTTCCCGAGGCCGGAATTCGCGTCGGCACCCTCGCCGACGCCAAGGCATCGGGATACGTCGGCGAACCCGTTCAACTCGAGGATTCGTCATGGGGATCGGGTAAGGACTGGCGTGTCTGGGCCGGCGATCAGGTGTCCGACCTGGTGCAACTGAACTCCGAGGTGGTCGATACCGCCCTCACCACCGTGGACAAGTCTCGCGGACGCGACAACGCACCCGGCCGACCGGAACTGCGAAACCGGGTCAACGATCAGGTACTTCGCGAGACACTGATGACAGTTTCGAGCGATTGGGCATTCATGGTGAGCAAGGATTCGGCCGCGGGGTACGCCCGCGAACGCGCACACAAGCACGCCCACGCGACCAGGGAAATCTCCGAAGCGCTCGTTTCCGGCCGCGACGCCGTCGCCGAGCGGTTGGCCAAAGGCTGGAATCGCGCCGACGGATTGTTCCCCGGTCTGGATGCACGCCGTCTTCCTGACACTGAACTGGTGAACGGGAGCGCGTCGTGAAAATTCTCATCGTCTCGTGGGAGTACCCCCCGGTCGTTGTCGGCGGCCTCGGCCGACACGTCCACCATCTCGCCACCGAGTTGGCTGCTGCAGGCCACGAGGTCGTTGTTCTCTCGCGTCGCCCCTCCGGAACGGATGCGTCGACGCACCCGACGATCACGCACATTTCCGAGGGCGTCCTTGTCGTCGCAGTGGCCGAGGACCCCGCACACTTCGTCTTCGGCGAGGACATGCTCGCGTGGACCCTCGCGATGGGTCACGCGATGGTCCGGGCCGGGACGGCGCTGCACAAGCCAGGAGTGGGCGAGGGCTGGCAGCCCGACGTCGTGCACGCGCACGACTGGCTGGTCGCACATCCGGCGATCGCCCTGGCCGAATTCTATGACGTCCCACTGGTTTCCACACTTCACGCCACCGAGGCGGGTCGCCACAGCGGCTGGATCTCCGGACGCATCAACCGCCAGGTCCACTCCGTCGAGTGGTGGCTGGCAAACGAATCCGACTCTCTCATAACCTGTTCGGCGTCCATGCAGGAAGAAGTGACCGAGCTCTACGGCCCGACGCTGCCGCCGATCACCGTCATCCGCAACGGAATCGACGTGACCACGTGGAACTTTCGCGAACGTGGACCGCGATCCGGACCGCCGAAACTCCTCTTCGTCGGCCGCCTGGAATACGAGAAGGGCGTGCAGGACGCCATCGCAGCACTCCCCCGAATCCGTCGTAGCCACCCCGGCACGACCCTCGCGATCGCGGGCGAAGGCACCCAGTTCACCTGGCTCTACCAACAGGCACGCACGCATCGCGTCGCGCGGGCGGTGGACTTTCTCGGCAACCTCGATCACACGGAACTGCTCAGCTGGCTGCACGGAGCGGACGCCATCGTCCTGCCGTCGCGCTACGAGCCGTTCGGGATCATCGCCCTCGAAGCGGCGGCGGCCGGCACTCCGCTGATCACGTCCACCGCAGGCGGACTGGGCGAAGCCGTCGTCGACGGGGTGACGGGGATGTCCTTCCAACCGGGCGACATCGCCGGGCTCACCTCGGCTGTCCGCGAGGTACTCGACGATCCCGCCGGGGCACAGGAACGGGCAGTGGCCGCCCGCGCACGCCTGACATCGGACTTCGACTGGCATCAGGTCGCCGAGGAGACTGCTCACGTCTACGCGGGCGCGAAGCGTCGGGTGCGACAGCCGTTGGCCCGTCCGCAGATCCCCGAGCGTCCGCTGCCCGGTCGCTGAGCTCGCTTTGTGCTGATCTCAGGGGGTCGGGAGTGGCGCGGTGAAACGAGAACTCGCATCCCCGAGCAGATGGCCTGGTGGCAGCATCCGGCCGCACAGCACGAGCAGGAGATCCTGCGCCGCCCCGTGAACCTCGGCGCCGGCACCGTACGTCCAGTCTCGGTCGTCGGCGCGCAACCGAGCGCCGTCGAGGTCAGTTCCGAAATACTTCACGGTTTTGGGCGAGAGTCCGCTGAGCACACGAGTGAGCCGGTCTTCGGGCACCACGTAATCGTCGCCGAGTGCCACGCGAATGTCCTGACCGTGGATCACGTCGTGCGAGAGCGCACCCTCGAAGCCGCCGCCTGGAGGCTTCCACGGGTGTGCAACGTTGTCGCGAAGCGAGGCAAGCAGTTGTCGCTCACCGACTTCCGACGCATCGGCGAGCGCTCGCCGGTTCGACATCTTGTTGAAGTTTCCGCGTGACTTGACCATTTCCACGACGAATCGCGGCGCCGAGTATCGGTAGGGCATGGTGATGTGCGCGATCACTTCGCGGACCCGCCACCCCTCGCACAGGGTCGGCGCGTTCCACTGCTCCGTGCTCAGGCCTTCGAGAAATCCCACCAGTTCGCGGCGCTGCGCCACGACCCATTCGGGTGTCTGTTCGCTCATGTCGGCACTCCTTTCACCGGCGCAGACTTTCGGCGCCGATACCGATACAGACCGGTTGCGGCGCCGAAAGTAATCGCTGGTTCTGCCAAAAAGTGAGCTACGACGTCGACGACGCGTCGGCAGCGTCCGCAGCAGCCTTCTTGCGTGCGATGTCCTCGAGCGCCGCGATGTACTTTGCACGATCGGCAGCGCCGGCTTCCCAATCGGACTTGCGGTTCTTGACCGCCTTCGCGGGCGAGCCGACCGCGATGCTGTAGTCCGGGATGTCTCCCTTGACGACGGCGTGCGCCCCGAGGACACAACCGCGTCCGACGCGGGTATTTCGCAGCACGGTGACCTTCGCTGCCACCCACGTGTCCGGGCCGATACGGACGGGGCCCTTGACGATGCCCTGGTCCTTGATCGGTGTGTTGATGTCGTCCATGCGGTGGTCGAAGTCGCAGATGTAGCACCAGTCGGCTACGAGCGTCGACGCACCGATTTCGATGTCGAGGTACGTGTTGACGACGTTGTCCTTGCCGAAGACGACCTTGTCGCCGATGCGCAGCGAGCCTTCGTGGCAGCGGATCGCGTTGCCGTCACCGATGTGCACCCAGCGCCCGATCTCGAGGCGGGACAGGTCGGGGGTGGAATGGATTTCGACGTTCTTGCCGAGGAACACCATGCCGCGCAGGATCACGTGCGGGTTGGCCATCTTGAACTTGGCGAGACGGTAGTACCGCACCAGATACCAGGGTGTGTACGCCTTGTTCGCCAGAACCCATTTGAGGGAATCGACCGTCAAGAACTTGGCCTGATCGCTGTCGCCTCGGCGTGATCCCCGCCATCGAGTGCGCAACGGTGCGCCCCACATGCTCGTCATGAGTGTTCAGCCTACGTGGGGCCGACTCACCGACCCTCGGGGTGTGCCCCGTCACGTTGCCCCGGTCGGGATAGTCTCTGGTCCGGGCTTGTGCAGTTACCGAGGGCTCTTGATCAAGTGAAGGCAGGGAGATTGTGATGCGGCGGGTCCTACGGTCGTCCGTGATGGTGTCGACGGCGATCGCTGCGGCCCTGATCGCCGGTTGCGGCAGCGACGACGGACGGGTGGACCGGTACGCGTCGGCGGGTTGGCCGGCCATACATGCCGACGCCCGCAACAGCGACACGAGCCCGGTCACCGGATCACGCGATGTCGAGTTCGCATGGTCACGCCCTCTCGGCGGTCCGGTTGCCGCGTACGCCTCGGTGGCCGCGAACGGCCAGAGCTTCGTCACCGCCCGCACCGAGAACGGCTGCAATCTCTTCTCGTTCCAGATGGATACGGGTCGCAAGAAGTGGTGCGCTCGACTCAACGACGGAGTAGTCGCCTCGACGCCCATCGTCGACACTGCCACCAATGTCTACGTCGGCGAGAGCGGCGCGATGATGTCCTTCACCGAGACTGGTCAATTGCGTTGGCGCACGCTCGTTGTGGGCACTCCTCTCTCGTCACAGTTCACCGGCGACGGAAACCTGTTGTTCATCACCCAATTGGGTCAGATCAACGTGCTCAACCCGCAGACCGGCGCAAAAGTGGTTCCGTCGTTCGACCTGATCCCGCCGCCGTCGATCGACCAGGGCGCGAATGCAGAACTCATTCCCGACAACAAGGGTTTGAACGAGTGCTTCCTCGGCACGTCCGGCTGCCCGGTGGCCAATACCCCGGCAGTGGACCTGGGCACCGGCAAGTTCTACTTCACCTTCTACGGACCCAGTTCTCAGGCAGCCGATCTGGTGGCCATGAAGTACACGGGCGGCGACAATCCGTCCATCACCCGCGAGTGGTCCACCGACGCGCTTCCCGGTGGAACGGCGTCGAGCCCGGACCTGTCGAAGGACGGCAAGACCGTCTACGCCACCGACAACAACGGATCTCTCTGGGCAGTGAACGCCGAAACCGGTGACACCAGGTGGAGTTACGACATCGGCTTCAACTCGGCCGGTAGTGCCTCGACGTCCGACGACGGTTTGATCATTCCCGCCGGCGGCGACAAGGGCCACCTCCTTGCCGTGCGCGACGAGGGAGATCACGCCGAACTGGCCTGGGAACGTAAAGACCTTCTGCAACTGGGCGTTCCGGCGCAGACCGCCGGCGACACCGGATACACCGTCGTCCGCGAGGGTGAGAACGGACTGAGCCTGATCACCTTCGACACCGAAACCGGTGAGACGGTGGATCAGGACACGTTGCCGGGAGCAGTCGGCTTCACCGTCGGCACCTCGATCGGCCCCAAGGGCGAAGTGTTGACGCCCAGCGCAATCGGTGAGCTGTTCGTCTTCAAGTGAGCTAGCGGGACGCCTCACAGATGAAGGCCGACGCCGATCGTCCGATCCGCACGATCACGACGCTCAGTGCACGCGAGCCCTTGAGCTTGAGCCGTGGACGCAGCACTGCCGGGTCCACGTCGACTCCTCGCACCAGGATTTCGGCCACACCGCAGTCCCGCTTGGACAGTGTCTGTTTGAGCAGTTTCTCGGAGTACTTGATCTGCTCGAGGATCCGGAATCCGCGAACTCCCTCAGGGACGCTGTCACCGGTCAGATAAGCGATGCGTGGATCGAGCTGCCAGAGGCCGTGTCTGGCCGCGTAGTGGCGCACGAGGCCCGCGCGTACCACCGCTCCGTCCGGGTCGATGATCCACTCCCCCGGCGCTTGCTCCGGAATCACGTCGTCCTCGGCGTCGGTGATCGCCCATCCGCTCCCGTCGGAGCGAAGGACCGAAGCTCGGCGCGTGACGCCGGACTCGGCCAGTCCCGTCGACCACAGGCAGGCTTCCTTGACGCCGCCGTCGAGTGAGACGACCTCGACTTCCCCGTCCCAGCCCAGATTGTCGAAATCGAGTCCCGGAGCGCACTTCACCGCGAGATCACGGCCGGAGTACGCCTCGATGAGGTCCGGCAACGGTGGCATCAACGCTGCCGGATCGTGAGTGCGGCGACCGCCCGATCGCCGTGCGGGGTCTGCCAGCACGACGGTCTCGCGTGTCGTCGGGCGGAGCGCGTCGGCCCGCAGCAACGCTGCGCTCGGCACATTGCGCTGTGCCATCGCCAGGCGAACGGAATCGATGTCGCTGCCGATCACGCGATGCGCAATTCCGGTCAAGGCATGCAGTTCGGCGCCGATGGAGCACGTCACGTCGTGGACGTCGCGCCCGATCAGACGCTGCGCGCGGTGGGCCGCGACAACGCCGGGAGTGGCTTGTTGCATCGCGTCGTCCGTGAACAACCATTGCTCACTGCCCGGCAGTTTGGCGGCGGCTTTACGTCGAAGCAGGACGGTGTCCACGAGCGCAGGCATGTGATCACCGAAACGCGTACGCGCCCGGCCGATGTCGGCCAGACGCGTACGCGTGGACAGTTCGAGCTGATCCACCTCGGCCAAGGCAGCTACGCCGGAATCACTTCCGAGATAGTCGACGTCGCCGAGGGTGAAGTCATAACCCAATTCAGTTGCCGGGCTTCACGCCGGTGATCATGACGTTGTAGAAGAATCCGCGAGGAACGACGTGGCGGAGCACCTTCTCGTCGACCCAGCTGAGTGTCTTCCAACCACCGAAAGCGAAACGCCCCCAGCCCCAACCGAGCTTCTCCGGCGGAACAGCCGCTTCGAAAGTACGGACAGGCCAGCCGAGAAGCGCCGCGGCGAATTCCTCGGTGGCAGCGTGGACCTGATCGGCGCCCGCAGACTTCGCCATGTTCTCGAGGTCGGTGGGGTCGAACGTGTGGATGTCGACGACAGCCTCGAGAGCTGCTGCACGAGAAGACTCGTCGAGTTCCTCTTGCGGGCGACGCCAGTCTGCGAGGAACGGCAGCTTGGTCACGCGCGTGGTTGCTTCCCACGTCGCGCGGCCGAGCCAGCGAGCGTAGAAGTTGCCGACAGTGGTGGGCTCACCGGCGAAGACGAAACGTCCGCCGGGCTTGAGGACACGAAGGACCTCACGCAGCGACTTCTCGACGTCCGGAATGTGGTGCAGCACGGCGTGGCCGACCACCAGGTCGAAGGTGTTGTCCTCGTACGGAATGGTCTCGGCATCGGCAACACGGCCGTCGACCGGAAGGCCGAGGCTTTCGGCATTGCGCAGTGCGACCTTGACCATGCCGGGCGAGAGGTCGGTGACCGAACCGGTCTTGGCGACTCCACCCTGCATCAGGTTCAGGAGGAAGAATCCGGTGCCGCAACCGAGTTCGAGCGCGCGCTCGTACGGGAGCGGCTGATCGCCCGCGACGGCGTCGAAACGACCACGTGCGTAGTCGATGCAGCGCTCGTCGTACGAGATGGACCACTTGTCGTCGTAGGTTTCGGCTTCCCAGTCGTGGTAGAGCACCTGGGCGAGCTTGGTGTCCTTACGAGCGGCCTCGACCTCTTCGGCCGTGGCGTGCGGCCGCGGCGCGGGGTCGACTACCGAGGTGTCGGTAGCGGCGGGCGGCGTGACGGTTGCGTCGTCATTCGGGCTGGCTGTCATGGCGGCTATCCTACTCGCTGGTAAGAGATGAACAAGTTCTAGTTTAGGGGAGCCTACTCGCCCGTGAACTCGGCCTTGCCCGGACCGTTCGCGATGAACGACTCCATGCCGATCGCCTGATCCTTGGTCGCGAACAATCCGGCGAACAGATGCTGCTCGATCTTGAGCCCGGATTCCAGGTCGGTGTTCAGACCCTCGTCGATGGCTGCCTTGGCAGCAGCCAACGCACGTGACGCTCCCCCGACGAACTGCGAGGCCCATGTCCGGGCCGCGGTGTACACGTCGTCGGGAGCGACGACCTCGTCGACCAAACCGATGGCCAATGCCTCGTCAGCCCCGACGAAACGGCCGGTGAAGACCAGATCCTTGGCCTTGGCCGGACCGATCAGACGAGCCAGGCGCTGCGTTCCGCCGCCACCGGGAATGATTCCGAGCAGAATCTCCGGAACTCCGAGCTTGGCATTGTCTCCGACGATCCGGCGATCGGCCGAGAGTGCAACTTCGAGTCCACCGCCGAGTGCGTATCCGGTGATCGCGGCGACGGTCGGCTTCGGGATGGACGCCACGGCGCCGAGTCCGGCCTGCATGCCGCCGATCGCGTCACGGATCTGGCCGTAGTCCATCTCGGCCATTTCCTTGACGTCGGCACCTGCTGCGAAGACTTTCTCGCCGCCGTAGACGATGACGGCCTTGACTGCCTTGTCGACGGTCGCAGCGTGTGCGGCAGCAGCCAACTCGTCCTGAACCTGACGGTTCAGAGCGTTCATGGGCGGACGCGCCAGACGGATGGTGCCGATGCCTTCGGAAACCTCGAGAGTCACAAATTCAGCCATGGTCGAGAGGTTACTTTGCCGCCTTGACCGACCACGGATGCGGCCCGGCGACGTAGTAACCATCCTGGTTCGGGAACTCGACGCGCAGCGTTTCCTCGTCGGTGATCAACGTAGGCAGGATGACGGGAATCACCGGCTCGGCTGCGAGTATCTCCGCCACCGAACTGAACTTGGCCAATTCGGTCAGCTGACTCCACGTCGGCGGCAACAGGATGCTGCCACCCTCCCGCCAGTGCGCCAGCGCGTCCTGCGGGCTCTGCCAACGAACCTCGGCGGCCTCGGAGGTGACGCCGTCCGCGATCTGTCCGGTCGGTGACGCTGCGACGAAGAAGCGCGTGTCGTAGCGGCGGGTCTCGCCCACCGGCGTGATCCAGTTCGCCCACGGCCGCAGCAGATCCGTTCGCAGGACCAGGTTCTCCTTCTTCAGGAAATCGCTGAACGACAGCTCGTGCTTTTCGAGAGCTACTCGGTCCTGTGCATAGCCGGCCGTGTCCGCGACGACCGTGTCAGCCGTGGGGCCGGCCAGCAGGACACCGCACTCCTCGAAAGTTTCCCGCACCGCAGCCAAGACGAGAGCCTTCGCCCGAGCAACATCCGTGCTGAACCGCTCGGCCCACCACTCGACCGACGGCCCGGCCCACTCGACCTCGGCCGTCGCATCGGACTTGTCGACGCCGCCTCCGGGGAAGACCGTCATGCCCCCGGCAAACGCCATCCCCTGTACTCGTTGAAGCAGGAAGATCTCGATACCGGATTCGGCATCGCGCACCAAGATGACGGTCGACGCATCCTTGGGCTCGGGGACAGCGTTTGCATTCTCGTTAGCCATGCTTCGCGAACCTACGCGATCTGTGATCTGGGCCGCATTTCAGGTCCCACTGAAGCTCACGCGCGATGAGCTCCGGACGGTCTCGCGCGGCGCGCGAAGTATCGGCCGTCCGCCTTGTCGAGGCTGATGGACTGGCTGAATGCCGCGCTCAGATTTTCGGCGGTGATGACGTCGTCCAGAAGCCCCTGGGAGACGACCTCCCCTTCCTTGAGAAGGAGTGCGTGGGTGAATCCCGGCGGGATTTCCTCGACGTGATGGGTGATCAGAACGGTAGCCGGGGCGTCCGGATCGGCAGCCAGTTCGGCGAGTCTAGCCACAAGTTCCTCACGTCCACCGAGATCGAGCCCGGCGGCGGGCTCGTCCAGGAGAAGAAGTTCGGGATCGGTCATCAAGGCTCGCGCGATGAGGACGCGCTTGCGCTCGCCTTCGGAAAGCGTCCCGTACGTCCGATCCGCCAGGTGCTCGGCGCCGAGGCTTTCGAGCATCTCCACAGCGCGCGAGGTGTCCATGGATTCGTACTCCTCGCGCCACCGACCGAGAACGGCATAGCCCGCCGACACGACGAGGTCGCTGACCTTCTCGTCGCCGGGCACGCGGTTCGCCAACGACGACGAGGACAAACCGATTCGCGGGCGCAACTCGTTGACGTCGACCTTGCCGAGAACTTCGCCAAGGAGGTGGGCAGAACCACTGGTCGGGAAAGTCTCACCGGCCGCGATACGCAGCAGCGAGGTCTTGCCGGCACCGTTGGGTCCGAGCACCACCCATCGCTCGTCCAGCTCCACTTTCCAGGTGACGGGCCCCACGAGAGTGGCCCCTCCCCGACGGATGAGTACGTTGTCGAAATCGATGAGCAGATCTGGATCAGGTAGCGGCACCCGAACATCTTCCCGCACATTCTCCGGCCGTTCACGGCAGGATCATCTTGCGTGTCGCCTCTCATCGAAACTCACACCCCGACGCCCGGGTCTCCGTTCCCACTCGGCGCCCACATCGTGGACTCCGGAACCCAGTTCGCGGTCCACGCCCCAGCTGCGTCGAGCGTCCAGATCTGCCTGATCGACCAGGACGGAAACGAAGATCGCGTCGAACTTCGGCAACACACGTACGGAATCTGGCACGGAATCATCTCCGGGATCGGTGCGGGGCAGCGTTACGGAATTCGGGCGTCCGGCCCGTGGAATCCGCGCGCCGGGCTGAGACTTAATCCACACAAGCTGCTCGTCGATCCGTGGGCGCGCCGCATCGAGGGGGATCTCGGTGATCACCGTGCCCTCCTGTCGTACGCCGACGATCCCTTCGGCGACCCGTCGACGGTCGACTCGCTCGGCCACGTGCCGCTGTCCGTGGTGACTCCCGGCCTCGCGCCCGCCGGAGCCCGCCTCGAGACGCCGTGGGAGGAAAGCGTCATCTACGAACTGCATGTGGGCGCGTACACCGCCAGTCATCCAGGAGTACCCGCCGCCCACCGCGGAACGTACCTCGGCCTGACGGCACCGGCCGTGATCGATCACTTCGTCTCACTCGGCGTCACTGCCGTGGAACTGCTTCCCGTACAGGCATTTCTGACCGAACACAGCGTCCGCGAGCGAGGGATGCGCAACCACTGGGGATACTCGACGGCGTCGTACTTCGCCCCGCATCCCGGATACGCGGCAACTCCGGGCGGCGAAGTCACCGAGTTCCGGATCATGGTCGACGCACTACACGCGGCAGGCATCGAGGTCGTCCTCGACGTCGTCTACAACCACACCTGCGAGCAGAGTGTCGACGGAATCAGTGTCAGCTGGCGAGGTTTGGACGGCCCCGGCTATTACCTTCTCGACGGCGACGGCCGCGACATCGACCTGACCGGGTGCGGCAACACGGTCGACGCCTGCTCCCCCATCGCCGTCCGCATGATCACCGACAGCCTCCGCTACTGGGCCACCGAAATGGGTGTCGACGGCTTCCGATTCGATCTCGCGAGCGCGTTGGGTAGGCCGCGCGGCGGCGGCTTCGACCAGCGGGCGTCCATCTTGTCGGCCATCTCCTCCGATCCGGTACTGACTCGGTGCAAGCTCATCGCCGAACCGTGGGATGCCACTGCCGACGGTTACCAGGTCGGAAACTTCGGACTCCAATGGTCGGAATGGAACGACAAGTACCGCAGCACCATTCGCCAGTTCTGGAACGGCGGCTCCAGCGTCCGGAAGGTCGCGTCGCGCCTCGCCGGTTCCGAGGACATCTTTGCCGGCAGCGGCCGTCGCCCATGGGCGTCGATCAACTTCGTCACAGCGCACGACGGGTTCACCGCCGCCGATCTGGTCGCGTACAACCACAAGCACAACGAAGCCAACGGTGAAGACAATCGTGACGGCGCCGATCACAACGATTCGTTCAACCACGGAATCGAAGGCCCGAGCACCGATCCCGAGATTCAGGACGCCAGGGCACGTCATGTACGGGCGCTACTGGCCACGCTCGTGCTGTCGACAGGCACACCGATGCTCACCGCCGGAGACGAGTTCGGCCACAGTCTCGGCGGAAACAACAACGCGTATTGTGTTCCCACACTTGCCTCCCCAGCCGATTCGTGGGCCCTGGACTGGACGGCGGCCGATCAGTCGTTGGTGCAGTTCGTCTCCCGAGCGTTCGGATTACGCCGAACGGCACCGGCGTTGCGTCAGCCCGAATTCTTCGAAGGCAGAAGAAGACTGGAGCACCCGGACCTCGTCTGGTTCGACGCTGCCGGCGTCGAGTTCGACGACACCGCATGGTACGACGAGAGTCACCGAACGCTGCAGGCCTGGATCGACGGAGCCGACGTTCGGTCTCACACTCGAACCGGGCGCCCACTCGGTGACGACAGTTGGCTCCTGATCCTGCATTCCGGTGGACCGGTTCAGGTCACCGTCGGCACTCCGGAATGGTTCGACGGCACCTTGACTGCATCGTTCGATTCGGCTTCACCCACCGGAGAACCTGCCTCCACGGCCGAAGTTCCCGTCGGCACCGAGATTTCGCTGACCGGCCCCACGGTCTTGGCCTTACGTTCCGTGACACGTCCTCCGGTCACCGCTGCTGTCATGGAATCCGGCAGCACCTTGATGAGGAATTGAATGGTCGGTCCGATCCCGAAGGCGTACAACACTGTTCCGACGCCGACGGTGCCACCGAGGAGCCATCCGGTCGTGAGGACCGCGATCTCGATGCTGGTACGCACGAGCCTGACCGACAGACCTGTGCGAGCGACCAGTCCGGTCATCAATCCGTCGCGGGGGCCCGGCCCCATGCCCGCGCCGATGTAGAGAACGCTGGCCAGTCCGTTGAGGAGGATTCCCGCGACCATGATCACGGCTCGAACTGGCATGGAATCAAAGACCGGCAAGAAGGCCAGTGAGGTATCCACCGAGATGGCAATTACAACGACATTGGCGACCGTTCCGAATCCCGGCCGCTGACGGATCGGAATCCAGAGCAGCAGTACCACCGCACCGGTAATCGCAGTGATCACGCCGAAACTGAGCGAAACGTGCTCGGCCACACCCTGATGGAACACATCCCAGGGATCCAGACCAAGACCGGCTGTGATCATCATGGCCATCGAGAAGCCGTACAACCACAGACCGACGAACAGCGAGGCGAATCTCCGTATCAACACTCGACCATCTTGATGGCCACTGGACTGTTCATCCATAGCCAAGTTGCCGATACTGGACTGGTCGGTTGCGTCTCTACGGAACCGCGATGACTGTCATGGAGCCTGGTGCCACTTCCGTGAAACCAGCGTCACGAACCGCGACGGCCTCCGACTTCTTCAGCCGAACTACTGCTTCGGCCCACTGTTCCGGGCTCGCGTCGCGCACTGAGCAGCGAAAGTTGTTCTGCGCCCAGGCCCAGCACTGTTTCTCGGACATGGCCGCCGCCAACAACATCGAGGCATGCCCGACCTGTGCCGACGCCTTGCCTACCGTCATCTCGAGCGCCGAGTCGATCCACAGCACAGGAAGACCAGGCTCCGGCGGGCCAGGCTCGTCGTGCTCGAGATCGGTCCCACCGATCTGCAACTTCTTGATTCGCGGGTCCAGTTCTCCGACCGGCCCGGGAACCAGAGCCCGCGCCTGCGCGCCATCCACATCGACGGTGATTCCCGGTACCTCCTGCGCGGCGAGCCACTGCGCTCCTCGCGCTCGACGAGACACCTTCCGAATCCGGGCACCCACCCACGCCGAATAGTCCTCGTGCCAGGGGCCGGGTTCCCCGTCTTCGGTGAACCCGACGCGTTCGTCCAGACACAGCGCCACAGCCGCCGTTGCCGCAGCCTCGAGCAGTGCGGTGCGCTTGGGCGGGTCTGCCTTCGGAATGTGCAGAACGATCGGCATCGCCAACACCAGCGCCGGATCCGCGGGATCGTCTCGCCCTCCGTACCCAGCAGCCAGCACCGCGTGGCGCTCGCGCCAGCGCGAATCGGGGCCGGACATCACAGCTGGATCGGAACTGAATGCTGGATCGGAACTCATGGAATCGGTACGCGTCGCACGCCACCGTCGACGGCGTCCGCAGCCTCGACCTCGTCGCGGGTCACACCGAGAATGAACAGCACAGCGTCGAGGAAGGGATGCGACAAAGCAGCATCTGCGACCTCCCGCAACGCAGGCTTGGCGTTGAACGCCACGCCCAGGCCCGCGGCGTTGAGCATGTCGATGTCGTTGGCACCGTCGCCGACGGCGACGGTCTGTTCCATCGGCACACCGACCTGATCGGCGAACTTGCGCAGCGCAACGGCCTTCGCGGCGCGGTCGACGATTTCACCGATCACACGTCCGGTCAGCTTGCCGTCGACGATTTCGAGGGTGTTGGCGTGCACGAAGTCCAGTTCGAGTTCGTGTGCGAGGCCTTCGATGACCTGCCGGAATCCACCCGACACCACGCCGCAGTGAAATCCGAGGCGGCGCAGGGTGCGAATCGTGGTTCGCGCACCCGGCGTCAGTTCGATGCTCTCTGCCACCTCGTCGATGACGGAGGCGTCGAGACCGGCGAGTGTCGCCACACGCTGGTGCAGTGATTCGGTGAAGTCGATCTCGCCGCGCATCGCAGCTTCGGTGACGGCGCGGACCTCGTCCTCGACGCCGGCCTTCGCGGCGAGCATCTCGATGACCTCGCCCTGGACGAGCGTCGAGTCCACGTCGAACACGATCAGACGCTTGGCCCGGCGAGCGAGACCTGCGCGCTCGACCGCGATGTCGACGTTTTCGAGAGCGGCGACCTCGGCGAGTCCGGTGCGCAGCTTCGCGTCGCCGTCGGCCGTATCGGCCGCGCTGACGCTGAGTTCGAGGCCGGTGACCGGATAGTCGGCGACACCACGGATGGAATCGATGTTTGCGCCCTGCTTCGCGAGTTCGCGTGCCACCGATCGCATTGCGCGAGCATTGACCGGGCTACCGAGAACAACGACCGCGTGGGTGGACACCGCGGGCCGTCCGGGATCGGCACCGATTTCGATGTCGACGTTCATTCCGACCGTCGCCATCGCCTGTTCGAGTTCTTCCTGAAGCGCTTCGGGATCGTTCGGGCAGGCAACCATGACACCGAGTGTCAGTCGACCTCGAATCACCACCTGCTCCACGTCGAGTAGACGCACATCGTGCCGCGACAGCGCCGCGAACAGTACCGAGGTGACGCCAGGGCGGTCCGGCCCGGTCACAGTCACCAGAACAGTGGTGTCAGAGGCACCCACCGAAAACTCCGATCGTTTCTTCGTTCGCGTCTTGATCGTCACTATTGTGCCAAGCGAAAGGCCCCACCCGTTACTCGGGCGGGGCCTTCGCTGATTACTTCAGTGTGTTACTTCGCTCAGGAGCGGCTGTCGGTTCCGGGGTCGCCTTCGTCCCCGACCGTGAGCGGCTCGTGACGAGCATCTTCGAGCACGGTGCTGGCGTTCTTCCCGCCGTGGCCGGGGCCGACGTGCGCTTCCGCGCGCATCCGCTCCACCATGTGCGGGTAGTGCAGCTCGAACGCCGGACGCTCGCTACGGATGCGTGGCAACTCGGTGAAGTTGTGACGCGGCGGCGGGCAGGTGGTTGCCCACTCCAGCGAGTTTCCGTAACCCCACGGATCGTCGACGGTGACCACCTCGCCGTAGCGGTAGCTCTTGAAGACGTTCCAGATGAACGGAAGCGTCGAGGCACCGAGTACGAAGGCAAAGATCGTGGACACCGAGTTCAGAACCGTGAACCCGTCCGAGGGCAGGTAGTCGGCGTAACGACGCGGCATACCTTCGGCACCGAGCCAGTGCTGAACGAGGAACGTGCCGTGGAAACCGACGAACGTGGTCCAGAAGTGCCACTTGCCGAGGCGCTCGTCCATCATGCGACCGGTCATCTTCGGGAACCAGAAGTAGATACCGGCGTACGTGGCGAACACGACCGTGCCGAAGACCACGTAGTGGAAGTGGGCGACGACGAAGTAGCTGTCGGTGACGTGGAAGTCGAGCGGCGGGCTCGCGAGGATGACACCCGACAGACCACCGAAGAGGAAGGTGATCAGGAAGCCGATCGAGAACAGCATCGGCGATTCGAAGGTCAACTGCCCCTTCCACATCGTGCCGATCCAGTTGAAGATCTTCACACCTGTCGGCACGGCGATCAGGAACGTCATGAACGAGAAGTACGGCAGGAGAACAGCGCCGGTTGCGTACATGTGGTGGGCCCACACTGCGATCGACAGAGCGGCGATGGCCAATGTTGCGTACACCAGCCGCTGTAGCCGAAGATCGGCTTACGGCTGAAGACCGGGAAGATCTCCGAGACGATGCCGAAGAACGGCAGCGCGATGATGTACACCTCGGGGTGACCGAAGAACCAGAACAGGTGCTGCCACAGGAGCACACCGCCCGTTGCCGGGTCGAAGATGTGCCCACCGAGATGGCGGTCGACGAACAAGCCCATGAATGCAGCGGTCAGCAGCGGGAACGCCAGCAGGATCAGGATGCTGGTGATGAAGATGTTCCAGGTGAAGATCGGCATGCGGAACATGGTCATACCGGGTGCGCGCAGGCAGATCACGGTGGTGACCATGTTGACGCCACCGAGGATGGTGCCGAGGCCGGCGACGGCCAGACCCAGGACCCACAGGTCTGCGCCGACGCCGGGGCTGTGCAGCGCGCTGGTCAGCGGCGTGTATGCCGTCCAACCGAAGTCTGCTGCGCCACCGGGCGTGACGAATCCGGCCGTCGTGATGATCGCACCGAACAGGTACAGCCAGTAGCTGAACGCGTTCAGGCGCGGGAACGCGACGTCGGGTGCACCGATCTGGAGCGGAAGAATGTAGTTCGCGAAGCCGAAGACGATCGGGGTCGCGTACAGCAGCAGCATGATCGTGCCGTGCATGGTGAACAGCTGGTTGAACTGTTCGTTGGAAAGGAACTGCATGCCGGGTACAGCAAGTTCGGCACGCATCATCAGTGCCATGAGGCCACCGATGAGGAAGAAGGCGATGGAAGTCGCCAAGTACATGATTCCGAGCACCTTGGGATCGGTGGTCGTGATCATCTTGAAAATGAATGAGCCCTTGGGTCCCTGCCGCGGCGGGTAAGGCCTGGCCGGCGCTATCGTGGGGACTGGCTGGGGCGCTACGGCAGTCACTGATCCTCCTGAATGTGCCTTTGGTCGCTCCGCAGACTCCGTCAAAGAGCCCTTGGTTGCGCCCGCAGGGTCCGTCGCCCGGGCTGCGGACAACGGCTTCTGGCTTGCGCTCATCGAATGGTAGACCGTGACTCCGAGGCACCGCGACCCGGTCCTACTCTGCGTCGTACTCGAGCATCCGTTTTTCACGGCACCGAACGAACGACCTGCGGTTTATGTTCCCCCGGGAGTCCGAACCCACTTCCGAATCGGCGTGTCGTGCGCGTCGAAGAATTCGGTCGGTGTCCGTTTTCGGCCATCTCCTCCACTGATAAGGTCACCCTCGCCTAACTCACCTCAGGAGTATTCAGTGAAATTCTTTCCCCGCCGCGCCGCGCTGGTAGCCGTCGCAGCCTCGATCGCCTTGGTCGTTCCAGCCTGCTCGAGTAACGACGAGCCCGCTGCAACCACCACCTCGACCGAGTCGGGCGCATTCCCCCGCACGATCGAACACTTCCGTGGAAGCACCGAAATCCCGGCAGCACCCCAGCGGATCGTCGCGCTCGACAACAGCTTCACCGACGCCGTCCTTCTCCTCGAATCCCCGCTCGTCGGCTACGTCGACTACCGCGAGCCCGGTCTGCCCGACTACCTCGGATCCTCGCGGGAGGAATTCGCCGCGGACGCCGTCTCGGTCGGCACGGTCAGCAGTGCAAGCCTCGAGAAGATCGCCGCACTGCAGCCGGACCTCATCATCTCCGCCGAGGTCCGCGACGGGAAGAACTACGAGCAGCTCTCCGCAATCGCGCCCACCGTCTTCACCCAGACGACCGGTCCGACGTGGAAGGACAACATCCGCGTAGTCGGTGAAGCGCTGGGCAAGGAATCGCTGGCCGAGGCGAAGATCACCGAATACGAAACACGCGCGGCTGCCGTCGGCAAGGAAATCAACGAGAAGGCGAACAACCCGGTCATCTCGGTAGTCCGGTTCGCCGGTGAACCGACCGCACGTCTCTACCGCACCACCTCGTTCAGCGGCATCGTTCTTCAGGACGCCGGATTGAAGCGCCCGGACAACCAGGGACCTGACCCCGCCGATGCCGGCAACATCATGATGAAGATCAGCCCCGAGCTGATCAACGAAGCCGACGCGGACGTCATCTTCATCAGCACCTGGCAGGACGCCGAGGGCAAGAGCGCCGAAGCTGCGAAGCCGTTCCTCGAGAGCCCGCTGTGGCAGACGCTTCGAGGACGCAAGGTCGACGTGGACGATTCACGTTGGATGTCGCCGGTCAGCATCCAGGGCGCCCACATGATCCTCGACGACCTCTCGGACACGTTCGAGGTGGACAAGCAGAACAGCTGAGTCGAACAGCTAACCTGAACGGCGCCCGCTCACACAGGAAGCCGTCGACTTGTCTGTTCTCTCACGCACGTCTGTTCTCTCACGCACGTCTGTTCTCTCACGCACGACCGCCCGCACGTCCGTTCGTCGTGTCTCGATCCTGGGGATCACCGCCACGATGCTCGTCCTCGGTGGTTGCTCGTCCGACTCGTCGGACGATCCGGCGAGCACCATCGTCCGGACCACTACGTCGATCGCCGGTGCCGGCGTGATGGGCATCGAACGCGACACCGCCACCGCGTGCCCGACGCCGACGCAAGCCGACCCGGGAGCGGGCCCCGGGGTGAAGCGTCGAGTCGTACACGCTGCGGGTGAAACCGAGGTTCCTTCCGATCCCCAACGGATCGTGGTCCTCGACAGTGTCTCGATGGACGCCGTGTGCGCCCTCGGTCTGTGGGAGCGGGTAGTGGGCGCCGCAACCGGTGTCGACTCGCCTCAACCGTCGTACCTGGGTTTCGGCATCTCGGAGATTCCGAGTGTCGGCCCCGTGAGCGCACCTGACGTCAACGCCGTGAAGGCCGCCGCGCCGGACTTGATCCTCGGGTCCAGTCCGGCGTCCGACGGCTTGTACGGGCAACTCGACGCCATCGCCCCCACCGTGTTCGCGGGCTCGGATCCCGTGTACTGGAAAGCGCAGTTCGCCCTCGCCGGCCAGGCACTGGGCCGTTCGTCCGCGGCTGCGACGGAGCTCGACCGCTACCAGCAGGACGTCGTGCAGCTCGGCGACGCATTGAATGCATCGCAGACGCAGGCATCAGTGGTTCGGTTCGGTTCGAAGGACCTGCAGATCGAGGGCCCTGCATCCTTCGCCGGACAGATCCTCAGCGACGTCGGCGTCCGGCGCCCACCGGCGCAGCGATTGACCGATGCGACCACGGCACCGATTCCGGCCGACGATCTCAGCGCCGCCGAAGGGGACTTGATCTACGTCCTCTTCGACGGGCCGAACGGTCGTACCTACGGCACCGAGGTCATGAAGAGCGACCAGTGGCAGGACCTCGCCGCTGCCACCGACCGGCGTGTGTTCGTCGCTGAAGACGACATCTGGAACGGAAACGGGATGACTGCTGCCCGTGCCGTATTGGCGGACTTGAAGGGAACCTTGAACGGATATGCGAGCTGACTGGAACGAACCACTACTCCGACATTCGAGGCGGTTCGCCCCAGCTGTGAAGTTCGGGTTCTGATCATGCCGATCCCCGAATTCATTGTTGCACTGCGCGAGAAGGTCGGTCATGCGCCGCTCTGGCTGTCCGGAGTGAGCGTCGTGATCCGCGACGACGACGGTCGGGTCCTGCTCACCCGCCGCGCCGACAACGGTCAGTGGGCCGTCGTGTCCGGCGTTCTCGAGCCTGGCGAGGAACCGTCGTCGGCGGCGGTGCGCGAGGCGAAGGAAGAAACCGGCGTCGACGCCGAATTGGTTCGGATCACGAGTGTCGATGTCACAGAGCCCATTACGTACCCCAACGGCGACGTGACTCAGTACCTCGACGTCTGCTTCCTGGCCAGGTGGACCGGCGGAGATGCACACGTGGCGGACGACGAAAACCTCGAGGTCGCGTGGTTCGCGCCGAGCGAACTGCCTTCGGACATGACGGAAACCTCGCGTCTGCGCCTCGCAAAAGCGTTGCAGGACAAGCCGGAAGCGTGGTTTCAGCGCTAGTCCGCTCCCAATACACGGCCGAAGCCCGATTCCCGCGTGTGCAGGAGTCGGGCTTCGGCGTGTAGGTCGCTCTCTAGAAATCCCAGTCGTCGTCTTCGGTGTTGACGGCCTTGCCGATGACGTAGGAGCTACCCGAGCCGGAGAAGAAGTCGTGATTCTCGTCCGCATTCGGTGAAAGTGCCGACAGGATAGCCGGATTGACGTCCGTCTCGTCCTTCGGGAAGAGGCCTTCGTAGCCGAGATTGTTGAGCGCCTTGTTGGCGTTGTAGCGCAGGAACTTCTTGACATCCTCGGTCAGACCGACGCCGTCGTAGAGGTCCTGGGTGTAGTCGACCTCGTTCTCGTAGAGCTCGAAGAGCAACTCGAACGTGTAGTTCTTGAGCTCTTCACGCTCGGCCTCGGTGAGCTGTTCGAGGCCCTTCTGGTACTTGTAGCCGATGTAGTACCCGTGCACGGCCTCGTCGCGGATGATGAGGCGGATGAGGTCTGCAGTGTTGGTGAGCTTGGCTCGCGAGGACCAGTACATCGGCAGGTAGAAGCCGGAGTAGAAGAGGAAGCTCTCGAGGAGCGTCGATGCGACCTTGCGCTTGAGCGGCGACTCGCCGTTGTAGTAGTCGAGAACGATCTGCGCCTTGCGCTGCAGGTTGGGGTTCTCCTCCGACCAGCGGAACGCGTCGTCGATGTCGGGGGTGGAGCACAGCGTCGAGAAGATCGAGCTGTAACTCTTCGCGTGCACCGATTCCATGAAGGCGATGTTGGTGTACACCGCTTCTTCGTGGGGAGTGATCGCGTCCGGGATGAGGCTGACGGCGCCGACCGTTCCCTGGATGGTGTCGAGCAGCGTCAGGCCCGTGAAGACGCGCATGGTGAGCTGCTGCTCCTGCGCGGTCAGCGTTCCCCAGGACGGGATGTCGTTGGAGACCGGCACCTTTTCGGGCAGCCAGAAGTTGCTGACGAGGCGATCCCATACCTCGGCGTCCTTCTCGTCCTGGACGCGATTCCAGTTGATGGCGGAAACGCGACTGACCAGCTTGACCATAATTCCTACCTAGCGAGAGAGATACTGCCGAATGTTGGCTTGCCTGAACACTACCCGTTGTGTCGGGTCCGCGATGCCAACACAACAACATGTGTCGCACGCGCCCCTCCACGAGTACAAAAAATGTGATATCAATTAAATATCACTTACCGATGGAAAGCGAGTCTCGCATGACCAGCACACCCACCGTGGCCGAGAAACCGACCGGTGTCGCCACCACAACGATCGCCGAACGCCCAGGCTGGGACCTGTCCGGCAGCTGGATGCTCCTCGGCGGCGTCCTTCTCTTCCTGGCCGGAATCGCGCTGTCCGTCGTTGGCGGAGTTCTGGGACTCTTCGCCCTGATTCCGGTCGGAGTGGTGCTGTTCATCGCGTCACTCCCCCTCCTGATGGGCCTAACGTTGGTGCAACCGAATCAAGCCCGAGTTCTGCAACTTCTCGGAAGCTCGTACAGCGGCACCCTGCGCACGCCGGGACTGCGATGGACAAACCCGCTGACGGTCCGTCGATCGATCTCGACGCGCATCCGAAACCATGAGACCGGTCAGGCGAAAGTGAACGACGCCGACGGCAATCCCATCGAGATCTCGGCGGTGGTCGTCTGGCAGGTGGCCGACACAGCGCTCGCCTCGTTCCAGGTGGACGATTACGAGGAGTTCGTCTCCGTACAGACCGAGGCGGCCGTCCGCCATATCGCCGGTAGCTACCCGTACGACGCCGAAGGCCGAGTCTCGTTGCGCGAGAACGCCGATATCATCACCACCACCCTGTCGGAGGAGGTTCACGCCCGCGTACGTGCGGCGGGTGTCGAAGTTATCGAGACACGCATCAACCGGCTCTCGTATGCACCCGAGATCGCCAGCGCGATGCTTCGGCGCCAGCAAGCGGGTGCAGTGATCGCCGCCCGCAAGCAAATCGTCGAAGGTGCGGTGTCCATGGTCGACATGGCACTCAAGCAGCTCGAGGAAAAGCACGTCGTCGAACTCGACGAGGAACGCAAGGCCACGATGATCAGTAACCTTCTGGTCGTGCTGTGCGGCGACCGCGACGCACAACCGGTGCTCAACACCGGTTCGCTCTACCAGTAAAGGAAAGGCCACATGGCCACGGATCCAGCTCCGCGATCCGAGCGTAAGAAGATCCTTCTTCGGTTGGACCCAGCGGTGCACGACGCGCTTGCCCGCTGGGCGGCCGACGATCTCCGAAGTACCAACGCCCAGATCGAGTTTCTCCTTCGGCGCGCACTCACCGAACACGGTCGTATGCCGAAGAACGCCGGCAAGATGCACGGTCCCGGCCGTCCGCCGGCCTGATACCCCTGTGCGCCTTTTCGGTAGTAACCACTACCGAAAAGGCGCACGGGGGCGGAGCCCTCTACAGCATGCAGGAAACGCAGCCCTCGACCTCGGTGCCTTCGAGTGCCATCTGACGCAGACGGATGTAGTACAGCGTCTTGATGCCCTTACGCCACGCGTAGATCTGCGCCTTGTTGATGTCGCGAGTGGTTGCGGTGTCCTTGAAGAACAGCGTCAGCGACAGGCCCTGGTCGACGTGTTGCGTTGCGGCAGCATAGGTGTCGACGATCTTCTCGTACCCGATTTCGTAGGCATCCTGGTAGTACTCCAGGTTGTCGTTGGTCAGGTAGGGCGCCGGGTAGTAGACGCGGCCGATCTTGCCTTCCTTGCGGATCTCGATCTTCGACGCCACCGGGTGGATGGAGCTGGTGGAGTAGTTGATGTACGAGATCGAGCCGGTCGGCGGGACGGCCTGAAGGTTCTGGTTGTAGATACCGTGCTTCTGAACCGAAGCCTTCAGCTCACGCCAGTCGTCCTGAGTGGGGATGTGCAGCTTCGCATCGGCGAAGAGTCCGCGAACCTTGTCGGTTGCCGGCTCCCAAGCCTGATCGGTGTACTTGTCGAAGAATTCACCCGAGGCGTACTTCGACTCCGGGAAACCCTTGAAGTACGAGCCGCGCTCGATGGCGATCTTGTTCGACGCACGCAGTGCGTGGAAGAGCACGGTGTAGAAGTAGATGTTCGTGAAGTCGATGCCTTCTTCGCTGCCGTAGAAGATCCGCTCACGAGCAAGGTATCCGTGCAGGTTCATCTGACCGAGGCCGATGGCGTGAGAGTCGTTGTTGCCCTGCTCGATCGACGGCACCGAGTAGATGTGCGTCTGATCGGACACCGCCGTCAATCCGCGGATCGACACTTCGATGGTCTTGGCGAAGTCGGGCGAGTCCATGGTCTTCGCGATGTTCAGCGAACCCAGGTTGCAGGAGATGTCCTTGCCGACCTTCGAGTAGGACAGGTCGTCGTTGAACAGTGAAGGCGTCGAAACCTGCAGGATCTCCGAGCACAGGTTCGAGTGCGTGATCTTGCCCTCGATCGGGTTCGCCCGGTTCACCGTGTCCTCGAACATGATGTAGGGGTAGCCCGATTCGAACTGCAATTCGGCGACGGTCTGGAAGAACTCGCGAGCCTTGATCTTGGACTTGCGAATTCGCTTGTCGTCGACCATCTCGTAGTACTTCTCGGAGACGTTGATGTCGGAGAACGGAACTCCGTAGATGCGCTCGACGTCGTACGGCGAGAACAAGTACATGTCCTCGTTCTTCTTCGCCAGTTCGAACGTGATGTCCGGGATCACGACGCCGAGTGAGAGCGTCTTGATACGGATTTTCTCGTCGGCGTTCTCACGCTTGGTGTCGAGGAACCGGTAGATGTCGGGGTGGTGCGCATGCAGGTACACAGCACCGGCACCCTGACGCGCACCCAACTGGTTGGCGTAGGAGAACGAGTCCTCGAGAAGCTTCATGATCGGGATGACACCCGAACTCTGGTTCTCGATCTTCTTGATCGGGGCGCCGTGCTCACGAACGTTGGTGAGCAGCAAGGCAACTCCGCCACCGCGCTTGGACAGCTGCAGTGCCGAGTTGATGGAGCGACCGATGGACTCCATGTTGTCTTCGATACGAAGCAGGAAGCAGGACACGGGCTCACCGCGCTGCTTCTTGCCCGAGTTCAGGAACGTCGGGGTGGCGGGCTGGAAGCGTCCGGCGATGATCTCGTCGACGAGTTCGACGGCCAGGTCTTCGTTGCCTGCGGCCAGGGTGAGCGCAACCATGCAGACACGATCTTCGAAACGCTCTAGGTAGCGCTTACCGTCGAAGGTCTTGAGCGTGTAGGAGGTGTAGTACTTGAATGCACCCAGGAACGTCGGGAAGCGGAACTTCTTGGCGTACGCGTGATCGATCAGGAACTTCACGAAAGTACGTGAGTACTGATCGAGAACCTCGGGCTCGTAATAGTTTTCCTCGACGAGGTAGTCCAGCTTCTCGTCGAGGTTGTGGAAGAACACGGTGTTCTGGTTGACGTGCTGCAAGAAGTACTGACGGGCTGCAGCGACATCCATCTCGAACTGGATCTCACCGTTGGCGCCGTACAGGTTGAGCATGGCGTTGAGTGCGTGGTAGTCGAGACCGTTGGTGGAATCGCCGCCGCGCGCATCACGCTCTACGCTTCCTGCCGCGATCGTGTCAGTGATGGTTGGCGCCACTGCCCGTGCTCCTTCTCTGTTTCGAGATGATTCCAGAACTCCCCCAAGCCTTCTCGTACCCGGTCGACGTCCTCGGCAGTGCCCATGAGTTCGAACCGGTACAGAAAAGGAACGTGGCATTTCTGGGAAATGATGTTTCCTGCATAGCAAAAGGACTCACCGAAATTGGTGTTTCCCGCCGCGATCACTGCTCTGATCAACGACCTGTTGTGTGGATTGTTCAAAAAACGAATGACCGGCTTCGGTACATAACTGGTGTCGCGCCCTGTCACGGTGACCCCGCCACCATAGGTGGGCAGAATCAGCACATAGGGCTCGTCTACACGAAATGAGCCGTCACGGTCATGGATAGGTATACGTGTCGCAGGCAGGCCGAGACGTTGAACGAATCGGTGGGTGTTCTCCGACACGCTGGAAAAATAGACCAGCGAAGTCATCGGTTGTCACCATTTTCTTGTACGGTGCCCGGAACTACTCAGATGTGTCGGCGGAGGTGTCCACCGCCGACACTGCGGCGCTTCAAGCAGCGACGGTCAGGGTCTTGATGCGATCGGGACGGAAGCCCGACCAGTGATCTTCACCGGCAACCACGATGGGTGCCTGGAGGTACCCGAGAGCCATGACGTAGTCGCGGGCTTCGGCATCCTCGGTGATGTCGATGACGTTGTATTCGAGACCGGCCTTGTCCAGGGCGCGGTAGGTGGCATTGCACTGAACGCAAGCGGGCTTGGTGTAGACGGTGATGCTCATGAGAGTCCCTCTTTCGCTTAGCCAACAAAGGCCGATGTAGTGATGTTCAGCACCGATACGACCGATTGCCGGAGTCTCGCTCGAGGCGTTCCGCGTTGTGGTCTCTCAGTGCTCAAGACACTACACCTAGTGGCCGACAGAAACACATAACGCGAGATGTTGTGAGTCACATCGTTGGAATTCCCAGGTCGCCCCAGTTCAGCGCCTTCATTTCCCGGCGCGTCGGCGTGTCGCGCGTCACAGTTTCTTTTTGTGCTCGCCAGCCTCTCGGAGCCGCGCCACGGACCTACCATGAGCGTCGTGGAAACACCCCCGAAGGACGAGGCTCCACGCCACGAGGCAACCGTGACGAGAACACAGCAGGTGACACCGTTGATGCGCAGAATCACCTTCGGTGGGGAGGGCCTGAGCGACTTCGAGACGAGCGGGAGCCCCGACGAACGGGTGCTCGTCAGATTCCCCCTCGATCCCCCTCACGCCCGTAGTTACACCGTCCGGCGCTGGCAGCCGTCGAAGAACGAACTGGAGATCGACTTCGTTCTCCACGGCCACGGCGGCGCGGCACTCTGGGCCGCGACTGCGCAACCGGGCGAGACCGTTCACCTCTCGACGGCGAGCGGGTGGTTCACGCCGCCGGCAGGTTGCGACTGGCTGCTGATGGTCGCCGATCACGCCGCTCTGCCCGCGATCGGGCGAATTCTCGAAGAAGCACCCGACGGTCTACCGATCCACGTCATCGCGCAGGTACCCGCGCCGAGTGAACAGCAGACGTTCACGACGCGCGCCGACGCTCACTACCGATGGATCGAGGAATCGGACTCGCTGCTCGCCGAATTGGCCGGCGCTGCCCTGCCCCCCGGCGAGGGCTACATCTGGTGTGCAGTCGAGGCCGCGGACGCCAGACGCATCCGCACTCACCTGCGTCGAACATGGGAAATCCCGGCAACCCGCATGCACGTGATGGGTTACTGGCGGGAGGACAAGGAGAACTGGGAGCGTCGGTACGCCGCCGTCGCCGACCGTATCGATGCTGCGATGGGCGAAGCGATGATGGCCGGCAAGGATTTCGAGTCGGTTCGCGACGCGGTCGACGACGCGATGGAACGCGAAGGGCTCTAGCGCGCATACGAGTGAGGACCACACCTTCCGGCATGGCCCTCATTCGTGAAACGAATTACGCGTTGACGAGCTGCTTGCCGGCGTCGACGAGGTCGGAGACGACCTTGGAGACCTGAGCGAGCACCTCTGCGTTCTCACGCGGGTGCAGCTCACCGAACAGTGCGCCGGTTCCACCGATGCTCAGTGCAGTGTCCTCGACGACCTTGCCGCCGGCGATACGGACCGCCTTGGTGGTGTCTTCGTGTGCCCACTTGGCGCCGTTGCCGCTGGGCGAAGCGCTGATGACTGCGACAGCCTTGTCCTTGACTGCACCGACACCGTACGGACGCGAGATCCAGTCGATGGCGTTCTTCAGAACTGCGGGAATGGTGCCGTTGTACTCGGGGGTGACGAGCAGGAACGCGTCCGCGTCGCTCGCAGCGGAGCGCAGTGCGTCGACAGCGGGGATGGAAGCACCCTCGACGTCGATGTCTTCGTTGTAGAAGGGGACGTCGGCGAGGCCTTCGAAGACCGTCAGCGTGGCGCCCTCGGGTGCGGCGGACACAGCCGTCTCGGCAAGCTGGCGGTTGACGGATCCGGCGCGCAGGCTGCCGACGAGAACGAGAACATTGGTCTGTGACATAGCGAGTTTCCTTCGAGAGTGGTGCGGTTGGTGGCTCCGGTTGAAAGTTATATCAACTAAACGGACCGCGGTCCACTTACATTCCCCGGCCCTGTAACCTGATCCCGTGAGCGCAATCCCCCTCCCCCAGATCGGCGCCGCGCCGGTCGAGCGCGGTGACGCAGCACGTAACCGCGTACTTCTGCTCGACGCCGCAGCCCTCCTCGTTGCCGAGCGAGGTGTCGACGCGGTGACGATGGATGCTGTCGCGTGCCGGGCCGGTGTGGGCAAGGGCACAGTTTTTCGGCGCTTCGGCAATCGATCGGGACTGATGCAGGCACTGCTCGATCACACCGAGCGAGAACTGCAACAGGCATTCATGTTCGGCCCCCCACCGTTGGGTCCGGGCGCGCCGCCGATCGAGCGCCTCATCGCGTTCGGACGAGCCCGGATTGCCATGGTGGAAGTACAGGGCGAAGTCCTCCGAGCGGCGGAAAACGCTCCTGAATACCGCTTCGGCGGTCCGGCCCGGGCTCTCGGCATCGCTCACGTCATCGGGCTTCTTCGAGGAGCCGGCGTCGAGGGCGACCTCGATCTGCTCGCTTCAGCACTGTTGGCACCGCTCGAAGCGTCGCTCGTCCTTCATCAGGTGCGCGATCTCGGGATGACCACCGAGCGTCTGGCCGCCGGCTGGGAAGACCTTGCCCGGCGCGTTACTCGATGTTGACTCCCCCGATCCGTCCCACCACTTAATGTGAGCCCATGCGCATCGCAGCTGCCGTCATCGGCCTCCTGACCATCGCCGCGGTAAGCGGTTGCTCCGCTTCGTCCGACTCCCCCGAAGACAAGACGGATCCCTCCGGTCGTGTGTTCATCTCGACCTCCGTGGATGGAACACAAATTCCCGGCGGCGGCCCGCTGACTCTCGACTTCAGCCAGGCCGGTCGAGTGTCCGCGAGCGCCGGATGCAACACGGCAAACGGTTCGGTCGAGTTCAACGACGGCACGCTGACCACCGGCACCATGGCGTCGACCATGATGGGCTGCCCTCCCGGCATCGCCGAGTCCGACTCCTGGACAACAACATTGCTGACCGCCGCGCCGGCGTGGAGCCTCGACGGCGACACCCTCGTCCTGACATCGAAGGACGCCACAGTCACCCTGCAGGACAAGAAAATCGTCACGCCGGATCGACCGCTGCAGGGCACGACGTGGACTGTCACGTCCCTCATCAGTCCCGATGCGATCAGTACGAGCCTGGCTCTGGAGACGTCAGCTCCCGAACTGACGATTGCCGCAGACGGTTCGGTCAGCGGGAGCACCGGATGCAATCGCATGACCGGAAGCGCCCAGACGTCCGACACCACAGTCACGTTCACGCCGATGGCAACCACGCGTATGGCTTGCCCCGAGGAGAACATGGACATCGAGCGCCAGATCCTGGCGGTGCTCGACGGCGAAGTGAGCTACTCCGTCGACGCCGACACGCTGACCCTGCGCAAGCCCGACGACACCGGATTGATACTGACTGCGCAGGCTTGACCAGACGCTGCAGGCTCGATCAGACGTTGTCGAGCAGCCAGCGCCCCAACTCGCGGGCGCTGGCATCGATCATCGCGGGCCAGTCCAAGGCCGAGTCGTCCGCGTGATCGCTGACGTGTTTGACGAGTCGGCAGGTAGCACCCGCAGCCTGCGCGGCGAATGCGATGGCAAACCCCTCCATGTCGACCAGATCGGCTCGCTGTGCAAGGGCGTCCCGGGTTGCAGCGTCGGCGATGAATGCGTCGCCGGTCGCCAACACCGAGTCGTCACCGCCGGCGAGCACCAAACGGTCCGCGACGTCGTGCCCCAGCGCTCGGATCGCGGTGCTGCTGATGTCGTGATTGATGACGACGCCGGGAACATAGAGGCCGCCGTGGTGCGCGTGCAGCGCACCGGCTGTCCCGATGTTGACGACCAGCGGCAGATCATCCCGCTCGTACCGCGCGAGAGCAGAGGCGACTGCTGTTGCAGCACTGACCTTTCCAATCCCCGTGATCAGCAGTTCGCATCCTTGCGGCACGTATGCCGCTTCCGACTTCGTCGCACTGACCACCAGAACGTTGTTCGCACTCATGTGCGCGACCGTACCGCCCCGGATACGGTGGCACTGCACGCGCCTGCTCACATCGCTAGAGTCCATTCATGGCCACACTGCGTGAAAGCATCATCGAAGAACTCGGCACAAAGCCGACAATCGACGCCGCAGCGGAGGTTCGCGCGCGAGTCCAGTTCCTGAAGGACTACGTGCGCTCGACCCCCGCCAAAGGGTTCGTTCTGGGAATCAGCGGCGGTCAGGACAGCACGCTCGCCGGAGCCCTCGCCCAACGCGCGGTCACGGAACTTCGTGAAGAAGGCCACGAGGCCGAGTTCGTCGCCGTTCGACTCCCCTATGGCGCGCAGGCCGACGAATCCGACGCTCAGATCGCGCTCGGCTTCATCAAGCCGGACCGCTCTCTCACGGTCAACGTCAAGCCTGGCGCCGACGCCACGGCCCGTGAGGCCTCCGAGGCGTTGGGGAACGGCGAACTGCGCGACTTCGTCCGCGGCAACATCAAGGCGCGCGAACGAATGGTCATTCAGTATGCGATTGCCGGTCAGCTCGGCTACTTGGTAATCGGTACCGACCACGCCGCAGAAGCGATTACCGGCTTCTTCACGAAATTCGGTGACGGCGGTGTCGACATCACGCCGCTCACCGGCTTGAGCAAACGCCAGGGCGCTGCATTGCTGCAGGAATTGGGCGCACCCGAGAGCACGTGGCGCAAGGTGCCGACCGCCGACCTCGAGGACGACCGACCCGCGCTACCCGACGAAGTTGCCCTCGGCGTCACGTACTCACAGATAGACGACTACCTCGAAGGAAAGGACGTTTCCTCCGAGGTAGCCGAGAAGCTCGAGAAGATGTTCACCAACACTCGTCACAAGCGCACGGTGCCGGTCACACCCCTCGATGACTGGTGGAAGTAACTGCTACCAGAGCTCTTACCAGCGACTAGCTACCGAACAGGCTGCCGAAGACGTCGCCCAGCGAACCCGTTCCCGAAGCCGGATCCTTCTTCGCGAAGTTGGTGGTGCATCCGTTGAACTGCACTGCATCGACCAGCGTCGACGTGGCGGCGGAACCGTTGCCCACACTGACGCCGTAGTGGTCGACTACCGCGTTCGGGTTCGCGGCGACGATGTCAGCCAATGGCACTGACACGCGGTCCTTGGCGCCGTCGATGTTCTGAGTGCTCCACCACACGCCCTTCTGGAGATCCGCGTGAACGCCGCCGTCAGCCGTCGGCGTGGCGTCGGGTCCCGGGACCCACACCAGGGTGGTGAATCCGTTCTCGAACTTTCCGCCGGTCGTTCCGGTGAGGCGGAGCTGGAACGCCGCAGTCGGCGTGGCGGCGCGCTCGGCAAAGCCGATCGCCTTGCCGACTGCGTCGGACAACTTGATACCGCCGGCCGAATGGTAGGAAACCGAACGATCGCCGGTACCGTCGACGGCCAGCTTCAGTGAACCGTCCTTGTCGAGAACGTTGTCGGCCGAATACGACGCGGTCTGATCCTTCTCGTCGGTGAACGGGATGCCCCACCCGTTCGGCGTCGCTTCGGCGGACAGGGTCGAGCACGAGGCTTCCGGCACAGAAGAGCCGAGAGAACCGGTGGACGGAAGCGCAGTAGCAATTGCCGGAGCGGTGAGTGCAGCTGCCCCGAGGAGCGCTACGACGACTCCGACACGGCGCGTGGAATTAATCGACATTGAAATACCTTTCACATATCCCGAGTGGAATTGCGCCAAAATTAACACATGTCGACAATTACCAACAGCGAAGGTATTTCTTTTGTCATCCAAACAGATGACAATTCACCTTGGCAATTCGAAGTGCATTCGCCCCCCCAAAAGTAGGAGAAACTAAACAAAACGACCAATGCTGGACAATTGACCAACAATGGAGAAAACGGAGATAGATGCCACTTGAGCTGGAGTGATCAAGATATAAATATTTGGACCGGAAACCCGAAAAAGGACAATACGTCGGCAGCCCACAAATAGCTACGCCGGCAATTCTCGGACTAGCCTCCAGCGAAAGGCGGAAGAATATCGACAGCGCTACCGGAGGCTCGAGAGACGTCGCGGGTCAACTCGTCACCGACGAGGAAAGCCGAGACCGACAGCACTCGCTCCATCTCCGGTCCGTATCGCCCGACCAGCACCGCCACCAACTCGGCAAGTGTGTTGTCAGGCGAGATGGCGACTACCTCGCTACGGCAACCGGATACATCCGCTGCAGCAGCAAAGTAACGAACCGAGATCGAATGCGGATCAGCCACCAATCGCTCCCATACTTCTTTCCGGCGGAACGAAGTCCGCGGCGTCGATGCCGTGCCCTGCCCACTTGTTCCACATCGCACCGCGCCACAAATCCGCTAGTTCGTCGTCACTTGCTCCAGCCCTGAGCGCGGCACGCAGGTCAACTTCACGGTCACTGAACAAACATGACCGAATTGTTCCCTCTGCGGTCATTCGCGTCCGATCGCATTCACTGCAGAACGAGCGGGTCACGGAAGCGATGATCCCTACCGTCATCGTGGTCCCGTCGACGCGCCATTCTTCGGCAGGAGCCGACGGATCTTCACGGCCGATTGCTTCCAATTCGAAACGGCTTCCCAAAACGGACAACAATTCAGCCGCGGTCACCATGTTCTCGCGTGCCCATGCATGGTCTGCGTCCAGAGGCATTTGCTCGATAAAGCGCAATTCGACGCCGGCTTCGAGGCACCACTGCAAAAGATCCGCCGCACCGTGGAGCGTTTCACGCATCAGCACCGCATTGATCTTCAGTGGCGCGAGCCCGGCCGCAGCTGCCGCTCGAATTCCCGCGAGAACGGACGGCAACCTGTCTCGACGCGTCAATTCAGCGAAATGGGCGCGATCAACCGAATCCAGGGAAACATTGATGCGAGTCAAACCAGCTGCAGCCAACTTCGCCGCACGATGTTCGAGCCCAACGGCGTTGGTAGTCATGGAAAGTGGAATTCCTGGCACGCGCGCGGCGCACCCCCCGATGATCTTTTCGAGGTCACTACGCATCAGCGGTTCGCCGCCGGTGAATCTCACCTCGCGAATACCGACTCGTTCGACGCCGATTCCGACTACTCGAATGATCTCGTCGGCACTCAGAAGATCTTCCGCAGCGATGGCCGGCAAGCCTTCCTCCGGCATGCAATACGTGCAACGAAGTGAACACTTCTCGGTGATCGAGACTCGCAGATCTCTGGCAACACGCCCGAACCTGTCGACCAGGAGATCCGTCTCTGGACGACCGGCGAGGGAGGCAGCGTCGAACCGCACGGTGGGAATTCCCATCGAGACCACTGTCATCACTTCACCAACTTCCGTATTGCTCCAGTATGACCGAAAGCCGTACTCCGTGTGTCGGACGGACCACACCGCCTAGGATCAAAACATGTCGAGGTTGTCGAGGTTACTGTCATGAGCGCGCGTTCGGTCGAGGAACACGCGTCGCACATCTCCGGATTGCTCACCGGCCTGCACACCCTCTCTCCGACGGCAGTTCCGACGGCAGAAGCGTTGGGGTGCATAACTTGCTCGGATATCGCATCGCCGGTAGACCTGCCACTCTTCCGCAACTCGCAGATGGACGGGTATGCCGTCGATGCTGCTTCTGTGGCCTCGGTTCCGACCACACTGACGGTTCGAGGCGTGATCGCCGCTGGAAGCGGAAAACCACCGAAACACCTTCCAGGATCGGCATTTCGCATCATGACCGGTGCTCCGCTCCCCGAGGGTGCCGACGCCGTTGTTCCGGTCGAGGACACAACGGGTGTCACCGAGCACGTCGTCACGATCGAACGGGGCAGGTCGGTAGGCGAATTCGTACGCGAACGTGGCAGCGACATCACCGCCGGAATGCTACTGGTCACGGCCGGAACGCACTTGGAACCTCGCCATATCGCCGCGCTGAGTGCTGTGGGCCTGGCCTCGCTCGACACCTACACGAAGCCACGGGTCGCGATAATTACGACGGGCGCCGAACTGAAAAGTGCCGGAACAACTCTCGAACCCGGTGAGATCTACGATTCCAACGGTCCAGCTTTGGCAACATTGGCCGAAGCCAACGGCGCCGATGTCGTATCCGTCGCCCGAAGCAGCGACGACCCCGCCGAGTTCCGCGAATTGCTCTCGTACGCAACCTCGGTCGCTGATCTGGTGTTCACCTCCGGCGGAGTGTCCATGGGCGACTTCGAGGTGGTGAAGGAAACTCTCACGCCTCTGGGAGCACACTTCGGCCACGTCGCAATGCAGCCGGGCGGTCCGCAAGGCACTGCAGTGGTGAACGAAGTGCCGGTACTGAGCTTCCCGGGCAACCCGGTGAGCACGATGGTCTCCTTCGAGGTCTTCGCACGGGGCGAACTGCGCCGGGCCGCGGGCCTGCCCGAGATCCCGCGCGAGCGACTCCCGTTGACTGCACCGCTGCGTTCGGTGGACGGCAAGCGGCAGTTCCTGCGGGCACGCAGAACTGCGGACGGAATCGAACTCGTTGCCGGACCCGGATCGCACCTTGTTGCAGCCATGGCGTGGGCCGACGTCCTGATCGACATCCCCGCCGCCGTGACCGAGCTCGGCGCGGGCGATCTCGTCGACGTCGTCCCGCTCTCGACTTCCTCGATCTGATTCACTCGATCTGATTCAAAGGACACTGATGACCGAATTGACACACGTCGACAGCGAGGGCCGAGCGCGCATGGTCGACGTCAGCGCCAAGGCCGAGACGACGCGTATCGCCGTCGCCGCCGGCGAACTCGTCACGACCGCCGAGGTAGTTCGCCTCGTCCGCGCCGACGGCATGCCCAAGGCTGATGTCCTCACCACCGCGCGCATCGCCGGAATCGCCGGTGCGAAGAAGACCTCCGAACTGATCCCGCTGTGTCATCAACTCGCGCTCTCGTCGGTCAAGGTGGAATTCGGGTTCACCGAAACATCGATCACCGTCGAGGCGACGGCGAAGACTCGCGGACAGACCGGCGTCGAGATGGAAGCACTCACCGCCGTCGCGGTAGCCGGCCTGACCTTGCACGACATGGTCAAAGCGGTGGACCCCGGAGCTACCATGAACGGTGTTCGTCTGCTCACCAAAGACGGTGGTAAGCGCGGACATTGGACCCGCGACACTCAGAACGCACAGACAGCTCCGGCGCACACCTTCACCTCGGCACGGTCCGCGACCGTCCTCGTGGCTTCCACCGGCGGTGCGAACGGCACCAGACCCGACACCACCGGACCCACGATCGCGACCTGGCTACGTGAACGGGACTTCGAGGTACGTGGACCGCTTGTGTACGCCGACGCAGACATCGCGGCGGGCATCGCTGACGCCAAGGAGGGCTCCCCGTCACTCGTCATCAGTACCGGCGGCACCGGGGCTTCCCCCACGGATGCCACCCCGGAAGCTACCCGGGCAGTCTTGACCCGTGAGTTGCCCGGCGTCGCAGAAGCGATCCGGACCAAGGGCCTCGAGAAGACACCGCACGCGTCGCTGAGCCGTGGTGTGGCAGGTCTCACAGGTACGACGGTCATCGTCAATCTTCCGGGTTCTCCCGGTGGAGTGAAGGACGGTCTCGCCGTCCTCGGACCCATCATCGATCACCTGCTCGCGCAGGTCGCAGGCGGAGGAGCGCACGATGAGTGAGCTATTGGCTCGGATCTCCGAGCAACCGATTCACGCAGACACCGTCGACGCCGCCGTGGCCGGTCCGAAGAACGGCGCTGTTGTGGTGTTCACGGGAACGGTGCGCAATCACGATGGAGGTCAAGCGGTTTCGGCGTTGGAGTACCAAGCGCATCCGGATGCCGAACGCTTCCTCGAGACGTGCTGCCAAGAGGTTGCGGCCTCGACCGGCCTGCCGGTTGCTGCGATCCATCGCGTCGGTCACCTCGAGATCGGTGATCTCGCACTGGTCGCCGCCGTCGCCGCGCCGCATCGAGCGGAGGCGTTTGCCGCGTGCGCCGAACTGGTGGAGCGCATCAAGCACGAGGTACCGATCTGGAAGCGGCAACACTTCGCGAACGGCGTCTCCGAATGGGTCGGGTTGTAGGTCGAACGCTCCGGGAAGGTAGAGTTGCGATCACTAGGTGCCTGAAATCGGGCATCCAGCGTCGTAGAACGCAAATTTTCTTGCTGAGTGCTCAATGCACCCGCTCTTCTTACGGCGAAGAAGCCTGCCGACCGGCAGCGCCGCCACCACTGTGCTTGATTGTTCGACCGGTTAATTCCCGTGTCGGCATCCGGGCACGAACACGTGCCCGAAAGGCTCTGAACACACTTGTCTGACATCTCTACGCCCGCTACCACCTTCGCAGCCCTCGGTGTGCGCGCACCGCTGGTGAAAGCTCTCGAAGACGGCGGAATCACTTCTCCGTTCCCGATCCAGATCGACACCCTCCCCGACACTCTCTCGGGGCGCGACGTACTGGGCCGCGGAAAGACCGGAAGCGGCAAGACCCTCGCGTTCTCCATCCCCATGGTCTCCCGCCTCGCCGGCGAACTGTCCGGAGGAAAGCGTCGTCCGGGTCGACCGCTCGGCCTGGTGCTCGCACCCACGCGTGAGCTCGCCACCCAGATCACCGCAACCCTCGAACCGTTGGCCGCCGCATACGACTTGCGCGTGACCACGATCTTCGGTGGTGTCTCGCAGCACCGCCAGGTTCAGGCTCTCAAGGCCGGAGTCGACATCGTCGTCGCCTGCCCCGGTCGCCTCGAAGACCTCATGAAGCAGAAGTTCGTCAGTCTCGACGCCGTCGAGATCACCGTGCTCGACGAGGCCGACCACATGGCCGACCTCGGCTTCCTGCCCGTCGTCACCCGCATCCTCTCGTCCACCCCGCAGGACGGGCAGCGTCTACTGTTCTCGGCAACGCTGGACAACGGCGTCGACAAGCTCGTCAAGCGTTTCCTCAAGAACGAGGTCATGCATTCGGTCGACGAGGCCAACTCCCCCGTCGCCGCAATGACGCACCACGTGTTCGACGTCGACGGCGTCGAAGCCAAGAAGGCTCTGGTCGAGAAGCTCGCTTCCGGTACCGGTCGTCGCATCCTGTTCATGCGCACCAAGCACCAGGCTCGCAAGTTGGCTCGCCAGCTCACCGAGTCGGGCATCCCGTCCGTTGACCTTCACGGCAACCTCTCGCAGGCTGCTCGCGACCGTAACCTGGCGGCATTCTCCGCCGGTGAAGCGCGCGTCCTCGTCGCCACCGACGTCGCAGCGCGTGGCGTCCACGTCGACGACGTCGAGTTGGTCGTCCACGTCGATCCGCCGGCAGAGCACAAGGCTTACCTGCACCGCAGTGGTCGCACCGCTCGCGCAGGCAGCGCCGGCGACGTGGTCACCGTGGTTCTGCCCGAGCAGCGTAAGGATCTTGCGATCCTCATGCGCAAGGCAGCCATCAAGGTGACCCCGGTCCGTTCGACTGCCAACTCCGAGCACGTCGTCAAGTTGGTCGGCGACATCGCACCGCACGTCACGCCGGCTCCGAAGGCTCCTGCCCAGCCGAACGGTGGACGCGGGCAGCGTCCCGCCGGCCAGGGTGGACGCGGCGGCGCAGCACGTTCGGGTCAGGCTCGCTCCGGACAGGGCGGTCAGTCACGCGGTGCTCGCACCGGCGGAGCTGCCCGTCAGGAACATGCCGGTGGTGGCGCTCGCCGTCCCCGCACCGGCGGCGGCGCTCGCACCGCAGGCTCCACCGGTGGCCGTCCCGCACGCTAGGCCACACCGCCGCCCCGCGCGCAACACCGCCCGGTACAACTCAATAGGTTTCGTAATGGACAGCGTCGGCCAGTGGCCGGCGCTGTCGCCATCCGAAGCGTTCGAGATCCGGAACCTGTTGAAACTCGGTCACCTTGCCGACGCACAGCCACGCAATGGGGCGAACGGGTGAGGGAATGCCCATGAGTTCGGTGAGGTACTTCTCGTCGTAGAACGAAACCCAGCCGATGCCGATCTCCTCGGCTACCGCGGCGAGCCACAAATTCTGAATTGCCAGTACCGCCGAGAACAGCCCGGTGTCGTCGACGGTATGACGGCCGAGGATGTTCGGGCCACCGCGCGACGGGTCGTAAGTGACGACGATGCCGGTACCACTCTCGGCGATTCCCTCGATCTTGATGGGGTCGAACGTCGAGCGGCGATCCTCGGGCAAGGACTGCGCGAATTTCACCCGGGCATCGGCGACGTGTGCCGCGAAGGTGTCGAGCGTCTCCGGATTACGAACGACGACAAAATCCCACGGTTGCGTGTTTCCCACGCTCGGCGCGCGATGGGCGGCGTCGAGAATGCGCATCAGAGTTTCGTCGGGGACGATCTCTCCCGAGAACTCGGCGCGAACGTCTCGCCGTCGCCGAATCGCTTCGTACACGGATACAGCTGATTCACTCACGCCCCGACGGTATAGCGGTGCAATCCCAGCATGGCGTCGGGGTGCGGTTCGACCGTTTCTTCGCGCACGCAGGCGCGGAGCGCGCTGCCGACCGCCCCCGAATCCATCCCGGTACCGATCACGACCAGTTGCGTGGTTCGAGGTTCGCCCGACTTCCATCGCAGCGGCGTGATCCGGACATGATCACCCACCGATTGGATCTCGAATTTTCCTGTGTAGCCCGGAATCTCGAAGTTCACGAAGCCCTTGATGCGGTAAACACCCGACGGCTGATTCTCGAGAAAGTGCGTCAGAGCCCTGGCATCGAGAGGCGTCTCCGATGCGAAATCAACCGATTCGTAGCGGTGGTGCAGGTGATCGTGGTGACACGAGCCGTCCTCGTGATCGTCGTCGTGCCCGTCGCGCAGGAGTTCGTCGAGGCTCAGTTGATCGCCCGGAGCCGGAGGGGTCACCTCGCCGGTATCGAACAACAGAGCGGGGTCTATCCGCGAGTGCGAGGTTTCCACCATCGGCGCTCGCGGATTCAACTTACGAATTTCGGCCGTGAATCGCTCGCGTTCGGCGACCGGAACGCTGTCGATCTTGTTGACTACCAACAGGTCTGCCAGGCGGACATGTTGATCGAGCTCGGGATGTTCGCGGCGAACGGTGGAGAAATTGGCTCCGTCGACCAGGACCACCAGGCCGCCGTAGACGACAGACGGGTTCTCACTTCCGAGGACGAGTCGAATCATGTTCCGCGGCTCGGCAAGCCCGCTGGCCTCGATGACGATCACGTCGATCCCGGACTGCCGGTGCGCCAACTTGTTCAGCATCTCGTCCATGTCCGAGACGTCGACAGCGCAGCACAAACAGCCGTTGCTGAGAGAGACCATCGAATCGACCTGACCGGCGACCATCATCGAGTCGATGTTGACGGATCCGAAGTCGTTGACGATCACGCCGATGCGTACACCGTCGTTGTTACGCAGAAGATGGTTGAGCAGCGTCGTCTTGCCCGAACCGAGAAAGCCTGCGACGACTATTACGGGAATCTGCTTCTTCGCCACCACACAACCTTCCGAAACCACACGTACCGATCAGTGATCGTAGTGGAGTGTGGCTCCGGAAGGTTCACGCTGACAGCAGACTCACACCGTGCAGAGCGGACGGATGTCCGACGTGCCCTCGGTGGTCGGTGACGTCAGGATCGTGCATGCGTTGTATCCACGGGATTCGGCGACCCGGCGGATCTCACTCCAGCCTGCCGCGTCGATGACCGCCGACCGTGAGAGCACGAACCCGGAAAGCCTGAGCGGATCGCCCACCAGTGCCCACGAATAGTCGTCGGCAATGTAGGTGACGATGTAGTTGGGTGGGCCGTCCAAGCTTTCCTGTGAGGGCACCCCGGGGAAGCTCACATGCAACTGGGCACCCGTTGCTGGATCGGTAACTCGGGCATTCCCGACGATCTCGTTGGCTTGACCGGTCCACGTCGTACACGTGTTCTTCACGCTCACGTTCGACGAATCGACGATCCCGTAACTCGCCCGGGTGTCCTTCGCGCACGCGAGGTTGAAGGGCTGAGGAATCGCCGCCACCTGGTTCCATTCCCCTACGTAGCGCGCGACGTCCAGGTTCGCCACCGGCTGCAAGGGTTCCCAGAGTGGGCTCGCCTGCGCGGTTCCCGAAAACATCGTCGCTGCGGCGCACACTCCCGCAATCGCAATCGCACTTCGCCCCGACCACTTCATGTCACTGCTCCTCGTCTGTACAACGCTCGATCGGCATTGGTTCCTCAAGACATTCGGAGCTGACGGACTGGAGGATGGGGCGGCATGTAAAACTACTTTTGGTTTGTTATGGACCTACTTCACAAACCTTATGTAGTCTTTGCTAAAAGATAGCTGAAAGTCGGACGGAGCTACTGTGATGAAGGTTGTCGACTTAGGTCTAGAACGCACTCGCTATGCAGTCATCGACGAGACGATCGAGTCGAGGTGGCGCCGAGTCACCTCCATGCAGCACGACGCCGTTGCCGTCGTGACTCCGCGCGACCGGATCACTTTCGCCGAACTCGAACTCCGAACCGACGCATTGGTCCGCGAACTTCGCCTACGTGGGTCACACGGGGCACGCCCGGTTGCGGTCGATCTCGAACCAACGGCCGAGTCGGTGCCCGCCATCCTCGCCACTCTGATTTCCGGTCGGCCCTTGGTCATGATCGACCCACAACTCCCCGAGGCCCGCCGAGCGCACATCATGAGCACCTCGGGTGCAGTCCCGCTGCAGTCGATACTCGACGAGTCTGCTGCGACGGGCTTCAGATTCGACAGCGCGTTGGAACCATCGAGTTCCGACCCTGCAATGATCGCGTTCACGTCAGGCACCAGCGGGGCACCCAAGGGAGTCGTGTTGAGCCACTCCATGTGCCTGAACAAGGCCGACGAACTCGCCGCAGCAATCGACCTGCGACCCGACGATCACATCGGGAACCTGTTGCCCGTCAGTTTCGGAGCCGGAATCACGGCCCTGATCATGGGGCTTATGAACGGAGTCACGGTCTACTGCTGGGATCCACGTATCGACGGCGTCTCGGGAATCGACGACTGGCTGATCGAGAATTCGATCACGACCACGCACTGTGCGCCGTCTTTTCTGCGGGCGTGGTCAGATCTCGATTGCGGTGCAGCAAATGATGATTCGATCGGTTCCCTACGCGTCGTCGTAACGTACGGGGAAGCAGTTCACGGCGAGGACTACGCGCGCCATCGCAGTCACGGCTTCGCTCGCGTCACGTACGTCAACTGGCTGGCCACCACCGAGACCGGTGTCGTCGCGTACAACGTGTTCCCACCACATTCCGAACTACCCGTCGGAGTGGTACCGGCCGGACGTGCTCGCGACGGCAAGGACGTACAGATCGTCGATGTGAACGGCGTGCCTCTCCCCGACGGAGAGATCGGCGAGATACAGGTTGTCTCGAGCGATCTTGCCGATGGATACCACGGTGACCCAGATCGCACTGCGGCACGATTCACGCGCCTGGGCGACGGAGTGAGCATCTACCGGACCGGGGACCGGGGACGCATCGACGAACGCGGAGAACTGCAACTGCGGGGACGCGTCGACGACGCCGTCAAGATTCGGGGCTATCTGGTGGAACCGATGGAAGTCGAGGCGCATATTCGTCGAATTCCCGGCGTCGCCGATGTTTTCGTGGCCGTCGTCCTCGAGAACGATCGACCGGAGATCGTCGCCTACGTGGTCCTGACCAACACCGTGATGGCACGGTCGGGCGCCGAGATGCGGCGCGAATTGGCGACATATCTGCCGGCCTGGATGCTCCCCCGACATTTTGTTCTGATGCCGGCGTTGCCCCGCAACGAAAGAGGAAAGGTCGATCGAACAGCGCTGCCCTCCGTCGAGGTGCGGTCCACTCCACCGACTCTCGCCGGGCCCGCCGAATTGTGGTTGTCCTCGATCTGGGAGTCGATTCTCGGCGTCGACTCCATCGACCGTGAGGACGACTTCTTCGAACTCGGCGGCGACTCGCTTGCTTCAACCGAAGTGGTGGCAAAGATTCACGACATGTTCCGGATCCGGATCACGGCGGCGGAGTTCGCGGCCGCCAGTACCGTCAAAGACCTTGCAGCGCTGGTGGATCGGCGCAGAATCGATCCCGATGATCGCGTCTGTCACAACACGATGGTTCCGCTGAAGCTCGAAGGGTCCGGGCGACCGCTGTTCATCATGAACGGAGCGGGGTGCCCATCGACGACGCTGTCCGCCTTGTCGAAAGCGCTTCACACCGATCGGCCGGTTTACGCACTTCAGCCACATGGCTTCGAATCTCGCGGACTACCCGACCGGTCGGTGAAAGCAAGCGCCCGCCGTTTCATTTTCGAAATCAAGAAGATTCAGCCCACCGGGCCATACCTCCTCGCCGGATACTCGTACGGCGGCTACGTGGCGCTGGAAATGGCGACACAGCTGTCCGAGTCAGGTGACACTGTCGAACACGTCACCGTTCTCGACACCAGAATCTCCACCGAGGCTGCCGCACGACTGGCTGGTCGAGCGGGCATCACTTTGGATCCGTCGATCGTCGACCTTGCACCACAACCATCCACCAATGCCCGCTGGAAGCCGACCAGACGCACCGTCGCGGCCATGTGGATCCGCACGCTGTTCGCCGGCATTCTGCAGTACCCGCCGGCCACCCAGTGGACCGTGTTCCTCTACATAGGAGGCCAGGCGCTCCGGAAGCATCGGATACGAGCATGCGCCGCGCCCGTCACCGTGATCCGTGGGGCCACCAACAACCGTGGACGCGAGATCTGGTCACTCATTGCCACGGGCTCACTGGATTTCGACGACGTCGACGCGTGCCACGAAGACGTCGTCCGCCAACCGTACGTCCGCAAGACTGCGGCGATCATCGATCGAGTCTGCGATCGAGCGTGACCAGCGCTCCTCATGTCCAGCTGTAGAAGAAAGAGCGGCGCGGAGTGAGGGCCCAGTCGGTCGTCGACGAACACACTCGTTCCTTGACGAACGCACCCGCCCTGCCTGCGATGAACATGCCCGCTGCATCGTCGACACGAGTGGTCCGCTGGAACACACCTCGCCGCCTCCCGAGACTGATGCACCGGCCTGCGAACTTCGGAGCCACCGGGCGCGGCGCGGAACCTTCGAGTCGATGCAGGATCGTCTCGGCCGCATGGACTCCCAAGGGAATCGCAGCCTGACAACTCATCCTCAGTGAAAGATCACCGACTGCGACAGCATCACCCGCACCGACGATGTTGGGGTGGGACGAGCATTCGAGTCGGTCGTCGACCTTCAGACGACCGAGACCGTCGACGGGAAGGCCACTTCGGCGCGCCAGCTCGGGGACCCCGAATTCTGTCGCGAGAATCGTGCAATCTGCCTCCACCCGTGCGCCTCCCGCAAGCTCGCAGGACGAACCGTCAATCCGTGTAACCCGGGATTCGGTGACGATGTCGACCCCAAGATCGGTCAATGTTCTGAGAATTGCAGATCGCGCACGCTCTGACAGATCCGGGGCCACGATTCCTCCGGTCACCAAAGTGATTCGGCTGCTTCGCTGCTCAGCCAATTCTGCGGCAGTCTCGATTCCGGTGAGACCGCCGCCGACAACACAGACCGTAGCCTTCCCGTCGAGTGTCGCCAGTCTGGATTCGAGGCGAACCGCGTCCTCGAATTCGGAGACGCTGAACCCGTGCTCCGCCGCCCCGCCGATAGTGCTGGGTAACTGCCCACTTCCGACTGCGTAGACCAGATAGTCGTAGTCGAGCACACTGCCGTCGTCGAGGGTAAGCCTGCCGAGCCCCGCCTCGATCGTCGTCACCTCTCCGAAGACTCGGTGTGCCGCACGCGGTAGCGCCCTGTCGAACGAGACCGTCGCGTCGTAGCCAGCCGCAATCATCTGATGGAGCCTGATTCTTTGCACGAAGTGTGGGCGCGGATTCACGACGGTCACCGTGATGTCCGACCGAGTTCTCAGCAGTCGCTTCGCTGCCATGACGCCCGCATATCCTGCCCCGATTATCACCACGTGTGCACTCATGGTTCTCCGTTCCGCCAACGGTCCCCATGCTGAGAATGCACGGGATGATCAGGCCTCATCGCGGACGTTATTGAACATTGACGCCCTGGCGTTATGGCGGTCGACACATCTAGGCAGAACTGTGCTGCATGCAATAGAGACTCGAAAAACACAGGGTCGACAACACAACACTGGCTCGAAAACAACAAATGCTCTGCACCGATTGGTGCAGAGCATTTGTTCGGGTGGAACTAAGTGGATTATGTTCGCACTTATCTTCCCCTATGAAACGGGTCCTAGAAGCGACCCGAGATGACGGGAGTGAAATCGGATCAGTGCCGGTCAGGGCCATTTCTCCGGCTGTGGTTCGAGCGCCGCAGCGTCGCCTGACGCCCACCGACACCGCCCGCATCATTTCCAGTTACACGAACGGCGCGAGCATGAAAGCACTTGCCGAGCAGCTGCATCTGACTCGTCAAACCATCGCCCGAGTTCTAAAACGAGAAGGCGTCACGCTACGCCAAATCGGACTCAGCGACATCCAAGTCGAGGACGCTATTGAGCTTTACCGATCCGGATTGTCATTAGCAAAAATCGGAGAAAAGATCGGCGTCGACCACGGGACGGTTCGGCGTCAACTTCTTCGACGAGGTGTGGCGATGCGCGATACCCACGGCCGCGAGAGGTAAATAGCTAGAGACTGGGACTACGGATGCAGTTGGAGGGAGCATCGATCACCCCCTCGCCGCGAAGCTGCATTGCCACCCGATCAAGTGCCGCATTATCAGGAAAATGTACTCGCCCGAATTCACGGCTCACCGGAAGCTCAACTTGAAGTGTTCGAAATTGCGGCTCGGCGTCGGAGAGCAGTTCGCTAGACGCAGTCTTCCGCCCAATGCCTCCAGCGCGAAAGTGACGATTGCCAATGTAGAGCTCAATGTTCACATCGCCAACCCAGCAATCGACGTGAAACAGGGCATCCGCGAGAGGATGCGATCGGACATCAAGCCGTCGACTACGCAATTCGGCAATGACATAAGCTTCCCGCAAGAATGAGTAGTACGCGTTGCCGATCCTCCAGCGCATCGCGTCCCTCGCTTGCTGCCGCCCGACTCCCTGATCCACTACGTACTCGATCTCCATTTGAGCCGGCTCCCACAACATCTGCCGGAATCGTAACCCTTCCGCTGCATTTCTGAACGCCTGATAGGTGGGCAAACGACCAAGATCCTCGGCTATAAAGCTGAGGACGTGCGTGAATGCAGCATCTGGATTCCAATCTCGGATCCTCGGGATTCGAATAACATCGCGCTTTCGAACCGCGCCCAGCGCGTGCTCGGTTGAGACTGCAACCTCCTTAACATCGTCAGGGGTGACAGATGCGAGGACTGTATTTTGGTGGGCGAGAACGAGTGGAACAACACGCGACCTGCGCGGATCCGACTTCCACCGACGTAGTGTGCCACAAGCTTTTTCCGAACGCGCGAACCTTGCAATCGCATCCTCGCTAGACACCCTCACTACACTCATAGGCCAACTGTAGGAACTGACACCGACAACACTCGTCGCATGTCTCCACAGATTGCCCGATGGCTAGGTGTTGGCGGACATCAATGGCGCTAGCTTCGGATCAGCCTCAATCGAATCGCCGTCCAGCGCAACACCCCAGTCCGTACCCTCGGCAACCAAACACCACTCACCTACAGAACTTGGTATGAACGGCGCGGACATCAACAAACCCAGGCCCTTCGATGGTAGACCTCTAGCCTCGGTAGCTGCTACCTGCCATTCCGTAACGGTAGATCGACACGACACAGCTGAAAAATGTTCATGTTTCCGATTGGATTCGTGAGGTTGTGACATATTGTCAAACTATCTTCGCTCAAGTACCTTAGAGCGAAGATGAACATGTTTACGAGAAAGAGCCATCACATGAATGTAGTAGCCAAATTGACGCGCCCTGTCGAACAAAAAATGGTAGCCGTGCGATGAATCTTGGTTTAGAATTCCTGAAAGCGAAAGGAAATCGCACGTTCACAGTTGAAGGAGGTGACTTCTCCCAACTTGAGATCCGACCAAGCGGCACGGGCAGCCTACACTACTTCTATGACCTCAAACATTCAAGTCTTGTGACGGACTTCATCCTATACGACGGGCCGAAAGTTTCCGCAATCTGCACCGTCACTCTAATTTACAACGAGGACACTTATTCACCACGACTCAAATTCTGGAAAAAAGACAAGACCAAAGAAGGGCAAATACCTTTAGAGCAGAATATTCCAGATACAACAGATACACGAACAGTCAAAGCATTCGTAGATACCAGCGATGGACACCAAAATCTCTGGGTATTGATAAATTTTCTTCAAGAATGCCGCGAAATCTCGCTTCCAGAAGGCGAGTTTCGAATCACTGGTAAAGATAGCGTCGAAATCGCCCAACTCCTTGTTGACAGTGACAAAGCACAAGTTATTGAGGCGCTCAAGTCGGTTCTCGGAAGCTCACTCACCCAAGCTGAGCTCGACATAATTGCCAACCGCAAAGGTCAGCTCGATATTTTTCATTGCTACTTAACGGATTCGGAGTTCTTCCAGAAGCGACGAGACGAGCAGCAGGCTTTAGGGAAAGATTCGCGACCAGAAGCAATTTGGCAACAGTTCTTCGAACAAAATCCATGGATCTTCGGATACGGACTAAGCTTGATCGCGTGCGAATCATACGACGACAATAAACTTGAACAGATCACCACCGGTGCAAGTAAGTTTGGCGGAGCAGGCAAACGAAGCGATGGCGTTCTCCGTACGCGCGGTGTTGTTAGCAGTTTACTTTTTTGCGAGATCAAGCGGCATGATCTCCCGTTACTGGCAAGCACTCAATACCGAAAACCTGACGTTTGGGCTCCTTCAAACGAAGTAGTCGGTGCAGTATCTCAAGTGCAGAAGACAGCAGAGAAAGCAGTCCGCGGAATTGGGGAATTCCTCCACAGGCAATATGAACCAGACGGAAGCCCGACAGACCTTGTAGTTTCAACTGTGAGACCACGACAAGTAGTTGTAGTTGGACAAACGGACGAGTTTTCGACCAACGGAGAACTAAATCGCGAAAAGGTATCGTCCTTCGAACTTTACCGTCGATCCGTCAACGACGTCGAAATCATCACCTTCGACGAACTCTATGAGCGCGCTTGTTTCATTGTTCAGGACAAAAGCAAAAGAGGCTGAACCTCACCGAGACCTTCGCCGACATATTTCACAGAGGTCAAAATCAACCAAACCATGTACCAATAAGTCGCAAAGGCGACGTTGCTCGCAAGCAGCAATAGAGGTAGGGCGATGAGCGTGACATCGCAGAGGATCGCAAACAAGCAAACACCTACCTCACTATGAAACTGTTCCTGGAATCGACCCGCATCGCATTCAGATGCCGGGCCATCGAAACTATGAAAGGCTTAGCTGCCGAATACACCTCAACCGCCAGACGATCGCCCGAGCCCCCAAACGCGAAGATATCCCGCTATGTGGCCGGGACTCAGTGAAATACAGATCGATGACGTCATCCCGCTCTACCAGTCAGTGCTGCCATTAGCGGGAATTGGAGAAATTTAGTGTCAGCAACAGGGCCGTTCGGCGACAACTCCTCCGACGAGGCATTGCTAGGGGCTACACTCAGAGACCAGAGAAATAGTCGAATCAGGGCCAAGCGAAGGCCTTGGACTTTGGTCATGTCCGGACACTGCATCGAGCGGACTCTCCGAACGACGGACCTGCTCTGCGACGGAGCTAAGCCGCAATTCCAACAGGTGAAAACCGTGCATCTTTCTCCCCAGAATACGACAATGAGTCAAACAAGTAATCGACGTCAAGGAGGCCCTTATGATTCCAACCACCCCGATAGAAGGCGGAGACTCTCTGCCCATTGGCGCGAGCTTTTGGACGCCAGATCTGAGTGCTTTGACCGAAGATGAGGGATTCGGATTCTTTCGAGACACGTGGCCAATCCTCGACATTCCACATGAATTCGCGCAACAAGTTGTTTCAACGGAACGAATTATTGTCGATTGCCTTTCACAATTGGCTAGTAGCCCAGCACACTACGAACGCCTCGCGCAGATCGTGGAAAACTGGGACCCCGACGTGATAGAGGAAGATCTTTCGTCCGGCGAGCACGCTGCAATAAGTGGGATTCTTCGTAACGCAGACGACAATCCTCTCGACAGCCTTGAACTTGGAGTATCCGGATTGAGCCTTGCTCTCTCGTCGATTGGCGCTTATCCCGCCGCAAGCTGCCGAGGCCACGGCACCGCGCATGCATGGTCCAGGTGCCCAGTCGTCTATTTTGCGGCGACTCGAAGCACCGCCGTTGCTGTTGAGTCGGCGTTACAAAAGAGTGCGTGTCGTTTCGTGCTCGATGATGCGCGCCCAACACTATTGTGTGTCGCCGGCAGCTCGGCATTAGATACGAACCAACTCGCAAGTGCCCTCCTGGAACATGAGAGTTAGAAGAACTCGTCGACACCAATTGATGCAAGACCAAGCGGGCTCGCATCGATGCGAACCGCCAATTACATCTTTTCAATGTTAGAAGTCGAAACTGGAATCCTGTGGTCCCATGCCACTCGCACGTGCATCTTTGTCGCGGTAGGAAGATGTTGCAAGGACCGATCTGGTCAGCGACACCTCCCGAACTTTACGATCAAAACTATCCGTGTTCAAATCGCTATCTAGGATAGACTTATAGTGATAATAATGGCTTGCGGTTCGCTTATGCACCTGCGACCAGGTCAGGAGATCTATATCGTCGCGATTCTTCCAAGATTCCAGGACGCGATCCATCATCGAATAGTTATCACTTGCAATAAAGACTCCGATGATATTCGATTGGCCGACAGATAGCTTGTTAACATATCCCTCAAGCTGATGAAGATCGTCTAGCGTAGCATCATGTCCGCTTCTCTTGATTTCAATCACCACAAGTTGCCCGTCACCGTTGAGCGCTAAGAAGTCATACCGCGTACTGTCACGACCTTTGCCATTGGACACCTCGCTTAGATTCCATTCCTCCAACTGCTTAGAAATAGTCTTTTCTTCTGATAAAACTTGCCATTCAGGATTGATCAGCCATGGATAGCTAGCAAGAAGATCGTGCATATTGTCATTACCGCGAACGTGAGCCGTCTCCGACGCATTGTTAACAATCATAGCGAAGAATTTTTCGATTATTTCAATTCGTCCTTTGACTACCTCAAGAATTGCACGACTCTCAAGCACTTTCCAACCTTGAATATAAGCAACTGTCTTTCCAAACTGTTCAGGATCTTCTGAGGCCGTCTCCAGTTCGCTAATATAGTCGTGAAACTGCCTGTATTCAAAAGCTTGCAATATGGTGTCCGCCAACGAATTGATACGCTCCGGGTTAACTTCGGCATTGCCCAGCGCTCGTATAAACTTTGTAGCTTGAGCCTTAGACGGCGAGTCAAGTGAATCCAATCGCCCCTTTAACCTGGGATCCGAAGTAACTGTTTTCTCGGTTTCATTTTCTCGACGACTTAGACGTTCACGTAAGAGCTTTCGCGTTAATTGGTCTCCCCACGACTTGAGCTCTAAAGTAGCTTCATCCTCCCAATCAATTTCTTGGCGATCTGTGGATATGCGATCAGATTCATCGTCGTCTCCCGAATCCAAGAAATCTGCTTCCATAACTCCGGACAAATATTTTGTTCCGTGCTGACCACTCGCGGTCCCTTCAACGCCAAAAAAATACGGAGGGGCTTGAGCGGTCTTGCCATTGACGATTACTGTAAATCCCTGCAATTCAGACGGCAGAACTTTGTCCGAGAACCCTGCCCACCATCGAACTGAATCACCTGACGGAAGTTTCTCAATTTGCTCACCACTTACCGGCAATCGATAGACAAACTCGATGTCTGGTTCTCTGAGAATTTCTCCGTTAATCGAAATCTTCATTTCGCCGACTACTGATCTACTGAATCGTCTAGCAAGAGATCGGTGCAACCCGTCGATGTCGGGTGGGGTTTTGTGCTTCAACATTCGCATCGTTACGCGGGTACCACTCTCCGATTTTTCTGAGATGGGCACTTCTTTAACGACACCTTCTATGCCTAGAGTTCTAACCTCTCCACCATCCGCTTTTAGCTTGGCTCCATCAAGTTCGAATCGTGTGTATTTTTCATCGCGCCAAGTTTCGACCACCATCTTGCGACCTAAGCCGAAACCCGCGAGCTTTCCGACACCTTTTCTTCCCATAACCCGACGGCCAATTGGACTCGATTGGCCGGCGGAACGCCGATTTCGACCTATCACTAGGTACTCATCTTCGACTTGATCAGCTGTCATTCCAATCCCATTATCTAGAATAACCACAGTCGAAACATCACGGTCGTAGCTTGATTTGGTCGGAATAGTGAGCTCTACGTTCGTAGCGCCCGCATCCCATGCATTCGCAACAAGCTCCGCAATCGCGACGTCCCGGCGTTTATACATTTGAGTCCCGAGATGCTCAAGTGTGCGGCCGAGAACAGTAATTTCGAACCGACGGCTCGAGGGATCGGAATAATTCATGCCCGCTAGACTACTTCCTGGTGCTCGCAGCGGCGGGTAAAACGCGTCACGACCGTCCGACTCATGGCAGCCCGTTGGATGAAAGGAAGCCATCCCCCGACGGTCGTCCGGCCAAACGGCAGTTCTGGATGACTGCCGCCGCCGATCGCCGAATCGATCCGCACATTGGTTTGGACGTCGGACCGAGGCAATGTCGGACGCAGACCGTATCATGGTCGGATGCCTTCAATGATCGATCTTTTCGCCGGTTGCGGCGGCATGACCAGCGGTTTCTCCTCCGAAGGGTTCTCGCCAAAACTTGCGATCGAGTTTGATCTTCACGCCGCCTCGACCTATGCGGCGAACTTCGGCGAAGATCACACCCTTTACCGTGACATTGCGACCGTCAAGGCCCGCGAGATCCCGAAAGCAGACGTGGTCATTGGCGGGCCACCGTGCCAGGGATTTTCCAATCTTGGATCCAAGGACATCAACGACCCGCGCAATCAGCTTTGGCGCGAGTACCTGCGGGTGGTGAAGACGGCGAATCCCAAGGTCTTCGTGATTGAGAATGTTGACCGATTCATGCGATCCGACGAGTTTCAGCTGCTACTCGCTGAGACCGACGGCGGGTCGCTGAAAAACTATCAACTATCATTTGGCCACCTCAACGCCGCTGACTTCGGCGTCGCTCAACGACGAAAGCGCACGATCGTCATTGGATCTCGTATCGGCAAGATCGAGCTACCCGCTGCGACACATGCCCGCGAGCCCGCCACGCCAGACACCGCGAAATGGGCGGGAACTCGTACGCGGATTGGCCGCATTCCTGAAAAGCCCACATCGCTCAGTCTCCCCGACTCGACCGCGGAATTCTTCGGACATACGGTTCCAGGAATCTTCAAAGGGCTCGACATACACCTTGGCAGAACTCCCACGCCGCTGTCACTGGAACGCTATGACCATGTCCCACCCGGCGGGGGTCGGTTCGACGTTCCAGACCACCTTCTTCCTCGGTGCTGGCGAGAAAAGGCGACTGGGACAACCGATGTCATGGGAAGAATGCGATGGACGATGCCCTCCCACACAATTCGCACGGAGTTCTTCAAGCCTGAAAAGGGCTCGTACCTCCACCCACAGTGGGATAAAGCTGGCAAGCATCGAGTGAATCGCCCTATCACCCACTTCGAAGCATCAAGGCTCCAGGACTTCCCCGAGGACTTCCTATGGTGCGGTACTAAGATCCAAATTGCGAAACAGATCGGCAACGCGGTGCCGGTGGGCCTCGCGAAGGCCCTGGCAGGTCATCTGCGAAACTACCTATAACGAGGGGCGAGCAGTCACCCAGCCTTACATGTCATATCCAAGATGGCTCAACAACACGTCATGACGCACACATCAAATGTCTCTGGCGAATGACATCATAGGCTGGTGCCTGATAATGCCAGCCCCGACTTCGACGTTCAACTAGAGCCAGCGAACCTGACACAAGATGCACGCGCTAATGCAATGCGGCGAACACGTAACAGCTTCCGAAAGCATCCTACTCCGACCACTGCGATGTCTTCGGCTAAAAAACGCACTGAGGTTTTCAACAGGATTGCCCCGCAATCTCCGCCAGACGACCTCCTCCAGATCATTCGATGGTTCGAGGATCACGAAGAAGCCAGACATCGCTTCCGTTGGACGCTCAGAGATTCGATCGATGAGCTTCTCGACGGGCAAAGGACTGGCCGCTGGTGCTATCAACATCTGACCAAGACCGAAAAGACGTACCTCGGAACAGCTATCGAAGTAAACCTCACCCGCGAGTTCGAGATTACTGATGGCAGTGACCTTGACTGGAACATCGATGGCGTCGAAGTTGACTGCAAGTTCTCGAAGGACTTGGGCGGATGGGAAATCCCGATGGAGATGTACCTATGCGGAGATCACGGGCCACGGTCGGGAAAACTGAATCATCCAGCCCTGCTGGTCTGGGTCAATGATGACGCCAGCGAGTGGGCTGCCGGACTGCTCCGCATCACAGACGAACGACTTCGTTGGAAAACCACCGCCTCGGCTGATCGAATCCGGGCCTACAACCGAGACAACAAGCGTCGCATCAACGAAGAAGCCTTCAGTGAAATCTACTGGTTGTGGGGTGGAATTCAGGCTGATCTACCAACGAACCTTCTCCTTCACTTAGACGCAGACACGCGAGATAAAATTCTCACCCCAAAATCCAGCGGACAAGGACGGTTGAACGAACTCTTCCGCCACATCACGATGCGCCTCGTGAATCGTCAAGTTGTGCTTGCGGTCGGTCAGCAAGACGACGCGCCAAAGCGTGTCCGTGATTCGCGGATTGCACTCCGCGATGATGGTTTCATCATCGTCGGACACCAACGCCCATATACACAGATCGCACACGCACTCGACCTGACACTACCCGCGAAGGGGTCTTGGATGTCTGTTCGAGTCACCCCAGTCGAGCATTCCGACGAGCGCGCGAAGTTTGGAGCGCATGGCAGGTGGTGGGCAATCGCGAGAAGCACCGATACAGGAGCAGCGCCGGTACTGTCCGAAACCACCGCAATTACGTCGGGATAGCGGGCAAACTAACTAACCTATGCAGCGTCGTGGTCCGTCATGCTGCGCCACTTCGGAGGACTTGCAGGCGCGAATTTCACTTGCTGGTGGCGCGCTGTCGCTGCCTGAGCTTCGACACCTCCTCCCCTGGCTGCTAACTAACCACAAGCGATCGAAAACACTGCTTTCTGGCATTACATCGGAACAATGATGTCGTTCGACGACGTTGAGAGAATTCGAGACGATATCACTGATCTCGATGTTTCACTGCTGATCAATGCCAATGCAGACCATTTGGAGGCCAATTGGCCACACCTCGGAGTGTCTCGCACACCGGTCACCGATGAGCCAGCGACCATGATGCCGAGTAGTCACAACTATCGATGGTCATTTGAATCCGGCCGACTCGCCATCGACGTAGGAACGCAGCGAATTCTTATGGCCAAGAACGGCAGACTCATCAAGGCTCGCGACGAAATCTCGGCGGCCTCGTGGGAGGACTTACGCGGACCTCTAGCAAATTACCGACTCGCTCGGGTCGCACTGCACGGAATTCGGCGCTCAATCACGATAGATGCAGAGCAGAGCCTCGACGGACGCAGTGATGTAGAAGACGTGGCCACTTCGCTCGACGACCGCTATTACGTCACCGAAGCCACAATCCGAGTGTCGTCCACTACCACCACCGATGGCTTGTCAGATCTGCTCGTTGATTTTGGTGGCAGCACTGTTCATGCATGGTCGGGAGCAAGCATCCGCGACCTCACCACAATTGCAGGGCAGGTTTTGAATGCAGGGCAGGTTTTGAACTTCCGCCAACCCCTCACACCCGGTGAAATTGCACGAATGCTCTCGATCGACTCCGCGCCACCACCAGATGATGAACAGTGAGGGCTTCAACATCGTTTCATTGACGCCCTGAAATCAATCATTGACTCAATGTAGTTGATGCTGCATGCTTGCGTGGGTCATTCAACCGAAGGTGGGTCCATGTCGACGATCAACTCAATCGGTGCCGTTCAACTGGGGCATCGCCTTACTCAACTACGCGAACAGACGGGCCGCAAGCAGGGCGAGCTCGCTAAACAGGTCACGTGGAGCCCTGCCATGCTGTCGCGCATTGAAGCCGGCGATCGCCAGATTTCAGACGAAGAACTCAGCTTGCTCCTGGCTGCCATCGGGACCCGCGAAGCCACAGAGCTAGCCGAAGCGCTGGCTCGCGATTGGTCTATCCTCCCCCGCCCGGCACTCGATCATTCTGACCAGGACCTACTCTGGGACGCCGAACAGCTGGCCGACTCGCTCCTGCAGCTCGCTGTCACGCCGAGCGTCCGTCCTGCCTTCGAACGACGACTGCAGGAATACATCGAAGAGATCCGTGAGGCCGCCAAGCTCCTCTTGCGCCGAGAGCACGGGATCGCGTTCATCGGCAGTATTGGGGCCGGAAAGTCGACGGCAATTTGCCGCGCCACAGGCCTTGAGGTTGAGGGCCAACAGGGGCGTCCATCGCCCGTGCTCGAGACAGGCGGCGGAGGAATTACGCTGTGCGAGGTCCATCTCCGAGTCGGCCCTGGCTACGGTATCGTCGTAGAACCGCGCACGCATGACGATATCCGCGTTGACGTCGAAGACTTTGTCGACCAACTACTGCGCGCGGGACAACCCGACACGAAAGACGAGCACGCGACTGATGGTTTCCGCGCCGTTCCACGCGAGATCGAGCGGGCCATACGCAACATGGCGGGCTTGAACCCAACGCGGACAAAGGGCGCCGACGGAAAAACCGTCCGATCTGACCCCGCTAAGGACCTCGCCACGGCTATCCCGTCAAAGCGCGAACTCGTCGTCGAACTATTGACAAGGATGGGACTCCATCGACGAGACCGCCGAGACGAGTGGTTTGACCCCAGCATTGCCTCAAGCCCGTTGGACTGGTTGAAGAGCACTTTCGAACGCATCAACAATGGTCGACACCCCGAATTTTCGCTTCCAACGCGTATCGAACTGGTCCTCCCGGAGCTGATGGCGAACATACCTGGGTTGACGATCAACATCGTTGATACAAGAGGTATCGATCAGCCAACAGGCCGGGCGGACCTGGAATCACATCTGGAAGACCCGCACACCGTCGCGGTACTGTGCTCAAGCTTCAACGCAGCACCGGAGCAGTCTGTACAACACCTTCTCAAACGGGCCCGAGACATCGGAAACCCTCAAATCGACTCCAACTGCGCAATTCTCGTCCTTGCTCGACCGGAGGAAGCACTTGCGGTCAAAGACGAAACTGGGCTCCGGGCGGAATCGATCGAGGAAGGATACGAGCTCAAGTCTGAACAGGTCAGCGTCGCGCTCGGCCCCTACCAACTCGATTCGATGCCCGTCGAGTTCTTCAACGCTCTCGACGACGATCCGAATCGGCTTCGCGATTTCCTCGCCAACCGTGTGGCACATACTCGGCAGGAGTTTCGTCGACAGCTTCGCGACATCCTGGCAAACGCTGAGAACCTGATCGCAAATGCCGAGCAAGAACAAGTTCTTGAGGTTCAACGTGACGCTAGCCGTCTCATAAGTAGCTGGGCAAAAAATAACCGCGAACCAGCCACAGTACGCAGCCAAATCCACGACACATTGTTTACCGAGATCTCCTCTGCTCATGCAAGTTCCGTCCACGCCGCAGCCAGGCGTGGAGGTGAGTGGCGGTCGCTCAGCTACTCACATCAACTTGGATTCGGCGCGCGCCGACTCGCAGTCCTCACCCTGCGTGATTCGGTGAAGAGCTTCACCTCTCTATGCGAGACGCTCTCGGACTCGATGCCTGAGGCCAACGAGCTCCTGTCGCAGGCGGCACGACTGATGTCGCAGACCTACGACGATCTGCTCAAAAAGATGCAGCTATCCGGAAAAACCCTGTACCGAAAGCAACTGCAGGAGGACACTGCAATGTGGACTGACTGTCTGCAAGCATGGGGCCAGGGGTCCGGCTACCGAAATCGGGTCGTTGAGCGCAATCGCGACTGGTTCGCGGAGGAGGACCGTGTGGACCTTGAAGGCGAACTTCGGATGACGCTGGCGCGTGAATGGACGACGCTACTCTCTCGTCTCGGGGCCATATTTGACACAGACTAGCTGTTCCAACTAGCACTTCCACGCAGATCTTGAGATTCTCACCAATACCGACGACCGTCAGGTCGTAGACATGACTGCCCTGGGCCAGATCACGCGTTGCGAGGAGCCCTCATAATCTGAACCCGCCTAACCAGTGCCCCGACGACCAACTAAACGTCGGGGCACTGTCTTGGAAGGTCAGTAGGTCGGCAACGAAAGCAAGTTGTCGTTAGGTACGCCATTCGCGAACGTGCGCAGGTACGGAACGGCTCCGGGGCTATGCACAGTTCCCACCTCTGATCGCGATTGCGGACCAGTCACATAAGCGCTGCCCTTCTGATTGTCGATGTAGTCCACCATCTGTGCCTTGGCGTTCTCCCCGATATTGCCGGTTGATTCGTTGAGCCATTAGAAATTAGTGATGTGCTCGTTCCGTGTGCCACCGGGCGACATCCGACGGTGAGTGGCCCGAACTGCCATGGTTCTTCCTCATTTCCTTTGAATTCCCGACCCTCAGTTGTTCTACCAAAAGATACCGACAACCTCAGGAGCCGCCGTTGACTATGGCTTTCATAGGGGCGCTAAATCGCGGCCCTCGGTGACCATGCTCGGATTGCGAGAACCGGCCCCTCACAGATGTGAATGATGTGGTTTACCGCTTCCCGAACATCACGAGCCGTCCATTCGTAAATATGGGAACTATCCGGGCGCAAAAATGCACCGAGTTTTGCGGTCGCGACATCTTCGACTGATCCAACGTGTGTACCTTCGGTCCACATTGAGTGAGGTCCGGCATCATTGGAAGGATCGGCAAATGAACATCGGCGACGAGTGCATCTACCAGTTACGCGACGGAACCCCGATCGAACGCGTTCGGATCGTTGGTATCGACGAACGAAAGAAGACTCCACGCTACGAGGTGAGCTTTCTTGACCGCGCGGAACCTTCGAAAGTCGAGAATGTTCCCCGCAACCGACTGCACGGCCCATGGCACAACGCCCAGGAATTCCGCCGAGTTCAGGACGGGTGGGCCGCGATAAGCCGCTACGAGCTCACGGAAGCAGAGGACTACGCCGCTTCCCATGTGTTCGATGTCCTTGTCCCCACCGAGATCGCCACTCTCACATGGCGACCCGTTTCCTGCGCAGTATCGATTAGCGACATCGATGCGCTCGATCAGATGATAGGCAATCCCACGCAGAACATCATCGACGCCGTCGCGCACTTCGAACTCGACGACGAACTCATCCTCTCCCCCGCTGCCGCTGTCACAATCGCGGAACACGTTTGCAGAAAAAACCCAACACCGATTCTCGATTGGCTGCGCGACGAAGAGAAGTCGGCTCGGGAAGCCTGCAAGCACGGAAAGCCCTACCCACGCCGTGACGACCCCAATCACCGGTCATCACCGGAATGGGAATATCAGTACTATCTCGAACACACGCGGCCGGTCCATGAACTACTCCGCCAGTGGGTCGGCCACCGGGCCATTGGCTTCTACGACAGACTCGCTGCTGCGGAAGCCGAAGTTCATCGCCTCGACGAGCTGGTCGGCCGGCTGATCGACTCCTTGAAGCAGAACGAGATAGTCCATTTCGCAGCCGCGATGGAGGAAGAGTATGAGAAGAACCGGATAACACCGTTCAATGTTCGACCCGATATCGACCGCCCCCTCGATCTTTCCGAAATACCGGTTCGGTATGTCGAGCGACGTCGAGGTCGCTGGTGGAACTGACACACCACCAAACGCGCATGCACGACAAGCTGAAGTCCTCACGGAGAGAACTACGGATCAGGAACCTCCAAACCTTCGCTTCAGTTCGGACAAATCGCTGTATCCAGGCGCGGGAATTCGAGGCATAGAAGTGGCCCGGTTGAAGGGGTCCAAGTCTACGCGTCGATTCCTGGCCCAGTCCAACCATTCGCGAGCAGACGCCCTCGCGGTCACATCCTCGATGCTGTCGACATAATCCGTGAGCGCTTCTAGATATTGGTCCAATTCACGAAGTACCTGCCAATTCCGAACTTGCTCGTTCAATACCTCCGCCCGCACATCTTCGGCCCATTGCTCAAGTGCCTTAACTTCGGCAATCTCATCTCGGCGTTGCTGCTCCTCCAGTCGTCGAAGCTCCGCCTCGCGCGCCAAATCGGCTGTGACAGTTAGCTCTTCTATCTGCTCCATGACGAACGGCAGCAGGTCTTCGAGCACCGTCTGCCCGTCATCAACCCAGTCCTGGTGATCGCGTCGATCACGCCCAAAATGCAGGCGTAACGTGAACTCATCTAATGGCACGTCAACCCACTTCTGCCATCTCTTGTATCCCGTGCGGATCTCGTGGCGAATATCAGCCTCGGTCGGTGTGTATTCACGACGGTCGATTGTCTGAATCAATTCGATGGAGAACGAACTGTGCCTGATCTTGATTGATAACTGACCGCGATCGGTTCCCTCCGACCTACCCTGCCAAGTCCTCGGTTCGATTGCGCTCAGATGGTGCCCGCGGATCTCGGACTCGGTCGCGAGAGCACTGAGCAGGTAGCAGGCCCGTTCCGTGGCGTCCACATCTGAAAGGGTCTGCTTTTCAAGAACTTCCGTGACCACCGGATGAGGTGGAAGCTGATGGCGCTTCCGTGAGGACGTCGATAGAGCTGACGAATGCCACGGCGGTGGACCAACAACTTCGATCGCCCAAGAGCGCCGCGCATGCCAGTAGTCAGAGCGGATTCGACGTCCGGAGGGCAGGAGGTCAAGGTCGCGAATCTTCCGCATGATCCGTTCGTCTTCCGAAGGATCGTGGCCGTCGTCGTAGCTGCGCGATGTTCGACCTAACCCCGATGCCGGGTCAAGTTGGAGAGCATCTATCAACGCTTCTGCCCGCTTCGCCAGTGACAGTTTGGCAGAGCGCTTCCCTCCAGGCGGAACCACCGCCGGAGGTGTTCGCGTTGCTCCGTGATCCTCATCGGACAGAGCATTCTCTGTATCAACTGCTTCAGCCTTCGGCGCTGAAACGGCCTCTCGCTTTCGCTCCGCGACTGGCGTCGATCCGTCGATTCGTTGCCCTTTTCCCAACCGATCTCGCTGTCGTTTCGACAAGCCGTGCCCGGCAGGGAAAGTGCCGTAGTCGAGGTAGTAGCGCCCTGCATCGGTGAGCGACGACGACCAGATTCCATTCAAGTGCGAAATCTTTACCAGCTGACGACCTGCAAGTGCTCGTGCAGTCGTTTTGCGCCCCGGTCCCGTCGATTCGATATCGGGACAACCGTCACCAATCCAACGCAAGATCGACTTCTGCCGATCTGTGAGCGCCTTCGTGATCGGGTTCATGATGGAAATTTCAACACGGCACGGGAAAGACCACTCACCGACGCTCGCCAACGATCCAATTCGTTCAGCCAACCATCATCTCTCAGCGTAACACGAAACCTGTCTGCAAGCGATCGCAAGAGGACCCATTCGATGGCCTCTGAACTGCAGAAACTATCCTTTGGGCGGGTTGTTATCCCTGCTGCGGGGATAAGTATTCTTCTCCCCGATCGTTCCATTTTTCTTTTTGATGACATGCTCGACTTCCCGGTCTACTGCCATCTCGCGACCTTTGGCCTGCGCTTCAGACTTGGTGGGCGCCGTATTCGATGCTCGCGAGTTTCCTTGAGGACGATTCTTCCAAATCCCATCCTCGAAGTATGTCTCTATGTCACCCGTTGCCATGTGTTCCTCCATTGATCGAAAAGGCATCTAGCTGCAATATATCCTTGCTCACCGACATGCTCACGTCCTTACCAAACGGGACACCGCCGACGAACCGGGCTGGGCAGAAAAAGTAGTCGACTCGCAACACGATCGGTCCAAATATGCGGTGATTGAGAAGAAGTAGAAGACCCTGGCACTCGACGGTGCTCAGTCGTCCCTGTTCAAGCCGGATCCGCCTCGAAACGTCAGACCTCTCGCATAGCCTGGGCAAAGCCATCACCAGAGGAGGTCACATGCGAGTCTTTATTAGCAGTGTTCGTCGCGGCTTGGAGGAAGAACGCGACGCATTGCCGGGGCTGATCACCGCGATCGGACACACACCCATCCGATTTGAAGACTTCGGGGCGACCGATCTTCCGAGCCGCGAAGCATGCCTGGCTGGCGTCGGGAACGCCGAACTGTATCTGCTAATACTCGGCCCAAACTACGGACACCGGTTCCTAGACACTCATCAATCGCCTACTCACGACGAGTGGGCTGCTGCGACAGCCGCCGGGATCCCCCGACTCGTTTATCGGAAAGACGGTGTGCAGTTCGAGAAGGATCAGGAAGAGTTCATCGAAGCAATTGGCGACTACACCTCGGGCGTCTTCTACGACACGTTCTCATCCACCGCGGACCTTCTGACGAAAGTCGCTGAAGCAGTCAGGAACGCAGCGTCAGCACCGGTCGGCCTCCGCTACACACCCCTCGACACCCACGTACCAATCGTATGGCGACGCACAGAACCTTCTCACACACTTTCCAGTGAACGACCCACATTGGAAGTTCACGTTCAGAACGTCGACACGAGACGATTTTCTGCCCGTGAGCTCGAAGAACTTGCTGACGCACTGCTGACTCGACTCCGAAATAGCGGTGTCGTCGATCACGAGCAGGGACTTTCGGTGGAACGAAACGATGGTTCAGTCGCCGTCGCAATCGCCGGATCAGTGCCTTCAACTTGGAACACTGTGCGACAGTCACGTGTCACAGGGGTTCGAGTATTGAGTTCAGGCCAGGTATCCGTCTGGTCAGAGCTGCCGTCCGACGGCCTTGGCGCAGTTCTGGACGACGAAGCGCTGACCAGCCAGATAGCCTCGGCGCTTCGACTGATCGGCGAGCTTAGAGTTGTCGTTGGGCCTGAGTTGGCGATCGCCGTTAGCGTCGATCCGATGAGCTCTGTATCAATCGGTTCTGTCAATGAAATGCCGAGGAGGAGCGCCAACTTCGGATTTCACTCAAGTACACCCGTCCGAGTCAATCCAGACGAGTCGACCACCCTCGCTGCGCTGGACTCAGGATCTAGTGAAGTCGCACGGAACCTCGTCCGCGAGCTGATCGAACAAGTCCGTCGCCGATGAAATCCCTCTAGATTCGAATTGCCCCGAGGACATCTCGAATCCGTTCGCGACTCGGTTAATCGTCGGCTCCAGTCGAATGACCATCTCGAATTGGCGACCGCGCGGCGTACTTTAAAGGGCGATGAGAGCAGAGCGGCAACAGCTATCGTCGATCGGAGTTAAGGTCAGAAACACTGGGAGCACCCGGCACGAGCATTCTCTCGTCTCCGCTACTGACCGCCGAGAAATCTGAAAGCACCAGCACAACCAGCCTCACTATCGGAGTGGTCGAGACCCGTGGAGCTTTTGTTTACCGACTTCTTCTTCACCCTCCCCGACGAACGAGGTGCACTCGCTCACGCCGCAGCCGGCGGGAACGCACACTTGCTGGCAGTCGACCTCGTCCCCGGCACGCGCGCTGTGCACGGCACCGAGATGTACGGGACATCGTCGGCCGGGCACACCCATGGGCCACCAATGAGCAGATCGTCGAAAACACCTTCGTCCGCGACACCCTCCGTAGCGACAGTTGAACCCACCACCGAAGGCATCGGCAGCACCCCCACGACCCCATCACGCGCGCGGAAGAAATCCTGGATAGGGATTCCGGCATCGAGCGCACCTGAACTGGATATCGGCCCTTGAGGGCGGTGCTTTACGTCCACAGGTCAGCGTTGGCGTTGGCCCTTACTCCTTAGGCTTTCTCGATCGTCAGTTTTGAACCAGTCACGGAAGTGGGCCAGAACATGTTCAAGAACCCTCGGCAGCACTCTTTCCGTGATACATCGGTCTATATATCAAATGTGATTTGCGTTTGCGCCGAGTGTCTCTCTACGCCGATGCAGCAAATCAATGACCAAGCGGTCGATGCCCTCGAAGGCCCCAACGGAGCATCGCCGCCGCGCGTGCAGATTCCCCCAACTCCTGTGTTCCTCGCCGTACGCGTTCCGTGAAGGCTTCTGGGCCAAGACCAACACAACTCAGCGACAATGTTTCAGGCATCGCCGACCGATCGCGCATGGGCAACCATCCCCTGAAACGCGCAGACCTCGTTATTCGGTGGGGAAAATCCGATATTGACCGTGCGACGACAGCCTGCGACACTTGCTTATCTGCCCGTTGGAATTGTATCCCAACGCACAGCGAGAGGATTGGATACCACCTATGATTATCGAGATCTGCGGAGCTCCAAAATCGGGCAAGACACAGATGGCCACTTATATCGAAGAACACGCCAAACACGATGGATTCCGCATCCGGCACTACCACGGCGGAGGTCGATTCATCCCGATGGACGGAAAGAACTCTCCTGAGTTCAACCTGGCAGCCGTCGCCCGAAATCTATACTATCTACTGACTGCACCCAAACCGGACAATACAGTAACCATAATGGATCGTGGGGTAGTTGACGCGCTAATTTTCACGGAAGCGCAGCTCGACTGTGAGATAATTTCACGCACAGAACGTGACGCCATCGTGAACTTCATAGATCAACCGCCAGTATGGCGCAAGATGGACCACATAGTAGTCTTGTCTGCTCATAGCGACGTTATACAAAATCGATGGAAATATTCAGTCGGCCCTAATCGTGGAAAACACCCAGGAAATCTGGAACTCAAATTAGCCTTGAATAATCGTTACAACGAAATTGAGAAGATTCTGAATACCCGGTCAGTTCGGTACACAATCGTCGAAGTGCCATCGAATCATCAAGAACTGCTGGAATCATCGGAAGAAGTATACCGCAGGATTCTCAGTTCAACAATTGAAGAAATGATATAATCATGTCAATGGCCTACAACTATACAATAAATTTGGAAATTGATAACGAATCCACACGAAGAATCATAGCGGTAAACTCAATCTACCAACAAAACGGTTGGGAAATTATTTCTTTGTCCGAATCAGAAGATAAGCCCAAACCTCACATTACAGTGATTCGCTCGAACAACTTGCCCCAACTTAGAAATTTAATGAATAAAGTCACTAAAGAGGGCGAGTTTCATGTTGATATACTTTCACCTCGTAACCCGGATAACTCAACCGACTATACCGTATCGAACGTTATCGCGACAGGCTCAGCCATAAGCTCGTTACATGAACTTACGAACACCATAGGGGACGTAGGCACGAGAATCGAAAATGAACTCCACCTGACAATCGCAAAAAAAGGAAAGAAAAAAATAAACACCCCTACCGGACTTGCCGATAATTATTTCCCAATCCGCGCAACGGTTATTTCCATAAGACTATCCAGAATGGGTGATGCGGGCGTGTGTTTGGACACAATCGAGCGAAACGAAACACGCCCGAAAGAAGGGAGCCGGAGTTGACTATCGCGATATCAATTGTGACGAGCCTTGTCGCAGCGATTCTTTTCACCATCGCCCAATACTTGTGGCGACATCGACGAGCAAGCAAACTTGTGCTCTGGAGTGTCACACACTGGCGTTCCTCTGTCCGGGTCTCGGTTGCATCAATCTGCATCTTTTGTATCGATTCGAAGTACGTTCTGGTTCGACAATCACGCCGACCCGACCAGATCGGACCAATCGGCGGTGCGGTCGATATCTTCCCAGCCGGGCTTAGGAGCCTCGACGATCTCGGATTTAAAGTCGAAAGCCCACTGGAATCAAAATGGGGAATCGCACGGACCGCACTACGCGGTTTTCTTCCGGCGCGGCAAGTCACGAGATTTGGATTGTGGCTCTTGGGTGACATGGGGCGGGAAAGCTTCCGAGAGTGCATCGAGCGCGAACTCACGGAGGAACTAACCGCAGCGGGAACCCCTGCCGATGAAATACCACGCTTTAGACACTTTCGATATGTTCGAACCGTCTCCGAAGGACCCAAATACATCAAAGGAACGGAAATTTGGCAATGGAGAATGATGCGCGTTTTCGAATACACCTTGGATCCCGATTTTGATTCAGAATTAATCACGTCGATACGTAGTAATTCCGGCCCAGAACTCTCTCTTGAAATGGTCACTGCAGACGAAATTAGGAGCGGGCGATCTGAATCCAACTCTGTGATTGGGAGCCATGCAGAGTACTTGCTCAACGGGAGGTCACATAGACATGAAATTCCACAACGAATTCGACGGGCATAAACTTCGTATGCACTAGTTGTTGCGTGCAGTCACCGATTGCGGCGTGCTGGTAATAACGCTTCTTCTTTCCGATGTGGCCAAGTGACTTAACGAATTTCACATCCACTTGCAATTGATGGCCGGAGCGTTGTTTTCGTAGCACTTCCCGGGTCTGCGTACGTTTGTAGCGCTGTGAGGTGGGTAGCCGATTGAAGCCGAGCTTGTGAAGGATTCGCCAGACACTGGACGGACTGATGGCGACGTCTGGTACCGGGCGAGGTACATCGAGATCCTTTGTGGCCGGAGTTGGTATTGCTGGCGGACGCAGGAGATCTTCTCTGTCCCCTCCGGATCGGTCTTCATCGGCTGATGGTGCGGCAAAGCTCGACTGATCACTGAGACCCTCCATTCATCCTTCTTCGAAACGTCGTCGCCGCACGTAGTCGCCGCACGTAGCAGCAGCGCCGGCTGACGCCGTAGTAGCGGCTCTGGCGGCGACACCGCCACCGGCTTCCTCGACGTGACACAGTGCGGGTTGGTCAACCAGCCCCGTTCGGGACGTCCACGCACGATCGATCACCGCCAGATCATTTCGGAAACCCTGGTGTCGCCCCCGAAGAAACTCGGCGTCCCCTATTGAAGCGCCCGATTGCTATCCGATCGACTGGGAATCAGCAACAGCACTGTCGCGGAGGCGTGACATGGGTACAGTGTGCAGCCCTGGCACAGTGAAATATTCAAGTTTTGCACCGATCCGGAACTCGTCGCGAAGGTCACCGACATCGTCGGGGTGTATCTCGATCCGCCGGAAAACGAGATCGTTGTGTGTGTAGACGAAAAATCGGAGATTCAGGCACCGGATCGGACGGCGCCGACGTTGCCTATGCAGATTGGGCTCCCCGAACGCCAAACCCACGACTACGTCCGCAACGGCACGACCACCTTGTTTGCGGCATTGGAGATCGCGACCGGAAAGCTGACCGGGATTTGCCGGCCCCGATACCGTCACCATCGAATTCTGGTGTTCGTCAAGCACGCGGCTCGGGCATATCCAGACCAGGAACTGTATCTGGTGATTAACAAGTACGCCGCCCACAAGAGGTCCGAGGTCCGCCAGTGGTGGGCGGGGAACCCGCGAATCCACGTCCATTTCACTCCGACGTGGGCATCGTGGATGAGCCTCGTCGAAGTCTGGTTCGGCATCATCGAACGCCAAGCCATCCACCGCCGGCGACGGCGATGAAGTCGACCACCTGCGGGTCGGCGTAGGCCCCCTCGTCGCCGATCACGAACGCAAAGAGCCCCGGATAAGACGTCTGGAGATCCTCGGGCACGAGATTCGATTCGACGTCTGCCCATCGCAACCTTTGTTCGTTCGACAATCCAACCCACCAACTCTGGAGTTCGATCAGTACACCGTCGACATAGTCGGCCACGTCGTCGGGAAGATGGAAGTGCTCGACATCCGCAAGGCCGGTGAACCACGGCCCTGCGAGTTTGGTGCCCTTGGTAAGTATCTCGTCGACGGACTCGTTCGGAATCTCAGCGCGCGGGCCAGCGAAGAGGACACGGCGAGCCTGGCTGTCGAGTGCAGCGAACCAACTCGTGATCTGGTCGACGTCCGGTGTCGGTGATTCTTCGCGTGTCGTCATGAGGTAATTCTAGAAGTGCAGATTTCCTTGTTCTCCGTGACCTCACAGATTCCAGCGATTCTGAAGTGTTCAAGATCTGCACTCGTTAGGCTGCCTGGCCATTGAGACATGGCAGTACTGGACCGAATCAATCAACATCACCGAGCGATGGAACGCGAAGAAGCAAGTCGAGGCAATGGCGAAGTTCAACGAGTATCTCAATCACCTCGGCTCACAAGGATGGGAACTCATCAGCTACCAAGAAGTCCTGATGACAGGGAACTTCACGGGAAACGTCAAGGGGCGCAATTACATGGCGATCTTCAAGCGGAGAACTTCGTGAAGAAATCGACGACGACACCCGCTCCCCAGCCGTTGACTGCCGACGAAGAGCGCCTAGTTCGCGCAGACCTCACCGACCTCGTCCTTTTCGAAGCCCTGCTCCAGTAGAAAGGGATCGACGGACTTGTCATCACGTGCGAGTAATGCAAATCCGATCATCAATTCACCTGGTCGGCAGTGACTGACAACCTTATTACCCTCCTTCGTGACGGCACCTCGAAGTCGAACCACAATCAAACTGCAGGAACCTTCGTGAGGTGGGATTGGTGCCGGGGATATGCGGCTTCCTTTTCCTCGGACATTCCGCGCTACTTGTCGTGACCGGATGCTTATCCGGTCATGCAGCTTGGAAGACTCCTCCAGTGGAATCTTCATATGGATCAAACGACACAGCCCATTGGAATAAACTCTTCGAAGAATGAAGGTCTGGCAACTCGCGAGCACGTTCTCGCTTCGAACCGTCACTGAGCGCTACTCGACTGTCATCCGCATCTACCGTGAAACATTTGCGGAGGCAACATCGCCGGAGCCTCCGCAAATCCTTCACTTGACTGAAGCTAATGGGGATACCAAGATCACAACCCCATTCGACAAAGTCGGCGCACCGTAGGCCGTGTGGGGAGCCTCGTCCGGTTTCCAACGGACATATGCTCCTCCTTTTGGCAACCAATATGCATCACACGACGCGCGTCATGGTGCATCTCGTGGCGCTGGCCCGTCTCCCTGTTCACGAGATTGCCCGCATCAGGGAAAGGACGTCGATCTCATCGGGCGCACGATCAACGTGATAGGAAAGGGAGGAGTGAAGGCCGCAGTCCCTATGCATGAGGTGCGGCTGGAGCTTGCACAGGCTCGATGCCTCGGCACCGCGTGGTGGTTCCCTCCAGAGGGGGTAACAACCCCCACATTCGACCAAAATCGGTGGCTATGCCTTGGGTACATCGATGGAACGCGCCGGGGTTCCGGGGTCTGCGCATAGCCTTCGGCATTGGTTCAGCACGAACCTGGTCTGAAGCGGAGCGGATTTACGGACCGTGCAGCATTTGATTTGCCACGCCTCCCTGCAAGCAACTCAGATCTTCACGCCGGTCGCAGACCATCAGAAGACCGATGCGATTGCCGAGCTGACACAGCCATCTGTCGCATGAACGCCGGACGAGCGAGCCTTCCGACTCCACCTACACCGACTGAGTAATGAGATAGTAATCTCTGTGGGCACCTTTTCCTTGCCAGGTCCGGGCGCGCGGCTCGTCGGTGACGCGGTCACATGCCATTCCGACGAGCCCTCGATCTGTGCGGCGCCCTTGTCGGCGTACACACATTGGCCCGCCCTATCTGGGGGCGGGGCGGGCCACCCCCTCGTTGCTCACGAAAGCGAAGCCTAATGAACTACGATCGCAACCTGCCGACCAAGCCCCAGCAGAAGCAGTGGGCATGGGCAGTCCTGACCTTTGCGTGCGTAGCTCTCGCCGTAGCACTGGCCCTGATTTGACCCAGAGTCACCAGCCAAGACGTCAAATGCCGAGCGGTAGGGATACGCTTGTTTCTCAGCTCGCCGGCACTGTCGTCACACACTTTTCGGCGAGCCCCTCAGTTCGTGCCGTTTCCTTGTCGGTTCCGGCACGTGCGGCCTACTGCACTAGTCCGCAAGGTTCGGCAGGCCACCTGGACTGCGTACCTGGTGCCGCGACGAATATTCGACACGCACGGCCCACCCGACCGGGTGACTGCGGGTGGGCCACCTTCACTGCGTTCCGCTGTTCCGTGACAGTCGGTGGCACGTATCGACCTACTAGGTTGGACATACATCCCCCACCTAGTAGGTCATCTGATCTGCGTGCAACCGGGTTGGGCTTGGGTAGCACGCACGGCTCACCTGGCAGTTACTGACGAGCTCCCGGGTGGGCCTCCCGGGCTGCGCGGCGGGTGGACCTGATGGCCGTTCGACGCGCATGGCCTGCCCACGGTGCTACTGACGAGCACTGTGGGCAGACCATGCGGGGTGTGCAGCACGCCATTGACACGGACCGGGATCGGCGGCCCGCCCGCATCTCCGGCAGTCCGACGTCGAATCTCGTCGAGAATCTGTTTGTTCGACATCTGCTGTAGCGTCGTCCTCGTTGCAGGCAAGGGCACGTTCTCTTCTTCGGTCATGTACCCAGCAGCGACCAGCACCTCCGGCACTGGCGTATCGAACAACGCTGCGACTCGCCGCAGTACCGGCGGAGTCGGGGACCGTGCGATCGTCGTCCATTGGCGCATCAGCGATGGGTATACCCCCATCGCGCGGGCTGCCTCCTCGGCACTCTGGTGACCACGAGCGGCGATCTGATCTCGAACCCAACGCGCAAATCCTGAAGGCATAGGCGCCATTTTCCCATGCAATTTCTGAATGCTCGCACAGCGAAACAGTTCGACGGTTGCGCGCCGGATCAGTTATCCCCATGTGCTGTGCATGAATTGGGGATAGTTCAACGCTCAAGTATCTGTGACTCCATGAAGACTGGTATCCGGCACCGAGTGCACATAATCTGCGGAGGCGACGCCGGACTTAGCTGACCTACGGCGGAGCAGTGCCTCTCCGGATACGCAAGTCACGCGTTCCTTCCGGTGAGGCACCGAATACTGCGCGTCGACGGGAAATCAAGGGCTCGTTTGCGCGCACGGCCCACCGGATGCTGACACTCACCTTCACTTCGGTGGGCCACCCCGAATGCGTGCTGGGTACCGTGAGGTGGCGGCTTCGGCGCGCACAGACCCGCCGCGTTGGACCCCTATTCCGACGTGGCGGGTCACCCGAACTGCGTGCCCCATCCTTGGTCGGATCTTGGGGCGCGCACCGTCTGTCGACACGGTGGAACATGTCGACGGACAACCGTCTTGCTGAACCTCCCGGAGATAGGAATACGGCAAGCACTGGCTCGCCGCTCTGGCGCATTCCGGAGCGGCGAGCCTCCGGCAATTCCGCCTTTTCAAGGCGACGGTTCAGTGCGCACGGCTCACCGATAGTGCGCTCGCAGCCTCAACTTGTCAGTCGTTCCACGAACGAAAAATGTTCCCCGACCCCACCGCTGGACGCGACGCGATCGGGGGACATGGTGGCGAGGGTGAAGTCGTTGCGATCGCGATGAATGCTGAGTGGTGGCCACCGATGGCGACCACGGATGCCGTCATGTCCCAATCGGGAAGCGTCGCAAGTATGTCCAATTCACGGGTCACGACACGGAGAGTCTCTCCGCAGTACTCGCAGCTGCGGCTCCATCGGGCATCAGACTTGTGTGCGGGGCCGGCCACGGCATTGTCGGTGCAGAAGCTGACCGCCAGCCGACCGCCGAGATAATCGAGCTCTTCGGCTTCGGCACAACGATCCTGGGGGGATGCACCTTTGAGCGGCGTGGAAACCGAAGTCGAAACGACCCGAAGGGGCAAATAATCGACTGGAACTAATAAGAGATAGCAAGGATTTGGTGCGCTGAGCGCGTTGCGCGGGCAGCGTCGACATCGACCGCCCGCATGCGCGTTTCGGCGCGTGGCTCTCGATGTGTGCCCACACGGACGGGTTAAGTAATAGGATGGTAAAGAAATCGATACCAGGAGAACATCACGTGACCGACCTCAGCCCACAAGGACGTGCCCACCTGCGCAAGGAACGCGCAGACCTACGGCGACGAAGCGATGGTCGATGTCCGCGACGCCCTCCAGGCCGCCCTCAATGAACGCGACGAACTCCGAGACCTTCTCGTCGACCGACTCTTCGCCACCGCTCGCGCCGACGAGTCTGCGACCGAACCTGAAATCTAGCGAAATGCTTAGATCTGGTAACAATGGCCCGTGAACACTCACGCCATTGTCACAGCAAACCCGCACCAGAGGCTCCTCATCGCTGCCGCACTCGTCAATGGGTACCCCACGCCGATTCATGTTCTTTGCCAGCACGCGGAACTGACAGCACCATGACAGAAGAGGAAATGCGCGAGGCGATCCGAGCCCGCGCCGCTCAAGCAGTCGGTCGCGACATCGACGACGGCTGGGTCGAATTGATCAACAACGTCATCCGTAACAAAGCCCCCGAAACGAACTGACAGCACACCGTCCAGGAGCGCGCCTGGATCTGTCGCCGCACCAGCCGCTACGCAGAAGACGGCTCGATAGCCGACACTGGCGGAGCCGCGGTGGTCAGCATGAAGTCGGGGCGAACCAAGTCGTTTACCGTTCTGTCCGTGCCTACGTATGCGCGTTAAGGCCGATATCGATCCGGTTTGGTAGAAAACTTGATAGGACTCACTGAGACGGGTGTCGGCCTCAGCTCCCGCGCCACCTCTCGCCATTCCAATACTGATGCGATAATGACGTCCGACACATCGGCCTGAAGGCATGGCCGCAGAGAATGTGCGCGCAGAAAAGAGTAAACAATGAGTCCGCGAAATACCTGGTTGTCGACCCGGTCCACAGAACTGCGCGCTATCCTCCTCGACCTCGGTCTGACGATCACCGACGCAGAGGCGCAGTCAATTCTCGATGACAAGGTCAATGAGTACGCGACGATGATGCGCGTCAGCCGTCAAACAGCTCAGCGCAGTTTCGGTGATGAACACCTGGCCCGGTTTGCCCAGTCGCTGACACTCTCCATTTCGGACGAAGCTCCGGGTGCAAACCTTGTCGAGTTCGAGCGAACGATCTCGATGTCTATCACGGCGGTGGGGCTGACGACCGCAGCTTTGGCGGAAGCGCTCAAGGTTGCGCACGCCAACCTCAAGGACATCGCCATCAGCGAAGGGTTGAGTCATCTCTCGACTTTGGGGATGATCACTGCAGAGGCCAGTGCGTTTCTCGTGCCCGTCCCGCGTCCGCTTCTACTTCGAATCGCCCGGTTTCTGGACATGGCAGGTACCTCCGTCAAGGACGGTGCGAACTTGCCGGAAGGGCTTGCGGAATCAGGGCGCGCGCAGTTCGCTGAGATCCTTAGCGTTGACGCTGACGGGATCCGTGCCATTGCGAACGACGACAGCGACGATGCGCCCGAGTTGTGGCGGACGCCGAATCCTCGTTGAAAGAACAAACTCGGAGGTTCCGCGTTGCAGTCTCTTTGCGATCGCCACGCGACCGGAGCGGATGAGTGCCTACGTGAAAATGGCTGTCTTTGAACAGGAGTGCTGTGTTCGGAAACAACCCTCGATACTGTCGAATCGCCAGTAGGATCCGAGCATGACTTCTGTTGCCGTTTTCGTAGATACTAATAGGCGACCCTGGTCGAGCTTGGTGTGCTTGTGAGTAACGATGACGAGTACATAGAAGAGATCCGCGTCGTTCGGCGGAAGAAGGACACCTACAGGTCGAAATCATCGAAGTCCAAGGATTTCGAGAGCGATCTCCTTCGCAGCAAGACCTCTAAGAATGTTGCCGGTCCGACCGAGTCCCGGCGGGTCAACGAACAGGAACTTCGTGAGAGGTACCAGAGCGCTCCTATCTTCGTGACGTCTTCAGTCTCCTCTCCACGTGAACTGACACCGAGCCAACAAGCACTCGCCGACGTCATAGCCGACGCCGGGAGCATAGTGATACGCGAGTTCCTGGTCCCGCTGATCAGAGACGTCGCAGCTCCCGCGGCCAAGGCGAAACTGGGTGAGTTCGCGGCGCGTCAGCGTATTCGGGCGCTGGAACGAGCTGAAGCTAAAACGAAATCATCCGACGCTGACGCTGTGCAGGTCGACGTTGTGGGCGAGGAAAGTTTCGCTCCCGTCGCCGATCTGGAAGTTGCGGAGCCTTCGATCCCGGTCACCCGAAGCGCCCTCATGCTCGCCCAGTTGCAGTTGAAACTCGCGCAGGACTACGCCGCCAAGCAACAATGGCTCATTTCGCACGCTGAGGTTGTAGATGAAGATCTCTCGCCGGAACTGGAGCAATCCCTCACGCGAATGATCGAAGGCAGGGCGAATGAGCTGAATGATTCGGAGCGCGAAGCGGTTGCGGCCTTCCTTCAGCAGGCCGGGAGTATCGCGGGCAGCAAGCCTGCGCTGGCCCCTCAAGGAAGACTCCGACGAGTCGCGGACGAGGTTCGCAAGGTACCGAAACGACCGCGTAGGCCCAGAGAGGCTCCATAGCCTGTCTCCCGTTGCTGCGCGCGACCGTCAGTTTGCCTCGTTGTCCTGACGCGTACTCTTGAATTACAGCCCGGCCGAGATAGCTAAGTATCTCTAGTGACTGGCGTCGAACGCCTCGATAATTTCTTTCTTAATCCTTCCGCGACTCGACACCTCGTACCCGTTGCTGTTGGCCCAGTCCCGGATTGCGTGTAACTGTTCTGGTGATCGATGCGGGGTAACGGTCTTCGTAGCAGCTTGTGTCCCGTTGTTCTTCTTGGCCGTGCCAACTTTTTGGGCAGACTGAATGAACGGCTCAAAGGCAGCGTCGAGTTTGTCGGCGTTCGTTGGCCGCAGATCGATCTGGTAGTCGGCACCTTGGTACGAAAAAGTCACACGGTGCTCAAAGCCTGGATCGATCGGCTTTCCGTCGAGATCGTCGGTGAAGGTGTGGATGAAGATTTCGGCCATTGTGAGGGGACCTCTGTTTGTTTCGGAAAAGATGGCAGCCAGCACCATACAGTCAATTCGGTGCGTCTTTGGGAGGTGGTCGTACTTGGAGTCCGGGAATTGACCGCCAAGGGTTGTCGTCAGATGCGTACTGCCCAGGTTGGTCGCCATCGAGGATCGACCACGGCTATGTGCTGCGCTCCCGATGCGGCGATCAATGCGGCACGGTGACGACCGTCCACCCATGTGCCTCCGCTTCCGATGTCGAGTGGGCGGGAGTGGAGTTCGCTCCACGCAAAGAGGTCGGGCCCAAATAGCCCGCACTCGTCGCCGTACAACACCCACGTCTCGAAGTCCCATCCGGTCGCCCGCTCCTGAACCACTGCAGCACTCAGGTTTGCGATGGTCAACCAGTCGACGACGGGATATCCCTCGTGTAGTCGCCAGTTGTTCGATTCCGCCTCCACCCCTGTGACTTTCGGCAGGGTCGAGACCGGCCGTACGACAAAATTCATGAACGTGCACCTCCCGTAAACACTGGTAAGTATGCAGGTAACAAGCGTCTTTCCGGTCGCCGGATGTCACCGGCGCGACACCCCAGAATGCCCCGACGCAGCTCGAAAGCATTTGCGTCGAACTGACACTTCGAGCTGATCAGAACCACTGCGCTATGAACCTCAGGTTTGGCCCGAATCACCTTCTGCGCGTTGTTGCCGGCCGGCGCGGCGTTGTTGTTCAGCACGTTCACGGCACTCCTGCCGAAAGGCTTTCTCGGCTGCGGGATCATACGCTGCGACCGTTCGCCCCCCTTCGGCATCGACGTGCGCAGCAACGCTCGCGTAGACCGGTGACGCGCGCTGCCCACGACCGGCGACCAGCCACAACACTGACCCGAACACCGGGACGAACAGGATTACCACCATCCACAGCGTCTTCGGCAGATGCTGGATGTATCTCACGTCTCGGGTGACAACATCCACCAGGCAGAAAACCCACAGCGCCATCGACGCAAGACTGAAAACGAACAACGGCACGGCATCTCCTCCCGAATACGTATTTCCTGCCGATTGTATCGAAAGTCGTAGAGGTAGTGCAGCCTTCAAGTAGCTGTAACTTCACGAAGACTGGTATCAGGTTCTTTGTGTCGCCTATTGTTCCGATTGGCGTCACAGTTTCCCCGTTTCCGCCAACGAGGGGGATGGCGCCTGCACTCCGCCGACGGTGTCCCCAAACCGTCGGCGGGGCACCACGTACCGGTGTACCGCTTCCGCCTCGGTTCTCGGTACGCCACGCTCACCGACCTGCTGGTCACTCTCAGGTCGGTGAGCAACAACAAAGCTGCGCATCGAAGATTCCTCCATGTCCCTTCGATGCGCTGGGCTCGCCGGTGACGGTCTCCGAACACCGTGGCCGGCGAGCCATCTCATCCCTCCAGAGGGGCCTCAAGAGTCGGCTCGTCTGGGCATCGTACGGGTTGCGGCCGCGGCTCCGAGCACGCGAAGTACTATTCGTACCGTGTGTCCGCGCTTCGTCGGCTCACCGCACACCGCCTGCCTTGGATTGTTCCGCCGAGCAACAGGCAAAGGCCACTCGAACTGCGTGCCACTGTTCGTGACAGTCGGTGGCGTGTCGTGACAGTCGGTGGCGTGCACGGCCCGCCGGGTTGAACACCTAACCTCGACCTGGCGGGCTACCGATGACTGCATGTCGCTTTCCGTGGCGGTCGGCGGCATGCATGGTCCACCGGGGCGACACTCACATGTTCGCCGGTGGACCACCCCGGCTGTGCGCCCGACGGACGTGATGGCTGTCGGTGCACAGGGGCCTGCCGAGCTTTCTGCACTGAAGACTCGGCAGGCCACCCCGATCCAGCGATCGAACCATTCCTGATTACGCGAGTCCGTTTTGTCACGGCACAGAATCCACTTAGCTACAGGGCGAAAGTAGCTGGCCCCTCTGCCCGCCAATAGCCCAGTCGCGGCGTCGTGACACCTCCCCGCAGTTTCATGCCTACTCGGGGCGAAAGGTCATGGGATCTAGGGACTTTCAACCTATTTGGGATAAACGATGCGTATGGAACGATGCGAGAGTGAAAATGAACGCTCAAGTCATCAGGTCCCGCAGGCGTCGGGCCAGGCGTTACAGCCCCACTCGTTGGTGGAGCACGGCCCTCGTGGTGGGCCTCTGTGTCATCACCGGATTGATCGTCGCCGCCAGTGTGTGCTCCTCGATGGCCGCCACTGGAGCTGACCTGAGATCATTCAAGCCTCAATTAGCCGTAACTTCACGAAGACTGGTATTTACTTCACCGTGTCGCCTACTGTTCGGACTGGCGTCATGACTTCTCCGTTTCCGCCAATGGAGGAGATGAACCGCCCTGGATCTGATGGAGACCTGGTTCAGGCCACCTCGCGGTCGAAGGTGGCGGTCGAGCACTGTTGACGGTACTTGTTTTCGTAGTCGATGGGCGAGTTGTAGCTGATCGAGGAGTGCAGTCGGTTGGTGTTGAACCAGTGCACCCAGGACGCGGTTTCTCGTTCGACTTCGGCGCGACCGGTCCATGACTTTTGCCGGTCGATCAGCTCGGTCTTGTACAGGCCGATCGTTGATTCCATCAACGCATTGTCGAGTGCGTCGCCGACGCTGCCGATCGAACCGGCGAGCCCGGATTCGATCAACGCTTCAGCGAAGGCGAGCGATGTGTATTGCGAGCCGGCATCGGAGTGATGCACCAAACCAGTTGCAGTAAAAGCGAAATCACTCCTACGCCTTGTGGACAATGCTTGCTCGAGCACCCCGGATACCAACGGTGTCGCCTTGGTCGTCATCACCCGCCATCCGAGAATTCGGCGGGAGAACACATCGACGAGGAACGCTGTGTAGACGAACCCGGTCAACGTCCAGCAATAGGTGAAGTCGGCAACCCACCACTGGTCCGGGCGGGTCGGCGCGTCCCACTGTCGTTCGATCAGATCGGGGTGCCTGGGCGCTCGATCGTCGCGTTCTGTGGTCACTGTCCGCCGGCGTCCGCGGACGACTCCGGCCGCACCACAGATCGCCATCAACCGGCCGACCTGATCACGGCCGATATCGTGACCAGCACGTTTCATCGAATGCCACAGTTTCCGGACCCCGTAGAGCCCTCTGTTGGCGAGATAGAGGCGGTGCACAGTGTTCGCGGCGTACGCCTCGTCGAGGGCGGCAGCGGAGACCTTGCCGCGTTTCTTGGCGGCATAGTAGGTGGACGGGGCGATCTTGATTCCGTGCTCGCGGAGCACAGTGCAGATCGGGTCGACCCCGAATCGTAGCCGGTATTCGTCGATGTAGTCGACGATCACCGAAGCCGGCGGTCGACCTCCGCCGCCGCGAAAAACGCCGATGCAGTCTTGAGAATCTCGTTGGCTCTTCGTAATTCGGAGTTCTCGCGCCGAAGCGCTTTCAGTTCTCCATCGCGGTCGAGTCCTGCTTGTGCCTCATGCACTTTGGCTGAGGGCTCGTCCTTTTCGACCCAGTTCCGGATCGTCGCAGGATTGATGTCGAGTAGCGCTCCGACGTGTGTGCGGGCGGCGGTTTTGGAGTCGCCGTGCTCGGATCGACGGTCTCGATACATTCGAACTGCCCGCTCCTGCGTCTCGGCATCGAACTTCCTTGGTGCACCCATATCTGCATTCTCCTGGTGAGATCACAGTCTCCACCAGTCCCAGGACGCTTCAAGATGACATCCGCGCCCCGTTGACGGTGTCCCCAAACCGTCGGCGGGGCACCATGATCGGCGTACCGCTTCCGCCTCGGTTCTCGGCACGCCTGGCTCACCGGCCGTGTATCCACGGTCTGATCACCGGACGGTCGGTGGGTCGCAACAGACTGCGCGCCGAAGTTCCTCCATCTTCTCCGGCGCGCATGGCTCGCCGGTCACGGTCTCCGAACACTGTGGCCGGCGAGCCGCCTCGCTCAACAGGGTGCCGCTGCTCGTCGCAGCGTTCGGCCTCTCGTTGAAACTGGGCGCTGCCACGATTCACTGACTGCCCCACCCATGCGCACCGGTTTTGCGCGGTGCGACCAAAGCTCGCCATATGCAGGACAAAGTGCATCGACACGAGACCTGCGTGACATCTAAGGTGGAGATGTAAAGACCTGCTTCTCGGTGTTTACCGGTCTCGTCGGTCCCCTTGTTGTGTGGCCGTCGAGACCGTCCTGTTTCCGCGTCCGGCGGCAGCTCCGGCTACGGTTCAATGCACGCGTCCACCCCGTCGACGAGTGACGCCGTCGGGCGATGGACAAAGCTGATCGTCGTGTTTCCGGATCGAGCCTGTAGTCGGATGACCTAGTGCCGCGCGCCTAAAGTTCTTTGACAGTTCGGTTTGAGATACTTCAGACATGCGGATTGAGCCTCTGATCTTGCGTGACGGCGACGACGTCGAATTGGCGAGGCGGGTGCGATCGAGGTCGATTCCTTCGGGTGCGGCGCAGCGGGCACGGATCATTGTGCTCGCATCTCAAGGTGAGTCGAATTCGTCGATCGCAGAGCTGGTCGGGGTGTCGCGGCCGACGGTGATTTCCTGGCGCGCTCGCTACGATGCGGACGGGTTGGCCGGCCTCGAGGACGATGCTCGGTCGGGGCGGCCACGCAGTCTCGATCACCGGGAGATCGTCTCGGCGACCTTGATGCCGCCGCCGAAGAAATACGGTGTTACGCACTGGAGTTCGCGTTTGCTCGCGAACCATTTGGGGATCGGGTACGGCACGGTCGCGCGGATCTGGCGTGAGTACGGTGTGCAGCCGTGGCGCAGTGAGACATTCAAGTTTTCCACCGATCCGGCACTGGTTGCGAAGGTGACCGATATCGTAGGGTTGCACCTCGATCCGCCGGAAAACGCGATCGTGCTGTGTGTGGACGAGAAGTCGCAGATTCAGGCATTGGATCGGACAGCTCCGACGTTGCCGATGCAGATCGGGATCCCGGAGAAGCAAACCCATGACTACGTCCGCCACGGCACCACCACCTTGTTCGCCGCGTTGGAGATCGCAACCGGCAAGGTGACCGGGATCTGCCGGCCACGGCACCGTCACCAGGAGTTTCTGGTGTTCCTCAAGCATGTGGCACGGGCGTATCCGGATCAGGAACTACATCTGGTGATGGACAACTACGCGACCCACAAGAAGGCCGAGGTCCGTCAGTGGTTGGCTGCGAACCCGCGGATCCATGTCCATTTCACCCCGACATCGGCGTCGTGGATGAACCTCGTCGAGGTGTGGTTCGGAATCATCGAACGTCAAGCGATCCACCGTGGGACTTTCCGCAGTGTCCGCGAACTCACGAGCAAGATTCGGGACTTCATCAACGGGTGGAATCCGCGGGCGCAGCCTTTCGTGTGGACGAAAACTGCCGAGCAGATCCTGGCGAAAGCCGACCGTAAAACAACTTCAAACTCGGGGCACTAGTGGATATGTCACCGTGAACTACACACCCTGACACACCATGCTGCGATGTAACTCGATATTCTCTAGAGTGGGTCCGCTGCGGGCTCCTGCCCTCGGATATGCCGTCGCGCAGTACGACTGGCCGATGAGGATCCTCGATGAGCGACGCAAATGGCAATAGCGGTCTGGTGACCAGGCTCGGTGCCGTCCCCATCGCGGACGGTGCTCTTATGACCAAAATGCTGCGCGCCACATTGGTGCAGCATGCAGAGAGCGGCGTGGACGTTTCCGAGCCCGCTTTGCTCGGACTGCTAGCGATCGTCGGCGCGTTGGAAGATCGTCTGGCGCATCATGCACCCGCGTCGCCGCTGGAGGTGACGTCATGAAGAACGCCCTACTACGGCTGCGAGCTCGCGTGGAGGAGCGTGTCGATCTTTCATCTGACGGTTCGTCTGGGCTGACGCCGGAAGCAATATTGGTGCTCGGGAGCATCATTGCGGCGCTGGGTGTCATCTGGTGGGCCGCATAGCCGAAGGTTATGCACAGGCACTGTGGAATGAGTGGGGATAACCCTTTCCGGGTGATGCATACCCAGTCGTCTCGATGTAGAGGCCTTACTGGCCGCGTTTCGTCGATTCGCCTGCCCGAGCGGTGGTGGCACTCACCGTTTCGCCTCCGCAGCGAATAGCCTGCTTTCACAGTCCGGCGGCGAGCCTAGGTGCCGAGCAACGTGCTGGCGGTTGCCGAACTTCTGCGAGTCCTTCGGGACTTTGCCGAGCGCCTGACATGACTTTCTGAACGAAATACCTCGCATAGTGGCCGAATGTGATTCGCTCCCCGCGTGGCTCCGCCCGCAAAACTCCTGCGCTCGGCCTACCGTGCGGGATCGCGCGCCAGCAATTAACTATTGACGATTCAACTACCGTCCGGCGAGGCGAAGCGTCGATTTCGGCGCCGTCACGCTGCAATGAGTGAACTCAACCGGCCTGTTCTTCTGTTTGCCCGCTCATCACTGCGTCTGTCTAATTGATAACTTTCATGACGCTTGCCATATCGGGACAAAAGTCCCACGTGCTGGTCACGAGCTTGTCGAGATGTATCCGTGATCGAAAGTTCACGATAAAGCCGACTACGGCCGATCTGGAGCCTGGTGATCAAACGGAACGCTTGGTACTGTCCGGTAACTTCAATTCAGTTAGTGTTCAGTTACCTCAACGGTTGCTGGCCCGCGACGTAGGAGCTACTCATGGCAACCAGCCCGGAACCCCGCACGACTCGTCGTCACTCGAAGGCCGCAGTGGGACTTGCGGCATGCGCTGTTGCCGCGCTGTCGTCGGGTGTGGTCTTCGCAGGGAGCGCATCGGCAACGCCGACGGCGCTTCCCGACAAGTTCGCGAGCACGGTCACCGATGACGGCTGGTCGTTGGATCTTGCCGCAACGAAACTGTCGGCGAACCCGGTGCCGAATCTGGCGACGACGGCGTTCACCCGTGAGGGGTTCGTGTCGGCGAAGGTGACCGGCACGATCGGTGGTGCGGGCGATTCGGCAGTGAAGACCGGATATGTCGAGCAGGGGTTGCAGATCGGCTGCCAGATCGATGTCTCCTCCGGACTTGGCTTGGGGCTTGGCTTTTCGCTCGGCCCGTCTGTCGGTGTGAGTATTTCGGGTGTCCCGTCGGCGAACGTGGGTGTGAATGCGTCGGTGAATCCGAGCATCCAGACCACCATCGCACCGGGAACCATCACCACGATCCCGCTCGGCAAAAAGGACCTCGAAGCGGCGAAAGCGTCGATCACGGCAGAGAACGTGCACGTGAAGGTTGACGCTTGCATGGGGCCGGTCACGATCCGCTCCTACGCACAACTCGCCGTCTCAACTGCAACCTCGGACAACAGCCTGTTCGTGTATTCCGATCCGACCTGGCTCTAACCCGGAGCAGCCGTCGTCAGCGCTGCATTCTCAACCCACTCTGCGCAGGCCACCATGCCCTCGCACACGCCGTCACACGAGGCCCGAGTCACGGGTTTGCCCATCAATCAGCATCACAGGAGAAGTTCATGAAGATTCGCACCTTGGTCACAGCCGGAGCGCTCACCGCAGGTATCGCCCTCGTCGGTCTTATCGGCGGGGGCGTGGCATCGGCTGCCACCCCGATCGTGCAGCCAGAGAAGGGTCGGATCGGGCTTTCGCTCTCGAACGCTGAAACCGCAGCACTGGCGGCGAGCCCCATCCCCGATGCGATCGCGAACATTGTTCCCGGCTCGCAGCGCTGGGTTGGCCGGGCCCCGGGTTCGGTCATCACCAACGTCGACGGCAGGGCCAGCGCCCCCGATCGGGTCGTGATCGCCGAAGCTGCTGCGCATCCGGGCGGCTACGTCAACATCTACGTATCCGACCCGAACAACCCCGTCACCGGGGGCTACATCGTGCAGACCTACCAGCACTGGAACTGACACCTCGGCTTTGCGGTCCGTCCTGCGATTTTCGGTGACGGCACTCTCTGAGCACTCTGAGGGCCATCACGAACTGCAGTAGTCCGCGTGGCGCTCCAACCATATTTCAGACCAGTTCATCGCTGCCCTCCCGATCTCGCAGGGATGAAGATCCACCACCGAATCCGTTGCACCACTTCACCCGTCCACCGTTTGGAGTCCCGTCATGACCATCCACAACGCCGAACACTCTCGGTCCCGCCCGATGACGGAGCCGCCGGCCACAGTTCGTAGTGGCCGCGGTGCGGACGTCGACGACTGGGACCCGGACAGTGAACTGAGCGAAACCTCGAAGAGCGCGATCGCGACTGTATTCGGGCTAGCGCTACTTATTGCGGCGTTCGCGGTGATCGGACGACTCGGTGGTTGGGCGGCTGATTACGGGACGATTCTGGTGTATCTGGCGTTCTTTTTGTGGATGTCGATCGCGGGCCGGGTGTTCTGGTGGGGCGCGGACAAGCTCATCGCCGCGGCGCGGAAGAAGTCGAACACCGGTGATCGCCGGTGAAGTCCGTGCTGAAGCTGCGCAGGTCCATCGCGGGAGTACTCGCTGCCGGAGCAGTCATGACTGGAGTAGCTGGAGCCATTGGTGCGGGAATCGCACTGATCGCCGCACCCGCGACCGCGGGACCAGCGGAGGACTGTGCGGCGGTGCGGGCACGTGATCATCAGATCTACCTGAATCTGATCGCGTCACTGCCTCCTGGTTCTCCGATCCCGCCTGAATACATCAACCCGTGCCTGACCGCACCCACCACCACAGCGACCGCCGCCCCGACAACCACCGTCGGACTACCGGGTGCACAGGCTCCGGGCGGTGGCCCGAACGCCGGCGCGAACGCTCCGACGAACTTCCCCACCTACAACGGCACCCCCATCGTCCCCGTCCCCGGCGCCGCGCTGCCTGGACAGCCGAATACGCCGACACCATCTGGTATCGAGAACCCTGCAGGAGTCCCGGTTCCGACGACCACCAGCGGACCTGCCCCGACCGCACCCCAACCCGCTGGATCGACCGCACCCACAGCGGTCCCCGATCGTGGTCCCGGACCTGTTCCCTCTGGAACACCGAATACTGTTCCCGGACAGTCAGAATCGAATCCCACGGTCACGCCCTCGGGACTCAGCGACGACGACGGGCGCGATCGGTACCTCGAACTCGTGTTGGTCGGTGCCGCCGCGTTCACAGCCGGCGGGATCGGAGTACGTGGGCGTCGTTCACCGTTCGGCCCACGCATACCGTTGGATGGGCGTACGCCGGAATCGATCCTCTCCCAGACAGTCGGTACCCTCGCCTCACCGCTGATGGAGTACGCCAAGGGTGGCCAGTCGAAGATCACGGTCACCGAACCCGGCGGGGGACGTCGTACGTTCTTCCTGATCCACGACGCGACGTCCTCACACGAAGCGGAAATCCCCGTCGACGTCCCGCCCGGCGGGCATATGAGCGTTAATCCGGACGGCTCCGTCACCGTCTTCGACGCGGACGGAAACCCGGTCTCGGCCGTGGCAGCTCCGTGGGCGTACGACGCCGACGGCAATCCTGTTCCGACTGACTACGAAGTTCGCGACGGCCGTCTTATTCAGAAGGTGTATGCCGACGAAGCGACCGCGTACCCGATTTTGGCTGATCCGCCGGAAAAGAAGGCGAAGGCACCCACCTCGGTCGCTTCGAAACAAGTCCAGAAAAATACGAACACCGCCGCACCCAAGCCGAATTCGATGACCTCGCGCACAACTCCGCAGAAACCGCAGAACAGTGGAAACACGAACTCGGGCAACACTTCCGGAGCCACGAACAGCGGCACCACCGCTGGTAAGTACGCCGGGATCACCACCCAAGGCTCCGCTCCGGTCACGAAACCTGCATCTCCCAATCAGTCACCGCGCACCACCACCAAACCTGGACCGAAGCCCGCGCCGACCTCTCAGGAACAAGCAACGAACCAACTCGCCCAAGCACACGGCGAAGTCCCTCCGGTTGCACCTTCGAAACCCGCGCAACCAAATCAGTCGCCACGCACCACAACCAGTCCGGGCCCCAAACCCACTGTCAGTCCACGACAACAAGCTGCGAACCAGCTTGCCGAAGCGCACGGGGACGTGCCGGCCGGGTTCACCGGCAATGTTCCGATCCCGCCAGATCCGAACGCTCCCGACGACCGATCGTTCCCGCAAAAAGTATGGGACACCGCGTGGGGTGTCGGGGAAAGTGCCGTCGACACAACAGTCGATAGCGTCGGAACGCTCGGAGATGCGTGGCGAAACTTCCTCGTAGTCCCCGTCCACGATGCCGCCGTCGATCCGTTCGGGTTCAATCGCGGCCAACGAGCACAACCTTCACCCGAGCATTCGCCGGTTGAAATCGCAATCGCGGCCGCAAATATCGTCTCCCTCATTCCGATCGTAGGCACAGGAGGCAGAGCCGGCGGGGTCGCTGTGCGCGAAGCGGTGGAGGCTGTTCTGCGTCGCGGCGGAACCGCCGCAGAAGCCGAAGCAGTCGGGCGCAGCGTGGCCGCTGGCCTCGGGCCGGCGGATTACACCGCAATCGGTCGCTACACCGGTGTGGATTCGATGACTTTGAACTCCGCTCTTCGCACGCCATCCGGACTTACGCCCGAACTGACCGCTGAAGCCGACGCGCTGAGTTCCGCGCTGTCGAAACTGCCGAGCTTCGAAGGCGACGTTTACCGCGGCGTAGTCTTGCCTGAGCGTGTGATCGCCAGATACGAGCCGGGTACGATTGTGGAAGAAACAGCCTTCACCAGTGCAACAACGGATCTATTGGAAGCTTTCCCAGGCAATGTCAAGTTCTTTATCGAATCGCGAACCGGAAAGGAAATATCCGAATTCTCCGCAATGGCGGATGAGGCTGAGGTTTTGTTCGATCAAGCTACATCATTTGAAGTCCTCGCGCGAACAGTCAATTCGGCCACCGGCGTCACAGAGATTATAATGAGAGAGATAGTGAGATGAGTGAAGAGGAAAATATCTCCGAGGGGTATGACTCGCCGTTCGTTCCATCCGAGGAGCAAAGAGCTACTATTGAAAGACTGAGCGCTAAAATCAAAGCTCAAGCTGCCATTCCGATGGAGAAGAGGAAATATAACTCGAACCCAAGGTTTTCCGAAAACTTTGGCCCCATCGAAGGTGACGACGGTGAATGGCGCTTTCCCAAGATTCACGACAGGTCGAGTAACAACCACGTCGATTCGGCTGAGTAGCAACTGGCTAGAAGTACCAACCTTTGAAGGAGCTAGCGTGGCGGCATCTGTTGCTGATGAGCCGACTGCCGAGCGTGCTCGCTACGGGAATGCTCTTGTCGGGCTCGCGGCCGGTGACGCGTGGGGTTTTCAGGTCGAGTTCCGCAGGTACGCGGACATGCCGGCCTACCCGGTGCCTGCGCCTGCGGGTGAGTGGATGATCAGCGACGACACTCAGATGACTCTCGCGCTGCACGACGCACTCGTCGAGGTCTCGGACTTCGCCGACATCCCCGCAGTCACCGACTCGATCGTCCGACACTTCATCGCATGGGAACTCGATCCTGAAAACTTCCGTGCCCCGGGCATGACCTGCATGGGCTCATTGGCAAATCTGCGCGGCGGCGCCAAGTGGTACGACCCAGACGGGGCGTTCAAGTCCGCCGGTTGCGGTGCGGTCATGCGATTGGTGCCCGCCGCATTCGCACCGGAACCGTATTGGCGGGGCGTGACCGCCCTTCAAGCTGTGATCACCCACAAACACCCCCGCGCAATAGTTCCCGCGCTGCTTCTGGCCGACGCGGTCCGTCACGCGCCGGAGCGCCGTGGCAGATTCCTCGAATTCGCCCTGGCGGAGGCAGCGCGAATCTACGAAGGTGTCAGCGAGTGGTTGAGCGATTCGCACTTGGCGGATGTCCTCGCCCCGTATCGAAGGGACATGCCATCGGTACTGGTGGATGGGCTCAACGACGATGTGGTGGATATCCTCGGTGCCGCGACTCGGGCACGGGATCGACTTGTCGGGATCGATGCGGCTGCGTTCGGTGATCCGTGTGCCGGTGTCGGTGAAGGGTGGGAATCCGCCAGCGCGGTTGCCCTGGGGCTGCTCGTTGCGGATCTGGCGACTTCCGCCGACGGTGATGATAGTGCGCCGCTCACCGGGCCCGCTGCACTGGGGTGGGCGGCAACCAGTAATGGTGACTCGGACTCCATTGCCTGTATTGCCGGCGCGGTTATCGGGTCGGCCCACGTCGTGCCGGACTACTGGAAGCGTGCCGGTTTGGTTCCCGAATTCGAGCCGAGGTATGCCGCCGAGTTGGAGGCCGCAACACGACGATTGCCCGGAAAGAACACGAAAAACTGACATTCAGCGCAGGGAGCCTCCGGGGGCTCGTGAAACCCATTCTTCTCGCAACGCGCCTGCAGCGAGCACGGACTGTCGATTCCTGCTCGCTGTAGGAATTGGTTGGCACCACGGACCAGGATCAATGCCTGAAGGTCGGGGCCGACAGGTGCGCTTCGATCTTCTCCAACCGTGGCGCTGCAACCAGGGTCGTTGTGAACGGCAGCCCATATCATCTCGATCCTGCAGCTCAGCCAAGATTTCGAGCATCCTTCTCATCTGAAACGCCAAGTTTGCGCCTTTATCGTTCAACTCGACACTCCTTGATTATAGAAGCGGAGGTTTCAAACCTCGCTCAATCTACCCGGCAAATCGACGCCTCCCCTGCTTGCGACAAGATTCGCCTCGCCCCTCGCTAGTGACACGGAAAACGCTCGCGCCAATCATCAACCAGTTGGACACTCGAATATCGAAGTTAGATTCACCTAAACCTAAAGGACGCGTGGTGTAGCAGATATTTACACAATTATGCTGATGTGAGTAAATAGTCGAGTAACATGTTTTTCGATCTCGATAACTGCCACGAGTACACATCAATGTTCGCTGCCGTTGTTCTCCAGCCGACCGGCTGGAGATAGCGCCCACGAACGAAGGTACCAAACCATGGCAACCGGAATCGTCATACCGTGTGAACAGTCAACTCCAATCTACGAAGGTCGTTTCACCGGCCTCCGGGACTACCAACTGGCTGTCGATGGTCATATCGAGGCCTTAGATCTCGATATGCCTGCAGGGACGATCTTCGCGAACGATGAGTCGAAGATCTTGGGACTGCCCTTAAACCGCCGAGCGACTTTACTGTGGTGGCTCAGCACGCCCATATTTCGACATCGCGATGTTATTTGCGGAAACGCGGTTTTAGTTGGGCAACCTGACTCCGAGGGCGAGACTCAGAGCATCCCGCAAGATCTGCGTGCCCTGCTGCTCGATCGGGCCAACTATCGCGTCGAAGTGCAGACTGCCGGGGAGACCGAAAGGTGGGCTGGCAATCAATTGGTCTTCGAAGACTACTTCGAGGCGGCAAACTGGGGACTTTCGCTTTGGGATCGATGGACGCTCGTCACTCGGGTGCGTGTCGTGGACGCGTAATGCGCCGGTGGTGCCAGTGAGAGAGCTCGAAGTTGAGCTTTCTACTTCCCGCACCACCGGACTGTCCTAGTGTTCGTGTTTCAGAACAACGCGAATCCGACCGTACGCATGAACACCACCGCGTGCCATCACACGCGACTGACTTCTCGACATGAATTAGGTCCCTCGTCATCGGAGCAACCACGGCTTGCGCGGCAGCGAACTCCCGCAGATCAGTTGGGTAGCCGTAGACCAACGCCACAGCAAGAATGCACTTCTCATTGGTGCGGGCGGTTTCAGTGGCTCCGATACTCATATCCGCCTTTACTATCAGGTCTACTGTTTTCGTCAGACACTCATCCCTCAAGTTGTTACTATCAGGTCTACTGTTTTCGTCAGACACTCATCCCTGAAGTTGTGATGCCCATCGTTTCCGTCCCGGATTCTCGACACGGTGCCACACCGCCGCAAAGAGAGACCGAGGGCGGACACCACTCTGATTTCGTGTTCCAAGAAGTCAGACCGGTGAGCCCGTCATATTCGACGAGAACCGAAATCGACAAGCTCTCGACCTGTTACAGATTCGACAGACAAGCCCGCTTCGGCCAGGCTGGACCTACTCCCCCGCAGGCAGAGGTAACCCGTCCAGCAGAGCGCCTGGTGTCGTATTCAAACCGAAGGCGATCTTGATGATGTTCTCCAATCGCAGACTGCGTTGGCCGCGCTCCACCTTCCCCAGCTGAGTCCAGTGAATGCGGCACTGAACGGCGGCAGCTTCCTGACTCAGCCCCAACTCCTCGCGTCGGGCGCGGATACGTGCACCAAATTCGCGGGTTGTTTCGTTCAGGGGAGGCTTTGCTGGTTCCGACACGAATCCAACCTCATACGGCACACGCGCAAACGGCCAGAGCGAAACGTACGCATGCGCTTTACACCCATGCGTATATGCCTTACTTTGAACATGCGGAACGGACACGGTTCTGGCCGATCCGTTCACGTCGAACCCACGCGGAGGTGGGCAACCAAACATGGAAAGGGGGTGCGGCATATGAGCGGCGGAGGAAACTTCATCAGTGGCGGCGGCAACTGAAGCTGACCGAAGAACCATGGGCGCAGGGTCTCCAGCGAATTGCATATGAGTGCGAATTCGCTTGATACCCTGCGTTTTTCGTCTTCTCAAAGTGACTTCTGCTTGCTATACTGCAAGCAGAATATGCGTGACCCCAACCAACGACTCGTACACCTCAAACTGGCATTCTTTGCCTTCATAGTCGCAACCGTCGGCCTAGCTTTGATGGTTCTCGGCAAATACCTGACCACGCAAAGCATGTCCGGGTTCATCAGCTTCCTCCCAATCAGCGAGGTGGGAGGAACGCTGCTCGTCGCCGGCCTCGTCGGCATCGGGCTGGATCTCTGGATCGACGGTGACCGGGGCGTCGTTATCGAGAAGCTCGTCGAAAAAGTCATGCTCCGCGCACTCGGCAAACTCGCTCCTACGTTGCGCGATTCCGTAATCCAAGCCTTCGCCGACAACATCGATCACCTGTCTGTCGTCGCTACCGACGAGTTCCTCGATCGCTTGGCACGAAATGCGTTGACACTCAGGCTCGGCGACCGCACCTTCGCCGAAGACATCTACGAAGACGTACGAGATATGGCCATCGCTGCCACCGAGCGGTGGTACGACACCAAAATCAGCATGAACCTCTCGCCCCTGCCACTAGAACCTCAAAACGAGGCTCCCCCAGCCTTTGTGCTGACCGCTCGGTATGAGTACCAGGTAAGACCAGCAACCATCAATCGACGCTTCACAGCCGTGTCGAACTTACGCGAGTACCGCGCAATCATGGAAGAGCCAGGCGACACCTCAGTCTGGTATATCAACCCCGCCAGCGGATTCGACGGAAGCACACGCGAAGCATTCGAACTCGTCCAGTTCAGCGTCAACGGCGAAGATCGACCCATCCGCCGCAACCTCCGTGCGAGCGGACAGACCTACACCGCCAACATCAGCAAAGACGTCGTCGACAGCCTGGAACTCGTCACCATCTCCTACACCTATCGCACCATACTTCGACAACACGGACACATGCTCCACGTCGATGTCGAACAACCGTCGAAGGGCCTCGATGTCGAACTGGAATACGGGGACTGTGGCATAGCCGAGATGCGCCTCATACCGTTCATCTCCAGCAGCAAGAAAGTACGGAATTTTGAGATGCCGTCAACGGTGCCGGAGAAGACAGTTGGGATCGGATTCGATGGCTGGGTCATGCCACGATCCGGAGTAATCGCGGTCTGGATACTTCAAACTGAGAATCCGACGCCTACAGCTTCGCCTTGAAATAGATCAAGTATTACCAGATGAAAATAGGACACCACTTAGACTCGGTAGAACTAATCCGTAAACTGTTCAAAATCGTCAAATGACACAGGCACATCGCCGAGAGTGCAACAACCCTAGGATTTTCAAGCGAAGATACAAATACGCTTTCCATTTCAAAAACCAGGAGATGCTCCACAGAATGGAGCCAATTAGTGTGTTAATAACACAAAGACACCTGATCAAAATTCAGAAACGATCAGTTAACCTAAGCCCGTTTCAGTTTTTCTCCGACTGTCGACGCTAGCTGATTAATCCAACTCTCATGCTGATCAAACCGACCCTTCTCCTCGACAAAAGATTCACCAACTGCATTTTGAAACTTATCAAGTTGATTACCGATCATCTCACGATGTCCGTTGAGTTTCGACGTAATCCCAGCATCAACACGTTTGACTACACTACTGAGAGAAGATACCTCACTTTCGAGATTTTCGACCTGATCCCCTAATGCGCTCGCCTCACCCCGAAGAGAATTGACGTCATCGCGTAACTCACGAACGTCCACCGCATTCGATTTTTTCGCCAACTGATCTTTGATCACAGAGAATTCACTGTGCATATATTTGAATAGCTTGTCATATTGATCGTCATTCATCCTACTTCCAGATTAAATGAAACAGGACATTTCAGCAAGAGGAAATGGAGTATCGACATATGAAGCTAATGAATGCCAACAGACACCAACCCAAATTCGATGCTACTGCCATATCCGCAGCTTACAATTGACATTACTCGCTACGACTGGCAAATCTCCGCCCTACCTCGAATTCAGTGATCCAATCTTTAAGCTGTCAACGGATCGCCAGGTTAGGCGGTTGTGCCGCTGACGGACCCACCTCGCAACTAGGCAGTTCATGGAGAGAACCAATCGGTTCAAATGCAACTATGCGTGCCGGATTCTTTCCACATTCCGAATACTGCTCAGACGACGAACCGTGTAGGATCGGCTCTGCGTTCTCGATATGGCGGGTCGCCTTAACAATATGGCCACAGTACAACCGAACACGCCATCGCATAGTCTGTGAGTCGTCCGGTCGGCTCCATGTTCTGCCATTCACGATGTGCACCTTCGAGTCGGCATTCAGACGCTAAACTTCACAAGTTCCTCACCGCGCCAATGCACCCGGTTCCTAACCACCCTCAGGCATCTGCTGGTCTCGATAATCACGATGGCCGCAGCTCATACGCTTCGAGTGGGATGCTCTGGATTCGATGAAGAGCAACCGAGAAACCGTCGCCCATCAGCGACCCATAGCTTCTCCCTTTAGGAAGCTAACGCCATAATCGGTGATGCCTGGCGCGGACCGGCATCCACCAGCCACTACCTCATATTGTTTCGCCAGGAACCGAAGCGCAATCCGCCATGTCATCTCTCGCAATCGTGGCCAGATCGGTCCCAATTGCGGTATGACGTCAAAGAGACACCGCCGAGCAAGGTCGCCGCTACTTGGGATCTCGGATTCGGGAATCGTGGAGAGGCAGTTCGCTATCGATGACAGAGGTCTGTCCCGAATATGCGAATGTGCGCATTCGACGAGCGTCGAGCAATACCGTCGAATCACCCGCGCGACAAGGCGTGGGTGTCATCGTCGAAGGAGACAGACATGAAAGCACTCGTCTATCACGGTCCCGGCAAGAAATCGTGGGAGGACGTGCCCGACGCAGTCATCGAAGATTCGACCGATGTCGTGGTCAAAGTGGATACGACCACAATCTGCGGGACAGACCTGCACATCCTCTCCGGTGACGTCGCCGCCGTCACCGAAGGACGTATCCTCGGTCACGAAGCAGTGGGGACCATTGTCCAGGTCGGTGATTCGGTAACCGCATTCTCCGTCGGAGATCGTGTCCTCGTCCCTGCTGTCACCAAATGTGGGCGATGCGCGTATTGCCAATCCGGGATGCCATCTCATTGCCAAACCGTCGGGGGGGTCGGATGGATCCTCGGACATCTGATCGACGGAACACAAGCGGAGTTTGTCCGCGTTCCGTACGCCGATACGTCCCTGTACGCGATTCCGGACGACATCTCCAATGAACAGGCGATCTTTCTCGCCGATTCACTGCCCACCGGGTACGAAGTGGGAGTGTTGGCGGGCAAGGTTCGCCCCGGCAGCACCGTGGCGGTAGTGGGAGCCGGCGCGGTGGGGTTGGCGGCGATTCTCACCACCGGATTGTGGGGCGCGGCCCGCACCATCGCCATCGACTCCAACAAGTTCCGACTCGAAAAAGCCCTCGAATTCGGAGCAACAGACGTCGTCGAAGTCGGACCGGGAACCGTCGCCGACGTCATAGCACTCACAGACGGCCTCGGCGTCGATGTCGCCATCGAAGCAGTCGGATATCCGGAAACACTCCTGACTGCAGCATCGTTGGTGCGGCCCGGAGGGACCATCGCCAATGTCGGAGTTCACGGAACCCCAGTCGAGTTGCCGATGCAGGACTTGTGGATCCAAAACCTCACCCTGACCATGGGTTTGGTGGACACCGTCTCCATCCCGACGCTGTTGAAGATGGTCGGAACAGGACGTATCCGCTCAGAACTGATGGGCACGCATTCATTCACCTTCGACGAATTCGACCGAGCGTATGACACATTCGCTCATGCAGCCGACAACAAGGCACTCAAGGTGATCATCTCGCCGTCCTCCTAGCCACCCGCATTTCGGCTGAGATTCCGCCCCAATATGACGGAATCTCAGCCGATATAGCTGATCCCGAAGGCATCAATCTTCCTGTACAACGAGGACCTACTGATTCCGAGCAGAGCAGCAGCGTCGTACCGATTTCCGCCTACTTCGTACAGCGCCTGGATGATCGTGTCGCATTGCGCAGTATCGAGGGGCGAGAGCTTGCGGGTCGCATCACGAAAGTGCAGTCGCGGCAAGTCCGATGATTGGATTTCGCCAAAGGGTTTGTTCGCCACCACATGTCTGAGGACATCCTTTAGCTCACTGATGTTCCCCGGCCAGGAATATCCTTCAAAGACCCGAACGACCTGCATTCCCAGGCGCAACGAGTGCCGGGTCGAGATCTCACGAAGGATGGAGCGAGCGATGTCAGCGATGTCGTCGACACGATGCCGTAGCGCAGGAATTCGAGTCACCTCGCGAAAATGTGCACCTACAAGCGCATACGGGTGACTCTGGTCAACAGCAGTTGCGTCGACACAACCGATGATCATCGGCGGATCAATTGCCTTGGAAAGAATGAGCAGAGCGTTGTTTAGTGCGCGTGCATCGTTGACATTGAGACTGTTCAGCGATCGCAGGACCAATAGTCGATGTGACGCTCGATCTGATAACGACGTCGACAATCTCTCCACGGCAGCAGAGACATCGAGCCGCACGCAGTTGACTGTCTCGATTGCAGCGCCGGGATATTGCGAGGTGAACATCGCTGCCGCCATTGTGCTCTTGCCAGTTCCTGCCTCGCCGACGAGAAGCTGATTGCGATGCTCGGAGATACTGACAGCAACTGCCTGCCGCGCCCTCAAATACGGATTGAGCAGCGACTGGTTCTTTGTCCGTTGTACTCTGCGATTGTCACCGGTGAGGTTGGTCGTGTAGTCACGTGGACCTACCGAGCCGACGTGTGCACCTTGACGGCTTGTCGATCCTCCGCCATCGTGCATATCACTCACAGTCACCGAACTTGCGGTCAAAACGCACCCCGTCACCTCACCGAGATAAACCACCGGTTCGAGGTCGACATCCACATTTCCGCCACCCGACAGCGCGATCCGACAGGACCCGAAATCCCCGTTCAACAACGCCGAACGCGCATGCCTGACCAACCCATCGAAGTCGCGCCTTGCGACCTGCGGACACAGCGAAGCTGTATGCGTGAACAAGTGCGTACCGTCGGTTGCAAGAACGAGACGATTCCCGCTCTGAGTTTTGGAGGCGAAACACGCTGCCAGCGAACCCGTTCGACGTTGGTCTACTTCAACGACCAACTCGTGAATTTGTTTTGCCAAGAATCTCGACACCGAGACAGCCATCGACGAATGCTCCGAAAGGTGGTTGATTACCACCACCACCCCAAACACCGAACCATCGAGATCCCTGATCGGTGATGCCGCCTCTGCAATGGCGACCAATTCGTCATTCCAATGCTCGGGCCCAACAACACATTCCGACGTTCCCGTCTGCAGACAAAGATGCCCGGCACTGGTACCAAGCCGTGATTCGTGCGCATCGGAACCTACAAGCATCCCGGCAGAGTTCAGCATGTACTCCAGCGCCGGGTCACCGTCATACCGAAAACACACCCGATGACCGACATCGATCACGACGACCGAACTCAACCCGTCCGGATCCGATTCGAAAAAATCCGCAAGGATTACTCTGGCAGCTTCGACGAGTCGGGTACCACTCGAATCCTCCTGAAAATCGAACGCCATTCCATTCAGGCGTCTCTCGCGCGGACCCCGGCATCGGTACCAGGACGCGAGTATCTCGGGCCGGACGTATTTCGCAACATCAGGAGCGCAATCGGCCTTCTTCAAGGAAGATCGTGCAACGAGAACCTCAGGCGATATGTGATCCGTTTCCCGCAACTTCCTGAACTTCCGCTGTGTATGCCACCGAAATTACAGTATCAGTGTCCAATAGAGAACGGGAAAGTCCGCATGGCAGATATCCGGAACGACCACCGCCGCAAACTATTGCACGGCACCTACACCCGTTTCCACTTCGTGAGGGAGAACGGCCGTCCCGACTGATTGCCAATTGTGGAGCGGTGGGACGGCAGAGCCAACCTACCGCCCCCCCGAATTGGGGTCAGCCCAGATCGAATCGGTCAGCCATCATGACCTTGTCCCAGGCCGCGACGAAGTCGTGCACCAGCTTCACATGCGCATCGTCACTGGCGTACACCTCAGCAAGCGCACGCAGTTCCGAGTTCGAACCGAATACGAGGTCATTTCGCGTTCCCGTCCATCTCACCTTCCCCGTCTTGGTGTCCTTGCCCTCGTAGATACCTTCCTGTGAGGTCGGCGCCCATTCGATGCCCATATCGAGGAGGTTGACGAAGAAGTCATTGGTCAAAGTGCCCGGAGTGTCAGTGAGAACCCCGTGCGACGTCTTCTTGTACGTCACTCCTAGGACACGCAGTCCACCGACGAGAACGGTCATCTCGGGAGCGCTCAGACCTAGAAGGTTCGCCTTGTCGATCAGGGAGTATTCAGCCGGTAGCCGTTGCCCCTCCCCCATATAATTGCGGAAGCCGTCTGCACGCGGCTCGAGCACGCTAAACGAATCAACATCTGTGCGCTCTTTAGTTGCGTCTGCACGGCCCGGGGTAAACGGCACCACGACGTCGCATCCTGACCTCTTCGCCGCGGCCTCGACCGCTGCGACACCTCCGAGAACAATGAGGTCAGAAAACGAAATCTTCGCCCCTCCAGCTGAATTGAATGAGTGCTGAATCTCTTCGAGTGCATGGATAACTTCGGCAAGCTCGTCCGGTTCGTTGACCTCCCAGCTAGCTTGCGGTTCGAAACGGATACGACCGCCGTTTACGCCACCGCGCTTGTCACTCGCACGGAAGGTGGAGGCTGCGGCCCATGCTGTAGAGATTAACTGAGCTTCAGTTACGGCCGATTCCAGAATCACCGCCTTGAGTCGAGCAATATCGTCGGCGCCTACGGGGTCGAAGTCGATATCAGGTATCGGGTCTTGCCATAGTTCCACCTCGGCTGGCACTTCAGATCCGAGGTAGCGCGATACCGGGCCCATGTCGCGGTGGGTGAGTTTGAACCAGGCCTTGGCGAACTCGTCCGCGAGTTCTTCCGGGTGTGCGAGCCAACGACGCGTGATCTTCTCGTACGTCGGATCAACGCGCAGCGCGAGATCGCTGGTCAGCATCGAAGGGTTACGACGCGCCGTAGGATCGGCGGGGTCCGGGACGAGGTCGGCTGCTGCACCATCCTGCGGACGCCACTGGTGCGCTCCTGCGGGGCTCTGAACAAGTTCCCACTCGTATCTGTAGAGAACGTCAAGAAAACTGTTGTCCCACTGTGTGGGGGTCGGTGTCCAGATTACTTCGAGACCGCTGGTGATCGCATCTGCCCCGGAGCCGGTGCCGTAACTGCTGCTCCATCCGAAGCCCATGTGTTCGATCGACGCACTCTCTGGTTCTGCACCCACGAACTGGTTCGGATCAGCAGCACCGTGTGTTTTACCGAACGTGTGGCCACCTACGATGAGAGCGGCGGTCTCTGTGTCGTTCATCCCCATCCTGGCAAAAGTGTCGCGGATGTCGATTGCTGAGCGCACTGGATCTGGCTCGCCGTTCGGCCCTTCCGGATTGACATAGATGAGTCCCATCTGAACGGCGGCGAGCGGGTTCTCGAGTTCTCGGTCGCCAACGTATCGCTCGTCGCCGAGCCATGTCTGTTCTGGACCCCAATACACATCCTCGTCCGGCTCCCACGCGTCGACACGACCACCCGCGAAGCCACAGGTCTTGAATCCCATCGATTCGAGAGCGACGTTGCCGGTCAGGACGATGAGGTCTGCCCAGGACAGATTCGCACCATACTTCTTCTTCACCGGCCAGAGCAGGCGACGAGCTTTGTCGAGGTTTGCATTGTCGGGCCAGCTGTTTAGCGGCGCAAACCGTTGCATGCCTGCCCCCGCACCCCCTCGACCATCCAGGACGCGATAAGTGCCGGCTGCGTGCCACGCCATTCGAACGAAGAACGGACCGTAGTGACCGAAGTCGGCAGGCCACCAGGGCTGCGAGTCTGTCATCACGGCTTCGATATCCGCTTTGACGGAAACTAGGTCAAGACCGTTGAATGCAGCCGTGTAGTCGAAGCCTGGTCCCATGGGATTGCCGACTATGGGGTTCTTCTTGAGGATGCGAAGGTTTAGGCCCTTCGGCCACCAGTCCCGATTGCTTCCACCTTCGACAGGATGACGTTGTCGATCGTGAAATACCGGACACTTACCCGCTTCCAGAGACGGGTCCTGATTCAACTCGTCTTCGCGGGTTACCTGACTTACTGACACTGGCAATTCCTTCGACGTGGTTCTGGTGAGTCCTGCGCTCACCGCGCTGTGCAGCTCGAAGAACAGGGACGAAAACCGTTCGACCCGTTCGCTATTGAAGTCATCGTGAAGCCGAATGACCAACCTAGCTGCCGTGTCAGTAATAGCACTGTTCTGATCCAGATCACGATGATTCTCAAAATGGGACGGCCAAGCCAAGTCGGCAACAAATCCGGAGCCGACCGTGTCCAACCGCCCCGATACGGACAGCTTCAGCTGAGGACGAAAAAGTGTTGTAAATCTCAAAGTGAGACGAATGAGATCTAGATCACGGTGTTCAATCAGGTGCACATCTTCCCGAGAAGGTCGGCAACCCGCCGATCTCGCATCCAGGAGGCGCACATTGAGTAGGCAAAGCCTTACCAAGGCACACGCGAAGATCTCGGAGCTTACGTGGGAACCCACGTTCGCGACACCTGCGACTCGCTTCGGAACCGACTATACGTTTGAGAAGGCTCCGAAGAAGGATCCGCTCAAGCAAATCATGCGGTCCTACTTTCCGATGGAGGAGGAGAAGGACAACCGCGTCTACGGCGCCATGGACGGCGCTATCCGCGGCAACATGTTCCGTCAGGTTCAGCAGCGCTGGCTCGAGTGGCAGAAGCTGTTTCTCTCGATCATTCCGTTCCCCGAAATCTCGGCGGCACGCGCCATGCCTATGGCGATCGACGCCGTGCCCAATCCCGAGATCCACAACGGTCTCGCTGTGCAGATGATCGACGAGGTTCGTCATTCGACGATTCAGATGAACCTCAAGAAGCTCTATATGAACAACTACATCGACCCCGCCGGGTTCGACATGACGGAGAAGGCATTCGCCAACAACTACGCCGGCACAATCGGCCGCCAGTTCGGCGAAGGATTCATCACCGGCGACGCCATCACCGCCGCCAACATCTATCTGACCGTCGTTGCCGAAACCGCCTTCACGAACACCCTGTTCGTCGCGATGCCGGACGAGGCGGCCGCAAACGGCGACTATCTGCTTCCAACCGTCTTCCACTCCGTCCAGTCGGACGAGTCACGCCATATCTCCAACGGCTACTCGATCCTGCTCATGGCTCTGGCCGACGAACGAAACCGCCCGCTCCTCGAACGCGATCTGCGGTACGCCTGGTGGAACAACCACTGTGTGGTCGATGCAGCGATCGGAACATTCATCGAATACGGCACCAAGGACCGCCGCAAGGACCGCGAGAGTTACGCAGAAATGTGGCGCCGGTGGATCTACGACGATTACTACCGCAGCTACCTGATCCCACTCGAAAAATACGGCCTGACTATCCCCCACGACTTGGTCGAGGAAGCATGGAACAGGATCACGAACAAGGGCTACGTGCACGAAGTCGCAAGGTTCTTCGCAACGGGATGGCCGGTCAACTACTGGCGCATCGACACCATGACCGACAAGGACTTCGAGTGGTTCGAGCACAAGTACCCAGGTTGGTACTCGAAGTACGGAAAGTGGTGGGAGGAGTACAACCGCCTTGCTTACCCCGGGCGCAACAAGCCGATTGCGTTCGAGGAAGTGGGCTATCAGTACCCGCACCGCTGCTGGACCTGCATGGTGCCCGCCCTCATCCGTGAGGACATGGTCGTAGAAAAGGTCGACAACCAGTGGCGGACGTACTGCTCGGAGACCTGCTACTGGACCGACGCGGTTGCCTTCCGAAGTGAGTACGAAGGCAAGGACACCCCGAACATGGGTCGGCTCACCGGTTTCCGCGAGTGGGAGACCCTTCATCACGGCAAAGATCTCGCTGACATCGTCTCGGATCTTGGCTACGTGCGAGACGACGGCAAGACCCTCGTCGGCCAGCCGCACCTCAACCTCGATCCGAAGAAGATGTGGACCCTCGACGACATTCGCGGGAATACCTTCCAGAGCCCAAATGTGCTGCTGAACCAGATGACCGAGTCAGAGCGGAATGCGCACATCGCGGCTTATCGGGCCGGTGCCAAAACGCCTGCTTGATTCAGGCTCGGTGGGCAGTGCCTGAACACCGGCGCTGCCCACCGTATTCAGCGTGATCGACACATTCAATTCAGGAGACCCTCGTGGCCGACACCCACCGAATCACCTTCGAACCGGTCGACATAGAGATGGACGTCCGCGAGGACGAACACATCCTCGATGCGGCGTTTCGGCAAGGAATCCATCTCATGCACGGCTGCCGAGAAGGACGCTGTTCGGCATGCAAATCGTTCGTACTCGACGGTGACATCCAGATGGAGAATCACTCGACCTTCGCGTGCAACGAAGCTGAAGTGGACGAAGGATTCGTACTTCTCTGCCGCACAAAGGCATACAGCGACTGCACCATCGAACTTCTCAATTTCGACGAGGACGAACTCCTCGGCGGAATACCGATTCAGAATGTGACCACTCGGGTCATTGCACTCGAACCTGTCACCGACGACATCGTTGCCCTTCGGCTCGAACCCATCGACCCCTCGGTATTCGAGTTCAAACCGGGCCAGTACGCCGATCTGCGCATCCCAGGAACCGACGAGCACAGGTCCTTTTCCATGGCGTCGACGCAATCCACACCAAACCAGGTCGAATTCCTCATCAAGAAGTATCCCGGGGGTAAGTTCGCGACGTTACTCGACGACGGAATCTCGATCGGCGACGAGATCGCACTGACCGGCCCCTACGGATCATCCACTCTCAAGGACGGCCATGTTCTGCCTGTGGTGTGCATCGGTGGAGGCGCCGGAATGGCCCCCATTCTCTCGCTTGTCCGCCACATGAGCGAGTCAGGAAACACTCGCCCCGTCCACTTCTACTACGGTGCGCGGACACCGAACGATCTGTTCTACATCGACGAAATCAACGCCATCGGCAACGGACTGGTCGACTTCACCTTCGTTGCGTGCGTGTCTGATTCAACCGGCGCACCAACTTCGGGGTCGATATCGGTGAGGGAAGGCAACGTCACCGACGTCGTGAAGCAACTGGAACCGAACATCGCCAAAGCAGAGGTCTATCTATGCGGGCCACCCCCGATGGTCGATGCAGCACTGACCCTTCTGGACCTGTGCGGGACCCCCACCGACCAGATCTTCTACGACAAATTCACGAGCCCGGCATTCGACTAGCCCGGTATTCAACTAGCAGGCGTCGAGATTCCCATTTCACACTCACAGTACGCACAGCGAGCGAGAGGGCAGACATGACCGCACCCACTGGAGCGAAGCAACGCAGCTTCCCCAAGATCGAATTCACCGATTCCGAAGCCGGAGCGCTGGAATTCCCCAGTTCGAAGAGTCGCACATACAGCTACTACACACCAGCCAAGCGTCGGGCGACGATGTACGAAGATGTGACAGTCGACGTACAGCCCGACCCCGACCGTCACCTGACGCAGGGCTGGATCTACGGCTTCGGTAACGGCCCCGGAGGCTATCCGCTGGAGTGGACAGTCGCGAAGTCCTCCAACTGGCACGAGTTCCTCGACCCCAACGAAGAATGGGATCAGACGATTTACCGCAACAACTCAGCAGTCGTACACCAGGTCGAGCTCTGTCTGAGCAACGCCAAAAGGGCTCGGGCCTACGACGGCTGGAATACCCCGTGGCTCAAGTTCATCGAGCGAAATCTCGGTGCGTGGATGCACGCGGAGAATGGTTTGGCGTTGCACGTGTTCACATCGATCCAACGATCAGGACCTACGAACATGATCAACACAGCAGTTGCTGTCAATGCCGCACACAAGATGCGGTTCGCGCAAGACCTTGCGCTGTTCAATCTCGACCTGTCCGAGGCCGACGTTCCGTTCGACGGCTCTGCGCATATGGACGTCTGGCAGAATGCCCCAGAATGGCAGCCGACCCGTGAGGTCGTCGAACAGCTGACAGCTACCCCTGATTGGTGCGAGTTGCTGTTTGCGACCAACATCGTCTTCGAACAGCTCATCGGTTCGCTTTTCCGTACCGAGCTGATGATGCAGATTTCCGCCCGCAACGGCGACTACATCACTCCGACCATCGTCGGTACCGGTGAGCACGACTACGACCGGGACCTGAACTACACTCGCGCTCTCTTCCAGCTCTTGACACGCGATCCCGAACACGGTGAATCCAACCGCGCGCTCTTCGGCGAATGGATGGCCGTGTGGGTGCCCAAGTGCCTCGATGCCGCTCGCGCCTTGCAGCCGATCTGGTCGCAGCCGGCGGACAAGGCCGTCACCTTCGCATCGAGTCTCGAAGCTGCCACCGCCAAGTTCACCGCACTGCTCGAATCCCTCGGCCTCGAGATTCCCAAGGAGTTGGCACGATGACCATGCAATTCGGATCGTCCACAGAATTTTCCAATATGTGCGGCGTGACCTTGATGAACACGCCCGTCGGACGGGTTGTCGCAGAGGTGATGGGCGCCAAGGACGGCGTCGAACTGACCGAGTATCCGTCGATGATTCGAGTCGATGGCACGAAACTCCTCTCCTTCGACTACGACGAACTGACCGACGCGCTCGGACAGGAATTCGACGGATCAGTGTTCGAAGAGATCAGCTCCACACACTACGGACGCATGGTCCACCTCGACGACAAGACAATGCTCTTCGCCAGCCCCGAGGATGCGGCCGAGTACATCGGATTCGACCTCGCCGAGCTCCCCTGACAGCTAGATAGATCGGTGGTGCCCGGGATCAAAGGACACCAGTCTCTTCGGAGGCTCCACCCCGGGCACCCCCAGTAGTTCGCAGCCCCGAATTCATCAGAATTGGAGATCGACACCATGTACGAGAAGAACGGCGAAAAATACTTCATCGTGGACGGTCACGTTCACTTGTGGGACGCACGTGAGAAGAACCAGAAGAACATTCACGGCAAGCAATTCATCGACTGCTTCTACGACTACCACAAGAACCTGAGCCCTGAGTCGGAGCTGTGGGACTACGAGACCTATCAGTACTACGGCGAGGATCGGCTCTACAAGGACCTGTTCGTCGACGGCTACGTCGACCACGCAATCTTCCAGGCAACCTTGCTCAGCGACTTCTACCACACGGGTTTCGGGCAGACCGAGGATGCGTTCGCCCTCACTCAGAAGCATCCAGACAAACTCACGTACAACCATGCATACGACCCGCGCTTCGAAGAAGCGGGCCTCGAACAACTCCGCAAGGATGCGGACCGCATGAACCTGCAGGGAGTCAAGCTCTACACAGCGGAGTGGCACGGTGACTCCCGCGGATACAAGCTCGACGACCCCTGGTCCAGGCGCTATCTAGAAGAGTGCATCACGCTCGGCATCAAGAACATTCACGTTCACAAGGGACCGACGATCCGTCCCCTCGACCGGGACGCATTCGACGTCTCCGACGTCGACAAGGTCGCCACCGACTACCTCGATCTGAAATTTGTCGTCGAACACGTCGGATTGCCCCGCCTCGAAGACTTCTGCTGGATCGCCACTCAGGAGTCGAACGTCTACGGGGGCCTCGCCGTCGCGCTTCCGTTCATCCACAGCCGACCGCGCTACTTCGCTCAGATCATCGGAGAGTTGCTCTACTGGCTGGGCGAGGACAAGATTCTCTTCGGCAGCGACTACGCCTTGTGGACGCCGAAGTGGCTAATCGAGCAGTTCGTTGATTTTCAGATCCCCGAAGACATGCAGTCCGAATATGCGCCGATCACCGTCGACCAGAAGCGAAAGATCCTGGGCGCGAACGCAGCAGCGTTGTACGGCATTGACGTCCCCGCCGAATTGCGCCCCGCAGGTCACCCCGGCCAGGAAGGTGTCGAGGTTGCTGCGGGAGCCAAGGAAGTCGTGAACTCATGAGCACCTTGACACTGTGCTCCACTGTCGACGTCATCGCTGCACTCGCCACGGTCGCCGACCCAGAACTCGACGAGCCGATCACAGACCTCGAATTCGTCAGATCCGTGGAGCTCAACGACGATGGAGTAGAAGTACACCTGCGTCTACCAACAGCCTTCTGTTCCCCGAACTTCGCCTACCTGATGGCATCGGACGCCGTGGACGCTCTTCGCACCATAGAAGGGATAGGACGAATTCGAGTCCTGCTCGACGACCATCACGACAGCGAGAAGATCAATGCCGGCCTCGCTGCGGATGCCGGTTACCGCGGCACATTCGGTTCCGAAGCAGACGAGAGTCTCGACGAGTTGCGGGAAACATTCCAACGCAAGGCACATATCGCGGCCGTCGAGCGTTCGATTGCTGCGCACCTCGCGCGAACAGGCGAGGGGATCGACCGCATTCCCACGCTCACCCTTCGCGATCTTCGAAACGAAAAACACACGATGGCGCTGCTTCGGCGGCGAATCGCTATCGGGCTCAGCATCTGCCCTAACAGTCGCGTATTCGTTGACGAAGGCGGTAAATCGATTCCGCACGAAGAGATCCCACTCAAACTCCGCTTCGCGAGGTCTGTCCGAATCTCGATCGAGGGGAACGCACACTTCTGCCGTGGCTTGCTCGCCACCCGCTACAGCACCACCGAGCCTGCCGGCCCGGTGCCGCACATCACCGATACAAGAACCAGGAGGCCGTAATGAAGGCAGTGCAGGTGGTGGGGTACCACTCGAAACTCGAACTGACGGAGATCCCCGAGCCCACAATCGATGGTCCATTCGACGTGATCGTCCGGATCGGCGGAGCGGGCGTGTGCCGAACCGACATCCACATCCTCGAAGGCCAGTGGGAGGAGAAGAGTGGCGTCACTTTGCCCTACACAATCGGACACGAGAACGCCGGCTGGGTTCACGCCGTCGGCAGCGCAGTGAACAACCTCGAAATCGGCGACAAAGTCATCCTGCATCCCCTGGTCACCTGCGGACTGTGCCGTGCCTGCCGATTCGGCGACGACGTCCACTGCGAGAACAGCGAATTTCCTGGTATCGACCGCAACGGCGGATATGCGGAGTACCTCCACACAACCGCCAGAAGCGTTGTGAAGATAGATGATTCTCTCGAACCTGCCGATATCGCAGCGCTCGCCGACGCCGGCCTGACGGCGTATCACGCTGCCGCGAAGGTCGCCCGCGATACCCGACCGGGCGATGCGTGTGTCGTGGTCGGAGCCGGCGGGTTGGGACACATCGGAATCCAGGTACTCAAAGCGATCTCCGGGGTCAAAGTCATTGTGCTCGACCGCAACCCAGACGCGATCGAACTCGCTGTGAAGATCGGGGCCGACCACGGAATCGTCGCGGACGGCAACCACGTCCAGAAAGTTCTGGAACTCACGGGCGGACACGGGGCGGAAGCAGTACTGGACTTCGTCGGTGAAGGTGGCGCCACACACGAAGGTATCGCCATGCTGCGCCGGGCAGGCAACTACTACGTCGTCGGCTACGGCGAGAACATCGACATCCCCACCATCGACATCATCTCGACCGAAATCAACTTCATCGGCAACCTTGTCGGCTCCTACAACGATCTCCAGGAGTTGATGACACTGGCAGCGAACGGACAGGTGTCGCTTCACACCACGAAGTACCCCCTGGAGAAGTTTCAACAAGCGCTCGACGATCTCGACGCGGGGCGTGTGCGAGGCCGAGCAATCCTCGTCCCCTAGGACCGCACCAGAAGTTCACCACATCGAATCGAAAGGATCACGTCATGGCCAAGGAACTGCGGTTCAACACCGAAGCACGCGCCCTACTGGAGCAGGGCGTCAACGCCCTCGCTGATGCAGTGAAGGTGACTCTGGGACCCAAGGGGCGCAACGCGGTGCTCGAAAAGCTCACTGGACCCCCCACCATCACAAACGACGGGGTCACCATCGCTCGGGAAATACAGCTCAGCAATCCCTTCGCCAACATGGGCGCTCAGTTGGTCAAAGAAGTCGCGATGAAAACCAATGGCGTCGTCGGAGACGGCACGACGACGGCGACGGTTCTTGCACAGGCCATGGTGCGCGAGGGACTCCGGGCGGTGGACGCCGGTGCCAACCCCATGCGGTTGAGACGTGGCATCGAAACGGCGGTCACGTCCGTCGTCGAGTCGCTACGCACGCAGGCAGTCGAGGTGGTCGGCAGCAACGACCTCCAACGGATCGCAACGCTTGCCGCGAGTGACGATGAAGCCATCGGCCAGTGCGTAGCCAAGGCCGTCGAATACGTCGGGAAATCAGGTGTCGTCACAACCGAGGAGAGCGAGACCCTGGGGATGTCGGTCGCCGTAGTCGACGGCATCGAGTTCGATCACGGATTCATTTCCGGGTACATGATCACCGACCCCGAACGTGCCGAGGCGGTACATGACAATCCGGTCATTCTGTTAACCAACAAAAAGATCAACCAGGTCCAAGACATCATGCCCAGCGTCGAGGCAGCCAAGCGCGCAGATCGCCCGCTCGTCGTGGTGGCCGAGGATGTCGACGGGCCTGCACTGCAGTTACTCGTCGGTGGCAACATGCACAAGACAATGCAGTCCGTCGTCGTCCGTGCGCCAGGATTCGGCCACCGCAGGGTCGCTGAACTACAGGACCTTGCAATTGCACTGGGTGGTCAAGTAATCGCCAAGGACACTGGCCTCGAGCTATCCGACGTTTCGATCGAACAGTTGGGTTCGTGTGACCGAATCACCGTCACCGAAAACTCCACCACCATTGTCGGGGGTCGCGGGGACCAGAGTTTGCTAGACGCACGCGTCGCTCAACTCGAAGCCCAATTCGAACGATCGAAGATCGACGGAGATCGAGACAGCCTCGAACAACGAATCGCACGTCTAACTGGACGCGTCGCTGTGGTCCGAGTTGGTGGAGCCACAAGTGTCGAGCTCAAGGAGCGAATGCTTCGTGTCGAAGACGCTCTAGCTGCGGCCAGAGCAGCCTTGGAATCTGGCATCGTTTCTGGCGGCGGTACCGCCTTGGCCCAGTCCCACCGCGTGCTCGGGGAACTTGAATTGACAGGTGATCAAGCAATAGGACGCGACGTCGTTCGCAAGGCTCTGACCGAACCACTTCGATGGATTGCCATCAACGCTGGCTTCGAAGGCGATGACGTCGTCGATGTCGTGACCGGACTACCGCTCGGCCATGGGTTCAACGCCCTCACAGGCGAATACGGAGACATGTTCGACGACGGTGTCATCGATCCGTTTAAGGTGACACGAGCAGCCCTTGAAAGCGCAGCGTCGATAGCAGCGCTACTCATCACAACCGAAACCGCCGTCGTGGAGGAAGTCTACGGGCATCCTGGGGCAATCATAGCGCCAGGATTCGGGGATCTCGCGGAAGGAATGGTTCGCCCGTCGAATATCTACTAAATTCAGACAGGTTTGCCGCGCGCCAATTTCTATCTCGGGGTTGGTGTCAATTCATCTCTGACATCGACCCCGAGAACTCACCGTAGGGAAAACTGATGATTTTCATCGTAGTCAAATTTAAGGTTCTTGAACAACACATCCATAAATGGTTAGACGCCACGAAGAAGTTTACTGAAAGCACTAGAAGGGAGCCGGGAAATCTGTGGTTCGACTGGAGCATAAATACCGAAAATCCGGACGAGTTCATACTCATCGAAGCTTTCACTGACAGGCAGGCAGGATCAGACCATGTCACTTCTGAGCATTTTCGCGAAGGACTAGATTCCATGCGTCCGCTTCTGAGCGAGACACCCAAGATCATGCATTGCGAAATCGATCAGGGGGGGTGGTCAGATATGGGAGAATTGCAAGTCCAGGCTTGATAGTGAAGACGGACCCGTCTCGCGCCGCTTGGAATTGTCTACAAAGACCTAATTGCACTGGAAGGGTATCGGACAGAATTCTCCAGAACACGGTAAGCAGGATAACTCACTCATCACAGAGATGATTGTTGATATACCTGAGCGCCACAAACGAGACTTCAAATCTCAGAACCAGTAGGAGTCCACAACAAGTGAACACGAGAACTGCAAGGAAGCGTGCGGCAAGTTCACCCGCATCATCTGTAGATTCCAATCCAGGAAAGCTAACCGATCACGATCTAAGCGTAGTCCTTCGAGTCCTAACGGGATCACCGACGGTTCCTGCCGTAGGCGCAGAACTGCGCGATGACGCCAGCCGAACGGGCTTCCCGACTCAGGTCAACTAAGATTGGTCCGTGAGCTTCCACCTGCACAGGCATCGATGTATGCGTGGGCGACCGACACATCGAGAACTGACACAAGGCTGATAGGCGGAGGAATGAAGAGACAATTATCCGTCCGGGATATACGCAAAGCGCGCGAGAAGTTCTTCACCGATCAGGAATTGGACGATTCGGTCCGAGATCCGATCTGCTTCTCCTGGGAGCGATCGAAATCATTGAACATTCAACCAGATGTATTGAATCTACCGTTTGTTCGCGAACCAGATTTGGAGAGCCCACTTGTTTTCGCGGCCGCGCCTGTTCTTCACCAACTCGCCGAAGGCCTCGTCGACGAGCCTGTATCTGTAATCCTCACCTCCGCCGACGGAGTCGTCTTGAGCAGGGTCGCCGGAAGTAGCCAACTCCTCAGAACACTCGACAGCCTCAACCTGGCACCGGGCTTCAGCTATCTGGAGGAATTCGCCGGCACAAACGGTATCGGGACGGCACTGGAAACTCGTCAGCCCACCCTAGTTTCCGGCGCAGAGCATTATGTCGAAAGCTTGGGCGGTCTCATGTGTGCCGGAGTGCCAATCATCCATCCTGTCTCCAGCCTCGTCGTGGGCGTTCTCGATGTGACCGGCTGGGTCGAAGATGGAGCACCGCTGCTGGTCACCTTGGCGCGATCCGCTACTGCTCAGATCGAAGGACGGCTGCTCTCGGATTCGAGCAGAGAACAGACCGCATTGCTCAACGCGTACCTGAAAGTGTGCAGAAGATCGCCGAACGTGGGTGTATTGGCGTTAGGGGACGACGTCATTCTTCTCAACAAAAAACTGCGCCTTGCCCTAGACCCCCAAGACCAAGCCGCATTGATCGAGCACGCTACGGAACTGAGCAGCACACCGGACAAGGGCCGCCACCTACTGACTCTGCCGAGCGGGCAGACGGCACGACTCGCCTCAATCACGGACGGAAACCTACCGACTCGGCGCGGATTGGCTGTCTACCACGCATACCTGAGTGACCTGGCCGCGCCCGCGATTACATCCGGGAGCGCAATAGCGTTTCCAGGCATCGTCGGAGACAGCGCCTCATGGCGGCGTAGCACCCAACAGATCGCGCACTGCGTTAGGCAACGAGAATGGGTGGCCGCCGCGGGCGAGGCCGGTAGCGGGCGGTTTTCGATCCTCAAAGCATCTGCAATTCAACATATCTCAACACACACGAAATTCTTCTCAGCTGTCGAATTGATCAACAGCGAGGATGGGCTCCAATCTCTGGAGTTAGAACTCGAACAGGACGGCTTCAGTCTGATCATTCGCAATATCGATTTGCTACCTGATTCGCACCAACGAGTTATCGCAGGGATGATTCAAGGGCGTGAGCATGCGGGTTGGATCGGAGTGACTGTCGGAACGGACTCCGGAAATCGCACAAGCGACGCACTGATCCTCCCCTTCTTCGGCCACACGGTGCATGTACCAGCACTTCGCCATCGTATCGAGGACCTACACAAGCTGATTCCCTTTATTCTCCGGCAAGTCAATCGGGGGCAGGACCTTGTCCTCTCCCCGGCCGCAGTCCGGCAACTTACCAAGTACAGCTGGCCCGGCAACGTCGCACAACTGCGGGAGATCCTTCAGGAAGTAGTTCACAAGCAACGATCAGGCACAGTTGAAGTCGACAAACTGCCACCCGCGTGCAGGGCACTTAGCCGCCGGACGCTGTCGCCCATCGAAGCACTCAAACGCGACGCCATCATTCGAAGCCTTGAGGAAACCGGAGGCGATAAACAGGCGACGGCGGACGCCCTTGGAATGTCCCGGGCGACCATCTATCGGAAGATACGCGAATTCGGCATCAATCTGTAGCTCTGCCAATGCAATTCACCGCAGCCCACGAAGGCCAAGTAAGCCCCCGGCATGTTTGATGCGGGCGTGTAGCCGCAGTGAGTCGGAGCCCAAGATTAGATGACCGAAAGGGAACTTCTCGCAGGGCAAGGTCGGCACTCCCCGTCGATCTTGTCGGCCTCCGCTACCTCGATGACCGACCCGGTTCAAAAGTCCACGAAATTGGAATGACACGAAGATCAGAATGAACCTGGCTCCTCTACGTGAGGAGGAAGGGCGCGAGTTACCTGCGGTGTCCGTGCTGACGGCTCGTTACGGATACCACGTCAAGCCGACGACTGTCTATCGCAGGTTGACCGCCGTGTCCGATATCCGCAAGTACCGAGCGACCACGGAGAAACCGGGTGAGACGTCGGTCTGGTACATCAACCCCGCGAGCGGATTCAGCGGAAGCACGCGGGAAGCATTCGAACTCGTCCAGTTCAGCGTCGACGGCGAGGATCAGTCAATACGATGCAGTTCACCGAGAATGTGGTCAGACATACACAGTCAATGATCGCAAAGACGCCCTCGGCAGATTGGAATACTGAAACTGCCGCATCACTGAGATGAGCTTTATGCCATTCATCTCCAGCGGTAAAAAACTGGAAACTTCCAGATGTCGCCGATGGTCCCTGAGAAGACCGTTGGGCTCGGCTTCGAGGGCTGGCCAGAGTGATTGCTGTATGAGCCATAGACGGTGATGACATGAATCCCTGGTCCAATCGGACCCTGCCGAAGGCTTCAATCTTCAGGTGATGCAAAACGAGAACTTGCATGATTCATTGCATGACAAGAGCTATGATACACGCACAAGATTCTCGAGAGTTGGATATACAACAACCGAGGAGGTGACCATCTCGCCAGCCCTAAATCAATAAATTCATTTCCGGGATTCACGCACCACGTTCGGAATGATACAGATATTTTAGCAAATTAAAATCGCACCAGATCTCGTAATTGATTATCGCCTTATCCGCCTCCGAAAGATTGCTAAGATTAACAGCTTGAACAAATTTTCTTTTAAAATATGTTGACGACAAATCGGCCGAAGAATCTAACAATAGCCAAATAAGACGCAATACAATGCCAACTCGGGTTGCGCAAACTGCGATCAATTTAAACTCCTCGAAGACGTACGATCGAGAAGAATAGCCGTCAATTAGTCCGTCGTTAATCTTCAAAGGTGGATAAAAATCAACTAATGAGGGAATCCCGTCCAATTCAATCACGATATTGACCGGCTTAATATCTGCACCAACCATTAGAATTGGTAACCTATATCCACATAAGCTCAGGAATTCTTGAGACTCATCAAATTCACTGAGCCGATTAAGAATTGATCCAAACACCTCAAATTTGTACTCCAATCCAAGCCTCGGGGTCCGCCACATATGATCTAGGGATTCTCCCGATATGTATCCTTCAAGACTCCAAAGTTGAGCCTCGCCCGATGTTTCAACTACATGACTTGAGTAAAGCTCAGCTTTGCGAATAGGAAGCGAGCCCAGAATAGAATAATATTCTTCGAAATTCAATCTCAAAAACTTCGCTTCATCAAGGGTCAGACCACGACCGATTCCCAACCGCTTTAGGAGAATCGGACCAGGCCAAAAGTCGAAACGATCAGTGTGAGCATTCAGACTTCCAATCGACAATGACGAGTTGACGCCTTTCATCTCAAGGTCGACAAACCCTCCTTCCCATACTGATAAGAAAAGATCGTGCAGGTGAGGAGAACCTGCACGGGACATGGGCGCTAAATCAATTTTGGCTCTTCGACTCATCTGATACAATGTTATCACCATTCTGGCGAAATAGTATTAATTTCCAGACTATCGAGAGAGTTCTGTTGCACGAAGGTCTCGATATGGTTTCCGATTGTATCGAGAAGCTTTCCGAAGGATTCTTCCGCAGCATATTCTCCTCGTCCAGCTATCACGATAAGTTCTTCTTCGACCTGCAGTGTTGTCACCTGAACCCAGTTAGCTCGCTTCAATCCAGCCTCCACGAGCCGTAGACGTCCTCGCTGCGTTGTGTGCCCCTGGTACATCACCATGATGTCGGCGCGCTCAGCTGACAGTTCAACCAATGTCTTTCTGCCGTCATCTAGGGAACCAAACAAAAGCTCAAGCAGTTCGGAGTGAGGCGGATCAAGTCCGATCACATCGAATTTTCGTTCGATTATCGGGTCAGTCGAGTCGAGCACTCTCCTTGCATCCGCCTTGAGCCACAATCCGTAGTCACCTGCCTCCAAGCCCACAGAAGACGCAGCAACATACAGATCGACCGACACTACATCAAATTTCCCGCCAAGTAGACGGTGCGCTACCCCGCTTCCAGCAAAAAGGTCCAAGACTCGAACCTTCTGCTGCTCTATTGGCCCTTGCAAAGCCTGTGCTGTAGCAAACAGTGCGAGGGCGTGGGCTACCGACGGACCGATAGTTTCCGACTCCGCATAACTAACCAATTTATTCATCTGCAGGACTTTTAAGAATTTTCCGATGAGCGATTTATCAGAAACCAAATGCTCATGGGCGTCAATCGATTTCATAGGTGCCGCTTGTATTGAGTCAACGATGTTTTCATTGTCGCTATCAACATTCGGGCGTACATCAATCCGGAGACGATCAGGTACGGAATCTTCTCCTAACCATCTCAGATTCCGACGCTTGAGACCGATTAATACACCTTCAAGGATGCGTTCAATCTTCTGAAAATTGTAACCTCCGTCACGGAAGAGGAAGGCCGTGGCTTTCGCACCAGCCGCGTCTACTGGCATGACAAGAGTTCTTCTGGTTTTTCCTGTCCGACTACTCTTATGAATAAGCTCGTAAAGCTTGGCCGCATCAACGGTTATATCAGGCTTGGTGCGACTTGTGTATTTACCCTCCAAATCCACTGAGGCCATAACCTCATTCGCCGTGGATGCTATATCACGCGCAATTGCCGCCTGGAGGTAGCGACCTCCGTACACCGTACTCGCACATTTCGTGGCAAGCTCTTTCAGCAGATCCCTTAATTCGCTACGCGGTACTGCTTCTGAAACTTTGAAGTACACGCTGTTTTGGGGTCCATAATGACTGCCGCGCAATTCCTCGGGAACTAGGTTATTGTATCGATTCTCAATTAACCAACGCAACGATGGAAGCTGATGTTTCAAGTCCCGCCTATAGAGCATAACCCTATCGGAATTGAGCCACGCGAGAACGACGGCTTGGTCATTGACCCCGGAAGAATCACAAACTGCGTCCAGGATCTCTAATTTACGTGCGGGAGCATCAGCACCGTTCACAGATACCTCAAGGAAGTCTTTGTTCGGCGATTTTAGATCGACCGTTGCATAATCAGTGAGGTTATCTTCGGGTATATACTCATCGACGATCCGATCGAGTAGATCTTCAAGCTCGAAGGAAGATTCAAGCGAACCCCATGCCGAATCTGAATTCTTCGCAATCCACTGATTCAGGGAAGATATCAGACGGTCATCTTCGGGACTGTCTCGCGGTATTGTCGCCACACTATATAACGTCGCTCTCAACAGTCTTTTCTCATCAGAGTTTAAGAGAATTCCCAGCTCTTCGTCGGTAATAATATCGTCTGGAGGAATCATTATAGATTCGGTCAGAAGATCTCGTTCCGGCGTAGAAACACGCTCCAGGAATGAGCTAAACCCGTCCGGCCATCGGTGAGACCAAATAGACAACCTTCGACAAGCCGTCCGAATATCCTGAAGCTTCTTCATCGCCATATCCGAATCAACGTCGAGAAAGGTAATTCCGAATAGGACCACAGTTTTCTCAGCGATGTCAGGTAACGCTACCAGGTTATCTGCTTCACTTTGCCAGAAAGTCTCGGATGTGCTTCGCGGTGGAAGTGGTCGGACGGACACCAGCGTACGCACGCCGTGTCGACGCCGAAGCAACCTCGCCAAGACTGTTGCACCAAGCCCCCCTGCCAGTTTCCCGTCGTGGACAATCACGATGTCGGTGTCGGTATCAAACATGCCCATGCAAACCCTCGTCTCTGCGCAGCTTCTCGTACCTGACCAGATCCTACGTGCTGATAATAGGTTTGCCACACGAAATGGGAGTTTTCAATCGGTCCAACCGTCCTGTACCGGCGGATCGCATAAAGAGCCCACAGTATCGGAGAGGATTCCTGTTTTGATCGCTCGTCTTCGTCCACCTTCCTGCCAACCACGCGCCTTCTGGTGAAACTCGACTGAAGAGCGACGCTTGATATGCCGTAGCGCAGTCTTAACCGACTAGCTAAGAGAAAAACCTGGACGATCCACGAGAAGATGCCAGCAGGTGACCTTGTTCGTATCGACAACATTGGCCATCGGGGTGCGCCAGCTTGCAAGACATTTCGCAGTGATTGAACTGCGCAACGGCCGGAGCATCCGGCGCTGACGAGGCGGAGCGGTCGGAGGCCGATAAAGAATGACTCTACTTGCGCACTCCCGATGCAGAACCTCACTGTTTTTTGTTCTATCCGCACGCTCCGACTGCACCACAGCAAAACGCGAGCTGGACTGCATCAAGCGGATACCCGACGTCACCAACTTCGTGCGATACTTGAGCTGTTACGGCGCAGCGTCGCAGATGAGACGCGCCAGTTCTTGTTAAATCCGCAGAATTACGAGGGCAGGTATTGAAAGAACGGTACATTCAGGACCAGCTAGGCATGACGGGCGCAGAGGTCGCCTCCCGTCAAATTCGCGAGAACGGTGGATGGCAACATTGGCCACAAGAAAAGACGTCGGTCCTCGGAACTTCAAGTGCACTTCGGATCCTGCGATTGACTGGTGTTGCCTCACCAAGCGTCTTGGCTGATGGCATCGGCTACCTCAACCGGGGCATACCCGACCATTATGGCCCTATCACCGCGCGAGGCCGGGGGAAACACCCGCATACATTGGCCTTCGGATTGTGGGGCCTGTCGACGGCGAACGAAGGACTTTCAGTTGAAACCTTGGCCACCGGACGTTTCTGCCTGAACGAGCTAACAGTCCTTATGCAAACTAACGGCATCGTGGAATCAGCGAAGCGAGGACGCGTATCCGTCTATCTCACTGCAATGACAATTACCGCTCTGAGCGCATGGTTTCGGACCCTGTCGTTCCCACACCCAAGTTTGCCAGCCTCCGAAGTAGAAGACCAGCTCGTCCTCACACGTTCACTGCTGATCGTCGGGATCACGGGAATCCTTCGTCATGCCCGACTAGACGGTAAATGGGGCTGGTGGCCCGAGCGATCTGACGCTCGCGACAAAAACAGCAGTATGACCGCGCGTTGTGTCATCGCCCTCCACGACGCTCAGACCGTTCCCGGTCTCGAGCTACCCGATACGTGGCAAGCCGGGCCATTACTTAACCCCACGACCATCAAACTCAACGACTTCATCCAAAGTTGCACCCTCTTGCTGCTGCATCGCGCCGAGAAATGGATGAAGCTTTCTGAACCGAACCGAGATGTCGGATACCGCGCCCGCTGGTATCACTTGAGCTACGCGACGTGCCTGTACGCGTGCCTGCTAGCCACAGATCCGGCCACCGGACTACCCGTCCATCCGAACCACGGGGGCAGGCTCGACGATGCGTGGAGCCACCTCGCGGAGTTGCGGCTTCACGAAGAGCGTCTGTGGCGCGATCCCACCTTCACCTCGCAGATGCCATCAATGCACGGAAACCTGTACGTCGCCATGGCCTATACGAAGCGTCTCGACAATCTTCGTGCACGCCAGCTCGTGGCCGGACGATATCGTGCGGCGGACGACCGAATCCTGAACGCGATACACATCGAGCCGCAGCCTCAACGCGTCACGGTTGGGTTGTCGACGAGCGATGAACACTCAGTCATTTTGTCGGGGAAGCCATTCACCCGACTTGCGTGGATCCTTCGGAATCTGGATGACAGTGGCTCGATTTCGAACGCCGCACTGTACGAGCAGTTCCCGGAGCTCAACAACGACAACATCGCTCGCGCTATTGCGCTGATCAACGGGCCTATCAGGAATGCCACGGACGGAACCATCCGACAGTTGTTGGTTGGTTTGCGGAATGTCGGCGAACCCGGATATCGCATCGTCGAGTTTCCGCATTCAATCACCTTCGAGGAACCAGATCGTTCAGCCGTGGTTCCGTAGCCAGATTTGTCATCGGCACCGACGCGCTTTCATCGGTTTGTCATGCAGAAAGCCGGATCGGCGCGGCACTCGGCCGATAACAGTTTCCTGGTTGGCGACTTGTCATTCTCCAGGTGGCGTCCCTCCGCTCACTTGTCATCGCAAGTTCATTGCAGTACTTCTTTGACCGATCTTCAATGACAGCGAAATGTATGTTCCACGGCCACAACGTATCCCAATAGTCGCACCGAGTGACTACCGAGCGTGACCGGGAACGGATCAATGCAACAGTGAACAGTCAGAGCCAAACCTCCACACCTTCGAAAAATTTGTGTAAGTGCACGTTTGAGGTCGCCACCGCTGTCAGCGCACTTGCTGTCTTGATGTGTGCTTGCGGTCCCACAGCTGGCCCCTTGCTCGACTCACATGAGGCCGATACCAAAGCAATCTTGGCGAATTGCCCTGCGGGACGGAGTGTCGATTCTCGCGCTTCGCTCGACATGTCAGCGAGCCGAATCAAACAGCCGCTTTCGGCCCATGAGAGTGAGACGCTGCGCGCCACGGTCCGTCGCACTGTCATCTGCGGTGGGGTAGTCGAGATCTCCGCATTCTTCGGCTCAGTTGCCTCAACTGTGCCGCTCTATTCCGGCAAGCTTCAGCTCGATGGTGCCACCGACAACGCGCGTCTACGTCGTGAGCCCGAACTCACAGACTCTGTCATGGAGACGGTCGAGACGAACCTGACCCAGTTGCAGTTTGAGCCAAGCGACGGCTCGACAGGCGGCACCGACATCCTCGGACAGCTCGGTCAATCTGCAGAATTCCAGAGACAACTCGATCCCGTCGGCGACACGAGCAACCTGAGCGTCCTTCTCGTCACTGACGGCGAAGACAATGCCACGTTGCACTTCAGCGACCCGGCCCTATCTCGCGAGCAGGCCGTAGCTATGGCTGATGAAGTGGCCGTTCCCGATCTATCGGGTGCATCCGTGACCTTCATAGGCGTCGGCAAGACCAGCAATGGCGCTATTGCAGAGACCACGTATGTCGATGCACTCAAGGCCGCGTGGACTCGGGTCTGCGAGCGCACCGGCGCCACCCAATGCAGCGTTGTCACCGACCCTGCGAACGGACAGTGATCAACATGGCGAACCTGAATCTGCGAAAAGCTTCGGCAACCGATCATCTTTCAAACGCACGCTCGAATCGGCTCATCCCGGTCGACAACGCGTCCGCTATCCCTCGTCCGCCGACAATCGGCGACACGTACGGCGAACTGGCGTGGGACGCACAAAGCGTCGCACAGGAGCATCTGTTCAAATCTGAAGCCGAACGGATATCCCGTGTCGATTCGGCACGTCACAGCGCTCTCTCACCGTATGCCAACGAATCGGGCCATCTCATTGCTGAGAACCGAAGTGTCGTGTCCGAGGCGCGCAAGCGCTTCCTACTGACTGGGGCGGCGCTGTCACCATGGCGTCGTCGGAAAGGGTCCGGTTGGGGTTACAGATTGCGGGCATGTGCACTATGCGTCGGTGAAGTAATGGGACCGGCAAACGCCGCGATCATCTTCGGCGACATCCCAGCACTCGCGATTCTTCAGGCAGTTTCGGCCGGTACGGCAACGATAACGGCTGGGCTCACCGGCGCCGAGTTCAAACACCTCCACTTGTCAGCCGAACGGAAGCGGGAGAAACCCGAGGACGTTTCGGGCGATTTGATGCCGTACCAACACTTGTTCGACGGTAGCGGTCTCAGGGCTCGTCGGTACGCCACAATTGCGCTGGCCAGCGGCTTGACGGTCGGGTTGCTCGTTGCCAGCGCGATTTTCAGCCTCCGGGCCGCTCTCGATGGGAGTGCCGTCGGCGTCGCGTTTGGATCACTCGCCCTCGCTGTCACGGTCGCATCATTCATCAACTCGTATTGCCATGCAGACCCGGTCAGTGACCTAATCGACGAAGCGCACGGTCAGTATCGCAAGGAACTTCGCGCACACCGCCGACTGACTGCCCGCCCGTTGCTCCTGTTCGTTGGGCGCGCTAAAGAACGGTCACGGTCAATTACTGCGGAACAGCACCATCGCGGGGATGCAGCCAGCTCCCATCTCACCGCGCTGTCGTACGAATCGCTGACCGGCAGTCCCGATGTCGTCGGCCACGGTCCCGCAGCGCCTGCAATCGGTCGCCGAATTCGGAAGGCAGACCAGTGAGCGACCACAAACTCCAGCGTGTCCGCCTTCTGAACCCACGCGTCATCGGCCACGGACAGCCCATCAGCACGACAACCGATCGAAACCAGCGCGCCGCTACATTCGCACTCGGTGAGGCAGGTTCATGCCCCGACCGTCCATCTCTGACCGTGATCATTGCCGACGACTCGGCAAGTATCACCGCTCAGTCTGGGCATGACCCACTCGCACAGCGATATTCGGAGGCCAAGCAAGCAATAGATCACATCGGCAGGTCATGTAACTGCCGCCAGGAGTTCGTCGCGATCATCCACTTCGATCAGCCCTCCCCGCTCGATGTGCCGCCCCAACGGCTCCACCGGCGCGGCCGGCTGCGACTTCGCTCCGGGCTCCGTTCGACGGGGTCGCGCGGATCGAGTGATCTCTCACCGGCATTCGCCAAAGCTGAGCGTCTAGCAACGCAGTTTCGAAGCTTCAGCATTGGGATCGTCGTCATGACGGACTTTCTTCTAACGGACCGCGATCCATCAGAAGTCCTGGGTCGACTCGTCTCCTTCGAGGGCCACGTTCATGCCGTCGCATTGAATGCAGAACCCCCGCAGACTTTGAAAACTGCTCCCCATGTGAGCATCTCGATGATCACGCAGAATTCCGAGCCTGGCGCGACTGCGCGCGCCATATTTGAATCCATGACGTCGAATCGCGCTATGGCCACCGCTCATCAAGACCAGGAGCAGTAGCGGACCACCAAGCCGCCAGACATCCAGCGCACTGTTGGAGCGCCGTCCCACCGCTCTGACGCCAAAGCAACGCCCAATTCTTCACCATTCAACCTTGCCAACACATAGGAAGGTCTATTCAGTATGCCCATTCCAAAGACGATTCCTCCGGTTCTCCGCATCCAGATTGATGAGGCTCGCGAAATTCTGAGCTCCTTCATAGATTTCCACGCAGAACAGACCGCCGAAGCAATCGGGTTCCGCTTCGTCCCGACGCAGGATGCTCCCACCACGTACTCCGCGCTGTGCACGGCATTCGAGCGCAGCATCCAAACTAAGGAACCGCTGCCCATTTCCAACCAGAACAGCGGATCGGTGCTGTTCACCTCGCCTGAGGTGAACATCGCCCACCGCTTCGTCCACGATGTTCACCACTGCCTGCTGAGGCTGAGCTTCGACCTCGTTGACGAGCTAGAACTGGCGATCTGGCACTTGGACCAGTTGGAGCGCAGCGGTTACGCTCGAAATTCTCTGCCATGGAAACTGTTTCACGCCGACCTCATCGGGCAGATACAGATCAATGCGCTCGCCAATCGATTTCCTGCGGATCAACGTTCGTTCGGCATCAACTGCGCCGTCATGGGTCTCGAACGCGGGGTTCTGCACGAACTGCGAAACCCGTCATGACTGACGCCAACCCGAAGTCCTGGTTCGACCGCGCCATCAGCGGGTGCCTGAGCATCCTCGTCGCAGCTATCGCTCTGTACTTCGCCGTCGCGCTCATCGAGGCGATCTGGCCGTATCTCGTGTCGGCTTTCGCAGTCGCGTCCGTCGTCGTGGTAGCCATTCAGATCATCCGCGCCCGCCGCGAAAATCGCTGGTAATTGATCACCCCTACGTCTCGAATCAGCCCCGTCCAATCGGTGTTGTGATTTTTACAAACTCTATTGTTCGTTGAATACGTTCAACGTTAAATAGAAGACACCGGGCGTTCAATCAATTCAACGACCCGAAGAATTCATCCGCACTATCAAAAACTCTAATTCACAGGAGGGCACAGCTATGTCACGAACCTATCGACACAACGACAAAGAAAAGAGAAAGAACGACTACCGAAAAGGCGGACGACCGCGAAAGGATCGCAACATCTCAGTCCGCGGCATTCGCCGCGATACCCCGGATCTCCAGCGCCTCAGCCGTGCCGTCATAGCTTTGGCGCTGGCCGAGGCCGAACGCGAAGCCGCCAATGACGATTCCAGAGCGAAGGAGCCCCGAGATGACTAACCCCTCACCAGCATTGCCCCTCGGCTCGTTGTTGTGGCAGGAGATCTTCTGGCCCGCGCCGCTAAGTCGAGAGCCCATTCTCGGTCTGCTCCGCAGCTGGGCATCTCAAGTCCATGCCCCTCAGATCATCGTCGAAGCTCGTGCCGACCGCCACGGCATTCAGTATCTTGTCGGCTCCCAGCTCCGTCATCATCAAGCGCTTCGCCGCGACATCGAACAACTCGTCCCCGGCACCGTCGTCACCAGTTACCCGGATGTCCGCGCCCCCATCACGACGGCAAGACGACTGCAGCTTCACAATCAGGTCGCCCTCGCCACCGGGCACCCTGAGGCGTCGACCCGAGCCATCCTGTCTGCTCTCACCAGCGTCCGACGAACCGAGAAGCTCACGCTTCAGATTGTTCTCGGGCCGAGGCTCACGCCACGCTTTCCCACTGGCGAAATCGCAAAGATTGACCAGTCCGTCACCTCTCGCGCCCTCACAGGAGTCCTACCTGAAAAACGAACTGCCGCAGCAACCGAAGTCAAACGAAAACTCGCCCAACACGGCTTCGTCGCAATCCTCCGTCTCGGTGTTCACGCAGACAATCCGGAACGCAGGCGAAGCCTACTGCTCGCCGCGACATCGGCAATATCGACAGTCGCGGGGCCTGGCGTCCGTGCGACTTTCTCACCCGAAAAGGCCGCGCGTCTCAATTCGCCATCACCCCAGTGGTCGATGTGGACTCGTGGACAACGCATTTCCATCGAGGAACTACCGATCCTCACCGGCTGGCCTGTCGCCGACGCCGCTTCCACTCCATACCCCGGGCAACCACCAGCCCATCCAAAACAGCTCCGCCCGAAAGCCGTTGCTGGCGAGGATGATCGGATCATTGGAGACACCACCGCTCCGGGCACCGATGGGCAACTCGGCATCAGCGAAAAGGATAGTCGTCAACATCTTTGGATTCTCGGGCCGACCGGAACCGGCAAGAGCAGCCTGCTTCAGTCCCTCATCGTGCAAGACCTGCAGGCTGGACGCCCCATTGTCGTCATCGAGCCGAAAGACCTCATCCACGAACTGCTCTCGACAATCCCAAAACACCGACGCGACGATATCGTCGTACTCGACCCGCTCGACGATGCACCAGTAGGCATCAATCCGTTGCAGTCATACGGCCGCTCCCCGGAAGCCGTCGCCGACCATGTGTTCAGCGTCTTCCTCGCGATCCACGGCGAAAGTCTCGGCCCGAGGTCTTCTGACATCCTGCGGAACAGCCTCCACGCTCTCGCCACCCGTGACGACGCCAGCCTCGTCATGCTTCCGCTACTGCTGACAAACCCGGCCTTCCGCCGCAGCGTCACCCGCGATATCTCGAAGGCCGATCCCATTGCGGCCGGGCCGTTCTGGCAGTGGTTCGATCAGCTCTCCCCCGAGAGCGCCGCGCAAATCTGTGCACCGCTGCTCAACAAGATCAGACCACTCCTGTCGCCGCACCTTCGCGGTGTGCTCGGACAACAGCAACCACGCTTCAACATCCGGCAGGTTCTGCAGGAGAACAAGGTACTCCTCGTTCCACTTCAGAAGGGTGTCATCGGACCAGAATCAGCCGAACTACTCGGCGCTCTGGTTGTCGCCGAACTCTGGCAAGCGCTGCGGGAGCGTGCCTCGATTCCTCCCAAGGACCGCACCACTGTGACCGTCGTCCTCGATGAGGTGCAGGAATTTCTGAGACTCCCCACGGACGTCTCGGATGCACTCGCCATGTCCAGGTCGCTGGGCGGATCATTCCACCTCGCCCATCAATTCATCGACCAGCTGCCACCAGGGATGCGCACCGCTTTCGCCGCAAACGCGAGAAGCCGCATAGCCTTCCAACTCACCGCAGCGGACGCCAAAACGATGACGGCCGGACAATCCGATCTGACTCCCAGTGACTTCACCGCACTGCCCGTATTCCACATCTACGCCTCGCTCGTGAAAGACGGAGCCGTCCAGCCTTGGGCATCTGGTGTCACGCTGCCACCGCCGCGATCGACCAGCAATCCCGATTCAATCCGGCGCCGCAGCCGCGAGCAATTCGGCCGCCCCATCGCCGAAGTCGAGGCCGGCTTCCTGTCGGTTCTCGACCAATCGTCAAGTGTCACCGACGAACCCATCGGCGGCATTCGCAGAAGGAGGACAACACCATGAACGAGTCAGCGCCCAAACGAGCCACCCTGCTCCCTACAGCCGCCCACACGATGGGGCCATCGAACCACCCCGACAACTCAATTCCATTTCAGCCTATACCAGTCGACAATGCCCCGGTAGTCCGTCCCACCGCCCGACCAACCGCCCCCGGCACCGAATCCGCGCCCGCCCTGGTCATCGCCCCAGATTCCGATTTACGGGCGGCGAATGATGGTGCCCATTCGGGCACCACAGTCCCCGCGAATGACCACCCACGTCTCGATCCAGCGCCAAAGCACCCGACACACACTGCACCCCAGCGAATCTCCCAAAAACAGATTCTTCGGCTACTTGGTCGCCTCAGCGACCGTGACTGGCAGATCATCATTAGCATCGAACAATTTCGATTCCTCGCTGCATCGCATATCCAAGCCCTTCACTTCCCTGACCACTCCACCAAACCCGCCGCAGCACGTGCCGCACGCCGGGCCCTCACCCGACTGGCTCAGTGGAGGGTGATCGGCACGTTGCCCCGTGACATCGGTGGAATGCGCTCAGGGAGCACCGGAAACGTCTACTACATCGACGAGGTGGGTGACCGCCTCCGGCGGCAACAGGACCCCGACCGTCCACGCCGGCGCTACCAAGAACCGTCTACCCGATTCCTCTCGCACACCCTCGCCATCGCAAACACCGTCACGACCCTCGTCAGCGCCACCAACTCCCCGGGGCCGTCACTGGTTCGCTACGAACTTGAACCAGCCGCCTGGCGGCGTTACCGAAACTTCAGCGGCGGATCGGTCGTCCTCAAGCCAGATATCTACCTTGAGTCCGCGGTGAGCCCGGAGCACGACGACGTCGCAGCGTTCTTCCTTGAGATCGATCTCGGCGGCGAGAGTCTGACCACCCTGCTTCGCAAATGCCTTGCCTACGAGCAATACCGGCGAAGCGGAATCGAGCAGGACCAGTACGGAGCATTCCCCTATGTCATCTGGACGATGAGCGCGCGAACGCCAGAGATCGCATCGAGACGACAGGAAGCACTCGCCAATGCGATCTCACGCCACCCACAGCTCCCCGACGAACTCTTCATCATCACCGCCCCGGCCGAACTGCCGACCCTCATCATGAAAGGAGGTACCCCATGACCCAACCCCCAACAACAGCGTTGCTCCCCCATCCGAGCCCTCCGCCACCTCGGCAGGCGGCCCCACTGCCCGGCTCGATACTTATCGGAGACGCGGCTACTAAACTCGCCTCCGTCGCGGACGCCAGTATCGATATGACGCTCACCTCTCCGCCCTACTTCCGGCTTCGTGACTATGAGAACGAACGCCAGCTCGGACTCGAATCCCACGTCGACGACTGGGTTCACGCCCTTCTCCCAGCGTTGCGTCAGATCTCCCGCGTCCTCGTCCCAACCGGCACCCTCTGGCTCAATCTCGGAGATACCTACGCCACGAACCCAACCCACGGAGCACCAACCAAGAGCCTTGTCCTCGCTCCCGAACGACTGGCGCTAGCCCTAGTCGAGGAAGGTTGGATTCTGCGAAACAAGATCGTCTGGGCCAAAAAGAACCCCATGCCAACAAGCGTGGGAGATCGACTCGCCTGCACCTACGAAGTGGTCTACGTGTTCGCCCGTCACACCCGCTACTACTTTGACCTCGATTCGATCCGCGAGCCTCACCGCAGTCATCCGCCGAATTCCTCCGGGCCTCCCACTGGCAGACCACCAGGTCACCGCGAGTCCTGGCGCGGCTCGAACGCCGGCAGTGTCAGCGGTCTTCACGCCGTCAAACGAGATGGCCGAGTCGGACATCCTCTGGGTAAGAACCCAGGCGATGTCTGGCCAATCGCGACGAGCCGAGGACACGGTGCACACCACGCGGCCTATCCACTCGAACTCGCCCGCCGTGCGATCCAGGCTGGTTGCCCTGAAAAGCGCTGTAGTGGCTGCCAGCTTCCCTGGACACGTCCAATAATTCGCGCGCTGGGACACAAAGCAATACGGCAAAGTTTGCAACCGACGTGCGACTGCCAACTCCCCGGTGAGCCCGGCATCGTGCTCGATCCATTTCTCGGGTCCGGCACCACCGCGGTTGCGGCTGAGAGCCTGAGGCGCAGATGGATGGGGTGTGAACTCAATCCAACCTTCGCAGCCGATGCTCGAAGTCGAATCACCAAGGCACGCCAATCGGATTCCGCCGCATAACCTCCTGCACCCCGACAACCTCGTCGGTCACCTGTGGCCGGTTCCCGAACGTCAATCGACGTTTGCCGGTCACACCACACCGAGGAGGTTGCCATGACGGCACCCGAGGACGGCACCAGCCGCCCAACCACCACCAACGGAAACGGCGCGGTCAAAACCCTCGCCATCCGATTGGAACCCGATGTCCACGCACAGCTGAGCCTCATCGCTCAGCTTCGCGGCTCCACGATCACCGATGAGATCAAGAACGCGCTGGCAGCCCATATGGAGGCAGCCAAGCACGCCGACGATCTCATGGCCCGCGCTGATGAAGCGCTCGCCGACATCGAACGTGACGCCGCAGCACGCAGGGACGCGCTCTCAACGCTGTTCGCCACCCCGGAGAGCACCAAAACGCGCCCCCGCACCGCCCGAAAGGACACGGGCTCAAGCCCTGGCACCTGACCAGGCAACGGTGTGCCAGCAGATGGCAGTTCGAACCACTTCTCAGCTGAGGGAGGTTCGCTGCCGCTGCTGGCCCACCAGCAACACCCTCACCCCAATCAACTCACGAAACGAAGGGAGGACACAAAGATGAACAACGACAAACACTTGGATACAACACCTTTCGACCCGAAAGAGCTAGAACTGCCCCGTTCGACTGAGCACTCCACCAACCACGAAATTGCGCCCGGAGATCTACCCAGGATCTACGTCGCATCACTTAGCGACTACAACAATGGCCATCTCCACGGGACGTGGCTCGCTGCCACCGACAGTCCTGAGGATCTTCAGGCAGCGATCAGCGCCATGCTGGCCAAATCCAGGCAACCAGATGCAGAGGAGTTCGCAATCCACGATTTCGACGGATTCGGCGATCTGCAACTGTCCGAATATGAATCGCTCGAACGGGTGAGCCGCCTGGCACAAGGCATCGCGGAGTACGGTCACGCCTTTGCCGCATGGGCCGACTTACACATCGACGACGATTCCCAGTGGGACCGCTTCGAAGAAGCCTACTTCGGCTACTACGACTCACTCGATGACTACGCCGAACAGCTTGCCGACGACCTCGGCTACACGAAGTTACTCAGCGACACAATCCCTGAGTATCTGAAGCCCTACACAAGCTTTGACTCGGAGCAATTTGGTCGCGATATCCACGACAGCGGCGATATTTCGATCTCAGACGCATCGCACGGCGGAATTTGGATATTCGACGGACGGATGTAGCTAAGCCTTACCGGAATCGCGCAATGGACGGCAGCAATAAGTGTTGTAGAAATAACCAATCCATTGAACGAATTGAACGAAAGAATTAGAATAGGAACGAAAAGGAACCCTATTCATGAATCAAGAGCAATCCCGAAAACTAGCTCGAATGCTGCGCTCACGTCGAGAAGAACTCGGCCTATCCGCCAGCCAATTAGCCAGGCGGGCCAACGTCGCTGTAGGCACCGTCACCCGCATTGAGCTCGCGCAGATCCCTGCACCGAAGGTCGAAAGCCTTCGCTCAATCGCGGATGCGCTCGACTTGCCGATCACCGACCTTCTTGCGACAGCAGCACTCCTTCGCGACGACGAATTGCCAACAATGCCGGTCTATCTCAAATTGAAGTATCGCGACATGTCACCCGAAACCGTCGCAGAAATCAACCGCTACGTCGAGAGCATCATGTCCCGGCACGAGCATGCAGCCGCCGGACCAACTGGCGGCGAAGACGAATAAGGAACCACCACAAAACATTCAAACAAACCTATCCGCGGGAAGGAGGACCACCGCATGCCCCACAGCCCTGACTCCACAGTTCACCACAGCATTCTGACCAAACTTCGCGCACTCGTCCCCCACCGGCACTTGTCAATCGAAGAAGCACTACGAATCGCCGAACTCCAAGCAACTCACTTGCTGGCCCTGCAACACATCGACGAAGCACCTGTGCCGTCTGAGGTCATTACAGAATTGCCGAAGCTGCGAGTCGAGTACGCCAACACCCCTGTGTCTGGAGCGTGCTTCTGGGACGGCCACGACTGGGTCATCGAGCTCAACCCCCGGCAGACACACACGAGGCGACGCTTCATACTTGCCCACGAGTACAAACACATCATCGATCATGGCCTCGCGGGATTCCTGTACCCACCCCAAATCTGTAGCCACGGACTCGATCACGCCGAGTACGCGGCCGACTACTTCGCCGGCTGCCTCCTCGTCCCCAAAACACAGCTCAAAAGAGCGTTCGCACACGGAATTCAGAGCCTTCACGACCTTGCCCGTCATTTCGACGTGACCGAACGCGCAATTGCGACTCGCCTGAAACAAACCGGCCTCAGCGATCCAACCCCGCGGTGTATGGACCGGCATCACCAACAACATAATTCAGCTGAAAGGAATCTCATATGAGAAATCTGTCGCACGACAGCCGAGCCGTCCTCTATCTCCGCGTCTCGACGAAGGACCAAGCGCAACGAGGCGGAGAGCTTGAAGGGTTCTCGATACCCGCCCAGCGAGAGGCATGCCGCAGGAAGGCCGAATCGATGGGCGCAACCGTCATCTCCGAATTCGTCGATGCGGGAGAGTCTGCACGGTCCACCGACCGGCCCGAGCTACAGCGGATGCTCCTAATGCTGAGCTCCGAGGCAGTCGATTTCGTCATCGTTCACAAAGTCGACCGTCTCGCGCGCAACCGAGTCGACGACGTCGAAATCAATGTGGCGATCCAAAAGACTGGTGCTCGACTTGTTTCCGTTACCGAAAACATCGACGAAACGCCCAGTGGCATGCTCATGCACGGAATCATGAGCTCGATCGCCGAATTCTACAGCCGGAATCTTGCCAACGAGGTTGTGAAGGGAATGCAACAGAAGGTCCAAAGCGGCGGAACCACGGCCCTGGCTCCCATCGGATACGAGAACGTGCGCAAGGTCGTTGGAGGTCGAGAGGTGCGTACCGTTCAGATAGATCGAGAGCGGGCGGAGCACATCGTCTGGGCATTCTCAGCGTATTCCTCCGGGGAATGGAGCCTGAGAAACCTTGCAGCAGCGCTCGAATCACGTGGATTAGTCCAGAAGGCGACCGCGAAACGAGCTGAACGCCCCCTTCGACCCAATCGACTGCAGACAATTCTGCGAAACAGGTACTATCTCGGGTTCGTCTCGTGGAAAGGCGTCGAACACGTCGGGCAGCACGAACCCCTAGTGTCACCAGAGGTTTTCGAGCAAGTTCAAAAGGTTCTCGATGCTCACCGCCAGTCTGGTGAACGTCCGCAGAAACACCACCACTACCTCATTGGCTCGCTTCACTGCGCTCGCTGCGATTCGAAGATGATCTACTCCGTGTCCAAAGGCAACGGCGGCGCTTACCAGTATTTCGTATGTCTCGGTCATCACTCCAAAACGTCCGACTGCGCCTTGCCGTATCTGTCGGTCGAGACGGTGGAGAAACAAGTTGTGACAGCCTGGCATCGAGAAAAATCAAAATGGAACGAACTCGCTGTCCGCGCCATCGAGTCAACACTCGCGGACGACCTCAGGGCGCATCGAGATGAAGCGGCTCAGCAACACGGTGCTTTCACACGACGCATCGAGAAGATCCAGCGAGAACGCCTGCAGTGGGCTGAGAAGGCCATGGACGGCTTAGTGCCAGATGACATAGCGCGCAACAAGCAATCGCAATTGGGACGTCAGCTCGGATCTCTACAGGAACAGCAGGCTCTGCTTGATAAAACGAACGCCGACTACTCTGGCACGTTAGCCCGCGTTGCGAATCTCATCCGTAACTGTGGTGACATCTACGAGCGCGCAAGCGACCGGCTGCGAAGGGACCTGAACCAATCCTGGTTCAACCAATTGCGCGTCGACGAGACCGATGGTGACGTGAGCGTTTCCGCCACCGATCGGACGAGGCTTATGGCTACCCTGCATCAGGCGGGGCCGGGTGTCATCCACGCGCCAACGATCGACAGTCCCCCGCCGCGCGACATCTCCCTCAGCACGTTCTTTTCGGACAACGAAAACGGCGAGGACCGTAGTCCTCGCCGTATTTGTCGTGTTCGTGGTGCTAACGAACACCTTTTGGTGGAGCTAAGGGGACTCGAACCCCTGCGAAAACAGGGCATACACGCAGGTCACGATATATTTATTGCGTCTTACGTGACTGTTGACGCAATCGATTGACCAGCGGTTATGGACGCCTATGTTGACGCGGTCAACACCCTCTCCACTCGCACACTTGTTCGATACCTGGTAGCGTCGGCACTGTTGGCAGGAGACGGAAGGGAAGCCGTCAAAGATCGCCCGCACCACAACTGAATAGTTCGATGCCCACCTGACTCATTCGGCAGCACAGGTGGGCATCGGCATTTCCTGGGCTGAATCACCCCCACTTGTCATGCACCCGATCGGGTGCTAATGTTGTGTCAACACCAACAAGGGAGACCAACATGAACGCCTACCGAATCACCGACAACACCGGCACCGAATTCCTCGTCATGGCCCACACCACCACCACCGCCCACACCACAGGAACCGAAATCCTCGCAGACTTCACCACCAACTACGGTGAACGCAAAGTCGCCACCGTCTCCCCCATCTAGCCGGGAGGCCCCTCCGGGGGCCACCCCGCTCGCCCGAAAGGCCCACCGTGACCGCCCGCTACATGTCCATCAAAGACATCGCCGAACACGTCGGCCTGACCGTCAACGCAGTCAAGGCACACCACCTGCGCGGGAACCTCCCTGAGCCCGCAGTACAGATCGGCCTCACCCAAAGCATCGGATTCGGATGGTCAGTTGAAGCGATCGACGCATGGAACGCCGTGCGACCCCGCCGCTCCTGAAACGACAAAAGACGCCCCACCCTCGCAATGAGGATGGGGCGTCAGTCGTCTAACGGTCACACAGGTACAACACGCAGATACGTATTCGCGCCAGTCTTGACTATGCGGTTGGTCGAGGTGCCAGAGTTCACCCATCCCTCGACAGTTAGCAGATCCCCATCAACGACAGACAGCGCGAAACTGCCAGTGAATGTAAGTCCGACACCCGAGCCTTTCGTCCAGACGACGGAACCATTCTTGAGAACTCGCCAGTCCTTCTGGGTAGTGCCGAGCGCACCCCATTCGGACCCAACTTCGATGGTGGCGTTACCCGAGCCATTAACACGCAAGGCGTTGCCGGTGACGGTCGAGTTCGATCCCGCCGTCCACGGCCCAACCTCTGTCCATGTTGAAGACGGCAGCGTCTGGTCGCCGTTCTTCGTCACCGACTGCTGGATGAACATGTTGACCGTGACAGCAGCATCGGCTGTACCAGAACTGGATGCGCTGGCGGTAATCACCGAACGTGCAGTCGTCGCAGCGGTCGCGGTACCCGAACTGGACACAGGTGCCGTCATCGTCGCAGCCGGCCAAGCACCAACACCAGCGATACCCTCACAGGTCACCGCCGCCGTGATCGGCGCAACAGGCTTCACAATGACAGCAGCGGTACCGATACTCGAAACGCTCGACGCCAACGAGATCGACGGGTTCACCACAACACTCGCAGTACCCGCACCAGATGCAGGGGCCTCGATGAGTTTAGCGAACACAGCGAGAGCTTCACCCACACCAGACACAGACGCCGTGAAGACAGCCACACCGGACAAGGTCACGCCCGCCGTACCGTCACCGACAATGTTCATCGGGTACACCGGAGTCGTCACCAACACCACTGTCGCAGTGCCAACGCTGATTGCTGCCGCATCGATCGATACAACGAACATCGGTGCAGGCGGAAACGCAACCATCTCACGAGCAGTACCGGGGAAGATCACTGTCCGTGTGTCGGACGCCGGGAACGCAACCCTCCCGACATCCGGTCCCGGCCACCTCACCCTCAGGCCTGCGTGTAGCTGGGGTTCAGCTTGAACTCACCGGACGGGGTGACCGTCGCGTCGGGGTTGTCGATGATGTCCCGCAACGTCGAACCACTCCACCGGCACACATGCGTGACCGTCGTCGACGATGACACGGCGAACGTCAACTGCGAACCTGTGACAACGCCACCCGACGCGGCACCCCACGTGGTGGTCTGCCGCGCATACGAACCGTTAGTCACCTCGTTCGCCGTACCGCCCGCGCCGGGATCAGCGGTGTGCAGGCTGTACGACGTTCCGAGCGACGCCCAGTAGTCAGCCATCGAGTTCTTTGTTGCTGTTACGGAAAGTGCCATGTCAGTTAGTCCTCACTGTGATCATGTCGCGTCGGGCCTTACCGACAAAGAAGGGGTAGTCGTTAGTCGTTGAAGTGGCACCATTCGGATACGAGATCTTCATCTCGTACTTGGTGCCATTCGGAATCAGATCCGCCTGTGCAGCTTCGACGCGAAAGGTGAGGGTGTCGCCGTCAATCTCGCCCGCCCAGATGGTGCCGTTCTCCCACTTCACTTCCACGACAGTGTCGGGGATCAGCGGGGCACTATTCTGAATCGGGTCCGGGATCCAGTCGTATCCAGTCCGAAGGTTGATGTCTTCGTAGTACGGGGTCCAGCCAAGTCCCGCCATCACTCCCCCTCCGCTTCGAGAGCCTCGATGAAGTGGTCTTCAGCGTCCGCAGTAAGGTCCGCCTGCGGGTCGACCACAACTTCTGGGGTGACAGCGATGTCCTCGATCGGATCAGGAGTCACAGAAATACCGGACTTGGACATCAGATCCCCGTCTCGATCGTGACCGGAGATTGTCAGCCAGTTCTCACCCGGATTGAACTCGGCGGTGAATGTTATGCCGTCGAGTCCGTCGACAGTGAATGTGCTCATAGGTCTTTCGCCTTCCACTCGTTGACGCCCACAGACGGGACGGAGAAGTAACCGAAGATTGCGCCGCGGTGGGTGGAAGCAGTCTCGAACGCTGCACGCCGGAACGCCGCGCCCTTACTCGCCTCACTCGTCGCGTCCGTCCACGACAACACTGGTGAACCGTTTACGTACGCCGTGAAGTCCGTTTTCCCTGTACCGACATCGTCGGTAGCGCGAAGCTCGACCAGGTCACCGTTCGCCCACGTTCGGGTCGTCGAATTCTTTGTCACACCAGCAGGGTTCGCCGCAGAGTAGGCGCGGATCTCGATCAACCCGAAGCGGATACCGACCGCGACGAACCGAGTCATATCGGGGTTCGATCGGACCGCTGCCTGCGCCCGAGGATTGTCCTCGGTATCGGCATGCGACCTGTCGAACGCGTCGATCTTCACCGACACCGACATCGTGTCCGTCGCCAACTGCGAGGAATACACACCTTGCGACCGGTCCTCGACGCGTGCAGTGAGGTTTCCGCGGTTGATGCGCTTGCACTGGGCCACCCCGTTGATGATGTCCATGCCAGTCCCGTACACCGCCCAGTTCGGGCCGAGCGTCGACGAGTTCGCACGGTCGAACAAGTCGACGAACGTCAACTTGATCAGACCCAGCGACTGGCCCATGAACATCCACGGCACCCACGTCGATGTGTTGTCGAGTTGCGCCGGCGTGAGCGTCATCGGGGGCGCTGTCTCGCCTGCCCTTGTCATTGCGAGACGGGACGGGAACACACCGGAGATAGCGTTTTTGCGGGCCGTCTGCATACCGAGTAGGTGCCGTTGCGTGTTCGCGCTTCCGGTCTGCACGATGCACACCGCGAAGATATCGCCCTTAGCCGCAACGATATCCACGCCGAGAGAGATCGTGATGTCCTGCGCGCCGAGACCGAACTGCGTTTGAATGTTCGCGCCAGTCGGCGAGATCCAGATCAAAGTCAGGTTGCCATCAGCGAGACCAGATGCGGTTTTGCCCATCTTGTAGATCCCGACGCGGACGGTAGCTTTCGTCGGCTGATTCTGTTCCGCGATCGTGAACCCGACCGTGTTGTAAATCCGGGCACGAGTGGCGTTGATGTAACCGAGGTCCAACCGATTGATGGCCGTTGTGTACACAGGCTCAGCCCAGACGATATCGGTATTCACATCGGTGAGTTGATGACTGTGCGCGAAGCTCTCGCCACCGAGCTCATCCTGCGTCTTACCTGACACTCCGACTGGGATCGGTTTCATGTCGGAGAACGGGAACACCGCATCATCGACCGGATTCAACGACACATACAACGGAACATCAGTAGGGATGTCCTCAATGCTGGCCTTCGTTCCCAACGCGAGGTTCGCCTCAGCGATTGCAGTCGAGTTGGCGATGTTCGCTTCCTCATTAGCAGCGGCCAACGCAGCAGCGGCAGCAGCATCGTCGACCGCCGTCATCGCAGTCTCCTGCGCCTGCACCGCCTTCTGCTCAGTCCCACGCAGGCGATCAGCCAACGCATCGAGATTGAAGATCCCGAACGTCAACCCGTCGAGCGCGTCGAAGATCATGCCCGCGATCCACCCCAACAGACCGTTCGGGAAGATGCCGGTGATTCCAGCTTGGCCGGCGGGTTTACCGGGGGGCAGCTTCTCCATCAGCACTCACCCCCCTCGGAACAATCTCCAACTCAGCAGGCGGAGCAGGAACCTGAATACCATTATCCGCCAACGTATTACGCAACGTCGCAATGTAAGTTCGAGCAGCCAACTGCCAACGATCCAAATGATCAATCACACTGTCACGCTCGGCAACTTTCTTCTCGAGTTCAGTGGTCCGTGCATCGGCCTTATCGGCCCGTGCATCCGACTTGTCCAAACGCACGGACAGCGAATCGATATTCTCTTGTGGTGCCCGCCTCCACGCAGTAACAGCACTCGCAAGCGACGTACCGAACGCGACAATCAAAGCGAGGAGGACACCTAAAGAATCAGAGCTCACCCACCTACCTCCTGATGTGCCCTGGTCATCCCGAAGTGAATGCCAGCAATTCCTATAGCCACAACACCGAACACGATCGGCGCAGGAGGCTCAGATAAAACCGAACCAGAAATGATCGACACTCCGTAAAACATCCACCCGAAGATCCCGACGATGTGCGCACCAACAGCCCACCTCCCCCACACCGCTGCGGACGCCAACAAAGCGCCAGTCACCATGAATACGACCGGCCACACCGGACCGATCGACTCGATGACCACCACCAATGTTTCCTGTCCCGGAGGAAGCGGACGCCGAACCCACTCAGACGGGCCCAGGTAGATAACCCCTACCGAGATGGAGATCAAACCCATGATCAGGGAAACGATGCGCACCCCTGACATACCCTTCACCCCTTGGGGGCCGTAGCAAGCGCAGGAAGGTATTGCTTCAAGAACGCATCCACCGCAGGGTTCGCAAGAACCTTCGTCACACCCGCAATGATCGGAACCGCCGACGCCAACGCCGTCGACTGCGTAGTCGTCGAAGCATCAGTCAACGCAGCCAACACCGCCGGCAGAATCGCGATCAGAAACGCCACCACCGTACGAGCAACAGCCCGCCACGGATACTGAGACTGAGTCGCCTCATCAACCTTCGAATGCTCACCCATCACTTACCCTCCAGCTTCGTCAAACGTGCCTGGATGTCGGCGAGCGCATCAACCACAGTCTTGCCACCTAACTGCGGCCAACCCTTGAACTGACCCGCATCACGCTGCTTCATGCCACACAACTGCTCGCGGATGTCCTTCACATCGGACACAACCGCATCCATGTACGTCTTGAAAGTAGCGAAATCCATGTCACCCTCCTCGGGCTTGGCGTTGTTGTTGATTCGAGCCTGAATGTCTGCGCGGAACTTATTCATATCCATCCCGCCCGGATCCCACTTGCCCTGTGCCGCACCAGCCCACTCCTTGTGGCCGATCGCATGCGAGGCAGGCTGACCGACCTTCCGGAGGATCGCAGCGCAGCACCGCACATACGCCTCGTACTGCGCGGGCGACCAACCTTCGGTGCCGTTGTTCTCCGCCTCGATGCCGATGGTGCGTTCATTCGCGCCATTCGTCGGTAGGCCCGGGTATGACCCGCTGCCGGCATGCCAGGCGACACCCACACCGACTACGGTGGCGACACCATCTCGGGACAGGTGGATCTGCGAGCACAAGCCGAGGCTCGGATGGTTCGCGATGTAGCCGGGGTTATTGCCGGGCGGGTTGTTGCCGGTGTGGTGTGCGACGACACCCCAAATGGTGCCCATGTCGCCGTGGCCGCGGTCTTTCCAGCCGGGGTATTCGACGACTTTGATTCCCTCGGCACGCAAAACATCTGCGAGCCAGACGGGATCTCCTGTCCAAGTCATGCGTTTCTCCTAAGTTGAGTTGGCGACAGCGCGGAAAATGCCCGCATACTTTTGGATGCGGGCGTACACCTTTTCCCACGCGTCCTTCACCGGCAACGGATCACCCAAAGTGACCTCATGCACCATGTGCCCATCACGGTTGTCGACGATCTTCACGTTCGACACGTGCTTCTCGATCACCACACCGTTGTCCCACAGCGTCATGACATCACCGACCTGGAACCGTCGAGGGAACGAAACCTCTACGCCGTCAATGATTTCGGTATCAGCGCCGAAGGTGAGCCCGCGACCATCCGCGCCGCCAGGGATGACCTTGATCTTGATGGACTCCGACCCCGAATTTTTCTTCAGCGCAGCGAGCCCGTTCGCCCAACCATCAAGCGAGTAGGCAGCAGTGTTGTCGCCGAACGCTTCCGCGAACGCATGCTCACCCATCTCATCCTCGAGCTCTGGATCCCAGAACTGTTGGAACGCGAAGAACACGTTGTCGAACAGGTCGCCGATGATGTTGCCCAAACCCAACCCGGGGAGGATCGCGTTCAAGATCAACTGCAACGCGAAGTTGGCGCCCCACTCGATGACCTGATTCAGGATCTCGGGCGCCTTCCCGCCAATGAGAACGCGGGTAGCGGTGACATGGTTTTCGGTTCGCTCAATCCAGATGATCTGGTTGCCGTCTGTGCGCCACTGCATGTACCGGCGGTCCCGTTTGGCGTGCGTGTTGAACACGTAGCCGGAGCGGGTCATCTTCCCCCACTCCGAGGGGTTGGTGAGACCGAGAACATTGCCCGGGTTGCTGAAGTTCAAAAAGTTGTCTGAGGTGTAGTCGAATACCGATTGCAGCATCGAGAGGGTGTGCGTGTTGAACACATGCGGGGATGTAGTGCCGTCAGACGGCGACCACAAGTGAATCGACAGACCCATCTCGTACGTCTCAACGGTCTGCTGAAACAGCTCATCCAACTGGGTCGCTCGTGCAGCGAGCACACACATCTCGTCAGGTACCTCGCGAGCAATGTCGAGAAGGTCATCCAACGTGTCGATGTCGTCGAGATCCGGTAGTTCCGGTGAGGTCTTGCGGATCGGGAGCGCCCCGTACACCGGGCGCCGCAGCCGCGTGAACACCTTCGCGACATACTTTTTGAACACCTGGTCCGGTGGACCCCAGTCAACATCCTGCTTACCGGTCAGGTTGATCTGAATCTCAGGCGGCAGAGTGTTGTTCACCCACGCCAACGCACACACGAGCCAAAACAGATTGGACACACATGTCAGTTGGATGGTGTAGCGGCCGGGTGGGCCGGCGACCGCAGCCGTCAACACCCTGCCATCCCACGGGAGACCATTCACTGAGGTCCGAATGTGGATGACCTTGCGCCGAGGATGCGACAGATACGCCGCCGCCGGATGATCCGACATGATGTTGATCGTCGCGAACGTCGGAATATTCCAGTCGTACTCGAACGTAGTGCCTGGCATGTACGAGCCGAGCGGACGCCATTGCAACGCATCAGGCGACCCGAATTCGATATCGAACCCCAACTCATCGGTCGTGTTGGGCCGCGCATATCCAGGCATGAACACCGACATTTAGATGCCCTCCCAGAATAGTTGCGGCACTGTCACCTCCACGGAAGTCGCCGCAGTAGTGCCAGTGCCTTGGATAGTGATCGGGACAGTTCGGATACCGGCTGGGATCGTCTTGTACCAACGACGATTGATGAACGACTTGTCCACGCCGTTGATGTCGGTGATCTCGAACCAGTCCGGATCGGTTTCGATGGTCCACTTGTCGCCGGCCGCGATAGTCGGTAGCGAGACGAGTTCGCCAGCCCAACCGATCTTCGGGAGCGTGATCGGGCCCGTGATGACGATGTGCGGCCACACCGCCTCATCCGACTCCGACTCGATTGCCGCGGTGGAGAACTGTGCGGGCGTGAACTTCTTCACGACCGGGTCTCTCCGCCACCACGTTTCATCCGACCGCAAAGTCACCGGATCTTCGAGCACCAACCCGTTGTCCTTCAAAGCTGTGATGTTCAGCGGTGGAGGCGTCTCGGACAGTCGCACCACCTGAAACTTGTCTCGCCCCGTGTCGGTGATGCAGTGGAACGTTCCGATTTCCTTGCCCCGGCCGAGGGAGTGGCGCCACAGTTTCCCGAGCGCCACCCCATCAGCCCGCGGAACAGGCCCGAGTTTCGCGACAAGACCAATGAAGTTCGGGTCATCATTCCTGGCAACCCAATGCACGCCAGCCTGCCCGACATTCTGCTGATCGTCGTGCGTGAACTTCGCACCTTCAATCCCTGTCGGGTCCGCCCGAAGAGAAACGGGACAGGCCGGATCATTGAAGTCCCAGACTGTCCCGTCCCAGCATTCGAAGACATAGCGTCGGCTCATAGCCTGCCCTTCATGATTGCGATGTCCGCCATGCCGGTAGCGGGGTTGACATCAACCTTGACGTTGATGGGTTCCTTGTTCTTGACGGCTTCCAAGATGCCTTCGAGGATCGGTGCGACCTCGTCCGTGAACTGACCGAACCCCTTCTCCAACTGGGAGGAAGAGTTGGCGCCAGTGTCGAATTGGCCGGTGAACTTACCGTCCGCATCGAAGCCACTGGCGAGCGCGAATGCTGCACCAACACCGAACGCCGCAGCGTTATACGCAGCAGCACGACGACCATTCGCCGTCGTCGGCACCTTCAACCCCGGCTTCTCCCCCACATAACCACCGAAGCCAGTGAGTCCACCGTCAGCCATCGGCACCAACTCGTACCCGAACCGGCGCGCAGTCTCCCGAGTGATCGCGACTGAACGGTTCCGCTTCGACGGGGCATGCGGAATGTAGGACTCTCCGCCTGTTCCCTTCTCCGCGAACCGAATCAAATCCGCACCATCCGAATACAGGCCGGCTTGGTCGGGGAGGTTCATGCCGCCGTTCTCGAACACCTTGAACCCGCCAGACCAGATCAGGTTCGGATCCTTCCCGGCAGCATCCGAGGTTCCACCAGCCGGCGCCGCCGCGGGTGCAGGCTCAGGCGCCGAATACGACGACGACGATGTTCCGGGCCAGTTGGTGACAAACACCCGCTGCCCATCAGTCGCCAACGCAGCACCACTGTCAGTAGTGCCAACAGTCATCTGACCGTTACCGCGAGCATTCGACGCCGCGATAATCTCGTCCGCCTCAGCAGCCTTCACCGCATAATTCGAACCATCCGCAGTACCCGACTGCTGCACCTTCTGTGCCGCCTCAGCCTCCGACATGCTGTTGTAATCGAAGTCGTCGAGCTTGTCGTAAAACATGCCCGCCGCACGAGTCGGATCCTTCCGGTCCTCCAACGTGCCCCAACCACCGTTATCGCGCTGCTGCATGATGCCGGCGTTATCGCCATCCATGCCGTGGTCGAGGTTCTGCAAATCGGTTTCAGCGAGGGCGGTCATGACCGCGGCCTTGATGCCCTTATCGCTGATGCCGCGGCGCTTACCTTCCGCGATCACCTGATCGGCGATCTTCTCCCGCTCAGTACGATTATCCGGAGCAGCAGGAGCCGCATCCTTACCCGCACCCGACGGCGCACCCAACGGTTCCTTCGACGCCGCATGCACATGGTTCTCGTGCTGCTGCATCGTCGCCGCACCATAGAACGACGGATCAACAATCTTCCCGTCCTTGATGTTCCGAGTGAACCGCGGATCCGAGTAGATCAACTCCGCCAACTGCGACTGGTAGTTGTCGGCGAGGTAGTTCGCCCACGCCAACTGCTCATCGGTGTTGCCGGAGCCGTTGGAGTAGTCGACTGCCTTACCTTGGCCGTGGTAGTCGTTGGTGTCTCGGTATGACGAGGTGAGTTGCAGTCCTGGTGCGTGTTGGGATGCGATGCCGGTGAACGATTCGACGACACCACCGTCAGCCATCTTGATGGCGTCAGGTCGAACAAGGCCGAATCCGAAGCGGCGAGCCACATCCTGCAAGATCGCCTCCGAGCGTTTCCGCTTCGACGGCGCCCCCGGAATATAGGCTTCCCACTGCGTTTCACCTTCCGCATACTGCACCGGCCCAAGCGGAGACTTCGTGTAGATGCCCTGCCCGGAACCCTGCTGAATGTGCGCGGTGTCGATCATCCCGTCCGCACGCGTACGCACACTGCCGTCAGCCTGCCTGAACTGAGGAGCAACCGGCCCCTGCTGACCCGACGCATTGAAATCGCGCTGAGCCTGCGCCGTCCGCTGCGTATCAACCAACACCACAAGGTTGCGCGGCTGATTGATCCATGCACGAAGCGCAGCTTCCGTTTCGTCAGTCGGAGCGGTGACCTTCACAGTCCCATCAGGCAGATGTTCGACCGTGAACCCCAGATGGGTGAGGTTGTCCTCAGCCTCCTTCGTCAACGCTTGCGTGTGGACTGTCTTCGAGTCCGGGACGCCGATGACCTTGTCCTTCAACGCGTCCAACTCGTACTTGGCTTCTGGCATGCCGGGTTGGCGGATCGTGGTGTCCACGAACTCGGGCGTCAACCCGAGCGTCGCAAGGTACGCAACCGCAGCCTGATTCGACATACCCGTCGCCATGACCTGCCCGAGAAGGGCGTCATAGTTTTCGTTGTACTGCCCAGTCAACGCTTCGACAGTGTTGCCAGCTTCCATACCCGTCTTGATCTGGGTTTGAAGCTTCTCAGACATACCCTTCAGGCCGTCGTCCATCTTGACCTGGGCCTCGTTGTTGCGATCGATCGAACCAGTCCAGTTCTCAATCTTGATCGCAGCACCATCAGCACCAACACCGATATCAGCGATCGCCTTGTTGACCTTCGCGGTCTCGTCGTTGAACGCGGCCGACAGTTTCATATCGCCAGCGAACTCGTTGAAACGGTTCTGCGCCGCATCGAGACCAGGCACCAACGTGTTCTCCACGAAATCGGCGCCCTGATTCAGGCCATTCTTGATGCCCTCACCAGTCTTCTCGGCAGCGTCAGCCATCCCATTCAGCTTGTCCGACAGGCCACCAACACCCGCATCGAAACCAGGAATAACAAGACTGATCACCGACGACAAGGTGTCGAGGCCGCCGACCATGTCAGCGAGCGACCGCAAGATACTGACCGACATGTCCGCGCCGGCACCAGCAAACTCCGCGAGCCCACGCATACCGTCCGCAACGAACCCGAGCACAGCCTTCGCGCCCTCGAACGCACCATTGCCGACATCGATGAAGAACTGGATCACACCAGCACGGTTGTTTGAGATGTTGTCGGCGAAGTCCTTGATGTACGGGCCGAATGCTTGCGCGAGAGCGGCTTTCATCCCATCCGATGCCACGCTGATGGAGTTCATTGCGCCCTGCACTGATGTGCCAGCGTTGTCGCCCATCACGTTGATCGCACGCCACGCCGCACCCTCATAGTCATTCATCGACTGAACGGCCGTGGTGAGGTCGAGTTTGTACATCGCGTTGCCGAGGTCTTCGGCTTTCGTTCCGAACAAGCCAACCGCGACAGTGTTCCGGACTACGGGGTCTTCGATCTCACGGATCTTCGTAAGTAGATCCGTCATACCCTCAGTGCCTTCTGCGCCGCCCTTCGCGATCTTCGCTGTCATCTCTTCGGCATTCATACCGAGCGCCTCATAGGCTTCTGCTGCTGCCTTCGACCCATCGATCGAACGGATCGCGAACTCCTTGATCGCATCCGCCGCCGTATCCGTATCGCGTGCACCGTTCTTCACAGCCTGATTCATCAACCCGAACGCTTCAGCACCGGAAAGGCCGACCTTCGCGAACTGAACCGAGTACTCAGTGACCGTGTCAACCAAATCCTCGGACGCGTTCAATCCCATCTGTGAGCCTTTGACGAGCAGGTCGAAGGCGTCCTGCACGTCGACTGCGAAACCGGACTTCACTGCGTTACCGGCTGCGCGGGCGACGTTCGGGATGTCTTCACCCATGATCGTGGCGACACCGTCGAGACTGTTGATGATCTTCTCAGCGTCCCGTTGCGTTGCGGCTGGGTCCAGGAGTCCGTTCGCGAGTGCGGCTTTCGCGGTCGCTAGGTTGCCCTCGATCGATTCACCGAACGCGTCGGCGTAGGACTCACCTGCTGCGAGACCGAACTTCCGTGCCTGCGCTTCCGTAACACCTGTCTGCGCCTGAAACAGGTCTTGATTCTGCTCCTGCTGCATGCCCTCTTGGATGGCGGCAGCGAGCGCCGCGCCAGCCGTCAAGCCGATGACAGCGACACCAAGCAAAGAGCCGGCGATAGGGCCGGTCGATGATGCGAGGTTGCCGATCGTGTCGGTGAAGCCGGACAGGAAGTTTCCGCCAGCCTGATCGCCAGCGCCAGCACCGCCGTCACCTGCCTGCCGATACAGGTCATCCAGGTCGCCTTGAGCGGCCTGCAAATCCTGCCGAAGGCGGTTGCCCAGTTCGATGTCGTTCAGCGCACCGGCAGCCTGCCGTGCGCCGGCACGAATTTCGTCGATCCCTCGTGCAGCGTCGCGGGCCTCGTTGAGGAGGCGGTCGTTCATGTCGATGTCGTCGACTGACTGGTTTGCGCGTTGCGCGTTGCGTTCCAATTCTTGGATGCGTTGCGCGGCTTGCTGCGCCTGCCGGTCCAGCTGGCGGTTGATTTCGACGGCTTGTGCTGCTTCTCCTGCGCGGGCGGCGGCGCGGGTGATGTCCTGGAATCCGTTGCTGATCCGTTGTGTGGATTGCCGTGACTGCTGCTCGGATCGTTGGGTTCCCTGGATGAAGCGGGAATCGTCCAATGTGAGTCGGGCTACCAGTTCGCCTACGTCAAGCGCCAAGGGTCAGCCCTCCAGTGTTCAGGTTTTCGGTTTGATCGTGGCGAGGAACTCGGTGGCCTGTTCGAGGTCGACGAGTTTGCCGAGTTGCGCTAGCGCCCAGTGCGCTTCGCCCATGTCGGCGGTGAAGCCGTAGTGGATGATTGCGGTGCGGCCGGCGTGGAAGATCATCGGCCAGGGCAGGTCGTCGGCGACCATCTCGTCGTAGACGCCGCCCGACCATGCTTCGGTTTCCGGGTCGATCTCGGCGCCGAGGATTTTCAGTGCCTCGAACACCTGCTCAACTGGCGGTACACCTTCCGCGATGACCTGCTTGCGTAGGCGTGCAGCCTCGGGGGCACCAGGTGCGGGCACGGTGTACGTCTTCCCGCGGATCGGTAGCTTCAGATCCGGGTCGAAGAAAGTATCCAAATCTTTGTAGGCCATCAGACTGCTTTCGGGTGTAGGGCATCCCAGAGGTTGGTGCCTGGGGTGGATGCGTAGTGGTCGATGCGCAGTTTCAGCCACCGCCACGTACGGGCGTCGAGGAGGCCGGATTCGATGTCGTGTCCGTTGGCGTCGAGGTCGAGTTCGATGTCACGCCAGTGGTTGAGGACATCAGTCCACGGACGATCGACAGTTTCGTCGACGTGCGTTTTACCGGGTGCCGTGTTGTACCACTCGCGGATTCCGGTTACTTCGTCGTACGGGCCGCCGCCAGGATCATCCGGTCCATAGGTTCCCGGTGCTGAAAGATCTTGCGGGCTAGGGTCGCCCCCACTCTCGATTGGTTCGGGGGTGGGGGCAGGGGATTTCCCGCCAGCACGCCACCAGCCGACTCCCACACCTGTTGCGCCCGCTCAGGCCTCAAAACAAAGGCCATCGCAACGCGCCCAGCGAGAACGATCTTCGGCCACGAAACGCCGGCGTCGACCATCTCCTGGTAGGTGTCGCCGAGAACGTAGATGATTTCGGCGCGTTCCTGCTCATCATCCAGCCGAACTTCTGAACTCAACAACATCATGATGTGCAGGCCTTGTTCGGCGCTGCATGAGATCCGGAACTCGCGCCCACCAATAGGCAGCACAAGTTCCGGGTCCATGAGTTCTGCGAGGTCACGCATACAACAGCAACCTTTCACAAGTTAAGCGAACCGAGGCACATCGCCCTCAACCGCACGAATTCGATCCACAGTCATCGTGTGCGAGGCATCGAAAGACCCCGACCACTGCGGACTGATCTGAATCACCAACAACGTCCCCGGACTGTCAATCCGCTTCGTCAGATAAAGCCAATGGAACCGTCCCCGACTAGTCGAAGAAATGTCCTGCCGGCGCTGAGTGGTCGAGCCACCCTGATCACGCACAGCCAAACCCACACTGGCGATCGTGTTCGTTGCTGGAACAAACACCCGAATCCCCACTGTGACCAGCTTCCCGGACACCAAACCCTTGATACCCAACGAAGCCGGTGACGCCGAGAACTGCGCCATCGACGCACCAGTCGCCACCGCAGTCAACTTCAATGCATGTGTGCCGGTTTCGAAGTTGACGGTGTCCTTTTCCGCCAGGCAGTTCGTCAGCGTCCAACCATCCGGGAACGCCGGATCAGTCCACGTCGCGAACTCGGTGTTCGCGATCAACGACCGCCCAGGTTCGAGGAAGTACGACGGACGCTGAGTCGGTGCCGGGGCTGCACCGTGATACTGCAAAGCGCGCATGACAGTGTCAGCCCACAACACGCTGCCGTTCGGGGCTGGCGCATCAGATGCAGTGGTCGGGTGAATCCCGTCGCTCTTGGTGTACGCGACGGGATTGCCGGTGTCGGTGAACGCCTGATGCACGTCGATGAACCCGTACCCGCGGCGAGCGGCGAGGGCCTGAAGCTCGGTTGCCTTGATGCTCTGCCACGTCTCACGCCCCGCGGTGAAGCTGGGGTTTTGGGACATGATGATCACGCCGGCGTCCGGGTAAATCTGGGTTAGCTCTTCGGTGAGGATGAGCACGTTGGGGCGGAACGCGGCACGCAGGTTAGCCGATGACACGTCGTACAAGTTGTGTGAATGGGACACCATGATCAGGTCAGGTGGTGTGGCGGTGAGCGATTCGAATGCTTGAGTGAATCGCTCACCGATGAAGTTCAGTGTCGAGAATCCCGATACCGAGCAGTTCCACATGGTGATCGTTGGGGGCGTTGGTGCGGTCCCTGTTTGGATGACGGTGGCGGCATCGTAGGTTCTGCTGGTGTCGTTCCACAGTCGGTAGTTGACTGTGTATTTGGGGAATTGCGCTGCCAGTGCTTGCGTTTCGAGGTAGATGTGTTCCGCTGGTTCGTTGCCGGTGGAGTCTCCGATGTAGAGGATGTCGACGTTGTCTGTTCCTCGGTTCAGTTTCGAGAGCATCCGGGTCGCGTTGGCTGATGCTGTCGAAAGGATCTCGTGCCCGTCCGAGATGCCTTTCGTGATGTCATCCACCAACTCTTTCGTTAGGCGGGTAGCCCCACTCACAATGTTCGGTCGAATAAAGTTCATGGAACTACCCGCCTTCCTGCGGTCAAACGATTACCAGGGTCGGCCCGATCACCGAGGTGGACGACCCGATGATCGAGCTACCTAAGGGTTTACGACTACGGTCAGCGCTCCACCGGTCAGTGCGGTACCGTCGCCGCTTACGACGCCGCCAGGGACAGTGACCGACCAGGTCGGCGCCGTGCCGGAGGTCGTGAAGTCCGCTGCCACGTAACCGTCATCGAGGGCGACCAGAGCAGCCTTGATTGCAGCGGCGGTCGCGTTGTAGGCGAGGGCCGTGGTGGTCTTGCCGTTCCAGGTGAGGGTGAAGGTGCCTGCGGTGGCTGCGCCGACGCCGACAGTGAACACCTGCTCGCCCGAAGGTACGAGGGGCTTGACGATGTCCTGCGGCTTGCCGCGGCCCCACAACGTTCCCGAGAACGTCTGCAACGAGTTCTGATCCGATGCCGGATCATCCTTGAACTCGACAGCGCACGTCGCCTGGTATGCCTCGTCGATGTCGTCGCGGCGGTAGATGCGGGCAACAACGAAGTTGTCCTTGCCGGTCTTGCGACCCAGCTTGCGGAGCAGGTTCTGGCCCGGGTCGTCGACGAAGCCGGTGGTGTCTTCGCCCTTGCGCTTGCCTGCGAAGGGGATGGAGAACGCGAGGCCGGTGGCGATCTGCGACGCGAAACCTTCGGAGTCGATGTCGGAGTCGTCCTGCATGGCGCCGGCGAATACTGGTGTGGCGTTGGAGAGTCCGCGGACTCGGAGGAATGTGGTTCCGTCTTCGGATACGTCGAGGATCCAGTCGCGGCCGAGTGTTGAGGCGAGGGATACGGTGGGTGTGGTCATGGGTTTGCTCCTGGGTTTGTGGTGATGGTGTACGAATCGGGGCGGGTGTAGCGGTTGCTGGCTTCCAATGCGGCGGGGCCGCGGATGTGGCGGCGGCAGTTGAGGATGTTGATGCCCGCCCACACGGTGTTGCTGCGTTCGTGGAGGGTGTCGTCGATGGCGCGGAACACTGTGTCGGCCATGCGTTCAACTGCTCTCACGTCGAGGCCAGCAGCCCGGAAACGTATTTGGACGTAGTAGTCGGGGGTTGCTTCGTCCTTCGATCGGTCGTCGTTGTAGACGTTGATGAAGATCGCGTTGTCGGGTTTGTCTCGGAGTTGCCCGAAGAACACCACCGGCAGTGCGCCGGTTGGGTAGGTGGTGAGGTTCGGCTCCCAGCGTGCGAGCCCGAGGTTGGTGAGGTGTTGGGCGAGGGCTTCGAGTAGTTCGACGGTGTCCGGTGCCCGAACGAGTGTCATCCGAGTTGCCTCCGTATCGCCTCAGCGATGATCCGCCCCACGATGGGGGCTTTCGCGATGCACGCGTTCTCGAGGAACTTCGCCTCACCGTCCTGATGGTGATAGCCGAGTTCTTCGTGTTGCTTCGCGGCGTACGGCTTCGAGTAGTAGACGACTGCTTCGAATCCTTCTGCGGCTGTCGTGCAGTCGTTTCGGAGTTCGCCGGTTTCTTTCGGGGTGCGCTCGATTGACTCTTGCTTGATGACTTCAGCGGCAGCGTGTAGTCCGTCGGTGATGGCGGAGCGGACTGGCTCGATCGGAAAGTTCAGAGCAGTACTCATGAGCGGTCTCCTGTGTACAAGATGAGCGCTGTAACCATCGACGGCGCCAACAAGATCCCGAGGAATCCAATGAGTTCGACAATGCTCATTCCATGCTCCTACCGTTCACAGTTGATTCCCGGGATGCAGCAGCAGGGAAGACCGCCACACATATCGAGGTCCTGAGACTCGTACTCGTCCAACCACTTCTGAGTCACGTGCTTCTCAGCCATCCGGGCGGAACCGTTGCGGCGCCGATGCCCTCGCGTGTGAGGTCGGCAGCAAGCCCAACCCGCCTTCGCGACACCAAGCAAGCCAGCCATGCCACGCTCCTAGGTCAGATCCACGCTGTAGAAGTTGGGGGTCAAACCGTTGCCGTCGTCATGGCGTTGCTCCGCCAACACCACAGCCGTGCGTCCACCAAACTCGGGCGGAAAAGTCACCAGCGAGCCGACAGGAATCAGCGCAGTGGTGACATGCATACTCACCCTGGCCTCGGAGATGACCTCCGAACCATCAGCAGCCTTCACCAACTTGCGTTTCGTGGTGATCTTCCCGAGCACAGTCACCGCCGGATCGAACGCCGGCTCGTACGGGCCTTCGCCCGCATGCCGCTGCACCGAAACCGGCCACACAAACCACACCTTCGCGATCTGATCAGCGACGCTCACGGACCCACCGCCTCACGAATCAGGAAATGCGCGTACGCAAGACCACGCCGATACCCGCGAGACTCAGTCAAATCATGATCCGGATCGACCCGATCACCATGAGATGCGTTGATCTCGGCGTCGATAGCGGCAAGTGCAGTGTCCATCGGGTTCACCATGACTGCACCGCCGACGACGCGAGACCCGCCAACCGCAAAATCCGCAACGCACCAGGCGCCAAAAACTTCAGCGCATTCATGCGATCTGGAGCCGTCAAATACGTGTCATACGACAACGATGCACCATCAATCGCGGTCGTCGTCAACCGCGGCTCCTGACCGCCGGCGCCCTTGATCGGATCATCACCCGACGCCAACCACGCATGCACTTGCGCGCACGTCGCTTCCTGCATCGCCTCCGACAGATCGTCATCCGAGGGCTTCCCATTGGGGAGGGTGTCGTAGATGTCGCACTGGCATGCGGTGCCGACGAGGCCGGATGCTTCCCGCAGCATTGCAGTCACCTTCGCGGGGGCAGGTTCAGGGGTTTCCCCCATCCATGTTTCCAGTTGATCGGCGGTCGCATAGACGAGCACGGATTCTCCTCGGGGTGTTGATGGTTGGTGCGCAGGTACCGGATTTCAGGTCCGGAATTTGACGCGCTGCTACAGGGCCGAAAGGAACCCGGCATTGGAAACCCCAAGCGGCCTTCACACGGGCTAATGACGATTCACCGGGCGTGTGTTTGACGCACCAACCATCAAGCGTTGGTCCCACCAGCCCCGAGCCGCACAGGAAGGCGACTCGGGGGGTGGGCATCAGGTGTTACGCCTGAGTGACCGCGAACGATCCGCCGGTCAGGCCCGAACCCGAGCCAGTCAGCGAACCGGGAACCGTCACCGTGTACGGACCACCAGCAGATCCGGTGACCGTCACATCAGCAGCAGCGATCCCGTCATCGAGAGCGACGATCGCAGTCTTCACAGCCGCCGCGGTCGCGTTGTACGCGATCCCAGCGGTCGTGCGTCCACCGACAGTCAGAGTGAACGTGCCAGCTGTGGCAGCACCGAGAGTGACGGTGTAGCTGATGTCACCGAGAGTCAGCTTCACTGCACGCTTCAGGCTGAACGTGGAGTTCGGGTCCGCGTAGTCGTCGGGATCAGTGACAACGTTGATGCCGAAGAACGTGTCGAACACGCTGCGGTTCACCATGTGCGTGGAGTCGTAGTCACGAACCCAACGCAACGCGATGCCGGCGTACGAACCAGATGCCGTGTCGACGCCACCCAGCGGCGAAGCGGGAACGCGGTACACAGCCTGGAAGGCGCTGCGGTGGAACGCGAACGCTTCCTGCGGGTGGATGCTGTTCGACACGACGATCTGGAACCCCGCGACAGAACCGATGGTTGCATTACGGAGCGCGTTCGCATCGCCAGCCTGATCTGCCTTGCGGAACTGATCCGACAGCAGGATCGACGCTTCCACCGCCGTACCGACGAGGAACACTCGATCGGTCTGAGGAACGTGGTAGTCGTTCAGTTCCTTGCGGGCCTTGACTGCGGCGGCGTAGAAGTCGCTACCGATGGCGATCAGCGAGTTCAGCGGATACGACGCCGACGTGATCTTCGATGCGATCTTGTCTTCGAGGCGTTCAGCGACAGAACGGGTCTGCGGCAGGACAACCTGCTCGGTGAACTGGTCGATGTCGAGGGTCAGCTCTTCGTCGGTCAGTTCGATCGCGTTGTACGGGTGCTGATCGAGCTTCACGTCGACCTTGAATTCGTTCAGGTCGGAAATCTCGATCGCGGCGGTCTTGTCTCGCCACGGCTTGTCCTTCGCGACCGTGCGGCCGGCGACACGGATGCTGACGGTGTCGTTCTTCGGGGACCGGCTGGAGAAGTGCTGCGACGCATCGGAGGCGACGATGCTCGGAAGAACTACATCGCGTTCGAGGACGCCGAGACCGGCAGAGAGGATCTGCTCGGCCTTGAGGATGGTGTTTGCCATGAGGTGTGCTCCTGGTTAGTAGATTCGGATGCCCGGTTTGCGGCTCGCGGCGCGTTCGGCGAGTTTCTTCGGGTCCATCTCGTCGGTTTTGGTGGTTCCGCCTGTTGCTTGCCGACCGGATCGGCCGGCGGGTGCGGCGGTTTTGATGCGTTCGGAGAGTGCTTTCGCTTTGGCGTCGAACTTGTCGGCTGGTACGCCTTCGAGGAAGTCGAGGTCTTCGTCGGACAGTCCGTACTTGCGGGCTGCGCGTTCGCGTGCGGCTTCAGCGCGGGCGGCTTCAGCGTCAGCCTTGGCGTCGGCGGCTTCCTTCGCTGCCTTCTCCTCGGCGGTCCGGTTCTTGGCCCGGATCTTCTCCAGCTCGGCAGCAGCGTCGCGGTTCTTCTTCGCTTCCGCTTCGTGCTTGCGGGACATCGCTTTCCAGTCGATGTCCTTGTTCTCGCCTGCGCCGTCCTTGCCAGCTTCGCCTTCGGCGCTGTTGGTTCCTGCGTCGTTGTTTGCGCTGGCGTCGTCGTTGGCGTTGGTGCCGCCTTCTCCCCCACCGTCGTGGCCTTCTTCGTCGCGTCGAGGGTGCTGGCGGGACGGCCAGCGGGATGCTCGGGCGAACATGTCGAACGGTTCGGGTGCGATGACGGATCGTTGGACGCGCATTGTTCTCTCCTTGTGCCATGCGGCATTGGCCCCGGTTGCCGTGCGGCTGGGGGCTGTTGGGGTTACTGCGATTCCGCCATGCGGCGGGAAACTCTGGGGATCTATCGGCGTGTATTGGGAAAACCCGATAGATCAGCGTGCGCCGAGGCGTTCGCGGTTGGGCCGGCGTTTCAGGTCGTGTTGCGCGGTGTGAGCGGCGATCGCGGCTCGCTGCGCCTTCAACCGGGCAGCCAACTCGCGTTTCCTCGCTGGGGTGACTGCGACGGCCTGCTGCTTACGGGTGTCGCGGATGTCCCGCTCCATCGCCCGCTGCTTCTGAGAGGCTGCGTACCCTTCCGGATCCGGCTTCGTCTCGAACGTCCTTGACCCGCCAGGGATGAACGCTGATACAGCGTGGCCGCAGTTGGGGTGTTGGAAGCCGTTCGAGCGCGCATCTTTCAGCGTGGCTTTGATCTTCACCTTCACCGCACGGCCGCCGGTCGCGTTGGGCCGGATCACCGTCCCCGCCTCACCATCCAACGAGAGGACTTGCCCTTCGTAGGGTTGGCATTGCGGTGCAGGGTTCGAGTGGCTGGACACGACGATCAGGTTTTGGCCGCGCTCCAACATCCGATCCGTGTGCCCATCGATCAGCTCTTGGTTGACGATGGTTCGGGACTTCATCTCGATGTAGGAGGCGAGGGACCAGTTGCGGCCGGCAGCATCACGGAATCCGGTCACGCCACGTTTGGTTAGGATGTCGAGGGCTTGTTGCGCTGCATCCAGGCGCGTACCTGTCTTGCCTGAATGGCGGGCGATGATCTGCGTTGTCACCTGCGAATGCAACTCCCCCGCAGCACCCGGTATCCGAGCAGTAACCTGCGACAAAACCTGCTGCCCCGCATAGATCGCTGCGCGAGTCTTCCGATCCCGAGCAGGCGTCACAGGCGGAACCGGAGGCGGCTTCGGCAACGCCTTCAAGTCCTCGTCCGCAGCCTCCCGACCACGCTCCGCAGCACCAGCAACCGCACCCTCAACAAGCGCCGGCATCTGGGATTGCAACTGCAACGCCAACAACTGCGCCTGCTGCCGAAACCGCAACATCTCCGCCGGCTGACGCGCTTCCCACTCTGGTGTGTCGATGCCCGCCACGATCGCTTCGGCGAGCATCGACATCAGAGCGAGTTCGGCTTCGGTGTAGAGGTTGATGAGTTCGTCGGGGAGGCCTGCTGCTTCGGACGGGTCGAGCGCCATCGCCTACCCCCTTTAGAATCCGCCTCCGAAGCCCCCGGATGGATCAGGAACCGCGCCAGCCTTATCGATCGCCGCGGCCTCATCGTCGATCCACTTCTCGTCCTTGTCCTGATTCAGGTACGCGACCTTCGTCCTCGTGGACGCAGCATTCGACGTAGACCAATTCAAGACAGTCCGCGACTTCGCCTCATCAGATTCACGAGCGAACTCAGGCCACTCGATCTCCAACTCCTCCGACGGAGCAACACCTTTGAACTTGGCGGCGTCGATGCGGAGGCAGATCGTCGCCAACGGAGCTAACGCGGCACCCCAATAGCGGGCCTTACCGTTGGTCGTGATGACCGTCCACTCCTTCTTCCCCTGCGCCTCCGTAGCCGTCTGAGCAACCTCATCCGACATACCAAACGACACAGGCGAATAGCCGGTCTTGCGGAGCACTTCACGGATCAGCATCTCCGCGCCCTGATCATGCTGAAGGACACGGATCTCGGGCTGATGGAACTGGAGCATCGACATCGAGGTACCTGTCGAGCCGACACCAGTACCGACTGCCTGAAACACTTCCCGGTCCTCGGACAGCGCCATGCCTTTGCCGGCGCCGAGGTTTTCGAGGAGGTCGTCTGAGGCGAACATGCGGGCTTGGCCGATGCGGAAGTCTCGAACGAGTGAGGAGTAGATGCGGTCGAGTTCGTGGAGCAGTGGGATTGTGTCGGTGGAGATGTCTGCGCGGCCGAGGTAGCGGAGTGTGTTGTGGTTCCGCCATTCGGGGTTGGGGAGGACGTTGGGGACGTATCGGGCTGCCAGTTCATCGACGCCGAGGTCGACGTAACCACCGAGCTCACCGTCAAACGCGGTGAGCTCCTTCACTAGGCCCTTGGTGTCATCGTGGGCGTCCAAATCCTTCACGCTGCCGAGGTCCGTCGGCGTCCCCTGGTAGAGGGAGTGGACGATCTTCCCCTTCTCGTACCGTTCCAGATGACGCCACACGTCCCGCTCATCCGAACCCGCAAGCTCAGACCAGAACGTGACCGCGACGAGCCGGCCCCACCTGTATTCGGGGATCGCCTTGTCAGCGTCCACGAAGTCGATCCACGCGTTGTCGGCGACTTCCTCGTCCCACACCACACGCTGATACGAGCCACCCAACGCTGAGCAGGATTCGCCGGCGGTGAACAGGTCACCGTGGAAGGTTGGGGTGTTGAAGATCAGGTCAGCGCGTTCCTGCGTGGCACCTGTGGGGTCTACGATCGTGAGTGTCTCCGAGAACAAGCATGACGCGGACAGTTTCGGGATATCGCCGGCGATCGGTGCATGCAACCGCTTGATCGGGGTGGTCGTCTGGCTGACGGGGCGACCCCAGAACGCGTTGTACGCCGCGGACAGTCGATCCTTCACACCTGACGGGGATGTGCGGTTCCCTGCTTGGTAGTAGTCGTCGAGCTTCGCGGGATCGCCTTCCCACCACACCTGAGACTCGCGGGTGCGTTCCACGACTTTGCCGAGCTCGGTTGGTGGCCACGCCATGCCAGCTTTGATCATGCGGCTACCTCCTCGGCGATAGTGATTTCGATGGGAATGTGATTGCGCCAGAACGTGAACGACGAGAACACGCCGTAACGCCAGGCGTCGCAGAAGTCATCATCTTCTTTGACTGGGGCGTCTTCGCCTCGTTCAGCAGCTTTGCGGTCCCACACATATCCACCGATCTCTCCGAGCAGGTTGGTGCACAGCGGCCCGTTGATGAGTAGTTGGTCGGTGGACAGTAAGGCTGAGACGACGCCGATGCCCGATTTGTGGGAGTTGTGGGCGTTCATGATGATGCCGAACCCTTCGCGTTGCATCTGCATCTTCAGCGCTGCTGCTGATGGGTCTACGAAGAACCGTTCTGGTTTGCCGTGTTCGTTGATGAATCGGCGTAACGATTTGGTGCGGTCGGCTGGTGTGCCTGATGGTGGCGCCCATTCGGCCATTGCGTACAGCTTGTTGTCGATGCCGAGGCCGATGAGGAGGCCGGCGGCTGGGTGGTTGACGCCGTCGTCGATGCCCATTGCGATGATGCGTTGGATTTCGGGTGTTTGGTCGACGACGTGGCGTGCGGGGTCGAAGCAGTCGTAGATGACGCCGTCTGCCATGGTCCATTTGCCGAGGATGAATCGGTCGTACCAGAGTCCGGAGTATTGGGCTTGGCGGGTTTCGATGTATCCGTCGGGGAGGTTGTCGCGGTTGTCTTCGATTTCGAAGTGGAAGCAGCGGATGTTGAGTTTCGGGTCGTGTTCGCGGTCGATCCAGTCGGTTTTGAGCCAGTGCCTTGGTGCGTCGGGGTTGGTGGTGACGAACAGTTGGCACGCATACCCTTTGACGCGCAAACGGCTGTGGAGCATGGAGAAGAACTCTTTGCTGACCAGTGTTGCTTCGTCGAGGTAGGCGATGCAGATGGTCATGCCTCGGATGGTTGATTCAGCGCGAACATCGGAGCTGCCGAGGATGTGGACTGTGCGACCGAAGATGGTTGCGGTGGGTGCACCGCGGTTGTAGCTGATGTGGTCAACCAGGTCACCGAACAGTGCTGGATCCAACAGTGCTTGCATGATGTTGCGGTAGACGGTGTCTCTGGTGCGGCCGATGATGACGATTTCCCCTGAGGTGGGGGCGGTCGCGATCTTCATCAACAGTTTGAACAACGATCCGATCGTCTTACCGGATGACACGGCGCCATGCCAGATGACCACTTCAGCTGATGCTGCACCGATACTGTGGGCTTGCTTCGGGGACAGTGTGCCGAGCTTCGAAGGCAACAACCCGGTCACTCCCCTTGTTCGGCTTCGTACTGTGCAGCGAATTGTTCGAGGGCGCCTTGCATCTGGACGAGCGCGGATACAGCCTTCTCGGCTTGTTGGCCGGCGTTCATCTCGTGCAGCTTGTTCGCGGCGTTGAGTGCGGTGGAGAGCGCTTGAACGATGTGCTTCTGCGCCACCGGATCAGGCTTATCCAACTCATGCTGCTCGTACTGATTGAACTGGCCGCCGAACGAATACACGATGGCAGGCTTATCGAGTTGAGCGAGCATGTCCTCGGACTTGACCAACAACTGCTCTTCGATGCGTGCCCGTCGCGCTTTGTTGTCGACGTGCACAGCCTCAGCAGCCTTCGCCGTCCGAGACCGATCCCACGACAACTTGAGCCGCTCCGAATGCCGGTGAATCGTCTCCGTCGACCTACCCATGGTCTTCGCGATGAAGGTCAAGGACTTCCCCGCGCCATGTAGTTCGGTTAGCCGTGCGCTCTCTTCATCGGTCCACGCGGCCACTCACTGCTCTCGTGTGCGCGGTGAGGGCCCCAAAGGTTTGGGTTTGGCGATTGTCCAGGTGTGGCCGTTGCTGGTGGTGTGGTCGCCTGTGTGGTTGTTGGTTTGGGTGCAGTCGAGTTTCCAGTGGCCGTTGTTTGGTGTGGAGACGGGGAGGAAGTTGGGGCAGGGTGTCATGTCCGTCTCCTTATGTGGTGTACATGCGCCAGATTCCGGTGATTGCCCAGATGAGTAGGTCGCGGCTGGGCATTAGATGACCCAGAAGTTGATGAGGGCGATTGTGATTCGGATGGCTTCGATGAGGTTGAGGATTGTTTGCATCGGGCCTCCTGAAGTTTGGTCCCCGGACGTGCACCCATGCCGAGTGGTGATTGTGGGTTGCTCCATCCGGGGGTTGCTGCACGTCCCTCACAAGGGGGCGCCGTTGTCTCAGAGACCGGCGCGGTGTGCAGCAAGTACACGAAACGCGACACCCGAGTTGTGATTGTCAGGTGTCGCGTACGCGCATAGCGTATCACTTGCATCGCCGCAAAGGTTGCAGACATGCAAGTAATATTGGTTACGGTTTGCGGAGGTCGAATTTTATGTGTCCGCCTGGTGCTGCGGCCGCTTCCTGTTCGCGTCCGTCTGGGAAAATGATTGTTGCTGTGACTATGTCTTTCGCTGGGGCGGGGAGGTTGAGTTGGTATGCGCGGATGACCTTCTGGAGTGCTTCTTCCAGTAGTTGTCTGATGATGTCGCGTTCGTCGTCTCCGATTTCTCGGGTGGATGGTTCGAGGTTTACGGATATGTTTCCGTGTTGCTCTGATCTGACTTCGATAGTTACCTGTGTCATCCTGCGATCCTATTGCGTTCGGGTGTGGCGTAGTGGGCGTTGAGTACGTCGCCGAGTTGGTAGATGGGGGTTCGTTTGTCCGCGTAGCGGACCGGCACGATTTTTCCGGTTTCGCGTAGGTGTTTGATGCGGCGGATGGTGAGGCCTTGGGCGCCGATGTGTTTGGCGAGGGTGGCGATTCCTCGGGCGTTGAGTTGTTCGGCGTGTGCTTGGGCGAGGCGTTGTGGGTTGGGTTTGGGTGTGACTGCGAGGTTGCGTCCGCTGGCGTTGCGTGCGTGCCGGATTTCCTCGGTGATGTTGTAGTGGGCGTATGTGCTGCCTTCGGTGGCGGCGAGGAGTAGTAGGTGTCGGCGGAGGAATGCTGCGGTGCTTTTGATGGTGCTGGTGGGTGGGGTGATGTTTCGGATTTCAGCTAGCCACAGTGCCCATCCTTCGAGGCAGATGAGGAGTCTGTCGGCGGCGTCGACTGCTGCGACGTTGTATGGGAGTGGTTGAGGCCGATCCCCGGTAGATACTTTCGGTTGCCAGTTGGCGGTGGCGATGCGCGGTTTCATGGCTTCGCTGAGGTCGTCGCAGATGTCGGGGGCATCTGATAACGCATCGTCGAGGTCGACTTGTTCTTGTTTCGGGATGAACCAGTGGTCAGTCACAACGTCTCCTCAGAGTCCATCCGTGTGGTGTCGAGCTCAAAATCTCCGTATACCGAAAGTGGTTGTCCTGGTTCGTTGCTCGCCGTGCAGCCGTGATCGTGGTAGGTGGCACGTGGGCAGCGTTTGCAGCCACAGTCGGGGCAGACGACCATGAACTTCGACAGACGTGACATCCAGCCGTCTGGGTCGAGTTCGTCCATGATCCGGTCCCACTCGTTGTCGCAGTAGCGGCAGAAGCAGTTGTTGATCGGCTTGTCACTGCCGACGATGTAGATGAGTTTCGCCTTGTAGTCGACTGTCGTGTTTTCGGTTGACACGGTGTCTCCTCGGTCAGAATGGGGCTTCGTCGGATGTTGCGGCGGGTGGGCTGCCCCAGGGGTCGTCCTGCGTGGCCGTCGCGGTGGTGCGCGCTCCTCCGCTTTTGCGGTCGGCTTTGTTGACCTTGGCTGTGGCGTACTTGAGTGAGGGCCCGATTTCGTCGACCTCCAATTCCACGACGGTCCGCTTTTCCCCTTCACGAGTTTCGTAAGAACGCTGCTTGAGTCGGCCGGACACGATCACCCGAGACCCACGCGTCAGGCTTTCGGCGACGTTTTCGGCTGCTTCGCGCCAGATGTTGCAACGCATGAACAGTGCATCGCCGTCGATCCATTCGTTTTTCGTCCGGTCGAATGTGCGAGGGGTACTGGCGACGGTGAAGTTTGCGACTGCGGCGCCGGCGGGTGTGAAACGAAGTTCGGGGTCGGCGGTGAGGTTGCCGATGACGGTGATGGTGGTGTCGCCGCTCATGTGCGGGTCTCCTCGATGTGTTGGTTGATGATGGGGAGGATGGTGGGTAGGACCCACGCTGAGAACCCGTCGATGATGCGGTCCTGGTTGGTTTTGGTTTGTGTTTTGAATTGTGTTGCACTGTTTGGGTTGCGGAGGATTTCGTTGCGGGCCGCGGTTTGCAGTGCTTCGCGGAGTTGGGTTTCGAGGTTCGTCGCGGGTGTGGCCTGTGATCGGATCTCACTCACAACGACTCCTCCGAAGGCAGTTCGATTCGGGCTGTGACGATCAGCTTTGTTCCAGGTGGGAAGTCGGATGCGTAGGCTTTAAAGCCTGGGCCGTATGTGAATCCCTGCCGCTTATCCCAGAAGAGGCCGTCGAGGTAGCGAACTTCGCCAGGGAGGTCAATGCCACGTAGGTGTGGCGCAACAACCTTCTCTGCGGTGAGTGTGATCGTCTGCTCGGTATTGTCAGCAGATAGCACTTCGTCGGGGTTGGTGTGTCGTACGCAGCGATACGGGCTGCGTTGGTATTGCTGGCGGATTTCGGTTTCTTCTCGCCGGGTGGTGGCAGTGGTGAATGACCGCTCCTTGCATCCTTCGAATGTGCAAGCAAGTCGGATGGTGTACTCGCGTCGGCTCATTGCTGTTCCCCTTCAGGTTTCGGCCTAGCGACCACGTTCAGTTGGCAACCCTCGGGTGCGACCGTGACGGGATGCGTTGGGTGAACCGCAACCTTGTGGTAGCCGATTTCGAGAACTAGCAGCGGGGAGGTCGCGGAGTCCGTGACGGCGCACAGCTTCCCGGCGAGGAGCGCGCCGTTTGCACGGACGGCAATGGCCCTGCCAATGTGATCGCTCTTGTAGATCGGGTTGCCGTCCATGCCGTTTGTGGCGAGCTGGGATGCGGTGATCTGATGCATTCCCAGCTCGGGTAGCGGTCGAAGTTTCGGTGCGAGTTTGAGTCTCATTGCTGTTCCCCTTCCAAAGCTGCGCGGGTGTAGTCGCCGGTGATTGCCGACTGGATGTGTTCGGTGAGGATTTGCTGTCCTCGGTCCCAGCCTTTGTCGTAGTGGCTGCTGTCCGGGTTGATGCCTTCGATGTTCGGCAGCGCGTTCCGCACCCTGGCGATCGTGGCCTCCGCCTTCTCGGCGCGGGCACGCCAGTCGTCGCGGGACTGGACCCCTTTCCGATACTCAGCGCTCCACTCATCCACTCGGGCTTCGAGTTCCGCGGTCCGCCCGTTGGTGTGCTGCTCCACCACCAACGCCACATGCGCGGGATGGTCTTTGCGGAACATCGACTTACCGCAGGCGCATCCATCGAACACTTGGCGCGCATCGTAAGTCGGGTAGTGCGCTGCGATGAGGTCGGTGAGGTCAGCCATGGTGGCCCTCGTGTCCTTTCGGTCGGGTGCATTTGCGGTAGCTGTGACCGTCCGCCCAATCGCCGCATGGGACTCCGGGTTTCGCGATGAGCTTCGGGGTGATCGTGTAGGTCGCCGTCAGTAGCTCGGCCACATGCGCGGCATGGATTCGTTGCGGACCCTCTATGCCGCATGAGCAGATCCAACTGTCGTGATGCGGTCGCTCCTGGTGCGCTGCGATGAGGTCAGTCAACCCCGGATCAGGCGCGGTCACGACGACACCCCCACAAGCTGAGCCATCAACTGACGGCCCACAAACTCTGCGTACGCTGGCGGGATACTTTCCGCTAGCTCCTTGCGCACATCAGTCCAGTCGATGCCCATCGCCTTCTGCCATTGCGCGACAGTGCCTTTGCCGCCACCATCGCCGTACACAGCGAAGTAGGGGCCGTCGAACCATTCACCGTGCCGGTATCCGGCGACCCGGCCGCGATGCTTCCGATGCTCCGGTTGCGTGACTTCGAAGCCAGTGACTTCGAAGTAGCGGTGCCGGATCACGCCGAGCCCGAACATCTCCCCGCAGAGGGTGAGGTCGCGTCGGAGGTCTGAGCCTTGGACGTTTTCGATGATCGTCGGCACCGACAGTTCCGCGAACGCTGCACGCGTGGCGGGGATCAGGTTGATGTGGTTGCCTGCGGTTGCTTTCTGGTTGCCTTTGATGAGGGTGCATGATGCCTGGCATGGTGGGGAACCGTGTACGGCGTCGTATTCGTGTCCGTGTGCGGCGAGGTATTCGAGGGCGTCGCCTTGGATGAATGTGTCTCCGGCGTAGTTGGGTTGGGGGTTGATGTCGACGCCTGTGACGTGGAAGCCGGCGTTTTGGTATCCGCGGGCAGCGCCACCAGCGCAGGAGAAAAGGTCGAGGAGCTTGAGGGTCATGCTCACCCCTCCTCGGCCGCAACGAACGGGGCGCAGTAGTCGAAGTTGGCGGGGTTGTTGACTTTGGCCCATCGACCTTGCGTTGTTTGCCCCTCCCAACTGCGACGACCGACTCGTCGCCAGTTGAAACCTTCACTGTCCCGCACCTTGGCCACCTCAGCTGGCACGTCGTTCAGGCTCGGCCACGGTCCGGTTTCGGTGGGGGCAGGGACAACCGGCGAGGAGGTGGGCTTGGGCACGATCGGGCAGTCAGCTCCGCGTTCATGCTTGCGATTGATGCCACCCCAATCTGACCAGCGGCATTTCGGATGGCAGCAGTAGTCCTCCGCTTTCGTCTCCTCCTCGGCGGGTACAGCAGGGGCGGGAGTGAACGCTCTCCAGACGCGGGCAACAGCCTCGTCGATTGACTGGCTGGGCTTGAAGTCCTCGGCGGGTTCGGTTGCCGGGAACAGGGCGTCGACCGCTGCGATGAGCCGGTTGACGTGGCCTCGGGCGTTCCCGTCGAAGTTGCGGTACCCCCTCAACCCCTCTCGCGCCGCCCGCACGTCTTCCACCTGTTCGGCGGTGAGTCGCTGCTCGTCGGCGGCCAAGAGGCGACCGGCAGCGGTGAGGTGAGCGAGGACTGCCCGGATGCCTTCGAGGACCGGAGCGTACTGGGGGCGAGGGTGGTTCTCGGCGGCTCGGAATGCCAACGCCAACTCGTTGAGGAATTCGAAACTCTCGGTTTCGACGGCTTCGAGTCGGTCGATTTCGGTTTGGAGTGTGGCCGCAAGGTCTGCGATCGTCTCGTCCGGAATGTCGATTCGTACTCCGAGGGTGTTGGCGACGCCCAGAAGTGTTGTGCGGATGATGTCTTCGCTTAGGTTGCTCATGGTGTGGGCTCGATTCGGATTTCGATGCGAGGGTTTTCGCGGTCCAGGAGGATGGTGTTGCCGCCGTCGATCACATGCTTTTGGGCGTCGTCGGGGATGACGTGTTGGCGGAGGGCGTCGATGGCGTCTTTGCGGAATGCGCTGAGTCCGTCTGCGTCTCGGATGCGAGCGTCGGGTGCGTATTGGGTGATGCTGATGGTTACTTGTTCGCACATGGGGATCGGGTTGGTTTGTAGTGCTTGTCGGATCTGCCAGTGGATGCGGGTGCGGGCCTTGGACTTTTTTGTCCAGTGGGCGTTGCGCCATTCGTTCATGGTGAGGGGTGGACGGCCGGGGTGGTGGGTGTCGATGATGGTGAGGGTGTGGGTCATCGGCGTGCTTTGTCGAGTTCGGCGTGCGCTTGGGTGCAGGCTTCGCAGCGGCATTGGTAGCAGATGTAGCTGTTGTCGGTGCCGTGTGGTGCGTTGGGGTGGTAGGGGCGCCCGTTGTAGGTGATGCGTTGGATGCGGAGGCGGGCGCGGGATATTGCGGTGTTTTGTGCTTTGGTGCGTACGGGTGTGGCGGTGATGGTGTCGATGATGTGTTGGAGGTTCGGTCGGTCGTAGCAGACGGTGCAGAGGGTTCCTACGCCGTCGATCCGGCCGCGGGTGAGTCCGCGGGGTTGGTGGCATTCGGTGCAGGGTTCGATGTGGGGTGGGGTGGGTGTCGTGGGCGGCAGTGGTGTGGGTCGTCGTGGTGGTGTGGTGCGCCGGTTTTGTACTTTTGCGATGGGGCGTCGGGTGCGGCGTTCGCGTTTGCGGTCTTCGGCTAGGAGTTGTTGGACGGTGGGTGAGAGTTCTATGGGTGCTTGAACTTTCGGGATCATGAGGCGGTCAGCGTCGCGCATTTCGCGTCGGCACGGCCCGCATTGACCGCACAAGCCGGTGGGGCAGGATTGGGTGGAGAGGCTGGTTGCGATCATTTCCCTGCCGCCTGTTCGTGGGCTCGGTCGGCTTGGTCCCAGAAGTCGGCGGGGTCGTCGTCGTAGGCGAGTCCGTCATCGTTATCGAAGTGCGCCATCACTCCCCCTCGACTGCCGCGAAGACTGCGCCGTTCGAGGCGTTCTGGATGTGCCAGTCGAAGTCTTTGAGGACTGGCGCTATCCGCCTGTTGGTGTGCTGCTCCACCACCAACGCCACATGCGCGGCGTGGGCTGCGAACTCGCTTCGGTTGACCGCGCCTTCGTTGCTGGTCCACTTGCAGCCCTTGCCGCAAAGGTAGATGTCATCGACATGATGCCCGTCGCTGTCGTACTCGATGAACGGCCCGGAAAGGGTGTGCGCTGCGATGAGGTCGGCCAGACCTGCGTCGGTCGTTCCTTCATCTGCTTGTGTGAGGTGGTTGTGTGCGGCGTTGGCGAGGTCGATCCAGATCGTCTGCTGCAATGCATCCAGTGCTTCGAACGGTCCGAGCATTGCGCGATCTGCGGCGGTGTGCTGGGGGTTTCCGTTCTCGTACAGTGATTTTGCGAGGGCTTCGATGTGGTTTGCGCTCACATTGCACCGCCGACGTTGGGCATGTTCGCAGTCATCATGGTCTGCTGGTTGTCATTGCGGACCTTCTCAAGCTGCTTCTTCTGCTTCTCGGCTTCACGCTTCGCCTGGATCACCGCTTCAGCTTCGGTGGGCATCCATTCGGTGATGATCGCGTTCGCGAGGGCTTCGCTCTGGTGGGGGAAGATGTCATCGCCAACGTGCTCGATGATGAGGTCGTGGAGTGACTGGTATCCGCTCATGCTGTTACCTCCGGGGTGAATAGGATGCGGGCAGGCAGTGGGCGCTCGGAACGTGTTCCCCACCAGACTCGATTTCCGTTGCCGCCCGGATAGTCGTGGAACTCGGCACCGGCTGTTGCGACGTTGCCGTCCGCGAACATTGCGACAGTTCCAGGGATCTCGGCATTCAAGTCTTCGATGTTGTTCACCGTGCGAGGCTTGGGCTGGTAGTCGGCGAGGACCGCATCAGCGACTGCGCGTAGGTCGTAGACATGGTCGAGCAGTACGTCACCGAGGTCGCCGATGTCGATGTAACCGTCCCAAGGAGTGTTGTCACGCAGTGCGACTGCGATCTTCTCGGCCAGTTCTTCTCGTTTGCTCATGCTGCGTATCCGTTCAGGTATCCGGTGAGGGTGTAAGCGAAGGTGATGCAGAGTCCGGTGAGTGTGACGGCGACGTAGGTTCGTGCGCGCCACAACTTGCGGCGTTCCAACCGTTCGTGCCGGTCTGTCAGGTCGTCCATGAGGGCGAGGGATTCGAGCCGGTCGCAATGCTGCGCAAGGGATCTCATATCCGGCTCCCGTCTGTGTCGAGCTGCGTCATGCAGTCCTCGCAGATGAAAAACGGGCCGAACGAACTGTCGACGCGGGGGTTGAGGTTCACGCTGCCGCACGTACCGCACACCGGGGCCTTCACGGTGTCGTACATGGTGGCGCGGGAGATGAGTTCACGTACGGGCACACCTGTGCGGTGCCGGCCACGCGAACGAAAAGTGAGAACAGTCATGACATTCCTTCCGATTTCTGGTCCCGCTGCAACGGGATGCTCCAACTGTAGACAATCATCATGCGTCACGCAAGACACATGACTCACACGGTAAAAAGATTTGCCGCCTGGCGTCTTGCGTCCTACATGACAGTTGCCAGCGCTCAGTGGACCTCCAGCGAACGAACGAGCGCAATCCGGCACATCCACCCCAACGGGCACCTTCGGATCGCCAAATCTCGTTTCAGCCACATTTTCAGCGAATCCGCTCATTTCTTCGACGCCGCCATCCGCTCAACAGCCTCAGCAACACCAACCCGAGGCTGTAACGCCAACCGAACCTGCACACGAGAGAACAACTCGGCACGCTGCGCCTCGGACAAATCGATCGCCGGGGAACGCCCCAACGCCACCCGACGAACATGCTTCTGCGCCAGCGGCGGCGAAAATCCCATGTCCTCAAGCTCGTACGCCATCGTCAACATCTGATCCCGCTGCTCGTCATCGAGCGCGCCCAGAGCCTCGAAGTACGCGGCGCGAGCATGCTTGACGATCGACGCCGGCAACGGACGGAACCCTTCATCCTCGATCCGGTACGCCCGTGCCACACCAGCGAGCAAGTCCTCGCGGCTCAGATGCGATCCCGCGAACACTTCGGCCCACGCCTTGACGAGAGCCTCGCCCGGGTTCGGGAACCACGGATCGTTCGCGGCGCACTTCGCCAGCACCAACGCTGACGTTTCGATCCACTCGTTCATGCGAGTTCCCTCCTGGTGTTCGGATTGGCGAAGGCGAGGAAGCCTTGGACTTTCTCGTCGGACTTCGACTTCTGTGTGGTCGCTGGGGTCGCTGCTCGGTTCGCGGACTTGTGAACGAATCCGGGAATCATCGATGCCGCTGTCATCGGTGACGCTGCCCAGTCCTGGATCCCTGCTTCGATCTGCTCCCGACTCACCCCGGACTTGAGGCATCCGTCGACAGCTTGGGCGATCTTCGAAATCAAATCGCCTGGGACTGGCGACGGGCAGGATTCCGAGTAGGCCCTTGCGATGATGTGCGCCTCAGCGGAGTGCGCTGTCCCGTTGAGATGCTCGGCGATGTCTCGCACTCCCCGTGGTCTCGCCTGCGCGTCTCTTAGGTGAGGTGAACTACTTACGTAAGTAAGTAGTTCTTTCTCTTTCTCTATCTCTATCTCTGCTTGATTCTGCTTGAGGTCCTGCTTAGCAGCTGCTAGCCCGTCTGCTTGCGTTTCGTTGGCATGCGCCCGGTTCGCTGCCCTGGCCTTGCCTCCCTTCTGACCTGCGGCGATCTTCTCATTTCGAGACTTTTCGATCTCCGCGATGGTCTGATTGTGTTCGGCATAGTCGTGAACAATCGCGACATTTTTTGAAGCAACAATCGTGATCGCTCCGCAAGATTCCACCGAAATTCTGTTGCGCTTTGTTCCCATCTTCACCCACACAGGCAGCGGCAGATTGCCGTCGTTGGGGTACTCACGGCAGTGCATAATGGCTTTCACGATCAACCACTTCTGCCCGTCCGTGAGATTGATGTACTTCGGATTGCGGTCCATATCCACCGCCAGATTGATATAGATCCGCTTGTCTTTGGGCACGGTGGGGCTGTCCTTACTTGCGGCGGTTGTGTCGTTCGTAGCGTCGGCGAGTGCCAGGGCGGGCTGACACCGGATCCGGTCGCGGGCGGAAGATCGGATCGGAGTACACGATCTTCAGGGTTTCTTTGATGTCAGCTTCGGTGACCCGCCACTTGTTGGCGATCTTTCGGCCGGGCCACTTCTGCGATCGCAGTTGCTCGCGGTAGTAGGTGGGGCTGCACCTGAGCCGTAGCGCGGCCTCGTCGATGGTGAACACTTCGTCGGGCGGTACGTGCCGGCGTTGTTCGGTGGTCGTCATGCGGCTTCTCGTTTCTCGTGTGGGATGTACAGCTGGTTGCGTTGGACGACGGCGAGGTGGCAGAGGCCGCCGCGGGGGTGTCCGTTGTCGAGGCAGATGGTGTAGCCGTGTTCGTCTTTGTGGACGATGGTGACTTCGCTGAGGGCGCTGTAGGTGCCGATGTTGGGGTGGGTGATGGGTACTCGGAGTGAGGCTTCGCGGATCATGCGGCGCCTTTCCATACTCGGTTCGGGTTGGAGTGGCGTTCTTTTCGTGCGGGTTGGCACCATCCGGTTTGGGCGATGTGGCCGCGGCGTGATGCGTTGCCGATGATGGATGAGAGGACGTTTCCATTGCCTGCGCGGAGCCAGTCCCGTGTTTCGGGTGGGACTGCGTCGCGGACGTGGTCGGCACTGAACTCGCGGCCGGATCGGATGAGTTCCGTGAGTGCGGTTTCGATGTGGTTGGGGTGGTCGTGGTGTCCGACTGTTGCGGCTGCGAGGGCCGCGTCTTGCCCGTCCAACCTGAGCTGCTCACCAGCAGTGGTCATTTCGTTTCCTTGAGGTCGTCGTAGTGAAACGGGAGCGGGTGGTGCGGTCCGGTGTGACCTTGTGGTCGACCGCATCTGGTGACCACACGCAGGAAGAAATCGAAAGGTGCATCGCAAACTTCTGCGCTCACAACCCCTCCCATTCGCGGTTGCGGCCAGGAAATAGATCCGCGTCAGACTCGTCGCAGGTGCTGCACCGGACTGATGGCAATGGCCCGTAGTACGACATCGGGTCAGTGGGAGTGCGCACGATGTAACGGAACTCGCGACGTTCGCGGCAACGGAAGCACCAAAGCTCACCGTCCGGTTCGTCGTGTGCGATTTCAGTCGGCACACACAGAATGTGAAGACTCATGCTGCGTCCTCCGATTTCTTGGGAGCCATCGGACGCTCACCTATCGCCGAAATGGTCGGGCACGGCCAAGCGCGTTTGCAAGAGTCACAGAACTTCTCGAACTTCCCCGTTGCTCGGTTTCGTCCGTAGTTCACCGAATGCAGATTCCAAACTCGATTCAGCAGCGCGAGACGAGTTGTCATGCTGCGTCCTTTGGGGTTTCGGTGGGGAGGTTCGCGTCCGGATGCGACCAACGGTTGTACGGGCCACCACGGTCCTCACGCGTGCCGCACCAGGACTCGTGCTGGTTCCAACCCGGCACCGGACCACTGCACGTGCACGTATCGCGGAAGTAGATGCTCATGACGCCACCTGCTCTTCCACCGTCTCCACGTCAACGGGCTCCGCATCCAACGGCAACTGCTCAGGCTCCGCAGCTGCCTCGACCGCAGACTCCGCCTCCGACATCCCCTGAATACGCCCCATGATCAACGCCTGAATGTCGTCCTTCTCCTGCGCCGGCAACGTCGCAGTCTGCTTCCACAGCTCCCGCAACACATCCTTCGACTCAGCAGCCTCAATCGCAGCAAGCAAAGAATCAACGTCCACCGACACGACTTCGGCGTCTTCCGGCTCCCCCAACGCCTCAGCGATCGAACGTGGCCGCGACGACACAACCTGCGGGCGCTGCTGCTGCCGCGCCGCAACAGGCGCACCATCCTCATCGATCGTGCCGCCCAACTCCTCAGCCGTATAGATCACGCCATACAAGGCATCAGAAGCCCACATCCGTGCAGCCTCAGTGATCGCCCGAGACCGCAACATCGCCGCCGGGTAATTCGTCCACGGACCCTTGCTCGCCCACTTACCGGCCTTCCGCGCCTTCGCCTCATCCCAGCGAACAGGCTTCGGCACATAGTCCGGGTCATCAGCACGGATGATCGTCGCCTCCGCGTAGGTGTCGTCACCTTCGACGCGCAGCTTGTGACCGGCCTTCCGGACGAGCGACGCGATCAGATCGGCTGATGCGGTGGGCTTGCCGTCGATGACGTGGATGGACGTGAGTGCGTTGATGCGCGGGATCCCCAAAGCGTCTGCGTATTCGCACGCGAACATCAAGTTGGCAGGGTTGCCGCGGTACTGTCGGGGAAGCATGTCCCCCGTCGACATTGCCTTCGACCACTCCATCATCTCGGCGAGAGTGTTTTCGTTTCGTACTGCGATCTCGGTCATGCTGCTGCCTTTCGAGGATTCAAGATTTCGGGGGCCTTCTCCGCGAGGCCAGACGTGGCGCGGATAGACGGCGCGCCCTTGCTGTTGACACGCGACGCGATCGTGTGACCGTTGAACGTCGCCTTCTTCGACGAACCCAGAAACTCCAACAACACCGACCCGGTCCGCTTCTTCTCCAGCGCCACAGCAGCTTCCGCCGCAAACGCCTCCAAATACGGCACCGCGATCTCCGCCGGAACATCCACCCCGGGATCATCAGCAATCGACGTATTCGCATACCGAACCGACAACCGATCACAATCACGCGAATGATCCGCCGGCGGCTGGATACCTGCCTGCAACTGCTGATCGAACGCCAACACCCGTTCCCGCAAGACCGCAGCATCGCGGGCGTCATAGTCGATGACGAACACCTTCGGGCGACGGTGGAACAGTTCGAACGGACCGCACGCCGCGAGATGCGTTCGGCGAGCACCGATCACATCCATCTGCCACATCGCCTGCACCAGATAGTGCATCGGGACCTGATCACCCCACTGGTGGATGTCGTCAGCAGTCTTGATCTCCAACAACTCGATCTCGACAACCTCAACGCCGTCGACAACAGTGCTGATCGTGACGATGCCGTCAGGGTCCGCTGTCTGCCACTCCCGAATCGAGTGCTGCCAGGTCGAGGTCTCCTCCACTGACCAATCCGGGTGCATGTCCTGAAACCATCCGCGGATCAGCGGTTCGAACTCATGCCCGCGGCCCTGCACATCCGTTTGCGGTTGCAGCGGAACGATGCCCTTCATCGCGTCATAGATGCTGCGAGGGGTGTCCCACTTCGACAAGCCCACGATCGCCGCGACCTTCGACGCCGAGTACTTCGTCCACCACTCCGCCGTGCCAGGCGCAAGCGGTTCGGGAAGCTGGAAGCCAGTCAGAGTAGTCATGATGCCGCCTTGAAGTTGACGGCCTCAGCGAACTTGTCGCCCACCGCACTCAATGCGGCAACCAAATCCGCGGCATTAACCTCAATCGCCTTGAACATGGTTCCCGTCGCATCAGGATGCGACCAACCTTCCGGCAACAACACCCGCGCCGTGTAACCACACTCCAACGCACTCCACGGAACCGACCACGAATTGCGAGGCATCCCGTGAAACTCCAACAGATCCTCGATCCGCGCTATCGCTTCCCCGACCGTGTCAGGGGTAAGGTGTATGTGCATTCGCTTTTCCTTCCGATTGGTGATTGCCTCGCCCGTCCTCCTGCAAGAGGGCGGGCTTTTTCGTGCCCTCATGCCGAAACCAATTGTCGTTTGTCACGCGTGACACGCAACGGTTCAGGCATAAAAAGGGCCTTCCTGGGGGCTCGAAGCTCCTTGGCGATCAGCTTCGCCCGGTTCTGCGGGCAGTGCTTTCGCTTGCCAGTTCGGTAGTGGCCGATGGTGGAGTGGGAGCACTTCACCCTCGATGCCAGTTCTCGGACGGACATGTCGTTGTACTCCATGTATTCGACCAACAGGTCGGCGTTCACGATCACGTCGAGCCTCCATTCAGATTGCTTGTTTTTCATGGCTTTACCTTTCCGTTTCACTGTAGACGCTCTGTCTACCGTCCCACAAGACAGTAGACGGTGTAGACACTTTTGTCTACACCTAAATTGGCGATTTTCGACCCGTACCTCAAGCAATGCAGATCACAGTGATGGAATTTGTAGACAGCGCGTCTACACTCTGACTATTCGAACACTGCCGCCGTGAGGAACGTTTGTAGACATGAACACCGGACCCACCACAGACGATCTGTGGGACGCAGCGCTCGTCAAAGCTGGCTTCGTGGACAAGCGTGACGGCGAATCCCCCTCACACCGCGCACTAGCCGAACACCTCGGAATCGGCACATCCACCATCACCAACATCCGCGCCGGAAACGCCAAACCAAAACCAGCCACAGTCGCCAAAATCGCCGACGCCCTCCGCATCGACGTACGCGAACTATCCCGCTGGATCGGCCAGACCCGCGAAGTTGCGAAGCCCTACACCCCACCCTCCGAAGCCGACCTTCTCGACCAACGAGAACGCGACGCCCTAGACGAGATCATCCGAGTCATGGCCGCCAGCAAGATCGGTGTCAAGCCTGAGGACGAGACTTCCCAGAATCAACCGCTCAGGGTTGTCCGTCCGATTGCCGCTTCGCCACCAATCGCGGCGTCCAGGAGAAACAAGGAAACCAGATCCGACTAGTCGTGTTCTGAATTGTCGGTATCACTGTCTACAGTCCGCGCATGACCCGATATCACCCTTGGCGGACAGCGCGAAACAAACACGCCGACACCGTGATCGACTGCACCCGCGAACTTCCCGAGGGGGTTGCGGGCTACACAGACGGCACCGACATATGCATCTGCCGCACCCTTACCCAGGCTGCGCGACGATCAGTCCTCACTCACGAACTGATACATCTCGAGCGCGGCCTCCCATCCACGGATCCACGCTACGAGGCCCGCGAAGAGAAATTGGTCGACGAACTCGCGGCACGGCTCCTGATCCCTCTTGACTCTCTCGTCAATGCACTCGTTTGGACGCGAGGACAGCCCGACGACGAATGCGCGTGGGAACTCTGGACAGACCTGCACACACTTCTCGTACGGGTCCGAACGCTGACCCCGCTCGAGCGGGCCTACATTAATTCCGAACTGGACCGACGCTCAAACTAAGCGCCCCCACCGAAAGGCACGACGATGACGACACCTGGCCCCGGCTGGCATCCCGACCCTGAAGGCAACCAGCAGCTCCGCTACTGGGACGGACAACAATGGACCAGCGCCACACAGCCCATGCCGCAACCGACACCGCCCCCGACACCTGTTGATCCCGCAAAGCTCGCCAAAGACCGCAAACACGCCCTCATCGGCGCAGGCGTAGTCGCAGTGCTCATCGCCGCATACTTCGGCGTCAACGCTCTTGCCAACCGCAAAGACGATGCCGAAACGGTCGCCGCAGAAACCACCACGTCCGAAGCAGCCCCGACCACCACGACAACGGTCAGGCCGACGACTACAACAGTGCGAACAACCGTCGCAGCCGCACCACCAGTCACGACGACCTCAAGTGTTGCTGCAACGACCAACTACAACCCTGCCGACGACCCCGAGTTCCTATTCCTGGGGACACTGACACTCATCGGATTCCCTGACACCCCGGATTCAACGGCACTTGAAGCCGGACGAACAGCCTGCGCCAGCTTCAGGAAAGGCGAAGAGTTCATGGACATTTCGCTGATGACCTACTTCAACGGGCCGGACAGCTGGACGGCAGAGAATGCAGGTCAACTCGTAGGCGCAGCAGTCTCCGCTTTCTGCCCGCAATACAAGAGTGAACTGCCCCGCTAGGTCAGAGTCCTTCAAGGGCCGCGCTGAGGGCTGCTGATGCTGCTTGTGCGGCACGGCGATCCAGATGCCCGTAAATGTTGATCGTCGTCGTGATCGACTCGTGGCCGAGGTGCTGCTGAATGACAGGCAGCGGTACCCCGGCCGCGATCATCCAACTTGCGCACGAATGCCGAAGATCATGTGGCCGCGGCTTCTTCCCTAGTCTGTCGGACAGCTCCGCTATCATCGGCCGCCACGCCTTGTTGTGAAAAAGTTGAGCAGTGACCGGGCGCCCGAGACGATTCGTGAACACGAACTCATCTGGTGCGCGACCCTTCAGATCGCCACACGCTTCGATCGCCTGATCTGACAGGTTGATCGTCCGCACAGACTTCCGGGACTTCGGCGGCCCGAGTTTCCGCTTCGCTTCGCCTGTGTACTTCCAGGCCCGCACGATTCTCGCTGTCCGCTCCTCCAGATCGATGTCGCCCACTCGAAGCGCAGTAGCCTCGGAGAATCGCATTCCTGTCGACACCAGAAACACCGTCAACGGACGCCACTGCTCCACCACCACGTCCCGCACCCGAACGAACTCGGCCGGCGTCAAGAACACCGGCTCATCTTCCTTGTGCCGCGCCGGCAACCTCCGACCGTCACACGGGTTCACCTCAATGTGATTCGCTCGCACAGCACCGTTGAACGCACCCGACAAGAAACCATGCTTGTTGGCGATGGTCTTCGAGGAGCCCTTCTGCGCTTGGACCCACTTCGAGATCGCCTTCTCGTTCACGACGGATAGCGGCAAAGCGCCAAGAATCGGATCGATGTCGCGGCGGAGGTACGAGCGGTACTTGTTCTTCGTTGCTTCCTCGACGCCAGTCAGATGGTCGATGTACTCGGTGCACCACTCTGTCACCGTCAGGGCGGGGATCTCTTCGGGTAATGCTTCCGCGCCGAACATCAGCTCTTGCGCTGCATCGGGTCCGATTTGCTCCAACAGCTTCTTGTACTTGGTGGCTTCCTTCGGATCATCGAAGCTGTCCGACGATTGCGTGCCGTTGTGCCGATACAGAACCTGGTAGTAGGGCGTACCCGCTTTGGTGGTTCGTGGTCGAATGGATGCCATGAAACGAAAAAACCTCCCGGTTAGGGAGGTCATCGTATCGTCGTTGTGTGACAGGTGTTGACGTGGCGTGTTGACCGTCAACATTTTTCTCACCTTGCAGGTCTCTGACCTGCATCGATATGGTGGAGCTAAGGGGACTCGAACCCCTGACCCCCACACTGCCAGTGTGGTGCGCTACCAGCTGCGCCATAGCCCCGTATTCAGTTCACTCTAACAGTCGAACTCGCAGCGGCTGTTCTGCTTTCCGCTTGCTGGAAGAAAGTTACACCACTTGACTCGTGGGCAACAAATCGCCTGGTCAGAGCGAAGCGGCCGCTCCTTGTCGAAGCGGCCGCTCCTTGTCGAAGCGGCCGCTCCAGCTCAAGAGGAGAGCTTGGAAACCCAGTCGCTGCTGCCTGTGTCAACGATCTTGCCGTTCGCCACAACCGTGGGCGTCCCGTTCGACCCGACATCCTTGAGCGCCTGGCTGGCGGCTGCGGCATTGGCCGCGGCGGCTTCGACGTTGGTACCGGAAGTGATGCAGGTTGCCACGTCCTCGGATGCGCCCGCATCACGAGCGATCTGGGCGAGGTCGTCGTTGGTGTGGTCGCTGCTGCCGCCCTCGGCCGGCTGCGTGTCGGTCGCGAAAAGCTTGTTGTGGAATGCGGAGTACGCGATCGCGTCGCCGCCCTGAGCAACGCACAGGAGCGCAGCGCCGGCCCGTGTGGAGTAGTCACCGCTGCCCGACGCCCGGTTGAGGAAGTTCAGCATGTGGTATCGCACGGCGACGTCACCGTTGTCGACAGCGGCCGCGAGAGCCTGGCCACTGAGGTGTTCGAGAGCAGCACAGGCCGGGCACAGCGGATCCTCGAAGAGATCAATGGTTGTCGCGGCAGAGGGCTTGCCGAGCAGCACCACTCCGTTGTCCTGCACCGTGACGGCAACTTCGGAACTCTGCACGGAGCCGTAGCCGTCGTTCTGGGGCTTGTTCTTGCTGTTCGTCCACAAGACACCGCCGATGACGAGGGCCGCGATCACGAGCACCGCGAGGCCACCGATGATGTAGGTGGAGCGGCTCGAGACCGGTTCCGGCGAGTATTTGTTCTTGCTGCTCTTGGTGCTCACGCTGATGCAGTCCTTCGTGCGTCGAAACGATTTACCGATTGCTTACCTTGCCACTGAAGACTGAGTATCCACTGAGAACGCCGCGCGTGATCCGGGCCCCAATGCGAGTGGCGAACGCGGGAACACGAGCAGCCAGACGGCAAGTGCCAAGAAGCCCAGGTCGCGGAGAATCTCCTTCGAATAGTCCCAAGCGCCGACGTCGGCTGCACCTCCGCCGCCGAAACATCCGCAGTCGATGGACAATCCCCTGGCCCACACCGAAATGATCACCGCAATGAGAACCGTGAGGATGACCACCGAGACTGCAGCGGATGCTCGCACCGCCAACCCGACGAGGATCAGCAGGCCCAGGACTATTTCGACCAGGGGAAGAGCCGTCGCCACCGGACCCACCAGTGACTCGGGCAATAGTTGATAGGCGCGCACCGCGATCTTCGTCTGAACGGGATCAAAGAACTTGAGTCCCCCGGAAATCAGCCAAACGGCCGCCAAACCCAATCGGGCCACAAGACTCACGATGCGAATTGCCACCCGATCGAGAGTACAGAATGCCCGGTCAGTCCAGGTTTGTCCGCGCAGGAGTATCCGTTAGCACCGTCACATCAGTCAGATCTTCTACAACGGATTCGACAGACTTCGTTCGCGACGGGACGAACAACCACCCCGTCGCCGACACGACAACGACGGCTCCCATCACCGCGAAGGCCGCAGAGTACGACACATACTCGGCGATCAGCCCGGCACAAATCGGCGCCACTACCCCACCGATGTCGGACATCATCTGGAATACCGCCAGGACGGGTCCGCCGCGAGCCGTCGACCCGACCACATCGGCAACCGCGGCCTGCTGAGCCGGGCTCATGAGCCCTGAACCGACGCCCGTCACTGCAGCAATGACAAAGAACACCACGAGGTTGTCCGTGAATCCCATCGCGATGGTGCCCACACCACAGATGAGCAGGCCGCTCACGACAAAGGGCTTGCGTCCGAAGCGGTCGGAGAGTCGTCCGGACACGATCAACACCAACGCATTGCCGACGGCGAAGATCGTCAGGGCGTAGGCCGCAATCGAGGGGTCTCGGCCGAGGAACTCGACAACGAACAGGGGAACCATGGCAACGCGAACTCCGAAGATCACGCCACCGAAGGCGAGGTTCGATCCGAGCGCTGCCCGGTACACCGGAGACTGGAGGCCTTCTGTGAGAGTCATCGACTTCACATCGACAGCCTTGTCCGGTGACGCCAAATGAGATCCACGCAGGCTCACGAAGACAACGAGCGCGGCGATCACCAACGCAATTGCGTAGATGATGAACGGCATCCGCAGACCGAACTGCAACAGCGCACCGCCGACCAGCGGGCCGCCGATCGATCCCATGAGAAAGCTTGTCGCGTACAGACCCGACACGCGGCCGCGACTGTCCGGCGGTGACATGCGAATGATCAGCCCGAGAGCCGACACGGTGAACATGGTCGACCCGATGCCACCCAACGACCGGAACAGCAGAAGTTGCCAGTACTCCCCCGCGAAAGCGCACGCACCGGTCGAGACCGCGACGATGAGAAGGCCGACGATGTAGACCGGCCGCTCACCGAGTTTCTGTACCAAAGTGCCGCTCATCGGCGCGAACACCAATCGCATGAAAGCGAAAGACGAGATCACGATCGTGGCGGCGGTGACCGATACGTCGAAGCTGCGCGCGAACTGAGGTAGTGCCGGGGCGACCAACCCGAATCCGAGGGCGATGACGAAGCTGGCGGCGACCAGTACCCAAATTTCCTGTGGCAGCTTGGCTGCACGAGTTTTCATGTCGCCCGGAATTCTAGCCGGGCGACATGAGCGGTCCGCGGGCTAGTTCGCCTTCAAGACGCCGGACACCAAGTCCTTGGCCGCTGCCTGAACCTGAGCCAGATGATCGGCGCCCTTCATCGACTCGGCATAGATCTTGTACACGTCCTCCGTGCCGGACGGCCTCGCTGCAAACCATGCGTTCTCCGTCGTCACCTTGAGACCACCGATCGCCGCGCCGTTTCCGGGCGCGGCAGTCAGTGTCGCGGTGATCGGTTCACCCGCCAGCTCGGTTGCACTCACCTGGTCGGGAGACAGTTTTGCCAAGACTGCCTTCTGTGCGCGTGTCGCGGGCGCATCGATACGTGCGTACGCCGGGCTCCCGAACTTCTCGGCCAACGCGGCGTAGTGCGCTGACGGAGACTTTCCCGTCACCGCGGTGATTTCCGACGCGAGCAACGCAAGGATGATGCCGTCCTTGTCCGTCGTCCAGACGGAACCGTCGTGTCGGAGGAAGGACGCGCCGGCGCTTTCCTCGCCGCCGAATCCCACAGACCCGTCGAGCAATCCGGGAACGAACCACTTGAACCCGACCGGAACCTCGAGCAATTCGCGGCCCAGGCTGCTCACGACACGGTCGATCATCGAGGAACTCACGAGGGTCTTGCCGACCTTGGTATCTGCGCCCCAACCTGGCCGGTTCGCGAACAGGTACTCGATGGCAACGGCGAGATAGTGATTCGGGTTCATCAAACCGCCGTCGGGAGTGACGATGCCGTGGCGGTCGGAGTCCGCATCGTTTCCGGTCGCGATGTCGTAGCGATCCCGAATCCCGATCAGCGACGCCATCGCGTCGGGCGACGAGCAGTCCATGCGGATCTTGCCGTCCGTATCGAGCGTCATGAACCGCCAGGTCGGATCGACGAGAGGATTCACCACTTCGAGGTCGAGTCGGTGAGTTTCGGCAATCGCGCCCCAGTAGTCGACGCTTGCCCCGCCGAGGGGGTCTGCACCGATCGTGATTCCGGCATCGCGGATCGCGTCGAGGTTGAGGACACTGGGGAGGTCTTCGACGTAGTAGCGGAGGAAGTCGTAGCGTTCGACGCGGTCCAGCGCTTGTGCCGCCGTCACACGCCGTACCCCGGAAAGCCCCTTGCGCAGTAGCTCGTTCGCTCGATCGGCGATAACCGACGTCGCATCCGTGTCCGCGGGCCCGCCGTGCGGCGGGTTGTATTTGAAGCCACCGTCACGAGGCGGATTGTGTGACGGTGTCACGACGATGCCGTCGGCTTTGGCCTCCGGACCCGTCGAGTTGTATCGCAAGATCGCGTGACTGACAGCCGGGGTGGGAGTGTAGGCGTCGCGTGAATCGACGAGGACGACGACGTCGTTGGCAACCAGGACCTCCAAGGCCGACAGCCAGGCAGGCTCCGAGAGCGCATGTGTGTCCCGGCCGATGAACAGCGGGCCGTCGATTCCCTGCGAAGCGCGGTACTCGACGATCGCCTGGGTTGTCGCCAGGATATGAGCTTCGTTGAACGCCGAGTCGAGACTGGAACCGCGATGTCCTGAAGTGCCGAAAAGTACCTGCTGCATCGGGTTCTCGGGATCCGGAGTGCGCGTGTAATACGCGGTGACCAGATGAGGAACATTGATCAGATCCTCTGGCAGAGCCACTTGTCCTGCTCGTTCGTGCGCCACGAATCCCCCTCGGCCCGGTGGTCGACCACTGTGTCGACGCGACTGTGGACAATTGTCTACCCTGGCCGCGTGGCGTGCACGCTCGGCGCCGGATCCGTCAATCCGTGATCTGGATTCCCAACCACGCAGCGGACAGTCCCACGATCAGACTGAGGACGATGTAGATCAGAGAAAGCGCCGTCTGGCGCCTCTCGATCATCCCGACGTTCTCGGTCGCGAAGGTCGAATAGGTGGACAAGCCGCCGCAGAAGCCGGTCGCCAGAAGTGCGGCCATCTCGGTGGAAAGAGCTGCCCCGGTGAACAATCCAAGGAGGAAGCAGCCGATCACGTTCGCGGCGAACGTCGCAGCCGGAAATCCCTTGTACGCGGGCACATACCGCGCCAACAGGTACCGGCCACTCGCACCAGCGCCGCCGCCGAGCGCCACCAGGAGAACTGTCATGCCGACGCTCCGTCCCGCGCGCGGATCCAGCGTTCACCGAGCCCTTTGCCCAGTGCTGCAGCGAGGATCGCGGGAATCAACGTCCCGAGAACATAGAGAATCGATCGCCACGGACTCTCCGTCACGGCGTGAACCGCGAAGGACGAGAAGGTGGTGAAGCCGCCGCAGAAGCCCGTGCCGAGAAAGAGGTACCCAACCTTGTTGTGCACGAGCAGGGCCGCGAGAACACCGAGAACGAACGAGCCGACGACGTTGATGACCAGAGTCGTCCAGATGTGGGGAAAGAGCTCCCCCAGACCGTAGCGGCTGAGCGCGCCCAACCCTCCGCCGACGGCAACCGCGCATACCGCAGCCGGCAGTTTCAGATCACCCATGCTCTGGCCTCACCCGAAAGAGCCTACGTCCCGGAGCGGGCTTTCGGCGGGCGAGGAATGAAGTAACTTGTCCGCTGCTGATACTCGCGATAGCCCGGACGCTGTTCCATGTGTCGCTCGAGCAACCGCGCTCCGGTGGCGAAGACCAGGAAGTACGTCATGGCGATCGGTGAGAGGACGGTCAACACCCCCGGCCACACGGACGCCGAGACGAGGAAGATCCCCCACCAGACACACGCGTCGCCGAAATAGTTGGGATGCCGCGTCCATGCCCACAAACCTTGATCCATGACGTGGCCACGGCTGCCCGGATCGGATTTGAACTCCTCCATCTGTCGGTCGCCGACCGTCTCGAACGTGACGCCGACAATCCACAGCGCGATTCCGAGTACGACAAGAAGTCCGAAGCTGCCGTTCGATACTGCTGCGACCTGGATCGGCAGGGAGACGAACCACAACGAAATCCCCTGCGTGAGATAGATCTTGCGGATCGCATACAGCGTTCGATTACCCGTCGCTCGTCCGAGCATTTCTTCGTACCGCGGGTCTTCACCTTTGCCACGCGATCGAATCGCCATGTGCGTCGCCAACCGCAGACCCCAGATCGCCACGAGCGCAAGCATCAGCAACCGGCGCCAGAGGTCGCCGGTTCCCACTATCGCGGACACGAGCGCGATCAGAACGAAGCCGGCGCCCCACGACACGTCGACAACGTTGTGGCGCCCGATCCGTACACCGATCGTGGCTGTCACCGTCATTCCGACGGCGATCGCCAGCAGACTCGTGAGTGTGACCACTCCGAACGCGCCCCAGTCGAATCCGTTCATCGCCGCGACACCCACTGCGGCCGTACCGGTTCCATACCCGATCGACCATCACCGTGCGGCCGGACCGACAGAATCTGATCGACGCCCATCCTGCCGTCCCGAAATGCCATTCCTCCGCCGACGAGGTAGAGACGCCACACCCGAGCGACTTCGACACCTACGAGTTCCACGACGCGATCCCAGTTCGATTCGAAGGTCTCGATCCACGCGTCGACGGTCCGCACGTAGTGCTCACGCAGGGCGTGGACGTCCCGCACTTCGAGTCCACCTTCCTCGATCATCGCAACAGTGCGACCGACGGGCCGCATGTACATGTCCGGCGCGATGAACGACTCGATGAACGGACCTCCCCCGGGGTGCGGGCCAGTGCGGGACATCTGCTGAATCAGCACACGGCCACCGGCAATAACGTTGTCGTGGAGCGCTTTCACGTATGTCGGATAGTTGTCCTCACCGACGTGCTCACCCATCTCGATCGACGCGACCGCATCGAAGGGCGCGTCCGGAATCTCACGATAATCTTGGAGCCGGATCTCGACCCAGTCTTCCAAACCGAGCGCGCGGACCTTCGCGTCGACAAAAGCCTTCTGCTCCGCCGAGATCGTGATTCCGACAACCCTGGCGCCGTACTCCCGCGCTGCATGCAGGCTGAGCGAGCCCCAACCACAGCCGACATCGAGAAACCGCAAGCCTCGCGCTCGATCGAGACCGACCTTGCGGCACACCAGGTCCAGCTTGTCTGTCTGTGAGTCTTCGAGCGTGTAGTCCGGTGTATCGGAAGTCCAATAGCCCGAGGAGTACGCCATGTTCTCATCGAGGATCAATTGGTAGAAATCGTTCGACAAATCGTAGTGGTGCCCGATCGCCTCGCGGTCGCGGGCGAGGCTGTGCAGGCGCCCCTTCACCTGAGCCTGCGACGCCGGCGGAGCCAAAGGTCTCCCGAAAGCACCGAAGGATCGCGCAGCCTTGACCGCGGCCAAGACGAGCGATGGTGTCGGGGTAATCGACCCGAGCCCCCGCTCGGCAGACACCTTCCACACGTGTGTGAGTGCGTCGCCTAGATCGCCCTCGACGTCGAGTTCACCGAGAACATACGCCTGCGCAGCCCCCAACTCGCCGGGATTCCAGAGCAAGCGTCGCAAAACGTTCGGGCTGTAAAGCGTCACCTTCGGAGCATCTTCCGGACCTGCTGTGCTGCCGTCCCATGCAGTCAACCGCACCGGAAGTTCGCCGCCGACAAGTGGACTGAGGATGTCCGAGAGACGACCCGCAACGCCGGTACCTTGTGTCGTTCGATCCATTGTGGCAGTCATCGCTGGTTCCTCCGATCGAGAACAATTTGCTGGACGTCGAGATACCCCGACCGAAACCCCGCCTCGGAGTAGCAGAGATAGAAATGCCACATGCGCGCGAACACTGCGTCGAACCCGAGCGCGGACGCCTCGTCGGTGCGAGCGCTGAATCGCTCGTCCCACAGTCGCAACGTCTGCGCGTAGTGATCGCCCATCGACATCCGCTCACGCACCCGCAGGGTTGTCATGCGCTCGGTGACGTCCTCGATCGCCCGCACCGACGGGAGAAATCCGCCGGGGAAGATGTACTTGTGCACCCAGGTGTAGGTGTTGCGGGTCGCGAGCATTCGATCGTGCGGCATCGTGATGGCTTGGATCGCTGCGCGCCCACCCGGCGCCAGCAGGGCGTCGATCGTCTGGAAGTAGCTCCCCCAGTACTGGTGGCCGACGGCCTCGATCATCTCGACCGACACAACGGCGTCGTACTCCCCCTGTACCTGCCGATAGTCGAGAAGGTCGACCTGAACGCGATCTGCCAGTCCCGCAGCGCTTATCCGCTTCGCTGCCAATTCCTGCTGTTCGACCGAAAGTGTCACCGAGCGCACCGTCGCTCCCCGTTGGGCAGCTCGGATCGCCAATTCTCCCCAGCCTGTGCCGATTTCGAGCACTCGCGAACCGGGTCCGACACCTGCGCCATCCAGCAGTCGATCGATCTTCCGATGCTGCGCCGCTGCGAACACGTCCCACGGCGGGGTAGCTCCTACCGACAAATCCTCGAAGAGAGCACTGGAATACGTCATGGTGTCGTCGAGGAACAGTTCGAACATCTCGTTCGAGAGGTCGTAGTGCCGGGAGATGTTCGAGCGCGTGTTCTGCGTCGAATTCCGTTCACTGCGAGGCTGCTTCGGAATGTAGAGGCCTCGTAGCCGCTGCAGGAAGTCGGGAATGAGCGTCGCCACGCGGGAGGCGAAGACTTCCAGGACCGCAGTGAGGTCGGATGCTTCCCAATCGCCCGCCATGTAAGACTCGCCGAATCCGATCAAACCACTGTCCCCCACACGAGCAGCGAAGTCGTCTGGGCGGTGAATGACCATCAACGGCGAATCGGGGCTACCGCCACCGGAGAACTCACCGTTGGGCATCTGGACACGCAGCGGCAAACGCGCGACCGCCTTGTGGAACAGGGCGCGGGCAACCGGTGATGCAACCCGCACTTTGAGCCCGCTCGGCACGGTGGCGACGCCCGGCCACCGCTCGGTTTCGATCGTGTGAGCGGAAGGTTCGGTGCCGAGAGTGGTTGTGGTCATTGCACTGCCTCCTGCGGGTGATGTTGCGGTCGGGGAACGATGGGTAAGCGCCTGGCCCACAGCCGGATTCCTTGAAATCTGATCTGCGCGGCGACTCGGAGCGGAGCCAGCGGGATGGCGAGCGCACTGCGCACGATCTCGCGCGTCGTCGCCGGCACACAACGACCGGACACCGTGGCCACGAAGGGCGCCTTGCCGTCACGGGCCAGAACTATCGAGAGCGCGAGCGCGGTGTCGGGTAGCGGAAGTCGCATCCGGTACTCGCCGTCCAGATCGTTGAACGGAGATACGTAGAACTCTTTGGACGTGCGAACCGCGCCACGTTCGTCGGTTTCGAGCAGGTAGCAGTGCCGTTCGCCGTAGGTGTTGTGAACCTCGGCAACGACGCACCGCTGACTGCCGTCGTCGTTCAGACACCAGAACACACTCAGCGGGTTGAACACATGGCCGAACACACGCGCGTTCGCAAGCATGAGGATGCGACCGCCGGCGAACTCCAATCCGTTGGTTGCCAGAAAAGTCTCGACGTTGGCACGAATCGATCGAGTGGAGTCGCCGAGGTGATCCCCGGCGTCGAACTTCGCCAAGGGACGCAAAGCCTTCGGGAGCTCGGGCAAATCGTCGACGTCGACGAGCCAGCTGTAGCTTCGGTACTCGAACTCGTTGTGCAGCGGCTCCGTTCGTACGTGCCGGATGCTCGTATGAACGATGGACGGCGTGATGGGAGTAGTCACGGCCACCGACCTCCGACGCGTTCGGCGGCGCGCAGGCCAGAGAGTGCACCGTCCTCGTGGAAGCCCCATCCGTGGTATGCGCCGGCAAACGCGAGTACGTCCGAGTCCAGCTCAGGAAGCCGCGCTTGAGCGGCGACGGAGGTGGGTGTGTACTGCGGATGCTCGTAGGTCATCTGATCGATCACCGACTCCGGGGCCACCATTTCGTCTCCCCCCAACGTCACCAGGTAGCGCCGGCCGGTCTCCGGCAGCCGCTGCAACCTCGTCATGTCGTAGCTGACCAGAACGTGATCCGGCTTCGCGTTGCATTCAGGGATGTAGTAGTTCCACGACGCGCGCGCATTGGTGTTGCCGGGCAGCACATTTTCGTCCGTGTGAAGTTGGGTGTGGTTGACGGAGTACGGCATTGCACCGAGGACCTGGGATTCGACAGGCGTCGGATCCGCCAAAATCTTCAGCGCTTGCTGCGGATGCGTTGCGACCACGGCTGCGTCGAAGGTCTGGATCTGGTCGTCGCCGTCACGAATGTCGACGCGATCGTCGAACCGGTGGATTGCGCGCACCGGCGTGTTGAGGCGGATATCCCCGATACTTTTGGCGACGAGACGAACGTATTCGCCCGATCCACCGGTGACTGTTCGCCAGGTCGGCGATCCAGTGACGCTCAGCATTCCGTGGTGATCGAGGAACGAGAACAGGTACCGCGCGGGATATTTCAGCGCCGAGCCGGGATCACACGACCAGACTGCCGACACGAGCGGAGTCATGAAGTGAGCGGTGAAGTAGTCGGAGAACCGGCCGCTGCGCAGAAACACCCCAAGTGTCTGGTCAGGTGCCGACGGATCCGTGTTGTCGAGCAATGCGCGGGCACGGCGGTGGAAGCGCTTGACCTCCATCAACATCGACAGAAAACTGCCTTTCACCAGCAGCCCCGGCGTCGGGAGAACGCCGCGCAACCCTTGGCCTCCCGAGTACTCGAGCCCGCACCCCCCACACCTGACCGACATGCTCATATCGGATTCCTGCGTAGGCACATCTAGTTCTGCGAACAATCGCAACAATGTCGGATAGGTGCGATCGTTGTGGACGATGAACCCCGTGTCGATGGCGAGGCTTCGCCCTTCCGGGTCGGTGACCGAATGGGTGTCCGCGTGCCCGCCGAGCCGTGAATCCGCTTCGTAGAGGGTGACGTCACTGTCCTTACTGAGCACCCACGCCGCTGTCAGACCTGCGACACCACTACCGACGACGGCCACCTTGCGCTTGTCGGAACTCATCGTCGTTCTCCCATCTTTGTTGCGGCTACCCCGCGACTCATTCCTGCGATTGCATCCGCGACGAGGCGATGCCAAGTCGCCGCCCGACGGAGCATGAAGTGGCCTGCGCCGTCGATGCCGATCCATTCAGCGCTCTTACCCGACTTCTGCAGTTCGTCAACCTTCCGGCGAGACGCTGCCGGGTCGGTCCACGAGTCGGCCGTGCCGTGGAGCACAACCAGCGGTGTGTCCGAATGCAGATTCACCGACGTTCCATCGGGCCACCACGGCGCCAGCGCGACCACACCGACCACCGCCGGATCGCCACATAGTTCGGCGGCGACCCGTCCGCCCATCGAGTGCCCCAGCAGGATCACCTGAGCTTGTGAATTACGTTTCGTTATCGCGTCGAGTGCGGCGCGGGCGTCGGCGACCGGACTGCGCTCGGCACCGTTCCAACCTCGAACTCGATAGCGAGCCTGCACCGCCTTGACACCGGAGAGGCGAAGCTGAGCGGTGAACGGGCACATCCGAAGGTTGGACAGATGCCAGGCGCGAGCCGGGCGATGGCTCGATACCTTTCCTCCAGGCAGCACTAGCACCACCAGGTGCTGGTCACCGTCCTGCTGTTGCCGTCGGTTGGGCGTCATACACGGCATTCGGAGCCGAAAACCATTTGGATGGGGTTCGTAGAATTTCTTTTGTGAATCGTGAAGCACTCGTCGGCGATGTCCTCGACGCCATGGACGCCAACTTGGTATCCCATGCCTGCCACCTGCATGAACACTTGCCGACGGGATCGGTCACGGTCTCTGCAGATGTTGTCGTCGCAGACAGCGGCCTCACCGACGACACTTTCAACATCATCGCTGGTGCGCGCTTCGCTGTACCTGCTGCTGAAGGCCCGGAAGAAGACCGACGACTACTCGACGTACTCGCGTGGCTTCGAGCAACCGGTCGTCCGTTCTCCTGGTGGACAGGTCCGCGCGACAAGCCCTCTGACCTCGGCGCTCGCTTGTCAGCCCTCGGCTGCGTGCGCTCCGAGGAAGAAAGAGCGATGACGGCAGACTTGGACGTCGTCCCACGCCCAACGCCTGTCTCAGAACTGTGCGTTCAGCGAGTGACGACTCGTTCGCAGCTCGCCGACTACGCCGCCGTGATGGCCGCCAATTGGTCGCCGCCCTCAACCGCAGTAATACGTTTCTTCGAAGACACCGCCGATGACATCCTCGATGAGCGCTCGCGGAGTTCGTTTGTCGTGGGATACGCGAACTCCCAGCCTGTCGCCGGAGCCGAGGTCCATTTTGCCGCCGACGTCGCCGGACTGTATGGGGTCGTCACACTCGAAACGGCGCGCCGACGAGGATTCGGCTCGGCGGTCACCCTTGCCGCACTCGACATCGCCCGCGAGCGAGGTGCCCGAACCGCTGTACTTCAGGCGTCCAGCGACGGCGCACAGCTCTATCGAAACGTCGGCTTCGAGGATGTCGGTACCTACGCCGAGTACTCGATCGGCAGCGGTTAGACGTCCCCGCGGGGACGCTTTCCGTCCTCATCCACGGATGTGTGTCGGTACTGGCATCTATCATCGAACGTACATTCGAAACATTGTCGGACACGCGCCGGGGGGGCAACGATGAACGCAGAACTGACCGATACCGCAGAACTGACCGATACCGCAGCACTGATCAATGAAGAAACGCAGGGTTCCACCCGAAGCGACGTAGAGCAACTCGGCTCCGAAATCTGCGCTCTCGCCGGCCAGATCGCGGCGGCCACGGCTCGATTCCTCACCCTCCTGTCGAAGTTCGACGAAGACCGCGGCTGGGCCGGCCCTGGACTGCATTCATGCGCCCACTGGCTGTCGTGGAAATGTGGAATGAGCCTGCACACCGGCAGGGAATATGTTCGCGTCGCCAAAGCGCTCCGCCCTTTGCCCGAGATGCGGAAGGCCTTCGAGCAAGGCCGGCTGTCCTACTCGAAGGTTCGCGCACTCACCCGGGTCACCACGCCGTCAAACGAAAAGCAGATGGTTCGGTTCGGATGCGAGGCGCCCGCAGCCCAGATCGATCGTCTCGCCGCAGGTCTGCGTAAAGCAACCGACAATGAATCTGGCAAAAGCAAAGCGCCCGAACATCTTCAGGTCCGCTGGCATTGGGACTCGGATACGGGCGAGTTTGTCATCAAAGGACGCCTGCCCGCGCAGGACGGCGCCCGAATCCTCGCAGCATTGGCGGCGGCGGAACGTGAACGCACCCGAACCGCTGCCATCCGCCCTGTCGACGAGAAGGCCACAAAGAACCCGGCCGGAAATATCGGACCAGGACTCGTCGCGATGGCAGAGCTCGCCACCGCCGCAGTCACAGACCGCACGTCCAAGGCCGCCGCGAACGAAGTTGTGTTCTTCCACGAAGCGAACACCGTCCGTGTACCGAGTGGACCCGCACTCCCCCAAAGTGCCGCCGAGGAAGTGCTCTGCAACGCGAAACTTCGCCTGGGAACGACAAAGGAGGGATGCGTTTTGAATCTGGGCCGAAGGACCCGCGTCGTCAGCGCCAAACAAATGCTGGCATTGAATTACCGCGACGGATGTTGCCGCACACCGGGTTGCGGGCGGACTCGCTTCTTACACGCACATCACGTGAAATTCTGGGGACGCGGCGGAAATACGGACTTGGACAATCTGATCATGCTGTGCGGCACCTGCCACCGCGCGCTGCATGACGGCCAGTTCACGATCACTGCTCTCGGCGAGCAGAAGTTCGAGTTCCTTTACGCCAATGGTGACGTCATCGACCCAGCACCACCGACCGAGGGATTCGCTGATGGCCTACTGCGCGGAGACATACCCGACGACGCGATCATCCCAAGATGGGACGGCGAGCCCCTTCACCTCGATCACGCGGTCAGCGTCATCCTCGACGGTTGGGCCGCCTGAGGAAACATTGGTCTAGTCCAATCTGAATCTGCCGTGAACAACAGGACAACCCTCACATCCTGGTAGTGCAATTGGTCTAGTCCTATCGCAAGATGCTTAGCGTGACCAAGAAAATCGCACGCACCTCAGCCGCTATCACACTCCTCCTCGCCGGCGCTGTTGCTGCCGGAACTGCAACTGCTGCAGCAATTCCCGGATCGTCCGACCTCAATCCGTCGGCCGCCGAGAAGACAGTTGTCATCGGCCTCGACGGCACTATGCTCAGCCACATCAAGACCGCCGACGCTCCCCGCCTCCAGAAGCTGATCGCCGAAGGAACCAGCGGAGAATCTTCCATCCTCGGCCACACCACCATCTCCGGACCGTCGTGGTCGACCATCCTGACCGGAGTCTGGGATACCAAGCACGGAGTCAAGGACAACACGTACGCGGGCGCCCGCTTCGACCTCTACCCGAGCGTCTTCACCCGACTGGAAACAGCAAAGCCCTCCCTCCTCACCGAATCGATCTCCACGTGGGGCGGCATCGACAACATCGCCTCCAGTGGGACACCGAAAGCCGACGTTGTCGTCACCACGGCCGATGCAGGTTCCGGAGCGGCCACCGACGCTGCGACGGCAGACGCCGTCGCCCGCGACATCACAGACAAGGGACCTGACCTGATCTTCACCCAACTCGATCAGGTGGACGGCGCGGGACATAGCGGCGGCACCAACGGCGCTGCGTACGAAGAGTCCATCGCCTCGGTCGATGCTCAGGTGGGCAAGATTGTCGATGCCGTCGATCAGCGCGCAGCAAAGACCGGCGAGAAGTGGACTGTACTGGTCACTGCGGATCACGGGCACAAGCCCGCCGGTGGGCACGGCGGTCAGACACCCGCGGAAGCAACGACATTCGTCATAGCACGCGGCGCGGGATACGCGGCCGGTAAGAACACAGACTCGTACACGATCGCCGACATCACCCCGACAATCCTCAAGAGCCTGGGCGTTGCATTGCCTGCCGATCTGGACGGCAAGCCGCTGGCCAAGGAAGCTCCCGGCTTCGTCGGCTCGGTCGACCTGGGATTCTTCGGCTCCTGATCGCAAGAAGGCCCGGGCCACACAGCAGAGTGCCGCAGCAAGACAGCAGCAAAAAGGCAGCAAAAAGGTCGGGCCGGAGAGCGTGTGCTCTCCGGCCCGACCTGTTGTGGAGCTGCCGGGAATTGAACCCGGGTCCTACGTTGAATCGCTAGGGCTTCTCCGTGTGCAGTTCGCTAAGTCTCTACTTGGATCTCCCAGTCTCGCGAACAAGCCAGGATGACGATCCCAGTCACTGTTTGATGTCCCGTCCGACTCCGTGACCGAGCCGAACAGTAAAGCCCTCTAGCTGATGCCAGGAACCGGGTCGAGGGCAACCCCGGGCTGACAGACACGCTTCGCTACTTAGGCAGCGAGAGCGTAGTCGCGCTGATTGGAATCGGCGCTTATAGGTTTGCAGCGACGCTTACGGTGGTCTCTTGCCTGCACCGACACGCTTCCCCTAACTCAACACACGCAGTCGAAACCGTTCAGCCCCGTGTGTGCCCCGCGTCTTTCGTGGGGCTATTCACTATAACGCGCCGAAGTTCGGAAGTCATACCAATTAATCGGCGGCACTTTCCGTGTGCTTCGCCCGAGCCGTTTCCTGCACTGCACCCGCTTCCTGCACTGCACCCGCTTCCTGCACTGCACCCGTTTCCTGCACTGCAGCCATCTCACGCTCGGCGGCACCGGTGATGTTGGTGATCATCCCCTGGAAGACGACTCCGTGGAAAGGCAGGATCGAATACCAGTACGCCCGACCCGCGAGCCCGCGAGGGAAGAAGACCGCGCGTTGATCGAGGTGGGAACCCACCGGCCGTCCGTCGGCACCGGCTGGGCCTTCTGATACTCGCAACTCCAACCATGCTCCGCCCGGGACCTTCATCTCGGCGCGCAATCGGAGCAACTTGCCTCGATCGATTTCTTCGACCCTCCAAAAGTCCAGGGCTTCGCCCGTGTTGAGCCGGCGTGGATCCCGCCTGCCCCGGCGCAGTCCGACACCACCGACCGCGCGGTCCATCCACCCCCGAATGGCCCACGCCAAAGGGAATGAATACCAACCGTTCTCGCCGCCGATCGACTCGACCACCGACCAGAGGGTTTTCGGATCCGCCGCGCAGTCACGTTCGCGATGATCGACGTAGACCGCTTCGCCGGCCCAATCCGGGTCGGATGGAAGAGGATCGGATGGAGCGCCCGCAATCGTTGCACCGGACCACGCCGTCTCCACCTCACCGGTGTCGATCTTGCGAAGTGCCAGTCGGACCGCTTCTCGATACGGCGTGAGGCCCTCGGCGGGAGGCGGGATGAAGCTGTCGATGTCGTGATTGTGCATCACCGCGTCGTTCTGCAGGGATTCGATCAGGGGCATCGCCAAACCTCGTGGGATCGGCGTGACCAATCCCACCCAGTGACCTGCCAGACGCGGGGTGAGGACGGGCAGGACGAGGATGCGTCGGCGTACCAATCCAGCGACGTCGGCGTAGGTGTTCATCATTTCGCCGTACTGCATGACATCCGGCCCACCGATGTCGAAGGCGCGGTTGACCTCCGGCGTCGTCGCCGCGGCTGCAATCAAATAGTGGAGTACGTCACGCACCGCGATCGGCTGAATGTTGTTGTGCACCCACTTGGGTGTGGTCATCACCGGAAGCCGATTGGTCAAGTGGCGCACCATTTCGAAGGACGCCGAACCCGATCCGATCACCACTCCAGCTTGGAACACAACCGTCGGAACCTCGGAGTCGAGCAGGATCCGACCGACTTCGAGCCGGGACTGCAAGTGAGTCGACAACTCTCGGTCGGAGGGATGAAGCCCGCCCAGGTAGACGATCCGTCGCACCCCCGCATCGCGGGCAGCGGCGGCGACGTTCTCCGCGCTTCGCTTGTCGATATCCGAGAACGACCCTCCCCCACCCATGGCGTGAACGAGGTAGTAGACCACGTCGATATCGTCGAAAACACCTGAGAGGGTGGCACTGTCGGTCAGATCCCCGCGCTTGATCTCCACGGAATCGTGCCAGGGAACATCGCGTAGTTTCTCCGGGCTGCGCACCACCACTCGAACTCGATGACCCTCTTCGACCAGGCGAGGGGCAAGACGTCCGCCGATGTATCCGGTCGCACCCGTGATCAACACTCTCACTGCGTCCATCACCCCACGCTACGCACAATTCAACTGCGAAGCGCGAGTGCAACCCCGAGGTCGTCGTTGGTCAACATCATGTTGATCCCCGCTCCGGCCTTCGCCCCGGCGGCTGCGGCCATGATGACCTGGGCACCCGGGTCCACGACATTGCCCGCGGCGAACACGCCGGGCACGCTTGTGGCCCCCATCATGTCGACTGTGACGAAATCGCCCATCATCGTCTCGGCGCGCTGCGCACCGAATGTGCGCAAGATCGCATCGTTGGGGTCCATCGTGAGGGCGCCACCGACAAAGACCGCCGAACGCGCGACCACACTGCCGTCGGCCAACCGCACGCCCACCAACCGATCATCCTCGACGACGGGACCGGCAACCTCACCCTCGACGATCGAAATACCGCGAGCCGCAAGCTTTTCCCGATCTTCGGAACTCAGTTCGGTGATGCGATGAAGGAAGAGAACCACGTCATCGGACCACTGGCGAACCATGAGCGCCTGGTGCATCGCAAATTCCGCGCTCTTGGCGATCACGCCGAGCGGCTGATCACGCACGCCATACCCGTGGCAGTACGGGCAGTGCAACACATCGCGTCCCCAACGCTCGCCGAAGACTTCGAGTTCTACCGGTAGGCGGTCCGTCAGACCCGTCGAAACAAGCACCTTGCGCACCTGAATCTTGATGCCGTCAGCCAGTTCTACCGAGAATTTCTCGCCGTCCCGTGTCACGGAGACAACGGTGCCGTCATGGAACTCGCCGCCGAATTTGCGGACCTCACCTCGGCCGATGGTCAACAATTCTGCGGGGTTCATGCCGTCACGGGAGAGGAATCCGTTCATGTGGTCGGCGGCCGCGTTCCGTGGCGATCCGTTGTCGAAGACGATCACGGACCTGCGTGCCTGACCGAGAATGAGTGCGGCGTTGAGGCCTGCCGCACCGGCTCCGATTACTGCTACGTCGAATGAGTTCTGCGTCATGAATCCAGAATGACAAGAGAACGCAGTCTTGACAAACGCTGTTGCCACTTTGGCAAAATGAGTGCATGACCGAAACATCGTTCGAAGCCGTACTAGCCGGCATCGGCCCTCGCCTACGTGCGTTGCGCCAACAGTCCGACATGACCCTGGCCGATTTGTCGGAGACCACCGACATCAGCGTCAGCACACTGTCGAGACTCGAATCCGGTACTCGCCGAGCCAACTTGGAGCTTCTGCTGCCGATTGCCAAGGCACACGGCGTCCCCTTGGACGACCTCGTGAACAGCAAGATCAAAGATCCGCGCGTGCGCGAAGAACCTCGAACGGTCGGATGTATGACGGTCATTCCGCTGACCAGTCAACCCGGCAATCTGCAGGCCTACAAGATGATCATCTCGCCCACCGACGACGATCGCGAACCGGGATCCCACGAGGGCTACGAGTGGGTCTACGTTCTGTCCGGGCGCATCCGACTCCAACTCGGCGACCGGGATTTCATCATGGGGGCAGGCGAGGCCGCCGAGTTCGACACGCACATCCCGCACCGCATCAGTGCTGCCGACGGCCGGCCGGCCGAGGCGATCAGCCTCTTCGGAAAACAAGGCGAGCGGGTTCACCTACGCGCAGCGCCGGCCGACAGACGCGGCTGAAGAAAACTCTCCGAGAAGCGAGGGCATCTACAAGCGGGTGACTCGGTGGAGCGGGTGCACATCGTTGAGAGATGACTGAGAATCCGGCCAAACCGATGCCAACTGTTGTACCGCGCCGCCTGTCTCCGCGCGAGATAGCTAGCCCGATGAATCATCATGACCGAGAAGAGGAATCCCGATGAGTGGAAAAACCACTTCCTACTGCGGTCCGGGCTCGTGCACGATTTGAATCGCTCCGATGAAGTGGGTCGGCGGACCCACCTTGTCGATGTATGGAATGTAGATGTTCGTTCGTCCCACAGGGCCTGCCGACCGCTCAGAGCTCTTGCAGGGTAATTGATCTTGCGTCCAATCATTCGTCGATTTCGCGGGGCGACGAATTCACGTAAGTGGCGAAAACAAGGGGAATGACATGGAATTACGACAACTCGCGCGCGATCTTCAAGTCTCGCGTATTGGCTTAGGGTGTAACAACTTTGGTACCCGGCTGGACCCTGAGGGGAGTACGGAGGTCGTCCGTACCGCCCTCGATGAGGGCGTCACCCACTTTGACACAGCGACGATGTACGGAAACGGGCGCTCGGAGGAAATCCTCGGCAAGGCGCTCGCAGGTCAACGAGACCAGGTGGTAATCGCCACCAAAGCGATTCCACGCCCGCGTGAGGTCGATTACAAGCCCGGAGTACTCGCACGAAGCATCGAGGATAGCTGTGAGGCAAGCTTGCGGCGACTCAGCACCGACCGAATCGACTTGTACTACCAGCATGTCCCTGACCCCGATGCTCCACTGGAGGAGGCCATCGAGGCGTTGAATGGGCTGGTAGCCAAAGGGAAAGCCCGCCACGTAGCTTGCTCGAACTACTCCGCGGATCAGATGAGGTAGGCCGAGGGCATCGCCACCGGTACTGGCGCATCGCATTTATTGGCGAACCAGGTCGAATGGAATTTGCTCAACCGCGCGATCGAGGCAGACATTGTTCCCGCCGCACACGAGGTCGGAATGTCAATCATCCCTTTCTTTCCGCTTGCTTCCGGAATGCTCACCGGTAAGTACACGATGCGACGGCCGTTTCCGACCGGCAGCCGACTAGCCAGTGCGCCGTACTTCGCCACACTGGCGACGGAAGAGAACTTCGAGTACGTGGAGAAACTGTCAGCGTTCGCACAAGCGTACGGACACTCGATACTCGAACTCGCCATAGCGTGGCTGTGCGCGCAGGAGAGCGTTCCCTCTGTGATCATCGGTGCGATGAACCCCGAACAAGTGCGATCAAATGTTGCCGCCGCGGAGTGGAAGCTCGACGACGACGTTCTTGCGGCGCTGCCTTCGCGCCCCTGAAAGTCTGCGGTTCAACTCCTTTTGCTGATTTGACTACTGAGCAGCCAGATAGAAAACAAACGGCCCGCGCACTGGTAGCTCGCTTTCGCAGTCCAATGTTGGACTTCCAACCTGTAAGCCGCGTCGACCGTATTCGTTCCGCCGGCAGTCGCAACGACAGGACCAGCACATCACCTCCGAGTGTGTGTGAGTGACGAAGAGAAGTGGCCATCGATGACCTACCAGGCTGTGCAGCCAATCGAGGGCACTGCCCTCTGCTGGGGATGCATCCCACACGCTGATTTGATACAGCTCGCCGAGTTGGCCCGTAGGGGCGGCTTTCCAGAGATCACTGTTCATCCCTCGCAATATTCGATTGTGAAGAGTGCCGACTCCCGAGTGCGGGAGCGCCTGGACGATCTAGGTGTGACTGTTGGCGTGATCGATGCGCTCATGACCTATCTACCCGGCTCTGCTCGACTGGATGAGGTACCTCCACACTGGCGCAAGCTCATGGTAGATCTCGACGAGTGTCTCGAAGCCGCTGAGGCGCTTCACGCTCGCACTCTCAACGTCGCCCATTTCTTGGGTGATCCGACAGTGAAGAGAAACGCGCTGGCGTCGGCGGTGCGACAAGTCGCCGACCGCGCAGCCGAGGTCGGAGTTCGTGTCAGTCTGGAGTTCATCCCCGGCACAGGAATACCGGATCTCGGTGCGGCGTTGGACATCGTCCGGCGAGCCGACCACCCCGGCGTTGGAATCCTGTTCGATACTTGGCACTTTCTGCGCTCGGGTGGTACGCCGACCCAGCTTGCAGAGGTTACCCATGGTCAGGTATTCGAAGTGCAGATCAGCGATCGTGTCCAGCCTGGCCGCCACGATCCCTATGTACCGATGACCGGCCGCCTGGCTCCTGGCGAGGGAACGGCGCCGATCGCGGAGATTGTGCGGGCGTTGGGGGTCGTGGCTCCCGACGTCGTGTTGGGAGTCGAGGTGTTCACCGCTGATATCGGAGATCCGGAGGAAACCGTGGCCCACCTTTCCGCGGCCACTCGGATGTTCCTGCGGAGTACTGAATTTGGTTCGCCCGCGGGCATTGTCGAGCCGTCATGAGCTATTCCGAGGCCCTGAGTTTGGTGCGATACCAAACTCGCACCGCCGCCGCGTTTCCAATTTGGCCACTCCGCCAATCGGAGACCAGTTCAAACCACGCGGGACTCTTTTGACAGGATGGTCGCGGATCGGGGTATCCGGCGTGCAAGTAGCCCAGGTACTCGTCGAGGAATGAAATGGCGCGTTCCTACGATGGGTGTACGGGTCACAGCCGCTGAAAAGGAACTACGCCCCAGCGACGGCAATCATGCCGACTGCCGCCAGCGCCAACAGCATTCCCGCTTGTTGCACGCGGCTTACCCGCTCGCCCAGCATCACCATGGCGAGCAGAACCGTCGCAGCCGGATACAGCGAACCGATCACGCTGACCAGTGAGAGCATTCCGCCTTGGAAGGCGTAGATCATCGTCCCGTTCGCGACGACGTCGAGGACGCTGACGTACACCGCGAGCTTGAGTGGCTCGCCTCGTGGGAGAACGAAGTGACCGGCCGCCAGCGCGACCAACCACACCACGACGGTCGCGGCACCTCGAGATACGGCCAACGCCCACAGCCCGCTGCCCTCGCCGATCTGGTGAAGTGCGATGAACGAGAGTGCAAATGCGCCACCGCTTCCGACGGTCAGAAGAGCCACTTGTCTGGTGAAGCGGAGGGTGATTCCGCCGGCAACCTCACCCGCGGTGTCGTCAGGCGACTCGCGGCTGACCAGGACGACGGCGACCAGCGCGACGGCAATACCCAGGTACGCGATCAACCCCGGCCGCTCACCGAAAGCGAAGCCGACGAGCACCGGAATGCCCGCCACCAGAACAGCTGTCAGCGGCGAGACCACCGACATGGGGCCGGTTGCCAGCGCGAGATAGAACCACCAGACCGCCAGACCACTCGTGACGCCCGCGATCGCACCCCAGATCAGACCGTTCGGCGTCAGCGTCCCGGATACGAAAGGTGCTGCGATCAGAACGATGACGAGCGAGAGTGGATACGAGACGATCACCACACGCAGTGCGGCAACTCGTCGTGACGCAACTCCCCCGACGAAGTCGCTGACTCCGTAGGCAACTGCCGCCACGAGGGCAAGCAGGATGGAGGTCAGCGCATGCCCTTGATACGACGACCGAGCTCGCGGGTCACCTCGCGCTCGGCGGTCCGCTTGGCCATGTCCTGGCGCTTGTCGTAGTCCTGCTTACCCTTTGCCAGTGCGAGTTCGACCTTGACCTTGCCGTCGTTGAAGTACATCGACAGCGGGACCAGCGTCTGGTTTCCCTCGCGGGTCTTGCCGACGAGGTGCTCGATTTCACGCTTGTGCAGCAGGAGCTTTCGGGTACGACGTGGCGAATGGTTGTTCCACGTGCCTTGCGTGTACTCCGGAATGTGCAACGAGCGCAACCACACTTCGCCGTTGTCCACCGTGGCGAACGCGTCGACGAGCGACGCCTTGCCTTCACGCAGACTCTTGACCTCGGTCCCGACGAGAGCGATGCCGGCCTCGTAGGTGTCGATGATCGTGTAGTTGTGGCGTGCTTTGCGATTGGTCGCAATGACCTTGCGGCCCTTTTCCTTCACTGTCCGGGCCTCTCAGTCCGCTGTCTTGCTGTCGAATGGTTCTTGCTGTTCCAGCATAGAAGCTCGTGCAAACCGATTATTCGCGGACGTACAGACGCAGCGTCACGTACGCCGTCACCGCGGCCATTCCGACACCGGCAAGTACGAGGATCGGCGAGACGAACAGCACGTCACTGTTGGATATCCGCGCCACGATGTTTGCTTCGTAGACGTCGGACAGGACCCCGTCGATGAAGACGTTCTTCGCCGTGAACAGCCCGGCAATGGCGAGCACCGCACCGATCAAGGCCGCCACGACGGCTTCGAGGAGGAACGGAAGCTGGGTGTACCAACGCGTCGCGCCGACCAACCGCATGATGTTGACCTCGGTACGACGCGTGAACGCGGCGATCTGGACCATGTTGGCGATCAGCAGGATGGCCGCTATCGCCTGGACGATCGCGATCGCGAACGCTGCGTTGCGCACTCCACCGAGCACGCTGAACAGTCGGTCCACCAACTCGCGCTGATTGAGCACACTCTCGACGCCGGGCCTCGAACCGAAGGTGTCGTTGATGACGCCGAACCGCTCCGGGTCACTGAGCTTGACCTTGAACGACGCCGGGAAGCTGTCCGGGCTCACCAGGGCTGCCAGTTCGGGCTGGTCCTTGAACACGCGCTCGGTGGCGTCCTTCACGGCGTCTTCGCGGTTGAGGTACTGAACCGCGACGACGGACGGAGTCTGCTCGAGTTCCTTGCGCAACGAACTGCAGATCTCCTGCTCGCAACCGGGATCGGCCGAAGAGATGTCGTCGGTCAGGAAGATCTGCACCTCGACTCGTTCGAGGAAGATCTGCTGGGTCTTGCCTGCCATCTGCACGACCAGCAGACCACCGCCGAAGAGTCCGAGGGAGATCGCCGTCGTCAAGATCATGGCGATGGTCATCGTGATGTTGCGGCGTAGGCCGGTCAGGACTTCGCTGAAAATAAAGCTGGCGCGCATCGGGGAATCCGATTCCTTTTCGAGAGGCCGGTTGTTTCACGACAACCGGTGGGCGTACGGGACGTGTGGTCGTAGTCGGCGCTACCTGCCGACGCCGTACACACCCCGCGCTTCGTCTCTGGTCACCTTGCCGAGATCGAGTTCGATGACGCGTCGACGCATGGAGTCGACGATGTGGTGATCGTGGGTCGCCATCACGACGGTGGTGCCGGTGCGGTTGATCCGCTCGAGCAGCAGCATGATGTCCTGGCTCGTTTCGGGGTCCAGGTTGCCGGTGGGCTCGTCGGCGAGCAGCACGAGAGGGCGGTTCACGAATGCGCGGGCGATGGCGACGCGCTGCTGCTCACCGCCGGAAAGTTCGGTGGGCAGTCGATCGGCTTTGCCGGCCAGACCGACCATGTCGAGAACCTCGGGCACAGTGCGCGCGATGACGTTGCGGGGCTTGCCGATGACTTCCAACGCAAAGGCCACGTTCTCGGAGACCGTCTTCTGCTGAAGCAAGCGGAAGTCCTGGAACACACAGCCCATGCTCTGGCGAAGCTTCGGCACGCGGCGGGCCGCCAACTTGTTGACGTGGAAATCCGCGACCTCGATGTCGCCGGACGTGGGCGACTCCATCTTGAGCAGCAACCGCATGAACGTCGACTTGCCGGAGCCGGAGGGGCCGATGAGGAAGACGAACTCCCCCTTCTCCACCTCCACACTGACCTTGTCGAGCGCCGGCCTGGTGGAGGCCTTGTAGGACTTCGACACATTCTTCATGCTGATCACAACTAGCCAGTCTAGCCGTTATCTAACGGTGACCTTGGCGCCACGCGCGAGCACCCTCGTCCTTATCCGGTACCGGTGGTCGCGGGTGACTGCGGCACAGACGTCGGTGCCTGCATCGCCGCGCCAGGTTGGGGAACGGTCGTCGTCGCCGGAGTGGTCGGCACCGTGGTCGCGGACTGTTCGGCGTTGCCCGGCGCAGGCGCGGGACCCGAAGTCGGCGTCGGAGAACCTGAGCTGCCCGTGCTCGATTCCGGAGACTGGGTCTCGGACGTAGTCGTCGGCTCGGTCGAGGACGGCACGGGGGTCGTCGTCGACGGTTTGACCGAGGGCGCGACGTAAGGCTCGGTCTGCGACGTGTCCACGCTGGGCGGTGGTGTCACTGCGGTCGGGTCCTCAGGATTGAGATACGTATGCAACAGATACGTCAATATCCACGCCACGATGAGAATGAAGGTAGAGGTTCGCATCCGGCCGCCGAAGATCCGGGACGGGAGCCAGTCCAGGTGAAACAGTCGGTCGAGTCCGCGGCGCGGTTCCTGATCGGTCATTCGCTCGCCTCCTCGGTCCGTACGGTGTGCAGATCCGGTGACACCGTGATCCCCTGACGTCGCAGTGCTGCGGCGACGCGGACACGAAGAGCGCGTCCGACCTGGAACTGTTTGCCAGGGAGTGTGCGCGCGACCATCCGCACGTTGACCTGATCGACCTCCAGGCTTTCGACGCCCATGACCGTGGGCTCGTCGAGCAGCAGTTTCTTGAGTCCGCGGTCGGCCATCGCGTCGACTCCGACCTGGCGAAGCACCTCGTTGACCCGGGTGAGATCGGCGGTCGCCGGAACCGGAACGTCGATGACGGCGCGTGCCCAATCCTTGGACAGGTTGGTCGCTTTCACGATCTGCCCGTTGGGAACGGTGATGACCTCGCCGTCGGAGTTCCGCATTCGCGTCACGCGCAGGGTCACGTCCTCGATGACACCCTCGGCGTCGTCGGAGGAGCCGGTGATCGCAAGTCGCACGGTGTCACCGAAGCCGTACTGACGTTCGGTGATGATGAAGAAACCGGCAAGAATGTCCTGCACGACGCGCTGTGCACCGAAACCGAGCGCCGCACCGAGAACGGTCGCCGGCGCGACGAGACTGCCGATCGGCAGGTTCAGTTGGTCGAGAACCTTCAGCGTCGCGATCACGTAGATGAACGTGATGACCACCCAGGTGATGACCTGCGCGACCGAGTGACGATGCTTGGTCGCCTCGGAACGAACCAGCGCATCGCCCAACTGATAGTTGGAGTCGATCTGGTCGGTGACCTTGTTGCCTCCCCAACTGACCAACCGGGCGAGAATCATCGCCCCGAGCACGGTCATGAGGACGGACAAACCGGTGGTTTGAAGCCAATCGAGCAGGTTCTGCCCAGGTCGAAGTAAAGTCATCGTGCCTTTCGGTATCCGAACGCTATGCGGACTGGTTCTCGCTCATGCGCCAGCGGATGCCGGCCTCGAGGAACCCGTCGATGTCGCCGTCGAGCACTGCCGACGGGTTGTTGACCTCGTACTCGGTACGCAGGTCCTTGACCATCTGGTACGGATGCAGAACATAGGAGCGCATCTGGTTGCCCCACGAGCTGCCGCTGTCGCCCTTGAGCGCATCCATCTCGGCGCGCTCTTCCTGACGCTTGACCGCGAGCAGTTTTGCCTGCAGGACGCGCATCGCCGACACCTTGTTCTGGAGCTGCGACTTCTCGTTCTGACAGGTGACGACGATTCCCGTCGGGATGTGCGTGAGTCGAACGGCGGAGTCCGTCGTGTTGACCGACTGGCCGCCGGGACCGGACGAGCGGTAGACGTCGACGCGGATGTCGTTCTCGTTGATCTCGATGTGGTCGGTCGTCTCGACGACCGGCAGTACCTCGACCTCGGCGAACGACGTCTGACGGCGCCCCTGGTTGTCGAAGGGGCTGATGCGAACGAGCCGGTGGGTGCCCATCTCGACGGACAACGTGCCGTACGTGTACGGGCCTTTGATCGCGAACGTCGCGCTCTTGAGTCCGGCTTCTTCGGCGTACGACGTGTCGTAGACCTCGACGCCGTAGTCGTGCTTCTCCGCCCAGCGGATGTACATACGCATGAGCATCTCGGCCCAGTCTGCAGCGTCGATACCGCCGGCACCGGAGCGGATGTTGATGAGCGCGTCGCGCTCGTCGTACTCGCCCGAGAGCATGGTCTTGACTTCCATCGCCGCGATGTCGTCTCGCAGGCTCGCGCGCTCGGCGTCGGCGTCGGCCACCGCGTCGGGGCCTTCGTCTTCTGCCAGTTCGTAGAGGATCGGCATCTCGTCGAGTCGCTCGCGTAGTGCCACGATCCGGCGTAGCTCGGCCTGCGCGTGGGAGAGCTGGCTGGTGACCTGCTGGGCGTGTTCCTGGTCGTTCCACAGACCCGGGTCGGCTGCCTGGTGCTCGAGCTCGTCGATGCGTCGGCGCAGCTCCTCGACGTCCACAACCGATTCGCAGGTGCGAAGGGTGGTGTCGAGGGCGTTCAGGTCTGCAATTACGTCGGGATGCACGGTTCTCAAGGCTACCGGGTGCCGACCTCGGCCCTGCCGCCCGTCACGTATTGGGATCACCGGGACTGGAAGCCTTGCCAACCTCGCTCCGAGGGAACCTACTGGAACGATGACTGTCACCGACGAATACCTGCAGAACAACGCCGCCTACGCCGAGCAGTTCACCGGACCGCTCCCCCTCCCACCCAGCAAACACGTCGCCGTACTTGCCTGCATGGACGCCCGCATCGACGTCTATCGGGTGCTCGGAATCAAGGAAGGTGAATCGCACGTCATCCGCAATGCGGGTGGAGTCGTCACCGACGACGAGATCCGATCCCTGGCCATCAGCCAGCGTCTGCTGGGAACTACCGAGATCATCCTCATCCACCACACCGACTGCGGAATGCTGACGTTCACCGACGACGACTTCAAGCGATCCATCCAGGACGAGATCGGCATCAAACCAAATTGGGCTGCCGAATCGTTTCCCGACATCGACGAGGACGTCCGTCAGTCGTTGAAGCGCATCGAGAACAGTCCGTTCGTCACCGCGACGACCTCCCTACGCGGATTCGTCTTCGACGTCGCAACCGGAAAGCTGAACGAGGTCGTCCCCGATTGAGCCGGTAGGTTGTGTACCCGTGACCGATCGCGCATCCGACCTCGCACTCGCCCTCCGTATCGCCGACGAGGCTGACGCGATCACTCGCGCCCGCTTCGGCGCCCTCGACCTTCGAGTGGACGACAAGCCGGACCTCACCCCCGTCTCCGACGCCGATCTGGCTGTCGAGCGAGCAGTGCGCGCGACGCTCGGTGAGCATCGTCCTGCGGATTCCGTACTCGGCGAAGAATTCGGCGGCGACGCAGCCTTCGAGGGCAGACAGTGGGTGGTCGACCCCATCGACGGGACCAAGAACTTCGTCCGCAACGTACCGGTGTGGGCCACGCTGATCAGCTTGCTCGAGGACGGCGTCCCGGTCATCGGCGTCGTGAGCGCACCTGCACTGAATCGGCGATGGTGGGCTGCAACAGGTTTGGGTGCACATACGTCCTTCGGGGACAGTGATGCGCGGGCGATCCAGGTATCCGCCGTCGATCGCAGCGAGTCAGCGAGCCTGAGCTTCTCGAGCCTCTCGGGGTGGAAGGACCGCGGAATTCGCGATCAGTTCGTCGAACTCACCGACCACGTCTGGCGCGTGCGCGGTTACGGGGACTTCTTCTCCTACTGCCTCGTGGCCGAAGGCGCCGTCGACATTGCTGCCGAACCCGAGGTTTCCCTGTGGGATCTGGCAGCGCTCGACGTATTGGTCCGTGAGGCCGGCGGCGCGTTCACCGATCTGGACGGCGGCGCAGGTCCGCACGGCGGCAGCGCGGTCGCCACCAACGGACTGCTGCACGAAGACGTTCTGGCCCGCCTGCGGTAACACCCGAGTACCAGAACATCCCACCCGCCGCAAGGGTCCGAGGGAGGAGTTCCGACAGGCCCGTCGGCAGGATTCGGCACGACATCTCGGCCCGTTGACTGGAAGTAGTTGATCACGCACTACTTCCAGGAGAACGATGAACCGGATTTCCAGGCGCACGATTCTGTTCGGTCTGGCCGCAGCGCCCCTCGGGCTCGCGGTGGGCTGCGGCGCCGACCCGGCAGAGAAGAGCGCCACGTTGGCGGTGGCCGGAACTTCGCGTCCGCTACCGATTCCGCCGCTTGCCGAATCCACCGTCGACGACGCCGGTGTTCGCCACTTCACACTTCGTGCCGGTGCCGGGACCACCGAGATCGTCGCGGGAAAACTCACCGACACTTGGGGTTTCAACGGATCCATTCTGGGGCCGACCGTCCGCGCCGAACGCGGAGAATCTGTCGCATTCACGATCGACAACACACTGGAAGAGCCCACGACCGTCCATTGGCACGGCATGCATCTGCCCGCCCGATACGACGGCGGCCCGCACCAGACCATCGAAGCCGGCGGACGCTGGGAACCGGCGTGGACGATCGGCCAGTCGGCGTCGACGCTCTGGTATCACCCACACCCGCACGGATCCACCGAACGGCACGTGCAGCGCGGTCTCGCCGGACTGTTCCTGATCGACGACGCCGACACGCGGGCGTTGGACATCCCCAAAACCTATGGTGTCGACGATGTTCCGCTGATCATCCAGGATCGTCGATTCCTCGCCGACGGCAGCTTCGACGAATCGGATCCGACCGACATAGGCCTGCTCGGCGACACGATCGTCACCAACGGCATCTCCGACGCCTACCTCGACGTCACCACCGGGGTCGTCCGGTTACGCATTCTGAACGGCTCTTCCGGCCGTCTCTACAACCTGGGGTTCCCCGACGACCGCACGTTCGATCTGATTGCCACCGACGGCGGACTGCTCGAATCACCTATTGCGATCAAGCGGATTCAGCTCAGCCCCGGCGAACGAGCCGAGATCGTGGTTCGCGTCGACCCCGGTGCGACGACCACACTGGTGTCGTTCCCGATCGAGGACGGCGGTGGCGTGAGTTCCTCCGACGCCGAGAACTTCGGCATGAACGACCGCTTCGACATCCTCGAACTGCGGGGCGTTGCCAGCCGCGCGTCACGGTCGACTCTCCCGGCGCAGTTGGCCGCACTGCCGCGTCTGGATCCGTCGAAGGCAAGCGTTTCCCGAACCTTCGATCTGCAGTGGTACATGATCAACGGGCAACGAATGGACATGAACCGCATCGACTTCGAGGCCGAGGTCGGCGCGACCGAGGTGTGGACGATCACCAACAAGGACAACTGGCCACACAATTTCCATGTCCACGACGTCCAGTTCCAGATCCTCGACGTCGACGGTCGCACTCCCCCGCCGCACTTGCGCGGACTCAAGGACACCGTCTACACACCGCCGGGCAGCAGGGTTCGCGTCGCACTGCAGTGGTCCGAGTACACCGATCCCACCTTCCCGTACATGTTCCACTGCCACCTGCTGATGCACGAGGACCAAGGGATGATGGGCCAATTCCTCGTCCTCGAACCGGGACAGAAGGCGGCTCCGATGCAGATGGACATGCCGATGGACATGCCGATGCCTGGTTCGCACTCCGGTCACTGAAAGTTCTGCAAGTGGTACACGGCGAGGCGAACCCGATTGTCGCAACCGGTCTTCGACATCAGGTTCGCCACGTGCGTCTTCACCGTGGTCACACCGAGATGCAGCGTGTCCGCGATCTCCTGATTGCTCTTCCCTTCTGCCACCAGCGCGAGGACCTGCGATTCGCGATCGGTCAACGGAACCTTCTCCGTCGCAGCAGTGTCTGCGATACCACCGATCACCGCTCGATCCACAACGCGGCGGAGAAGTTCCGGAGTGAACACCATCTCGCCCTCGGCGATCCGCCGAATGGCACCGAGCAACTCGGCGGGTTCGGTGTCCTTGACGAAGAATCCCGAAGCCCCCGCGGCGAGTGCGGGATACAGATGATCGTCGTCGTCGAAGGTGGTCAGCACGAGGATGCGCGCTCGACGACCGGCCTTGACGATCTGCTGCGTGGCGCCGATCCCGTCCAGCCCGGGCATTCTCAAGTCCATCAGAATCACGTCGGGATCCAATTCTGCAGCGAGCGCTACCGCCTCGACGCCGTTCGACGCCTCACCGGCCACGGTCATGTCCTCGGCTGCCGCGCACAGCATCCGCAAACCGGCGCGCACAAGTCGCTGGTCGTCGACGATCAGCACGCTGATCACGAGACATCGCCCGAGACAACGAGTGGAATACTCACGTGCACTTCCCATTTCCCGTCACTGTTGGTGCCCGCGGTCATCTCGCCGCCGACCAACTCCGCACGCTCCTGCATTCCCACCAGGCCATGACCTGCACTCCGAGGCGATCCCTCGACGTCGTTGACAACCCTGACATGCACCCGGTTGTCTTCGCGACCGACCGAGACCGATACCAGCCCCTTCTTGTCGCCATGCTTCATGACGTTGGTCAGTGATTCCTGAATCACCCGCAACAACGTCAGCCTCCCGATCGCGTCGAGATCGGCTGCGCCTGACTCGACATTCTCCTGGGCATCGAAGACTGCCTGCACCTCGAAACCCGCCGCACGCACACGATCTATCGCCGCCTCGATTTCCGCCTCGACGGCATCCGGCTCGACCAGAGCGACCTCACCGAGCGAAGGATCACGAAGTGCGACCAGGAGGCGACGGATATCGGCCAGCGCATCGGACGCAGTCCCACGCACATCCGCGAGGACCTCACGCACGGCCTCGTCCTGGGGCGCCAAGACATGTTGAGCCACGCCGATTCTCAGGACGATCGATGCCATGTGGTGCGCAACCAGGTCGTGCAGTTCGCGGGCGAGCGCACTGCGCTCCGCAGCGCGGGTCTGCGCAAGATTGTTCGCGGCCAATTCACGCTGCGAGCGTAGATACAGCCCGAGCAGCAGTGGCAACCCCACGTACGCAAGCACTTTCACAGCCGTCGTGACAGACCAGAACGCTTCGTGAGATTCGAACCAGATCCCCGCGAGCACCGAACCGCACCATCCTGCTGCCGATACGGCAACCATTTCTCTACGCTCGGCCCGCATCGTGACGTCGACGACGGCGACCGCCCCGAGATACGGAACAAGCTCGGACAGCCCCCAGGCGTCGGCGACGAACATCGGAACGGCGAGCGCCGAGATGACCAGGGACGCGAAGACCGGCCATCGACGGCCGACAGCGAAGGCGAGCGCCGACAGCATCGACAGAATCCAGTAGGTGAGGGGAACTCGATACTCCCCCGGATACGTGCTGGCGATCAACAGGCACGGGACCACCACCAACGGCGTGTAGCGCACGTACCGCTGTATCCGATCTGGCACCTCTGTCCGGTTCACCCCTCGAGCCTATGACGCGCATCATTTCGCGGTTTCTCGACAACAGACCTTACTGATGAGTAAGATAAGGATCGTCCAACGCCCCAACACCGAGAAACAGCTGGTGATCATGACCAAGCAAGACAGTGTTGCCCCCGACAAGAGCGCTCAGCGCAGCGAATCGGGCGCGCAGCGCGGCGGCGCCAAGGGTGCGCCCCGCGACACGTCCGCCGTCGGCCTGAACCCGATCAAACGCGACGCCATGGGCGCAGCCATGCGTGTGCTTACCAAGATCACCGGTTCGGAACTGGCCGAGAAGTTCAATCTGCGTCAGACCATCGATCGCGTGACCTACGAGGGCACCAAGACGGGCTTCAAAACCCTGGGTGCCGCCACTCGAGGATTCCAGAAGGTCTCGGGCAACGGCGCACCCAAGCGCCTGCCCGACAACCCGAGCAAGAACGCCGACTACTTCGATCTGACCCCCGACGACGACCAGAAGATGATCGTCGAGACCGTGCGCGAGTTCGCGGCCGAGATCCTGCGTCCCGCAGCGCACGACGCCGACGGCGCAGCGCAGGCACCCGCCGATCTCTCCAAGCGCGCAGCCGAGCTCGGCATCACGCTGATCAACGTTCCCGAAGAACTCGACGGAGCAGCTGCCGATCGCGGCGCAGTCACCAATTCTCTTGTTGCCGAGGCACTTGCGCACGGAGACATGGGGCTTGCACTTCCGATCCTCGCACCCAGCGGCGTTGCAGTCGCACTGACGCAGTGGGGCACCGACGCGCAGCAGAAGACCTACCTTCCGGCCTTCACCGGCGAGCAGGTCCCCGGCGCAGCAGTGGTGGTCAACGAACCACGCGCACTGTTCGATCCGTTCGCCCTGCAGACCAAGGCAGTTCGCTCCCCCAGCGGCTACAAGCTCAACGGCGTCAAGAGCTTGGTGCCCGCCGCGGCTACGTCCGAACTCTTCGTCATCGCCGCAGAACTCGACGGCAAGCCCTCCTTCTTCATCGTCGAATCCGACACCAAGGGACTCGTCGTCGAAGCAGATCCCAGCATGGGACTGCGCGCCGCAGGCCTGGGTCGCCTGATCCTCACCGATGTCGCGGTGTCGGAGTCCGCACTGCTCGGCGACGGTGACGCCGAGCAGCGCAAGGCCGAATACGCCGACGCGATTCGCCTGGCTCGCCTCGGTTGGGCGTCCATGGCCGTCGGAACCAGCCAGGCAGTTCTCGACTACGTGATTCCGTACGTCAACGAGCGCGAAGCGTTCGGCGAGCCGATCAGCCACCGCCAGGCGGTTGCCTTCATGGTCGCCAACATCGGCATCGAACTCGACGGACTGCGCCTGGTCACGCTTCGGGGCGCTTCACGCGCCGAGCAGGGCTTGTCCTTCGCTCGCGAATCCGCTCTGGCCCGGAAGCTGGCTTCCGAGAAGGGCATGCAGATCGGCCTCGACGGTGTGCAACTCCTCGGTGGACACGGGTTCACCAAGGAACACCCGGTCGAGCGCTGGTACCGCGACCTCCGTGCCATCGGCGTTGCCGAGGGCATCGTCCTCATCTGACGCCGCTGAACTTCCAGGAGAACCACGATGATCAACCTCGAACTTCCCAAGAAGCTCAAAGCATCAGCGAACCAGGCACATCAGGTCGCGGCGCAGATCTTCCGACCCATTTCACGTAAGTACGATCTCGCTGAGCACGAGTACCCCGTCGAGCTCGACACCATGGCCGCCATGGTCGAAGGCCTCTCCGATTCCGGTGGAGACATCGGCGGTGCCAGCGGCGGACGGTCCGACGCGAGCGCCAAGGGTGGCAACGCCAACGGCGGCAACATGTCTGCGCTCCTCAACTCGCTCGAAACGTCTTGGGGCGACGTCGGACTCATGCTCTCGATCCCCTACCAGGGGCTCGGCAACGCCGCGATCGCCGCAGTGTCAACCGACGAACAGCTCGAACGTTTCGGCAAGGTGTGGGCCTCGATGGCCATCACCGAACCGAGCTTCGGTTCCGACTCCGCCGCCGTGACCACCACCGCCGTTCTCGACGGCGACGAGTGGGTTCTCAACGGCGAGAAGATCTTCGTCACCGCCGGTGAGCGTTCGACGCACATCGTCGTGTGGGCGTCGGTCGACAAGTCGAAGGGCCGAGCGGCCATCAAGTCGTTCGTCGTTCCGCGTGACGCACCGGGCCTGAGCGTTGCTCGCCTCGAGCACAAGCTGGGCATCAAGGCCTCCGACACCGCAGTACTCCTGCTCCAGGATTGCCGCATTCCCGCGGACAACATCCTCGGCAGCCCGGAGGTCAACGTGGAGCAGGGCTTTGCCGGCGTCATGCAGACGTTCGACAACACCCGGCCCCTCGTTGCAGCCATGGCCGTCGGCGTCGGACGCGCAGCTCTCGAAGAACTGCGCGGCATCCTGACCGAAGCCGGTGTCGAGATCTCCTACGACACACCGGTCTACAACCAGCATGCAGCTGCAGCCGAGTTCATCCGTTTGGAAGCCGACTGGGAGGCCGCGTACCTGCTGTCTCTGCGCGCGGCGTGGATGGCCGACAACAAGAAGCCGAACTCGCTCGAAGCGTCCATGTCCAAGGCGAAGGCCGGTCGCACCGGCACCGACGTGACGCTCAAGGCAGTCGAGTTGGCCGGCACTTACGGCTACTCGCAGCGCCCGTTGCTCGAGAAGTGGGGCCGCGACTCGAAGATTCTCGACATCTTCGAGGGCACCCAGCAGATCCAGCAGCTGATCGTCGCACGCCGTCTACTCGGAAAGTCGTCCGCCGAACTGAAGTGACGGTCGCACGGACCAGATCCCGAAACACTCCGCCCCGCCACCTTTCGAGGTGGCGGGGCGGAGTGCTCGGTCGCCATCGTGAAACTTCACCACCGAAACCTGATTGCGCATTAGTGTGTAATCAGTCCTACAACGACGCTGGGAAGAGGTTCACGTATGCCCGGATTGGTCACCAAGGTCACTGACACCATCGGCGCGGCGGGGGTTATGTTCCGAGCCGGACTCGTCCCGTTCCCTCGCCTCGATCGCGGACTCAAATCCATTGCAGCCGTGGACAAGTACGGACCCTTTGCCGGGCCGGTCCATGCACACGCCGAGAACGGCTACGATGCGGTGGCGATCATCGACGAGCGCGGACCCATCACCTATGCCGAGCTCGAGCGTCAGAGCAACGCGTTGGTCCGGGCGTGGCAGGCCGACGGCATCACCTCCGACTCCGTCATGGGTGCGATGTGCCGTAACCATCGAGGCTTAGTCCTGACCATGCTGGCGGCAGCAAAGAACGGAACGAAGCTCGTTCTCATGAACACGGGCTTCGCTCGGCCCCAACTCGTGGACGTCGCAGCGCGTGAGAAGGTTGTCGCCTTCGTCTACGACGACGAGTTCGCGGACATCGCCGATGCCTTGCCGGACGACGTCGTCGTCTATCGTTCCTGGCCAGAGGGCACAGCCGCTGACGGTTCCACGGCAGCTACTCTCGACGAGGCCATCGCCGGACGCACCACGTCGTCGGTGCCGGCACCCGAGAAGAACGGTGGCTTCGTCCTCCTCACCAGCGGCACAACGGGAACTCCCAAGGGTGCGCCGCGTGGCCACACCTCCCCTCTCGCGTCGGCACAGTTCCTCGACCGCGTGCCGTTGCGCCGCGGACAGACCATGATGATGGCGGCCCCCGCCTTCCACGGAACCGGTGTCTCGCAGTTCGCTCTCGCGTTGGCGCTCGGCCAGACCGTCGTCATGCATCGAAAGTTCGATCCGGAGAACACGATCAAGCTTGTCGCCCAGTACAAGTGCGACAGTCTGGTCGTGGTCCCGACGATGCTCACTCGCATCATCGACCTCGGTCCCGACGTGCTGTCCAAGTACGACACGTCGAACCTGAAGATCATCTTCTCGGCAGGTTCGTCACTCTCACCCGACCTGTGCAAGCGAGTCACGGCCTCGTTCGGGTACGTCCTCTACAACCTGTACGGATCCACCGAGGTCGCAGTGGCCACGGTCGCGACTCCCGAGGATCTGACCATTGCGCCGGGAACGGCGGGCCGCGCTCCGGTGACCTGTCACGTCGAACTGTTCGACGAGAACAACAAGAAGATCACCACCCCACACACGATCGGCAGGATCTTCGTCGCCAGCGGGCTGAGCTTCGAGGGATACACCGACGGGCGCGACAAGGAACGTATCGACGGGCTTCTCTCGACCGGCGACGTCGGACACTTCGACGCCAACGGCCTCCTCTTCGTCGACGGCCGCGACGACGACATGATCGTCTCCGGTGGCGAGAACGTCTACCCGCTCGAAGTCGAGAACCTGCTCGCCGATCGGGAGGACGTCTTGGAAGCGGCAGTCATCGGAGTCGAGGACGCCGACTTCGGGCACCGTCTGCGAGCGTTTGTCGTCGTCGCCCACGGCGCCGACCAGAACTCCGACGAGCTGAAGGATCACGTCCGGTCGAATCTCGCGCGCTACAAGGTTCCCCGCGAGATCGTCTTCATCGACGAACTTCCCCGCAACGCCACCGGAAAGCTGTTGCGCCGCGTCCTGATCGAGATGGAGATCAGCGAAGACTGAGCACAGTCACAAAGCTCTGAGCGTGCGGATCAATTCCGCCTCGTCGACGCGAGTGGAGTGCCCGTCGCGGAGCACGACCTCGCCCGCAACCAACACCGTGTCCACTATCTGACGACTGCCCGTCGTGAGAATGGACGCGCCCGGATCTCGCACCGGGAGGCAACCGAAGTCGCGTTCGAACCGAATCATGGTGAGGTCGGCGGGATCGCCCACGGAGATCCCGCCGGACCTGGCCGGCAGACCGAGTGCTGCGTTTGCACCGCCGGATGCGATGTCGATCATGGCTTCGAAGCCGAGCAGGTCGGCGCGGCCGCGCGCGGCTCGCTGCACGTAGGCGCCGGTGCGCAGCGTCTCGAGCATGTCCTGAGTATCGTTGCTGGCTGCGCCGTCCACACCCAACCCCACCGCGATCCCCGCGTCGAGGAAACTCGGGACGGGCGCGATTCCGCTACCGAGGCGCATGTTGCTGACGGGGTTGTACGACACTCCGACGCCGCGCTCCGCCAGCACCTTCTGACCACGGTCGTCGAGTTCGACGCAGTGGACCGCCAGCACCCGGTCCCACAAGAAACCATGGGAATCCAGGTAGTCGACCGCGTTCATGCCCGCGTGTTCGGTACACATCGTGTTGTCGGTCTGCGTCTCGAGCAGGTGAATCGAGACCGTCAGGTCGCGAGCCTGCGCGAACTCACGCACTTCCGACATCCCCTCCGGGGTCAGCGAACGCGGGTTCGGTACCGCGACTGCCACGTCAATGCGGGAACCGGCGACGTCCCGCATCATCTGATCCGTATGTGCGAGAACGTCTCCGAGTGGTTGCATGAGCCGCGGATCGAAGCCCCACTTCCTCGTCTTGTCCGCCCGGTCTGCGGTTCCGCGTCCCAGCACCGCACGAATCCCGGTGTCGTGCAACGCCCGGATCACGGCATCGTGAACCTCGCTGGACGGGTGCGGCCACATGTGTTCGACCAGGGTGGTCGTACCGCTGCGCAATGCCTCCAGCGAGGCTGCGACAGTGGCCGCGTATGCGCGCTCGGGAGTGATCTGAACCGACTCTTCTGCGACCGCGAGTAGCCATTCGAGAAGCGGTGCCCCTTCGGCGATCCCACGCATCAGTGACTGCTGAAGGTGCGTATGGGTGTTGACGAACCCAGGGATCAGATACGCCCCCGATCCGTCCACACTTCCAGGTGTGGCGGTGCCGGTCGACTTCTCGATCGATTCGACCACCCCATTCGAGACGACGACGTCGTGGCCGGTCAGCCATTGCCCGCCGCTGTACAACGTCACGTCCCGGATGATCACGTCGGTCATGTTCTTGGGCGCGGTAGTCATCGCCAGTTCTCCTGAAAGTGTGTGACGGAACGGATACGGATCAACGCGCGAAGTTCGCGCGTACTCGCTGGTCGATGTAGTCCTCGGCAGTGATCGGCGGGTACTTGCCCGCCGGCCCCTCGATGGTCACGTCGCGGTTCGCCTGAGCGAAGAACGCGAGGCTGTAGCGGGCTCCCCGATAGTCGGTGACTCCGGGACTCTTGACTCGATGAAAATTCGACGGCAGGACGTCATCACTCCATCTCATCAGCATGTCGCCGATGTTGCAGGTGATTGCTTCCTCAGCCGGCACCACCGACGTCCATTCCTGGGTGTCCATCTCCTTGCCCGGGCACAGTTGCAAGCCGCCCTGACCGTCTCGCTGGAAAAGCAATGTCAGGCAATCGAAATCGGTGTGTGCTCCGGCACGCCACATCCCTTCGACATCTGCGTCGGCGGCAAGGGGGAAGTAGTGGAGTAGTCGCAGCGTGCTCTGGTAGGTGTCCACCGACGGGTCATGTGCCCTGGTGAAGAAGTCTCGTTCGAATCCCAGCTTCTCGGCGAAGCACGACAACAGGTCCATCGCAATGCCCCAGCACTTGGCTTCGAAGTCCAGGATCGTTTCGCGGAATCCGCCCAATTCGTCTGCAGTGGGCCACAGATCACCCATATGCGGGCGGGTCACCTGATAGGACTCTTTCTGATCAGGTGTTCCGATGGACGGACGCACCTGCGTCATGCTCTCCCAGCCGGAGTTGAAACCCTTCTTGAGCGGATACTGCGCTTTGACCTCAGTGGGCAGTGCAAAGAATCGCTCGGCCGCCGCGAAAGCCTCGCGGACCTGGTCCAGATCGATCCCGTGATTGACGATTTGGAAGAATCCGATGTCGGTTGCTGCCGACCACAACTCCTCGGCGATCTCGCTGCGCCGGTTCTCGAAATCCGAGAGATCGATTCTTCGGACCTCGCGGTCGGTGGTCTCCGTGCCCAGGCCACCCATGCGGGTCTCGCGGTTGAGTTCTGTCATGTCGTAAGTCATTTGCTGTCAGCTCCTTCAGCGGATTCCGATGGACCGATCGGTGAACTTGTCGGTGTAGATCTCTTCTGCAGTCAATGACTGCGGTATCGCCGCACCCCCGGCGTTCAGGATGGGCTTCAGTTCTTCGACGGTGTGAGCGACTCGCGTCATGTCGAACGTGCCGACGGATCCGTCCGCCTCGTTCGCGATCAGGCCCTTCTCTTTCAAGAGTTGGGCACTGAACGCTGCTTCACCCTCGGTGTAGGGAGAGAACGACACGTCCTGCGAGACGACGTCGACAATGGCAGCATTCGCCGTATCCGGCGCAGTGATGTAGTCCGCGGTGGCCTGCTGAATGATCGGAACCAGCTTGCTCAAACACGGGGAGAGTGTCTCGACCTTGTCGGCACGAACGGAAACATTGGACGCGTAGATGTCGAAACCCGAATCTTTCAGCAGGTCATAGGAAACCGGCTTGTCCCACGCCGGCGTCTCCTTCTCGTACGTGTACGGTTCCGAATTCGCGAATCCTTGCTGAGCGATGGTCGGGTCACCGACAAATCGCGAGGGAGCTCCGTCGTAGCTCGTGTCGAGCTGAGACTGCTTCAGTAGGCCTTTCGCCACGAGCCACTGCGGAAACAGTTGCTCCTTGGAAACGACGACACTCGCGTCGGACTTGCCGATATCGGCAACACTCGCCCATTCCGGATGAGACTCTTTGTCCCACATGAGGATTGCCGGGCTGTACTTGAGCAATGGCGTGACGGCCACAACGGGCTGACTTGCCGCTGCCGCGATCACCTGATCGCCGTGCACCAAGCCGAGAGTGATCGAATCGTCGACGTACATCTGGGAGCTGACGGATTGGAACCCGATTGCCGGTCCCCCGGCCCGCAAGGTCAAGTCGACTCCGGTGTCCTTCCCTCCGGCGACAAGAGTCCCACTGACGGACTTGTCGTCGGTGTCGACCGAATAGCCGGGACCAAGCATCTCGAAGAGCGCCCCCATATCCGACTGTGGCTGCCATTGGAGTTGAACCACAACGTTTTCCGGACAGAGACCCGCTAGGTTCTGAGCCTCGGCAGCTGGTTCGAGAGATTCAGCCTTGGCCGTCTCAGCCTCACTGGAGCTGCACGCAGTCAATCCGATGGCTGCACACATGGCCAGTGCCGCGCCCGCCGCTCCCACACTTCTGCGATTGGAATGCACCTTGCGATTTGAATACACAGCGTCTCCTTCGTGAAAACAATTGGGATGTGGGCGAACCAGGAAGGGTGATCCGATGTGCACACTCTGCAGCACATGGATTACATGCAATCGACTAGTTGTTTCCATCAGGTAACGCGCGCCAGGATTCTCGCTTCACCTGCAATGTCACCTCACATTTACATTCAGCAATCTAGGCGACATACATGCAATTCAAGATGGTTCACACATCTTGAAGAACTTTTGCATGCATTATTGAACCGGAGGCTCAGATGGAACTCGCGAACACGATGCAGGATGCCGACGCTCGCAAGCTCACCGCACCGATGCAGATGGTCTTTTCCGATGTCGTCAAGAAGTTCGATACCGGCACTGTCGCGCTGGACGGCATCGATCTGAACGTGGAGCGAGGAGACTTCGTCGCCGTGGTCGGACCCTCCGGCTGCGGCAAGTCGACTTTGTTGCGCATGGCGGCCGGCCTCGAGCGACCGACCAGCGGCGCGGTTGCCCTCGACACCGAATCAGTTGGCTTCATCTTCCAGGAGCCGACTCTCCTCCCCTGGCGAACCGTGCAGGCCAACGTCGAATTGTCCGCCGAACTCGGTGGCGGCGACAAAGCAGCCCGAAAGTTGCGAGCCGACGAGGCAATTCGCGCAGTGGGCCTGGCGGACTTTGCGAAACAACTGCCCAACGCGTTGTCGGGCGGAATGAAGATGCGCGTCTCGTTGGCACGTGCGCTCACCCTCGCACCTGCTGTGATGCTGCTCGACGAACCTTTCGGTGCTCTCGACGAGATGACACGACTGGAGATGCAGGTAGAGCTGCAAAGGCTCTACACCGACAAGGGGTTCACCTCGATGTTCATCACGCACTCGGTATCCGAGGCCGTGTACCTCGCAAACAAGGTGGTCGTCATGACCGCCCGGCCCGGACGAATCCATTCGGTCGTGGACATCGATTTCCCGTACCCGCGTAGCCCGGAACTGCGCTACGACGCCCGATACACCGAACACGTCGCCGAGATCTCGGCCAGTCTCCATGGGAGCTCACGATGACCGAAGTCCTTGCAGTGCAACAGGGCACCACCGCACGCAATTCCGCCGTTCGCACTGATTCTGCGACCGCCGCGCGAGCACAGTCACAGCCCGGACGGCCCTCGCGAATGAGAGCGCTCGGCACCTTCCTTCTCTATCCGCTGCTCTCACTTGCCGGCGCGGTCGCGGCGTGGTCGATCGTCAGCTACCTCGTTCTCTCCCCGGAACGTCGATTTCTCCTTCCGCCGCCGAGTCAAGTACTGACAAAGTCGCTACTCGACTGGAAACACCTCTCTCCCATGCTCGAAGCCCTCGCAGTGACGGCACAGGTAGCACTGGTCGGCTTCGTGGTCGCGGTGGCAGTCGGCGTCGGAACCGGCGTGCTGATGAGCCAGGCCAAGTGGATCGAGCGGATCGTCTATCCCTATGCCGTTGTGCTGCAGGTCATTCCCATCCTCGCCATCGTCCCCCTCATCGGGCTCTGGTTCGGCTACGGTATGACCGCGCGCACCCTGGTGTGTGTTCTCATCGCAGCCTTCCCGATCATCACCAACACACACTTCGGATTGCAATCGGTCGATCGCGGACTGCACGAACTGTTCACCCTCGGCCGCGCGTCCCGTTGGGATCGATTGGTGAAACTCGAACTGCGAGCGGCAATGCCGGCTATTCTCACCGGCATCCGCACCGCCTCCGGCCTTGTTGTCGTCGGTGCCATCATCGGCGACATGTTCTTCGCCAAAGGACAACCCGGGATCGGAACGCTGCTCGACGTCTACCGAAGCCGCCTTCAGTCCGAGGATCTGATCGCCGCGATCGTGATCGCGTCGGTGTTCGGTGTCCTCGTCTTCTCTGCCTTTGGATTCCTCTCACGTGTGCTCGTCGGTAAGTGGCACACGTCCGGCCGCAAGGACTTTAAATGACCCACGAAACTCCTGTCTTCGAAATCCCTACGATCGATATCAGCCCGTACCTCCGCGGCGAGGCAGCGGTTGCAAACGCCACCAACAGCACTGCCTGTGCGGAAGTGGCAGCTCAACTCGATCGCGCGTGCCGGGAGGTCGGATTCATACAGATTGTCGGACACAGCATTCCACGATCGGCGACCGAAGGACTGGCCGACGCTCTCGACGAGTTCTTTGCTCTCCCACTGACGGTGAAGAACAACTATCGCCGTCCCTCGTCCGAGAACCGCGGCTACTCACCACCGAAATCGGAATCACTCAGCATGAGCCTGGGCGTCGCCGCTGCGAACCAGATGAACGATTTCTACGAAGCAATAGTCGTGGGCACAGAGGTGAGCGACTATCCGGGCGTCGACCTACCCGAGTCCAGCTACGCCGCCAACACCTGGCCCGTGGCCGCGCCCGGATTCCGACCGGCAATCGAAGAGTATTTCCGTCATGCCCAGGGCTTGGCACGAATCCTGATGTGCGCCTTTACCGACGCTCTCGGATTGCAGCCCGGGTACTTCGATTCGATGCTCGACCATTCGATCGACGCGATGAAGATGAACAACTACGCACTGCCCGAGGGCGAGATCCGCATCTCCGGCGACATGACGGGAATGGGCGCTCACACCGACTTCGGAATCTTGACCATCCTGTGGGCAGATCGAGTTCCGGGTCTTCAAGTTCTGAGTGCCGACGGCGTATGGCACGACGTCCAACCTGCCGACGGCGCACTCTTGATCAACCTCGGCGACGCGATGGCACGCTGGACGAACGACCGATGGCGCTCGACAGTGCACCGAGTCGACCCACCTATCGTCGATGGTCAGATCATCCGACGTCGCTCTGCCGCATTCTTTTTCGACGGGAACTACGACGCCGTCATCGAAGCACTGCCAGGGACTCTCACACCGGGCGAAGTGGGATACCCGCCGATCACGATCGCTGAGAACATCGCGGCCAAAGTGGCCGGACTGAAAGGCGCGACGGCGCCCGAGGTCGACAGTCGCAGCGCTGACCGGGTGCGCGCCGCTGGATAGCGCTCCCGGGTACCGTCGACATCGTGCAGGATCGAAGTGAGGACAAGATGACCACCACCGAACGAGCTTTGCTCACCGAGTCCGTGCACGAGACGCTTCGCGAACTGATCTTTTCGGGCGAGCTGGCGCCGGGGACACCACTGAGTGTTCCCGCGCTGGCGAGCAAGCTCAATGTCAGTCGAACGCCGGTCCGCGAGGCCGTGCAGCAGTTGATCTACGAGGGCATCGCCGTCCACACACGGAATGCGGGTGCAAAAGTCGATTCGCTGGACGCGGAGTCTCTGCGCGCGGTCTTCGAGGTGCGTGAGGTACTCGACGGTCTCGCGGCGTTCAACGCGACGGCCAATGCCACGCACGAAACCGTGTCACAGCTGAACAAGATGGTGCAGGTGCAACGCGAACTTCTCGAGAGCCCGCCGGATCAGCGTCGGGATTCGAAGCTCGACCTCGAGTTTCACACCTTGATTCGTGAGACTGCATGCAATCACCCGCTCAGCGAAGCCCTGCATCGTCTGGACGGACAGTCACACCTCTACCGTTCGGACATGTGGAGCCTCGAGCTCAATCGGCGGACCGCCGTCACCGAGCACGCACGTATAGTCGCGGCCATCGAATCGGGTGACGCCTTGGGGGCGAGGACTGCCGCGAGCGCACACGTAGCCGGGCTACTCGTCCGAACAACCCGGACCTGAAGCTTTACCGAAATGACGGAAACAGCGTGTCAGGCCAGGTGATGTCGCCGTCGTTCTCGTCCACGAACGTACCGACACAGTCGCGCCCCAAAGCGCTGATCGCTCCCGAGATGACCTCTGGATGCTCGAGCTCGGTGAGGTGGTCTCCTCCGGTTCCGGCCCCGGGAACGCCATCGACGTACACCCGGCACTGGCCCCCGTCCAACCGACCGTCCGCCCACTCGCCCGAACTCTGCACCACCGAATAGTAGGCAGATCCAGGAGTGTCCTCACCGGTATTGAGCTTGGTGAGAACTTCGGAGAACATGCAGGTGTCGTAGCCGTCGGCAGGGCCTTGTACGCAGCCACCGGGGCTACCGTACTGTGGCGCACCGATAGCGACGAATGAATCCACTACTTCGGAGCCACCGAGGAACTTCGCGTAGTACCGGGAGCTCAGTCCACCCGCACTGTGCGCGATCACCCCGACGGAGTCAGCGCCGGTAGCGTAGGAGCGAATCGAATCCGCAATCAGCTCGGCGTCGGCCGCAATCATCTTGCCGGGTGCGTCGACGAAGTGTGTCTCGTAGCCCGCAGCGCTCAGTGCCTTGTCGAGGGCGCGGTAGGTCGCCTGGTGCGTTTCTCCCGAGTTGTAGAGCTGCTGCCCCGGAACGATGAAGACCACGCGCTTCGCATCGGTGATCCGCCCACCGGCGGCAGCGCTTCCTGCCGAGAACGCCAGAGCGGTGGTCACCAGCGAAGTAGTCACCGCCATCGCCAAGAGAATCTTCGAGAGTCGCACGTCGCCACCCTACGACGGCTGCGCACAAAAAAGACCGCCGCACTGGATTCCAGTGCGGCGGTCCTTTTCTAGTAGCGGGGACAGGATTTGAACCTGCGACCTCTGGGTTATGAGCCCAGCGAGCTACCGAGCTGCTCCACCCCGCGATGCATGGACAAAGTTACACGAGCAGGTGAACGGAACGCAAATCGCCTGCGCTGGAGCGAAATACACGCCTGAAAGTCGAAGAATCGGGTGACTGGGTTCACAAAATGCCCGTGAGCATCAACACATAACAAGCATGTAACGAACGTACGTCGAAACGGCATCGGAAAGGCTCTACCAGCACAAACGCTAAAATTTTGGGTCGAGAGCAGACCAGACAGTCCGGAAAATTGCGAATCGACCCTCGTTCGACGCTCCCGTACGGTCGGTCCCGGCCCGAATCAACCGGGCGAACGCCGACCCGCCGCTGCTCCACTCTGCCCCGCGGGATCGGAACCCCCGAAACCTTCGAGGGGCAGAGACACGGAGAGACAAGCGCCCGGGAAAGTCAGCATCATCGCCGACCCGCAGGCCCGCCGATGTCAGCAAGCGCGGAGAGGATTTACCCCGACATGACGTACACCAGCATCAGCAAGCGTGCATTCGGCACATTGGCAGTAGCCGGCGCACTTGTCGCAGTGCCCCTCACCATGAGCACCGGCACCGCTTCCGCAGCCACCCACAACTGGGACGGCGTCGCACAGTGCGAGAGCGGTGGCGACTGGAACATCAACACCGGAAACGGCTACTACGGCGGCCTGCAGTTCTCGCAGAGCACCTGGACCGCCAACGGTGGCACCGGCTCGCCCGCCAACGCTTCCAAGGAAGAGCAGATCCGCGTCGCCGAGAACACCCTGCAGAGCCAGGGCCCCGGCGCATGGCCCGTCTGCGGCCAGCGTCTGACCGTCGCGAGCGAGCCTGCAGTCGAAGAAGCTCCCGCCGCAGCGCCGGCTCCCGTCGCCGAGGCACCCGCAGTTGCTCCCGCCATCGAGATCCCGGCCGAGCTCAAGCCCGCCGCACAGCAGGCTTACGACACGGCTCGTGACCTCGCCGGCCAGTACGGCTTCGCCGCACAGTTCCAGCAGCTCTCCGATGCCAACGCACCGATCGTTGCAGCACTGCGCTGATTCAGCTCGTACAGCTTCACCTGAGAACACAAGAAGGCCCGCCATCCGATCGGATGGCGGGCCTTCTGTGACTCACGAACGAGGTCGACTAACTGGGCGGCAGCGCCTGGTAAGCGTCAACCGCCTTCTGCAGGCGATCCAGCGCGGCTCCGTAACCACTGAAGTCACCAGTCTGTTGCGCAGACTTCAATGCATCCATGGCAGCGTTGACCTCTGCCAGAGCCTTCGACACATCTTCCGATGATGCCGGACCTGTAGGCGTCGTCGGCGCCGTCGGCGCGGGGGTGGTCCCGGTTCCCGCCGGCGGTTCCGTCGTGGCAGTTCCACCCGGTGCGGTGGCAGCACCCGCGGCTCCACCATTGTCGAAGACCTGATCGAGCGCCTCGGCCAACGTGGATGCGTAACCGACACGAACCCTGCTGCCAGCCTTCGCAGACTCCTGGTAACTCACCAGAACTCGGGAAAGCTGCGGGAACGAAGTCGTCGTGTTACTTCGCTCGGTATACATGGGTTCGACGTAGAGAATTCCACCCTCTGCGATCGGCAAGGCCAACTGGTTGCCGTATCGGATCGTGTTGGTTCTCTCCAGCAGTGCCTTCTCCGAGCCCACGCGAGCATCCGAGATCATCGAGTTCTGTGACTGTGACGGACCCTGCGTCTGTTTGTTGACGGGCAACTGCAGAACAGTGATCTTGCCGTAGTCCTTCGGATCCGAATTGACGGTGATGTAAGCCGACAGGAAGTCTCGCTGGAATCCCACCATCGGACTTGTGAGCCGGAACGACGGCGCGCCGGTTTCCTGGTCCCCTACCATCACGTAGTACGGCGGTTCATTTTCCTTCGAATTCTCCACCGTCGGCTCGTTGGGCACCGACCAGAAAGCGTTGTTGGTGAAGAACTCGGTCGGATTGTCGACGTGGTACTTCGCCAACATTTCCCGCTGAACCTTGAACAGGTCTTCGGGATAGCGGAAGTGTGCCCGCAGATCGTCCGAGATGTCACTCTGCGGCTTGACCGTGTCCGGGAACACACCCTTCCACGCATTGAGTACCGGGTCGTTGTCGTCGACCTGATAGAGCGTCACGGTGCCGTCGTAGGCATCGACGGTTGCCTTGACCGAGTTGCGGATGTACGAGACTTCCTTCTTCGGCAACAAACGACCGGTCGTTGCATCCACACTGTCCGCGACCAGTCCGTCCAGCGAACTGCGCTGTGCGTACGGGTAGTTCTCCAGCGTGGTGTACGCATCGACGATCCAGACGATCTTGCCGTCGACTGCGGCCGGGTACGCATCTCCGTCAGTGGTCAACCACGGAGCAACCTGACCGACGCGATCGCGAGGATCACGGTTGTAGATGATCTTGGAATCCGAACCGACGGCACCCGAGAAGAGAATGTTCCTCTCCGTGTACTTCGCCGCGAAAGCCAAGCGATTGACCCAGTTTCCGATGGAGACGCCGCCGGAACCGGTGTAGGTGTACTTGGTCTGCTCCGTGTCGTATTCGCGGGCTTCCGAACCACCGGCACCACCGACGATTGCGTAGTCGTCAGCGCCTTGACCGATGACCTCGCCGTAGTAGATGCGCGGTTGATCGACCTTGATGACCTGTGTCCCCGCGTCCTGCGAGGCGATGTCGCTGACCGTGTAGATCGGGTAGCCCGCATTGTTGTTGTTCGCGTTGTCCTTCGTCGGGTCCAGGACCGGCGCAGTGATCTTGTTCGCCGGAGCGGCCACCAAGCCGTCGCCGTGGGTGTAGACCGTGTGCTTGTTGATCCAGTCCGTCTGGTTTCCCTGCAGGTTGTTCGGTGAGATCTCACGCGCCGCCACGATGTAGTCGCGCATCTCACCGTCGATGTCGTAGCGATCGATGTCGAGCGAGGGCGGGAACCCGTAGAAGTTCTGACGCTGTTGCTGCTGGGTGAAAGTGGGCGACAGAATGTTCGGATCGAGAAGACGAGCATTGGCAATAGTGGTGACGTCTGCCGGCACTTCGCGCGGAATTGCGTCGCCGTCACCCGAGTAAGGCTGATATCTGACCTTGTCGTCCGTGATTCCGTAGGCCTGCCTGGTGGCCGCGATGTTCCGCTCGATGTACGTACTCTCCTTGTCCGCCGCGTTGGGCTTGACGGAGAACTGCTCGACGATCATCGGCCAGACTGCGCCAACGAGCACGGACGAGAGAACCAACAGAGCAACGGCCATAGCCGGGATACGAAGGTCGCGGGTGAAGATCGCAGCGAAGAAAGCCAAAGCACAGATGATCGCGATGGACATCAATATCAGCTTTGCCGGGAGCACAGCCATGATGTCCGTGTACCCGGGGCCGGTGAACGTCGGCTCTTTACGGCCGCTCGAAAGCAACGAGTAGCGATCGAGCCAGTAGGCGACGGCCTTCAACAGCACGAAAGTGCCGGCCAGAACAGCCAACTGCACACGAGCGGCGGTAGTGAACGTCCCCGCTCGTCCGGCCAATTTGATTCCACCGAAAACGTAGTGGGTGATCAGATTTGCCACGAAAGCCAGCAGGATCGAGACGAACAACCAGTTGAGAACGAAACGGTAGAACGGCAGATCGAACGTGTAGAAGCTGACGTCCATGTTGAACTGCGGATCGGTGATACCGAATGCCTGGCCGTTGAGGAACAACTGGATAGTGACCCAGTTGGCCTGCGCGATGAGACCGGACAGGATGCCGATCGCTACCGGAATGATCACGCCGAACAGACGAAGACGCGACATGACGGTGGTGCGGTAGCGCGCGATCGGATCATTGGGTCCGGAGACCGGGACGAACACCGGGCGTGCGCGGTACGCGAGAAGCATCGCGAGCCACACGATGGCGCCGACGACAATTCCGACGACCAGGAAGAGCACGAATCGCGTCAGCAGAACCTTGGTGAAGACACCGCGGAAGCCGACTTCGCCGAACCACAACCAGTCCGTGTACATGCCGATCAGTCGCGGCCCCACGAGCAGCAAGGCCGCCACTACGACAGCCACCACCAACAAGATTCGACTGCGTCTGGACAGAGAGGGTAAACCTGCGGGGGGCCGCATGCCCACGTGCCACGCTCCAAGATTTGGCGACGCCGTGGCGTCGCAACCGATTGCATCGATCACTGCGGCCACGCCCGAGTGGACTTGGCCGTTTCCGACCACTCTACGTAACAACGGTCACGGGTTGACAACACGGAGAGCTGGGAGCCGGACAGAAGGTGGGAGGATGAACGCGTGAGTGAAGAGAATATGAGCAGATCACCGAGTGCCCTCGCCCGGTGCGTTCATGAAGTTGTCGACCACATCGACGCCGAAGGCTGGGATCAGCCTCCGAAGCTGTACGCGTTGGTACCCACCGAAATGCTCGCCGCGGCCGAACCCGGACTGCTCGACCAACTCGCCGAGGGCGCCGAATACACACCGATCGAACAGGAATCGCTTCCCGAGGACATCATCGGCGGTTCACGGGCACTCGACGAGTTCCTGGCGACGACGCATTGGCCCGAGTCCGTGCAGGGTTGCATCCTGGTGCAGGAGATCGTCGTCCTGCCGCCCGAGGCGGAATCGGATCTCGATCACGCCACGGCGCCGGTATTGACCGATCAGCATGCTGCGGACGAGGTCGCGCGACTGACGGCCAACGCGCATCCCGATCGACGCGAGGCTCGACTGTTCGTCGGAGTGCTCCGTGACGGTCCCTCGCTGTCGCTCCTACAGATGCGTCCCGACGAGGATGCGGATCCGTACGGTGACTTGGAACTGCTCACCTACGACGGTCTTGCACCTCACCTCGTGCACGCCCTGTACGCGACGCTCGACGAGGTCGAAGAAGACTGACATAGTCGTCGGCGGCCAGGCAGCCTTCAGCAGCGGGGTGCGTCGCCGCCCGTGTTGAGGCTCTCGAGTGAGTCCACTGCGCCGGGCAGGTTGTCGACCTTGACGAGTCGAAGCCCGTCCGGCGCATTCTGTTTCGCCTCGTCACAGTTCTGGGCCGGCACGAGGAAGGTCTCAGCACCGGCTTCGGACGCGGCGATCAACTTGTACCTGATGCCGCCGATCGGACCGACCTCGCCGTCGGAGTCGATGGTGCCCGTTCCGGCTACGAACTTTCCGCCGTTGAGCTCCCCCGGAGTCAGCTTGTCGACCAAGGCCAGTGTGAACATCAGTCCGGCAGAAGGACCGCCGATGTCGGCGAGATTGAACTGCACGGTGAAGGGAACGTCCGGGACCTCGCTGGGTGTGACGCCGAGGTAACCCGATTCGGGCTTGTTGGGCCGCGCCCCGACGGTGACCGGCACAACGGTCTCCACACCCTCACGAAGGACGGTGACGTCGATCGCGGTGCCGGGCGCGATCGCACCGACCGTGTCCTGAACGCCGGTGATGGTGGTTACCGGAGTGTCGCCGATCTTGACCAGGACGTCGCCTTCTTGCAGGGCACCCGCAGCGGGACCGTCCGGAGTCACCTTCGAAACAGTCAGTGCCACCGGCTTGCCGAGAAAGTGCAGTGCCGCCAACTCGGCACTGTCCTCGGATTGCTGGAAGTCGGCCGTGTTGGCCTGCTGAATCTCTTCCTTCGACTTCTCGGGCGGATAGATCTCCGAGCGAGGGACGAGTCCGTTGCTGCCACTCGCCCACAGTCCGAACGCTTCGAAGATGTTGAGGCCGTCGCGAACCGACACCGTTGTCATGTTGAGGTTGCCGTCGGTGGGATCGACCTCGGTCCCCTGGATGTCTACGACGGGCTTACCGTCGACGTCGCCGAGCGTGTTGAAGGTGGGGCCCGGACCGAGTGCGACATAAGGAACAGTGACCATTGTTCCGACGACTCCCAACACGACGATGGGTGCGAGTGCGGCCAAGAGCGTCACTATCCGTCGATTCACCTGATCCAGAGTAAAGCGCGAAGGCTCCGGAGCACCGATCGCACCGCCTGAGCGCCGTGCGTGTTCGCCGTCAGCGTGACTCGGAGGGCGACTCCGACCGCTCGAGCCTTGTACCGTTGAGGTATGAGCAATATGCCGTTCGGCTTCTCCAACTCCGACGACGATCCCGATCGCGACAAGAACGCGGCGGGTGGCAATCCGTTCGGGGGTGGTGACATGCCGTTCGGGTTCGGCGCGGGCGGTGAGGGATTCGATCCGGCTCAGCTCGGCCAGATGCTCACCCAGTTCGGGCAGATGCTGAGCGGAATGGGCTCGTCGATGGGCCAGGGCGGTACGTCCGGCCCGGTCAACTACGACATCGCCAAGAAGCTGGCACGCCAACAGATCGGATCGGTCACACCGATCACCGAGGGCAACGTCAAGGCGATCGCCGACGCCGCGCACCTGGCCGAGATGTGGCTGGACGCCGCGACAACGCTCCCTGCCGGAGCGAGCCGCACTCTTGCGTGGACTCCGAACGACTGGCTCGACAACACGATCGACACGTGGAAGCGACTCTGTGATCCGGTGGCCGAGAAGGTAGCGGGCATGTGGGTCCAGGGTCTTCCGGCCGAAGCACAGCAGATGGCTGGCCCGATGCTGGGCATGCTCGGCCAGATGGGCGGACTCGCGTTCGGCTCGCAATTGGGCCAGGCACTCGGCCAACTGTCCACCGAGGTGCTCTCCTCCACTGACATCGGCCTGCCCCTCGGCCCCGAAGGCACCGCGGCCCTTCTCCCGGCTGCGGTTCAGGCTTTCAGTGAGGGTCTCGAACAGCCGCATCAGGAAGTTCTGGTCTTCCTCGCCGCGCGGGAAGCCGCTCATCAGCGCCTTTACAGTCACGTTCCGTGGCTGCGCCAGCGTGTTCTCGCGACAGTGGAGGAATACGCCCGCGGAATCACCATGGACTTCTCGGCGATGGAAGAATTCGCCAAGGACCTCGATCCATCCGCTCTCACCGATCCGAGCAAGCTCGAAGCGCTGATGCAGCAGGGCACGTTCGAGCCGCAGAACACACCGGAGCAGAAAGCCGCTCTCGAACGTCTCGAGACTCTGCTTGCGCTGGTCGAGGGTTGGGTGGAGACGGTCGTCACCGCCGCACTCGGCGAGCGACTGCCTGGTGTTGCCGCGATGAGTGAGACGTTGCGGCGTCGCCGCGCTACCGGCGGCCCCGCCGAACAGACCTTTGCGACGCTGGTCGGACTCGAACTTCGTCCTCGCAAGGTCCGTGAAGCGGCCGGTTTGTGGCAGAAGCTCACTGCGGAAGCCGGTATGGACGTTCGCGACGGCGTCTGGTCGCATCCCGACCTGATGCCCGATTCGAGCGATCTCGACGCACCGGACGGATTTGTCGCCCGTGTCCTCGGCGCCGGCGAAGCCGGTAATTTCGACGACCCGATAGCCCAGCTCGAAGCCGTCGTGGCAAAAGAGCGCGCGGCCGAGGAAGCGATGGACAAGACCCGCGAGGACGACGAAGAGAAGTAATCTCTTCTCGACACATTTTCGCAGATCAGCCGCGATGACGGCCTGTGGATAACTGCCGCTGACGTGGACTCGCCGAGGGCCCGTCGTGCCAGCATCGAATGATGACCGGTCACACACACGACAACACCAGACAAGACAGCACTTCACAGCGATCCGCGGGACCTCGATGGGACCCGCGGATCGCTGTTCTGTCGCGCCCGGATGGTCGACTGCAGCTGGGATGGACCCCCGGACGTGCCGTCCTGCTGACTCTGCCTGTCGGGGTCGACGATCGCGCGGTGAAGTCGATCCTGCGCAAAATGGACGGCTCGAGATCCCGCGCAAACATCCTCTGGGAAGCGTCGAGGCGCGGGATTCCCACATCCGTGACGGAGGAGTTGCTTGAGCAACTCGCCGATTCCGGTTTCGTCCACACTGCCCGCAGAAGCACCGCGACGGTCCGGATTCACGGTGTCGGTCCGCTCTCTGACGCCATCGAGCGCGCACTGGTCACCGGCGGGGTCAGCACGCGTCGCTCGCGCGGGTATCGCAACACCGACGTCGTGCGCACGTGGAACGAACAACTGGTGGTCCTGAGCGACGACGTCGTAACTGATCCTCGTCTGGTCAGCGATCTCGTTCGCTGTGGATTCCCCCACCTTTCCGTCCGCATCCGCGACGGCAACGGTGTGGTCGGTCCTCTTGTCCTGCCTGGTCAGTCGAGTTGCCTGCGGTGCGCAGACATCCTCCGATCCGAACTCGACCCTCATTGGCTTCATCTGTCCGCGCAGCTACTCGGCAGCGCAGGCCACGCGGAATCGGCGATGATCCATGCAAGTGTCGCGCTGGCCCTGGCCGAGATCGACTCCGCATTATCGGAGACAGCGGCGACGCATGCGGCGAGTCTGTCGTCGACGCTCGAGATCGCGCTCCGTCCGTATCGGATCACAACCAGGCGCTGGCCTCGGCAAATATCCTGCAGTTGCCAATACCTGGCACCTGTTTCGGGCAAAGGACGCCCCAGTCAGACATGATGGTGTGGTGTCCGAGATCCCACGCAAGAGTTCTGCCCGTACTGCCAAACTCGCGAGCATCCCCCTGGGGATGGCCGGTCGCGCCGCCATGGGCTTCGGACGCAAGCTCGCCGGCGGCGACAAAGGCGAGATCGACGCGCAGTTGAGCGCGAAGGCGGCCGAGCAACTGTTCGCGGTGCTGGGCGAACTCAAGGGCGGCGCGATGAAGCTGGGCCAAGCGCTCAGCGTCATGGAGGCGGCAATTCCGGAGGAATTCGCCGAGCCATACCGCGAGTCGCTGAACAAGCTCCAGGCCGCCGCCCCGCCGCTGCCGACCAAGCAAGTACACAAGATGCTCGACCAGCAACTCGGAACCAAGTGGCGCGACCGATTCCAGTCGTTCGACGATGAACCGACCGCGTCGGCAAGCATCGGGCAGGTTCACCGAGCCGTCTGGGCGGACGGCCGCGACGTAGCCGTGAAAGTTCAGTACCCCGGCGCCGACGAAGCTCTACGCGCCGATCTCAAGACCCTGGGCAGATTTGCCGGTCTCTTCGGTTCGGTCATGCCCGGTGTCGACGTACGGCCCGTGATCGAGGAGTTCACCGCGCGCACGGAGGAAGAACTCGACTATCGGATCGAGGCGAACAATCAGCGAGCTTTTGCCAACGAGTTCGACGGAGATCCCCAATTCGTGATCCCGCACGTCGTGGCGAGCGCGCCGAAAGTGGTCGTGACCGAATGGATGACGGCAACCCCGTTGACCAGAATCATCGAGAGTGGAACGCCGGAGCAGCGCAATGCGGCCGGTGCACTACTCGCCGAATTCCACTTCGCGTCTCCGGCCCGTGTCGGATTGCTCCACTGTGACCCGCACCCCGGCAATTTCATGCTTCTCGAGGACGGCCGACTCGGCGTCATCGACTTCGGTGCTGCTGCGCCGTTCCCGAACGGACTGCCACGGGTTCTCGGCACGATGGTGCGCTTGGCTGTCGAGGAACAATTCGACGAGTTGACGGAGTTGTTGCGCGCCAACGGTTTCGTGATCCCCGGACGCACGGTGACCGACAAGGAGATCGCGGATTACCTGCGACCCTTCACCGACCCGATCCAGACCGAGTCATTTCACTTCACTCGGGCATGGCTGCAAAAGGCCGCCGGAACCGCCACTGACTTCAACAGTGCGCAGTTCCGAACGGCCCGTGCACTCAACCTTCCGGCCGAGTATTTGATGATCTTCCGTGTTCTTCTCGGTTCGGTCGGCATATGCGCCCAGTTGGACGCATATGCCCCGTACATGGAAATCCTGACTCGTTGGTTGCCAGGGTTCGCGGAGCCGGTTCTGGATGACACCGGCTCCGCCGACTAAGACACCGGCTCCGCCGAATAGGGCTCTCACGCGCACACAAGTTGCTTGCGTGGGCGCCCTCTCGGTCTCTTGCGCGCTATGACGGCCCCCTGATCGAGGATCTCGCCGCCCCACACCCCCCATGGCTCGGCGCGGTCGAGAGCCGCACTGAGACAACGGGAACGGATGGGGCACTGCGCGCACAGTGCCTTGGCCTGCTCGAGTTCGGCCGGAGCTTCGGCGAACCAGAGATCGGGGTTGGATGCCCGGCACGGCAGGTCGCGGCGGGTGGACGCGACCTCGATGAACGTGACTGCAGCCGAAGTGACGTCGGTGGAAGTTACTGCAGTGGTGGAGTTTTCGGATTCCACGCGGATTGTCTGGGCAGACAACTCGGTCTCCTAGTGCTCGGATGCGAAACTGTGTCGCACGATATGGGTTCGATGGGTGCGAACCTGAGCCGAGTCGGAAACCAGATGAAGAGGGCTATCCAACACAAAGGCCACGGTCCGCAGGGGCTGCGGGTCCGTGGCCGTAAGTGAACGGATGTGTCCTACCGAGAAATACCTCGATGGCTTAAGAACACGGACTCGACAGCTGCTTTCTTTGCTGCTGCTTGAGGGCGCAGGCGGAACGCATGCTGCGCCCATCCCGCTGCACGCGGCAGCATGGGGGCGGCAACAGCGAACTTTGCGCTTGCGCACGCTTCGTAAGAGATCAAGTTCGTCATTTTTTTGCCACCTCCATTTCGTGTCGGTCCGGATAGTTTCTGCGCACAGGTTGCCCCGTAACACTGAAAACCAGAGTAGAGAATCTGCCGAATCTGCACAACCTATTTTTGACCTGCGGTTATGTAACTCACCGTTGTCGATTCGGATGTGTTGTCAGATATCGAGTGTTGCCGCACGCAGTTCGCCGCGAATGACAGCTAGTACGTCTTCCCCGAAGTTGTCGAGTTTCTTCGGCCCGATTCCAGGGATCGAAACCAGTCCACGATTGTCTTGTGGTCGTTGTTCGGCAATAGCCATCAATGTGTTGTCACTGAAGACGACATAGGCCGGAACTTTGAGTTCTCGGGACTTGTCCAGACGCCAGGCCTTGAGGTGCTCGAGCAATTCCAGGTCGACATTGGACGGGCATTTTTCGCAGCGCCCGAGCATTGTCGCCGACGTCCCGATCAACGGTTTGCCGCAGACGCGGCAGCGCGGACGCTTCTTGTTCCCCGACGACGGCGCGGCAACGCGCGAAGCCGGTGAGTCCTCGGGGATGAGCCCGTTGAGGAACCTCGACCGGCGACGGGACTTGCGTCCCCCCTCATTGCGGGCCAATGCCCACGACAGCTGCAGATGCTCGCGAGCGCGAGTAACCCCCACGTAGAGAAGCCGACGCTCCTCCTCCACCGCGACGTCGTCGGCGCCCGAATTGGCGTCGCCGAGAACGTGTTGGATAGGCAGGGTGCCGTCGTTGAGGCCGACCAGGAACACCGCATCCCATTCGAGCCCCTTGGCCGCGTGGAGGGAGGCCAGCGTCACACCTTGCACGGTCGGTGGGTGCCGCGCCTCGGCTCGGGCCGTGAGCTCCTGTAGAAGCCCGGTGAGCGTCAGTTCAGGTTCGTGGACAAGTTGTTCTTCGGTGAGCGCCACGAGAGCCGAGAGCGACGCCCAGCGCTCGCGTGCCTGAGTACCCGAAGGCTCTTCGTTGGTCAGGCCGAGCGGCGCGAGCACAGCGCGGACGAGTGAGACCAGCGCTTCGCCGTTGTCTGCACCTTCGGGGAGGTCGTCGCGTCCAGCTGCCTGACGCAGCGCTGCCACCGCCTGACGTACCTCGGTGCGAGTGAAGAAGCCCTCTCCACCGCGCACCTGGAACGGAATGCCCAGCTTCGTCAGGGCCTGCTCGTGCGCCTCCGACTGAGCATTGATCCGGTACAGAACAGCGATCTCGGCCGCAGGGGTGCCTGCCGCGATCAGCCGTTTGATCGCCCGCGCAACGCCGAGTGCTTCGGCCGGCTCGTCGTCGAACTCCATGAACTCCGGCTCAGGCCCCGGCGCGCGTTGCCCGATCAGCTGCAGACGCGTCCCGGCGATCCGCCCGCGCGCGGCACCGATCACGCGGTTCGCCAACGACACGACCTCAGGGGTGGAGCGGTAATCCCGTTCGAGCCGAACGACGGTCGCTTCGGGGAATTTCCGGGAGAAGTCCAACAGATAGTTGGGGGTGGCTCCGGTGAAGGAGTAGATGGTCTGATTCGCATCGCCCACCACGGTCAGATCGTCTCGGTCGCCCAGCCAGGCGTCGAGCACACGCTGCTGCAGTGGGGTGACGTCCTGATACTCGTCCACGACGAAGCAGCGATACCGCTCGCGGAACTCGTCGGCGACTGTCGAATGCTCTTCGAGAGCTGCCGCCGTGTGCAGTAGGAGATCGTCGAAATCAAGCAGCATGCCGTCCTGGCCGCGTGCTTTCAGCTCTTCGTATGCGGCATACACCTGGGCCACCTTGGTGGCATCGACCGGTGCCTCACGGCGAATCTTGGCGATCGCGCGTGGGTAATCCTCCGGCGCGATCAGCGACGCCTTCGACCACTCGATTTCACTGGCGAGGTCGCGGACGCTTTCCGTGCTGGTGGACAATCCCACCCGGGCTGCGGCACTGCTGACAACGGCGAACTTTCGGTCCAGCAGACGCCACGGCGTGTCGCCGACAACCTGCGGCCAGAAGTACTTCAGTTGACGGAGAGCAGCAGCGTGAAAAGTTCGAGCCTGCACCTGCGGCCCACTCCCGCCGACGCCCAGCTCACGGAGACGTCCACGCATTTCCCCGGCCGCACGAGCGGTGAACGTCACGGCAAGCACCTGACCGGCCGACACGTGACCGTCGGCAACCAGATGAGCGATCCGGCGCGTGATGGTGCGGGTTTTGCCTGTTCCAGCGCCCGCGAGGACACATACCGGGCCGCGTGGCGCGAGCACGGCGGCCGATTGTTCTGGATCCAGTCCGGTGTCCGCAGGCATGGGGACCATCATGGCAGGACGTTCCGACACTCCATTCGCCGCGCCCGACGGTATGTGGGCAAGAGAACACGGGCCGATACGGAACAACGCTCTCGGTCGTGGTGTTATATCGGCCGTGACTTCTACCGAAAATGCGCCTGCCCTGACCATCTACTCGACCACGTGGTGCGGCTACTGCCGTCGCCTCAAGACGCAGCTCAACGCGTCGGGGATCGAGTACACCGAGATCGACATCGAGAACGATCCGGCAGCAGCCGATTTCGTCGGCAGCGTCAACGGTGGCAATCACGTCGTTCCGACCGTGAAGTACGGCGACGGCAGCGTTGCGACCAACCCGTCGCTCAACCAGGTCAAGCAGGCTCTGGGTCTGTAGACCTTCTCCGGCTGCTACTTGACCCAGCTCTCGAGCATTCCGCGAGCGATGGAGATCGACCCGGGCAGCAGCAGTGGCGCGTCCGCTTCCGAACCCCAGTCGCCGAGTTCGAGAGCGGCGCGCACCTCGTCCTTCGTGAACCAGGTGCCCTCGGCGATCTCGCCGTCCGCGAACAGCAGCGGAGCGGCGGGGTCGCCGATTGCGGCGAAGCCCAACATCACCGAGCGAGGGAACGGCCAGGGCTGGCTCCCGAGGTATCGAACGCTGTGCACGTCGATACCGACTTCTTCCTTGATCTCGCGGACAACACACGTTTCGAGTGACTCCCCGGCCTCGACGAATCCCGCGAGAATCGAGAAACGGCGCTGCGGCCAGGTCGGCTGACGCGCGAGTAGAACTCGATCGCCGCCGTCGTGCACCAGGCAGATGACCGCCGGATCCGTTCGGGGAAACTCCTCGTGGCCGGTGGACGTGGAAATGCGTGACCAGCCGGACATCGTGGGTTCACTCGGTGCGCCGTCGATAGCGCTGAATCCGGCACTGTCGTGCCAGTTGAGAATCGCGACGGCACCGGTCAACAAACCGGCGTCCGCGTCGTCGAGTGTTCCGCCGAGCATCCGCAATTCAGACAAAGTGCCCGCCAGCAGCGACACCCGCACCGCCCAGACGTGGCGATTCTCCCGAATTCCCAGGAAGACCGCGCCGCGCACCGGTTCGGGCCCCAACTCGGTTGCCTCGGCGAAGACCAATTGACCTTCCGGCGACACCTTGACCTGACCCCGTGAATTCACACGGAGGAGCAGTGCGTCCGCCCAACCCGTCGTCAGTGCAGCGGCGTCCGACCGCAATTCCTCGGCGCGGCCGACGCTCGAGCGTGAGAGCAGAGGTGTTTCGGTCAGCTGGAAGTCGTTCACGCTCACGACATTACTGCGCGCACGAAGCTCGGTAACACTCAGTTCGTGACGCGGCGAATGTAGAGCAGTCGATCGTTCTCCTCGACGGCGTCCACCTCGGGTGAACCGACGCGAACCAGACGGCCGTCACGAACGACCCCGAGCACGATGTCGGAGAGATGACGCGGAGAGCCGCCGACCTCGTCGCGCTCGACGGCACGCTCGGCAATCGCGAATCCGGCCTCCGGAGTCAGCAGGTCTTCGATCATCTCCACGACGGTCGGCGTCGTGGTCGCGATGCCGAGGAGTCGACCCGCCGTCTCCGAGGACACGACGACGGAGTCTGCGCCGGACTGACGCAGAAGATGCGCGTTGTCGGCTTCACGGATGGCTGCGGCGATCTTGGCTTTCGGCGCGATTTCGCGGGCTGTCAGCGTCACGAGCACTGCGGTGTCGTCACGGTTGGTTGCCACGATGATCGACGACGCATTCTGCGCACCTGCCAACCGAAGTACGTCCGATTTCGTCGCCGAACCGAATACCGTCACCAGGCCTTTGCTCGCCGCCGAATCGAGGACGGTCTGATCGGTGTCCACGACCACGATCTCCGACGCCGGTACACCGTCACCGAGCATTGCTTCGATTGCCGTCCGCCCCTTGGTCCCGTATCCGACGACGACGGTGTGATTACGCACGTGCTGCCTCCAACGCTGAATTTTGAACGCCTGACGCGAACTCTCGGTCAGAGCTGAAAGTGTGGTTCCGACCAACACGATCAAGAAGAAGATCCGAAGTGGCGTGATCAACAGGACGTTGACCAGGCGCGCCGACGGCGTGAACGGAGTGATATCGCCGTAGCCGGTGGTCGAGAGCGAAACCGTCGCATAGTAAATGCAGTCGAGCAGCGACAGCTCGTTGTCCTGTGCGTCCCGGTATCCCGCGCGATCGATGTACACGATCAACACGGCGGCGCCGAGAGCACCCAACGCGATGAGAACTCGCTTGTAGATGGCCCGCGCCGGACTTGTCTGTAGCTGGGGAATGCGCAGCACCCCGACAAGGGCGAAGTCAGGCTGATCGGTCAATGCTTCCGACCTGGTCAAACGCGCCCGGAGCTTACCGGCCATACATCGACTCTCTCACTCGAACTTACGAAATACCTACACGGACATCGGCAGGCAGCGTAACCCTCGAAGATCGACTTCGGAACTCGGGCGCCGAATAGCGCGCGGGTCGTGGCGCCGGTAGTGGCAAGAAGGTCCACCGTGGGGCAGGCTGGGCAAATGCCTTTCACCGGTTCGACGTCCACTCCCAGCCAAGCGGCCGCTCTTCGTTTGTCGGCCCTCCTTCTCGGCGCCGGCACCATGCATTTCGTGGCGCCTTCCTTCTTCGACAGCACCGTTCCCCGCCAGCTTCCCGGACAGGCCCGCACCTACACCCAGGTGTCCGGCGTCGCGGAACTGGCGATCGGCGCTGCCTTGGCCGTGCCGAAGACCCGCAAGCTCGGCGCGGGCCTTGCCGCCGCGCTCTTTGTTGCCGTGTTCCCCGCCAACATCCAGATGGCGATCGACTGGTGCCGAAGCCCGAAGACGTCCACACCGCAGAAGATCGGTTCGATCGCACGTCTTCCCCTGCAGGTTCCGCTGGTGACCGAAGCACTCAAGGCTCGTCGAAACGCAAGCTAATCTTGCGCGCCTGCCGTTCGGATGAGGCGAGCGAGAGCCTCACCGTCCGGCAGGTTCTCGGGTGCGATGGTGCGACCCGATCGAACGTAGTGAAACGCCGCCCGCACCTTGTCGGCCGGAAACTGTTCGTTGCGCCCCGCCGAACGGGCTCTGGCCGACATCAATTCGGCCCAGGCCACCCGATACGCGGCCAACTGCATCACAACAGCGTCCTCGTTGGCGGCCGACGGTTCGGCACCGGTCTTCCAGTCGATCACCGTCCATCCGCCGTCGGGATCGGCGAACACAGCGTCGATCCGACCGCGGAGAACCGTTCCGGCAATGGATGTTTCGAAAGGAACTTCCACTTCGATCGGGCTGCGATTGGCCCACGGGGACCGCAGGAACGCATCCTGAAGTTTCACCAGATCGGTCTCGGGACCCGCGCCGGTATCCGCGGCGCCGGGTAGTTCGTCGAGATCCAACAGTCGGGTCGCACCGAACCTTCGCTCGATCCAGGCGTGAAAAGCCGTGCCGCGCCGAGCGAGCGGGTTCGGTGGGTACGGCAGTGGTCTACGCAGCCGTGCCGCGAGTTCATCCGGATCTGCCTTGAGGTCGACGAGCTGAGTCACCGAAAGCTGCGCCGGGAGAATCACTTCGGCACGCGCGTTTGCCCGGGCTTCGCGCTCGGCCAAGAGCACGTCGACGTCCGAGGCCCAGTTCTCCGGATCGTCCTCCGGTTCTTCCGCCTCTTGGCTGTCTTGCGGCAGCGAAGCAAGTGCGGACAGGACGCTTGCGGCTCCGGCCTCGACCGCGCCGCGCCGCGCACCCAGCGGATCCGGCGGCCACTGCGCCGTACGGGGCGTGGCGGCCAACGGGTTCTCGGTGTCAGGTTCCGGTGCAGGCGCCCACTCCTCCACGACGCCGATCGCACCGCGCGAGTCTTCCTCATCGGCATCGTTTTCGGCCGCGACCATCTGATGCAGCTCGTCCAGGAACTCCGAAGGCCCCTTCGGTTCCGAACCGGATTCCGCCCAGTGATGCGCCGAGATGAACAGCGCCCGTTCGGTTCTGGTCAGCGCGACGTAGAACAGTCGCCGGTCCTCGTCCAGTCGACGGTTGGACAAGGCCTTCTTGTGCGCCGTGATCGCGTTCTCGAGGTCCTTGCGGTTGTAGAGCTCCTCGAGGTCGAGCACCGGAACTCCGTCGGCCGAATCCGCGTCGACGGCCCGGTCCCCACGCAACGACGGTGGCAGTTCGGCGAGCGCCCCGAGCCACGATCCGGACGCGGTGGTCGAGGGGAACACCCCGTCGCTGACATGCGGGATCGCCACTACTTCCCATTCGAGCCCCTTCGCCGAGTGCACGGTCAAGATCTGCACGCGATCCGGCGCCACCTCCACTTCGCCCGGAGTGAGGCCCTTTTCGATCTGTTCGGCGGCCGCGAAGAATGCGAGCATCCCGGGCAGATTGGCTGTTGGACGCGTCGCGTAATTGGCGACGACGTCGGCAAATGCGTCGAGATGCTCGCGGCCCGCGGTCCCGACGACACCGACTCGAGTTCGCGCGCCTGCCTCGATTCCGATACCGAGCACCCGCTCGACCTCCGCCACCAGTTCGGTGAGCGGCTGGCCGATACGTTCGCGCAACGACGCCAATTCTGCCGCTATCGCGTTGATGCGTGTGTACCCGAGAGCTGAATAACGTTCTGCCGGGCCTGGATCGGAGATCGAATCGACCAATCCTGCTTGCTCGGCGTTCTCCCCCGGCAGCGCGTCCTGAACTGCCGAGGTGAGCGCCTCGGCGTCGGTGACCGCACCCGCTGTTCCGTATCCGGCGGAGATGGCAAGTTCGCGGGAGCGTTGCGAGAGTGCGGCGAGGTCCTTCGCGCCGATCTGCCATCTCGCTCCGGTGAGCAGCCGAACGGCGGCGCTGCCCGCCAGCGGATCGGCGACCACTCGGAGCATGGCGATCACGTCCGCCACCTCGGGTGTGTGCAGGAGCCCACCGAGTCCGACCACTTCGACCGGCAGACCTTTGGACCGCAAAGCCTCGGCCAGCGGGGCAGCATCGGCGTTGCGGCGGATCAACACCGCTGCCGTGGGCGTCGGGCGGTCTTCGGCACGTGCCGCCTCGTATTCTTCGGCGATCTTCTCCGCAACCCACTGACGTTCCTGTTCGACGTCTCCCAGCAGCGCCAGTCGAACGTCTCCGGCGACGGCTCCCGGCCGCGCACGAAGTGTGCTGACGGCCACACCGCGTCGGCGCAACGGTGCCGACGACAGGTTTGCCAGTTCGAGAGCCTCCGGCGGGTTACGCCAACTGGTGAGCAGTTCGAGCGTCGGAGCCGGCTTTCCGTTGGCAAGCGGGAAGTCGGTTGCAAACCGTGGCAGGTTGGCCGCCGACGCGCCTCGCCAACCGTAGATCGACTGCATCGGATCGCCGACGGCTGTCAGCGCCAACCGGCCGTCGGCTCCCCCGCCGAACAACGAGGACAACAACACTCGCTGAGCGTGACCGGTGTCCTGGTACTCGTCGAGAAGAACTACCCGAAAGCGCTCACGCTCGGTTTGCCCGACCTCGGGATGTTCGGAGGCGACACGGGCCGACAGCGACATCTGGCTGCCGAAATCCAATGCGCCTTCACGCCGCAGCGTCTCACCCAGCCGGGCAACGAGGGGCAGTAGCTCGATGCGTTTGTGTTGCACATCAAGGTAATTCAACAGCTCTTTGCTCGGCCCACCCCGCTGTTTCGGACCGGCGGGCAGAGTGTGAATCAGCTTGTCCAACTCGGTGTGAGCCTCGAGCAACTGCTCGGGGTCGACCAGGTGCTCCGCCAACTGACCGGCAAGGGCCAGAACGGTTTCGGTGATGGACCCCGGATTCTTGTCGGTGTCCAGATCACTGTCCCAGCCGCTCACGACGCGGTGCGCAACCTGCCACAGTTCGGTCTCGGACAACAGCGTCGCCGAGGGTTCGATCGGCAACAGCAGTCCGTGCTCGGACAGCAACCGTCCCGCGTAAGCATGGTAGGTACTGACTTCGGGTTCCCCGGCCAGAATCCGGGAACGCACTCCGCCGGTCGGGTCGAGTGCCCGCAAAACGTCCGAACCCGCCAGTCGCGCCAAGCGCTTGCGGATTCGCGACGTGAGCTGTTGTGCCGCTTTGCGCGTGAAGGTCAATCCGAGAACGGCCTCGGGATCGACGAAGCCGTTGGCCACCAGCCACACGACGCGAGCAGCCATCGTCTCGGTCTTACCGGCACCGGCACCGGCGACGACCAATGTCGGACCGAGCGGTGCGGCGATGACTGCCGCCTGTTCCGGCGTCGGCGGGTGTTGACCGAGCGCGACCGCCAGGTCGACAGGATCGATCTTCGGTCGGCGTGCCTTCTGCGTCGCGGCAGCCACTTAGTTACTCACCTGTCGTCCCTCGTCGTGTGCCGGGCAACTCGAGCGCACCGGGCAATGTCTACATCCGTCGTTGACCCTGGCCAGATACTGCGGCCCTTGGGTCGCTGCCGCTGCGTTGTGGATGACGTCTCGCCACATCTCGACGGCTTCGGCCGTCAGCGGCGGCTGAACTCGCTGCGCCGCACCGTCTTTCTTGTTGGACTTGGCCACGAATACCAGGCGTGCACCGCCGGGTTGTGTGGCCGGTTCGCCGGCAATCGCACCTTCGGCCGCTGCGACCTGGTACGCCGCCAACTGCGCGTGAGATTGCGCGGCCTCGTTGCTGACAGGGTTTCGCGCAGTCTTGACGTCGACAACCACCGGACGGCCTTCGGTGTCGCGCTCGAGCCGGTCGATCCGGCCACGAAGCTTGACCGCGGGCGCTCCCTCCTCACGTGGTTCGAGGACCCCCTCGACCGCGACCTCGACGCCGACTTCGGTCAGTTCACCGCGAGTTGCGTTCATCCAGGCGGTGAACGTCGCCAGCATCTCCCGAGTTCGATTGAGTTCGCGGCGCGAGTACCACTGCGATCCCAGATCGATGGATTCCCAGGCATTTTCGAGTGCCTTCTCGACCTGATCCGGTGGAATCCGGCCGGCCAATGCCTGCACCAAGGTATGGACCAGCGTACCGGCGATCGCATGAGTGTTGTCTCCGTCGCTGCCGCCATGACGCTCGAACACCCATCGGAGAGGGCATGTTTCGAGAAGCTCGATGGTGGACGGCGATAGTGAAACCGGTCCGTCCTCGGGCTGCCACATGGGAGCAGCGGTACTCGGCTCGGCTGTGCCGTACCACTGATCCGGGTGCGCGCCGCGTACCCCGGCAGCAGCCAGACGTGCCAACTGGCGAGCGGCCCGGGAATGCTTCTCGGGGTCGAAATGCGCGATGTCGGGATCACACACGACGCTGCGAAGCTGTGCGACCAGTGCAGGCAGCGACAGAACCCGGGTATCCCCGGTCTCGGGTGCAACGACGTCGAGATCGGAGGACGGATCGTCCGAGTACGCGTCACCACGGATCAATTCGTCCACGAACCGCGAAGGCACCAAGTCGGTGTCCCCCGAAGCCGATTCGACTGCGGTGATCAGCAGACGGCGACGAGCACGGCTACAGGCAACCAGGAACAACCTGCGTTCTTCGGCCAGAAGCGGTGCGGTTCGCGAGAGTCGTTCGGCAGCCGAGTCACTGCCGTCGGAGACTCCGTTGACCAGGTCGATCAGCGCTTCGGTACGCAGTAGCGATCCGCGTGCCCGCAAACTCGGCCAGAGCCCCTCCTGCACACCCGCCACCGCCACGACCGCCCATTCGCGACCCGCCGCGGCGTGAGCGCTGACCACGGTGACGGCGTCGGGAGTGATGACCGACCGGCTCCGCGAGTCGGTCGGTATCTCCTGGCTGGTCAAGTAGTCGACGAAACCGGCGAGTTGCGAACGCGGCAACCGGTCGACGTAGTTGGCGGCCGCGTCGAAAAGTGCGACGACTGCGTCGAGGTCTCGATCGGCCTGTGAGCCGATAGGTCCGCCGCGCGCCGACGCAGCCGCCCAGCGTCGTTCCAGCCCCGTCGCCTGCCATGCTGCCCACAGAACTTCTTCGACCCCGAGACCTCGCTCGAGAGGCACTCGGGCCTTGCGAAGGACCGACAGCACGCGATTGAGTGCCGCAGCTTCGACGTCTGTCAACTTGCCCATGAGGCGCTTGGACTGCGCACGATCCTCGTCGATCAGAATGAGCCGCAACAACTCCGAGGAGTCCCGATCACTTCCCGATGCCAACTCGACCCGGCGCAGGCCACGACGCAACCGGCGCAGGGTGACCGGCTCGGCGCCGCCGATGGGACCGGCCATCAGGGCAAGCGCGTCGTCGCCGGTGAACTGATCGCCGCCGAGCGCCCGAAGGACCAGCAGCAGGCCGGACACTCCGTGTTGCCTGGCCAGCGGCAATTCGGTGGCAGCGGTCGTGACGGGTACCCCGGCCGCGAGCAGCGCTCGCCGGAGAGGGGCGAGAGTGCGCGGGACCGACCGGACGATGACGGCCATGTCGGACCAAGCAATCCCGTCCAGCAGATGCGCCCGGCGCAAGGTATCTGCGACGACTGCCGCTTCTTTGGCCGTCGTACCGAGAACCCGCACCGACGCCCGCCCCGGGTCCTCATCGGTGAGATCGGATGGAACCGCGATGCGATGAGCAAGGTTGCCGGGCAGCCGCGCAGCGATCTTGGCCGCGATCGACGCGACGTCGGCGTTGTTGCGAAACGTGGTGGGCAGGACGATCTGGCGCTCGTCTCCGCGCTCGGCGAGTCCGAGTAGGAACGCCGAATCCGCACCGCGGAACCCGAAGACCGACTGATCGGGATCACCGGCGATGACCGTGCCCGCAGTTGCGGTTCCGATCAGCCGAACCAGTTGCGCCGCCTGCGGATCCAGATGTTGTGCGTCGTCGACGAGTAGGTGCCGGATCCGAGCGCGCTCGGAGCGAAGCAATTCGGGATCGGTGGCGAACGCGGTCAATGCCGCACCGATCAACTCGGCCGCGTCGAGCGCCGGCGCCGTCGCCTCCGGAGCCTCGACACCGACACTGCCGCGCAGCAGCACGCCTTGCTCGTAGGCCTCGGCGAACCGCCCGGCCGCCACCCACTCCGGACGTCCACGCTTCTTGCCGAGCTTGACCAGATCTTCGGGGCCGAGTCCGCGCTCGTTCGCTCGCAACATCAGATCTCGAAGTTCGACGGCAAAGCCGTTCAAACCCAATGCGGGTCGCAGGCGCTCCGGCCACCGGAGCGCACCGTCTTCTATGTCGCCGCGCAACATCTCTCGGAGCACCGAGTCCTGCTCGGCGCCGGTGATCAGGCGTGGCGGCGCGTTGCCGTGCGCTGCGGCTTGAAGCCGGAGTACGGCAAAGGCGTACGAGTGAACGGTGCGGACCAACGGCTCACGAGTTGCCTGCGGTCCGCGTTCTTGTTCGTACCCGAGCAACCCGGCCGTGATCTGCTCGCGGACCTGCGTCGCTGCCCGGCGCGACTGGGTGAGCACCAGGACCGATTCAGGATCTTCGCCACCGGAGATCTTCTGCACTGCCAGATCCACGAGAAGGGACGTCTTGCCGGTTCCGGGGCTGCCGAGTACCTGCCAGGGACTCCAGGCGGCCCCCGAGCCGAATGAAACAGGGCCGAACGCGAGTTGGAACGGATCCTCGGACGGCGGCGCGAACAGCCGGGCCGTCCCTCCGTCCCATGTTCGGGGTATCGGAGACGGCGCAGTTCGGTGCACCAACCGCGCCCGCGGAATGGTGACCTTGCTGCGTGTTGCCGTCTCACTCACCCAGGCATTCCACCAGAGCGCACCGACAACTCACACATCGCCTGCTTCCGGCATGATTGACCTCGTGTCTGCACTCCATACGTATCTCTACGGACCCGTCGGGGCACCGGAGATCCTTTCGCTGCACGGTCTGACCGGTCACGGCCGACGTTGGCAGTCGATGGCCGAGAACCAACTGCCCGAAGCGCGCTGGATCTCGCCGGATCTACGCGGTCACGGGCGTTCCACCTGGGCTCCTCCGTGGAACATCGAATCCCACGTGGCGAGCCTGCTGGAGACGCTCGACGAACATGCCACCGGACCGGTGGTGATCGTCGCGCATTCTTTCGGCGGAATGCTGGCGCTGCACCTCGCGGCCACCGCACCGGAACGCGTTCGTGGGCTCGTCCTGCTCGACCCGGCGATCGGGTTGGATCCGACTTTCATGCAGGAAGTGGCCGAACTCACAATCGGCTCACCGGATTACACCGATGCGGCAGAGGCCTACTCCGAGAAGATTCACGGCTCGTGGGGTGAGGTTCCCACACAGGACCTCGACGTCGAGATGGCGGAACACCTGATCGAACTGGGCAATGGACGCGTCAACTGGCGCCTGTCCACGCCCGCGATCGTGACCGGGTGGGGCGAACTCGCTCGCCCGATCGTGCTGCCTCCGTCGTCGATGCCCACCGTGCTGGTTCAGGCGATGAAGGTCCAACCGCCGTACGTCACCGACGAGTTCCGGGCAGCGCTCACCGAGCACCTCGGTGAAAATCTGACCGGTGTCGAATTCGACTGTGACCACATGGTCCCGCACGTGCGGGCCGACGAAGTCGCCGCCCTCGTTCGCAGCATGCTCTGAAGGAACCGACATGGCAGCCACCACCGAAGAGCAGATCGAAGAGGTACGGCGCCTCATCGCGTCGATTCCGGCCGGTTTCGTGGCGACGTACGGCGATATCGCTGATGCTGCAGGACTTTCCAGTGCTCGCACGGTCGGTTGGATCATGCGAACGGACTCTGCCGACCTGCCGTGGCATCGGGTTCTCGGCGCCTCCGGCAAACCGTCGGCGCACCTGGCTCATCGTCAGATCGCCAAGCTCGAACTCGAAGGCGTGCCGATCAAGGACGGTCGGATCGACCTGAAGAAAGCTCGGTATCACTTCTGATTCACGTGTCACCGGTCGTCGTGACGCGGGCGATGGGGCAGCATGGAGGTATGACCGTCACGCCGCCGACAGCCGCCCTCATTCTGGCGGGTGGTCGCGGGACCCGAATGGGTGGTGTCGACAAACCCGGCCTGCTCGTTCACGGCCGCAGGCTCCTCGACATCGCGCTTTCAGCGACGGCGCATCTGGACGCCGTCGTCGTGGTCGGTCCACATCGCCCTGAACTTGATCCTGGCATCACTCAAACTCAGGAAACTCCGGCCGGAGCCGGCCCTGTCGAGGCGATCTGGGCCGGATTGTCTGCGACCCGGTTACCCGACGACGCCGTGGTGGTGGTCCTGGCGTCCGATCTGCCGCACATCGAGGCCGTATCAGTCGACGCTTTGATAGCTGCCACGTCGACGGACAGTCCGGTGACGTGTGCCGTGGACGAGAACAACCGAACCCAATTCCTGCTCTCCGCGTGGACATTTCGCGAGCTCCGGCAACGCCTGTCCACATTGCGGGAGAGTTCGGGGTTGGAGAATCAACCTATGAAAGCGATTGTCACCGAACCGTTCTCGACGCTGCGTGTCACTGGCACCACTGACTGCGACACACCGGCGGACATCGACCGCGCGCGAAACCATCCGCGCCTGACGATCGAGCAAGCCCGCGCCGCCGTCAGGAACTCACTGACAGCATTATCACCACACCGGGCCGCCCTCGCCGACAGTCTCGGAGCAACGCTCGCGCAGCCTCTCGTCGCCCTGGGTGATCTTCCTCGATCCGATGTCTCGGCGATGGACGGGTACGCCGTCTCCGGCGAGGGTCCCTGGCGAATCCGCACCGAGATCCGTATCGCGGGCGCCGACGGGCAACTCGAACTCGGTGAAGGCGAAGCGATTCGCATTGCCACGGGAGCACACCTGCCCCTCGGCGCCACCTCGGTGATTCGTGACGAGTATCTGTCCGTCGACGAGCCATCTCGGATGGTACGGAGACTGCCGGATGCGCCGCACCGCAACGACGCTCGACCACGAGGGGAAGATTGGACCACCGGATTCACGATCGCCCCGACTGGTACCGCGGTGACTCCGGCGGTGGTCTCCGCAGCTGCCAGCGGTGAAGTGTTCGACGCCCTCGTCCGTGGTCCGGTACGGGCACGCGTGACAGTCACCGGCGACGAGATCCGGCGGACCGGTCCACTGCGTGAAGGTCAGACCCGCGACTCCGTCGGTGGGATTCTCCCCTACCTACTGGAAAGCAACGGCGTACGGTGCGTGGCGAATTCGCACCTGAGGGACACGGCCGACAGTTTCGAGCGTGTACTGGCGGATGCGACTGAACAGGACCTGCTTGTTGTCATTGGTGCGACGGGCGGCGGCGCTGCCGACGAAATGCGCAGTGCGCTCGATCGACTCGGCGCTCGCACGATTGTCGGGCGAGTCGCCTCGCGCCCGGGCGGATCTCAGATAACGGCTGTCCTGCCCAGTGGTCGGGTGGTTCTCGGCCTCCCCGGCAACCCTTACGCCGCAGTGACCACCCTGTTGACGATGCTGCCCACCGTCGTGGCCGCCTTGACGGGAAGCGACACACCACCGCCACTGCTCGGCATCATCGAGAACGCCGCTGCGGTGACTTCCGATGCGGTACGCCTACTGCCGGTCACACAATCCGCCGACGGTCGCTGGCGCGCCGAACCGTCTGTACGTACCGCACACCTGGCGGGGTTGATCGGGCGCTCCGCGTTTGCACTCGTTCCGCCACACGCGGAAGACGGTGCCGTCGCCGAAGTGGTTGTCCTCCCACGCTGATCGGGTCAGTCGTTTGGGCGCCTACGCCGGTTGACCCCGACCACGCCGACCACTGTCGCAAGCACCAGCGAATACACGCCCCACAGCACTAAGAACGGCAGCAACCAGCCGGCATCAACGGTCTGACCGCGCGGTCCGACGCAGTACAGCGTGAAATTGGTGGACGTACCGTCGCCGTCGGAAAAGGTATCCGAGACGACCATCGCGCTCGATGTGGGAGCTTCACAGAAAATCGGCGCCAAATGAGCGACCTGTCCTGGCCAGATCACCGAAGACAGTAGTGCAGCAAAGATTCCCACGACCACGATCACCACTACGGAGATCACCAACGGAGCGATACGGCGGCTCACAGCGGGTGCACCAGGAAGGGAGTTCCGTCAGGCTCGAAGACCACCAGCGCCCGCGAGCGTGGAGATTCCACCATCACGGATGCGCGAATCGCCTCGGTGCGACTGACCGAGATCCCGGTGACTTCGCCGTCGTCGACACCGCTGTTCTCCAGCGCGTCGTCGACCAACTTCTCGAGGTTCGTCAATGCCGGCACTTGATCCAGCGTGAACGATCGTGCATCGAGATCGTCGGTGACACTGACTTGCACGGGGCTCGGCTCGCCGAGAATGACTCCGTCGAAAGAGAATCTGTCGAGCTGGGTCGGCTTCCCGGGGTCTCGAACGGTGACTCCGAGCGTCTCGATCGGGCTGATGTCGATGCTGGTCACCGATACCGCGTCGACGCCGTATCTATGTGCGAGGCTGTCGAACCCGCCTCGCACCAACTCCGACGTCATCCCACCGCCACGTTCGCGCATCTGATTGTCGAAATCCATCCGATCGACGGCACCGATACATCCGCTCAGACTCGTGGCCGCCAAAGCGATGGCTACCGTCCACAGCGCCGACCGCACCTGCGAGGACGCGAATTTCATGAGCGGAGCGTACCGCGAGTGTCCGGTTCCATCCCGGTGGACTGCGCGTCGCACGAATTACTGTCGGCGACTCGTGGGATCATCGCGCCATGAATCGTGTCGACGAAGGATTCGAACCGCCGGACGCATTGGTCGAGTGGTGCCGCTCCCGCACCTTTCCACTGCACGTCCTCGACGACGAAGCCACCGTCGACCTGGATTGGTGGAACGCACACCTGAAGGACGCCGGCCACACCATCAGCCTTCGCGGGCGTGATCTCGACGGCAAAGTGATCACCGAAGGTCGAGCCATCGTTCAACGCAACGACCTTCGCCCGTCGAGCGATCTCGTTGTCGCCCAGCACGACGGCCTCGGACTACTGTTTCTCTGCGCGGCCTGGCAGGGCTCGCACGAGAGCCGACGTTTCACACGGCGGTTCCCCAACGTCTTCAATCCCCATCACCGCGAGGACGAGGATCCGCTGACCCAGATCACAGCCATTCTCGATCACTGCTCGAAAAACAAGTCGATGCCCGTCGTCCGGCGCGACACCTGGTCCGGGTGGCCACTCACCCCCGGTGTCGGGGTATCGCTGATGGCCGCTTTCATGTGGGCAGTGGGCGTACAGGACGAAGGCCGACGCGCTCAGATGATCGACCAGTACGGAGTCTCGACGCTCATCCACGAGGGCTGGCTCGAGGATCCTTCCGTCACCGGCTTCACGACGCGTCGCTACCGCCGGTACTGCGAACTTCTCGACAGCTGGGCCTATGCCGCCGGCACCCAACCCGAGATCGTCGAGATGTGGTTGGTGAAAAGGTGGAGTGCGCGATTGGCCCAAGCACGCAACGACGTGAGCGCCCCCACCCTGTTCTAACTCTCAGAACGGCTGCATCTCAGAACGGCTGCATCTCAGAACGGCCAGGCAGGGAGAGTCGGCAGCCCCACCCTCGTCGGCCTCCCGACCAACCAGGCCAAGGTCTCCGCGTCGGACAGCGACGGCACTCGTACACCCGGGACCGCCGTCTCGAGTGCGCCCAACTGACTGGCGAGAGTGAATTCCACGAACTCGGCAGGCCAGTCGTGGCAGGTGTAACCGATGTCGAGGTCCATCAGGTGAATCTCGATCTCGTTCCAGCGCAGGATCGGTAGATCGAATGCCGTCACAGGTTTGCGCCACGGCACCGGTGTGTTCAGTCGATCTGTCGGGATCTCGCACAACGCGTCGACCAGCCTCGTTCCCGAGAAGCGGTAGTCGAGGGCCAACAATTCAGCCGGGCGATCTGCGCCCTCTTCGATTGCAGCATTGCGCGCATCCGGCCCCCCTGGATACATCTCCCCCGATTCGCCGCCCTGCACGCCGGCAACAAATCTGCCCAGCGCGTCGGCGTTGCGCGACATGTGCGTCACGACGTGTCCCCGACTCCACCCGGGGAGCCCGGAGGGCTCCCGCGCCTGCTCTTCGGTCAGTGCACCGATGAGAGCCTGTGCCTTGACGTCGGATTCACGAACTGCTGCGACCAGGTCGGCATACGTCGGCGTTACGGAGTGAGACGTCATGCAGCGATACTAGTTCCCTTCGCGCACTCTCATACCGATTCACGACAAGGTCCACCACTCCCGGATCGACGCCGAGCGGTTCGGTCACACCATCGGCTCCTGCAGCGTGCAACCTTTCGTGGAACAGCCCGTGCGCGAGGAGGTACGAGGCGACAAAAACTCGCTTCGCGCCGCGAACGCGTGCTGCTGCAACAACATCGGCTACCTTCGGCTCCCCGGTCGCGATGTACCCGATGTCGACACGAGTCCCCGCCGCTTCGGCAAGCATCAGCGCAGCACGCTCGACGTCTCGCAGCGCCCGCGCATCGGAGGACCCGGCGGCAGCAAGCACTGTCGCGTCACCCGGATTCCACCCCGCTTCGGTCAAGCGCCGAAGCAACACGCGTGCAAGCGCCGGATCGGGTCCGAGTGCCGGCGTCACACTCACGGCCGAGTGCTCACTGATCGCCACTTCGCGTCGAACATCGGTGTGAACGTGGTAGCCGGACGCCAAGAAGGCCGGTACGAGAATCGCTCGCCCCGGAGTGTCCCGGAGGACTTCCGAAGGTGACGGACCGAGCACATCGACAAAGGCAACGCGCGTGCGTCCGACGCGCGTGCCGACGGCGTCGGCAAGCGCGGCAACCATTTCCACGCCACGTGCACTACGCGTGCCGTGAGCTACCAGTACGAGTACATCGTCATCGCGTTGCATAGTCACCGGGATTCTGTACGTAGTCGCCGGGGTCGAGGGCAAGTCGATAGCCCCGCTTGACCACCGTCTGAACGGCTTTGGGCGCACCGAGGCACGCGCGCAATCGGGCGACGGCGGTCTCGACGGCGTGGGTGTCGCCGCCGCCGCCGGGAAGAGAAGCCAGAAGTTCGTCGCGGGAGACGACTCGACCGGGACTCGCACCGAGAGTGCGGATCAACGACATCGCAGCCGGCGGCAATTGCTTCACTTCACCGTCCACGACTACGCAACCGCCGCGAATGCTGATTTCGTGTTCGCCGGCTTGAATCTTGTTGGCTCGCTGCGGGAGTTCGTCGACGATGTGTCGCGCTAGCGCGCCCAGACGTGCCCGCGCCGGGGCCGTGGTCGGTACATTCAACGCTTCGAGCGGCGCGGAGGTGACCGGGCCGACGCACATGGCCGCCACCGGACCCCGCATCGCGTCGAGAATGTCTCCGAGATCCCCGGTCTTGTCGGCTCGCATCAACATCGAGGCTACGGCCGGTGCACTGGTGAAACTGACGGCGTCGATTCCGGCTGACGCGATGGCGTCGATCATCCGGTCGAGCAGCGTCGGATCCTCCGGCGGTTCCCATCGATAGACAGGGACCGCGATGACCTCGGCGCCGGCCTCGCGCAACACCTGACAGAAGTCGGGAATCGGCTCCCACTCGGTGGTCGCACCATGCAGTTGTACAGCGATCCGCTTTCCCGAGACACCTTCTGCCAGAAGATGTTCGAGCACCTCGGCGGAAGACTCGGATGCCGGTGACCATTCCTCACGAAGGTCGGCCGCGCGGATTGCTCCCTTGGCCTTCGGTCCTCGCGCGAGTAAACGAGCCGAACCGAGCGCAGAACCGAGACTTTCGGCTTCGCCCCATCCGTCGGCGGCTTCCAGCCAACCCCGGAACCCGATGCCGGTGGTGGCGACGACCACCTCGGGAGGATCCGAGATGATCTGCTGTGTCACCCTTTCGAGCTCACGGTCGTCGGCCAACGGAATGATTCGAATCGCCGGAGCGTGAACGACATCCGCTCCCCGACGAGTCAGCAAGGTCGCGAACTCCTCGGCGCGGCGCGAAGCAGTGATACCTACCGTGAATCCAGCCAACGGCATGTCGTCACTCACGAGACTGCATCGGAGACAGTCGAGCGAACGCCCTGCATCTGCAGGCTGTGTACCTGAACGACTCCAGCCCACACGCGAACGCCGTACACCGGCAGCGCAACCGACGAGTCGTCCAGCGCCCGGCCGTCGACCAGCGAGAACGCCTGCTTGAGCAGTGGCGAGACCACGATCGGCTCACCGTCCCGGTCGCCGACGAGTCCGCGAGACATCACCGCGGCGCGGCCGTACGGATCGAAGTTGCTGACAGCCCGGAGTGTGCCGTCCTCGAGTAGGAACAGTGCCACCTGCTCGCCGCCGCGAAGAAGCACGGCAACTCCGCGTCCAGGGATCAGATGGCTCAGCGGGCAGGCCGACGTCCATTCGAGTCGATCCGAATCCAGCTTGGCGATCTGCGCATCGATGACACTCATCGAAGTCCTCCTGTCGATCCGGCGACAACGTCGCGCGGGTTCTTGTCTACGTTTCTACGGATCCCGTGTTTCCCACGGGTTACGCGACTATTACCGGCGCGTGGGGATGCTCGGCATGCCCATCAGGACCGGAACCTTGCGCACTCCGGTCTCGTCGAACACAACCGTCGGGTCGGCTTCTTCCGGTGCGTTGACGAACGAGACGAACCTCGACAATTTCTCCGGATCACCCAGCACACCGGCCCATTCGTCCTGGTAACCCTCGACGTGCTTGGCCATCAGTGCCTCGAGTTCCTCGCCGATACCCAGGCTGTCTTCACAAATCACGGCCTTGAGGTGATCGAGTCCGCCTTCGAGTGATTCGACCCACGGCGCCGTGCGCTGGAGGCGATCGGCAGTACGGATGTAGAACATGAGGTAGCGGTCGATGTACTTGACCAAGGTCGCGTCGTCGAGGCCTCCGGCAAGCAACTGAGCGTGTTTGGGCGACTGTCCGCCGTTACCGCCCACATACAGATTCCAACCGTTCTCCGTCGCGATGACGCCGACGTCCTTGCCTCGCGCTTCGGCACATTCACGGGCGCAACCCGAGACGCCGAACTTGATCTTGTGCGGCGAACGCAGACCGCGGTAGCGATTCTCGAGGTCGACGGCCATACCCACCGAATCCTGGACACCGTAGCGGCACCAACTCGAACCGACGCAACTCTTGACCGTCCGGAGGGACTTGCCGTACGCCTGACCCGATTCCATCCCGGCGTCGACGAGGCGCTTCCAGATCGCGGGCAACTGTTCGACGCGGGCACCGAACAAGTCGATGCGCTGACCGCCGGTCACCTTCGTGTACAAGCCGAAGTCTCGCGCCACTTCTCCGATGACGATGAGTTGCTCACCCGTGACCTCGCCGCCAGGCATCCGAGGTACCACGGAGTACGTACCGTTCTTCTGGATGTTCGCGAGGAAGTGATCGTTGGTGTCCTGCAACGACGCCTGCTGGCGGTGCAGGATGTGATCGGAGTCCGTCGAGGCCAGAATCGAAGCGACTACGGGCTTGCAGATGTCGCAACCGGCGCCCTTGCCGTACTTGGCGATCAGCGCCGAGAAAGTTCTGGTCTGCGTCGACTGGACGATCTGGAACAACTCGGCCCGCGACTGCGCGAAATGTTCGCACAGTGCCTTCGACATCACGACGCCGGAATCGGCCAGCAGCTGCTTCACGGTGGGAAGGCAACCGCCACAAGTGGTTCCGGCGCTGGTGCACGCCTTCACCGAAGCGATGTCGCATGCGCCGGCTGCGATTGCACCGCAGATGGCTCCCTTCGTCACGGCGTTGCACGAGCACACCTCGGCGTCGTCGGGCAGCGAGCCTGCACCCGGCTTCTCCCCCGCAGGCGAGATCAATGTCGCCGGGTCACCGGGTAGTTCGCGACCGACCAGCGGGCGCAGCGACGCGTAGGCCGATGCGTCACCGACAAGAATGCCGCCGAGCAGGATCTTCGCGTCGTCGGAGACCACGAGCTTTGCGTACGTCCCCTTGGACGCGTCGCTGAGGACGACTTCGAGGGCGCCCGGTGAGGTCGCCATCGCGTCACCGAAACTGGCGACGTCGACGCCCATGAGCTTGAGCTTGGTGGACATGTCCGCGCCCGGGAAATCCGCGGCGCCGCCGAGCAGACGATCGGCCACGATCTCGGCCGTCGTGTAACCGGGAGCGACCAGACCGTAGCAACGGCCTTCCACCGCAGCACATTCGCCGACTGCGTAGACGTTCTCGTCCGAAGTCACGCAGCCGAGGTCGGTCAGGATGCCACCGCGCTCCCCCACTGCGATCCCGGCGTCGCGGGCCAGCTGATCACGCGGACGTACTCCGGCGGAGAAGACGAGCAGCGCGGCGTCGATGGTGGAGCCGTCGGAGAGTTCGACCACGATTCCGTTGTCGGCCTGCGAAATTCCCGCCGTCCCGACACCGGTGTGGACAGTGAGCCCGAGTTCGGTGACGAGGCGAGCGAGCAGTGCGCCGCCACCCTCGTCGACCTGCATCGGCATCAATCGCGCATTGTGCTCGACGACGTGTGCCGTCATCCCCATGAGCGAGAGAGCATTTGCGGCCTCGAGTCCAAGCAAACCTCCGCCCACCACGACGCCGACAGCGCCAGGACCAGCCTTCTCGGCGGCGGCCCGGATACCGTCGAGGTCGTCGAGGGTGCGGTAGACAAAACATCCGTCGCCGTCGTGCCCCGGTACGGGAGGCACGAACGGATACGAACCGGTCGCCATCACCAGAGCGTCGTAGGAGATCGTCTCGCCGGTTGTCGTCGTGACCGTGCGTGCATCTTTGTCGATCGCGAGCGCGCCCTCCCCCACACGGAGGTCGACCAGGCTGTCGCCGACGTAATCGTTGCCGGCCAGTGCCAGTTCCTTGGGGTCCCACGCTCCGACGTACGAGGACAGCCCGACTCGGTCGTACGCCGCGTACTGCTCGTCGCAGAGTACGGTCACCGACCAGTTGTTCGCTTCGTCGCGCGAACGCAGTGCCTCGACGAATCGGTGTCCGACCATTCCGTGTCCGATGACAACAACCGACTTGCTCATGACGCCTACTTCCTGAGGTACGAGATAGTTCTGAGATTCTGCGGACCGCTCACGCCGTGACTGCGACCTTCGCCTCGTCGACGTCTGTGGTCAGCGTCGACGGCTTGCGCAGGAAGACGAACCAGGTGACTGCGATGCAGGCGATGTAGAAGGCCAGGAACACCCAGAAGGCCATGGTCGCCGACTTCGCGGGGCTGCTGTACGACGCGCGCAGCACCAGGTTGATGCCGACGCCGCCCAAACCGCCTACCGCACCGGCAAATCCGATGAGAGCGCCGGAGATACTGCGCGACCACGTCGCCTTCTCGCTTCGATCCATGTGGTCGAAGCTCTGAGCCTTCGCCTCGAAGATCGCCGGGATCATCTTGTAAACGGATCCGTTTCCGATGCCGGAGAGCAGGAACAGAGCGATGAATCCGAGAACGAATGTCACCATGATTCCGGCGCTGGCGACGCCGGCGGTGTTGTCGTCCATCGTTCCGGCCGTCACGAGTATCGATGCCGCGAATGCCATGGCGACAAACGTCCACATGGTGATCTTGCCGCCGCCGATCCGGTCGGCCAGTTTGCCGCCGAGGGGGCGAGCGATCGAACCGAGGAGAGGGCCGATGAAGGCGATCTGTGCTGCATGCAGCGCGGCCGCGGCCGGAGTGGCACCGCCGGCGAGGAAGTTGATCTGCAGAACCTGACCGAAGGCGAAGCTGAATCCGATGAAGGAACCGAACGTACCGATGTACAGGAAGCTGATCACCCACGACTCGGAGAACCTGAGTGCCTTGGCCATGGAGCGCAGGTCCGACTTCTGGTTGCCCAGGTTGTCCATGAACAGCGCGGCACCGACGGCGGCGGCCGCAATGAACACGAGATAGACGGCGCAGACGATCCACGGAGCGCGGTTACCGACGGTGGCGATCACCAGCAGACCGATCAGCTGAATCATCGGCACACCGATGTTGCCGCCGCCGGCATTGAGACCGAGCGCCCACCCCTTGAGGCGTTGCGGGTAGAAGGCATTGATGTTGGTCATCGACGACGCGAAGTTGCCGCCGCCGATACCTGCAGTGGCCGCTACCAACATGAACGTGGTGTACGACGCACCCGGGTTCATCATCAGGTAGAGCGTGAGAAGTGTTGGTACGAAGAGGAACAGCGCACTCATGACGGTCCAGTTACGACCGCCGAACCGTGCGGTGGCAACCGTGTAGGGAATGCGGAGGACCGACCCGACAAGTGTGGGCACTGCGACGAGGAAGAACTTTCCGGCCGCGTCGATGCCGTAGATATCCGTCGGCATGAACAACACCATCACGGACCAGATCGACCAGATCGAGAAGCCGACGTGTTCGGCTACCACTGACCAGATCAGGTTCCGCTTCGCGATGTCCTTGCCGCCGGATTCCCAGGCGTCGACGTCCTCTGCATCCCAATGCTCGATGTAATGACTCACCAGGGCCTCCTGAATATGTTGGAGACCCAAAGGTAGAAAACGGTTATTGCGCCGGTGCTGCGTGCGATGACCGCGAAGTCAATTGATCCTCACCCGGTAACAAGACCGGGTGTGAGCTAGTTTTTCGCAGGTGCGTGCCAGGAATCCTCGAGCATCCGAGGCTTACATGCCTGGTAGGCGCCCAGGAGCACCACGATCACAGCGACGACGAGCAGGCCGAACGGCGCAGCGTATCCACCGGACACGTCGTGGAAAACGCCGAACAGGAGCGGACCGAGGCAGGCAACGGAGTAGCCGATGCCCTGGGTGAAGCCGGACAGTGCCGAGGAACCGATGTGCGAACGAGTACGCAGGTTGATCAGCGTGAGCGACATCGGGAACGTGCTCGGACCGAGGCCCAAGACGACAACCCACACGACCGGCGCCGCCATCGGGGCAAAGTACAGCCCGCCCATGCCGACCAGGTAGCAGACGGCACACGCGATCACGACAGAGAAGGGATTGGCCATGCGGGCGCACAGCGTCGGTGCACCGAAAGCTGCGACGAGCCCGATCACCGAGAACATTCCGACCATCGTTCCGCCGAAGGCATCACTGGCTCCGGCGTCACGAAGGATCGAGGGAATCCACGTGAACATCGAATACGTGATCAGTGAGGTCATGCCGAACATGCCGGCCATCCCCCAGGCCACGGGAGAACGCCAGACCTGACCGCGTGGCTGTTCTGCCACTGCCGCAACCGAATCCGATGCATTCTCGACGGACCCGGCTTCGTTCGCGCGAGCCTTGCGCGAGCGAGCGAGGGTGATCAACCACGGCACTGCTGCGGCGAAGCCGAAGGCGGACCACCAGCCGATCGAGAACCGCCACCCGAAGGCGTCGGCAACCGGGACTGCGACAAACGCCGGAACGATGGTGCCGATCTGCACGGCCACGATGTAGACCGAACTCATGGTGGCGAGGCGATCCGAGAAGTACCGCTTGACCAACGGTGGGATCACGACATTGCCGATTCCCATGCCTGCCAGTGCCAGAGCCGAGAGGGCCAGCAACGACCATGTCTGAGACATCATGGCGCGCAACAACATTCCGACGCCGGCCATGAGCATCGCAACGAGGGCCGTTCGCTCGAGCCCGATACGTTTCGCGATGGCGGGAGTGACGAGACCGAAGATGGCGAACATTGCGGTCGGAACCATGCCGAAGACACCGACGATCGAGGCGGAGAAGCCGATCTCGTCGCGAATCTCGGCCGCCAAGGGCGAGAACGAGGTCACCGCAAGTCGAAGTACGAGCGCAGACATCGCAATCGCAGCGAAGACGAGCACACGGCCTTGTATCAACGAGCGGGTTTCGGTTCTCTCCAGTTGAGCAGTCACCGGCAAATCATAGGATGACCGGACGAACTCGCACAAGCGCGGTAATCTAACGTCACATTCACACCACTTACCCGGACCCGAGGAAACAACCACGTGCAACCCGTTCGACGCGCAAGTCTCATCTCGCAGGTCACCGAACAACTCCGCAACGAGATCCGGAGCGGAACCTGGCCGATCGGTTCCAAAATCCCCACCGAACCGGAACTGTCGGAGCTGACCGGGACCGGTCGCAATACCGTGCGCGAGGCGGTCCAGGCGCTCGTACACGCCGGAATGCTGGAACGTCGTCAGGGATCGGGCACCTACGTCGTTGCCGTCTCCGACCTCGGTGGCACTCTCGGCAACTACTTTGCCGGTGCCCACCAGCGGGATGTACTCGAACTTCGGCGCGCACTCGACATCACTGCAGCCACCCTCGCCGCCGCACGGCGAACCGAAGACGACATCGCCGAACTGACGCGGCTACTCGAGCTTCGCACCGCGTCATGGGAGGGTCAGGACGTCGACGCTGCCACCACCGCGGACGTCGCCCTGCACCGAGCAATCGTCGCGGCCAGCCACAACGAGGTCTACCTGGAGTTCTACGACTCCCTGCTCCCGGTCATCGAGACCACGATCCAACAGCACATCGATGCAACCGGCGAAGGATTCCACTCGCAGCACGCGAACCTCGTCAACGCTGTCGTCGACGGGAACACCGTGGCCGCCTCGAACGCCGCACGCGAGCTGTTCGAGGGCCTGGTCTCGGACTTCGGTACCGGCGCCCCGATCTAGAGCAGCAAGCGCACGATGTCGGACGTACGGGCCAACCCCGGGAACGCGTCCGCCGTCGAGCGAGGATGCAGAACATGAACCGCCAAGCGGAACATCACCGCACGTAGAAGCATCTGCGGCCACTCGGGGAGATCTTCCCACCGGCCGACCAGTGCCTCGTCGGCACCACCCCACGAGATCGCGTCGACCACAGCGACGGCGGCGGCCCACGCAGCCGGCCGCCAATACGGCGTGATGTCGGTGATTCCGGGCGCCATACTGCCCGAGAACAGCACTGTCCCGAACAGATCGCCGTGCACGAGCTGGTCCGGGCTCTGCACCGGCTTACGCAAAGTAGCGAGCCCGGCGATCAGTTCCAGACTCTTGCGACCGTCAGGAGTGGGCGTCTCGAGTTGCTCGACGCCCTTCGCGATCCTCAGCGGAACCGTTTCCCATGCCGCGCGATCAGCGGCGACGAATACGTCGACCTCGGCCCACGGCGGCACGGGCGGTTGCGCAAGGAAGCGCGGGCGCTCGAGCGAGGCCGTCGCCGCATGCAGTCGGCAGGACATCGAGACCACTTCGTCGTGACGTGGTTCCGGCGATCCGACGATGAAGGTGTCGGCACGCCAGCCCGAGACGACGTAACGACCGTCGGTCGAACGCACCGGTCGAGCCAGCCGAACGCCGTCGACTTCGAGGTTCTCTCGCACCTTCGCCGACCACGCTGCGCGGGCATGATCCGCGACTGCTGAAAGGACGACGTCTCCACACAGCCACCCGCCGTCCCAATCCGCACCGAGTGGGATGGGATCGACTTCACGGAGGCCGAAGGTGGAGCACACGTGCTGGGGAGGTTGGCCTGTGCTCACACCCCAACGCTACCGGTGCGCGGCGCCGCCTCCCGCGAGGCGCGCCTAGTAGACCGGCAGACTCGCATCCACCTGGTTCGCCCAGGCGATCGCGCCGCCTTGAACGTGGACCGCGTCGGAGAAACCGGCGTTCTTGAGAAATGCCAATGCCTCGGCGGAACGAATGCCGGTTTTGCAGTACAGCACTATCTGCTTGTTCTGCGGCAACGTCGCGAGAGCTTCACCGGACAGGATGCGGTCCTTCGGGATCAGCACGGCCCCCGGCAGATGCATGATGTCCCATTCAACCGGTTCTCGTACGTCGACCAGCTCGATCGACCGTCCCTCGCCGATCATGGCCTCCAGTTCGGGCGCCGTGATCGTCGAACCGACAGCAGCGGCACTCGCCTCTTCGGACACGACACCGCAGAACGCGTCGTAGTCGATCAAGGCGGTGACCGGCACGCGGGTCGGATCACGCTGAAGGCGGATCGTCCGGAACGTCATCGCAAGTGCGTCGTAGATCATCAGGCGTCCGAGAAGCGGTTCGCCGATCCCCGTGATGAGCTTGACCGCCTCGGTCGCCATGATCGAACCGACGGTCGCAGGCAGGACTCCGAGCACACCACCCTCGGCGCACGAGGGGACCATGCCTGGCGGCGGCGCCTCCGGGTAAAGATCGCGATAGTTCAGTCCCGCGCCGTCCGGGGCGTCTTCCCAGAAGACCGAGACCTGCCCTTCGAAGCGGTAGATCGAGCCCCACACGTACGGCTTTCCCGCGATGACGGCAGCATCGTTGACGAGGTACCGCGTCGCGAAGTTGTCCGTACCGTCCAGGATCAGGTCGTACTCGGAGAACAGTTCGACCGCGTTGGAGTTGTCCAGGCGGAACTCGTGCAACCGGACGTCGACGTGCTCGTTGATTTCGAGAATCGACTCCTTCGCACTGAGCGCCTTCGGGCGTCCGACGTCGGAGCGTCCGTGAATCACCTGACGCTGCAGGTTCGACATGTCGACCTCGTCGAACTCGACGATCCCGATGGTGCCCACTCCTGCGGCCGCGAGGTAGAGCAGTGCCGGTGAACCCAATCCACCGGCGCCGATGAACAGGACTCGTGCATTCTTGAGCCGCTTCTGACCGGTCATGCCTACGTTCGGGATGATCAGGTGCCGGCTGTATCGGGCAACTTCCTCCCGGCTCAACTCGGCTGCCGGCTCCACCAGTGGTGGCAATACGACGGGTGTTGCAGACACCGCGAAACACTCCTAGTTCAAGACGAGATCAGGGATTCTCGATCCGGTCACGCTCGGGGGTACGGCCACGGATTGAAGCGGCACGTGAGTCCGTTCATCGGAACGACGCCCTCGGGATCAAGCCTAGCGATGTCGTTGTTCGCGGTTCCGAAGGTCTGCTGCATCATGATCGGTGCGAGTCCGCCTTCGGTCTCGCACGGCTGATGAGCGGCGTATCCGATGGCATGGCCGACCTCGTGATTGATCTGATACTGCCGATACGAGCCGATGTCGCCCTGGAACGAAATGGCGCCTCGCACCCATCGCGGTTCGTTGAGCAGGACTCGGTCCATGCTCGGGTTGTAGCAGGATCCTTCGAGTTCGATTTCGTATCCACAGCCTTCGCGGATCGTCATCTGTGAGGTCAAGGAGATCCGGAAGTCCGGCTCGCCGGCGTCGACGCGCCGGAACGCGACCTTGGGATCGTTGGTCCAACTCTTCGGATTGGCCAGTGTCTGGTCGACCATGCGTCCGTACGATTCGTCTCCGCCGAAGCCGGTCGTGTCGACGCCGTCCTCGATCTCGACCGTGTACGTGAACTCGCGTTCGGTTCCCTGTCCGACCTTGCCCGTCGTACCTGGTACGACGTGCCACGTTCCACCCCCCGCGACGGTGAACGGACCACCGTCGGGAAGGGCACCGGACGGTATCGACGAGGCAAAAGTTCCGTCTCCGGCCGGTGGGGCACCGATGACATCGGTTCCGTCGGTGCTGTGCGCGAGGTCGGCGGTGGCCGACGTCTTGCTCGCGGAGTCTGTGGCGTCCGGCCGTACCGCATCGACGATCACAAGAATGGTGAGCACCACGAGAACCGGAATCGCGTAGGCCCGCCAACCGTAGGTCGAGACGAAGCGCCCGAGCTTGCTCTGCTTTCGCGCTGCCCGGTCCGGTCGCGGATTACGCGGGGTTCGGCCCACTTCTCGTTTGGTCGGATCCCATTGGGCGCGCAAAGGCTGATGGGAGGAAATGCCGCGATAGTCGCGTTCGCCGTAGGCACGATCATCCGGCACCTCCGGCCGACGTTCGTCGCGAGGCGCTCCAGTTCCGCTACGCATTCGACGTTCCTCACGTTCAGGGTTCTGCGTAGTTCGTCCACGCATGCGCGGTCCCCCTGGGTCAGTCACGTCGTCCAGAATCTCACACACGGCAAGTCGCTCGCCCGGGCTGACCGAAACTTGCTGGTCCTGGCGTGTCATGGCAGCCCGTCCTGTAACGAGAAAGACCGCTGGTCTCGCTCACCGAGGCACGCGCGACTCGCCCGGGCGACACACGGTATCGTTCATTCGGCTACGACCGGTGTGACGGAGGATACTGGCGGGTACGCACACGCGACTCGCGGATCCGCGCGCCGACCGAATTACTTTTGCTCAGATTGGAAGCGACATGACAGAACTCGCGGATCGGACTGACTCCGATCGCGGTACAACGGCTGGCAAGCCTGCCGGAACACGTCGCAGCACCCGCCTCCCGCGCGATGCGCGCCGCCTCCAGCTCCTCGCAGCTGCAAGTGAGGTATTCGTTGCGAACGGGTACCACTCGGCCGGCATGGACGAGATCGCCGAATGTGCCGGTGTCAGCAAGCCAGTTCTGTACCAACATTTCCCAGGCAAACTCGAACTGTACGTCGCAGTCCTGCAGAGTTACGTCGACAGCCTCATCTCGGGTGTACGCCAGGCCCTGCGATCGACGACGGACAACAAACAGCGTGTCCGCGCCGCGGTCCAGGCGTTCTTCGACTTCGTCGACAACGACTCCCAGGGCTTCCGCCTGGTGTTCGAGTCCGACATCATGGGCGAACCTCAGGTCCAGACACGCGTCGAACAAGCCACCGAAGCCTGCGTCGACGCCGTGTTCGACCTGGTGAGTCAGGATTCCGGACTCGATCCGTACCGCGCGCGCATCCTTGCGGTCGGTCTTGTCGGTGCCAGCCAGTTCACTGCGCGGTACTGGCTCGAGGCCGCGCGGCCGATCCCGAAGGAAGAAGCCGTGGAAATCACCGTGACCCTCGCGTGGGGCGGTCTCTCACACGTGCCGCTGCAAGCCGAAACGAAGTAACCGGAACCCGAACGAGAATGGGCGGGCAGTCTCACGACTGCCCGCCCATTCTGCTGTTACGGCTACGCGTCAGACGGTAGGCGCGAATCCGACCTTGCGGATATCGGACGGACCGATCTCCACGTACGCCACACGAGAAGCCTGCACCAGGAACTTGCGGCCCTTGTCGTCGACGAGAGCCAGAACCGGCTCGCGGCCACCGAGGACAGCCGCGACCAGTGTCTCGACCTCGTCAGGGGTCTGTTCGCTGTTGACGATGAGCTCACGCGGGCTGTCGATTACACCGATCTTGACCTCCACGGTCAACCTCCGAACTGTTCGTGAATTACATCCGTTGTCGACGCAAGGCTAATGCAGCAACGACCGCCCACGCTCCTCTGCACGCTGTGCCCAGAGCGAACAGGCACCTAGACGAGTCCGAGAATCGCCATCCGCTCGGCATGCTTTGCCTGCATGCCGTCGAACAACGCGACAACTCCGTTGAGGTCGCCGGAGGCGGAGATCACCAGATCGGTGAGATCTTCACGCTGCGCCAGCACGAACTGTGCCTGCGTGATTGCTTCGCCCAGAAGACGGCGTCCCCACAGCATCAACCGGTCCTTGGCGCGAGTACTGGCCTCCACTGCTGCCTTCACCTCGAGCACCACGAACTCCGAGTGGCCCGTCTGGGACAGCACGTCCTCGACGATTTCCGCGACATCCGCCGGGAGGGAGTGCCCGATCTCGCGATAGAAGTCGGCAGCGATTCCGTCGCCGACGTACGCCTTCACGAGCGATTCCAGCCACGTCGACGGTGTCGTCGACGCGTGGTAGTTGTCGAGAGCTCGAACGAACGGGTCCATGACGGTGAAGATCTCGTGGCCACGTTCCGTCAACGCCGTTTCCAGAGTCTCGAAGTGGTCCATCTCGGCGGCGGCCATGCTGGCGAACGCCACCTTGCCTCGCAGGTCCGGTGCCATTTGTGCGTCCTCCGCCAAACGGTAGAACGCCGAAATCTCGCCATACGCGAGAACGGCAAACAAATCGATCACGCCAGGGTGATCGGAAGCGACTCGGCCTCCGGTTCCAGCGTCCGTCGAAGCATCAAGATCGTGTGCGCCCATGACTACGAACTGTAGTGCTTCGACGGCCGACGCGACCGGCAAGGACCGCATGTCCGATTCGGTGATCTTCGACATGTCATCGCGAGGGACGGACAACGTGCAGCTACAATGGTCTTGGGAGTTCGCCAGTTCCCCCGGGCCAATTGGTTAGCCGGGACGGCTGTATTCACACGAACCCCACCGATAATGTGCGCGCACCTGCATCGACGGTTGTCGCCCGCTTCGCCGAGATCTCCGGACGGTTCGAATTCGTCCGAGTGGAATTCAGTGCTGAGGCGTAGGCATGACCGAAGAAAAAGAGGGCATCGACATCGGCCGACTTACGGCCTGGCCCCTTACCTTGTGCGTGCGTACCGCCACGAGGAAAGGCTAGTCCCCTGAGCAAGATCACTGTCGACCACGAAGACGAAGCAACCGAGAACACCGTTTCCGTCCAGCTCGACGACACCCATGTACCCCCGAGCTTCGCCGAACTCGGTGTCCGCGACGAAATCGTCCGCGCACTGAACGAGATCGGCATCGAGCGCACCTTCGCCATCCAGGAACTCACCCTTCCGTTGGCTCTCGCCGGTGACGACCTCATCGGTCAGGCCCGCACCGGAATGGGCAAGACCTTCGGTTTCGGCGTCCCGCTCCTGCATCGCATCGTCACCGCCGAGAACGGCACGGCTGTTCTCGACGGCACGCCCCGCGCTCTGATCATCGTTCCCACCCGCGAGCTGTGCATCCAGGTCGCCCGCGACCTCGAGAACGCCAGCAAGTACCTCCGCGTCGGCGATCGTGGTCTCCAGGTTCTGCCCATCTACGGCGGCCGTCCGTACGAGGCGCAGATCTCGGCACTCCAGAAGGGCGTCGACGTTGTCGTCGGCACCCCGGGTCGCCTGCTCGACCTCGCCAACCAGTCGCACCTGATCCTGGGCAAGGTGGGCGTTCTCGTCCTCGACGAGGCCGACGAAATGCTCGACCTGGGATTCCTCCCCGACATCGAACGCCTCATGGGCATGGTCCCCGACAAGCGTCAGACGATGCTCTTCTCCGCGACGATGCCCGGCCCGATCATCACCCTGGCTCGCACCTTCCTGACGCAGCCGACGCACATCCGCGCCGAAGAGGCCGAATCCTCCGCGGTGCACGATCGCACCAGCCAGCACATCTACCGTGCACACGCGCTCGACAAGGCCGAGATGGTCGCCCGTGTTCTGCAGGCCGAAGGCCGCGGCGCGACGATGATCTTCACCCGCACCAAGCGCACAGCCCAGAAAGTCGCCGACGATCTCGCCGAGCGCGGCTTCTCCGTCGGTGCCGTCCACGGTGACCTCGGCCAGATCGCCCGTGAAAAGGCGCTGAAGGGCTTCCGTAACGGCAAGGTCGACGTTCTGGTCGCCACCGACGTCGCTGCCCGCGGTATCGACATCGACGACGTCACCCACGTCATCAACTACCAGTGCCCCGAGGACGAGAAGACCTACGTCCACCGCATCGGTCGTACCGGCCGCGCCGGACGCACCGGCATCGCCGTCACGCTGGTCGACTGGGACGACATCCCTCGCTGGCAGCTCATCGACAAGGCACTGAGCCTCGGAATCCCCGACCCGGTCGAGACCTACTCCAGCTCGCCGCACCTCTACGAAGAGTTGTCCATTCCGGCCGATGCCAAGGGCACTGTTCGCAAGGCCAAGGCCGCCCCTGAGAAGGCAGCAACGGACAAAGCAGCAACGGACAAAGCGGACGCGCCGAAGTCGACCGACTCGGACGGCAACGAAGAGAAGGCCGCTCCCCGCCGCAACCGGACCCGTCGCCGCACCCGCGCCGGCGCTTCGACCGACGCCGCGACGTCCACCACCGCCGGCGCCACCACAGCTCCCCCTTCGGCACCCGCGGCAACCGCTGCCGAGAACTCGGACGAAGACGGAGCGGCCAAGCCGCGTCGCCGTCGGCGTCGTCGCCCCGCGGCTTCCGCGACGGCAGGCGCCGCAGAGTAAGCTGCCGATGTGCTGGCTCCCGAAAGGCGTACTCGCTCAGATGTGATCGGTGCGCTGGCAATCGCGCTGGCCGTAATCGTGGCGGTGACCGTTGTGTGGTTGCGCAGTGATGCGCGCGGAACCACCTCGGTCACCGCTGAATCTCCACTCCCACCTCTGTCGACGTCGGTGTTGTTACCCGACATCCTGAAACAGACGTGGGAATCTCCCAGTGCCGACTCGACGGCACCGATCACCGTCGGAAATGCCGTCGTCACCGCCGACGGCTCCGAGGTGATCGGCCGCGATCCGGCAACGGGCGAAGAAGTATGGCGATACGCGCGCAACATTCCGCTGTGCGGCGCGATCGGTTCGTGGGATCGCGTCGTCAGCGTCTATCAGGACGATCGCGGTTGCTCTCAGGTCACGTCGCTGGTCGCCGACACCGGCGCCCGAAAGGACCAGCGCAACAGCGACGCCGATTCTGCGGTCAGCCTTTCAGCGGACGGCACCTACCTGATTTCGCGCGGCAGTGAGCGAATGGAGCTGTGGCGCTCGGACCTCGTCCGAACCCTCGAGTACGGCCGGGTCGACGCGAAGGTCAACCCCAACAAGCAACCCCGCACCGGATGCACGCTGCTCGACGCTGCGTCGAGCGCCAACCGAGTCTCGGTACTCGAACGCTGCCCCGGTGAAGCCTCCAACAGGTTGACGGTGATGAATCCCGCACCCAAGGACGCCCAGGAACCCGAAGAGTACGGATCCGCGATTCTCCTCGACTCCGAGGGCGCCCGCCTGCTTGCCGTGGCCGGCGAAAAGACGGCGGTCTATCTCCCCGCAGCCAACGGAACCGTTTCTCGCATCACCATTTTCGACGGAACCGGCAATCCGATCGTCGACTATCCGATCGAGGGAACGGTGACCGAAGGCGCCCGCACCCACGCCGACAAGGCTTCGATCACGTGGTGGACCGGCTCGCAGACCGTCAACCTGCGCCTGAGCGATCTGGCTCCGACGTGGATCGTCAACGGAACGTCAGGACCCGGAAGCATGGTTGCCGGTCAGATGCTCATCCCGGTTCCGGGCGGCATTGCAGCCGTCAGTCCGTCGGACGGAGCGGTGCAGCGCATGATCGCAGTCGACCGCGGTGAGACGACGACGCCGATCGTGCTCGCCAGTGCGGGCGAGACGATTCTGGAACAGCGCGGCGATACCTTGTTCGCGCTGCGCTAGAAGCTCTCGCCTTCCTCAGAGCGCCAGTTCCGGCGCGAAAGTCACGACTTCATTTCCAGCCCAATGCTTTACGAGATTGTCGGCGAGTTCCCGATAGGCATCCGCGCCCTTGTTCTTTCGTCCGGCGAGGACCGTCGCACCCGACGCGGACGCCTCGGCGAACTTGACGGTGCGTGGGATCGGAGGCGCCAGAACGGCCAGGGAGTAGCGGTCGCTGACGTCGGCGAGCACGTCGCGACTGTGCGTGGTTCGAGCGTCGTACAGAGTCGGAAGTGCGCCGAGCAGAACAAGATCCGGGTTGGTGATGGCTTGGACTTCACGAACCGTACGCAGCAGCTGTCCGACGCCGCGGTGTGCGAGGGTTTCGCATTGCAGTGGAACCAGAACCGACTGCGCCGCAGTCAATCCGTTGAGTGTGAGCACACCCAACGACGGTGGGCAGTCGATGATGATGACGTCGTAAGAGCCCAGGAGCGGAGACAGCGCCCGCTTGAGCGCGAACTCTCGACCGGGTCGCATCAGGAGCAGCGCTTCGGCGCCCGCGAGATCGATCGTGGCCGGCAGGAGATCCATACCGTCGTCCGTCTTCAGCACGGCGTCGACCGCGTCGAGATCACCCGCCAGGACCTCGTTGACCGAACGCTCGAGGCGATCCGGGTTGTGTCCGAGCGAGAACGTCAGGCAGCCCTGCGGGTCGAGATCCACCACCAGAACTCGTTGTCCGAGCGCGGACAAAGCCGCACCGAGAGAAGCGACGGTGGTGGTTTTAGCCACGCCGCCCTTTTGATTCGCCACTGCGAGAACCGTCGTCACACGTAGATCCTTGCGCACTTCGCGCCAGGAGGCGAGCTACACACGCGAGGCAGCCTGCAATGATGGTCGACATGACGTCCCAGTCCGCCCCCTCGTCGATCCCCCTCGGTGCTCGCGTCGTACTCATGCGACACGGTGAAACCGAGTGGGCACGCACCGGGAAACACACGGGCCGGACCGAGGTTCCGCTGACTCCGCTCGGCGAGATGCAGGCAACCGCGACCGGAAATCGCTTGCGAACCCTCGACCTCCGGAACCCCATGATTCTGACGAGTCCGCGGCTGCGCGCACAGTTGACGGGCGATCTCGCCGGCCTGCCGGAAGAGCGAACCTGGGATGCACTGTCCGAATGGGACTACGGCGATTACGAAGGCCTCACGACGCCCGAGATCCGCGCAACGGTGCCCGATTGGACCGTCTGGACGCACCCGTGCCCCGGCGGCGAGCAGGCCGATCAGATCCACGCCCGCACCGACATGGTGCTGTCGATGGTGCGTTCGCAACTACCCGAACGCGACGTGATCCTGATCGGGCACGGCCACTTCTCACGCGCACTCATCGCCCGCTGGCTCGAGCTCCCGGTGACGGAAGGAAAGCGTTTCGCCTTGTCCCCCGGCGCATACTCGGTTCTCGGTTACGAGCACGGCGCCACCCACCTCGTCCATCACAACGTGCCGCCGCTCGTCGAGGCTTGAGGCCTAAGATTCTCCCTATGATCCGACGCGCCACGCCCGCAGACGTCCAGCCGATCACCGACATGATCTACGAGTTGGCCGACTACCAGAAGGCCCTCGACGAGTGCACCGTGAAGGCGGAACAGATCGGCGAGGCGTTGTTCGGGCCGGCCGCGACGGCCTTCGCGCACGTCGCTGTGAATTCGGCCGACGACGTCGTCGGCATGGCATTGTGGTTTCGCAATTTCTCGACGTGGGACGGCGCTCACGGCATCTACCTAGAAGACCTCTACGTCAAGCCCAGTCAGCGCGGATCAGGCCACGGGAAGGCTCTTCTGGCCGCACTCGCCAAGGAGTGCACCGACAACGACTACACCCGGCTGTCCTGGTCGGTGCTCAACTGGAACACCCCCTCGATCAAGTTCTACGAGTCACTCGGTGCCGACGCACAGACGGAGTGGACCACGTATCGCCTGACCGGTACTCACCTCGGAGCTCTCGCCGCCGAAGCTGAGTAGAGCGGAAGCTGAGTAGGACCGAAGCAGCGTAGGCGTTCCGTCCTACTTGTCCCGCGGCTCTTCGGTCTCGTCCGCGCGTCCCTCTTCCGGCGACACCTCGTCTGCGTACGCTCCGTACTCCGCTGCCATCCATCGAGACGTCGGAGCCGAGAACAGGCAGCCCAGAGCGCCGAGAACGACGACACCCAGAACGATGCCGAGCGGCACCTGATGCGAATCGGTCAGGAGCGACCAGGCGACCGGCAGGAGCAGCAACTGCGCGACGACGGCGATTGCCCGGCCCCACCGGCGGCCCGTCAGCAAAGCGATACCGGCAGCCAACACCGCGCCGCCGAGGATCGCGACCCACGCGGCAAATCCGTATCCGTTGGTGACGCTCTGATCGTGGCCGGTTGCACCGCGAATCACTGCGACGATCGCGAACCCGGCGGCAACCAGCCCTTGAAGCGTCACGAGGGCACCTGCCCATGTGACTGTCTTGGGCAGGGCGTTCGGACTGGCGGTATTCGGCACGAGGCCAGCCTAGAACACGACACCGGATAGGCTCATGCCCCGTGCGCGCACTGCTGATCGTCAACCCCAATGCCACCTCCACCACCGCTGCCGGTCGTGACCTGTTGGCACACGCCCTCGAGAGTCGGGTGCGACTTACTGTGGCGCACACCACACATCGGGGTCATGCCGCCGAACTGGCGCGCGAAGCCCACGAAGACGGCTTCGGCTCGGTGATCGTCCACGGCGGCGACGGAACGGTCAACGAAGTGGTCAACGGACTGCTCGGGTCACCGCATCCCGCGTCGATGAAATCGGTTCCGGTCGGTCCGATCCCGACGATCGCTGTCGTCCCGGGAGGCTCGGCAAACGTTTTCGCGCGCTCACTCGGTATTGCCGCCGACCCGATCGACGCCACGAACCAACTCGTCGACCTCCTCTCCGAACGGACCAGGCGCCGAATCGGGCTCGCACACTGCGACAACCGTTGGTTCACGTTCAACGCCGGAATGGGCCTCGACGCCGATGTGTGCGAGGCCGTCGACGCCAGCCGTAAGAACGGTGACGCCGCCACACCCGCCCGGTATGTCCGAACCGCGATCGCGGCGTTCTTCCGTGCCAAGCGAGCCGAACCAGCGCTGACCGTCCACCTTCCCGATCAGGATCCCGTCTCCGGAGTCCACTACGCATTCGTCTCGAACTCGAGCCCGTGGACATATCTGGAAGAGCGTCCCGTCCACACCAATCCGGGAACGACCTTCGACAGTGGACTCGGCATCTTCGCCATGACGAGCACCAAAGTTCTGCCGTCCCTGCGGGTTGTGCGGCAACTACTCGCACGCGGCGCGGAGCCGAAATCGAAGGTCCTCTTACGCACCGACGACGTCCCGACAATCACCATCGAATCGTCGCGACCGATCGGACTGCAGATGGACGGCGACTACATCGGACTTCGTGAAAAGGTCGAATTCACCTCGGTCCCGGATGCGCTGGAAGTGTTCGCACCGATTACGACGTGAGTCAGGCAACACGTTTGACCTGCAAAAACTCTGGTGCCAAAAGGTCGAAATCGGGTAAAATGCCGGTGACGCCCAGGTGGCCGTCAGGTGTGTCACAAATTAGTGAGTTGGCCCACGAACCCGTTCAAACCTATTGACATACCGCGAGTTCGTGAAAGCATTCACAAGTAACAGTGCGGAAACATTGATGACGCACACACAAACTCATTGGTACCAAATGGTGTGAATACACACCCAATTAAGGAGCGAAAAAAGATGGACTGGCGCCACAACGCAATCTGTCGCGACGAGGATCCCGAACTGTTCTTCCCCGTGGGAAACAGCGGACCGGCCCTCGCTCAGATCGCTGATGCCAAGGTTGTCTGCAACCGCTGCCCCGTCACCGCCGAGTGCCTGTCGTGGGCTCTCGAGTCCGGCCAGGATGCAGGCGTCTGGGGCGGAATGAGCGAAGACGAGCGTCGCGCACTCAAGCGTCGTAACGCACGTACCCGTGCACGCACTTCCGTCTAGGTAGAACCGAGACGTTCGACTCGCGGCGGAGAACAGCCCCTCTGCACAGTCGAAGACGACAGCCCGGCACCACATGGTGCCGGGCTTTTTGTCTGCTCGAATCGCTAACGCGGCTCGAATCAGTAACGCGCAGAACGTCTACCGAGCGGCACACGCAGAACCGCGTCGGTACCGCCTCCGCTTCCCGGGTGCAGTCCGAGCGAGCCACCGAGTTCGGCGCCCAGCAGAGTCCGCACGATCTGGAGTCCGAGCCGATCGGACTTCTCGAGGTCGAAGTTCTCCGGCAGTCCGCGCCCGTTGTCGTGGATGATCACGTCCAACCAGCGTGCAGAACGCTCGGCACTGAGTGTGACCGTGCCGGTCACACCCGGATCGAAAGCGTGCTCGATCGCGTTCTGCACCAACTCCGTCAGCACCATGACCAGCGGGGTGGCGCGCTCGGCGGAGAACACTCCGAAACTGCCCTCACGCCGAATCGTCACCGGCACACCTACTCCCGCGACATCGGAGAGCATGGGAACCAACCGGTCGATCACCTCGTCGAGATCCACCTCTTCGTCCACCGACATCGACAAGGTGTCGTGAACGAGGGCGATGGACGTCACGCGCCTCACCGACTCTGTCAACGCTTGTCGCGCTTCGTCGTTGCCGGTTCGCCTGGCCTGTAGACGCAGAAGCGCCGCGACGGTTTGCAGATTGTTCTTCACTCGATGGTGAATCTCGCGGATGGTTGCGTCCTTGCTCAGGAGAGCGCGATCACGACGCTTGACCTCGGTGACGTCGCGGACGACGACCGCAGCACCGACATGCCGGCCGCCAGGCTTGAGAACCAGGGCCCGCAGCAGAACGGTTGCCCCGCGCGCCTCGATCTCCATACGGCGACCGGGCTTGTCCGCCAACGTATCTCGGATGTATCCCGCAGCTTCCTGAGACTCGAACGGGTCGGTGACCAACGAACGGGTCAGTGCCGCGAGGTCTTGGCCCACCAGATCCGAGCTCAGACCCATCCGGTGATAGGCCGAGAGGGCGTTCGGGCTGGCATAGACGACTGTGCCTTCGGTATCGAGACGGATGAAGCCGTCGCCCGCACGTGGGCTCGAGTTCGTGTCGGAGCGCGATTCTCGGATCGGGAAGGTTCCGTCGCTGATCATCTGACACAGGTCTTCGGCGCAATCGAGATACGCGAGTTCGAGCGGACTCTGCGCTCGCTGGTGCGACAAGTTGGTGTCGCGGCTCAGAACAGCGATGACTCGCCCGTCCAGACGCACCGGAACGGCTTCCCGACGCGGCGGCATTCCTTCACGCCACGTCTCGTCTTCCCCGCGCACGACGCGGCCCTCCACGAGAGCGCGAAGAACCTGCGGGTGCTCGGACTCGGAAACGACCGTTCCGACCGCATCCTCCGGAAAAGCCGTCGATGCCGTTGTCGGCCGGCAATGCGCGACGCAGATGACCGTCCCCTCGGATCGGTTCTTCTCCGATTCGGTGCCCACCCACAAGAGAACGTCGGCAAAGGAGAGGTCGGCGAGCAGTTGCCACTCCCCCACGACGCGCTGGAGATGGTCGACCGCCGCACCGGGAAGGTCGGTGTGTTCGGCGAGGAGGTCGCTGAGAGTGGACATCGTCCGGCTTAGGAGATCACGGCGATCAGATCGCCTTGCTGAATTACGTCGCCGACCTTGACGCCCACCGTCGTCACCGTTCCCGGAACCTCGGCCAGGACGGGAATCTCCATCTTCATGGATTCGAGGATGACCAGGGTGTCGCCGTCCGCAACGACGTCTCCCTCGCTCACGACGACCTGGTAGACCGTCGAAACCATCTCGGCGCGCACGTCTTCTGCCATCGTGAACCTCACTTCTGTCGGAACTGCACTCTGACCACGAAAATACGTCGACGGATCACTCGATCGACCTGCCAATGGAACCACACCGGCATCGGCGTGAAACAATGACGCGAAAGAAACAGAAGGGAGACCAATCATGGGTAAGCGTGGTCGTAAGAAGCGCAGCCGTAAGGGCAACGCCGCTAACCATGGCAAGCGTCCAAACGCCTGACATGTAGCGCAACAAAACGTCCGAGGGGCGGGGAAGCATTGCTTCCCCGCCCCTCGGCGTTACTGCCTTCCGACTGCTGCCGCTCAGATCTTCGCTGACGGGCTAGCTGTCGGTTTCGGTAGTCGTTATGACGATGGTCCGACGCAACTCGACGGTGAGCCTCTGACGCAGGCTTTCCGGCGCATGGTCTCCGCCGCACTTACGGTTGATCAGGCTCTTGACCTTCTCTTCGATCCCGTAGGCCTCGAGGCACGATCCACAATCGTCGATATGACGCTGCAGGCGAGCACGACTTGAATCGTCGCATTCACCGTCGAGCATCAACCAGACGTCGGCGATGACTGCCGAGCAGTCGAGCCTTTCGAATTCGTCCTGCTCACTCATCGTGTGACACCTTCCGTCTCGGTGGCTGCGACTGTGGCTGTGTCGACCGCGCCGTCCCGATTGAATCCCCGGTCTTTTGCGACATCGGCCAAAAGACCACGCAATTGCTTGCGACCACGGTGCAGTCGCGACATCACCGTTCCGATGGGTGTGCCCATGATCTCCGCGATCTCCTTGTACGGGAATCCTTCGACATCGGCGTAGTACACGGCCATACGGAATTCCTCGGGAAGCGACTGCAGCGCCGCCTTGATGTCGTCGTCAGGCAACGCGTCGAGCGCCTCCACCTCGGCCGATCGCAGCCCCGTCGAAGTGTGCTCGGCGGTGGCGGCCAACTGCCAGTCGGTGATCTCGTCCGTCGGATACTGCGCGGGTTGGCGCTGCTTCTTGCGGTACGAGTTGATGTAGGTGTTCGTGAGAATCCGGTACAGCCAGGCTTTCAGGTTGGTACCGGCACGGAACGAGCGGAAAGCGGTGTACGCCTTGACGTACGTCTCCTGCACGAGATCCTCGGCATCAGCGGGATTCCGCGTCATGCGCAGGGCAGCGCCGTACAACTGGTCGAGCAGCGGGAGCGCGTCGCGCTCGAACCGGGCAATCAACTCATCCGCAGTTTCGGGCGTTTCGGACACTGCGCCGTCGATAGGTTCAGCTACCTCTGACGGTTCGTCCTTGGGCCGGTCGTGTTCCAGCACTCTGATCCCTTCACTAGCCGTAGGGATCAAGGTTACCGCCAACTGAAGATCCGACCCACGGGCCGGTGGTGGCTCACACACAGCCAGCACGGTCGCTCCTTCGCTTCTCGGGACAAGTTTCATCAACTGGTACCAACACGGGAGTCAGCGACTCTGTTCCCGGCCTGGTCGGATGCACCTGTCGGCGATCCACATAGGGTGTTCCTCATGGCCGGAACAGCGACCCCTGCGACCGTACTTCTCGACAAGTCGAAGACACCGCACCGCGTCCACAGCTACGACCACGATCCTCGCGCCGAATCTTTCGGCGACGAGGCGGTCACTGCACTGGCAGAGTCGACAGGCGTCGAGGCCGCACAGATCTTCAAGACCTTGGTCGTCAAACTCGACACCGGCAAGCTCGCCGTCGCGGTCCTGCCGGTCCCGGACAAGCTCTCCCTCAAGGGTGCAGCCGCTGCCCTCGGTGCGAGCAAAGCCGTCATGGCCGATCGCGCCGAAGCCGAGCGCTCGAGCGGCTACGTCTTCGGCGGTATCTCACCGCTCGGCCAGCGCAAGAAACTGCCGACAGTGATCGATGCGTCGGCGCTCGACTGGGACCGCATTCTCTGCAGCGCCGGCCGACGCGGGCTCGAAATCGAGCTGGCTCCGACGGACCTAGCGCAGCTCAGTGGCGCGGTCACGGCGCAAATCACGGCGGGCTGAGTATCCGGTCGCTACGGTCTCACCATGCGACCACACCTGAAAACTCTTGCACTGACCGCTGCGACGGCAGCCCTCACCGTCTCGCTGACGGCCTGCGGGAGTTCGGACAATGCCGCCAAGGAAGTCACAGTAGTCGGATCAGGGCAGGTCCGCGGAGCGCCGGACATCCTCAATGCCGACATCGGCATCGAAGTGGTTGCCCCGGACGTATCGGGGGCGGTCTCCGAGTCGAATGACAAGGCCCGTCAGATGATCGACGCGATAGTCGCCGCCGGGGTGGCCCCCGAGGACGTACAGACAAGCGATCTGTCCGTCCAGCCGCAGTACGACGCCAGTGGTGGACCGTTCGTCGGCGGCAACGTGACCGGCTACCGGGCGACCAACTCGGTACGAATCGTCGTCCGCGATCTCGACAAAGCCTCTTCTGTCCTGGACGCCGGCATCGCGGCGGGCGGAAATGCGGCACGGCTCGGCAACGTCGCCTTCGCCATCGACGACGACTCTCAGCTTCTGGCCGACGCTCGCACCCGGGCCTTCGAGGACGCGAAGAACCGTGCCGAGCAGTACGCGGATCTGTCCGGGACGTCGCTCGAGAACGTCGTGACCATCACCGAGGCACACGACACGAGTGGCGGTCAGACCATGCGCGCTCCCGACGCCTCGATGTCCGACATGGTTCTCGCCCCGGGAACCCAGCAGGTCTCGTTCGAAGTGACCGTCACCTGGGCTCTCGGCTGACCACTAGAGCAGGCTGATCTGCTCGCCGGCACGGTCGACGTCCGGCTCGATCAACTCGTGTCCGTTGTTCTTGACACTGTTGACCAACGGCCGGACTCGATCGACCTCGATCCGCTCGAAGAGGTCCGGTACCGGCTCGAGCAGGGCCGAATCGACGGTGTTGTCGGGATCGAGCCACGCCTCCCAGCGGTCACGAGGCAGGGCGAGGGGCATGCGGTCGTGAACCTGCTCGAGGTGACCGAGAGAGTCGACCGTGACGATCGAGCAGCTCAGGACGGGGCTCGCGTTCTCGACCCTCGGGTCCCGCCAGGCAGACCACACGCCCGCCATGAACAGCCGTGATCCGTCGTCGGGGTGCATGTAGTAAGGAATCTTCGCTGCCTTCTTCCCGCCGGTGGCCTCGGTCTGCCACTCGTACCACCCGTCCATGGGGACCAGGCAACGCTTGAACTTGAAGGCGGTCCGAAACGCCGGCTTCTCCGCCAGCGAATCGGCGCGGGCGTTGAACAGGACCGGGCCTTTGCCCAGTTCCTTGGTCCACGACGGCACCAATCCCCACCGCATCCGCCGAATCCTCTTGGTCGGATCGCTGTCGGGGTTCTCCCGATCGTGGCGTTCGACGACAGTCAACACCTCGGTCGTGGGGGCCACGTTGTAGTCGGCTTCGACGGGCGCCGAGTGGTCGGTCTCGTCGAGCGCATCGAGTTCCACCGCCAGGGTGGCCGGGTCCGCTGTGGTCGCATACCTTCCGCACATGACACCCAGGGTGGCACGGTTTCGACCATTCCCCCACCGATGAGAGAAGATGGACCATGTGAGTCTGAGTCTGTGGAGCGCCCCGAGGGCCCAAGCACCCGTCGATGCAGTGGTGACGCTGCCCGGATCCAAGTCCATCACCAATCGAGCTCTGATTCTGGCCGCACTTGCGGATGGCCCGTCCACGATCACCGGTGCACTCCGCAGCCGTGACGCCGACCTGATGATCGCAGCTCTGCGTGACCTCGGCATCGGCGTCGAGGAAGCCGGTGATGCGACCACGCTTCGCATCACCCCTGGACCCCTGCGCGGCGGCGAGGTCGACTGCGGCCTGGCCGGCACCGTGATGCGCTTCCTGCCGCCACTCGCCGCGATGGCCGACGGCATCGTCCACTTCGACGGCGACGAGCAAGCACGCACACGACCGCTCGGCACCATCTTGGAAGCACTGCGCGGTCTCGGCGCTCGGATCGAGGGTGACGCACTCCCGTTCACCGTCACCGGAACCGGGTCCCTACGCGGCGGGACGGTCACCATCGACGCATCCGGTTCGTCGCAGTTCGTCTCCGGTCTCCTGCTCTCGGCTGCTGCGTTCGAAGAGGGTGTCACCGTCCATCACGACGGCAAGCCCGTCCCGTCCATGCCACACATCGACATGACCGTCGAGATGCTCCGCGAGGCCGGAGTTTCCGTGACGACGCCAGCCACGGGCGGTGACGCGGACACCTGGCGTGTGGCACCGGGGCCGGTGCGCGCCGTGGACTGGGCGATCGAACCCGATCTCTCCAACGCCACACCGTTCCTGGCCGCTGCCGCAGTGACCGGCGGAACCGTCAGCGTCCCGATGTGGCCGTCGTCGACGACGCAACCCGGCGACGCGATCCGCGGGATCCTCGCCTCGATGGGGGCCGACGTCACTCTCGCCGATGGTGTCCTGACCGTCCGCGGCCCGGAGAAACTGCGCGGCATCGACATCGACCTCCACGACGTGGGAGAGCTGACCCCCACCGTGGCGGCCCTGGCCGCTCTCGCCGAGGGCACCTCGCATCTACGAGGAATCGCGCACCTGCGCGGGCACGAGACAGACCGTCTCGCCGCCCTCGCCGACGAGATCAACAAACTCGGCGGCTCCGTCACCGAAACCGATGACGGCCTGACGATCGTTCCCGCGGAACTCCATGGCGGACAATGGCTCTCGTATGCCGACCACCGCATGGCAACAGCCGGCGCCATCATCGGCCTGGTCGTCGACGGTGTCGAGGTCGACGATGTCGGAACCACAGCCAAGACACTGCCGGGCTTCGAGAACATGTGGATCGACATGCTCGAGAGTTCGCCTGCGACACCGAAGGCAAGCTTCTGAGTCCGCGGCAGTACGACGAGTCCGACGTCCGGGTACGCCCCGGGCGCGGATCCCGCCCCCGTACGAAGACTCGGCCCGAACATCTCTCGGCCGAATCGGGGATGGTGGTGTCGAAGGATCGTGGCCGTTGGGGTTGCGTCCTCGGCGGCGATCCCGACCGGCTGATCGTCACGATGCGCGCCCGCGAACTTGGCCGAACCCCCATCGTCGTCGGCGATCAGGTGGACATAGTCGGCGATCTGTCGGGCAAAACCGACACCCTGGCGCGCATCGTCCGGGTCTCCGAGCGTTCGACGGTTCTGCGACGGACCGCCGACGACACCGATCCCTTCGAACGTATCGTCGTCGCGAACGCGGAGCAGCTTCTCATCGTCGTGGCACTCGCCGATCCCCCACCGCGCACCGGCTTCGTCGAGCGCGCACTGGTCGCCGCCTACGTGGGCGGCCTGACGCCGATCGTCTGCCTGACCAAGAGCGACCTCGAACCGCCGGAGGAATTCGCGAGCACGTTCGCCGACCTCGACATCCAAGTGGTCGTCGCCGGTCGCGACGATCCCCTGGACGAACTGACGCAGATCCTCGAGCACAAGTTGACCGCCCTGATCGGACATTCCGGCGTCGGAAAGTCGACACTGGTCAATCGCCTTGTCCCCGATGCCAATCGAGCGGTCGGCATTGTATCCGGCGTCGGCAAGGGCCGGCACACGTCGACGCAATCGGTGGCGCTCCCTCTCGCCGGTGGCGGCTGGGTGATCGACACCCCGGGCATCCGTTCGTTCGGTCTGGCGCACATCTCGCCCGAGAACGTGGTGGCGGCGTTCTCGGATCTCGCTGCGGCGATCGAGGATTGCCCGCGCGGATGCACGCACCTCGGACCGCCGGCAGATCCCGAATGCAAGCTCGACCTGCTGGAGGGCAAATCAGCTCGACGCGTCGTCGCTGTGCGACAACTGCTGGAAGCGATCAAGTCCAACGATCAGTACTGAGCGCCCCCGAGCGACGTTCCGGGCGAGAAAAGCAAAGCGGCCCGACACCATCGAATGGTGTCGGGCCGCTTGCTGTCTACGGTCAGCGCAGTCGACGATCAGCGCAGGCCGAGGAGGCTGCGCAGCTTTCCGCTCTTGCGCTTACGTGCGATGGCGCTCTTGAGGCCACTGCGACGCCCGGTCACGGGATCGACAGTCGAGGTCAGTTCGCCGTCGAACATCCGCTCCGACGCCGTCTCGGGCGCATTGTCGACGGTGTCCTTGAGGTACTTGTTGGGCAGCGACAGCTTGGCGATGGTTCGCCAGGACTTGGCGTACTGCACGGCAAGCGGGCCGGTCGTGTACGGCAAGTCGTACTTGTCCGCGAGCTGACGCACCGTGACCGCGATGTCCTTGTAGCGGTTGCTGGGCAGATCAGGAAACAGGTGGTGCTCGATCTGGTAGCTCAGGTTGCCCGTCATGAAGTCCATGAGCGCGCTGCCCTCGATGTTGGCGCTGCCGAGCATCTGACGCAGGTACCACTGAGCCTGCGTTTCCTTGTCGATGTCTTCCTTGGTGAACTTCTCGGCACCGTCCGGGAAGTGGCCGCAGAAGATGACCGCGTTGGTCCACACGTTCCGCAGAGTGTTGGCGGTGAAGTTGGCCGACAACGTGCTCTTCCACGCCGGGCCGGTGATGGCTGGGTAGATGACGTAGTCGCGCAGGACCTGCTTGCCGATCTTCTCGCCGACCTCACGGAGCTTGCGCTGCGTCTCTTCCTTGTCGGCGCGGCCCTTGGCCACCTTGCCGAGCTCGAGGTGCTGAGCGGCGATGCCGTACTCGAAGAACAGCGCGAGCAGCGTGTTGTAGACCAGGTTGCCGGCGTTGAAGGGCTTCCAGCGCTGATCGCGGGTGACGCGGAGGAGTCCGTATCCGACGTCGTCGTCCATTCCGAGGACGTTGGTGTACTTGTGATGCAGGTAGTTGTGGGTCTGCTTCCAATGCGCAGACGGGCCGGTGACGTCCCACTCCCACGAGGTGGAGTGAATCTCCGGGTCGTTCATCCAGTCCCACTGCCCGTGCATCACGTTGTGCCCGAGTTCCATGTTCTCGATGATCTTCGAGAGCGTCAGCAGGCCAACTCCGGCGAGCCACGCCGGACGACGACGGCTGGCGAAAAGCACTGCGCGGCCGCCGATTTCGAGCGAACGCTGCAGACGAATGACGTTGCGCACGTATCGCGCATCCTTCTCGCCGCGCGACTCCTCGATGTCGCGACGAATCGCGTCGAGTTCGCGGCCGAGCGCTTCGATGTCGGCGTCCGTGAGATGTGCGTATTCCTTGACATCTGCAATCGCCATGGAAAGCCTCCTAGCAGTGAGTTAGGCGCAAAGTAGTAAGTGCAGAACGATCATCGATTCGAATCGTTCAGATCAACTGCACCTACTGTAGCGTAACTTACGGCACCGTAGGTTAGGTTTTTCCCGATGTAACCTATATCACTTCCGACGCTTCGGCATGCGGGAACGGGCCTGTGACTTGAGTGCGGTCAACAAACCGAGACGCTTACCGGTGATCGGATCGGTACGAAGGTCCTCGACCATCGCCATGGCTGCGTCCCGGAATCCCGAGTCGCGGAACCGCAGTTCCGAAGACGTTTCCGGAGCATTGTCCGAGGTTGCGGTCAGCCACTTGTCCGGCAAAGCCAACTTGTGGATGGTGCGCAGAGCCAGAAGATACTGCTTGAAGAGCGAACCGGTGGTGTACGGGAGATCGAACTTCTCGCACAATGCACGCATCTTCACAGCGATTTCGGGATAGCGGTTACTCGGCAGATCAGGAAACACGTGGTGCTCGATCTGGTAGCTCAGATTGCCGCTCATGAGTCCCATGAGCTTGCCGGAATTGAAGTTCGCACTACCGAGCATCTGGCGCAGGTACCACTCGTGACGAGTCTCCTGCTCGAATTCGGCAACAGTGAACTTCTCGGCACCGTCCGGGAAGTGGCCACAGAAGATGACGACGTACGCCCACAGGTTGCGCACGAGGTTCGCGGTCGCATTGGCCGACATGGTCGACTTCCACGCCGGCCCCGTCAGCGCCGGGAACAAGATGAAGTCCTTGCCCACCTGACGAAAGATCTTGCGCGCGAAGTCTTTGTTCGCCTGCGAGTTCAGCTGCCCCTTTTCCGCGCCCTCCAACTCGGCTGCCGCCGTGAGGTCGTGCAGCGCGATGCCCCACTCGAACGTGGCCGCCAAGATCACGTTGGCGATCGGCTGGAAGAGGTTGATCGGCTTCCACGGCTCGTCACGAGTCATACGCAGAATCCCGAAACCGAGATCCTCGTCCATACCGACGACGTTGGTGTACGTGTGGTGCTGGTAGTTGTGGGCGCGCTTCCAATGCTCGGAAGGACCGGTCTGATCCCACTCCCACGAGACGGAGTGAATCTCGGGATCGTTCATCCAGTCCCATTGCCCGTGCATGACGTTATGCCCGAGCTCCATGTTCTCGATGATCTTCGACAGGCTCAGCAGGGTCGTGCCGACCAACCATGCCGGTCGGTACCGACTGCCGAACAGTGCGATACGCCCGCCGAGCTCCAACGCCCGCTGGACGCGAATGACGCGACGAATGTAGCGGGCGTCCCGGATCCCACGAGAGTCTTCGATGTCGAGTCGAATCTGATCGAGTTCACGTCCGAGAGCTTCGACATCGGCCTCGGTGAGGTGCGAAAACTCTTTGATATCGGTGATGGCCACCGTGGTCCTCCGTGTGCCTAGAAGCTATGCGTCCAGCGTACAGTCGCCGGCGGCGGCGGAGATGCACGTCTGGATGCGCTCGCCCTCCGCGTGCTGTTTCCCCGAGCGTAGATCGATCGCGTGGCCGGCAACGAGAGGTACGACACACGTCTGGCAGATGCCCATGCGGCAACCGAACGGCATCAAGGCACCGGACTGCTCGCCCGCCTCCAGAAGCGTCGTCGCACCGTCGACGGTGATCGTCTTACCCGACTTCTCGAACGTGACCGTGCCACCGTCGGCCGAAGCATCGATGCGCGATACGGCGAACCGCTCCATGTGGAGTCGATCCTCGATGCCTTCCGCCTTCCAGACGTCTTCGAGCTCGTCGAGCAACGGGAGGGGTCCGCACGCCCAGGTGTGGCGCTCGCGCCAGTCGGGGCAGACCGTGTCGAGAGAACTGAGTTTGAACTTTCCGTCACGGCGCGTGAGTTGAACGTGGCTCACGAAGTCCTCGTGCTCGGCGTGCAGTGCTGTGAGTTCGTCGGCGAACATCACGTCGGATTCCGTCGGAGCCGAGTGGATGTGCATGACGTCGGGCAATTGACCGCGCCGGTTCATCGTCCGCAACATGCCCATGACCGGAGTGATGCCACTGCCGGCGGTGATGAACAAGATCTTCTCCGGTGGCGGATCCGGCAACGCGAAGTTGCCCGAAGGCGTGGCCAGTCGAACGATGGTTCCCGACGGCACGGCCCCGCTGACGAGGTGGCTCGAGAGAAAGCCCTCGGGCATGGCCTTGACCGCGATGGAAATGCGCTTGTTCTCCCAGTTGGGAGGCGAGGTAAGTGAGTACGACCGCCAATGCCAACGGCCGTCGATATGCAGACCGATGCCGATGTACTGCCCCGGCTGGTAGTTGAAGTCGAATCCCCAACCCGGCTTGATGACGATGGTCGCCGAGTCCGTGGTCTCGGGCCGGACTTCGACGATCTGGCCGCGCAGCTCGCGGGCGGACCACAACGGATTCGCGAGGTGCAGATAGTCGTCGGGAAGCAATGGTGTGGTCAGCCGAGCCGCCGCACCGCGAAGCAGATTGAGCTTCGACCGCGCTGCCGGAACTACCGACGCTGCCGGTGCCTCGATCCAGTCCTTCAGACCCATCAGACCTCCACCTCTCACCTTCCGAACCCACTGCCTACGGTACCGTAGGTTATCAGGTTACGGTACCGTAGGTTACTTCACGGTAAGCACATTCACAGCAGGTCGAGCAAGAACGGCAACTCCTGCGCGGCGTACCACGCCAACTCGTGGTCCTCCGCGTCACCGAGCGTGAACTCGGCATCGGCGTCACCGAGATCCGCCGCGTCGACTATGCCAGCAGCGCGCTCGATGTCCGATTCTGCCTGTTCGAGGTCGACATGCACAGATGCAACCTGAGCCATCGTGACAGGACCCGCCAATCGGACTACCGAATCGTCGAGATCGGGCCGTAACTTCACATCGGCATCGTCGACGTCGGCGGCAACGACAGCACGCCGGAAGGTGACGTCACCCTCGGTTCCGGCGATCAGTCGCAGCGACGCACGCGCAGCCTCACCCATGGCGACCTCGGCCAACTCGTCGTCGTCCCCCGCCGCGTACGACTCACGCAGAGTCGGGGTGACCGCAAAAGCCGTCCGGCTCATAGGGTCGAACTCCTGATCTGCGACCAACTGCTGCAAAATCTCGACCGTCGCCGGTACGTACACCCTCATGAGACCACCTTCATGCTCGTTCGTCACCGACTCGCATCCGTCAATTCCTCGAGTGACTCGAAGATCAGCGAACGAACGACGTCGACGTCCGACATCGCGTCACGGTCGGCATTCAAACCGTAGTAGACATTTCCGTCGTACGACGTCAGGGCGATGCTGAGTGTCTGATTCTTGAGCAGTGGCGACACGGGATACATCTCGAGCATCCGAGCACCACCGAGGTAAAGCGGAAATTGCGGCCCTGGCGCATTGGTGATCATCAAGTTGAACATTCGCTGCGACAGACTACTGGCCGCGCGGGAGCTCATCGCATGCAGCGTCGCCGGCGCAAACCCGGACATTCGCACCATCGTCTGCGCGGTGACCCGCCGACCCTGACGCGCGAATGCCTCCGTCGCATGGGCCACGTGCGAGAGCCGAACCACCGCGTTGGGTTCACCGACAGGCAGGTCGATGAGGAACGAGGAAACATGTCCGGGCGCTTGCGGATCGTCGACGTCAGGACTCTCCGGGCCGTCGGTGTAGACCGACATGGGCACCATCGCTCGCACGATGGTCGCCTCGGTCACCGGTTCACCGCGCGAGAGCAACCAGTTCCGCATCGCACCTGCGATGACGGTCAGAATCACGTCGTTGATCTCGCACCCGTACCGCGCGCGAATACGTCGATAGTCCTCCAGAGACGTCTTGGCCACCGCAAGGCGTCGATTGCGCGAAATGGTGGCGTTGAGCGGGCTCGACGGGGCTACCTGCGTCGCCGTTCGAACCACTTCCGCGAGTTTCCCGAGTGCACTCACAGCCTCGGTGACGGATGTGGTCACGTCGTTGAACGCTGCACGCGCCCGTGCGATCCCCTCCCCCGGGCTCGTTACGAGATCCGCCAGTGCACTGACCAACAAGCTGGTATCGCTCGGCGGCCTGGCGGGCATCCACAATTCTTCGGGGCCTGGCGCTCGATTCTTCTCCGGATCGAAGATCACCTGACTGATCTCTGGAGCCGCCTCGCCGTCCACCAACGACGAATGAGACTTCGTGAAGATGGCAAATCTGTTTCTGGTCAGCCCCTCGACCAGGTACATCTCCCACAACGGCCTCGTGCTGTCGAGTGGTCTCGACGTCAGCCGCGCGATCAGATCCATCAGCTGTTCGTCGGAACCTGGTTTGGGCAGAGCAGATCGGCGTACGTGATAGGTGATGTCGAAATCCGAGTCGTCCACCCAGACGGGGCGGGCCAGACCGAACGCCACCTCGCGAACTCTCTGTCGGTACCGCGGAACCGATCCGAGCCGCTCTTCGACAAGTCGAAGCAACTCCTCGTGATCGATCCCGTTTCGCAGTTGCCTGAAGATCCCCAACGAGCCGACATGCATCGGCGTCGTCCCGGCTTCGAGGAAGTAGAAAGCGGCATCCTGAGTCGTCAGTCTGTTCACCATGGCTTCGTGTCCCCTCCTTCGCCGAGATCGAACAGAATCGACAACTCCTCGATGGTCGATTCCGAGCCGACGTGATGGACCCCGACCATCCCGACGGCCACAGCCGCCCGGACGTTGATTTCGAGATCATCCACGAAAACGAAATCCTCCGGCTCGACGCCCAAACGACTCGCTGCCAACAGATAGATCTCGGCGTCGGGCTTTGCCATCTCGACATCACCGGACAAGATCACGTCGTCGACCAAGACCCCGTCGCCGAGATCCCGCAACCACTGAGCACTGGCGCCGCCGGGATCGTTGCTGACGATTCCCGTCACGATTCCGCGGGCCTTCACCGCGCGCACGACCGCGCTCAAGCCGTCGAGATCCGATCCCGGACCGAACAGCACGCCACCGACATCCAACAGAAGTCCCCGCACGCCATCACCCTAAGTCGCGATGGTGATCACGGCGACATCTCGAGCGATTCGTGTCATGCTTCTCACCATCGCTCGGGGGAGCGAAGTCCGAGACAGCTGTCTCGGACGCAGGATCATCCGGGGGGATGTCATGGAGCAGGACTGCAAGATCGTTCTCGAGCCGGCGCCGCAATTCGAGCCTCACCCGCATACCGTCGTGCTGTCGCGGCCACAGTGCCGGCCAGACCGAACGCAGTGCCGAACAGACCGGATGCTGCGTCGCCCGCGAAAGACGCCACACAACGGAACGTCGCCCAGTACCGGGTTCACTCACGCTCCGGAACCGCGGCTGGTAGGTGCCGACATCTTCTGGAACCGATCACTACGTCTGGTTCTCGAAACCGTCGACCGACGACGAAATCCACGGCAACTCAAGGGCGCGTTGACGCCGTCCGTCCTGGAAGTTGTTGCGAGACTTTACACTTCGGATTTCTCGGCCCGGAAGCTGGGCGGCGCGGCCGTTCACCGCACCCACGTTCAAGCAGTGTCGGAGAGTACCGCCGAAGTCTGTGCGACGTACACACGAGGCACGCAGACTTTTGCCGTCGCAGGCCGGATCGACCACACAGACGAAACAGGCTGGACGGTCACCGCACTACACGTGGTGTGACCGTCCAGCCTGCCGAGTACTGACTGCGCTAATACCTCAGCGCTTGCGCTTGGACTTCGGAGCTCGATTGCTCTTCGACTGCGTCCGTGCGGCTTCACGACGTTCGCGACGAGAGGCGGCACCGTCGCCGGTGTCGGCAGCCGAGTCACGTGTTGCCTTTGCCTTGCCGTCCTCGTCCGGGCCGGTGTACGTCAGACGCGACGGACCTTCGTCGTCAAGTCCCTTGGCGCGCAACGCCGTCGGGGCGGCAGTTCCGGCTGCCCTGGCCGCAGCCTCCTGCGTGGGGAGCGGCTTGGGCGCCGTGGCGGACGCCGCGGCGGCAGAGCCCGCGGTGACGGAAATTCCACTTGCGGGCTGCGCCGGAGCTGCCTCGACCTGCAGGTTGAAGAGGAATCCGACGGACTCTTCCTTCAATCCGTCGAGCATGCCGATGAACATGTCGTAACCCTCGCGCTGGTACTCGACCAGCGGATCGCGCTGGGCCATCGCACGCAGACCGATTCCCTCCTTGAGGTAATCCATCTCGTAGAGATGCTCACGCCACTTACGGTCCAGGACCGAGAGGAAGACACGACGCTCGAGTTCACGCATACCGTTTTCGCCGGCGATCGCATCGATCTCGGCTTCGCGCTTCTTGTACGCCGCGTGGGCGTCTTCGAGCAAAGCGGTTCGCAGGTCGTCACGGCTCAGGTCACTGTTGATGCCTGCGCCGTCCTCCCCTGCCAACGTCTTGTGATCGATGCCGACCGGGTACAGCGTCTTCAGCGCCGTCCACAGCTGCTCGAGATCCCAGTCCTCGACGTATCCCTCGGCGGTGGCACCGTCGACGTAGGCGGTGACCACGTCAGTGATCATCTGCTCGACCTGGCCTTCCATGTCCTCACCCTCGAGGATCTGGCGGCGCTCCTTGTAGATGACCGTTCGCTGCTGGTTCATGACCTCGTCGTACTTGAGGACATTCTTGCGAATTTCGAAGTTCTGCTGCTCCACCTGGGTCTGAGCGCTCTTGATGGCCTTCGAGACCATTTTGGCTTCGATCGGGACGTCGTCGGGCAGGTTCAGGCGCGTCATGATCGACTCGAGTGCCGAACCGTTGAAACGGCGCATGAGCTCGTCACCGAGCGAGAGGTAGAACCGCGATTCGCCGGGATCACCCTGACGTCCGGAACGACCACGCAACTGGTTGTCGATTCGGCGCGATTCGTGACGCTCGGTGCCCAGGACGTACAGGCCGCCGGCATCGCGGACCTTCTCGGCGTCTGCCTTGACCTCAGCCTTGACCTCGTCCAGGACTGCGTCCCAAGCCGCCTCGTACTCGTCCGGCGTCGTGACCGGGTCGAGGCCCTTCTTGCGCAGCGCGATGTCCGCGATGATGTCCGGGTTACCACCGAGCACGACGTCGGTACCGCGGCCGGCCATGTTGGTCGCGACGGTGACCGCGCCGGAGCGACCGGCCTCGGCGATGATGGTCGCTTCCTTCTCGTGGAACTTGGCGTTGAGGACGTTGTGGGCAACGCCGCGCTTGGTGAACTGCTTGGACAGGTACTCCGAGCGCTCGACGCTGGTGGTACCGATCAGGACGGGCTGGCCGTTCTCGTGGCGCTCGACGACGTCGTCGACCACCGCGTCGAACTTGGCTTCCTCGGTCTTGTAGATGAGGTCGCCGTTGTCGACTCGGACCATCGGACGGTTGGTCGGGATCGGGATCACACCGAGCGTGTAAGTCTGGTGAAGCTCGGCAGCTTCCGTCTCGGCGGTACCCGTCATGCCCGACAACTTGTCGTACAGACGGAAGTAGTTCTGCAGGGTGATGGTGGCAAGGGTCTGGTTCTCCGCCTTGATCTCCACCTTCTCCTTGGCCTCGATCGCCTGGTGCATGCCCTCGTTGTAGCGGCGGCCGACCAGCACGCGGCCGGTGAACTCGTCGACGATGATGACCTCACCGTCGCGGACGATGTAGTCCTTGTCCTTGGTGTAGAGCTCCTTGGCCTTGATCGCGTTGTTCAAGTAGCTCACCAGCGGCGAATTCGCGGCTTCGTACAGGTTGTCGATACCGAGCTGGTCCTCGACCAGTTCGACGCCCGCCTCGTGCACACCGATGGTGCGCTTGCGGATGTCGACCTCGTAGTGAACGTCCTTCTTCAGCAGCGGCGCGATGCGCGCGAACTCGCTGTACCACTTGCTGGAGCCGTCGGCCGGGCCCGAGATGATGAGGGGGGTTCGGGCTTCGTCGATGAGGATCGAGTCGACCTCGTCCACGATGGCAAACGCATGGCCACGCTGGACCAGGTCGTCCAACGAATGCGTCATGTTGTCGCGCAGGTAGTCGAACCCGAACTCGTTGTTGGTGCCGTAGGTGATGTCGGCTGCGTAGGCGACGCGGCGCTCGGCCGGCGTCATACCCGAGAGGATCACGCTGGTCTCGAGGCCGAGGGCGCGGTGAACGCGGCCCATCCACTCGGAGTCACGCTTGGCGAGGTAGTCGTTGACCGTCACCACGTGGACGCCGTCACCCGCGATCGCGTTCAGGTATGCCGGAAGAACACAGGTCAGGGTCTTGCCCTCACCGGTCTTCATCTCGGCGACGTTGCCGAAGTGCAGGGCCGCGCCGCCCATGATCTGCACGTGGAAGTGCTTCTGGTCGATCACGCGCCACGACGCCTCGCGGGCAACCGAGAATGCCTCGGGCAGCAACTCGTCGAGAGTTTCCCCGGCGGCATAGCGCTCACGGAACTCGGTGGTCTTGGCTTTGAGTTGCTCGTCTGTCAGGCCTTCGACATCGGGCGACAGAGATTCCACATGCTCGGCGATGTGCTTGAGCCGCTTGACCATGCGACCTTCACCAACACGGAGCAGCTTCGATAGCGACAGCGACGGCACAGTCTTCTTCGTCCTCAATCTTCGGCGACAGGGGGTCACACACTGAAAATCCGGCCGGGGTCCGAAAACTCCGGCCGGATTCCATGGTAGGCGCTACCGGCGGCGAGCGAGCAAACCCACCACCGATTGGGTCATGTCAGGCGGATCAATCCGTAGTCGAAAGCGTGACGACGGTAGACGACGGACGGCTTGTCCGACTCCTTGTCATGGAAGAGAAAGAAGTCGTGTCCGACCAGTTCCATCTCGTAGAGAGCGTCGTCGATGGTCATCGGCTCGGCCGGGTGATCCTTCGTGCGGACCACGCGTCCCGGGCCGTCGTACTCGTCCGGCTCTTGACCGTTCAGCGAAATGTCCGGTGTGACTCCGAGTGAGTCTGCGTCGACGAGGGAGGCGGTTGCCTCCGCGACGGACACCGGTCGCTTGTCGCCGTAATGGACCTTCTTGCGGTCCTTGGTTCGACGGAGGCGACTCTCGAGCTTGTCGATCACCGATTCGAAGGCGGCGTAGAAGCTGTCTGCGGACGCTTCGGCTCGGGCCACCGGGCCTTTACCTCGAGCGGTGATCTCGACGCGCTGGCAACTCTTGGCCTGTCGTCGGTTGCGTTCATGTTGGAGTTCCACGTCGAAGTGGAATATGGAGGGGTCGAAGTGTTCGAGTCGCGCCAGCTTTTCCGAAACGTAGATTCGGAAGTGATCGGGGATCTCGACATTTCGTCCCTTGACTACGACGTCGGATCTCGGAGCTGCGGCATTCTCGGAACGCTCGATGGTGGCGTCCTCGATGAAAAACGAGGCTTGCGAAGGGGTCGTCACTCGTACCTCCCAATTACGGCCCCGCCCCACGGTGGGCGGCGGCAAATTCTGCAAGTACCGAGAGGGGATCCGCCCGGCACCAGTATCGAAGTACCACCTCCTACCAGTATTTTCGGGTGTGCCGCCGACGCTAGTACGTAACGCGCGCGAGTGCCACTGTTCCAACGAAATTCATCTAAGCCCCTGCAAGGACAAGCACGAGAGTTGTCCGAATCCCACTGAGCGAGAGGGCCCGAACCGACTCTGCCGCAGTCGCTCCCGTGGTGAGGACGTCGTCGAGCAGGACGATGTCACTGTCCCCGGCAATCGAAGAGATCGCAGTGGTGTCGAGAGACACATGACCGTTCACGTTGGTCACCCGGTCGGCCGCGGACAGTCCCACCGAGTCACGTACACCTCGCGTCATCCGGAGAATCGGACAGACACGTACCGGACGACCCGCGACAGAACCAATTTCCCGCTTTCCGCGCATACTTTCGGCTATCCGGCGAACCGGATCACCCCCGCGAGATCGCGCCGCTCGGGCGCGCGTGGGAGCCGGCACCAGCACGATCGGCGGACGACCCCCGCTGCCGAGCTCGCCCCACCGTTCCAGAGTGGCCAACGCGTCGGCCACAGCGATCCCCAGAGGCATCGCGAGGTCCCGACGACCCCGTTCCTTCATCTCGATCACACTGCGCCGCCTGGGGCCGTCGTAGCGGCCGAGTGCCCAGACGGGCACGCCCGGATCCACGCGCGGACTCAGTTGAAGCGGATGATCGCGCAGCAGTTCCGCGCACTCACCGCACCACAGAGTCCCCGAGCGGCCGCACCCACCACACTCGCGTGGCAACAGCAGGTCGAGCAGACCGGCACCGAATTTCTTGTCCCCCATGGCCGAATCATGAACCTGAGCACCGACATGCATCAGAGCGCAGACATTCACCAGAGCGCAGAGGCGTCAGCCAGGCAGAACCGGAATCGCCTTCTGTCCGGTCAGCACGGTCACCTCACGCCAGCGGCGATCCCCGGCGGGGTCGTTGTTGTTCAGTTGGAACACCGCACGCGCGTCGGCGACGTACTCGGTGGTCGGCGACGCATCCACGGAGGTGACGGGAGCGGTCAGGTTTCCACTCGGCAGCGCGTCCATTCGTGAGCCGTCGATCGCGACCTGGACGACCGGTATGTCGGCTCCACTGCGCGCGATCACGATGGTGTCGCTGTTGCTCCAGTCGAGTGAGAGCGCGGTACTGCCCAAGCCGGAGGCCACTGCGCGTGGACTCGTCAGGGCATAGACCCCGCTGGCGGTGCGCACGACCACAGCCAGGTAGACCTTGCCGTCGATGATCATCGCCGCTCGCACGCCGTCCCGCGACAGACGCAGTTCCGAGATCGTCGAACCGACCGACGTCAGGGCCCCGACATCGACGTTGGTGACCGACACCCGGCCAGTGCCTGGTTCACGGACGACCCGAACGACGGTATTGCCGTTCACAGCCGTCCAGACCGCGTTGTTGTCCAACTCCCACGAAGGCCTGGTGATGGCGCTGCCTTCGAGTACCGGAACGGACCCTTCGCCGTATGTCCCGAGCGACAAGTCGAATCTTGTGCCGGGATCCGGCCGAGCGGTGTCCGCGACGGCTGCCACCAACTTGCCGTCCCGTGAGAGAGCAGCCGCCGTGAGGTTGCCCGCGTTGCCCGCGAAACCGGGCACCGGAGTCGCCTCTTGCTCGGTGACACTCACCAGTGAACCGTTGCGCAGTGCATGCAGTCCGACGGTTGCACTCGTGGTGGCCAGTGGGTTGGTGGATGCGACGTCGGCGGTGGTCCAGCCGTCGGCATGAGCCGCGTCCAGCGGTTCGCCGTCGATCTCCAGAACGTACGGCCCTGCCACATCGGCGTTGGCGAGCGTCCAAATGACCTGTGCTGCAAACAAACCGCGAGTAGCAGCATCCATCGGGTTGTCAAGGCGGAAGTTGATGCGCACACCACCGAGACCGACTCCGACCTGTCCCGGCTTACCGTCGGCCTTGGTGATCGGACCGATCACCGACACGCCATTGCCCAGTTCGTTTCGCACAGCCGGCGCCAGCGCTGCCTTCGGTCCGTCGATCATCAGACCGATCAGCTGAGCCGCCACCTGGTCCTGCCCGCCGGAGATCCAGCGAAGATCGGGGACGACCGTCTGGCTGGTGGGGTCGAGGAAGAACAACGACTTCCGCTGGTAAGCGCCGAGGAACTGCGGACGCTCCATGATCACGCCGGGAGGCAGATCACTGATCCGCCATTCGCCGTCGGTCAACGCCAGGGTCATCCTCGCTTCGAAACTGCCCTCTTCGGGAACGTACAGTCCTCCCGGGTCGAGGCGACCGACCTTGTTCACACGAATCGTGTAGACGGCTTCGGTGCTGGTTCGAGAAACCGAGAGCACATCGACCTTGTCGACGATGACAGCACTTGCCGCGTCGTCCCAACGCGCCGAAGCGTCCTTGGTCAGGTACTGACGGGCTGCGGCGTGCCGGTTGGACGGATCGGTACTCGCCTTGACGAAGTCACGTACCAGCAGGTCCGGCTCTCGCCCCGATGCCGGTGATTCGACGGAGGTTCCGGGCACGGCTGTCGCCAGAGTTCCGATTGCTTGTGGCGACGAGGACTCCGGCAAACTCGCGCATGCACCGGTCAGCAACAGAACGCTGAGCGTTGTTGCGAGAAGTGCCAGACGGCGGCGGGTTCCGATCATGATCGATCCCCACCGTTGGACTCGTTCCGCGAGTCCGATTCGCGCGGAGTCGGCAAGGACGATGTGACCTCGCCGACGGTGTCGGCGACGATGTCGGCTTCGCTCGGCGTGCGGACGAATTTGGTGGTCGTCGGCTTGAGTGGCAGCGGACTCGACACGACTTTCTTGCCACGGGTGCGCGAGAGCGTCAGCCGGAAGCAGGCTCCGACTCCCGGTTCGCCCCAGGCCTCGAGCTTGCCGTCGTGCAGATTCGCGTCCTCGACACTGATTGCGAGGCCGAGTCCGGTGCCACCACTGCGGCGCACACGGGACGGGTCCGATCGCCAGAACCGGTTGAAGACCAACTTCTCCTCGCCCGGACGCAACCCGACGCCACTGTCGCGGACGATGAAGGCGAGGGCATTGTCGTCGGCGCGAAGGCGAAGCAGAATCGGCTTCCCCTCACCGTGGTCGATGGCGTTGGCAAGGAGATTTCGCAGGATGCGTTCGACGCGGCGCGGATCGACATCTGCCATGACCGGCTCGTCAGGCATGTCCACGATCAGCTCGGTGCCGGATTCGCGGGCGAGATGGCGAACCGTGGAAACGGCCGCTCGCGCACACATACGGACGTCGAGTTGTTCGGACGCGAGTTCCGCGACACCGGCGTCGTGGCGGGAGATCTCGAGGAGGTCCGCCAGTAGCCCTTCGAACCTGTCCAGTTCGGCGACAAGCAGTTCCGACGACCGACGCAGCATGGGGTCGAGGTTCTCGCTGCCGTCGTAGATCAGGTCGGCGGCCATCCGGACCGTGGTCAGTGGTGTGCGCAGTTCATGGCTGACATCGGAGGTGAAGCGTTTCTGGAGGCTGCCGAACTCCTCCAACTGGGTGATCTGTTTGGACAGACTCTCGGCCATCTCGTTGAAGGACATGGCCAGGCGCGCCATGTCGTCCTCGCCGCGGACCGGCATTCGTTCCTTGAGTCGGCCGTCTGCGAAACGCACCGCGATTCGCGAGGCCGATCGGATGGGAAGCACGACCTGTCTGGCAACCAACAGCGAAATCGCCGCCAAGAGCACCAGCAACACGGCTCCACCGATCAGCAGGGTGCTTCGAACAAGAGACAGACTTCGGTCTTCGCTGGCGAGCGGGAAGATCAGATACAGCTCGAGTCCCGATATCGACGACGCGGTGGGGCTACCGATGATCAGCGCGGGTCCGGAGTAACCGTTCGGGTTGGACACTGTCGCGAATTGGTAACTGATCTGGCCGCGTTTGACGAACTCGCGAAGGTTGTCGGGGATCTGATCGACCGGTCCCGAACTCGTCGGCTGGCGCGGCCCGTCCCCTGGCACGATGAGCACCGGGTCGAAGGTGCCGGCCGACCCGGAGGCCTGGCCCGAGGTCTGGTTTCGACGGCTCGTCAGTCCGGATGCAGCGCTTTCCAATTGAACGTTGAGCGCCGTCGAATCGTCGACGCCCGCGAGTTGGTCTTCGACGATGCCGCGGGCTCGGTCCATTTCCTCTGTCGCCGCGGTGATCTTCGTTTCCAACAGCCGATCGGTGATCTGGCTGGTCAGCACGACACCGAGAATGACGATGACGATCAAGGACAACGTCAAAGTCGAGACGACCACTCGCAATTGGAGCGAGCGTCGCCACGTGTGCGCGAGGGTGTTGCTCATCGAGTGACACCACCGCAGAAATGGCGTCAGCCGTCGGTTGAGACGACGACGCCACCTGGAAACTCCGCTCACGGCGGTCCGGCCTTGTAGCCGACCCCCCTGACCGTCAGAACCACTTCGGGATTCTCGGGATCAGTTTCGACCTTGGCGCGCAAACGCTGAACGTGCACGTTCACCAGGCGGGTGTCGGCGGCGTGGCGGTATCCCCACACCTGCTCGAGGAGGACTTCACGGGTGAACACCTGGCGCGGCTTGCGCGCCAATGCGACCAGCAGGTCGAATTCGAGTGGTGTGAGCGAGATCTGCTCGCTGCCGCGGCTGACCTTGTGTGCCGGAACGTCGATCACGATGTCGGCGATGCTCAGCAGCTCGGCCGGCTCCTCTTCCGTGCGGCGCAGGCGAGCACGCACCCGCGCCACCAGCTCCTTCGGCTTGAACGGCTTCATGATGTAGTCGTCCGCACCGGATTCGAGGCCGAGTACGACGTCGACGGTGTCGGTCTTGGCCGTCAACATCACGATGGGCACGCCGGAATCCGCACGCAGAACTCGGCATACGTCGATCCCGTTCATTCCGGGAAGCATGAGATCGAGCAGGACGAGGTCGGGCCGGGTCTCACGCACTGCCGCGAGCGCCAGGGTTCCGTCGCCTACCACGTAGGGATCGAAACCCTCACCACGCAGCACGATCGTGAGCATCTCGGCGAGTGCCGTGTCGTCGTCGACAACCAGAATCCTTGGTTTCATATCCCTATCGTTGCATCTCGGAGCGATGAATCAGACCGTTACGAGGCCGTGCGGCGTGCCGCGTCTTTCCCTCTACTGTGCCGGAAAGTTCGAATCCCGGCCGCAAGGGTGACCGATCACGCGAAATCCGCGAGCCTGCGCGCCAGTTCGCCCGGGTCCGTCTCCGGCCCCACGATCCACCAGGGCGAGACCCAGTCCGTCGCTGCCAACTGCTTGTAGAGCTCACCGGTTCTGGCCTGCAGGCCGCCGTCGCGCTCGTAGGCGTCGAGCTGACGCGACGCGTCCTCGGCCTCACGCGAGCGGGCACGCTGCTCGGCCAGAGCTACCGGTACGTCGAGGTACAACTGCAGATCGGGAGCGGGAAGAGCGAGTCGACCCAACTCCAATTCACGGACCCAGGCGACCATCTCGCCGTCCACGCCCTGATGCGCGCGCGCCGCGTTGTAGGCGGCGTTGGACGCCACGTAGCGATCGAGGAGAACAATGTCGTTGGCGGACAACAGGTCCGAGATCCGATCCGCCGCACCCGCGCGGTCCAGGGCGAACAGGACTGCCATCGCGTTCACGGATTCAGCCAGGTCTCCGTGCGATCCTTTGAGTGCCTCGGCAGCAAGATCCGCGTGGATCGACTTCCCGTACCGCGGAAAATCCAGAGTCGCGATCGACGTGCCGCCGCGGCGGAGTTCGCTCTCCACTTTGCCGATCAACGTTCGCTTTCCAGCGCCGTCGAGGCCTTCCAATGCCACCAGTGTTCCCACGGCGGACAAGCCTATCCCCCGGCCTGCTTGCGCAGACCGGGGGACGGCGGCCACTACATCCTCAGCGACGAATCACCGGGTCAGTAGCGGTAGTGCTCGGGCTTGTACGGGCCTTCGACGTCGACGCCGATGTACTCTGCCTGATCCTTCGTGAGCTTGGTCAGCGTGCCACCGAGTGCCTCGACGTGGATCTTGGCGACCTTCTCGTCGAGGTGCTTCGGGAGGCGGTAGACCTCGTTGTCGTACTCGTCCGGCTTCGTCCACAGTTCGATCTGCGCGATGACCTGGTTGGAGAAGCTGTTGCTCATCACGAACGACGGGTGGCCCGTCGCGTTGCCGAGGTTGAGCAGGCGGCCTTCGGACAGCACGATGATCGAGTGGCCGTCGGCGAACGTGAACTCGTCGACCTGCGGCTTGATGTTGATCCGCGTGACGTCGCCGGACTTCTCGAGGCCGGCCATGTCGATCTCGTTGTCGAAGTGACCGATGTTGCCCAGGATGGCCTGATGCTTCATGGCCTTCATGTGCTCGAACGTGATGATGTCCTTGTTACCGGTGGACGTGATCACGATGTCGGCCCAGCCGATGGCCTGCTCGACTGTCTTGACCTCGAAGCCGTCCATGAGCGCCTGCAGGGCGTTGATGGGGTCGACCTCGGTGACCGCGACGCGAGCGCCCTGGCCGCGAAGTGCCTCGGCACAACCCTTGCCGACGTCTCCGTAACCGCAGACCAGCGCAGCCTTGCCGCCGATCAGAACGTCGGTGCCGCGGTTGATGCCGTCGAGCAGCGAGTGGCGCGTGCCGTACTTGTTGTCGAACTTGCTCTTGGTGACCGAGTCGTTGACGTTGATAGCGGGGAACGTGAGTTCACCGGCAGCGGCAACCTGGTACAGGCGCAGAACGCCCGTGGTGGTCTCCTCGGTGACGCCCTGGACGGACTCGGCGATTGCCGTCCACTTGCCCTTGTCGGACTCGAGGGACTGACGCAGAAGTGCAAGGAAGACCTTGTACTCGTCGGAATCCTGGTCGTCGTCCGTCGGCGGGACGACGCCGGCCTTCTCGAACTGTGCGCCCTTGAGCACCAGCATGGTGGCGTCGCCGCCATCGTCGAGAATCATGTTGGCAGGCTCACCCGGCCAGGTCAGCATCTGCTCGGCTGCCCACCAGTACTCTTCGAGGGTTTCACCCTTCCAGGCGAAAACCGGAACGCCCTTGGGCTCTTCCGGGGTGCCGTGCGGACCGACGACGATGGCGGCGGCAGCGTGATCCTGCGTGGAGAAGATGTTGCATGAAGCCCAGCGGACCTCGGCGCCGAGCGCGGTCAGCGTCTCGATCAGCACCGCGGTCTGAATGGTCATGTGCAGCGAGCCGGAAACGCGAGCGCCCTTGAGCGGCAACACCTCTGCGTATTCGCGACGAAGCGCCATGAGGCCGGGCATCTCGTGCTCTGCCAGACGGATTTCCTTGCGACCGAACTCCGCGAGCGAAAGATCTGCAACTTTGAAGTCGATGCCGTTACGGCTCTCGGCCACGGGCGTTGTTGAAACTGAGGTCGTCATCTGCCTCTCCTGGTTGACGTGCATACTCTGCACAAGCCTATCGGTGTACCAGGCTATCGGTTAGACGCCCTCTCCCGCCCGCCCCTCTACTGCGCGGCCCTCGCGCGCCACGTCGATGAACGGCCCGAGCAGTATGCCCAGATCCTCCGCCACCGAAGCCTCGGACTCCGGCGGCATCGAAATGTAGCTCAGCCCGAGACGCGCAATCGCCCTGGCCAGAATTCCGGCGTCGGCGGGTGACGCCTGAATCCACCCTCGCTGGAAACTCTCCGCAAGCCGCGACGACGCGCGCTCGATGATGACCGCACTGTCGGTGGTGATCAGGCGAAGCAGGTCCGGCTTGGCCTCACCGGTGAGCAGAGAGATCACCAACGGGTCGGTTGCACTGGAGGCGAAAAACGATCCGAAACCCGCCGTCAACGCCTCGACTGCACGTCCGTCGTTCGCCACCATGGCCTCGTCCACCGCGTCGACGAAGCCGTCAGCAAGGCGAAGCGCGTACGCCTCGGCAAGCCCTTGCCTCGAGCCGAACTCGTTGTAGAGCGTCTGACGACTCACACCGGCATGCTTGGCCAGAACCGTCAGCGTCACCTCGGACCAGTCGCGCTCGGTCAACAACTCACGCATCGAATCGAGCACCGACGTACGCAGCAGCAGGCGCGACGCTTCTTTCTGCGGCAGACGAGTGGGCGTCGAAGTCATGGTGACGACACTACCGCCGCACCTAGGTCCGTTCGACGCCGACGCATCTCACCGTCGTTCGACCTCAACCATGAAGAAGTCGCTCTTCGCCGCCCCGCAGTCCGGGCAACTCCAGTCTTCGGGAATGTCGTCCCAGCGAGTGCCCGGTTCGATACCGTCCTCCGGCCAGCCGACCGCCTCGTCGTACTCGAAGCCGCATTGCGCGCACTGATACAGCTTGTAGTCGTTCATGATTCACTCCCCGCCGTTGCCGGCATCGGCTCGAAGTCCAGCTTTTCCCTCACGCCGCAGTCCGGACAGCACCAGTCGTCCGGCACGGCATCCCACGGCGTGCCCGCCGGAAACCCTTCTCGTGGTGCACCCTTCGATTCGTCGTAGACGTATTCACACACCGGGCATCGATAGCTGCTCATCACGCTGCTCCGTACCGAGCAAGGATGCGATCACGCTTGGACGGCTGAACGTTGACGCGGGTGATGTCGCCGCCGTAGTGCGCAAGGACTTTGGGATCCATCACTTTTCGCCACAGCGGTGGAACGTAGGCGAGGATGATCATGCTCGCGTACCCACTGGGCAGGTTGGGCGCACCGTCCATGCTTCGAAGCGTCTGATAACGACGCGTCGGGTTCGCGTGATGATCGCTGTGACGCTGGAGGTGATACAGGAAGATGTTGGTGCAGATGTGATCACTGTTCCAACTGTGCTCCGGTGCTGCACGCTCGTACCGCCCGCTGTCCAGACGACGACGCTTCAGTCCGTAATGTTCGAGGTAGTTGTCGGTTTCGAGCAGACAGAATCCGAACACGGCCTGCAGCACCAGGAACGGCAGTACCGAGAGGCCGAAGACGGCGACGAGGACACCGAACAGTACGACGGACATCAACCACGAATGCAGGACGTCGTTGCGAATTGTCCACGGCTTCTTACCCAGTCGATCGAGTCTGGCCTTTTCCAGGGACCACGACGAGCGCAGAGATCCCCACACACTGCGCGGCAGGAAGGTCCAGAAGCTCTCCCCGAAGCGAGACGACGCCGGATCCTCGGGCGTGGCGACGCGCACGTGGTGTCCACGATTGTGCTCGATATAGAAGTGGCCGTAAAACGACTGCGCCAGAGTGATCTTCGACAACCAGCGTTCGAGATCGTCCTTCTTGTGACCGAGCTCGTGTGCGGTGTTGATCCCGATTCCTGCGACACAACCGATACTGATCGCCAGACCGATCTTGGAGATCAGCCCAAGTCCCCCGTCGATTCCGAGCCAGGACAGATCGGTCGCCGACCAGAGGTAGCAGGCCAGGACCAGGCTGACCAACTGGAACGGTATGTAGATGTAGGTGCAATACCGGTAGTACCTGTCGTTCTCGAGGCGCTCCATCACTTCGTCCGGCGGATTCTCGCCGTCCGGGCCGAAGAAGATGTCGAGGATCGGGAGCAGGATGTAGACGAGCAGCGGCCCGATCCACCACCACACCGGCGAGACCGCGTTCCATCCGAGACTGTTGAACAACGCGACCAATCCGACGGCGATGAAGACCGCCGTCGGCGGCACCAGGCCGAGCAGCCAGAGATATCTCTTCTTGTCACGCCACTGCTCGGGCGGGAGTGTCTGCCCGGACTGCGAGTTCACGTGCGTCGACACGGTCTACCTCCTCGATTCGGACCGACCCGGAAACTGTGAGTCAGTTCACTATGAGGTAGACAGTACTACTGATTTTGTACAAGTGATAGACAAATCGTAAACTTTGTACATCTACTCGATTTCGCCGCGTTCACGCTTCCCGATCATCGAATGCTGCCTGCTGTAGGCGAAATAGATGACAACGCCGAGGGCCATCCAGACCACGAACCTCATCCAGGTCTCCACCGACAGGTTGAACATCAGCCACAGACACGCGAGGACGGCCAGAATCGGGACCAGCGGGACCAGCGGCACCCTGAATCCGCGAGGTAGGTCGGGACGCGTCCGACGGAGCACGAGAACCCCGATCGAGACGAGAACAAAAGCGAACAGTGTGCCGATGTTGACCATTTCCTCGAGGGTGCCGATCGGAAAAACGCCGGCGAGCACCGCGACCACGACGCCGACCAAGATCGTGATCCGCACAGGGGTTCCGTGCTTGCCGGTCGGCGCCAGGCGTCGTGGCATCAGACCGTCGCGTGCCATCGCGAAGAGCACCCTGGTCTGCCCGAGCATCAGCACCATCACCACTGTCGTGAGACCGGCCAACGCACCGAACGAGATGACGTTTTTCGCCCACGTGATGTCGTGGAAGGCGAATGCCGTTGCCAGGTTGGAGGTATCGCCCTCGAGTTCGGTGTATTTCACCATCCCGGTCAGCACCAGTGTCACCGCCACGTACAGAACCGTGACGATCAAGAGCGAACCCAGGATGCCGCGTGGCAGCGCCTTCTGCGGCTCCTTCGCCTCCTCCGCCGTCGTGGCGACGACGTCGAAGCCGATGAACGCGAAGAACACCAGACTGGCTGCCGCGAGCAATCCGTACCACCCGAACGTGCTGCCACCGGCCCCGGTCACGTACGAGAACAACGACTGGTGGATGCCCTCTCCCGTCGAGCCCGGCTCCGACGGCGGAATGTACGGCGAGTAGTTGTCGGTGTCGATGTAGAAGAGGCCGACGACGATCACCAGCAACACCACCGCGACCTTGATCGCCGTGATCACCAGCGACACCCTCGACGAGAGTTTTGTGCCGGTCGCGAGCAGGATCGTGATGACAGCGATCACCAGCACCGCACCCCAGTCGAACGAGATCGGCCCCAATTCGACGATCGGGCTGGGTGAGCCCATCACTTCGCCGAGGTACAGCGACCAGCCCTTGGCGACCACCGAAGACGCCAAGGCGAATTCGAGGATGAGATCCCAGCCGATGATCCAGGCGACGAATTCGCCGAATGTCGCGTACGAGAACGTGTACGCGCTACCGGCAACCGGGACCGTCGACGCGAATTCGGCGTAACACAGCGCTGCCAGTCCGCAGGCGATGGCGGCAATGACGAACGCGAGCGAGACCGACGGCCCGGCGACATTTCCCGCCGTCCGAGCCGTGAGTGTGAAGATGCCCGCACCGATGACGACTGCGACACCGAACACCGTGAGATCCCACGAGTTCAGTTCTTTCCGGAGTTTGGTTTCCGGCTCGTCAGTGTCCTTGATGGACTGCTCGATCGATTTGGTTCGAAACAGCTTCGACCGTCCAGATCCGGCCTGCTCGTCCTTGACAGCCATTGCCGCCTCCTTGCTGGGGACCAGCAGGTCCCACCATGGGCAAGTAGAGAGATGGCATCAGCCTAAGCCCGCAGGCGCAGCTTTGTTCAGGGTTTGTCGGGAGCCTGTAGATCTGTTTCAGGGCGATCTCCTGCGCTGAGACGATCCAGGTCCGGCTCGAGGTAGATCACCCGCGCCGCAGGCACTGCAGCGCGCACGCGAGACTCGGCCTCGTCGATCGCCGTCGCCACGTCCGAGATCGTCGATCCGATCGGCACCGCAACCTTGGCAGCAACAAGGATCTCCTCGGGACCGAGGTACTGCGTCTTGCAATGAATGACGCGTTCGATACGAGTTCCGTCGACCAGGGCGTTGAGGATCAGTTCGGTCTCCACCGCCGTTGCGCCCTCACCGATCAGCAGCGACTGCATTTCGATGATCAGAATGATCGCGATGATGCCGAGCAGGACACCGATGCACAGAGTTCCGATGCCGTCGAAGACCGGATTTCCGGTCACCATCGTGAGGCCGACGCCGCCGAGTGCAAGGACGAGACCGATCAATGCGCCGGTGTCCTCGAGCAGCACAACCGGGAGTTCCGGGCTACGAGAGGTTCGGATGAAGTTCCACCACGACGCATTTCCCTTGAGCGGTCGTGATTCCTTCGCTGCGGTCCGGAAGCTGTAGCCCTCCAGACAAATCGCTATGACAAGAATCGCGATTGCCACGAAAGCCGAATTGAGTTCTTCCGGATGCTGAATCTTGTGAATGCCTTCGTAGATCGCGAACAGCGAACCGAGGGTGAAGAGCACCAGTGCAACGACGAACGAATAGAAGTATCGGTTGCGCCCGTAGCCGAACGGGTGCAGTTGATCCGCGTCACGTTCTGCCTTCTTCTGCCCCAGGAGCAGCAAACCCTGATTGGACGTGTCGGCCACCGAGTGCACCGATTCGGCGAGCATCGACGACGATCCGGTGATCAAGAATCCGGCGAACTTGGCTACGGCAATTCCGGCATTGGCTCCGAGGGCCGCCAGAATTGCCTTCTTGCCACCATGAGCCGACACAATGTCTCCTAGTTTCCGACTACGGCACTGAAAACCTGCGCAGTCGGGGTCCGTGTGCTCAGGTGTATCGCGGGCTCGTCGGCAGCGATCCACGCCGCTCGGCCTCGATCGAGGTCGAGAGTGTCGGCGCCGCACGTCGCAGTGACCGCGCCGTCGGTGCAGATCAGAATCCGCGGGCCTGAAGCGTCGACGACGATGTCCGTGGAATTCGCGTCGAACTCCAGACGCGTCAAACGAAATTCGGGCGCCGGCGTGACGTACTCGTATCTACCTGATCCTGACTGACCTGATCCAGATGACGGGGCCGGATCGAGCACTTCGATATCGGCCCCGACGAAGTCCAGAACCCTCAGCAATTCGGGCACGTCGACGTGCTTCGGTGTCAGCCCGCCGCGCAGAACGTTGTCGGAGTTGGCCATGATCTCGACCGCGAGTCCATGGAGATACGCGTGGAGATTGCCGGCAGCGAGAAACAGTCCTTGGCCGGGCTCGAGGGTGACGCGGTTGAGCAGCAGTGCCGCCAGAACACCGGCGTCGCCGGGGTACGCCTCGCTCAATTCCAGCGCGGTGCGGATCTCGGTCACGAATTCGGCGTCGTGGTGCGCGACGTAGGTGATGCACCCGGCAAGTACGGCAGGGAGCAAGGTCCCGAGCACCGTGGACGGCAGCGTGATCCATGTCGTGAACAACGCCCGCAGTCCGTCGGAATCGGGTTGGCCTTCGAGCAGGCCGATGTACGGCTCCAACTCGTCGACGGCCAGAGCGCGCAGCAGTTTGACAGTCCGCGTCGGCTCGCGGAATCCGGCAAGCGCTTCGAATCTGCTGAGCGCGACAACGAGTTCGGGCTTGTGGCTGCCGTCCTTGTAGTTGCGAATCGGCGATTCCATGGGAACGCCGAGTGCGTTCTCACGACGAAAACCCTCGTCGGCTTGAACGGCGCTGGGGTGCGCTTGAAGCGACAGCGGTTCTTCCGCCGCAAGCAGCTTGAGCAGGAATGGGAGTCGCTCACCGAATGCCTCGAGGTTCTCACGGCCGAGTTCGCGTTCGGGTTCGCGGTGCAGGACCTCGAGCAACGACTCGCTTCCGGATTCGGTGATCACGCGCGCCGGGTCACCCGGGTGCGCGCCCAACCACAATTCCGCTTCGGGATGATTCGACGGAGTCGAAAGACCGCGTAGTTCGGCAATTGCCGTTCGCGAGCCCCACGCGTAAGAACGAAGTGCACCTTCGAGTTCACGCACTTACTTCGCACCGCCCGTCAACTGCACGTACGCCGCGGCCATGTCTACTCGAGACGCCAACACGAATACCTGCTCCATCTCCGATATGACCACGTTGGTCTGGTCTTCGTCTGCCGCAACCACCAGATCGGCGTCGGCCAGTGCGTCCATCCGGCGCCTCGCCTCCCCGCGCGTGGATTCGGTCGCGAAGACGAACGCCCGCACCGGCGGGGTCGGCAGCGCGCCGTCGAGTTGCGGATCGTGAAAGAAGGGGTCGTGGAACACCGAATCACGTGAAGCTGCGTCCGGCGCGAACAGTGCCCGCGCCGAACGAATCACCTCGGACATCTCGGCGGCAGCGGCGTTCAGGCCGGAGCTCATCAGCGCAACGCTCGAGAACTCTGCGAGTGCTGTTGTCACGGAACCACTTCCACACAGAACGACTCGCCGGCCGCTCATCCTGGTGGCCAACGACTTGGCCGGGTTGTGGAATACCTCGTTGGCCGGTCCGTCCCGCAGCGCCTCCGCATCAACTGCGTCGGCGATTCGACCGAGCACCGCCGAACGGTCCTCGATCGATCCCTTGCCCTCGATTTCGGCGGCAACCGCGAGGAAGACGGCGAGGAACCGCGTCATCGTGTGCCGGGGCGAGGCGTAGAGCCGCGGCGGCAAGGGCATGGTGCGCCCGGCCGCCACGGCTCGCATGGGCCCCTCGTCGGGAACGGCGACAACAACCTCGGCGCCGCGGCGTACGGCACTGTCAACGGATTCGACGAGGCGTGGATCACCGGCATCGTCACCGGCGACGACGATCACGTCCAACGGCCCGGCCCACGACGGCGTCCGGTCGAGAACGAGGAGCGGGCAACCGACCGAATCTCCGACGAGAGCAAGCGCGATCCTGGCTCCGTGCCGGGCGCCACCCGCGCCGGCGATCAGTACGACGCTGCGCGGACGCAGACCGGCCAACCGGGAGATCACACCCTCACCGACGGCCGACGCGGTGGCCCGAATCTGTGCGCCGCCCATGGCTACAGACCGCAGTAACCCTTCCGAATCGGCAGCTGACAAACCCTCGCTGTCGTCGAGGTCGAGAAGCGGCATCGGCGCTGTCATCTCACCGCACCCCCTTCTCCATTAGCAGTTCCCGCACCATCCAGCATTCCAGCTCCACGCGGTCCGTGGTGGCAAAGCCCTCGTTCCCGAGGCCGTCGTTCCTGAGATAGTCCCCCAACTATCCCAGGGCTTCGGCTCACCGACAAACCGATCAGACTCGGATTCAAGCCCGGACGATCGCCAGAATTTCGTTCACCAATGCGTCGACATCGGCGGACGTGGGTGCTTCGACGTTGAGTCGCAGCAGTGGTTCGGTGTTGGACGCGCGCAAGTTGAACCAGGCATTTCCCTCGAGAGTGACCGTGACACCGTCGAGGCGATCCACCGACTCGGTGCGGTCGGCAAATGCCGCCAGTACAGCGGCCGTACGATCTGCCGCGTCAGCCACGGTGGAGTTGATCTCGCCCGAGGCCGCGTAGCGGGTGTACTCCGCCATCAACTCGGAGAGCGGACGATCCTGCTCGCCCAGTGCGGCGAGTACGTGCAGCGCCGCGAGCATGCCGGAGTCGGCGCCCCAGAAGTCGCGGAAGTAGTAGTGAGCGGAGTGCTCGCCGCCGAACACCGCACCGGTCTCGGCCATCTCCTGCTTGATGAACGAGTGGCCGACTCGGGTACGAATAGCGACGCCGCCGAGTTCTTCGACCTGTTCGGGCACTGCCCGTGACGTGATCAGGTTGTGGATGATCGACGCGCCCGGTTCCTTCGCGAGTTCGCGCTTGGCGACAAGTGCCGTCACCGCGGACGGCGAGACCGGGTCGCCCTTCTCGTCTACGACGAAGCAACGGTCCGCGTCACCGTCGAACGCCAAGCCGATGTCCGCTCCGGTTTCGCGCACGTAGGCCTGCAGGTCGACGAGGTTGGCCGGATCGAGCGGATTGGCTTCGTGGTTGGGGAACGTGCCGTCGAGCTCGAAGTACAGCGGCAGGACGTCGAGGGGCATCGGCCCGAATACGGCCGGCGCGGTATGGCCGCCCATACCGTTGCCTGCATCGACTGCGACCTTCAGCGGGCGCAACGCAGCCAGGTCGACCAATCCGCGGAGGTAGCTCGCGTATTCCTCGAGGACGTCCTTGGTGCTGGCGGTGCCTGCCGGTCCGTCGTACGCGGGAACACCCGAGACGACCTCGGCGGAGATGACTGCGAGGCCGGTGTCCTGACCGACCGGCTTGGCGCCGGCCCGACACATCTTGATGCCGTTGTACTTGGCGGGATTGTGGCTCGCCGTGAACATCGCGCCCGGGCAGTTCAGCAAACCGGATGCAAAGTAGAGCTCGTCGGTCGACGCCAATCCGATGTAGACGACGTCGAGCCCTTGAGCAAGCACGCCGTCACCGAAAGCCGAAGACAGTGTGGGCGACGATGCGCGCATGTCGTAGCCGATCACAACCGTCGTGGCGGCGCCGGCCTCGTCGCGGACCAGTCGGGCGAACGACGCACCGACGTCGCGGACAAAATCTTCGTCGATCTGCTCACCGACCACACCGCGTACGTCGTACGCCTTGATGATTGCAGCAACCGACTCGGCTGTTCGCCCCACTGAAAACTCTCCTTGTGCATGCACCCTCACAGACGGGAACATCCGGGCGCATGGCGTCCGGAGATTCGCAGTACTCGGGTGTGGAAGTACTCGGTCGAGCCTAGCGTCTACGGCGACGAATCTCGCGTCAGTTGGACGGGTCGGGCAGAACGCGTAGGTGTCCACGACGCCCTGTACGGGCAGTACTCGGAGCTGCGGGACGTATGTCCTCATCTGCATCGACGTTGGACTTGCTGCGATCTCCGAGACCGGCCTCACGTACAGCTTCGGCCAAAGCGGTCAGATCGTCTTCGTCGGGAGTACTCGACGCGAATCCGCCTTCGTGGCGGACGAGTTCCCACCCCTTGGGGGCGGTGATTCGAGAGCCGTGAGTGTCACACAAATCCCATGAATGGGGCTCGGCGACGGTTGCCAGCGGCCCGACAACCGCAGTGGAGTCCGAGTAGACATACGTAAGCGTCGCGACGGCGGGGTTCTTGCACCCGGGGCGGCAGCAGCGACGCAGAGATCTCACAGGTACGGAGCCTAGCCCTCCCCACGTCCGGAACCTACTCGGACACACCGAGCAGTTTCTCCTGTCGTAATCTGGCGCCATGCCACAAGCCCGCCGCCGACGCTCGGTCACTACTCGTTCCATCGAGCGACACGGCCGTGGCCTGCGCGGACCGCTACTTCCCCCGGAGGTGCCCGCCAGGCGTACCCGCGCGGAGAAGTTCGATCTCCTGGTGCTCGACGCCTTCTCTCCCGTCGACCTCGCATGGCACGACCGGCTGACGAAACTCGACATCGCAGTGGACGAAGTTCCGAAGATTCACGCGCACGATCCGGAGTCCGTCACATGGCCGCCGGAGGTCATCGCAGACGGCCCGGTTCCACTGTCACGACTGATTCCGGCCGGAATCGACCGTCACGGAAATACGACTCGCGCAAGAATTGTGCTGTTTCGCCGCCCATTGGAGCAGCGAGCGAAGGATCCGGAAGAACTCACGGATCTGGTGCACGACGTGTTGGTCCATCAAGTCGGCACGCATCTGGGCGTCGACCCACAGGTCATCGACCCCACGCTGCCCGACGAGGACTGATACTGCCCGACGAGGACTGACGCACTGTCAGACGAAAAAACTGATGTCACACGAAGAAGTAAATCCACACGAAGAACAAAACAGTCGTTGCTTGACCTGCAATTCCCCGTTGCAGGTCAGACTTTCGAAGACCGCCCGTCAGCCCCGACGCTGACAGAACCGATTCAGCAGCAGATCAGATGATCCCCCGCTTGAGTCGCCGACGCTCGCGCTCGGACAACCCTCCCCAGATTCCGAACCGTTCGTCGTTCGCGAGCGCGTACTCGAGGCACTCGTCACGAACTTCACAACCGAGGCAGATCCGTTTTGCTTCCCTCGTCGATCCTCCCTTTTCAGGAAAGAACGCTTCGGGATCGGTCTGCGCGCAGAGAGCACGCTCCTGCCACTGATCCTCGATGGTGTCGAACAATTCTTCGAAGCCGGTGACGAGACTCAGCACTGGCCGAGTACTCATACCGTCGAACTCACTGCTGCAGGCACCTTCTGCTGCGCCTGCTCGGGAATCGGTCTGCGGTTCGTCGCTTACTGTCATTGCGAGAGAACTGATCTCGACATTTTCATTGGGCATCGTTCCGCCTCCTCACCTGTAATAGCGCAGAATTTTCACTCCATCTTCAACCCCACCCCGTCGACCGTTCGAAACTGTGTTCGAAACCGGCCCCGCTGCAAGTGAACTCACAAGTAGCGGTTGGAATGACACATTTGAGATTACACACGTCCAGCGTGTCGCGGTCAAGCTAAACGAGATGAATCCATTAGTATTCCGGCCCTCAATTGACGGGACCTTCTGCCCGCCAGACACGACGACGCGCCGACCGCCTAGGCTCTGTTGTCGTGAACGTGACTGTATTGGTTGGCGGCGTCGGCGGGGCCCGTTTCCTTCAAGGTGTTCAAAACGCGCTCGGAATCGCCGGTGGTGAATCCCTCGAGAAATACGAAGGCCCACATCGCATCACGGCCGTCGTCAACGTCGGGGACGACGTGTGGATGCACGGTCTGCGCATCTGCCCCGATCTGGACACTTGTATGTACACACTCGGCGGCGGCATCGACACCGAACGCGGGTGGGGGCACGCCGGCGAAACCTGGAATGCGAAAGAAGAACTCGCCGCGTACGGCGCGAAGCCGGACTGGTTCGGCCTCGGAGATCGCGATATCGCAACGCATTTGATTCGCAGCCAGATGCTCCGCACGGGATATCCGTTGTCCGCGATCACCGAAGCGTTGTGCAATCGCTGGAATCCCGGTGTCGCACTGCTTCCCGTGAGCGACGACCGCAGCGAAACACACGTCGTGATCACCGATCCGGAAGACGGTGAGCAGAAGGCGATTCATTTCCAGGAGTGGTGGGTACGCCATCGGGCACAGGTGGAAACGCACAGCTTCGCTCACGTCGGCGCCGAGCAGGCCAAGCCCGCGCCAGGGGTGGTCGAGGCGATCGACGGTGCCGACATCGTGCTGATCGCACCGTCCAATCCCGTCGTGAGCGTCGGCGCGATCCTCGCGGTGCCCGGCATTCGCGGTGCCCTGCGAACAACCGCGGCCAAGGTTGTCGGCCTCTCCCCCGTCATCGGCGGAAAACCGTTGCGCGGCATGGCTGACGAGTGCCTCGAGGTGATCGGGGTCGAGACGACTTCGGAGGCGATCGGTCGCCACTACGGAGCTCGTTCGATCAACGGCATTCTCGACGGCTGGCTCGTCGACGAAGGTGACACGGCCGACATCGACGGGGTGGACGTGCGAAGCATCCCACTTTTGATGACGTCCCCCGAAGAGACCGCGAAAATGGTTCGCACGGCTTTCGAGATCGCCGGAGTCGAACTGTGACCGAGCCCGGAACCGAAGCAAGCCGCGACAGAAATCACTCTCCCGGTGATCACTCCCCCGGCGCCGCAATCGAAGTCATTCCCGTGCTCGGGCTTCCCGAGTTCCGGCCCGGAGACGACTTGGCCACCGCTGTCGTCGACGCGACGCCGTGGCTCGAGAGCGGCGACGTCGTTGTCGTCACGAGCAAGGTGTTCTCCAAAGTCGAGGGTCGCATCGTTTCCTCACCGACCGATCCGGAAGAGCGCGACGCGGCACGACGCCTCCTGGTGGATCAGGAAGCCGTCCGCGTCGTGGCACGCAAGGGCCGCACTCTGATCACCGAGAACAAACTCGGAATCGTGCAGGCCGCATCGGGCATCGACGGCTCCAACGTCGACGGTGCCGAATTGGCGCTGCTCCCCGTGGATCCGGATGCGAGCGCTGCGGGTCTGCGCGCCCGAATTCTCGAGAGCACGGGCAAGTCCGTCGCCGTCGTCGTCACCGACACGATGGGTCGTGCGTGGCGCAACGGGCAGACCGACGCCGCAATCGGTTCCTCCGGCATTCCGGTCCTGCACGGCTACCTCGGAGCACAGGACAGTCAGGGCAACGATCTGATCGTCACCGAGATCGCGATCGCGGACGAAATCGCCGCTGCGGGCGACTTGGTCAAGGGCAAGCTGGGCGGCGTTCCCGTCGCCGTCGTTCGTGGGCTTCGGTTCGAGGACGACGGTTCGAGTGGCCAGGATCTGATTCGCCGCGGCCCGGACGATCTGTTCTGGCTGGGCACCGAGGAAGCTACGGCGATGGGCCGTGGCCAGGCGCTGCTGTTGCGTCGATCGGTCCGACAGTTCGCAAGTGATCCCGTCGACGCGGAGATCATTCGCAGCTCGATCGCCGAGGCACTCACCGCTCCCGCACCGCACCACACGAGACCGGTTCGATTCGTGTGGCTACGCACGGAGTCGGTCCGCACGGCTCTTCTCGAGCAGATGCGCGAGAAGTGGGCCGCCGATCTTCGCGCCGACGGTCGCAGTGACGAATCCGTCGAGGCCCGGGTTGCCCGCGGAAACATCCTGTTCGACGCCCCCGAGGTCGTCATTCCCTTCTGCGTGCCCGATGGCGCACACAGTTATCCGGATGCCGGACGAACCGCGGCGGAGTCGACGATGTTCACGGTCGCCGCCGGCGCGGCAGTGCAGGGACTGCTGGTCTCGTTGGCCACCCGCGGCGTGGGAAGCTGCTGGATCGGATCGACGATCTTCGCCGCCGATCTCGTACGCGAACAACTCGATCTCCCGGCGGATTGGCAGCCACTCGGTGCCATCGCAATCGGGCACCCCCTCGAACCACTGACTCCGCGCTCTGTCTCCGCCCCCGGGGACGCGTTGGTGGAGCTGTAGGTCCATGTCAGCCGAATCGCTGCACGCCTCCGCCAAGGGCGTCCTGGAGGGCTGGGAGACGTCCTCCGAAGCGGACGAATCATTGCGGCACACGATGCTCGCGTTCCTCGATTCGGCTCCGGACGGCTGCCTTCGTCGCCACGCACCGGGACACATCACCGCGTCGTCTCTCGTTCTCGACGAGAGTGGCTGCCACGTCTTGCTGACCCTGCATCCCAAGGTGGGCAGGTGGATTCAGCTCGGCGGCCACTGCGAGCCCGACGACGAGACGGTGGTAGATGCGGCATTGCGGGAAGCTCGCGAGGAGTCCGGAATTCACGACGTTCGGATAGACGCGGACCTACTCTCCGCCCACACGCATCCGATCACGTGCTCACTCGGAGTACCGACTCGCCATCTCGATCTACGGTTTCTTGTTGTGGCGCCGGACAATTCACATATCGTCCGCAGCGCAGAGTCCACCGACCTCAGATGGTGGCCGGTGGACGCGCTCCCACCTACAGCGGAACGCGAGACCATCGACCACCTGGTCGCGCTCGCCCGTCAGCGCAAGAATCAGGACTGAATCGGAGAAAGCTGGGGCTGCTTGGCGCTCACGCCGTCGCCCGAAGATGTTCCCTTCACGCGCCGAGCTACCCACGGCACCAAGAACTCTCGCGCCCATTGACGATCCTCGCGACGAGTTTCGGCTTTCGTGAGAACCGGCGCAGGCCCGAGATCGGGCGGGGTCAATCCGTGTTCGACGCCGAGCACGTCGAGCACACGCGTCGCCATGTTCTCGTGCCCGGAGGGCGACATGTGGAGGCGATCCCAGTCCCACATCCGAAGGTCCTGATATTCGGAGAATCGCCAGAAGTCGACGAGGGTCGCGTCGTGGCGGTCGGCCACCTCGCGAACAAGCTCGTTGTAGATCGCCAGACGTCCGCGGAGCTTGCCGAAGAAGGCGGACCATCCGGTGTCGTACGCGGTGAACATCAGAACCCGAGCGCCGGATGCAGTGAGCTGACCGATTGCCGAATCGTAGCGGGCGACCATCGCATCGATGTCGAGCTTCGGACGCATCATGTCGTTTCCGCCGGCGTAGATGGTCACCAGATCGGGCTTCAACGCCAGAGCGGGTTCCAACTGCTCGTCGATGATCGGTCCGAGTAGGCGACCACGAATCGCCAGGTTGGCGTAGCGGAAGTCGGGATTGTTCACCGCCAGCTGCTCGGCCACTCGGTCTGCCCACCCGCGCAGACCGTTGGGGAATCGTTCGTCGGCGTCGCCGACGCCCTCGGTGAACGAGTCACCGAGGGCAACGTAACGGCTCGGAAGAGAAGTCATACCCGCCAGTATTCCAGTAGGTCAGCTAACGATCACACATCTGTGCTGAAGCGCACGCCACCGTCCGGCAGCGTCACCCCCGGCCACACGCGTGCGCCGCGCAACAATTCACACCGCGCACCGATGTCCGCGCCGTCGCCGATGACAGCGTCGCGGACCAGCGCTCGGGGTCCGATACGGACGCCGAATCCGAGGATCGATCGTTCGACCACCGCGCCGGCTTCCACAACGGCGCCGTCGAAGAGAATTGCACCGTCGAGGCGAGCGCCTGCGCCGACTTCTGCGCCCCGACCGACAACCGTGCCGCCGATCAGGACAGCGCCCGGCGCGATTCCGGCTCCGGGGTGAACCAGCGACTCGCCGCGCGGACCTTCGAGAGCCGGCGAAGGTGCGATACCTCGCACCAGGTCGGCGGAACCGCGAACGAAGTCCTCGGGGGTTCCCATGTCACGCCAGTACGACGAGTCGACGTGACCGAACACCCGCTTGCCCTCGGCCAGCAGATTCGGGAACACCTCGCGCTCGACCGATACCGGTCGTCCTTCGGGGATCTGTTCGATGATTTCGCGCTTGAAGACGTAGCAGCCGGCGTTGATCTGATCCGTCGGCGGATCCTGGGTCTTCTCCAGGAATGCCGAGACTCGTCCGTCCTCGTCGGTCGGAACACAACCGAATGCTCGCGGGTCTCCCACACGAACCAGATGCAGGGTCACGTCGGCGTCCGTCTTCTCGTGGGTCTCGAGAATGCCGTTCAGATCGGTGCCACCGAGCACGTCGCCGTTGAACACCATGACGTTGTCACCGCGCAACTTCGGCAGCACGTTGCGGATTCCGCCACCGGTGCCCAGCGGTTCGGTCTCGAAGACGTAGTCGATCTCGAGGCCCATCTTGGAGCCGTCGCCGAAGTAGTCCTCGAATACCTCTGCCTTGAAGGACGTTCCGAGCACGACGTGCTTGATTCCGGCTGCCTCGATGCGGGCGAGCAGGTGCGTCAGGAACGGAAGGCCGGCTGTCGGAAGCATCGGCTTGGGCGCCGACAGCGTCAACGGACGCAGCCGAGTGCCCTTGCCGCCTACCAGGATTACGGCGTCGGTCGGATTCGGATCGGACATCATTTTCCCCCGTGGTTCGAAACTGATGGGTTGTCGGTCGAGTTGTCGGTGCGAGCGCGCTCGCGAACTGCAGAAGCTACGGCGATCTTGGATCGCACCGCGAGGCCACCGCGCAAGGCAAGTCGTAGCGGAGCCTGCCACCAGTGCGGATGGCGATCAGCCTGGAACTGGTACGCACTGCGATGATGGGCAGGCAACATCAGTTCCGGATGACGTCCTGCCGCATGGCCTTTGGCATGGGTGACGACGGCCGAGGGGACGAATACGTTGAGCCACCCGGCTTTTCCGAGGCGGTCACCGAAGTCCACGTCCTCCATGTACATGAAGTAACGAGAGTCGAAACCTGAGATGGTGTCGAAGGCGTCGCGTCGCACCAGCAGGCACGACCCGGAAAGCCACCCCACTGCACGCTCGGTGACGGCCTCGTTCTCCTGACGGTAACGAGCAGTCCACGGGTTCTTCGGCCATACGGTACCGAGCAACGCGTGCCCGACGCCCGAGGTGATGTCGGGCACCGTTCGCGCCGACGGATAGACACTGCCGTCCGGTTCGAGGACCTTCGGCCCCAGTGCACCGGCCCTTGGCCACCGATTTGCCGCAGCCACCAATTCGTCGAGTGAACCGGGTGCCCATTGGACGTCCGGGTTGGAAATCACGACGAATTCGATCGACGAATCGATCTCCGCTACAGCCCGATTTATCGCTCCCCCGTACCCGATGTTTCCGCCGGTTCGAAGCAGACGGACATGCTCGTACTTGGCATCGGCGGCCTCGGGGGCACCATCGGTCGACCCATTGTCGGCCATGATGACCTGGGGTTTTTCTGTCGTCGCCACAGCGAGCGTGCTCAAGAAATTCTCGAGATGCTCGCCTGGCGAGTAGGTCACCGTTACCACGGCCAGCTTGGGACTCACGCCGGTCAGCCTAGCCGTCCGCGGCCACTGTCCCGAACAATGCTCACGCCAGAGCGGCGTGCAGAGCCTCTCGCCACGGACGCAGCGGCGTCATTCCCGCGGTAACCCACGCGCGCTCGGACAAGACCGAATATGCCGGGCGCGGGGCAGGGCGTACGAACTCCGCACTACTGCACGGGCGCACCCGAGCAGGGTCTGCTCCGATCTCCTCGAAAACAGCTCGCGCCAACTCGTACCAACTTGCTTGCCCGCCGTTCGTCACGTGGAATGTCGACGCACCCGTGAAGTCCAGCAGCGCGAGTTCGACGATGCCGCCGGCCAGATCGACGCTGTACGTGGGTGACCCGATCTGGTCGTCCACGACGTTCACGAATTCGCGTTCGGCTTCGAGCCTTCTCATCGTGGCGACAAAATCCGTGCCGACACCGGAATACACCCACGCGGTGCGGACAACGGCCGCGTCAGCCCCCGACTCTCGAACAGCGATCTCGCCGTCCAGTTTGGTTCGGCCGTAGACCGTCGCGGGACCGGTCGGTGCATCGACGTCGTATGGCGAGCTTGCATCGCCCGGAAAGACGTAGTCCGTCGAAACGTGGATCAACCGCGAACCCGCCCGCGCACAGGCTTGCGCGAGATTCCGCGGTCCGATCTCGTTGACCGCCCTCGCCGCCTCCTGGTCGGTCTCGGCAGCATCGACGGCCGTGTACGCAGCGCAGTTGATCAGCACCGAATCAGGCGAGACGAAGTCGTCGACCGCGCGGCTGTCGGTGATGTCGAGCTCGCGGGAACCGACGGCCGTCACAGTGTGACCCGCCGACGTTGCGAGAGCATCGATACGTGTTCCGAGCTGCCCTCGGGCGCCGGTGAGCAGGATATTCGTCACACGGTTGAGTCTGGCACGCCGCGTCGAGGTACCCGCGGCCGAGCATCGGACCAGTAACCTGAAGGGGTGTCCCACCAGCAACCGCAGCGCCGCGCGCGTCCACGACCTGCGCCGATTCGGACCAAGACGAGCCCGGCTCGCATAGCGGTCGCGGTGCTGTCCGTGCTCGTACTGCTGGTCACCGGGTTCGCGTGGCGGGGTGTGGACTCGTTGAGAAACAGCCTTGCCACTGCCAGCGGACTCGGCCTCGGTGGCGGCAAGGACGGCGCCATCGACATTCTGATGGTGGGAACGGACAGTCGAACGGACGCGCACGGCAACCCGCTCTCACAAAGCGAGCTCGACTCGTTGCGCGCAGGTGAGGAAGTTGCGTCCAATACCGACACCATCATCTTGATCCGCGTCCCCAACGACGGGAGTTCCGCGACCGCGATCTCGATTCCCCGCGACGCGTACGTCAACGTCCCGGGTATCGGTATGTCGAAGATCAACGCCGCGTTCGGTGCCACCAAGGAAACCGAACGGCTGAAGTTGGTCAACAACGGGTCGTCCGACAGCGACGCAGACAAGAAGTCGACGGAAGCCGGCCGGACCGCGCTCATCGGAGCGGTGGCGAATCTGACCGGCATCACCGTCGATCACTACGCCGAAGTCGGACTACTCGGATTCGTCCTGCTGACCAACGCAGTGGGCGGAGTCGACGTGTGCCTCAACGCGCCGGTAGACGAACCGATGTCCGGAGCCAATTTCGCGGCCGGGAAACAGACACTCGACGGTGCCGACGCGCTGAGCTTCGTGCGACAACGACACGATCTTCCTCGCGGCGACCTGGACCGGATCGTTCGCCAGCAGGTGTTCATGGCTTCTCTCGTCAGCAAGGTACTCAGCGCAAAAACCCTCAGTGACCCCGGCAAGCTCAGTCAGCTGACCTCGGCTGTCCAGCGTTCCGTCGTGATCGACGACGACTGGGACATCATCGAGTTCGCCAAGCAGTTGCAGAATCTGGCCGGCGGCAAGGTGCAATTCGAGACAATTCCCGTTCTCGACATCAACGGCATGACCGATTACGGCGAGTCCATCGTCAAGGTCGATCCCAAGGCCGTCAAGAAGTACATCGCGGGATTGGTCGGCGCCGACAGCGAGGACTCGGAGGAGACCTCCGAAGCACCGACCACGGTGAATGCGTCCTCGATCACGGTCGACGTCGCAAACGCCAGTGACATCGCAGGGTTGGCCAGCGGGGTTTCCGAAGCGTTGAGTGCCCTCGGATACAAGCAGGGTCAGGTCGGCAACAACACCGGCTCCGACGTCACCGAATCGACGGTGTTCGCAAAGTCCGCGGACGACGACGCAGCACTCGCGGTGGCCGAGGCACTCGGCGGTCTGACGGTCAAGGCGGATTCGTCATTGTCCTCGGGCAAGGTTCGGGTTGTCATTGCCGAGGACTACAGCGGCCCGCAGTCCGCGGACGCGGTATCCCCGCCCGAAGGAGCGACAAGCACGACTGAATCGTCGAGCACCACCGAGACCAGCCCCACTCCCGCCCCTCCCGGCCCGCCGATCGACGCGGCCTCCAACGGCCCGCGCTGTGTCAACTGAAAAATTGTGTGAACTGAACGGCTGCGTAAGCTGACGACGTGCCTTCGCCTGTAGACAACCTGACCGACGCCCTCCTCGGACCGATCCTGGCTGCCGACCCGGCCGGCCCTCGCGTGACCTACTACGACGACGCCACCGGCGAGCGCATCGAATTGTCTGCGAGCACTCTGGCCAACTGGGCGGCAAAGACAGCGAATATGGTCCGCGACGAGTTCGCTCTCGAGCCGGGCGGCAAAGTTGCCGTGCTGCTTCCCGCGCACTGGCAGAGCGTCGCCGTCTTGCTGGGTGTGTGGTGGGCAGGCGGTGAGGTGGTCCTCTCCCCCGACGCCGACGCCGAACTGGCTTTCGTCACTGCCGACCGACTGGACGATGTTGCGGACGTACCGGAGGTAGCCGCACTCTCACTCGACGCGTTCGGCAAAGGTTTGAGCGATCTTCCGCTCGGCGTCGCCGACTACGCAACCTCCATCCGTGTGCACGGCGACCAGTTCCGTAGCGCCGGAGCCGGTTCGGCGCTCGAAGGCCGGTCCGTAGCGGACACGATCGACGCGGCACGGGCATCGGCGAAGAACGTCGAATTGGTGTCGACGGATCGTGTCCTCTCCAGTCGCACGTGGGACACGGCAGACGAATTGATCGACGGGCTTCTGGCAGTTCTCGCCGCGGGCGCCTCACTCGTGCAGGTGGCCCACCCGGACGCGGAAGCTACCGCGCGCCGAGTGGGCACCGAGAAGGTCACGAAACAGTTCTGAACGCTAGCTCGCGAGAGCTGTCACCGGTGACACCAGCCCCGCCCGCCTAGCGGGGAGCAGTGACGCGATCACACCGCAGATTCCGCCGATCAACACGATGGCTACCAACTGCACCCACGGCACTGCGCTGAGGGCGACGTCCTCGATCCCGAATACCGATGCGGTACCGGCTACACCGAACACCATCCCGAACAGCACTCCGATCACCGATGCGACTCCTGCCACGAGCAGCGCTTCCCAGATCAACATGGCTCGAATTCCCTTCTTGGTCAGTCCGAGTGCGCGAAGCAGTCCGGATTCGCGGCGCCGTTCGAGAACGGACAGTGCCATGGTGTTTCCGACGCCGATCAAAGCGATCAACACCGCTACCGACAGCAATCCGGCAACCACCATGAGCATGGTGTCGAGGATCGAATCGAGAGCTGAACGCATCTCGGTCATGCCCTGAACATCGCTGCCCGGCGCTCCCTGGCGTGCCAGTTCGGTGATGCGGTTGGTGGCGGCCAAAGCCTGTTCGTCAGTATCCGTCCCCAGCCTTACCCAGTACGAATCGGTGGTCGGCGCGGTGGCCGCTGCACCGAGATCGCCTCGATCCAGTAGTGCTGGTTGACCTTTCACGCCCTCGACCACGCTGACGTTCACGACGCCGCGATCCCCACGCACCGTCGCCGTATCGCCCGCCGAAAGCTTGTATTCGGTCAGGTCAGCGGGCGAGAGCACCAACTGACCGGCCGCGGGTACCGAGATCTCGGTACGCAGAACATCTTTCACCCGAGCAGCGTCGACGCCGAATCCGGCCAACGAACCGCGCCCGTCGATCGTCAGTTCGGCCTTGTCCAGACCGCTCACCGCGCCGACACCGTTGACCGCGGCGATGTCTGTGCCCAACCCTGCGGGAAGCGGTGCCGAACCTGAACTGCTCACCATGACGTCGACGGGGAATTGACTGTCCATCGCCGCGGGTGCGGCTTCCTTGACCGTCGCGATTCCCACGACGAGCGTGCTCGTCAAGGCAACACCGATCAACAATGCGGTGGCCGTCGCCGAGGTGCGGCGTGGGTTCCGACCGGCGTTGCCTGCTGCCAGGCTTCCCACCGGACCGATCAGTCTCGCCAACACTCCGCCGGCCGCATTGATCAATGCAGGCACGATTCGACCGGACAGTGCCGCGATCCCCAGGAACGAGAACAGTCCACCGGCGGTTGCCGCCGGCACCTGCTGATTCGTCACTCCCAGGACGGTCATCGCGATGCCCGCGAGCAGGGTCACGACGCCGAGAACCCGGCGCACCACCGATACCTGAACGCTCTCAGGCTTGGACTCCATCGGCTGCAGTGCTGCCAGCGGGGAGAGCCTCGTTGCCGCCCGCCCGGGCGCAGATGCAGCGAGCATCGTCATCACGATGCCGACGGCAAGACCGACGAGCACGGTCACCGGGGTGACGCTCAGTGACGAAAGAGGAACCGGCACATCTGCGGCCGTTGCTACGCGACCGATTGCCCAGGCAAGTCCGACACCGAGTCCGACGCCGATCACCGAGGCGATCACGCCGACCGCCGCGGCTTCACTGCGAATGCTCCGGCGAACCTGTTTGGCCGTGGCGCCGACGCATCGCAGCAACGCAAGTTCCTGAGTGCGCGCCGCGAGCAGCACGGCAAATGTATTGGCGATCACCAGCGCGGCAACAACAACGGCGATGGCGCCGAAGGCGAGCAACACCGTGCTGAGGATCTTGGTGCCGCCCATGTATTCGGCTGCGGCGTTGTCTGTGGCTTCTTCGCCGGTCAGCACGGTGGAGTCCGCGGGCAACGCGCTCGCGATCGAATCCACGAGTTGTTGCTGAGAGCGTGAACCGTCACCGGCGACACGGAACTCACGTTCGGCACTGTCACCGGCCCACGCGCTCACCTGCTCGGCGGTGGTGAATATCTTGATCCCGCCCAGTCGTTGCGCCGAACCGGAGAGGTCGACCAGTCCGACTACCTCCGCGGTGGGTGCGGCGGCACCGACCGTCGAATCCCGTGCCGTGACTGTGATTCGGGCACCGATCGGTATCCCGGAGTCCGCGCTCACCAACACCTGCCCCAGACCGGCCGGAATCGATCCCTCCGACATCTTCTCCCAACGCAATTCGGGATTGTCGGCAATCGAGAGCGCATCCCCGTAGGACGCGCCCTTTGCCTCGGAGTCGACACGAACATACGTCGACACGTCGTCGGCCACCGCCGAGACGCCCGGCACCGCGCTCAGCAGAGCTTCCGTCACGCCTGGACCGGACGCGACGACATCTGTGGTTTCGTATTGCGTCGCAAGTGATTTGCTCACACTCGCGTCGACCGTCGAGCTCAAGGTCAAAGTCGCGACGATGTATCCGACGGCGATCACCACCGCGAGTATCGACGCCACATAGCGCCCGGCATGTGCCCGCGCCTGCGCAAAAGCCAGACCTCTCATCGCAGTGCACCCGAAACTGCAGGAACATCGGCCAGGTCGTCGGCACCGAGAGCTCGCATGGCACCGATCACCGAGTCGACGGTGGGATGGTCGATCTCTCCGGCAATACGCCCGTCCGCGATCAACACGACTCGATCCGCGTACGACGCCGCCACCGGATCGTGCGTCACCATGACGACGGTCTGACCGGTCTCCCGGACACTGGTCCGCAAGAGCCCCAGAACCTCTGTCCCGGAACGGGAATCCAGGTTGCCGGTGGGCTCGTCGGCAAAGATCACGTCGGGCTGCGGCAGTAGTGCGCGGGCGACGGCTACGCGTTGCTGCTGACCGCCCGACAATTCGTGCGGCAGGTGATCGAGACGCTGCGACAGGCCCAGCTTGCCGATCACCTCGTCCATCCACTCGGGCGAGGGTTCACTACCTGCCAGCTTCATCGGCAGCAGCATGTTCTCCCGAGCAGTGAGCACCGGTAGCAGGTTGAACGCTTGGAAGACGAATCCGATTCGCTCGCGTCGCAGTTCGGTGAGCTCCGTGTCGCCGAGTTTCGTGACTTCGGTGTCGCCCAGGAAAACCTGCCCACCCGAGACCGTGTCGAGTCCGGCCAGGCAGTGCATGAGCGTCGACTTTCCGGAGCCGGACGGGCCCATGATCGCGGTGAACCGCTCGCGACCGAAGTCCACGTCGACTCCGCCGAGCGCGTGAACCGTGGTCTCACCGGTGCCGTACACCTTGGTGACACCGCGGGCAGTGATCGCCGGCACTGCGGCTGGTTCCGTCGTGGTGTGCGCATGCATTCTTTTGCCCTCCGTAAAGCTTCTCGCTATGACGGAATCGACGTTATTGCAGCGCAAGTGGTCTCCGCGTCGGAGCGCGGGGCGATCTTGGAAAGCCCGGTGTCATCCCGGGGTAGGACTGAACAGAGCTGCTCGTCAGCCCTCGGTACCGAGGAGATCCGCGCGCCGGACAAGTCCGATCTGGAAAGCGAAGACGACTGCCTGCACACGATCACGAGAATGCGTCTTTGAAAGAACCCGTCCGACATGGGTTTTCACTGTCGTCTCGGAGACGTGGAATTTCGCAGCGATCTCCGAATTCGACAGCCCGTACGCCATGGCTTCGAGCACCTCGACCTCGCGCGGCGTCAACTCTTCGGGCAACTGCGCTTCGGGCGCCGAGCCTTCCAGGAGTGGCCCGACGTGCTGAAGCAGTCGCCGAGTGGCCCGGGCTTCGATCACCGCGTCCCCGCGGTGCACGGTGCGGATGGCGTCGAGCAACTGCTCCGGTGGCACGTCCTTGAGCAGGAAACCACTGGCGCCCGCCCGGATAGCCGACATCACGTACTCGTCGTTGTCGAAGGTGGTGAGCACCACGACCTTCGGCGCATCGGGGTCGGCCAGGAGCCGACGAGTCGCCTCGATGCCGTCCATCTTCGGCATCTGGACATCCATCAGAACGACGTCGACATGACGGGCGGCCAACTCGGTCAACGCCTGCTGACCGTCCGAAGCCTCGACAACCACCGACAGATCCGGCTGTGAGTCGATGACCATTCGAAAACCTGCGCGGACCAGCTGCTGATCGTCGATCAGTGCCACTGCGATCGGAGCCACGTGTTCGTCCATGCCACTCACCTTAAGACCTTCGGGCGTTTCTAGACCTACCCAGACGTTCGTTCGTACGGCAAGACGGCCCGGACGCTGTATCCGCCGCCTGATTTCGGTCCGGCGGTCACTTTGCCTCCGTGCAGCTTGGCTCGCTCGGCCATTCCGATCAGTCCCTGTCCGCCTGGTGACGATTCGACCAGCGCGGCGCTGCCGCCTCGTCCGTCGTCGGTGATACCGAGAACGAGTTCGGTTTCAGCCCACGTCATCTCGACGCTCGCCTGTGCTCCAGGCCCCGCATGTTTGAGAACGTTCGTCAGCGATTCCTGCACGATGCGATACGCCGTCAACCCCGCACCCGCAGAGAGTTCGCGTGGTTCCCCGGTCACGCTGACGGCGATGTCGAGTCCGCTGCTGCGTAACTCGTGGAAGAGACTGTCGATGTCGCCGGCGCCCGGGATCACCGAGAAATCACGGGGCGTGTCCTCACGCAGGACGGACAGCAGCGATCGCATGTCGGTCAACGCCTGGCGGCCGGTGGAGGCAATTGTTTCGAGTGCCTGAATTGCAGCCTGAGGATCCTTGGCCGCGCTGTAGCGTCCGCCGTCGGCCTGAGCGATGACAACGGTCAACGAATGAGCAACGATGTCGTGCATCTCGCGCGCAATCCTCGAGCGTTCGCTGATCGTCGCGATTTCCGCTTCCTGCGCACGCTCGAGTTCGAGCAACCGTGCGCGCTCGGTCAGGCCTTCCAATTGTTTGGTGCGGACTCGACGCAGGTCACCGAACGCCCAGACCGCGAGCATGAAGATCATGACGGCCACGGACTGCATGACCTGGGAGGACACCGGGATTCCGTCGTAGCCGAAGTATCGAACAGTTCCGGCAATCGAGCCGAGCAACGCGAGCACCAGCCCGGTGAGTGAACTCCACCGAGCGCCGTAAGCGGCCAGCGCGTACAGGGAGATGGGTACGACAACGGCCGATGCGAGCAGTGTGTTGCCGATGAAGATCACGTGTAGAACTGCGAACCCTGCGATCACCATGCCGGAGAGTTCGGGGCGCGAGCGTCGCCACGCCAACGGAACGGTCATACCCAGCGAGATGAACACCGCCAGCGGACTCGCCTCGACCGCAACGACAACGCTGAACAGTGCGGCAACCGTCGCAATGCAGATGTCCACACCGCGAGCATGTTCCGCGCTCCAGCGGACGAAGCGTTCACTAGTCGGAAAACGAGCCATGCCGCCAAGAGTAGCTTTTACTGACGAGCTCTCACTCAGGTGCGGTAACCGCCGTCTTCGAGACCGGCCTCGATTTCGAAGCGGTTCCGCGGCCCGCGATGACGCAGTTCCTCACGCAGGTACAGCAACCCGAATATGATTCCGTACCTGGCCCATTGGTCCGCGTGGACTGCCTCGTGGCGAAGGACGGGTCGCGTCGCGTTTCGCCGCGTGAGATATACACCACCGAGAGTTGTTCCGCCTCTGGCGAACCCGCAGCGCAGTCCGGAGGCGACAAAGATTCCGAACTCGTCGTCGAAGCGGATGTCCGCGCCGAGAATCCTGGCGTACAGCAGGGCGACGCGGGTGACGAACGCGGACTGCGCGCTGCCCCGACTCGCTCGGATCAGCGGCAGCCCGCGTCGTGCACACACGAGAAGATCAGCCCAGCAGTTTTTCGCGGAGCGCCTTGTCCTTGTCGAGCACCATCGACTCGAGGCTCTCCTGGAACGCCACCATCCGCTGCTGCAGTGCGGGATCCGAAGCACCGAGAATCCGAGCAGCCAGCAGACCGGCGTTGCGAGCGCCACCGATCGACACTGTCGCCACCGGGACGCCGGCCGGCATCTGGACGATCGAAAGCAGCGAATCCATACCGTCGAGGTACTTGAGCGGCACCGGAACACCGATGACCGGCAACGGCGTGGCCGAGGCAACCATGCCCGGAAGGTGCGCGGCGCCACCGGCACCGGCGATGACGACCTTGATTCCGCGGCCCGCGGCTTCCCTGGCGTAGTCGAGCATCCGCTGAGGCGTGCGGTGCGCCGAGACGACACCGACCTCGAAGCGGATACCGAACTCGGCCAAAGCTTCGGCGGCAGCTTCCATGGTCGGCCAATCCGAATCGCTGCCCATGATCAGGCCGACCTGCGCGCTCTCACTCACCGTGTACATCCCATCCGTCGGTCCAAACTGCATACGAAAGCCAATGTGCTGCGCGCTCGGCGCGTTCCCGAACTGCGGCAACGTAATTCGGATCGTCGATGGATCCGGCGCCGCCCACGATGTTGACGTGACCGATCTTGCGATCCTTGCGCTCACCCTTGCCGTACAGGTGGATCTTCGCGTCAGGCATCCGCGCGAACAGGTGATGGACGCGCTCGTCCATCGTCATCTCGGGAGCTTCCGGCGCACCGAGAACGTTGGCCATCACGGTGACCGGCGCGATCGGCGACGTATCTCCGAGCGGGTAGTCGAGAACCGCGCGCAGGTGCTGCTCGAACTGAGAGGTGCGGGCGCCGTCCATCGTCCAGTGACCGGAGTTGTGCGGGCGCATCGCCAACTCGTTGACCACGAGAGTGCCGTCGGTCGTCTCGAACAGTTCGACGGCCATGGAGCCGACCACACCGAGCTCCGACGCGATGCGCAGCGCCAACTGTTCAGCTTCCTCGGCAACGGCACTCGAAAGCTCGGGGGCAGGTGCGATCACGACGGCACACTGGCCGTTGCGCTGAACCGTTTCCACGACCGGCCACGTAGCGCCCTGTCCGAACGGCGACCGCGCCACCATGGCGGACAGCTCCCGACGCATCGAGACCATTTCCTCGACGATCAGCGGAACACCCTTGTTCAGCTGCTCGGTGACGATGGCTTCTGCTTCGTCCTGATCGTCGGTGATCCAGACGCCGCGGCCGTCGTAGCCTCCGCGTGTTGCCTTGATGACAAGCGGCCAACCGTGTTGGGCACCGAAACGCACGACGTCTTCTGCCCACGTCACTTCGGCGTACGCAGGTACGGGCGCGCCCAGTTCGGCAAGTTTGCGACGCATCAGAAGTTTGTCCTGAGCGAAGATCAGAGCCTGCGGCGGCGGCTGAACGTTCACGCCTTCGGCAACAAGAACCTCGAGATGCTCCGTGGGCACGTGCTCGTGGTCGAACGTCAACGCGTTGGAACCGACCGCTGCGCGTCGAAGAGCGTCGAGGTCGGTGTGGCTGCCGAGCACGACGTCGGGGCTGACCTGAGCTGCCGGCTCGTCCGAAGTCCCGGAGAGCACTCGGAGCGTCTGGCCCAGGGCCACCGCCGCCTGGTGAGTCATCCTGGCCAACTGTCCGCCACCGATCATGGTGACGACGGGCATGGATGCTTTTGCCGGTCGAGGGGTGGTCGGGCGGGCGGGGATCTGCGCGGGATCGTTGTTGCCGGTCACGGCTCTCTATGTTGTCATGTGCCGCGTTCGCCCGTTCATTCAGCGTTCCCAATCTGTGATTCTGCTGATGAATCCGCGGCAAATTGGTGGTAACGCGGTTTCGTTTCGTAAACTCATCTGTTGTGCCATTTGTCGACGGGGTCATTGCCCGCATACCCCAACCGTTTCGTGACATCGCTCTGCGTCACAGCGAGCTGATCAAATTCGCGATCGTCGGCGGAACGACCTTCCTCATCGACTCGGGCATCTTCTACACACTCAAGCTGTCGATCCTCGAATCCAAGCCGATCACGGCCAAGATCATCGCCGGCGTCGTCGCGGTGATCGCGTCGTACATTCTCAACCGCGAGTGGTCGTTCAAGAACCGTGGTGGCCGTGAACCAGCGCACGAAGCTGCGCTGTTCTTCATCATCAGCGCCATCGGTGTCGTCATCAGCTTCATCCCGCTGTACATCTCCAGTTACGTCTTCAACCTGCGCGTACCCGAAGTCAGCTTGGCGACGGAGAACATCGCCGACTTCATCAGTGCATATGTCATCGGCAACCTGCTGCAGATGGCGTTCCGATTCTGGGCCTTCCGCAAGTTCGTGTTTCCCGACGAGAATCCGGAACCGCTCGAGCTGTCCGACACCACAGGATTGTCCGAAACCACAGCGTTATCCGAAACCACAGCGCCTGAGCCGGTAATTCCTGATGCCGAAGAGGAGCTCGGGCACTCCTGAGTTTTCCGTCTGCGCCGGCCTTTCGGTCAGCGCGGTTCGCGGTGCGGAACGACGTCCGCGGTCGGCGCCGTGTTGGCCACCGGCAGGAAGACGGCGAACAAGGCAGGCTTACGCCTCTGCAGTTCCAGGCGGCCCCCGTCGGCTTCGATCAGTGCACGTGCGAGCGCCAACCCGACGCCGGTGGACCCCGCCCCCGAAAATCCTCTGTCGAAGATGTGCGGCGCCAGATCGTTCTCCACACCGGAGCCTTCGTCGGTGACCTCGACGCACACCATCGAGTCACGGCGAGACGAACTGCGACCCGTACCGTCGATCAATCGCACCGACACCGTGCACGTGCCTTCACCGTGTTCGAACGAATTGTCGACCAGAACGGAAACAGCTTCACGCAGACGCGAACCTGTGGTCGCAGCCATCACCGTGCGATCGCCGCGTAGGCGCAGCCTGCGTCCCTCTCCGTCGAACTGAGCCTGCCAGTCGCGAGTCACCTGTTCCAGCTCGCCGACTACCGACACCAGACTCGCCGATGACCCACTGGTGCGCGACGAGCGAATCAGGTCGTCGATTCCGTCGGTGAGCCTGTCCACTTGCGCCATGGCTTCCTCGGCCTCGTTCACGACGTCAGGATCTTCGTGAACGGACAACTCGTCCAGGCGCAGCCGCACTGCAGTCAGTCGACTGCGCAGTTGATGCGAGACGTCCGCAACCAGCGCGCGCTCTCGTTGCAGCCGCACCGAAATCTCCACGGTTGCCGCATCGAGGACGTCGGACACGCGGTCGAGTTCGGGGATGTCGTGCCGACGAGGATCCGGCCGGAAGTCGCCTTCGGCGAGGCGCGCCGCCCGGTCGGCCACATCCTGCAGCGGATCGGCAAGCCGACGCGCAGTGACCACAGCAACCACGGTGCCTGCCGTGATGGACAGAAGCACGAGCACGCCGACAGCCATCACCGCCTGTTTCTGCTGGGTGCGCAGGTTCTCCGACGGCACCTCGAGACGCAACGAGCCGGACGTTCCCATCGCGAGCGATTCGACGAGTGCGTTCTTGACCGTCGCCTCACCGACGTCGACGCGTGCGGCGCCGTCGACGACGGTCGGATACACGACGACGAGGCGCCCGTCGTTCGGGGTGAGAACCTTGAGCGAATCGGTGTTCAACGCACCTTCGACGAGTCCATTCGTCCCCTCTTGCGCGATGACCTCAGCGGCCATCCGGTCGAGGCGCACCCGGAGATCACTTCGCGTCACGTCCTCCACCCAGAGCCACGCCGTGTAGATCAGCGGAACCCCCAGCAGCAACGCCGTCATGATCACGACAGCGAGAATCGACTGCAATATGCGACGCCGCATGCCGGCAGTTCCTGATTCTCGAGAAGTTAGTCGGTGTTGATTCGGAAACCGACACCGCGGACGGTGGCAATCCTGCGTTCCACGGCGGGGCCCTCGTCGCCGATCTTGCGGCGCAGCCACGACATGTGCATGTCGAGCGTCTTCGATCCACGAAGCTCGACGTCGCCCCACACCTCACGAAGGATCGTATCGCGCGAGACAACTTCCCCGGCATGCTCGAGGAGGACCCGCAGAAGCTCGTATTCCTTGTTGGCCAAGGCGATTTCGGAGCCGTTGACGAGCACGCGTCGTGCCGCGGGCTCGAGCCTGATGCCACCGACCTCGACAATCGTGTCCTCGCGGCCACCGTGGCGACGCAGGAGTGCTCGCACACGTGCCATCAACTCGGCGAGACGAAACGGCTTGCTGACGTAGTCGTCGGCGCCCGCGTCCAACCCGACCACGAAGTCGACTTCGTCGGTCCTGGCGGTCAACATCAGCACGGCGAGCGAGGTGCGATGCGCACGAATCTGTCGGCAGACCTCGAGGCCGTCCATGCCCGGAAGGCCGAGATCGAGAATCAACAGGTCGAAATCACCTTCGAGCGCCTGCTGCAACGCAGCGGGTCCGGTCGGTTCGACCGTCACCGAATACCCTTCACGCCCCAAGGCGCGGGAAAGGGGTGCAGCAATGGCCTCGTCGTCTTCGGCTAGCAATACGGCAGTCACACGAACAGACTACGGACAACACGCCTTTGCACGTTGATTACCAGCCATTTCGATCGTTCGGGTCGTCGTTTTCACCTGACGGCCACTGCGGTGCCTGCGATGGTGGCTGCTGCATGGAATCGAAAACCTGGTGATACAGCAGGGCGTGAACGTGCTCGACGTCAGGAATGTCGTCGAACTCGAGCGGATCGTCACTGGCAGATGCGATGACCAGAGTTCCGGTCTTGAGCATTCGATCGATCAGGCCGTGACGAAACTGAACATTGCTGATCCGTCCCATGGGAATGTCGATACCCGTGTGCGTGAGCACTCCGTGGCGGATGAGCACTCGCCGATCGGTGACGATGAAATGCGTGAACTTCCAGACCGTGAACGGCGCAACCGATCGCCAGGCCACGACACCGAGCCAGATGATTCCGACGGCAATGGACGACACGGTGCGAGCCGTGCCGTCCAATCTCGTCTGTGCGAGGCCCAACAAGAACCCGGCGACGGCCGTCGCAAGCACGAACGTCAGCGCCGGAAGCACCAACATCTTCCAATGAGGATGGCGATGCAGTATCAGTTCCTCGTCCTGAGCGAGGGCGTCTTCGGGATATCCCATGACGGGAAGTCTGCCACCCCGCACCGACTTTCAGACACACCGACTTTCAGGCACACCCGTCTTCAGGGCAACGCTCAGGGCTGCGCGATCTTTCGCAGCACCAACGGGGTCACGACGATGATGATGCCGTACAGCACCATCCACACGCCGACCACGATGCGGAAGACGTCGAGCGAGAGTTCGGGCTGCAGAAGGACGATTGCACCCGCGACGATGCTGATGACTCCGAGCACGATCGACAGACCGCGATCGACGGTGTGCCCGGACGCCGCGTCGACCAGATCGAGAACGCCACGGAATACCCACCAGGCACCGATCACCAACGCGATCAGAACCACCGTCTGCAAAGGGCTACGGAGAACCAAGAATCCGAGGAGCACTGCCAACGCGCCGGAGATCGCGACGAGCGTGCGAGTTCCACCCGAAGCCGTCACGTCCGCGAACGAACGGATGATCTGAACGATTCCGAATCCGAACAGCTGGATCGCAATGACAACCGCGACCACGAACAGGGTGGCATCCGGCCACGCGAGTACCGCGATACCCAGGCCCAATGTGAGGACACCGAGCAGCACCGTCACGCCGGTGAGTACGCGGCGAGCGCTCTCGGCCGTCTCGGCTTCGGTCGGAACAACGATCGGTGTGGTCATGACGCCCCTAGGCAGCTCGGTAAATCCCGCAGTTGAGTGAAATGAAGGACGGACGGTTGGTTCGAAAACCGGTCCGGGCCAAAAATTAGCACTTTGGTGCCAGAAAATCCGGCAACGTTCACGATTCGGTGACCGGGGCGGCGCGAAGGTGCGTGATATCACCTGCTGCGACCGCAAAGGTCTCCCCATCTGTTCCCTCGATTTCGATGACGACGCGTCCGGAAGTGTCGACGTCGGTCGCGATACCGAACACCTCCTTGTCGCCCGGCAAAACCGCGCGGACTCGTTTGCCCAGCGTCCCGCAGCGCTGCCGGTATTCGGCAGCCAACACAGATGTATCCCATTTCGACGATTCCCAAGCACGGAATTGCGTCGCCAATTCACGGGCGATTGCGCGAACGAGAGTGTCGCGGTCGACAGTCGATGCTTCTTCGATCAGCAGTGACGTAGCGGTCGGGACGGGCAGCTCCTCGACGCCGAGGCTCACGTTCAGCCCGATCCCCACCACCACCGCGGGATCGGGCGCCGTCCTCGCCACCTCGGCCAGAATGCCGGCGACCTTCTTGTCACCGATGAGAACGTCGTTCGGCCACTTGAGTTCTGCGGGTACTTCGGCCACGTTGCGCAGCGCGTCGACGACCGCGATTCCCGACAGTAGCGGGAGCCAACCCATGTCCGCGAGATTCATTCCGGGCATCGACAGCAGAACCGACATCGAGATCTGCGCTTGCGGCGGACTCACCCACGTGCGCGAATGACGGCCACGGGCACTCGCCTGATATTCGGCGATCAGAACGTGACGGTCGGCATCCGGATCTGCCGCTCGCGCAAGGAGATCCGCGTTCGTCGAACCGGTCTCCTCGACAACGTCGAGGCGGTTCCAGAAAACGCGCGCGTCGTCGTTGTCACTGCGCACCAGTGCGCGTCGTAGGGCATTGCCGTCGAGGGGCGGTCGGTTCAAGTCGGTCCACATAGCCCCAGCCTATGACGACAGCGAGAATGTACTGGTCAGTAGCTTGAGCCTGCAAGACAGCGACAATCGGACCTGCCTTCGAAGCCCCCCACGCACTCTCGTTAAGCTCACGTCCATGACCACTGTCCAAGAGCCGAACGCGCCGGAGGCGGCGGCCGCACCCGATATTCACACGACCGCGGGAAAGCTCGCGGACCTGCGGAATCGCCAAGCCCAGGCGCAGGCACCGAGCGGCGAAGCCGCCATCGACAAGGTGCACGCCAAAGGCAAGCTGACCGCCCGCGAGCGCATCACCGCCCTCCTCGACGAGGGCTCCTTCGTCGAACTCGACGCACTGGCACGGCACCGAAGCGTGAACTTCGGTCTCGCTGACAACCGCCCGGTCGGCGACGGCGTCGTCACCGGTTACGGCACCATCGACGGCCGCGACGTCTGTGTCTTCTCACAGGACGCCACCGTTTTCGGCGGATCGCTCGGCGAAATCTACGGTGAGAAGATCGTCAAGGTCATGGACCTCGCGATCCGCACCGGACGGCCCCTCGTCGGCATCAACGAAGGTGCAGGCGCGCGCATTCAGGAAGGCGTCGTCTCGCTCGGCCTCTACGGCGAGATCTTCCACCGCAACGTCCAGGCCTCGGGTGTCATCCCCCAAATCTCACTGATCATGGGACCCGCCGCCGGCGGCCACGTGTACTCCCCCGCACTGACCGACTTCGTCGTGATGGTCGACGAGACCTCCCAGATGTTCGTCACCGGCCCCGACGTCATCAAGACGGTCACCGGTGAAGACGTCACGATGGAAGACCTCGGCGGCGCTCGCACCCACATGGTCAAGTCCGGCGTCGCCCACTACGTCGCTTCCGGCGAGCAGGACGCCCTCGACTACGTCAAGGACCTGCTCAGCTACCTGCCGTCCAACAACCAGGCAGCGGCTCCCCGCGGCGAGATCACCGACCCCATCGTCGGTTCGATCGAAGACAGCCTGACCGCCGAGGACATCGAACTCGACACCCTCATCCCGGACTCGGCCAACCAGCCGTACGACATGCACGAGGTCATCCGTCGCATCCTCGACGACGACGAGTTCCTCGAGGTCCAGGCCGAGCGCGCGATGAACATCATCGTCGGTTTCGGTCGCGTCGACGGACGCTCGGTCGGCATCGTCGCCAACCAGCCCACCCAGTTCGCGGGCTGCCTCGACATCGACGCCTCGGAGAAGGCCGCTCGCTTCGTGCGTACCTGCGACGCGTTCAACGTCCCGATCATCACGCTCGTCGACGTTCCCGGCTTCCTCCCCGGAACCGAGCAGGAATACAACGGCATCATCCGCCGCGGCGCGAAGCTCCTCTACGCATACGGAGAAGCAACGGTCGGCAAGATCACGGTCATCACCCGCAAGGCTTACGGCGGAGCGTACGACGTCATGGGCTCCAAGCACATGGGCGCCGACGTGAACCTGGCATGGCCGACCGCTCAGATCGCCGTCATGGGTGCATCCGGAGCAGTCGGATTCGTCTACCGCAAGCAGCTTCTCGAAGCCGCGAAGAACGGCGAAGACGTCGATGCATTGCGCCTCAAGCTGCAGAACGAGTACGAGGACACACTCGTCAACCCGTACGTCGCCGCTGAGCGCGGATACGTCGACGCTGTCATTCCTCCGTCGCACACCCGCGGACAAATCGTTTCCGCATTGCGACTGCTAGAGCGCAAGGCCGTTTCCCTTCCGCCCAAGAAGCATGGGAACATTCCCCTATGACCGCAACCACCGAGGACATTCTCAGCGAAGATGTCGCACTGGCGGAGACTGCACCGACCAACGGTGCGGTCGTCGAGGGAACCGCGACGGATGCTTCGCTCACGGAGCTGACCGAGACGTCGACCTCCGACGCGTCGGTCATCAAGATCGTCAAGGGTTCGCCCACGGACGTCGAGATCGCGGCACTGGTCAGCGTGCTTGCTGCGGCTGCCGGCAGCGGTCAAGCTCCCGAGTCGAACGTTCCCGCGGAGACCTGGGGCGATCCGACTCAGTTCCACCGCACGCGTGCGCCGTTCTCGCCGTACGCGTACCTGAACCCCGCGATCCGTCGCAGCTGACGATCACTCTGCTGACGTGACTCAACTGGTTCTAGCTTCAGCGTCCCCGGCTCGCCTCGCAGTTCTGCGGGCGGCCGGGGTTTCGCCGCTTGTGCGTGTCTCCGGCGTCGACGAGGACAAGATCGCCGACAATCTCGGACCCGACGCCGCCCCCGAAAAAGTCGTGACGGTACTGGCGGAGGCCAAGGCCGCCGAGATCGTTCCCGGTCTTGCCGCCGACAATCTCACCGACGTAGTCGTTGTCGGGTGCGATTCGATGCTCCTGATCGACGGGCAACTTCAAGGCAAGCCGGGCAGCGTCGATATCGCCCGAAAGCGATGGGCCGCAATGGCCGGACGCAGCGCCACTCTCTTGACCGGGCACTGTGTCCTACGCGTCGCCGACGGCCGCATCGTCCGCATGGCCTCGGATCACAGCGCAACAGTGGTTCATTTCGCGCAACCGTCCACCGAGGATCTCGAGGCATACCTGGCAACGGGCGAGCCGCTCCAAGTCGCCGGAGCATTCACGCTCGACAGTCTCGGCGGCTGGTTCGTGGAGAGGATCGAGGGTGATCCCTCGAGTGTCATCGGTATCGGATTACCTTTGGTACGAACACTTCTCGAGCGTGTCGGGGTTTCCGTCTCGGATCTCTGGCGCACGCAGAGCATCTTCTGACGCGTTTTCTCCAAGCACGTTTTCTCCAAGCACCAGTGACCAGCCCCGCATCGGGTCCATGCCGATGCGAAGCTGGTCGTTTTTGTTGTCACCGAAAAGGTTTGACCCTTCAGGTTTTGAAGGTGGTGTTCGCCGGCCTCGGTTGCTGTCCGGGGTCGATCGAGGGCGGCGGGACGAACCAGGGTTTGTTGTCGACTCCTATTCGGATTTCCCATTTCCCGACGAACCCGGATTTGAGGTGCATCAACCGATGGTGTGAACGGCACAGCAGGACCAGGTTGTTCATCACCGTCGGGCCACCGTTGGCCCAGTGCCGGATATGGTGCGCATCCGTCCACGCGGGCACGCATGTGCAGCCCGGGAAGGCGCAGCCTTTGTCTCGGGCGATGAGGGCGACGCGTTGTTCGGCGGTGACCAGCCTCTTTCCTGGTTTCGCATCCAAGGGCGCGCCGTGATCGTCGAGCAGGACGGTCGAGAGGAAACAATCACACCCGAGGAGCCTGGTCTGCGACACGGACAGCGGCCCCAGCCAGGGCATGTGCCCGACATCGAGATCCGACAGAGACTCTTCACCATCGGCGGGCGAGGCGGCGCAGTCCCGATGCTCAGCGAGATCACGCGCGTTGATGTGCACGTTCACGTGCGGTCGTTGACCACCATCTGTGCCAGTGTTGGCGCAGTCCAGGTAACGCCGGATCAGTTCGGTGAACCCGTCGGCAGTCCGCTTCGCTGCCGACCGAGCATCCGGCGTCCCGTCCGGTGCCTGGGTGGGCATCGTCAGATTCGACAGGGCCGAGAGCAGCATTTCTCCGGTGAGGGCGTCGAAATCCCCACGCACCACCACCCGACCATTGAGCGTCGACGCGATCCGCAACTCATTGAGATCGACATCTTCAGCGGGCGGAATCTCATCCGATTCGAACAACCGCTCCAACGTCGCGATCACGTTCCGCACCTTCGTCGTCGTCGCCTCCACACCCGACGCAGCAGCCAACAACAAATCGATACAGCGAGGGAGCGCCTCCTCCGGCATCCCCTTCGGCGGTGATTCACAGAACGCCACGATCAACACCGCGTGCTCGAACGAGCAATCCCCGCCATCGAACCGAGCCGCCACCGCCGGAAACGGCCGCAAAGCTGCACCGAGAGCGGCGATCTTTTTCCCGTCCCGAACCTGCAGCATCGTGTTGGCCGCCAACCACGCACCCACTCCGCGGCTGGCAATCACCTGATCATCCGGGCGCAACGACAACTCGTCCACCACCGCCACCCGCACAGCTTCCAGGCGCAGAATCTCCGCACTCGCCTCGACAGCAGCAGCACGCAACTCAGAAGCAGACAACCGCCACAACCGTCCGCGCAACCCCACCGCAGAACCAGACACCACATCCGACAACAAGACACTCATTGAATCCCCCGATCCCCTGCACACAGGGTACTCGAACACCCGTTCGAGTCAAGGGCAATTTTCAGACCGGCGAATTGACCCGCGGCAGAGCAGTCGACGCCAATCCGATACCGAGCGCAATTGCTGCGATGATCGCGAGCACACGGCGCTGCGCTTGGAGAAATGCTTCGCCGGCCGCCGCGCGAGTCGATGCGTACGCGGCATCAACTGCCACCTGAACGGATTGACCCCCGGCACCGGCGGAGCCGTCCCGGCGACATTCCGGCGCCACCTCCATCGGTGTTCCGGATGCCAATTGGCTTGTCGCGCAATCGACAAAGGCCTTTTCGGCGATGTCGATCAGACCGGGACCAACGCCGGCAGCTTCAAGGTTCGCAACGTACTCGGGCCGCTCCCCCTGCACTGCTTGCGGAGCTTGCCCCGCGACGAGCGAGAAGAACACCACTCCGATCAAGGCCAGTCCGATGGAGCTGCCAACCTGCTGAACGGTAGGAAGCAGTCCCGACACCGAACCCGCGTGCGCGGGTTCGACCGTCGCAAGGATCGCGGTTTGCAGTGGTGCCACGAACAGTCCGAGACCTGCGCCACCGAGAAGCAGCGGACCGGCGAGCGCGAGCCAGCGTGGATCGGTTCCTTCGCGTTCGAGGATGATCGACAGCGCGATCAGCGAGCCGGCAAAGACGACCATCCCCAGGATCAGAACACGGTTTCCGAGCATCCGGTACACCGCCGATGAGAGAACCGCCGCCACGCCCATTCCGACGGCCCACGGCAGCGTCATGACGCCCGCTCGCAATGCGGAGAACCCGAAGCCGAACTGAAGGGTGAGACTGATGGTGAAGATCAAGGAAGTCAGGGTTCCGAAGAAAACGAACGCAAGAACCGCGCCGATTGTGAAGGCTCGGTCGCGGAAAAGCTCGAGACGAAGGACCGGATCGCCGCCTCGTTTCGCCAAACGCGATTCGTAGAGCACAAACGCCACTGCCACCGGCGCCGACATCGCGAGCATTACGACAAGACCTGTGGGCCATCCGCGCGCCCTTCCCTCGGCCAGGGGAAGGATCAGCAGGAACAGCGCCAGTGATGACAGTGCGGCGCCGATGAGGTCCAGTGAGCGCACATGCTCAGCGCGAGCATCGACGAGATGGAAATATCCGAGAATCAAGGCGGCGATGCCGATCGGGATGTTGACGAAGAAGATCAGGCGCCAGCCCCAGTCGAACAGATTCCACTCGATCAGCAGCCCACCGATCAGAGGCCCGCTGACCGTTGCGAGCCCGATGGTCGCACCGTAGATCCCGAAGACTCGCGGATGCCTGGCCTTCGGAAACAGGCCCGAGATGATGGCAAACGTCTGGGCGGACATCGAACCGGCCGCCAATCCTTGCAGACCCCGGAAGACGATCAACATCGTCGCGCTCTGCGCGAGTCCGCACAGCAACGAGGCAACCACGAATACGGACAGGGCGGTCAGAAAAACAACTCTACGGCCGAACAGGTCCCCCAGCCGCGCTGCAGTGATCAACGAACACGCGAAAGCCAGGATGTACACGCTGACCATGAGCAACTGCGCCGATACGCCTGCTTGAAGATCGACGGCGATACTCGGAAGCGCGACGTTGACGATGGTCGCGTCGAGCAATTGCATGAATGCCGCCGCCAGACTCGTCGCCAACCCGAGCCAGGGCGTCAGAGAACCAGCTCGCCGCCCGCCCTTGTGGTCGGCGCCGACAGCGTCACCTAAAGGGTCCGGAAGCACCGAATGATCCTAATCGAACACAACGCTTCTAGAACCTGTTCTTGTTTAGATTGTAGTATTTCGGACAATTCAGTCCCCCAGATGGGATAGTTCGTCGTCTGCCCATTTTCAGAGCAGGCTTCTCGACGACACACGCAGGAGTTCTACTCGATGGATCTGAACTTGATCACCCATTGGCACCCGCTTCCTGGGCGGGTAATCGAATGGGGCGTCACGCATGCTTCCGCTCAACGAGCCGCCGAAGCCGAGATCGACCGAGAACTACCCCCGACCACGATGCAGGATCGCCACCTGCGACGCGCCCGCGTCACCGCAGAGAAGGGCGATCCGCAGTCTCCGTGGATCGGTATCGCCTTCGATTTCGCAGGAACACTGGACCGCGACGCCATGACGCGAGCACTTCAGCGCTACATCCGTCGCCACGACACGCTGCACAGCTGGTTCTCGTTCGACGAAGCAACCACCGACGCTGCGGACACCTCGTTCGAGGTCCGTCGACACGTGGTGCCGGTCGAAAGCATCGAACTCGAGTACCGCGTCGGCGACGACGTCTCCGAATCCGAGGCGATCCGCGCACTCGTCGCGACCAAGTTCGCCACCGAAACCAGCGCGCTGCAGTGGCCGGCATTCGTTTTCGGCGCCGTCGAGCACCACCATGCCGACCTCGAAGCCGATCCGAGCTTCACCCTGTTCCATGCAGTCGACCACGCCCATTCGGACATGAACTCGATGGTGTTGATGTACGCGGAATTGCGTCAGCTCTACGCCGCGGAAACGACCGGATCACATCCCGAACTGGGCCCCGCGGGAAGTTACGCGCAGTTCGGTCGCGTCGAGCGCGCACGGACAACCGAGCTGACGATGCAGTCACCCGAAGTGCACCAGTGGCTCGGTTACCTCATGCGTAGCGGCGGCTCGTTCCCCGGATTTCCGCTCCCTCTCGGGGCCGAAGACGCGCCCAAACCGGCTATCGGTTCACGCTTCGACCTGGCCGACGACATCGAGTGCGAGAAGTTCGGTGCGGTTTGTAAAGCTAATGGCGCCAACTTCATCGGTGGAATATTCACCGCGCTCGCGATTGCGGAATTCGAACTCGCCGGACGCGACAAGTACATCGCCCTCTCGCCGGTCAGCACACGAACCGAGGCCGACTCGTTTGCGCAGGGCTGGTACATCAACCTGATCCCGGTCGGCATCGACGTCGACGACAAGCGACGCTTCACCGAGTTGGCAAAGCTCGGGCAGCAGGGGTACCACGACGGCAAGGCACTCCTCGATGTCTCCGTGCAGCAGGTCATCGATCTGGTTCTGTCGAGCTTGGCCGAGTCGGATTCCGCACCCGGCGGACTGTCGAAGACGCTCACCCCGCCGCCGATCGTCTCGTACATCGACGGCCGACGCATGCCGGATCCATACAGTTACGCCGAGACGAAGGCAACGGGAATCGTCGGCGGCAAAGAGACTCAAATCGCGTCGATGTGGATCAACCGGATGCACACCGGAACCTGGATCGCCGTGTCTCACCCCGACACCCCCATTGCCCACGAATCGGCCACCCGCTTCGCCGAGCATGTCTCCAAGATCATCAAAACTGTTGCAGCTCAGGGCGACTACTCGTTCGCGGCACCAGAGGGAGCGGCCTGATGCATGTCACCTCGATCGATCGATACGGACTCGAGCCCGGAATCGTCACCGAATGGTCGCTCCAGCCCGCGGACGGCGCCGTCACCGAGTCGGAAGTACCACCGTCGTACAACCAGCATTTTCACCTCGAGACTGCGCGAACACACGGCATGGGCCGGAGTGTGTGGATGGCAGCCGCATTCGACCTTCCCGGAGAACTGAATCGGCCTGCACTCGATCTCGCGCTGCGCCTGTTCATCAGTCGCCATGACACTCTGCACACAGGATTCGAGGTGGGCGAGTTCACCACCACCCGAATGGGACTCGATCCAGACGGCACACACATCGAGACTTCGGAACCTCTGAAATTCGATTCGACCGAAGACCTCCGAGCGCATCTCAAGAAGCGATTCACGACGGTATGCGATCCACTGACCTTCCCTGCATACACGTTTGCCACGGTCGAACGCGAAGAGCATTACACGGTCCTGAGCGCGTTCGATCACACACTCGTCGACGGCTACTCGTTGGTCATCGCTCTCGGGGAACTGCGACAGATCTACGAGGGACTGATCGCCCTACCCGACCTGACCGACCACGAGGCCGTCGACGCAGTGATGAGCCGACTGGGTGACCCGGGAAGTTTCGTGCGGTACTGCGAACTGGAGGCAGACGCTCTGCTTCCCGTCGACAACGACCCTCGAATCCGAGAGTGGGCAAGGTTCTACGAGATCTGCGGTGGCACATCACCGAGTTTCCCCTTGGATCTCGGCGTCGAGGGCGGAAAGCCCGCGCCGCAGGGCGCCGATGTGCGCGTGCTGCTCGACGAGGAGTTGACGGCGACGTTCGACGAGATCTGCCTATCCGCCGGCGGTAGCGTGTTCACCGGAATCCTCACTGCGATGGGACTTTCCGTCCACTCGTACACCGGGCAGTCGACGCTTCCGCTGCAATTTCCGCTTCACATTCGCAAAGATCCGCGGTGGGCCGACGCGATCGGCTGGCTCACCACCAGCGCGCCGATCACGGTCCAGATCACTCCCGACGCGGATTTCGGTGCATCCCTTGCACATACGCACGCGTCGTTCCGAGTTGCGTTGACGCTCGAGGGCGTCACCATGGCCCAGGTTCGAGATGCTTTGGGCGACAAGATTCGACGCACGCGCACCGACGTCTTCATGGTGTCGTACATCGATTACCGCAAACTACCCGGCACAGACGATCATGATCTCCTCAACGCCCATCACATCAGCAATGTGACGGTCGCCGACGATGCCCAGTTCTGGATTTCGCGAACGAACCGTGGTCTCTCGCTGCGTTCACGCTTTCCCGATACCGAGACGGCAAACGAAACCATGGTGAATTTCCTCACCGAACTCGACCGGATTCTGAGAGAGGTCTGCGCCCGGGGCGTGACGCCGATCGGAAGTGTCACCGAACAATTGAGAGATTCGAGCGTCGGAGCAGGAACACCGAGGATTTAGGGTCGGCAACGGGCACGAGCAGGCAGAACCTGCTTCCGGGCGTCTCACCTTGCGCACAGCGCATAGAATCGATCAAGTCCGTGTTCGAACCGAACGATTCGTCTTCAGGAGTACGCCCGTGCCCGTTGCCCCCGATCCCTCAACCGCGTTTGCCGAGTTCGCGCATCCCGACCGGTTGGTCTCGACGGAATGGCTCTCGGCGAATCTCGGTGCGCCGGACCTCAAGGTTGTCGAATCCGACGAAGACGTGTTGTTGTACGACGTCGGCCACATCCCCGGAGCCGTGAAGATCGACTGGCATCTCGACCTCAACGATCCGGTCACCCGCGACTACATCGACGGTGCGAAGTTCGCAGAGTTGATGAACCGCAAGGGCATCGGCCGCGACGACACCGTGGTCATCTACGGCGACAAGAGCAACTGGTGGGCGGCCTACGCACTGTGGGTCTTCACTCTGTTCGGCCACGAGGACGTCCGTCTTCTCGACGGTGGCCGCGATGCGTGGATCGCCGAGAACCGCGACACCGCTTTCGACGTTCCCGACATCACGTCAACGGATTACCCGGTCGTCGAGCGCAACGACGCTCCCATCCGCGCATTCAAGGACGACGTTCTCGCGCACTTGGGCGACGGGCCGCTCATCGACGTGCGATCTCCGCAGGAGTACACCGGCGAGCGCACCCACATGCCCGACTACCCCGAAGAGGGTGCGTTGCGTGGTGGACACATTCCCAGCGCGCTCAGCATCCCGTGGGCGAAGGCAGCGGCACCGGACAGCCGCTTCCGCACCCGTACCGAACTCGGCGAGATCTACGGCGACCTGTCGGCCGACGACAACATCGTCGCGTACTGCCGCATCGGTGAGCGTTCCAGTCACACCTGGTTCGTGTTGACTCATCTTCTCGGCTACCCGAACGTTCGTAACTACGACGGTTCATGGACCGAGTGGGGCAATGCCGTGCGCGTCCCGATCGTCCAGGGCGAAGAGCCCGGAGCCGTTCCTTCCTCCGTATCGGCGTCATGAGCGCTCTTCCTTCGGCTCTGGCCGAGATCGTCGACGACTTCGCGGCCGTCGGCGCCTCGGACAAGCTCACCCTTCTTCTCGAGTTCAGCCGGGAGCTGCCGCCGTTGCCGGCGGAGCTCGAGCAGAGCGCGATGGAGCCGGTCCCCGAATGTCAGTCGCCGCTCTTCCTCTCGGTCGACGATTCGGATCGCGACAACGTTCGCCTGTACTTCAGCGCTCCCCCCGAGGCTCCCACGACGCGTGGTTTCGCATCGATCCTCGCGCAGGGGCTCGACGGCCACAGCGCCGACGAGATCCTCGGTGTACCCGACGACTTCTATTCGGCGCTCGGTCTCGCAGAAGCCGTGAGCCCGCTCCGTCTGCGCGGAATGTCGGCCATGCTCGCGCGCATCAAGCGGCACTTGCGGGGCTGAAAACATGGAGTTCACCGAACTGGCCGACTATGCGATTCCGGCCGGCGCACTCGTCGAATGGTTGCCGTGCGCAACCGGGCCCTGGGTTCCGGATCCGCGGCCCGTCTCCTACATTCACGAGGCACATCTCAACCGTTCCGCTGCAGGCGCAGGCGACACGTCTTGGCTGGGAACAGCTTTCGAGATTTCCGGCCCGCTCGACGTCGATGCGTTCCGAGTCGCTCTCGGCCGGTGGATCGACCGTCACGAAGTTCTGCGCTCGCATACCGTCCTCGAGCCCTCGAGCGGCGAGATCACCCGGCACACGGTCCCGCTCGGCGGAATCGACATCGGGGTCGTCAGCCACGGCTACGACGCGTCCAGCCAGGACAACTTCGACCACCTTCACCGCCTGTTCGACGATTACGCGTCCCCGCACAGTTGGCCGTCGTACGTCTTCGCGACGTTGACGCCCCGCGGTGGCGACGGTCCGTTCACCGTGTTCTTCGCGGCGGACCACTCGATCATCGACGGGTTCTCGATCGTGCTGGTCGCTCACGAGATCGCAGCTCTGTACCGCGAGGCCTCGACCGGTAGTGCTGCAAATCTGTTTCCGGTGGGCAGCTACGTCGATTTCGGTGCCGTCGAACGCGAGCAGATGGCCGACATGGAAGCCGAGAAGGCTGCGGTCGAGATCTGGCGAAAGGCTCTCGGCACGGACGGTCTACCCCAGTTCCCGCTACCAATCGGTGACCGTGGAACCGATTCTCAGAACGGCCTGTCGACCTGGCTGCTCGACGCCGACCAGTCCAAGGCCTTCAGTTCGACGTGTGCAGCCACCGGCGTGGGGTACTTCGCCGGACTTCTCGGCGGACTTGCCGCTGTAGGTCGCGAAGTCGCGGGATCCGATCGATTCGAGGTCGTGACGCCGGTTCACACCCGCAGCGCTCAGGAGTGGGCGGGCGCGCTCGGCTGGTTCGTCGGACTGTGCCCGGTCGAGTTCGCCGTTGGATCGGACTGTTCGTTCGGCGACCTCGCGACACGCGCCGCCGAATCCATCGCTTCGGTCAAGCCTGCCGCAGCTGTCCCGTTCGATCGGATCGGTGAGCACCTCGAAACCCCGATCCGACCGCGATTCGTCGTGTCCTACATGGACGTTCGCTTCGTGCCCGAAGCCGCACAATGGCCCGAATGGAACGCCAGAGCACTTCGAAGCAAGGCATATACGCACGACGTCTACATCTGGATCAACCGCACACCCCAGGGACTCAACCTCGCGGTCAGGTACCCAGGCAACGAGACGGCGAACGCCGCGGTTCACGCCTACGTGGCCGCACTGCGCCGGACCATCGAAGAAATCGTCACCGAACCGGACGCCGCCACCTCCGACAGCTACTCATCGGTAGTTTTCGAAACCGTTTCCTAAGCCGGAGTGGGCTTTAGCGATCCGGTTACAACCAGCGCCGAAGCGATGCATACACTCCGAAGTGATGCCAATCCCCCGATGGTGAAATCCCAGAGGAATACACCGCGGAGACAGACTATGCGAACCACAGGAGGCTCAGTGCCCAGTCATGCCAGCGCGCACATTACGAAGGTGCTTGTCGCGAACCGCGGTGAAATCGCGGTACGGGTCATCCGGGCGGCCAAGGATGCCGGCTACGGCAGCGTTGCCGTTTACGCCGAGCCCGATGCAGACGCGCAGTTCGTGAAGCTCGCAGACGAGGCATTTGCCCTCGGTGGACAGACGTCCGCCGAGTCCTACCTCGTGTTCGACAAGATCCTCGACGCAGCCAAGAAGTCCGGCGCCGACGCCATCCACCCCGGCTACGGTTTCCTCTCCGAGAACGCCGACTTCGCCCAGGCCGTCATCGACGCGAACCTCATCTGGATCGGTCCGTCACCGCAGTCCATCCGCGACCTCGGCGACAAGGTCACAGCACGCCATATCGCAGAACGCGCGAAGGCGCCGATGGCAGCCGGCACCAAGGATCCCGTCAAGGGCGCCGACGAGGTCGTCGCATTCGCCAAGGAATACGGCGTCCCGGTTGCGATCAAGGCTGCCTTCGGTGGCGGTGGACGCGGCATGAAGGTCGCCCAGACCATCGAGGAAATCCCCGAGCTGTTCGAGTCGGCCACCCGTGAGGCCATCGCAGCCTTCGGTCGCGGCGAGTGCTTCGTCGAGCAGTACCTGGACAAGGCCCGCCACGTCGAGGCTCAGGTCATCGCCGACCAGCACGGCAACGTCGTCGTCGCCGGTACCCGCGACTGCTCGCTGCAGCGTCGCTTCCAGAAGCTCGTCGAAGAGGCTCCCGCTCCCTTCCTGACGGACGACCAGCGTGCACGCATCCACGCATCCGCCAAGGCCATCTGCAAGGAAGCCGGCTACTACGGCGCCGGAACGGTCGAGTACCTGGTTCAGGGCGACACCATCTCCTTCCTCGAGGTCAACACCCGCCTGCAGGTCGAGCACCCCGTCACGGAAGAGACCGCGGGCATCGACCTCGTGCGTCAGCAGTTCCTCATCGCCAACGGCGAAGAACTCTCCATCAAGGAAGATCCCACCCCGCGTGGACACTCCTTCGAGTTCCGCATCAACGGCGAAGACGCCGGCCGCGGCTTCATGCCTGCCCCCGGCCCGGTCTCCGTCTACCGTGAGCCCACGGGCCCCGGCGTTCGCGTCGATTCCGGTGTCGTTGCCGGCGACGTCATCGGCGGACAGTTCGACTCCATGCTCGCCAAGCTCATCGTCACCGGCGCCACCCGCGAAGAAGCCCTCCAGCGGGCATCGCGCGCTCTGGCCGAGTTCGAGATCGACGGCCTCGCGACCGTTCTCCCGTTCCACCGCCACATCGTCGAGAACCCGGCGTTCATCGGTGACGGCGAGAAGTTCGACATCTACACCAAGTGGATCGAAACCGACTGGGTCAACCCCATCGAGCCGTACGCAGGCGCCGGTGCTCCCGTAGACGACGAGGACGAGGCTCTGCCGCGTCAGAACGTCGTCGTCGAGGTCGGTGGACGTCGCGTCGAGGTTTCCCTCCCGGGCCAGTTCTCGCTCGGCAACGGCGGCGGCGCTGCCTCCGGTGCGATCCGCAAGAAGCCGAAGGCGCGCAAGCGCGGCGGCGCCGGCGGAGGTGCAGCATCGGGTGACGCTGTCACGGCTCCGATGCAGGGCACCGTCGTCAAGGTTGCAGTGACCGAAGGCCAGGAAGTCGCAGAAGGCGATCTGATCGCCGTTCTCGAAGCCATGAAGATGGAAAACCCCGTCAACGCGCACAAGGCCGGTGTCGTCACCGGACTCTCCGTCGAGCCGGGTGCAGCAATCACGCAGGGAACGGTTCTCGCAGAACTGAAGTAGGGCCTCCGGCCCCGTGCGCCTTTCCGGTAGTCCCCACTACCGGAAAGGCGCACAGTCGTTTGAGTAGGCTGTAACGATGGCTGACGTCCCCGACATTCGCATCGGCACTGCAGAACGCGAGCAGGCACTCGATCTCCTGAGCGAGCACTTCGCCGCAGGCCGCCTCACCGTCACCGAGTTCGACGAGAGAAGCGGAATCGTCAGTGCCGCAACAACTCGCAGTGAACTCGTTCCGGTGTTCGCCGATCTTCCGGGCAACTACCAAGCCCCCGGCACCGCTCCCCTGTCTATGGTGACGCCTCCCGACGCACCGGCGGAGCGAGGCTTCAACCCCGACTGGTCCGGTCGCGTCATGGCCGTCGTCCCGATTCTCGCGGTGATCCTGTTCTTCGTCACCGGCACCTGGTTGTGGTTCCTCGCGATTCCCCTGGCCGGTGCACTGCTGTTCGGTACCGACCGGGAACGCAAAGCCAAGCGCCGCCGCGAGCGGGACTCCGACTGATGGAGCCGATCGAGATCAACGCAGGCGGCTGGTATCTACGCGCACTACGCGCAGACGAGCGTGTGGACGACCGCCCCGCCCTTGCCGATGGTGGTATCACCGACCCCGATTACGTGAGTCAGCGAAGCGCTCAGTGGCACGAAAACAGCGTCTACTCCTGGGCAGTGTGCCAACCCAACACCGGTGAGCTTCTCGCCGAGGTCGTTCTGACGCCTCTCGACTCCACCGCCCTGCTCACCGGCTGGGCCCGCGACGGGCACACCGAGGCGCTCACGACGGCCGCCGACGCCGTCACCAGATTCGCCGAAGGTGCACTCGGACTCGTCGTCGTCGAGGGGCAGACGAATTGAAGAACAACCGATACTGGCCGTTGGCGATCGCCGTGGTCATTGCCCTGATCATGCTCTTCTCCCCGGGTTCCACCGTGCCCTCGAGCCCGGAGAACACCGACAAGATCACTCACACGCTGATGTTCGCGGTATTGGCGATCACCTCGTTGCACGCGCGGATCCCGGTGTGGCTCACGGCTGTGTGGTTGTTGATCTTTGCCGCGACGTCCGAGGTTCTTCAAGCAGCGCTGCCCATTTCGCGTTCCGGTTCGATCTGGGACGGCAGCGCCGACCTGCTCGGCATCGCCATCGGGATCGGTATCGTCAGCCTCTTGACGAGGCGACGAACTTCCCGCCGAGACGAGCCGAGCAGGTCCTGATCAGCTGAGCAGGTTGCTCCGCAATTGGTCCTGGGTCGACGCGTCGATCTTCAAGCCGTCGGTGAAGTAGGCCTCGATGGATCCGTGTACCTGCGCGAGCTCTGCCATCGACGCCTCCAGGTACTCGCGCCTGACACCGAGGACACCCTCGAGCAGGGTCGGGTCGATCCCCTTGGCCTCGAATCGCTCGAGGAGCGGCGCGAACATCGGCAACAAAATCTTGTTGGTTTCGAGGTAGTCCGCGAAGACCGCGTCCTCGGAGGCACCCAGGAACAGCAGTAACGCGGCCGCTGCCCAACCCGTGCGATCCTTGCCCGTGGTGCAGTGAATGAGTGCCGGCGAGCTGGGCGGCTGCGCCAAGTCGACGAACAGTTGCCGGTACGACGCGACCGCACTCGGCAAGGTCACGAAATCGCGGTAACTTCCCTGAAAGTACTCGAGCGCCTGGCCGCTGCCCAACGCTTCGGCAGCAAACGCCGGGTCGGCGATCATCTGCTGCATCTGAGCCGGAATGGCGCGATACTGCTTGTCCGCCAATACGTCCAGGCCGATTTCTCGGATACCGTCCGGCGTCAGATCCGGTGCCGTCTCGCGTTCGGATTCGGTGCGCAGATCGTAGATCGTGACGATGCCCAGATCGGCGAGGGTCTGTGCGCCGTCCGCACTGAGCGATGCCAGATCGGTGGAACGAAACACGCTCCCGGTGCGGACGGTGCCACCGAAGCTCGATTCGGGGCCACCGATGTCTCGGAGGTTCGCCAGGGACGGTACGACGGAAGACAGCTTCGGAGTATCGGTCATACCTGAGAATGTATCGGTCGCCGAGAAACCGTGATCGGGGAAGAGCAGCCGGAGAAATAAGATCGAGACACATCATCTCCCGTAATTGCTGCGCTACAGATCCGTAACATGCTCAAGTAATCCTGTGGACATGCCTACAACGAATTCCAGTGGTCTCGGAGCCTTCGATGCGCTCGGTGACCACCAGGCAGTCGCGGCGCTGCTCGAGTGTTGCCATTCCGCCGTGTGGGCACAGGAAATCGCCTCGTCTCGCCCGTTCGCCGATCTGGAAGCTCTGTTCGACAAAGCAGATGCGGTGCTGGCCGAGCTTCCCGAGTCCGAGATCGACGACGCTCTCTCCGGCCACCCACGAATCGGTGAGCGAAGCGAGAGCGCGGCCTCTACCCGTGAACAGTCGGGAGTCTCGTCGGCGACAGAAGACGTACTCGCGGAACTTCGACGGAAGAACGCCGAGTACGAAGAGACATTCGGCCATGTCTACCTGGTCTGCGCGTCGGGGAAATCTGGAACGGAGCTCCTCGACATCCTTCGAGGTCGTCTCCGAAACGACCCGGCGACCGAGCGTTCCGTGCTTCGAACCGAATTGGCCGCCATCAATCGGATCAGACTCGCCCGTCTGATCGATGCACTCGCCGGAGGCACAGCATGAGCAAGACCCTCAGCACGCACGTTCTCGACGCGACGACGGGCAACCCCGCGGCGGGGATTCGCGTCGAACTTCGTGATCGAGACGGCGCCTCCGTCACCACTGCGGAGACCGACTCCGACGGCCGCATCCCCGAACTTGCTCCCGGTGGCCTGACCGCCGGTCACTACACCCTGACTTTCGACACCGGAACGTATTTCGAGACCAACGGACAAGAAAACTTCTACCCGGAAGTGACAGTGACCTTCCGGGTGGACGACACGGCACGGGGCTATCACGTCCCACTGTTGCTGTCTCCCTTTGCTTATTCCACCTATCGCGGGAGCTGAACACGTGACTACCGAAAACATCACGACCGGCAACATCACAACCGGCAGTACGAACACCGAACGGTTGAGCGGATCGATCGAACTATCGGGTCACCAGTACGGCAAAGCGGAAAATCGAGTAGTCCGAATCTATCGAGACACCCCCCGTCACGAAATTCACGACATCAACGTCTCCACCTGCCTGCGTGGAGATTTCGCCGACGCGTACCTCACCGGTGATCAATCGAAGGTTCTGCCGACCGACACGCAGAAACAAACGGCCTACTCCTACGCCAAGGAAAAGGGTCTGATCTCGATCGAGACGTACGGACTCGAACTCGCCCGTCATTTCGTCGACGACATCGAACCGGTCAGTGGCGCGCGGATCGAGATCGAGGAATACGCCTGGGAGCGTGCGATTGTCGACGGCAGCGAGCACGACTACACCTGGATTCGGAAGGGTCAGGAAGTTCGGACGGCGTCGATCACCATCGCCGATACCGGGACATGGGTGATCGGCGGCCTGAAGGACCTGGTGATCCTCAAATCGACCGGTAGTGAGTTCTCGGGTTTTCTCGAAGATCCGTACACCGTTCTCGAGCCGACCGACGACCGCGTCATGGCGACGACGTTGGTCGCCCAGTGGCGATTCGTCACCACCGACGTCGACTGGGAATCGGTCTACACGGGCATCAAGGCACAGATCGTCAAGCAGTTCGCACAGGTACATTCACTTGCCCTGCAGCAGACGCTCTTCCACATCGGCAAGGCAATCCTCGAGGAATTCCCGATCATCGCGGAGGTTCGACTGTCCGCACCCAACAAGCATCATTTCGAATATGCACTCGGCCGCTTCGGAGTGGAGAACGACAACGAGGTGTTCCACGCTGCAGATCGTCCGTACGGCCTGATCCAAGCTGCGGTCAGCCGATCCGACGCACCAGACGCGGGACCGTCGTGGACCACCTACGCCGGTTGGTTGTCGTGACCGAATCAGCTCTCGGGGCAACACTCGTCGTGGCGGGCGCTCATGTGGTCACGATGGACGGCGACCGCTCCGAGTACTCCGACGGCTATGTGGTGATCTCGGGCAACAAGATCGTCGACGTCGGCGCCGGAACGCCACCCGAATACCCGGGTGCGCAAGTGATCGACGGGAGTGGTTGCCTGATCACGCCGGGTCTGGTCAACACACATCATCATCTCTACCAATGGATCACCCGAGGCCTGGCCGCGGACTCGACGCTTTTCGAGTGGCTGACCACCCTGTACCCCGTCTGGGCGGGTATCGACGCCGACGCCGTCCACGTGGCGGCCACCGGCGGCCTCACGTGGTTGGCGAAAACCGGATGTACGACCACCACCGACCACCACTACGTCGTTCCCCGCGACGCCGGCGACGTTTTCGAGGCCGAGATCACCGCGGCTGCGCAGGTCGGCCTTCGATTCCACCCGTGCCGTGGGTCGATGGATCTCGGCCAGAGTTCCGGCGGCCTGCCACCGGATCACGTCGTGGAAAAACTCGATGACATCCTGACCGGCACGCAGTCGGTGATCGACCGTTGGCACGACCCGAATCCCGGATCGATGCTGCAGATCGCGGTAGCTCCCTGCTCACCCTTCTCGGTGACGGAGGCATTGCTCCGCGAGTCCGCGACGCTGGCCCGCGAAAACGGCGTGCGTATGCACACGCATCTGGCCGAGACACTGGACGAGGAGAGATTCTGCCGCGAGCATTTCGGTTGCACGCCGGTCGAATACATGGAACGAGTCGGCTGGGTGGGCCCGGACGTCTGGTACGCCCACGCAGTCCATCTCGACGACGCCGGTATCGAGACGATGGCGCGAACCGGAACTGCGGCGGCGCACTGCCCGACCTCCAATGCGCGCCTGGGAGCCGGTATCGCCCGTGCCGCCGATCTGGTGAACGGCGGGGTCACCGTGGGGCTCGGCGTGGACGGCGCGGCGAGCAATGAAGCTTGCAGCCTGATCGAGGAGTCTCGTCATGCACTTCTGTTTGCTCGCGCGAAGGGCGGACCGCAGACGATGACGGTGCGAAAAGCCTTGGAATTGGGAACGATCGACGGCGCACGAGTTCTGGGCCGCGAGGGCGAAATCGGATCGATCGAGGTCGAAAAACTTGCCGACCTGGCGGTGTGGAAACTCGACACCGTCGCGCATGCCGGCATCACCGATCCGGTGGCGGCGCTCGTACTCGGCTCGACTCCCCCGCTGAAGTTACTGCTCGTCAACGGGCGAATCGTAGTTGCCGACGGACGAGTCACCACCGTCGACGAGGACGTCGTGGCCTCGGATGTCGCACGCGCACACCGCGATCTACTCGGAAAGGCTTGAGGTCGCGATGGACCTGCACAGCGTCGACGAAGTTCTGGTGCCGCGGACCCGCGCCGAACTCCCCTGTGCGTCACCCGGCATCGGGTTCATCGGTGGCGGCACCTGGCTGTACTCGGAACCGCAGCCGCACCTGACCACCCTTGTCGACCTTGCGGGCTTCGACTGGGAAGCTGTGGCGGTCGGCGATCTCGGTCTCGAGATCGCGGCCACCTGCACCATCGAGGAACTGTGCCGCGCCGAACTTCCCGCATCCTGGCGCGCCGCAGCGCTGTTCCAACACTGCGCTGACGCACTGCTCGCATCGTGGAAGGTGTTGCGATACGCGACAGTCGGCGGCAACATCGCGCTCTCCTTCCCTGCCGGAGCGATGACGACTCTGTGTACCGCTCTCGATGCCGAACTGACGATCTGGCGTCCGGACGGTACCGAATACTCGTTCCCCGTAGTCGATTTCGTTATCGACGATTCTCGAAACGTACTCAGGTCCGGCGAGATCATCCGCAGTATTCGGATTCCCGTGCATGCATTGACTGCACGTACCGCGATGCGAAAGCTGGCTCAGACGTCACTCGGGCGATCGGCCGTAGCCGTGGCCGGACGCTGCGGCGCCGACGGTTTCACGCTGGCGATCACCGCCGCGACCCGCCGTCCGTACGCTCTCAAATTCGACGAACTCCCCGACGCCACTGCACTTGCGGATGCGTTGCGCAGCAGGATTCCGGAAGACGCCTACTTCACCGATGTCCATGGAACTGCGCCGTGGCGGAAGGCGATGACCGAGCTTCTTGCCGAAGAAATCCGAGGTGAACTGGAATGAAGTACTCGGTGGACGGAGTTCCGCGCGACGACCAGCCCCGCCCAGGACAGTGCCTGCGAACTTTCCTCCGCGAGCACGGAGCGAACTCCGTCAAGAAGGGGTGCGATGCCGGAGACTGCGGCGCCTGCTCGGTGCTGGTCGACGGACACCCCACCCATTCGTGCATATTTCCCGCCCATCGCATCGACGGCCGCGACGTCGTCACCGCCTCCGGTCTCGGAACACCGGAGAAACTTCACCCCATTCAACAGGCATTCGTGGACGCGGGCGGATTCCAATGCGGTTTCTGTACAGCGGGAATGGTAGTCACCGCATCAGCGTTGTCGGTCGAGCAAAAATCCGATCTCGCGTGCTCGATGAAAGGTAACCTGTGCCGCTGCACCGGTTATCGGTCCATTCGTGACGCTCTCGCCGGTACATCCAATACGGAGACTGCCAAAATAGGCGGGGCACAAGGGCGTTCGATCGCAGCACCGGCGTCCGCGCGCATCGTCACGGGAACCGAGCAGTACACCATGGACTTCTCCCCGGGTGAGAAGCCGGTCGACCTGCTTCACGTCGCAGTACTCGGCAGTCCGCACGCACACGCACACATAAGCCGGATAGACACGGCAGCAGCCGAAGCGGCGCCGGGCGTCACCGCGGTCCTCACTTTTCATGACAGTCCGGACGTGCTGTTCTCGACCGCCCGGCACGAGGACCGCAACGACGATCCGGACGACACGCGCGTGTTCGACAGCACCCTCCGTTTCCGCGGCCAGCGCGTAGCCGCGGTCATCGCCGAAACCCCGACGCAGGCGGAACGTGCACTCTCGCTGATCGAAGTCGACTATGAGGTACGCGACGCGGTATTCGAACCAGATCTGGCGCGTTCCCCCGGCGCTCCACTCCTGCACGGCGACAAGGACGAGAGCTCGCGGATCGCCGAGGCCCCCCGCAACGTGGTTGCCGCGCTTCACGATGGCGTCGGCGATCTGGACCGTGCGCTCGCAGATGCGACTGCAGTCGTCGAAGGTACGTGGAAAACTGCGCGAGTCCAGCACGTGGCCTTGGAAACTCACGGCGCAGTGGGGTGGCTCGACGAGGAGGGCCGTCTCGCCATCAGAAGCAGCACACAGGTGCCGTTTCTGGTTCGGGACGAATTGGCCCACATCTTCGATCTCGATCGCAGCCGAATCCGGGTGTTCGCAAAACGGGTAGGCGGGGGTTTCGGCGGGAAGCAGGAATTACTCACCGAGGATCTGGTCGCACTGGCCGTCTTGAAGACCGGCAAGCCCGTAGCCTACGAGTTCAGCCGAAGCGATCAGTTCACCATCGCACCGTCACGGCATCCGATGCGAGTATCGGTGCGTGCGGGAGCCGACGCCGACGGAACTCTCACTGCGCTCGCTATCGACGTGCTTTCCGACGCGGGGGCGTACGGGAACCATTCGATCGGAGTCATGTTCCATGGGTGCGCCGAATCCATGGCGGTCTATCGCGCTGCGACCAAACGCGTCGACGCCGAAGCGGTCTACACGAACAACGTTCCCTCCGGGGCCTTTCGTGGTTACGGGCTCGGCCAGATCATCTTCGCCGTCGAGTCGGCCATGGATCAGCTCGCGGATCGTCTCGGCATGGACCCCTTCGAGTTTCGGCGGCGCAACGTCGTCGTTCCCGGAGACGATTTTGTCGACTGGCACGTCGAGGACGGTGATCTCGAGTTCGGCAGCTATGGGCTGGACCAGTGCATCGACCTCGTCGACAGTGCACTGTCAAGCGGACGCGGAGAGGCTGCACCGACTGGGTCGCGTTGGCGGATCGGTCGGGGCATGGCAATTGCCATGATCGCGACGATCCCGCCGCGTGGTCACTTCTCCGACACCACCGTCGCGCTCGAGGCCGACGGTCGGTACGTCGTGAACATCGGCACCGCTGAGTTCGGCAACGGAACCACTACGATTCACCAACAGATCGCGGCCACCGAATTGCGGACGACAGTCGATCGCATCACGATTGTTCAATCCGACACCGATGCCGGCGGATACGACACCGGAGCGTTCGGGTCGACGGGAACGGTGGTCGCCGGAAAGGCGCTCCTGATCGCCTGCGAGCGCCTTCGCGAGCGGATACTGACCCGTGCGGTGCGATCGAGCGGTCGCGGCGCGCAGATCGACGACCTTTCGCCGGACGGTGTCGAAACGTCCCACGGTTTCCTCGATTTCGCGACGCTACTCGAAGGTGGCCCGCTCGCCGCTGACGGTCGCCACGACGGGACACCGCGCTCGGTCTCGTTCAACGTTCACGGTTTTCGCGTTGCCGTCGACACGAACACCGGCCGGGTGAAGATCCTGCAGTCGGTTCAGGCCGCCGATGCCGGCACCGTCATGAACCCGGCACAACTGCGAGGGCAGGTGGAAGGCGGTGTGGGACAAGCGCTCGGCGCTGCGCTGTCGGAGGAGATCGTCATCGAAGAAGGTCGGGTGATCAATCCGCAGTTGCGCAATTATCACGTTCCCCAGATCGGGGATCTGCCGATCACCGAAGTAATGTTTGCCGACACGTACGACAAGCTCGGGCCTTTCGGCGCGAAATCGATGAGTGAGGCCCCCTTCAATCCTGTAGCACCGGCGTTGGCAAACGCGATTGCCAACGCGTGTGGAGTGCGTATGTACTCCACACCGATGTCACCGGATCGAGTGTGGGAACAGCTGCAGAGGCCCTAGGTCTCGCGTGCGAGCACGCGCTCGACCGCGTCGACCGCGTCGTCCAGCTCACTGGTGGTCACCGTCAGCGCGGGCCGGAATCTGATTCCCCTCTTCCCGGTGGGCAGTATCATCACGTGCTCGTCTTCACGCAGTCGCTGTACGACGCGATCGCGAAGGTCACTGTCTTCCAGAGTGATCGCGCACATGAGGCCACGACCGCGCGGCTCGGTTGCCGCCGCGTACCGCCCGCAGACTTCGGTCAACCGGGCAAGGAGATGCGCACCCGTGAATCGCACGCGGTCGATCAGTCGGTCCTGCTCGACGACTTCGAGTATCCGCCGGGCACGAACCATGTCGGTGAGGTTGCCACCCCACGTCGAATTGATCCGAGAACTGACGTGAAACACGTTGTCATGCACTTCATCCACGCGCCCGCCGGCCATGATTCCGCACACCTGCGTTTTCTTGCCGAACGCCACCACATCCGGACTCAGACCCAATTGTTGGTAGGCCCAGGCAGTTCCGGTGATTCCGCAACCGGTCTGTACTTCGTCGAGAATGAAGAGGGCGTCGTTTTCGTGGCACAACTCCTGCATCGCCTGCAGAAATTCCGGCCTGAGGTGATGGTCGCCGCCCTCGCCCTGGATCGGTTCGGCGATAAAACAGGCAATGTCGTCGGGGTTGTCAGCAAAAGCTCGGCGCGCTTGATCGAGAGCTTGCCTCTCCGCAGCTTCGACATCGCGGCCGTCTGCCAGGTACGGCGAGTCGATACGTGGCCAGTCGAACTTGGGGAATCGCGCGACCTTGCCCGGTTCGGTGTTGGTGAGCGACATCGTGTAACCACTGCGGCCGTGAAAAGCCTCGGTCAGGTGCAGGACCTTTGTCCCCAGATCTGCTGACAACCCGCGGCTTTCGTTCCACCGACTCTTCCAGTCGAAGGCAACCTTGAGTGCATTTTCCACCGCCAGGGCTCCGCCGTCGACGAAGAACAAGTGTGGGAGTGCCGAATCCCCCAGTACCCGAGCGAAAGCCGCAACAAAGCGCGCCATGGGTTCGGTGTAGATGTCGGAGTTACTCGGCTTGTTGGAGGCCACGACAGCCAACTCCTGTTGAAACTCCTCGTCGCCTGCGATCGCAGGGTGATTCATACCCAGGGCCGAAGAGCCGAAGAAACCGAACATGTCCAGATACTCGGTTCCGTCTCGCAGGTCACGGAGATAGGAACCCCGCGACCCTTCGACGTCGAGAATCAGATCGAATCCGTCGACGAGGATGCTGGCCTTCAACACGTCGTAGACCGGAAAGAGCGCACTGTCACCGAAGTCTCGCATCGCAGTACTCATACGCGAAGGCTATGTCAATTTTCCGGGAGTGTCGATAGAGGACCGTAAAAGTTATTGAACAAGCGTCATTCGTCGTAAAAAGTTTGTAGGATGATGGTGCTTCGTGTGTTGACGTTGGCTGCCGTACGGATCTCCTGCAGCAATCGCTCCAACGCCCGAGGTGACGCCACCCGGACCAGGAGGACGTAGCTTTCGCTCCCGGCTACCGAGTGACACGAGACGACCGCCGGCAGATGACGCAAGCGGGCAGGCGCATCGTCGGGCTGCGAGGGATCGAGAGGAGTGATGGCGACAAATGCGGACAGATTGTGACCGAGTGCCTCCGGATCGATCTTCGCGGAGTACCCACGGATCACCTTGCGAGATTCCAAACGACGCACTCGCGACTGGACTGCGGAGATCGAGAGTCCAGCCTTCTCAGCAAGACTCGCGAGAGTGGCACGGCCGTCCAAGACCAATTCACGCATCAAGAGTCGATCGGTTTCGTCGACCGGAACACCGGCAACGTCACTGGTTTCTGTTTCTCGCACCTGCGCAGGCTAACGCAATCGGACATCCGTATGGTTGAAACCTGGGAGCTACGTGCACGGTTCGCAGCGGCCCTCGCCAAGATGTATGGCGACGAGGTCCCCGCTTACAACACCTTGGTAGATGTAACGATGCAGGTGAACCGTGATTTTGCCGCCGAACATCCGGATTCTGCGGAGCGCCTGGGCAGCCTGGCGAGAGTCAGCGCCGAGCGTCACGGCGCCATCAGACTGGGGACTCTCGACGAACTACGTGACGTAGCCACCGTCTTCGGCGGATTCGGTATGTTTCCGGTCGGCTATTACGACCTCCGGCTCACCGACTCCCCCATTCCCGTTGTCTCGACGGCATTTCGCCCCACCGATCCCGCCGAACTCGCCCAGAACCCGTTCCGCGTTTTCACCTCGGTGCTGACCAGTTCCGATTCCAGGTTCTTCGACACCGACCTCGAGCGTCGGATCACCAGGTTCCTGCGTCGCCGGACCCTGTTCTCTCCCGAACTTCTGCAGTGGGCACGGCAATCGAGTCGCGAGGGCGGGCTGACGGAGCCCGAGGCGACACAGTTCGTCGATGCAGCGACCTCGGCGTTTCGGCTCGGCACCGATCCCATCGACGCGGGCTGGTACCGCGAACTCGCCGCAATCTCGCCGGTCGCTGCAGACATTGCGGGGCAGGGCTCGACCCACGTCAATCACCTCACCCCGCGAGTGCTCGACATCGACGAGTTGTACCGCCGCATGACCGAGCGCGGTATCACCATGATCGACCGCATCCAAGGCCCGCCGAGATGGAGCGGACCACCACTACTTCTGCGGCAGACGTCGTTTCGTGCATTGGCCGAAGACAGACTCTTCCGTCAGCACGACGGATCGGTCACCACTGAGCCCGTCCGCGTCAGATTCGGCGAGGTGGAGGCACGCGGAATCGCGTTGACCCGCAGCGGGCGAGCGATCTACGACCGACTGATCGCCACGCCCGAGGACGCCGATTGGGACAGCGAATTTCCGCACTCCGAAAGCGAACTCGATGCCGCGGGGTTGGCGTACTTCACGTACCGAAACGAAGGAACTGTTGTCGTCCGCGACCCGATCGTCTACGAGGACTTCCTACCTGCCTCCGCGGCCGGGATCTTCGCATCCAATCTCGATTCCGTGACCGGATTCGTTTCCGATGCGCCCGGCGCCGAATACGGGCAGGATCGATTGGAGGGCGCCATCGACCGCACCATCGAAGATCCGTTCGAGCTGTACCGCGCACAACAAGAGGCGTCACGTGCCGTGCTGCCTCCCGCCCACAACAACAGAGGACTCCCCAGTGAACCTGCCTGATTCTTCGAGCCTCGCCGATCGCGCCGAAAGCGCCCTTGCCGCGTGCGGTGTCGAGTGGCCCGCCGGCGACCTGAGCGCACGAACCCCCATCACCGGTACGCAACTGCGTACCGTTCGGCAGCACTCCGGTAGAGAAGTCGACGACGCCGTCGACGCGGCGCATCGCGCGTTCCTCACCTGGCGCACCGTCCCCGCTCCGGCGCGCGGCGCGGTCGTGCGCCGGCTGGGCAGCCTACTGACCGAGCACAAGGATGACCTCGCGGAAATCGTGACGTTGGAGGCCGGGAAGGTCACCTCGGAGGCTCTCGGCGAGGTACAGGAGATGATCGACATCTGCGAGTTCGCCGTCGGTCTCTCCCGGCAGCTCTACGGACGCACCATGCCGTCCGAGCGTCCCGGACACCGGTTGACGGAAACGTGGCACCCTCTCGGCGTTGTCGGAGTCATCTCCGCGTTCAACTTTCCCGTCGCGGTGTGGTCGTGGAATACCGCCATTGCTCTCGTGTGCGGCGACGCCGTCGTCTGGAAGCCTTCGGAAACCACTCCGTTGACCGCGCTGGCATGTGACGCGCTCCTGCGACGCGCGCTCGCGGATTGTCAAGCACCGATCGACGTTCACCAGTTGGTCGTCGGCGGACGTGACGTCGGTGAGGCTCTCGTGGACAACCCACTCGTGGCCTTGGTCAGCGCCACCGGTTCCGTGAGGATGGGCCGCGCCGTGGCTCCGCGGGTCGCCGAGCGCTTCGGACGAAGTCTCCTGGAACTGGGTGGAAACAACGCCGCAGTCGTCACGCCGTCGGCGGATCTCGAGCTTGCCGTGCGCGGAATTGTCTTCTCCGCCGCTGGAACTGCCGGGCAGCGCTGCACCTCACTGCGCCGGCTCATCGTTCACGAGTCGATCGCCGACAACGTCGTCGACCGCGTTGCGTCCGCGTACGCGCAACTCCAGGTCGGTAGTCCCTTCGATTCCGGTGTTCTGGTCGGGCCGCTGATCAACGAAGCCGCGTTCGAGACGATGCAGAAATCGCTCTCGGCCGCACGCGCGGACGGCGGAACTGTGGTGTGTGGCGGGGACCGCGTCGGCGATTCCGGGTTCTACGTGACACCTGCCCTCGTTCGTATGCCCGCACAGACCGAGGTGGTGCGGGCGGAGACTTTTGCACCCATCCTCTACGTCTTGACCTACACCGACTTCGACGACGCCATTGCGCTGCACAACGGCGTACCTCAAGGACTTTCGTCCTCGATCTTCACACTCGACCAGCGAGAAGCAGAGCGCTTCCTCGCCGCCGACGGCTCCGATTGCGGCATCGCGAACGTGAACATCGGAACGTCCGGTGCGGAGATCGGCGGCGCATTCGGCGGGGAGAAGGAGACTGGCGGCGGACGCGAATCGGGTTCGGATTCGTGGAAGGCATACATGCGCCGAGCCACCAATACCGTCAATTACTCGGACCAGCTTCCGCTGGCTCAAGGGGTCGAGTTCGGCTGAACACCTGCCGGGCGAAATCGGTGATCGCGTCGATCAACTCCGGGAGCGCCGACAACTGCGGTGCATGGTCGGTGCCCAGGCTGACCACCTGGGCACCGGGGACAAGTCTCTGCATGGCGCGTTGAGCCTCGATCGGCACGGTTCGATCCAGCGTGCATTCGACATACAACCTCGGCACGGTTCCGAATCGCTCTTCCGTCCAGACCGGTGCCATCAGGCGGGCTGACTCCAGTTGTGGAACGAGCATGCGCGCGGCGAAGATCGCATCAGCCACCGGCGCTTCGTGGAAGAACACAGCGGCGCCGGCTTCGGGCGGTATCACCGTCGCATCCCCGTCGTCGGCGGGGACCAACCAACGTGAGATCCCGACCGGACTTTCCAGACCGAGTTCGATGCAGAGCATCCCGAAGTCCGTCTGCGATGGAAGCATCATCCCTGCGACGTACACAAGACCCGTTACCCGCGAAGGCAGCAACTCAGCCACCTGTGAGGCCACGATGCCACCGCCGGAGTGACCGACGAGGGCGCACTGCCCGTCCAAGGACTCGACAACTGCCACAACATGTTCGGCAACGACATCGAGATCGATCACGTCGTCTGAGTTCCAACTTCCCGAGCCGGGAAGCTCCACCACAACAGGATTGAAGCCGGCCGATTTCAGTGGGCCACACACACGATCCCAGACCCAACCGCCGGCCCATGCTCCGTGGATCAGGACGATGTTCCGTGCACTCACTGCTTGACCTCGAGCTCTGCAGCCGAAAGTACCCGAGCCGCCTCACGACCTGCGGCGGCGTTGGACTTCCCCTGCCTCGACCCGGCCAATTTGGCCTTGATGTGATCGCGAACGGTAATGGGTTCGTACTCCAAGCCGGAGTCGTCCTGAAAACTCGGCAAGGTCGCAATCACCGCGTCGACGTTTCCGTCATGGAAGAAGGCCGCCGATCGCCGGCGCTTGATGGTGCCGTTCACCACCGGAGGCGCAACTCGGTGCAGCGTGGACATCCACCTGTCGTTGGTCAGTCGCGCGGTGAGATCCCCGAGGTTGACCAGTAGCGCGCCGTCGTGCGGCCAGACATCGTGCCAGCGTCGGTCGCTCCCGAGTACTTGCAAACCTTCGACCTGATCCGCCCACAGCACGGTGACCAGCCCGAAATCGGTATGTTCGCCCATCCCCTTCAACTCACCGTCCAACGTCACCGTCCCTTCGGGTAACGCGTAGTTGTTCATCCGCAGTACGTCGATGGAGTGGTCGGTGATCGACTCGAAGAATCCTGGGGTCAGCCCGAGCGCGTCTTCGAAAATGGTGGTCAGTGTGCGTGCCACCCGCTCGCCATGGGCGTAGTAATTCTCCACCCGCGCCGTGAAACCAGACACTGCGGGCCACAGGTTGATTCCGTAATCGTCCTCCGACAGTTCGAGTTCGGTGAATGATCGGGCTTCGGTTCCGACGTTGAAGGCCTCGAAAAAGTCGTTCATTCTGGTCGCGGATTCGACGCCGAGGCTCAGGCTCAGCGACTCACTCTTGGGCGGGCTGTACCCACGATTCGCGCCCTCGATTCGGTAGCCCGACTTCGTCTCCATCGGCAGCCCGAAGAAGTCGTCCATCGCTTCGGCGAGGCCGGAAGAAACAGCGGCCGGAACACCGTGGCCCCGAATCTGCATGAAACCTACAGTCCGACAAGCATGGTCGACTTCGGCAGCCACTCGCGCCTTGTCCTGGTCGGCACCACCGAGCACGTAAGGCGAGATGTCGACGACGGGCACTTCGAAGGGATCAGACTGGGACTGTGACACTGGCGTCTCCTGCAGAGCTGGTGGCGGGTTCAGATTTTGCAGTGGCATGGAGGCTCTCTCGCGATCGCCTCGCGAGTTCACCGAGTCGGGTGTGATTGAACAGCAGATTGAGCGAAAAGGCCGAGGCCGCAGCCAAGGTGATGCCGCTACCGAGGAGGATCTGAGCCGAGGAGGGGAATCGCTCGAACATCCCTTCCGCAAATTCCGGAAGAATACCGATCCCCACCGATACAGCGGCGATCGTGGTGTTGATCGGGTCGCTGAGATCGACCTTGCGCAGCGTGTTGATTCCGACCACGGCGACAGTGGAGAACAAGATGATTCCGACGCCGCCGACCACCGGATCAGGCAGGGCTGCAACCACTTCACCCATTCGCGGGATGAGGCCGAGGACGATCAGAATGGCACCGCTGGTAGCGGTCACGTACCGGCTGTACACCCGGGTCGTGGCAACGGCGCCGACATTCTGCGAGAAAACGGTGTCGACAAAGGCATTGAAGATTCCGCCCAGAACTCCCGACATCCCGTCGGCCACCAGCCCTCGTGCGAGATCTGCTTTCTTCAAAGGCTTTCCGGTGATCTCGCTGACCGCCAGCATGCTCGCCGTCGACTCTGCGAAGACGACTGCCATGACGATACTCATCGCCACCACGGCGGTGACGGGAAACTCCGGAGCGCCGAAGTGGAACGGCATCGGGAAGCCCACCCAGGCCGAGCCGCCGACGCCACTCAGATCGATCAGGCCCATCGGGATGGCGATCACGGTGCCGATCACAAGCGCCATCAGTACACCGAGCTGCGTCCACATCCCGCGGCCGAGGCAGATGAAGGCCACCGCGACCACAACGACTGCGGCAGCCAGCGCCAGATTCTTCGGGTCGGCGAACGACGGGGAGGTGGGGTCGTTTCCGACGATCAGTCCTCCTGCGACACCGATCAACGAGATGCCGATCACTGTGAGGACGACGCCGGTAACCAGGGGTGGGAAGTATCGGACGATCTTGGCGAACGGCACGGCCAAGGCAATGCCGACTACGCCACCGACCAGCATGGACCCGTACACCGCCTGCAGGCCGTACTCCTTGGCGATCAGAATCATCGGCGTCAGCCCGGCGAAGGTCGCCCCGCAGACGATCGGCAGCCGGACACCGGCGACCTTCCCGACGCCCAGGCTCTGAATGATCGTGATGATGCCTGCAACGAGCAAGTCCGCGCTGATCAGCATCGCGACTGTGCTGCGGTCCAGCCCTACGGCGGCACCGAAAACCAGCGGAACCGTGATGCAGCCGGTGTACATGATGAGGACGTGCTGAAGAGCAAAAGCAGACTGGCGGGCAAATGGGAGCCGCTGGTCGACAGGATGGATGGCCATGCGCCGATCTCCGTCCGAAGCTGGAAGTGTTTCGTGTACGGGACTATTCAGCACGTCGATAATTTCTTACCGTGGTCGAATTTGTTTCGTCTGTGTAATCAAAACTTTCACCAGAGCACTGCTATCTTCGGCACATGGACGACGACCAGAAGGCGATAGCGACCGCAATCGGGGCTGCCGTGCGGACGGCGCGAAAAGAAGCCGGACTGACGTTGCGCGAGGTTGCCGTGAAGTCGGGCTTGTCCCAGCCCTTCCTGAGCCAGACCGAAAACGGCCACGCAGTACCCAGTGTCATGAACCTTCATCGCCTCGCGCAATCGCTCGGCACCACGGCGCACGCACTCTTGGCACAGGGTGAGCGAACTCCGTCCAGCCTCGTCCGCGCCGGCGAGGGGCGAACCTTCGAACTGGCACACGATTCGGTGATTCGATTCTGCTCCACCGGCTCACGGACCATGGAACCCAACGAGATCACGGCAGCACCTCATTCCGAGGCAGGTGAGCACACCGAGCACGCCGGCGAAGAGTTCATTCATGTTCTCGAAGGATCTGTCGAGGTCGAGGTGGGACTGGACGAGCATCACGTTCTCCACGTAGGCGACACCCTCCTCTACACCTCGACCATCCCGCACCGGTGGTTCAATCGCACCGATGCGGTCGCGAGGTTCCTCATCGTGAGTTCGCCGCCCTCGTTCTAGATGCGCGGCTGTAGTTCCACACCACAAACCCCGGCTCACGGCTTACCCTGACAGCGTGACCATGTGGCCGGAACTTGCGCGCGAAATCGCCGATACCGTTCTGTTTCCCGTCGCCGACAGCGTCGACGCCGACGGAGAAATCCCCAGCAGCCATTTCGACGCGCTCGCCGCCGACGGCTTCTACGGCATCGCTGCCCTCGGTGAGGGTGGCCCCAGCAGCGAAGAACTGGTCGAGGTCCTCGAAACCTTGTGCGGCGGTTGCCTCGCGACGACGTTCACCTGGATGCAGCATCACGGCGTCGTCGGAGCCCTGGCGGCGAGTCCCAATGCACCTCTGCGCGAACAATACTGGGACGGTCTGGTTTCCGGCACGATTCGCGGTGGGGTTGCCTATGCCGGCGCCATCCCCCGCCCACCGCTCCTGTGGGCGAAGCGGGTGAACGACGGCTACGTCCTCGACGGGATCGCACCCTTCGTCACCGGTTGGGGCATCGTCGATGTTCTCTTGGTGTCGGCGCGCGACGAGTTCGACAATTCCATCGTTCATTCCGTCGTACCGGTGGGCGAGGCCCCGGGTCTGACGATCGAGGAGCTTCCACTGATCGCGGCGCGCGGGAGCAACACCGTCCGAATCGTGTTCGACGCTTTCGAAATTCCCGATACCGACGTCTGTGCTGTCGTCAGCGACGAACAATTCCAGAGCACCCAGCTCCCCGGCTTGTGGCTCAACGGCGCGATGGCCATGGGCATCACCCGCCGTGCTGTCACCGAACTCGCGGATCTGGGAGTCGACACCGACGCGTTCGAGGAACAAGCCACCCGGGCGCGCGCCGATCTCGATGCAGCACTGCGCGACGGCGGCGACATGTCGGCCGCCCGCGCCCGAGCGTCGGAACTTGCGATACGCGCGTCGGCCGCACTCGTGACTGCGACCGGAAGCCGCGCTCTGGTCGGCAGCAACACCCCCGAGCGGCTCATGCGTGAAGCCACCTTCACTCTTGTCGCGGCTGGTCGCCCGGAGATCAAAACGGCTCTCGTGGAACGACTCACCGGATACTGAGTACGCAAGGTTGTACTCGATTACGCTGGGATTCATGACCAGTGGAGAACCAGTACTCATCCCGGCCGGAACCGTGTTCACGGCGGAGGACCTGACGTTCTATGCCGATCGTGACTCCCGCAGTCTCGACGACGCCATCGCCGACGCCGACCTTCTTGTCAGTTGCCCACACTCGGGTTCCGCGATTCCAGCAGAACTCTCACGCTTTCTCGCACCCGAGTTCACACAGCGGCTGCAGTTCGACTTCACCGACATGTCCACCAGTCCCATCGTGCGCCGTTGGGCCGAAATCGATTCGCGCATTGTGTACGTCGAGAATCCGCACCCTCGCATGATTCGCGATCCCAACCGTGCGAAGCCCGAAAACCTGGAAGCGTCACTGCGCGAGGCCTTCGCCCGCGTCCACGAGGCCGGTGCCGGCAACAAAGCGGACCTCGCCGGTGTCGACGCAGTTCGCCCTGTCACCTTCTCGTTCTACCCCCTGCTGCTCGAGCCTACCGACGACGCGGGTTGGAAGGACCTCGCCGAGACCTTCACCGAGACAGCTGAACACGGTTTGGGCGTCTACGAGAGAACTCGCGACGCACTGATCGAAGCCATGGTGGCGAAGAGCTTCGAACTCGGTCGATCGTTCACGACCTTGTCGTTCCACGACACGATGAACCACACCACCCGGCAGGACGGCGCCGTCAATGTCGAACGGCCGGAAGCAGATCGGCTCCCCGACGTCGTCGCGCTCTCCAATCGTGGCGACCACGACGGCAATCGACGCGGCGACAATCCCGTGACGATGGATCCGGAGCTCATACGCACACTTGCGATCTCACATCGCAAGGGATTTCAGGTCGATGATCCGGATGCCGTCGCTCTCAATCAGCCGTACCTCGGCAGTTTCGAAATCATTCGAGCCGGAGCCAGATTCGCCGAATTGAGCGCCCGCGCCGCCGAAGCCGGGATCACGTTGAGCGCGGTTCAGGCCGAATTCAAACGAGAATTCCTACTGGGAGACGAACTGGCCGCCTACATCATGGAACCCGGCGTCGACTGGCCGACACCCGACGCCGAACGGGTGGACCAGCTCGCCCACGCGTGCAAGGCGAGCTGGGACCACTACCGCAACAGCTGACTCAGCGCTGTCACTCAGGGCTGACTCAGCCGCAATACTCAACCGAGCACCACTCCGAACAACGCGCCGGCCGCAATCGTCGTGACGGCCAAGATGATGGTCGGCAGGAAGAACGAGTGGTCGACGAGCTTGGAACCGAGCTTCGTGCTGCCCGAGAGGTCGAAGTTCGCAGCCGCGATCTGCGAACCGTTTGTCGGCAACAGATAGACGCCGGCAAACGCTCCGGCCCACATTCCGCTCACCAGACCGGGTGCAATCCCGGCAGCGAGACCGATCGGCACGATGGTCCTCGTAGCGGTCGACTGACTGGTCGTCAGTACACAGACCAGGAAGACACCGAGCGCGAAGATCCACGGCGCGGCGTTGACCCAGTCGCCGACGGTGCTCGTGATCAGCTCGGAATGGGCGCTGATGAACGTGTCCGTCAGCCATGCCAGACCGAACAGCGCGATGGCCGAGACCATACCGGCACGGAACACCGTCGACGACGGCACGTCGGCGACATTCGGGCGGCACACCAGCAGGATCAACGTACCCACGACGAACATCAGCATTTCGATGATCGGTGTCATCCCCATCGGAGTACCGTCGGCAGCTTCGGGACGAATCCCCTTGAACAGGCCGAAGATCACGATAGCCAGGACGCCGGCCAGGAAGATCAGTGCCGCGTTTCGTCCGGTCTTCGTCGAGACGAGTTCGGTCTTGGAAGCTGCACCAGGTCCGGCCAATTCGCCCGACTTCATCTTCGCCTGTATCTCCGGGTCGTCGTCGAGATCTTTGCCGAGTCGGTTGACCGCGATTGAGGAAAGGACGATGCCGACAACAGCAGCCGGGAAGGTGATCTTGATGATGTCGATGAGTTCGAAATCGTAGGGCGGCACGTCGGTCAGCGTGACCATTGCCGCCATTGCCGCGGACACCGGACTACACGCCAGCGCCACACCGGTCGAGACAACTGACAGCGACAGCGGTCGTGACGGCCGCACACCGTTCTTGTACGAGACGTCGTAGATGACGGGGAGCAGCGGGTAGAGGATGTTGGACGTGCCGGCACCGACCGAGAACAGGAATGACACCAACGGCGCGATCAGCGTGATCTGTTTCGGGCGAGATTCGATCAACTTGGCCGCGATGGTGACCATCCAATCGATACCACCGGCCGCCTGCATCATCGACGACGCGAGGACGACGGACAGGACGATGAGGAGAGCGTCGACCGGCGGACTGCCGACGTCCTCTCCGAAGACGAACACGAGGACGGCAACACCTGCGCCGCCCCACAGACCGAGAGCGACACCGCTCGATCTGGTACCCATGACAATCGCCCCGAGCACTACCGCCAGCTCGAGGACAATCTTGACTGCTTCCATCAGGCACTCGCCTTCTCGATAACAAGAGAATCGCTATAACAGGGCAAATAGTATGCTCTGCGCTTCGGCTGCAGGCACGAACACGCTGTCGGTGGGAAGGGGCAATATGGTGGTCGTGACCAACGTCCTCGGTAGGTTCTCGCCCGCCACACGCGAGTGGTTCGGCGGCGCTTTCAGCGCTCCGACTGCTGCGCAGCTCGGCGCCTGGGAATCCATCGCGAGTGGCTCTCACACACTTGTCGTCGCACCCACCGGCTCCGGCAAGACATTGTCGGCGTTCCTGTGGGCCCTCGATCAACTCGCCGCCAAGGACGAAGGCGAACGCGCCACCAAAGTCCTCTACATTTCGCCGCTCAAAGCGCTGGGTGTGGACGTCGAGCGGAACCTTCGCGCGCCGCTGGTCGGCATCACGCAGACGGCGAAGCGTCTAGGCCTCACTCCGCCCGAGATCACCGTCGGTGTCCGTTCCGGTGATACGTCCCAGGCCGATCGGCGCTCGTTGATCAAACGACCCCCGGACATCCTGATCACCACGCCTGAGTCGTTGTTCCTGATGCTCACCTCCGCTGCCCGGGAAACACTGGTCGGTGTCGACACCGTGATCGTCGACGAGGTTCACGCGGTGGCGGGCACCAAGCGCGGCTCTCACCTCGCGCTCTCACTGGAACGCCTGGACGGCTTGCTCGAGCGTCCGGCGCAACGCATCGGATTGTCGGCCACTGTCCGTCCGCACGAGGAGATCGGGCGGTTCCTCGCCGGTTCGGCACCCATCCGGATCGTGGCACCGCCTGCCGCCAAGACCTTCGACCTCACGGTCCGTGTTCCCGTCGAGGACATGACCGAACTGGGGATCGCGACGCCGGACGACGGTTCCGAATCTCCCACCCCGCAAGCCGGTTCGATCTGGCCCCACGTCGAGGAACAGATCGTCGACCTCGTTCTCGACCACCGATCGTCCATCGTGTTCGCCAACTCTCGCCGCCTCGCCGAACGATTGACAGCCAGGCTCAACGAGATTCATGCAGAACGCATCGGTCTGGCCGTCGAGAAAACATCTCGCCCGCCCGCGCAGATCGGGGCTCCCACCGAGGTCAACTACGGCGCAGAACCCCTCCTTGCTCGCGCCCACCACGGATCGGTCAGCAAAGACCAGCGAGCCCTCATCGAAGACGACCTCAAATCGGGTCGATTGCGATGCGTCGTCGCCACCAGCAGTCTCGAACTCGGAATCGACATGGGCGCCGTCGACTTGGTCATCCAGGTGGAGGCACCGCCTTCGGTTGCCAGCGGCCTGCAACGTGTCGGCCGCGCCGGCCACCAGGTCGGTGAGATATCGCGAGGCGTCGTCTTCCCCAAGCATCGCACCGACCTGATTCATTGCGCGGTGACGGTCGAGCGCATGGTCGAAGGCAAGATCGAAGCGATGGCCGTTCCGGCCAATCCCCTCGACATCCTCGCTCAGCAAACTGTTGCGGCCACCGCTCTCGAACCGATCGACGTCGACGACTGGTTCGAGACCGTGCGCCGAAGCGGTTCCTTTGCAACGCTTCCCCGTTCGGCGTACGAATCGACTCTGGACTTGCTGGCGGGGCGGTACCCCTCGGACGAGTTCGCCGAATTACGTCCTCGCCTTGTCTGGGATCGTGAGTCCAACACGCTCACGGGCCGCCCGGGTTCGCAGCGTTTGGCCGTCACTTCCGGCGGCGCAATCCCCGACCGCGGCCTCTTCACCGTCTACATGGTTGGCGAGAAAGCGTCCCGCGTCGGCGAACTCGACGAGGAAATGGTCTACGAATCCCGGGTCGGCGACGTCTTCGCGCTCGGCGCCACCAGTTGGCGGATCGAGGAGATCACCTTCGATCGGGTTCTGGTCAGCCCCGCCTACGGCATGCCGGGTCGTTTGCCCTTCTGGCACGGCGACGGACTCGGTCGCCCCGCCGAACTCGGACAGGCGTTGGGGCAGTTCGTCCGCGAAACGGCTCTCGGCAACGAAGCCGACGTCGTCGAGCGTTGCCGCGTGGGCGGGCTCGATCACAACGCGACTACCAACCTGATCCAACTCGTCGGTGAGCAGAAGAATGCCACCGGGCAGGTGCCGTCGGATCGAACCCTGGTGGTCGAACGCTTCCGCGACGAACTCGGTGACTGGCGTCTGGTGCTGCATTCCCCGTACGGCCAACGGGTTCACGCACCGTGGGCCCTCGCCATCGGGGCGCGCCTGCAGGAACGATACGGCGTCGATTCCAGTCCGACGGCCTCCGACGACGGCATCATCATCCGTCTCCCCGACACCGAGAACGAACCTCCCGGCGCCGAACTGTTCACCTTCGACGTCGAGGACATCGAAGATCTGGTCACCCAAGAGGTGGGCGGCTCCGCGCTCTTCGCTTCCCGATTCCGCGAATGTGCCGCCCGCGCACTGCTTCTCCCCCGCCGCAATCCCGGAAAACGTGCACCACTGTGGCAGCAGCGTCAGCGGTCGGCGCAACTGCTGGACGTCGCCCGCAAGTTCCCGACCTTCCCGATCCTGCTCGAGACCGTACGCGAGTGCTTGCAGGACGTTTACGACCTGCCTGCACTGAAGGAATTGTTCGGCAAGATCGAGAAAAGGCAGATTCGAATCGTCGAGGTGGAGACGGCCTCTCCGTCTCCGTTCGCCAGTGCGCTCCTGTTCAACTACGTGGGTGCGTTCATGTACGAGGGCGACAGCCCCCTCGCCGAGCGACGCGCCGCCGCTTTGTCCTTGGACTCCACGCTGTTGGCCGAACTCCTCGGCCGCGTCGAACTGCGCGAGCTCCTCGACGCCGGAGTGATCGAGCAGGCCGAACGTGAACTGCAACGGCTCGTCCCTGACCGAAAGGCCAAGGACCTCGAGGGTGTTGCCGACCTCCTCCGCATGCTCGGCCCGCTGACCACCGAAGAAGTCACCGAACGCTGTCTCGAGGACCCGGTCTCATGGCTCGAGAAGTTGGTTACGGACAAACGCGCCCTCCACGTCTCGTATGCGGGCGAGAGCTGGTGGACCGTCGTCGAAGATGCAGCGCGGCTTCGCGATGGACTCGGCGTTCCCCTACCCATCGGCGTTCCGGCCGCGTTCATCGAGCCGGTCGATCAACCACTCGACGACCTCCTGAGCCGGTACGCCCGCACCCACGGTCCCTTCACTCTCGCCGACGCGGCTGCACGCTTCGGTCTCGGAGTATCAGTCGCGCGTGACGTTCTCGGTCGGCTCGCGCTCGAAAAGCGGGTCCTGGAAGGTGAATTCCGCCCGTCTGCAACCGGGAGCGAATGGTGCGACGCCGAGGTCCTGCGTCGCTTGCGGCGTCGCTCGCTCGCCGCGGCACGGCAGGAGGTCGAGCCGGTCAGCACCGCGACCCTCGGGCGATTCCTTCCCAGTTGGCAGCACGTGGGCGGCACGCTGCGAGGAATCGACGGTGTTGCAACGGTGGTCGATCAACTTGCCGGCGTTCCGATTCCGGCGTCCGCTCTCGAATCGTTGATCCTGCCGAGCCGAGTTGCCGACTACTCTCCCGCGATGTTGGACGAACTCACGTCGACGGGTGAAGTCCTGTGGTCCGGATCGGGAGCTATCTCGGGCAAGGACGGGTGGGTAGTGCTGCACCCCGCCGACCTGGCACCGATCACGCTCAATTCACCCGCCGACACCGACGTCTCGGAACTGCAGAAGCGCATCCTCGACCTGCTGTCCGGCGGCGGTGCCTACTTCTTCCGCCAGTTGGTCGACGCGTTGCGAACTACGGAGTCGGCTGCGGACACGGTCGACAGTGCGGTGACGACGGCGCTGTGGGAGTTGGTGTGGCTCGGACACATCGGTAACGACACCGTTGCACCGCTGCGCGCACTTCTCTCCGACACCACCAGAACAACAACCAGTCACCGATCACCTCGCCGTGTTCCGCGGGCCCGTCCGTACCGCGGAATGGCCCGCGCTTCCACGCCCGCGCGCACGGGACCGGCAACTGCCTCCGGTCGGTGGTTCCAGCTGCCAGGTATCGAACCTGACCCCACTATCCGGGCGCACGCCACGGCTGATCTGCTGCTCGAACGATACGGCGTCGTCACCCGCGGTTCGGTGATGAGCGAGAACGTGCCGGGCGGTTTCGCGTTGATCTACAAGGTACTGAGCACGTTCGAGGACAACGGGCGCGCTCGACGCGGATACTTCGTGGACACCCTGGGCGGCGCTCAATTCTCCACGCCTCCCGTGGTGGACCGCTTGCGGACGTTCGGTGATTCCATCGAGGGGCGCCACACCTCCTCGGCTGCAGTCACTCTCGCGGCGTGCGACCCGGCAAACCCGTACGGCGCGGCGCTGCCGTGGCCGGCGTCGGGGGGCGAAGAGTCACCAGGACACCGACCCGGACGAAAAGCCGGCGCACTGGTAGTTCTGGTGGAGGGTGAGTTGGTTCTGTTCGTCGAGCGCGGCGGTCGCACGATCCTGACATTCACCGACGACGGCGGAACGTTGCGCCTGGCAGCACTGTCACTTGCTCAGAAGGTGACTTCTCGCGCCATCGACAAGTTGGTAGTGGAGAAGGTCGACGGAGAGACCATCCACGGCAACGATTTTGCTCCGGTCCTGGTCGAAGCCGGCTTCGCGGCCACCCCTCGCGGATTCCGGTTGCGGTCATGAGGATTGGGGTCATGATGATTGAGATCGTGGAAGTTGAGATCCTGAAGTGTGGGTGCGGCGACCATGCCTGAGGGCGATACCGTGTGGCGGGCCGCCAATGAACTGCGCGCTGCCCTGGCCGAGAAGGTACTCACCACCTGCGACGTCCGCGTTCCTCGTTACGCCACGGTTGATCTCTCGGGCCACCGCGTGGATTCCGTCGCCAGCCGCGGAAAACATCTCCTGATCCGAGTGGGCGAAGCGTCCATTCACACGCATCTGAAGATGGAAGGTCAGTGGCAGATTTATCGCCCCGGCGAGCGCTGGCGCCGACCCGCCCATCAAGCGCGCATCATCTTGGCCACCGAAGACTCTGTAGCAGTTGGCTTTTCACTGGGAATCACCGAGATCCTCGAACTCGGGCAGGAACAGGAGGCCGTCGGACATCTCGGACCGGATCTGCTCGGGACCGATTGGGACAGTTCCGTGGCCGCCCGAAATCTACGGGCCGCCGACTCCGTACCGATCGGAATCGCGCTCCTGGATCAGCGGGTGATGGCCGGACTGGGCAACGTGTACCGAAACGAGATCTGCTTCCTACGAGGTATTCACCCGAAAACGCCGACACATCTCGCGGGGAATCTCGACGCGATAGTGGATCTGTCTTTTCGCACCATCAACGTCAACAAGTCACGTCGCATCCGGGTCACCACCGGCGACACCCGCCCCGGTAGGCAGACATGGGTGTACGGCAGACGCGGAAAACCATGCCGCCGTTGCGGAACTCGCATCAGAGAAGACACCCTCGGACCGGATCAGCTCACCGAGCGAAATATCTTCTTCTGCCCGGCCTGCCAGCCCTTCACGCCTGATTGGCGTTGATCAGCAGCCTGACGCAGTGGCGGACAAATCGATCACGGTCCACGACGATCGTGCCGTCCAGATAACCGATGAACAGTGTGAACAACGCCCCGACCAGTCCGACTGCCACCAGTTGCTTGTCCACGGGATCAGCGATCTCGGACAACTGGTCGTACACCAGGTCGACGAACGCCGGCATCGATTCGATACCGCGGCCGCTCAGGACGGGTTCCGAGAGCGGGGCGATCAGGAGCACTCTCCCCATCGCCGGATCGTCGACCATCAGCTTGACGAAAGCGTCGACCGCAGCGGTGGCGACGGCCTCGGATGTCGTCTCCGACTCCACTGCCGACGCAAGCGCCGACTGCGCGCGCTCGGCGACAAACGTGTGGACCGCGACAACGTACTGATCGCGATCGGTGAAGCTTTCGTAGAAGTACCGCTCGGTCAGACCGGCAGCCTTGCAGACCGCACGCACGTTGACGGCCGGACCGTCGACCGCACCGAGCAGTGTCACTCCGACGTCGAACAACGTCGCCTTTCGAGTGGCCCTGCGTTCTTCGATGCTCACAACTTCCCCACTTCGCCGACACTTGATCTTCAATGCACCCGGTATTCGATCCTTGACTACCGCTGTTGTCGATCCTAATCTGACAACATGCGTAGTCAACTTGACGACAGCAGCACCCCGGTTCCCCTCGGTCCGGATTCCCTGACGTGGAAGTATTTCGGCGACTGGCGCGGGATGCTGCAAGGCGTCTGGGCCGGTTCGATGCAGAACATGCACCCCGGCCTCGGCGCCGGAGTCGAGGAGCATTCGCAATTCTTCGACGAGCGGTGGGAACGGCTGTACCGCTCGCTGTATCCCATTGCAGGCGTGGTCTTCGACGGCGATCGCGCGCAGCAGACAGCCGAAGAAGTCCGCGGCTATCACACACGAATCAAGGGCGTCGACAAGTTGGGGCGTCGGTATCACGCACTTGATCCCGACACTTTCTACTGGGCGCACGCAACATTCTTCATGGGCACCATCGTCACTGCCGAGAACTTCTCCGGTGGCTTGACCGAGGCCCAGAAACGTCAGCTCTTCACCGAGCACATTCAGTGGTACCGCCTGTACGGGATGAGCATGCGCCCTGTTCCCGAGACCTGGGAAGCATTTCAGGAGTACTGGGACCACATGTGCCGCAACGTACTCGAAGACAACAAGGCGACCCGCGACGTCCTCGACCTGTCGGGACTCGGCAAGCCCCCGTACATGACGTGGCTACCCGATCCGTTGTGGCGGCTCGCCCGAATCCCCCTCGCCCGCGGATTCGTGTGGCTGACGGTCGGAATGTACGACCAACCGGTTCGAGACCTACTCGGCTACTCGTGGACCAGTCGCGATCAGAAAATTCACAACGCTGTCGGCCGCACCGTCAACGCCGTCTTCCGTCTGGTGCCGTGGCGATACCGGTATCAGCCACGTGCTCGCGCGGGATGGGATCGAGCTGACGGCCGAATCCCCGCCGATGCACCACTGGTCCACACACCGGCGCGCAACCTGCCCCCGCTCGAGCAGCGAGATAACCCGATGCACTACAGCCCCAGGGTCTGATCTGCCATGCTCTGAACATGGAGTGGGACCTGCGAACCCTGCTGAACCGTCCGATCACGTCTCACGGTGCGCCGCTGGGACAAGAACGTGTGGCGGCGAGGACCACCGCGTACATCTACGGCAACATTCTTGTCCTCGCCGCACTCATACCGGTGACGAAATCTCAGGAATCGCTCGGCGCCGCGATTGTGGTCGGCACGGCATTGTCGACATACATCGCCCACACATTTGCCGAGGGAGTCGGCGAGAGCATTCGCAACGATCGCCGACTGACGACCGCGGAGAGAATCGACTCTCTTCGCGATTCCGTCCCGATCCTCACCTCTGCGGTTGTTCCTGTCGTCATTCTCGCGACGGCGTGGTTCAACTTCCTGGAGCCACGGACGGCGCAGTTGATCGCGGAAATCGTCTTGATCCTGCGGATCGGTTCCACCAGTTACGTGATCAGCCGACTGCACGGCGAGAAAGTCAGTACGAACACACATCTGGCAGCCTTCGGCCTCGCTGCCGTCGCCACCCTCATAGTCGGCTTGAAGATAGTGCTCACTCATTGACGAGCCACAAGTGCAAAAGAAGTCAGACCGGTCGTATATAACTAAGACGGGCAATTCGCAGAAACCTAACAATCGGTAATTTCGATGTGCGGTGATCGACGACTAACTCGGCCCACTTCTATCAAGTAGGCAGAGGAGCAGCCCGCAATGACAACACCACAGTCGCCGTATCCCTGGAACAACGACCCCAACCACACGACACCTCTCCCTCCGCCCCCTCCTCCGCCGCCGGGCATCACACCCGGTCAGGCTCCGTACTCGGGACATCAGCCTGCTTACACCCCGCCCCGGCCCCCATACGGTCAAGGCACTGGATATTCGCCGATGCCTCCCCGCCCGCCGAAATCGTATGCATGGCTGTGGGTCCTACTGGGAGTTGTCACAGTCGCACTCGTCGCCGTCGTGGTCTACGTATGGGTTCTCCCTCTCGTCTTGAACAACAATTCCGACGAGAACACCGCACGCACGGAAACCGTGGTGATCACCTCACCTGCGGCCGCGCCGCAGAACGGCGTCGTCACACCCGCGCCCAACGAGTCGGTCCCTGCCAGCGCAGCGCGTTGTGGATCGGTGTTCTCGAACAACGAATTCACGACGTCCGCCGTCGGCACCAGCGTGACGTCCTGTGAGTTCGCCGAAGAAGTGCGCTACCAGTACGTGAGCCAGGGTCGACGCGGCGGCCCGGTCTCCATCAGCGCGGTCAGTCCGGTCACGGGAACTCGGTACTCGATGAACTGCGCCGGCAACAAAGTCGTCACGTGTACCGGCGGAAACAACGCGGTGGTCTATGTCTATTGAGCAGTGCGTCGAGGCTCGTAGCGGGACGCGCCGACGACTCCTGGCGGTTGCACTCGCCACTGCTTCTGCAGCAGCCCTCGCGGGCTGCACGATTCCGACGCGAGACGAGTCGTCGGAGAAGGTCGAGACGATCACCGAGATCGTCGTCGTTCCACCGGAGCCGACAGAGACTCCTGCCGCCCCGGGCAACGGTGTCGGCCCGCTCGCCGGATTCGAGGCCCTGGGCAACACCCTCGGCGGCGCCGTGGGTATCGCACTCGTGCCCGTCGGCGGAGGTCAGTCACTCGTTGCCGGCGAGTGGCAGAACGGAGTCGCCTGGTCCACCATCAAAGTCCCACTGTCCATCGCAGCCCTCCACGAACCCGACAACACAGAACTCACAACGGTCAAGCAGGCGATCACCACCTCCGACAACGAATCAGCCGAAGAACTGTGGCGAGGCCTCGGCGATCCGACCACTGCCGCAGCGAAGGTCGAGTCAGTCCTCGTGGCCTCCGGCGATATGTCCACCACCGTGGAATCACGCACGCTACGACCAGAATTCAGCTCGTTCGGTCAAACACAATGGCCACTTGCCGTCCAAGCGCAATTCGCCGCCACCCTGCCATGCCGGAGCGACGCCACCGAAGTCTTCGGGCTCATGGGCAGCATCAGCCCCGACCAACAGTGGGGCCTGGGAGTGATCCCAGCCGCTCGATTCAAAGGTGGGTGGGGGCCGGACGACGACGGCGGCTATCTGGTCCGCCAATTCGGGATCATCAGCAGCGGCACCGGACAACTCGCTGTCGCCATCGCAGCCAAGCCGGACTCGGGCACTTTCGCCGACGGTACTGCGATGCTCAGCGACATCGGCCGCTGGGTAGGCGAACGAGCGCAGGCTTTACCCATCGGCGGCACCTGCCACCCGAGCTGAAGTACTGCCGGTCGAGGGAGGTACTGCCGTTACCCGGCTGAGCAGTCACTCCCGCCGAACCCCCGGCCGCCGCTACCGTGGACGACATGAGCATCCCGAGTCTGAAACTGAACAACGGCGTCGACATCCCCGCGCTTGGCTTCGGGGTGTACCAGACGCCGCCGGACGAAACACTCGCCGCCGTCGAGTCCGCGCTGTCGACGGGTTATCGCCATATCGACACTGCCGCGGCCTACGGCAACGAGAAGGGAGTCGGTGAGGCGATCCGGCGATCCGGACTCGACCGCGCGGACATCTTCGTCGAGACGAAGGTCTGGATCACCGACTACGGATACGACGAGACTCTGCATGCCTTCGACAAGAGCGCAGGCAAACTCGGTGTCGAACAACTCGACCTCCTGATCCTCCACCAGGCGTTGCCGAGCGAGTTCGAGCGCACGATCGACGCGTACAGGGCGTTGGAAACGCTTCTGGACGACGGCAAGGTCCGCGCCATCGGAGTCAGTAACTTCATGCCGGATCACCTCACCCGACTCCTGGACGCAACGTCCGTGGTGCCGGCGGTCAACCAGATCGAGGTTCATCCGTACTTCAGGCAGTCGACTTTGCTCGAGGCCGACGCCGATCGCGGGATTCTGTCTCAGGCATGGTCACCGATCGGCGGAATCACGTTCTACCGCGACGGCTCCCACGGCTCGACCCTCGAGGACGCCACCATCGGCGCCATCGCGACCGCTCACGGCAAGTCGCCTGCACAGGTGATGCTGCGTTGGCACCTCCAGCAGGGCCGCCAGGTGATCCCCAAGTCGGTGACTCCCTCGCGGATCGCGGAGAACTTCGACGTGTTCGACTTCGAACTCACCGCCGAAGAACTCTCCGCAATCGACGCACTCGACACCGGAGTTCGCGGCGGTCCCGAACCCGAGGTCATCACCCGCGAGAAGTTCGGAATCGAGATTCCCGAAGCCTGAACCCGGCAGCTTGAACAACACAGCAGCCCCAGTGATCTAGCTGGCGCTCCACCCGCCGTCGATGGTGTACGAAGCCCCCGTCACCATCGACGCCTCGGGCGATGCCAGCCACCCCACCAGCGATGCCACTTCTGCGGGCTCGACCATCCGTTTGATCGCGCTCTCGGTGAGCATCACCTTCTCGACAACCTCGGATTCACTGATTCCGTGAACCTTTGCCTGGTCGGAGATCTGGGATCGCACGAGTGGTGTCAGGACGTAGCCCGGATTGACACAGTTGCTGGTGACACCGTGTGGGGCACCTTCGAGCGCAACAACTTTCGACAGCCCTTCGAGTCCGTGCTTTGCCGTGACGTACGCACTCTTGAATGCCGAAGCGCGGAGCCCGTGGACCGAGGAAATGTTGACGATGCGCCCGAATCCTTTGCGGTACATGTACGGCAGGGCCGCTCTGACCAGGAGGAACGGCGCTTCGACCATGAGGCGTTGAATCTTCCGGAAGTCCTCGACGTCGAAATCCTCGATGGGACTGACCCGTTGAATGCCGGCGTTGTTGACAAGTACGTCCGTCTCGAGTGCCAGATCCACGAGTTGGTCGGTGTCGAGGAGATCGACGGCCCACGCAGTGCCGTCGATCTCGTCGGCCAGCGCCTTCGCGGCGACGTCGTCGAGATCAGCGACGGTGACGTGGGCGCCGCGGGCGGCAAGGAGTCGAGCACACGCCTCGCCGATACCGCTGGCACCACCGGTGACCAGTGCCGTTTTGCCGGAGAGCGTCATGCGGAAACACCGGCCCGCTCGTCGGCGAGCACTCGTGCGTCGGCGGCATCGACGGACTCGAGCGAGATTCCCTTGGTCTCCCGCGCGAAAACGACTGCGACGATGGTGACCAGGGATGCCAACAGGAGATAGATCGCGATGGGGACCGAGGAGTCGAACTTGCTCAGCAGTCCGGTCGCGATGATCGGAGCCAGTGAACCTGCCACGATCGACGTGACCTGATATCCCAGGGAGACACCGGAATAGCGCATCCGGGTCGGGAACATCTCGGCCATGATCGCGGGTTGGCCGGCGTACATGAACGCGTGGAACACAAGCCCGATGATGATTGCCGACAAGATGACTGCATTGTGCCCGCTGTTCATCATCGGAAAGGCGAAGAATCCCCATGTTCCGGCGGTGACGGCGCCGATCATGTACACCGGGCGTCGACCGATCGTGTCGGACAGTTTGCCCACCAACGGAATCACTGCGAAGTGCACGGCATGTGCCATCAGCATCCACCAGAGGATGTGCGCCGTGTCCGCATGAACGACGACCTTGAGGTAGGTGATCGAGAAGGTCACCACGAGGTAGTACATGACGTTTTCGGCGAAACGCAGGCCCATCGCGGTCAACACTCCGCGCGGGTAACGCTTGACCACCTCGAAAACGCTGTACGAGGTTGCCTTGACCAGTTCTGCTTCCTTCTGCGCCGCAATGAAAATGGGAGCGTCGGTGACCTTGGTCCGAACGTAGTACCCGACCAGAACGATCACCGCGGAGAGCCAGAAGGCAACGCGCCAGCCCCAACTCATGAAGGATTCGTCCGAGAGCGTCGACGTCAGGATCAACAGCACGACAGTGGCCACCAGGTTGCCCATCGGCACGCCGGCCTGAGGCCAGGACGACCAGAACCCGCGAGATCGATTCGGGCTGTGCTCGGCGACAAGGAGTACCGCCCCACCCCATTCGCCGCCGACAGCAAATCCTTGGATGAAGCGCAGCGTGACCAGCAGTGCCGGCGCCCAGTAGCCGATCTGACCGTAGGTCGGTAGGCAGCCCATCAGGAAGGTCGCGGCACCGACCAGCAGCAAACTGAACTGCAACAACTGCTTCCGGCCGAACTTGTCTCCGAAATATCCGAAGACGATTCCGCCGAGTGGCCGGGCGGCGAATCCGACGGCGTAGGTGATGAAAGCCGCGATGATCGCATCCAGCTCGTTGCCGCCGCCAGGAAAGAAGACTTTGCTGAAGACCAGCGTGGCCGCCGTGCCGTACAGAAAGAACTCGTACCACTCGACCACGGTGCCCGCCATCGAGGCGCCGACCACCTTCTTCAGCCCCGATGGTGGGGCTTGGCTCTCGGGTTTCGGCATGTTGTCGACGCTCATCGTGGACTCCCTCGTCTTCAGTTCGCGATTCGCCTGCTCTTCACGATCAGGAATGTGACCGCTCGCACATTTTTTGTGACTCGATGAGTATCGGTGCAGATTCTTGGCACGACAATGACAAATCTCGCACCATACAGGTGCAAAAATGCAGATATGACACTCGGACTGAGCCCGGACGACCTACTGGTGCTTCTCGCGGTCGGTCGCACCGGCCGCTTCAACACCGCCGCCGACGACCTGGGCCTCAACCACACCACCATTTCGCGCCGCATCGCCTCGCTCGAGAAGAGCCTCGGCGGCCGTGTACTGGTCCGCTCGTCCGGCGGCTGGGAGTTGACCGACCTGGGCAGACAAGCCCTCAGCGCGGCCGAGCGCATCGAGGCCGCGGTGAACGAACTGGCACTCGACTCCACCGGTCAGCAGCAACTCGACGGCGTCGTGCGGGTCTCGGCCACCGACGGCTTCAGCGCATACATCGCGGCCCCCGCCGGCGCAGCGGTTCGCAGACGCCATCCTCGCGTGAGCGTGGAGATAGTCGTCGCGACCAGAAAGGCGTCGCAGATACGCTCGGGGCTCGACATCGAGGTTGTTGTCGGCAAACCTCAAGTTCACCGCGCCGAGGCCGTCCATCTGGCCGACTACGCGCTGGGTTTGTACGCCTCCCGAGAGTATCTACGTCAGAATGCTGTTCCCGAAAGTGCCGAAGAGCTGGCCGAACACTCGCTCGTGTATTTCATCGACTCGATGCTGCAGGTCGACGAACTCGATCTGGCTCGCAAGCTCACGGTTTCCATGCGCGAGGCCGTCACGTCCACCAACGTGTTCGTCCACATCGAGGCAACGCGCGCGGGTGCCGGCATCGGCTTGCTCCCCTGCTTCATGGCCGAGCAGCACGACGATCTGATTCGCGTGCTGCCGGCTCACATCGAAGTCAGACTTTCGTACTGGTTGGTGGCTCGTTCTGAATCCTTGCGCCGACCGGAAGTCGCAGCGGTGGTGACGGCACTTCGAGAGACGGTGGATCTCAAGCGATCTCAACTCCTCGGCTCGCCCGGGGCGAACGAAGCGCTCAGTCCAGAGTCGAACGATGCTGGACGATGACCTTGCGCGCCAACTCGGCGATCTTGACGTTCATGTTCTGCGAGGTTCGCACCAGAATGTCGAAGGCCTCGTCGTCGGACACCCGATGCAAAGCCATCAGCAGACCGACGGCCTGACCGATTTCGCGACTGCTCGCCAGGCCGCGCCGCAGCGAGTCGGCATCCTCTCCTCGGTTCAGCGCGGTGACGGCCACGGATGCAAACGATGCCAACATGATCGCGTGGTCGGCAACAGTTTCCGTGAATGCTCCCGGAGTGTCGGAGAAGAGGTTGAGGGCACCGAACTTCTGACGATCGACCATCAGTCGGAACCCCATCGAGCCACGAATGGGTGTCTCTGCCACGACTTTCCGAGCGAACTCGGGCCACTGATTCGGAGTGCGAAGATCTGACTCGAGCTGCGGCGCCTCCGTGTCGAGGGCGTCGATGCACGGCCCCTCGCCAGTCGCACGTTCGAGATCGTCTGCATACTCGGCGATCTCGTCGCTTGCCGCTACCGTGACGTTGGTGTTTCCCCGTCGCAGCATCAGGCTTGCGTGATCGCAACCGGGAATCAACTCGACAGCCGCCGAACAGATCGCGGAGTACACCTCGGCGCTGTCTGCTGCGGAGTAGAGGATCTCCGCCAACGCCGCGAACACTGCCGTGGGTTCTGTCAGTGCTTGGTCGCGCTCAGCCATCTCCATACACCTCGGGGTCTACCGTTCATCGAATTCTTCACCGAACGGTACAAACCTTACTTACTCGAGCGGATGGGGTCGCCGCCGCTCGCCGATTCCCGCCCGTCCGTCCCCTGAAAAGCTTCCGTGGCCGCGCGGTGATGCAGAGCCGTCACGGTGGTGATCTGCTTGGACACCAGGTCGTTGAGCTCGCGGTACTGCTCCTCCGTCTCCCCGGCCGGAATGTCTCTCAGGACCTCCCACATCGCACTCTTGCCGCACAGAGCGGTCCGCATGATCTCGAGAGTTGCCAGCTTCACGAGACGGTTGCGCCAGATGGCGTCGACATGGACGAGGCGCCTGATCCGATTGACCGTCGCGTCGATCTTGGAGTACCGCGGCAGAGATATGCCCTGGGTGTCCTCGATCAGTTGCAGCAGCTGCTCGATCTCGTACTCGAGCTCACCCGGCAACGAGTCCAGCTCACCGTCAGCCCAAGCGCCGTACGAGTCCGAGAGTGACCGCGAGAGTTGCAGCCCTACCATCGCTCCGCACAGGTGAGTGACCAGATAAGCAGTGGCTATGTGTTCCTCAGCAGATCTCGACCGACTACCGAACATTGGGATCCTCCTGGGCGACGCTCGACCGGTCTGTGCTGACACGGGTGGTGATTCGACATCCGCCTACCCGCGACAGACCGAGAACAAACGACGGGCGACTCAGACCCGATCCGGCACCACGACGACGGGTTCGAGGATCTCGGCCCGAGACTCCGGCGCTGCGGCGCGCAAGGCGTCGGCCGACTCGTCGTCCGGCTGGGTCTGCGACTCGATCTCCGCTTCGACGCGCGCTCGGTACGTGTCGACCTCGCGCTCGACGGTGGCGGCATCCCAACCGAGAATCGGGGCAACCAATCCGGCAACCTGTTGCGCACAGTTGACACCACGATGCGGGTACTCGATTGCGATGCGCATGCGGCGAGCCAGGATGTCGTCGAGGTGCAATGCACCCTCGGCCGCGGCGGCGTACACAGCCTCGACCTGAAGGTAATCGGGGGCATCTGTGATGGGCTGCAACAACTCCGGCGTCTGTCGGCCGAGTTCGAGGACCTCCGTGATGAGTGAACCATAGCGGTCGAGCAAGTGCTTGACGCGATACGGATGCAAGCCGTACTGCTCGCCCAGTTGCACAGTCTGATTGATCAACGCGAAGTATCCGTCGGCGCCGACGAGCGGCACCTTCTCCGTGATCGACGACGCCACTCGCGCCGGAATGTCTTCTGCTGCGACATCGACGGCGTCTTCCGCCATGACCCGATACGTCGTGTACTTTCCACCGGCGATGGCGACCAGGCCTGGAGCCACACGGGCAACGGCGTGCTCGCGCGAGAGCTTCGACGTCTCGTCGCTCTCACCGGCAAGCAGCGGACGCAGGCCTGCGTAGACACCGTCGATGTCGGCGTGCGTCAGCGGCGTGACCAGAACGGAGTTCACGTGGCCGAGGATGTAGTCGATATCTGCTTTGGTTGCCGCTGGGTGAGCGAGATCCAAGTTCCAGTCGGTGTCCGTGGTGCCGATGATCCAGTGACTGCCCCACGGAATGACGAACAGCACCGATTTCTCGGTACGCAGGATGATGGCGGCTTCACTGACGATGCGATCGCGCGGGACGACGATGTGTACGCCCTTCGACGCTCGCACCCGGAACCGTCCGCGCTGACGTGAGAGGGCCTGGATTTCGTCCGTCCAGACACCGGTTGCATTGATGACGACGTGACCCTTGACCTCCGCGGTACGGCCGTCTTCGCAGTCGCGAACACGAACTCCCGAGACCCGGTCCGCTTCACGCAGAAATCCCACGACCTGCGTCGACGTTCGGACAACCGCGCCGTAGTGGGCGGCGGTCCGTGCAACGGTCATGGTGTGCCGAGCGTCGTCGACGACGGTGTCGTAGTACTGGATGCCACCGGTCAGTGAACTGCGCTTGAGGCTCGGCGACATGCGCAGTGCGCCCGCCCGCGTCAAGTGCTTCTGGGAGGGGACCGATTTGGCGCCGCCCATCCGGTCGTAGAGGAAGATTCCCGCGGCCATGTACGGGCGTTCCCACACTCGGTGAGCCAAGGGGAACAGAAACTTCAGCGGCTTGACCAGGTGCGGAGCGAGCGTGGTCAGCGAGAGTTCGCGCTCACGCAACGCCTCACGAACGAGGCCGAATTCTAGTTGCTCGAGATAGCGGAGACCGCCGTGGAACATCTTCGACGAGCGACTGGACGTACCGGATGCGTAGTCACGGGCCTCGACCAACGCAACCTTCAGCCCGCGGGTGGCCGCATCGAGGGCCGCTCCGACACCGACGACACCACCGCCCACCACGACGACGTCGAATTGCTCGGTCTGAAGTTGTTCCCAAGCAGCTTCGCGCTGCTGCGGGCCGAGAAACTGCGCACCTTGCTGCTTACTCAACCCGGTCTCCTGTAAGTCGACGACGAATCCGTTTACAGGCTAGTAGCTTGATCCACATACTGCGACAGCGCACGGATTACTGCGAACACGCCCGAACCTAGGAGCACAGTGAATCAATACATCGCCGCCATCGACCAAGGCACGACGTCGAGCCGCTGCATGATCTTCGATCACGACGGCGCCGTGGTGAGCGTTGCACAGAAAGAACACGAGCAGATTTTCCCGCGAGCAGGTTGGGTCGAGCACGATCCGGCGGCGCTGTGGATCAACACTCGGGAGGTGGTGGCCGGCGCTCTCGCGAAGGTCGATCTCACGCGGGCCGACATCGCTGCCGTCGGAATCACGAATCAGCGTGAGACGACCGTCGTTTGGGAGCGTTCGACGGGTGAGCCGATCTACAACGCGATCGTGTGGCAGGACACGCGCACGGATCAACTGTGTGTCGAACTGGGCGGCGACGAGGGTCCGGACAAGTATCGAGACAAGACCGGACTACCACTCTCGACCTACTTCGCCGGGCCGAAGATCCGCTGGATTCTCGACAACGTCGACGGTGCGAAAGCAAAAGCGGAGGCCGGCGAATTGTGCTTCGGCACTGTCGACACGTGGATCGTGTGGAACCTGACCGAGGGCGTCCACGTGACAGATGTCACCAATGCGTCACGCACGATGCTGATGGATCTCGAGACCCTCCAGTGGGACGAATCGATCTGTGCGGACTTCGGAATCCCGATGTCGATGCTCCCGGAAATCCGTAGTTCCTCAGAGGTCTACGGCACAGGACGTCCACGCGGCAATCTCGCCGGTGTGCCGGTCGCCGGAATCCTCGGTGACCAGCAGGCAGCCACATTCGGCCAGGCCTGCCTCTCCGAGGGTGAAGCCAAGAACACCTACGGCACCGGCAATTTCATGCTTCTCAATACGGGCACGAAGCCGGTGCACAGCAAGCACGGACTACTGACGACCGTCTGCTACAAACTCGGCGAAGCCCCAGCCGTGTACGCACTCGAAGGTTCCGTCGCCGTGACGGGTTCCTTGGTCCAGTGGCTTCGAGACAATCTCGGAATCATTCAGAACGCCAAGGACATCGAGCCGCTCGCCGCAAGTGTCGACGACAACGGCGGCGCCTACTTCGTGCCCGCGTTCTCCGGGCTGTTCGCACCTCGGTGGCGACCGGATGCCCGGGGTGTCATCGTCGGTCTGACGCGGTTCGTCAACAAGGGACACCTGGCCCGCGCAGCGCTCGAGGCGACGGCATACCAGACCCGCGAGGTCATCGACGCCATGCGAGCGGATTCGGGAGTCGAACTGTCCGCACTGAAGGTCGACGGCGGCATGGTGGTCAACGAAACCCTGATGCAGTTCCAGTCGGACATCCTCGGAGTTCCCGTCATCCGCCCGGTGGTCAACGAAACGACAGCTCTCGGTGCTGCATACGCAGCGGGCCTCGCCATCGGTTATTGGGCCGACACCGAAGACATCCGCAACAACTGGGCCGTCGGCCAAACCTGGGAACCGGCGATGGACGAGTCCGAAAGGTCACGGCTGTACGCGGAGTGGAACAAGGCCGTCGAGCGGACGTACAACTGGTCCGAGTAATCACCCCGATCCTTCCATACCGGAAGAGCTGATCATGGTCGCCTATTGATACTCCTGAGGTATCAATAGGCGACCAAGTTGGTATTGGACGTGACCTACACCACTCTGCGAATCTCATTCAGGCACGCCACGTTTCGGCGCCGCGAATGTTGCAGAGAAAGGTCGCCACGCATGAGTTCACCCACTCGCAGTTCCGAGGAGATCAACGCCAAGGCGCGAAGAGCCGGTATCGCTTCGTTCATCGGAACCACTATCGAGTGGTACGACTTCTACATCTACGGCACTGCCGCTGCCCTGGTATTCGGCGACATCTTCTTCTCCGACACTCTCCCGAACGGAGTCGGAACTCTCCTCGCCTTCATCACACTCTGGGCAGGCTTCCTCGCCAGGCCGATCGGCGGGATCATCTTCGGTCACCTCGGCGACCGGATCGGACGCAAGAACACTCTCGTCATCACCTTGATGATGATGGGTGTCGCCACGGTAGGCATCGGACTCCTCCCCACCTACGCACAGGTCGGGATCTGGGCGCCGATCGGTCTGGTCACCCTTCGCGTCATCCAAGGAGTCGCGGTCGGTGGCGAGTGGGGCGGCGCAGTGCTCATTGCCAGCGAGAATGCACCGAAGGGCAAGAGCATCCTCTACTCCGCGTTCGCCCAACAGGGCTCACCCGCCGGAAATCTGTTGGCCACCATCGCGTTCTTCCTTCTGTCCTCGATGCCGACGCCGTCGTTCCTCCTGTACGGATGGCGCATCCCGTTCATCATCTCGGCGGTGCTGGTCATTCTCGGGATGATCATTCGCCTCAAACTCGAAGAGTCGGACGAGATGAAGGCCGTTCTCGCACGCAAGAAGGTCGTCAAGCTTCCGCTCGCCGAAGTCTTGCGCAAGCACTGGGTACTGGTTCTCCTCGGCGCCGGCGCACTCCCCCTCGCCCAGGTCACCTATTTCAAGAACACCTTCGCATTGTCCTGGGCTACAAAAGAACTCGGATACGATCGAGGAACCTTCCTGGCCGCCATCGCGATCGCGCTCGTCGTGCAGTTCATCGTCCAACCTTTCGGTGCCGTCCTGGTCTCCAAGATCGACATGCGAAAAGCCATGTGCCTGATGGTGATACCGGAGTTCGTCCTCATGCCCGCCATGTTCTTCGCGATCCGAACCGGGAACTTCACCATCGCAGTCGTCGCGATGTGTCTGGCCACGATCCCGCACTCGATGTTCTACGGCGCCATCGCCGGCGTTCTCGCTCGGGCCTTCCCCGCCAACATCCGTTACACCGGTCTGTCGACGGCGTACCAATTGTGTTCCCTTGTCGTCGGCGGCGGAACTCCCGTACTGGCGCAGTGGATGCTCAACACGTCAGGCAATATCGTCGGGGTCGCGATCGTATCCGGGCTGTACGCCCTTGTCTCACTGATCTGCACCCTGCTCCTGCTCCGACGTACAGGCTACAACGCGGGCGAACTCTCGACGGCCGAACAAGCGGACTACGACGAACTCGAACTCGAAAACACTCTTGTCGATATTGCGAACTCGCCGAAGTCCGAAGCGGGTGAGATTCCTACCGGTCGGGCAACCGTCTAGGCCAGGGACGGCAGCGCCTGCTCGGACAATTTCAACACTTCGAGAAGAGCAGGTCTGTCGTCTCCCTCTCGCCAGGCGATACGCAGTTGAAGAGGAGGAGGTGGGTCCATGACCGGAACAAAGACAACATCAGGATTCACGATGCTCTGGGCCACCGAGGAAATGGTCAACGAGCATCCGATTTCCGCGGACACCAGCGCGATCAACGACATCGAATCCGGTGCCGTCTGCACGATTCGAGCCAGGAACCCTGCGTTCTTCGAGGCAGTGAGCAGAGACTCCCGCAGAATCGAACCTGGCTCCGCCGGAAGCGTCACCCAATTCTCGGACTCCAATTCGATCAACCGAACCGAGTCCCTCGACGCCAACGGGTGGTCTTTGGACATGGCCACCAGAAAGTTCTCCTCGGCGATCAATCTCGACGTGATCCCGAGCGGCGGTACGGTCCACCGCACCATCCCGATGTCGAGTCGTCGATCGAGCAGCATCAACAACGCCTCGTTCGCGAAAGCAGAACTGTCGAGCACGAATTCGATACCGGGATTGGTCTTTCTCACCAATTTCGCCCACCGCCCGACGAGCAGATGCGAAGAAGTCCCCGCGAAACCCAGGCGAACGCGACCTGTCGTTCCCTTGCCTGCCGCAGAGACCGCGATCTCGGCCATCCGGCACGCGTCCAGAATCTCGCGCGCCGGAAGCAGCAGCGCTTCACCGGCAGCAGTGAGCCGCACAGTTCGAGTGCTCCGATCGAACAACGGCGAACCGAGCTGTTTCTCGAATTGCCTGATCGTTCGACTCAGCGGCGGTTGCGCAATCCGAAGCCGCTGCGCCGCACGGCCGAAATGTAGCTCCTCAGCCACCGCGAGAAAAGCGTTGATCTGATGAATTTCCACCCGACATTGTTGCGCCACACCGGCCGAACATGTCAAGTTCCGAAACCGACCGAGTGCGCGAAAGAACAAGAAGAGGTACACACGTGGACAAGACCCTCTCGATGAAAGAGGCCGTCGGCCGATACGTCGAAGACGGGATGACCGTTGCGCTGGAGGGATTTTCGCATCTCATTCCTTTTGCCGCGGCACACGAGATCATCCGGCAGGGCAGAAGGGACCTCACCCTCTGCCGGATGACGCCGGACATCGTTTCCGATCAACTCGTCGCCGCCGGCTGCGTCCGAAAGCTGGTTGCCTCGTTCTTCGCCAGCGGCTCCGCAGGTTCTCTGTACGAGTTACGCAGACGCATCGAGAACCAGGACCCGCTCCCCCTCGAAGTCGAGGAATACAGCCATTACGGCATGGTGTGCCGGTATCAGGCGGGAGCGGCCAGACTTCCCTTCTTCCCGCTGCGGTCGTACGCAGGTAGTGATCTACCCGCACTCAACCCACAACTGAGACTCGTCGAGGATCCGTACGGCGGCGGGAGCGTCTACGTTGTGCCGCCGTTGAATCCGGATGTGACGATCATCGGCGCACAGCGAGCGGACACGTCCGGGAACGCACAGATCTGGGGCATCGCCGGGGTGCAGCAAGAAGCCGTTTACGCCGCGGAGAAGGCGATCGTCGTTGTGGAAGAGCTGGTCGACGACGAGGTCATCAGGTCAGATCCGAGCCGAACTCTGATTCCCTCGCACGCCGTCGACGCGGTTGTCGTCTGCCCGCGCGGCGCGCACCCGTCGTACGCACAGGGATACTACGACCGCGATTGCGGCTTCTACCGACGCTGGACCGAGATTTCCAAAGACCCTTCGTTGCTGAGAAATTGGCTCGACGAATGGGTGTACACACTCGGCGATCACGACGAATATCTCGCCAAGCTCGGAGCTGACTACTGGTCGGATCTCAAGGTCGAATCAAAACTCTCCACACCTGTCGACTACGGGAGCAGACTGTGACCACCACGATTGTCAGCGGTAACACCACCTCCACCGAAACGATCGTCGCCGTCGCGGCACGCGAGTTGGCGGGTAAGCGCCGGGTTTTCGCCGGAGTCGGGCTCCCCACGCTCGCAGTCGATCTCGCGCGCCACACGTCGAATCCGGACGTAGAACTGATCTACGAATCCGGAGTGTGCGGCGCGCATCCGTCGGCGATGGCCGAAGGTATCGCCGACTCCGTCGTGGTCTCCGGCGCCGAATCCGTGCTCAGTATGGCCGCACTCTTCGGTTATGTCCTGCAAGGTGGCAACGTCGACGTCGGTTTTCTCGGGGCCGCTCAAATCGATCGAACGGGAAGCCTGAACACAAGTTTCATCGGTGACTGGAAGAACCCGACGGTCAGACTGCCCGGAGCAGGCGGGGCCGTCGAGATCATCGCGAACGCGGCCGAGATCTTCGTAGTGATGCGTCGCCACGACCTCAGTTCCTTTCCGGCCGCGCTCGACTTCTGCACCTCACCCAGCCCCGCCCGCGCCCACGCCAGCGGAAAGGGCATCATGCCGGCAGGTGCAGGAGTGACAAAGGTGTTCACCAACCTCGGTGTCCTGACACACCAGGGCCCCGGCGGCGAGTTGGAGCTGACCAGTGTCCACGAAGGCATCTCGGTCGATCAGGTGCGAGAGGCGACGGGATGGGATCTGGCCGTCGCCGACCACGTCACCGTCACCACCCCACCGTCCGGTACGGAGATCGATCTGCTCCGCAACACTATCGACAAAGTCAGGCTGTACCTGCGGTGACACTGTCCCGGAGCCTGCCGACGGCGTCGACCAGCACCGCTTCGGGATACGTCGCGAAACACAGTCGAGCGCTTCGACCAAGGTCCGCTTCGACCGCGAAGGCCGAACCTGGGACAAATGCCACGCCATGCGCGAGCGCGGCACCCAGGAGTTCGGTGGTGTCGACGTCGTCGAGGAAATCCATCCAACAGAACATCCCGCCGCGGACCTCGGAAAAGCGTGCACGCCCACTCAATTCCGTCTCGGCGGCCGTGACCAACGTCTTCGCCCTCGCGCCGTACCCCGCTCGAAGCACGTCGAGATGCGCGTCGAACCATTCGACGTCGGAGAAGAGGTCTGCGGCGATCTGCTGGGTGAGCGAAGACCCGCACAGGTCAGCGCCTTGCTTGATCAGTTCGACCGCCTCGCAGACCTTTCGGTCGCCGTGCAGCCAGCCGACGCGCAGCGCCGGTGCCAACACTTTGGAAGCACTGGACAGCCGAATCACCCTGTCCGACAACGCCGCCAGCGGTGCGGGCGGTTTCTCGCCGAAGTACAGTTCGCCGTACGGGTCGTCCTCGAGCACCCAGAACCCGTATCGGTCCGCCAGTGCCGCCAAGTGCGCTCGCCGCTGCGCCGAAAGCACCGCGCCGCGCGGGTTGTGGAAATTGCTCACGGTGTGAACAACTTTGGGCCGAAGACCGGCGTCGAGTTTCGTCTCGAGCGCGTCGGTGTCCATTCCGTCCTCGTCGAGCTGGACGGGAACGAGACGGGCCTGCGCCGTTCGAAAGACCTGCAGCGCACCGGTATATGCCGGTTCCTCCACGACCACGACGTCACCGGCGTCGAGGAGGACCTGCGCGAGCAAGCTCAAACCTTGCTGAGAACCGTGGGTGATCACGACTTCGGACACGTCGAGTGTCCGCCCGATCTTGGATGATTCGCGCTCGGCGATCACCTCACGGAGGCGCCGCAGGCCGGAGGTCTCGCCGTACTGAACGGACGAGGGGTCACCGAGTGCGTCGTGGGCTGCCTTCGAGATTCGCTCCCGCGGAATGAAATCGGGATCGGGCAGTCCGCCGGCCAAGCTGATGACGTCGGGCCGGGCAGTCAGGGTGAGCAGATCGCGAATTGCAGAACTACGGAGTCCGTCCATGCGAGCGGACAGCGCGGCGTGTGTCATATGAAGCTCCCAGGCACGCAGAATGAAGGTCAGAGGAAAAACACCCTGAGCCGTCCTGGGTCAACGGGGCGGGAGAGCGCCGAGATACCGACCCTTGATTCGGTCGGTATCTCGACTATCCCACCAATACTTCAGTATATGAAACAGAGTTCCCACATTGTAAGAAGACTCTGGTCGGTTGTCAGTCCAGGTCGTCGTGACGCATGAGCTGACGAGCAGCCTCGGTGATCGATCCGGTCAGCGACGGGTACACCGAGAACGTCTGCGCCAGGTCGTTGACCGTCAGGTTGTTCTGTACGGCGATCGCGATCGGCAGGATCAGTTCCGAAGCAGTGGGTGCGACCACAACACCGCCGATGACCACGCCGGTAGCCGGGCGGCAGAAAATCTTCACGAATCCGCGACGCAAACCGGACATCTTGGCGCGCGGGTTGGTGTTGAGCGGCAACATGACGGTGCGCGCAGGCACCTCTCCGTTGTCGATCGCTGCCTGCGAAACACCCACCGTTGCAATTTCGGGGCGTGTGAAGACGGCCGACGCGACGGTCTTCAACTTGATCGGGCTGACGCCTTCACCCAGTGCGTGGTACATCGCGATACGTCCCTGCATCGCAGCCACCGACGCGAGCGGGAGCAGTCCGGTGCAGTCACCGGCAGCGTAGATACCGGAAACCGTGGTGCGCGAGACCCGGTCGACACGCAGGTATCCACCCTTGTCCAACTCGATGCCGACCCGCTCCAGGCCGAGACCGTTGGTGTTGGGGACGGAACCGACGGTCATCAGAGCGTGGCTTCCTTCGACCGTGCGGCCGTCGGAGAGCTTGACGACGATGCCCTTCTCGGTGCGCTCGACGGCGTCCGCGCGGGCGTGCTTGACGAGGGTGACACCGCGCTCGGCGAGGGCGTCCTCGAGCACGAGCGCCGCATCGGCATCCTCGCCGGGCAGAACACGGTCGCGACTGGACACGAGCGTGACCTTGACGCCCATCTCGGTGTACGCGGAGACGAACTCGGCACCGGTGACACCGGAACCGACCACGACCAGGTGCTCGGGAAGCTCGTCCAAGTCGTAGAGTTGGCGCCACGTCATGATTCGCTCACCGTCGGGCTCGGCTCCCGGGATGATGCGGGGGCTGGCGCCGGTGGCGATCAACACGACGTCTGCGTCGATGGTCTTCTGCTCGCCGCTTCCGAGCGTCGCGCGAACCTGGTGTGCTGCCATGCCGAGGAGCGGATCGGTCAGTTCGGCGGTGCCGGAGAGAACCTCGACGCCTACCGTCTGCAACCGTGCGCGAATGTCCGAGGACTGGGACAATGCGAGACTCTTGACTCGGGAGTGGATCTTCGGCAGTGACACCGAAGCCTGCTCCGGATCCAGAGTGATGCCGAGGTCGGATGCACGACGCATGTCGGTGCGGATTCCGGTGGACGCGATGAACGTCTTCGACGGGACACAGTCGAACAGCACACACGCACCGCCGACGCCGTCCGAATCGACCAGGGTGACCGTGGCCCCGTGCTGCGCGGCTACCAGTGCCGCCTCGTAGCCGGCGGGTCCGCCACCGATGATCACGATCCGGGTCATGTGTCCTCCAAGTCCTCGCGTGGCCGGCAGGGGTCTCCCGTCGACCAGTGTCACGCTATTCGAGCACCACGTGTCGCGCAGTGCTTGTACCAGATTACTTGCGTCCGGTGGTCCGCTTCGCCACACCCTCGGACCACGGTTTAGGCTTGCGCCCGTGTCGATTTATGCCGCCTACGGTTCCAACATGCATCCCGAGCAGATGTTGTTGCGCTGCCCACACTCCCCCATGTCCGGGACAGGGTGGCTGCGAGGCTGGCGCCTGACCTTCAGCGGCGAGGACCTCGGCTGGGAGGGTGCTCTCGCCACCGTGGTCGAAGATCCCGATTCCAGTGTTTTCGTGGTGCTCTACGACGTCCCGGAAGAGGACGAAGTGAGTCTGGACCGCTGGGAAGGTGCCGAACTGGGTCTGCACCGCAAGATCCGCGTGCGGGTCGACACCGCCGGCGACGCGGTACTTGCGTGGCTCTACGTCATGGATGCGTACGAAGGCGGGCTGCCGTCGGCCCGCTACATCGGTGTGATGGCCGACGCTGCCGAGATTGCCGGAGCGCCGGCCGAGTACGTACGAGAGTTGCGGACGAGAAACAGCCGCAATGTCGGTCCGGGTAACGGTGTTACCGATTAGATAGCTGTCCTGCTCAAAGCAGCAGGAAATACGCGAGCACTGCCAGTGCTGCGAGCACCACCACAACCGTCACGCCGATGAGCACACGCTTGGAACCGCGCGACTCCGATTCGCCTGCGACAACTGCAGTTTCCGGCTCGGCGGTCGCCACCCCGGCAGCGGTTTCTGCCGCCACCTTCTCGCGTCCCAGGGTGTCGAATACCTCGGTCACGTCGTGTGAAGGCGGCAATCCGATCGGCACGATAGTGTGCGACGTCGAGGTGAATCCGGCAGCCAGAATTGCGGCTCCCAGCGCAGCCGACTGCTCAGGTCCGGGACCGAGTTCACATCTGACACCGAGCTTTTCGGCAATCCCGGCCGCTATGGACATCATGGCCGCTTTGTCTGTCGCCGGTTCGCCGTCACCGGTGACGACTACGGCGTCCAGGTTCTCCGGCATCCAACCGAACGCACCCAGAGCCGTCGCGAGGCGTGAACTCGGCGAACTCCCGTCGCCGGCAAAGCCGAATGCACGGCCGGCCGCGACACCAGAACGCACGAGGGTGACCGCTGCCCCGGTGTCGTCCACGTGATAGATGCCGATGAGCGTGCCGGCGAGTGCCGCGATTTCCGACTCGAACCACGCCGACACGGCCTCGGCATCCGAGACGAGTGTGACCCGTTCGAGGCCCGCGTAGACCAGCGAATCCTGCATGAGGGCCGCTGTCGACGAGTCCCAGCGTGACGGGTAGGTCGCGACGATGTCGGGCGCTCCCCCGCTTCGACCACCACGATCGGGCAGCGGCTCGCATTCCTGCAACAGACAGCGAATCGAGGTCGCCACCAAATCCTCGGCGCGGTAACGAGTATCGGCAGTTCCCGCGACGCCACTCGGGTCCCCGACGCGACCGACAAAGCCCGACCAGCTCTCGGCGAACTCACGGCCGGCACCCAGTTGCTCGGTGCCACCGAGCACCGTCGTTCCGTCCTTGCGTTGATTGAGGATCGTGTCCCGAACCAATACCACCGGATCGGCCGAACCCGGATCGTTCGACGCAACGACAGCCGTCGACACCAATGTGCCGATTCGCACTCCCACGCCTATGGACATGCCCGTACCTTCACTCGAACGACACGAAAAACGGTACCCCCGACGGGAACCGGAACTATCCCAGAACCAGGCTCGTCAGAACCTTCACACCGACGCCGAGTGCTCGCTCGTCGAGATCGAAAGTGGGTTGGTGGATGTCGAGCTGATCGCCCTCACCCGACCACACGCCGAGCCGCGCCATGGCACCCGGCACGGTTTCGAGGTACCACGAAAAGTCTTCGCCACCACCGGATTGCGGGGTGTCCGCCAAAGCATCTTGTCCGACGGTCGCGATGGCGTCCTCGAACATCCGAGTGGACACCTCGTCGTTGACGACCGGAGGCACTCCGCGACGATAGTTGAGTTGGTAGCGAACTCCGGTGGGTGCGAGCAGTCCGTGGACGATTTCTTCCACGAGCGGTTCGAGCAACTCCCAGGTGTCGTGATCGCCGGTACGTACCGTGCCCGTCATCATGCCGGTCTGCGGAATCGCGTTGGGCGCCTGACCTGCGCTGACCGCGCCCCACACCATGACGGTTCCGGTACGCGGATCGATACGACGGCTGAGCATTCCCGGCAGCCCGGTCACGACGGTGCCGAGCGCGTAGATCAGATCCGTGGTCAAATGCGGCCGCGACGTGTGCCCACCCGGAGAGTCGAGGACGACCTCGATCGTGTCGGCAGCAGAGGTGATCGCACCCAGGCGCATTCCCACCTGGCCTGCCTCGAGTCGCGGATCGCAGTGCAGAGCAAAGATTCTGGACACACCGTCGAGCGCGCCCGCGGCGATGACGTCGAGTGCTCCGCCAGGCATGACTTCCTCGGCGGGCTGGAATATCAGCCGAACCCCGACGGGAAGTTCGGGCAGCGTGGCCAGAGCCAGTCCGGCGCCGAGCAAGATGGTGGTGTGGGCGTCGTGCCCGCATGCATGGGACACACCGGGGACCGTGGACGAGTACGTCGCCCCGGTCGCTTCCTGCATCGGCAAAGCGTCCATGTCGGCGCGCAGTGCGATTCGTGGACCCTCCGGTCCGATATCGCACGTGAGACCGGTGCCACCGGGAAGGATCTTCGGCGACAATCCAGCGGCAGTGAGGCGGGTGGCGACGAATTCGGTGGTCGCGTATTCGCGGCGAGCCAACTCCGGGTTGGCATGGATGTGTCGACGCCACGCGACGAGGTCGTCGGTGTGCGCGTGAATCCACGTGTCGATTGCCGCGTTCACCGGCGATCTACCCCTTCCAACAGACGGGCGCGTTGTTCTGGATCGGACGCTACCCGGACAGCAGTGCGGGCCAACGCAATTGCACCGTCGACTACCGCTCGATCTGCGGAGGTGGTGATACACGCAGCCGCGAACTCCGGCTGATGTGTCACTGCCCCCGATGAATCCAAGCCTATGACCGGGTGAATTCCCGGAATCACATTGGTCACATTACCCATATCCGTACTACCCAGTGGACGGGAGCGCTCCCATTCCGCTGCCAGTGGCACCCGCCCGAGATCGACGATCTGTTCACGGTACGCCGCCGCCAGCCACGGATCGGGGGTCAGCTCGGTGTAGGTAGGCGATACCGTGCGGATTTCGTGGGTGCACCCGGTGCCGAGTGCACCCGAGGCGAAGCACGCGTCGGCACGCTCGGACAGATTGGCCAACGACGCGGCCGTTTCGGCACGCAGGTAGTAGAGCAATTCGGACCGAGCCGGAACGATGTTGGGAGCCGTGCCGCCGTCACTGACGATTCCGTGAATCTGCTGACCTGGCTGCAGGTGCTGACGCAACAGTCCGACCGCCACCTGAGCGAGCGTCGCTGCGTCGGCGGCGTTACGACCGAACTCCGGCGCAGCAGACGCATGCGCCTCGCGACCGTGATAACTCACGGCGATGTCCGCCAAGGCCAGCGAGGTCGCACCGATGATGTCGATCGGCCCTGGATGAACCATCATGGCCGCGCCGACGCCGTCGAATGCACCACGCTCGAGCATCAGGACTTTGCCGCCACCGGTTTCCTCCGCGGGAGTACCGATCACTCGGACGGTGATCCCCAGTTCGTCGGCCACGGTAGCCAACGCGATGCCGGCCCCGACCGCGGCGGCGGCAATGATGTTGTGCCCACAGGCATGACCGATCTCGGGCAGCGCGTCGTACTCGGCGCAGATCGCGATGACCAACTCTCCGCTGCCGTAGGTGGCATCGAAAGCTGTCGGCAGATCGACGATCCCGCGAGTGACCGCGAAACCGTGCTGCGCCAGCAGGTCCGACACTTTGGCAGCGCTGCGGAACTCCTCGAAGGCGAGTTCCGGGTCGCTGTGAATCGAATGCGACAGCGCGATCAGATCGGCCTCTACGGACCTGACTGCGCTGTCGACATTCTGGTTCACGCGATCATTGTCTCACCCGAAGGAGAAGTTGCTCTTGTCAGTCACCTGAGCGAGGTCTGCAAGAGCATCGCGGTGGATGCCTGCCTTGATTCCCGCCAAGTTCTTGCCGTGAGTCGACGTCAGTGCCGACGCCTTGGCCACAGCAGCGGCGAGTACTCCGTCGCCGTCGACCGTTTCCTGCACGATGCCGGCAGCGAGTGCGTCGGCGCCGCCGAAGCGACGCCCCGTCGTCATGGCATCGACTGCCGTCTGCTTGGGCAGACGACTGTTCAGCAGTGCAGACATCCCGACAGTGAACGGCATGTTCAGTCCCACCTCGGGCAGGCAGTAGAAGCCGCGGTCCGCGCGCATGATCTGGAAATCGTGCGAGGACGCGAGCATGGCGCCGGCGCCGAACGCGTGCCCCTGCACGGCCGCGACCGTGGCCATCGGGAAGGTCAGCAAACGGCTGTAGATGGTGTGGACCTTGTCCAGGTAGCCGGGGAGACCGTCGAGATTGCCGAAGATCCACGTCGTGTCCAGGCCGTTCGTGTAGAACTTGCCCGTCGCCGTCGTCACCAGGGCTGCGGGCCCCTCGTGCGCTTCGACCTCGTCCAACTTGCTGTGAACAGCGTCGATCCACTCAGGGCCGAAGCGGTTCTCGTTGTCCGTTTCGCCCTCGTTGCCGAGGTACAGGATGAATACGTCGCCGTCGCGTTCGAGATAAGGCATGGATGGGAGAGTAACGCCCGCCAACTCACCCGGCGAACCGACCCGACTCCTCAGTAGGGTTGCTCACATGGGAACGATCGCCGAGGCCGCCGCCGCTGCTCTGTCCGCCATGACTGGCTCTTCGTCACCGTCAGTCGCCATCGTGCTCGGGTCGGGGTGGACCGATGCCGCAGACGTGTTCGGCGACGCCGGTGCGGACGTGACAGCCGAAGTCTCGATGGCGGATCTTCCTGGCTTCGCCCCACCGTCCGCCCTCGGCCATGCGGGCACCATTCGTTCGGTGCGCGTCGGAAACACCGAAGTCCTGCTGCTGCTCGGGCGCGCGCACGCATACGAGGGCCACGATCTCGGTACCGTCGTCCACCCGGTCCGGACAGCCATTGCTGCCGGCGCCGACACCGTCATCCTCACCAATGCGGCCGGCGGTATCCGCGAGGACTACGCAGTGGGACAACCAGTGCTGATCAGTGACCACCTGAACCTGACGGCCCGCTCTCCCCTCGTCGGCGCAGAGTTCGTCGACCTGGTCGACGCCTACTCGCCGGAACTGCGGGCGCTGGCTCGCTCGATCGACCCGGACCTTGCCGAGGGTGTTTACGCCGGGCTTCCCGGTCCGCATTACGAGACTCCGGCCGAGATTCGAATGCTTCGTACACTCGGCGCCGATCTGGTCGGCATGTCGACGGTTCACGAGACCATCGCGGCCCGCGCGCTCGGCGCCCGCGTTCTCGGCATCTCCATGGTCACCAATCTGGCCGCCGGAATCACGGGCGCCCCACTGGACCATCAGGAGGTGCTGGCGGCAGGCAAAGCTTCGGCGGCCCGGATGGGAGTGCTGCTGCGCCAACTGGTCGAGCAGCTGTGACACCGCTGAACGTCACCGAGTGGATCGACGCCGATCCGGACCCAGTTACCCGCGCAGAATTAGCCGCCCTTTCCGAACATGAACTGGCCGAACGCTTTTCCTCACCGCTGACGTTCGGCACTGCTGGGCTTCGCGGGCCGGTACGCGGCGGACCCAACGGCATGAACCTCGCGGTCGTCATCCGGACCACGGCCGGTCTGGCGGCCTGGCTGACAGCTCGCTGCCAGGGCGGGTCCCGCGTTGTGGTCGGCCGCGACGCCCGGCTCGGTTCAGAGGCATTTGCTCTCGCCGCCGCCGAGGTCATGGCAGCGGCTGGGTTCGAGGTGACCCTGCTCCCCCGCCCACTGCCGACACCGCTGGTGGCGTTCGCGGTGCGCAGGCTCGGGGCAGCGGCAGGTATCCAGATCACCGCCTCCCACAATCCTGCCGCCGACAACGGTTACAAGGTGTATCTCTCGGGCGGAGCGCAACTCGTCTCCCCCGCCGATCGTGAAATCGAGAGCGAGATCGCCCGCATCGGTGGTGCCGCCGACGTCGCGCGGGCATCGGTGATTCCGGCCGACAACTCTCTGGTCGAGGAGTACATCGCCCGCATCGCGACCCTCCCGCACGGCGACGCACGCTCGATCCGGATTGCGCTCACGGCAATGCACGGCGTCGGCGGCGAGACTGCGGCCGCGACTCTGCGAGCAGCAGGATTCGAGGACCTGCACGTCGTGGCGGAGCAGTTCGATCCCGACCCCACGTTTCCGACCGTCGAGTTCCCCAATCCCGAAGAGCCCGGCGCCGCAGACCGCCTACTCGCCCTTGCCCGAAGTGTCGACGCGGATCTGGCGATCGCACTCGACCCGGATGCCGACCGCTGCGCCGTCGGAATTCGCGACGGTGATCAGTGGCGCATGTTGCGCGGCGACGAAACCGGGGTGCTCCTGGCCGACCACGTACTGAGCACGGCGCCCGAAGATTCGTTGGTGGCGACGACGATCGTCTCCTCGACCCTGCTCTCGAAGTTGGCGAAAGCCCGCGGAGCCAGGTTTGCGCAGACACTCACCGGATTCAAGTGGCTCACGCGCGCCGGCGACGGACTCGTCTACGCCTACGAGGAAGCGATCGGGCACTGCGTCGATCCGGATGTGGTGCTGGACAAGGACGGAATCTCGGCTGCCGTTCTGGTGGCCGACTTGGCTGCCACCCTCGCGGGCAGCAACAGAACCCTGTTGGACGTTCTAGGCGACTATGCCGTCGAATTCGGACTGCATTGCGGGGACCAAGTATCCCGCCGCGTCGAGGACTCGAGTGACATCGCGGAAATGATGAAACGGCTACGCGCCGATCCGCCAAGCCAACTCGCGGGCGAGCCGGTCACGACCGAGGACTTGTCCCTGGTTCGCGGTGGTATGCGCACCGACGCAGTGATATTCGACGGGCCGTCGATCCGCCTGGTGGTGCGACCGTCCGGAACCGAGCCCAAGCTCAAGTGCTATCTCGAAGTTGTCGTCCCGGTGGCGAACCGCGACGATCTCGCGAACGCAGTAGAGCAGGCGAAGGCCCGGCTGGCCGAACTCCGAAGCTTCGCCCTTTCGCTCTAGCGGGGTCCGAACTGCCGATCGCCGGCGTCACCGAGACCGGGGACGATGAAAGCGTTCTCGTCGAGTCCGTCGTCGATGCTCGCGATGACCAGACGAACCGGGTGGCCGGACGCTGCCAGCGCGTCGACGCCGGCCGGAGCGGCCACGACGCACACTGCCGTGACATCCGTCGCGCCACGCGCAACCAGCAAGTCGATGGTGTGCACCATCGAACCACCGGTGGCGAGCATCGGATCGAGCACGAACACCGGGATCCCGGACAGATCCGCCGGCAGGGATTCGAGGTACGGAACCGGCTGATGAGTCTCTTCGTCACGTGCCATTCCGACAAAGCCGACGCCGGCCGACGGAATCAGCGCACTCGCCTGTTCGACCATGCCCAGACCGGCCCGCAGCACGGGTACCAACAACGGCGGCTTCGCGAGCCGGATGCCCGTCGTCGCTGCCACCGGGGTGTCGACCGGGAACTCCTCGACCTCCGCGTCACGCATGGCCTCGTAGACCAGCATGTGCGTGAGCCTGCGAAGTGCGGAACGAAAAGTCGCGTTCTCACTGCGTGCATCACGCATTGTCGTCAAGAGGGCCGCCGCGAGCGGATGGTCGACTACGTGCGTTTGCATGACCATCAGAATAGTTCCTCGGGAACCGGAGCACCCCGCGCGGCGTCCAAGAAGGAGTAAGCGCAACGGGGGGAAGACAAGTTGACAAATCTGGATCTGGACACTGAAAGCATCGCGGAGTTCGCCACGCGGTTGGGCACTGTTGCCGACAACGTCGCGCAAGCTCGACAGGACGCAGCGGGTGGCGATCACATGGCTCTGTCCGCTGTGCTCGGGCTGATCGGCGGCGACTTCGTCGGCGTCGCGGGCCGGGCACAACAAGCGCACATCGACGACATCGATCGACTGTCCACTGTAATTTCCAGTGTCCGGTCGGCCGCCCTCGACGCTCATGCCGTCTATCTCGACTCCGAGGAATCGGTACGAAGGGCTCTCACCGAAGCCGCACGCTCATGATCGACGTCGACGCACTCGCACGACCGATCATCGATCTGGTCGACACTGTCGGGACTGGTGCCCCCAGCGCAAGTGGACCCGACGTCGGCATCCGAATCGCCACGGACGCCCTCGAGATCGCATACCAATTGGGAAGCGCTGCTCTGAGCGAACTGGCGTCCTCTCAGAGCTCGTCCACGGCACTCACCGCTGCGGTGACCAAAACCGAGCAGACGCAGACGTCGACGCGAAACCTCGCCGATCGTGGGACCGACATCGCCGGCGTCGTGGACGAAGCGACAACGTCCGTGTACGCGGGAATGACCGAACTCGGTGAGATTCTCCAGTCCTTTCTGACACTCGCGATCAAGGCCGGGCCGACGCTGATGACACCGACGGGCCAATTGATGTTGTTGTCGGCCGCGTTGGAGCACCTCGGACGCGCGGTATCGGTTATCGAGCGGGTACGCGGTGAGTTGGCCGGGTCGACCGACAAGATGTCCGCACTCGTCCCGTCCGTCCCGATACCCGATCCCGCACCTGGGGTCTCCGAGTCGGCGGGTGGTTCCGGTTCCGCAAGTGGTTCCGGTTCCGCAAGTGGTTCCGGTTCCGCAAGTGGTTCCGGTTCCGTCGGTGGCGTTGAGGTCGAACTTCCCGACGGCTCGATTGCCACCGCACCGAACGCCGAGGCCGCTGCTGCCGTACGCAACGCGCTCACTCAACAGGGTGTCCCGTACGCCTGGGGAGGCACGACGCCGGGAGTCGGTCTGGACTGCAGCGGGCTGACTCAATGGGCGTACGGCCAGGCCGGAGTCGATATTCCGAGGTTGGCTCAGGAACAGGGAATCGGGAACCAGGTCGATCAGAACAATCTGATGCCGGGCGACCTCGCGGTCTGGGACGGACACGTCGCCATGGTGATCGGCAACGGTCAGATGGTCGAAGCCGGCGATCCTGTCGAGATCAGCGCCATCCGAACCACGAACAGCGGCATGGGCTTTCACGGCTTCTACCGTCCGACGGAATGACAGGGAATCATGCCCGAGAACAAGCGCGAATCACCGCCGATCATCACAGCCGTAGCCGTCAACCGCGCCAGAACCATCGCGGTCCGCGCCACGGAGCACGCCGTGCCCGTGGACCTGCGGATCAGCCAGGACGAACTGCGGTACGGCGGGCAGCGGTTGGCGCAGCAGATACTCACGCTGTGCTCACATGCAGCAATCGAAGCCGGCGCCCGCCATCGTGTGGAGCTCGAGGAGACCGGAGTCCCGGCAGCGATCCTCGATCGGCTCGGTCTACCGACCCGAGACGAACTGGCCGATGTCGACGCCGCCGAGGGCCAGAACCTTCCGTCGAGCTGGATGCGTTCGATATGAGCGAGATTGATCGAATCATGGAGCTGGCGAAACACCGGACGGGACTCTTGCAGGACGCCGTCGACGGGGTCGGCGCTCTTCGGGTAGTCGTCTCGAGCGAGGGTGGGATAGTCACGGCGACTGTCGACGGGCTGGGCGCTCTGGTCGACCTACGGATCACCGACGCAATCACCGCGATGAATTCTCAGACGGTGGCCGCATTGACGGTGGCCACGATTCACCAGGCAGTTCAACAGTCCAACGACGAACGCGAGCGACTGGTCAGTGAGCTCCGAGTAGCCCTGAAACAAACGTGACGAACCCCCGCTATGCCTTTCGCGCTGCGGTGGATAGGCTTCCGCCCATGGCTGGAGACATCGTCCCTATCGAAATCGGACTCACCGACGGAGACCTCGTCACTTTGTGGGCACCTCGCTGGCGCGAGGGCGACGACGAGTGGGAAGCGTTTCTCGGCCATGAGGAAGACCTCTACGGGTTCTCCTCCGTCGCGGAACTCGCGGCCTTCATCCGAACGGACTCCGACAACGACCTGGTCGAGCATCCGGCGTGGGCCGTCGTCTCCGGACTGTCGGCAGCCGAGTTGGAACCGGAAGAGAACTTCACGTTCGACTTCGTCGGCGTGCCGGAACTGGCCGCAGGTGACCCTGAGGCATTGGTGGTCTCGGAACTCGAGGACACCCTGAACATGGCTCGCAACATCGGTGAGGTGTGCGAACTCGACGCGGTCATCCGCTTCTTCAGCGGCCATCCGGTACTCGGCGCGCTTGCCACCGGCGCCGGCACCTTCGAAGGCCGCGAAGGCCTGGAGCTGTGGGACCAGGTCGGCGCTGCGATCGTCAAGGACTGGGACGCCGTTCTCGACGCCATCGACAAGGTGGTCACCTCCCCGAAGGTCGATGCAGCTGCTGTGGCGGTCGCCGAAGCTGAACTGCTCGCTGCCGCCGAGAACACCGTCGACGCCGACGATGTCGCCGAGGAGGGCGAGGACGAGGAATTCGACGAAGACGACCTCGAAGAGGACGAAGACGAAGTCGAGACCTTCTGGGGTGAGGTCGGTGTCGACCCGATCCGCATCATCACCTCGGCCGAGACGTTCTACACTCTGCGCTGCTACATGGGAGATCAGGCGATCTTCCTCGGCAAGGACGGACTGATCACCGTCTTCCGTAGCGAGCGCGCACTCGCTCGCTACCTCGCCGACAACCACGAACACGATCTCTCGCAGGTCAGTACGTACGGCGAAATTCAGAATGCGGCCGTCGACGGTTCACTCGAAATCGAGGTCACGGACGAGAACGTCTACGTTCTGCCCGGTATCGCCGACGACCTCGCCCAGGGCCCGGACGTCGTAGATGCCGAGCAGCTGGAACTCGCAGTCGAATTGTTCACCGATGCAGCAGATTTCGCCGACGACGACTCCACCGAGGAGGCTCTGTCCGCGTCGAACGAGCTGGGTTGGTACGTCTCGTACCTCCTCAACCCCGATCCGTCGCGGATGGCTCCGAGTGCGCCGTTCACCAAGGAATCCGAGGCCTGGCGCGAACTCGAGCGCGAGTTCGAGGCCCGGCTTCGATCTGAGTAGTCGGGCGCACGTCATCTAGCCGATGAGCACGGCGTAGCCCGGCTTGATGACGTCGTCGATCAACGCGAGGCGCTCGTCGAACGGGATGAAGGCCGACTTCATCGCGTTGATGGTGAAGCGTTCGAGATCGGTCCATCCGTAACCGAAGGTCTCGACCAACGCGGCCATTTCCCGGCTCATGGTGGTGTCGCTCATCAGCCTGTTGTCGGTGTTGACGGTCACTCGGAAGCGCAAGTCCGCCAAGAGTCCGAACGGATGGTCCGCCAGGGCGGCTACGGCTCCGGTCTGCACGTTCGAACTCGGGCACAGTTCCAGGGGAATGCGCATGTCACGGACGTAGTTCGCGAGCCGACCCAACTCTGCCCCACCTTGCACGCCTACGTCGATGTCGTCCACGATCCGCACGCCGTGGCCCAACCGATCCGCTCCGCAGAAGGCGATGGCTTCGTGGATCGACGGCAACCCGAAAGCCTCACCCGCGTGAATCGTGAAGTGGGCGTTCGCGTCACGCATGTACTCGAACGCGTCGAGGTGCCGGCTCGGTGGGTTTCCGGCCTCGGCGCCGGCGATGTCGAACCCGACCACTCCGCGGTCCCGGAATCGCACCGCGAGTTCGGCGATCTCCCGCGACCGGGCGGCATGCCTCATCGCCGTCAGGAGACAGCCGATGCGGATCTCCCGTCCCGCGACCCTGGCAGCGGATTCGCCGGCCCGGAAACCTTCGAGAACGTGCTCGACGACCTCGTCCAAACTCAGGCCTTGTTCCAGGTGCTGCTCGGGCGCAAAACGGATCTCGGCATAGACGACGTTGTCGTCGGCCAGATCCTCGGCACACTCACGTGCCACCCGTGCGAGCCCTTCGGGGGTCTGCATCACGGCGACTGTGTGCGCGAACGTTTCGAGGTAGAGCTCGAGCGATCCACTGTCAGCGGCAGTTCGGAACCATTGCGCCAGTTCGGATGCCGTATTCGCCGGCAGCTCGTCGTAGCCACATTGCTCGGCCAGTTCGAGAACGGTCTCGGGTCGGAGTCCTCCGTCGAGATGATCGTGGAGAAGAACTTTGGGTGCGCTGCGGATCGTGGTCAACTCCGGTGCGTTCATTCGCCAACGCTAACGCGAATCACCCACAATTCGCTCGATGAGCAACGGTCGCGAAACGGTGTCGGAATCGGTCCCGATCGACCATCCACCGCCGAGGCTTCGTCGCGCTGCATCAAATCTCTCGGGAGTGTCGGTGTGCAATGTCATCAGCTTCTGCCCGGCACGGACCACGTCGCCAGGCTTTGCATGCATCTCGATGCCGGCACCGGCCTGAACGGCTTCGCCCTGCCGTTCGCGTCCGGCTCCCAGTTTCCAGGCCGCGATGCCCACCGCCATGGCGTCGAGTCGGGTCAGTACGCCGTCTCGGTCCGCGGTGACGACGTCGCTGTGCCGGGCCACCGGCAGCGTCGCGTGTGGGTCCCCACCTTGTGCGGCGATCATCGCGCGCCACCGGTCCATTGCCGTGCCGTCGGCCAGTTTGTCGGCGGGGTCGATACCGTCGATCCCAGCCGCGGACAGCATCTCCCGAGCCAGGACCAGGGTCAGCTCGACGACGTCCGACGGCCCGCCGCCTGCCAGCACCTCGACGGATTCACGTACCTCGAGGGCGTTGCCCGCCGTCAATCCGAGCGGGGTGTCCATCCCGGTGATGAGAGCGCTTGTACGCACGCCGGCGTCGTTGCCAAGCTCGACCATCGTGCGTGCCAACTCTCGCGCGTCGCCGAGGTCCTTCATGAACGCTCCGGAACCGACCTTGACGTCGAGCACCAGGGCGCCAGTTCCCTCGGCAATCTTCTTGCTCATGATCGAACTTGCGATCAGCGGAATGGATTCCACCGTTCCGGTCACGTCGCGCAGCGCGTAGAGCTTCTTGTCCGCGGGGGCCAGATTCGCTCCGGCAGCGCAGATCACCGCGCCGATTTTCGGATCCGAGAGAATGTCGACCATCTCCGTCGCCGTGAGCTCGGCTCGCCAACCTGGAATGGCCTCGAGCTTGTCGAGAGTTCCACCGGTGTGGCCGAGTCCGCGGCCCGACAACTGCGGGACTGCAAGACCACAGGCAGCGACGAGGGGTGCAAGCGGAAGGGTGATCTTGTCCCCCACTCCACCGGTCGAATGCTTGTCGACGGTGGGCAGCGGCAAGTCCGAAAAGTCCATCCTCCCGCCGGATTCGATCATGGCCTCGGTCCATCGGCCGGTCTCTGCTCGCGACATTCCGCGGAAGTAGATCGCCATCGCGAGCGCCGACATCTGCTCGTCGCCGACGATCCCCTGTGTGAACGCCTGAACTATCCAGTCGATCTCGGTTCCCGACAGCTCGCGGCCGTCACGCTTGGCGCCGATGATGGAAACTGCGTCAAACATGGCGGAGCCCCTCTGCTTGTTCCGGCCCGAAAGCATCAGGCAACAGCTCGCTCAGCGGCTTGAACCCACTGCTCGTGTCGACAAGCATCTCACCCCCGCCGTGCTCGAGGAGAAGCTGTCTGCACCGGCCGCACGGCATCAGAATCGAGCCCTTCGCGTCACAGCACGTGAAGGCAATCAGCCGGCCACCCCCGGTGGCGGCCAAGTTACCGACGAGTCCACATTCGGCGCACAGGCTCAAACCGTATGAGACATTTTCCACATTGCATCCTGAGACGATCCGACCATCGTCTACCAGGGCCGCTGCACCCACCGCGTACCCCGAGTACGGCGCATAGGCGTGCCGCATGACCACTTGCGCGTTGTGCCGCAACAACTTCCAGTCGATGTCACCCATGGTTCGTTATCCAATCACGCCGACTGAATGGATGCAGAAACCACGCCGAAACCGTCTCGGCGAGATTGGAAAGGCAAACCTTACAAAGAGTTTGGTACGCGTACGAATCCCGCATCTGATTAGTTCCCGGTTTCACATAGGTTTAGAGTCTGAGTCAAGTCGGTTCAGGATCCCGTCGAGCCCGGGCTGAGGTACATCGAAGCTCTCTGCAGGCTCGACGCGTCCACCAATGACGTTGGAGGCACAGCACTCGATGAGTACTACGACTGAAGCCGCTCCTCAGAAGGAGCGCACGAGGTCGCTTTACCGGGGCGACCCCGGAATGTGGTCCTGGGTTCTACACCGGATCACAGGCGTCGCTACTTTCTTCTTCCTATTCGTACACGTTCTCGATACGGCACTCGTTCGGGTCAATCCCGATACGTACGACGCCGTCATCGACACGTACAAGAACCCCCTCGTCGGCCTCATGGAGATCGGCCTCGTCGGCGTAGTCCTCTACCACGCCCTCAACGGCGTGCGCGTGATGTTGGTGGACTTCTGGTCGAAGGGCCCGAAGTACCAGCGCGTCATGCTCTGGACCATTCTGACGATCTGGTTCCTGGTGATGATCCCAGGCGCCGGACGCATCCTCATCAACATGTTTGCGGAGCACTGACATGGCGACTACTCACGGACCCGAAGCCAAGAGCCTGGGCACCTCATACGACCGTCCCGCAAGCCTGGACAACCCGCGGTCCCCGCGCGCGAAGGCTCGGAACAACTTCGAGTTGTACGCATGGCTCTTCATGCGCTTCTCCGGCGTCGCCCTGATCGTTCTGGTCCTGGGCCACATGTTCATCATGCTGATGCTCGACGGTGGCGTTCACCGTTTGAACTTCGCGTTCGTCGCAGGTCGCTGGTCCAGCCCGTTCTGGCAGTTCTGGGATCTGACGATGTTGTGGCTGGCACAGCTGCACGGCGGTAACGGTCTGCGCACGGTCATCGCGGACTACTCCCGCAAGGACTCCACGCGCTTCTGGCTGACCACGATCCTCGTTCTCTCGATGATCCTGATCATGGGCCTGGGCACGTACGTCATCTTCACCTTCGACCCCAATATCTCGGCGAGCTAGGGGAGCACAGACTTCATGCAGGAACATCGTTATGACGTGGTCATCGTCGGCGCCGGTGGCGCAGGCATGCGTGCGGCAATCGAAGCTGGCCCCCGTGCCCGCACGGCCGTACTGACCAAGCTCTACCCCACCCGCAGCCACACCGGCGCGGCCCAGGGCGGCATGTGTGCCGCACTGGCGAACGTGGAGGAAGACAACTGGGAGTGGCACACCTTCGACACCGTCAAGGGCGGCGACTACCTCGCCGACCAGGACGCCGTCGAGATCATGGCCAAGGAGGCCATCGATGCGGTGCTCGACCTCGAGAAGATGGGTCTGCCGTTCAACCGCACGCCCGAAGGCAAGATCGACCAGCGTCGATTCGGTGGCCACACACGCGACCACGGCAAGGCACCCGTCCGCCGTGCGTGTTACGCCGCCGACCGCACCGGTCACATGATCCTGCAGACGCTCTACCAGAACTGCGTCAAGCACGACGTCGAGTTCTTCAACGAGTTCTACGCGCTCGACATCGCCATCACCGAGACCGAGGACGGCCCGGTTGCCACCGGTGTCATCTGCTACGAGCTCTCGACCGGCGAGCTGCACATCTTCCACGCCAAGTCGATCGTCTTCGCGACCGGCGGCTCGGGACGCATGTACAAGACGACGTCCAACGCGCACACCCTCACCGGTGACGGCATGGGCATCATCTTCCGCAAGGGCCTGCCCCTCGAGGACATGGAGTTCCACCAGTTCCACCCGACAGGACTCGCCGGTCTCGGCATCCTGATCTCGGAAGCCGTCCGCGGTGAAGGTGGCATTCTCCGTAATGCCGACGGTGAACGCTTCATGGAGCGTTACGCACCCACCATCAAGGACCTCGCTCCTCGTGACATCGTGGCGCGTTCGATGGTCCTCGAGGTTCTCGAAGGCCGCGGCGCCGGCCCGAACAAGGACTACGTCTACATCGACGTGACGCACATCCCCGAGGAAGTTCTCGACGAGAAGCTCCCCGACATCATGGAGTTCTCGCGCACCTACCTCGGCGTGGACCCCGTCAAGGAGCCCGTGCCCGTCTACCCGACGTGCCACTACGTCATGGGCGGTATCCCCACCAAGATCAACGGTGAGGTGCTGCGCAACAACGACGAGATCGTGAAGGGTCTGTACGCGGCCGGCGAATGCGCCTGTGTCTCCGTACACGGTGCAAACCGTCTCGGTACCAACTCGCTCCTCGACATCAACGTGTTCGGCCGTCGCGCCGGCATCGCTGCCGCCGAGTACGCGAACTCCACCGAGTTCGTCGACATGCCGGAAACCCCGGCCGCGATGGTCGAAGACTGGGTCGGCGTCATCCTGTCCGATCACGGCCACGAGCGCGTTGCGGACATCCGCACCGAGCTGCAGCAGTCGATGGACAACAACGCCTCCGTCTTCCGCACCGAAGAGCGCCTCACCCAGGCTCTCAAGGATGTGCGTGCTCTCAAGGAGCGCTACAACCACATCACGGTCCAGGACAAGGGCAAGCGCTACAACAGCGACCTGCTCGAGGCCATCGAGCTGGGCTTCCTCCTCGAAATGGCAGAGGTCACCGTCGTCGGCGCCCTCAACCGCAAGGAATCGCGCGGCGGCCACGCTCGCGAGGACTTCCCGGATCGCAACGACGCCGAGTACATGAAGCACACGATGGCGTACAAGGAGGGTGACGGCCTGCTCTCCGACATCCGTCTGGACTACAAGCCGGTGATCCAGACCCGCTACGAGCCGATGGAGCGTAAGTACTGATGTCTGCGCCTGCTGTAGATGCACCCAAACTCCCCGCTGTTCCCGAGGGGGCCGTCATGGTCACTCTCAAGATCGCGCGGATGAATCCCGAATCGGGCGAGGGCCAGCACTGGGACAGTTTCCAGGTCCCGGCACTGCCCACCGACCGTCTGCTCAACCTGCTGCTGTACGTAAAGGGTTACCTCGACGGCACCCTCACGTTCCGTCGCAGCTGCGCACACGGTGTCTGTGGATCGGACGCCATGCGGATCAACGGTGTGAACCGTCTGGCCTGCAAGCTGCTGATGAAGGACATGCTGCCCAAGGACGGCAAGCCGGTCACCATCACGGTCGAGCCCATCAAGGGCCTGCCCGTCGAGAAGGACCTGGTTGTCGACATGGAGCCCTTCTTCGACGCATTCCGCGCCGTGAAGCCGTTCCTCATCACCAGTGGCAACGAGCCCACTCGTGAGCGCATCCAGAGCCAGCACGACCGTGCTCGTTTCGACGACACCACCAAGTGCATCCTCTGCGCATGCTGCACCACGTCGTGCCCCGTGTACTGGAGCGACGGCAGCTACTTCGGTCCCGCTGCCATCGTGAACGCACACCGGTTCATCTTCGACAGCCGTGACGAGGCCGCTTCCGAGCGTCTCGACATCCTGAACGACAAGGACGGCGTGTGGCGTTGCCGCACCACGTTCAACTGCACCGACGCGTGCCCCCGCGGCATCCAGGTGACAAAGGCTATTCAGGAAGTCAAGCGAGCACTGCTCTTCGCTCGATAGTCAGGCCTTCGGCCCTGTGCGCGGTTAGGGAGTCTCCGGACTCCTTAACCGCGCACAGCTATGTCGGGGGCATGTTGAGCGGTGTCACGACTTGAACCGGTGACGTCGTAAAGCCGAAGTGAGCGCCCATGGCGCCGTGTTCCTTCATGACCACCTGACAGGCAGTGCGAACATCCGCACGCAGATCGTGGTGGAGCACCGCTGATATTCGCCTCTCCCCCAGCAACTTTCGATTGTCACCGTCGAGATCGTGGGCGATGAAGACACTGCACTCCCGGTTCAGTTCGTCGAACGCGTCGACCGTGGCCAGGTTGCCACCACCGATCGAATACACGGCACGGATCTGCGGATCGGATTCGAGTGCCGCTCGCACCAGTTTCCTACTCGTCTGATCCAGACCGTCACTGTTCGGAATGTCGATCAACCGTCGATGCGGAGCTGAGACTCGCATGGCGGAGCGAAATCCCATCTCCCGTTCTTCCTCCCCGCGGAAGAACCCGCTGCTCATGATGACCAGCACGTTGCCTTCCCGATCCCCCAGCCACTGATCTATCAAGTACGCGGCGGTGGCCCCGGCGGCTCGGTTGTCGATGCCGATGTAGGCGGCTCGCCTGCTGCCGGCAACGTCGGTCACCAACGTGACGACCGGAATCCTTGCCGCCACCAACCGGTCGATCGCCGACACGACTTCCGGAGTGTCGGGAGCCTTGACGATGACTCCGTGGGAGCCGCGCCGGCGAATCTTGTCGAGCGTCGACGTCATCGCTTCTACCGAACCGGTTTCACGAAAGTGAAACCTGGAACGAACAACAGCGGGTGCAAGGGTGGGCAGTTCGGCCTCGAGCGCGTCACGGACGGCGTCGGAAAACCTTGCAGGAGTTTGCAACACGACGTCGACGACGAACGTGCGACCGACCAGTTTCAGTTGCGAGCGTTGACGTTCCAGGTCCGTGATCGCCTGGCGAACCTCCGATCGTGTGCCGTCGCGAACTCCAGGACGGTCGTTGAGCACCCGGTCGACGGTGGCCTCACTCAGGCCCGACTGCTGAGCGATCTCCCGTACTTTGAATCGATGCGCCACAACTACCTCACGATGATGGATATTTGATGGTTTTTTGCTGTTGCTCGAGGTCTTCGTCACAGCCAGACTAAACCCATGACTTCTACGCCGGGCGTAACCAGGCCCGCACTCCTGGCCGACACCGTCTTACTGGTCAGTGGCGGCTCGCAAGGCGTCGGCGCCGGAATCGTACGCGCCGCAGTCCGTGAGGGCGCTCAGGTGGCTTTCACCGGCCGACGCCCGGACGTCGGAAAGGCTCTCGAGACAGAACTTCCGGGAACTCACTTCATCGAAGCCGATGTGGCACAAACGGATTCCGCGCTCGACAGCGTGGCCGAGACGATCTCTCACTTCGGCCGCGTGGATGCTCTGGTCAATTCCGCCGGGCTCACTTCACGCGGAACGCTGCTCGACACCACCGAAGAACTCTTCGACCAGCACATCGCGGTGAACCTTCGCGGTCCGTTCTTCACGATGCAGGCAGCAGTCAAAGACATGCGCGAGCGTGCGGTCCCCGGGTCCATCGTCAACATCATCTCCACGTCCGAACTCGGCGGGCAGCCGTATCTCGCGCCGTACGTGGCAGCGAAGGCCGGGCTGGCGGGGCTGACCCGCAACGCCGCCCATGCGCATCGCTGGGATCGTATCCGGATCAACGGTCTCGACATCGGGTGGACACAGACCGAGGGTGAAGACCTCACGCAGAGAGCTTTTCACGACGCTGGTGACGACTGGCAGGAACGTGCGGGCAGCACCCTCCCCATGGGCAAGCTCGGACAGGTCGACGAAATCGCCGACTTCGTCGTCTTCCTGCTCTCCGATCGCAGCGGAGTCGTGACGGGTTCGATCATCGACTGGGACCAGAACGTCTTCGGAGGGCTGGACTGATGGGCGCTCGCATCGGAGTCGTCGGCCTCGGACGAATCGGCAGCTACCACGCCCGAAATCTACTGACGCTAAACGGCGTCGACGCACTGGTTGTCACCGATGTCGACGCACGTCGAACCTCGGACGTGGCAAGCGAACTCGACGTGGAGTCCGCTGCCGATCCCGACGCGCTTCTAGCGTCGGGCATCGACGGCGTTCTGATCGCCGCGTCGTCGAGTTCACATGCCGATTTGATCGAAGCCGCTGTCCGCCGAGACATCCCGACGTTCTGCGAAAAGCCGGTGGCAGACTCCATCGAATCCTCCGTTCGTGTACTCGCGACTGCCGAGCAGACGTCGGTGCCAGTCCAGATCGGATTTCAGCGCCGATTCGACCCGTCATTTGTGGCGGCGTACGACGCGGTTCGATCTGGAGAACTCGGTTGGATCCACACTCTCCGATCGACCACCCTCGACCCCGCTCCCCCGCCGATCTCGTACATCGAACACTCCGGCGGCATCTTCCGCGACTGCTCGATCCACGACTTCGACATCGTCCGGTGGATCAGCGGCCGCGAAGTCACCACTGTTTTTGCCACCGGCTCGAATCAGGGTGATCGCGGGATCGCCGATGCCGGTGACGTCGACACCGCCGCAACGGTTCTCACTTTCGAAGGCGGAACCATCGCGGTCGTGTCGAATACCCGCTACAACGGCCGCGGCTACGACTGCCGACTCGAGGTACTCGGCTCGGCGGACTCCGTCGTTGCCGGGCTGGACGACCGCTTGCCACTCCGCTCTCTCGACCCCGAAACATCGTTCCCCTCGAAGGAGCCGTACACGTTCTTCATGGACCGCTTCACGTCCGCCTACCGTGCGGAACTCGAAGCATTCCTCGGCGTTGTCGCCGGGCGTCGGGAATCACCGTGCACGCCCGCAGATGCGGTCGAGTCGGCCTGGATCTCCGAAGCTGCAACGCACTCTCTGCGCGAGGGTCGGCCCGTCACGATCACCGAAGTCAAAGATCTGTTCCTTCACGACAAGAATGAGGCACACACATGAGCACTCCTCGCATCGCCGGCGCACCGATCTCCTGGGGCGTGTGCGAAGTCCCGGGCTGGGGCTACCAGCTCGACCCTGCGCAAGTCCTCCGGGAAATGCGCGAAGTCGGTCTGGCGGCAACGGAAATCGGACCGGAGGGCTTTCTGCCGACTGCACCCGCCGAAATGGCCAAGGTGCTCGCGGATCACGATCTGAGCGCAGTCGGCGGGTTCGCACCGGTACTGCTGCATGATCGCGATCATGATCCGGTTCCCGGCATCTCCCCCATCCTCGATGGTTTCGTCGCCTCGGGTGCCGAAGTTTTGGTCCTGGCCGCCGCGACGGGTTCCGACGGCTACGATTCACGCCCGGAACTGGACGAGCAGAGTTGGAAAACCCTGCTGCACAATCTCGATCGCCTCACCGACGCCGCGGCCGAGCGCGGAATCAGGGCAGTTGTCCACCCTCACGTCGGAACGATGATCGAGCAGCGCGACGAGGTCCTGCGAGTGCTCGACGGCTCGGCCATCCCCCTGTGCCTGGACACCGGCCACCTGTTGATCGGCGGCACCGATCCGGTCGACCTGGCGCGTCAAGCTCCCGAGCGCATCACCCACGTGCATCTCAAGGACGTCGACGATGCCCTCGCATCACGCGTTCGCAGAGGTGAGCTCACCTACACCGACGGCGTGAAGGCGGGAATGTACCGTCCACTCGGTGGCGGCGACGTCGACATCGCCGGTGTCACAGCCATATTGCAGCGCCACGGTTTCGACGGGTGGTACGTGCTCGAGCAGGACACCATTCTGGCCGAAGCGCCGTCGGACGAGGGACCGGTGCGCGATGTGCGAGCGAGCGTCGAGTATCTGCGGTCGGTTCTGTGACACCTCCTACCCCGCTGCGGATAGGCATTCTGGGAGCCTCACGCATCGCCGAGAACGCGATGATCAAACCTGCAACGGCCACCGGGCACCGCCTGGTGGCCGTTGCCGCACGCGACCCCGAGCGGGCCAGAGCCTATGCGGCCCAGCATGGGATCGAACGGGTGGTCGGTTCGTACGCCGAGCTGATCTCGGATCCGGAGGTGGATGTCGTTTACAACGCGCTGCCCAACAGCCTGCACGGACCGTGGAATCTCGCCGCCGTTCAGGCCGGCAAGCACGTGCTGACGGAGAAACCGTTTTCGAGCAACGCGGTGGAAGCGCGTGCTGTAGCCGAGGCAGCACGCGTGAGCGGCGTGACGCTGCTCGAGGGGTTCCACTACCTCTTTCATCCGGTGAACCGGCGCCTGCTGGATCTGGTTCGAAGCGGCGCCGTCGGCGCGGTCACTCGGGTGGAAACCGTACTGCGGATGCCCACACCATCCGAGAACGACCCGCGGTGGGAGCTCGCCTTGGCAGGCGGGTCACTGATGGACCTGGGCTGCTACGGGTTACATGCTTCCCGGACGCTGAGTGACGTCTGTGGTGGTGCGCCAGTGGTGACCGAGACCCGCCACGAGGAATATGCTCCGAGGGTTGATTCGTGGTTCGACATCGAACTCGAATACCCCAGCGGCGCCACGGCATCCGTGGTGACCACGATGTTGGACGAGCGGTATCACTTCACCTTCCGAGTATTCGGCACTGAAGGAGACGTCCTGGTACACAACTTCCTGCAGCCGGACATCGACGACCGTGTCTCCGTCACGGCCGGTGGGCGCACGAGCGTCGAGCATCTGGGCACGAAGTCGTCGTACACCTATCAACTCGAAGCGTTCGCCGATCATCTGTCCGGGGTCTCGGCGCTGCCGATCGGGCCGGGCGACGCGGTAGCCAACATGACGATGATCGACGAGGCGTACATGCATTCCGGCCTCGGGGTTCGGCCGACGACCATCCTGTGACGAAACGACTACAGCCTCGGTTCGATTCGAACCGAGGCTGTAGTCGCGAGGTTTTGATCTAGCGGCGAAGCTCGTGGGTCAGCGTCTCGAGCTCGTCACCGCCCGCCATCTCCTTGGTCAGTTCTTCGAGTGAGATGTCGTCGTACTTGGCGTCGAGCTTCTGCCTGCCTCGGTTGAGGAGCACGAAGTGATCGCCGACCATGTACGCGTGGTGCGGATTGTGCGTGATGAAGATGACGCCGAATCCCTGTTCCTTGGCAGCGGTGATGTAGCGCAACACCATTCCCGACTGCTTGACGCCGAGCGCTGCTGTCGGCTCGTCGAGAATCAGCACGCGCGCGCCGAAGAAGATGGCGCGGGCGATGGCAACACACTGACGCTGACCGCCCGAGAGACTACCGATCGGTGCGTCGACGTCAGGTAGTTCGATGCCCATCTTCGACAGTTCCGAAAGAGTCGTCGCGCGCATGGCGTTGGCGTCGAGCGACTTGATCAGACCGCCCTTGCGCAGTTCCTGCCCGAGGAAGAAGTTGCGCCACACCGGCATCAACGCAACGACGGCGAGGTCCTGATAGACCGTCGCGATGCCTTTGCCGAGAGCTTCTTTCGGCGAGTGGAATGTTGTCGGTTCACCGTCGACGAGTAGTTCACCTTCGCTCTGTTGGTGCAGACCGGCGATGATCTTGATCAGCGTGGACTTGCCTGCGCCGTTGTCACCGAGCACGCCTGTTACTTCACCCGCACCGACGCGCAGGTTGATTCCCTTGAGCGCGATGATGTTTCCGTATTGCTTACCGACGTCCTTGAGCTCGATCAGTGGCACGTTGCCGCCCGAGTTCGAGAGAGCGGGAACTTCAGCTGTGGTACTCATGTGTCACCTTTTCGCAGCGTAGTTGCGGAATGCGTTGTTGGCGATGACCGCGAAGAGCAGCATGGCGCCGAGGAAGAACTTGAACCAGTCCGGGTTCCAGCCTGCGTAGACGATGCCCTGGTTGGTCATACCGAAGATGAATGCACCGATCGCAGCGCCGATCGCGGTTCCGTAACCACCGGTGAGCAGGCAACCGCCGATGACTGCGGCGATGATGTACAGGAACTCGTTACCGACACCCTGACCGGACTGAACGGTGTTGAACGAGAACAGCAGATGCATGCCCACGAACCAGGCAGCAAAGCCGACGGTCATGAACAAGCCGATCTTGACTGCGGTCACGGGCACACCGATCGCGCGGGCACTGTCCTGATTGCCGCCGACCGCGAAGATCCAGTTGCCGATCTTGGTCTTGAACAAAACAAATGTTGCAATCGCGGTGAACAGCAGCCACCACACGACCGTGATCTTGACGGACACCCCGAAGACCGAGAACGACGACGCGAATACCTTTTTGGCGGAATCGAATCCAGCCATGTCGGAGACGCTGGGTGTGGCCACCTGACCACTCACGAGCTTGGTGACGGCCAGGTTGATACCGGTCAACATCAGGAAAGAACTCAAGGTGATGAGAAAGCTGGGAATCTTCGTCTTCATGACGAGGTAGCCGTTGAAGAATCCGACGGCGAGCGAGACGACCAGCGCCAGAATCGCGCCCACCCACAGGTTGAGGTGCAGGTTGTAGGCGATCATCGACGCGGCGAGCGAGGACGTGGTGACTGCGACGCCGGCGGAGAGGTCGAACTCGCCGCCGATCATGAGCAGGGCGACCGCGCAAGCCATGATGCCGATCGTGGAGCTGGAGTAGAGCACTGTCGCAAGCGCTTCCGGCGTACGGAACGGTGCCGCGACGATACAGAAGAAGATGAAGATGGCGATGGCGCCGACAAGTGAACCCATCTCCGGGCGGAGCAGCAGACGCTGAATGCGCTTTTGCTCCTTCACCCGTTCATCGGTCACGACTTTATGGGCGGCAAGGTCGAGATCTGCCTGAGTGGACATGATTTCCCTTCCGTGCTGGACAGGCGCACGGAGGGCGGACTCTCAGCCCTCCGTGCGCCCGGATCAGCGAGTTCCGTTCTTGGCGTACTCGGCGACCGAGTCGATGTTGGTGTTGTCGATGAACGCGGGTCCGGTCAGGGTGGGCAAGCCACCACCGATCACGTTGCCGTTGTTGAGGTAAAGCCACAGCGAATCGATGGCGAGGTAGCCCTGCAGGAAGGGTTGCTGGTCCACTGCCCACTGCACGTCACCGGATTTGATGGCGTCGACGAGCGCCGCGTTGGTGTCGAAGGTGACGACCTTCGCCTTGCTGCCCGCATTGCCGACCGACGTCACGGACGTCAATGCGAACGGCGCACCGAGCGCGAGAACTCGATCGATTGCCGGGTCCTGTTGAAGTTTCGCGGTGATGGTCGACTCCACCGACGGCATGTCCTTGCCGTTGACGTTGAGAATCTCCGTCGTTCCCTTGAACGACTTCTTCACACCGGCACAACGTGATTCGAGGCTCACGTTGCCCTGCTCTTGAATGACGCACAGCACCTTGGTGGCTCCTTCGGTGTTGAGTCGCTCGCCCGCAGCTTCACCGGCAATCGACTCGTCCTGACCGAAGTACTCCTTGACGCCCATGTCCTTCCAGGTTTCGAGGCCCGAGTTGAGGGCGACCACCGGAATGCCCGCGGCGGTGGCACTTTGGACCGCGGCAACCATGGCGTCGGGCTTCGCGAGGGTAACGGCAATCCCGTCGACCTTGCTGTCGATCGCGCTCTGAACCAAGTTGGCCTGATTCGGTGCCTCGGGATCGGCGGAGTACCGAAGTTCGATGTTGTCCTTCGCCGCTGCGGTTTCGGCTCCCTTGCGCACCAGATCCCAGAACGTGTCACCGGGAACTTCGTGGGTGATCATCGCAATGGTGGCGCGGGGCGTGTCCGCCGTACCCGCGCCCATTCCGGATCCGGATGAATCCGGCTTACCGCCGGTGCTGGAACAGCCGGCCAGACCCAAGACCACGACTGAGGCTCCGGCCAGTACGGCAACGCTCTTGCGCCCCGTGAGAAACGACATGTGAACTCCCTCTCGACATCAACCAACGGCCCGCGAACGGATGGTGCTCGGTTGTATGTGAAAGATGTAATACCCGTCACAGTCGAATGTCAATAGTTTGTTCTGACATTAGGACTGCTTATCAAAGAACAGACAAACTGAAGGGAGTGGAAAGGCCAGGTCAACGCGCTGCAGGTCCAGTTGAACCTCGAACCACTAGTTGTGGTTGCGCGACTATGTCCTTGCCCAAGAGTCCACTTCCGGCGTCGAGACGTTCGGAGATTCGCTCCACCGCGGCGCCACCCAGAAACGCCGTGTCCTGCCCGACACTGGTCAGATCGATGTGCGCCAAACCTGCCAATGCACTGTTGTCGAATCCGATCACGGAGACGTCGCCGGGCACCGAGACTCCCGCACGCAAGAAGACGTCCAGGACTCCTAGCGCGCAACGATCATTGAAAGCGAAGACCGCACCGGGAATCCCTTGTTCGACCATCGACCGCGCGGCGTCCGCGCCGAACTCCTCCGTGAGGCCGCCGGGAAGTATCCGCGATTCCAGTCCGGCCGCCCGCATGGCCTTCCGGTAGCCCTGACGCCTCTCCTGGGCGCCCGGACCGCGTCCGCCGTCGACATGGACAATCGAGCGGTGCCCGAGTCCGACGAGATGATTCACGGCCATCACGGCGCCCGCCTCGTCGTCCGTGCGGACAACGTCCACCTGTGCTGAGGGCATCTTCCGGGCGAGCACGACGACGGGAACCTTGGCCGCCAGGTCGACGATCTCCGATTCCGGCGCCTGCGAACCCAACAGCAAGATCGCCTCGCATCGGTCGTCGAGCAGGGTGCGCACGGCGCGCGAGCCAGGCCTGCGGTCCGAGACGGCGCTGAGAACGACGTCGTAGCGCAAGCGTTCGGCTGCGTCGTAGATCTCGTCGAGCAGCTCCGCGTGAAAGGTTTGCGCGGCAACATAACTGACACCGATCAGGCGGCTGCGATGCTGGCGCAGCAGTCGCGCCGCGTTGTCGGGTCGATAGCCGAGTTCGTCCGCGGCCGCCTTGACCCGTACCCGCGTCGCATCGCTGGCACCCGGGACATCACGAATGACGATGGACACCAGTGCGCGTGACACACCGGCCAGGTCTGCTACGTCTTGCAAGGTGGGGCGTCGACTGTTCACCTCCACAGACTAGATCGTTCCAGCGAATACACGCCGAAACGTTGACGCACGAGGCAACCAGCGCTTTACTGACACGACTAGAACGATCTAGTTCCTCATCCTCACTCCGAACGGAGCCCCCATGTCTGCCTCTGTTGCAGTCGGTCTGATCGGCGCTGGATGGATCGGCCGTTTCCACGGCGAGTCCGTCGCGCTGCGTATCCCCGGCACCCGTCTCGTCGCCGTCGCCGATCCTGCGCCCGGCGCTGCGGCGTCGTTGATCGAACGTGTCAGTCCCGACGCCCGCGCGTACACCGACGCCCTTGAGCTGATTTCCGATCCGACCGTCGAAGCGGTGCTCATCAGTACGCCCGCATCAACTCACACCGATCTCGTGGTAGCAGCAGCGGAGGCCGGCAAGCATGTCTTCTGCGAAAAGCCGATGGCTTTGACACTCGAGGACGCCGATCGCGCAATCGGCGCATGCGCCGCGAACAATGTTGCGCTGCAGGTCGGTTTCAACCGGCGCTTCGCCGCCGACTTCGCCGCGGCACACGACGTGATCACCTCCGGTGGGATCGGGACACCGCAGCTACTTCGCTCTCTGACTCGCGATCCGGGAATCACCGCCGACGTCGCCTCTCGAGTCAAGCCGTGGACGATCTTCAACGAGACACTGATTCACGACTTCGACGCCCTGCTCTGGCTCAACCCGGGGGCACGCGTCGTCGAGGTGTTCGCGCAGGCCGATGCTCTCGTCCATCCGCAGTACAAGGAGCAGGGGTACCTCGATACGTCGATGGTTCAGTTGCGGTTCGACAACGGCGCCTTCGCGTCGGCCGAGGCCAACTTCCAGGCCACCTACGGTTACGACGTTCGCGGCGAGGTTTTCGGTTCCGGTGGAATGGTGAGTGCAGGCGAGGTCACGCGGACCGCGATGCGTCATTACAGCTCACCGGGCGTTCGGGCCGACACACCTCGGGTGAACATCGAACTGTTTCACGACGCCTATGTTGCCCAGCTAGCGCACTTCGCAGACTGCATCCGCTCCGGCAGCGCGCCGTCGGTCGACGGTCTCGATGCTCGCAACGCCCTGGAAATCGCACTGGCTGCAAAAGAATCCGTGGAAACCGGACTGCCCGTATCGCTGCTGTCGGTGCCGCAGTGAGCCCCTTCGATTTGGCAGTCTCTGCCGAGATGACGTTCACCGAACTCCCTGTCGTCGAACGCATTCGGCGGATCTCGGAGGCGGGGTTCGCAGCCGAGATCTGGAGTTGGCAAGACAAGGACCTCGATGCTCTGGTCGCCACCGGGGCTCGGTTCTCCTCGATGACCGGCTATCTTCACGGCGATTTGTTCGACGAAGCGGGCAGCGCCGAACTCGTACGTACAGCGGCGCTATGCCTCACGCCGGCAGCGAAACTCGGCGTTCCTCGGCTGAACTTCCATACCGGCGAGCTGATCGACGGACAGGCCGCGCGCCCGCAGTATCGAACTACGGGAGCGATGTGGCTGACGGCCCAACGCGCTCTCGAGAAGATCGCGCGACTGGGTGAAGACGCCGGAGTCGTCTTCTGCCTCGAGAATCTCAATACGATCGTCGATCACCCTGGCGTACCGATGGCCAGAGCCAAAGACACTCTGGCACTGGTGGAATCCGTCTCACACCCCAACCTCAAGATGATGCTCGACCTCTACCACGCACAGATCGGCGAAGGAAACCTCATCGAACTCGTGCGGCGTTGTGGTGACAACATCGGCGAGATTCAGGTGGCCGACGTACCCGGCCGATGCGAACCCGGAACCGGCGAGATCAACTACCCAGCCATCGCACGCGTTCTCGCCGAGCAGGGTTACACCGGCACGATCGGATTGGAGGGCTGGGCATCCGGAGACAGTGACACCGCACTCACTGCTTTCCGGAACGCCTTCACTCTCTAACTCTCACCCAGGAACGTGATCCCGTCGTAGCGCGCAGATCTTCCGTCACCGGTCGAGTCCACGGGGAGCGCTTCCTGAGGTCTTTTTGATGGATTTCAGGGGTAGTTTCGATGGCTTTTCCTTGGCAGTCTTTGAGTCACAGCACATCGTGAACTCCGCAGGAAGGCCCCCGAATGACTCCAGCACTGACCGACCACACCGTGCCGTTCGCGGGTAGATTGCACCGAGAAGATTGCAACATCGAAGACTTCGCCGCTCTGGTCGCACACGAGACAGACCCCGTCGATTACCCGTACGCCCATTCGGTGGCCGACGGCGTTCTTCTCTACCGCTCGGATGCTCTGGTCGACAAATTGTCGAATCCTGAAATCCGGGCCGAGATTCAGGACGAGATCGCCCGCGCGTTACTCACCGGTCCAGGCATCACGGTCTTCCAAGGCGCGTTCGACGCGGAGGTATTGGATCGCGCCAGTGCGGTCTTCCGCGAACTCATTGCGCGCCAACACGAATCCGGCGCGACGTCCGGGGATCACTTCGCCAAACCCGGAGCCAATGACCGGATCTGGGGAGCACAACTGAAGTTGGCGCTCGAAGATCCCAAGGCTTACGTCGACTACTACGCAAACAGCATTGTCGCTTTGGCTTCGGAAGCCTGGCTCGGCCCCATGTATCAGGTGACGTCGGACGTCAACGTCGTCAATCCCGGTGGCGCCGCACAGAATCCACATCGCGACTACCACCTCGGCTTCATGTCGAGCGACGTAGCTGCGAAGTTCCGGGCGCACGTTCATCGCTTGACCCCCGCCCTCACCTTGCAAGGTGCAGTCGCCCATGTGGACATGCCGGTCGAGACGGGCCCGACGAAATATCTGCCGTACTCCCAACAATTCGAATCCGGATACCTCGCGTTCGAGCGTCCCGAGTTCAAGGAGTTCTTCGAGGCCAATTACGTCCAATTACCTTTGGAGAAGGGAGATGCCGTCTTCTTCAACCCTGCACTGTTCCACGCCGCCGGCCACAACAAATCCGCCGACGTCCTGCGCATGGCAAATCTTCTTCAGGTGTCGTCAGCCTTCGGTCGCGCCCTCGGAACCATTGACCGGGACGCGCTCGTCAACGCGATCTATCCGGCACTGCTCGCCCTCAGCGAAGCAGGTTCCGACGAGTCCGTTCGCTGTGCCGTCGCCGCTTCCGCTGAGGGCTACGCCTTCCCGACCAATCTGGACCGAGACCAACCGATCGACGGCCTCGCGCCTCAGACGCAGGCCGAACTAGTGATGGAGGCGGTTCGCGAGCGGATCTCGCCTGACCATCTGGCCGAGTTGCTGAAGGCACAGTCCGAGAGACGAATGGCCTGAGGGACGACAGCGCTGACGAGACTCGGACCGCCCAATGCCGGTCAGTCGGTATGCTCGTGGCATGGGGTGGGACTTGTTAGTGCTGTTCGCCATGATCGGCCCGTTGGCGGTGTTCGGGTGGGCGGCTGTTCGGGCAAGGCGCCGCGGGCTTGGGGGGTCGTTCGTCGGGCCGTTTCAGGAGATGTTCGATCCCGGTGCGGCGCGAGCACAGACTGTCATCGAACAGATCGCGGAACTTCCGGATCCTGCGGACTCCGGCGACCCGGACAACGACGACGATGTGCCGTACACAGTCGCCTACGAGGGTGTTCGGCTCCACATCAACCCCGGTAAGGCTCGACAGCGCGGAGGCGACGGGACCACCAAGCGAGCTCAGTGAAAGTCGGACCGGATACAACGCGAGGGAGAACTGGTTCAGTCAGGGCCGGCGAAGTTGATAGGTGACACCGTTCTCCAACTCATCTGAGCTGAAGGACTCCGGAGAGAAGTGGCCCAAGCTCACCTCATAGTTTCTCTGGTTTGCGGGGACGGCATCAAAATGTGCGGTGTAGGAGCAGGTGCTCATTCCGTCGGGAAGTTGATCGATTGCCTCGACCTCGAGTGCCGACCTTGTGGATGCAGCGCCGCTGCCCCCGAAAATCTGAATCTGGTCGTTCGGAGCAACACGAATCATGTCGATCACGCACTCTCCAGAGACCGTCTCGGCCTGCTCTGCCTGACCGGTCACCGTTATCGTGGCGGCAAAGGTTTTCGGCACATCGACATTGGTCGTGCAGCTTGTCAGCATCAGCGCTCCCACAGAGCCCGCTGCCGCAGCCGCAACCTGTGCTGACCTTCGCCTCATAGTCGTCAACGGTAGTGCGTCCGAGTCGCCACGGTGCTCGGTTGCCGAATCCGAAGAGTCACACGGGGCCCGTCGCCGGCCGGCCGAACCACGTGGACAGCTGAGTATCCAACTCCGCCTGCGAATCCCCGACCCATGCCACATGACCGTCCGGCCGAAGCAGGACAGCCGGAGCGTCCAATTCAGTGCTTGTGTCAACGATGTGGTCGGCGCGATCGCTCCAACCATCGACGGACAGTTGGCCACCCTGGTCGAGAAGAAGTCCGCGGCCGGATCGCATCAGGTCGTACAGGTTGCCGCGCGTCAACGCGATGTTCCGCAGCCGCCGACCGAGTAGGTCGTCGCCTTCGCCGAAATCGTAGCGAATCGAGATCGCAGTGATCTTCTCGGTCAGATAGCGCTTGACGTCTTCGAATTCCATCAGCTCGGAGATCAAGCGCCGCACGGCTTGTGGACCGGCAGCGGTGGAGATCAGCTCCGCCTGCGCGCGCGTGTTGTCGAGAACGTCGGCAGCCACCGGACGCCGTTCCGATTCGTACGTGTCGAGCAGGACGTCCGGTGCCCAGCCGTTGATCTCGGCGGCGAGCTTCCAGCCGAGGTTGAAGGCATCTTGCACACCGAGATTGAGACCTTGACCGCCCATCGGTGGGTGGATGTGTGCGGCATCGCCGGCGAGGAACACCCGGTCGCGCCGGTAGTGCTCCGCTAGACGGGTGGCGTCGCCGAAGCGCGAGAGCCACCGCGGCGAGTGCACACCGAAGTCGGTACCCGCAATGGCCAGTAGCTGTTGTTTGATGTCGTCGAGGGTGGTCGGTGTTGCGCGACCGTCGGCAACTTCGGCCGCAGGGACCACGACACGAAAGCGCCGTTACCGGCGGGACCGACTCCGAATCGTTTGTGCGTTTCCCGGATTTCGGCGACAACGGCGGCCAGTTCATCAGCCGGCATGGTCACGTCCATTTCGCCGATCAACGTGTCGGCGCTCGACGGCTCGCCGGGAAACCCGACGTCGATCAGCTTCCGAACAGTGCTGCGGCCGCCGTCGCAGCCCACGAGATAACGCGCGTGAAGTGTTGTGCCGTCGGATAATTCCGCTGTGACGCTATCGGTATCTTGACGGATCGCGACGACGCGCTTCCCTCGCTGAATGTCCGCACCGACTTCGGTGGCATGTTCGGCAAGAATCCTGTCGATCTCGGGCTGAGGAATGCCCAGTACGTACCCGTGCGCAGTATCGAGGTGCGCCGGTGCCGGTTTGCTGATCCCCGCGAAGAATCCACCGAGCGAATACTTGCGGCCGTGCGCGAGGAACTTGTCCAGCAACCCGCGCTGCTCCATGATTTCGATGCTGCGCACATGGATGCCGAGGGCACGGACGAACTGAGTCGGCTCCTCGTCCTTGTCCACGACGACGACATCGACGCCCTGCAGCCGGAGCTCACCTGCCAGCATCAATCCAGTTGGTCCAGCACCGACAATGATGACGTCACTCATGCGATCCCCTCCTTCGGGCAAGGCTTTTGCTTGCTCGCAGCAGACGAGTGTGCACCATCACCGGGGCCTTGCCGCAAGCCCCGGGTCCCGCGTTATGATGAAGGTGGCGGAAGACGCTTCATCAGCGCACCAACACCACAGCACCCGTATCGCGTGGGAGCCGCCAACTCTCGATCACCGTCGGCACCAGCATGGCCCCGAGAACACCCAGCGTCAGAGAAAACGGCACTCCGCCGCTCAGATCCTCCGACTCCGCCAACGGTGTACAGAGCGTGATCACCAAAGCGGACAGTGCAATACCCAGACCGGACGCCAACTCTTGCAGCGTTGCATGCAGAGTATTGGCATCGGTCAGCTCACCCGAGTCGACGTCGGCGAACGCCAAGCTGTTGTACGCGGTGAACCCGATGGATCGCAACGCGCCACTGACAAACAGTGCGACAGCGATTACGACGTCCGGTGTCGTCGACGAGATCAGTACCAGCGCACCGAAGCACACCACCGACAGAACTCCGTTTCCCACCAGAACTAGTCTGATCCCGAACCTGCGCATGAGCGGAGTGGTGAGCGGTTTGATCGCGATATTCCCCGCGAACAGAGCCATCACCAGCAGACCGGCCTTGAACGCCGACATTTCGAATCCCACTTGGAACAACAACGGCAGCACAAACGGCACGCCCATGATCACGAGCCGGTACAGCGAGCCGCTCGACGCGACGAGCCGAAACGATCGAAGTCGGAGGACGCCGAGCGCGATGAGCGGATGATCCGACCGGACGAGGTGAATGACGGCCAAGCTCAACAAGATCAGAGCCGCAACGATCCCGAGGCCCACTCGTAGCCAGTCGGTTCCGGCACTGTGCACGCTGTCGAGCGCCACGACAAGCACTGCGACGCTTGCTCCGATCACCACCAATCCCAGCCAGTCGAGGCTCCGTTTCTGCGCCTCCCGAATGTCGGGCACCATGCGCAATGCCAGCAGAAACCCGACGATCCCGATCGGAACGTTGATCAGAAAGATCCAGCGCCACGAAGCGATCGACACGATGGCTCCACCCACAGCGGGCGCAAGAACCGGCGCTGTGAGCGCCGGCCACGTCAAGTAGGCGATAGCCCGTACGAGTTCCGCCTTCGACGTCACCCGCAATACTGCGAGCCGCCCTACCGGCACCATCATGGCGCCGCCTACCCCTTGTAAAGCACGCATTCCCACCAGCATCGGGAGGGAGGTGCTCAGTGCACATCCCACCGATGCCACCGCGAAAACAGCTATGGCAGAGATGAAGACACGTCGCGTTCCGAACCTGTCGGCCATCCATCCGCTCGCCGGGATCAGGACGGCCAACACCAGGAGGTACGAAGAAACGGCGACATTGACGTCGACGGCATCAACTCCGAAAGATTGGGCGATCGACGGCAGTGCCGTTGCGAGAATCGTCGCGTCCAGCATCTCCATGAACAGCGCTGCTGCCACGAGCAGCGCCAGTCCGCGGGGAAATGTCACTGCACCAGAGCCTTTCGGAGGAGCTGTGGATCAGCCGAGAGAAATCCAGCTGCCGGAGGTCACCGAGGCGACCATCGCGTCCAGGGCCTGTGCGGACGCGACTGCATCAGCGATGGTCGCGCCCTGCGGCGCTCCGTCCACGATCGAGGCGATGAAATTGCGAGCCTCGATCACTTTCAGGTCGTCGTAGCCCATCGCGTTGGCCGCGCCAGGCTGGAAGCGGCCGAACTCACCGGACTCGGGGCCGACCAGAACCGTCGTGACGGATTGGTCCTGATACTTCGAGCCGAGGCTGGTGCCCAGTTCACCCATCCGGCGGTAGTCCCAGAACACGGCACCCTTCGTGCCGTGAATCTCGAATCCGTAATTGTTCTGCTCTCCCACGGCGACGCGGCATGCTTCGAGGGTGCACCGGCCACCCGAGCCGAGGCGCAGCAGTGCGCTGACGAAGTCTTCGTTCTCAACAGCCCCCATCTCCCCACCGCTGGCCCGCGCATGTCCACTGGTAGCGGCGGACGGACGCGCACGCTCCGGGATGAAGATCGCAGTATCCGCAACGAGAGCGTCGACGTCACCGAGAAGATGACGAATCAGATCGATGCCGTGCGAGGCCAAGTCGCCCAGGACGCCGGCGCCGCCGCGCTCACGCTCGTATCGCCAACTCAAAGCACCTTCAGGGTGGGCCGCATAGTCGCTGAGGAAACGAAAACGCGAGTGCGTGATCGTGCCCAACTCCCCTGAGTCGATCAGGCTCTTTGCCAGGGCCACAGCCGGCGCGTTTCGGTAGTTGAAGCCGACGGTCGACTGCACACCGGCCTTCGAGACTGCTACGGCAACAGCTTTGGCGTCTTCCGTGGACAAGCCGACGGGCTTCTCGATCCAGATGTGTTTGCCGGCCTCTGCCATTGCGACGCCGATTTCACGGTGCAAGAAGTTCGGGGCCGTGATGCTCACCGCGTCGATGGCCGGATCGGCTGCGATATCGCGCCAATCCTGGGTGAAAGCTTCGAAACCGAATTGGTCCGCTGCTTCCTCCCCTCTGCCAGGCACCTCGTCGGCGACGGCGGCCAGGCGGATCACGGGAAGCTGCGGATAGTGCTGCCGCAGACGCAGATACGCCTGCGTGTGGACGCGGCCCATCCATCCGAATCCGGCAACTGCTACTGAAATGCCTGTCATGAGGCTCCGTTCGGGTCAAATGATCGAAGGATCGCAGAAATGCTGGGATCACAAATCACCCCCACTGACTCGGTCAGGCGGGTACTCGTGTCACCGGGATCGAGATCTAGCGGTCGACCACGGTGGTGTCGAAGTAGTAACGCGACGCTCGGTAGCAGTGGCTGCCGTACTCGACGGCGCTACCTGAATCGTCAAATGCAGTGCGGCTCATGGTCAAGAGGGCAGCACCCACTTTCTCGTCGAGCAATCCTGCTTCTTCGCGAGTCGCCGCCCGAGCGCCGATTCGCTGCCGCGCCACACGGATGTGAACGCCGCGAGTTCGCAAGGTTTGGTACAGCCCCTGCGTCTCCAACTCCTCGGGATCGGGTGCGATGTCCACCGGAATGTAGTTGGTCATCACGGCAAGCGGTTCGCCGTTGGTGCTTCGCAGACGCCTGATGGTGGCCACTTCGGCGTCAGGTTCGAGGTTGAGTTCCGCGGCAACGTCCTCGGCGGGAACTCCCACCGTGAACTCGAGCAGCTTGGTCGTCGGCGCCTGGCCGGCCCTCGCAAGGTCGTCGAACAGGCTGGTGAGCTCGACCGGGCGGTGCACCGGACTTTGCACCACCTGAGTTCCGACTCCCCGCTTACGAACAAGTAGTCCCTTGTCCACCAGCTCCTGGATCGCGCGTCGAGTGGTCGGACGTGAGAGATTGAGCCGTTTGGCCAACGCCAGTTCATTCTCGAAGCGATCACCTGGGGCAAGTTCGCCACCGAGAATAGCGCCCTCGATTGCCTGTGCCAGCTGAAAATACAGCGGCACCGGGCTCGAGCGGTCCAACTCGACGGCGAGTGCTGCGACCACGGCCAACTCCGATCTGTCTTGGGAAGGCGCCGTATCGACGCTACTTCTCTCGGCAGTGTATGCGAACACTAACATTCACTTGACCGCAAGTCATAATGTCCAGACAAACTATTGACAATCGCTGTGTCGCGGCGCACAGTTTCAGTCATACATCGGTGCCCTGCGTGGGCAACCCACCACGAACTCTCGGGAGTCAGTTTTGACAAGCATCAACACTCACCAGAGCGGGTCACACATCCCTGACGCACCCTTCGACGTGCTTGCCATCGGCCGATCGGGGGTGGACATCTACCCACTTCAGACCGGTGTCGGACTCGAGGACGTCGAGACGTTCGGCAAGTTCCTCGGCGGCAGCGCAGCCAATGTCTCGGTGGCGGCTGCACGCCTCGGCCGGCGAGCAGCACTGATCTCCGGCGTAGGCAGCGATCCTTTCGGGAAGTTCGTCACACGCGAGTTGGCACGTCTGGGCGTCGACAACAGGTTTGTCGTCACCAATTCCGAGTACCCGACACCGGTGACGTTCTGCGAGATCTTCCCTCCTGACGACTTTCCGCTGTACTTCTACCGCAAGCCGCACGCGCCCGATCTTCGGATCACCCCGGAAGACATCGACCTCGACGCCGTTCGAACAGCGTCCCTCTACTGGTCGACTGTGACGGGGCTGTCCGAAGAACCGAGTCGCAGTGCACACTTCGCGGCCTGGGAAGCCCGCGAACGACGCCCGCTGACGGTCCTCGATCTGGACTACCGCCCGATGTTCTGGTCGACGCCCCAAGAAGCAACCAATCAGGTGCAGCGCGCTCTGGCGCACGTGACAGTAGCCGTCGGAAACCGCGAAGAGTGCGAGATCGCGGTCGGTGAGACCAATCCGAACAAGGCCGCCGACGCGCTTCTCGACCTCGGCGTCGAACTGGCCATCGTGAAGCAGGGCCCGAAGGGCGTACTCGGCAAAACGCGAAAGCAGTCGATCACCGTGCCGCCCAACGCCGTCGACGTGGTCAACGGGCTGGGAGCAGGCGACAGCTTCGGCGGATCACTGTGCCACGGACTGTTGGCCGGGTGGCCGCTGGAGAAGGTACTGCGGTACGCCAACGCGGCCGGCGCGATAGTCGCATCTCGGCTCGAATGCTCCACTGCGATGCCGACCGCCGAAGAAGTCCACGATCTCGCCGAAGCCACAGCCACGGAGGCAGTCAATGTCTGACAAGCTCGCCGCCCGCCCCCTCGCCACCACCTACGCCGAAGTGACGGAACTGCGTGCGAGCGATCCGCAGATCATCGAAAAGGCCTGGGCAGCGCGAACTCCTCGCGCCACTGTTCGAGGCAATGGTCGACTGATGATCGTCGCTGCCGATCACCCGGCCCGTGGGGCACTGTCTGTCGGTGGCAAGCCGACAGCGATGAACAGTCGTACCGATCTGCTGGACCGGTTGCGCACTGCTCTCGACAATCCTGGAGTCGACGGCGTTCTCGGTACTGCGGACATTCTCGACGATCTGCTCCTCCTCGGCGCCCTCGACGACAAGGTCGTCTTCTCGTCGATGAACCGCGGCGGCCTGGCAGGCGCGAGCTTCGAACTCGACGACCGCATGACGGGATACACCGCGGCGGGCACCGCGAAGTTCGGAATGAACGGCGGAAAGATGCTGCTACGCATCGCACTCGACGACGCGGGCACACTGCCCACCATGACGGCATGTGCCGAAGCCGTGGACGAACTGGCCGCGGCCGGACTGATCGCGATGCTCGAGCCGTTTCTCTCCAGCCGCGTGAACGGCAAGGTCGTCAACGATCTCAGCCCCGACGCCGTCATCAAGTCCATCCACATCTCCCAAGGTCTCGGCTCCACCTCGGCGTACACGTGGATGAAACTGCCGGTCGTCGACGAGATGGAACGCGTCATGGATGCGACCACCCTCCCGACGCTCCTCCTGGGGGGAGATCCGCAGATCGCGCCGGAAGAAACGTACGCAAAGTGGGACGCTGCACTTCAGCTGCCGTCCGTGCGCGGACTGATCGTCGGACGCGCGCTGCTATACCCACCCGACGGCGACGTGACCGCGGCCGTCGACACCGCAGTCAAGCTCGTCCACTAGAACCGACCTGGCAGGAGCAAGATGTTCAGCAAGTACTACGTCCCCGCCGGATCGTCCGCCGACGGTGATTTCACGACAGTGGTCACGCCGGAGTCTGCCGGGTGGACCGAATCCAGCTTGTGGATACTCGAACTCGCCCCGGGTGCGAACGTCCACCTGCGGTCCGGCGAGAACGAAATCATCGTCGTTCCACTTGCGGGTTCGGCCGTGGTTGTTGCCGAGGGGACGGAGATTCCCCTCACTGGCCGCGCATCGGTTTTCGACGGCCCGAGCGATTTCGCGTACGTCGGTCGCGACGCCGACTACTCGGTCAGCAGCACGGGCGGAGGCCGCTTCGCCCTGTGCGGAGCGCGCGCCGGCGCCAAGCTCCCCCATCGCTACGGTCCGGCTTCAGGAGTTGCGGTCGAGCTCCGCGGCGCCGGGAACTGCAGCCGACAGGTTCACAACTTCGCCACTGCAGACACCTTCGAGGCCGACTCCATCATCGCGTGTGAGGTCATCACCCCCGGCGGGAACTGGTCGTCGTATCCCAGCCACAAACACGACGAGAACAGCGACGTCGAATCGGCCCTGGAAGAGATCTACTACTTCGAGATCGACAGAAGCCCCACCGGGACCGAAGGTTTCGGCTACCACCGCGTGTACGGAACCGCCGAGAGACCTATCGAGGTGCTCGAGGAAGTCTGCTCGGGCGACGTCGTCCTCGTGCCGCACGGCTATCACGGCCCGTCCATCGCAGCGCCGGGCCACCACATGTACTACCTCAATGTCATGGCAGGTTCGGGCGAGATCCGGGCGTGGAACATCTGTGACGATCCGCAACACACCTGGCTACGTGGAAGCTGGGATCACCAGGACATCGACCCTCGACTGCCGTTGCAGTCCCACAACTGACGGAAGTGAAAGCTGTGGCACCCACCAACAACGCAACCGGCAATCGTCTACCTCGCGACGAGCCGACCGTTCACCTCACCGTTTCTCAAGCTGTTGTCCGCTTCCTCGCCAACCAGTACACCGAACGCGACGGCCAGCGCACCAAGCTGTTTGCCGGCTGCTTCGGAATCTTCGGGCACGGGAACGTCGCCGGGTTGGGGCAGGCACTCTTGCAGGCCGAGATCCAGGATCTCGACGCCGGCCGTGAGCCGACACTCCCCTACGTGCTCGGCCGCAATGAACAGGCGATGGTGCACTCGGCTGTCGCGCACGCCCGCATGAAGGACCGCCTGCAGACGTGGGCGGTCTCGTCCAGCGTAGGCCCCGGTGCCACCAATATGATCACCGGCGCGGCACTGGCCACCATCAACCGTCTACCTGTATTACTCCTTCCCGCAGATACTTTCGCGACCCGCGCCAGTGCCCCCGTCTTACAGGAACTCGAACTCCCGTCGAGCGGCGACGTCACAGTCAACGACGCTTTCAAACCGGTCTCACGATACTTCGATCGGGTATGGCGCCCGGAGCAGTTGCCGAGCGCTCTGCTCGCCGGGATGCGCGTTCTCACTGATCCCGTCGAGACCGGCGCAGTCACCATCGCCATCCCGCAGGACGTGCAGGCCGAGGCTTTCGACTGGCCAGAGTCGTTCTTCGCCGAACGGGTGTGGCACGTGGCCCGCCCGCTCCCCGAGCGATCGGTGATCGAACGCGCCGCCGCGATCATCCGCTCGGCTCGCAAGCCACTGATCGTGGCCGGCGGCGGCGTGATCTACAGCCAGGCCAGCGACTCTCTATCAGCGTTCTGTGCGCAAACCGGAATCCCCGTGGGGCAGAGCCAGGCGGGGAAGGGTTCATTGGTCTACGACCATCCACAATCCGTCGGGGCGGTGGGGTCCACCGGCACTACGGCTGCAAACGCACTGGCCACCGAGGCTGACGTCGTCATCGGAATCGGTACGCGGTACAGCGATTTCACGAGCGCGTCCCGCACCGCGTTCACCAATCCCGACGTTCGCTTCGTCAACATCAACGTCGCATCACTGGACTCCGTGAAGCAGGGCGGAGTCAGCGTTGTCGCCGACGCACGTGAGGCACTCGACGCGCTGGCACTTGCACTGACCGACTACCGGGTGGACGACGAATACGCGTCCAGGATCGGTGACCTCGCTCGCGATTGGGATGCGATCGTCGAATCCGTCTACAACCCAGCTGAACCCGCTGCCGACAGGTCACTGAATCAAAATCAGGTGATCGGCCTGGTCAACACGCTGTCCGATCCACGTGACGTCGTGGTGTGCGCTGCCGGGTCCATGCCGGGTGACCTCCACAAGCTGTGGCGAACCCGTGATTCCAAGGGGTATCACGTCGAATACGGGTACTCGTGCATGGGATACGAAGTTGCCGGCGGTCTAGGCGTCCGCATGGCGTGCCCCGATCGCGACGTGTTCGTGATGGTCGGCGACGGTTCCTATCTGATGATGGCCACCGAATTGGTCACCGCCGTACAGGAACGCCTCAAGGTCATCGTCGTCCTGGTGCAGAATCACGGATTTGCCTCCATCGGTTCACTGTCCGAGTCGCTGGGTTCCCAACGCTTCGGCACGCAGTACCGCTACCGCTCGAATGACGGACGTCTCGACGGAGGGGTTCTCCCGGTCGATCTGGCCGCGAACGCCGCCAGCCTCGGTGTCGACGTCATCCGCGCCAACACCACTGCCGAGTTCGCCGACGCGATCAAGGTTGCCAAAGCAAGCGACACCAGCACCGTCATCCACGTCGAAACCGATCCGCTGATCGGCGCCCCGGACAGCGAATCCTGGTGGGATGTACCGGTATCGGCCACCTCCGAACTGGAGTCCACCAAGAAAGCACGGACAACGTACGAGTCCTGGAAGAAGATCCAGCGACCGTACCTCCGTCCATCCGAATGAAAATTCCGCACAACCACACCCCATAAAGCTTGCCCGCGAAAGGAATCTAGACATGAGCGCGATTCGCGTCGGATCAGCCCCCGACTCCTGGGGCGTGTGGTTTCCGGACGATCCACAGCAGACCCCTTACACACGATTCCTCGACGAGGTATCCGCGTCGGGATACGAATGGATCGAACTCGGCCCGTTCGGATACCTTCCGACCGATCCAGCCAAGTTGACGGACGAACTCGGCGCCCGCGGCCTGAAGCTTTCGGCCGGTACCGTTTTCGAACACCTGCACCAGGACGATTCCTGGGATGCCGTCTGGAATCAGATCAAGGACGTCGCCAAGTTGACCGCAGCCGTCGGCGGCAAGCACGTGGTGGTCATCCCTGAGATGTGGCGCGACCCTTCCACCGGAGCGGTACTCGAAGACCGCAATCTGACGCCCGAGCAGTGGCGTAAGAAAACCGACGGCATGAACGCTCTCGGGAAGGCAATGCTCGAGGAGTACGGCGTCATGGCGCAGTACCATCCTCATGCCGACAGTCACGTCGACATCGAAGACAACGTCTACAAGTTCCTCGAAGGGACCGACGAGCGTTTCGTGAATCTGTGTCTCGACACCGGCCACATCAGCTACTGCGGCGGCGACAATCTCGCAATTATCAACAAACATCCGGAGCGCATCGGGTACCTACACCTCAAACAGGTGGATCCGGCGATAGTCGCCAAGGTTGAGGCGGAGGACCTGCCGTTCGGTGAGGCCGTCAAACTCGGTGCCATGATCGAACCGCCGCGCGGAATCCCCGACATGCCGCCGCTTCTGGAGGCCATCGAGAAGCTCGGCATCGACGTGTTCGCGATCGTCGAGCAGGACATGTATCCCTGCCATCCCGACACACCGCTGCCCATCGCAGCGCGCACTCAGAAATACCTGTCCACCTGTGGCGTCCCCGCCGTCCGTTTCAACTGAGCAACACAATCGAGGAGTACCACCGCATGTCTGACAACCAGGATCTCCGGATCGCAGTGCTCGGCGTCGGCATCATGGGGGCCGATCACGTCGACCGCATCACCAACAAAATCGGCGGTGCCCGCGTCACCGTCGTCAACGACTACTCTCTCGCCCGCGCCGAGGAAATCGCAGCACTGACGCCAGGGGCGCGCGTCGTCGTCGATCCGTTCGATGCCATCGCAGCCGAGGACGTCGACGCCGTTGTTCTCGCAACCCCGGGCCCGACCCATGAGAAGCAGGTTCTTGCCTGCCTCGAAGCGGGCAAGCCTGTTCTCTGCGAAAAGCCGCTGACCACCGACGCGGACAGTTCGCTCACGATCGTCAAAGCCGAAGCAGCGCTGGGAAAAAGACTGATCCAGGTTGGTTTCATGCGCCGGTTCGACCACGAATACACCCAGCTCAAGGATTTGATCGACAGCGGCGATCTCGGTCGCCCTCTCGTTGTGCACTGCGCGCACCGCAATCCTGCGGTTCCGAACGGCTTCGACAGCGCGATGATCGTCAAGGACTCACTCGTCCACGAGGTCGACGTGACACGATTCCTGCTCGACGAAGAGATCACCTCGGTGCAGATCATCCGACCGGCCGCGAATTCGCTTGCTCCCGAGGGCATTCAAGACCCACAGATCGCGATATTCGAGACCGAGTCCGGCAGACACGTCGACGCCGAGGTGTTTGTCACCACCGGAGTTGCCTACGAGGTGCGCACCGAAGTTGTCGGCGAACTCGGAAGCGCGATGATCGGACTCGACGTGGGACTGATCCGAAAGACCAAGCCCGGCAACTGGGGTGGACAGATCACCCCAGGATTCCGCGAACGCTTCGGGCAGGCCTACGACACCGAGTTCGCCCGGTGGATCAAGGCAGTGAAGACGGGCGCCGGCACCGGCAACTACATCGACGGACCAGGTGCTTGGGACGGGTACGCCGCGGCCGCTGTCTGCGCCGCCGGTGTGAAGTCTCTGGAGACGGGTCAGCGCGTCGTCGTGGACATGGTTGCGCGCGACTCTGTGGCCGGAGCTTAGCGATGAAGGTCGCACTCGACCCCACACCTTTCCATCACGATTACTCACTACTCGAGCTACCTCAGGTTGTTGCCGATCTCGGGTACGAGTACCTGCAGCTCACACCGCACGTCGACATGATCCCGTTCTTCAATCACCCGAAAGCCGACGACGCGCTCGTCACCGAGTTCCGGAAGGCCTGCGCGAGTGCGGGAGTCGGCATCGCGTCGGTGCTTCCGGTCCTTCGGTGGTCCGGCCCGGACGAGGACGCTCGCGAAGCAGCCGTGCGCTACTGGAAGCGGGCCATCCAGATCACGGTCGATCTCGGTGTCAACGTCATGAACACCGAATTCTCCGGCCGCCCCGAAAAGGCCGAAGAGTCCGAGCGTGCGTTCTATCGTTCGATGGAGGAACTGGTTCCGATCATCGAACGCGAGGGAATCGACGTCCTGATCGACCCCCACCCGGACGATTTTGTCGAAGACGGACTAGCCGCGATCCGCACGATCCGTGGTGTGAACTCCAAGAACCTCGGCATGGTGATCGTGGCGTGCCACCAATTCCACATGGGTGGGGACCTTCCCGCCATCATGGAGGCCGCCGGCGACATGGTCCGACTCGTTCACGTGGCGGACACCATGGATCATCACCGTTCCCACGGACTGCGCTACATCACCAATCCGCCAGGCAATGCCGTTCGAGTGCATCAGCATCTCAAAATCGGTGACGGAGACGTCAACTGGGACGAATTCTTCGGCGGTCTCGGCAAACTCGGCTTCTACGAACGTGAGAACACCGTGATGGTGTCGAGCGTCTTCGCCGAGAACGAAAACGCGCACGAGGTTTCCCGGTACCAGCGCGAGACGATGAACGACTACGTCGCCAAGTACACCTCCCCGAACTCCTGAGTCACCAGACCACTAGGAAATACCATGACCAGCACTGATACTCGTGTCATCGCGCACTGGTTGGACGGCAAGCCGTTCGCCGGAACGTCCGAGGACACCGCCCCCGTCACCAACCCCGCCACCGGACAGATCACCGGCCGACTGGCCCTGGCGAACCTCGAGGACGCCCGCGCTGTCATCGACGCGGCTGCGGCGGCCTTCCCCGCCTGGCGTGACACCTCACTGGCCCGGCGCACACAGGTACTGTTCAGCTTCCGCGAACTCCTCAATGCTCGCAAAGGTGAACTCGCCGAGATCATCACAGCCGAGCACGGCAAGGTTCTCTCCGACGCCCTCGGCGAAATCAGCCGCGGGCAGGAAGTTGTCGAATTCGCTTGCGGAATACCGCATCTCCTCAAGGGCGGATACACCGAGAATGCATCGACCAAGGTCGACGTCTACTCCATCCGCCAACCCCTCGGCCCCGTCGGCATCATCTCGCCCTTCAACTTTCCCGCGATGGTCCCCATGTGGTTCTTCCCGGTCGCCATCGCCGCCGGGAACACCGTGATTCTCAAGCCCTCGGAGAAGGACCCCACCGCGGCGATCTGGCTCGCCGAACTCTGGGCCGAAGCCGGTCTGCCCCCCGGCGTCTTCAACGTCCTCCAAGGTGACAAGCTCGCCGTCGACGAACTTCTGGAAAACAAAGCAGTCAAAGCGATTTCGTATGTCGGATCCACCCCCATCGCCCAGTACGTCTATGCCACCGGCACCGCCAACGGCAAACGCGTGCAAGCACTCGGCGGCGCCAAGAACCACGCCATCGTTCTGCCGGACGCCGACCTCGACCTCGCCGCCGACGCAATGGTCAACGCGGGATTCGGCTCCGCGGGCGAACGATGCATGGCGATCTCCGCCCTGGTCGCAGTCGGCGACATCGCCGACGAACTGGTTGCCAAGATCGTCGAACGCACCACTCCCCTCGTCACCGGTGACGGCACCAAGAACTCCGACATGGGTCCGCTCGTCACCAAGGCCCATCGCGACAAGGTCGCGTCCTATGTCGATGCCGGCGAGAAGGACGGTGCCACGATCGTGGTCGACGGACGCACAGTTCAGGCCGATGGTGGACCGGACGGCTTCTGGCTCGGGCCCACCCTCATCGACCACGTCACCACCGACATGTCGATCTACACCGACGAAATCTTCGGACCTGTCCTGTCCGTCGTGCGTGTCGATACCTACGACCAAGCCCTCGAACTGATCAACAACAACCCGTACGGAAACGGCACCGCCATCTTCACCAACGACGGCGGCGCTGCCCGACGCTTCCAGAACGAGGTGGAGGTCGGAATGATCGGCATCAACGTCCCCATCCCGGTTCCCATGGCCTACTACAGCTTCGGCGGCTGGAAGAACAGCCTCTTCGGTGACACCCACGCTCACGGGACAGAAGGTGTTCATTTCTTCACGCGAGGTAAAGCCGTCACCAGTCGCTGGCTCGACCCCAGCCACGGCGGAATCAACCTCGGCTTCCCCGAGAACAGTTAGCCGGCAAGACATCTGTGGCCGAGACTCTCGAAGAGTCTCGGCCACAGATGTTTTCGAGAGGTCTACGTGACCGTGGGGTGGTACGTCAGTACTTGAACTCCGGATTCGTACCGACGATCGTCCTTCAACTCGAGGACGATCTTGTCGGCCGATTCGGGGAACACTCTCCCGCCGGACCCGAGAATGACCGGGAAGACCATCAGACGAAGCTCGTCGACCAGACCGGCCAGCAACAACGCGTGGACGAGCGTCCGACTTCCCGCGACCAGGATCTCGCCGTCGATCTGCTCCTTGAGCTTCGGGACAGATTCCTCGATGGGACCGTCGAGCGCCGTCGAGTTGTTCCATTCGAGCGGTTCGGTCGAACTCGTGACGACGTACTTGGGCATCTCGTTCATCTTGTCCGCAAAGCCTTGGTCGTCCTCGCGCTCAGGCCAGGCACCGGCGAAGCTCTCGTAGGTCCGCCGCCCGAGCAGAAGGACGTCCGCGGCGAGGGTTTCGTCGAGTTTGAACTTCATCTGATCGCCCTCCTGGTACGGAAAGACCCATCCAGTGTGCGCATAACCCGGTTCGCCACCGGGAGCTTCCATCACCATGTCCAAGGACACGAATTCTGTCACCACGATCTTGCCCATACCGATCCCCTGTCGTCAGTGCGTGTGCGCCATTCGAGTAGCCGACTACCCCACTGTTACAGACTCTGCGTGGTCGGGGAACTCATCGACGGCAATCGGCAACGTCAGCATCCGAAGACGTCAGCACACAACCCAGGCACCGTTCTCCTTGATCAACGTGATGTCCTCGCGCATCATCGCGGACGGATCCTCGGTGCTGTAATGACGAGTGTTGGCCGTCGCCGAATCCCCGTTCACCACGATGTTCTCCACTCCGTCCAGCCTCAGACTCGCAAGCGTGTCGTCGAACGGCGACTCCTCGGCCCGGGGGCTCTCGCTGCGCATCGAACTGCATTGAGTGCTGTCCACTGCCTCCCAGTCCCTTTCGGCCATGAATTCGAAACTCTGACCGACCACGGCAGAGATTTGGCTCTCGGCCGACGGTTCCGAATCGCCGGAGCATCCCACGACAGCGGCTGACGTTCCGATGAGTGTCACTGCGGCGAGCGTCAGGCGTCCACGCGTGCCTGCGAAGTTCATCCGTCCACTATGACCGATGTACAAACCGAATCGCCTGTTTTCGATCCCTCTGCTTGCGTGGCGATTCGGACGTTCCCTCACGTTCGCATACCCTCGTATATCGATGATGTGGCGTCGAAAGTGTGCAGTGGCAGTAGCCGGAACAGTGCTCTCAGGGAGCATTGCGTTTACCGGTGTCGTAGGGACCTCGGGAGTGGCCGGCGCCCAACCGGCCCCGCCGCCGCCCACCACCACCACCGAAGCGCCGTTCACAACACCCAACACCGACAGCTGCCCGTTCACGAGTAGCCCGGCACCGGCGATCGATCTCTCCGAAGCACCCGCGCCCGGATCCACGGCCCCGACTGCTGTCCCGATTCCGGAAAGCCCCGTCGGTGGAGACAAGCTCGGCGAGTGCGGTGTTGTGCTCCCTGACGGCGCTCCCCCGCTCCCGGCGGATATCGCGGCATCCGGATGGGTACTCGCGGACGCCGAAACCGGCGAGGTCCTCGCCGCCAAAGATCCGCACGGTCGCTACCGCCCGGCCAGCACCATCAAGATGCTGTTGGCTCTCGTCGCGCTCGACGAACTCGATCTCGACACCGAAATCACCGCAACGGCCGAAGACGCGGACGCTGAAGGTAGCGCTGTCGGCATCGGAAAGGGCGGCAAGTACACCAACCGGCAACTGATGCAGGGTCTGGTCATGGCGTCGGGAAACGATGCCGCGCATGCTCTCGCCCGCCAACTCGGCGGTGACGCTGCAGCCGTGTCGAAAATGAACGCGCTCGCGGCCGAACTCGGCGCCCTCGACACTCGCACGGCAACTCCATCCGGACTCGACGGCCCGGGGATGAGCAGCTCGCCGTACGACCTGGCCGTGATTTTCCATACCGCCCTGCAGAATCCGACGTTTGCCGGTCTGATCCATACCGAGACCGTCGAATTTCCCGGCTTCCCCAAGGATCCGACGATTCCCGACGATCAGGACCGCCCCGGATTCACTCTCGCCAACGACAATCAGCTGCTCTACAACTACGACGGCGCATTGGGCGGCAAGACCGGCTTCACCGACGACGCCCGCCACACGTATGTGGGTGGCGCGGAGCGTAACGGCCGGAAACTACTGGTGACATTGATGGGCGGCGAAGCCAAGCCGATCCGTCCGTGGGAACAAGCTGCCCGTCTACTCGACTACGGATATGCACTCCCCGCGAGCACAACCGTCGGCTCGTTGACGGACCGATCCACCGACGATGCCTCGCCCGAGGTCACTCGCACACCGTCTGCCGCTGCACCAGGCTCGATCTCGGCTGCACCCACCGCTACCGACGCCGAATCCGACACCACTGACCGCATACTCATCGGTGCGGTCGGCGGAGTAGTGGTGATCGCGCTGGTGGCGGGAGCCGTTGCCCTCAACCGTCGGAGGCGCTAGCGCGGCCGACGACGCATGAAGCCCGAAAGACCCAGGCCGGCAACCGCACCCGTGGCGATCAGCGCAGCCACGCGAGACGGTGAAGCACCGTCACTGACAACGATTCGCGGCGAGATCACTGCGGGATCCGGCGGCGGAACGAACGCCAGGGCCATACTTTCCTTGGTCGTCGCCGCCCACGCCGTGCAGAACAGCAGCATCCGTGACGCCGTGAACACGAACACGAGCAAACCGATGATCGGACCGAATGCCACGCCCGCTGGTCCGTTGGTGACGGCAGCGAGGTAGATCGCACCCACCTGCTTGAAGATCTCGAACACAATCGCGGCGATAACCGCTGCCTGCGCAGCGCTACGCAGCGTGACAGGCTCGCGCGGCAGCCGGGCGATCACCCACAGGAACACCGCCCACGTCGCCAGGAGTGAGAGCAACAGTGAAACAACTCTGAGCCCCACGCCGACACCGGTGATGTTCTCGAGGTTGAGCCATTTCACGATCTGAGTCGCAACCGGCCCACTGCTCAGCGCCGACATTCCCAGTGAGACGACCATGGCGAGAGCCAGACCGACGAGGGCCCCTGCGTCACCAAGTTTGGTACGTACGAACCCCTTGGGCTCGCGCTTGCTCTCCCACATCGCCGTCAGCGCGTCGCGAACATTTGCCATCCAACCGAGACCCGCGTACGCAGCACCCAGGAGGCCGAAGATTCCGACGCTCGCGCGCGAGTCGATGGCCGAATCGATCAGCGTGTTGATGGTGTCACCCAAGCTGCCCGGAATGCTCTTGGTGATCTGCTCCTGAATCGACTCCAGGTACTCGGGATGCCCGGCCAATACGAAACCGGCCACTGCAAACGCGACCATCATGATCGGAATCAACGCGAGAACGCTGAAGTACGTGATACCAGCAGCGTAATAGTCGCCTTTTTGCTCTTGAAACCGTCCGGCCGCGCGAACCAGATGATCGAGCCAGGGTCGCGCTGCCCGTTGCTTCTCGAGAAAGCTCGGTGCGTCGTCGTCCGTGTCAGCCATTGCCGTCCCCCTCATGTTCGGTCAGGCGTCGTGAGTCCGAACTCGCGTAAGTCAGCCCTTCGGTGCCAGGAATCCGACCTTGTCATAGACAGCGGCGAGAGTGCGTGAAGACACCTCACGGGCGCGGTGCGCTCCGGCCGCGATGATGCGATCCAGCTCTGCCTCGTCGGCGAGGTAACCGTCGACCTTCGCCTTGAGTGGGGTGACGAACTCGGTCAGCACGTCAGCGGTATCGGTCTTGAGGTCGCCGTACCCCTTGCCCTCGTAACCGGCCACCAGAGTCTCGATCGGTACTCCCGAGAGAGCCGACTGAATGGTGAGCAGGTTGCTGACGCCCGGCTTGGCCTGCGGGTCGAAACGAATCTCGCGCTCGTTGTCGGTGACGGCCGACTTGATCTTCTTCGCCGACACCTTCGGATCGTCGAGCAGATTGATCAGTCCGGCCGCACTGGCAGCGGACTTGCTCATCTTCGCGGTCGGATCCTGCAGGTCGTAGATCTTTGCCGTGCCCTTGATGATCTGCGGCTCGGGAACGACGAACGCCTTGCCGTAGCGGGTGTTGAACCGTCCGGCCAGATCGCGTGCGAGTTCGAGGTGCTGACGCTGATCCTCACCCACCGGAACTCGCTGCGGGCGGTACAGAAGGATGTCCGCGGCCATCAGAACCGGATACGTGAACAAGCCGACACTGGCGTTGTCGCTGCCTTGCTTGGCGGACTTGTCCTTGAACTGCGTCATACGGCTGGCTTCACCGAAACCGGTGATGCAGTTCAGGACCCACGCCAACTGTGCGTGCTCGGGAACCTGACTCTGTACGAACAGCGTCGCCCGATCCGGATCGATCCCCACCGCAAGGAGCTGAGCCACCGCAACCTTGGTGCGACGACGCAATTCCTTCGGGTCCTGCGTCACCGTGATGGCGTGAAGATCCGGAATGAAGTAGAAAGCGTCGAAATCGTCCTGCAACGGAACCCACTGCTGCAGCGCACCCAGGTAGTTGCCGAGGTGGAAAGAATCCGACGTCGGCTGGATTCCGGAAAGCACGCGAGGCTTTGCGGTGGGCTTCTGTTCTGCAGGGGTCGACATGGTTCCGATCTTTTCACGAGTGGAAATCAGTGCAGTGGCGTGGTGCCCGGGTAGTCGAGTTCGACGAGGTCTTCACCGTGGGCGGTGAGGTCCTCCGCACCGAACTGGTAGACGGTCCGGAAAACGACGGGTTCCCATTCTTCGGCGTAGAAGTCCATCGTTTCGCAGAACCACTCCAACTGATCCTGTTGCTCGGACAGTAGAGAACCCGCGCCTCGGACCACAACTACATATCCGGCGCCGAGTCCGAGGACGTCGTCGAGATCGCGCATGACATCGTCGAAAGCGTCTTTGTTTCGCCCGAAGTGGGACGGAAACTGGAAGGCTGCCGCAAACTCGTCGAAGACCTGCGCCGTTGTCCGCATGTTCTCTCCGCGAACCACCCGAACGACAAAATTCTCGGCACGGAGTTGACGTGCAAGATCATCTGCAACGGCCGGGTCGCTCTGCAGCGCCACCGAAGCCACATCCGAAGACGGATCCAGCCACTGCGCCACGCTGATCGTAGACGAATCGGACATCAGCGAATCCTCACAAACGTGTCGTAGTGATCGAGGGTGTACCACGCCGAACCGTCGTTGCCGGTGACGATTCGCTCGGCGTCGCGTCCTTGGCCGTTCTTCTTCGGGTTCACGTCCCATTCCTGATAGACGACACGTCCGCCACCGGCACCGACAGCGGGTAGACGTCCTTCGCTGTTGCGGAAGGTGATGCCGCCCTTGGTGCCCGGCGCATTGGCGGAATCCGGCCACCGTCCGGCGTCGATCTCCACCAGCGTGGCGAGCACTCGCGCCGGCGCATCGCTGTTCGTCTGCTGCGTTGGCTTGGCAGCGGAATTCGAGGGCGCGGAACTCGACGGCGAGGCCTTGGTGGTGGCGCCAGGCTTGGCTTGAACAGTCGAGGACTGGGCACTCGAGGACTTCGTCACCGACGACGCCGAACTGTCGGAGTCACGTGAAGAAAGGGTGACCGCCAGTACGAGCGCAACCACCGCCACCACGACGGTGATGATGGCGTTGCGCGTCTTTGCGCTCGGCATTTTCAGACCTTCAGACATACGCGTCTCTATCGGTACGAGACGGTGACAGGCGCATGATCCGACCAACGGAGGTCGTAGGACTCAGCGCGTTCCACGAGCGCGACCTTGGCCCTCTCGGCGTATCCGCGAGTGGCAACCTGGTAATCGATACGCCAACCCGAATCGTTGTCGAATGCCTTTCCGCGGTACGACCACCACGAGTACGGGCCGTCGACACCCGGATGGAGGGTGCGGAAGACGTCCACCCACGCGGAATCTTCGGCGAACAGCAGATCCATCCAGGCGCGCTCCTCGGGGAGGAATCCCGAGGACTTCTTGTTGGTCTTCCAGTTCTTGAGGTCGAGTTCGGTGTGCGCGATGTTCCAATCGCCGCTGACCACCACGTGACGATCGGCAGCCTCGGCCGCTGCAGCGGTGGAGGCGAGGTGAACTGCGAAGGATGCCATGAACCGCTCCTTCTCCTCCTGCTTCGGCGTGAGCGCCTCACCGGAGGGCAGGTACAGGCTCGCGACGGTCAGATCGGCGAAGTCGGCTTCGATGTATCGACCGGCGTCGAGAAACTCGTCGTCCCCGTGACCGATCCGCACCGCGTCAGGTTCCGTGCGTGAGAGCACCGCGACTCCGTTGCGTCCCTTCGCGGACGGCTCGGCGGAGACGAGGAACCATCCGTTGCCGAGTGCCGGCTCGAGGGTCTCGCGAAGCTGGTCGTCCGACGCACGCGTTTCCTGAAGGCAGATGAAATCCGCCGACGTCTTCTCCAGCCAGTCGAGCATGCCCTTGCGGGCAGCTGCTCGAACGCCGTTGACGTTCACGGACGTGATGGTGTGGGGCGCAAGAATGTGGGAGTCAGCAGTTTGTGGCACGGCAAGCACCGTAGCCGATTCCACCGACGCGGATGGGCGCCCAGGTCAGCGCGCGGCCCTACGCTGCAGAATCACCGCCACCGCCAGCACGACGAGACCCGCGACGGCCAGCAACGACCCCACCGCTGCCGGCGCGGTGTACCCGTAACCGGCTGCGATGACGACGCCGCCGATCCACGCTCCGAAGGCGTTGGCGATGTTGAGTGCGGCGTGATTGAGAGACGCGGCCAAGGTCTGAGCATCCTCGGCGACATCCATCAACCGTGCCTGGAGGCCAGGCACCATCGACGACCCGGCGAGCCCGATGAGGAAGACGAAGACGAGCGCCGTGTACGGATTGCGCACGGCGATAACGAAGACCGCGAGGATCACAACGAGGGATCCCATCGACAGGAACAAGCCCTTCATCAGTGCGCGATCCGCGAGGTATCCACCGACGAAGTTGCCGGCCACCATGCCCAGTCCGTACAGCATGAGTGCGAGGGGAATGAACGAAGCGCCAAGCCCGGACACGTCGGTGAGAGTCGTACTGATGTAGGTGTAGACGGCAAACATCCCGCCGAATCCGACCATGCCCACGATCAGGGTCATCCACACCTGAACGCGGCCCAGTGCCCCGAGTTCGGTGATCGGATTCGTCACCGGCATGCCGTCCAACCGCGGAATCCAGACGAAAAGCGAAGCAACCGTTGCCACTCCGATCACCGCAACCAAGGCGAAGGCGCTGCGCCAGCCGAGTGCCTGGCCGATCCAGGCCGCGACCGGTACCCCGATCACGTTGGCCACGGAAAGACCCATCATCACCATGGCGACGGCCTTCGCGCGTTTTCCCGGTTCGGCCAGGTGAGCTGCGACCAGTGCGGCGACTCCGAAATACGCGCCGTGCGGCAATCCGGCGACGAAGCGGGCCATCATCAGCGTCGTGTACGAGGGCGCGAAAACCGAGGCGGCATTGCCGACGGTGAACGCGACCATGAGTGCGATCAACAGGGTGCGGCGCGGTACTCGTGCGGTGAGTGCAGCGATCAGCGGAGCGCCGACGACAACTCCGAGCGCGTATGCGGAGATCACGTGACCCGCGACGGGTTCCGAGACGCCGAGTCCGGATGCCATTTCCGGGAGCAACCCCATGGCGACGAACTCGGTTGTGCCGATACCGAAACCACCGAGAGCGAGAGCGAGCATCGCCGGACCTCTGGCGGAACGAACCCCGGGTGTCGAGGTGTCAGAACGGGAGAGGGTAGACGAAGTCACTGATCAATTGTGGTCTCACACCTGGTTGAACTTCCAAGTGAGAGCGGGTGAGTTCACTCACGTGAGACCGCGAACACAAATGGGACGCCCGGTTTCCCAGACGTCCCATTTGACAGGTGAAGCGGTGAATCTACTTCGCGGCCATGGCCTTCTGCAGGTTCACGTCGAGCGCGCCGAGGAACTCCTCGGTGGTCAGGTAGCCCTGATCGCCGCCGACCAGCATCGAGAGGTCCTTGGTCATCTGGCCGCTTTCGACGGTCTTGATGACAACGTCTTCGAGCGCCTGCGCGAAGCCGATGACCTCAGGGGTGCTGTCGAGCTTGCCACGATGCTCGAGCCCGCGGGTCCACGCGAAGATGGACGCGATCGGGTTGGTCGAGGTGGGCTTGCCCTGCTGGTGCTGACGGTAGTGACGCGTCACGGTGCCGTGAGCAGCCTCTGCCTCACAGGTCTTTCCGTCCGGTGTCAGCAGAACCGACGTCATGAGGCCGAGCGAGCCGAAGCCCTGGGCCACGGTGTCGGACTGGACGTCGCCGTCGTAGTTCTTGCATGCCCAGACGTATCCGCCCTCCCACTTGAGTGCGGAAGCGACCATGTCGTCGATGAGGCGGTGCTCGTAGGTCAGACCTGCAGCATCGAACTCAGCCTTGAACTCGGTCTCGTAGACGTGCTGGAAGATGTCCTTGAAGGCACCGTCGTACGCCTTGAGAATGGTGTTCTTGGTGGACAGGTACACCGGGTAGTTCTGCTGCAGTCCGTAGGTGAGCGACGCGCGAGCGAAGTCACGGATGGACGTGGTGAAGTTGTACTGCCCCTGGACGACGCCGCCCTCTTCGGGGAAGTTGACCAGTTCGTGCTCGATCGGTGCGCTGCCGTCCTCAGGCGTGTAGGTGATCATCACCTTGCCGGGGCCGGGGACCTTGAAGTCTGTGGCGCGGTACTGGTCGCCGAATGCGTGACGGCCGATGATGATCGGCTTGGTCCAGCCCGGAACGAGTCGCGGAACGTTGGAGATGATGATCGGTGCGCGGAAGATCGTGCCGCCGAGAATGTTGCGGATCGTTCCGTTCGGGGAACGCCACATCTTCTTGAGACCGAATTCCTCGACACGTGCCTCGTCCGGCGTGATCGTGGCGCATTTGACGCCGACGCCGTGCTTCTGGATCGCGTGCGCTGCGTCGATGGTGACCTGGTCGTCGGTCTCGTCGCGGTACTCGATACCGAGGTCGTAGTACTCGAGGTTCACATCGAGATACGGATGGATCAACTTGTCTTTGATGAACTGCCAGATAATGCGCGTCATCTCATCGCCGTCGAGTTCGACGACGGTGCCCTCAACCTTGATTTTGGACATGGGTGCTTCGCGTCCTCCTAGGAAGTTTCCCTGGTTACACGGTTGCGGTCACACTTTGTGAGTGGGTCCGCGAACGGTTCGATTATCAAACCTAGACGGTGTGGACTGATCTCGGGAGATGAGTCCCAAACAAGACAAGCGTACTGCTAACCCGTGAGGCCGCAACCGGCAGGTCCACTCATCAGTCTCTACTCGCGAGTAACTTTTGCCTGCTAGTGGGCTGCGTCGCCCTGCCTCGCGTGCGGTTGCGGCTCACATTTCGCCCCGTGTCAGGACTGCGCTCACTTCCCGGTAGAATCCGACTTGGTCATGAGTGCCAGCGTCAAGCCCCGGCTCGCTGGACGGCAACCCTCCAACCGCGGTGGGGTGCCCCGGGTGATGACCAGGTTTCCCGACGTGGATCTGCTCGCGCAGTTCCACCGCAATTCGGGTGACAAGCGCGGGTCCGACAGGGACGGACCCCAGACCGGGCCGAGCCCCACGGAGGTATTTCAGTATGTGTCGCACTTGTAGATAGACCCCAGCACGGGGCGGCGATCATTCGCCCCCGTCCGACATCTATCCGTCAGACCACTGGAGTGAACAGATCATGACCGACAACACAGCCGACGCCGCAGCAACTTCGGATCCGACCGCCAACTGGTCGTTCGAGACCAAGCAGGTGCACGCCGGACAAACAGCGGACACCGCCACAAATGCGCGCGCTCTGCCGATCTACCAGACCACCAGCTACGTCTTCGACAGCACCGATCACGCTGCTGCACTGTTCGGCCTCGCCGAGCCGGGCAACATCTACACGCGGATCATGAATCCCACACAAGACGCCGTCGAGCAGCGCATCGCTGCCCTCGAAGGCGGAGTCGCCGCACTCCTCCTCTCCTCGGGTCAGGCCGCCGAGACCATCGCGATCCTCAACATCGCCGAGGCCGGCGACCACATCGTCTCCAGCCCGTACCTGTACGGCGGCACGTACAACCTCCTGCATTACACCCTTCGTAAGCTGGGCATCGAAGTCACGTTCGTCGAGGATCCCGACAATCTCGAGCAGTGGCGCGAAGCCATTCGCCCGAACACGAAGGCGTTCTACGGCGAAACGATCGCCAATCCGAAGAACCACATCCTCGACCTACCCGGTATCTCGTCACTGGCCCACGAGAACGGTCTTCCGTTGATCGTGGACAACACAGTCGCGACGCCGTACCTGCTTCGCCCACTCGAACACGGCGCCGACATCGTCGTTCACTCCGCCACCAAATACCTTGGTGGACACGGCACCGCGATCGCCGGCGTCATCGTCGACGGTGGCACTTTCGACTGGACGCAGGGTCGCCACACGAACTTCACGACGCCTGATCCCAGCTACCACGGCGTCACCTTCGCGGACCTCGGCGCGCCGGCGTTCGCACTCAAGGCCCGCGTCCAACTGCTGCGCGATCTCGGTTCCGCCGTGGCGCCGTTCAACGCGTTCCTCATCGCGCAGGGTATCGAAACCTTGAGCCTGCGCATCGAGCGCCACGTATCCAATGCACAGAAGGTCGCCGAATTCCTCGACGGTCACGTCGAGGTCGCCTCCGTTTCCTACGCGGGACTTCCCTCCTCGCCATGGTTCGAACGTGGAAAGCAGCTGACGCCCAAGGGAACCGGCGCAATCGTCACCTTCGAGCTGCCCGGCGGTATCGATGCGGGCAAGACGTTCGTCAACGCCCTGACGCTGCACAGCCACGTCGCCAACATCGGTGACGTTCGCTCACTCGTCATCCACCCCGCCTCGACGACACACTCGCAGCTCACCCCCGAAGAGCAGCTCGCCTCCGGTGTCACCCCCGGGCTCGTCCGCCTCGCGGTCGGCATCGAAGGAATCGACGACATCCTCGCCGATCTCACCGTCGGCCTGGCAGCGGTGGCAAACTCGTGACCGTGAACGAATTGGAGCCCAGGATCGACCTCCTGCCCCCACCCGACGGCCAGGTGGGGTTCGTCGACATCGGTGCCTTGGAACTCGAGAGCGGCGCGGCACTCCCATCGGTTTTGCTCGCCGTTCAGCGGTGGGGTGAGCTTTCCCCGAACCGCGACAACGTCGTACTCGTCGAGCACGCACTGACCGGAGACTCACACGTCACCGGACCGATCTCCGCGAATCAGCCCTCCCCCGGCTGGTGGAACGGGATGGTCGGCCCCGGCGAACCGATCGACACCGGCGAATGGTGCGTCATCGCAACCAATGTCCTCGGTGGTTGTCGCGGCACGACCGGTCCCAGTTCGCCGGCCGACGACGGCAAGCCGTGGGGCAGCAGGTTCCCGGAGATCTCCATCCGGGATCAGATCGCGGCGGAGAAGAAGCTCGTCGATCTCCTCGGGATCGACCAGTTGGCCTCGGTAGTCGGCGGATCCATGGGGGGCATGCGCACCCTCGAATGGGCAGTTACCTACCCGGACAGCATTCGCTCCGCGTTGGTTCTCGCAACCGGTTCACGGGCCACTGCAGATCAGATCGGCACCCAGACGACGCAGATCGCTGCCATCGTCTCCGATCCGGATTGGCAGGGCGGTGACTACCACGGAACGGGGCGGGCACCTCGCGCCGGACTCGGCATCGCCCGTCGCATCGCGCACCTCACGTACCGCACCGAGGCCGAACTGGACGCACGCTTCGAGAACTCCGCTCAGAACGACGAAAATCCTTGGAACGGTGGACGATACGCCGTACAGAGTTACCTGGAACATCAGGCAGACAAGCTGGTCGACCGCTTCGACCCGAGCACGTACGTCCTCCTGACCGAGGCCATGAACCGGCACGACATCGGTCGTGGACGCGGCGGTGTTGCGGCGGCGTTGGCATCGATCACGGCACCGGTCGTGGTGGGCGGCGTCGACTCGGATCGGCTGTATCCCCTTCGCTTGCAGGAGGAGATCGCCGACGGAATTTCCACGTGCAGCGGCCTCGAGATTCTCAAGTCCAAGGACGGCCACGACGGCTTCCTGACGGAGGCGGACGCCGTCGCCGGACTGCTTCGCCGAACGATGGAGTTCGCACGTACGGCTCGCTGATTCGGCACAGAGCCACGTTTTCAGGATTCGTCAATGTCGGGAAAACCACAGCTGATCTGCGGGTTTTCCCGACATTCTCATTGGCGAACGTGAGCCGGCGCGGCTAGCATCGGCGAACGTGAATCAGCCATGCTCGACGCGCCTGCAGGCTACGTACATTCCCGAGCACATGTCCTTCGCGTTCTGGGGTGACGCAGACCCGGCAGCGCGGCTGTCGGCACTGGGGATGCCGACCGGGTCGCCGGGCGTGTGCAGGCTTGCGATCCCGGTCGACGAGTCGATCACAGCAACCGACGTCGGAGCGCAACTGCTCGACCTCACCACCGCGATCGACGCGTTCCACAACCTCGATGCTGGTCGCGGCGACCTCGGATCGTCGCTGCTCGCGTGGAAGCGCGTCATCGACACCGGCGCACATGACATTCCGACCGCAGCGCATGCCGCTATCGAGCGCGACGACACGAAGATCCGAAGCGCCGCGTCCACGGTGCGGTTGTTCACGGAAGCGCGCGCGGCCATCGAGAGTCTTCGCCGAGCAAAGATTCAGGCGACTCTGCGCCCGTATCAAATGCAGGGAGTTGCCTGGCTGACGGCTCTGTCGGGTTCGGGTGGTGGGATCTTGGCCGACGAGATGGGTTTGGGTAAGACACTGCAAGCGATTTCGATGATCGCGATCCGCGCCGACGACGGTCCGCATCTGGTTGTGTGTCCCACCTCGGTGATAGGAAACTGGCGCCGCGAGATCGAGCGATTCGCTCCGCATCTGCCACTGCACGTTCATCACGGGGCCGCCCGTGCACTTCCCACTCGTATCCCCGCCGGCACTACGGTTCTGACCAGCTACAGCGTCTTGCGTTCCGACGCAGCCCAATTGGCCCCGGTTCATTGGAGTTCAGTGGTCTTCGACGAGGCGCAACAGATCAAGAACCCCGCTTCCCTCGCCGCGAAAGCAGCAATGCAGTTGTCGGCGGACGTCAAGGTAGCGATGACCGGCACGCCGGTGGAGAACCGCCTCGAAGAATTGTGGTCACTCTTTCGCGTCGCCAACCCCGACGTCCTCGGAACTCGCGCACGGTTTCGTCAACGCTTTGCCGTCCCGATCGAATCCGGTCGATCGGCCACCGCGGCGACCAGACTTGCCGCGGTGATCGATCCTTTCATTCTGCGCAGAACCAAAGACATAGTGGCCAAGGATCTTCCGCCCAAACAGTTCTCCACGGTCTCGTGCACTCTGACGTCGGAACAGGCGCGCATCTACCGGTCGGCAGTTGCCGATGCGTTCGACTCCGGATTGGGCACGGGAATTGCCCGGCGTGGCAACATCCTTGCGCTTCTGACCACTCTCAAGCAGGTATGCAATCACCCGGCGCAGGTCACCGGCGATACGGACGACCTCTACGGAAGATCCGGAAAGCTCGACCGCGCAACGGAAATGATCGCCGAGATCGTCGACGACGGCGATCGCGCGCTGATATTCACGCAGTACCGGACGATGGGCGAGATGCTCTCGCGACACCTGGGAGCCGAACTGGGAATCGGCGCCGTGCCTTTCCTCCACGGCGGCCTGAACACCGACAAACGAGACGCGATGGTCGACGCGTTCCAGAACGAGACGGATTCACCACCGGTTCTGATTCTGAGCTTGCGCGCCGCCGGCTTCGGCCTCAACCTCACGCGCGCAAGTCATGTCGTGCACTACGACCGGTGGTGGAACCCAGCCGTCGAGGATCAAGCAACCGACCGGGCACACCGCATCGGCCAGAAACGCACCGTCAACGTCCACACCTTGGTGACGGGCGGTACCGTGGAGGATCACATAGCAGCGATGCACGAGTCCAAACGAGTTGTGGCCGATGCTGTCTCCGGGAACGTCGAGGCCGCGCTGGCCGATCTCCCCGACACCGAACTGCGTGAACTTCTCGAACTCGACGGCGCAGTGATCATCTGATGGCCAACGAATTCGGCGTCACCGCTTGGGGTCGAGCGTGGCTGCGCACGGTGGAGCGGACCGCGGCGTCCGGTCCGAACCCGTCCCTGCCGACGGCTCGCACCCTGGCACGCAACGGTTCCGTGGAGTTCACCGTCGTCTCGTCGGGGACCGTCGTCGCCGAGGTGAGCACCAAGGCAAAAACTTCGTCAGTGACGATTGGTGTCCCGCTCTGGACCAAATCCGAGATCGCTGCAGTGAAGAGCCTTCTCCGTTCGGCTGGAAAGGCGAACAGATCCGTCTCCACCGGCGAACTGCCGGACAGCATCGTCACCGAACTGCAGGCTCGAAATATCGCAGTAGCCGTTGATCTTTCGGAGTGCACTGCCAGCTGCGACTGCTCAGGTCGACGCTCGCCGTGCGTTCACCATCTCGCCGCAATCTACGCCCTGGCCGGGCGAATCGACGAGGAACCGGTCCTCGCAGTGACGCTGCGAAGTGCACCGGACAAGGCCGGAAAGAAGTCGGCATCCACTCAGTCATCGGAGTGGATCCCCTTGAGCGACATCAACATCCGCTCGTTCTACGGGGACTGACCTTCTCAGTCGGTACCGAGCGGATCGATGGTCAGGGCGAGCGTCGCGATCAGCACACCCATAACGCCCATCGCCGCAGTGTCGAAGACCCTTCCACGCACCGCGAGCAACCCCACACGGTTCTCGGGAACGAACCACCGAGCGGCAGCTCCGATGATGACGGCAACACCGAAGACGAGGGCGCCGCGGCGCCACCGGTCGGCCAGCACGAGAACCACGGCCGCCGCGATCACGGCGAGGACCGCGAGCATGGGCAGATTCTTCTTCGCGAGGCCGACCAGTGAGGACATCGGACTCAGACTCCGGCCAGAACCCGCTCGGCGCGCTCGACCACGTTGGTGATCAGGAACGCGCGGGTCAGCGGTCCGACACCACCGGGGTTGGGTGAGACGAAGCCGGCGACCTCGCTGACGTCGGCTGCGACGTCGCCGCGCAGGCCGTCGTCGGTGCGACTGACGCCGACGTCGAGGACCGCTGCCCCGGGCTTGACCATGTCTGCGGTGATGAGGCCGGGAACGCCTGCGGCAGCGACGATGATGTCGGCGCGGCGAACCTCGGCCGCGAGATCGCGGGTACCGGTGTGGCAGAGCGTGACCGTCGCGTTCTCGCTACGACGCGTCAGCAGCAATCCGATCGGGCGACCGACTGTGACGCCTCGTCCGACTACCACCACGTGTGCGCCTGCAATAGGGACCTCGTAGCGGCGCAGGAGATGCAGGATTCCACGCGGGGTGCACGGCAGCGGGGCTTCCTTGCCCAACACCAGTCGACCGAGGTTGACCGGGTGCAAGCCGTCGGCGTCCTTGTCGGGGTCGATGCGCTCGAGGGCTGCGTTCTCGTCAAGGTGCTTGGGAAGCGGCAACTGCACGATGTAGCCGGTGCACTCGGGATTGGCATTGAGCTCGTCGATCGTCGCGTTGAGCTGCTCCTGCGTGATGTCGGCAGGCAGGTCGCGTCGCAAAGAATTGATACCGACCTTGGCGCAGTCGTTGTGCTTGCCGCGCACGTAAGCCGCGGATCCGGGGTCGTCGCCCACCAGGATGGTGCCCAAGCCGGGTGTGATGCCCTCTGCCTTCAGAGCGTTCACCCGCACCTTCAGGTCTTCGAAGATTTCGTCGCGGGTAGCTTTGCCGTCGAGGATCGTTGCAGTCACGGCGACCATTGTTCCAGGTTAGGGTCGATGAGTGACAACGGCTCCGGAACTACGCGGCCCGAGGGTGCTCCTCTCCCCCGTCGCGCCCGATCATCACGCCCGTCTGCGGGCAATTCACCTGCACCCGGACGTCGTGCACTGGTGGCAAAATCCCGACGACGACTGGCCTGCAGCGCCGGAGGCTGGCACCACGCGCTACAGCATCTTCCACGGCGACCACCTGATCGGCTTCATCCAGTGGTATGAGGCGGAGGACAACCCCGACTTCCGCCACGCCGGGCTCGACTTGTTCCTCGATCCCGACTTCCACGGCCGAGGGTTCGGTCGCGAATCGATTCGCGTGCTGTGTGCCCACCTGATCGACGACCTCGCATTCCACCGTCTGGTCATCGACCCGGAGGTCGACAACTCCGTCGCCATCGCGTGCTACCGATCGGTGGGGTTCAAAGACGTCGGGGTGATGCGCGAGTATTCGCGAGATCGCCATGGTGTGTGGAAGGACGGACTGCTGATGGATCTGCTCGCACGGGAATTCATCCGCTGATCGACTGGGACGAGTTCGAAAGGACCGACATCATGTTGCTGGACAAGGAATTCACGGCCACCCTGCAGAAGAGCGACGCCAAGGGCGGGTGGACTTATGTGATCTGGCCGGAGTCCGCCGAGTTCTTCGGCACCCGCGGCCTGGTCAAGGTACGCGGGACGATCGACGGACATCCGTTCCAGAGTTCGTTCATGGCGTTGGGAGACGGTAACCACAAGCTGCCGGTCAAAGCCGATCTTCGCAAAGCCATCGGCAAGGAGACCGGCGAGCTGGTGACGGTGCGCCTCGAGGAGCGCTTGGAGAGCTAGGCGCTGCTACTTCATGTCGACGACAAGACCGTGCGCCGACGCGTACGCCACCGCCTGCATCAACTCGATCTGCGCGTTTCCGACGGACGCGGACGTCCACAGGCTCGGATCGATCCGCGCACCGCGCAGATCTGCACCTTCGAGTTTGAGTCCACCCGTACGAGCACCGGACAGATCCGCCGACGCCAGCACCGCGCCCCGCATGTCGGCCCGAACCAGGTTCGCTTCACGGAATCGGCATGAGGTGAAGTCGATCTTCCTCAGGTCCGCCCCACCGAGTGAGGTCAACGAGAAGTCGACTTCGTCGAGCGTCAACGGCCGGATGCGGCAACCGTCGAACGTCGACCCGAGCAGACTGCAGTTTCGGAACGTGCTGTGCCACAGGCTGGTCCGAGCAAAATTGCACGAGCGAAACGCAGTTCCCGTGTGCACGGACTCCCCCAGATCGGTGCCGGTGAAATCACAGTCCGTGAACACCACCGACTCCGTCGTGAGTCCCGTGAGATCGGCATCTCGGAAATTGCAATTGGTGAAAGTGCGCTGACGCCACTTCTGCCCGGCCAGCCGCGCGTCTGAATAATCTTCGCCGACGACATCGTCGGATTCTTCGGGGAGCATGCCGTCCATACTGCCCCGCCGCACCGACACCGGTTCGATCGCCTAGGTCTCGCAGGCCACGCCGTCACCGTCACGATCAAGCTTGGACGAATAGCCGGGATCGCCGCGGTAGATCGGGGCAGCACCGGCCGCTCGCACGGCTGCACAGTTGGCGTAATACACCCCCGCGTCAGGCACCTTGGCCGGCGGCGGAACGTACGCCGGTTCTGTTGTCTTCGGCGGCGTGTAGGCCGGAGCGGGCGGAACGTACGGCGTTGTCGTGGTCTCCGGTACCTGAGGCACCAGCGGCACGATTGCCACGGTGGTTGTCGTCGGTGGCGGCACGATCGTTGTCGTCGTCGGCAAGAGGGACGAAGTCGTGGTCTTCGTCGTCGACGGGACAGTGCTCTTGGTTGTCGTCGCTGCAGCTGTCGTCGAAGAGGTCGCAGCAGGCGTCGTCGATTCTTCCGACTTGCCCGCTCCCGTCGCCGCGGCGATGGCAACCAGCCCCACGACTGCCGCGCCGGCGATCCACGGCCACTTACGCCGCGTCTTGCCTTCCTCGGCGTTAGTGTCCGGCACCGCCGATCCGGGTGCGCCGAAGACCTGCGTGGGAGTGCCGAAAGCCTGAGTGGGTGCGTCGACGCCCTTGGGCCGTGTCTGCGCGGTCCACTGCTGACCGTCCCAGTAACGGTCGATCGTGGGGTCGAAGGGGTCGGGGTTCCAACCGGCGGGAGGGTTCATGAAATGTCCGTTCTGAGAAGAGTACCGGAAATAGGTTCGCACGGACTGGCCGGTTTGTTACCAATTCGCCCACACTTCTCCACCGCTCTTCTCGCAGACGCGGGCACCGATATGCCGCCCGGTACAGTTCCTCGAGTGTTCCGAGTGATGTTCCACGAGCCCCGCATCCCACCCAACACCGGAAACGCGATCCGCATGGTCGCAGGCACCGGTTGCGAACTCCACCTGGTCAGCCCTCTCGGGTTCGACTTGTCGGAGCCGAAGCTCAAGCGCGCAGGCTTGGACTACCACGACCTGGCGACTGTCACGGTCCACGAAAACCTGACCGCTGCCTGGGAAGCCGTCACCCCCGCTCGCGTGTTCGCCTTCACCGCGCACGCGACCACGTCGTATGCCGATATCGCCTACCAACCCGGCGACGTCCTGCTGTTCGGGCCCGAACCCACCGGACTGTCCGAAGAAGTATTGGCGGACGAACACGTCACCGAGCGCCTGCGTATCCCGATGCTGCCCGGACGCCGGTCCCTCAACCTGTCCAACGCTGCCGCCCTCGTGACGTACGAGGCCTGGCGTCAGCACGGGTTCAAGGGCGCTGTCTGATCGACGTCAGTAGACGTCCCGGACATAGCGCTTCTCCGCCGAAAGAGCCTTCACGTACGCCTCGGCACTGCGAGGTGCCAGTTTTCCGTGCTGAGCGACCACCCCGTTGAGGGCACTGTCGACGTCCTTGGCCATCCGGTTGGCATCGCCGCAGACGTAGAAGTGCGCTCCCTTCTGCAACCATTCCCACAGCAGTGCACCCCGCTCACGCATCCGGTCCTGCACGTAGACCTTGTCGGCTTGATCCCGGGAAAACGCGAGGTCGAGTTCGGTGAGGAATCCGTCTTTCCGCAATTCTTCGATTTCTTCGCGGTAGTAGAAGTCGGTCGCGGCGTGCTGTTCTCCGAAGAACAGCCAGTTCGGACCCGTGTGCCCCAATGCCCGCCGCTCATGCAGGAAGGCACGGAACGGTGCAATGCCGGTCCCCGGACCGACCATGATCATCGGGGTCTCGGGATCGGAAGGTGGCCGGAAGTGGGTCGACTTCTGCACGTAGATACCGATGTCGTCATCGTGAGCGTGGTCGGCGAGGTAAGTCGAGCACACTCCACGCCGTGGGACACCCGCAACGTTGTATCGCACCGCGGACACCGTCAACTGCACTTCGCGTGGGTTCTCCTTCGGACTGGAAGATATCGAATACAGCCGCGGCTGAATCGGTTTGAGCAGCGAGAGCCATTCGTCTGTCGAGGCACGAACGGGCGACTGCGCAAGAATGTCGACGGACTGTCGTCCCCACGACCAGTCTTTGAACGTGGAGACATTCTCCGGCTTCAACAACTCGGCCAGGTCCGAATCGCGGGTTCGTTGATGCACGAATCGAATCATGTCGGTCGAGATTCGAGTGATCTCCAAGCGCTCGGTGAGCGCGGTACGCAGCGTCATTTCCCCGTACTGCCCCAGTTCGACGGTCTCGTCACCGTCGAGGCCGGTAAGGGTGAGCCACTCGTCGACAAACGGAGAGCTGTTTCGGGGCCAGACTCCGAGAGCGTCGCCGGCTTCGTAACTGACCGTGTCACCTGGAAGGTGAAAGCCCAACTGCCGCACGTCTTTGGAAGAACCCGGACGGTTGAGCACGACATTGCGCGTCAAGGCTGTGGTCAGTGGCGCCTTCTTGTTGTATCGCAGCGGCGGCGACATCGCCGGTGAAATCGGCGGGGTTGCAACGGTTGTCCCAGAATTCTTCTTTGCAACGAGGACGTCGGTCGTCTCGCCGGCCACCGAGCTCCGAAGCTCAGCCGTGACCGCCTCCAGCCATCCAGCAGCGGTGTCCTCGAAATCGGGCTCGCAGTCGGCGCGATCGACGATACGACTGGCTCCCAGTTCGGCAAGGCGGGCGTCGAGCTTTCGTCCGTGTCCACAGAAGTCGGCATAGTTCGAGTCGCCGAAAGCGATGACTGCATAACGTGTCTCGGACATGCGGGGCGCCGTGTCAGCAGACAACGCATCCCAGAAACCGCTGCCGTTGTCCGGGGATTCGCCGTCACCGGAGGTACTGGTGATCAGCAGGACCTCTCTGGTAGCTGCCAGGTCGGCGGCGGGGAACTCGTCCATCGCGTGCATCACCACGGGTAAGCCGATTCCCCCGAGACGAGTGGCGCACTCAGCAGCGAATTCTTCCGCGTTTCCGGTCTGCGATGCCCAGAGCACCACGATCGGCGCGCGCTCGGATCCAATACTCGGACTCGATGACAACGCAAGCCCGTCGGTGTCAGGAAGTGAGATCCGCGAGTACAGGCCGGCCAGAACACCGTCGACCCACATCCGCTTTTCGGCATCGAAGGGTGCCGTCGACGGCAAGGTAGGTACCCCGGCAGTGCGATCGGCGTCCGCACGCAACGCAGCGAGAAGGCCGGCCAGGTAGCTCTGTTGGAGCGGATCGAATACCACTGCAGGTGTTCCTGTTTGACCGAGGACGCCCGCGAGGACATCGGTTCGCGACAAAGCCCGATCAGCTGGCGCGGGAGCCACCAGCGCCGCCTCGGCGAGCACTGTTTCAGGTGTGTTCACGGCGACCTTCGTCATAGTGACAGCGCAGGCTTTGAACTCCGGTTGCTGCGAGGCAGGGTCGATGGCGTCGTTGGTGACGGCGTTGATGGACAGATATTCACCGAAGGCGTCGTTCCAGTGAAATGGGGCAAAGCAGTTCCCCGGACGCACTCGGTCGGTGACAACAGCCGGAAGCACAGCGCGACCTCGGCGTGAGGCAACCTCGATCGCATCCTGGTCGACGATGCCGAGCCTGGCGGCGTCGTCGGGATGGATCTCGACGAAGGGACCTGGGTTGAGCTTGTTCAACTTGGCCACCTTGCCGGTCTTGGTCATGGTGTGCCACTGGTGCGCCAGACGACCGGTGTTGAGCAGGAAGGGGTAGTCGTCGTCGGGCATTTCGGCGGGAAGCATGTGCGGCCGTGCGAAGAACATCGCACGGCCAGTGGCGGTGGGAAATGCGAGCCGCGGAGTGCTGCCGTCCTCGCGGATCAGGAGCCTTTGACTGACACCGTCATTGACGTATCGGATGGGATGACGGTCCTGATCACTGTCTGGCGGGCATGGCCACTGAATCGATGTCTTGCGGAGGCGCTCGTAGGTGACGCCGCGTAAGTCGTAGCCGGTCTTCGGATTCCAGAACTGCTTGATCTCTTCGAACACCTCTTCGGCACAGGTGTAGGTGAACGCTTCGGCGTACCCCATCTCGCAGGCGATCCGGGCGATGATCTGCCAATCAGGCAGCGCCTGCCCAACCGGATCCAGTGCCTGCTGAAAGAGCGTCAGGTTGCGTTCGGAATTGATCATCACTCCGTCGGACTCTGTCCACAGCGAAGCAGGCAGCAGAACATCGGCGTATTCGTTGGTCTCGGTGCCCAGGAAAGCATCCTGGGTGATGACGAGGTCGGCCTTCTCCAAGCCGTCGATGACGGTCTTGCGGTTGGCTACCGTCGCAACGGGATTGGTGCAGATGATCCAGCACGCTTTGATGTCGCCCGCCGCCATTCGGGAGAACATGTCGATGGTGCCACCGCCGATGTCGGTGCGCAGCGAGCCCTGCGGGATCCCCCATCGGTCCTCGACGAAGTCGCGATCGGCGTCGACCATCACGGCGCGCTGACCTGGCAAACCTGGCCCCATGTAGCCCATTTCACGCCCACCCATGGCGTTCGGCTGACCGGTCAACGAGAACGGACCGCTGCCGGGCTTGCAGATCGCACCGGTCGCAAGGTGAAGGTTGCAGATGGCGTTGGTGTTCCACGTGCCGTGGGTGCTCTGGTTCAAACCCATTGTCCAACAGCTCATCCAGTTGACGGCCTCACCGATCCACTGCGCTGCCGTGTGGATGTCGGCTTCGGAGATACCGGTGATCTCGCTGACCTTCGCAGGCGTGTACTCCGCGAGGAAACTGGGCATGACCTCCCAGCCTTCGGTGAAGTCGGCGATGAAGTCCGGATCTGTGTGGCCGTTTACGACGAGCAGGTGGAGTAGTCCGTTGAGTAGCGCGAGATCGGTGCCGGGAGCGATCTGCAGGAACAAGTTCGCCTTGTCGGCGGTGGCGGTGCGTCGAGGATCGACGACGATCAGCTTCGCGCCTGCCTTGACCCGCTCCTGCATTCGGAGGAAGAGGATCGGATGGCAGTCCGCCATGTTCGCGCCGGTCACGAAGAACACGTCGGCATGTTCGAAGTCCTGATAGGAACCGGGCGGTCCGTCAGCCCCGAGCGATTGCTTGTATCCGGTGCCGGCACTTGCCATGCACAGTCGGGAATTCGATTCGATCTGATTGGTCCCGATGAAGCCCTTGGCCAGTTTGTTCGACAGGTACTGAGCTTCGAGTGACATCTGCCCGGACACGTACAACGCAAACGCGTCGGGACCGTGCTCGTCGATTATTGCCCGCAGGCGCTGGGCGGTGTCAGTGATGACTGCGGCCATGTCCACCGCTTCGATCGCATCACCTCGGCGCGGACGGCGATATGCAGATTCCATGCGCCCCGGGCCGGCGAGCATGTCTGCGGTCGTGGTGCCTTTGGTGCACAGACGCCCGAAGTTGGTGGGATGTGTCTTCAGACCGGAAGACTTCGCAGCCTTCCGGCGTCCCGTCTCGGGATCGGTGATGATGTCGAGGACAAGACCACAGCCCACCCCGCAGTATGCGCAGAGTGTGTCGACACTGGTGGTGGTGAGTTGAGCGCCCATCGATTCATGCATCCCTTCGACCGAGGATCAAGGTCGACTTCTATCTTCGGATGCAGTTGTTTCGGGAGTTCATGCCCGATGTTGCGTATCAATCACTCTTTCCTCACCGCGACCTTCGGGCCGATGTGCGGTCCCGGGACCAGCGGTCGTCGACGTGCAGCTGTACGCGAATGCCCAGTTCTACGCTCTGCCGCCGAATCGAGCGATGTAGTGCCAAACCTTCTTGACGTCCTGCGGATCGAAGGATGCACCCCGTGCGAGCCCCAGTACGGCAGGCGTCAGCCGCCTGCCGTGCGCAATTTCTCGGGCAAGGTCGATCACGGCCGCTCCCCGGTATTCGGGATGTTCGGCTATCTCGTCGACATCGACCGCGTATCCCTCGTGCCACAGCACCGGGCACGTGAGCGAGTGCGCGATCTCTTCGATCAGTGTGCCCCGGTAACTCGGATCCAGAACGAGCGCCTCGACGTCCGTTCCGATGTCGACGGCGCCGTGGACGTGCGCCTCGATGTAGTGGTCGAGCGGATCGTCGAGCTCGGCAGCCCGTGCGGCGTCGACCAAGCTCATCGCTTCGGCCGTTCCGAAGAGATCAGGCTCGAAGACGCTGTCGGGAAAGCAGAAGGTGGTGCGGTCGAGTGTGTGCTCGGCAAGCCGGAAGTAGGACGAGCCGAACCGAGGGGATGCCCCGTAGGGATCGGCGGAGAAGTTCAACGCTCCGTACTTCGGCCGTTCCGAGGGCTCTCGCTCGTCGTAAGCTCCGCCGAATATCCGACTCTCCCAACGCCAACGATCGCCGCCGTGATGCGCCGTCAGTCCGCCGTTGCTCGTTCGAGTCTCGAACTGGGTCACATAGGTGCCTTGACGTGCGATCGAGGCCAGTGTCAGACCACGTTCAGACGGGAGGTCCGGATGAAAGTGCAACGTCACCCGGTGATTTCGATCCAACGGGCCGCCCTTCGAGAGACCGCTCACGTGCGCAATCGCGGCAGACCAAGGAGTGGAATCAACAGGCATTCGCCCATTATCCGGATATGGAAGCAGCGCCGGTGAAGAAATCGACCAGTGAATACGGTGTGCCTTCACCGAGGCAGAGATCAAGGATCACGTGCGAGTCCGCGGCCTCGGATGCGCTGCGCACGAACATCGCTTCTTCGTACTCGGCGAGTGCCCCTTCGATGTCGTCGGGGTGCGTGGCGATCGCCTTTCCCAGTTCGGCGCCGTCGAACATCGCCAAGTTCGCACCCTCACCGGACGGGGACATCAGGTGCGCCGCGTCACCGAGAAGCGTCACCCCAGGCACGCGATCCCATCGGTGCTCGTCGGGAAGTGCATGGATCGCGCGCGGAATCGGAGCGGTTTCACCATCGGTGATCAGCGCCGTGAGTTCCGGTGCCCAACCGTCGAACTCGGCCGCGACCCGCGCTGTCGCAGCGGCGGCGTCGGTGAAATCGATACCGGCAAACCACTCCGCCGGACGGTTCAGCTGAACGTAGGTGTGCACGATGTCTCCCGCCTCTCGATGCGCGGCGATCGCTTTTCCTGGTGCGGGCGCGTACATCGCCCCGTCCCCGACGGCTTCGGCTGCAGCCGAATGCTTCTCGTCGACGTCGTAGAGGTAGGTCTCGACGAACGTGGTGCCGACGTATTCCGGCTTCGCATCGGAGAGCAGCGGCCGGACCTTCGACCAGGCACCGTCTGCACCGACGAGAAAGTCGGTGGTCACTGTCGAACCGTCGACGAAGGTCAACTCGTGGCGATCATCTCCGAGCGAGCGCACAGTGTCGACTTTGCGTCCCCATTCGATCGTGTAGTCCGGAAGGGAATCAATCAGGATTCGACGGAGGTCGCCGCGCAGCACCTCGGGACGTGCTCCCGTGCCGTCGTCGGGTTCGTCGAGGAGCACGGCGGCGTGTTGATCGAGTACGCGCGACGCGGCGCCGCCCGCGTGGATGATCGCGCGGAACTCGTCGGTAAGGCCGGCAGCGTCGAGCGCGGCCTGACCGTTGTGTTCGTGGATGTCGAGTTGACCGCCCTGCGTGCGAGCTTCTGCCGACAGTTCCGCCTCGTAGATCTTCGACCGAATTCCATGAACGTGAAGGACACGCGCGAGGGTCAGACCGCCGAGGCCCGCCCCGATGATCGTTATCGAGTTGCTCATGTTTGTTTCCTTTCAGGCTTCGATTGGAACGTCGTTCCAATGACATCTTGGAACGGCGTTCCAGATATGTCAAGATGGTTCGCATGGCGACCAGGAATCAGCGGACCGAACGACGTACGGATGCGCTCTCGAAGGAGCGAATCGTCGAGGCTGCGATCGAGATCCTCGACGACGAGGGCGAAGCCGCGCTGACATTTCGCGCACTCTCCGCACGCCTGGCAACAGGTAGCGGGGCGATTTACTGGCACGTTGCCAACAAGAGCGAACTGCTCGCCGCGGCGACCGACGACGTCATCGCCCGCGTGACAACCGGTGCAACCGAAGGCGCAGCCCCACGGGAGGCGATCCGGACCATCACCCTCGGCGTGTTCGACGCGATCGACGCCCACCCCTGGGTCGGCACCCAACTCTCACGTGAACCGTGGCAATCAGCGGTGATGCAGATCTTCGAAAGTCTCGGCGAGCAACTCCAGGCGCTCGGCGTTCCCGAATCGGCACAGTTCGACTGCGCGTCCGCGCTCCTGAACTACGTGCTCGGTCTCGCCGGACAGTACGCCGCGGGCGCCCGTCTGCTCCCCCGTGAGACAGATCGGTCCGCTTTCCTCGCGGGCGTCGCCACGCGATGGGAAGAACTCGACTCTGCGAAGTACCCGTTCCTCAATCAGGTGACGGCGCAGTTGCGCGACCACGACGACCGAGAACAGTTTCTGGCAGGCATCGAGCTCATCCTCGCGGGGATCGACACCGTCCGATAGCGGCCGTAGCCGTCAGCGTGAATGAACAGCGGTGTTGGATCCGAGCGCTATATCGAGGAAATCTCTTGCCGCACCGCGCAATCCGCGATCGGGATCCCAGACGGCTTGGAGTCGACGCGGCATCCGCAAGCCGTCGACGTTGACCGCGACCAGTCGGCCGTCCGTCAGGTCGGCGGCAACTGCCAGCGACGACAGAACAGCCGGGGCGTTGCCTGCCACCACCGCAGCCTTGACAGCGGTACACGAGGTGAGCTCGAGCAGCGGCGGCACACAATCGGGAACAGCATTCTCGAGCGTCAGGCGCGTACCGGACCCTGATTCTCGCTGAATCAGCGGTGTGCGTGCGAGTTCCTCGACCGGAACGGGCACACCATTCGCCCAGTCGTGTCCCGGCGGCACAACCACGACGAGGTGATCACGCGCTACTTCGCACGACGCGAGCGCCGACGGCACATCCGGCCCTTCGACAAATCCGATATCGGCCTGGCCGGCCTGAACTTGAGCAGAGACGTCCGAGGAATTGTGCAAGCTCACCGACGCCACGACGTTGGGGAACTTGTGCCGCATCGCGACCGTCCATCCGGGAACCAGATACTCGGCGATGGTCATGCTGGCGGCAACCGTGACGGCAGCATCACGTTCACCGCGAAGTGCGGCAACTCCCGATGCCATTTCCTCGGCACTGACGAGGATGTGACTTGCCCACTCGAGAATCAGACCGCCCTCGGCGGTGGGACGAACACCGGTCGCCGCTCGATCGAACACCTTGATTCCGAGTTGGCGTTCGACCGAACGCACCCGGGCGCTGACCGCCTGCTGACTGAGTCCGTGCTCCCGGCCGGCAGCACCCATGCTGCCCAGACGCCCTACGGAAAGGAGGACGTCGAGGGCACTGAGTTCCGGCACCCGAGGAGACAACGACATAGTCCCAAGATTAGACCCACAAGGCGAGTTTGTGGGCATTCAAGAACAACCGGTCTACCGGTACGGACCGGATGAGACGACAGTGAAATACATGACCACCACAACGAGTTCCACCTTCGCCCACATCACTCCGAACTGGTTCGCGGCAGCGATGGGAACGGGAATCGTGTCGGTGGCCGCCGCTTCGCTCGAACCGGAGATCGAGGGCTTGAAACTGGTCTCCGAGATCTTCTGGGTTCTGGCGGTTCTCGTACTGTGCGCCTTGATCGGAGCATTTGCCACCCATTGGTCACAACATCGATGTCAGGCCCTCGCCTACCTGCACAGCCCCGCGATGTTCCCCTTCTACGGCGCCGTCGCAATGGCACTGCTGACCGTGGGATCCGCAACCGGCATCACCGGCCCGGACTTCCTCGGCCACGACGTGGCGATCACCGTGTCGCTGACACTGTGGACACTCGGCACGGCACTCGGCCTGGTCACCTACGTCGTGATGATGATTCGACTCGTTCGAGATGCCGGGATGGCGACGGCAATGCCGTTCTGGCTCATGCCCGTCGTACCTCCGATGGTCTCGGCCACCACCGGCGCAGCGGTCAGCACCCACATGCCCGAAGGCGCTCCACGCATCGCGGTACTGGTTTTCTGCTACATCCTGTTCGCTCTGGCGCTGACCGCCGCCATCGGCATTCTGGTAGCCGTCGCCAGGCAGTTCGCACGCAACCGTTCGGCCGGCGTCGACGTGATCCCGTTCAATGCCATTCCCTCACTGTGGATTCCGTTGGGCGTGATCGGACAGTCGATCGCGGCATCCAACCTGTTGGCCGCCGCCTCACGGCATGCACTCAGCCCCGAGCATGCCGACACCCTGCACGAATTCGGGATCGCCTACGGAACCGTCGTCGGAATCATCGGCGTGATCGCGTTTGTCACCGTCACCGTCGTCACCATCCACGCACTGCGCCGCGGCTTGGACTTCTCGCTCGGCTGGTGGAGCTTCACCTTCCCCATCGGAGCATGTGCCGTCGGAGCGAATGCCTTCGGAGTCGCCACCGGTTCCACCCTGATCCTGGGAATCGCACTTGCCCTGCTGACCGTACTGATCCCCATCTGGGCAACCGTCGCGGTCAGGACCGTCCGGTCGATCCGCAGTGGAGTTCTACCGGCGGCTGCATGAATTCGCACCGATGAGTTTTGGCTCGCCGTACGGTCTGTACTCACGTAGACCATTGTCGAGAGCAGGAGTACACGGTGAGTCAGTTATTGCGAGTGCAGAATTTCGGCGTTTCGAGTGACGGAATAGCCTGCGGTCCGGACCAGAGCTTCGAGAGCCCGTTCGGCCTGGACCACGGTGAAATGTTTGCGTGGGCAGGAGCTACGGCCAGCTGGCCCAATCGCACCGATCCCGGCGGCAGCCGAGGCCTCGACGACTATTTCACGCGGGACTTCTCCAACAACATCGGCGCCGAAATCATGGGCCGCAACAAATTCTCACCCTACCGCGGCCCTTGGGAGAATCTCGAGTGGCAGGGCTGGTGGGGCGACGAGCCACCGTTCCACACCCCGGTTTTTGTCTTGACCCACCACGTGCGGCCGTCGTTCACGCTATCGGACACGACATTCCACTTCGTCGACGCCGACCCCGCGACGGCCCTCGCGCAGGCACGTGAGGCAGCGCAGGGCAAGGACGTTCGACTCGGCGGCGGAGTCAGCACTATCCGTGAATTCCTCGACGCCGATCTGGTCGACACGATGCACATCGCTGTCTCCCCGATCGAATTCGGATCCGGTCTACGACTGTGGGAGACACCTGACGAGTTACTCGACCGCTTCAACCTCGACGTTGTGCCGAGCCCGAGCGGCGTGACGCACCACCTGTTCTGGCGGAAGTGACGTGTTGGGGCAGCTCCGTAAACGGGAGCTGCCCCAACAGTTACGCACTATTCGCCGGTTTCGACCTGGCGCCCCGACTGGTACCACGCCATCGTTCCACCGGCCACCGAAACGGCATTGATGCCGCGAGCCTGCAGATACTCAGCGGCTTGCAAGCTCCGACCACCGACGGCGCAGATGATGTACACCGTTTCCGCGTCCGGAATTTCACCCACGCGAGAGACGAATTCGCTGAGCGGAATGAGCGTCGCACCGGGAACTCGGACCTGAGCGAACTCGTCGGCCTCACGGACGTCGATCAACGGCTCACCCGCTGCCAAAGCCGTGTCCAGTGCATTCAAATCGACTTCCAACATTTCTTCTGCGCCTGCCTTCGTGTTCGCTGCTGTCCGAATAGACGGTACCCGGGCGTTTTCGTGCAGCTCCCTTTACGATCTGACAATGACCAATACGGTTCCCGAAAAGTCCGGTTTTTGGAGTCGCCCCACCGTGTGGAAAGTGCTCCTGCTGATCGTCGTCTACCTGGCGTTCTATCTTGCTGTCGGGCAGGTTACCTCCAGGGTTTTTGCAGACCAGATCGACACGGACAATGTCGTGGCAAGCGCCTCCAGCATCCTCCTCGGCGTCGCATTGCCCATCGCGATCGGCGGGATCGCCCTGCTGGTTTTCACGACAAAGGTCGGCTGGCTGCGCGGCGTCTTCGGCCCACAACCCATTCGTGGGCGGGGTTGGATGTGGATCGGTCCGATCATCGTGGTCGCCGCCATTGTTGCGCATCTGGCGGGAACCGATTGGAGCGCCTGGACCACCGGCGAGGTAATCGCCCTGCTGGTGCTCGGTGCGTGCGTCGGCCTGACCGAGGAATTGGCCACCCGTGGCCTGGCAGTGAAGATGTTGCGCGACGCCGGCCACCGGGAACGCTTTGTCGCCGTCGTGTCTTCACTGGTGTTTGCACTCATGCACACCGTCAACCTCATCGCCGGGATGAAGGCGTCAACCGTTCTGGTCACCGTGGTCTACACCTTCGGTTTCGGTATGTGCATGTACCTGACAATGCGTGTGACGGGCACGATCTGGGCCGCAATCGTGTTACACGGCCTCACCGACCCCACCACAATTCTCTCGACCGGCGGGCTGGACACTTCGGTGACCACGGAAGTGAGCGGCGCCGCCGCCATCACCTCTCTACTGACGGTCCTCTTGGTCGTCTTCGGGCTGATCGCCGTCTTCCTCATTCGAGATCGAATCGGCGAAGATCGGCACACACCCGTCTCGGCCTGACCGACCGCGACCGTACAAGACATACTTGTGCCCATGCCTTCTCGAACCACGTACTCGTTCGCCGTCGTGACTGCATCGTGTCTGCTGGCACTCTCCGGTGCCGTCACTCATGCCACCGCGGGGGTTCCGACAACTCCCGAAGTCGCGACCACCGAATCCATCGCGTCGGAATCGATCAGCGATCTGTATGCAGCCAAGGGTGCGCATGAAGTGGCTGCCGATTCAGTTCCCGGGTACCAACTGTTCTACCCAGCCGGCTTGTCGTCTGATGGCAATCGGCATCCCGTCGTCACCTTCGGCAACGGCAGCTATGCGACTTACGAAGAGTACGAAGCGCTCCTGCAGCATCTCGCTTCTTGGGGTTTTGTCGTTGTGGTGGCCGACAGCAGCGTCACCGGCGACGGGACGGAAATCTTGGGGGCTGCCCAGTACGTCGTCGATCAGAACACCAACGCTGAGAGCATTTTTCACCAGCGGATCGACACCGACAACATTGCCTCGGTCGGACACTCCCAGGGCGCCGGTGGCGCGATCAACGCGGCAACCCAGTCCGCGAATCTGATCACCGCCACGGCGGTACTCGATTTGCCTGACCCGTGGTGGGCCTCGCGACCTGTCGACGTGATCGACGTGGCCCAGTTGACCGGACCGACGTTCTTCATGACCGGCGCCGACGACCCGGTCTCCACCGCCGATCCGCAAGCTGAGTACTTCGACAAAACCGCCGGACCGGCGGTCCGCGGCAGACTGCTTGGCGTCGGCCACAATTGGGCCGCAGATGGCGAAGGATTCCGGGGCTACCTCACCGCGTGGCTGAGATTCACCCTGAGCGGCGACCAGACTGCCGCACGTGCATTTGTCGGCGACTCGGCGGAAATCCTCACCGATCCCCGTTGGGACCGGCAAGCGATCAAGGGTTTGTGATGACGATCTTGCCGTAGGCCTGCCCGGATTTCTGCTGCTCGAAAGCGTCAGCGAGGCGGTCGAGGCTGTAGGAAGAATCTATGACGGGACGAAGCGCCAGGCTCTCCAGCCCGGCGACCATCTCCTCCTGATGTGCACGACTGCCCACCAGAACACCTTCGATGGTGACCTGTTTGGTCAGTAGCGAAGTCAGGTCGATCGACGACGAGGGGCCGTTCATGATGCCAAGCGCGCAGATTCGCCCCCCTGGTCGGACTGCCGCCAGAGATTGGCCGAGGGTGGACGGCCCGCCGACGTCGAGGACGAGGTCGATCCCGCCGCTGAGCCGCATCGCTTCCGAACCCCAGTCCGGGCGCTCACGGTAGTTGACCACGTGATCGGCACCGAGCTCGACCAATCGTGCCATCTTGTCGGGGGCCGACGACGTTGCGATCACCTGAGCTCCAACAGCTTTGGCCAGCTGGACGGCAAACAGCGCCACCGTGCTGGTCCCAGGGATCAACACCGACGACCCTGGGATGATCGGGACTCCGGCAAATAGTGCGCGCCACGCTGACAAACCTGCGGTGGGCAAGGTAGCGGCTTCCTCGTAGGTGTAGTTTCGCGGCATCACTGTCACAGCAGATACCGGCACGGTGACGGTGTCGCGGGCGAACCCGTCGACACCGTCACCCGGCGAATTTCCGAATCCGTCGAAATCCGGTGTGCCGCTCCGCCAATGCGGCAAATAGGTGCTCATCACGCGATCTCCGACGCTGAACTGCGTTACGCCGTCTCCGACCGCAACGACCTCCCCGGCAGCATCGGACAACAGGATCCGCGGACCGTCGGTTGCTATCTCTCCGGTCGCCACGAGGTAGTCATGGTGGTTGAGCGAATTCGCGTGGATCGCGATCGTCACCTCACCCGCACCCGGGCCCGGGGTCTCGATCGTCCTCGATTCGAGGTTGTTCAATCCTCCAGGCGGGAGTACGTACACGGCGCGGTTGGTCATGGTGTGGATCCTCGCACGAATGGTGATCGGGTGACGTTCGGAAAGGGTTCTGCTGCTCAGAGGAGAGAAGCGGTGAACCCTCCGTCGAGAACCAGGCTGCTGCCGTTGCACCACGACGACTGGTCGCTCGCAAAGAACACTGCGGCGGCGGCAACTTCCTCGGTCCGGCCATAGCGCGTCTGCTTCGTGACCATCAAGTCGTCGAATCCCCCGGACTCGAGGCCGAGGGCATTCTCGAAATCCTGCTGGTGACTCTTGACCAGGTCGGTATCGATGAATCCGGGCAGCAATGCATTCGCGCGGATTCCGTGGAAGCGAAGTTCGGCTGACAGGGTTTCGGTGAGATTGCGAACTGCTGCTTTGGCGGCGGCATAGCTGCCGATCAAAGGCGAGCCGGTGGTCGACGAGATCGACGAGATGTTCACGATCGAACCGCCACCGGATGCGACGAGAGCGGGCAGCGAATGACGCACTGTCAAGAACACTCCATCGAGGTTGACCGACATCACTTTCCGCCAGTCCTCGAACGAGGTCTCGATCAGCGGGGTCGTGGTGGCGATACCGGCGTTGGGTACTACGACGTTCAGTCCGCCGAACTCTTCGACCGCTCTGGCGACGAGATCCTTGACCTGCTGTTCGTCGGTGACATCAGTTGTGACAGCGATAGCTCCGTCGATCGAGTCCGCCACTGCCTGTGCTGCGCCACCGTTGATGTCGGAGACCACGACCCTCGCGCCCTCCGCCCCGAACGCCCGGGCAATGGCGGCGCCGATTCCGGCACCTGCGCCGGTGACAATTGCAACTTTGTTCGCGAGAAGATCGGACATGTCAGCGTTCCCCTTCAATTCTCGGTCGGGACGTAGAAAAGCAATTCGGGTCCGGTGTCGCCGGTGGTCGCGATGGCCTCGGACATGTCGAGAGTTCCGTCGCCCAAAGCACTTCCCAACGCCTGCGCGGTGCCCGCGAGATCTTCCGTGTCGAGTTGATAGATGCTCAGGTAGCGGCGCGCGGGCAATGCATCCTCGGGCAGCAACTGCACATCCGCCAGGAAGAATCTGGAGGCGGAGACAACTCCGGGCACTCGTTCGACGACCTGCGGAATATGCACGTCGTCGTACCAGCGGTTGAACGCATCCTCCGAAGACGGATCGGCGGGGTGTACGTGTGCGACGAGAATCGCTGTGCTCATGAAGTTCCTCTTCGACTCGAAGTGCTTTTGGTTCAGCGCGTTTGGAAGGCGACGATATTCACGCGCAAGGCAACTGACCGCGGCTGCGTGTGGTGAATCGATCGCGCTCAAGCGACAACCCTAGGGAGCAAATGTGACCCGCACCATATGCTCGGAGGTCAGAGTTGAGCTCCACATTTGTCCTCTCGGCACAAAACTGTCTCTCGGCACTAACACGGTGGCCAGAATCAGGCGTTAACGGAAGTCTCGCGATTTGGCCGTGACTCGCAGATCCATCAGCTGCATCCGGTCTGCCACGACGGTGACAGCGCCTTCTGCATTCTGCACCTTCCCTCGAATAAGCAACGCCGGCGCCGTATTTGCCAATTTTCGGTACTTTGCCCACAACCCCACCGAACACACGACGTTGACCATGCCGGTTTCGTCCTCGAGGTTGATGAACGTGACGCCCGCAGCTGTGGCCGGACGCTGCCGGTGTGTGACTGCTCCCCCCACCAGCACACGGTCACCGTCCGGGATGTCGAGAAGTCTCGACGCCGGCACCACGCCGAGCGCGTCGAGCTGTGGGCGGAGGAATTGTGTCGGGTACGTGTCGGGAGATACTCCTGTCGCCCAGACATCCGCCGCCGCCAATTCGACGTCGCTCATGCCGGGCAAGGTGGGAGCTGTGACCGACGCACCGATACCGGGCAAGCGGTCGGGGCGCTCCCCCGCCGCAGCGCCCGCTGCCCACAGCGCTTCTCTACGCGAGATACCGAAGCTGGCTAGCGCACCGGCGGTCGCCAGCGATTCAGCTTGTGCGGTAGTCAGTTCCACCCGCCCGGTCAGATCGAGAAACGACGTGAACGGTCCACCGAGGTCGCGCTGTTCGACAATTTTCTCGGCGAGTGCATCGCCGATGTTGCGCACTTCCCCCAGCCCCAGCCGAACCTCGAATCCACCTGCCTCGACGGTGGCATGCGCGAGGCTGACATTGATGTCTGCACCGTGTACCTGCACTCCGTGCCGGCGCGCATCGGCAACCAAGGACTGCGGCGAGTAGAAACCCATGGGCTGCGCGCGCAGAAGTCCGGCGCAGAACGCAGCGGGATGATGAAGTTTGAACCACGAGGAGTAGAAGACCAGCGCGGCAAAACTCTGTGAATGGCTTTCCGGGAAACCGAAATTAGCGAATGCATACAGCTTTTCGTAGATCCGGTCGGCAACCTCGTCACCGATGCCGTGTAGGTCTCGCATGCCCTGATAGAACCTCGCGCGCAGTTGTTCCATCTTCTCGGTGGAGCGTTTCGATCCCATTGCCCGACGCAATTGATCGGCCTCGGACGGCGTGAAGCCCGCAACGTCGACGGCCATCTGCATCAACTGTTCCTGGAACAGCGGAACCCCCAACGTGCGTTCGAGTGCCTTCTCGAGCGACGGATGGTCGTAGGACACAGGTTCGAGTTTGTTGCGCCGACGAATGTACGGATGCACTGATCCGCCTTGAATCGGCCCCGGACGGATGAGCGCGACCTCGACTACCAGGTCGTAGAAGTTTCGAGGCTTCAGACGCGGCAGTGTCGCCATCTGCGCACGTGATTCCACTTGGAACACCCCCACCGAATCTGCCCGCTGCAGCATCTCGTACACCGCCGTTTCCGACAGATCGAGTTGCGCCAGATCGACTGTGATGCCTTTGTGTTCGGCCACCAGATCCATCATGTAGTGCAAAGCGGAGAGCATGCCGAGGCCGAGCAGATCGAATTTGACCAGCCCAGCGGCAGCGCAATCGTCCTTGTCCCATTGCAGGACACTACGATTGGCCATCCGCGCCCACTCCACCGGGCAGACGTCGGCGATGGGACGATCACAGATGACCATTCCGCCGGAGTGGATACCGAGGTGCCGCGGATAGCCTTCGATCTGCGCCGCCAGTTCGAGTACCGGACGCGGAATATCGGTATCCGCATTCTTGTCGATACCACCCCACCGGCCGACCTGCTTACTCCACGCATCTTGCTGGCCCTGCGAAAAGCCCAGCGCCCGAGCCATGTCCCGCACCGACGACTTTCCTCGATAGGTGATGACATTGGCTACCTGCGCGGCATACGTACGCCCGTACTTCGCGTACACGTGCTGGATCGCCTCTTCCCGGCGGTCGGACTCGATGTCCACGTCGATGTCCGGCGGGCCGTCACGTTCAGGCGCAAGAAACCTCTCGAACAGCAGTTTGTTGCGAACCGGATCGACATTGGTGATGCCGATCGCGTAACACACCGCCGAGTTCGCAGCGGAACCTCTTCCCTGACAGAGGATGTCGTTGTTCTTGCAGAACGACACGATGTCATGCACCACCAGGAAATATCCGGGAAAGTTCAATCCCTCGATGATGGCAAGTTCATGTTCGAGCTGTTCGTATGCCTTCGGTGCACCTTCCGGCGGTCCGTAGCGTTCCAGCGCCCCCACCATGGTGAGCTCACGCAACCACGACGCCTCGGTATGCCCGGCTGGCACGTCGAACGGTGGCAATTTGGGCGCGATGAGCTTGAGATCGAAAGCGCACTCACGACCAAGATCGGCGGCACCACTGACAGCCTCGGGATAGAGCGAGAACAGTGCCGCCATCTCCGCGCCGGACCGCAGGTGCGCTCCGCCGGTAGGGGCCAACCATCCTGCTGCCTCGTCCAAGCTTTGACGCGACCGCACAGCCGCCATTGCCATGGCGAGGCGTCGACGCGGAGGAGCGGCGAAGTGCGCGGCGGTGGTCGCCACCGTACGTAGTCCATGCTCTCTCGCCAATTCGGCCAGAACGGCATTGCGCTCGTCGTCCTCCGCCAACCCATGATGAGTGAGTTCCACCGACACTCGCTCCGCCCCGAAACGCTCGACCAGATCCCCCAAGGCATCCGCCGCTGCTTCGCGACCACCCGACGTCAAGGCTTGCCGCACATGACCTTTCCGGCACCCGGTCAGGATCTGCCAGTGGCCACCGGCCGCTTCGGTCAGCACGTCGTAGTCGTACTGCAGTTTGCCCTTCTCGCCGCCCGCCAGATGCGCGGCAGCGATCTCCCGCGAGAGCCGGCGATACCCTTCCTGCCCACGGGCAAGTACCAGGAGGTGCGTTCCACCGGGATCTGCCGTGCCGGTTCTGGGTACCGAATCCAGAGACAACTCGGCCCCGAACACGGTGCGCATTCCCCATTCACGTGCGGCTTCCGCAAACCTCACCACGCCGTAGAAGCCGTCGTGATCGGTGACGGCGATAGCTTCGAGCCCGAGACGCACTGCTTCCTCGACCAGCTCTTCCGGCGGTGATGCACCGTCGAGGAAACTGAAGGCCGAGTGAGCGTGCAGTTCTGCGTAAGGAATTACACCGGCACCACGGGTGAGCTCGCCCGCGTGGTACTCGCCGCGCTTTCTTGACCAGGCGGGGCTGTCGCTTCCATCGCCCGGAAACAAATCCTCATGTTCCACACGGCCGGGTCGTCCGGAAAGCACCCGTTCCATCTCGGACCACGTCGGCGGCCCATTTCCCCAACCCACGCTGACCTCGCACCTGATCGAGTCGGCCGTCAGGGACGACCGACTGCTCGAGGATGCCGAAAGGGAAGACGCACCACATGCATCGAACTGATGTTCGATGCAGATTCAGTCTGACAGGTCACTCACCCACAGTCAACAGAGCGAATCTCAACCCTCACCGTCTCGTCACATTCAGATGTACGCATGTCTGCACTCCGTTCACTTTCGCCCCAGATCATTAGCGGCGTTCATAATCTCCATCCATACTGTTTCCAGGAGTACTACTCGTATGTCGTTCTCGCGCAACACACGTAGGTTGACGGCCGTCGCCGGCGCCGTCGCCGTTCTGGCCGCTGCCGGCTGCAGCAGCAGCGCCGACGAGGCCACCGGCTCGAACGGCGCGACCGTCGATCGCGCCGCGACCGGCGAACTGTCCTCGAACGGTGGCGCTCGTCGCATCGACGGTGATCAGTCGGCCGCAGTGCGCGACGCCGTCAATGCCTCCGGCGCGAAGAACGTCATCCTCCTGATCGGGGACGGCATGGGCGACTCGGAGATCACCGCCGCACGCAACTACGCCGAAGGCGCTGCGGGCAGCTTCCCCGGCCTCGACGCCCTGCCGATCACCGGCCAGTACACGCACTACGCACTGACCAAGGACGGCAAGCCCGACTACGTCACCGACTCCGCAGCCAGCGGATCGGCATGGTCCACCGGCACCAAGACCTACAACGGCGCGATTTCCGTCGACATCAAGGGTCAGGCCCAGTCGACCGTCCTCGAGATCGCCAAGGCGAACGGCAAGGCCACCGGCAACGTCTCCACCGCCGAGGTGCAGGACGCCACCCCCGCAGTGCAGGTCGCGCACGTCAGTGGCCGCAAGTGCTACGGACCGGAGGCAACGTCCAAGTCCTGCCCGGAGAACGCCCTCGAGAACGGCGGCAAAGGGTCGATCAGCGAACAACTCCTCGACACCCGCGCCGACGTCACCTTCGCCGGCGGCGCCAAGTCCTTCGCTGAGACCGCGAAAGCCGGTGACTGGCAGGGCAAGACACTCAATGAGCAGGCCGCCGCCCGTGGCTACCAGCTGGTGAAGAACGCCGCCGAGATGAACGAGGTCGGCAAGGCCGATCAGGATGCACCCGTGCTCGGCTTGTTCGCCGACGGCAACATGCCCGTCCGCTGGGAAGGATCCGTCGCCACCCGCGACGGTTACCTGCAGCCCGCCGAAACCTGCGTCGACAACCCCAAGCGAACCTCCGACGTACCCAAGCTCGCGGACATGACTCAGAAGGCCATCGACCTACTGAAGGTCAACGACAACGGATTCTTCCTCCAGGTCGAAGGTGCCTCGATCGACAAGCAGGATCACGCAGCCAACGCATGCGGTCAGATCGGTGAAACCGTCGACCTCGACGAAGCTGTGCAGAAGGCACTCGAATTTGCGAAGACCGACGGAGAAACCCTGGTCATCGTCACAGCCGACCACGCTCACACCAGCCAGATCGTCACCAATGTCAGCGCCGACGACATCGCCACCATCGCCAAGGACCAGAACATCCCGGTCGAGCGCGCCCAGGAAATCGTCTACCCCGGACTGACCCGCAAGCTGACCACGAAGGACGGCTCGGAGATGACGATCAGCTACGGAACGTCCGAGGATCCGGCCGTCGAGTCCGAAGGACACACCGGAACTCAGTTGCGCGTAGCAGCTTTCGGCCCGCATGCGGCCAACGTCAGCGGTCTCACGGACCAGACCGACCTGTTCTTCACGATGACCGACGCGCTGGGACTCGACCGTTCCAAGGTCGCAGCTCACTGATCCGATAACACCTGAATCCGCCCACCCACAGTCACACCAGAGCAGCCAAGGCGCGCACCCGATCTTCGGGTGCGAGCTTCGGGCAACTGGTGCATTTGCCTTCACCGGGTACCTCGTAGATCAGGCAGCACGACGCCCGCTGCGTGAATCTGCGTCGCCCGAATGCCACCGGCGTCAATGGATTACTTACGCGCACAGCAGATTCTCCGCGATCCACGTCCACGAAACGCGGGACCGGAACGCCCGGGTTCTCACCGCGGAGAACTTCGATCAGACCGGCCGCAAATGCACTTCCGCGCTCCCCCGCATTACCGGCGGCATCGAGGCTGCGATTGGCGATGGAGTCCGTCGTGATCGCCCACAGCGCCTGCTGCCGAACGCCGGACACCTCGGCGAGTACCTCGATCACGGGATTGAGCGAGCGGAACATCGCGTGGCCCAACTCCGCCACACTCCGCGAGATCGGAATGACCGATCCGGCAGCAAAACCGCCCAGATAGCCGTTGTCACGCACGAAGATCCGCCCACCGTCCAACGATGGATCGGCCGCGAACCCGGTGACCATCCCGGTTCCGATCGGAATGCCGGTCAGCGTCGAGCTGGCCGAGTACCACCACAACGTGCCGTTCACTCGACTGTCCGCACTCCCCCATCGCTCTGCCGTATCGGCGACACGTGCTGCCAACCACTGGGGGTCGGTCATCAACACCGCGGGCACCGTATCCGGATACGCGCTCAGGTTGTCGAAGAACGGCACAGCTACTGCCATACGGGCGTAGATCCCGGCCACCGATTCCGTCATGCCAGCCCCAATATCTCCATCCGCGGACGTACTCCGCGTTCGACTCGCGCCCTGATGCCGAAAACCTCGGCCAACAACGGCTCGTCCAACACCTCGACCGTAGACCCACACGCGCGGAGTTCACCTTCGGTGAGCACGGCAAGGTTGTCGCAGTACTCGACTGCCAACCGTAGATCGTGCATCGTGACCACAACTGCGAGCCCCGCCGACGCAAGTTCGGTAAGCAGTTCCATCACGATCAACTGGTGACGAAGATCGAGATGATTGGTCGGCTCGTCCAACAACAGAACCTTGGGCTCCTGAGCCAATGCGCGAGCTATCGAGACACGTTGCCGCTCACCACCCGACAGGGTCGATACGTCTCGTCCGGCAAGCTCGACCAAACCGACCTGCTCGATGCACCGGTCCACGATGGCGGTATCGCGCTCCGTGCTTCGGTCCAACCAGCTGCGGTGCGGAGTTCGTCCGAGCGCGATCGATTCACGAACCGACAGTCCTGCCGAGACAGTGGGTTCTTGAACACTTGCCGAGACAGTTCGGGCGATGTCCTTACGCGAGAGCGTCGTCGAGTCGACTTGATCGATCAGAACTGCGCCACCTGTCGGCGTCAAAGCGTTGTAGCAGCAGCGCAGCGCCGTCGTCTTGCCACTGCCGTTCGGCCCGACCAAGCCCAATATTTCACCGGACTTGACTGCGAAAGTGATGCCGCGCAACACTTCGCGATTTCCGAGCCGCGCCCGGGTCTCGACGAGTTCGAGCAGGGGCGCAGTTTCGGAGTCTTTCGGGAGTGTCACTGTTCTGGCCTGTGTCACTGTTCGAGCCTCCGATACTGCCGGTAGAGCATCCAGACGAAGATCGGTGCACCCACGAGGGCCGTGATCACTCCGACCGGAACTTCAGTGGATTGTGCCACCGAGCGCGCAGCGGTATCCGCGGCAACCATCGCGACGGCGCCCAGCAGGGCTGCAGCAGGGAGCAGTCGAATTGCTCTGGTGCCGACGATGAAGCCGGCCAGATGCGGGATCAGCAGACCGATGAAACCGATTCCACCGGCAACGCTGACTGCTGCGCCCGCCAGTACGGAGACCGCGAGCAAGGACAACACACGGAACCGTCGGACGTTCATACCGAGTGCAGCAGCCCCGTCGTCACCGGTCTGCAAAACGTCCATCCATCGCGAACTGAACAGAAGGGCTGTGCCGACGACGGCCAGTGTGATCGTCGGGAAGATCAGCGTCGACCATCGTGCATCACCGAATCCGCCGGCGAGCCAATGCATAACTCCAGTGATGTGACGCTCGTCTGCAATCACCAAGAGACAAAAAGTGATCAATGCCGAAAATATCTGTCCGAGCGCAACACCCACAAGAATGATTGCAGTCGGCTGCGGATATCTACCACCAATCAGCAACGCGAGGAACAACGGAATCATCGCTCCGATGAACGCGGCAACAGGAATCGTGAATACGCCGAGCATTCCGGCTCCGATCCCCAGAACCGTAACCAAAACCACCATGAATCCTGCGCCCGACGAGACTCCGAGCAGATACGGATCGGCAAGCGGATTACGGGTGACAGCTTGAGCAACTGCACCTGCCATGGCCAACGAAGCACCCACTACCGCGGCAGTGAGTGCACGTGGCAGGCGGGAGTCGATCACGATCGACTCCCGCGCCGCGGTCCACCACGTCTCGAAAGTCCCTGGCGCCAAACGGGCTCCGACTATCGCCCAGACGTCACCGACGGGAATGCGAACCGATCCCAAGGAGACGGCCAACCCCAGGACGATCGCCAAGGCGACCGCCAAGCCGACAAGCAGGGCGCCGTACCCGTAACGCGTGCGGGTCACTTCGCCGCGTCAGCGCCTGGATGGAAGGCTGTTGCGATGGTCTGTGCCGAACGCACCAACCGTGAACTCTCGAACAGGTCAGCGAGAGGAACCACGACGAACCGGTTCTGCTGCACAGCAGGGGTGGTCGCCATCAACGGCTGGGCACGGAGGAAGTCGATCTTCTGCTCGGCGGTCTTGTCGCCGTAGTCGATGACCACGATTGCCTGGGGTGCACGCTCGGCAACAGCTTCCCACGATGCGTCGATGTAGGGCTTTGTCCCTTCGGCGAAGATGTTCGAGACGCCGGAGTATTCCGCGACCAATTGACCGACGCCGACTCCGCCGATGGTCGTCGGAACCTGGTCACCGCTGTCGTAGAAGAAGGTCGGTACCGGCGCCGCGTCTCCGACCGAAGCGCGGACGGAATCGAGACCATCGCTGATCTCCTCTGCGACCTCGCGGGCGGAATCTTCGACGCCCAGGACTCGACCGAGTTGCGTGTAGTCGTTCTCGAGCAATCCGATGTCGGGGAAACCGGTGCCACAGTATTCCGAGAAGAGGAAGGTGTTGATTCCGCGCTCGCCGAAAGCGTCTCGGGAACGGCCTTGCTTCTCGTTGAAGGCACTGGTCATTCCTCCGACCACGAAGTCCGGATCGACGTCGAGGACCTGCTCCATGCTGGGGAACGTATCGGAAAGGCTGGGAATCTTGTTGAATACATCGGCGGTCTCGGCAGTTGGCGGGTTGTCGCTGTACGCCCGCCCGACAATCCGATCACCCGCGCCGATCTCGATGAGGGCTTCGGTGACGTGTCCGTTCAAAGACACGATGCGCTGCGGCGGCGAATCGAAGGTCATCTCGCGATCGCAGTTGGTCACGGACACCGGCTGTGCGAAGGATTCCGCAGCAGACGCCGACTCTGATTCCTGACCTTTGGAACAACCTGCCGAAACCAAGGCGACCGCGATGAGAACAGCGGCGGCGCGGGACGGGGAGAACTGAAGTGACACGGGGACCTCGTAAGGGCTCTGAGCCACGAATGAGAATCCGACAGACAACTCCGCCCGCACGCTGATCCTCGGCCAGAGCTCCTGCTGGACTTCCTTTTCGTAGACCACGACGAATGGATGTCGCACACCGCGCGGCGGGTAATCGGGCTTGCCGACACTCGGTGACTACCGAGAATCGACCTACCGTTGCGGGTCAGCGCCGGATTCGGACCGGCTTCCCCCACACGCGTGGCTTGCAAGTGCTTCGAGCAGTATGCATGACGTTTCCGATTCAAGACCAAACGCCCACTACAGTCGATCTGGCCAGACGCCCCCACACACCGGAGTTGATACATGACACGCTGGGCCCAAACCGTCGTCGCCCGGAAATGGTGGGTACTGAGCCTGGCGGTTCTGATAGTTCTCATCAGTGGGGTGTGGGGACTCGGAGTGTTCGGCAAGCTCAGCCAGGGCGGCTTCATCGATCCGGGCAGCGACTCCGCGAAGGTCGCCGACATCATCGAAGACAATCTCGGACCGCAGACCCCGGACATCATCGCGATCTACTCGCCCACGGACGGCAAGACTCTGGACGACATCGGGCCGGCAGTGACAGCCGCCGTCGACCAGTTCAAAACCGAAGTGCCGACCGCTTCGGTGAAATCGTATTGGGGAACAGACGCCGCAGCGAAGGCCAGCCTGCTCTCGAACGACGGATCCATGGCGGCCGTTGCGATCACGTTGGCACCGGACTCGGGCGTCACGCCCGCCACTTTCGCCGATCTCCTGCCGAAGCTCGAAGTCGAAGGTGCCGAGGCACAATTCGCGGGTAACACCGTCGTCGGCGTCGCATTCAACACCAAGCTCGAGAAGGACCTGGTGGTCGCCGAAGCCATCGCCATTCCGATCACTCTGGTGCTGTTGGTCTTCATCTTCGGCGGCATCGTCGCTGCTGCCGTGCCCGTGTTCGTGGGTGTACTCAGTGTCCTGAGTGCTTTGGCGGTTCTGCGAATCCTCACGCTGATCACCGATGTGTCCTCGTTCTCGATCAACGTCGCTTCTCTTCTCGGGTTGGGACTGGCCATCGACTACGGACTGTTCGTGGTCGGTCGGTTCCGTGAAGAACTGAATTCGGGCTCGGACCCGGGAGCGGCTGCTCAGCGGACAGTTCTGACGGCGGGTCGCACCGTCATGTTCTCGGGTCTACTGCTGATCTGTGCGTTCAGCGGCATGCTCGTATTCCCCCAGGCCGTCATCCGGTCTCTGGGCTTCGGCGCGATCGCTGCGGTATTGAGCGCGGCCGTCCTGTCGCTGACCGCTGTGCCTGCGCTACTTGCCATTCTGGGGCATCGCATCAACGCCCTGACGTGGCGCAAGGATGCGGCGCAACGCGGCGAGGAACGCTCGCGCAAGTTCTGGGGCCGCGTCGTCACGTGGGTGATGAAGCGTCCGGTCGCAGTCTCGGTGACAATCGTGGCTGTGCTGCTCGTGATGGCCTCGCCGCTGCTCGGCGCCCGGCTGGGAGAGCTCTCGTACACCGCACTACCGGACAACGACCCCGCTCGCGTTGCAATGGACACGTTGGTCAACGACTTCCCGCAAACCGGAAACGGCGCAACGATGATCCTTCAGGCCGAGGACGGGAACACTCTCACCCCGGCCGAAGGTGCAGCGATCGCCGAGTCCGCCGGTCAAGTCGAGGGCATCGGTCAGGCGACCGTCGTCGCGAGCACCAATCAACTCGTCGCGGTTCAGGCTCTCTACAGCGAGGGCTCTACACCCCAATCACAGAGCGCCGCAGTGACAGATCTGCGTGCGATCTCCGCTCCCGACGGAACGGTGCTGCTTGTCGGCGGCGGTCAAGCCATGGTCGACGACGGCAACAACGCCGTCCTGCACTGGCTACCGGTGATGATCCTCATCATGGTCGGATCCACACTGATCCTGTTGTTCCTCGCGTTCGGTTCGGTGGTGCTGCCGATCAAGGCGGTGCTGATGGCAGCCCTGAGCCTCGCGACCACCTTCGGTGTCCTCACCTTCGTCTTCCAGGACGGACACGGCGTCGAACTCCTCGGGGTCAGTCAAACTCCGCTGGAGGCTACGTTTGTCGTGCTCATCCTGGCGGTGGTCTTCGGATTGTCCACGGACTACGAGGTTTTCCTGATGTCACGGATGGTCGAGGCCAAGAACGCGGGAGCGACGACAGAGGAAGCGGTCAAGTTCGGAACCGAGCGCACCGGCCGCATCGTGACGGCTGCCGCCTTACTCCTGATAGTGGTGACGGGGGCCTTCGCAATGTCAGGGCTGTCAGTGATGAAGTTCCTGGGCGTCGGCATGATCGTCGCGCTGATCGTCGATGCGACCATCATCCGCATGTTGCTCGTGCCCTCGCTCGTGAAGTTGATGGGCGAAGCGAACTGGTGGGCTCCTGTGTGGATGAAAAAGGTTCACGCGAAGGTCGGCATCGGCCACTGATCGCGACTGGATCATGTCGCTGAAGAGTGCCTGGGATCCTGCGGAGAGCCGTGTTTGACTAGGGGTCGTGGATGACTTACCTGAGAGTGTTGTGGTCGGCTCAGCAGTGTTTTCGCGTGTCGACTCGGACGATTCGTTGGCGTGCTGGACATCGATCATCGATGTCCAGGGGGTCGGTGACTCCAGGCCGGTGAGTCTGGTTATCGAGCCGGCCACCGTGCCGGAGTCTGCGGTGTGTGCGCTCGCTGCGACCGTGATGGCCCGGTTCGGTGAGTTTGCCGAAGTCGCCGCCGATTACCTGCGTCAACAGCTGCGTGGGCCACAGTTCGGCCTCCGCCACTCCGAACTCGTGGAGTTGGACGCCACGGAGTCACTGTTCGGCGAACCTGAGGCGGTGATCTGGGCTGACGGAACCTGGCTGCTGCGGTTCGCTGAGTCAAGGCTCGAGATGGCCGATCCTTTCGGGATCGGTGTTCTGTTCGAAGGAACGACCCCGTATGCGGTCGAGGACTTGTCGGGCGCTGAACCGGCCTAGGGTTTGCCGGCCTGGCCACTCCATCGCCTCGACGATGGTGCGCCGGTCTACTGGCGGACGGCGCATGGCCTTCACACCCTCGGAACAACGGCCGCCCACATCTCATCCGAAATCACGTCACGCGACGCAAGGACGAGCGCGCACCCCACTGCGCCCGAAACTCTTCAGCAACAGACCTAGTGGATTTCCCTGATCGGGCAGTCGTCCTCGAGGATGACTGCCCGATCGTCTAAATCGCTCCGCAGGGCGATGTTCTCCGAAGCTGATTTCGTCAGACTTGGAGCATGACAATTTTCGAATGGATCCTTGCAATCCCCGCTCTTGCGCTTGCCGTCGCGTTCTTGTTCTCCGGAATCATCTCCGCGGGCATCGACTTCGACGCCGAGGACGGGGTCATGACGCATTGATGTTCGTTTCCCTCTAGCCGCTGATCTTACTTTGGAGTAAGTTACCGACTATGGCCACATACATCGTCACTGGCGGTACCGGATTTCTCGGACGAGCTGCACTGCCACTCCTGCTCGAGCGTGATCAAACTGCTCAGATCCATGTGCTGGTCAGAGCCGGTTCTGTCGCCAAACTCGAAGAACAGGTGTCGGCAATTCCCGGCGGCGATCGCGTGCATCCGCTCATTGGAGATCTGACCGAGCCTGGGCTGGGCATCGATTCTCCCCCACCTGCCGACCACGTCCTTCACCTCGGCGCGATCTACGACATCACCGCCGGAGACGAGCAGGCTTCGACGAATGTCGAGGGCACACGCTCCGTGGTCGAACTTGCTGCGAAACTGGGAGCCACCCTTCATCACGTGTCATCGGTCGCAGTCGCAGGCGACTATCCGGGCACGTTCAGCGAGACCGATTTCGATTGCGGCCAAGGCTTTCCGACGCCCTACCACCGAACCAAGTTCGAGGCCGAGAAGCTCGTTCGAGAACGAGAAGGCCTCACCTGGCGTGTTTATCGGCCGTCTGCCGTGGTCGGCAACTCCGTCACCGGGGAGATGGACAAGATCGACGGTCCGTACTACTTGTTTCCAGGACTGGCGCTACTCGCGAAACTACCTGCAGCACTCCCCGTCCCGATCCCCAACCTCGGCGCAACCAATGTGGTGCCCGTCGATTACGTAGCCGCCGCCCTCGTCGAATTGATGCACGCGCCCGGCCACGACGGCGAAGCATTCCATCTCGTGAATCCGAAACCTCAACCGGTACGCGAAATCTATGCCGGACTCGCCAAGGCCGCCGGAGCGCCCCGGCCCGCACTCAGCCTGCCGGGCGTGATCGCCAAACCCTTTGTCTCGCCATTGCCGATGGATTCGGCAGAATCGGCGCGGAAGGTCTTCCTCGATCGCATCGGCATGCCTGCAGCATTCCTCGACAACATGACGATGGCGCCGACATTCACCTCCGCGAGAACCGTTGCCGCCCTGGCCGGATCAGGACTGGCGGTCCCCGAGTTCGGGTCGTACTCCACTGTGTTGTGGAAGTACTGGCGCGCAAACCTCGATCCCAATCGCGCACGACGTAACAGTCCCGAAGGACCACTCGTCGGTCGGATCGTTCTGATCACCGGAGGCTCTTCCGGAATCGGCAAGGCATCGGCCATTGCCGCCGCTCAGAAGGGCGCCACCGTTCTCCTGATCGCACGCCGCACCGACGAACTCGATGCCGCAGTACAGGAGATTCGATCAGCCGGAGGCAAGGCGTTCGGTTACCCCTGCGACATCACCGACGACGAGTCGGTCCAGCACACGATCAAAAGCATTCTGACAGAACACGATCACGTAGACATGTTGGTAAACAACGCCGGCCGATCCATCCGGCGCGGCATTTACCACTCCACTGATCGTTTCCACGACTACGAACGAACGATGGCCGTGAACTACTTCGGCGCTGTGCGATTGGTGCTCGCCTTGTTACCGACCATGCGTTCTCGCCGCTTCGGCCACATCGTGAACATCAGCAGCGCGGGAGTCCAGGCGGCAACGCCTAGATTCTCGGCCTACGTGGCGAGCAAGGCCGCCCTCGACGGTTTCTCGGACGTAGCCGCCTCTGAAACCCTGGCGGACGGAATCACTTTCACGACCATCCACATGCCCCTGGTCGAAACACCGATGATCGCTCCGACCGGCGAATACAACAACGGCCCGATCACCAGCCCGGAAAAGGCTGCGGCAATGGTGATCCGCGCGCTGATCGACCGCCCCAAACGCATCGACGTACCACTGGGAACCCTGGGTGATCTGGGAACCCTGTTCGCACCGCACACCAAGGACCGAATTCTCAACCAGATGTACCAGGCATTCCCCGACTCTCCGGCGGCAAAGGGTCAGGTAGACAAGGAAACTCCGGCAGACGCTCCGGCAACACCGACGCGACAGCACCACTCGCGCTCGCGCATCCGCAAACTCGGCCGTCGTGCCGCCCGACTCGTGCCCGGTACGCACTGGTGACCGGTGGTGTGACTTCGCCTCGGAGCGTTTCGGCAAGAGGAACGGATCTGTAGGTTCAGTCGGCGAATCCTCACCGGGTCACGCTGACAAAAGCAATCAACCGCCAGTTGCACAGGGTTCCGTATCGGTGCCTGACCCCGGGACCACCAGACCAGACTCGTAGGCGATGACGACAGCGTGCGTCCGATTCTGAGCACCGAGCTTTGCCAGCACGTTCCCGACATGCGTTTTCACTGTCTCCAGGCTCACAACCAGAACCTGAGCAATATCCGAGTTGCACAGCCCGGTGGCCATCAACCGCAATACCTCTTCCTCCTTTGCTGTCAGCGCTGCATTCGGGAACGCCTCAGCGGAGACCAACGGGCGGGGCGTAACCATCCGGCGTAGCGCGGCAGGGAACAGGATCACTTCGCCCGCCGCCACCACACGTACTGCCGCTGCGATCTGCGGGACTGGGAGCCGCTTCAGCACGAAGCCACTCGCGCCCGCACTGAGTGCGGCCGTGACGTAGCCATCGTTTTCGAAAGTGGTGATTACCAAGACTTTCGGCGGTTCGGTGCACTCGGCCTGGAGGTGCCGAGTTGCCTCTATTCCGTTGCGCAGCGGCATCCGCACGTCCATCAGCACCACATCCGGACGAAGTTGCCGCGAAAGCTCCACTGCTTCGATACCGTCGGAAGCCTCGCCGACGACCACAATCCCGGGCTGAGCTGCGAGCAGCATACGCAGGCCGCTGCGGGTAACGTCGTCGTCATCCGCAATCAGCAGGGTGACTGGCATGCTTGCAGGTTTGGCGGCGTCCTCACTCCAATTGGCTTCGGTCATCGTGCCACCCGTACCGGCAACTGAACACTCAATCGCCAGCCCTGGGCTCCGTCCGGTCCAGCCTTGAACTCACCGTTCAAGAGTCGCACGCGCTCGGCCAAACCTGCCAGGCCGCGCCCTGATCTTCGAACTACGTCTGCCTTTCCCCCGGTCACTGCCCCGATGCTGTTGACCACTCTGAGCTCGACGCTCTCCGAGCCGACTGCCACCGTGATTTCGATCGGCCCACTGTCCCCGTGCCGCAGAGCATTGGTCGTCCCCTCTTGCAGGATCCGGTACGCCGCGCGAGAGAGTGTCCCCTGGATCTGTGAAAGGTCACCCGACAGGTTCACCTCCACAACCGCCCCCGCATGCCGCAACCGATCAATTAACGCAGGCAAGTCCGACAGCGTCCGAGAAGGTACAGCCCCAGGCCTCTCCTCGCGAAGTACACCCAGTACGTAGTCCAGGTCCTCGAGCGCTGCCCGTGTCGACTCCTCGATGCTACGCATGGCGGCCCTCGCTGCGGCAGGATCGGAGGCAAGCACCTCGCCGGCCACCGCCGCCTGGATCGTGGCGGCGGTGAGCGTGTGTCCGATCGAGTCGTGCAACTCGTGAGCGACCCGATTACGTTCGGCCAGTTGCAGTTCACGTTCTTCCGCCAGCGCGAGCCGTTCAGCCGTGGACGGCCCCAACAGTCGTGGCGCCAGCCATCTCAGCAGTGTTGCCACCAGGACACAAATTCCTACCGCAAGCAGGAGGCAGCCGGCCGCCACGATCCAGGTCCATCCACCCGTCACGTCAACCGACGTATCGAACAGACTGATTCGCGCCGTGCCGCCGAGCCAGTTCCCCGGGAGCGAAATCCCCATGATGAAAAGGACGCTGGTCGCGAGCGCCGCCAGCCAACCCACCATGACATGCAGGACAATCCAGAGCGGGGCCCGCCAGCGATCAATCTCCGAGAGGTTAGGAGTACGGTGTCCGAGCGCTGGACTCGGCAGCGACACCTGCAGCAGTCGGCGGGCAGTAACGATGAGCGCGCGTCGCACAGGATGCACCAGGCCGAGTGCTCCTACCAAAGTCACCCATATGAGCAGGACCGAAAGCACCCGGACGAACTCGGGTGCGGATTGCCACGCGAGAGCAGGCAACATCGCAACCACCAGAAGTGGCAGGCTTGCCAACACACCACAAAAGGCGAAAAGTACAGCTGAGTATGTAGAGCCCCGCATCAGCGGTCGTAGTCCTGTGATCATGATTCGACAAGTATGACTGGGCCGCTCGGCGATGGCCTCCCCCGATCGAGGGAGATGGTTTTCCCGCGTCGGAGCGATGCGCGACCAATCCTCCAGCAGACAGGATCGTGTCCAGACCGATCAATCTCTCCAAGGAGTTCTACTGATGCGCCGCCACAGTCGACAGGGCCAACCTCCCTCACCCCAAAGACAAAGCCGGAAACGGCACCGCGCCCTCTGTTCCGTCGCAATGACTCTCAGCGTGGTCACCCTCGGTGCGTGCTCGTCGTCCGCCGATACCGTCGCTGCGCGGCACGATGCGGTTCAACACTCACTCGACGCACTGGTGAGCGAGGACGGACTAACCGCCGCCCTCGCAAGCATCCAAGACCGAAACGGCAACTCCCACAACTACACCGCAGGAGTCGGTGACCTGACCACCGGATCAGAGGTACCCCCCAACGGCCAGATACGAATCGGCAGCAACACCAAAACCTTCACCGCAGTAGTGGTCCTGCAACTGGTCGCCGAAGGAAAGATCGAACTCGACACCCCCATCGAGACCTACCTACCCGGACTCGTCCGCGGAGACGGGATCGACGGCCACAACATCACCATCCGCCAACTCCTCCAACACACCAGCGGACTCCCCAACTACAGCAACTACCTGGAAGACGAAGTCCGATACTACGACCCACGCGAACTTCTCGACATCGCGCTCGAACATCCTGCCGACTTCGCCCCCGGAACGAGTTGGAAGTACAGCAACACCAACTACGTCCTCGCTGGCCTACTCGTACAGAAGATCACTGAAAAACCCCTCGCCGAGGAGATGAACCGGCGAATCTTCGCGCCGATCGATCTGCAGCACACATACTTTCCTGAACCATACGACGAGAAGATCTCGGAACTTCACCCCCGCGGCTACTACCGGGAGTCATCGGACGCGCCTCCCGTCGACATCACAGAGATAGACCCCTCGTGGGGATGGGCCGCAGGGCAATTGATCTCCACCACCTCGGACCTCAACCAGTTTCTCCACGCACTCCTCGACGGACGACTGCTCCCCGCAGCCCAACTCGACCAGATGCGCACTACCGTCCCCGCGGAGGAAACCTTCGGACCCGATGCCCGCTACGGACTTGGATTGGTCAGCCGCCCGCTACCGTGTGGCGGCCTTTCCTGGAGCCACGGCGGCAGTTTCCCTGGATACGAGACACGCGGGGGCGCTACCGACGACGGACGCGAAGCGAACATCGCGGTCAGCATGCAAGTAGTCGACGACGCCACCCGGAGAAAACTCGAACACGCGGTGGATATCGCCCTTTGTCGCTGAGGCCTCCTGTCAATCACCAAAGGCCGCCTACTCCGAAATAGCTCGTCAAACCGACAGTATCGGCCGCGAGACGCCGGACTCCGAGGTGCAGCCGGCTACACCCCGTACGCTCCGGCACGCACCACCGAGAGACTGCACTTCGCACCATGGAGGACGCGTACGCACATCAATACTGTTCTCTGCATGTGGAACTCACCACGAGATTCGACGAACAGGAGACCACAACCAATGACCACCCTTCGACGTCGCCCCCTGCTCACCGTGCTTCCGGCAGTCACCGCTGCAGCCCTCATATTGGGCGTGAGCGGATGTGGTGACACCACTGACTCCACTGATTCCACTCGGCAAAGCGACGCTGCCGTGCAACAGGCGCTCGACGGCGTCATCGAGCAGGGGATCCCCGGCGCACAACTCGTGATCTCCGACCCGTCGCGGGGCACTCGCATCATTCGTGCAGGAATGGGAAACACCGCCACCGGCGAGCCTATCCCCGATGATGCGCGGGTCCGAATCGGCAGCAACACAAAGGCCTTCGTCTCGACCGTCGTCATGCAACTCGTCGACGACGGACTGCTCGACCTCGATATGAGCATCGAGCACTACCTGCCCGGAACGGTCGTAGGCAACGGGAACGACGGCAACCGAGTCACCATTCGAGATCTCTTGCAGCACACCAGTGGACTGACGGACTACCTCGCCGCCGGCGGAGCACGGCCGGAAGACATCAAGCCCGGCCAGCTGCTGGTGGGGACAAGCGCACAACCACCGGAGCACTTCTCCCCCACTGAACTGGTCGATATCGCGATGTCTCTTCCACCCGGCCCGGCAGCCAAAGACAAGGCTGTCTATTCGAACACGAACTACATTCTGCTCGGGATGCTCATCGAGAAGGTCACAGGACGCCCTGCCGCGCAGGAGATCACCACCCGCATAATCGATCCGCTCGGACTGATGGACACCTATTTTCCCGCCTCCCGCGAGACACAGATCCGCGGTTCTCATGCACAGGGCTATCACCCGATTGACGGCATTCAGGTCGATGTCACCGATGGCGACGTGTCGTGGGCCGACACCGCAGGTGCGATGGTCGCAACGGGCGCCGACCTCAACACTTTCTTCACGGCTTTGCTACGCGGCGATCTCGTCTCGAATGACAGGCTCGCCGAGATGAAACACACCGTGCCGTTCGACAGGAGCCCGCAGGACAGCTACGGACTCGGACTAGTCCGCGTGAACAGCTCCTGCGGGAAGGAGATCTGGGGTCACGGCGGCGGAATTCCCGGCTTCGGCACCTCGGGCGGAGTCGATACCACAGGACGCGCTGTGACTCTCACCCTCAATCACATCCCGATGAGCGAGGACGCCTTCGTAGCAGCACAGCGAGTTGTCGACGCAGCGATGTGCGAGAAGTGAAGGAAACATGTTCGTGCACGACTTCGCACGCAACATCGAACAACAATTCTTCCCGAGCGAACGATGTCCCGAACCTACCAATCCTCAGGAGTTCTACTGATGCGTAACAATATTCGAAAGGGCTTCCCTTCCTCAGATCGCCGGCAGGACCGCAAACGGCACCGGACCTTTTCGGTCGTTGCCGCGGCGGCCCTCGGTGCCATGACGCTGGCGTCCTGCTCGCCGTCATCCGCCCTCAGTCCCGATACCGTCGGTTCTTCCTCCACCGAGTCCGACGCGGTTCAACGCTCCCTCGACGCGCTGGTGAGCGAGGACGGACTACCCGCCGCCCTCGCAAGCATCCAAGACCGAAACGGCAACTCCCACAACTACACCGCAGGAGTCGGTGACCTGACCACCGGATCAGAGGTACCCCCCAACGGCCAGATACGAATCGGCAGCAACACCAAAACCTTCACCGCAGTAGTGGTCCTGCAACTGGTCGCCGAAGGAAAGATCGAACTCGACACCCCCATCGAGACCTACCTACCCGGACTCGTCCGCGGAGACGGGATCGACGGCCACAACATCACCATCCGCCAACTCCTCCAACACACCAGCGGACTCCCCGATTACGGAATACACGTCAATGACGAAGAGATCAGATACCGCTACGCCGACCCCCACGATTTGCTCGACGTCGCGTTCCAACACCCCGCCGGCGCACCGCCCGGAACGAGTTGGGGGTACAGCAACACCAACTACATTCTGGCCGGCCTACTCGTACAGAAGATCACTGAAAAACCCCTCGCCGAGGAGATGAATCGACGTATCTTCGCGCCGATCGGCCTGCGCGACACCTACTTCCCACCCCCGGGAGACATGACCATCCGGGGTCCCCATCCCAAGGGATACCACCGCACCGCACCAGACAGCCCACTGAGTGACGTCACAGAGATGGACCCGTCGTGGGGATGGGCCGCAGGGCAGCTGATCTCCACCACCTCGGACCTCAACCAGTTCCTCTACGCGCTACTCGACGGACGACTGCTCCCCGCAGCCGAACTCGACCAGATGCGTACCACCGTCCACGTCGGCGGGCCCACCGGACTCGAGTACGGCCTCGGCCTCACCAGCAGGACTCTCTCGTGCGGCGGGGTCTACTGGGGCCATGGCGGCGACATAGTCGGTTACGAGACCCGCGGCGGCATCACCGACAACGGGCGCGCCGTAAACCTTGCGGTGACTGCTCTTCCCACGACTGCGTCCGCCACGCAACACGTGGTAGACACCGTGGACAGAGCTTTGTGCAGTTAAAGCTCTGGTGACAGCGTCACCCGGAATCTCACCCGAGTGACGCTGTACCGCCCGACGAAACATTCGGTCGGTTATTGGCCGAACGGACCAATGCGGCCTACGTGTCCGCTGCCACACTTCATCAGTCCATGCGGCACAACGCAATTCAGGAGGCATGATGAAGTCGGAACGCGCCACAGTTGAGGAACCCTCGCATAGCGGCGGCAAGTCGATACAAAACATATTGGACAACAAGTCAATTCGTCGAACAACGACTATGACTGTTGGGCTGCTCAGTACGATCTGGATGATCGACATGATAGATCGCGTGATGATCGGGCTTGCACTGCCGATGATCGGAGACGAATTCTCCCTCAGTAATACGCAATTGGGCGGAGTCGTGTCGATCTTCGCCATCTTTTACATGCTCGGGCAGGTCCCCGGCGGCATGCTGGCCGACCGATTCGGACCCCGGCCACTGTTGATCGTTGCGTTGATCCTGTGGTCGGTGTTCACCGCACTGACAGGATTCGCCTGGGGACTCGTCTCGCTGATGGTCATGCGTGCGATGTTCGGGCTCAGCCAGGGTCTCTTCCCAGCAGCGTCGTTCAAAGCTCTGGCTGAGCGAACCCGTCCGAAAACTCGCGCCACGGCCATGGGCTTCATGATCGGTGCAAACAACCTGGGCCCCGGCATAGCACCATTGATCATCGCCCCAGTTCTCATGGCCGTCGGTTGGCGGGACGCATTTTGGCTGGTGGCCATAGTCGGCGCCGTGATCGGCACAGTCGTCTGGTTGGTGCTCCCGGCGCCGCTGGACACAGAGATCACGGAAGATCCGGAGGCCGCACTGCAACCGCTCGCCCGTGAACACTCACGCGCCGCGGTATTCAAGTCCGTTTCGGTCTGGAAGTTCGCACTTCTGTTCTGCCTGGCTAACATGGCCGGATATGGGCTGTTGACCTGGGTGCCGAGCTACCTCCTCAACGAAAAGGGGCTCTCGCTGATCGATACGGGAATCTTCGCGGCGATCCCGTTCATCGTCACGGCATTGGCCATCGTCGTCGGTGGACGTCTGGTGGACAAGTACTTTCACGACAGCGCGCGCATTCTGCTCGTTCCGTGCATGGCCACCTCCGCCATTCTGCTGTTCTTGATGACTACCACCGATACCGTCGCGATGTTCACGTTCTATCAAACCCTCGCGATGGGCGTCAGCGGACTGTGCTCGATGTCGATCTTCGCCCTCCCGTTGCGGGCATTGCCTGCCGAATTCCTCGGTTCCGGAATGGGTTTGATCAACGGTTGTGGACAGCTCGCCGGTTTCATCACCCCCCTCGTGATGGGATGGATGGTGGACCAGTTCTCGTACATGGCCGCGTTCGGAGTCCTGGTCGGCGCGACGGCTGCGGCGGCTCTGGTGGCCATGATCGTTCCGCAAACCCCGGCGAAATTCTGAGGGCTCTCAGGTGGTCCGGCGAAGTGGCCGCTGAAGGGTCGTTCCCGGCAGTGGCCGCTTCGCCGATCCGGAGCTGACCCCGGTGCCAGCTCGTCACCTCACTGCATCGAACCCGTTGCGCGAGCGCCGAAGTGCGCGCCCTGCAAGCATCCCCGTCGGCACCCCGTCCGACAGTGCCGGTTGCCCATTGACCACAACGTGCCGCATTCCGGTCGCATACACTCTTGGGTTGTCGTATGTCGCGAGATCCTCTACCTGCGAGGGGTCAAAGATCGCCAGATCGGCGTATCCCCCTGGCGCAATGTAGCCCCGCTTCGCCAAACCGAAGTTTTCAGCAGGAAGGCTGGTCATTCGGCGAACGCATTCCTCGACTGATTGCCCGCCAATGCCGCGGGTGTAGCGGCTCAGAATACGGGCGAAAGTTCCGAATGAACGGGGGTGGACGGGTTGCCCCGCGAAAAGGGTCTCCGTGCTTTGAGCATCGGCATCGGAACCAACCGAAACCCAGGGACGCTCGAAGGCAGTTCGCGTGTTGTCCTCCGACGCAATGAAATAGGCAGCCTCGGCTGTGGGGAGAGCGTCGAGAACAGCCAGTATGGTGTCTACCGGGTCGTGATGCCCCATCCTCCGAGCAATAGATCCCAGAGCTTCCCCCGCTCGGATCCCGAGTGCCGGTACCTCGGACAAGATCGTCACCCCATCGGCGCCTCCGGACGCAGCGTAGAGATTCTCCCAGTCCTCGTCCTCACGATGGATCCTCTCGCGGATCTGCTCTCGGACACCGATCGAGTTCAGGTGCGTGCGCCCGGCCGTCGTGTCACGACACCGAAACTCCGGTGGCAACGCGGCACTGAGCAGCGTGTTCCCCGCCTCGTACGGATATACGTCCGCGGTGATTCGCACACCGTCCTCGCGAGCCGACTCAACCAATTGCAAGGCCTCGGACATTTTGTGCCAGTGCGACTTACCAGCAACCTTGAGGTGGTAGATCTCCCCGCGCGCTCCTGTCGTTCGAGCGATATCGACCAGTTCCTCGATGCTTTCGAGAAACCTCTGCCCTTCGCTTCGGAGATGGCAGATATGGACGGCATCGTGTCTGGCGAGCACCTGCGAAAATGCTCGCAACTCGCCGGAATCCGCATAGCTTCCGGGTGGATAGATCAGAGCCGAACCCACTCCGAGAGCTCCATTTTCAAGCTCCTCGTCGAGCAGGGCACACGCTTCGGCCAGCTCTTGTTCACTCAACAGGCGATTGTCCACACCCGCAACCACCATGCGCAGATTCGCCGCGCCGACGAAGCTCGCCACGTTGAAACCGACGCCGTTCGTCTCCAAGGATTCGAGAAAATCATGCAACCTCGGCCAATGTGATTGCACCCCAGTTGGAATCGCGCCCAATCCGAGCATCGCCGGAGTCATCGAACCCGTGACCGGTCCGAGAGACACGCCTTCACCGAAGACCTGGGTTGTGACCCCCTGATACAAGTCCGACAATCCTCGTGGGTCTTGCTGCAGCGTGAGGTAACTATGGCTGAGCACATTCACAAAACCGGGAGCCACCATGCAACCGCGAGCATCGATGTCGATCGCCCCCGGCACAGCACCGATCGTTCCGACTTCCACGATCGTGTCACCGGAGATCGCAACATCCGCTTTCCTGGGCGGGCTCCCTCTACCATCGAGCACAGTCCCGTCCCGAACGACGATTGTCGGCAGCATCACGTCTCCTCCACGGTGGCCTTGCTGTCGCGAGATGCGACCCTGTTCACTTTGCTGAATCGTGGAAGCGAAATCTTGTTCCAGACACACATACGCGATGCAAAATTGGTGCCGCCCTACCAAACTGGCCCATGGTTCCGATCATGCCATCGGTCAGCCGACGACCCTGCGGATCTCATTCTCGGAGGCATTGGCGCCCGTGCAGACAACAGCAACGCGCTTGCCAGCGAAGGTGTTCGGATGCGCATAGACCGCAGCAAGTGCGGCCGCACCGGCGCCTTCGCTCAAAGTGTGAGCGTCGTAGAGCAACGCCCGCTGTGCGAGGGTGATGTCGTCATCCGTGACGAGCAGGAAGCCTCCTAGCCGTTCACGCAAAACACGTTGTGTCAGTGCGAACCCGGCACCGGTCGCAAGCCCCTCGACACGGGTGGTGTTCGGGCGCTCGACGCACGTGCCGGAACTCCACGAGTCATGTGCGGCTCGTGCGGCCTCAGACTGCACTGCGAACACCTCGAGGTGCGGTGCAAGCGCACTGGCGACGAGACACGCCGCCGCCGCACCGCTGCCGCCACCGACTGGGACCACCACCGCGTCCAGATCAGGTTGTTGTTCGAGGAGTTCGACGTAGGCCGTTGCAACACCGGCGAGGATTGCCGGCTCATTGGCGGCGCTCACGAGACGCAGGCCGTCACGTTCGCTGATGAAATCGGCATGAGCACGTGCCTCGTCGAAGTTCACACCGTGCTCGATGAGCTCGGCTCCGAGCATGCGGACAGCGTGAGCCTTGACTGGATTCGCCCCAACCGGCATGACGATCACACACCGCACGCCCGCACCCGCCGCGGCATACGCCAAGGATTGAGCATGGTTTCCGGTCGAGTAGCCGACAATCCCCCGCGCCCGCGTCGCCTCATCCAGTCCTGCCACCAGGTTCAGTCCGCCGCGAACCTTGAACGCACCCGTGGGGTGCACGTTCTCGTGTTTGACGAACAATTGGCTGCACGAGCCCGCACCCAAGGTCGGGTGCGATATCAGGGGCGTGACCGGTAGATGCCGACGGACGACCTGACTGGCACGCTCGATGTCTGCCCATACGGGTGGATGTAGCTGGTTTGATGCCGTGAGATCAGATGCCGGTGCCATGTGATTCACCCTGCCAAACACCGATTCATAGATCCAATACGTGTTTTCGTCCAAAGCATCGAAATCTTCTATGATTTTGGCATGCTCGATCCAATTCGGCTGAGGGTCCTGGTCGCTGTTGCACAGGAAGGGTCGGTGACAGCCGCCGCCGATTCTCTCGGTTACGCGCAGCCCTCCATCAGTCACCACCTTCGACAGCTCGAATCGGAAGTCGGGGTTCCACTGTTCCAGCGAGCGGGTCGTGGACTGCGCCTGACGGACGCCGGCGCAGTGCTGGTTCGGCGAGCCACCGAGATCCTCGGCCACGTCGACGCAGCGGTAGCCGAAGTCCAGACGTACGCAGGACTGAGGGCCGGGCGGGTACGACTGGCCGCATTCCCGTCAGCCCTGGCGAGTTTGATTCCGCAGGCGATGGCAGCGTTCACGTCCCAGTACCCCGATGTGTCCATCAGCCTCGTTGATGCAGAACCACCCAAAGCACTTGCACTGCTCCGTAACAACGATGTCGACGTAGCTGTTGTCTTCGCGCACGAGGACACCCCTGAAGTCGGGCTCAAGCATGTCGCGCAGACGGCTTTACTGGAAGATCCGTTGTACCTGATCACCTCTGCGCGGAATGCAGATGCCGCCAACGAGATCACGGACTACGCCGGTGAGACCTGGATTGCCGGTTGCCCGAGCTGCCGAGCCCACCTCCTCACCGCTTGCAATCGAGCTGGATTCATTCCGCGGATCGAGTTCGAGACCGACGACTACGTCGCCGTCCAAGCCCTGGTCGCCTCCGGAAGCGGGGTAAGCACCCTTCCGGCCCTCGCCCTCCAGGCACATCAGAACCCGAGTATCCGCGCACACCGCATTCCCGGCGAGCGACCCACTGTCTCCGTCGCAACCTACGGCAAACCTCCATTTGCTCCCGCGATCGACGCGTTCGTCAGAACTCTGACAGCGATATCCGAATCCATGCGTGAGCGCGTCGAATTGGATGGGCACCAAGATAACCGGTGACCTCAGGTCCGGCCGACCACCGCGACTATCAGTGCGGCAAGTTCGCTTCGAGCATCGTCGGGCGAGAGCGCTCCCGCTACCGCCGCATGCGAGAGTGCCTCTGCAGCACCGAATATTGCGGTCATCGAAGGTTGCGCAAGTCCTCCGCCCGCACCAAAGGGAGTCAGCACCTCCCGACATCGTTCGGAATAGGCGTGTTCCGATTCACGCTTGACCCGCTCCAGCTCGGGCGAACCCTCTAGCGCTGCAAGCACACCCGTCAGTTCACGCCCCTGCGCCAGCGAACATCCGACGTAGGAGTCGGCGATGGCATTCGCGCGTCCGTTCAGAGACTCATCCGCGGCATCGAGATACTCCTCGAGCATCACCGTCTGACGATCGTCGAATTCCTTGAAGAGGGCTGCCAACAACGCGGCGCGAGAGGCGAAATGGCTGTATACAACTGGCTTTGCAACGCCGGCACGTTCAGCCAACCGACCAAGGGTCAGCGCGTCCGCACCCTCCTCTCGCACCAACGCCCACGACACCTCCACGAGTTGTTCGTACCTGCCGGCTCGCGACAGTCTCGTACGTGCCATCGGACACCTCCTTGCGCTATATACCAATAGTAACCTACTCTTAGTACATAAGCGCACCATCTACCGAAGGACGCTCATGACCACACTCGTCGTAGTCTCCCACCCCGATCCCCAGTCACTTACCCAGCATGTCGCCCGTTCTACCGCCGACGCGATCCGCGACCTGGGCGGCGACGTCGACTTCGCGGACCTACATGCCGAGAATTTCGATCCCCGATTCGCCGAAGCCGATGTGAACCTGTTCCGCGGCAAAGGGACTCCCCCGGCCGACGTTGTAGCCGAGCAGGACCGAATCGATCGTGCAGACGATCTGATTCTCGTGTTTCCGATGTACTGGTGGTCGATGCCCGCACTACTCAAAGGTTGGATCGATCGAGTCTTCGTCAGCGGATGGGCGTACGAATTCACCCCGGGAAGCGAATTCGTGAAGAAACTGGACCGACTCACCGTCCACCTGATTCCAGTCGCAGGTGACGACGCCGAGAGTTTCGACCGACACGGCGTGTACGAGGCCTTCCGGACACAGATCGAACGCGGAATCATCGAATATTGCGGTGCCACACTGGGATCGACAACCTTCGTTCACGAGTCGGACACGAAGAGCCGAGACGTCCTCGCCGCAGAAATCCACGACCTCAGCGAAAGCATCGCGTCCCGTGTCGCCTACCCTGCGACCGCGACTTCCCGTTGACGGTCAAAAACGGTCAACTGGCGCTTGACCGGCCCGTGGCCGCCCAGTAGCGAAGCGTGTCTCCCGAATGGCCGAGGTTGCGCGACAACTGATCAGCTGGGCGCACGCTATCGAGAAGTCCCCCACACCCTTCGATAACATTACGCGAACCCGCGTTCGTTTCGTCGCAGGTAATCAGGACGCGACTGAGCCCCACCGGGTCGCCGGCATACGTGAGCACTTCCCGCAGAGCAGCCGACGCTATCCCTTTCCGCCGTTCCGACGGCCGAATCCCGTAGCCGATATGACCACCAAGATCAGCCAAGAACTCATTCAAGCTGTGCCGCAACTGGATAGCACCGAGATACCTGCCGTCTCGAACGATCCACCAGTTGGTTGCCGGGACAATGTCGGGCCCCGGCAACGCCTCGGGCTGCGCCAACAACTCCTGCACCCAGTGCCCGAACCCATCGCGGGAGGCAAGGTCGAGATCCAGACGTTGCGCAACTCCCAAGGCCGAGCCGGGCTGATCCGCCTGCGGTCCGCCCCACTCGTCACGCGACTCCAACCAGGACACCCACAAGGCCTCGTCAGGCGCAACCAAATCGACTGTCATAGCAGCGATGCTACGTCGCACCCGCAATGGTCGAGACTTCGCCTCAATCCATCGCAAAAGCACATAGTGTCGATGTATGAGTGGACGATTCACAGCTGGGGTCTTTATCGTCGTCGTCAGTGTCGTCGCCGTTGCGTTGGTTTGGACCGGCGTTCGAGACTATGAATCTTTCACTCCACCGGTCGCGACGGCGGTCGATCGGGCAGACTGCCTCGCCCCTGATATCACCGCCGCGCTCGTAGCCCCCGAGGCACGCGACAGCAGCATCGCACTTCGCCCCGAGGGAAGTGGTTACCCGCCTCCTGATTTCAGCCCCGTTGCCGTTGTTCGATGCGAACGCGGAGAAACGTCCGACGGTGGGTTGACCATCGACTCCATACGCCTCGAGGGGGACATCCACGCGGTGGACGATGCATTCCGCGAACAGTCTCGTCGATTTCCTGCCAACGTCCGGGCCGACTGCGCGTACCGTCTCGTCCCGCCAGCCGGTTTGTGGCTGGTAGACGAAGCAGGAGCAGCCATACGCCCTACCTGGCCGACCGCGCCCTGCGGACTGCAAGAGAAACCACACGCAGCCCTGAGCCAACTACATGAGATCAGCCGCGCGCAGCATCCGGTCGACGGCATCTCCTCCGATGACGCCGGAACCTGCGCGGAGTCGATCGGACAACCGTTCGCGACGACCACTGAAGCTGACATGAGTCGCATGGCAGAACACGAAGACACTCACGCGCGCCCACTGACGGAAACAGCTTTGGCTACACCGATTTCCGACGTCGGCAGACTACTGGTGTGCCGCTATTCCACCGAACCGCCGCTGCCCGAGTCCCGAATCCGCTTGTCACGCCAGCAGAGTACTGATCTGATGGAGGTTGCATCCACCGCGCCACCTGTAGGCCCATGCGATCTCGTCGCCCATCACATCGCTTCGATCGACGTACTTCGTCCCGACGGATCGGGCGGCACGCGGATGGCAGTCGAACTCGACGGATGCCAACGCGTAAACCTCCTCGGACAACGTCAATTACCGCCCGCAGTCATTGCGCTCCTGTTGCAGTAGCGATGACCCACACCCGAGTTCATCGAGACTGATCGTAGAAAACCGACGATGAAATCACAGGTCTCGAATCGACGTGACGACAACCGGCCTGACCGGCTTGGGCGCCGCGCCGCAACTCGGTGGACGCGGCGCGAGTTCGGAGACTGCAGTCTCCACGGCCCATTGCCGGCCGTCCACATGTGCGACGACGCATGTCCCGTCACTCGCCTGCTCGATGACAGCCAAGTCGTCGATTCCGCAGGTTATTTGCTGTCGCACAGCAATTTCCGAAGCCTGCCCCGCAGGAGACCAACAACTCCGTCCACGCAGGCCTGGCAAATGGACCTGATCTCGGGAAGCCACCTCCACGGCCGTGACACTCTCACTTGCCGACAGACGGCCGTACGTATTGCCGCTCGGCAACAGGATCATCGACGGCGCGAATCGGTGCCCGCCGGTATGCGAACACTCCCACACCTGGGGTCCGAAGGACGACATCAGCGCTGCGGCGATCGGCCTGCCGAATACAGCGCAGCACTGGTCGCGCTTGCCGTGTGCGCAAACCAATACGACTGGCTCGGTCACTTGCTCGCCCAGTCCTGGTGGCGGCCCATCCAACAAGAAGAAATCGACGTCGAGTAATTCCATCGGCGAATCGATGTGCAACCTTTCACACCATGAGTCGCTCGGATCGGAGCGCACAAGCAGGACGGTGTGTCCATCAGTCATCGGATCGGTGCGCCCGGGTCGCCGAACGAACATGATTCGTACGTTCGCTGCATCGGCTCGGCGGCTCAGCTCGGCGGCAAGCTCCTCCCCCAAGGCCGTACCGTCCAACACGTCACGACCCCACGCGGCATTGAATTCGAGGCATACCCAGCCCTGCACGACGGCAGCGCTGCCTGCCAGCGGCTCATCGACAGCAGACAGTGCGGAACAGGTTTCGGCTTCGATCACGAGGCCCATTGTGTCAGCCTCGCTGGGTGTCGATTCGCAAGTCCCTGTGGCCCAGTGACGCGGCAGCTCAATAGAACTTCTTGCCCTCCGCAAGCTGGTTCACGAACTTCTCGATCCGCCTGGCTCGCGTCTCCGGACGCTTTGCCTCCTGCAGTCGGTACGCGATGGTGAATCGGTTGGTGGAATTGAGCGTCGCGTAGAACTCACGAGCCTTCGGGTTTTCCGCGAGCGCATCGAGAAAGTCTTTCGGTACCTCGGCCTTGGCTGATCCCTCGTACGCGCGATCCCATCGACCGTCGGCCTTGGCCTTCTCGATCTCGGCGATGCCGGAAGGCTCGAGAAGTCCCGCAGCGTCGAGGCGGGCGACTATCTCGACGTTGCGTTTGGACCACGGACTCCGCGCGGTGCGTCGCGAAAACTTCTGTACGAAGAAATCGTCGTCGATTCGCCGTGCGAGGCTGTCGATCCAGCCGAAGCACAGGGCAACGTCCAACGCTTGGTCGTAGTCGATCGAACTGTGCGACGAGGTCTTCTTGGCCATTTTCAGCCAAAGGCCGGGGACCAACTCGTGGTTCTCGGACAGCCATCGACGGAACTCTTCTCCGTCAGCGAAGTATTCGGTGCCGAGTTCGACTGCCATCAGTGCTCCTCATTTTCGCGATACCCATACTCTGACAAAACCCTGCGACAAATATCCGAGAGTTCCGAGTGCGAGCACCCATTTGGCAATACTGACGGTCGAAGCGGCGCGAACCCTCGAGTCGGTGATCCTGTCGCGATGATCGAGGAAATGGAGTCCGACCACGTTCTCGACGTAGTCGCCGGCCGCCGATAGTACCGGCACTACGGCAAGGGCGCGCCGAGTTGCTGGGGAAAGGGGAACCCGCTCCCCGAGCCTCGTGCCCGCTGACCGCAAAGCCATCGCGTAGATCGCGGGATGTACGAAGTCGGGGTAGTAGTGACTACGAAATCGTGCCGTGGCCTCGTCGTCCATGGAGTCCAAGATCTCGACGTACCGGCGAGCGGAGAACGCCGTCTGCACTTCCAATACTTTGGGAGCCACCGGCCCGAGTAGGTGAGCAATATTCGCTTGTGAGACAACAAAAGCGGTGGTCCACAGTGCCATCGCCTTCGCAGGTCCAGTTGGTGCCATGCCACGATCGTGCCATCTTCGCACAACAGAACGGAACGGCCCGACGGAAGAGCTCGCCGAGAATGTGAATGAGGTTGTAAAAAGCGGGCATTCCGTATCGATCATCGGTCCGATAGCGGGGAGCGCGCATGTCGCCCAAGTCCAACCCGACTGTTCTGTTCATCCACGGACTTTGGATGCACCCGACCACCTGGGACCCCTGGGCGCAGGTTTTCAACGCGCAGGGATACCCCACGATGGCGCCGGGGTGGCCAGGGGACGCGTCGACCGTGGGTGAGACGCGTGAACACCCGGAAGACATCGCGGGACACGGCATCGAGGACGTGACGGATCACTACGCCAAGGTGATAGCCGATCTCGACGAACCACCGATCGTGGTGGGGCATTCGTTCGGAGGTTTGATCGCGCAGAAACTTCTGGGCCAGAAGCTGGCGACCGCGGCAATTGCCATCGACCCGGCTCAGCCCAAAGGGGTGTTGAAACTTCCCCTCGTTCAACTGGGCAGTGTTTTCCCGGTCCTGTCCAACCCCGGGAACTACCGGAAGGCGTACTCACACAACAGAGAGTCGTTCCACAAATCCTTTGCCAGCGCCGTGTCCAAGGACGAGTCCGACGCCTTGTTCGAGCAGTATGCGATTCCCGCCCCTGGTCGGCCCTTGTTCGAGGCAGCACTCGCCAACTTCGCGCCCCACAGCCCCGCTGCAGTAGATTTCAACGCCCGCCGCGGGCCACTCCTGATGATCGGCGGCGGCAAGGATCGCACAGTCCCGAAAGCCAGTTCGGACAGCTCGTTCAAGAAGTACGCCAAGGCCCCGACGATCAACGAATACAAGGTCTTCGGCGATCGAGGTCACTCGCTGACCATCGACCACGGCTGGCGTGAGATCGCGGACTACAGCCTTGCCTGGCTCGACAAGCAGGGCATGAGCCCGCCGCAAGGCAAGCACGAAAGTCAGTCTCAGCCGAAAGCTTGAAAACGACGGCGGTACACCTGCGGCGAGATTCCGAGATGCGTCGAAAATGCTCGTCGTAGGGATTCCGAACTGCCGAATCCCGCCAATTGCGCGGCTTCGGTCACCGAGTGGCCGGCATCGAGGAGCGCTTTCGCGGAGTCGAAACGGATCAACTCGACGTATTTGGCCGGCGTCGTACCGAGTTCTTCCCGAAAGAGCCTCGTCAGATGCCGTGGGCTCAGGTGCGCCAGGGCAGCCAGTTCGTCGACCGAGTACTCCCCCGCCGGATCGGCGGCCACCGCCTCGACCACTGCGCGAAGCGCGGGCACCCGGGGCCGCGGCCCGCTCAACGACGGCGAGAACTGTGACTGCCCACCTGGACGTTGGAGAAATACCACCAGAAGCTGTGCGACACGTCGGGCCATTTCTGCACCATGATCTCGCTCGAGCAATGCGAGCGCGAGGTCGATCCCGGCGGTCACACCCGCAGACGAGAACACCGTGCCGTCCTGGATGAAAATGGCGTCGGGAACTACCGTGATCTGCGGATAGGCGCGCGCCAGCGTTGCCGTGTGTTGCCAATGCGTCGTTGCGCGGCGTCCATCGAGCAGTCCACTCGCCGCCAGGATGAATGTCCCGGTACAGATCGAGGCAACCCGACCCGAACGTCCCGCAAGATCGCTCGCTGCCTCACGCAATTCCGGACTCACCGGCATCGACGGGAACACGTCGCCACCCATGACCAGCAACGTGTCGAAGGAACCGGAATCTGCGACGTCACAGTCGACCGGAATGCGCATGCCGGTCGACGAGTCGACATCGTGTCCACCCACCGAGCAGATCACCAACTCGTAGTTCGCTCCGCCGCGATTGGCCTCTGCGAACACCTCGCTCGGACCTGCGACGTCGAGCAGTTTGACGCCGTCGAACACCAGGACGGCAACTCGATGCACTGCGGTCACGATCGCTCCCCTTCGTCCTGATCTGTGGACAGTATGGCCGAGATCAGGGTGCGCCCGCGTGCGTGCTCGACCGACACTGGGACAGACCGAGAAATTCGCAGCAGCGACGAGCAGAGCAGGTACCGATGAACACGATCATTGCCGGTGTGAAAATCCCCGATTCGAAGATGGCTGCCGACGCCACCGAACTCGTCCGAGATACGGCGTCCGAGTTACTGTTTCACCACTCGCGACGCGTCTTCCTCTTCGGATCGCTGCAAGGCGCGCGTTTGGGACTGCACGCCGACCCTGAATTGCTATACGTCGGCGCCATGTTTCACGACCTGGGGCTCACCGAGAAATTCCGGGACAGTACGGCGCGATTCGAATTGGACAGCGCGGACGAAGCGCGGCGATTCCTCACCGGCTACGAAGTCGACGAAACCGACATCCGCAAAGTGTGGGAAGGCATCGCTCTACATACGACGCCCGAGGTCCCCTCGCGGCTGGAGCCCGAAATCGCCTTGGTGACAGCGGGTGTGGAGACCGATGTACTGGGAATCGGATACAGCGAACTCGACCGGGCCGACATCGACGCCGTCACCGCGGCCCACCCCCGTCCGGATTTCAAGAATCAGATCTTGAAGGCCTTCACCGACGGCTTCAAGCACCGTCCCGAAAGTACGTTCGGGACGGTGAACGCTGACGTACTCGAACATTTTGTGCCGGGATTTCGGCACATCGATTTTGTCGAGGTCATCCAGAACTCGGCTTGGCCCCAATAGAATTCGCAGTCATTTGGCCGCCTCACTCATCGCAGCGGCATCTTCTGCCCCGAACTTTTCCTCGAGGGTCTCCGGCGAATAGTCGAGGTCGATCTCGGCGACGTCGCGCCCGCGTGCAGACTCGACCGCCGAAAGTCGGCGCTGTGCACGGTCTGCGGCATACTCGAGGAACTCCTGATTGTCCAAACCGAACGGCTGCACCTCGAATTGATCGTTGACCCAGTTGATCATTCCGAGGGCCATGGGCATGAGTTCACCCATCCGCTGCTGGACGACGTCCCAGTTGTGATCGTCGGCGGCGACGTGCCTTCGGCAGGTGAACGTCCCCCAAGCCATGTGCCGTCGTTCGTCGTCACCGATCTTTCGCACCAATTGCTGCATGCCAGGGAGGATTCCGCGCGTCGCACAAACTTTCTGCCAGGCGTAGTAACCCGTCAGCGCCAGACTGCCCTCGATGACGTGGTTGTACGTGACGCTGGCACGCACCTGGTTGACCGGGCTGGGGTCTGTCTCGAGAATGCGTAGCGACGACGGCAGCTCCTCGTAGAACAGTTGCCGGTAGTACGGATTGTCAGCGACGTAGGAATGCAGGTCACTGGTCAATCCCACTTCGTCCATCCACAGCCGAAACACCTGGGTGTGCTTGGCTTCCTCGAAACAGAACTGCGTCAAGTACATCTCGTCGCCGAATCGTCCCTCGGTCGACATTGCTTTCATGAACGGTTGAATGTCTTCGGTGACGGCTTCTTCACCGGCGATGAACTGCGCACACAGGAAGGTGGCGCTGCGCTGTTGTTCGCTGGTCAGCTCCTGCCAGTCACGGGCATCCTGCGAAAAATCGAGGTCGGTTGGGTTCCAGAATTTGGCGTTTCCCTTGGTGAACAATCGGAGTGGGAACGAATCCCAGTTCAACCCTCCCGACCGAAGAGAACTGAAACCTTCTCGCCCCGGCGAGGTGACAGTCATGACATTCCTTCTTCCCGAACCGAAGACAGATGCCCCACCAGCATGCCCGCAGAACTGAAACGTGAATCAGTTTTGACGAAATTCGATCTATTCCTTCAGGGAAACACCCTTGGTCTCCATCACTGCGAAGAGCTTGGCGTTCATCTGAGCTGCCAGATCCGGCCGATACGAACCGATGTTGAGCGGATTGGCGAGATTGTTCAGTTCCAAGGGGTCGGCTTGTAAGTCGTACAGTTCGTATTGCGGCGCAGCAACTCCCGCAGGATCGAAGTACATCGTGTACTTCCAGCGGCTCTCGCGTATGCACCGAATGTGGTTGGGCTGCGTGACGATGTTCTGACCGTCGGGCGTCGCACAGTTCTGATCGTCGTAGGTGAACAGAATCGTGTCCTGAACCTGCGTGCTGGGACTTTGCGGATAAGCGGCAGCGTCGACGATGACCGGTGTCAGATCGGTACCCAGGAAGTTCCACGATTGACGCGCAGGCGCTTGGGCGAGCGTGGCGAGAGTGGGCATCACGTCGATCAACGACGCCAGGGCGTCGGTGCGAACGGGTTCGGGAAACAGCAAGGGGTTGCTGATGACCAGTGGAACGCGCAGTGTTTCCTCGTAGGCGTTGAACACTTTCTGCCGCAAACCTCCGTGGCTCATCCCCATCTCCCCGTGATCGGACATCCGAACGATCACCGTGTCGTCGAGCATCTGTGGAGTGGCTTCGATCGCGTCGAGCACGCTGCCGATGTGTTCGTCGACCACCTTGTGCATATAGGCGTAGAAGTTGATGTAGTTACGCGCCTGATCGGGTCCGAGCAGCGGCCCGAGCCCGGCTGCCAACAGCAGTTCCGACTGAACCTGGGCTGTCGGTTTGTGATTGAGCGCCAGGATCTCGTCGAAGGTGGGCGGCAAGTCGATACCCTGCTCGAAGGCGCCTGGCGCGTCCGATCCGTAGTTGTCGCACGTGCCGTTCATCGCGTTCCACGTCTGGGGGTACGCGAGGACATCGTGCGGGTTCACGAACGAGACGATCAGCGCCCAAGGCTGTCCGGATGCGACTGCGGGTCCGGAGAGAAACTCGACAGCTTCCTCGGCGACACGGCGATCATGGTCTGCGCACCCGCCACCGAAGTGATCCGGATTGGTGTCCTGGCCCGCGTCCGGCGGAATCCACCCCTCGAAGCCGAATCCTGCCACGTCCTCGCTTGTCGGATCACCACCCTCGACGCCTTTGCTCAGATGCCATTTCCCCCGGTACTGGACGTTGTAGCCGGCCGACGCCAGCAGCTTTGCCATGTTCTGTTCGGAGACCTGCAACTGTGGCTCGGTGGGTGAGACAGTGCCACCTTCGGTGAGCGTTCTGGTGACCCCGTGCTGCGCGGGGTAGAGGCCGGTGAAGAACGTACTGCGACTGGGCGAGCACATCGCGGTGTTGCACACTGCCTGGTCGAAACTCAGCCCGTGATCGGCAATCCTCTTGCGGTTGGGCAGATTCTGTTCAGCCCAGCCTTGTGGCCAGTACATCGGCCGGCGTTCCTGATCGGTGATGATGACAACGATGTTGGGTTTCTGCGGAAACCGATCGGCGGGTGCTGCTTGTACCGGCACCGCGCTCACCGCGCCGGCCGCGACGTCTGCCACTCCCGCGAGGACAAGGGCACCGACGCCACCTAGGAACGTCCGGCGCGGCAATGAATGACAATGCGGGGCTGGAACGTTCTCTGGGTTCACGGGCGTCGTCCTCTCGGAGGCGTTGTCGCCCCAGAGTTGACCGAATCACTCTTCGCTACACATGCTCGAGCAAACCGCCTGACTGATCAGCTCGATTACCCGATCCGCACAGCGCAGCGGATCCGGTGTCCGGCCGATGCCGAGAGTGTCGACTATCGAAATCGTCCTTCGCACATCAGCCTCCTCGACGCCCCACGACCAACCGAAGTCGTGATTCCAGAGCAGAACTGCGTTCTTCCCCGGATGGTTTCGGGCATGAACGGGGAGAACGATCACCGCATCCGTGCTCGGACCCTGCGGCCATCGAACTGTCTCACCGTGAACGGATCGTGCTACCGCGTCGACGTATTCGTGTGCGGACCAGTCGTTGCCGTTGGTATGCATGGAAGTACATTCGGTGCCACACACGTTTCGGATGGGTTCGTGGCATCACCGATCGAGTATTGCGCTTTCAGGAAATGAACGGCAACACAACGGATTCGAATTGGCGATGACCGTCGCGGTGGACACTGTGGCCGGTACGGAAAGAGACCAATTCGCAGCGTGCGACGGTGGCTGCAACAGCGTCGAGGCGAACAGGATCCACCATCCCGCCCAGACCTCCACGCAGGAACAACATGTCAGCCTCGATGAGCGGCAACCGATCCCACCACTGCGGATCCGGTCGGCGGAACTGCTCGAGCGCGGACCGCGTCATCGAGCGATCGAACGTCAACGCGGCTCGCGGATGCCGCACCAAACTTGTTGTGGCGTGCCACAGTTCTGGGACACTCGGCAATTTCCTCGCGAACACCTGTTCCGGGTCACCCGCGCGTAATGGTAACGGCGCTTCCTCGATGACCAACTTCCGCACCGCAGTGGGACGTTTCTGCGCGATCAACGACGCCGCGTGCCCGCCGAGCGAGTGGCCGACCAGATCCATCTGCTCGAGTTCGAGATGATCACACACGTCCATGACGTCGTCCGCGAACTCCTCGAACAGATACGACGACGCACGAGCGCTCCGGCCGTGGCCGCGAAGGTCGACCGAGACAACTCGCCGGTTGCGTGATCGCAAGGTCCGCGCGAACTTGTCCCAGGTACCGCTGTCGCCGCCCATCCCGTGCACGAGGACTACCGGAGGCAGATCGGCCACACTGGGATGCGAGCCGGAATCGCGGTAGCTGATCTGGACCCCGCCGGCACTTCGTACGTTAGCGACACTCACGAGTTCCCAGGATAGACCCGTCCTCGCGGATTGCTGACGCGGTCAGCCGAGGCTGCAACTCCCCTGGTCGCGTGACCTCGTCGTAGCGACCGAGTCCGATCCTCGCGATGTTTCGCAGCGACTCGCTTGCATCGGCGAAGTAGCCGCAATGCCCTCGAACGGCACCGGTACCGAAAACAATGGCTCCGTGCTGCGCCCGAACTGGAGACGGGCCGTGCCCGATGCGGCCGATCTTCACGCGTGGGAAGTAGCGGATCCAGTCCGACGGACCAAGCGCAGCCCAGAGATTTCCGGCAAAGCACAGGTCTTCGCGCGAACTGGTCCCCATCCCCGGACTACCCAGCACCACGCAATCGTCCACTCGCGCCGACGGGAGAGCGAGTCCGCACACCACGGCCCCGTAGCTGTGCCCGACGAGCGTCACATGCGCCGATCGCGGCAGGATACGAGTCAACCGCGCCAGATCTATCGCACCAACTTCTGCAAGTGTCCGGGAGAACGACTCGAGAAATCCCCACGGCGTCCGATAACCGACCCACACGATCACCGCGACGCGGTCGTTCGGCCCGAGCGTTCGGAGCATCCTTCCCAGTGTCCATCCGCTCGCGCGTGGTCCTGTCGGACGGTTCTCGTCGAAGTAGTTTCCCAGTCCGTTGTCGTTGCCTGGCACGAAGATCATGATGTGCTCGGCTGTGGCGACATCGCCGAACACCTCCACGATCCGGCCTTCGCCGGTCTCGTCGTACGCCAGAAGTTGTGCGTCGCGTAGCTCCATCGGCTCGTAGTGAAGTCGATCGGTTCCGGAAACGTCAGCTCGACCCGCCGTTTTCATGACACTCCTCGCGAAGAGTTGCAACGACGAGAATCATTGCAACAGTGAGTTTTTGAATGTCATCAACGCTAAGCGCCCGATGGCGTCAGTGCGATGGCGCCAGCGCCCCTACTGTTCGTACAGTCGACTCGACCATGTCCGGTACAGCTGGCTGTACCTGCGAGCTCATTCGTACACGCCCTCCACCGACCATCCACCGCCTTCACAGATCATCAGCAACGCCCGCGATTCCTCCAACAGCACCTGAGCCCGCGCGGCCGTGCGCGCCGAGGCTGCGTCCCACCATCGCTCGTCCACCGGCCAGGGCCCGGCCCATCCCTGCACTGCCCATTCCTTGCTCCCCCACTTCAGCCTTCCCGGCTGCGAGCTGAAGACACCGCGCTCAGTGACGTACACGGCGTTGCCGGCCACATCCTCCAGCCATACCTTGGGATTGTCGACGAAGATCGACCCCGGAGACGGCTGCGGCAGACGACCAGGCCACGGGGCTGTCGGATCATGAGCAGCTACCCGCTCGTCACCCAAGGGCAACAGGGTAATTCGCTCCGAGGGCCCTCGACCACCGCTCAGGACACCGACCTGAACCGATTCGCCGCCCAGAAGACCTTGCACGCGCACCAATGCTCGCCTGGCCCGCTCCTCCTCGTCGCCGACACCGCCCCACAGCCCCAACTGCAAAGCGCCGGCACTGACCACCTCCACCGGTTCCAGACGTAACACCGCTATGCCTGCGGTCGGCCGGGTCTCACTGCGCCCGGTGAGCCAGCCGTCCAGTTGCCATCGCACTCGATCGGCCGTTCCCTCCGGTGTCAGAGGTTCGGCGCAACGCCAAGTCCGAGAAAGATTTTCACCGTTACCCGTGCTGGCCGAAATCGACAGACGGGTGCACGCCACTGCGGCAGCCGACAATTTGTCGTGCAGGAGACTCGCCAAGGCGCGCCCGGCAAACGCTGCGGCATCCACCCGCTCGATCGACGGATCGTAATGCTGCTCCACTTCCAGATCCGGCGGAAGCGTCCGCGCCGACGGTGGCCGCTCGGGTTCACCGCGCGCCGCACGATGCGCGAGCACCGCATCGGCCCCGAAACGCGAAGCGACGTCCACTGCCGGTAAATCCGCGAAAGCACCGATGGTTCTGATCCCGAGCCTGCGCAGCAGATCCACCAACTCCCCGCGATGCGGCGCAGACAGACTGGGCTCGGCCGCCAACTCCGGCATGGGTAGCGGCGCCAGAAACCGTGCCCCCTCCCCCGGCGGCACCAGCGCTGCCCGGCGCGCGGCAATGACCGCTGTGGACAGTTGATCCGCCACACCCACCTGACTCTCGACGCCCGCAGCAGATGCCTGATCCACCAATCGTTCCGCCGCGGCTTCCTCCGAACCGAAGTACCGACTGACACCTCGCGCACTGAGCACCAACAAACCAGGACGAAGTACCTCGACGCCCGGTGCCACCGCATCGATGGCCGCGGCGACCGGCTCGAACAATCTGGCGTCGCGTTCCGGATCTGCCATCGCCACATACAGTTCCGGGCAGCGAGCCTGCGACTCGCGTCGGCGCAGGCCTCGTCGCACTCCCTCCGCGCGGGCCGTCGCCGAACATGCGATCACCCGATTACCCGAGGTGACCGCGACAGGATGCGTGGCAGGAAGATCGGCAAGCGCTGCCGCTGCCACCGCCGGCCAGTCCGGGCACCACAACGCCAGAACTCTGCTCACAGTGACACCACCCGCGACGACAACACCCGCGACGACACCACCTGCTCCGACACGGCCTCGACCGGCCGGGAAGGTACCCACTCGACCCGCCCGGCTGCACTGCAGATGTCCAGACGCGTGGTCCGGGGCTGGAACGAGCGCCCCCGAGCACGAACCGCGAGGCTCAGGGAACTGAGCCGACCACGCCCCAACTCACGGCCCTGACCGAACCCACCGTAACCATGAACCCGAGCGTCCAACCGAACTTCGGCCCCGTCCCAGTGACCTTCGGTGACAACAAGAGTCGAGCCCTTGCTCCGGGCGCGCGCCACCACCGCTCGCGCACGCGACGGGGATACCGACGCACCCGCCAATCCCAGAATCACCAGATCCATACCGTCGAGCAGCACAGCAGCGATCTCGACCGGATCCGGCCCAGGCGCCGGAATGAGCGCCAGACGTTCCAGTTGCGCACCCATCTCGTACGCCGCCAGCAATCCCAGTCGAGGTTGCCCGATGACTGCCACATGCCCCCCGGACGCCGTCACCGACGCGACCAATCCCAAGAGCAAGGAAGCAGCGCCCTCGACGGACACCACGGTTCCGCGCACCAAACCGCCCTGCGGTAGCAATGCCCCGATACCTTCCGGCACTGGGAGAACACCAGCCTTGTGCGCGCGGTTCACGACCGGTATGTCCCGGTCGGCAACACTCTCGAAGGCTGCTGCACTTGTCCCGGAAACACCAGCAACGGAAACACTCGGTCCCGAAAACGACGTATCGCCGCGAGAGGGAATGGACGCGATCTGTCGGCGGAGCTGTGCCAGCCGATCCTGACGGGACAACCCCGCCGCATCTGCCGACAGCTCCACCAACTCGGTCACCTCGGTCATCCCCATCCTCCGGAACACCGGAAAAACTCACTCGGCAGCAATCCATAACCAGCCGGCAAACCGCGGGGAAGTCGGGTCTGACATGCATCCAACGAACAGCAATTTCGAACATATTTTCGAACTGTTTTCAGTAAACCGTGTCACCCCCGACACGTCAAGCAGAGCAAAAAACCCAGTTCACAGGAGCCTCGAGCGTCACAGTGGCATCAATCCATTAACCTTGAGATGTGACAGCTCAGGAGCAGACCGGGAGGGGCATCGGGCCCGAATACCTGCTGGCGGGGCGGTACCGACTCCGCTCCAAGATCGGCGACGGAGGCATGGGCGCCGTCTGGCTGGCCCGCGACACCCTCCTCAGCCGTGACGTCGCGGTGAAACAGGTCACAAGCACGGAAGGCCTCGACACCGAAACGGCCGAAGAGGTCCGTGAACGTACATTGCGCGAAGGCAGGAACGCCGCAAAGCTCACCCACCCCCACTCCATCGCCATGTACGACGTCGCGATCGAGTCCGGTGAACCGTGGTTGGTCATGGAGTACTTCCCCGCCCGCAGCCTCGCCCAGGCGATGAACCTGGCCGACACGTTGCCACCGCTGGAGGTCGCGCAGATCGGCGCGCAGATCGCTGCGGCACTCACCGAGGCGCACGCCGCCGGCATCGTCCACCGCGACATCAAGCCCGGCAACATCCTGATCGCCGACCGAGGCAAGTCTCTCGGCACCGTCAAGATCAGTGACTTCGGCATCGCCCGCGCAAAGAGCGACGTATCCGACACCCAGGACGAGGTCATCACCGGCACTCCCGCGTACTTTGCACCCGAAGTTGCCCGCGGCGACGATCCCACCGAGGCCAGTGACGTCTTCTCACTCGGGTCGACGCTCTACACGGTGATCGAGGGTCAACCGCCCTTCGGCATCGACTCGGACGCCATCGCTCTACTGCATCGTGTCGCCAAGGCCGAGATCTACCGACCCACCAAGTCCGGACCGCTCACCGACGTTCTCCTTCAGCTCCTCGAGCCGGACCCCACCCGTCGGCCGACGATGGCTCAGGCACGCGACGCGCTCGCTGCAGCCGCGACGGGCGGTGGCACGATCGAGCAGTTGATCGACGCTCCCGTCTACTCGTCCGAAGGCGCCGTGCCGGCGTGGGCTCACCGCACCACACAACTCGCCGACCCACACCGCCGCAATCGCCTGACCGGCTCCACGATCACCGGACTGCCTGCAGTGCAACAGAACACGCCACTGCGGAACGTTCCCAGCCCCATGGACATGTTCTCCTGGCCGCCGCGGATACCGACCGGCCCCGCCGATGCCAGCACCCGCGACAAGGTAGTGGCTTGGGCTCCCCTCGCCATGACAGGCATGGTTGCCGTCATCATCTTGGCCGCACTGATCGTCGTCATCCTGGTGTTCACGGCCTGACCGGACGCTCTACGCGGGCAGAATGTTTGCGTTGAGGTGAAACACGTTGTCCGGGTCGTACTTCGCCTTGACGGCGGACAATCGCGCGTACTTCGCCGCACCGTAGGACGCTCGCACTCGGTCCTCGTCGACATCGGTCATGAAGTTGACGTACCCGCCTTGATTGGACGAGAACGGACGCAAGGCTTCCCAGGTCTCACGCACCCACGATCGATCCAATTCCAGTGTCCCGGCATCGGTGGCCGTAGCCGTCATGTTGCACACGTAATGTGGTGTGCGAGAACCACCGAACGCAGTGTCGTCCTCGCCGACGGAGGTGAAAGCTCCCTGCAGCGGAAAGATCGGCATGAAGGACATCGGCGACGATTTCTTGCCCGCTTGCTCGGTCAGAACATCGATCACGTCGTCGGAGAAATCCACCAGGTCCAAGGCCTTCTCATAGGCGTATGCACCCCATGGTTCCGATTCGTCGAGCATCGACTGTAAACCGATGTACGGGAGCGGGGTGACGAACTCGAACAGCGTCGGCACGCCCTCTCGAATCGGCGCAATCGCGTTCGAGTGTTCCTCTTCCGATCCGAAACCGGCTACCAGCAACGCGTATCCGGGCAGCAGGTGAAACTGATCCGGAACAAACGGTGCCGGAGGCGCGGACAAACCGACGGCAACCATCGCTCCGGCATTTCTCGGCAGGGCAGGCACCACTTCGCGGCACAGACGAAGCGCTGCGGGTCCGTCCTCCATCCCCCAGAAGAACAGTCCCAGATGCACTTCCGGACCGATCTCGCTCAGACGGTACTCGAACTCGGTGACCACTCCGAAGTTTCCGCCGCCGCCGCGCAGCGCCCAGAACAAGTCGCCGTGATCGTTCTCGGAGGCCCGCACGATCGAACCGTCGGCGAGCACCACCTCTGCCGACACCAGATTGTCGATCGCCAGTCCGAGCGTGCGCGTCAACCACCCCATGCCGCCGCCGAGGGTCAGGCCACCGACGCCGGTATCACTGATCACTCCACCGGTCACTGCCAATCCGTGTTCCTGCGTCGCGGCGTCGAGGTCGGCAATCGTCGCACCACCACCGACCCTGGCTCGCTTCGCGGACGGGGCGACACTGACTACGTTGATCGCACTGAGATCGATCATCACACCGCCTTCACACACCGATGTACCTCGGTAGGAATGCCCACCGCCTCTGACCGAAACCTCCAACGAATGGGCTCTGGCAAATGCAAGTGCCACAGACACATCCGACGCCGACCGGCACCTGGCGATCACCGCCGGACGATGATCGATCTGCCCGTTCCAGATCGACCTGGCGTCGTCGTACTCCGGATCTCGGGGGCTGAACACAGAACCCGTGATCGCCGATTTCAGTGGCGCGAACTCGACCGTCGTCATCATGCACCGCCCTCGTCGGGTGTCGCGGTGAGAAGCAGGTACTCCCACTCCATCACGAACGGCTCGCTTCCGCTGCCGTACTTCTTTGCCAACTCGAGCAGATCGCGATCGAGCGCCTGCGTGCGGTCAGGATCGCCGGCGATGTTCCGGTACACCGCGATGGTCGGGCCGTAATTCTTCTTGAAGAAATCGCGGAAATCTTCCGGCCCGCTGAATGTGTCCACACGAAGTACGTCTTTCCTCGCGGCAACATCGCCGAGCAGATCCCGAACATGGTTCTCGTCGCCCCACAAAGGCGCCGGCTGCGAACCAGGAGGCGGCGGCGGTGCATACGGCTTCATCGTTTTGAACATCTCGCCGATGAATCCCGTCGGAGTCCAACTCAGCACTCCGATCTTTCCGCCGGGTCGGCATACTCGCAAAAGTTCGTCCGCGGCGCGCTGATGATGCGGGGCAAACATCACACCGACGCACGAGAGCACTACGTCGAACTCGTTGTCGCCGAACGGAAGAGCCTCGGCATCGGCCTCCTGCCAATCGAGTTCGACACCCGCGAGCGCCGCGGCCTCCCGTCCTGCCATGAACAGTTCGGGAGCCAGGTCGGTGGCGATCACCTGCGCACCCAGCGCAGCCGCCGGAATGGCGGCGTTGCCGGACCCCGCCGCGACGTCGAGCACCCGATCTCCTTTCTGCACGCCGCATTCACGCACCAATACAGGTCCGAGTTCCGCGATGACCTGCGTCGCCACCGCCGGATAGTTACCGAGCCCCCACATTGCCCGGTGCTTGGCCTTCAGCTCCCGGTCCAACCCGAGAGTCCCCGTTGATTCACTCATTACCGTTCTCCTTCAATAATTTTCGTACTCGGAGCCTGACAGCGTTCATGCCGTTACTCCGACGCTACGACGACGGTTCGCTCCTCTCCAGTACGAAATCTGTACCGGAGCACCCCGGAGGCCTACGATCGAGAGATGGGGTCCTCGTACCACCAGTTCTGCCCCGTCGCCAAGGCGATGGAGCTACTCGACGAGCGGTGGACACTGCTTCTCCTCCGCGAACTGATCATGGGAAGCGAACATTTCAACGATCTCCGCCGCGGGCTGCCGCGAATGTCACCGACTCTGCTCTCGACCCGGCTTCACCAACTCGCGGTCGCCGGCATCGTGGAGCGAGAAGAAACCGACTGTGTCGTCAGCTATCGTCTGACCGACGCCGGCCGCGAACTGCGCCCTGTGGTCGAAGCTCTCGGCATCTGGGGTACCAGGTGGATCGGTGAACTGGGCGACGAAGATCTGGATCCGAAGCTGCTGCTGTGGGACATGCATCGCCGCGTGGATCATTCCGTGGTGCCTGAAGGCAAGACCGTGGTGCACTTCGCATTCTCCGGAGTACGTGGACATTCGCGGAACTGGTGGCTCGTCATCAATTCCGGTGAGGTGGACATGTGCGATATCGATCCGGGTTTCGACGTTGCAGTGTCGGTCTCTGCGGGCTTGCGACAGATGACCGAGATCTGGCGAGGTAACCTGACCTGGTCGGACGCCATACGGTCCGGTGACGTCACCATTTCTGGGCCTACTGCGTTGCGTCGTAGCTTGCCTTCGTGGTTCGAGCTGTCGACTTTCGCGTCGATCCCGCGCCCCGCGTAGCGCGCGCTCACCAGCCCCGTTCCGTCCTGTTACAGAGCTGTTGCAGACCGTGACACCGTCGACGAACGGTGACCACCTGCCGGTGACACTGACCGAGAAGTCTCTGTTGTATGCCCAGCCACCGCGGAATCATCCGCTTCGTCGCACTCGGTGCAGTCGTGCTCGGTGCGGTCGCGCTCAGCTCCTGCTCGTACACAGAAGAAGCACAACCGAAGAGCGGTAACTACCTTGCCACTCAGCCTGATTCAGGACCCTCAGGCGGCGAGATCGAGGACGGCATCAGCTTGCAGGACACTCATGTGCCCGCGCTTGCTCGTCTCGATTCCGCACTGCTCGCGGCGCTCCAGTCGGCAGCGGCCGACGCACAGGCATCCGGCGTGGACATGCACGTCACGTCGGGTTGGCGGTCCGCGGCATACCAGCAGCGACTGTTCGACGAAGCCGTCGTCAAGTACGGCAGCGTGGACGAAGCGTCCAAGTGGGTGCACTCGCCGAGCCTGTCCAAGCATGTCAGTGGACAGGCCGTCGACATCGGACCGACCGACGCCGATGACTGGCTCATTCAGCACGGCAGCGATTACGGCCTCTGCCAGACCTACGCCAACGAGATGTGGCATTTCGAATTGGCAACCACTCCTGGCGGGGAATGCCCGCCACAACTGAGCAACCCCTCGGACGAGAGAGCGGAAGGCTGATCATGACACGAGTCAAGCCAGCGAGACTGATTGCCGCACTGGCAGTCTTGATCCTCGGAGTCGTCGAATTCGAATTGGCGGTCAACACGACCGGTGGTCAGATCGTCGACCAACAACTCATGGTGGGCGCGGCCACCTCCGAACGCCTCAGCGTGTTCTCCGCCGAGTTCATCGGCCTCGTCACCCCGATACTGATAGTGGGAGGAGTGCTCGTGGCGCTCATGATCACATTGCGCAACAACCCGATTGCGCTAGCTTTACGCGTCGTCGTCGTGACCCTCGGCCCCATCACGACAGCCTGGGTTCTCAAACAATCGCTGAATCGACCGGACCTGAACGGCCTGGTGATGCACAATTCCTTCCCCAGCGGCACTTTGACGGCCATAGCTGCTCTGGTCTGCGCGATCGTGATCGTCACGCCCTCGAGGTGGCGGGCGGTCGTTGCGGTCAACGGTGCGCTGATCACCATCGGAACCGCGATCTCGGTAGTCGTGCTGCAATGGCACCGCCCGAGCGACGTGATCGGTGCACTACTGCTCGTCGGCTGCTACACCCTCGCTGTGTCGGCATTTCCCTTGAACACCAGCGTCGCCCGGCATGCGGTGCTGGCAGACTCAGGCAACGAGCGACTCTCGCGAGTGTGACCCCTGTACCCTTGACTGACCGAGATTTCTCCGACCGCAGAAGGCCCCTGATCATGGCGAGTCCAAGGTGAGCTCATGGTGAGCATTCTTTTCATAGAAGACGATCCAGCCGTGGCCGAGGCAATCACGTTGGGACTGAACCGACTCGGGCACGACGTCAGCCATCGCCCCGACGGTAACGGTGATTTCGACGACGCCCTGGGTGCCACGGACCTCGTCCTACTCGACCTCGGGCTGCCGGGTGCCGACGGTTACGAGATCTGCCGACGTATCCGCACACGAAGTTCGATCCCGATCATCATTCTGACCGCTCGATCCGACGACATCGACACCGTCGCCGGCCTGGAAGCCGGTGCCGACGACTACGTCGTCAAACCGGCCAGTCCGCGCGTCCTCGACGCTCGTATCAAAGCCGTCGTGCGGCGCTCGGCACCGGCAACGACGCGCCCGGATGCGACGCCGGGTGCAGAGACGTTCGGCGACCTGGAATTGGATCGGTCGTCGCTGCAGGTCTGCAAGGCCGGGATGCTGCTGACCCTCACCCCGACCGAACTCCGACTGATCCTGGCGCTGACCGAGAACCCCGGACAGGTCCTGAGCCGCCGACAGTTGTTGTCCGCAGCCTGGGACCAGGAGTATCTGGGTGATTCCAGAATCGTCGATGCAGCAGTGCAGCGGCTGCGCGGAAAGATCGAGGACGACCCGGCCGCACCGACCGTCATCGAAACGGTGCGCGGGTTCGGGTATCGCTTCAACACCAGCCCAGCCCGATGAGACCGACCTGGCTTCAGGTCGACGGTCTGCGAACCAGGCTCGTGCTCGTGTTCATCGCAATCGTCGTGATCATCGCCGGGGCAACCGCGGGTGTCGTCTCGTTCATGGCGCGGTCGTGGATCTATTCCAACGCTCAGGATGTCGCGACCGCACAATTTCGCGACGAACTGCAATACGTCAACGGAACACCGGTAGACGAGTTGACGCCTGCCAACCTCCAACAGATCTTCCAGTCCGACATGACGCTGATCGTCGACGGCGAAGTCATCCGTCAAGGATCCGTGGATGCGGCGACCATTCCGCCCAGCTTCGACGAAGGTTTGGACAGTCCGAAGCTGATCCGTTTCGAGAGGCTCGACTCCCAGCGCATCATGTTGGGAATGTCCGTCAATGTCGTGGACATGAGCGTGGACGACAGCTACGACAACGAGACATTGGTCAAAGCCGTCACCATCCGGCCGCTGGTAGGAGTGCAGGACAAGTTCGACGACCTGCTTCGAGCTGTCGGCCTCACCCTCGCCGCCGGTGTGTTGGTGAGCGGACTACTCGGGCTGTGGATCGCGTCGACGCTTGTCCGTCCGCTCAAACGCCTGGACAAGGCGGCCGCCCGTGCTGCCGACGGCGACCTCAGCGTCCGACTCCCCGAAGACGGAGTAGCCGAACTCGCCCAGGTCACAACAACGTTCAACAACATGGTCGCTCGCAACGAAGCGGTCATCCGAGGTCTGGAAGAATCGGAAGAGCAGTCGAGAAGGTTTGTCGCCGACGTCTCCCACGAGCTCCGGACGCCGCTCGCAGCACTGGTGCCGGTCAGTGAGATCCTCCGTGAAGAGATCCCCAATCTTCCGCCCGACGCCGCCGCTGCCGCGCGCATCGTGAGCAGTGAGATCGGCAAGCTCACTCGACTTGTCGAAGACCTCATCGAAATGTCTCGCCACGACTCTCAGCAAGCGCACCTCGTCCTCGACGACGTCGACCTCGTCGAATTGACCGAGCGCACACTCGAGAGCCGCGGATGGACAGATACCGTCGAACTGCGCGCACCCGAAAGTGTCAGCGCCAGAGTCGATTCGCGTCGGATCGACATTGTCGTCGCCAATCTCGTCGGCAATGCACTGCGCCACGGAGCGCCCCCGGTTCGCGTCGAGTTGAGCGTCGAATCCGGTTTCTCCGTCATCACCGTCGTCGACCACGGCCCCGGCATCTCACCCGAAGACCGGCAGGCGATCTTTCGGCGGTTCTACAAGGTCGACACCGCGCGCGGACGCAGCGAGGGCAGCGGACTCGGACTCTCGCTCGCCGTCGAGAACGTGCACTTGCACGGCGGCACCATCGGCGTGGACCAGGTGGATGGTCGCACGGTCTTCACGGTTCGCCTGCCCCGTCGCTGACCCCTTCCCGAGCGAACGTACCTTTCGGCGCACCCAAGGCGATCGTCGTACCGTTCGCTCGAAAAGGGGTGGGCACTTCGCACCCTGAACCGTCCGCGTTCGACCAAATAGTGGGATTCTGGTTTCAACATGTGAAACCACGCGAGTAGCGTCGGCATCGTCGAACAGCGTAGAGATCGGAGGGCACCATGACGCAGGCGTCGCGGCTGGAAAAGACGGCCGTCTCCCCGAAGGCGTGGACGATGCTCGGAATCGGCGTCGCAGCCCAGGCCGCAGGCACCGTCTTCGTCAGCACCCCCGCCTTTTTGATCCCGCTGCTGCATTCCGAGCACGGCCTCTCGTTGACGCAGGCCGGAACTCTGGCCGCTGCACCCACTTTCGGCATGGTTCTCACGCTGGTGGCGTGGGGAGCGATGGCTGACAGATTCGGCGAGAAATGGGTCATCTCCATCGGGCTCGGCCTGACGGCGATCGCCGCGCTGGCCGCGACCACCACCGACAACTACACCCTCCTCGGGATCGCATTTCTGCTGGGCGGAATGGCTGCGGCGAGCACCAACGCTGCCAGTGGACGTGTTGTGGTCGGCTGGTTTCCCAAGGATCGGCGCGGCCTCGCGATGGGAATCCGGCAGATGTCACAGCCCCTGGGCGTGACCATCGCGTCGCTGACCATCCCGACTCTCGCTGCGAACGTAGGAATCGGTTCGGCCGTCGGACTGTCGGTAGCTCTCAACGGCGTTCTCGCCCTGATCTGCGCCGTCGCATTGATCAATCCCCCGCGGCCGGCGGCGCGGCCCACAGACATCCCGGTCGAAACGGTAAATCCTTATCGCTCGAACTGGTTCCTATGGCGCATTCACGTCGTCTCGGCACTGCTGGTGTTTCCGCAGTTCACCCTCTCGACATTCGGTCTGGTCTGGCTGATCAGCGAGCAAGGATGGGACGCTGCGCCCGCTGGGCTCCTGATCGGGATCTCCCAGTTCGTGGGTGCACTCGGACGCATCGTTGTCGGCATCTGGAGTGATCGCGCCGGAAGCAGAGTAGGCCCGCTGCGGTTGGTTGCCGTCTCCGCGTCTGCGGTCATGTTGGCAATGGCGGCAGCCGGCGCAGCGCCTTGGGGCGTTCCCGCCTTGATCCTGCTGCTGGCAACCACTATCAGCGTCGCCGACAACGGTTTGGCATTCACTTCCGTGGCCGAAGCTGCCGGGCCGAAATGGCAAGGAAAAGCATTGGGCGCACAGAACACCGGGCAGTTCATTGCCGCGTCAGCAGTGGGCCCGGTGGTCGGTGCGCTGATCGGCGCGGTCGGCTACCCGCTCGCCTTCGCGATAGTCGCGGCATTTCCCGCCGCAGCAATTCCCTTGGTGCCCAGCCGCGATCGCGACATCAGCGTCTAGTCCCTCATCGGATTCGGTTGCACTGCAGGTCCCGTCAGATCACAATGCGGCTTGCAGGCAACCGAATCCGCTTCCTGAACAGGCTCTACTGTCGGAGTTCGGATCAGGGTCGCGGCGATCGCTGCACCGACCAACAGCAGTGCCACACAGATGTACATCGCGTACCGGAACCCGTCGGAGAAACTCGTCGGATCGACCAGACTTTCGGCGTCGATACCCACGAGGGCAGGCAAGGCCGCGACGGCAAGAAGTTGGCTCGTGCGAGCAACGGCATTGTTCACACCGGATGCGATTCCGGACTGCTCCACCGGTACCGAACCAAGCACCGCGGCGGTCAACGGCGCGACCATCACCGCCAGGCCGAGCCCGAACACCAGAACTCCCGGCAGCACGACGGTCAGGTACGACGCATCCGGGCCGATCCGCGTCATCAACACCAACCCCACCGCGGCAACGGCGGGCCCGACCGTCATCGGCAACCGCGGTCCGTGCGTCTGCGCGTAACTGCCCGCGCGCGAAGACAACAGCAGCAATGCCAAGGTGATCGGTACCGTTGCGACGCCGGCAGCCACCGGCGAGTACCCGGCAACCAATTGCAGTTGCAGCACGAGCAGGAAGAACACACCGCCCAGCGCCGCATAGACCGCAAGGGTCACCAGATTGGCCGCGACGAACATCCGCGAGCGGAACAGGGACGGCGGCACAAGGGCACTCGGTGAGCGTCGTTCCACCACAACGAACAGGCAGAGCGCAATCACTCCGATCAGCCCGACTATCGGGTTGACCTCGATCAGCCCGTACGTCAGTGCGCCGAGACCGACTACTGCGCAGGCAGATCCGACCACGTCCAGGTGCTCGGGCGGATGCGGGTCGCGGCTCTCCGGTACATGGCGCACCGCTGCCCACACCACGACGATCGCCAGCGGGATATTGAGCAGGAATACCGATCGCCATCCCGCCACTTCCACCAGCCAACCACCGAAAAGCGGTCCGATGGCGCCGGCAACACCACCTAAACCCGACCACAATCCGATTGCCGCGCCGCGGTCCTCCTCACGAAGTGACGCGGAGATGATGGCAAGGCTGCCAGGTGTCAAGAGCGCAGCTCCCACTCCCTGCAGGATTCGTGCAATCACCAGAAACGTGATGTCCGGTGCAATTCCGCAGAGCAACGACGCGACCGCGAACCAGACCGTCCCCCACACGAATACCCGTCGCCGACCCCAACGATCACCGAGGGCTCCCCCGAGCAGAATCAGCGACGCCAAGGCCAAGGTGTAACCGCTGAGCGTCCACTGCAGTCCGGCGACACCGGAACCCAGTTCTTCACCGATGTGAGGAAGAGCAATGTTGACGACGGTGCCGTCGAGGAGAGCCATGCTCGAGCCGAGAACGGTGGCGGCGACAACCCAACGCCCACGCTTCGACGCGAGCGCCAGTGGTTCCGTCATCGGTCCATGGTGCGCCTTCACACGCAATCGCGAAAGAGCGCGCGGGAATTCAGTCGATCTGGCGGCGATGTGCCCAACGCGTCAACGCATTGCGATTGGACTGCTGAGTCTTTCGCAGGACGTTCGATGCGTGAGTCTCGACCGTCTTCACGGAAATCACCAGGTCCTCGGCGATTTCACGGTAAGTGTACCCACGTGCCAGCAATCTAAGCACTTCGAGTTCTCGCGGAGTCAGCGAGTCGAGTTCCGGATCGAGTTGCGGCTCGGGTGCGTTGGAACGCCCGGTGAAGGAGTCCAGTACGAAGCCTGCCAGGCGAGGCCCGAACACTGCGTCACCACCGGCAACGCGTCGTACACCCTCGGCCAGTTCGGATCCCGAGATCGTCTTGGTCACGTACCCGCGCGCGCCGCCGCGGATCACCGCGATCACATCCTCGGCCGCATCGGAAACGCTGAGCGCCAAGCACACCGGGCCGGAATCGATTCCGCGCAGAACTGCCACTCCACCACCGTCAGGCATGTGGACATCGAGCAGAACGACATGCGGTTTCGTCGAGTTGATACCCGCGATCGCCTCAGCGACGCCACCGGCTTCACCGACTACGTCCATGTCTGCCTCGCGCGAGAGTTCCGCCCTCACCCCGGAGCGGAACACTGCATGATCGTCGACAAGAAATACGCGGTACGGGGGCGGCGCAAGCGAAGTCACTGGGGCTGTTCCTCGGGGTTGTCGACACGGTCAGCAGTCTGGTCCCACTTTAGAGCAGAGTCACCGAGCGGCATGTGCACGCGGATCTCGGTGCCCTTTCCGATGTCGGATCGAACCACGACGCGGCCACCCCGTCGCTCGATGCGACCACGAATCGACTTGGCCAAACCCTGACGGTCCTCCGGCACCGCATTGACGTCGAATCCAACTCCGCGATCACGAACGAACACACTGACCTGGTCGCCCTCGACCTCGGCGAAAAGATTGATTTCCTTCTCCCCCGAGTGCTTTGCCGAGTTCACGAGAGCTTCACGCGTCGCACCGAGGAGCGCGGTGAACGCTTCCTTGGGCAGACCGTTCTCGACGCCTTCGCCTTCGAGTTGTACGTCGCCGACCGTGACGGGGCGGACCGTGACGCCATGCTGGTCCTCCACTTCACCGGCGATGATCTTCAGACCTTCGGTCAGGCTCGTGTGGTCGATATCCCCGCCGCTGAACAACCACTTGCGCAGCTCGCGTTCCTGACCACGGGCCAGGCGCGCCACCTCTTGCGGATTGTCGGACTGCTTCTGAATCAGCGCCAACGTCTGAAGTACGGAGTCGTGCAGATGCGAGGCGATCTCTTCACGTTCGTCGTTGCGAATTCGGGCCGCACGCTCGGCGCCGAGAGCCCGCCACATCCGCAGCCACAGCGGCACCGTCAACAAACCGACACCGATCAGCGTCACAACCACGGCCAGCAGGGACGAGCGCAGTGCTTCGAGGTCGACCTGAGCGAGGACGACGACGCCGAGACCCAAGATGATCAACGTCGCTCCCCCGACCACCCGCGCCCACGTGAGAACGGTAGGCCGCTGCGGCAAGCCGATGACGGTCCGGGGACCGTCGGAGTCGAACTCGCGCCACACCAAAGCGGCACCGATCGCGACGACGAAGAACGGTGCGAGCACCGAACCCGCCGTGCCGCTGAACAGCCAGGACAACGCGGCTGCGCCGCCCAATCCGAGTGCGATCAAGCCGTACGCCCGCTGCCGCTCGGCCGCGGACGGCTTCTGGGTGTCCGTGCCGGCGGAGGTGAAGATCCAGAGGGCGCCGTAAATCACGATGCCGGATCCGGCCATCGCCGCCAGAATCGCGAAGGCGACTCGAACCTTCAGAACGTCGATCCCGAGATGATCGGCGATACCGCCTGCAACACCGGCGACGATGCGACCGCCGGAGCGCCGCTCCAGCTTTCGCAATGGAACACCGCCCGGAATGGGCACACCCTTCTTCATGGGTACGGCATGCACCGGTACCCCGTTGACGGGCGGGCCTCCCGTGAACCCGGGAGCGGGACCGCTCACGAACGGCGGATCTGACAGATATTGCACATAGTCGATACTGGCACGAACCACTCGCAGTCACATCAGGGTCCAACCCTGAATCAGGGCGGCGCCCCTGGCCCCGATCGTCACAAAGATCAGGGTTGGCCCTGATGCGCGGAGGCCGCCCCGGAAGCCAGGATTGATTCATGAACAATCCGACTTTCCAAGAACAGGTCCAGGATCTGTGGCGGACCCGCCCCGTGCGTCTGCCGGCACAAGGTCACGTGGCCGGGGTATGCGCCGGAATCGGATACCGGTACGGCATCGACCCCATTCTGGTACGTGTCGCGTTTGTGGCCTCCACTATTTTCGGCGGTTCAGGCATCCTTCTCTACCTCGCCGGGTGGTTGGTGCTCGCCCGCGCCGGTGACGGATCGTCCCCCGCACAGTCGCTGATGGGCCGCGGACACAGCTCCGATTCCAGTACCAAGACCATCGTCTTGTTGGTGGCTCTCGCCATCGCGGCTACGACCGTCGGGCCTGTCGGCGTCGGCCTGGGTGGTTCCGGTCTGATCGGGCTGATTCTGATGGTCGGAGGCCTGTGGCTGCTCTACCAACGAGCGCCGGTCCCGCCTGCGCTGCCGCAGAGCACGTCACCGTACGTCGGCGCGGGTACCGCGTATCCAGGCACGGGATTCACGCCCGGGCCGTTCACTCCCGGATACTTCGCACCCAATCAGCCGCCCGTGTACACGCCGTACACAAAACTCCCCGACACCTACGTGCCCGAGGAACGGCCGGCCGAACAGTCACCGCAATCTCAGGCCGATCATCCGACGATCAACCTGTCGAAGGACCCGAGCGCTTCAGCCGCCGCCAATCCGACCGAGGTGATCGGCGAGGCCGCCATCACACCGCCCTCCTGGGATCCGCTCGGTGTCGCTCCGTTCGCCTGGGATCTCCCGGACCCGGCAGTCAAAGCCACGCCGCTGCTGCCTTTGCCACCACGTAAGCGTCGCTCGCGATGGACGCTGACGGTGCTCGGACTCGCGATCATCGTCGCCGCCGTCACCGGGGCAGCGGGCGCGGCAACCGGCAACGAGTGGTTCACTCCCGGCCGAGTCGGTGCTGTCGGACTCGCCGTCATCGCGCTCGGCCTGATCCTCGGGGCATTCTTCCGCAAGGGGTACGGCCTGCTGGTCGTCACCGGACCGCTCGTGGGTTTCGTGCTTCTCGCCTCGTTGGTCTACCCGATTGATTTCGACGCCTCGGGTGAGCAAAGATGGACTCCGGCAACCGCTTCCGAGTTGGAGCCGTCGTACTCGGGAGCCTTCGGAAGCTTCACTCTCGACCTCAACGGGGTCAAGTTCACCGAGGACAAGACCATCGACGTCGCGGCGTCGTTCGGTGAGTTCGTCGTCATGGTGCCACCAACCGTCAACGTCAAGAACAGCTGCACCGTCGTCATGGGTGACGGATCCGGCTGCCTCGACGGCGGAGTACACCGGGGCCGCGAGGCGACACCGGATTCGCCCACACTGACCATCAACGCCAAAGCAACGTTCGGCAGTCTGAAGGTGACGCAATCATGAGCGAATACGACGAGACCACAGAGCACGACGAGACCCGAGAATCCAAGCGCCCCTCGGCACTTCTGCTGATCGCCGGACTGGCCGCACTTCTGGTCAGTGTGTGGGCGTTGGTCGGGCCGTTCTCCCTGGCGCCGGCAGCGAACATTCAATTCCGTTGGCTGTTCGTCGGTGCCGCCGTCGTGGCAGGACTACTGCTGGTGATTCTGCCGAATCGGCGCAACCGCAAGTAAAACTGCTGTGCGCCTTTATTAACCGCGGGGGGTTAATAAAGGCGCACAGTTGTTTTTACTCCCACTCGATAGTTCCCGGCGGCTTGCTCGTCACGTCGAGGACTACGCGGTTCACGTCCGCAACCTCGTTGGTGATTCGAGTCGAGATGCGCTCGAGGGTCTCGTACGGCAGACGCGTCCAGTCCGCGGTCATCGCGTCTTCACTCGAGACCGGACGCAGCACGATCGGATGACCGTACGTCCGGCCGTCACCCTGCACGCCCACGCTTCGGACGTCGGCGAGGAGAACGACCGGGCACTGCCAGATGGTTCCGTCCAATCCTGCAGACGTAAGCTCTTCGCGCGCAATGGAATCTGCCTGACGCAAGATCTCGAGGCGATCGCGGGTGACCTCACCGATGATGCGGATACCGAGTCCGGGACCGGGGAACGGCTGGCGTCCGACGATCTCTTCCGGCAGGCCGAGTTCGCGGCCCACTGCACGGACCTCGTCCTTGAACAGCAGACGCAACGGTTCGACCAACTTGAACTGCAGGTCTTCCGGCAGCCCGCCGACATTGTGGTGGCTCTTGATGTTTGCGGTTCCCGTGCCGCCGCCCGACTCCACGACGTCCGGGTAGAGCGTGCCCTGGACGAGGAAGTCGACGGTCGCACCATGAGATGCGTTCTCGCCCAGAACATCACTGACTGCGCCTTCGAAGCTGCGGATGAACTCGCGGCCGATGATCTTGCGCTTGGTCTCGGGATCGGTGACGCCGGCCAGCTCACCGATGAAGGTGTCCGCGGCATCCACGGTGATCAGACGAGCGCCGGTTGCCGCGACAAAATCCTGCTCGACCTGCGTGCGCTCACCGGCTCGCATCAAACCGTGATCGACGAAGACGCATGTCAACCGGTCGCCGATTGCGCGCTGAACCAAAGCCGCAGCGACAGCGGAGTCGACTCCACCGGACAGACCGCAGATGGCGTGTCCGTCTCCGACCTGCTCGCGAACCTGCTCGATCAGCGCATCGGCGATGTTCGACGCCGTCCACGCTGCCGGAATACCGGCAATCTCGTGCAGGAAGCGGCTCAGGACCTGCTGACCGTGCGGGGAATGCAGAACCTCAGGGTGGTACTGCACACCGGCGAGCTTGCGGGCGCGGTCCTCGAACGCCGCGACGGGAGCACCGTCGCTCGTCGCGGTCACCTCGAAGCCGGAAGGCGCTTCGGTGACGGCGTCACCGTGGCTCATCCATACCGGCTGCGTCGAGGGAAGACCGTCGTGGAGCAATCCGCCGGATACCGCGATATCGGTACGGCCGTATTCGCGGGTACCGGTCTCGGCGACGGTGCCGCCCAGGGCGCCTGCCATTGCCTGGAATCCGTAGCAGATTCCGAAAACCGGAATGTCGTGATCGAACAGTGCGGGATCAAGCTTGGGAGCACCGTCTGCGTAGACACTCGAGGGCCCACCCGAGAGCACAACAGCCAAGGGGTTCTTGGCCACGATCTCCTCGACGGTCGTGGTGTGCGGAATCACCTCCGAGTAGACCTTGGCTTCGCGAACTCGCCGTGCGATCAACTGCGCGTACTGCGCCCCGAAGTCGACGACAAGAACTGGTCTCTGCTGCTCGATATCTGCCACAGGTGCAGTCTAATCGCCGCAGCCAGCGCTTCTGCGCATGCATGGACTCAGCCCGCTACTCGGCCGAGCGAGCGCGAGGTACGTCACTACAAAGGCCGCCCCTCAGAACTGCGCGGCGACCTCGCGCGGATCTAGACCACCGTCCAGGTCAACGGCGCCCCAATCACCCGCACCTTAGCTTCGGCAATCAATTCGGCAGCATCATCGCAGGCCAGAGCCCGAAATGGACGAAGGGTGAATTTTCTGGACGTTTGACCGATTCGCCTGAACCAAACGTCCAGTAAAGGTAATCTCGCCCGTCAAGTGATCAGGATCACGATCGCAAACGGCCGGCGCCGCCGAACGGCGCTCACCTCGAGGAGGACCTGTGCGTCGATTCATACGACGACTCGCCATACCTGTCGCAGCTGTGACGGCTGCCGCCGGACTTCTAGTCCTCGGCACGCCGGCCACTGCTGACGAAGCCCCGCCGACCACTTTCACCGGCACGACCGACAACCTGATCTTCACGAAGAGTGTCATCGGGAACGCGGCAGTTCACCCAGGCGACACCGTCACGTACAAGACCGAGATCAAGCACAACGAAAGCGGCATCGAACGGTCGATCGCAAAGATCCGTGACATCCCGCCCGCAGGATTCGTCCTCGTGCCGGGCAGCGCCAAGGCCACCTACCTGGGGGTGACCAACCGGGCCACGATCAGCAACGAATCAGATGGCGGAGTCTCCGCGAAGTGCTCGAGCGGCTGCACCTTCCTGGTCGGTGGATTCGTCGTCAAGAAGAACCAACCCGTCACGCTGGAAGCGACCTACACGGTCCCCGTCGGCACAGCATTCGGGACGTACGACAGCGGCATGCTCTTCGACGTCAACGCCTTCAGCACACAGCAGGGTCTCAACCCGATCAACGTCAACGTCCAGGTAGTCGACCCGTCTGTCGCCACCGGAACCACACTGGTTGCACCGGCAACGGCGAAGGTCGGCACGCCGGTCGACCTGACCGCGACAGTTTCTCCGTCCGACGCGAGCGGCACCGTCCAGTTCAAGGACGGCGGCAACGACATCGGCTCGCCGGTCCCGGTCTCGGGCGGTAGCGCCACCCTCTCCCACACCTTCGACAGCGTCGGCGCCCACGACATCACCGCCGCGTACAACGCCGGTCCGGGATTCCACAGCTCGACCTCCGGAGTCCAGACCGTCGACGTCTCCGCGGACACCACCACCACGATCTCGGCCCCGAACGCCGCGCTGGTAGGTGACAGCATCACCGTGAGCGCTGTCGTCACACCGGCAAACGCCGTGGGCACGGTGCAGTTCAAAGACGGCGAGACCAACCTCGGCGCACCGGTGGCTGTAGTCAACGGGACGGCTTCCCTGACCCGCAGCTACGACGCTTCGGGCACCCACAGCTTCACCGCAGTGTTCACCGGCGAGGCCGGTTACGGCGATTCCGTCTCCACCGCAACCCAACTCGACGTCAGCGATCCCGACTGGGGAACCACGACCACAGTTGTCGAACCACTCACCGCTGTTGTCGGTGAACCGACCAACCTCTCGGCCACCGTCTCCCCCATCCCGAGCAGCGGAACCGTGACGTTCAAGGTCGACGGCGCCGAGGTCGGTACCGCACCGGTCGGCACGGGTGACGGCGTCGCGATCCTCCCGCACACCTTCGCATCAGCGGGCGCTGCAGCCGTGACGGCAGAGTTCTCCGGCGGAACCGGATTCATCGGCTCCACGTCCACGTCGTTCACTGTGAACGTGACCGATCCCGAACCCGCCCGCGCCGATACCACGACGTCTCTGACCGTCAGCGGCTCGGCTCAGGTCGGAAAGGCATTGCAGCTCAAGGCCACCGTCGCACCCGGAACAGCAAACGGAATGATCCAGTTCAAGTCCGGCACGACGCCCATCGGCGCACCCGTTGCCGTCGTCAACGGCGTCGCGACACTCACGCACACCTTCGACGACGAGGGAACGTTCGGCCTCACTGCCAACTTCGTCGGCGACGCCGGTTGGAAGAACTCCGTCTCCGGCCCGACCGTCGTGCAGGTCGGCACCGCACCGACCGACGGCGGCGGCACCGGAAGCGTGGACACCGGTTCGCTCAGCGGCCTCATCCCGCTCTTCGGAAGCTAGTCCCCCACATCAGCTTTGGACACCACTCCCGTACCCAGCTCAGGAGAATCCATGTTCGTGTACTCCAGACGTCGCATCGCGGCGCCGATCGCCGCCACGGCACTCGCCAGTGGCGTCATCCTCGCGGGAATCCCCGCATCAGCGGCCCCCGTGACAACAACCTTCGGCACGAGTTGCCTGGCAACCCCGTCCGCTGTCGCCGGTCCGACCACGCAGTCACAGTCCGGCTCGGTCATCGTCGACGCACCGGAATCCATCGGCGCCGGTGAAACCTTCGAAGTCACCATCCAACCCGGCCCGATCGCCTTTCCCGGCTCCGCTTCGGGGGCGACCGTCCAGAACGTCTCCCGCATCAAGGTCGACGTCGACGTTCCTGCGAACGCCACCCTGGTGGAAGCCACCATCGTCCCCGGCACTTCGGCGGGGCTCAGCGGTGTAGCGCCGAACATCCTGCGCGTCAACGAGAACGGCAACGTCGATCCCAACGGAACGATTCTGCGCCTCTCCGGAAACAACCAGGTCATCGGAAACAGCCCCAGCTCGAGCATCAACTCCGAGGGCGGCATCGTCGTCAAGGCGACCGGCAAGAACGTCGATGGTTCCAACAATGCCGACGGCTACACGCAGTTCCAGCTCCCCCAGGTCAAGGCAGTTCTCAAGGCCGGCGATTCAGGGGACGTCGCGATGAAGGTACGCACCGGCGGCAGCGCGGGAGCGTGGAACAACGATCGCAACTTCCTCACGTTCCTCCCCAAGGCCACCCTGGTCATCACCGCCTGGGCACCCACGCGATGCACCCCGCGTGACGCCGAGAACGGTCCGCTCAACAGCGGCGCAGGCCCCCTCGCCACGACGCGGATCATCGAGGCGGACAAGGCAACCACCACCACAGTCGTCGGACCGGCCAACGCCAAGAACGGAACTCCCGTCACCCTGTCAGCCAACGTGAGCGGCGGCGCAAACGGTGGAACCGTCCAGTTCTTCGACGGCGACAACCCACTCGAGGACGCCGTGCCGGTAACCGGAGGGTCGGCCAGCATCTCCCCGACCTTCACCGAGGACGGACCGCACTCCATCACCGCGAGCTACAGCGGAGCCCCCGGGTTCCTGGCGTCGACGTCGGCGTCGGCCAAGATCGTGACCGTCACGACCGATGCACCGCCGGACGCCGTGACCACTACCGCCACGGTGTCGCCGTCGACCGCGAAGGTCGGACAGGACGTCAACCTGACTGCCAAGGTCGATCCGCAGGGTACCGGCGGCACCGTCGATTTCATCGTCGACGGCACCGAAACGGTCAATGCTCCGGTCGGAACCGACGGAGTTGCCGTCGCTCCGTACACCTTCACCTCGACCGGAACGCACAAGGTTGTCGCGAAGTTCACGGGCTCACCAGGATTCGCGCCGTCCGCTGCCCCGGCATTCCCGGTCAGTGTGACGACGCCGGCTCCGGCTGACGTCGAGACGACCACGGTTCTCGACGCTGTCGGAACTGTTCAGAAGAACACCCCGGTGACGCTCAAGGCAACGGTCGATCCGTCCGGCGCCACGGGCAAGGTCCAGTTCAAGGTCGGTGACACCCTCATCGGTGGACCGGTCGACGTGGTCAACGGTGTCGCAACGGTACCGGCCACCTTCTACAACTCCGGGACCTACAGTGTCACCGCCGAATTCGTGGGCGCTTCGGGCTACACGGCCTCCGCATCCGCGCCGCAGACTCTGACCGTCCCCGGCGATACGGACGGCGGGCCCGGAGGCGGGACGGGCAGCCTCGACCTCGGCACTCTGTTCGGGTCACTAGGAGGCTGACACTCTGAAACAGAGATGGGGCGTGTCGTCGAATCCTCGACGACACGCCCCATCTTCGTTCGCGGCGAACTATCCGGCTGCCGGCTCCGCCGGAACAGCGGTAGCTGTCTTGCCGCCGGTGATCTTCACGATCGGCAGGACCAGCGCGGCCGGAGCCGACGCCGGCACCACAGGCGACTTGGGTGCAATCGGAGCCAAACGCTCGTAGCCGCTGCCCTGGGCGGGACGCAGGTCGGTCTCCCCCTTGTTCGGCCACAGCGAGGCGGAGCGCTCGGCCTGAGCGGCAATGGTCAGCGACGGATTAACTCCGAGATTGGCCGAGACCGCTGCGCCGTCGACGACGCTGAGCGTCGGGTAGCCGTACACGCGGTGGTACGGATCGATGACGCCGTGATCGGAATCCGACGCGATAGCGCAACCGCCGAGGAAGTGCGCCGTCAGTGGAACGTTGAAGATCTCGCCCCACGTGCCGCCCGCGACGCCGTCGATCTTCTCGGCAACTCGACGCGTCGCCTCGTTGCCTTCCGGGATCCACGTCGGGTTCGGCTGACCGTGGCCCTGCTTGCTGGTGACCTTGCGTCGACCGAACAGGCCCTTCTTCGTGTACGTGGTGATGGAGTTGTCGAGGTTCTGCATGACCAACGCGATGATCGTGCGCTCACTCCAGTCCTTGACCGTCAACATGCGCAACATCTGGTACGGATTCTTCGCAACCACACCGAGGAACTTGATCCATCGGGGCGTCTTGCCGCCGCCGTCCGTCATCAAGGTCTGCAACAGGCCCATCGCGTTCGATCCCTTGCCGTAGCGGACCGGCTCGATGTGGGTGTCGCTGCTCGGGTGGAACGACGAGGTGATCGCCACTCCGCGGGTCAGGTCGAGTGCGGGATCGACCTTGTACTTGCCTGCGCCGACAATGGATTCGGAGTTCGTTCGAGTCAGCTCGCCGAGCTTGTCGGAGAGCTTGGGCAGCGCTCCGGTGTCCTTCATGTCGAAGAGCAGATGCTGAGTGCCCCACGTTCCGGCCGCGAGAATGACGTTCGCAGCCGTGTAGGTGCGGCGGTTCTTTCGTCCGAATGCACCGGTTCGCTCGGTGAACACGTCCCACGAACCGTCGCGAGCCTCACGAAGCCCGGACACGGTGGTCATCGGAATGATCTCGGCGCCGGCTGTCTCGGCAAGGCCCAGATAGTTCTTGAGGAGCGTGTTCTTCGCTCCGTGACGGCAGCCCGTCATGCACTCGCCACACTCGATGCAACCGGTGCGCTCGGGTCCGACGCCGCCGAAGTACGGGTCCTTCGCCTTCTTGCCAGGTTCACCGAAGTAGACGCCGACGGGCGTCTGGATGAACGTGTCGCCGACACCCATGTCATCTGCGACGGACTTCATGATCTCGTCGGCGGGCGTCATGTGCGGATTCTGGACGACGCCGAGCATCTTCTGAGCCTGCTCGTAGTACGGCGTGAGCTCGCTGCGCCAGTCGGTGATGTGCGCCCACTGCTTGTCCTGGAAGAACGGCTCCGGCGGCTGGTACAGCGTGTTGGCGTAGTTCAACGACCCGCCGCCGACGCCTGCGCCCGCGAGAATGAGGCAGTCGCGCAACAGGTGCACGCGCTGAATGCCGAAGCACCCCAGCTTCGGAGCCCAGAGGAACTTCTTGAGATCCCAACTGGTCTTCGCGAAATCTTCGTCGGCATACCGTCGGCCGGCTTCGATGACGCCGACCTTGTAGCCCTTCTCCACGAGACGAAGCGCGCTCACGCTTCCGCCGAACCCGGATCCGACGATCAGTACGTCGTAGTCCGTTGCCCGTTGCTTGCCCATCAGGACACCTCCACCGTGAACCGTAGTTACCCGCCAGTATGCACCTATCCCTTGTGACTACCACCACAAGGGGCCCCATAAGCGTAACCGCAAGTATCAGGAACGGAAGAAAGTCCTGCACAACGAACTGTGGCCCCGGTTCACGAAGAACCGGGGCCACAGAAAGGTACAAACTACGCGCGGACTGTCAGCCCGACCTTCTGGAACTCCTTGAGATCGGAGTATCCGGCCTTCGCCATCGACCGACGGAGACCACCGACGAAGTTCAGCGAACCGTACGGATCGTCCGAAGGGCCGCTCAGAACCTGGTCCAGACTCGGACGCTCACCATAGGAAACCGGAAGAAGTGCTCCACGCGGTACCGAAGGATGAGCCGCAGCGGACGGCCAGTACCAGCCACCACCCGGCGCCTCGGCGGACACGGCCAGCGGCGTGCCCAGAACGGCAGCGTCGGCACCGCAGGCGATGGCCTTCGCCAGATCACCCGAAGTTGCGATGTCACCGTCGGCGATGACGTGGACGTAGCGTCCACCCGTCTCGTCGAGGTAGTCGCGCCTGGCTGCTGCAGCATCGGCAATGGCCGTGGCCATCGGAACGCCGATGCCCAGGACCTCACCGGTGGTGGTTGCACCCTCGGTAGACCCGTACCCGACGATGACACCGGCAGCGCCGGTACGCATCAGGTGCAGCGCGGTGCGGTGGTCACTGACCCCACCCGCGACAACCGGAACGTCGAGTTCCGAGATGAACGTCTTGAGGTTGAGCGGTTCCTGCTCGGTGTGCACGACGTGCTCGGCCGAGATGATCGTGCCGTGGACGACCAGGAGGTCGATTCCCGCCTTGATCAGCTCCGGCGTCAGTGCGCGCGCATTCTGCGGGCTGACGCGAACGGCAGTGGTGACCCCCGAATCACGGACCTGCGCCACCGCAGCTGCCAGAAGACCGGCCTGCAGCGGAGCCGCATGCAGCTCCTGCAGGTAGCGGATGGCCGCGTCGACGCCACCGTCCTTCTCGGCGATCTCGACGAGACGCCGGAGCTTCTCCTCGACATCGGGGTGACGGCCCCACAGGCCTTCACCGTTGATGACACCGAGGCCGCCGCGCTTACCCAACTCGATCGCGAAAGTCGGCGAGACCAACGCGTCGGTGGGATGTGCGAGGACAGGAATGTCGAACCTGTAAGCGTCGAGCTGCCAAGCAGTCGACACCTCCTTCGACGAACGAGTTCGCCGGGAGGGAACGATGTTCACATCGTCCAACTCGTAGGTACGTCGGGCCGTTCGACCCATGCCGATCTCAACGAGGTCGCGCACGCGCGCCCCTTTCTCGTGTACTGGTTGCTAACGAGCGGTGTAGTTGGGTGCTTCGACAGTCATCGTGATGTCGTGCGGATGGCTTTCCTTCAAACCGGCCGCCGTGATCTGGACGAACTGAGCGTTCTGCAGGTGCTCGATCGTCGCCGACCCCGTGTATCCCATGGCAGCGCGCAGACCACCGGTGAGCTGGTGCGTCACCTGCGAGAGCGGGCCACGGAACGGAACACGTCCTTCGATGCCTTCCGGAACCAACTTGTCCTCGGAAAGCACGTCGTCCTGGAAGTACCGGTCCTTGGAGTACGACTTGGCCTCGCCACGCGACTGCATCGCGCCGAGCGAACCCATTCCGCGGTAGCTCTTGAACTGCTTGCCGCCGACCAGAATCAGTTCGCCGGGCGATTCAGCGGTACCGGCCAGGAGTGAACCCAGCATGGCCGTCGACGCACCTGCGGCAAGAGCCTTCGCGATGTCACCGGAGAACTGGAGTCCACCGTCAGCGATGACGGGCACACCGAGAGGCTTGCACGCGGCAACCGCTTCCAGGATGGCCGTGACCTGAGGGGCACCGACACCGGCGATGACGCGGGTGGTGCAGATGGAACCAGGGCCGACTCCGACCTTGACGGCATCGACGCCGGCTTCGACCAGTGCCAGAGCACCCGCGCGCGTAGCGACGTTGCCACCGATGATCTGAACCCGCTCGCCCAGTTCACGCTTGAGCTTGGCGATCATGTCGAGAACGTTGGACGAATGCCCGTGCGCACTGTCCACCACGAGTACGTCCACACCGGCATCGGTGAGCGCCATCGCGCGCTGGAAGGCGTCATCGCCGGCACCGACTGCAGCGCCGACGAGCAGTCGACCGTCACGGTCCTTGGTGGCGTCGGGATGCTGCTCGGTCTTGACGAAGTCCTTGACCGTGATCAGACCGGTGAGCTTGCCGTTGCCGTCGACGATCGGCAGCTTCTCGATCTTGTGCCGACGAAGAAGACCCAGTGCCACGTCAGCGGTGACGCCTTCCTGAGCGGTGATCAGGGGCATCTTGGTCATGATCTCCGCGACCGGGCGGTTCTGGTCGACCTCGAAACGCATGTCCCGGTTGGTGACGATGCCAACCAGCTGGCCGGCGTCGTCGGTGACCGGCAGACCGGAGATGCGGAAACGAGCGCACTTCGCATCGACCTCACCCATCGTGTCGGTCGGCTTACACGTGACGGGATCGGTCACCATGCCGGCCTCGGAACGCTTGACCGTCTCGACCTGTCCTGCCTGGACCTCAACCGACGAGTTGCGGTGCAGAACACCCATGCCGCCGGCGCGTGCCATCGCAATTGCCATGCGCGACTCGGTGACGGTGTCCATCGCAGAACTGACCAACGGAATCCGCAGACGGATGTCGCGGGTCAGTTGACTGGACGTGTCGACCTGGCTCGGGATGACGTCGGACGCAGCCGGCAACAGCAGCACGTCGTCGTATGTCAGTCCCAGCATCGCGACCTTGTTGGGGTCGTCTCCTCCGGTGTGTACATGTCCTGCAGAACTACTCATGCGGTCAGGACCCTCCATGGACCTAGATTCGCCCAGGGCGACCGCTGTAGCAGCCGCCTCGAAACGGATTACGAAAGCTGGATATCGGATAGAAGGCGCCTGCACGGAAAGAAATTCCTGGCACCTTTTCCCGGCGTTGCACACCATGGTATCGGCTCACTCAAAGGTCCGAACCATCCCACCCACGCTGCGTGTACGCGTAACAAGTGGCGCTGACCCCCCTGACCTGCGTACCGTGGTGCTGTGCGTGATCAACTGCCCCCCGGTCTGCCGCCAGATCCCTTCGCCGGCGACCCAGCTGACCCCTCCGCGGCTCTCGATGCCATCGAGCCGGGCCAACCACTCGACCCCCACGAACGCCAAGCGGTCGAGGAGGATCTCGCTGACCTCGCTGTATACGAGGCACTCCTCGCTCACCGCGGTATCCGCGGTCTCGTAGTCTGCTGCGAGGACTGCCAACAGGATCACTACCACGACTGGGACATGCTGCGCGCAAACCTGCTGCAGCTGCTCGTGGACGGAACCGTCCGCCCCCACGAGCCTGCCTACGACCCGATGCCTGAGGCATATGTCACGTGGGACTACTGCCGTGGATACGCCGACGCGTCGATGAACGAGGCGATGCACGGCGACGGTTTCGACAGCTGAGCGAAACCTCACCCAAGCTCATACGAAAGTGGCCGACAAGCAATTGCTTGTCGGCCACTTTCGTATGAATTCAGATCGGAACGATGCCGATCAGAGCGGGTCTCAGGGCGGCGGAGACGAGAAATCACCGGACGGCGACGAGGCAGGCGCCAGAGACGTCGTCGTCGTGGTGGTGGTCGTTGTCGTCGTGGTTGTCGTCGGCAACGAGGTCGGAGGCGTCGAGGAAACCGACGTCGGCGGCAACTGCAGCTGCACTCCCGGATCTGGTTTGGTCGAACTTGTCGGTTCGCCAGGTCCCTGAGGATTGAGCGGTTTGACCGAGGAGCCCGGAATTGCCGTGATCGAAGTGGTCGGGCCGGCCGGCTGACCACTCGTCGGCGGCGGCGCTACGGGTGACGTGGTCTCCTGGACCTGCGTCATCAACTTGCCCCAACGCTCGACGAGGTCGGTCTTGTCCTGCGAGTCCTTGACCGCATCGGCACGGTGAGCTGCGTTGTCCAGCACCATCTTTGCCGCAGGAATGTCTCCGGCAGCCAACAGCCGCTCGGCCTTTTCCAGCTCGGAAGTCGTGTCGATCTTCGCAACTGTCGAGTTGGCCTCGTCGGCGAAGACGACCTGCTTGACGCCCCACAGGGCATCGCCGGGCTGGGCGTCGTACGCCATCGCCGTGGCGCCACCGAAGACCACTGCTGCAACTGCTGCAGCGGCGGCGATCGGACGAACCACACGCAATCGAGAACGGGAACGTGAACGCTGACGATCGGAGAAGCCGGACGGCGTCGCTGTGATTGCAGCGATGACATCGTCCAACAACGGACCCTCGGGCATCGGAGTCGCAACGACATCGTCACGCCATTGCGAGAGGATCAACGCAAGTTCGTACTGTTCGGTGCTATCGGTTGCTACCGGCCCACCATTCGAAATGGATTCGATCAGCGCATCGTCACGCCGAACCGCAGCCAAATCCACTGGCGTACCGTCGTCGGCGAGATCACCGAGATTCGAAGCGTCATGCCCCTCGTCTCTAGCCAAAGCTCTCACCTGCTTTCGTCACTTCTTTTTTCAGTTTCGCGATCGCTCTGTGCTGAGCGACTCGTACAGCTCCGGCGGTACTACCGACGGCGACGGCCGTTTCCTCGGCCGACATCCCGACCACCAGGCGAAGTATCAAGATTTCTCGATGCTTCTCCGGAAGTGTGCCGAGAAGTTCGTGCATCTGTCTGCTGGACTCCGAATCGAGAGCTCGCTGTTCGGGACCATCATCCAGTGCTATTACATCCGGTACTTCGGAAACGGGCTCCGACTTGTTACGGGCGGAGCTTCGATGTGCGTCCGCAACCTTGTGCGCGGCAATTCCGTACACAAAGGCCATGAACGGGCGTCCCTGGTCCTGATAACGCGGCAGCGCGGTCATCACGGCCAGACAGACTTCCTGTGCGACGTCGTCAGCGGACAGGTGTCCTCTCTCGGCCGCACCCACTCGACCGCGGCAGTAGCGCACCACCATCGGTCGGATGTTCTCCAGAACCAAAGCTAGAGCTGTACGGTCGCCCTGCGCAGCAGCGGCGACCGCGGTGTCCAACTCATCGCTCGTATTTGTCATCGTCAGCGAAAATCCTGGCGTTACAGTGGCACCTCCCGAGCGGGTGTGCTCCCGCTCTCAGCGGAACCCTCTAAGAGTAACCATCCGGACCGACTGGTCTCCGCATGCCTGCCCAGCAGTCGCGATATCGATACAGCTCCTTCTGGAATGTTCTCCGGAGACTTCGGTGGAGTGGTTACGACAAAGGTAGGAGTGATCCACCACGCATCGCAATCAGATCGCCGATCTCCCGGGCACTCGGTGAGGTTCTCTCACCGCTGACACCTTCGATCAACAGAGACGACGCCCAGGCCAGGGGCAGCAGACCGTATTGCCGGCACCGCGCGAACACATCTGCTGCCATCTTCACGGCTGCGCTCGCGTCTGTTCCGGTCAGCGCGGCGCTACGCAGCAGATCCGACTTCACGCGGTGCCGCACAGACTCCGATTCCGCTGACAATTCGACGGCGCGCTCTGCGTGTCTGCGGGCACGAGCGAAGTCGCCTCCCGCCAACGCCAATTCAGCAGAGACCCATTCGATCCGAATTTCCTGCCGCCACAGCCCGCCCTCGGCATCCAGACGCGCCCGACATTGCGCCAGCAGGCGCCAGCCGAGCGGGAGCCTGCCACAGCCGAGGGCGTCTGCGGCCAGACCGGTCAGAGCGTCACAGGCAGCCTCTGGATCGCCTGCCAGGCCGCCGACGATCGCCAGTGCGCGCCCGTCCCACGTGGACGCGAGTGCATGGCGTCCGCTCTGGCGAAGAAACGACGCCCTCGTGCTGGCAGACAGAGAGGCAAGAACCCGATCCGAGTGCGTCGAGAACCCGGCCGTGAGCCGATCGAGGACATCCAATGCAGCCCGCGCTCTTGCGTAGTGGCCCTGACCACCCAGCACTACTGCCGTTGTCCACCAATCTCGGGTAGAGCAAGGCGCCGGGAGGCGGTCGAGATCCGGATCCGCACCGAACGCGGCAGACTCGAGGGACCCTGGAAGTGCAGTTGTTTCGTTGGGCACAGGTGATTGAGGGCGCGCAGGTGTCGACACAGGTTGATCATCGCAGCAGCACGAGCAGACATTCGCACGACCGGCGTCACACCAACGATGCCAAAAGTCGCACGAAACACGAAAAGGCAAGTTTGTCGGAGTTAATCAGATATTCAACTGAGATTTGCCAAATGTACTCGTAATGATATTTAACGGGCATATATCCGTGACGTTAACTGCGCATTACTTATTGGACGGATGTCCTAGTTGAAACTTGGGCACTAAGTCCCGAAATGGAGTGCAACCCCGCCCACGCAATATCGGACAAATGACGCAAACCGAGCCGAATGACCGAGTGATTTCGCCGGGCGATCAGCCTCGAACATATCCCTGATCTGTGGGTTTCGCATCTCGAGCTGCCAGGCTTGCCGGCCGCCACCTCGATCGACCCAATTTCGACATCGGCGCAGAACAACGCACGAGGGGCCCGAAATGTAAATATATACTTCGTTAACTCTCGCATTTCGATATATGCCGATCGCCACTGAACGAGCCTATTGACGCGATTTACTCAGCACCCTTACGGTTAGCAAGCGTGAACGATTCAGAAGGCCCGGATAACCTCCGGGCAACTTGGTCCGCTCGTTGATCAACGCGAGCTTGCAGTAAGGAGTCAACATGCCTGCACCGAATCACCTTCCAGGCCCCAACGCAGACATCTGGGACTGGCAGATGCACGGTCTGTGCCGCGGAGTCGACTCCTCCATGTTCTTCCATCCCGATGGCGAACGCGGTAGAGCACGTGCCCAGCGCGAAACCCGCGCAAAAGAGATGTGCCGTCAGTGCCCGGTCCTGATGCAGTGCCGCAGCCACGCGCTGACCGTCGCCGAGCCGTACGGCATCTGGGGAGGAATGTCGGAAACCGAACGTGAACTACACGCGCGCCACCGTCGCACCACCCGCATAGCTTCCTGATACACGTAGGTAGAGCGCACTAGGCCCCCGAGAGTTTTCGGGGGCTTTTGCGTGTGGACGGGACACCGTCGAAAATGCGTGTGGACGGGACACCGTCGAAAATGCGTGTGGACGGGACACTGTCGAAAAGAATTTCCGACACGACCCATCCGACCGACGCCCGCCTCCGAATGCCTTCTGACAGTGCACCTCAGCACATCCCTTCAGGAAGGCAGACCCATGAACACCTCTACTCGAGTTCTGGCAGTCACCGCAGCAGCCTCTTTCGCCGTCTTCGGCGTGGTCGGTTGCTCCTCCGACGACAACGATTCGTCGACCGACACGTCCAGCGCCGCCATGACGTCTTCTGCCATGGGATCGAGCATGTCTCCCAGCAGCGCGATGGCGGAGCCTGCTTCCGATCTGGTCGGTGCCGGTTGTGCCGACTATGCAGCCGCAGTGCCGAGCGGCGCCGGATCGGTCAGCGGAATGGCCCAGGATCCGGTTGCCACAGCGGCGTCCAACAATCCGTTGCTCACCACCTTGACCGCGGCGGTCTCCGGCCAGCTCAACCCGGACGTCAACCTGGTCGACACTCTCAACGGTGGCGAGTTCACCGTCTTCGCACCGATCGACTCGGCATTCGCCAAGATCGACCCCGCCACGATCGACAGCCTCAAGACGGACAGCGCCACGCTGACCAAGATCCTCACCTACCACGTGGTTCCCGGCCAGATCGCCCCTGACGCGATCGACGGAACTCACCCCACCGCCGAGGGCGGAACGGTTACCGTCACCGGATCCGGTGACAACATCAAGGTCAACGACGCAACTGTCGTCTGCGGTGGAGTCAAGACCGCAAACGCCACCGTCTACCTCATCGATTCGGTGCTGATGCCGCAGTAGTCCCCACCTGCTGTGCGCCTTTATCAACCCCCCGCGGTTAATAAAGGCGCACAGCGGCCAACGGCGGGCCAAGAGAAAAGAACCGGACATGCACGCTACGGTTGTACGCGATGAAGCGAGACAACTCTTCGTGAGCGAGCCAGACCATGCGTCGGATGCGGCCGACGCATGCCCGACGGACAATTCTGCGGCCCGCACCGCGCGAATCGCGGAATCACGCGAGCTGGCAGTGATCCTCGCGAACGTCGCCGGTGGCGACCAGAGCGCCTTCGCCGAGTTCTACGACCGAACCAGCTCCCGTGTGTACGGCATGGTTCTTCGTGTACTCCGTGATCCAGGTTTCTCCGAGGAAGCGGTCCAAGAGGTCTACCTCCAAGCCTGGAAATCAGCCGACAGCTTCGACCCCGCCAAGGGGTCCGCGCTCTCCTGGCTCCTGACACTTGCCCACCGGCGCGCAGTGGATCGCGTGCGCTCCGAACAGTCGAGTTCGGATCGACAGGCTCTCTACGACACCACCAATGCCACTCCCGAATTCGACGTCGTCAGCGACGAAGTGACACGAAGAGACGAGCATCGTGCTGTCACCGACTGTCTCGAAACGCTGACGGACACTCAGCGCCAATCGGTGACTCTCGCCTATTACGGCGGCCGAACGTACCGCGAGGTGGCCGAAGATCTCGGCGTGGCGATTCCCACGATCAAGTCACGAATTCGCGACGGACTACTGCGCCTACGTGGATGTTTGGGGGTGATGTGAGATGGACGAAGAGCTGATCGACTACGCGTACGCCTACGCGATCGATGCGTTGGACCTCGACGAGCGCCGTGAGGTCGACAAACGACTTGCCGCTTCGGACTCCGCGACCCACGCCGAATTCGACGCCCAGGTCCGGCTCACCGCCGAAACCATGGCCGCGATGACCGTCGTCGACGCCGTCGAGCCCCCGCCGTCGCTGCGCAGCAGCGTCCTCGCCTCGATCGCAGAACAGACCGCGGCTCCCAACGCCCCGGTTTCGCTGGCCGAGCGTCGTAACCGTCGACGCCCGTGGACCATGGCTCTTGCGGCGGCCGCCGCAGTCGCAATCCTGGTCGGCGGCATCGGAATCGGACGCACGCTGTCCGACAACACGCCGCCGCAGAACGCCGCGTCCGAAATCATGGCAGCACCCGACGTTCATGCCACGACGCGTGAAATCCCGGGCGGCGGTAGTGCCACGACGCTGTTCTCGCCCTCCGAAGACGCCGCAGTCCTCGTGATGAACGATGTGACTCCCCCGAGTCCGGATACCGTCTACCAGATGTGGCTGGTGCCGGGCGACACCGACGACACCACGATGATCCCGATGGGGACGATGGCTCCGGGCGACGTCAAACCCACTACCCAGGTGGTGCTCGACGGCATCGGTCCGAATACGAAGTTGGCGTTCACTGTCGAACCGCCCGGCGGATCGCAGCAGCCGACGAGCGAGCCGTTCGCAACGATCCCGCTCATCTGATCGCCAGACGAAAAAAGATCCCCCACCGGAATCCGGTGGGGGATCTCTTCTTTGTCGAAACTACGAGCAGCGAGTCAGTGGCTGTGACCGTGTCCGGTGTCGGCAACTTCCTCGGTCGGCTTCTCGACGACGGCGCTCTCGGTCGTGAGGATCATGCGCGCGACGGAAGCGGCGTTGACCACTGCCGAGCGAGTGACCTTGACCGGGTCGACGACGCCGTCGGCAAGCAGGTTGCCGTAGGTGAGGGTGGCAGCGTTGAAGCCTTCGCCCTTGGTCATCTCGGCGACCTTGCTGACAACGACGGAACCGTCGATGCCTGCGTTGCTGGAGATCCAGAACAACGGGGCGTTGAGGGCTTCGCGGACCACGGCAACGCCGGTGGCCTCGTCACCCGTCAAGCCGAGGTTCCCGATCAGAGCCGTACCGGCTTGAACGAGAGCCGATCCGCCACCGGGGACGATGCCCTCGGAAACTGCTGCCTTGGCTGCGTTGACCGCATCCTCGACGCGGAACTTGCGTTCCTTCAGATCGGTTTCGGTGGCTGCGCCGACCTTGATGACGGCCACGCCGCCGGACAGCTTCGCCAGACGCTCTTCGAGCTTCTCGCGGTCCCAATCCGAATCGGTGTTCTCGATCTCGCGACGCAGCTGCGCAACGCGGGTCGCGATGTCGTCAGCGGTGCCTGCACCGTCGACGATGACCGTCTCGTCCTTGGTGACGACAACGCGGCGAGCGCTGCCGAGCAGGTCGAGGCCGGCTTCCTTGAGCGAGAGGCCGACGTCGGTGTTGATGACGGTGCCTGCCGTGACGACTGCGAGGTCGTCGAGGAATGCCTTGCGACGATCACCGAAGAACGGCGCCTTGACGGCGACGGCCTTGATGGTCTTGCGGATGGAGTTGACCACGAGGGTGGAGAGAACTTCACCCTCGACGTCCTCGGCGATGATCAAGAGCGGCTTGCCGGATTCGGCAACCTTCTCGAGCAGCGGAAGGAAGTCGGGAAGTGAGCTGATCTTCTCGCGGAAGAGCAGGATCAGCGCGTCTTCGTAGACGGCCTTCTGCGCATCGATGTCGGTGACGAAGTAGGGCGAGAGGTAGCCCTTGTCGAACTGAACACCTTCGGTGACAACGAGTTCGGTTGCAACGGTGGAGGATTCCTCGACCGTCACGACGCCGTCGGTTCCGACACGGGTGAGTGCCTCGCCGACGAGCTTGCCGATCTCTTCGTCACGTGAGGAGACGGTGGCGACCTGAGCGATCGACTTCTCGCCCTCGACGGGGGTGGCTGCGGCGAGCAGTTCCTCGACGACCTTGTCGGCTGCGGCGTTGATGCCGACGCCGAGAGCCATCGGGTTCGCGCCCGCTGCGATGTTCTTGAGTCCGCCGCGGACGATGGCCTGGGCCAGAACGGTCGCGGTGGTGGTGCCGTCGCCGGCAACATCGTTGGTCTTGGTGGCGACGCTCTTGACGAGCTGTGCGCCGAGGTTCTCGAAGGGATCTTCGAGCTCGATCTCACGGGCGATGCTCACACCGTCGTTGGTGACGGTGGGGCCGCCGAATGCCTTGGCGAGCACGACGTGGCGTCCACGCGGGCCCAAGGTCACCTTGACGGCGTCGGCAAGCTTGTCGACTCCGGCTTCGAGAGCGCGGCGTGCGGTCTCGTTGAACGCAATTTGCTTGGACATCTGTTCTGTCAGCTCCTGAATCTTCGGGGCGTGAACGCATTCCGCCCCGGGATCCTGTGTGGACTCCGGGGCGGATCACGTGTGTCTTACTTGGAGACGACAGCCAGCACGTCGCGTGCCGACAGGATCAGGTATTCCTGGCCGGCGTACTTGATCTCGGTTCCGCCGTACTTGGAGTAGATGACCGTGTCACCCTCCTTGACGTCGACCGGGATGCGGTTGCCCTGCTCGTTGACGCGGCCTTCGCCGACTGCAACGACGGTGCCCTCCTGGGGCTTTTCCTTGGCTGTGTCAGGAATGACCAGGCCGGAAGCCGTCGTCGTTTCAGCCTCGTTGGCCTGGACGAGGATCTTGTCCTCGAGCGGCTTGATGTTGACGCTCGCCACGATGAGCCCTCCACTTTGGGGTATGTGCGTCCGAGGCGATCCTCGGACAGCTGTTTGGGTATGCCGTTTACGGCGCGTCACTGCAGTCCCGTCGTCGCGGGTGCCGGAACTCGATCAGCGCCAATTGGCACTCTATACGTGAGAGTGCCAACCCTCAAGGACTGGGCGCATTTTTCTCTTCGTCCAGAGCGAAACAGGACAGCCGTCCACCACGTTCACCTATTGTTCACTTCGTGACGAACATCAATCGCCGTAGTTTTCTGACCTTCGCCGGACTCGGCGCCGTCGGCGCGGTCAGCCTTGGCAAGCCGTGGGGCCTGCAATATGCAGGCGCGTCGACCATTCCGACGTCAGGTCCTGGCACCACTCTCGAGTCCGTGTCCACCCCCGTCAGCAGCAGCGGCTACACCAAGCTCACCGCCGGACCCGGTTGGGCGAACATCGTGCGCAGCGAGTTGGCCGAGCCGAAGTCGGGACGCGAGGACCGACGCACCGCGCTCGCCTCACTCGTGCAGTTGACCGACGTCCACATCGTCGACGCCCAGTCCCCCATGCGATTCGAGTACGTCCACCAGATCACCGGCTCGGCGTTCCGTCCCCAGGAGACCCTGACAGCACACGGGCTGATTTCACTTGTCCGCCGGGTCAATTCGATCGGCAGTGGCCCGCACACGTCGCGACCCTTCGATGCCGTCATCACCACCGGCGACAACACGGACAACAAGGAATTCGCCGAACTCGACTGGTTCCTCACCTCACTCAACGGCGGAACCGTCGTCGCCAACACCGGTGCCAAGGACCGCTACGAGGGTGTACAGAACTCGGGTGCCGATCTCTACTGGAACCCCGAGTCACCGATGCTCGACATGTACAAGAAGGCCGGATTCCCGGAGATCCCCGATTTCTTCGGTGCCGCTTTCACGCCCGTGTCGAGCCCCGGCCTGAACACCCCTTGGTACTGCGTGTTCGGCAACCACGACGATTCGGTGTCCGGCACGGTGCCCAGCGGCATCCCGCCGCTCGAAGCGATGTACACGGGATCTCTCAAATTCGAGGTGCCCGGTTCACCGGAGCAGGCCAAGCAGATCGACGTCGCCACCAAGTTCGATCCCAGTGCGATACCCGGAATCCTGTCCGCCTTCACGACGCCGCCGCGCCAGGTCACCCCCGACCCGTCGCGCGCGCCGTTCACACCGCGACAGTTCATCGCCGCACATCTTGATCCCGCGCACACCGGTCCCGGCCCCGTCGGACACGGTTTCGCCCCCGACGCCGGCGACACCGGTATCGGTTACTACTCGTTCGAGATCGCACCGGGCGTCGTCGGCATCAGCATGGACTCCACCAACCGCGCGGGCCTCGTCGACGGTTCGCTGGGCGCCGCTCAGTTCCAGTGGATCGAGAACACCCTGCGCGCCGGCAGCAGCACCTACTACGACGCCGCGGGCTCTCGCGTCACCGAGTCGCGAGGTGACACGTATTTCGTGCTGTTCAGTCACCACACGAGCGACACGATGGACAATCTCATTCCCGACCCCGAGAACGTCCTCGAGCCACGCCTGCGCGGTTCACAGCTTCTCGACTTGCTGCATCGTTTCCCGAACGTACTTGCCTGGGTCAACGGACACACCCACGAGAACAAGATCACCCCGTGGCCCGGCGCGACCCCCGAGCAGGGCTTCTGGGAGATCAACACCGCCTCGCACATCGACTACCCGCAACTCGGACGCATCATCGAGATCGCGGACAACCATGACGGAACGGTGTCGTTGCTTGCGACGCTCTTCGAGGCGGAGAGTCCCAATTCCGTCGACTACAGCGACAAGTCGGCAGCCGGGCTCGCCTCGCTGTACCGCGAACTGTCGTACAACGACATCCACCGCGACCCGAAGCTGACGGGTACCGGCGTCGACCAGAACGTCGAATTGTTGGTCCACACCGGACGATGACTCCGATTGCCGCAGTGTCCTAGGTGATTTCAGGTCCGCTCGAAGGCGAGCGGTGCACTTTCGCCCACGACACTGCGGCAACGACGAATCGAACGCCGAATCCGATCAACACCAGATTGCAGACGATCTGAAGGCTCACGAGCCCCCGGGCAAGGTCCGTCTGCGCGGCGATGTCACCGAATCCGACTGTCGAGAAGACGGACAACGAAAAGTACAGCGCCGCCATACGCGACAGCGGTTCGGTGAAACTGCCAGGGCTTGCATGCTCGACCGAAAAATAAGTGATGGACACCAACAACAAGTACGTCGGCATCACCACCGCCACAGCTTCGACCGCCTGCAGAGATGGCACATCGGAACGCAGAATTCGCCACACCTGCCAGGTGGTCACGGCAAGTACCGCGGCGCCTCCACCGATCAAGAGGAAGATTGCACTGGCGGTATGTACATCGATCCACGGCAGAAAGAAATACGCGCATCCGAAGGCGATCACCGTCAGCGTGGGTCGAAGCACTGCACCACGGATCAGCGCGCGTCGTCGTTCCCGGTCGATGTGGGGAGAATCGCCTTTTTTCCGCATGAATCAATGATCGACAATTTCGCAGGTAAAACCACCCTTTCGGTCCGAAAAGGACGTCACGGAGACGAAAAGCACTGAGCAATCCTCACGAACCTTCTGTAACGTTCATATAACGGCGGTCGATTGAACATTGACCGGTATTGACTGTGAGGAGGTGTGCGATGAGTTGTTCACTGGGAATTTCCACTGGATCTTCCGGTGTCTATTCAGCACTCGTCGACACCGATACCAGCACAAACGCGCCAGGCGCCGTGCCTGCCGAGACTCGCTTCGTCTCGGCGGATCAGGCCAATTCCAACGTCGGTGACCTTGTCAGAGCATCCATCAAGCTGATGACGACGCAGGTAACGGACGGATCTGAAGCGCCGCGCTCGATCGGTGTCAGCTATCGCACGGACGATCAACTCGCGAGCATCAGGTCATCTCTTTCGCGCTCGCCGAAGCAGGTCCGTGCAATCCCCGAGCCTGCCGCCGTACACGCGTATCTCGCGGAGACAGGGAAAACCGAGCGGTACGACACGACAGCTCAGGTGGACGTCGGTGATCAAGGTCTGACGGTGTCCGTCGTCGACCACACCGGTGAAGTTCTGCACTCCGACCGTATCGACGCCCTCGCAGGGGCCGGAATCGACCGGGCATTGGTCGACTTCGTGACGGAGAAGGCTCCAGGGCACTTGCGCCGGTACACCGACGCGGAACTTCTTGCCGCCCGGTGCCATGTCGCCAAAGAGCAACTGTCCACGTCCACCAAGGTGACCGTCGACCTTCCGATCGACGCGATGGCGATCACGCGCGACGAGTTCGAGGCCATCATCGCCCCGGATATCGAGCGCGCCGTCACCTTCATCCGTGAAGTCGTGAAGGGCTCACCGCGGTCCGTCGGTGCCGTTGTACTCATCGGCGGTGGCGCACATATTCCGGCCGTGCGGTCCGCCGTCGCCGCTGCCGTCGACGTCCCCATGGTCGAGATCGTCGAGCCCGAGACTGCGGCAACCAAAGGTGCTGCACTCCTGGCAGATTCGATCACCGCAATTCGTTTCCCGCTGCTGGGCTCCGGAAGTGACCAGCGCTCCGGATCCACCGCCAAGGTATCGGGAGCGTTGATCGGTGCGCTCGTGGTCGGCGGACTGGTACTCGGTTACGGCGCAAAGGAATTGGTTCCGACCGACGACACCGCGGTCTCGCCCGTCGGAACCGGGTCGACCACGACGACGGTGAGCCCCGAAGCGACACCGAGCACCGGATCGACGATCATTCCGTCTCATGATCCTCTGCCTTCGGTAGCCGGCAGCACGTATCCTCGGTACGGGTATCCCACCACCCCGTTCGACTCGCAGCCTTACGACACGCACTCGTACACAACGCATCAGTACACACTTCCGCCTGCGCCGATCCCGGACACCTCGACGACAACCACGCCGCCGACCACGACAACGACCACTCCGAATTGGCCGACCATTCCCGGAATCACGCTGCCCGATCCACCGGCGTGGTGGCCGACGCTACCGGACACCGAGGCGACGCCCCCGGTCGATCCGACCGAGGCAAACCCCGGCGGCGGTCTCGGCCCGGGTGAGAGCGGCGGCGAGAACCCGACGACGCCGGAGACTCCTGGATCCGGTTCCACCGAAACCGAAATCACTACCCCTGGTGGTGGTGATCCGACGACGAAGCCCGGTGAACCGAATACCTCGATGCCCGAAAACGGTCCCGCGACCACACCGGATCGGGAACCGGCCCCGGTCGGCTGATTCTCAGTCGGCCGATTTTCAGTGCATCAGCTGGCTGACGGAGACCGACAGCCCCGGGTCCGTCGCAACACTCAATTCCGAAGGGCCTGCGCCGTTTCCGATCAGGTGAGCGGCCAACGATGCGATCATCACGCCGTTGTCCGTGCACAGTCGAGGTTTCGGAATGCGCAACGTGATGCCTGCTTCGGCGCAGCGCTGCTCGGCGAGTGAGCGGATGCGCGAATTGGCCGTGGCGCCGCCGCCGAGAACCAACGTGTCAACACCGACATCCTTGGCTGCACGCACTGCCTTCATCGTCAGGACGTCTGCAACCGCTTCCTGGAACGAGGCAGCGATGTCCGGGATCGAAAAGGTCTCGCCTGCGCGCTCTTTCGATTCGACATAGCGCGCGACGGACGTCTTGAGTCCCGAGAACGAGAAGTCGTGCCGCGAATCGCGCGGCCCCGTCATGCCGCGAGGGAAGGCGATTGCGTTCCGATCTCCCTCTTGCGCAGCAGCATCGAGTGCCGGTCCACCGGGAAAGCCGAGTCCGAGCAGTCTGGCCACCTTGTCGAAGGCCTCACCGGCGGCGTCGTCGACAGTCGTGCCCAGTTCGACAATGGGCTTGCCCAGATCTTCGACGTGAAGCAGGTGTGTGTGACCGCCGGAGACCAACAATGCGACGCACGAGGGCAACGGACCGTGCTCGAGAGTGTCCACCGAGACGTGACCGCCGAGATGATTGACCGCATAGAACGGGATGTTCCATGCTGCCGCATAGGCTTTCGCTGCGGCTACACCGACCAGCAGCGCGCCGGCCAGGCCGGGTCCGATGGTGACGGCCAGCGCGTCGGGCTTCTCGATACCGGCGGCAGCAAGGGCACGGCGCATCGTCGGCACGATCGCCTCGAGGTGAGCCCGCGAGGCCACTTCGGGAACCACTCCCCCGTACCTGGCGTGCTGATCCACGCTCGATGCCACCTCGTCGGCCAACAATTCGCAGGTTCCGTCACCGTTCCAGCGGACGATACCGACACCTGTTTCGTCGCAAGAACTTTCGACACCCATGACGATCATGCTTGCTGCTCCTCAATTTCGCGGACACCGAGCACGGCAGGCCGTCTCATCGTGTACGCATCTGCCCCACTGGGCTGGTAGTACTTCTTTCGTGTTCCGACGATCTCGAATCCTTCGCGCCGGTACAGCGCGATGGCAGGTTCGTTGTCGGTGCGCACTTCCAGGAACACCGGGCACTGCCGTGAATCCGCCAGAGTCAGAAGCGCATCGAGCAACGCGCCGCCGATTCCGAGTCGCTGAGCCGAGGGATCTGTACCGATGGTGTGAACCTCGGCCTCCATGTTGGGCGACGCCCCCAACAATGCGACTCCGGCGTAGCCGAGGACGTGACCGTCAGGCTCCCGGGCAACGAAGTAATGATTATGTGCGCCTGCAAGTTCCGAGACGAACGCTTGTGCGCTCCAGGGTCCGTCGCCTGCGAACAACGCGCGCTCCAACTCCGCGCACCGTTCGGCGTCATCGACGTTCATCGGCTCGATGCTGTACTTCATCTGCTCTGTCTCACTTGCCACGTTCTGCAAGGGTCTTCGCGTCCGGGCGTCGGAGGTACAGCGGCTCCAGCGGGGCCGGAACCGAGCCGGACAGGATCTCGCGAGCAGCGACTGTCACCAACCCGGCCGGTGAAGGTGTCTCCGCCGGGTCGACGGGTAGATCGAAGAAGTCCACGTGCGAAGCGGATCCGGCAATCAGCGTCGAAGGCGAAGGATCGACGTCGCCGGCGGAATTCACAGCCGGTCCTTCGACGCGCACTCCGCCGTCATAGCGCGCCCAGTAGATCTCGCGACGCCTCGCGTCAGTCACGACGAGCAGGCTCGGTGTGGTCGGTACCGCAGCCGCGATCGCATCGAGGCTGCACACGCCGTACACGGGAACACCGAGTGCGTCACCGAAGGCAGCGCCCGTCGCCATGCCGACACGCAGTCCGGTGTACGGCCCTGGCCCGACACCCACGACGACGGCGTTCAAGTCGGCCGGTGTGAGCCCTGCCTCGGCGAGGCATTCGAGGACGTGAGGGGTCAAGACCTCGGCGTGCGCACGAGGATTGACCGTGACACGCACGGCAAGCGTCTCCACTGTGTCCGGTGACTCTGTGTCCGGTGACACTGGGTCCGGTGACGAAGCCGACAGGGAGACAACTCCGGCAGTGACTGCCGGAGTGGAGGTGTCAATTGCGAGAACAAGCACGATTTCTCAGGGTACCCGCACGTGAAGAACTACTTCCGGCCCGGGAGGGTCACGACGTCTGTGACACCAAACTCCGTTTCACGACGTCCAGGACCAACTCGCAGTCCGCACATCCGATTCGGGTTCCCGATGAAGCTGCACTCGCAGGTGCCGTTCGACGAGCCTTTCCACGACGTCACCACCCCATTCGACCACCACTACTGCATCGGTGAGGTCGGTGTCGAGGTCGAGGGCATCGAGTTCGTCGAGCGCATGCGGTCCGCTGTCTCCCAGCCGGTATGCGTCGACGTGGATCATGCCGACGGGAACTCCGCCGCCGGGGCGGGTGCCCGGACGATGCTCACGAGCGATGACGAACGTCGGGGACGTCACCCGGCCCTGCACCCCGAGCCCGGCGCCGATTCCGCGCGTCAACGCGGTCTTGCCTGCCCCGAGTGGACCGTCCAGCACCACCAGGTCGCCGGCAACAAGTCCCGCCGCCAAGCGTCGGCCGAAAGCCTCGGTATCCTCGGCCGTTTCCAACGTGATCTGTCCGGACACGGGAAGTCCCGTGGAGTTCTCAGCCGACATCGGACCGCTCTTCTACCTGCGCTCGCTGCACCAACTTGTCGATTGCGTCCGTCACGATCGCCGGGAACTCGAGCTGCACCAGATGGCCGGCCCCGTGAACTCGCACGAGTTCGGATTCGGGGAGATCGGCGGCGAGACGCTTGGAGCTGATGAACGGAATCATCATGTCTTGATCGCCGCAGATCACGACTGCCGGTGTGTGCGCGAGGACCTCGAGAGAAGCGGACTCGTCGTGCAGTTCCAACGTCCGCAGGAAATTGACGATGGTCACAACCGAGGTGCGGTCGAGCATGCCGTCCGAGAGTTCATGCAGCCGTGGGCTGACATCGGTGCCGTACGAGGCCGCACGCAGGATCGGCGTGATCAATACTCGCGCAGCGCCCCGGGCATGCTGAACTACTCCTGGTGAGGTGCGCACTGCCAACCGGAATCCGTCGATGATCGGATTCTGCAGATTGCGGGTCAGGCCGGTCTCGGCCAGGCCTGCCGCCGTCGTCGCGACCAGCCCCACGCCGATGACTCGGCCCTCGAACCATTCGGGTCGCTGACCGGCGAGCGCGAGTACCGTCATGCCGCCCATCGAGTGACCGACCAGAACTATCGGTCCCTTGGGTACCTTGGCCTCGACGACGGTCGCGAGGTCGCGGCCGAGCTGAGAAACCGTACAACTCTTCGAACGCGGCATGCCCGAGTCTCCGTGTCCGCGCTGGTCGTAGAACACCATGCGAACCTTGTTGCCCCATCGCTCTTCGAGCTGGCGGCGCTGGAAATGCCAGGACAGCGCACTCAGGCAGTATCCGTGCACGAAAACGACTGTCAGCGGAGCGTCGTCCGGTCCCACTTCGCGAACTGCCAGCTCGACACCGTCCTCGGTGCGCACCGTGCTCTTGCGGTCGCGCGTCATGAGGTCGAAGTCCTCGTCCGCGTAGATTTCCCGGCCTGGACGCGTCGCGGTCTTGAATGCGTTCACGCCGGCCATCGAGCCGAGCGCCGCGGCGCTGAGCAGGCCACCGAGAATGCTCATCTTTCCTGCAGTCTTCATGACGTCTCTCCCCCGATGTACGTACGCACAGTGCGTCCACGTATCCCGGTCACGACCTCGTAGTGAATGGTGTCGAGTACGTCGGCCCAGGCCTGCGCGTTGGGTTCGCCGTGATCGCCGTTGCCGAAGAAGATCGCGGTGTCGCCTTCGCGAACTCCGTCACCGTCCGGACCCAGGTCCACCAATACCTGGTCCATGCAGATTCGCCCGACAGCCTGGCGACGCTTACCGCCCAACTGCACTTCGAACTTGCCACTCAGTGAGCGAGACAAACCGTCGGCGTAGCCGACGGGAAGCAGCGCAAGAGTGGTGTCGTGCGGTGCGACCCACTGATGCCCGTAGGAGACGCCCTCTCCGGCGGCTACCTTCTTCACCAGAATCACCTTCGCTCGCAGCGTCATCGCCGGTCGTAAACCGAAATCTCCGAGTTCGGGCACCGGAGACAATCCATATATCGCGATTCCGGGCCGAACCATGTCAAACCGCAGGTCAGGACGGGTGACTGTAGCAGCGGAGTTGGAAAGATGAACGACTTCGGGGTCGAATCCGCGAGCGCGGACGTCGGCAACCGCGTCGATCAAACGCTGCTTCTGCATGTCGATGACGTCGTGATGCGGTTCGTCCGAGTGTGCGAGGTGAGAGAACACTCCGCGCAGCCTGATCGTGCCCTCGTCCCGGGCAGTGGCGAGGTCGTCGAGCATCTGCGGCCACTCGGTTCTCGATACGCCGTTGCGATTGAGACCGGTGTCCACCTTGAGCGTCACCGTCGCCAGTTGTCCCAGAACCCGTGCCGCGTCGACGACAGCGGCCAGGTGTCGCGGGGAGGACACGCCGATCTCGACGTCCGATCTGATCGCCGAGGCGAAATCGGCGTCGACGCCGTGCAGCCAGGCAAGGACGGGAGCGGTGATGCCTGCCTCGCGAAGGACCAGTGCCTCCGCGATGGTGGTGACGCCGAGTTCCCGGGCTCCCGCCGAGAGCGCCGTCCGCGCCACCGCAACTGCGCCGTGGTTGTATCCGTCCGCCTTGATGACCGCCATCAACGCTGCATCCCCGGCAAATTCACGCAGAACACGCACGTTGTGCGCGATCGCGTCCAGATCGACGACTGCCTCCGTCTGCGGCCCTACGGCGTCGTCGAGTCGGCTCGCCTTCCCCTCCGCAGGCTCCTTCGGTGCTCTTCCCTGGGCAAGCGTCATGGCGACAATCCTGCCACCCACGCAGAATCGGACACGTGTTCGGGTTTGAACACCCTCAATCGAGGGCAAAAGAGCGAAGCACACGCACTGATTCCCGCAGACCTCCCAGCAGGGGTGAAGCCGAAATCGGTGCTCCGGCGACATCGCTCTGACCGCCGGCAGCGGCGATGTTCGCAGCCAACGCGTGAGCCCGCGCCCCGACGGCCCCGGCTTCGAGAGGGCTCAGACCCGCCGCCAGCAACGCACCGATCACACCGGAGAGGATGTCACCCGAACCTGCCGTCGATGCCCAGGAGCCGCCGGCGTCGTTGACCAGCACCTCACCGCCGGGATCCGAGATCACCGTCGTATGGCCCTTCAGCAGGACCGTGACTCCGAGGCGTGCGGCAAGAGCACGCGTGGCCGCGATCCTGTCGTCGCCAAGAGTTGTGAATCGAGCGAACTCGCCGGCGTGGGGCGTCAACAGTGTCGGCGCGGTCCGGGCTGCGACAAGTTCGGGACGCTGAGCGAGGAGGGTAAGTCCGTCCGCATCGACAACAACGGGTACATCAGTAGCCAGCACCGACGCCAGAAGTCGCGCGGCGTCGTCGTCGGTACCCATACCGGGGCCGACCACCCACGCCTGAACTCGCCCGGCGGCTTGGAAGGTCTCACTCGCAATCACCTCCGGGAACCGGGCGAGCACCTCGGTGGCGCCGTGCCCGGCGTAGCGGACCAGGCCGGCGGTCGCGGTAACCGCGGCACCGGTACAGAGCACGCCCGCGCCGGGATACTGCTCACTTCCCGCAACGATGCCCACCACACCCTGCGAATACTTGTCGTCCTCCGGACCGGGCACCGGCCACAGCGCACCGACCTCCGCCGGATCGAGCGAACCGAAGTCGGGTTCGCTGATGCTCAATCCGATGTCCACGAGTTCGACACGACCACACAGCGGAGCCGCGAGTACGTGTACCGGCTTGAGCGCACCGAATGTGACCGTCACATCAGCGGTCACCGACGGGCCGTCCACTGCGCCGGTGTTCGCGTCGACGCCGCTCGGAAGATCGACCGCCACGATCGGTGCATCCACCTGGCCGACGAGATCGGCCGCGTCAGGCCGTAGACCGCCGTGCCCGGAAATCCCGACGATGCCGTCGATCACCAGATCCGGCGACCCGACTTCGGCGGCGACTCGGCCGCCGGCCTTCAAGAGAGCATCGAGGCCCGCCCGATGAGCGCGCGCCGGATCGAGCAACACGGCCCGCACGCTCACACCTCGTTTGCGGAGCGACGCACCGGCCCACAGGGCATCACCGCCGTTGTCGCCCGTACCGACCAGCAGCGTCACCGACCGATGCGCGACCGACCCTGTACGGGAACGCAATTCGTCCGCGACTACTCGCGCAAGACCGTACGCCGCTCGACGCATCAGCACCCCGTCGGGCAGCTTGTCGAGCAGCGGCGCCTCAGCTGCTCGCACCTGATCGGCTGTGTAGTACCCACGCATGTCGGAACCCTTCAGTTGCCGTCGCTACCCTCGAAACCATGAAATCACGTCTTCGCCCGGCAATCGCGGGTCTCGTGCTCGCTCTCGGTCTGGTCGGGTGCAGTTCCGGCACCGACTCCACACCACCGGCTCCGGAAACGACGGCCAGCGGACCCGTGGTGACCATCTCCGGGATGGCGTACTCCCCCGCGTCCATCACCGTGAATGTCGGCGAGACGGTCACGTGGGTGTTCGACGACAACGGAATGGCCCACGACGTCAACGGCCTCGGGGACGCCAAGGGCAAACTCCGCAGTCCGCTCAAGAAATCGGGAACCTACACCTACACGTTCACCGAACCCGGAACCTACGACTACACCTGCACACCGCATCCCGAGATGCGCGGAACCGTCGTCGTCGAGACGCCGTAACGCGCTCGAGCCCCACAGTCTTGCGACTGCGGGGCCCGATTTTCTAGCGAAAGCTACTCGACCGTAACCGATTTCGCCAGGTTACGCGGCTTGTCGACGTCGTAGCCACGCGCCGCGGCAACCTCGGCCGCAAAGATCTGCAACGGAACCGTGGACAGCAACGGCTGCAGCAGAGTCGGTGACGCCGGAATCTCGATCAGGTGATCCGCGTGCGCCGCGGCGACGGTGTCGCCTTCCTCAGCGATGACGATAGTCGTCGCCCCGCGCGCCTTGATCTCCTGAATGTTGGACACCAACTTCGAGTGCAGGACAGCGCGGCCCTGCGGCGACGGCATGACGATGATGACCGGAAGGTCCTCCTCGATCAAGGCGATCGGGCCGTGCTTGAGCTCACCGGCGGCAAAGCCCTCGGCGTGCATGTACGCGAGCTCCTTGAGCTTGAGCGCACCCTCGAGCGCCACCGGGTAGCCGACGTGACGCCCCAGGAACAGCACGGTCGACGCGTGCGCGAACTGGCGCGCCAACGCGCGCACCGGTTCTGCCGTCTCGAGTACCTTGCTGACCAATGCGGGCATCGCTTCGAGGTCGGCGTACTCGCGGGCGACCTCGTCCGGATACTTGGTTCCGCGAGCCTGCGCCAAAGCCAAACCGACGAGGTAGTTCGCGGTCACCTGCGCCAGGAACGCCTTGGTGGAAGCGACCGCGATTTCCGGTCCTGCCCGGGTGTAGAGGACTGCGTCGGCTTCACGCGGGATCTGTGCACCGTTGGTGTTGCAGATCGCCAGGACGCGTGCCTTCTGGTCCTTGGCGTGCTTGACAGCCTCGAGCGTATCGGCCGTTTCCCCCGACTGCGAGATTGCGACAACAAGCGTCGAGCGATCGAGAACCGGGTCGCGGTAACGGAATTCGCTGGCGAGTTCGACCTCGACAGGTAGACGCGTCCAATGCTCGATCGCGTACTTCGCCAACAGACCGGAGTGGTAAGCGCTACCGCAAGCGACAACGAACACCTTGTCGACGTCGCGCAGTTCCTGATCGGACAACCGCTGCTCGTCGAGGACGATCTTCCCGTTCTCGAAGTGGCCGAGGAGCGTGTCGGCGACAGCGGTCGGCTGCTCTTCGATCTCCTTGAGCATGAAGTAATCGTGACCACCTTTTTCGGCGGCCGCGAGATCCCAGTCGATGCGGAACGGGCGTCCTTCTGCCTCGTTACCCGCGAAGTCGGAGATCCGGTAGCTGTCGGCAGTGATCACCACTGCCTGATCCTGTCCGAGTTCAACCGCATCGCGTGTGTGCTCGATGAATGCAGCGACGTCGGAGCCGAGGAACATCTCGCCCTCACCGACACCGACTACGAGCGGTGTCGAGCGGCGCGCGGCGACAATCGTGTCCGCGTGATCAGCGTGCGTGAAGACGAGCGTGAACGCACCTTCCAACCGACGAACCACCGACAGCGCACTCTCGATGAAATCACCTGCCGTCGGCCCCTGGGCGTACGCCCGGGCGACGAGGTGAACCGCGACCTCGGAATCCGTGTCGCTCTGCAGTTCGACGCCTGCAGCCTCGAGCTCCGCACGCAGCGGGGCAAAATTCTCGATGATTCCGTTGTGAACGACAGCCAGCTTGCCCGAGGCATCACGATGCGGGTGCGCATTGCGGTCCGTCGGACGCCCATGCGTCGCCCAACGGGTATGGCCCATACCGGACGTACCGACGAAGTGATCCGCACCGTACTCGCCGAGCTCCGCCTCGAGGTTGGCCAACTTACCGGCCTTACGCTCGATTTCGACCCCACCGGTTCCGTCGAGAATCGCGATTCCCGACGAGTCGTACCCGCGATACTCCATTCGTCGCAAAGCCTCCACCACAACGCCCAGAGCTGGGCGGTGGCCGACGTATCCCACGATTCCGCACATGGTGACTCAGGGTACTTGGACATCGGCGGTGGGCGCATTTTGCGGTTCCCGCACCTGGTTGCGGCGTCCGCTCCGCATACACGAGGCGGCTCATCGGATAACGTCTTCAACCGTGGCACCGAAACTGAAGACACTGACCCGTGAGCTGTCCAAGCGCGGCCCGCACCGAGTTCTCCGCGGCAACCTCGCCCTGGCCGGACAGCCGGGTGTCGTGTACACGCCGGAAACCGGTTTCAATCTCCCCGCCGTTGCCTTCGCGCACGGGTGGATGGTCGGGTCCCACAAGTACGAGCAGACACTCCAGCACCTCGCTTCCTGGGGAATTGTCGCAGCGGCGCCCGACAGCGAACGCGGTCCGGTCCCGTCACATCTCGGATTGGCTGCAGATCTTCGAGCGACGCTCGACATCTGCGTCGGCGTGCGACTCGGCCCCGGCCAGATCAGCGTCCAACCCGATCGGGTCGCCTTTGCCGGTCACGGCATGGGCGCGGGCGCGGCGGTACTGGCCGCAGCGCAGCGCGGGGATGTCGGTGCGGTAGCCGCACTGTTCCCGGCCCCGACAGCACCCAAGGCGGAGAACTACGCGTCGAAGATCACAGCGCCCGGATTGATCCTCGCCGGCGAAGACGACGTCGATTCCTTGACCAGCAATGCCCGGCCGCTGAGCGTGGAGTGGGGCGGTCCTGTCATCGCACGTACCGTGAACGACGCCCAAGACGCCGGACTGATCGAAGGCCGCCGACTCCTCGGCGCCCTGGGCCTCGGTGGATCCGAGCGCAAGACACAGGCCGCCACACGGTGCCTGCTCACGGGCTTCCTGTTGTTCCATCTGACCGGCGACAAGAAGTACAAGGATTTTGCTGATCCTGACGTCGAGATTCCGCACACGGCGCCGTTGCTGCCGGTCGAACCTCACTCCGACGCGCGGGCCAGCCAGCTGTTGCGTAAGTAGGGGTCCGTACTCGCCACCGACTCCGGCGGCGAGCACGGCGGCGTCGGCGTCGGCTCTGACGCGGATCGCAGATACGGGCCGGACCTGACCGGCCCATCCGTGTCATTCTCGGCGGATGTCGTTTCGGACGGCGGCTCCTGGCGCGATTCCGCGCTCGCTGCGGCCACTCTGCGCTCACGGAAGTCGTCGAGTTGAGAGTCGAGGGTTCGACGGATCGCTTCGAACGGCGCGTGAACGGACTTCACAGCGGACCAGCTCCGGCCAACTCAGCGCCCGTCTCTCCGTCGGGAGCCACGATCGACTCGTCGGGGACTGTGGAAGGCGGCTCCGGGTCCGGCGCGGGCGAGACTTCGGCGGTGGTTTCGACCGGCACCTCGTGCTCGCGAATCTCAGGGTCGGGAGTTTCGGGCTGGAGTGTCGCAGGCTGGGACGCTTCTTGCGGGCGCGCCTCGTGCAGCGACATCTCCGGATCGGCATCGAGCACTATTCTCGGCCAACCATTTTCGCTCAACTCCAGGGTGGCCGACACAGAGTTCCCGTCAGCACCTGCAACATCCAGACTCACCCCACGACCGTCGGACGCAATCGAGAAGCCCCAAGTGTTGCCGCCGATCGAGAAAGAGACAGGAGCGGCGGCGACACCGGATGCACTCGGCTCGGCGATCGGAAAGGTTGACGTGAACGCGTCTGTCACCCACTGGGTCGCGGCGTCAAAAGCATGACCAACCGCACTCGCGCACTCCGCACACGCCCTGTCGAATTCGTCGCGAGTATCCAGATACGCCGAACGAAAAACCGTGTCCAGCCATGGCGCCGAACCACGACCGGCGGAAGCGACGTGAGTCAGCTGGTCGATCTCCCCCGCACCCAGACCGCCGATCGTCGCCCGGTCGAGGCCGGCCACCTTGAAAGCCTTGTCTGCCAAAGCCGTTCGAACCGTCCGCGCGAATTCGTCGGCCAGCGTGATCAACAGTGGCGCCGAATCCGCATCGGACCGAGCTTCACGCCGCGCCGCGAAGGCCTGATCTACGACCGCACCCACGCCGGAAACATTCCACACTGCAGGAAGATTCTCCGCCAGGTGCGTCAGCATCGCGATCTCGGCGACCGAACCGTCCACCGCTGCGGCCATGTCCGACGCATCTCGCATTAGTGTCTCGAAATCGATACCAGCCTCCGCGCGATACGCATCCTCGTAGGACGTAAGCATCCGTTCTTCGAAGCCCAACCGAGAGGCCAGGTTGTGAAATCGATCGAAGAACTGCAATCCCCTCGCACCAGCATCCAGGATTTCGTCGGGATGCACGCGTGAATCACGCAGTGCAAGAATATCTTCGACGCACAAGGAGCCGTTTGGTACTGCCTGTGCGGTACCGCTCGTCGGTATCATGAGACCGACCCGCTGGAGTCGCGCAATCGCTGCGCACCCTGACCGTCCACCTCAGCGATCACCTCAGCCGAAGAGGAAAGCCGACGCGCCAACGCATCGAGAAGATCGGCACGGCCAGTCAAGCGAGAATTCAGGACCGCCAATGCCGACGCCAACGCGGCTCCATGCTCGGCGTAATCACGGCCCGAAACGGCACCGCTGAATCGCAAACGCCTGATCGGCTCGGCAGAATCGCGCAGAGCCTGGGCCACCGACACCGCTTGGCGTGCCAATTCATCTGTTCCAGCGCGGTCGACATCCACGAGCGCTCCCAAGTTTCAACGGAACCACTCGAACGTCGAGCGGCCTTTGACTCCTTGGACGCAGCAGGGCGCAATTACGTTCCCTCAAAACGCGAACGCGTAATGAGGGGCTAAACCGAACCGACGATCTCGGCCAACTCGTCGGCCAGCTTCTGCGCGAGCGGAAGTTCGGTGGCCTCGACCATGACGCGGACCAGTTGCTCTGTCCCGGACGGGCGCAGGAGCACGCGACCACCGTCACCGAGGACGCGCTCTGCGTCCGCGACTGCTGCGAGTACCGACGGCGATGCTGCGACTGTCGCCTTGTCCCCAACCTTCACGTTGATCAGAACTTGCGGGAGGGTTGTCATCGTTGCGGCCAGCGCGGATGCCGACTTACCCGTGCGAGCCATGCGTCCGAGCAGCCGGAGGCCGGTGAGAATCCCATCGCCCGTGGTGCCGAACGCCGGCAACACGACATGGCCTGACTGCTCGCCGCCGAGGCTGTATCCGCCCGCGCGCAGTTCCTCTAAGACGTAGCGGTCACCTACGGCAGCAGTCACGATGTTGATACCGGCCTCGCGCATCGCGATGTGCAAACCGAGATTGCTCATGACAGTCGCGACGAGAGTGTTCTCGACCAACTCGCCGGCGTCGTTCATCGCGATCGCCAGAACTGCCATGATCGCGTCACCGTCGACCACCGCTCCGGTCTCGTCGACGGCCAGGCAACGGTCGGCGTCGCCGTCGTGCGCGAGGCCTAGGTCCGCCCCGTGATCGACTACGGCTTTCTGAAGATTCTCCAGGTGCGTCGATCCGCAGCCGTCGTTGATGTTGAGGCCGTCGGGATCGGCGCTGATCGCGATGACGCGAGCGCCAGCTGCCGCGTAGGCAACCGGTGCGAGCGCGGAAGCAGCGCCGTTGGCGCAGTCGACCACAACGGTGAGTCCAGCGAGTGGCTCGCTCGCCGCGCTCGCCAGATGCGCAAGGTACAGCTGAGCGGCGTCGTCGACCGTACGGACGCGGCCGATCCCGGCACCTGTCGGTAGGACGGGCGGTGCAGTGCCGTCGAGTGCATCCTCGATCGCCACCTCGACAGCATCATCGAGCTTGTGTCCACCGGCTGCGAAAATCTTGATTCCGTTGTCCGGCATGGGATTATGCGATGCAGAGATCATGACACCGAGACTGGCGTCGAGCTTTGCCGTCAAGTATGCAACTGCCGGAGTCGGAAGAATACCCACGTCGAGCACGTCGACACCCGCGGAACTCAATCCTGCGGTCACCGCGGCTTGAAGCATCTCACCGCTGGCGCGAGGATCGCGGCCGATCACGGCGGTCGGACGTGCGTCCGAGGTGTCGGCTGTCAGTACGCTCGCCGCGGCAACTGCCAATCTCAATGCAAGATCTGCAGTCAGATCCGAATTGGCAAGTCCACGAACACCGTCAGTACCGAACAACCGACCCATAGAACGACTCCTGAATCCTGTGAACCTCGAGAAGGGAACTCGAGAAGGGAATTTCTCCGAGAAACACAAGAGCGAGCGTCCGGTAACGATGGACGCCCGCTCTTGTGGTGAACAGGTGCCGAAGCAGACCCGTCGGGTCAACCTCGGCAAAGCATCAGCGCTTGGAGTACTGCGATGCCTTACGGGCCTTCTTCAGGCCGTACTTCTTACGCTCGACCGCGCGGGCGTCACGCGTCAGGAAGCCTGCACGCTTGAGGGCCGGACGATCATCAGGGGTTACCTCGATGAGTGCGCGCGCGATAGCCAGACGCAGTGCGCCTGCCTGACCGGACGGGCCGCCACCGTGCAGCAGTGCAATGATGTCGAAAGACTCGGGACGCTCGACGAGCACCAGCGGAGCCTTGATCAGCTGCTGGTGAACCTTGTTGGGGAAGTAGTCCTCCAACGTACGACCGTTGAGCTTGAACTGACCGGTACCGGGAGCCATCCGGACGCGAACGACAGCCTCCTTGCGGCGACCGACGGTCTGGACCGGGCGATCGAGGACGATCGGTGCGAGCGTAGCTGCAGCAACCTCTTCGACGACCTCGACTGCGTCAGAGACAAGCTCTTCCACTGCTTCGATGTTCTCTTCGGACACGTTCTGCTCTTCCGGCGATGTCACTGTGCGACCTGCTTGATCTCGAACGGCACCGGCTGCTGCGCGGTGTGGGGGTGATTCGGGCCCGCGTAAACCTTGAGCTTGCTGCTCATTGCGCGGCCGAGCTTCGTCTTGGGGAGCATGCCGACAATGGCCTTCTCGACGAGACGATCGGGAGTCCTGTCGAGGACCTCACCGACAGTGCGGGACTTCAGGCCACCCGGGAATCCGGAGTGGTGGTAAACGTTCTTGCCCTGCAGCTTGTTGCCGCTGATGGCAACCTTCTCTGCGTTGATGATGACAACGAAGTCACCACCGTCGATGTGCGGCGCGTAGGTGGGCTTGTGCTTGCCACGCAGCAAGTTCGCTGCCTGAACGGCAAGACGGCCGAGCACCACGTCAGTGGCGTCGATGACGTGCCACGTGTGGGTCACATCTCCGGCCTTCGGGGTGTACGTAGACACAGATCTTCCTCGTCTTAATTCATTCCACTGCTGACCATGTGCGTATCGCGTAAACGATCCTCGGCGGCCAGTTGAGACCCGAGAACCGCCGGTCTCCACGCATTTCTGCCGGAGCCCTACGGCACGCCACCGATAGACGATACCGGTCTACCCGCTGCCAGGTCAAAGCGCAGCCATTCCTGCCAACAGCATCATCGTCCAGCACAGCGATGCGAGCGATCGACATGCGCCTGCCCCGGCAACCTGACGGTACCGGGGCAGGCGGGGTGTCATCACGGCATGGGATGTTGTCAGCGACCGAACCCGTTTGCGGCGATCCGATCAGCTTCCTGCATCTTCTCCGAGCCGCTCGCCGTCGCTCCGGCGATCTGCGCGAGAACCATGTTCAGTTCTTCGGAAGCCTGGGCCCAGCGACGCTGTGCGTCGTTCCACGCTTCGGAACCTGCCCCTTCCCAGCCTGCTTGCAGCTTGTCCACGACAACCTTGATGTCGCCCTGTTTGTCGTTGATCGCTTTGGCCTGCTGTTTCATCTGATCGGACAGCATTGCGAGGCCGCCGAAGTCGTACTTGATCCTGTCGGACATAACTGCTCCCGGTTCGGTGTGACTGGAGAGAACTTGTGAGAACTAACTTGTGAGAACTACTGGCTGAGGATTGCTTGATCGGACGATGAAGAGCTGGCGGTCAGGACATGTTCACCGTCGCGCCGCGAAGCGAGCTGACGTTGTCGTCTTCGGTCGAGTCGAAGGTTCCCGCGGCCTGTTTGATCTGCTCGCAGATGTCGGTCAGAGCTGTGTCCAACTTCAGGGCCGCGCTGTTGTATCGCTCCATGATTCCTGCGTATTCGACCTGCGCCGCACCGTTCCACGAATTGTGCGAAGCGTCGGCCTCCGACCGAACAGCGTTGACCAGCCCCCTGATGTCACCGAGATGTCCGTCGATGGTCCCCGCCGAATCGATCAATTCAGCGGTAGTTGCGGTAAAGCCCATGTCGTCCCCCTGGATTCGGTGAGTACCGTTCGGTATCGGCGATCACACACAACGGGCTTTGTCCGTCGGATGTGCACCGGGGTCGAGCGGAACTCCCTGATGTGCGCTACACATACTTTGACGCGACCTTCGTACCAACGGTTCCGGCCCGACCGAAGAATATTTTCAGAACCGACCGATCCGGTCACGGTGTGAATTCGACCGACTGCCACATCCGCAGGCAGTCCGCTTCGAGACTGCCCCACTCACCGACCAGATACTGGCAGCCGATACTCACTTGCCGTCCGTTGTCGACGTACACGCGCCAACGCACCTCGGAGAAATCGTCCGGAAACTCGACGTACACCACTGCCCGTTTTCCTGCGGCATCGTCGAGCACAGCAAACTCTGCGAACCGCAAGGGGTCCTCGAACGTCGAAAACTGCTGACGCAAAACAGCTTCGACGGAATCGAATCCCACACCTTCCGCAAGACGTTTCTCGATGACCACGATCTTGCGATCCGCACCCGAACCGGGTACCAAATCGGTACGCCCGCTCGAGGTCCCTCGCGACAGAAGCTTCCAATCGGAAGGCAATTCTGCCGCAACGCTTCCCACGTCCACACGAGTAAGTTCCGGCGTGGCCCCGGACTCGATCGACGAGATCGAAGTCTTCGGCGCAGGCGTTTCCTGCTCTTTCGACGCCTCCACGATCTCGACTTCGACTTCCGCCGTGGCTGCGACCGACCCCGCCAACCGAGAATCGCCTCGATCGCGAGTGGACACCACGACCGTTGCTGCGACCGCACCGGCGACGGCGACCACCGCAAGCGCCGCCGCGAACCATCGACGGCCTCTTCGCCGCCCGCCGACGCGACGCGGCGAAGAGGCATTCGAGTCCGCGCCAGAAATCGACTTCGCGCCATCCGTATCGCCTACCCACCCGGCGCCGAAAGCCGAATTGTCGACAATTCGTCCCGAACTGTCCCGCGCGGTTGTCTGGCGAACGAGCGTCTGAGGATCCACCAGAGACGCAGCCACCCGGCTCTCGTCCAGAATTCGGATGCTCGCGTGGCCGTGAACATTCGTCGACCCCCGTTCGAGCGAAGCCGCAACAGCATGAGAGCTCGGCCCGACCAACACCACAGCGTCCCGAACCGATAGATCCCCGATTGCGGAAAACAACCCCGCAACGTCTGCGATCTCCGAACTTTGTGTTCCGTCGATTCGGAGTTCACCGTCGACCTCAGCGACAACAGAAGCGACCACCGTTCCGCCTCGCAGTTCGAGGACGACACACCGCGATCGCCAAGCCGTATGAGCCGACCTCGCCGCCGCGATCGACGTCGGAACGAGTACGACGTCGTGCGCCACTCGACGTGCGGCATCGAGCAATCGCCGCCTGCGTGGGGCACCCCAATCCGAGGGATGACTGAGATGAAGAATGTCTGCGTCGACGATTCCGCACCCGTCCATCGCACTGGAGATCAGCCTGGCCACCTCCAAGACTGTCGGGACAACCCGACCATCCACGTCGACATAATCGTCGTCGATGTAATCGATCGCATTCTCGCCGGCCGCACCGGGGCCCGACGCCGGTTCGCGTCGGAGGTCTGCACTGCAACAGAATTCGCGTTGACCCGACACGACCCAGATATTCGATGCACCCCAATGTAACGAGACCGACACTGCGGACGGAGCGGTCACAGCGGTGGTATCCACGGAACTTGGACAAGTTGGGTTTGCGAGCGGGAAACGTAGACCCCACGGCCTGCCGGCATCGCCGACGCGCGGACAGTGCCGACGAGATTTCCCTCGTCACGGCTTCCGCTCATGATCAATCCGGCCGGCGCCATGTCGCGAATTCTCGCAATGACCGGCTCGTACAGTGCTCTGGCCGCACCACCGGAACGACGGGCAATAACCAGGTGCAAACCGATGTCCTTGGAGTGCGGAATGTACTCGAGCAACGGCGCCACCGGATTTCCACTCGGTGTGGCCACAAGGTCGTAGTCGTCGATCAGTACGTAAATCTCCGGCCCACTCCACCACGACCGTTCCCGCAATTGCTGCTGCGTTGTTTCGGCGTTCGGCATTCTGGCAGCGACGATCCGAGCCAAGTCGACCATCAACTCACCGAAGGTCGTCGACGACGCCGAGTACCCGCCGAGGTGATTCCCTTCGACCACGCCCAGCAGGGAATGCCTATAGTCACCGATGATCAGCTTGGCCTGGGCCGGTGTGTTCGACGCGATGATCCCTTCGGCTATTCCACGCAAGAGAGATGTCTTCCCACACGCGGTGTCGCCGAATATCAACAGGTGCGGGTGTTCCCGGAAGTCCATGTACACCGGGGCGAGGTCGGTCTCACAGAGCCCGATCGGCACGGTGAGGCACCGACCGTCGGCCGCACTCGGTGAGGGCCACCGGGTCCCGACAGCTTCGAGAAGTTCTGCGGCCGAGTAGGAATCCGGGAGCATCCGCACGGTGGGTGCCGGACGCGAATTCGACATGGCTGCAATACGTTCGACCGTCGCCACCACAGCCGTACTCGAGTTCTCACTACCCGGTAGGCCGTCGATTCGAGGTAGTCCGGTGAGAAGGTGGAGTCCGTCGCGAGTGATGCCACGACCCGGTCGACCTTCCGGCACCAGGCCGGCTTTCCGGCGACCCGCATCCGAATCTCCCGGATCACCCAAACGAAGTTCGATGCGAGTACCCAGTTGATCCTTGAGTGCCGGCCGGATCTCGGCCCACCTCGACGTCGTGACGATCACGTGTACACCGAAGGACAAACCTTGACCGGCGAGCATGTTGATCTGGGGCTCGAGTGATTCGAAATCCGAACGAACGCTTGGCCAACCGTCGACGACGAGGAAGACGTCACCGTACGGGTCCTCTCGGAGTCCCGCAGCCTCACCTTCCCCGGCGGGATCAACTGTTCGCAATCTACGGAAATCGGCCATCGATTCGATGCCGAGGTCACGAAACAGTCGCTCCCGTTTGGCGACCACACCGAGTACCTCGGCAACTGTGCGCCGGACGCGGTCGGAATCCAAGCGGTTTGCCACCGATCCGACGTGCGGCAGATCTTTCAATCCGAGGAGCGTTCCACCGCCGAAGTCGAGGCAGTAGAACTGAATCTGTTCCGGCGTGTGCGTCATGCTCAGAGACAAGATCAACGTGCGCAACGCCGTCGACTTTCCCGACTGCGGGCCGCCGACAATCGCGAGGTTGCCAGTCGATCCGTTGAGATCGGCGACGAGTAGATCGCGGCGCTGATCGAACGGCCTGTCGACTATGCCGAAGGGTGCGCTCAGATTTCCGCGAGGTTGATCACCGGTCGCCCACCGCGGCAACAACTGGTCAAGCGTCGGAGATGACTCGAGCGGCGGGAGCCACACTTCATGCGCACGTGGACCGTGACCGCGCATGCGGTCTACGAGGACTCCCATGAGAGTACGTGCATCGTCACCGATTTCACCCATGTCGACGACGTCGGGCTCGACGGGAACGACAACGGCCTCTGGTCCGATCACGGGCTTCGCGATAAACGGCAGCGGCGCCAGTTCGACGGGGGAATCGACCGAGAATCGAGTGGGCACGATCCGCTCGCCCTCGTACGGGCCTGACACGTACGCACCTTGGAAGCGAACGATCTCAGCAGAATCGGACTTCAGGTATCCCGCACCGGGTGTACCCGGAAGGTGATAAGCATCGGGAACGCCGAGGACGGAACGAGACTCGTTCGCCGAGAACGTTTTCAAACCGACACGATACGAAAGATGGCTGTCGAGACCCCGAAGCTTTCCTTCGTCGAGCCGCTGACTGGCCAGCAGCAGGTGAATGTGAAGTGACCTGCCCAATCGCCCGATGGCCACGAACAATTCGGCAAATTCCGGCTGCTGACTGAGCAGTTCGGAAAACTCGTCGACAACCACGAAGAGTGCCGGTAACGGATCGAGTGCAGCGCCGGCCAGCCTCGCCCTCTCGTAATCGGACACGTTTGCGAAGTTTCCTGCCGCACGCAACAGTTCTTGTCGACGATTCATTTCGCCGGCGAGCGCGTCCTTCATACGATCGACCATCGCCAATTCCTCGGCAAGGTTGGTGATGATCGCAGCAACATGCGGCGCCTCCTCGAGGCCGAGAAAGGTTGCACCACCTTTGAAGTCGATCAGGACGAGGTTCAGTGCGTTGGGAGAGTGGGTCGCGATCAGGCCGAGCACCAAGGTTCGCAGGAACTCCGACTTGCCAGAACCGGTGGCTCCGATACACAGCCCGTGCGGACCCATACCGTTCTCGGCCGACTCCTTCAGATCCAGTTCGACGGGGTTTCCGTCTTGTCCGACACCGATCGGCACACGGAGTCGGTCGCGCCCCTGACGTGGAAGCCAGCCATGCTCAGGATTGAACCTCGCAACGTTTCCTATCCCCAACATCTGGCTCCACGTCCGAATGGATCGGTCGTCGTCAGCTGCGTCGACGGCATTCTGCGATGCCGCACGGAACGGTGCGATGCGACGCCCGAACGCCTGCGCCAGGCTCGTCGTCGCAGCGTCGGGCCTCGCAAAGTTCTCAACTCCTGCGCTGCTCACCGCGCCGATCTGATCGCTACCGACGACCAGTCGCAACCCACGCGTCGCCACCAGCCGCGGGCAGAACCCGCACAGGTCGAGGACTGTCACCGAGTCGAGCCCGGATTCGGACAACAGGCCGGTGTCACCTTCGAGTAAGCCACCGTCCACGACCAGCACGAGATGCGGAACGCCCGCACTGGCTGGAGTGTTGCGAGCGAATCGAGCACGCATCGAAAGCGGTTCCCCGAGGGAACTTTCGAATTCGAGATACGAACCGAACACCATGCGTGCAGTGCCGGTGCCGTCCTGAGACTGCGGGTGTTGCACGTGTGGGAGCCACTTGACCCACTCCCACTCGGATTCGGTATCGGGACCGCACACCACCGCAACTTGGAGCGTGTCCGGACCGTGGAATGTGCACAGCTGCATCAACATCGAGCGGACAAGCGCACGAGCGGAATCTCTCTGCCCCTCGATGGACATCGCAGCAAATCCGCGAAGCGAGACGGCGGTCGGCAGGTCCTGCACAACCGAATGTGCACGGACGAATCGCCGAAGTGAGACAGCAGCGACGGGTTCGAGATCCTCGACCGGCCCGGTCTCCGGAGACACGAGTCTGGTGGCCAATCGCTGTGTACCCAGACCTACCCGAACGTGGCAGTAGTCCGAGTCGGTGATCTGACGCTCCCACATCCGCACAGTCCCGGCCAGTGTCCAGAGCAGCGACGGCTCGGGATTGCTCCACTCGAGAGCAGCACGCTGCGCACCAGTCGTCGCAGCAACATCACTACGCATCTGATCCAGGTACCGGAGGTAGTCCTTGCGGTCCTCGTTCGCTTCGGACGCTCTTGCTCCACCGCTACGACCGCCCCCGGCGAGCATTCCGAGCATCGACACCATCATCATGACCGGAAACAGCAGGGACATCGGATTGCGCGCCATGCCGGAAGAGAACATCAGCGCCACCATGCCGATCATGGCAACCACCATGATCACCGGAAGTAGTTTGGTCAGTAGGTTTCCCGGCGTGACGCGAGGTATCTCCGGTGGGGGCTGAAGCGTCACCTCGCCGCCCGGTGTGCGCGGCGATTCACGGCGTGCTCGACGCGCAAATCTGACAGTGCTCAATTCACCCACCCCCATCGGTGCTGCAGCTGTTGCCGCCAGACGCCTCGTCCGACTACCGCCGGCCCCCCAAGGCGTACTCGCGCAATTGCAAGAGAGTAGATCACAACACCGACACTCGGGTCGGTGCCACCTGTTGTCGGCGCTGTCTCCGATACAGGCGCGCAGTTCATGTCGTATTGTTCGGGTGAACTGGGGTGACGCGAAGGGGGAATCGCGTCATGGGAGGGGACAGATCTTGACCAGCACCACTACAACCAGCGCTGCGAACACCGGAAACGGACGAGGCGCGAGTCATTCTGCCGAACTGTGCAGGTTGACGGTACTTTCAGCCCATTCGCAGGTGGATCTTGCGGTGCCGCTTCGTGTTCCACTCACCGTGGTCATTCCGGGCATTGTGGACACAATTGTCAACCACAGCAATTTCAACGAGTTCGACCACACCACCGAACAATTCGAGCCCGTCGACTGGACTCTGTCGAAAGTCGGCAGGGCACCGCTGGCACCGACGCTGTCGCTGCACGAGCACGGAATCCGCGATGGAGAATTGCTCGTACTCGAGGCCTCGGACACCGCTGCCCCGCCCCCACTCTTCGACGACATCATGTACACCGTCGCGGCCACGGATGCGGACGTCTACCGACGCTGGACTCCGGTCACCGCGCGCATTGTCGGCTCGACCGCCGCCCTCGTCGCTGCGCTCGTCGCGGCCCTCGCCCTGGTCCTCGGCGACACGGGACTGATCGGCGCCGTCTGCGGCGGAGTGACGTCTTTGGTGCTCACCGTCGCCGCCGTCGTGGCAGCGCGGGTGTACGGAGACTCTGGAAGTTCCGTCACGCTCGGATGCGCTTCGGTGCCACTGGCGTTCGTCTCCGGCGCACTCTGCGTGCCCGGCACTGTTCTTTCGGCTCATCTGCTTCTCGGTTCGGCATTTGCCGCTGCGGTAACTCTGATCTGCTTCCGCTTGTGCGGCGCCGGATTAGCTGTCTTCACAGCACTTCTCGTCGTCCTTCTCGCGGCGGTGGGCACCTTTGCCGTCACTACCACGCTTCCCGAGGCGCGCACCGCGACCGTCAGCGGCGCGGTGATTGCCGCCGCATTGATCGTTCTCACGTTCACCGCTCGACTGTCGATGTTGTTCGCGCGACTACCGCTTCCTCCTGTTCCGACGCCGAGTAATCCCCTCGACGACGACCGCGACGGACTGCCCGAACCCGAACTACCCGGGCTGACCGAGTTGGCGGAAAGGGCAGGGCGGGCGCGTAGCTATCTGACCGGGCTGATCGTGGCCACGTCAGTGGTCGCGCTCGTCGCTGCCGTCGCACTCGCGTGGTCCTGGCCTGGTCAGGGGATCGTCTGGCCGAATCTTGCTCTCGCATTCGCGACGGCCGTCGTGCTGATGTTTCGCGGGCGCACCTACGCGGGCGCACAGCAGGCTGTGCCACTCATCGCGGCAGGCATCTCGGTGATTCTCGTTCTCCTGGGCGACATGGCATGGACCCATCGCGACCATGCATTGGTCGTCTTCGCCATCACGATGACCGTTCTCCTCCTGGCACTGGTTCTGGGAATCCTTGCCCCCCAGAACACATTCAGCCCCGTGATGCGACGCGCTGCCGAGCTGTTGGACCTCGCTGCGATTGCAGCAATCGTTCCGCTGATCTGCTGGGTCAGTGGCCTCTTCGCGCTCATGCGTGGCCTCTGAGCGATCGGTGATCGATGGTGATTCGACGGGCAACAAACATCTGCGCCAGTCTCGTGATCGTTGCCTTCAGCGTTCTCGCCGGGGCAGGTGGCGCATCGAGCGCGGTTCCCTCCCCCATCGATCCTGCAATGCTGCCCGAGGACGGTCCGCCTGCACCTCCACAACCCACCGAACAACGAACCCTGTGCGTCCCAGCCGTGGCAGGTGGTGACGGTGCGGACATTCCACGTTCTCAACGAGATCTGGGATTCGATTCTGTGTGGCCGATCACCAGAGGGGCAGGACAGCGAATTGCTGTCATCGACACCGGTGTCAGCAGACATCCCCGGCTGCCATCGCTCGACGGCGGCGGTGATTACGTCGGTACCTCCGACGGCACCGACGATTGTGACGCACACGGAACTGTCGTGGCCGGTCTCATCGCCGCCCAGCAAGTCGAGGGTTCCGGATTCTCCGGAGCTGCGCCTGACGCAAAGATAATTTCGATCAGGCAGTCCAGTGCCGCCTTCTCGGTGGCCGGCCAACGCGAAGACCCTGCTGTAGCCGAGAACTCATCCGGGTACGGAAACGTCGACACCATGGCATCGGCCGTCCGTCACGCTGCGGACATGGGTGCAAGCGTCATCAACATCTCCGAAGTCGCCTGCAAGCCTGCCGGGGACGGGATCAGCGACCAACGACTCGGCGCTGCAATCGAATACGCCACGATCGCGAAGAACGTCGTAGTCGTCGCAGCTGCAGGGAACGTCGGATCCGGAGGTTGCAAGAACCAGAATCCGCCGCCGGATCCCCTCAATCCCCTGGCCGATCCATGGAACTCGGTTGTGACGATTGCCAGTCCGGCTTGGTACGACGACTATGTCCTCACAGTGGGGTCGGTAGACCCCAATGGCGCCGCCAGTTCCTTCAGCCTCGGCGGTCCATGGGTCGACGTGGCGGCGCCCGGCACCGGAATCACCTCACTTCACCCGACGTCGCCCGGTCTGACCAACGGGGTGTACGGCTCCGACGGCGCCGTACAGTCGTTCAACGGGACCAGTTTCGCTGCGCCCCTTGTCGCGGCAACCGCCGCACTGGTCCGGTCGGTTCACCCGGAACTGACTGCGCTTCAGGTCATGCAACGTATCGAAGCCACCGCCCACGCTCCGGCGCAGGGTTGGAATCCCTACGTCGGTCACGGCGTCATCGATCCACTTGCGGCGGTGACGGGCGAATTGGCCCCAGGAGAACGCGTCAAGGTCAACCATCAGTCGGTGTCGATCGATCCCCTACCCACGCCGCCGACCCCCGACAACCGATCTCGCGACACGGCACTCGTCGGAGCCGGAACGGTCGGCACCCTCGCTCTACTGACGCTGTTGGCATCGATGCCTCTTCGTCGAGTAATTCGTCGGCATCTTCCCGAACGCCAGAACATCGATCCCTGAACCGTCAGCAGTGTTCAGTTCACCGGAGCGGCCGGCGCTGTATCGGGGGCGATTCCGTCGTGAGCTATCAGTGCATTGCTCTTCTCGAGCGCGGGGCCTGATGCAAGTAGGTCGAGCATCTGCCAAGGCGCGCGATCAGGCGTTCGCGTCAATCCGAGCGCGCGAGCGGAGATTTCGTCCGGTACGCCGTACTTCACACCGGTATCGGCTACGTAGAACACTCCGTCGCGCCTGGTGCTGTTCGTCTCGATTCCGGTCGCTTGAACAAATCCGCCGAATCCCTGTTCGACATGGACGTTGTCGAGATTGTCACCCGATCCGTCCGCCTGCGCCAAGGACACCAACTTGCCACCCTCCGGGATCGGAACCTGCAATCCAGCGACAAGTTTCAGCGTTGCAGAACTACTTTCGGCGCCCTCGACTGCAGGTGAGGGAGCCCATTCCAGACAGCCGACAGGTGCGCCGTGATCATCGACGATCTCCGGAACCACCCGCGGCAACAAGTCGACGGCCAGCTCACTCACCGAGGGAATACGACTGATGGCATCAGGGGTGACGCTCGCGATCCCGGTGGCGCCCTGCGAATCCGAGAAGTAGATCAGTTGGGCGAGCGCCGCACCGATCTTCTGGATCCCGTTCTCGAGTACCACGTAGTACTGCGGGTCTGCACCCACCGAAACCTGGATGACGGAGCCGACAGTCTTGTTCTGCAGAGGAAACCGGGGCGCCGATCCCAGTTGGCGGATTCGCGGAGCCTCGATGCGCGGAACTTCGGGAATCGAATTGAGGAATCCGATACTGATCGGTCGCGCCTGTGCTCCTTCCAGGCCCAAAGCCCGCATGATCGCCGGATCGTCCACATCGATTTCCGCTCGCTTCCCGTCGTACACGAGAAAGTGATCGGAACCCGACTTCACCAGGAATGCACGGTCATTCGTCAGATATGTCGTGTTTTCGCCGACATTGGACGAGCCGACCAGGACCGAAGTCGTCAACGATCTTCTCCCGTCGGATCCGACGGAATCGCACACCGTCCACGCGGCGTTGGTAGGGTCGGCCGATTCCGGCAGCGCGGACGGTGCGCCGGGAATGCCGACGAGCGCGCCCCGGGGTTTCGCCTCGACCTCGGATGCCTTGACTATTGCCGGTTTTCCTGGCGAACCCAGAATCAGTCGTGCGGAGGCCAAGTTCAGCACAGGGCGAAACGTACCCTCCATGGCGACGAACATCGCGCCCGATTCCTTTGCAACGACGATCTCTGCATCGCCGATTCTGTCCTGTGGCCGAAACAGAGCGAGTACAGCGCAACCCGCCAATCCCAGTGCAGCGAGGACTATTCCGACGGTGAACGCGCGCGACTGTGATCGCATCGGATCGTGAAGCATCCGCACGTCTCGTCTGACCAGCGCATGTTCCATCCGCCTGACCAAGAATCGGTACCCGTTGACCTGCCAGCGCGTGGTAGGTGTCGCAGCCATCATTCCCCCCGTGCCTTACATCCCCTTGCGAAGACACAGTACAGTTCCGCTGGGGCGGAAATTTTCGGGTAGTTCGCAGGTCAGGTATCGGGGAGGAACCGTGGACCGATCGCGGTTGAAGCATTGGCCGTCGTCACACAGGATTTCGACGCGCGAGTTCGTGCCGGCACAGATTTTCGGAATCGGTGCGGGCGGAATCGCGATGGCCAGTGGGCTCGATTGGTTCTGGGCGCTGGCAATCGGTTGTGTGGTTGCCGGATCAATGCTGCTTCATGTGGGCGGTTGGTCGGTAATGTCCTGGATTGTCAGGTACTTTCGCTATCTGCACCGCAAGGACGTCGACCGCAGCACGATCGTCAGTTTTCACACTCCCTCCGAGCAGTCCATCGGGCTCCGAGTGGACGGATCTTCGCTCGTCGCTGTCGTCGAGATCGCTCCCCCACGCGACTACCTGACCAGGATCGGCCGTCATTCGTTCGACGCTTCCCACCTTCTGCCCACGGCAGCCCTCGCCAATTGTCTCTATCAGCACGACATCTCACTCACCGGCATCGACATCGTCAGTCACGGATACCGCGCCGCGTCGGGAACGCCGGCCACCGAAGTCTACGAACGTCTCATCGGACCACTACCAGCCACCGCCACCAGAAGTGTTTGGCTTGCACTACGTTTCGACGCGCTGGAGGGTGGTGCAGCAGTCGAACGCCGGGGCGGGGGCGAACAGGGCGCCGGCCGCGCGATAGCTGTTGCCGCCAATCGTGTCATCCGGGTGCTCGATTCAGCGGGGTGCAAGGCGCGGATCCTGACCGCACCGGAGATCGCGTCGTCCACTGCCCAGGTGACAAGAGGAGTGGCCGGCCACGAGGTCACCGAAACGTGGCGAAGTACCCCCTTGCCTGGCGTGTCCAACGTCGGATTTGGGATCGAACCCCGTTTCATCACCACTGCGACCCTGACCCAAGTGTGGGCAGTGGCAACGGTCGGGACGTCCGTGACAATTCGGTTACGACCCACCGGACAACGCGGAGAGGCGAAGGTCAGTGCGACATGTCGCTTCACCACGCGCAATCCACCTGAGAACGCACCGCTGGCCGGTTTGGTCTCGCTACGTGGGCGCCAGCGCGACGGATTGCTGACCAATTTGCCAACCGCATTGGCCGCGCTGGACGGCATCACGCCGGGCGTTCGCATGGACGGGGGCACACTCGACTCACTCGCTCTACCCCTTGCCGGGTGCGGCCAACTCATCGGCTCGGACCGAAACGGGCACGGTGTCGCGGCCAGAATTTCGGGGCCGGGCGTCAACACCGTTCTTGTCGCCGGCGAACTCTATCTGGCTCAGCAGTTGATCTTTCGAGCCATCGCGACCGGCGCACTGGTACTCGTCCACACCGATCGACCGCAAGCGTGGACCGCGCTCACCGACTCGATGGGAGTGCCTGACCGACTCCGCGTGTCCGGGCAGGGCGGTGGGCCTGAGGGCGCCTTCAACACTGTCGTGTTCGACGGCGTCGAGGGGTTATCTCCGCGTGCCGACGTGACCGCAATCTATGTGTACGGACATCCACGCCAATGGCCTCGGGTCGACCCTGAAATCTCGATAGTCCAGCCATTCGCACTCGGTGACAAGATCACGGTCGAAACCGGCCGTACACGCGTCGACCTGACTCTGGTGACCATCGCTTCCGAGACATCGTTCATCGGCCGTCCACGAGCCGGCGACGCTCACCAGATGGCGTGATCGCGTATGTCCAAGATCAGCCGGGATAGGGATCACTTGCACGTTGCATCCGCAATCCGCTTCCCCACCAATCCAATTCACGAATCATCTTCTCGCTTGCATCGATCGCAATCGAATCGACGCCGTACGGCTCGTGTCCGAATTGCTTACGCACCCGGTGGATGGTCACGCTTTGACGCACCGAGACCATGTGCAACTCCGCCACCACTTGCCTCAGTTGCTCGACGGCCCGAACACCACCTGAAATCCCGCCGTAGGACACGAATCCGATCGGCTTGGCACGCCACTCGTGTTTCACCGAATCGAATGCGGTCTTGAGAGCAGCCGGATACCCGTGGTTGTATTCGGAGGTCACGGCGACAACAGCGTCGGCGCGCCCGATTCGCCGGCGGAAAACCTCCGTGGCAGGTGAATCCGAGAAATCCTGGGGCAACGACAGCTCTCTGAGGTCGATCACCGATACGTTCCACGACGGGTTCGCGGTTGCGCGCTCGACAAACCAGTCCGCCACTGCTCGTCCCATTCGCCCCTCGCGGACCGAACCTACGATGACTTCGACGTTCAAAGGTGCCATGAACGTCGATGCTAGCGACTGATCACGCAGTGATCCCGTCCGTGATAAGTGCTGCCAGTTCCCGATAAGCGCTGGCATCGTCCAGACCAGTTGCCCGGTAGACCGCGCGTTGCTGGATCCGAACCATCGTCGCCGCAGCGGCATCGGCGACAAATGATGCGTGTACCTGCCGGAATGCGCCCGAATCGACTCCCTCGACGATGAGCGATCGCACACGATCAGCAGCGATCGACGTGTTCTTCTCGTAGACCTGGCTCGCCGACACCGATTCGGCCAGGTCTTCCATGAACTGACTGGACGCCGCGGACAGCCGATCACCCACTGCTTCGAGATACACCGCGACTCGACGAGGCGGGGCCGTTTCGGCGGCGACTGCACTCTCCACTGCATCGGTCGCCGCCCGGAAGAAGTGCACTGTCACAGCCCGCACCAGATCCTCTTTGCCGGCCGCCACGGTGTACAAGGTGCTCTTGGAGCAGTGCAGACGAGCTGAGATCTCGTCGAGCGTGAGGTGGGCGAAACCCTCGCTCAAGAACAGTTCGACCAGTTGATCGAACAACTCTGCCCTGCGCGCAGTCGTCTTGTGAACCAGCCTTGCCATACCTACAACAGTACTGCAGTATCGTTCTCAGTACTATTACCTAGCTAGGAGCCGACCGTGCCCGTCGAACGCCTGATGCCCAGCCAAGAAGCTCGCGATCTCATCGAACTGACGCGTGATGTCGCGGACAAGGTACTCGCGCCCAAGGTCAACGAATACGAGAAGGCCGAGAAGTATCCAGACGGAGTGTTCCCCGCACTCGGACAGGCGGGTCTGCTGAGCCTTCCGTATCCCGAGGAGTTCGGCGGCGGCGATCAGCCGTACGAGGTGTATCTCCAAGTGCTCGAAGAGATCGCCTCACGCTGGGCAGCGGTTGCAGTGGCGGTGAGCGTGCACAGCCTGTCGTGCTTCCCGCTGTTCACCTTCGGCACCGACGAACAGAAGAACCGCTGGCTACCGGACATGCTGGGCGGCAACACCATCGGCGCGTACAGCCTTTCCGAAGCGCAGGCCGGATCCGACGCCGCCGCGTTGTCGTGCAAGGCGACGCCCACCGACGGTGGCTACCGCGTCAACGGTTCGAAAGCCTGGATCACCAACGGCGGCAAGGCGGACTTCTACAACCTCTTCGCACGCACCAGTGACGACGGTTCACGCGGCGTCTCCTGCCTCCTGGTGGACAAGGACACCGAAGGCCTCAGCTTCGGAAAACCCGAAGAGAAGATGGGGCTACGCGCGGTCCCCACTGCCTCCGCGAACTACGACGACGCCTTCATTCCTGAGGAGCGATTGATCGGTCAGCGCGGCCAGGGGCTGCCGATTGCCTTCAGCGCTCTCGACTCCGGCCGACTCGGAATCGCTGCCGTTGCCGTCGGAATCGCTCAAGGCGCGCTCGACGACGCGGTCGCTTACGCGAAGGAGCGCAAGGCATTCGGCAAGCGGATCATCGATCACCAGGGACTCGGTTTCGTGCTCGCGGACATGGCTGCCGCAGTCGACTCCGCGCGAGCCACCTACCTCGATGCAGCCCGCCGCCGCGACGCCGGAGTTCCGTATTCACGCAACGCGAGCGTCGCCAAGCTCGTGGCCACCGACGCGGCAATGAAGGTCACCACCGACGCCGTTCAGGTATTCGGTGGGTACGGATACACCCAGGACTTCCCCGTCGAGCGCTACATGCGCGAGGCCAAGATCACGCAGATCTTCGAGGGCACCAACCAGATTCAGCGATTGGTCATCGCGCGCCAACTGGCGGGATAGCCCCCCGATACGAATGCCCTCCCACACAGAGCGGGAGGGCATTTTGCATGGTGATGTTCAGTCGCCGCAGCATCCACCCGAAGACGGAATCTCGCGGGTCTCACGGGTAATCGCGTTGCGGGCAGCCAGTTCCGAGTAGTCGGGGTAGTCCACGCGGACCAACGAAAGTCCGTGCGCCGGCGCAACGAGGATGGAACTGGATCGCGACGTTTCGTCGAGCAACCCTGCCACCCAGGCGGCCGTGCGCCGTCCCTCACCGACGGAGAGGACTGCGCCGACGAGACTGCGAACCATCGACCAGCAGAATGCGTCAGCATTCACGTACGCCGTGAACACCGTGCCCTCTTGGGTCCAGTCGAAACGCTGCAGCTCCCGCACCGTCGTAGCGCCTTCTCGACGCTTGCAGAATGCCGCGAAGTTGTGCAGACCCAGCAGCCGATTCGACGCTTCCTGCATCGCTCCGAGATCGAGTGGTTTGGGATACGAGACGGTGTCGCGTGCGCGTAGTGGTTCCACTCCGAACGCCGCGTTGGTCACCCGGTACTCGTAATAACGTCGCATCGCGGAGAAGCGCGCATCGAAGTCACCCGGAACCACCGATATCTGTTTGACCCGAACGTCCTTGGGCAGAAATCGTGCAAGTCTGCGCACGAGTCGAGACGGATCGTCCGGGAGCAACTCTCCCGGAACGTCGACGTGCGCTACCTGACCGGTGGCGTGGACACCGGCGTCGGTTCGACCGGCAACGGTCAACTGAACCGGGCGTCGAAGCACCGTTCCCAACTTGTCTTCGATCTCACCGCACACGGTGCGCAGATCGGTCTGGCGGGCCCAACCCGAGAAGTCGGTGCCGTCGTAGGAGATGTCGAGCCGCAATCGAACGAGCCCGCCGTCCCCGATGGGGGCGGCGGGCTCGTTCGATTCAGCGTGTGCCGAAACCAAGGGAGACTAGTCCTTCTTGGCCTCTTCGGCCTCGGGAGCGTCGGCCGCAGTTGCGGTCTCGTTCTCGATGGCCTCGACGACTGCGTCAGCGTTCTCGACCTCAGCCTCGGTCGCGTCGGCCTCTACGGCCTCGACGACGTTCTCTGCGGCGGGAGCTTCCTGCGAGGACTTGACGCGACGAGCGCGGTCAGCCTCGGAGGTGACGGTCTTTTCCTTGACGAGCTCGATGATTGCCATCGGAGCGTTATCACCCTTGCGGGGGATCGTCTTGATGATGCGGGTGTATCCACCGTTACGGTCCGCGTAAAACGGGCCGATCTCGGCGAACAGGGTGTGAACGACATCCTTGTTGCGGATGACCTTCAGCACCTCACGACGGTGAGCCAGCGTGCCGGCCTTTGCGTGCGTGACGAGCTTCTCGGCGTAGGGGCGCAATGCCTTGGCCTTGGACTCGGTGGTGGTGATGCGACCGTGCTCGAAGAGCGCGGTAGCCAGATTGGCGAAAATCGCCTTCTGGTGGGAAGCCGACCCGCCGAAGCGGGCACCCTTCTTGGGCTTGGGCATGATGATCTCCTAGTAAAGGACCTGAGCTGCTACAGCTGTTCGGTCTCGGCGTAGTCCTCGGTACCTTCGGCATCGCCGAAGGAACCGGCATCAGTGTCACTCCACGTTCCGGTGGCGGCGTCGTAGCCGGCAACGGTGGTGGGATCGAAGGATGCGGGGCTGTCCTTGAGGGACAGGCCGAGCGAATGCAGCTTGACCTTGACCTCGTCGATGGACTTCTGTCCGAAGTTGCGGATGTCGAGCAGATCGGACTCGGTACGGCCGACAAGCTCACCGACGGTGTGAACACCTTCGCGCTTGAGGCAGTTGTAGGAGCGGACCGTGAGGTCCAGATCCTCGATGGGGAGTCCGAAGGAAGCGATGTGATCGGCCTCGGCAGGCGAGGGTCCGATCTCGATTCCTTCTGCTTCGACGTTCAGCTCACGGGCCAGGCCGAAGAGCTCAACCAGGGTCTTGCCCGCCGAAGCGAGCGCGTCCCGTGCGGTGATGGAGTTCTTCGTTTCCACGTCGAGAACGAGCCGATCGAAGTCGGTGCGCTGTTCGACGCGAGTGGCCTCCACCTTGTAGGTGACCTTGAGCACCGGCGAGTAGATCGAGTCGACCGGGATACGGCCGATCTCTGCGCCGGACGCCTTGTTCTGAACGGCGGGGACATAGCCACGACCGCGCTCGACTACGAGCTCGATCTCCAGCTTTCCCTTGTCGTTCAGGGTGGCGATGTGCAGATCAGGGTTGTTCACGGTGACGCCTGCCGGGGGCACGATGTCGCCCGCAGTAACAGCGCCGGGGCCCTGCTTGCGGACGTACATGGTGACCGGCTCGTCCTCTTCGGAGTTCACGACGAGGCCCTTGAGGTTCAGGATGATGTCGGTGACATCTTCCTTCACGCCCGGGACGGTGGTGAACTCGTGGAGAACGCCGTCGATACGGATGCTGGTGACAGCAGCGCCGGGGATCGACGAGAGCAGCGTGCGGCGCAGCGAATTGCCGAGCGTGTACCCGAAACCTGGCTCCAGGGGCTCGATGACGAACTTCGAGCGGTTATCAGCGATGACCTCTTCGGTCAGCGTGGGTCGCTGAGAAATGAGCATTGGTATTTCCTCCTGTACGGACGTCCACTATTTGACGCCCACGATGGGAAAGGGCCTGCGGCCCTGTGAGTGGTTGAGGAGTCCGGAGACTCCTCAACCACTCACGGGGTGCGAAGCGCCTTACTTCGAGTAGTACTCGACGATGAGCTGTTCCTGCAGAGCGATGTCGATCTGCGCGCGCTCGGGAAGCTGGTGAACCAGGATCCGCAGACGCGAGCCGACAACCTGCAGCCACCCGGGAACCGGGCGATCGCCGACGGTCTCACGCGCAACCTGGAACGGAAGCGTGGAGAGCGACTTCTCCTTGACATCGATGATGTCGTACTGCGAGACGCGGTAGCTCGGGATGTCGACCTTCTTGTTGTTCACGAGAAGGTGACCGTGCGTGACCAGCTGACGTGCCTGACGGCGCGTGCGAGCGAGGCCTGCGCGGTACACGACGTTGTCGAGACGCGACTCGAGGATGCGAAGCAGGTTCTCGCCGGTCTTGCCGGGGCGGTTGTTCGCCTCCTTGTAGTACAGGCGGAACTGCTTCTCCATGACGCCGTAGGTGAAGCGAGCCTTCTGCTTCTCCTGCAGCTGGAGCAGGTACTCGCTCTCCTTGATACGCGCGCGGCCGTGCTGTCCGGGCGGGTACGGGCGACGCTCGAATGCCTGGTCGCCTCCAACGAGGTCGACGCGCAGACGACGCGACTTGCGGGTGATGGGTCCGGTATAACGTGCCATTTTCTTCTACCTATCCTTCCCGCTATACCCGACGCCGCTTGGGCGGACGGCAGCCGTTGTGCGGCTGGGGGGTTACATCGGAAATGGTGCCGACCTCGAGGCCAGCGGCCTGGAGGGAACGGATTGCGGTCTCGCGACCGGATCCCGGTCCCTTGACGAAGACGTCAACCTTCTTGACACCGTGCTCCTGCGCCTTACGGGCAGCGCTCTCAGCAGCAAGCTGAGCGGCGAAGGGAGTCGACTTACGCGAACCCTTGAAGCCGACGTGTCCCGAAGACGCCCAGGAAATGACATTTCCGGCGGGGTCCGTGATGGACACGATGGTGTTGTTGAAGGTGCTCTTGATATGAGCGGCGCCGTGCGGGATGTTCTTCTTATCCCTGCGACGCGTCTTCTGGGTCTTCTTCGGACCGGTGCTACGTGACTTCGGGGGCATTACTTCGCCTTCTTCTTGCCGGCAATGGTGCGCTTCGGACCCTTACGGGTACGGGCGTTGGTCTTGGTGCGCTGACCACGCACGGGCAGACCACGACGGTGGCGCAGGCCCTGGTAGCAGCCGATCTCGATCTTGCGACGGATGTCGGCCTGAACCTCGCGGCGAAGGTCACCCTCGACCTTGAGCGACTCCTCGATGTACTCGCGGAGCTTTGCCAGGTCCTCGTCCGAGAGGTCCTTGCTCCGGAGATCCGGGCTGACGCCGGTGGCGTCAAGGATTTCCTTGGAGCGGGTACGGCCGATGCCGTAGATGTATGTCAGTGCGATCTCCATGCGCTTTTCGCGAGGAAGATCAACACCAGAGAGACGTGCCATGGTGGCATTTCCTTATCGGTGTGCGGAGGTCTGCTCCCAGCCCTTCCCCTGTGCCTCTTGCCGAGTACCGACGCCCGAAGGCGCAGATGATCTCATCAACTAACTCAGTGGGGCCCCGGCCTCCGTGCCGGGGGTGAACCATTGTCCGACCTTGGCGATCGGTGAACGATCGCGTGGGGTCTCGTCAACAATGGCTGGTACTGGGAGGTCTTCTTTGCTTGTTGCCAAGCAGATCTTCGAAAAGCTAGATCTAGCCCTGACGCTGCTTGTGACGCAGGTTCTCGCAGATCACCATGACTCGACCGTTACGGCGAATCACTTTGCACTTCTCGCAGATCTTCTTGACGCTCGGCTGAACCTTCACGTCTTCTGATCTCCTGTTTTGTCGCAGCCCGCCGCGATGAACCGCGGCAGACATACTTCTCCCTGACCCAGGTCAGGTCCGGGAAGTTCGTTACTTGTAGCGGTAAACGATGCGTCCGCGCGACAAATCGTAGGGCGAGAGCTCTACGACAACGCGATCTTCCGGGAGGATGCGAATGTAGTGCTGACGCATCTTTCCGCTGATGTGGGCGAGGACCTTGTGGCCATTCTCGAGCTCAATGCGGAACATCGCATTGGGCAGCGGCTCGACTACTCGTCCTTCGACCTCGATGGCCCCGTCTTTCTTAGCCATATCCTCCGCGATCCGTTTGGTTTGGCATGCTTCGTGCATCGGCTTCCGTTACATTGGCACGCGATGGAAAGATCGTCGGCAGTTCGAAAGCCCGATCCCGGAGCGATCCAGGCGTAGGCACACGAACTATCGACGCGCATAGCGCACCGCCTAGCCATGTTACGCGATGTAAACGACCAGGCCAAATGCGCCTCCGGTCAGGGTGACGACACACACCGCTCCCCCACCGAAAAAGTCCCAGCCTCGAAATGAGGCTGGGACTTCTCGAACATGAATCATGCTCGCTGCCAACACTTGTCAGCGACTGTGTCGACTACTCCGGCCGGAGTGTCAGAATCCGCGGACCGTCTTCGGTCACTGCGACAGTGTGTTCCCAGTGCGCCGCACGGGACCCGTCGGTCGTCACAACGGTCCAGTCGTCGTCGAGAATCACCGTGTCGGTGGTGCCGAGCGTGAGCATCGGCTCAATCGCCAGGCAAGATCCGACAACCAGTTCAGGACCCTTACCCGGGGCACCTTCATTGGCGAGGAACGGATCCATGTGCATTTCCCGGCCGATTCCGTGTCCGCCGTATCCGTCGACGATGCCGTAGGAACGACCGTGCAACTTCTCGGCGGCATGAGTACCGACCTCGATCGCGTGCGAAACATCCGTCAGACGGTTGCCGGCGATCATTGCCGCGATCCCGGCTTCCATGGAAAGCCGAGTGGCTTCGCTGAGCTCCTGATCGGCGACGCTGATCTCACCGACACCGAACGTCCAAGCGGAGTCACCGTGCCATCCGTCGAGGATCGCGCCACAGTCGATGGAAACCAGGTCGCCTTCAGCCAGGATGTCCTGAGCTGAAGGGATTCCGTGAACGACGCGATCGTTGACCGAAGAGCAGATCGAGCCGGTGAAGCCGTGGTACCCGAGGAACGAGGGCACGGCGCCGGCGTCACGAATGACGGATTCAGCGACCGCGTTCAATTCCAAAGTGCTGACACCGGGCTTCGCCGCAGCGCGAACCGCCACCAGCGCCGAACCCACGATCGCGCCGGCAGCAGCCATCGCGTCGAGTTCGCCCGCGGAGCGGAACGGAACAACCTTGCGTTTGCGCCCGAAGACCATTACTTACCCAACGCTGCCAGTGCGCGAGCGTTGACCTCTTCGACCTCGCCGATCGCGTCGACGGAGACGATGCTGTCCTTGTAGTAATCGAACAGCGGTGACGTCTCGTCGCGGTAGACCCGGAGTCGGTTGCGAATGACGTCCTCGGTGTCGTCTGCACGACCGCGGGCGAGCATACGCTCGACCACGATGTCCTCGTCGACGACGAAGGAGAGGACACCGTCGAGCTTGGTGTCGAGATCCTTCAAGATTCCCTCGAGTGCCTGAGCCTGTTCGACCGAGCGCGGAAATCCGTCGAGAAGGAAACCGTTTGCTGCGTCCGGTTCTGCGACGCGAGCCTTCACCATGTCGTTGGTGATCGAGCTCGGTACGAGTTCGCCGGCGTCGATGTACTTCTTTGCTTCCACACCGAGAGCGGTGGCCTGACCGATGTTCGCGCGGAAGAGATCACCCGTGGAGATATGGGGAACGCCGAACTTCTCGGACAAGATAGCGGCCTGGGTGCCCTTGCCGGCACCGGGAGGACCAAGGAGGACAAGTCTCACTTGAGGAACCCTTCATAGTTACGCTGCATTAGCTGACTCTCGATCTGCTTCACGGTGTCCAGGCCGACGCTGACCATGATCAGCACCGCGGTGCCACCGAACGGCAGGTTCTGCGCGCCGCCGCCATTCCCGATGTCGAGGAACAGGTTGGGCAGAACAGCAATGGTGCCGAGGTAAATCGCACCCGGAAGGGTGATGCGACTCAGCACGTAGTTGAGGTAGTCCGCGGTCGGCTGACCGGGTCGGATACCGGGGATGAAGCCGCCGAACTTCTTCATCTCGTCGGCGCGCTCTTCGGGATTGAAGGTGATGGCGACGTAGAAGTACGTGAAGAAGACGATCAGGCCGAAGTAGATCGCGATGTACACCGGGTTGGCCGGATTCACCAGGTAGGTGTTGATGAGGCGCTGCCACCAACTGGGGTCGACCGCTGTACTGGCCGAAGTCAGCTGTGCAATCAAGTTCGGGAGGTACAGCAGTGAAGACGCGAAGATCACCGGGATGACGCCGGCCTGGTTCACCTTCAGAGGCAGGTAAGTCGAGGATCCGCCGTACATCTTGCGTCCGACCATCCGCTTCGCGTACTGCACCGGGATACGACGCTGACCCTGCTCGACGAAGACGACACCGGCGATGATCAGCAGCGCTGCGAGGCAGACGAAGGCGAAGACCAGCGGACCACGGCTGTCGAGGATTGCCTTGCCCTCGCTCGGGATACGCGATGCGATACCGGCGAAGATGAGGAGGGACATACCGTTGCCGACGCCACGTTCGGTGATGACCTCGCCGAACCACATGACCATGGCAGCACCGGCAGTCATGACCAGCACGATGATGACAAGTCCGAAGATCGACTTGTCGGCGATGATGTCGTCACAGCCCTGGAGCAACTGTCCGCGTGCCGCAAGAGCGACGATGCCGGTCGACTGCAGGATTGCCAGAGCAATGGACAGGTAACGCGTGTACTGCGTCATCTTGGCCTGGCCGGACTGGCCTTCTTTCCGAAGTTCCTCGAACTTCGGAATCACCACGGTCAGGAGCTGCACGATGATGCTCGCCGTGATGTACGGCATGATGCCGATCGCAAAGATCGACATCTGCAGTAGAGCGCCGCCGGAGAACAGGTTGATCAGCGAGTAGATACCTGCTGAGTCACCGGAGTTGGCGATATCGATGCACTGACGCACACGGCCGTAGTCGACACCTGGGGACGGGATGAGAGCGCCGACCCGATACAGAGCCACCAAGCCGAGGGTGAAGAGGATCTTCCGCCTCAGGTCTGGGGTCCTGAGGGCCGAGACGAAGGCGGAAAGCAAAGATCCTCCTGGCACGACGGTAGGGAGACAGATCGTTTTGACCTGTCGAACTTTTGAACTCTAACAGTGAGCATTTGGGAACTAGGCGGGCAGACCACGAAAACCGGGTAAGCCGAAGATACATTTGCCACTCGGTGACCAGAATACTGGCCCGTCCGAGCATGCACGACCAATCTGTGACACGACCTCGTACCTGTGACACGACCTCGTAGACGCCGATGGCCGCACCGCAGCAAACGCTGCGCTGCGGCCATCGGACTAGCTACGCGTGATCACTCACAGCTCGGTGGCGGAACCACCGGCAGCAGCAATCTTTTCCTTGGCGGAACCGGTGAACTTGTCGACGGTCACCTGAACGGCAACTGTCAGTTCGCCGTCGCCCAGAACCTTGACGAGCTGGTTCTTGCGGACTGCGCCCTTGGCGACGAGATCCTCGACCGTGATTGCTCCACCTTCGGGGAACAGACGGGCGATGTCGCCGACATTGACGACCTGGTACTCGACGCGGAACGGGTTCGTGAAGCCCTTGAGCTTGGGCAGACGCATGTGAAGCGGCATCTGTCCACCCTCGAAGCCCACGCGCACGGTGTTACGTGCCTTGGTGCCCTTGGTACCGCGACCTGCGGTCTTACCACGCTTGCCGCCCTCACCGCGTCCAACACGAATCTTGTTGGACTTGGATCCCGGAGCGGGGCGCAGGTGGTGCAGTTTGATGGTCATGGTTAGACCTCCTCAACTGTTACGAGGTGGCGCACCACGTTGATCAGACCGCGGTTCTGTGCGTTGTCCTCACGAACAACGGTCTGACGGATGCCCTTGAGACCCAGCGTGCGCAGAGAATCCTTCTGGTTCTGCTTGGTCCCGATGATGCTCTTGATCTGAGTGACCTTGAGATCTGCCATTACTTCACACTCCCAGCAGCCTGTGCGCGAGCGCGAAGCATGCCGGCGGGTGCAACCTCTTCGAGGGTGAGGCCGCGGCGAGCCGCAACTTCCTCGGGACGCTGCAGACCCTTGAGCGCAGCAACGGTCGCATGCACGACGTTGATGGCGTTGTCGCTACCGAGCGACTTCGACAGGATGTCCGCGATACCAGCGCACTCCAGCACGGCGCGCACAGCGCCACCGGCGATAACACCGGTACCGGGGCTTGCCGGGCGAAGCATGACGATGCCGGCAGCAGCCTCACCCTGAACGGGGTGAGTGATGGTGTTGGCGATCATCGGGACGCGGAAGAAGCTCTTGCGAGCCTCCTCGACACCCTTCTGGATGGCCGCGGGAACTTCCTTGGCCTTTCCGTAGCCGACGCCGACCAGTCCGTTGCCGTCTCCGACGATCACCAGAGCGGTGAAGCTGAAGCGACGACCACCCTTGACGACCTTGGAAACGCGGTTGATCGTGACAACGCGCTCGATGAACTGTGACTTCTCCGCAGCGTTTCCGCCACGGCCACCGTCGCGACGGTCACGGCCGCCACCACGGTTGTCCCCACGAGCGTTGCTGTTGTCACCGCTGTTGGGGCCATTCTGTCCGGCGGGTCCGCTTCCGCCGTCACGCCTTTGACGTCCCGGCATCAGGCTGTCCTTCCGTTGAAAATGTTGGTCATCAGAACTTCAACCCGCCTTCGCGAGCCGCGTCTGCCAGGGCCGCGATGCGACCGTGGTAGCCGTGTCCGCCGTGGTCGAAGACAACTGCTTCCACGCCGGCAGCCTTGGCGCGCTCGGCGATCAGCTGACCGACCTTCGCGCTCGCAGCCTTCTTGTCGCCTTCTGCCACGCGCACGTCTGCTTCGATGGTCGACGCGGAGGCCAGGGTGTGGCCGGCCAGGTCGTCCACGAGCTGGACGTGGATGTGGCGCGAGGACCGGTTGACGACCAAGCGGGGACGCTCGGGCGTGCCGGAGACCTTCTTGCGGAGACGGAAGTGACGACGCGTCTTCGAGAGACGACGCTTGGTGGACGCATCCTTGCCCAGCGGAATCCGCTTGGCTTTCTGGTTTGCAGTCTGGCTCATATCACTTACCCGTCTTTCCGACCTTGCGGCGGATCTGCTCACCCTCGTAACGCACGCCCTTACCCTTGTACGGGTCCGGACGACGGAGACGACGGATGTTGGCCGAGATCTGCCCGACCTTCTGCTTGTCGATGCCGGACACCGAGAACCGGGTGGGCGACTCGACGACGAAGGTGATGCCTTCAGGAGCCTCGATCGGCACCGGGTGGCTGAAGCCGAGCGCGAACTCGAGGTCCTTGCCCTTCAGTGCCACACGGTAACCAACACCGTGGATCTCCATCTTCTTCGTGTAACCCTCGGTGACACCGGTGATGATGTTCGCAACCAGGGTCCGCGACAGACCGTGCAGCGCGCGGCTACGACGCTCGTCGTCGGGGCGCGTGACGCTCAGCGAGCCGTCCTCTGCCTTTTCGATTGCGATGGGCTCGGAGATGGTCAGCGCGAGGGTGCCCTTGGGACCCTTGACGGTGACATCCTGGCCGCTGATCGTGACGTCAACGCCCGCGGGGACGGTGACCGGAATCTTTCCAATACGCGACATTGTGGTGGCCTCCCTTACCAGACGTAGGCGAGGACTTCCCCGCCTACTCCTTGATTGGCCGCCTGGCGATCGGTGAGCAGACCGGACGACGTGGAGATGATGGCCACGCCGAGGCCTCCGAGGACCTTGGGCAGGTTGGTGGACTTCGCGTAAACCCGGAGACCGGGCTTGGAAACGCGACGCACGCCGGCGAGGCTACGCTCGCGGCTGGGACCGTACTTCAGATCGACGATGAGGGTCTTGCCGACCTCTGCGTCTTCGGTACGGAAATCGGAGATGTAGCCCTCGCGCTTGAGGATCTCGGCGATGTTCGCCTTGATCTTCGAGTGGGGAAGCTTCACCTCATCGTGGTACGCCGTGTTGGCGTTGCGCAGACGCGTCAAGAAGTCTGCGATGGGGTCAGTCATGGTCATAGGTCGACCTCGACACCTTTCTCGCTGTGGTTCCCATGCAACACCGGACGAATCCGATCGTGGGCCTCCAGCAATTCGGCTGGGCCGTCCGACTTGTGTCAGACGGCGTAAGTTACCGCACCGAGCTGAACGCATGCGTCAGCCACGGCAACCGCTCTAGTGTAGGGAACTTTGGCGCAAGTGTCCACCGGGATCCCATGTCGCCTCCCCCACTGCCGCCCGAAGGATGCGATCGGGAAGCTATCGACGCACCCCGAAATCTGAACTGCTCGTTCGGCACCGAAGAACGACACCGACGAACGATGATCGCTTTCAACCAGAGTCGCAGCGGGGCAGTTCTTTTCAGGATCGGCACGATTCACATCTCGATGAAAACCACGAATGGGCGTGGGTTCCAAAGGAACCCACGCCCATTCACATGCGTGGTGTGACGAAGCCCGAGGGCCTCAGATCACCAAGAGCTCTTGCGAACTCCGGGAAGCTCGCCGGCGTGAGCCATCTCGCGAACGCAGATACGGCACAAGCCGAACTTGCGGAACACCGAGTGCGGGCGACCGCACCGCTGGCAGCGGGTGTAGGCGCGAACCGCGAACTTGGGCTTCTTGTTGGCCTTGTTGACCAATGCCTTCTTAGCCATGCGCTCAGTTCTCCTTGAACGGGAAGCCGAGGTGCTTGAGCAGTGCACGGCCTTCTTCGTTGTTGGTTGCGGTGGTCACGACGGTGATGTCCATGCCGCGGGGGCGATCGATCTTGTCCACGTCGATCTCGTGGAACATCGACTGCTCGTTGAGGCCGAACGTGTAGTTGCCGTTGCCGTCGAACTGGTTGCCCGAGAGACCGCGGAAGTCGCGGATACGGGGCAGAGCGACAGACACGAGGCGGTCCAGGAACTCCCACATGCGGTCACCACGGAGGGTGACGCGTGCACCGATGGGCATACCTTCGCGGAGCTTGAACTGCGCGATGGACTTACGTGCCTTGCGGATCTCGGGCTTCTGGCCCGTGATCAGCGACAGGTCATGGACAGCGCCGTTGATCAGCTTGGCGTCACGGGCGGCGTCGCCGACGCCCATGTTGACGACAACCTTGACGACGCCGGGGATCTGCATGACGTTCGAGTAGTCGAACTCGCTGTTGAGCGCGTCCTTGATCTCAGCGCGGTAGCGTGCCTTGAGGCGCGGCTGGACCTTGTTTTCGGTGGAGGTCATGTCAGATGTCCTTCCCGTTCTTCCGGGAAATCCGAACGCGCTTGCCGGACTCTTCGTCGGTGCGGTAGCCCACGCGGGTGGGGTTTCCGTCCGAGTCGACGACTGCAACGTTGGAAACGTGGATCGGGGCTTCCTGCGTGACGATGCCGCCGGAGGATGCTCCGCGCTCGTTCGCGGAAACCGCGGTGTGCTTCTTGATTCGGTTCACGCCTTCGACGAGGACCTTGTCGGTCGCGGGGTAGGCCTGAATGACCTTGCCCTTCGCGCCCTTGTCCTTGCCGGCGATGACCAGAACGGTGTCACCCTTGTGCACCTTCATCACAGCACCTCCGGGGCAAGCGAAACGATCTTCATGAACTTCTTCTCGCGCAGCTCACGGCCGACGGGTCCGAAGATGCGGGTTCCACGGGGATCACTGTCAGCCTTGATGAGCACTGCAGCGTTCTCGTCGAACTTGATGTAGGAACCGTCCGGACGACGGCGCTCCTTGGTCGTGCGAACGATGACGGCCTTGACGACCTCACCCTTCTTGATGTTTCCACCGGGGATTGCGTCCTTGACGGTGGCGACGATGACGTCACCGATCCCGGCGTAGCGACGTGACGAACCGCCGAGAACGCGGATGCAAAGGATTTCCTTGGCACCCGTGTTATCAGCGACGCGAACTCGCGACTCCTGCTGAATCACTTGATCTCCCTAGACCTGGAATTTCGTGCGCAACGGATTACCGACCCGGTGCGCGCGGTCATTGTTGCCACCTGCGTCGTGTCTGAGCTGCAGTCCCACCGACTGACGTCGGGAGACGATCACTGCAAGCACCGTTCGAGCTGCGCACGTGAAGACACACCTCTGCCACAGGCAACCGTTCTATTGTAGGGAAGGGTTCGCCGAATACCAAATCAGCCGTACTCGACGCAACTCGAACCCTTCGCCCGGAAAGCCCCGAAAGCCCCCGGAAAGCCGAATGGCCCACTCCCCCAAGGGGAAGCGGGCCATTCGGTGATACTCGATCAGCTCGAGGATTCGATCAGGCTTACTTGGCCTTTTCGAGGACCTCGACCAGACGCCAGTGCTTCGTCGCGGACAGCGGACGGGTTTCCATCAGCTGAACGCGGTCGCCGACGCCGGCAACGCCGTTCTCGTCGTGCGCCTTCACCTTGGTCGTACGGCGGATGATCTTGCCGTAGAGCTTGTGCTTGACGCGGTCTTCGAGCTCGACCACGATCGTCTTTTCCATCTTGTCGGACACGACGTATCCGACACGGACCTTACGGCTCGCGCGCTCTTCTGTGCTCACTGCTTTTTCCTCACTCATGCCGCGTCACCTGCATCCGGACCCACAGCGAGTCCGAGCTCACGCTCACGCAGGACGGTGTAGATGCGCGCGATCTCGTGACGAACGGTGCGCAGTCGTCGGTTGTTGTCCATCTGGCCGGTAGCCATCTGGAAACGAAGGTTGAAAAGCTCTTCCTTCGACTCACGGAGCCGGGTGACCAGCTCGTCTTCACTGAGCTCGCGGAGCTCTGCTGCTGGGGTTCCAGTAGCCATCAGAACTGCTCCTCTCTGGTCACGATCCGGCACTTGCACGGGAGCTTGTGCATCGCGCGGCGCAGGGCCTCACGAGCAATCTCCTCGTTGGGGTATGTCATCTCGAACAGAACGCGTCCGGGCTTGACGTTGGCAATCCACCACTCGGGCGAACCCTTACCGGAACCCATTCGGGTTTCGGCCGGCTTCTTCGTGAGGGGGCGATCCGGGAAGATGTTGATCCAGATCTTGCCGCCACGCTTGATGTGCCGAGTCATGGCGATACGAGCGGACTCGATCTGCCGGTTGGTGATGTAGGCAGGCTCGAGAGCCTGGATGCCGTAGTCACCGAAGGTCACCTGGGTACCGCCCTTGGCGGCACCCGAACGGCTCGGGTGGTGCTGCTTGCGGTGCTTGACCCGCCGTGGGATCAACATGCGTCAGCCCTCCTGATTCTGTTCAGTTGCGGGAGCATCGGCGGTTGCGGTCGCTGCGCGGCCGGCCTCGGTGCTGGTCGCAGTGGTACCGGTGGCACCGGAACGACGCGGACGGCTCGGACGCTCACGACGCGGGCGATCCCCGGCCGGTGCGGCCGTGTTGGCGGCGAGCTCACGCTTGCCACCGACGATGTCGCCCTTGTAGATCCAGACCTTGACGCCGATGCGACCGAAGGTGGTCTTGGCCTCGTAGAGGCCGTAGTCGATGTCCGCACGAAGCGTGTGCAGCGGCACACGGCCTTCGCGGTAGAACTCCGACCGGGACATCTCGGCGCCGCCGAGACGACCGGAGCACTGAACGCGGATTCCCTTGACGTTGGGCTGACGCATGGCCGACTGGATGGCCTTGCGCATTGCACGACGGAAGGCAACGCGGTTCGAGAGCTGCTCGGCCACACCCTGTGCGACGAGCTGTGCTTCAGCTTCTGCGTTCTTGACCTCGAGGATGTTCAGCTGAACCTGCTTGCCGGTCAGCTTCTCGAGCTCGGAGCGGATGCGATCGGCTTCGGCGCCGCGGCGGCCGATGACGATGCCCGGACGTGCAGTGTGGATGTCCACGCGAACACGGTCACGGGTGCGCTCGATTTCGACCTTCGCGATTCCTGCGCGCTCCATGCCGGTGGCGAGGAGCTTACGGATCGCGACGTCTTCCTTGACGTACTCCGCGTACTGCTTGTCTGCGTACCAGCGAGACTTCCAGTCGGTGGTGATGCCGAGACGGAAGCCGTGCGGGTTGATTTTCTGGCCCACTACTGAGCACTTCCCTTCCGGCGATTACGGGTCGATGTTCCGGTCTTCGGCAGGCTCTCCACGATCACGGTGATGTGACTGGTGCGCTTGCGAATACGGAACGCACGTCCCTGTGCACGCGGCTGGAACCGCTTGAGGGTCGCGCCCTCGTCCACGAACGCCGTAGCAACGACAAGCGTGCTGGGGTCGAGGTCGAGGTTGTTCTCGGCGTTGGCTGCTGCGGAGGCGATCACCTTGGCGACCGGCTCGCTCGCTGCCTGCGGCGCGAACTTCAGGATGTTCAGGGCGTCTTCAACCGAGCGCCCGCGGACCAGGTCCACAACTCGACGTGCCTTCATCGGCGTAACGCGAACGTGCTTCGCTACAGCCTTGGCAGTCGGGTTGGCGGTTTCGGTGTTGCTCATCGCCTCTTCGCCTTCCGATCATCCTTGATGTGACCCTTGAACGTGCGGGTCGGTGCAAACTCTCCGAGCTTGTGTCCGACCATGGAGTCGGAAACGAACACGGGGACGTGCTTGCGGCCGTCGTGAACTGCAAACGTGTGGCCGATGAAGTCCGGGATGATTGTCGAACGACGGGACCAGGTCTTGATGACCTGCTTGGTTCCCTTTTCGTTCTGTACATCCACCTTCGCGAGGAGGTGGTCATCGACGAACGGGCCCTTCTTAAGGCTGCGTGGCATCCTTCACTCCCTCCTAGCGCTTGTTCTTGCCGGTGCGGCGGCGACGGACGATCATCTTGTCGCTTGCCTTGTTCTTGCGGGTACGGCCTTCAGGCTTACCCCACGGGCTGACCGGGTGGCGTCCACCTGAGGTCTTGCCCTCGCCGCCACCGTGCGGGTGGTCGACCGGGTTCATCACGACACCACGAACGGTCGGGCGCTTGCCCTTCCAACGCATACGGCCGGCCTTGCCCCAGTTGATGTTCGACTGCTCGGCGTTGCCGACCTCGCCGACGGATGCGCGGCAGCGCACGTCGACGCGACGGATTTCACCGGAAGGCATACGCAGCGTGGCGTAGCTGCCTTCCTTACCGAGGAGCTGGATACTGGCGCCTGCGGAACGAGCCATCTTGGCTCCGCCGCCGGGACGCAGTTCCACACCGTGGATGGTGGTACCAGTCGGGATGTTGCGCAGCGGCAGGTTGTTGCCCGGCTTGATGTCGGCGCCTGCACCGGACTCGACCGGTGAACCCTGCACCAGGCCCTTGGGGGCGATGATGTAGCGCTTCTCACCGTCTGCGTAATGCAGGAGTGCGATGTTTGCTGTGCGGTTGGGGTCGTACTCGATGTGAGCGACCTTTGCCGGGATGCCGTCCTTGTCGTTGCGACGGAAATCGATCAGTCGGTATGCACGCTTGTGTCCGCCACCCTTGTGACGGGTGGTGATACGACCGTGTGCGTTACGTCCACCGCGACCGTGCAGCGGGCGAACCAGCGACTTCTCGGGGGTCGACCGAGTGATCTCGGCGAAGTCCGAGACGCTCGAGCCACGACGGCCCGGTGTTGTCGGCTTGTACTTACGGATTGCCATGAGTCTTCTCGTCCTCTATGTCTCGTCAAGTCCCGGCGCTTACGCGACCGGTCCTCCGAAGATCTCGATGGGCTTGCTGTCAGCGGACAGGGTCACGAGCGCGCGCTTGGTGTCCTTGCGCTTGCCGTAACCGAATCGGGTCCGCTTACGCTTGCCCTGACGGTTGGCGGTGTTGACGCTGGTCACCTTGACGCCGAAGACCTTCTCGACGGCAATCTTGATCTGCGTCTTGTTCGAGTCCGGGTGCACCAGGAAGGTGTAGGTGCCTTCCTCGATCAGTCCGTAGGACTTCTCGGAGATGACCGGAGCGAGCAGGATGTCGCGGGGGTCAGCGATGGTGCTCACTTGGCGTCCTCCTTGTTCTGAGCGCTCTCTGCGGGCCCGTGGATGAACGCGTTGAGTGCCTCGACGCTGAACACGACATCGTCTGCATTGAGCACGTCGTAGGTGTTGAGCTGGTCGGGTGCAATGGGATGCACGCCTTCCAGGTTCTGCACGCTCTTCCAAGCGGCTACATCCTGGCGACCCACGACGAGCAGCAGCTTCTTGCGATCCGAAATCTCGCCGAGGAACGCGATTGCGCCCTTGGTCGAAGGCGTCTGCCCTGCAACCAGTTCGGTGATGACGTGGATGCGCTCGTTGCGTGCGCGGTCAGAGAGGGCTCCGCGAAGAGCGGCTGCCTTCATCTTCTTGGGGGTGCGCTGGCTGTAGTCACGCGGCTGCGGGCCGTGAACGGTTCCGCCGCCGACGAACTGCGGTGCGCGAGTCGAGCCCTGGCGTGCGCGGCCGGTGCCCTTCTGGCGGTACGGCTTCTTGCCACCGCCGCGGACGTCGCCGCGGGTCTTGGTGGAGTGGGTTCCCTGACGAGCAGCTGCGAGCTGCGCGACGACAACCTGATGGAGAAGCGCGATGTTGGCCGGAGCGTCGAAGATCTCAGCGGGGAGATCGACGGTGCCGTTGGTCTTGCCGCCGGCGACCTTGACGTCCAGGGTCAACTTGGTCTCGGTGCTGGTCATGCCCGTGCACCACCCTTCACTGCACTCTTGACGATCACGAGGCCGCCCTTGCGGCCGGGGATCGCACCCTTGATCAGCAGCAGGCCGTTCTCTGCATCCACCTTGTGGACCGAGAGGTTCTGCGTCGTGATGCGGTCGCTACCCATGCGTCCGGACATGCGCATGCCCTTGAACACGCGGCCGGGAGTTGCACAGCCACCGATGGAGCCCGGGCGGCGGTGAACAGCCTGGGTACCGTGCGACGCGCCCTGTCCCTTGAAGCCGTGACGCTTCATGGTTCCGGCGAAGCCCTTGCCCTTGCTGGTTCCGGTGACGTCGACGTATGCGCCGTCCTCGAAGACCTCGGCGGTGAGCTCCTGGCCGACCTCGTAGTCGGAGGTGTCCGCAACGCGGAGCTCCACTACGTGGCGACGCGGGGTCACACCAGCCTTGGTGAACTGGCCGGAAGTCGGCTTGTTCACCTTGCGCGGGTCGATGGCGCCGAACGCGAGCTGAACGGCGCTGTAGCCGTCACGCTCTTCGGTACGGATCTGGGTTACGACGTTCGGCCCAGCCTTCACGACGGTGACCGGGACAACCCGGTTGTTCTCGTCGAAGACCTGGGTCATGCCGAGCTTGGTGCCCAGGATTCCCTTGATCTTGGTATCAGTCATTGTTTTTGTCTCCGCCGTCACTGAATGTTCACGTCGACACTGGCCGGAAGGTCGATGCGCATGAGCGCGTCAACCGTCTTCGGCGTCGGGTCGAGAATGTCGATCAGCCGCTTGTGAGTACGCATCTCGAAGTGCTCGCGCGAGTCCTTGTACTTGTGCGGCGAGCGGATGACGCAATATACGTTCTTCTCGGTCGGCAACGGCACAGGTCCAACGACGCGGGCACCCGTACGGGTTACCGTCTCGACGATCTTGCGCGCTGACGCGTCGATCGCCTCGTGGTCGTAGGCCTTGAGCCTGATGCGGATCTTTTGTCCCGCCACGCTTAGTGTCCTTTTCTTGCCGCGTTTCGTAGCCCGCCTGGTCAGGCTCGAGCTACCTCGTCTGCACAGTCCTTGCCTGGACGATGACACGACGAACACTGAAGCGATCGGGACCAAGTCCAAGTTCTCGGGAGTACCGAGATTCGGATCGAGATCAGGATCTGCTGCCGCTGTTCGTTTGTCATTGTTCTCCGGTACACGCGGTCGGGCGTGTCGCCTTCTCACTCATCCTGCGCCGGACAATCTTTCGATTATCTGGCGCGTGATGCGTACCGGACGTGTTCGATGTCGAACACAAAGTAGGTACTGCTTCCGTCCTGCATTACTTCTCGTCTTGCATGGTCACAGTCGTTGACCCGATTACCCTGACGGGATCTGCGATCGATCGTCTGTGACGTCTTACCCTTACCCGATCACGGCCGCAATCGACCGCGTCCCGGACAAGGCAACCCGACCAGTATGCCGTACCTGGCCCAAATCCTCAACTCCCCCGAACTGCCTTTTCCGAGTGAGCTGCGCGACAACAACCTTACTCAGAAGTAAGATACGCCTATGACTACCTCCAGCCCTACCTATCGCGGATGGCAGAAATTGCCGGACAACGCCCTCGGACATGCAGTTTTCTCGGCGGCGATGTCCATTCGCGTGCCCTATTTCGCCTCTGTTCTCCCCCGGGTGACCAAGTTGGAACCAGGGCTCTGCGAGGTCCGCTCCCCCAAATGGTGGGGTGTCCACAATCATCTCGGCACTTTCCACGCGATCGCTGCCTGCAACCTCGCGGAGGTCGCGATGGGCATGCTGAGCGAAGCGACGGTTCCGAACTCCCACCGCTGGATCCCCAAGTCGATGAAGGTCGACTACCTCGCCAAGGCCGAGACCGGCCTGCGGGCGGTCGCCCGACTCGAGACTTTGCCGGACTTCGCGGCGATCGAGAGTGGCACGGAACTTCTCGTTCCCATCTCGATCTTCGACCGGGGCGGCAAGGAAGTAGTCCACGCCGAAATCACCACCTGGGTCTCCCCCAAGTAGGCACTCACGAACCCGCCTGCATCGCAACCTGATTCGCCCGCCAAACAGGTTTCGCAGAATTAGGCACCACCGCAGGTTTCGGCGAATGACGATCGTGGAACACCTCCCCGAACGGCGATGGTCGGTCGGGGTGCCGGTGTCCGGAGGTGGGTTGCGTTCCGGGCACCACATTGTCGACCTCGCGTCACGCCGAGCACCGGGAGGCCTCGTGGAAGAGTTCTTGACCACAACGAGTTCCGAAGCAGGCACGCAGACCTCGTCGTATCCGGACGAGGCCGAGGGATTGGACAGCTTCCGGCGCGACCTCGACGCCATCGACGCTCTACTTCTCGAGACGGTGCGGCAGCGGCTGGAACTCTGCCTGCGCATCGGCGAGTGGAAGCGCTCCCGCGAGGTTCCGATGATGCAACCCGGCCGCGTGCGCGTCGTGCAGGAGCGGGCGCGTGAATTCGCTCGTAGACACGACCTCTCTCCTGACTTCTTCAACGCCCTGTACGAGCTGATGATTGCCGAGACCTGTCGACTCGAAGACCTGGTGATCAACGCACCTGTTGAGGAGGAGGACACTGTTCGGGAATCCGTCGGACCGAGATCAGGATCATCGACATGAGTTCCCGCACCCTTCTGGTGGACAATTACGACTCGTTCACCTACAACCTGTTCACCCTGTTGACCGAGGTCAACGGGGTTGTGCCGATCGTGGTCCGCAACGACGCGGATTGGGATTCCCTCGATCTCGCGTCGTACGACAACGTGGTCATCTCCCCAGGTCCCGGCCGGCCGGATCGCGACCGTGATTTCGGAATCAGCCGCCGTTTCATCGAAGAAGCGCCTCTCCCACTTCTCGGTGTCTGTCTCGGCCACCAGGGCCTGTGCGAGTTGTTCGGCGCGGACGTGGTGGTTGCGCCCGTACCGATGCACGGCCGAATTTCGCTGATCGATCACGACGGCTCGGGCATTTTTGCCGGACTTCCGTCGCCGTTCCGAGCTGTTCGCTACCACTCGTTGACCGTCGAGAATCTGCCGAACGCCTTCGTTCGTACCGCGTGGACGTCCGACGGTCTGCTCATGGGTGTCCGGCACCGGACCAAGCCGATGTGGGGAGTTCAGTTCCATCCGGAGTCCATCAGCACCGAGTTCGGCATAGATTTGCTCGCGAACTTCCGCGATCTGTCCGTCGGACGCACTCTGGATTCGGTGATCCGACCCGAACCTGTTCCGCAAACACCCGACCTGCGGCCGGCGATCAACTACGACGTCGACGACGTGATTCTCGATTTTGCAGTGGACCCGTCGGCGGCCTATGCAGCACTGTTCGCCGACGGCCCGAACGCGTTCTGGCTGGACCGCGCGGCAACCGCAGAGCCGAGTGCGCGCTTTTCGATTCTCGGCGATTCGTCGGGGCCGCTGGCTGAGTTCATCACGTACGACGTGCAAGCCGAGGTACTGACTGTCAGCCGAAAAGGCTTGTCCGACGAGCACATTCGAGTTCCGTTCTTCGATTACTTGGACGCACAACTCGCGACGCGCTTCGTGCCCTCCCATCCGGAACTCGACTTCAACCTCGGCTACGTGGGCTACCTCGGCTACGAACTGAAAGCACAGACCGGAGGAAGGGCAGTCCATCCGGCACCCACTCCTGATGCTGCTCTGGTGTTTGCCGACCGCGCCGTCGTCATCGATCACACCGCGGGCCGCACTCACGTTTTGAGGTTGCGCGAGAAAGTCCGCGACGCCGGCTATGACGATTGGCTCGAATCGACCGTCGACACTTTGGCGCGGATCGGCGCGGACCTTCCGGAACGCACCCCGGTTCCGCTGATCAGCGACACCGTCTGGACGCAGGCTCGCCTTCGGCATGATCGCGATCAGTACCTGTCGTTGATCGGAACGGCCCTCTCGGAGATCCGGGCGGGTGAGTCCTACGAGGTGTGTCTGACCAACATGGCGAGCGTCGACGAGACGATCGATGCACAGCAGGCGTTCGAGTATCTGCGCTCGATCAATCCGACGCCGTACAGCGCACTTCTCGACTTCACCGGTATCTCGGTGGTCTCGGCCTCGCCTGAGCGGTTCCTTCGTGTCGACTCGGACGGCAACGTCGAGTCCAAGCCGATCAAAGGGACCCGCCCGCGCGGCGTCACCCGAGCGCGTGATGCTGCCCTACGGCAGGACCTGCTCGACAGCGAGAAGGACCGCGCCGAGAACCTGATGATCGTGGACCTCACCCGCAACGACCTCACCAAGGTCTGCGTTCCGGGAAGTGTCCACGTTCCGAGGCTGTTCGCGATCGAGTCGTACTCGTCCGTTCACCAAATGGTGTCGACGGTGCGCGGACACCTGAGTCCGGGGTCGTCGGCGGTGGACTGTGTGCGTGCCGCGTTCCCCGGTGGATCGATGACCGGCGCCCCGAAGGTACGGACGATGGAGATCATCGACCGTCTCGAATCCGGCCCACGTGGGGTCTACTCGGGATCGATCGGGTACTTCGCGCTCGGTGGCGCCGCGGACCTCTCGATCGTGATCCGGTCGCTGGTCTGCACCGAGAGCGGCGTGACCTTCGGAATCGGCGGTGCCATCACAGCGTTGTCCGATCCGGAAGAAGAATTCGACGAGACCACGGTCAAGGCGTCCACGCTGCTCCGTGCGCTCGATGCGGTGTCCTCGCGGGTCCTCGAGTACGGCGGGTAGATCCAGCCATGACGGCGGCATCAGGCACAGCGACGGTTGTCGGCGGGCTGGGTGCCGTCGGATCCATGTTCGTCGAACTGCTTCGCGCCGGGGGGTCGACCGTCACCGTCGTCGACCCAGCAGGCAGCGATCCCGACGGAGATGTAGTCGTCGGAGACATCACGAAACCCAGTGAGCAAGTCCTCGCGCACGTGGAGTCCTCGCGCATCATCGTGCTCGCGGTTCCCGAACGGGTCGCTCTAGCCGCACTACCGAGCCTTCGGACATCCGGCGCTCTCGTTGTGGACACGCTGTCGGTCAAATCGCGGATGGACGCAGCAATCGCCGACGCCGGCCGAGAAGGGGAGTTCCTCGGACTCAACCCCATGTTCCGTCCGTCGCTCGGGCCACGCGGTCGGGCCGTCATCGCAGTGCCGTACGTCGGCGGTCCGCAGTCCGACAGATTCCTCGACATCGTGCGCTCGTGGGGCGCGTCGGTCGCGGTGATGGACGCCGATCGTCACGACCGGTTGGCTGCGGCCACCCAGGTTCTGACACACGCGTCGGTGCTGGCTTTCGGCGTTGCCCTGGCTGAACTCCGAGTTTCCGCGGACGAACTCCTCGCGGTCGCCCCTCCCCCGCATCGGACCTTGCTCGCGCTCCTGGCGCGTGTAGCCGGCGGCGAGCCGGAGGTGTACTGGGACGTGCAAGCGGGCAATCCGTATGCAGGTGCGACACGAAAAGCACTGTTCGATGCCACCGCACAGGTGGACAGGGCGGCCGAAACCCTCGGCGACTTCACGACGCTGATGAAAACCGCCGACGCAGCGCTCGACAATCGCTCAGGCGAATTGAACGCGGAGTGCCAGAGCTTGTTCGATCGCATTGCCGAAGGGCACAGAGAGATCGCCGAAGGGCACAGAGAGTAGGGCACGATGAGACCTGGAGTGAGTCCGCCCAGCCTCCCGGAGTACGACGCCTCCGATCCGGTCGAGAGTGCAATCGTCCGCCGCCTTGCGAGCAATTGGGCGCGCCGGGCAACCGTGAAGAAGGCGGAACCGGAACTGGACGATCTCTTCGATTCGTCGCTGTCCGACTACCCCGAAGCACTTCTCCCGTTCGCGGAGCATCCGACCTACCTGGCATTGAGCCCCGAGCAGAAGCAACGCCTGCAAGCCTGGGCATGGATCGCGTTCAACAAGAACGTCATGGACATCGAGAAGTACGTCGTCAATCCCGGCTTCGACGTTCTCGCCGAAGACCGACTTAACGTCGGTCTCGGAGATTGGGCTGCAGTGGCGGTCAATCAGGCGATGGTCGACGAGCAATATCACACGCTCATGCACTTCAATGCCAGTTCAGCGACCCGTCGAGGCAGGGGCTGGGGGCTGCCGGCCAAGGCATTGCCCGACGTCCTGACGGTCCGCACGCGGGCGCAAGCCCTCGACGCAGCCGGTGATCCGCGCAAGATCGCGCTGACACAGTTGGCGTTCATGACCGTCGCCGAGGTGTCGATCACCGCATACCTCGACCTGATCTCGGACGATCCGGGCGTGCAGTCGATCAACCGCGCGACAATCCGGCTGCACGCTCGCGACGAGTACTGCCATGCCTCGATTGCCGGGGAATTGGCCGTCCTGGTCTGGGATTCCCTGGGTGGTGGAGATCGCAGCTATCTACTCGAAGGTTTCGAGGACGCAATGCGTGCGTTCAGCGGGACCGACTTCGGCGCGTGGCGAGCAATCATGGAAATTGAAGCCATACCTGGAGGACGGAAGATGCTCGACGATGTCGCATTGGAACCGCACAACGAACTGTTCGTGCAGGACTACAGTGGAATAACGTCCCTGCTCCAAAAGCTACAAGTTACACCAGAAGTAACAATCGCTGCAGATAAATATTCTGCCAGTTAATCCCGTGCAATAAAAGAAATAGTTCGCAACGAACGAGAACCAGCAATAGTCCGCAATTATCGGGCACTCCCGATTTTTCAGCTAGACACGAGCGTTCTCGAATCAATACCGGACGGATTTATCAAGAAAAGACGGGAAGATCCCGCGCCCGCTGCCTCCGACCCAAGACCCGAGACGAGAGTTGTCCGGAATCCTTGTCATAAATTCGATAAAGAGGCCACAAGATTGCATGCAGAATACTGTCTGCTGCAATCAAGAATGTTAACTTCCAATTCGATACACCATGATGCTCGAGGGTTTTCTTCGATGCTCGATTATATCGTGCATACACTCGCGGCGAACTAACTCCACGTCTACCCGAAACCTTTGCGGCCATGCTCGAGATCTGCCCCACTGCGCAACGAACATGCGCCATGCAGAGGGATAGATCGATATCCTCATGAATGTCGGTTCGATCGCTGACCGCACCCCTAACGGCCAACCAAGCCGACCGACGCATCGCCATGTTACTGCCTGGAACTGCAACAACGGGCCGAACCGCCCCCTGAGCCCCGCGACCGAGTCGCCAATTCGTCCATCGGCGCTGAAGGCCGGCGATCGGAGATTCATAAAGGTAAGTCAGGCCAGTTACGCCCGAGAAATCGTCGCGACGCTCGAAGAATTCGTGAACCGCAACGGCCCAGTCTTCCCCCACGATCGTATCCGCGTCGATACGTCCGATAATTTCTCCACTCGCCGCGTCAAACCCTTTGTTTCTCGCATGCACCACCCCGGGGCGGGATTCTTTGAGAAGCCGAACCTTGGGACAACTACTTTGATACTTCTCGATCAACTCGGAAGTGTTGTCCGAGGAATTATTGTCAACGATGATGATTTCGTCGACATATTCACCTTGAGCAATGAGCGCTTCGATGCACGTTTCGATGTATTCAGATTCATTAAAAGCCGGAACAACCACCGACAACGTCGCGTTCGCCATTTCCCAACGGTATCGCGAATCTCTCCACAAGACATCGAGCAGCGGGCCCAGGGGACCAACCGGAAGGAATCGGGGGACTTTCGTCACCGGTCAAATCAAAGACCTCCGGTCCGCGCAACCGAATACCCACCTGCGCAGATGCGCTGAAAATCTATTTGGTCATTCGTTCAATTAGAAGAGATCTTTACGTTACAAAGAATATTTGTGATTCTTGCCACAAGGTGAAATCGAAGGTGAGAGTTGCTGGCAGGAGCCACATACTCCCTCTCACGCGTCCGATTGCCCGAGTGTCGGTTTGACCCTCCGGTAACATCTGAGCGGAGATCACGGATAGAAGACAGAAGGCATCTGTGCGCCCGTCGGGAGCGCGTGCCCGTTCCGACAATGCAGACAGCGGAGTGTTGATGCCCTTTTCCACGGACGCAGCGGTACTAGTGGAGGACGTACACAAGTCCTTCAAGAACGTGCACGCGCTGCGAGGGATCAACTTCACCGCCCCACGTGGGACAGTGCTCGGCATCTTAGGTCCCAACGGCGCAGGCAAGACGACGACGGTGAAGGTCCTCTCCACGCTCATTCGTCCCACCAGTGGACGCGCGATGGTGGCTGGCTACGACGTAGTGCGCAATGCTCCCGAGGTTCGACGCTCCATCATGATGACCGGGCAGTTCGCCGCCCTGGACGATTCACTCACCGGCCGGGAGAACATCGAACTGTTCGGCAGGTTGATGGGTCTCGACCGAATGTCGGCGAAGGTGCGCGCTGCCGACCTGCTCTCTCAATTCGACCTCGTCGAAGCAGGATCTCGAGTAGTGAGGAACTACTCCGGCGGTATGCGCCGACGAATCGATATCGCGTGTGGCCTGGTTGTTCGCCCCGAGGTCGTTTTCCTCGACGAGCCGACCACCGGCTTGGATCCGCGCAGTCGGCAGAGCGTCTGGTCGCTGGTCCAGTCACTGAAGGAGCAGGGAATCACCGTGCTCCTGACAACTCAGTACCTCGAAGAGGCAGATTTACTGAGCGACAACATCATCGTCATCGACAAAGGCGCAGTCATTGCTGAGGGGACTGCTGACCAACTGAAGGCGCGAACCGGCGCAAGCTTCTGCGAGATTGTGCCCGCAGATCTCAAACAGCTGCCTCATGCGGTCCATGCCCTGGGCAATCTGGTCCCCCGCGACTTCAGATTCGATCTGGCACAAGAAAGCGGTCGCATCGCTATCCCCGCACCTGTCGGCGCAGGAACCCTCTCCGAAGCGCTGCGTCGTCTGGACCACGCACGGATTCCGCTTGCAGACATCGCGCTTCGTCGCCCGTCACTCGATGACGTCTTTCTTTCACTCACAGGTGAACAGCACGTAAGCGAGACGCCGTGACGACAACTACAAAATTCGGGGTCGATCAAGTGACTGTCCGCGGGGAAAGTCGCAGCAAGATTGCAGTCCCCGAGGCTTTAAGCGTTGGAAAGCACCGCCGACCGCATCCATCAGCGATCAATCAGTGGTGGGTGCTGACTGCACGCACCGTCAAATCGATGGTCAAGCGCTATGAGCTGCTCGTTGCAGTCATCGCACCGCTGATCTTCACGATCGGGTTCTACCTTCCCTTGAAGTTCGTCATGCAACTTCAAGGGATCAACTACGCGCAGTTCTTGATGCCGATCATTGTCCTGCAGGCGATGGCATTCACATCGATCTCGGCTGCTCAAATGTCTTCGACCGAATCGATCACCGGCTTCAGCAACCGGATGAAAACCATGCCGGTCGTCGGCCCGATCCCGCTGCTGTCCCGTCAATCCAGTGGGTTCGTCAGATCAACAGTCTCGCTTGCTGCCGCATTGGCGTTCGGCCACTTGATCGGTTTTCGATTCTCAGCCGGAGTCGGGCAGGCCGTCTTGTTCTGCGCTGTCGCCCTGGCGTTCAGCACCTGCCTGTCCTTCGCTGGTGACGCCATCGGCTCATTGTCGAAGAGCCCGCAGGCCACCAGTCAAGCGCTGACATTGCCACAGTTGATTCTGGGGATGTTGTCCTGCGGTTTTGCGCCCGAGACCGGCTTTCCCGAGTGGATTCGGCCGTTTGTACGCAATCAACCGGTATCGCAGTTTTCATTCGCCATGCGTGATCTTGCACAAGGCGGAGTCACCTGGAGCGTCCTGTTTCCCGTCGTTGCGTGGACTATCGGGTTGATCGTCGTGTTCGCGCCACTCGCGTTCTGGGCAAGTATGAGGCGGTCATGAACGAACCGACAGATCGATTCATGGCTGTAGTCCGCCCGGTCGAGGGGTTCAACTTCCCTTACCCGGATAAAGCGCTCCCCGAGAACTCGTTCAAGGCGCTGGTCGTGCACAGTGGGATTCAGGCTAAACGCCTGCTGCTCACCTGGCTGCGAGATCCGTCGACGGCCATTCAAGCCCTCATATACCCAGCATTCATGTTGCTCATGTTCCGGGTCGTATTGGGCAATTCGATTACAGCAGCAACCGGCCAGTCGAGTATTTTCGGGACAGTTCCACTGATCATCCTCGTAGGCGCTATGTTCGGGTCGATTGCGAGCGCCGTCGGCCTCAAAGGTGAACGCGCGTCCGGACTGCTGAGTCGATTCTGGACGCTCCCCGCGCATCGCGCCTCGAGTCTCGTCGGACGCATGATCGCAGAAGCAGTCCGAGTTCTTCTCACGTCAATCGTGATTCTCGGCGTCGGCTATCTGCTGGGGTTCCGATTCAATCAAGGTCCGCTGGCGGCCTTCGCGATCTTGGCGTTGCCCGTCATTTTCGGCGTCGGTTTTGCCATGATGGTGACGGCCCTGGCCACTGTCTCCGACAACTTGCCGCTCGTCGAAATCGTATCCATCTCGTGCACACTATTGATGTTCTTCAATTCCGGATTCGTCCCTGTGATGGCCTACCCGAAGTGGCTTCAACCAGTGGTGGCAGAGCAACCGATGTCCGTCGCTATCGACACGATGAGAGGGCTGTCGTTGGGCGGTCCTGTGGCGGAACCCCTCGTCAAGACGCTGATCTGGTCCATCGGCATGATTCTGGTCTTCGTCTACCCAGCAATTCGGGGATACCGACGCGCCGCGGCGATGTCGTAACGAATACAGACCGCAAACCGACTTCACAGTTCGAGAAACAAGTGGCACCAGGGATGAGCATCGATGTACCCGTGCCACGCAACGAGAGGTATCTAACTTGACGCGTACAAGGCAGTCCATGTGGAGGCGCGCTACCGGTGTCGCCGCGGTGACGATGGTGTGCGCTCTGGTTCCGGCCGGTATCGCAACTGCGTCGCCTGTCACTCACCAGGGCGGCGGAGATTCGGTGGAGCCCGTCACGAGTGGTTCTTACGTCGTCTCAGTCGAGCAAGTGAACGATCGCCAAAAGATCGTGAATGTATACGCGGCGTCGATGGACCGCGTTGTTCCAATTCAGGTCATCACTCCTGCCGATGACTCCGCGCCCCGTCCCATCCTGTACTTGCTCAACGGAGCCGGTGGTGGACAAGATTCCGCTACTTGGGAGTACCAGACCGATGTCGTCGACTTCTTCCAGGACAAGAACGTCAACGTCGCGACGCCAGTTGGTGGACGCCTGTCGTACTACACCGACTGGCAGAAGGAAGACCCGAAACTTGGTAAGAACATGTGGAGCACTTTTCTGGGTAAGGAGCTCCCCCCGTTGCTGAACAAGCAACTTGGCAGCAATGGCGAACAGTCGATTGCAGCAATCTCGATGTCGGGTACTTCTGTGCTCAACCTGGCGATCGAGTACCCAGGTTTTTACAACTCCGTTGCCGCATTCAGCGGGTGTGCTCAGACCAGCGATCCGCTCGGCCAGCAGTTCGTCAAGACCACCACGGAGTGGATCGGCGGCGTTGACGACGTGCAGAACATGTGGGGTCCGTTCGACGGCCCCGGTTGGCGGGAACACGACCCCCTTGTGAACGCTGAGAAGCTGCGTGGCACACAGATTTACATGAGCACCGGCAGCGGGCTCCCCGGTTTCCCCAATGACACCCCTGCTAATCCGCGCATCCAGGACGGCCGCGCTGCGATGTTCGACCAGATCGTTGTCGGCAGTCCGATCGAGCTTGCAACCAACCTGTGTACCTCCAACATGGCGAAGCGGCTCTTCGAACTGAATATTCCGGCAGTAGTGGATTTCCGACCAACAGGTACCCATTCATGGGGCTACTGGCAAGACGATCTACACAAGTCCTGGCCATTCATCGCACAGTCTCTGGGCGTCTGATTCAAGTGCCTCGTGCTGGCTTCAACTCCAGCACGAGGCACCGATTAGCTTCATAGGAGGAATCAGCGGTGCGGTTCATTCGGATCATGCTGGTCGTACTGGGAACGTGTTTCCTGCTGTCTGGCACCTCAGTTAGTGCCCTGGCGGATGATCGAGAACCCAGCCCTGGTTTCGCGACTATGGGTCCATCGCCGGCGGGCTCCAACAACTGGAATTGCGTTCCGAGCGCCGATCATCCTCGTCCGGTAGTTCTCATCCATGGAACAACCGCGAACATGGTTGATACCTGGGCTGAACTTTCCCCGCAACTTGCTGATCTCGGCTACTGCGTATTTGCTCTCAATTATGGAGGGGCACGGGAAATCTTCAATCCCAACGCTCTCCAATGGGGTATCAGGGACATTGCGACTTCAGCGAAAGAGCTTGCAACCTTCGTTGATTCAGTTCGCCGTCATACGGGTGCAGGCCAGGTGGATCTCGTAGGCCACTCCCAAGGGGGAGTCGTCGCTCGCCAGTACCTGAAGTTCGACGGTGGTTCGACTCCGGAAGATCCGTCGAAAAACGCCGTCCATTCTCTGGTCACCCTCGGCGCTACCAACCACGGAACGACCTTCGGCGGCTTGCAAGCAAACGCCAAACAACTCTCAGATATGGGGCTTCCTGGAGACCTCTTGGTTCAGGCGATTTGGGGACCAGCCGGTGTTCAACAACTTCAAGGGACACCGCTGTTGACTGAGCTCAATGCGGGCTCGGAAACCCAACCGGGAGTTACGTATACCGTAATCGCGACCGCTCACGACCAGATTTCAACCCCTCCGGAAGCTTCGTTCCTTACCGCAGGCCCCAATTCCGTTGTAAACAACGTCTGGGTCCAGGATGGATGCCCAGGCAACACTGCCTCGCATGCGGGGCTGGTTCGTGACGCGCATTCGTTGGACCTCGTAAAATCCGCGCTCGATCCGGAATTCACGCCGATCCCCTGCGCATAGCTGCCCCAGACGTCGAGATGGTCAGCCGCAGCGGTCGAAATCGCACGCTCGACAAACTCCGATCGACAAGCGTGCGCTGTCACGGGTGAACATGACCTCCTACAAGGCCAATCACGAAGAGCGAAGCATACGAGCCTGGCCGTCGCCCGACCAGGCTCGTATACGCCGGTTGATCAATCAGCGGCGCCACCGCGCAACACACGCTCAATGATCAGCCCGATAGCGCGAACGCCTTCAGGAGACATCATCTCCAGGTGGTGAACGTCGACCAATTCATCCGTCAGTTCTCCTTGCGCGTACGGACCCCAAACCTTATCGGCTTGCTTTGCGTCCGAACGATCCAACGAACTCACGAAGGTGATCGGCCCCCCGAACGACTGCGGCCGATGGGCGTTGATCAGCTTCGCCGAAATCGCAATGCTTGTGAGCAACCGCTTGATCGCAGACGCATCGAGTCCGATTCTCTCTCCGTCGACAGCCGTCAAGATCTCTGCAGACCTTTCGACCGACAATTCATCGAGCTCTTCGTTCTCGCCGAAGACAATCCCCATTGCAGCCAACTCAGCGCGCACCTGGACAGCGTGCTCTGATTCGTCGCGTGTTTCCGGCGAACCGTCCAGCAAGATCAACGCCTCAACGATCTCGCCTCGCTCCTCCATCTTCGCCGCAACCGCTTGAGCAATGATCGCGCCGAGCGACCAACCGAGAATTCGGTACGGGCCTGACTGCTGAACCCGGGTGATCTCATCCACGTAGCGATCCGCGTAATCGTCAAGGGATCGTCCTTGGAATGCCTCATCAGTCAGAACAGGGCTCTGCAATCCATAAAGCGGAATCGAACGGTCCACAACAGCCGCCAACGGCGCAAAAGGCCACGCCAGTCCAACGAGTGGATGAACACAGAACAACGGCACATCGCTCCCTGTCGTTCTCAGCGGCAGAAGCGTTCGTAGTGCATCATCGGTTTTCGCATCGAAGCCCACCCGAATTCCGAGTGCAATTCGTTCTGCAAGTTCGCTGACCGTCGAAGTAGCGAAGATGAGTCGCAGTGGGACCTCCACGGAAACTGCTGCGCTCAGCCGAGCAGCAACCCTCGCTGCGACCAATGAGTTGCCACCCAACTCGAAGAAGCTGTCGTCCGCTCCGATGTGCTCGACACCGAGAATCTCCGAAAAGACGCTTGCGACAAGTAATTCAGCTTCGGTAGTGGGAGCCCGGAACACCGCAACCTCGAACACCGGCTCCGGCAACAACTTCCGATCCAACTTCCCCGAAGCATTGAGCGGCAACGCATCCAACACCACAAACTGCGACGGCACCATATACGACGCCAACCGCTCCCCCACACCCACCTTCACCACATCAACATCAACCGAAGACCCCACCGCAGCAGTGACATACGCAACCAACTGATCACGCCACACCACCACCACAACAGAACCCACACCCACCTGATCCCGAACCGCAGCCTCGATCTCCCCCAACTCGATCCGCTGACCACGCAACTTCACCTGAAAATCACTACGACCGACATACTCGAGCTCACCCGACACACCGATCCACCGCACCACATCCCCCGTGCGATACATCCGCGAACCCACCCCACCGAACGGATTCGCCACAAACCGCTCCGCCGACAAATCCACCCGCCCGAAATACCCACGAGCGACCTGCACACCCGACAAATACAACTCACCCGCAACACCCACCGGCACCGGACGCAACCGCGAATCCAACACCAACACCGACGAATTCCACACCGGAGCACCCATCGGCACCACCACACCCACACCATCGAGCGGACCCGCCGCCGTCGCATGCACCGTGAACTCCGTCGGACCATACAAATTATGAACCTCAACCGACGGCAACACCGACAACACCCGACCCACCACCGACGCCGGCAACGCCTCACCCGCCGCGAAAATCACCCGCAACGAACCCAACCCACCACCACCGAGACGCGAAATCGTCGCCTCCGACGTGTCGACCAACTGATCGACGAACACCTCCAACATCGACGGCACAAACGAGACCATCGACACCGACTCCGCCGCCACCACCGACGCCAAATACCCCGGATCCCGATGACCGTCATGAGTAGCCACCACCAACCGAGCACCCACCGCCAACGGAACAAACAACTCCCACACCGACACATCGAACGTCACCGGAGTCTTGAACAACACCACATCAGAACCCGACACCGCATAACGCTCCGCCAACCACGACACCTGATTGACCACACTGCGATGACTGACCGCCACACCCTTCGGCCGACCCGTCGACCCCGACGTGAAAATCACATACGCCGTATTCCCCGACCGCAACGGCGAAACCCGATCCACATCCGAAACAGGAGCATCCGAAAAACCAGACACATCAACAACATCAACCTCGACCACCGGCACCACACCAGCATCGAAACCAACATCAGAAGTACTGACCACACACACCGGCGACGCCGCCGCCAACACATACCCATTACGCTCCGCAGGCTGATCCGGATCCACCGGAACATACCCACCACCAGCCCTGAGCACACCGTAAACCGCAACCAACAAATCAACCGACCGACGAACCGCAACACCCACCAACGACTCCGGCCCCACACCCACCGAAACCAAATACCTGGCAAAACGATTCACCCGAGCATCGAACTCCGCATACGACAGAGACACACCCTCGAACGAGAGCGCTACCGCATCCGGAGACGCCGCCACCTGCGCATCGAACCCGTCCAACACCGACACACCCGCAACCTCACGAGCCGTATCATTCCACCCCTCGAGCACCAACGAACGCTCAACAGAATCCAAAATATCAACGTCACCAACAATGGTTGACCGATCAGCAACGACGGCAGCCAGGATGCGTTCGAATCGGGTTGCCATCGAGGCCACCGTCGACTCGTCGAACAGATCCGTCGCGTACGTGAACGTCGCCGCCATCCCGGCCGGGGCACCGGACTCGTCGAACTGCTCGACCATGGTCAACTGCAGATCGAACTTCGCCGCCACCGCGCCGGTATCGACGCCCGCAACCGTCAGATCGCCCAACTGCAACCCGGTCTGGCGTGCGCTCTGGAACGAGAGCATCACCTGGAACAACGGATTACGCGCCTGCGACCGCGCCGGATTGAGCACCTCCACCAACCGCTCGAACGGCACATCCGCATGCGCAAACGCACCCAGATCACCCTCACGCACCCGACCCAACAACCCCGAGAACGACTCCGAAGAATCCACCTCCGTCCGCAACACCAACGTATTGACGAACATCCCGATCAAATCATCGAGAACCTGCTCACCACGACCCGCCACCGGAGTACCGATCGCAATATCGGACGTCCCCGACAACCGCGACAACAACACCGCCAACGCCGCATGCACCACCATGAACAACGACGAATTCGACTCACGCGCAGCGTCACTCAACGACACATGCACATCACGATCAATCACGAACGAATACGCAGCACCACGATTGGACGCCACCGCCGGCCGCGGACGATCAGCCGGCAAATCCAACTGATCCGGCAACCCCGCCAACGCCGACTCCCAGAACCCGATCTGACGCGAAATCAACGACCCCGCATCATCTTCCGACCCCAAAGTCTCCCGCTGCCACAACGCGTAATCCGCATACTGCACCGCCAAAGGCGCCCACCCCGGAACCTCACCCCGAGAACGAGCCTCGTACGCCACCATCACATCACGCGTCAACGGCCCCATCGACACACCATCACCACTGATGTGATGAACCACCATCGCCAACACGAACTCCGACTCCGACACCGCAAACAACCGCGCCCGAACCGGAACCTCCACCGCAACATCGAAACCAGCCGACAAGAACTCCGTCACCGCACCAACGACATCGGACTCCGACACCGCCACCGGCGACAAATCCAACCGCACCCGATCCGCAGACAACACCTCCTGGAACCCGACACCGTCGACCTCCGGATACACGGTCCGCAAAATCTCATGCCGACCAACAACATCCGACACCGCAGCATCCAACGCCGCCACATCCAACAACCCCGACAACCGAATCGCCACCGGAATATTGTCAACATTGGATCCCGGATCGAATCGGTTCAAGAACCACATCCGCTGCTGCGCCAACGACAACGGCACCCGCTCCGGACGCACCCGAGCAGTCAACGCCGCCCGCGCACCCGAACCAACCTCCGACTCCACCCGAGCAGCCAACAACTCCACCGACGACGCCTCGAACAACACCCGCACCGGAACCTGCGCATCGAGCGCCTGCCCCAACCGAGCCGCCACCCGAGTAGCAATCAAAGAATTACCACCCAAAGCAAAGAAATCATCATCCAACCCGACACGCTCGACCCCGAGAACATCCCCGAACACCGACGCGACGATCTCCTCCACCGCCGTCACCGGAGCCCGGAACACCGCAACCTCGAACACCGGCTCCGGCAACAACTTCCGATCCAACTTGCCGTTCGCATTCAGCGGCATCCGTTCGAGAGTGATCAATTTGGTAGGGACCATGTAGCGCGGTAGCCGCAACGAAAGATCCTGCAGGATCAATTCGGCGGATATTGAGGCAGAGTCGTCGCCGACCCCATACGCGACGAGGTGCGAGCCCCGATCTGCATCATCATGAAGTACAACCACGGCCTGGCGAACCCCTGGAATTTCAAGTAAGGCACGCTCGATCTCACCAAGTTCAATCCGGAGCCCGTGCAACTTCACCTGGAAGTCGCTACGTCCGATGTACTCCAACTCTCCCGACTTAGTCCATCGGGCAAGGTCACCAGATCTGTACATCCTCATGCCCGGCTGACTGAACGGATTGGCAACAAAGCGTTCGGAAGTCAGTTCACCCCTCGTCTCATACCCGCGGGCAAGCTGACCTCCGGCAAGGTACATCTCGCCCACTACACCAGATGGAACGAGTTGTAACTTATTGTCGAGCACATAGATATCGACACCGCCGGCGGGCGAGCCTATTGGAATACTCTGGTATTGCTCAGCTCTGACCGAATGACTGGATACCGAGACAGCCGACTCCGTCGGCCCATACTCGTTAAACAACTCTGCAAGACTCAAGTTACGGAAGCGATCCGCCAAATGCGGCGTAAGTGTCTCGCCACCGCAGAATACTTGACGAAGACTAACCAAGTCGTCCGGGCACGCTTGCTCCAGAATTTCGCCAAGAACTGATGGCACGAAATGGGCCGATGTAACTCGGTTTTCGCGGATCGCGCGAACCAAATAACCAGGATCACGGTGCCCATCAGCAGACGCAATCACCAATCGGGCACCAGACAACAGTGGCCACCAAAACTCGCGAACGGAAGCGTCAAAAGTGAAAGGGGTCTTCTGCAGTACAACATCTTCCGCGGTCAACCCATAGCGTTCCTGACGCCAATCCAAGGATCGCACTACAGATTGGTGTGGAACCGCCACGCCTTTCGGCCTTCCGGTCGAACCCGAAGTGAAGATGACGTACGCCGTATCTTCCGGATGAAGACTCCGGCCTCTTTCTCCCTGACGAACTGGAACCGACGAGTACCTATCGAGTTCGATCGAGTCCAGAAGAATTCTCGCGCCCCCGAAAGACTCGTCTAGATGGGTACCAGATGTCGTTAGGATACAAATTGGTGAGGATGTTTCGATGATGAACTGATTTCGATCAATCGGTTGATCCGGGTCCAATGGCACATAGGCTGCACCGCTCTTTGAAATCGCATACATTCCAACCACAAGTTCGATCGATCGCCGAACTGAGAGCACTACACTTGTACCGGGACCCGCGCCAATCTCGATTAGGAATCTTGCCAACCGATTTATGCGGCTATCCAACTCGCGATAGGTCAACGCGTTATCGCCGTCAGCTATGGCAATTAGATCAGGAGTCTTCGCAACCTGCCTATCGAATCGATCCGGTAGAAGATCCGCCGTCAACGGAGTTCGAACCGGCGCTTGGGACCAAGCCAGTATCGACTGTCTTTCAGCAGCACCAATGATGTCTATGTCGCCCAAACATATTGAATGATCGGCGACGACAGTACCGAGAATCCGTCCGAACCGAACCGCAAACCCTGCCACCGTCGACTCGTCGAACAGATCCGTCGCGTACGTGAACGTCGCCGCCATCCCGGCCGGGGCACCGGACTCGTCAAACTGCTCGACCATGGTCAACTGCAGATCGAACTTCGCCGCCACCGCGCCGGTATCGACGCCCGCAACCGTCAGATCGCCCAACTGCAACGCGGTCTGCTCCATGTTCTGGAACGAGAGCATCACCTGGAACAACGGATTACGAGCCTGCGACCGCGCCGGATTGAGCACCTCCACCAACCGCTCGAACGGCACATCCGCATGCGCAAACGCACCCAGATCACCCTCACGCACCCGACCCAACAACCCCGAGAACGACTCCGAAGAATCCACCTCCGTCCGCAACACCAACGTATTGACGAACATCCCGATCAAATCATCGAGAACCTGCTCACCACGACCCGCCACCGGAGTACCGATCGCAATATCGGACGTCCCCGACAACCGCGACAACAACACCGCCAACGCCGCATGCACCACCATGAACAACGACGAATTCGACTCACGCGCAGCGTCACTCAACGACACATGCACATCACGATCAATCACGAACGAATACGCAGCACCACGATTGGACGCCACCGCCGGCCGCGGACGATCAGCCGGCAAATCCAACTGATCCGGCAACCCCGCCAACGCCGACTCCCAGAACCCGATCTGACGCGAAATCAACGACCCCGCATCATCTTCCGATCCCAAAGTCTCCCGCTGCCACAACGCGTAATCCGCATACTGCACCGCCAAAGGCGCCCACCCCGGAACCTCACCCCGAGAACGAGCCTCGTACGCCACCATCACATCACGCGTCAACGGCCCCATCGACACACCATCACCACTGATGTGATGAACCACCATCGCCAACACGAACTCCGACTCCGACACCGCAAACAACCGCGCCCGAACCGGAACCTCCACCGCAACATCGAAACCAGCCGACAAGAACTCCGTCACCGCACCAACGACATCGGACTCCGACACCGCCACCGGCGACAAATCCAACCGCACCCGATCCGCAGACAACACCTCCTGGAACCCGACACCGTCGACCTCCGGATACACGGTCCGCAAAATCTCATGCCGACCAACAACATCCGACACCGCAGCATCCAACGCCGCCACATCCAACAACCCCGACAACCGAATCGCCACCGGAATATTGTCAACATTGGATCCCGGATCGAATCGGTTCAAGAACCACATCCGCTGCTGCGCCAACGACAACGGCACCCGCTCCGGACGCACCCGAGCAGTCAACGCCGCCCGCGCACCCGAACCAACCTCCGACTCCACCCGAGCAGCCAACAACTCCACCGACGACGCCTCGAACAACACCCGCACCGGAACCTGCGCATCGAGCGCCTGCCCCAACCGAGCCGCCACCCGAGTAGCAATCAAAGAATTACCACCCAAAGCAAAGAAATCATCATCCAACCCGACACGCTCGACCCCGAGAACATCCCCGAACACCGACGCGACGATCTCCTCCACCGCCGTCACCGGAGCCCGGAACACCGCAACCTCGAACACCGGCTCCGGCAACAACTTCCGATCCAACTTCCCCGACGCATTCAGCGGCAACGCATCCAACACCATGATCAACGACGGAACCATGTACGACGGCAACACCGCACGCAGCGAATCCGTAAGCGCTACAACATCAACCACCGCACCCGACGCCGGCACCACATACCCAACCAAGCTGTCACCCGACTTGGAGTCAGAGTGCATCACGACGACGGCGTCGTTGACGTTCTCATGCGTGAGCAGGGCTGATTCGATCTCACCCAGTTCGATCCGCTGACCACGCAACTTCACCTGGAAATCGCTACGGCCGATGTACTCCAGCTCCCCCGATTTGGTCCATCGAACCAAATCTCCGGTGCGGTACAACCTGGCGCCGGCTGATCCGAATGGATCGGCGACAAATCGCAGCGCCGTCATAGCAGGCTCACCGTGATATGCACGAGCCACCTGCGGTCCACCCAAATACAGTTCACCGGCCACACCCACCGGCACTGGCGCCAACCGGCCGTCAAGCACAACAGTGGACGCGTTAGCGACGGGCGTACCGATCGGGACGACCACCGCCTCAGGAGTCGCCTCCCAAGCTGTTACCACCTCGACCTCGGCAGGCCCGTACCAGTTGTGCAGGCTCGCCGAGGCGTACCCGCTGAATCGGCGTACGGTGTCGGCGCTCAACGCCTCTCCTGCGACAAAGACTCGACGCACCGATTCCGGCAGCGGCGCGGGCACCGCGGACATGAATGCGCTCAACATCGACGGAACGAAATGCACCGTCGTGACCCGCTCTTGAGCAATGGTTTTCGCAAGATAATCTGCGTCCCGGTGTCCATCGGGAACCGCGATGACCAGTTTCGCGCCAGTTTGGAGAGTCCAGAACAATTCCCAGACCGAAATGTCGAAGGTGATCGGCGTTTTGTGTAGTACCACATCCGAGCAATCAAGCCTGTAGGTCGCCTGAGCCCACACCAACTGGTTTACCGTTGCGCTGTGTGTAATGGCAACGCCCTTGGGTCGACCTGTCGAACCTGAAGTGAAGATCAGATACGCCGTGTTTTGCGATCGCAAAGGCGAATTGCGTTCAGAGTCGGCAATCCGGCGAGATGGGAACCCGTCCAAGTTCAGAGCCTCGACAGTCACCATCCGTCGACCCGTAGACGCGAACTGATCGCGAGCGGTAGTCAGAATCAGTACCGGATCCGCCGCCTCTACGACGTACTCGGTGCGTTCTGCTGGATGATCTGGATCGATAGGAACGTAGGCGCCCCCAGCCTTCAGAACGGCGTAGATCGCAACCACGAGGTCAATGCTCCGACGCATCGCCACACCGACCAACTGCTCAGGTCCGACTCCTTCGGAAATGAGGTGACGCGCGAGTTGATTGACCTTGGCATCGAACTCCGCATACGTAAGTTCAATTGCGTCCATGGCCAACGCGACAGAGTTAGGCGTCCGCGCAACCTGCTCGTCGAACAACGAGACCAGCGTCGCATTGTCCGAGCACAAAGATCCGGCCGAAACAGCTTGTGCCAGTACCTGTTCACTCTCGCTCTGTGAGAGTACGGGAATATCACCCACCAGTACGTCCGGAGTTGCGGACACTGTGCTCAGAATTCGCAACAGACGATCGACGAATTCCAGCACCGTTGATTCGTCGAACAGGTCGGTTGCGTAGTTGAACGACCCGTGTATCCCCGAGGGTTCTCCAGACTCGCTGATGACCTCGGACAGAGTGATCTGAAGGTCGTATTTCGCCGTTCCCGAGTCCGCTTCGATCCCGGAAATCGTGAGTTCTGGCAACACGAACTGCGTTTGCGCAAAGTTCTGGAACACCAACAAAACCTGGAACAGCGGTGAGTGCGCAGTAGAACGCACGGGGTCGATCTCATCCACCAACCACTCGAACGGCACATCCGCATTGGCAAACGCCGATAGATCGATTTCACGCACCTGCTCCAGGAACGAACCGAATCCCTCCGACGCTTCGACGTTCGTGCGTAAGACCAGCGTGTTGACGAACATACCAATCAGATCGTCGAGTTCGGCCTCCCCGCGTCCTGCGACAGGAGTACCAAGCACCACGTCCGTGGAACTGCTCAGTCTGGACATCAAAACAGCCACTGCCGCGTGAATGACCATGAAGACAGTGACGTTGTGACCCACTGCAAGCCTCGACAAGTCTGAATGAAGGCGTGCATCGATCGTGAAATTGACTGTCGCTCCGCGTAACGACTGAATCGCCGGCCTTGCACGATCCAAGGGGAGATTCAAAACGGGGGGGACGTCAGCCAACTGAGTTCGCCAATACGCAATTTGCTTCGACGCGATCGAGTCCGGGTCACCATCTGAGCCCAACATCTCGCGTTGCCACAACGCATAGTCCGCGTACTGCACTCCGAGAGGTGCCCACCCCGGAACCACGCCCCGAGATCGGGCCTCATACGCGACCATGACATCGCGCCCGAGTGGCCCGACTGAGGAACCGTCTCCGGCAACGTGGTGGATCACGACAACCAACACGTAGTCGCCAGAGCCAAGGCTGAACAGTTTCGCTCGAACGGGGACCTCAGCACCGACGTCGAATCCCTGTCCGACAACCTCTGCTACGCGCAGCATTACAGACTCGGCGTCGACCTCGACTGGACTCAAGTCCAGCACGACCTCTTCGGGTGGAACAATTACCTGCATTGGTCCATCTGGATCGCTTGGGTACAACGTTCTGAGCGACTCGTGCCGTGCCAGGACATCGGAAACAGCAGCTTTCAGCCCCGCCACGTCCAGCTTCCCTGAAAGCCGGATCGCGAGAGGAACATTGTAGACCGGCGACTCTGGGTCGAGTTGGTTCAGAAACCACATCCGTTGCTGTGCAAGGGACAACGGCACCCGCTCCGGGCGCACCCGAGCAGTCAACGCCGCCCGAGCACCCGAACCGATCTTGGTCTGAACCCGGGCAGCCACGCGCTCGACCGAGGACACCTCGAACAGCACCCGTACCGGAACCTGCGTATCGAGCGCCTGCCCAAGGCGGGCAACCATCCGAGTCGCAATCAGCGAATTGCCACCCAAAGCAAAGAAATCATCATCAAGCCCGACCCGATCCACACCCAACACCTCGGCGAAAACCGAGGCAACCGACTCCTCCACCGGAGTCACCGGAGCCCGGAACGCTGCAGCCTCGAACACCGGCTTCGGCAACAGCTTCCGATCCAACTTCCCCGAAGCATTCAGCGGGAACGCATCCAACACCATGATCTGCGACGGCACCATATACGACGGCAACACCGACCCCAACGAATCCACAAGCGCCGCAACATCAACCACCGCTCCCGACGTCGGCACCACATACCCCACCAACTGATCACCGGTCTTGGTCGACACCACCGCCACCGACGACACCGACACCGACACATCGGCCACCAGGGCCGACTCGATCTCCCCCAACTCGATCCGCTGACCCCGGAACTTCACTTGGAAATCAGTGCGCCCGATGTACTCGAGCTCCCCCGACCAGCCCCACCGCACCAAGTCCCCCGTGCGGTACATCCGATCGCCGACACTGCCATGAGTGAACGGATTCGCGACGAAGCGATCCGCCGACAAATCCGGACGAGAAACATACCCACGAGCCAACTGATCACCCGCAAGATACAACTCTCCCGCAACACCCGCCGGCACCGGACGCAATCGCGAATCCAAGACGAAAACCTGCGAATTCCACTGCGGCACACCAATAGAAGCCACACCACCGTGGACAGCATCCGTCACATCCGCGAACGTGATCGACACCGCGGCCTCGGTCGGACCATACAAGTTGTGAACCCGCGCGCTTGAAACAACACCGAAATCGCGCACCGTCTGCGCCGGCAACGCCTCACCGATGACGAACACATCACGTAGCGAATCCAACTGGCTGGCAGAGACTTCCCCCGCGAACACCGACAGCATCGTCGGCACGAAGTCCGTCACCGTCACGCGCTGATCAGCGATCACCGACGCCAAATACCCCGGATCCCGATGACCGTCATGAGTGGCCACCACCAACCGAGCACCCACCGCCAACGGCAGGAAGAACCCCCACAAAGACACGTCGAACGTCGTCGCAGTCTTCTGCAGATACACATCCGACCCGGTCAGAACATACTGCCCCTGCATCCACGCCATCTGATTGACGATCGCCGCATGCGAAACCGCCACACCCTTCGGCTTCCCCGTCGACCCCGACGTGAAAATCACATACGCAGCATTCGAAACACGCAACGGCGCAACACGATCCACATCAGAAACAGGCGCATCCGAGAATCCGGACACATCCAGCTCGTCTATCAACACCACATCGAATTTACTCGGCAACACCACACCGTCACCAGCAGTGGACAACACACAGACCGGTGCCGCGGTCTCGAGAATATGACCATTGCGCTCGACCGGATGATCCGGATCCAACGGCACATACGCCCCACCCGCAGCAACCACTGCATACATACCAACCACAAGGTCAACCGACCGGCGCATCGCCAACGCCACCAACGACTCCGGCCCCACGCCCACCGAAATCAGATACCGTGCAAGACGGTTCACCCGAGACCCGAACTCCGCATACGTCAGAGACTGCCCCTCGAACACCACCGCCACCGCATCCGGCGTCGCCGCCACCTGCGCAACAAACCCGTCGAGCAACAAAGCACCAACAGTCAACTCGTGAACAGTGTCATTGACCGCCACCAGCACCTGCGAACGCTCGCCCTCACCGAGCAACTCCACATCCCCGATAACCGAATCAGGCTCCGCCACCATTGCTTCCAGAACACGCACCAACCGCTCCGCAAACGAAACAACTGTCGACGCGTCGAACAGATCCGTCGCATACGTCAACGACATCGGCATCCCCACACCGACGCCGTCCTCCTCCAACGGCGTCACCGTCAACTGCAGATCGAACTTCGCGATCTCGACACCGGCGTCGAAACCGGCAATCGACAGTCCCGGCAACTCCACGACATCCTGCGCCATGTTCTGAAAGAACAACGCAACCTGGAACAACGGATGATGGGCCTGCGACCGCGCCGGATCAAGCACTTCCACCAAACGCTCGAACGGCACGTCCTCGTTGCCGAACGCCCCGAGATCGACCTCACGAACCCGACCCAATAACGCCGAGAAAGACTCCGAAGAATCCACCTCGGTCCGCAACACCAACGTATTGACGAACATACCAATCAGATCGTCCAGCTCCGGCTCACCCCGCCCTGCGATCGGAGAGCCCACCACAACGTCGTCACTACCGCTCAGCCGCGCCAACAACACCGCCAACGCCGCATGCACCACCATGAACAACGACACATTACGATCAAGCGCCAACTGCTCGAGCGCTCGATGTAACCGCGCGTCTATCGAAAACTGGTAACTCGCACCCTGATTGGATGCCACCAACGGCCGCGGGCGATCCGCCGGCAGCTCGATCCGCTCCGGCAACCCCGCCAACACCGACGTCCAATACCCCAACTGCTCAGACATCAACGACGACGGATCACCCTCGGACCCCAACACCTCACGCTGCCACAACGCGTAATCCGCATACTGCACCGCCAACGGCGCCCACCCCGGAACCTGTCCACCCGCACGCGCCACATACGCCATCGACACATCACGCACCAACGGACCCATCGACACACCGTCAGCAGCGATATGGTGAATCACCAACGCCAACACAAACTCCGACGAACCCGTCTGGAACAAACGAACCCGCAATGGCACCTCGACCGTGACATCGAACCCCTCTGCCACCACTGGCGTCAGCACACCGAGCAAGTCGGCCGCGTCGACAGTTTCGGGCAATACAGTTTCCACGAATTCGTCCACCGGAAGTACTTGTTGGAACCCGATGCCCTCGAATTCCGGATAGACGGTCCGCAACACCTCGTGCCGCGCAACAACATCCGACAGCGCTGCGGACAGTGCCGAAACATCGACGGCACCGGACAACCGCAACACGATCGGAATGTTGTTCACACCAGACACAGAGTCGAATCTCGACAAGAACCACATCCGCGACTGTGCAAGGGAAAGAGGTATCCGCTCCGGACGAGAGCGAGGGGCCAAGGCAATTCGCACACGCCCCGCTGAATCTGACAAAACAGATGCAAGACCGGAGACTGTCGAGTACTCGAAGAGCGTTTTGACCTGAACCCGCACATCGAAAGCCGCACTGAGACGCCCGGCCAATTTCGCAGCAATCAACGAGTTGCCGCCAAGTTCGAAGAAGTCGTCGTCAGCGCCGACTCGGTCCACCCCCAAGAGTTCTTCGAATATGCGCGCGACCACGACCTCACCATCGGAGGATGGCGCTACAAACTCTCGGGCCTCGAATACGGGATCAGGAAGTGCTGCTGAATCCAGCTTTCCTACTGGCGTCAAGGGGATCTCGTCGATGACAACGACAGCCGCCGGAATCATGTGACGGGGAAGATCCGTCTTGACCACTGCCAGGACGTCATCCCCGGACAGCACGGCTCCAACTGCAGGAAGCACATAAGAGATGAGAGCCGTTTCACCGCTGGGCAACACTCGCCCGAGCGTTGTCACGAACTCGACCCGTTCGTCGAGTGCGATGACCGCGTCGATTTCAGTCAACTCGATGCGGAAGCCACGGATCTTGACCTGGGAATCGGACCGTCCGACGTATTCGACGCTACGATCGCCGGCAGCACTTTCCGCCCACCGCACCACGTCCCCCGTGCGGTACATTCGTTCACCCTGTGCCCCAAAGGGATTCGCGATGAATCGATCGGCCGTCATACCTGCCAAATTGTGGTATCCGCGCGCAACCTGCGGCCCTGCAAGATAGAGCTCACCCGTAGTCCCCGTCGGTACAGGCTGCAAGCGGGCATCCAATACCAAAGACGCTGCACCACGAATCGGACCACCGATCGTGACGGGATCACCCGCGCCGAGTTCCGTCATGTTCGTGACGATCGTCATCTCGGTCGGGCCGTACGCGTTGACAAAGTGGCGTCCGGGCGCCCACTTCGCGACCAACTCTGGCGGACACGCTTCACCCGCGACCACGACGACAGCAACATCGTCGAGTCCAGATGGATCCACCGATGCGAGCACCGAAGGAGTAGCGCCGACATGCGTCACTCGCTCTGTCTTGATCAGCTCGGCTAGCTCGGGCCCACCGTAGATGCTCGATGGGGCAATCACCATGACGGCGCCCGCCCCGATCGTCTCGAGTAGTTCGAAGATCGATACGTCGAAGCTTGGAGTCGTGAAGTGCAAAACCCGCGAATTGCCGTCGAGCGACAGCATGCGAATTTGCTCTCGCTGCAGGACGGCTAGCCCCGAATGCGAAACAACAACACCCTTAGGTCTCCCTGTGGAGCCGGATGTGTAGATGACGTACGCGGCGTGCTGCTCACGCAGTGTCCTTACCCGCTCGTCATACGTCACTGGCGCGCCGGAGACAGCGGCCAACGACTCGACAGTGTCCGAAGCATCGATCGAGATCCACCCGACCGAGTCGGTTAACCCGGCGCGTGCACCCTCAGTGGTCAACCCGACCGAAACTCCAGAATCGCTGATCATGTAGGCCACGCGATCGGCTGGATAGTTCGGATCCACCGGGACGAAGGCGGCGCCGGACTTGGCGACTGCCCACAGTGCCAGAACGGACTCGATGGACCGCGGTATCGAAATTGCAACCCGATCCTCTGGCCCCATGCCGCCGGCGATCAACAATCTCGCCAAACGAGACGATTGCTCGTCCAACTCTGCGTATGACAGCGAACGTCCTTCGAACCGCAACGCCTCCCGCTCGGGCCCCAGCTCGACGGCCGCCGCCAGCAGTTGCGGAAGCAACGAGGTGCTGGCACGACGGCCGCGTGCCGGACGCTCTCGACGTGCCTTGCGAGCTACCGAAGTCCCTGGCGTCACACCATCGGAGCTCATGCGGTCACGACCTGCACTCGAACGGAATGCTGGAGGAACACGTGCTGCGTCAAGACAATTTCACCTTCGCTTTGGTACTGCAGTTCGATCAGTATTCGCAGGAATCCGATCACTTCCGAGGTTCTACCCTTGACCTGGGCAAATCGCGTTCGACGTCCCGGTAAAGCCCCAATAGTTGATCGGACACACCGAACCATTGTTACAGCTGTCGCGGAGTGGACATCATCGGACTGTTCGGGATATGGGAGTCCATCAACTTCGTGAACGGCGGCGTCAGCTCAGAGTCCACGTCGCGGGATCACACGCCAGGCGTAGATCTGGCAAAGCTCCTTCGACAACACCTGTGAAGACGTCTGTCGGACCAACCGCGTGCGAAACCCACTCCTCTGCAAGTAGCTCCTGTAACTCTGCGTCCTTCGCCGCTTCCGAGTACAGCAGTACGACGCCACCGACCGCTCCGCCAAGCAGAATAGTCAGAATCGATGTTTCGTCTTCCTCGGGACCGAAGTACATCAAACGCGATTCATAGTCGACATCGTGCTTCTGCGACATCGCGTCCAACTTCGCTGCGAGCTCTCCATGGGTGATCTGGCCAGGGTGCGAACCGGCAACCACGACCGCGATGTCGTCCGCGCTCAGCGGACGAAGCCGGTCCGTGTAGTTCACGGAACGACTCGAGTACGACGCCACCAACTCGATAACATCTGGCTGGTCCAAGTCGAGGCTCGTGTCCAGCGGTACGTCAGATTCGGCCTCACCCGAAATCAACGCCAAGGCCACACTCGGAGCCGTTTCTGTCCCACGTGCTGCTCCTGTAGCTCCTACCAGAGCTGCCGCGCCGGCTTTGGACAGCGCCCAGGCCGCCACCACCAGTTCGATGCCACGCAATCCTGTGATCCCCACCGTGTCGCCCGGACCGATCCCAAGATTGATCAGGTGGCGAGCGAGGCGAGATGATCGTGCATCGACCTCGTGGTAAGTCATTTCCTCCTCATCGCACACGACTGCGACAGCATCAGGATCAGCCTCTACGGAATTTGCCAATCGCTGTGGCACGAGTCGGCCCGTCGGAGCGCCAACGGCCGGGGGCGGCGTTGTGTCCACGGAGCCGAGGACTTCTGCTCGTTCGGAGTCGGTGAGCAGTCCGATGTCACCAATCGGACGTGAAGGATCCGAGGAGACCCGATCTAGAACGCGGACGAAGCGCTCGACATGTGCGTCGGCGGTTGCTTGGTCGAAAAGGTCCGCAGCGAAAACCAAATGGCCGAGCAACCCTCCCGTTACCGGATCTGAACTGAGATTGAGTTGGAGGTCGAACTTCGCAGTCGCCTCCACACCCTCGACAGCCGTGATCTTCAAATCCGGCAGACTGAACGAGGCTCCTGCCATCGGTTCGACCGACAGTGCAACCTGGAAGAGCTCGCTCGCTGACGCCGACAAGGCGCCGGTTACTTCCTCGAACGGGATGTCTCCGTTCGCAAATGCCTCGAGATCGACGTTTCGGACGAGCGAGACCAAGTCGCCGAATCCCGCTCCGAGATCCGGAGCGGTCCTGAGTGCAAGCGTGTTGACGAACATTCCGACTATGTCGTCCAGTTGCTGCTCACCTCGCCCGGCCACTACCGTTCCGATCGCGAAATCTCGGCTTCCACTCAACCGTGCGATGAGTACTGCAAGCGCAGCGTGCACAACCATGAACAATGTGGCGTTGTGTTCGCGCGCAATCTCGCTGAGCCGCGCCGCCGTCTCCGCGTTGACGGAGAACTCCGAGACACCGGCACGTGCAGACATCTGCGCGGGTCGCTGACGGTCGGAAGGCAATCCGGGCGTCGACGACACACCGTCCAACGTACGGCGCCAGAAGTCGAGTTGCCGTGCAGCCTGTGAGCCGACCTCGCCAGCGCTACCGAGTACTTCGCGCTGCCAGATCGCGAAGTCCGCGTACTGAACAGTCAACGGCGTCCACGACGGCGCGGTGCCGCGCACGCGAGCCTCGTAGGCGACCATCATGTCTCGGGCAAGAGGTCCCATCGATTCACCGTCAGCGGCGATGTGATGAGCGACCAAGACGAATATGAAGTCTGCCGGGCCCAACTCGAGCAACCCAGTGCGTACAGGTACCTCCTGAGCTACGTCGAATCCGGTCGTCACCAACTCCACGACGCGATTGAACGCCGCGGCCTCGTCGTCCACCTGAATCGTTTCGAGAGGCGAAAGGAGTTCGTCGATCGCGACGATTTTCTGAACCGGCCCTTCGATGTCACTCGGGTAGCTGGTCCGGAGCGACTCATGTCGAACCAAAACGTCGTGAAGAGCCTGGCGCAAAGCCGCGACATCCAAGTTCCCTGTCAATCGCAGAGCCAACGGAATGTTGTATGCCGCAGAACCGGGATCCATCTGGTTTACCAACCACATTCGCTGCTGGGCCAAGGACAGAGGAAGACGTTCTGGACGTTCCCGCGCCTCCAACTCCATCCTCGCACCGGAACCTGCGGTCTTTTGCGCTACTACAGCCAAACCTTCCACTGTCGAGTTCTCGAACAGCACGCGCACCGGGACCTGCGCATCGAGTGCCTGCCCCAATCTTGCTGCCAACCTGGTAGCGATCAACGAATTACCACCCAGCGCAAAGAAATCGTCATCCAGACCGACCCGCTCCGCGCCCAACACATCTCCGAACACCGACGCAACAATTTCCTGCACCGCTGTGACCGGCGCCCGAAACTCTGCTGCCTCGAATACCGGTGACGGGAGAGCCTTTCGATCCAATTTGCCCGACGCATTGAGTGGAAGCTCGTCGAGGACAAGAACCTTCGAGGGCACCATGTACGTCGGAAGCACGGCCCGGGCAGACTCCAGAACTTCCGACGCATCTACTGCAGTTCCCACGACATACCCGACCAGGCTGTCGCCGAACGTCGCATCGCTGTGCAGGACGACCACCGCATCTGAAACCGCCTCGTGCGAGATCAGAGCAGATTCGATCTCGCCGAGTTCGATACGCTGCCCCCGCAGTTTGACCTGGAAATCCGATCGGCCGATGTACTCGAGCTCGCCCCGACCGTTCCACCTGACGAGGTCGCCGGTTCGATACAACCTGCTGCCGCCATCTGAGGCGCCCCTTTCCCCGCCCGCAAAGGGGTTGGCGACGAAACGCTCCGCCGTCAACGCCGCTCGGTTTCCGTATCCGCGACCGACACCGACACCACCGACATACAACTCGCCGATCACGCCCGGCGGCACCATACCCAACGACCGATCCAGAACGAACAGATCCATGTTCGGCACCGGTGCACCGATCGGAACGCTGACGGTGTCATGCGCAGTCACCGCGTGGAACGAGACCACGTCCGACGCTTCCGTCGGGCCGTAACTGTTCACCACGCGTACTCCGCCTGACAACAAACTGCCAAGACGATTAAGCCGGATCGACTCGCCTCCAAGGAACACAACATCGAGAACGCTCAAAGCAGACTCCTCGTCGGAATCCACCACGGCTTCGAACGCGCTCGGCGACATGTTCGCCACTGCAACGTCACCGTGCCCGACGCGAGCAACGATCGCATCCGGATCGAAACCGTCCGAGGCAAGCACTACGCTCCGACCGCTGCTCAACGCTGCCCAGACGTTCTTCTGCGTCAAGTCGAAACTCGGTGACGACGCGATCAATAGACCACCAGTTTCGGGCAACTCGCTGCGGTACCAGGCCACCGTGTTCTCGATGCCGGCCATCGGCACCAACGTCGGCTTCGGACGACCCGTCGAACCGGATGTCGAAATGACATACCCCAAGCGGTCCCCCGCACCGAGTTCACGCCATCGATCCGTCGGCCTCTCCACCATCGGCGAATCGCGCATGATGCTGTCGAGGACGATCACGTCCACCGCCAGATCGAGAGTCGTCGTACTCACCGCGCATCGGGCACCGGTGTCGGCGATTATCGCTTCGATCCGATCCTGTGGGTACGACGGATCGATCGGCCCGTACGCAGCACCCGCCTTCCACGCCGCCAACATACCTACGACCCACTCGACCGACCTCGGCACGATCAACGCGACGACGTCATCCGGACCGACGCCGGCCGCCGTCAATCGCTCGGCCACCACGTTTGCGTAGGCGTCGAGCTGCCCATAGGTCAGCGCCTCGCCATCGCACTCGACGGCAAGAGAATCAGGCGTCCGCCCAACCTGTTCTTCGAACATCGCAGTCAAGGACGCGCCTGCCAACGCTGTGCGCCCACCAGCGGACCAGCTGAGAAGGTTGCTGCGCTCAGCAGCGGTAAGTACGTCGATATCACCCAACCGAACTGACGGATCAACAGTGATCTCAGCAAGGATGCGCCCGAACCTGCCGGCAAAGCCTGCCACCGTCGACTCGTCGAACAGATCCGTCGCGTACGTGAAATGCGCCGCCATCCCCGCCGGGGCACCCGCCTCGTCGAACTGCTCGACCATGGTCAGCTGCAGATCGAACTTGGCCGCCACCGTGTTGGCGTCGATTCCCGCAACTGTCAGATCGCCAAGTCGAAGCACCGACTGCTCCATGTTCTGGAACGACAGCATCACCTGGAACAACGGATTACGCGCCTGCGACCGCGCCGGATTGAGCACCTCCACCAACCGCTCGAACGGCAGATCTACGTGCGCAAACGCACCCAGATCGCCCTCACGAACCCGACCCAACAACCCCGAGAACGACTCCGAAGAATCCACCTCGGTCCGCAACACCAACGTATTGACGAACATCCCGATCAAATCATCGAGAACCTGCTCACCACGACCCGCCACCGGAGTACCGATCGCAATATCGGACGTCCCCGACAACCGCGACAACAACACCGCCAACGCCGCATGCACCACCATGAACAAGGACGAATTCGACTCACGGGCAATTTTTTTCAAAGAATGATGCTCTGGCGCGTCGATAACGAAAGCGTGTTTGGCGCCACGATTGGACGCCACCGCCGGCCGCGGACGATCAGCCGGCAAATCCAACTGATCCGGCAACCCCGCCAACGCCGACTCCCAGAACCCGATCTGACGCGAAATCAACGACGACGGATCATCTTCCGAACCGAGAGTCTCCCGCTGCCACAACGCGTAATCCGCATACTGCACCGCCAACGGCGTCCACCCCGGCACCTCACCCCGAGAACGAGCCTCGTACGCCACCATCACATCACGCGTCAACGGCCCCATCGACACACCATCACCACTGATGTGATGAACCACCATCGCCAACACGAACTCCGACTCCGACACCGCGAACAACCGCGCCCGAACCGGAACCTCCACCGCCACATCGAAACCAGCCGACAAGAACTCCGTCACCGCACCAACGACATCGGACTCCGACACCGCCACCGGCGACAAATCCAACCGCACCCGATCCGCAGACAACACCTCCTGGAACCCGACACCGTCGACCTCCGGATACACCGTCCGCAAAATCTCATGCCGCACAACAACATCCGACACCGCAGCGTCCAACGCCGCCACATCCAACAACCCCGACAACCGAATCGCCACCGGAATATTGTTCGCCGACGACAACGTATCGAAACGGTTCAAGAACCACATCCGCTGCTGCGCCAACGACAACGGCACCCGCTCCGGACGCACCCGAGCAGTCAACGCCGCCCGCGCACCCGAACCAATCTCCGACTCCATCCGCGCAGCCAACAACTCCACCGACGACGCCTCGAACAACACCCGCACCGGAACCTGTGCATCGAGCGCCTGCCCCAACCGAGCGGCCATTCGAGTAGCAATCAAAGAGTTTCCGCCGAGTGCGAAGAAGTCGTCATCCAGACCCACTCGCTCGACCCCGAGTACCGCCGAGAAAACAGAAGCGACAATTTGTTCTACCGGCGTGACCGGGGCCCGGAACACCGCAACCTCGAACACCGGCTCCGGCAACAACTTCCGATCCAACTTCCCAGACGAGTTCAGAGGCAACTCGTCCAAGACCATGATCGCGTTCGGAATCATGTAGACAGGTAGCGATTCAGGAAGCGCATTCCTCAAGACTTCTACGTCGATCACAGAATCCGGGACCGCGATCACATATGCGACCAGCTGATCGCCCATATCGGTGGATGCCACAGTGACCACACACTGAGCTACCGTCGAATGCGCCAGCAGAGCTGACTCGATCTCACCCAGTTCGATCCTCTGACCACGGAATTTGACCTGAAAATCGGTACGCCCGACATACTCGAGTTCGCCTGCGGTGTTCCACCACACCAGGTCCCCGGTGCGATACATCCGACTGACACCGGGATTGATTTCACCGTTCGTGTCGCTCGCCTCCACAAATGGGTTCGCGACAAAACGATCACTGGTGAGATCGGGTCGCGCGACGTAACCGCGCGCCAGTTGATCACCGGCCAGATACAGCTCACCTGCAACGCCTACCGGCACCGGCCGCAACCGACTGTCCAACACGTAGACCTGCGAGTTCCACTCGGGCACCCCGATCGGAATCCCTGTCGACTCCGATCCATCGACCTCGTAGTAGGTGATCGAGACCGCAGCCTCGGTTGGGCCGTACACATTGTGCAAGCTTGCAGACGACACCTGAGCGAATGCACGTACCGTCTCGACCGGCAACGCCTCACCGATCACGAAGACGTCCCTCAGCGACACCAATGCGCGCTCTGGAACCGAAGCCGCGAAGACGGTCAACATCGACGGAACGAAGTCCGTCAGCGTCACCCGATGATCTTCGATCAGACCAGCCAGATACGCGGGATCTCGATGTCCGTCGTGAGATGCCAGCACCACACTCGTACCGGACAGAAGCGCGGTGAAGTATCCCCACAACGAGACGTCGAACGTCGTTGCAGTCTTTTGCAGATAGACGTCTTCTGTGCCGATGGAGTACTGATCCTGCATCCACAGGACCTGGTTCACGATGGCGTGATGCGACACCGCAACGCCTTTGGGCTTGCCCGTGGAACCCGAGGTGAAGATCACGTAGGCGGCGTTCACATCATGCAGACGACCGCGACGATCAGCATCGGAAACGACTGAAGGCGAATAGCTCGAGAAATCAGCAGCGTCGATCAACAGCACGTCGGCGCCGTTCGGCGCTACGAAAGCGTCCCTCGTCGTCGACAGCACACAGACTGGATCGGCCGTCGTGAGGATGTGCCCGATTCGCTCGGCGGGGTGATCGGGATCCAAGGGCACGTAGGCTCCGCCCGCGGCGATCACCGCGTACATACCTACTACCAGATCGAGCGATCGACGCATCGCCAAGGCCACCAACGATTCGGGCCCGACACCATCTTCGATCAGCTTGCGTGCCAATTTGTTCACACGTTCCGACAACTCGCCATAGGTCAGCGACTGGCCGTCGAACACCACGGCAACAGCATCGGGTGCCAACGCAACGCGAGTGTCGAACAGCGAAGCCAATGTCTCACTGTTCCCGACGTCATGTGCGGTGGAGTTGCGCGCAGTCAACAGCGACTCGCGCTCGGCCTCGTCCAACAGCTCGATGTCACCCACGGTGATCGACGGATCCACGACCACCTGTTCGAGGATCCTGGTGAACCGATCGGCGAATCCACGAATCGTCGACTCGTCGAACAGATCTGTGGCGTATGCGAACTCGGCGAACATGCCGTCTTCGAGCGCATCTTCGACGCGGGGAGCGAGAGTAAGTTGAAGATCGAATTTCGCGATACCGGCATCGAACTCGACGCCTGAGACCTCCAATCCCGAAAGCTCCAAAGCATCCTGCGACATGTTCTGGAAGAACAACGCGACCTGGAACAGCGGGTGATGTGCCTGCGATCGGGTGGGATCGAGCACCTCGACCAGCCGCTCGAACGGAACATCGCCGTTGCCGAGCGCCTGAAGGTCTGTCCTCCGCGTTGCCGAGACGAGCGCACTGAACGAACTGGCGAGGTCAACAGGAGTCCGCAGGACCAGTGTATTCACGAACATACCGATCACATCGTCGAGCGCCTTTTCGCCTCGCCCTGCAACCGGAGTACCGATCACGATGTCACTGGTACCGGACAACCTTGCGAGAAGCACGGCGAGGGCCGAATGCACCACCATGAACAGCGATGCGTTCCGCTCGCGTGCGAGTGAGTCCAAGCTCGACCGAATCTCTTCGCTGACGGAGAAGCGATACGTAGCGCCACGATTCGAGGCGACGACCGGGCGGGATCGGTCAGCCGGTAACGCAAGCACTTCCGGAGAATCACGGAGGACGGAGCGCCAGTGGTCCAGCTGAGCCGAGATCAACGAATCCGGGTCGTCCTCGTCGCCGAGGACCTCCCGCTGCCAGAGTGCATAATCGGCGTACTGCACCTCGAGCGGAGTCCAATTCGGAACGCCGTTCGAAACCCGAGCGGTGTAGGCAACCATGACATCCCGAGTCAACGGGCGCATCGAGAAGCCGTCCGCTGCGATGTGGTGCACAACGAAGGCCAGAACGTACGAATCCTCTGCAAGTTCGAACAACCCGACTCGAACCGGAACGGTTGACGTCACGTCGAAACCCTGGAGCGCGAAACTCAGAAGTTCGTTGTGAATATGCGAGGCGTCGATGACCTTCGGTGTCAGTTCAACCGGCACCTCGGACGACGGGAGGACTACCTGGTGTCCTTGTCCACCTTGCTCCGGATAGACGGTCCGGAGCGACTCGTGGCGTTCGATTACATCAGAAATCGCATGCCTCAGCGCCGAAACATTCAGGACGCCTTTGATATTCAATGCGATTGGAATGTTGTTGACGGCAGAATCAGGATCGAAGCGGCTGAGGAACCACATTCGCTGCTGAGCTAGTGAGAGTGGGATCAACGCCGGCCGTGGGCGGGCCACTAGCGCGGTCCTCCCTCCTGCCCCTGCGATCAACTCAACCTGCGCTGCCAAACCTTCGACAGTCGAAGCATCGAACAACACCCTCACCGGAACCTGAGTGTCGAGCGCTTGACCTACGCGAGCCACCAACTGCGTTGCGACCAAAGAGTTTCCGCCGAGCTCGAAGAAGTCGTCATCCAGACCGACCTGTTCCAACCGGAGAACATCTCCGAAGACGCCGGCCACAGCGATTTCGGCGACACTCGACGGTGCCCGAAACTCGCGCGCCACGAACACCGGATCCGGAAGAAGCTTCCGATCCAACTTCCCCGACACACCCAACGGCAACTCTTCCAGCACCATCACCACCGCCGGCACCATGTAACCCGGCAGACGACCCGCAACAACTCTCTTCAACTCGTCAACGTCCACCACACCACCAGCGGCCGTAACGTACGCAACCAACACATCCTCACGCACAACCACAACTACCGACGACACCGACTCGTGCTCACGAATCACCGACTCGATCTCACCGAGCTCGATCCGCAAACCGTGCAACTTCACCTGAAAGTCACTACGCCCGATGTACTCCAACTCGCCCGACGCAGTCCACCGCACCACATCACCGGAGCGATACATCCGCCCACCATCACCCGAGAACGGATTCGCCACAAATCGATCCGACGACAAATCCGGCCGACCCACATACCCACGAGCCAGCTGAACACCCGCCAGATACAGCTCACCCGCAACACCTACCGGCACCGGACTCAATCGAGAGTCCAGAACAAACACCTGCGTATTCCATACCGGAGCACCGATCGGCACCCCCAGAACATCCGCCGGCACCACCTCGTGGAACGTCACATCCACCGCCGCCTCGGTCGGACCATACAAATTGTGCACCCCGACACCCGGCAACACAGCCCACACATCGGCAACAACACTCGCCGGCAACGCCTCACCTGACGCGAACACCCGAGTCAGCGAAACACACGCAGCCACAGACGAATCCGTCACGAAAACCTCGAGCATCGACGGCACGAAATGCACCGTCGTCACACCCTCCCCCACAATGACCGACGTCAAATACCGCGGGTCACGATGCCCATCCGGCACAGCCACCACCAACCGAGCACCAACCTGCAACGGCCAGAAAAGCTCCCACACCGACACATCGAACGTGAACGGCGTCTTCTGCAACACCACATCCGACGAATCCAACCCGTACTCGTCCTGCATCCACGCCAACCGATTCACAATCGCCGCATGCGAAACCGACACACCCTTCGGACGCCCCGTCGACCCCGACGTGAAAATCACATACGCCGCATTCCCCGACCGCAAAGGCGAGACCCGATCGATATCCGAAACAGGGTTATCCGAAAAACCAGACACATCAACGACATCAACCTCGACCACCGGTACCACACCGGCATCGAATCCAACGTCAGAGGTACTTATCACGCATACCGGCGACGCCGACTCCAACACGTACGCATTGCGCTCCGCAGGCTGATCCGGATCTACCGGAACATACCCACCGCCAGCCTTGAGCACGCCGTAAACCGCAACCAACAAATCAACCGACCGACGTACCGCCACACCCACCAACGACTCCGGTCCCACACCCACCGAAACCAGGTACCGGGCAAGACGATTCACCCGCGAATCGAACTCCGCATATGACAGCGAAACACCCTCGAACGACACAGCTACCGAATCCGGCGACGCCGCCACCTGAGCATCGAACACGTCCACCAACGACACATCCGCAACCTCATGCGCAGTGCCATTCCACGACTCGAGCACCAAAGATCGCTCACCCGAATCGAACATATCCACATCACCAACCCGAACCGAGGGATCGGCAACCATTGCTTCGAGAACTGAAATCAACCGCTTTCCGATTGATTTGGCAGACGACTCGTCGAACAGGTCGGTCGCATAGACCAGTGCGACGGTCAAACCACCGACCTTGTCCGCGGTATCAGATTCCCACACAGTGAATTGGAGGTCGAACTTCGCGGCCGACGACTCTACGTCCAGTCCGGAAATGCGCAGTCCCGGAACCTCCAGACTTTGCTGCATGCTCTGTCCCAGGTTCTGCAGCGAGAGCATCACCTGGAACAGCGGGTTCCGTGCCTGAGACCGGGCGGGGTTGAGTACCTCCACCAGTCGCTCGAATGGCACATCGGCGTGCCCGAAGCCGCTGAGGTCGGATTCGCGCGCCCGCGAAATCATGTCCCGTGCCGAAGCTTCGAGATCAACCTCCGTGCGGAGGACGAGTGTGTTGACGAACATTCCGATCAGGTCGTCGAGAGCTTGATCGCCTCGACCGGCGACCGGAGTGCCGATCACGATGTCCGAAGTCCCCGACAACCGCGCCAGCAGAATCGCCACGGCACTGTGCAACACCATGAACAGAGATGCGTTGTTGTCGAGCGCAATTCGATTGAGAGCCTGGTGAAGGTCAGGCTCGATCGTGAATGTGTGCCCGGCTCCCCGGTTCGACGCGACGCGCGGGCGCGGGCGGTCCGACGGAAGATCGAGCTGATCGGGAATACCGGCCAATGCGTGGCGCCAGTAGTCGACCTGGCGAGTGATCAGAGAATCCGGGTCGTCCTCACTGCCGAGAACCTCGCGCTGCCACAGTGCAAAGTCGGCGAACTGTACGGGCAGCGGAGCAAGATCGTGCGAAATTCCCTGTGTCCGAGACACATAAGACGAAACGATGTCCTTGGTCAACGGTCCCATGGAGAACCCGTCACCGCTGATGTGATGGACGACGAACACGAGGACGAATTCGTCGGCGGCGAATTGGAAGAGTGCCGCCCGAATCGGAACCTCGGTGGTCACGTCGAATCCCGGAGTCACGAAGTCGGTCACGCGCTCGACGATCGCCGACTCGTCCACCCGTATGGGAGTCAGGTTCGGTACCACGGCTGCAATGTCGACCAGGCGCTGATATCCGACGCCGTCGACCTCCGGGTACACAGTCCGAAGGATCTCGTGCCGCTCGATCAAATCCTCGAGTGCGCCTTGCAACGCATCGACATCGAGCGCTCCGCTGAGCCGCAGCGCGACCGGAATATGGTCGACTGCCGATTCTGGTTCGAATCGATTGAGGAACCACATGCGCTGCTGTGCCAAAGACAGCGGAACCAACTCGGGGCGCTCGCGAGGGATCAGGGGAACGTGAGCCTTGCGGTCTTCTGAGATTTTCGCTTCGTCGATGAAGACGGCAAGTTCTGCGGCGGTGGGTGCGTCGAAGAAGTTGCGCATGTCGATGGAGATGCCGTGTTCGGCATTGATCCGCGCAACCACGCGAGTGGCGAGCAACGAGTTGCCGCCCAGTTCGAAGAAGCCGTCATCTGCCCCTACCCGGTCCTGCCCGAGCAGATCGGCAAAGATCGCGACCACACCGGCTTCGGTGGGTGTCACGGGCTCGCGGTACTCAACCGTCTTCGACACGAATTCGGGTGTGGGCAAAGCCTTTCGATCCAGTTTGCCGCTGGCGTTGAGCGGAAACTCGTCCAGTTCGACGAACATGGCAGGGATCATGTAGTCGGGTAGCCGTTCGCCAAGCGACGACGTCAGATTCTCTGAATCGATACCCTCGGCGACGATGTAGGCCACCAAGTTGTCACCGATCGTTTCGTCCGAATGGACGATCACCACGGCTTGGGAAACACCTTCGCAATCGAGCAGTGCCGCCTCGATCTCACCGAGCTCGATGCGCAGACCGCGGAGCTTGACCTGAAAGTCGGTGCGACCGATGTATTCGAGCTGACGGTTCGCTCCGGCACCGCGCCAGCGCACCAGGTCTCCGGTTCGGTACATCCGGGATCCGTCAGTAGCGCCGGGCCGCGCCACGAAGCGGTCTGCCGTGAGATCGGGACGCGACACGTAACCCCTGGCCAGCTGAATCCCGGCAAGATAGAGCTCTCCTGCTACACCCGACGGCGAGGGCCGCAGCGCATCGTCGAGTACCAGGAGCTCGGTGTCCGCAACTGCTGCACCGATCGGCACCGACACCTGATCCTGCTCGCCGGTTTCGTAATAAGTCACGTCGACGGCGGCTTCGGTCGGGCCGTACAGGTTGTGGAGTCCAGCGCTGCTGACCTCGCGCAGACGTGCCGCCGTTCGAGCCGGCAACGCCTCACCGGAAGCGAACACGTAGCGAAGGGTTTTGACCTGCGCAACAAGGGGTTCGGCGACGAACACGGCGAGCATCGACGGCACGAAGTGCACCGCCGTCACTCCGCGCTCGATCATCGTGCGAGCCACGTACACCGGATCACGATGTCCGTCGGGTTCCGCGATCACCAGCGATGCACCGACCTGCAGCGGCCAGAAGAACTCCCACACGGACACATCGAAAGTGAAGGGTGTCTTCTGCAAGATCACGTCGTCGGCAGTGAATCCGTACTCGGTCTGACGCCATTGCAGGTTCGCGACGATGGCACGGTGAGAGACTGCAACGCCTTTGGGGCGTCCGGTCGATCCGGACGTGAAGATGACATACGCAGTGTTGGCCGCGCGCAGCGGCGTCAACCGGTCGGCGTCGGTGACAGTTGTCTCGGCACGACCCGACAAGTCGAGGGTGTCGACGTCGAGCGTGGGCGTACCGTGCGGCAGCACCACGGCATCGGACGTTCGTGTGAGCACAGCCGTGGGCTTCGCGATCTCGAGTACGTAAGCGAGACGGTCGGCAGGATGATCCGGGTCGAGTGGAACGTACGCGCCGCCGGCCTTGACGATCGCGTACATCGAGACGAGGAGATCGATCGATCGACGCATCGCGAGACCGACGAGGCTGTCCGGTCCGACACCTGCCGCGACGAGTTCACGGGCCAGGCGGTTCGCCCGCGCGTCGAACTGCGCGTAAGTGAGCTGCGTTCCGGCGTAATCCAGCGCGAGCGCATCCGGCGTCCGCTCGACCTGCTCGTCGAAGAGTCCTGCGAGGGTCACGTGTGCATCGGACTCCGACGCGACCTCCACGATCGAAGTGCCGTCGGTGATGAGACGGTCGACCACCGCGCCGAGACCGTCGGCCTCGCTGCCGATCAGCTCTGGCAGCACCGTGGAAACGACAACAGGAACCAGGGCATCCGCCCCCAATGCCCCACCCATCGCGGTGTCGAGAGTGACCAACTCGTCATTGAGTCGTCCGTAGCTGATTTCGGTTCCACCGTGGCTCAGAGCCACACGATCAGGATCTACCGCCGCAACTGCAGCCACCAACTTCGGCAGATCTTCGATCGTCAGCGACTGCGGTCCCGGAATACCGACGGACATCTACACTTCCTCCAACTGACTTTCGTGAAGTGCGCCCCGGTCGAGCACAGCGTTCTGCTCGGCCGGAGGCGTTCACTGGGCAAATACTGAATGTTACCCGGCCGTACCCCCACGGCCCGCTGACACCGACTGTGCGTCAGCTATCACCGAGCTCACAAGTGTGGCGAGACCGTCGACGCCAAGTGCCGGCAGGATGCCCGGAACAAGTCCGGCGAGCGACACAGAAACCAGAGCATCGGGGGCGAGAGCAGCCCCCATGGCGGTACGCATGGCAACGAGCTTGGTCGACAACTCACCGAAGGTGACAGCCTGATCACCGTGGGTGAACGCAATTGCCTCAGGATCGGCGGCCGCCGCTGCGGCTGCCAGTTCGGGTAGGTCTGCCGCGGACTTCGGCTCGGCAGCGCTCGCTTCCTCGCGTTCCTGCTCGGTCACGATGTCGATCGTGCGAATCACGACCCCGGGATCGGTCACCAGTTCTTCGAGCACCCGCCCGAATCGCGCCGCAAAAAGCGCGATGGTCGATTCGTCGAACAGGTCGGTCGCATAGGTGAAACGCATCCTCAGCCCGGACAGCACCCCGGCATCGTCGAATTGCTCGATACCGGTGAGCTGCAGATCGAACATCGCCTGGTCGAAACCGTTGTCGACCGCAGAGAGCTCGAGGCCCGGTAGCTGGAACGTACCGAGAGCCATGTTCTGGAAGGTGAGCATGACCTGGAAGAGCGGCGAGTATGCGTGAGAGCGCTCTCGCCCCAGTTCGTCGACCAACCGCTCGAACGGTACGTCGGCATTGGCGAATGCCGACAAGTCCTTGTCCTTCACGTGTGCCAGAACGTCGACGAACGTCGAAGCAGGCGCGATCTCCGTTCGCAAAACCAACGTGTTGACGAACATCCCGACAAGATCGTCAAGCGCCCGCTCACCTCGACCCGCGATCGGCGTACCGATTGCGATGTCGTTCGATCCACTCATCTTCGCCAACAGCACGGCCAGGGCAGTGTGAACCACCATGAAGACTGTCGAGTTCTGCTCCCGTGCGATCGTCGCGAGCCGGTCCGTGGTCTCGGAATCGACGGCAAACTCGAATTCCGCACCGCGCATGCTCGCCCGCGCCGGCCGCGGCCGGTCGGTCGGCAGTTCCAGAAGCTCCGGAGTGCCCTTGAGCTCGTTCACCCAGTACGCGAGTTGACGGCCCAGCTGACTGTCCGCGTCCTCCGGCGATCCGAGGACATCACGCTGCCACAGCGTGTAGTCGGCGTACTGCACCTCGAGCGGAGCCCACTCCGGCGTCTCCCCGCCGGTACGTGCGGTGTACGCAACCATGGTGTCTCTGATCAACGGAGCCATCGAGAAGCCGTCACCGCTGATGTGGTGAATGACAACGACGAGGACCCGCTCGGATTCGTCGACCTCGAAGAGACGGATTCGCAACGGAACGGCTGTCGTGACATCGAAGCCCTCGCGAACTGTGTCAGCCACCTGCTCGGCGACCGACGCTTCGTCGGTTGCGATCACCTCCAGTCCCACCGCCGCTGCGGAGCGAGGCAGGATCATCTGAACCGGTCCGTTGCCCTGGTCCGGGTATACCGTCCGGAGCACTTCGTGACGCTCGATCAGATCCGACACCGCTGAGTGAAGTGCGTCGACATCGAGTGCGCCGGACAGCCGGATCGCGACCGGGATGTTGTACGCACCCGAGGTCTTGTCGAACTGATTGAGCACCCACATACGTTGCTGCGCCAACGACAACGGAATCTCGTGCGGACGCACCTGAGCCACCAACGGTGGGCGGCCACCAGATCCCGCGTGTTCGAGAACCCTCGACGCCAATGCCCCGACAGTCGACGCCTCGAAGATCACGCGGACCGGAATCTGCGCGTCCAACGCCTCACCCAGCCTCGACACGACCTGCGTCGCGACGAGAGAGTTTCCGCCGAGCTCGAAGAAGTCGTCGTCGAGTCCGACCCTCGCCACACCGAGTACGTCAGCGAACACACCCGCCACGATCTCTTCGACGGGGTTGGTCGGCGCACGGAATTCGGTCGCCTCGAATTCGGGGTCGGGCAGGGCTTTGCGATCGACCTTGCCGTTGATGTTGAGCGGTAGTTCGTCCAAGACCATCAATGCCGCCGGCACCATGTAACTCGGCAACTCAGCCACAAGAGTCCGCTTCAAGGTTTCGACATCGATGCTTTCCCCGCTTTGAGGAACGACGTAGCCGACAAGTCGATCACCGGTACGCGCATCCGACTTGGCCACCACCACCGCGGAGTCCACGCTGGCCTGCTTGCGAAGAAGCGCTTCGATCTCACCGAGTTCGATGCGGTAGCCACGGATCTTGACCTGGAAGTCGGCGCGCTCCACGTAGTCGAGTTCGCCGTTCTCCGTCCACCGGACGAGGTCGCCCGTGCGGTACAACCGCGAACCCGCGTCACCGAAGACGTTGGCCACAAATCGTTCCGACGTCAGATCCGCGCGCCCGTGATAGCCGCGAGCAAGCTGGGCACCGGCGAGGTAAAGCTCCCCGGTGACTCCGACGGGGACCGGATGCAAACGTGTGTCGAGCACGAACACCTGCGTGTTCCATTCGGGGGCACCGATCGGCACCGAGGTCGTATCGTCCGAGCCGACGACGTGCGCTGTCACCGAGACTGCGGCCTCGGTCGGACCGTACAGATTCACCAACTGGGCGTCGCTGAGTTCTGCGAACTCGGTCGCGGTCGCGGCCGGCAACGCTTCACCGATCGCGAGCACCTGACGGAGGGATTCCGGAAGGCGATTTTCGGACGCCGACTGCAACATCGCGAGCATCGACGGCACCACGTGGAGCGTCGTGACCTTCTCCCGAGTCATCAGGTCGAGCAGGTAGCTCGGGTCCTTGTGACCTTCGGGTTCGGCGATGACCAGTCGTGCACCGGAAGTCAGTGCCGACCAGAACTCCCAGACCGAGAGGTCGAACGTTGCCGCGGTCTTGAGCACCATCGCATCGGATCGGTCCAGGCTGTACTGATCGCGCTTCCAGAGAATCTGGTTGACCACCGCCTGATGCGAGATCGCGACGCCCTTCGGTCGCCCCGTCGATCCCGACGTGAAGATCACGTAGGCGGTGTTGCCCACTCGCAGTGGAGCAATACGATCCGCATCGGTAACCGTCGCTCCCGGGTAGGACGCGAGATCGATCGTGTCCACTTCGATCACGGAATCACCGAACGCCGGATTCTTCGCAGTGGTCGAGGCAGTGAGGACGCAGACCGGATCTGCCATGGTCAACACGTACTCGATGCGGTCCGCCGGGTGGTTCGGATCGATCGGTACGTATCCACCACCTGCCTTCACCACCGCGTACATGGCGACCAGCAGTTCGACCGATCGCTCGATTGCCAACGCGACCAACGACTCCGGACCGACACCGGTTGCAATCAGATGGCGTGCGAGACGGTTGACACGTGCATCGAACTCGGCGTAGGTCAGCGACGTGTTCCCGGCGATCACTGCCACCGCACCCGGGTTCGAACCGACCTGCTCGTCGAACAGTTCGACCAGAGTGACTCCCGGGACGGAGTGATCGGTCTCGTTCCAGCGGTTCAGGATCCGGTCGCTCTCGGACGAATCCAGCAGCGCGAAGTCGCCGACGGTCAACGACGGATCGGACGCGATCTCCGCGAGCAATCGCACGAATCGATCGGCGAAGTCCTGCACGGTCGACTCGTCGAACAGATCATGCGCGTAGCTGAACATCGACGTGATGCCGGCTGCAGATCCGTTCGCGTCGTACCGATCACTGACGATCAACTGAAGATCGAACTGCGCGACCCCGTTGTCGATATCGACGCCCTTGACGGTGAGCCTCGGAAGCTCGAGCCCTCCGGTTTCCATGTTCTGGAAGAGGAAGCCGACCTGATAGAGCGGATGACGAGCGGTCGAACGCGGTGGGTTGAGCACCTCCACGAGTCGCTCGAAAGGAACGTCCGAATGTGCAAATGCTTGAAGGTCGGTCTCCCTGACACGTCCGAGCAGGTCGAGGAACGGCGCGCCGCTGTCGATCTGCGTACGGAACACCAAGGTGTTCACGAACATGCCGATGAGATCGTCGAGTGCCCGCTCACCACGTCCTGCAATGGGTGTACCCACCGCGATGTCCTCGGTTCCGGACAGTCGAGCCAACAACATCGCGAACGCAGTGTGCGTGAGCATGAACAGCGTCGAATTATTTGCCCTGGCAAGACCGCTCAACCGAGCATGCAACTCTGCATCGATATCGAAGTGCAGGTAACCGCCGCGGAAGGACTGCGTCGCGGGGCGCGGCCGGTCGGCGGGAAGTGCAAGCTGATCAGGCAGCCCGGCAAGAGCATTGCTCCAGTACGCAATCTGCTGCGAAGCAATAGATCCCGCGTCTTCCTCACTGCCCAGCACCTCTCGCTGCCACAGGCTGTAGTCGGCGTACTGAACGTCGAGAGGAGCCCAGGACGGTGTGTACCCGGCAACCCGCGAGGCGTATGCGGTCACGACATCCCGAGCGAACGGTGCCATCGAGGAACCGTCGGCGGAAATATGATGAATCGCGACACCGAGTACGTATTCGTCGGAAGCCAACTGGAACAACCGGATACGAATCGGAATCTCGCGTGTGACGTCGAAGCGCGTCGACGCCAGCGCGACCAACTCACCTTCGAGTTCGTCCACGCCAGTCGGTTCTGCGACGATTTCGTCCGACCAACTCGACACGGGCTTGACGACCTGCACCGGACCGTCTCCGATTTCCGGGTAGACGGTTCGAAGTGATTCGTGCCGCCCGATCACATCAGAAATCGCCGCGCTCAGCGCCGAGACGTCAAGATCGCCCTGAAGGCGCAGCGCCATCGGGATGTTGTATGCCGCTGCACTCCCGTCGAATCGGTTGAGGAACCACATACGCTGCTGCGCCAACGAAAGCGGAATCCGCTCTGGCCGCTCGACCGCGGTCAGCGCGACTCGCCCACCCGACCCGGTCCGGCTTTCGGCGTGCGCTGCGAGATCCTGCACCGTGGATGCTTCGAACAGAACTCGAACCGAAAGTTCGGTGTCGAGAGCATCGGCGATTCGTTTGATCGTGCGAGTGGCGTTGAGAGAGTTGCCGCCGAGCTCGAAGAAATCGTCATCGAGACCCACACGATCAACACCCAACACCTCGGCAAACACCGACGCAACGATCTCCTCCACCGCCGTCACCGGAGCCCTAAACACCGCAACCTCGAACACCGGCTCCGGCAACAACTTCCGATCCAACTTCCCCGAAGCATTGAGCGGCAACGCATCCAACACCACAAACTGCGACGGCACCATATACGACGCCAACCGCTCCCCCACACCCACCTTCACCACATCAACATCAACCGAAGACCCCACCGCAGCAGTGACATACGCAACCAACTGATCACGCCACACCACCACCACAACAGAACCCACACCCACCTGATCCCGAACCGCAGCCTCGATCTCCCCCAACTCGATCCGCTGACCACGCAACTTCACCTGAAAATCACTACGACCGACATACTTGAGCTCACCCGACACACCGATCCACCGCACCACATCCCCCGTGCGATACATCCGCGAACCCACCCCACCGAACGGATTCGCCACAAACCGCTCCGCCGACAAATCCACCCGCCCGAAATACCCACGAGCGACCTGCACACCCGACAAATACAACTCACCCGCAACACCCACCGGCACCGGACGCAACCGCGAATCCAACACCAACACCGACGAATTCCACACCGGAGCACCCATCGGCACCACCACACCCACACCATCGAGCGGACCCGCCGCCGTCGCATGCACCGTGAACTCCGTCGGACCATACAAATTATGAACCTCAACCGACGGCAACACCGACAACACCCGACCCACCACCGACGCCGGCAACGCCTCACCCGCCGCGAAAATCACCCGCAACGAACCCAACCCACCACCACCGAGACGCGAAATCGTCGCCTCCGACGCGTCGACCAACTGATCGACGAACACCTCCAACATCGACGGCACAAACGAGACCATCGACACCGACTCCGCCGCCACCACCGACGCCAAATACCCCGGATCCCGATGACCGTCATGAGTAGCCACCACCAACCGAGCACCCACCGCCAACGGAACAAACAACTCCCACACCGACACATCGAACGTCACCGGAGTCTTGAACAACACCACATCAGAACCCGACACCGCATAACGCTCCGCCAACCACGACACCTGATTGACCACACTGCGATGACTGACCGCCACACCCTTCGGCCGACCCGTCGACCCCGACGTGAAAATCACATACGCCGTATTCCCCGACCGCAACGGCGAAACCCGATCCACATCCGAAACAGGAGCATCCGAAAAACCAGACACATCAACAACATCAACCTCGACCACCGGCACCACACCAGCATCGAAACCAACATCAGAAGTACTGACCACACACACCGGCGACGCCGCCGCCAACACATACCCATTACGCTCCGCAGGCTGATCCGGATCCACCGGAACATACCCACCACCAGCCCTGAGCACACCGTAAACCGCAACCAACAAATCAACCGACCGACGAACCGCAACACCCACCAACGACTCCGGCCCCACACCCACCGAAACCAAATACCTGGCAAAACGATTCACCCGAGCATCGAACTCCGCATACGACAGAGACACACCCTCGAACGAGAGCGCTACCGCATCCGGAGACGCCGCCACCTGCGCAACAAACCCGTCCAACACCGACACACCCGCAACCTCACGAGCCGTGTCATTCCACCCCTCGAGCACCAACGAACGCTCAACAGAATCCAAAATATCAACGTCACCAACACGCACCGAAGGATCGGTGGCTACGGAGGAGAGCAGTCGAAGAACTCTGTCCAGCAACGCAGTTGCGTAGTCGGCATCGAAGAAGTCCGGTAGGTACCGCAGCGTCAAGTGCAACTGCTCGTCGAGTGCGATCAGCAGGGTCAACGGGTAGTTCGTGGAATCGTCCGAGGCGATGTCGTCGATCATCATTCCGTCGAGAACATCCGCCTGTGCGGCGAGGCCCTCACGGTCGACCGGGTACGACTCGAATACAACCAACGTGTCGAACAGTGTTCCGACGTCCGCTGCTTTCTGGACATCGGTCAAACCGAGATAGTGATGATCAAGCATTCTCGCCTGCTCGATCTGGACCCTGGCAACCAATTCTTCGACGGACTCCGCGGCGTCGAGGCGCACCCGCACGGGGAGGGTGTTGATGAACAACCCGACCATCGATTCGACGCCGGTGAGCGCCGGTGGCCGGCCGGACACTGTTGCACCGAAGACAACGTCGTCGGTTCCGGTCAACGCACCGAGGAGGACCGCCCACGCGCTCTGCACGATCGTGTTGGCGGTGACCCCGAGTCGTGCGGCCAGAGCGGTGAGCGCCGCGGTTGTCTCCGACGACATCGACACGTTCAGCTTCTGTGACAGCGCGGTGAATTCCTGTCCGCCTGTGACCTGAGCAAGCAGCGTCGGCTCTTCGACGCCGGAAAGCACATCCGCCCAGGTTGTGAGTGATCGATCACGATCCTGATCGACAAGCCACGCCAGGTAATTGCGATAGCTACGCACACGCGGAAGAACCGAGTCGTCACCACGCGTCGCGTACAGCGCCAACAGGTTCTGCAAGAGCAGTGGCACCGACCAACCGTCGAGAATAATGTGGTGATTCGCCACCACCAAGCGATAGTCCCCCTCCGCCATGGTGACGAAGGTGAACCGAATCAACGGCGGTGACGCCATGTCGAAGTGTGTCGCCTGGTCAGCCGTCAAAACTTCGTTCAGAGCTGCCTCACGGTCGACGGCCGCAATATCGCTGAGATCGATGTTCCGCCACGGGACTGGAACGTCTTCGAGGACTATCTGGACCGGCGTTCCGTCGTCGTCGGCCGTGAATGCCGTTCGCAGGTTCGCATAACGGTCGATGATTCCCTGTGCTGCAGTGCGCAAGCGGTCGGCATCCACCTTCCCGGACAGAGTGAGAATCATCTGCACCGAGTAGAGGTCGACGCTGGATTCTGCCAACATCGCGTGGAAGAGCAAACCGGACTGCAGCGGTGCCAGGGGCCAGATGTCGGTCACCGTACCGAATCGATTCTCGAAGCCGTCGATATCTCGTTGGCTCACGGAGACAAGCGGCACGTCGGACGGTGTGAGTCCACCGGCTCCGACGGAGCGAGAATGCTCCGCCAGGGCAGTCAGTGCTTCGACCCAAATCTGTGCAAATGTCTCGACACTCTCGCCGTCGATGGCACCGACGGGGTATGCGAAAGAGGCCTCCAGAACAGCACCGTCTGCGCCGTCGTTGACGATCGCATTGATGTCGACGACCTTGTTTGCGGGCATGTCGACGTCTTCGGGTGCCGACACGTTGGCGAAATCGCCGGCCGGCAGCCACCCGAGTCCCTCGACGCCTGCCGGAAGATCCTCGGCGACAACTCGTCCCAGGTAGTTGAAGCTGACCTGTCCCCCGGCGAAGCGAGAAAGCACTGCGCGCGTGTCTTCGTTCAGGTAGCGCAGCAGTCCGTACCCGACGCCCTTGTCCGGGATCGCCAGCAGCTGTTCCTTCACTGCTTTGATCGCGCGTCCCGCCGAATCACCTCCGGCGAAAGCGTCACCCAGATCTACCTCGGAAAGATCGAGACTGATCGGGAAGGCAGCGGTGAACCAGCCAACGGTCCTTGACAGATCCGCGCCAGGAATCACGGCTTCTTCGCGACCGTGGCCCTCGAGTTGCAGCAAAGCAGACGTCGAGTCGATTCCGGCTCGGCGACGCCACTCGATCAGCGCGAGTGCCAGTCCAGCGAGCAGGCCGTCGTTGGCGCCGCCGTTGAAAACCTCCGGCAGCGTGGTCAACAGAGTCTCCGTCACCTGAGTGGGAACCGTCACGCTTATCCGCTGAACCGTTGCCGCAACGTCGACGGCAGAGTCGTACGCCCTCTTACCCAGCACCGGGTCCGGTGTCTGCAACACCTTCCGCCACGTATCCAGCTCGGCCACACGCGAATCCCGATGGGCCTCTTCGGACAAAGCATGAGCCCAGCGTCGCATCGACGTACCGGTCGGCTCGAGAGCAACATCCCCCGTCGCTCCGCTCGCCCCGGCCATCTGAGCCGCAGCCGACACCAGATCCGGAACGATGATTCGCCAGGAAACCCCGTCGACGATCAGGTGATGTGCAGCAATGATCAAGCGCCCGGTGCGAGTGGGACCGAAGTCGACCCACACGAACTGAACCATTACGCCGTCCGCCGGATTCAACCGGCCGAGAGCCTCGTCGAGGCCCTTGGAAGCCGTGAGAACAATTGTCGACTCGTCCGCAGCCGCGTCGACATCGACGCGGCTGAGCAGCTCCTCGACGTCCACGGTTCCGGGCTCGGAGACCGACATCCCCCATCCGCGACCGTCGGAGATCAGCCGCGAGCGGAACATGTCGTGGTGGTCGACGACTGCAGCGAGTGTTCGCACGATGTCGGCTCGCTGCACTCCGAGTGGAAGCTCGAGAGTCATCGTCTGTGTGAATCGGTTGTAGCTGCCACCGCGCTCGACCATGAATCGTTCGATCGGCGTCAACGGCATCCAGCCGACTCCACCGCCCGGCAACTCCTCGAGCACCACCGTGGCCTCGACGTCGGCGGCATACTTCGCCACTTCGGCCAATGCCGCGACAGTCTTGCTCTCGAAGACGTCACTGGGTGCGAATACGACCCCACGTGCCTTCGCACGAGAGACGAGTTGGATGGACATGATCGAGTCGCCGCCCTGAGCGAAGAACGAGTCGTCGGTGCCGATGCGATCCAGGCCGAGAACGTCCGCGAAGATCTCGCTCAGGATTTGTTCCATCTCGGTGACCGGGGCGCGGAATTCCTTGGTCTCGAAAACCGGTGCTGGGAGCGCTTTTCGGTCCAGCTTGCCTGCCGGACTGAGCGGCATGTCCGAGGAGACCATGACCGAAGCCGGAACCATATGGGCCGGAAGGGTTCTGGAGACGAATTCGATCAATTCCGCCGAAGTGACCGAAGCGTGCTTTCCGGTGAACACGTACGACACCAGCGCCGGGGCACCCGACGGCAGGGTCGTACCCATCGTCGCAGCGAACTCGACCTCGGGGTGTGCCGTCAGCGATGCATCGATTTCGCCCAGTTCGATACGGAAACCGCGAATCTTGACCTGGAAATCGTTGCGGCCCACGTATTCCACGGCGTAGGTGGAGGGTGCCGTTCCAGCGACCCAGCGCACCACGTCACCGGTTCGGTACATTCGCTCGCCCGGATTACCGTGCGGGTTTGCCACGAATCGATCGGCACTCAAGCCTGGACGACGATGATAGCCGCGGGTCACCTGAGGACCGGACAGATACAGCTCGCCCGAGACTCCCAGTGGAACTGGATTGAGTCGTGTGTCCAGGACGAATGCTGCCATGTCACCGATCGTGGCGCCGATGTCCATTCGGTCACCGGGCAGAAGCGGAACGCTGACGTTCGTCACGATCGTCGTCTCGGTCGGGCCGTAGACATTCAGGAATGTCCTGGGAGCCGAAGCCGACGCGGCCGATCCGTCCCCTGTCGTCCACTTGCTGATCAGTTCCGGCGAATACGCTTCGCCACCCACGCCTACCACCGTCAGGTCGTCCAGGCCGCTCGGGTCCATCGACGCCAGGGCAGCGGGTGTGATGAACGCATGCGTGACTCGTTCGCTACGGAACACCTCAGCCAGTTCGTCGCCGCCGTACACGCCAGGCGGGACGATGACCATCGTCGCGCCGGTGGCCACCGCGAGGAACAATTCGAGCATCGACGCGTCGAAACTCGGTGACGCGAAGTGCAATGTCCGCGAGGTGGGCTTCACGAGGTAATGCGCGGCCTGCGTGACACTGAAGCTCGCCAGTCCCGCGTTGGTCGCGACAACGCCCTTCGGCAGTCCTGTCGTGCCGGAGGTGTAGATGACCCAAGCCGGATGAGCAGTCGTCAGTGGACGGACACGTTCCTCGGCATCTATTGGCGCTCCGGACACTCCGGCGATCATCTGTTCGCCGAGCGGTCCGTCCACGACCAACCACTCGACGTCGTCGGCGAGATTCGGACGTTCGACGTCGAGGGTCAGGCCAACCTTCGCACCCGAGTCGCTGAGCATGTGCGCGATACGGTCTGCCGGATAGTGCGGATCGATCGGAACGACCGCTGCCCCGGTCTTCGACACTGCCCAGACCGCGAGTACCGATTCGACGGATCTCGGAATCGACACCGCCACAAGATCTTCAGCCCCGAGACCACGGTTGATCAAAACGCGGGCCAGCCTCGACGACCACTCGTCGACCTCGCGATACGTCATGGACCTACCGGCCGCGGCCTGCGCCGTGCCGGGGTAGCGCAAAGCGACGTTGTCCGGGTAACGCGCAGCAGCGTCGGCAAGAATCTCGGCCAACGGCGCCTGCGCTACTCCTGACGAAGCCCTTTGACTCGTCAGAACCTCACGCTCGGACGCGTCGAGGATTTCGATGTCACCCACTGAAGTTGCGGGGTCCGTCGCAATTCCGTTCAGAATGCGCATCAATCGTGCGGCGAATCCGCGGACGGTCGATTCGTCGAACAGATCCGTCGCGTACGTGAACGTCGCCGACAGCCCTTCTGATACCTCACTGATCGTGAGCTGCAGGTCGAACTTGGCCACGGTCTCGTCGATTTCGAACTCGGCCGCCGTCAGACCGGGCAGAGCCAACGAGTTCTGCCCCAGGTTCTGAAATGCCAATGCCACCTGGAACAGCGGGTGATGTGCCCTCGACCGAACGGGATCCAGCACTTCCACGAGCCGCTCGAACGGAAGGTCCGAGTGCGCGAACGCCTGAAGGTCGGTTTCCCGAGCCGAGGCCAGAAGTGTTGTGAACGCCGCCGAAGGATCAACCTCGGTACGCAAAACCAGGGTGTTGACGAACATTCCGATCAAATCGTCGAGTTCGGATTCACCTCGCCCGGCCATCGGTGCACCGATGTTGATGTCCGTTGTTCCCGACAGACGAGCGAGAAGCGACGCCAGAGCCGCATGGACCACCATGAACATCGACGCATTGTGTTCCCGGCCCACGCTGATCAGCCGCTCATGCAATTCCTGACCGATCGAGAATTCGAATGTCGCTCCCTGACCGGAGAATACCGCCGGCCGAGCCCGATCCCCCGGAAGATTCAACTGTTCGGGCACGCCGTCCAGTGCTTGCGCCCAGTAAGTGATCTGTTGCGCGATGACGGACTGCGGATCGTCCTCGGACCCGAGAACCTCACGCTGCCACAACGAATAGTCGGCGTACTGCACCGGCAACGGCGTCCAGGTCGGAGCCTGGCCGTTGGTTCGGGCGTAGTAGGCGGTCATGACGTCGCGGGTCAACGGGCCCATCGAGAAGCCGTCGGTCGAGATGTGATGCACCACGAATACCAGAACGTGCTCGTCGGCCTTGATCTGGAAAAGCTTGGCGCGCAACGGCACCTCGGCCGTCACGTCGAAGCCTGCCGCTACGAAGTTCGTTACCTCGGAAACGATCTCCGAATCCGAGACCGAGGTTGCAGCGAGGTTCACGTCGACATCAGCCGGTGCAACGATCTTCTGGTAGCCGACGCCGTCGACCTCGGGGTAGACCGTGCGCAGAACCTCGTGACGGCCGATAACGTCGGCGACCGCTTGCTCCAGCCCCGAGACGTCCAGTTCTCCGGTGAGAGTTATCGCAACCGGGACGTTGTTCCCTGCCGAGCTCGTATCCAACTGGTTGAGGAACCACATGCGCTGCTGCGCCAACGACAACGGCACCCGAACCGGACGCACCTGCGCAGTCAACGCCGCACGTGAACCGCCACCGACATGAGAACCCAAACGAGCAGCCAACGCCTCCACCGTCGACGCCTCGAACAACTCCCGCACCGACACCGAAGCATCCAACGCCTGACCCAACCGAGACGTCACCTGCGTCGCAATCAGCGAATTACCACCGAGCGCGAAGAAATCATCATCCAAACCAACACGCTCGACGCCCAGAACATCCGCAAACGTCTGCGCAACAACCTCTTCCACCACCGACGTCGGAGCCCGGAACACCGCAACCTGCAACGACGGAACCGGCAACGCCCGACGATCCAACTTCCCGTTCACCGTCAACGGAATCGAATCCAACACCACAAACGCCGACGGCACCATGTACTCCGGCAACAACGAACCCACACCGGTGCGGACATCGTCGACCGAAACGCTCACACCCGCAGCCGGAACCACATACGCCACCAACCGCTGATCACCCGGAGAATCCTCACGAACAACCACCGCCGTCTGCGCCACCGACACATCCGCCAACACCGCAGACTCGATCTCACCGATCTCGATCCGGAAACCACGGATCTTCACCTGATCATCCGCGCGACCCAGATACTCCAAATCACCAGCACTGTTCCACGACGCGACGTCACCCGTGCGGTACAACACCTCGCCGGCATTGAACGGATTCGCCACAAACCGCGTCGACGTCAACCCCGCCTGACCCAGATAACCCCGAGCCAACTGAACACCAGAGACATACATCTCACCCGCGACACCAACAGGCACCGGAGCCAAACGCGTATCGAGCACGAACACCTGCAGACCCGAAATAGCCTGACCCACAACACTCGCCGACGCATCCGCCGCCAACGCACCATCCAACACACGATGGCTCACATGCACCGTCGTCTCCGTGATGCCGTACATGTTCACCAACGTCGGCGCGAAGTCACCGCGGCGGCCGTACCAATCCGACAAGCGACGCAGCTCGAGCGCCTCGCCGCCGAAAACAACCCACCGCAACGACAACTCAGCAGCCCGACCGGATTCCGACGCCAACCGATCAGCCTCGGCCAACTGATAGAACGCCGACGGCGTCTGATTGAGCACCGTCACCCGCTCAGCAGCAAGCAACTCCAAGAACTGCTCCGGCGACCGCGACGTCACATAATCCACAACCACCAACGTGCCGCCGTACAACAGCGGACCCCACAACTCCCACACCGAGAAGTCGAACGCATAACTGTGGAACATCGTCCACACATCGGATTCGTCGAACCCGTACACACCCTCGGTATTCGCAAACAACTTCGCCACCGTCGTGTGCGGAACCTGCACACCCTTCGGGCGACCCGTCGAACCCGACGTGTAAATCACATACGCAACATTCGACGACCGCAACGGCGCAACACGATCCGCATCCGAAACCACCGAACCATCGAACTCCGACACATCCACCGCGTCGATATCAACCACAGGCAAACCAGCGGGCAACACCAACTCACGCCCGGACCACGAAATCGCAGCCACCGGAGCAGCATCAGCCAACATGAACTCGACACGATCAGCCGGATACGACGGATCCACCGGCAAATACCCCGCACCGGACTTCACCACCGCCAACAACGCCACCACAAGATCCGCCGACCGCGGCAACGCCACCGCCACCAACGACTCCGGACCACAACCCTGAGCAATCAACCTGCGCGCCAAACGATTAGCCCGCACCGACAACTCACCATACGACAACGACTCGCCACCGAACCGCACCGCAACCCGATCACCAAACCGCGCAGCAGCATCATCGAACCACGCCGACAACGTCGAATCCACACCACTGTCGACACCCGTGTCGCTCCATGACAGAACGCGATCCAACTCACCGGCGGTCATAACATCCACGTCGCCAACGGCAGCGGCCGGATTCGCGACAACGCCACGGAGGACGGACACGAACCGATCAGCGAACTCGGCCGCTGTCGACGCGTCGAACAGATCCGTCGCGTAGGTCAGGGTGCCGGACATACCGGCGTCAGCGGCGTCTTCAAGTGTGAATTGCAGATCGAACTTGGCCAGTGCTGCGTCGAATTCCACAGCAGCGGCGGTGAGTCCGGGCAGTTCGAGAGCACTCTGTCCAAGGTTCTGGAACGTCAACGCCACCTGGAACAACGGATGACGAGCCTGCGAACGAACCGGATCGAGAACCTCCACCACACGCTCGAACGGAACATCCGCATGCGCGAACGCCTGCAAATCCACCTCACGCGCCGACGCCAACAACTCGGCAAACGACATCGACGGATCAACCTCGGTACGCAGCACCAAGGTATTGACGAACATACCGATCACGTCATCGAGCTCGGCTTCACCACGACCCGCGATCGGGGCACCGATCGCAATGTCGGTCGTCGCGGACAGTCGTGCCAACAGCACCGCCAGAGCCGAGTGAACAACCATGAACGGAGTTGCGTTCGTTGCCTTGCCCAGTTCGTCCAGCTCGGACCACAGCTGCGGTTCGATGGTGAAACTGTGATTGGCGCCGCGCCCTGAAGCAATCTCGGGACGCGGACGATCACCAGGCAGATCCAACTGCTCCGGAAGATCAGCCAACGCATCCGACCAGAACGCAATCTGCTTCGCGATCATGGACTGCGGATCGTCCTCGGACCCGAGAACCTCACGCTGCCACAACGAATAGTCGGCATACTGCACCGGCAACGGCGTCCAGGTCGGAGCCTGGCCGTTGGTTCGGGCGTAGTAGGCGGTCATGACGTCGCGGGTCAACGGGCCCATCGAGAAGCCGTCGGTCGAGATGTGATGCATCACGAACGACAACACGAAGTCGTCATCAGCGACCTGAAAAAGCTTGGCGCGCAACGGAACCTCGACAGTGACATCGAAGCCCTGGGCGAAGAACGAATACAGCTCCGCCTGGATTCGGTCGTCTGTGACGCGTTCTGCGCCGAGATCGATCGAGACATCTTCTACCGAGCAGATCTTCTGGTAGCCGACGCCGTCGACCTCGGGGTAGACCGTGCGCAGAACCTCGTGACGGCCGATAACGTCGTGAACTGCCGAATTCAGGGCCGCCAGATCGAGCGCACCCGTGAGCCGAACGGCAACAGGGACATTGTTGACAGCAGAATCGGTGTCGAATCGGTTGAGGAACCACATGCGCTGCTGCGCCAACGACAACGGCACCCGAACCGGACGCACCTGCGCAGTCAACGCCGCACGTGAACCGCCACCGACATGAGAACCCAAACGAGCAGCCAACGCCTCCACCGTCGACGCCTCGAACAACTCCCGCACCGACACCGAAGCATCCAACGCCTGACCCAACCGAGACGTCACCTGCGTCGCAATCAGCGAATTACCACCGAGCGCGAAGAAATCATCATCCAAACCAACACGCTCGACGCCCAGAACATCCGCAAACGTCTGCGCAACAACCTCTTCCACCACCGACGTCGGAGCCCGGAACACCGCAACCTGCAACGACGGAACCGGCAACGCCCGACGATCCAACTTCCCGTTCACCGTCAACGGAATCGAATCCAACACCACAAACGCCGACGGCACCATGTACTCCGGCAACAACGAACCCACACCGGTGCGGACATCGTCGACCGAAACGCTCACACCCGCAGCCGGAACCACATACGCCACCAACCGCTGATCACCCGGAGAATCCTCACGAACAACCACCGCCGTCTGCGCCACCGACACATCCGCCAACACCGCAGACTCGATCTCACCGATCTCGATCCGGAAACCACGGATCTTCACCTGATCATCCGCGCGACCCAGATACTCCAAATCACCAGCACTGTTCCACGACGCGACGTCACCCGTGCGGTACAACACCTCGCCGGCATTGAACGGATTCGCCACAAACCGCGTCGACGTCAACCCCGCCTGACCCAGATAACCCCGAGCCAACTGAACACCAGAGACATACATCTCACCCGCGACACCAACAGGCACCGGAGCCAAACGCGTATCGAGCACGAACACCTGCAGACCCGAAATAGCCTGACCCACAACACTCGCCGACGCATCCGCCGCCAACGCACCATCCAACACACGATGGCTCACATGCACCGTCGTCTCCGTGATGCCGTACATGTTCACCAACGTCGGCGCGAAGTCACCGCGGCGGCCGTACCAATCCGACAAGCGACGCAGCTCGAGCGCCTCGCCGCCGAAAACAACCCACCGCAACGACAACTCAGCAGCCCGACCGGATTCCGACGCCAACCGATCAGCCTCGGCCAACTGATAGAACGCCGACGGCGTCTGATTGAGCACCGTCACCCGCTCAGCAGCAAGCAACTCCAAGAACTGCTCCGGCGACCGCGACGTCACATAATCCACAACCACCAACGTGCCGCCGTACAACAGCGGACCCCACAACTCCCACACCGAGAAGTCGAACGCATAACTGTGGAACATCGTCCACACATCGGATTCGTCGAACCCGTACACACCCTCGGTATTCGCAAACAACTTCGCCACCGTCGTGTGCGGAACCTGCACACCCTTCGGGCGACCCGTCGAACCCGACGTGTAAATCACATACGCAACATTCGACGACCGCAACGGCGCAACACGATCCGCATCCGAAACCACCGAACCATCGAACTCCGACACATCCACCGCGTCGATATCAACCACAGGCAAACCAGCGGGCAACACCAACTCACGCCCGGACCACGAAATCGCAGCCACCGGAGCAGCATCAGCCAACATGAACTCGACACGATCAGCCGGATACGACGGATCCACCGGCAAATACCCCGCACCGGACTTCACCACCGCCAACAACGCCACCACAAGATCCGCCGACCGCGGCAACGCCACCGCCACCAACGACTCCGGACCACAACCCTGAGCAATCAACCTGCGCGCCAAACGATTAGCCCGCACCGACAACTCACCATACGACAACGACTCGCCACCGAACCGCACCGCAACCCGATCACCAAACCGCGCAGCAGCATCATCGAACCACGCCGACAACGTCGAATCCACACCACGATCGATCTGGCCGGCACTGAAGCGGGACAGCAGGTTTCGTTCTCCATCGACCAAGATGTCAACGTCACCCACCGCTACGGTGGGATCAGCAGTCACCGCACGGAAGGTCCTTACCAGCCGATCACCGAATTCCACAACGGTCGACTCGTCGAACAGATCCGTCGCATACGTCAAAGAGGCGGACATTCCGGCGGGTGCGCCGGCCTCGTCGGTTCGTTCGGTCAGGGTCAACTGGAGGTCGAATTTCGCCAGCGCAAGATCGGCACTTTCGATCGACACTTCGAGGTCGCCCAGTTCGAGCGTTGTCTGTTCGTGGTTCTGGAACGTCAATGCCACCTGGAACAGCGGATGACGAGCCTGCGAACGAACCGGATCGAGAACCTCCACCACACGCTCGAACGGAACATCCGCATGCGCGAACGCCTGTAGATCCACTTCACGCGCCGAAGCCAACAGATCCGTGAACGACATCGACGGATCAACCTCGGTACGCAACACCAAAGTGTTGACGAACATACCGATCAGATCGTCGAGCTGCGCCTCACCGCGACCCGCGATCGGTGTACCGATCGCGATGTCGGTCGTTGCGGACAAACGAGAAAGTACGACGGCGAGCGCTGCGTGAACAACCATGAATGGTGTCGAGTTACTGCTGTGCGCAATCGAATTGACAGCTTCGTGCAGGGTGGCGTCGATATCGAACTCGACCTCGGCTCCGCGCCCTGAAGCGACCTCGGGACGCGGACGATCGGCAGGCAGATCCAACTGCTCCGGAAGATCAGCCAACGCATCCGACCAGAACGCAATCTGCTTCGCGATCACGGACCGCGGATCGTCCTCGGACCCGAGAACCTCACGCTGCCACAACGAGTAATCGGCGTACTGCACCGGCAACGGCGTCCAAGCCGGCACCGACGCTCGTGTACGTGCTTCGTAGGCAACCATCACGTCACGGGTCAACGGACCCATCGAGAAACCGTCGGTCGAGATGTGATGCACGACGAACACCAGAACGTATTCGCTGTCGCCGACTTTGAAGAGCTTGGCGCGCAACGGGACTTCGGACGTCACGTCGAAGCCGACTGTCGCCAGCTCTGCGACGCCCGCAGCCAGGCGATCTTCCGTGATCGACACGGGGCTGAGATCGACGACAACGTCTTGGACGTCGAGGACGTCCTGATAGCCGACGCCGTCGACGTCTGGATACACAGTTCGCAGTGATTCGTGTCGGCCCACGACATCGATCACGGCGGCGTCAAGAGCTGCCACATCGAGGGCGCCCGAAATCCTGATCGCCGCCGGGACGTTGTTCACTGCCGACGCGGGTTCGAACCTGTTCAGGAACCACATGCGCTGCTGCGCCAACGAAAGTGGGATCCGAGCTGGCCGGGGCTGCTGCACCAGTGGGGCGGTGGCGCCCGAACCGGCGTGCAGCTCGAGCCGGACGGCGAGTGACTGCACGGTCGACGCTTCGAAGAGCGCACGAACCGGAACGCTTGTGTCGAGCGCCTCTCCCAGCCGAGCGGCGACACGGGTCGCGATCAACGAGTTGCCGCCGAGTTCGAAGAAATCGTCGTCGCGGCCAACCTGTGCGACTCCGAGAACTTCGGAGAACACCTGCGCGACAGTCTCTTCGACGGTCGTGATCGGCGCCTGGTACACCTTGGACTCGAACACGGGCGAGGGCAGAGCCTTGATGTCCGTCTTGCCCGCGGTGGTCAACGGAATCGAATCGAGTACCAGTACCGAGTCGGGGACCATGTAGCCGGTCAGGAACGTCGACACCGACTCGATGACCTGTGCGGGATCCACCTCGGCGCCGGCCTGCGGCACGACGTATGCAACGAGACGATCTCCGAAGTGATCGTCGGAACGAACGAGAGCAACAGCTTGCGCAACGCCCGCGCAACGGGTCAGCGCGGCCTCGATCTCGCCGAGTTCGATACGGAACCCACGGATCTTGACCTGGAAGTCACTGCGGCCCACGTACTCCACTGCGCCACCGTCGATCCACCGGACCACGTCACCCGTGCGGTACAACCGCTCTCCCGGCGCCCCGAACGGGTCTGCGACAAAACGACCCGCTGTCAATGCCGGCTGTCCCAGGTATCCACGAGCGACCTGAACACCCGACACGTACAACTCACCTGTGACACCAACCGGAACGGGCTGCAAGCGGCCGTCCAAGATCCGCGCGGCCATTCCCCGAATCGGGCCGCCGATGTTCATACGATCAAACGCGGTCAGCGTATCGCTGATGTTCGAGGCGACTGTCGACTCCGTCGGACCGTACGCATTGAAGAATCCACGCACACCGCCATCCGGAAGCGGCACCGCCCACTTGGCAACGAGAGACCGCGAACTGGCTTCGCCACCGACGACAACCACCCGCAACGCGTCGAGCCCGCTCGGATCCACTGATGCCAGCGCAGCGGGCGTCACGAACGCATGCGTCACGCCCTCCGAGCGCAAGATCTCGGCCAATTCCGCGCCGCCGTACACCGTCGTCGGCGCAATCACCATCGTCGATGCTGCGCCGAATGCCATCAGCAACTCGAGAACAGAAGCATCGAAACTCGGCGAGGCGAAATGCAGCGTTCGAGCATCCGCGGTCAGCGCATAGCGCTCGACCTGCTCGGCGCAGAAGTTCGCCACACCCGCATTGGTGACCACAACGCCCTTGGGCAGACCCGTGGTGCCAGAGGTGTAGATGACGTAAGCAGGCTGCCGCTCGTCGATCGCACTGCGTCGATCCGAATCACTCACCGGCGCGCAAGATTCTGCCGCGCACGCCGCCACTGTCTTCTCGTCGTCGAGAACAACCCACGTCAACGCCGACGGCAATCCTGCCTCGACGTCACTGAGCGCAAGACCCAGCACCGCACCGGAATCGGAGATCATGTGGGCGATACGGTCAACCGGATACGTCGGGTCGACGGGCACGAATGCAGCACCCGTTTTCACCACTGCCCACAGAGCGAGAACCGAATCGGCCGAACGCGGAATCGCGATCGCGACCCGATCCTCCGGCCCGACGCCCTTCGCAATCAGAACACGAGCGAGTCGCGACGACCGCTCGTCGAGTTCGCGGTAGCTGATCGACTGACCGTCGAAGCGAATCGCATCCGCCGACGGATCCACAGCGGCCGCCGCTGTGAGGATCTCGACCAGGGTTCCCGAGACCGACTGACCTCCATGAACATCGGCCAGCACACCCCGCTCGGCCGCATCGAGAATATCGATGTCACCGACGACAATCGAAGGAACCGACACGACAGTCTCGAGGATACGAACCAGACGCCGAGCAAACCCCTCGACCGTCGAAACGTCGAACAGATCTGCAGCAAACGTGAATTCGGCCGAGAGCCCTTGCTGGATCCCGTCTTCGCCGATCGACTCTGTTACTGCGAGTTCGAGGTCGAACTTGGCAGTGGTCGTGTCGATTTCGGCGGCCTTGATCGCCAGTCCCGGCAGTTCCAATGCCGTTTGCGCGAGATTCTGCAAGGACAGCACAACCTGGAAGAGCGGATGTCTGGCCTGCGACCGGGCGGGAGCCAAGACGTCCACCAACCGCTCGAAGGGCACGTCCGAATGAGCGAACGCTCCGAGCGCGGAATCACTCGCCGCAGCCAGCAGATCCGTGAATGCCTGGGCCTGGTCGACCTCGGTGCGCAGAACAAGCGTGTTGACGAACATACCGACGAGATCGTCGAGCGCCTCGTCCCCGCGACCGGCAACGGGAGTGCCCACGGCGATGTCCGAGGTCCCGCTCAGTCGGGCCATCAGAACGGCAAGCGCCGAGTGCAACGCCATGAAGAGCGTCGCGTTGTTCTCCCGTGCCAGCGCGTCCAATCGACGGTGCACATCCCCGGAGATCTCGAACGCAAATCGCTCGCCGCGCATCGACGCCACATCAGGCCGAGACCGGTCCGACGGAAGCTCGATCACATCCGGTAGGTCTGCCAGAGTCTCGGTCCAGTACGAGATCTGCTGCGAGATCAGTGATTCCGAGTCGTCTTCCGACCCCAGAACCTCACGCTGCCACAACGAATAGTCGGCGTACTGCACAGTCAACGGCTGCCACGCCGGCGCGGTCCCATCCTTGCGTGCCGAGTAGGCAATCATGACATCGCGAGCCAGGGGCGCCATCGACCAACCGTCAGCGGCGATGTGATGAACCACGATCGCGAGGGTGTGCTCGGTGTCGCTGACCGTCAACAGGCGGACACGGATCGGCACATCGACAGTGACGTCGATCGCTGAGGATCCGATTGCAGCGACTCGACTTTCGAGCTCGTCCGGATCCGAAACCGACTCCACGGTCAGCCCGCCGAACGCCTCCGAAAGCGACAGAATCGACTGCTTCGGTCCGGAAGCCCCGTCCGGATATACCGTTCGGAGCACCTCGTGCCGGGCCAGTACGTCCTCCAGCGCCATTTCCATCGCGGCAGTATCGAGATGACCAGTCAGGTGCAGAGCAAAAGTGATGTTGTAAGCAGCTGAGTCGGTGTCGAAGCGGTTCAGGAACCACATGCGCTGCTGCGCCAGCGACAACGGAATTTCCGCGGGACGCACCTGTGCGACGAGCGCCTTCTGCCCGCCGCTACCTACGTGCGACTCGATGTGTGCGGCGAGCGCCTCGACGGTGGAAACGTCGAATAGCGTTCGCACCGGCACCGTAGTGTCGAGCGCCCGCCCCAATCGGGAGGTGACCTGAGTGGCCACCAGGGAGTTGCCACCGAGTTCAAAGAAGTCGTCGTCGAGGCCGACTCGTTCCACTCCGAGAACATCCGCAATCACCTGCGCGACAATCTCTTCCACCGGCGTGGTGGGTGCACGAAACTCGCGGACCTCGAAAACAGGCTCCGGCAAAGCCCGGCGATCCAATTTGCCCACCGGGGTCAACGGAACCTCAGCGAGTTCCAAGATGACGGACGGAACCATGTAGCTCGGCAGAGCCTCCGCCACGAACGAGGCGAGCACGTCCCGATCGAAACTCGACCCGTCAGCCAGTTCGACGTAGGAAACGAGGGTTGTGACACCCGCCGCGCCTTCGCTTCCGACCGTCACCGCGAAGCGCACAGACTCGTGCGAGGACAGAACTGCGTCGATCTCACCGAGTTCGATACGGAATCCGCGAACCTTGACCTGGAAGTCACTGCGGCCGACGTATTCGAGAACCCCCGCGTCACCGCGCGCGTCTCCGCCGGTCCAGCGCACGACATCGCCGGTCCGGTACATTCGCTCGCCATCCGGCGAATACGGGTTGGCGACAAACCGTTCCGCAGAAAGGCCTCGCCGCTCATGGTAGCCGCGAGCCAATGCAGCGCCCGCAAAGTAGAGCTCTCCCCTGGTACCGACTGGAACAGGATGCAGACGCTCGTCGAGTACCAGTGCCGACATGCCCTCGACGGGACGCCCGATGTCGATCGATCGGCCGATCGCGAGATCGCCGAACGACGAGATGATAGTGGTCTCGGTCGGACCATACCCATTGAAGTAGGCGCGCCCTGGGGCCCATTTCGCCAGCAACTCGGGAGTGGTCACGTCACCGCCGACGGAGACGACTCGCAATTCAGGCAGCTCTGCCGGCTCCATGGTCCCGAGTACTGCGGGAGTGATGATCGCGTGTGTGACCTTCTCGGAATGAAGAAGATCCGACAACTCGTGTCCACCGATAATTGTCGACGGAACGATCACCAAAGTTGCACCCGCGGAGAAGGCGACCATCCATTCGAGTACCGACGGGTCGAAGCTCGGTGAACAGATATGGAGGAAGCGCGAGGACTGTTCTACCCCGTAGCGACGCTGTGCTGCGTCTCTGACGCCACGGAGTCCACCGTGAGTGACGCTGACACCCTTCGGTTTTCCCGTGGAACCGGATGTGTAAATGACATATGCAACGTGAGAACTGTGAATCGGAGCGATTCGGTCCTCGTCCGTGACCGGCGCTGAAGATTGCGCCGACAGTTCTCCGTTCAGCGCCTGGCCGTCAAGGACCAACCATTCTGTGACCGCAGGAAGCTGATCTACGAACTGTCCCGACGTGAGTCCGATCGCGGCCGAAGAATCGGCCAGCATGTGCCGGACACGATCTTCCGGATAACTCGGGTCGACTGGGACGTATGCCGCCCCTGACTTCGCCACCGCCCATACTGCACAGACCATCTCGTACGAGCGAGGAAAGGCGAGAGCAACAATGGTCTCGGGGCCGGCGCCACGTCCGATCAGAACCCGAGCGAGCTTCGACGACTGCTCATCGAGCTCTCGATAGGTGATCGATCGACCCTCGAAGCGCACAGCAACCGAATCCGCCTCAGCCGTGCCGGACAGGAAGATGTCGACGAGACTCTGCCGGGGCATCGTGTCATCCGCGGCTACGACCGTCAGATCGGTGCGCTCGGAGCGTGAGAGCAGTTCGATATCGCCGACGATCGTTTCAGGTCGGGTAGCCACGGCATCGAGGATGCGCACGAACCGAGTAGCGAAAGTGTTCACCGTGGCCGGATCGAACAGGTCCGTGGCATAGGTGAAGGTGGCGCTCAAGACGTCCGAGTCTTCGCTGCCTTCAGGATTCTCGGACACCATGAGCTCGAGATCGAATTTGGCGACCGGGACTTCCAATTCAGCTGCAACTGCTTTGACACCTGAGAATTCCAGTTCGCGTCGTCCACTGATCTCCGCAGTGAGCGCAACCTGGAACAGCGGGTGACGAGCCTGCGAACGCGCCGGACTCAGGACTTCGACCAACCGCTCGAACGGCACATCGGCATGCCCGTAGGCAGACAAGCCCGATTCCCTTACCCGAGCGAGCAACTCTTCGAATCGTTCGTTCGGATCGACCTCGGTGCGAAGCACCAGGGTGTTCACGAACATGCCGATCACGTCGTTGAGCGCTTGATCGCCTCGCCCGCCGATCGGGGCACCGATCGCGATGTCGGAGGTACCACTGAGCCGGCTCAACAGCGTTGCATATGCCGCCTGCAACACCATGAACAGCGAGACGCTCCTCGAGCGCGCCAACTCGTTCAACTTGCGCGTCGTGCGTTCGCTGATCTGAAAATGGTGCTTGGCACCGTGATTGGACGCGATGGCAGGACGAGGTCGGTCGGTCGGCAGATCCAACTGATCCGGCAGATCGGCAAGTGCCCGGCGCCAGAAGTTGATCTGGCGAGACGACTCCGAGCGCGGGTCTTCGTCGGATCCCAGTGCTTCGCGCTGCCACAGGGCGTAGTCGGCGTACTGAATCGGCAGCGGCGTCCACGCCGGCGCAGACTTCTCACTTCGCGCCGAGTAGGCGACGAGAAGGTCACGTGCGAGCGGACGGAACGACAGTCCGTCTGCAGCGATGTGATGGAGAACCATCACCAGGACGTAGTCCGTCGGAGACACCTCGAAGAGGGCAACCCGTACCGGGATTTCGAGCGTCACGTCGAAGCCGCGAGACGCCACGTCGAACAGCGCCGCGTCGAGATGCGAATTCCGAATCTTGACCGGATTCAACTCCACCGCGGCCCGGTCGACCGGCAGAACCAGCTGTTGCGCGGTTCCGTCGACATCAGGGTAGATCGTCCGCAAGGACTCGTGTCGCTCGAGAAGATCCATCACCGCGGCATGCAGGGCGGACGGGTCCACCGAACCGGTGAGCCGGACCGTGAACGGAAGATTGTAGGCGGGCGTCGACGGATCGAGACGGTTGATGAACCACATGCGCTGCTGCGCAAGCGAGAGCGGGACGACCTCGGGACGAGGCTTGGCGATCAGCGGGGTGAGCTGCCTGGCGTTGCCCGCCACCGACTCGGCGCGGGCCGCCAGGGTGGCGACCGTGGTGGATTCGAAGAGCTCTCGAACGCCGAGTTGCACTCCCAATGCCGAACCCACTCGCGTCACCAATTGTGTTGCAACCAGAGAGTTTCCACCGAGCTCGAAGAAGTCGTCATCGATACCGACGAGCTCGACACCGAGAACGTCGGCAAACACGTCCGCCACGATGCGTTCGATTTCGGTGCGGGGCTCGCGGTACTGCTTCGCACTCGCGAACACCGGCTCGGGCAACCCGGCACGATCCAATTTGCCACTCGTGTTGAGCGGCAACGCATCGAGCACCATCAACGCGGCCGGAACCATGTACGACGGGAGGCTTCGGCCGGCGAACTCACTGAGCACCGCAGCATCGATGTTTCGGCCTGGACCCGGCACGACGTAGCCGACCAATTGATCACCGGTCGGGGTGACGGTCACCAAAACGACAGCCTGCGAAACGTCGGGGTGTGCCAGAAGGACGGTCTCGATTTCGCCGAGCTCGATGCGCTGTCCACGGAACTTCACCTGGAAGTCGGTACGCCCGATGTAGTCGAGGTTTCCGTCCTCACGGCGGCGGACGAGGTCGCCGGTCCGGTACATACGCTCACCGGCCGTGCCGTACGGATTGGCTACGAACCGATCCGAGCTCAGGTCCGGTCGACCAACGTATCCGCGCGCGAGTTGAACGCCGGCGAGATAGAGCTCACCCGGCTGCCCGATGGGGGTCGGGCGAAGTTGTCCGTCCAGTACGTGCGCCTGAGTGTTCCACTGTGGCATACCGATCGGCACGGAAGTAGTGTCCGTGGCCACGGCCTCGTAGTACGTGACCGACACCGCGGCTTCGGTCGGACCATACAGGTTGTGCAGTCCGGCTCCACAGAGTTCGTGGAAGGCGGAAGACGTCTCGGGCGGTAGCGCCTCGCCGATGACGAACACGTGGCGCAACGAATCACAAGATCCGGCAGGTGCATTCGCAGTGAACAGCGTGAGCATGGATGGCACGAAGTCGGTGATCGTGACGCCGAGCTCCGCGATCTTGTTCGCCACGTAGATCGGGTCGCGATGACCGTCCGGAGTCGCGACGACGAGCGTGGCGCCGACCTGCAACGGCATGAAAAATCCCCACAGCGACACGTCGAATGTCGTAGCGGTCTTCTGCAGGTAGATGTCCGACGCCGAAAGCCCGTACTCGGCGTTCATCCACTGAAGCTGATTGTTGATCGCCGCGTGAGTGACCGCGACACCCTTGGGTCGACCGGTCGAACCCGAGGTGTAGATCACGTACGCAGTGTTCGAGAAATGCAAGGGAGACAGGCGATCCGCGTTGACGATCGGTCTGCTGTCGAGCTGCCCATAGTCCAGTGTGTCGATCTCGATGACCCGTGTGCCCGAGGGCAGATCCACGTCGTCCCGCGCAGTGGTCACAACACACGTGGGCTGCGCCGACTCGAGAATGTAGGCGGTGCGGTCGGCTGGGTGGTCGGGATCCACCGGTACCCAGGCTCCGCCGGCCTTGGCAATCGCGTACAGACCGACCATCAAGTCCAAAGACCTGCGGATCGACAGTCCTACAAGCGATTCGGGCCCAACACCCATGGCGATGAGTTGACGAGCCAAACCATTTGCGCGAGAGTCGAATTCGGCGTACGTGAGGCTGGCGCCTTCGAAAACGACAGCGGTGGCATCGGGAGTTCTCTCGACCTGACGCTCGAATGCTTCGGTGATGGTCTGCGAGGCAACGTGGAAGCCGGTGCGGTTCCACAAGGCAACCTTGTTTCGCTCCTCGTCGGTTGCGACAGGAAGATCCCAGACCTTGCGGCTCGTTTCGGCCGAGACGAACTTCTCGAGAAACTCCACGAACCGCGAGTGATTTCGCTGGGCGTCCGCGGGCGCATACAGATTGGGATTCGACTCGAAGTCGATGTGTGTGCGGGTATCGCCGACGCTCTGATACAGGTTGACACCGAGGTCTTCGATCAAACCCGTGGACAAGATGTGAAGTTCGCCGACGAGGGGCCCGAACGCCAACTCGGTGGAAAACATCATGATGTTGATCCAGGGGCCGAAGAATCCGCCCCGGCCCGGCCCGTCCCCGCCGCGAACCATGTCCTCGTGTCGGTATCGCTGGTGGCGCAGTGCGCCGGACATTTCGTTCCTGACATCGTCCAGAAGCTCCTGGACGGTGGTGTCCGCGGTGACGGTCAGGCGCAGCGGCACGACGTTGGAGACCATGCCTCCGGATCGACGCAGCACGGCTGTTGTTCGACCGGAAACGGGCAGACTCAGCGACACGTCCTCTCGTCCGGTCATCTGAGCGAGGTACGCCGCAAACGCCGCGACGACAGTGCCGGCAACAGTGGTCTTCTCGATGCGCTCGAGGAACCGCCCGAGCAGAGCCTCGACGTGGTTGGACAGCGCTGCACTGTCGATCCGACTGACTGGAGCCGGCGCGGCACTTCGACCCGCGAGGCTCGAGATCTCGTCGAGATTCTCGATCTTGTCTGCCCAGTACTTGCGATCGGTTTCGAAACGACTCGACTGGCGGTACTTGTTGTCCACCTCGTAGACGTTCCGGAGATCGGAGGCCTCACTCGGCTCCGGATCCCGGCCCTCCACGCGCGCCGAGTACAGCTCCGCCACACGAGTGACGAACGTCGACGCACCGAAACCGTCGAGAATTGTGTGATGGACCCGTGTGTACCAGTAGTAGCGATTCTCGCCGAGCCGCAGGATCGTGGCAGAGATCAAGCGGTCCGTGAGCATGTCGATCGGCCGGCTGCGATCTGCTCGCATCCACCGCATGGCAGCGTCGTGCGAGTCGTCTTCACTACGAAGGTCGACGTAACCGACCGAATCATCGAGTGTGGGGTCGATGATCTGGTAAGGCTGGGCGTCGATCTCGAAGATCCGGACGAAGGCCGACCCGATTTCGCGACCGGCGTCTGCGCAGGCCTGCCGAAGGGCGTCAAGTTCCAGAGCACCACGGAGTTCGACGTACTGAGCGATGTTGACCGGAACGGCGGGATCGAGGTGTTGCGCGAACCACATACCGAGCTGGGCCGCGGAAAGCGGGAATGCGTCGGATCGCTGAACGTCTTCCGGCGAGCTGCCGACCTCCGGCTTGCCGCTCCCCAGTTCTCCGTTACCCAGCGAATTCACGCCCACAGCCTCTCTTCCACACCATTGCGCACCCGTGCGAGCCGAACGTCCGATTCGCAGCAGCTACCGACCTCATCCAACCTCGACGAGCCAGAACCACCCATTGTCTCCGATACATAGGTGACAAGAGAAATCCATACCCCGGTGTATCGACGGTTTTGTTGCAATTCGTTACAAATCGCCCAGCTCATCTACCCCCCGATCGCATTGCCGAAACGCACCGTTCAGACGCGGCGCGCGACACCTCTCCCCCTGGGACAATCAATTGCAACCGACGATCTACACCCCAATCCACATCAGTCACCTCGGACAATTTACAGGGCCGCCGGGTACTGGGTGTCTGAGCTCGAACAAGATTCGACAGTCGCTGATCGAGACTATCGGTACTCGCCGACAGACCGACGAAAGAACGCGCCGACCAGCGGTCGGCGCGTTCTTCGATTTACGGTACGAAGCTTCAGGAAAAGCCCACACCAGTCACACTCTTCAGGTGCTCGCTGCTGACCCCTGGAGCCAGCTCCACAAGCTGCAGCCCGTCCGCGGTGACGTCCAGCACTGCCAGGTCGGTGATGATCCGGTTGACGACGCTCTGACCGGTAAGCGGCAGCGTGCAGGCCTCGACGATCTTGGGATTGCCGTCGCGGTCGGTGTGCTCCATCACGACGATGACGCGGCGGGCACCGTGGACCAGATCCATCGCCCCGCCCATACCCTTCACCATCTTGCCCGGCACCATCCAGTTGGCAAGGTCACCGGTCTTCGACACCTGCATCCCGCCGAGCACCGCGGTGTCGATGTGACCACCGCGGATCATGCCGAAGGAGAGAGCCGAGTCGAAGAACGCGGCGCCTGAATTGACGGTGACGGTTTCTTTACCGGCATTGATGAGGTCGGCATCGACCTGATCATCGGTCGGATACGGTCCGGTACCGAGGATGCCGTTCTCGCTGTGGAGGACCACCTTGACGCCCTCGGGCAGGTAACTGGGGATCAGAGTCGGCAGGCCGATGCCGAGGTTGACGTACTCCCCCGGCCGCATCTCGGCGGCAGCGCGAGCGGCCATCTCGTGGCGAGTCCAACCGATACGGGTTTCCTCTGCACTGGTCACTTGGTGCCTCCTGAGACGGTCCGCTTCTCGATCCGCTTCTCCTGTGGGCCTGTGTGCACGAGCCGCGCGACGAACACACCAGGTAGGTGCACGTGTGCGGGGTCGATGTCGCCCGGCTCGACGAGGTTCTCCACCTGCGCGATGGTGATCCGGCCGGCCATGGCAGCAAGCGGGTTGAAGTTCATCGCCGTCTTGTTGAAGACGAGATTTCCTTCGGTGTCGCCGTAGTCCGCGTGCACGAGCGCGAAGTCAGCCGTGATCGCCTCTTCCAATACATACGTGCGGCCACCGAACACTGCCGTCGCCTTCGGTGGCGACGCCACGGCGATCGAACCGTCCGCGTTGTATCGCCACGGCAAGCCGCCCTCGGCGATCGGGGTGCCGACGCCGGCCGGAGTGTAGAACGCCGGGATGCCGGTACCGCCAGCTCGCAGCCGCTCGGCCAGCGTCCCCTGCGGCGTCAACTCCACTTCGAGCTCACCGGCGAGATACTGGCGCGCGAACTCCTTGTTCTCCCCCACGTACGACGCCGTCACCCTGGCGATCCGGTGCGCGCCGAGCAGAATGCCGAGACCGTAGTCGTCGACACCGCAGTTGTTGGAGAACACCTCGAGATCGGTGGCGTCGCCGTCGGCGATCGCCGCGATCAGTGCGTCGGGAATACCGCACAGCCCGAAGCCGCCCACTGCGAGCCTGGATCCGCTCGCGATGTCGGCAACTGCCTCAGCTGCCGTATTCACGACTTTGCTCATCCGTTAGTTCTCCTTCTGCTGAAAGATTCCGGCTCGGTGAAGAAGCTTCTCGGCGTGACGGAGAACGGGAGCGTCGACCATCTTGCCCTCGAACGCGAACACACCACGTTCAGTAGACACCGCGGCAAGCACTCGTGTGGCCCAGTCGATCTCTTTTTCCGAAGGTGCGAAGGCCCCGCGGATGACCTCGACCTGACTCGGGTGGATCGCAACCTTCACGTCGAAGCCGACTGCGACGGCATCAGCGGACTCGACGCCCAGGCCGACGAGGTCCTTGATGTCGAGGTACACGGAATCGACAGCCAACCGGCCGTAGCTCTTCGCGGCCAGGAGAGACGTCGATCGGACATGCTTGGCAACGTCGCGGTACGAACCGTTCGGGTGCCTGCTCGAATTACCGCCGAGACCGGCCACAAGATCCTCGGCTCCCCACATGACACCGATGGCGTTCGCAGCAAGCGCGATGTCGGCCACGGCGAGGGCTCCTCGCGGGGACTCGACGAGCGCAACCACGTCCGCCGGTGCGAGCGAGAGGACGTCCTCGGCCGATTCGCACTTGGACAGCATGAGACGCGAATAGTGTGTGCCGTCCAGCGCGATCAGATCGAGTTCGTGATCAGGTGTACCGACCGGATTGACGCGCACGACCGTCCGCTCCGGATCGAGAGGCGTGTCGATCAGGGCTGCACGTGCGGCTTCCTTGTCGGCCGGAGCCACACCGTCTTCGAGATCGAGGATCACGACGTCGGCAACAGCCGCGGCCTTCGCATAGCGCTCGGGACGATCCGCCGGGCAGAACAACCACGCCGGCCCCGGCGGCGTCCACGTCATGAGGACACCTCTGCCGGACGCAGTTGCACCAGTGTCTTGCGCGTGGCCAGTGCGACGACGTCACCGTGCTGGTTACGCCCGGTGTGCACGAGCGTCACGATGCCTTCACCTGGACGGCTCTTCGATTCGCGCTTGTCCGCGATGAGCGTCTCGGCATACAAGGTGTCGCCGTGAAAGAGCGGCTTGGGGAAGCTGATCTCGGAGAAACCGAGGTTCGCCACGATGGTGCCCTGCGTCAACTGCGCGACGGACAGGCCGACGATGGTCGACAGGGTGAACATCGAATTGACCAGCCGCACACCGAATTGAGTGTCCTCGCTGTACGCGGCATCGAGATGCAACGCCTGCGTGTTCATCGTCAAAGTCGTGAACAGGACGTTGTCAGCCTCGGTCACCGTCCGGCCTGGGCGATGCTCGTAGATCGCGCCGACCTCGAACTCCTCGAACCAGAGCCCGCGCTGAGTGATCTTCTTGGGGTTCGTCACAGCCCTGCCTCACGAGCGATGAGCATCAACTGCACCTCGGTCGTTCCCTCACCGATTTCGAGGATCTTGCTGTCACGGTAGTGGCGCGCGACGGCGTACTCGTTCATGAAGCCGTATCCGCCGTGAATCTGCGTGGCGTCACGGGCGTTGTCCATGGCAGCTTCGGAGGAAATCAGCTTGGCGATAGACGCCTGCTTCTTGAACGGCTTGCCCGACAACATGAGTGCGGCCGCGTCGTAGTACGCGGTACGTGCGACGTGGGCACGAGCCTCCATACGCGCGATCTTGAACGCGATGGCCTGGTTGTGTCCGATGGGGCGACCGAACGCCTCGCGCTCCTTGGCGTACTTGATCGACTCGTCGACGCAGCCCTGGGCGGCACCGACGCTCAACGCGGAGATGGCGATGCGGCCTTCGTCGAGGATGCGCAGGAAGTTCGCGTAGCCGCGGCCGCGCTCACCGAGCAGATTCTCTTCGGGGACACGAACATCGGCGAACGTGAGCGGATGGGTGTCGGATGCGTTCCAACCGACTTTGTTGTACGCCGGTTCGGCCGTGAAGCCGGGCGTCGTGGTCGGCACGAGGATCGTCGAGATCTCCTTCTTGCCGCCGTCCTTGACACCCGTGACCGCGGTGACCGTCACGAGCTTGGTGATGTCGGTGCCCGAGTTGGTGATGAACTGCTTGTTGCCGTTGATGATCCACTCACCGCTGTCGAACTTCGCGGTGGTCTTGGTGCCGCCGGCGTCGCTACCCGCACCGGGTTCGGTCAGGCCGAAGGCAGCCAACGACTTGCCGCTGGTGAGCTGCGGAAGCCACTCCTGCTTCTGCGCCTCGTTACCGAAACGGTAGATCGGCATGGCACCAAGGGACACACCAGCTTCGAGAGTGATCGCGACGCTCTGGTCGACCTTGCCCAGCTCTTCGAGCGCCAGGCAGAGTGCGAAGTAGTCGCCGCCCATTCCGCCGTACTCCTCGGGAAACGGCAGGCCGAACAGTCCCATGTCAGCCATCCCGGCCACTACCTCGTACGGGAAGGTGTGGTTGGCGTCGTGCTCGGCAGCAACCGGTGCCACTACGGTCTTCGCGAAGTCCGCAACCGTCTTGGCGAGCTGCTGGTATTCGTCCGGAAGCGCTCCGGTGGCAAGGTAATCGGACATCAGGCGTCTTCCTTCTGCGTCGTATTCTCGGTCTTTACTTCTGCAGTCTCTTCGTCCGTGACAGGTACCACGCGGGCCAGAACCTGATCCACCATCACCTGATCGCCCTGACGGACAAGCACTTCCACGATCCCGTCGATCGGGGACGTCAAGGAGTGCTCCATCTTCATGGCCTCGACCACGACGAGTGGTTGTCCCGCGCTCACTGCCGCGCCGTTCTCGACGTTGACTGCGATGACGGCACCGGGCATGGGGCTGGCGATTTCGGCGTCACCGGCATGCTTGTCCTCACCGCGAACGCTGACTTCGGCTACCTCGCGCACGTGCCAGGTTCCGCCGCCTGCCAGCCACAGACCGCCATCGGTCTGGGCGACGACAAACGTGCGTCGACGTCCGTCGATCACCACCGCCAGTTCGGATCCCGTCAGGGTCGCGCTGAATGCGCGCGGCTGTGAACCTTCGACCTCGACCTTTGCATCCGCGGGAACGCCGACGATCGCAACGTGCGACGTTCGGGTGCCGGCGGCGAGCCTGATGCTGGTCGGAGCGGGAGTTCCGACGCGCCACCCACTCGGGACGTCCCAGGGATCAACGGATTCCGAAGTTGTCCATCGCGAGAGCCAGCGATACGCCGCGGCAGCAATGAGAACCTCGTCGGAGGCGTCGGCTGCGACAAAGTCTTCGACGCGACGATCGAGCAGACCGGTGTCGAGGTTGCCCGCGATCACATCCGGATCAGCGAGGAGGAACCGTGCGAATTCGATGTTGGTCACGACTCCGAGCACTGCGGTGTCACCGAGTGCGCGATCGAGCTTGCGCAGTGCGCCCGCGCGGTCGGGAGCGTGGGCGATGACCTTGCTGAGCATCGGGTCGTAGTCACTGCCGACGACGGTGCCCGCGAGCAGTCCGGAATCGACGCGCACGCCGGAACCTGACGGCTCGACCAGATCGACGACGCTGCCGCCGGTCGGCAGGAATCCACGGCCCGGATCCTCCGCGTACACACGAGCTTCGATGGCGTGCCCGGTCAGCGTGATGTCACTCTGGGAGAAGGCCAACTTCTCCCCTGCTGCCACACGGACCTGCCATTCGACCAGATCCAGTCCGGTCACCATTTCGGTGACGGGATGCTCGACCTGGAGGCGGGTGTTCATCTCCATGAAGAAGAACTCGTCCGGCTTGTCGGCGGAGACGATGAACTCCACGGTGCCGGCGCCGGTGTAATCGACGCTTCGAGCGGTGTTGCACGCTGCCGCGCCGATCCGGTCACGGGTCACCTGATCGAGCAGCGGCGAGGGAGCCTCTTCGATGACCTTCTGATGACGCCGCTGCAGGCTGCATTCGCGCTCACCGAGGTGAACGACGTTGCCGTGCTGGTCGGCGAGAACCTGGACCTCGATGTGCCGGGGCCGCAGGACGAATCGCTCGAGGAACAGGGTGTCGTCGCCGAACGACGACGCGGCCTCACGGCGGGCACTGCGAAGAGCCTCGGCCAGATTGGCCGGATCCTCGACCAGACGCATTCCCTTGCCGCCTCCGCCGGCCGAAGGCTTGACCAACACCGGGTAGCCGATGTCCTCGGCCGCTGCGATCAGTTCTTCGTCGGTCAGATTGGGGCGAGCGATACCCGGGACCACCGGCACGTCGAACGCGGCAACGGCGTTCTTCGCGGTGATCTTGTCACCCATCACCTCGATGGCGTGCTCGGAGGGGCCGAGGAAGGCGATTCCGGCAGCCGCACAGGCAGCCGAGAACGCCGAGTTCTCCGACAGGAAGCCGTAACCGGGGTGAATACCCTGAGCACCGGTGGACTTGGCAGCGTCGATGACCTTGTCGATGACGAGGTAGCTTTCACGCGCCGCGGCCGGTCCGATGTTGACGGCAGTGTCGGCCTCGCGGACGTGGCGAGCATTCGCGTCGGCGTCGCTGTAGACGGCGACGCTGCGAATTCCCAACTCACGCAACGTGCGGATCACGCGAACCGCGATCTCACCGCGGTTGGCCACGAGAACAGTATCGATAGTGCGCAACTCAGTCATTTCGCTCACATCCGGAAGACGCCGTAGGAGACCGGCTCGATCGGCGCGTTCGCGCACACCGAAAGGGCCAGGCCGAGAACAGTTCTGGTATCTGCGGGATCGATGACACCGTCATCCCACAGCCGCGCAGTGGAGTAGTACGGATTGCCCTGAGCCTCGTACTGCTCGCGGATCGGCGCCTTGAAGGATTCTTCGTCCTCGGCCGACCACGGATTACCCGCGCTGTCGAGCTGGTCACTACGAACCGTCGAGAGCACCGACGCGGCCTGCTCGCCGCCCATGACCGAGATGCGCGCGTTCGGCCACATCCACAGGAAGCGAGGTGAATACGCGCGTCCACACATGGAGTAGTTGCCGGCGCCGTACGAGCCGCCGATGACAACTGTCAGCTTGGGGACCCGTGCACACGCGACTGCCGTGACCATCTTGGCGCCATGCTTGGCGATGCCGCCGGCCTCGTAGTCGCGTCCTACCATGAAGCCTGCGATGTTCTGCAGGAACAGCAGCGGCACACTGCGCTTGTCACACAGTTCGATGAAATGTGCTCCCTTCATGGCGGATTCGCCGAAGAGCACGCCGTTGTTGGCGATGATGCCGACCGGGTGGCCCTCAATGTGCGCGAAACCGGTGACGAGCGTCTTGCCGTATTCAGCCTTGAACTCCTGGAACGCGCCACCGTCGACGAGCTTGGTGATGACCTCGTGCACGTCGTACGGAGTACGGGGATCAGTCGGAACGACGTCGTACAGCTCGCTCTGATCGGCGACGGGCGGAACCGTGGAGATGACGTCCCACGGGCGCTCGGAGCGGGGGCCGAGCGTGGCAATGATGTTGCGCACGATCCGAAGTGCGTCGCGGTCGTCCTCGGCCAGGTGGTCGGTGACGCCGGAAACCTTGGAGTGCAGGTCGCCGCCGCCGAGCTCTTCCGCCGTCACGATCTCACCGGTGGCAGCCTTCACGAGCGGCGGTCCGCCGAGGAAGATGGTGCCCTGGTTGCGGACGATCACTGCTTCGTCGCTCATCGCGGGCACGTAGGCGCCTCCCGCGGTGCACGAACCGAGAACTGCGGCGATCTGGGGAATCCCCTTGGCGCTCATGGTCGCCTGGTTGTAGAAGATCCGGCCGAAGTGCTCACGGTCCGGGAAGACCTCGTCCTGGCGCGGCAGGAAGGCGCCGCCGGAGTCGACGAGGTAGATGCAGGGAAGGTTGTTCTGCAGCGCAACTTCCTGCGCGCGCAGGTGCTTCTTCACCGTCATCGGGTAGTAGGTGCCGCCCTTGACCGTCGCGTCGTTGGCAACGATGACGCACTCGCGACCCGACACACGGCCGATACCGGTGATGACGCCGGCGCCCGGGCACTCGTCGTCGTACAGGCCGTTGGCCGCCAGTGGGGACAGCTCGAGGAACGGGCTGCCCTGGTCGAGCAGCGAGTCGACGCGATCTCGCGGCAGCAACTTCCCTCTGCTCACGTGGCGCTCGCGAGAGCGCTCGTTGCCACCCAGCGCTGCTTGCGCCAGTTTCTTCTTCAGTTCGTCCACCAGAACGGTGTGATCGGACCGGTAGCCCGATCCTTGCGTGATTCCACTGGGAGTCATCCCGCCGCCTTCGCCATGAGTTAATGCTCGATAACTGAAACTAGATTAACTATGATTAACTGAGTTGTCCAGAACACAAGCGAAGAAAGATCGAGAGAATGACCTCTGAGCAGGTAGCAGCTCCGACGCGACGCGATCAGATGAAGGCCGACCGTCGACGTCAACTCTTGGACGCCGCCGCACGGTTGATCGCCGAACGCGGATTCGTGAGTGTGCGACTCGAAGACCTCGGCGCGGCCGTCGGCATCAGCGGCCCGGCCGTGTACCGGCACTTTCCGAACAAGGACGCCGTCCTCGTGGAACTTCTCGTCGGCATCAGCACGCGCCTGCACGAAGGCGGCTCTGCGGCAGCGGAGGCAGCGGACTCACCGAGCGCCGCACTCGACGCACTGGTGGAGTTCCACCTCGACTTCGCGCTCGGCGAGCCGGACCTGATCCGCATCCAGGACCGCGACCTCGAAAGCCTGCCGGCCGACGCGCGTCGACAGGTACGCCAGACGCAGCGCAAGTACGTCGAGGTGTGGGTCGGGGTGCTCGAGCAACTCGATCCCCAACTCGATCAGGCGGACGCACGAATCAAAGCGCATGCCACCTTCGGTCTGATCAACTCGACCCCTCACAGCGCCAACCCCGCTTCGCCGGCACGCGCGCGTCGAGTCCTGCGGGATATGACGCTCGCCGCACTGCGCACCCACTGAAACCGGACACGGCACAATCGGTGGCAGACTGGTTACACCAGCTAACAGATGAGGGTGCCGAACGTGGAAGACAGCAGTGGGGTCAGCAGGGCCGATTTCGCCGAACTGCGGACCGAGTTCTCCCGCTTCATGATGTTGTACCAATTCGGAATCTCCGAACTGATGACCAAGGTGAACATCCTCAAGGACGAGTTCACTCACATCAATCAGTACAGCCCCATCGAACACGTCACGTCACGAGTCAAGTCACCGGACAGCATCCTGCGAAAGGCTCAACGCCTGAACGTCCCGCTGACGATCGACGACATCTCGAAGAACATCTTCGACATCGCTGGAGTACGAATCACCTGCAGCTTCATTTCCGACACGTACCGAATCGCCGAGATGCTCACCAGCCAGACGGACCTTCGGGTGATCGAGCGCGAGGACTACATCGCCGATCCGAAACCCAACGGCTACAAGAGCTTGCACTTGATCGTCGAGGTCCCGGTTTTCATGAGTGACCGCGTCAGGCACGTACCGATCGAACTTCAGATCCGCACGATCGCGATGGATTTCTGGGCGAGCCTCGAGCACAAGATCTACTACAAGTACAACCGCGAGGTTCCCGTCGAACTCCTCGACGAACTCACAGAGGCTGCAGCCGCGGCACACCGCCTCGACGTCAAGATGGAACGACTCAACGACGAGTTCGCGAAAATCAAAGCGCTGCCCCATCCTGATGACGAAATCCTCGAGCAGGATCTGCCGGCGCAGTTCCTCGAGGCGCTGCATCTTCAGCGACGGGCGCTCTGAATTCGGTCCCCTCCCCTGAGCGAACGCGCCTTTCGGCGCATCTGAGGCGACGAAAGTGCCGTTCGCTCACAACTGGGGTCGGACAACTAGGGCAAACCAAAAGTGCGCCCTCCCGAACTTCGGGAGGGCGCACTTCGCGAATTGCGTTGGCTTGCTATTTCTTGCCAGTGACGGCGCTGTAGCCGATCGAGAGCACGGCCGCCGCGGCGATGCTGATGATCCAGCGGATCCAGTCGATTCCACCCGTGTCGCCCTTGTCCGAGATCGCTCCCCAGACCCAGTACCCGATAAGCGCTCCGGCGATACCCAGCACGACGGTCACGATCATGCCGTACTGCTGCTTACCTGGCAGTACGAGACGAGCCAGGATTCCGATGACTGCGCCGAAAATGATGGTTCCGATAATTTGCCCCATGACAGCCCCTCTCACACGTCGTGCATGCACGCGGACGGAAGATCACCGCTCAGGGAAACAATAACCACAGTCACACACAACTGTCGCTTGTTGACCGAATTGTTGTCCGAGATGCAACCTCGACGCGTTACATCCACGACATTCGTGAGTTATTTTTTCGCAATCAAGCGGACCTACCGTTCCCATCCATGCCAACTTCCGTAAAACTGCCGAACAGCGAGCTCGCGCGACTCGCCAACAAGCCGCCCTGGTACCGATCACTGTTCGTGCAATTGATCGCCGCTATCGTCATCGGTGTTCTCATCGGCTGGTTGTGGCCGGAATTCGGCGCGAACCTCAAGCCCCTCGCCGACGGGTTCATCAAGCTGATCAAAATGCTGATCGCGCCGATCATCTTCTGCACCGTTGTGATCGGGATCGCCCACGTCGGGGATCTGAAGGCCGTGGGGCGTATCGGCGTCAAAGCACTCATCTACTTCGAGGTCGTGACCACCTTCGCTCTGTTGTTCGGGCTGCTCATCGGAAATCTGATGAAGCCGGGTGCGGGATTCGACATCGATCCGGAGACGCTGGCGAACGGTGCGGACGCCGTGGCAGCCAAGACCGGAAGTGGCGAACTTCCCCACACCGTCGAATTCCTGCTCAATATCATTCCGGTGTCGATAGTTTCGGCCTTCGCCGAGAACGCACTCCTCCAAGTCCTCTTCTTCGCCGTACTGTTCGGGCTCGCATTGGCCAAGGCGGGTGAGAGTGGACCACCGATCGTGTTCGAACTCGTCGATCGTCTGAGCCATCTGTTCTTCACGATCATCGGCTGGATCATGAGACTGGCGCCGTTGGGCGCTTTGGGCGCGATGGCGTACATCGTCGGTCAGTACGGGATCGCTTCGCTCGGAAGTTACGGAAAGCTGATCGCCGCATGCTATCTCGCCGCCGTCCTGTTCATCCTCATCCTGGCCGCGATAGTCAGGTACTTCGCGGGCGTGAACCTGTGGAAATTCGTCAAGTACATCAAGGACGAACTCTTCCTCGCTTTGGGAACGGCGTCGACCGAAGTAGTTCTGCCCCGAATCATGGTCAAGCTCACCAACGCCGGATGCTCGCGCACTACAACAGGATTGGTGGTGCCTACCGGCTACTCGTTCAATCTCGACGGCGCGACGCTGTACCTGTCGATCTGCATGCTGTTTCTGGCGCAGGCACTCGGCGTGGACCTGACACTCGGTGAACAGATCACTGCCGTCCTGGTTCTGATGCTCACCTCAAAGGGAATGGCCGGCGTGCCGGGATCGTCATTCCTGGCGCTGTCGGCCACCGTGGCCGCAATCGGTCACGGCGCAATTCCCGTCGCCGCAGTCGCTCTCCTACTGGGCGCCGATCGAATCATGGATTCGATGCGGGTGTCGGTGAACCTGCTCGGGAACTGTGTCGCAACCTTCGTGGTCGCCAATTGGGAGGGGCAGCTCGACAAGGAGCGCATGCGCCGAGTGCTCGACGGAGAAGACGTTCCACCGCTCGAGGAAGTCGATCCGATCGCGGGGAAAACCGTTCCGGCACCCGAAACCGAAAGCATCCTGACCCGATAGGTAGGTGCCGGCTGCTGTTTGCACATCGGAAATCGGTGCTGAAGAGTCGCGGGGGGCAGACTTCACTGGAAAATCCAGACCGACAGCTACAAAAGCAAATATTTGCAGATGGCGACAACCCGGCCGACGAGGGACCGTTGAATCTACAAATACGACGCTTGCGCTGCACTGACTCCACTTCACTGAAAAGCAACTTGCGACATCTAGATATTGCCCGGCGGTTGCCGCAGTGGCGATTCACAATTCAGCGAACGGGCAGCATTATATTTGCCGGAATTAGAAGGACTAAAGTCCGGTGTTCGACCGACGAATAGACTCGAGTGGGTAAAAATCAATCAGTTCCGAAAGCCTTATTCTGCATGCATTTACGCCGTGCCAGCTGCACTTATGCTGATAGTTTCCCGCAATAAGCTGTTGCGGGATTGATCATATGACCCTCGGTTCAAATTGTCCGAATGGTCACCTATTGCTATCGTAACCTTTGCGAAGGACTGGACCCGATTGCCCAGCAAAGGAATACAGTGACCGCATCCATGCAGGATATTGAACACTTGTCCACTAATCGACTTTCGGTGGTTGTTCCGGTATTCAACGAAGAGAACGCGGTTTCCGGCTGCATCGAGCGTCTACTGACCCAGTCGGAAATCGATGAGATTCTGATTGTCGACAACAACTCGACGGATGGTACTGCATCGATCATCCAGGAGTTCGCCGAGAAGTACGACAAAGTCAGATATGTCTTCGAGGCCCGCCAAGGCGTCGTACACGCCCGGAACGCGGGCTTCGACGCCTCGACCGGCAACATCATCGGTCGTATCGACGCGGACACACGGGTACAACCGGGATGGGCAGATGCGGTCAAGGGTTTCTTCCAACGCAGCACCGCTCATTCAGCAGTTGCCGGACTCACCTACCTCTTCGAATCGCCGTTTGCTCGAATCCACCGCTACGCACTGGACAGGCAGGTGAAGCAGGGGAAGTTCGATTGCGAACGTCAAGTACTCGCTGTCGCCGGAGCGAACATGGCGATCAGAAAAAGCGCATGGTTGTCGGTCCGCGAGCAAGTCAGTGACCGGCCGGACATCCACGAAGATATCGACCTTTCACTGTGCCTTCGGGAGGAAGGGATGACGATCGGTCAGATCGCCGACATGCGAGCAGAAACGTCCGGTCGACGCGGTGAAACCCCTCCGTTGGAGTACCTGAAGTACAACCAAGCATCCGAATCGGTTCTGCACCTTCACAACATCATGAATTGGCGCCTCAAACTGACCATCTGGGGCGACTCGATGCTCCACGCGCTCGTGTGGCCCGTCTACCGCATCTACAACTTCGAGCAGGAGCGCCTGGAGTTCAGGCGCTTGTTCGGCATGTCGAAAGGTCGAATCATGCCAGTTCACCAGTAAACCATCGAATTTCGCTAATCACCGAAGGTTCGCAGCCACCGAATTTCACGACAGTTTCAACGCCGTGATGCGGTCTTCACTGGAACGCAACAGCACCTTCTCCCCCGCCCACAGCTCGCGCGGCATCATCCAAGGCGTGAACTCGTCGTCCCCGTCCTGGACGACTTGGACCTCCCAACTACGTTGGCCGGTCCTGACATCTGTTCCGTAGACGTTTCCCTCGTCGATAACGACATCGCCGTGCCAGACAACCTCCCCGGCGCGCTCGGCGTTCGATCGCCACAGGACCTCACCGGTGAGCAGGTCCACGAACTGGACCTCGGGCTCGGAACCAGAACGGGTCACGGCAACCACGTTGCCGATCACCGCCAACGACTGTGCGGTGTCGAAGACTTCACTGTTGGACCACAACTTCTCACCCGAAGTCCGGTCGAAACCGCTGTGTCCCAGAATGATCGGAGTCGATCCTCCTGCGGGATCATCTCGGCTGTATCGCCCGCCGTAGTACGAGGACTCCGAGGGCAGTTCGTCTGTCCTGGCGAACTCGCGCCCGTTCTGATCGAGCGCGTACTCACTTGTCGGACGGCCATTGCCTTCGCAACCGCCATCCGACACCAATGTCACGCCGTCCGACGATGTGTGCGCGGTCGAGCAGGTGGAGTAACCGTGCACCCAGCGCTGTTCGCCCGTCTTCAGATCGAATCCCAGAGACTCGTCGAGAGTGATCACACCCAGATCGCCGTGCACCGACATCACCGGATCGACGTATCCGGCTTCCCACGATCCACCGACGTCGAACGCTTTGGACCAGTTCGCTTCCGGATCGTCGACGGTTCCGCTGTGCACGCGAACGTCGTTGCTCTCGATATCGCCCTCGAGCGCGAGGACCGTGTCACCCGAGACAACCGCGATGATCGGTGCCCACGGCGTCTTGATGTCTCGACGCTCTCCTGTCTCGATATCGAAAAGTGAGTACGAACCACCGGATACGTACGGCCCGGAGAAACACAGCACCGAACTGCCGAGCAGAGTCTCGGAGCAACCACCGATGTCGACCGCCGACGTGCGCCAACGAACTGTGCCATCTTCGGCGTCCAATCCGACCAATTCTGCGTCGTCCAACGAATACGCCTGACGATCCGGCATACCGATCATCGTGACCACGACTGATCCGGCGTCGATGAATCCGCCCATGTCCATGTTGAATTCGGTTCCAACAAGTGGGCTCCGGAAGATCGCGAACTCGCGCCCGAGAATCTCGGAGGCCTCGACGCTCCATAGCTGCGACGAGATCGCTGTCGGTTCGGAACTCGTCGACGTGACCACCGTGGCGATGGCGGCAGTGACGGTGACTACGGCTGCGGCGGCCGCGATCCGAAGGCGCGATTTCGGGGAGAATCTGGTGGTCATCGAATCTCCAAGCCTTCGGTCGTCGCGAGAAACTCCAACTGCTCGAACGTCATCGGCACGTTCGGGATCGCAGCCGACGACGAAACCGAGACTTGGGTCCCATTCGGGCGGCTGACGACCACCGACCTGCTCGTTTCCTGCGTCGATTCTGCTTTCGAGCCGTCATTTGTCATGGGTACGGTCGAGTAATCCCGTTCGTCTCGCTCGATCACGGATCCATCCGGTCGCGTCACGAACTCCAAGGGGTGCCCGTCGTAGGAAGGGTCGTATTTGTTGGGCTCCGTAGGGAGTGGTTGTCCGCCGGTAATTGTCATGTTGAGCGTCGATTCGCTGTCTCCCGTCCGGGTGAGAAGTCTCTGACATGCAGTGGACTTGTCATTCTCCGCCACCGTCAGAGTGCCCGGTCCGGTATCGAGAATCGGAAAACCCGGAGGTACAGCGCGCCATCTGACTTCGAGTACCGCGTTGAGACGTTCGATCGTCGCGCGATCGAGTTCGGCCACGTCGCCAGAGTCTCGGGGGATCCCGTGGCACCCGGGCGAAAGCGGTGCCGTACCCGGGGGAACTGGAGTAGTGATTCGCAGCTGTGGCATTTCGACAAGGGTTACAAGGTCGTCGAGCGTCAGTGGCACCGCGCCGGAACTCTCTGCGTCCCGACCTCCGTCGTTGTTAGTGTCGTTGACATACGCCTGAATACGGGTCCCGTCGACTCCGTACAACATCGCCGACCGACCAAGGGTGCGTACACCATTGGTTTCGCTCCACGTATCCTGCAGATCCACTACCGACTGGTCAGCCAGCACCCGACGTTCGACGAGCGACCCCGCAACACACGATGGGATCGGATCAGAACTCGAGTGCAGCATCAGGCTGAGCGCGCCGATCTTCCCGTCCCGAATCAGCGTCCCCGACGCAGTGGTGGACGCCAACTCCTCGAGCGAGAAACCCTCGGGCAGCCCATCTGTGTTCGAAGGTGCAGAGATCGGCCCGAACTGCAGCGAATTACCCGGGCTGGCGAACTTCAGCTCGACATCTTTCGGGAGCGCCTGCTTGACCGCTTCCGACATCGCGGCGGCCTTGACACTCGAGAACCACGGAAAGCGTGGATCGTCGTACGTATCAGATCCGTCGAGAATATAGGAGAAGAACGAATCCTCCTCCGGCGCTTCGACACTCTCACAACCCGGAATCGCGGTCGGGTACACCGCGCTCGGCGTGACGTACGAGAATTCAGGCACGTCCTCCGGCGAAATCTCCTCCGGTGTGGACGTAATGCTGATCGACGAAGTCGCAGCTACCGAGATGTCATCGGACGGCGAACTGCTCCACCGATCCACCAGCCCGGCAACCACTGTCCCACCGGCGATCAGGGAGACGACCGTCAGCGCGAAGGTCCACTTCTCGGCCCGCTTCAAATCGGTTTGCTCCTTCGACACGTACCCTCGCAGTCACCGTCACGGCTCGCCCCCGATGCGCGTCGCCTCTGGATGTCCTGTCGCGATCACAGCGATTTCTGTTACCAACCGGATGGTTTCCTATCGCGCGGGCTCCGTATGAACACAGAAGAACGGGGTGCCAGTTGCTGTGCAACCGGCACCCCGTTCTGACTGCCTGAGTGCTTACACCCTCACAGGCACCTGATTCGGGTCTGGATCGGAATCCGGATCCTGCTCGATCGGAATCCGCCGAATCGCTTCACCCTCGATGTCGACGTTCGGCAGGATCTTGTCGAGCCACGCGGGCAACTTCCACGCCGAATCACCGAGGATCGACATGACCGCAGGAATCACGATCATGCGGATGATGAAGGCGTCGAAGAAGACTGCAGCCGCGAGGCCGAAGCCCATCATCTTGCTTGTCGTCTCCGAGGACAGCATGAATGCGCCGAACACGGAGATCATGATGATGGCCGCCGACGCGACCACGCGAGCACCATGGGTGTAGCCGGAGATGATGGCGTCCTTGGCCGACAATCCGTGCACGTATTCCTCGCGCATTCGCGTCACGAGGAACACTTGATAGTCCATCGCCAACCCGAAGACCACACCGATCATGAAGATCGGCAGGAACGAGATGATGGGTTGTGTGTGCTCGATCAGCCCGAAGTCGCCCTCCTGGAAGATGGCCACCGTGGCGCCGAAGGTCGCACAGACGGAAAACAGGAATCCGAGAGTTGCGGTCAGCGGCACCAGGATCGAGCGGAAGACGACCATCATGATGATGAACGCCAGCCCCACAACCACGATGAGATACGGGATGAGCGCGGAACTGAGCTTCGACGACATGTCGGCTACGATCGCGGTTTGCCCCGCTACACCGAGTTCTGCGCCTTCCGATTTCACCGTCGATCCGTAATCCCGGATCTGATTCATCAGCTCGTGAGTTTCGGGGCCGCTCGGTGACATCTGCGGGGTGACCGCGATGAGCGCAGAGTTGGCGCCCGCCATCGGGTTTGCCGCGTCGGGTCCGTTTCCGACCCACATCAACTGATCCGGAGTTGCGACGTTGTCGAGGCCCTTGATGTGCGCGACAGTGCCTTCGGCAATCGCGGTGATATCGGTGCCGTCAGGCGCGTCGAGCACGACGAACAATTCGCCATTGACGCCTTCACCGAACCCACGTTGCAGCAGGGCAAGTGCCGGCCGCTCTTCGTCCTGAGTGAACGAGAGTCCGAGTTCGAGCTTCGTCATCGGAATAGCCGCGATCACCAGAAGCACCAGCGCAGCACCCGCGATCGGCCACGGGTACTTGGTGACTATCTTGGCCCAGCGATGTCCGTTGGATTCCATCGTCTCGGGCTCGTCACCGTGGCGAAGCCCGGGGATACGAGGCGAGAACGCGAATCTGCCGAAGATACCCAGGACAGCCGGGATCAACGTGATTGCGCCGAGGACGGCGATGATGACGGCAACCGCTGCAGAGATTCCCATCTGGGTGATCATCGGAACCCCGACCACCGCCAGGGCTGCCAGCGCGACCACAACCGTCAGGCCGGCGAAGACGACGGACGAACCGGCAGTACCCACTGCGCGCCCGGCAGCGGCTTCCCTCGTTCCGCCCAAATTGAGCTCACTGCGGTAGCGCGACACGATGAACAACGCGTAGTCGATCGAGACTGCGATGCCGATCATCGTGACGATTCCCGTGACGCCTTCGTTGATGTCGAAGAAGCCCGAACCGAGTGTGACCGTCAAAGTGGCCAGCGCAATTCCCAGAATTGCGGTGAACAGCGGAATAAAGGCCGCAATGAGCGCGCCGAACGCCACGATCATCACGATGAACGCCACCGCGAAGCCGAGCATCTCCGACAGACCACCTGCGGCCTGTACCTGCATCATCGAACCGGTGCCTTCGACTTGCAGGCCACCGGTGCGGAATTTTGCCATCAAGTCGAGGAACGCCGTCTTGTTGGCCTGTGTCTGATCCTCGATGCGAATCGACTGATTGAGCTGGATCAGCCCGACCTTGCCGTTGTCGCCGAGAACGGCCGACGCCACCGCCGGATTTGCCTCCGCGAGGGTCACCGGATTGACGATCTTCTCGGGATCGACGATATCCGGCAACGTCTTCGCCTGCGCGCTCAACTGGTCGATCTGATCGCTGTGTGCGGCAAGTCCGTCGTCTGCCGCGATGAGAATACTGGTCGACGCCTGAGTTTGCTGCTCCGCTGCAGCTGCAAAGTTCTCGTTCATCAACTCGGTCGCACGCTGTGAATCGGTGCCCGGAAGGTTGAATTCTTTGGAGAACGTCGGATTTGTGGCGCTGATAGCGCCCCCCACCACCGCGATCACGATAATCCACGCGGCCACCACAAGATACTTGTGGCGGAAAGCGAACTTCCCCAATCTGTAAAGATACGTAGCCAACGTAGGCCTCTCTCGCCGTGGACTGGTCTGTCCGAAGAACACGGAGTCTTTCGGTGCCAAGGTCATACGGTACGGACCGACCGGCTCGTTGGCACCTGGTATATCTGCGAAAACGGCATATCCGGCGCGCTCTCCGAGTCCTTTTCAGACCGCTCGGTACCGTGGACACGACACGGGCAGGCGCCTCACCAGAGCAGACGTCGCGTAGTACGAAAGGCAATCCCATGAATCACGGCCAGGCCGTCGATCGCGATCTCCTCCTTGCAGGCCAACAGCGACTCGACGCGCGGGGGCCACGATTGACGGGATCACCTTCACACCACGCGGTGGTGGAGGAAGTCGCGAACGAACTGACCGAACTGGGCCTCGAAGTCCGGCGTGATTCACACACTTTCGAACGCTGGGATCTGCCGGCGACACCTGACGGACTTCGCATCGAATTGCCCACGGGGCCGATCAAGGTTTCGTCCGCATTCCCCTACTCGGGATTGACCGGCCCTCAGGGAATCTCCGCTCCCCTGGTCCACGTCAGCGCGCGACGCCCCAAGTGGTCCTTGGCCAAGGGCGCGATCGCAGTGATCGAGGTCCCGCACATCGATCTTCCCCGCAAACTACTGGTCAGCGAGTGGGGTCCGATCGCCACCGACGAGACTCTTCGAAATCCGGTTCTCTCCGCGACTCTTCTTGGCCCGAAACTCGACAAGGCCCGCAAAGCCGGAGTGCTCGGCGTGATCGCGGTGTGGCGTGACATCGCTCCGGACAACGCGCTGGGACAATATCTTCCGTTCACGCAGCCGTACCACGACATCCCCGCCGTCTGGGTGGCCGGCGACGAGGGCAGGAAGGTTGTCGCTGCAGCTCGTTCCGGCCAGCGGGCCACTCTGGTTCTGGATGCAACTCTGCATCCGGACACCCGGACCGACACGGTGTGGGCGGTATCCCCGGGGACATCACCGGAAGAGACGATTCTGCTCATCACTCACAGCGACGGAACCAACGGCGTCGAGGAGAACGGGCATCTGGGCATGTTGGCCTTGGCGCGTCACGCCGTCGCGCAGCCGCATCGACGGTCGTACGTTTTTGTGCTGACGACCGGCCACCTTCGTATTCCAGCGGTGTCCAAGCACGGACAGGCAACGTCCACCTGGCTCGAAGCGCACCCCGAGATGTGGAACGGCGAAGACGGTCAGGCGCGCGCAGTAGCGGGGATCGCAATCGAACACCTCGGCGCACTGGGTGATACAGAGAACACCTCGACCGGCAGCTATTCGTTGGAGACCACTCCGGAACCGGAACTGCTCTACGCGACGAGTCGGGAAGTACACGACATCGTTGCACCGCTGTGGCGCGACATCGGGGCGGGCGATCGCCGAATCGTGGCGCCGGGACCGGTCATTCATTTCGGTGAGGGTGAACCATTGTTCGAGCGGAAGATACCGGCGGTCGCCTTGGTGACGGCGCCGCAGTACCTGCTCGCTCTGCGGGATGCCGCCGCCGTCACGCACGTCGATCTCGACGCGATGGTCAAACAGGTCGAAAGTTTCCGCGATCTGCTCGACGCCTTCGACGCAACCGACACCGCGGCTTTCGGTCCGGTGGTCTCGCGCTCGGTGTTCGCGAAGTTCTCGGCGCTACTTCAGTTGATGCAGATTTTGTCGAAAGCCAAGAAATAGTGCTGTGCGCCTTTATTAACCGCGGGCGGTTAATAAAGGCGCACAGCACTTGGGGTTACTTGTCGTGAATGATCACGCCACGGATGTTCTTGCCGTCACGTAGATCCTGGTAGCCCTTGTTGACGTCTTCGAGGCTGTAGGTGTTGGTGATCAGTTCGTCGAGCTTGAGCTGACCGGCATCGTAGAGACGCAGCAGTCGCACGATGTCGTACTGCGGATTCATGGACCCGAACAACGTGCCCTTGATCGTCTTCTGATTCAGCGTCAGGTCGGTACCCGACACGTGAACGGTCAGCTTGGCGGGGTCGGCGAGTCCCGTGATCACCACGGTGCCACCCTTGCCGATCACTGCCGTCGCTGCACTGACCACGTCCTCGTCGACGGTGCCGACAAGGATGAGCGCAGCGTCGGCACCCTGTCCCCACGTCAGCTCGTTGACCTTGGCAGCAGCGCTCTCGGCGTCTGCAAAGGCATGGGTTGCACCGAACTTCAGTGCGGTCTCACGCTTGAGAGCAACCGGATCGACCACAACGACGTACTTGCAGCCGGCCGAAACGGCGCCCTGGACGGCGTTGATGCCGAGACCACCGATGCCGTAGATCACAGCGGTGTCACCGGCGCGAAGGTTACCGGCATTTACTGCCGTTCCCCAACCCGAAGGCACGCCGCAGCCGACGACCACCGCTGTCTCCAAGGGAAGCCAGTCGTCGATCTTGACTACCGAGTGCTGAGAAATGGTGGCGCGCTCGGAGAACGTTCCCAACATGCACATTCCGCCGAAATCCATTCCGTTGCCGTGGAAACGGAAGGAACCGTCGGGCATCGAGCCTTCGAGGATGGTGGCACCCATGTCGCAGAGGTTCTGGCGACCGGTCGAGCAGTAGCGACAGGTGCCGCAGTTGGGGATGAAGCTACACACGACATGGTCGCCCGGCTTGACCTTCGTGACGCCTGGGCCGACCTCTTCGATGATGCCCGAGCCTTCGTGTCCGCCGACGATCGGGTAACGCGGCGGGAGATCACCGTCGGTCAGGTGCAGATCCGAATGGCACAGTCCGGCAGCGGTGTACTTGATCAGTACCTCACCCACACCCGGGCCGTCGAGGTCGAGTTCCATGATCTCGAAAGGCTTTCCGGGCTCGAGCAGTACAGCAGCTTTGGTCTTCACTGGTGATCTCCTTGATTGTCGGACGAGAGAATGAGCGATGGGGTCGGTCAGAGAGCGATGTTGACGGCCTTGGTCTGGGTGTAGAGATCGATAGCCGAAGCGCCGAGCTCGCGGCCCCAGCCGGACTGCTTGTATCCACCGAAGGGCATTGCAGTGTCGAAGCCGTTGTACTGGTTGATCCACACCGAACCGGCCTTCAAGCGCTTCGCCGTGCGGTGAGCCTTGGAAATGTCCCGGGTCCAGATGCCGGCGGCCAAGCCGTAGATGGAATCGTTTGCGGCAGTGATCGGTCCGTCGTCCGCGTTGAACGGCAGCGCCGCCACGACGGGTCCGAAGATCTCCTCCTGAACGATGGAGAATTCGGGCTTGACGTCAACGAAGACGGTCGGCTCGACGAAGTAGCCCTGATCGCCCCAGCGGTTGCCGCCCGTCAGTGCACGTGCGCCGTCGGCGATTCCCTCACGCAGGTAGCCGGTCACCTTGTCGAACTGCTCCTGCGAGACCAGCGGTCCGAGCTGGGTGGTGGGATCGAGGCCGGGTCCGATCTTGACCTGGCTCGCTGCGTGCGCGACGGCCTCGGTGAACTTCTCGAAGATGGTGTCCTCGACGTACAGACGAGTACCCGCAACGCAGCACTGTCCGTGGTTGAACAGCCACGCGTTGAGCGAACCCTCCACCGCGGAATCGAAATCGGCGTCGGCGAACACGATATTGGGGCTCTTGCCACCGAGCTCGAGCGTAACCTTCTTCAGATTGCCCTTGGCGGCGTCGACGATCTTCTTACCCACCTCGGTGGAACCGGTGAACGCAACCTTGTCCACGTCGTCGTGGCCGGACAGAGCAGCACCTGCATCGCCGAAGCCGGGAACGATGTTGACGACGCCGGGCGGGAAGCCTGCTTCTTCGAAGACCTCCGCGAGAAGCAGTGCGGTGAGCGGGGTCTGCTCAGCGGGCTTGAGGATCACCGTGTTGCCGGCGGCGAGCGCGGGGGCGAGCTTCCACGACGACATCAGCAGCGGGAAGTTCCACGGCACGATCAGTCCACAGACGCCGATTGCCTCACGCAGGGTGTAGGCGTGGAACTCGCCGCCCGGAGAGAAGGGCATCGACACGTTGACAGTGCTGCCTTCGATCTTGGTGGCCCAACCCGCGTAGTAGCGGAAAACGTCTGCGGCCCAAGCCACGTCGACGGCGGTGGCGATGGCAACGGACTTGCCGTTGTCGAGAGCTTCGAGCTGACCGAATTCCTCGGCACGAGCACTGAGAATGTCGCCGACGCGCCAGATCATCCGCTCGCGCTCGTTTGCCTTCATACGTGACCAGGGGCCGTCCTCGAAAGCCGTTCGAGCGGCCCGTACCGCGCGGTCGATGTCTTCAGCCTGGCCGTGTGCCACGTCTGCGAGCTTCTGTCCGTCAGCCGGGTTGTACGTCGCGAAGGTCTGACCCGAAGCGGCGTCGACGAATTCGCCGCCGATGTAGAGCTTCTTCGGTCCGTTCAGGAAACCCTGTACCGCGGAACTGATGGTGTGTTCGGCTACTGCCGTCATCGGAAACTCCCCTGAAGTAGTGAGGTGCGAATGTGATGCACGCCATACTTCCGCGCTTCCAGGGGTGCTAACTGTCCGAACTTTGTACAACTGAAGTCGGACAGCAAACTACACAGTAATGTCGAGCGCCCGCATCCGTGTATAGAGAGTGCTTCGGCTGATTCCGAGTTGCGCCGACGCGTGAACCTTGTTGCCGCCGCAGTCTTTCAACGCTCCGATGATCGCCTGGCGCTCGGCTTTCTCCCGCCCTGCCAACCGCGACACCTTGGTCGTGGTGCGATAGTCCTCGGGCAGATCAGCGACGTCGATGCGATTGCTCGAGCGTTCATCCGAAGCGCGATTCAACACGACGCGCAATTCGGCCAGGTTGCCCGGCCAGTTGGCCGCCGCGAGTGCTTCGGCAGCGCTGGCGGTCAACCTCAGTTCTGGCGAGATCCCCTCCAACATGACTTGTGCCAACTCGGCGATCTCAGCCTGTCGCTCGCGCAGTGGGGTGATGACAACCCGGGAGGCGCATCGTGAGAGCAGCGCGGCGATGGTCGGCGGAAGATCAACTGCCGCTCCGCTGGTCAGTACGATTTTCGGCCCCTCGGCGCTGGCGTCGATCAGGTCTGCGACCAGCGGCAACACCGAGTCAGGAAGGAGTTGTACCTGTTCGATCACGACCACGCCCGAACGCTTACGGGCTGCTCGCACGAGATCGGTGACCCACTGCTCACGGCCGTCGAACGCGATTCGCGTGGCATCGAGCCAACTCGCATCGACACTGCCGACGACATCCGATGCTGCCGAGGTTCGGCCGGATCCCGCTTCACCAGAGATCGCCACGGCGGCAGAGGTTGCCCGCGCCCGCATCAGGTCGCGCCGCAGTCGTTCGCCCGGAGACGGTGCCCGCTCGTGCGTTCTGCGGATCGGTGCCCGTTCCCGTTGGAGTGGTTCGACCAGGAAGAGCGCACCACCGTCAGCCCCGGAAATCCGGTCGGCTTGAACTCGCGCCAGAGCGCCGGACGCCAATTCGACTGTCACCAATCGTGATTGGTCCGGATTCAGGTCGGCAATCAAGGAACGGAGCGATACATGGTCTGCGGTGTCGAGCAAATCCAAAGCGGTTCGGTTGCTCAGCAGGATGTCGTCGCCGATGGCCGCGACGGCAATGTGGCGCTGATGTGAAACTCGCTGGAATGCGTCGACCAGCCGCTGCTCCGATGCTTTCGAGCCTTCGAGCAACCGTTTCTCGATGTCCGCTGCAGCACGCGCAAGGAAGGGCGCGAACAGTGGGTTGGCCTGCGAGACAACGCCGGTCATGTCGAGAATGCCCTCGACACGACGTGTGACGGGATGCAGGATCGGCTGTCCGTAGCAGCTCAAACCCTTGAGACTGTCGAGGAAATGCTCGTCACCGTGGATCACCACGCTTCGTCCGACCTCGAGGGGCGTACCAAGCGCGTTGGTGCCGGCGTGCTCTTCACCGAAGCGTGAACCGTTGACGACACCCAACCGCTCGATCGTTCGCTCGACGCGACTGTCGGAGTACACCGAAGCGACCACGCGGCATTCGCGATCAGCAAGCAGCACGCAGAAACCGGTGCCCGCGATCTGTTGCGAAACTTCGTCGAGCACGGGTGCGGCGGCCCGGAGCAGACGAGACTCACCGTCCTGCTCCTCGGTGTCCACGGCGATGGCCGACGACGGGTCGAGGCCACTGAGTCGAGAACGCTTCCAGGAGAGCGCGATCTCGGGGCGTACCGGCTCACGCTCCCCTGGGTTCGCGGACATACTCTCAGGCCTGACCGATCAATTCGATCGCCTGTTCTCGCATCGCGATCTTGCGGACCTTGCCCGTGACTGTCATCGGGAACTCGTCGACGACATGGACGTACCGCGGAATCTTGTAGTGCGCGAGCTTGCCGGTGCAGAACGCGCGGACCGAATCGGCGTCGAGATCGTCTGCACCTTCGCGCATCTGGACCCACACCATCAATTCCTCGCCGTACTTTGCGTCGGGTACGCCGATGACCTGCGCATCGAGAATGTCGGGGTGGGTGTAGAGAAACTCCTCGATCTCACGCGGATAGACGTTCTCGCCACCGCGGATGACCATGTCCTTGATGCGTCCCGTGATGGCGACGTATCCGGCCTCGTCCATGACTCCGATGTCTCCGGTGTGCATCCACCGGGCAGCGTCGATCGCCTCGGCGGTCTTCTCCGGGTTCTCCCAGTATCCGAGCATGACCGAGTAACCACGCGTGCACAGTTCACCCGGCTCGCCGCGGGGCACCGTCAATCCGGTTGCCGGATCGACGATCTTGATCTCGAGATGCGGCCCTACCCGGCCGACCGTTTCGGTGCGCTGCTCGATCGAATCGTCCGAGCGGGTCTGCAACGACACCGGCGAGGTCTCCGTCATGCCGTAGCAGATGGACACCTCCGACATGCCCATGCGATCGATGACCTGCTTCATCACCTCGACCGGGCAGGGCGAGCCCGCCATGATGCCGGTGCGAAGGGACGACAGATCGAAGCTGTCGAAGTCAGGCAACGCCAACTCCGCGATGAACATCGTCGGAACGCCGTAGAGGGACGTGCACTTTTCAGCCTGAACGGCTTCGAGCGAAGCACGCGGATCGAAAGCCGGACCCGGAATGACCATGGCAGCACCGTGACTGGTGCACGCAAGGTTGCCCATCACCATGCCGAAACAGTGGTAGAACGGCACCGGGATGCACACCCGATCGACCTCGCTGTAGTGGCACAACTCGCCGACGAAATAGCCGTTGTTGAGGATGTTGTGGTGACTGAGCGTCGCGCCCTTCGGGAAACCGGTAGTACCCGAGGTGTATTGGATGTTGATCGCGTCGTCGGCCGACAACGCGGCCTGGGCTGCGGCGAGCGGAGCCGGATCGCTTGCCTGCGCCGCCAAGCCGTCTGCAAGCACCGCGTCCCACTCGGGTGAACCGAGCAGGAGCACCGACGTCAGATCCGGGCACTGCGGCCGCACCGTCTCGATCATCGACGCGTAGTCCGAGGTCTTGAAGCTGGCCGCAGACACCAGCGTCGAGATCCCGGCCTGCTCGAGCACGTACTGCAACTCGTGCGAGCGGTACGCCGGATTGATGTTGACCAGGATCGCGCCGACCTTTGCCGTCGCGTATTGCGTGAACGTCCATTCCGGACAGTTGGGAGCCCAGATTCCTACCCGATCGCCCTTCCCCACACCACGGGAAAGTAGTCCGGCAGCGAGCCCGTTCACCTGCTCGGCGAACTCCCGGTACGTCCATCGTCGACCGCTGGCGTGGTCGATCAACGCATCGCGGTCGCCGTGTGCGGCAACCGTGCGATCGAGGTTGTCTCCGATGGTGTCGCCCAGCATCGGACCGTCCCATACTCCGGACGTATAGCTGGGCAGCGGCGTACTCATGTGTTCTGTCCTCTCCGGTTACCTGTTCAGGCACCTATGAGAGGGGCCGCCGCAGCGGACCCTCTCATCTACGAATTTACTCGATTCGGTGTGATGCACGACATACTTCCCGGTGCGGGGTGGCCGTAACTGTTCAGAGTCCGGACACCCCACCCGCCTGCTGTGCGCCTTTATTAACCGCCGGCGGTTAATAAAGGCGCACAGTGGTTACAGCGCGTGGTCCTTGGTCTCGACGAGCGCCCAGGTGCAGACCAGACTCACCACACCGAGGATTGCCAACATGATTCCGATGGCCATACTCCCGTAGGCCGAGGCCAGCGGTGCGGCGATCAGCGGCGGCACTGCGCCGCCGAGCACTCCGGCGAGGTTGTAGCCGAGGCCGGCACCGGTGTAGCGGTAGCGGGTCTGGAACATTTCCGGAAGTAGCGCACCGCAGGGGCCGTACGCGATTCCGAAGATCATCAGCGTGCCGAACATGCCGAGGATGAACGCGATCGGTGTTCCGGTGTCCAGGAGCGGGAACAGAATGAGCGCCCACACCACAGCCAGACCACAAGAGATCATGATGACCTTGCGACGCCCGATGCGGTCCGAGTACAGGGCGGAGACGATGATCGCGGCACCGAAGACGAAGGCGGAAGCGATACCGACCGACAGGACGAACGGGCGGGAGAAGCCGAGGGTCTTGGTTCCGTAGCTCGTGAGGAACGCCGTGCCCATGTAGAAGAACGCGAACAGGCAAGCGAGGGCGCCGGCCGAGAGGAGGATTTCCTTGGTCTGGAACCGCCAGGCATCCAGGAACGGGAGGGTGCGAGGTGCTTCGTTCTTCTGCTCTGCAACGCGCTCTGCCTGCTCCGCCTTGAAGACCGGGGTCTCCTCGATAGCGAGTCGCATGTAGAGGCCGATGCCGACCAACACGATGGAGAACAAGAACGGGATACGCCAGCCGTAGTCGAGGAAGGCCTGATTGGTGTCGCCGAGAACAGCGCCGGTGATGAGGAATGTACTGCTCGAGAGCACGAAGGCGATTGCGGGGCCGAGCTGCGGGAACATCGCATACAGACCACGTTTGCCCGGTGGGGCGTATTCCGCGGTGAGCAGAGTTGCGCCGGCCCATTCACCACCGACCGCGAAGCCTTGGCCGAATCGCAAGAGCACCAGGATGATCGGAGCCGCAACACCGATGGTTGCCGCACCGGGCAGCAAGCCGATCAGGAGCGTCGAGATACCCATGAGCAGGAGCGTCGAGATCAGCGTCTTCTTGCGACCGATGCGATCACCGAAGTGTCCGAACAACATTGCGCCGACGGGCCGGGCGATGAATGCGACTGCGAAAGTCGCAAACGATGCGACAGTTCCCGCAGTGGCACCGAGCGCGGGGAAGAACACCGTCGGAAAGACAAGTGCCGCAGCGGTTCCGTAGATGAAGAAGTCGTAGAACTCGATAGTCGTGCCGATACAACTCGCGATTGCGACGCGCCGCACACTGGTGGTGTTCTGCGGGGGCTGCGTCGCACCTGCGGCACTCGCACCCCCGGCGCCGGCGGCACTGGTGCCGCCTGTGGGAGAGACTGTGGTCACTCGATTCCTCCGTGGTCCCGTGGTGTCGCCCTGTGGGCATCACCGTCGATAGGAGGAAAGGTAGTGATGTGGCTCACCCCCGCACTACCCCCGAAAGGGGGTAGGAGTGATCTCGGTCACCACTTGTATGCAATGGTAACGAGTTTCACGACCCTCGACATGCCGCAGGCCGTCCGATTCGTTCTCACGAATCGGACGGCCCTCGAGAAACGGCGTCACGGTGCAACACTACGGATCAAGCCTTACCGGCAGCCCCGAACAGTTCCTGACGGATCTCGCCCCACACCGTGGCGTAGGAGTCGATGATCGGTTCGGAAATCCACTTGGACTCCCCGGCTTGCACTTTCGCGAGAGCATCCGAGAAGAGATCCTGGTAACGAGACAACCGCGGAACGAATGCCGACAGATCGTCGAACAGGTTTGCAGCCCGGCGATCCAACTCTGCAAGGGAATCCGAATCTGCGTCGTCGATGAGCGCGGCGAACTCCTCGTCCAAGGGAAGGAACGCCTCGTACACCTCAGCGATGGAGTCCTCGTCGATCGAGACGCGCTCGGCGTCCAACTGATCTTCGAGTTCTGCCAAACCTTTCTCGGTCAGGCTGATGGCGTTTTCCGCTTCGACCGCTTTGCCCTGCGCGACAAGTGCGTCGTACGCAGCTTGACCGGAAGCCGAGCTGACGCCCAGGTGCTCGGCCAGGACGACCGCTCCGACCCGCTCCTTGAGACGTACTGCTTGGAGCAGTGCCAACTCGTCCACATTGCCAGCGAAGGCCATCGATTTCTCCTACTCACGTGCCGCCTCTGCGGCTCCAGCATCACAGCGGACACCCGTGGGTTTCCGCAGCCCGACAAAGGGCTCGACAGAATCAGATCACACCCCGATCGATCGTTGTGAAGTCACCGCGACAAGTCGACCGTCACGCGACGGTATCGGCCTGATCGGGGATCACGCTGCCGTCTGCGCGAGTCACGGCACCTTTCTCCCCGGCCGCGTCGGTGTAAGCATCGGTCGAGCAGCGATAGGGAGCATCCGCCTGTGCTTTCGGTTCGATGAACATGGGGTTGACCAGCCATTTCCCGTCACTGTTGTCGTAGGCATTGCACATCAGTTCGGGATTGTTGCGGTTGATCACCAGGCGCGCGCCGGTCGCATCTCCGAGGAACGTCACGTCGGTGACAGAATCACCGGCAGCAAATACCTGACGTCGATCGGCGGCCAACTGCTCGAACGCCGTAGGCCCTTGAACCCCGTAGACAACCTCGTTGACCTGGCACCGTTTGCCGTCGATGTACGGAATGACCGAGTCGTCGCCGTCCGCAACGCCACCACACCCACGCAGGCGCCCGGTGAGAACCCCGCCCTCGACGATGGGCCGAACTCCCATCACGTGATCGGCGTCCAATCCCAGCTGTTCCGCCCAGACTCGAACGACCGGTTCGGCCGACGCGGAGATGATCCGCACGTCGAATCCATGAGCGCCGAGGGATTTCACCAAATCTTCGATTTGCGCGTAGTACCGCACCGAGCCGTCGACTTCCGTCGTACCGACGGTCTGATCGGATCCTTCTGCAGCAGCGAGATTCTCGGCACGCGCTGCGCGGGCGTACTCGGTGACCTCGTCCTCGGTGTGCCCTGCCATCAACTGCACGGCCCACGCGTATGCGGCTTTTGTCCGGCGGTGATCGTAACCGTCGAATGCGGCCTGCCCGTCGCGAGTCTTCTCTTCGAGTACCGCAACGATCTCGTCCGCGCAGTCCAAGTCGGTGCTGGTTGCCAACGGTTGCCCCGGCGCGGTCTCGGAGCCGCACGCGGCGGAAAGTGCGGCAGCGCCGGCTGGCGTCATGAAGCGGCTGGTGGTTGCCCAGTCCCCTCCGGCAGGCTGTAACACCTTGTTGTTCTTGATCATCCAGAATGCAGTGGCGCTTCCGATGTCGTTCTTGACAACTGTGTTGTCCCAGTCGAAGAGCGCCAACGGAGCTCCGTCATCGACATCACCTGCAGCTCCACACGTTCCGAACTCCGTCATCATGGCATCCAACGTCACACGGTTGTCGCCGTACCACGCAAGACTGGGATCCAACAACGCGCAGGATGAACCACTCTGCGCCACATCTTCTTTCGGGGCGCTCTCGGCCGAACTACATGCAGTTGCACTCAACAGGACACTACCTACCGCCAACGCGCACAGGGCGCGAGAATGCAGCGAACGGAACATCGATTCCCTCGTTTTCGTCGTGATTCGGGTACGACGGCATACCCGAGTGTCGATCGACCCGGGTATGCCGTGCAGTTGTCAATTAATCGAGCGTCAGCACTTCTCCCGACGCAACGGCGTCGGCGCGAGAGGTGTCCTTGAGGTCGACGCCGGAGCGGCCCAACTGGCGCGCTCCCGTCACCAATCCCAGGACGACACGAGCAGCCTGCTCGTATCCGAGGCCCTCGGGTGGGTGGACATTGGAAATGCAGTTTCGATCCGCGTCGGTACGACCGACGCGGGGAAGGTGAGTCAGATAAATCCCGACGCTGTCCGCAACGGAGAGCCCTGGACGTTCGCCGATCAGGACGATCGCCGTCTGCACTCCCATCGCGGCAGCAATGTGATCACCCAGTGCCACACGGGCATTCGTGGCGATCACGGGCGGCGCGATCGAGTACCGCTCCCCCAACACCGTGACCAACGCAGACAGTAATTGCTCGCCGTGGTCCATCAGTGCTCGCGGCGAGAGTCCGTCGGCGAGGATGAACCCGATTTCCTTGTCGGAACTCGCGATCGCACCCAGGTCAGCCGGTTGGCGCCCCAGGTCGGGTCTCCGGAGATACTCACTGCGGGTGGAGACGCTGCTCGCGACCACCACCGGCGCCCCGATGCCCACCCCTTCGACCCGACTGGCAAGCGTCTCGGAGTCGAGTGGCTCGTGGACCGCGTCGCGGGCTGCGGCGTGAGCTGCCTTGAATTCGAGAACCCGCTTGGTGGGCAACGAATCTCCGGCACGCCCCAGCCCGATACGCGATTGTGTGGTCTTGCGCAGTGGACCCCAGAAATCGAGGATCGGTGCCTGATCCTCGGTCATGAGTTCACCGTCAAAGCCCGCAACGGCGACATTTCGGCATCGATCGGAAGAACCCGACCGTTTGCGTCGGTCATCCCCAAGTTGTGGAGCCAGGTCTCGAACTCCGGGGCGGGCTGCAAACCGAGAACCTTACGCACATACAGCGCGTCGTGGAACGCCAGACTTTGATAGCCGAGCATCACGTCGTCGGCGCCGGGCACCGCGATCACGAACGCCGCGCCGGCGACGCCCAGCAAAGTGAGCAGGTTGTCCATGTCGTCTTGATCGGCTTCGGCGTGGTTGGTGTAGCAGACGTCCACTCCCATCGGCAGCCCGAGGAGTTTTCCGCAGAAGTGATCCTCCAAGCCCGCGCGAATGATCTGCTTGCCGTCGTAGAGATACTCGGGACCGATGAAGCCGACCACGGTGTTGACCAGCAGCGGTTCGAGATCACGTGCCACTGCGTATGCCCTGGTCTCGAGTGTCTGCTGATCGACCGGGGCTCCGCCGGTGCCGTAGTGGGCACCTGAGCTGAGGGCGGACCCCTGCCCCGTCTCCAGGTACATGACGTTGTTGCCGACCGTTCCGCGGTTCAAGGAGCGCCCGGCCTCGTTGCCCTCACGCAGGAGCGGAATGTTCACTCCGAAACCGGAATTGGCGCCTTCGGTACCGGCAATCGATTGGAAGACAAGATCGACCGGCACCCCCGATTCGATCAGTCCGATCGTGGTGGTCACGTGCGAGAGCACGCACGACTGAGTCGGGATCTCGAATCGCTGACGGATGTCGTCGAGCAGGTGGAGCAGATCCGAGGTGGCCTGGGGTGAGTCCGTCGCGGGGTTGATACCGATGACGGCGTCGCCACATCCCATCAGGAGACCGTCCAATGTGGCCGCCGCGATGCCGCGTGGATCGTCTGTCGGGTGGTTTGGTTGGAGTCGCGTGCTCAGCCGGCCGGGCAGTCCGATGGTCGTACGGAACCCCGCGGTCACGGTGATGGCCTTCGCGACGGCGATCAGGTCCTGATTGCGCATGATCTTGCTGACCGCCGCAACCATCTCGGGGGTGAGCCCGGGACTTACGGCGGACAACCGTGCGGAAGCTTCCGGCGCCGACGCGGTCTCGAGCAACCAGTCTCGTAGTCCGCCAACAGTCAGGTGGGCCACCGGCGCAAAGGCCAGGCGATCGTGGCTGTCGATGATGAGCCTGGTTACCTCGTCGTCCTCGTACGGAACCAACAGATCTTCGAGGAACACCGTCAACGGAAGATCAGCCAGAACCCATTGAGCAGCAGCACGTTCGGCGTCGGAGCTTGCCGCGCAACCGGCTAGTTCGTCACCCGACCGCAGTGGTGTCGCTTTTGCCATCAGATCGACGAGACCGTCGAACGAGTAGTTGGTTCCGGATACCTGCTGGTGATACTTGGCCATCCCGCGACTCATCCCAATTCTTCTTCCGCCTGTGCAAGTACAGCAAACTCCTCGTCCGGCGAGTTGGCAACAAGGTGGTGACGACTGTAGAGACCGAAGTACGCCATCAGAACTCCGAAGGCAACCAACGTCAGCAATGCCGCAACGGGATCGACCAGGAAGGTGGCCACCACCGACACTGCCGCGATCACGAGCGCAAACGAGGTGGTGGCGATACCGCCGGGCGTGCGGTACGGGCGCGGCATGTTCGGCTCACGCTTACGAAGAACGATGTGACTCACCATCATCAGGACGTAGCTTACTGCCGCGCCGAACACCGCCATGTTGAGCAACATTGCACCTTCACCGGTGAGTGAGAGCGCGAAGCCGATGATTCCGGGTACGACGAGCGCGAGAGTGGGGGCCTTGCGCTTGTTGGTCACCGACAGGTTCTTCGGCAGATAGCCGGCGCGGGAGAGCGCAAACGTCTGGCGTGAGTAGGCGTACATGATCGAGAAGAAGCTCGCGACCAGACCGGCAAGTCCGATGTAGTTGACGGCCTTTGCCGCTCCGCTGTCCCCCAGAGCCTCGACGAGCGGATTTCCGGAGGTGGACAGGGCGTCTGCGCCGAGCGCACCGGTGGCGAGGAAGAGAACCGTTGCGCCTGTGACGATCAGGATCAACATGCTGATGATGATGCCGCGGGGGACGTTCTTCTCCGGCTCACGTGCTTCCTCGGCGGCCAGCGGTACACCTTCGACCGCAAGGAAGAACCAGATCGCGAAGGGCACGGCGGCCCAGATTCCGAGCAGACCGAATGGCAGGAACGACGACGATCCGACTGCGCTGGTGTCGACGGCGATATCGGTGAGGTTGGACGAATCGAAAAGGCCGACAGCCGAAACCGCGAACACGACCAGGCCGACGAGTGCAATGGCGGTGATGATGAACATCGCCTTGAGTGCCTCACCGGCGCCGGTGAGGTGAATGCCGATGAAGATCGCGTACACCGCGAGGTACACCCACCAGCCGTCGGTGATCCCGAACAGGTTCAGGGACTCGACGTACGCACCGATGAAGGTCGCGATCGCTGCGGGTGCTATCGAGTACTCGATGAGAATTGCTGTGCCGGTGGCAAATCCGCCCCAGGGCCCTATGGCCCGTCTGGCAAACGTGTATCCACCACCAGCGGCAGGAAGTGCCGACGACATCTCGGCCATACCGAGCACCATCGCCAGGTACATACCCGCGATGACAACCGCCGCGATGAGAAGGCCACCGAAACCACCTTCGGCCAGACCGTTGTTCCAGCCGGCGTAGTCACCGGAAATCACATAGCTGACACCCAACCCCGCAAGCAGCACCCACCCTGCTGTTCCCTTTCGGAGTGTTCGTTTCTCCAGATACGAATTGTCTTCCGCATGGAAGTCTGCGCCGTCGTGGTGTGCACCCGCGGCACCGGCGTTTTTGCCGGTTGCGTGGTCGGAAAGAGACATGTCCATCCTCTGAATCGGTCAAGAATGAGACGACGCACGGTGGATGCGTCGCGTGAAATGAACGGTATGTGGGCGATGTACGGAGAAGGTCGCCTGGAGATGACCGTGCTGTTAACTGGCTGTCATGTGAGCGGCCCCGAGTCTGTTCAGATCTTCTTCAGGCTGCCGTTCTCAGGATCGGGCGGCCGCGCCCGGCACCGGGCAGGCGTCGACGGCCTCGGCGACCACCTGGGGAACCGTCGGGGGCAAAGGACGCACGCCCGCTTCCCAATCAGCGCCCACGAGAATGCTCGACGCGCCGAGTGCTTCGTTTTCGTCCGGTGTGAATGCCCTTGCTCGACTGAGGAATCTGAATCCTTCAGGAGACTCCAGGCTGAATCCACTGCCGCGGCCGGGCACGACGTCCAGTACCAACTGGGTGTGCTTCCAGGCTTCGAACTGTGATCCGGAAATCCAGACCTGTACAGCGTCGGTTCCGGTGGGAAGGTCTTCGGGAGTCTCTCCGACAGCAAGTCGGAGATCGACGATTCCGAGTAGTACGTCACGGTCCCCGACGATGAATTCGCCTGAGGGATAACACATCGGGGCCGAGCCGTCGCAGCATCCGCCGGATTGATGCATCATCAGTTCGCCGTGAGTCCCGCTGAGGCGGCGCAGGAGGTCAGCCGCCCCAGCGGTGGTCACCAACCGGGGTGGAACGGCGCCGGTATCGGGTGTGTCCGTGGCGCTCATTCCAACCTCCGTGTGTTTGTGCAGGTTTCGCGTGTTGCAGTCTTGCTCACCGGCACCCGCAGCGAGGGGCTCACGGGTGCCGGTGGGTAGATCAGAAGAAGCCCTGAGCCTTCTGGGCGTAGCTGACCAGGAGGTTCTTGGTCTGCTGGTAGTGCGAGAGCATCATCAGGTGGTTCTCGCGGCCGATGCCGGACTGCTTGTATCCACCGAAAGCTGCGTGTGCCGGGTACTGGTGGTACGTGTTGGTCCAGACGCGACCGGCTTGGATGTCGCGGCCTGCGCGGTAAGCAACTCCGCCGTCGCGGGACCAGACACCGGCGCCCAAACCGTAGAGCGTGTCGTTGGCGATTTCGATGGCCTCGTCGTAGTCCTTGAACGAGGTGACCGAGACGACGGGTCCGAAGATCTCTTCCTGGAAGATGCGCATCTTGTTGTTGCCGGTGAACACCGTCGGCTGGACGTAGTAGCCGCCGGACAGGTCTCCGCCAAGTTCGGCTCGCTCACCACCGGTGATGACCTTGGCGCCTTCGGCCTTGCCGATCTCGATGTACGAGAGGATCTTCTCGAGCTGATCGTTGCTGGCCTGGGCACCGATCATGGTGTCGGTGTCGAGCGGATCCCCTTGGCGCACAGCCTTGGTGCGGATGGCTGCCATCGCGAGGAACTCGTCGAAGATGTCTTCCTGGATCAGCGAACGTGACGGGCAGGTGCAGACCTCGCCCTGGTTGAGGGCGAACATCGTGAAGCCCTCGAGTGCCTTGTCCTGGTAGTCGTCGTTTGAGGCGAGAACGTCGGAGAAGAAGATGTTGGGGCTCTTGCCACCGAGTTCGAGGGTGACGGGGATAAGGTTCTGCGACGCGTACTGCATGATCAGGCGACCGGTGGTGGTCTCACCGGTGAACGCGATCTTCTTGATACGCGGGCTGGACGCGAGCGGCTTTCCGGCCTCGACGCCGAAGCCGTTGACGATGTTGAGAACACCGGCAGGCAGCAGGTCACCGATGATGCCGATGAGGTGCAGGATCGAGACTGGCGTCTGCTCGGCAGGCTTGAGCACGATGGCATTGCCGGCAGCGAGGGCGGGGGCAAGCTTCCACACGGCCATGAGGATCGGGAAGTTCCACGGAATGATCTGGCCGACTACGCCGAGCGGCTCGTGGAAGTGGTACGCCACGGTGTCGGAGTTGATCTCCGAGAGCGAACCTTCCTGTGCGCGAATAGCTCCCGCGAAGTATCGGAAGTGATCGATGGCGAGCGGAATGTCGGCGTTGAGGGTCTCGCGGATCGGCTTGCCGTTGTCCCACGACTCGGCGAGTGCGATGGATTCGAGGTTCTCCTCCATACGATCAGCGATCTTGTTCAAGATGATCGCGCGCTCGGCGACCGAGGTCTTGCCCCAGGCCGGAGCTGCTGCGTGCGCTGCGTCGAGAGCGAGTTCGATGTCTTCTGCGGTGGAACGAGCCACATCACAGAAATTCTGTCCGGTCACCGGTGTCGGGTTCTCGAAGTACTGACCCTTGACCGGAGCAACCCATTCGTTGCCGATCCAGTTGTCGTATCGAGACTGGAAGGACATGATCGCGTCGGCGGTACCTGGGCGGGCGTACACGGTCATTGCAAGCTCCTATGTAAACGTGTTCTTCCTGGGCGCACCCACCAAATCGGTGACTGCAATCCCACCCCCCGGTGGGGTGTGATTCACAACACTAGGAGTTGCAACGTTGCAAGTACGTTGCGTGCGAGAAACGCGGATGATTCTCAGATGCCCAATTGGCGGTCGAGGAGATCAATTCTTGCCTGGACCTGCGAATACAACGGAGATTGAGGATCCAACGTGGACAGGTAGGCCTCCCACACGACTGAGTCTTCGCGGCCGTGCACCGACGTGGTCCACCGGGCCAGAAGGTTGGCGTCACCTCCACGCAGCAGAGCTGCCTGGACCCTGGTGCGTAGTTCTTCCCGCACCTCTTCGATTCCCGGGGAGGCAGAGCCCGCCAGCACCGGGCCCGAATACAGTTTCATCGCCGTCGCTGCGTCGCCTCGGTCCAACGCTGCCCGCACATCGCCGACATCTGTCGTGAACTCCGTGATGATCCGATAGGGGCGCGAAGCCAGCCGGTCGGCGCCGAAAACCTTACGAAGCCGCGACATTTCCGCGCGAATGGTCACTGCGTCGAGTTCGCCCTCGTCGAGCAGGACCGCAAGGTGGTCGGAGCTGAGACCCTCCGGGTGTTCGGAAAGCAGAAGGAGAATCTCGGCGTGACGCTGCGAAATCGGGATGCGGTCACCGCCGCGAACCAGCGTCGGCCGGCCGGCACCGAATGTTTCGAGGCGCGGAGCCGTGGCACTGAGTGGGATGGGCGAGTTCAAGAGATGGAATCGCAATTCCGATTCGGCGGCCGCGACAGTTGCACGGATCAGTGACAGCACTTCGGGAACCGCAACCCTGGGACCACCGGTGATGTCGATGGCACCAAGGATTTGCCCAGTGGTGGGATCGTGGACGGGTGCGGCCGAACAACTCCAGTCGTGCACGGTTCGGTTGAAATGCTCGGATCCGAAAATCTGTACGGAGTGATCGAGAGCAAGCGCCGTTCCCGGCGCATTGGTGCCGACACGATCTTCGCTCCAATCGGCGCCTTCGACGAAGTTCATGGACAACGCCTTGTCCTTGGCCGAGTTGTCACCCTCCACCCAGAGCAATCGACCGTGTGCGTCACTGATCGCGATCAGTAGTCCGGTCTCGGCAGCATCTTCCACCAGGAGTTTCCGAATCACCGGACGGATCAGTGACATGGGATGCGCGGAGCGATATTTTTCGAGCTCCAACCCTTCGAGCATCTCAGGGTTGCCGACCACATCGGGATTTACCCCCTTGTTGCGGCTACGCATCCAGGACTCGAGTACGACCGAGCGGACATGGGAGTCGTCGGTCAGCCCCTGGCCGGGCACGCCGCGGGCATCGATGAACGACTGATGGGCAGACGAAAGTCGCCGCGCGAGTAACGCGACGTCATCGCCTGGCCTGACCGCCACCCACGGGTTGCCGGGCACAGCCTGTTCACGTGCCATATTTTGCGTTCCTCCGCTCCGTGGACCACTGTAACGCCGATCACAGCCCATAGGCGAGAACGACCATTCGGTATGACTGCCGACCCAGCCTGCTGCCCCTCGCGGTCACTCGTCGCCGAGCAGAATGGCGCTTGCTCGTTCCGCGACCATCACCGCGGTCGCATGCGGGCCGCGGGTCGGGATCGTCGGCAGGATTGACGTGTCAACAATACTGAGTCCTTGCGCGCCGATCACACGGCACCGACCGTCGACGACTGCGAACGGGTCCGCCTCGGCACCCATCACGCAACTACCGGACATATGCAGCGACGTTCCCAGGCGGGATTCGACCCACTCATCGGTGTACTCCATGACGGGGCGATCGATCAACCCCGTCTCGGCGATCGACTCGAGAAGATTCTCGGCGATCCGCATCCCTTCCCGAATGGCAGCTCGATCGTGCGCCGACGCGACGTAGTTGTACCGAATACGCGGCGCCCCAGCGGGATCCCCCGATGCCAGCTCGATGCTTCCCCGGCTGCGCGGCGCCATGAGGACCACTCCGACGCCGTGGTCCATGCGAGGCACACCGGGAACCAGGTCTGTGAAAGATGCGGTGTACGGACGGATTTCGATCTCAGCGAGGTTGAGGGCTGTCTCCAGCACCGGAGTCTGCGATCGAATCGTGCGGGGCTTCGAAAAATGGTACGGCAGCAGCACTTCCGGGTGGTCGACGAAGTTCTGTCCGACGCCCGGTCGATCGAGAACGACGGAAACTCCTTGCTCTACAAGTTGTTCCGCTGGACCAACACCGGAATTGAGGAGAATGTGCGGTGTCGCCACCGCACCCGAACACACGACCACATGGTCGGCACGAATGCGTCGGACATTGCCGTCGTCGAGAACGTCGACGCCGATCGCACGGGTACCCGAGAACGCGATACGAATGACGTTCACTCCGGATTCCACCCGCAGATTCGGCCGGTGCAGCGCCGGCATCAGATACCCGATCGCCGTACTGATCCGACGATGATCCGACACGTTCAGTGGCACTCGGCCCACCCCGAACGAGTCCGGCGCATTCTTGTCGACGTCGTCGGGAAAGCCTGCTCCGAGCGCTGCCGCATGAAACTCGCCGCTCAGTGGATGCAGTTGGTCCCACGCTCGACGCTCGACCGGGATCGGTCCGGCGGTCCCGTGGAACTCGCTCTCGAAATCACGATCCGTTTCGGACTTCTTGAAGTACGGCAAGACGTCGTCGTATCGCCATGAACTCGGCCAATTCTCGAAATCAGCACGGGTCGCGCGGGTGAAGTACGCACCGTTGACGGCTCCGGATCCACCGAGTGTCCGCCCCCGCGCAATTGTGGACGCCCGACGCGGCGTCAGTTCGACCGGATAGGTCCACGTGTATTCGCTCGCAGGTCCGACCGGCAGTCGGTACGGATCACCCAGGACGTCCGGGAGTTCGAGCGTCGATCGATATCCGCTTCCCGATTCGAGGAGCATCACCGTGGCGGATGGATCTTCACTGAGCCTGGCTGCGACCACGCAACCACACGTGCCACCACCGACAACCAGGAAATCTGCGTAGTCGGCTTCTGTCACTTGGTGATTCGAGGTTTCAGCGCCGCCCAGTCGCGGGCGTCGAAGGCGCCACGCCAGAGTCCGGCTCCATACGCGATGTCGTCGGCTCGTTTGAAGAAGACGTACCGAACCGGTCCCAGCCCGCCTGGCTCACGGTGGCGATACCAGTCCACCAAACCTTCGGTGACTGCTGCAGCGACGGCCAGCCGCCGAATTCGCCTGGAGGCGATCACCGCCAGGAGCGTCACGGGCCAGTAGTGACGACACATTGCCGAGGCGAGTTGCCAGAATCCGCCGACAACTCCCTGCGCGGTGAGGATCGCCGCGATCCGGGTGGGTTGACTCAGGCCGGTGAACATCTTTCGCAGCCGGTAAACGGTAAACAGCAAAGCGCCGAGTGCGCCGGCAAGACCGGAACGGGTCAGTGTTGCAGCGGCGATACACGCGAAGAGCGTCGAGAACGACATCGCCATCGGCGGAACCGAACCCTCGTGTCTTGCAGCCAACGGCGCCGCACCCGTGCCGTAGAACGCTCTCCTGGCGAACCACTTGTCGAACTGAACTCGATGATCGTGGGCGACATGCGCAACCGGTTCGTACCTCAGTCGCCAACCCGCAGCCTGCAGTCGCCAGCAGAAATCGACGTCCTCGGCTACTTCGAGACTCTCGTCGAAACCATTGCATTCGAGTGCCACGTCGCGCCGGACGATCACGGCGGCGCTGGGGACATAGGCGACCGGACTGCCCGACTTCACCGCAGCTTCCTTACGTCCGAGGTCGAGAGACGATCGCATGTTCTCGTACCGCGCCAGCGCCGTCCCGTACGGATCGAGGGCGACGATGCGGGGTGCAACAAGGGCAACCCCCGGATCGCTGAAGTGGCCCAACATCAACTCGAGCCAACCGGCACGCGGTATGACGTCGGAGTCCAGAAAAGCTACGAAACGTGTTTGGGCCGAACGCAATCCCGAGTTTCTCGCTGCCGAGGGTCCGCGGGCACTCTCGTGCCGGACCACTGTGATGGTGCCGGTGCCCGGGCAGGCGCGACGGGGCTCCACCGGCACTTCCGAACCGTCGTCGACAACGATGACGGTCAGATCCTTGAGGACGGGCAATAGGCGTTCGACGCCGGCCGGGTTGTCCTTGACCGGAATCACGACCGTGACATCGGCAGCGGACGGCGTCGACATCGGACGAGGATTCGCGACACCTGAATCGAGAAGGTGTCGCGCAACCGCAGCGCTCTGCTGATCGACCACCTCGAGGAAGCCGTCACCGATCATCGCCGCAGCCGTCGGCGCCAGCTTGAGCATCCGCGTCGGAGATCCGCCGATGAGTACCCGGCCACCCGAGTACGTGCGCACCTTGGGGTCCAACCGAATGCCGAAGCCGTCGGGGAGTCTTGCTGGTCGCATCAGATGATCGTAAGGGACGTAGCCCGTCGTGCTGCAACTCGTCGCAGCCTCGAAAGCCGTCGCAGGTGGACCGTCCGCCCCCACTCGGTCGTGGTCGTCACCGAAGCCTCCCATCTGGACCAGGCTCCCACCGGGCCAGTCCATCCGTCACGCGTCCTACCAACTCACCGAAGATGTATGCGCCGTCTTCGGCGGTAGCCCCGACTGGATTGCCGAGAACGCCGTTTTGCGACACAGCGACCATACCGCCCGAACGCATTCCTGGCATCAGGTCCGCGATAGGAGACAAATTTCCTGTCTCAGCAAGGCTCATGTGCACCAAATCGGGCGAAAGGTGCAGCAATAGGCTCGTTTCAGTGTGTCCGGCATGAGCGTCGGCACCCGCAACAGCGCACGGCACCCAAGCAGCATCACGCCCCTCATACCGCAGAAGTGCCACCGCTTTGGCCAATGCGGGACCATTTCCGCCGTGGCCGTTGACGAACAGCACCCGCTTCGTCCATCGGAACGCCGACCTTCCGTATTCGACGACGACGGTTTCCATGGCCTCGGCACCGATCGAAATCGTGCCGGCAAACCCTTCGTGTTCGCCGCTCGCCCCGTATTCGATGGCCGGGGCCACGACGACGTCGGGCAGAGCCTGTGCGACTGCTCTCGCGATCCGAGTGTCGGTATCGAGAGGCAGGTGCGGTCCGTGTTGTTCGAAAGAACCGACCGGGACCACGACGGTGAGCGCAGTGCCCTCGAGCGCAGGACTCGGGATGGCAGCAAGGTCACGCGGAGAACTCATCCCCCGATCGTATTGGTGCGGGCCCCTCCCACCGCAACACTGCATGCGGATACACCGGGGCATTGTTGTGCCCCGGCGTATTCGTCAGTTGTCGCGGTTCACGCCGCTGTCGGTGGGCTGTTCCCGCCGATCGGCTGTTGATACGGATCGATCGACATCGGTGGATAGAACACCGTTTTCCGATCCGGGCCGATCTCCACCCGCCACTCGGTGTGGTGCACCCACCGGAACGCCGTCCTCACGCTTGCCGTACTGCTTTCTCGATCCGCCGGATCGCCGCCCGCACCGCATCACAATCAGCGATGTTCTTCGACGCCAACCCCAACAGAATCCCGCGAGCCTTGTCCACATCCGCCAGGGTCATGTTCATCGGCGGATGCTGACAAAACGACGCCACCTGAAGGGCTTTCAACGCATCAACGTCACCGCGGTGAAACGCATCGCCGACAAGAGGTTCGAGCATCAACAACCGCGCCAACCCGACCAACAGACTGCACTCACCGATCTCCAAATTCGTCGAACCATTCAACCACTGCGCGATCGCCCGAAAACCCCTCCCGCCGAGAACCTCCCGGGAAAACATCTCCACGATCAACAACACCATCCGCGACTGCAACTCGTGCCGGACGCGCACCAGATCCAGAACCTCACCCTTGAGGCCCTCACCATCCAGCTGCCACGCATCCCGACTGTCCATGCTCAAAGTTTAATCGAACATACTTTCGATAACCAGAGACAAACCGGACGACTTATGTCGCCAACGCGGCCCGATGCCCCTCGATGACGGCCGCGTGCGAACGCCTCGGAGACAAGGCGTCACCGATGCGAAATTTCTCGAAACAGCTTCCCTGCAAGGTGTTCCACAACTCGTCGACAGGTTCCTGCTGTGTCGCGAAGACCACCCAGTCGACTGCAACTTCCTCGGTCACACCCGTCGGAAGGTGAACCAAGCTCACGAGCGGCGAGGCCCCAGCACTCACCGAAGTCACCATCAGATCTGTCCGTTGACCGATCGACTTCTCGAACGCCCGGCGGTTCCACCCCTCGAAATCCAGGGTGATGCTCAGGTCCTGCGCGACCACCATGCCGTTGGTCGCGATCGTGACGGCACAGCCTCGATCAGCGAGGAACTCAGCCACCGACGTACCTTGATGGAATCCCAGTTCGTCGTAGACGAGCACCGTTCCACTCGGCAGAATCTTGCCGTCGAGAACGTCTCGAACACCCACCACACGCTCTGATCCACCCGCCCACGCTGGGCGTAAAGGCCGCGCTCCGGTTGCAATCACGACCACCTCGGGCGCGCGCTCCTCCACGATCGCGAGATCAGCTCCAGCACCCAGCTCGATCGTCACACCGCTTCGGCGACACTCAGATTCGAGATTCCGGACGAGGTCGGCGAGCTCACGGCGAGCCGGTACCACCGAGGCGGTAAGAATCTGTCCCCCAAGTCTTCGTTCACGCTCGAACAGCGTCACCGCATGACCTAGCTGGGCCGCTGTAGCCGCAGCTTGCAGGCCGGCGGGGCCGCCACCGACCACCACCACCGTGCGGCCCCGTCGCCGCGGCATCGGCAGCGGTACCGATTCCCGACCGACGCGCGGATTTTCGGTGCACCCCAACCAACGTCCCAGACCCATCCGCCCGACGCATTCCTGGTTGCAGGACAGGCAGGTTCGCACCTGTACCGATTGACCAGCACGCGCCTTGTTCACAAAATCCGGATCGGCGATCTGCCCGCGAACTACTCCCACCAGATCGCATACACCGTCCTCGAGTGCGGCTTCGGCTTGCTCCGGCGTCTTGAAACGGCCGACTCCGACGACTGGAAGATCGACGACCTCCCTGATCGCAGACGGGACGAAGTTGGCGTAGCCGGTGGGTACAGCCATCGATGCTTCGACCAGATGCAGTGTTTCCGTGGCCATTCCGACGGTGGTATTGATGTAGTCGACGTGACCGTCAGCTTCGATGAGTTGAGCGGTGGCTACCGCGTCGGACAGTTCGATGCCACCCCGCGTTCCTTCGTATCCACTCAGGCGCACACCGAGGACACGATCCGGGCCGATGGCCTTACGCAGTACCCCGAGCACTTCGAGAAGGAACCGTGCACGATGTGCCACGCCCCCGCCGTAGCGATCAGTGCGCAGGTTGGTCGAGGGGGCGAGAAACGCGCGCACTATGGACGACTGCGACGCCTGCAATTCCACCCCGTCGAAGCCACCGGCAACGCAGTTGCGCGCAACAAGGGCGAACCCTGCGAGAATCTCGGCAATGTCCGCGTCGTCGACAGCCTTGGGCACCTCGCGGAACAACGGATCCGCAACGGCGCTCGGCGCCAACAGCGGCGATCGCGAATAGGTTCCAGCGCCCTGACCCCCATTGTGGTTGATCTGCGCGAGAATCGACGAACCATGCGCATGAACGGCGTCGGTGATCCGCCGGTATCCCTCGATCGCTTCCGGCCGATAGCCCGCAATCATCTTCTCGTACGGTCGATCCGAAGGATGCGTCGAGTGCTCCTCGGTGATGATCAGACCCGCACCGCCGCGTGCCCGCGCCTCGTAGTAGCTCGCGTGCTGCTCCGTCGGCAACCCGTTCTCCGCGTAATTGGTCAGGTGTGCGGAGAACACGACCCGATTGCGGAGTGTCAGGTTGCCCAGGCGCAGTGGCGCGAAGAGGCGCGGGTACGGCGTCATCAGACCTTGGAGTTTCCTTGATCGAGAGCGATATGACTTGCCGTGACGGTGCGGGAACCGTCACCGGCGAGCCACAGGACGGTATCGGCGATCTCGTCAGGTTCGGCGAAAGCGATGTCCGAGAGGATCGGAGTGAAGTTGGGAAGGTACTGCGGAAACTTTGCAAATACCTCGAGAGCGCCCTGGTCGACCCCCATCGGCGTATTCACTCCGTAAGGATGGATCGAGTTGACCCTGATCTTGTACTCCCCCAGTTCCTTTGCCGCGGCCTGCGTCAGACCGACGAGACCGAACTTGGCGCTCGCGTAGTGCGCCTGTCCGGGCAGCGCCTTGAGTCCGGCCACCGAACTGACCACGATGATCGATCCACCGCGCCCACCCTCGATGATCGCCGGCACCGAGGCCTTGAGGGTTTTCCAGACTCCGGTCAGGTTGATGTCGATCAGGGTTTCCCACTGCTCGTCCGACATTTCCCAGAATCGATTCCAGTTGCAGACCCCGGCGTTGGCGACCACGATGTCGAGACGTCCGAACTGTTCGACGCCGTCCTTGACCACCGCGGTGAGCGCTGCGCCGTCACGGACATCGACCTCACGGGCGAGGATCTTCCCGCCCTCCGCTTCCACCAGACGTATCGTCTCGGCAAAGTCCTCGGAAGTTGCTGCGTCGTAGGAATTGTCCGACGCCACCGACGCGCATACGTCGACCGCGATGATCGCTGCTCCCTCGCGCGCCATCTTGACCGCGTGCGCACGTCCTTGACCGCGCGCTGCGCCGGTGATGAAAGCAACGCGACCTTCGAGCGAACGAACTGAACCCTGTGTCATGAGATAGCCCTCTCTGCAGAATTGAAACTCGTTCTAGTAGTAAACCCTGCAAAGCGCCCTTCGCGGATGGATTCGAGAACAGTTCTCGGGGCAACCGAGTCGCCCACCTGAATGTCGGCCTCTTCCTTCAGCGTTTCGTTCGGCAGACGAGGCGAGCAGTCGATCACCACCTCGCACTCGAGCTGTGACCGCTCGCCGGTATGAATGTGTTCGACGCAGACGGCCCCTCGAGCGATTTCGGTGACACGTGACGCGAGCACCCTGGTGACCCCGGCCTGCTGGATGCGCGTGTTGGCGCCGACCAGATCCCCACTCGCACCGAGCCTCGAACCGACGATGCTGTCGGGAGTCACAATCGAGACGGAGATGCCATGGGCCGCGAGTGCTTCTGCGAGCGCCACCGCGATCGGTCCACCGAGGGGATCGATCAGCGCGACCGGACCCGGCCCCACGGTGCTCAACTTCTCGAAGGCTTCCGACGCATCCAACCATCGAACCGAATCGTCGACCGGATACGTCGGCGGCCTCGCAGCACTACCGGTGGCAACGACAACAAACTCGCCCCGGCTGCGTGCGTCACCCAGGTCTTGGGCGTCGAGCGCCGCCCCGGTCCGCATCGTCACGCCGCTACGACGGCATTCGTCCTCCAACCACTGCGCGAGGAGTGCGAACCGGCTACGGCCGTCACCTCGCGCAAAAGTTCGGATCATGCCGCCGAACTGCGATGAACTCTCGACGAGTGTGACCGAGTGCCCCGCCACCGCCGAGATCCGTGCGGCTTCCATCCCAGCGGGGCCACCCCCCACGACCAGCACGGCTCCCGGTGTCGAAATCTGCTCTCGCTCATCGGGGTCCACCGTCTCGAAACCCGCGCTCGGATTCCCGACGCACGTCACGACAGGATTGCGAGGATCACGCACGAGGCACGTCTGATTGCAGAGCACACACGGCCGGGGACGATCGCCGCGCGCGGCTTTCACAACCAGGTCCGGGTCTGCGATCTGGGCCCGGGTCATCTCGACGAACTCACCTACTTCCAGCGCCGCGTGAGCGTCGGCGATGTCCACGACGCTCCCCTGCACGACAACAGGAATCGACAGAGCGGCCTTGATCTCACGGCACAGATCGAGGTTGAAGTTCGGCGGGCAGTGAAAATCGGGGCGGTACCGGTCAGACGAATAGAGTCCGCCACGAACGACGACAAGGAGATCGAGGAACGGAGACACTTCACGCGCGATACCGATGGCAAGATCGGGCGTCAGACCCGCCCATGGAGCTTCCTCGTCACAGGACAACCGCAGGGAGACAACGTGATCCGACCCGACTTCCTCGCGCACTGCCGAGATGACCTCGCGAACAAGAGCAACGCGATCGCTACCGTATCGGTCTTGCCGAGTGTTGGTCAGACCCGAAAGGAATTGTCGCAGAATGCTTCGAGGACCGGCATCGAGTTCCACTCCGTCCATTCCCGAAGCGACGGCCAGCGCCGACGCCTCACGGAAGCCGACTATCAGCTGGTCGATTTCCGGCTGCCCCATTGCCATCGGCAACTCACGCGTCGCCGGGTCGGCCACTCTTGACGGTCCCCACAGCACCGACTGGGAGTATGCGCTCGATCCCTGCATGCCGGTATGACCGAGCCCGGCCAGAACCAGCGTTCCGTACGGAGCACATGCAGCCGCGATCGACTGCCACCCCGGGCCACATTGCGACGCCAACGGCGCCCGCTCGTACGGCCAGTCGTTCTCCGATACCGAGGCCACTTCGGTGACGACGATCCCGGTTCCGCCCTCGGCGCGGCGCTGGTAGTACGCACGGTGCCGATCGGAAAGCGAGCGTCCCACAGCAAGATTAGTCTCGTGCGGACCGAAAACAACCCTGGACCGGACGAGGCGTCCGGCCAGGGTCGTGTGTTCGTCGAGTGTCAACTCACAGCTCTATCGGAGCCGTAATCTCAGCTGGCACCCAATGTGCGTGTGAAGCCTTCCGGAATCACCAGGTCCGCCGGGCTCAGTTCGGTGATGGACGAGTGGCCGAGGCCCATCAGCCCCGAGTCGATGCCCATCCGCATGAGGTCGAGCACGTTCTCGACACCGGCCTGGCCGTTGGCCGAGAGGCCCCACAGGTAGGCGCGCCCGAGCATGACGGCCTTGGCTCCGAGTGCGAGCGCCTTGACGACGTCGCCGCCGCGTCGAATGCCGCCGTCGAGAACAACTTCCACCTGATCGCCCACGGCCTCGGCAATGCCCGGGAGCACACGGATCGGCGCCGGGGTGCCGTCGAGGTTGTTACCACCGTGGTTGGAGACCGAGATAGCGGAGACACCGGCGTCGACAGCTCGCTTGGCGTCGTCGATGCGCATGATGCCCTTGAGCATGAACGGTCCACCCCACTGCTCACGAAGCCAGGCGATGTCTTCCCACGTCGGAAGCGGAGTCTGCATCCACTCGCCGTATGCGCCGAAGAACGTCGGTGCAGGCAGGCCGGGAGCCGCGAGGTTGGGGGTGGTCAGGTCCGGGATCTTGCCGGTCTTGGCGAACTCGAGCAACCACTTCGGGCGCATGATTCCCTCGGGTGCGAACTGGAACATCGCCTTGAGGTCCATCTTTTCGGGGATGGACGGGCTGCCCCAGTCGCGACCGTACGAGAAGGACCAGTCGGTGGTGATGATCAGGCCCTTGGCACCGGCAGCGCGAGCGCGCTCCATACGCTGCAGGAGCACGTCGCGGCTGCCGACCCAATACATCTGGAAGAAGACCTGCGGGTTGGCCGCGGCAACTTCTTCGATGGACTTGCTGGCAAAAGAACTCAGTCCGATGGCTGTTCCCCGTGCTGCAGCCGCACGGGCTACCGCTACTTCACCGTCGGGGTGCACTGCCTGCACACCGGTCGGTGAAATCATGACGGGCAACGAAATGTCCTGGCCCATAATGGTGGTGGACATCTCGCGCTTGTCCGACAGCCCGGCAGCGTGGGGAGCGAAACCCAATTCGCTGAATGCCGCGACGTTGTCGTCGACCGTCAGCCCTTTCTCGGATCCCGCTACCAACGCCGCGTACACGGACTTGGGCAACCTCTTCTTCGCACGGCGCTGTGCTTCTGCCACCGTCTCGAAGAAAGCATTCTTAGCCATTGAACTGACCTCTCTGGGGTGCAGCTTTCGCCGCACTGTCGGTATCGCGCAGTAGTTACTGCATTCCCGCAAGCGGGTTTTCGTCACAAATCTTGGCGGGCGGACGCATCATCAGTGTCAGTGGCACCGATGCACGTGGGGTCTTACGTTGACCGGAACGGGAGTGGTCGACACTGGACTTCGGGACCTCTCCCGCCGACGCCAGTGCCATTTCACCGTTGCCGATGACGCACTCGGGGTCAGGTCCGTCCATCGGCAGTCCGGTGAAGAACTTGGCCGCCATGCAGCCGCCGCGGCAGGAGTCGTAGTGGTTGCACTTGCTGCAGGCGCCACCGGTTTGGGGCGATCGCAGCTCCTCGAACAGGTCCGAGTGCTGCCAGACTTCCTGGAATCCACCGTCTTTCACGATGTTTCCGGCGAGGAACTGCTCGTGAATCGCGAAGGGGCATGCGTACACGTCACCGACCGGGTCGATCAGGCACACGACGCGGCCCGCGCCACAGAGATTGAGACCGGGCAGTGCATCGCCGAAGGCGGAGAGGTGGAAGAACGAGTCGCCCGTCAGGACGCCTTCGCCATTGGCGACCAGCCAGTTGTAGAGCTCACGCTGCTGCTCCGGACGCGGGTGCAGGTCGTCCCACACGTCGGCGCCGCGGCCCGAAGGACGCAGTCGAGTGATGCGCAGGGTCGCGTCGTACTTGTCCGCGAGAGCCTTGAACTCGTCGAGCTGACTGACGTTGTGCCGCGTGACGACCACCGAAATCTTGGCGTCCTTGAAGCCGGCTTCCTTCAGGTTCGCGAGAGCGCGCTCGGCCATCGCGAACGAACCAGGCCCGCGCACAGCGTCATTGACCTCAGCGGTGGCACCGTCGATGGAAATCTGCACGTCGACGTAGTCACTGGCTGCGAGGCGCGCCGCGACCTTCTTGTCGATCTTCACGCCGTTGGTGGAGAACTTCACACCAACCTGGTGGTCGGTCGCGTAGTCGACGAGCTCCCAGAAGTCGGAGCGTACCGTCGGCTCGCCGCCACCGATGTTGACGTAGAAAACCTGCATACGCTGCAGCTCGTCGATGATGGACTTGCACTGTTCGGTGCTCAGCTCGTTGGGGTCACGACGACCCGACGACGAAAGGCAGTGCACGCAGGACAGGTTGCAGGCGTATGTGAGTTCCCACGTCAGGCAGATGGGGGCGTCGAGTCCGAGTTCGAACTGATCGACGAGGCGACCCACCTTGGCGGGCGGGGAGGGCTGTTCAAGAACTGAGGTCATGGCTGTGTCCTCGCGAAGAAATGAAGCGGGCGAACGTGCGGAAGGGCTGTTCCGCACGTGGGGGCGAGCGTCTGGCTCAGACAGGCACGATCATGTGCGAGTCGGCGAGAGTGCTCAGCGCGCGGGCATATTGGGGAGCCGCGTCATCTTCGATGCCTTGCGCACGTAGTGCGGACCGGACATCAGGATGGTCTGGCAACGCCTTGACCACCGCAACGATGGTCGTGTTCTTCAGGAACGACAGCTTGCGTGTTCCGAAGTGGTAGAGCAACGCCCCGAAAGGTTCGGGGCGAAGCGCTACCTGCGGGTGGAGTTTCCACCCCGCATCGAGATCCAAAGCAGACACGGTCAGTACACGCCGCACATGCCGTCGATGGAAACTTCCTCCACGAGGGATTCCTCGACGAGGTCGTTCTCGAGCGCCTTGTTGTCACGATCTGACATGGATTCCTCCTGCGGTCGCACTCCGTCTGGAAGTCTGTAGATCAGACTTCCAACCTGGGAGTTGGTGGTCACTAGTGGGACTTCACTGTGACTCGGTTCACCACTGTAATGGCATCGAGTGCAGAATGACACACATGGAGCGAAAAAAGTATGCGTAGCCGCAAGAAACCGTCCGCTCGGATAGGTCGTCGCCCCTCCACAACGAAGGAGGGAATCAGCACGATCGGGATCGAACTGTTCTCGACACTCGGCTTCAACGAGGTGAGCGTCGACCAGATAGCCGACGCCGCCGGCATCGCGCGTCGGACCTTCTTTCGCTACTTCCCGTCCAAGAACGCCGTCCCCTGGGGAGACTTCGACGGACATCTGGACGAGATGCGCGAGCACCTGGATTCACTGCCCGCTGATATTCCGTTGGTCGACGCACTCGAATCCGCATTGTTGACGTTCAACACCTTCCCACCGGAAGAGACTGCGGTACATCGCAAACGGATGGAATTGATCCTCGAAGTTCCGACGCTTCAGGCATACTCTGTGGTGATGTACGAAGGTTGGCGGCAGGTGGTCGCCGACTACGTCGCACGCCGAATGAATCTCGAGCCGACCGATCACGGCCCGCGCACGGTCGGCTATCTTCTGCTCGGGGTCGCGATGTCGGCGTACGAGCAGTGGCTCACCGACGATTCACTCGAGCTACCGGAACTCTTGAAAACAGGTACGCAGTCCCTGCGGACCGGTATCAGCACCTGAGAAAGCATCACCACCTGAGAAAGGCGATCATGTCCACCATCACGAACGAACCCGTCCTGGATTCCCTGGCGCCGTCGACGCCGGGCTTGTGGTCGTTCGGGCATGTCACCGTCGAACGCGTCGAGTCCGGTCCGATCTCGCTCGATCGCCGACGCGGTCGCCTCCACGTCAAGCACTCCCTCACTCCCGCCGATCTGAGTGAGCGACTCGTCGCCGGAGTCACCTCGTCGATCCAGGACGCGGAGTTCGGTCAGGACGAATTCGAGTTGACGATGGTCGGCCTGGTTCGCTCCACCGTGGACGGCGCTCTCGAATCCTGGACCACCTACTACCGGAACTCCCTTGCCGAACTACTGGACGGCACTGCAGATTTCGCGCCGATTCACGACAAAGCCGAAGAGCTGGTCCGCGGTTCCGTGCTCGATCTGGGTTCCTGCTTCGGTTTCCTGCCCCTGCGGCTCGCGCGCGCCGGAATGGACGTGACCGCCACGGACATCCTGCCCGGAACGATGATCCTGCTCGACGCGGTTGCCCCCGAACTCGGCATCACGATCGACACGGTGATCTGCGACGCGGGTGAAGTACCGGCACCGGACAACAGCGCCGACACCGTCACCGCGATTCATCTCCTCGAACACGTCGACGACGCAGTCGGCGAGGCCGTGATCGCGCAAGCACTCCGGATCGCGCGTCAACGGGTCGTCATTGCAGTCCCCTTCGAAGACGAAGCCACCGCGTGCCACGGCCACATCCGCACTTTCGATCTCGAGTCACTGCGTGCGGTCGGCCGGCAGAGCCGTGTGCCGTTCGAGGTATTCGAGCATCACGGCGGCTGGTTGGTGCTGGACGCATCGGCCGCCTGAAAAGAACTAGCCTTCTTTCAGTGTATGGGCGACAAGCGCATTCGCGTGCCCATGACCCATACCGTGCTCCGACTTCAACCAGTTGACCAATTCCATGTGCTTCGTGAGGTCTGAGCTTCTGATCAGCTCTTGCCATTCACCGATCGGCCGACCGTACTTCTTCTCGATCGACGGAAAATACGACGCCGGGCCTTTCACGGGTTCAGTCATGACCGGAATCTACCTCCACCGCCCGACAATATTCGCGCACCGGCGGCGCCCGCATGTCCGCACCTGCGGAATCGCTGGGTAGACACGCGACCATCGCATTATGGTCGAAGAACACCCACCCGAGAGCACAGGAGTTCAGCGATGCGACTGTCCACACGAAATCAACTCACCGGCACCATCACCGAGGTCAACCTCGGCACCGTCATGGCGACGGTCAAGGTGAAGTTGGACGGCGGGAATCAGATTGTGACCTCGTCGATCACCCGCGATGCCGCACTGGATCTCGATCTTGAACCAGGCCAAGCCGCAACGGTATTCGTGAAGTCCACCGAGGTGACGATCGGCGTCGAGTAACTGGCGAGCGATGTGATCAGGGCCGGGTGAGATGCGTGGTCATCGTGTAGTCCTTGCTCGGCCCCGTCACGGTCCAGACGACAGTCCAGGTCGATCGATCTCCGGCAGTGACGTCGATTCGCCCGCGGTAGGTATCCGCACCGCACAGGTGCTCGACTTCCTCCCCCGGCGCCCAGTCGTGGAACTCTCTGCCGTCTTCGAATGTCACGGCCCACTCGAGGCCGCGCTCGGCAATGAACAGAGTTCGGAACACGGGTAATTCCAGGTCGCCGTCACGCAGCGTGCCGCTCTCGTACCAGCGCATCAGACCGTCACCGGCGTCGGAGATAGTGGTCTCGCCGAATACATGCTTGGTGGAACCGGAAAGGCGGTCGACGATGTCCCGCTCGAAGTGCCACTTTCCTACCAGCGCCCTCGGCTCGATTTTCGCGTCGTCGACCATGTCGCGATTCTAGTGACCCTGCATTGCCCGACGACACCGGAGACCGACTCGAACACACTGCGAGAGTATGTTCCGAGTACACCCGGAACACGCAGGAGATTTTCACAACCATGAACGATTCGGCCGCCCTTCACAAACGCGCAGTGTTCGCCGAGGATCTCGAGATCGGCCAAGTGATCCCATTGGGTTCGTATTCGGTGACCGAAGAGGAAATCGTCGAGTTCGCAACTCAGTGGGATCCCCAGTGGTTTCACATCGACAAGGAAGCCGCCGAGTCCGGCGTCTTCGGCGGGTTGATCGCCAGCGGGCTGCACACCCTGTCGATCTGCCAGAAGTTGGTGGTCGCCAGTCTCTACGACCAGTGGAACGTGATCGCCGGGAAAACCATGCGCGACGTGAGCTTCCTCCGTCCGCTTCGCCCCGGTGACACCCTGAGCGGAAAGGTCACCGTCGACAACGTCGTGTTCGACAATCGCGCGCGAGGATTGGTGACCATCACAGCGAAATTGGTCGATGCGCATGGCAATCGCGTTCTCGACGTGGTCACTGACGCCTACCTGCACTGCCGCTCGACTCGCGGACAGTGAATTATCGGTAAATTTCGCACCACACTGTCCGAATTGCCGTACTTTCAGTGACGTTGCGACGCAACAATACCCATCCCTGCAATCAGGAGTTCCTCACACATGAGCAGCCTCGGCGAGATCAATCCTCTCGGCATTCTTCAGATCCTCATCTACATGCTCTTCGGTGGATCGTCCAGCACTCCCGAATAGACCCTAGCTTGCCATAGCCATAGTCAGCATCTAGGGTGCTGACTATGGCAATTACTAGTCAGGTATCAGTGGCGGCCGCGCCGTCGACCGACGCAGCGCGTCATCACACCGAATTCGACTCCAGTTGGCGGAGTTTCGACGGCATCCAGGGCGGACTCGCAATTGCACGGATGCTGCGAGTGGCGGCCGACGCGTCCGGAGCCGAACCGCTGGCAGTCACGGCGCACCTGGACCGCCCCGTTCCTCCTGGGCCGGCCGAGTTGACTGTCGGCGAGATGCGGGGCGGGCGGACCGTCAGTTGCCACGTCACGCTGACCGGTTCGGGATCCGCTCTCGTTCGGTTGGCCCGCGACATAGGAGCTACAACAATGTCCGCCCCTGTCGCCGAACCGGCTCCGGCCGACCCGTCAACCCTGCCGCCGCTGGAGATCCCGGTGGATTTTGTGCCGTTCGCCCAGCACCTCGACATCCGGCCGATCAATTCCGCGAGGCCGTTCGCCGGTGGCGACTCCCCTGAATTCGACGTCTGGATCCGCCTGCTCACAGACCTCGATTTCACGGCCCAAGAGCGTGCCGCGGTCCTTCTCGACGCGCTTCCGCCCGGACTGTTCGCGACACTGACGATGCCCGTGGCCATACCGACCATCGAGTTCACCGCGCATTTCACCCCGGAGCACCTCACGGCAGATCCCCGAACGCTGTCACCGTGGTATCGCCTACGCCACGGGACTGCCTGGGCGACGGACACTCTCTGTGTTGACGAATCCGAACTATTCGACTCGACCGGACGACTTGCTGCTCGGGCTCGCCAGCTTCGTCGAATTCTGAGTTGAGTTTCAGCTCTCCTACACCTGGAGGTCGCGAGCACGGAACGCAACAAGCGATGCTGTCGAAAGCACCACTGCCACAACGATCATTGCCAGCAGTGGCAGAACTGTCACCGGCTCGGCAGGGGCACCCGGCACGTGGGTGAAGGGCGACAGATCCAGCACTACCTGCGGAAGCTTCAGCAACGTGCCGAGTTGCCCGAGCACGATGCATGCCGCCAAGATTCCCCAGGAGAGCGCCGACGCGTACGTCGGAAACAGTCCGAAAGCCAACGACACCAACCCCACGACTACGAGCACCGCAGGCAGATAGGCCAACGCGGCGCCAGTCATGCGAAGTGTGTTGCCGCCGATGTCGTCCGTGACGAGCCCGAAGGCAAAACCGGTGAAGGCACCCATCAAGACGTGCGCGAGGATCACGCCGCCCACAACCACACCCAGGTGGGAAAGCATCCACCTCCACCGCGACAAAGACGTTGCCAGCAACGGTTCGAGCCGTCCCGATGTTTCCTCGCCCCGCATCCGGAGAAGACTCTGGACCGAATACGCCGCGATGACTATCGACGTGAGCCCCAGAGCAGTGGCCAAGTAGGAATCCACCAGATCCGATCCGCCGCCGCCAAGTTTCTCGAACATCTCCGCGGTCTGCTGCGACGATCCCACCATCGCGTCGATCTCGTTGCCCACAGCGCCGTACGCGAACCCGAGTATGACAACGGCAAAGATCCACCAGAACATCGTCATTCGCTGCATGCGCCACGCCAGGCCCCAAGCCGACGGTAGCCACGATGCCGCGACTGGCGGGCCGGGTCGGGGCTGAACGAGTCCCGCTCCCTGATCGCGATGGCCGATGAGAACAAAAGCCACCACCACGTGCACAGCCGCAAATCCGAGCAGCAACAACAGGATCCACCAGGCGTCGTCGTCGAAGGGTCGGATCTGTTGTGCCCACCCGATCGGCGAGAGCCACGACAACCAGCCACTGACCACGCGAGTTCCGTCGTCGACGACCGTACTGTTCACGTCGCCGATCGCCCGCAGCATGAAGGCAACGCCGATCGCGGCACCCGCCAGGCCGTTGGCCGTACGAGCACCGTCGGTGATCTGCGCCGTCACGGCTGCCACTCCGGCAAACGCGATTCCGGTCCCACCTATCGAGGCACCCAACGCGAACGAACCGACGACAGGCAAACCGACGGCGATCGATCCCAGTGCAATTCCCAGTGCCAGAACGACGTTCGCACCGACCGTTACGATCAGTGCGGAGGTCAGGAGCGCTCGTCTACCTACCACCGCTGCACCGATCATCTCGGCTCGGCCGGTCTCCTCGTTCTGTCGCGTATGGCGAACCACCGCGAGGGTGCTCATCAATGCGGCCACCAACGCGAACACGAGCACCGACTGGCTGGCGACTATCGCGCCCTGCGAATCACCGGACACGATCCCGTTGGTCGCCAGCGCGACCGGCGATACCGCGGAACTGACTGCGATGTTTCGTAATTCCTCGGGTGTCGAGTACAGCCCGGTCACACTGGCGACAACCAGCAGCATGAACAAGACGATGGAGATAACCCACACGGAGAGCTGAATTCGGTCCCGCCGCAAAGCCAGCCGAACCAGTCGGCGTGTGCCGGTAAATTGACTTGCCGAGGCCGGTACCGGTGGAGCGGCCTCGACAACAACGGTCACGGCCGTACTCCGGTCTCGGCTCGCAGGTGTACCGAAGTCTCCCTGGCCCGTTCGTCACCGTAATGCCGCAAGAAAAGTTCTTCGAGAGTCGGCGGAGTGGAAGTGAGCGCCACGATTCCGAATCCGACCAAGTACGTCATGAGTGGTCCGAGTTGCGCGCTGTCGACTTCGCAGGTGACGTGGTTACCGTCGATCACCGCGTCGTGGACACCGCCGAGTCCGTCGAGTCCACCGATCGGACGCTGCGTCTCCGCCGCGACGGACGTGCGCGTGAGATGCCTGAGTTCGGACAGTGTTCCCTCTTCCACCGTCCGCCCGTCGCGGATGATGCTCACACGATCGCACAGCGCTTCGACCTCGGCGAGGATATGGCTCGACAGCAGTACCGTCTTTCCGGCGTGAGCCACCTCCTCGACGCAGTCCTGGAATACCGCCTCCATCAACGGGTCGAGCCCCGATGTGGGTTCGTCGAGGACGTAAAGGTCGACGTCGGACGAGAACGCGGCCACGAGTGCAACCTTCTGCCGGTTACCTTTCGAGTACGTACGCGCCTTCTTGGTCGGGTCCAATTCGAAGCGATCGAGCAACTCGCTGCGGCGTTTTCGGTCCAAGCCACCGCGCAGGCCCGCCAACAGATCGATAGCCTCACCGCCGGTGAGGTTGGGCCACAGATTCACGTCGCCAGGCACATAGGCGAGACGTCGATGCAAAGTAACAGCGTCTCGCCACGGATCGCCGCCGAGAACGGTTGCGTCTCCGGAGTCCGAGCGGAGCAGGCCGAGGAGCACCCGAATAGTGGTGGACTTTCCGGAACCGTTCGGCCCCAGGAATCCGTGCACTTCACCCGTCGAGACGTCGAGGTCGAGGCCGTCCAGCGCGCGGGTGGTACCGAAGGTCTTGACGAGGCTTTTCACTGAAATTGCCGCACCCATGAATTTGACCGTACGCCGATTTCACAAATGTGTGAAGATAGAAAAGACGGAAAGATCGAAGGGTTCCGATGACCGACACCAGCCACACCGTTGCACCGGACGAGAGCCGACACTATGTCGAGCGACTCTCACTCGTACTGAGCGACATGGGTTTTCCGCCGATGCCCGCCCGCGTCTGGGCCGCGTTGATGACCAGCGAGACACCCTCGTCCACGCCAGGAGATCTCGGATCTCGGTTGGGAGTGAGCCCCGCCGCCATTTCCGGAGCCGTCCGATACCTCCAGCAAGTCGGATTGATCGAGCGTGTGGCCGTCCCCGGATCGCGGCGTCAGCACTACTGCGTCAGCGTCGACATGTGGGCCGACGCGTTTGTCACGAAACAGTCCTCGCTCTACCAGGTCTCGGCAGTTGCGGACGAGGGCATACGAGTCCTCGGTGAAGGAACAACCGCCGGCGATCGTATGGCAGATCTGCGCGACTTCTTCGACTTCATGGCCGCGGAAATGCCGCGAATGCTCGCGGACTGGCGCTCCCGGCGAAAAGACCGGACACCTGGCAGGTAACTTCAGGTTTACCCGCAATTTCGGCGGGGTACCTCAATTCTCGTTCCAGCATGGTCAGGTGCGGTGTAATCGAGGAGTTGCTGATGAAGCTGTCGATCAGGGGCGCGAACACTTCACCGACTCCACCCTTCGCGCGTACCGCTTCACCCGAAACCTGTGAACGATCGATTTCCCTGAATCGCACCGCCGCCGAGGCATTCGCCGGTGATCACCATGCACTGTCGAAACTACTGGCCCGGTTGCACCCTCGCGTCGTTCTCTACTATCGCGCCAGACTCCTCGGGACGCCCGTCGCGACATTCGCCGACGATCTCGCCCACCAATGCACCCTGGACGTCGTCACACGAATGTCCGACACGATCTCGGCCGACACACGCATCGAGACCTTCGCGTACGAGTTGGCCTCTCGACGAATTGCGTCAATTCCCCAGTCACGCAACATCGACGGACAATTCAAACGCCCGCGTCGCCTGACCGACGACCAACGTGAGGTTCTGGTACTACGAATCGCAGTGGGTCTGACTGCCGAGATGACCGCGTCGACTCTGCGCACAACTCGTTCGAGCGTGCTCCTCCTACAGCATCAAGCGCTGCGCGCCTGGACGGTCTCCGAGCAGAGCTAGATCAGACCTTGCTTACTCGCGGCATAGACGGCCTCTGCTCGACGGCTCACCTCGAGTTTGCGCATGATGTTGCTGACGTGAAACTTGACGGTGGTCGGTGAGATGAACAATCTCTCACCGATCTTGATGTTGGACAAGCCGTTTGCGAGGAGTCTGAGCACTTCGAGTTCGCGATCGGTCAATCGTTCTTTCGACGACGACTGCCCGTTGAGCGATCGCACGACAGCTGACGCGCTGCGCGAATCGAACGCACTCTCACCCCGCGAGACCGCCCTGATCGCACGCACCAATTCGGTGGTGTCGACGTCTTTGACGACATAGCCGCGAGCACCCGCGTGCACCGCTCGCACCACCAGTTGATCGTCGAGAAACGTGGTGAGAACCAACAGTCCGAGGCCGGGATGCGCCGAGGACAGCTGGCCACACAGGGTCAGTCCCTCGTAGTCCGAACTGGCGGAGAGTTTGAGATCCATCAGGACGATGTCCGGGCCGACCTTGTCGACCACGGCGAGTGCCTCGGCGAGGGACGACGCCTCCCCCACGATCTCGAGATCGCTTTCGCGCTCGAGAACCGAGCGGAGCCCTTGCCGCAGAATTGCATGGTCGTCGACCAGGACGATTCGAACCAATCCCAGAACCGGCGATGCTCCGCGGGTGATGACGGGACGCGCAGTAGTCATGATTCCTCGCTCTCGATTTCAGTGGTGGAGCAAAGGTTTTCCATGCCCGAGTCGAACGGCAGTGGTAGTCGCACGAGAATCTGAATCCCACCGATCCGCGCGCGCCGTACTTCGAGCGCACCACCCAACTCGAGTGTTCGCGCCTGCATGTTCGCGAGACCGCGATGGCGGCCGTCGACGTCGTTGGTGGCTGCGAGTTTGAGGATCAGACGCATTCGCGCAGGGTCGCCGTCACCGTCGTCGGAGACCGACAGCAACACGGAGTCCGCCCGATAGGTCAGACGAAGCACCGCCCGATTCGCGTGAGCATGGACCGCTGCATTGAAGAGCGCTTCCCCCGCGATCCGGAGAAGAGCGTGTTCGGCATCGCCCGGAAGTTCGGTCGGGGTACCGCCGACGCGAACGCTCACCGCCAACTCGTCCGGCATGTGAACCACGCCGAGCTGCTCGAGCATCTCGGGCAACGACGTCCGGTCCGCGTCCGACGAATGATTGAGCGCGTAGATCGCCGAACGAAGCTGCTCGACCGCCCTCCTGGTCAAATCCTTTGCCAAGTCCAGTCTTTCACTGCGTTCAGCCTCCGGGATGTCGCTCCGGCAGACCTCGATCTGCATGCCGGCCGACAACACCGCCTGTGTCACACTGTCGTGCAATTCGCGGGCGATCCGGTGACGTTCGTCGTCGACCACTTGGTGCCGGTGCGCCACTCCGAGTTGACGCTGAGTGGACTCCAATTCGCTGTTGCGCACCGCAAGGTCGGCTGCAGTACGATTGGCCTCCGCATACGCATCTTCGGCACGCTCGAGCAGTAGTTGTCCGCGCTGATAGAGCGCCGAATTCTGCAGAGCCACAGCAGTCTGGCTGGCCAGAATGCTGAGCACGGCTCCGTCCGTCGTGTCGAGGGTTCGGTTGGCCGGCGTCCAGGCTGCAAAGGCACCTACCACGCCGCCACCGAGCACGATCGGCACAAACGCGTAGTGCGCGTCGATCACCGAGTTGGATTCGATTCTTCCGTACCGGATGTCGTCGAGGCATTCGACGACATCCTCCGGAAGTGGCGGCCCCTCGACGTTGTCGACCAGAAAAGGGGTGGCGTCCGGGCCGAGAACCAGTCGCCGTGGTCCGGCGTCGGGCAAAGTTCCGTCAGCCAAGGCGAAGACTATCCAGTTGGCACTCAGATGCGCACGGGCAGCTTCCGCGACCGCGCAGACGAGGGTTTCCGGCCCCTCGACGGTGCGCACCAAAGCCCGCGAGATCAACTCCAAGGCATGCACGACGCGTTCGAGGCGCTCGGCCGCACCGCGATACTGCGGGTAGAACGAACTCTTACCCGATCGTAATCCGGTGAGCCGGGACAGGTCCGCGGTCATCGCCTGCACCAATTCACAGCGGCCCTCTTCACAGCGTCCATCTTCACAGCGTCCATCTTCACAAGGCACCTCGGAACAACGCCACCATCTGTTCCTGCGTCGCTTCCCTGGGATTGGTGGACATGCAGGCGTCGAGTAACGCGAAGCTGGCAAGTCGACTGAGGTCTTCCTCTCGAACACCCAACTCCCCCAGCCCCTTCGGCACACCGACCTCCCGGGCGAGACGTTCGACACGGTCGGCCACCGCCAGCGCTGCTTCCTCCGGGGTGCCGCGCTGCTCGGGAAGACTCAGTGCCGCAGCGATGGCGACAAAGGGGGCGGCGTCCGTGGTGGAATTGAACCGGATGACGTGGGGCAAGAGAATTCCGTTGATGACGCCGTGCGGAAGGTCGAGCATGCCGCCCACCTGATGGCTCATGGCGTGCGCGGCTCCGAGTATCGCGTTGGTGAACGCCAACCCGGCCTCGAGGCTCGCCTGCGCCATCACCGATCGAGCTTCCATCTCCATCGGGTCCTGGATCGTGTGCACCAGATTCTCGGTCACGAGGCCGACAGCGCGGAGCGCGTGATGATCGGTCAACGGATTGTGCGCCAGTGAGACGAAGGCTTCGATTCCGTGCGTCAGTGCGTCCAATCCTGTTGCCGCATTGAGCCACTCGGGCATCGTCGTGAGCAACCGCGGATCGATGACCGTCACATCTGGAACCAGCGCCCGGCCGATGATGGTGATCTTGGTGCCGCGGGTCGTGTCCGTGACGATGCAGAACTGCGACACGTCCGCGCCCGTGCCGGACGTGGTGGGAACCATCACCAACGGCGGGATCGGTTTGGTCGCCTGATCTACCCCCTCGTAGTCGAGTATGTTGCCACCGTTGGCAGCGAGGACGGCTACACCTTTAGCCGCGTCGATGACCGAACCGCCGCCGAGCGCGATGATGACGTCACACTCGCCTTCCTGGTACACCTCGAAACCGGCCGCGATCTCGAAGTCCTTGGGATTGGGCGTCAGCCCTGACCACACCGTCGCCGTCAATCCCTGCTCCGTGAGATGGTCTTCGAGTTCGCTGACCCACCCCGCGTCGATCAGACCGGGATCGGTGACCAGGAATGGCCGGAACCCGCCGAACCTCAGAGTCGCGTGTGCTGCCTCGACCAGGGAACCGATACCGAAGACGATCTCGGGGGCGTGAAATTTGACCAGTCGAGCAGCAGTGCCGCGGCGATGAACACCGTGGTTCACAGCATCCGGGTATGCCACGGACACGACCCCACTCTCCTCTCGCTGCTCTGAGATCTCCGGTCGGGATTTCGCATCCGTCGCTCTCAGCGCATCAACTCCCACGTGCACAAACTGGTGTGATCCACCTTACAATCGCTGGCCCCGAGCCTACGCGGACAGCAGTCGGGGCACACCCACCGAAGGAGAGGCGCTTACCTACCCGTTCGGGCAGGTAAGGCGTCTCGGGAAAATGAATGGCGCGGCGAGAAGGTCCCGCTGTACTTTCGGTTGCGGCCAGAGTGGCCCGTAGAACCGATTCAGAAGGTGTTTATGACCCAGCCCGCGCCGAGCGCGCCTCCCGCCCCTGCACTGCCGGCAACCTCGAGGGTCACATGCTGATCCTCGAAACGTCGGACTGACAGCCGCGAGGCCCCCTCGGCCTGCTCCTACTGCTTTGTTCACTCAGCTAGGAGTTCTCCAGTGCCTCAATCACACAATTCCATCTCGAAAACCGACACCTTCTCGTGCATTCAGTGCGGACTCACAGTCATGACCTACGGCCCCGATGGTGATCGCCGAAACCACTGCCCCAGTTGCCTGCATTCCCGACACCTGTTCGACCAGGTGGAAGGTGGACCGTCGGACTGCGGAATGCGGATGGCTCCCATTTCGATCGCAGTACTGCGCAGTGGCGATTGGATGATCATCCACCGCTGCGCACAGTGCCTCGAGCTCACCTCCAACCCCGTCAGCCGAGACGACAACCAGTTGTTGTTGATGAGAATGGCAGTGCGGCCGCTCGCGCAACCGCCCTTCCCGCTCGAAGCCTTCGGCGACTTGTGAAGGGGAATCAGATGCCACGTAGGAATCCCAGCACCCGCCCGCGGCGGGCACCGCAACGGGCCAAGCACGTACTGCACGGAATCGGCGGAGAACAAGGATCGAGCTTCCGTTGTCTCACATGCCGTTTAGACATCTCCACTGCGGCGCCGGGTACCGCTCATCGGAACCACTGCCCGAACTGTCTGGCCAGCCGCCACGTGGACGGTCGCGTTCCGGGCGACCGAGCACAACAGTGCCGAGGTGCCATGGCGGCGCTGTGCCTGTCGGTCCGGCAAGACGGTGAATGGATGCTCGTTCACCAGTGCGTCGAGTGCAATACGTTGAAAGTCAACAGGATTGCCGGCGACGACAACGTCTTGGTCCTGCTGCGCTTGGCGCTACGTCCGTTGGCAGACCCTCGCCTGCGCTCGCGCGCGTTGCTAGCGCTCTGATGATTCGTCCGGTGCAATCGTGCGGTTCTGCGCACGATTACACCGGACGAAGACCACGAACACGATCCCGGCGAGCAAGCCGACCACAGTCGGTCCGAGGACCAGTCCCGAGTACAACCACGGGGCAGGTTCTGCCGGAAAGAGGTCCATGAATATGGGTCCGGTGTATGTCGGTTCGGAAAACGGCTCCCGATAGGATCCTCCGGTGAGAATGTGCGGTGACGCCAACGACTTCCACCACCACTGAAACACGCCGAGCGCCACAACCCCACACACGGCGCCGAGCACTGTCAGCGCCGCGATCGGTCGCCAGATCGATCCCCTGATTTCGGACACGAGATCAAACTAGTTCACGACAGATCGCGCAGTGACATCGGTGAAGTGCACTGACATCAGCGAAGTGCGTGCCCCAGCTCGGCGGCCTTTGCCATCAGTTGCGCGGCATCTCGGGCAACAACAACCTCGTCGCAGATCTCCGAATACTCCGGCATCGCGCACGATGCCTGGTTCCAGTAACGCTGTGGTTCAGGCGTGATCCAGGCCAGACGGTGGACCTTTCGGCGGAGTTCCTCGAGCTTGTCCGCCTGCGGGGGCAACCCGTTGCACCGACCGTCGCCCACGATGATGACAGACGTCCGTGAGTTCAAGGTGTTTCCGTGCTCGTCCAACAATTCTGTGAGCACCCGCCCGTAATCGCTGCTGGCTTCCAGATCCAGAACCGGGTGCGCGAGTACCGCGGCCAGTGCGCCGTCACCACTACTGGCGAGAAGGGTGTCGGTCACGTCGACCGGACGATCGACGAAGGCGAGGACTTCACAACGATCTGCTCGGCGATGCATTGCCTGAGCCAAGCGCAGAGTGAACGCGGTGATGGGGCGCACGGACAGCGACACGTCGGCGATGAGAAGTAGTCGAACACGATCGGGGCGAGGAGCTTTCACGACGAGATGGAAGGGTATCCCGTCGGTGCGCAGGCTCGAACGCACCGTGCGCCGCATGTCGAGATGCCCACGAGAGCGCTCACGGGGCCGAGGTCTGGACGGTCCTCTCATCCGCCGAAGCACTTCGTGGCACGCGAGTTCGATGTCGTTGTGCGTTGCGCCCGCGGCAGATTCACTGTCGGGCGCATCGGGAGCGGTTTCGGCGAGTGCAGCTGCCGAGAGTGCTTGCACGAACGCTTCGACCGCCTCGACGAGCCGGTTCAATTGTGCTTGCGTCAACGGCCCGTCGTCGGAGACATCTGCATACGCTTTGCTCGGGTCGTAGGCATCCAACCAGGCGAGGATCGACGTCGGATCGTCCCAGGGCAGCGAGCCGACCACTGCTGCAGCAACACTGGTGCTCAGGTCACCGACCACCGCCGATGCTGCACGGTCCACGTCGACCGTGTAACTGACTCCGCGTCGACCGGTCTCCGAACCGGTATCGACCGACAGTTCGGCATCGCTCGACGTCATCGACACATCGTCGTCGTCCTTGTGCGGGTTGAAGCCCTTCTCCGCTTCCGGAGTGTCGAAGTAGTCGCCGACCTCGGCTGCACGCTCGTTGTACTCGGCGTACCGACCAACTTCTTGATCCTCGTCGATCCCCAGCGCGGTGGGCAGACCGTCCGCCACCTCGGCGCGCGACCCCATCCGCTCGCCGTGCGCTTTGCCTGCGGCCGGCCGGAACAGCGCGTCGAATGCCCGATCGAAACCGGCCTGCTCGTGAGAGTACTTGGCGCACACTGCCCGAAGACATGCTCGCAACGTCTCACGATCCGAAGCGCCGACCATCGCGAGAACACGCCGAACCTCGATGACCTCGGCCGGTGACGCGGAAACTCCGGCCGCCCTCAGCAATCGGCCGAAACTCGCGGACACCACGTCGAGAACAAACGACGGTTGCCACACGGCAAGGCCACCGAGCGTCGTCATCGCGTCGAACGGATTCCGCTGCCGCCGCGGATTCCCTGTTGATGAGGGTCACGTCCACCCGTGCCCCGGAACACGGCCGTCGTCGTGTTGGCGGGTTTGCTTGCCACCGTGGCCCGCTCGATCGGCTCGCCACCGTCACGCGACGATGATTCGAAACGCTTTCCGTCGAATCGTTCCTTGGCCAGCGTCACATCGGACGAGTACTTGAGCAACGCCGTGAGCAGGATGTCGCGCACCTTGGCGTCGGAAGCGGTGTCGAATCCGCCGGCCGCGAGCACTGTTGCCGCTCTGGCCGCGTCGATGACCTCCGAGATGGACGGGCTCTTGCGCAGCGGGAGATCACGCAAGATGCGAGCCAATTCGACGACCTCGGTGGCCGTAGCCGTATCCACCTCAGGCGCTCGGGCCGTGACGATCTCGCGTTCACGCTCCGATGTCGGATAGCCGAGATGGTAATGCAGACAACGACGCTTGAGCGCGGGTGAGAGCTCGCGGGTGTCGTTGGACGTCAGGATGACCCAGGGCTGCGAGCGGGCAACGAACGTACCGACCTCGGGAATGGTGATCTGCTGTTCGGCGAGAATCTCGAGGAGCAGTGCTTCCATCGATTCCTCGGTGCGATCTACCTCGTCGACCAGAAGCACTACCGGATCGGGTGAGAGGATTGCTTCGAGCAGCGGTCGTACGGACAGGAAGTTCTCGGAGTACAAACCGAAATCCTGATCGGCCAGAAACTTGGACGCTTCGGCGACGCTGTCGAATTCGGAAACCTGATCGCTGATCCGGTCGCGGAGCATCTGCACGTGCAGGAGTTGCTTCGCGTAGTCCCATTCGTACAGGGCGCGATTGTCGTCCAGCCCTTCGTAGCACTGCAATCGCACCAGTTTGCGGCCCCCGATCGCAGCCAGAGACTTAGCCAGTTCCGTCTTGCCGACACCGGCCGGCCCTTCGAGCAGGAGCGGACGCCCCAGCGCCGTCGCCAGATGAACGACTACCGCGAACTCGTCATCGGCAATGTAGTCCTGCTCTCGCAGAGCATCTTTCACTTCGATTCCGCTGGAGAAACTGCGACCGGGCATGGAACACCTTTCATGGGGGGGCAAGCCCCTGTGCGCCTTTTTGGTAGTGCGGGCTACCAAAAAGGCGCACGGGGCCGAAGGCCCTGCTAGAAGTACGACTTGTTGATCGCGTGATCGACAACCGGAATCATCGACTCCACGGTCACCTCACGGGGATTGCCCGGGGTGCACCAGTCGTCCTGAATGTGCTCGGAGATGGCGCGCACAGTCTTCTCGTCACCCTTGATGACATCACCACGGCCCTCGTACTTCTTGGTGTTCATCTGGTTCTTCGCGTACGAGTCGGTGCGAACCTGACCGAAGTTGTCGGGGATACCGACGTCCTTGGCCAGACGGATGGCAGCCTCGACGGCAGCATCTGCGGCCTGAACCGTGGTGAGGTTGCGAGTGTCGACACCGAGTGCGCCGGCCAACTGGGCGTAGCGCTCGTAGCGCGAAGGCAGGTTGTACTCCCACACACGCGGCAACGCGATGGCGTTGTTCAGACCGTGGTGGCTGTCGAAGAAGGCACTGACCGCGTGCGAGATCGAGTGAACGATGCCGAGGCCACCGGAGTTGAAGGCCTGCCCGGCAATGTACTGCGCGTTCATCATTCCCTCGCGGGCCTTGAGGTTGCGAGGCTCGAAGACGGCCTCGCGCAGGTTCTTCGCGACCAACTCGACCGAGTAGATCGCGTTACCGAGCGAAGGCGCGAAATCGAGACGAGACACGAAAGGCTCACTGCCGTGCGCGAGTACGTCGAAGCCGCAGTACGCGGTGAAATGCTGAGGGCAGGTGTAGTAGAGCAGCGGATCGTCGATCGCCAGGGTGACGATGGTCGCCTCGTCGAAGCCCACCCACTTGTGCGGGTTGTTCATGTCCGACGTGTCGGTGATGACGTACGCCCACGACGTCTCGGAACCCGTTCCGGCCGTGGTGGATACGGCGATATGGGGCGGGTTCTCCTTGTTGGTGGACTTGGCGAAGCCCTCGAACTCGTTGATGTTGCGACCGTCGTGTGCGATCACGACGCGAGCGCCCTTGGCGGCGTCGTGGCTCGAACCACCGCCGATCGAGATGATCGAGTCGCACTTCTCCTTCTGGTAGAGAGCCGCGGCCTCCATGACGTTGTAGTCCTTGGGATTCGACTCGACCTTGTCGTAGAGCACGACCTCGACACCCTGGTACTCGATCTTGCCGACGAGTTCCTCGATGATGCCCGAACCGCGCAGACCGGTCGTCATCAGAAGGGTGCGCTTGAAGCCGAGGTTCTTGGCCTCCACCCCGATGATGTCGTGAGCGCCCACACCCATCAGGGCGCGAGGGAAGGGGTGGAACTCCTTGATGGGAAAGTCCCAGATCTGGTTGAGCTCGATAGCCATCGGTATCTCCTCAGGGATGTGCACGAATGTGACTGCGGGACGGATTCGAGCCGAATCTTTGTGACCGGCGTCTCACCTGGTTCCCACTGTGTACCGACAAACAGCCCGTGCACAGACTTCGGCAGCTCAACCGCCCGGACGCCGCTCACGAACCGCCCGTTCGGGCAGGTCGACGCCACCCCGGACTGCCAGGACGGCTGGATCAGACCGCCGTGGTTCCCGCTGATCGGGAACGTGTTGCTCGGCGACTACGATCCCCAGTAGCTTTTCATCACTGCTAACATTGAACTAGAACACGTTCTAGATGTTGCACTTCACTGACCTGCGCTTTACCCAGCTTCACGAGAGGACTAGCTTCGCGATGACGACAGTCGAGGTACCGCACAGCTCGCGATCGGCGGTACTCACCGTGTCCGGAGTCATCGAAGAGACTTCCGACGCCCGGTCGCTGGTGTTCGAGATTCCCGCAGAACTGAAGGACAAGTTCGACTACAAGCCAGGTCAATTCCTGACCCTGCGCATCCCGAGTGATCAGACCGGCTCGGTCGCACGCTGCTACTCGCTGGCCAGTTCACCCTTCACCGACGACGCCCCCAAGGTGACCGTCAAGCGAACCGTCGACGGCTACGGCTCCAACTGGTTGTGCGACAAACTCCAGGTCGGCGACACCATCGAAGTGCTGCCGCCGTCAGGTGTCTTCACGCCCAAGTCGCTCGATCACGACTTCCTGCTCTTCGGTGCAGGCAGCGGTATCACTCCGGTGATCTCGATCCTCAAGTCCGCCCTCACGCAGGGCAGCGGCAACGTCGTGCTGATCTACGCGAATCGCGACGAGAAGTCCGTCATCTTCGGCGCCGAACTTCGCGAATTGGCAGCGCAACACCCCGGCCGCCTCACCGTTGTCCACTGGATCGAAACCGTGCAGGGACTCCCCGCCGTCTCACAGTTGGCGACACTGGCCAAGCCATTTGTCGCGTACGAGGCCTTCATGTGCGGTCCAGGACCCTTCATGGACGCCGTCCACAAGGCACTGGCAGAGGCCGGCATGCCCCGCACGCATGTTCACGCCGAGGTCTTCAATTCACTCGCGGGCGACCCGTTCCGTGACGTCGAGGTAGCCGAGGTCTCCGACGAGGAAGCAGCCGACGCCGCAACCGTCGAGGTCGAACTGGACGGTGAAACCCACACCCTCGTCTGGCCGCGCAAGCAGACGCTCGTCGACATCATGCTCGCCAAGGGCCTCGACGTGCCGTACTCCTGCCAGGAAGGCGAGTGCGGGTCGTGTGCCTGCACCGTCACCGAAGGCGAAGTTCAGATGGACAACTCCGAAATCCTCGACGCCGAGGACGTGGCGAACGGCTACATCCTCGGTTGCCAGGCGAAGCCGATCACCGATCACCTGAAGATCGAGTTCTGAACCCTGCTTCGATGCATGACGGCCCCTGATTCCCTGCGGAATCGGGGGCTTTGTCATGTTCGGAGTCTCCCGAGTCATCTTCCGAGTCCCGCCGCGAAACCCACACCGGCGCCGTTGTGGGCAACCGCCACAGCGCAAGAAACAGTGCGAGGGTCACGATCAGGAAACCCTCACGAAGGAGCAACCCGAACGGCAGCAGGAGCGGCGACGTCTCGATGAACTGCTGTCCCATACTCGGCCCGCAGTAGACGATGGCCAACCCCAGAGCGGCCGCACCGAACTGCAGCGGCGATCGAAGCCGAAAGAGAACCGTGACGGCAGCAGGCACGAGATACACCCAGTGGTGAATCCAGCTGATCGGCGAAAGAATCGGCGCGCTCAATCCGATCACCAACGCCGCATCGACCGCTCGCCCGACGCGATAGACATCTCGGGCGATCCATAGCGCTACCCCCGCGCACAGCACGGTCGACGGCATCGCCAGAGACGCTGTCCATGGGCCCAGCGCGGCAAGTCCGCCCTGCAGCGAACTGTTGCCGGCACTCGCGATCGCCTGCCCGCTCAAATCCACCCGGTCGCTGAGGTTCCAGACGACGTCCGACCAGAAGGTCCAGCTGACGGCCGGGTCCACCACTGCTGCGACGGCGGTCGCCGCGGCAAATCCGATCGAACTCCAGATCGCGAGTCGCCACTGCTTCGTGACGACGAAGTAGACGATGAAGAGAGCCGGAGTCAGCTTGATCGCGGCCGCGACGCCAATCAGCAGTCCTCGCGGAAACCACCGGCCGAATCTCGAATCCTCTCGGCGAGTCACGTCGAGCAGTACGAGCGCCATCAGCACCAAGTTCACCTGGCCGAATGAGATGTGCGCACTGACGATGGGAGTCACCGACACGGCCAGGACCAATGCCGCCATGACAAGCGGCCGCTTGGGGACGCGAGCGGGAGTGAACCTCGCAACCGTCCACACCAACGCCGCGATGCACAATCCCGACCACAGCAGATAGGCAGTCCACCAGTCGAAGAGGACAGTCGGCCAGAGGAAGATCACCGCGAATGGGGTGTAGGTGAACGGCATACCCTCTTCGACGATCAACGGGCCGGACAGATTGCCCTCGTAGATGTTCGATCCCGCTGCGAACGCCTGGGCAGCGTAGCGGTAGACGAGAAAATCAACGGGTTCGACGGCTCGAACGGAGTACACGAGATAACACAGAGCTGCGACGCCGGCAGCGATCAGTGAACCGATCGTCACAATTCGAGACGCCTCGACACGGGTGGCGGGCATACCGAGAATCGTCCCACAACCTACCGAGCGGTACTTCGCTAGCGGGCCGCCCGGAAGTGCGCTCGCTCGTCTGCGGTCAGGTGTTCGCACGCGTAGCTCAGTGCCGTGCGTCCCATGTCTGCTGCATTCTTCGCGAGGAAACCGGTCAACAAATCCCGGTCCACCCGCTTGCCCACCTCGCGGAGCATCCAGCCCATCGCTTTCTGGGTCAAGTCTCGTCGATCACCCAGCACCTGCGCGGCAAGCTCGAGCGTGGTCGACCCGTCGCCGCGAGTGATGAATCCGTACGTCGTCAGCAGCGCCACCCGTCGTCGCCACAGGTCACCCGAATCGGAAAGCTCGAAGATCAGCCGGCGATCTCGGTCGTACAGCCAGCCGCCGAGGATCTGTCCGGCGGACGAATCCACGAGATCCCAATTGTTCACCCGCCCGTCCTCGACAGCGCTGAGATAGAAGTCGGCGATGCGGGCGCGACTCTCGTCGTCGAAAAATTTTGGGCGACTGACCTTTTCGAATCGAGCAACCAGGATCAACAGACCGGCCAAGCGATGCTCGTGGACGTCGCTGTCGAGAAGGAGGCGTACCTGAGGCAACTCGAGACCGACATGCTTCTTCACCACCGAACGCGTCTTCGGTACTCGCACGCCGATGAAGACGTCACCCTCGCCGTACTCCCCCGGCGCTGTCTTGAAGAACTTCTGTAGCTGGACGGCATCCGCGGGATCCGCGAGGTCGGCCAACTGTTCGATCACGTCCTGAGCACTCGATTGCGTCACCCCAGAACCTTCTCACGGGTCGTCTGTGCGGACTCTTCGATTCTCTCAGCGTCCTCACACCGTGTGCCCTGCTCGGCCACAGGTCGGCAGACGACACTCGAGGACAGTCAGTGAAAGGACCACCCATGATCACCGCCGCTATCGCATTCACCACTCTCACCCTCATGGCACTCTCGGGACATATCGCGGCCAGCGCTCCGCGCGGGCTCGTGGCAATCCGGACGAATAGTCACAAATCTTGATATTCGAGCCTCCACATCGCCTCTAACTGCAACGCGAATGCAATTGGCGGAGAGTTGATCTCGATCTGCCGCGGGCGTGTACTACAGGTGGACACACTCTCGTCTTTGGAGGTCTCGTCATGAAGTCGTGGAATCGAATGCAAGATGCCGTCGCGGTGGTTCTCGGCGTCTTTGCGGCTCTCTCGCCGATGTGGCTCGACACCACCGATCGGGCAATGTGGTCACTCGTCGTCCTGGGTGTCCTGGTTGCACTGTCGGGTCTGGCGCACATGGCACGTCCGGACATGGCCATGGCGGATTACGCGATGGGCGTTTTCGGCGTCTTGATGTTCATTTCACCCTGGGTCATGAGCTTCGACGCTCTACGCGGTGCGTCGTGGACGGCCTGGGTGGTCGGGGTCCTGACCGTTGTGGTCGCGGTGAGTGCGATGCCGGTGATGAGTGCGCGGATGCATCACGGGGGTCACGGCGGAGTAGCCGCCCATTGACAGAGCGGAGTAGCCGCCCATTGACGGAGCGGAGTAGCTGCCCATTGATGAATGGCTGGCTGCAGGCTGGATCAGGCTTTGATCGCGCCCAACAACCGCCCGGCGTCGAAGGCTTCGGCGCTGGGCGGTAGCGCGCCCGGACGTCCACTCACGAAAACCTCGACGGTTCCCGATCCTTCACCCGCGTCACCGAGCCCGTCGATCCGCCGCAGGGTCTGTCGTGCAACGGCTTCGGCACTGTCGAAGAGTGTGACACCGGCGGGTAGCCGCGCTGCGATTTCGTCCGCGAGCAGTGGGTAGTGCGTGCAGCCGAGGACAACGCCGTTGACGTCGTCCGGCGTCCGGGCCACTGCGGATTCGATGGCTGCAAGTGCGGCTGCACGATCACCGAGGTCTATCGAATCGGCCAAGCCGTGGCACGGCACCCCGACGACTTTGGCGCCGTTGCCGAACTGTTCGATCAGATCGGCTTGGTACCGGCTGGCAGTCGTCGCGGCGGTAGCCCAGATCGCCACTGAATCGCACGCGGCGGCCGCGGGCTTGATCGCGGGCACCGTTCCGATGACCGGCACACCCGGTCCGACCAGTTCGCGGACGTGTGGGAGAGCGGTGACGCTCGCGGTATTGCATGGAAGAACGATGACCTGAGCCCCACGATCGAGGCTCCGCCGCACCGCACCGAGTACCCGGTCGACGACCCACGGCTCGGGCTTGGGCCCCCAAGGGGCGCCGTCCGGATCGAGGGACAGCACAAGATCGAGATCCGGGCGCAGGCGTCTGAGCCACGCAGAGGTAGGGAGCAGGCCCAGTCCCGAGTCGATGAGTGCAACGATCACCGCACAAATCTATCGCCTCGGAACCGGTCCTGCCTCATCCGTTCAGGCCGGTGTGGACTCCAACACGTCCGAGATGGGCGTGCCGGCTGCGATCTTCGCGCGCATCTTCATCACAGCTCCCGCGCTACCGCCGCCGACGACAGCTGCCAGCACACCGTCGCGCTCGTAGTAGGCGACGAACTTTCGGCCGTCGTCCTTCACGATGTGAACGGTGTCCGTGGGTGCGACGGTCCCCAATGCCTGGATCTTGACGTCGTACTGATCGCTCCAGAAGTACGGAACCTGCGCCGGCGCATCCGGATCACCCGTTCCGGTGATCGCTCCCGCCAGGATCTTGGCCTGGTCCCCAGCATTGGTCCAGTGTTCGACACGCTTGCGTCGATCTCCGATCTGCCAGGACGCGACGTCGCCGACCGCCCAGACGTGTTCGGTGCTGGTGCGGCCGACGCCGTCGCAGAGCACTCCGTTGTCGAGTTCGATCCCCGAACCGTCGAGCCATTCCGTGACCGGCACCGAACCGACTCCGATCGCGACCACGTCGACCGGGATTTCCGAACCGTCACTCAAGGTCGCAGCGGCAACCGCTCCGTCGCCGGACAACGAGGTCAAGCCCGTACCGACTCGGACGTCGATGCCCTCGTTCCGATGCAGACGTTCGACGAGGGCGCCGACGGTGGGGCCGAGCACCGACGCCAGCGGCGTCGGCTGGGGTTCGAGCAACACGACGTCGACGCCGTGAGACTTCATGCTCGCGGCCAGTTCGCAGCCGATGAAGCCGGCCCCGACGATCAGCGCACGCTTACCGGGAGCAAGGTCGGCGCGGAGGGCCAACGCTTCCTCGATGGAGCGCAGAACGTGCACTCCGGACAACTCCGGAAGGCCGGCGATGCGACGCGGAGTCAGTCCGGTCGCGATGACCAACTCGTCGTAGTCCAGGGTGGATCCGTCGGCGAACGCCACCGACTTGGCGACCGTGTCCACCGAGGTTGCCGGCGAACCGAGCTTGAGATCGACCTTGTTCTCGACGTAGAACTCGGCCGGACGCAAGGTCGTCTCGTCCTTGTCGCCGCGGATCACTTCCTTCGACAACGGAGGCCTGTCGTAGGGCAGATGCGTTTCCCCACCCGCGAGCGTCAATTCACCTTCGAAACCCGCTCGTCGCAGTTCCTCGACGGTCCGCAGTCCCGACAAACCCGCACCCACGATCACTATCCGTGCCACCACGTACCACCCTGTCCGACCCACGTCACTTGCAGCGCTCACTATGAACGCCGTCACTATTTGCCTCCGACTCTGCCATACCAAATGCCGGAGTAGGTGTGGTGCATCCCGCATGGTCACCTACCAGTCACTACAGTTGGAGGTACTTCAGACGCACGCACTGACACATGAGCAGGGAGCCCCCATGACCAGCGATTCCAGTGAAAAGAACAGCGTCCGATTCGGCGCCGACGGTGGCGCGGAACTAGTCAGCACCCAGGGTAAGACGATCATCGCCGACGCCGTGGTCGCCAAGATCGCCGGTATCGCGACCCGCGAGATCAACGGCGTGTACGACGTCGGCGGGGGCACAGCGCGTGCGGTGGGGGCACTTCGCGACCGCATACCGGGCGCCCGCGTCAACCATGCCCAGGGCGTGGCGGTGGAGGTAGGCGAGAAACAAGCCGCCATCGACATCGGCATTGTCGCCGAGTACGGCGTCGCACTCCACGAACTGGCGGTAGGTATCCGCCGCAACGTCATTGCCGCAGTGGAAAGCATGACGGGTCTCGAGGTCACCGAGGTCAACATCACCGTCTTCGACGTCATGCTCTTCGAGGATGCAGAGAGCGGCGGCAGTACCGATCCGGAAGCCAAGCCGAGGGTTCAGTGAGTACCGCCGACGCCGGCCGCGAGATCGACGCGGCCGAGGTAGTCGCCGACGCGGTTCTTGCCATCCCGGAAGTGGCAGATCTGCACGGAGGACAGTTCGGCGAAGTGGGAACCTACCTCCCCGGACGCCGCATCACCGGCGTCGTCGTCGACGAAAACTCCTGTGCTGTACACATTTCCGTTCACTATCCGGCAGACGTTCGCAGCGTCGCCGAACGCGTACGAGCGGTGGTGGCGAGATTGGTCGACGTACCGGTGAACGTGACCGTCGGCGACCTGTCGACAGCGGGATATCTACCCGTTGATTCCGAAAATGCAGTCACCGAGCCTGCCACCGTCACAGACATTGCACCGAACATTCGAGAAGGGAACTGACATGAACAGCACCACCGTCGGACTGCTGGTCGGTCTGCTCCTCGCACTCGCCGGAATCATGGGTGGGTTCAGCGGTTTCGTCTTCGCAGTCCTGCTCGGCGCCGCCGGTATGGCGATCGGAGCACACCGCGACGGACATCTCGACCTCGGCGCGATCCTCCGAAGCCGTGGCCGTGGCTGAGCCGTCCGATCCCAGCGCAGCGGACGATCCTGGCCTACGCGGCTCCTTGGTCATCAAGGACCGTGCGATGGCCAAGATCGCCACGGCCGCAGCGGTGAACGTCCCGGGGGTGGTCCGCCAGTCCGGTGGCTTGACTCGCCTGACCGGACGCGACCTTCCGCGAGCCGACATCTCGATGGGTAGCGACGCCGTCGCCATCAATCTCTTCCTCGCCGTGTCCTGGCCGTGTTCGGTCACCGAGTTGACCGGCCGGGTGCGAACGGAAGTCGGACGCAGCGTCGAATCGCTGACCGGGCTTCCACTCCACGACATGAACGTGATGATCGCGGCAACCGAGGGTTCTGACGACTCCTGTGTTTCCGGCGTCGAGATCGCGGAGGGCCCGGCACAGCAGGCACTCTCGGATCCGATTCCGCCGCGGGTCCCCTCTGCGAACCCGGCGGCCGCGGTTTCGGCCGTCGTCATCGCGTGTGGTCTACTCGCACTCGCCTTCGTCGTCTCGCGCGAATGGTTCATCAACCGTGGAACTTTCGAATCGGCACCCTGGATCCGAAATTCCGTGGAGTGGACGTCTCGTCTGCACTGGCAACCGTGGCTACTTCCGGTGGCGATCGCTGCCGTTGTCGCGGGTGTTGTCCTGATAATGTCGGCGATCAAACGCCGTGCGAAAACCCATGTCCCACTCGGGAACCCGAGCGCATCGACGGTGTGGATGCGGCCGACTGACATTGCACGTCTGTGCAGTAGCCACGCAGCGGTCGTTCCCGGCGTCGGCTCGGCTCACACCAGCGTCGACCGTAAACACGTCAAGGTCCACATCGAATCGACCGGTGGCGATCGAGCTGAACTTGCCGCAGCCGTCGACGCGGCGGTTCGGCCCCACCTCGCGATACTGCAGCGGCCACTGCAACTTTCGGTTGTCGTGCGAGAAACTGTAGTACGACGAAAGGACGCCTCGTGAACCGTTGGATCTCCGTGGTCGATCGGATCATCGTCCTCATCGTCGGAATCGCACTCCTCGCGGCGGGCGCATACGCCATCGCGTGGGACGCGGGCGCGTCGCTGATTCGAACCTGGGTGTCACGCCTCGATCGGGAGGTCCTCTTCGGCCTTCCGGAGGAGCCGTGGTGGCACTGGGTACTGTCGGGCACCTTCGTCCTCTGTGTCTTCGCCGGTTTCGGGCTGTTGTACCTGAACCTTCGCCGGCGCCGTACAAGCGCAGTCACATTGCGGCACAACGAATCCGGTACCGACGTCAGCGTGGATCTCGGACCCGTCGCAGACGGCGTAGCGGCCGAGCTCGCTCAGCTGACCGGCGTGCGGAGCACCAAGAGCAAAGCGACGGTCGATCGCGGATTGCCGACGCTGTCGATTGTCGTCACTGCAGATCCGTCGATCGACGTCGCCGGATTCACCGCTTCGGCCGAACGTATCGCCGGCGCAACCAGGCGCAGCCTCGACGGCTCAACCGTCGCAGTACAGGTTCTGCTGCACCTCGACCGGGTGGAAGCCAACAAGTAAGCAAGAACCACGCAGGCACCCGATCACCGAACACTCGATCACAGGCCAACCGATGGAAGACACAGAAAAGGCGCTCACTCCCCGAAGGGAATGAGCGCCTTTTTCAGTGCTGTGAATCAGCTAGCGAGACAAGAGTCTCACTTGATGATCTTGGCAACCTTGCCGGCGCCGACCGTACGGCCGCCTTCGCGAATTGCGAAGCGCAGGCCCTCGTCCATGGCGACAGGCTGGATCAGCTTGACGGACATCTCGGTGTTGTCACCGGGCATGACCATCTCGGTGCCCTCAGGCAGCGTCACGACGCCCGTAACGTCCGTGGTACGGAAGTAGAACTGCGGGCGGTAGTTGTTGAAGAACGGGGTGTGGCGGCCGCCCTCGTCCTTCGACAGGATGTATGCCTGGCCCTCGAACTCCGTGTGGGGAGTCGTGGTGCCCGGCTTGACGACAACCTGTCCACGCTCGACATCTTCGCGCTTGATGCCACGAACGAGCAGTCCGACGTTGTCGCCGGCCTGGCCCGAGTCGAGCAGCTTGCGGAACATCTCGATACCCGTGACCGTGGTCTTGGTCGAGGTTTCCTTGATGCCGACGATCTCGACCTCTTCGTTGACGTTGACAACGCCACGCTCGATACGACCGGTGACAACGGTGCCACGGCCGGTGATCGTGAAGACGTCCTCGACGGGCATGAGGAAGGGCTTCTCGGTCTCACGAATCGGGTCCGGGATGGACTCGTCGACAGCAGCCATCAGGTCGAGAATGGACTGCGTCCACTTCGGGTCACCCTCGAGTGCCTTGAGTGCCGAGATCGGAATGACGGGGGCTTCCTCGTCGAATTCCTGAGCGGCCAGCAGTTCGCGGACCTCCATCTCGACGAGCTCGAGGATCTCGTCGTCGTCAACCATGTCGGCCTTGTTCAGGGCGACGAGGATGTAAGGAACGCCAACCTGGCGAGCGAGCAGGACATGCTCGCGCGTCTGGGGCATCGGGCCGTCGGTAGCTGCGACGACGAGGATAGCGCCGTCCATCTGAGCTGCGCCGGTGATCATGTTCTTGATGTAGTCGGCGTGACCCGGTGCATCGACGTGCGCGTAGTGGCGCTTTTCCGTCTGGTACTCAACATGCGAGATGTTGATCGTGATGCCACGAGCCTTTTCCTCGGGAGCCTTGTCGATCTGATCGAAGGCCGAAGCCTCGTTCAGGTCGGGGAATGCATCCGCGAGAACCTTGGTGATGGCCGCCGTCGTCGTGGTCTTGCCGTGGTCGACGTGACCAATGGTGCCGATGTTCACGTGCGGCTTCGTCCGCTCGAACTTCGCCTTCGCCACTTTGTGTCCTCCTGGACTGTTGTTGCTTGCCGTATGCAGCAGTGCGGTTGGTTGTTACTAGGTCGTGCTTCGTGCCGGAAGAAACCGAGGTTACTTGCCGGCGCGGGCTGGGGAGCTCGCTGTGCTTACTCGCCCGTCGCCTTGGCGATGATTTCCTTCGAGACGTTCGCGGGAACCTCTGCGTAGGAATCGAACACCATGGAGAAGTTCGCTCGGCCCTGGGTCTTCGACCGCAGGTCACCGATGTAACCGAACATCTCCGAGAGCGGAACCAGCGCCTTCACGACACGGGCACCACTGCGTTCCTCCATGGCCTGGATCTGGCCACGGCGGGAGTTGAGGTCGCCGATCACGTCGCCCATGTACTCCTCGGGCGTTGTGACCTCGACAGCCATGAGCGGCTCGAGAATGACGGGGCCAGCCTTGCGGGCGGCTTCCTTCAGTGCCTGCGAACCGGCAACCTTGAACGCCATTTCCGAGGAGTCGACGTCGTGGTAAGCACCATCGAGCAGCGACAGCTTCAGGTTCACGAGCGGGTAGCCGGCGAGAACACCGTACTGCATCGCGTCCTGCGCACCGGCATCCACGGAGGGGATGTACTCGCGCGGGATACGTCCGCCGGAGACCTTGTTCTCGAACTCGTAGGTAGCACCGTCTTCGCCCACGAAAGGCTCCAGAGCGATGATGACCTTTGCGAACTGGCCCGAGCCACCCGTCTGCTTCTTGTGGGTGTAGTCGTGCTTCTCGACCTTCTTGGTGATGGTCTCGCGGTACGCAACCTGCGGCTTACCGACGTTCGCCTCGACCTTGAACTCGCGACGCATGCGGTCGACGAGGATGTCGAGGTGGAGCTCGCCCATACCGCCGATGACGGTCTGACCGGTCTCTTCGTCGAGCTCGACCGAGAAGGTCGGGTCCTCTTCGGCGAGCTTCTGGATCGCGACGCCCAGCTTTTCCTGGTCGGACTTGGTCTTGGGCTCGATGGAGACCTGGATGACCGGCGCGGGGAACGACATCGACTCGAGGACGATGGGGCTCGCCTGATCGCACAAGGTGTCACCGGTGGTGGTGTCCTTGAGGCCGATCATTGCGTAGATGTGGCCGGCTACGGCCTCGTCTACCGGGTTCTCCTTGTTGGCGTGCATCTGGAAGAGCTTTCCGATGCGCTCCTTCTTGCCCTTGGTTGCGTTGAGCACCTGAGCACCCGGATCGATACGACCCGAGTACACGCGGACGAAGGTCAGCTTGCCGAAGAACGGGTGAGCAGCGATCTTGAAGGCGAGAGCCGAGAACGGCTCGTCCTTGCTCGGCTTGCGAGTGATCTCTACTTCTTCGTCACCGAGCTTGTGGCCGATGACCTCGCCGATGTCCAGCGGGTTCGGAAGGTAGTCGATGACAGCGTCGAGCATGGGCTGAACGCCCTTGTTCTTGAACGCGGAGCCACAGAGAACCGGGTACAGCTCGGAGGCGACCGTCATCTTGCGGATGGCGCCCTTGATCTCCTCGATGGTGAGCTCTTCGCCGCCGAAGTACTTCTCCATGAGAGCTTCGTCGGACTCTGCAACCGTCTCGAGCAGCTTCTCGCGGTACTCGGCAGCCTTCTCGACGAGATCCGCGGGGATCTCCTCGATGGTCGGAGCGGTTCCCGTCGGGACCACGCCGCGCCAGGTGATGGCCTTCATCTCGACCAGGTCGACGACGCCGTCGAAGTCGTCCTCAGCGCCGATGGGCAGCTGGAGAACGAGCGGCTTCGCGCCCAAGCGGTCGATGATGGTCTGGACTGTGAAGTAGAAGTCCGCGCCCATCTTGTCCATCTTGTTGACGAAGCAGATGCGCGGAACGTCGTACTTGGCAGCCTGACGCCAAACCTGCTCGGACTGCGGCTCGACACCCTCTTTACCGTCGAAGACAGCAACTGCGCCGTCGAGCACGCGCAGCGACCGCTCCACCTCGACCGTGAAGTCGACGTGGCCGGGGGTGTCGATGATGTTGATCTGGTTGTTGTTCCAGAAGCAAGTCACGGCGGCAGACGTGATCGTGATGCCGCGTTCCTTCTCCTGCTCCATCCAGTCCGTCGTCGACGCACCGTCGTGCGTCTCACCGATCTTGTAATTGACACCGGTGTAGAACAGGATGCGCTCGGTGGTGGTGGTCTTGCCGGCATCGATGTGCGCCATGATGCCGATGTTGCGGACCTTGTTCAGGTCAGTCAGCACTTCCTGTGCCACAGGTTTCTTCCCCGCTCGTTGCTTGGTTTTCGGGTGTCGGCCTTATCGGTGTGTTCCACCGTCAGGGCCATGGTCTTTCAATTATGTCTCTGCCGAGGCGAACCTGGCCACCTGCGTCCGGAATCCGTCGCGATGATCAGGCCGCCAACGGCGACAAGCGTCGGAGCCCCACCCGATGGCAGTTGCTCCGACGCTTTACATCACCAGCGGTAGTGGGCGAATGCCTTGTTGGCTTCGGCCATCTTGTGAGTGTCTTCGCGACGCTTCACAGCTGCACCGAGGCCATTGCTGGCATCGAGGAGCTCGTTGGCGAGACGCTCGACCATGGTCTTCTCACGACGTGCACGCGAGAAGGTGACCAGCCAGCGCAGTGCCAGCGTGGTGGAACGACCGGGGCGAACCTCGACCGGCACCTGGTAGGTAGCGCCACCGACGCGGCGGCTACGAACCTCGAGTGCAGGCTTGACGTTGTCCAGGGCGCGCTTGAGGGTGACGACCGGATCGGTGCCGGTCTTCTCGCGTGCCTGCTCGAGAGCCTGGTACACGATTCGCTCTGCGGTGGACTTCTTGCCGTCCAGCAGGATCTTGTTGACGAGCTGCGTCACCAACGGGGAACCGTAAACCGGGTCGTTGATGAGCGGGCGCTTCGGAGCGGGGCCCTTACGTGGCATTAGCTCTTCTCCTTCTTGGCGCCGTAGCGGCTGCGTGCCTGCTTGCGACCCTTGACACCCTGGGTGTCGAGGGAGCCGCGGATGATCTTGTAACGGACACCCGGGAGGTCCTTCACACGACCGCCACGGACGAGCACCATGGAGTGCTCCTGAAGGTTGTGACCTTCACCGGGGATGTACGCGGTGACCTCGACCGAAGTCGTGAGGCGAACACGTGCGACCTTACGGAGCGCGGAGTTCGGCTTCTTGGGGGTGGTGGTGTACACGCGAGTGCACACGCCACGACGCTGCGGGCTGCCCTTGAGGGCTGCCGTCTTGACCTTGGCGGTCTTGTCGCGGCGACCCTTGCGGACCAGCTGGTTGATGGTTGGCATTTACCGGCTTTCTTGTGACGAACAGACTGCTCGAGCGAACTCGGGCCGTTCGAAAACGTGGCTGTTCTGAAATTAGGGATCTAGCAGTTGGAGCAAGAGAGCTGCTGCTCCTCACCCACCTCAGAGTCTGTACTCAGCACTTTCATGCCGCGCACTGCCCCCGAGGTCGGGCGTGTCGCATACCCCCACACAGGCAGCCGGATGCTCGTTCATCAGCAGTTTCTGCTCGAACGCGCGCACGGCAATACCTAGCTAGGCACACAGATCGGCCCGGGCATGCCGGACACGACCCATAACGATACCTGTCGGCGCGCCACGAGGTCAAAGCGAGGCCACGGTGATAGTGACCTCACGCTCTGACCAGAGACTCTGGCTGCACACTCAGACCACGCAGCCGGACCGGTCGCGATCAGATGCTGCGGTTCAACGTCAACGCGCCGAGCTTTGCCGCAGCCTCGCACGGATCCGCGCCGCCTTGCGGCTCGGTGACCCACCAACCGAACACTCCCCCGGCCGGTGCGCTCGCGCTCACCCCGCAGCTCTGCGGATCGGCCGGCTGGCGAACCTGGTACCCGCCACTGCCGTTGATGTCGATTTTCGCCACCACGTATCCCAGGTGCTCGAATGCAGCGCGCTCGTGATCGAGGGTGCCCGTCTCGAACCAGTTGAAGGTGATCTTGATCGGACCCGCGGCCCCGATGCCGTCCCAACGGCAGATGGCGCCGAAGAACCCACGCCCGACGGCGTCGGCACCCACCGCGCTGGCGATCTGCTCGTCGGTGACGGCTTCGCATTCTTGGAGGACGTTCGCGAATTCCTGGCTGTCACTACCGCCGTAGCTGCCCTCCGCACGAGGAGTCCCGGTGACCACGGAGCCGCACCCCGTGAGTAGAACCAGCGACCCAGCCAGGGCGAGCCCGATCCTTACGCGCTTCACGGCGCCCTCGAACTTCACTGTGCCCTCGAAACTGTTTTTTCCATCAGATCCCGCGCCACCGTGCATGGATCCGCGGTCGGTGGCAGCAAACCGTAGGTGATCGACCAGTGCACGAAGTCTCCGCCGAACGCGATACCCAACTCGCACAACGAACCTGCCGTGGACGCGATGAAGCCCTGGTGTCCACCGATCGTGATGTCGTCGGCAGGACGTCCGAGCAGGTCGGACCCGGCCCGTTCGCGGCCGATCGGGCTACCGCGGTACCAGGAGAAACTGACGCTCGGGCCGTTCGAACCGGCGACTTCCCACTGGCAACCGACGCCGTTGCGCGTCGTCGTCGCAAAAGCGCCGAGATTGAAGGCGTTGACAACTTCCTCGTCGGTCACCGAGCCGCATTCGGCGAACATCGGACCCGGATCCGTAGGTGCGAGTGCCTGCGAACCCGCACCGTCGCCCGGCTGATCGACGGACCCGTCGCCGGAGCTGCAGCCGACCACGGCCGAGAGCACGGCAGCCGAGACCAATACCGAAGTCCCGATCGAAGTGAGAGTGCGTGCGGCCATGGAGCCGACTGTACTTCTCGGTGGCCCCCGACACACGCCACGTGCGCGTCGAGAGCACCGGCGCCGGCCCCGCCGCTACCGATTCAGGGAGTTGCCACCGGTACCCGAACAAGCGTGGAATCCAATTGCGCCGCCCACTGTTTGACCACCTCGGTGCGTCGGCGCGAGTCGTCTGTCAAGACATCAGCCAGCCCCAGCCCGCGGGCCAGGTCCAGGGTCGCCTGTACCAAGCGGTGCGTCACCGGGTCGGAGTCGTCGACACCCAGACTCTCGACGGCCATGCGGTGCGCGATGCGCCCGAATCGTTCCTCGAGGGGCAGTACGCGGGCACGCAGGTCGGGGTCGGAGGCAGCGGCCGTCCACACCTGCAGTGCTGCTTTGAACAGAGTCCCGGTGTAGTACTCCACCAACCGCGAAATGATCGCCTCGGTTCGTCCGGCACCCACCGGAAGGTCGGTCGATTCCTTTCGTGCCTGATCCATCCGGGCGTCGAACATCACCTCGAGCGCCGCAGTGATGAGGTCCTCGCGGGTCGGGAAGTGATGCTGCATCGCGCCTCTGGACACCCCGGCACGCTGCGCGACGACGCTCATCGTCGTTGCGCTCCACCCGAGTTCGGCGAGACACTCCACAGTCACTTCGAGCAGGTGGGAGCGCGTGACTCGACTTCGGTCCTGCTTGGGCTCTCGAGTCATCGCGCCGCCATCCCTTCTACTTCTGTGTTCCAGCGCTTCTGTGTCCCAGCTGCGCAGTTTCTACTGCGCCCAGGCCGCTGGACGCTTCTGCAAGAAAGACATCATGCCCTCACGAGCCTCGTCAGAGGAAAACAGCCGAGCCGACTGCGCGATCATCTCCTCGCCGTCCCGGTCGAATCCAGCCAGGACCGAACGCGTCGTGATCCACTTCGATTCGGCAAGTCCCTGCGGTGAACATTGGCGCAAGGTGCCGAGCAGTTCGGTGATCGACTCCCCCGTGTCCTGCGACGCGGCGGTGACGAGTCCGATGGATTCGGCCTCGTGCTGGCCGAACTTCTCTCCGGTGAGCAGATAGCGGCTCGCAGATCGCTGGTCGAGCCTCGGCAGGACCGTGAGCGAAATGATGGACGCTGCCAAACCCAACCGTGATTCCGTCACCGCGAAGGTGCTCGCCGGTCCGGCGACGACGATGTCGCACGCCCCGACAAGACCCATGCCTCCGGCCCGGACGTGACCGTCGATCCGCCCGATCACCGGCTTGGGAAGCTCGAGAATGCTGCGCAAGAGTGTCAGCATCCCCCGTCCTCGCTCCTTGACGGCGTCCTCCGGTGATGCGGACGAACCGGAGGCCTCACTCAGATCGGCTCCCGCACAGAATGTTCCACCGGTGTGGGTGAGTACCACCGCTCGAACTGCCGGATCGGCGGCAGCCGCCGTCAACCCAGCCTGCAACTCCGTGACCAACCGCGTCGAAATCGCGTTGCGGTTGTGGGGTGAGTCGAGAGTGATCGTGGCAGCACCGCCCGATACTTCGTACCGTACGTATGGCTTGTCCTGATCCGTCATGAGTCGCCTCTTCCTAGTAGGACCGTGGCAGACCGAGGGAATGCTGTGAGACGAAGTTGAGGATCATCTCGCGGCTCACCGGCGCGACACGGGCGATACGAGCCGCACCGAGCATGGCGGCCAGTCCGTATTCCTTCGTCAGGCCGGCGCCGCCATGCGTCTGGATCGCCTGATCGAGCGCCTTGATGCTGGCTTCAGCGGCGGCGTACTTTGCCATGTTCGCGGCTTCGGCAGCACCGAAATCGTCACCGCTGTCGTAGAGCACCGCGGCCTTCTGCATCATCAGCTTGGCGAGCTCGAGTTCGATCTTCACCTGCGCGAGTGGATGCGAAATACCTTGGTGCGCACCGATCGGCGTCTTCCACACCGTGCGCTCGTTGGCGAACTTCACTGCGGCGTTCAGGGCGTAACGGCCCATGCCGATGGCCATCGACGCACCCAGGATGCGCTCGGGGTTGAGGCCGGCGAACAACTGCATCAAGGCGGCATCGGCTTCGCCGACCAGAGCGTCGGCCGGCAGACGGACGTCGTCGAGGAAGAGGATGAACTGGTGGTCCGGTTCGATGATGTCCATCTCCATCTGCGTCTTCACGAATCCCGGAGAATCCGTGGGGACGATGAACAGAGCGGGCTTGAGCTTGCCCGTCTTGGAGTCCTCGGTCCGCGCAACGACGAGGACCGCGTCAGCCTGATCGACACCCGAGATGTAGATCTTGTTGCCGCTCAGGATCCAGTCGTCGCCATCCCTGCGTGCCGTCGTGGTGATCTGATGAGAGTTGGAACCAGCGTCGGCCTCGGTGATTCCGAACGCCATGATCTTGGAGCCGTCGGCGAGGCTGGGTAGCCACTGCTGCTTCTGCTCCGCCGTGCCGTACTTGCCGATGATGGTGCCGCAGATGGCCGGGGATACGACAACCAGGAGCAGACCGGCACCCTGCGCCGCCAATTCCTCCTGCACCAGCGCGAGTTCGTAGATGCCTGCACCGCCGCCGCCGTATTCCTCCGGCAGGTTGACGCCCAGGAATCCGAGTTTGCCCGCCTCGTTCCACAATTCGGTGAGCGGCTCCCCCTTTCGCGCCTTGGGCAGCACGTAGTCGACGTAGTTGAAGCGCTCACCCAGTTTGGAAACGGATGCCCGCAGTTCCTTCTGCTCTTCGGTCTCGATGAAACTCATCATGCTTCCTCTTCTGTAGCGGGTTCTTCCACACGTGCGAGTACCGATCCGACCTCGACCTGCTGGCCGACGGCGACCGGAAGTTCCACCAGGACACCGGCAGTCGGCGCGGTGACGGTGTGTTCCATCTTCATGGCCTCCAGCCACAGAATCGGCTGGCCGGCGGTGACGGTGTCACCGAGTGCGGCACCGAGGCGGATGACCGATCCCGGCATCGGAGCGAGCAACGAACCGGCGGCGACTTCTGCCGACGGATCCACGAAGCGCGGTGCTGCCGTCAACGCGACGGGTCCGAGCGAGGAGTCGACAAAAATCTCACTCCCGTAGGCCGCAACGTCGAACGAGCGCTGTACTCCGCTCTGCTCGAGCACTACCCGGGTCGCAGTTGCCGATACCAGGCGCACGTCGTCGAAGCCTTCTGCACTCAGCACGCCGCTTCGGCTCAGGGAGTAGCGGACGTCGTAGTCGCCCGACGCAGTGGAATAGCTCTTGCTCTGCGGCTGCGACGGGAGGTTGCGCCACCCGCTGGGCAAGCGGCCGATGACGCGGGCCGACGCCCGGTTGTGCGCGGCATCGGCAAGTGCCGCCGCCAGCGCCGAGAGTTTTTCGGCGTCGGTATCGGCCAAGGGCGTAGACAGCTTCTCGAGGTCGTGAGTCTCGAAGAAGGCAGTGTCGGTGTCTCCGGCAATGAAGGCGGGGTGGGCCAGGACGTTGACGAGCAGGTCGCGGTTGGTGCGCAGCCCGTGAATCCTGGTGCGCGCCAGCGTCGATGCGAGCAGCCGGGCAGCTGCGGTCCGCGTCGGCGCGTACGAGATGACCTTGGCCAACATCGGGTCGTAGTGGACGCCGACAACACTGCCGTCGACGACGCCGGAGTCGAGGCGAACGCCCTGCTCACGCAGAACACTGAATTCTTGCGGGTCACCGGGCAACTCGATGTGGTGGACGGTTCCGCTCTGCGGCTGCCAGTTCTTGGCGGGGTCCTCGGCGTACAGGCGCACTTCGATCGAATGCCCACGGATCTCCGGCTGATCGTCCGGAAGTGCTTCACCTGAAGCGACCTGCAATTGCAGTTCCACCAGATCGAGTCCAGTGGTGCACTCGGTGACCGGATGCTCCACCTGCAAACGCGTGTTCATTTCCAGGAAGAAGAAGTCGCCTTTTTCGTCAGCCAGGAATTCAACGGTTCCTGCCCCCTCGTAACCGATGGCGTTGGCTGCGAGCCGCGAGGCGTCGAACAGCTTGTCGCGCATGGCGGGGATGCGTTGCACGAGCGGCGACGGGGCCTCTTCGACCACCTTCTGATGCCGACGCTGGATCGAGCACTCGCGCTCCCCCACCGCCCACACCGCACCGTGGCGGTCGGCCATGACCTGAACCTCGATGTGCCGACCGGTCTCGAGGTAACGCTCACAGAAGACTGTCGGGTCGCCGAAAGCGGACTGCGCCTCACGCCGCGCCGCTTCCAGTTCGCCGTCCAGCGCCGACAATTCACGAACGACACGCATTCCGCGTCCGCCGCCGCCCGCCGACGCCTTGATCAGCACCGGCAGATGAGCCTCGGTCACCGCGGCGGGATCGAGTTCGGAGAGCACCGGCACTCCGGCGGCGTCCATGATCTTCTTGGACTCGACCTTCGACCCCATGAGCTCGATGGATTCGACGGGCGGGCCGATCCACGTCAGTCCCGCGTCGATGACGCTGCGCGCGAACTCCGCGTTCTCGGAGAGGAATCCGTATCCGGGGTGAATCGCGTCGGCGCCCGAAGCCTTGGCGGCGGCGATGACGAGCTCACCCCGCAAGTAGGTCTCGGCAGGCGTGTTACCCGGCAGGCGAACCGAAGCATCGGCTTCGGCGACGTGCGGGCTGTCGGCATCTGCGTCGGAAAATACCGCGACCGTGCCGATTCCGTTCTTGCGGCAGGTTGCAAAGACACGGCGGGCGATTTCGCCACGATTGGCGACCAGTACTGAAGTGATTGTCACGGCGTGCCTCACATACGGAAGACGCCGAAGTTCTCGGTGCCTTCGATCGGGGCGGTGGCGATGGCCGACAGGCACATTCCCACCACGGTGCGGGTGTCTCGGGGATCGATGACGCCGTCGTCGTACAGACGACCCGACAGGAACATCGGAAGTGACTCGGCCTCGATCTGGTTCTCGATCATCGCGCGCATGCCGGCGTCGGCCTGCTCGTCGAAGACCTGGCCGCGGGCCTCGGCAGCAGCGCGTCCCACGATGGAGATGACGCCGGCGAGCTGCGCACCGCCCATGACGGCGGACTTGGAACTGGGCCACGCAAAGAGGAACCGCGGATCGAACGCGCGTCCGCACATACCGTAGTGACCGGCGCCGTACGACGCTCCGAGCAGGATCGAGATGTGCGGAACCTTGGAGTTGGCAACCGCATTGATCATCATCGATCCGTGCTTGATCATGCCGCCCTCCTCGTATTCCTTACCCACCATGTAGCCGGTGGTGTTGTGCAGGAACAGCAACGGCGTGTTGGAACGATTGGCGAGCTGGATGAACTGCGTGGCCTTCTGTGATTCCTCACTGAAGAGCACTCCACGTGCGTTCGCCAGGATGCCGATCGGGTAGCCGTTCAGCTCGGCCCACCCGGTCACGAGGGAGGAGCCGTAGAGCGGCTTGAACTCGTCGAAGTCGGAGCCGTCGACGATACGGGCGATGACCTCACGCGGATCGAACGGGATCTTCAGGTCGGCCGGAACGATGCCGAGCAACTCTTCCGGATCCTCGAGCGGTTCGATGATCTCCGCGCGCGGCGCCGGCCCCTTCTTGGTCCAGTTGAGCCGCTTGACGATCGAGCGCCCGATGCGGATCGCGTCCTGCTCGTCGGCGGCGAAGTAGTCGGCCAACCCGGACTTGCGAGCGTGCATTTCGGCGCCGCCGAGTGCCTCGTCGTCGGATTCCTCACCGGTGGCCATCTTGACCAGCGGCGGGCCTGCGAGGAACACCTTGGAGCGTTCCTTGATCATCACGACGTGATCGGACATGCCCGGGATGTACGCACCGCCGGCCGTCGAGTTACCGAAGACCAGTGCAATGGTGGGGATTCCGGCTGCGGACAGCTGAGTGAGGTCACGGAACATACGCCCGCCCGGGATGAACACCTCTTTCTGCGTCGGCAAGTCTGCGCCGCCGGACTCTACGAGGGAGATCACAGGGAGGCGGTTCTGCATGGCGATATCGTTGGCCCGGAAACCCTTACGCAGCGTCCACGGATTGCTGGTGCCGCCGCGCACGGTGGGATCGTTGGCGACGATCAGGCATTCGACACCTTCGACGACGCCGATACCGACCACGGTGCTGGCTCCGACCGGGAAGTCACTCCCCCACGCAGCGAGGGGACACAGTTCGAGGAACGGTGAATCCTGATCGAGCAGGAGTTCGATCCGCTCGCGTGCCAGGAGCTTTCCCCGCTTGTGGTGCCGCTCGGTGTACTTCTCGCCGCCACCCGCCAACGCCTTGGCGTGCTCGACCTCGATCTCGGCGAGCTTGGTGTTCATGGTCGATGTTGCGGTCTTGTACACCTCGGAATTGGTGTCCAGTGTTGACCGGATGACACTCATGACTGATACCCCAATCGCTTGGCCGCGAGGCCGGTGAGGATTTCGGTGGTTCCGCCACCGATTCCCAGAATTCGCATGTCCCGGTACTGCCTCTCCACTTCGCTTTCCTGCATGTATCCGAGGCCGCCGAACAGCTGAACAGCTTGGTTCGCAACCCATTCGCCCGTCTCGACTGCCGTGTTCTTCGCAAAGCACACCTCGGCGATCAGATCGCCGTCACCGGCCATGTACCGCTCGATCACCGAGTGCGTGTACACCTTGGCGACGTCGATCTTGCGGGCCATCTCGGTGACGGTGTTCTGGACGGCCTGCCGACTGATCAGGGGGCGACCGAAAGTCTCACGGGCGCGGCACCATTCGAGCGTCAGCTCCAGGCAACGTTCTGCACTGGCATACGCCTGCGCGGCGAGCGCTACCCGCTCGGAGACAAATGCCTGGGCGATCTGCGCGAAGCCGCTGTTCTCTGCACCGACCAGATTCTCCACCGGAACCCGGGCGTCGACAAAGGAGAGTTCCGCGGTATCGGATGCGCGCCAGCCCATCTTCTCGAGTTTGCGCGAGACGGTGAATCCCGGTGTGCCCTTCTCGATCACGAGCAGTGAGACACCACCCGCGCCGGGACCACCGGTGCGCACCGCTGTAACGACGAAGTCCGCTCGAACGCCGGAGGTGATGAACGTCTTGGCGCCGTTCACGACGTAATGATCGCCGTCGCGCTTGGCTGTAGTTGTCAGGTGCCCGACGTCGCTGCCTCCGCCGGGCTCGGTGATGGCGAGCGAGCCGATCTTGTCGCCGCGCAGGGTCGGCTTGACCCACTTCTCGATCTGCGCCTCGTCGCCGGCCGCGATCAGGTGCGGCACCGCGATGCCGCAGGTGAAGAGCGATGCGAACAGCCCGCCCGACGCACCTGCCTGATGCATCTCCTCACAGATCACGATGGAGTCGACGGCGTCGCCGCCCTCACCGCCGGCCGATTCGGGTGCGCTGGCCCCGAGGAGTCCGAGAGCGCCTGCCTTGCGGTGCAATTCGCGCGGAATCTCGCCGTCTCGCTCCCACTGCGTCAGATGCGGCAGAATCTCCTGGTTCACGAATCCGCGTACGGTCTCGCGAAGCGCAAGCCTTTCCGGTGTGGTCCACACGGTCACCGTGAATCCTCTTTCTCGTCAGTTACGGGGAGTAGCGAAATCGGGATGTCGATGTGGCGCGAACGCAGCCATTCACCAATTCCCTTGGCCTGCGGATCGAACCGCGCCTGCGAGGCGACACCCTGACCGAGAATTCCCTCGATCACGAAGTTGACGGCACGAAGGTGCGGAAGCTGGTAGCGAGTGACGTTCAGGTCTGCTGCTTCCGGTAGCAGTTCCTTGAGCATCTCGACGGTCAGTGTGTGCGCCAACCACTTCCACTGATCGTCCGTGCGAACCCAGACGCCGACGTTGGCATTTCCGCCCTTGTCGCCGCTACGGGCACCGGCGATCGTGCCGAGTGGTACTGAAAGCGACGTCTGTGGCGGCAACGGCTCCGGACGCTCCGGTTCGCCGACGGGTTCGAGGTCCTGCGTCAACGTGGACGGAGCGATGTCCACGCGCGTGCCGTCCGGCAGTACGGCCACGTGCGGCACCGATCCCGCGTCGACGTAGCCGGGGGTGAACACTCCGTACGGTTGGCCGTTGCTCGGCGGAGCCGTCAGCGAGAAGCCGGGGTAGCTGGCAAGTGCCATTTCCACCGCAACCGCGGAGAAAGGGCGACCGATCACCTTGGGGTCGGAATCGCGAACCACGCAGCGCAGCAACGCACTCGCGGTTTCCTCGGTGTCGGAATCCGGATGATCCGTGCGAGCGAGAGTCCAGACCAGTTCGGCGGGCTTCTTCGTCAGCCAGGATTCGAGCTGAGTCTTCGCCAGATCGGCCTTGGCCTCGATGTCGAGACCCGTGAGGATGAAGGTGGCCTCGTTACGGAACCCGGCCAGCGTGTTCAGGGAGACCTTGTACTGCGGCGGCGGAGCCTCGCCCGTGACGCCGCTGATCAACACCCGGTCCGGGCCTTCCTGGGTGAGCACTGCGTTGTCGATGCGGGTCGTCACGTCCGGGCCTGCATAGCGTCCACCGGTGATCTCGTACAGCAGCTGCGCCGTCACCGTGCCGACGCTCACCTCGCCGTCCGTTCCGGCGTGCTTGGTGATGACCGAGGTTCCGTCCGCGTTGATCTCGGCGATCGGGAAGCCAGGCCGGCCCAGATTGGGAATCTCTGTGAAGAACGCGTAGTTGCCGCCGGTGGCCTGGGTTCCGCACTCGATGACGTGGCCCGCCGCGACAGCACCGGCAAGCTGATCGAAATCATCTCGCTTCCAACCGAAATGGTGAGCGGCCGGACCGACGATCACCGACGCATCGGTGACCCGTCCGGTGACCACGACATCGGCGTCGGCCGACAATGCTTCGACGATGCCCCAGGCGCCGAGGTACGCATTGGCCGTCAGTGGGGAGCCGAGTCCGAGTTCGTCTGCCCGAGAGATCAAATCGTCGCCCTCGACGTGGGCGATCTTCGCGTTCAACCCCAGCTTGGTGTTGACCTCGCGCAACGCGTCGGCCAGTCCGGCGGGATTGAGACCGCCTGCATTCGCGACGATCTTCACCCCCTTGTCGAGCGCAAGGCCGAGCGTGTCCTCCACCTGCCGCAGGAACGTCTTCGCGTAGCCGAGCGACGGGTCCTTCATCCGATCCCGCCCGAGGATCAACATCGTCAGTTCGGCCAGGTAGTCGCCGGTCAGGTAGTCGAGTTCGCCGCCCTCGAGCATCTCGCGCATCGCCGAGACGCGGTCGCCGTAGAACCCGGAGCAGTTACCGATCCGTACCGAACTCATTTGCCCACCTTCGATGCTCGTCCCTCACCGCTGGATCCGACGGCGGCTCGTCCCTCACCGCTGGGTCCGGCAAAGGCCTGCGCGAACCCGAGCCACTCGTCCGCGTCGGCACCCACGGCGACCAGATCGAGATCGGCGCGATTGGCGCGCTGGGTGACCAGCAAGCAGAAGTCCAACGCCGGCCCGGTAACCTTCTGCGGCGCATCTTCCGGCCCCCAGGTCCAGAGCGACCCGTCCGGCGCGGTCAACTCAACCCGGAAATCGTCGGCGGGCGGCGTCTTCTCGTTGACCGAGTACGCGAAGTTTCGCGTCCGCACACCCAGGTGAGCGATGTTCTTGATGCGCGCCGTCGGAGCGCGTTCGACGCCGAGTGCGTCGGCAACGTCCTGCCCGTGCGCCCACGTCTCCATCAGTCGCGCGGTAGCCATGGAGACACCGCCCATGGGCGGGCCGTACCAGGGGAACTTGGTTCCGGCCAGGGCGGCGGTGAGCGCCTCGACGAGAGCGGTGCGCCCCGCTCGCCAATCGGCGAGCAACTCCGCCGGCTGGCGGGCCGCCTGTTCGGCAGCACCGTCGTCGACAAACCCTGCCGGGTTCACGAACGCCGCCTTCAACTGCTCCGCGAACCCGTCCGGGTCGGTGATCGCCAGGATCGCTGCACTGTCCGTCCAGTGCAGGTGCCCGATCTGATGTGCGATGGTCCACCCTTCCGCAGGCGTCATTGTCGCCCACTTCTCCTCGGGCAGATCCGCAACCAGGGCGTCGAGGCTCTCGCCTTCGGCCCGCAAGTCATCGATGAACGTCTGAAGTTCGGCCATGCGACCAGCATCACACTCACATCCATAAAAATCAAGCACGAATGATTGTTATTGCGAAATCCTGTGGTGAGAGACTGAGCTCAACTGCCATCGACAACCAGGAGCACCCATGAGCGACGCCGTACTGATCTCGCGAACCGGCGATGTGGTCACGTGGACCCTCAATCGCCCGGACACCCGCAATGCGATCTCCGAGATCGACATGATCGAGGCCCTCGAAGACGCAGTCACCGCGGTCAACCGAGATCAGAGTGTGCGCACGGTCATTCTGACGGGGGCCGGATCGGCCTTCTCCTCCGGCGGCAACGTCAAGCACATGCGAGACAAGGAGGGCATGTTCGGTGGCGCACCCGGCGAGATCCGCCAGGGCTACCGGCACGGCATCCAACGCATCCCGCTCGCGCTGTACACGTGTGAGGTGCCGACCATCGCGGCGGTCAACGGCCCGGCCATCGGAGCGGGCTGCGACCTCTCACTCATGTGCGACCTCCGTATCGCCTCGACCGCCGCGGTCTTCGCCGAGAGTTTCGTCAAGGTAGGACTCATCCCCGGCGACGGCGGAGCGTGGCTGCTCCCCCGCGCGATCGGCAACGCCCGCGCGGCCGAGATGGCGTTCACCGGTGAACCGATCGATGCTGCGAGAGCACTCGACTGGGGTCTGGTCTCGCAGGTGACCGAACCCGAGGAATTGCTTTCCGCAGCGCACGCTTTGGCAGCTCGAGTAGCCGCCAATCCCCCGCAGGTACTCCGCATGACCAAAAAGCTCCTCCGCGAGGGCCAGCACCAGAGCCTCGAGAGCCTGCTCGAACTCTCGGCCGCCATGCAGTCGATCGCCCACCACACCCGAGATCACCACGAAGCCGTCGCCGCGATGCTCGAGCGTCGAAGTCCCGAGTTCACCGGAGAATGAAGGCGGGCAGTCAGCTACTGCCGGTCGGAGCAGTCCTCACCTCGATACTGTCGCTCCAGTTCGGAGCGGCATTCGCGACGACATTGTTCTCGCAGATCGGGCCGGCCGGAGCCACGACGCTGCGGCTGACGATCGCCGCGATCATCCTCGGCGTCATCGTCCGCCCGCGATGGAGCAGATGGTCGAACCGGCAGCGCAAAGGCATCTTCGCACTGGGCATCGCCCTCGCCGTGATGAACGGCGCCTTCTACCTCGCCCTCGACACGGTGCCCATCGGAACGGCCGTCACCATCGAGTTCCTCGGACCGCTCACCCTGGCCGCAGTTCTGTCTCGTCGGTGGGCCGACGGAGCATGGGTGCTGCTCGCCTTCGGCGGAGTGTTGCTGCTCGGGTTGGGCGATCACGGCGAATCCGGTTTGGACCCGATCGGGGTGATGTTCGCGTTGATCGCCGCTACTGCGTGGGCCGGATACATCGTGGCCGGTTCCCACCTGGCCGCGACGCTCCCGAGCGCCGACGGGTTGGCAGGCGCAAGCATCGTCGCGGCCGTATTGACGCTGCCCTTCGGCGTCGTCTCGGGCGGAAGTGAACTGCTGGATCCGACGATGCTCGCCGCAGGCGCAGCCGTCGCCGTCCTCTCGTCCGTCATCCCGTACAGCTTGGAAATGTGGGCGCTGCGCTCTCTAGCCAAGAAAGTCTTTGCCGTCCTCATCGCCCTCGAACCCGCAGCGGCCGCACTGGCCGGAGTCCTCGTGATCGGGCAAACGCTCGACGCGTTCACACTCGTGGCCATCGCACTGGTGGTGGCCGCGGGCGTCGGCACAGTCGTCATGAATCGAAAACCCACAGCGAAGTAGTCCAGGTACCGTCAGAGCACGTCATTCCAACGCACAGGAGAACCATGACCAACCCGATCATCGCCACCGTTCTCGGTAACACCCCGCAGATCGACGAAAGTGCGTTCATCGCACCCAACGCCACCGTTGTCGGCGCGGTGACCATCGCTGCGGGAGCCAGCATCTGGTACGGCGCGGTTATCCGCGGCGACGCAGAATCGATCTCCATCGGCGCTGACACCAACATTCAGGACAACTGCACCGTGCACGCCGACCCGACGTTCCCCGCAGTGCTGGGCGAACGAATCTCGGTCGGCCACAACGCAGTGCTGCACGGGTGCACCGTCGAAGACGACGTTCTCGTCGGCATGGGTGCCGTGGTGCTCAACGGCGCACACATCGGCTCGGGGTCACTGATTGCAGCCGGCGCCGTCGTGTCTCAGGGGATGCAAATCCCGCCTGGATCACTGGTCGCCGGCGTGCCCGCCAAGGTCAAACGTGAACTCTCCGAAGGCGAAAAGGCCGGTATCACCGCCAACGGCGCCGGCTACATCATGCTCGCGAAGGCTCACCAGGACATCGAACAAGCCTGATCGAAACGACGCTCGCGGCCGGTAGCAGCAAGAGCAACGACTAGCCTCGGGGCCGCAACGTACTGTTCGGCAACTCGGGTGCCGGGAGCGCCGGACCGTCGTATCCCGGCACGACGCCGAAACGCCGGTCCGGGACGCTGCCGTTGAATCCGGAGGCAAGCTCGGCCTGCCACTTGCGTCGATACTCGACGATCTCTTCGTGTGTACGGCCCATGAAGTTCCACCACATGATGACCTGCTCGCCCAACGGTTTCCCGCCGAGAAGTAGCAGTCGAGCCGGTTCGGATCCCGGATTGCGCAAAGTCAGTTTTCCGAAACCCGGTGCTTGATAACCCAACTCGGCCCAGCCGACAGTGGTACCACGCAGAACAACCGATCCTTGATCGACGATCACGCCGTGCTCATGTGAACGATCGACATCGAGGGCGATCTCGGCCCCAGGATCGAGAATCACCTCGGCACCGAGTAATTCGGTGAAGGTAGACACCGGAGACGTTTCACCGGCGAGCGAACCGAGGAATACACTGAGCGTGACACCATCGGTGGTCACCGGCTCCGGTCGATAGTGAACGAACGCGGGTGCGGTATCGCGCGCCGCATCCGGCAGCGCCACCCACAACTGCATCCCGTGCAGAACCTTCGTATTCGGCGTCGACACCTCGGAGTGCGCGATCCCACTCCCGGCCGTCATCAGATTCAGTTCACCCGGCCTCACCATCGCATGGGAACCGATGCTGTCACGGTGCTCGATCTCTCCGGTGAACAGCCAACTCACCGTCTGCAAACCGGTATGCGGATGCGGCGGCACATGCATGCCCGGTCCTGAGCCGACGTCATCCGGACCGTAATGATCTGCAAAACACCATCCCCCGATCAGCGAACGCTCGCGTTGCGGGAGGGTGCGTCGCACTCGCATGGCCCGCGGGCCACCGAGCGGTACGTCGCGCGGGGTGAGGATCTGAATCTCGCTCTCCGCCGGATGGCCTTCGCATTCCTGCTCGACGGGCTGCGCTTCGAGGTTACTCATATCGTCCATCCTGCCTCCAGTCATGACTGCGCGAGACGCAGACGCGTGCACAATTCGGCCAACAGTCGAAGTTCATCAGCGTCCAGGGCCGGTCCGACGTGGCGGCGGATGCTCGCGGCATGACGGCGACCCACTGATTTCTGCAGCGCTGCACCCGTTTCGGTGAGTTGCACGATCGTCCCGCGGCGATCCTGTGGATCAACACTTCTCGTTACCAGACCTTCGCCCTCCAACCGTTCCACCAGGCGACTGAGCGAAGGCTGGCTCAGCAATATCTCCCGATTCAGGTCATGCAGGCGAAGGGAACTACTCGACGCAAGACTCAGCGTGAACAGCACGTCGTACTCGCGCATCGACACCTGATCCCAGACGTCGTCGGCAGAGAGCCGCCGCAGCACCGACACCTGGGCGCGAAACAAGGCTTCCCAGGCGTCGGTGGCGAGTTCGGTGGTGCTGACCGGAACCTCAGGCAGTTGCTCGTCAGGCAGTGACACTGCTTGCCTCACGAGCCGCCTTCATCGACGCGTGAGTGGGCGGGTTGTCCGGCACATGTGCTGGCCGCCTGGCCGCGAACTCACGGCGCAGAACCGGAACAACTTCCTCACCGAGCAGATCGAGCTGCTCGAGCACCGTCTTCAGCGGCAGTCCGGCGTGATCCATCAGGAACAGCTGGCGCTGGTAGTCACCGAAGAAATCGGCAAAAGCCAAGGTCTTCTCGATGACCTGTTCAGGGGAACCGACGGTCAGCGGCGTCTGCTCGGTGAACTCTTCGAGTGAGGGCCCGTGGCCGTACACCGGAGCATTGTCGAAATACGGACGGAACTCCTTGACCGCGTCCTGACTGTTCTTGCGCATGAAGACCTGACCGCCGAGGCCGACGATCGCCTGATCCGCGGACCCGTGGCCGTAGTGCTCGTAACGCCGGCGGTAGAGATTGATCAGCTCGATGTAGTGCTCTTTCGGCCAGAAGATGTTGTTCGCGAAGAATCCGTCACCGTGATACGCCGCGATCTCCGCGATCTCGGGGCTGCGGATCGACCCGTGCCACACGAACGGAGCGATGCCGTCCAGCGGGCGCGGAGTGGACGTGAATCCCTGGAGTGGTGTGCGGTACTCCCCTTGCCAGTTCACGACCTCCTCGTCCCACAGCCTGCGAAGAAGTTGATAGTTCTCGAGCGCCAACGGGATTCCGGCGCGAATGTCCTTGCCGAACCACGGGTACACCGGCGCGGTGTTTCCGCGTCCCATCATCAGGTCGACGCGCCCCTCGGCGAGGTGCTGGAGCATCGCGTAATCCTCGGCGATCTTCACCGGGTCGTTGGTGGTGATCAGCGTCGTGGACGTGGACAACGTGATCTTCTCGGTCTGAGCAGCGATGTATCCGAGCATCGTCGTCGGAGACGACGGAACGAACGGCTTGTTGTGATGCTCGCCGGTCGCGAAGACGTCGAGACCGACTTCCTCTGCATGCTTGGCGATGGTCGTCATGGCCTTGATGCGATCGTGCTCGGTGGGCGTGACCCCGGTCGTTGGATCAGTGGTGACGTCGCCGACCGTGAAGATTCCGAACTGCATGGTTGCTCCTCCGCGAACTAGATCCATGCGTTTGCATGTAACTGATCAAACATTCAACCATCCCGCTGTATTCCACGGCAAAAAGATGAGGGCGGCACACAAGATGTGTGCCGCCCTCACCTGGACAAACGATCTACTGAAAAGCGGTCAGTGCATAACGATCGGCGTTGCCGTCTCGCCCTCGGCCACCGGCCTGGTGGTCTTGCTACGCGGCAGGAAGAACGCCGGGATGAGGGTCAGGACGATCAGCACAGTGGCAACGAGGAAGGTGTTGCCGAAAGCGTCCGACGCCGCACTGAGAATCGAATTCGCAGCAGACTCCTGCGGACTTCCCGGCTCGGTCGGAATGTGCGACGCCGCACCGACCATCGTCGTATCGAGGCCACGATCGAGAAGCTGGTTGGTCAAGACCACCGACATCACGGCCGTACCGATCGAACCTGCGGTCTGCTGAACGATGTTCATCAGGGTGGAGCCGCGAGCGATCTGCTCGTTGGAGAGCGTCACGATAGCTGCGGTCATCAGCGGCATCATGGTGCAACCCATACCGAGGCCCATGACGAACAAGGCACCCATCAGCAGCCACGTCGGGGAATCAGAGGCAACCTGTGTGAACACACCCAAGCCGATCAGAATCAGCGGCAAACCGGTCAGGACGATCTTGCCCGGGCCGATCTTGTCGACCAGTCGACCAGCGATGGGCATGGTGACCATAGCGCCGAGACCCTGCGGAGCCATCAACAATCCGGCAGCGAGCGTGGTGTGACCGCCGACCTGGATGAAGTAGCTCGGGAACAGCAACCCGGCGCCCATGAACGCGACGATGAACAGCGACGTCGTGATGACGGCGGTGGTCAACTGACGGTTCTTGAACAGGTGCAGGTCGATCAGCGGGTGATCCTTGTTGAGCGCGTGGAACACGAAGGCGATGATCAGCGCCAGACCGATACCGGCCGACACCAGAACCCGAGCCGACGCGACGGTTCCCACCTCAGGGATGGACGACACACCGAACAGGAACAGCGCCAGGCCGGGCGACAGCAGGATCATGCCGAGGAAGTCGAAGGACTCCGAAGGCTTCGCCTTGTCGGACGGCAGAATGATGAACGCAGCAGCCAGAGCGATGATGCCGATCGGCAAGTTGATCAGGAAGATCCAGTGCCAGCTCGCGGCCTCGATCAGCCAACCACCGAGAATCGGGCCGCCGATAGGACCGAGCAGCATCGGGATACCGAGAACTGCCATGACACGACCGACACGGTCCGGACCGGCGGCCCGGGTCATGATCGTCATACCGAGCGGCATCAACATGCCGCCGCCGAGACCCTGGAGCACGCGGAAGCCGATGAGCGAGGTGATGTCCCACGCCATCGCACAAGCGACCGAACCGAGCACGAAGAGCACCAGGGCCGTCATGTAGAGGCGCTTGGTGCCGAAACGGTCGGCAGCCCAACCGGTAACCGGAATGACCGTCGCCAAAGCGAGGGTGTAGGCCGTCATCGTCCACGCGACGGTGGCGTACGAAGTTTCGAAGTCCTCGGCAAAGGTGGTGAGCGCGACGCTCACCACGGTTACGTCGAGAATCGACATGATGGCGCCGAGCACCACCACGGAAGCGATCTTGAGGACCGCCCCGTCAAGTTTGTCGGACGCCGGTGCCGGCGCGTTCGGCGATGTCATCGCGAAGTCTCCTGGTTAAGTGCTCGCAGATAGTCACCCGCGAGAATGGGCTTGAGAGCCTCGAACAAACGAATCCGCTCTGGCTCAGGAACACGCGACGCGAATTCGCGAAGCTGGCCGCGCTTGCACTCGATGTGGTTGGTCGTCACCTTACGACCGGCCTCCGACAAGGAAACCCGCTTGACGCGTCGGTCCCGCTCGTCTTCACGGCGATCGACCAGACCCATGTTCACGAGCTGATCGATGTTCCGCCCCGTAGCTGCCACCGAGAGCCGAAGCTCGTCGGCAACCTCGTTGATCGGGATCGCCGCATCACGTTGTGCAAGTACGAACAGCACACGCACCTGAGAGAACGAGAGATCCAGTTCGATCAACGCATCGATCGACTCCGAATCACCGGCGCTCATCAGGCGAGTGAACAACTCGTCGAGTGCTCCATACAGGTCATCAGAATCGGAAGCGATCACCTGGCAAATGGTAGTGCGGTTGCAACTATTGCCCAAATGAAAACATGTTGCAACTTATTATTTGGTGACCACCATCACGTTGCGAAGAATCATTCCTGCAGCAAGATGGCCTTTCCGAGAACTCTGCCGCTTTCGAGATCAGCCAGGGCAACTGCTGCGTCGGCAAGCGGATACCGTGCCTTGACCAGCGGACGCAAGCCGTTCCGGACGTGTTCTACCAGCGATGCGTGTACCTCGGCTACCGCCTCGGGATTGGTACGCGTGAACTCACCCCATGCCGCGCCGACAATGCTGATATTGCGAAACAGCACCCGGTTCACCTTTACCTCGGGAATACCGCCGCCGGCGAATCCGATCACCACGAGTCGTCCTTCGGGTGCCAGAACCCGGACCGCGTCGTCGAACGCATCGCCGCCCACCGGATCCACCACGATCTGAGCGCCGACGCCGTCCGTCAGTTCCCGAATCCGCTCTCCCCATCCCGGAGCCAGCGCGACCACCTCGTCGGCACCGAGCGCACGCAAGAAGTCATCGACGCCCTCGCGTCGTACCACGGCGATCACCCGGGCACCGTGCGCCTTGGCCAGCTGGATGGTTGCCGTTCCGACTCCGCCTGCAGCGCCCAGCACGACGACTGTCTCCCCCGCGACGATCTTCGCGCGACGAGCGAGCGCGAACTCCATCGTCTGATAGTTGATGATCAGCGAGGCCGCCTCGTCGAAGGCGAGTCCGTCCGGAATTCGGAGTACCTGCGCCGGGTTGACGGCAATCCGCTCTGCATACCCACCCAGATACGCGGCCGCCAGAACACGATCACCCGGAGCGAAACCCGACCCTTCCGGCGCGGAGACCACGACGCCCGATATCTCCGCTCCGGGAATGAACGGCGGTTCCGGGCGGATCTGATACTTGCCGTAGGTGATGAGCAGGTCCGGAAAGCAGACGCCACTTGCCTTCACATCGATGAGAACAAGACCTTCGGCTGCGGGCTCGGGAACCTCCTGCGCGACAATTCCTTCGGGACCGGACAGTTCCGTAACCACCATGGCGCGCACAGAAAGCTCCTCTTCGGGACATCTGAAGTCTGGACCGGTAACCCGGTTTTCTCGACTTTAACCCGGTACTCACGTCAGATCATCGTTCGCTCCCGATGTGCAGACGTTCGAGTCCGTCGAGAATCAGATCGAGACCGAAAGCGAATTCGGCGGCGTAGCTGTATCCCGGAGCAAGGACGTGCTCGGTGGTCAACTCGGCCAGGTGCGGATACTGACCGCTCTCGAACGAGCCCATGATCGCCTTCGCCAGTTCCGTCGTTTCCTGCGCTGTTTCGAACGGCAAGCTCACTTCTTGCAGCACGAAGCCGTAGATGTACGCATCCATGATCGAAAAGGCATGCGCAGCAAGGGCGACGGGAAAGTCGGCGGCGCGTAGCGTTCCGATGACGGCATCGTGGTGGCGCAGGGTCGCGGGACCAGGCGTCGTTCGGGACTCCATCAACGGAGTTGCCCACGGGTGCCTCCCCAACACTTCCCGCGTCGATACCGCTCGCACGTGAAGTTCCGTGCGCCACGGGCGTCCCGGCGTCGGCAGATCGATCTCCGCGAAGACCGCATCGACCATTCCGTCGAGCAGATCCCCTTTGTCCGAAACATGGTTGTACAGAGACATCGCTTCGACGCCCAGTTCGGTGCCCAGCTTCCGCATGGTCATCGAATCGATTCCGACGGAATCGGCAAGCGCGACAGCAGCGTGTACGACGTCGTCTCGGGTCAATCTTGCGCGCTTCTCCACGTTGACAGAACTTACACCGTAAGTGCAATACTTACGCTGTAAGTATTCGATGAACGGAGACTCGCATGCCGAAGGAACTGATGACCGCCGTCGTACAGGATCGCTACGGCGAGGCCGACATTCTCTACGTCGACCACATTCCGCGCCCCACTGTCGCCGACAACGAAGTGCTGATACGCGTCGAGGCCGCGTCCGTCGACCGCGGGGCATGGCATCTCATGGCCGGACTGCCATATCCGTTGCGCCTCGCGGGTTTCGGGCTGCGCAGACCTAGGAACCGAGTTCGCGGACTGGACGTGTCCGGCCGAGTCGAGGCCGTCGGCAGTTCGGTGACCCGCGTGGCAGTCGGCCAGGAGGTATACGGGATCGCGGTCGGTTCGTTCGCGGAGTACGCACGCGCACTCGAGACGAAGATTGCCGCAAAACCTGCCCGGTTGTCGTTCGCACAAGCAGCAGCGGTGCCGGTCTCCGCCCTCACAGCGTTGCAAGCCGTGCGCGACCACGGCCGCGTGCAGGCGGGCCAATCCGCCCTCGTACTCGGCGCATCCGGTGGCGTCGGGATCTACGCGGTGCAGGTGGCAAAAGCCATGGGCGCTCACGTCACCGGCGTGTGCAGCACCTCGAAAACCGATACCGTCCGCTCCATCGGTGCCGACGAGGTTCTCGACTACCGCGTCGACGACGCCACCGACGGATCGCATCGGTACGACGTCATCATCGACACCGGCGGCAACCGCCGACTGCGAGATCTTCGACGGGCGCTCACACGCACCGGAACGCTGGTGATCGTCGGCGGCGAGAACGGCGGACGGTGGCTCGGCGGAACCGATCGCCAGATACGCGCACAGTGCCTGTCTCCGTTCATATCTCAGAAAATGGGCACCTTCATCGCTTCGGAGAACGCCGACGATCTGGAGGTTCTGACGCAGATGATCAACGCAGGTGACATCACCCCGGTGATCGACTCCGTTCATCCCCTTGCCGACACCGCCGTCGCCGTGGCACGAATGGTCGACGGCTCCGGCTGCGGAAAGCAGATAATCGCCACTCGCTGAAAAGCCTGACAGAATCGGCTCACTCCAGCGAACAGGAATCTCACGTGAACCCAGATCTCACGCTCGCGCAACAGCCGGACCGAGGACCGATCTTCGTCAAGTCCCGCCCGGTCCGCACCGGCGACATCGACGTCGCCAAGCAGGTCAGGCTCGACGCCGTCGCCCGCTACCTGCAGGACATCGGCAACGACAACATCGAGGCCGCGGGAGCCATCGACACCCATCCGCTCTGGATAGTGCGTCGTACGGTCGTCGACATCGTACGCCCGGCGATCTGGCCGGAAGAGTTGACGATGACTCGCTGGTGCTCCGGCTTCTCCACGAGATGGGCGAACATGCGTGTGCGCTTCGACGGCAGCAACGGCGCGCTGATGGAAACCGAAGGCTTCTGGATCAACATCAGCGCCGAGTCAGGCATGCCCACCAGGATGAGCGACGACTTCATGCGGCCACTGGAGGAATCCACCGACGAGCATCGACTGAAGTGGAAGCGTGTCCTCGCCGAGAACGCACCGGAGGCAGACGACGCCGGTGTTCTGGACACGCCGTTCGCTCTGCGCGCCACGGATATCGACCCGTTCGACCACGTCAACAACGCCGTCTACTGGCAGGCAGTCGAAGAGGTCCTCAGCGCGCGCACCGAACTACGGACAGTTCCGCATCGAGCACTGATCGAGTACCTCTCCCCCATCGTCTCCAGCGACGACGTCGTCCTGCGCAGCCGCGTCGACGACAAGACCGTCACGGTCTGGTTCCTGGTCGGCGAAGCGCTCCGCGCAGTTGCGCAGGTGAGCGCCCTCTAACGCAGTTTCTGGGTCGCGACAGCCGCGACACCGAACACCAACGCAAGAAGAATCGCGGCCCAGAAACCGAAGAGCCACCACACCACGCCGAACACGACCACTGCCGGGGCAACGGTGATGAAAGCGATGGTGGGGCTTTCGCGTACCACCTCGAGTGCAGTACGGGCATTAGTTCGATCGAGCTTCTTACCGGCCATCGAAAACCTCCTTCAAGGTCCTGACCATCCAGAGTAACCGGACTGACGGGCACAAAGCGGATACCGTGAACGCATGGTCGACCACCGCACCCTCGTCCTCATGCGACACGGCAAGTCCAGCTACCCCGAGGGCATCCGTGATCACGAGCGTCCGCTCGCCGAACGGGGCCTACGCGAGGCCCGCATCGGCGGCGAATGGATCCGTGAAAACGTCCCGCCCGTCGACGCCGTTCTGTGCTCCACCTCCCGGCGGACCGTCGAAACCCTTGCCTCGACGGGAATCGAAGCTCCCGCCGGATTCGAGAAGTCCATCTACGGCGGCTCACCCGCAGACGTCATTGCAGCCGCGCGAACCACGTCCGACCACGTCAAGACGCTCCTGATCGTCGGACACGAACCCGGAATTCCCTGGACTGCACTCGATCTCGCATCGAACGAAAACTCCGAAGCGGCCCAACGTATCCGCGACAAGTTCCCCACTTCGGCGATCGCCGTCCTTTCCGTACCGGTACCGTGGACCGAACTCGACGACTCCGTCGCCACTCTGCTCGAGTTTCACGTGCCCCGTTAGATCAACCACACCGCTAAAGCACCTCACGTAGCAGGCGGTCCGAAAGTGTAAGCGCGTCACGGTCGTACGTCGATGTCGACGCCAGCACTTCGTCGGCACCGGTCCGCTCGGCGAGATCGTGAAGCTGTTGTTTCACCTCGACAGGTGTGCCGTGCAGCGCCGACGCCGTGAACGACTCGATACGCCTGGCATTTCGATCACTGCGCGGGGCGCGCCTGATCTCGTCCAGCGACGCGAGCGGCGGAAACTCCCCCGTCCGTGACGATTCTGCGAGCGCGTATGCCTCCGGGATCAGCAACTCACGCGCCGCGTCGGTGGAATCGGCAACCGCCACTTCGAGAGAAACCACCACATAGGGTTCGGGATGCGTGTCGGTGGGCCGGAAAGCTCGGCGGTACTCGTCCAACGCATCCACCCGGCCGGTACCCCCGATTCCGAGTATCGACCCACCCACGACCACCGGAAGCCCCAGTTGCGCTGCCACTTTCAGACCTGTGCGCGTCGCCAGCACGAAGATCGGGACTCCAGTCTGCGACGCCGGCCGTGCCGTCACTGCCGCGGATCCGTCCAGATAACGCCTCACCTCGTCCAGGTCCGACACAAACGTGTCCGGAGCGTCCTTGCTGCGTCGTAGTGCCTGACGTACGGGCTCCGTGAATCCCAGCGATCGGCCGAGGCCGAGATCGATTCGCCCCGGGTAGAGAGCCTCCAGCATCAGGAACTGCTCGGCGACGATCAGCGGTTGGTGATTCGGCAGCATGACCCCACCGCTGCCGAGTCTGATATCGCGCGTATGCGCGCCGATCGCGGCAAGCAGTACTGCCGGCGACCCGCTCCCGATCCCGGGCACCGCGTGATGCTCGGCGACCCAGAACCGGTGGTAGCCGAGAGCGTCGGCGTGCGCGGCACGTTCGACGGAATGCGTCAGAGCTGCGGAGTCGGGGTATCCGCTCCGGGTTCGGGATCGGTCGAGCAGTGAGAGAAGCACCCTCGGAGCAACAAGGAATTCGGAAAGTTTCATCCGGACGCCTAATGAGGACCGTTTCTGACCGCAATACCCGCAACACTGGACCTGTCGCCGGAATTCACCATCACATGAAGGGCACGTCATGGACATCAAGCTCGAACTGGTCGCCATTCCCGTCACCGACATCGACCGCGCCAAGGACTTCTACGTCCGCCTCGGATTCAATGCCGACCACGATCACACGGTCAGCGAAGACCTGCGATTCGTCCAGCTGACCCCTCCCGGTTCGGCCTGCTCGATCTGCATCGGCAAGGGAATCACCGACGCCGAGCCCGGCTCGGTCGTCGGCATGCAGGTAGTGGTCAAGGACATCGAAGAGGCTGAGCGCGAGTTCAAGAGCCGCGGCATCGACATCAGCCCGATCGACGACCAGGCCTGGGGGCGGTTCATCTACTTCGCCGACCCCGACGGGAACAAGTGGGCCGTCCAGGAGATCGTCATCCCGGACCTCAGCGGCAGCAACTCCTGAAAACGTCCCACTCCTGACATGAAAAATCCCCCCACCTCTTTCGAAGTGGGGGGATTTTCTACGAACTAACGCTTAGCGGTAGTCGTTGCTGAAGCCGTAGTCGTCCAGCGGAACTGCAGCACCGGTGTTCTGGCCGAAGCCGTCCGGGCTGTAGTACTGGTCGTCGTACGACGGCACTGCGTAAGCAGCGGCGCGTGCCTCTTCGGTGGGCTGAACCTGGATGTTGCGGTAACGGTTGATACCGGTACCGGCAGGGATCAGCTTGCCGATGATGACATTTTCCTTCAGACCGATCAGCTTGTCCGAGCGGCAGTTGATAGCCGCGTCGGTCAAGACACGAGTGGTCTCCTGGAACGATGCCGCGGACAGCCACGAATCCGTCGCGAGCGACGCCTTCGTGATACCCATGAGCACCGGACGGCCGGCTGCGGGCTCGCCACCCTCGGCGACAACGCGGCGGTTTGCCGACTCGAACTCGGCGCGCTCGGTGAGCGAACCGGGCAGGAACTCGGTGGCACCGGAATCGATGATCGTCACGCGACGAAGCATCTGGCGCACGATGACCTCGATGTGCTTGTCGTGGATCGACACACCCTGGCTCCGGTACACCTCCTGGACCTCGTTGACCAAGTGGATCTGAACCTGACGCGGACCCATGACTCGCAGGACCTCGTGGGGATCGGCAGCACCTTCCATGAGCTGCTGTCCGACCTCGACGTGGTCACCGTCAGCCAAGAGGCTTTCGCGACCGTCGGCATGCTTGAAGACGCGCAGACGCTGACGCTTGCTGAGCTTGTCGTAGACAACCTCTTCGCCGCCGTCGTCCGGAACGATGGTGATCTTGTAGAAACGATCGCCGTCTTCGAGCTGTACCCGACCGGTGACGTCCGCGATAGGAGCCTTGCCCTTGGGCACACGTGCCTCGAACAGCTCCTGGACACGCGGCAGACCGCCGGTGATGTCATCTCCTGCGACACCACCCTGGTGGAAGGTACGCATGGTCAGCTGGGTACCGGGCTCACCGATCGACTGTGCGGCGACGATACCGACAGCCTCACCGATGTCGACCAGCTTGCCGGTGGCCATCGAGCGGCCGTAGCAAGTGGCGCAAACGCCGGTGCCGGTGGTGCATGTCAGGACCGAGCGGACCTTGACCGTCGTGATGCCGGCTTCGAGCAGAGCATCGATCGCGGGGTCACCGAGATCGTGGCCACGCTCGACGATGACGGTGCCGTTCGCGTCGACTGCATCGGCCGCCAAGGTACGGGCGTACGTGCTGGTCTCCACGTGAGCATCGCGGATCATCGTGCCGTCGGCCTGCTTCTCGGCGATCGTGGTGACGATGCCGCGCTCTGTTCCACAGTCGACCTCGCGGACGATGACGTCCTGCGAAACGTCCACCAGACGACGGGTCAGGTAACCCGAGTCGGCGGTGCGGAGTGCGGTATCGGCCAGACCCTTACGAGCACCGTGCGTGTTGATGAAGTACTCGAGAACGGTCAGGCCTTCCTTGAAGGAAGACTTGATCGGACGCGGGATGAACTCACCCTTCGGGTTTGTCACCAGGCCCTTCATACCGGCGAGCGAGCGAACCTGAGTCATGTTGCCGGCTGCGCCGGACTTCACGATCATCGGGATCGGGTTGCTGTCGGGGAAGTGAGCCTCCATGGCCTTGCCGACCTTGTCGGTCGCTTCCTGCCAAATGGTGACCAGAGCGCTGTTGCGCTCCTTCTTGTCCAGAGCACCACGCTGGTACTGCTTCTCGATCTTGTCGGCCTGAGCCTCGAAGTCCTCGATGATGGCAGGCTTCTCCGGCGGCACGAGCACGTCGGAGATCGAGACCGTGACACCCGAACGGGTGGCCCAGTAGAACCCGACGTCCTTGAGCTTGTCGACGGTCTGAGCAACCACGATCATCGGGTACCGCTCGGCGAGATCGTTGATGATCGTCGCCTGGCGCTTCTTCGGCATCTGCTCGTTGACGAACGGGTAGTCCGCCGGAAGCAGCTCGTTGAAGAGCACACGGCCGAGTGTCGTGGTGGCGGTCCAGCCGTCACCGTAGTTCCAGCCCTCGGGGAACAGTTCGTTCTCGAGGTCGCGCGGCGGACGCTGCTGCGTCAGACGCACCTTGATCTGAGCCTGAACCGAGAGCGCGCCGCGGTCGACTGCCATCTGAGCCTCGGCGGGCGAGGAGTACACGCCCTGCTCTGCCTCGTCGTTGGTCGGAGCAACGAGCTCACCGGTGACACCCTCGTCGAGACGGGTCAGGTGGAACAGACCCGTGACCATGTCCAGACGCGGCATGGCGAGCGGGCGACCCGAAGCAGGCGAGAGGATGTTGTTCGAGGACAGCATCAGGATGCGTGCCTCGGCCTGAGCCTCTGCCGACAGCGGGAGGTGAACAGCCATCTGGTCACCGTCGAAGTCGGCGTTGAAGGCCTCACACACCAGCGGGTGGAGCTGAATGGCCTTGCCCTCGACGAGCTGCGGCTCGAATGCCTGGATACCCAGACGGTGCAGCGTAGGTGCACGGTTGAGCAGCACGGGGTGCTCGGCGATGACCTCTTCGAGGACGTCCCACACCTGGACGCGCTTGCGCTCGACCATGCGCTTGGCCGACTTGATGTTCTGCGCGTGGTTGAGATCGACCAGGCGCTTCATCACGAACGGCTTGAACAGCTCGAGAGCCATCAGCTTGGGCAGACCACACTGGTGCAGCTTGAGCTGAGGACCGACGACGATGACGGAACGACCCGAGTAGTCGACGCGCTTACCGAGCAGGTTCTGACGGAAGCGACCCTGCTTGCCCTTGAGCAGATCGCTCAGGGACTTCAGCGGGCGGTTACCCGGTCCGGTGACCGGACGTCCACGACGACCGTTGTCGAACAGGGCGTCGACCGACTCCTGCAGCATCCGCTTCTCGTTGTTGACGATGATCTCGGGAGCACCGAGGTCGATCAGTCGCTTGAGGCGGTTGTTGCGGTTGATGACGCGGCGGTACAGGTCGTTGAGGTCGGACGTCGCGAAACGTCCACCGTCGAGCTGAACCATCGGGCGAAGCTCCGGCGGGATCACCGGAACAGCGTTGAGGACCATGCCCATCGGCGAGTTGCCGTTGGTCTGGAATGCCGCAACCACCTTGAGGCGCTTGAGTGCACGCAGCTTCTTCTGGCCCTTGCCGCTGCGGATGGTCTCGCGGAGAGACTCTGCCTCGGCGTCGAGGTCGAAGTTCTGCATCAGGATCTGGATGGACTCTGCGCCCATCGCACCCGTGAAGTACTCGCCGTAACGGTCGACCAGCTCGCGGTACAGGAGCTCGTCGATGATGAGCTGCTTGACGCTCAGCTTGGTGAAGGTGGTCCAGATCTCGTCGAGACGATCCAGCTCACGCTGCGCGCGGTCACGGAGCTGACGCATTTCGCGCTCGCCGCCGTCCTTGACCTTGCGGCGGACATCGGACTTCGCGCCCTCTGCCTCGAGCTCGGCGATGTCGGCTTCGAGCTTCTGCGCACGTGCCTCGAGATCGGCGTCGCGCTGATCTGCGACGGTCTTCTTTTCGACCTGCATCTCGGCTTCGAGGGTGGACAGCTCGTTGTGACGGAGCTCCTCGTCGACACCGACGATGACGTAGGCAGCGAAGTAGATGATCTTTTCGAGATCCTTCGGAGCCAGGTCGAGCAGGTAACCGAGACGGCTCGGAACACCCTTGAAGTACCAGATGTGCGTGACCGGTGCGGCCAGTTCGATGTGACCCATGCGCTCACGACGAACCTTGGCGCGAGTGACCTCGACGCCACAGCGCTCACAGATGATGCCCTTGAAGCGGACACGCTTGTACTTACCGCAGTAGCACTCCCAGTCCCGAGTGGGGCCGAAGATCTTCTCGCAGAAGAGGCCGTCCTTCTCGGGCTTGAGCGTGCGGTAGTTGATGGTCTCCGGCTTCTTGACCTCGCCGTAGGACCAATTGCGGATGTCCTCTGCACTGGCCAAGCCAATGCGGAGTTCATCGAAGAAGTTGACGTCGAGCACGTAACTTCCTTTCCCCGTTGGGGTTACGGTTGCCGGTCACCCGGCAACCTGACTGCCAATTCAAATGTGAACTACGCCCCCGGGCCGCTCTCTCAAGAGCAACCCGGGGACCGAAACCTAGTTCGCGAGGTCGTCGACCGTCGCAGCTTCGTTCCTGGACAGGTTGATGCCCAGGTTCGCTGCGGCCCGCTCCAAGTCCTCGTCGTCGCCGTCCGCCATCGTGATGGCCGCGCCGTCCGAGGACAGCACCTCCACGTTGAGGCAGAGCGACTGGAGCTCCTTGAGGAGCACCTTGAACGACTCGGGGATGCCGGGTTCGGGGATGTTCTCGCCCTTGACGATGGCTTCGTACACCTTGACTCGACCGACCACGTCGTCAGACTTGATGGTCAGCAGTTCCTGCAGCGTGTAAGCCGCGCCGTAGGCCTGCATCGCCCAGCACTCCATCTCACCGAAGCGCTGGCCACCGAACTGGGCCTTACCACCGAGAGGCTGCTGCGTGATCATCGAGTACGGACCGGTCGAACGAGCGTGGATCTTGTCGTCGACCAAGTGGTGCAGCTTGATGATGTACATGTAACCGACCGAGACCGGGTACGGGAACGGCTCGCCGGAGCGGCCGTCGAACAAGGTGGCCTTTCCGTCGGGTCCGACCATCTGCTCGCCGTCACGGTTCGGCAGCGTCGCGCCGAGGAGACCGGTGAGCTCGTCTTCCTTCGCACCGTCGAACACCGGGGTGGCGATGTTCGAGTCGGCCGGAGCGGACAGCATCTCTTCCGGCAGGGTCGCAGCCCAGTCGGGACGAGAGCCGTCGGACGCGATCTGAACGTTCCAGCCGGTCTTGCCGATCCACCCGAGGTGGGTCTCCAAGACCTGACCGATGTTCATACGACGCGGGACGCCGTGCGTGTTCAAGATGATGTCGACAGGCGTGCCGTCCGAGAGGAACGGCATGTCTTCCTGCGGCAGGATCTTGCCGATGACGCCCTTGTTACCGTGGCGGCCGGCGAGCTTGTCGCCGTCCTGGATCTTGCGCTTCTGTGCCACGTAGACGCGGACCAACTCGTTGACACCGGGAGGCAGATCGTCGTCTTCGTCACGTGAGAACACGCGGATTCCGATGACCTTGCCGGTCTCACCGTGAGGAACCTTGAGGGACGTGTCACGAACCTCGCGAGCCTTCTCACCGAAGATGGCGCGAAGGAGGCGCTCTTCGGGGGTCAGCTCGGTCTCGCCCTTCGGCGTGACCTTTCCGACCAGCACGTCGCCGTCACGAACCTCGGCACCGATACGGATGATGCCGCGCTCGTCGAGGTCGGCGAGGACCTCGTCGGAGACGTTCGGGATGTCGCGAGTGATTTCCTCGGCACCGAGCTTGGTGTCGCGGGCATCGATCTCGTGCTCCTCGATGTGAATCGAGGTCAGGACGTCCTCTTCCACGAGACGCTGCGACAGAATGATCGCGTCCTCGTAGTTGTGGCCTTCCCACGGCATGATCGCGACGAGCAAGTTCTTGCCCAGCGCCATCTCACCGTTCTCGGTGCAAGGGCCGTCGGCCAGAACCTGGCCGGCCTCGACACGCTGTCCCTCGTCCACGATCGGACGCTGGTTGGCGCACGTGCCCTGGTTGGAACGCGCGAACTTGCGCATCCGGTACGTCTTGCGGCTTCCGTCGTCAGCCATCACCGTGACGTAGTCCGCGGAGATCTCCTCCACGACACCGGTCTTCTCGGTGATGATGACGTCGCCGGCATCCACAGCTGCACGCAGCTCCATGCCGGTACCGACGAGAGGTGCCTCGCTGCGAACCAGCGGGACAGCCTGACGCTGCATGTTCGCGCCCATCAGGGCACGGTTTGCATCGTCGTGCTCGAGGAACGGAATCATCGCGGTTGCGACGGACACCATCTGACGCGGCGAAACGTCCATGTAGTCGATGTCGGAGGACGCGACGAACTCGACCTCGCCACCCTTACGGCGGACGAGAATCTTCGAGTCGGTGAAGCGACCCTCGCGGTCGATGGCCGAGTTGGCCTGCGCGACTACGTGGCGGTCTTCTTCGTCAGCGGTCAGGTAGTCGACCTCGTCGGTCACCTGTCCGTCGACGACGCGACGGTACGGGGTCTCGATGAAACCGAACGGGTTGACGCGGGCGTAGACCGACAGCGAACCGATCAGGCCGATGTTCGGGCCTTCCGGGGTCTCGATCGGGCACATGCGGCCGTAGTGCGACGGGTGAACGTCGCGAACCTCGAGGCCGGCGCGCTCACGGGACAGACCACCCGGGCCGAGGGCGGACAGACGACGCTTGTGCGTCAGCCCCGACAGCGGGTTGTTCTGGTCCATGAACTGCGACAGCTGGGAGGTTCCGAAGAACTCCCTGATCGCAGCGACGACGGGACGGATGTTGATCAGCGTCTGAGGCGTGATTGCCTCGACGTCCTGCGTGGTCATGCGCTCACGAACCACACGCTCCATGCGGGACAGGCCCACGCGGATCTGGTTCTGGATGAGCTCGCCGACCGTACGCAGACGACGGTTGCCGAAGTGGTCGATGTCGTCGACCTCGACGGGAACCTCGACGCCGCCCGGAGCCGTCATCGAGGTGTCACCTGCGTGCAGACGCACGAGGTACTCGACGGTGGCGACGATGTCTTCTTCGGTGAGCGTGGATGCAACGATCGGCTGACCCGCGTTCAGGCCGAGCTTCTTGTTGATCTTGTAACGACCCACGCGAGCGAGGTCGTAGCGCTTGTCCTTGAAGAACAGGTTCTCCAGCAGGGTCTGCGCGCTCTCCTTGGTGGGGGGCTCGCCCGGACGCAGCTTGCGGTAGATGTCGAGCAACGCCTCATCGGTGCCGGCGGTGTTGTCCTTCTCCAGCGTGGCCATGAGGATCTCGGAGAAGCCGAAGCGCTCCGTGATCTGCTCGGTGGTCCAGCCGAGTGCCTTGAGCAGGACGGTGACAGGCTGACGACGCTTGCGGTCGATACGGACACCAACGGTGTCGCGCTTGTCGACGTCGAACTCGAGCCATGCGCCGCGACCCGGGATCACCTTGACGCTGTGCAGATCCTTCTCGGTGCTCTTGTCGACGCTCATGTCGAAGTACACACCGGGGGAACGCACGAGCTGCGAGACGACCACACGCTCGGTGCCGTTGATGATGAAGGTGCCCTTGTCGGTCATCATCGGGAAATCTCCCATGAAGACCGTCTGGCTCTTGATCTCACCAGTGTTGTTGTTGATGAACTCCGCGGTGACGAACAACGGCGCCGCGTAGGTCATGTCCTTGTCTTTGCACTCGTCCGTCGAGGCCTTGACCTCGTCGAATCGAGGGTCGGAGAAGGACAGCGACATAGTGCCGTTGAAATCCTCGATCGGAGAAAGCTCCGCGAGGATGTCCTCGAGACCACCGGACACTGCATTGTCGCCGAGTGCCGCTGCTCGTTCACGCCAACTCTGCGCGCCGATCAGCCACTCGAACGAATCTGTCTGTACGTCAAGAAGCCCGGGAACTTCGAGGGGTTCGCGAACTTTCGCGAACGAAACCCTCTTCGGGGCTCCGGGGATTCCGGAAACTGCCTTGGTCTGGCTAGAGACTGCCAAGATGCGTCCTTCCAGCACCTCACGCGGGCCGCTCCGTGCTGTTGCGACCGCCGCTGTATCTGCTTCGAATTTCGCTGGTTACAACCCGAACGAAACCCGTCGCAGAAAGCAAGAAGTACTTGACTTCGCAGCGGTTGAGACGAGGGGTGGACAGGAGGCAGCCAGCGCAACGTCCAAAAGTACACCCTTACTCTGGAAATGTCGAGTCGGGTGTAACTGAGGGTCGAATTCAGATACTGACGTGAGACTGCCGATCACTCGTCCGTGCATGTTCACCGATCAGAGTGGACCTTGCGGACCGCTCCGTCAAGGGCGAGAGCGCGTGTCGCAGCATTCGAACATTCGTGACGCGCATTCGAACACTGCCACCGGGAGTGTAGCCAGCAACGGCGTCACATACGAAAAATCTGGACCGACATCGTGCGTCGATCCAGATCTTCGCGCTGGTGCGCAGGTGCTACTGGTCGCGAATCTCCGAGCTACTGGTCGCGAATCTCCGAGATCAGCCAGTTTCCGTCCTGCTTCTCCAGACTCACGATGACCATTCCGGAGCGAGAGTCTGCCGCCACGCCGTTCTGCGTCGAGCTGACGTTCAGTTGGGCGAGCAACTGCGCCCGGTCCTTCTCTAGCCGTGTGATCCCGATCAGCGGGACATCAGCGGTCGTTGCCGTCTGGGTTTGTTCGACGCCGGCCTTCTGCGTGTCCTTGTACTGCGTCAGCTGATCGCGCATCGACTGGTTCAGGCCCTGGACACCCTTGTCGAAATCGGCGTCGAAGGTGTCGGGAGAAAACGTGAAGACTGCAGCCAACGCCGACGGCGTCACACGAAGAACTTCAGCCGTGGCGCCTTCGTCCACCCAGGCGATGTCGTCCGTCTTCGCGCCGACTTTGAAGAAGGCGATGCCGGCGAGGATCGCGACGATGACCGCTGCGGCCCCCAGGATCGCGACCAGGCGCCAACCGGCCTTGGATTGTGTAGGTGTTGTCGCCGACTCCCCCGCGCCCGTCTCCGGGGTAGCAGGGGCCTTGGGCTCGTCTGCGACGGTTTTCGCCGGTTTGGTCAGATCGGGGCCCGGTGTGGATTCCGGAGCGTCGGTTTCCGTCTTCGGCGGCTCGATTTCTCCGGACTCGGCCTTCGTGAGCGTCGGCTTCGCAACCTCCGGCTTCGCAACCTCCGGCTTCACAGCCTCCTGTGTTTCTTCTTCCGGCTGTTCGATCGTGGGCTCGACCGGATCCGAATCGGACGTCCCCGCGGGGACGTTGAGCGAGCGAGCGCTTCCCGCGATCTTCGGCCGACGGTTCTGCGGGGAGGACGGTCCGCCGGTACGACGTTTGGGTGGCATTACGCGCTTCTCCTTCGAGGGATGTCGGTGTGCAGGTTCGACGAACTACTGGCCACCGGAATCACCGCCCTCGGTTGTCGGTGCGGGAGCACCGGAGGCAGGTGCCTCGGTCCCCGAACCGGGTGCGGGCGTTGCGTCAGGAGCAGGCGTGGAGCCGTCGGTGGCCGGCAGGGTGCCGGAGCCGAGATCGAGCCGAGAGCCGATCGGATCAGCCGACTGAGCCTTCCAGACCCCGTCGACCTCGACCATGCCCAGCCGCATGCCGAGCTGATTCTTGACGAACTGGTTGCCCTGGGTCGTGGTGACTCGAACGACGACCAGTGCCGTGGCGGTCCGGTCATCGGTATTGAGCTCGGTCAGCGCGGACTGAACGACTTCGGTGTCAGCCTTCGAGCCCGAGTTACGCAACTCGTCTGTGATGGAATCCTGAACGGTCTGCAGATACGTCGTCATCTCGTCACCGGTCACCGAAGAACGCATGTTCTCGATCGACTGGTCGAGATTGGCCGAATCCGCGTTGTTGAGGTTGATCGCGACTTGCTGCGCACCGATCAACGCGTCGTCACGCATCTCGGCGGTGGTGCGGTCGGTGGTGAGCGCCCGAACGTACGGGACGCCGAACACACCGAGCGCAACCACTGCCGCCAGAAGCAAGACACCGACCGCAATCAGAGACGCTGTCAGCCCCTTCGGTCTACCGGTTGTCGGCGCTCCCGATTCGACTTGCTCGGGCCCGCCGGACTGCGGGGAACTGTTTCTCTGAATCACACTCACTACCCTACTTACCTGTTTTGCCCAGCCTCTGGCCGCGAATCGTCAACTGCCACAACTCAGTAGCCTGAACTGCACAAACTCGACCACATTCGGATCGGTCTACTTCGGTGTCACTCCGAGCAACGGCGCCAACTGCGTCGCGATCGGGTTGAGGTTCAACTTGTCCGGATCGACCTTCGGCTTGAAGTCCCAAGGCTGGATCGTGTCGGGATCGGCGTACACCACGCGGTTGGCACTGCGGACGCCCGTCTCGCTGCCCAGCGGCGTCTCACACGAGGCCGCGGTGTTGAGCGGGAAATCCTGCTGGGTGTCGTCGAAGTTGGGATTCTGACGCTTCATCTCGTCCAGGATCGCCATGGTGCCTTCGTAACCCACCGTGCACGAGAGCGGATTGTTGGTCTCGAGCACCAAGCCCTGATGGACCGTTCCGTCGCCGGGAGCAACCGTCGGTGCGGCAGCGGCCAGGCCGGGAAGGAAGATCAGGAACGGCTGCAGCGCGATCGTTCGGGGTGCAAGCGTCTTGGTGGTCGCGGCAAGATTGGTCAGGTCAGTCGTCAGGCTCGGGCCCGCCTCGTTGATGAGGGCACCGATCTGATCGCTGGCCGGGATGCCGTTGTCGATCAAGCGACGGATGTCCGGATCGCTGGTCCTCAACTGCGCCGTGACAGCATCGAGATCGGTACTGAACTGCTTGATCGCGGAGGACTGATCCGACTGCGTCGTCAGTACCGTCTCACTGTTCCGAATCAGCGCGAGCGTCTGAGGCAGAGTGTCGAGCCCGGACTGCGAGAGACCGGACAGCGAATCGGCCAGGACCTGAATGTCCTCGCCCTTGCCGTTGAACGCTGCACCGAGTTCGACGGCGACGGTGTGGAGCGCGTCGACGGGCACGGACTTGACCAAGCCGTTGGCACTGGTCAGCACATCCTCGATCGGGATCGGAGTTGTGGTGTCCCCCACCGCGATCACCGAGCCGTCCTCGAGGAACGGTCCCTGATCGGTATCGGGCTGAAGGTCGACGTACTGCTCACCGATGGCGGAGCGGTTGGCCACGACGGCACGGGCCGACGCGGGAATCTCCGGAGCACTGTTGTCGATCTTCAGGTCGACCTGAATTCCGTCCTCGGTCAACGACATGTCGCCCACTCGCCCGACCGGCACGCCGCGATACGTCACCTCGGCGTTGGTGAAAATTCCACCGGACGTGGCCAATTCGGTCTTGACCGTGTACTGACCGAACCCCATGAGGTTGTCCAGGCGCACGTACTTGGCGCCGACGTAGATGAGACCCAGGAGCGCAACCACGACAAAGCCGACGAGCTGCCATCTGACCAGAGCTGATCTCACTGTCCATCACCGCCGATTCCGAACTGTTCCAGCATTCCCTGGATGGGGTTGAGTGGGTTCGCCGCGGGCGCCGGCGTTGCCGGGTCACCCGCTGTTGTGGCGGGAAGGCCGGCGACAACGGGAACCTGCGGCAGGATCGGAGCGATCGGCAGCAGTGACACTGTCGGCCAGCCCGGTCGCGGTCCGTTGCCGTTGTAGTACGGGTTGGAGGGGTCGACCACCGGCTTGGGATTGCCGAACTTGGGCTGGCGGTATTCCGGTTCTCCCTGCCCGACACCGAGACCCGAGAGTGTATTGCCGATCTGCAGGTCGACACTCAGGAAGAGGTTGACGGAACCACCCTGTGCAATCTTCTCGACACCGTCCGGGAACGGGAACGTCGGAAGGAACGGAAGTGCCCCCACGAAGTCGTCACCGGAGTCTGCGAGCGCCTGCAGCGTCGGACGCAGAGCCTTAAGATCAGCGATCAGATCGTCCTTGGACTGTGTGAGGACGTCGGTTCCCACTGTTCCGAGTCGATCCACCTGAGCGAGCATCTGCGTCAGCTGCGGACGCTGCTCGTTGAGAACCTGTGTCGCAACGGGGAGTTCCTCGAGAATCTTCCCGATCTTCTCGTTCTGATCGTTGACGCGAGTCGAGAGCACATCCAGGCCGTCGAGCGCGCGTGTGATGTCGTCACGCTGCTCGTTGAGTCCACCGATGAGTGTGTTCGCCTGCTCCAGAAGACTTCTCGTCTTGCCTTCGCGACCGTCGAACGCGGCACCGAGTTCTTCGACGATGGGCTGCAACTGGCCCACACCGCCGCCATTGAGCAGCAGCGACAATGCGCCGAGAACCTGCTCGATCTCCGTGGCGTGGCGAGTGCGATCCAGCGGAATGAGATCACCGTCGGCCAGCTTCGTAGAGTCCGGTCCGGACGGCGGGGCCGACAGCTGGATGAACTTCTCGCCGAGCAGGTTGGTCTGCTCGACCGCGGCAATTGCGTTGGCGGGCAGATCAACCGACGAGTCGAGGATAATGCCGACATCCGCGGTCCATCCGTCCGGTCCGACCGACACGTCGTCGACGCGACCGACGGGAACGCCGTCGACCTTCACAGCGGACTGCGGAACCAAGTCGAGCACGTCGTCGAACTGAATGGTCAAGTGCATCGGATCGGAACCCACATCAGGACCGCCGGGAAGCGGGACAGCGTAGATCCCCTCGGACGAGCAGGCGGTTGCCGAGATCAGGACGGCGCACAATCCGGCGCCGACTATCAATGAACGCTTCACTCGCCCTCCCCGTTTCCACTGGTCAGTCGCGGTGACACGACGCCGGGCACAGTGCCCGGAACTACCTGCATCTGTCGTTCGGAACCGGCAAGGATGCCGAAGGGAAGGTTCAGGCCTGCAGCCTGATTGGCTGCGTCGGTCATCGCTGCGACGTTTGCGCACTGGTCGATAGCCGGTTGCATCTGCCTTCCCAATGCCTCGAACCGCGGATCACCGGGCAACAGCTTGCCGAGGTCCATCAACTTGCAGAGCACGCCGGCCGGGTTCTGAAGATCAGGGAACGCCAGACGTGAAGCCAGCACACCTGATTCGGCGTCGTACGAGTTGACCAAGTTGGAGATCGCCAGCGGAAGCATGGTGAGCGTGTTGGCCAGTGCTTCCTTGTTGTTCGCCAATGTCTGTGTCGGTTCGACGAGACCTTCGGTTGTCTGGACCAGTTGATCGCGGTTGTCGGCCACGAACTTCGCGACGTCGCCGAGCGCAATCGAGAGCTGGTTCAGAGCGGCACCGAGATCGTCGCGCTCACCTGCCAGGAATCCGGTCAGGTCCGACAACTGCGTGTTGAACTGGCGCACCTGCTGATCGTTGGCCGCGAGAGCGCCCACAAAAGTATCCAGGTTCTTGATGGTGAGCGAGATGTTGTCACGCGAATCGTTGAGCGTCCGTGCGGCATCCGAGAGGTTGGTGATGCTGTCTCCCAACGCTTCACCGTTGCCCTCGAGGTTGGCCGCACCTGTCTCGACGAAATCGGACAGTGCTCCGTTCTTGTTGGCACCTTCAGGACCGAGAGCCGACGCGAGTTCGTCGATGCTGGAGTACAACTGGTCGACCTCGACAGGCGTCGCCGTCTTCTCGATCGGAATTACTGCACCGCTGGCCATCTTGTCGCCGCCGGTGAAGACCGGTGTCAGCTGGATGTAGCGGTCGGCAACCACCGACGGCGTGATCTGAGCGGCACTGGCACCCGCGGGAATGTCGATCCCACGATCGACACGCAGCTCGACCTTGACCTGATCTCCCTGGGGTTCGACGGATTCGACGGTGCCGACCTTGACACCGAGGACACGAACGTCGGAACCGTCGTAGATACCCACCGACTTGTCGAAGTAAGCGGTGATCTTGGTGGTACCGGCGCGAGTGAACACCCACCACAGCGCGCCACCGATTACGAGTAACCCGATCAGAACAGCGGCGATGATCGCGACCGAGCGCTTCTTGGAGCCGCTTCCGGCTTCGGCAGTATCAGCCATCAGTTGCCTCCCAACGTACGAACGGGGTCACGGTAGCCCGGAATGTCCGGCAGACCCGGCGGAAGGAGGTTCACGACGACCTGGTCGAACCAACGGCCGTTGCCGACCACGTTGGCATACAAGCGAATGAAGGGTTCGTAGAGCTTCAGTGCCTTGTCCAGGTTCTCGTTGTTTGCCTTCAGGATGTCGATGACGCCGTTGAGCTGCGTCAGCGCCGGCCCGATTGCCGCCTCGTTGTCACGAACGAGACCGGTGAGCTGCTGAGAGACGCGCTGAGTTCCGGTGAGCAGCTGCGAAATCGCTTGCTGGCGATTGTTGAGCTCCTGCACCAGTAGTCCACCGTCTCGGATCAGCTGGGTGAATTCCTTGTTGCGGTCAGCAAGAATCTGCGACGTCTTCCCGGTGGCGGCGAAGAGCTTCTGCAAGTCCTGATCGCGGCTCGCGATCGTCTGCGACAGCCGACTGACACCGTCGAGCGAAGCGCGGACATCGCCAGGCGTCTCGGAGAATGCCTGGGACAACGTCTCCATGCTCTTCGCCAACTGGTCGGTGTCGATGTCGCCGACGGTGTCCGCCGCGGCCGAGAAGGCCTGAACGACGTCGTACGGAGAGGTGGTGCGCTCGAGCGGAATCCGATCCTTGGGATCGAGGTTGTCGGTTCCGCGCGGATCTAGTGCGAGGTACTTCTGTCCCAGAATGGTCTTGATCTGAATGGACGCAGAGGTTTGATCTCCCACCCACGCGTCACTGACCTTGAAGTCGACGAGAACACGGTCACCGTCGAGATCGACGGAAGTGACCTTGCCGACCTTCACGCCGGCGATACGAACCTCGTTACCAGGCTTGAGACCCGCGGCTTCGGAGAACTCGGCGGAGTAGGACGAGCCTGCTCCCACGAACGGAAGCGAATCGAGGAAGAACGCGGACAAAGTGGCCAGCAGCACCACGAAGATACCGATGGCTCCGGCCATTGCCGGACTGCGACGTTTACTCATCGACCTTGCAACTCCCTCATACCGTCTTGAGTGCATCGCGTGGCCGCGTTGGTGTAAATCGGCTGATTGACCGTCGGCAGGCCGGTGGGCAGATTCAGCGACGCAGACTGTCCTGGACCAGCAACGATGTCGATTCCGCACAGATAGAACTGGAACCAGGAACCGTAGCTCGCTACGCGTGCGAGCTTCTCGAGCTTGACCGGCAAGGTCTCGAGCACCGCGTTGACGTCGTCACTCCGACGATTGAGTGTGGTCGCCAGTGTGTTGAGCGCCGTGATCGAGCCCTGAATCGACGGCCGCGTCGGCTCGAGCAGGTCTGCCGTCGCGTCGGTCAGGCCGGCGAGTGAGGTGACGGCCGAACCGACCACCCCACGCTCGTTGGCCAACCCGGTGACGAGTTGCTGGGTGTTGACGATCAGTGAATCGAGGTTCTTGTCGTTCGCGTTGACGGTGTCGAGAACGTCGTTGAGGTTCTTGATCACCGCGCCGATGACCGCGTCCTTGTCCGCGACGGTGTTGGTCAGGCTCGCGGTGTTGCGCACGAGCTCACTGATGGTGCCCGATTCGCCTTGGAACACCTGGATGATCTGGTACGACAGCTTGTTGACGTCGTCCGCGCTCAGGGTGGTGAACAGCGGCTTGAAGCCGTTGAAGAGTGTCGTGAGGTTGACTGCCGGGCGCGTCTGAGACAGCGGCAGGGTATCGCCGCCGGTGATCTTCTTGCCTTGGCTGCCTTCACCTTGCGAGAGCGAGATGTACCGCTGCCCCACCAGGTTGCGGAACCGGATGGTGGCGATGGAACTGGCCGGCAACCAATCACGGTCGGATACCGAGAACTGGACCTCGGCCTGGTTGTCGTTGACGATGGCAATCTTCTCGACCTGGCCGACACGAACACCGGCAATGCGAACCTCGTCGCCCTCGTTCAACGAAGTGACGTCGGAGAAGACGGCGTTGAACTTGGTGCCGCCACCGCCGCCGAGGTTGGCGATACTGGCTGCCAGCAGTCCTGTCGCCAGGACCGTCACCACAACGAAGATGATGAGCTTTGTCAGCGGAGCTGCGAGTCCTCTCATTGGACGCTCACCTCCGCACCTGCGAATGCCGGAGCGCTGACCATCGTGGTCCACGCCGGAACATCGTCCGGCGCAACACCGTTGGCCTGTCCGTAGATCACCTTCAACGTATCCTCTTCGAGTTTCGAGCCCGCGTAGCCGGCCTGCTGAGCCGGACCGCTGTTGTTGGTCGAGAACAACTGAGGTCCGGAGCCCTCGGGTGCAGGCAGGAATTCCATGGTGGCGGGACCTGGATTGCGGGAAGGAACCTGGTAGGAACCGTCACCGTACGAACCGCCGGGGTACTGCGGGAACGGACGACCGGGCTCGGTGACGTTGTCGTAGCAAACCGGGCCGCGGTTATCGACGAGCCGTGGCTCGTCCTGGTTGGGCAGGTAGCGACCCTTGGGGTTCACGATCTGAATACTCGCACGCACACCAGGATTGGGCGCGTCGGTGGACAGGATCTTGGCAGCTTCCGGAGCGGTGTCCGAGAAGCCCTTGAACGTGCACCCGAAGGTCGGAGAGTACTGGGCCAGAAGCTGGAGAGCTTCCTTCGAATCCGCAGCGAGCGTGATGATCGAGGACGAGTTCGCTTCGAGGAAGGCTGCGGTGTCCGACGATGTCACGGTGAGCGACGCCAGCAGTGTCCGCAACTGGTCCTGCTTCTGCACCACCGTGTTACCCGTGGTCCGCAGATTGTCGAGAGCGTTGATCAGATCGGGCGCAGCGTCCGAGTACGTCTGGGAGAAGTCCGCGAACTTGCGCAGATCCTCTTGCACCGCGGGCAGTTCGGTATTGACGCCGCGGAAGATCTCCTCGAGACGATCGACCGTCAGACCGAGCTCGGCGCCGCGTCCCGTCAGACCCTGCGCGAGAGAACCGAGAGTGTTCGCCAGATCCTGCGGCGGAATCGCCTGCAGAAGTGGGAGCAGTCCGTCCAGAACGTCGCCGACCTCGACAGCATTGCCGCTCTTGTCCTGGTGGATCACCGTTCCCGCGGAAATCGGGGTCGCGGTGGTTCCCTCCGGAATGATCAGGGAGACGTAGCGCTCACCGAAAAGCGTCTTCGGGAGCAGACGCGCCGTGACGTTGGACGGAATGAGATCAGCCTTGTCCGGCTCGATCGCGAGGACCGAGGTGACCTGGCCGTCTTTCGTCGACGCGGATCGCACCTCGCCGACCAGCAGCCCACGGACCTTGACGTCCGCGTTGGGTGGCAACGCATTTCCGACTGTGTCGGTCACGAGGTCGATCTTCACGACGTCCTTGAACGTCTTGTTGAAGGTTCCGATGGTGAAGGCCAGGAACAATGCCAACACCACGAAGAACACGAGTCCGAGCACACGGCGGCGCAGGACTGACGGAGCCTCGATCATCCGGCCACCCTCACTGTCGTCGTGGTGCCCCAGATTGCGAGGCTGAGGAAGAAGTCGAGAACGGCGATCGTCACGATTGCGGCGCGAACAGCGCGGCCGACGGCCACACCGACACCTGCGGGACCACCTGAGGCATGGAACCCGTAGTAGCAGTGGATCAGGATCAGCACGAAGGCGAATACCAGGACTTTCGCAAACGAATACAGCACGTCCTGCGGTGGCAGGAACAGGTTGAAGTAGTGGTCGTAGGAACCCGTCGACTGCCCGTTGAAGACCGTGCTGATCACTCTCGAGGCGAGGTACGCCGCGAGTAGACCCACGATGTACAGCGGAATGACGGCGACGAAGCCGGCGATCATGCGCGTCGTGACCAGGAACGGCACCGACGGAACTGCCATGACCTCGAGCGCGTCGATCTCTTCGGAGATTCGCATGGCACCGAGTTGGGCGGTGAAGCCACAACCAACCGTGGCCGAGAGCGCAAGAGCCGCAACGATCGGAGCGATCTCACGGGTGTTGACGTATGCGGAGAGGAAGCCGGTCAGGACCGAGCTACCCAACTGCTCCAGAGCGGCGAAGCCCTGGAGGCCGACGACGACACCCGTGAATCCGGACATCATCGCGATGACGCCGATGGTTCCGCCGATCACTGCGAGCGCACCGCTACCGAAGGTCACTTCGGCGAGTAGTCGAAGCGTCTCCTTCCGGTACCGATGCAGGGTGCGCGGGGTCCACGCGATGGCGCGCGCGTAGAACGACATCTGCTCGCCCGCGCGGTCCAACGCGTTCACTGGAATTCTGGCTACTTTGCGACTCTTCAGCAGGAACTGATCGCCGCGGCCTCGTGCGATGGTCATTTAGGTCAAGATCCCTTCGCCGGCACGATCTGGAGGTACACCATCGTCAGAATCAGATTGGCGAAGAACAACAGCAGGAACGTGATGACGACAGCCTGGTTCACCGCCTCACCGACGCCCTTCGGGCCACCGGACGGGTGGAGTCCCTTGTACGCGGAGATCACACCAGCGATGACACCGAACACCGCGGCTTTGATCTCACCGCTCCAAATGTCCGGTAGCTGCGCAAAAGCTGAGAACGACGAGATGTAGGCACCGGGGTTACCGCCCTGCAGGATCACGTTGAAGAAGTAACCACCCGCGATACCGACGACGGACACCAGTCCGTTGAGCAGAACAGCGATCAGCACCATCGCGAGGACACGCGGAACCACCAGGCGCTGAATCGGATTGATTCCGAGGACTTCCATCGCGTCGATCTCTTCACGGATGGTTCGAGAACCGAGATCGGCCGTCACGGCCGATCCGGCCGCACCGGCGACCAGCAACGCTGTCACCAGGGGGCTACCCTGCTGGATCACCGCCAGGACGCTGGCAGCGCCAGTGAACGATTCTGCACCCAACTGCTTGATCAGCGAACCGGTCTGCAGTGAGACGACGGCGCCGAAAGGGATGGCTACCAATGCCGTCGGCAAAATTGTCACGCTGGCGATGAACCAGGCCTGCTCGATGAACTCACGGAACTGAAATGGACGCCGGAACGTATTCCTGACGACGTCGACAAACAGTTCGACGATGTTTCCGGCCTGAGTTAATGCTCCGTTGACCGGACTCAGAACCGAGTTGCGGGTAACCCCCATCCGATATGCCTACCCTTGCCCGTGTGTCGTGTTTCCGTAGGGATCGCCCTCGTATGCAGGAATGACCTGCGTGTCTTGCGAGTTGTCGTTCCACTCCCCCTGATAGCCGCTCGCTTCGGCGTACTGGGGATCGTACTGCCCAGTTCCGTCAACCTCGTCGAGGCTGTCCTGAATCGCCGCCTGTGCGTTAGCTGGGAGGGTGTGCATGATCTGACGGACGCGCTCCTGGCGACGACGAACAGCCTGACGCTCCGGGTTTCCGGGGGTGGCCTTCATCTGCGGCACGATGCCCTCGACGTCGTCGACACCACCGGCGTGGTGACCGGCGTCGACGAGCGCCTGCTCGTGCGCCATCTGAGCCTCGTCCTTCTCCTCCGACATACCGATCGGACCGATCATCGTTCCGTTGAGGAACTGCTTGACGACGGGCTCGTCCGAGGTGAGCAGCACCTCGCGAGGACCGAACATCACCAACTGACGACGGAAGAGCATGCCGATGTTGTCCGGCACCGTGCGTGCGAGGTTGATGTTGTGCGAGACGATCAGAATCGTCGCGTCCGACTGGGCGTTGATGTCGATCAGCGTTTGGCTGATGTACGTCGTACGCACCGGATCCAGACCGGAGTCGGGTTCGTCGACGAGGATGATCTCGGGATCGAGAACGAGTGCACGCGCCAGACCGGCACGCTTGCGCATACCGCCGGAGATCTCACCGGGAAGCTTGTCCTCGGCGCCGACCAGACCCGTGAGGTCCAACTTCTCCATCACGATCTTGCGGATATCGGATTCCGACTTCTTGGTGTGCTCACGAAGCGGGAAGGCGATGTTGTCGTACAAGTTCATCGAGCCGAACAGTGCGCCGTCCTGGAAGAGAACGCCGAACAGCTTGCGGATCTCGTAGAGCTCCTTGGAGGAGCACTGCAGGATGTCCGTGCCGTCGATGACGATGGAGCCTTGTTCAGGGCGGAGCAGTCCGATCAGGGACTTCAGGAACACCGACTTACCGGTACCCGAAGGCCCGAGCAGTGCGCTGACCTCACCCGCGGGAAGTGTCAACGACACGTCCTGCCAAATCCTCTGCGACCCGAAAGACTTTGTCAGTCCTTGTACCGCTACCTCGACTCCCACCATTACCTCCGCGACGTCCGTTGCATGCATGCACCCGTGTGGGTTGGGTCACTCTATCGCATGGGAGTGGTACCCGTGACTGCGAATACTACTAACGAGTAGGGAAGAAGCATAATTCAGATCACAGCCTAGTTCGGACACCCCTCCCACCTGCATGAATTCCGGCATATCACCCGCGAAAAAAGTTCAAAAAAAGAGGGCCACTCCCCGTGGGGAGTGGCCCTCTTCGTTACTACTCGCGAAGAGCAGCGGGAAAACCGTCTTACTTGATGACGATCTTTGCGCCGGCAGCTTCGAGCTTTTCCTTGGCAGCCTCTGCGGCGTCCTTGGCAACCTTCTCGAGGATGGCCTTCGGAGCGCTCTCGACGAGATCCTTGGCTTCCTTCAGGCCGAGGCCGGAAACGACCTCACGGACGACCTTGATGACCTGGATCTTCTTGTCGCCAGCCGACTCGAGGACGACGTCGAACTCGTCCTGCTCTTCAGCAGCTTCTGCGCCGGCAGCCGGTGCGCCTGCAGCGGCGACGGCGACGGGAGCAGCAGCGGTGACCTCGAAGGTCTCCTCGAATGCCTTAACGAACTCCGAGAGCTCGAGGAGGGTGAGCTCCTTGAACTGGTCCAACAACTCTTCGGTGCTGAGCTTCGCCATTGTGGCGGTCCTTCCTGTAAGTCCCATGTCGCTGATCCGCGACCGGGCGGGGTTATAGCAGTGATGCGCGGGTGCGGATCAGCTTTCGGCTTCGGCCTCGGCCGGAGCCTCGGTGGCAGCCTCTGCGGGGGCCTCTGCGGCTCCGCCTTCTGCAGCCTTCTTCTCCTGCAGGGCAGCGGCCAGACGGGCCATCTGCGAAGCGGGAGCATTGAACAGGCCTGCGGCCTTTGCCAAGTTGCCCTTCATCGCGCCGGCAAGCTTTGCCAACAGGATTTCGCGGGATTCGAGATCCGCGATCTTGTTGACCTCTTCCACGGACAGCGCAGCGCCGTCCATGTAGCCGCCCTTGATGATGAGCGCCTTGTTGTCCTTAGCGAAGTTCTTCAGAGCCTTCGCAGCGTCGACCGGTTCGCCCTTGATGAATGCAATGGCGGTCGGACCAACGAACAGGTCATCAAGGCCCTCGATGCCAGCCTCTGCGGCGGCACGCTTGACCAGGGTGTTCTTGGCGACGGAGTAGGTGGCACCTTCTCCGAGAGCGCGTCGCAGTGTCGTGATGTTGCCAACCGAAAGGCCACGGTATTCCGTGACCACAGCGGCGGTCGAACCCTTGAACTGCTCGGTGATTTCCGCAACTGCGGAAACCTTCTCAGGCTTTGCCATACTTCGCCTCCTCTCGTGACAGTCGTTGTCCCACTCAGGAACCGCTGCACCTCATCGGGGTGAACCCGAGAAGACACAGTCCGCGACATGCAAAACGCCCCGGCGCAAGCGCACGGGGCGTACAGAGGAAACATGAAGAAGAGGCTTACGAATCAGCGTAACGATGCAAAGCGAGGCAGTGCATAACCAGGCAAACTGTAGAACCACTACATCAAGCTATCCCCCTACCTCGTTCACCTACGTGGGCCGCCGGGCACTCCCGGACTTTCAACCACACCCATCACTGAGTGCAATCACCAACGGTCTTGGGTAGAACATGATTTTGGGGTGAAGTTCATATCCAGCACTGAACTCCGCCTCGAAGACTACCTGACTGCTCGCTGCACAACCAAATCGGGTTCGTCACGCACCCGATTCCTTCAAGCACCGATAGCCCTGGCGATCTTGTGTTCGATTGCTGCCCGAGCTCGGTCCGGCAACACCAGCAATCCATCGAGTTCCTTGTGGGCCTTCCGATACGCACTCTGACGTTCCTGTGGCGTCGCGCCCTCGTCCATGGCCAGTCGCAGCAGACGTTGCGCCCGTACCAGGCGTTCTTGTTCGTCGAGGGTGAATCCGCTCCGTCGGCGGCGCTTCGCCTCAGCTTCCGCGATTTCGAAGGCGATCGAGTAAGCGTGCACCGCCTCGCGGTACTCGGTTTGTGCCTGCTGGTTGCCGATCATCGTCTCCGGATTGCCTGGGCGAAGCAGATCGGCACGATATTTGGCTCGATGAAAATCGGCGGTCAAAGGCTCGCGCATGTCCGTCATCATCGGGGTGTCGAGCAGTGTGACCGGATCGAGTTCGTACGAGAACCATCGGGCGTCGACCGCATCGTGCTGCTCGATTGCCTTGGCCAGCTCTCGGCGCTGTGTTTCTTCGTCGGCGTGATGTTGTGCGTTGGCTTGCGCGATGGCGACCTTGGTCTGCTGCTTGAGCCGGAAGCGCTCTTGCCGGCGCTCGATCCGCCTTTCGTTGGCAACCGCGACACCCTTCAGCGCCCCACCGATGGTGCCGCCGAAAACGAAGATCAGCCACCAAAAGTTTCCGAGGAACTGGAACGCTTCGTGCATACCCCGATGATGCCACCGTTAGATCGATACCACCGTTGGACCGATACCACCGTTGGACCGATACCACCGGCAGGGATCACACTCTCCCGAAACGGCAAGAAGGCCGGCAGGGAGTGATCCCTGCCGGCCTTCTTGTTCGTATGCGGACTGCTTACGCGTCTGCAGCATCCTCGAGGAGGTTGCGAGTACGGTTCGGATCCACCGGGATGCCCGGACCGGTGGTGGTCGAGACCGTGATCTTCTTCACGTAGCGACCCTTGGCCGACGAGGGCTTCGCACGCAGGATCTCGTCCAGGGCTGCGCCGTAGTTCTCCACCAGCTTCTCATCGTCGAACGATGCCTTGCCGATGACGAAGTGCAGGTTGGCCTGCTTGTCGACGCGGAAGTTGATCTTTCCGCCCTTGATGTCGTTGACAGCCTTGGTGACATCCGCCGTGACGGTGCCCGTCTTCGGGTTCGGCATCAGGCCACGCGGTCCGAGGACACGGGCGATGCGGCCGACCTTGGCCATCTGATCAGGAGTCGCGATTGCGGCGTCGAAATCGACCCATCCACCCTGGATGCGCTCGATCAGGTCTTCTGCACCGACTACGTCAGCGCCTGCAGCCTCGGCTTCTGCTGCCTTCTCGCCAACAGCGAACACGATGACGCGAGCGGTCTTACCGGTGCCGTGGGGCAGGTTGACCGTTCCGCGGACCATCTGGTCAGCCTTACGGGGGTCGACGCCCAGACGAACTGCAACCTCAACGGTTGCATCCATCTTGGTGGACGACGTCTCCTTGGCGAGCTTTGCAGCCTGAAGCGGGCTGTAGAGCTTGTCTGCGTCGATCTTCTCAGCGGCGGCGAGGTACGCCTTGCTGCGCTTTGCCATTTGTTCTGTCCTTACTTGTCACTGCAGCGAATTACCTGTGCAGTGGTGAATGGTTCAGTTGTGGTCGGGGCCTGGCCGGCCCTCCCACGTAATGCTGTGGAGCGGACTATCAGCCCTGGACCGTGATGCCCATGGAACGAGCGGTGCCGGCGATGATCTTCGCGGCCTGCTCGATGTCATTGGCATTGAGGTCTTCAGCCTTGGTCTTCGCGATTTCGCGCACCTGATCCATGGTCACCGAGGCAACCTTGGTCTTGTGCGGTTCGCCGGAGCCCTTGGCGACGCCGGCTGCCTTGAGGAGCAGCTTGGCGGCGGGAGGGGTCTTCAGCTTGAAATCGAAGGTCCGGTCTTCGTAGACCGAGATCTCGACCGGCACAACGTTGCCGCGCTGGGACTCAGTCGCCGCGTTGTAGGCCTTGCAGAACTCCATGATGTTCACGCCGTGCTGACCGAGCGCGGGACCCACGGGAGGTGCAGGGTTAGCCTGACCTGCCTGGATCTGCAGCTTGATGAGCCCGGCGAGCTTCTTCTTCTTTGGGGGCATCTCTAGTTCCTAGTTTCTAGCTTGGGTGTGTGTCTTGCGTCGAACAAATTGCAAGTTTTGGGGTGGTCAGATCTTCGCGACCTGGTTGAAGTTGAGCTCAACCGGGGTTTCACGACCGAAGATCGACACGAGAACCTTGAGCTTCTGCTGCTCGCCGTTGACCTCGCTGATGCTGGCCGGAAGGGTTGCGAACGGGCCGTCCATGACGGTGACCGACTCGCCGACCTCGAAGTCGACCTCGATGAGGGGCTTGCCGAAGGACTCGGACGGTGCCTCGCCTGCTGCGACGGCGGCCGCTGCAGCCTGCTGCTTCTTCTGTTCCTGCTGCGGGAGCAGGAACTTGACGACCTCGTTGAGGGTCAGCGGCGAGGGACGCGACGTGGCACCGACAAAACCGGTGACACCAGGCGTGTTGCGCACGGCGCCCCACGACTCGTCGTTGAGCTCCATGCGAACGAGGATGTATCCGGGCAGAACCTTGCGGTTGACCTGCTTGCGCTGGCCGTTCTTGATCTCGGTGACCTCTTCGGTGGGAACTTCCACCTGGAAGATGTAGTCGCCGACATCGAGGTTCTGAACGCGAGTCTCGAGGTTGGTCTTGACCTTGTTCTCGTAACCGGCGTACGAGTGGATGACGTACCAGTCACCCGGGGCGCGGCGCAGCGCAGCCTTGAGTTCGGCAACGGGATCCTCGACCTCGAGCTCGGCGGCGGGAGCGGCCTCGTCGGAGTTCTCGGCATCGTCGGAGATGACGTCCTCGGTCGCTGCAGCGTCTGCATCAGTGCCTTCGGCAACGTCTGCATCGGTGCCTTCGGCAACCACGACGTCTACTTCGGCTGCCGCCTCGGCAGAAACACGCTCTTCGGCCAAAGCCTCATTCGTGTCGTTCTCGGGGGTGCTCACTGGGGCACTCGCTTCCTCTCGTTACTCGGACCCGGGTCGGGTCTTGTCGCGCTCGCAGGCAAAGACGCCCGACTGCTACGGCGATCAGCCGAACAGCCAGGTGACACCCTTGATCACAGCGATATCGACGCCGCTGATGAAAGCGACCATGAAGACCACGAACGTCAGCACGACGCTGGTGTAGGTGATCATCTGCTTGCGGTTCGGCCAGATGACCTTACGGAGTTCTGCGATGACCTCGCGGAAGAATTTGCGCAGGCGCTTGAAGATGTTGTCCTTCTTCGCCTTGGGCTTCTTGCCGGGGTTCGTTGCAGTCGGCTTGGCCGAAGATGTCCGGGATGCCGTCCGGGCCGGAGTCTTCACGGTGGACGCGCTGACCGAGGCGCCGCGTGCAGCGCGCTTGCCGGTCGGCTTGTTGGAAACCCCACTGGATGCGGAGGGAGCCTTCTCGGCACCGTCCTTGTCCAACGAAAGATCGGAACGCGTAGTCGCGTCAGCTGCAGTGTCGTCGACACCGGTCGAATCGGCAGACGGTGAAGTCTCCGCATCCGAAGTGTCGGCGTCGCGCTTGGCGCGCTCCTCGCTCACGTCGTTCCTCTCAGTCGCTGGCATCCGGGGGCAGGGGCGACAGGACTTGAACCTGCAACCTGCGGTTTTGGAGACCGCTGCTCTGCCAGTTGAGCTACGCCCCTTTGGTTGACCTCGACAGGTAGACCCTGCCTGAATCAACCGTTCTGCGATCACACAACATACGCGCTACCCGAGGTGAATGTCTTGCAACATTCAGGGCAGCGCGCAGCGCTGAGGAATCCCAGAAATCTCAGTGTACTTCAAAGCCCCGGAACAAACACAATCCGCCCTGCGATCAGGCTAGACGGACCGTGGCAGTGGCACGACCGAAGATCTTCTTACCTTCGGACTTGGCCACAATTGCCAGTACTGCGGTCTTGCTTTCTTCGTCGATCGACTTCACCTTGGCGGTGAACTCGATCTCGGCAGCCTTGTCGGCTGCCACGATCACCGGGCTCGTGAACCGTACGTTGTACTCGGTCACTGCGCCCGGATCTCCCAGCCATTCGGTGACGTAGCCGGCACCGATGCCCATGGAGAGCATGCCGTGCGCGACGACGTCCGGCAAGCCGGCAAGTCGTGCGACCTCGTCACTGAAGTGAATCGGATTGGGATCTCCCGAAACACCCGCGTAGTTGGCGAGGTTTCCACGCGTCAGGGTGACGGACTTCTCGGGGAGAAGTTCGCCGACACTCACGTCGGAAAATTTACGAAGCGACATGCATCATCACGTCCTTGACTGCGTGGGCGATGTTCTCGTCCACTTCCCCACCCGTTCGAGCAACAAGCGTCGTCCACGTGGTGACGACGGCTTCGTCGTTCTGATCGGTGATGATGTTCTTGGTCACGATGATGTCGCTACCTGCGGCCTGCCTGAACGAATCCAGGAAGACGTCGCAGAAGAGTCGGTCACCGACCTGCATGGGCTTGTGCAGCACCAAGCGCTGATCGGTCTGAAGAATCTGACTCAGGTCGTAGCCTGTGACGATCTCTTCGAACAGACGTCGCTGAGCAATGGCACCCACGATGGCGACGAACGTGATGGGAGCGATCAGGCCGTCATATCCGAGGCCCTTGGCTGCCGTCTCGTCGTAGTGCGCGGGATGGGCGTCCTGGACGGCGCGAGCGAACTCGCGTACCTTCTCGCGTCCGACCTCGTAGAAGTCTTCGACACGATAGTGGTGACCGACCATCTGGACGGCATGAGCGGCCGGGTCCGTAGGGACCTCGGCCGCTGCCTGGTTCTCTTGCAAATCTGTCACGCGGTGAGACTCTCTTCTAGCTAGGACCCGAAGACGCAGGCCCAGAGAGGGTCTTCCGCGAAAATCGTCGTCCTGTTAAGGACTTACTACTTCGACTCGCGATGCGACTGGTGGGTTCCGCAGTTGGGGCAGAACTTCTTGAGCTCCAGGCGATCGGGGTCGTTGCGCCGATTCTTCTTGGTGATGTAGTTGCGGTGCTTGCATACCTCGCAGGCCAAGGTGATCTTGGGCCGAACGTCGGTCGAGGAGGCCACGGGATGCCTTCTTTCGGGTGTATCTGATTACGAGCAATCAGGGTGGATCATGCATATTGTGTAGCGGTGACCGGACTTGAACCGGCGACGCAACGATTATGAGTCGTTTGCTCTACCAACTGAGCTACACCGCCTCGGTGTCGAGTGTCGCGCGGAAAGCACGGCACCACAATCCAGCGAGCCCCCTAACGGAATCGAACCGTTGACCTTTTCCTTACCATGGAAACGCTCTACCGACTGAGCTAAGGGGGCGTGGCTCAGGAGTGCGTTGCCGCTCTCTTGAAGCCTCCGAAAGATTACACACGAACGAGCGCCAGCACCAAATCCGCTGGTCATCGGGGCAAAAATGGTGCCGGAGCCCATTGTTGCACCGATCGGGGCCGCTGGCGAGGGCTTTGCGGGAACCAGCTCGACCCTGCACTCCCCCTGAAACCATCCCCCGGTGCCCATCCCGAGGCCCCTGAGCCCCCGACACCCCTGAGCCGAAGCCGGCGCCTGCGTCGCCAACGCGCGCTCGACCTCGGTACACGCACAAAAAAGTCAGCCCCGACTCTCGCGAAGAGAATCGGGGCTGACTTGGTGTGGCAGATGTAGGATTCGAACCTACGTAGGCATAAGCCGACGGATTTACAGTCCGCTCCCATTGGCCGCTCGGGCAATCTGCCGTGCTTGCACCAGGCTTCGATCCGGCGCATTCGCAAGTATATCGCGACGTGCGGCGGCCGAAAACGGCTTCCTCGGTGCGGTGAGAAGAATACAACGAACACACCCCCATTTTGCAAACCGGGTGGTAACGGGCGGTGCCGACCCGATAACGTCGAGGTGTCCACCGGTATGGAAGGTGGGCGGAACTCGATGTTCGTGAACTACCGGAAAGCGGGAGTGTGAAGTGGCTGATTCGTCCTTCGACGTGGTGAGCAAGGTTGACCGTCAAGAGGTGGACAACGCCCTGCATCAGGCTGCCAAGGAGTTGACCACGCGTTTCGACTTCCGAAACACGGGAGCGTCGATCGAGTGGTCTGGTGAAGAGACGATCACGTTGAACGCCGACACCGAGGAGCGACTGCTGGCCGCCCTCGACGTGTTCAAGGAGAAGTTGATCCGTCGCGACATCTCGCTGAAGGCATTCGATGCCGGCGAGCCGGCGCAGTCCGGAAAGATCTACAAGCTGTCCGGAACCTTGGTCCAGGGCATCAGCAGCGAGAACGCGAAGAAGATCACCAAGAAGATTCGCGACGAGGGCCCCAAGGGCGTCAAGGCGCAGATCCAGGGTGAGGAACTTCGTGTGAGCAGCAAGAAGCGCGACGACCTCCAGGGCGTCATCTCCCTGCTCAAGGGTGAGGACTTCGGGATCGCCCTGCAGTTCGTGAACTACCGGTAGTAGGGGCTGCGCCCCTGTGCGCCTTTTTGGTAGTTCCGACGACCAGAAAGGCTCACAGGGGCCGAAGGCCCCTACATCCCCGCCATCTTCTCCAAACGCTCGATCCGGTCCGCCATGGGCGGATGCGTCGAGAACAGCTTGCTGACCTTGTCCCCCGCTCTGAAGGGGTTGGCGATCATCAGGTGGGACTGCGCCGCGAGCTTGGGCTCAGGCGGCAACGGCGCGGCTGCGACGCCCGACTCGAGCTTGCGCAGCGCCGACGCCAACGCCAGCGGGTCACCGGTGAGCTCGGCTCCCGATTGATCCGCCTGGTACTCGCGAGAGCGCGAGACGGCCAGCTTGACCACGGTTGCCGCGATCGGTCCCAGTAGGGAGACGAGCAGCAGCGCGATCGGATTGCTTCCCTGCCCGTTCCCTCGGCCGCCGAAGATGCTCGCGTACATCGCGAAGTTGGCCAGGCCAGAGATGACGCTGGCCATCGCGCCGGCCACGGACGAGATCAAAATGTCCCGGTTGTAGACGTGGGAGAGTTCGTGCCCGAGCACGGCACGCAGTTCGCGTTCGTTCAGGATCTGCATGATGCCGCTGGTCACGCACACCGCGGCGTGCCGAGGGCTACGACCGGTGGCAAACGCGTTCGGGGCGTTCGTGGGGCTGACGTACAGCCTGGGCATCGGTTGGTGCGCCGTCGTGGCGAGTTCGCGCACGATCCGGTAGATCGCCGGTGCCTCGACCTCGGTGATGGGCTGGGCGCGCATCGATCGAAGCGCCAGCTTGTCGCTGTTGAAGTACACGTAGGCATTCATGCCGACGGCAAACAGAACGGATCCCCACAGAAGGAACGGGCTGTTGAACAGCGAGCCGATGAAGACGATCAGCGCCGACATCCCCACCAACAAGCCGAATGTCTTCGCACCGTTCGCGTAGCCGTGCAAACCGCTCACCTCTTGCCTCGCTGGAGCCGAAGGCTCACCCGAACTCCCCGGTGTATGCACCGGTTCTGTTAAGTCAACGAAGGACAGGGTCATCAGGGTTCCCACCCAGTGACTGTCGGGGTTTCCACCCGGTAGCCCCGATTCGCCGAGGTGTCAGCCGACTCGTTCGATCGTGTAATCGACGAGACGCACGAGCGCTTCGTTGGCCGGTCCCTGCGGGAGCTCAGCCAACTGTGCTTTCGCCGCGACGGCATACTCGCCCAGCTTTGCCTTCGCCTTGACCATGCCCGGCGAACGCTCGAGCAGTTCGAGGGCCTCTTCTACCAGGGCATCTTCGGTAACCGGGCCCGCGAGCAGCTCCCGCAGGCGATCTGCGTCGGCCCCTTCTTCGCGGAAGGCGTACAGGACGGGCAGGGTGTGGACTCCCTCGCGCAGGTCGGTGCCGGGCGTCTTGCCGGACTGCGCCGAGACGGACGAGATGTCGATGATGTCGTCGGAGATCTGGAACGCGGTGCCGACGGCGTCACCCAGGCGCTCGAGGCGCTCGATGTGAGCTGCGTCGGCGCCGGAGAAGGTGCCGCCGAAGCGTCCCGAAGCAGCGATCAGCGAACCGGTCTTCTCCCACACGACCTTGAGGTAGTGCTCGACCGGATCCTGCTCCTTCTTGACACCGATCGTCTCGCGCATCTGGCCGGTGACCAGTTCGGCGAATGTTTCGGCGATGATCCGAACGGCCTCGGGTCCGAGCGTCGACACCAGGCGTGATGCGTGCGCGAACAGATAGTCGCCGGCCAGGATCGCCACACTGTTTCCCCAGCGGGCGTTGGCGCTGGGTGCTCCGCGCCGCATGGACGCCTCGTCCATGACGTCGTCGTGATAGAGCGTCGCCAGGTGAACGAGTTCGGTGACAGTCGCTGCGGTAATGATCGACGGATCGTTCGGCACCGGTCCGAGTTGCGCGGTCAGGATCGTGAACAACGGACGGAAGCGCTTTCCACCAGCTCGCGCGAGATGCAGCGCGGCCTCGGTGAGGAAGTCTTCTCCGTCGGACAGCTCGCTGACCAACAACTCCTCGACATCGGAGAGTCCACCACGCACTACTGCGGCGAGCTGTTCGTCGCCCAGGTCGATGCCTGCAACGACGGTGCTCGATGCGGTTGCGTCGGCAGCAGTCTTTTCGGTGCTCACGATGTCAGTACCCATTCCTGTCGTCAGTGACGGCTCGGTTCCCACGGTAGTGAACCTAGCGGTTCGCACTCGGGACGGCCTCGCCACGGTGGCGATCGCGAGCCTGGGAAGATGTGAGTGTGTCCGTAGAAGAGCAGTCCCCCGTCGTCGATTCGCTTCCGAACGAAACCGACATTGTGGTCATCGGCGCAGGTCCCGCGGGTTCTTCGGCCGCGGCGTGGGCCGCCCGCAGCGGCCGAGACGTCGTGCTGGTGGACGCTGCCGTGTTCCCGCGAGACAAGACTTGTGGTGATGGACTCACTCCGCGCGCCGTGGCCGAACTGGATCGCCTCGGCCTCGGCGAGTGGGTTCGGTCACATACGACGAACAAGGGCCTGCGGTTGTCCGGCTTCGGACAAGAACTCGAACTCGAGTGGCCAGGGACGTCGTTCCCGCCGATCGGCAGTGCGATCCCTCGGACCGAACTCGACGACGCCATTCGCCGGTGCGCCGTCGAATCCGGCGCGGTCATGGTCGAGGGCACCAAGGCCGTCGACGTCGAACTCGACGGTGATCGAGTAGCCGCCGTCGTACTCGCCGGCCCCTCGGGACGAAGCACCCTTCGTTGTCGGACGCTGATCATCGCCGACGGCGTTCGCTCGACGCTCGGCAAGAAGCTGGGACGGCAGTGGCACCGGGACACTGCGTACGGCGTCGCGGCACGCGCGTATGTCGCGACGCCGCGCAGCGCCGACCCGTGGATCACCTCGCATCTGGAACTGCGGGACACCGAGGGCACGTTGCAGGCGGGGTACGGCTGGATCTTCCCGCTCGGTACCGGCGAGGTGAACATCGGCGTCGGGACACTGGCGACGTCCAAGCGCCCGGCACCAGGTGCCTTGCGACCCTTGCTGGACCTCTACACCGATCAGCGCCGAAGCGAGTGGCAGTGGAGCAGCGAAATACATTCCGTCGCTTCGGCTTTGCTACCCATGGGTGGAGCCGTTTCCAACATCGCCGGACGCAACTGGGCCGTGATCGGCGACGCCGCAGCGTGCGTGAACCCGCTCAACGGTGAGGGCATCGACTACGGCCTCGAAGGCGGACGTCTGGTGGTCGAACAGCTCGGCGCCGACGACCTCACGGAGCTGTGGCCGACCGTGCTTCGGGAGCATTACGGGCAGGCATTCTCGGTCGCGCGCCGGCTCGCAGGCCTGCTGACGGTTCCGCAATTCCTGCCCGCCTCGGGCCCGATTGCGATGCGCTCACGGGCACTGATGACGGTCGCCGTTCGGGTGATGGGGAACCTCGTCACCGACGCCGACGCCGATCTGACGGCGAAGGCATGGCGTGCGTCGGGGGCCGCGTCGAGAAAGATCGACTCCCGACCGCTGTTCGGTTGAGCAAGTGCTGTGCGCCTTTATTAACCGCCGGGGGTTGATAAAGGCGCACAGCAGTTCAGGCAGTGGCGTAATGCAGCGCCACGATGCCGCCGGTGAGGTTGCGCCACTTGACGTTCTTCCACCCGGCAGCCTCGATCTTGCGGGCCAACTCTTCCTGGGTCGGCCAGGCGCGGATCGATTCGGCGAGGTAGACGTAGGCGTCGGGGTTGCTGCTGACGGTGCGTGCGACCTGCGGGAGCGCCTTCATGAGGTATTCCATGTAGACCGTGCGGAAGGGCCCGAAGACGGGCGTCGAGAACTCGCTGACGACGAGACGTCCGCCCGGCTTGGTGACGCGGGCGATCTCACGCAGTCCGGCTTCGAAGTCGGAGACGTTGCGCAGACCGAAGGAAATCGTCGCGGCGTCGAACACGTTGTCGGCGTACGGCAGGTACATCGCGTCACCTGCGACCATCGGAACCTTGCGCGAGATTCCGGCCTTGAGCATTCCCTTGGAGAAGTCGGTGGCGACGCACCAGGCACCGGAGCGCCCCAGTTCGACGGTCGAGACTCCGGTTCCGGCGGCGAGGTCGAGTACCTTCTCGCCCGGCTTGAGGTCGAGGGCTTCGCGGGTGGCCTTGCGCCAACCCTTGTCCTGGCCGAAGGACAGCACGGTGTTGGTGAGGTCGTATCGCTCCGCGACGTCGTCGAACATCGACGCTACTTCGTGCGGTTGCTTCTCGAGAGTTGCTCGGGTTCCGTGTGTAGTGGCCACACCCGAAACGCTACCAACCCTCGGGCAGCGAGGGCGTTCAGGCTGCTCTGGCACCCGTTCGCCGCCCGAGGCCCTGCACATCCTCGTAGTGACGGAGCAACTCTTCGCAGATTGCCGGCCAGGTCCGGTGCAGCACCGAGCGCCTCGCCGCGGAGCCGAACTGCACCCGCAGATCACGCTGACGAAGAGCGTCCACGGCGCTTGGCAGGAGTTCGGTGAACCTGTCCGTCGGCAGGAGGTAGCCGTTGCGGCAATGCGAGATCAGGTCACGCGGTCCGCCGGCGTCCGGTCCGACGACAGGCACACCACTCGCGAGGGCTTCCTGAACCGCCTGGCAGAAGGTCTCGTGCTCGCCGGGGTGAACGAATACGTCCAGGCTCGCATAGGCGTCGGCCAGCGCGGTACCGCCCAGTTGTCCGGTGAAGATCGCGTCCGGCATCAGTCGTCGTAGGTTCTCGCGGTCCGGGCCGTCTCCGACGACGACGATCTGCACACTGGGATCGCCGGCCAGGGCCGCCAATCGTTCGACGTGCTTTTCGGGCGCGAGGCGACCGACGAAGCCGACCACCAACCGGTCGCTGTCGCCGATCCAGGACTGCCGCAACACCGAGCTACGACGCGAAGGCGCGAATCGTTGTGCGTCGACGCCGCGGGCCCATCGGTGCACGCGCGGAATGCCGTGCTCTTCGAGGGCGTCGACTGCCGACGTGGAGGGCGCGAGTGTCCTGTTGCAGCTCTTGTGGATTCGACGGGTCCACGCCCATGCGGCGCGGCTGGTGACGCCGAGCCCGTAGCTTTCGGCAAATCCGGCGACGTCGGTCTGGTAGACCGCGACGGTCGGGATCCCGAGCCGCTTCGCGACGGCCACTCCTCCGGCGCCGAGCAGGAACGGTGACGCCAGATGGACGACGTCGGGCGCGAAGGTCCGCACGGCCGTGGTCAATCGTGGTTGCGGCAGGCCGACGGGAAGTGAACTGACTTTGGGCACCATGACGGCTGGCACCCGAACCACCTGAACGCCTTCGTGTTCGGTGGCGGCAGAGGTGTCGGATCCGACAGTGTCCGGCGCAATGACCATGGCGTCGTGGCCAGTGCGATCGAGGTGTTCGAGCACGCGTAGTACCGAGTTGGTGACGCCGTTCATGTTGGGCAGGAATGACTCCGCAACGATGGCTACTCTCACACCGAGAACGGTGACAGGGCCAGGAAAAGTCCACGTCATGTTCGTGTGAAGTTCGGGCGAAGCGCGAACTAACTCGAGGCGACCGGCGCCGAACTTGCCGCCTGCGCTTCCCGCTTGCGCAGGTACCAGATCGACGGTCCAGCCAGGAGCCACGTCACGACGATCACCGATCCGGCCGGGATCAGTGCCACCGTCGCGTTACGTCCTGCTACCCGAACCAAATCGGGCTCGGTCTTGTAGTACTCCACCTCGATGCGCTGTCCCACAGTCAGATTGGTGGGGTAGAGAACGCCGAGTTCAGGGTTGTGATTCGCGCCGTCCGGTGTCACGAAGCTGATCGCCGAACGTAGCGAGCCCGCCGAGAGCACCTCGGCGGTTGCGGTCCCCATGTTCGATTCGATGGTCCGATCGTTGCGCCAGGCACCGAGAACCAGAATCACCGCGAGCACGGAAATGCCGACCGCAACCACCAGCACACCGATGCGGAGGCGACGCAGAACTGTTTGCGTCACAGCTGTGCCCGCACGGAAGCGTGGAGTTCGCGCAGCCCACTGCGATCCGTCGCGACCTCGAGCACACGAATGCCGTTGGCCGGTTGCGCCAGCGTCGTTGCCAGGGCGTCGACGGTGACCGCTGCGTGCGGCACGCGGTAGGCCGCGCACAGCGCAGCGAGGTCCATGCCGTGTGGTGTTCCGAACACTCGCTCGAAGACGCCGGCGTACTGCGGGTCGCCTTGTTCGAGGAGCTCGAAGATACCGCCGCCGTCGTCGTTGGCGACGACGATGGTGAGGTCGCTCGGCCTCGGCTCACCGGTCCCGATCAGCAGCCCGGAAGCGTCGTGCAGGAATGTCAGGTCACCCATGAGAGCGACGGTCCGGCCACCGTCGTACGCCAACGCAGCACCGACCGCCGCCGAGACGGTGCCGTCGATACCTGCGACGCCACGATTCGACAGCACCCGCACGGCGGGCTTGGGGTAGCTCACGAGGGCCGCGTCGCGAACAGGGTTGGATGCGCCGAGCAGAAGCTGGTCGCCGTCCGCGAGAGCATCCATCACAGCAGCGGCCACGTGCAGGCCGGTGGCCTTGGGGTGGGCGTCGAGTTGCTTGCGGACGGCAGTTTCGGCGTGTTCGGTCAGCGCGGCACATCGAGCGATCCAGGCGGGATCGGGAGTCCCGGTGACCACTGCTCTGGTTCCGGTGGCGAGTACGTTGCCGGATACGTCCGGCCAGCGCGGCCCGGTAGTCAGCGCGTAGACGTGGACGCCTGGGTCGGCCAGCACCTTCGAGACCTGACGATGCAACGTCGGGCGGCCGGTGATGATCGCCTGCTTGGGCTTGAGTTGCGAGAGCGCGAGTGGATGCAGTGCGATCCCGTGCATCGGAGCCGTCGGCTCGGCCACCGTCGGCAGGCCGGCCAGCTCAGGCCGAAGTGCGCTGCCGTGTCCGGAAATGACCACCGTATCTGCGGTCAGATCCAGATCGACGGGAACGTCGAGCGTCGCATTCTGGGTGGTGGTCCAGGCCGCACCGCCGGGACGGCCCTCCGGGACCGGTCCCTGCACGTGCACGTCCGGCACCAGCGGCTCACGAAGTGGAATGTCGAAATGCACCGGACCCGCGTTTCCGGATCGGGTTCCGCGGGCAGCGGCGAGGACCCGGCAGACCGCCGAGCGCCACTGGCTGTTCTGCGTCGAATCGTCCTCCGCCAGGCCCAGGCTGATGGTTGCGCGGACTTGACTGCCGAAGAGCCCGAGCTGCTCGACGGTCTGGTTGGCGCCGGTGCCGAGCATCTCGTACGGCCGGTTGGCGCTCAGGACCACCAGCGGCACTCGCGCGTAGTTGGCCTCGAGGACAGCGGGTCCGAGATTCGCGACGGCGGTCCCGGAAGTCATCACGATGGGGACCGGTCGTTTCCCGGCGATTGCCATTCCGAGTGCCAGAAAGCCTGCTGTCCGCTCGTCGATCCGCATGTGCAGACGCAACCGGCCGTCGAGATCGGCAGCCTGGAGGGCAAATGCGAGGGGCGCGTTGCGAGAGCCTGGACACAGCACGACTTCACGCACGCCACCACGAACCAGTTCGTCGACGACGGCTGTGGCTTGTGCAGTGGACGGATTCACGCCTTCAAGAGTGTCAGATGTTCGGGTGCAAGCATGCCCAGGGGCGGGGACAGCGGCATTATGTGTGGGTGCGCACACTCTTCGATCCAGCCGAGCTCGAACCCCGCCGGTTCTATCAGTTACTCACCGCTTCGGTGGTCCCCCGGCCGATTGCCTGGGTGTCCACCCTGTCGGCGGACGGCGTCGGCAATCTGGCTCCGTACAGCTTTTTCACCGTGGCAAGTTCGGCGCCGCCGATCGTGCAGTTCACGTCGGTCGGACGCAAGGACAGTCTGCGCAACATCGAAGCGACCGGCGAATTCGTGATCAACCTGGCGACTGCCAGGCTTGCCGACGTGGTGAACCAGAGTTCCGCCTTCTACGACGCCGAGGCCGACGAGTTTCTCGAGTTGAACATCCGTAGCGAGCCGAGCGAGCGGGTTCGCCCCGTCCGGGTCGCCGACTCCCCGATCGCCATCGAATGCACGCTCCACCAGGTCGTCGAGGTCGGCAATTCATTTGTCGTGATGGGAAATGTGGTGGCGGTCGCAGTACGTCCCGAGGCTGTCGCCGACGACGGCCTGCCGGACTTCGCGGCAATAGCACCGATGAGCCGACTTGGCCGAGCGCAGTGGGGTCTTCCTCCCGAAGTCGTCGAAAAGGACAGACCCACCACTCCACAGCTACCGTAAATCAGGTTAGGGTTACCTGATTAGGTACGAGTAACAGATAATCAGGGAGCAACCAGTCATGGCCAAGCGCGCCAAGTTCGTGAAACCGGCCTCACGCAGCATCGTGTCGGCGCAGGTCGTGGCGAACAAACGAATCAGCCCCAGCTTCATCCGGGTGACCATTGCCGGCGAAGAGCTGTCCACCATCGCTCCGATGGGTGCCGATCAGTGGTTCCGCATGTTCATCCCGCAGGTCGGCCAGAGTGAACTCCGGTTGCCGAGCGCGGCCAGCAATCTCTGGTATGCGCAGTACCTGTTGATGTCCAAGGACACGCGACCAGTCGTGCGCAACTACACGATTCGCGCCTACCGTGCTGCCGGATCCGGTCTCTTCGGCGAGACCACGGAGATCGACATCGACTTCGCTTATCACGGCGACATCGGCCCGGCATCCGCGTGGGCGGACACCGCGTCGGCCGGCGACGAGGTCGCCCTCTTGGACGAAGGCTGCATCTACAACCCCACACCCGAGGCCAAGTGGCAACTGCTCGTCGGCGACGAGAGTGCACTTCCCGCGATCATCGGCATTCTGGAATCCGCGCCCGCAGACCTGCGTGCCGAGGTCTTCGTCGAGATTCCGAACATCGAAGACAAGCAAGACATTCCGGAGTTGGCGAACGTCAACGTGCATTGGCTCGTTCGCGAGGACGAACACGCGACGCCGGGTGTTCTGACCCTCGAGACCGTCCGCGCCGCCGAACTGCCCGAGGGGCCGTCGTACACCTTTGTCGCCGGCGAACAGGCACTCACCACCGGGCTGCGTCGGCACCTCGTGAACGACCGGAAGTTCGCCAAAACCGACATCACCTTCACCGGCTTCTGGCGCCACGGACATTCGGCTCACTGACAAACGCACCGAAAACGACGAGTGGCCCGAGAGAAACTCCCGGGCCACTCGTCGTTTTACGTTCGCTTATGCAGCGTGCTTCTGGATCACATCGCCCAGACGCGGCAGAGCTGCAGTCACATGCTTCTTCGCCGAACCGCGCAGCTTCGAGTACATCGACTTGACGACGGCCTTGTCGCTACCTTCGATACGCTCGTCCGTCACCTCGAGGAGGGAATCGGCAACCGCGTCGCCGCGGGCGCTGATGAAATCGGCGAAGCTGCCTTCGCCGGAAGCCGAGAATTCCTGCCAGTACGGCTCGAGCTTTGCCACGAAAGCCGGCAGAAGCGCGGTGACGGCGTCCGGCACGATGGACGGGCTCACCTTCTTGACCGCGCCGTAGCCACCCTTGAGAGCCAGCCCTGAGGCCCCCGACTTATCCGAAACCTCTGCGTCGATCAAGGTCTGCACGTCCGCGACGACCGCGGGAACCCGTGATTCCTCGAGCAGGGTTTCGTTCAGAGCTGCAACCACTTTCGATCCCTTCATTCTTCACTGATGTTCATCAGGTCGCGCCCGAGACTATACGAAATTCGGCTGGTCCCTACTGCCGAGTATCCGATGGCAGCGCCTGGCCCTCTCCAACCACCAGTCGCGCCGGTCCGCGGGCGCGGCCAGCGTCTCGAGCAGAACCGGATCAGGCTCGACGGCACTCACCGACAAAGCACCGTCGACAGCTGCCCCGGTGACCGCGACATCCCGGACGAACAGGCCGCCCGTGCCGAGGCCGCAGGCAAACGGAAGCGAAGGCAACGCTGCCGCGGCCGCCAGTCCCGCGGACATCCCCACAGCCGTGTCCAGCGCACTCGAGACCACCACCGGCACCCCGTAGTCCGCCAGCTGCGCCGACAGCGCCACCACAGCACGCATTCCGCCCAGCGGGGGCACCTTCACGACGGCGACGTCCGCTCCCCCGGCTCGTACGACGCGCAGCGGGTCCTCGGCACGGCGAATGCTCTCGTCGGCAGCGATCCGCACACCGGTCCCCGCGGCGCGGACCCTGACCAGTTCCTCGACGCTTGCACACGGCTGCTCGGCGTATTCGAGTTCACCGGCATCGGTGATCGCTCGCAAGGCCGTGATCGCCTCGTCCACGCTCCACCCGCCGTTGGCGTCGACGCGCACGTTCGGGATGTGCCGACGCACCTCGTTCACCCGGGCGACGTCCTGCGCCAGCGACTGTCCCTTCTCGGCGACCTTGACCTTGGCTGTCCGGGCGCCGGGGAAGCGCTCCAGCAATTCCGGAACGGCAGACGCGTCGATCGCCGGCACGGTCGCGTTGACGGGAACTGCGTCACGAAGCGCAGGCGGCGGACCCAGCCACGCCGCTTCGATACCCGCGAGCAGCCACTGCGACGCCTCGTCGTCGTCGTACTCGACGAAGGGGGCGAATTCTCCCCACCCGGCCGGGCCGCGAACGAGCAGGGCCTCACGAGTCGTGATGCCGCGAAAGCGAACTCGCATCGGCAGCGCGAGAACCACGGCGTCCGCGATCAGATCGTCGAACGAGGGGAACATGTCAGGGCTGTCCCGGAAGCAGTTCGATCATGAGCGCCTCACCGTCGGCGAGGAGCTTGCCGTCGAGATCGGTCAGGCGCGCGCTGACAAAAGTCTTGCGACCCTCGACCCGATCCACCTGCCCCTCGATCACCAGTTGTTGATTGAGCGGAGTGATCGCGCGGTAATTGATGTGGAGGTAGCCGGTGCGGGAGATCGGACGGCCACCCGCGTGGACCGTCATCCCGAAGACGTCGTCGAACAGCAAGGGCAGGACACCGCCGTGAGCGGCGCCGTTGCCGCCCAGGTGGTAGCGACGGAAGACGCCGGTACTGCGGACTCCTTCGGTGTCGAACTTCTCGACCATCCACGGGAGCATGAGGAGGCTGCCGCGTCCGGGCAATTGGATGTTCGAGCCCGCGGGCGACTTGCCTTCCTGGACCTCGTACGGAGTCAACCGATCGGCAAGCTCCTCGGCTTGCGTAGCGATGTCTGCGAGTACGTCGTCGGGAACATTGGTCGAGACGGCAAGGTCCTGCAACCTGCGCATCGCTTCGACGAAGCGGCCGAAGTCCGGACCTGCGGGAGTGTGCCGGAACCGTGGAAATCCGCCCCGCTTCTCACCGTCTGTGACGATCTCCGTGCCGTCTGCGGTTTGTTCGCTCATGACCTGCACGTTAGCGCGCCCGGGAACGTGTTCTACCTCAGGTATCCGTTAGACGCGCGAGCCGTGCCTCTATCGTGGCTCAGGTGACCTTCAACCCGCAGCTCTGGCGCCCTGTCCCCGGATTCGAGAACCTCACCGACATCACCTACCACCGGCATGTCAGCCAAGGCACCGTTCGCGTCGCCTTCGACCGACCGGAAGTGCGTAATGCGTTCCGCCCGCACACCGTCGACGAGTTGTACCGCGCGCTCGATCACGCCCGGATGACCTCCGACGTGGGAGCGGTGCTCCTGACCGGCAACGGACCGAGCGAGAAGGACGGCGGTTGGGCGTTCTGCTCCGGCGGAGACCAGCGCATCCGTGGTCGCAGCGGCTACCAGTACGCCGAAGGAGAAACGGCGGACACCGTCGACAAAGCACGCGCCGGGCGCCTGCACATCCTCGAGGTCCAGCGCTTGATCCGCTTCATGCCGAAGGTCGTGATCTGCCTGGTCAACGGCTGGGCTGCGGGCGGCGGCCACAGCCTGCACGTGGTGTGCGACCTGACGCTCGCCAGCCGCGAGCACGCACGGTTCAAGCAGACCGACGCCGACGTCGGAAGCTTCGACGGCGGCTACGGCAGCGCCTATCTGGCAAAGATGGTGGGCCAGAAGTTCGCTCGCGAGATCTTCTTCCTGGGTGAGACGTACACCGCCGAGGAAATGCATCAGATGGGCGCGGTCAACAAGGTTGTCGACCACGCTGAACTCGAAAACGTCGCGATCGACTGGGCCGGCAAGATCAACGGCAAGTCGCCGCAGGCACAGCGGATGCTCAAGTACGCGTTCAACCTGCAGGACGACGGGTTGGTCGGCCAGCAGCTGTTCGCCGGTGAGGCAACACGTTTGGCGTACATGACCGACGAGGCCGTCGAGGGTCGTGACTCGTTCCTCGAAAAGCGTGATCCCGACTGGTCACCATATCCCTGGTATTTCTGACACAGTAGGTGCGAGAGGGAGGTCGGACGTGGAGATTCTGAGCAGTCGGACGATATTGCGCCCGAGCGAGTACGAACGAACGCTGAGCTTCTACCGAGACACCCTCGGTCTGGCGATCGCTCGTGAATATCCCGGCGGCACAGTCTTCTTCGCCGGCCAAGGGCTGATCGAAGTCGCTGCGCACGGCGGCACCGGCGAGGGCGGCTTTCGCGGCGCGATCTGGCTGCAGGTCCGGGACCTCACTGCCGTTCAGACCGAACTGGTTCTCGCCGGGGTCAAGATCGCGCGCGAGGCAAGACAGGAACCGTGGGGTCTACACGAGATGTGGATCGCCGACCCGGACGGGACACCGATCGTGATGGTGCAGATCCCGGAGGACCATCCCATCCGACGCGATTCCCGGCCACCGTCCGCGTAGTCGAGACACCGCTGTAGCCGAGCAATGACAGATGCCCGCCACGACTTTCGTGGCGGGCATCTGTCGGTTCTTCGCAGAGATCAGTTGCGCGTGCTCAGCGCCTGAGAGATCTGATCTGTCTGTGCCTGGCCCTCGAGCAGTTGGCGAACCAACCACAGCCGCAGCACCTTTGCCACCGATGCGGCCAGGAAGAGTGCGGCACCGACCACTGTCAGGGCGAGGAAAACCACGGTGAGGATCTGGTACGACACCAGATCCCGCAGGTCCGAGAGCGTCAGCGAAGAGATGTAGACGACGAAGGCGCCGACCACTCCGACGACCATGAGCACCAGGCCCGCGATGCGCGTCGCCGCGTCGCCGCCTGCCTGCTTCTTGTCCAGCTTCAACTCTGCGATGTTCTTCTTGAATTCCTCACGGCGATCTTCGGCGAGAGTAGTCATCGTCATCCTCCTAGATAACTGGTAGAAAGTTCGTTTTCGATGTCGTGTGGATCGCCGGTCTTGACGACGCGTCCCTGCAACATCAGTGCGGCCGAGGTCGCGATGGGCAGCACCGCTCGCGCGAACTGCTCGGCGACGAGAATGGAAATGCCTTCGGCTGCAAGCGAGCCGACGACGTCGTACATCTGCGAGACGATTCGAGGTGCGAGACCCATCGACAGCTCGTCGAGCAGGAGCACCGTCGGGTGAGTGCCGAGTGCCCGTGACAGCGCCAGCATCTGCTGCTCACCACCGGACATCGATCCGGCCAACTGTCCGCGCCGCTCCCCCAGGATCGGGAACCTGCCGTACGCAACCTCTTCGAGTTCGGCCAGCCCGACGCCCGTTCCGGTGGCGATCCACAGGTTTTCCCGCACAGTGAGGTTGGCGAAGATCCCGCGTCCTTCGGGGATGGAGCAGACCCCCAGCCGAGCCAACTCCGAAGGCTCGACTCCGTTCACGACCTGGCCCGCGAGCCGGAACTCGCCGCGGGTGACCGGAAGGACGCCCGAGCAGATCTTGAGCGTCGACGTCTTGCCGCCACCGTTGGGTCCGAGTAGCGCCACCACGGCGCCCGGTTCCAGAATCAGGTCCACCCCGTGCAGAACTTCGATGGATCCGTAACCGGCGCGGACACCGGACAGTTCGAGCAACGGTTCGGCGCGGTCGGGGCTGCGTATACCCTCGTCGATTTTCGCCTCGCCAATTTTCGCTGACGTCATACCGCCTCCTCCTCGGTCCCGATGTAGGCCGCGATCACTTCCGGATCCGTCCGGATCTTCTCCGGATCACCCGAGGCGAGGACTGCGCCGTAGTCGAGCACGTGGATGGTCGAGCACACTTTCATCACCAGCGGAATGTCGTGCTCCACCAGACAGATTCCGAGTCCACCCGCAGCAAGTTCGGTGAGCATCTCGGCAAAGACCTCGGTTTCCTGCTCGGTCTGACCCGAGGCCGGTTCGTCGAGCAGAAGCACTCGCGGGTCGGTCATGAGGGCTCGTGCAACTTCGACGACGCGAGCCCGTCCGGTGGGGATGTCCGCGACGTCCTTGTCCGCGACATCCGTGAGCCCGGTCAGCTCCAGCAGGCGATCGGTCTCGCCGTCCACGTCGATCTTGTTGCGGCCGTTCGCCTTGTGGATGTCTCCCGCGACGCGCAGGTTGTCTCGCACCGACAGCGAGACGAACAGTTCGAGCCGCTGGAAGGTACGTGCCAGCCCGCGCCCCGCCCGCTTGTGCGGCGGCAGCTTCGTCACGTCGACGCCACCGAGGAACACCTGACCGGAGGTGGGTTTCTGCAGCCCGGTGATTGTGTTGAAGAGCGTCGTCTTGCCGGCACCGTTCGGTCCGATGAGTCCTGTCACGGTGCCGGGTTGCACGGTGAGCGAAACGTCCTTGACCGCGACGTGTCCACCGAAACGAACGCTCACACCGCGCGTTTCGAGAAGTGGTGTATCAGACATGGACGGTCAACTCCTTCGGCGAGCCACCCTGGTACTGAGGAATCCCCAGTTCGCGGTCGATCTCGTCACGGATCTCGGGGCTGTACGGGACATCGATCCCGATGTCCTCGGGAACGACTGTCGCTTTGGCGGCCAGTTCCTCCGGAGTGAGAACCGCGCTGGGCATGACCATCTCACCGATCACCGGCAGCATGAACACCACCGCGATCGTGATGGACGCGAACCACCAGTTGCCGAGTACACCGGTCAGAGCAAGGACGTAGGTCAGCAGAACGACTGCGGCGCCGCCGATCAGAACAGGCTTGGCACCGGCGAGCCGTCGGTAGCCCTCGATCACGCTGTGGACCGTTCCGCTGGGGTTCGCGCCGACGCCGATACCGATCAGTGCCGGGCTGACTGCCGCGATGTTGCCGAAGAGCAGCCACATTCCCTCCAACTCCGGTTGCGCCGAAGCCAGATTGGTGAACGAGACCATGATGACCGCAAACCCGATTCCGGCCATCAGTCCACCGAACAGGGCGCCGGTGACGTATCCGATACCCGCGACGACGGTCAGCATGAGCAGCGAGAGGCTGACCATGATGGCAAAGCTCTCGCCCGAGACGGACCCCATGGCGCTCGACATCAGAATGCCGCCGAGACCGGCGATCCCCGAAGAGATCATGAAGACGCTCAGCTTGAGCCGAACCAGGCTCTGTCCGAGCATGGCCGAACCGGCCGGGCTGTCCTTCATCGCCGCGAGTCGGCGCCCGTAGCCGCTGTTACGCAACGCGATGACGCCGACGCCGAGTACCGAGAACAGCGCGGTCACGGTCATCAGGAACACCGTCTCGTTGCTCAGATCGAGCGGACCGATCTTCAGCGGAGGGAGGGCGATGTTCCCGTCCTTGAACAGCGAGTACTTCATGCCGAACATCTCGTGTTCGGTGGTGTCGCGAAGGACCATGTTGGAGAGGAACACTCCGAAGGCCATGGTTGCCAGCGCGAGATACAGCCCTCTCAGCCGCAGCGCCGGTAGGGCGACGAGGCCACCGATCACTGCGGTGACGAGGACTCCGACGACGATGCCCCACAGGTTGAGGTGCGCAGCCAACCCGGAACCGGAGATCCCGAAATGGAAGGCCACGATGGTCGCGATAGCGCCGAAAGACACCGGCGCCAAGTTCAATTCACCCGCGTAGCCGGTGAGGAGTGTGAGCGAGAGCGCGATGATCGCGAACGTCATTCCGATGGTCAGTGTGGTGACGGCGGAGGTCACCATCAGCAGACGGATCAGGTAGACGATGACGATCAGTGCCACGCCCCAGACGACGGCCTTGCGCACGCTCGGCACGTGGTAACGCTCGCGAGTACGGGTGACCGCTCCACGCAACCGGTCCTGTGGGAGCACGATCAGCACCACGAACAGCGCGATCATCGGCAGGGAGACACGGAAATTCGACGTCCAACTCCAACTCGTCGGGAAGTATGCCAATACGTACGTACCGGCAAGCCCGAGGACCACGGCGCCGACGAACGTGCGCGGAATGCTGCGCAACCGGCCGAACATGGCCGCGGCAAACGCGTCGATCACCAAGAGTGTCAACATGTTCGCCTCGAGTGTGCCGCCACTGATCGGGGTGATCAGGATGCCGGCCAGGACTGCGAGCGTCGAACCCATCGCCCAGGACAGTGCCGCAAGACGCTCCGGATTGTGGCCGTTGAGGCGCAACAGTTCCGGATCGTCGACGACGCCGCGCATCGCGACACCGGCGCGGGTGCGCGTGAACAGGATGCGCAGGCCGACGGCGATGGCGATCGCAACGAGGATGCAGATCAACTCGTGGTAGCGGATGCTCGCGCCGAACACCGTGATCTTGGACTGGTCGCCGAAGAACATCTGCATCGTCCGAGCGGTCTCGGGGTGCCAGAACCAGTGCGAGATCGAGAGCATTCCGAGCAGGATCGAGACCGTCACAACGATTTTGGTGACCTCGGCGGTATCGCGCAGACCCTTCATGATCAGGACGTAGAGGCCGAGGCCCATCAGTGGCCCGACCAGGACGAGTGAAATCAGCAAGGCGACGAAAGTGGGAAGTTCCCAGCCGTAGCGCAACTGCCAGTAGATGAACGCACCGAGCATTGCCTGTGCACCGTGCGCGAAGTTGAAGATGCCTGACGTGTTGTACGTGAGTACCAGCCCGGAGGCGGCGATCGCGTACACCGACCCCAGGACCAGGCCCAGGATCGTGAAAGTGACAAAAGTGTTCATGGCTGAACCCTCGTTAGGGACTCGGGCGGCGGTTGGCGCTCGCCGCCCGAGTCGGAAGAATCAGGACTGCGGCTTGATGACGTTGGCGTTCTGGTACTTCGTCGACACGCGGTCAGCGCCGAGTTCGGTTCCCCAGGTGCTCTTGTCGGTCGCGACGAGGTACTTGGGGTCACACTTGAATTCGCCCGCGGTGGACGGGAACGCCTGCGAGTAGGTACTGCCCTTCAGCGAGGTCATGAGTCCGCAGGTGGCCGGCATGTTCTTGCCGGGATCGGTGACGGCATGCAATCCGCCGCCGTCCCACTCGTGAATGTTCGAGAGTTCGTTCACCATGCACTGACGCGTCAGATCGCTACCGCACTCGTCCGCGGCGGCCGCCCACAGTAGGAACGACGACGCCGCCTGCATACCGAGGAGCGCGGTCTTGCCACCCTGCTCGGAGACCAGATCCACGTACTTCTTCACTGCGGGCACCTTGTCCGCGTTCTCGAGCATCTGGAAGGTCATGCCCGCGTTGAGGTTGTCGAGCAGTCCGGTGTCCTTGTTCCAATCGGAGACGGTCGCGCCGTACCAGGTGGCTTCACCGAAGAAGACGGGATCGATCCCGACCTGATCGAGCGCCTTCACGAAGTTCAGCTCCGACGGGCTTGCCGATCGTGACGTCCAGATCCCCTTCGCGCCGCACTCCTTGTACTTCTCGGCGAACGGCACATAGCTCGATTCCCCCTCGTAGTTGAGTGTGACGCCGCAATCCTTGAGCTTGAAGCCCGCAGCCTCGGCGATCGAGCGAATCTTCGTGGTGGAGCTGATGATCGTGGGCATCGTGCTGTTGACGACGTCGAAGTCGTTCACCAGATCGGGGTGCATCTCGGCCATCTGGAACCACTGCGAACCGTTCGCGTAGTCGACCGGGAACGGGACACCCTGGAATGTCATCGGTCCGTTGGCTGCGTCGGGTGACACGGTGAAGCCTGGCACGGACACCAGGTTGCACGCGACACGCGTCTGCTCGGCGGTCTGATCCATCGCGAAGCCGTAGCCGACCATCATGAACTGGCTCGCGCACGCTTCCTGCATGACCGAGTTGGCCTGCGTCATCGCGGCGTCGTAGTCGGTACCGACAACCTTGCGGCCGTTGATGCCGCCCTGATCGTTGCACCAAGAGATGAGCGCGTTCACCGCATCGCTCATTTCCTTGTTCAGCCCAGGAGACTTCACATAACCGCGGTCGTCACCGAACCCGATCTTGATCTCGGTGTCGCTGACGCCTTGATCGGTTGCGCCGGTGGCGTCGCCTTCACCACAGGGCGAATCGAGGGTGCCGAACTTCGCGTCGGATGTGCTCGACGCAAGGTCTGCGCTGACGCCGGGTCCGCCGACAGCGACGGCGTAGGGATCGTCACCACGATTCGATGCGCAGGCTGACGCCAGAACGGCGGTCGCGGCGAGTGCCACGATCAGCTTCGTGGACTTGTTGGGCTTCACGGTCGGAGCTCTCCTTCTCACTGACAGACACCGAGAAACAGGGGTGAAACCCCTGTTCCGGTGCGCTCGGTGCCCGTAGGTAATCAGCGTTTAAAACGGTCCGAATGTGCCTTCCCGGTGAGTGAGACCAAAAAGTGAGGTCCCACACAGGGTTCCGATTTCGTGGCGCTGAACACATCGCGAACGGCAGCGCCGCAGCCCACGCGCGGGGACGTACTCCGCGGAGCCCCTGTTCGCATCCCGTTCGCTGTACTTTTACGCGTTCGATACGCACAATTCACGTTGTGACCGCAGAGCTCGTAATCCTCCTGGTGGTAGTTGTCACCGCCCTCGCGTTCGATTTCACGAATGGTTTTCACGACACCGGTAACGCAATGGCCACCTCCATCGCGACCGGAGCACTCAAGCCCAAAGTTGCGGTCACACTTTCCGCGATCCTGAACCTGGTCGGTGCGTTCCTGTCCGTCGAGGTCGCTGCGACCGTGGCCAAAGGCGTCGTCAACCTCGGCGCGGTCAGTGGGCAGGATCTGCTGCTGATCGTCTTCGCCGGTCTCGTCGGCGGAATCATCTGGAATCTGGCGACCTGGCTGCTCGGATTGCCGTCGAGCTCCTCACACGCACTGTTCGGCGGATTGATCGGCGCCGCAATCGCCTCCATCGGTATGGGCGGCGTCGAGTGGGGTGGAGTTCTGACCAAGGTCGTCGTCCCCGCGATCCTCGCGCCGGTCGTCGCGGCCCTGGTCGCAGGCGTCGGTACCAAGCTCGTGTACCGAATCACCGCATCCGTCAAGGAAGACGAGCGTGAGCGCGGTTTCCGTTTCGGCCAGATCGGCACCGCCTCGCTGATCTCACTTGCGCATGGCACCAATGACGCCCAGAAGACTATGGGCGTCATCTTTTTGGCCCTGGTCGCTCACGGCACCATCACCGCCGAGACCGAGATGCCGTTCTGGGTGAAGTTCACCTGTGCCGTCGCGATCGCTCTCGGCACCTACCTTGGCGGTTGGCGCATCATCCGCACCCTGGGCAAGGGCCTTGTCGAGATCGCCGCGCCGCAGGGTCTGGCAGCCGAAGCGTCGTCCGCCGCCATCATTCTCACGTCGAGCCACCTCGGACTCCCCCTCTCGACCACCCACGTCGCCACCGGATCGATCCTCGGTACCGGCATCGGGCGCAAGGGCGCCGAGGTCCGCTGGGGCGTCGCAGGCCGGATGGCCGCCGCCTGGTTGATCACCTTGCCGTCGGCCGCAGTGGTCGGCGCCATCTGCTGGGCACTCGCGCATCTGATCGGCGGCCTGGCCGGCGTGCTCGTCGTCTTCGCTGCCCTCATCGCGTTCGCGATCTTCATGTACCTGCGTTCGCGTAAGGAACCCGTAGACGCCGCCAACGTGACCGCCGAATGGGACGAGAATCCGGATGCGACGGCTCGCGAGATTCCGACTGCTGATCCCACTCCGTCCACCGAACCCACTCGCAACTCCTGAAAGGGGCGCAAGAGAATGCATCTACTCACCGATACCCTCGATTCGCTCTGGCAGGTAGTGGCAGTCGGACTGCTCTTCGGAGCCGGACTGCCGGCGATCTTCGCCTTCGGCCTCAAGTCGCTGAGTCTGCCGAACGCCGACGGCACCGAAGGACCGTCCACCCTGGGTAAAATGGGTGCGTACCTCTGTTTTGCGGTCGTGCTCGTCACGATCTTCGCCGGAATACTGTTGTTGATGAAGAACTTCTTGGCCAGCACGTTCGGAATCCACGTCTTCTGAGTGGTCGTCGCGGCACACCACTGAAACCACCGAAACGAAAATGAGGCCGAGGATTTGAGCAAGTATTCATTGCGCAGCGTGCTCGACTGGCTGCGTGCCGGGTATCCCGAGGGCATCCCGGACAAGGATCATTTTGCGCTGCTCGCCGTTCTCCGTCGTCGTCTGACGGACGAGGAGATCGAGCAGGTCGTTTCGATGTCCATCGAGTCGGCACACGAAGTGCCGGACCGCCACGTCGACTACGACACCATCCGCGCCATCATCGAGGGAATCCTCAACGAGGAGCCGTCCGAGGACGACGTCGATCGTGTCACCGAAAGGCTGCGCGCAGGTGGGTGGCCGGTCATCGAAGACGTGGACACCGACAACGAAGTTCGAGACGTGAGCTGACGTCATGGCCCTTCCGCCCTTCCTCACGTCGATAGTCGGCTGGTTGCGGGCCGGCTATCCCAATGGCGTCCCCGAGCAGGACTACATCCCACTTTTCGCGCTCCTCACTCGCAGACTCTCCGAAACCGAGGTCGACGCCGTCGCCGACGCGTTGATCGAGGACGGCGATCTACCCATCGAGAAGACCGACATCCAGGTCCTCATCACGAAGATCACCAACGAGATGCCACTCGAAACCGACGTCGACCGCGTACGAAGCCATCTGGCTGCCGGTGGTTGGCCGCTGGCTGGACCGGACGTCCGGTGAAAGTTCTTCGCACACTGGCTGTTCCACAGGGTGAGGCGGTCTTCGAGGTACTGCCTGCCATCGCGCAGATCCTGGACGGCGTGCACGACGCCGTGCTTCCCGTCCCGGCGGCCGACGCACGCGAGACGGCCCGACTGAGCGACGCTCTGCACCCCGATCAGCCCATCGACGACGGCATCTCGCTGGTGGTCGCCACGTCGGGGACCACCGGAACCCCGAAGGGCGCGATGCTCACCGCGAGCGCACTGCGAGCCAGCGGCGACGCGACCCATGAACGCCTCGGCGGCACCGGATCCTGGTTGCTGGTTCTCCCCCCGCACCACATCGCCGGGATGCAAGTTCTGTTGCGCAGTGTCCTCGCCGAAACACAACCGGTGATCGTCGACGTCAGTGCGGGTTTCGACCCTGCCGCATTGCCGGGCGCTGTCGCCGCGATGAGCGGACCGCGCCGCTACACCTCGTTGGTGCCGACGCAGTTGGTCAAGGCACTCGGTGATCGCTCCGCGGTCGAGGCCCTGGCTTCGCTCGACGCGGTTCTGCTCGGCGGCGCTGCTACTCCCGCACCGGTACTCGCGCAGGCGACCGAAGCGGGCATCACCGTCGTCCGCACCTACGGGATGAGCGAAACGTCCGGCGGTTGCGTCTACGACGGAATCCCGTTGTCCGGAGCACAGATTCGTATCGACGACGGCCGAGTTCTGCTGGGCGGTCCGATGCTCGCGTCCGGGTACCGCGGGCTTCCCGACCACCCTGCCTTCGCCGAACCCGGATGGTTCCGGACCGACGACGCCGGATCAGTGGTCGACGGGGTCCTGCGCATCAGCGGCCGGTTGGACGAGGCAATCTCCACCGGTGGGCTGACCGTCGTACCGCAGGTGGTCGAGGCCGCGCTGGCCGATCACCCCGCCGTTCGCGAGTGCGCGGTGATCGGCATCAAGGACCCGCGGCTGGGGCAGCGGGTGGTGGCCGTGGTCGTACCCGAGGGCGAAGCTCCGACGCTCGACGAACTGCGCGCATATGCTCAGCGGACACTCGACGTCACCGCGGCGCCGCGGGAACTCTTCGTCGTGGACGCGCTCCCCCTGCGTGGACCGGGAAAGCTCGACCGCGCCGCCCTGGTGGCTCGGTTCAGCTAGCAGCCGCAGCACCGACCTCGCGCGCTGTGCAAGTAACCGCAAGTTCCACGCAAGGTCCATGCAAGATCGGTCTGCCAAGCTTCATCCCATGAACCACACAGCTTCGCCTCTTGCCATCGAGGCCGACGGACTCGTCAAGAAGTTCGGCGAGCACCGCGCGGTCGACGGCGTCAGCCTCACCGTCCCCACCGGCTCGGTGTTCGGCGTCCTCGGGCCGAACGGCGCCGGCAAGACCACCACCGTCCGCATGCTCGCCACTCTCCTTCGCCCCGACGGCGGTGAGGCGCGCATCTTCGGCCACGACGTCAGCCGTGAACCCACCGCGGTCCGATCCCTGATCGGCGTCACCGGTCAGTACGCCTCCGTCGACGAGGATCTGACGGCGACCGAGAACCTCGTGATCTTCTCGCGGCTGCTCGGCCTGAGCCGCCGCGATGCGCGCACCAAGTCCCTGGAACTCCTCGAGGAGTTCGATCTGGTCGAGGCCGCGACCAAACCGCTGAAGAACTTCTCCGGTGGCATGCGTCGACGCCTGGATCTGGCGGCAAGCCTGATCGCGCGCCCGCCGCTGCTGTTTCTCGACGAGCCCACCACCGGCCTCGATCCGCGCACCCGCGCCCAGATGTGGGTGACCATCCGGCGACTCGTCGCCGAGGGTTCGACGGTGTTGCTCACCACGCAGTACCTCGACGAAGCCGATCAACTGGCCGATCGCATCGCGGTGATCGACCGCGGCCGCGTGATCGCCAACGGCACCGCCGACGAACTCAAGGCTTCGGTCGGGATCTCCTCGCTCCAACTCAAGCTGGTCGATCGTGATCGCACCGAGGAGGCTCGCTCGCTCATCGCCGCTGCGCTGAGCGTCGAGGTGGGTGTCACTCCCGAGGTCGGGCGGATCACCGCACCACTGAGCGACCCATCGATCACGGCGGACCTGTTGATCCGTCTGCGTGAGCAAGGTATCGCCGTCGACGAGATCAACGTACAGAAACCCAGCCTGGACGAAGTGTTCCTGACCATCACCGGGCACCAGCCCGAAGACGGTGGACGCAACGACGCCCAGTCCGACAACGACTCCGATCGGAGCGTCGCATGACAACCACCCTCACCAAACCCCGGTCGCCGATAGCCCAGCCGGATGCCGCACCCCGCCGCATCAGCCTGCAGCAGAGCTTCGCGAACACGTTCACGATGGCGTACCGCGGAATTCTCAAGATCAAGCACAACCCCGAGCAACTGTTCGACGTCGTCATCCAGCCGATCATCTTCACGTTGATGTTCACCTACATCTTCGGCGGCGCGATCGCCGGTGACGTGACGGCATATCTGCCGACGATCATCCCCGGCATCCTCGTCCAGACCGTCATCACCGGTTCCATCGTCACGGGCACTCAGCTTCGTGAGGACATGGACAAGGGCGTGTTCGACCGCTTCAAGTCCCTTCCCATCGCTCGTATCGCCCCGCTGTCCGGTGCATTGCTCGCCGACGTCGTGCGCTACGGCATCGCCACGACCATCACGTTCATCGTCGGTTTCGCGATGGGTTACCGCCCCGCAGGCGGCGTGGTCGGCATTCTGTCTGCCGCGATCCTGGTCATGGTGTGCGCGTTCTCCATCAGCTGGATCTTCGCTCTCATGGGCGTGCTGATGAACAAAGCGTCCACGGTGCAGGGTGTTTCGATGCTCGTGCTGTTCCCGCTGACGTTCCTGTCGAATGCGTTCGTCGATCCTGCCACCATGCCGAGTTGGCTTCAGAAGTTCGTGAACGTCAATCCGGTCTCACACCTGGTGACCGCGGTTCGCGAGCTGGCCAACGACGGACACTTCGGTATCCACGTCGTATGGTCGCTGGTGGGCGCCGCGGTGATCGTTGCCGTCATGGCACCTTTGACCGTGCGGATGTACATGCGCAAGACATAAGTCCCGCACCATCGTCCAGACCTAGTCCAGCACCGGTCCGCGAAGCGCAGCCAACACTGCTTCGCGGACCGCTCTGCGTGAGTAACCCGATACCTTCTCGGTTTCCACAGACCACCTGTCGGCTCCGACCAGACCAACCGCGAAGTCGGAGAGGCGCGCGTGATGGAGCGAGACGAAGTCTTGTCTCCCCGGCATTTTCAACGACAAAGCCATCAGTTCGACTCCGCGTTCGATGTTGCCCGTGACAAGATCGAACGACCCGATCGCCGACGCCAACGAACCCGCGAGCGGCAGGTCCGCGTAACCGTTGGGATCGAGCTTGAGAGCACTCGACTCCTTCATCTGCAGAACGCGGCCCGCCACCAGTTCGTGCCGGCCGTGAACTGCGTGAGCGCACACAGCCGCGGCACCGAGCAGAACGACGAAGGGATCACCGAAGATGTTCTCGATCGCAGAACCCAACAGCTCCAGCGCTTCTCGATACCGAGCCAAGCCCTCGTCGATACGGCCGTCCGCGAGATCCGCCTCGGCGATACTCGCTATGAGCGCCGCGCGCCGTTGATCGGTTTCGATGGCCCCGGTCCCACCCGAATGCGCCAATGCCGGACGTGCACGATCGAGAAGCACCCGACCACCAGCGGTGTCACCGGCCGCGATCATTGCTCCGGCTTGAAAGCAGATGAGCTGCATCGCCTCGTCACGCGCACCGAGGCGTTCCATCGACGCCGCCGCGATCGCGTAGAACTCGATGGCCTCGCCATAGCGGGCGGATTGGCTGTGAACCGACCCGACATGTTGGGCCGCCATCGCCAGACCCCACTCGTCACCGATGCTGGTGGCGTAGTCGAACAGAGTCTCCCCGTCCAGCAACGCACCGCGCAGATCTCCGATGTTCTCCCGCATGTTCGAACGCGCGGACAGCGCCGCCATTCGGGTCTCGGGATCGGAACTGCGAACGCCTTCGGCCACCAACCGCGCAAGTTTGTGGTTGGCGATCCCACTCGTGGTCAGCTTGATCAGAAATGCGAACAACGGACCGAGATCATCGCGCTCACGCAACAGCTTTCGAAGTCGGATCCGCGCACGGGCATGGTTTCGATCGGCCTCTCCGAAGAAGAGATGCATCGCCACCAGGATGAACGTAGCGCCCACCAGTTCTGCATTCACGTCGCGCAGATCGTTGTCCGCGGTCGCCCCGACGATCTTCGACGCCCAGTTCGAGATTTCCGAGTTCGATCCTCGTACGGCCCACAGAATCGCAAGGACGGGGAAGACGTTGGCTACGGTCACCGCGTCGCCGCGTTCCACGGCCCAGCGAAGTACAGCCAGAAGGTTGTCGTGCTCGGCGTCGAGGTCGGCAATCAGACGGAGCTGATCCGTCCGTGCACGCACGACGGCATCCTCGGCGATCGCAATCGCCCAGTCGTCGAGGCGCCGAATCACTTCCGGTCCCTCCCCGGACGCGGCGAGTTGCTCCTCGCCGTATTCACGGACAGTCTCGAGCATGTAGTACCGAAGATCTCCCTGCCCGTCGCTGACGGAAAGAAGTGACTGATTCACCAGCGCTTCGACGGCACTTGCCACATCGGTCAACTCGCCCCACCCGGCAACGGCCTGCGCCGAAGAAAGGGTGAAGCCGGCCGGGAATCGGCACAATCGACGCAACGCAATCTGATCCCCGCTGCCCAACAGATTCCAGCTCCAGTCGATCACCGCGTGCAGGGTGCGATGCCGATCCGGAGACGTCGGATCATCGGAGCGCAACAACGCGAACCTGTCTCGCAGTCTCGAACCGATTTCGTCGACGCTCATGGTGCGGACCCGCGCGGCAGCGAGCTCGATCGCCAGCGGGAGTCCGTCGAGCGTCGTACACAGCTTGACTACCGCGTCGACGTCCAGATGAACAGACGGCCGCACCGCACGGGCTCTCGCCGAGAAGAGTTCGACTGCCGAGCCGGTTCCGTCTTCGATCGCCAACGGCGGCAACGGGTACACCGCCTCGGCACTGATCATGAGCGGAGAACGACTGGTGGTCAGAACCGTCAGCTGACGACCGGCCGCGATCATCTCGGCCACGATCTCCGAACACGCGCCGATCACGTGCTCACAATTGTCGAGGATGAGCAACATCGGACCGGCGGACAGCGCCTCTTTGAGTCGCTCTCTCGCCGAATGCGTTCGGCCGACGGTCAATTTGCCTGGCGCCAGATCGGATTCGCTGATTCCGAGGGTGCCTCCGATGGCCGCGATGACATCTTCGCTGCTGCGCAACGACGCCAACTCCACGAGGACCACCGAGACGCCCGGCTGGTTCACGGATCCGCGCAGGCCCAATTCGTGTGCGAGACGGGTCTTTCCGGCGCCACCAGGTCCGAGAATGGTGACGACGCGCGAGCGGGCGAGCAAGGATTCGATCTGGTCGATGTCGTTGTCGCGACCGAGCAAGGTGTTGGGGGCAGCGCGGAGACCGATCGCACGCGCGGCCCGCGGTGTAGCCGCAGGTGCCCCGAGAAGTTCCGCGTTGAGAGTCACCAGTGCGGGTGACGGATCAGCGCCCAGGCGATTGGCGAGGTGGTTGCGGAACTCCGCGAACACTTCGAGTGCCTCGTTGACTCGGCCTGCTCCGGCGAGTGCACGCATCAACGCCTCGGCCGCTGTGTCGTCGAATGGGCTCGCCAGATGGCGTCCGCGCACCAGGGGAATGGCTGCCGCGTACTCCCCCAATGTGAGCAACGCGTCGATCTGCGCCGTCTCCAGTTCGTCGTACACCCGGCCTGCGTCGAGCGCCAGACGATCTGCAACGTCGCCGACGACGTCACTCCCGGGGGTACCGCGCCACAGGCGCAATGACGCGGTCGTGACGGCGAGCGCTTCGGACGCTTCGGCGCCGACGGTGCGCAGACCACGGGCGGCGTCCGCTGCCCTGGCCAGGTCGACACGCTCCCGAGCGAGAGTGAGCCGGTATCCGGCCGCCGTGACTTCGAGGGCCCCGTCCGGGAGTGCAGATCGCAGGCGCGAGACCTGAGTGTGGAGGGCGTTCATCGGTGAGCGCGGCGGCTCCAGCCCCCAGACGTCGTCGATCAGGCTCTGCGCGGTACGTGGCTCACCCGGATTGCGAGCCAGCGCAACCAGCAGAGTTCGAGCTCGCGGACCCGGCAACGGAACCAGACGACCGCCCACTTTGGTCGAAACGGGTCCGAGCAAGGCAATGTCTGCCAGGTCTTCGCCCGACTGCGCGTACCTGGCGCGCTCACTCACGTCTCGAGTCATGTGCTGATCCACCGCGTTCGATCGTATTGCACAGTGCAAAGATCGTTGTATGGCAACAGCTGCTCAATGGATCGAAGGCGCGAGGCCGCGCACACTCCCGAACGCGATTGCGCCCGTGCTGGTCGGCACCGGAGCCGCGGCGTCCCTGGACCTCGCAGTGTGGTGGAAGGCGCTCCTGGCACTGATCGTCTCCTTGGCCTTGATCGTCGGGGTGAATTTCGCGAACGACTACTCCGACGGAATCCGCGGAACGGACGACGACCGCGTCGGGCCACTGCGCTTGGTCGGATCGAAGTTGGTCAGTCCCGGAGCCGTGAAGGCCGCGGCGATCAGCTGCTTCACCGTTGCCGCGGTAGCCGGGTTCGTTCTGGCGGCGACCACAGCCTGGTGGCTGGTTGCGGTCGGCGTGTTCTGCATCATCGGTGCCTGGTTCTACACCGGCGGCAAGAAGCCTTACGGATACAGCGGGTTCGGCGAGATCGCCGTGTTCATCTTCTTCGGACTGATTGCAGTGCTGGGAACTCAGTTCGTACAGGCCGAACGGGTGGATCTGGCCGGGCTGGCCGGCGCGATCGCCATCGGCTCGTTCTCGAGCGCGGTGCTCGTTGCCAACAATCTTCGAGACATCCCGACCGACACCGAGTCCGGAAAGATCACTCTCGCAGTCCGGCTCGGCGACGCCAAGACCCGCACACTGCACGTGATCCTGCTGGCCGTCCCGTTCGTCGCGACCCTGCTGCTGATCCTGCGCACTCCGTGGGCATTGCTCGGATTGCTGGCGTTGCCACTGGCAATCCGAGCCAACGCCCCACTGCGTTCGGGCGGGCAGGGTATGGCCCTGATCCCCGCGTTGCGCGACACCGGACTCGCCATGCTCGTCTGGGGTGCCGCGACCGCAGTTGCGCTCAGTCTCGCCTGAAAGTCGACGGACTCAACGGTTGTCCGGGACGAACGCGCTGAGCAGGAAGTTCACGATCGAGATGATCAGCGCGCCCCAGACTGCCGTCCAGAAGCCGTCGACCGTCAAGCCGTAGGACGTTCCGGACGAGATCCACGCCGTCAGCATCAGCATGAGGGCGTTGATCACGAGCGTGAACAATCCGAGAGTCAGGATGAGCAGCGGTAGCGAGAGAAGCTGCACTACCGGCTTGATGAACGCGTTGACCACCGTGAAGATCAAAGCGATCACCGCGATCACGAGAACCGTGCCCCAGGTGCCGTTGTCGTGGTTGGCGATCGTGATGCCGGTGACCCACGCCGACGCCAGCCAGATGGCTATGCCGTTGATGATGAGACGTGCCAGAAATGTCATGTCTGAATGCTGGCACATCCCGCCCCGTGCATGCGGAGCCGTGCCGAATCTAGGCGGCGCGATTCATCTTCGCTTCCAAGCGCTCACGGATCACCGACATCGTGACCTGCGTTTCGAGGGCCTGACGGCTAGGCCCGTCGGCGACACGCAGGATGCCGAGCAGGATGTGTTCGGCGCCGATGCGATTGTCCTTGTGCGCGAGCGCTTCACGGAGCGAGAGTTCCAACACCTTCTTGGAGTCCTTCTCGAATCGTGAACGAGGGAACCCGAATCGGCTCTTGCGAGAAGTGTCGACGCCGTCCGGCACAGGAGTCTCGTCCAGCACACCTTCGCCGAAGGACTGCTCGAGACTCTCCCGAACCGCATCGAGATCGATGCCGATCGACTTGAGTATCTCGGCGTCGTCGTCGAAATTGTTGGAGCTACCTTCGTTCGATCCGGCGCCGGCGTGGCGGATCACGTCGAGCGTGACACCAGACTCGGTGAGCACCTCGGTGGCGATGCCCCGATCAGAGGTGATCAGCGCGGTCAGAAGTTCCATCGGCGTGACAGGACCGGAGCCGGCGACAGCATCGACAACGACGCCTCGAGCCTGTGCGGAGAACCTTTCGAACATGGCAATTACCTGCCCTTCTCGCGCAGTGAACGCAGCATCGATTCCGACTGCGCGGACGCGTATTTCTTGTGGACGGCTTGACGGCTGACCTCGAGAGCTTCCGCGATCGCCTGCCAGGACCATCCGTGACGGCGCGCATTGGCGACCTGAATGGCCTCGAGTTTTTCGAGAAGACGACGCAGCGCTCGAACAGCACGCAATCCCTCGGTGGGATCCGGGCTACCGGCGGCAGCAGCGAGAGAGGTTGCTTCGGTCATGTTGTCAATTTAGGTTGACAACCGGAATTTGTCAACCAAAATTGACAGGCGCGCCTAGTACCCGGCGACGGCCCCGTCCACTGCCACCTGCAAGTCGGCCTGCACAGTTCGGGCGATATCCATCGGCTTGTCCGGAAGTTCGGTCACCGGCATTCCGACAAAGACACTCGCAGCCTTGACGTCGCCGGCCACTGGACCGTAATTGATGCCGATCGACACCAGTGCCGGTGAGCATCCCAACTTCTCGGCGCGCGCGACGATGTGGCCGATTCCGCTGTTGACGTGCTGCAGCCGCGTCGGATCTTCGGTGTTGCACGTCCCTTCCGGGAAAATCGCCAGACAGTCCCCGTTGCCCAGCCGCTCGGCCGCGACGTCCATCATCACTCGGCCGGCATCCGAAACTGCACGGAGGCCGTAGTTCTTGCTGCGAAAAACCGGGATGCTGCCCATCATGTCGACCTTCTTGCGCTGTGAAGGATCAACGAAGAGTTCGTCTTTGGCGAGGACCCGGGTCCGTCCGATCACTCGACGCAACGGAGTACGCCACGCGGTCGCGGCGAGCGTGAACTGGTCGCTCTCGGTCAGATGATTGACTGCCACGACCAACTGCGTCTTACGTTCCAGCAGAGTCTTCAGCGCACCTTCCGCACCCGGCGCGTACCTCACTCGCGGGCGGTACTTCAGCGCCAATGCGGCATAAGCGAGCTTCGCCACGAATCGGTTCTGCTGATGACTGCGGTAGTACTCGTACACAGCCTCGTAATTGTCGAGTGAAACTTCAGGATTGCCCATGATCCGCCCTCGCTGGAGAAGTGCCCCTTGACCAAACGATACACAACCTACGGTTGCGTAGGTTTGCGTTACAGAAGGCGTAGCGCTGGGAGAAACGCACTTCTCGAGGTAAAACGGTTTCTGTGATCCGCTCGGCCATATCCACCGACCTACCCGCACTGCAACAGATCGAGATCGCCGCGGGCGAACCGTTCCGAGACATCGGGATGGACGCCATCGCAGACGATCCACCGCCGACGCTCGACGAGTTGAACGATTTTCTCGCAGCCGAGCACATCTGGGTTCAGACCGACGCGAACGACGTACCCGTTGCGTACGCACTCGTCGAGATCGTGGACGGCGGCGCGCATATCGAACAGGTCTCCGTTCACCCCGATCATGCCCGGAAAGGCCTCGGAGCACAGCTGATCGACGCCGTCACCGAATGGGCGGCGGACCATCACCACGATCTCGTGACTCTGACGACGTTCGTCGACGTTCCGTGGAACGCGCCGTACTACGAGCGACTCGGGTTCGTGCGTCTGGCCGAGAACACGCTCTCCCCCGGCCTGATACGCATCAGAACGGACGAGCAGTCGTCCGGGTTGGACGCCTGGCCGCGCGTGACGATGAGCCGCCCGTCACACGGTCCGGCGCCGGCGATTCAGGAACTGGCCGTCCACGCACCCGAACGGACGAACTCGTCCAGCACTGTCGTCGGGCCGAGCAGGTCGATCCCTTCCGAAGCCACCCATTCGTCGTTGTAATACGTGCCTGAGTAACGCTCTCCGCCGTCGCACAGGAGGGTGACGACGCTGCCGCTGCGCCCGGCCGCCATCATTTCGGCAATCAACGCAAAAGCTCCCCACAGGTTCGTCCCCGTCGAGCCGCCCACTTTGCGCCCCAGGGCTGCGCTGGCGTGCCGGGCGGCCGCGATCGAGCCTGCGTCCGGCACCTTGATCATTCGGTCGACCACCTGACCGACAAACGACGGTTCGACGCGCGGACGGCCGATGCCCTCGATCCGGGAACCTCGAGTACCGACGATCGACGGATCGCTCGCTCGCCACGCGTCGAAAAACACGGAGTGCTCCGGGTCCACCACGCACAGCCCCGTGTCGAATTTCCGGTAACGAAGAAAGCGGCCGATCGTGGCACCGGTTCCGCCCGTCCCGGCTCCGACGACCACCCAGTCGGGAATCGGATGTTCCTCGTGTTCGAGCTGAGTGAAGATCGATTCGGCGATGTTGTTGTTTCCGCGCCAATCCGTCGCGCGCTCGGCGTGGGTGAACTGGTCCATGTAGTGACCGTTCAACTCACTCGCGAGCCGATGCGATTCCGAGTAGATCGACGACGGATCGCTCACGAAATGACAACGTCCCCCCTGCGCCTCGATCAACGCGATCTTGGCGGGACTCGTGCTCGCGGGCATCACCGCGACAAAATCCAGGCCCAGCAACTTCGCGAAATACGCCTCGCTGACAGCCGTCGATCCGGACGACGCTTCGATGACAGTGGTCTCTTCGGTAACCCAGCCGTTGCAGATCGCGTAGAGGAAAAGCGACCGTGCGAGTCGATGCTTGAGACTCCCCGTGATGTGGGTCGACTCGTCCTTCAGATAAAGCTGGACGGTCCAGTTACTCGGCAGCGGATAGCGCAGCAGGTGAGTGTCCGCGCTGCGTTGCGCGTCGGCTTCGATCAACCGCACCGCGTTGTCGACCCACTGGCGTGAGGTCCGACGGTCGACGTCGAGCGACCCCGTGGTCACCGCCCGTCTCCGCGCAGCTTGGAGCGAAGATCGTCACGATCGGACCGACGCTGGGCGTCGACCGCCGCAATGCCCGCATTAACACGCTTGCGCAGTTTCGCGAAGAGCAGCAACGACAGCGGCAGCGCGATCAGAACTGCGAACAGCGCCGCGACGATCAAGGGAACGTCCGTGCCGGCGAGCTTTCCGCCACCGATGATGACGGCACCGATCACGACGACAAGCAGCAGCCGAGCGACCGAGTACAGCACCACGTCGCGGGCTAGTTGACCCTTGGTCACCGGCCCGGAAGCCGACTTTGCTTGCCCAGAGTTTGCGGAAGGTTTACTGGCCTTGACCGGCTCAGAAGGAACATTTTCGGGGTTTTCAGACAACTGACTCACCCTCTCAGGTTACCCATTCCGAATACGGGTGGGACCGAGCCCGCTATATCCATTTTGTCCTTTACTTAAACATTACTTTTTCTTGAAAGATCGACTACCCGGCTATATCTGTGCAAACATTGCGCTACCACTCAGAAAACGGTCGAATGTGAGCGAAGGACTTCGAAACAAACTCGACGCAGGTTTTTGGCAACTGGTCGACACACCGGTTCGGAACCAAAGTTCGGAATCACTGCTCGGTTCGGAATCACTGTTCGTCAAACGTTCGACATCAACATGGAGGACCTCACAATGAGCGCACCAACCTTCAATACCGCCGCAGACGCACTCATGACGCCCGGACAGGTAGCGGCATTGTTTCATGTCGATCCCAAGACCGTGACCCGCTGGGCACACGCAGGACGACTGGGCTCGCTTCGCACGCCAGGAGGACATCGTCGATTCCGTGAGACCGAGGTCATGCAGCTTCTGCGCTCGCTGACCACCGAAGCAGACAACAACTGAGCAACTTCAGCTCACTTCGAAGCACTTTGCGGTACCCGAGAGATCTTGCAGTACCCGACAGATACAGCACTAGCGCACTGAGCCGAAACGCTTGTCCGCACCACTTCTGGTGAAGCGGGGCGGAGACTGAGTAGGCTCGACTTCAGTTCCCTGAGGAGGTGCGCCGTGTTGTATCTGTTGGCGTTGGTGGGTTTGGTGACATTGATCGTTCTGATGTGGAAGGCATTTGGGCCCGATCCGTCGACGCGCACCCCGGTGAGCGGTGTACGCGGGCCGGATGACGATCCCGAATTCCTGTGGAATGTGAACCAGCAAACACGACGCAAGCGCACGGAAGGTCCGGACGTACCGCCGACTGACGCGTCGACGTAGCGTCCGGGCTCACCCGGCTATCCGATTACCTCCCCGTCAACGCGAACGGGGAGGCCGGAAAGTCCTGGGCAACCACCGCAGCCAACTCCAGCACCGCTTCCCGAGTACCTGGACGCAGCCGGTCCAGATCGATTTCGGCGCCCTCTTCCAAATGCGGATCGAACGGAATCAGTTTCACCGCTCGACAGCGCTGCTCGAAGTGCTCGACGACCCGCGGCAGATCAACCTTGCCCGACCGAGACCGTACCGCGTTGATGACAGCTACGGACGTGGCGACCAGCCTGCTGTAACCGTGAGCGTCGAGCCAGTCAAGTGTTGCGGAGGCGCTACGTGCACCGTCGACGGAACCGGAACTGACGACGATCAACGAATCTGCACCTTCGAGAATGGCCTGCATCGCCGAGTGCATCAATCCGGTGCCGCAATCGGTCAGAACTATGCTGTAGAACTTCTCGAGCATGTCGACCGTGCGCGTGTAGTCCCCACCGCTGAAGGCCTCTGAAACTGCTGGATCGCTGTCGGAGGCAAGCACTTCGAGCCGGTGTCGATTTTGCGATGTGTAGCCACGGACGTCGCTGTACTTCTCGATGCTGTTCTCGTCGCGCAGCAGGTTTCGCACTGTTGCCGGAGTTTCGAGCGGGATCTTCTGGCTCAGCGTTCCCCGGTCGGGGTTTGCATCGACAGCGACGACGCGATCGCCGCGGATCGAGCCGAACATCGACCCCAGTGTCGCTGTGGTCGTGGTCTTTCCGACGCCGCCTTTGAGACTGAGCACCGCAACCTTGTAGCAGCCCTGCAGCGGCTGGTTGATCTGGCGCGTCAACTCGACGAGGTGCTGCTCTTTTGCACCGTTTCCGAGGTTCACCGATCGGCCGGACAACGTGTACAGCGCCTTGCGCCAGCCACCCACCGGGGCAGGCCGGACAGGCCGCTTGACGAGGAGCGCAGCCGAGAGATCTTGCGCAGTCATCGGGAGAGCGGACTCGAAGCGACTGTCCGGAGCCGAGGTGAGTCCGGTCTGCGGCATCGGAGCGCGAGTAGGTGGCGCCGTCGGCGGGGCCATCGGCACGGCCTGACCATTCTGGAGGGTGTGGCCGTTCTGCACCGGCGCAGCGCCGGGATGACCGAACTGCCGAATCGCGGGATTGGGCGGATGGACGCCGGGCGAAAAAGGTGCCTGCGGTTGCTGGAGCGGTCTCGGGGATGAATGCGCCGTCGGGCCGGGCTGCGAATTCTGAACAGGATGCAGGTTCTGAACAGGCTGCGAGTTCCGAACAGGCTGCGAATTCTGAACAGGCTGCGGAACGCCAGTTCGTGAATCCGGAAGCGACCCTCCACGATTCGTAGGTTCGTAGGTCTGCATCGGCATCGCAGGCGAGGTCGAGAACTGGCCGTTGATCGGGCCTGGCTGCGCTGCCGGATACTGGATGACCGGAGTCTTGGGACCTGGTACCGGAGCCGCTGGGGTCGTCGTCGGCGGCGGAGCGGCGGGTGCACTGGGCGCCTGGCCGGCGACTTGCTGGAGCGGCCCGGAGTCGACCGGGGCCACGAAGAGACTACGAACGTCGCTGGGAACCGAGTCCGATGACGGCTCGGGCGCGGATGCGCGCGGCTCGCGCCGCGTCGGCTCGGCAGGGCGCACCGGCTCCCACAATCCTGCTCCGGCGTCTTCAATCTTGTCGACCATCTCGCCGCTCCCCCTCGTCGATCCCACAGCTACCAGACAGCTAGTAATTCGCCAAGCTGCATCGTAACTGTTGCCCGCCCCTGACGTACCGACCGGTAATACCTACAGACCGGTCGGCAGCCACCCACGGTACCTCGAGAGGATCAGGTGAGTCCCGCGTAGGAGTGCAAGCCGGAGACGACCATGTTGATGATGAAGAGATTGAACAGCATCGCAACAAAACCGGCGATGTTGATCCAGGCGGCCTTCGTCTCCCGCCACCCGGACGTTGCCCTCGCATGCAGGTAGGCCGCGTAGATCACCCAGGCGATGAAGGACATCGTCTCCTTCGGATCCCAACCCCAGAAGCGTCCCCACGCAGCTTCCGCCCAGATGGCACCGAGGATGACGCCGGCGCCGAACAGCGGAAACGCGATGATCGTGCTCTTGTACGCCAAGCGGTCGAGAGTCTGGGCATCCGGCAGTCGCTCTGCGATCCGGCCACCGATGCTCGTGCCTTCCTCACCGGGCGGGAACTTCAGTCGCAGCAGGAACAGAAGGCTCGCGATACCGCCGATCATGAAGATTCCGGAGCCGACGCTGACGATCGTCACGTGAATCGGAAGCCAGTACGAGCGTAGCGCCGGCACCACGGGAGCCGCGTCGGCGTAGAGGACCGTGCCGGCGAGGAACATCAAGATCAGAACCGGCACCAGCAAGAAGACCCACATCGGACGGTACGCCGGCTTGATCAACAGGACGTGCCCGACCAGCAACGACGCCGCACACGCCATCGCCACGAATTCGTACATGTTGCCGAGCGGGAATCGTTCCGTCGCAAATCCGCGGAGCACGATCGACGCGATGATCAGCACCGTTCCGACGACCAGGACAGCTCGGCCCATTCCGCCGAATCGTTCCGAGAGCGACTTGCTCGGAGTCTCCGCGACCCTGCCAGGCACGGATGCGTCGACACCGCCGGCGGAGACCAGTTCCTTGTCCTGAACCGCCTTTGCTCTGGCCGACGCGTACTGCACGATGAGCAGCACAAACGCCAGCACGAGCACGGTGAAGGCGGACTTGAAGGCCCAGTCGCTGTACTGCGCGAGTGTCTCGTTCGTTGTCATCGGGCGTTCTCCTGCGCGTGCGGTTGGTTCACCGCGGTGGTCGGATTGCTTTTCAGCAAGCGGTCGGCGAGGCGGTCGAACTCGTCGCCCCAGCCTGCGTGGTCGGTGCGGGCAAGCCCACCAAGTTCTACTACAGTACGTCGTTCGTCATCTGGATAGATACGTGCCCAGACGCGGCGACGCTTGATCACGAGCGAGACGAGTAGGCCCGCCATCATGGTCAACGCCGAAACCAACACCCACACCTGAGCGGGATCGTGGGAGACCTGCAGGTTCACGAAGTCGACGGCACCATCGAATCGCACCTGGGTTCCGTCGGCAAGCGTCGCGCTCTCCCCCGGAAACAGATTGACTCGATCCTGCTTGACCAGTCGGCCCTGATTGATCAGTTCGGTGTTGAGTTCGAACAGCGATTGCGGGTTACCGGTATCGAGTCCGGTGTCGCCCTTGTAGATGTCGATGGCGACTGCCGGATCGTTCATCGCCGGGTAGCTCGACGACAGCAGGTTGCCGTGGAACAGCGCGGTGGGCGCGAACAATCCTTCGATGGCAATCTGATTCTTCCGACGCTCGTCCGCATCGGGATACATGCCGCCCGGCGGGTCGAAGCGCATCGCGCCACTGCTGAGGAACGTCGTGGCGTCGTCCGGACGCCACTGGAGCGTCTCGGTGCGGGTCTCACCGTTCGGGAACGTGACGGTGAATGTCGGCGCGTATCCGTGTCCCTGCAGGTACACACGATCGCCGGCGATCCGCAGTGGGTGGTTCACCTGGATGGTCGTGTCCCGCCAGGTATCGGACTCGAGGTCGTCGCCTGCCTGGTACGAGATGTCCGAGGTGAACATCTCGGCCTGACCGGTCTCGAGGTAGTCGGCCTGGAAATTCTTCACACGTACACACAGCGGGGTCATGCCGGTGCCGTCGAGGCTCAGACCGGCGACGAAGGAGTCGAACACTGCCGGCGAGGTCGTGCAGAACCCGGGGCCGTCGTTGGCGATGACGATGCGATTGCCCTCGTAGCCGAACAACTTGCCCGCGGCGATCGCGATCAACAATCCGACCAGCGAGAGGTGGAACACGAGGTTGCCGAACTCGCGGAGGTATCCCTTCTCCGCCGAGATGGTGATCTCGCCTTCGCGTCGTGATTTCGAATCGCCGCGACGCGTTTCGACGCGCCACCCGCGCAGTTCTTTCGACACCCGGGCAGCAAGTTCGTCAGGAGTCTCGCCGTCCACGACGCTCGTGGTGTGGTGCGGCAGGCGAGCAAGATTGCGCGGCGCATTCACCGGACGGGTGCGCAGCGCCTTCGCGTGCTCCACGCAACGCGGCAGGATGCAGCCGACCAGCGAGATGAAGAGCAATGCGTAGATCGCGGTGAACCAGAAACTGCTGAACACGTCGAACAATTCGAGGCGGTCCATCCACGGACCGAGCGTCGGACGCGCGGCGATGTAGTCGGTGACCTTGCCCTCGTTGAGGGTTCGCTGTGGCAGCAGGGCGCCGGGGATCGCAGCGAGCGCGAGGAGGAACAGCAGTACCAGCGCGGTCCGCATCGAGGTGAGCCCGCGCCAGGTGTTGCGCCCGAGTGCAACGACTCGACCGATCACCGACTGCTTCGGCAGCACGGGTTTCGGGTGGTCGTTATTGTCGTCAGCTGTCATATCGGCAGCGTCACCTCCGAGATAAATGCGTCGCGAACCCAGCCGACGAACTGGTCCCACGCGCCGGTGACGAGGGCGATTCCCACTGCCACCAACATGATTCCGCCGAAAATTTGAATGGTGCGTGCATTACGACGCAACCAGCCGACGCCGGTCAGCGCGCGCGCGGATCCCAGCGCCAAGATGATGAACGGCAGGCCGAGTCCGATGCAGTATGCGACGATCAACGTGACACCACGCGCGGCCGTCATCCCGTCGGTTCCCGCCGCTACGGACATCACGCCTGCCAATGTCGGACCGAGGCACGGCGTCCAGCCCAGAGCGAACACTCCCCCGAGCAGCGGCGCACCCACCAGTGACGACACGCGACGCGGTTCGAAACGAACGTCCTTCTGCAGCGCCGGAATCAGCCCGATGAAGACGAGACCCATTGCGATGGTGACGACACCGCCCACTCGCATCAGGACCTCGCGGTTGACGAGCAGCGTGGAGATTACGCCGAATACCGACGCGGTCGCGAGGACGAACACAACGGTGAAGCCCGCGACGAACAGTCCGGCCGCACCGGCCACCCTCAGTCGACTGCTCCGGGTGATCGTCCGCGTCTTCGCTTCTTCGGCGGTGATCGCGGGAGCGTCGGCACCGACGACGCCGGCCAGGTAGGACAGGTAGCCGGGAACGAGCGGCACGACGCACGGTGAAGCGAACGACACCAGACCGGCGAGCACACAGGCGCCGAGGGCGAGCAGAAGCGGACCGGACGACGCCGCGTTCTGAAACGCTTCGCCCACACCGGCACTCAATGTGTCGCTGCCGGCCAGCAGCGTAGTGGTCGTGGTTGTCATCTTTACTGCGCGTCTTCCTGAGCTACTCGCTGGACGACGGGCAGCAAATCCTCGGCGAGAAGTTCTTGGAGGAACACCGCGGCGACGCGATGCTGGCGGTCCAGGACGATCGTCGTCGGAATGACCGACGTGGGGTAGCCGTCACCGAGGGCGATCAGCGAACGCATCGACGGGTCGTAGATCGACGGGTACGAGACCTTGTTGTCGACCACGAAGTCCTGCGCTTTGTTCTTGGTGTCGTCGCGGACGTTGATGCCGAGGAACTGCACGCCCGAATCCTTGGTCTGCTCGTAGACCTGTTCCAGGTCGTCGGCTTCGGCGCGGCACGGTCCGCACCACTGACCCCAGACGTTGAGGACGACGACCTTGCCCTCGAAGTCCTCGACACCGACCTTCTGACCTTCGTTCATCAGATCGGGCCCGGAGAGCTTGCCGATGGTGCCTCGGTCGGACGGCGGATCGTAGAAGATCTTGGTTTGTCCGCCCGGTGAGACGAAGTCGAAAGTTCCGCCCTGTGCGACGGCGTCGTCGCCGGTCGCGCAGGACGAGAGAAGAAGCATCGCCGACGCAGCGGCTGCGAATGCTGCGGCGATGCGGCGCGAAATCATGCTCCTGTCACTCTCGGGTCGGAGGCGCCGGCAGGTTCGGAGTAGACGATGTCGACCAGGGTGTCGCCTTCGTAGACCAGTGACGTCAACGACGCCAGTCCACACTGACGGTGACGGGGATCGTGCCACAGACGCTCACCCTGCAGGAATCGACGCAGAGTCCAGACCGGAAGCTGATGGCTGACGACGACGGCTTCGTGTCCGACTGCCGCGACGCGTGCGGCATTGACGGCTGCGAGCATGCGATGCGCGATCTGCAGGTAGGGCTCGCCCCAGGACGGGGTGAACGGGTCACGCAGTTTCCACCAGTGACGCGGACGCGAGAGCGCACCGTCCCCGACGGCAACCTTGAGACCCTCGAACTCGTTGCCTGCCTCGATCAGGTTTTCGTCCGTGACGATGTCGAGCTTGTGTGCCTCGGCGATCGGAGTCGCGGTCTCTTGCGCCCGCTGCAGCGGCGACGCGACCACGTGGGTGATGTCGTGATCGGCGAGCACCGACGCGACCGCACGAGCCTGAGCTTCGCCCGCCACCGACAACCGGAAGCCCGGGAGCCGTCCGTAGAGGATCCCGCGCGGGTTGTGTACTTCGCCGTGGCGCAGGACGTGGACGATGGTGCGGGTGGACGTGTGGTCGGGGTGATCGGCGTCGGTCACAGTCGAGGGTCCTCGCTGAAGATGATGGATGTCGGAAGCGTGCGGGTGTTCTGGAATGGGAACTGGTCAGGGCTTGACGGCAGCAGCTGCGGCCTTGGCTGCGTGAGGCATGGCGTCGGCGATGATCGAGAAGGCTCGATCGTCGAGGGCTGCGGAGACGAACCACGCTTCGAACGCGCTCGGCGGCGGGTACACGCCGCGGGAGAGCAGTGCGTGGAAGAAGGCGGGGAATCGCCAGGTCTGCGCGGCTTTGGCTTCGTCGTAGTTGGTCACCGTGTTCTCGGTGAAGAACACGCTCACCAAGGTGCCTGCGTACTGCACTCGGTGTTCGACGCCTTCGGCGGTGAGTGCTTGGGTCATGAGGTCGCCGAGGGCGGTCGCGTTCCGGCCGAGCTTGGCGTACACCTCGGCGTCGGCGGCGCGCAGGCTCGCGAGTCCGGCGGCGACGGCTACGGGGTTACCCGAGAGGGTGCCTGCCTGGTAGACGGGACCGTCCGGTGCGAGGTGGCCCATGATGTCGGCGCGGCCGCCGAATGCTGCGGCAGGCAGGCCGCCGCTCATGACCTTGCCGAAGGTGTAGAGGTCGCCTGCGACGTTGTCGATGCCGTACCAACCCGAGGCACTGACGCGGAATCCGGTCATCACCTCGTCCATGATCAGGAGTGCGCCGTGCTCACGGGTGAGACGACGCAGACCCTCGTTGAAACCGGGAAGCGGTGCGACGGCGCCCATGTTTCCGGCGGCAGCTTCGGTGATGACGCACGCGATGGCGCCGGGATTGGCCGCGAAGGCCGCGGCCACCGCGTCGAGATCGTTGTAGCGCACGACGATGGTGTCTTCTGCTTGAGCGCCGGTCACGCCGGGAGAGGTCGGCAGCCCGAACGTCGCGAGGCCGGATCCGGCGTCGGCGAGAAGGGCGTCGACGTGGCCGTGGTAGCAACCGGAGAACTTGACGATCTTGGTCCGCCCGGTGAATCCGCGGGCGAGGCGGACTGCGCTCATCGTGGCTTCGGTTCCGGAGTTGACCAGGCGAACCTTTTCCACGGGCGCGACGCGGGCGACGATTTCCTCGGCGAGAGCGACTTCGCCTTCGGTCGGCGCACCGAAGGAGAGACCTCCGAGCGCGGCTTCGCGAACGGCTTCGACGACTGCCGGGTGAGCGTGCCCGAGAATCATCGGACCCCAGGACGACACCAGGTCGACGTAGTTGTTTCCGTCGACGTCGGTGAGGGTGTAGCCGGATGCTTCGCGAATGAATCGCGGTGTTCCGCCGACCGAACCGAACGCGCGGACGGGCGAGTTGACGCCACCCGGAATCACGTTGCCGGCACGTTCGAAGAGCCGAGCGGAGTTCGTTGCATGCACGTCGGGATCACCGGAAGACACAGTCACGGCTTCCAGTGTCCCAGTTCTGTCGAATCTGACAACGACAGGGTGTAGGACTTCGGTGCTCGAGGCGAGTTTTCCGGTCGAACCGGGCCCCGCGTGAGACGATTCCGGGCATGAAGCGACTGTTGACGACGCTGATGGTCTCGGCTGCGATTCTTCTCACATCGTGTGGTTCGGACGCTTCGAACGACGACAAGGCGACAGTTTCGTCGCCGCCGAGCGCCACCGACTCGGCTCGAACCACCGCGGCGACGAGCACCGACCCCGCGTTTCTCGGCGGGTGTTCGGCGGTGTCCGTCTACGTTCAGCAGCGTGTTCAGAGCGGCGACACGTCGACCCAGACGGCGGGCGCCGACTTCCTGAAGATCGTCGAGAACGACCCTTCGTACCAGGCTATGTCCGAGAGCGAGAAGGAACTCTTCCGCCAAGGAATCGAAGCGGGTGCCGCGGGCTCCTGCTGAATGTGAGGTTGGGATCGAACCGGGTTGCCCGCGGTGCGCTACGCGCTATCGTCGGTTCCATGGCCACCACAGCGGACCACCTCAGGACAACACTCGACGGACGCTGGCGGGAGGTGCGTGAGCGCGTTCGCGGCGAATTGAACGACGAACGTTTTGCTCCGCACTACACACCCAACACCGCCATTGCGCGCTCCAAGGCTCTCGAACAGATGCGGGTCCTCGCCGATCTCGGGTACGCCGCAAACGGTTTCGCCGTCTCTCACGGCGGAACGGGCGACGCGGGTGGCGCCGTCACCAGCATCGAGATGCTCGCGATGTCCGACCTCTCACTGATGGTCAAGGCCGGCGTCCAGTGGGGTCTGTTCGGCGGCGCCATCGAAAACCTCGGCACCGAGCGTCACCACCAGGCGTACGTCAAGCCGCTGATCGATCTGGACCTGCTCGGTTGCTTTGCGATGACCGAGACCGGTCACGGCAGCGACGTCCAGGAACTCGAAACCACGGCGACCTACGACGTCGAGACGGGCGAGTTCGTCGTCAACTCCCCCACTCCGTCCTCTCGCAAGGACTACATCGGCGGCGCTGCCCAGCACGCCACCGTCGCAGCGGTGTTCGCACAGCTGATCACCGGAGGCGAAAGTCAGGGCGTCCACTGCTTTGTCGTGCCGATTCGTGACGACGCCGGCAACGACCTCCCCGGCGTCACGACGTCCGACTGCGGGCTCAAGGGTGGACTGCCCGGAGTCGACAACGGCCGCATCGTCTTCGACCAGGTCCGCATCCCGCGTGAGAATCTACTCAACCGTTACGCCGACGTCGCCGAGGACGGCACGTACAGTTCGGCGATCGAGAACCCGAACCGTCGTTTCTTCACGATGGTCGGCACACTGGTTCGTGGACGTGTCACCGTCGGTGGTTCCGCGGCAGCGGCCGCCCGCGTCGGATTGGCCATCGCCGGTCGATATGCCCTGCAGCGCAGGCAGTTCAGTGCTCCGAAGAGTGACGACGAAGTCCTGATCATGGACTACCTCGTCCACCAGAAGCGCCTGCTACCGTTGATCGCCCGCTCGTACGCTCTGCAGTTCGCACAGAACGAACTCGTAGCCGCGATGCACGACATCCAGAGCAGCGACGACCCGGATCCGCAGGAGCAGCGCGAACTCGAAGGTCGCGCCGCCGGACTCAAGGCCGCCAACACCTGGCATGCCACTCGGGCCATCCAGGAGGCACGCGAAGCCTGCGGCGGCGCAGGCTATCTCGCCGAGAACCGCCTCACCGCACTCAAGGCGGACACCGACGTCTTCACCACGTTCGAGGGTGACAACCACGTTCTGACGCAGTTGGTCGCAAAAGAACTCCTCACCTCCTACGCCGACGAAGTCCGCGGCATGAGCCCTGTCGACTGGATGCGCTTCGCCGCTACGACGGTCTCCGACGTGGTCAAGAAACGCACGGCAGCGCAGCAGATCCTGCAGACGATCGTCGACACTCGCCAGGACAACGAAGAGGACGGCAGCCTCTTCAATCGCGGCACCCAGATGAAGATGTTCGAAGACCGCGAAGAGTACCTACTCGCCACTGCGGCAAGGCGATTGCAGGCAGCACAGAAGCGCGAGGAGAACCCGTTCGACGCGTTCAACTTCGTGCAGGACCACGTACTCAAAGCCGCTCAGGCGCACATCGAGCGCGTCATCCTGGAAGCATTCGTCGCCGGCATCGACTCGTGTGAGGACGAGACCGCAAAGGAACTCTTCGGCGAGGTGTGCGATCTCTACGCACTGTCCGTGATCGAAGAGGACAAGGCCTGGTTCATGGAGCACCGGCATCTGTCGGTGGAGCGTTCGAAGGCCGTGACGCGCGGAATCAACGAGCGTTGCCGCACCCTGCGCCCCCACGTCGAGACACTGATCGACGGGTTCGGCATTCCGGACATCCTGCTGGGGTCCGCGATGCTCGACGGACCGGGCACCGACGCGGTACGGCTGAAGTAAAGGGTTCGGGTGGGGTCGGCAATCGCCGGCCCCACCACACTCAGTGCGCTGCTGCCTTTTTCGACTGGCGAGAGGCGAGCAGTCCGGTCAGGCCGAGTGCCGCGACCAGCCAGATCCCCAGAACGAGCAGGTGCGGTCCGGCGCCGTTGCCACTGAAGTAGATGACGGAGCGGATGGGCTCCATGGCTGCCGATCCGAGCCAGAACGAATGGATGTGCTGCCAGAATCCCGGCAGGAACGACACCGGAATGGCACCACCCGAACTCGGGAAGTTGATGAAAACGAGCACCGTCAGCACCGCGAAGATCGCGGCTTGGCCGAGCAGTCGATTGAGCAGAATGCTCACCGCACCGACGGTGAACGTGTAAACCATCGAGATTCCCAGCAGTTGCAGGATCTGGCCGAACGACGCCCCGAAGGCGTGCATGAAGATGCTGGTGATGCCGAAGGCTATGAGCGGGGTGAGTATCGCCGCACCGGCCAGGATCGAATACTGCTCGCGCAACCGCATTCTCGGCGCAACCTGACTGAGCACCGTGATGGTCAGGTAGCCACCGAGGGTGCAGACGATCAGGAAGTAGAAGAGTCCGACAGTCGAGGAGTCGCGCGCCGTGACAGGCGCCGAGTCGATCACCGTGACCTGCTGCCCCGTCTGCTCCGCAACCGAATGCGCCAAGCTGCTCACCACGGAAACCGTCGAGGCGCCCGCGCCGGTGGCGATATGTGCGGTCACGGTGTCACCGATCTCGATGGCGCCGATCGCATCGCGGTTGTCGATCCGAGAGAGTGCGTCGGCGGCGTTGGCTGTGGCAACGATGTCGAACTTGTCACCCGTCGAAGCCTGGATTCCGTCGATCAGCGGGGCCGTGACGGACGGCGACCCGACCACCACGATCGGTGCCTGATTCGGCGTCGGCGCATGGAAGGCGCTGACGTAGCACAGGCAGAACATGATGACGAAGAACAACGGAAATGCGAGTCCACTGCCCACCATCTTCCAATTGGTCGGCGGATCGACAACTTCTTCGCTGGGTACTCGGACGTCGGTATCTGTCATATTCCACGCTCTCTTCACTAACCGCATCTAGCTGTCAACACCGTTGACAGACTCAACAGTCAACACCGTTGACACGTTATAGTCAACGCCGTTGACAACGCGGTCGGCGAGCGAGCACGGAGGTCGATGTCGTGACACCCACGAGGCACACGCCAGAGCAGGAGCAACCCTCGACATCCGAGGCGATTCGCGCGGCGGCGTTCCAACTGTTCGGCGAGCACGGGTTCGGCGGCACGTCAGTTCGCGCCATCGCCAAAGTTGCCGGAATCGATCCGGCCCTGGTCATCCGGCATTTCGGGTCCAAAGAAGCACTGTTCCTGGAAACCACGCCGGTTGCGGACTACTTCGAAGGCCAGTTCGACGGCCCACTCGACACCCTCGGTGAGCGAATCGCCGCCTTCGTCCTGGGCAAGGCCGACGCCCGGATGCTGTCGGTGTACACAGCGCTCATGCGAGCGTCGGACAGTCCACGCATCCGGGAGCGACTCAGAGACATGACCGGAGTATTCGCCACCAATCTCGCCGCTCGTCTAGACGGCGAAGACGCGTACACCCGCGCACTCCTGGTCTCCGCCCAGGTGTCCGGGCTGTTGAGCGTCCTCAGCGACGAGAGTATCCCCCAGTCCGCAGATCGCGACGAGTTGGCAAAACTCTACGGCCGGGCGATGCAGACGCTGATCGATCAGTACTGAGCGATGACCTCCTCGGCAAACCGCCGAACGGAGTCGAGTCGCCCCTGACGATCACCGGCGTCAACTCCGTAGCGATACCAGGGCAAAACTCTGATTTCCGTGACTCCGAGAGTCTCGAGTTCGCGATATCCGTCCAGATCACGAACATCCGTCGGCGAGACGTTGACGCCGAAAGGAACATCGGCACGACCGTACTCGACCCGCAATTCCGTGAGACAATCGATGGCGCAGGCTAATTCGGCTTTGGTCGTGTTCACCGACATCCAACCGTCAGCCAGCCTGGCTGCACGACGCAACCCCGGTTCGCTGTGCCCACCGATGTAGATCGGAACCGGAAGCTCCGGAGCAGGACTGATCATCAGAGCGTCGAAATCGTAGTGCTTGCCGTGGTATTCGACCCATTCCGGCCCACGTCCCGCACACACCGCCTTGATGATCTCGATGGCTTCGTCGGTACGCGCGCCGCGGGTGCGCATCTCGGTACCGGTGAAGGTGAATTCCTCGGGAATCCAGGACAAACCGACGCCGAGAGCGACGCGGTTCCTCGACATCACGGCCATGGTCGCGACCTGCTTGGCTGTCAACAGCGGATCGCGCAGTGGAAGTTTGAACACGTTGGTGTAGAACTGAATTCGCGATGTGACGGCCGCCATCGCCGCCATGGCAATGAACGGATCAGGCATCGGCGTCTCCGGCGCCCACATCCGCTTCCCGTCAGCAGTGTACGGGTACGGCGCCGACACCTGCTCCGGATAGAACACGGAATCCGGCATCGCGATTCCGTCGAACCCCACCTCTTCGGCGACCTGCGCCAACTCGCACAGTTCCAGGGCGTCGATCATCGCACCCGCCAAGGACCACTTCATCGTTCCACCGTTTCGCCGTTGGGCGAGATCCAAGCGCCGCCCAAGAACATGATGTCGGTGATGTTGCGTACGACGCCGTGAACGTTGCCGTCCCATGCGGTCAACACCGACGCCGGCCCCCAGATCACGTAAGGCACAGTCACGTTGGCGTACTCCTGCACCTTGCTGATCGCCTCACGGACAGCATCGTCCGTCGATGCCGTCTGCACAGCTGTGATCATCGCGTCCATCTCCGGGTCCGCGAAGCCGGACGGGTTGTTCTTCGAATCACTGGCCATACTGTTGTACAAATTGAGGTACGGCGCTTCTTCTCCGACCGGAGCGCCACCTCTGGTCATGTCGAAATCGTGGTCCTTGTATACCCGTCGAACCAGATCGGTCACATCGGTCGCGTAGTCGATGGTGACGTCGAAACCGATCGCGTTCAGCGACGCCTGAACCGTCAGTGCCGTCGCCTGTTGGCTCGGCTCCGAGGTGGTGAGGTAGCGGAGTTTCCCGTCGTACCCGTCGGACTTCGCTTGATCGAGCAGCGCCTTTGCCTTCACCTGATCGAACGGAATGCCTGCTGTGTTGTTGAACCAACGTGACGTCTGCGGGACCAGTTCGGAACTGGCGGTGCCCAATCCGTTGTTCGCCCGGGTATTGACCGCCGCCGGATCCACCCCGTAGGCGATCGCCTGACGGACGCGAACATCGGCCCCGGGCTTGCCCTCACGGTTGTTGATCGTGCCGATCCCGTTCTGTCCGGTCGGACTGAGGTAACCCGAGTATCCGTCGTCGAGAGCTTGTTCGATCACGGCCTCGTCGCGGAGAATGTACGTCATGTCGATCTGGCCGCTCTTCAACGATTCGTACTGAGACTGCGCACCCGACGTGGGAACAAACCGCACTGTGTCCAGTGGAGGTTTACCGCCCTGATAATCCGTGCGTGCGGCGAGTACCAGTTCTTCGTGCGGGGCGAACTTGGCCAAGGTGAACGGACCCGCCCCGATCGGTGTGAACGCTCTCTCCCCGGTTCCTGAAACCGACCCTGCCTCTCCCCCTGAACTTCGCGCAACGATCATTCCGGGCCCGAGCGACAACAGCGCCGGGAATTGACGCCAGGGCCGCTCGAGCACGAATTCGACTGTGGTGGCGTCGGGCGTCTCGATCCGATCCACGATGTTGAGCCAGGTCTGCGATACATCACCCTTGCCTGCCACGAATCGATCGATACTCCACTTCACCGCTTCCGCGTCGAGCGGACTTCCGTCGCTGAAGGTGAGGCCGTCAGCCAAAGTGACGGTGTACGAGGTGAAGTCGCTGTTGTTCGACAGTGTCTTCGCGAGTTGTGGCACGAAGCTCCCGTTTGTGGAGTCGCTGCGTACCAGCGTGTCGTAAATCGCGGCCATTTCGGTTCCGCCGGTCGAACCGGCGGCTTGCGTTCTCGTGGGGTCCAACGAGGAAGGGAACGAATAGGACCCGAAGGTGAGAACACCGCCGTCGATCCGCTCCCCCACATCTGGGGCGCCCACAAAACCAGCTGCGCCACTACTGCTCGGTGAAGCCGATCCCGAGTTGTCCCCACTGCTCGACGCGCAGCCGGCCAACATCAATGCACCGGCAAGCCCGAGCGCGACAAAGCGAGGGCCGAACCTAATCTTCCTGGTGTACATACGTTCCCAATCTCCGTCAGCGTGTCAGATCTTGACTACCTTCGACGTCGGGATCGGGTGCGAGTCCGCCTTGATCCAGCGCAGCGCCCATGTCCCCTCGGCATGCGAATCGGTGTCGATCCAGTTGCCATAACCCGGATCCTTCGCCGCCACGACGATTGTCATGGTGCCGTCGTCGTTGAGCTTCGCGGTGTGATTGTTGATGTAGATGTTCGTGCGGTTGTAGTCGAGGGACTCGACCCAGAAGTTCTGCAGCACGAAGTTGAAGTACTCGCAGTTCGGAACCTCGGTCTCGATGACCCACGCCTCGTCCTCGGCGAGCTTCCAGTAACCGTGGAAGTAGAAGATCGTCGGATCGCCGCCGGCATCCTGGAAGTAGTCCTGTCCCCAGTCGAAGATCTCGTTGGTGTGCGGCTGGAATTTGCGCGACCATTCCAGGAAGGTCTCCGCCATCCCCTTCACGATCCCGACGGACTTGGTGAGGCGCTCGCCGATCTCTTCCGGAGTCAACGGGACGAACTCCCCGTCCGGGTTCAGGCATTCGATGGTCAGATCACCGACAATCTCGTTGCGTCGATCCTGGTGAGTTTGCCGAACGGAGATGAGGTTGCTGTCGGGCGCCAAAGGCAGCCAAGCGCCCTCATCGGGCTTGTCGACGCTCGCGATGAACTCGAAACGGCCGTTCTCGTCGACCTCGAGGTCGTGGATATGCAGATCGCCGGTCTGCAGCATGGTGCCGTCGATGTGGTACCGATTTACGCGCGAGCCGAAGGTGATCAGCGGGACGGTGCCTCGGGTGCCGATGATCCGGTAGTTGTACTTACCGGAAATGTTGGCGCGCATGTAGACGTTGTCCGGGTTGTCGGCACCGATCTTCGTCATCATGTTCGGGTTCGGAGCCGACGAGAACTGCGGCCACCGTGGATCGGTGTACTCGACACAGTTGATCGTGCCGTACCGAAGCAACCGACTCAGGTAGCGGACGCCCTCGGCTTGAGTCAGCGGATCCTGAGGGACGATCTCGTCTTCCAGGACCTTTCCGACCTCGAGCAGATCTGCGCAGAACTTTTCCCAAACAGCATTCATGTGAATCTCCTTGTTTCGGTTGGGGCTTCGCCCTGTGCGCCTTTTTGGTAGTCGGCACTACCAAAAAGGCGCACAGGGCCGGAGGCCTTCAGGGTGTGGTGGAGAACTTCGCTTCGACGTCGGCAGCGCTCACGCCGAAATCCTCGAGCGAATAGCGATGCGACGGACGACGGTGCTCGGCAAGGCTGGCCTGATGCGACGCCTCCACCGCGGCGCGGGCGTCGTCTGTGAAGGGCAGGGCGAACTGTGCATAGATCTTCTCGACGGTGCCGACCGCATCGGCGATGAAGTCCTTGTAGTCGACGTCGATGAACTGATCGGGGTTGTAACGGCTACGGGCATTGTTGAAGTTCGCATTCCCTCGCGCCCACAACTCCAGTTGCGTGCGCCCGATGGCCGGACGATCGAAGGCCCTCGACATGTCGTGTCCGCCCTGCTCTACGAGGCTGAAGGTGGACGCCATCGATGTCAACGGGTCCCGGAAGGTCCGAACGAACAGTGCATCCGGATAGACCGACATGATCTCGTCGATCGCGAAGACATGGCTCGGGCTTTTGAGCACCCACCGTCTGTCCTGGTCGTGCAGCCCGATCAACTGCAGGTTCTTCTTGTGCCGCGCATATGTTTCGGTCCAGTCCTGCTCCGCCAGCCACCGGGTGTAACTCGGCACGTACGCCACCGTCTCGAACGCGGTCGAGAGCATCGTCTGCTGCAGCAGCCGCCAGCATTCCTCGACCTCCTCCGCCCCCATGAAATGAACCTTCATCAGGTCTGCCTCGTTACGCTGGCGAGCACGGTAGAAGGCGTCGGAGCGAACGTAATCTTCGTTCTCCGACCACTTGTCGCGCTCGGGGCGCGGCTGCGGCGTCTCGGCGAGCCACATCTCGGCGCCCTGATGCGCTGGGTCGGCACCGAGCAAACGGTGCAGCGCGGTGCTGCCGGTGCGGGTCAACCCGACCACGAAGATCGGGCGTTCGATCGGAACATCTACGTGCTCTGGATATTTCGCGAATCCGGCCTCACTGGTCAGGCGACCCGCGAGCGCTCCGACGATCATCTTGCGAGCGATCACCTTGCCGTGAGGAGTGAGGTCGGCCTCGTTCTGGAACGACTCGAGGAGAACTCGAAGTCCTTCGAGATAGCTTTCGCTGCCGAAGTTTTCGTACCCGGCCGCCTCGCGCGCAGCCTGGTGCAGGTCATCGATGGAACCGATGCCGTCGTAATCCTGTGTCATGGCTAGTCCTTGTATGAGTTGATCAGTGGTGCGTGTGACCGCAGTTGACGTCGAGACATTGCCCTGTGATGGCCCTCGCTGAATCGGACAGGAGGAAGACGACAGCGTTTGCGATGTCATCTGGCTCCGGCAATCGGCGCAGATCGGCGCCCGCTGCGATCTCGTCGTAGATCATCTTGGGGTCGACTCCTGCCGCCGCCGCCTTCTTCTCGAACATGTTCTTGACCGAGTCCGCCCAGATATAGCCGGGAGCAACCGAATTGACTCGAACGCCCTTGGGACCGAGATCGATCGACAAACTGCGTGCCATTGCCAGGAGCCCGGATTTCATGATGCGGTAGGCCCCGAACCCGGGAAGCTGGTTGCGCAACACCATGGACGTGACCATCACGACGGACCCGTGCGACTCGATCAATGCCGGAGCAAATTCTCTGGTGACGTTCAACGCCGCGAGCAAGTTGATGTCGATGCCCGACTGGATGGACACCACGTCGGCGTCCAGGAGCGGGACCTGCGCGGGTTGAACAAATGCGTTGTTCACCAAGCAATGCACCGCACCGAACTCAGCGACAGTTGTCTCCGCCAACGAAGCGATCGAATCGACGTCGGTGAGGTTCGTCGGGACGGCCAACGCGATTCCGCCGCGGTCTCGAATCTCCCTTGCCACCGATTCCAAGCGCTCGGGTGTGCGGGCAGCCAGAACAACCTTCGCTCCGGCCGCCGCACTCTGCAGCGCAATCGAACGACCCAGCGCCGGGCCCACTCCCGAGACGACGACAACCTTGCCTGCCAGCAGGCCCTGATGGGTCAGCACAGCGCCTGCGGATCGAGAACAACACTCAGGGAGATGATCTTGCCGTTCTCGTCGAACTCGAACACATCGGTGGCAGCGAAGTCAGGGATACCGGCGCGCTGCACCCGAAGCTGCATGGCTGCGTACTTTCCCGTCACCGAAATCGGACCGAGCAGGCTGACTGTGAAATCGACCTGCGCGTTCGCGGTATCGAATTCGCGAATCTCGTCGATTCCGCGGTAGGTCTGGACCCCCAGCGGTTCGTGTTGAACTGCGTCGAGCGCAAACAGCGCAACCAGTCCGTCGACGTCGTGACGTCCGAGACACTTGACGTAATCTTCTACGGCAGAAACTATTTCAGCCCTGTCAGGCATGGATGCTCCTCGTGTTCAGGCGGATCAAGAAATGGTTCCGCGGGCGCGGAGATGGTCGACGATCGCGATCGCAGCGTCCTCGGTCGTCGTGACACTGGTGTCGATGTGAATGTCAGGGTTCTGCGGCGGTTCGTACGGCGAATCGATGCCGGTGAAGTTCACCAACTCGCCCCGTCGAGCCTTCTTGTACAGCCCCTTGGGATCTCGCTCCTCTGCGACGGCAAGCGCGGTGTCGACGAAGATTTCGACGAACTGTTCGTCGCCGATCAATTCGCGGGCGGCATGACGCTCGGCCTCGAACGGTGAAATGAAGGACGCGAGCACGATCAGACCGGCGTCCGCCATCAGTCGGGTGACCTCGGTGACGCGACGGATGTTCTCGACGCGGTCGGCTTCGGTGAATCCGAGGTCTCGATTCAGCCCGTGACGGACGTTGTCTCCGTCGAGGAGGTAGGTGTGCGCGCCGAGTGCGTGCAGTTGACGCTCGACATCGTTCGCGATGGTCGACTTTCCCGAACCGGAGAGACCGGTGAACCACAGAACTGCGGGTTGATGTCCCTTGAGCCTGGTGTGCGCGGCCTCGTCGACGTCGACGGATTGCCAGTGAATGTTGTCCGATCGACGCAGCGAGTGCGTGATCATGCCCGCACCGACAGTGCCGTTGGTAAGGCGGTCGATGAGGATGAAGCTACCGGTGTCACGGTTGCCGACGTACGGGTCGAACGGGACCGGTCGATCGAAACTGAGGTTGCACACACCGATTTCGTTGAGCTCGAGAGTAGTCGTTGCGGTCTTCTCGAGAGTGTTGACGTTGATCTTGTGTTTCGGTTTGGTGATGCGCGCAGTGACTGTGACGGTACCGATCTGGCACAGGAACGGCCGTTCGGGCAGCATGGGAGCCTCACCCATCCAGACGATGCAGGCCTCGAACTGATCGGCTACGGCCGGCGGATTGTCGCCGATGGACAGCACATCACCGCGACTGATGTCGATCTCGTCGGCGAGCGTGATGGTGACCGAGCGGCCCGCACCGGCAACGTCGAGGTCGCCACCCATGGTCACGATGCGCTCGACTGTGGACGTCTTTCCACTGGGGAGCACGCGGATGGGATCTCCGGGAGATACGGTGCCGGAAACGATCTGGCCGGAGAATCCGCGGAAGTCGAGGTCCGGCCGGTTGACCCACTGCACCGGCATCCGGAACGGAGCCGCGGCGGCAGCATCGTCGATGTCCACGCTTTCGAGATGCTCGATCAGGCTTGGTCCGGAGTACCACGGGGTATTCGCACTGCGCTCGGTGAGATTGTCACCCATGTATGCCGACATCGGGATGGCGACGAACCCGTCCAGACCGATCTCGTGAGCGAACTCTGCGTAATCCGCGGTAATGGCATCGAAGACCTCTTGCGAGTAGTCGACGAGGTCGAGCTTGTTCACGGCAAGCACCACGTGCTTGATCCCCAGCAACGACACCAGATACGAGTGCCGGCGGGTCTGAGTCAGTATCCCCTTGCGGGAATCGACAAGGATCACAGCAAGATCGGCGGTCGACGCGCCCGTCACCATGTTTCGGGTGTACTGCTCGTGCCCCGGAGTATCGGCGACGACGAACTTGCGTCGCTCGGTCGTGAAGTAGCGGTAGGCGACGTCGATCGTGATGCCCTGCTCACGTTCGGCGGCGAGGCCGTCGACCAGGAGCGCGAAATCGAGCCCCTCCCCCTGGGTTCCGCTCTTGCGCGAATCGGCTTCGAGCGCCGTCAACTGGTCGTCGAAGACGAGTTTCGATTCGTAGAGCAGACGGCCGATCAAGGTGCTCTTGCCGTCGTCGACGCTGCCGCACGTGATGAATCGCAGCATGCTCTTGTTTGCATGACGTTCGAGGTACGCCTCGATGTCGTCAGCGATCAGATCCGAGGAAACAGTCATCAGAAGTACCCCTCTTGCTTCTTCTTTTCCATCGATGCGCTGGAGTCGTGGTCGATGACCCGTCCCTGGCGTTCGGAAGTGGTGGTGAGCAACATTTCCGAGATGATCTCGGTCAGGCTCGTTGCGGTCGATTCGACGGCTCCGGTCAGCGGGTAGCAGCCGAGGGTGCGGAAACGAACGCTCTTGAGTTCCGGGGTCTCTCCCGGCAGTAACGGCATCCGGTCGTCGTCGACCATGATCAGCGCACCGTCCCGCTCTACGACGGGCCGCTTGTCGGCGAAATACAGCGGAACGATCGGAATCTCTTCCTGGCGTATGTATTCCCACACATCCAGCTCGGTCCAGTTCGAGAGAGGGAAGACGCGCAGGCTCTCGCCCGGCGCTTTGCGGACGTTGTACATCCGCCACAGTTCCGGTCGCTGCCGCTTGGGATCCCAACGGTGCGCAGCTGATCGGATCGAGAAGATGCGTTCCTTGGCGCGGGATTTTTCTTCGTCACGGCGGGCGCCGCCGAATGCAGCGTCGAACTTGTAGTGATCGAGGGCTTGTTTGAGGCCTTCGGTCTTCCACATATCGGTATGGACAGCGCTGCCGTGCGTGAACGGGTTGATCCCCTGCTTCACGCAGTCCGGGTTGGTGTGGACGATCAGATCGAGATCGCCTGCAGCAGAGGTACTGTCACGAAGTTTGTACATTTCACGGAACTTCCACGTGGTATCGACGTGCAGAAGCGGAAACGGCAGCTTCGACGGATAGAAGGCCTTGCGCGCCAGATGCAGCATCACGGCGGAGTCCTTGCCCACCGAGTACAACATCACCGGGTTCTCGCTCTGGGCAACAGCTTCACGCATGATGTGAATGCTCTCGGCTTCGAGTCGTTCGAGGTGCGTCAGTGTCGCGGTCATCGGCCCAGTTCCTCCAGTGCTTTCGGGGCGAGTTCTGGTCGGCAGATCAGCAGATCCGGCAACCACGGGTTTTCCTGGTTGTAGCGCAGTTCGCTGCCATCGATACGCGAAACATGCAGTCCCGCAGCACGTGCGACAGCAACGGGCGCCGCCGAATCCCACTCGTACTGTCCGCCCGCATGTGCATAGATGTCTGCCTCACCCGAGACGACCGCCATTGCTTTGGCTCCGGCGGATCCCATTTCGATCAACTCCGCGCCCATCGAGTCGGCCATGCGCATGACCGGTTCCGGACGACGCGTCCGCGATACGACGACTCGAACCGGCGTCGCGGCATCCCGTTCGGTTCGATCATCGCTGCTCGAATAGGTGACGCCAAGGGCAGGCTTTGCGACCGCACCTGTTGTGAGGACACCGTTTTCGGTCAGTGCAACATGAACGGCCCAGTCCGATCGTCCGGCCTCGCCGTACTCACGGGTGCCGTCGAGAGGGTCGACGATCCACACCCGATCCGCAGCCAGCCTCGCGAGGTCGTCAGCCCCTTCCTCCGACAGCACTGCATCCGCAGGAAAGCGTCGGGCAAGTTCGGCGACGATGAATTCGTGACTGAGCCGATCGGCCGCGTTCTTGAAAGTCGCGACATCACCGTCGTTTTCGCCGAGGGATTTCCGATGGTCGAGCAGAAGTTCTCCAGCCGCAGCGGCGATGTCGATCGCCGCGCGTTCATCGTTAGTGCGTGTCATAGGTACTCCACAACTGTGTAGACCTCCCGATCGATACGGGAAGAAAGGTCAGGCCGACCGCAGAGTGTCCAGCACTTTGCACTGGCCTCGATGTGGTCTGCGCCATACCGTAACACCAGAATGAACGATGTTCATTCTATTTCGAACAATGTTCATTCTATGATCTGAGTCACATCGAATTCTGGACGGCGCTCGACAACGAACAGTGTTCGATGTGAATTGAGGATGCCGACCACCGCGACTACGGTGATCAAATGAGCAGTACCAGCAGCAAGTCGATCTACGGCGACGCCGAAGTGCGTCGACGCCGAACTCTCGACGCGGCGATCTCGCTTCTGGACGAAGGAGGCTACTCCGCGCTCACGATCCGCGCTGTCGCCAAACGAGCCGGCACCAGCACTGGCCTGATCTACCAGTACTTCGTCGACAAGCAGGACATCTTCGCCGCCCTCCTCAGCGAAAGTCAGCTGGAAATGGCGGACTTCGTGAACTCGCTCCCTCGCGAGCAGGGACTGAGCGCCTTACTCGAGTCCATGATTTCCGAGTTTGCTCGGCACTGGGCACGGGTGGGTCGACTCACCACCACTTGGCGCGACATCGAAGGCATGGCCGGGTCCGACCGAGAAAGCATGCGGGAACTTCACGCATCCGTAGCGGTCTACAACTCGGCATTGATTCGAGCGCTCACCGAATCTGCTGCAGCCGAAGGGAGCCGGTTGATCGACGACCCCGCGTTGATCCATCTCGTGCTCTCCGGACTCAAAGGCCTGTCGGACACCATCGTCATCAACATCGCCAAAGAAGTCACACCCGAGTACTTCGTGAGCTTCTCCGCCCGGGCGCTCGCGCGGTCCATCACGGAGTGACGGACCGACACCTTACGAACGAACGAGGCGAGCGATGGCCGCCTGAGCTTCCTTGATCTTGACGTCCGCTTCCGGACCACCCTGCTTGGCAGCTTCGACGACGCAACCCGCAAGGTGGGCGTCGAGAAGCTTCAGGGACACGGACTGCAACGCGCTCGTCGCGGCGGATACCTGGGTGAGCACGTCGATGCAGTACCGGTCGTCTGCGACCATGCGTGAAATTCCGGCTACCTGACCTTCGATACGACGAAGGCGCTTGAGCAGATCGTCCTGCTCGGGGCTGTAACTACTCATACCGCAACTATACCCCCTACCCGTATGAGGGCTACTGCGATGCGACGAAGCCCACCCGGACGCGGCGCACGACATCGATGGCCATCAGCCCCGCAACCAGAATCGACAACCCGGCGCCCGAGATCCAGAGACCGTCGTAGTGCGTGCTCTCGAACGGTGGAGCGCCCTCCAGTATCGGTCCGAAGTCGGACGTCGTCGTACCCGCTCGCCAGCACACGACCGCCAGAATCGTTGCGGCGACGATACCGAGTACACCGATCCACGTCTTCACGTCGACACGCGGGGATGGCTGTGGCTCAGTCATCGGCAGACCCGTCCGGTTCGACACCAACCACAACGACCTGACTCAACGCCTCGCGCAGTGCCTGATCGTCCTTTGCCCACGCCCGCACCAATCCCCCGGTGGTCAAACGTAAGCCGATACCGTGCCGACGCCTGGGCACTCCGGACAGCTCACCGAGCGCGCGTGCCGTTTCCCACGGTTCCATTTCGTCCTCGTAGGCAGCGTCGTCGGACTCCGGGAACACCTCGGCGATCTCGGTGATCGGCACCTCTTCGGTTCCCTGACGCAACGTGGTCGCGGTCAGAAGTACGCTCGCGTGCCGCCGTGCTGCGATCACCTGCACGTAGACCAATCCGGTGAGGATCACGGCGAACATCGCCAGACCGAACCAATGCACCACCGGGCCCGTGAACAGTTCGATGACCAAGGCGATCAGGCAGAAGATCGGACCGAACGCGATGGCCCACCACCGAGAACCCGGTTCGTAGTACAGAACGTCCGGGCCGATTTCCGGCGCGCGATCAGCCACGGGCAAACCAACTTCGGGTGGTGTCGCGGTAGATCGCGACGCAGGCACAGATCAGCATGACGGGAACAACCAGCGCGAGCACGGTACTGATCCCGGCGACGACCAGCGCGATCTGCAGCACCGCGAACACTCCGGACACGATCACCAGGATCCGTCGGCACAGCGCCCTTCCGGCGCGAGTGGGACCGGCGAGGCCGCCGATCGCGAGGCCGGTCAACAGCAGAACCAGCCCTGACACCCGCACGAAGGTGACGTAGATGTCGATGTTTCCGGCCGAAACGCCTTGATCGGTGAACTGCTCACGCAACGAATACGAAGCGCTGGTGACATTGATCAGGCCGAAGAGTATGAGCAGGAACGCGCTGGCGATCCACAGCCAGAATGCTGCCTCGACAGCCGTCGGGCGCCTGACCTTCGTAGAGATACTCACGGGTTCAAGTGTGCGCTATCCGCTGACGATGCCCGGAATCATGAGCATCAGGAGTGTCACCAGAACAGAGGCTCCGAGGATCGCGAACAAGATCACTTCGGTGCGTGAACCACGTTGGCGCAGTGGCGCGTCGTGGGTGCTTTCCGTACGCAGGGCTTCCTGAGAACTCATCGCGTCCGACCTCTCCCCTACTACTTCAGTGACCCGTTTCACAGTACCCCGAGCTACCTACCGGTTCCCCGCCGGGGGGAAACGAAGAAAGTACGGATTGGACTCTTTTCGGTGCATCATCACGATCGCCCCGACAGCAGCAACTGCCTGCAGGATTTCCGCTCCGCCGAACAGCAGAGTGGCCGCGCCGCCGTCTCCGCCGAGCCCGAAGATCACCGGGATCGCGGAGACCAGCATGAAGACGCCACAGAACGTCAGCAACATTCGAGCCCAGTTCTTGCCGCGACTCATCGCGCGCACGAACAGAAGGAACACCGCGGTGACGATCACGACCAAAACCGCAGAGAACACGATGACCAGTGGGAACATGCCCTCCACGTCGGAACGCGTCAGACCGGCGTCGACAGCTGCCTGATTTCTGAGCATCTCGTCGACGAACATCGACTTCTGCCCGAGCAGCATCCAGATCATCGCGCCGCCCTGGACCAACCCCAGCGCCGTCACAGCCCACCACAACTGAATCGCAGTCACGACGTCCGTCGGCGGCTCGGGTTTCGGCGCAGGTCCCGGGTATCCGTTGTAACCGGGGCCGTATCCCGGGATCTGACCCGTCGGCATCGGTCCGAGTTCGCGGTACGGCTGATTCTCGAACGGCTGGTTCTCGTAGGGAGGTTCCCGGCGGGGCGGTTCCTGGCGCGACGGCGGCCACTGCTCGGTCATGACACCAGCGTATCGGTCGATACCGGCGCAGCCACCATGCGTGACTCCGTCACAGCCATCCGGCAACTTCCGACGCCCAGTACGTGAGGACCACGTCGGCACCGGCGCGGCGAATGCTGATGAGCGATTCGAGAATCGCCGCGTCCCGATCGATCCACCCGTTCTGCGCGGCCGCAGTGATCATCGAGTACTCCCCCGAGATCTGGTACGCAGCGACCGGAACCGGGGACCGGTCGGCGGTCTCACGCAGAATGTCCAGGTAGGACATTGCAGGCTTGACCATCACCATGTCGGCGCCCTCGGCGACGTCGAGGTCTACCTCGCGCATCGACTCGCGGCGATTGGCGCCGTCCTGCTGATACGTACGACGGTCGCCTTGCAGTGAGGATCCGACGGCTTCACGGAACGGCCCGTAGAACGCTGACGCATATTTCGCGGCATAGGCGAGCTGGCCGACATCGACATACCCCGAAGCATCGAGTGCACCACGGATCGCAGCCACCTGACCGTCCATCATGCCGCTGGGTCCGAGCAGGTGCGCACCCGATTCAGCTTGCGCGAGAGCCATTTCGACGTATCGGATCAAGGTCGCGTCGTTGTCGACAGCGCCGCCGGCAGTCAACACGCCGCAGTGGCCGTGATCGGTGAACTCGTCGAGGCAGGTATCTGCCATGATGACCGTCGAATCGCCGAGTTCGTCTGCCAGAGCGCGCAATCCGACGTTGAGGATGCCGTCGGGATCGGAGGCACCGGACCCCTGGGGATCCTTGTCCTCCGCCTTCGGGACACCGAACAGCATCAGGCCACCGACGCCGGCTTCCACCGCTTCCACCGCTGCGGACCGCAGCGAATCGAGGGTGTGCTGGAAAACGCCTGGCATGGAACTGATCTCACGCGGTGCGTCGATGCCGTCGGCGACGAACATCGGCAAAACGAGGTGCCGGGGTTCGAGCGAGGTCTCTGCCACGAGTCGCCGGAGCGCAGGAGTGCGCCGGAGCCGGCGAGGGCGATGAGTAGGAAACACGAGAAGTAGCCCTCCTTCGTCGGAACCTGTGAGCGGTTGAGGAGTCCACAGACTCCTCAACCCCTCACGGGTGCGCTAGCGCCTTCGAGACTTCTTGCGCGGGGGCGGCAAAGCACCTTCGGCGCGCAGACGAGCAGCATGCTCGGCGAGAGCCTCCACCAGCGGTCCCACCTGCGAGGTCTCGGGCTGCACGTCGACGCGCAGACCGAACTCGATAGCGGTTTCGGCCGTCTTCGGGCCGATGCACGCGACCAACGTGCGGGCGTGCGGCTTGCCGGCGATGCCGACGAGGTTGCGCACGGTCGAGGACGAGGTGAAGCAGACGGCGTCGAATCCACCGGTCTTGATCATCTCGCGGGTCTCGGCCGGCGGCGGCGCTGCCCGGACGGTGCGGTAGGCGGTGACGTCGTCGATCTCCCAACCGCGTTCGCGCAGGCCCTCTGCGAGGGTTTCGGTCGCAATGTCCGCCCGCGGCAACAGAACCCGGTTGACCGGATCGAAAACGTCGTCGTACGGGGCGAATTCGGCCAACAGGCCCTCGCTGGACTGCTCACCGGTCGGGATCAGCTCGGGGTTGATGCCGAACGAGCGCACCTTGGCTGCGGTTGCTTCACCGATGCAGGCGATCTTCACACCGGAGAAGGCGCGAGCGTCGAGGCCGAACTCTTCGAACTTCTCCCACACTGCGCGAACAGCATTGGTGGAAGTGAAGACGACCCACTGGTAGCGACCGTCGACGAGTCCCTTGACCGAACGCTCCATCTGAGCCGGGCTGCGAGGCGGCTCGACGGCGATGGTCGGAACCTCGATCGGGATCGCTCCGTGAGTGACCAGACGGTCGCTCATCTCGCCGGCCTGATCCTTGGTGCGCGGCACGAGGACGGTCCAGCCGTACAGAGCGCGCGATTCCCACCACGACATCTTGTTGCGCTGCGCGACAACCTTGCCGACGGTGACGATGAGCGAGCCCACCAGTTCGGATCCGGCTTCGTTGAGCGTCGCGAGAGTTGCCTCGACGGTTCGCTGCTGACGAGTGGTACCGCGGACGGTGATCGCAGCAGGCGTCTGCGGGGCCAAGCCGTTCTCGACCAGCGCGCTGGCGGTCTCGGCGAGATGTCCGGACGTCGCGTGCAGGACAAGCGGTCCCGGTGCAGCGGCCAGAGCAGCCCAGTCGACTTCACCGCGAACGTCGGCCTCGGTGTGACCCGAGCCGAGCGCCATGCCGGCGTAGCTCGGCACAGCCGAACCCGAAGGCAGACCCGGGAGAACCTCGAACTGAACCTGCGTGCGGGCGACTGCGGTGACCTCTGCGATCACGGAATCCGTGGTCAGCGGGTCGCCGGAGACCAGACGCACGACGTCGTGACCGTTCTTGGCCTCGTGCACCAATGTCTTTGCAACCTCGGCAGGCTCGCCGAGTGCCGGACGCACGTCCGCGATCAGCTCGCCGGTCTCCTCGTCGCGGCCCATGTCGATGCCGACGAGTGCGACGACGCCCTTGTCGACATCCGGATCGGTGAATGCCATTGCGGCGCCGGTGAGGACGTCACGTGCGCGAACGGTGAGCAGGGCGGGGTCGCCCGGTCCCGATCCCACGAACAGGATCCGTCCGGGAGTGTTCTTTCGGACTCGGGTCATCGGTGATTCTCCAGTGCGCTGTATCGAAATGGGAACTTGGTGCAAGTGCAAAGTGCGGCGTCAAACATCGGCTGCCTCGCCTGTAGTCACGTTCATCAACTCGCGGGCGCCGAGTTCGAGTAACTCGCGCGCTACCGCTCGGCCGAGTTCCTCGGCCTTGTCCGGCGCACCCACGGCGCCGGTACGGATGACGTCCGAACCGTCGATCGCGGCTGCGCAGCCGCGTACCGACAGTTCGTCGAAGATTCTGCCGTCGTCGTCGAGGGATTCGACGATCTCCGCGATCGCTCCCACCGGAGCGGTGCAGCCGGCTTCCAACTCGGCGAGCAGGGCGCGCTCGGCAGTAACTGCCGCCCGGGTACCCGCGTCGTCGTGCTCGGCGAGGATCGCCGCCAATTCCGCATTGGCAGAAAGGCATTCGACGGCCAGGGCACCCTGCGCCGGAGCGGGGAGCATCTGCACGGGCTCGATATTCTCGGTGATGAGATCGAGCAGCCCGATACGGGACAGGCCGGCGCGAGCGAGGATCACGGCGTCGAGTTCACCGGATTCGACCTTGCCGAGACGGCGCTGCAGGTTGCCCCGCAACGGCACGATGTCGAGGCCGAGACCGAGTGCCTTCAGCTGCGAAACACGGCGCGGCGCGGAGGTTCCCACCTTGGAACCGGCCGGAAGCTCCCCGAGGACCAGACCGTCACGGGCGACGAGCGCGTCACGCGGATCTTCGCGTGGCGGAATCGCCGCGATGACGAAACGCGGGTCCTGCGCGGTCGGTAAGTCCTTGTAGGAATGCACCGCAACGTCGACGCGGTTGTCCAGCAAGGCTTCTCGAAGCTCTGCCGTGAACACTCCGACGCCGATCTGCTGGACGGGATCGGTGGACTGGTCGCCCTTGGTCTTGATGATGACCAACTCGGCGGGATGTCCGGCCGCAATGAGGGCATCGCGCACGGTACCGGCCTGCGTGGTCGCGAGAAGACTTCCGCGAGTGCCGATCCGCAGCGGGCTCCCCGATCGAGGGGTGGTGACGCTCATGCCTGCAGGTCCCTTCCAGTGCGGTCGCCGTCCACCAGATCGGTGGGTGTGGCCACGGCCGCGGGAGATCCGGGGCTGAGTTCGAAGAGTTCGCGCAGCGCTGCTGCGTAGGAGTCGCCGCCGGGGGCCGACGCCAGTTGCTTGACGCGCACGGTCGGGGCGTGGAGAAGCTTGTCCACGACGCGGCGCACGGTGCGCGCAACCTCGTCGCGCTGCGGATCGTCCAGGCCGGGCAGACGCGAATCGAGTCGCATCAGTTCGGCTTCGACGACGTCGGCGGCGCGCTGACGCAAAGCCGTGACGGTCGGAGTGACCTCGGCGAGACGCTGTCCCGCGAGGTACGTCGCAAGCTCACCGGCAACGATGGTGCGTGCGGCATCTGCGTCGGAAGCGGCGGCGCCTGCCGCTGGATCACGCTGCAGCGTCTCCATGTCGAGAACGGTCACACCCGGCAGGCCGGCGACGGCGGGATCGATGTCGCGCGGCAGCCCGAGGTCGCAGATGACGAGGTGCTTGGTGTTGTCGCGATCGGGCTCGGCGAGTGCGCGGTGCACATCCGCCAGGGTGACCACTGCCCCGACCGCGCCGGTACAGGTCACCATGACATCTGCCTGCGCCATCGCGGCCGAAAGCTGATCGAAGGCAACACCGTCGGCGTCGACGCCGTTGGAGCGTGCCGTCTCTGCCAGGTGCTCGGCGCGTTCCTGTGTCCGGTTGACGACGACGATGCGTGCGATTCCGGCGCGGGTGAGATGCGCAACCGACAGACCGCCCATCGATCCTGCCCCGACAACCACGGCAGTGCGGCCGACCAGGCCGCCCTCACCGATGATGCCCGCTGCACGATCGAGAGCCACGGACACGACTGATGCTCCGGCGGAGTCGATTCCGGTTTCGGAATGCACTCGCTTGCCGACGCGCAGTGCCTGCTGAGCCAGTTCGTGGACTACGCGTCCGGCGGCCTGCTGCGCATCCGAAGATGCGTAGGCCGAACGGATCTGGCCGAGGATCTGCTGTTCGCCGATCACCATGGAATCGAGGCCGCTGGCCACCGCGAAGAGGTGCTCGACGGCTGCTTCGCTGTAGCGGACGTACGCGTGAGCGTGCAGCGCTGTCAGGTCGAGACCCGAATGGTCGGCCAGGATTTCACCGACCTCGGTGAGTGCACCGTGGAACGCGTCCACCACCGCGTAGACCTCCACCCGGTTACAGGTGGAGACGATCATCGCTTCGGAGATGTGCGAAGACGCCAGAAGCTTGTCGATCAGCTTCGGACGATCGGTGTCGGTGACAGCTACTCGCTCGAGCACCGGGACGGGCGCGGTTCGATGCGAGACCCCGACAAGCAGAACACTCACGGCGCGATCACTGATCCGTTTCTTGTCGAACCTGCTCCGACCGGAGCGGGTGAACTGGTGGATGGGACTGACGAAGCGGATGCGGCGTGAGCCACTCGTACTCGCGGCGCGCTGGATGCCTGATCGGCATTGCGCGCACTGTTGAAGGAGAGAACCTGCATCTCGACGGCTAGATCTACACGTCGCAGTTCCACGTGATCGGGAACGTCGAGGGCGATCGGCGAAAAACTCATGATGCAGCGCAGCCCGGCGCTGACGAACTGGTCGCACACGCCCTGAGCTGCCTCGTCCGGTGTGGAGATGACGCCGATGGTCGCATTCAGTTCACGGCAGGCGACGGTCAGTTCCTCGGTGCTGCGCACGACGAGATCCCCGACTCTGCTTCCGATTCGATCTGCATCACTGTCGAAGAGTCCGACCATCTCGAAACCGCGGCGGCTGAATCCGCCGTAGCCGACCAGCGCCTTGCCGAGGTTTCCGACTCCGACGAGAACGACCTTGTGCCCACGATCGAGTCCGAGTGCACGCTCGATGCGGATGCGGAGCCTGTTGACGTCGTACCCGACGCCGCGGACACCGTTGGGTCCGAGGAACGACAGATCCTTACGCAACTTCGCTGATCCGACACCTGACGCCTGCGCGAGTTCCTCGCTCGAGACGATGGAGGTACCCCGGTCGGACATCACTCCGAGGACCCGCAGGTATGCGGCCAAGCGCGTCACCGTAGCCTGGGGGATGACGCGATCCTGAGCGATCGGGTCGGTAACCGAGGCGCTGGAAGCGTCGGTGACGGAAGAGCCCGCAGCGCCGGTGACGCGCTGAGCCACAGGCTCATGCGTCTGGTGCGGTTCGGTCACGTCGCTGGCTCCTCGTCCGGTCGACACGACTGTCGACCTCCACGATGCTCCGGGGGAATGTTCACACCACGGTAACCGCTTGTGAACCCATGCACAAAGTTGCTCGAGACGGGTTCGATGTGCCGTTCACCTGCAAAGCGGCTCCGCGGACAACTTTGAGGGTTGCCTTACTTGCGTAAATCGTCACGAAGGCGCTCCTCGTCGACTTCCCAGTAACCGTGCTCGCGTCCGTCGAGAAGAATGACGGGCAATCTGTCTCCGTACTCCGCTCTCAGCTCTGGATCCGTCGCGGCAGCTTCGTCCACGTCGATGCACGTCAATTCCAGCTCGAACTCGGAACAGACCCGTCGCAGGACCTCCGCCGCGCCGACGCAGGACGCGCATCCTGCGCGTGTCAACAGGGTCACTTCATGCGTAGCTGCAGTCATCGACGCATACCTTTCTTCTACGGGGACGCCATCTACTTGATCGGTCGAGTGTGCCTCCGGAGCCCCACTCGGTACCAAATCGGCGGAGAGGAACGTCACACACCACAGGGAAGGTCACCATCCAACCCATCGGGCCTCATCGCGGAGGATAGGCTGACTCGAAGAGTTCTCTGCTCGAGAATGCAACACGGGAGGTGCGGGTGCCTGCGCGATCACTACCGAACGGCTCCGGATTCGGATCAGGGCTTGCCGGGGTCATTCTCCCCGGACGTCGCCATGTGAAGAATCCGCTGGGCCCGAGTGAGTCGGAAGTTCGAGCCAATCTCGCCGGCGAGGCGAGCGCTGACGCAGCTCTGGCATTGCACGAAGCTGCCAACCCCACAGAACCGGAAACCGGCGAAGAGCCCCCGGCCGTTCCGCGCGACCTCACGGCCGCCGCATTCTTCGACGTCGACAACACCATGGTGCAGGGTGCGTCGATCATCCACTTCGCCCGTGGTCTCGCTGCACGAAAGTATCTCAAGACCTCGGATCTGGTGGATTTCGCGTGGAAGCAGATCAAGTTCCGAGTCACCGGCCGAGAAAGTAGCGACGACGTCGCCGAAGGCCGCGAGAAAGCACTGTCCTTCGTGGCCGGTCGATCCACCGCCGAACTCGCCCGCCTCGGCGAGGAGATCTACGACGAGGTCATCGCCGACAAGATCTGGCCAGGCACGAGGGCGTTGGCCCAGATGCACCTCGACGCCGGACAACAGGTGTGGTTGGTGACGGCAACTCCGGTCGAACTGGCTCAGGTCATCGCCGAGAAACTGGGATTGACCGGCGCCTTGGGCACTGTCGCCGAGAGTGAGGACGGCGTCTTCACCGGCCGACTCGTCGGCGACATCCTGCACGGCATGGGCAAGGCGCACGCCGTACGGACGTTGGCGGTGCGTGAAGGACTCAATCTCAAGCGCTGTTCCGCCTACTCCGACAGCCACAACGACGTTCCGATGCTCTCGTTGGTGGGGACACCGGTGGCGATCAATCCCGACGCAGATCTTCGTGAACTCGCGAAGAACCGCGGGTGGGAAGTTCGCGATTTCCGCACCGGACGAAAGGCCGCCAAGATCGGCGTACCGACGGCGCTGGTGCTCGGAGCGGTCGGCGGGGCGCTCGCGGCAATTCTCGCCAGGCGCAAAGAACAGAACGTCTGAGCGGGTTCGGTCCGGATCGAGCAGCGATCCGGACCGAACTCAGCCGAGAAAGACGTTGCGACGCTTGGCCAACAGTCGATACAGCGTCTGCTGAATGGTTTCCCGGACGTGGTCCGTGACCTCGAACAGGACCATCGGATCGTCGGCGGCACCGCTCTCGAAGGTGTCGGTGACGATGGGCTTTCCGAACTCGATGTACCACTTCGACGGCAACGGAACCAGGCCGAGCGGCCCGAAGTGTGGAAACAGCGGTGTCACCGGGAAATACGGAAGACCGAGAACGCGTGCGAGTGTGGTGAGATCACCGATTTTGGGATAGATCTCCTCCGAACCCACGATCGAGCACGGAATGATCGGAACACCGGTTCGCATTGCGGCCGACACGAAGCCACCGCGCCCGAACCGCTGCAACTTGTACCGCTCACTGAACGGTTTCCCGATGCCCTTGAATCCTTCCGGGAACACGGCCGCGACTTCACCGTCGTTGAGCAGACGCTCGGCGTCGGGGTTGCAGGCCAACGTATGGCCGGCTTTGCGCGCCAGTCCACCCACGACCGGCATCTCGAATGCCATGTCCGCAGCCAACATTCGCAGTGGGCGATGCGCTGGATGGTGATCGTGCACGGCAACCGACGTCATCAGTCCGTCGATCGGGATCACACCGGCGTGGTTGGCGACCACAAGCGCTCCCCCGGTGAGGGGAATGTTCTCGATCCCACTGACCTCGACGCGAAACCACTTCTCGAACAACGGGCGCAACATCGGCATGACGACGTTGTCCGCGAAATGCGGGTCGAACCCGAACTCGTCGACCTCGTAGTCGCCGGACACCCGACGTCGGAGGAATTCTGCTGCCGAGGCGATCTGGTCGACGATCGCCGACCTGGCCGAATCGACGAACGTGCTCTCACCGCCGTGGTCGGCCGCCGAGGACACTCCGGACGGATGCCGGCGCTCACTTTGTTCACGGATGTCACGCTCCGCACCGGTGACGGACTCACGCGAACGGGAAGTTGCCGACTTTCCGGTGTGAGTTGCGCTGGGCCGCAGGGGAATTACCTTCGCCACGTCAGTCACCCCTTCACCGCACTTCGTCCCGACAGCGGCATGTGCATCACGTCTGCACTTGTTGCCGCCGCGGCGGTGTCACCGCCGAGGATGGTGGTCAACGCATTCTCCGCCCGATCGATCCACTCGGACTTGATGATCCGGCGCGTCTGCATCGCACGCATGAAATCGTCGAGTGCTTGCATGGTGGTCCATCGCGGCTCGAACCCCAGCTCGCTGCGCATGCGAGTGGTGTCGAGTCCGCAGCCGAACCGGAAATACTCGAGTTGCTCGTCGGTGTACAGCCTCATGGACGACCCCACCAACGCGCTGCCGACACTACGGAACAGAGCGAGCGGCATCGGAACTTCCACCCTGCCTGCCCGGCGAATCGCCTGCGACATCATGACCACTCCGTCGCCGGCGATGTTGTACGTACCCGAAGCGTGTCCGATGGTCGCCTTCTCCAGCGCCGCGAGGGCATCCTCGACGTGGAGCAATTGCAGGCGCGCGTTGCGCCCGACGATGGTGGGCACGAGTGGGGCGGTGACGTAGTGCCCGACGGTTGCAGTCAGCTGAGGTCCGATCAACGGCGCCAACCGCAGAATCCCGACCGAGATGTCCGGGCGCCGACGCCCCATCCCGCGGAGGTATCCCTCGATCTCGAGGCTGTCGCGGGCATATCCGCCCGGCGGCCGGCGGCGCGCACTCATTTCTTCGGTGAACTGAGCGGGATCCTTGGCACTGCACCCGTAGACGACCGAAGCCGAACGCAGGACCACCTTGCGAACCGTCGGAGCTTTCTGGCAGACCGCGAACAGTTGCATGGCGCCGATGACGTTCATGTCCTTCATCGCGGCGCGGCTGCCGGCTTTGGGGGCTTTCTGAAGCGTCGACGCGTGCACGACGGTGTCGACCTCGGCGTTTCGGATCACTTTGCCGATCAGCGGATTGCGGATGTCTGCTCGCACGAATTCCGCGCGGCCCATTCTGCGCATCATGTCCTTGCTCGGACTGACGGCGTCGACGGCGATGACACGCTCGATCGACGGATTCTGCGCAAGCCTGGTCACCAGGTAGCCGCCGAGAAATCTGCTCGCCCCGGTCACCAGTACGACGCGAGGCGTCGTGCCCCCTGAAGTGTTGTCACCTTCAACCACCAAGTACCCCCATATCCAGTAGAAACGCGCTCTGCCGAAGCGTCCCTCCCGCGATTTTCCCCCACTTTACGGGCAGAGGGGGTCCCGCGCTGACTACCCAAATTTCGGCCATTCAAGACAAACCGCCCAGCCAATGAGACGTGGCACACATCGCTTCCCCCCGAATATGCTGATGCCCGCCACCCCGGAAGGGGTGGCGGGCATCAACAGGTACTGCTTATTTACCGAGTTTCCTGCGCTGTACTCGGGTACGACGAAGCAGCTTGCGGTGCTTCTTCTTCGACATGCGCTTGCGACGCTTCTTGATCACTGAACCCATAGCGGGTGTCCCTCACGTTCTTCTCTAGCGTTCCTGCGCACGCCGGTCACGTACGCCTGCGCCAAGCAATTGGCGCCTGGCCCTCGTTTTAACTAGCTCAGCGCCTTACGACACCAGCTTGCTGGTACGACAGTGACTCATCGTACCGGTGTGGAGTCACTCGGCATAAACCGAGCCTCCGGCACAGCAACCGCTGTGCCCGCGACTCGGCTCACGCCGAGGTCATCCTCTTCGAACCGGCTGGTCAGCCGGCATCGAAGTACGAGGTTTCGAGGTAATCGTGTACTGCCTTCGCATGTACACGGAACGAACGGCCCACTCGTACAGCAGGCAATTCGCCACTGTGTACCAACCGGTACACAGTCATTTTCGACACCCTCATCAAAGTTGCTACCTCAGCAACAGTGAGGAATTGCGTGCCGGCCACTGCCGGCTTTCCGTCGTGGGACGAACCCATGGACGGCTTGTTTGCAGACACCATTAATCCACATACCTCCAGCACGACTCGCGCCGCCGGCTTCCCCTCCGGCGGAACAGACACGTACGTACTAAGTCGAGCTTAGCTGTACTGGTGGGGTTAAAGCGACGGGTGTGGCTAAACGGACGACTAATCCGCAGCTGCACCCATCGCGGCCGAGCGCGACTTGGCGGCATCCAAGGCATCGAAGAACGCCGTCCGCAGGCCGCCCGCTTCGAGCTGACGCAGTGCCGCAGCCGTCGTTCCGCCCGGTGACGTCACCGCGGCGCGAAGATCCGTCGCGCTGTCGCCGGTGCGATCGAGCATCGCTGCGGAACCGACCATCGTCTGCACCACCAATTCGGTAGCGACCGGGCGCGTCAGGCCGAGACCGACTCCCGCGTCGATCATCGCTTCGGCGACCAGAAAGAAGTAGGCCGGGCCGGAACCGGAGACAGCCGTGACCGCGTCGATCTGCGATTCGGGAACCGTGACCACCTTGCCGACGCTGCCGAGGATGCCGCGTACGAGCTCGAGATGCTCGGCCTTGACGTGCCGTCCGGGCGAGAGCACGCTCACGCCCTCCCCGACCAACATGGGGGTGTTCGGCATGACGCGGATGACCGGGAACCCTGCGGGCAGACGCGTTTCGAAGAATCCCGTGGGGATTCCCGCCGCAAGGGAAACGATCAATTGTTCGAGGTCGCCGTCCAGATCGACCTTCGTCAACGCCGTGAGCGCTGGCTCGACGTCGTTCGGCTTCACCGCGATGACGATGACGTCCGCACCCTCGGCGGCATCGGCGACCGTGCTGACGCGGATGGAGTATTCGGCGATCAATTCGTCTGCGCGAGGCTGATATTGCTCGGCGACGACCAGATCCTTGATGGCGTGGCCGGCCTGCAACAGCCCGGAGATCAGCGCCTCGCCGATCTTGCCGCCACCGATAATCGCAATTCTTGTCATGGCGAACAGCCTGCCACGACCGCAGCGATCGACCCTAGCGGGGCATCATCGCCAATTGACGACTCTGGACGACGACTGCGCCCGTCGAATCGAGAACAGCATGATCCTCTTCGAACCACGTGCTGCCCAGAACATCCGAGCTCGCCCGCACGCGAAGCCATCCCGGCGTCGGCAGTCGGCGCAGGTACGTCGTCAACTGCACGGTCGGCGCCCACCCGAACAGGCCGCGGTTCATCGTCACCGGCGCGCTGATGTCACCCGCCATGATCGCGAACAGCACAGCGGTGTCGAGGTCGTTTTCGTCCTCGGGTCGAGGACGGACCCACATCCTGACCTCGGCCTCGCCTTGGCTGCCAGTCAGGAAGTGCGCCGAGGTGGTGTCGATTCGCATGTCGCAACCCTGACCGACATGCACGACCTGCGCCATCGGGTGATCGCCGATGACTGCCACCGCACTCTCCGGCGGTTCCGGTGACATGTCGTCGATCGACGAGGCCGTGACGAAGGTGGGGTCGCCGTCATCGGGGAATCCGAGCGTGACCGCCGCGCGAACAGCGCTGCGGCCCGCCTGGCTCAACTCGACGTCTAACAACGCGACCTGGCGTCCCTGCTTTCGGACGATCACCTCCAGTTCGACTTCACCCGGATCTGGGGCCGACAGATAGTTGGCGCTCACCGCGAGTGGCTGCATCTTCATAAGCGAGTCGTTCTCACCTGCGCCGTCTCGCAGACATCGACGCGCGGCAGCGGCGCACACAGCCATCATGGAACCGCCGTGCACTTTCGGCCCGATGGTCCAGATCGAATCGATCGTGCCGGTGTATCGCCCGTCGCCGAGCGAGGTGAGGCGATTGAGATCTTGAAAGGGACTGGTGCTCATCGATTTTCCTGTTCGGTGCTTTCTCGGTGTTGCGGGAAATGTCGTGCGGCCAAATCTTGGTGCGCCAGGCGTCGCAAAGCTGTCAGGACGGGTTCGTACATGGCGGTTCCGAGGACCGCATAGCGAATGCCGTCCTCGGTCGAACTGGTAGGCATCAGCTCGATTTCCACTTCGGCAATCCCTCGGATGTGGTCACCGTAGGCGCGCAGGCGCTCGTCCGAGAGACTCAGTCCGGCATCCTCGAGGCCGATCAGTGCCCGCTCGAGGTGCGCGACCGCCACGTACCTCGGCTCGAAAACCTGACCGAGAAACTCCAGAACCTTGCGAGCTCTGGGGAACTCTGGATCCGGTTCAGGTTCGACGTACGGGGGTAGTTGCGCGATTGCGCGGCCGAAAGTCTCGAATTCGGATCGCTCGTCAGTGTCCACCAGTTCGAGCACCGCGCGAATCCGTGGAATCGCGAGTCCCGCCCCGGCCAGGGCCCTGACCAACGCGAGTCGCCGGACGTGCTGTTCGCCGTACCTCGCTCCCGTTGCGCTGGTCGGCTCACCAGGCATCAGCAGACCTTCACGGAGGTAGTACTTGATAGTGGCCAGTGCAACGCCGGACTGTGCGGCCAGTTCGGAAACCTTCACCGCTCCTCCGTCCAACTCGCTCGACCCATTACTGGATAGTGATGCTATCCAATGATGGCCGAGCATCGGTAAGGAGGACACGCCTTGCGCTAGGGTTGAACCTTCTTTGCGCACATCACCAGAAATTTCCGAACGGAGCGAACAGGCGGAATGACGGATTTGCAGTCGGAGGCTCAGCCCGACGAACAGTGGCGCATCGTGGAACCACTGACGCTGACTCCCCTGCTCACCGCCGCACTCGAGGTGTTCCACGAACTCGGTTACCACGGAGCGTCGGTTCGTGACATCGCAAAACGTGCCGGTGTCACCGTGCCGACGCTGTATTACCACCACGGCAACAAACAGGGCATCCTCGTCGCGCTGATGGAACCGGGCATCGAGAACGTCACCGCACGCGCGAGCGCTGCGGTCGACGCTGCCGGACCGTCGCCGACGGCACAGTTCGGCAATCTCGTCGAGGCGTGTGTTCTGCACATGACCAGTCGCTCCGACATAGCCTTCCTCGATTCCGAACTGCGGTACCTCGAGGACGCGGAACGAAAGAGCTACGCCGCCAAGCGAAAGAAGCTCGAGAACCTACTCGTCGACGTACTGACGGCAGGCGTCGAGAGCGGTGAGTTCACGGTCCCGGACATCACCGGAACGGGCCGTGCACTACTGGGAATGTGTCAGTCCGTCGTCCTCTGGTATCGACTCGACGGGCCGCAGACTCCGCGCGAAGTCAGTGTTCTCTACCGCGAGATAGCCCTGAAAGCCGTCGGCGTCACTTCTTGAGCACTGAACTTCCCGGCATGTCCGATTAGCCCTTAACTGACGAACGTCACACCTGTCGGCTGACACCGAAACCGGGACGCGCCCACGGTCGCGGGTCCACACTTAGAAGCAGAGATGCGCGGGGTGGATCCGCAGACCGAGGGAGTTCTTGACGTATGGCCAACAGCAATCCATTTGTTCCTCCTAGCGCGGTCGACGTCGACCTTTCCGCGGTCGCCTGGGGGGCGAACCGCACGATGTCCGACTTCGAGACTGGAATGTGGCGGATGGAAGAGGCGCAGCCGCAACTGCGCTCACCGATCGTTGCGGTGGAGGTTCTCGATCGTGCCCCGGACTGGGATCGACTTCTCGACGCAGTCGAGTGGGCATCGCACGTGGTTCCGCGTATTCGTATGCGAGCAGTGGAACCGGCAATGCAGCTGGGCAATCCGGTGTGGTCCGTCGATCCCGAGTTCGACATCGGCTACCACCTACGACGCGTCCGCTTACCTGCACCGGCGGACTTCGATCACGCACTGCGCATGTGTCGTCACCTTGCGACGGAACCTTTCGACAAGGCTCGACCGCCGTGGAGCGCGCTGCTCATCGAAGGTCTCGACGACGGTCGCGCCGTGTTCGTGGTCAAGACTCACCACTCCATCACCGACGGCATGGGCGGCATCCAGATGATGACGCTCCTGCACAGCAGACGCCCGGACCCCACTCCGAACAAGCCCGACCGCACACCGCCTGCTCCTGAGCATCTGTCATCGGTGGGCGCCTTCGGCGAGGAGGTCGTCAGCGAGATCCGGCGTGCGCCCTCGCGTATCGCCAAGCTGGTCCGCGGTGCCACCAATGTTGCGACCACGGCGATCTCGAGTCCGATCACGACAGCTTCCGAGGTCCTCGGTTACGCCAATTCACTCCGCAAGATCGTCACTCCCCCAGCTCGTTCCGGTTCCCCTCTGCTCCACGATCGTGGTCTCGGACGATGGTTCGGAACTCTCGAGGTGGGTGTCCCCGAGCTCAAGGCCGGGGCGAAAGCTGCCGGTGGCTCACTCAACGACGCGTACGTCGCCGCTTTGCTCGGCGGCTTCCGTCGCTACCACGAAGCCTTCGGACAGTCCGTCGACAGCATTCCGATGGGTATGCCGATCAGCATGCGTACGGGCGCAGACGCCAACGGCGGCAACAGGTTTACAGCCGTTCGCTTCAACGGCCCGGTCTCCGAAACCGATCCGGCCAAACGCATCAGGCAGGTGCGAGAGATCGTACTGGGTCTCCGGGAGGAGCCCGCGTTGGACGCTCTCGACGTCGCCGCCCCGATCCTCGCCCGCCTGCCGAATTATCTACTCGCGAACTGGTATCTGTCACAGTCGACGGGTCTGGACCTGCAGGCCAGCAACGTCGCCGGCGTACCGGTACCGGTCTATCTCGCCGGAGCGAAGATCGAGCGGATGTTCCCGTTCGGCCCGGCGCCCGGTTGCGCGGCAATGGCGACACTGGTCTCCCACGTCGGGGTGTGCTGTATCGGAATCAATCTCGACACCGCCGCGATCACAAAACCCGCGCTGCTGATGCAGTGCTTGCAGGAGAGCCTGGACGAGATCGTCGCTCTCGGAGTCACAACGGAAGGTGCGTGAGTCATGAGCGAGAACACGACCAACCCGCGCGTGTACCTCACCGAAACCATGACAGAGGCCGAAGCCGGCGTGCTGCGAAAGTGGCTTGCCGACAAGGCAAGCTCATCCGAAACTCGGCCGGTCACCGTCAACATCACCGACAAGACCCTGGCAGAACTGGCGGCACGGACCGACGACCCGATGCTCGCACCGCTTCGCGTGGTGTGGATTCCGGACACCCACACCAAGCACAACGTCGCGGTGCGACTACGTGATGCGCTGGCACCACGCGATCCTCTCCACCCCGGACGCGGCGCACAACGCAGAACCCTGCGCACCGACCCCTCACGGTGCCAGGTCATCGAAGGTGAACCCGCACCACTGAGCGATCTCGAGCGTCGCCTCGAAAAGAGCGGTGGCGGTTCGCTACCGGAGTTCATCCGACGGCAGGCCGCTCTGGCACTCGAACGCGCCGAATTGGGCCTTCTGGGTGGCCAGTACAAGGTGTCACGGTTCGTCGTCGACGAGATCACCGACACCCGCCGATTCGCCACCGAGGTCATGGCTTTGGCCGACCGGTTGAACATCGCCGTCGCCGAAGTCGATCGCCGCGCACGTGAAGCTCTCGAAGAAATGGTTGCCACCCAGAGTCGCCAAGCCATCGCGGTGTGGGATCGCCTGGGCCGCTACTTCGCTCGCGCCTACAAGCTGGACGTGGACACGAGCCGCTTCGAGGAACTCCGTGAGCTGAACAAGGAACACTCACTGGTCTTCCTCCCGAGTCACCGTTCGTACCTCGATCCCCTCGTCCTGCGTCCGGCGTTGATCGCGAACGGCTTGCCGCTCAATCACGTCATGGGCGGCCTCAACATCAGCTTCTGGCCCATGGGCTCGATCCTCAAGCGCAGCGGCACCGTCTTCATTCGTCGAAGCATCGGCAACGACGAGGTCTACAAGTGGTCGATGCACGAGTACATGCGCTACCTGCTCACCAAACGCTTCAATCTGGAGTGGTACATCGAAGGTGGACGCGGGCGTACCGGGAAACTACGCCCACCGCGCTTCGGTCTCCTGACCTACCTGACCAAGGCCTTTCAGGTCAGCGGCGCATCCGACGTGTACCTCGTCCCCGTCGCGCTGAGCTACGACCAGCTCTACGAGGTCGGGGCAATGGCTGCCGAGGCACTCGGCGCCGAGAAGACACCGGAAGGCCTGCGCTGGATGGTGGGTTACGTACGCGCCCAGGGAAAACGCAACGGTGTCGCGCACGTGACCATCGGCCGGCCGCTCTCACTCGCGGACGCACTCAGCCAGGAAACCGATCAGCGCCTCGCCATTCAGAAGGCCGGCATCGAGGTGTGTCACCGCATCAACGAGGTCACCCCGGTGACCGTGTCTTCACTGGCGATGTTGGCGTTCCTCGGAATCGAAGACCGGGCGTTGACCGTTCGTGAACTCACCGCGATTCTCACGCCGCTGTTCGGCTACATCACCGCGCGAAATCTTCCGATCGCCGGCGACGTCGAACTGTCCGATCCGCGTGTCATCGAGAAGGCATTGCAGACACACGTCGATTCCGGGGTGCTCGAGCGCTTCGATCGGGGCGGCGAGCAGGTCTTCTACCTCGGCAAGGACCAGCATCTTGTCGCTGCCTTCTACCGCAACAACACGATTCACTTTCTCGTCGTGCGTGCCATCACCGAACTCGTACTTCAGGCAGCCGTCGAAGAGCGGTTCGAGGACCCCATCGGGGACGGGTGGGCAGAGGCCAAGCGCATCCGAGATTTGTTGAAATTCGAGTTCTTCTTCAGTGACCGGGACACGTTCGAGCAGGAGATGCGGACCGAGCTGACGCTGATCGACCCCGAGTGGGAAACCGTCATGGCCGACGACAAACGAACCGAGCACATGATCGAGACGGTTCGCCCGTACCTCGCGCACCGCGTGCTCCAACCGTTCCTCGAGGCGTACCAGGTTGTCGCCGATCAGCTTGTGCTCGCGCCGATTTCGACATCGTTCGACGAAAAGTCGTTCATCAGCAACTGCATCGACGTCGCACATCAGCGTCGACTGCGGCAGCAGATCGCCAGCAACGAATCCGTCTCCGGCGAATTATTCGCCACCGCACTGAATTTGGCGCGCAACCGTAACTTGATCGAAGTCGACGACGACGGAGTCCGGGCCCGGCGCCTGGCATTCGCTGCCGAGATCAAGGTTCAGGTCGAGCGCCTGCGTCACCTTCGCGCACTCGCGCATGCACGACTCGATCAGGTGGCGATGCCGGTACCGGACGCCGCTGCGGTAGTGACCATTCCAGAAGCAAACCGAGCGCCCGCCGCGAACGAGGAAGTAGGACTGTGACCGGACTCGAGCGTCTGCACTCCGCCATCGAAGCCGCCCCGCCCGGGCCCGAAACGATCGCCGCCTTCGACCTCGACGGCACCTTGATCAGCGGGTACTCGGCCAGCGTTGTGTACCGAGACCGCCTGCGACGCTTGGATATCAGCGTCGGCGAACTCTTGCGCACCACCGGTGCCGCGATCGACACCCAATTCCGCGGCGCTGACGTCGGAGCACTGATGGACATCGGCGTTCGAGCCTTGGGCGGCCGTACCGTCGAGGAACTCAACGACTGGGGCCGACGGCTGTTCAAGCAGGAGATCGCCGCGATGATCTACCCGGAAGCCCGCGGGCTACTGGCGGCACACCGGCGAGCCGGCCACACGATCGTGATGGCTACGTCGGCGACTCCGTTCCAGGCCAAGTACGTCGCCGAAGATCTCGACATCGAAGACGTGCTGTGCACCGAGCCCGAAGTCGTGGACGGCATGCTCACCGGCGAACTGTCTTCGCCCGCACTGTGGGGGCCGGCCAAGGCCAATGCCCTTGCAGGCTATGCCGAGAAGATGGGCGCCGATCTGAAGAACGCGTTTGCGTACTCCAACGGTGTCGAAGACGTCTTCATGCTCGAGGCTGTCGGGCGACCTGTCGCGTTGAATCCCGATCGTGGTCTGGCCAAGATCGCGTTGCGCAATCACTGGCCTTCGGTCAGCCTGCGTAAACCGCAACGAGGCGCAACACCGATCTCCACGATCCGAACGGCGACGGCCATGGGCGCGCTTGCTGCCACCGCCGCCCTCGGTGCGTCGGCAGGCATTGTCACCGGGAACCGTCAACTGGGTGCGAACCTGGTCGGCACGTACGGCCCCGACATCTCGCTCTCACTGCTGGGCATCGACGTCGAGATCGACGGCGAGCACAACGTGTGGGATCACCGCCCGGCGGTGTTCATGTTCAACCATCAGAGTTCCCTGGACATGTTGGTCCTGGGCACCGTGATCAAGCGTGACGTGACCGGCGTCGCGAAGAAGGAAGCGGCAAGCGATCCGCGGTTCATGCCCGTCGGTGCACTGCTCGACGTCGCCTACATCGACCGCACCGACACCACGAAGGCGAAGGCTGCACTGCAACCGGCAGTCGACAAGCTGAAGAATGGTGTCTCGATAGTCATAGCTCCGGAGGGCACCCGTTCTCCGACGCCACGTCTGGGCTCTTTCAAGAAGGGTGGATTCCACTTGGCGATCCAAGCCGGTGTGCCGATCGTGCCCGTGGTGATTCACAACGCGGGTGAACGGATGTGGCGCAATTCGCTTGTCGCCCATCCAGGCCCGGTCTATGTCTCGGTGCTCGATCCCATCTCGACCGAAGGCTGGGAGACCAAAGACCTCGACGCACACGTCGAGAAGGTACGCGCGCAGTTCGAAGCTGCGCTACTTGCCGGCCACCGCTGAGCGTGCCAGGTGCTCGCGTGCAAACGCGAGCGCCTGCGCCAGCATCGACGACCGCTCCCGCCGGGTGCGCGCGTTCTGCGTGTTGATCTCGATGACTGCCTGGCCGCTGAATTCGCTCGCAGCCAATTGCTGACACAACTCCGCGCACGGCTGTGAGCCGTGCCCCGGAATCAGGTGCTCGTCCATCGACGCCCCGCGACCGTCGGCCAGGTGCAGGTGCTCGAGCCCCTTGCCCATACGGGAGGCCAACTCCAGGGCATCCATGCCCGCCGTCGCGGTGTGCGACAGGTCGAGTGTGTAGTGAGCATGATCGGAATCGGTCGGGTCGTACGACGGACTGAACGCGGACAACGCTGCCCCTGGACCGCCACGTTTACGCAGACGCTCCGCGGACTTGTCCTTGCCGCCGAAGAAGCTGTCGGCGCGCATGGGGAACATGTTCTCCACCGCCACCACGACGCTGCTCTTCGATTCGAGATCGACAACCTGTTCCGCGAAGCCTTCGGCGTACTTGCGCTGCCACCGGAACGGCGGGTGGACGACCACCGTCGTCGCTCCCAAGGTTTCGGCGGTGCGCACCGAACGCTCGAGTTTCTCGACCGGATCGGAACCCCACACGCGCTGCGAAATCAGCAGACACGGCGCATGCACCGCCTGCACCGGAATGGCGTACTTGCGAACGAGGGCGGCAACAGCACCGACGTCCTGACTCACGGATTCGGCCCACACCATCAGTTCGACACCGTCGTATCCGAGATCAGCGGCGTAGCGAAATGCCGCTTCCGTGTTCTCCGGATACACCGAAGCCGTCGACAGGCCGACGGCTATCGGCCGACGAACCATGCGCTGCGATCCCCCGATCATCGTCCGATCAACCCGAGGTCAACAAGAACGCCAGTGGACCGAGCGTCACGATCATGCCGACGACCACCGCGATCACGAAACTCGTGATGTCGTCCGTCTTCCGCAGAACCCGCACGACGGCAACCAGGCCGACGATCACGATCAGCGCGAGCACCAACGCCACCCACGGCAGCATGTCCCACAGCTTCTCGAAGCCCTTGAACATCGCGCCGCCGACGATCAGTGCAACAACCACCTGACCGGCAAGCACTGCCCATTCACGGATCGAGTTACGCTCGCCTGCCTCTTCCGCTGCCGGTTCGGCTTCGACATCGGACTCCGCGGCGGCACTGGTCTTTTTTGCACCGTCATCGACAGCCGGCGCCTTGACCAGATCGACCACGGCGGTGGATTCGGCCTCGCCGGCATCCGCGTCTGCGATCTTGTCGATCAGTTCGGTGCTCTCTTCCGGCGCGGCCGGAGCAGGAGCAGTCGGTGCAGGTGCCTTCACGACTGGAGTGGGGACACGCGGCGGCAGGATCGGCGGACGCAACGACGGCGACTGCGTTGCGGCGCGCTCCTGACGCATCAGGTCGCCCGCCAGGGTCTGACCCGACAGCAGGGCTGGTTCCTGCGTTACCTGCGTCGGTGACGAGGAGTTGAGCGGTGCCCGGCTCACCCACTGCCCGGGCGAGGACTTCGAGGTCTGTCCCGGCGAAGGTGTGGAAGTCGGCTTCGGAGTGGTGACCGGCGGCGCAGCAACCGGCTTCGACTCGCCCTTGGGTGCCTGCGGCTCGTCATCGTCATCGTCGTCGTCGAACGAGACGGCGAAGGCTGCGGTGCGATCGGCGGGAACCTTCGGTGCCGGTTCGGCTGACTTGGCGGTTTCCGCGACAGCCTCGGCCGGCGCTGAAGGTGCAGAGTTTTCCGGCGCAGCGGCTTCGGGCTGGGCTGCTGGTTCGTCGGACTCGGGCTCGGCGGCCGCGCGCGATCCCGACTGGCGAACGATCGGGATCTCACCCGTCAGTTCGGCGACGGAGATGCCACCGGCTACGCCGCGCCGGCGTCGTCCACCTCGGGATTCGACGCTCTGACCGTTCCGCTTGAGCAGTTCCGCTACGGAAATCTGCTGACTGTCCTCGGTCATCAAGCACTCACCACCAATTCACCGCCCATTTCTGTGTCGAGCTTTCGCAGAATCAGACCCTCACGCAGTGCCCAGGGACAAATTTCCAGTTCGTCCACTCCGAGCGCCCGCATGGTTGCCTCTGCGATGAGCGCGCCGGCCACAATCTGCTGTGACCGATCCGAGCTCACTCCTTCCAATTCTGCACGGTCCGCCGCCGTCATCCTGGATATGAAGGCTATGAGTTGCCTGAGTCCGCTGGAAGTCAGGGTCCGTTTTGCCCGGGGGCCTGCGGCAGAAGGGGCCGCGCCGGTGAGCCGAGCCAACGATCGGAAGGTCTTCGAAGTCCCGACCGTGCGGTCCCAGTCGCCGGCGGCGCGCAGTTCCTTGGCTGGTCCGACCAACTCCGCGTCCAGCCAGTCACGCAATACAGCGACCCGGCGCTTGCCCGGCGGATCGGCCTGTAGCCAGTCGCGCGTCAACCGTCCGGCACCGAGTTGCAGTGAGAAGGCGACGTCCGGATCCTCGTCACCACCTGCTGTGAGTTCGAGCGAGCCGCCGCCGATGTCCAGGTTCAGGATGCGTCCGGCGCTCCAGCCGTACCAGCGGCGCACGGCCAGAAAGGTCAAGCGGGCTTCGTCGACCCCGGACAGAACCTCGAGGTTGACTCCGGTCTCGGCGCGGACGCGGGCGAGTACGGCTTCGGAATTGTTGGCGTCACGGACCGCGGAAGTGGCAAAAGCCATCATTTCCTCGCACCCGGACGTCTTGGCGATACCGGCGAATTCGGAAACCGTCGACACCAACCGATCGGCTCCTGACGTGGTGATATCGCCACGGTCGTCAGTGTTTTCTGCCAGCCTCAACGTGGACTTGGTCGAGCTCATGGGTGTTGGGTGGCCGCCCCGATGGGCGTCCACAACCAATAGATGGACGGTATTGCTTCCGACGTCGAGTACCCCTAGTCGCACATCGCCACGTTACTGGGTCTACGGTCGGCCCTTGTGACAGCAGGTAACCCAGACCGGTCCCACAAGATGACTCCGAGCCCCGAGGTCGATCTCGATTTCCCGCGCGAATGGGTCGAATTTGTCGATCCGGATAACTCCGAACACCTCATTTCCGCTGATATGACGTGGTTGCTCTCGCATTGGACCTGCGTGTTCGGCACGCCGGCGTGTCAGGGCATCATCGGAGACCGCCCGGACGACGGTTGCTGCTCGCACGGCGCTTTCCTCTCCGATCAGGAAGATCAGGACAAGCTCGATGCGTCAGTGAAAATGCTCACAGCCGAAGACTGGCAGTTCATGGAAAAGGGTCTCGGCAAGAAGGGCTACGTCGAAGAAGACGACCTCGAGGACGAGCCCGCGCTGCGCACCCGCCGCTACAAAGGAGCGTGCATCTTCCTCAACCGGCCGGGTTTTGCCGGGGGCGAGGGCTGCGCTCTGCATTCCATGGCGCTCAAGAAGGGCATCGAGCCGCTCGAGGTGAAACCGGACGTGTGCTGGCAGCTACCGATCCGCCGCACCCAGGACTGGGTCGACCGGCCGGACGGCGTCCAGATCCTCAAGACCACGATCACCGAGTACGACCGCCGCGGCTGGGGTGAGGGCGGCGACGACCTCGCCTGGTACTGCTCCGGCTCCCCCGACGCTCATGTCGGGGAGCGGCAGGTCTGGCAGTCCTACGGGCCCGAGTTGACGGAACTTCTCGGAAAGCGCGCGTACGACGAGCTGGCTCGCCTCTGCAGGCGTCGCGCGGGCCTCGGCCTCATCGCAGTCCATCCGGCGACCACGATCGCTCAGAACAAAGCTCAGGGCTGACTCCGCCTGAACAAAAAGAATTCAGCCGCTCACACGATCGTGTGAGCGGCTGAATTCTTCTCGACATTTCTTCTCGACGAGGTTCGATCACGCTTCGAGCTTGTAACCCAATCCACGGACCGTGACCAGATGTTCCGGCTTGGCCGGATCCGATTCGATCTTCGAACGCAACCGCTTCACGTGTACGTCAAGGGTTTTGGTGTCACCGACGTAGTCGGCGCCCCAGACGCGGTCGATCAACTGTCCGCGGGTCAGCACCCGACCGGAGTTGCGGAGCAGGTACTCGAGGAGATCGAACTCCTTGAGCGGCAACGTCACCGGGTTACCCGCGACCTGCACGACGTGGCGCTCGACGTCCATCCGTACCGGTCCGGCCTCGAGCACCCCGTTGTCGGAGGCGAGGTCCGCCTCGTTCTCCACCCCGCGGCGCAGCACCGCACGGATGCGAGCGATCAGCTCACGCGCCGAATACGGTTTGGTCACATAGTCGTCCGCACCGAGTTCCAGTCCGACGACCTTGTCGATCTCACTGTCACGCGCCGTCACCATGATGACGGGGACGCCGGAGCGCGACCGCAGCGCCTTGCAGACGTCCGTGCCACTCATGCCGGGCAGCATGAGGTCGAGCAGGACGATGTCCGCTCCGGAGCGATCGAATTCCGCCAACGCCGACGGTCCGTCGTTGACGATGGTGGTCTCGAAGCCTTCCTTGCGGAGCAGGAACGCCAGCGGGTCCGCCAAGGACTCCTCGTCCTCCACGATCAGCACACTCGTCATCGTTTGGCCTCCATGCCGTTTTCTCTACTGCCTTGTTCTCGTCTGCCGATCCGCGTGGAACCGGCGGTTCCCGCGTCGTCAGAGTCGATGTCGTCGTCCGACTCCACGTGTGCCGGTATCTGCAACGTGAAGGTAGACCCTGTACCCGGTTTGCTCCACAGTTCGATGGAGCCGTTGTGATTGGCCGCGACGTGTTTGACGATCGCCAGCCCCAGACCGGTTCCACCGGTCTGCCGTGACCGCGCCTTGTCCACGCGGAAGAATCTCTCGAACACTCGCTCCTGGTCCGCTTTCGCGATGCCTTCTCCTCGGTCGGTGACTGCGATCGCGACATTGTCGCCGCGTACCGACCGACTGACGGAAACCGGAGAACCCTTGGGCGAGTATGCAATAGCGTTCTCGATGAGGTTGGACAATGCCGTGACGAGGAGAGTCTGATCCCCGAGTACTTCCAGCCCACTCGGATGGTCGGTGGTGACCGTGATCCCGGCGGCCTCGGCCGACAGATTCGACCTCGACAGTGCTTCGGACACCACGGTGTCGACGTCGACCACGTCGAGATCCGGCAGCTTCTCGGCACCTTGCAGACGCGAGAGTGCGATCAACTCGGTGACCATCTTGCCCAGACGAATCGACTCACCGAGCACCCGTTCGCCGAAGTGGCGCACCGATTCCGGGTCGTCAGCGGACTCGAGCAGCGCCTCCGCGAGCAGGCTCATCGCACCGACCGGCGTCTTGAGTTCGTGGCTGACGTTCGCGACGAAATCGCGTCGGGTCGCCTCCATGCGGACCTGCTCGGAATCGTCGTCGGCGAACAGGACCACGAAGTTGCGATCGTCCTTGCTGAGCAACCGGGCCGTGCCACGTACCGCGATCTTGTCGCGGCCCCGCTGAGCGGTCTGCGCCGTCAGATCGACCTCGACGGGTTGACCCGTCCGCAGAACTTCCTGAGCAGCCCGCCAAGCTCGCTCGTCGACCAGACGATTCTTGACGAGACCGAGTTCCTCGGCGCGAGGATTGAAGAGCACGACGTCGTGAAAACCGTCGACGACGGCGATACCGCTTTCCGAAGCCAACACGATGAGGTCGAGAACCTGGGACATCGTGAGCCCGGTCTGTTCGTCCGAGCGCTGACTCTGGCGCGACGACAGCCTGGGTACCAGCACCCCGCCGACGAGGTAGCCGACCAAGCCGGCGACCACGACCAGCAGCACTGCAATCACGACACTCACGGCGCAATCGTACGTTCGCGCGAAGAGTCGGTTACGGCGGGTTCGGACGTTCCCACCCGTGTAATCCGCCAGGTGGACGGCGTTGGTTCGTCGTTCATCTGCTGTTGGCCGAGGCCCCCCGAAATCACTGTTCGGGGGGCCTCGACGCACATCATCGGGTTGCTACTTTCCGCCCTGATTCGCCACCGCGGCGGCGCCGGCAGCTGCGGCCTCCGGATCCAGGTAGGTGCCGCCGGGATTGAGCGGCTTCAGGTTCTCGTCGAGGTCGTAACGCAGCGGGATTCCGGTCGGGATGTTCAGGCCCGCGATGTCCTCGTCCGAGATGCCGTCGAGGTGCTTGACCAACGCACGCAGCGAGTTGCCGTGCGCGGTGACCAGCACGTTCCGACCGGCGAGCAGCTCCTGGGAGATGGTGTCCTCCCAGTACGGGATCAGACGCTTGACGACGTCGAGCAGGCACTCGGTCAAGGGAACCTCGTCGAGGTTCGCGTACCGGGGATCGGTGTCCTGGCTGTACTCGCTGCCGGCTTCGATGGCGGGCGGCGGGGTGTCGTAGCTACGACGCCAGAGCATGAACTGCTCGTTTCCGTACTCTTCCTTGGTCTGCGCCTTGTTCTTGCCCTGCAGAGCGCCGTAGTGACGCTCGTTGAGACGCCAGTCGCGCACTACCGGGATCCAGTGGCGATCGGCGGCGTCGAGCGCGAGGTTGGCGGTGCTGATCGCGCGGCGCAGCAGAGACGTGTAGAGAACGTCGGGCAACAGGCTGTGCTCGGCGAGCAGTTCGCCGGCGCGCTTGCCCTCGGCCATGCCCTTGTCTGTCAGGTGTACGTCCACCCAGCCGGTGAACAGATTGAGTGCATTCCATTCGCTCTCGCCGTGGCGGAGCAGGACCAGGGTTCCGATACTCATGGCGTTCATCCTGGCACGAGTACCAGAACCCTTCTTGATCAACCCTGTCCGGAAATCAGCTCGGGGCTACTTCCGCAGTTCGCAGATCCTTGCGGAGGATCTTTCCGGCCGCGGATTTCGGCACGGTGCTGATGAACGAAACCTGGCGAACCTTCTTGTGCGGCGAGACGCGCTCGGCGACGAAGGTGATCACGTCGTCTTCGGTCAACTCGGCGCCGTCCTGGAGCACGACGAATGCCTTCGGAACCTCTTCGCCCTCGGCGTCGAGCACACCGATCACTGCGGCGTCGGCGATCTGCGGATGGGTCAGCAGCAAGGCCTCGAGTTCCGCCGGGGGAACCTGGTAGCCCTTGTACTTGATCAGTTCCTTGAGGCGGTCGACGATCTTGACGACGCCGTCGCCGTCGACGGTCGCGATGTCACCGGTGTGCAGGTAACCGTCGTCGTCGAGGGTGTCCTTGGTGGCCTGGTCGTTGCCGAGGTAGCCGAGCATGATGTTCGGGCCCTTGCACCACAGTTCGCCGGGCTCGCTGACGCCGTCCGAGCCGAGAGCCGGGTACGCGACCTCTTCGCCCGTTCCGGGGTCGACGAGCTTGCATTCCATGTTGGCGATGGTCGGACCGCAGGTGTCGAGCGCGATGTCGTCGCGGTCGAACGGAATCGCGTGCGAGACCGGGCTCATCTCGGACATGCCGTAGCCCTGGCGGACGTGGCAGTTCAACCGGTCGGCGACGGCCTTGCCGAGCGCCGCGTCGAGCGGGGCCGCACCGGAGAAGATGGTGTGCACGCTCGAGAGGTCGTACTGATCGACGAGCGGATGCTTGGCCAGCGCGACGGCAACGGGCGGTGCGACGAAGATGTACGTCGACTTCTGCTCGGCGACGATCCGCAGGAACTCGACGAGATCGAACTTCGGCATCGTGATGAGGCTCGCGCGGCGATAGAGCGCAGCGTTGAGCAGGACAGTCATGCCGTAGATGTGGAAGAACGGCAGGACCGCGAGAATCTTGTCGTCGGTCTCGATGCCCATCCGCGGAATGATCTGGCAGACGTTGGCCACGAGGTTCCGATGGGTGAGCATGACCCCCTTGGGTCGGCCGGTGGTGCCCGAGGAGTACGGCAGCACCGCGAGTTGGGTGGCCGGATCGAAGGAGACCTCGGGCGCCGCTGCACCCTCGCCGAGCAGATCACGCAGCGAGAGGTGGCCTTCGGCCCCGTCGAGTACGAACACGTTCTCGGCCGGGATACCGACCAGGTCAGCAGCGGCCTTTGCCTGCGGCAGGAGCGGCGAGACGGTGAAGAGGAACTTGGCCTTGGAATCGGTGAGTTGCTTGGCGATGTCCTCGGCGGTGTAGAGCGCGTTGATCGTGGTCGCGACGCCACCGGCACGAAGGATGCCGTGGAAGACGGAACCGAAGGCCGGGACGTTGGGCGAATGCAGCCCGACCACGTCGCCGACGCTGAGTCCGCGCGCTGCGAGAGCGCCTGCAACGCCGTTGATCTGTGCGATCAGCGAAGCGTATGTGGTGACTGCGCCCGAACTGCCCTCGACGAATGCCGTCTTGTCGAGGTCTGCGGGGTCGGTGTTTCCGAACAGGAAGTCGTAGACGCTGAGGTTGGGGATTTCAACGTCGGGGAACGGACTCTTGAAGCTCACTGTGCTCCTCGAAAAGTTGCGCGGCGGGGTGGTGTGACCAACTTACTGTGACTCACGGGAACAGTATTATTCCGTGACGACAGTCACAAGTAAAGGTCACTTTACGTGACACATCCGCGATGTGTCTCACCCCGCTCGATCAGCTCTGCGCGGGCTCCTCCTCGATGAGGTGCTTGAACGGTTCGAGATTCGCCAGCGACTCGCCTCGCGACACCCGCCACGCCCACTCACGCTTGATGGACGAGGAGAAGCCGAGTTCGAGGATGACGTTGAAATCGCCGTCGGCGGCTTCGAGAACCTGACCGAGCACTCGGTCGAGTTCATCGCCGGTCACGGCATGCTCCGCGATCTTGCCGACCAGGTAGATGTCCCCGACCTTGTCGAGTGTGTACGCCACCCCGTACAGACGGCGGTTGCGCTTGAGCAGGAACTTGTAGACGCCTTCGAAGTTCTCGTCCACCTTGCGGCACACGAAGGCCTCGACCCGCACACCGTGATTGCCAACGGTGAGCAGAGTCGACGTCTTGAGTTTGTGTTCACCGGGAAGTTCGACGATGAAATGCGCGTCGTCTTTTCTGGTGAAGTCGAGTTCACGCTCGGTGAGGGCCTGCTCGATGGTGTCCGAAATGCTGCTCATGTACGCACTCCCCCGGTCCGGCGCAGACGCCACAGACCCCGCGCACGGCGGGGCGAGAAGTCGCTGGGACCGGTTCCGTTGTTGTAGTTGACTGCGGCTTTGCGATAGCTCTCGAGCAAACCGTCCGCGGTGTGTTCCCACGAGAAATTTTCGGCGTGACGCGGTGCCTGCGCGGCGAGTTCGGCCAAGCGCGTCGGTGCTGTCACCAAAGATTCGAGGGCGCCGGCCCAGTCTTCGGTGCGGTGTCCTTGAACCAGCAGGCCTGTCTCCCCGTTGCGTACGGCTACTCCCAGTCCGCCGACGTCGGCGGCGATCACGGGAGTTCCGCAGGCTTGAGCTTCGATGGCGACCAATCCGAAGGACTCCGAATAGCTCGGCACCGCAACCAGATCCGAGGCACGGTAGACATCGGCGAGACGCTCCGGTGCCTGCGGCGGCAAGAACGTCACCTGCGCTGTGATGCCGAGTGAGCGTGCCAGTTCGATCAGCACGTCCGGCCGCGCGAGGCCAGTTCCGGACGGCCCGCCGACGACGAGGATGCGCAACGGCAACTCGGGGCGACGGCTGATCACTTCGGCGGCAGCACGCAGCAGAACGTCCGGCGCTTTCAGAGGTTGGATCCGGCCGACGAAAGTCACGACGATCTCGCCCGGGTCCAACCCCAACGACGCGCGGGCGGAATCGCGATCGCCCGGTCGGTAGCGGGTGAGATCGGCGCCGGGAGCCACGACGTCGATACGCGTGGGGTCTGCGCCGTACAACTCGTGCAGCGCCTTGGCTTCGTCGGTGGTGTTGGCGACCAGGCGATCGGACTCGGCGACTACTTGCTGCTCGCCGATCTGACGTGCTGCCGGCTCCGGGGTGTCTCCCTCGGCAAGCGAAAGATTCTTCACCGCCGCGAGGGTGTGGGCGGTGTGTACGAGGGGCACGCCCCAGCGGTCGCGGGCCAGCCAGCCTACCTGACCGGACAACCAGTAGTGCGAGTGAATCAGGCTGTAGTACCCGGGCTCGTGGCGCGCTTCCTCCCGCAGAACTCCTGCGACGAAGGCACACAGTTGAGTCGGCAGATCCGCCTTGTCCAGCCCTTCGAAGGGACCAGCAGCAATGTTCCGAACCCGCACTCCGGGAGCGGCGTCCACCACGGGTGCGTCGGCCGAGGACGTCGCGCGGGTGAATATCTCCACCTCGACGCCACGTTTGGCGAGCTGAATGGCGGATTGCAGAACGTAGACGTTCATCCCACCCGCGTCACCGGTGCCGGGTTGTGCCAATGGCGAGGTGTGGACCGAGAGAACGGCCACCCGGCGAGGGCGCGAAATGTGCATGGGCGTCACGACTCCATACTGCCCCCTCACCGGGCGCGAACTCTAACCGAGGCTCGAGATGAAGGTTCGCACTTCGGACACGAATCGTGTCGGATCCTCCACGAACGGGCCGTGATTGCAGCCTTCCCAGTACGACGCCTGGGACTTGGGAATCAGTTCCTCGGCGTGCTTACCTGCGCTCACGTCGACGACGGAGTCGTCGGTTCCGTGCAGAACGAGGACCGGGATGTCCAGGTTGCGAAGCAACTCGTCGTGACCGACAGCACGGTTGAACAGTGCTGCGCGCACCCGCGGACGCGTCGAGAGGCTGTACCCGAACAAGGCCTGCGACGCTGCACCCTTGCCCTCGGGTGGGCCGGTGAGAGCATTGCCGAAAGCGCCGAGTGCACGGATCGCCTCGCGGGGATCTTCGGACATCGCGCCGGGAACTGCGCTACGCATCGCCGAGCCGACCTTGCCACCTTTTTCGCCGCGCCCGATGCTGGTGATCGCCCCGACCAGAACCGCGCCCGCCACCGCGCCGGTGCCGTGCGCTGCCAGGTAATCGCAGATCACCAGACCGCCGTACGACCAGCCGAGCAGGATCGCGTTCTCGGTGACGCCTTCGGCCGCAAGAACAGCCGCGACGTCGCCGGCCCAGTTCGCGGAATCGTCGTATCCGGATTCGGGCGCATCTGAGTAACCGTGGCCGCGCAGATCGACGGCGATCAGCCGATAGTCCGCGGCCAGGTCCGCGAGGACCTGCTCGCCCCAGCACTGCGAGGACTGAGCCCAGCCGTGCAGCAACACCAGCGGGGTCCCCGCCGAATTTCCGGTTACTCGATAGACGATGGACGTGCCGTCGACGCTGACGGCTTCACGAATAGACATGCCGTCACGATAGAGGCTGCGACTGCGGCGCCGACGGCGAGCATGTAGGCCGACGGGACGCCGTAGCGATCGATCAGCTGTCCGGCCAGCGCAGACCCGAGCGCCACGCCGACGCCGAGGCCGGTAACCGTCAGGGTCATTCCCTCGGTGAGCTTTTCCGGTGGGACGATCTGTTCGACCAGGGCTGTCGCGATGATGAGCGTCGGTGCGATGGTCGCGCCCGCCAGCACGTAGGCACCCGCAAGTGCGGCCACGTTTCCGACCAACAGAAGCGGGACGCTGAGAACGGCGACCGCCGAGGACGCGATCATCAACTGCCCGCGCAGCGATCGCGCCGGGTGCATCGACCCGAAGATCAGTCCCGCGATTCCCGAACCGCCGGCGAACAGCGCGAGGACCAGCGTCGCCGACCCCGGCGAATTCTGTTCCTTGGTGAACGCGATGGCGCCGACGTCGATGACGCCGAAGATCGTTCCGAGCATCACCATGATCACGATGACGATCCACATCACGTGGTTACCGAGAACCGATCGTCCGCGGCCGGGTCGACGCGGATGCACCTTCGGTTCGGTTCCGCGCTGTATGACCAGCAGCAGGGTTCCGGTGACCAGCAGGATCAACCCTGCCAGTGGTCCAGCCTCGGGGAAGAGCCCGATGCTCAGACCTACCGATATGACCGGGCCCGCCACGAAGCAGAGCTCGTCCACCACCGATTCGAAGGCGAAGGCGGTGCGCAGCTGAGGTTTTCCGACATAGATCGCCACCCACCTGGCGCGAATCATCGCGCCGATCGTCGGAGTGGCGCCGCCGGGGACGACCAGAACGAACAGCAGCCAGTCGGGAGCTTCCATCCGGACTGCGAGCAGGAGCGCCCCGATCGCGGTGACGCTCACGGCTGCGGCAATCGGCAGGACCGCTCGCTGTCCGAAGCGGTCGACCGCACGCGAGACCGCGGGCGCGATGATCGCCGACGAGAGCGCAAAAACCGCGGCGAGCGCGCCGGCGAGCGCGTAGTCACCACGAAGTTGCGAGATCATCGTCACGATTCCGATACCGATCATGGCGATCGGCAGCCTTGCGACAAATCCGGCGGCCGAGAAGGCGACCGATCCGGGGGCGGCAAAGATCTCGCGGTAGGCGCTCAGCAGGCCTTTGTTGGTGGATTCGCTCATGTCAGCTTCTCGTGCACTGAACAAGGTTCACAGAGCCGAGGCCGACTCGACAAATCGTTTTCACTGTGCGCTCGGGTTGACCTGTCGGTAACTTGCCTTACGATTGCGCGAATGAGTGTCCTGGTGTGTTTCCACGCCCATCCCGATGACGAAGTTTTCACTACGGGCGGCGTGATGAGAATGGCCGCCGACGCAGGTCACCGCGTCGTAGTCGTCACCGCTACCGACGGTGCTCTCGGTGAATTCCCCGACGGACTGTTGGACGAATACGAGACGTTGGCTCAGCGCCGCAGCCGTGAGCTCGAGGCGTCCACCGACGCGTTGGGTGCCAGTCGCGTCGTGTCCCTGCACTACCCGGATTCGGGGATGGTGGGTACGCCCGAGAACGAGAATCCGGAAGCGTTCTGCAACGTCGACGTCGAGAAGGCCGCCGAGCGTCTGGCCGAGGTTCTTCGTGAAGAGAACGCCGATGTCCTGACCATCTACGACCCCAACGGCGGATACGGCCACCCGGATCACATCCAGGTCCACCACGTCGGCGTTCGTGCTGCAGAACTCGCGGGCACGCCGTTCGTCTACGAGGCGTCCACCAACCGCGATCACATGAAGATGCTGATGCAGGCCAACCCCGAGTGGACCGAGGAGGCGCAGCCGCCGGACATCGAATCGTTCGGGCTTCCGGCTGACCAACTCACCACCGCGGTCGACGTCAGTTCGGTGATCTCGTCCAAGCGCGCGGCCATGTACGCGCACGCAACGCAGGTCGGCGATTTCGGCCCGTTCCTCGAAATGCCGACGGAGCAGCTCGCCGCGGCATTCGGCACCGAGTGGTTCCGTCGTCGCAACGCGCCGGAAGGGCTGTCGGAAACCGCCCTGCCCCTGTGAGTCACCGCCCTCGATAAACCGAAGTCCCGACGGAGGTTTCGGCGGCTCGTTAACATCGGTAGGCATGGACCTCGAACAACTTGTCGCGAGCATGCCTTTTGCAGTTCACACCGGAATTCAGTTGGACAGCGCGGCACCCGAACAGGTTGTCGGCCATCTGGATTGGGACAGCCACCGCACCACCGCCGGCAACGGAATGCACGGCGGCGCCTTGATGACGCTGGCAGACAGCGTCGGCGCCGTCTGTGCATTCCTCAATCTGCCGCCCGGCGCAAGTACGTCCACCACCAGTTCGTCGACCGTCTTCACTCGCGGCGTGCGCAAGGGCACGGTCACCGCCACCGCCCGGCCACTGCACGCGGGGCGCAGCACCGTCGCGGTGGTGACCGAGATCCGCGACGACGAGGGCCGCCTCGTCGCTCAGGTCACCGCATCACAGGCAGTACTGGGATCGTGAAGCTTCCCGCGTACCGCGCCTCGGGTGCCACCCTGCCGTACGGCAATCTGCTTGCCTCCCATGACGTTGCGATGGAGGGTTACTTCTGGCGATTCACGATGCCAGACAGCGGACGGGTGGTGATCGCGCTCGCCGGAATCAACAAGGCCGACGGCGGCAGCTGGTCGACGCTCGGTCTCGCGGCACACCCAGGCGGATTCCTCCGCACTGCTGAGCATCCGAATGGATCGGCCGATCCCCGTATCCTGGGGGCCTACGCCGACAACGCTTTCCGCGGCAATGCCGATCGACTCCAGGTCGATTTCGGCGACAGTCATCTCGACGTACGCATCAGCAATCAGCGATTCTGGCCGCACCGCCGCTTCGGGGGGTCGAGTTACTTCCAATCAGTTCCCGCACTCAATCAGTACTGGCATCCGTGGCTGCTCGGCGGCCGGGTCGAGGGAAGCGCCGTCATCGACGGACAGAGCTGGGATCTCACCGGAGCGCAGGTGTACGGCGAGAAGAACTGGGGAAAGGGAGGATTCCCGGAATCCTGGTGGTGGGGACAGGCACAGGGGTTCACCGATCCTCGAGCCTGCGTGGCGTTTGCCGGCGGACAGGTCAGCGCCGGACCTCTGCGCACCGAAGTCACCGCCGTCGTTGCCGCGCTACCGGACGGAACGGTGTTGCGGCTGGGTAATCCTCTGACGTCACAGGTGGAGACGACGGTGTCCGACGATCGCTGGACGCTTCGGGGTTACAGCCGGAAGTGGAGCGTCGACATCGACGGGACCGCACCCATCGCCGACGCACACATACTTCCTGTTCCGATACCTGCCGAGCGTCGAAACGTGCCAGGAGCGCTCGAGCATCTCGGTGGAACGATGTCGGTCATCGTCCGGCGACGCGGCACCATCGTCTGGAAGGACAGGTCGAGGTTGGCTGCTCTCGAGCACGGCGGATTGGATCGGGCGCAGGCCGAACTCACTCGGCGGGAACAGCTCTCGCAAGATCGATGAGAGCAGAGGCCGCCGGATTCTTGCCGCCCGACGAACGCCAGACCAATTCCAGCCGAGATCGTGCTTCCGGTTCGAGATCGATCCGATGCAACTCCCCCACTGTCGACTCCGGAAGCACGGCCATTCCCAGCCCCTGCGCTGCCAATGAAACGATGATGCCGAGGTTGCTTGCCTCGAGCGCAACCGTCGGCTTGGTGCCGGCTGCGGCGCACGCGAAGTCCAGACACGTTCTGATGCCGGTTCCCTCCGGCAGACAGATGACCGATTGCGTCGCGAGTTCGGCAAACGGCAGAGACGACACCTCGGCCAGCGGATGATCCGCCGCCACTCCGGCCACCAGTCGTTCGTCGGTGATCACCCTCGATTCGAGCCCTTCCGGCAGCTTGCCCGCCACCCCGATGACGGCTATGTCGAAGGTTCCGTCCGACACTCCGGCAAGCAGACTGCGCGAATCGTCCTCGGCCAGCGAAATGTCCAGTCCGGGGTGTTTGTTGTGCAACCGACTGAGCAGATCTGTGAGGTCGGCGGAAGCGCAGGCGGTAACCATCCCGACCGAAACGGAACCCCGAACCAGTCCGTTCAAGGCATCGACAGCGTCGCGGGTGCTCTGAACGGAAGCGAGTGCAGCGTAGGCGTGCGGGAGGACAGCTCGCCCGGCGTCGGTCAGACAAACGGTTCGACCACTACGATCGAGCAATTCCTGCCCCAACTCACGTTCCAGCCGTTTGACCTGCGCACTCACACCCGGTTGGGCTACGTGAAGCCGCTCGGCGGCGCGAGTGAAGTTGGCTTCCTCCACTACCGTGACAAAGTATTCGAGCTGCCGAAGTTCCATAACTGCTGATTCTAGCTGCGAGACAAACTAGATCTTGGACTTATCGCCGGAGTACTAGAACGATGGAAGCATGACAACAACAGATGACGTTCAGAAGGCCGGAACCCCGGAAGACATCGCGAAGCTTTTTGTGCAGTTCGCCAACGCTGGTGACGCAGACGCCGTCGCCGCACTTTACGAGGAGGATGCGGTGATGGCCTTCCCTCCCGGATCCCTCACCGTGGGCCGCCAAGCCATCCGCGAGGTGATCTCTCAGATGCTGGCAGCTGCACCGAGATTCACCGTCGAGGAATCTCTACCGACGGTGATCAGCGGCGACCTGGCCATGACCTCGACCAAACCTTCCGACGGAACCGGCGGGCGCACGCAGGTCGCGCGCCGCCAGCCCGACGGATCATGGTTGCTAGTCTTGGATCGACCGGAACTCTGACTGCCCTCTTCGCAGTCAGACGGCCGACGCGCGGCGCATAGCCGCAGCGGGATCAGCAAACAGTGAGCTCAGTGACACGACCGTGGAAGCGTATTCCTGAACCCGATTGCCGAAACCGGTAATTCGAATGTCCTTACGCTCCAAGGAGGATGCCGTCGAGAAAGCCTCGGCGACATGGGGCACCCCGGCCGGATAGTCGGTGAATGCCTGACCACCCAGAATCACACGATCCGGGTTGAACAGGTCACGCAGCATCGCCACTGTCCGGCCGAGGACGCGTGCTCGATCAACCAGAAGCTCGTGTGCCGGAATGGAACCCGACGACGCGGCCCGGTAGACGTCCGCGATCGTGACACGCTCGCTGCCCTGGATCACGGCGCCCGAAGACAAAGCCTGCGCGACTACGGCGCGGTCACTGATCGTCGCTTCAAGGCAACCCACGGCTCCGCAGGTGCACCGTGCGGACGAACCGGTGGGGAGGTGCGCGATCGAACCGGGTCCGCTGGACGGCGTGTGCACTCGCCCTTCGAAAGTGATTGCGATGCCGGCAGTTTCACGAGCGTAGAAGTACAGGCCGGTAGTGCCCGGCGTCGGGGCTTCGGCACGGTCGGTGCTGAGCAGTAGTTCCGACGCGGCCATCGCCTCGACGTGGGCGGCTACCGATACAGGGAGATCCAAGCCGGCTCCGATGATGGACCCGACCTTGGCGCCCTTCCATCCCAGACGCGGGTGATCGACGACTCCGGTCGCTGAATCGACGCGACCGCCGATGGCCACGCCGACGGCGAGCGGACGACGCTTGTGCCACCGCGAGGCAAAGGATTTGGCCGAGCGCGCAATGGTGGCAAGCGCGACAGCAGAATTGGTGGCAGGCGTCGGAATCTCGACGGCGCCGAGCACCTTTCCACGAATGTCGCTGGCGATGATGCTGGTGACGACGGCACCGATGTGGATGCCGACTGTCAGATAAGGCTCGTGGTTGACCTCGAACGGAACTCGCGGACGCCCGATTGCTCCGGAGGCCGTCAGGTCCGCGCGTTCGCGCAGGATCCCGAGGTCCAGCAGGCTCGTGACCTGCCGGTTCACGGTGGCGATGCTCAGCCCTGATGCCTTTGCCGCAGTGTCACGTGAGAGCGGCCCACGGGATCGAGCAATGCGCAACACAGTCGCGGACGGACCGTCGGCGATGCGTAGTTCGGGCGCAACTATCTGGGTACGGGTCCGGGTTCCCGAGAGCGCGGTTCGCGATCGGATGTTCGGAATGGCGGAGATTGTGGGTGTCGACATGGCTGTCCCTTGCAGAAGGAGGAGAAGGCGCATATCTCTGTCGACCGAGAAATCAGCGTTTCCACTGGTCACACGAAGAAATAGACAGAAAAGGCGCAGAAATTAGCTGCAGAAAGAACGGCGGCGACAACACAGCTCTCGCGCCAGAGGCAGACGCGAACCAAGCGCAGCGGTCACATAGGTGACCCGCAAAGCGGCAGGCTGGTCGGTCGACATGGCTCCAAAAGTAGCAGCTTCACCGAGATTCACAAATCAGGTGCGGTAACGATCACACTGAACGCAACCCTGTCGGGGCGAAATCTCGCGTGTTTGGGTGGGCACACTCCCCACGAAAGGTGCACCATGTCTACAGCTTTCGCCAAGCCGACCCTCACGAATTCGGCATCAACGAACGGAGCGGCCGTTGACGCCGCTCGCGGCACTGTCACCACCCTCGGCGCGCATATCGGCGCCCGAATCGACGGAATCACTCTCGGCGGGCATCTCGACCCGGCGACGATTTCCCTCATCCGGCAAGCACTTCTCGAACACAAGGTGATCTTCTTTCGCGGGCAAGACCACCTCGACAACGATTCGCAGTACGAGTTCGCCCAGCTGCTGGGTACCCCGACCACTGCCCACCCCACCGTGAAGTCGCACGGCGCAAAAGTTCTGCCCATCGACTCGGACCTGGGCAAGGCCAACAGCTGGCACACCGACGTCACCTTCGTCGACCGCATCCCCAAGGCTTCGATCCTGCGCGCGGTGCAGCTACCCGAATACGGCGGTTCCACGACGTGGGCGTCGGGGGTAGCCGCCTACAACGGACTGCCGGATCCGCTCAAGGCGCTCGCGGAGAACCTCTGGGCTCGCCACACGAACGTCTACGACTATGCGGCAACCAGCGCCGAGCGGCTCACCGAAGATCGCACGGCCGCCTACCGCGAGGAGTTCCAGTCCACGTACTTCGAGACGGAACACCCGGTGGTGCGGGTCCACCCCGAAACCGGAGAACGCACGCTCGTCCTCGGACATTTTGTCAAGAACTTCGTCGGGTTGAGCACCGAACAGTCGAACGGTGTATTCAAGCTCTTGCAGGATCACGCCATCAAGCTCGAGTACACGACGCGGTGGAACTGGGAAGCGGGTGACGTCGCGATCTGGGACAACCGCGCCACCCAACACTACGCGATCGCCGACTACGACGATCAGTACCGGCGTCTGGAGCGCATCACCCTTGCCGGCGACATCCCGGTCAACATCCACGGGGAACGAAGCCGCAGCATCGCCGGCGACGCTTCCGAATACTCGATCATCGAAGGCGCCTCGACTCTCCCATGACTTCACCGGATTCCGCCCCTCCTCCGCACGCCCGCGGATACGAAGGCTTCGAGGGTCGAATCGGCCGCACCGCAGCCGATTCGACCCCGTCGTGGCCCACCTCCACGACCCCGATTCCCGGATCACCCAACATCGTCGTGGTTCTGATCGACGACATGGGGTACAGCGACATCGGGCCGTTCGGCTCCGAGATCGAGACTCCCACCCTCGACCGCCTTGCCGCGCAGGGCATTCGGATGACCAACTACCACACGACGCCCCTCTGCTCGCCGTCGCGCGCAGCTCTTCTCACCGGCCTGAATCCGCACCGCGCCGGGTACGGTTTTGTCGCCAACGCCGATCCGGGCTACCCCGGACTGCGTCTGGAATTGGCCGACGACGTCCAGACACTCCCCGAAATCCTCCGCGGCGCGGGCTATGCGACCTATGCCGTCGGCAAGTGGCACCTCGTACGCGACGCCAACCTGGCCCCGGGACGAAGTCGTGACTCCTGGCCGACGCAGCGCGGTTTCGATCGCTACTACGGCTCACTCGAAGGCCTCAACTCCTTCTACTATCCCAATCAACTGATCTCCGACAATTCTGTGGTCGACGTGGACGAGTACCCCGAGGGGTACTACCTCACCGACGATCTGACCGACAAAGCGGTCGGGTACATCAAGGACCTCCGCGCCCACGATCAGGACAAGCCGTTCTTCCTCTACTTCGCACACGTCGCCATGCACGGACCGTTGCAGGCCAAGCCTGCCGACCAGGAAAAGTACCGCGGCCGCTACGACGAAGGGTGGGATCGAATCCGCGAGTCGCGGTTCGCCTCTCAGCTCGTGCAAGGCCTCTTTCCGGAAGGTACGCAACAAGCACCGCGAAACTCCGAACCCGGCTTCGACGTCCCCGAATGGGAATCACTCACGCCGGAAGTGCAGTCCAGGTTCGCCCGCTACATGGAGGTGTACGCGGCGATGGTCGACTCGATCGATCAGAGCGTCGGACGCATCGTCGACACCCTGGACGAACTCGGCGAGCTCGACAACACGATCATCGTCTTCACCTCCGACAACGGCGGCACCGCCGAGGGCGGTTCGGACGGGACCCGAAGCTACTTCGCACAGTTCGCGCATATTCAGGATCCGGACTGGGTGGGCGATGTCCCCCACGACGAATCCCTCATCGGCGGACCTGAATTGGGCGTCCACTATCCACGTGGATGGGGACAGACGTCCAACACCCCGTTCCGGTTCTACAAAGGGCAATCCTTTGCCGGCGGGATCCGTGTTCCTTTTCTCCTGTCCTGGCCCGCTGGATTGAAACCCGGAGCAGACGACAACGGGATTCGCGACCAGTTCGCGTACGTCACCGACCTGACCCCTACGCTGCTCGAACTGGCCGGAATCGACGCACCCAGTGTGCGAAACGGGCTCCCGGTGAAAGAGTTCGACGGGGTGTCTTCCGCGTCCGTTCTGCGTTCGTCTGCCGCTCCGAGCACTCACACCGAGCAGTACACCGAGATGACCGGCAACCGTGGCTACTACAAGGACGGCTGGAAACTGCTGGCTCTCACCCCGGCGGACATCGACAAACCGCACTGGCAGTTGTTCGACGTCCGCACCGACCCGACCGAGCTCGACGACCTGGCATCACGGTTTCCCGACAAGGTTCGCGAACTCGCCGAGGCCTGGGACCACTCGGCGTGGGCGAACACCGTGTTTCCTCTACTCGGCAATACCGTCGGCGCGGTTCGCCGTCCGGAGGAAGGAGCACTCTCACGCCCGGTGCGACTACTTGCCGGAACGCCCCCGCTGGAGCGCTACCGCTCATCCAAGCTGATCGGGTTCCGCGACTTCGACATCACGGTCGAACTCGACGGTTACCGCGAAGGTGACGCCGGTGTCCTTGTCGCCCATGGCGATCCGCAGGGTGGGTACCTTCTCTACGTCGAGGACGGGCACCAGCATCTCGGGTACAACGCGTTCGGTTCCTACTCCGTTGTCGACGCCGGACCGCTGGCGCTCGGCACCGAACGCATCGAGCTGTCGGTGACGGTGGTACCGCGGTTGCGTTGGGATCTCCACGTCAGCGTCGACGGCATTCACGCGGGCCAGCTGCTCGGGCAAGTACAACTGGTGGGAATGGCGCCGTGGACCGGTATCTCGGTCGGTGTCGACGCCAGGGGACCTGTGTCGTGGGAGGTACGACGACGCCATGGTCCCTTCCGGTACAGCGGCGCGCTGCGCGCCGTCACCTACACACCCGGTCGGATACAAGTACCGCGTCGTCACATCGAATCCATCGAACGGGAAGCAGAGTATGCCGCCGACTAGCCCTACGATTGCATCATGACCATTTCTTCCGATGCCCGCATCGCCGTAGTCACCGGAGCCAGCTCCGGAATCGGTGAGGCCACCGCCCGCACCCTGGCAGCTCAGGGATTCCACGTCGTGATCGGTGCTCGCCGCGTCGATCGTCTCGAGAAGATCGCCGAGGAAATCGGTGGTACCGCTCTCGAACTCGACGTCACCGACGAGGATTCCGTCGACGCGTTCGCGGCCGTGGTCCCCCGTGTCGACGTGTTGGTCAACAACGCGGGTGGTGCAAAGGGTCTGGCAACAGTCCTGGACGCCGATCTGGACGACTGGCGGTGGATGTGGGAGACCAATGTTCTGGGCACGTTGCGTGTGACGAAGGCACTGCTGCCCAAGCTGATCGATTCGGGTGACGGTCTGGTCGTGACCATCACCTCGGTGGCCGCGCTGGAGGCATACGACAACGGCTCGGGCTACACCACCGCCAAGCACGCTCAAGCCGTCCTTCATCGGACATTGCGTGGTGAACTGTTGGGCAAGCCCGTTCGACTGACCGAAATCGCGCCGGGAGCCGTCGAGACGGAGTTCTCACTCGTCCGGTTCGAGGGCGATCAGGACAAGGCCGACAAGGTGTACGAGGGAATCACACCGTTGGTGGCGCAGGACATCGCCGAGATCATCGGTTTTGTCGCGTCGCGGCCGTCACATGTGAACCTCGATCAGATCATCGTCAAGCCGAGGGATCAGGCAAGCCCCGGTCGGTTCCACCGCACCACCAGCTAGTTCGAATCGTTCTGACTAACCAGTGCGAATCACCCGGTGCAGGACGAGGCCGAGATTGCGTGCAATCTCGGCCTCCGTCATTTCCGTGGAAGCGCTACGGGCACTTACGGTTTCACCAGCGGTGACGATGTACCGACCATCTCCGGCATAGTCGTACCAGTGGAACGTTATTCCGTCGTCTGTCGGTCTGCTGTCCACCGCTCCTCCCGGGTATGTGGTGACTTCACCTATCGAGGTCCGCTCTCGGCCGAAGAATCTGCTCACTTCCTCGCTCCCGCGCGCACCGGCAGCACTGCTCAGAAAGCTCGCTCTACCGGAAGTTTTCGGCCTTTCGATGCTCACACCACGCTCCGATCCAGCGGGGCAGGTCGGCAGGTGATCGACGAGCATCCGTGGAATTGCCGATGGGCGTACCACGGTGAAAACCACGTCGGAGCCACAGTCGACAGTCCTGCCGGGCAGTTGAGTCAGGAGCACCCCCAGGTCGCCGGCAACAACGCCGTGCAATCGCGTCACCGTACTCATGTTCTGCCCGTGAAAACCGGAAACCTCCACGCGAGCATCAGGATTCGCAAGAGCACCGAGAACGTGATGCAGCCGATCGTCGAGCAACCAAGCCAGGTGTGCTCCCGCTCGACGTCGCTCTTCTGTCAGCTCGTTCATGGTTTCGGCCGTCGGACGAAACCGCAGCGGGTACGGGAGTCGGTCACGTCCGACCGCTTCCCAGAGAATCTGGAATTCGAGGCCGGTGAACTGCCACTGCATGGTGGTCATTCGCCCAGCACCGCCGGGGAGACCATCGGTAGGTCGCCGACCAGGGCATTGCCGTTCTCGACGGTGACGAGGTAGCCGGGGGTGTCGTGAACGTTGTCTTCGTCTTGCCCTTGCCCTCGTCCCGGTGCCATGCCGCCGACGCCACCCATCGCGCCCCGACCGCTCTGCGCGCCCGTCGCCGAGGTACCGCCAGTTCCGTTGACGCCCCCACGCCCGCCACCGGCGAGGCCACCGGTGCCGCCAGGGCCGAGGGCTCCGACTCCGGTTCCGCCTGGCCCGAAGCCTCCGGTACCGATTCCACCAGCAGGACCACCACCCGAACCGCTACCTACCAGGCCTGACGGCGTTCCGGAACCAAGCTGAGCGCCATTCGGAGTTGCACCTGCCAGGCCACCTGGCGCTGCACCGGCCGGCAGTGGGCCGGCATGTGCCGCCGTGGTCCCGGCCGGGTCGGAATCGGTTCCGGATCGAACTGCATCGACGTTCGGATTCCCTTGGGCATCAACGCCGCTACGGTTGTCACCATTTCCGGAATCGGTGCCGGATGGATTCTGACCGGAACCGTCTCCGGCCGGGTTTGCACCGCCGGAGTTTCCACCGTCCGCTCCCCCACCGACTCCGCCACCCGATGTAGATGGCGTGCCGAGCCCGTTTCCTGGACCCGAAAAGTTCCCGCCGTCGGCACCACCACCACCGAATGCACCGCCACTTCCAGCCCCGCCACTTCCAGCCCCTCCACCGCCGGTGACCGGATTGAATGCGGCCGGGAGGATCGGCACCTGATCGTCCGCACGCTTCATGGACGGCAGATACACGTCCTTCATCACCTGGCGCGCTTGACGTTCGGCTTCTTCCGCTTCGTATTGGGCCTGCTTCCATGTAGCCCCGGGAACCATGCTGAGAAACCTCTCGACCGTCGAGGCGCCGTCGGGTGCCGGAATCGAGCGTTTTGCCTCGTCGAGTGCGATCTTCGCCTCCTCGATCTTGTTCGAGATCAGATCGACCCGCACCTTCAGCTCACCCGCATCAGCCGAGTAGGCCAGCACTGCTTCCAGCGCAGCCGAGCCGCCGCGCCCCTGCCAGCCTTCGGTGATCGCACCGTTCACGTCGTTCTGGAACTTCCCGATGCCGGCTTCGACCCGGCCTGCAATGGCCTTCCAAGCCTCACCGATCGCACTCAGGGTTGCCGGATTCATCTCGTTGACGTGGTCGAAGATTTCGGAGTGCGACATCGCATCGAACGGATCGTCGTCCACGATTGCGTGTTCGCTGTACTCGAGCGACGACGTCTGAGCGGTGAGGGCATCGCGCTCACCCCAGGCTCGTGCGCGCTCCACATCGGCGTCGACGGTCGCAGCAGCCATCTCGTCGTCGAACGCGCCGCGGTCGTCGGTTATGGATTGCACCAGAGCAGATGTAGCGATTGCGCTCGCGATGGGAGTGCCGACAACTGGCAATGCCGCCACGCCAGGAGGCACGGCCTGCGTCGCATCGGAGATTCTTCCCAGCACGTCTTCCAGAAATGGAATGCCCACCGCTGTCCCCCTGAAGTCGAAAACCCCCGTCGGACTCCCCCGAGCCGACAGCACTTACCTGTACAGACGCAAGCAGAGCCCGGACGGTTCCCTCATCCACGGATTTACCGCAGTACAGAGTTACGGCAGTGCCGACATCGACTTCCAGGTCGGCAGATCGATTGCCCAGTCGTAGATGTCGCCGTCCGCAGGAGACAGGTCGATCGACGTGCCGGTCACCTCTACGGGGTCACCGTAGAGGGCGGTTCCGAAGTATTCCTGCGCGTCGGATGTCGACAGGTTGATGCAACCGTTCGTGACGTTCGACGAGCCCTGCACCCCGGTGGTCTCAGGATTGGCGTGGATGAATTCGCCGTTGTTGGAGATGCGCACCGCCCAACGCTCACGCACGTTCTCGTAGAACGGCGGATTGGACATCATGAAGTCTTCGTACTTCTCCGTCACCATGTGAATGCCGCTGCGCGTGACGTTTCGAGGTTCGTTTCCCTCGCCGTAGCTGACGGGAATGTCCATGATCGTCTGACCGTCGCGCACCACCTGCATGCGGTGGCTCGGCGCATTCGCCTTCACGATCTGGCTGCGACCGATCGTGAAGTCGAGCGTGAGATCCTGGTCGCCGAAGGCGCCACCGCCGTAGTTCAAGCCGTAGAGCTTGGCGTCCAGATGGACAGTCGTGCCCGGCACCCAGTAATCGGCCGGACGCCAATGGGCCCGCGATCCGCCGTTGTCGTCGGCCAGCCAAGCCCACGATCCGGCGGTGGGCGGCACGGTGGTCACGACAAGAGCCTTCTCGACGGCCGCCTTGTCGACGACGGAGTTGTCGAACTGCAACGTGATCGGTGCCGCGATACCAACTTCTTGGCCGTCGGCGATGTTGAGGGTGGCGCCGGTGGTCGACTCCGGGGCAACCGTCGTAAAGCTCCCTTGGACTGGCACGGATTTACCGTCGGTCCCGGTTGCCGAGCCCGACCACGAATACGTGGTGCCGTAGCCGAGTGCCTCACTGACGGTGAACGATGTCTTGTCAGGCGACAATTGTCCTGCAACGGCTTTACCGGCCGCATTGCTGAGGCTGACGTCGGACAGCGTTCCCTGGGTCACCGCCACCGAGACGGGGGCGACCGGGCTGACATCTTTGGTGCCGGGCGCCGGCGTCGACACCACGGTCGCCACCGGTGCTGGCTCGGCGGCCGCCGCGCCGCCCTGTCCGTCCTTGCCACCGATCGTGCAGCCGACGACGGCCACCATCAGAGCGAGCAATACAGCTACCAACGCAACAAGACGCGAACGACTTCTCCTACCACCCAGCTCATGCACTTCAACAGGCTACCTGCGGGCTCCGTCAGGAATCAGATGGTGCAGCCCACAGTTACCGGTTCCGGTTCCAGGTGGACACCGAACGCGGCCTCGACTCCGTCGCGCACTGCCCGCGCGAGCGAGACCACATCCGCACTCGTTGCGGACCCTCTGTTGGTCAACGCCAAGGTGTGTTTGGTCGACAGCCTGGCCGGTGCATCTTCGCCGGGATAACCCTTGGAGAATCCGGCCCGTTCGATCAACCATCCGGCCGAGAGCTTGGTTCCACCACTGCCGGGGAACTGCGGCACGGTGACGTCGCCGAGCTGTTCGGCGATGGCTGCGAGCACGGCAGGCAGCTTGTCGTCGGGCACCACGGGGTTGGTGAAGAAGGAACCCGCGCTCCAGGTGTCGTGGTCGTACGGATCGAGCACCATCGCCTTACCCGTCCGAAGTCCCAGAACTGCCTCGCGGACCTGCGACGCAGGTAACCGCTCGCCTTCTTCTGCCCCCAGTGCGGTGAACAGTTCGCGGTACGCGAGCGGGGCGCTCAATCCGTCGGTCGACGCGTCGAATTCGACGGCGAGAACCAGTGCTGCGTCCGAATGCTTGAGGACGCTCGACCGGTAACCCAATTCGAGTTTCGACGGTTCGACCCACGACACTTCGCCACTGCGCCGGTCGAGCAATTGAACCCGCCGGAGCCGCGAGCCCACCTCGACGCCGTACGCGCCGACGTTCTGCACCGGCGTCGCACCGGTCGAGCCCGGAATCCCGGACAGGCACTCGAGGCCACCCAGTTCCGCGGCGACGGATTGGCCGACTACTTCGTCCCACACCGCGCCCGCTTCGGCAACGACGCGGTCCGTGTCGAGGCTCACGGTGGTGTTGGCCACACGAACGACAACTCCGTCGAATCCCGAGTCGGAGATCACGAGATTGGATCCGCCGGCGAGAATCAGCGTCGGGATCTGCTCGCGATCGAGCAGCGTCACGACGTCGATCAACGACTGCGTCGTCGGGCATTCGGCGAGCAGCCGCGCCGGTCCCCCGATTCGGAGCGTCGTCAATCCTGACAAGTCAACGTTCTCGGACACGAAAGCGCCTGATTCCACGACGCGTCTGCCAATGGTTACGTCCCACACATCGATAAACGGTAGCCTCCACAATCGTGAGCCGTCGCATCGAGCATTCGTCGAAGTACACAGTCCCCGCCGAGAAGGTCCATGAGGCGGTGACCTCCGAGCAGTACTGGCGCGACCGAATCGTCGCTGTCGGTGGTCCCGGCGCGGCGATCGAAGAGCTGACCGTTCGCGACGAGACCGTCGCGGTCACGATGTCGCAGATCATTGCCGCAGAGCACCTCCCCAGCATGGTGTCGAAAGTCGTCAACGGCGACATCGTCATCAAGCGCAGTGAAACGATGGCGCCTTTCAAGGATGGCAAGGCCACCGGCACCTTCTCCGCCCACGTCGACGGCGTTCCCGCCCGTGTCGAGGGCACGCAGGTGCTGACAGGTGACGAGAACTCCGCCACTCTCGAGATCGACGGTGAGGTCGAGGTCAAGATCCCGTTCCTCGGCGGAAAGATCGAAAGTGCGATTGTCGACGAGGTTGTCCGGCTCATCCAGGCCGAACAGGACTTCACCCGGGAGTGGATCACGAAGTAAAATCCTGCGGGCGGCGATGGTTGTGGATACAGCCAATTTGGCTTGTCACAGCGCGTAACAGGTATTCTTTCCGATCATGGCTCGCCGCATCGACTACTCCGCCCGCTATCAGCACTCCCCCGAGCAGGTCTATGCGGCACTGGCGGACCGCTCGTACTGGGAGGCCCGTGTCGAGGAGATGCGCAAGCATTCCGAGAACCATGTGGAACATTTCGAGGTCACCGATTCCGGAATCGATCTCGTGCTGCACCACATTCTCCCGCGCACCGATTTGCCGGACATTGCTCAGACGGTGATGAAGAAGGATCTGGTCATCACTCGTAAGGAGTCGTACGGCGCCTTCGGTGACACCGTGACCGGAACGTACGAAGCGTCCATCCCGGCCGGGCCGGGGAGTTTGTCCGGCACCATGGAGTTGTTCGCGACCGATACCGGGTCCACGCTGCGAACCACGTCCGAGGCCAAGGTCTTCATACCGTTCATCGGCGCGAAGTTGGAGCAACTGATGCTCATCAACCTCGTAGATCTGTTCCGCACCGAAGCTCAGGTCACGGCGACCTGGCTCGCCGCACGCTGAAGCCGGCGTGAAGAAGGCTCCACCCCCGAAGATCGAGGGGGTCATCACCCGTGGCACGACGGGGATCAACAGACTGCGACGTAGTGACCGGTGGATCGTGCACAACCGCACTATCGCGCACGCCCTGAACAACGCGACCGATCCGTTGATCGTCGACCTCGGGTACGGGGCGAGGCCCGACACCACCTTCGAGATGGCAAGCCGCCTCACCGCTGTCCGGCGGGATCGACGCGTCATCGGGCTCGAGATCGACCCCGCCCGCGTGGTCGAGAGTCGTGACGGTGTCAGCTTCGCCCGTGGTGGATTCGAACTTGCCGGTCTCACACCCGTCTTCGTACGCGCCTTCAACGTGCTCCGGCAGTACCCGGAGGAGGCTGTGGACTCTGCGTGGTCACACATTCAGTCCGGTCTCGCACCGGGCGGGCTGCTACTCGACGGAACCTGCGACGAACTCGGAAGGCGTTGCGCTTGGGTGCTTCTCGACGCTGATCGTCCATTGACCCTGACACTGGCCTGGGACCCCTTCGACATCGAGCGTCCTTCCGACATCGCGGAACGTCTCCCGAAGGCTCTCATCCACCGCAACGTTCCCGGTGAGCCGATCCACGCGTTGCTCAGCGCGGCCGATCGAGCCTGGGCCACCGCCGCGCCGCACGCCTCGTTCGGACCTCGCCATCGTTGGGCTGCCGCATTGGAAATTCTTCGGGCGCAAGGAATTCCCGTGCAGCCCGCGCGGCGACGTCTTCGTGACTGCATCCTGACCGTGCCCTGGCACGTCGTAGCGCCGAATCCCTGAACTCATAGACGGGAAACGCCCTGCCGCGGAGGTGTTCTCCGCGGCGAGGCGTCTGTGTGCAGGCGTCGGGCTAGGACCCGAAGATGTTTTCCAGGCTTCCCAGTGAACCGGTCGAACTGCCGCCGTTGCCGGGATCCCCGCCGTCGGACGCTGCCGTTACCCTGACAGTGACTGCGGCCTGGGTCTCGGAACCGAGATAGCCGTCAGTTCCACTGAACACCGCGGTGATTCGGCGATCTCCGAGTTCGGTGAAGGTGTGCGAGAGCGTGGCCTTACCGTTCACCACGGCAACCGGTCCACCGATCGGGGTGGTTCCGTCCATGAACTGGACCGTTCCTGCGCTGAGCGTAGGTACCACTGCCGCAACGAGATCAACCTTCGCGCCCTTGACCGCTGACGCCGGAGCGCTCACGGTGATGGACGTTTCCTGATCCTCCGCGGCCGGAGCCGTGACCGAAACCGACTGAGCGGCCGAGGTAGAGGTGAGGAATCCTGTTGCACCCGAGTAGACGGCCGTGATGTCGTGCGTACCGACGCTCGCGAACTCGTGCATGATCGACGCCTTGCCCTCGACGACCGGCACCGGCGAGCCGAGATTGCCCGAGCCGTCCTTGAACTGCACTGTGCCGCCCACCGGCGTCGGCGTAACGGTTACGGACAGACCAACTGCCGTACCGGTTTTTGCATCCGCCGGAACGGTCAAGACCGTCTGGGTCTGCTGGTCGGTGGGAGCCGGCGCCTTGACGTTCACGGTCTGGGCGTTCGATGTCGAGCCCAGGTAGTTACCCGAACCCGAGAACACTGCGGTGATGCTGTACTCACCCGCCACGTTGAAGATCGGCGTGGTTGTCGCTTTTCCGGTTGCGTCCACGGGAATCGGGGAGCCCAGATCCCTGCCACTTTCCTTGAACTGCACGGTGCCACCTGCAACACCGGTCGAGACCGAGGCAGTGAACGACAATGTCTCTCCGGTCGAAGCGGTCGACGGGCCGACGAGGGTGGTCGTTGTGTTCTCCTCGACCACCACCGGAGCGACTGTCAGCGCATGCGGCGCTGACGTCGAAGTCTGGTAGACACCGGAACCGGAGTACACCGCCACGATCGAATGCGCTCCGACTGCATAGGAATTCGTCAGCGAGGCTTTGCCGTTGGCATCGACGGTAACGGCGCCGCCGAGGTCGGTTGCACCGTCTTTGAACTGCACCGTGCCACCCGCCGGAGTGGGCGACACCGTAGCCTCGACGGTCACGGACTCACCTGCAACTGCACTTGCGGGACCGGTGATCGCGGTTGCAGTGCTCTTGTCCGCTTCGGACACGACGACGTCGACAGCCGACGACGTGGAGGTCGCCACCTTTGCATTACCGAGATACTTGGCCGTCACGCTGTGGGTTCGGACGTCAGCCGGTGTCCAGGCAAGCGTTGCAACACCATTGGCGAGCGCGCCCGCACCGACCTTGGTGGCACCGTCGAAGAACTCCACCGAATCACCGTCGGCACCACCGGTCACCGTCGCGCTCAACGGAACAGGTTGTCCCAACTTCACGCCACTGGTCGGTGACAGCGTCGTCGTCGAGACGTTCTTCTGAACGTTGATCGACGGACCACGACCATTCGTCGTGTCGTCAACGAACACCGTGCCGTCGAAATGCACCGTCGTCGACAAATCAGTACCACGAGCACAATCCGCACCGACGCGATACTGGAATTCGAACGTCTTGACGTCACCACCCCACATCGGCCATTCCGTAGCACCCGCACTCAAACGAACAGAATCAGTAGCCACCTCGTTGACACGGAACGCACTACCGTTCACCGTCGCCGAACCATCGACATACGTCATACACGCCGGATGAAAATCGCGCACCGCATACAGATTGTGAACCGCGGCAGTTCGCTTGAACACCGTCTTCGACGTGATCACATCACCCTCGGACGGCGTCCCGTTACTGATCGTCCGAGTCACCTTGTACCCGTCGGAATTGAACTCCGCCGTCACCGGAGCCGCACCAGCAACCCCGACACCCGCAACCACCGCGAAACCCGCAGCAACAGCAAACACACTCAGACCTGCAACTGCACGACGTGCAGAACCTACAGACATAGATTTTCCTTCTCGAGAAGTGAGGGATATGGGTGATGCCCCACCACCTGAAGCGGGCGGGGCATCACCGGGTATCGATTGCTAGGAGCCGAAGATGTTGCCGAGGCTGCCGAGCGAACCGGTGCCGTTGCCTGGTTCTTCACCGTCGACGGGTGCGGCGATCTGGACGGAGACCTGATCGGACGATGCCGTCACCGTGCCGGCGCCCGAGTACTCCGCCGCGACAACTCGCTGCCCTTGAGTTGCGGGCTTCCACGAAAGGCTGGCCTTTCCGGATGAATCGACCGTGGCCGTGCCGATGACGGTCTCGCCGTCCTTGAAGGTGACTGTGCCACCCGCATTGGCGGGGCTGATTTGAGCGGAGATCGTCTGGGCAACGCCGACCTGGCCCGCTACTACGCTGAGATCTGTTGTGGAGCTTGTTGTTCCGGCGGGCTGTTCGGCGACTGTCACATTCGCGGTGGTACTCGACCCGGTGACACCGGATCGACCGGCGAATACGGCTTCCACCGTCTGTGCACCGGCGACCGTCGGAACCCAGGCATAGGTCGCTTCACCGTTGCCTGCCACCGGCACCGAAGCGAGCACCGTTCCGCCGACCTTGAACGTGACCGTTCCACCGGTGCCCGACGCGGACACAGTCGCTTTGAGATTGGTCGACTTGCCGACCTGCGCGCCCGAGATCGGCGCCAGAGTCGTGCTGGACTGAGCATCGGCCTGCGAAACGTTCACGATCAGCGCTGCCGAAGCGGAGCCGACGGCACGCGCCGTGTCGGCGAACTTCGCTGTGATCGAGTGGTCTCCACGGGTGGTCGGTGTCCAGGCAAGTGTTGCAACACCATTGGCGAGGGTACCCGCACCAATCTTGGTGGCGGCGTCGAAGAACTCCACCGAATCACCGTCGGCACCACCGGTCACCGTCGCGCTCAGCGTCACCGGTTGCCCCACCTGAGCGCCACCGACGGGCGCAAGTGCTGTCGTCGAGACGTTCTTCTGAATGTTGACCGAAGGACCACGACCATTTGTCGTGTCATTCACCCAAGCCGAACCGTCGAAATGCACTGTGCTTGCCAGATCGGTCCCGCGCTCACATCCTGCGCCGACCCGATACTGAAACTCGAACGACTTCGTATTGTTCTGATACAACGGCCAATCCGTGATGCTCGCGCTCACACGCACAGAATCAGCGCTCACCGGCGTTTCCGGGGAATAGGCCTTCCCGTTCACCTTCGCCGAGCCCTCGACATACGTCATGCACGACGGATGAAAATCCCGAACCGCGTAGAGGTAATTGACCACAAAGTCGGTCCGCTTGAACACTGTCGTAGAGGTGATCACATCACCTTCCGACGGCGTCGCGTTACTGATCGTTCGTGTGATCTTGTAACCACTCGAATTGAACTCCGCCGTCACCGGAGCCGCACCAGCAACCCCGACGCCCGCAACCACCGCGAAGCCCGCAGAAACAGCAAAAACACTCAACCCACCGACAACACGACGAACACCACTCACGGACATCCAGATCCCTCTCGACAACGGGGCAGACAGGCGTCCAGGACAAGCGTCCGTCTGCTTTCGATGCCGTGACGTTATCCCATTGACTGTAAAGTAACTACGCTTTTCGCAGATTTAGTTCATCGGCGACATCGCCGAACTGCAATAACAGTGGGCTGAACGTCCCGAACCGCACATCTGGATGCGTTCTTACCTGCGCTAAAGACAAAACAGTCGCCCGAAAATAGCGATTTACAAATCTCTGATATCGGCGTCATATTCGATTTCGGGCGTGATGCCAGAAGGTCGCAGGAGCCTCGAAGATCTCTCTCGGCTACAGGCTTGCGGCCAGAGCCAACTCGACCCGAACAGCAACGTCGACGCTCGCGTTCTCACACGAGAGATACAGCTCGTGCGCGTCCAGTCGACCTATCGCGACCGCATCGGCGACTACTTCGTTGAGCAGGACTTGAGAAATTCCACCGGAAGCGAGGTCGTGCACGGTACGCAAAGGCGTGGTGATGCGGATGGGCCCGATCTGTTCACACTCGTCGTCCGCGAGCGGCAGTCGGTGCAGCGCTACCTGGCGGGTCGGCGCCGCGAGAGGGTGCGCAACGGAGAGGTGAATGAAGCGAGGTTGCAGGTGCCCGAGGCCATGCAGATCTGCGGCACTGTAGTGCGAGACGGTGGCGCTACCGGCGAACCACGTGCACCACTTCGCGAACTCGTCCAAGGCGGTATGTCTGACGCGTTCGAGGCGAAAAAGCCCGCGGCACTCACATGTCCATGTTCCGGATTCCGTCATTTCTTCCATCAACGCCAGACCGAAACCCAGTTCGGATGCCTGGAGAGCCGTGACAAATCCGCACTGTCGCAGCGCCAGCAACTCGAGTGATTCGTAGTCCGAAGCCATGACCACCTCCGGTGACCGTCGAAAACGCCGTTTCGAACAGACTACGGGCGAGTGTGTCGCGCATCACAGGAATGAGGAAGTGCGTATTCACAGAGTTCGTTCAGACTCGTCGGGAAGAATCTGGCGAATGACTGTCGCAGCGAACAACCCTCGTCCGCGCAACCGAGTGCTCATCATCCTTCTCGTGGTGATCGCCGTACTCGTCGCGGCGCTCGTCGGTGGAGAACTGTACGTACGCAACCAGGTGAAGACCTGCATGGCCGATCAGTTCCAGAGCGAACTGGGATCCCAGGTCGACGTCGGGTTGAGCTGGAAGCCCGTACTCCTGCAGGCAGTCGACAAGAAGGTGCCGTACATCAGCATCGACAGTGACGACTCTTCGTTCGGCCCCGCAACGGGAATGCAGGTTCACGCGAAGGTGAACGACATCAACTTGCAGCCCTCGGCGGGCAACAGCGGCACCATCGGCAGCTCCAGCGCCGACGTCACCTGGTCTACCGCAGGCATTCTCGCCACCTTGCAGGAACAGACCTTCGGCGGGCTCGTCTCCGGCGTCACCGCCGACTCGAGCGCCGGCACACTCGCGTTCGACGTCGGTCCGGTCGGGCTCGCGAAGCTCACGGTCAAGCCCACCGTCACCAACGGTGTGGTCGACGTCCAGACCGTCGGCGCCGAGATTCTCGGATTGGGTCTGCCGACCGATCTGGTCGACGGCATCGTCCAGACACTCACCGACAGCCTGCAGACCTACCCGCTGGACATGAAGCCCACGAAGCTGACCGTCACCGACGACGCTATCCAGATCTCGTTGGAGGGCGGCGCTTACGCCATGCCCGTCGCCGACGCGAACAACCAGAACACCTCGGCGGTTCCGGACAGCTGCGGCCTGCTGACCTAGTCGGCCAGACCGTCCAATACTGCTCGACTTCCGGATAGTCCGAGGCGGGTGGCGCCGGCCGCGATCATGTCGAGCGCTGCCTGCGTCGTACGTATTCCGCCACTGGCCTTGACTCCCACGCCCGGGCCGACCGTCTGCGCCATCAGTGCGACGGCCTCAACCGTCGCTCCACCCGCGGGGTGGAAGCCGGTCGAGGTCTTGACGAAGTTCGCCCCGGCATGCACAGCTGCGCGGCAACATTCGACGATGGCCTCGTCGGACAGCGCTGCGGTTTCGAGGATCACTTTGAGGATCGCACTCTCCCCCATCGCCTCGCGGACGGTGAGGATATCGGCCAACACCGCGCTGTAGTCGCCGGCGACCGCCGCTCCTACGTCGATGACCATGTCGATCTCGGCTGCGCCTTGATCGACGGCCAGTCGCGCTTCAGCACCCTTGACCAGCGAATGATGTTTCCCCGACGGGAATCCGACGACGGCCGCCGTCACAAGTCCCTCGGCGCGAATCGGCAACATCGACGGCGAGACGCAGACAGCCAGCACACCGAGGCTGCGTGCTTCGTCGATCAGGGCGGTCACATCGGCCGCGGTGGCTTCGGGTTTGAGGAGAGTGTGGTCCACCATCGCGGCAACCTGGGAACGAGTGAGTGCAGCTTCAGACATGTTGGAAAGCTTGGCACACCACCACGCGACCGTCGCTGCAGCCGCACCTGAGAGACTAGGCCGCATGACCGCTGCACCATCGATCGATGATCGTCGCTATGTTCTGTCCCTCGGCTGCCCCGACACCACGGGCATCGTCGCACGCATCTCGACCTTTCTCACCGACGTCGGTGGATGGATCGTGGAGGCTGCATACCACGCCGATGCCGACACCGGATGGTTCTTCACGCGTCAGGCGGTCCGTGCATCGTCGGTGAGCATGAGCATCGACGAGCTTCGTGAACGGTTCAAAGCTGTTGCGGCCGAGATCGGTCCGGAAACCGAGTGGACTCTTCACGACTCCGGCGCACCCAAGAAGATCGTGTTGCTCGTGAGCAAGGAAGGTCACTGCTTGCATGACCTCCTTGGCCGCGCCGCGGGCGGGGAACTCCCGGCAGAAATCAGCGCCGTCATCGGAAACCACGAAGATCTGCGCAGTGTCACCGAGCGCCACGGGATCGACTTCCACCATGTTCCGTTCGCCAAGGACCCGGCAGAACGGGGACCGTCCTTCGAGAAGGTCCGCGCCCTGGTCGACGCTCACAATCCCGACGCCGTGGTGCTTGCCCGATTCATGCAGGTGCTGCCCGAATCACTGTGCGAGCACTGGGCCGGGCGCGCGATCAACATCCACCACAGCTTCTTGCCGTCGTTCATCGGTGCCCGCCCCTATCACCAGGCTTTCGCCCGCGGCGTGAAGTTGATCGGCGCCACCTGCCACTACGTGACCGCCGAACTCGATGCCGGTCCGATCATCGAGCAGGACGTGATCCGTGTGGACCACGCCGACGATGTCGCCGACATGGTCCGTCAGGGTCGAGACATCGAAAAGCTCGTACTCTCCCGCGGACTGCGCTGGCACCTCGAGGATCGTGTGCTGGTCCACGGGCGCAAGACGGTCGTCTTCAGCTAGAGCTGCGTTGCGCTAGAGATTGCGCAGTCGCACGATTTCCTTGTCGAACTCGTCGATGTTCTCGATCGACGACATGTGACCGACGCCCGGCAACACGATCAACCGTTCGAGGTTGCCGGCGTCGTCGAGGACCTGCGCAAGCTTGCGCGCATGGACCGGCGGAGTGAGCCGATCGAGCGAACCGACGAGCACGGTGGTCGGCACTTCGAGATTGTCGAGTCCCTCGTGAATGTCGAGGGTGCTCAGCGCTGCTCCCCAACCTCCACGGATGCGGGGCTTGCACTCACGAACGATGTTCTCGCAGAACTGAATCTCGGCCTTGGTCGCGTTCGGTGACATCGAGACGTACTGGATCGCCTTCGTCATGGCGCCCGAGGAGACGAACGGAACGGGCGAACTGAGGATGGCGCGGCCCACGGGGACCGGCACGCGAGGGAAACGATTGGGCAGTGGGATGACCGTGGTCTCGGCGATCAACCTTTCGCTCGCGGTGCTCGCGAGCATGACCGCCGACGCGTACTTCTTGACCTCGTCGGGGTGACGACCCGCCCAGGCGATGATGCTCATCCCGCCCATGCTGTGACCGACGATGACGGCCTTCTTGTCCTCGCGAACCGTGGCCGCCAGCACTGCAGAGAGATCGTCGGCAAGGACGTCCGGGCCGAGCGGAAGATTGCCGACGGTGCTGCGGCCATGACCGCGCTGATCGTAGGTGATGACGCGATATTCGCCGGCAAGCGCATTGACCTGCGGGTACCAGAATTCGGTGGAGCACGTCCAGCCGTGACTGAGAACGATCGGATCGCCGTCGACGGGACCGTAAGCCCGGACATTGATGATCGCACCGTCGTCGGTGGTCAGTTCGCTGATGTCAGCTTTGAGAGTCGGAGTCTTCAGGAGTGCATTGGGCTCGACGTCGCTCGAAAGAGTCAACCCACGCGTGGATCGCCGATGACGGATCCCAGCGACGGCCGCGACGAGTGCTCCCACTCCGACGGCGCCTGCCAGTACTCGAAGCTCTGTGGTGCGCGAACGACTGGACATGCATTTACCCCTGACTGCTGCTGACGACAGACGGATGCAATCTATGTGTGACTGCCGTTAACCGACACTATCACTCGAACAACGCCCGTTGTCAGCGTTGGAGAGAAGAGTGGGGCAGCACACCATGAGCCGGGAACCACGGCTCGGAATGAGCGGGAGTGCGGCAAACTACCAGCGAGAACCGCCGTGCTGAATGTCGTCCACCCGCGGGCGAACGTCGACGAGATACACGCACACTGCAACGACCGCGATGATGCCCAGGAGCCCGACAGGGGACGTCGCCAAGAGGATCAACGCCGCGACGATCAGAATTCCCAGCCAGATCGGCTTGGTCAATTTGTTGACCGCGGTGAAAGCGTCAGGACGCTGCCTGACGGCATGAACGATCGCGTAGACAGCACCCACCAATGCGAGCACTTTGAGTGCGAGAAAGATCAGACCGACTAGCCCATCGACTTGAGTCACAACTACATCCTAAGTTCTCATCCGGTTCCCGACGAACACGAAGGCTCCCACACTCGGCTGAGCGCGGGAGCCTTCGTCAGGTGGAGCTGGGCAAATCAGGCCTTCTTGGCCGGAGCAGCCTTCTTGGCCGGAGCCGGTGCGGTGGCCTTGGCCGGAGCAGCCTTGGCGGGTGCAGCCTTGGCCGGAGCGGCCTTCTTCGCGGCGGTGGTCGCGCGCTCCTGGACGTCGGAAGCAGCAGCGGTCACGCGAGCGGCAGCTTCCTTGGAAGCCTCGTCAGCCTGGTCACCGAGGTCGAGGACCTTCAGTGCAGCCTCGTCGCCTGCGTCGGCGATCTTCTCACCGGCGTCAGAGATCTTCTCGCCGACCTCTTCTGCGGTGTCGGAGATGCGTCCGGCAGCGCGGCCGGCCAGCTTGGCAGCCTGCTCGCCTACGGCGCGCGTCTGACGAGCAACGGTTCCGAGTGCGTCTTCGGTCAGCTCGACGGCGTCGCCGAGTGCCGACTCTGCAGCAGCGATGCCTTCTTCGACTGCGGGCTGCTTGCGGATGCGCTCGACTGCGTCTTCGCCACGTTCTGCGAGGGAGTTGTACAGATCTCCGGCAACCTTGAGGTATGCCTCGGCGACCTTGCGGAGTTCCTCGGGTGAGAACTTCTCGCGCAGCTCGGCGAGCTCTTCGGGCAGCTCGGACGGCAGGCCGGCGAGACGCTCGCGCAGCGCATCGACGCTCTCGGCAACGTCACCCTGGACGGAAGCGAGCTTCTCGCGAGCACCGTCGACACGGCCGTTGACATCGCCCTGGGTGTTCTCGGCGCGCTCACGAACCTGAGCAACTACATCGGCCACGGCCTGGACAACCAGGTCGCCTGCGCCGACGGCGGCGTAGAGCGAGGTCTTGACGCTGTCGATGGCGTTCTTGTCAGTCATCTTGTTCTCCTAGTGAAGTCTCGGTGTCTGGAATTGCGGCCGATTCAGCGAAATCGGGCGCTGCGGCTGGTCTTGACGACTCGTTCTCGCGACAGAACGAGTCGTAGATTTCGAGCAGTACTTGCTTCTGCCGTTCGTTGATGGCCGTCTCGGCCAACACCGCGTCCCTGATGGGACTGTGCGGGCGTTGCTCGAGATATCCCGCTTGGACGTACAGCACTTCTGATGAGACTCGAAGGCCCTTGGCGATTTGCGCCAGTACGTCCGCCGACGGTTTGCGCAATCCGCGTTCGATCTGACTCAGATACGGATTGCTGACGCCGGCGAGTTGAGCGAGTTGGCGCATCGAAACTTGGGCGGCTTCCCGCTGTGCACGAATGAACCCCCCGATGTCGTGTGCCGCAGAGCTGACGACGCGAGCTGCCAAGTCGCTTGCTCCGGCTGCGGCACCGGATGATTCACGATCTCCGTCATCGGAGTTCGTCGACTTCGCTGGCATTGCGTCCTCCCTTTCCAGTGGACATTTCCCAGGATAGGAGAGGGTGCTAACTATTGCAAGCACTACTGCTAGCACTCGTGGTGGACGTCACATACCGGACAGCTCAGCCGAAGATGAGCGTCGAAATCGTGTAGATCAGCAGTCCGGCGATCGAGCCCACAACGGTGCCGTTGATACGGATGAACTGAAGATCTCGACCGACCTGCAACTCGATCTTCTGGCTCGCTTCGTCGGCGTCCCACCGCTCGACGGTGTCACTGATGACTCCAGTGATCTCGTCGGTGTAGTTCTCCGCGATGTACTTGGTGCCCTGCACCAGCCAGCCGTCGACCTTCTCACGCATGGACTCGTCGTCACGCAGCCTGACTCCGAAGCCGGCGACGTTCTCGGCGACCTTGGTCCGCAGGGTGCTGTTCGGATCGTCGACGGACTCCATGATGAGCCGCTTGGCAACCTGCCATGTCGACGACGCCAGACCCGTCACTTCCTCGCGACCCATGATCTCGGCCTTGATCCCCTCGGCCTTCTTGATGGTCTCCGGGTCGTTCTGCAGATCATCGGCGAAGTCGATCAGGAAGCGGTTGGCGGCGAGGCGTACCTCGTGTTCGGGGTTGGAACGGACCTTCCAGGTGAACTCGACGAGTTCCTTGTAGATCTTCTCCCCCAGCATGGCGTCGACGAACTTCGGCGACCACGCGGGCGAATCGCGAACGATCACACGATCGATCGTCTCCTGGCTGCCGAGAGCCCACTGATGTGCCCGCTCGGCAAGCAATTCGATGATCGGCAGTTGCTTGTTGTCCTTGAGAAGTTCACCGAGCACTCGGCCGATCGGCGGTCCCCACATGGGCTCGGCCAGACGCTTCACGATCGTGTTGTCGATGATCTGGGCGATGTCCTCGTCGCGAAGAACCTCGACCATGCCACGCAAGACCGTCGACGTCTCGGCGGCGACGCGAGCGGCGTTGGCAGGTTCGGCCATCCACGTGCCGAGCCGCAGCGGAATCTGCGCCTGCTGCACCTTGGCCGACACAACCTCGGGAGCCAGGAAGTTTTGACCGACGAATGAGCTCAGGCTGGCTCCGAGCTGGTCTTTCTTACGCTTGATGATGGCAGTGTGCGGGATGGGAAGGCCCATCGGATGACGGAAGAGCGCGGTGACGGCAAACCAGTCGGCAAGCGCGCCGACCATGCCTGCCTCGGACGCGGCCCGGACGTACCCGACCCACTCTCCGGCGCCGCGGGATTCCTGCCACCGGCAGAAGATGTAGACCACCGTCGCGAAGCCCAGAAGGCCAGTAGCGAAGACCTTCATCTTGCGAAGGTCCCGACGCTTGGCGGCGTCGTCGAAGGCGGAGAGGCTCAGTTGCTGCACCCTCGCCATTGTGCCGAAAGGTGTGACGCGGCGTAGCGCGAGCGACACGAAGTCCGATTCTGCAGGACCTAATCCCCCGAACTGCGGATGTGAGTGCCCGAGATAAAGGCGCGGACATTAAGCTGGACCGGAAAGTAGACCGATCGGACGTGGCTCGCACCACAGATATGAGATGACTCGTGGCCAAGAATGCCGTGCAGGACAACGAGCAGGTAGACGGCCCAGTCGTTGCTGATGCGAAGCCCGAGAAATCCGACGGTCGTAAGCGTCGTTGGCGTGAGCACAAGATCGCTCGCCGCGAGGAACTCGTCGACGGCACCATCGCCGCCATCCGCGCGCGCGGCCGTGAGATCGGCATGGACGAGATCGCGTCCGAGATCGGTGTCTCCAAGACCGTGCTCTACCGATACTTCGCCGACAAGAGCGACCTCACCACCGCCACGATGATGCGGTACGTCGAGACCATCCTGTCGCCGCGTATCTACGAAGCGATCAGTGGCGATCTCGACGATTTCGAACTCACCCAGGCGAGCATCACCGCATACGTCGAGACGGTGGCATCCGACCCCGACATCTACCTCTACGTCATGGCCAACGGCGCCGGCGCCAACCGCGACGTCGTTGCCGATTCCGAGCGCATGATCGCCGAATTGCTCTCCACGGTGTTGGGCAATCGTCTTCGCGAGATGGAGATGGATTCCGGCGGTTCGCTGCCGTGGGCGTTCGGGATCGTGGGCGGAATTCAGCTCGCGACGCACTGGTGGATCTCCAACAAGTCGATGTCCGCGGAATCGCTGATCGACTACCTCACGATGATGACGTGGGGCGGCATCACCGGCATAGCTGCGGTCAACGGATCACCGGCCAAGTTCAAGTCGGTTCCGCATCCCCTCGTCAAGCCTGCCGAGGACTGACTCGCCCGAGACCGAACTTTCGGGCCACCGGGCGCGATCCTGTGGCACTCTTTCGGCATGGCACAAGACTCGCTGTGGGAAACACCGGCCGCCAAGACCCTGCGGGCGGAGCCCGGGTTCGAACTCGATCAACTCGATCGCAACAGCACTCCGGGATTCACCGGAAACAAAGCTGACGGCGAACGTCTGCTCGAGGAGCGCGGCGCGGTTCTGTCCGACCTGCAGGAGTTGCTGTACGCCAACGGCCGGTCCGGGGACAGTCGTTCAGTCCTGCTGGTTCTGCAAGGAATGGACACCGCAGGCAAGGGCGGCATGGTCCGACACGTGATCGGTCACGTGGATCCTTCGGGAGTTCAGCACGTGGCCTTCGGCGTCCCGACCGAAGAGGAAAAGCAACATCACTACCTTTGGCGGATCAAGAAGGAACTCCCCCGCGGCGGCTATCTCGGTGTGTTCGATCGCTCCCACTACGAGGACGTCCTGGTAGTGCGCGTCCACGATCTTGTCCCGGAGGATGTCTGGAGCAAGCGCTACGACGAGATCAACCGGTTCGAAAAGGAACTCGTCGACGCCGGAACCACCATCGTGAAGGTCGCGATGTTCGTCTCGCTCGACGAGCAGAAGAAGCGACTCGAAGAACGTCTCGACCGCCCGGACAAGTACTGGAAGTACAACCCCGGCGACGTGACCGAACGCGGTTTGTGGCCTGCATATCAACAGGCGTATCAGGCAATGCTCGACAAGACGTCGACCGAGCACGCGCCGTGGTACGTCGTGCCGTGTGATCGGAAGTGGTACAGCCGCATTGCGGTCACGGAGCTACTGATCGACGCTCTGGAAAAGCTCGATCTCGACTGGCCCCCTGCCGACTTCGACATCGAGGTGGAGAAGGCACGACTCGCACAGTCTTGATCAGAAGCAGGCCCGATCAGAACAGGTGTGGGGATTCGCGGTGCACTTTGTGATCGTGACGCACAGTACTGGCGTACAGGGCTACCGCGAGGCCGATGCACGCGACGCCGGCGAGGCCGGCGATCAATGCCCAACCACCCTGGCCTGAACCTGCCGCCACCAGAAAACTGCCGAGGCAGACCACTGTGGCCAGCACCAGGAAATACGACGCCCACGCTGCAAAGAGATTGAGCTTCATCGTTCGCTCCTCCGGTCGGATCTCTTTCGTTTCGACCGTACGCCGGAGCATGACGGTCGACAAGACACCGCCGTCGCGAGGTTTCCCGACGTCTACGCCGGGTAGCCGAATTACATGGACATCGGAACTCTTTATCGCGGAATCGAATCCGCTCGCGGACTGGACGGTCCGTCCACTGGCATCAGGCGCAGAATCCTCGAGATCACGGAGCGATCCGACCGATCGCGCACTGTCGCCGCACTTCTGCGCGGCGCCGCCGTCGGGCACCCCATCCATCCTGCACTCGTGACCATTCCCGCGGGCGCGTGGACGGCTTCGCTGATCTTCGATGTTCTAGGCGATCCGCAGACTGCACGACGGCTGATCGGGCTCGGATTGGTTTCGACTCCGCCGGCTTTGCTGACGGGATGGCTGGACTGGTCCGAACGTGGCGACGTCGCACGCCGAGTGGGGCTGGTGCACGCGGCGTCGAATGCAGTGGGGATCTGGTCTTTTGCGGCGTCGTACAGGCTACGCGGAAAGGACTCACTCGCGCTGGCGCGAGTGCTGTCGGTGCTGGGGCTCACCGCGGTCGGTGTCGGTGGCGCGCTCGGTGGTCACATCGTTTTCAAGCTCATGGACGATCCGGCCGTCGAGGCTGCAGCGACTCCGGTTCTCGATCCCATCCTGGATGTAGTCAACTGAGCCGATCGGACCTCGATACTGTTCAGGCGTAAGCACTTCCGGAGTAGCTCCGCAGTTCTCGCGCGGTCTCGTCCGAATCCGCCAATGGTCTGTTCATGACCCAGTGTGGGCTGCGCGTACCCAGTGTCGCGGCAAAATCGGCGACGGCGTCCGGGGTCGGCACTGCGTGTTCGCCCAGATATCCGAGAACGATGAGGTCCTCCCCTGATCTGGTCTCCACGGCCAGGGCCCAACCGCACGTCTCCTCCCACAGCAAAGCCACCTCGCGCCCGGGGAAACGCGGCACAGTTCGGTCCAATGCGATGTAAGCCTCCAGAGGGTGCTCGCGCCTGCAACACCACTGCTCGATGCCGGCCCCCACACCGACCGCCACCCGTTGTACGTACCGCTCGAACCCGAGTCCGACGGTTGCGTCGACCAGCATTTGTTCTGTCATCGAACCTCACTCCTCGCCATCGTGTTTGGAATGTGCCCAGCGCTGACCGCGTCGAAACCCGGTTCAGATCACGGACTCCGGGTATCCCCAGACGAACCGATCAAGTGGAGAGGGGACCCGATGAAGTACTCGCCCGCTATGGCTCCCGGACGAATGCTGAAGATCTCCATGGTGTCGGTGAACGCCGATCCACTCGCACCGGTGGGCTGCTCGGCAGCCGGTGCACAGAACCTGCACGTCGACGAACTGTCTGCCGCCTTGGTTCGTGCCGGACACGACGTCACCGTCTTCACCAGGCGTGCCCACGTCGGTGGGCCGGACCGCGTTCGCGCCCGCGCCGGGTACTCCGTCGACTATCTCGAGGCCGGCCCGACGCAGGCTCTCCCGGATGCCGACATCCTCCCTCACCTGGGAACCTTTGCCAGCATTCTGCGCGCTCAGTGGAGTACCGACCGACCCGATGTGGTGCACTCGCACTTCTGGATGTCCGGTGTGGCAACGGAACTCGCGACCCGATCGCTCGGCATCCCCGTACTCCAGACATTCCATTCCCTGGGATCTGCGGCGCACCGCCACCTCGGAGCAGCCGACGACAGCCCCTCGGAGCGGACTCACCTGGAACCGTTGATCGCCAGGGGCGCAACCCATGTCATCGCGACCAGTTCGGACGAAATCTTCGATCTGGTCCGGCAGGGATCACCACGATCACGGACCACGATGGTGCCCTCGGGCGTGGACACCGAAGCATTCACCCCGGAGGGACCCGCCGCGAAGAAAACCGCACCGCATCGATTGATCTGCGTCGGAAGACTGGTGGAGCAGAAGGGCTTCGATGTTGCCGTCGCCGCGCTGGCTTCGCTGCCGGATACGGAGTTGGTGGTGATCGGCGGGCCACCCGTCGCGCAACTGAGCACCGACGAAGTGGCGATCCGCTTGGTCAAGCTCGCCGAGCGCCTCGGCGTCGCAGATCGAGTCCAATTGTTGGGACGGGTTCCGCACCGCCAACTACCGAAACTGATGCGATCGGCCGACGCCCTCGTGTGCACCCCTCGATACGAACCGTTCGGAATCGCGGCACTGGAAGCAATGGCGTGCGGAGTTCCCGTAGTCGCGACTCCTGTTGGCGGACTGCGGGATACGGTGATCGACGGACTCACCGGGCGTCGGGTCCCGGTCAACAACCCGGTGGAAACCGCTCGCGCAGTCCGCCATCTTCTCGACGACGAGGACGAAGGCGCGGCGTTTGCACGGCAGAGCCGGGCCCGAGCGTGCGAATCGTATTCGTGGGATCACGTCGCCACCGAAGTGGTCCGCACCTACGGCCGCTGCGTCACAGCACCGCCGAGAGCCCGCCAACACAAGGGCACTCACCGAAGTGAAGTGCACTGACGCTGACGGGCTCTACGAAACTGAATTCACGAAGGTGATTTCACGAAGCTTGGACTGAAACTGCGTGATCAAGCGGGGAAACGTCGGGTCTCTTCGAGTCCGATTGCATGATCGAGCGACTCGTAGCAGGCAAACATCGACTCCTGACCAGCTGCTTTGAGCAACCTTTGCACCGGGCGGGCGCAGACGAGCGCGAGTGTGCCGCCCACGTCGCGTGATCGCGTCGACAGGACCGACAGTACGGACAAGCCGCACGTCCCCATGAATTCGAGTTCGGATAGATCGACGACCAGCGTCCGGTCCGCGGCCACGTGGTACGTCAAGAAGTCACGAAAAGCATTGGCGCTCATCAGATCGATCTCACCACGAACTTTGATCACAGCGGTGTTTGCACTGATGCGGTGCGCGTGAAACGATGCGGTCGCTGTCCCGGTCGCGGGAGGTCCGTAGTCTACCGATCCCTTCGCCGCGTTCGTAAAGCCTGAAATAGATGATCCTGGAACAACAGTCATGGTTCTCCCATCCCGCAACGGTTTACACTCTGCAAAAGAGAAGGGACCTCCGAAGGAGACGCACGATGAACGGGTCTCCAGAAATACGGATAAATCCCTCATCGGCTGTGTGCTCAACCTCGGTTTGAAACAGTACGCCAGCATGACGGACGTCACAAGTGCGTTGCGACCATTCGTTTCGGTGTTCCGAACAAAAATGTGGTTTGGTCTGCGGTTCCGCGAGGTAATCCGATGTTGCGATCGCCAACGGTCGTGAGCAGAATCGTGTCGTTTACCCCGGCACCACCATCGACCAAATTTCGTGTTCGGGGGCCACTGTGAAGGTCGGGATGGGTATCGTTCTCGGCACCAGACTTCACCGCGACCCCTGGTACGACGATCCGGAGAACTTATGGCACACCTCAGCGCACTCGAGCCCGATCAGGATCAGACTCAGCCAGTTGTGGAGTTGAGGATTCAAGCGACTCTCGATCAGCTGTCGATTTTGCGTGCACTGGCCGCCACCGTTGCCATTCAGGAAAACTTCGACCTCGACGCCATCGCCGACATCAAACTGGCCATGGACGAAATCTGTACGCATCTGATCGTTCGCGCTGCGCCTGATTCGGTTCTGGTGTGTCGGTTCGTCTTCACGCCGCCGCAATTGCACGTGTCCGTGTCCACGACGACCACGGAGTACGAGGACAGCAGTCAGCGTTCGTTCGGGTGGCACATCCTCACCGAACTCACCGATTCGATTTCGCTCGACCAGGAAGAGAACCTCGGCGGCGTCGGCTACATCACCACCATGAAGTTCACCAAGGCCCTCAGCGGGCGCCTGTGACCGCTTCCGCAGACGGCCCGTCACGCCCGCGTCGGCGGTCCACCGACGAATATCGGGACGTAATACCAGTTTTCGAGGAACTGCGGACCCTCGAGCCCCACAGCCCGGAGTACGAACGAGTGCGCACTGCACTCATCACCAGATGCCTACCGTTGGCCGAGCACATCGCCAGACGATTCGACGGTCGTGGCGAGGCACACGACGATCTGGTTCAGGTGGCGCGTCTCGGTCTGGTCAACGCCGTCGACCGTTTCGATTCCACGCGCGGATCCGATTTCGTCTCCTTCGCAGTTCCCACCGTGATGGGCGAGGTTCGACGACACTTCCGCGACACCGGTTGGGCATTGCGGGTTCCCCGCCGGATGAAGGAGTTGCACTTCCAACTCGGGCAGGCCATCAGCGAGCTGTCACAACAGCTCGGGCACGCGCCGACCGTCGACGAGTTGGCCGAGACGTTGGGGATCGAACGCGAAGAAGTTGCCCAGGCCTTGATCGCCGGCAACGCGTATCAGACGGTCTCGGTCGACGGTGCCGCGTCCAATCACACCGACGATCTCCCGCTCGTGGAAACACTCGGTGACTACGACGCAGCACTCGAGAACGTCGAGAATCACGAGGCGTTGCGTCCGCTTCTCGACAAGCTTCCCGAGCGAGAGCGGACGGTGTTGATGCTCAGATTCTTCGGAAACCTGACGCAGACACAGATCGCCGAGAAAGTCGGTGTGTCCCAGATGCACGTGTCGAGGTTGCTCGCGAAGACATTGAGTAATCTTCGCGAGCAACTCGACTGAGCTCCGCGAACAATTCGACTGAGCAGGACCGGGCGGGTCAGATCGTTGCGGTGTCGATCACGAATCGGTATCGGACGTCGCTCTTGATCACGCGCTCGTAAGCGTCGTTGATGTCGCTCGCCGGGATCAGTTCGATTTCTGCGCCGATGCCGTGCTCGGCGCAGAAGTCGAGCATCTCCTGTGTCTGCGGGATACCTCCGACCATGGAACCGGCGAGGCTACGACGGTTTGCGGCGAGCGAGAATGCTCGAACTTCGATCGGCTTCTCGGGCAGGCCGAGTTCGACGAGAGTGCCGTTGATGGCAAGCAAGGACATGTAGGCGTCGATGTCGAGGTTGACCGAGACCGTGTTGAGGATCAGGTCGAACTCGCCGCGAAGAGCCTTGAACGTCTCACGGTCGTTGGTCGCGTAGTAGTGATCGGCGCCGAGGCGAAGCCCGTCGTCTTTCTTGCCGAGCGTCTGGCTCAGGACGGTGACTTCCGCTCCGAGCGCCTTGGCGATCTTCACGCCGACGTGCCCGAGGCCGCCGAAACCGATGATGGCGACCTTCTTGCCGGGGCCGGCGTTCCAGTGCCGCAGCGGTGAGTACAAGGTGATGCCCGCGCACAGGAGCGGCGCTGCAACGTCGAGTTCGATGCCCTCCGGGATCGAGAGCACGAAGTGCTCGGTGACGACGATGTGCGTCGAGTAGCCACCCTGAGTGCGCTCGCCGTCGCGGCCGGTGGCGTTGTACGTACCCGTCACACCCTTGCGGCAGTACTGCTCTTCACCGGCGGTGCAGGCGTCGCACTCCCCGCACGAGTCGACGAAGCAGCCGACGCCCACGCGGTCGCCGACCTTGTGCTTGGTGACATCGGACCCCACGGCGGCGACGACGCCGGCGATTTCGTGTCCGGGGACGATCGGGTACTTGGCTCCGCCCCACTCGTTGCGAGCGGTGTGGATGTCGGAATGGCAGATGCCGGCAAATTTGATGTCGATGAGAATGTCCAGTGGACCGAGCTCGCGGCGTTCGACAGTGGTCTTCTCGAGGGGACCGTCAGCGGACGTCGCGGCATAAGCAGCAGCAGTAACCATGCACACATGCCTACCCGTGCATGGAGGGACCTGCAACTCGCAGGCCCCTCCATGACTTGTTCTTTACGTGACTTACCCGGCGTCGCGCTCGGCTTGCTCCGCCCGACGACGCAGGCGCCTCGCGGCCGCAACCATATTGCGCAGCGAAGGCTCGAGTTGCCACGGATGGCGGGTCTTGAGGCCGCCGTCCGGATTTGCCCACAAGCGATCGAGAGAGATCGATTCGCTTGCCTCGGTGAGCAATTCGTCGAGTTCGTCGATGTCGGGAATCCGAGCCGAGCGAGATTCGTAGACACCGGGGCCGACGCCGTGCGTGAGCGCGCCTTCCTTGAGTGCTTCGAGAACCCACGTGATGGAGCGGGTCGCGACGATAGCCGTCACATCGGCGTCCAACCGTTCGATGGCGTCGACCACCGACGACCGAGCGGAGTACGTCAGATGTGTGTGGATCTGTGTTTCCGGCTTCGCTCCACCTGTTGCCAGACGGAACGCGTCGACGGCCCACTCCAGGTAGGCCTCCCGGCCGTCCTCACGCAGTGGCAGCAGTTCACGAATTGCCGGTTCGTCCACCTGGATGATGGCGATTCCGGCAGCTTCGAGATCCGCGATTTCGTCTCGAATGACAAGTGCCAGTTGCTCTGCCGTTTCGTAGAGCGGCTGATCCTGGCGAACGAACGAACGGGCGATCATGGTGACCGGACCCGTCAGCATTCCCTTGACCGGCTTGTCGGTCAGCGACTGCGCGTACGCAATCCACTCGACCGTCATCGGCTTCGGACGTGCGATGTCGCCGTAGAGGATCGGCGGACGCGTGCAACGAGATCCGTAGGCCTGAACCCAACCGTTGTGCGTGAAGGCATAGCCCTCGAGCAGTTCGGCGAAGTACTGGACCATGTCGTTGCGCTCGTGCTCGCCGTGCACGAAAACATCGAGACCGATGTCCTCTTGCAGACGGATTGTGCGCTCGATCTCTTCCTGGATGCGCTTGTAGTAGTCGTCCCACTCCAAACGCCCCTGGCCGAGTTCGTAACGCGCCTGGCGAATCGCGTCGGTCTGCGGGAACGAACCCAGTGTCTGGGCCGGCACCAAGGGCAGATTCAACCGTTCCTGCTGAGCCTTACGACGCTCCTCGTACGGTGCACGCACACGATCTTCGGGCTTGATCGCGTTCACCCGAGCACGGACAGCGTGCTTGAGCTTGAAGTGCACCTTCGTCGGACGCTTACGCCACTTGTCCGAAGGACCTTCGGTGAGCGCCTTCGCCAGTGAGACGACTTCGCCGACCTTCTGCTTCGCAAAAGCCAGACGGTCTGCGACGTCTCCCGGAATGTCGTACTCGGAGAGCACGTCGTACGGCACGTGCAGCAGCGACGACGACGTGGAGACGACGAGGTCAGGCACAACGTCTTTGAGTTCGTTCAGGTACGTCAAGGTGTTGAACCTGTCGACGCGCCAGACGTTGCGACCGTCGACGACGCCCGCGTAGATGCGCTTGCGCTTGATGTTCGGCACCGCGGCCAGTTCCTCGGCCGTGATCTTGCCGTGCACCAGGTCCAGACCGAAGGCTTCGATCTTGGTGGGCGCCAAGATGTTGAGGGCTTCGCCGAACTTGCCGTACGGACCCGTCACCAACAGGCGCGGGCGCAGCGGGGCCGTCGAAAGCTTCTCGTACGCACGTCCCAGAGCGGCTAGCTCCTCGGGGGTGCGGTCCTCGGTGACCGAAGGCTCGTCCAACTGAACACAGGTCGCACCGGCCTTGGCGAGCTGCTCGAAGAGCTTCTCGTACTCGGGCAGGAGCGCGTCCAACAGGTCGAGCGGGGTGAAGTTCGGATCGGACTTCTCGGTGGCAGGTCCGACCTTCGAAAGCAGAAGCAGCGAGACGGGCCCCATGATGACGGGGCGCAATTCGATGCCGCGCGCCTTCGCACGTTCGAACTCGTCGAGAAGTGCATCCGAGTTGAGCGAGAACACTGTGTTCGCGTCGATCTCGGGCTGACGGTAGTAGTAGTTCGTACCGAAGAAGCGCACCAGCTCGAGAGGCGGGAAGTCCGGGCGGCCGCGGGCCATCGTGAAGTAGAAATCGAGCGGCTCGAGGGCGCCCTCGAGCGGCTTGAACCGCTCCGGCACTGCGCCGAAGAGCAGCGCATTGTCGAGCACGTGATCGTAGAAGGAGAAGGTGTTGCCGGGAACCTGGCTCAATCCCGTCGCAGCCAATTCGCTCCAGGTCGATTCCTGGAGTTCCTTGGCGACCGCGAGAAGTGCGTCCTTGTCCGAAGTGCCGTGCCAGTAGGACTCGAGGGCGCGCTTGAGCTCACGGCGCGGCCCGATGCGCGGATACCCCAGGACGCTGGAGCCGAATGCTGCAGTGCTGCTGGACATGCGGTCGACCTTTCTAACCGAGGGGCGCGAGCGCCCTGTGCGCCTTTGTGGTAGCCGGAACTACCAGAAAGGCGCACAGGGGCGTTGGGCCTTAGCTTGCCTGCTTGGTGGAGCGACCGTTGTCGGCGTACTCGTAGAAGCCCGCGCCGGACTTCTTGCCGGTCAAGCCGGCTTCGACCATACGCAGGAGCAGCGGCGGAGCGGAGTACAGCGGCTCCTTGAACTCTTCGTACATGGAGTCGGCGATGGACTTGACGGTGTCGAGTCCGACCAGGTCCGTCAGAGCCAGCGGACCCATGGGGTGCGCGAGGCCGAGAACCGTCGCCTTGTCGATGTCTTCCTTGGTCGCGAAGCCCGACTCGACCATGCGGATCGCCGAGAGCAGGTACGGCACCAGGAGTGCGTTGACGACGAAGCCGGAGCGGTCGGCACTGCGGACGACCTGCTTGCCGAGGATGTCGCTGGCAAAAGCCTCGGCGCGCTGCGAGACGGAGGCACTGGTCTTGAGCGTCGTCACCAATTCGACGAGCGGCAGAACCGGAACCGGGTTGAAGAAGTGCATGCCGATGACTCGCTCGGGACGCTTGGTCGAGATGCCGAGCTTCATGATCGGGATCGACGACGTGTTGGACGCGAGAACCGCATCCGGGTCCGTCACGACCGCGTCGAGCTCGGCGAAGATTTCGCTCTTGATCTTCTCGTCTTCGACGACGGCCTCCACGACGAGCTGGCGGTCCGCGAAATCTCCCAGATCGGAGGTGAAACGCAGACGCCATGCGGCCTGCTCACGCTCACGTTCTGTGATCTTTCCGCTGCTCACGCCGCGGTCGAGCGAACGCAGGATGCGTGAACGCCCGGCTGCTGCAAGCTCGCGAGTCTGCTCGAAGACCAGAACATCGACATGTGCGCGGGCGCACACCTCGGCGATTCCGGCACCCATGATTCCGGCGCCGATAACGCCGACGCGCTGAATTTTTTCGCTGGTCACGTCAGCTCCTTGTTTGTCTCGTGGAGTTTGTCTGGTGAAGGTGTTGCAAAACACGCACTTCGAACTGCGTCGACGCTGGTGGCCGACGCAATCGGAACTGCCTTGAAGACGAGAGAAAGTAGTGCGGTGATACAAGCAGGGGAGAGACCCGAAGCCGAGCCTCTCCCCCACCCGAAGTCAGTTCTTAGTGGAACTGTCCCTCTTCGGTGGAGCCCTTGAGAGCTGCCGTCGAGGTGTTGGGGTCAACGGTGGTGGCGATGGTGTCGAAGTAGCCGGCGCCAACCTCACGCTGGTGCTTGATGGCGGTGAAGCCACGCTCTTCGGCAGCCTTGAACTCGCGCTCCTGCAGGTCGACGAATGCCGTCATGCCTTCGCGGGCGTAGCCGTAGGCAAGGTCGAACATGCCGTAGTTGAGCGAGTGGAAGCCGGCCAGCGTGATGAACTGGAACTTGAAGCCCATTGCGCCGAGCTCCTTCTGGAACTTCGCGATGGTCGCGTCGTCCAGGTGCGCCTTCCAGTTGAAGGAAGGGGAGCAGTTGTAGGCCAGGAGCTGGTCCGGGAATTCGCTGCGAACGGACTCGGCGAACTTCTTTGCAACCTCGAGATCCGGCACGCCGGTCTCCATCCAGATGAGGTCTGCGTACGGTGCGTAAGCCTTGGCGCGAGCGATGCAGGGCTCGATGCCGTTCTTGACGCCGTAGAAGCCTTCAGCCGTGCGGGTTCCGTCGAGGAACGGGCGGTCACGCTCGTCTACGTCGGAGGTGATGAGGGTTGCGGCCTCAGCGTCGGTGCGGGCGATGATGACGGACGGAACGTCCGCGACGTCGGAAGCCAGGCGAGCCGAGGTCAGGGTGCGGATGTGCTGCTGCGTGGGGATGAGCACCTTGCCGCCGAGGTGGCCGCACTTCTTCTCCGAAGCGAGCTGATCCTCCCAGTGGACACCGGCAGCGCCGGCGCCGATCATGGCCTTCTGCAGCTCGTAAGCGTTGAGAGCGCCACCGAAGCCGGCTTCGGCGTCGGCAACGATCGGAGCGAGCCAGTTGCTGACGGAGGTGTCACCCTCGGTCTTGGCGATCTCGTCGGCGCGCAGCAGTGCGTTGTTGATGCGACGGACGACGGTCGGAACCGAGTTGGCCGGGTAGAGGCTCTGGTCCGGGTACGTGTGGCCCGAGAGGTTCGCATCGCCGGCAACCTGCCAACCGGAGAGGTAGATGGCCTTCAGGCCGGCGCGAACCTGCTGCACAGCCATGTTGCCGGTAAGTGCACCGAGGGAGTTGATGTAGTCCTCGTTGTTCACGAGATCCCACAGGATCTCGGATCCGCGACGAGCGAGGGTCTGCTCCTCGACGACGGTGCCCTGGAGCTTGACGACCTGATCGGCCGTGTAGTTACGAGTAACGCCCTTCCAGCGAGGGTTGGTGTCCCAATCCTGCTGGAGCTCAGCTGCGGTCTTCGGGGTGCCGGTGGTCGACATCAAGACTCCATCTCTTTGATCTGCTGGTCCGGCCTGTTGTGAGCAGTACGTGCGTACTACTTCACATACTTGCCAGGCCCTTCTTGTGTACTTACCGAGGATGGCACATCGAAAAAGTGCCGTCTACCTGTTGCTAATGCCAATCTTCGCTACCTTTTCAACACACTTTGCTAAGTCTGTGAAGATTCCTACGCGACTGGTACTACCCAATCGGACAGGTTCCGTACTGGCGAGTAGGAAAGAAACCGCAGGCTGTGAACGAAATGCACTCAACTCCGCCGCTTGCGAATTCCGGCAGTTCGCATGGAACTCGGAACAGGCCCTTCCGCTACTTCGGAGCCAACTTCGCTACCTGCGAGTGACCGCAATCACTCCCCGGCAACAGGCTTCGCTCGGGCAATTCCAGGGATCTACCCGCCAGAAAGCCACAGACAACCCGTTCGCCGGCCATATGCTGTCGAACCATGACTTGTCGTTCGACGCCCCCGACCGGGCGATAAAGCGGTGCCGGACAACTATCAGCGGCCACCGAACAACCAGGCATGGTCGCAATCCGGTCCACAGCCGCCGCAGTTGGGCTACCGAGCCGCGCCGCAGTCGTATCCCCCGCCCCAGGGATTCCCGCCTGCACCGCCACGTGGAAATCCGCCGCCGCGTCGGCCCGGCTGGGTGATTCCGGTATCCGTAATCGGAGTCATCACTGTGTTGGCTCTCTTCGGCGGGCTTGCCTGGGTCCTCTGGCCGAAGGACGTCCCCAACTCGGCCGCCGGTGGCGCCGCCCACACCACCATCGGCGCCGCGAACACACCCGGCACCACGACAACCGCTCCCAGCACGACATCCCCGACGACCACACGCGCCGCGAACTTCCCGGCCGGTGCGTCCGCCTGCCCCGGCGGGCAGCCGGCCGGAAGTTACAAGGAGTCCGCGACAAGTGGGGGCAAAACTTCATGTGAGTTTGCCGAGGCGGTTCGGATCGCCTACGGGAACTCCGGTGCAATCGGTGCATCCAGCACCGTGTCCGCACGTAGTCCGGTGACCGGCAAGGAGTACACGATGGCATGCAAGGTGACCTCCGGCATCGTCACCTGTACCGGCGGAGACAACGCGGTTGTGTACTTGCGCTGACGGGCGCAATTGCGGCATCGACAACCCGGTGCGTGTCGTTCCAGTGTCGCACTTACGGATCCTCCGATAGCGTGACCGCATGCCTCTGTACGAGTTTCGCTGTACCGGCTGCGGCCCGCTCGAGCGGTCGTTCGCGATGGCCGAAGTGCCCCAGTCGATTACTTGCCCCCAGTGCAGTCTCGAGTCCAAGCGGGTGGTCTCGTCTCCCCGGTTGAGTCACGCGTCGTCGGCCGCGATGGGTCTACTGGACAGCACTGCTCGATCGGCTCACGAGCCTGCCGTGGTCAGTGGGTCGCTACCCGGCCGCGGCCGGCAATCTGCGCCGACGACATCCAATCCGTTGCACCGCAAGCTACCTCGCCCCTGAGCGTCCTCACCGCGCGCCCTCGCCGTGAGTCCCGATCCGACACGAAAGTCCTGCCGCCACGAGTTTTCCGTTTCTTCGAGAATGAGGAGTGCATATGCCTGAACTGCTGTTTCCACTCGATTCCGCCAAGAAATTCACCGACCAGGCAATCGTCGGCCACAATCGGTGGCACCCGGACATCCCAGCGGCGGTGACAGTGAAACCCGGTGATGCGTTTCGTGTCCATTGCCGCGAATGGTTCGACGGCGCAATACACAACGACGACTCGGCCGACGACATTCTCAATGCACCACTGACCACGGTCCACACGCTGTCCGGCCCCTTTGCCGTCGAAGGCGCGAAGCCCGGCGACCTCTTGATCGTCGACATCTTGGATATCGGGCCTATCCCCCAAGAAGATTCGGGTCCGTTGGCCGGCCAAGGCTGGGGGTACACGGGCATCTTCCCTCGGAACAACGGCGGCGGCTTCCTCACCGAACAGTTCCCCGATGCGTACAAAGCCGTCTGGGATTTCTCCGGCCAAACGGCGACGTCGCGTCACATTCCGCACGTCTCGTTCACGGGCATCGTCCACCCGGGACTCATGGGCACGGCTCCGTCGGCAGCCTTGCTCGCCAAGTGGAATGCCCGCGAGGGCGCCCTCATTGCCACCGATCCCAATCGGGTTCCCCCGCTTGCACTTCCGCCCGAGCCCCGCGATGCAGTACTGGGAACCTTGACCGGTGACGAGTACACACGCGTGGCCGGCGAGGCGGCTCGTACCGCTCCCCCGCGTGAGAACGGCGGAAACCAGGACATCAAGAACCTCACCAAGGGCAGCCGAATCTTCTATCCGGTATTCGTGGACGGTGCGAATCTGTCGGTCGGCGATCTTCACTTCTCCCAGGGCGACGGAGAGATCACTTTCTGCGGTGCCATCGAGATGGGCGGCTTCATCGATCTTCGTGTGGACATCATCAAGGGCGGAATGGATACCTACGGTGTTTCCGAGAACGCCATCTTCATGCCGGGCAACACGGATCCGCAGTATTCCGAGTGGCTTGCGTTCTCGGGCACTTCCGTCACGTTGGACGGCGAACAGAAGTACCTGGATTCACATCTGTCCTACCAGCGTGCGTGCCTGCATGCGATCGAGTATCTGACCAAGTTCGGGTACGCGCCAGAGCAGGCGTACCTGCTACTCGGCGCGGCGCCGATCGAGGGCCGCCTGTCGGGTGTCGTGGATATCCCCAACTCGTGTTCGACGGTCTATCTCCCGACTGCGATCTTCGACTTCCCCCTTGCACCCTCGTCGAGCGGGCCGTTCCAGATCGATCCCGGAATCGGCGCCCCGCGTTCGGAGAACAGGGTCTAGGCCTCCGGCCCCGTGAGTGGTTAGGGAGTGCCGAGGCTCCTCAACCACTCACGGGGGCGGAGCCCCTGTGCGAAGACTGCGAACCCACCTTTGCGAAGCCGGACTGTCACTCGTATCCTGGGAAAATGTCGAAAACCTTTGTCGGTGTCCGGCTCCGCCAACTGCGGACCGAGCGCGGGTTGAGTCAGGCTTCGCTGGCCAAGACGCTCGAGATCTCGGCAAGCTATCTCAATCAGATCGAGCACGACGTCCGGCCACTCACCGTGCCGGTGCTCCTGCGAATCAGTGAAGTCTTCGGTGTCGACACCACCTTCTTCTCCCCGCAGGACGACACACGCCTGATCGCGGAAATGCGTGAAGTTGCCCTCGATCAAGAGATGGGTATCGACGCCGACGCCCACGAAATCGCGGAGATGGTCTCCACCCACCCGGGCCTGGCCAAGGCGATGGTGAACATGCATCGCCGCTTCCGGAACACGACGGCGCAGCTCGCCGCAGCCACGGAGGACCGTTTCTCCGACGGCAGCGGCAGCGGTTCGATCACCATGCCGCACGAGGAAGTGCGCGACTACTTCTATCAGCGACAGAACTACATCCACGATCTCGACACCGCGGCCGAAGAACTCACTGCCCGGATGCGCTTTCACCGTGGCGACGTCGCCGGCGAGATCGCCAGACGCCTCGAGTCCGTCCATGACGTGCAGATCGTTCGACGAGTCGACTTGGGCGAGAACATACTTCATCGCTACGACCCGGACACCAGGGTCCTGGAAATTTCCGCACGACTCTCCGGCGGGCAACAGGTCTTCAAGTTCGCGACAGAACTCGCATACCTCGAGCATGGCGACCTGCTCGACTCGTTGGTGGCCGAGGGCAACTTCACCAGCGAAGCGTCGGTTTCCCTGGCGAAGCTTGGTTTGGCCAACTATTTCGCCGCGGCCACCGTGCTGCCCTACAGCCAGTTTCACGAGGTTGCCGAGGACTTCCGGTACGACATCGAGCGTATGTCCGCCTTCTATTCCGCGAGCTACGAGACGATCTGCCACCGCCTCTCGACCCTGCAGCGCCCCAAACTTCGCGGGGTTCCGTTCATGTTCGTGCGTGTCGATCGTGCCGGAAACATGTCGAAGCGTCAGTCCGCCACCGGATTCCACTTCTCCACCAGCGGCGGTACGTGTCCGCTGTGGAACGTCTACGAGACGTTCTCGTATCCGGGCAAGATCATGCCTCAGATCGCACAGATGCCCGACGGCCGCCGATACCTATGGGTTGCTCGCACGGTCGAACGTCGAGCGGCTCGATACGGACAGCCCGCAAAGATCTTCGCCATCGGATTGGGATGCGAGATTCGACACGCCCACCGACTCGTCTACAGCGACGGTCTGGATCTGGACGAGTCGAATCCGGGAACGCCGATCGGCTCGGGCTGCCGTGTCTGCGAACGCCTCAATTGTCCGCAGCGTGCCTTCCCTCCGTTGGGTAAAGACCTCGACATCAGCGAGCACCGGAGTTCGATTTCGCCGTACGTGATTCGCTGACCGCGCTAACGCACGTGGTCGCGTAGGAACGCGACTGTGCGATCGAACGCGATCACCCCGTCGACGGTGTCGAGGTCGAACTGATATTCGTGGTCGAGTGCAGGCTCGTGATCGTCCGGGTAGAACAGTGCATCGACCTCGACGCCCAGATCGGCGAGCCGTTCTGCCATGGGTTTCGACTGGCTGGCGGTCAGTGGGTCGACATTTCCGCCGGTGATGAACGTCGCTGGAAAGTCCGAGGTCACATGACCCAGTGTCGACATCTGACGCACTGCAGTCGACCCGTCGAAGTCCCTCGTTCCGAGGTACCCCCACAGCGATTGCTTGTCGACGCCCCAACCGAAGTACTTCCCCTGTGACAGCAGCGGTTTCAGATCGAAGACCCCACAGTCGAGGACAACTCCGCGTATCTGCTCGGGACGTAATGCCGGCTCCACACCCATTTCCGACGCGTAGTCAGGGCTGGTCATGACGGTCGCCATCTGACTGGACAACTGCGCGCCTGCCGAATCTCCGGCAAGAAAGAGGTTGTTCGAATCGACATGCAACCTGTCCGCATGGCTCACGATAAATCGATACGCGTCGTTCAGCTGATTCACTGCGGTGGGGTAATACGCGTCCGGCCCCAGTGAATAGTCCACCGAAATCACAGTGAAACCTTGATTTGCCAACAGTTTGTAGTAACCGTCGGCATCAGTTCTCGACCCTGATATCCAGCCACCGCCGTGCACCCAGACCACCGTGGGTAGCGCCGAAGTGGACTCCGACGGGTAGTACACGTCGAGTTGTGCATCGTCGTCGCCTTCGCGGTACGACTGATCGAGAATCGAGACGATTCCTGACGGTGCATGCCTGTCGAGTTGTGCGTGAGTCGATTCGGAGCCACCCGCCGACATCCACCGTACGAGGAGAACTCCTGGCCACGGACTGACGAGTGCCGCGGTTACCCCGGACAGCAGAATGACGACGAATACCGCCGCGGTTCCGACAATGCGCCTTCGCCGTCTGTCGGGGGAAGACGCGCGCACAACAACTCCTGGGGTCGGATCGGATTCACCCAGGCTAGACCAAAAGGACTAGTTGAGAATTCCCTGGCAACGCACCCGCGGAGCTTTGTCCACAATGACCATTTTCGCAGTGGTTCACCACAATCCGACATTTAGCCGGTATGAGCCTCGAGAAACTGAACCGTGCGATCGAGCGCAGTGAGACCGTCGGCATTGTCCAGATCGAACTGATACTCGTGCCCGAGCGCCGGAACGTGATCGGCCGGATAGAACAGTGTGTCGACCGCAACTCCCAACCCGGTCAATTTGTCAGCCATCGGTTTCGACTGAGAATCCGTCAACGGATCGGCGTTGCCGCCGCTGATGTAGGCAGGCGGAAATCGATCGGTGACGTAGTTCAAGGTCGACATCTGATCCGCTGCGTCGGTACTCATGAAGTCACGCACGCCGGTATACGCCCAGAGGGACCGATCAACTCCCCAACCGATGATGCCGGGTCCGCCGACCATGTTCCCGACGTCGTAGATTCCACAGTTCAGGATTACTCCACGTAACTGATCCGGCCGCAGCGACGGGACCACGCCCACACGGTTCGCATAGGCGGGATCAGTGATGAGAGTGGCGAGCTGACTCGAGAGTTGCGCTCCCGCAGAATCACCGGCCAGAACGACCGTCGTCGGATCAACATGCAGCCGTTCCGCATTCGCGACGACGTACGCGTGAGCGTCGTTGAGCTGCCGCACTGCCGTCGGATAGTAGTGCTCGGGTCCGAGTGAGTAGTCCAGGGACACAACGGTGTAGCCACGCGAGGCCAGCAACTCGTAGTACGGCGCGTAGTTGGACTTGCTTCCCGAGATCCAGGCACCGCCATGAGTCCAGATCACCGTAGGCAATTCGGTCGTCGTCGCTGCGGGAAAGTAGACATCCAGGTATGCGTCGTCGTCATCGGCGCGGTACTGCTGGTCCTTGATCGAGTCGACGCCTTCGGGCGCGTGCTTCTCGAGCGCCTCGGTGACTTTCACCGCATCACGATCGAAGACCCATCGCACGGTGAGTGCGCCAGGTCTCGGGCTCAGAACGAAGGCCAGAACCACGGCTCCGACGAGAACGAACACAATTGCCAGAGCCCACAGCAAGCGCCTGCGCCACCGATGCGGTGAAGGGTTCGTCATCGGGTTTCCTTCACTCTCGGCACAATGTCCGGATCAGCGTAACGCGAAGCCGGTACCGCCAAGTGCGATCAGCCGAGTTCAGCGATCCGCCTCTGCGCGAGTGCCTTGACTTCACCCTTGGCTACTTTGCCGCCTGCCGCCATCGGCAATTCGGCGACCGTCATCACATACTCGGGTATGTACTCGCGGGTCACTCCTCGGCTCTGCAGCCAGGCGGTCAGATCCTCCGAACTCAGATCGTCATCGGCGGACACGACGACCGCACAGACCTTCTCACCGAACAGCGGATCGTCGACCCCGACCACGGCGACCAACTCCACCGAAGGGTGCGCGCGCACGTACTCCTCGACTTCGACCGCGGAGATGTTCTTGCCGCCACGAATGATGATGTCGGCCTTGCGCCCGACCACACGCACCCGTCCTGTCTCGTCGATCTCGACGATGTCGCCGAGAAGCATCCAACCGTCATCGGTGTACAACTCGTCGTTCGCATCGGTGTCCCCCCAATAGCCCTGACACATCAGCGGTCCGTTCACCCCAGGCTGACCGCGGCGGACGGAGCCGGTCATTTCCTTTGCCGCATCGTCGAATACACGAACTTGCATGCGATCGATGACGTGGCCGCACGTCTTCAGTCGGGTGTCGGAATCGTCCGAAACCGTCGTCACCGAGACGGCGCCGGTTTCGTTCGATCCGTAGAACTGCAGGACAGCCGCTCCGGTACGTTGTTCGAATGCCAGCGCCTCCGAATAGGGCACGGCTTCACCACCGGTGAACATGAAACGAAGTGACGAGAGATCGGCCGATTCCGCGGCCTCCGAACGCAACAGCATCTTGAATTGTGTACTCACACAATTCAAAGCAGTCACCCGTTCGCGCTCGATCAACTCGATCATCACCGAAACGTCGAAGCGTTCCATGACGACATTGCGAGCACCGAGTAGTGCCGGCAGGAAATGCGAAGTCCAGAGGCCGAATCCGAAAGGTGCTGGAACCGCGCCGAGGAACACCTCATCCGAACCGATCGCCGCCGCCTCGGCGGCAATCTCGGAGAAACCAACCCAACGATCCTCGGTTTGTGTGACCAGTTTGGGTAGGCCCGTTGTGCCGGAGGTCGAGTTCAGCATCGAAACGGCTGACGTGACAAAACACGGACTGGTTGCGGGGAACTGCTTTGGCTCGACCGGCAACGAGGTGAGTTCGCCGTTTGCGCTCACGCGTTCGAAACTCACGTCGGCGCGTTCGTCGGCGAAGACGACGTCCAGTCCGGGATGCTCTGCCCGCAGACTCGCCACGAGTTCGGCGGTATCGACGCCGCGCAGCGTGCGAGTGGTGACGAGTACGGAGGCTTCCGAGCGGGCGATCAGATGAGAGATCTCGCGAATGCCCGAGCGCGAACCGATTCCGACGGCGACGCGGCCGGTACGAAATGCTGCGCAGAGAGCCGCATGGAATACAGCGGTGTCGGGGAGCAACACGGCTACATGTCCGTATCCCTCACCAGCTAGATCCAGCGCCGACGCGATCGCATCGGCAGCCGCGTCGTACTGCTTCCACGACACCCTCGATTCCGGAGTGACAAAGGCGGTTTCGTCCGGGATGGTCTCAGACCAATGCCTGACCATTTCGCTGATGCTGACGCCGGCGAAGCGGTCCGGATTCGTGGCGAATTCACCGACGGTGAAGTCGAGTGTCTTCGTTTCAAGCATGATCGTCGATCATCTCCCGTCGGCGCTGAGGACGCCCATCGATTGTTTGTACGCGTTGTCCAGTGTCGCTGCGGAATCGCATTCGCGGACGAGTTCGCCGCGCTGCATGACATATCCGCGGTCGACAACCGATTTCAGTGCAGTAAGTGCCGGTTCCGTCACGATGACGGTCACACCCTCGGCGGCCAGACCCCCGACCAATGCTCGCAGCTCCGCGACGATTTTCGGTGCCAGTCCGGTCATCATCTCGTCGAGTAGCAACACCTTCGGGGTTTCCAGAAGGGCCCGCCCCAGAACCAACATCTGTTGCTCACCACCGCTGAGGACCCCGGCATAACTCTCCGAGCGTTCACGCAGGATCGGGAACCTCTCGAAAGCTGTTTCCACGGCTTCGGCTTTCAATCCCAGCAGGTCTGCGCCCACGCGTAGATTCTCGCGAACGGACATTCGCATGAACAGTTGCCTGCCTTGGGGAACGTAGGCAAATCCGCTGCGGACACGATCCAGTGCCGATAATTTCTGGATCTCTCGACCATCGAATTTCATTGTCCCGGTGGCGGGAACCGAGCCGTAGATGGATCCCGCCAAGCTGGTCTTGCCTGCACCGTTCGGCCCGACGATCGCTGTCACTTCACCGGCGGGAGCGGCAAGGGAGACTTCCCGGACGGCGACAGCGGATCCGTATCGAACTGTGACTCTGTCGAGTTCGAGCATGTCAGGCGCCTTCCTCGTATTCGGAACCGAAATAGACTTCTCGCATCGCGTCGCTGGCCAAGCACTCCTGCGGTGGTCCGTAGAACGCCACTGATCCGAAATTGAGCAGCACGATCTTGGTTGCGAGCGCCGCGATGAGATCGACGTTGTGATCAACCAGGACTACTCCTTTGCCCTGCGCGGCAATCGATCGCACGGCACCGGAGATGGCAGCGATGCCGTCGTGATCCGCGCCGGCAAACGGTTCGTCCAACAGGAGGACTTCGGGTTCGGTCGCCATCGCCCGCGCCACCTCGACCAGACGCTGCGCCCCCAAACTGAGATCCCCGCAAGCACTCTCGACGTCGGTGACCGAGTATCGCGCAGCAATCTCCCGGGCCCGCTGTGCTGTCCGGTCCCAGTTCTCGAAAGGTCCTTTGATCGCCCACCACAGCGAGTGCAGAGGTGAGGTGATCTTGTGCCCGTACAGTCCCGGGATGATGTTGTCGACGGCGTCGAGTTCCGCCGCGAGCTGCGGATGTTGAAACGTGCGCGAGAGCCCTTGCCGTGCACGGCGCTCCGACGGCCCGGTCAAGGGAGCACCCGCGAGCGCGACGGTTCCGGAGTCTGCTTGCTGAGTGCCGAAGATGCAGTCCACCAGTGTGGTCTTGCCTGCCCCGTTCGGGCCGACCAGTCCGATCACCTCTCCCGGTCCGACGCTGAACGAGACATCGTCGACAGCGCGGACGCCGCCGTAGGACTTGTGGAGCCCGCTCACTTCGAGTAGCCGAGTCATCGATTGCCACGCTCCTTGTACAGACGGTTCATTCGACCCAGAACGTTCTGACTCCACCCGATCACCCCACCAGGCGCGACGATGAGGATCACCAGGACGGCTCCGGCAAGCAGGAGTTCGCCACTTCCCTGGTACCCGGGCATGTTCAGCGTCACGATCACCACGATCAATGCACCGAGCGGAGCACCCCACGCCGAACTGCGACCGCCGATGATCGGCATGAAGATCGCAAGGAAAACAATACTGAGAGTGAAGGTTTCAGGAGTGACAGCTTGCACCGACACGGTGAACAGCGATCCGCCGGTCGACGCGATCGCGGCACCGATCGCCAGCGCCACAACGGTCAGGTGCGCAGGATTGACGCCGGAAGACCGTGCGACATTACGATTGTCGCGGGCAGCTTGCAACATCAGCCCCCACACCGATTTCCGGAGTCGATCGACAGCGACCGCGATCAGACACACGAACAAGATCGCGAACACGACCAATGCGTAGCGCGGTGGCTCCCAGCCGAACATCGTCACAGTCTCGACGCCCGAGATCCCGGCCGATCCGCCGGTGAAACTCGGCCCGTCGATCAACCAGTGCTCGAAAGCGATACCGAACAACAAGGTCACCGCGGCAAGGTAGAAGCCGGAGAGTTTCTGCGTTGCCAAGCTGAGGAGTACTGCAACCGCTGCAGCGGCGAGGGCGCCGAGAATCCATCCCCACCACATCGACAACCCGGTCCGAACCGAGATCAGCGCAACGGCATACGCGCCGATCGCCGCATACGCGCTGTACGCCATCGACAGTGATCCCGCGAGCACGAATGGCACGTACATGCCGAGTGCGATCAGCGAATACGTCGCAGCGAGGAACACCAGATCCTGCCGGTACAGACTCGGCCCCATCCACAGCAGCACGGCAGCAACCACGACCACGGTGATCAGCGCTTCTCGTGACAGGGCGAGCATCCTCGTCCGGGAACGGCCGGATGTAGCGGGCGGATTTGACGTCAGCGGACTGGTAGAAAGCGAGGCCATCAGACGCGAACCTTCCTCGAGAGCAAGCCTTCCGGACGGAAAGCGAAGAACACCAGGGCAATCAACAGAATCGCGGTTTGCGCAGCACTCGCACCGAAGTAGTACGGGGCGAATACCTGGACGACGCCCAACACCATTCCGCCGATCAGCGGAGCCCAACTCCGGCCGGTACCACCGATGACGAGTGCGATGAATGCCGTCAGCGTCCAGGACAGACCGCTCGTGAACTGAACACCGGCCTTGGGAGCGAACAGAAGTCCGGCGACGGCGGCGATCACACCCGCGAGGGTGAACGCGATGAGGCGTACCCGATCCACCGGCAAGCCCAGGACGCGGGCGGCATCCGGATTGTCGCCGACGGCGCGAAGCAGACGGCCCGAGGTGGACCGGTTCAGCCACAGTCCGATACCGACGAAGATCACGGCAGTTCCGACGACGAGTACAACGGTCGAACTGTCGACGGTGGCACCGAGCACCGATATCGGATCGAAGTCGAAGATCTTCTGTCCGGGAAGTGGTGTTCGGCCGAAGACCGTGCCGGCGAGCTGCTGGATCCCGAACAGTACTGCGGTCACCGCCACCAACGCCGGTAGTTCCCCACGACCCGAACGCTTCTGAACCTGTTTGACCACAAGCTTTTCCGTCAGGATCGACAGCGCCACCGCTACCGCGATCCCCAGCGGCATGGCAATCCAGAGAGCGAGCCCGTAATTGATCGCGACCCAACTCGACGCCATGGCCGCAGCCATCGCGTACGGGCCCATCGCAAAGTTGAAGAAATCGGCGCCGACCACCACGAGATACATTCCGAGGGCTATCAGTGAGAAGAATGCACCGATCTCGATGGCTGCGAGCCACAGTTGTGCGTCTGTCATGTCAAGGCTCCTCGGTTATCCGCACGGGGGTTGGTAGGAATCCCACGGATGGGCCGGCTTGTTGTCCTCACCGAATTCGACGAGCACCAGTCCGCAGAGGCTGTCAGGAGCCAGGTGATCCTGCGAAGAAAACGACAGTGTCAATCCGTCCTGGCCGAAGCTGGCGGGAAGTGCCGAAACCTGTTGAAGAGCATCACGAACGGCCGTCCGATCTCGGTGGTCGCCGGCAATTTCGATTGCCTCGGCCAACATCATGACGGCGTCGTACGCCTGTGCGTCGTAGGCGGTCAGTTGATAATCAGGCCCCTTCACCGCCTGCACCTTGCGACGCAGTTCGGCGGTTCTCGGGTTGTTCTCACTGAGCGAGCCCATGTACACCATGCCGCTCAACGCCTTCGAGTCCGCCAAAGCCCAAGATGCGGGCTGGTTTCCGATGGAAGCGAGTGAGAAGCGTTGCGTCTGCGGGGTGACCTTCGACAAGGTGTTGTGCGCGAGGATTTCGAAGTGCCCGCCGATACTGGCGACCAGAATCGCGTCCGGTTCGGTTTCCGCGAGACGTGAGACCTGTGCGGTGATGTCCGCGGCATCGACCGGCGCCTTTTCGACGCCCGTCACTCTCGCGCACTTCTCGAGCGCCGGCCGCAGGGTCTTGATGATTCCGTCGATGGACGCACTCGCGTCACCGAGAATTCCCAGGGACTTGTACCCCATCTTCTCGAAAGCCCCGCAGTACACCTGGGCGTACTGCTTCAACGAGTTCGGAATCATGAACGAGAAGTCGTTGTCGGGCGCCGAGGCAAAGGCGTCGCTGAGAACGACCGGAGCTATCGCAGGAATCTTCGACTGCTGGAGAATCGACTTGGCCTGCAGCACCGACCCGCTGCCCGTGGCGAGGATGACCGCACTGGACCCGTGATCGACCAACTTCCGAATGATCGACGGGGTCTTGGTGGGACTGCTCTCGTCGTTCTCGACAACCAATTCGACTTGCTTACCGTTGATTCCGCCCGCCTGGTTGATCAGGTCGACGGTCATCCGCACCGTCTTGCCGGCGATCGTGCTGTACGACGCACCGGGCCCGGTGGAGTCCTCGTCCAAACCGATGACGATGGTGTCTTCGGGAATGACACCGGCAGATGCGCACGCGCTCGCCCCGAGGACCACTGCCGCGCAGACGGCGATCGCCTTTCCGAGTCTCACATCGAACTCCCGTCCAAACTGTGCTTGGTAAATCAAACAAGCGCTTGATTTACGAGTGTGGACAGAAGTATGCACTGGGTCACACTGATAGTCAAAATCCGAACTACACGCGCAGGAACTGCGGTGTTACGGCTTCTGCAGCTGCCGGATCGACGAGCTGAGTTCGCGAATGACGGACTTCAATTCGTCGACATCAGAGCGGAGTTCGGCAAGGTCCGAGTCGGGAGATTCGGTCTGCGCTTCCTTCTTCGCCGTGCGCCGCGCAATGCGTGCCACCGGCTCGCCGTCGACGGAACGTGCGGCAAAGCCGTCCAGGAAAACCGAAATCAGATTGCGCTGCAGATCTTCGGCCAATTCGGAAAGCTGCGGGCGATACTGCGCGACGGTGGACCAGACGGATTCACGCAGGAGACGGTGAAACTGTTCGGGATCGATGTCTTCCCGAAACTCCGCGTCGGCAATTCCGCGAGCGATAGCCGATCGCCAGTAGCTGTGTGCCTTCTGAACCAGGATGGTGATGGGCGCGTCCGCCGGTTGCGACGAAAGTATGGCTTCTCCCTGATAGACCTCCGTGGCATACGGGTGATCCACCGCCGAGGCAAAAGAGACCGACACCATCGTGGCCAGGCGATTTCGAGCCGAACCTTCCGGTTCGATCGAGTCCTCGTACCGGACGTTGAGATCTTCGAGGAACCGGACGACGATCTCGTTGGCTATCGCATCCTTGGAGTCGAAGTAGTGATAGAGGCTGCCGGAGAGGATCCCGACTTCGTCGGCGATGTCTCGCACCGTCGTCGCGGCGATCCCCCGCTCACTGAACAGCTTGGCCGCATGAGCGAGTATTTCGTCCCGTCGGGTCGAGCGCATGAGAAGATCCTTCCGACGTTCCGATCGTCAAGCGAGTGCTTGATCAATTTCTCGTCGATGCTAACACCGCACCCTCGCTGACCTGCGGTGTGAGGTCCTGGACACCCAATCGAAACACCGGACACACACTTGTCACCGACAGTCATTCCACCGCAACAACTTCCACCTACTCTGTGCACTCGACGAATACAGCGTTGTATACGCACTCCGGATACAGATCTGTCAGAGCCATTGTCTGCCAGAGCCATCGACACGAAAGGCCCGTACATGCGAACCTTCTCGAAGCGCACCCTTGCCGCGCCGGCCGCTCTCGCCGCGCTGGGCTTGGTTCTCACCGGCTGCGGAAGCAAGGCAACAGACACCGCATCGGGAGATTCGACGGCTACGTCGTGCGTCGACACCTCGGGGGACACGATCAAGGTCGGTTCCCTGAATTCACTCTCGGGCACCATGGCCATCAGTGAAGTGACGGTCCGCGACTCCATCTCGTTGGCGGTGCAGGAGATCAACGATTCCGGCGGTGTACTGGGTAAGAAGATCCAGATCGTCGCAGAGGACGGTGCGTCGGAGCCGACAGTGTTCGCCGAGAAGGCCGAGAAACTGATCAGCAGCGATTGCGTCGCAGCAGTTTTCGGTGGCTGGACCTCCTCGAGCCGCAAGGCCATGCTGCCCGTGTTCGAGGACAACAACTCTTTGCTCTACTACCCGGTCCAGTACGAGGGACTGGAAGATTCGAAGAACATCTTCTACACGGGCGCAACGACCAACCAGCAGATCATCCCGGCGCTGGATTACCTGAAGGAGAAGGGCGTCAAGTCGCTGTATCTGGTCGGCAGCGACTACGTGTTCCCGCAGACCGCCAACCGCATCATCAAGGCGTACGCGGCAGCGAACGGCATCGAGATCAAGGGCGAGGATTACACGCCTCTGGGTTCGACCGACTTCTCCACCATCGTGAACAAGGTCCGCACAGCCGACGCCGATGCCGTGTTCAACACACTCAACGGCGATTCCAACGTTGCGTTCTTCCGTGAATACTCGAATGTCGGCCTGAAGCCCGCCGACATGCCCGTCGTCTCCGTCTCCATTGCGGAGGAAGAGGTCGGTGGTATCGGAGTCCAGAACGTCGAAGGCCAGCTGACGGCGTGGAACTACTACCAGACCATCGACTCCCCCGAGAACAAGAAGTTCGTCGCGGCGTACAAGGCGAAGTTCGGCCAGGACAAGCCCACGTCCGATCCGATGGAAGCGGCATACACCTCCGTCTACCTCTGGAAGAACACCGTCGAGAAGGCCAACTCGTTTGCGGTCAAGGATATTCAGGACAACGCCGACGGTGTGACCTTCCAGGCGCCCGAAGGACTCGTCACCATCGACGGCGACAACCACCACATCACCAAGACTGCCCGGATCGGCGAAATCCGTTCCGACGGACTGATCTACACGGTCTGGGATTCGGGACAGCCGATCGAGCCGGATCCGTACCTGAAGAACTACCCCTGGGCTGAGGGGCTCGGTAGCTGATCGACAAAAGGCGGAATTGACGGAATCGACGAGTAGAGAGGTGGAGCGTCTGTCATGGATGTTGTGATCGGGCAGTTGTTCACGGGTTTGAGTATCGGATCGATTCTCCTGTTGGCAGCGTTGGGGTTGTCTCTCACGTTCGGGCAGATGGGTGTCATCAACATGGCACACGGCGAGTTCATCATGGCCGGCTCGTACACCGCATACGTAGTGCAGCAGGTGATCTCGAATGCAACGGGATCGTTGATCATTTCTCTGCTCGTCGGTTTCGTCGTCGGCGGACTGATGGGTGTTGTGCTCGAAGTGGTCCTGGTATCGCGGATGTACCACCGACCCCTCGACACCCTGTTGGTGACATTCGGCGTCGGATTGATCCTTCAGCAGTTGGCGCGCGACATCTTCGGCGCGCCGGCAGTCAATGTTTCGGCGCCGAGCTGGCTTTCGGGCGGGGTCGATATTTTCGGCGCCGTGGTGCCGAAAACCCGCATCTTCATTCTGGTGTTGGCGATCGCAGCAGTGATCGCACTTTCGGTCGCACTGAAGCAGTCGTCGATGGGTAGACGCATCCGGGCCGTCGTCCAAAATCGCGATCTGGCCGAGACGAGCGGAATCTCCTCTCGTCGTACGGACATCACGACCTTCTTCCTCGGTTCCGGGCTCGCCGGCGTCGCGGGTGTCGCGTTGACGCTCATCGGTTCCACCAGCCCGACCATCGGCCAGTCCTATCTGATCGACGCCTTCCTGGTTGTTGTCGTCGGCGGTCTCGGTCAGATGAAGGGAGCCGTGATCGCAGCCTTCGCCCTCGGCATCTTGAACTCGTTCATCGAGTACTCGACGACAGCGTCGATCGCGAAGGTGATCGTGTTCGTCATCATCGTCGTCTTCCTTCAAGTTCGGCCGCAGGGCCTGTTCGCAGTCAAGACGAGGAGCCTCGTATGAGCATCCTGAACAATTCCCGAATTCGGGTGTGGGGCGGTTTTGCACTCGCCGCCATCGTGCTGTTCGCCGTCGCTCCGGCTGTGCTCTCGGACTTCAGGCTGTCACTGTTGGCCAAATTCCTGTGCTTCGCCATAGTCGCTGTCGGTATCGGTTTGGCTTGGGGCAGAGGCGGAATGCTCACGCTCGGCCAGGGGGTGTTCTTCGGGATCGGCGCATACGTGATGGCGATGCACCTCAAGATCGCCGATGCCGAACTCAAGGGTGACGCGGTCCCGGACTTCATGTCCATCGCCGGCAAGACCGAACTGCCGGGATACTGGCAACCGTTCGCCTCGCCATTCGTGGCGATCTTCGCCATCCTTTTCCTGCCGGCCGCTGTTGCCTTTCTCCTCGGACTCGGTGTGTTCAAGCGGAGAGTCAAGGGCGCGTACTTCGCGATCCTCTCGCAGGCACTCGCCGCGGCTTTCGCAATCCTCTTGATCGGCCAGCAGTCGATCGGTGGCAGCAACGGCCTCAACCGCTTTCGCACGTTCTTCGGTTTCAACCTCAACGATCCGGCGAACAAGCAGATGTTGTTCTTCATCGCCGCCGGAGTTCTTCTCGCATCGGTCGCTCTGATTCGCCAGCTGATGAACTCCCGATACGGCGAACTCCTCGTCGCCGTCCGTGATCAAGAGGAGCGAGTACGTTTCCTCGGATACGATCCGGCGAACATCAAACTGGTCGCCTACGTGACCGCGGCGTTCCTCGCCGGTATCGCCGGTGCGCTGTTCGTTCCGATCGTGGGCATCATCTCCCCCGCCGACGTCGGGATCGTTCCGTCAATCGCCTTTCTCATCGGGGTCGCGATCGGTGGCCGCGCAACGCTTCTCGGTCCGGTACTCGGTGCGATCGGCGTCGCGTGGGCGCAGTCGACATTCTCGGAGAAACTCCCTTCGGGATGGATCTACGCACAAGGGTTGATGTTCATCGTCGTGGTCGGGTTCTTCCCGGCAGGTGTGGCCGGATTGTTCGCCCTGATGCGCCACCGCAAGAAGCGTGAGGCCCCGGCCGACCCGCCGGTCAAGGTCTCCCAACCCGAACCAGTGGAGGTGTCGTCATGACCAACACAACCGCCACCAGCGAACCCACACCGGCACTGGGTGGCAACGCCGGAATGTCGTCCGAGTACCTCGAAGTACGAAATCTTTCGGTCAGCTTCGACGGTTTCAAGGCCGTCGACGGCGTCGACTTGACCCTCATGCAGGGCGACCTGAGGTTTCTCATCGGCCCGAACGGGGCTGGAAAGACAACGTTGGTCGACGCCATCACCGGACTCGTTCCCGCGACGGGTTCCATCACGAAGTCCGGCGAGCAACTGCTCGGCAAGAAGGTTCACAAGATCGCCCGCCTCGGCGTCGGGCGAACCTTCCAGACGGCAAGCGTCTTCGAAGAGCTCTCGGTGCTGCAGAATCTCGACATCGCGGCCGGAGCCGGCCGATCACCGTGGAACCTGCTCAGAAAACGCAAAGGTGTGCTTCCCGAGATCGAAGAGGCGCTGGAGACAACCGGGTTGGAGCACCTCAGGGACACCGCCGCAGGCATTCTGGCGCACGGACAGAAGCAGTGGCTCGAAATCGGAATGTTGTTGGTACAGAACTGTTCCGTGCTCCTGCTCGACGAGCCCGTCGCAGGCATGAGCCTCGAGGAGCGCGAGGAGACCGGGAACCTTCTGCGGCGCATCGGCGGTGCGCGAACCGTCGTCGTAGTCGAGCACGACATGGACTTCATGCGATCCTTCGCCACGTCCGTCACAGTGCTCGCCGCTGGGAAAGTGCTTGCCGAAGGAACTGTGGCGGAGGTCCAAGCCGACCCCAAGGTGCAAGAGGTCTACCTCGGCACCGCCGCTGCCGGAACCGATCTCGGCGCCGACACCGAACCGACCCCGGAGGACTGAATCATGCTCGAGCTCGTCGACATCCGCGCCGGCTACGGACGCACCGAAGTGATCCACGGCGTATCCCTGCTGGTTCCCAGCGACGGAGTTGCGGCAGTCATGGGTCACAACGGTGCGGGTAAAACCACCTTGCTGCGCGCCGCCGTCGGTCTGATCAAACCTACACGGGGAAAGGTACTTCTGAACGGTGAGGACATCACCGGTCTACGGCCGAGCGCCCGCGTCGCTCGCGGACTTGCCTACGTACCCCAGGGTCAGCAGTCGTTCGGACAACTGACAACTGCCGAGAATCTTCGGGTGGTCGCCGACGGGCGCAAACGCGGAAAGGCACTCATCGCAGAGGCATTGGATCTGTTTCCCGCACTCACCACGCTCCTCGACCGTCGCGCGGGACTTCTCTCCGGTGGGCAGCGACAACAGCTTGCCATCGCTCGCGCCCTGATCACCGAGCCCAAGATCCTCATTCTGGACGAACCAACCGAGGGCATTCAACCCAACGTGGTCGCCGAAATCGAAAGGACCGTCATGGAACTCACCGAACGCGGCGATCTCGGTGTCCTCCTCGTAGAGCAGCACATCGGTTTCGCGCTCCAATCTGCGCAGCATTACAGCATTCTCGCGGCGGGACACGTGACCTCGACCGGTGAGGGCGGCACCACGTCCACCGAGGCGGTTCGTCGAGCGATGGCAATCTGACATGAGTGTGCGGCCGCCGCTGCGCGAGCAGGTTTACCGGTCGATCCGGAACGATCTGATGTCCGGTCAGATCGCGCCATCCGAACGACTCGGCGAAGAACGGTTGGCTCATCTCTACGGTGTCTCGCGAACACCGGTGCGCGAAGCGCTCGCGAAGTTGGAATCCGACGGGCTGGTCGAGCGCGACGAACACGGCCTCTTTCCGTACCGACCGCACCTCGACGAGTTGGGTGGCCTCTACGAGCTGCGCATACTCCTCGAGGTACACGGACTTCGGCGGGTACTCGACGGTGAGGCCCCCGCTCATGATCGAGACGCGCTCGGTTCCGAACTCGACAAGTGGTACGCATTTCTCAAACAGATGCCGGTACCGGACGCCGGTTTCGTGACGCTCGACGAGGAGTTCCACATCGCGCTCCTCGCCTCGTCCGGAAACCACGCGTTGGTCGACGCTCTTCAGGCCGTCAACTCGAAGCTGCGCCCCGTGCGGATGTTCGACTACCTGACTCCCGACCGTATGAAGGCCACGGTGGAGGAACATATCTCCGTCGTCGAACTGGTGCTGGACGGCAAGATTCCGCAAGCACACGAGGCACTGGTGTCGCACATCGACATCTCTCGTGCGGTTGTCCTCGACCGCGCTCGGCAGGCCCTCTCGTTGGCCGCCATGGCCAACGCTGTGCGGAACTGATCAGCGTCGTGTCGCTGACTTCAGGGTGAAGACTTCGGTGACGTGGTCTCTCGTCAGGGGGATCCTGAGGTACTCCCCCGGTACGGTTGGCTTCGGGCCGAGTACAGAACCGGGCACCGTACCCGTTGTGCCGTCCGAGCATTCGACTGCAACTTCGCTCGTGTAGTCCGCATCAGGAGCAACCTCGCAGGAGAGTCCGGTATCCGTGGTGAAGGCGGAGATGCTCGAATCGGCAGGGCCGTGGATCGCTGTCCCGATTGGATCTGCCGGAGCCGGTGTGCTCGTAATTGGTGTGGCTGTCGTTGTCGGGGTGATTGCAGCCACACTGGTAGTTACAGCCGCGCTGGTCGTCATCCCTGCCGTGTTCTCAGCTGCCGTGGTCTCAGCTGCCGTGTTCTCAGCTGCCGTGTTCTCAGCTGCCGTGGTCTCAGCTGCCGTGGTCGAAGAAGTCGTCGATGACGGGGGTTCGCTCACCGAAGTAGACGTCGGGCTGACCGCACGCGCAGCAAATCCGGTTGGGAGGCTCAGCGGCGTGACCGGGTATGTCGCGCTGCCAATTCCGCATTGGGCCGTTACAAGATTGAATGTCACGTTTGTGGTGCCCAGTATCTGCGCCCCCAGAATCGCAAAAGCTGCCATCGAAAGACTCACGCTCAGCGTCGATTGCGCCGTTGTTGCCGTGGACGTTCGCGTGCTCACGAGCTTGATGTTCGTGTATTGAATCGTCGCCAAGCCAGCGGCGTTCACAGTGGCGTCCGCCCCTGTTACCGTCACCGATGCGTTCTCGGCAGGCTGTGGAATCGTGAGGACGCGAGATCCCACCGTCACCTGATTCGTGGGGCTAATCGCCGATACCGATGCCCTGTTCGAGGTATCGCACGCAGCCCCTGCCGTAATCGGCGATGCCACAGTGACTATCGGCGCACTGACCAGATCAACCCCCAGTAGAGACAGCAAGTTCACTGTCACGGTCATCGAGGTGAGTGTCGACGTCGCATCGGTATCCGAAACAATTGCCGACTGGCAGCGGCCGCTCGCTGGCTGCCCGACCGAGTAGGCAGCGCACGACGAGATCGATCCGGTCCGGGACAACGAGTTGACGCCCAGTAGCTTTGCAACCACCAGATTGGTTGTGTCTAGGTCCTTTCCAATCGTGTTCTGTTGTGAGACACCTTCGAACATCGAACTGCCGAAAAGATCTATCACGATTCCGCCACTGGACAACCCGAGCCCGCCGGCGCCTCTGCCGTACCCACTCGTCGTCCATGAACCGGTGGAAATCGGGCCGGTAACGTACTCGGAGTCTGTCCACGCCGCTTCTGTCTCTCCGAGGAGTGGGTGAGACGAGAAACCAGAGCCCAAAACAACCGCAACTGCCAATACGATGACTGAAAACAGGTGGCGACGCTTCATTGTCTACCGCCGTCTGGCGGTAGAAGAACCTGGATGGGTTCGGTTTTCGGGTCGTCCGAGTCGGCATCATCGTCGTCATCGGTATTGCGCGGCCAGAATACCGCGACCACCAAAGCGGCCATGGTCAGCGTGATCGCCCCCAGAACAAGAGGATTCGAGAAGTAGACGATCACCCGCGCCAATCCCGGAACGTGCCAGAGCACCTTTCGGACCGTGGTGACCTCGTATACCGCGGGATCAGCCGAAGCGTTGGCATCACCCTTGAGATCGAGAATCGTGATGCCGTTGTCCTGGGTACGAGCGGAGACGACCCGGTGGGTCACCGGCAGTTCGGACACTCCCCGATCGACGGTGACGACGTCGCCCACCTCGACGGAATCTGCCGGTACTTCCCGCACAACTGCCAGAGATCCGGTTGGAATGGTCGGCGACATCGATCCGGTCTTGAACATGATCAGTGTGATGTCGAAAACGAAGGCACAGATCACCAAAGCGATACAGATGACCCCACCGACTGCAAGAACCTGAAGGATGCAGTCCCCGATGATCGTGGGGACCGAACGCTTCTTCGTCCGGGCATGTGTTGCCCGGGCATGTGTTGGCATTGCAGCTCCTTCAGGGTGTTGCACTGAACTGCCAAGTGGGAGTTGCCGTTTTACCGGTCAGCGCCGAGTTGCTCCAATTAGCCGAGGTTGCGGGCAGCGAAATCTCGAAGCACAGCGCCACCGCGGCGCCCGGGGACGCTCCACCGGTGGGTAGCGCGATGGCCCCGACTGCGGAACCAGTTGAGAGCGACGGAAACACCGTCGCACTTCCCACCACGAATTGTGGTGTTCCCGTGGAGAAGGCCGACGCATCACAGGTCGTCGACTTGACCACCCGATACCGCAGCGCCGACGCCAGAGTGGAGTCGCCGGCAACCGTGGCCGCCTGCAGAGTGACGGATGCTGCCGGCGAGACCGGCACTGTTCGAAGAGATATCGGGCCGTACGAGAACGCACCGGGGCGAATCAGGAGCGCCGAGGGCGTGTACGTGAAAACGCCAGGGGCACTGGATGAATGCGACGACCATCCGCCGCCGACGTTCGACTCGATTCCGAATGTTCCGGTGCGAAACGATGCATCGCCCATCGTGCTGTCCACCCAACTGGCCGCCACGGTGGTTGCACCGATACCCAGGACGAGTCCCGAGGCCGCCAGTGCGTACACCTGACGCATTCGCCGTGTGACCACGCAGGCGTCAGGGGGTGGACTGGCCGGTGAACTGCCAGAGCAAGCGCCCGGTGTTCTTGCCCGACACGATCGAAGGGTCGACTCCGGCAGGCAGCGTGACCGCGAAGCACAGTTCCACCGGCACGCCCGTGCCTAGCAAGGTGACATCCGAACCCGAACCTGCCGTCAAGGCCACCGGACTGGCTGTCGTGCCTACCCATGCTGTTCCTGCTCCAATTCCCGCTGCCGTGCAGGTCGTGGAGGGGACACCTCGATACACCGAGTACCGCAGGGCGGGTTTGAGGTCGGTATCACCGCCCGTTGCACCGAGTAGTTGTACCGTCGCGCCGGAAGTGCTGGCCGTGGGACCGATCCGAAGCGCTACCGGCGCGTATACCGTCGTTCCGGGTGAGAGTGCGTCGAATCCCGTGCTGAATTGGAAGTGGCCGGCGGAAGCGTCCACTTGATACTCACCCCAGGTCGTCAGTCCGTCGAAGCTGCCCTGGAGATTCCAACTTCCCGTCTTGAACTGCGCGTCGCCGAAAACGTTGTCTGTCCACGCCGCCAAGGTGACAGCGGCGCCGATACCGAGGACAAGTCCTCCGGCAAGTAATGCACGTACTTTGCGCTTGTTTACAGCCTTCCGATCAGTGGCCATGCTGGTCTCGATTCACTTGGAATGCGAAAGAACCTCCGATTCGGGAAATCTAGCCCCCAATTTCATCCGAAATATCCGAAATGACCGAAATCGAGACAAGAACTTCACGCCTTGTCCGCCTCGCCACCATCCGTGGGCGCTGACCAGGCGGAAATAGGAAAGCCGGCCAGATGGTTGCACCTTCCAACGACGTTTGCGTTCTATTCGCTGAGAAAGGCACCACATTCATGGCCGTCCCACTTTCCATCCTCGATCTCGCCCACATCGGCGACAACGAAACCGCCAAAGACAGCTTCGACGCCAGCGTGACCTTGGCGCAGCGTGCCGAGGAGTGGGGTTACAAGCGAATCTGGTATGCCGAGCACCACAACATGGGTTCCATCGCGTCTTCGGCCACCAGCGTTCTGATCAGCCACGTCGCCGCGCACACCAGCAAAATCCGCCTCGGCGCCGGTGGAATCATGCTGCCCAACCACGCGCCGCTGACGATCGCCGAGCAGTTCGGCACCCTCGAGACTCTGCACCCGGGTCGCATCGATCTCGGTCTCGGTCGCGCGCCCGGTAGTGATCAGAAGACGATGCAGGCTTTGCGACGCGACCCGAGTTCTTCGGACAGCTTCCCGCAGGACGTACTCGAGCTTCAGGGCTACCTCGGCGACACTTCGCGCGTCCCCGGAATCAATGCCGTTCCCGGTAAGGGCACTCACGTTCCGCTCTACATTCTCGGATCGTCATTGTTCGGAGCCAAGCTCGCCGCGATGCTCGGCCTGCCGTATGCATTTGCCTCGCACTTCGCCCCCAACGCCCTGCGCGACGCCGTCGCGATCTATCGACGCGAGTTCAAGCCGTCGGAGCAGTTGGCGGAGCCGTACGTCATCGCGGGCGTCAACGTCATCGCCGCCGACACCCATGAGCAGGCTCAGCAGGACTTCCTCGCGGCCAAGCGTTCGCGCGTCAGCCTTCTTCTCGGACGCGGACGCAAGTTCACGGACGACGAAGCGGACATGCTGCTCGACTCCCCCGCGGGTCAGCAGGTTCTGCAGATGACCAAGTACAGCGCCATCGGCACGCCCACGGAGGTCCGCGCCTACCTCGACGAGTTCACCGAGCATGCACAGGCCGACGAGCTGATCACGGTGTCGACCGGCACCAACCGCGAGGCTTGGTTGCGCACGTTCGAACTCCTCGCCGACGTGAGCGATCTGGTACCCGCCTAAGCTGCCGGTATGGGCGATCCATCCCGTCGCGGGTTCATCTCGGTACTGGCAGTTCTACTTTCGACGGGTTGGGCCGCCAACCACTTTGCTTCGCTCATCCCGGTTCTCCGGGTGGACGAGGGTCTTTCGCATACCGTGCTCGACGGTGTTTTCGGTATCTACGCGCTCGGACTCCTACCCGGCCTGTTGACCGGTGGAGCACTGTCGGATCGCGTCGGCCGAGCTGTAGTCGTCCTGCCCGGAACGCTCATAGCCTCGCTCGGAACCTTGATTCTTCTTCTCTGGCACGACGCGCCCGGGCTCATGGTCGGGCGCCTCGTTGTCGGTATCGGTGCCGGTCTGGCAATCGGCGCCGGTACCGCGTGGGCGGCTGACCTTCGCGGCAAGTCCGGAACCGTGATGGCGGGCGTAGTACTCACCTCGGGTTTCGCACTGGGACCACTGTTTTCGGGTCTGTTGGCACAATTTGCCGCCTTCCCACTCGCTACGCCCTTTGTCGTCTCGGCCTTCTTGTCGGTGGGTTCGGTTACCGCGGCAGCTGTGTGGAGTCGTACACCTGTTTCCGTAGAAGCCGCGACCATCACACCCGTCCCAGACGGCGCGGAGCGCTCCGTCGCAAATGCGCCAGACGGCGCGGAGCGCTCCGTCGCAAATGCGCCAGACGGCGCGGAGCGCTCCGTCGCAAATGCGCTGCTCTGGGCACTTCCGTTGGCGCCGTGGGTGTTCGCCAGCGCAACAGTCTCTTTCGTGACCATGACGGCCAGGCTCGGGGACCGCTACTCAGGTCCTCTCCTTCCGGGTTTCGCGGCGGCGCTGACTCTGGGTGCTGGAATCCTGGTTCAAACCGCTGCGCGCCATCGCAATTGGGGTCCTCAGGCCGGCACGGTCGGCGCCGCACTGGCGGCGCTCGGATACTGCCTGGTCGCCGTCGGCGGCGCGCACCCCGCGCTCGGGTTGTTCATCGTCTGCGCGCTCGTCCTCGGTACGGCCTACGGACTGTGTCTACGCGAGGGACTGCTCGACCTCGAGTCGCTGGCTCCCCCCGCCTCGCGGGGCGCCCTGACCGGGATCTTCTACGTCGGCACCTATCTCGGATTCGGACTGCCGGTGCTACTGGTTGTCATCGAACCCACGATGGGTCCGTCGCTGCCGTTGGTGATCCTCGCCGCTGTTGCCGCCGTCGTTGCCGTGGTCCGATTCCGTCGATTGCGGTCGACCCAGGCTTCCTCGTCACATCCGCGTCTCGAAGCCGCATCGGTCTGAACACCCGTTCGGACGGAGTTGGCGGTACTTGCAGTCGCAGCTACCCGGCGGTGTTAGCGTCGGAGGACCAGAAGGTCACTGCGTAGGGACACAGCAATGGGCAAGAGCGAGGCGGGCAAGGCCGAATCGGCCAAGAGTAGTGCGGACGACCTGACGGGTCGGCGCATCCTGATCACCGGCGCTGCCCGCAATATCGGTTCTTCGCTGGCCAGACGCCTGTACGACCGTGGTGCGTCCGTGGGACTGCTCGGCCTCGAGCCGGAACTTCTCGAGCAAGTCGCTACTTCCTGCGGCCGCGCGCCCTGGCAGTTGTGCGATGTCGCCGACCTCGAGCAGGTATCTCGCGGCGTCGACTACATCGCTGAGAAGCTGGGAGGCATCGACGTCGTCGTCGCCAATGCCGGGGTCGAGGCGAACTCGTCGATCCTCGGCGGCGACCCTGCGGACATGCGCCGCGCCGTCGAAGTCAACCTCATGGGCACGTACTACACCCTGCGCGCAGCCGGTCCGCACATCAGTCACGAAAACGGTTACGCCCTGGTGGTCGCCTCGGCTCACGGCGCCGCCAAGCATCCGTTTCGCGGACCGTTCGGTGCTTCGCGCGCCGGCGTCGAAGCCTTGGGTGACGCGTTGCGCTTGGAAATGAAACACCTCGGCACCAAGGTGGGCGTCGCGTATATCGGCGACATCGACACCGATACCACCGCACTGTCGTTCGACGGAGCACGCGGAACCCTCGCCAGCGCCGGCACCACGACCGTCGCTGACGCCGTCGACGCGTTCGAGCGCGGTATCGTCGGCCGGAAGTCACGCGTACACGCGCCCCGCCGCAGCGCCGCGGTTCGCCACATCGCGCAACGAGCTATAGACCTCCGTCCCTCTCACATCCGTGGAGTCGCATGAACCCCCGCATCCCGCCCGGCCGATTCAAGGACCTCGGTCCGATCAACTGGGGAATCTGGCGTGTCCTGTCGAAGGCTGCCGGAGCACCCGATGCGCATCTGTTCAGCACCTTGGGGCGCACGGGTGGACTCTTCCGCGGTTGGCTGCACTACTCCGGCTCACTCATGCCCGGCGGCAAGATCTCTCGCCACGACACCGAACTGATCATCCTGCGGGTCGCGCACCTGCGGGACTGCGGTTACGAGATGGATCACCACATCAGGCTCGGCCGCAAAGCCGGAATCGACGCAGAAGAACTGGCCCGAATCATCGAGGGCCCTGGCGCTTCCGAGTTGAGTCCGCGTCACCGTGCGATCTTGACTGCGGTCGACGAGTTGGTCACCACCAAGGACGTCACCGACGACACGTGGGGAACGCTCTCGCAGCATCTCGACGATCGTCGGTTGATCGAATTCACCTTGTTGGTCACTCAGTACGACGGCCTGGCCACCACGATCGGAACCTTGCGGGTTCAGCGCGACTTCTCCTGAAGTTCCGCGGCGGCCGTAACTCAGCTCTAACCCGAAGACATCTGGACGAAACACCTGATCAATAGCGTATACAGGTATGTCGACAGGGATGAATACGGCGCCGGAGCCACTGCGTGAGGTGGTCTACCGGGAACTACGCACCGAACTGGTCAACGGGACTATCGGGTTCGATCAGCGCCTGACGGAACCGAAACTCTCCACGCGTTTCGGCATTTCTCGCACACCAGTACGGGAAGCGTTGACGATGCTGTGCGCCGATGGACTCCTGCGCCGGGAAGAGTACGGGTTCTCCGCCGTGCGCCCGAGTATCCCGCGGATCCGAGATCTGTATGAACTCCGAATCACTCTGGAACTACAAGGAATTACCCGGGCGATCGCAGATCCGACGATCCGGCACGACCGAACAATCCTCGACGACGAATTGGTGCGGTGGCGTGCCCTGGCTCTCGATCCGCCCGCTCAGGAACCGGGGTTCGTCGAACTGGACGAGGAATTCCACGTCGCCGTACTGAGGGCGTCGGGAAACAATGAACTGGTCGCGTCGCTGCTGTCGGTGAATTCCCGTATCCGGCACGTTCGGATGTACGACTTCATGGTCAACGGCCGCATCGACACCTCGATCGCGGAGCACATTCGAATCCTCGAAGAACTACGTGCCGGCAATCTGCCCGAGGCCCGCACGCTTTTGCACCAGCACATCGGCGAGTCTCTCGACGTCGTCCTCGACCGGGTGACCCGCGCGATCACCGCGCTCTCACTCGCCAACATCACGGACTGATCGGAGCAGTACACACCATGACCATCGCAGCAGAAGTTTTCACCCCGACAGCCCGGGTCGAGCAGGCATTCCAGCGGATCGAGGAAGTAGATCGCCCCGAAGTCTGGATCACGTTGCGCCGCAAGGAAGATGTGCTTGCCGATGCCGCTTCGGTCGAAGCCAGAATCGCCGCGGGCGAGCATCTTCCTCTGGCTGGGCGTCTGGTCGCCGTCAAGGACAACGTCGACGTCGCCGGTCTGCCGACCACAGCGGCGTGCCCCGAATTCGCGTATTCGCCGGACGAAACCGCCAGTGCCGTTGCGCGGTTGATCGAGCACGGGGCTGTTGTTCTGGGGAAGACCAATCTGGACCAGTTCGCCACCGGACTGGTCGGAACGCGCAGTCCGTACGGAGCCGTTCGCTGCGCCTGGGACGAAGAGTTGATCTCGGGCGGTAGTAGCTCCGGATCTGCCGTCGCTGTCGCGCTGGGAATTGCAGACATCGGAATCGGCACCGACACCGCCGGTTCCGGCCGGGTGCCGGCAGCGTTCCACGGGATCTACGGACTCAAGCTCTCGCTCGGCGTCATCCCAGCCCACGGAGTAGTGCCCGCCTGCGTCGACTACGACGCTCTGACGGTATTTGCCGACGACCTCGAATCGGCAACCGCGGCAGCGGCAATCATGATCGGCCACGAACCTCGAGATCCCCGCAGCCGCGTCTGGCCTTCCGACGTTCGTCTCGCGGCGGCGCCGAATCCCCGCGTCGCCGTCCCCCGAATCGAGGATCTCACTCAACTGAGCCCGTCGTATACAGCAGCATTTCAGGACACTGTGGCAGCTCTGGTAGCCGGCGGCGCCGAGACCGAGACCGTCGACATATCCGGACTGCTCGACGCGGCCCGATTGCTCTACGACGGCGCCGTAGTGGCGCAGCGGTACGCCGCTGCCGGCGAGTTCCTCGAAACTCGTCCTGCCGGAGCAGATCCCGCGGTGTCCGACATCGTGCTCGGTGCGAAGCACCCCACCGGATACCAGCTAGTCGACGATCTCGATGCTCTCACCCGCGCCAAGGCTGCCGCCCGGGAACTCCTCGCCGGGTTCGACGCCCTACTGCTTCCCACCACCACCGAACACCCGACGATTGCCGCCGTGACCGAGGATCCGTTCGGAATCAACCGCCGGATGGGAACTTTCACCAACTTCTGCAACCTGCTCGACATGGCGGCCGTCGCGGCGCCCGGACACCGCACTGCCGAAGATCACCCGTTCGGCGTCATGTTCGTCGTACCCGCTTTCGACGACCAGATCGCCATCGACCTCGCTGCGCGACTCGGCGGTGTGCCTTCACCCACCCTCGTCGATACAGGAATCGACCTCGCAGTATTCGGCGCTCACCTGCGCGGGCAACCCCTCAACACACAGTTGGTCGACCTCGGCGCGCGGTACGTCGAAACCGTCACGACCTCGGATGCCTACCGGCTCTTCGCTCTCGACACGACGCCACCGAAGCCCGGCCTGGTACGCCGTGGCCCTGGACTCGGCGCACCGGTCGTCGGCGAGATCTTCCGAATCTCACCGGCCGGGCTGGGAACGTTCCTCGCCGCCTTGCCTGCACCGATGGCGCTCACGAGCGTCGAGTTATCCGACGGCAGAACGACAGTCGGTTTCAGCTGCACTCATGACGCCGTAAACGGCGCAGCTGACATCACCGACTACGGCGGTTGGGCCGCGTACCTCTCTCGCTGACAGTCACGGCTTGCAGATTCGAGTGACGGCCTCGCGCACCACTTCACGGCGGCGCGCGATCTCGTCGGCGTCGACGTTCTGGTTGTCGGCCACACCGGGGGCCACCACCCAGCCGAACACGAGGCCGAACAGCATCGTGATCAGGTCCTGGGGGTCCCAGTGCTTCGAGATGAGGCCGTCTTCTTGAGCCTTGCGGATCGTGGCCATTCGCGGAACCCAGCTGGAATGTTCCTCGGCCAACTTCTTCATCCGTGGTGCCTCACCCTGCAATTGACCCCAGATCATCATCCGTTGAATCTGTGGTTTGCCGAGCATTGCGTCGAACAGTTCGACAGCATGCGCGGGCATGTCTTCACCGGTGAACTCGACGGATTCCATCGCCTGCTCGAAGTCGACGTCGAGCACCGCGTGGAACAACGCGACCTTGTCACCGAAATAGGCGTAGAGGCGCTCCTTACTGGCGTTTCCGTTCTTCGCAATCCGATCGATGCGCGCACCGGCAAGCCCGTAGGTGCCGAATTCTTCTTGCGCAGCGTCGAGGATTCGCTGTTTCGTCGCGGTCACGTCAGTGGGAGCCATAGTGATGATGGTAACCGAACGAACTATTTCGTTTGACTCACCCGAGAAGGCTGGAATACCTTTTTCCAATGACCACCACGTCCCACGTCGACGGCGGCACTCTGCCACCGATCCCGGCTGTCTCCGAGAATCCGAATCATCAACGTCGCTGGCTGGTGCTCTGCATCGTCGCGTTCGCTCAACTCATGGTGGTGCTCGACGGCACCATCGTCTCCATCGCCCTACCGGCAGCCCAGGAGGAACTGGGCATCAGCGACCTTGACCGCGCGTGGGTGGTCACGTCGTACGCCTTGGCGTTCGGTGCGCTGCTGCTCCTCGGCGGACGTATCGCGGACTACTGGGGCCGAAAGCGATCCTTCATCGTCGGCATGGCGGGCTTCGCGGTTGCCTCCGGCATCGGCGGCATCGCGCAGAGCGGTATCGAACTGTTCATCGCTCGCGCCGGCCAGGGCGTCTTCGCAGCACTGCTCGCGCCCGCTGCGCTGTCGATGCTCACCACCACCTTCATCGGAGAGAAGGAGCGCGCCAAGGCTTTTGCCGTCTACGGCGCGATCTCCGGCGGTGGCGCTGCCATCGGCCTGCTCCTCGGTGGAGTGCTGACGCAGTACGTCGACTGGCGTTGGTGCCTGCTCGTCAACATCCCGATCGCGCTGATAGCCATCGCTGCAGCCGTCCCGATCGTCAAGGAAACCAAAGCGCACGGCGACACGAGCTACGACCTTCCCGGCGCTGTCCTCATCGCCCTGGGGCTCGGCTCACTGGTCTACGGATTCACACGCGCCGAGCACGGCTGGGGTCAGGCGGACACTTTGCTGTTCATCGCACTGGGCCTGGTCTTCCTCGCCATCTTCGTGGTCGTCGAGAGCCGCAGCAAGAATCCGCTTCTACCGCTGAGCGTTCCGTGGCATCGTGATCGCGGCGCTGCTCTGATCGGCTCCATGCTGGTGGGCGCCGCCCTGCTCGGCGGCACGTTGTACCTGACGTTCTACCTGCAGATCGTGCTCGGATTCAGCCCGGTCATGGCCGGCGTCGGATCGCTGCCGATGGCGTTCTTCATCGTCTTGGCGTCGACCATCGCAGCGCAGTTGTCCACCAAGATCGGCCCCAAGCCGCTCATGGTCGCCGGCCCACTGGTGGCAGCGGTAGGACTGCTCATGCTGACCCAGATCGAGGTACACAGCTCCTACTGGACGCACGTGTTCCCCGGCCTCGCCATCTTCGGCTTCGGACTCGGTCTGCTGATGGTGCCGATGCAGAACCTCGCACTGATCGGTGTCCCCGACCACGACGCCGGCGCTGCCAGTGCCCTGGTCAACGCCACCCTGCAGATCGGCGGCGCACTCGGGACCGCACTGTTCACCACGATCTACGCTTCGGCAAAGTCGGCCTTCACCGCCGACAACGCGGCGCCGATCCCGCCGGAAGGCATTCCTGTCGACATGTCGAATGCGACCATCCCGACCGGCGATCAATTGGCACTACTCCCCCAGCCGGTGCAGGACTTCGTCGCCTCGATGACGGACTACTTCTTCGGCGCCGAGGTATCCGGATACTCGGCCGCATTCGGTTGGGCGGCAATCCTGTTGGCGATCATCGCACCGGTAGTGCTGGTTCTGGTCCGCGCCAAGAAGGGTGATCTGCCCGCCGAGGGTGCAGTCCACATGGGGTAACCCCTGTGCGCCTTTATTAACCGCCCGCGGTTAATAAAGGCGCACAGCAGGTCAGGCCTTCTTCAACACCTCAGTCACCGGAGTGCTGCTGCGGCCGATCAACTTCTGCAGGTCACCCGACTCGGTGTCCAACGCCCCCTTGGCAATTGCAGCATCGGAATCGGCGAGGATCTGCGCAACCGGTGCAGGCAGTCCGACGCTCTCGAGAATGCCTTCGTATGCCTCCGCGTCCACAAACTGGTACGCGACGGGCTTGCCGGCAAACTCGCTGATCTTCTCGGCCAATTCGGCATAGGTGAGCCTCTCGTCACCGCCCAACTCGTACACTGCACCTTCGTGGCCATCGGTGGTCGCGACTACTGCTGCGGCGTCGGCGTAATCCGCACGCGCCGCAGCCGCGATCTTGCCTTCCGCTCCCGCACCGACCAGTGCGCCGCGTTCGATCACACCGGCAAGGTCGTTGGTGAAGTTCTCCCAGTACCAACCGTTGCGCAACAGCGCGAACGGAATACCGCTCCGAGTGAGCACGTCCTCGGTCGCCTTGTGCTCGGCAGCAAGCTTCATCGGCGTGTCCTGAGCATTCAATATGCTCGTGTAGGCGATGAATCCGACGCCGGCAGCCTTCGCCGCGTCGATGATGTTGGTGTGTTGCGCGAGCCGTGACCCCACTTCACTTCCCGAGATCAGCACCAGCTTGTCGACGCCCGCCAATGCGGTTTCCAACGCCGAGGCATCGGCGTAGTCCGCTTGGCGTACAACTACTCCGCGGGCGGCGAGGCTTTCCGCCTTCTGTGGATTGCGGACCACTGCGACGATGTCGGACGCGGCGGCTCCCCGCTCGATCAACGACTCGACTACCAGTTGTCCGAGGTTTCCGGTTGCGCCGGTGACTGCAATGCTCATGCGAACTCCCGATCCAGGTTGAAGCGTAAATGCGTTCTGCAACCATCATGCACTTATTTTTCGTAAGTGCAACACGCCGAGTTAGCGCTATCGGATCGTGCAGTAGTAGCCTGGGTTCATGACCAGCACCGACTCACCTTCACGTGCTGCCCAGACTCCTGATCCGAATGCCGACGTCGTGGACCCAACCCTCGAGGCTGACGTCTTCGCTCGCGGGTGCAACTCTCGGGCGGCATTGCAGAATGCAACCGGACGCTGGGGCGCACTCGCACTGGCAGCACTGAACGAGGGTCCGTACCGGTTCAGTGCCCTGCGCCGACGCGTCGACGGAGTCAGCGAGCGCATGCTCTCGCAGACCCTGCAAACACTCGAGCGGGATGGCCTCGTGCACCGTGAGGTACTCGAAACCATCCCGCCCAAAGTGGAATACAGCCTGACCGAACTCGGCGCCGACGTCGCCGCAAAGATCACGGCCCTGATCGAACTACTCGAATCGCAGGTGCCGAAAATCGTTGCGTCACAAGCGTCGTACGACGCCCGGAATCAGCTCAACTTGTCCGAGAGCTGAGCGATGAACTCGTCGAATGCGTAGGGAACGCTCAGCACCGTCGGAGCGGACGTAGCCATCGCGTAGTCCATTCCGACCAGACGAACCAGACGGCCGTTCGACACCGAGGTCATGTTCGCGAACGGACCGAAGGACATCAGCTTGTCCAGGTTGGTGCCGTCGGCGTCGACGAGAATGAAGACGTCGGCGTCGAGTGTGTCGATGGATTCCATGCCCACGGACACCGAACTGTCGCCGGAAGTGCACACTGCGTCGACACCGGGCGAGGTCTTCACCCCGAGCTGGCCGAGAAGACGGATCCGCGGGTCGGTGCCGCAGAAGACGATCAGGCCCTCGTCGGTGCGCATTGCATACGTTGCGGTTTTGCCCTGGAACTGTGGGTGATCAGCGGCCTGCTTCTCGAAGTACGCCCCGGTCTCGTCGATCAGCGTCTGAGCCTGCTCCGGCTGTCCGAGCGCTGCACCGATCATGCTCATCTGCTTGTCCCACGCCGTATCCCACGGCTGGTCGGGGAACGCGACGGTCGGCGCGATGTCACTGAGACGCTTGTACTCGCCCTCGTCGATGCCGGAGTACACGGCGAGGATCACGTCGGGATCGAGCCCGAGGATCTGCTCGAACGGGATATCGGGATTGGTCGTCATGAGAACAGGCTTGGCACCGTTCAGACGCGAAGCGTCCCAGGGCAGGATGTTGTTCTCGATGCCGGCGCCGGAGAAGCTCTCCATGGCGACCGGAACCTTGTTCAGTGCGATCACCGCATCCTGGCCACTCCATCCGATGGTCACGATGCGCATAGGCTCCGCGTCGATCGTCGTCGAACCGTAGGCGTGGTCGACGGTCACGGGGAACGCCCCCGCCTCGGCGGCACCCGAAGCTTCGGCGTCCGATCCGGAGTCACCTGAGGTTCCACAGGCGGAGAGCGTCAGCGCGACGCAAGCCGCGAGCAGTACGGAACGAGTTTTCATGAGTGGTCCTTCGAAAGCCGAATGGTCGACTCGGGACGCTAATGCGTTGCGCGCCTACACCCCGACTCGAAGGCCTCAGATGGCGGTTTCGCAACACAACTCGACACAAAAGACGAAAAACCCCGTGTGCCTTTCCGGTAGTGCGAACTACCGAAAAGGCGCACGGGGCCGAAGGCCCTGCCGTCAGAGGTTGATCATGTGGCCGGCGAGGCCGTGGATCGCTTCCTGCAGTGCCTCACTGAGCGTGGGGTGGGTGTGGACGTTGCGTGCCAACTCGTTGACCGTGAGGTCCCACTTCTGGGCCAAGGTCAGCTCGGGCAGCAGTTCCGAAACGTCCGGTCCGATGAGGTGCCCGCCGAGCAGTTCGCCGTACTTCTTGTCGGCGATCAGCTTGACGAAACCGGTCGGGTCACCGAGACCGTGTGCCTTGCCGTTGGCAGCGAACGGGAAATTCGCGACCTTGACGTCGTAGCCCTCGGCCTTGGCCTGCTCCTCGGTCAAACCGAACGAGGCGACCTGCGGCTGGCAGAACGTCGCACGCGGCATCATCCGGTAGTCACCGAGTGTCTGCGTCTCCGCGCCGCCGATGGTCTCGGCAGCAACGACAGCCTGAGCTTCTGCGACGTGCGCGAGCTGCAGTTTGGCGGTGACGTCACCGATGGCGAAGATGTGCGGGACGTTGGTGCGCATGTAGTCGTCGATCGCGATGGCGCCGCGATCGGTCAACGCGACACCGGTGTTCTCGAGACCGAAGCCCTCCACGCGCGGTGCGAAGCCGACGGACTGCAGAACCTTGTCGACGACCACGGTCTCGATCTCGCCGGACTTGTTGTCCTTGATCGAGACGGTGACCTTGCTGCCGTCGTCGCTGATGGACTGCACAGCGGCACCGGTCTTGATGGTGACGCCGAGCTTCTTGTACTGCTTGGCGATTTCCTTCGAGACGTCGGCGTCCTCGTTGGGCAGTGCCCGATCGAGGAACTCGACGATCGTGACGTCGACGCCGTAGTTCTTGAGGACGTAACCGAACTCCATGCCGATCGCGCCGGCACCGACGATGAGGATCGAACCCGGAAGGTCACGGGTGAGGATCTGCTCTTCGTAGGTCACGACGTTCTCGCTCAGCGAGGTGCCGGGCAGCAACTTGGTGTACGAACCGGTCGCGATGATCGCGTTGTCGAACGTGATCGTCTCGGTGCCACCCTTGCTCAGCTCCACGCTGATGGTGTTGGCGTCGACGAACGTGCCCTTGCCGTCGTACTCCGGGATCTTGTTCTTCTTCATCAAGAAGTGAATGCCCTTGACTCGCCCGTCCGCGACCTTGCGGCTGCGATCGAAAGCGGAGCCGAAATCGAAGGACACGTCTCCGGACATGCCGAACGTCTTCGCTTCTTTCGTGAAGATGTGCGCGAGTTCGGCGTTACGGAGAAGCGCCTTGGACGGAATGCAGCCGACATTCAGGCATACACCGCCCCAGTACTTCTGCTCGATGATGGCGGTGCTCAGGCCCAGTTGTGCCGCGCGGATAGCAGCGACGTACCCACCGGGGCCGGCTCCGAGGACAACGACGTCATAGTGTGAGGTCACGATTCACCAGGGTAGTCCTGCATCGTTTCGCTGTCCCCAGATGGTCGTATTACCCGTCGGTAGCCCACACTTCTCGGGCAACTCGGGCGAAATTTCCGCCGTACACGGCCTCGATCGACGGCTCGTCGAAGCCCCGCTCACGCAATACCTGATCAAGTGTCAGCACCTCCTCCGGAGGAGTCCACTGCAGTGGCCCCCACGCGGTGTACGCCTCGGAGAACGACGACGGGTTCTGCTCGATCTCTTCGCGGAAGTCGTCGGCGTCGAAGGAGAAGTCGGAGCCGATCCCGACATGATCGATGCCGACGAGTCCCACAGCCTCTTCGATGTGGTCGGCCATCGCGGACAGCCGAGCCTGGTCGTCATCCGGTCCGTTGACGCCGAGGAATATGCCGACGCCGTTGATCCCGATGACGCCGCCAGTCTCCGCACACGCCCTGGCCTGATCGTCGGTGATGTTGCGCGGATGCTCCCACAACCTTCGGAGATTCGAGTGGCTGTAGATCATTGCTCGCTGGGTGATAGCTGAGATGTCCAACCCCGTCTGTACCGAACAATGTGAGCCGTCGACCGTCATTCCGACGCGATTCATCTCGGCAACCAGGTCACGGCCGTATCCACTCAACCCCGTGTCCGCCAGGTCCAAGCAGCCACAGCCGGCAGCGTTCATGTAGTTATACGTCGGCAACATCGAGCGGACTCCGAGGTCGCAGAAGTACGAGACGTTGGCCAGGTCTCCCTCCAGCGGATTCGAGTCTTCCAGGTCGAAGGCCAGGGCGATTCCGCCGGAGTCCTGAATCTCCACGACGCCGTCGACGCTGAAGACAGGGGTGATCTCCGGGAACTCGACCCGCGCCTGCCACGCGTAACTCTTGGCGATTGCCGTCGAGTCCGCGCGAGTCTGCGGCGAGTAACCGACGTTCACCGAAACGTAACTCCCCGCTGGGCGCTGATATCGGAGAAGATCTTCGACAGACGCGTTCGACTGCAGAGGTAGGCAACAATGTTGTTCCCATAGTGGATATGTCCGGTTCACTCACTAATCCCGTCGATGATCAGGGAAATTCACCTGAAACTGGTCGTACGTTCAGCAAATCTCTGGTTCACTGGCGGATAACGCACCGATGCGGTAGAACTTACAAGACTCACACGCCCTGTACCTATCGACAGAGCATGTACCCAGCATGAATTCCCGTACGGGAACAGCAACAAAGGACCGTTCACTCCTGGGCGGATTCGAAGGAATTTTAGGTGGAGGTTTCTGAACGTATGCGTGCTCGCACTTTCAAGCGTGGCCGTCTGGTCGCCGCTGTAGCCGCAGTATCCGTGCTGCCGATGCTGATCAGCCCTGCAGTGTCGTCCGCAGGCGGAGATCCGTCGACCACCACGGCAACTGTTGCCAAGGCAAACACAACGGGTTCCAAGCTCTCGAGCCGCACGGACAACGGGCGCATCGCCACCATCAAGGTGTACTCCCCTTCCATGGAACGCGATATTCCGCTCGAGGTCATCCTCCCGGCAGACGGCAGCGAACCCCGCCCGACCCTCTACCTGCTCAACGGTGCAGGCGGCGGCGAAGACCGGGCGACGTGGCAGCGCCAGACCGACGTCAACGAGTTCTTCGCTGACAAGAACGTCAACGTCGTCACCCCGCTCGAAGGTGCATTCAGCTACTACACCGACTGGGTGAACGACGACCCGTCCCTCGGCCGTCAGAAGTGGCAGACGTTCCTGACCCAGGAACTCCCGCCCGTCATCGACGCCGAGTTCAACACCAACGGCGTCCAGTCGATCTCCGCGATCTCGATGACCGCGACCTCGGTCCTCAACCTCGCCATCGCAGCTCCGGGCCTCTACAAGGGCGTCGGTGCATACAGCGGATGCGCCGAGACCAGCACACCGGTCGGCCAGTCCTCCATCGAACTGGTTGTGGGCATGCGCGGCGACGCTGACGTGACCAACATGTGGGGCCCCCTCGACGGCCAGGGCTGGATCGACAACGACCCCGTCGTCAACGCCGAGAAGCTCCGCGGCACCGAGCTCTTCATCTCCACCGGCTCCGGACTCCCCGGCCCGCACGACACCCTGAACAACGAGGCGATCAACGGACAGGTCGGCACACTCGCCAACCAGGTGATCGTCGGCGGCGTCATCGAGGCAGCAGTCAACTACTGCACCCACAACCTCGCCTACCGCCTCAACGATCTCAAGATCCCGGCCACCTTCGACTTCAAGCCGACCGGCACCCACTCGTGGGGCTACTGGGAAGACGATCTCCACAACTCCTGGCCGATGCTCGCTCGTTCGATGGGCATCTGACCGAAATCGTTCCGACTCGACCCCGCTCCCTGCACTTCCGGGAGCGGGGTCGAGTGCTTGTCTGGGCCGATTCGGGGGTTGATTCGGGGGTTAATTCCGGGGCCAATTCAATTGTCAGGCAATCGAATCGCGTCACTTTCTGCGCCCGCTCTGCTTTACTGACACATAACAAAAAGTGAACCTGTTCCGGTAAGGGCTCACAGGCACTTCGATCCGTTCCGGATCCGAAGACATTCAGGTGGAGGATCCGAACGTATGCGTGCTCGAATTTTCAAGCGTGGCAGTGTGATCGCAGCTCTCGCAGTGGCCACGGTGCTGCCGATGCTGATCAGTCCGGCGACAGCTTCTGCGGGCGGTGACACGTCCGGATCCCACGTCGTGAGCAACACCAAGACCGGCGACCGCAAGGTCACCATCTCGGTCTTCTCCCCGGCGATGGATCGCAACATCCCGCTCGAGGTCATCCTCCCCGCAGATGGCAGCGAACCCCGCCCGACGCTCTACCTGCTCAACGGTGCAGGCGGCGGCGAAGACTCGGCGACCTGGCAACGCAAGACCGACGTCATGAACTTCTTCCAGGACAAGAACGTCAACGTCGTCACTCCACTCGAAGGCGCGTTCAGCTATTACACCGACTGGGTGAACGACGATCCGGTTCTCGGTCGCCAGAAGTGGCAGACGTTCCTGACCAAGGAACTCCCGCCCGTCATCGACGCCGAGTTCAACACCAACAAGGTCCAGTCGATCTCCGCGATCTCCATGACCGCGACCTCGGTCCTCAACCTCGCCATCGCGGCTCCCGGCCTCTACAAGGGCGTCGGGGCGTACAGCGGATGCGCTGAGACCAGCACCCCCGTCGGTCAGAGTGCGATCGAACTTGTCACAGGTACCCGCGGCGGAGCTGACATCACCAACATGTGGGGCCCGCTCGACGGTCAGGGCTGGAAGGACAACGATCCGGTCCTCAACGCCGAGAAGCTCCGCGGCACCGAACTCTACGTCTCCACCGGCTCCGGACTCCCCGGCCCACACGACACTCTCGCCAATCCCGCGATCAACGGTCAGGTCGGTGCGCTCGCCAACCAGGCAATCGTCGGCGGCGTCATCGAGGCAGCGGTCAACTACTGCACCCACAACCTCGCCTACCGCCTGAGCGACCTGAAGATCCCGGCCACCTTCGACTTCAAGCCGACCGGCACCCACTCGTGGGGCTACTGGCAGGACGATCTCCACAACTCCTGGCCGATGCTCGCTCACTCCCTGGGCGTCTGACCCGATTCGTTCTCACTCGACCCCGCTCCAGTGTTTCGGGAGCGGGGTCGAGTGCTGTCGGGAGCGAGCAGTAAGAATGGACGTATGACTTCCGATCAGCAGCCCACCACCGGCGACGACCCCTACCTCTGGCTCGAAGACGTGACCGGTGAGTCTGCACTCGATTGGGTCCGTCAGCACAATGCCGTGACCGAGGAGCAGCTCACCGACAACGAGCGCTTCGATCGACTGCAGAGCGACGTGCGCGAGATCCTCGATACCGACGCGCGAATTCCCTACGTCCGCCGTCGAGGTGAGTTCCTCTACAACTTCTGGCGCGACAGCACCCACGTTCGCGGATTGTGGCGACGCACGACGTTCGATCAGTACTTCACCGACGACCCGGAATGGGACGTCCTCGTCGACCTCGACGCCCTGGCCGAGGCCGAGGGCGAGAACTGGGTCTGGAAGGGCACGCAACTTCTACGGCCACACCGCAACCGTGCATTGATCAGCCTCTCCCGCGGTGGGGCAGACGCGGCGGTCGTTCGCGAGTTCGACATCGACAAGCGCGAGTTCCTCGCTCCCGAGGGCGAGAATCCCGGCTTCTATCTTCCCGAGGCCAAGACCGACATCGACTGGATCGACATCGACACCGTCTACGTCGGAACGGATATCGGACCGGGGTCGCTCACCGATTCCGGATATCCCCGTCTGGCCCAGCGGTGGAAACGCGGCACTCCCCTCTCCAGCGCCGAGACCGTCTACGAGGGCCAGGCCACGGACGTGGCGATCTCGGCTTCGCACGATCCGACGCCCGGGTTCGAACGAGACTTCGTCACTCGCTCGGTCGATTTCTACAACTCTCAGCATTTCGAAGTTCGCCCCGACGGTGAACTGGTGCTCGTGGACGTCCCCGAGGACGCCGGGATCTCGATTCACCACGAGTGGTTGTTGATCCGCACCAAGTCCGTGTGGGCCGTCGAGGACACCGAATATCCGACCGGCGCACTGCTTGCCATCCGTTACGACGATTTCCTTGCCGGCTCACGAACACTGACATCGATCTTCGAACCCGACGCACATTCCTCGCTCGAGCACTACACCTGGACACGCGATCATCTGATTCTGGTGGTCCTGACCGACGTGCGCACGACGCTGCGAATCCTGACGCCGGGCGAAAACGGCTGGGAGGATCGACCTTTCGAAGGGCTTCCAGAACTGACCAGTATCGAAATTCTCGACACCGACCCTGATGTCAGCAACGAGTACTTCGTCAATTCGAGTGGATACACCTCCCCTGCAACTCTTTTGCACGGCGTGATCGGCGAAACCGAACCCACTGCCCTCAAGCAGGCTCCCGCGTTCTTCGACGCCGAGGGCATCACCACGGAGCAGTTCTTCGCCACCTCTGCCGACGGCACCCAAGTTCCGTACTTCGTGGTGCGCAGTCCGCGTAGCGAGCCCGGCCCTACCCTGCTCTACGGGTACGGCGGATTCGAGATCTCGCTGACACCGTCGTACAGCGGTTCTCTGGGCCGTGCCTGGCTGACGCAGGGCGGAACCTATGTGGTTGCGAACATTCGTGGTGGCGGCGAGTACGGACCCGGTTGGCACACACAGGTTCTCAAGGCCGGGCGCCACAAGGTGCACGAAGACTTCGCTGCCGTCGCGAGAGACCTCGTCGATCGCGGAATCACGACCCCGGATCTTCTGGCAGCTCAGGGCGGTAGCAACGGCGGCCTGCTGATGGGCATCATGCTGACCAAGTACCCCGAGCTCTTCGGCGCCATCGTCTGTCAGGTCCCGCTGCTGGACATGCGCCGATTCCATCTCCTGCTGGCCGGCGCTTCGTGGATGGCCGAATACGGTGACCCCGATGTCCCGGAGGAGTGGGCATTCATCTCGGAGTACTCGCCGTATCAGAACATCGACGCCGCCGCGTCGTACCCACCGATCCTGATCGCGACGTCCACCCGCGACGACCGCGTCCACCCCGCGCATGCCCGCAAGATGGCCGCACGGCTGGAAGAGCTGGGCAAGCCGGTGCTGTATTTCGAGAACATCGAGGGTGGCCACGGCGGCGCCGCGGACAATGCTCAGCTGGCCTTCAAGACTGCGCTGACCTACGAGTTCCTCTGGCAGAAACTCGCCTGATCTTTCAGCGGTCGCGCAACCACGCGACGACGCGCTCGCTCACAGCGGTGGGATTGCGTATCCAACCGTTGTGACCGAGTGGTTCGTCGATGTGCGTCATCGTCACTTGGGCCCCGGAGAGCTTGTCCACCAGGTTCTTTGCCGACCGGCGTGGAGCGAGATCGTCCCCTTCGATCGTGATCGACAGAACCGGCAAGGTCAGGCGAGCGATCCGCTCCTCGTAGTCGATATCCGCACCGACGGGTTCCATGCGACCGGTCCTGGCGAACCGGGCCCAATCGGTGATCAGTACTTTCGACTGTCGACCGAAGCCGCCGACGTTGACCCGGTCTCCAGGCCAGAAGCCGGCGATGTTGGCTGTCACCGACATCGCGGACGAACCCAGATAGAGTCCGGGCGCACGGATTCCGGGGAATCCGCGGTGATACGGCGATCCGGAGGCAACCAGGATCAGTCCGCCGAGCCGGCCCCGAATCCTCGACGCGTACATGACCCCGATCTGGCCGCCCATGCTGTGCCCCATCAGAAATGGTGTGCTGGCCGGAAACCGCTCACGCACCACCTCGAACGTCGCCGGACAATCGATCGAGACCAGTTCCTGATATCCGAAAACACTCGACGCGCTCGGGCGCGGTTTGCTGTCACCTTGGCCACGCAGTTCACCGATGGCCGCATTGAAGCCGGCTTCGACCAGGGCCTGCGCCACCGGATCGTAGAACCCGGCGGGAACTCCGAGCCCGGGCAACATCACCACCACGGGTGCGTCGTCGTTCGGTCCGGGAAACAGACGGATCGGGGTCACGGTGCCGTCGGGGAGTTGGATCGGTACGGTCTCCATTCAACTCACACTAACCACCCACGCCGCGGATGGGCAGAGCCCACGCGCCGACTATTCGAGGCTTCCCACGATCAGCGGATCCGGAGTACCCACGATCTCGTAATCCTTGTTGTCGTAATCGAACTGACTGAGCACGTGACGCATCGCGTTTATCCGTGCGCGTTTCTTGTCATTGCTCTTGATGACGGTCCACGGAGCGGTGTCGGTATCGGTGAACCGGATCATCTCTTCCTTCGCCGCCGTGTACGCATCCCACTTGTCCAGAGAAGCGATGTCCATCGGCGAAAGCTTCCACTGCCGCACGGGATCGACCTGTCTGATCGCGAACCGCGTGCGCTGCTCCAGCGGGGAAACCGAGAACCAGAACTTGATCAAGCTGATGCCGTCGTCGACGAGCATCTGCTCGAACAACGGCACCTGGCGCAGAAATCGCTCATGCTCCTCGTCGGTGCAGAAACCCATGACCCGCTCGACCCCGGCCCGGTTGTACCAAGATCGATCGAACATCACCAGTTCCCCGGCGGCGGGAAGGTGCTGCACGTAGCGCTGGAAGTACCACTGCGTCGACTCGCGAGCCGACGGCTTCTCCAGCGCGACGACGCGAGCGCCACGAGGATTGAGGTGCTCCATGAATCGTTTGATCGTTCCGCCCTTACCGGCAGCGTCGCGTCCTTCGAACACGATGGCGTGCCGTGCGCCGGTTTCTTTCGACCAGTTCTGCAGCTTGAGGAGTTCGATCTGCAGCAGACGCTTGGACATTTCGTACTCGTCCCGAGGCATCCGTGCGTCGTACGGGTAGCCCTCCCGCCAGGTGTCGACCTCGAAACCGTCCGGCGACGTCAGCAGCACCGGATCGTCGTCGTCATTGTCGTCGACGGTGAAGGCGGCGGTGTCGGCCAGATCGACGGCGGTCGAGAGATCCGCGAAGGCGCTGAGGAACGGTCGGCGTTCTGCTAAATCGGTCACCGCCGACAAGGTAGTCTCCCGCAGCAACCGTTCGGTGAAGCTGGGATGAACTACCGGGGTATGACACGACGGGCTCAAAAGATCAGGGTGCAGATGGGGGTCGTCCCCGATGGTGCCTGATGCGATCTCGCTTCAGAATTGAAGCATGACATTCGAAAGCAACACACCTCGCCCCTTCACCCGTTCCAACGACAAGAAAATGTTCGCCGGAGTGTGCGGCGGAATTGCAGATTACTTCGGCGCCGACGTAAATCTTGTCCGTCTACTCGCCGTTATCGCGGCTATTTGCACGGGTGGAACCGCGGCTTTGGTATATCTCGCCGCCTGGATGCTCATGCCGTTAGGTTGAGAATTCCGGCACTTGACATGGCGAGAATTACGCGCCGACAAAAGGTATTTCGGGGCCTACGCGCCAACACGAGCAGGCCCCGAAATCGACAATCTACTTGGCGGCCTTCAACTCTCCACCGCTGAGCGCAGCGAGGGCCTCGAGACCCTTGACGGCCAGGCCACTGACGCTGCCCAACCAAGATGTTCAGTGGTTCACTTGGGACGAGCAAATGACGCCGATCAGAAAACTCAGGGAACGACAGGCGGCGTAAAGCTGAGGTGTCGAGAGATTATCGTTCGACCAACTCACGATTTTGGTCGGAAACTGCCTGCAGAAGCGCCGTGAACCCCACCCGCAATAATTCGATGTAGTGCTCGATATCTGGCATCGTCTCTCGCGAGACAATGACATTGAGCGTCAGAGAACCTCCACGCGCAGCAATGAGGAAGTGGCGCAGAATGTCTCCGTCGACCGGCGCCTGCCCGCCGAGAACTGCCACCGCCGGCGCACCTTCGAAGACATTGCCGTCGACCGATACCGGGACATTGCTGATCGTCGTGTTCTGAATGACCTTGTGCGAAGGGTCAAGCTTGTTGATCCGACGCGAGAGACCGGTGAGTCTGAGCAGAGCCGCGGGCGACGTTTCGATGCGTGTGCCGTATCGACGGACGGCTGGGTGCAAACTCCGCCCCTTTGCCATCAGCGCCGAATCCCTGATTCGTGTCAGCCGCTCGACCGGATCTTCGACGTCCGTGTGCAGATCGACCGTCAACAGCGCCAGTTGGTTGGCCGATTCCCATTCGGCGATCTGCCGCATCGATCGGGGAACCATCGCCGCCAACCCACTGCCTGATTTCTCGCCCTTCTCCGACAGGTATGCGTCGAGAGCGCCGGCGACGACGGTCAGGAAGATGTCGTTGACCGTCACGTCCGGAACGGCCGCTCGGATCGCTTTGATGTCTGCGCCGTCCAGCGTCAGGAAATCGATCGTGATGTCTCCGCCCAGCATGCCGTTGAATCGGGTCGGCAGGCGGTCGGCCGAGTACGTAGGCAGCTCTCCGGCCTCTTCCGCCTCCCGAACCGTCTCGGCCGCAACCTTTGTCACGGACAGACCCCGGCCGAAACGGATCGCCTGGCCGGGCAAACCCACGACCGTGCGCCCGATCAAATTCAGCGACGAAAGCCCCGAACCGGCACGCTTCGTCTCCGGCTTCGGCGGACCGGAGAACAGAAGGTTGGTCAGATCGCGGATCGCCAGACCGTCACCGGCCCCGTGGTGGGTCTTGAGCATGATCAGCGTCAGATTGCCCGGTAGCTCGTCGATCCCGTGCACTCCGGTCATGACGTGCAACTCCCAGGGCGGCCGGGACAAGTCCATCGGCTCACCGAGCGAGCGCCCGAGCAATTCACGAACCGGCGCCCACCCGGCAACCGGGGCACGATGGACGTGCACGTGATCACCGACGTCGAAATCGGCCGGGACCCAATAGGGATAGTCCAGATCCAGCGGAACTCGCTGGAGTCGACTCGTGAACAGTGGCCAGTATCCGAATCTTTCGGTGATCCACCGAACCGCGTCGTCGTGCGTCATCTCTGCGAGCGGATGGCCCGTCGTGTCGAAGAAGTAGGCGCAGACCATGTGGCTCAGATGTCCGCCGGACTCGTTGTAGACGAACTCCGCGTCTCGCGGCCCCATCTGAGATACCGCGGCTGGCAACGAGTTCCGAAAGATCATGCATGCCCCTCAATTCCGACGCTGAACGAATGTCCGAATTGTAGCGAGCTGACATGCCGATCCTCTGGGTTCTGCTCGGAATCGTTGGGTATCACCGGATCCAGCAATCGGAAAAGGTGCCTGTGATTCCGATCGATCAGGAGGCAACCTCTTGGTTAGGTGAATCCGCAATCTGCATCGCGGCTGCCGCTGCCAAGTCATCGAAACTTGCCTCCCCCGCACGAGCAAAAGCCCGGCCCACCGAATGGTGGGCCGGGCTCTAGGAGCTAGGTGGAGATGGACTCAGAAGTCCATGCCGCCCATGCCGCCGGTCGGATCGCCTGCAGGCGCTCCGGCCTTCTCGGGCTTGTCAGCGACAACGGCTTCGGTCGTCAGGAACAGAGCCGCGATGGACGCTGCGTTCTGCAGTGCCGAGCGGGTGACCTTGACCGGGTCGTTGATGCCTGCAGCGAGCAGGTCGCCGTACTCGTTGGTCGCAGCGTTGAGGCCGTGACCTGCGGGCAGGTTGGAGACCTTGTCCGCAACAACGCCGGGCTCGAGGCCTGCGTTGAATGCGATCTGCTTGAGCGGAGCGGACAGTGCAACGCGAACGATGTTCGCGCCGGTTGCCTCGTCACCTTCGAGCTTGAGGTCGTCCAGTGCGGGAGCTGCCTGGAGAAGTGCAACGCCACCACCGGCGACGATGCCCTCTTCGACGGCTGCCTTTGCGTTACGCACTGCATCTTCGATGCGGTGCTTGCGCTCCTTGAGCTCGACCTCGGTAGCAGCGCCGGCCTTGATGACTGCAACGCCGCCGGCCAGCTTGGCCAGACGTTCCTGCAGCTTCTCACGGTCGTAATCCGAGTCGCTGTTCTCGATCTCGGCGCGGATCTGGCTGACACGACCGGCGATTGCGTCGGCGTCGCCGGCACCCTCGACGATGGTGGTCTCGTCCTTGGTGATGACGACCTTGCGTGCCTGGCCGAGGAGCTCGAGGCCTGCGGTCTCCAAGGAGAGTCCGACCTCTTCGCTGATGACCTCGCCACCGGTGAGGATGGCGATGTCGGCGAGCTGAGCCTTACGACGGTCACCGAAGCCGGGAGCCTTGACGGCAACAGACTTGAAGGTGCCACGGATCTTGTTGACCACGAGGGTGGAGAGAGCTTCGCCCTCGACGTCCTCGGCGATGATCAGGAGCGGCTTGCCGGACTGGATGACCTTCTCCAGCAGGGGCAGCAGGTCCTTGACCGTGGAGATCTTGGAGCTGACGAGCAGGATGTACGCGTCTTCGAGGACGGCTTCCTGACGCTCTGCATCGGTGGCGAAGTACGCCGAGATGTAGCCCTTGTCGAAGCGCATGCCCTCGGTGAGCTCGAGCTGCAGGCCGAAGGTGTTGGACTCCTCGACCGTGATGACGCCTTCCTTGCCGACCTTGTCCATAGCCTCGGCGATGAGCTCACCGATGGACGGGTCGCCGGCGGAAATACCGGCGGTAGCAGCGATCTGCTCCTTGGTGTCGATCTCCTTGGCGGTCTCGAGCAGGCGAGCTGTGACAGCCTCGACAGCCTTCTCGATGCCGCGCTTGAGGCCGAGCGGGTTCGCGCCGGCTGCGACGTTGCGCAGACCTTCACGGACCAGTGCCTGTGCGAGAACGGTAGCGGTGGTGGTGCCGTCGCCAGCGACGTCGTCAGTCTTCTTGGCGACCTCCTTGACGAGCTCGGCGCCGATCTTCTCGTACGGGTCGTCGAGTTCGATCTCCTTGGCGATGGAAACACCATCGTTGGTGATCGTGGGGGCGCCCCACTTCTTTTCGAGAACGACGTTGCGACCCTTGGGGCCCAACGTCACCTTGACAGCGTCGGCGAGGGCGTTGAGGCCTCGCTCGAGGCCACGACGTGCCTCTTCGTCGAACGCGATGATCTTTGCCATTGCGAAGTGATCCTCCGGATAGGGGGTGACACACAAGGTGACCGCTCGTCGGGTCACCTCATCGGCACAAGGCGACCGTTTGACCGGTCACCTCATTACACGGGCGACCGATTTGCCTGGTCACCCATCTACGCCTGTGGTCTAGTCAGTGCCCGCGACGGACGACCGGGGGTGTCTATGGTTCCCGGTCTCACTGCCTCGACCTGGCACTCACGGTTCGCGAGTGCCAACTGCATTTTTAGCACTCGAGCGTGCCGAGTGCAAGGTTGAGCCTCAGCCCGCGATGCAGAACTGTCCGTTACTCAAATTGACCGCGAACGAGAGCACTCCGACGCAGTCGACGCCATTGGCATCGGCTGTAGCGCCCGCCCCGTAACCGGCGATGGCGAAGGTGACATTTCCGTCAGCCGCCCCGGCCCGCGCGATACCGCCGCCGAGCGCGAATGCCTGCGCCTGACCGTTACCGCGAGACGCCCCCAGCGCGGTTCCGAAGCCGTTGGCATATGAATTGGAGTAGCCGTTGTCGGCGGCGACGCTCACTGCCGTACCGCTCTCGGCGGCACCGGCCTGCGCGCGGCCGGCTCCGACGGACTGCGCGCCGCAGCTCGCGGTCTCGGAGACCTGGATGTCATTTGCCGACGGCGGCGAGACACACGCGACGGGCGCCGCGGAAGCAGCTCCCGCACCGGTCAGCGCCAGCCCGGCGGCGAGCCCCATACCTACAGTCATCACAGCCCCTGTTCTCGCCAGGCGGCCCCCCAACCGACTACTGGAAATTCCGCTGACTCGAGAGTATGAGCGACGGAACCAGACTGACGAGATCAAGGGCATAGAAACTCCTTCGTGGAACAAGTTCATTGGATTCGGGCGCGAGAGTACCCGCTCGAGTGAAGTCCGTCACCCCCGCCTGGTCAAGCCTCGAGGACGACCCCGAGAAGGGCCGGGAGATCCGCGACCGAATCGATGACATGATCGGGCTTCTGAACCGAGAGGTCGAGCACTGTTTGCCGAAACTTGCCTGTGCGCACCAGAACTCCGGTCAGGCCGACCCGCTGCGAGGAGAGGACGTCCCCGATCAGATCGTCGCCGACCATCACCGTCGCCTCAGGTTCGACATGCATCAACTCCGTGGCTGTCAGGAACCCCGTGAGAGACGGTTTACCCACTGCGGCGATGTTTACACCCGCCACTTCCTCGAAGCCGGGCAAGTACGTTCCGGTGTCGATCCGAAGGCCGTCTACGGTCTCCCACATCATCCCGCGGTGCATCGCGACGACGGGCACTCCGGCGAGCAATAGTTCGAGCACTCGGCTCAGCGCCTCGTGGGTGAACTCCGGGCCGGCGCCGCCGAGAATCACGACCTCGGGATCGGCGTCGTCGAACTCGATTCCCTCGAGATCGGCGGACACGTCACCGTGATTGAGTACCCACGCCCTCGCGTCCGGGTACGTCGCCCGCACGTACTCCCCCGTGAGCCTGGCGGCAGTAACTATCTGGCTCGCCTCCACCTCGATACCGGCGTCGCACAACCCCTGCGCGATGAGTGTCGAACTGCGCGAGGTGGTGTTGGTCAGAAACCCACAGGCCAATCCGCGCCGCCGAACTTCGCGTACTGCTTCCCCTGCTCCCTCGATCGGCTGCCAGGACGTGAGCAGGACTCCGTCGATATCGAACAGAACACCTTCGATGTCGGCCATTGCACCAGCCTATATTCGCCATCGAGGTCCTGCCGAGGCGTCGAAACCCGAAATCCGTCCATCGCTCAGTAGGCTCCCACCCATGGACCTGCGCGACGACGACCTCTTCTCCGTTGCCGGTTCTCTGGCCGAATTGCTCGGCGCTCCCGTCACGATCGAGGACGAGAACTCGACGGTTCTCGCGTACTCCGGCGGCGAGCAGGCCGTAGACGAAGCTCGCATCGGCACGATCCTCGGTCGGCAGGTACCCAGCCGATTCCGCCAATTACTCTCCGATGCAGGAGTATTCGATCGGCTTCACCGAGAGAGCGATCCCATCTACGTCGACCTCGAAGACCCCGCGATCACGCCGCGACTGGTTATCGCAGTTCGCGAGAACGATCACCCCGTCGGCTCGATCTGGGTCGCACTGGCCGGAACACCGACGCCCACACAGGAATCGATACTTCGTTCCGCGGTATCTGTCGTGGCCGAGAGAATCGCCTCGGAGCGTGACCGGGTCGACAGCACACGTCGTCGCCAATCCCAGCGCGTCCAAGCACTGATCGGCGGTGGCGAACCCGCATTCCGCGCCGCCGACGACTTGCGGTTGGCAGGTCCGCTCACGGTGGTCGCGGTCGGAACCGTCACGGGACCACTGCCGGCGGGGTTGGTCGCCTCCTTGAGCTTGTACCTGGACACTCTGGCCGTCGACGCCGTGATCGCACAGTTGATCGACTCGACGTACCTTGTTGTCGGCGCTGACGAAGCGAACGCCCGCCGACTGTTGGAGGACTTCCTCAGCCGCGCCCGCACACGAGCACAACTTGCCGTTGCGGTGGGCCGCACCGTGAAATCAGCCAGCGAATGCCATTTGTCACGCGCCGACGCCGACCATGTTCTGGGCGCGCTGCGACACAACCGGTCCGGCGGGATTGTCGCGGGTATGAACGACACCTTGGCGTCGGTACTGGCCTTACATGTTGCCGACATATTCGACGGACTGAGCACCGCCACACCTATGCACGCCCTGGAAGGGTACGACCGTCGACATGGAAGCGAACTCGTCGCAACGGCCCACACCTTCCTCGACAAGGGCGGTGATGTCGCGAGTTCCTCCGCAGTATTGCATGTTCACCCCAACACTCTCCGCAATCGATTACGCCGCTGCAAGGAGATGTGCGGGGTTGACCTGAGCGACGCGGACACTCGACTGATCCTGATGCTTCAGTTCAAACTACGAAGTTCCTGAGCCGGCGAAGAAGGTATCGGAGCATCTCCCGTGCCGCTCCACTTTGGGGGGTATTCGACAAAATATCACCCAAAAGTATTAACGACCAGTCCGCCAAAAGTCATAATTACCGGCCACGATTCCCAAAACCCAGCAATTCGGCAATCATCAATCTTGCAATCTGGTTAGCGTTCCGCAAGATCTTCCTCTCACGGCCCAAATAGGCCATTTTGGTTGCCTGACCAGCACAAATGAAACACGTTTCAGTTTGGTTCTACAAATTCCTAGTCAAAGTGGACTTGCTCGAGCTAACCTCATTCCCGTCACGCCACATAAGACCCCGAACGCCACACGGATCTCTCAGCAGAACGATCGCAAGGGTCCGTGCACTAGTCGAACCTGCTCTTTGTGGAATGCAACAAGCATGCGCCGATGTACAAAAAGTCTTCCAGATCTATCGAAAGGATGGAACTTCATATGATCGCAATGTTCCTTCAAGCAACGGCTGCGTTGTTCACCGGATTACTGGACAATGTATGGAGCGGATCCCTAGTGCCCGGCATCGAGGGCGCCACCGGCTCGCTAGCCGGATTAATCGAGACCGGCTCATCGCAACCCTGATCCATTTCAGAACATCACCCAACGACAGGAGTAAACGATGGATCTAGGATCGATGGTGCCTTACCTCAAGGAACCGATAATTTTGCAGATCATTTCATTGCTCGTATACAGAGGCTCCATGGCGTCAGTCGACTTCGACTGGCAACCCCCACTCGGCTGACTTCAACAGAATTTCCTACCGTGATAAAAATCTACCGCAAGGAGCGTTAGCATAGTGGATACAGCAAGTATAATCGACGCAGTCACGAGCATTGATTCGCAATCATTGCTACCCCCGTTCGTTTATGTGCAGGCAATAGTCGACGGCATCTTCAAGTCTATCTCCGCAGCCATCAACCTAATGGCTAGCGGTTCTGCAGGTATTGGTGGAAGCATTCAGACCGCCCTCGGCTCGACCGTTGCCCCGTAGTCGGGAGAGGAGACAATAATGTTCGATCTTTCAATGAGCTATCTGTCGGATCTGGTGGGATTTGGCTCAATCGACCTAGTAGGTACGTTCGCGAAGTATCTCAACACCCTGTCCGCGTACACGCCGACGCCGCTCTAAGGAAAGGTGATTTACAATGCTGCAAAGATATATCACCAGTTTGATCGCCTGGGCTACTGGGACCATAGAGTTGACCGGCCTGGGAAGTACCATTCTGCAGAAGTAAATTCTCTGGTGCAACTTCTCTACTCTGAACTTCGATGATCCCCGAGGCTCCAATTCGCCTCGGGGGTCATTTCGCGTTCCAAGCACGAGAGTTTTCCAGGCACGAGAGTTCCGGGCCACGAGAGTTCCGGGGCACGGACACTTTGATCCGGCACCCGCCACGTGAGGAGTTCGACATGAGACTGCCCAACCTGCTGGATGCGGCTGTCACACAGGTGAATCCGCGAGACGCGGACTTCGTCTACAACGAGTCCGCCGGCCACCTGAAGCATCTGGTCGGCGTGTACTTCTTCGAAACATCTCAGCACCCAGCCGCAGAATTCACGCAGGCGCAAGCCGTCGATTGGGTCACCGCCAGGCTCGGACACAATCGCATGTTCACCCACCGAATCCAGCACACGCCACTGGGACTCGGCCATCCGTACTGGGTTCCAGACCCCAACCTGGATGTGGGCGACCACGTGCGGGTCAACGCGATTTCCGAGCCGGGTTGGGCACCATTTCAAGAAATGCTCAGCGCCCTGCTGACCTCGAGAATGGATCTCAGCCGCCCACCCTGGGAACTGCACTTTTTCACGGGGATCGAGGGGCTTGACGCTCTACCCGGCAGGCTGACGGCGGTTGTGCTCAAGTCTCATCACAGCGCGGCCGACGGAATCGCGATCCGAATGCTGGGTGAAGCCATATTTTCGGATGCGCAACGGCCGAGGAAATCAGCACCTGCAATACGGTTCCTACGGGGACGTCTCTTCACGCGATCAGTGCTGAGTTTCCCCGGCCAACTTATCCAGTTCGCCAAGAGCATTCCGGGCAATCGGGCTGCTGCCCGTGCGGTAGTCGAGGCGAAGAGTGCTGGAGAATGGGACGAGTGCATCTACGAAAGTACTAGCACCCGCTTCAACTGCAAGGTAAGCGGGTCGGCATTGGTGGAGCCGATCATCCTCGCAGGCAACGAGGTTCGGCATGTGAAGAACGCAGTCCCCGGAGCGACTGTCAACGACGTCCTTCTGGCTGTGGTCGGTTGCGCGATGGCGCGATACCTTACCGAGAAGAGCGAAGCGCCTCGAGGTTCTCTGTTCGCGATGGTTCCGCGGTCCATGCGCAAGCAAGAGGAGTGGGAGTCCGCAAACCAATTGGTGAATCTGTCCGTGAACATGCACACCACGATCACGGATCCGCTGAAGAGACTCGCTCTCATCGCAGAGTCTGCACGCTCGGAGAAGGCCCGTACGTCCCACACAGCGGTCCGGCGGATGAGCACAGTGTTGGAGACCCTACCCGCTCCGATAGCGCGGTTGATGGCATATTCACGTCACCATGACGACTACAAGCCGGATGGGCCGCGGTATCAGCACACGATGGTGAGTAACATTCCGCTCTCGGTCAACGGACTGACCCTGAACGGGGCATCTGGCACTGCCGTACTCGCTAATCAAGCACCGGTCGACGGTGACGGGCTGCGGCACTTCATGGTAGCTGCGAGTGGCGGCAACCTAACGCTCAACGTGATTGCAGACGCCGCAACGATGCCAGATCTAGGCCACTACCTGGAGTTGCTTCGCGCGAGTTTCGAGGAACTGAAGGAAGCCGCAAAGACGCGTGAGCTCGAGAGCAACTCGACCGTCATCGCATCCTGATCCCTTATTCACCAAGACATTACGAGCCCGGCCTACCACTGCGGTAGGTCGGGATTCTTGTCGAGCGGGTAATTCTGCACGTAACTCGCATCCACATGGTCTGGAAGCGCCTCCCGGCACACACTTCTGGCACTCACGCACAAGACTACGCAAAACAGCGCTGCCTGAGTGGGGTGTCAGGCAGCGCTGCTAATCACCGGGGTCCGGATTGACTATGGATGCAGAACGCCCGCACCCGAATTCAGTGCCGGGTAACTACCGGTCGCACCCACCGCATTGGCGGGAATGCATGAGGTCGGCGCACTGACTGTCCCGAAGATAGGCACTGACGCCTTCGATGTGAAACGGAAGTAATTCGCCGAGAAGTTATACATCTGGGCCGCGGTGCCCTGAGTGTCGAACTTCACGTCCAACGCACTGTTCCGAGTTTGGAAACTAATCTTCGGAAGCTGGTATGTCACGCCTACGCCGACATCCGCACCGTCCACGATCAGTTGCGATCCGGTATCGGTGAGAGTGACCGTGCCTGTGTAGCCCGAACCGGAACCGGCCACCAGTGCGGCCGATCCTGCGACGAACGTCGCTGGGTCATAGCGGTAGACAAGCCTGACGTCATCAATGCCGAGGAATGTGACACCCGAGACGCCAGAACTGCTGGGCGTCGTCGCTGAACCGGGCTGAAGGGTGTATGAATTTACCCCGGGCGTGGCATTCACAGTGACGTGGTTAGCCGTGACCGAGGTTGGAACTACCTGATCCACGGTCTGCCCAACACTTACAGCGCGGCACGCCTGGTTATAGCTCGTCACCGTCGTACCTGCAGTTGCCGACGCCGGTGCAACTGCTGCGAATACCATGCCCGCCGAAGCAGTTGCTACTGCTAGAGCGGCCACCGTACGTTTTGCCGTTGAAACATGCATATCTTCTACTCCTCATTCCCTTTCGGGATCGGTTTTTAGCGTTGATAGCACTTCCTGCCAAAACGCAGTTCGAGTAAAGTTGAACTACTGCATTGACAGCCTCCGCATCACCGGAATTTTCGCGGCGAAGGGGAAGTCTTTGAGGCCGTGCGCAGCACGATAGGATTTGTTCACTACCGATGCACGACCGAAATCTTGACAACGGAGATTAGCGATACGACATCACCCGGGAATCATGTCTCGATTCCGAAAAAGATGACGTCCGACCGTGAGAAACCACCTCCAATCAGCTGGTTTGGTAGCACCCATTCCACTGGATGCTCACACCGAGCGGTAAGTTGGAACAGCTGATCGACGATTGAAGGCCATTCACGATTTGCCGTTTATGTGATGACCGTCACCATACCTCAATTACTAGAACTTGTAACAGTTTTTGAAAGAAATCTCTCGACAACTTGAAATGGCGCCCCCACTTACATCCAGGATTTGCACGCGACTAATACCAAGGAACTAACATTCAGCGAAACATTAATACTAAAGTATTAACAACGCAGCTCATTCGAGAGATGGTTAATACTTTAGTATTAATTCAAAAGTTCCAGCGCATTTACGAACCGACTCACTGTGATTCGCTTCCCAAGCGAGGGCTGTGCACTCGCACAACGCATTCCCCGAAGCTGTGGCCGAACGGCCAGTCCTTTTGCCGCCCCCGCGATTCATGCTTGGGAGAAGAGCCGGATGTGACCGGCGTCTCGGTTCGAGCAGAGTCTGTAGAAGGAGTGCGTCATGGGAACTCGTCAAAGCCCCGATCGTGTGGTCGTGGTCGGTGCGGGTGTTGTCGGATTGTCGACGGCCTGGTTCTTGCAGGAACGTGGAGTCGAGGTCACCGTCGTCGATCGCGACGGCGTCGCAGCCGACGCGAGCTGGGGCAACGCCGGTTGGCTGGCCCCCGCATTGACGCTTCCGCTGCCCGAACCCGCAGTGCTCCAATACGGCTTGCGCGCGATGCTCAGCCCGTCGTCCCCGGTGTACGTGCCACTCACCACCGATCTGAAGCTGATTCGGTTCCTGGTCGGGTTCGCGCGCCACTGCACGCCGTCGAAGTGGCAGGAAGCGATGTCGGTCTACACCGAGGTCAACCGAACAGCCTTGGGCGCGTACGACGAACTCGCCGACGGTGGCGTCAAAGAGCTGACCCGCCTGGCCGATCCTTTCCTCGCCGCGTTTGCGTCCGAGAAGGACCGACAGACCTTGGTGGACGAGTTCCATCACGTCGAAGCTGCCGGCGGAGAAGTCGACTTCGACCTCCTCGACTACGACGCGATTCACTCGCTCGAGCCTTCACTCGGCCAGGGTGTGAAAGCCGGTTTGCGTCTGCGTAATCAGCGTTTCATCGATCCCCCGTTGTTCGTGAACTCGTTGGCGGACGCGGTTCGTGAACGCGGTGGAGAAATCGTCAGCGGTTTCGACGTCACGCAGATCGACGATCGGGTCGGCGGAGTCACTGTTCGCAGTGCACACGGTGATTCACGCGACGGCGACGCCGTGGTCATCTCGAGCGGTGCCCGCTTGAACAAGCTCGCAGCACCGTTCGGTGTGCGCAAACTGGTGCAGGCCGGACGCGGATACAGCTTCAGTGTCAAGCCCGAGCACCTCCCCAAGAACCCTGTGTATTTCCCCACCCAGCGCGTCGCATGCACTCCGTTGCACGATCGCTTCCGAGTGGCCGGAATGATGGAATTCCGCAGCCCTGACGCGCCGCTGGATCCGCGCCGCGTGCAGGCGATCATCGATGCGGCCAAGCCGATGCTCAGCGGCATCGACTGGACTGCGCGGGAAGAGGAGTGGGTGGGATCACGACCGTGCACTACCGACGGCTTGCCGTTGATCGGAGCCACGAAGTCGCCGCGGGTGCACGTCGCCGGTGGTCACGGGATGTGGGGAATCGCCCTGGGTCCGTTGACCGGAAAGATGGTGGCCGACTCGATGACCGGCGCTCAGACGCCGACCGTCATGCGCCACTTCGATCCGCTGCGCTGACAGCCGGTTTCACCCACTTGTAGTACGCGCCCGTCAGCAGAACCAGCCATCCGGCACCGACGAGCAAAGCAACTCGGGTATCGGCGATGACGCCGAGCAACACGATGACAAAAGCCAGGAACACGATCGCGAAGATCTGACCGTACGGCCACAGCGGCACTGGAAACTTCAGTGCCGCTGTTTCGTCTGCACTCATCTGAGCGCGGGAACGGAACTGCGAGAGCAGGATCATGATCCAGACGAAAATCGTGGCGAAGGTGGCCAGCGAGGCGATGACGAGGAACACCTGGTCCGGGATCAGGTAGTTGAGCAGGACTCCCACCAACAGGGCACCGGTCATGATGACAACGGTCATCCACGGAACACCGTTGGCGGAGACTCTCTTCATCACCTGCGGGGCCTGACCGGCATGCGACATTCCGAACATCATGCGACCCGCACCGAAAACGTCGCTGTTGATGGCCGACAGGGCTGCGGTGATGACGACGATGTTGAGGATCGAAGCGGCCGTTCCCAATCCGAGGTTCTCGAAGATCTGGACGAACGGGCTGTTGTCGGAGTTGATGGCCTGCCACGGAATGATCGCCATGATGACGGCGAGGGTGCAGATGTAGAAGAGAATGATGCGCACCGGCACCGTGTTGACGGCTTTCCTGATGGTCTGCGCCGGATCCTCGGCTTCGCCCGCGGTGATACCGATGATCTCGGTGCCGCCGAACGCGAACATGACGATCGCGAAACACGCGACGAATCCGCCGAAGCCCGTCGCGAAGAACCCGCCGTCCGACCAGAGGTGGCTGATTCCGGCATCGGTGTCGTGAACGCCGAATCCGAACACGATGATCGCGATGCCGCCGGCGATCATCGCGATGATGGCGGTGATCTTCACGAGCGTGAACCAGAATTCCAGTTCGCCGAACACCTTGACGCTCAACAGGTTTATCGCGCCGATGAAGAAGACGACAGCCAGAACCCAGATCCATCTCGGTACGTCCGGGAACCAGAACTGCATGTACAGGCCGAAGGCGGTGACGTCGGCGAGGCACACGATCACCATCTCGAACGTGTACGTCCACCCGGTCATGAAACCGGCGAGTGGTCCGAGGTGCTTGTTCGCGTACTCGCTGAACGAACCGGAAACCGGGTTACGGACCGCCATCTCGCCGAGCGCTCGCAACACCAGGTAGACCGCGATACCGCCGATCAGGTAGGCCAGGAGCACCGACGGGCCGGCTCGTTTGATGGCCTCGGCGCTGCCGTAGAACAGTCCGGTTCCGATGGCTGATCCGAGGGCGATGAAGCGGATATGGCGCGCTGTCAGCCCTCGCTTGAGGCCATCCTGCGTCGCTGCGTCGCTGTTCACTTCTCGGTACTCCAGTCGGATGGATCGTCATACGTGCGCGAACCATTGTCCGCTACCACCGCGCGTGTTCCCGCACGACCCTGTTGGACGGCCGTACAGTGACCTGACACACATGGTCCATTGACGGATCGCTTACGATCGACAAAAGTGTTTGTAACTTTACGTAGCATCAACTCGACTGGAGAGACTGTGTCCAACACCCTCGAAGCAAGCATCGACATCGACGCATCACCGCAGGATGTGTGGGCAATCGTCGCCGACCTGCAGCGCATGGGCGAATGGAGCCCCCAGTGCAAGGTCATGAAGGTGATCGGCGGGACCGTGCGTGAGGGTGCCAAGACGATCAACGTCAACCGCAAGGGCCTGCTGGTCTGGCCGACGTCGTCGAAGGTCGTTCGCTTCGAGCCCAACAAGTCGGTGGCGTTCCGCATCGCGGAGAACCGCACGATCTGGTCCTACGAACTCGAGCCGACCGCTACCGGCACCAAAGTGACCGAGCGTCGCGAGGCTCCCACCGGAACGTCGAAGGTCTCGCAGTTCCTCGTCAAGACCGTCCTGGGCGGAAACGCCGACTTCGAGGTCGAGCTCGTTGAAGGCATGAATGCCACCTTGAAGCGTGTGAAGAGCGAGGCCGAGGCGGCTGCACGCACCTCTGCTTGACCCTCGACCTGGTCGAGGCATCAGGATCCGTTCCATGGATCCCGTGATGACACAGATAGCGCAGGCACAAGAATTGGCGAGCTCCGGCGATCGAGCCGGGGCTCGCTCTGCGTTCGAGAAGGTGTGGGAAGAGATCAGCGCCGCCCCCGATGCGCTCCACATCCTCTCCCTCGCGCACTACATGGCCGACGTTCAAGACGATCCGGCTCAAGAGCTCTGCTGGGACCTGCGCGCCCTCGACGCTGCAGATTCGTTGACCGACGCGCGAGCCCAGGAACACCACGCATCGCTGCAGGTCGCCGGTTTCTATCCATCGCTGCACCTCAACCTGGCTGCCGACTACCGCAAACTCGGACGCGACACCGAGGCCGTCGAGCATCTGACGAAGGCCGAGGCGTCGGTCGGCACACTCGCCGACGACGGTTACGGCCGGATGATCAGGGGCGCCATCGAGCGACTGCGGGCAGAATTGATCCGTGACCACTAGTTCCGCCCTCTTGACGATCGGCGAGATGTCCAGGGCGTCGGCGCTCCCGATCAGCGCGCTGCGGTTCTACGACAAGGAAGGCGTGCTCGTCCCGCATTCCGTCGATCCGCACACCGGTTACCGCTGGTACACCGACGATCAGCTCCGCGACGCCCGCATGATCGCCGGTATGCGACGCGTCGGTGTTCCGATCCGCGACATGATGGCCGTCCTGACCGGGCCGGAACCGCATTCGTGCCTGGACGCCCATCTGCGCAACCTCGAGGACGGTCTCGCCGACGCCCGCGCCGAACTGGGGCGAATTCACCGGCTGATCGATTCGCTACCTGCCTCCGGCGGCGTGGACATCGACTCGTGGGATCTACGACGCGCACTCGACGCCGTGCTGTTCGCAGTGAACGAGGAATCGGAGTTCCCGATACTTCGCGGCGTCCACCTCGACATTCACGACGGCGTCGCTGCGTTTGTCACCACTGATCAGTTCCGGCTCGCGGTCGCCGAGGTGACAGTTCACTCCGCTCTGACGGTGTCCGCTGTCGTTCCCGTCACCTTCGCGCGATTGTTACGCGACGTCGCCGGCGTCGTGACGTTGACTTTCTCCGCGCGCACGGTGACTGCGTCGTATCCGGGAGGTGAGGTGTCCAGTCCCCTGATCGAGGACGGAGAGTTCCCTGATCACCGAATCCTGCGCGAGCACCACAACGCCGTCGAACTGAGCGGCGACCACCTTGCTGCCCTGCTCAACGGCACCGAGGACAGTGCCGTCGTCAGCGTCGGCGAAGACGGTGGTGCCCGGGTGGATCCGGGCGGAACAGATCCCCGTGAGAAGTTCCGAGTACTGGTCGACCGGCAGCGACTGCGCGACGCCGCCGCAGCCCAACCGGGGCGGCAACTGGTGATCCGAGTAAGCGGTGCGACGCTCCCGCTGGCGATACGCACCGGCGACTGTGTCGGGTACTACTCGTACTTGATGCCACTACAGCCTGTAGGAGAGAAGGCGTTCACGTAATCTATGGATGCTCTACCACCCCGTACTGTCAGTGCGACCAGCAGAAGACCTACCGAGTAGTTAGAGGAGCCTGTGGCACGCCGACCCACACCCCCCGGAACCCCGCAACCCACCGGGATCGGACATATCGTCGATCTGGTTCGCCATGCGATTCCGCCACTTCATCCCGCCGGCCTGCCGTTCGTGCTGGCCCCGCTGGGAGTTGCAGCTCTGGGCCGCAACCGTAAGTGGGTGCGCCGAGCCGGTCTGACCACCGCCGCCGCATGCGCCACGTTCTTCCGTCACCCGCACCGGGTGCCGCCCAACCGCATCGGCGTCGTCGTCGCACCCGCCGACGGCGAGGTGGCGTTGGTCGACAACGCCGTTCCGCCCGCCGAGCTCAATCTCGGAAGCGAGCCGCGCCCGCGCGTCAGCATCTTCCTGTCGGTTCTCGACGTGCATGTCCAGCGCAGCCCTGTCGGTGGAACGGTCAAAGAGGTCGTTCACCAGGCAGGCAAGTTCCTCTCCGCAGATCTCGCCGACGCCAGCGAGGTCAACGAGCGCAACAGCATGCTGATCGAAACCGCCGATGGTCACGACGTTGCGGTTGTCCAGATCGCGGGACTGCTTGCACGCCGCATCGTCTGCTACGCCGGTGTCGGTGACGTCCTGCCGATCGGCGACACGTACGGACTGATCCGTTTCGGCTCACGCGTCGACACCTATTTCCCCGCCGGAACCACACTCCTGGTCGAGCCGGGACAACGCACGATCGGTGCTGAAACAGTTATCGCGCAACTGCCGTGAAGACGCCGAAGATGAAGTCAGCCGTGAAGAAGCCGGGAGCAGCCCAACCCGGCGCGAAGATGCCCAAACGCACCCAGGCGGTGCGGTTGCTGCCGTCCGTCATCACCATCCTGGCGCTGTGCGCCGGGCTGTCCGCCGTCAAATTCGCTCTCGACGGACAACCCGGTACCTCGCTCGCGATGATCGGCGCCGCTGCCGTCCTCGATTCACTCGACGGCCGCATCGCGCGACTGCTCGACGCCACCAGCAAGATCGGCGCCGAACTCGACTCACTGGCCGACTCCATCTCCTTCGGCGTCGCCCCGGCCCTGGTCCTGTACGTGACCTTGCTGGACGGCACCAGCATCGGCTGGATCATCGCGTTGATCTACGCGGTCAGCATCGTGTTGCGACTCGCACGTTTCAACACTCTGCTCGACGACGACGACGTCCCCGCGTACGCACGTGAGTACTTCGTCGGCGTTCCGGCTCCGGCCGGCGCACTCATCGCCCTCACTCCCCTGGCCGCGACGGCTCAGTGGGGTGACGGCTGGTGGTCTTCGCACTTCGTCGTCATCGTGTGGACGCTCTTCTCGGCTGCACTGATCGTCAGCCGCATCCCGACGCTGGCGATGAAGTCGGTATCCGTGCCGCCGCACATGGCGGCCGGCCTGCTCGTCCTGGTGACGTTGGCTGCGGCCGCACTCATCACCTACCCGTACATCCTGCTGATCGTTCTCATCGCGATCTACCTGGTGCACATCCCGTTTGCCGTGCACTCGAAGCGGTGGGTGGCAGCACGTCCCGAAACCTGGGACATCAAGCCTTCCGAACGCCGCGCGATCCGACGCCAACCCAACGTCGGTGGTCGCCGCTCGGCCGCTCGTCTCGGATTGCGGCGACCCCGCTAGTCCACGACGTACTCTCGAGAGGTGACTTCGCCGGAACTCGCCCTCACCGTTCGACTCAACACCTCTGCCGCCGACCTACGCCGCGGGGTAGTGCGCTTGCACCCCGAAGCGTTGGCGGCGTTGGGCATCCGCGAATGGGATGCCATCGCACTCATGGGAGCCCGCGGCACCGCGACCGTCGCGGGCCGTGCGCCCACCGGAACCCCGGCAGGCACGATCCTTCTCGACGACGTCACCATGTCGAACGTCGGCCTGACCGAGAACTCATCCGTCGTGGTCGGTCCGGTGGCGGTGTACGGAGCGCGATCCGTCTCCGTCACCGGCTCGTCCATGGCGACAAATTCGATCAGCTCGACGGTTCTGCGACAAGCCCTTCTGGGCAAGGTCGTCAGCGTCGGCGACACGGTCTCGCTCCTCCCCCGCGATCTCGGTCCGGGTACGAGCACTTCCGAAGCCACCCAAGCGCTTTCCCGTACCTTCGGCGTCGCGTGGACATCCGAACTGCTCACCGTCACGGCCGTCGAACCTGCCGGTGGTCCGGTCAGCGTCCAGCCGAATTCGGCAGTCAACTGGGGTTCCGGCTCGGCGGGCACACTGACACCGAGTGCGCTTGTTTCCAGTCCGGCCGCCGTCGCGATCGAGCCTGCACCGTCGGTTCCGCTGGATCACCTCGTCGGCGCGCAAGCGCAGGCAGCCAAGCTGACCGAGTGGCTCGGCCTGGCACTCGACGAACCAGAACTGCTCCGTACGCTCGGCGCCTCACCGCACCTCGGCGTCCTCATCACGGGCCCCGCCGGCGTAGGCAAAGCCACGTTGGCCCGCTCGGTCCTGTCCTCGCGCAAACTGGTCGAACTCGACGGCCCGGGAGTCGGTGCCACCGAGGCGAATACCCGCCTGCAGCGAATCGTCGACGCCGTTGCTGCCGTGCGCGGCGGTGGCGTACTGCTGATCAGTGACATCGACGCTCTGCTTCCGGCCACCGCGGAACCGGTGTCCGCACTGATCCTCGAACAACTGCGCAGCGCCGTCGCAACCCCGGGCGTGGCATTCGTCGCGACCTCCGCCCATCCGGAGACCGTCGACGCGCGCCTTCGCGGCCAGGATCTCTGCGATCGAGAACTCGCACTTACCCTGCCGGACGGCGCAACTCGCAAGGCATTGCTCGAACTCCTGCTCCGCCGAGTGCCCACCGGAACCCTCGAACTCGACGCCATCGCCTCGCGCGCACCCGGATTCGTGGTCGCCGACCTCGCGGCGCTCTGCCGTGAAGCTGCCTTGCGAGCGGCGACGCGGGCGTCCAAATCCGGTGATTCTCCGGAGATCACGCAGGAAGATCTTGTCGGTGCCCTCGAAGTGATTCGGCCACTGTCCCGTTCGAGTACCGAAGAACTGTCGATCGGCAGCGTCACCCTCGACGACGTCGGCGACATGGTCGAAACCAAACAGGCGCTCACCGAGGCGGTGCTGTGGCCGCTACAGCACCCCGACTCCTTCGCACGCCTCGGTGTCGACCCACCCCGCGGCGTGCTCCTCTACGGCCCTCCCGGCTGCGGTAAGACGTATCTCGTTCGCGCCCTTGCCAGCTCGGGGCACCTCAGCGTTCATGCCGTGAAAGGCGCAGAGCTGATGGACAAGTGGGTCGGCGCCTCCGAAAAGGCCGTAAGAGAGTTGTTCCAGCGCGCACGCGATTCGGCGCCCTCGTTGATCTTCCTCGACGAAATCGACGCCCTTGCCCCGCGTCGTGGTCAAAGTTCCGACTCCGGGGTGTCGGATCGCGTCGTAGCCGCGTTGCTGACCGAACTCGACGGCGTCGAACCGCTACGCGACGTCGTGGTGTTGGGCGCCACCAACCGACCGGATCTGATCGACCCGGCTCTTCTGCGCCCCGGCAGACTCGAACGTCTCGTATTCGTACCGCCGCCGGATGCGGAGGCCCGCAAAGCGATTCTGCGTGCTTCCGGCAAGTCGGTACCGCTCGCCGAAGATGTCGATTTGGACATTCTGGCCGTCGATCTCGAGGGATACTCGGCAGCAGACTGCTCGGCTCTCCTGCGTGAGGCTGCACTCGCCGCCATGCGTCGGAGCATGGACGCGGCCGACGTGACGGCCGCGGACGTGGCAACCGCCCGTGAGAAGGTACGTCCCTCACTCGATCCCGAGCAGGTGGCACACCTACAGGCGTACGCGGACAACCGATAAGGACTGACCATGGCTGCTGATCTGGTTCTGTACGGCGACATCGTGACCATGCACGAGGAAGCACCACGCGCCCAGGCGCTCGCCGTGACGGGCGGCCGGATCACAGCCGTCGGCGCGCGCACGGACGTCGAGGAACTGGTGGGGCCGGATACCCGCGTCGTCGACGTCGGAGGTGCCACTGTTCTGCCGGGGTTCATCGAGCCACACGGTCACCCTTTGGAAGAAGCCATCGTGCTCGGGCCTGACGTCGTCGACATCCGGCCTGTCACGATCGCCGAGGCGGACGCCGTAGTTGCTGCCGTCGTCGACACTGTTCGTTCGCGAGGTGCTGCCGGCGCTTCTCTGAACGGTTGGGACCCGTTGCTGCAGAAGGGCCTACCCGACCCGACCATCGACTGGCTGGACTCCGTAGCGCCGGAGTACCCCCTCGTGATCATGCACAACTCGGGACACGTCGCGTATTTCAACACGGCGGCAGCAGTGCAGGCCGGCATCACCCGCGATACCCCCGATCCGATCGGCGGATCGTACGGCCACGACGCGACGGGCGCACTCGACGGAGCCGCGTACGAAATGCCTGCGGTGTTCGCAGTCGCGGGCCACGCAGTCACTATCGGTGACGACTTCCCCGCACTGGTGGCGGCCGAATGCGCCCGAATGAACGCCGCCGGAATCACCACCATCGCCGAATTGTCGTTCGACCCCAAGATGCGGCCCGCCCTGGCCGCAATAGCCGACGCCGGACTGCTCACCACCCGCCTGCGGCTCTACGAAATGTCCAACGACGCACGCACTACCGAGGCGTCGCCGGGCGACGGAAACGACCTGGTGCGCCAGATCGGCATCAAGGTCTGGTCCGACGGTTCGCCGTGGGTCGGCAACATCGCCACCAGTTTCCCGTATCTCGATACCGAAGCCACCCGTGCGCTCGGGATCGCCTGCACGCACGGGCATGCCAACTACACCGGCGAACAGATCCACGACATCAGTTCCGCTTACTTCGCCAAGGGGTGGCAGATGGCGTGCCACGCCCACGGCGACGACGCGATCACCATGGTTCTCGACGCGTGGGAGCAGCTTCTGAAGGAGCACCCCCGGCCCGATCACCGGTTGCGCCTCGAACATGTCGGCGCGATGCGTCCGGATCAGTTCGCCCGCGCAGCGGAACTGGGCGTCACGGTCAGCATCTTCATCGACCACTTGCACTACTGGGGTGACGTTCTGGTGGATGACCTGTTCGGCCCCGAATACGGATCCGTCTGGGCCGCAGCAGGATCTGCACTCGCGGCCGGGCAACGGTTCACCTTCCACAACGACGGTCCCGTCACCCCCGCCAATCCGCTACGGAATATGCAGGACGCCGTCACCAGACTTTCGCCCAGCGGCCGCGTCGTGGCACCCCAGGAACGGATCCCCGTGGACGCCGCCGTGCGCGCCCATACGGTCAACGCCGCTTGGCAGCTGTTCAGCGAAGATCACATCGGGTCCATCTTTCCCGGCGCCTACGCGGATTTGGTTGTGCTGTCGGCAAATCCCCTCGACGTCGAGCCGGCCGAGCTGGCCGACATCACGGTGCTCGCCACCGTCCTGGAGGGCCGGACGGTGTACGGGGACCTGAGCGCGATCGACTGATCGGTCGCCGCGGACAAGACTGTTGCCCTCCCTGCTCGAGTTCCAAGGATCGTTGCGAGAACGGAAACGACGCTGGGTGGTCTCAGAGTTCGGTGTGGACGTCGTCAACGACCTGGGCAATCGCATGTTTCGCCCAGGCCGTGATCTGCTCGTTCGTGTCGCGGTAGTACGGCAAGGCAACCAATGCAATCGACAGAGCCCATGCGCGGCCACGCGTCCAAGTGCCCTCGTCCACGTCAACATGAAGCCGGAATGTATGCCGAGTGCTCGGCGTCAGCAGAGTCCATGCAATGAGGTAGTCGAGATTGCCTGCCGCAAATCGAATGAAGATCCGAAAAGTCCCAAAAATCGGAATTGTCGAAAATTATTGCATAGGAACAGTTTTCGAGATTCAAGTCTTGTGTTCGAAACTTTGTTCGATTAGACTTTGAGCATGGACAGTCGGGAAGCGTGGCAGCTGGATGGTGAGGGCCTCAAGAGTGAGGTTCTGGATCTGGTGCGCGCCCGGCACGAGTTGCAGTCGCGGATGGTGTTGCTGATCGTCGAAATGTTTTCCCGGGACGTTCTCGGCGGGAAGGGTTTTCGGGCGATCGCACAGTGGTTGCACGGGTCGACGAATCTGGAGATCGGCGAATGCAGCCTGCTGGTCGGGTTGGCGCGGTTGCTGATGCTCGAACCCGTGGTGGGCGATGCGTTTCACCGCGGTGACGTTGATGCGTTGAAAGCCCGTCAGGTGGCGTCGTTTTGTCAGCATCCACCGAAGAACATGACGCCGGCGGATGTCGACAAGGCCCGCGGGATCTTGTTGGGGTTGGCGTCGAAGAACATCGTGGATTGCGATGCGGTGCGGGCGGCGATCCGGCGGATCGAGAAGCAGTACGGCAAGCGTGAGGACGGCGTTCCGGTGGGTGAGGATTCGGAGCGTAACGAGTTCTACGCCTCGAAAGGCTTGTACGGGCGGGTGACCGTGAAGGGTGATTTGGATGCGGTGAACGGGGCGCGTCTGATCACGTTGTTGTCGAGCCTGTCTGCGCCGATACCGGAGAAGGACGGCGTGAAGGACACCCGTACTCCGGCGCTGCGGCGTGCGGACGGGTTCTGCGAACTACTGCGGCGGTACGAGCGGGCGGGGTTGGGCCCGATCGAAGGCGGGGTGAAACCGCACATCACGGTCACCGCGTCCGCGAAAGACATGACGGATCTGCAGGCTTTGAAAGACCTCCTGCCGTCGACGGAGGAACTCGGGTTTGCGTGGGCGGATTGGGTGGGTCCGATCAGTATCGATACTGCGCGGATGTTGGCGTGCGACTGCACCGTGACGCGGATTTTGTTGGATGAGAATGGTGTTCCGCTCGACTGCGGTAAGGAAGCGAGAACAGCGACGGTGCCGCAGAGGCGGGCGTTGGCGGTTCGTGATGGTGGGTGTGCGTTTCCGGGGTGCGGAACGCCGTCGGGGTGGTGCGATGCTCATCATATTGTTCACTGGAACGATGGTGGCCCAACAGATCTCGACAATCTGATCTTGTTGTGCGGTCATCACCACCGGACACTGCACCACACCGAATGGCGGGTGGAGATCGGGCCGGATCGCAAAACGGTGTTCTACCCGCCGATGTCTGTTGATCCGTATCAGCAGCCGATCGGCGGGAACGGCCCACCGACAGCAGCCTGAAGTGAAACAACTCGAGACGCGAGCACCGGGGCACGATCATGCCCCGGTGCTCATGCTGCGTTCCGTCATCTTCGCGGAGACGTACGGCCTACCAGCGGTTCCGAACCTCCTCGGCAAATCCGAGGAGATCTCGAACCACCACGGAGGTACCGTCGTCGAGGATCACTGTGCCGGAGAACTTTCCGAACACCTGATGCTGAATCGAACGCAGCACCCCGACGTCGAAAGTCGCGGCACGGTCGATGATCGGCTCGAAAGTCATCTCGAAGCGACCATCGTTGCTCGAGAAGTTCCACGGAGCGCCGTCGTACGTTCCCTGCGGGATGCCGAAGTCGATCCTGTCCAGTTTGTGTGCCCGCCCTCCGACAAACACGATGTTCTCGCTGGCCGCCGTAGTATCGCCGAAGCCGTAACCGATGTTGAATCCGAACCGCTCGCCGTTCACCACTCCGGATGCAGAACCCCAGTACCAGGTGTTGTCGTAAGTCCAGACTCCCCTGCCCCAATCGAGAACGCCGAACGAGTCCTCCGAGCGAAATGTGAAGTCGTCGCTCCCGATTCGCACGGTCCCGGCAGCGGGCAGGCAGTTGATCTTCTGGTTGTAGTAAAACGATCGGGACGCCTTCGGAAACGGTGTGGCGATCACCATCCGGTCATCGGCAGGACTCGCCAGGAACAAATCGGCATGAAGACCTCGTCCACCGTCGAAAGCCGGGTAGTCGACGATCAGGTGGCGCCCACCGTCCACATGGCGAAACTCGAAGCGAGCTTTACCTTTCGACACCACCACATCACCGTCGTCCGCGCTTTCGGGCAGACCGAGCCTTCCCATCGGGAACGGCAGCATCACGTTTTCGGTAATCTCGTGTGGTGTTCGGAAATCGAGCCAGGAGACTCCGAGCAAGCCCATGTACCCGTTGTCGGCGACGGTCAACGCGATGCCGTAATCCGCAGTAAGAACGCAGTAGTAGTCCCACTCCTTGATCCGGAACTTCGGAGCGGCGATCGCAGAGCGTCGATACTTGCGAATCTCCGATGGGGCCCAACCCGTCTCGACCAAATGTCCGCCATCGTCGAGAAGCGGGCCGGGCGACATCAGTGTCTGCATTCTTACTTCCAGCGTCCCAAGATCTCGTTCGCACGGTTGGCCAATGCCATCTGGAAGAACGGACCGAAGCTCACACGTGCCACTCCGAGCGGACCGAAACTTGCCGGGTCGTCCTGATCCGGGATTCCGATCGCATTGATCGGAAGTGGAAGTTCGGACGTCAGGCGGCGCTGGGTCGCGTCGTCATGCCGCCCGACGGGGTAAAGAACGTCGGCGCCGGCGTCGGCCGCCAGCTTGAGGCGTGCGATGGCGCGATCGACGCGATCGGACTCGTCACCGACCTGCTTCACGAACAGGTCGGTGCGCGCGTTGACGACAACGTGAACTCCGGCTGCGTCGGCGGCCTGACGAAGCCCACCCACGAAGTCGGCGTGCTCCTGCGCCTCGCGCAAGCGTCCGCCTTCACTGTGAACGGTGTCCTCGATGTTGAGTCCGACAGCGCCGGCATCGATCAACCCGTCGATGAGAACTGCCGGCTCGAGCCCGTAACCACCCTCGATGTCCACCGAGATCGGGGCGTCGACCGCACCGGTGATCTGCTTGATCCGGTGCAGAAGTTCGTCGAAGGTGATGCCCTCGTTGTCCGGCTTGCCGATGGAATCGGAAACCGGGTGGCTGCCTACCGTCAGGGCTGCAAAACCTGCAGCCACCGCAAGATTCGCCGACCACGCGTCCCATACCGTCGGGAGAATGACCGGGTTGCCTGGCTGGTGCAACGCCAGTAGAGCTGTTGCCTTGTCGTTGATCGAAGTCATGCGGTGGCTCCTCGAGATCGTGGGGTGTACCTCTCACCTACCGACTCTAGTGAGCGACCGGGCAGCCTGTGCTCTTGTAATCGACCTGGAACTCCTTGATGCCGTTGATCCAACCCGAGCGCAGACGGCGCGGATCACCGATCTTGGTGATGTCCGGGACGTTGTCGGCGATCGCGTTGAACATCAAGTCGATCTCCATACGAGCGAGGTTGGCACCGATGCAGAAGTGCGCGCCCGTTCCGCCGAAGCCCAAGTGCGGATTGGGGTTACGAGTGATGTCGAACGTCATCGGGTTCTCGAAGACGTCCTCGTCGAAGTTCGCGGAGCTGTACAGCATCACCACGCGCTGCCCCTTCTTGATCGACACTCCTGCCAATTCCGTGTCCTCGAGCGCGGTGCGCTGGAAGGCGGTGACGGGTGTCGCCCAACGGACGATCTCGTCGGCCGTCGTCTTGGGACGTTCCTTCTTGTACAGCTCCCACTGCTCGGGGTTGTCCAGGAACGCGATCATTCCGTGCGTGATGGCGTTGCGGGTGGTCTCGTTTCCTGCGACCGCCAGGATGAGCACGAAGAACCCGAACTCCTCCGGGCTCAAGGAGTCGCCGTCGATGTCGGCCTGGACCAGAGTGGTGACGATGTCGTCTGCCGGGCAGGTACGACGTGCGTCTGCCATTTGGTACGCGTATCCGAGGACCTCGGTGGACGCGACTGCCGGATCACCCTGGTATTCCGGGTCGTCGTAGCCCATCATCTCGTTGGACCACTTGAACAGCTTGTCTCGATCGTCCTGCGGTACACCGATCAGATCCGCGATCGCCTGGAGCGGCAGCTCGCTGGCAACCTGCTTCACGAAGTCGCCCGGGCCTTCGCTCACAGCGGTGTCGACGATGCTCCGTGCACGACGATCCAATTCGTCGCGCATGCCGTTGATCGCGCGAGGCGTGAACAGCTTCGAAATCAGCTTGCGGAGCTTGGTGTGCTCCGGTGCATCCTTGTTGAGCAGAAGATGACGGAGCATCTCGACGGCCTCACGTGGCATGTCGTCGGCGAAACGCGCGATCGCGGTGTTCTCCCAGCTCGAGAACACATCGCTGCGCTGGCTGACCTCTTTGACGTCAGCGTGACGCGAGACCACCCAGTAGCCCTCGTCCTGGAATCCACCGACCGTCGGCGGCTGCTCACACCACCACACGGGTGCGTTGCGACGCAGTTCGGCGAATTCCTCGAAAGGGATCCGCTCCCCGAGGACAGCAGGATCGGTGACGTCGAATCCGGCCGGCAGGTCAGGCGTGCGTGTTGTGTCCGAGATGGTCATGGCGTCCTCTGATCGGTCGAATGTGCGCTACACCACAGAGTAGCTTTCACTAACGGACTGTCAAGTGAAAGACGGAGAGTCTCGTGCAACTGACCCGTGAGAGCCCCCGCGGCACTAGGATCCTGGTAATGACAGATACCTCCGGCAGACTGACGCTGCGAGAGAAGCAGAAGCAGCGAACCCGCGCAGACCTCGTGGATGCCGCCGGCGCGCTCTTCACCGAACGCGGATACGCGGCTGTCACCGTCGAGGACATCGCCGGCCGGGTCGGTTGCAGCCGAGCCACCTTCTACCTGCACTTTCCCGGAAAGATCGACATCCTCAAGGCGCTCGGCTCGAACACCGTCGTATCCAGCACCCTCGCCATATTCCAGGATCTCGACCACGTACTCGATTCCGGTTCGCGCGAAGAATTCGCCGGCTGGATCAACCGCGCTCTCGACTGGTGCCGCGATCACCACCACATGATGCGGGCGTGGGACGAGGCCATGGTCCTCGAACCCGAGTTCCGCACACTGGCCCGCGAAGGCATCTCTGCACTGCCCAACGCGATGCCGTCGTACCTCGCCCGTTGGCCGCAGAATCGACACGACGAGGCGAAACTCCGGGTCGAACTCCTGCTGACACAGGTCGAGCGCTTCTTCATTCGCTGGGCGGAACAGGGCGCGATCACCGCGGGTGCGGACGTCGCAGCAGACGTTCTCACCGACATCTGGTTTCCGGCACTCACGCCGCCCACGACCGATGTCGCGGCGCCGCGATAGGTTGGCCCGATGCCACTCGATCTTCGAGCGATCCTCACCACCGTCGCTGCGCTCCTGTCCGGGATACTCGCTGCGCTGGCCCTGACCAATCCGGTTCTCCGTGACTGGGCCATCGTGGCCTCTCCGTCGGAAGTAGATCGCTGGATCAGCAGTGGACCCACCGCTGTCGGGCTCGGCGCCGTGGTTGCCGTGCTTGCCTGCGCACTCTCACAGCGTCGCGGCTCCCGTCGGGCAGCCTGGATCGCGATCACCGTCGGGGTCGCCGTCATCGCGATCATTCGGGCAGTCGTGCCCGAGGTTGCGTCACTGGACCTGCTGATCGCCGTGATCATCGTCAAAAGTGTTGCAGCCGGTGCGATTCTGGGTTGTGTGGTTGCCGTCAGTTGGGATCGCACCGCCACGAAGAACGCCACCCTCCTCGGCGTGCTTGCCGCCTTCCTCACGGTTCGCACGTTCGCCGGCGGGACGGGCCGGATGAGTACGTCTTCGGTAGGTGAGCCGTCGTGGTGGCTGATCGGCGCCACGGCCGCAGCAGCAATCGCCTGTGCAGTGACCGCGCAATCCGGCTTCCGGATCCGCATGCCCGACGCGGGCGAAATCCGCATAGCGCTCGTGGTGATCGCCGCGCTGGCGATCGGGCATCGAGTGCTCGGCGCCGTGATCGATCGCCAGCAGTACGCGTCCGAGGCAACTGCCTGGATCGTCATGGTCTTGGCAGCGGGCGCTGCGCTCGCGTTGACATGGATCGCCGCCTACCGTCTCGGCGACACCTCCGGTGCTGGTGGCAAGTTCCTCTGGGCCGCAACCGCTCTGGCCGCTGCGTCGGCTCCGCTGTTCGTCGACATCGCGAAGGGTTCCGGCCACTGGGGAGACCTGAAGTCCCCCTGGGTACTGGTGCTTTTCGCAGCCCTGCCGGTCGCCGTCGGATTGCGACTGCACAAGCAGGTGCCAAACCTCGTTCCCATCGCCGTTCTCGTTGCGGTACCGCTGTCAGAACTACTGCCCTTCGACTCCGCGCACGGTGTCTGGTCAATCGCACTGAAGATCACCTCGCTGGGTCTCGCCGCCGGATTGCTGTTCGGTGCCCTGGCTCCCGGCAGCCTGGTCGACGCCACACTCGGACTCGCCATTCCCTTTGCCGCAATGACCTTCTCGTCGATCGCCATTCTCACCGATCAGCTCACCGCGCCGCCAGAGTTGACAGCGGCAGACATTCAGCGATTGATGGAACTTCCCATCCCGGCGCACGTCAGCGCCAACGGAGGACTATTCGGACGCGGAATAGGCATCACCATCGACTACGTCACCCCTCAGACCGTCGGCGCTGCAATCCTCTTCGCCTTGATCATCGGCTTCTGCGGTGCAGCGATCCTCCGACGATCCCATCCACCCGTCGACACCACGGAATCTCGGATCGAACCGGAGCCAGTCGACTGACACACCGTCACCGGACTGAGACCTGCTATTGCGGTGCAACTGGTACCGGATTGACTATTTTGGAGCAGTGCCCATCGCCCGCAGGACGCTGCTCGTCGCGCTGAGTGGTGTGACGGCATTCGTCGTCACCGTCGTCGCCTTGGCACCGTTCGTGAACAGCCAGTCGACGTCGATTTCGACGGGCGACCGATTCTGGTCCATCTCGACCATCGGCGCCGGCGTCTTGGCTGTCGTCGCGGTCGGGACAGCCGCGATGATGGCCCGCTGCCGGTTGCGGACCGCGGCCATGACGGTCTTCGGTGGACTCCTACTCGAACTGCCCGGGCTCTACGATCACAACTTCGAGGCACTCTCACCCGTCGGTGCGGGAGTCGCTGTCGGCGCGGTCACGGTTGCTGCCGCTCCCCGGGTCCGAGCCGCTTCCGTCGCGGGAACGATTGTTGCCGTGCATGTCTCGGATTCACTCCTCGACGAAGACGCTATTCCTCGGCGGTACGCAGACTACATCGCCGACAACACCAACCAGTTTCAACCACCAGTGTTGGGGGCAACACTGCTCGCGCTGGCATTGGCCGCCGCCTGCGTCGCCGCGTTCTGGTTCCACGACTTCGACAAGGACCACCCCAAAGAACGGATGGCCGTTCGACCGGTGACTATCGCGGCGGTGCTCACTCTCTTCGGGGTCGCTGCGAATTGGTGGTTCGAGATCACCACCGTCACGGCGGCGGTGCCTCTACTACTCGTCGCGCTGGTGATCACGGTGATCTGCGCGCGGGTGCTGGGCGACGGCAGTCGTATCCTGCTGATGTGTACCGCTGCCGTCGCAACTCTGGCGGCGGTCTCGGCGAACCGTCCCGCAACCGAAGCTATGGAATGGTCGAAAACCCCCGCCTCCACCGCCGTCGTGATCGGACTCGTCATCGTCGCCGCGGCAGCGATCGGCGCGATCGCTCCCTCGCGAGTCGTCGGCTACGGATTGCTCCTGACGGTCACGGTCGCCGGGATCGTCAGCTACGCCACGTCGCCGTCGCCGAAGATCGGTGACGTTCTCACGATCAGCGATCTTCTTGTCGCCTTCACCGCTGCGGTCGTCACATACGCGATCGCCAGCGCGATGTACCGAGAGCCACCGCGGACCGGAGCGTCGCGAGCACTCGTCGGACTCGGTGTCATCTTCGGCCCGACGGCGCTGGCCCTGCTCGTCTATCCGCAGTTCGACTACGGATGGACGGCGTACACGCCGCTCGACGAGAACAAGCCCTTCAACGGCATCACAACGGTCGGCCCGTTCGAAATCTCGACCGACATTCTGATACTCGACGCCGTGGCGCTGATCATCGTGGCCGTCTGCGCCTACGTGAGTCTCCGATTGGGGCGGATCAATCGATCCGTTCCTCCGCCGATCAGTCGATCAGATCCATCGACGCCAGGCGATGGAACACTTTGAGCGATCCGGGCGCCACCTCGTCCATCGCTGCGTACTCGGCGAGCGTGAAGTAGCGGAACTCGGCGATCTCGCTGGTCGGGTGCGGGTCTCCGGCCATCTCCGCCAGATAACAACTCATGTGCAGGCCCGTGTCCGCGGAATGTCCGAAAGCGTGAGCCTCGAAGACGTCGAGGAACGTGACCGTCCCGTCGACCAGATCGACGTCGAGTTCCTCCCGAATTTCGCGGTGCAGTGCCTGCTCGGGCGTCTCCCCCGGGTCGATCTTTCCGCCGGCCATGTAGAACGCCGTCTTGCCCACGGAGCGGGTCTGGATCAGCTTGCGGTCACGAATGTGTGCAAGGGCGGCGGTACGGATGATCGTGGTGGGTGTCGACGAATTCACGTCGTCCAACCTACGTGTATCAGCGAGTGCCGATGATGTCCGAATCGACTCGCTGCACATCGAAACTGCCACGCCCGGTAATATGTACGCAAAGACAACCTCTCCGACAAGGTGAATTGTCTCGTTAATCCGATAGGTTCGATTTTGTTCGGACACCCCGCCGCCCGCTGACAACACGACGGAGTGCCTTTTGCTCGCTATCTTGCTTGCCCATGCCGTTGCCGCCCTCTTGGCTCCGCTTGTGGTGCGCAGGTTAGGGCGAAACGGCTTCTTCCCCCTCGCGATAGTCCCCCTCGCCGGCCTCGGCTGGGTCATCGACAAATGGGGCACCGTCGAGACGCTGCACATCACCTGGGTTCCAGGGCTGTCGATGGACATCGACTTCAGGTTCGACGCGCTTTCGGCCATCATGGCCGTGCTCGTCCTGGGTGTCGGCACGCTCATCCTGGTCTACTGCGCCCGCTATTTCACCGACGACGAACCTCGACTCGGTATCTTCGCCGCCGAGATGGTCGCCTTCGCGGGTGCCATGTTCGGGCTAGTGACCAGCGACAACATGCTGCTTCTCTACGTGTTCTGGGAACTGACAACGGTCCTGTCGTTCCTGCTCGTGGGTCACTACGCCGAACGCGCCACCAGCCGCCGCGCCGCGACCCAGGCACTGCTGGTCACCACCGCGGGTGGTCTGGCGATGTTGGTCGGCATGATCATCCTCGGCCAGGTCGGCGGCAGCTACAACCTGTCCGAACTGGTCGCGAACCCGCCGACGGGGTGGCTCCCGTCCGTCGCGATCGTCCTGATCCTGATCGGTGCGCTCTCCAAATCGGCAATCGTGCCCCTGCACTTCTGGCTTCCCGGTGCAATGGCCGCGCCAACCCCTGTCAGCGGTTATCTTCACGCTGCTGCAATGGTCAAGGCCGGTATCTACCTCGTCGCGCGCCTGGCTCCCGGGTACGCCGATTCGCCGCCGTGGCGCATCACCATCATCAGTTTGGGTCTGCTGTCGATGATCCTCGCCGGTTGGCGAGCCATGCGCGCGTACGACCTCAAACTCGTCCTCGCCTTCGGAACCGTCAGCCAACTCGGCTTCATGATGGTCCTGGTCGGCATCGGCACGCGTGACGCCGCCCTGGCCGGCATGACGATGGTCGTGGCGCACGCGATGTTCAAGGCCGCACTCTTCATGGTCGTTGGCATCATCGATCACACGACCGGTACCCGTGACCTGCGCAAACTTGCTCACCTGGGTAAAGCGGCACCCGCTCTCGCGATCATCGCGAGCCTCGCTGCCGCCAGCATGGCCGGTCTGCCACCGCTACTCGGATTCGTCGGCAAGGAAGCCGCACTCGAATCGGTGCTCGAAACGAACGCGCTCGGCCACTGGTCGTCCATCGCCGTCGTCACGGTGATCGTGTTGGGCTCGATCCTCACCGTCGGCTACAGCGTCCGCTTCATCTGGGGCGCCTTCGGACGTAAGACCCTGAGCAAGCCCAGCCCAGCCGTGAGCAAGATGCACAAGCCGGGTTGGCTGTTCCTGTTCGCGCCCGGCCTGCTCGCTGTTCTCGGTCTGGCCGCCGGCATTCTCTCGCCCCAGCTCGAGAAGCTGCTGACCCCGTACTCCACCACACTGGCCCCCGGACCTCACGCCGACTACCACCTCGCGCTGTGGCACGGATTCAACACTCCGCTGCTGCTCACCTGCATCGTCATCGCCGGCGGCATCGCGCTCTACATCGCGCAGCGTCAGATCAGCCGACTGCACTTCGAGCACCCGCCGCTCGGCAACGCCGACCGTATCTACGACGCGACCCTGCGCGGCATGGACACCATCTCGATGCGCCTGACCGGTGCCACTCAGCGTGGTTCGCTCCCCCGCACACAGTCGACGATTCTCGCGACGCTGGTCGTTGTGCCGCTGTTCCTGCTGATCATCGACACCGATGGCGGCGGAGTCGACCTTCGGATGTGGGATTCACCCATCCAGTTCACTATCGCGCTGATGATGATCTCGGCCGCCATCGCCGCGACGCTGATGCGCAACCGACTCGCCAGCGTCATCCTCGTCGGACTCACCGGCTACGGCTGCGGCGTGTTGTTCGCGCTGCACGGCGCACCCGACCTCGCGCTGACCCAGTTCCTCGTCGAGACACTGACACTGGTGATCTTCGTGCTCGTGCTCCGGAAGTTCCCCGCCGAAGTCGACGAGAGCAAGGCGATCGGCTTCAAGTGGCCGCGTGCCGCACTCGCTGTCGCCGTCGGTATCACCGTCACCACCATCGCGGCCTTCGCGACCAATGCCCGAAACACTCGTCCGATCTACGAGCTGCTTCCCGACGCTGCCTACGACCTGGGCAACGGCAAGAACGTCGTCAACGTCCTACTCGTCGACATCCGCGCATGGGACACCCTCGGTGAGATCTCGGTGCTGCTGGTAGCTGCGACAGGCGTCGCCAGCCTCGTCTTCCGCAACCGCCGGTTCGGTATCGCGCCGCGCGTCGCGGACGCCCCCTCCGTCATCGTCGACAAGGCAGCTGCCAACTCGGACACGACGTGGTTGCGCGGCGGAGACCTCATCGATCCTCGACACCGTTCGCTGGTTCTCGAGGTCACCACGAGGTTGATCTTCCCGACCATCATGGTGTTGTCGATCTACTTCTTCTTCTCCGGTCACAATGCCCCCGGTGGCGGTTTCGCCGGAGGCCTGACGGCGGGCCTGGCGCTGGTACTTCGGTACCTCGCCGGCGGACGCTACGAACTCGGTGAAGCCGTACCCATCGACGCGGGCAAGATTCTCGGCCTCGGTTTGGCGCTGGCCGCGGGCACCGCCCTGGTGTCGCTGTTCCTCGGCGCCCCGGCGCTCTCGTCCGCCGTCTTCGAGTTCACACTCCCGCTCATCGGCCACGTCAAACTGGTCACCGCACTGTTCTTCGACCTGGGCGTCTACCTCATCGTGGTCGGCCTGGTCTTGGACGTACTCCGAAGTCTCGGCGCCCGCCTCGACGCAGAAATCGAGGTGAAAGCACCATGAGCGCAAATATCGGAATGCTGATCCTGATCGGCGTCCTCACGTCGGCCGGTGTCTACCTGCTGATCGAACGAAGCATCACCCGGATGCTCCTCGGACTGCTCCTGTTCGGCAACGCCATCAACCTCTTGATCCTCACTGTTGGTGGATCGGACGGGAATCCGCCCATCGTCGGCCGAGATTCGGTCCACGAGGAGATAGCGGATCCGCTCGCCCAGGGCATGATCCTGACGGCCATCGTGATCACGATGGGTATCGCCGGCTTCGTTCTGGCACTGGCGTACCGGTCTTACAAGATCAACACCGCCGACGCCGTCGAGGACGATCCCGAGGACACCAAGGTTCTCAAGCGTCGCCTGCCTGCCGACGCTCCCGACCACGACCGCTCCGACGACCCGGTCACCGGTGCCCCGAGCATCGGCGGCGACGCATTCGACAAGGACGGCAACCCTATTCCCCTCGAACAACTGGTCAACCTCGAGGACATCGAATGCTACGACGACCTCCACGACGGCGACTTCGAGGACGAACCGGTACCCGACTGGGCCACCGACCTTGCTCGTAAGAAGGAATCCGAGAAGCGGCGCAAAGACGCTCGCCAGACCAAGATCGAGGGAGGTGGAGGCGCATGACCATCTCGGACAACCTGATGGGAGCCCTTGCGCCCCTGCCCGTCTTGATCCCGATGCTGGCCGCAGCTGCGACGCTGGTCGTCGGCCGACGTCCTCGTTTTCAGCGCGTGATCACACTGATCGCGCTCGTCGGCGTCGTCGCGGTGTCGGGCTTGCTGCTCTACCTCGCCGACCGCGACGGTACGACGGCCGTTCAGGTCGGCGGCTGGGACTCCCCCATCGGCATCACACTCGTGGTCGACCGTCTCTCGGCGATGATGCTCGTGGTCTCGTCGGTGGTGTTGCTCGCCGTCATGATCTACGCGATCGGTCAGGGTATTCGCGACGGCAGCGAGGCCCAGCCGGTCTCGATCTTCCTGCCGACCTATCTCGCATTGACCGCCGGTATCTCCAACGCGTTCCTCGCCGGTGACCTCTTCAACCTCTACGTCGGATTCGAGGTTCTGCTCGCCGCGAGTTTCGTGCTCCTGACGCTCGGTGCCAGCGCCGACCGCGTCCGGGCCGGTGTCTCGTACGTGATGGTCTCGATGGTGTCCTCGCTGATCTTCCTGGCGGGCATCGCTTTCGCCTACGCGGCGACCGGCACCCTCAACATGGCCGACATGGCCCTGCGCTTCGACAACATTCCGCCGGGCACACGAACCGCCATCTTCGCTGTCCTGCTCGTGGCGTTCGGCATCAAGGCCGCGGTTTTCCCGCTGTCCGCGTGGCTACCGGACTCGTATCCGACCGCGCCCGCACCGATCACCGCCGTCTTCGCCGGGTTGCTCACCAAGGTCGGTGTGTACGCGATCATCCGCGCACACTCACTGCTGTTCCCGCAAGGAGAACTCGACAACGTACTGATGGTGTGCGGCCTGCTCACGATGGTGGTCGGCATCATGGGTGCCATCGCGCAGAGCGACATCAAACGTCTGCTCTCGTTCACACTGGTCAGCCATATCGGTTACATGATCTTCGGTATCGCACTGTCCACGACGTCCGGGCTGTCCGGCGCGATCTACTACGTCGCCCACCACATCATCGTGCAGACGACGCTCTTCCTCGTCGTGGGTCTGATCGAACGACAAGCCGGGTCGTCGTCGCTGCGCCGTCTCGGCGGTCTGGCGGCGGCCAGCCCGATCCTCGCGATCGTCTTCCTGATCCCGGCGCTGAATCTCGGTGGTATCCCGCCGTTCTCGGGCTTCATCGGCAAGGTCGCGCTCCTTCAGGCCGGTGCGGCCGACGCCAGCGCGTTGGCTTGGATCCTCGTTGCCGGCGGCACGATCACCAGCTTGCTGACGCTCTACGCCGTCGCCCGCGTGTGGACCAAGGCTTTCTGGCGAGCCCGGGCCGACGCGCCCGAAGGTGACCTCGCCGACGTCAGCCCGTCAGCGTTGATCGACGAGTCCGAAGAGGACATCGCGTTCGTCGACCGCGAGGATGTCGGCAAGATTCCGCTCTTCATGCTGATTCCGACGGTCGGACTTGTCATCGTCGGTCTGGCACTGACGGTGTTCGCGGGCCGGATCATCGACATCAGCGACAGAGCGGCGAAGGACCTGCAGGACCGGTCCATCTACATCGACGCGGTTCTCGGCAACCACCGGCCCGTGCCGGTCGACGAAGCTCCCGTCGCTGCAGACGACCCTGCTGTAGCTCCCAGTACCGATGTCCCGAATACCGAGGCCCCGAACACCGACGTCCCGAATACCGAGGAGGCTCCGCGATGAAACGCGAACAGGTACTCCGCGTCGGGATCCTGCTGTGGCTGATGGTCGTATGGATCCTGTTGTGGGGCAACATCAGTTTCGGCAACATCTTCGGCGGACTCGCCGTCGGCCTGATCATCATGGTCCTGCTTCCCCTCCCCCGCGTACCGGTCGAGGGTCGGGTACATCTGCTGTCGATTCTGCGTCTGTTGTGGATGATCGTGTACTACGCGATCCAGTCGAGTATCCAGGTCGCGTGGCTGGCGATCCGTCCGTCGCCGCCGCCGGTCACCGGAGTTCTGCGGTACCAACTCGGGATCAAGTCCGACCTGGTTCTCACGCTGTGCATCGACGTTCTCAACCTGATCCCCGGCACGATGGTTCTCGAGATCGACCAGAACCGACGCATCGTCTACGTCCACGTGCTCGACGTCGGCTCGCAGAAAGCCGTCAGCGCGTTCTACCGCTCGGTGGAGGACCTCGAGCGGTTGTTCATCGCGTCGTTCGAACGTGATTCGGACTGGCAACCCAGCCCATGGCACCAGCGCGACTACGAATTCGATGCACCCCGGCAGGAGGACCAACCATGAACGGGTTCATCACCACGATCTTGATCATTTCCGGAGTGATTCTGCTGATCGCCGCCGTACTGACCACGTTCCGATTGCTCGACGGTCCGAGCTCACTCGACCGCCTCGTCGCCCTGGACACGATCATCGCGGTCTCGATGTGTGGACTCGCGGTCTGGGCCGCGTACAGCAAAGACACGACCATCGTTCCCGCGATCGTCGCGCTGGCGCTGGTCGGCTTCATCGGTTCGGTGTCCGTCGCGCGCTTCCGGGTGAGTGACCAGTGATCGGCAACATCCTCGACACGATCGGGGCCATCTCCATCTTCCTCGGCGCGCTGCTCGCGCTGACCGCCGCGGTGGGAATCGTTCGCTTCCCCGACACTCTGCGTCGTATGCACGCGGCCACGAAACCTCAGGTGGTCGGACTGATCTTGGTCCTGATGGGCGCCGTGTTCCTGCTTCGTGGGAGCGTCGACATCTGGATGTTGGTCCTGGTGGGCATCTTCACGCTGCTGACGGCGCCCGTGATCGCGCACAGCGTCGGCCGAGTCGCCTACCGCGAACAGCGCGAAGAGGACGACCTCATGAAGATCAACGAGCTGGAAGACCCGGACTCTCTCCTGTAACGGCATCCCACTCGCCGTCGCGCTCGCCCCACACCGCAAGAGCAGTGCCGGGGCGGGCGAAGAAGGTGGCGAAGTACGCCACCGACATGAGAACCAGGACAGCCATCAGCAGCGGCCCGAAGATCGCCGGGTACTCGGCCATCTGCACCGCAGCGAACCGGTACGAGAGCAACAATCCCGCCAGGAGTGCCGAGCCACCGATCAACAGACGCACTCGGAACCACCCCCAGCCTCGCTCCGGATCCCGTAGCGCCGCATCGAGGGTCAAGCACAGGACGGCACCGGCAATGAGGTCGACGCCGTAGTGGAATCCGAAACCGAGCGTCGCGGTCAGGGTCGCAACGAGCCAGAACGATCCCAGGCTGCGAATCCACCACGGCCCGCTGCGCGAGTGGATAAACAATGCGACCGCCCACGCGGTGTGCAGGCTCGGCATGCAGTTTCGCGGTGCGGCGTCGTCGAACGGCAGCGACGACGGTGATGCGAAGTCGAAGTTGGGCACGATGTTCGGCCAGTAGTCACCGATCTGGAATCCGAACCCACGCGGACCGAAGGCGAACACCGGGCCGACCACCGGGAACAGGACGTAGAAGATCGGGCCGATCAGCCCGATGAGCAGGAACGTGCGCAGCAGGTGATGCGACGGCCATCCCTTACGTACTTGATAGAGAGCAACCACGATCACCGCGACCGGCAGTTCGACGTAGATCCAGTCGAGGGCTGCTGCACCGACGGGGCCCATGGCGTCGACGATCTGGCCCATCACCCACGACGGATTCCCGAGAGCCTGGTCGGCGAGGAACACGTACTCGTCCCACACGTCGGTGCCGACGAGAATGGTGATCTCCAGCCACGTCTCGGCAACCTTGGCCGCGATGATGAGCAACGCGCCCAGCGCGACGCCGTGCAGAACGCTGAGTCGACGCTCACCGGACAACTTCCACACCGCGTACACCGCGATGGCCGTCAGCACCCAGGTGCCGCCGGTGCCCATAGTCAGCGGTCCACCCGAGAACCAGCGGATCGCGCCGACGACCACGTCGATCACGACGGCCGCGGATACCGCGTAGATGCGTTCTTTGTTGTTCAGTCCGACGAGCGCGAGAGCGAGGCCCACCCAAGGCATGGTCGCGGAGCGGGGAACGAGGAAGTAGTCACCAAACAGGCTTTCCACCGGACCGAGATAGCCCTTGTACGACGCGAACGCCTGCACGCCCAGGACCAGCACGGTCAATGCTGCTGTGCCGATCAGAAGGAGTCGGTGAGAACTCGACCACGAACGGTCCGACTGTCCGGGTGCGCCCCCTCGTTGGGACCAACTGTCTATCAACACCGGACAATAGTAAACGGCGTGTGAACTGAATATGGACACCCACTGGACAAACGGTTGGTATGCCCGGATTTCCAGTCCGCGAAACAGCCATTCGCACTGTGAACCTGCTAGGTGCCCAACTCTGCGACCAAGGCGTCGACGACCGCAACCAGATCGCCGCCCGTCGCTTCCGCGACACGACGTTGCCGCTGGTAGGACGCGCCGCGACGGGGAATGTCCGCCACCGACGCCAACTCGTCCGCGCAGCCGAGTGAGACCGCAATCGGCGCCAAGTCGTCGAGCAGGCGATCCAGATCGTCAGTGACGAGGCACTCGTTTGCGTCGGAGTCGAGGATGATCTCGGCGTCCAGTCCGTATCTCGCTGCGCGCCACTTGTTTTCCTTGACGTGCCACGGCTGCATGTTCGGCAGAGTCTCACCGGCGCTCAGTCTGCGGTCCAGATCGACGATGAGGCAGTGGACCAGAGCAACGAGGGCACCCAGTTCGGCGCGTGTCGAGACGCCGTCGAACACCCGGACCTCGATGGTTCCCCACTTCGGCGCGGGACGGATGTCCCAGTGCATGCCACCGATCTTGGTGATCACACCGGTCTTCATCTGGTCGTCGATGAACGACTCGTATTCGGCCCAGTTCTCGAACTGGTACGGAAGACCTGCGGTGGGGAGCTGCTGGAACATCAACGCTCGATTGGACGCATAGCCGGTGTCGACACCGGCCCACATCGGCGAGGATGCCGACAGCGCCAGCAAATGCGGATAGCGCTGCAGCAGTGCGTTGATGATGGGGAAAACGCGGTCCGCGGACGAGACACCCACGTGGACATGCACGCCCCAGATCAGCATCTGCCGACCCCACCACTGCGTGCGTTCGATGAGCTCGTCGTAGTCGGGCGTCCGGGTGACCAACTGAGTCGACCATTGCGCGAACGGGTGCGTGCCCGCGCTGATGAGGTCGACGCCCAGCGGATTCGCAGCGCGACGCAGCAGATCCAGTGACCTGTCGAGATCACTCATCGCCTCGCCGACCGTCGAATGAATACCCGTGACGAGTTCGACGGTATTTCGCAGTAGTTCCTTGGTGATGTGCGGGGTTTCGGAGCCGGCAAGCTCTTCGACCGCCGAAAACACCTCGGCTGCTGTGTTGGAGAGATCTCTGGTCTTGCGATCGACCAGCGCGATCTCCCACTCCACGCCCAGCGTCGGGCGCGGCGAACCTGGAAATGGAACTACCACGCAGAGAATCCAATCACAGTGTCGGTAAAAACACCGTGCTGGCTACTGCGTGGTAGTCGCCGGAAGTGATGCAAAACTCAGGTGAGTTTGTCAGCTCTTGGTGATGACACCGCAAGCAACGCGTCCGCCTGCGTCACCGGTGTCGAGGGTCTGCTGGTCCGGTGCCGGCGCGTAACGCGTCGGGATGTTGCCGAAGTTGTCCGCTCCGGCGTGGATCATGACGGATGTTCCACCGTTTGCGACCAGTTCGTCGACGGTGAATGCATCGGTGGTGGTGACCAGCGTGGCGGTGCCGTCTTCGAGGACCTGAACCGAAGTGAGGTCGCCGCTCGCCGGGTGGCCCGTGTGACCCTCGGCCTGGAAGTGTCCGCCTGCCGAGAGGAAGTTACCCGGCTCTCCGCCGCTGGGGGCAACGGAATTGGTCTCGCACTTGGCGACCTGGTGGACGTGGAATCCGTGGAAGCCGGGGGTGAGGCCCTTGGCGTCGAGGGTGACCTTGACGTCGCTACCTTCCTGCGCGAACGTGACCGTTCCGACCTTGGCGCCGTCGGTGCCGTTCAGCGTTGCGGTGACCGTTTCGGCAGAAGCGCCGGCGTGAGCCGTCTCGGAACCGTGGCCGCCCGCGCTTTCGTGCGCGCTGGGATCGGCTGCACCGGTCCACACCGGAGGAGTCGTGCCGGGGACGCTGCTGGGCTCTTCGCTGTTACTGCAAGCGGTCAAGCCGAAAGCGGCAATCGCGACTACAGGGGCAACGACGCGCCAGGACATACGCCGGGTGCTGCTGGGGGCCATCGAACCGCTCCTTTGAGGTGGCGAGAAAGTGCTTCTGATCATAACGGCGCGTGTAGTAGCTGGAACCGACGGGTCAGTTCCACCTTCACGACCGGTCAGTTGGAGGTCACGATCACGATCACGCCAGGTGACGCGTTCGCGATGCCGGCGAATCGAGGCTCTGCGGAGACTCCGAGTTCAGCCGCGATCTTCTGCGCCGCTGCCTTCTCCGCCGCGGACGATCCGTAATACACCGTCGTCGTACTGACGGTGCCCTCGCTGTAGTTACCCGTCTCCTCGACGTTCCAACCTGCTGCCGTCAATTCCTCGGCGGTACCTGCTGCCAGACCCGAGACGGTGCTGTTGTTGAGAACTCGAACGCTGACATTCGACGTGTCGGTGCCGCTCGCGGAGCTGGAAGTCGTGGTCGTCGCAGTTCCCGAGGGACGCGAGGTAGTGGTGGTATCGCCCGAAGCGGGTTGCGTCGTCGCTGCCGGCTTGGAAGTGGCAGGTGCCGGCGCGGGGGCGCTCGTCGTGGCAGGCGCCGAGGATTCGGTCTGCTCTGCTGCGGTGTTCTCGTCGCTCGATCCACCGAGTGAGGCTGCTCCGAGACCGATGAACACGATCGCCAACGCGATCAACACCATGGCGATTGCGCGAAGCGGAGGTCCGGACGGCTGCTCTTTCGGGGTACTCACGATGTCGACCTTATCGCCAGTGCGTGGACAGCCCGATCATATGTACGCGTGATTCAGGTGACCTCGAAGCCGAGGCGACGCGCGGCCCTGGCCTTCTGACGGCTGGCGCGCAGACGACGCAGGCGCTTGACCAGCATGGGATCAGCCGCCAAGGATTCGGGGCGATCGACCAAGGCATTGAGAACCTGGTAGTAGCGGGTTGCCGACATGTCGAACAACTCCTTGATGGCTTCTTCCTTCGCACCGGCGTACTTCCACCACTGACGCTCGAAGGAGAGGATGTCGTGCTCCCGGCGGGTGAGGCCGTCTTCGCCGACCTCGTGCATGCCTGCTGTATCTACTACCGAATCGTCGGCGCCAGTGCCTTCGGACTGGTTCCGACTACGCGCGGTTGCGCCGTCCATGTCACTCCTCGACTGCTGTGCTCGGCGTCAGCGAGACTCGTATGCCCGGTGTTCTTTTCCGACCGATATTCTCGCGGCCGTGAGTTTCCCGGTCCCCTGGCCCGAAGGTAACTCACAATTTCCCCCGCGGCCCACGTTCCGACCGAGCAACGAATTACATCGCTGTTCTTCAGCAACCATTGAACCATGATCGAGTGTGCGGGCCGTGATAACTACGCGGGCGCGCCGCACTATCCTTGTCCGCATGGCTATCCTCCCCATCCGAATCGTCGGCGACCCGGTACTGCACAAGGCGACAGAGCCGGTCACTCAGTCCCCGGCCGAGATCGCCGAACTGGTCGCAGACATGTACGAGACGATGGACGCTGCCAACGGCGTCGGTCTGGCGGCCAATCAGGTCGGTGTTCCACTGCGAGTCTTCGTCTACGACTGCCCCGGCGACGACCGCAGCAGCGAGCGTCGACGCGGCGTCGTCGTGAACCCGGTACTCGAGACGTCCGAAATCCCCCAGACGATGCCCGACCCGGACGAAGACTTCGAGGGTTGCCTGTCCGTTCCGGGCGAGCAGTTCCCGACGGGTCGCGCCGATTGGGCGAAGGTCACCGGCACCGACGCCGACGGCAACCCGATCGAGGTCGAGGGCACCGGATTCTTCGCACGGATGCTCCAGCACGAGACCGGGCATCTCGACGGTTTCCTCTACACGGACGTACTCATCGGCCGCAACGCGCGTGCTGCCAAGAAGATCATCAAGCGTTCCGGTTGGGGCAAGCCCGGTCTGACCTGGACGCCGGGGACCGTCGACGATCCGTTCGGTCACGACGACGACGATTACGAAGACTGAGAATTCTGCTCTGAACGGCAACATTTCGATCGGTAGCCGGGTGGTTTTGCGATACAAGCTCCCACCCGGCTATTCGCATCCCATGACCGACGTCATCGGCATCCTCGAGGGCGCCGATCCCATCGCCGTCCGCGCCGGCGACGGTCGGCTGGTCCAGGTCTCCGCCGATCAGGTGATCGCGCTCAAGAGTCTCTCGGCCCGCCCGATTCGCATCGGCGAGATTCGAAACCTCGAAACGGCTGCTGCGGCGGCGTGGCCGGGTGTCGAGCAGGCGTGGATCGACGGTTGGTTGCTGCGCGCCGGTCACGGTGTCACCGGCCGCGCCAATTCGGCTTTGCCGCTCGGTGGTGCGGGGGCGGTTGCCGGCTTCGACGCGAGCACCATCGAGCGGATACGCCAGTGGTTCGGTGACCGCGGCCTGCCGACCCTGCTGCTCCTCCCCGATCGACTCGGCACCGCTCCGGACGGGTGGACCAGCAAGAAGGAAACCATCGTGATGGCCGCCGATCTGGACAATGTCACGCTGCCGCTCGGTCCTCCGGTCACCTCGTTCGCCGACCACCCCAACCACAACTGGCTGTCGATGTACGACGCCCACGGCGATCCGGCGTACGTCGAGGCGGTCCTCACGGCTGTCGTGGGCACTGCAACTTTCGGCGCGATCGGAAACACCGACACGACGCTTGCCATCGGGCGCGCTGCGCTCACCGAGGCGCCCGACCACAAACGCTGGGTAGGACTGACCGGCATTCACGTCGCCCCTGAACACCGTCGTCACGGAATCGGGTCGCTGATCTGCGGAGATCTACTCTCCTGGGGTCGTGAGAACGGTGCGACGCACGCGTACCTCCAGGTTTCGGCGGACAACTTCGCGGCGATCGCGCTCTACGAGCAGCTCGGATTCGTCGAACACCACCGCTACCGATACGCCACCGATCCTGTCGGCGGCTGACGCTAGGCTTGCCCTCGTGCGCATCGCTACCTGGAACGTCAACTCCGTCCGTGCCCGTACCGACAGGATCATCGACTGGCTCGGTCGATCCGACGTCGACGTCCTGGCAATGCAGGAAACCAAGTGCAAGGACGAGCAGTTTCCGTACGAACGCTTCAAGGAAATCGGCTACGAGGTCGCCCACGTCGGGTTGAGCCAGTGGAACGGTGTCGCCATCGCTTCCCGCGTCGGCTTGGACGACGTGCAGATCGGATTCGAGGATCAGCCCGGATTCGACAAGGATCCCGAGGCAGACCCGGTCCGCGAGGCACGTGCGATCGGTGCGACCTGCGGCGGTGTGCGGGTGTGGAGCCTGTACGTCCCCAACGGCCGTGAGCTGGAAGACCCGCATTACGCCTACAAGCTGGATTGGCTGGCCAAGCTGCGCGACGACGCGGAGGGCTGGCTCAAGCAGGATCCCGACGCGCAGATCGCCCTGGTCGGCGACTGGAACGTCGCTCCCACGGACGACGACGTGTGGGATCCCGCTTTCTTCGAGGGCAAGACCCACACGTCGGAGCCGGAACGAGCTGCGTTCACCGCCTTCACCGAGTCCGGGTTCGCGGACGTAGTTCGCCCGTACACACCCGGTCCCGGCGTGTACACGTACTGGGATTACACGCAGCTTCGCTTCCCGAAGAAGCAGGGCATGCGAATCGACTTCATCCTCGGCTCACCGGCATTCACAGCTCGCGTCGAGGCGGCCGAGATCGATCGAAACGAGCGAAAAGGCAAGGGCGCCAGCGATCACGCTCCGGTGATCGTGAATCTCGGGTGATCGTGAATCTCGGAGCCTGATCGTCTGTTTGCACCCTCGGGCTTCTAGTCCTCGACGAGCAGTTCCAGATACTCGGGATGCTCGCCGAGGTACCGCTGAACATAGGTACACACGGGCCGTACCGACCATTCACGTTCACGGGCGCAGTCCATTGCGAACTGCACGAGTACGGCTGCCAGTCCCTGCCCGCCGTACTCCTCTTTGACAACGGTATGCATGTACGCAACCACGTCGCCCGCTTCGGCTCCGCTCCCCGAAATCTCGTCTTCGTCGCGGTATCCGAGGATGCCGACCAACTCGTCGTCGGAGAGCAGTTCGAATCGTTCGTGCGACGGATTGTCCACGAGCGTGACTTCCGGTGAGGTTCCGGTTTTCGAATTTTCGATGTCGTTCATTGCGGCGACCTCCACGGCACGATGTGCACCTGCGCGATCGGCGACAGCTGCGTTCGCACGCTCTCCATAACTGTGATCCATGCCACTCATAGAATCAGCTACCGACGACGCTGTCCCGGGTTCGACCAATTTTTGCACCGGGAACGACCGGATCGCAATCGCAGTTCGCGCCGTCGTTCCCGCGAGAGGTGGGACCGAGCTGCCGTTTCCCCAGGTCCGATCGGTAGGCTCGTCGTCGTGAAGCTGCTGCCCCTGACCCCCGCCGGACAGACCCCGATTCGGGCATTGACCATCGCCGGAACCGACTCCGGTGGCGGAGCCGGCATTCAAGCCGATTCCCGCACGATGGCGATGTGCGGAGTGCACGCCTGCGTGGCCGTCGCCGCAGTGACGGTCCAGAATTCGGTGGGAGTCAGCGGATTCCACGAGATTCCGCCGGAGATCGTCGCCGACCAGGTGCGCGTCGTGGTCTCGGACATCGGCGTCGGTGCGGCGAAGACGGGAATGCTCGCGTCGACGACGATCATCGAAGCGGTGGCCGCGGTTGCCGCCGAGGTTGGGATCGGCCGCGACCGTCCGATTCCGCTCGTGGTCGACCCGGTGTGCGCGTCGATGCACGGCGATCCGCTGTTGCACGAAGAAGCTCTCGACGCGGTCCGCAACACCTTGATTCCGGCAGCCACGGTGGTCACTCCGAACCTCGACGAGGTTCGGTTGATCACCGGTATCGAGGTCGTCGACGACAAGAGCGCCCGCCAAGCGGCAGAAGCGCTGCATGCGCTCGGCGCTCAATGGTCCATCGTCAAGGGTGGCCACCTTCGTACTTCGGAGTTGTCTACCGACCTGTTGTTCGACGGCGACCGTTTCCTCGAATTCAGCAGTGCCCGGATCGACACCGGCAACGATCACGGCGGCGGAGACACGCTGGCTGCTGCGATCACTTGCGCTCTCGCACACGGCTATTCCGTTCCGGACGCGGTGGCGTTCGGCAAAGAGTGGGTGACCAAGTGTCTCGAGGCGTCGTACGACCTCGGCGCGGGACATGGTCCGGTGTCCCCGCTCTGGCGGCTCCAGGTTTAGTGCGCTAGTTCCGGCGCACGCGCCAGATTCCCAGGTCGACGGGAACTCCGTTGGGCGTGGTCGCGAAAAACCCTCGCCGCCATGGCCGGATCGTGAGATCGAGATCCTCGAGGGTGCCGGCTTCGAGTTCCTCGAGAGTTGTCGCCGACATCATGACGTTGCCGTCGCCGCCCAAGCCCATCATCCGGGCGGCGATGGTCACGTCGACGCCGAGCCAGTCGTCACCGATCTGACGCGGGGTACCCGTGTGTAGGCCGACGCGCATGCGCGGGGTGTATCCGTCGAGATCGACTTCCGCGAGCGCGTCCTGCGCGGTGAACACCGCCTTCAAAGCCGCATCCGGGCGAATGAACACTGCCATCAGACCGTCGCCCATCCGTTTGACGACGTGTCCGCCGTTGTCGGTGATCGGAGTTTCCACGGCCTGCGCCACCGCACGCAGAAGGGTCAGCGTCGCGCCGTCACCGGCTGCGAGCGACCAGGTGGAGAAGCCCACCAGATCGGTGAAGACGATGGTCAGTTCTTGATCCCCGCGGCCGCGGCCCATCTTTTCCAGCGCTGCCTGCCAGACCTGCAGTGCTCCGAGGCTCACTTCGCGAGTGGCTGCCGGTTTCTGATCGAGCAATCTGTCAGCGACGCGGGCCACGGCGCGGGCACCGCCAGGGCCGGCGAGCGAGAGCGGGTCCCCGAACCCGGGATCGCCGGGTAATGCCCGCCTGAGCCGCCGTAGCGCATCGATGAGCTGCTGTCGACGGTTCAGTTCTGCCGCAGAATTCAAGACGACGTCGACGACGCCTCGAACCGAGGAGGAAGAAGCACCTGTCGTGTCGGTGTTCTCCGGGGACAGATCAGCCATAACTCAAGCGTAACTCAGAGTTACAGACAGTGTGCTGCCGCGGTTCTCGCACAGTGGCCTCCTGGTCGCTCGCGCAGTCGATCATTCGGTCAGTCGATCATTCGGTCAGTCGATCATTCGGTTCTGGCCTGTGTCCGGGCATCGCCGACGGGAACTCCGTTCGGCCCGCTCAAATCCTGGGCATACGTCGCAACTCCGAAGGCTACTGCAGAAGCGTTGGCAGCGAGCGCTTCGCGATCGATGTTCGCGAGGTTGTCCTGGGCACTGTGGTAGTTCGGGTCGAAGGTCTCCTCCGCTTCTCCGCCCCACTTCTCGGCCTGTGCCGGCGTCTTGCGCTCGTCCGCGCCGCTGAACACTCCGCCCGCCGGGATTCCGATCTCGATGAACGGGCCGTAGTCGGAACGCCCGTCGAAGTCCGTTCCGTCCGCCGCAATCCCCCGATCGGCAAGGAAGTCGACGAAGGTGCGCTCGATGCCCGCCGACCCCTCGGGCCCGGGCCCCTCCCCCACGGCGTCCGAGTTGTCGCCGTCGTAAGCCAGGTATCCGGCGTTGGGCGAACCGAGCATGTCGAAATTCAGGTACAGGGCGATGTCGGCCCGTTCCTGATCGCTCAGACCCTCGACGTAGCGGGTGGAGCCGACCAATCCCACTTCTTCCGCTCCCCAGAAAGCGAAACGCACGGCATTTTCGATGCTCGGTGAGCTTCCCATCTGCAGCGCGGTTTCCAGCACGGCTGCGGTGCCGCTTCCGTTGTCGTTGATTCCGGGACCTTCCGGCACACTGTCCAGGTGGGCGCCCACGACAACCACGTTGTCGGTCGCGCCGGTCTTGGTCTGTGCAATCACGTTGCGCGACTTCGTCGTTTCCGTCGACGTGTCGAGAATCAGCGTGAGGTCTCCGGGCGCTGCGGCAAGAGCCTCGCCCGACGCCTTACTCACCCCGCCGGTCGGAATGCGGGCGTCTTCGGGTTCACCCAAGGTAGCCCCGCCCAGCATTGCGTCCTCGTTGTTGGCAACCAGCAACGCCGCCGCGCCGCGATCAGCGGCGATCTTCTGCTTGTCGCCGAACGGGCACACTCCACGGGTGACCAGCACGATGGCACCGTTCACGTCGCGGCCGTCGTAGTCGGTGGCCTCGCAACCGGGGGTCTCGTCGGCGGGAATCGCCACCAGACGCGCCGTGATTCCGGTCGGTCCCGTGGAGGTGGAATATGTCAGCGCCCGCACCGGAACATCGGAGCCGTCAGCGGCTTTCAGGGATTCGGTGCCGGGATCGAAGGAGCTGAAGTCGAATTCCGGGGTGCTGACCTCGAAACCCTTGTCTTCGAGCAGGTTTGCCACGTAGTCGACACTGGCGTCGTAGCCGGGGGTACCGGCCGATCGATTGCCCTCGTTGTTGGCGGCGATCTTCTCGAGTTGCTCCAGATGCCCGGTCACGGCGTCGACGGTGACGGTCTCGGAGAATGCAACCGGGTCTGTCGGGACGGCCGCTTCACTTCCCGACGAGCATCCACTCACCACGAGTGCTCCAGCCATTGCGACCACAACCACACCGAAGAGTCTCATCTTCGGAGGATATCGGCCGAAGCACAGGAAAGGGACCCAGTACGAATGGTTTTTCGTACTGGGTCCCTACTCTGCTGTCACTCCTGGTTCTCGGTAGGTCTCCCGACAACACCTACCGAGGGAGCGACAAGATCAGGCGTCGCGACGATTCACGATGACAATACTTGCTCCGAAAATCACCAGAACGAAGGCCGCGAAGTAGATCAGGCTGCCCCAGGGTCCCCAGTGGAAGTCGACGCCACCGCTGCTCGCACTGAGGAAGTGGTTTGCATTCGCGAACGGCAGGAACGGGGTGATCTTCTCGCCGAAGCTGCCGAACAGTCCGAACAGGCTCTCGATGAGCAGCGGCCAGAGCAGGAGCAACGCAATAGCGCCGGCCGACTGGCGAATGATCGATCCGACGCCGACAGCGAGAATCACGCACAGGAAGGCGTAGATCGGGATGCCGTAGATCGCGCGCCAGTCACTGCCGCTCGACAGGGTCAATCCGGCACTCGCCTCGGTACCGGCGATGGCCTTGGCCATGGCGTACGCGCCGAAGGCGAGAACAAATGTCAGTACAGCACCGAAAGCACCGATGAGGCCGGCTTTGGCGATCAGAACCGAGGCACGGTTCGGAACGGCCTGGAAGGTGGTGCGGATGGTCCCGAAGCGGTACTCACTGGTGACCGCGAGGGCCGCCATGATCATGAGAACCATGATTCCGAAACCCGAGATGCCGGCCGTGGCGACGGCGGTGTCGAGGTCGGGTGCTCCCTGGACGTCGGAGGACGTCAGAGCCGACTTGGCAACGGCGCCCATGATGGCCGCGAAGCCGAGCGCGAGCACGACGATGATGACCGAGCACCACAGCGGCGACTTGGTCGTGGTGATCTTGATACGTTCAGCACTGAGAACAGCCATTACAGTGCACCTCCCATAGCCTGCTGCGTGTTTGCCTGCTGTGTATTTGCGTGGTGGGCTCCGGCACCCGGATCGACACCGGATGCGTGGTACTGGACATCGTCCCCGGTCAACTTCATGAACGCATCCTCGAGCGACCCCTGCTGAGAAGCCAACTCGTACAACACGATCCCCTGCGAACCAGCCAAACCACCGATCACATCAGTGGTCGAATCCACCACCACCAAAGCCGGGGCAACACCGGAACCGTCCTCACGCACCGTCAACCCCTGCGAGAGCAACACACTGCGCAACGCATCGAGCTGAGGACTACGCACCCGCACCGTCGACTCCGACGAACGATCCACGAACTCCGCAACCGTCGAATCCGAAATCAACCGACCCCGACCGATCACCACCAACTGCTCCGCCGTGAGCGCCATCTCCGACAGAAGGTGACTCGACACCAACACCGTGCGGCCCTCGGCCGCCAACCGCTGCATGAACTTACGAATCCAGACGATGCCCTCCGGATCGAGACCGTTGACCGGCTCGTCGAACAACAACACCTTCGGATCCCCCAACAACGCACCCGCCAACCCCAGACGCTGCGACATACCCAGCGAGAACCCGCCGGCCTTCTTGCCCGCCACCTCGGACAACCCGACCAACCCGAGCACCTCGTCGACGCGGGACTTCGGGATCCCGTTCGAAGCAGCCATCCACTGCAGATGCGCACGCGCACTGCGATTGGGATGCACCCACTTCGCATCCAGCAACGCACCCACCGTCCGCAACGGCGTCTTGAGCTCTCGATACGGCTTGCCCTCGATCAACGCCGCACCCGACGTCGGCTGATCCAAACCCAGGATCATCCGCATCGTCGTCGACTTACCTGCACCGTTCGGGCCCAGAAAGCCCGTCACGATGCCCGGCTTGACCGTGAACGACAAATCGTCCACCGCTTTCGTCGGTCCGTAAACCTTGGTCAATCCCCTCAGTTCAATCATGAGGAGAACTTTGCCCTACCGGCAATGACCAGCACATCGGCCACAGGTCTAGTTCCGAGTGGTACTCAGGTAGGACACGAAGCCGGACAATCCGGGCGTAACCCTGAGAAAACACCCAGAAATGGTCCGTCAGGACGATGCTTGGGCCCAGAACCGCTTGGGAATCCGGCCGGCGTGACGCGCTTCGAAACCTGCTACCACTGCGTGCCGCATCGCCGACGCCATCAACGCGGGATTCTTGGCCCGCGTCACCGCTGTCGCAAGCAGGACGGCGTCGCAGCCCAACTCCATGGCAAGGGTGGCGTCGCTGGCCGTTCCGATTCCGGCGTCGAGGATGACGGGCACACCGGCGCGCTCGACGATCATCTCGATGTTGTGCGGATTCGCGATACCCAGCCCTGTCCCGATGGGTGAACCGAGCGGCATGACTGCCGCGCAGCCGACCTCTTCGAGGCGAAGCGCCAGCACCGGATCGTCCGTCGTGTACGGCAGGACGGTGAATCCGTCGTCCACCAATTGTTCTGCGGCGGAGACGAGTTCGATTGCGTCGGGCAGCAGAGTCCGCTCGTCGGCGATGACTTCGAGTTTGACCCAGTTCGTCTCGAGCGCTTCGCGTGCCAACTGCGCCGTCAGGACCGCTTCGGCGGCGCCTCGACACCCGGCGGTGTTCGGCAACGGTTCGATTCCGAGGCGACGAAGCAGGTCCAGAACGCCGGTGCCGCCGGCCGCGTCGACTCGCCGCATCGCGACGGTGGTCAGTTCGGTACCGGAGGCGACAAGCGCTTCCTCGAGCACCGCAAGGTTGGCGGCGCCGCCTGTCCCCGTGATGAGCCGGGAACCGAAACTGCGGCCCGCGATAGTGAGAAGGTCCTGCTCAGCCACCCTGCACCGCCGTGAGGATCTCGATTTCCCAACCACGTCCGACGGATTCGTCCCAACGCCCGCGAGGAAAGAGCGCACCGTCGACGGCGACGGCGATGCCTTTGCTCGGCAACTCGAGGTGCGTCAGAAGTTCGGTCACCGTGACTGCTCGATCGAACTCGAGATCTTCGCCGTTGACGGTGATCCCGATCGGGACCTGCTCACTCATGAATTTTCCTTAGCTACTGCGAACCGCTCGGGTTCGGTTCCTTTTACCTCGACCAAAGATGTGCCGTTCAGCAACGCGACCGTCGCATCGGCGGTGACGGGCGTCAGCAGGACTCCGTTGCGGCCGTGCCCGGTGGAGACGACAACACGATCGGACACGCGCCCGATCAACGGCAGGTTGTCCGGCGTCATCGGACGCAGACCTGCCGCGCACTCGTACAGTTCGTATTCGCCGATCGCCGGCATCAGGGCCTCGGCATCGTTGATCAAGTCCCGTACGCCGGCCATCGTGACCTGTGTGTCCTCACCAGACTCGTATTGTGTTGCGCCGACGACGATTCCGTCACCGCGCGGGACGAGGTAGGCGGGCCGCCCGTGGACGCTTCCGCGGATGGTGCGGCTGGGCGCCGGGGTGACTCCAGGCCTACTGCGCAAGCGAAGGATTTCGCCCTTGACCGGGCGTACCGGTAGCCCGGGCCACAGCTTGGGTGAGGCGATACCGGCGGTGAGCACTATCTGATCGGTATCGAGTTCGGCGAGGTCGTCGACGGCCCGCGCGATCAATTCGACGCCGGATTCCGCACAGGCCTTCTGCAACGCCGCCAGCAGAAGTCTGTTGTCGACGGCGGGCTCACCAACAGCCATCAACCCCGACCGGATGCCCCGGCCCAGCATCGGTTCGAGTTCACGGATGCGCGCGCGACCGAGAACTTCGAGTTCGTGCCCCTGCGAGCTCACCCACTCGGCGATGGTCTGCAGGTCCTGCGCGTCGGCAGCGTCGAGTGCAACCGTCAGCGAGCTGTCCGCGGTGAAGACCGATTGCCCGAATTTTCCGAGCTCCTCACCGAACGTCGGCCACCGTTCCAGGGACGCTGCACCGATTGTCAACGCGGTTTCTTCACCCGGCCAGCCTTCGGAAAGCGGGGCAAGCATTCCGCCCGCCACCCACGAAGCACCTGATCCAATGGACGGGTCGTACAACCGAACGGCCCACCCGTCGCGGGCTACTCGCCACGCGATAGCGAGACCGATGACACCGCCGCCGACAACCGACACCGTACGAGCGTGTGTACTCACGAAACTCCACCTCCACTTCCTGCGCCGGCATGATCCGGGTCAGGTCTGACGGTCGGGATCTGGTCGCGATCCCCTCTCAGCCCTACGAACCTCGCAGTCACGACAAAAAGTGACGACGACGTTTCAGGACTCCCGTGTCGAACCTTGCTCCCTAGAGGCTACCGTTTGCTCCGTGCACCCCACACATCCCAGTAACGACATCGACCGGCGCGAGCGCCTGGCAGCAGCACGGCTGTACCTGTGCACCGACGCGCGCCGCGAGAAAGGCGACCTCGCGCAGTTCGCCGAGGCAGCATTGTCCGGCGGAGTCGACATCATCCAATTGCGTGACAAAGGCTCTGCCGGTGAGCGCGAGTTCGGCCCGCTCGAGGCCAAGGACGAACTGGTGGCGCTGGGCATTCTCGCGACCGCAGCGCGACGCCACGGCGCATTGTTGGCCGTCAACGATCGCGCGGATCTCGCGATGGCTTCCGGCGCCGACATCCTCCACCTCGGCCAGAACGACATTCCCGTCCCCTACGCGCGAACCGTTGTCGGTGAAGACGTAGTCATCGGCCGTTCGACGAGCAGTCGCGCGCAGGCGAGTCTGGCCGCCATCGAAGAGGGCGTCGACTACTTCTGTACCGGGCCGGTCTGGGCGACACCGACCAAACCGAATCGAAGTGCGTCCGGTTTGGAACTGGTTCGATCGACCGCCGACGCCGCACCGCCGCGGCCCTGGTTCGCGATCGGCGGCATCGACGAGGAACGTCTGCCAGAGCTGCTCGACGCCGGCGCCACGCGCATCGTCGTCGTGCGTGCAATCACGCAAGCATCGGATCCCCAGGCGGCCGCGCAACGCCTCGCCGCAGCCGTCGCTGGGCGCTGAAAGCCGGTAACTGGCGTTCGTCAAGTGTTTGCCGGGCGATTTCCGCACAGTTACGGGTCAGCACGCCTGACTCGAATTATGAACGGAAGTTGTCCGATCAGACAACAAACTCCCAGTTCCTAGGTGCGATTGGATGTCCGAAAAGTCGGATTAAGTGATCTTACTCACAGCTGCTTCGATTGCGTGTCACATCCCATTCGGTTTGTTGTAGTTTACCTCCAGTTACTAACTGAACCTAGGAGCACTAAATGGGATCCCTCGACACCGGCTCGCTCAGCACCGAATCGCTCGAAGACCTGAACCTCGGCAAGATCAGCGAGCTGCTCAAGCTCGGTATCACCGCGGTCAGCTTCATCACGGCGCTGAACTCGCTCAGCTGAGCCTCGTTTCGGTCGACGACCGAAACACCGAAGGGCCGGACTCCCGCGGAGTCCGGCCCTTCTGCTGTGTATGAACTGTGAAGACTCGAGTGCTACGACTGCGTACTCGACGCCTCGGACAGGTTCTGGTCACTGCCTGACTGCTCACTGCCTTGGTGGGAACTACCCGACAACCATCCGAATCCGCCGTCCTCGAGCACGACGGTGTGCGGATCGCCGTCCACGGCCACAACAGGCTCGGTCCGGAGGTCGGGCCATGAGGAACCGAAGCCCGGATGCAGCGGCAGTGAGTCGACGTCGGCTTCGCGTACCCACCGCAACTCGGTGCTCTCACCATTGGCAACCGTCGACAGTGGATGCGCCGCGTCAGCCACGACGGTGGTGTAAGTCCACCCGCTCTCGGCGCGCATCGTCACTACTTCCCCGCGAACACGGACGGCGTCCTCGGCGATACCTGCTTCTTCGTGTGCTTCCCGGACGGCAGCGTGCGTCGTGCTCTCGTGTGAGTCCCGCGCACCGCCGGGCAGTGCCCACGTTCCGCCCTGATGGCTCCACGCCGCACGATGCTGCAGCAAGACCATGGGTGATCCGTCCGAATCGGGGGCACGCAGAAGCAGTCCTGCAGCTCCGTGTTTACCCCAATGCCGAGTACCGTCCGATCCGATGGACCAACCGTCACCGTCACCACGCATCGACTACCTCGCTCCGCCCGCTCTCGCCGTTGTCCCACACTAACCGTTTCAAACTGCTCCAGGTGTAGGTGATGCTTATATGCTCGCGAAGATGCCCTGAATCATTTCTCGGCGGCATCATTTCTCGGTAGCCCGCCTACAGCGAAGTGAGGTGCTCGATGGTCGACCGTGTCGTCCCGTCCATCGAACCCCGGTCGCTGCCGCCCTCCGAGGCCACATCAGTGTCGGCGGAGGACGAGCAGGCACTTCTGCGGCGCGAACTGCAGGCCTTCATGTCCTCGACGCCTGGCCGGTTGACCGTCGTCGGACTGATCCTGATCGCGATCACTTTGATCGCCGGACTCCTCGCCACCGCAGCGATCGAGAACCGCCAGGCGAACCTCGACCTCCTCCTCGTCGAAACCGAGCCTCTCGCCAACTCGGCCCAGAATCTCTACAGTGCGTTGTCCTTGGCAGACGCCGCCGCGGCCACCGCCTTCATCTCCGGCGGCCTCGAACCCGCCGAAGTCCGCGACCGATACACGCAGTCGATCGGTGAGGCCTCTGCGGAGATCGTCCAGGCGTCGGCCGGTCTCGACTCGACCGATCTTGCCGGTCACAGCGCGTTGACCACCATCTCGACCGACCTCTCGGTCTACACCGGGCTGGTCGAAACTGCACGGGCGAACAATCGCGTCGGAAACCCGGTCGGGGCAGCATATTTGAGCGAGGCCTCGCAGTTGATGCAGACCTCGCTGCTGCCGATGGCCCAGCAACTGCACGCCTCGCAGGAGACGCTGGTCTCCCAAGTACAGCGCGATTTCGAGACTCCACCGTGGTGGCCGATCGTGGCGTTCGTCTTCGTGCTGTGCGCGCTGGTGGCGACACAGATGTACTTCTCCCGCAAGAGTCGCCGACGCTTCAATCTCGGGTTGATCCTTGCCTCGCTCGCGGTCGCTGCAGCTCTGCTGTGGCTGCTCACGGTCGGACTGGTCTCCGCGCTGGCCACCGGGCGCGCGCTCGACGCCGGGGCCGAGCCACTGCACGAACTGACCGAGGCACGAATCATGGCGCAGCAAGCACGCACCGTGGAAACCCTCACGCTGGCGAGGCGGGATTCGACCGCCGAGGACAACGTGACGTTCACCCGCAAGGTCGATGCTCTGCGGGACATCCTCGAGGGCCTGCAAAGCGACGAACGCGCCCGAGTGAACAGCGAAGTGCTGACCGCCGCACTCGACTCGCGCCAGCAGTGGGTGGCTGCGCACACGCGCATGTACGACCGTCTCGGAAACGGCGACTTCACGTCCGCCGCAGCCATCACCATCGGCGCCGGAGAACAGGATTCGGCCGCGGAGTACGGAAAGCTCGATCACGAACTCTGGCAGGGAATCGTGGATTCGCGCACGAATCTTCGGTCCGACGTCTCGTACGCCTCCCGGGTGTTGGCTGCCTCTGCACCGGGCATGTCTGTATTGGCAGTTCTCGGAGTTGCCGGAATCTTCATCGGATTCTGGCCTCGACTGCGGGAGTATCAGTGACGGGAGTACCGGTGATGCGGAGGAAGAGCCCGGCCGTATGTGTCGCGGTTCTGGCAGCGGCCATGCTGGTGCTCGCCGGTTGCGGTGCGGATCGAGCCGAAGACTTGGACAACGCAGGCGCCACGTCGTACACGGAACCGCCGCTGCCGGCCGAGGCCACCATCGCTCCCAGCCCGACACCGACGACTACCGCGTCGTGCACCAACCTCACCGCGAGCCTGCGGCCCACCCCCGCAGACGCATCTCCGCAGCCACCCACGCCGAGCCTCGACGCCATCCGCGCCCGCGGGCGGCTGATCGTGGGCCTGGACACCGGTTCCAACCTCATGAGCTTTCGCGATCCGGCCACCGGGCGCCTCGAGGGTTTCGACGTGGACATCGCCCGCGAAATCGCCCGAGATCTGCTCGGTGACCCGGAGAAGATCGAGTACCGAATCCTGACGTCGGACGATCGGATCGCCGCACTCCAGGAATCGATGGTCGACGTGGTCGTCAAGACCATGACCATCACGTGCGAGCGGCGCGAGAAGGTCGACTTCTCGACGCAGTACTTCTCCGCTGAACAACGAATTCAGGTCTTGCAGGGGTCATCCGTCCGCGGCATCGACGACCTCGCAGGCAAGCGGGTCTGCGCGGCCCGGGGAACGACCTCGGCGACTCGAATCCAGCAACTCCAACCCGAAGCCACCGTCGTCACCGTCCCGATGTGGTCCGACTGCCTCGTCGTCCTCCAGCAGGGGCAGGTGGACGCGATCAGCACCGACGACACGATCCTCGCGGGCCTCGCCTCGCAAGACCCGTATCTGATGATGGTCGGTGGCTCACTGGGCGTCGAACCGTACGGAATCGGAGTGAACAAGGACAACCCCGACTTGGTCCGATTCGTCAACGGAACCCTGGATCGGATCCGGAGCGACGGGACCTGGAACCGTATCTACGACCGCTGGCTCAGCGTCCTCGGTCCTTCGCCCGGTCCCCCGCCGGCCGTCTACCGGGATTGAGGCTGACATGACCGAAGAAACCGGCCCCGAGCCCGACGCCACGCAGGCTTCCATGCGTCCCGAACCCGAAGCCACCGGCGCCTACGAGCGGCCCGAGCCCGAAGCCACCGGCGCCTACGAGCGTCTCGAGCCGACTTCAGCGCAGATACGGGGTACCACGCCCTCCGCATCCTCCTCCCCGACCGGCCGCTCCACTCGATCCCGCCGCAGCCGGTCGGGGCGAAAGCTACGTCTCGGCGGCGGCCTGGTCGAGGTTCCCCCCGTCCCGCAGATCGACCCCGCATCTGCGGTGATGAGTGACCCGACCGTCCCCGAGCGGAAACGGTTCTGTTGGAAATGCAACGAACCAGTCGGTCGTAAGAGCGCAAGCACCAAGGCAACTCAGCACGGCACCTGCCCCAAGTGCGGTTCCACTTTCGACTTCCGTCCACTCCTCGAAGAGGGCGAATTGGTGTCCGGTCAGTACGAGGTTCAAGGGCCCATCGCGCACGGCGGCCTGGGATGGATCTACCTCGCGATCGATCGCAATGTCAGCGACAGGTGGGTAGTTCTCAAGGGGCTCTTGCATTTCGGTGATTCCGAAGCGCAAGCCGTTGCGGTGGCCGAGCGTCAGTTCCTCGCCGAGGTCGCCAACCCCAGCATCGTCAAGATCTTCAACTTCGTCGAGCATCCGCGCCCGGACGGCACACCCATGGGGTACATCGTCATGGAGTACGTGGGTGGGCGATCATTGCGCGAGGTGCTGGCCGAATTCCCGGACGGCAAGCACATGCCGATCGAGCAGGCAATCGGCTACGTACTGGAAATCCTTCCGGCGCTGAGCTATCTGCATTCTACCGGCCTGGCCTACAACGACCTCAAACCCGAGAACGTGATGGTCACCGAGGATCAGTTGAAGCTGATCGATCTCGGCGCCGTGTCCGGAATCGAAGACTACGGGTACCTGTACGGTACCGCCGGCTATCAAGCACCCGAGATCATCGAGACCGGTCCGACCATCGCCTCCGACATCTTCACCGTCGGAAGAACACTCGCGGTTCTCACCCTCGACATGCCCTCGAAGCACGGACGGTACCTCGACGGCCTTCCCGAACCGGAGGACGAGCCACTATTGCGCGACCACGAGTTCTTTCACCGTCTACTGCTACGCGCCACCGACCCGGATCCGAAGAAGCGATTCCAGTCCGCCGAGGAAATCGCGGGACAACTCACCGGCGTTCTGCGAGAAATCCTCGCCGAGCAGACCGGGCAGGAGAATCCCGGACTCTCGCTCGTGTTCAGCAGGCAGCGAACGTCTTTCGGCACCGATGAATTGGTCGGGCAAACCGATGTGTACGTGGACGGTGTCAGCCACGACGCCGCTCTCGATCCGCGCGAAGTTGCGCACGCACTTCCCATTCCGTTGGTCGACCCCACCGATCCCAGCGCGCCGTTGCTGGCAGCGGCGGTGCACAGCGAACCGTCTCAGACTCTCGATGCTCTCAAGCATGCCCGCGAGAACGGAATCGACCGAATGTCAGGCACACCGGCGGCCGCCGTCTCGGGCGAAGTTCGACTGGCCGAGGCCAAAGCTCATCTCGATCTCGGTGATCCGGAAACCGCACTGACAGTTCTGGGCGAACTCCAGCAGAACATCGGGGACCACTGGAAGATCGAGTGGTATCGAGGACTTGCGGCGTTACAACTGGACCGATTCGAGCCCGCTTTCAGTCACTTCGAGACAGTTCTCACCGCACTGCCCGGCGAGGCTGCACCAAAGCTGGCGTTGGCAGCGACGGCAGAACTGATCCTCCAGCACTGGGAGAGCGACGACCCGGACCAATGGTGCCGCTTCTCCGAGAAGTACTACCGCACCGTCTGGCGGACCGAACGGAACTACGTCAGCGCAGCATTCGGGCTCGCCCGACAACTCGCCGATCACGGCAACAAGAAGGCAGCCATCGCCGCCCTCGACGAAGTACCCACGTCTTCCCGGCACTACAACGTCGCACGGATGTCCAGCGCTCTGACGATGCTGTCCGGCGTTCCGATCGCCGAACTCGACGAATCGACTCTGCGGGAAGCCGCCCGTCGTGTTCGGGCGCTGCCTGCTGAAGAGAGCCGAAGCCTGCAGATGCGAACCCTGGTGTTGGGCACGGCACTCGATTGGATTCGCTACGGCAATCGCTCGCACACCGAACTCGAACCCATCCTCGACCTGCCCTTCACCGAGCAAGGTCTGCGCACCGGAGCCGAAGCCTGCCTTCGCGCCCTCGCTCGCGCCACGACCTCCCGCACGCACCGCTACGCCCTCGTGGACCGGGCGAATGCGGTGCGTCCGCGCAGCAATTTCTGACGGACGCCCCGAGGTTTACAGTGCTGCAGAAACCTACAGTGCGGCCACCAAAGCCTTCGCCGCGCGGGCGATCGCCAACTCCTCGTTGGTGGGGACCACCAGCACCTCGACGGCCGACGAGGATGCGGAGATACGACGCTCGTCGCGACTCTTCGCCTCGTTGAGAGCCGGATCGACCTCGATACCGAGACGGGAAAGCCCGGCCAGGCTGTCGCGTCGTACGTCGATGTTGTTCTCGCCGACGCCACCGGTGAAGGTGATGACGTCGACGCCACCGAGTTGAACGATGAAGGCGCCGATGTACTTACGGAGCATGTGTACGTAAACGTCGTACGCAAGTTGTGCGTCTTGGTCGCCGCCCTCGATCAGTGCGAGCAGGGCACGGAAATCGTTGACTCCCGACAGTCCCTTCAAACCGGAGCGCCGGTTGAGGAGGTCGTCGATCTCGTCGACCTTCATTCCCGAGTTGCGGTTGAGGTGCAAGATGATGCCTGGGTCGATGTCGCCGCTGCGGGTGCCCATGACAAGACCCTCGAGCGGGGTGAGGCCCATCGTGGTGTCGATGGCCTTGCCGCTCTTGATTGCCGAGGCCGAAGCGCCGTTTCCGAGGTGCAGGACTATCTGATTCAGCTCGGCCGGATCCTTGCCGAGGAACTCCGCGACCCGTCCAGACACGTATTCGTGTGAGGTCCCGTGGAAACCGTACCGGCGAATCTGGTTGGCCTTGGCCACATCCCGATCGATCGCATAGGTGGACGCCGCCGCGGGCAGTGTGTGAAAGAAGGCAGTGTCGAACACTGCGACGTGCGGAACGTCGGGCAGTTCCTCGCCCGCCACCTCGATACCGATCACGTTGGCGGGATTGTGCAGCGGCGCAAGGTTCGACAGATCTTCGATGGCTTTCACGACGCCGTCGTCGATGAGAGTCGGCGAATAGAAGATGTCACCACCGTGCACGACTCGGTGACCGACTGCGATGATTCCGGCCTCACTCAGCGGCCGTCCGACCTCGGCGACGATGTCGAGCACCATCTTCAGACCTGCGCGGTGATCGGCGATCGGAAGGCTCCGGTCTTCGACTCCGGTGCGGTGGTTGTAGACGATGTGGCCGTCGGGCTCACCGATGCGCTCGATGAGACCGTGCGCCACCGATTCCGCCGTATCCGGATGCACGAGTTGAAATTTGATGGATGACGAGCCGGAATTGATGACCAGTACGGTGCCGTCGCTCACGCTTGCGCTCCCTGTGCCTGTATTGCCGTGATAGCCACGGTGTTGACGATGTCCTGGACCAACGCTCCACGCGAGAGGTCGTTGACCGGCTTGTTCAGTCCCTGCAGAACCGGCCCGACGGCGATAGCGCCGGCGCTACGCTGCACTGCCTTGTACGTGTTGTTGCCGGTGTTCAGGTCCGGGAACACGAACACCGTTGCTTTGCCCGCCACCAGAGAATCCGGCATCTTCTTGTCGGCGACACTCTGCTCGACGGCGGCGTCGTACTGAATGGGCCCTTCCACCAACAGATCCGGTCGACGCTCGCGCACCAAAGCGGTCGCGGTGCGAACCTTGTCGACGTCGGCTCCGCTGCCCGAATCCCCGGTGGAGTACGAGAGCATCGCGATGCGCGGATCGATCCCGAACTGCGACGCCGTCTGTGCGGACGAGATCGCGATGTCCGCCAACTGCTCCGACGTGGGGTCCGGAACCACGGCGCAGTCACCGTAGGAGAGAACGCGGTCGGCCAGGCACATCAGGAAGATGCTCGAGACCGTCGAGACACCGGGGGCGGTCTTGATGATCTCGAACGAGGGTCGAATCGTGTGAGCGGTGGTGTGCGCAGCGCCGGACACCATGCCGTCGGCAATTCCCAAGTGCACCATCATCGTTCCGAAGTACGAGATGTCGGCGATCACCTCGCGGGCCCGCTCGATGGTCATGCCCTTGTGAGCACGCAGCGCGGTGTATTCCTGTGCGAAGCGCTCGGTGTACTCGGACTGCGCGGGTGCGAGTACCTGCGCGCCACTGATGTCGACGCCGAGTTCCGCTGCGCGTCGACGCACACTGGGTTCGTCACCGAGGATCGTCAGGTCGGCAACCTGGCGCTGCAGCAACCGGCCGGCCGCGCGCAGGATCCGGTCGTCGTCACCCTCAGGCAGGACGATGTGCTTGCGATCGCGTCGAGCGCGGTCGATCAGCTTGTACTCGAACATCTGTGGGGTCACGACGGACGGGATCGGCAGTGCCAGTCGGTCCATCAGGACGTCGGCGTCGACGCGCTGTTCCATCAAGCTCAACGCGGTGTCCACCTTGCGCTGCGAACCGACTGCCACGCGTCCGCGGGTTTGGGCTGCGGCGCTTGCGGTGTCGAAGGTACCGAGGGTTGTCGTCAGGATCGGAAGACGCTGTTTGAGGCCGGCCATCAACGCTGCGATGGCTGGGTGCGGTGTGATTCCGCCGTTCATGATGATGCCCGCGAGCGACGGAAATCCTTCCGCCTCATGTGCATTGAGCAATGCGAGCAGTACGTCCGAGCGATCGCCCGGTGCGATGACGACCATGCCCTCGACCAGACGCTCGAGGATGTGCTCCGCGGTCATGCCGCCCACCATCACCTTGAGCGCTTCGCGGTGCAGCAGTTCCGGGTCACCCGAATACAACTCGCCGCCGGTGGCCTCCATCAACTCGGCCATCGTGGGCGAGACGAGCAACGGAATCTCCGGCAGGCTCCACGTCGGAACACCGATGTCGGACAGCGCTGCGGTGACCTCGTCGAGCTTGTCGGGATCGCAACGATTGGCGACGACCGCGAGCAGATGAGCGTGGTTGGCGGCCAACTCGGCGGCGCATAGATGCGCGAGCTGGGCGACCTCCTCGACACTGCGCCGAGCGCCTCGAACCGCCAGCAGAACCGGCGCGCCGAGGTTCACGGCGATGCGGGCGTTGAAGCTCAGCTCGCTCGGGCTTGCTACGTCGGTGTAGTCACTTCCGATGATGACGACGGCGTCGCACTGCTCGGCCACGGTGTGGTACTTCGCGACGATGTCGGCCAGCGCGGCTTCAGGATCGGCGTGAACCTGCTCGTAGGTGACGCCGAGTGCGTCGGCGTAGGAGAGATCGGCGGTGGTGTGCTCGAGCAGCAGTTCGAGGATGTAGTCGGTTTCCTCGGTAGAGCGGGCGATCGGGCGGAAGACACCGACCCGGGCGACGGTCGCGCACAGCATCTGCAGCACGCCAAGCGCGATGGTGGATTTTCCGGTGTCACCTTCAGGAGAGGCAACGTAGACACTCGACACGGCAGCGGGCGCTTCTGGCATGCCCAACAGCCTAGTGTGGGCCGCCGCCCACCTTGCCACTGATCGTGGTCACGCTCACGCTCGTGCCGACAACCGGCGGCTACGAGAAAGACGAACGGTGCCTGCCACACGTCGAGTGGCAGACACCGTTCAGTTGATCTCGAGGATCAGCCCAGAGCACGCAAGCGAGGCGCGAGGTCACGCTCGAACAGTTCGAGGAACCGGCGCTGATCATGGCCCGGTGCGTGGAACACCAGGTGATTGAGACCGGCATCGACGTAGGCCTTGACCTGCTCGACGGCGTCGTCCGGATCGGAAGCGACGATCCAGCGCTTGGCCACCTGCTCGATGGGCAGAGCGTCGGCAGCGGCTTCCATTTCGATCGGATCCTCGATGCTGTGCTTCTGCTCCGGCGTCAGGGACAGCGGAGCCCAGAAGCGGGTGTTCTCGAGTGCAGCCTCCGGATCGGTGTCGTAGCTGATCTTGATCTCGATCATCTTGTCGATGTCGGCGACGTCGCGCTCGGCTTTGGCTGCGCCCTCGGCAACGGCTGGAAGCAGCTTCTCGGTGTAGAGCTCCATGCCCTTTCCGGAGGTGCAGATGAAGCCGTCACCGGCGCGTCCCGCGTACCGGGCGACAACGGGTCCGCCGGCCGCGATGTACACGGGAATCCCACCCTCGGGAACGTCGTAGATCGACGCGCCACGAGTGGTGAAGTACTCGCCTTCGAAGTCGACACGATCGCCCAGCCACAGCTCACGCATCAACCGCACGGACTCACGCAGCCGCGCGAAGCGTTCCTTGAACTCGGGCCACTCGCCCTGGAAGCCGGTGGCGATCTCGTTGAGAGCCTCACCGCTGCCGACGCCGAGCATGATGCGTCCCGGGTAGAGACATCCCATCGTCGCGAACGCCTGAGCGATGACTGCCGGGTTGTAGCGGAACGTCGGCGTCATCACGGACGTGCCGATCTGCACGCGCTCGGTGCGCTCACCGACGGCGGTCATCCAGGCGAGCGAGAACGGTGCGTGGCCACCGTTGTGACGCCACGGCTGGAAATGATCGCTCACCGCAACGGAATCCATGCCGTGCTGCTCTGCCAGAACTGCCAGCTCTACCAGTTCGCGAGGGCCGAATTGCTCAGCCGATGCCTTGTATCCGAGCTTGAGTTCCTGCGCCACCGTGCACTCCCTTGTCGTCTGTTTCGTTTACTTCTCTGACATGCTTCACGTTCTTTGCAGACTATCCAGACACCGCTCGGACTTCTCTGCGTATCTCAGCGAGCGAGGCTGGTGACCACCGTTGCCACGCCGGCTGCGACGGCAACCCCGGCCAGTGCCAGTGCAAACAGCCACAAAGCGTGCGGTTCCGGCATCGCCGCTCCGTCCTCGAGCGCCTTCTTCACCTGTAGCCAGCGTCGCATACCTACCAGTGCGGCCGCCGCCGCGAGTGCGATCAGGGTCAGACCGAGAGTCGTGCGAACCCACCCTGTACTCCATTCCGGTACCAATTGGACGACGGCGATGCCTCCGGCCAGCAGGGCGAGTGAGCTACGCATCCAGGCGAGGAAGGTGCGCTCGCTGGCAAGGGTGAAGCGCTCGTCCGGGCGGTTCGGTTCACTCATGCGTGCTCACCTCCGTGCGGTGCCACCAGATCCGGGTCCTGACGCCAGTCGTAGACGACCTCGGTGCGCAGAACGATGTCCTGCAACGAACGTCGTCGTCGATCGACCGCCGACCACAGCAATCCGAAGGCGAAGAGCACGCAGAGCACCGCACGGATGAAGGCCAACGGCCAGCGCACGAGGCGATGCCCGGACGTGATCACCCGCAGCCCCATCACGAGGGACCCGACGGTCCGACCGGTGGTCGCCCAGCAGGCGGTCAGATACGCCACCGAGACACCGAGAAATGCCGTCGTGGACAGGAAGATTCCCGGTTCCGAGAAAGTGAAACTCTGTGGCGAGAAGAGCAGTCGGACGAAGGCGAAGCCCACGTACACGGAACCCATCAGGAGCAGGACGACGCCCAGGTCGATCAGTCCGGCGAGTCCACGGGTGACGATGCCGGCTGGGCCGGAACTCTCCTGGGCCACTAGCGTTCGCCTGCGTTCGTCTTCGGATCGGTCTCTATCGACGGTTTTTCTTGTGACGGTTTATCTGATGACGGTGCGTTGTCGCGGCCGAAGAGTCGCCCGACGAAGCCGGCGACAGCGTCGTCCGCCTGCATGCCCTGCACTCGAGCTCCGTGCACGGCTTCCGTGGAGAGTGAACCGGTCGATTCACGAATCATCTGGGGCAGGTCGACGCCCTCGATGACCTGGTCGGCGATCTTGACGAGGTCGATGCGGTTGACCTGGCGTTCGAGGTCGACCGTGTCGACTATCCCGTCGAGATCGAGGCGATCGATCACCGCTTTGACGTCGAGGCGGCTTGCGATCTCGTCCACGTCGACCCGGTCGATGATCGGTTCGAGCGAGACCCGTTCGGCAATCTTGTCCACGTCGATGTTCTCGGCGATCTTGTCGATGTCCACGTGGTCGACGACGATCTTGGTGATGTCGACTTCGGACAGAGCAGCGTCGACGACAGCTTTGATCACCGTCCGCAAGGTCGAGTCGGCGAACTCCACGGTCGAGTGCATCGCTTCCGTGCCGCGAGTGGTGACCTGGGTGATCGCGCCGTCGAGTGCGTCACCGACGACAGGGATCCGCTGCACGGAATCAAGTGCGAGACCAGCGGTTCTGCGCGCCGCACCAGCCGTGATCGCGGCCAGCCCGAAGGCCAGCCGAATCACGTCGGATTCGGGGTGGTGCGACTGCGATCCCACGCAATTGTCTCCATCTTCTTATACGACTGTTACCCGGACATTCGTCACTCCTCTTCGCATTGTGCCACTGTTGGAAGGCACAAATACGCTGTCCGGCTTGCGCCTGGGGGGGAAATATGAAGACACGTCGTTTCACGGTTCGGCTGACGATGGCGGTGGCCATGGCCGCCGGCTTTCTCGGCCTCAGCGCGCCGACCGCGAGCGCGGATTCCGTGGTCAGTCGCATCGACGTCTACTCCCCCTCGATGGACCGCTGGATCGCCAACGACGTGATTTCGCCGGCCGGAGGAGGCCCGGCCCCGACCTTCTATCTGTTGACCGGTGTCGGCGGCGGCGAGGACGGGATCTCGTGGTTCAACAACACCGGAGTTCGTGACTTCTTCGACGACAAACACGTCAACGTGGTCATGCCGGTCGGCGGCAAGTTCAGCATGTACACCGACTGGAACGCCGACGATCCGGTGCTGGGCCGTAACAAGTGGCAGACGTACCTCACCAAGGAACTACCGGCGGCGGTCAACGCTCGGTACAACACGACCGGTGTCAACGCACTCGGCGGTGTGTCGATGGCCGGCGGACCGGTTCTGGACCTCGCGATCCAGTCGCCGGGCACCTACCGCGCAGTCGGCTCGTACAGCGGCTGTCCGCGCGCCGGCGACCCGCTCGGCCAGGCAGCGGTGCGCTCGATGGTCGAGATACTCGGCGGCGGCAACGCGGCCAACATGTGGGGGCCGTGGGGTAGCCCGCAGTGGGCGGCGCACGACCCGTTGATCAACGCCGAGAAACTGCGTGGCACAGCGCTGTTCATCTCGACCGGCAACGGCCTCCCCGGCCCGGTGGACGGAATCAACTCGCTGGCTATGGCCGCCGGCGTCGTTCCCGGCGCGGTCCTCGAAGGCATCACCAACATGTGCACCGCTGCCCTGCAGGGGCGATTCGGTCAGCTCGGCATTCCCGCGACGTTCAGCTTCCGACCCGAAGGCACCCACACCTGGGGGCTCTTCGAAGCCGACATGCGCGCGTCGTGGCCGATGATCGCGGGCGCTATCGGGGCGTGAGCCTCACGGCCCTCCTTACAAGCCATGGCGTCAGGTGAGACTGCGCGCCCAGTCCCGCATCCCGGCGGGGCCAGTGCCGGTGGCGTATTCAGCGAACAGATTTCGCGCTTCGTCACGGCGGATGCCGCCGAGGACTTCACGCGGCTTACGGAAAAACGGAAGTTCCACAGGCGGCGCCCACAGCTGCACGAGTTCCGCCGCACCGTCGTTCGGGGATTCGAGAGCGAACCACACCCGGGTCACACCGAGCGTGATCGCGGCACCCATACACATGAGACATGGTTCGAGATTGACCGCCAATGTCAATTCACCGGACGCTCGAGTGAATCCGAGAGCCTCGTCGGCCTGCAAGAGCGCTTGAAGGTCCGCATGGACTACCCGTCGGCCGAGTGCCCGTTCTTGCGTATACGCCCGCCCGAGCACACGGTCGTCGTCGAACACGACTGCGCCGATCGGCATTTCCCCGAGCTCCATGCCCTCACGCGCTACGTCAAGAGCAACCGCAAGGGCATCTCGAGGTGAAAACATCACTCGACACTAATGGACCAAGGCAAACTCACGCTGCCAGTAGTGCGGGTAGTCCCCATTCCTTGGCAAGCAGCTCGTACGAGCGCAGACGATCCTCGTGCCGATGGGTCACCCCGGTGATTACCAATTCGTCCGCTCCGGTGAGCTTCTGCAAACTGTCGAGCCTGTCGGCGACGGTAGACGGTGAACCGACGAACTGCGTGATCAGCCGATCCTCCACCACTGCTTCGTCGGCGTCGGAAAGTGGGAGCGCTGTCGCGGGATCGGGGTACGGGATGGCGCCGTGCCCGCTGCGAATGCTGTGCGTCCAGTGCCCGAACGTAGACGCCAACTCTCTCGCCGTCGCATCGTCTTCCGCAGCAACAACATCCGCGGAGACGACGACATACGGCTCCGACAGGACGTCCGACGGACGGAATGCTGTGCGGTATGCCTCGACGGCATCGAGCGTACTCGACGGCGCCACATGGTAATTCGCACCGAACGGCAATCCGAGTCGTCCGGCGAGCTCGGCACTCGGGCCCGCACTGCTTCCGAACACCCACAGTTCGACGTCGGCATTCTCGCCGGGACTGGCGTGCAATTCGATGCCGTCGCGGGTTCTGTAGGTACCGTTCAGGAGCGAGCGTATGTCGTCGACCTGCTGCTCGAAATCGGGCGCCTGCGCGCCCGGAAACGCCAATGCCTCGAACGACGCCTGCAATCGCGGTGACGTGAGAAGACCGGTTGGATCGAAGGGCGCCGGGATCACGACGCCGTCGCGTACGACGTTCTCTCGCTTCGATTCTGTCGGCGCAGGCGTTCCGGCAGCGACCGCGCGAAGTGCCTCCACCCGACGCTGTCCGCTGCGCCCGATGCCGAGATCGATACGACCCGGATACAACGCTTCGACGGTACCGAAGGCCTCGACCACCTGAGCCGCCGTGTTGTTGCCCAGCAGCACGGCGGCCGAGCCGACGCGAATGGTGTTGGTTGCGGCCGCGATCAGCCCGACAAGCACTGCTGGCGACGAAGAGGCAACACCGACGAAGTGGTGTTCGGCGACCCAGTAACGCTTGTATCCCCACGCTTCGGCAGAACGAGCGAGGTCCAGCGAGTTCCGCAAAGCCTGGCGGGCCGTTCCGCCCTCACTGATCGGCGAGAGGTCGAGTACGGACAGCGGCGCGCTCACCTCGGTCCGCTTTCGGAGCGGGTGTCCGGTGTCTTCTCGCCGGCTTCCACCGCGAACGCCAGGCGGTTCTCGGCGGGGGCCACCGGGCACGTCGCGTAATCGGTGAACGCGCAGGGCAGGTTCGACGCCCGATTGAAATCGAGGACTACCGCGCCACCGGGTTCAGGTGCGCTCACGTGCAGCGAGCGGGCGGCCGGGTAGGTGGACACACCACTGGTCGCGTCGGTGAACAGGATGTGAAAGCCGTTGTCCCTGCCCGCGAACGCAATCAGCGTATGCGTTGCACCGTCGTGTTCGAAGCTGATGGTTCCGCGGGCGTCGTGATGATGCTCGAGGCGCTCGACGACCGCACCTGTCGTCACCGTGCGAGCCTCCTCGAAGGCTGTGAAGACACCCTCGATGCGCCACTGCGGGTTCGGCTCGAAGGTCGGGATACCACTGAATTGCGCCAATGCCGGGGCCGACGAATCGTGGATCCGCAGAGCGACCTCGCCGGTGCGGCGGATGACCTCGACCAACCGCGCGCCCTGCTTGACGATCAGTCCCGGCGCCCCCTCGATCGGATTCAGAGTGGCCGAACCGTCCACTGCGACGCCGTCGATCGAGAGGTCGTCTGCGGGCGTCGCGGTGACGACAACGGCATTCGCGTCGGCGCGCCATGCACCGGGCAGGTCCGCGAAGGTGGAATCGGTGTCCACCAGCCAATGCAACGCAGTCAGGCTCAGCCAGCCGAGGGGTTCGCCGAAGGTGGCGTCGCGCGAGGCGTGCCAGGCATTCCAATCGCCGGTGAAGGTGCTGGTGGAAGTGTCGGTAACGGTCATGATGCGCGGACTCCTTCAGCCTGCTCGTGCGGGTGACGCAGCCCGAGATGGCTGCGCAGGGTGGTTCCTGAGTACTCGGTCCGGAAACTGCCGCGGTCCTGTAGTTCCGGTACGACGGTGTCGATGAACTCGTCGAGGCCCGCGGGGGTGATGTGGGGAACGAGGATGAATCCGTCGCTTGCGTCGCCCTGGACGTAGCTGTCGATCTCGGCAGCGACCTCGGCGGCGCTACCCACGAACTGTTGGCGGGCAGTCACTTCGATGATGAGTTCACGGATGCTGAGGTTTTCGGCCTCGGCCTTGGCACGCCACTGATCTGCGACCGCTCGTGGATCCTTGACGTGGCGGACGCGTCCACGGGTGATGTTGACGTCGTCCGACGGATCTTCCTTCGGCAACGGGCCGTCGGCGTCGTACTGGGAAAGGTCTCTGCCCCAAACCTGTTCGAGAAAAGCGATGGCAGTCTGGGGTCCGACCTGCTGCCGCCGGATGTGATGTGCCTTCTCCTGTGCGTCCGCGGCGTTGTCACCGAGGACGAAGGTGGCGGCGGGGAGAATCTTGAGGTCTGCGTGCGTGCGTCCGTACTTGGCCAAGCGTCCCTTCACGTCGGCGTAGAACGCCTTGCCTGCTTCGAGCGTTCCGTGCCCGGTGAAGATGGCATCGGCCTTGGCCGCGCCGAACTCGCGTCCTTCGTCGGAGTCACCGGCCTGCAACAGAACTGGGTGCCCCTGCGGACTCCGTGGAACTTCGAAGCGTCCGGCGATGTCGAACTGCTTACCGGAGTGCTGGAACTGGCCGACCTGCTGGTCGGTGGCGAAAACACCGCGCTCACGGTCGACGATCGGACGGTCGACGCTCCAGCTGTCCCACAGCGTCCGTACTGCGTCGACCAACTCGTTGGCGCGTGCATACCGCTCGGAATGCTCCAGATAGCCACCGCGGCGGAAGTTCTCGCCGGTGAAGGCGTCCGAGGAGGTGACCAGGTTCCAGGCGGCGCGGCCGTCGGAGAGATGATCGAGCGTCGAGAACTGCTTGGCCAACTCGTACGGTTCGTTGAATGTGGTGTTGATCGTCCCGGCCAGGCCGAGATGCGTTGTCACACCGGCAACCGCATTGAGAATGCTGAAGGTGTCCGGGCGACCGACTACGTCGAGGTCGTGAATTTTGCCCTGATGCTCGCGTAGGCGCAAACCCTCTGCGAGGAAGAAGAAGTCGAACAATCCGCGTTCGGCACTGCGGGCGAGATGCTCGAACGAGCTGAACTCGATCTGACTCTTGGACGCCGGATCGGTCCACACCGTGGTGTTGTTCACGCCGGGAAAGTGAGCGCCCAGATGGACTTGCTTGCGAATCCTGTTCTGTGTCATCGGTGTTCCTGTTCTCTACTCGCGCTACGCGAACTGATTGACGGGCAACTGGAAGCCCAACCGCTCGCGCAGCGTCGGGGCGGTACTCGGTCGCGGATTGAGAGTTGGCACTACGTCCGTCGCGATCTTCTCCACGGCGGCGGCCAGCGCCAGTGGACGCAGAACCACACCGTCGATCCCGGCGAGCCCACCGATCTCACGCAGCAGCGCAGTCAAACCCGCGCTGTCACCGCGATAGAACAGCGAGTGCGGGGCATACGGCGCTCCCGCCCATTCCTCGAGTTCCGCCAAAGCGTCGTCGGCGGCACCGCGATCGGCGCCGAGGAGCACGTCGACGTCGAGGAGAACCCGCACGCTGCGCCCGAGGGCGGCGGCACTCGCGTGGACCAGCTTGGCCGTAGTTTTGGCCTCGGCGAGATCGGTTGCCGAGATCCGAATCAGATCTCCGCGCGCAACCGCGAGTTCGCGAGCCTCCGGCCTGCTCGCGTCGACGGCGATCAGCGGCTGCCCCTGCGGGGAGCGCGGCGTGATGGACGGGCCCTTGACGGAAAAGTTCTTTCCCTCGAAGTCGATGTAGTGCAGCTTGTCCCGATCGATGAATCGTCCGCTCGCAGCGTCACGTATCTCGGCGTCGTCCTCCCAGCTGTCCCACAGCCGACTGACCACCTCGACAGCCTCGGACGCTTCCTCCCACGCAGACTCAGGACCCTGCACTGTCTTTCGGCCGAACAACGCCGCCTGCTCGGCGGTGTCGGACACCGCGACCTGCCAACCGGCCCGCCCAGCAGACGAGTAGTCGATACTCGCGACGGCCTTGGAAATGTGGAACGGCTCGGTGTGCGTGACTGTCGCAGTGGGGATCAGACCGATGCGCGAGGTCACGGCACTCAGCCGCGCCGCAGTTGCCACCGCCTCCAATCTCCCGCGCACTGCGTGCCGGCCTTCGGATTGCAGTCCGAACGAGTCAGGGAGGAACGCCAGATCCACCCCACCCCGATCCGCGGTGGTCACCAGGTCCACCCAGTACGACGGTGTGAACAGATCTTCGGCGCGTGAGTCCTCGCGTCGCCAGGAGTACGGATGAGCTCCGGTGCCCTCGAATTCGAGACCGACCAGGAATGCTCCGGAACTACGCTCGGACATGTTCGGCCTTTCGTGTCGAATGATCCCGCCCGGGGATCGCCTCGAGAAGTGTGCGTGTGTACTCGTTTCGGGGATTGTCGAAAATCTCGGTGGTAGTGCCGATTTCGAGCAATCGCCCGGCCTGCATGACGCCGACGACGTCGCTGATCTGGCGAACAACCGCCAGATCGTGGGAAATGAAGAGATAGGTCAAGCCCAGTTCTCGCTGCAACTCGTCGAGTAGCGCCAGAATCTGCGCTTGCACCGAGACATCGAGAGCGGAGACGGGTTCGTCGAGAACGAGCAGATCCGGCTTCAACGCGAGCGCACGAGCGATCGCCACCCGTTGACGCTGGCCGCCCGAGAGTTCGGCCGGTTTGCGGCTCAGGAACTGCTCGGGAAGTGCAACCTGATCGAGCAACTCTGCCGCACGAGTCTGCTGCTGGCTGCGTCCACCAACCTTGAAGGCCCGCAGCGGCTCCGCAACGATGTCCTGGACCGACAATTTCGGGTCGAGGGATGCATAGGGGTTCTGATACACGAGCTGGATCCTTCGGCGCAGCTCACGCAGGTCGCTGCCCTTGACCTTCGTGATGTCCTGGCCGTCGAAGGTGATGGTGCCTGCGTCCGCCTGCTCCAATCGCACGACAATGCGTGCGGTGGTCGACTTGCCGGAGCCCGACTCCCCCACCAGCGACACCGTCTGACCCCTCGGAACGGTCAGCGATACCTCGTTCACCGCGGTGATCGAACTCCCGTGTCCGACGTTGAAACGCTTGGTGATTCCGGTCAACGTCAGCAGCGGGCTCGTATCCTGACGGACCGGCCGATCGACCGGTCCCGAGGACAGGCTCGGCGCAGAGCTCAGAAGTTTCTTCGTGTACTCGTCTCGCGGGTTGTCCAGAATATCCGCGGTGCGGCCGGATTCGACGATCCTGCCGCCCTGCATCACCAGGATCCGGTCCGCGCGGTCTGCGGCCACACCCAGGTCGTGCGTGATCAGGAGCACGGCGGCACCGGATTCGGCGATTCGCTCGTCCAAGTGGTCGAGGATGCGTCGTTGAACCGTGACGTCCAGAGCACTGGTCGGCTCGTCGGCGATGACGAGGGCCGGGTTCGCGACAAGCGCGATACCGATCAGAACTCGTTGCCGCATACCGCCGGAGAGCTCGTGTGGGTACTGGCGTGCTCGGATTTCCGGCCGGTCGATACCCGCACGCTCGAGCACCTCGACGGCGTCCAACCGGGCTTTGCGGCGGTCTGCGAGGCCGTGGATCCGCAGGACTTCTGCAACCTGGTCGCCGATCCGGGTCACCGGGTTGAGCGAGGTCGTCGGATCCTGCGGCACCAAACCGATACGCGCGCCGCGGATTCGCTGCCACGCACGGTCGGAATACGAGTCGATCTGTTCACCCTCGAACTCGACGGTCCCGCCGGTGACGTGGCCACTGCCGGCGAGCAGACCCAATATCGCGTGGGCCGTGGTCGACTTACCGGAACCCGATTCCCCGACCACCGCAACTACTTCGCCCCGACCGACGGTGAAGCTCACGCCGGATACCGCGGGCTCGGCGCCGTAGGCGATCTGTAAGTCGGTGACGGAAAGCAACTGTTCCTCGGTCGTGCTCATCGCCGGTTGTTCCTTTCGATCTCGTGGCCGATACGGTGTGCCGAGATGACCACGGCGACAATCGCGAGACCGGGAAGTGTGGTCATCCACCAGGCATTGGCGAGGAAATTACGTCCCTCGGATACCAGCGATCCCCATTCCGGGGTAGGCGGAACGGCGCCGAATCCCAAGAAGCTCAGAGCCGACACCGCCAGTACTGCCTGCCCGAACTCGACAGCGGACAGCGCGACCACCGGCGCGTAGGAGTTGGGAAGCACGTGCCGACGCAGGACACCGAGCCACCGCACACCCGAACCGAACGCGGCCTCGACGTACTGAGCGCCGCGCACCCGCATCACTTCGGCACGCATCACTCGCGCAAAGTTCGCGACCATGCTGACGCCGACCGCGATGGCGACGTTGATGGTGCCGAAGCCGAGTGCGGTCACCAGTGCCAACGAGAGCAGCAGCGCCGGAATGGACAGCAGCACGTCGACGATACGCATCAGCACGGCGTCGACGACGCCACCGACAAAGCCCGCGAGCAAACCGATTATCGATCCCGCCACCAATGCGATTCCGACCGCCACCAAGGTTGCGGTCAGGGACAGCGCGGCGCCGTGCACGAACCGTGTGTACAGGTCACGTCCGAGATTGTCGGTTCCGAACCAGTGAGCCAGGCTCGGGCCCTGCAGTTTGTCCGCCGGGACACCGGACAACGGATCGCCGCTGGCAAAGAATCCGGGTGCGACGGCAAAGCCGATGGCAAGCAACACGATCAACACCGGAATCACCAAGCCGGGCTTTCGGATCCAGCCGATGGCCGTGGACTTTCGGCGCGAAACAACAGGTGCCTTCGCCTCGACGCTCGGATCGAGGAGTAGGGGTTCGATCAATGTGTCAGACATGAGCCGGCTCCAGATCGGTCGAGCTTTCGGTATTCGACTTTTCGGTGTGACTCTTCTTCGTCTGGATGATCCGTGGATCTATCAAGGGGTAGAAGAGGTCGACCGCGAGGTTGACGAGCACGAACACGAGAGAGGCGAACACAACGACTCCCTGCACCACCGGGATGTCCTGCGCCATCACCGACGTCTGTGTCAGACGGCCGACGCCCGCGCGGGAGAACACCGTTTCCACAACCACCGAGCCCGCCAGCAGCGTGCCGACCAGCACACCGGCAATGGTGCATGCCGGAATGCTCGCCAGTCGCAACGCGTGACGGGTCTGCACGCGCCAACGGCTTGCGCCCTTGGCGTACGCAGTCTCCACGTGCGGCGAACGTAGCGTCGACTGCAGGCTGGTCGTGAGCACCTGCGCGATCACCGCGCCGGTCGGGATCGCCAAGGTGATCGCCGGAAGAATCACCGTTGCGAATCCCTTGTCTCCGAATGCCGGGAAGATGTGCAGACGGAACGAGAAGAGTTGCAGAAGAATCAGGCCCACCCAGAAAGTGGGCACTGCCACACCCAGCGGCGGCAGCGAGAACAACAGGTTCGCGAGCCACCGCCTGCGGGTGTAGGTAGCGAAGAACGCGATCGCCACTCCGAACAACACGGCCAGAACCAAAGCGGTGGTTGCCAAGACCAGAGTGCTCGGCAGCGCCGAGAAGATGGCATCCGTCACCGACTGACCGGTGGAGATGGACGTTCCGAAATCGCCGCGAAGAGCATTCGTCAGCGATGTCCAGTACTGCACCCACACCGACTGGTCCAAGCCGTACCGTGCCCGAAGCTGATCGAGCGCAGCCTGATCCACTGCAACACCCTGACCGGACGAGTCGGCAGCCATGCTGACGGGATCACTGGGCAGGAGGAACAGAATCACGAACGAGATGGTGAAGGCGGCCCACAGAACCACTGCGGCCTGGCCCAGTCGGGTGAGTACGTATCGAGTCATGATTACTTACCCGACAACCATGCGTCGTAGAACTGCAGGCGCGAGGAGGCTTCGAAGTTCAGGTCCTGCACACTCGATCCGGCGCCGATGGCCTGCGAGAGCTCGATGGTGGGGATGGAGAGTCCACGGTCGAGGATCAATTCCTGTGCGGTGGATACCAGTTCGCCGCGTTGGCCGTTGTCCGTGGCTGCAAGCTGGTCTGTGAGTACCTTGTCGAGCTCCGGATCTGCGCCGCGACGGTTCAGGTTGCGGCCTTCGGTGCTGAACGATGCCCGCAAGATGTCGGCGTCCGCGCGAGTGCTGTTGTAATACAGCGAATCGTAATCACCCGATACTCCCTTCTCGGTCCATTCACCGTTCGAGACCAGGTTGAGCTGCAGATCGACGCCGACCTTCTTGAGCTGCTGCTGCACGAGCTCGAGGATGGCCTGGTTACCCGAGAACACCGGACTGAAGGTGACGCTGAAAGTGAGCTTCTGCCCGTCCTTCTCGCGGATACCGTCGCTGCCGGTCTTCCAACCAGCCGCGTCGAGGAGTTTCGCCGACTTGTCGGCGTCGTACGTCACGACACTGGATTCGTCGCTGTAGAGCGGAGTGGTGTGAGCCAGCGGGCTCGTGGCCGGGAAGAACGACGGATCCAGAACGGTGTCGACGAGTTCTTGGCGGTTGATCGCGGGAATGATGGCCTGACGAACAGCCTGATCAGCGAGAACGCCGCGACTGACGTTGGGCTGGAAGAAGAAGCTCACACCCGGGTTCGGCCTTGTGAGGATTCGTCCACCCGCGCCCTCGATCTGCGGCGCATCCTGCGGAAGCGCATCGCTGACCGCATCGAGCTGGCCGGAGGCCACGCTGCCCGCCCGCACACCGGATTCGGGAACCACCGTGAAGTCGACGCCATCGAGGTACGCCTCGCCCTGATGCGCGACCGCATCCGAGGCCCAGTTGTATCCCGCACGCTTGGCGATCTTGACGCTCTTGTCCTGCTGCCAGTCGGTGTACACGAACGGTCCGGAGGCGATCACCGCTGCACCGGGGCAGCGCTGCTCGGATGCCAGCGCGGTGGTGGAATCGGCGAGGATTCCGAGCTGTGGCGTCGAAGTTGCTTGCAGGAACTGAACATTGGGTCCGGAGAAATTGATCTTCGCCGTGTGAGCATCTACGACGTCGGTACCGGTGTACGAGGACAGGTAACTCTTCGCCAACGACGCGTTCGGTCCCAGGTTCTTGACCGAGTCGAAGGTCTTCTTCACCGAATCCGCCGTCACCGGTGTGCCGTCACTGAAGGTGGCGTCGTCGCGAAGGACGAACGTGAAGCTCGCGGCGTCGGGGCTGATCTCCCAGCTCTTGGCGAGCCACGGGGTGATCTCTCCGGTGTCGGGATTTTGATCGGTAAGCGAATCCACCACTGTCCGAGTGACATACACGGTCTGGTTACTGCCGGCCTGGGCCGGATCGGCGCACGTCGGCGCCTGCGACAGACCGTAGCGAAGGGTTCCGCCGGACTGGGCGGGGCCTGCGTCGGCAGCACTGTCACTCCCGCTGCTGCAGCCGGCGAGGACGGTGCCGAGAACCGAGACAGCACCGATACCGGCGATTACGGTCGCGCGTTTGCGGGCACCGAATGAGGGCGAAGACACCAAGAACTCCTAAAGAGGCATGCCGAAGAGCGCACCCGTCGCCTGAGACGAGAAAGGCGATCGAGCACGAATCACTTGTGAGAGAAGAGAAAACAGACTTGTCGACGACTCGTCTGAGTGTGAATGACTGACCGAGGTCAGTTGGTACAGAAAGATCCCGCGGTGCGGCACAGGTCTACGTGACGACGCGACCAGGCGGTATCGAAACCGCCTTCGACTGCCTTCATTTCGTGTTCCTCCATCGGTCCTGGCGGTAGCACCCGCACCCGATCACTCGGGGGGTTGCTGCGACTTCAATGAGCCAGGTCTCTCGGTCGCTCTGGATGGTCGTTCGCAAGTCTACGAGGTTAAACCCGGGTGTTGTCAACCCGGTCGGTAGGAATTGCTGCTCGAGTCACATTTTCGAGGACCCGAAGTTGTTTCTCGAACGGGTGGATGCCCACCTCTTCGGGCGAGAGTGACGCGTCGTAAAGCGGTGTGTATCCACTGGACAGATACAGCGCGACGGCCTCGGGTTGCCGAGGACCCGTCGTGAGAAACACCCGGTTGTATCCACGAAGTTCGATCTCTCGTTCCAACTCGCGAACGACGGCCTTGCCGAGGCCGCGCTTCCGATGGTCGACCGATGTCCAGATTCTCTTCAGTTCGGCAGTGGTGGAATCGAATTGACGAAACGCACCACCGGCGATCGGCAGACCGTCGTGGGTGAGCACCAGAAGCGCACCCTGCGGGTAGGCAAATTCTTCTGCCGGATACGTCGTGAGATCCTCGAGCATCGCTTCGTGAGTCCCGCCGTAACGCGAACTGTATTCGAGTGCCAACTCCGCGATCAGTGGAGCTGCCAAGGGATCGTCCTGCGATACCGAATAGACCTCTACCGCTCCGACACCCTCGAGCTGTCGAGTTCCGAGCTCCAGTGCCACAACACTTTCCTCCATGAATCTGGTCAACGCTCCCCCAGCCTGAAAACTTCCGGAGCGAGGGTGGTTCCGTCGACGAGGTCCGCCACAAGTTCACCCAGGGCCGGACCGAACTTGAACCCATGCCCCGAGAATCCCGCTGCCACCGTGACGGCGCCGACTCGGTCGATGACGAAGTTACTGTCCGGCGTGCTCGTGTACAGGCAGGTGAGCGACTCGACACGGGTGGTGTCGACACCGGGTAACCACGACTCGGCGTACTCCACCAATCGCTGCTCTCCGTCGACACCAGGGGTGTAGTCACGGGTCTGCGGAGTCACCACCGGCCCGGTCGCGTGTTCGCCGATCTTGATCCCGTCCTCGGAACCGAGCCCGTAGATCCCCGCGGTCTCCAATTCTGCGCCGGTGTGGTGAACGAAACTCGGCCACTCGACTCCGGGATCGAGCGGTGCGAAGTGTGCCGGTTGTTCCTGTGTCGTGCGCAATGTCGGCAGTACGATCTCGGAGCCGAGACCGCTGTCTGCGATCAGATCTGCAGTCCACGCACCGGCCGCGATCACGACCTGACGAGCTGCGAGCGTTCCACTGTCCGTCACCACGTCCACGCCGTAGGACGCCCGCGCGAGTGCCAACACCCGAACATCGTGACGGACCTCGGCGCCCGCAAACACCGCTCCTGCCTTCAGAGCGGTCACTGCGCGGTCCGCGTGCAACCGGCCTGCGTCGGGATGATGGAGCACCGTGGTGTCGAATCGCAGCCCCGGCCAACGGGCGGACGCCTCGGCAGGAGTGAGGATCTCACCCTTGATGCCCGCCTCGCGAAGTATCTTCGCCTTGGACTGCACTGCCTGCGGCAGGCCGTGATCGACGGCACCGGTGAGTTCCAGGAACCCGATGTCCGTCGTGGTCTCCAACTCCCGCCACAGCGGCAGCGCGCCGGCCGCCAAACCTGTGTACAGGTGATTGTCGTACGCCTGCCGATAGATGCGCGAAGTACCGTGCGACGCACCGTGCTTGTGCCCCGGCCCGAACTGTTCCAGCTGAACGACGCTACGTCCGCGTGCCGCGAGCCGCCAGGCGGCGGAGGACCCGACGAGTCCTCCGCCGATGACGATCACATCGAAAATCTCACTCATGGACGAGAGCTCACTTGGTCTTCGGAAGGCCGGGCGGGTTGATCAGGGACGTGTCGACGGCTTCGCTGGTGATGTTCCAGCGCTCGAGGATCTGCTGGTACGTGCCGTTCTCGATCGTGTGGTTGATCGCGTCGTTGATCGCCTTGATCAGGCCGTTGTCCTTCTTCACCAGCACCGCGATCTGCCCCTGCAGGGTGTCGCCGGCCCCGGAGAACTCACCGACAACCTCGGTCTCCCCCGACTGCTTGGCGTGGAACTGCGACGACGGGTTCGGGCCGAAGTAGGCGTCGATCCGGCCGGACTGCAGCGGGAGGTAGTAGTCGGTGGTGTTCTGGTAGTAGGAGATGTCGGTAGGCGCCAGGCCGGCCGCGACGTTCTGCTCACTCCACTTGACCAGCAGCGCTTCCTGATTGGTGCCCGAGGAGACGGCGATCTTCTTGCCCGCGACGTCCTTGGGTTCCTTGATGGAGATTCCGGCACCCTTCTTGGCTTCGAAGGCGAGGGTGTCGAGACGGTAGGTCGCGAAGTCGTACTTCTCCTTACGCTCCTCTGTGACAGTCACATTGGAGAGGAAGGCGTCGGCCTCACCGGAGTCGATCCGGACGAAGTTCTGTGCCCAATCTGCTGTCTGCAGGTCGACCTTCAAGCCGAGAACGTCACCGATCAGATAGGCGAAGTCGGTCTCGGAACCGATGAGGGTGGTGTCGTCGTCGGCGTAGAAACGGAGCGGCGGAGCGGAACCGGCACTACCGGTGACGCGCAGCGTGCCACGATCGCGGATGTCCTGAGGTAGCTCGGCGGCGATTGAATCCACCTTGTCGGTGGTGATGCGGTTCTGATCGGCCGTGAGGTTGTAACCCGCAGCAGCGGTGACCTGGGCGCCGTCGGACTCGGCGTCCGCGCTGCTGCATGCAGCGCTGAGCAATCCGACGGTGGCAAGCGCCGAGATCAGAAAAGTCGCGCGACGGGATGTGGAGAACATCAATTTTTCCTTCCGGGAATGAGTCTGGGTCGCGTCAGAGGACGCGGGAGAGAAAGGCTTTGGTCCGTTCGTGGACCGGATTGTCGATCACCTGCGAAGGCGGGCCCTGTTCGACGATGACGCCGCCGTCCATGAAGACCGCAGTGTCCGCCACTTCCCGAGCAAATCCGACCTCGTGTGTGACGATCACCAAGGTGGCGCCGTCACGGGCCAGCTGAGCCAGGACTTCGAGAACCTCGCCCACCAGTTCCGGGTCGAGCGCCGACGTCGGCTCGTCGAAGAGAATGACCGCCGGCCGCAGTGCCAGCGCTCGCGCTATCGCGACGCGCTGTTGCTGGCCACCGGAGAGTTGGCGGGGATACTCGTCCGCCTTGTCCCCCACTCCCACTCGCTCGAGCAGTGCGCGGGCCTCGCGGTACACCTCGTCACGATCACGCTTCTGGGCCGAGAGCGGCGCTTCCACCACGTTTTCCAACGCGGTCAGGTGCGGAAACAGGTTGAAGTTCTGGAACACGAATCCGATGTGCGAACGCTGTTTCAGGATCTCGCGGTCACGCAGTTCGTGGAGCCGATTTCCCTTGCGCCGGTACCCGATCAGTTCTCCGTCGATCCGTACGGTCCCGCGGTCGACCTTCTCGAGGTGATTGAGGGTGCGCAGCAAGGTGGACTTACCGGAACCCGACGGACCGAGAATGACGGTCACTTCGCCCTTGCGAACCAGGAGATCAACGCCGGCAAGTACTTCCAAGGCACCGAAAGACTTGTGAATTCCGCGTGCTTCGACGGCATACACCGTATCTTCGGCCAGTTCTGCGGTCATCGGGTAGCACCTCTCGGAATATCGAGACGCGCATCGCGAATCTCTTCGAACTTCTTGCGCGCCTTCTGTACCGGAGTCAACGGAAGAGCACGAGCGGATCCTCGTGCATAGTGGCGCTCCACGTAGTACTGACCGATCGAGAGCAACGTCGTGAGGATGATGTACCAGATCGTGGCGACCATCAGCAGGGGCACGACTCGTCCGTTGCGGCCGAAGATGACCTGCACCTGGTAGAACAGTTCGGCGATTGCCATGGTGGAGACGATCGACGTTCCCTTGAAGAGTCCGATGACCTCGTTGGCGGCGTTGGGGAGGATCGCCCGCATTGCCTGCGGGAGAACGATCTTGAAGAACTGGCGACTGCGCGGAATACCGAGCGAGTGAGCAGCTTCGATCTGACCGTGATCCACCGAGATGATTCCGGAGCGAATGATCTCGGCCGAGTATGCAGCCTGGTGCAGCGCCAAACCGATGACTGCTGCGGTGAATCCGCCGATCACACCGCTGACCTGGAAGGTGAAGAACTCGGGACCGAAAGGTATTCCGAGAGAAAGCGTCTGGTACAGGTATGTGATGTTGAACCAGAAGAGCAGCTGCACGATGAGTGGAATCGAGCGGAAGGCCCAGATGTAGGTCCAGGCGATCACCTGCAGGACCGGATTCTTCGACAACCGACCGAGCGCCAGGAAGACACCGAGACCGAAACCGAGGATCGTCCCCCACAAGGTCAGTTTGATCGTCATCCACAGCGCGGCGAGCACTGATTTCGCGGTGAAGTACTGCGCGAACGTCGGCCAGTCCCAGCCGGGGTTGACGACGAGCCCGTGGATGAACTGAGCAAGCAGGACCAGCACGACCGCACTGATCACCCAGCGCAGCGGGTGCCAGGTGCGAGCGACGACAAGCTCCGAGTCGGGAAGTTGCGACTCGGACACCGACTTTTCGGGGCGGACATCGGTGGGCGCGCTCACGGCGCGCTACCTGACGGAGTGGACATCACGAATAGACCTTTCGGGGAAATGGGAACGCAGCTGTGTCCTCGAGTTGGTGCGCTCGAGTTGCGAAGACGACGAGAGTTCGGTCAGCGACAGTGACACGAAGCGGTGCGGCACAGATCGATGTGACGTCGCTTGTGCGCAGCGTGCGAAGTGGTACCCATGTGATGCCTTCCATCGGTCCTGGCGGTAGCACCCGCTCCCGATCACTCGGGGGGTTGCTGCGACGTCGACGAGCCAGGTCTCTCGGTCGCTCTGGATGGTGAGCAAAGACTAGACGCGAAATGTCGAGTCGTCAAATGTTGTATTTCCCTGCACTGCAAGGGAAATGAAGGGTCCACGATGTTGAAATCGCATTGATTCCAACGGTGTCCGAAGCCGCGTTCGGCGTGTTGAATGGAGCGTTCGAATGAAGACCGGGACCGCCGTCCGGACTGACTTTTCCTCTGCCGTACCGTCTGCGGAGTGAGTGGACTCGACGCTTTCTTCATCTTGTTGGCCGGTATCGGCGCGGGCGCGATCAACGCCGTGGTCGGCAGTGGAACGCTGATCACGTTTCCCACCCTGGTCGCCTTCGGCATGCCGCCCGTGACCGCAACCATGTCCAACGCGGTCGGGCTCGTCGCCGGCGGAGTTTCGGGTACCTGGGGCTACCGACGTGAGCTGTCCGGACAGTGGGACCGACTGAAGTGGCAGATTCCGGCGTCCCTCGCCGGAGCACTACTCGGTTCGTGGTTGCTCATGCACCTACCCGAGAAACTGTTCGAGACCATCGTTCCGGTGCTCTTGGTCCTCGCTCTCGCGCTCGTCCTCCTCCAACCACGCATCCAGGCGTGGGCCAAGAAGCGTTCCACCGAAGAAACGACGCTGTCCACCAAGAGGCTGATGCTCCTGACCGCCGGCACTTTTGCAGTCGGCATCTACGGCGGATACTTCACTGCCGCGCAGGGCATCCTTCTCATCGGTGTGATGGGTGCCATCCTCCCGGAAACCCTCCAGCGCATGAACGGCGCGAAGAACCTGCTGTCGCTGCTCGTCAACATCGTTGCAGCAGGGATGTACATCACTCTGGCATTCGATCAGATCAATTGGGCAGCAGCCGGTTTGATCGCCGTCGGCTCACTCGGTGGTGGCGTCCTCGGCGCCCGCTACGGACGGCGCCTGTCCCCCACTGCATTGCGCTACACGATTGTCGTCGTCGGCCTGATCGGCCTGTGGCGCCTTCTCGCTTGACCGCCCACATCGGGCGCCACCCGCACATACTGGAGTAATGACCAGTACAGAAGATCAGACCGGTTGGACCTACCTCATGGACATGGACGGGGTTCTCGTCCACGAGGAGCACTTGATACCTGGAGCGGACACGTTCCTGGCAGAGCTGGCGTCGAACGACATCCCGTACATGGTGCTCACCAACAACTCCATCCGCACCCCGCGTGACCTGCGAGCACGCCTGCTCAATTCGGGACTCGACATCCCGGAGAAGTCGATCTGGACGTCAGCGCTCGCAACCGCGACGTTCCTGGCCAACCAGCGGCCAGGCGGCAGCGCCTACGTGGTCGGCGAATCGGGCCTGACCACTGCCCTGCACGACATCGGTTACGTCCTGACGGACAGCGACCCCGACTACGTCGTCCTCGGCGAGACGCGAACGTACTCCTTCGAGGCAATCACCACCGCCATTCGCCTGGTCGAGCGTGGATCGCGGTTCATCGCCACCAACCCGGACGCCACCGGGCCGTCGCGTGACGGCTCGCTGCCGGCCACCGGCTCGGTCGCGGCACTCATCACCAAGGCAACCGGACGCGATCCCTACTACGTCGGCAAGCCCAACGCCTTGATGATGCGCTCAGCCCTGCGGTCCATCGGCGCTCATTCCGCCAATACGTTGATGATCGGCGACCGCATGGACACCGACATCGTCTGTGGCCTCGAAGCCGGACTGCAGACGATTCTGGTGATGACCGGGATCTCGACCCGCGCGTCGGTAGAGCTCTATCCCTACCGCCCGACCATCGTCCTCGAGTCGGTCGCCGATCTTGTGGGAACAACAACCGATCCATTCCGTAGCAACACAAACAATTGATTCAAATTGCAAGACAAAACCGAAACTCGGTAATTAACTGGTAAAAAACAGCAGATTTGCCAAGTTCCGACTCGTCCGCTTTGTCCAACTGAACAAACCAACGGTTTTATTCGCACCAAACTTACAAACGAGTAGTTAGACGCAGGTCAAAGATCATTTCGACACCGAGTGACAGTTGGACTCCAGTCGTAAAATTGATTTTTCGAAAAGTGGTAACGAATCGTTTGCCGTGTCTGATACTCATGTCTGAATGGCCCCATTTCGGGTCCCAGACATGAAATGAGATTTTCATGAAGAAGCAGACCAAGGGTGCGATCGCTGCTGCGGCGGCCGGTGCCCTCCTCCTCGGCGGTGCCGGCTCGCTCGCAGTCTGGAGCGATTCGGCCGACGTCAGTGGCGGCGGGCCCGTCACGTCCGGCGCCCTCGACCTGAGCTCTTGCGCACCGGTCGGTGGCGGGTGGAACTCCCTCAACCCGACGAAGACCGCGATCACCAACATCTCGGCTTACCGAATAGTCACCACCGAGAGCATCGAATACACCTGCGACGTCACTGTGACCGCAGTGGGCGATCGTCTCGCGGCTGTTCTGACCGCTGATACGGCCGGAATCGTTCCGGGTGCGAACAGCGCCGAGCTTGCCGCTGCTGTCGTGCCCGTGACGACAATCAAGGACACTGGCGGCAACCCGATTTCGCAGATCACCAAAGCCCAGAACGGAACGATCGTCCACGTCGGAGTCCGGCTGAACTTCAACGAGGTGGCCAATCAGGTCGCGCAGAACCAGTCGCTGAACTTGTCGGCGATGAAGTTGGTCGTCACTCAGACAGCACTGACACCGGCCCCGTAATTTCATGAGGAAAAAGGTCTGGGGAGCGATCGCAGTCGCGGTGGCTGCTGTAGCGGTGTTTGCATCGTCACAGCAGTCGCTCGCGCTGTGGTCCGATTCGGCGAGCGCGAATGGCGGTACGGCGACAGCCGCCAGCGTCAACCTCACGGTTGGTACAACTGCCGGAACCAGTGCGGCGTACACCCTGGCGAACTTGACGACGGCCGCGACGCCCGTTGTCCCGGGAAACACGGTGCAAGCACCGCTCACCGTCAAGAATTCGGGGACTGATCCTCTGCAATGGCGAATGCAGTCGACGACCGCACTTACGGGATTCACGTTGACCACGTACGGAGTCGCCAACGAAGGCGCCTGCCCGACCGGCGTGAACACGGCAGCTCCTGCCGTTCCATCCCTGATGTCAGCACCGATGACCGCGTCGCTGCAGCACCCGGTTTCACCGGCGTACATGCCGGATCCGCTCGTGCCTGGCGGCACCTACGTCTTGTGTCTGCGGCTCGCGGTGGACTCTGGTGCGGTCTCCGGTCAAACGAACAAGGCCACCTTCACGTTCCAGGCAGGTCCGGTATGACAAAACACTCGACCAAACGCGGTGAACGTACCGGCCCTCTGTGGTGGGTCACCTCGATTGTCAGCTGGACACTGCTGCTGGCAATTTCGGCAGTCATCGTCGCAACGATTGTCGTTCCCTTCTTTGCCGGAGCACAGCGCTTCACGATTCTGACCGGTTCGATGCGCCCGACGTACAACCCTGGATCACTGGTAGTGGTCAAACCTGTCGATCCGTCCGAACTGGGGATCGGTACACCTATTACGTACCAGCTGGAATCGGGTCAGCCGACCGTCGTCACGCACCGGATCATCGCCACAAGTGAAAACCAGAAGGGTGAAAGAACTTTCATCACCCAGGGCGATGCGAACGGTGAGCCTGACGAGAAGGAAGTGCGGCCGGTGCAGATCCGGGGAAAGGTCTGGTACAGCCTGCCTTATCTCGGTTACGTGAACACCTGGCTGACGGGAGAGCAGCGCACCGTGATCGTGGTGATCGTAGTGACCGCTCTACTGCTGTACGCGTCGTACATGATGATCAGCGGCATCCGTGACGGCCGGAAGGAGCGAGCTCGCGCCCGATTGGCTGCTGACCCTGCACCTTTCGAGCCCGCAGACAACGCCCAGATCGAGAAAGGCCAGCACGATGCCCTCGCGCCCTGACCGTCCGGCTCACCGGATTCGTCACCTGTTGACCAGCACGCGCTTTCGCGCGCTGCTCGCTTTGGGGATGGTACTGGGTGTCGGCGGCGTGACCACACTCGCGGCCTGGACGTCTTCCGCCACGGCAACCTCGGGCAACATCACGACGGGTTCCATCAATCTGCAGTTGAACAGCATTGCCCAGCCCATTCTGACCAGGTCTCTGAATTTCAGTGAGCTTGGCAAGTCCGGAATGATTCCCGGCGATTCGAATACCGCTCTGATCAAGGTCAACAACCTGGGCACAGGGACAACTGTCCCGCTGAAGTACACGATCACGTCTACGAGTAGTGGTGCGTTGACGACCTCTCTACGAATGACGGTTTCCTCCAACGGAACTGTTGCCAACAAGTGCACTGACGGCGCCAACGTTGTGTCCTCGCTCGCGCTGACACTCACCGCGAATCAAGCCATCGGTAGCCCCGACCGCCCACTGGCGGTCGGGGCTACCGAGAATTTATGTGTCTCGGTGCAGCTTCCGACAACACCGACACCGCCGACGAACAGCACGTCGAACATCGTCCTGACCTTCACGGCAAAGGTGTGATGGCAATGGCTCGACACACGAAAAAACATGCAAAGGCCTCGATGCCGAACCGGGTACGGGAAGTCCTGCTCAGTCTGGGAGCCCTCGCAGGCTTGGTATCCATCATCATTTTCATCGCCGGTCTGGCTTTCGGTATCACCCCGCTGATCTTTCGGAGTGGATCGATGTCACCCGCGATCGATACCGGTGCTCTCGCATTCGCGCGCACCGTGCCTGCTTCGGAAGTGCTGGTCGGTGACATCGTCAGCGTCTCCGACAGCCAAGGCACGCGCATCACCCATCGTGTGGAATCAATAGATCAGCAGGGCAACAACCTTGCCGTCGCACAACTACGTGGTGATGCAAATCCGATCGCCGATCCCGATCCCTACGTCATCACCGAAGCCGATCGCGTCTTCTTCAGCATCAACCGCCTCGGATACGTGGCAGTCTGGCTGTCCGGACCGAGTGGGCTTGTGCTTGGTGCGATTGCCGTCGGTGGGCTCCTGTACATCGCGTTCCGTCGACGTGAGGCTTCCGACGCGGAGGAACCTCAGCGGGATCGTCAGGACATACGCGGCGACTCCCATGCCCTCAAGGCCATCGTCGCCTTGGCTACGGTCGGTCTCACGATGGTCGGTGTGTCCCAGATCGGTGGTACCAAGGCGGGGTACACCGACACAGCCACGGCAACAAGCATTCAGTTCGGCACTGCTGCAACCTTTCCCACGTCTCCAAGCACAGCCAGTTGCGCAGTGAATTTTGCGGTCGCAGTAACGATCACTTGGCCAGCGACGGTCGGAAGCTCATACCGTCTCATTGCCCGCGATAGCAACGGATCCTTGTTGGGATCGAATGACTACACCGCAACGTCTACTACAGGCTCCATGAGATACGGCTCGGGCGGTACAACAGTCGCGTTCCCGCTCATCGTCGGCACCTACAACATCGAAATCCATGGACTGAGCGGCACGTCGGTCACGCCGTCGTACTCCGGCTACCAATTCAGCATTCTCGTCGGCCTGCTCTACTCGTGTGGCGGTCCGATCAGCGGGACATCTGCTCTCAGTCGATCGGCAGCGCCGGCACTGGCGGCAGACGCTCCGAGCACTCCTACCACGGCCGTCACTTCCACGGCCGTCACTTCCACGACCGCCTCATCCACCACGCCCACCACGACATTGGCGCCGGCTGTGACAACCACCAGCACAACTGCACCGTCGACAACCACCAGCACAACTGCACCGTCGACAACCACCTCGTCACCGGCTACAACTACGGCGCCCCAGACGACGACCGCTACAACGACAACGACAACGGTGCCACCAACTACGACCACCCCGAGCGAGGTTCCCGTCGACGCCCCGGTGACCACTACCGGTCACAGTGCACAGAAGCTCTCGACTTCCGCTGGAACCGTTGTGTCCGTGTCGAATTCATCAGGTACTGAAGTCTATCGAGGTACCGTCGACAGCGACGCTGTCCTGCATTGGCTCACCGGTACCGATCAGCTATACGTAATCACCCCTTCCGGAGTCACCGTCATCGACACGTCAACGGGAGTCTGGGCCGAATCTCCTGCCCCGAGCGAACTGCCGGACGAGATCAAGGCGCTGGTGCCGTGATGAGAAAGACAACGAAAGCTGCCATGGCAGTTGCCGCGGCCGGAGCCGTATTGCTCGGCGGTTCGGGCACATTGGCGAAGTGGACCGACAGTGCGACCCTGACAAGCGCCGCTGTCCAGTCCGGGACCCTGGATCTGGGAGCGTGCGTGACCACGAGCGGCGGGGGCTGGTATTCGCAGGTCTACGTCAACGCGCCCACCAATCCGAATCCACTCGTATATATCCCGGACATCACTACCTACCGGCTCAAGCCCGGATTCAACTACACGTATTTCTGCGATTCGAAGGTGATGACCACCGGCCCACGTCTGAAAGCGAACGTGACAGTCGACAAGACCAAGTTGAGCGGCGGGCTCGCGGCCGCCAACATCGACCTTCGCACGTACGTCACGGATCAGAGCAACAATCTGCTGTACGACAGCACAGCACCGACGCCGAACCTCATCGCGGTCACGTCGGCCCTGAACAACACCAATCTGACGGCGCAGGTGTTGTTCACGATCTACCCCACCGACACGACAAGCTCAGGTCTCACACTGAATACGACGGCGTTGACGATCGACGTCAAACAACTGGGTCTCACGCCCGCACCGTAGAACGCCTTGCCGTCGGAAGTTCGAGGCAAGGCGCTCCAGCGATTCAGCCGAGTGCTCGCTTCAGATCAGCCAACAGATCAGCCGTGTCTTCGAGACCGACGGACAGACGGACAACGCCGTCTGTAAGACCCACTGCTGCACGGCCTTCCGGACCCATGGCCCGGTGCGTCGTCGTGGCGGGGTGAGTGATCAACGACTTGGAATCTCCCAAGTTGTTGGAGATGTCGATGACGCGCAGACCGTTGAGAACCTCGAACGCCCGCTTCTTGCCCTCTCCGTCAGGCGCATCGAGCTCGAACGTGACAACCGTTCCGCCACCGCTCATCTGAGACTTCGCGAGCTCGTGCTGCGGATGCGACGTCAGGTACGGATACTTGACCCACTTGACGCCGGAGTGTCCTTCGAGGAATTCGGCGATCTCGAGTGCCGAAGCCACGGAGTGCCGAATACGGACCGGCATCGTCTCCAGGCCCTTGAGCAGAGTCCACGCATTGAATGGACTGAGCGCAGGACCGGTGTGCCGCATCAGTTCTCGAACGGGACCGCTGATGTATTCCTCGGTACCGAGGATCGCGCCACCAAGCACGCGGCCCTGACCGTCGATGTGCTTGGTGCCGGAGTACACCACGACGTCGGCACCCAGATCGAGGCTGCGCTGCAGAAGCGGCGTCGCGAAGACGTTGTCCAGCACTACCTTTGCACCGGCTGCATGAGCAAGCTCCGACACCCGTCGAACGTCGACGAGAGATTGCATCGGGTTGGACGGCGTCTCGAAGAACACTGCCGTGGTAGGCACGGACAGCGCCTCTTCCCACTGCGCGTTGTCCTCACCGTCGACGAAGACGACCTCGACTCCCCAGCGCGGAAGAATCTCGTTGCACACGACGAAGCAGGATCCGAAGAGGCTGCGCGCAGCCACCAATCGGTCGCCGTTGGCCAACAGTGCGCCCAACGCCGTGAAGACTGCCGACATTCCGCTGGCAGTCGCAAAGCAGGCTTCCGCGCCTTCGATGAGACGCAGACGCTCTTCGAACATCTTGACGGTCGGGTTGCCGTAGCGGGAGTAGACAAAATGATCCACCTCGCCGGTGAAGGCTTGTTCGGCGGCTTCTGCACTCTCGTAGACGAATCCGGAGTTGAGGAACAGCGCTTCGGAAGTCTCCTCGAACCCGGTACGCATCAGTCCGCCGCGAACACCGAGAGTGCCGAGACCGACGTCGTCCGGCAGCGCTCGTTGAAATGCGCCACCCTGGGGAATTCCGCTCACTGCTGCCTCCATGGCAAGCCGATGGCCCGCCAACCTACAAGTCCGCGATGTCCGTCGGCACCCAATGCGCCTTCGAACCCGTCGAGCACGTTGTACGACGGGCCGATGCCCGCCGCAGTCGCAGCTTCCGCCGCACCGATGGAACGCTGTCCGGATCGACACAGGAAAATCACCGGACGCTCCGACCCGGAGGAATCAGCAGTGATGCCGGCTTCCTTCAACTGGTCGACGAAGTTGTCATTGCGCGCGCCGGTCGGGTGGCTCACCCATTCGATCAGTGCGGCCTGCTTGCCGAGGGAGGACACATCGGGGACACCGACGTACTTCCACTCCGCATCGGTCCGCACGTCGACCAGCACGGCGTCGGGGTTTTCGCGGAGCAGCTCCCAGGCTTGCTCCGGCGTCAGATCGCCTGCGTAACTCACGTAGTCCATGTTTTCACAAGACTGCCGTGAGCGCCTGAGCGGGCCGTCAGTTGCAGACGACCCAACGGTTGCCGTCACGGGTCAGGGCCCAGGTCGAGACTCGCTCGCCCGCTCCGCCACCGGTGATCGTCACGTCGGCCCGGGCGCGATCGCCGTTGACCGCGACCCCGTCCACACCCTTCAGCTCGACCGTCCCGTCGACGCCGGCCATAGGACCGTTGCTCGAATTGAAGCTCGCGCAGGTCAGGGTCTTGATCGTCTCCGCGTCATTCCGATTCTCGGCATCGACGTAGTCGGTGACGGAGCGGCTCACGCGGTCCGACTCGGTGACGTTCTCCTCGGCCGGCGAGATCCACGATGCGACGAAGATTCCACCCAGGATCAAGGCGACGATGGCGACAGCCAAGAGGAACGGCCCCGCAGACGCCTTCTTGCCATCGATGTTGTCGGATTCGCGCAGCTCGTCACTCATAACGCCAATAGTCCCCCACAACTTGAAATTGTGGCCCGTCAAGGATCAGGCCCCTACCCCGGATACCCGAGACAACAGGAGAATGGGAGGAAAGAATAGGTTTACCCACAACCGATCGAGTGAGAGTGTGGATCCGTTCGGCCGCAACCGAGGCACTGTGCTTAGGTTCGGCTAAATTGGATACTTGTCGATATGTTGTCCGAACTTCGAAGAAGGTAGCTGTCCTCACGATGACTGACTCCAACCGCCCACTCCGGGTCGCGATCGTCGGCGCCGGCCCCGCCGGCATCTACGCCGCCGACGCCCTCATGAAATCCGACACCGCAGTTTCCGGCCGCGGCGTCAGCATCGACCTCTTCGAGCGCATGCCCGCGCCCTTCGGCCTGATTCGTTACGGCGTCGCGCCTGATCATCCGCGCATCAAGGGCATCATCACCGCCCTGCACAAGGTGCTCGACAAGCCTCAGGTACGCCTGCTCGGCAACATCGACTACGGCACCGACATCACCCTCGACGACCTGCAGTCGTTCTACGACGCGGTCATCTTCTCCACCGGCGCCAACGCCGACCGTGCGCTCGGCATCCCGGGCATCGAACTCGACGGCAGCTACGGCGCGGCCGACTTCGTCTCCTGGTACGACGGCCACCCCGACGTACCGCGTACGTGGCCGCTCGAAGCCGAGAAGGTCGCCGTCCTCGGCGTCGGCAACGTTGCCCTCGACATCGCCCGCGTTCTCGCCAAGACCGGCGACGAACTGCTGCCGACCGAGATCCCCGCCAACGTCTACGAGGGCCTCAAGAACAACAAGGCCGTCGAGGTTCACGTCTTCGGACGCCGCGGCCCGGCCCAGGCCAAGTTCACCCCTCTCGAACTGCGCGAACTCGACCACTCGCCGACCATCGAGGTCATCGTCGACCCCGAGGACATCGACTACGACGAGGGTTCCGAGCAGGCTCGCCGCAACTCCAAGCAGGTCGACATGGTTGCGAATACGCTGCAGGACTGGGCAATTCGCGACGTCGGAGCCCGTCCTCACAAGCTGTTCCTGCACTTCTTCGAATCTCCCACGGAGATCCTCGGTGAAGACGGTAAAGTCGTCGGCCTGCGCACCGAGCGCACTCAGCTCGACGGCACCGGCAACGTCAAGGGCACCGGCACGTACAAGGACTGGGATGTCCAGGCCGTGTACCGCGCCGTCGGTTACCTCTCGCAGAACATCACGCAGTTGCCGTTCGACGACCAGGCCGGCACCGTCCCCAACGACGCCGGACGCGTCGTCGCCGACGACAACGCCGAGGGCGCAGCCCGGTTCATGCCGGCCACCTACGTCACCGGCTGGATCAAGCGCGGCCCCGTCGGCCTCATCGGCCACACCAAGGGTGACGCCAACGAAACCGTCGCGAATCTTCTCGAGGATTCCGTCGACTTCGCGGGCGCCGCGAACCCCGACGAGAACGCAGTCATCGAGTTCCTCGAAGGCAAGCAGGTTCCGTACACGACCTGGCAGGGCTGGTACCGCCTCGACGCGCACGAGCGCAGCCTGGGCGAGCCCGAGGGCCGTGAGCGCATCAAGGTCGTCGAGCGTCACGACATGCTGAAGGCATCCGAGCCCGACCGCGCGAACTGAGTGCGCGGAAGTAACTGAACAGAAGCCCTCCACCGGCCCGACGCGACCCAGGTCACATCGGGCCGGTGGTGTGTGCAGGGACCCAGGGCAACAGGGCAAAATAGACCCCGTGTTTGACGCCCATGTGCATATCATCGACCCGCGCTTCCCGCTGGTCGAGAATCACGGGTACCTGCCTGAGCCCTTCACCGTGGCCGATTACCGGGCCCGGATTGCCTCGCTGAAGGGCCTCAGCGTTGACGGCGGCGCGGTGGTGACCGCGTCGTACCAGGGCAATGACCAGGAATACCTGAAAGCTGCCTTGTCCGAACTCGGTGAAGGCTGGGTGGGCGTCACTGCTTTGCCGCTCGATGCGACGGATGAAGACATCGTTGCTCTGGACGCACTGGGAGTACGTGCCGTCCGGTTCAACCTGCGCCGCGGCGCCACCGACCTGCGTCTGCTTGCCGATCTTGCCAACCGCGCATTCGATCTGGTCGGCTGGCACGCCGAGTTCTACGTCGATGCCACGCTGTTGCTGTCGTTGGAACCGGTCTTCGCCAAATTGCCCGCGGTGAGCATCGACCATTTGGGAATGTCCACCCGCGGACTGCCGTATCTCCTCAACCTCGTCGACCGCGGAGTGCGCGTCAAAGCCACCGGGTTCGGCCGCACAAGCATCTCCGACGTCAGCGATGTGCTGCGCCAGATCCACGCGGTCAATCCCGCTGCGCTGATGTTCGGCACCGATCTACCCGGTACACGGGCACGTCGAGCGTTCGAGGTCCACGACCTGGACGTGATCGCCGACGCTGTCGGCGACGACCTGCCCGCGGTCATGTGCGACAACGCCCGCTCCTGGTACCGCTGCGCTCAGGTGAACGCAACGGCTCCCAGCCACAGCCCCGCCGCGACCAGCGCTCCGAACAGTTCCACCAGCATGGACAATCCGACTGCCTTCACCGCGTGAAGCGTCGACGACCAAGCGATGTCGTAACGGCGCAGCCGCGCTAGTTCCGCGAAATACGTTCCGACGATGAATCCCAGGAACAAGCCCACGACCGGAATCACGAAGAACCCGATGATGCCGACGACGCCGCCGACCACCACCGACAGGTTGGGCACTCCCCCGGACTTCATCCGCTTGCCCGGCCACGTGTACTTCACGATCCCGGTGACCACCAGTGCCAGCGTGGACAGCGCGAACACCGTCCACGCCGTGGCACCACCGGTCATGATCGCCCACACCAGAATTGCACCGAAAACGAGAAGCGTCCCCGGGAGAATCGGAACGACGACACCGATCAGACCGACCAGGATGACCAGCCCGACGAGGACCTCGGCCGCTGGACTCATCCGACGGGACGCACCTTCGACGCAGCCTCGCGAGCACGGTCGCGTGCAGTAGGCACATCGGCGGCCGTCGACACTGCAACACCCATGCGACGACGCGTAAAGCTCTCCGGCTTGCCGAAGAGCCGCAGGTCCGTCTCGGGAACCGCGAGCGCCTCGGCGACGCCGTCGAATCCGATCCCCTTTGCCTCCACTCCGCCGTAGATCACTGCCGATGCTCCTGGAGACGTGAGCGTCGTGTCGACCGGCAAGCCCAGGATCGCGCGGGCATGCAGTTCGAACTCCGAAAGTCGCTGCGTCCGCAGAGTCACCAATCCGGTGTCGTGCGGCCGTGGGCTCACTTCGGAGAAGAAGACGTCGTCGCCCTTCACGAATAGCTCGACGCCGAAGATGCCTCGCCCGCCCAGAGCCGTGGTCACCTTCTCGGCGACGTCTCGGGCCGAGGCGAGGGCAACCGCGGACATCTGCTGCGGCTGCCACGATTCGATGTAGTCTCCGGCCTCCTGCAGGTGCCCGATCGGTTCGCAGAACGACGTCTCGACCTGACCGCTCTCACCGACGGCTCGAACTGTCAATTGCGTTATCTCGTAATCGAAATCGACAAAGCCTTCGACGATCACCCGGCCGTGATTCACACGACCTCCGGCCATCGCGTAATCCCATGCGGCGTCGAGATCTTCGGCGGATCGAACCGTCGACTGTCCCTTCCCCGACGAGGACATGACTGGCTTGATGACGCACGGGAAACCGATTCGGTCTGTCGCTGCCTGCACTTCGGCAAGCGAGTCCGCGAAGGCGTACGGCGAAGTGGGCAGGCCCAACTCCTCGGCCGCGAGCCGACGGATTCCCTCACGGTTCATCGTGAGCTGGGTGGCTCGGGCGGTCGGAATGACCACCGCACCCCCGCGTTCTTCGACGAGTGCAAGCGCATCCGTCGCGATGGCCTCGATCTCGGGAACCACGAAGTGAGGCTTTTCCAACTCGATGACGGCAAGCAGTGCTTCCGGATCGGTCATGTCGACGGTATGAGCACGATGAGCCACCTGGTGCCCAGGGGCATCGGGATACCGATCCACCGCAATCACTTCGACGCCCAGACGCTGCAGCGCGATGACAACTTCCTTACCCAACTCGCCTGATCCCAACATCATCACGCGGATGGAGTTCTCGGTCAGTGGGGTTCCGAATCGGAGCGGAAGCGTCGGCAGGGGCGAAGGCGTCGAATCAAGCTGCATGGGTGCGACTATATGCCAATCCCGATGCAGGTCAGCGCGGTTATCGGCCGTCCACCACACCTTCGCGGCCAAATCCTCGCCGGATCGTTCGGGGTAGCGCAGGTTTGCGATAGGTGCGGGTGGCAGTGTCCGGCTCGGAATTCCGTTGCGGCACGGTGTCGTTGCCGACGCGGTGCACTTTCACGAGGTTGCGCCCAGCACGCTTGGCGTCGTACAGAGCCTCGTCTGCGACGCTCATGAGGGTCGACAGCGCCGGCGTCGCATGATCGACCCACGCGACGCCGACGCTGACGGTGCTCGTCACATCTGATTCGGCCGAGTACTCGACTTGCGCGCCGCGGACCGCCTCGGCGACATCGATTGCTCGCGCGTAGCTGCAGTCCGGAAGCAGAACGGCGAACTCCTCGCCGCCGAGCCTTCCGATCAGATCGCCGTCCGACAATCGGTCAGCGGCCCGCTCGGCAAAGTTCGCGAGAACGCTGTCACCGGTCATATGTCCATGCGTGTCGTTGATGCTCTTGAAGTGGTCCAGGTCGAGCATCAGCAGGCCGACCGGAGATTGTGTGCGAGCCGCGTCGGCAAGTTCCGCTTCCGCGTGGCCGAGGAACGCACCGCGCGAGAGGACCCCGGTCAGATGGTCGAATTCGACGGCAAGGAAGAGCTCACGCTCGACAGCACGGCGTTCCTCGGTCGCACAGGCAACCGCTATCGGCCCCAACGCGATCAGCGTGACCGCTATGGATGTGATGACGTCCTCGTTCCACGTCGAGGCGGCTTGATCTCCGATGTCGAGTCGACCGCTACCCGCCATCATGAGTGACCACACCGACCAGACCACTGAAACGAAGGCAGTGCTCGGAACCGAGATGCGAGTGGCACACCAGAGGAGAGCTGGAATCGGCAAGACCAGCGCAATCGGCCCTTCGATACTGAGGGCGATCGGCACGCAGGCTGCAGTGGCGAGTAGCGGAACGCTCAGAGCGGCGACAGTTCTGGCGGTCAGTCTCCTGCGGAACTCGGCAAGGCTCGACGGGATGGTGAGAGTGAGAATGAGAGGAAGGACCAGCAGGTACGCCATGACCTCGGTGGCACCCCAGTGGAAAAACGTGTCGGCAAAGGACTGACCGCGTAAGAGCCGGTCCAAGGCGCCGGCCGTGGCCGCGGTACCAGTCGCCGCGACGAACGAAACGAAGACCATCCATACCAGCGACTGCGAATCGACCAATCGGAACGGTGTGCGCTTCAAGTAGTACAGAACGAGAACACCGAGCGTCACTCCGGCGAGGTTGGCCCCGTTCAGCTGCAGGGCAAGCGACAGCGAGTTGCCCGTAATCAGGTCAGCGCAGACGTATCCGACGGCCGCGGCGATCCACGTCCGCCATTCGATCAGGACCGGCCATCTGACCATCATTCCCAGCAGAATGGCGTTGGCGCACCAGAAAGTCGCGAGCAAACCTGGTGGGCGCGTGAGGATGCCGATCAACGATGCCGCAAGTACGACGGCCAGCACTAGGAGAAGGCGCAGAAAGCGACTCGTCCCTACCATGCGTCACCTCGCGGTCGGCTACCTCTGAATTCGGGAGCACCGGACGTCGCGGTGACCGTATGCCGATGTCGTCGAACCATCGTACGCAGGTGCTGCCACTCGCAGTTCTGTGTTCACATGCCAAAACGGCAGCTGCGACCATCTCCGCAAACGCGAGTGCCCTCCGGCCACGACAGTGGACAGAGGGCACCTGCATGCAATCCGATCGGCAGAGCCGAATGGACCTGCCGGAAGGGATGACTACTCGGCGGATCCGCTGGACAGACCCGAGAGTGAACCGGTGGACGAGCCCTCGCCCTTGCCGGACAGCGATTCGGTGGGAACGGACTTGAGGAAAGCTCCGAGCGCGGTGAGCAGGGGTCCGAGGGTGCTGAGTGATCCGAACATAGGAGGTTCTCCTGTATGTGAGGTGGTGTGATGTTCCAGCGCCATTCCGGCCGCAGGCGGTGGCCGAGATGGTTCGGGAACTTCTGCCGCACGGATGGCTGAACCGCCCCCCGAACAACATCCCGAGCTGTGATGTAGCGCACTTACTTGGCGCTGCCTGCATTTATAGACCGGCTTTCCACACTTGTCTAGCTACCTAATAGCTATCAATACGGACTTTCGGTCACACCTTTACGGATAATTGCAGTTCAAAGCGCAAATTCACCCTCTAGAATGTCCCATAATGTGATTTAGCTCACAGTGAAAAGCCGAAAAGTGTGACCCGCAGACAACTGCGAGCCACACTTTCGGACAAACTGGACTTACTTATCGGCCGCCGATCCCGTCCCAGGGGTGAGAGAGCCACCACCGAGTGCCGTGAACAGGTCCTTGAGCACCGGAATGAACGTCTTGACGACGCCGCTGAAGTCTTCGAATGAACCCATGTCGGGCCTCCTTTTGTCGGAATGCAGTTGAGATGAAGTGAGGACCGAGAACTACTCGGCGGCCGAACCGGCCGAACCCGAGCCGTCTGCCGATCCCGCGTTCAACTTGGTCACGAATGCAAGAACGCTCTTGAGGAAGGCGTCGAGATTCTGAATCGAGGTCATGCGACTACTCCTGTGTTGTTTCGGAAGATTTCTCGAGGTCGAACGTCAGGAGTTCGAGCTCGCGGTGTCCAGCCCCTGAAGGGTTTTGAGCATGTTGACCAGGGGCAGAAGCTGGAGAATGCCCCAGCCCATACCGTTGGCCTTGAGGAGGTTTCCGAGGGATCCCATATGTGACTCCTTGCATGAATATCTATGACGCGGCGCACGTTTTGTTCGCTGCACGTCTTTGTAGCCAAGCTAAATACGTACGTCCAGTTTGTTTCTGTCCAATCGAAAACGTGACACATTGGATGAATATGTAAACCTGCAGTTCAGGTGCTGTGACCTGAATCCAATCTCGAATTCGAGTGTGTTCGAGATCACAGTCAATTAGGACAAAAGGATGCAATCGTCAGAGTCGGTGCCAACCTCGACCGCGATCTGTCATACCGTGTGCGTGTGATCAATCGCGAACGAGCGGCAACCGAGGCAACTCACCGGGAACCGTCGTGCTAGCAAAACTCCTCAAGACGTACCTGCCGCCGTACCGCTGGTTGCTTGCCGGGGTCCTCGCACTGCAACTCTTCGGGGCCATCGCGTCGTTGGTCCTCCCCACACTCAACGCGCGGATCATCGACGACGGCGTCGCCCGAGGCGACACCGGATTCATCATGTCCACCGGCGGGATCATGCTCCTGGTCTCGCTTGCGTCGATCATCGCGTCGGTCGCATCGACCTATCTGGCTGCAAAATCGTCGATGGGCTTCGGCCACGACGTTCGAGGCGCCTTTTACAAGGCAGTCGGCAGTTTCTCGGATCGCGAATTCAACAGTTTCGGTGCGCCGACGCTGATCACACGCAACACCAACGACGTCCTGCAGATCCAGGCCCTGGTCATGCTGACGTCCTCGATGCTCGTCAGCGCCCCACTTATGTGCATCGGCGGCGTCATCATGGCTCTGCGCGAGAACCTGCAGATGTCCTGGCTCCTGACGATTTCGGTACCACTGCTCGGCATCACCGTCTCGGTCGTGGTGGCCAAGCTGATCCCGCATTTCCGGACGATGCAGACGCGGATCGACAACATCAATCGATCACTGCGCGAACAGCTCACCGGTATGCGTGTCATTCGCGCCTTCGTTCGCGAACCCGACGAAACGATCCGCTTCGACAAGGCCAACAAGGAACTGACCGACACTTCGCTCCTCATCGGCCGGTACCAGGCGGTTCTGCTGCCCACCGTCATGTTGATCGCCAACCTGTCGAGCGTGGCGGTCCTGTGGTTCGGCGCGCATCTGGTCGATACCGGAGACATGCAGATCGGACAGATCAGCGCCTTCCTCGCCTACGTCATGCAGATCCTGATGTCGGTGGTCATGGCGACCATGTTGGCCGTCGTGATCCCCCGCGCCGCCGTGTGCGCCGACCGCATCACCGAAGTACTCGACACCGAGGCGACCGTGCCCGCGCCGGCCCAGCCCCTTCGCCCGACCAGCCCATACGGCGTGGTCGAGTTCGGTGGAGCCGGATTCACGTATCCAGGAGCAGAAACGCCGGTTCTGTCGAATGTTTCGATGCGATGCATGCCAGGCACGGTCACCGCGATCGTCGGCAGTACGGGCAGTGGCAAATCGACCCTCGTCTCACTCATCCCCCGGCTCTTCGACGTCACAGCCGGCGCCGTCCTGGTCGACGGCTTGGACGTCCGTGGCTGGGATCAGGACGAACTCTTCGCCAACTTCGGATACGTGCCCCAGAAGGCCTATCTGTTCGCCGGCACGATCGCGAGCAATATCCGCTACGGAAACCCGACCGCCACCGACGACGACATCTGGGCAGCCCTCACCATCGCCCAGGCAGACGACTTCGTCCGGGAGCTGTCCGACGGTCTCGAGTCACCGATCGCCCAGGGCGGCGGCAATCTCTCGGGCGGACAAAAACAACGTCTCGCCATCGCCAGAGCGGTGGTCCGCAGACCCCGGATCTTCGTCTTCGACGATTCGTTCTCCGCTCTCGACATGCATACGGACGCCGCGGTCCGACGCGAACTCCGGACGGTTTCGACTCATTCGACGGTCATCATCGTGGCTCAGCGCGTCGCATCCATCATCGATGCCGACCAGATCATGGTCCTCGAAGACGGTGCGCCGGTCGGCCTCGGCGACCATCAGTTCCTTCTGGCCAACTGTCCGACGTACCAAGAGATCGTGGCTTCCCAGATTCCCGCGGAGATGAGCGCATGACCAGCCCGCAGGACCCGACATGGGGCGGCCCCAACAGCCAGTACTTCGACGATGCCCCGACGGTGGTGTTCGCCAAGATCCCGAGCGAACCTGAATCCGCGGACGGGGATGCGAAGTCGAGTAACCCCGAGACCCCCGACAAAGAGCCGAAGCCCGCGCTGACCGCGACGGACACAAAACCTCGCCACTTCAAGGCGACGATGAAGCGGCTTCTCTCGCTTCTGCAGCCGCACAAGTTTGCGGTCTTCTGTGTCGTCGTTGCGACGATCGCCAGCATCGCGCTGTCGGTCGCAGTGCCGAAAATCCTCGGTCACGCGACAGACCTCATCTTCGCCGGGTTCATCGGCAAGAGCCTGCCCGCCGGACTCACCCGCGAGCAGGCCGCAGACGCCATCCGGGCATCAGGGAATTCGACGTTCGCCGATCTTGTCGCCAACTCGACCGACGTCGTTCCCGGTGTGGGTCTGAACTTCGACGCCATCGGCAAGGTCGTCATGCTCGCGATCGGCGTGTACTTGCTCTCGTCGCTGCTTGCCTGGTTGGAAGCATTCCTCCTCAACATCATCGTCCAGAAGACCATCTACAACCTGCGTGCCTCGGTGGAGGCGAAGCTTCACCGTCTCCCCCTTCCGTATTTCGACAAGACACCGCGCGGCGAGATCCTCAGCCGCGTCACCAACGACATCGACAACATCTCGTCGACGCTGTCGTCGACGTTGACCTCGCTCCTGACGTCGGTGCTCACCGTCCTCGGCGTCCTGACGATGATGTTCGTCATCTCTCCGATGCTCGCCCTGATCGCACTGATCGCGGTGCCGGTATCGGTGCTCCTCGTTGCCAGGGTCGCCAAGCGAGCACAGGTGTTGTACAAGGCTCAGTGGACCGAGACGGGCAAGATCAACGCGCAGATCGAGGAGAACTACAGCGGTCGCGACCTGGTACGCGTGTACGGGCATCAGGCCGAAGCCGAGCGTGAATTCGCCGAGCAGAACAAGAAGCTCCTCGACGCGTCCTTCGGCGCACAGTTCCTCTCCAGCCTGATCATGCCGGTCATGAACTTCGTCGGAAACATCACCTACGTGCTGCTCGCTGTGGTCGGCGCTCTCAAGGTCGCCAGCGGCAACATGTCACTCGGTGACGTTCAGGCCTTCATCGTCTATTCGCGCCAGTTCAGCCAGCCACTGACGCAGATCGCGTCCATGTCGACCAGCCTGCAGTCCGGAGCCGCGTCGGCGGAGCGGGTCTTCGAGCTTCTCGACGAACCCGAGCAGTCGCCCGACATCGACGTGCCGCTTCTCCCCGAGCCCGCCGGACGTCATCGCAACGTCGGTCACATCGAGTTCGAGAACGTCTCGTTCCGGTACGAGCCGGACAAGCCGTTGATCGAGAACGTGTACCTCACGGCCCGGCCCGGGCAGATGGTCGCCATCGTCGGGCCCACCGGTGCCGGCAAGACCACCTTGGTCAACCTGCTCATGCGCTTCTACGAAGTCGACTCCGGCCGAATCACTCTCGACGACGTCGACATCTCGCAGATGCGCCGCTCCGACTTGCGCAAGCACGTCGGCATGGTTCTGCAGGACACCTGGCTCTTCGGCGGCACGATCCGCGACAACATCGCATACGGCCGACTCGACGCCAGCGAATACGAGATTCACGAAGCCGCACGCGCTGCCTTCGTCGACCGCTTCATCCACACGCTCCCGGACGGTTACGACACCGTGCTGGACGAGGAGGCGTCGAACATCAGCTCCGGCGAGAAGCAGCTCATCACGATTGCCCGAGCATTCCTGTCGGAGCCGTCGCTGCTGATTCTCGACGAGGCGACGAGCTCGGTCGACACACGTACGGAACAGCTTGTGCAGCAAGCAATGTCCGCGTTGCGCGTCGGGCGGACCAGCTTCATCATCGCGCACCGGCTCTCCACCATCCGTAACGCCGATCTGATCGTCGTGATGGAGTCGGGCAAGATCGTCGAGCAGGGCACACACGACGAACTCATCGCAGCGGCGGGCGCGTACTTCCGTCTCTACAACGCTCAGTTCGAGGGTGCCGCCGTCTAGTGATCGGCGCCTCCCTCGGTGGACACAGTGCCCCGGAGCACACCTGATCGATTCGACACGTTACCGTCGGGTCAGAAGTGTTGTCACCGTCTGAATTGGGAGTGCGTGTGTCTGCAGAAGCTGTGGAGAAGAAGGGCCCGCTCGCGGGCATTCGGATCGTGGAATTCGCTGGATTGGGACCGGGCCCGCACGCCGCGACACTGTTGGCGGACATGGGCGCCGACATCGTCATCGTGCAGCGCGCAGGGCAGATTCCGCAAGACTCGAACGCAACCGACCAGATCAAGCGCGGCCGCCGCATCGTCGAGGCCAACCTGAAGGACCCGGCCGACGTCGCGAAAGTGCTCGATCTCCTGGGCCGCGCCGACGTCCTCATAGAGGGTTTCCGCCCCGGCGTCATGGAACGCATGGGACTCGGACCCGACGTGGTCTCGGAGCGCAATCCGCGCCTCGTCTACGCCCGTATGACGGGCTGGGGACAGGAAGGACCGCTCGCCAACGCCGCCGGTCACGACATCAACTACATCTCACTGACCGGTGTCCTCAACGCCATCGGACGCAAGGGTGAACGTCCCGTCCCGCCGCTCAACATGGTCGGCGATTTCGGCGGCGGTTCCATGTTCCTGATCTTCGGCATTCTGTCGGCTCTCGTCGAGCGCTCGACGTCCGGTAAGGGCCAGGTCGTCGACGCGGCAATGGTTGACGGAACCCTCGCGCTCTCCCACATGATGTGGGCATTCCGCGGTCGCGGCGTCTGGTCCGACGAGCGCGGCGTCAATCTCCTCGACACCGGCGCTCCGTTCTACGACACCTACGAGACCTCCGACGGCAAGTACATGGCCGTCGGATCCATCGAACCCCAGTTCTACGCATTGCTGCTCGAGGGCCTCGAACTCGATCCCGCGACGCTCCCTCACCAGATGGACACGTCCAAGTGGGACGACATGAAGAAGCTCTTCACCGAAAAGTTCCTGTCCAAGACTCGCGACGAGTGGGCCAAGATCTTCCTCGGCACCGACGCCTGCGTCTCCCCTGTCCTGACTTTCGCCGAGGCTCCGTCCAACGAACACATCGCGGCTCGCGGTTCGCTCATCGAACTGGACGGCGTCACCCAGCATGCTCCCGCACCGCGCTTCTCGCGTACGCCCACCACGACGCCTGCTGCGCCGGCGCGTGAGGCGACGGATATCGATACGGTCTGGACCTAGGGCCTTCGGCCCCTGTGCGCCTTTTTGGTAGTTACTGCAACCAAAAAGGCGCACGGGGCGTCAGCCCAACCTGTAGAACCTGAACATCTCGTGCTCGATCGGCAGCACGTCCACCCGCTCGAAACCTGCCGCCTTGGCATAGCTTTCGAGTGTCGAGTGCCTCATCACCGTCCCGGTGGCAATGCTTCCCGGATGCGAAAGACTGTCCGGTAAGCAGCAGGTCAGCGAAAATCCGTACAGCAATTGCTCGATCGGACCCGCCTCGGGATCGAACTCATCCGCCGTTCGTTCGTCCATCACGATCACCGGAGCGCCCGGCTGGGCAATCGCCCGAGCCGTGGAAAGAAAACCCACCGGATCCGGAACGTCGTGAAGGCACTCGAAAGCGAAGACGGCGTCGTAGGTCCCGGCATCGGCTCGCCCGGCCTCAGGAGCCTGTCCGGCGACGTCGACCAACGAGAAATGCACGCGGTCGTCCACCCCCCGATCATGAGCGTTACGACGGGCAGCGTTCACCGACGCCGCGTCGACGTCGAAGCCGTGCACTTCGATCTTCGGGTATCCGAGGGCGAGCGCGATCGACGACCAGCCCTCCCCCATCCCGAGATCAGCGACCTGCCCGCCGTCCGAAAGTGTGGCGTGCAGGTCGGTGACTACCGGCAGAAACTGCTGACAGAGCTGATGGAGATACATCGGCCGATTCAGTAGCGCCTGACCCTCGCGAGCATCGGGGCCCATCGATTCCCACGTGACTCCCCCACCGTGACGATAAGCGTCGAGTAGACGTGGCATCGACGACGTCGTCGCGACGAACAGCCTCGCCAACGGCGCCAGGAAAAGAAGGTTCTCGTCGTCGACCAGAACATCGGCGTGGGCCTGCGGCAGGCTGTACCGGCGATCGGCATCCGAATTGACGTCCACATAACCGGCGACGGCCTGCTGCTCGAGCCACTCCCGCGCATATCTTTCGACGGTCCCTGTCCGGTCCGCCAGCTCCGTCGACGTGAGCGGGCCGTGATCGCTCAGCGCGCGGTACCAGCCCAACCGGTCGCCCAGATACACGGCCTGCAGCTCCGATGCCCCGAGCGTGGCCGCGAACAATCGTTCTGCGAGCGCTTCCGCCGCACTGGTTCCCGCTGCGCCTGTACCGTCTACCGCCGTCATGCCCTACCTCCTGGTTTCACACCACTTTCAGGGTGTGTACCCAGTTCTCAGACGACGACCATTCGTTGGTCTGCCGTGTCGCGATCCGTCGCGAGAGTGTCGTACGCAGCGGCGATGGATGCAACGCCGCGAATGAGGTCCTCGGGAGAACGTGCGTACGGCACGCGGATGAATCGTTCGAACGCACCTTCTACGCCGAAACGGGGGCCGGCGGCAAGGAGTACGCCGAAGTTGGGTGCCACCGCCGCCAACGCCGTCGAGACGGGCGCGGACATTCGCATCCAGACCGACATTCCGCCGGAACCGATGGTGGGACGCCAGTCCGGCAGATGCTCGGCCACCGCACCGAGGAGTACCGCACGCTGTTCTCGCAGAACTTCGCGACGCTGTTCGAGCAACGAGCGGTCGTCGGCGAGCAAGTAAGCGGCTGCCAACTGATCCATGACGGGAGTACCGAGGTCGACCGCGGCACGCGCCCCCACCAACTGGGTGATGAGCGCGGCATCGGCGCGAATCCAACCGACACGTAGCCCGCCCCACAGCGACTTCGCGGTCGAACCGAGCGTCACCACTTCGGTTTTCGCTGCGCCTCGCCCATGTGAGGCGACCGGCGCCGGCGGTGGTGCGTCGAGCCACAGATCCACCATCGTCTCGTCGACGACCAGAGTCATTCGCGTTTCGTGCGCAATCTTCGCAAGCTCGGCGCGGCCGGAAGAGTCCATGCAGAGGCCGGTCGGGTTGTGAAAGTCAGGGATCAGGTATGCCATTCTGGCTGCGGTTTGCCTTGCTGCACTTCGAATCCCGTCGAGATCCCAGGCTCCGGCTGCCGCGAACTCCGGTCGGACCGGAACCGGTACGGGCCGAGCGCCGTTTCGCCGAATCGCTTCCAGCGCATTGGGATACGTCGGATGATCGACCAGCACTCGCTCGCCGGGTGAGGTGAGCACCGACAGCAACAATCGAAGCGCGTGCTGCGCACCCGAGGTCACCATGATCTGTTCGGCGGTGGTGGGAAGACCCCGCGCCGTGTAGCGCTGCGCGATCACGTCACGCAAGTCGGCGATCCCGACCGGTTCCATCCCGTGTGTGGGAAGGAAGTTCGGAAGTTCCTGCAGCGCAGACGCATACGCCAGTTCGACCTGAGCGGCGGGAGCTGCCATCGCCGCGTAACTGAGGTCGACGACGGGTCCACTCGGCCCGGGTTGATGGGAGCGGAACATCAACCCGTTCGGCCGCGCGCCGGCAGGCAATGCCACGGTGCTTCGCGACCCCTGCCTGCTGATCAGGTACCCCTCGTCTCGCAGCACCGAGTACGACGACGTGATCGTGGTTCGACTGAGTTCGAGTACCGCCGCAAGTTCACGCTCACTCGGCAGTGCGACTCCCAGCGGAACGCGACCGTCGTGCACGAGCAGGCGGATACCGTCGGCAAGCGCACGGTACGCGGGCCTGCGTCCGGACTCTTCCTGCCAGGATCCCAGATCGCGAGCAAGCGAACGGGCACCGAGAACTCGAGTCATCATGCAGTCCAGTATCGACAACTTGGCTATGTAACTCAATACCAGTCGAGTTGATCATATGTCCATGACTACCTTCGCAACCCTGATCGGCATCGGACTCTTCGTGGCACTCGTCTACTTCTTCGCGCCCGCCGAAGGTGAAGGTACATACATTCGGTTGGAGCAGTTTCGCCTGGCAGCACCCCTCGGCGGCATCTTCCACGACAAGACTTCAGACCGCGAGAACGACGCTGTCAGACCCCCGTGCGATTGTGATCAGGGGGAAGAATTCACTGATCTCAGTCCAGTTGGGTAAAACTGGACTCTTTTCGCACTCAGAAAGTCTCCAGAGAGGGTTCCCATGCCGGCTTCCAAAAAGATTCTCTATATCGATCTCGACAACACCTTGGTCAACTTCCAGTCGGGCATCGATCGCCTGACCCACAGCGTCCGAGAGAAGTACCAGAACGACCTCGACGAAGCGCCGCACATCTTCTCTCGCATGGATCCTCTCGACGGCGCTATCGACGCCTACCACCAACTGGCACAGCAGTTCGACACCTACATCCTCTCGACAGCGCCGTGGAAGAACGCCACAGCCTGGCACGACAAGGTTCTGTGGGTCCAAGAGCACCTCGGAATGGAGGAAGGCAGCGTCGCATACAAACGTCTGATCCTCTCGCACCACAAACACCTCAATCGTGGCGACTACCTCGTCGACGACCGCGGAGCAAACGGAGCAGATCGATTCGAGGGCGAGTGGATCAAGTTCGGCAGCACCAAGTTTCCCGACTGGAAGACCGTCACCGCACACTTGTCGAAGCTGGCTTGAAACACGAAATCCCCGCTCATGCTTGCATGAGCGGGGATTTCGAGGGAACAAACTAGCGGACGATCTCGCGCCGGACGATCGTTTCGTCGCGGCCGGGGCCGACACCGATGCAGGAGATGAACGCACCCGAAAGCTCTTCGAGCCTAAGCACGTAGTTCTGCGCATTCTGCGGCAGTTCCTCGAAGGTGCGAGCCTCCGAGATGTCTTCCCACCAGCCGGGCATCTCTTCGTAGATGGGCTTGGCGTGGTGAATGTCGCTCTGTGACATCGGCATTTCGTCGTGGCGGACACCGTCCACCTCGTACGCGACACAGATCGGCACGGTGTCGAGGCTGCTCAGCACGTCCAGCTTGGTGAGGAAGTAGTCGGTGATGCCGTTGACGCGCGTCGCGTAACGCGCGATGACAGCGTCGAACCATCCCGTACGACGAGCGCGTCCGGTGGTGACACCGACCTCGCCGCCCTGCTTCGCCAGGTATGCGCCGTGATCGTCGAACAGCTCCGTCGGGAACGGACCGGAACCGACACGCGTCGTGTACGCCTTCAGGATGCCGAGCACTGTGGTGATCTTGGTGGGACCGATTCCCGAACCGACCGCCGCACCACCCGAAGTGGGGTTGGACGAGGTCACGTACGGGTACGTGCCGTGGTCGACGTCAAGCAGAGTGCCCTGCGAACCTTCGAGCAGAACGGTCTCGCCGCGCTCGAGGGCGAGGTTGAGTTCCAGGCGCGTGTCCGAGATGCGGTGCTTGAAACCCTCGGCCTGCGTCAGTACCTCTTCGACGACCTGCTGCGGGTCGAGTGCCTTGCGGTTGTAGATCTTGACCAGCACCTGGTTCTTGAATTCGAGTGCTGCTTCGACCTTCTGGGTCAGGATCTTCTCGTCAAGGACGTCCGCGGCACGGACACCGACACGGGCGATCTTGTCCTGGTAGCACGGGCCGATACCGCGGCCGGTCGTGCCGATCTTCTTCGCTCCCAGGAAGCGTTCGGTGACCTTGTCGATGGCCACGTGGTACGGCATGATCAGGTGCGCATCAGCAGAAAGCAGCAGGCGGGACGTGTCCACGCCGCGCTCTTCCAGGCCTGCCAATTCGGTCAACAACACACCCGGGTCGACGACGACACCGTTACCGATGACGTTGTTGACGGCGGGGGTGAGGATTCCGGACGGGATGAGGTGCAGTGCGAACTTGTCACCGTTCGGCAGAACCACGGTGTGTCCGGCGTTGTTACCGCCCTGGTATCGCACGACCCACTGAAGCTGCTCGCCCAGTAGATCTGTAGCTTTGCCCTTACCTTCGTCGCCCCACTGGGCGCCGATCAGGACGATTGCCGGCATGACGTTGTCTCCTACGGTCGACGTGCAGCAGTTGTCCCGCCGCATTGGTACTGCCTGGCTTCCGCGCACATGATGCAGCGCCGAACTGTTGCAGTGACCGAAGGAGCAGTCTAGCCCAGAGCATCAGACCAGACCTGACGGTCCAGAATTTGGCCGGTGACCATCACGATTGCGAGTCGACACAGACACTCGCACTAAGATCGTCGGCAGTGATTCGGACGGCCATTTCGGGGAAGGGTGGCGAGGTCCCACTACCCGTGAAGAAGTCTTGATCGAGCTAGGAGTGGCTTTGACCCCTGTGGTGCTCAAATGTGGCGATTCGCCGGTTCCACTCCCCCTGGGTGAACTCACGTCGTTCACCGTCCCTGAACTTCCGGAGAAGCAAGACTTCGACGAGGCCCTGTCCCAACTGCAGGTCGTCACGGAACCTCGCTTGATCGTCGTGGGTAACGACGGCGCGTTTGCCGCGGCATTGACGCGGTTGATGCGATTGGAGCGACTCAACGTCGAACTCGCCTACGTCACCGAGAACAGGTCCGACGCAACCGACGCGTACAAACTCGCGACCGGTGCAAGAGCTGCGCGCGCGGCCTTGAAAGGCACAGTCCACACCGTGCCGCTCATTCGCGACGACGCTGGAATCGCGCTGGTAGGCGCAGCAACTGTCACGGGTCCGGCGGATGCAGACGAACTGATCGGCGAGGCCTACGTCGACGACAACAAGCTGTTCTCCGGCACAGTCCCCGGCATCCGGATAGTGCCGAGCCCCAAGCTCCCCGGGATCAAGGCATCAGTCGACCGCAAGAGCCGCTGGAGCGGGCGACGCTGGCTGGAAGGCCGAGCCATTCAACTGGGCTCGCCGGCAGCGCGACTGGTTCGCGATGGGGTGGCCAACCCACGCGATCTCAAGCGTTCGACCTTCTACCGGCACGACAAGACTTGGTTGTTGGTCAGGTGAGAACCGGAGCAGCACGGTCGGCGGTTCGGCCGAGCCCTGTCTTCCTCGGCGTAGTTGCGATCACTGTCATCGCCGGAATCGTCGCTTGGAACTCGACGTGGGGTTCCATCGCGGGCCGCGCGGGTGTTTTTGTCCTCGTGGTTGCCGGCTGGGTGGTCACGCTCTGCTTGCACGAATTCGCGCATGCCTATCTGGCGTGGCGTCATGGAGACACCGACGTCGAGGCTCGTGGCTACCTGACGCTCAACCCGCTCAAGTACAGCCATCCGATGCTCTCGATCGGTCTGCCGGTGCTGTTCATCGCATTGGGCGGCATCGGGCTTCCCGGCGGCGCCGTGTACCTGCGCACCGGGATGTTCCCGCCCAAGGTGCAGGCCCGAATATCGCTCGCCGGTCCGTTCACGAATGCCGTCGCCGCCGTGATCCTCCTCGTCGTCATACGTACGTACGGCTCATCGGCCGAGCATCTGACGTTCTGGGCCGGCCTCAGTTTCCTGGCTTTCTTGCAGGTCATGGCAACAGTTTTGAACCTGCTCCCAGTCCCGGGTCTGGACGGTTACAACGCGCTGGAGCCCTACCTCGCACCCAATACACGGCACCAACTCGACCAGTTCAAGCCGTACGGACTGCTCCTGCTGGTTGCGCTCCTGTTCGTCCCACAGATCAATGTCGTCTTCTTCGACGCGATCTACTGGATCTTCGAATTGAGCGGTGTGTCCGACTACTACGCCATGCTCGGTAACGCCCTCATGCGTTTTTGGACGTGATCGAGTGCGCTGGAGGAGACTCGTGAGAGTCTGACATTTCAGACATTCATTCTTCTTCAGGGGAGCATCGATGATTGCGACGTCATTTCAGTCCGGCGGAGTGGAGTACACCCTCACGCGGGCCGAGATTCGACACGTGGAGGCACTGATCGACTTGCTCGCCGACGACCCGATCGGCAGCACCCGGGAGACGACCAACCCCGAAGCCCGAACGATCTACGAGGACGCGTTCAAGCGAATCGACGAGGATCCGGCTCAACTTCTCGTCACCGTTCTGGTCGGCGACGCGGTAATCGGCACAATGCAATTGACCTTCATTCCGGGTATGAGCCGGATGGGTGCCACGCGACTGCAGATCGAAGCTGTTCGCGTCCACGAGGACTACCGAAGTAAAGGCATCGGCAGTTCGATGATCCGATGGGCCTGCGAAGAAGGTGCCCGGCGCGGCGCGTTTCTGGCGCAGCTCACCTCGGATCAAACTCGCAAGGAAGCTCACGACTTCTACGAGCGACTCGGATTTGTGGCCTCCCATGTCGGGTTCAAGAAGTCACTGAGCTGACGCCCTGCCACAAAACTCCCAAACGCGGGGACTCCCAAACGCGAGCTCGAGCACCGGGGCGTAGAGGTGCCCCGGTGCTCACGTCTTCAGTTGTCGCGGTTCACGCCGCTGTGGGTGGGCTGTTCCCGCCGATCGGCTGTTGATACGGATCGATCGACATCGGTGGATAGAACACCGTTTTCCGATCCGGTCCGATCTCCACCCGCCATTCCGTGTGGTGCAGCGTCCGGTGGTGATGACCGCACAACAAGATCAGGTTGTCGAGATCCGTTGGGCCACCATCGTTCCAGTGAACAATATGATGGGCATCGCACCACCCCGACGGAGTTCCGCACCCCGGAAACGCACACCCACCATCCCGAACCGCAAGAGCCCGCCGCTGCGGCACCGTTGCTGTTCTCGCTTCCTTACCGCAGTCGAGCGGAACACCATTCTCATCCAACAAAATCCGCGTGATCGTGCAGTCGCACGCCAGCATCCGTGCGGTATCGATACTGATGGGGCCCACCCAATCCGTCCACGCGAAACCCAGTTCCTCGGTGGACGGCAGGAGGTCTTTCAACGCCTTGAGGTCTGTCATGTCTTTTGCGTTGGCGGTGACCGTGATGTGTGGTTTCACTCCGCCTTCGATCGGACCCAACCCCGCCCGCTCATACCGGCGCAACAACTCGCAGAAGCCGTCCGCCCGCCGCAGCGCCGGCGTACGCGTGTCCTTCACGCCGTCCTTCTCCGGCGTCGGAGCCGACAAACTCGACAACAACGTGATCAACCGGGCCCCGTTCACCGCATCCAAATCACCCTTCACCGACACCCGCCCGTACAAGCCTTTCGAGGCGTAGAACTCGTTACGCTCCGAATCCTCACCCACCGGAACGCCGTCCTCACGCTTGCCGTACTGCTTCTCGATCCGCCGAATCGCCGCCCGCACCGCATCACAATCGGCAATGTTCTGCGACGCCAACCCCAACAGAATCCCGCGAGCCTTGTCCACATCCGCCGGCGTCATGTTCTTGGGTGGATGCTGACAAAACGACGCCACCTGCCGCGCCTTCAACGCATCCACGTCACCACGATGAAACGCATCGCCCACCACGGGTTCGAGCATCAACAACCGCGCCAACCCGACCAACAGACTGCACTCACCGATCTCCAAATTCGTCGAACCATGCAACCACAGCGCGATCGCCCGAAAACCCTTCCCACCGAGAACCTCACGGGAAAACATCTCCACGATCAACAACACCATCCGCGACTGCAACTCGTGCCGGGCGCGCACCAGAACCAGAACCTCACTCTTGAGGTCCTCGCCATCCAGCTGCCACGCTCCCCGACTGTCCATGCTCAAAGTTTAATCGAACATACTTTCGATAACCAGAGACAAACCGGACAACTTCAAGAAGACCTACACTCGAGAGCTGTTGAGATGCATCGCTATTCGCGCAACCGCCGACGCGATTCGTTGACAGAGACTCGCAACTCCCCCAAAGGCACTTCACGACCCGACTCACTGCGCACCTCGACGCGAACGCGCTCACCAGTAGCGTCGTCGGCCACCTCCAACGGTCCACCTTTTCCGCCGTGCAGATACTTGTCGCCCCACTGCATCAGCGCGAGAACCGCCGGCAGCAGGTCACGGCCCTTCTCGGTGAGCACGTACTCGTGCCGCGTCCGCCTTCCAGGCTCCTTGTACGGCACACGCTCGAACAGTCCCGCCTCAGTGAGTTCTTTCAGCCTCGCCGACGCAACCGCCTCGGTGATGCCGACGCGCGACGCGAAGTCGTCGAAACGCGTTGTGCCGTAATAGGCCTCTCGCAGAATGAGTATCGCGGATCGAGTGCCGACCACTTCCATGGCCCGCCCGATCGAACAGTGCGTGGCCCGCCAGGCGTCGCGATCTTCGAGCACTCCGGTCAGTCGTACAGCGTCCATGCAATTCACCATACCCCCTGGCTTGCCATAACCATAGCCAGAGTCTAGATTGCTGACTATGGAACTTCATAGCCAGCCGGTGCGGACCGGACCCCTGCTCGCGATACTGTCGGGGGCGCCGTTTGTCGCCAGCCTCGATCTTTTTGTGGTCAACGTGGCCTTCGGCGACATCGCCAAGAGCTACCCGGGTCACTCGCTCGGCGAGTTCAGTTGGATCCTCAACAGCTACGCGATCGTCTACGCCGCACTGTTGATACCCCTCGGACGCTGGGCGGACAGGATCGGGCACAAGCGCGCCTTCATCGCCGGCCTCGCACTGTTCACCCTCGCCAGCGCCGCCTGTGCCTTCAGCCCGTCCTTGTGGGCACTGGTGGCCTTCCGTATCGTCCAGGCAGTCGGTGCCGCTGCGCTCACCCCGGCCAGTCTCGGGCTTCTGATCAATGCGCTTCCCGCCGCGAAACGTCAATCCGGCGTTCGCATCTGGGCAGCCGCCGGCGCTGCAGCAGCTGCATTCGGCCCTGTCGTGGGCGGCATCCTCGTAGAGGCCTCGTGGCGCTGGGTCTTCCTGATCAATGTTCCAGTGGGCATCGTGTTGCTCTACTTCGCAGTCCGACTCGTACCGGATACAACACACAAGGACCCCGATGCCGGTATCGACTTCGTCGGCGCTGCCCTCCTCACCGTCGGAATCGGCTCTCTCGCCCTGGCACTCGTCCAGGGTCCGGACTGGGGATGGACCGACAATCGCGTTCTGATCGCCTTCGCCGTGGCCGCCGTGACACTACTCTCGTTCTGGTGGAGCAACTCTCGTCACCGGACTCCGTTGATTGCTCCGGATCTTCTGAAGATCCGCTCGTTTGCCTGGTCCAACGTCACCGCCATCCTGTTCAGCGCAGCATTCGCCGCGGGTCTTCTCTCGAACATCCTGTGGCTCCAGGAAGCCTGGGGATACTCCGCTCTGCGAACCGGTTTCGCCGTCTCACCGGGTCCGCTTCTCGTTCCGCTGTTCGCCATCGCCGGCGGATCGCTGACGCGCAGGTACTCGGCGGGACGCGTCGCCGCACTCGGCAGCCTTCTGTGGGCAGTCGGAACCGTACTCGTTCTCGTCTCGGTTGATACGACGCCCAACTACGCGACCGGACTCCTACCAGGCTGGATCATCGCCGGGATCGGTGTCGGTCTTGCCCTGCCGACCATTCTGTCGCAGGCCACGGCGGATCTGGCACCTGCCAGATCGGCCACCGGTAGTGCAATCGTCAGCATGAGCCGACAGATCGGAACCGTTCTCGGCGTGAGCGTTCTGATCGCGGTTCTCGGCTCTGCTGTCGACTACGACACCTTCCGCCAGGCCTGGTGGGTGATCTTTGCCGTCGCGCTTGTGTCTGCCCTGGCATCACTGGGAATGACACCTGCGACCACACCCACCCCGGTTGTCCCTGTTGAATCCGCCATCCCTGAAAGGAATTTGTCATGAGAGACGCAGTTATCGTCGAAGCCGTTCGCACTCCGATCGGCAAGGGAAAGGCGAACGGCGCCCTGCACGGCATCAACGCCGTCGACCTCCTCGCCCACAGCCTCAAGGCGGTAGTCGAACGCACTGGAATCGATGCAGCACTGATCGACGACGTCATCGGTGGAGCGGTAAGCCAAGTCGGTGAACAGAGCCAGAATGTCACTCGCACTGCCCTTCTCGCCGCAGGCTACCCTGAGTCGGTACCGGGAACCACCGTCGACCGACAGTGTGGAAGTAGCCAACAAGCAGTTCATTTTGCCGCTCAGGGCGTCATTGCCGGTGCGTACGACATCGTTGTCGCTGCCGGAGTCGAGTCGATGAGCCGAGTCCCTATGGGCTCGAGCAGCATCGGGCGCGAATCACTCGGCGTGGGTTTCGAAGAGCGCTATCCGGACGGTCTGGTACCGCAGGGCATCAGCGCCGAATTGATCGCTGCCAAGTGGGGACTGAGCCGCACCCAACTCGACGAGTTCTCGGCGTCGAGCCATCGGAAAGCCGCGCTGGCAACCGAGAGTGGTTACTTCACCAAGGAACTCGCCACGCTCCCGCAGCTGTCGGTCGACGAGGCCATCCGCCCCGGCACCACGGTCGAGACCCTGGCCGGCCTACGGACCGCCTTCGAATCCGACTACTACGCACAGCGATTCCCACAGATCGACTGGTCCATCACCGCGGGCAACAGCAGCCCGCTTTCGGACGGCAGTTCGGCGGTGATGATCACGACCAGTGAGATCGCCGCGAAACTCGGCCTCACCCCGAAGGCACGATTGCACAGCTTCGCAGTTGCCGGCGACGATCCGCTCTACATGCTCACCGCGGTCATCCCGGCTACGCAGAAGGTCCTGGCCCGTGCGGGATTGACGGTCTCGGACATAGATCTGTTCGAGGTCAACGAGGCCTTTGCCCCCGTCGTCCTCTCGTGGGCAGCGGACACCGGCGTCGACCTGTCCAAGGTCAACGTCCACGGCGGCGCCATCGCGCTCGGCCACCCACTGGGCGGCAGCGGAACGCGGATCATGACCACCCTGGTCAACGCGATGGAGCAGCGCGGCGCGCGCTACGGACTCCAGACCATGTGTGAGGCAGGTGGGTTGGCCAACGCGACCATCCTGGAGCGCCTGGGCTGAGCAATCCCCGATGGACGGCATTCCGACATCAGTGACCGAGTGCCGTCCATTCGGGATCCGGCTTGCGCGCAACGACCCGAAACACGATTCCGCCCCGGCCGCTGCGCTGCACCTCGTCGATCAGGAAACCGGCGTTTTCGAGGTATTCAACCGGTTCACGGGTGAGATGATCGGCACCGAACCGAACAAAAAGCGGTTCGACGACCTTCATCAACGTACGAGCAACAACGTTCTTGCTCGGTCCGTGCTCGGCGAGGACGAATCGACCACCGGGTACCAGGACTCGAAATGCTTCGTTCGCAACTCGGTCCGGATCGGGGATCGTGCAAAAGGCGTAGGTCGAGACCAACGTGTCCACGCACTCGTCGGGAACATCGAGTGCTTGCACGTCTCCGAGTCGTAGGTCGACTTCGGTCTTCACTCCCTCGGAGACCTTGAGCCTGGCCTGATCGAGCATCGCAGTCGAGATGTCCACGCCGATGACGTAATCGACGTCGTCTCCGTAGAGAGGCAGGTTCAGTCCGGTACCCACGGCGATCTCGACCACGCGGCCATGCGCCTGGTCCACGGCCCATTTCCGGGCGTCACCGAGCACAAAGCGTTCGAAGCGCCCGATCTGTCGGTCGTAGTGCGCCGCCATTGCGTCGAAAGTCTTGGCGACCTGTGCAGTGTCTGGTTCACGCATAGTGCCCCGTTTCGATCGATCTTCTGTGCAGTCTTACACGCGAGCACCGGGTCGGGAAGACCTTTCGTGACGAAGGGCAACCGACCTCGCGAGGTCGTCCCTGACGGATGCCCCCGGTATCGTTCCAGGTGACCTGACCTCACCTACGACGATCATGGATAGAGACCTCGTGCGATCAAGTAACTGCGTCACCGGTTCGGTCCGGCCACCTTTTTCCACTGATTCCACTGGAGGTCTGTGATGGCCGGCGGACTCTTCGCCCTGCTCGACGACGTCGCAGCCCTGGCTCGTATGGCTGCCGCCTCGATCGACGACGTTGCCGCCGCAACCGGTAAGGCGACCGCCAAAGCGGCCGGCGTCGTCATCGACGACGCAGCCGTCACGCCGCAGTACGTCCGTGGGCTCGCAGCCGAACGCGAGTTGCCCATCATCAAGCGCATCGCCATCGGATCGCTGCGCAACAAGCTGCTGATCATCCTTCCGATCGCTCTGCTGCTGAGTCAGTTCCTCCCCTGGCTGCTGACGCCACTGTTGATGGTCGGCGGCTGTTACCTCAGCTACGAAGCGGTTCACAAGATCTGGGGTGCAATCTTCGGCCACGGTGACCACCACGAGGCCGCTGACGAGCATCCTCGCGACGAAGAAGCAGTGGTTTCGGGCGCCGTCCGCACCGACCTGATCCTGTCCGCCGAGATCATGGTGATCGCACTCAACACCATCGCAGGCGAAGGCTTCTGGAGCCGATTGGTGATCCTTGCCGTCGTGGCGGTCGTCATCACCGTGGTCGTCTACGGCGTCGTCGGACTGATCGTGAAGATGGACGACATCGGATTGAAGATCGCCGAGACGTCGTCTGGCTTCACCCACAAGGTCGGCCGAGGCCTCGTTCGCGGCATGCCTCACGTGATGTCAGTGCTCTCGGTCGTGGGTACCGCCGCGATGCTGTGGGTCGGTGGCCACATCCTGTTGGTCGGCATCGACGAACTGGGCTTCCACCCGCTCTACGACGCCGTTCATCACGGCGAAGAAGCAGTCAGTGACATCGCTGGAGTCGGTGGCGTGCTGGCGTGGATCGTCAACACACTTGCCTCGGCAGCACTGGGCCTGGTGGTTGGCGCCGTTATCGTCGCCGCTCAACTGGGTATCACCCGCATGCTCGCAAAGCGTTCTGCGACGGCTTAGCTGTCGTGCCCGTGGCGGAGCACCATCTGCTCCGCCACGGTGCGTATCCCTTCACGCAAAGACGAGGGTTCGAGCACCTCGACGTCGGCTCCCAGCCCGATCAACTGCGAGAGAGCGACAGCTTCGCTCTCGAGTTTCAGCTCGGCACTGACCCATCCGTCGTTGTCCTCTGGCCCCACTTCGACTGCAGCGGCAAGCTCGCCCACCACATCGGGGAGCCGGCGCCTGCCCTCTGGTGACAATCGCACGCGACACTCGAAGCGAAGCAGCGAACGGTCGAACTCGGCCATCGACGCCGCCCACCACGACGGCAGGTCGAAATCCACCGGCCGAGTGAACGAATCATCTTCTACCACGGCATTTTTGATGCGGCCGACTCGAAACGACAGCGTTCGACCGTTCATCCCCGCCACCAGATACCAAACACCGGCTTTGATGACCAGACCCAGCGGTTCGACCGTCCGCTCGCGATCGCGATAGACGAAGCGCAGTCGACGCGAGTCCAGCACAGCGGATGTGACGATCGGAAGCGCAGAGATGTCGTCGACGCCGCCGAACCAGCCCGGAACGTCCACGAGAATGCGGTCCTGCCACAGTCGTGCACTCTCGCGCAGGGGACCGGGCAGGGAGCGGAGCAGTTTGGCCCCCGCCGAACCGACGGCGTCGGATCGCCCGAGATCTGCAGCGATGGACGGCACGCCCAACAGCATGAGTGCGGACGTCTCGTCGTCGGTCATACCGGACAGCTTGGATTGCCAACCGTCGAGCAGACGGATGCCACCACCGGGGCCGCTCTCGGTCCAGATCGGCACACCGGCAGCCGACAACGAGGCCACGTCGCGGTAGATCGTCCGCACTGACACACCGAACTCGTCGGCCAACTGCTCGGCGACGACGCCGCGACTCCCCTGCAAACGCAGCATGAGTTGGAGTAACCGCGCGGATCTCATGGACCGAACATTACCGAGAATCACTGACAGAAGTTGTCAGGAATAGGGGTGCACAATGACCGTCATGGTCACCTGGAAGCAGTTCTCCGAAGAAGTACCCGCTCTTGCCGACGCGGTCCTAGCGCGGTTCAAAGCCCACAAGCATCACGTCCTCGCAACGCTGCGCAAGGACGGCTCACCACGGGTCAGCGGCACCGAAGTCGAAATCCTCGACGGGCGTCTGGTGCTCGGTTCGATGTTCGGCGCACTCAAGGCGAAGGATCTCATCCGTGACGGGCGCTACGCCCTCCACAGCAATCCCGGCGAGCACACCATGGAGGGCGGTGACGCGAAGATCGCCGGAATCGCACGCGAGGTGGCCGGCGACGAGTTCGAAGCCGTGCTCGCAAGCTACACCTACGAGGTTCCGAAACCCCTGCACCTCTTTGTGCTCGACATCGACGAGGTGGTGCACACGACGGTCGACGACGAGCACATGTACGTCGATCTCTGGAAGCCGGGCAAGGAGATCACCCGCTTCACCAAGTGACGTTCTTCTCGCAATGCTCGCCGTTGGCACACGATTCCACCTGAACGGTGGCGTGGGAAAGACCGTGACTCTCGAGGACGGTGCGCGCGGATTCCAGAACGTTCGACGAATTCGCGTCACTGGTCAGGTGGACCGTGGCGACATCCATGCCGGTGGTGAGAGTCCAGACATGTAGGTCGTGGACACCCATCACGCTCGGCAGCGCGGCCAGGTCGGCCTCGACTGCCTCGACGTCGACGTCGGCCGGCGAAGCCTGCGTCAGAATGCGCAGCGATGCTGCGGCCAGTTTGATCGCGCGCGGCACCACCCAGAGCGAGATGAGAACACCGACGACGACGTCTGCCCACGTCCAGTTGAACAGCAGGACAAGGCCACCGGCGATCAGAACGCCGACGCTACCGACGGCGTCGGCAAGCACTTCGAGGTAGGCACCACGCACGGCCAGGCTGTCCTTGGAATCGCCGCGCAGCATCAGCATCACGACGATGTTCGCGGCCAGGCCGGCGGCCGCCGTGATGATCAGGGCGCCGCCCGGGATCTCGGGTTCGTTACCGATGCGGCCGATTGCCTCGTAGAAGACCCAGGCGGCGACAGCCAGCAGCATCACCGCATTGGCCATGGCGGTCAGCACTTCGGCGCGGTGCCAACCGAAGGTCCTGGCCGCGGTGGTGCTGCCCCTCTTCGCGAGCAGCAGCGCCGTCAGTCCCATGGCCATACCCACCACGTCTGTGAGCATGTGACCGGCGTCGGCAAGCAGAGCCAACGAGTTGATCAGGATGCCGACCGTGGCCTCGAGTACGAGGAACGCAACGAGGATCGCAAGCGCGATCGCCATTTTTCTGATGCGTTGCGGTGACGGTCCTACGCCGACCGAATCTGCTGCCGAGTGGCCATGTGAATGACCGTGCCCTGCTCCCATTTGTCCTGTTCCCTCCCAAGTCCTTCTCAGAGCATATGCATACATTCGCATACATACAATGAGTTGCTCAGTGAGCGGGAAACGGCAGAGGTCAGTGATCCGGCTCGTAGGCGGGATGAGGCACGGTGGGCGGCAGAGTGGCGATCGACGAGATTCGCTTCATGCCCGCGACCTGCAACAGGTCGACGACCAGCGATCGAATCTGGGCGAACACCACCGTCGAGGACAGGCCCGCGTTCTCCACTATCGCCGGTTTCAGTTCCTTCGCGACCGAGCGCAGGACGCGCGCTGCTTCGGCCTGATCAGGCTGCTCCCCCGGCTCCGCCAGGATCATGTCCTCGAGAACTTCGACGGCTTTCGACAAGCGCTCGACCTGAGCCACCAGACGCGGATCGAGGATCTCGTCGTCCCTGACCAACGTCAACGAACGACGCGCGAGCACTCGAATGTTGCGCATCGCGTTGTCGATGGGATCGGCTGTCGCCATGAGCCTTTCGAGGCGAGGCCGACTGTTCCAGTACAGCGGGGAGATTCGGCTGATCTCGCGCCCGCCGAGAAGGTTACTGCGCAACCCGTCGATGGCACCCTGAGTTGCGCGCGCCTTCTGCAGTGCCTTCACGATCGGGTCCGGGTCATTCGCGACGAGGCCGTCTGCCACCAATTGCAGTACCTCGGAAGCGGTTCCGAGGATCGATGCGGCATCCTTGCGCGCGCGTCGTACCGGGTGGGTGGGGATGATCGCGACCACCGCGATACCCACCAGACCACCGACAAGGGCATCGATCATGCGATCGGGACCGCCGCTGCCGCCCGGCGGGATCAGCGTCGCCACCAGCACAGCCGAGTTTCCCGCCTGCATGGAGAAGATCGGCCCGCTGTTGAGAAGCACCGCGACGGACATCGCCAGCACGACAACCAAACTGATCTGCCACGGTCCGCTCCCGATACCGGAGATGATCAGATCACCGATTCCGATACCGACCGTGACTCCCGCAACCAACTCGAACGAGCGTCGTAGTCGTGCACCCAACGACAGACCGAGCGAGACCACAGCGGCAATCGGCGCGAAGAACGGCGCGTGGTGCCCGATCACCGTGGTGGCAACCCACCACGCCAATCCGGCCGCCAAGGCACATTGAATGATCGGTAGCGCCGACGTCTGAAGTCGACGCACCGATTTGCGAGCCCGGTCCTTGATGCCGGCCCGGCTCGGACGGAAACTGCTAACCGAGGCCAAGCGCTTCGGCGGCGTTGGGATCGCAGTCTTCGAGCAGATCGAGGCAACGCGCGTACTCGTCGGCTTCACCGATCGTCTTCGCGGCCTTGGCCAGGACTGCGACGCAACGCAGGAAACCACGGTTCGGTTCATGGCTGTAGGGCACGGGACCGAAACCCTTCCAACCGTTGCGACGCAGTTGGTCGAGTCCGCGGTGGTATCCGGTACGCGCGTAGGCGTAGGCCGTGATGGTTTCGCCCTTGTCCAGGGCAGCCTCGGCCAGGTAGGCCCACGCAATGGAGGCAGTGGGGTGGTCGGCCGCTACCTGGGCCGGTTCAGCGTGGTTGAGCAGTGCCGATTCCGCGTCGTCGTCGCCGGGAAGCAGAGTGGGCTTGGGTCCGAGCAGGTCACCGAATTGGGTCATGCGCTCATTGTGCCCGCTACGCCTTTCTGCCACAGGACCGCCTCGCCGACGGTCGGAGTTATGCAGGCTACATACCGGTCGTTACCCTGACATGGTCATTGCTGCATAAGACCGAAGGGTTACCCGTGCCGGACTCGAAAGACGACAACTCGAAAAAGAGCGCAGCACCGAAGGGTGCGCCCGAGAAGTCGGCCCCGACCGAACCTGCGACTGTGGCGATCCAGAAGACAGACAAGGCCTCGAAAACGGACGGCGACGCCAAAGCTGCCAGCGCACCAACCGTCGCGATCCCCAAGGCAACTCAGGCACCCACAGCAGCACCGACACCCCAGCCCAAGCCGGAGCCCGCCACCGTCGCGATTCCGAAAGCCACGCAGCCGACACCACCACCCCGGCAGGCTCCGACCCCACCACCACCGCAGCGCGCTGCGCCTCAACCGCAGCAGCGCGCCGCGCCTCAACGTGTGGGTGTCGCAGCGACCCCACCGCCGGCTCAGCCGATGCCGACTCGCATCGAGCCCGCCGCGCCGGAGAAGACCAAGCGCAGCGGCAAGGGCTGGTACATCGCGGCAGCAGCGGCCGGCGTCGCCGTCCTCGCGGCGATCGGCGTCGCCGTATTCGTCTCGTCCAACAGCGGTAGCGGTGAAAGCTCACCCGAAGCTCAGGTCCAGACCGCCATCTCGACGTACGTCGACGCTCTGCAGACCGGCGATCTGGCAACGCTGCGAACGTCGACCTGTGGGGCGTTGGGCGAGTACTACCGCACCATTCCCGACGCAGCGTTCGCGCAGGTCCACGACAATGCCGTCGCGCAGAAGACGATCCCGCAGGTCGGAGCCGTCGACGCGGTGCGCATCACCGACGACACCGCGATCGCTCAGGTCCAGGCGAGTTTGCCGAGCACGGGCGAGCAGTCGTGGCGCACGTTCGACCTCGAGCGCCAGGACGGCACGTGGAAGGTCTGCGATCCCAGCAAGTAGGTACCTGAACAGAAAATGCGCGCCGGCGAGAATTTCGCCGGCGCGCATTTTGTTCTGTGAAGCGCAGTTGTGAAACCGATCAGCCTGCCGACACCGAGCGTCCGGCCGACTTCAGGTCGTTGCACGCCTCGACGACGCGAGCCGTCATGCCGGCTTCGGCCTTCTTGAGGTAGCTGCGCGGGTCGTATGCCTTCTTGTTTCCGACCTCGCCGTCGACCTTGAGGACGCCGTCGTAGTTGGTGAAGAAGTGTCCGGCGATCGGACGGGAGAACGCGTACTGGGTGTCGGTGTCGACGTTCATCTTGACGACGCCGAAGTTCAGCGAGTCCTCGATCTCCGACTTCAACGATCCCGATCCACCGTGGAAGACGAAGTCGAAGGGCTGCGAACCGGAAGCCAGGCCGAGCTTGGCAGCGGCGACCTTCTGGCCCTCTTCGAGAACCTCGGGCTTGAGCTTGACGTTGCCCGGCTTGTAGACGCCGTGGACGTTGCCGAAGGTGGCGGCAAGGAGGTACTTGCCCTGTTCGCCGATGCCCAGAGCATCGACCGTCTTCTCGAAGTCTTCGCTCGAGGTGTAGAGCTTGTCGTTGATCTCGGCTTCGACGCCGTCTTCTTCACCGCCGACGACACCGATCTCGACCTCGAGGATGATGCGTGCAGCCTTCGAGAGGGCGAGCAGTTCCTTGGCGATGGCCAGGTTCTCGTCGATCGGGATAGCCGAGCCGTCCCACATGTGCGACTGGAACAGCGGGTTACGACCGGCGTCGACGCGCTCCTGCGAGATCGCGAGCAGCGGACGCACGTAGGTGTCCAGCTTGTCCTTCGGGCAGTGATCGGTGTGCAGCGCGATGGTGACGTCGTACTTTGCCGCGATCACGTGTGCGAACTCGGCGAGCGCAACAGCGCCGGTGACCATGTCCTTGACGCCCAAACCGGAACCGAACTCGGCGCCGCCCGTCGAGAACTGGATGATGCCGTCACTGCCGGCGTCCGCGAAGCCCTTGATGGCTGCGTTGATGGATTCGGAGCCGACACAGTTGATGGCGGGGAAGGCAAAGGAATGCTCCTTGGCCCGACCAAGCATCTCGGCATAGACCTCGGGAGTTGCGATAGGCACGGCGGGAGTCCTCCATATACGTGTCGTTCGGAGCGCTCGGCGATGTGAAAGCGCTTCGTGTGGTCCTAGCAGTATGGCAAGTCCGACTCGTCACGTCTCTTTGCGGTCTCGGCCCGCCGCCACCGACGCGATGACCTGCGGTGGTGGGAAACACTCAGATTCGGCCGGTACTCTGGCCACCGTGAATGTGCAGGCAGCAACTGAATCCGTGACGAACCTGGCCTTGCTGCCCGGCTTCCTCGATCCCGTGAACCTCTTGAATTCCTTCGGAACGTGGGTTCTGGTGGGATTGCTTCTGGTGGTCTTCATCGAATCAGGCCTGCTGTTTCCGCTCTTGCCCGGCGATTCGCTCCTCTTCACCGCAGGGCTGATCGCGGCGTCCAAGTCCACCGAGATCGAACCGTTCGCGCCGCTGTGGGTGCTCCTGGTGACCATTCCGATCGCCGCGATTCTGGGTGACCAAGTCGGGTTCTACATCGGCGCCAAGGGCGGAACTGCCCTGTTCAAGACGGACGACGCGCGGTTCTTCAAGAAGAAGTACATCGACGAGTCACACGCCTTCTTCGAAAAGCACGGCCCGATCACCATTATCCTGGCTCGGTTCGTGCCGATCGTGCGTACTTTTGCTCCGGTTGTCGCCGGCGCTTCGAAGATGAAGTACTCACTGTTCCTGACGTACAACATCGTCGGCGGCATCCTGTGGGGTGCCGGCGTGACTTTGCTCGGCTACCTCCTGGGGCAGATCGAATTCATCCGCGACAATGTCGACTACATCTTCATCTTGATCGTACTGGTGTCGGTTCTGCCGATCGTCTTCGAAATCGGGAAGCGAATTCTGGCGTCGAGACGTGGTGAAACGGCGAATACTTCCACTACGGACAATTCGACGGTGACAGTCCCCGAAGACCCCACCCCCTGATTGCAGAACGAGGCGAAGAACTGACGACGATGACGCTCGCATCCGGCAGTTTCTCCCCGCTCGAGACTGCCGGGCCTCTGTTGGTCTGGATCATCGTCGTCACGTTCGTCTTCATCGAGTGCGCGATCATCCTCGGGTTGTTTCTCCCCGGTGATTCGCTTCTGATCACAGCCGGAATCGTTCTTGCCGGCCACGAATCCGGCGCGGGCCACGTGTGGGCGTTGTCTGTCGGTGCGATGATCGCGGCCATTGCCGGCAACCAGGTCGGGTACGTCATCGGCCACCGGACCGGCAATCACATCAAAGCCCGTAAGGGCGGCAAGTACTTCACCGAGAAGAACCTGCATCGCGTGAACATCCTGTTGGAAAAACACGGGTTCTGGGCGGTCCTGATTGCTCGCTGGGTTCCGTGGGTGCGCACCCTGTGCCCGATGGTCGCGGGCGCAGCCAAGATGAACCACACGCGCTACACCATCGCGAGCACCATCGGCGCGATCATCTGGGCGCCCGTGCTCCTGCTACTCGGTTTCTACGGTGGCTCGTTCCTCGATCGCGTGCCATGGTTGCTGCCCGCCGTGCTGATCGTGATGATGGTCAGCTTGGTCATCGGTACTGCGCTGGGAATCTGGCAGTACCGCAAGGAGATGGCCCGACCGGCCGAAGACGTCGAGGTCGAAGAAGTCCTCGACTAGAAGCTGTCTGCTCAGTGCAGGTGGCTCTGGTCCCACGCCGGAAGCGGGTCCTCGTAGCGAGTCCAGGCCCGCGGACCTTCGCGTAGTTCGTCGTCGGTCAGCAGAGCCGGATCGAGGATTCGTGATGGCGCCGCCGGGTCGAGTTTCACTCCGATGAACACGATCTCCTGCCCTGGCACCTCCGCTGCCGACGCCCACAGTTGCGCCGGTTCGATGACGAGGTTGGGGCCTGCCTGCGACCAGATCGCGGCGAACTCGGGCCGACTGGCGATCCAGCAGAAGCCTTTGCTTCGCAAGAGTCCCGCGAACTGACCGAGCGCAGCCTCGAGTCGCGCCGGATGAAAGGGTCGCGAGGCTCGATACGTGACGCTGCGTATTCCGTATTCCTCGGTTTCCGGGGTGTGCCCGCCGGCCAGCTCCTCGTCCCAACCGGGTACTTGCGCAGCCAGTTCCGGGTTGTAGAGACCGGTTTCGAGGACGCGATCGAGGGTGACTTTTCCGTGGTCGGTCCGAATCAGCTGAGCAGTGGGGTTGAGCCTTCGAAGCGTCGCCTCGACGGTTCCCGCCGCCCGCGGGCTCACCAGGTCGGTTTTGTTCAGCAAGATGACGTCGGCGAACTCCACCTGATCGACCAGGAGATCGGAGATGCTGCGTCCGTCCCCCTCCCCGGCTTCGAGGTTGCGCTCGTCCAGTCGTTCGCCTTTTGCCAGTTCGCCGAGGAAGGTCGACGCGTCCACCACGGTCACCATGGTGTCGAGCTTCGCGAGCGAGCCGAGGCTGAATCCGTCCTCGAATTCCCAGTCGAAGGTGGCCGCCACCGGCATCGGTTCGGAGATGCCGGTGGACTCGATCACCAACTGATCGAACCGTCCTTCTCGCGCGAGAGCGCCGACGGCGTCGATCAGATCTTCACGCAGCGTGCAGCAGATGCATCCGTTGGTCAGCTCGACCAACTTCTCTTCCGTGCGGTCGAGATGACCCTGGCCCGCGACGAGGGCCGCGTCGATGTTGATCTCGCTCATGTCGTTGACGATGACGGCGACCCTCCGGCCATCGCGATTGGCGAGAATGTGGTTGAGGAGTGTGGTCTTGCCTGCGCCCAGAAATCCGGACAGCACGGTTACCGGTAGCTGCTTCATTCCTTAATGGTAACCATTGTCATTATCGACAACAGCGGGCGGGCCTACTGCACTGCAGAGGCACTACCCGAGAACTGGCTCTCGGGCCTCGGCAAACCGAAATGATCACGAAGGGTCGTACCCGAGTATTCGGTCCGGAAAAGACCGCGATCCTGCAGGATCGGGACCACACGCTCGGTGAAGATCTCGAGTCCACCCGGGTAGTACGGCGGCATGACGTTGAAGCCGTCAGCAGCACCGCTGGTGAACCATTCCTCGATCGTGTCAGCCACCTGCTCGGCGGTTCCAGCAAACACCCGGTGTCCGCGCGCACCCGCCAAACGATGAAGCAGTCCCCGAACCGTCGGACGCTCACGCTCGACTATGCCGGCGATCACCTGCAATCTGCTTTGCTTGTTGTCGGTGACATCACCTGCCGCCGCGAACAATTCGACAGGAACCGGTGCATCCAGTTCCAGATTCCGAACATCGGTCCCGGTGAGTGCACCGAGTTGCGCGAGCCCGTACTCCGGCGAAGTCAACTCGTTGAATTCTCGCTCGAGCGCCTTGGCTTGTTCCTCGGTGTCACCGATGAACGGGCTGATTCCGGGCAGGATCTTGACATGATCGGGGTTGCGCCCGAACTGAGCAGCCCTCGACTTGATGTCGGTGTAGAACGCCTGCGCATCGGAAAGTCTCTGGTGCGCTGTGAAAATCGCCTCCGCATACTGACCGGCAAACGCGCGACCGTCGTTGGACGCCCCGGCCTGCACCAGCACCGGGTATCCCTGCGGCGTTCGCGGTGCGTTGAACGGTCCCCGCACCCGAAGATGCCGGCCGACGTAGTTGATCTCGTGAATCTTGTTTCTGTCCGCGTAGATTCCGTTCTCCCGGTCCAGACTGATCGCGTCGTCCTCCCAGCTGTCCCACAACCGCACCACCGCGTCGACGAATTCCCTTGCACGCGAATACCGGTCGCCGTGGTCCGGATGCTTGGCCAGCCCGAAGTTCGCGGCAGCCAGATCCGTACCCGTGGTGACGATGTTCCACCCAGCACGTCCGTTCGAGATGTGGTCGAGCGAGGCGAACAGCCGAGCCAGGTTGTACGGCTCGTAGTACGTGGTCGACGCCGTCGCGATCAATCCGATCCGCTCGGTTGCCACTGCAATGGCCGTCAACAAGGTGATCGGCTCCAACGTTCCTGCAGGACCGTGCTCGACGTCGCTGCGCAACGCGGGACCGTCGGCGAAGAAGATTCCGTCGAACTTCGCCGCCTCAGCAGTGCGAGCGATCTCCTGGAAATACGTGACGTCGAACAGACGTTCCGGTGTTGTCCACGGATGACGCCACGCCGCTTCGTGATGACCGGCGGGGTGGATGAACGCGTTGAGGCTCAGTTGGCGCGGAGAATCAGACATGCCTGAATGCTGGCAACTGCCGCCGCAGTCCGACAGGGTTAGGGTTCGCGTGATTCCAACTCGGGGTTGGCAGCTCGGTATCGTCACATGGGTGAGCCGCGTAGTCGTAGCCGAGTTCGTACCGTCCGGATCGACAGCATCGGTTCTTCACCAGTGGTGTGAGGTCTTCGCCGAAGGCCAGCGTCACCTGTCCGGAACTGCGCCGACAGCGACGGCGCTGATGGAAATGATCGAGGCCGAGGACAATTCGGCCGATGTATGGCGTTGGATCGCACGCGACGGTGGAACGGACGAAGTCCTCGGCATCGCCCAGGCGCGACGCAACTCGGCGGAACCTGATCTCGCAGAGTTTCGGATGTACGTGACACCCCACGCGCAGCGACGAGGGGTAGGACGAGCGCTTGCCGAACTCGTCGAAGTCGACATCGCCGGGTTCGGCGTGCGAAGAATCAGAGTGACGGCGCTCGTCGGAAGCGCAGCCGAGCATTTCCTGCGATCGTTCGACGGTCACCGCGTGTTGCTTCGGTTGGCCAACCAGGTTCAGCACCTCAGCCCTCCCACCGCACACAGCACCCGCCCCGGCTATCGAATCGTCAGTTGGCGCAACCGAACCCCGGACGAGCTGGTCCACTCCTTCTCGGAGGCATTGAACCGACTCCTCGACGCGCCCGGCGCCGAACTGCAGATACCCGAACGTAATTGGGGAGCCGACGAGGTCAGATCGTGGGAACAGAAGATGACGGACGGCTCTCAAGTCCTCCTGGTGTGCTGCGCGGTCGACGACGGCATCGGCGAAGTAGCCGCAGCAACAGTGGTGACGGTGGACGAACATGACAGCACCCACGCATCGCAGCACGACACCGTGGTACTTCCGCAGCACCGCGGGCACGGTCTCGCTCAGTGGGTCAAGGAGCAACAAGCGTCTGTATTGGCAGCTGAATTTCCCTCCCTGCGAAAGATTTACACAACGGTGAACGCGGAGAATCACCCGATGCTGACCGTCAATCGGAGCCTGGGGTACCAGACCGTCGCGGAGCGGATCCTGGTGGAAATCAGGAGAGCCGAGAGTGCGCCGCACAAGCCTCGGTGACGATCTTCCTCCACAGGAGCGGGTGAGACTGCCAGAAGTTGTGCGCGACACCGTCGACGACCTCGAAACTACCGTTAGGCACGAGCTCGGCCAGTTGCTGCAACGGCCACGACGGGCGAATGTCGTCGGCCGCCGCGAGAAATGTCATGGGCACTGGTGAGTCGGCCAACTGCCGAAACAGCTGTGGTTCATGGATCCATTCGATGAACGATTCTTGAAGCGATTGCCAGACAACAGGTTCCCAAGGTATCTGCGGGTCCGGCTCGATTCCCGCTTCGTACTGCTTCGACCATGTCCGGTCCTTGTGGAGGCCGTGCCCCGCGATGCCGACGACGCCGGACACCGATTCCGGACAGTCGAGTGCGTACCGCACCGCCAAGTCGGATCCCCACGAGTGCCCCAGCACGACCCAACTGTCGATCTCGAACGTGCGTCGGACGAGTTCGAGGTCCGCAACCGCCTGCGCCATCGTATGAGCGCCGCCACCGGACCGGCCGACTCCGCGTGGCTCAGGGCACCACGCGCGCATTCCTTCCGGAACCAGCTCGTCGTGAGCAAGATAGTGAACGCATCCCGGGCCGCCGGAGAGAACCAGAACGTCCGCCCCTGCCCCACCGACATCGACGTGAAGACGTACGCCGTCCGTGTCGACCACGTACCGGGATTCCATGAGGAAAAAGCCTAACGCTTACGCGGGTATCCAGCCGCCGAGACGACAAAGGCCGCCTCCATGAGCATCCACCCACCCACCTGCACCGAGAGGTCTCGCTCGGGCACGCTCGACGAGCGCACCGTTCCGGCGGCGAAGGTGGCGATGTCGCCGGACAGACTCGGCAACTGAGCATCCTTGGTCCAGTCGTGCCCGAACAGCGGCAGGCCTTCGATCTGCAGTCTGTTGTTCCAGGCAGCTTCCGCGGAGGAGAGAACGATCTGCGCTGCGAGTTCGCGCGCTCGCAGGTCCTCGTGAGTCTCCCAGGACAGGTTCACCACCACGAACGCGAGGTAGCGAGCCAGGATTGCGTTGAACAGTCCGCCGTCGCCTCCGCCACCGCCCGTGATAACTCCGTACTCGGTCATGCCGTCGTACACGGCGTCGACGAGTTTGTGGACTCGCTCGCGGTGGCGCGGTTCGCCCAATCGTGTCGACAACTCGGTTTCCAACCCCAGCGTGACGCCCTGACAGTACGAATAGATCGCGCGCTCGAGGGTGCCGTCGCGGCGGATACCGTCGAAGATCAGTCCGGAGTCCGGATCCCGCAGCGTCTCGTCGATCCAGTCGGCCGTTGCCTGCGCACGCCAGAGTTTTCCGGTGCGCGCCAGCATGATTCCGGCGGGTCCGTTTGCCGGCGTGTTGTAGAAATCGGAGCCTTTGCACCACGGAATACCGCCGCCGTCGGCCGGGGACCACGAATCGAAGAGTTGCGATTCGAGCGCCTGAACCGCGGTTCGGTGATCGACCGAGAACATGCGTTGCGCACGTTCGAGCGAGAGGCCCAGCCACGCCATGTCGTCGTAGTAGTTGTTGGTCCACGCCGAGACGTTGCGGACCCGCACACTGCGGGCAACCTTCGCGACCCGGCGACGACGCTTGGGGGTCGGGTCACGTTCGAGTGCGTCGATCGCAGTATCGAGCAGGTGTGCTTGCCACCAGTAGTGCCACGGCTTGAACATCCGCTCGCGTCGAACAGCAGGCCAGGCAACCACGCCGAGTGCTGTCCGGGGCATTCCCCACAGGCGCCGAAGGTGACGACTGACTATCGCGCCCTCAGCCGCATCGGCCCGCTCTGCCCACACTTCCTGCATAACTACCTATCCTGTCTGGTCGAGGCGCTACACGCTAGCCGGAATTCGCGAGCGAGATCAGCGGGAATCGGCGAGATCGGCGTGCTCACGTACCCACGCGTGCATCGCGATGCCGGCCGCGACACCGGCGTTGATGCTGCGAGTCGAACCGAATTGTGCGATCGAGACCGTCATGGACGCAACCTCTTTCGCATGATCGGTCACTCCGGGGCCTTCTTGACCGAACAGCAGGATGCACTCCCGCGGCAGGCTTGCCGTTTCCAGCGGCACCGACCCCGGGGTGTTGTCGACGGCCACGATCGTGAGTGAATTCTCACGGGCGTACTCGACGAGTTCGCCGATGTCTGCATGGTGAACGATGTGTTGGTATCGATCGGTCACCATGGCGCCCCGCCGATTCCAGCGCCGACGCCCCACGATGTGGACCGCGGCCGCGGCAAACGCGTTGGCCGTGCGGACCACCGTGCCGATGTTGGCGTCGTGCGCGAAGTTCTCGATGGCGACATGCATCGTGTGACGGCGCGAGTCGATATCCGCGACTATCGCTTCCCGCGTCCAGTACCGATACTCGTCCAAGACGTTTCGACGATCACCCTCGGCCAGAAGTACCGGGTCGTAGCGCGCGTCGGTCGGCGGTTCCGTGTCGTGCTCCTCGGCCCAGGGTCCGACGCCGTTGGGATTCTCGCCCCACTCGGTGGGTCCCGGTTCACCGGCTCCGCCGGACACGTCGTCGGCTGCGACTTCGGTCATCAGAACACCTCGTTGGAATCTGCAGCCACGGTGAAGCCGTGCGTGGTCTGATCGTTGACACACGAGACGTCTGTCGCGGTGGTCGTACAGGTGAAACCCAGTTTGCTCAGCGGTTGACCGGCCGCCAGCACCGGATCGGCGTCGGGGCCGCCAGAGGTGTACACCTCTCCGCCCGAACACATGAAAGCACCCTCACCCTCGTCGGTGACGCGAATACCGTTGCCCCAGTTGACCATGCAGCTCTCCGGCCGCGGCGGAACGGGAGTGGTCGTTCCCTCGCACCCGGCTTCGATTCTGGTGGGCAACTTGATGATGCCGCACTGGAAGTTTCCGTCGGGAGTGGTGAAGTAGTACGACTCGTTGCGCTCGAACTGCACGTCCGTGAGTGTCGTCGTCGGTGGCAGCGTCGTGGTCGGTGGTTCGGTGGTCGTGGGGACGACGGGCGCGACGGTGGTGGTTGTCGTCGGCACTGCGGTAGTGGTGGACGAACTGGGCTGCGCCGCTACGGTCGGCGCTGAATCCGCCTCCCCGCTGCACCCTGCGAGCACGAGCGCCGACCCGACGCCCAACAAGACGAACCCCACCCGAACACGAACCACCCGACTACCTCCACACACGTCATCTTGGCCCAGCAACAGCCGACAGTGCACTCTATCGTGTGGTCGACTAAGTGCTGGTGACGCGCTTGTTCATCAGCCGTGAGAGCCACGCGGGCGAGAAGCGCGACGCGCTGAGGAAGAGCTTCGCCTGAGTTCCGACCGGGTAGTGAACCTTGTGCATCCGTCCGGCGCCGCGTGTGGCCGCCCACAGTTCCTGCGCGACGTCGGTTGCAGTCAGCTTGATACCCAACGATCTGGTGGCTCCGGTGTCCATTCCAGTGACCATCGCGGTCTGGACGAACAACGGCCAGAGCGCGAGAACACGGATGTCGTGCTGTGCCCATTCCAGATCGAGCGCCTCGGTCAGGCCGCGGATCGCGAACTTGGTTGCACCGTACGTCGCCAGTTCGGGCTGGCCGTAGATCGCCGAAGCGGAGCACAGATTGACCACCTGAGCGCCGACGGTATCGCGAAGGTACGGGAAAGCCGTGTGCGTGCCGTTGAGGGTGCCGGTGATGTTGATGTCGACCATTCGGCGATGCGCCGCAAGAGAAATATCCTCGAACCGTCCCGAGGAGAGCACGCCCGCATTGTTGATCAGGATGTCCAGACGCCCGGACTCCCCGGCAAAATCGGCCAGACACTGCGCCCATCCCGCCGGATCGGTGACATCCAGGACACCCGTCACGACGCTCCCACCGAAACCGTCGATCTCGGCCTTCAAGGAGGCAAGGCCGGCGTCGTCGATGTCGAACGCGCCGACGCGGTATCCGTTGCGCGCGAACAACAGCGACGTCTCCCGCCCGATTCCAGCCGCAGCACCGGTGATGAAGACGTTCGGTTCGCTCATCCGGTCAGGCTATCCTGGATGTGGAGGAAATCTGATGAATCACCGTCGCGTCGTACACACCGTGTGTTTCATCGCGGTGGGGTATCTGATCGTGCTCGCCGTGTGGCTCGGATGGCTGGTCGAGCACACCCCACCTGGCACGCTGCCCTATCAGATCGGCGGGCTGCTCGCCGCTTTCGGCTCGGTTCTCGGATTCGGAATGGCATGGGCCAACCGCCCGACCCGCGCCGAGCGCAAACTCGAAAAGCACGGCCTCGAAGGGTGGGCACGAATCGACACCGTCACACCCCTGCGCCGAACTGTCGACGGCGAATTGGCCAAGCTCGCACTCCACCTCACGGTTCCAGGTTCCGATTCGTACTCGGGCCGGATCGAGTACGAGATCCGACCCGAGTACAAAGACAAGATCACTCCCGGATCCACGGTCACCGTCATGGTGGACCCGAAGAACCGAGACCGAATCATGCTGTGCCCGTGAAAGACTAGACGCTCTTCTTGCGCCCCAGCGCCAACATGCCCTCCACCAGCATCAGCTGCGCTCCCGCGTACGACGCCAGGATCACACCCTCGGCAGCAGCGCGGCCGGCGGTCCCGCGGATGAACAGACGACGCACCACGATCAGTCCGTCGGATGCGGTGAAGAGCACTCCGCCCAATCCGAGCCAGGAGCGTCGATCCTTGTTCGGGACGACCACGTCGAGCACGGCCTTTGACTGCGGTGCCAGAGCGGGGTCCGCCGACAACGTCGAGGTGGTTCCCAACATCAATCCGTATCCGGTGAGCGGCGTCGACACGCTCGGGGCCTTGGCACGGAGCAGTCCGGACGCCGTCGACCAACCGCTGATGCGGGGCCGCAGGGCAGCGCGGGTCGGCCGAGCGCCGCGCCGCAGCAGGAGCGCCGAGTAACTGGCCTGCATCACCGCGAACGAGGACGCGCCCTTGATCAGACGAGCATCGTTGTCCGGGTCGATCATGAACACGTCGCCGACAGTTGCAGCGGCGAGACCGGCCAGAAGCAGTGCGGTATCGGCAGTTTCCGTCTCCGAGCGCTTGCGCAGCACTCGGGCGGCCAGAGCGGGTGCGATCAACGGCTTCGCGATCTGCTGAACCCGCTCGTTACCGACTACTGCCCCGAACACTGTCGCTGCCGTCGCCGCCGCAAAAACTGCGTGCTCGATGCCCCACTTGCCCGCCATCACAATCCTCCTGTTGGTTACACGTCCAACAGCGACCGTACTGGGTCACTCAGGCGGCATCGCCGGATTTGACGTCCGCGCCGTAGACATCGACGTATTCCTGCCCCGACTGGTCACAGAGCACTGCCATCAATTCGTCCGTCGCCGCACGCACGACGGCCTGGTAGCCACGAAGTTCGCGGTACCGAGAGAAGTCGATCGGCTCCCCTACCGTGATCCGGACCTTGCTGAAGCGCCACATCCGCGTACCCGGCGGGTTGACTGCGTCACCGCCGTGTACGACGACGGGAATGACCGGCGCCCCGGTTTCCAAGGCAACTCGAATCGCTCCGGTCTTTCCCTTGTACAGGCAACCGTCAGGTGATCGTGTTCCCTCGGGGTAGATCCCCCAGACACCACCCTTGTCGAGAATCCCGATGGCCGTGTCCAACGCCGCACGGGAGGCGTCGGCGCCGCTACGGTCGATCGGCACCTGACCGGCCCCACCGAAGAACCAGCGCTGCATCGCGCCCTTCACACCGGTCCCGGTGAAATATTCACTCTTCGCGACGAAGGTGATGCGTCGGCGCACCATGAGAACCAGGAAGAACGAGTCGACGACTGCCCGATGGTTGCCGGCGAGAATCACCGGCCCTTTCTTGGGGATGTGGTGCTGACCCTCGATCGTCGGCCGCCCGAACAGCCAGAGGACCGGGCCGATCAGGACGTATTTGAACAGCCAATAAAGCACAGGGCATCACCTTTTCCGTCTAGTAGACAGTGTCTACGACGAGAATAGTAGACACTGTCTTCCATGACTGTCAGCAGCCTTCGCGAAACACTCGTCGCCACCGGCGTCGAGATTCTCGATGCCGACGGCGCCACAGAACTGACGCTACGGGAGATAGCGCGTCGGGCGGGCGTGTCGCACGGCGCCCCGCGGAGATACTTTCCGACCCACAACAGCCTGCTAGCCGCAATTGCCTCACACGGCCTGCGCGATCTCGCCGACAGACTCGATCCCGTCCTCGCCGGCAAACAACCCGCTCGTAGCCGATTGATCTCGGCAGCAATCGAATACGTGTCATTCGCCCAGGAGCGACCGGCGATGTTCGAGTTGATGTTTCGCCACGACCTCCTCGAGGGCGCAGGCAGCAACCTCCGAGAGTCTTCTCTCCCACTCTTCGCCGCCCTGCAATCCCTGACCGAAGAGGCCGACGCCTCCGATCCCACCACATCTGCGTTGAACATCTGGACCGGAACCCACGGCATCGCAGTGCTGGCGGCAAATCGAAGCCTCACACTCGTCGCACCCGACCTCGATGTGCCGTCGCTGGTAGCCACCGCCGTGACGGACCACCTTCCACGGACTCGTTGATTTACATAGTTAACCTATGCAATAATATTCTTCGTGACAGACGAAGAACAGCAACTGCACGAACTACTCGTCGACCTCGTGAGCAATACGCACCGCTTCGCGAAGCTGGCAGGCTCCTTCGCGTCCGATCAGTACCCACGTGCCTGGCTGCGCGCACTCTCGTTACTCGAGGAATACGGCGAAATGCGGATCAGCGACTTCGCTCGACTCGACAGAAGCTCGCAGCCCTCTGCCACTGCACTACTGCGCAAACTCGGCGAGAACGGTTACGTCGAACGCCGCGCCGACCCCGAGGACGCCCGGGCAGTTCGAGTGGCCATGACGGACAAGGGACGAAAGATCTTGAACGACGGTCGAAACGAGATCGCCGACGCTCTAGTCCCCCACTTCGTCGAACTCGGGCCCGAGCAGATCAAGAAACTGGCCGACGGATTGGCCGAATTGCGGTCCATCATCAAGACTTCCGATCCCAGCTGAAACACCCACCACTGAAAAAGGAGGTGGCCGTGAGCAACACGACCGCGACATCAACGCACCAGAACGAGGCTCCGCCGAGCCTCCTGAAACAACCGAAAGCGGTGTGGGCGGTAGCCTTTGCCAGCGTCATCGCCTTCATGGGCATCGGATTGGTCGATCCGATCCTCAAACCGATCGGCGAACAACTCGACGCCACACCGTCGCAGGTTTCGCTGCTGTTCACCAGCTACATGCTCGTCACCGGCGTGGCCATGCTCATCACCGGTGTGGTGTCCAGCCGCATCGGCGCCAAGAAAACACTTCTTGCAGGCCTTGCCATCATCATCGTGTTCGCTTCTCTGGCAGGCGCTTCCAGCACCATCGGCCAGATCGTCGGATTCCGTGCGGGCTGGGGACTCGGCAATGCACTGTTCATCGCAACGGCGCTCGCGGCAATCGTCGGCGCGGCCAGCGGCGGCGTGGCACGGGCGATCATCCTGTACGAGGCTGCACTGGGCATCGGTATCGCAGTCGGACCGCTGGTCGGCGGAGTTCTCGGTGACATCAGCTGGCGCGCACCGTTCTTCGGCGTCGCAGCCCTGATGGCGGTCGCCTTCATTCTCATCGTCGTGATGCTTCCGAGCGCACCCAAGCCCGAACACCACACATCCATCGCTGCGCCCTTCCAGGCGTTGCGGCACCGCGGGCTACTCACCGTTGCCATCACCGCGCTGCTCTACAACTACGGATTCTTCACGCTGCTCGCGTACACGCCGTTCCCCCTCGACATGGGGGCGTACCCGATCGGATTCATCTTCTTCGGTTGGGGCCTGATGCTGGCGATCTCGTCGGTTTTCCTCGCCCCTCGCCTGCAACGACGCTTCGGCACCCTGCGGATGATGATGCTGGCACTGACCCTGTTCGCACTCGACCTGGGCATGATGGCGCTGTTCACCGAGAACAAGATCGTATTGATCGTCGGTGTCGTCCTCGCCGGTTTGTTCCTCGGCGTGAACAACACACTCATCACCGAAACCGTCATGATCTCAGCTCCCGTGGAGCGGTCGACCGCCTCGGCTGCTTACAGCTTCGTTCGATTCGTCGGCGGCGCCGCTGCTCCGTGGGTAGCCGGCAAGCTCGGCGAATCCAACGTCCACATGCCGTTCTGGGTCGGCGCGGTGCTCACCCTTGCCGCCGTATTCGTCCTGTCGAGCGGACGTAAGGTTCTCGCTCACGTCGACGACCACGATCCCGCGCCGCACAGCGTCGACGAAGCACTCGCCGTCACCGTAGGCGACTGACCCCTGTGAGTGGTTGAGGAGTGCAGGGACTCCTTAACCACTCACGGGGCGTCAGCTCAGGTTCAGATCTTCCAGGCCCAGCAGCGAGCGGTACTCGACGCCCTCGGCACCGATCACCGCATCCGCACCCGTCGCGCGATCGACGACCGTAGCGACTCCGACCACGGTGGCCCCTGCCTCGCGCAGGGCCTTCACTGCTGTCAACGGCGAATTGCCCGTCGTGGTCGTGTCCTCGACAACCAGGACACGCTTGCCGACGATGTCCGGGCCCTCGATCTGGCGCTGCATCCCGTGGGCCTTCGCGGCCTTGCGGACGACAAACGCATCGATCGGTCGGCCGGGAGCGTGCATCACTGCCATAGCGACCGGATCGGCGCCCATCGTCAAACCGCCGACGGCGTCGAAATCCCAGTCCGCGACCAGTTCACGCAGCAGCGAGCCGATCAGCGGCGCTGCCTTGTGGTGAAGTGTCGCGCGGCGAAGGTCGACGTAGTAATCGGCTTCCTTGCCCGAGGACAACGTCACCTTTCCGTGTACAACAGCCAATTCGCGCACCAGCGCAGCCAAATCCTCACGATCGCTCATGAGTGCTCAGCCTACCGACCACTGCCTTGTGTTCGGCTTCTGCCTCTGGGCTACGTCCGGCTTCCGCCTCTGGGCTACGTCCGCCCGCGGCCACGTCCGACGATGTTGGTCAGCCGGCGAACCAGCCCCTTGGGAACGAGACGCCCGGCCGTCGTGAGGACCTTGTACTGGAATCCCGGAATACTGATGACCTTGTCGTCACCGAGATCCTTCATCGACGCCGCAACCACCTGGTCGACGCTCAGCCACATCGGCTTGGGGATCGTGGACATCTCGATGCCCGCGCGCTCGTGGAACTCGGTGCGAATGAAGCCCGGGCACAGCGCCTGCACGCGCACTCCCGTCCCGGCCAACCCGCCGGACAGCCCTTCGGTGAACGAGATGACATAGGCCTTGCTTGCCGAATACGTCGAACCCCGCCCGGACAGCAGGCCCGCGACGCTCGCCACGTTGACAATCGTTCCGTGCGCCGACGCGATCATGCTGGGCAGCGCCGCACGGGTCAGCCGCATCACGGCGGTGACGTTGACGTCGAGTTGAGACTGAAGAAGCGCCGGATCGGCGGTCCAGAACTCGCCGGAGGTACCGAATCCGGCGTTGTTCACCAACACCTCGACGCCCTTCTCCAAACGAAGCGCGACCGTGTCGCGTCCGGCCTCCGATGCGAGATCGGCAACCAGAATCTCCGACTCGGTGCCGAACATCGTCTTCAACTCGGACGCGAGGTCGTGCAATCTGACCTCGTCACGTGCGACGAGAACCAGGTCGTATCCGAGGGAGGCGTATTTCTTGGCGAAACCGGCGCCGAGACCAGAGGTGGGTCCGGTCACCAGGGCAACGGGACGCACAGGGCGATCCGAGTGGGAAGTCGACATACCGGCCACGCTAGTGGTTATCGCGCCTGGACGGGAACCTTAAAGGTCAGTCGACCGGGCGAATTGTGCCCGAGCGCTGCGACGCCGGGCGCTGAGCCGGCTTGTCAGCCGCCTCGGGCTTGCGCAGCGATTGATCCGGACGTGGCGCAGATTCCCGCGGTGCGGGCTCACGCGGTGCGGACTCACGCGGGGCAAATTCACGCGGCGGAGCGTCACGGGGCGGCTGCTCTTGACGCGAACGGGGCTGTTCTACCGGATCCGGAGTTGGGCGAGACTTCTCGGCGCCCGGCCGCGGGCGGCTCGGATCGTGATCGACCTCGAGTTCGTTGGGATCGGTGACGGGAGGCAGGACATGCAGAATGCCGGACAGGCGCGCAACCGACTCGATTGCCGCGTCCCAGTCCCGGCCGTTACTGGTCACCGGAAGCGAACCGAGCGTCCACTGCCCTTCGCTCCACAGCATGCTGATCGACGGCGGAACCGATTCGGTGAACGCCACCATGCGCTGATCACAGACACGACGTGCGATCTCGAGATCGGTCGCGAAGACGACTCGTGAACCGATCGCGCCCAACAGGTTCAGGTCGCCGTCCTTGGGCGGAGCCGTCGACTTCAACCGAAGATCGATGTCGACGTCCGACCCGATCTCGCGGCGAACAGCCACGATGGTTGCGGTCTCCTCCAGGTCGAACAGCACGAACTGCTCTCCGCGACGGCGGCCGCGGACGACGTCGGTAGCAGTGAGGTAGTCCTGCTTGGCCATGACCGCGCGGTGCCATTCGCCTGCCAGCTGATCGTCAGTGGCCGTGTACGTGTAACCCTGCGCCTTGGCCCAGATCTGACGCACTCGCCCGGATTGATCTCGCCTCGTCCTGTCGACGTACAGAAGCGCACCCGCGCCTGCGAGTGCAATTGCTGCCAGTCCGAACCACATTCCAGTCATCACCCTCCAGGGTAGCGACTCGCGGCCTCAACCTCCCGCGACACCCTGGTGGACTCGCCCGATGTGTCGTGAACGACTCAGTTGCCGAACTTCGGCAGCGACGTACTCAGAATCGTGTTGGCGGTCATCGTGCCGTTCTCCACCGGCGTGCCGTCGACGACGATGTTGTCTCCCGGTTGCAGATCGGCGATGGTGGCGCGGTTGAGCGCGATGAGCGTGGTGTCCGCGGTGGTCAGAATCGTCACCTGCGAACCCCCGATCGAATCGATGACCAACGTGCCGCCGTCGTTCGACTTCACGGTGCCGACGGCTCCCCCGGCGTCACCGATGACTTCGCCGAGCCCGCCTGGAAGCTGGCTGAGCGGAGAATCCGTCGTCGGAGTCGGCGCCGTGGTGCTGGCCTTCGGCGGTGTCGTGGTCGGCGCCTGCGTCGTGGTGGTCGGGGGAACGAAAGCGGTCTGGGTGCCCTTGTCGTTCGAGCCGAACGCCGAGAACGCGATGATCGCGATCACGGCGACCAGGATCCCGACCACACCGGCGGCCACCCACGTCGCGAGCTTGCGCTTCTTACCGCCGCCCGACGATCCATCGTCGATGAACGGCTGTTCCGGCGGAACTCCACCGCCACCACCGGCAACCGGATACTGCTGTGTATTTCCGTACTGCTGCGTGTTCCCGTACTGATCCGGGTTCCCGTACTGCTGAGCGGTGTACGGCGGATAGGCCTGCGTCGCACCAGGCGGCGGCGCCTGCGGATCGAACTGCGGGTTGTAGGCAGGGAACGCCTGAGTGGGATTCGGCTGCTGCCCCTGCTGCCCCAAGTACTCCGTGTTCTGATCCGGTCCGCCGTAGGGATACTGCTGTGCCCCCGGATACTGCTGTGCCCCCGGCTGCTGACCGAAATACTCCGTCGGCTGGTTCGGATTCTGGCCGGACACCGTCCCGTACTGCTCCGTCGGCTGGTCGGGCGTACGCCCCCACACCTCGGTGGCCTCGGGATCCTCACGGCGCGGCCCACCCGAGTTACGCGGATCGTTCTGATCGGTCATGCCTGGCTCACCTTCGGTTGGGACGAAAGAGCGTCGAAGTCGTTCGGAGAGGCGCGGGTGCACTCGTCCCCGGTTCGAGCATCCAGCCATCCAGGGTAGAACAAAATGCGAATGCCCCGCCGATCCAAGTGGATCGACGGGGCATTCCGCTTACCGAATCAGGAGAGAACCAACTGATCCGCGTCCTCGCTGACACCGACGTGCACGGTGTCGCCGTCCTGGACCTTGCCGGCCAGGAGCAGCTTGGCGAGCTGGTCGCCGATCGACTGCTGAACGAGTCGACGCAATGGCCGAGCGCCGTACAGCGGGTCGTAGCCGCGCACTGCGAGCCACATCCGAGCCGCACCGTTCACCTCGAGGGTGAGACGACGCGCAGCCAGACGCTTCTGCAACTGCTCCAGTTGGATGTCCACGATGTGCTCCAACTGCTCCTCGGAGAGCGAGTCGAAGATGACCACGTCGTCGAGACGGTTGATGAACTCCGGCTTGAACGCGTGGCGTACCGCATCCATGACCTGCTCCCGCGTGCCACCGGATCCCAGGTTGGAGGTCAGGATCAGGATGGTGTTGCGGAAGTCCACCGTGCGGCCTTGACCGTCGGTCAGTCGGCCTTCGTCGAGCACTGCGAGCAAGACGTCGAACACGTCGGGGTGTGCCTTCTCGACCTCGTCGAAGAGGACCACCGAGTACGGGCGTCGCCGAACTGCTTCGGTGAGCTGGCCACCGGCTTCGTAGCCGACGTATCCCGGAGGAGCACCGACGAGTCGGGCCACCGAGTGCTTCTCACCGTATTCGCTCATGTCGATGCGGATCATCGCGCGCTCGTCGTCGAAGAGAAAGTCCGCCAAGGCTTTGGCGAGCTCCGTCTTGCCGACGCCGGTCGGGCCGAGGAACAGGAACGAACCGGTGGGCCGATTGGGGTCGGCGACACCTGCTCGGGCGCGGCGAACCGCATCCGAGACGGCGACGACGGCGTCGGTCTGGCCGACGACGCGCTTGCCGAGTTCGGACTCCATGCGGAGTAGCTTCTCGGTTTCGCCTTCCATCATCCGGCCGGCGGGGATTCCGGTCCAGGCTGCGACCACGTCTGCGACGTCGTCGGGCCCGACCTCTTCCTTGAGCATCACGTCACCGTCGGAGGCAGCTCCGGAAGCGGCTGCTGCCTCTTCCAGTTCCTTCTCGAGCGCCGGGATACGGCCGTAGCGCAACTCGGCTGCCTTGCCCAGATCGCCGTCACGCTCAGCGCGTTCGGACTCTCCTCGCAGGGTTTCGAGCTGTTCCTTCAGCACGCGCACCGAGTCGATGGCCTGCTTTTCGTTCTGCCAGCGGGTGCTGAGCTGATTGAGCTTTTCGCGGTCGTCCGCGAGTTCCTGACGCAGCTTCTCGAGCCGAGCCTTGGACGCGTCGTCGGTTTCCTTCTCGAGTGCCACTTCTTCGATTTCGAGTCGGCGAACCGTGCGTTCCACCTCGTCGATCTCGACGGGACGCGAGTCGATCTCCATACGAAGTCGCGATGCGGCTTCGTCCACGAGGTCGATGGCCTTGTCCGGCAGGAACCGCGACGTGATGTAGCGGTCCGACAGCGCGGCAGCCGCCACCAACGCGGAGTCGGTGATGCGCACGCCGTGGTGCACCTCGTAGCGCTCCTTGAGGCCGCGCAGGATACCGATGGTGTCCTCGACCGAGGGCTCACCGACGAGCACCTGCTGGAAACGACGCTCGAGTGCTGCGTCCTTCTCGATGTACTTGCGGTACTCCTCGAGTGTGGTCGCACCGACCAGCCGCAGCTCACCACGGGCGAGCATCGGCTTGATCATGTTGCCTGCGTCCATCGCGGATTCACCGGTGGCTCCGGCGCCGACGATGGTGTGCAACTCGTCGATGAAGGTGATGACCTGTCCGGCACTGTTCTTGATGTCGTCGAGGACAGCCTTGAGGCGTTCTTCGAATTCACCGCGGAACTTGGCACCGGCGACCATGGACCCGAGATCCAGGGACACGACGGTCTTGCCTCGCAGCGATTCCGGGACGTCACCCGCGACGATGCGTTGGGCAAGGCCCTCCACGATCGCGGTCTTGCCGACGCCGGGCTCACCGATGAGTACCGGGTTGTTCTTGGTACGACGCGAGAGCACCTGCACGACACGGCGAATCTCGGTGTCGCGACCGATCACCGGGTCGAGCTTGCCGCTACGTGCAGCTTCGGTGAGGTCGGTGGAGTACTTTTCCAGCGCTTGGTAGGTGCCTTCGGGCTCCGGGCTGGTGACGCGAGCGCTACCGCGGACGGTGGTGAAGGCTTCACGCAATGCGTCCTGGGTGGCGCCGTGCCGTACGAGCAACTGTGCGACGTCGGAGTCGCCGCCGGCCAGTCCGTAGAGGACGTGCTCGGTGGAGACGTATTCGTCGTCCATCTCGGTGGCGAGGTGCTGAGCAGCAGTGAGTGCCGCGAGTGCCTCACGCCCGAGTTGCGGGGTGGAGCTTGCGCCGGTTGTCTTGGGTAGGCGATCGACGATTGCCTGTGCTTCACGGTGTACGACCGTGGGGTCGACGCCTACAGCTTTGAGTAGTGGGGCAGCGATGCCGTCGGTCTGGTCGAGCAATGCGACCAGCAGATGGGCAGGCCGGATATCGGGGTTACCCGCCGACGACGCCGACTGCAGTGCAGCCGTCATCGCAGCCTGGGTCTTGGTTGTTGGTGTGAACGAGTCCACTTGTCACCTTTCTGGCGAAGTCGAACGGGAAGAGCCGCGACCGGTTGGTATTGCGACTGTGTCAATATGCTCAACGCGGACAAACTTGAGTCTATTCCGCTCAAGTTTGTTTTCGCCAGGCCGAGTTGGTTTCGTAGGTCACATTTTCAGCCGTACTAGAATTGTGGCGAGAGTTGCAGCTGGTGCGAAAGGGGGATGGATTGGATCCGACAGTGATCGCCCGTCTGCAATCCAGCCTCGATTCTCTGACCGACGACGAAGAGAGCCGTGCGCACTTCTCGGCAGTGTTCTACACCGGCCTCTTTGCGGAACATCCTCTGTACCGCTCATTGTTCCCCGCCGGGATGGAATCGCAGGGCCACCGTTTCTTCAGAGCCATCGAGTTCGTCGTGAAGAATCTGCCCCAGCATCGCCGAATCCGGAAGTTCCTCACCCAACTCGGCCGCGACCACCGTCGCTACGGCGTCGAGCGTGAGCACTACGAGGCCGCCGGCGTCGCTCTGAAGCGTGCGGTTCGGTCGATGTACGGCACGAGCGCGCACAGCCGCTACAAGTGGACGCCGGATCTGGACGAGGCCTGGTCTCAGTTCACCGACCTCGTCGTCGGCACGATGGCCGACGGCGCCGAATCCGATACGACCCCGGCGCTCTGGGGCGCAACCGTGGTCAGTCACGAACGAGTCCTCGACGATCTGGCGATTGTTCGCCTCGAAGCCGACCCACCCATTCCGTACGGGGCGGGGCAATACGTAGGTGTTCAGATTCCCCAGCGCCCGAAAATGTGGCGGTACTACTCACCGGCGATTCCGACCAACCCTTTCGGTCAGCTCGAGTTCCACATCCGCAAGGTGTCGGGAGGATGGGTCAGCCCCGCGATCGTCAGCGAAACCAACGTCGGTGACCGCTGGGTCATGTCCACTCCCCTCGGCGGTCTCGAGGTCGACTTCACCAGCGACCGTGACGTTCTCATGATCGGGTCCGGCACCGGTATCGCTCCACTGCGGGCACAGGTGATGGAAATGTCTCAACGCGCGCACAACCCGCGCGTGCACCTGTTCGTCGGCGGCCGCTATCCCTGCGATCTGTACGACCTCGAAACCCTCTGGCACATCTCGCTCAGCAACCCGTGGTTGACCGTCGTACCGGTTTCCGAAGAACCCGAAAACCCTTGGTGGCACAACGGACCGGTGCTCGAACCACCGTTCGGAATGCACAGCCGGCTGATCGGACCGATCGGAAAAGTGGTCGCGCAGTTCGGTTCGTGGGCCGACCGTCAGGTGCAGATCTCGGGGTCACCGTCGATGATCAAGACAACCGTCTACGCCTTGCGTGCCGGCGGAACTCCGCTCGACCAGATCCGGCACGACCCGCTCTACTGACTACAGGAGAACTTTCATGGCCCAGCGAACCTGGTCGAGCACAGTCGTCGAACATCACCGTCTCCGTGAGGATCTGGCGGTTGTTCGTCTTGTCGGCGACGTCGTCCCGTTCCGACCGGGCCAGTACGTCGACGTCAGCGTCCCGCAGAATTCGCGGTTGCTCCGTCGACTCTCCCCCGCACTGCCTCCCTCACACGACGGGAAGTTGGAGTTTCACGTCAAGACGGTTCCCGGTGGTTGGGTCAGCGGTTCGATAGTCAAGGACACCCAGCCTGGTGACGTCTGGCAGATCCTCGACCCGCGCGGCAACCTGTCCGTCGACGAGAACGGCCCCACCGTCATCATGGTCGCGGGCGGAACCGGTTTGGCCCCACTCCGGTCGATCATTCTCGATCTGGCTCAGACCCCGAACCCGCCGCAGGTGTACCTCTTCTTCGGTGGCCGAACGCTTCGTGATCTCTACGCTGCGGACATGCTGTGGCTGCTCGCCGACCAGTTTCCGTGGTTGCAGCCCATTCCTGTCGTCGAAGATCTCTCCGACGGCGGCCCGCCCGACGGATGGTTCGACCGGTTGAACGTCGACATCGGATTCGGCGACGATCATCTCATCGAAGGCACGCTCGCCGACGTCGTCGCGTCGTACGGTGCATTCACCGAACATCAGGTCCTGGTGTGCGGATCGGCGGCCATGGTTCGGTCGACGCGTGATCGATTGATCGAGGCCGGAACGCCGGCCGAGGTCATTCAGTTCGATCCGTACTGACGGTCAGTACGTCGGATCATTGCGAACGGTGTCGACGTCGATGCCCACCGCGCGAAGCCTGAATTTGGTGCTGTTGACCATGGATTCGCTGCCGACGACCTGGATGTCGTAGCCCGCCCAGTCCCCGAACGAGGTCACGACCTTTCCGACCTTGCCGACGATGCGCCTTGCCATGCCGATCGGCGGCAGCGGTTCCGACTCGGTGTGCCACCACGGATTCTCGTCTTCTTCCGAGACCGGGATGATCGTGAGCCACGGGTGCTTCTCGGCCAGCTTCCACAGATGCGGAAGGTCGTAGAGATCGCACGGATGCTGTCCGGAGTAGAACAGTTGGACCTTGCGAGTGTTGCCGCGTCGGATCAGCTCGAGTATCTGAGCGCGCAGCGGAGCCACTCCGGTTCCCGACGCGATCATCAGAAGGTCCTTGGAGTTCTCCGGAATCCCCAAGGCACCGATGGGCGAACCAACCACCCAGGTGTCACCGACAGCGGTCTGGTTCACCATGACCGGGCTGACCCACCCGCCGGTGACCTGGCGGATGTGGAACTCGAGGATTCCGGTCCCGTCGTACGGCGTGGCCGGAGAGAGGTAGCGCCACATCCGTGGCCTCGCGGCGACCTGCACGCTGACGTACTGACCGGCGCGGTACTCCATCGTCTGGTCGAGTTGCAGCCGCACGACGGCGACGCCCTTGATGACCGGGCGGCATTCGATGACCGTGGCACTCCACGCGGGCGGACCGTCTTCCGCGTTGGCGGCGTCCATCATCGCTGCCGAGATGATCGCGAGCGCGTTGCGCCACGCGCTGTCGACCTCGTCTGTCCACATTTCGGCGCCACCGAAAGTCTCGAGTGCTTCGATCAGGGCATTGCCGACTGCCGTGTAGTGCTCGTCGGTGACGCCGTACTTACGGTGATCGCGGCCGAGCTGCGCGAGGTACTCGAGTATCGCGTCGGACTCGTCGAGGCGTTCGACGACGTGAGCGATAGCGCTGACAAGCCGGTCACGCTGCACATCCATCGCTGCCGGAAAGAACTCCCGGGTTTCGGGCGATCGAGCGAACAGGATCGAATAGAAGGTACGGGCGAGCCGTTCCGGACCATCTTCTACCGCAGCGACGGATTTGAAGCTCGACCGGACCAGAGAGATTGCTTGCGAATCCACGCTCATCCTCGTCCCGACTAGACGCGGCAAGACCCGCCGCGGAATTTCGTCTGCAGCTTATGTCACAAATGTCTGACTCGTAAATCATTCTGGACAAGTGTCACAATGCGACCCCATTTCGCGGTGTGACCGTCCCTTTCTTATTCTTGCGTGCAAGATAAACAAGAGCTTCGACACTCTCGATCGCCGAGCTAACGTTCAGCGAAATCTCAACCAGCCAAACAGGAGTCGTGCCGTGGATTTTGTTCGACAGGACGAATTGCCCACCGATAGCGGGCTTACGTCCCAGATCGCCTCCACTACCCCGACGCTGACCGAGCTTCAACGTCGGGAACTCGAGTGCGTCGAATTTTTCGACTCTCCGGAACTGGGCCACCTCCCGACGTCTCGGCGGCGTGAGGCCTTGCGTGAACTCCATCGGACCGGCACCTACACGCACACAGCGGAGGAATTGCTCGTCGGCGCCAAACTCGCGTGGCGAAACCACGCCAGGTGCGTCGGTCGCGCGCATTGGCGGACCCTCAAACTCATCGACGCGCGCGATGCCGTCACGGCTTCCGCTCTCGCCGAAGCATGCTGGGAGCACCTGCGACTGTCGACCAACGGCGGCGCTCTGCAGTCGGTCGTGACGGTCGGACCACTCCCCCGCGAGGACGGTCAGGAGTACCGAATCCTCAGCCCGCAACTGATCCGCTACGCCGGCTACCGGCAGCCTGACGGCACCATTCTGGGCGACCCGTGGCACGTCGATCTGACTGCTCAGGTCACCGCGATGGGGTGGAAGGGCGCCGGTACGCCGTTCGACGTTCTCCCCGTACTGATTTCGGTTCCCGACGAACCCCTGCAGTACTTCGACGTCCCGACCGACCTGGTTCTCGAGGTCGAGATCGAGCACCCCGAATACAGCTGGTTCGCTGATCTGGGGCTTAAATGGCATGCCGTCCCTGCGGTCTCGGACATGAACCTCGACATCGGCGGAATCGTTTATCCCTGCACGCCGTTCAGCGGTTGGTACGTCAGCACCGAGGTAGGCGCACGCAACTTCAGCGACACCGATCGCTACAACATGTTGCCCACCATCGGAGCGATGATGGAGCTCGACATGAGCCACGACCGCACGCTCTGGAAGGACCGCGCACTGGTCGAACTGAACCGTGCAGTTATCCACAGCTACCGCAAGGCCGGCGTCATCATGGTCGACCATCACACTGTCGCAAAGCAATTCATCGATCACATCGCGCGTGAGGACAAGGCCGGGCGCAAGTGCCCGACCGACTGGTCATGGGTGAACCCGCCCATGTCCAGCTCGCTCACGCCGACGTTCCACCGCCTGTACGACGAGCCCGATCTCGACATCCGGCCCAATTTCGTGACAAAAAAGAAGAAGGGCACCGACCAAGGCCGGTGCCCCTTCCACAACTGATCGCGCTCAGAAGGGGATCTGCCCCAATCCGACGCCGACCACGAGCATCGTGATCGAGATCAGGCCCGCTCGCCACAGAACCTTCTTGTGGTGATCCGCCAGAGAAACACCGGCGAGTGTGACCAGTAGCAGGATCGCCGGGACCAGCGGGCTCTGCATGTGCACGGCCTGCCCGGTGATCGAGGCGCGCGCCATCTCCACCGGCTCGATGCCGTACTGCGCTGCAGTCTCGGACAGCACCGGCAGCACACCGAAGTAGAACGCGTCGTTGGTCATGAAGAACGTGAGCGGGATACTCAGGACGCCCGTGATGACGGCGAGGTGCGGGCCCATCGCGTCGGGGATGACCTGAAGCAGCCACTCTGCCATCGCCTCGACCATGCCGGTTCCCTGGAAAACGCCGGTCAGCACCGCTGCTGCCAGCACCATCGCGACCACCGAGACGATGCTCGACGAATGGCGTGCGATTGCTTCACCCTGATCCTTGACCGCCGGGAAGTTCACCGCGAGGGCGATCGACGACGCGATCATGAACAGCACCGGGATGGGCAGGATGTCCATCACGAGTACGACGAGAAGGATCGTCGTCAGCGCAGCGTTGAACCAGAGCAATTTCGGCCGCAAGGTGTCCCGCTTGGGGTCGAGGCCGTCGATGAATCGTCCGGTGTCGCCGCCGTCGTCCTCGGAGTCGTTCGAGCCGCCGGTGCCGGCGCTACCGGTGCTGGAACTTCCACCGTTTCCGACCTTTTCGAGGATGCGCTCAGAAGTCAGGACCAAAGTCCCGATCCTGCGGCGCTCCATGATCCCGAGGTGAATCGCGAATCCGAGCACCATGATCAGGCCGACGATCAACGACGGCACCATCGGCACGAACACGTCGGAGGGCGAGAGTCCCAGCGCGCTCGCGGCCCGGACGGTCGGGCCGCCCCACGGAATGATGTTCATCGTCGCGTTGGACAGGCCGGCGATCACCGTCAGAACGACGGGACTGACACCGAGTTTGAGGTAGAGCGGAAGCAGCGCCGAGGTCACGATGATGAAGGTCGTCGAACCGTCTCCGTCCAGCGAGACCACCATCGCGAGCACTGCGGTTCCGACCACGAGCCTCATCGGATCGTCTCGCACCATCCGCAGGATGAGCTTGACCAGCGGATCGAAGAGGCCGACGTCGATCATGATTCCGAAGAAGATGATCGCGAAGAACAACAGCGCCGCGGTGGGTGCGAGCGACTTGATGCCGTCGGTGATCATGTCGCCGATTCCGAGGCCGGCCCCGGCAAGTAGTCCGAAGGCCACCGGAACCAGAGTCAGTCCCACCACCGGGGTCGCGCGTTTGGTGAGGATCAGGAACATGAACACCGCAACCATGAGAAAGCCGAGTGTGACGAGCATGATGAACTCCTTTAGTGCTGAATTGCCGAGAAAAACGGCACGGCAAATCGAGCCGGTGACCTTCGTGGAGGTGAAACGAAACTTCGGTAGTGCTCAGTTGATGCCGGGCGGATCGAGTGTTGCGTCGACGAACCGGGATTGATCGGTGAGGAATGCGGAGAACTCGGGTTCGGTGAGAACTGCACTGTTCCAACCGTTTCGGCGAGACAGCTCGTTCCAGCGCGGGCTTGCCGCCAGATCCCGCACCAAATTCTGCAAGTGCTGACGCTGATCGTCCGTCAGGCCCGGCGGCGCCATGAGACCCCGCCAATTGGTGAACGTGACGTCGACGCCAGACTCCGCCATCGTGGGCGCATCCACCGCCGGGGTACGGGCCGGCGAACTGACCGCAAGGACCCGAACCGTGCCTGCCGCAATCTGATCGAGGTATTCACCGATACCGGTGGCGGCTACGTCGACCTGCCTCGTGAGCAGTGCGGGAAGCAGTTCGCCGCCGCCGTCGTAGATGCGGTACGGGGAGCGCGACGGATCGACGCCGACCGCCCGTGCGAACAGAAGGCGGAACAACCCGTCCGGTCCACCTTCACTCGAACCACCGCCGATCGAGATCGACGACGGATCCGCCACCCAGGCCTGCGTCAGATCGGCGAGAGTTTTGTACGGTGAATCTGCTGGAACCAGTAGCGCTTCCGGTTCTTCGACGAGTCTCGCAATCGGTGTCACGTCGGCAAGTGTGTGCTCGGACGGCAGTATCTCGAGCGAACCGAGAACTCCGAGCCCCATGACCATGAGTAGGTCGGGATTCCCGCTTTCGAGAGCCAACCGGTTGAGTCCGACGATGCCGCCCGATCCGGGCAGCACAACGACGTCGGCGTCGACGGTCCCTTCGTCGGCCAGTGCCTGCACCATGGTCCGGGCGGTCAGGTCGTAACCACCACCGGCCACCGAGGGCACCAGTACGCGCAGTTCTTCGGAACTCTCACCCGCTCGGCCACCGGCGAAGAAGGACTCGACCGGAGTGCATCCGGTCGAGAGCACGAGAGTCATCGCGCAGGCACCGAGCAGGGCGATATGCCTGCTCAGCCGCTTCGATGTGCTCATGGCTTCGTCCTTGTCTGCCGGTACCGATGTGTGAACAGGTTTCATACTGACGCACTTTGTGACTGGGGTCACCATTGGGAAAGCAAATTGATTTGTGCTCATTGTGCTCACGAACGACCGCTTTCCCGGCATCGAACTGAAGGCTAGGGTCTGGCTGGTGTCCTCAGGAAACGAGCAGGCGGAGCGAGAGAGCAAGTCGTCCCTGTTTGCCCGGCTGGTTCGCCGCCGGCACACTCTGGCGACACAACTTCTCGAACTGCAACTTCTGATCGTCGTTGCAGTTCTCGTGTGCGTCACCGCCCTCTCCCTCGCGCAGTCGTCCGCGAGTTTCCAACGCGAGGAGGGACGTCGCGCACTCTCGGCAGCGGAATCGCTCGCAGCCAATCCGGCAGTACGCGAGCTACTCCCCCAGGCGCAGACCCGTCTCCGCTCCGGACTACAAGGTTCGGTCGACTCGGTACGCGCCATCTCGGGCGTCACCTACGTCTCGCTTGCCGACGCTGACGGCAGTGTCGTCATTTCGACGCGTCCCGGTGATGTCGGCATCGACGCACGTCAGACGGAGGATCGGTCGTGGACGGGTTTGGTCGACACGCCCTCCGGCAAGGCCGTGGAGGCGCACGTTCCGATTCTCGGCAGCGAAGGAGCGATTACCGGAACCGCGATCGTCGGCATCGAGTACCCCTCGATCTGGACACGGCTGCTGCAATCTGCACCGAATCTCCTGGTATACCTCGCGGTGGCATCCCTTCTCGGCGGCGTCGGGTCGATCCTGTTGGCCCGCAGGGTAAAACGGCAAACCCTCGGCATGGAAGCCGGCGAGATCCTGGACCTGGTTCGCCAACGTGAAGCAATGCTGCGCGGTCTCAAGGAAGGCGTCATCGCATTCGACGCGCAGGGAAAGGTGGTGCTGATGAGCGACAGTGCCCACCAACTCCTCGACATCCCACGCGGCAGTGCCGGCAGATCGGTGCGGGACCTCGGTCTCGACGACCGCCTCCAGAGTGTACTGACCTCCGGCACAACCGAATCCGATCAGTTGGTTCTTGTCGGCGATCGCCTGCTCGTCCTCAACACCGTCTTGATCGAATCGAAAGGCCGCACCATCGGGTCGGTCACCACTTTCCGCGACCGCACCGAATTGCGCTCCGTGGAAGAAGAACTCGACGTGACCAAAACCAGCACCGACGCACTACGCGCCCACATCCACGAGTTCGACAATCAACTGCACACCATCTCCGGCCTCATCCAGCTCGGCGAATACGACGAGGTGGTCGGCTACGTCGAGGGTCTGACCATGGAGCGCGCGCAGGTCAGCGCGACCGTGACCGAGAAGATCGCCGACGTCGGCACCGCCGCACTCGTGATCGCCAAGATAGGTGCTGCTGCACAGGGGTTGGTCACGGTCGAGCTGGCGGCGGACACGCATCTGGAACCGGTGGACCGCAGACTCGGACGAGATCTCGTGACAGTGGTCGGAAACCTCGTCGACAATGCCGTCGACGCCGTCGGTGAGATGCCGGAAGCCGCGCGCCGCAAGGTTCGGTTGTCGATTCGGGGCCGTGGCACCGCGGTCGAAGTGCGGGTCGAGGACGCCGGCCCCGGTATCGCGCCGGAGAATCGCGACAGGGTGTTCGGCCAGGGTTGGAGCACCAAGGGACAATCGAGTGACGGACACGGTTTCGGTTTGGCGCTGGTGCGCCTGACGTGTCGTCGGCGGGGCGGCGACGTCACCGTGAGCACTCGTTCGGCAGAGGACATCGAGTGGACTGTCTTCAGCGCAGTCCTACACGACGGAGAGGGCGCATGATCCGGGTACTGGTGGTCGACGACGACTTCATGGTGGCGAAGGTGCACAGCGGATTCGTCTCACGGATAGACGGTTTCGAAGTGTGCGGCGTTGCCCATTCGGCCGAGACCGCACTGGCCGCAGTCGGTGAGTTGCAACCCGACCTGGTTCTTCTCGACGTCCACCTGCCCGGCACCACCGGACTCGATCTGATCGCCCCGTTTCGCGAGCTGGCACCGGAGCTGGATGTTCTTGTCATCACTAGTGAGCGTGAGGCCGGCTCGGTCAAGAAAGCGCTGCGCAGCGGCGTCGTGCATTACCTGATGAAGCCCTTCACGTTCGAGGTTCTCCGTGAGCGTCTCGAGCGGTACCGATCGACATATGCGAATCTCGACAGCTCCGGCGAAGCAGAACAGACAGCAGTGGACGAGGCCTTCGGTGTGGCAGGTGGCGCGCCCGGGGCGTCGTCCCACAAAGGTTTGCCCAAAGGACTCAGTCCTGAGACCCTTCAGCTGGTCGAGGCAGCACTACGAGACGAAACCGAACCCGCCTCGGCCACAGATATTTCCGAGAGGGTCGGCATCTCACGCGCGAGCGCGAGGCGCTACCTCGAATACCTCTACGAAACCGGGCGGTCCACCACTTCGCTGAAATACGGAGTGGTGGGCCGCCCGGAACGTCGTTACGTCTGGAAACGCTGACCCTTCGCTACCCGACGCTGGTTCCTAGACCGCGCGGGCGCTGGTCTCCCAGTACCGCGCACGCAGCGCCTTCTTGTCCAGCTTGCCCAGCGGTGTCAGCGGAAGGGAATCCACGAAGTCGATGCTCTTGGGAGCGTGAACCGAACCCTTGGCCGCCTTCACCTTGTCGACCAGTTCCTCGGTGTCGACGGTCAGTCCGGCACGAAGTACGACACAGGCCTTGACGGCTTCGCCCCACTTGTCGTCCGGCACACCGACTACCGCCACCGACGCGACGGACGGATGCGCCGAGATCACGTCTTCGATTTCGCGGGGGAACACGTTGAAACCACCGGTCACGATCATGTCCTTCTTGCGATCGACGATGGACATGAACCCGTCCTTGTCCTTGCGCGCGATGTCGCCGGTGTGCAGCCAACCACCCCGGAACGCCTCAGCGGTTTCGGCCGGCTTCTTCCAGTAGCCCTTCATGATCAGCGGGCCACGGACGCAGATCTCACCGAGTTCTCCCTGCGGCACCTCGTTGAGGTCGTCGTCGAGCAACCGGACGTCGAGCCACGGCACCGGACGCCCACACGTGGCGAGGCGGGCCGGATCGTCGGCGAGGTGTTCTTCCTTGCGCAGCACCGAAATAGTCATGCCGCACTCGGTCTGACCGTAGAACTGGAAGAAGATCTGACCGAACTTCTTGATGCCCTCCTGCAGTCTGGCGGGAGACATCGCGGACGCTCCGTAAAACAGCGTCTGCAAACTCGAGACGTCCCGCTTGGGCAGATCGGGGTGGTCCATGAGCATGTAGATCATGGTGGGCACCAACATGGTTGCCGTGATCTTGTGCTTCTCGATCGCTTCGAGCACAGCACCTGGCTCGAAGGCAGGCAGGACGATCAACGCACCGCCGCGCAGCAAGGTCGGGATGAAGAACGCTGCACCTGCGTGTGAGAGTGGCGTGCAGATGAGGAAGCGGTTGTCCTCGGGCCACTGCCACTCCGACATCTGGATCTGATTGAGCGCAGCACCCGAACGGAAGGATCCGACAACACCTTTGGGCTTGCCGGTCGTTCCACCGGTGTACACCATGCTGCTGGCGTCTTCTGCGTCGACGTGCGCTGCCTTCAGCGGCGCGGGCTCGAACGTTGCAGCCAGCGCGAGGATGTCGATTCCCACCTCGGACGGACCCATCGAGAGCACGTTGGTCAACGAGGGTGACGACGCCTTCAACTCGGCGGCACGCTCTTCGAAGGCATTGGGATCGAAGATCAGCGTCTCGATCTCGGCGTCGTCGACGATGTACTTGTGGTCGTCGAGCGATCCCATCGGGTTCAAGGCGCTCGCCCGGCAGCCGGTGATCATGGTCGCGCCCATACTGATCAGAACCTCGGGGCGATTCTTCGACAGCATCGCGGTGCTGGTGCCCTGAGTGATTCCCAAAGACGCGAGCGCCTGGGCGAAGCAGCTGATCTGATCGCGCATCTGACCGCCGGTGAGGATCACGTCGCCGAGGTACAGCGCGGGCTTGTCGTGATTGCGTTCCAGAGCGGTGATGAGCAGGTCCGGACCGTATACCGGTCGGTGCAGGTCAGCGAACTCGTCTGTCATCTGGTCTTCCTTCTGCTCGGCGCGTGCAGTCATCGAGATGTGCTCCCGGTCACGGATACGATATCCAGAATTGCACAAAACTGGAACAGGTTCCACCTCTTCGATCGAATCCGAGAATGCTCCCGATCAGCGGGAAGCCCGTCGTCACCCGCGAGAGCGGTGGTTAGCGTCGATGTACCCACCGAGACGACAGCGTCTCGGTCGCGTCCAACGGAGAGTGTCATGACTACCAACCTCGGTACCGCCCACTTCACGGCAACTGCTCCGCGTACTGCCACCACGCTCCTCTCCGATTTCGACTCGTTGTACGGCACCGTGCGCTCGGCACCCGACGGGGCCGTCGTCGAGCAGGACGTCGTGTTCTTCGGACGCCCCGATCCCGGCGCACTGCTCACCGGATCCGTGAGGGCGCTGAGTTCGACACTCGAGCGGATCACCGAATACCACGACCAGACCGGGCATCTGGTGGCCGAGGTCTTCGTCCGGGAAGCCCCGACAGCGGGCACCGGAACCGATTCCGTTGCCGCCCTTGCTGATTTCGCTGCTCGTCGTTACGGCTCGGCGTCACTACGACGCTTCCGCGGACGTTGCACCGCGACTTCCACGGGAACAGATCTGCACTGCTCCGTGACAGTGCTCGCGACGTACGAGAAGGACCACGAGAGCGTGGCCGACGTAGCTCTGGTCGCCACCGATCCCGCTGGGGTCGTCACTGCCCGGGCCTGGGCGACTTACGCGATCGACGATGTGGCGACACTCGCGAGCTGAATCTCTGCAGGTCACCGAGTAGGCGTTCCATCCAGCGGGAACTGCCGTATCTCCAGCGGACGCTTCGTCGTTGTATGAGACGGATCACATCACTGGAGCGTCGCAAGACGCGGCTCGGAGGAAGACATGGCACTCGGAACCGGCCCACTCACCACTACGGACACCCCGACGCAGACGGGCGCCGGCGAGGAAATTCGAGAAATCGAAGCGGCAGCGCCTCCCGCACGGTTCGCACGTGGATGGCACTGCCTCGGACTGAGCAATACCTATCGCGACGGTCAGCCCCACCAGATCGAGGCATTCGGCACCAGCCTTGTCGTCTTCGCCGACAGCAAGGGCGACATCAAGATTCTCGACGCATACTGCCGCCACATGGGTGGCAACCTTGCTCACGGAACCGTCAAGGGCGATTCGATCGCCTGCCCGTTCCACGACTGGCGTTGGGGCGGTAACGGAAAATGTACGGCGATCCCCTACGCACGACGCGTTCCGCCGCTGGCCAAGACTCGGGCATGGATCACTCTCGAGAAGAACGGTCAGCTGTTCGTCTGGCACGATCCCCAGGGAAATCCCCCGCCCGCCGAGGTCACGATCCCCGACATCGAGGGCTTCGGAAGCGATGAGTGGAGCGACTGGAGCTGGAACACGCTCACCATCGAAGGCTCTCATTGCCGCGAGATCGTCGACAACGTCGTGGACATGGCCCACTTCTTCTACGTTCACTACTCGTTCCCCAAGTACTTCAAGAACATCTTCGAAGGTCATGTCGCGAGCCAGTACATGGAATCGGTGGGACGTGAGGACGTCATCAGCGGCACCAACTACGGCGATCCCAACGCTGTGCTCCGTTCGGATGCTTCATATTTCGGACCGTCGTACATGATCGACTGGATCAAGAGCGAAGCCAACGGGCAGATCATCGAGACCGTCCTGATCAACTGCCACTACCCGATCTCGAACAATGCGTTCGTCCTGCAGTACGGCGCGATGGTCAAGAAGCTACCCGGTATGGACGACGAGTCCACTGCCGCGATGGCCGCGCAGTTCACCGAGGGCGTCGAGATGGGATTCCTTCAGGACGTGGAGATCTGGAAGAACAAAGCTCCGATCGACAACCCCCTGCTCTCCGAGGAGGACGGCCCGGTTTACCAGTTGCGTCGCTGGTACAACCAGTTCTACACCGACGTCGAGAATGTCACGGAAGACATGACGAAGCGCTTCGAATTCGAGATCGACACCACCCGCGCAGTGGAGAGCTGGAAGCGGGAAGTCGCCGAAAACGTTGCCGCACGCGACGCCCAGGCACTCGAGACAACCTCCTGATCCGCAGTCGAAAACACTGCTGAGACAACCAGACTGGATGCAAGGAACAACATGACGTACGAAGTGCTCGAACAGATCAACGCGATGGCCGACGACATCTTCGCCGAAGGCATCGAGGCCGAGCGGATCGGCCGGGTGGCCGACGACACCGCCAAGAAGATGAAGGCAATCGGTTCCATCCGCATGCTGCAGCCCAAGGAGCATGGCGGCATGGAGGCGCATCCGCGCGAATTCGCCGAAACCGTCATGCGCATGGCTTCACTGAACCCGTCGGCCGGCTGGGTCCACGGGATCGTCGGAGTTCACCCGTGGCAACTCGCGTTCGCGGATCCCAAGGTGCAGCAGGAGATCTGGGGATCCGATCCCGACACCTGGATGGCATCGCCGTACATGCCCGGCGGAATGTGTATCCCCACCGACGGCGGCTACAAGTTCTCCGGTCGCTGGCAGTTCTCCTCCGGTACCGACCATTGCGACTGGGCATTCCTCGGCGCGATGGCGTGCGACAAGGACGGCAACATGGAGATGCCGCCGCGCATGCTCCATGTGATCATTCCGCGCACCGACTACGAGATCATCGAAGACTCGTGGGATGTCATGGGACTTCGCGGCACCGGCTCCAAGGATCTCGTAGTCAAGGATGCGTATGTCCCCGATTACCGCGTCATGGACTGCGACGAGGTCATCGACGGCACGGCAGTGCGCAAGTACGGGCGCACCGAGACGCTGTACCTCATGCCGTGGTCGAACATTTTCCCCCTCGGAATCACCGCCGCCACGATCGGCATCTGCGAGGGAATGCTCTTCCACGCCAACGAGTACCAAGCCGATCGCATCAACGCGCAGGGCACGGCGATCAAGGACGACCCGTACACCTTGTTCGCCATCGGTCAGGCAACCGCCGACATCCGGGCTGCGCGCGACACCCTGCTTGCCAACGTCGACCGCATGTGGGATCGAGTGGACGCCGGCAAGGAAGTGACCTTCGAGCAGCGCGCGGAGGGACGTCAGACTCAGGTACAGGCCGCCTGGCGCGCCGTCAACGCAATCGATCAGGTCTACCCACGCTGCGGTGGCAACGCATTGCGGATGGACAAGCCGCTTCAGCGATTCTGGCGCGATGCTCATGCTGGACAGCATCACGCAATTCACGTGCCGAGCACCGTTTTCCACGCCGCATCACTGAGCCGTCTCGGCGCAGACCCGCAGGGTCCGCTGCGGGCGATGATCTGATCAGACTTCGACACAAGAAATCGACAGGAAAAAGACACGATGACACGCACTGACATCAAGGGACTTGGCTACGTCAAGATCTCGACCAACGACATGGCACGTTGGCGCACTTTCGCTTTCGACGTTCTCGGCTTCGCCAAGGGCAGTGGGCCGGACGAGAACGCGCTCTACCTACGACTCGACGAGCGTGCTGCTCGCATCGTCGTCGTCGAGGGTGAGCGCGACGAGATCGTCAACATCGGTTGGGAGGTCGCCGACCACGCCGCACTGCGCCGCGTTCAAGAAGCACTCGAAAAGAACGGCACCGAGGTCGAGCAGCTTTCGCTCGCCGAAGCAGATGCTCGACGGGTCGAAGAGGTCATCGCCTTCACCGATCCCGGCGGAGCAGCCATCGAGGTCTTCCACGGAGCGATCCTCGACCACAGCCCCGTGGTGACGCCCTTCGGCGCTCGATTCGTCACCGGCTCACAGGGTCTCGGCCACGTCGTACTCCCCGTCATGGACAGTGCTGCGAGCTTCGACTTCTACACCGAGGTGCTCGGCTTCTACCCGCGCGGCGCCTTCCGCCTGCCGGCCCCGCCTGAATTCGGGCCGCTGCGAATCCGTTTCATGGGCGTCAACGAGCGTCACCACAGCTTGGCCCTGTGCCCGGCACCGCACGGCGGCGCACCCGGCCTGATTCACATCATGGTCGAGGTGGACACCCTCGACGCCGTCGGCCAGGCACTCGACCGCGTGATGAAGGACGGATTCTCCGTGTCGTCGACCCTGGGTCGTCACACCAACGACAAGATGATCTCCTTCTACGTCCGCGCACCCGGCGGCTGGGACATCGAGTTCGGCACCGAGGGCGCGAGGGTGGATCAGGACTCGTACTCCTCCGAGGAGATCACCGCTGACAGCTACTGGGGCCACGACTGGTCCGGAAGCGAACCACTGGCAGCTATGTAGTACCCGCCGGTGGCGATGTAATACCTGCCGGTGGCGATGTAATACCTGCCAGTAGTTAAACGACGAGGGGGTTTGCGCGAGCATTCGCGCAAACCCCCTCGTCGTTTCCACCCGCGACGCGCCCGAAAACAGACCGGTGATCCACTTCACAAATCCGTAACTCTATGACACTATTTCTAATTGAAATAGCCAGTTCACTGGTTGTGGAGCTCTAAGAGAAGTGAGGTACACGATGACACTGCAGGCTGTGGATGCTTTAGGCGCCGATTCGGCCCCGACAGCAATTCTCGATCGCGTCTCGCTGGTTCTCGACGCCTTCGACGGTCCCGGCAGGTTGACGCTCGCTCAAGTCGTTCGGAGCACGGGCCTTCCCCGCTCGTCTGCCCACCGCATGCTCGAACGTCTTGTCTCGATGCGTTGGCTGCGTCGCGACGGCCGTGACTACGAACTCGGTATGCGCCTCGTCGAACTGGGATCGCTCGCGGTTCATCAGGACCGCCTCCACGCTGCAGCCATGCCCCTTCTCCATGAGCTCTACCGAGTCACCGGATTCGTGGTTCACCTCGGCATCCTCGACGGGCCCGATGTGGTCTACATGGAGAAGATCGGCGGACGCCTCGCCGCCGCAGTGCCGACGCGTGTCGGTGGTCGACGCCGCGCCGAGACCACTGCGATCGGTCAGGCACTGCTCGCGTTCGGTTCGCCGAAGTCCTCGGGCTACGCACTGCCCCACCTCGCCAGAATCCGCGAGTCCGGGGTGGCCTTCGAATCCGGAAACGGCCTACCGGGATTCAGCTGTCTTGCGGCACCGATCGGCCCCATCGGCCGCGCCGTCGCCGCGGTATCCATCTGCGCGCCGTCGAAGGCCCTCCGCCTCGACCACGTCAGCGCAGCGCCGGTCCGTATGGCGGCCGCTGCCATTTGGCGAGGCATCGACGGCGGATCGCTGAGCGTCACTCCGACTTTGCAACGTCGTCATCTGCTGCGCAACATGCCGACCGCAGCCGGGGCCTGACTCAGATACTCGAACCGTTGCCGGTGAGCCCGGCTTGCTCGAGCGCCAACACATACTCCTCGACGTTCTTCCATTTGCCAGGCGTCGAGGGCAACGGTGATCCCAGTCGGTCGTGCTCGGCGACGTTCGCGAACTCGGCGGTCGCACGATCGATGTCGTCGAGCAGTTCGCGAGCAAGTTCGATCTCGGCTCGGAAGTACCGTTCCGACCATCGCAACGTCATGACCGGGAACGACCAGGCCGGCTCGTTCTCGGCATGATCTGCGTGGAGTTTCGCGCGTCGAATCTGCTCTTCGACATTGGCGATGTGGGCTTCCACCAGCGCCTTCAGTCGCTCGGGCTCGTTGAGGTGTCCCATCCACAGACGCAACATCACACCGTGCTTGAGCACCGGAACTTCCACCGGTGCCTCCCGTGACCACGTCCGGACGGCGTCGGTTCCTGACTGAGTAATGGAGTAAAGGCGCTTGCCTCGCACCCCTGGTTCGGAGACGACCCGGGACTCCACGAACCCGATGCTTTCGAGCTTCTTCAGTTCTGCGTACACCTGGCTGATGGACGGGCTCCAATAGAAGAAGCCGACACTCCAGTCAGCCCACTTCTTCAAATCGTTTCCGGTCAGCTCCTCCCCGAACGTCAGCATCCCGAGCACTGCCCAGCTGGTAGCGGGAAGTCCTCGGGACACGTCATCAGGTTCGGACATGCCCGAAGTCTAACAATCACTGGTCATTTGCTGGTTTCGTAGAATCCGAACGGACCGCTGAGCGGGATCAAATTTGCTCGAAACCCCTCCACCTGCCACTCGGTCGGTCCTGACCCGTGCCGAGAAGCCATTGCTGCCATTGAGTGGGACTGCCGCTGGATTACGTCCGCGGCGCCACACATCGTTGCTTCTGAAGCTGTTTGCAGAGTTTTGAACAAAAGATTTGAACAAGGAGACGACATGACCGTGGAAAACGCCGAGCCACCAGTTCTGGACGGACGCACACTTCGCAACGTGATGAGCAATTTCTGCACCGGCGTCACCGTCATCACCGCTCACGACGGAAATTCACCCCTCGGTTTCACCTGCCAGTCCCTGGTCTCGGTATCGCTTGATCCCCCGTTGCTCTCGTTCTGCCCGGCGAAGACGTCGACAAGTTGGCCGAAGCTTCGCGAGACGGGAACTCTCTGCATCAATGTTCTCGCCCACGATCAGCAGGACATGTGTTCGGCGTTCGCTCGCGGCGGGACGGACAAGTTCCTCGGCGTCGAGTGGGATGCCGCCGGCAACGGTGCTCCGGCGCTGAGCGGCGCGCTCGCCCGCATCGAAGCAACGGTCGAGCAGGAGCACGACGCCGGTGATCACACCATCGTCGTCGCACGCATCACCGATCTGAACGTGCTGCGCCACGACGGTCCGCTTCTGTTCTACCGCGGCGGGTTCGGACGCTTCGACGCCTGAGTGCTCAGGCTGTCCCGCTGCGTGGGAGATGCCGGCGCCGAATCGAGCCCGCACCGATAGCGTCCGAAGTAGTTGTCAGACCCTGAACTTCTCGACTGATCGGACTAACTCGATGACCACTCTCGAACCAGACACCACGGCCGCGATCACGGCGACGGTTACCACCTACCTTGACGCCGTGGCTCGCGGATCGTCAGCGGACATCGCCGCCCTCTACGCCGAGAACGCGACGCTCGAAGACCCGGTCGGCAGCGAACCCCGCGTCGGCAAGGCCGCGATCACCGAGTTCTACGGCGCTCTCGAGGGCGGTTCGCAAGAGACGGAACTGCTTACCTTGCGGGTGAGCGGATCCAGCGCGGCCTTCCACTTCCGCGTCGTCACACCGGTGGGCGATCAGGTCTACGAGGTCGAACCGATCGACGTCATGACTTTTGACGAGGACGCCAAGATCACGAGCATGCGCGCCTTCTGGTCACCGGCCGATCTGATTGCACGCTGATGCGTCAGGTCAGTTGCCGCAACTGCGGAAATCGCGTCCTCGTCGAGAAGTACAGCGAAGCGCACACCAGCGTCCAATGGCTCGAAGAGTCGCAGGAAGTGTGCCCGGAGTTGGGTCGCGTGAACAGCCGTGCCAACGCTCAACGGACGTGTGGCGCTCTGCGCCAGACGATCAACGACCTTGCCGACGCCGGTGAGCTGGAGATGAGCCTGCGCAGCTACCCGGTGCCGGGCAAGCTGTCCTGAACGCTTCCGCGTAGCATTTCGGCGAACATGCGCGCCGATTCCAGGTCGTCGGCGTTCGGCCGCCCCTTCCGGATACCGCCGAACGGCTTGAACGGGAGATAGGTATCCCACGCACGGGACGAGAAGGCTGCGACCACATCGAAGCCCTTCTGTTCGAGCAACTGAACCAGTGGACGCGAGAAGCGATGAATCCCCTTGTCAGGAAAACCACTGGTGGCGAAGACAAAAGCCTTGGATCGCCGTTCTTCGGGGAGTGCCTCGACGAACGAGCGTAAATCTGCGTGGTATGAGCGTAGGTAGATGCCGGAGCCGAACCCCACGAGGTCGTAGTCGGCGAGCTGCGCGGCGTCGATGTCACCGGGCTCGACCACGCGAGCATCGAGAACTTCTCCGATGACGTCGGCGATCAGCTTCGTATTGCCATGGGAGACAGAGGTACACACGATGATTGCTTTCATCGGCTGAGTTCTCTCATTTTGGACATACGCATCCCTCCGCCTGGTTTGTCACTGACAGTTCCAGGATAGAGGTCCGGGCGAAGCTACGGAGAGGGTGGCGATGGGGAATGATGCCGGTATGTCAGCACGATTGAAGGGGCGAAGACGTGCGGTGAACGCGCTGCTCGTCGACGTCGAACGATGGGCCGCTGAGCACGATGACGTCAAAGCTGTAGCGCTGGTCGGGTCCTACGCGCGCGGCGCGGAGCGTATGGCGAGTGATCTTGATCTGATGATCCTGGCCGACGACGCGAACGCGCTCGCAAATGAAGACTGGTTCGACCGGCTCCGCCCCGACGCGCGATTCATCAGAGCCGCCAACTGGGGGCCAGTCCGAGAACGACGCTTCCGCCTACGGTCCGGCCTCCTCGTCGAACTGAATTTCGCGAGCGAGAGCTGGGCCGACCTTCCGCTCGACGCGGGCACTCGACGCGTCCTCGAAGACGGCCACCGAATCCTGTACGACACCGGGCCTCTTCGCGTCGCTACGAGCGAGGGAAGAACTGCTCGATGAGCACCAAGACGGTCTTCGAGACCTTGGCCGCCGAAATAAACGCGCTGCGCGGCTCTCCCGTCGTCGCGATCGACGGCGTCGACGGGAGCGGCAAGACGACATTCACGAAAAGTCTTGCAGCACAGCTGAATGAACGCCCCGCCATTGTGATTCACGTCGACGACTTCCTCAATCCGCCGGAGATTCGCCATCGCAGAGGTCGGCTGTCACCGGAAGGCTTCTGGCTCGACAGCTACGACTACGACGCCCTCGAGCGTCATGTTCTCGCCCCTCTGAGACCGGGAGGTAACCGCGAGTACCGACCACGACGGGACAGCGACGCGTACTTGCATGCAGCCGACGGAGCCGTAGTCCTCGTCGAGGGACTCTTTCTGCATCGGGACGAACTTGCTTCCCGATGGGACTATTCGATCTTTCTCGACGTGCCCTTCGAGATCACCGCCGAGCGAATGAACCTTCGCGACGGAACGAACGCGGATCCGGAACACCCGTCGATGAACCGTTATGTCGGCGGCCAACGTCTGTACTTCGCGGCTGCAGAGCCCTGGACCCGCGCGGACAGTGTCATCGACAATTCAGACCCGAAACTGCCTCGAATCACGACACATGCCGCCCACTAGAGTTGGCAGTCCGCATCGCCGGCCCCGCGTTTCATCGGTGCGCTGTGGATGTGAATTGGAAGGTTGCGGCATCCACGATCTCAGCGGGCGTGATGTCGATTTCGCCGTTGAGCCAGGCCGTCACCAATTCGGCCAGGCCGCCCACGAACAGTAATCCGTTGATCTCACCCTGATGGGGAGGCCAAGCTCGATCGCCGTACAAGAGCGCAGCCTCGTCGGCCACCATCTGCGCGAACCCACGCAGCGCTCCCCGCCGGTGAGTGCGCAGCGGCTCGTAAGCCACCGACTCGACCATCGCGACACGCCCTTTTCGAGGATCGTCCGTCAGGATGTTGACGAACGAAGCAATGGCGCTCCGCACGCGCTCCTCCCGTGTCCCCTCGGTCGTTCGGAGTGCAGCCATTCCGGCCACGCGCACCTCGTCGACGATTCCGTCGAAAACCTGCTGGAGGAGTTCGTCCCTGCTGGCGAAACTCTCGTAGAAATATCGCTCTGTCAGCTTGGCATGCGCACAGATGGCGGTCATGGTGGCACCCTGCCTGCCCGCGGCCGCAAACACGTCCAGTCCTGCTGCGAGCAAGCTTTCACGCCGAAGCGCGGCCCGCTGCTCACCACTCAGACCGGCATATCGACGGGGTGTGGGAGAAGCCATGAGTCGATCTTGACAGACGACGCGACTGTGACGCAGACTACCCCCATCTGACAGGCGCCACTGTCAGATGCAAACGGAAGGCAGGTACGTGATGTCGAAAATCCTGGCCGCTCCACCCATCCGGTCGCAGTTGCGTCCCATCTCAGGCAACTCGGGACTACCCGGAATAGGGCAAACTTTCGAATACATCCGCGACCCTCTCGCTCTGATGCAAAAACGCTGGGATCGTTACGGCGAAGTCTCGTGGTTCTCGATGGCCGGTAGACGATGGGTCGCAGCCCTCGGGCCCGACGCATGCCAAGAAGTTCTCCAGAACAAGGACCGCGCTTTTGTCAACAGCGACGGGTGGTCAGTGCTCATCGGTCCCTTCTTTCACGGGGGTCTGATGCTTCTCGACTCCGAAGAGCACCTACGACAACGACGCATCATGCAACAAGCCTTCACGAGATCGCGTCTCGAAAAGACCGTGGACGTGCTGAATCCCGCGATCGCCTCCGCGCTCGACGCCTGGACTCCGTCCGATGGCTTCCGCGCCTACACCGCTCTCAAAGCTCTCACACTCAACCTCGCGACCGACATCTTCATGGGCGGCGCGGAAGGGACCACTGAAAGCGAAATCGACTCTGTGAAAAAAGCTTTCGTCGATTGCGTGCAAGCTGCAACCTCGGTGATCCGTTATCGAGTTCCCGGCACCAGATGGAAGCGCGGCCTCGACGGGCGCCGAACCCTCGAAAACTTCTTCCGCCGCTACCTACCTGCGCGCCGTTCACGCGAAACCGACGACCTGTTTTCCGTTCTCTGTCACATCGAATCAGACACCGGACAGCGCTTCAGCGACGGCGAGGTGATCGATCACATGATCTTCCTGCTGATGGCCGCACATGACACCTCCACCATCACCATCTCGACAATGATGCAATATCTCGGCCAGAATCCTCAGTGGCAGAACAGATGTCGGGCGGAATCACTCGCACTGAGTACGTCGACGCCGAGCTATGCCGAACTCGACCAACTCGCAGGCTTGGACCTGGTGATGAAAGAATGCCTCCGACTCGTCGCTCCCGTGCCGGTCATGGCTCGCCGAGCGGTGTGTGACACCCAGATACAGGACCACTTCGTACCCGCTGGGACCTACGTGTCAGTGGTGCCACATTTCACTCACCACATGCCGCAGTACTGGCCCGACCCCGAACATTTCGATCCCGAACGTTTCGCGGACCACCGACGTGAAGACAAGGTGCACCGGTATGCCTGGGAACCGTTCGGTGGAGGCGTGCACAAATGCCTCGGCATGCACTTCGCCGGCGTCGAAATCAAAGCGATCATGCACCACCTGCTCACACGCTTCGATTGGCAGGTCGCGCCCGGCTACACCGCCCCTCTCAACTACATGTCCTTGCCGTTCCCCTCCGACGGACAGCCGATCGATCTGAAACCACTCACGACTTCTCATGACCGGTAGCGACCGAACAGACGTCAGGATCAACTCGCACATGACTACCGGCACAGACGCTTTCGAAATCCAGAGGAAAACATGAGCACTCGGCCCGCCCGAAACCGGCATGCACGCGCTGCTCCGAAACCAGAGGTCGTCTCAGCGGCGGAGTTCCTACTCGCAGAATCCGACGCCCATGTCTTCCGTCGCCGCTATCTCGAACTGCTCACCCACACCACAGCACCGGATGGCGCAACCGTCACGGACTACACGGTCGCCGAAAGGTATCTACTCAACTCTGCAGCAAAGAGACGTGCTGCGCGGCGCCCGGCCAATCCTTAGCCACGATCGCCGGTCGGGCAGCGCTCGCGGCGAACGTCGAGAACCTCGGCACCGGTTTCACGAATTCGTCGTGGGGTAACGACGAAGAATAGAGTGCGCTGCCTGGGTGACGGCGGTGCGATCGTAGGTTTGCACGAAGTCGAAGGTCCGCTCGAGATCTGGACCGTTGTCATGAAGATCTCGCGCCGACAGCATCGCCGCATGGTGCGGTCCCAGAGTGACGACCGTCCACTCGTTGACGAGATCATCACCCGGGTCGAGCGGCGCGTGTTGAACTTTACCGTCGAGCATCACGGACAGTCCGACACCGTAGACACCGGCAAACCCTACGGTGTCGGCGAGGTGACGCCACCGTGCTGTTGTGGATGCGGTGAAATGCTCGGCTTGTTGAAAGGTGCCCAGAACAAGCATCGAGGAACCCGATGTGGCGGCTTGCGCTTCGAGGGACTTGCTCAGTTGGATCAACAGACGCTTGGTACCGCGCCGGATCCGGCTGTGAGCAGACACGATCGAGTAGGGAGTGCCCACCTCGGGGATGGGATCACTCCACACCGGACTGTCGGGCATCGCGACGACCGGTTCGGACAACAGTGAACTCGGATCGTCGACTGCGGGATACAACTCACCCGTTCCGTATGTGGCTCCGATGGTGATTGCGGCAAGACGGGACGATTCCGAGTCGACACCCTCGGCAAGGATAATCGCGTTCGATCGCTCGACGTAGGCGCCGAGCGCGTGCACCGTCGTTCCCACTTCGAAATATGCCGCCTTGGAAAGCAATTCAGCGGAAGTGATAATGATGTCGGGTTCGACCAAAGACAGAAGTGTCGCCGAGTGCCTGTCGATGCCGACACCGTCGAGTGCAATCAGACGCCCGCCCGCGCGGGCTTCTCTGATCACTGCCAGAGAGTTGTGGGGATCGGTAAGCACCGATGCGCTGTCAACCGTGATGACGATCCGTTGCAGATTTCTCGTCGCTCCTTCGATACCAGGAGCGTTCAGAGCTGCTCGGGAAACCGAGTCGACTGCCACCAGCAACGGCAGGCGATCCGCGACGGTGCATGCGAGTGCAGTACGGGACATGGCCAGTTTGTGACTGTCGAATTCCGAGCGTTGCTGCATCAATTGCGAGGCGCGACGAAGGGCATGCGCCGAACACAGAGAGGAATTGTCAGGCCCACGCAATTGCAACTCGGCGCCTGCAAGTGCGTGGTCGTCGAGGCGGCGTATCGGTGCGAACTGCATGCTTACTTCCAGACCAATCACATCGGAGAACTGGGTGATCGGAGAATTCGACGATGTCGAACCGTTGCTGGTGTCATACGCCATGGTGTGGCTCTTCACTACGAGTCGGGACCACCAAGCGTTCATGCGGCCGGACGCGTCGATGGCAGCGCCGGCTGCTCGACACCGAACGAGACTACCGCAAATCTCGGCGCAACCCGGTGACGACAACCTGACCCCGCGCCGCAAAGTGCACATCGACACGCAGATCAGACCAGAAACCAAGTCAACGCGTATCGAGCACTGCTCACTTCACATCGTTCGTGGGAGTTGTTTCCGGCTCAAGCACCGAGAGCATCAGCGGTCGACGTGGCAACGCCCGAAATGAGTTCGGAGGCGCCGAGAGCCTGAAAGATCATGGAGACCGCTCGCGTCGGGGCAAACAAGCGAATGCGGTTGTTGCCACGCCCCGCAGCATCGACAACGGCATTCGCCACTCCGGACGACATGAAGGTCACGCCGGAGAGATCGACGTGAATATCGGTGCCGACCAGGAGAAGTCGGTCGAGCGCGTGCACCAATTCCACCCGCTGACCCATGTCCAATTCTCCGGCAAGTCTCAGTACCGCATACGAAGGGGTGTAGCTTTCCACGTCGATACTGTACCGATGCCCTTCTCGGCCGGCGCTGTCAAAGAGATCGAGAACATTTGCAGCTGAAGAACGTTCGTTGATCGTAGTCATGAAAGCCTCTTGTCTGGACTCGGCGTGCCCCACCGCTCGAATCAGCGATGAATCACTGTGCGTCGGATAACCAACCGTGTCGGTCACTGCGTTCCAGACGAACTCTGCCACCGGCAGGTTTCGCCGACACAACCACATCTATAACGCTAGGGTCTCGAAAACGTCACAGCGCGATATCGCACTTTTGGCGCCACCCCCGACGCACTGAACCGCTACCTCGCCTGGCCCCCGACGTGCCTGCGGGGCGACGTCTCTGCGGCGTCGACCACTGGCTTTCTCGCTCATCGGGAAGGTGGGTTCGCCGCACCACCATTCCGCAATACCTTCTGTGACATGGATAACATTGTCGACGTACTCGTCATCGGATCGGGCGCTGCCGGATCGGCCGCAGCGCTCCAAGCGCACGCCGACGGCGCATCGGTCGTGATTCTGGAAAAGAGCGGACCTGATTCCGCGGGCGGCAACACTCGACTGTCCGGCAGTGGATGGTTCGTCAACCAGGACCCCGCTGCCGCCCGAACCTTCCTGCGTTCGTTGAACGGGGAGTTCCCCGTTGCCGAGGACGTCATCGATGCCTGGGCCGAGAACACTCACGGACTGTCCGACTGGATCCGCAGTCTGGGTGCAACTGTAGCGATGACCGGCGATTTCCATTCCGCGGCAGAGTTCGCCGAACTTGACGGAAGTTCTTGTTACGCAGGGATGGACACCGTCGAAGGGAAGATGGGCAATGAACTTCTCTACCGGTTCCTCGTCTCCGCTCTCGCTGAACGCGGCGTCACAACACTATTCGACACCGAAGCCACCGGACTGCTGACGGATGAATCCGGAGCGGTGACCGGAGTCGAGATCCGTTCGGGTGAAAAGACTTCGCAGATCAAGGCACGCCGGGGCGTCATCCTTGCCACCGGAGGATTCGAAGCAAATCCGACGATGGTGCGCGACTACTTGCGTCTGGAGAATCCGAAGATCTGGGGCTCACCATCGGCAACCGGCGACGGTCACCGCATGGCACAGGCCGTGGGCGCCGATCTGTGGCACATGAACAACATGATGACCATTACGGGAATTCCCGGCGACCTCGAGAATCCGACTGGATTCTTCCTCGCACTGTGGAACGCGCACAACTATGTGTTCCTCAGCCGGGAAGGTAGACGCTTCACCGACGAGTCAGCCGAAATGCGGCATGGTCATGTGTTCAGAGAGGGTTCTTACCAACACTTTCCGGTGCAACCGATGAACGTCGTCTTCGACGAGACGATGAGGTTGGCCGGACAGCTGAGCCCCGGCCGCGACGCACTGCCCGTCGGCCACAGGGTTCTCGACGAAGGGTACGAGTGGAGCTCGGACAATCAAGCCGAGATCGACAAGGGATGGATCCTAAAGGCGGACACGCTCGCCGAACTCGCCGAGAAACTCGGACTGGACCCAACAGTCGTGGAAACGAGCGTGCGACGCTACAACGAGGCGTGCGCGGACGGCATCGACCATTCGTTCGGCCGCAATCCCGAAACTTTGGCCCCGGTGGCTACCGCTCCGTTCTACGCCGTCTCCGGGTCGCCACTGCTCGGATGGAGTAGCGGTGGGCCGCGCCGCGACGGTCATTCCCGCGTACTCGATACTGCCCGCAATCCGATTCCTGGCCTCTACGCCGCGGGCGCGGTCAGTTCCACCTACAGCGCGGCGAAGGACGGCGGATTCCACATTGCCGACGCCTTCGCATTCGGCCGTGTCGCCGGGGCCCATGCCGCCGCGCGTAAAGCTTGATATCGCCGGCCTTTCGACTGACTAGCCACGCACGATTACGTGGCTGGTCAGTTGTGGTCGATCGTCACGCAGATGAATCCTCTGCGCTGGATGAAACCGGGATTCGTACCGGGACGCTATCGCCTCGGCCGTCCCGTAATAGCTCACATCGCGCGGACGTCCCTTCGCACGCCGCAAGGACTCGTCGAAGCTTGCTTCAACCCAGATTCGTAGGTCGAACTGATCTCGCATCAGTCCGCGAAAAAGCAGCACTCCCTCGACGATCACAATGGCGCGATCCGGGACTCGTGGCTTCGACACCACCGATTCGTCTGTCTCCGGATCAGTCGAGACGTAGGAAATTTCGGTAACTTCGGCCAACCGTAGCGGCACCATCACACGGCTACTCAGGTTCGAATAGTCGTACGCATCCTCGAGATACCCACGCACCGTGTCAGGATCTTTGTTCCGTACCGCTTTCGCAGTCGAGAACTCGTCCCCATGGATCATGATGAAGTCATGGCCCGACTTCGAGATACCGGCAGCCAACTCGTCCGCGATCGTCGATTTTCCGGAAGCCTCGATTCCCGAGATCCCGACAAAAGTGCGTCCGGCCCGATCTTCGTGGCAGCGCACGACGTGCTCGACTAGAGAACCCGAATCATCCGCGCCGAAGGTCTTCTGCCGATTCACACCCGAGCAGCCTTGACCTCGTCGAAGAACGCGATGACGGCTGCCTCGTTCTCCGGCGGAACAGTCAGCGATGCCCGTGGACCCGCTACCGCGATCGAGTCGTCGGCGAGCCTGTTCCCGATGGTGAGTTTCAGTCCCGACTTCGACGGTTTCGCCTTCACCGCAATGTGTTCGACATGCCAACGAGCCACTTCGCTCGTGCTCGCGGCGGTGCGGTCGAAGACCTCCACCGTGCGGTGGTCGAGGACCATCACGATGTTGGTCCCGACGGTGACTTCCAGATAGCGCCGTTCCGCCACGGTGTACGCCTTTCGGTTAGGTGAAACCGACGCTACACACCGTGGCGGAACTCAGCGTGTCAAAACCTCAGCTGTTCAAGATTTCAGCTGTTCGAAACCTCAGCGGGACGAACTTCCTGCATCCACCGGCAGGGCGACCGACGTGATGTAGCGAGCCTCGTCGGAAGACAGGAACAGAGCAGCGTTCGCTACGTCCACCGGTTCGATCCACGGAATGGCGAGCATGTTCATCGTCATCGCTGCGGCAGCAAATTCTTCGCGCGTCGGGTTCTCGAGATCGGGGCGGAACTTGCCGCGCACCAACGAATTTTGAATCATGAGGGTGTCGACGTTGGTGGGATGGACCGTATTGACGCGTACGTTGTGCGGAGCCAGTTCCTTTGCCAGCGAACGCATCAGACCAACGACTCCATGCTTGGCTGCGGTGTAGTGCGCGACTCCGACCAGCCCCCGAAGTCCGGCGATGGAGCTTGTGAGTGTCATCGATCCCCCGCCCCGCGCGATCAAGTGCGGAGCCGCGACGGTCGTGGTGTGCCACACGCCGGTCAGATTGACGTCCACCATGGTCTGCCACATCGTTTCCGACATGGTCAGGGCCCCGTCGGAGGACGTGATACCAGCTGTAGCGCAGACGATGTCGAGACCACCGAGCGTTCCGACGGCCGAGTCCACGGCACTGCGTAGTGCCTCGAGATCCCGAACGTCCACTACCGCAGATTCGACCTTTCGCCCCAGCGCCCGGATCTGCGCCACTGTCTCATCGAGATCGGCCTCCGTCGCGGGCGGCGTGACTGTGGTTTCCACCGAGGTGCACACGTCGACCGCGATGATGTCCGCGCCCTCTTCGGCAAAACGCACGGCCTGAGCCCGCCCGATTCCTCGTGCCGCACCCGTGATCAGCGCGATCTTGCCTTCCAATCGAGAAGTCATCAATTCACACTTTCTGGGTCAGGCCGGCGTCGACAACCAACTGACAGCCGGTCATGTAGCGGGACTCCGCGGATGCGAGGAACAGGACCGCATTACTGACGTCCACCGGATCGACCCAGGGAACGGGCAGCAAGTTGCGAGCGCTGAGCACTGCAGCAGCGTCTGCTTCGGTGGGATTCTCGATGTCCGGGCACAGGTTCGCGAACACTCGCTCGTTGATGATCATCGGGGTACGTACCGAACCCGGATGCACGGAGTTGACGCGGATACTCTGCGCCCCCAACTCGTTGGCCAGCGTTCTGGCCAGGCCCACCACGGCATGCTTGGCTGCGCTGTAATGACTTGCTCCGGCAATACCTTTGATTCCCGCTGTCGAGCTGACCAGAACGACGGATCCACCGTCGCCGAAGTGCGGAACGCAGGCCTTGACGGTGTGCCACGCCCCGGTCAGATTGACGTCCAGCGAGCGGTTCCACACTGCAGGATCGATGGTCCACGACGGTCCCGGCGTGTCGTAGACGCCTGCATTCGCGACCACGACGTCCAACCCGCCGAGTTCGGTAACGCACTCGGCCACGACGGCGGCCAGACCGTCGAAGTCCCGAATATCCGCCACACCGGTGACCGCGACACCGCCTCGATCACGCACTGCCTGAGCGGTTTCCGCCAACCCCGATTGCGCCTGTTCGACATCCAACGCGATCACGGACGCGCCTTCCTCGGCGAGCCGCTCACAGTGTGAGCGTCCCATTCCGCCGGCCGCACCCGTCACGAGTACCCGCTTGCCCTCCAGCCGGCTCATGCGTGCACCGCGCTGTTCAGCTCGAAGCCTCGGTATCCCGCTGCTGCCACGTCTGCACAGATGTCGGAGTAGACACCGAAGCCTCCGATGAAGGGCATGAATATCCTCGGCTTTCCCGGGATGTTGGCTCCCATGTACCAGGAGTTCGCGGATGGGAACAATGTTGCCGACGCCCGGCGTGAGCACTCCTCGAGCCAGTTGTCCACGGCTTCGGCACTCGGCTCGATGGTGTCGATGCCCGCCGAATCGAGGTGGTTGATCGCGTCGGCGATCCAGTCGACGTGCTGTTCGGCAGCGAGAATCATGTTGGACAGCACACTCGGGCTGCCCGGCCCGGTGACGATGAACAGGTTCGGGAAGCCGTGAACTCCCAAACCAAGATAGGTTCTCGGACCCGCATGCCAGTTCTCTCGCAAGGTCTCGCCGTTGCGGCCACGGATCTCGATGCGATCGAGTGCCCCGGTCATCGCATCGAAGCCGGTGGCGAACACCAATGCGTCGAGTTCGTAGTGCGAGTCGGTCGTCTTGATCCCGGCCTCGTCGATTGCCTCGATCGGTGCGCTCTTGAGATCGACCAGGCTCACGTTGTCACGGTTGTAGCTCTGGTAGTAGTCGGTGTCCGTCACGATCCGCTTGGTCCCGATGGGGTGGTCGTTCGGGATCAGCAGGTCGGCGATGGCCTGATCTTCGACCACCGATCTGATCTTGGCCTCGGCAAATGCGGCCGCCGTCGCGTTGGCGTCGATGTTGCTGGTCTGGTCTGCGAAGGTTTTGGCGAACAGAACACCGCCGAGCTTCCACCGCTCCTCGTAGGCCGCGTTCCTCTCGGCCTCGGACACCTCGAGCGCGCTGCGAGGATCCGAAACGAACGGAGATCCACCGCCACTGCGCTTGGACAGCGCTCGACGCTCGGCGTAGTCGGCCTTGATCTCTGCGCGTCGTTTGTCATCGAGAGGCGTGTTTCCCGCCGGCACACTGTAATTCGCGGACCGCTGGAACACGAAGAGGTGATCGGCCTGCTCGGCGATCAACGGAACGGACTGGATGCCCGACGATCCGGTGCCGATCACTCCCACTCGCTTGCCGGTGAAATCGACGCCCTCGTGCGGCCAGAAGCCGGTGTGGAAGACCTCACCGCCGAAAGTCTCGCGACCTGCAATGTTCGGAACGTTCGCGGTCGAGAGGCTGCCCGTGGCGCACACCACGAACCGCGAGGTGACGTCATGACCACCGTCGGTGTGCACTCGCCACGTCGACGAGTCCTCGTCGAACTGTGCGCTCAGGACACGGGTATCGAAAGTGAACCCACTGCGTAGGTCGAAGCGATCGGCGACGTGATCGAGGTAGGACAGGATCTCCGGCTGCGCGGCGTACTTCTCGCTCCAGTCCCAATCCTGTTGCAACTCTTCGGAGAACGAGTAGGAGTAGTCGAAACTCTCGACATCGCAGCGTGCGCCCGGGTAGCGGTTGAAGTACCACGTGCCGCCCACTCCGGAGCCCGCCTCGAAGCCGTGGACACGCAGCCCCTGCTCGCGAAGTCGGTGCATGGCGTACATGCCGGCGACGCCGGCGCCGATGACTACGACGTCGAGTGGTGCGGTGGAGAAGTCAGGATCGGTCATGGTGGCCACGCTACGAGTGGGTTGAATGGTAGAGGAACAGGTTCTCCCGCTGGGTGGGCGAAGCCTCCACCCCATGACACTGGGTGGGCGGAGAGCGCTGTGTCCACCGATCGGGGGACAGCGATGTCGTCCAGCACTCGGACCCGTAGGTGGACAGACCCGAAGGGATTTCGGGGCCATAGTTGTCTCATCACAGAAACACACGGTCACCGAGACCGACAAATCGAGGAGAACATGATGAGCACCAACACAATTCGACCTGAAGCACTTTCCTTCTCCGGCCTCAGCATGGCAGCTCTGGTTGCCCGCTCCGCCGGTGCGAACACGGTGAAGTCGATGACCGACACATCCGTCACGACGGCGATGATCAGCAATTCGGGTCGCGGGGCCCTGTATCTGGTCGACGCATCCAACCCGAACGGCGACTGGGTCGTCCCGCCGGCGGACTACATCCTCCCCAACATGAACGTGAACGTTGTGGCCACGAGCAAGAACCAGAACGACTTCCCCATCGTGCTCACGTACCGCTCCGACGACGGTGGAGTGTTTGTCTTCAGTGCTACCAACTCGAAGACCAGGGCGGATGCCGGAGGTACGTACGCCCCCGACAGCCACGACGTCACGGTGACGATGACCTCGGGTTACCCGGCCATGAACGTCACGTACGTGCTTCGGTGACGCTTGCTCACTCCAACAATCCCTGCCGCATTGCAGCGGCGACGGCGGCGCCTCGATCGTTGACTCCGAGTTTCTCGTAGAGGCGCTGCACGTGGGTTTTGACGGTGGAGGGCGCAAGAAAGAGTTGTGAGGCGATGACCGGGATGCTGGCGCCCTGCGCGATCAATCCGAGAACCTCACGTTCGCGCGCGCTGAGCGTCGGACCGGACGGTTCACTACGACGCCGAACCTCTCCTACCAATCCGGCGGCGATACTGGGCGGCAACACATCTCGTCCCGCAGCACAGTCGAGCACGGCACTCACGATCTCGGCGCGAGTCGATTCCTTCGGCAGGAATCCGGCAGCACCGGCTTGCAGGGCCTGGTACACGACAGACGATTCGTCGTGAGCGCTGAGCAGAAGCACACGCGTCGGAAGCTCGTCTCGAACGACTGCGGCGGCGACCTGAGTTCCATCCAGGTGCGGCATCCGGAAGTCGAGCAGCGCGACCTGCGGGCGTAGTTCGCGGATCATTGCGAGCGCTGCTGCGCCGTCGTCGGCCTCGCCCAGGACGTCGATGCTGTCACTGCCGGTCAGAGCCCGAACCACGCCCTCACGGAACAGTGGGTGATCGTCGCCGACCACCACGGAAACCTTGCCGGCCAGCGGCTTCGTGCCTTCGCGCATTGCTCACTTTCTCACGCCCGTACCAGCAATGCGAGCACTTACGCCTCCCCCGATCGGGGGACAAGAGATTCAACCCCGCCACGGCCCCGTCGGCGGACATACTGCAGCACTCATTCGCGACAAGATTGATTCATCGCCGAGAACGGCAACCACACACCATCCCAGGAGCAGACATCATGCGTACCAACACCACTCGCTTCGTAGCAGTCACCGCAATCGCCCTCGCTGTCGGCGGAACCGCACTGGGAACCGCAGCGATCGCCAACGCCGGCACCATGCCCACCGACGGCCCGACGGTTGCCATGACCATCACCAACAACACCGACAACCCGATGCTGCTGGACAGCGCGTCCAACCCCTACGGACAGTGGATCAACGGCCCGCGCTCCTACCTGGCCCCGCACACCACCGAGATCGTCACCGCCTACAGCAGCGATCCCCGCGGTATCGGTGTCGACGTCACCTACAACGTCGCCGACGGCGTCCAGACGGTCATGGCTGCCAACAACTACGTCGGCAACCCCACCCTCGACGGGACTCGCATCATCGGCGACCCGACGCACGTCATCCTCACCGACTACATGGCCACCGGCTACCCCACGATGAACGCCTCCTACGACGTCTTCACGCAGAACTGAACCAAGCGTTGATGCAACCACGAACTTGATCCGCTACGGCCCACGACCCGGTATCCGCATGGATGTCGGGACGTGGTGTGCGCTGACCAGCTCAGACGCGTTCGACCAACACGCAGCGGGCGCCACTGAAGATCGTGGGCATGCACTTGTTGCAGTGGATGCACAGTGATTGGGTATCGGATTCGGCCGCGATCCGATTGATCAGATCCGGTTCTCTGAGCAGCGCCCGTGCCATGGCGACGAACTCGAACCCTTCCGCCATTGCGGTATCCATGCCCGCTTTGTCCGTGACACCCCCGAGCAGCACGAGCGGCAACTTCACCGCAGCACGAATCTGCCGAGCCTCTTCCAGCATGAACAACGGCTTGTACGGATAGGTATGCAACATGCTCTTACCCACCAATTGCACACCGAGTCGAACAGGTTGCGGCATCGCGGCGGCGAACTCGCGGATCGGCGCATCGCCCTTGAACAGGTACATCGGGTTGAGCAGTGAACTGCCCATCGTCAACTCGAGCGCGTCGACGCTTCCGGATGCTTCGAGCCACTGCGCCACCTGGATTGCTTCGTCCACCCAGAATCCGCCTGGCACACCGTCGTCCATGTTCAGCTTGGCCAAGATCGCGATCTTGTCACCGACGGCATCGCGCACACTGCGTGCAGTTTCGAGTACGACGCGAGCCCGGTTCTCCAGCGATCCGCCGTAGGAGTCCTTACGACGGTTGAGTTTCGGGCTCAGGAACGAGCTCGCGAAATAGTTGTGACCGAAGTGGATCTCGACGGCGTCGAATCCTGCCTCGACGGCAAGTCGCGCAGCGCTCCCGTGCGCGGCCGCAATTCTGATGATGTCCGCTGTCGTGGCAGTGCGAATCATCCTCATGCTCAACGGATTGAACGAACTCGACGGTGCCAGCGCGGGCAGTCCGGTCGACTTCTGATTCGCCACGGGACCGGCATGGCCGAGCTGCGCCGACGCAGCAGCACCTTCGGCGTGAATGGCATCGGTGAGCCGCCGAAGCCCGGGGAGGGCATCGGGCCGCATCCAGAGCTGGCCGTATTCGGTGCGCCCTTCCGGTGCGACGGCGCAATACGCGACGGTGGACATCCCGACTCCGCCGGCGGCTGGGCGACGATGGAACTCGATCAGCTCGTCGGTGACCAGGGCGTCGGGAGTTTTGCCTTCGAATGTCGCGGACTTGATGATTCGATTTCGAAGGGTCACCGGGCCGAGCTTCGCCGGGGCGAGCACGTCGGGAGCAGTGGTCATCGAGTTTGCCTCTCGCGGGAGTTGTTTGCAGGACGGTAGATCGATGGCCCCGAGCCGGCTAGGGCCCGTGCCACGGAGCGGGAAACGGCTTCAGCCCGGCCGAGGTGGCCGGGCTGAAGCCGTCATTGCCGTTCAGACGCGTCCGAAATACGCATCCTTGAGCACTGCCAGGTCGTCGATGTCCTTGGCGTCGGCGTCGAGAACCACCTTGCCGATGTCGAGGACCGTCACATGATCGGCGACGCTCATCGCGGCCTCGACTGCCTGCTCGACCAGTAGAACAGCCAGGCCGGTTTCCTTGAGTTGTTGGACGCGGTCCATCACCTCACCGACGATCACGGGAGCGAGACCGCCCGAAGGTTCGTCGAGAAGGAGCAACCTAGGCTGCGCCATCAGCGCTGCGCCGATCGCGAGCATCTGCTGCTGACCGCCCGACATGGAACCGGCGGGAAGCGAACGCTTCTCCCCCAGGATCGGGAACATCTCGTACATCGATTCGACGGATTCCATAAGCTCGCCGCGCTTTGCCTTGCGGGTGTACCCGCCCAGCAGGAGGTTCTGCTCGACGGTCTGCTTGTGGAAGACCCGCTTGCCCTCCTGCACGTACGCCATCCCCTGTCGTACCCGTTTGTGCGCGGGGACTCCGGTGATGTCGGCGCCGTCCATCTCGACGGTTCCGGAGGCCACCTTGTTGAGGCCGGACAGGGCACGGAGCGTGCTCGTCTTGCCTGCGCCGTTGCGTCCGAGCAGGGCGGTCACCTGACCGGGATAGACGTCGAACGAGACATCCCAGACGACGCGCAGATCGCCGTACCCGGTCTGCAAGTTTCGGACCTTCAGAATCGGTTCCATCACTTCACCTCACTGGTCTGATGGTCTACCGCGCCGATTTCTTCGAGAAGTGCTTCTTCGTCACCGGACTTGACTCCGAGGTACTCGCTCAAGACGCGTGGGTGATGTTCGATGGTTGCCGCATCGCCGGTGGCGATCACCTGCCCTTGCGCCAGCACGACTATCTCGTCCGCCAGCGAGAGGACGAGGCGGAAGTTGTGCTCCACCAACACCACTGTCGCCCCGGCATCTCGCAGTACCCGGATCAGATCTGCCAGGCGTTCGAGTTCGTCCTCGTCGAGTCCGGATGCCACCTCGTCGAAGAGGACGACCCTCGGTTCGGCGATGACGGCGCGAGCAACCTCGAGCATGCGACGCATCCCCAGGGGCAGCGACGTCGCGATCTCGTTGCGCAAGTGCGACATCCCCACGAGTTCGAGGACACGCTCGGCCTCGACGATGTCGGCCTTCGCGATCCTGCGGAAGCTGGGCAGGCGAAGCACAGCCGACGCCATCGACGCTCGGTGCACCGAATAACGTCCGGATGCAACAGCTTCCAGAACCGTGATGTTTTCCGGAATCGTCGGAGTTTGGAACGTGCGCGCCACACCCACGCGCGCCACCTTGTGCGGCGACGACTGCGAGACCACCGTGTCACCGATCGTGATCACGCCCGCATCTGCGGTGTAGAAGCCGCAGATCATGTTGAGCATGGTCGTCTTACCCGAACCGTTGGGCCCGATCAACGCGGTGACCTTACCGGCCTCTGCGGTCAGGGTTGCCGCATTGAGCGCCTGGTTGCCACCGAACGCTTTGGACACTCCGTCGACCACCAACCGTGCTCCGTTGATCGGCGCCAGTTCCGGTGTCCCACCGCTGTTTTCCTTTGCAGTGACTACGCCCAGGCCGGCCTTGCGATCGAGTTTCGAGACGATCGCTCGCCCGACCTTGGTCAAACCCCCGGAGAGAAGCACACCGCCGATGATCAGGAAGCCGCCGTAGAAGATCAGCGAATACTCCTGGAACGCCGTCGACTGGTTGGGACCGAGCTGCATGATCGCGGCACCGACCACGGCGCCGTACACACTTGCCGCACCGCCGAGGATCGACGCCGCCAGAACTGCTGTGGCAAAGGTGAACCCGAAGGCTTCCGGCGAGATGAACAGGTCGGTGTTGGCGAACAGCGCACCCGCCAGACCGGCGGGGAACGCACCGATGGCATAACCGAGCAGCTTCATCCGGAACACCGATACACCCTGCGACGACGCCAGAACCGGCGACTGCTTGAGCGTGCGGAACGCGATGCCGTGCCGCGAGACCACCAGGTTACGCATCACCGCGAACCAGAGCACGGTCACGACGACGACCACCATGTAGTACTGCTGGGTGTCGAGTTCGGAACCGAAGAACGTCGGCGGCTCCATACCGGTAAGGCCGTTTCGGCCGCCGGTCTTGCCACCGAAGATCGCCAGTACGTCCGGTACCAGCAGAACCAGGAAGAACGACGTCATCGCCAGGGACCAGTTGCCCAGGCGCAGACCGGGAACACCGGTCAGGATTCCGACCGCCAGTGCCACTGCTCCGGAGGCAGCAAGCTGAAGCAGAATGTCGGTGTGACCTGCCTGGGACATCAGACCCGCGGTGTAGGCACCGGCCGCGTACATCGCTGCCTGGCCGAGTGCCAGTTCACCGGCAAAGCCGAGGCTCAAGTTCAGGCCACTGACCACAAGTGCCAGGATGCAGGCCAATTGAATCTGACGTGATGTCGACAGGTCGAGTCCCATCACGGGCAGCAGCAGGATCACCACGGCCAGGACGAGTGGGATGATCCAGCTCGGTAGGGAACGGAAAGTCCGCCACGCACTTACCATCTCACACCACCCGTTCTCGGACATTGCCGAACAGTCCAGCCGGTTTGACCATCAAGATGACGATCAGCACCGTGAAGACGGCGATATTGCTGTACTGACTTCCCGCCCACAGGGCGGTGAACGATTCCACCAGGCCGACGGTCAGACCGCCGATCAAAGCGCCAGGCAGAGAGCCGAACCCGCCGATCGCCAACGCCACGAATCCCTTGAGGGCCAACGCTGCACCCAACGTCGCAACTGCAAACGTCTTGGGGCCGACGAAGAGTCCGAGGACACCGGCCAAGGCACCCGAGAAGGCAAACGCTCCCAGTGCCAACCGTCGTACGTTGACTCCTCGCAGCATCGCCGCTTCACGATCCTCGGAGATGCCGATCAGAGCCAGACCCGTCATCGTTTTCTTCGAGACGTAACTCAACCCGACGACCAGTGCGATCGCCGCAACCAGCAGAGCGATCTCGACCGGGTAGGTACGGCCGCCGAGCAGGGTGATCGGTTCGTTCGATCCGAAGAACGGAACCGTGAGAGGTTCACTACCCCAGATCAATTGAGTGGCGCCGTTGAGCAGAGTTGCGACACCCAACGTCGTGACCAACTGGTTCTGGTGATCGGCCACCGGTCTGATCGCGACGATCTCCTCGACCGAGGCGAGGAGCATCACGGTCACGGTAGCCATGACGGCCACCACGAGAACGGGAAGTTTCAGGGTCACCAAACCCGTGTAGGCGACAAAGGTGCCCACCATCATCAGCTGAGCTTGAGCGAAGTTGAAAGTGTTGGAGGAAACGAAAACGATGTTGTACCCGATGGCAACCAGCACGTAAACCGCGCCGAGCGCCAACCCGGACCACAGAATGGTCATGACGCAGCCGGGTTTCCGAACTGACCGTTGAGGATCTTCGTCGGGCTGATGAACTTCAGCTCGCTGGTGTCCGGGTTCGGGCCGTGGTTGTCGGAGCTGAAGTTGTAGCGCGAGAGGAATGCGGTCTTGGCATTCTCCTGGACCTCAGTGGTTTCCAGTGCTTCGGCGAGCTTCTTCGGATCGGTCGAACTGCCGACCTTCTCCGCTGCCGCCGCGACGAGGGGGAATGCGTCGTAGTTGTCTGCGAGGATCAACGTCGACGGGATGGAGCCCAGCGAAGCCATCGTGTCCACCATCGTGTTGACGAGTGCGTTGTTCGGATCGAACACCGTGCTGCTGAACACCTGCGTCACCAGGTTCTTCACCTGCGGGGTGCCGAGCACACCGGCCGGCGGATCATTCGCGATCAGGTTGGTGGCAGACACCGAGGTGTTTCCGACCAGCGGCACGTCCCAGCCGAGTCGCTCGAGGCTTTGCAACACGTATCCGAGAGGAGCGCCGTACGCATCCAAGGCGATTGCCGCGGCACCCGAATTCTTGAGCGACTGCAACTGCGCCGTCATGTCCAAAGCGGCGGCGTCGTACTCCTCGTTACCGGCGGCCTTCAGACCTGCGGATTGCAAAGCACTGGTCATTTCTTCGCCGAACAGCTCACCGTAAGCGGTGCTGCCGTGCAAGACTCCGACGCTGCTGTAACCCTTGGACTTCGCGTACTCGGAAATTCCGCGAGCGGTATCGGTCGCACCCGGAGCCAGATCGAAGTTGAGCGGGAACTTCGAGGGGTCCGTCGAATCGGGCGAGGGAGCCATGCTCATCGAGAGAATGTTGTTCTGCTTGAGGATCGGCAGAACCGCAGCCGCGATCGACGACGGACCCGAGTTCAGGTAGAGGTCAGGCTTGTTCCCCGAATTGATGGCTTCGCGCAGCTTGGTGACGGCGATGGTTGCGTCACCCGCGTCGTCCACCGTAGTGAGCTCGATCTGACGGCCACCGATCCCCCCGGCTTCGTTCTGGACCTGAACGCCCGCCTTGGTGGCGAGCAGCGAGGTCTGCGAATTAGCCGCGAGGACTCCCTGTGCACTGATCCCGCCGGTCAGCAGCACACGGTAGGGCGAGTCCGCACCTCCGTCGGACTCCGAAGAACCACTGCACCCTGCAAGAGCCAGAGCCGTCACGGCAACTGCCGCAACAAGAATGGGCCGACGATTCATGTCTGCACTCCTAGAACACATGTATGCACCGAACGTCAGGCGAATACCTGACGAAAGAATGATCGGCCGGTGGACGTGCCTGATTTCGAGCACCAGCCAACCAAGCACCCGCTTGACGATCTAGCAAGCAGTTGCTTGGGATGGAGCATAGAATGTGATCTGGATAACGTCAAACGCTGAAAAGTGGAATCATGGAAGCGGACGCTATGCACATTGAGGCGGCGTCGACAGATCTCTTCCCGCTGGGTGGAAACGCCGAAACGGCTCCACGCCCTGGCGGATTCGACGAAATGAATCCGACAGGGCGTGGAGCCGTTTGTGTAAAGGTCCGACTATCGCTGGTTGCGGGGCTTCCAGACCACCAACGCGTTGTTGCGCGGAATCGGCACGAGATCCCGGCGATAGCCCGCATGGACTTTCGCGATCTCCTCGGCCAATTCGCGGACGCGATGCTGCAGAGCCTCGACCTGGTTGGTCAGTTCGATGATTCGTTTGATTCCGGCAAGGTTGACTCCCTCGTCCTGCGAAAGCCGTTGTACTTCACGAAGAAGCGCAACATCGCGCGGGGAGTAGCGTCGTCCGCCACCGGTGGTTCGATGCGGGGTGACCAACCCGAGTCGGTCGTAGTTACGCAAAGTCTGCGCGTGCATTCCGGCCAACTCGGCTGCCACCGAGATCACGAAGATCTGAGCGTCAGGATCGACCGTCGCATCCCATTGATTCTGCGGTCGCTCTGTCATCATGCACCGGCCCACCCGGCCCGTGGATCGAACCCGCTCGCCTTCTCGGCTTCGAGATAGGTTTTCAGCGCTTCGATCGCCGGGTCGTCCAACTTCTGCGGAACGGATACCTTGACCGTGACCAGAAGGTCACCGGCACCGTCCGGCCGCTTGGGGATACCGCGTCCGCGAACTCGCAGAATGCGTCCGTCCACCGTTCCAGCCGGAACCTTCACTCCGACACGGCCTTCCAAAGTCGGCACGGACAGTGTCGTTCCCAGCACCAGCTCGCCGTAGCTCACCGGAACCGTCAGTGTCAGGTCGTCGCCGTTGCGTCCGAAGACACTGTCCGGCTTGACGCGGATGTTGACGAACAGGTCGCCGGCCGGAGCGCCGCGGAGTCCCGCTTCGCCCTTGCCCTTGAGTCTGATCTTCTGACCGTCGCTCACACCGGCAGGCACGCGAACCGTGATGGTCCGTGTGCGATTGGTGACGCCGCTACCGTGGCAGTCTTCACACGGCGAGTCGATGATCGAGCCGGTTCCCCGGCAATCGTCACACGGCTCACTGAATCCGAAGGCGCCCTGGTTCCGGCTGACCACGCCGGTTCCGTTGCAATGTGGGCACACTCGCGGGCTGGTGCCTGGCTTTGCGCCGCTGCCGTGACACGTGGTGCACGACGTAGGGCTGGTCAGACGAAGAGGGACGGTGACACCGAGCGCTGCTTCACGGAAGGCGAGCGTCGTCTCGGTCTCGAGATCCTTGCCTCGACGCGGGCGGTTGGGCGCAGCTGTTCGCTGACCCGCTCCCCCGCGGTTGAACAATCCGCCGAAGATGTCTCCGAGACCCGAGTCCTGCCCACCGGCCCCGCCGCCGAACAGGTCGTTGATGTCGAAACCACCAGCGCCGGGGTTGAATCCGCCGCCGCCCTGCGCGCGGGGGCCGAAGCCGCCGCTGGCAAAGAGGCGCCGAGCCTCGTCGTACTCCTTGCGCTTGTCCGGATCAGACAGAACGGCATGAGCTTCACTGACGGACTTGAAACGCTCTTCGGCCTTCGCATCGTCAGGGTTGGCGTCGGGATGAAGATCCCGAGCCAGCTTGCGATACGCCTTCTTGATTTCGTCGGCCGTCGCGGTGGACGAGACGCCCAGCTCCTTGTAGAAGTCCTTCTCGATCCACTCCCGTTGACTCACTGGGCGTCTCCTCCTCTCACTGTTACTTCGCTTCTTGTTCTGAACCGTCTGCAGGCTTGTCGCCTACCCGGTCCGTCACGGCCACCATTGCGGTCCGAAGGACCCGGTCGCCGAGCTTGTATCCCTTGCGCATGACCGTCCCGAGTACCGGGTCGTGGCCTTCGCCTTCATGTTGCACCGCTTCGTGGAGTGCGGGATCGAAATCGTCACCCTCGCTACCGAAGTCGGTCAAACCCAGACCCGTCAGGGTCGTGTTGAGTTTGTCTGCGAGTGCACGCAGTGGACCCGATTCGAGGTCACCGTGTGCCCGAGCGCGATCCAGGTCGTCGAGAATTCCGATGAGCTCGGTGATGACCGAAGCCCGCGCGGTTTCCTTGATGACCTGCTTGTCACGCTCGACGCGACGACGGTAGTTGGTGAACTCCGCCTGAAGTCGCTGCAGATCCGCAGTCCGTTCGGCGAGCTGATCGGTGGCGGATGCTTCCTCCACGATCGACTCTGCTTCCTGAACTACCCCTGTGTCTTCCGAGTCGAGCGGCGGCAGGGATTCCCCCGCCGCCTCTCCCTGTGCACCGGTCTCGGGGTCGACCGGGTTGTTCTCGGGGTTGTCCGAGGTCACTTCTTGTCCGAGTCGGTGGGCTCGTCGACAACCTCGGCGTCGACGACGTCGTCGTCATTGCCTGCGCCGTCGGTGTTTCCGGCCTCGTTTGCAGCGGAAGCCTCGTAGATGGCCTGGCCCAGAGCCTGCGACTCGGTGCCCAGCTTCTCCACTGCGGTCTTCACTGCAGCGATGTCGGTGCCTGCCAGGGCGTCGTTGACGTCCTTGACCGCTGCCTCGACCTTGGTCAGGATCTCCTCGGAGACCTTGCCCGCGTTCTCACCTTCACGCTGCTCCTTGACGAACTTCTCCGTCTGGTGGACCAGCGACTCGGCCTGGTTGCGAACCTCTGCCTCTTCGCGACGGGCCTTGTCTTCCTCGGCGTGAGCCTCGGCGTCCTTGACCATGCGCTCGATCTCTTCCTTGGACAGACCGGAGCCGTCCTGGATCTTGATCGTGTTTTCCTTGCCGGTGCCCTTGTCCTTCGCCGTCACGTGCACGATGCCGTTGGCGTCGATGTCGAAGGTGACCTCGATCTGCGGAACGCCACGCGGGGCGGGCGGCAGATCGGTGAGCTCGAAGGAGCCGAGCAGCTTGTTGTGCGAAGCGATTTCGCGCTCACCCTGGAAGACCTGGATCTGCACCGAAGGCTGGTTGTCGTCAGCGGTGGTGAAGGTCTCGGAACGCTTCGTGGGGATCGTGGTATTGCGCTCGATGAGCTTGGTCATCACGCCACCCTTGGTTTCGATGCCGAGGGAAAGCGGCGTGACGTCGAGGAGCAGAACGTCCTTGACCTCACCCTTGAGCACACCGGCCTGGAGTGCGGCGCCGACGGCGACGACCTCGTCCGGGTTGACGCCCTTGTTGGGCTCACGGCCACCGGTCAGTTCACGAACCAGATCGGAGACGGCCGGCATACGGGTGGAGCCACCGACGAGCACGACATGGTCGATGTCCTTGACGGCGATTCCGCTGTCCTTGATCACTGCCTGGAACGGCGCACGAGTGCGATCGAGCAGGTCCGAGGTGATCTTCTGGAACTCGCTGCGGGTGAGCTGCTCGTCCAGGAAGAGCGGGTTCTTGTCCGCGTCGACCGTGATGTACGGGAGGTTGATGGAGGTGCTCTGCGAGCTGGAGAGCTCGATCTTCGCCTTCTCCGCAGCCTCACGCAGACGCTGCAGGGCCATCTTGTCCTTGGTCAGATCGATGCCGTTCTGAGCCTTGAACTTGTCGACCAGCCAAGCGACGACGCGCTCGTCCCAGTCGTCGCCACCGAGGTGGTTGTCACCGGAGGTTGCGCGAACCTCGACGACACCGTCGCCGATTTCGAGCAGGGAGACGTCGAAGGTGCCGCCACCGAGGTCGAAGACCAGAATGGTCTGCTCGGTGTCACCCTTGTCGAGTCCGTATGCCAGTGCAGCCGCGGTGGGCTCGTTGACGATACGAAGGACGTTGAGGCCGGCGATCTGGCCGGCTTCCTTGGTTGCCTGACGCTGTGCGTCCTCGAAGTACGCGGGGACGGTGATGACGGCGTCGGTGATGTCTTCGCCGAGGTAAGCCTCCGCGTCACGCTTGAGCTTCATGAGCGTGCGGGCGCTGATTTCCTGCGGCGTGTACTTCTTGCCGTCGATTTCCACGTTCCAGTCAGTGCCGATGTGGCGCTTGACGGAGCGGAGGGTGCGGTCGACGTTCGTGACTGCCTGGTTCTTCGCGGGCTGACCGACGAGAACCTCGCCGTTCTTGGCAAATGCGACCACCGAGGGGGTGGTACGTGAGCCTTCGGCGTTGGCGACCACTACGGGCTCGCCGCCCTCCAGCACTGCAACTACCGAGTTGGTCGTACCGAGATCGATACCGACTGCACGAGCCATAGTGTTCCTACCTTTCGTTCTGCGGTTCTCTGCCCGAGTGGTTGATCTCGAACATGACCGCGAGTTTTTCGCTTGGTGAGCGTCCTCCGCTCAAGTTTGCCTCCGACCGTGGCCGGGAGTCAACTTGAAGTTGAGCCGAGGGCGCTCAAGCTTGTCGAAATGGTCAACTACAGCCCACGTAGATTTGTTCCCGCCTTCCCCGAAAAGCCGGAAAAGTGCGCCACATCACTTCCGTATCCCTCCGAATGGCTACGATCGGCCGGTGACCGATCCCGACAATTCTCCCGCGCGACCTCCTCGCCCGTCACCTCCACGCCCGGCACCCGAGCGACCCGACGTCTCGGTTCGGCCGCTCCGACCTGCAGCGAGCGACGAGACACCCAAAGCCGTGACATTGTCCACCTCTGCCTGGATCGGCTCGTTCGTCGTCCTGGCCGGAATCGCCGGAGTGGTAGTCACCAGCCTCGACGACGTCCGGTCGGCTCTCGAAGAATCGACTGCGCGCGACAATCCCGGATACTCGTCCACCGACATCTCCGATGCCGTGACCGTCGTACTCGCCGGCAGCGGCGGCGGCGCTCTCGTCCTGGTCCTGCTCGCACTCATGAGCCTTCAACTCCTCCGCGCACGCAAGAACGCCGGGCGGGTGATGACGGCGATCGTGGGAGTCGTGAGCATCGCGGCCGGACTCGGCTTCATGTCTCTGGTCGACGGCGCAGCAGACATCGGCGCCGGAGTTCTGAGATGGGGTCCGATTCTCTACTGCGCCCTGGTCGCGGTGGCGGCGATCGCTCCGTTCGCTCCCGGTGTCAGCACCTGGCTGCGGGGACGCCGATGAAGGTTCACGTACAACTGGACTCCGCGCCGGGCGCGGGCGCTGCTCGTAGCCGTGAACTCGCGGAGACCGGCGCCGGTGGCCTGTTCACGTTCGAGGGACCACACGACGTGTTCTTCCCGCTCGTCGAAGCAGCATCGGCCGTCGACCTCGACCTGATGACCAACGTCGCCATCGCATTCCCCCGCAGTCCCATGCATCTGGCGCATTCGGCCAACGACCTGCAGTTGCTCAGTCGCGGCCACTTTCGACTGGGTCTCGGATCGCAGATCAAACCGCACATCGAAAAACGCTACAGCGCAACGTGGTCGCGTCCGGCGGCCCGCATGAAGGAGACGGTCGCAGCGGTCAAGGCGATCTTCACTGCGTGGGAGAACACCTCGACGCTGAACTTCCGCGGCGAGTTCTTCACCCACACGTTGATGCCTCCGACGTTCGATCCCGGCCCCAACCCCTATGGGCCGCCGCCCATCCTGATGGGTGCGCTCGGACCGGTGATGACCAGGACGGCTGCCGAGGTGGCCGACGGACTACTGGTCATGCCGTTCCACACGCAACGTCATTTCCTCGAACGAACACTTCCGGCCGTCGATGCCGGTCTTCGCGAATCCGGCCGCACCCGAGACGAATTCACGATCATCCCGCAGGTCATCGTCGGCGTCGGCCGCGGCGACGATCAACTTGCCGCGGCCGCCAGAGGCGTCCGAGCCCTGCTCTCTTTCTACGGTTCGACGCCCGCATACCGTCCGGTGCTCGACGTCGAAGGGTGGGGCGAGGTCCAACCGGAACTCAATGCCCTGTCGAAGCGAGGTGGCTACACCGAGATGGCGTCGCTGATCACCGATCCGATGCTGACCACACTCGCCGTCGTCGGCACTCCCGAAGAGTGCGCCACCGAGATTCGGCGGCGGTTCGGCGAACATGCCGACGAAGTGTGCTGCTATTTCCCCGGTTACGACGTAGAACCGTCAGACGTGGCGTCGATGATCTCGTCTCTCACCTGAACCCGGTCGAACTTCTTGATCAGGCCCCCAAGGCACGGGCCAGCTCGGTCAACGACTCCCGGGCAGCACGCAGGCTCGCGTCACCCTGCTCGACCAGAGGTGCCATCGCCGGAATACGTTGCGCCAAAGTCAGTTCCGCGGTGATGACGGAGACATCCATTCCCATCGACACCCCGAGCACCTGAACGAGTGGCGGGACGGTGTGATCGTTGGCCTCGTTTCCCGAGCCCGGCGCATAGGTGTTTCCGCGGCTGGAGACGATCACCACCGGCTTACCTGCCAGAGGCTGAGTACGCGTGTCGAAAGGGACCGTAGTCCCCAGGACGTGTACGTAGTCGATCCACGCCTTCAACGTGGACGGGATCGACCAGTTGTACATCGGCGCACCGATCACGACGACGTCTGCAGCGGTAAGTTGCTCGATGACCCGAGCCTGGAGTGCTTCCGCTGCGGGATCCGGAATCTCGCCCTCGACTCGCAAGCGTGGTGCATAGTGCAGGGCCGCGTCCGCGAGGTGCGGCAAGGGATCCCGGTGCAGGTCCAACGTCACCGTCGTGTGATCCGGACTGTTCTTCGACCACTGCTGAGCGAACAGTGCGGTCAGATCACGTGAGGTCGAGTGGTGGAGTTCGGCGGACGAATCGATGAGAAGTAGCTGTGGCATCCCTCATCACTACCAGAGCGCGCTCAACTCTTCTCCGCGGCTAGATCGGATTCCGCCGCGTACTGCGCCAGCAGGACTCGTTCGCGCTCGCGACGCGGATAGAAGAACGTCACCACCGCGGCACCGGCACACACGATGATGATCGCCGCGATGTAGGCGTTTGTATCCCCGTCCAGGAAGGCGTTTTTGGCGGCGGTCATGATTTGCTCCGCGTATTGCGGGTAGCGTTCCGCCAGAACTTCGGCGCTGGAGAAGGATTTGGTGAGCGCGGCCTGAGTTTCGGGAGTCACTTCGGATGCGTTCGGCGAGGACGAGATCGCATTTCCCAACGATTTTGCGTACCCGGCCGTGAGTATTCCGCCGAGAATCGACTGCATGATGGCGCCGCCCAGGTCGCGTTGCAGGTCCGAGGTTCCCGACGCCATACCAGCGCGGTGCACGGGAACGGATCCGGTCAGCGAACGCGATGCCGGTGTGCCGGCCAGACCGACGCCGATGCCGACAAGCGCATAGGCCAACGCGACCTGCCAATACTGTGTGCTTTCGTTCCACAGGAACAGCGCGACGAACAACCCGAGAACCACGAACAGGTAGCCGGCGAGCAGCGTGACGCGGGCGCCGTACCTTTCGATCATGGTCGCCGAGCGCGGCGCAACGATCACCATCGCCAGCGCAGCCGGAATGATCGCCGCACCGGCTGCCAGCGTCGAGTACCCGAGGACGTTCTGCAGGAACTGCTGGCCGATGAACATCGCGCCCATGAGCGAACCGAACACGACCAACCCACCCACCGCCGCGACCCAGAAGGTCGGGCGCGCAGCTACGTGAAGATCGAACAGCGGATTGACCGCGCGTCGCTGTTGCAGGAAGAACCCGATACCCGCGACAACTGCTATCGCCCCGAGCACCAGAGCCAACGTGCCCGAACCCTTCACCGGCGCAAAGTTGATGGACAATACCAGCGCCCCGATGAAGACGATCGACACTATGCCGCCGAGGTGATCGACTCGCTCGGTCGTCTCGTTGACGTGAGCGGGAACCAACACCAGGGAACAGATCAGTGCCACAAGGGCCAAGGGAAGGGTGACGAAGAAGACCGAACCCCAGTGAAACTGCTCGAGCAGCGCCCCCGAGACGATCGGACCGAGTGCTGAAATCGCGCCACCGATTGCCGACCACATGGCAATCGCCTTGGTTCGTGCCGGTCCGGCCCACAACGCCGTGATGATTGCCAGCGTGGTCGGGAACGCCAGACCTGCCGAGACGCCTCCGACTATCCGAGCGAGGAACAGCACTTCGAAGTTCCCGGCGAATCCCGCCACGATCGACGCCGGAATGGACAGCGCCATGCCGGTGACCAGCAACATCTTGCGGCCGTATCGGTCTCCCAAGGCCCCCAGGTAGAGCACCGTTCCGGCCAGGCCCAGCGAGTAGCCGACCGCGATCAGGTTCAGTTGCGTCTGACTGGCGTCGAAAGCCCGCCCGATATCGGGCAAAGCGACATTCGCGACCGAGAGATTGAGGTTCGCGACCGCAGCGACCAGGATGAGCGTCCCCAGGACGAGGGTGGCTCGATCCGGTGAAGCGGACTTGATGTCACTCGCCATGCGCGTGCTCCCATCGAGGTGGGACCCGAACCTGGGAGTTATGTCCGGATCATCCCGAACTCAAGATAGAACCCTCGTCCGGCGCTCGCATAGTGAACGGGTCCCTATTCGGGCACAATTTCAGCCAGGACGCCCTCGGCGCTGCGGGCGGCGACCAGGCAGGCGCGCGAGGTGAACCTGTCGAAGAGCGGATGTCTGGACAACTCGCGCCATCTGCGGACAGCCGCCGTGGCCCGCGCACGCTGCACCTCCGGCGATTCTTCCGGTTCGCAGCCCAACCGGTCACTGGCCCGGATTCCGTAGCCGCCGATCAGTCTTTGCAGTTGTGCCAGGTCGTCGGGTGGCAGATCCGTGTGTACCGAACGAAGACGCCCGAGCAGGCGAAGTTCGTGAAAGCCGTGAACATCGGCAAGCAACCGTTGCGCCTCCGCCGCGATCTGATCGCCTTCCTCGCTCGGATCGGCTTCGAGGATTCTTCCCAGCGTCACCAGCGCCGTGTGCGATTTGAGCTGATCTGCCCGCTGCCCGAATTGAACGTCGATCACCTGACGCAGTTCGTCCAGGCCGCTGCGCTCCAACAATTCGGCCGCCAGGGACGGTGAATCGGTCGCCCCCAACTTGATCGACGTCACGGCGAGGCGAATTCCGAAGAGCCCGAACCGATCGGCCAATTGCGCCCGCATCGCCGCATCGACCGGCAGCGGACTGTCCTGCCTGGCAAAGCGATCCGCGGAGAGCAGTGCAAGGCTCAGATCCTCGGCCGGAACCTGCGCGAGCGCCGAGAAGGCCGCGAACTCGCTCTGCCTCATCGTCCGAGCAGCGAGCGCGAGCAGGCCTGCCACCGGAACCACCGACTGGCACAGGCCGGTTCGCTCCAACTCCTCGGCAAATCGCGCCGCGACGTCCTTCGCCGAAGACAACGCGTCGAGCCTGCCTGCGCCGACCTCATCGGCACGCGAGAGAACTCCGATCACTCCGAGTGGCCCGGATTCTCCGCCCACGTGATCCGCGATCTTCCCGAGGAACTGCATGTCACTGGCGTTGAGAGCCCGCAGGAGGTAGACCACTGCATCCGCGCCCGGTGCCTCACCGTCGGGAACGAGCATGTCCCAGGTGCGGGCCGAGACCTCGGTCGAGAGCGACGAGGTGCCCGGTGTGTCGATGATCGTCGTACGAGCCAATGCCGAAGACGGCCAGTCGACGTCGATGCGGTCCACCGAGTCTGCGGTGTACTCCCCCAGATCGAACGTGAGCCTGCCGTCGCGGCGCGTCACCGGCACGTTGAACTTGGCACCGTTCTCGGCGGTCGCGGTCACCTGCGGCGTCGTCCCGTTCCGATACCAGGTGACGACGCGTGTGCATTCCGTCGCGTCGGTAGGCGCTATATCCTGTCCGACAAGCGAATTGAGCAGCGTCGACTTACCCGCTTTGAGGGAGCCGGCGAGCGCCACCCGGAGTGGCTCGTCGAGCCTGGCCGCACATTCTTCCAACTGGGCGCGCGTCTGCGGCTGATCGGCGTAGGCACGTCTGGCGTAGTCGATCAGGGCGTGTGCCGACTCCACTGCGGTCACGGTGGTCGTGGCATTCATGCGTTGGTCACCTTTGCCGAGGCAGGAGCGGGAGTTTCGCCGATCAGCGTTCCGGCAACGGCGTCGAGCTCCGCGACGACGCGCATGTCGGTCTCCAGACGCTTGATCCGAGCGGCATGTTCACTCGATTCCAACTGCGCGGCTTCCTGAGTGGCGCGGAGGGATTCGTTGATCGAGCGCAACGCCTGCTCGGCGATGTCGGTGAAGTGATCCCGCAGGAGTCGCTGCACCAGGCGCAGGCGGTCCTTCGACTCCTTGCCAACCTGGAAGCTGACGTCGTCGGCAAACCGTCGGATAGCCGCTTTCGCCTCAGCGCGACGCTTGAGCACCTGAGCCTGCTTGTCTTCACGATAAGCCTTGGTGCCCAGCAGAACCCCGGCGCCGATGGAGATCGGGTTGACCAGAGCCATGCCCATCATCGTGGTGATCAAGCCGAACATGAGCACGCCGCCGTACGAGCCGCGCATGCCGACCAGGACTTTCTGAGTGATGCCGATTCGGCCGGATTCGAGGTCCGCCAATGCACCGACCGGTTCCAGGAAACCGTCGGTGTCGGCGACGTCGAGATGCGGGAGCGCGACGTCACCGGTCTCCGCAAAGTGCTGCGCCACAACTTCTGCCAGCCACTGTGCGCGATCATGCGCCCACACGAAGTTGTCACCGATCGCGGTGGCGATCTCCTGTTCGAGCCACTCCCCCACGACGTCCCAGTCCTTACCGGGATCGCCTTCGTCGACCGTCTCCTCGGCCTGGCGGGTCACCCGGCGCAACCGGTCCCGGAGGTCGTGATCGATGTCGGCGGCGAGGTCTGCGATGCCGTCACCGAGGCTCTGCTGCCACAGTGAGGTCTTCTTGTGCAGTTCCTCGGCCGCTGCCCGGGCACGCTGCAGTCCCGCGACCGCTGCCTGAGCGGTCGACGGATCCTTCAGCGCCGCAAGCTCACTGCCCATCTCCAACGTCAGATGCGCTGCCGCAGAACGCACATCCATAGCAACTGCGCGTCGAGTATTCGATTCGGCACGCGCAACGACGTTGTCCCGCAGGAACTGATAGAGGTCCAGAAATCCGGATTCCGCTTCGAGTTCCTTGTCCCCCAGCCTCAGCGCGTGCGAGCGCAGTACCGAGGAGATCGGAATGAGCGGCAGATCCAACCCGGCACGCTGGAGATGTCCGCGATCGGCGTCGAGGATCTGCCGCCAGTGCGGGTACAGATCGGTCTTGCTGATCAGCCCGGCTACCGCAGGACACAGATTGACGACCTGGCGGATGAATCCCAGCTCCGGTTCGGTGAACTCCTGGCTGGAGTCCGACAGAACCAACACTGCATCGGCCGCAGTGATCAATCCCAATGTTCCTGCAGCATGAGGATTTCCATGACCGCCGACACCAGGGGTGTCGATCAGAACCAAACCGTCGGCCAACAGCGGACTGGGAACACCCACTTCCACACGCAGAACCTCACGCCCTTCGGCGCGAGGCGTGGCCGGGGTGATCCCCATCAGTTCCTCGAGCGGGAGGGGCACCCGAATGGGCGCCGCACCCGGATCGGCGAGAATCAGTTCGGCGACCGCGGTCTCCGCGTACTGAACTACCGTCGCCACGGCCGTGGTCTCGTCGTCACCGACCGAGCACACGTCGATGCCTAGCAGAGAATTGACGAACTGGCTCTTGCCCTGCTTGAGGGGTCCGACCACCACGATGCGAATACGCGGGTCGTTGACTCTCACCTGAGCGTTCTCGAGTCGGCGCACCAGATCCGTGCGCCCGAAATCCTTCGCCACGACGGCTGTTCGTTCGAGCAACGACGCCGTCGACGACGCGACGCGCGCCTTCCGGCTGCTTACCTGACTCGCTGAATCACTCATGAGCTACGTTGACCCGCAATTCTTCCCGACTCGAATATCCGGCCCTGCGAACGCATAGCGCACGCAGGGCCGGATTTGTTACATCAGGTCATTTTGACCGATTTCAGTTCCTGCGTCAGCAGATCAGGGATGCAGGTGATCGACAACCGCAACCGGGTCGATGTGATCGACCGGCGCTGCAACCGAATCCTCGGCGAAGAGCGAGTGTTCGGTATCGGCGCTCAGACCCGAAGTGGAACCCGAACCGAAAGCATCGGTCGCATCGATCGACGACCACGGGTTCAGCGCACCGGTCAACGAACTCGTCAGGTCGGACACTCCGCTCACTGCTCCACCGAGGGATCCGCCCAGGTCAGCGACTCCGCCGCCGCCAACGGTACCGCCGCCGTCGACTGTGCCACCGGCAGCTGCGGCTGCGTCGGCACCGATCGAACCCGTCACGTCGGTGACTGCTCCGACAGCCCCGCCGAGCGATCCACCGAGATCGGTGACGCCGTTCAGTGCGCCGCCGAGCGACCCACCCAAACCAGCCGCAGCGTTCGTGGCCGCGTCGAGACCTGCTGTTGCGTCGAGACCTGCGGTTGCGTCCAGCGCGCCGCCCACAGTTGCTCCGAGGTCGCCGGTCACACCGCCGAGGTTCAGGCCTTCTGCCGCGATGCTTCCGAGGTCGACGGAAGGCAGTTCAGCGGAGATCGGGCCGAGGTTCACAGCGCCGAGGTCGACGGAGGGCAAGTCGGCACCGATCGAACCGGTGTCGATTCCGCCGAGGTTCAGTGCCGTGTCCAGCGCTCCACCGAGTGCACCTTCGGCACCGAGAACGCTGTCGAGAGAGCCCCCCAGCCCGAGGCCTGCGCCCAGCGCACCGTCCAGCGCGCCGGTCAGGTCCGTGCCCACGGAACCGACAGCACCCAAGCCGCCTGCACCTGCGAGAGCGGTGTCGAGAGCCGCAGCGACACCGGCTGCCAAGCCTGCTTCACCGCCCAGACCGAGTGCACCACCGAGGTCGATTCCGGTAAGTCCGCCTGCGCCCAGCGCTGCGTCGAGAGCGCCGCCGAGACCGCCCGCGAGCCCGGCATCGACGCCGAGTGCCGAACCGAGAACACCCTCGAGGGCCGTCGACAGATTCGCGCCTCCGCCCAGAGCTGCCGCGAGGTCTGCGCCGAGACCACCTTCGAGGTCGAGTGCTCCCCCGAGCAGTCCACCGAGTGCGCCACCCAGGTCGGCTCCGACCGTTCCGCCGGCACCGAGGGCGCCGGAGAGTGCCGCGCTGAGCTGCGCGCCGAGGTCTGCGCCGCCGCCGAGTACGGCGTCGAGGTCGAGTCCGCCGCCGAGACCCAGTGCTGCGTCGAGTGCGCCGCCCAATGCAGTTTCCAGACCGCCGCCGACGCCGAGTGCTCCGCCGAGGGCGCCACTCAGGGCAGCACCGAGATCGAGGCCGCCCGCGATATCGGTGAGAACGCTGACATCCGTGATCGCGCCGAGGACGCCGCCGAGCGATGCACCCAGATCGGCGCCGATCGTGCCGCCGGCTCCCAGGACGCCCGAGAGCGCGCCGGACAATGCCGTGCTGAGGTCACCTGTCAGAGCGCCGGCAAGATCCAGGCCGCCGCCGAGTGCAAGAGCGGATTCCAGTGCGCCGGTCAGGCTCGCGCCCAGTTCGCCGCCGATGTCAAGGAGACCGCTGAGGTCTGCTGCGCCGCCGAGGAGTCCACCGAGAGCCAGGCCGAGATCGGCTCCGAGGTCACCACCGATGGCGAAGACGGGTGCGAGAGCTCCGCTGAGCCCTGCCGTCAGGTCGAGTCCGCCGACTGCGCCGATCGCGGCGTCGAGGGCTGCTCCCAGCTCCGCAGTCAGACCGCCGGTCACACCGAGGGCGCCGCCCAGAGCCGCGCTGAGCTGTGCGCCCAGATCGAGAGCTCCTTCGAGATCGAGTGCGCCGCCCAAACCGAGACCGGCTTCGATCACAGCGCCGAAGGCTGCGCCGAGTTCGGCACTGATCTCGCCACCGATGGCAAGCGCAGCGCTGAGGGCTGCTGCGAAGTCGCCGACCAGGTCGAACTGGCCGCCGAGGGCGCCTCCGACTCCGATTCCTGCACCGGCGCCGAGACCCAGGCTGCCGCCGAGGCCACCACCGAGACCACCGGTGAGTCCACCACCGAGACCACCGCCGAGTCCGAGACCGCCGCCGATTGCACCGGCAGCGGACGCACCGGCGTTGACGATCGCGGACAGGTCGGCGCCGCCACCGGCAAAGAGTCCGGACTCGGCGACCAGCGGAGCGACCGCGACGATGTCGGCGGGGCTGACGTCGCACAGACCGGCAGCATCGAGTGCCGCGGTCGGGTTGGCGCAGTAGTTGGCAGCTGCCTCGTCGTCACGAAGTAGCCCGAGGATGAATTCGAGTACGGCGTTCGTTGCCATGGCGGGTTCTCCTGAAGTTCGTTGACCGGGTTGTTGCCGGTGGGTAGTTGCCGGTGGTCCGGAAACTGGTGCGCTGCCAGAGGTAGCGAGTGGAATCAACGCTAAGAACTTTTGCGACTGGGGCCAACGGGGAGCACCCCCCTCTTCTCCAGGGACAGGTGGGGAAGCCCCCCCATTGGGCTACGCCCGGTCGGAATAGGGGATTTGCCCCGATTAGGGGATCGGTCCCCTACTTCGTCGCGACGCCTCCGATCCGGTAACGATCTAGGTCCTGAAACCGACATCGCAGACAACCGCGACAGTCCTTCTGTCGCCCACGACCAGGGGAGTTCGTTCATGGCGGCAGGGCTCGGCATCAGCATCGGTTCGGCCACTCTCGTAGCTGTCACCGACGGCTCGACCGGTGAAACGCAACAGGTCCGCTTACCCAGTGCGCTGCAATTGGACGACGGATCCGTCATCACCGGATTTGTCGAGCGCGTCGGGGACCCGATTCCGATACTTGCCGCCGACGGTACCGAGTACCGCGGCGAGGCTCTCGCGGCGACAGCGGTCGGCGCACTGGTAGACCAGGCAGGCGGTAACGAAGGGCCAACTGTCGTCCTGGCTCACCCGGTGGGGTGGAACCGCCACACGGCACGCACCATGGAGTCCGCTCTGGACCACGTCGGAATTCACGGGGCGACTCTCGTCGCCGAACCCGCAGCCGTCATGGCGTGGCTCGCCGCTTCCGGAACTGTCGTCAGCGACGGTCTGACCGTCGTCTACGACCTCGGTGCTCGCTCGCTCGACGTCACGATGATGTCCACGACCGACGGACGAAGCGAGATCTTCGGTAAGCCGCTGCGCAGCGAGGACATCGGCGGCGACGAATTCGATCACCTCGTCACCGTTCACCTGCTCGATGCGGTTTCCGACCAGTTCGCAACCCTTGATCCCTTTGCACCCGAGACGATTGCAGCGCTGGAAACTCTGCGCGAGCATGCCCGCGCAGCCAAGGAGGAACTTTCCACCGAGACGGAAACCGTTGCCCGCGTGGCGCTTCCCGGTGCCGTCAGCGACGTTCGACTCGTTCGTTCCGAACTCGAAGATCTGATCCGGCCCGCCCTCACCGAATCGGTGGCATTGGTTCGCGAAAGCCTGCGATCTGCCGGCGTCGAGTCCAGTGACGTCAATCAGGTTGTCCTGGCCGGCGGAAGCTCGTCCATTCCCCTTGTCGCCGAACTACTGTCCGCGGAGCTTCGTGTCCCGGTGATCGCCGACGCCGATCCAGCGTCGTGCGCGGCGTCCGGCGCCGCGGCCCTCGCACTCGACGCCAGAGACTCGCAAGTGCCGGCCGCTGCCACTGCAGTGATTCCCGCCGAGCCGTCTCGCAAGCCCGCACCGGTTCCCGCCTTCTCCACTCCGTTGCTTGCCGAGCCGACCGAAGAAGAGAACACGGCGACTCGACGCTCGTCGAGGGTCGGCGTAGTTGCTGCAGTGGTGGGAGCATTCATCGTGCTCGCCGCAGGCGGGCTCGGAATCGGAACTGCCATGGACAAGATCAACGTTCCGTCCAGTTCGGCGAACACCACCAGCGAGTCCACCTCCTCGACCGCATCGACCACCGCGGGCTCTACTCCCGGCAGCACCACGGCAGCGGAAGCGGCAGGCACCGGATCCACGACTGCGAACAACGGCACTCGAAGCAATCAGCCCGGTTCTCCTGCTGCCGCAGGCGGCTCTACGACGGCGCCGGGGGCAGTTCCGGTTGCCGGCGCACCGGCGGGATCCTCGCCCGCACCGGGCGAGACCGCTCCGTCGGCGCCTGCACCTGCCGCACCCGGCGCCCCGGCGCCCGCACCTGCTCCCGCCCCGGCACCAGCACCCGCACCCGCGCCTGGAGCCGGCGTCGGGACCGGTGTCGGTGACGCTGCGACCGGCATCGGAAACGGAGTCGGCGGTCTGGTCGACGGTGTCGGCAACGGAGTCGGCGGCGTGGTCGGAGGTCTCGGTAACGTCGTCGGTGGTGTCGGAAACGTGGTCGGTGGTGTCGTCGGCGGCGTCACCGCACCGATCCGCTGACCGGCGGTCTTTCGATGAACCGTGACAACTGCACCGAATCGTCGTTCATCGCAGGACTTTTGCGCGACGTCGACCTGACTGCATCGCCACTGCGCCTGTTCGTCACCGGGACCGATGCCAGCGCTCGGCCCCAAGTGACGAGGGTTGTACGGAAGCGAATCGAATCGGGTGACAAGCCCGTGGTCACCGCAGTCACGCATGACGTCCCCGCCGACGCGATTGTGGTGATCGCGGACGCGCAAGCTCTGACCTCCGATGAAATCCGTGCCCTGAAAGAGCTTGTCCAACGTGACGACCTCGGAGTTGTCGTAACCTCCGATCGGATCGATCCACCACTCGCACCGATCTACTCGAACATCTCGAGTTTCGGCACCGTGTTGCATCTGAACCCGTTGAACCGAAACGATATTCGGAAGATCGCGGCCGAGCGAAGAGTCCCGCTCGACGACCGCGCCGTGGTGGCGCTCGAGCATCTGTCCGGTGGTTCCTTCGGGGCGATCGAAGCGTACTTCGCCGCCGCCTCGGCAGGCCGCCCGGAAATGCCGAACGCCATACGCACACACATCCTCCACCAGGTCACCGCTCTGCATCCGATCGAGCGCGAGATCCTCGAAGTTTCACTCGCCGTCCCGGACATCGACGCCTTCGAGCTCGATCTGGGACAGGAGAAGTTCAGCCTCACAGCTGCATTCGACCGGGCACTGGCGACCGGACTGTTCGGTTCGCGATCACCACTCGTCGCGAGCGTGCTCGCCGAGTCGACGAGCACCGGGCGTATCCGCAGCGAGCTGATCAGAATCGTCGAATCACGCGCACACACGAGAACCCTCGATATCGACACAGCACGAAGACTTTTCGACTCCGGAATCCGCCACCGCGATCTCACGGGTGTACTACGAGACGCCGTCGAGGCGAGCACGCCGGCGGTCGCGGCAGATCTCTTTCGCCGCGTGAATTCGATCGAGCCTCTCGGCGTGGCCGACACGCTGCTGTACGCCCAGGTCTCGGCTCGCAGTGGTGACCTCGACACTGCCTGCCGTCTGGCCGATTCCGTCATCGCCGCACCCGATCTCGACGACGCGAGATTGGCTGCGGCGGTGCGAATCCGCGCAGCTTCGTCCGCAGCATGCGGCCAACTCGGCGCCGCTGCAGATCTCTACACCTGGCTGGGGCCAGGGCGCACCGGAAACGAATCCCCCTTCGCCGCAATCACTTTCCTCGGCATCGGCAAGGTCGATGACGCGAACGCGGCGCTCACCGGACACACCGGATCACCGTCGAGCTCGACGGTCGGCGCTACCACACTGGCCAACGGACTGATGCAATCGGTCACCGGGAGCGCACCGAGTGCGCTCAACACGATGTCGCGCGCACTCTCGCTCCCCGGCGGAGCCGACACATCTGAATTCCAGCCTGATTCCGCCCCGGCGCTGGTAGCTCTTGCACTCCTGCACAACGGCGCCCATGAACGGGCCGCCGCTGTCGTCACGGCCGCGATCGCCGCCGACGACGCAAGCAGCCACACGTGGGCGCGACTTCACCTTCTCGGCGCCTGGATCGCGATGGTCCGCGGGCAGGACGCGATTCTCGAAGACCTACCGCAGGAGGTAGTCCGCGGCCCCCTCCGCGAGCGTGACGCACTGTTTCTGCATGCTCTGATCGTGGGTCTCGCTCGGCGTTCCGGCGATCTCGCCCAGCTGCGTCGAGCTTGGTCGGGCGCGGCAGGCACCCTCTCGTCCTGCAGCGTTGATCTGTTCAATCTGCTTCCCATCGGCGAACTGTGGCTTGCGGCAGTACGGCTCGAGGAGACCGAGCAGGTCGAGCATCTCGTCGACGACGCGCGCTCACTCCTCCGCGCGCTCGGCGAGCCGCCGCTGTGGTCGTCGCCGCTGCATTGGTACGGCGTCCAGGCGTCGATCCTCTCGCAGTCGCCGGCCGATCTCCTCCCACACGCCCATACACTCGCCGAATCAGCCAAAACTCACACTTACGCAGCCGGTTTGGCGATCGCCGGACGCCAGTGGCTCCTACTGATGCAAGGCAACGTCGACGCAGACGGTGTCGAAGCCGCCGCACGAACGCTCAGTCGGATCGGACTCCCGTGGGACGCCGCTCGCCTCGCCGGCGAAGCAGCGCTGCGCACCCCGGACACCAAATCGGCCACGGCACTGCTCCACGTTGCGCGCTCGCTACGCACAACGTCGACGGCCGAGACAAGTGCAACCGATACCGCCACAAGTGCGGCGCCACCGTCGGTGTTGACCGAGCGCGAACAAGAAGTTGCCGAACTCGTCGTCGTCGGACTGACGTATCGGGAAATCGGCGAACGCCTCTACATCTCCGCTAAAACCGTCGAGCACCATGTCGCACGCATCAAGCGGCGCGTCGGGGCGCAGTCTCGTTCGGAACTGCTCACCATCCTTCGCAGCATGACACCGCCGAACAAGTAGTTAGCTGCATATTGTCCAGAGGGTTGCGTATATCCGTTTAAGTGATAGTTTTCACAGGAATCAGGACATGCCTGCCGAGCAAAGTTCGGTAACTGTGAAACGGGGATCGCTATGAAGTGGGGAGTCGGACTCGCCGTCGGCAACAAACGAAGCATTGCTGCGATCGCGAGACCTGACTCGGAGCTGGTGACCCTCGAACGCGAATCGGTTCTGCACCACGCCCCCGACGGCACCGTGCAGCTAGGCGGAACCGCGGCGGGGTCCACCGGGTTGCGCGGGTTCCTCGACAGGGTCGGCACCGACGATACCGACAACTTCTCCGAGCACATGACGCGAGGGGAGGAACTGGTAGCGACAGCAATGTATTGCCTGGTCAAGGAAGTCCGAACACTCACCGATCAGAACCTGAACATCTCTGCGGTGATCCCCGCAGGTTGGTCGAGCGATTCCGTCGACGTACTGCGCGGCGCACTCGACAGCATGAATCTCGACGGCGTCGAACTGATTTCAGAAGATGAAGCCTCTGCGGCTTGGCTCGCGGATCCTGACGCCGACGACCGTGCTGCTCGCGGAGCCGCAGCGTTGGCCGCACCCTTCTCGATCACCTCTACCTGTCCCGAACCCCAGCCAACCGATTTTGCCGAGCCAGAGGACACCCCCGAAGAGTTTCCGCCGTTCGTTCTGATCGAACCGGAGCCGGAATCCGGCGTGGAGGCACCGGTCACGAAAGAACCGAGCATCGACGGTTGGCTGAATCGCCAGTGGCGGTCGGAGCGCCGACCGATCATCGCCGCAGCAGCCGCCGCAGTCTTTCTGACGGTGTCGGGTTGCGCGGCAGCGGTCATCATCGGACACACTCCGACCATTTCAGCACCCAGGATTCTCGACGCACAATCTTCCCTGTCCCCCGGGACGGACACAGCTGCCACCCCGACGAGTTCATCCGGGACAGGCACGCAATCAGCGACCTCACCCCCACCGGAAGTACCCGCTCTCGGCGCGCAGCCGACGGCGCAGTCGTGGGCATCCGAAGCGGAATCGACCTCATCCGAATCCCAGCCCATTCCGGTGAGTCCGGGCACCGGTACAGAGAAATCCACTACGGCGAACGTCCCCGCGCAACAGGGATCGCCGATCACCATCCAGATCGATCCCCTTCGGATCGAGAACCTGCCGCCGGTCGTCGGACCGCTGGATCCGGTCGATCCGGATACCCCGGACACTCCCGCCGTGACCGACCCCACTGATACACAGACAACGCCGACGCAGCCGTCCAACCCGACCGACACAACCGATCCGGTGGTTCCGAATCCCGACATGCCCGTCATGCCATTGGCCCCGAGACCCGGAATGCCAAGTTAGACAGAATAATTCGACTTGCCGACAACAGGCACATATTCCTCGTCGAAACTTTTCCCCTATGGTGGGTGCGGTACCTACCGGCTCGGTGCCGGGGACTTGAAGGGATTTCATGCGTAACTCGTTGGCGATCCGCACCGCTGTGGTCGGCGCCTCGGCACTACTGCTCGCAGCTCCATTCACCACGACGGCATCGGCAGAGCCCGCCTCCGACACGCATGTCGAACAGCTCGGGGCAGATCAGCTTCCGGCTGAGCTGATCGAAGCGATCACACGCGATCTGAAGATCTCCCCACAGGAGTATCTGGACCGCGCTGCCAAAGCTCAGGAACTCGGTGCATACGCCCAGGAATTCAAGTCCGAGCGCCCTGGCGACTACGCCGGCTCGTGGATGGGACTCGACGGTCAACCCGTCGTAGCCGTCACCACCACCGAAGCTGCACGCATCGCGGCCGACGACGGTTACCGCACGCACGTCGCCCCCGTCTCCGCCGACACCCTCGAGAAGACGCTGGCCGACGTCAACGGATGGATTGCCGGGCTGCCCAAGGAAATCTCACGCGCAGTCAATTCGGCGACTATCGACGTCCTGAACAACCAGGTCGTCATCGACGTCGCGAACAGCCCCGTCGGGCAGGCGCTCAATCTTCCGACCCTGCTCGAGAACACCAAGATCGTTCTCAGCCCGGATGGCGGCGGATCGGTTGATCCCGGAGCACTCGGCGGCGACACCTACATCACGTCGACAGGCCCCATTCGCGAGACACCGACCGAGAACATCTCGGTCTGCTCGTTCGGGTTCAACGCCGTCGACGATCAGAACAATGCTCTCAATATCAGTGCCGGACACTGCAATCCGGCCGAGGGTTCGAAGTCGCCCGTCTACCTGCCGAATCACGCGAACGTCGACGACAGTCAGTTGATCGGAGCATTCTCACAGTCTTCCGTCGGCAACAACGCCGGCGATCTCGATTACTCGGTCATCAAGTTCGACCAGTCCGGCATCGACGCGGGCCTCGACCGTGCTGCCGTCCGCGGTGCCAACGGGACCACCCTCGCGATCACCGGAACAGCACGTCCCGTGATCGGCGCTCCCATCTGCAAGTCCGGCCAGACGTCGTCCTTCACCTGTGGTGTCGTGGCAGCCGATCGCGTCGAAACTCAACTGGTCATGGCGGACGGTGATTCACGAACCGTTCGCGGATTCGCCGGCACCGCGTGCACCCTCGCCGGGGACAGTGGCGGCGCCATCGTCTCCGGAACCTTGGCTCTGGGCATCACCAGCGGCTCCAACAGCAGCGGAGCACCCAGTTGCAACGAAGCGAACCTGGTACTGGCGACCTCCGGTGGAACCTCGAATCTGGGTATTCCGGTCGGAGACATCCTCGACGCGGCAGATCGCGCTTCCGGTGGCGGTGTCGGTGCCGGAATCCGCGTCCGCACTGCAGGTTGACCAACCACTGATTCACGCACTGTGCCCGCCGATCCGTTTCGCGATCGGCGGGCACAGTGCTGTTGTCGGTCGGGGTCAGCGCTGTCTGCTCTTGTAACGGGTGGGAATAGCGCGTTCGAACCCATATAGTCATGGTCGACTGTGATCGGCTCACCACAAGTCCGTGAGCCGTATCCGTGTGCTCCCAGGGGGGTGGTACGCGGTCAACGAAGTGGAAAGGCCCACATGCGAAGCTCCATCGCACGTCGCGCCGCAGTGTTCGGTTCGGCCGCGCTGCTGCTCCTCGGACCGATTACCGCGGTCGCGAACGCAGAACCGAACGAATCCGGGGTATCCGATCAGGCAGCCCATCTGCCCGTCGAACTCGCCGAAGCCCTACAGCACGACTTGGCGCTGACGCCCGACCAGTTCGTCTCGCGTTCCGAACTCGCGCAGAAGCTCGCGGAGTTCGCCGCCATCGCGCGCGTCCAGTTTCCCGACTCTTTTGCCGGAGTGTGGCTCGACGACCTCGGCAAGGGCATCGTCGCTCTCGCTGACGGTCGCGACAAGGATGCTGCCCGCGAGGCCGCCGAGAAGGCCGGTTTCGAGGTCAAGGACGTCGCGCAGAGCGAGCAGGCTCTGCAAGGTCAACTCTCGGCACTCAACACCTGGCTCGATTCGCAGCCTGCCGAGGTCGCAGACCTCGTGCGTGGCATCGCCGTCGACGTCGTCGGCAACGGAGTCGCCCTCACGGCCGATCCTGCCGCCGGCATCGAATTGCCTGAATTCCTGAAGCGGACCGTCGTCCATACCGCTGCTCCGCTACTGGTTCCCCCGATCGTCGCGGACCTCATCCCCGCAACCGGATCCGCAACCGGCGACGCTGCACTGGGCGGAGACGCCTTCGGCGCAACCTCCGGTAACACTGGACTGCGTTGTTCATTCGGCTTCAACGGCACCGACGGTTCAGGACGCACAGTCAACATCAGCGCCGGTCACTGCGATCCCAACCGTGCCGCTGCCGGCACCTCGAACTCCAGCCAGGTCTTCCCAATGGTGAACAACCAGACCGGGCCCCGCGTCGGGTACTTCGCCAAGAGCAGCTTCGACGGGCGCGACTACTCGATCATCAACATCGACGACAACGCGAAGTACCGCTTCGAGAACAACAGCGTGCGGGTCCCGTTCAACCGCTCGGTCAACATCACCGGTACCGCCGATCCTGTCGTGGGCGCCCCGGTCTGCAAGGCAGGATCGACCACAGGCTTCAGCTGCGGCGTCGTCACCGGCGTCAACCGCGTCGCAAAGGTTTTGGATCACACCCTCGACAACGGCTTCACCACCAACATCTGCGTCCTGCAGGGTGACAGCGGTGGCCCGATCGTCTCCGGAACGTTGGCAGTGGGCATCACGAGTGCGTCCAACGTCGCCACCTCTCCCCTGTGCGAGATCGCTCAGGCAGAGACACTGTTCGGGCAAGAAGCCCCGACCCAGTACGCGACGCCGATCAACGACATCCTCGCCGCCAACCCAGGCCTGAAGGTTCGCGACTACTGATCACACGCATTACTCGAGACAGCAAAACGGGCGCCACACCTTCTGAAGGTGTGGCGCCCGTTTCGGCGTTCGTGACGTTCTACTGGAAGAGAGTTGTTCCAGCCGGAGCGTTCAGAACCTTGATCAGGTCCAAGCCCGCGACGACGGCAGTTCCGCCGCCGGCGAGGATGGTACCGGCGACTCCACCGATACCGGCCCCTGTGACCATGCCGGGCAGGCAGCCGACGACCAGGCCGGGCAGACCCACGATGCAACCGATGACCGCCCCGACGATCGTGCCGGTGAGGCTACCGATCTGCGTGGCAAGCCCGAGCTGTGACTGGAACTTCTCGATTGCCTTCTGATCCTCGTCAGGCGAAGCAACCGGGGTGAACTCGGCAGCGACCGGCTTCGGCTTGGAGCTGGCCGGGTCCAGGTTCGGCTTGAGGGTGAGGGTCTTGCCGTCCTCACTGACGGTCTCGTCGAACGGGAACTGAACGTCGCCGAGGTTGAACGCGAGCGGAAGGCTCACGAGAGTTGCGCCCTGGCTGTTCTGCAAGTCGACGTGAGTTCCGTCGCCCGAGACCCGGAATGCTCCGGCGTCGATGGTGGTGACAACGGCCTGGTCGACGACCTCGGCGGTGTACGAAACGTCGGGTGACGTCTCCGGAGCTGCGTAAGAAGTACCTGCAGCGATGCCCGTAGCGGCAATGGTCATCGCTGCGACGGCCGCAGCTTTTCGAATGAACATTTTTGATCCTCCCCGGGATCGGGCGGGCGTCAGTCGATGACTCACACCACCCGTTTCCCCTGTGCGTGACGGGCGTAACGATAACAGCCGGTCGGTTGTTCTCACCTGCTCGGAACCCGACTTAGGGCTGCCTGACAGATGGACACCTGACGGGCACCGCCTAACGTGACGACCAGACATGTCTGCGTCTGGCCCAGCCCGTCCGACGCAGAAGATCGATCTCTCCAGGCCACGAGCGGTTACCAGCCGGTACCTACAGGCTGGTAATGCTAGTTACTGGCGGGTAACATAACGCAGGTTAGTATCAGTGGGCTGTCCCGAGGTGGCCGACGCGTCGCCCTGAAACGAAAGGCCGCGACATGAATGCCCTGACGATTACGTTGGGCACGATTGGTGCTCTGCTGAGCTTGGTGTGTTGGTACATCTTCCTCTCAGGCGCGCTGAGGATGTTCAACACCGTGCGCATCGGCCAGTCGGCACCCGATCGATGGCGCCCGTTCTTCCCTCGCTTCAAGCAGATGATCATCGAGTTCATCGCGCACACGCGCATGAACAAGTTCCGCAGCGTCGGCTGGGCCCACTGGCTCGTCATGGTCGGCTTCCTCGGTGGGTTCCTGCTGTGGTTCGAGGCCTACGGCCAGACGTTCAACCCCGAGTTCCACTGGCCCATCTTCGGTAACACGTGGGCGTGGCACCTGTGGGACGAGATCCTCGGCCTGGGCACCGTCATCGGTATCACCACGCTGATCGTGATCCGTCAGCTCAACCACCCGCGTCTGCCTGCACGCCTGTCCCGTTTCGGCGGCTCCAACTTCAAGGCCGCCTACGTCATCGAGGGCATCGTCCTGCTCGAGGGCCTGGGCATGATCATGGTCAAGGCAGGCAAGATCGCGACCTACGGTCACGCCAACCCGTGGACCGACTTCTTCACCATGCAGGTCGCGAAACTGCTTCCCGCCAGCCCCGTCATGATCTCGGTGTTCGCATTCGTGAAGCTGATGACCGGCATGATCTGGCTCGCGATCGTGGGCCGCAACATCACCTGGGGCGTCGCGTGGCACCGCTTCTCGGCGTTCTTCAACATCTACTTCAAGCGTGAAGACGACGGCACCGTCGCCCTCGGCGCGGCAAAGCCCATGATGTCCAAGGGCAAAGTCCTGACGATGGAGAACGTCGACCCCGACACCGACACTCTCGGCGCCGGAAACATCGAAGACTTCTCCTGGAAGGGCTGGCTCGACTTCACCACCTGCACCGAGTGCGGTCGTTGCCAGTCCCAGTGCCCCGCGTGGAACACCGGAAAGCCGCTCTCGCCCAAGCTGCTCATCATGTCGCTGCGTGACCACGGCTACGCCAAGGCCCCGTACCTGCTCGCTGGTGGACGCAAGGACATGGGCGGCGACGAGATCGGTCTCGTCGACAGCGAAGGCAATGTCAAGGAAGGCGCCCTCGCAGCCATCCCCGAGGCGGCACGCCTCGAGGCCGACCGCAAGCTCGTCGGTGAAACCGTCGAAGGCGAGATGGCCCCGGTCATCGACGCCGAAACCTTGTGGAGCTGCACCAACTGCGGCGCCTGCGTCGAACAGTGCCCCGTCGACATCGAACACGTCGACCACATCATCGACATGCGTCGCTACCAGGTCCTGATCGAATCGGAGTTCCCCTCCGAGCTCGCCGGCCTGTTCAAGAACCTCGAGAACAAGGGCAATCCCTGGGGTCAGAACTCGAAGGATCGCCTCAACTGGATCAACGAGATGGACTTCGAGATCCCCGTCTTCGGCAAGGACGCCGACAGTTTCGAGGACTACGAGTACCTCTTCTGGGTCGGCTGCGCCGGCGCCTACGAAGACCGTGCCAAGAAGACCACCAAGGCCGTTGCCGAACTCCTCGCCACCGCGGGAGTGAAGTTCATGGTCCTCGGCGCCGACGAAACCTGCACCGGCGACTCCGCACGTCGTGCCGGCAACGAGTTCTTGTTCCAGCAGCTCGCGATGCAGAACATCGAGATGCTCAATTCGGTCTTCGACGGTATCGAGCAGAAGAAGCGCAAGATCGTCGTCACCTGTGCGCACTGCTTCAACGCCCTCGGCAACGAGTACCCGGAGGTGGGCGGCGACTACGAGGTCGTGCACCACACTCAGCTGCTCAACCGTCTGGTGCGCCAGAAGAAGCTGATCCCGGTTGCGTCCGTGAGCGAAGACGTCACCTACCACGACCCGTGCTTCCTCGGACGCCACAACAAGGTTTACGACGCTCCCCGTGAACTCATGGAAGCCTCAGGCTCCAAGCTCGTCGAAATGCCGCGTCACGGCGAACGTTCCATGTGCTGTGGTGCCGGTGGTGCTCGCATGTGGATGGAAGAGAACATCGGCAAGCGCATCAACGTCGACCGCGTCGACGAAGCGCTCTCGACCAACCCCAAGAAGATCGCCACGGGTTGCCCGTTCTGCCGCGTCATGCTCACCGACGGCGTCACTGCCCGCCAGGAGCAAGGCCAGGGCGAAGGCGTCGAGGTCGTCGACGTCGCGCAGCTGATGCTGAACTCCGTCACTCGTCTCGATCCCGCCCAGCTCGGCGAGAACATCAAGGTGATCCCACGCGAGAAGGCACCGGTCGCTGCTGAGGCAAAGGCCGAGACCGTCGAGCAGGATCGGGTCGCCGAAGTCGAGGAAGCTGCCGCGACTCCGGAAGCCAAGGCTGCACCGGCAGGCAAGGGTCTGGCCATGAAGGGCCTCGCCAAAGCACCAGGTGCAAAAGCTCCCGGTGCCAAGGCACCCGGCAAGGGGCTCGGAATGGCCGGCGGGGCAAAGGCTCCCGGCGCCAAGAAAGCGGCTCCCGCCGCAAGCGCGGAAGCTCCCGCTGACGAAGCTGCTGCACCGGCAGCACCTGTCGCAAAGCCCAAGGGTCTCGGCTTGGCAGGCGGGGCCAAGGCTCCCGGCGGCAAGGGACTGCAGATGAAGGGCGCCGCCAAGGCACCCGGAGCAAAGGCCGCTGCCGCGCCGGCAGCGGAAGCTCCGGCTGCTGAGGCTGCTGCACCCGAAGCTGCTGCACCCGTCGCCAAGCCGAAGGGTCTGGGCCTGGCGTCCGGCGCCAAGGCACCCGGCGGCAAGGGACTGCAGATGAAGGGCGGGGCCAAGGCTCCTGGAGCAAAGGCTGCTCCTGCTTCTGAAGCACCTGCTGCTGCTCCGGCAGAGGCTCCGGCCGCACCGGTAGAGGCTCCGGCCGCCGAGGCGGAAGCCCCGAAGGCTCCGCCTGCCGCCAAGGCCGGCGGACTCGGATTCAAGTCGGGCGCAAAGGCTCCCGGCGCTCGGAAGGCAGCTCCCGCTGCGGCCCCGGCGCCGGCTGCTGAGGCCCCGGCTCCCGAGGCCGAACCTGTGAAGGCAGAACCCGCCGAAGCACCTGAGGCGTCCGCACCCGCGGAAGCTCCGGCGCCTGCTGCCGCGCCGCCCGCCCCCAAGGCAGGCGGACTCGGATTCAAGGCCGGCGCGAAGGCTCCTGGCCGCAAGAAGTAAGCGCACCACACGCGAATGCCCTCACCGTCACGGTGAGGGCATTCGTGTTTGTGCGGGAGCCTTTGCCGACCGAGCACCCTTTCCCTCGACCCAACACACCGTCCAGCACACGGAAACCGGTGCTCGCCCTATGCAAGTGGTGCCCACTCCCCGCCAACTCGAGGCCGGCGTGTCAGTCGGCGACAAGCATCACCGCACCGCGCGCACGCCCGACGCCCCTTTCCTGCTGCCGGCCGATGACGTATCGTCCCTGAGCGATGCCGGTCGCGCCGTGCTCCGGGTGGATGAGGTACGCGGTCACTCGGGTGTCGAGCATGCCGAGTGCAAGGCCCCGAGCATCTTTCACCGGCGTCGACCACGTGCACTCCCCTTCGTCTGCAACCAGACTGTGGGGGTTCCCTCCCGCCGCACTTCGCAGCAGTTCCACGCCGGAGAGCGGCACTCTCACAGAGCGTGTCCATGGCAGAGGCGCCACGATATTTGCGAGCAGCGAAAACGGGATCACGATGAGATCGCCTTGCGCCTGAAGTCCGTCGATCACAGGAATGGACACTTCCTGGTCCAGGTAGTCGAAGACATCGAGGCCGGTGAGGCTGGTGAGAGCGGACAAGGTCATGTTCGAGTTCATAAGTATCACCCAAGGTTTGAGGATTGAGGGTAGAGGGTTCGAGATTCAGGTTCGACGAACGAGACGGGAATAGTCGGTACCGGTGATGCCGTAAGTCCATCCGGCGGCATCCAACGCGGAGGTAAACCATCCGGGTACGTGAAGGCCGTATCGACGCCGATGCCCGTCGCGTTCGAGAGAACCGTTGACCGCGAGGAGAATCCGTCCACTTCGACCCCAGCCCTCCGGCGACGCGTAGAGCTGCAGCAGGCAACCGGCGTTACCGGGATCGTCGGTTTGGTCGACCAGTGTCAGGCCCGCCAGCTCGATGTAGGAATCCCACCCGATCCGCTCGATTGCACATCGACGGATCTCTACATTGCGCTCGTGTGCGATGCGTTCGGCGGTGGGGTCGAGCACTACCCAGTCTGGAACGATCGCTCCGTGTAGAACGAACGCCTTTGTACCGTCTACAAATTCGATTGCGGGGGAATCAGAATGATGCAAGCGCCGTGCTCCCTGCGCGCTGCCCGGAATCGGTTCGGCATGTAAGGCGGTGGGTCGTTCCGCCATGATGCACACGTCGTCGAACGCCCACCACCACCCGGTCGAGTCGGCCAGTGCGGTCTGCACGTCGAGGAGTTCACGGTCTTCCGAGCGGAAGGTCGCAAGACCGAATCGATGGCATGTGTCGTAGTACGCGATTCGATGTGCGTCCTGCTGCCCGTACCAGGTCACTTCCCCGGCCACCGGAGTCGACATCGTTCGTATCGCAGCTGCGACGCCGTCGAACAGCGTGGTGTGCAACGATTCCCAAATGGACGCCCTGATCAGGCGCTCCCCCTGCCGGCGTTCCATCTGCCAGCCAGTTCTCCGACATTCGATTCGCGCGTCCATGCGTCGGCGCGATGCCGCAAACATGCTCGCGATATACCCGGAAGCGCAGTCGAGGCCGGTGCCGTCCAATGACATCTTGGTCGACAGTCCTTCGGTGACGATCAGGTCCGAACCAGCAGACGGCGACGGGACCCAGACGAACTCCGGTTTCGGGAGCCCGGAGCGTCGATACAGTTGCGCGACAGAGGCTTCTGCGGTGTTTCGATCAGCAGGACGAGTACACAATCCGCGTTCGAGCCACACGTCGCGGATCTTTTCCAGGGCCAGACTGTCTTCATCGAAGAGATTGAAGTTCTCGGGCAATGTCGCTCGATGTGATGCCGACGAGCGAATCGGTGCGGCGCTCACGCGACGGTGGCGGTGTCCGCCTTTCCTGTAGTCATAGTTGAACAGCCTGGCACGCGAACGCTCCGGACTCAAGGGTTTCCTAGAGCGCGACACCGGGAACCTGCCACCGTTTCCCATACCGAACACCCTCTCCAGCGACGCGAAACCGGTTCGAGCTGTGGACAAGTGGTGTTCACTCACGGCTATCCACACCCCCGGGGTCACGGCTTCCTTTCCAGCGCCGGGCACAGCAAGATCGATCGACATGGGGGAACAGACACATATCATCCGCAGGCCGGACCAACTGTCGATCGGTCGCACCGATGCCGAGATCCGACAGGCCTGCGCTAGTGGAACCTGGGCCAGAATCCATCGTGGTGCGTACGTGGACAGCGGCCACCTGTCCCGCCTCGACGCATACGGACGACATCGATTACGGGCAGAGGCCGTGGCCTGCGCCGCTTCACCCGGTGCCACTGTCAGCCACGTCTCGGCTGCGGTTCTGCACGGTTTCGAACTCTGGAACACTCCGCTCGAGGTCGTTCACCTGTCCCGGAACCGGCGAGGTGGTGGCCGAAAGTCCGCTCGACGTCACGTGCACTCGACATGGCTGGCGGACAACGAGATCACCGAAGTCGATGGGCTGCGCGTCACGACTCCGGCACGAACTGTTGCGGATCTCGCGAGGACACTCACTTTCGAACAGGCTCTCGTCGTGGGCAATTCAGCGTTGCACCGTTCAAGGTTGCCCAAGGACGCGGTTGCAGCATCGCTGGCACTCAGCCCGAACGATCCGCGCCATCGACATGCGCTCCACGCGCTCACCGCGATGGACTCCCGTATCGAAAGCGTCGGTGAATCACGGAGCCTCGCATTGTTCCTGCACGAACACTTACCGCTCCCCGAACCCCAGGTCGACATCCACGACGCTCGAGGGTTCGCCGGCCGCGTCGACTTCCTGTGGCGTGAGCAGCGCACCATCGGAGAGTTCGACGGCCGCATCAAGTACGGCCGACTGGTGCCCGCCGGTCGCAGCCCCGAGGACGCGCTCTGGAACGAGAAGCTCCGCGAAGACCGACTCCGTGACGCAGGGTGGGAGGTCGCGAGGTGGACGTGGGCCGACCTGTCGACCCCGTCACTGGTGGCAAGCCGGATCCTGGCGGCCTTCGCGCGCAGCCACGGGGCCGTCAGCTACTGATCGCAGGCTTCCACAGCTCGAGCGTCGGAATGCCGGGTGGAGTGAATCCGAGCACCTGCCCGTAGAAGGACAGCTCGGCGTTGCGTGAGCTGATGATGGTCGACTGCTTGCGGAATCCGTGAGATTCACCCTCGTAGGCCAGGTACGCGTGCGGAATGCCCTTGGCCACCAGAGCATCCCGGAATCGCTCCGCCTGCGAGGGTGGCACGATCGGATCGTCGAGACCCTGGAGAAGCAACACCGGGCAGTTCAACCCGTCGACGTTGTTGAGTGGAGCACGTTCCGCGTACAGGTCGGCAGATTCCGGCAGCGGGCCGATCAAACCGTCGACGTAACGCGATTCGAAATCGTGAGTTTCCTGCACGAACAGGTCCAGTTCAGCCACGCCGAAATAGGAAGCACCACAAGCGAACACGTCGGACGTCGTCAGTGCGGCCAGAACGGTCCAACCACCGGCGGATCCGCCTTCGATGGCAAGGCGGGCCGGATCGGCAAGCCCCTGCTCGGCCAACCCGTTGACGGCGGTGACGACGTCCTGCACGTCGACGACACCCCACTGACCACGCAATCGATTACGGTACTCACGTCCGTAACCGGTCGACCCGCCGTAGTTCACGTCGACGACGCCGATTCCGCGGCTGGTGAAGAAGGCGTAGACGAGGTTGAGGGCCGGTGCGACGTGCGCCGTCGGCCCACCGTGAACAAACGCGACATACGGCGGCAGTTCATCGTCGGGCCCTTTGTATCGCGGACTGCGCGGCGGATAAGCAACGGCGTGAACTTCTCGCCCGTGTCCGTGAGCCACGACGGCTCGCGCTTCCGGAAGATAGGCAGACTCGGGCAATTCTTCGACCGACGAACGGATTTCGGTGAGTTCGCCGGTACCGAGGTCCAGTTCACGTAGCGCGCCCGCCAGTTTCGCGCCTCCCGAGATGAGCAGTAACCGATCTCCGCGAACCTGCATGAGGCCGATGCTGGTGACACCCGGGATCGTGATGTCGCGCAGTTCCCCCGACGCCGGGTCGAGTACCGCCAGCGTGTCGGTTCCGACGGTGCGTGCGGTGAGCAGGTGCCCGTTGCCGAGTTCGACGAACCAGCGCCCACCGAAGCGCCACTGCGGGCCACCGAAATCCGCGTTCACCGGGCAAATCGGGCTGATCTTGCCGCCGACGCGATAGATGTTCCACCAGCCGCTGCGATCGCTGATTGCGTAGAGTTCGTCGTCGGTGATCCACTCCGGCTGCAGGACGGACTCTTCAAGTCCGCCGATCAGCACGGAATACGCCTGAGCGACGCCGTCGACGAGTGGAGCTACCCGCAGTTCGGTACCGTCCCAGGGCATTTGCGGATGGTTCCATGCGATCCAGGCGATCTTGGTTCCACTCGGCGAAAGCCTCGGTGACGAGAGGAAGTCCGAGCCGCCGACGATCGAGCGGATGTTGCCGGAACCGTCCAGCGGAATCGCGCAGATATCGCGAGTGATCGCCCCGTCCTCCGCGTGCACTTCCCGAACCGCCCACACCTCGCCGTTCACGATCTGCAGGTCTGCGTATCGCCACGCGGCCGGCGACGCCGGTTCGGGCGTCAACGCCCGTGGAGTGACTCCTTCGAGGATGTACACCCGTTGATCGGAGAATTCACTGAAGACCAGTTTTCCGGACTCGGTGACCGTCCAGGCGCCACCGCCGTACTCGTGAACCCTGGTACGCGCGTTCCACGGCGCGGGGAGGATGTCGACGGGTTGGTTGTCGAGACCAGATCGACGGATCGAGGTCCGACCACCCTCGGTCGGACGAAGTTCAGCCCACCAGATCTCGTCACCGACGTATCGTCCACCCTCGACAGGGTGCCCACCTGCAGCCAGATCAGCTGCTCCGATCGGAGAAGTCCACGATCCGTACGGGGCTGCAATCTGCTCGCTGGGGGTCATCGCTCGACAATAGCCAACGGGGCGTGCGACACGGTCCCCGACAATGCACTTGCACAGTGGTGGAATCATGTAACTCGTGAGCACACCAGAACCCGTCCGCCACCGTCAGCCGCAGCGCGAGCTGGAGCAGTCGTCGAAGCTCCAGAACGTCCTGTACGAAATCCGTGGACCGGTACACGCGCATGCCGCCCGGTTGGAGGCGGAAGGACACCGGATCCTCAAGCTCAACATCGGCAACCCGGCACCGTTCGGATTCGACGCCCCCGATGTGATCATGCGGGACATGATCGCCGCCCTGCCCTATGCACAGGGCTATTCGGAGTCGAAGGGCATTCTGTCGGCGCGGCGCGCAATCGTGACGCGTTACGAGCTGGTTCCCGGCTTCCCCGAGCTCGACGTCGACGACATCTACCTCGGCAACGGTGTTTCCGAACTGATCACGATGACCATGCAGGCCCTCCTCAACAACGGCGACGAGGTTCTGATCCCAGCACCGGACTACCCCCTGTGGACTGCGATGACGAGCTTGTCCGGAGGCACGCCCGTCCACTATCTCTGCGACGAGGCCAACGACTGGAATCCCGATATCGCCGATATCGAATCCAAGATCACCGACAAGACCAAGGCTCTCCTCGTCATCAACCCGAACAACCCCACGGGTGCGGTGTACTCGATGGAGGTTCTGCAGCAGTTGGTCGATCTGGCACGCAAGCATCAGCTTCTGCTGCTCGCCGACGAGATCTACGACAAGATCCTCTACGACGACGCCAAGCACATCTCGCTGGCAACACTTGCCCCTGATCTGCTGTGCCTGACGTTCAACGGCCTCTCGAAGGCCTACCGCGTCGCCGGCTACCGCTCCGGCTGGGTGGCGATCACGGGCCCGAAGGATCACGCGGCCGGCTTCCTCGAGGGACTCGATCTCTTGGCGTCGACCCGTCTGTGCCCCAACGTCCCCGGACAGCACGCCATTCAGGTCGCCCTCGGCGGTCACCAGAGCATCGAAGACCTGATCCTGCCCGGCGGCCGCCTGCTCGAGCAGCGCGACGTCGCTTGGGAGCGATTGAACATGATTCCGGGCGTTTCGTGTGTGAAGCCTCGCGGCGCGCTCTACGCGTTCCCTCGTCTGGATCCGAACGTCTACGAGATCCACGACGACGAGAAATTGGTTCAGGACCTGCTTCTCCAGGAGAAGATCCTGATGGTTCAAGGCACCGGGTTCAATTGGCCGAATCACGATCACCTTCGGATCGTCACCCTTCCGTGGGCCCGAGATCTCGCCGTGGCCATCGAGCGATTCGGCAACTTCCTCACCAGTTACAAACAGTAGATTCTCACGCTGAATCCGGCTGAAATCGAGTAAACAATTCGTTGTACAAATGCCCCGTAAACGTAAAACTGCGGGGCATTTGTGCGACCTTGGTCACATTTTTCGCAAACCAGGCGGTTTGATTGACTCTTTAACTATTTAGTGACCTGCCCCGATGTGAAAACGGTCCAACCGGTACGTGATTCGTTGTGAAATTGGTAGTTGGACAACGCGCCAAATCGGTTTGAAATTGGGTACATTAGTTAGCAGCACTTCGGTGCCGCGAGCACCTGGTATCCCTCCCCCCCTGTGGATACCAGGTTGGTGGCGGGGACAACCCCCCCTGTTCCCCGCCACCCAGCTCGACCAATCCCAGTTTCACAACCCCTCATCGGTAGCACCGGTTTTCGCCGACTCTGCCTTGCAGCGACACTGCCTTTCACCGACACTGCCGTCAGAAGCTGACCATTCGCTTCGGAGCCGATAACATTGCACCGGTGCAAATCCCCAGTCCGACACTCAGTTTCCGATGAGTCACGGCCATGGCCACGGTGGCCCCATTCAGATCGGCCCCACCGCATCACGCGTCGTCATCGGGTTGCTCGTCGTCATCGGCATGGTCGTCGTCGCGGCAGCTGTCGCACTGTGGCCGGACAAGAGCACCATTCCCGTCCCACTCCCCTTCCAGAATGCCGACGGCAGCTCGGTGGAAACCGAGGCGGGCACCGTCACGATGCAGGATCTCGGTGACTGCGGAAGTTCCTCCGCCGGAAGGGTATTCGTCGGTGCCCCGCAACCGCCGCCTACCTCCGCCTACCAGTGCCAGCGAAGTATCGTCGATATCGAATCCGGGCGGAATGCCGGAACGAAGACATTGCTCGAGGTCATTCCGGGCGCCGGTCAGCCGGACCTTCGCGTGGGTGACCACATTCGCCTGGTGCGTCAGACCGACCCGAACGGAAACACGCAGTACTCCTTCGAAGACTATTCGCGTGGGCTCCCGCTGGCGTTGATCGTCATCGCGTTCGCCGTCGTCATCATCGCAGTCGCACGGTGGAGAGGGCTGCGCGCACTCGTCGGCCTGGTGATCGCCTTCGGCGTAGTCGTCGGGTTTCTCCTACCCGCTCTGCTCGACGGCAAGCCTGCGATACCGGTTGCGCTGGTCGCCGGGGCGGTGATCTTGTACGCGGTTCTCTATCTGGCGCACGGGGTCTCGCTCAAGACCAGTTCGGCTTTGCTCGGCACCCTCGCCGCCATGGTGCTCGCCGCGGTTCTCTCCTACCTCTGCATTGAACTGACACACCTCACCGGTTTGTCTGAAGAGCAGAACACCAATGTTCAGACCTATATCGAGCACATAGACATCACCGGCCTGCTGCTGGCGGGCTTCATCATCGGCTCGCTCGGCGTTCTCAACGACGTCACCATCACCCAGGCATCCTCGGCATTCGAGTTGGCCGAACTCGACAAGCATGCGTCCCGTCGAAAAGTCTTCGGCGGTGCGATGCGGGTCGGACGTGATCACATCGCCAGCACGGTCTACACCTTGGTTCTCGCGTACGCGGGTGGGGCGCTGCCACTGCTACTGCTCTTCAGCGTCAGCGGGCGCCCACTTCAGGACGTCCTGGTCGGTGACGCCGTCGCAATCGAGATCGTAAGGTCCGCTGTCGGCGGAATAGCCCTGGCGCTTTCGGTTCCACTCACCACTGCCATCGCCGTGATTCTCGCCCGTCCGCCCGGTAGCGCGGTCAAGGCCGGCCCCACGTCAGGTGGCCGACACTCCAAACGCTGAAAGCGAGCCTCAGAGTCCGGGAATCGGTGGGAGAACCGGCAGCAGAATCGGCGGAAGCCCCGGGATGTAGATCGCCGGCGGTGGCGGCGCGGGCGCGGGCGCGGGAGGCACGTAAGTGTCCTGCACGACTGGCGGAGCCTCGACGACCGGAGGGGCTTCCTCCGTCGTCGTCGGGGGCGCGGTCGTTGTGGTCGTAGGCGGCGGGGTAGTCGTGGTCGTCGGTGCCGTCGTGGTCACCTCGGTTGCCACGGGTCCGGCGTCCTCGGAATCGAAGACCTTTCCTCCGTAGCCCAATCCCAGCCCCACGATCACGATCGCCGCGATCACACCGGCGCCGAGGCCCGCGAACCGTAGCGGGTTTCTCGGCTCTTTGGATGTCGATTCAACGGGTTGTGTCCCGGCGAGCCAGGACGGGTGTGCGGTTCCTGCTCCGGGTCCCTCGCCTTCGTACATCGCCGAGTACGCCTGGGCGTCAACCATCACGGCCTCGGTGTCTGCGTCACGTTCTGTGCCGAATCCGTCCGTGGCCTGGTCGCTGTCGGCGACCACGAGATCTGCGGCCGGATCGAATCGTTGCTCGTGTCGGTTCGGTCGCGGCTGAGGCAGTTCCGCCGCGTAAGGGCTCGGCACCTGTTCTTGCGGAACGGACTTCGTGCCGGAAGCGGCTTCGGACAAGGCATTCGGCCGCTCCGATTCCGCGAGCGTTGCGACCCCTCCGTGGCTGAACGCTTGAACCGGAACGGGTACCTCCGCCGGGGTGTGGATCGGATACGGCGCAAAGATCGGCGCTACAGCCGGAACCTGAACCGGGGCAGATACCGCGCGCGCCGATGGCGTCATCGACGACTCCGCGATCAGCGCAGCGCCTTGAGCAGTCACGAGTTCCGGCTGCTCGGGCGCGATGAGGGGGCACTCCAGCCACGCGGCGAGGGTCGCCCGCACGATCGGAATGCGTGCACCGCCACCGATCAGGAGAATCGCGTCGGGGTTACGGCCGGACGTTGCGATGACCTCTCGTATCTCGCGTGCGAAGGCCTCCACCGACGTGACGACCAACGAATCGAAAACTTCCCGCGACAGCAGGAGAAGCCCGCCGGGGCCGGGCAGGCACACCGCACTTCGTGAGGACAGCTGTTCCTTCGCGAGTCGGCATCGCGCCTGCAGTTCGGCATCGCCGCCCGGGTCGGCCGGCGTAGCTATACGGCGACGCACGGTCTGATCCGAGTAGACGAGCTCGTCGAAGTGATCTCCACTGACCCGCGTCGACCGGGCGGTGACGACGGTAGACCGCATCTGCCTGTCCACAATGCTGATCGTCGATCCAGAACTACCGATGTCGACGACGACGAGTGTGCTCCGGTCGGTCAACGCACCGGACTCCTCGAGCATTCGAAGCGTCGCGACTACTTCGGGAACCAGCTCGAAGTTGTCGATGCCCTTCTGTTCGAACGCTGTTTGGAGTGCTCCGGCCTGCGCTTGATCCCGGCAAGCGACGACCGTATTGCTGCCGAGGTCGGCATTCTCGGTCAAGGCCACGCCGGTTGCCTCCGCTGCGACTTCCTCGGGAATCTCGCGGCCTCGATCGACCGCTCTGGATCGGAACACCGGACCACTGTGGTCGGGCGTCCCCGGGCGCGCCAAACGCACAGCGCTGGCTCCCACCGTCACACCCAAAACCAAGTTCATGATCCACCTTCGTCGACCGTCGACGGGTTCCGTCACCAGACCCCGTCATTCCCCGGCCGGAAGTCTACCCACTGGGCATGGTCTGCGAGGTTCGCGCATCTCACCTAAGGCCTTCTCGCAGCTATTTTTTCGCTACCTGGACGTTCGACCTACCGCCCCAATCCGCGATAGTTCCAACCGGCGGAGCGCCACAGGTCCGGATCGAGGCAATTTCTGGCGTCAACGATCGCCCGCCGCCGAACGAGTGGTTCCAAATCGGCGGGCACGAGTGAGGCGAACTCGTCCCATTCAGTGGCGATCAAGACCACATCAGCATTCCTGCAAGCTTCTGACGTGGAGGTTGCGTAGTGAAGGGTGGGAAACAGTCGGCGAGAATTATCCATTGCCTTCGGATCGAAAACGGTGACCGCCGCCCCGTGCAACTGCATCATTCCTGCAACGTTGAGCGCAGGCGAATCGCGCACATCGTCGGATTCGGGCTTGAACGCAGCTCCCAGCACCGACACGTTAGCTCCCAGCAAACTGCCATCGCAGGCTGCCGTCACCAGTTCCACAGCTTTTGTCCGTCGTCGCATGTTGATGCTGTCGACCTCGCGGAGGAAGTACAGCGCCTGGTCGACACCCAACTCCCCGGCGCGTGCCATGAACGCCCGAATGTCCTTCGGCAGGCAACCACCGCCGAACCCCAAGCCCGCATTGAGGAACCGTCTACCGATCCGAGCGTCGTACCCGAGAGCGTCGGCCAACATCGTGACGTCGGCCCCGGTCGCCTCGCACACCTCCGCAATCGCATTGATGAAGGACACCTTGGTCGCGAGAAACGCATTCGCAGATCCTTTGACCAACTCGGACGTCGCCAGATCGGTCACGAGGAAGGGCACCCCCGCGTCCAGTATCTCGGCATACACCTCGCGAAGAAGGCCTTCGGCGTTTCCCGGCCGGTCACGATCGATCCCCAGAACCAACCGGTCAGGGCTCAAGGTGTCCGCGATCGCGTGTCCTTCACGCAGGAACTCCGGATTCCAGGCCACCTCTACCGAGCCACCCGCCGGCGCAGTCGCTCGGAGCCGCTCGCCGAGAGCCGCTGCCGTGCCTACCGGCACCGTCGACTTCCCGACTATCAGCGAAGGCTTTCGCAACAACGGCGCCAACATGTCGATCACCGAATGAACATGACTCAGATCTGCGGCGTACTCCCCCTTCTTCTGAGGCGTCCCCACACCGACGAAATGGATGTCCGCAAAATCCGCGGCATCGGAGTAGGAAGTCGTGAACTGCAGCCGACCCGACGCCAGATTCTTCTCCAGCATTTCGGTCAGACCCGGCTCGAAGAACGGGACCTCCCCACGAGACAACTTGTCGACCTTGGACTGGTCGATGTCGACTCCCAGCACGTCGTGGCCAAGTTCGGCCATACACACTGCGTGGGTCGCCCCCAGGTATCCCGTTCCGAACACGGTCATCTTCATGTGTTGTTGGTATGCGTCCGAACTTTCCGAAACGCGTACGCCAGGTGGGCGCGAAACCAACATCGGGCGTACGACGAGTGCGTCGCGTGTGCAACCTATGCTTCTGCCATGCACGTTCTCTTCGTTTGTACGGGAAACATCTGCCGATCACCCACGGGCGAACGCCTTGCACGTGCTTATGCCGCCGAAGCCGGGGTCACCGGATTCACCGCCTCGAGTGCCGGAACCCGGGCGATGGTCGGACACCCGATCGAGCCGACTGCTGCGAGGGTTCTCGCGGGGCTCGGCGGCGACCCCACGGAGTTTCAAGCCCGACGCATGACAGCAGCGCTGGCCTCGGACGCCGACCTCATTCTCACGATGACCGAAAGTCAGCGAGACAAAGTCCTGGCGATGGCTCCGGCGCGGCTCAAGCGCACGTTCACACTTCGAGAAGCCGCACGGTTGGGCTCGCTCGCAGATGCAGGAACTGTCGAGGACCTCGCCGCCGCCAGACCCCGATTTCGTGCCACCGAACCCGAGGACGTCATGGATCCGATGGGTAAGGAAGAGAACGTGTTTCACGAGATCGGACTCGAGATCGCCGATCTCCTCGGCCCGCTGCTCAGCCGACTTCGCTTCGGTGAGCGTTGAGCGCGGGCACCGCGGTCAACTGCGGTAGCGACTTGTCCGACTCGTAGTAGTAGCTGTACTCGTACGCATTGCGTCCGCGAGACGGCGTCATCGTGATGACAGTGCCCAGGACGTGCGCACCCACACTCTGTAGGTTTCCGACCGCGCGCGCCAGTTGATCGCGTTTCGTGGAGCCGTGTCGGGCGATCACCAGGGCACCGTCCGACATCGCGGCCAGGACCGCGGCATCCGTGACGGGTAGCAACGGCGAGGCGTCGATGATGACGTAGTCGTATCGCGCCCGCAGTTCCTCGAGAACATGTTTGGCCGTGTCCGTGCCGAGTAGTTCGCTCGGGTTCGGCGGGATCGGTCCGGAGGCGAGCACTGTCAGCCCGTCGAACTCGGTCGACTGAAGCACATCGTCCAGCGTCGCTTGACCGGAGAGCACCGAACTGACGCCGACACTTCCGAGCAATCCCAAATACTTCGATACTCGCGGCTTCCGGAGGTCGCCTTCCATCAGGCACACTGATTTGCCGGCCTCCGCCAAGACGAGAGCGATGTTCACGGCCGTGGTCGTCTTACCTTCGGAGGGAAGCGAACTCGTGACGACGATGACACGCGGTGGATGGTCCACCTCGAGGAACTGAAGGTTGGTGCGCAACTCACGGAAGGCTTCGGCACTCACGGAACTTCCGTCACTGAAAGCGATCGCGTGATTGACTTCGACGTCCTTGTCGAACGGGATCGTGCCCACCATCGCCGAACCCGCGATCTCTTCTACAGTTCGACGATCTTTCACCGTGTTGTCGAGTCGATCACGAATCAACGCAAGCGCGATCCCCACAACCAGTCCCGCCACCGCGCCGAGCGCGAGGTTGCGCGAAGTCTTGGGTGACACCGGAACAGTCGGCTGTTGAGCCTGCTGTTCGACGACCACACGTGCAGGCGGTGTTCCGCCGTTCTCGGGTGTCTCCAGTTCCTTTGCCAATGCCACGAATTCGGATGAGAGAGTGTTTGCGATCTCGCGTGCGAGTTCCGGTGACGCGTCCTTGACTGCGAGGTCGATCAATACAGTGTCGGGCGCCGACGTCGCAGTGACCTTGGAGGCCAACTCGTCAGCCGACATCCCGCCGACCACCCTCGGTCCCAGTTCGTCGATCGTCCGCTGTGCGAGTGTTCGGCCGGTCAGGAGTTTTGTATAGGACAGAACTCGCTGCTGTGAAAGTTGACTGCCCTGCAGTGCCTCGTTGACCGAGGTACCCGCCGACGTCGAAACGAACAGCCTCGTCGAGGCCTGGTAAACGGGCGTCGAAAGAAGAGAAGCGCAAAGGGCTCCCAGGATTCCGAGCACGGTTACAGCAGCGACTATTCGCCATCTGGCTTGCAATATCTTCAGGTAGTCGACAATTTCCATCTTGATGTCTCCTTCGGCTCACGCATGTCCACTGCGGGTCTGAGCGGTCTTTGCCGGTCGGACCGCGAGGGCGAACCGGGCTTTCTCATTTCGATATAGATCAGCTGCGACGGACGAGACGTCCTGTGCTCACGGGCGTCCCAGTCCGCGGTAGTTCCAACCTGCGCCTCGCCACTCGTCGGGGGAAAGGCAATTGCGCCCGTCGACGATCACTTTCTTGCGAACCACCGAATCGAGATCGGACGGCTGCAACTTCAAGAATTCGGGCCACTCGGTCAATACCAGGACGACATCGGCACCTTCGCAGGCCTCCAATGCATTTGCCGAGTAGGTCAGCGTCGGGAACAGCGCGCGCGAATTGTCCATGGCCTTTGGGTCGTACACGTTCACTGCAGCACCTTGGAGCTGAATCTGACCCGCGACGTTGAGCGCCGGCGAATCACGAACGTCGTCCGAGTCCGGTTTGAACGCGGCACCCAGAACTGCGACTCTCGCACCGAGAAGCGATCCGCATGCCTCCCGCGCCAGTTCGACCATGCGTGTACGTCGGCGCATATTGATATTGTCGACTTCGCGCAGGAACGTCAGTGCTTGGTCGGCACCGAGTTCACCGGCGCGAGCCATGAAGGCCCGGATGTCCTTCGGCAAACACCCTCCGCCGAAACCAATTCCCGCGTTGAGGAATCGACGTCCGATCCGAACGTCGTGCCCGATCGCGTCGGCGAGCACTGTGACGTCGGCGCCCGCAGCCTCGCACACTTCGGAGATGGCGTTGATGAACGAGATCTTGGTGGCCAGGAAAGCGTTCGCTGACGCTTTCACCAACTCCGCCGTCGCAAGGTCCGTGACGAGAAACGGAATCTCCGCATCGATGAGCTCTGCATAGACTTCGCGCGCAACAGATTCCGCTCGACCGCGGACATTTCGATCGACTCCGAGCACAAGTCGGTCCGGGTGCAACGTGTCCTGGACGGCAAATCCTTCACGCAGAAACTCGGGATTCCACGCGACTTCGACGCCGCCACCGATCGGTGCCAGTTCGCGCGCGCGCTTACCGAGCCGTTCCGCGGTGCCCACCGGTACCGTGGACTTGCCGAAGATGACCGAGGGCTTGGTGAGCAGCGGCGCCAAAGTCTCGATCACGGCATCCACGTAGACCATGTCCGCGGCGAACTCACCCTTTTTCTGCGGCGTACCGACCCCGAGGAAGAACACGTCCGCAAATTCTGCGGCTTCCTCGTACGACGACGTGAACTTCAGTCGCCCTCGATCGATGTTGTTTCGTAGGACCTCGCCCAACCCTGGCTCGTAGAACGGAACTTCACCTGCTGCCAGTTTCTCCAGCTTTGCCGCGTCGACATCCACTCCGAGGACCTCGTGACCGAGTTCGGCCATACAGGCCGCGTGTGTCGCGCCCAGGTATCCCGTGCCGAATACTGCTATGCGAGTGCTCATGTTGCTCGATCTGCTTTCTCGAGAGTGTGCGAAGTGTGTTGATGGGAAAAGCGATTCAGGTACGTACGGCACCGATGTTGTCGCGGTACCACGAGATCGTCGACGCGATTCCTTCGCGCAATCCGATTGTCGGCCGCCATCCGAGTTCTCGAATCATGCTCACGTCCAGCAGTTTCTGCATCGTTCCGTCCGGCTTCGAGGTGTCCCACCGCGTCTCTCCGGTGTATCCGACCTCCGTGGCGACTATCGAAGCGATCTCACGAATTGTGTGGTCCTCGCCGGTTCCGACGTTGACATGCGATGCACCGTCGTAGTTGTCGAGCAGATGCAGACACGCCGACGCCAAGTCGTCGACATGCAGGAATTCACGTCGCGGATTGCCACTCCCCCAGTTGACAACCGACTGGACTGCCGACGACTGCGCCTCGTCGTAACGCCGAACGAGTGCGGGAAGTACGTGCGATCCGTGCGGCGAAAAATTGTCTCCCGGGCCGTACAGGTTGGTGGGCATAGCTGAGATCCAGGGGCGACCATACTGCCGCCTGGCAGCTTGAACATGGAGTATTCCCGCGATCTTTGCTATTGCATAGGCGTCGTTGGTCGGCTCGAGATGCCCGGTGAGCAGGTATTCCTCCTTGATCGGTTGCGGTGCCAATTTCGGGTAGATGCAAGATGATCCGAGGAACAGGAGACGCTCGACGCCGTGTGCGAGGGCAGCGTCGAGCACGTTCACCTGGATGCGCAGATTCTCCGACAGGAAGTCGACGAGGAAAGTGCTGTTCGCCGCAATCCCACCAACTTTTGCTGCTGCGAGGATCACGTTGGTCGGCTTTTCGCGGGCGAAGAAATCGAAAGCAGCTTCCCGGTCACGTAGATCGAGTTCGGCCGAGGTCTTTCCGAGCAACCTGGTGAAGCCCGCAGATTCCAGGTGTCGCCACACCGAAGAGCCGACCAGACCTCGGTGGCCGGCCACGTAGAACGGTGCGCCTCGATCGAGTGGTCGCGCTGCGAATGAATCACTCATCGCGTCGCCGACCAGTCGGGAAGTGCCGGAGTGTCGATCCACGGCCGCCCTTCGTGTTCGAGCGCTTCGATGTCTGCCTCGACCATGATCCGGGCCAGTTCGGGTGTGTGCGCGCCGGCCTTCCAACCGAGTTTGCGCTCGGCATGACTCGGATCCCCGATCAGTGCGTCCACCTCGGTCGGCCGAAGATACCGTTCGTCGAATCGAACGTGGTTTTCCCAGTTCAGACCTGCATGTTCGAACGCGACGGTCAGGAAGTCGCGCACCGAGTAGTTGCCACCGGTGGCGAGCACAAAATCCTCAGGCTCGTCGACCTGCAGCATGCGCCACATTCCCTCCACGTACTCCGGCGCATATCCCCAGTCGCGAATCGCATCGAGATTGCCCATGTACAGATGATCCTCGATACCTGCCTGGATGCGTGCGACCGCGCGCGTGATCTTCCGCGTCACGAATGTCTCACCACGCCTAGGGGACTCGTGATTGAACAGAATTCCGTTCACAGCGAAGATCCCGTATGCCTCACGATAGTTCTTGGTGATCCAGTACGAGTACACCTTCGCCGCACCGTAGGGCGAACGTGGGTAGAACGGTGTCTCCTCGTTCTGCGGTGGCGGTGTGGCACCGAACATCTCGGAACTCGACGCCTGGTAGAACCGGCAGTCGAGTCCGGCCATCCGAACCGCTTCGAGTAGTCGGATCGACCCGACGCCAGTGGTGTTCCCGGTGTGTTCGGGTTCGTCGAAGCTGACCCTGACGTGAGACTGCGCAGCGAGGTTGTACACCTCGTCCGGATTGATCTGCGCGAGTAGTGTCACCAGGCGCGCTCCGTCACTGAGGTCACCGTAGTGAAGAAAAAGTCGGGCATCCGCATCGTGCGGGTCAACGTAGATGTGGTTTATCCTCGAAGTGTTGAACGTCGAGGATCGACGGATCAGTCCGTGAACCTCGTAGCCTTTGGAGAGCAGCAACTCGGCAAGGTAAGAGCCGTCCTGCCCCGTGATTCCGGTAATCAGTGCGCGTTTCATCCTGCGTTCCTTCCGTTGCGGGACAGCCCGCCTGATAGTTGCGAAACCACGGTTGTGGTCCGTAGTCCTCCGAATCGCTCGGCAGTCTTGATCTCGCTCATGCGCGTCCCCCCAAACGGCCGAAGACTTTTCGTATGTCACGTGATGCCAGCCGTACGAATGTCGAGTTACCGAACAGGTAGCGCCGCCACAGACGTTTGGGTTCGGATACAAGTCGATACAACCACTCGAAACCCGAGTTCTGGACGAAAGATGGCGCCTCCGAAACAGTTCCGGCCAAGAAGTCGAAGGCCGCGCCGACACCGACGGCCACGTAGTCGGTTCGATCCGCTATCGCCTTCGTGACAAAGTCCTGCTTCGGCGCACCCAGACCGACCCACACGATGTCCGGTGACGTCGGATCGACCTTCGTGATGATGTCGTCGACGAACTCCTTGCTGAACGCGGCAAACGGCGGGGCATATGTGCCGGCCACCTTGATTCCCGGGTATAACTCCTCGACTCGATCCGTCAAGAGATTCAACGTCTCTTCTGTCGTGCCGACAAAATGGTGACGAAGGCTGTAGCGGCGTCCCTTGTCCAGGGTGGCCTCGAAGAACGACGGACCCCGGACTGGTCGAACACCGACGTGATCGGCGGTGCCGCCGATCAGGCGCATCACCCAGCTGACCGGGGTTCCGTCTGCGAAGTTCACACCCGGACCCTTCAAAACCGCGGAGTAGTCGCGATCACTGTGCGCCGCCGACACGCAGTAGGAATTCGACAACCTCACGGAGACTCCGGTTCCTGCTCCCTCTCGTCTGTCGTTGACTACCCAATCGGTAGCTCTCTCGAGATTGGTCGCGGCAAACGGAATGCCACCCACCTCGATGACCTCGAACGGACTGCTCATCTGTCTCAACACTTTTCCGAGTTCGTATGTCGACGTTCATTGCACTGGCCGTAGCTGCGCGACAAGACCGATGTCAACCGGGACCGAGTCCAATCACGTTGCGGTTCAAAGAGAGAAAGCTCGGTCTCGACAATCGATCGAGCGATACGAGAGGAGAGAGTCGACGCCGGAGCAACCTGGATCGTCACGGCGTTCCTACCTGCCAGTGTCGGCACACCGCCGAGATCCAAACAGACCACCGGCAGGCCCACCGCAGCCGCTTCGGCCGCCACCCAGCCGCCCGAATCGTGCATGCTCGGGAAGAGCAGAGCGGAGGAGGCCCCCATCTCGCTTACCACTTCCGATCTGTCGCGCCATCCGCGAAGCGTGACCTGACCGCGCCGATACGGAAGCGACTTCTCGATCCGCCCGCGGGCGGGTCCCTCCCCGACAAAGGTCATGGACCAATCGGTGCCCAGCTGCTCGAGCGCATCCAGAATCAGGTCGATTCCTTTGTATTGCAACAGTCTTCCTACGAACAAGAGTCTTCGTTTCGGTCTGGGTACCGCTTGCTTCTCGATTCCGTCGTAGTCCAGAACACAATTGGGTTGGACGACGACATTGCGTGCCCGCGGTGCGCCTCGTCCGCTGTCGGAGTTCATCGCGATGAAAGTGTCGACTCGTCCGGACATGAAGATGTGTGTCAGTGACCGAACGGCTTTCGTGGAGCAGGTCCGAACTGCCGTGGTTGCCAGGTACCGCATACCGATGCGCCTGGCGAGCGGCATCGGCGGGTAGGTGTTGCCCCCGGCAGGCCCCCATACCAGTCGTACTCCGCCGGCTCCACCGAACAGCACCGGTGGGGGCAACCAGTCGGAGGCGAACGTTGCATGATGCAGGACGTCGAAGTTTGCCGCTTCACGCCGAACGAACAGTGAAGTGTGCCAGAGCCATCGGAGGTATCGACCGTACGATCCGGCTTCTTCCGCGGGCAAAGTCGCTATTCGCACGACACGAACCTCGCAACCGAGCTGTTCACACTCTGATTCCAATGCGGGAGCCTCACCGGAGCGAGTCACCACCGTGATCGACTCACACAGTTCGGAAGCCGCCGAGAGAAGCGCCCAACCCGCACCGGATTCACTCCCCTGATTCGGATCGCAGGCGTATGCCGTCATCAACAACCGTGTCATCGCGCTACCACCAGCCTCTTTGCGCGCGGCGTCCGAGAATCGCTGCGGCTGAATCGCTCTGAGAACCAACCGATGTTGCGTGCACCGTTGTCGAGAACCACGCGCTTGATCCGTGGACTGATCAAGGCAACGGGGATCAACGTCGCCGACGCGAGTACGAGCAGAGCGCGTTTGGCACTCTGAGCCGCCAACAGTGGCAGCTCGAGCTGTCCCTGACAGACCGCGAGGATTCGTCCGTTGTTGACATACCGGGCGAAGAGCCAGGAATCCCGACGCCGATCCTCGCCTACGGGTTCGTACGCAAGCGCCTCGTCGCACCACAACAACCGGACACCGCCGGCGCTCATCCTGAGCGTGAACTCGGTGTCCTCGCCGCCAGGTAGATCCCAGTCGTCACTGAAGTTCAAGCCGTTCAAAGCCTTCAGGTCCAACAACAGATTTCCAGCGCCTGCAGACGCAACCGGGGTGCCGGTCGAATGGCGAACGCGAGTGTGCAATGGAAGTTCCGAGGCAGGCAGACCCACCGGAATCACAGGACCGGCCACAGCACCTGCGTCGAAATCTGCTGCGCAGGTGAGGAGATTCGACAGCCAGTCGACATCGACGTACTCGTCGTCGTCGACGAAGACGATGTAACGACGATCTCGTGCACGGGCGAGATCGACGAGCGCACGTCGCGCCGGAGATACCCCGCCGAATCCGAGATGCAGTCGTTCGATCCCGTCGGCAACATACGTCGGCGTGGTGGATTCCGGATCGTTGTCGCCTACTACGACCTGGGCGGAGGCACCGGAATCCTGGATCGATGCCCGGACGCTGTCGATGCAGACAGCCAGTTCCGATTCACGACGGAAGGTCAGAATCGCCACTACGACGCCGCTGGGATTCTTCATGAGAGGTCAACTTTCGGTCGGGCGTCACGGTTCATCGAAACCAGAAGTGCGACGCTCGCGCTGACGCACGCCGACGCGGCCAATGCTCCTGCGACGGGTACGGCGCTGTCGGTCAGTCCCGCCCCGAGAACGATCAGAAACTGCAGAGGTAACAGCAAGGCGCGAAATCTGTTGAGGTTTCCCGTCTTGTCCACGACGCGGATCGACGTGCCGACTCCCAGCAGAATCCCGTTGAACGCCACCGCTAACCCGCACAGCAGAATGACCGGTATCAAGTTCGGAAAGTGCGGCCCGACCAGATGATCCATCAATCGCACTCCCGAGAATCGAATCTCGAGCGTGAGACAGATCAGCGAAACGCAGATGATCGAAACCCAGAAGATCTGCAAGCCCACTCGGCGGCCGAGTGCCATGCACTCGCTCGGGCTCATCGCTTCGACACCACTGCCGAACTTACGCATCAGAATTGGCGAGATGCCCGCGAACATCAAGGACAGCGGACCGAGCAGTGTCTGGGCAGTTCTGATCTCACCGATCATCGAGATCGACGCCACCACAGTGAGTATCAAGAACATCGCCTGCTGCGCAGCTGATCCCATCAATATCTCGATCGCAAACGGCACGGATCTATATCGGTGAGTGCGCGAGTACCTGATCGACGGTACCGGCGGTACCAGACGCATGGATGCGTGACCGAGAGCGAGCGCGACGAAGACACCGACCGTATAGGTCACGAGTGCAAGTGTCAGATTCTCGACCAGGAAAGCTGCAATAAGGACGAACGAGAGTGTCACGATCTGTATCGACGCAGAGATCCAACTCGCTCCGTCGTGCATCAGCATCGTGCGTATCACGTCTAAAACCACGAAACCAGCTGCAGCCAAGGCGTATACCGTGAGATTCATCGAGTCCGAGCCGGCGATCAGGAACAGTGCCCACACCGATGTCACCGATACCGCCGCCAGCACGATCGTGGGCGCCAACGCCGGTCCACGCTCGTCGGACCCCGCCCCTCGCGACAGCCAGACGTCGACGCCGATCGCTCTCCCCAGTGCCAGTGCCAACAGACCCGCCGATTGAATCACGGCAATCTGGCCGACTTCGATCGGACCACCGAGTCGTGCCACCGAGGTGAGAACGACAAAAGTGAGGACGCTCGAAAGCCCTTGATCGGCCATGAATGTCACATGCCGAGTGCGATCTTTCACGATCTCACCTCGTCGATGAGCTCACGCATCGACGTCGCCGCTTTGCGCGATGTGAAGCGATTCGAGTAGTGACGATAAGCGGATCTGCGTATCGCCGATCGATCGTCCGCTCCGAAGATTCGATCGAGGGCCTCGCGTATCGACGACTCTTCCAAGGTATGGAGAGGCGTTCCGCCCGGTCCGACGATGTCCGCGAGTGCACCGTTGGTTGCGTAGATGACCGGGGTGCCAACCGACATCGATTCGATCGCAACGCGTCCGAACGGTTCTGCCCATTGAGACGGCACCACGGACGCCGCACTGTCGCGAAGTATCTCGATCACATCTTCGTGCGAAGTGAATCCGGCCAGCGTGACGTTGTCGAGAGCTGCGCTTATGCTGGAGATCTCGCCGTACTGCGGTCCGTCACCGAGAACTGTGAGCGAGGTACTTCCAGCGCCCTGCGGCCAGTTGCGCACCAAATCCAGGACGCCCTTCTCCGGTGTCAGTCGGCTGACGCACACAACCGAATCAGTGCTCCGAAACTCGGGTTCATTTTCTTCGAATCCGAAGTTCGGACGAACCACGACGCGGCCAGAACTGATCAGTCGTCCTTCGACCAGACGTGCTGTCATCGCGCTCGTTGCGACGAACCTGTGCTGCTTCCACCCAAAGACGCTCAGCTTGACCGCCGTAGCGCTCAGGTAGCAGACAAGGCTCTGCAGTCGGCTGTTTCCGTAGCATCCGTTGCGGACACAACTCGTGAAGTATTTGGTGGAACCGCATTCGGTGCACGTGCCATCTGCGCGCAACTTGGCTGACGGTGTGGCGAGGCGATAGTTCCGAACCGCCTGCAACGTAGGAATTGCGGCGGCTCTTGCGGCCACGAGCAACGAAGCCGAGAACGCCGGCCAGAGATTGTTCACGTAGATGACGTCGGGGCGCTCCGAACGGATGATGCGCAACGCATCGACGAGTACGCGAGGACTGAACACTGCGGTGACTGCCGCCCACGGTCCCCGGGAGATCTTGGAATTCTCGGTGGTGCACTGAACCGTCTCGTATCCGATCGATTTCAGGAGCTTGGATTCGTTGGCGAAGCTCTGCTCCTCACCACCCGGATTCCGATAGATCGCATGGAACATCAAGGCTTTCGGCGGCGTGAATCCACCGACGGACGTCGGGTTCACTTCAGGCTTCGAACGCGCTACATCGAACGACTTGTACATCTCAGTGACCTCCTCTTCGCTCCGGAGCGAACCTGTACGCGTCGTTCTTGTCGGCACGAACGCCACGGATCGACAACTCGGCGTTGCCCGCACTGTGGGAGCGGTGGGTCGAGGGTCCGTACGGCGCCAGGAAGACCCATGCGATCAGCCACATGGCGCCGAAGAAGAGCGTCGACTCCGTCAAGTCCATCGAGAAGACGAGAACCATGATCGCGACGACGGCGATGTACTCCGTTCTGCTGCGGGCTCGCCCGAGCACCGTGCTCAGAAGCAGGTAATAGCCGGCCAACAGCAGCAGGAATCCGATCCAACCGATCTGCAGCCGAATGTCGAGCATTCCGTTGTGTGCGCTGGTCGCCGGAAAGGACAGCTTTGACCGAATCATCTGCCCCACTGCACTGTCCGGCGCCCACACCGAGCCGAAGCCCCATCCGAGCAGAGGCCGCTGTTCGGCGTAGTAGTCGGATACCGTCCAGAGATGTAACCGGCCGGTCAGCGTGACATCTCGCGAGAGTAGCGCCGCGACATCGGGTCCGAGCACCTTCATCGCGCCGGACACCCCGAGGTACAGGCCGATGATCACAGTCGAGGCGAGGTGAGCGTTCGGTGTCCGTCGAAAGCACCTCAGAGCAAGCATTGTCGCCAGCGCAATCCCCGCAGCGACGAGACCGGTCTGGCTCCGGGCCTCGAACAACACGATGCCGGCGACAGCAAGCGCCGCCACCCACGGAATACGCTTGATGTCGGGAAGCATGAGCGTGACACCGACAAGTACAACTTCGATGGCAGCCATTCGTCCCAAAGTGTTTTTGTGCGTGAAGATTCCGCGATAAGCAACGGCGCGGGTGTCCACGTCGATGCCAGTCGAAGGATCGAGGAACACGACCATCAGCGACAGCACGAGAAGTACCAGCAAGGTGAGGGCAACAGTCCGCACTCGCACCGCGAAGGTCAACTCACGGGCGACGATGATTCCCGTGATCGCCAGGCACACGACGACGATGCCGGCGACGGCGGAGTTCCGGGGCAGTGTCGACCAGTACCAGCTGGTTGCCGGGACGCCGGCCGAGATCATAAGCGTGAAGACAGGCCACGTCGTATTGCGTGAGTATCGCCGGTCGAGGAAGTAGACCAACGCAAGTGTCGCCGAAAGAACGGCCGAACCGTGTACGAGCAACGATCCGAGCGCTGTCCTCTGCGTGTACGCCTGAAAGGCTCCGCTCGCGCCGATGACCGCGATCACCAATGCCGTTCGCAAGATCAGCGGATTGTTCGGTGCCTCATTTTCGCAAGGCGCCGGTACCGCCTTCTTGTCAGTAGGCGCCATCACTTCCCACCACCGCCTTGAGCGTCTTCGCGACGATCATGACGTCACCCATCATCGACCAGTTGTCGACGTAGGAAAGGTCCAGGCGGACAGTGTCTTCCCACGAAAGATCAGAACGTCCACTGACCTGCCACAGGCCGGTGACACCGGGCTTGACCAGTAGCCGACGACTGACCGCGTCGTCGTACATCTCGACCTCGCGCCGAAGCGGTGGCCGCGGTCCTACAACACTCATCTCTCGCCGGAGAACATTGACGAACTGGGGCAACTCGTCGATCGAGTATCGGCGCATGAATCGACCTACCGTCGTCACACGCGGATCGTCTCGCATCTTGAAAAGCACTCCGGCGCCTTCGTTCTCCTTCATCAGTGCCGTGACCTGTGAATCCGCATTCTGGACCATCGAGCGGAACTTGAGCATGGGGAACGGCTGACCGTCCAACCCCATCCGCTCCGACTTGTACAGAACCGGACCCTTGCTCGTGAGCTTGACGGCGATCGCAGCCGCCAGAAGCACCGGACTGATCACGGCCAGCACGAGCGCGGCGAAAGCAACGTCGAAGGTCGTCTTCGAGAACTTCTGTGCGCCGTGATAGCGCGGACGCTCGACATGAATCAGCGGAAATCCTGCGACCGGGCGCATCGAGAGCCTCGGCCCGGACACATCCAGAATCCCCGGTGCGACAACAAGGTCCACATGATCGCGCTCGAGATCCCAGGCCAGCTTGCGCAGCCCTTCCGGTCCGAGTCGCTCCGACGCCGTCACCGCCACCGTGTCGGCACCGACCTGTTCGAGTGCGTCGGTGACACTGTGCTCGTCTCCGAGCACCGGAATGTCCCGACCGTTCACTGTGACAACTTCGCCCACGTCTCCTCCGTAGCCGGGTACGCAGACTCCGACAACTCGGTATCCATGGGCATCGTCGCGCTCGAGGTTGCGTGCAAGATCGACAACCGCCCCTCGCACACCGACCACAAGTACGGCAGTTCGAAATTCACCTCGGGCTCGCTCACGAGCAATCACCCGTCGCCAGATCCAACGACTCGCGATCAAGGCGGTCAATCCCATCGGAAACGCCACGGCAAGGTACAGGCGCGCGATCTCCAGGTGAAGGAGAAGGCTGGCGATCGCAATCAGTCCGAACAGGCGGAGCGTTCCGACAGCGATCAATCGGTACTCTTCAGGGCCGCTTCCGATCACACGAGGAGATCTGGTCCGAAATACCCTCAGTACGGCAAACCAGCCGATAATCAGGGCGAAAGACAGTGCGGTGTAGCTGAAATGGCCGAATGCTTCACCGTCGACGACATCCGCGTCGCTACCGAATCGCCACCATTGAGCCAGAAACACAACTGCCGCAACGATGATCGTGTCGGTGATCGCCAGACGACGAAGATACGCAGATTGCCATTTCCTGCGTGCGGAAACTCCACCGGCCCTCTCCGGCGTTACTCGTCGGTGTTGTTGTGGCCGCTCTTTCGTGGGCGCGGCCATCTCGAGAACCGTCATGTGTTCAGAAACCTTTCCCCATGCACAGAATTCGGCCTGAAGATGTTCACCGGCCGAGGTCCATCGGACCGCCTTGCCGATTCCCGAAACTTCGACAGCGAAGCAACTGCTCCGCATTGCTGCGTTCAGTGCGTATGGTCGCATTACGTGCGCCTTGCAGTTAACCCGGCGACTATTGTCAGGCCTCGGCCCAACTGTCGACTATTGCGGCATTGCCGCAGCTCACACCCCATGATTGAAGCAGAGTCCACTAACAACCCAAACACAGGACGATCGGCGATTTCTCCTCGCCCGCTGACGTCGCCGGCCTCGATATTGCCAGGACTCACATCTTGGCAACTCTTCGGCTAGCTGGTCAGTACCAGTGAGGAGTTTGCCACATTCCGGACAGCGTGGCAATAGCGCTTTCCGAAGTTCTTCCCGACGCCAGCATTGACGTCAGTTATTCACCCTCCGACAAGAAGGAGTGAACATTGCTCACCATTACCATTGCGTACCTATAGTTTTCATCGCCTAGCCCATTTGGGCTCCGCGTTTGGACGGAAACCAGCACGCGGTTGGTAAACACTCTGCAATCCATACTTTGATGCGCTCAGCGTCGACTCAGCCCTGGACGATTGTTCGACACTTCGCCTCTGGGCGTCTTACCTACTCCTGGCCGGCATTGCGCGAACCTACGATCGGGCGACACCGAGAATTCAGACATGCAAAAGGAGGAGTGTGGACCGCCAGCGATCGCCGGTGATGTCCTGAAATAGTTGCAGCACAGCCCAATTAGGGACACGCGAGTTGCGCAGCCGCTCGGCTGCAAAGCGGGGCGACTGCTACCGATGGCTATGGCCATGGCAAACGTGTGTGGCCGTGTAGGGTCAACGGACGCTCGACACGCTCGTTCGCACCCAGTAGCGGAGCGTGTCTCTCGAACAACCGACATTGCGGGACAACTGATCAGCTGGGCGCACGCTCTCGAGTAAACCCCCGCACGCTTCGATTGCCTTACGCGAAACCGGGTTCCTTTCGTCGCAGGTAACCAGGACGCGACTGAGCCCCACCGGGTCGCCGACATACGCGAGCGCCTCACCCAGAGCAGTCGACGCTATCCCTTTCCGGCCCTCCGACCGACGGACCCGTGGCCGATATGACCACCGACATCGGCCAAGAACTCGTTCATGCTGAGTCGCAGCTGGCCGACAACCCCCGCACCCGCTGTCCAAATCCATCGAGGGATGCCAGATCGACATCTAGGCGTTGCGAAACTCTCGAGGCCGAATCGGGCTGGTCCGCCTGCGGTCCGCCACACTCGCTACGCGATTCCAACCAAGACGCCCAAGGCCCCGTCGGGCGCAACCAGATCGACAGTCATAGAGGCACTGGTCAAGCAGGGACAGCTCAGACCGCAGCGTCACATCCCGCATGCCCGTGCCTACCCGATTACTGCGACGGCCGATGAACCCGTATTCCGCACTGCGCGTCGCAGACTCAGAGGACCCGACTAGAGAATTGCGTCCGATTCACCACACAGAGAAGGGCCCTCGAGCTTTGCTCGAGGGCCCTGTGAGGCGTCGGGATTTACCGTACGACCAGGTCAGATGACTGTCGACGTGACCTTTCGTTCGCCGACTGGATTGCTGTCCACGGACCCTTCCACGGCCACGTCAGCGACAACCGGATCGGAATCGTAGTAGTACTTGTACTCGTAGACACCACGACCGTTCAGCGGGGTCATCGTGATGACAGTACCGAGAATCGTCGCGCCCACACTGTGGAGATTGCCGACCGCCCTGCTCAGCTGTTCCCTCTTCGTCGTGCCGTGACGAGCAATCACTAGCGCACCGTCCGCCAGCGCTGAAAGAACTGCAGCATCCGTAACCGGAAGCAACGGCGAGGCGTCGATGATGACGTAGTCGAACCTTCTGCGGAGATCGGTAAAGACCGCATGGGCAGTGTCAGTGCCCAGAAGTTCGCTCGGGTTCGGGGGAATCGGACCTGAGGCAAGAACCGTCAGGTCAGCATTGCTCGTGACTTGAAGTACGTCGTCGAGATCTGCTTGCCCGGCCAGGACCGAGCTCAGACCAACGCTTCCGATAAGTCCCAGATACTTCGAAACGCGAGGCTTACGGAGGTCACCTTCGACGAGACACACCTTCTTGCCTGCCTCGGCCAACACGAGTGCGATGTTCACCGCAGTCGTGGTCTTTCCCTCGGAGGGAAGAGAACTCGTAACGACGATGACACTCGGTGGGCGATCCACGGCCAGGAACTGCAGATTGGTTCGCAGCTCGCGGTACGCCTCGGCACTTGCGGAGTTGCCCTCGTGGAAGTTGATCGCTTGATGAACTTCGCGTTCCTTGTCGAACGGAATTGTTCCCACCATCGCCGCGCCGGCGATGTCTTCGACCACCTTGCGCTCTTTGACGGTGTTGTCCAGGCGATCACGCACCACAGCCAACCCGATCCCCAGCAGAAGCCCGATCGCGGCACCGAGCGCCACGTTCCGCGAAGTCTTCGGCGACACCGGTTCCGCGGGAGTTTGTGCTCGCTGTTCGACAACGACGCGCGCAGGTGCTGTGCCACCATTTGCGGGCGTACCCAGATCTTTGACCATCACGACAAACTCGTCCGAGAGCGCATTTGCGATTTCACGTGCCAGTTCAGGCGACGCATCTTGCACGCTCAAATCGAGCAGTACTGTATCCGGCGCCGATGTGGCGGTCACCTTGGACGAAATCTCCGCAGCGGAAAGCCCGCCGAGTCGATCGGGCCCGACTGAATCGATCGTTCTCTGTGCCAGTGTCTCGCCGGTAAGGAGCTTGGCGTAGGAAGTGACCAACTGCTGTGAGAGCTGGTTACCTTGGTAAGCCTCGTTCACGGTTGTTCCGGTAGAAGTCGACACGAACAGGCGCGTGGAAGCCTGGTAGATCGGCGTGGCAATCAACGAGGCGCCCAATGCGCCCAAGATCACGACCACAGTGACGACAGCGACTATCTTCCACCGTGCCTGCAAAATCTTCAGGTAGTCCCGTACATCCATCGTCGAATCTCCTTCGGCTCGAACACGTATCACGTCTTCGAGTAGTAATCGACAGCCGCTGTCGAGCCGCTGCACTCAATGCAGGCTGAACGAGGCAGCCAATCTTCTATCGCGTGTCCCTGCGTCACAGCGCGAGGTATTTGCCGAAACAGCCAGGGGGGAGAGGCCTTCACGGCATCTCACACATCTCACTTCCTGGCCGATGCATGATCGGGAAGTGGCGAACACGCGACACTGACAAACCCGCGACACTGACATCGGGCCCACTCACACATCGCGCAGAGCAGACACAACGTGCAGCCAGGCTGAACTCTACTGCGTCATTGGTCTTTTCACCACCGCAACGGAGCCTCGAAACTTCCTAGACATCGTCAGTCGACTGTGCCGACCATGAAAGGGTCACATACCACCGCGGGCCGTAGGACCAACGTCCGTCGACGACCAACTACGCAACTTGCCGCCGGAAGTTGATGCATACCAACCGAACAAGGCAACATGCCCCTCACCCTGTGATGCACGAGCGGCTATCCCAGCATCTCCCCCGGCCACAGCTCGCTCGCTGACGGACTTTGGTCCCGGGCACACGGCCACTTCCCCTCGATGCCTACAACACCCACCCTCCGTGAAGGTTTCACCGGTTTACGGCCTTCCGAGACCTCGGTAGGTCCACCCTGCGTCGCGCCAGGTGGTCGGTTCCAGACAGTTACGTCCGTCGATGATGACCTTCTTGCGGACGACAGGTTCGAGGTCCGACGGCAACAACTTTCGAAACTCGGCCCACTCGGTCAGAACCAAGACGACATCAGCGCCTGCACACGCTTCAAGTGCGCTCGAAGTGTAAGTGAGGGTGGGGAACAACGCCTTCGAGTTTCCCATCGCCTTCGGGTCATAGACATTGACGGCAGCGCCTTGCAGCTGAATCTGCCCGGCAACGTTCAGCGCAGGTGAGTCGCGCACGTCGTCGGAGTCAGGCTTGAAGGCTGCCCCGAGAACCGCCACATTGGCTCCGAGTAGAGAACCACACGCTTCTCGAGCCAGTTCGACCATCCGAGTACGACGACGCATGTTGATATTGTCGACTTCGCGTAGGAATGTGAGTGCTTGATCTGCTCCCAGCTCACCAGCACGTGCCATGAAAGCACGGATGTCCTTCGGTAAGCAGCCCCCACCGAAACCGATTCCGGCGTTGAGGAATCGCCTACCAATTCTCTCGTCATGGCCGATGGCATCGGCAAGAACGGTCACATCCGCACCTGAAGCCTCGCACACCTCCGAGATCGCATTGATGAACGAGATCTTCGTTGCCAGAAATGCATTGGCTGATGCTTTGACCAACTCCGAAGTCGCAAGGTCGGTCACAACAAAGGGAATACCTTCGTTCAAGAGTTGCTCGTACACTTCACGCGCAATCGATTCCGCACGTCCGGGTCGATTGCGGTCGACCCCGAGCACGAGCCGGTCCGGGTGAAGCGTGTCTTTCACCGCGTAGCCTTCCCGGAGAAATTCCGGGTTCCACGCCACCTCCACGTCTTGTCCGGCAGGCGCCAGTTCCCGTGCCCGCGCACCCAATCGCTCTGCTGTACCGACTGGCACAGTTGATTTCCCGAAGATTACGGTCGGCCTGGTCAAGAGGGGTGCGAGTGTCTCGATCACCGAATCGACAAAACGCATGTCGGCCGCGAACTCCCCCTTCTTCTGCGGCGTACCGACGCCGAGGAAGTGGATGTCGGCGAACTCTGCGGCCTCCTCGTAGGAAGCCGTGAATCGAAGACGTCCCGCGGCTATGTTGCGGCGCAGTACTTCCTCGAGTCCCGGTTCGTAGAAAGGAACCTCCCCAGCTTCGAGCATAGCGAGCTTGTTCGGATCAACATCCACCCCGAGAACCTCGTGACCCAACTCGGCCATGCAAGCTGCGTGTGTCGCCCCGAGGTAGCCTGTGCCGAATACCGCAATACGAGAAGTCATAACGATGTCTGCCTGTCGAAGTCGAGTTTACGTCGAATAATGCTGTAGTACTTCATGTCCTGATCGAATCGACGTTCTGTCGATACCACTCCACGGTCGATGCGATCCCCGCACGAAGATCAATCTTGGGCTGCCACCCCAAATCTCGAAGCTTCCCGATGTCAAGCAACTTCCGCGGCGTCCCGTCAGGTTTCGAATGATCCCATTCGATCTCGCCGTCGAACCCGATCTCGTCCGCCACGATCGCAGAGATCTCCGCGATGCTCTGGTCCTCGCCTGTACCAACATTGACGTGTTCTGCTCCGTCATAGTGGTCGAGCAAATGAAGGCAGGCATCCGCCATGTCGTCGACGTGGAGAAACTCGCGCCTCGGCGTCCCGCTGCCCCAGTTCACGACTGAAGCAGCTCCATCACGGCGCGCGTCGTCGAAGCGTCTGATGAGGGCTGGCAGCACATGAGAGCCCTTGGCAGAGAAGTTGTCACCCGGGCCGTAGAGATTGGTCGGCATCGCGGAGATCCACGGACGCCCGAACTGCTTTCGAACAGCCTGTACCTGCAGGATTCCCGCGATCTTGGCGATGGCATATGCATCGTTCGTCGGTTCCAAATGACCGGTCAGCAAATATTCTTCGCGAATCGGTTGAGGAGCGAACTTCGGGTAGATGCAGGATGATCCGAGGAACAGCAGGCGATCTACGTCGAACTCGGCCGCCGCGTCCATCACGTTCACCTGGATGCGAAGGTTGTCGGAGATGAAGTCCACCGGCAGTGTGCTGTTCGCCAGTATCCCGCCCACCTTGGCTGCCGCGAGGACCACGTTCTTCGGCCTCTCGGCGGCGAAGAACTCGAACACGGCACCGCGGTCGCGAAGATCGAGTTCGGCGGACGTGCGACCGACAAGGCGATTGAAACCGTCGGCCTCCAAACGACGCCAGATCGCTGAACCCACGAGTCCACGATGGCCCGCGACGTACACCGCATCGTTCCGATCGAGGGACTTCTGCGCGTACTCCCCCGTCATCGAGCGTGCTCCCAATCCACCAGGTTCGGGCGGTCGATCCAGGGCTTGCCCTCACACTTCAGAGCCTCGATGTCCGCATCGACCATGATTCGAGCCAGCTCGGGAGTATGTACAGTCGCCTTCCAGCCGAGCTTCTGCTCCGCCTTACCTGCATCTCCGATCAACGCATCTACTTCCGTCGGCCGCAGATAGCGCTCGTCGAAGCGCACATGATCTTCCCAGTTCAAACCGGCGTGCTCGAAGGCCACCGTCAGGAAATCCTTGACCGAGTAGTTACCGCCTGTCGCGAGCACGTAATCGTCCGGCTCGTCGGCCTGAAGCATCCTCCACATTCCCTCCACGTACTCCGGCGCGTAACCCCAGTCGCGGATTGCATCGAGATTACCCATGTACAAATCGTTTTCCAGGCCGGCCTTGATCCGCGCCACCGCTCGCGTGATCTTGCGAGTTACGAATGTTTCGCCTCGCCGCGGAGATTCGTGGTTGAACAGAATTCCGTTCACGGCAAAGATCCCGTACGCCTCGCGGTAGTTCTTGGTGATCCAGTACGAGTACACCTTCGCCGCACCGTACGGCGATCGCGGATAGAAGGGAGTCTGCTCGTCCTGCGGAGGCGGTGTCGCACCGAACATCTCGGAACTGGACGCCTGGTAGAACCTGCATTCGAGACCAGCCATCCGGACTGCTTCGAGCAACCTGATCGACCCGATTCCCGTCGTGTCTCCGGTATGTTCGGGCTCGTCGAAACTTACCCGTACATGTGACTGCGCTGCGAGGTTGTAGACCTCGTCCGGGCGTATCTGTGCGAGAAGAGTGACCAAACGCGCCCCGTCGCTGAGATCTCCGTAATGAAGGAACAGTTTTGCATCCGGCGTGTGGGGATCCACATACATGTGATCGATTCGAGCCGTATTGAACGTGGACGATCTACGAATAAGTCCGTGGACCTCGTATCCCTTGCTCAACAACAGCTCGGCCAGGTATGAACCGTCTTGGCCTGTAATTCCGGTAATCAGTGCACGTTTCACTTGAAACTCCGTCCTCGAAGCAGATACTTGTCTGCGAGTAGTCATCGGCCGAATTGTGTTGTGTGGGAGCAGCGAACCCACAACCAGAACTGAGAAACCCTCACGGCATTACTGCCTCCTTGATCCGCGATCTCAGATCCTCCAGTTCCGCGGCAGCGGAGTCCATTCCGCGAGAGATTCGGGTAGATTCGTCGTGCCCTAGATTCAAGCTGCCACCCGTCGCATCGTCCATCCAGGAGGCCTGCGGTGCGAGTACCGGTTCCAGCGAATCCCTCAGCTTCGGTACCGAACTACTACCCGACATCACCGGTATCGATCCGCCTCGAGCGCTCAGGATCAAAACATGGAGGCGGTCACTGACGGTTACGGCGGCGCGCTCGTACAGGGCGCGGACAGCCGACTCCTGTTGCCGATGGGTCGTGTCATCGTCCCATCCCACGTAGGGAATACCCAGCGTCGCAGCAACTTCGCGGTTGTGGCTGTCGTCCTCGACAACCTGGCAACAGGCCATCAAATCCAAACCATTTGCCGAGAACTGACTTTGGATCGACCGAAGGGACGCGTAGTTCACCGGTCGGTCATGCCGAAGTGAAAGCAAGGCTATTTCTCGGCGCGCAGATTCTCGGCCAGCAGACTTCGCTCCGTCGGATACACCGGCCCCGAACGCGAGATCGGGATAGAACCGACTCTTACCTCGCAGGTACTCACACGTCCTTTTGTCACGTGCCGCGTAGACGTCGGCTACGCCGACGAGGATCTTCTCGGGTACTGCCGCCATTGGGCTTCGTACCTCGATCGACCGTCCCAAAACGAGGACTCGTGTACCGAACATGCGAAGCACCGCAAAGACTGTCACCAACAACGAGTGCTTGACGACGCTTGCTGCTGATGCCCCCAGAACCGCCGGCCCAGGTGCCATCACGATCACTGCCCGCTTTCGGCGCACTGTATCGGACAAAATCGCTCGCCAGAAGTTGATACCCGAATCCATCACCTCGTCGGTTGGTTCCCAATCGAAGGCATCGACGTACTCCGCGCTCATACTGCCCGAAAATACAACGGGTCTGAACCCCAGTTCACGCATGTAGTCGACTGCTGTTCGGCGTATCTCGATGTCACCCAGATTGCCCTGAGCTGCTGCGATACTCATGAAGAACCTACGCATGGGGATCCCTCCTCATTGCAACGACAACGACACAGGTCAGCAATGCGGTTTGAAGTACATAGCTGAGCGAGAGCGACCACCCCGCTCCGAGCGCCCCGTAACGGGGGGCAGCCAGCACGATTCCGACGAGGCAGATCAAGGTGCTCACAACCGTTATGTAGGAGACGATTTCAACTCTGCCCGTACCTTGCAGGATCGCATTCAATTGGGACGAGATCGCTGCGAAGATCAAACTGAAGCAGACGACCTGCATTACCGGTACCGCGTCTACGTACGCATCGCCCAAAATCGGTGGAACGAGTACAGGGATGACAGCTGCGATCACACCGAAGATCACCGCGCTTGCGATGCATACGTACATCGCGGGTCGCAGAATGCCCTGGGTGATTCGCCCGGTCGTCGAGCGCGCCGCCGCAGGCATGAGAACTGCCGCAAACGATGTGGGAATCAGCCGCAACGGAGTGGTGATACGACTCGTCACGCCGTAGATTCCGGAGACGGCCGGTGACGTGACAAGTCCAACCAGCAGTACGTCGAAGTTGCGCGTCTGAGTAGCAACGGAATTCAACCAGAAGTGCGAGGACTTGCCGATGATCGACTTGTACGAGCGTCTCGATCTGACACGAGTGATCGCCGGTCCGAGCCGAATGGCCACGAAGACAGCGATCATCGAAGAGAACGCGAGGCCCACGGAATACCAGAACACTGCGTCGACTCCTGCGAGCCAAGCGGCCGCAACAAAAACGAGAGCAAGTGCTCGCCGGAGGAGCAACGACACCGCGTTCTGCCAGGTATTCCCGTCAGCGAGTGGTAGCGAGAGCAGCGTCTCGACGTAATTGTCCAGAACAACCCAAGCTGTCAACGGCACTACGAACCAAAGCTTCGGCTCGAAGACCGCGGCTACCGCCGCGGTAAATGCCAGCAATGCACCGACGGCCAGGTTGGCGCGGCGCGAGAACTCCAAGGTCGACGCGATGAGGGGTTCCTGGTCACCCAACGCACGGATCCGAACCAGAAATGGGGTGAACCCGAAGTTCAGAATGGTCTGAAGCACCAGTCCGACACCATAAGCCGCAGCGAAGATTCCAAAGCCGGACGGACCGGAGATACGCGCGAGTAGGACCATACTCAGTGCCTGAATCAACGCACCGACAAGACGTCCGCCGGCGATTCCCGTGAACTGAACCACCAAGGGGTTCGTCATCACCTTCATGTTCCACCACCCGGGCACTCGAACGCGTGCGGAACCCCGGCGCAGCGCGGTCGTGCGCCCTTCATGGTCGTCCGATCGACGAAACCGGGGCGCGGACGATCGAACTCGCCGGAACATCGGATGTAACAAGGCAATTTGCGCCGATAACCGAGTGGTCACCGACCGACGTGCCGCGGAGAATTGTGGACCTGGCCGCAATCCACACTCCGTTGCCGATGACGATCGGTCCGTTGTCGAACTCGAAAGTCCGTGACTGTCTGCTGTGACTGCCCGCGCACAGAAAGACGTCCTGCGAGACACAACTGTTCGACCCGATACTCACCGGTTCGAGATTGAGGATCCATGCTCCCTCACCCACCCAAGTGTTATCACCGATCGACAGTTTCCACGGCCAATGGATCTTCACGCCGTGCCGAATCAGGACTCCATCACCGATCTCAGCGCCGAACAGTCTGAGAATGGCAACTCGTATGCGTGCCGGCACGAACCAGGCCCGGAACAGTGGTGCCACCGCGAGCCAGGCGACCTGCACTGATGCCGGACGTCCCTTGTCGTATCCTGCCCCGGTGAATTCGCCGAGGGAGAGCTGCGGGTGTGTCATCGCGCTCGGGCTTGCGTCGGTCGAGTCGGCAAACTGTCTCGATTGATGAGTCCGTCGAAGAGGTCACCGAACGCGGTGGTAGCAGAGCCGGGAGACAAGGTTTCGTGCACGTACTCCCCCCCGTTTCGCGCGAGTTGAGCGGCACGGACGGGGTCGGAAACCAGCATCTCTATTTCACGTACCAATGCTTCCGGATTTCCGGCGTCAACACGTACTCCCGCCCCGGACAGGGCGATCTCCTCGCCGGAGGCACTGTCCGAAGATGTAGCCGCGACGACAGGTACCCCTGAAGCGAAATACGATGTAAGTTTGCTCGGAACGGCCATACTGCGAAGATCGGCCAACTCGTTGAGAAGTAATGCGTCCGCTGCTCGCAGCACATCGGTGAAGTCCTCGCCGCCAACAGGATCCATGAATTCGATCCCGGTGCATCCCTCGGACAGCTCTTCGAGATGGGCCCGCTGATTCCCATCCCCCATCAGTACGAATTTGATGTCGGACTGGCGCGGCCCAAGTAAATGCGCGGCGTTCACCACGTTCTCGAGCCCTTGCTTTGCACCCATATTGCCGGCATGCAGAACTATCTTCTGTTCCGGCCCCCAGCCCAATCGCTTTCGCGAATCTTCTCGGGTGCAGGCAGACTGGGAGAGATCCAGGTGGGTCCAGTTCCTGATGACTGTGACGCTGCTCGAGTCGACTCCGAGGTTGTCCTGCGCATGCTTCGCGAACCGCGGGTGGATCACGACGACGTGATCGGACTTTCGCAAGATCCAGGATTCGGCTCGATCGACGAGAGACGACAGGCCTCCGCTCAGCTGACCGGTCTCGGACGCGCCCAGTCCGTAGAAGTCCTGCACCCACAGCACCACGGGTGTGCGCGATCGAAGGAGCCTGGTCCTGATGACAAATGCCGCCGAGGACAAAAGTGTAGGACTTAAACACAGTATGAGGTCTGCTCGATGGAAAAGAGTCGCCCAGGTCGCCCTCAAAGCGAAACTTGCCTCCATCAGAATTCTTCGCAGGAAGCTGGGATTCCGGGGGATGTAATGACGAAGTCTTTGAACCGTCAGATTTTCTGACTGCTCTACGGAAGACAGACCTGAGAAGCCATCCATCTTTCGCCAGAATGGATAGTGCGGATACCCTGTCACTACCCTGACGTCAGCACCGGCATCCGCTATCGCATTTGCCAAACCCTCCGTGTACGGAGCGATACCGGTTGGCTCAGGAGAATAGTTGATTCCCACGATCAGGATTTTATTTCCCTGATTATCCATCGTGCTCATTTCCCTTTTCAGCTAACTCAGGACGGCAGTCCGTGCACAGCTTGCAGGTGTGCACTTCTCTGCGTGTCACTCTCGAATCGTTCGGCGACTTTCCGTGCCGGAACTCCGACATTCACCGAGAAACTCTCGACGTCGTTCGTCACGACCGAACCGGCTCCGATAACCGCACCGTCACCGATCTTCACACCGCTCAATATCACCGAACAGGCGCCTATCCATACGTCTGTTCCAATTTCGACAGAATCGCGTGCACCAGGCTGACGGTCCCCCACCCACGTCGACGCGAGCATCGGAATACCCACCTCGTCGATCGCGTGGTCTTCGCGCCCCACGATGTAGACGTTCATTCCGATCATGACGTGGGATCCGATGGAGCCGTCTACCTGAATAACGGTTCGGGGTCCGACGCTGACATTATCGCCGATATTCAGCCGGTGAGGCGCACTGATGATGGCTCCACGGCCGGCGTTGAAGTCGCGCCCTACTGAAACATTCCCGTTCGATATTGCGAGTCCATTCATTATTCCGCGAAGGGCTCGCCTGACACCTGACGGTAGGCGTGATCGGTTGCTCATCGTACGACCATCTCCTTGGGCCATCCCTCATTGTCGAATTCGACGACCTGACCTCGCAACGCAGCAGAGATCCCCGATGCCATGGTTTCGGCGGAATAGAGATCCCCTACCTTCGCTGAAACTTTCTCCGCTGGAACGGGATTGGAGACAAGATGCAAGAAGTAGTCTCGCAGCGCCGCAGCCAGCGACTCCTCGGTCGTCGGTGAGTAACTCTGCATAGGACCGACAGCAGCAAGTTCGATCTCGGGGGCGTGCGGGGCGTCCTCGGGGTACAGCATCGGGACTCCGAATCCCAAACTCTGAGTGACACTCAACCCGACGTATCCGGGAGAGATCGACATGATTGAGCGTGCGTAGATTTCAGCAAGTTCGATCGGACTTTCAATGCGTCCGTGTACCACAACGGACTCTTCCAGACCTAAATCGAGAATTTGCCGTTCTATCGTTTCCACCGCATTGCCGAAACCCACGATTTCCAACACGGCACCCTCGTCGACGAGGCCTGATTGGTGGAAAGCCGGAACCAATTGATCGACGTTCTTCTCGGCAACCAATCGGCCGACATAGACAATTGATTTACGCGATTCACCGGTGTTACCAGCGTTGATGTCAGCGCGTTTGTACAAAGAATTGGGTGCAACCCAAACTGGTTGGCCTGGAACCTCGAGCTTGGCTGGGACCACACTGGCGTACCCGTAAAGAATGGTCCCCTGAGACAAGCGGCGCATCGTTCTCCGAAGGAAAGCCGTCTTCGACGAAGAACCTTGCCTGGGATGCAAATGGCCCCAAAGAAGAGTACGGCGACGCGCTATTCGTCGAAGGACCAAAATACTCCACGATGTGAGACTACGGGGGTTCAAATCCAGGATAGTCACGGACGCTGAAAGCGGATTTTTCCAAGAACCCACCTGAAGAAGAACCTTGTCACCGAAGATTCCGATCCGTCGAACGCGGTCGTAGAAATCCGTGTCGATGCCAGTTCGTACCGTGGAATCCAACCCGTAGTCCGAAGCCAGAATATCGAGATTTCCTTCCTCCATCTCACGCAACACCTCGATGCACGGATTCCGATACGTTGGAATCACCGCCAAATACATCGAGTATTTTTTTGATGACATCGAGCCTGCTCCCCCAAAGTTCTCATCGAGCACCACCGATTGGCCAGTGTGCATTGCGCAGTTCCCTTACTTCGGATCCCAGGCAGGGTTCGCCGGGAATGGCGAATCGGATTCGCGATACGAATACGAATACGAAAGACTGACTGACTGACTGACTGAACGGATCAGTATGCGCCGTCACTAGCCATTACGGCTTTGAGCGTCTTCACGACGATCATCACGTCCCCGACCATCGACCAGTTGTCGACATAGGACAGATCCAGCCGAACGGTTTCTTCCCACGAAAGATCCGAGCGCCCGCTCACCTGCCACAAACCGGTGATACCCGGTTTGACCAGCAGTCGCCTTTTCACGGCCCCGTCGTATGCCTCTACCTCACGCCTCAACGGCGGTCTCGGACCAACTACGCTCATCTCGCGCCGGAGCACATTGACGAACTGAGGCAACTCGTCAATCGAAAACTTTCGAATGACGCGCCCCACCTTGGTAACCCGAGGATCGTCACGCATCTTGAACAGGACACCGGCGCCCTCGTTATCCGACAGCAGGCTGTCGACCTGCGTATCTGCGTTCTGAACCATCGATCGGAACTTCAGCATCGGAAAGGGAACCCCGTCCAATCCCATTCGCTCCGACCGATAGAGCACAGGACCCCGACTGGTGAACTTGACTGCCAACGCCGTCACGATCAAAACGGGACTGATCAAAATGAGAATTACAGATGCGAAAACGACGTCGAAGGCTGTCTTGGCGAACCGTTGAGCACCGTGGTATCGCGGACGTTCGACGTGAATCAGTGGAAGGCCCGCCACCGGCCGCATCGACAGTCGCGGACCGGAAACATCCAGGATTCCCGGTGCCACAACAAGATCGACGTCCTTACACTCCAGATCCCAGGCCAGTTTCCGCATACCGTCGTAGCCGAGGTGTTCCGTCGCCGTAACCGCCACCGCATCGGCTCCGACCAAGTCGAGTGCGTCGGTCACATCGTGCTCGTCCCCGAGGACCGGTATTTCGTTGCCGTCGACCACGATGACTCTGTCGCGACGACCTAGTTGACTGGGTTGGCAGACGCCCACGACCCGGTACCCGTCACCGGGAGCTCGTTCGAAGGTTTGGGCCATTTTCTTGACTGCAACCGGGCTTCCCACGACTAAGACGGACGTCTGGAAATCGCCGCGCGAGCGCTTCCTCGCAATCACCTTTCGCCAGATCCAGCGGCTCGCCATCAGCGCGGTCAGACCGACAGGAAATGCGAAGGCCAGATAGAGCCGCGCGATGTCCAACTGCAACAGCAAGCTGACAATCGCAATGAGTCCGAAGAGGCGAACTGTCGCGACGAAGATTCGCCTGTACTCTTCGGGTCCGCTGCCGATCACACGAATCGAGCGAGTGCGAAAGATCCCCAACGACGATAACCACATCGCCGCCAATGCAATTGACACACCGGTGTAGCTGAGTTGCCCGAGGATTCCGGGGCTCACTGCGCGGCTGTCTCCACCGAATCGCAGCCATTGAGCCAGGAAAACCGTCGCCACGATGATCACCGAATCGCCCAGGAACAGCCTTCTGCGGTACGCCGTTTCCCATTCCCTCCGAGAAGTCGATCCGCGGCGGAGGTCGGGCACTGCGCGGGGAAGCGTGTGCTTGGTCTTGCCCAGTGTGGACACGTCGAGCGCCGTCACGTGATCAGTCCCTTCCTCATTCGTGGAATCCGTGTGTCGTTGAATCCGTGTGTCGTTGACAGGTGTTGAGCGTGATTCACCAGATTTGAGCAATCCACTGGAACAGCAAATTGCTCGCTTCGATCCGAAGAGTGCAATTGTTCGAGAATCGGAACGCTCTCACGCTCCGAGTGGATTACATTTCAGCACTGTCCGCGCGCAGGATCAAACGCAAAGTCGCCCCAGTTCAGGCCTGTAGTCGCCCGCACCCCTACCTATTCCAATGTGGCCGCAACGCAAGCGCTTTGCCTCTCACCGTTCGGAGGCGGAGCGCCTGGAACAACAGAACGAAAGATCGATTCAGAGGCAACTATCGCGTTACTTCGACGAAAGTGCGGCAAAGCGAAGGACCTTACTCGTCAGTAGGCGGTTGCCACAGGGCAACGCATTACCGATACGGCCTGAATAGAGGATCATTTCCATTGGTAACCAACGCAATGACTTTCGCCGACATAAGGTGCCTGCGCCGTTGGGGACCTACGTCCCCGGCAGGGATCTTGGTCCCTATTGCCGATTCGATGTGCAATTCGAAGGCGAATAGCCCTACAGCCCTTGCTGATACAGGCTTCAACATCGAAACAAGATCAGGTCACTCGTCCAGTTCGCAACAAGCAAGCTCCGAAAAGAAAATTTTCCTTCGTCTCAATATGTGGGATTTCTGCCCCGCTTCGGCCGTTCCGCAGCGGCCGGTGCTCGGATTCGCACCTTGTGATCGATCACGTAAGGTCGACCAAAGTCGGGTTCGCTGACACAACCTCGCTGCAGCCGACACAGCCGGAGTGGACGACCAGTTCGAATAGGACTACATATCTTGAAGATTCGCGACCTACGCACGCAGTCGGGAATTATCCCCCGCCTCACAGTACGTTGGCTGATGATTGCAGCCGCGACAATCTTTGCTTTCTGGCCCACCTGGACCAATTTGTGGAGGAGCACCGCGAGCGGTACCGCCATCGGATACGTTTTTGTCCTCCCTTTGCTCTGCCTGATAGCCGCCGTCGGAACAGATTTGCGACGCGGCCCGGACCTTCCGATCCACGACCGTGAGACGGACAAGATTGTCGGTGGTATCGGCTTACTTGTTTCTCTGGGTTTACAGGCACTCCTCATGCCACGTTTTGCCGAGAACTATGAATTGATGCATATCGATGTAATCGCGGCATGGGTATTTGTCTGGAGCGCAGCGGTTCTCATGTTCGGGCTGCGTCCGGTGAACCGCTACTGGGCAATCTGGGTTGTTCCGATCGTCCTGGCGCCGCTCATCTACCGCACGCTGGCGACCGAACTCGGCGGCACGCGATTCGACTACAGCATCATCATGGTGCTGGTCGCCTCGGCCGCAACGACGATCGCCGTCAGTAGGACCTGGAGACGGGGATTCGCCGGGTTCGTCGCTTCGTCCGTCCTGGGTGCTGCCTTGGTCTACTACCTCTCGCGGCAGTACCCGACTGCACCCTTGTTCAGCGTCCAGCTGCTACCAGCAATAGGTAGTGCGTTACTGGTAGGCGGGTTCTTCTACCTGTACGAGCGACGTGGAAGGTCATGGAAGCCGTTCGACCGTCCGCTCCGGAATCCCTCGACGTCAACCAGCAACTGGACGATCCTGGTGGTGTTCGCCGCGGCAATCGTGATGTTTTTTACGCCAGTGCCCACCACTCAGAGCGTTCCGGTCTCAGTAGGTCCGCCGGCGACTGCTGATCCACGCCTCATCGTCCCCGCCGGTTGGCGTGAGATCTCAACCGACGAATACGATTGGCCGAGAAAATACTTCGGTTCCACCTCGGCACTCACTCGCCAGACAATTCGTGCTGACACACCCAACCCTGCCTGGGACACCCAGATGCGACCACGCACCGTCCAAATGGACGTTGTTCAAGTGCGTCGCCCGTCTACTCTGTCTGTCTATCCGAGCAATACAACCTATGATCTCCAGAACGCACGTGTCAGCCCCACCGTACGAGTTGAGTTGACTCGTGGAGTTGTCGCGGAAATGTACACAGTTGTCGACGACTCCCTCCTACTCACCTGGAGCAACCTCAATTTCGTGTGGACACGCGGCGACGGTGCCGCACAACGCGTCACACTCTTGACAGTGGACAATCATGAACCGAATGCCTTGTTCCCCGAACCGAAACCATCGATGGCTTCGAATGGAAGCAACACCTTGGCAGTTCTACTCAGAGGCAGGATATCTACTGTCGACAGCGAATCTCAGTACAAGGATCTAGGTATGCTCCAGTCCCTCGGAAGGCTTGTCGTGGAGGCACAGAAGTGGTAGATCCCGATCTCTCGGTTGAGGACGAAAGCTCGGAAGAATTCAAACGAGTTGCACTTCACGATGCTGTGAACGGACTGCGTGAACGTAAACCGATTTCGTCGGCATCAGTTGCGTTCTATCCGTGGCAGCGCAACATCCTGTTCCTGATTCTCGTGATCACCGTTGTGTGTCTGGTCTTCTTCCTTACTCCCACGCTCATCGTTCTCACATTGGCATGCACGCTCGGGTACGTATGGGCGATGGTGGATCGCCTAGTGCTGTTCACACGAGGTCTGGATGCCTCCTCGATCGTGACGATCAGCGATCAGGAGGCAAGCTCGCTTTCCGATGAAGAACTACCGCACTACACAATCCTTGTGCCGGCGTACAACGAGCCGGAAGTAGTCGGAGACCTGATTTCCGCTATGCGTGCGATCGACTACCCCTCGAACAAATTGCAGGTGCTGTTGCTCCTCGAAGAGGATGACACCGTCACCATCGACGCGGCGACTGCCGCCGGAGTCGATGCCGTGGTGAGTATCTTGAAGGTCCCTGCTGCAGATCCGCGCACCAAACCCAAAGCCTGCAACTACGGATTGCACTTCTCTACGGGCGAGATAATCACCATCTACGACGCCGAGGACTCACCGGATCCGCTCCAGTTACGCCGTGTGGTGGCAACCTTCGCGAAGCTTCCATCGAATACCGCGTGCGTTCAGGCGAAACTCGCATTTCACAACGGGACTCAGAATTTGTTGACCGCGTGGTTCACGGCCGACTACGCCCTCTGGTTCAATTTCATCCTCCCAGGACTGATGCGCAGTCAGTCACCGATTCCCTTGGGAGGCACGTCCAATCACCTTCGACGAAGTGTGCTCGACGAGATCGGCGCCTGGGACCCCTTCAACGTCACGGAGGACGCAGATCTCGGAGTTCGCATCGCGGAGAGCGGCTACCGGACCGCTGTTCTGAACTCGACGACGCTGGAGGAGGCCAACAGCGACACGATCAACTGGATCCGACAACGCTCACGCTGGTACAAGGGTTACCTGCAGACTTGGTTGGTTCACATGCGTCAACCTGTGAAACTGTGGCGCGGACTCGGCACAGTCGGATTTCTACGCTTCACCATCTTGATGGCGGGGACACCCATTGTGGCGACACTGAACATGGCGTTCTGGCTGATCAGTCTGGGTTGGATTCTCGGCCAGCCCGAGGTCATCCACGACGTGTTTCCCAACTACGTCTATTTTCCCGCCCTCGTGTCACTCGTATTCGGTAACGCCGCAGTCCTTTACATGAACCTGGTGGCATGCCGAGAGACGCGAAATCCTATGCTGCTGATAGCTTGCCTGACCGCTCCGCTTTACTGGGTCTTGATGAGCATCGCAGCCATCAAAGGCACATATCAGTTGATACGCAACCCGTCTTACTGGGAGAAGACCTTCCATGGCTTGAACACGTAAGCTCAATTCCCGATCAACTCTTGTTGCGCGGGTGAGCTTTGAAGCTTGCGGTCCGATCACTGCCGGCCGAAAGACATGCAAACGCGAGTACGACCGGTAGCCAGTAGTACGCCTGCTCGAAAAATGCCGAGGTCAGTGCGAATGTCATCATCGCGACCAGCACGCCGGCCGCGGCGGCGTTCTTGCCGGACTTCATCGATCTGAACGCAACCAATGCCGTCGCGCAGATGATGAGTCCCACAGCCAGGGCAAGCACCACCCCGCCTTGGTACCAAGACCGTAGAAACACATTGTGGACGACTGTGACGTTGTCGAACGAGGCCGCATTGGCAGCGTTCAGACCCACCCCGGACAGCGGATGCGCGCGAATAGCATCCCAAGCGAATCCGTAAGTGTCGTTACGGATCTCGAGTGTGCTGACGGCTTTGGTCTGCCCTGTGACCTGAAGGTATCGATCGGCCGGCGTCTCCAGGTGCTTTCCGAACTCGGTGTAGGTGATTGCGACCCAGAAGAGAACAGAGGCGCCGACAAAACTCTTGACGATGGTGGTGATCTTCACTCGCGAAGAAATCGCCACGACGATCAATCCGATCGCGCATGCCGACAACGAACTCAAACTACCGGTTGCCAGCAGTCCCACCGCGTTCACAATCGATATCAGCACCAGAACGACCCGATTTCCTACCTTTCGCACTGCAGCCCCCAGGCACAGAATCAGCGCAAGTGAGGACATGATGCCCAGAACGTTCGGGTGACCTGCCAGACCTGGAGCACGACCGTTCACAACACCGAAACCGAAGACGGATGAACCGGCCAATTGGATAGCGGCGGCCAGAGCAGAAACCGATTGGCTTGCTATGAACGCAATGCATACACGCCTGACAAAACCCGGATCACGCCGGACATTGGCGACCATCACAAATATTCCGAGCCCGAGAACTATGAAAAGTTGGATTCCAACATAAAGATTTCCGCCGATATCATTGCCACGCGTCGCTGTTACCGTTGCGACGAGAGCGGCGTAGCCGGCGGTCAACCAGACGCCGACAAACTGCGGCCGAGCAACTCGTCCCAGCGCTACTGACGCCACGATGACCGCAAGCACTGCCATCGCCCACAACTGCGTGACGGCGCCGGGCAACAAGCGGTATATCGGAACTGCGATCGCGATCGCCATCCACACAGCGGTAGTCGGCGACAAAGGAATTCTGCCTGTTCGCCCTGCCGTCGAAGCGGCATCATTCCGAAGACCTTGAGGTCTGACTTGACTCGGCGTTGTCATTGAGTTCCTGCTTCCGACAATCGAATTTTTTGCATTTCACCCTCGATTTCACCCTTCGCCGACGCCGGGCTGAATAATCCCCGCTCAGCGCAGAAGTCATCCTCTGTCGGCAACGTCGCGTAACTGCAAATAAGCGAATCGTCGACGCAAAACTTTGCCACGACATGGCAGATATCCAATTGTCCTCGACTCGTGGCCGAAAGGAAGTGGCATATACGTCTCGGCTCAGGCAATATGACCGCTATGAGTGGTTTCTCCGCATGGGTCGAGAATCAACTGGAACTTCGCTCGTTCGGCGACATCCAGGAAGCTGCGCGTGCGCTGAAGATTCGACCTTCCGAGCTGAGTCGATGGCTGTCGGCTAAACGCCCTCCCACGCAGGACACGATGCGGACGGCATGTCAGGTCTTCGACGCTCCGATCATGGAGGTCCTCGTAGCCGCCGGTTATCTGACCTCTGAGGAAGCGGAGCCGGGGATGACTCCACCGTCGATCGTCGCGACGATTTCGACTCAGTCCCTGGTGGACGAACTCACCCGACGCGGTATCGACCGACAAAGTGAATGAATCCGGGCTACCGACATTCACATACGCGCTAGCCGAACATGGTGCAGATTCTCGTGCACCAAAACATATTTCGACCTCAGCTGTCATGGACGGCATTATTCAGTACGTCAACTGCGGATCCGGCTGATCCAATCGTTCCTTGAGCCAGACTCGCAACTCCGGTCCGTACTCGGTGCGACTGAGCGCATGGTCGAGAGATGCTCGCAGAAAGCCTCCCGGGTTACCAAGATCGTGGCGGGTTCCGTGATGGACGACGACGTGAACCGGATGCCCCTCCGCGATCAACAGCGCTATCGCATCCGTCAGTTGTAGTTCGCCACCCTGCCCGGGTGAGATTCGTCTGAGCGCGTCGAACACGGCGCGATCGAGAAGGTATCGTCCGGCCGCGGCGAGAGTGGACGGAGCATCCTCAGGAGCCGGCTTCTCGACCATGCCGACGACGGCAAGTACATCGGGATCGCTGCCCTCCACAGGTGTTTGGACGTCGAATACTCCGTAGGCCCCAACACGATCGGGCGCGACGTCGAACGCGCACAGCACAGAACCACCACGCTCGACACGTACCTTCGCCATCGCGTCGAGAATGCCGCAGGGGTGGACCAGATCGTCGGGAAGCAGCACCGCGAACGAGTCCTCGTCCGCATCCAGCACCGATTCGACCAGACCGACAGCGTGTCCCAATCCCAGCGGAGACTCTTGCACAACCGGCTCCACCGAGATCAGGCCCGGGGCCCGACGCACACGCTCGAGTAGATGGTGCTTCCCGCTGGCGGCGAGCTTGCCCTCGAGCACCAGGTCCTCGACGAAATGCCCGACGACCGATGCCTTGCCCGGCGCAGTGACAATTACCAGACGTTCCGCGCCTGCTTGCGCCGCTTCGCTTGCGACCAGCTCGATCCCGGGTGTATCGACCACGGGGAGCAACTCTTTCGGAACCGTCTTGGTGGCCGGGAGGAAACGAGTCCCCATCCCGGCAGCCGGCACCACAGCAGTCTTGAAAGGCCGTTCAGCGCACCCAGTCATCGTTCACCTCTCCGCTCACACGATGCTCCACACACTTACCGTTACGCGCATGCAGCGGTCGTCCCCTCATTTCGACGACCGAAAGCTCACATCGCATGTACAGCCTGCGCACAAGGTCTACCGGGCGGCCGATGCCGCCGCAAGTTGACTCGAACTCGGAATTCGTTGCGCGCGAGAGCTACACACCACCCCTCGATGTCACTTCCACGAGGGGCACGCCGCACTCCGCGCACTACCCGTTACCGCGGCGAACGGTTGTGATCGTATTTCGACGTTGACCACGGCGGGACGTAGCAACTGGCCAAAGAGACAGGTACGACACAACTTCCGAACTCAGCACCTCAACCGGACCGTCCCCAGCCGACCCGGACGAAGGTCCTGGAAGCGTCGCATCGATGGTCCCGTGCGACTTCACCCGTCTTCAAGTTCGGTTATCCACAGGTGAATGCCACTGAATACCATTGAATACGAACGAAATACGGTCATCACGCCACAACACCAGATTCAGGTTGTTATCAAATCGTGACCATACTCCCACTGGATGGAACTCCCAGTGGACTACTAGCAGTGTCCTAACTTGCCAGTGAAGCAATCACGTCGAAGAGTGGATCGTCAGGCCCGATATCCATTGTGCATTCGTTCGGCCGTGGATCCGGCACGAATGCCCACAGGAGAGCTCCGGCCGTACCGGCCACCTTCTGCCCCGTCAGCTTCGTCTCGATATTCGTGGCTCTGGTCGCCAGTGATTCACAACTGCCTGCCAATTCGCCTGTCTCGGCGACCAACAACGGCTTCCCGACGTTCGCGGCCTGTTCGATGCGACGCGCCAGTCCGTTCCACTGGTCGCCCGGAAGCGGAACCCCGTCTGCTCCGTAGTCGTGATACTGCAGAACGTCGACGAAGTCGGACTCGCTCACGTACTGGTAGTCGTCACCCGCAGTGCCGCACTGACCGCCCCCGACGTATCCGGCCGTGATCAGGGTGTTCGGATCGATCGCCCGAAGTTCGGCGCCTGCCGTGTCGAAGAACTCCCGCAACACCTGCGCGGAATCAGACGGGCACGTTCTTGTCCACCAATTGCAGGCGGCATCGGTACACAGGCTCGGTTCCGGCTCCCCCACCAATTCCCACGCCGCGACGGAAGGCTCGTTCTTCCAACGGTCGACGGCGGTGTGCATCCAGTCCTGGAAGCTCATGGTGGCTCGACCTGGGATCAGGTTCGCGACCTTCCACTCGTCGGTGTACCAGTCCCTGGATTTGAACAGCCCGTCATCACACCCGCTGTCCTGGGGTGAGAGCACCGGAATCGTGAACTGATTGTGTCGCGCCGCAGCGTCGAACACCGCGTCCATCGGGCCGAAATCCATCTCCCCGGACACCTTGTTCACCGCGAGCGCCTGGAACGCGTTGAAACGCGTGACGGAGTTCGGTGGCAGAGAACCGAAGTAGGCATCGAGATCGACCATGGCGCCACAGCCGAAGTTCACCGACCAATCAGTGGCCAGTTGATAAGCATTCAGCCCGGTAGGCCACCATGGCTGTCCGTCGAGCGTCAGTCCGCTCGACGACGCTCCCACCCGAACCGTCTTGGGCGAATCGGCAACCACCGGCGTCGTGAACATTCCTGTCACCACCGCGACGGTTGCAAAGCTGACTACAGCGGCAGCGATACGGCGACGCACTGTGCCAGGCACACGCGGACGCACTTCTTCAGAAGACATCTACAACCATCCACGTCATACGGACAATCCTCCCACACGAATTGCCTCATCGACCCGTTTGCCGTTCACCGGTGACGCGATACAAACGCCAGGCCGAAGGGTCCATGCCGCCGTCGTTGGGAACCTCGAGTACCAGCGCTCCCACACCGCCGGCCCCGGTGTCGTACATCGTCGGATAGCGCCGATTGACCGCGTCCGACACACCGCGACCGGTGTTCGGCACCGACAGGATGTATTCGACGTGATGTTCGGCGGGGTTGTTCAGTACGCGCACGAAGTCCGCATCGGAAGGCACGACGAATTGCCGAGGGTTGTTCGACGACGCCACGACGGCATAGCTCTGCACGGTGTCGAGCAGAACCGACCCCTCCGGCAGAGCCAAGTCGTCCAGGTATCTGGCGATGCGACGCTCGGCCGCAAACGTGCGCAGATTCGTCTGCTCCTCCAGGTTCTGCCGGCCCGGAATGATCGCACTGGCAATGGAATGCTCGAGCACTGCGATCCGCGCATTACCCATCGCGACAAACGTGACCAGCGTCGACCCGACCAGCAAGCACAGAGAGATCACAAGGGGCAGAGAGGGCCCCGACTGCTCGGGGTACGTCGATACCGAGCGTGACGCAGCAGCCCCCGGTCGACGCGTGACGACCGGCGCACCGCGAGGTGCGATCAGGACGACCAACACGAAACACAGCGGAATGATCGAAATGTAGAAGCGCAGAAGGGGAAACGTCGATCCCATCACGTAGAGCAAGGTTTGGGCACCGAGGATGGCGCCGAACAACACAAGAGGCACGACCACTTCGGTGTCGCGCCGCCGAAGTGCGTAGATGATTGCAAGGACCGCGAGCACCGGGAGCGCCGGGCCGAGTACGGCCATTTCGGTAATCGAGAACGCAAGACGGGCGATCGGTGAGTCGGTTCCGGCACCAGCCTGCTCCAGGATGGAACTGTTCCCGTAGACCGACGAGAACTGTTGGAACGCTTGACCTGTGATGAGCCAACTGGCAAACGACCACAAGGCGAAGGCAAGGAATCCCGGCATCAGCACTACGGCACCGTCGAGGGCTGCTGCCCAGAGCCGCAAGCCAGGCCCCGCGCCCTCGCCGCGCTCGTCAGCAGTCGGGCGGAAACGAAGCCAACTCACCACGGTCACCAGCACCACCGCGACGAACAGCGGGGCCAATGCGTCGTATCTGGTGAGGTACGCCAGAGCGAAAGCGAGGCCGGCACCGATGAGGTCGTGTACGTCGTCGCTTCGCATCCACCGAATCAACCGACGTGTCGCCCACAGAACGAAGAAGAGGAACGGAGCTTCGCTCATTCCGCTCGCCGCGTACATGATGATCATCGGGTTGACAGCGAACAGCACGGTCAGGACGACGGTGACCCATCGCGCACACCCACGGTCGCGGCTGATCCCACGTACCTGAATCACAGCACCAGCCATGAAGGCCGCGGACATCACGACCGCAGTGATGTTCCACCGCAGCAGATCCGGCCACCAATGACCCATCAGGCCCATCGGAATCTGGACTGCCGCCGTCAACGGGGTGAACACGAACCCGATCGCCGCGAAGTGCGGATCACGGCTGAGCAGCATCGCCGACACCGCGGCGACGCGGCTGAGCGAATCGGTGAAGATGAACCCGATACCCGCGTTCATCCACACGCCCAACGCGGTGTAGATCGCGAAGAGCGCGACGAACATCCGCCATGGCTTGCGGCCCGGTAGATCGTGGACCGCGACGGACAGGGCCGGGCGATCGGTGACGGTCACTGTCCGCGACGCCGAGCTACGAGCACACCACCGACGGCAACAGCGATCAGAACCACGGTCCCGAATCCGATCCAGCCGATCGTGACCGCGCTCAGTCCGGTCTCCTCTTCGGCCGAGGCCGCGGTGCCCAACGGGGCGACGTTGACTCCGACATCGAAGGGCTCACTTCCCCGAGGCGCGACCAGGAGATCGCCGGTCAGTTCTGCGAACCGGTCCTTCCCACTTTCCAACCAGTTGAGCAGACCGTCGGCATCGGCCGCATCACCCTCAGAGGTCAGCGCCACCACTTCGTTGTGCGAACCCGAAACCACCTGCAAGGCACCGTATTGTCCACCGAATTCAAGACCCTGCAAGCGCAGGAGCCCTTGATCTGCTGTGTCCATGGGTAGAGCCACCGGAGTGGGAAGCTTCCCGTCCGCCGCGATCAACAACGCCGGCAGCGAACTGGTCGCCGCGTCGCCGAAGGGGAGCACACGCGGTTGCAGCGGCAGATAGCTCAACCGCTGCATCGCGACAACGAGGCGCTGCGCGCGAACGAGATCTGCGAAATCACCGTGACTCAAACCGACATCGAGTGTGGGCAGCATCGACTGCGGTAATGCCTGGAATCCTCCAGGCGTCGGCGGGAATCCGGTAGTGGACGTGATGGTGCTTGCCGGATCGACAGTGAGCGAAGACGGGCTACTGGTGCCGCATTGGAAGTCGCCGGTCACATCCATCGAGACTTCGAAGGTCAGGTCGCGACGCAGGAGTTCGTTCGGAACATCGACGCCGATGTCGAAGCGCCCTGTCTCGTTCACCGTCTGCGAAGCAAGCCGTGAGTCCCCCAGCGAAATCGACAGTTCTCCGTTGCGTGAATTCGGCAGCGGTACATAGGAACCGATCATTCGGATCGACACGTCCTTCATCGGACGCCCCAGTTGCGACTGGCTGAACGGGACGTCGACCTCGATGTGATTGAGACCGGAAGCCGTCAACGTTCCGAGCTTCAGCTCACCGACGGTGATGGCGTCCTGGGAAATCTGGGCAACTGTGTTGTCCGGTGACGCGAGCGCCCTGCTCGCCGCCCAGTAGCCGTCGAAGTTCGCCGCCAACAGACTGACCTGAGGAACGAGGGTCTTGTCGTCCCCTGAAATTCGCAGCACTGGTGCACCATTCGGAGCAGCCGCGAGATCGATGCCGGCGTCCCCACTGTTGCCGAGTACTACAGCTCTCTCGAACAGTCCCGGCTCAGCGGACGGCAGACTCTGGCCGTTCGGCAGTTGTTCCACCACCACGGCGTCAGGCTGACTTCCGTACTTGTTGACAATCGCTGCACTCAGCTGCAGAGCCGCACTCTGCTGTGACCGTGACGAACCATCCGTGACGTAGATGGTTGCCTTCCTCAAAATCGGCGGAAAGAAGGTTGCAACAGTCGTGGGCTGCTGCTCGGCACCGTCGTAGGCGACAAAGGCATCCCGGAGCGCAAGGGGCTGGTATCTCGTTCGGTCGTAGCAGCGGTCGTCGACGGGAACGAGGTGAGCGATCATCGACACGGTCACGCTCCGGTCGACCACTTCGAGACCTTGCAACGGAACCGAAATCGGTAGGCCGGTTCCGGCCTGCCCGGCGTCGAAGTCGACGCGGCTCACCAATCTGCCGTCCGCAGTCACTTCGAGCCAACCCCTACTGAAGTCGGTCGGGGCGGTCAGGATTCCGGTCACGGCTGTTGCGGTGAGTCCGTCCGGCACCGGCACGGTCACCAAGACGGGTGCGTCATCGGAGGAGAACACGATGTCTGTTCCTCGTCCGAGTTCGGTGAAGGAGATCGGAGTTGTGGCTGCGGCGGCCACCGAAGTATCTGCGTCGTCCTCGAAATCCTGGGCGGAGGCGACACTGCCGAGCGGAAGCAACAAAGTGACCGCGACAGCCACCGGCATTGCCAGCGCGCGCGTCAGCCAGGTTCGAGAGTGGCCCATCAGCGTGTCTCCTCGACATTTCTTGTTTCCGCGCAATCACCAAACACAAATCACGAGTAGCAATCTCGCCAGTTCGCGACGGTCGCAGGTCCGATCGCACCGTTACGGACAAACAAACCATAACGACCAATTTATGCGTTTGGCTAATTATCCCGGCGGGCGAGACTTTTGTTACGGCATGTCACATGATTAGCAATCACCACCACTGGGAAGTCGAAAGACGCCACTGAAAAGCCCGTCAATACGCCTGAACGTCCGTCCAGTCCGGGCGCTTCACGGGCGGAGAATTCTCAGATAAAGGAAGCTGTGACGATCAATTCGATCATCCCCGCCGGCAGGAGTGCGATCGGGAAGCTGGTCGGTGCGCCGTTCCACTTCGCATCATCGCTGCGCATGGCCAGGGTTTTTCACCCTCACGGGATCGAACTGAAGGGAACATTGAAGCCGGCCACCCCATGGTGGCCGGTATCGGAGTCGTCGACGATTACCGTCACCGCTCGAATGTCGAAAGCCCTCGGAACACCCGGAGACCTACCCGACGTACTCGGCCTGGCGCTTCGGTTGCACGATGTCGGCGCAGATGAAAACCCGTGGGACATTCTTCTCGCAACATCAGGACTTTCTACCTTCTCGAAAATGTTTCCAGCTCCGGCTTTCTCGTGGAACGGCGCGAGATACAGCACACTGGTTCCTTACTCACGCGCGGGCGGTGCCGCGGCGTGGCTGATCGTGACACCGCGCGGTGTCCATCCGGCCGGCACTTCTTTGTCTGCATTGAAAGCTGCGGTCGATCATTCCCCGCTGCACTTCTCCGTGTACCTCGCGAGAATTCAACTTCAGTTGATACCGATCGGGCATCTCTGTCTCGACGAGGTCGAGGACCACCCGGATTGCCTCCAGCCGTCCTTCGATCCGATTCTGAACACACCGGCCCACATGCGCATGCTTCCGGAGTGGCTCGCAGAAACGCGCAAGTTCGCGTATCGCGGTAGCCGCAACGGCCGAGGAGGCACACAAAAGCGCGGTTGACCGGACGTGCCGATCAACCGCGCCGAAGCTCACTCAGCTTGTGAACTTGTCCTTGATATCCGAGACCTTGTCACTGACAGTGTCTCCGGCCTTCTTGACCTTCGCCTCGCCCTGATCGGCAACACCCTCGGCAGCCAGATCATCGTTGCCCGTGGCGTTTCCGAACTTTTCCTTCGCTTCGCCGATGAGATCCTCAGCGCGGTGCTTTGCCTTGTCGATGAAGTCAGACATGTATTTCTCCTTCTTGAATTCGGTGTGGATTCGGTCGTGCGTTCGGCCGTGGAATTCGGTCGTGGATTCAGTCGAACTCGAACTGCGTGGACAAATGCGTGTCAGCGTTTTCCGGTGACTGCCTTGACCAGGAACAGCAAGATGACAGCGCCGAGGAGGCAAGTGAGGAAGCTGAAGATCCAGCCCGCGCCCTCGACATCGACGCCGAAGACTCGAAGCAGGAAACCACCGATCAGACCGCCGATGACACCGACAACGATGTTGAGGAAGATCCCCTGCTGCGCATCGGTTTTCATGATCTTACTGCCGATCCAACCCGCCAGTCCACCGATGATGATCCAGGCGATGATACCGAGAGGAAGCATTTGGACTCCTTAGAGTAAAGAGGGGCGGCGCAATGAGAGACTGCCGGTAAAGGGAGAGTTCCGAGCGATCGGCCCGCGCAACTAGACCGTGATCGCGGGTAGTGTTTGTACACAACCGGACTCTCCGCCGCACGACGCGGGGGATCGCGCACTCAGTAGCAGCCACATTGTCTGCTTACCTTTCTATCAGGTGTTCACGACAGAACCAAAATGACTGGCGATTCACCACATACGAGAAACGACACTCACCGACGCGCACATGATCAGCGTCACTACGATCGCGATCGCCATCGAAGTGACGGTCGCCAGGAGCACCGTGACGCACAGTGCCACAGCAACATCCATGACTCTGTGCACGATCGGGAGGTCTACCAATACCCGGCCGTCGGGAGGCTCAAACCTCGATTGATCAGAGAGTTCTCGGCTCATCGTGTTTCGCGCTTTCCACGGCGATGTGAGTTCTGGTCGCGACGGATGGATCACCGACCACCGCAGCGACTTGATCCCCCGTGTCGGTGACGCGAGAAATCAGCTCGGACAACGTTTCCGATCCGGATACGACGCTACGTCTCAATGTCACTCGCAAATCGATCGTGCGAACTCCACGATCGAGCAACGCTTTTCCTCGGACACGCGACACTTCGTCGAAGCCCTCCAGTGATGCGCTCGCCCCTTCCGCCACCGCACCCAGATCCGCGGTGATGGAATTGTGTGAGTTCGACCCATGGACGGCGATCTCCTTCACCCGACGCAGCGGCACATGCGCGATCAACCACCGCAACGCGAGGAGGACTAGCAATACTCCCCCAGCTCCGACAGCCCATGGCCACCACGAGTGATCGACAAGATCTTCAGCCCACGGGATCTCGATACGCGCCGGGAAATCCTTGATCACGTCGCGATTCCACAGGATCGCTGCAACTCCCAGCGCTATCGCGAGCATCCCCACGACGCATGTCGCCACGCGATCCATCGCCGTCGCCGTCCGAGTCATGACAGCGATCCCGTCTGGATACGAACCTTGATTCGCGGCGATGGTGACAGCGACCCGGCCAAGTCCCCCAGCACCGCACGGATTTCAGATTCAGCGGTGGCGGCTCCATCGGGCGTGACCGAGGCCTTCACTTCCAGCTTGCGCCGGGTCGCGTGTGACGAAGCGGATCGAACCTGGGCCAGTGACTCGACGCGAACAGACGCTATCGCCGCTACATCGGCGGGATCGATCCACGTATTCGCGACTCCGACCAAGGCATTGGCAGTCTTTCGTCGCGGTTTGAGTCCGAGGATGACGAACCACAGGCCGAGAACGACGGCTGCGATCCCCGCCGGCAACATCCAACCCTCGTACGCGAGCCCGTCCACATATGCGGCAGCACTTGGTATCCACTGCGACCCGGTAATCACGCCGGTATCCACCAGCGCGTCGCGGACGCCGACCACGCCGAGCGCAAGTAGCGCCGCGGCGATGAGGAATCCCGTGACGGCCGATCCCGGCGCCGCAAGGGGAACAGGAGCAGCAGCCCTCGAGGCAGTGGGTGGTGCGACCTTGTCGGCGGTCATCGCACTTTCCTTCCCGCGTCACGCTTGGTCGATGCCGGGAGAACGCTCACGATCGCCACGTCCACGCCGTCTACGTCCAGGCCCGATACAGACTGCAACTGGGTTGTCACGTTCTCTCGCACCGCGGTACCGATGACCGACAAGGATCCGGGCCACTCGATCGCGATGTCCACCTTGGCCCGTACCCGCTTGCCGGATACCAGCACTCGCGCCCTCGGCAATTCGCGCCCGGTCAGTTTGTCCATGCCGCCGGCGTGATGACGCACCCCCGGGGTCCCGCGCGTCGCCTCGAGAACCAACTTCTGCGCGACTCTGTCTCGAATCGTCAGCGTTCCACGATCGCCCGGCTCGGCAAGCACAGACGACTCCGGTCGAGCTGTCTCAGCCACGTCCGCGACCCTTCAGCATCACACCGAGATCGAACTCGCCGTCACGCTGACCACCGACGAGGTATCCGATCACACCGAGAACCAGAGCGATGAGGAATCCGGTGAAACCGCCTGCAGCAGCTGCGACTCCGAGAAGTAGTCCTGCCAGTAGGCCGACAGTCGAGGTGGTCATGTGAATCCTCCGTTGTGGATGATGTTCGTTGGTGCGAGTCAGATCTCGGTGTAGGTCTTGGCACCCGGAAACCGAGCGCGCAAACGCGTGTACTGGGTCCGAGCGGGTTTCGCTATCTGCCGCATCGTGCCGCGCAGTGTCCTGCGCACACCCACACCGATCGGGGACGCGAAGTCCCGGTCGACGCGTTCGAGCGCTCGATTGAGCGCGTCAGCAGATCCGCCCACGTCGGGGTGGTAGCTCCTGATCGCCTCTCGGCGTGCGGATCGGCGATCAGGAACTGAACCCCGAGAGTGCTCAGGCATCGTGCGCACGACCGACTACGTCTTCCACTGTCACGTTCACGGGGCCTGTAACGAGTCCTGAAACCGCTTGGCGGATACGTAAAGCCGTATCTCGAACGGCGGCGTCGGAGAAGATGCACACATGGATGTCTGTCGACGACTCCGTCACCCGCACGCCGACGACGCGGCGACCGGGGAGGTACGTGCCAACCTCGCCGAACATTCCGGCATGAAGCGAGGCGACCCCAGGTATCCCCGTCACAGCCGCCGCGATGGTGTCGGCGATTTCGGAACTCACTGCACCCGTGCAGTCTTGGGCTCGCCGGTTTCGTCGTCACTGCCCTCGTCGAGGTGAACGTCGTGAACCGTGATGTTCACCTCGGTCACTTCGAGACCCGTCATCCGTTCGAGCGCCGCAATGACGTTGCGGCGAATGCCGGTGGCCAGATCGGCGAGCGATACGCCGTACTCGGCCACGATGTCGATGTCGACCGCTGCCTGCTTTTCGCCGACCTCGACCGATACTCCCTGGGAGTGGTTGACACTCGCGCCGGGGATCCGCTCGCGCAGTGCCCCGACAACCCGCGACGCTCCGCCGCCGACGTCGTACACGCCGCTCACCTCTCGCGTGGCGATGCCGGCAATCTTCGAGACAACGGTGTCGGCGATCGACGTCTTTCCTTGCGAACTCACGAGAGCCGAGTCGTTCGATGATGCAACATCCTTCGTAGATGCTGTCGCAACCTGCGTGCTGACCATTGTCATCTCCTCCTGTTGATCGATCTACCTGTGTAGTCGTCACTCGAAGGCAAAACCGAATGCCCCAGTCAGGTGACGTGCATCACTGACACTTGTTAGTTACTGTCCGTAACATTCAACGCCCCGGCCGGGCGAACAATCTTCGAACGCAGCCGAGTTTTCCGCATTTCCGCGAGAGGAGCGACTGTGGCGTTACCGCATACACAGGGGCTCACCGAAGCACCTGACGGTTTGGACACCGCGACAGTGAACGCTGCGATACTCGGCGACCGAGAAGCATTCGAGTCACTGGTGCACTACTACGGACCTGCACTTCACCGCTATGCGCGTCGCATGCTCGCAGACGAAGGTGACATTCTCGAGGTAGTCCAGGACACCTTCGTGGCCGCCTGGCGTCGACTCGATTCGTTTCGTGGCGAATCGTCGATGCGAACATGGCTTTTCGCGATCTGTTCCCGAAAGATCGTGGACAGCTATCGAATCAAGAGAGCTCAACCGATCGACGACAGATTGCTCGATCCTCTCGTGCCGTCTCCCGAGGCCGGCCCGTTCGACACGACCTCGAACTCCGCGTTCCTCGAGGCACTGGAAGAAGCGTTGGGTGAACTGCCTTATCGCCAGCGTGCGGCATGGACGCTGCGAGAGGTGGAGATGCTCACGTTCGTTCAAATCGGCAAGATTCTAAGACTCACCCCGGATGCGGTGCGCGGGCATCACCATCGTGCACGGGCTAACCTGAGTGAACGAATGACGAGGTGGCGATGACTGAATCACGAACCGACGCATTGATGGCGCACGCATCCGACGTCCTGCGGAACGCTCCCGAGCCGGGCTGGGATCGAATCAGCGACAAGGTGATCCGGGCGCTACGGTCGACCTCGGCGTCCGGTTGGCCGCTCGACGCACACGCGTCGGAAGGTCCACATCTAGGCACTGTGTCGGTGAGCGATCACGTACTCCGCACCCACTTGGCCGCCGAGATACGTTCTCGGCACCACTGCTCGCCGAGCAGCATCGAGTTCTTCGTCGACGGCCACGAAATACGTTCACTACGTATCGAACTGGCAGCGCCATACGGAGTGGATCTGGCCGAACTGTCGGACCGGGTTCGGTTCACCGTCGTGGACGTCGTTCACCTGATCCTCGGCGACACGGACCCACCGGTCTCTGCAGAGAGCATCCACGTCGCCGTAGTCGACATCGTCGATGATCTACCTGCCGAAGGGAACACCAAAAGCCACTCCGAACACTAGGTGTTTGTTCGGCAAGTGTTTGGGAACCCGGCACTCATGACCACTCCCCCACCACCGGATCCGGGCCCCGCCCCCGACCCGGGGCCGCCGACACCACCGGCGCCGACACCACCCGATCCGATGAATCCGCCGCCCGTGCCACCGACTCCGACGCCACCGAACCCGTACCCTCCGGATCCGATCCCGCAGATCTGACGTCGGCTGCCCCGAACTTCGGAGTTCAACCGCCGAGTTCGGCGATCATCTCGCTCAACGATTCTGCGGCGATACGTAGTTCACCTTCGTCGGGGTTGTCGGGTGAGGACGGTAGACGTTCGGCCAACTGCTCGCGAGTGACAAGCGAGATACCCTCGAGACCGAACCCTTCTTCATCGGGGACGTAGATCTCGATCTCGCCCCCGACCGCTACCAGTTCCGAATGGGGGCCACTGCCCAGCAGTGCACGCAGGTGTTCGGTCGTCACGGTCATATGGTTCACGTGAAATCTCCTGCTTCGGTGACAGCTGACTTTGCCGGTATGGACTCGACGTGACGTACTGGCTCGACGTGACGCACTACCCCCTACTGAGTACCCCTCGCGGGTGAGCGAGCAATGATCAGAACCTGTGGATGGTTCTCGGCGAGGCGGCGTGAGTGGGCGCACCTTCCCGGGAATGATCTGAAATTCCATCAGCTCTGATCAGGACCGGCGTTGGCGCGCTGGTTCGGGAAGGTACGCCCATGCTCACGGTAGTTCAGGATCAGCAATCCTCCAACGACGACAGCGGTGTTGGTCGGTCGTTGCTTGACGAGATCGTTCGCGACGGTGCCCGGCAGATGCTCGCGGCGGCGTTGGCCGCCGAAGTCGCCGCATACATCGAGCAGTTCGCCGAGCATCTCGATGAGCACGGCCGGCGGCTGGTGGTCCGCAACGGCTATCACCACGAGCGTGACGTGCTCACCGCGGCGGGGGCGGTGACGGTGACCGCACCGCGGGTCAACGACCGCCGTGTCGACGCCGAGACCGGTGAACGGCAACGGTTTTCCTCGGCGATCCTGCCGGCGTGGTCACGCAAGTCCCCGCAGATGACCGAGGTGTTGCCGCTGCTGTACCTGCACGGGCTGTCCAGCGGCGACTTCGGTGCGGCGTTGGAGCAGTTCCTCGGCACTGGTGCCGGGCTGTCGGCCTCGACGATCACCCGGCTGACCGCGCAATGGCAGGACGAGGCGAAGGCCTTCGCCGACCGGGATCTCTCGGGCACCGATTTCGTGTACCTATGGGTCGACGGCATCCATCTCAAGGTCCGCCTGGAGCAGGAGAAGCTGTGCTTGCTCGTGATGATCGGCGTCCGCGCCGACGGCCGCAAGGAGCTCGTCGCGCTCACCGATGGGTTCCGGGAGTCCACAGAGTCGTGGGCTGATCTGCTGCGCTCATGCCGACGCCGCGGGATGACCGCCCCGGTGCTGGCCGTCGGTGATGGGGCGCTGGGGTTCTGGAAGGCACTGCGGGAGGTGTTTCCGGATACCCGTGAACAGCGCTGCTGGTTTCACAAGCAGGCCAATGTGCTTGCTGCGCTGCCCAAGTCGGCTCATCCAGGTGCGACCGCGGCGATGCGGGAAATCTACAACGCCGAGGACATCGACAAGGCCCAGGTCGCGATCAAGGCCTTCGAGGTAGATTACGGCGCGAAGTACCCCAAGGCGGTCGCCAAGATCGTCGACGACGCCGACGTGCTCCTGGAGTTCTACCGGTACCCGGCCGAGCACTGGATCCACTTGCGCACTACGAATCCGATCGAATCGACGTTTGCGACCGTGCGGTTGCGAACCAAGGTCACCAAGGGCCCTGGGTCACGCGCAGCGGGGATTGCCATGGCCTACAAGCTGATCGACGCCGCACAAGCCCGCTGGCGGGCGGTCAACGCCCCCCATCTGGTCGCGCTGGTCCGTGCCGGCGCGGTGTTCCACAAAGGCAAGCTGCTCGAACGACCCATCGACATCTCACCCGCTGAGCCCGACGAATCAAGCGAAACGGAGGTCGCCTGAAACACCCTCATCCACAGGTCTTGACAATATCTCCGGGTGAGCAGGAAACGACAAGTACATGAACAACGACTTCCCGAAGGAAACGCACACCATGAGTGAACAGAATTCCACCGACCGCACGGATCAGACGGACGAGCCGCAGACCACCGGCACCGACCACGGTCCGGGAACCGGCTCCGACACCGCACCCAAGGACGTTCAGACCGATCCGTCGGGCGAACGTACGTGGGCCGACGAGGGCGGAGCCTCGAGCACCGGCCCGGCGACTGACACCGACTGATCCCGGAAGGTCTGAACCATCGGGACCAAGGTCCCGTGGGCCGACGCTCACGGGACCTTGAAATCCGTACGGATCTAACGCTTTTCACCTGGGTTTTCGCGATGCGGTAAGGTAGGCACTCAGCACGGTTGAGTACCCAGCCGTTGAAGACGAGCACGGTTCGTGCGTTGCTTCCCGTGCCGTTTCCCGGTTTCGAACGAAACCGTTTCGAACCAGACCGTTCGAACGAACCGTTTCGAGCAATCCGTCAGGAGTTTCGATGAACGAGTTTTCGAGAACTACAGATGAGCGTACGGACAGTCCCCCCACCTTCACGACGACCTGTGCCGAAAACATTCAGTCGCTCGTGGTCAGCGGCGAGATCGACGTCCGGTCCCGAGCTGATTTCGCTGCCTGCGTGGACGACCTGATCGGTGAGCGACACCCGTTCGTACTCGACTGCTCGGACGTCCAGTTCATCTCCGTCGGAGGTCTTTCCATCATCGAGACTCTGTCGGCCAAGGCACGGAGGCTCGGCGTGCCGTGGACGCTCGTCGCAGCGCACCCTGTCAGGCGTCCGCTGTCTCTTCTGAAGATGGACACCGACATCGTGTACACCGACTCGACAGCCGATGCAGTCGCGTACCTGTCCTCGACCTCCGTCCTGGACGAGACCCTGGCGGAGCCGATGTCGGCGTGAGTACCGATCTCGAAAAGCTCTCCGAATTCGTCGTCGTCGCAAACCGACTGCCGGTCGATCTCGAAACCGACGAAGACGGAAGCAAGAACTGGAAGCGAAGTCCGGGTGGGCTCGTCACTGCGCTCGAACCCATCCTCCGACAGCGGGATGGCGCCTGGGTCGGCTGGCCGGGGGTCGCGGACGAGAAGGTCGATCCGATAGTGGTTGACGGCCTTCGTCTGTTTCCCGTCGAGCTGACCTCTCAGGACCTCGCCGAGTACTACGAGGGGTTCTCCAACGACACGTTGTGGCCGCTCTACCACGACGTTCTGGTGGCTCCGACGTTCGAGCGGTCGTGGTGGCACACCTACGTCGCAGTCAACCAGCGGTTCGCCGAGGAAACCGCGCGTTGCGCCGCGGACGGAGCGACTGTCTGGGTGCAGGACTATCAGTTGCAACTTGTGCCGGCGATGCTGCGCGAGCTGCGGCCAGATCTGACGATCGGGTTCTTTCTTCATATCCCGTTCCCTCCGGTCGAGCTCTTCATGCAGCTTCCGTGGCGCAAGGAGATCGTCAGGGGAATGCTGGGCGCCGATCTGATCGGCTTCCACTTACCTGGTGGCGCAAACAATTTCCTGTTCTTGGCCCGCAAACTTCTCGGCCTCAAGACGACGACCGCGGGCGTCGGTGTTCGAAGTGCGCTCGGGCATGTGGATTTCGATTCTCGCGTCGTCAAGGTGGGCGCCTTTCCCATCTCCGTCGATTCTGCCGAACTCGAGCGCCAGTCGAAAAGCGATTCGGTCCTGCGTCGCGCGCGCGAATTGAAGGAAGAGCTGGGAAATCCCGAGAAAATCTTGCTGGGAGTCGACCGGCTGGACTACACCAAGGGTATCGACCTGCGGCTTCAAGCCTTGAAGGAACTCCTCGACGAGGATCGTCTGGATCCGGAGAAGTACACGATGGTGCAGCTCGCGACGCCCAGTCGTGAACGCGTGCAGCACTACATCGACCTGCGTAGCGTCATCGAAGAGCAGGTGGGCCGCATCAACGGTGACCACAGTCAGATCGGCCGCCCCGTCGTTCACTACCTGTATCAGCCGGTCGACCGTGAAGAACTGATCGCACTGTTCGTCGCTGCCGACGTCATGCTCGTGACGCCGATGCGCGACGGGATGAATCTGGTGGCCAAGGAGTACGTGGCCTGTCGTGGCGACCTCGGAGGTGCTCTCGTTCTCAGCGAGTTCACCGGTGCCGCAATGGAATTACGACAGTCATACCTGGTCAACCCGCACGATTTGGACGGCGTGAAGAATACGATCCTGACCGCAGTTCATCAGGATCCGAAGGAAGGCCGTCGCCGTATGGCTGCGCTGCATCGACAGGTCATGACACACGATGTGCATCAGTGGGCCGAGTCGTTCCTGACTGCGCTTGCCCCACCCGGACCGCTTCCGGACGATCAGTTCGTCACGGAGCGTGAGTCGAACTTTGCGCGCAACAACTGACCCTCACGGGCTTGCGTCAGTGCGCTCGGAGACTCGAGCTAGGATTGGTTTCAGTTCATCGTCAAGCAGCGGCTGCGAACTGATCTCCTCGACATAGCCGTGCAATGCTGCATCGGCCCAGAAAGACAGGCCGACCATGCCCCTCACGATGAAGTACTCCGAAACCTACAACGACGCTCTCATTGCGCTCGCTGCCGCTACTCATCGGCCGGCCAACGTGGTGAACCTGTTCGGCGAGTACGCCATTCGTGTTGACCTCGAATACAACCGGTTCCTTCTGGCGACCAATACCGCGGCTGGACTCTCCGATCGACCCGACAACGGAGAATCATGGCTGGTGCGGTTCTTCCAATCCGAGAACACCGACACTCCGGATCGCCTCCTCGCGGAGGCGTCGCATCAATGGTTGGTCGATGCGTTGGACGCCGCGCTCGAACAGATCGCAGCGGCAGGGAACAAGATCTCCGCCGACGCGGACTTCGGCGACCCTACCCGCACCGAAACTCCATCCTGAACGGCATCGTCTCGAGCAGCACCACTAGTCCCCCTCGGCGGTCAACTGGCTGATTCGAGCCGCTAAGACTGCATTCTCGGCCTCGAGGGACAGAATCAGACGAATACCGACGAGATTGACTCCGTCGTCGATCAGCGCGGTGATTCGTCCGAGCGTCTCCAGGTCGGCCTCGCTGTACCGGCGCGTACCGCCATCGGTACGGGTTGGTGTGAGCAAGCCCCTTCGCTCGTAAAGGCGCAGCGTCTGAGGTCCTACCCCGGACAGTTCAGACATCACTGAGATCCCGTACACGCCGCGCAGCGCCCGGGTCTGGGATTCCGACGTCACTGGAACCTCCTAGTTCGGTGTCGGCTGTCTCAATCGGCGTCACCCGACCTTAGCACCATCACGCAGTGAATCTGACGCCCAGGACATAGATTCAAGCGTGTCCAGGACCACTGACAACAAGAATCGTCGAGCAGAAAGGGCGTGAAATGGCAGATCAAAGCCGATTTCGACAAGATTGCACAATGCGCTTTCCTTCGCCCGCGAATCGAAGTAGCCTTGCCAATTATCTACATCGGCTGATATAGATTTTGTAGCACCCGAAAGCGCCATAACTGGAGCTCGAAGGCGCAGAACACCCAGACGTCGGAGTCGGTGGTTCAGCCGACTCCCTCACGGCACACTCTTCACCGGGAGCAAGATGACGACGATCGACATCCCGCCCACACAGGGCGAGAGCACCACCGGCATCGGAATCACTGTCGCAAGTGCGACTTTGACAACCGAAGAGGTCAAGCGCCGAATCGCGATGATGTACGGCGACCCGGTGACAGAGGAGCCAGTAGCACTCGCGCACTGAACCTGACCGACACGCGATCCGATTGACGATGGCGCGAGACCGCCCCACTGGAGGGCGATCCCCATCAAGACGAGAGGAAAACATATGTCCGAGTTCACCGTACCGGGACTGAGCAGCGCAGACGGTTCGTCCGTCGCCGATATTCTGCAGGAACGCCTCAGCGCCTACAACGATCTTCACCTCACGCTCAAGCACGTTCACTGGAACGTCGTGGGCCCCAACTTCATCGGCGTGCACGAGATGATCGACCCCCAGGTGGAGTTGGTTCGCGGCTACGCCGACGATGTGGCCGAACGTATCGCGGCACTGGGTAACTCGCCCAAGGGCACCGCGGGAGCAATCGAGCGCGATCGAACGTGGGACGACTACTCCGTCGGCCGCGACGACGCTCGTGCGCACCTCGCTGCGCTCGACCTCGTCTACACCGGGATCATCACCGACAGTCGCACCGCAATCGACAGCGTCGGCAAGATCGATCCGATCACCGAGGACATGTTGATCGGCCAGACGGCGCAGTTGGAAAAGTTCCAGTGGTTCGTTCGTGCTCACCTCGAGAACTCGGGTGGCAGCCTCGTACACGAAGGCGCGTCCACCGAGCAGGATGCCGCAAATGAGGCGCGTCAGAACTGACGCACCGTCCGCGGTTTCGGCCGATCGGGGGTCGGCCGAAATCGCACTCCCCACAACAGGAAAGGGCAAGAGCATGTCTGCGGACTCGCGCGGCACGTCGACACAAACACGTCGCGAGTATCAGATGTTCGTGTTGCAGCAGCGTTTGTTGTTCGGATCGATCGTGGCAGGCACCGCCCTCGGAGTTCTCGCGATCACCTACTTCTGAAATATCAGGGGCCGCAACCGTCGAAGACAGGACAGAAACGACACAATCATGAGTTCGAGCACTCTCCGCTCGATCGTTCGTAGCGATCGATTTGCGGCAAGCAGTTCTTCTCTTCTGCTCGTGGACAGCGATTTTCGTATCCAGGGCGCAAACGACGAATACCTTGCCGTATCCGGTCGCAGCCTCGATCAATTGCACCGAGTGGAAGTGTTCGAAGCCTTCCCCGACAATCCCGACGACTCGTTTGCCGATGGAATCTTCTCGTTGACAGCGTCATTCGAGCGCACGATGCGGTCCCGAACTCGGGACGCACTGCCGACTCAGCGTTACGACGTGCGCGACGAGCGCGGGAGCGGGATGTTTGTCACCCGCTATTGGAATACGGTGAATTCCGCCGTCACCGATGATGACGGCAGGGTCATCGGTGTGCTTCATCGTGTATACGAGGTTCAACGACCGCTGGCTCAGCAGTCCAGTTCGGCGTCAGACGTCCTCACCCGCCTTCGCGCGGAAAATGACGAACTGAGAAGAGCTTTGGATTCTCGGCCCTTGATCGAGCAGGCCAAGGGATTACTGATGGCCGAGCGTGAGTGCTCGGCCGACCAAGCCTTCGACTTTCTGGTCCAGATGTCGCAGGAATGGAACGTCAAGGTGCGCGACATCGCCGGTGGTCTTGTCGCCGCAGCAGAACGACGTGCCGTGGATCGAAAGAATTCCTGACGACCGGGATTCAAAAGTTGTACGGCTGGGTAATGACCGACCAGAGGTACCCCCGAAATCTTCCCCCTCGAGGGAGGAGCCTCGAAGGTCCCGCCGGTTCAGGCCGGCGGGACCGAGCTTTGCCTTAACACCCGACCTGGATCCGCGATCCGAGTCGAGTTCGTCACGCAGCGAAGGGAACGTCCATGTTCATGCGCTCCTACACATCTCCCAGGCCCCTTGCCGACGAGTGGGATTGGCAACTGTCCGGCACCTGCCGCGACACCGACCCCGCTCTGTTCTACGACGACACGAACGAGCGCGGCTCCAGGCGAGCGAAGCGCGAGAGTTCGGCGAAGCTGGTGTGCGCCAGATGCCCTGTCGTGCAGAGATGCCTGGTGCACGCCATCCAGACCGGGGAACCCCACGGAATCTGGGGCGGCATGACGGCGACCGAGCGAGAATCGTTGCGCAAAGCTCGAACTGAACCACTGATCAGTGCCGCGACGAGCTCACGAGAGTAGATAGGAACCTCAGGGCCTGGCCTCGTGGTGCCGCAAACCGTGCGTGCGGCGTCGCTCCTTCATCTCGGCTTCGAAGAGGTGCGGCACTCCGCCTGCCAGCTTGTCGCGCACCACTTTCTCGCATTCACGAAAAAACGACCAGTAGTTCTCGTCGAACTCTTCGACCAACTGGAAAGTCCAGCGCCCCTCGACCACGTTCCGGCCCATCAACTCGCCCTCGACCTGATCGGCCAGGTCGTCGTTGCCGCTGGATCGCAGTAGCTCGACGACCTCGTCGAGCATCAGATCGGCATGCCCTATCAGCTGATGGAAGTCGTACAGAGCACCGCGTGCCCGTTCCACCGTTTCAAGGGCGTTCGACAGCACTCCTGCCGCCTTCACCTCGTCATCAGTGACACCTTCCGGTCGTATGTGTACGGGGATCTGTCTGTCCGAATGGGTGTCCATGAAGCGGCTGTACCCGAACGACGCGAAAATGAAAGATGAGGATTCGGTACGTCCGCACCACAGGTGATGTGTCTCACAATTCATCCTCTAGTTCGGGTAAAGAGGGTTAGTTCGCCGGGCGAAGGGTAATCCAAGGCCATGAATACTTCCGGGGTAGAGATGGCTGGCACGCACGGCCGGTACCGGTCCTTGCCTCGGTCCGCCGGAATTACGCCACATCTACCTACAGGAAGCCCCTTGATCCCTCTGTCGAGTCCGACCGAAACCGAACTAACTCACGACTCCATCGCCTCGCTCCGCGTCCGCGCGTCGTACTCTCAACTTCCCACTCTGCGCGGAATCACCCGAACGGTTGCCAACAACACCGGACTCGATGTCGACGGAACAGCCGACCTTGCTCTGGCGATGGACGAAGTCGCGAGCATCCTCATCGGCCACGCGATACCGTCCAGCGACTTGACTTGCCGATTCGACACCGTCGGCCGCACACTTCGGACTGTCGTGTCCGTGATCGCGCACTCCGAGATACCCGACAAGTCGCACAGCTTCGGATGGTTCGTTCTCGAAGCGCTGGTCGATTCCGTCCGCTTGGAACAGTCGGAAATCGACGCGGACGGTCACATCACCCTGACGATGACGCTTGAAAAGGGCTTGCCCCAGGAGCGTGCGTGACCGCTGTCCCACCGGACAAGAAGGACCAGTACGAAACAGCTGTCGAACTGTTCGTCTCGATGGCCTCGCTTCCGCCGAATGATCCCAGCCGAGAAAAAATAACCACCTCGATCATCGAACTGTGCCTACCCCTGGCCACACACGTCGCTCGCCGGTACCAGGGGCGTGGCCAGCCTTTCGAGGACTTGGAGCAAGTTGCTCGCGTCGGGCTCATACAGGCCGTGCAGCGATTCGACGTCGACAAAGGATCGGATTTCCTCTCGTTCGCCGTCCCGACCGTCATGGGTGAGGTTCGCAAGCATTTTCGCGATCACGGCTGGTCCGTGCGAGTGCCTCGTAGCCTTCAGGAACGGCACCTTGCCCTCAACCGGGCGCTCACGACTTTGTCCCAGACGCTCGGCCGTGCACCGACAGTCGCGGAACTCGCCAAGGAACTCGACATCGAACCGGACGAGGTCGAACAAGGTTTGACCGCCGGTAATTCGTACCGAACCACACCGCTCGACACCGCGTCCGCCGGCGACGGGAGTGGTCTGACTCTGATAGACACTTTGGGACAGTACGACGAAGCGATCAGTCGGATCGACAATCACGAAACCCTGCGGCCCGCGCTCCTGGCACTACCGGAGCGCGAGCGCACGATCGTCGTTCTCAGATTCTTCGGCCATCTCACCCAATCCCAGATTGCCGAAAAGGTCGGCATCTCTCAGATGCATGTATCCAGAATCCTCACTCAGTCACTGAAGCAGCTACGCACCGAGATGGGTGAAATCTTCTGAAGGTACGTCTCGAGGATCAGATGTATTCCTGCGCAAGACGTTCCAGCTCGTCTCGATCAATGAGACCGGGCTGGCCGATGTCGAGGGCCTCGAGATACTTGTTGGCGAGGCGGTAATCGTGCCCCCACCGGCCGTGCTCGCCGTCCTGCTCGGTGCGCTGCACACTGGAACCGGGCGGAACCTCGTCCCGCAAACCGTTGGTCTCCGCGCCGATCAGTGTGTCGAGCTTGGTCGAGATGGCCGTGAGTGCATCGCGGTCGTTCATCTGATTCCCTTCGTCCGGTGACGCTGATCTTCCACCATACCGAAGCGTCGACCAAAAACATTGCACCGCTTAATATTCGACCTCTCACCTGGACCGATTCACGCCCTCGAGCTACACTGAACGGTACCGAGGTTGAGAATACAGCCGGGGTTGAAGCCACTGGCGCTCGGTTCGCATCAAGGCTCTGGATCAGGTGAGCATTTCCTGCGCACATCTGTATTGTTCATTTCCATTGAGCTCTAAAGCTTTCCACGCCTGGACGCATTAACTTTCCGCGCCGCCAGATCGGTCGTCAGCCTTTCGATGAAAGCACACAGACCGGATCTGCCATGAATCTGAATGAACTCGACCACACACCGATCGATTCCATCGATCCCTCAACACAATTGGGGCCGATCGTGGAAACGCATGGTTTCGCGGCCTGGCGGATAGCGCCCTCGACAGTCCTGATCCAGGTCGAGGTCGACCTCGACAAACTCTCCGCCCCAGCACTACGAGAACTTCTCAACTCGTACGCTGCGGAGTGGTCTCGCGTCATTCTGGACTTGTCCAACTCACTGTTCGTCGGTGCGGTCTGCCTCGAACTGTTCGCCGAGCTGAACTCCCGTTCGCGAGCCAACGACTTCCAGTGGGCCGCGATCGGGTCACACCCGCTTCGACGCTTGCTTCGCGCGGCGCGGGCGGAAGAGGAATTCCCGGTCACCAACTCTGTCGAGGGAGCAATGCGCGCGCTCGACGAAGCAGAGAAGTCACTCGAAGCCTCCTGACGCGACGGCTGCACCGGCGTCGAGCGCCGGGCGCTCGCAGCGACTAAGGTTCGTCGGGCTGTCCGACGAGCTGAGAGAGACCGAGAATGACAATCGCCAAGCGCCTCGATGCCTTGCAACAGAAGCATCCGGCCCTGGGGTTCCCGATAGCGGTCCTCTACAAGTTCCTCGACGATCAAGGTGTTTATCTAGCCGCGCTGATCGCTTACTACGGCTTCGTCTCGCTCTTTCCTCTTCTTCTGTTGCTCTCGACCATTCTCGGCTTCGTGCTGTCGGGCAACCCTGAGCTTCAGCAACAGATCTTGGACTCCGCGCTGCATCAGTTTCCGGTGATCGGTGACGACCTGGGCAATGCGCAACAGATCGGCGGCGGTGTCACGGGTCTGGTGATCGGAATCGTCGGTGGTCTCTACGGTGGCCTCGGTGTCGCTCTGGCTTGCCAGAACGCGATGAACACGGTGTGGTCGGTGCCCCGAAACATGCGACCGGATCCCATCCGCGGGCGTCTCCAAGGGCTACTACTCCTCGGCACGATCGGTCTCGCGATCTTGGGGACCACCGCTGTCTCCAACATCGGCGGTGCGCTTCATCTGGGCGGTTCGTTCAGCTTCCTACTGACCCTTGCGGTAGTCGTCTTGAATGCGGGCATCTTCATCGTCGCTTTCCGGCTCACCTGCGCCCGCCCGCTCTCGGTAGCCGATGTGGCACCTGGAGCGATCGCCGCTGCTGTTCTCTGGCAAGCACTTCAGTCCTTCGGTGCCCTCTATGTGACCTCTGTGGTGCGGGGTGCCTCCACCACCAATGGCGTCTTTGCCATCGTTCTGGGTTTGTTGGCCTTCTTGTTCCTCGCTGCAGCCTCGATCGTCATGTGTGCGGAAATCAACGTCGTGCGAGTCGACAAACTCCATCCGCGGGCGTTGTTGGCTCCGTTCACCGACAACACCGAACTCATCGAAGGCGATCGGCGCACCTTCGCCGATCAAGCAAAAGCACAACGCGCGGTTCCCCACGAGAACATCCATGTGACGTTCGACGGGCACACCAAACCCGACGATTCGGACTGATCTCGACCCCGATCGAGTTGGGTATTTGGTCCCCTCCTCGGTATCGGGGTGGCATTCTGCGCCGCGAATCCAGATTTAACACAGGTGTTGTCATTTCGCGCTGCATCGAAGGGACGAATACATCACAGCAGGTAAACGCGCATAGTTGAACAATCACCTGCTTCCGACGTGGTCCCGGAACGGGACAAAGCCGTCAAATACTGCAACTCGCCATGCATGTAATTGGAGACAGAAAAAGAAGAGCATGGCAGGATCAGGTGTGAGACCGGACTCTCGATGGGAGGGCTCGGCTCGATGGATCCAGGAGAATTTGGTTATGGCTCAGGGCAGTGTCAAGTGGTTCAACGGTGAAAAGGGCTTCGGATTCATCGAGCAGGAAGGTGGCGGACCGGATGTGTTCGTTCACTACTCGGAGATCCAGGGCAGCGGCTACAAGTCCCTCGACGAGGGCCAGAAGGTCGAGTTCGAGATCGGACAGGGCCAGAAGGGCCCCCAGGCTCAGAATGTTCGCGCCATCTGAGTTCGATCCCAGTCTGACTTCAGACTGAAAAGGCTGGACGCTGCACCGCATGGTGCCGGCATCCAGCCTTTTCTTGGTTTCCGGGTCGTCTTGGTTCACGGGTCGGGCTTGTTCCCAATTGGCACCGGTTACGTCGCTCGCGCCCGCTTCTTCTTGTGGGAGCTGTCGCAGAACGGCGCGATGCCGGTCCGCCCACATCGACACAATGCAACCGTAGAGCGCTTGTTCTCTATCGGAGTGCCGTCTTCACGGAGCAACTCGAAGTCACCACGCACCAGCAGCGGGCCGTCCGTGCAGGCGGTTATGGTGGTGTTGTTACCGGGAACACTCGGTGTTTCGGCAGATGACGATTCGGGAAACGCGGTCATATGTCCTCTTCAGTTCTCGATTCGGCCACTGGTGTGCCCACTTCCATGCCTGTTCCACAGGCCCGCGGCCCATTGAGCGCCACTCTCGTTTCCATTCTGCGCTCCTCGGCCGATCCGAGGGAGATTACGGCTGCCGCTGACGCGTACGAGGATGCACAGTCCACCGACCTCACCTACGACATTCTTCGTGACGACGACGCTCAGCTGACCCTGACGCTCCTCTACGAGCTTCATTTGCAGGGAATCGAGAACGTCTCGGACAAATGGGAGTGGAATCCGGACCTGCTCGCGGTGCGGTCTCGGCTCGAAGAGCGTTTCGAGTCCGCCATCGCGCAACTCGTGGGGACAGTGGAGTCGTCTGGCGACGTCGTGGCCGACCTCTGGTCGATGACCGCCCCCAGTGCAGGCCCAGGTCTTGCGTCCTTCATGGCGAAAGATGCAACGATCGATCAGTTCTCGGAGGTGCTGATTCACCGTTCGCTCAATCAGCTCCGCGAGGCGGATGTGCACACCCTCGGAATTTCGCGCCTCTCCGGTGCCGTCAAGGCCGCCCTCGTCGAAGTGCAGAGCGACGAGTACGGAGGCGGCCGCGCAGAGCGAATGCATTCGCGTCTTTTTGCCGACACCATGCGGGCTGTGGGTCTTTCGGACCGCTACGGCCACTACATCGATTCTGTTCCCGCGGTAACGTTGGCGTCGTTGAATGCTCTCTCGCTCTTCGGTTTTCATCGCCGCCATCTCGGAACGCTGGTCGGGCACCTGTGCGCTGTCGAGACCACGTCTGCGCTGCCGAGCAAACGATACAGCGCAGGACTGCGCCGACTCGGATTCGGTTCGGGCGCGACACTGTTCTACGACGAGCACGTGGAAGCGGATTCCGTTCACGAACAGATCGCCGTTCGGGAACTTGCCGGCGGTCTCGCTTCTTCGCAGCCGCACCGCACTGATGACATCTTGTTCGGCGCCGCAGCGTGCCTGGCGTTCGACGATCTTCTCGGCGATCACCTCACATCGAGTTGGGAGAAGGGCAAGACTTCGTTGCGCGAATGATCACGAGTTGTTCGATTTCCTGACCGGTGGTGATCAACCCTCGTGCCTCGAGCATGGTGCGCCTCTCGCGCATCACGGGCCCGAAGGGAACGTACTTCCGGGCTGAAATCTCTACGGCCATACCGTGTTCTTCGAGTATCGCCTCGGTCTTGTCGACCCCACACAGCACCGATTGCAGGAGAAGCAGTGTGCCGCCCGGGACGAGCACCTCGTGAACGGTGGCTGCGATCCTGTCGATGAGGGCGCGTCCGTCCTTGCCTGCGTCCCAAGCACGTTCGATTCCAGCGGTAGGGAGATCATCTGCAAGAGCAGGGACGTACGGCGGGTTGGAGATCACCAGATCGAAGAGTTCGCCGTGCACCGCCTCGGTGAGGTCGCCACGACGGGAGTCGATCGAGGTTCCGTTGAGGATCCCGTTGAGACGAGCATTGGCACACGCTCGGCGAGATATGTCGACCGCGACGACGTGGCCTGCGCCTGCCGCGGATGCCGCGACAGCGAGGGCGCCGGTCCCCGTGCAGAGATCCAGCACCCGACTGCGAGCGGTGAGGCGCTCGAACAGCAGCGCATCCGCCAGTAACGACGTGTCGTGTTGCGGTGGATACACACCAGGTAAACGCAGGATCATCATCGGCTCCTCTTTTTCAGGCGACATCGCACATCGCTGCGTGCGGCTACCCAGGAACCTCGGATTTCATGCAACATCGAAGCAAAGACCGCCTGGAACGGTTACATCGCCGCAATTTGCGGAGTAGACCTGAATCATGACAGGCAATGCGGACACCCCACAGGGAGCCGCGGCGTTTGCTTCCGCAGCAGATTCGCTCGACACCCTCGCCGAAGCGATTGCCGGACTCCGGTCCACTCTGAACACGGACGCGCATCTCGACTCCATGCTCCAACGTCTGGCCGAGACGGCGGTCAAAGCGCTGCCGGATGCCGATGCTGTCAGCGTGACGGTGCTGTCCGCCGATGGCCCACGAACTGCTGCATCTACCGCGGACTACCTTTCCGCGATAGACGATGCCCAGCATTCCGCCGATCGTGGTCCGTGCGTTGACGCCGCGCGCACCATGTCGTCGGTTCGGTCGAAGGTGGGTGATCACGACGACAAATGGCCGGAATTCACCGCCGAGGCCCGGAAACAAGGTGTCCGGTCCTACTTGTCCGTGCCGCTCACCATGGGCGAAGGAAGCACCGAACTTCTCGGCGCGTTCAACGTCTACGGATTCGCCTCGACAGAGTTCAAGCCCTTCGACGAAGAGTTGATGAAATTGTTCACCGCCGGTGCGGGCGCGGCGATCGCAGATTCACGACGCTGGCGTCGGGCACACGAGCACATCGAACAGTTGCACTGCGCCATGGAATCTCGTGCCGAGATCGAACAAGCCAAGGGCGTGCTGATCGCCATCCACGGCATCGACGCCGACGAAGCATTCAGCCGGCTCGTTCAGCAATCGCAGCACACCAACGTGAAACTGCACGAGGTGGCCCGGATGCTCGTCGATTCGGTGCGCCACCGCCGGTTCTGAAGATTCTTCGGTGCGAAACCCCGTTTTGCACCCAAAACCCCGTCTTGTACCCCGCCGGCACATCTCTCAAACGTATCCAGAGATGTTTCACCGAAACAGTTTTCGACCTGCACGGCTGCTGGCGGTCGCGCGGCGGCCCCCGTCCGAAATGTGGTTATCTGTTGAGAACCGGGACGAAAGAAGACCCGACCGTACCAGGGTGAGGAAAGGATCGTCACTGTGCCAATCGACCAGGTTCTTGTCGTAGTTCCCGCCCACAACGAAGCCGAAGACCTCCCCAATTGCCTTCGTGCACTCGCAACAGCGGCGTCTGCTTGCGTTGTCCCCGTCCGAGTGGTTGCCGTCCTCGACAACTGTTCGGACGGAACCGCGGGGGTCATCCCCGACGGGGTGGAAGTACTCCGCGTCGAGCATCAGAACGTCGGCCGTTCGCGAGCGACGGGTTTCTCTGCGTTCGGCTCGGATTTGGGGGCCTCAGCGTGGTTCGCCACGACCGATGCCGATTCGGTGGTCGGCCCCACCTGGATTGCGCGCCAATTGGAGTATGCGCGTACTGCGGACGTCGTCGCGGGCACCGTTCGCATCGCGGACTGGGAAGGCCATCCGCACTCCGTTCGCGAACGGTACGAACGTATGTACCACGCACATCCCTATGGTCGACACGGTCACGTCCACGGTGCCAACCTCGGTGTCCGCGCCGATATGTACTGGGACGTCGGAGGATTCTGCGATCTCGAAGAAGACGAGGATGTCGATCTCGTCCGGCGGTTGAGCGAGGCCGGTGCCTGTATCGCGTGGGCAGAGGACATTGCGGTCACCACGTCTGCGCGTCTCGACGGCCGAACTCCGGGCGGCTTTGCCGGACATATCCGTAACCTGGGTGGTACGACCGCCGATAACGAAGAAGCGGAGCTGGCACGATGAAACGACTACACACACTCCTGGACGCAGGTGGACTGTACTTGCCGCTGCCCGGCGGCGGCGCGACGGCCGCACGGTGGACCTCCCTGGCAGAGCTCACACGGGAGAATGTGGTTCTCGGCCGGATGGCTGAGGCTCACACCGATGCCGTCGCGATACTCACCGAACTCGACGGACCGGATCCCGAACCCGGGCAGCTGTGGGGAGTGTGGGCGGCCGAGCCACCCCAACCTGTGGTGAATGCGTCTGAGCACGTGGGGATCTGGACGCTCACCGGTCGCAAGTTGTGGTGTTCCGGCGCCAACACCTGCACGCATGCACTGATCACCGCCTTGGTCGACGGTGTCCCCTCCCTCTTCGCGGTCGAGCTCGGACTACCTGGGGTGCATCCCGTTCCCGATTCGTGGAAGGCCGTCGGTATGGCCGAAAGCGACTCCAGCGCGGTCGACTTCGACATGGTTCCGGCCATACCGGTCGGGACGGCAGGCGACTACCTGAGCCGCCCGGGGTTCTGGCACGGCGCGATCGGCGTGGCTGCATGCTGGTACGGCGGCGCCTGCGGCGTCGCTGATCCGTTGTACGACAAGGCTGCAAGCAGCGAAGACCCCTACGTACTCGCACACCTCGGTGCGGTCGATGCAGCGCTCGCCGCAGCGCGCAACGCGCTCGCAGTCGCGGCGGCCGAGGTCGATGCGGATCCCTTCGACGAAAATGCCGAGGCCATGCAGCGGGCACTCCGTGTGCGCGCAATTGTCGAGCGCGCCGCTACCGAGACCCTGGATCGGGTGGGACGCGCTCTCGGCGCCGCACCGCTCTGCATGGACGCCGCGCACGCCGCACGGGTAGCCGATCTCACCGTCTACTTGCGGCAGAGTCACGCCGAGAAGGATCTCGCCGAGCTGGGCCGGATTGCAGCCAAGGGGAAACGGCCGTGGTGAACTCGAAACTGTTCGCGCAGAAGCCTGTCGACGACGGCGGTACTCCCGAATCGACATGGCGGGAGTGGGGAAGAAGTTTTCCGGAACTGGATCTCACCGGATGCTCACGATTGATCATCGTCGCTCCCCATCCCGACGACGAAATACTCGGTCTGGGCGGAACCGCTCTTCTGGCAATACTTTCCGGCATCAGTGTTCAGGTCGTATCTGTCACCGACGGCGGAGCTTCGCATCCCGATTCACCGACCGTGACTCAGCCCGAGATGGAACGCCGTCGACGGTCCGAGTCGGATCGGGCAGCGCGTGTCCTCGGAATTCCCACACCGGTTCGATTGAGCATCCCGGACGGAAAGATCGGCGAGAACCGACAGGAGTTGACCGACCGCCTCAGCTCGATTCTCGGTGATTCCTCGGCGGATACCTGGTGCGCCTCCACGTGGCGCGGGGACGGCCACCCGGACCACGAAGCCACCGGATACGCGGCGGCGAGGGCGTGCGCGGACACTGGATCGCGCTTGATCGAGTATCCCATCTGGGCGTGGCATTGGGCCGCGCCGGATCATGCGGCAGTCCCGTGGGAAAGAGCACGAAAGGTGACCTTGCCCTCCGACGTTCAGGCTGCGAAATCTGCTGCCACCAATGAGTTCACTTCACAGATCGCTCCGCTTTCCGATCATCCCGCGGATGCACCCATCCTCCCCCGCCACGCGATGGAACGATTACTGAGGCCGTACGAGACGGTGTTCGTATGAGCGATCGTGAACTCCCCGCGGATTACTTCGCCAAGATGTATGCCGCACAGTCCGACCCATGGGATTTCGAATCCCGCTGGTACGAGCAGCGGAAGTACGCACTCAGTGTCGCTATGCTCCCGAAACCTCGATACCGTCGCGCATTCGAACCGGGGTGCTCGATCGGGGTTCTCACCGAGAAGTTGTCCGAGCGCTGCGACAGCGTTCTCGCCACCGACATCGTCCCGACCGCACTCGAGAGCGCTCGTGCGAGGCTTACCGGACATGACGCCGAATTTCGGCTCTGGGCCTTGGGTGACGACTGGTCCGAAGAAACCTTCGACCTCGTCGTCATCAGCGAAGTCGGCTACTACCTGACCTTCGAAAAGCTCATCGAGGCAATGCTGCAGGTCGTCGAGCATCTCGAGCCTGGCGGAACGCTGCTGTGCGCCCATTGGCGTCACGTCGTGCCGGAGTATCCGCAAAACGGTGACGCTGTTCATTCGGCTGTGCGCCAGACGCCGGGGTTGGCGCAGTTCGCGTCGTACCAGGACGAGGACGTGCTGATCGATGTCTTCGTGAAGGGTCCGCCGTCACCACCGTCGGTAGCTCGTTCCGAAGGTCTGATCTAGTAGACCTGTGCGCGGTTGAGGAGTGTGGGGGCTCCTCAACCGCGCACGGGGGTCAGTCTCGCTGCTCCAACGCGAGGTCCGTATCCGACTGCAGTTCACCGACTTCGGACTTCAGGATCCGCATCGACCTGCCGAGGCCCCGGGCCGCGTCGGGCAGCTTCTTCGAACCGAACAGCACCACGAGCACTACTGCGACGATCGCCCAGTGAGTCGGGCTGAGCGCGCCCATCAGGCGGGTTCCTTGCCGTCGGGGTACACCGCATCGACCTCTACCTCGACGAGCCAACCGGCAACGGGCAGTCCGGCAACCTCGAGGGCGAATCGGGTGGGCCGGGCGCTGTTTCGCTCGATCGGAGCGATCGGCTCGGCCGTGCCCATCGGCACCAACTCGGTGTCACCCGTGTCGAGATTGGTGTTGGCGAAGAACTGCCGGTACGCGCGATTCCATCCTGTGTAGTCGGCCTTGTCCGATCCCGGCGCGTTGTCGAGGAAGACGCGCATCGTCACGACGTCTTCGAGACTCAATCCCTGAGCTTCGAGGTTGTCGCGGATCTTCTTGAGTACATTGATGCCCTGCGCCTCGGTGACGGTGACACCGGTCGGCAGAACACCGCCGGAGAACTGACCGTCGATGTACGACTCCGGCGAACCTTCCGGCGCCGCCTTGTTTCCTGCCGACGGACCGATGCCGCTGGTCTTGTAGATTGCGGTGTCGCCGCCGATCGCGACGCCCTGAGCGATCATCGGGTTTGCCTGCCCCGCTTCGAGAATCGATTTCGAGACGAACGAACTCGATGTGGTCTCGGCGTCCGCCTCGTCAGACGAGCAGGCAGTGGCGAAGCCCAGTAGCGTGGTGGCGGCGAATGCCGCTGCAAGGACCTTGGTGCTGCGAGATTTCATGATTAGACCTCCAGAAAAAGTGATGGGAAACGAAGCACGTCAGGCAGTTTGCGCAACACGCTGATGCAGGTGGGTCACGACGTCCTGCGCGGACGTGAAGGCCCCGTGCTGCCAGGCGATGGCGTTGGAGAGGTGATCGCCGGCGAAGTAGATCCGGTCGACGGGTTCGAGCAGCTTGGTGTACTCGGGAGTTGCCATGCCGCCGTGGGAATCTCCCGCGCCGGCCCATGATGCCCAGGCGGATTCCGAATACTTGGTGCGACGCCAGCTTCCGGAGAAGGACGACGAGATGTCGCGAGTGTATTTGTCGCCGTGGATTTCTGCGCCTTCGGCGATGGCCTTTGCCAGCCGCTGACGGTGGGTGAGCGATTCGAAAGCCTGTTGACGCTTACCCGAGCTGTAGTACGCGACGACGACGCCGCGGTCGGAGTTGTAGTGATCGTAGGGGAACATGATCTGGGAGATGTCGCGGTCGGTGTTGGACGCGCCACCGTAGATGCGGTCCTCGGTCTCCCACCACCGACGCGAGTATTCGATACCGAGCTTGCCCGACGACGACGGCTTGGCTGCATCCAACGCGAGCAGGATGTCGGAGGGCAGATTGTTGTTCAGCCGCTTGATCAGGTGCGGTGGGATCGTGCAGATTGCGTAGTCGGCGGTGATCGACTTGGTCTTGCCGTCGACGACGTAGTCGACGGTGACGCCTTCCGGCACGTTCTTCATGCCGCTGACCTCGGCGCCGAACTCGATGTTGTCCATCCCGATCGCGTCCTGGAACTTGTAGTAGATCCGGTCCATGCCACCGACGGGGGTCATCATCGTCATGGCCTGGTCGTAACCGAACTCGAAGGAGAATGCACGCCCGATGCCGCCCTGGATGACATCGCTCATCCCGAATGGTTCGATCTCGGTTCCGAAGTTGAGGCCGGCGCCCGGCTCCGCGGAGTGCCCTCGACGCGAGGATCCGACATAGCGGCCGTCGCTGGAGAGATCGCCGAAGTCGGTGAGGAAGGACGAGAGTGCTTCTTTGTCTTCCTTGCTCAAGACCTGGTCGAGAGCGCCCTGATTGGTGGCCTTCTGCAGCAGCTCGGACATGTATCCGTAGGTGTCGGCTTTGGCTGCTCGGTAGGTGATCGACTGATTCGCCAGCGGCTTGTTGCCGGTGTAGTTGACGAAGGTGTTCGCATTCTGGTTTCCGAACATCTGCAGTTCGACGCCCAGTTCGCGGCAGTAGTCGATGGTGTTGTGATTTTGCGGAATACGCGTCGCACCGAGGTTGTAGAAGTGCCCCTCGGAGAACGAACAGGTCTGTGTCTCACCGTTCAGGTCGGTTTCTTCGGTGCCGTTGCGGATCGACCACACCCGACCACCCGGGCGGTTGCGTGCTTCGAGGACGGTGACCTTGTATCCGGCCTTCTGCAGTTCGTAGGCAGAGCACAGCCCGGACGGTCCGCCGCCGAGGATCACGACGGAGTGATTTCCCTTGACCTTTCCGATCAGGTCACCCGCAGCAGGTGCCTGAAATCGCCTCGGCGTCGACGCCACTGCCGGCGCCAGGCCGATGGACGACATAGCACCGAGTGCCAGGCCGGCGCCGCCGGTGATTCCCAGGCTGCGCATGAAAGATCTACGTGTGTATGGCATTCGAGCTCCCCAGTGTGCTCCCGGTGACCCGGGTGGTTGGTGTTGAACACAGACTTCAGGAGCGTTGGGTCCGGAACTTGACGCGCAGGAAACAGTCGGTGGGGACCGAGTGAGAAACGTGCGAGCGTTCGCATCTTGCTCTCTCACCCGAGTGCGATCAGCGGAAGCATGCCCGCAATATCGGCGTTACAGAACCGGACTAGCGTGACGCGACATGTCCGCTCTCACCGAAGCCATCGCGCGGTCCTTCACCACGCGCGAGAAGCAACCCCCGGCGCGATCACCGCTGCGGGCGTTGGGCCGTCGGCAACTCTCGGGCGCCGAAGTGCTGGCCCAGTCGGTGGCAACCACTGCCCCTGCTGTGTCGATGGTCGTTCTGCCCGTCACCATGCTGACACACGGCCGATTGTTGAGCGGGATGATCACCATCATCGCGGCCACCGTGCTGGTGACGCTCATAGCCTTCTGCGTTTCGCAGTTCACTCGCCGAATGGCTGCGTCGGGCGGATTGCACAGCTTCGTCTTTCGTGGCCTGGGCACCCGGGCGGCATTGACCACCGGCATCGCCATGCTGGTCAAGTACGTCGGCAGCGCGGTGATGACGCTCTATCACGGCGGACAGGCCGCAATCGCATTGCTCGGCTTCGCGGGTGTGCACGTGGACAAGACTTTTCACGTCATCGCGCTCTATCTGGGGATAGCCTTGCTGATTCTCGGCGCTCTCGTGCGAAGTGTCAGATTTGCCGCGCTCGCGATCCTCGTCGTCGAAAGCTGTTCACTTCTGTTCATCGTCGGGCTCATGATCCTGGGCGGTTCCGGAAGTCAACAAGCACAGATCGTTCCACCCACCTCCGGCCACGGGTTGTTACTCACCGCCCTGGCTGCCGTGTTCGCTCTCGCCGGATTCGAGAGCGCGGCCTTCTTCGGCCCCGAGGCCCGTCGTCCGCTGGTAACCGTCACCCGCACAGTCCTTCTCACTCCGATCATCTGTGGATCGCTCTTCATCTTCGCGGGCTGGGCCGCTTGGTCCGGGCGCAGTGACACCCTCGTCAACGCCTATCTCCACGGAACGGCGACGGGCGTGAGCCCCGGTGTCGTGATCGCGCTCAACGTCGGTCTGGGGTGCTCGTGGCTGGCGTCCTCGATGGCGTCGTCCAATGCTGCGTCACGCCTGGTCTATTCGTTCGGTGTCGAGCGCCTACTCCCCCGCCGGTTCGCCTCGGTTCACAGTGCCTTCCGTACGCCCTACTTCGCATTGACTACCGTGGTCTGCACCGTCCTGCTGGGCGGCGGAACCTTTGCCGTTCTCGGGCGCGGAGAAATCTTCGACGACGTTCGGCTGACTGTTCGCGGCGCCGTCATCGTGGCCTATGCACTGACGGCTATCGCATCCGTTGTCTTCCTGACACGGATCGGCGAGCACACTCCCGGCGTTCTCGCGGCCGCGTCGTGTGGCAGTGGTGCCGGCGCGATAGTCCTCGGTTACCTGGTTTATGCCAACACGATCGACCACGCGTACGTTGCACCGATCGCCGTACTCGTGATCCTGACCTCGGGCACACTCTGGCAGTTCTACCTGCGACGCCGAAGCCCCAAAAGTCTGCTGCACGTCGGCGCTTTCGACAGTCCCGAAACCGAGGACGTACTACCAGGAGCTGGGGTGTTCGCCACCGACGCAGCCGGAAACATCGTGCTGGTGGGCGAGCCGACTGCCGGCGCCCGCTGATGGTGGGCCGACCACGCGACCTCGGTGGGCACGAACCCCGAGCGGTTCAGCGCGCCCTTGCCCTCCTCGAGTCGGCGGCCAGGCTCGGATCGGGAGCCACCGCCAAGGACATTGCCGCCCTGGCCGACATCCCACCTGCCACTGCGTATCGGTTACTCAACATCCTTGTCGCCGACGGTTACCTGGTTCGGATCGCCGACCTCTCCGGCTTCGCACTAGGCCGACGCACCCGTGAATTAGCCGGGGCTGCCGCCGAACCCACACCCATCGACAATTCGGTGCTCCTCGAAGAACTCCGCGAACAGCTACGGTTCGGCGTCTACCTCGCGTCGTTTGCAGAAAACAGAATTCGGCTCGTCGATCGCGATCCCGACCACGAACTCAGTGGTGAACGGACACTGGTCACAGCCGTTCACGCGTCGGCTATCGGGAAGCTGCTCCTCGCCAACCGACCCGAATTGGCCGAGGCCCCACTGCGAAAGGTCACCGCACACACCATCACCGACGGCGACGCGTTGGAACTCGAGCTCTCGCGGATCCGGCGCGGTGAGGCCGCCCGTGAGGTCGACGAGATTCGTGTCGGGCGCTCCGCCGTCGCCGTCCCGATCCACGACGCGGAAAGGTGTGTCGTCGGTGCCTTGGCTGCGATAGGTCCGACCGGCAGACTTTCCGTCGACGACGCAGACCTGGTGGCACTGCTGCGGGAGTACGCGGAACGCATCGTTGCACCGACGATGTCGAAGGCAAGCTGAAAGTCAGAGGCCGAACACACGTTTGGCAAAGCCGAGATGCTCGTCGGCCCAGCCGATGACGCCGAGCGTGGAATCGAGATTCTGCGGCGGAGTGCGCACCAAGGTGTCGCGTCGGACGAGTCGGTCGAAATCGACCTGAGCGCGGTCGAACTGGACCCCGGCCGTGACCATGATGTTCGCCAGTTCTTGCGCCATCACCCCGTACGCGACTGTCGTGGGATGAACGCCGTCGAGCGAGAAGAGGCCGCCCGAAGCGCGGCCGCCGCGACCGTCGGCGGAGAGGAACAGCGAGTCCGGCACGGGTTGCAAGTCGGTCAGCGCCTTGGGAAGGGGGTACGGCGTCCACCATGGCGGCCGCGCATTGACGTCGGTGACGTAGCGCCGTGAGGCCACGCGCTCGAGCAACCCGGCAATATCGCAGAGGTACCAGTCCTTCCCCACCCGACGGGCATTCGCGACGGCTTGCTCGATTCCGTCGTTGTACATGTCGATTGCGGTGTCGACGGCCCACGCCTGCGCGCCGGTGATGTGCTGATCGCGTTGTGGGTCGAAGTCGGTGTCGCGCACCCACGGTCGTGCGTAGTACGGGAAGTAGCGGGATCCGATTTCGATCTTCCCCCCGAGCCCGTGGGCGATCGGTGCGATGGTCACGTGTGGGACGGTGCAGAGGATGACGTGCTGCGCGTTGATCTTCCGGATCGCGGCGAGCACCTCGGCATACTCCGACGCGAAGTGCTCAGGCCGCCACACCGTGTAGTCGCGCTTGCCGACCGGATCACGGAAGTTGTTGCCGCTCCACTCGACTCGGAGTTCGGTGACGGTGCGGAGCGCGTTGTTGGCACCGAGGAAGACGATCAGAGTTTCGATGCCTTCCTTGCCCAACTCCGCTGCTGCGTCGAACGCGGTCATACGCTTCTCGGCGTCGGAGCCTCGCGGCAGAACTCGCAGTGCGGCGCGCTCGCCGTTGTTCTCGACGATCTGGCTGATCAAATCGTCGTGCGGTTGGTGAAGAGCATCCTCGCAGCCCTGCGCCGTCTTGGTCAGAGCGTCACGAAGATCCCACCCGTACACCGAGAGGTTGTGGTTGATTATCGAGAATGTCGGCGCTTCGCTGCCCGGTCCGCGTTCCCAGTAGTCCTCTACCTGATCCATGAACGCACGTGCAGCAAAGAGTGCGAGCGGAACCTCCCAGAGGTCGAGCCGTGGGCCGAAGCGCTCCTCGAGGGTGCGGAGCAACAGTTCGATGTTGAGCGGAAGCCCGCCCGGGCCGCCGTAACGGGGAAAGCGGAACTGGTCGAGCCGGCCCAGCTGGTAAGCAATGATCGCCGGATACGACAGATCGGTATTGAAGATTGCCCCACTCTGAAATCCCTGCGACAGCGAATCCCCGATGACCACCAACTGGTGGGGAACATCGCCACCCGGTGGAACTACCGGAATCCCGATTGTTGAATCGAACTGAGGAACCCTGGGCCCTGCTGCGGCCGCGGCCACGACGTCGTCGGGAGTATCGGGTGGAAGTTCCATGCCCACTCACCTCCGGAAAAGTCCAGCTGGTCAGCTGATCAGTGGTGGCTTACGCCGATCGGCATTGTCCTGCTCCGATTGCTTCTCGATCGACCTGACAACCTCGTCGGCCCACTGTTGATTTCGCCCGTCGAATTCCGCGCGGTCCCGACGCGCGATACCCCGCCCCACCAGGATGGCAATCGGAATGGAACACACGACCCATACGAGTAGTACGCCTCCGACAATCCACCACATAACCAGTAATTGTGCCCGATTCGACGACTGTTGTGCTCCAGGTCGAAACATCTGTCCGAATCGGGGCGGTCAATCCAGTTGAGCGCGCAGGTCAGAAACGATCTGCGCCGACGGTTTCGCGGGCTTTGCGAACCTGATTCCAACCACGAGCGGCGATGCCGAAGGCAACAAGCGACATCAGATCCGAGACCGTCAGACCGTGTTCTCTGTTCAACGACCACAAGACCTGACCTTCCAGCGGTCCATTGAAGAACAGCCACGCCACCCCTGCACAGACGGTCACAACAACACTGGCTTTGGACGGCTTCATCAAACACACGGTGCTGGTCACGAACAACAAGTTCATGAAAACCAGACCGTAGAAAATTCCGATCATGCGACTCCCCCCGAAGTTCGTTCGTTCAGCCGCGGTTGAAGTTCAGGTACGCCTTCGACGGTGTCGGGCCGCGCTGGCCCTGGTATTTGGATCCGGCCTCGGAGCTTCCGTAGGGGAACTCTGCAGCGCTCGAGAGCTTGAGCAGGCAGAGCTGTCCGATCTTCATTCCCGGCCAGAGCGTGATCGGCAGGTTTGCGACATTGGACAGCTCCAGTGTGATGTGGCCGCTGAAACCCGGGTCGATGAAGCCGGCGGTGGAGTGCGTCAAAAGGCCCAGGCGCCCGAGGCTCGACTTACCTTCGAGGCGCCCGGCCAGGTCGTTCGGCAGTGAGCACACTTCGAGAGTCGAACCGAGAACGAACTCGCCGGGATGCAATACAAACGGCTCGCCCTCTGCCGGTTCGACCAGGCTGGTCAGCTCGTCCTGGCGCAGTGCCGGGTCGATGTGCGTGTACCGCGTATTGTTGAACACCCGAAACAGACCGTCCAGTCGGACGTCGACGCTCGACGGTTGCACCATGGAGTCGTCGAAAGGGTCGATACCCAGACGTCCAACGGAGATTTCGGCACGGATGTCACGATCGGAGAGCAGCACAGGTAGAGGTTACCGGTTCTGCGGGCAGTGCCGACCCATCGCCGGGGCGATCACATTGTGGTTACCGAACACGATGCGCGGGTTCTGGACTCCCACGGGAGAGCCCAGCCCCACCTATCTCAAGTTCTCCATCCCGAAAGGTGTTCCTGCGCACAAATTTTGGGCAAATCATTTACCGAAGGCGCCGACTTCGACACGCCTGTGTTGATCAATGGCGGCCGGGGACACCGCCGCTTGAAAGCTCGTCTGATAATGTTCGGAAAGCACGTTGATCGGCGGTGAAAACACGTCCGGTCGGCTGCGACGCCGATGTAGTTCAATGGTAGAACATCAGCTTCCCAAGCTGAATACGCGGGTTCGATTCCCGTCATCGGCTCCACAGATTCTCCGCAGTTCAGAGCCCTTTTGGGGCAGTCGAACTTCGCTTGTTTGGGACCCAATCCTGTGACAGGTACACGGCAGGTACACAACCCCTCCATTCAGTGATCAGTCAATGTGAATCCAACGAAAATGGGGGTGCTAGAGGACCGCGTCTCGGAATTCTGCAGTTCATCGATGCAGTCCGACTGGTCGTCCCCCGGCCTGAATCGGTGTCCATTGCGCGCACTGTCAGGAGAGTGCTGTCGACCTCGAAGCCGATGGTCGCCGGTACCTCGGTTCGTTTGCCGTCCATCAGTGATTCGAGCGCGACTACCAACCGATGGGGTTGGAAACTGTCTCCGCTCGGACTCCGCGCGCTTATCAGTTGAAGTTTTTGAAACCGATCTGCCGTAGCGCACCCGGACACCGGGGACCACAACTCATGCAAGAATGCAGATCTTCTCACAATCACAACTGTGAAAATACCCAAGCCGTCAAAAATCACCTTCGAAAAGAATCAAGTATGTATTCTTCCTAAGTATCGGACGCCCTAACCGTAAGTGCCAATGTACGACCTCGCTCTGCACGGATCCGGAGAGCCGGATAAAGCTCGAAGAAATACCCCAGTTTCGAGGACTGTCACATTAGCGTCGTGCTACCTTCCCGACGATCTTTAGAAACCGGCAGATTGGCCCCAATTCGATAGAAGGCCGTAAGTGTCCAGAGTCGAAACCTTATTCCCCGCAAGCATCGCAGCGCCTTCCCTGGTTATGACGTTCGGAGCTACGGCTTCTCACGCAACTCCCAAACCGGGCAACTTTGGCGCAGGTGCTTCTGGTGGACCTTGGTTGGTGGACTACAACTCCTCGAATCGCCTCGGATATATCAGGACAGTCACCTCATTCGGTCCAGGCTCGCCCGCTTACATTGCAGGTCCCAATTTCGACAGCAGGACATCTGCCCTGTATGCAGTAGCGAATCTTGCCGGCCCTAGACGGAGCGAGGAGGTGAATTCAAATGGATAACGTCCTCTTTGCTATCGTCAACATGATCGTGGCGATGGCGAACGGTTCCACGATCCCCTTCTCATTAGAAGGCGCAGGGCCACTAACCGCTCCCGACTTGTAGAGAAGATCGGCCGACCGCATGTGGATGACATTTTCAGCTCTGCCTGAAACCTGCATATCAGAAGATGCGTGGATCGTGCGGTGGTCACAAACATAAGCTCCCCTACCTGGCCAGGAAGGGGAGCTTATGTTTGACAGGTCTCAAATAGTCGGTCGAGGCCGCCCCGAATAGGATCAGCAACCGAATGTCACAGCGCCGACTGGTTTGATCACGCGAGTGTGCACCGTGAGCAGAATTCACACAGAGGTCGATTAATGTGCATCTGCTGAATCAGTCTTCTCAGCTCCGTTTGATCGAATACGTCTGCTGGCTCGAGTGCCCTTGCCACGGTGAGGCAAGCTACCAATCTCGGACGCGGGCGGGCGCTGTCACTTGATGTTGATGTTGACCACGATGGACCTGTACCTAGTTGGCACTGACCAATTTAGGTCGTCGAACAGGTAGCCGGTGGAAGCGCTTCGGTCTTCGGCCTGATCACGAGCGGCCGCTATGTGGTGAGAATCGGTCGGTCTCCTCTTGAAATGTAGTCGGCGAATCGTTCAATTCCTGCTTGTGAGAAGCTTCCTCGACCTGCGCGTCTAAGTGCGGCTTCGACGAATGGGAGCGGTTTCCTGCGGTACGTGCGGTAGATGCTGTCTAGTACTGGTTGCAGTGCCCGGCGTGCGAGGTCTGCTGTTTCCGGGTCTGAACCCCCGAATTTCACTGTCACATTCGGCATAGATACCCCTGCTGGTCGAGTGTCCGATTCCCTGGCCGGAAGCGTACGTATCGGGATCGCGAATCAGTACAGAAACACCAAAACGAGGCGCTAAGTCCCTACTTGCGGTGGATGCAATTCCGTCTTTGGGTTGACGAAAACAGCCCGACCGCGGCGTGCGGTCCGGCTTCTGTTCTACGACTCCGTGTTACGCCCCGAAGCCGAGGCTTCTGGTTTCGCCTGCTTCACGGGTGGGTGGCGAACTGCCGATGCTGACGGGTGTTTGCGTCAACACATAGCGAACTCCCCATCTACAACGTCCATGCAGAATGACCCCCGCGACATAGTTGCCGCCTTCGACGAGGTGGCCGAATTCATTGAGGCGATAACTACCGGCCACCCGAAGGTGCCCCGTCCCGTGGTCGACCACCTAGATCGGCGGTTCCATGGTTCCGAAGAAGCTCAATGCCTGTGCGCAACGCCCCGGGATCTGGAAGTCGTAGCCGGTCTGCATCCAAGCTGTTCCATCAGCCTCTGCGATGAATGTCCCGATAGGCAGCGCTCGGAGACCCAAGTCATCGGTGCCAGATTCCGCGATCTCATTGCCAACATGCCCCACGACGTTCTATGGTTCATTACATGAGTAATGAACGAGTGAACATCGGGCATCGATCATCGTGATCGACGACGGACGACCACTGTTCCAGCAGATCGCCGAGCAGATCGAAGGCTCGATCATCGACGGCTCCCTGCCGGAAGACGGGCAGGTGCCCTCAACCAACGAACTGGCGGCGTTCCACCGAATCAATCCGGCGACGGCAGCCAAGGGCCTCAATCAGCTCGTAGGCGAGGGGATCCTCTACAAGAAACGGGGAATCGGAATGTTCGTCACGGTCGGCGCCCGCGACGCACTCAGGTTCAGACGACGAGAAGCGTTCGCGCGCCAATACATCGAGCCGCTGGTCACGGAGGCCGACCGGCTCCAGATTTCCCTCGGCGAACTCAAATCCATGCTGGACGACAGGAAGGCGGACCGATGAACGCAAGCACGACAACGACCGAGCCCCGAGTCAGGCGTTTCGACGAAACTGAACTTGTCGCCTCGATGCGCTCCGTGGACAGAAAGTACGGGGATGTCGACGCGCTCGCGGACGTCTCGTTCGAGATCAGCCGCAACAAGATCTACGGCCTACTCGGCCGTAACGGCGCAGGCAAGACGACGATCATGCAGATACTGACCGGGCAGGACCTGCACACCAGCGGCGACGTCGAAGTTTTCGGGGCCGCCCCTTTCGAGAATGCCGACGTCCTGGCGAACGTGTGCTTCGTCAAGGAAAGCCAGACGTACCCCGAAGACCTCAAGGTCAAGCACGTACTCGTCGCCGCCGGCCATCTACTCCCGAATTGGGACCACGCGTTCGCCGAGACACTGCTTGACGATTTCCAACTTCCCCTGTGCCGCAAGGTGAAGAAGCTCTCGCGCGGCATGCGGTCAGCGTTGGGAGTGATCATCGGACTTGCCTCCCGTGCACCGCTCACGCTTTTCGACGAGCCGTATCTCGGTCTCGATGCCGTTGCACGCCAACTGTTCTACGATCGCCTGCTTGCGGACTACGCCGAACATCCTCGCACTGTGGTGCTTTCGACTCACCTGATCGACGAGGTAGCCAATCTACTCGAGCACGTGATTGTCGTCGACGGCGGCCGGATTGTCGTCGACGCAGACGCGGATGCACTGCGTAGCCGCGCCGTGGTGGTATCCGGTCCCATTGATGCGGTGGATGCCGTTGCTGCGTCCGGCAGGGTCCTGCGCCGGGAGACACTGGGCGCCCACAGCCGAATCATGTTGCAGGCCGATGTGACAGAGACCGAGCGAAACCGACTGCGGGAGGCAGGAGTCCAAGTGGAACCGGCATCTTTGCAGGAACTTGTCATCGCGACTTCGACGCAGCGCAAGGAGATCACCGTATGAGTATCGCAACGACAGAGCCACGGACGGTCCCGAAGACGCCCGCTCGGTCCAGGATCGGTGCCGTCCTACAACTGCACACGGTCGCGTGGCCGTTGCTGATCGCCTGGCCGGTGGGCATCCTGTTGATCTCGTTCCTGATCAGCTTCACTATCTACGCGATCGTCGGGAACGAGGAGGGTGAGGGATTCACCGGCAGTGTGTTCTCGGTCTACGGTTTCGTGCTGGCGTTCTACCTCCAGTCGATGACGCAGACGTTCCCATTCGCGCTCGGACTGAGCGTGACTCGCCGCGAGTTCTTCACTGCCACCACGGTTATGGCGCTGGCACAGTCCGCAGTCTTCGCAATCGCGCTGCAACTGCTGTCCGTGCTGGAGTCCGCCACCAACGGCTGGGGTGTGCACATGCGCATGTTCGGCATCGCACGCTATTTCACCGACAACACCGCCGTACAGTTGCTCGCACTGTTCGCGACGCTGCTGCTGACCAGTTCGATCGCAATGCTGGCAGGTGCTATCTACCAGCGGTGGAGGATCACCGGTCTACTCGCCTCCCTCACCGGGCTTTTCGGCTTGCTCGGCTTGTCAGCGATCGCGATCACCTGGGCTGGGTGGTGGCCGGCGATCGGTTCGTGGTTTGTCGATACTCCCCGAGTGGTACCGATGGCACTACTCCCTCTGGCCCTTGCCATCGCGTGCATCGCCGGAGCCTGGGCGACGTTGCGTCGAGCAACGCCGTGACCGCGCAATCATGTGCGACGCCACATGTCGCGTCGTCTCGAAGTGCTCGTCGGATCAAACCCGTCTAGACAGCTCGTCCCCCTCCCTGAGTCAGGAAAGGGGGACGAACGTCGCAACAGGGTGCTATCTCGTCCCCGATTTGGTCCGCTCTACTGCCGAGCCACCCGCTCGACAAAACTCGAAGCCCGCAGCACCAGTTCATCTTTCCGGTTCTGGCGCGCAGCGGCGGCATCGTAGCCGGCATACGGGAGCGGGGGGTCGTTACGAACATTGGACGAGCACTGGAAGTCTCGGCAGATCAGTGTTCCGACCGTGCTGCCACGTCGACCGGCGGGCCCGGCCAACTTGGCGCCGTAGAAGACGACCTCGTTGGGGAGTCGCGTGTCGCGGCACCAGGAGCACTGGGCGCGCGATCGCGGAGTGGCCTCGGCTTGAACGAGCAAGACTCCGATGGTCTCCCCGTCGAGTGTCGGGACGATCGCGTAGGCGCGTCGGCCCATTTTCGGATCTCGCCAGCCCAGGTAGTCGAGAGCGTCGAAGTCGATGGTGCCGAAGCCGTCCGGCAGGGTGAGATCGGACTTCTCCTTACGACTCGCGTTGACGAGGCTGGAACGAATAGATGTATCGGTCAAAATGATCATGGGTGTATACCAATCGTGGCTCGGTGAAGGTGGGTACAGCTCATGGCCCGATCAGCACCAAGTGCTGTCGGGTCCGAAATGCGCTATCTGTCGCCGGCGAAGACGACGCCGACAACCCCCTCACGCCCATGGGGCGTCACCGTGTACGTATCCACACCGCGATGGTAGCTACAGGCCTGCGTTACAGGCCACTCGATTTATCAGTCACGCCATACCGCCGTGAACTCGTACCAAGGTCCGCCGAGGTGAGTTGCGGAGAAATCATCGAACCCCGATGGTGGGCCGCTGGGCGAGTACACCCACCCACTCGAGGTGATGAACATGCTGTCGTTGTCGATGAAGTAGACCTCATCCGGCCGCACGACATGGGCACTACTGATATCGAACTGGCCGATCTCGAGCTCTTCCACGGTCGATTCAGGCTGCTCCAAAAGACCAATCGCGATGGTCTCGAACTCTCCGCTCTTGTCGAGGAAAGTTGCCGGCGGCATCAACAACACCAGAGCTACTGCAGCGATGACGGCGATCGGGGAGGACAGAATCCACCACGACCACCGCCGGTCCTGGCCAAGGGCATAGAGGGTGCGGATCGCCCACACCAGACCGACCACGATCAAGATGAGCAGAGCCGCGGCGCTGACGAGGAAGGGATCCAACCATCTGTACTCCCCGAACGGCGAAGGCCACCAACCGTAATGCCGGCAGACCAACGCAATGAGCGGAACAACGGTGAATGCCAAAAGAATCGGCCCCGGTGGCTTGGACGACTCCGGAGGGTCAGCTACCAACCATTCACCCAGCGACTTCGGCCTTCTCATCACCCCACCGTATCTGCAGGTCATGGCAAAACTCAGCTACACGGCGAATACCTTTGCAGTACACGCACTCTCGTTCCACTCACAACAACCAACGCAGCGATCGGCACTCTCGCCGCAACCGACACAGATGGACAAACCTCACAATTCGCAGATTCAACGTGCCGATCATGCGACAATCGGACGGTGAACGAGACCGCGAGTGGAGTTTCGCACCCGCACCGACCGCGACTGCTGAGCGTCGGCGTCCTACTCTCCGCCGCCCTCCTGTGGTCCACTCCCCTCGCCGCTGCCGCGCCCACCGAACCTGGGCCGGCCAGTTGCATATCATTCGGAACCGCCCAACTGCCACCAGGTGCGCCCTCCGGTGGAGGTCGAGTCGGGTTGGCAAACCTACCGACATTCACCGGTTCAACCGCCCCCAGCTCGGTCCAGATCCGCACGCCAACTACGCAATTCAATCGTTTCTGGGACTTCGCGCTAGTCGACCACGACTTACTCGCTCGGCCGCGAGAGCCAGGCGCATCAACGGCTCAACCGTGGCGTTTCGTGCCGATGCCCGAGTGCCTGCGTGGACGACTGGTCGGGATATCACTGGACGACGACGAACTCGTCGCGGTCGACGACAACGGCTGGATCTACACGATGGACAACGCATCCCAGGATCCGCTGGTGTGGAATTGGACCTCGGCATGGGGCGCACCGCTGTGGAGCGGTCCCGGCCGACAACTCCCCGGAGACCACCCGAACGGGTGGGCACTGAGCGTCTCGTCGCCTTGGGACAACCAAACTTTCACCGACGTCGCAGGACGGATTCACTTCGTCGGACTCGCCAAGATGACGATGATCCCCACGTTGACCGGGGACGGCAGCCGGATAACCTACGCGGACCCGTGGCTGCCCAACGACGACAGCTACGAGATCGGCGGCCCGCTCGGCGGGCGATTCCAGGCGGACTCGCTGTCGGCGGCCGGATCAACCACTTTCGTGATGAACAAGTACGGCGACATATACACCCGCACATTTGATTTCGATTCTTCGGGATCGGACTCGATCTTCTTCCGCTACAGCTGGGAAGATCAGTCGGACAAGCCGTCGGCACCCAACCTCGTGGCCGAAACACTCGACCGCAGCACCGCCGCGATCCGACTTCCGGCCCCAGACTGGGTGCACCAGCCCAAAATTCCCGGTGAAGTCACATCCGCGATCAGTGTGCACTCACTCGGTCCCGGCCCGAACCGGCGGGAGTTGCGCGTCGAGGGTCTCCGCGGCGCCGAATCCGGCTTCTGGCACAAGGATCTCGTCGGGGATGCCTGGGAGTTCACGCCGACCGGCGCGTCCCTCCTCGGCACACTGATCGAAAACGCGCCGACAGACCGGTCGACGGATACCCTGTCCCCCGCTGCCCCCTGGCACTTGTCCACGACCCTGCCCGCCCGCGACGGTGCCATCGACGGTCAGGCTCTGATCGACATCGGGTTTCCGTACTCTGTGGTGGATCCGCGTCTGCTCGACGCGATCGGCCAGCACGCACAACCGTCCGGATACCGACTGGACGTGGACCATTTCGACCCGGTCGCCACCACGCGGACCGCGACCGTGACTGCACCGGATGGCACGGTTCTTCCGGTCGTCCTGCACACCGCCGACGGACTACGGATGGCTCCCCGCGCATCCGGCCTCGATGCCGATCCGCGCCACCTCGTCGGGGCAATCGAGATCCCGTCGGACGCGTACGCGGATCGGGCATCGAACCCCGCTCTGGACGCGTTCGTGCAGGACTGGATGCGCGGAAACCCCATTGCCGCGATCACGCTCAGCGCCACCGACCACGACTTGGTGATCCGCTAGCCGAAACCATCGCCGTCCACCGTGTCGCCTCGATTAGGCTCAGCAGATGGTCGACACCACACCCGACGTGCCGATATCACCCGTCGACGCTGCGAGCTTCCAGCTCGGTGTGCACGTCCAGCCCTACCTGGTCACTATTGCCGGACTGCTCGCTCCTGGTGGCTTCGTCGATCGAGACGGTCGACCTGATCTAATGCGACTTCACCGCACCCTCGCCGCTCACATCGCGCAGGAGCCGTTACTGCGGCAGCGACCGATCATGCGGAACGGGTCATGGTGGTGGACGGAAAACGACATCGACTTCGACCTCCATCTCTCGCTTGACGAACGCGGGCCTACAGAACCCGACTTCGAATCCGTCTGTGGTCGACTCGTGATGCAACCCCTCGACACCACCCGACCGTTGTGGCACATCGCCTTCGTTCCTGCAGCTCGACCGGGTCTGTGCGGCATTGTGATCCGAGTGCATCACGCGGTTCTCGACGGCGCCAGAGCCAGCGACCTTTTCGAGCGCTTGTTCGCCTCACCTGATTCGAAAAGTACCGACCCGGGCGCTCCCGTGGCGAACATCCCTCCGAAGGCCGCCGGTTCCCTCGACCTCCTCCGATTTCGAATCGGTACTTTCCTGCACCGGCCAATCCGATCACGGGTGTTGCTGGGCGCCATTGGTCCCACGAGATCGATCTCGTCCGTCAACGTCCGCACCTCTCTGATCGAGCATGCCGCGCAGCAAGCGGGAGGCACTTTGAACGATGCCTATCTCGTTGCGGTGGGCGGCGGACTGCGATTCATCCTCCAAGAATGCGGCGAGCCCATCCCCAAGTCGATTGCGGTATCGGTACCCGTCGCAGTCACAGCGATCGGTAGCGCACGCAATGCCGTCGGGTTCATGATCATCGACCTTCCACTTCGTGAAACCGACCCACAACGCACAGTCGCGATCGTCGCGAAGCAAACCGCTGCGGCCAAACCTTCCGCACGCGCTGCGGGAACAACCTTTCGGTCACCGCGTATCGCCGGCGTTTTCGACAAGCTCGCAAAGCGGCAGCACATGATCGGTGCAGTCGTGTCCAACGTCCATGGACCGCGCGGCCCGCTCACGCTCGACGGGGCAGCGCTAGTCGAACTCTGGCCTCTGGGCCCGTTGGCGGGCAATGTCCGCGTCGGCTTCACCGCAGCGTCCTACAACGACACATTCTGGATCGGAATCCAGGCCGATGCCGAGCATCTCCCACCTGCAAGCAAGATCGCCCGAGCCGTCGAACGGACTCTCGACGAAATAGCCGGCACTGCACACTGACTGGATCTACTGCCACTATCCGATGCACCTCGCCGCTTGGGCAACGGATACTGTCGAGACGTCTCGACAACATCTCCACTGATTCGAGCCTGCAAGCCGGTGTCGTCACGACACGATCGTCACGAGGAAGGCGAAAGATGTTCACACCTGCAGAATTCGGCAAGGTCTCGGTACTGGTTCCTGAGAACGGTGGTGCCGTCCCCTACGGGAACACCGTGGTAGTGCACGGATCTGAAAGCACGCTCGTGATCGACCCTTCGCTCTCCCTCGACCGCGATCCCGTCGGCGCAGACCTCGTATTCGTCAGCCACGGGCACGAGGACCACATCGCCGGACTACGCCATTTCGACACCCCGGCCTATGCGCACCATCTCGACGCACCCGCAGTCGCATCCCTCGACACGATGCTCACCAATTACGGCCTTCCTCCGAACGAACGAGTCGAGGTCCAGCAGTCGATCGCTACGCAATACGGCATACCCCCGACCCACGAGAACGTGTCGGGGATCGCGGGCGGCCACGTCTTCGACCTCGGCGACCGCACTGCGACAGTCATTCATTTGCCAGGGCACACCCGCGGACACTGCGGGGTCCTCGTCGAACCCGACGGCTTCTTCTACGTCGCCGACATCGACCTCACCTCCTTCGGCCCGATGTACGGCGACCTGGGTAGCAGCGTCAACGACTTCCTCGACTCCATCGACCACGTCGCAACGATCGACGCACGCTGGTACGGAACATTCCATCAGAAGGGCGTGGTCGAGGGCAGCGACGAGTTCCGTCGCCGGTTGTCCGCATACCGCGACAAATTACTGAGCCGCGAAGACCGTCTCATCCAATTCCTCGGCGAACCAAAACTCTTGGAAGACATAGTCGCTCATCGACTCGTCTACCGCCCCCACGTATCGGCCCCGTACGTCGACGCCGTCGAACGACGGACAGCTCAGCTACACCTCGAACGACTCATCGCATCCGGTGCCGTCACAGTCGACGAAGACAAGGTGTTTCGCCGGACCCTCTGACATCCCTGGCGAACTGATCGCGCCATTTCGGATACTTCCGAAAATCGGACCGAAGTTCACCGAAAAAATCTGGCACTCGAGGTTGCAGAGTGCCAGTTTGGCTGGTTATCATGTTCTCGCACAGTAAGTTCGGTCGCCGTCGAGGTGACGGTGACCTTTCTTAGACGATACGGGAGGTGTGTTGCTGTGCTTCGTTTCGATCCTTTCACCGACATCGACGCGATCACCAAGTCCCTGCTTGCCACCGGAACCGGCAGCAGCCGAAGTCCACGCTTCATGCCGATGGACCTCTACAAGATCGATGACCACTACGTCCTTCACGCCGATCTTCCCGGCGTCGACCCAGGATCAGTGGACGTACAGGTAGACGGCTCGACCCTCACCCTGACCGCGCACCGCAGCGCCATTTCCGAAGAGGGAGTGACGTGGCTGGCCGGTGAGCGTTTCACAGGAACATACAGAAGGCAGCTGTCCATCAGCGAGGACATCGATTCCGAACGGATCGTCGCCTCATACGACAACGGCGTGTTGACCGTGACCTTGCCGATCGCAGAGAAGGCGAAACCGCGGCGGATCGAAATCTCGTCGGGGCCGCCGTCCCGCACCGCAAACTCCGAGGTGAAAACCCAAGGACAGATCGAAGCCTGACCTGAACGGCTTGGCACGAAATCGACTGTACGAGAGCCTTTCATCCAGGAGGTCCACTATGCCCGCGCCAATCATGGCCCCCGCCGCAGCTCTGGCTGAACCGGTCGTCTGGAACGAAGACCCGCAGCGGCAAGGCTGGTGGAAGCGCATCCTCGCGGCCACCCCGCCCGAGAACCCCACCAACGAAGAATTTCAACCCTGACAAAACCAGACCGTGTTCGCCGAATACGGTCACCCACAAATGAATTGATGCCTTCCGTCCGTCCACCGAGGCGGACGGAAGGCATTTACAGGCGCTCTACACACGTTCAGCTCGATGAAGCATTCCGGCCGAACCGAAGAGCCATCACCTGCAGCAGGTCAGGAACCGCCCGAAATGGGCGAAGCAGGACGAAACACTCACACAACAAGGACGAAGCTCGCCGCCACCCTGCCAACCGTGACTCGTACGGTTGAAATGTAGACGTCAGTGACTGCGCTGACGCTTACCGACCTCGTCGGTCCCCTGAATTGTGTGGCCGTCGAGGTCGTCTCATGTCTATACCCAAACTGAAAGTGGTCAGCCCTCAACCCTCGTCGGAGGAGATGCCGTCGCCAGACCCTCCAGAAGGATTGCCAGACCGCGCTCGAGTTCGTCCTGCCCGTCGTAGTGAGCCATGATCGTAGCCATCGACCGCAGTCTCGGAAACTCGGCAAGCGCAAGCCGATGCAGACCGAGCCGCAAGAGATCGTCCGTCTCCTCGGGATTTTCGACTATTTCCTGAAGCTCGTTGAGAATGTGCCCGTTGAGGAAGCCGAACACTGCTCGGTAGATGTGTAATGCGTCTTCAGGAGTGAAACCGGCCCGTATCAGCAGTTCGAGAATCGCTTCGACGTAGCGCAACGTCCCGGGAGGACGCAATCCGAGCGGGGTGGACAGCGGCCGAGTGACCAGCAAAGGAACCACGTTGGGGTGCGCGAGCGCGAGGCGGCGATACCCGTACGCAACTGCGTGCAGCTGCCCCCTCCAGTCGCGATCGGACGGGTCGACGACCAGTTGTTCGAGCACGGTCTCGACGACCCCGTCCAGCAGGGCCGCCTTGTTGGCCGCGTACCTGTAGAGAGTCATCGGATTTCTGTCGAGCGCTTTGCCCAGTCGGCGCATGGAGAGGCCGTCGGCACCTTCCTCGTCGATGATCGCCAACGCCGTCGAGAGTACGAGCGCCCTGGTGAGGGGCTCCTCGCGGTCCGCGGCGGGAATCAAACCCTTAGTGCGATCTGGCGAGTGTCCGGTCATCCACAAAACATACATCGTATGCCTACGCGTTGACAGAACAGTACGGCTGGTTTACTGTTCGGATACGCCCTATGCATACAACGTATACACACATCGTATACCCGGAATGTCCGGATTTACGTGGGCGCTCATCGATACGTCCCGGCGCCGGAGTCGGCGCGGACGTACGGACTCACTTTCGTCGCATGAGTCCCTTCTTCAAAGGATCGAAGATGAACAGAACATGACAGCACCCACCGCAACACGACGCTCGCGGTTCTTTCAATTCTCGGGTATTGCAACGATTTCCGTTTTCTCCGTCGGCATTCTCGTCTTGCCGGCCGGCACTGCCGGCGCGGAAGCGACTGCTGTCGGACTCGGCACCGCTGAGCCCTTTGCAGTCCTTGCCGGAGCAGGAATCACCAACACCGGACCGACAACCCTCGGCGGCGATATCGGCACGTATCCGACTCCAACCATCACCGGTGTATCGGACCTGACGATTACCGGCACCAATCATGGTGGCGACGCGGTATCGCAGGGAGCGAAACCCGACGTGTTGACTGCCTACAACACTCTTGCCGGTCAGGGACCCACACAACCGCGGGGAGACGACTTGACCGGTCGGACACTGGTTTCGGGTGTCTACAACTCCGGTTCGTCGATCGCACTGTCGGGAACCGTCACCCTCGACGCGCAAGGTGACCCCGATGCAGTCTTCGTCTTCCAAGCGGGATCAACGCTGATCACATCGTCGTCCAGCACCGTTGCACTGATCAACGGAACGCAGGCGTGCAATGTTTTCTGGCAGGTTGGAAGTTCCGCCACCCTCGGCACCAACTCCGTCTTCCGAGGAAACCTGTTGGCGCTGACAGACATTACTGCCACAACCGAGGCAACCGTCGAGGGTCGACTGTTGGCGATCAATGGCGCGGTCACTCTGGATACGAACACCGTTACGATCCCGACCTGTGCGCCTCCTGTCACGACCACGACTCCGACCACTACGACGACTACAGTCCCGCCTGACACCGCGACGACTACCACCACGACTGTGGTCCCGCCGGTGGTGACTACAACCACGACGGTCGTCCCGCCGGAGGTGACTACAACCACGACGGTCGTCCCGCCGGAGGTGACTACAACCACGACTGGTACACCGGTGGAAGCGACGACCACCACACCAGGGCCGAACGGCACGACTACAACCACTGTGGACGTACCGCCGATCATCACGACCAGCCGAAACATTCCGTCCATACCCGAGATTCCCGGTCTCCCACCACTGCCGGGAATACCTCCCACCGTTCCCGGGACGGTAACCGTCCCGTCTCGGGTGCCGACGACGTCAGCTTCTCGAACGGGTACCCCGACCACTCAACCGGTAGGCCCGGAATCCCCGAATGTTCGAGCCCCTCAGGTGCAGCAGGTACCACGAGGGTCGGTCGACACCGGTGACGGAAGCACACAATCCCAACGCGGCGGACAGTCCAGTGGAGGGTGGATCGCCCTGCTCGTCGGCTTCTTCAGCGTCGTGGCTATGTCGGCCCTCGTCATCCGTCGGACAAGTCGATAGATGAAAGACGAAAACTCCGTGATGGCTCCGCGAACTCGCCGAGCCATCACGGCTCTCGCCCTTACTGTTTCAGTACTCGTAACGGTGGTCGGATGCGCCGGTGGACAATCCGACAGCGGAAATTCACAACCACACTCGTCGCCTCGACAAGACACCACATCCGCGCCGCGCGCCACTGACTCTGCACTGCCCGAAAGGGCGCCGGTAACTGCTGACCACCGCCCCGCGCGCCTCGAAATCCCGTCCATCGGCGTCGACACCGACATCATCGATCTCGGACTCGATACCGATGGAACACTCGAGGTCCCACCGGATGGGAAGGACGCAGGGTGGTACACCGGCGCTCCCGCCCCCGGTGAGGTCGGACCGGCAATCATCGCCGGCCACGTCGACTGGCAAGGCTCCGACGGGGTCTTCTTCGATCTGCGGAATCTCGAAACAGGAGCCGACATCATCGTCACCCGCGAAGACGGAAGTCGCGCAGTGTTCACCGCTACCAGTGTCGAACACTTCCCCAAAGAGGACTTTCCCACCGACGTCGTATATGGCGACATCGACCACCCCGGACTCCGGATCATCACGTGCGGTGGATCCTTCGACGAAACCGCACGCAGTTACAACGACAACATCATCGCATTCGCAGACCTGGCCTAACCGCCTGAGACGCCGCAGCACACCACTTCGAAAGTCCGCACGAACCGTTGGAGAGCAATGACCGTATTCCACTTTCCCGTGCTCGAGAAGTTTCGATGACAGACACCGACGACATTCGAGCGAGCGCCGAAGCAGGTGTCGACGCTCCTGCATGGCGGGATCGGAAGCGTTACTGGTGGCCGTTGGGATTGCTGATCCCGCTGAGTCCCTTCCTGTCCTGGCTGCTGGTCGAATATTTGCACCTCGGCCTGTTCTGGGCGACCGGTGCCTGGATCCTGATTCTCGTCATCCCGATCGTCGACGTCGCAGTCGGCGCAGATGGCCGCAGCCCACCGGACAACGTGATCGCGGCATTGCAGGACGACCGCTACTACCGATGGTGTACCTACCTGTTCGTGCCACTTCAATACGCTGGCCTCGTCTTCGCCGCATGGTGTTGGGCGCACGCCCCGATGGCAACCGGAGAGAAGATCGCACTGGCGATGACCGTCGGCGTCGTTGCGGGCGTCGGTATCAATGCCGCACACGAACTAGGCCACAAGAGCAGCCGCCTCGAGCGGCGGTTGGCGAAAATTGTGCTCGCTCAATCGTTCTACGGGCACTTCTACATCGAGCACAATCACGGTCACCACGTCAACGTTGCGACGCCGCGCGATCCCGCCAGTGCTCGTTTCGGGGAATCGTTCTGGATATTCCTGCCCCGCAGCGTATTCGGAGGTCTGAAATCGGGCTGGCGGATCGAATCAGCACGCCTGCGCCGGCAGGGTTCACCCGCACTGTCGCCTCGAAACAACATCTTGCAGGCATGGTCGCTGAGCGCCGCACTGTTCGGGACGTTGATCACCTTATTCGGGTGGCAGATACTGCCCTGGCTGCTCCTGCAAGCCTTGGCCGGGATCACGTTCCTCGAGGCCGCAAACTACCTCGAACACTACGGATTGCTCCGTGCGCGAAGACAAGACGGCAGCTTTGTCAAAGCCCGGCCCGAAGACAGTTGGAACAGTGATCATCTCTTGTCCAATTTGTTCCTGTACCAATTACAACGACACAGTGACCATCACGCGAATCCGCGTCTGCGCTACCAATCTCTGCGCAGCGCTCCAACCGCTCCGCAACTCCCTGCCGGATACGCGGTGATGATCGTCTGCGCTGCCGTACCACCACTGTGGCGGCGGATGATGGATCACCGTGTCCTCGGCTACTACAACGGCAACGTCGAGCTCATTCACACCAAGGCGACGATATGAATGACAATGCCCGAGACGACGACCACAGCGACGGGCACTACACGGCCACCGGGCCGACCAAACACGCCAGAGCTGCGTACCAGCCGGCGCGCACCCGGCTCAGACGAGCCGCACCGAGCCTAGACGTCGTCGCTGCCGCGGAGTACCTGTTGACCCAGCCCGACGCATACCTCTATCGCCGCCGATACCTCGACCTGATCACTCAAACCCCCGGGCCCGACGGAACATCGATCACCGACTACGCCGCAGCTGAACGCTACCTACTTGTCACCGCTACCGCGCACCGCAGAACTCATAGTGAGGTTCGTCCATTGCCGGCACCCGGCGATTTCTGTGAAGTGGTCACCGCAGTGTTTGATGCCAGAGAGTGACAACAGCCTGACGAAATCGGGAGCGCAGCATTTGTCATTTGCCATCACAGCTTTGATTCGCGCTCGCCAATGTCATCGACGATCAAGAACTCGATCTTCGCTCGCTCCCCGTCCGCATCGAAGTCGTTGTCGCGGTCTGAGACACGCGTGATCAGTTCCGTCAGTGCCGCATGGATCGTCGTGTACAGAAATGCACGCGGGTCGGGCACCCCCATCACGTCGTCAGTGTTCATCTGTACCTGCGCCGTAGCGGTACGCCTGCCCAGAAATACACGCGGAAGCCGGATCCCGGTCGGATCGGTCACCACGGAGATGTCGCCACCAACGACAACAAACAGATCGAAGTCGTACTGCATCGCGATGCCCCTCAGCCGGTGTCTGAGCCGAGTCAACTCCTCGATGAAGTCAAGCGGCACCGACGGTCCACCGAATACTGTCCTGAACGTGACCCCGCGAGTCATCGATCTGCCCCCTTTACGAATCATCCATTTCAGGATCGAGGGCCATACCCTCTGTGTCCTTCACGCCAAGTGCTCGGGCATATCGACCGGCATACCGCTCCAGTGCGACTGCTGAATCGGCCTCACCTTCCCATTGATCCGGAATCGCGGTGCCGTCACACGTTGTTCGCGACACTTGCGCCTCGGAGAACTCGACAGCGGTCCGGGTGAAGGAACACCGCACAAAACTCGTGGCCGCCGAGAATCGTGCGCCGCCGAAAGTGCACTCCACGAATGAGGTATCGGCGAACTGCGCACCAGTCAGGTCTGTGTCGTCGAATGCGCATCGTTCGAACACAGTATTGGGCACGGAGCGGAGCCCGCGCGCTTTGGCTCCAGTGAAATCGCAATCGACGACCCTCGGTCCGAGCGCCAGACGAGAGAGCGTCGCACCCCGGAAACTGCACCGTTCGAATCGGCGATTGAAACGGGGCTGTCCGGTCAGTGCCACGAAATCGAAACGGCAGTCGAATAATTCGGATTCGAAGACGGAGATCGGACCCCGAGCGTAACTCAGATCAATCCGTTCCAACGTGAGATACCGGATGTCCAATCCAGCGCTACCCGCTGTCAGGCCACGCACATCGATCAGCCCGTCATCGGTCTCCGTTCATGGGGAGACGAGAGTGTGGGGCGGCTTGACGATCCGCGACTGATCGAGCAGCTGCGCCCGTAAATTATCGACGCCCTCATCTGACCAACGTCGACGTAGGGAGGTGATCGCGGACCGGTTCACGGGCTCAATAGTATCGGCAAGATCCCCAGCGATTGGCCGTGGCTGCCCGAGAAGCGAACCACCACACATCAGTACTTCGGTAGGAATCACTTCTCGGAGCGCGCAAAACAGCCGGACCGTGAAATGCACGGCCCGGCTGCAGCGCTCACGCGCACGAAGTGGAACTCGGAGTCAACTGGGGTACTGAAACCGGTCGTGTACGAGCCGTTGACTCATCCCCGGATCAGTATCGAATTATCAACTCTCACAAGTTGATCACGTCGCCCACAAGGATCTGATCGGGATTGACGATCTGCGGATTCATGTCCCACACCTGCTGCCAGGTGAGACCTCGTTCTGTCGCGAGGTCGAACAATGTATCACCGGCTGCAACGACTACCTCTGAGCCGGGCGCTGGAGTCTCCGACTCCGGAATGCTTTCTACCGGTACAGATTCGGATGCCTCAGAGTAGACAACGGGAGCAGGCGCCGGTTCCGGTGCAAATTCGGGTGCTACGTCCTGTGCCGGCGCGGGCGCGGGAACAATACTCGACCCGGTATCGCACGCCCCGATCGAACTCAGGAAGGACATGGGATCGACGGCGCCCCCACTGTGAATGCGGAGATGCAGATGTGGGCCGGTGGAGCTACCGGTGTTACCCGTTGCCCCGATCTCGTCGCCTACCTCGACGTGTTGCCCCACACCGACCCATGTTTCGGAGAGGTGGCCCATCTGAATCTGCTCGCCACTGTCCGCTTCCAACTGGATGTACGTTCCATATCCACCCGGATCATTGGGTCCGGCAACAGAAATCGTGCCCGATGTGGGCGCGTGGAGCGCGGTGCCGACGTTGACAGCGAAGTCGACTCCGTCATGTCCCGCGTGGTAACCCTGCGAAAGTGATCCGCTTACCGGCCACTCCCAATTGCAACTCGCCGACCAGCCCTGCGCACCGGCGGTACCTGCATTGGCTACTGCTCCGGCCCCCACAAGGGCGCCCAGTCCCGCAGTTACGGCGATGAATCGTTTTGTGCTGGAAGGCTTGTGTTTTCTGTGCTTACTCATGTTTTCCTTGACTGATGTGCTCGGAGCGGGTGCAGGCTCTACCCGCAGACAGCACTCAATACGTGCTGAGCTACTCGGTGTATCGCACCAAGACTCCGTTGGAGTGAGATGTTCGGATCGCGCCATGGAGAGAGGTACGGTGACCGCTCTCGAACGCGAGCGCGCGCATAGACCCGCAGGTCTGCATCTCCTGGTGACAGCACAGGAGATACGGGTTCTACATCGAGGCAGTGCCTGAATCGATCGTTGATCGAGGACTACGAATGCCGGAACAAACCGAAGGCTTCTCATTCGAAGATCGACAGGGTGGGTGTCTACCCGGATGGTCGGAAAGGGGGTGGAACATGGAGATCCTTGCGTTGCGGATGAGGAATCACCTCATACGCTGTCGCTTCACGACGCTCCACACCACGGTTGAATTACCTGGGTACATACCTGTTTTTGCGCATTCGACCCGACCGGTCGATATCAGGCGCGCCTTCGGTAGATGGCATCTGTTCGAACAATCGCCAGTGCCCCATGTCACTTCTGGAGACGATACCGCGTCTTGGTCACCTGGCGCGTCAGCGTTACCGAGATGGGACATACAGGTGCATTGCTCCTACAAGCCGAACGGGAGACCAGTGCACGTTCCCGGCATCGGAAACGCGTGCTGATCTCCCGTTCGGCGATCTGTTGCCTAGTGGATCTACTGCTGAGTCGAAGCTACTTTCTCGGCTGCGTGGTGGGCGGCAATGTATCCGTAAACCAGCCCCTGGCCGATCGTCGCACCGGCGCCCGGGTAGGTGTGACCGAATGCGTTGGCCGCAGTATTGCCGATCGCGTACAGGCCGTCGATCACGCTGCCGTCCTCACGAAGCACGCGTGCATGCTCGTCCGCCTGCACACCGCCGCAGGTGCCGAGGTCGCTGAGCGTCATCTTCACCGCGTAGAGGGCACTCGTGTCGAGCTTCCTCAGGTTCGGGTTCGGGGACACTGTCGGGTCGCCGTAGTACCGATCGTATGCACTTCCGCCGCGACCAAATTCCGCATCGCTACCGGCAGCAGCGGCCTCGTTGAACTTCTCGAAGGACTCGGCAAAAGCCTCCTCGGGAAGACCGACCTTGCGGGCAAGCTCGACCGGACTGCTCGCCTTGTGCGCGATGCCGGAGTCGAAGAATGCCTGCGGAAGCGGCTGACGGGGGAAGATACCGCCTGCGAACACGTAGCTGTTGCGGTACTCCTGGTCGAAAACAAACCACATCGACTCGGCCGGATCTCCGGCCTTTTCCCGTTCGAGCACGCGCTGGCCGAACGACATGTAGTCCGTCGCCTCGTTCACGAATCGACGACCGGTCTGGTCGACGATGAACGAGCCTGGCAGCGCACGCTCTGCGAGCATCACCATCGGCGGGCGGCCCTTGATGCTTGCCACCGCCGGGAACCACCACGACTGATCCATCGATCCGATACCTGCGCCGAGCTCTTGTGCTGCCTCGATCGCTTCGCCGGTGTTGCCCTCTGCGCCCAGGCTCTCGTGCTCACCGAGGCTCTCCGACTGGTACTTGTGGCGCCACTCCATGTTGTGGTCGAACCCGCCGGCTGCCAGAACGACACCACGCCGAGCCGTCACCGTCACTTCACGTCCGTCTTGCACTACAACTGCACCCGTTACGCGGCCATCTTCGGTGATGAGCCGAACCAACGACGTTTCCGTCCACACCGGGATACCGGCCTGGACCACACCTGCGAACAGGCCGGCGGCGAGCGCCTGACCGCCTGCGATGTATTCACGCTTGAGTACGTACTTGCCGTAAACGCCCTGCGCCAGGCGGCGGATGATGCGAGGGAAAGCCTTGCTCGGCTTCTTCACCATCAGGTTCATCCACTTGTAGTCCGCACCTGTCACCGGCATCGGCAGTCCGGCTTCCATCAAACCGGGCCGCAGGCGACCGCGTTCCGCGCCGAGTACCGACGCGTCGAACGGCAGGCACTCGCAGGTACGTCCGGCGGCGCTACCTCCCGGCAGTTCGGGGTGGTAATCGGAGTATTCCTTGGCCCAGAAGAACTTCATGGGCGTCGTGCGGTAAAGCATGTCGACGGTGGCCGCACCGTTGTCGACGAATGCCTCCCCACGTTGGGCAGGGGCAGTATCACCGACCACCGACCGCACGTATGTCTTCGCGCGCTCAACGGTGTCGCCCGCACCGGCTTTCGCCAAGATCGGGTTGGCAGGCATCCAGAACGCTCCACCGGACCGCGCCGTCGAACCGCCAACGTACTGCGTCTTCTCCACGATCAGCGTGGACAAGCCGAGCTCGTTCGCGGTGAGGGCGGCAGCCATGCCGGTACCGGACCCGATCACCAGTAGATCGACAACGATGTCCTTGGCTTGTGTCGCGGGGGGTGCCTGATTCTTCGCCATTGAACAAATCCCTTCACGTGGTTATCGACGTAGAACGCTAAGGCAGTCGCGGCGCAGAAGGTTCCGGATGCCCAGTCAGCGGGACATTGCGAGTGGATTGGGGAAGAACGACTCCTGCCACGGGTCGGGCGTTGTGCCCGCCCCAGCAGAATCGCGGCTTGCCTTCTTCGATGTCTACGCTGCTCACGTGAGGACAAATCCCAGCTTCGGCATCGTCGACGAAACGCTCGGCACCCTTGCACGCGGCATGCTTCCCCGCCTACGCCACGTCTTCGAGCAGCACCAGGCTCTTCACCGTCAGGACGTCGAAGCGATTGTCAACGTCTGACAGACTCGTGCGGTTTGCATTTCATGGACGGGTACTGGCCGGCGGTTCGCTTCAACGGCGACGATGGCGTGATCGAGGTGACTGTCGAATCCTGACCGCGATCCTTGTCTCGGGCTGTCGGCTGATGTTCCTCGGCACTGATGAAGAATAATCATCTACATGAAATGGAACACCCCTACAGAGACCGGCTGGTTCGTCAACCTCGCCGAAGGTGGTTCGGCCGTATCGATATTCGATCCGTCGGGGAACGTTCAAGGCGAACTGATTCCCGCATCCGACGACGGATCGGAGAGCGTTGCCGGCGGGCGGAAGAGGAAATCGTCAACAGCCGAGCAGGATCGATCCAGGCTCACATTCCGCAAAGGCCGACCTGCATCACTTCGATTGTCCGACGGAACGATCGGGACCCTGATCGACCAGAAGCCCAAGGCCATGCGCCGCAAGAACAAGCTGTGCGAAGTCGATATCGCGGGCAGAACATACCTCTTCGTTCATTCATCGGGCCGAAAGGCAACAGCCCGGCGTGACGGAATCGCATTGGCACACATGGAACGTGGCCGATGGTCCGCTAGAAGTACCGTCGCCAGAAGAACCCTCACGGCAACGGACGCCCTTGACGAATGTGTCCTGACACTGTTTCAGAAGGTAGTGACACCTGGACGTACCGGCGCCTTCGATCAGGTACTGACCGACCTCAGCAACATATGACGTACGCCATATTCGGTGGATCTCAACCGCACTCGAGATAATGACTTTCAACTCTCAGGTCCACGGACATGCCTTGGACACAATGAGTTTCACATCTCGGAGCGGAAGGCTGAAACCAGATCATGGTCAATGTCGACGCTTTGAACACGCTCGCCCAGCGATTGTCGCCAGGTGCGATGATCACAGATCCAGATCTACTCCAGTCCTATCGGCAGGACTGGAGTTTCGATCCCGCAGCCGGAACACCGGTTGCCGTAGTACGTGCTTCGACGACGGCAGAGGCGGTTCGACGGACGGCATCTGAGGCCGCCACATGTAGCGAATAGCGCCGAGTACCTGAATTCTCCTGTGCAACCGGATATGGTGAGGCTGTCGTCTTCAATGCGGCGATGCAAGAAGGGAAGCTACGACCAAAACGTTACGTCGGGGAAGACAAGCAAATCACCTGGACATGGCTGGAGGCCTCCGTGATGAATCTCGTTCGCCGACTGAGCGTCTGCACATCCGTCGTGATCGCTTCTACTCTGACGTCGGTGGCGCTCGCATCCGCCGCGGTGACCATTCCATTCCAGGTCAACCCTGCGCCGTACGGCAACCCGAACGGCAGCTTCGACGCGCCGGCCGTCCGCTGCGTAGCTGTCGTCGGTGAACAACCCGGCACGGTGACGATCACCGGAGGCAAGGAAGGCAGGTGGGGATGCCTGCTCTCGTCGGAAGTGCGCTGGCTGAACCTTTCGACCGGGGCCTCCGGCTCCGCTCGGCTCTCGGACGGTCTCAACGGAGTCCCAGCAGAGGCGATCGTGCAGACCGGGACCGGTCAAGTCGCTGTTGCCGTGCTGTCTGTGGCCGGATCCATCATCACCCCAGGCGTCACATCGTTCTACGTGCCGTAGCACCAGAACTCCGCATCACCGGCACCGTGGGACCTAAGGTCCTGTTTACCGACCCGTCATCCCGGTTAGCCTGAAAAGACGCTACCGAGAGGACACTCATGACCTCGTCAGTGCACGAAACGATCGCCGTGGATCTGGATTTGATCGACCTGTACAAGGACCTCCACAGCCATCCGGAACTGGGGTTTCAGGAGCAACGAACATCCAGTCTGGTGGAAAGACATTTAACAGCACTTGGATTCGACACCACCACCGGTGTCGGGACTACCGGAGTCGTCGGAGTCCTGAAGAACGGAGTGGGCCCCACAGCGCTGCTGCGTGCGGATATGGACGCCCTCCCGGTTCGGGAAGAAACCGGATTGGACTACGCCAGTACCGTGACAACGACCGACGATCAGGGAAAGACCGTCTCGGTCAGCCACGCGTGCGGGCATGACCTGCATACGACCTGCTTACTCGGTGCGGCCCGGATCCTCTCTCACGATACGACGACATGGTCTGGCACTCTTGTCCTCGTCTTCCAACCGGCTGAGGAACTTGGCGCGGGTGCGCAAGCCATGGTCGACGACGGACTGTTCGAGCGATTCCCGAGGCCCGACATCGTTCTCGGACAACATGTATCGCCGCTACCGGCAGGCACGATCGCCGGGCACGCCGGCCCCTCGTATGCGGGATCGGACTCACTTCGTGTGAGACTGGTCGGAAAGGGCGCCCACGGATCTATGCCGGAGAACTCGGTCGATCCCGTGGTCATGGCAGCCGAAACCGTGTTGCGTTTGCAAACTGTCATCTCACGCGAGGTCCCGAGTACTGCCACAGCTGTCCTCACCGTCGGCTCCATCCATGCTGGAGATGCCGCCAACGTCATTCCCGGCGAAGCAGAACTGCAACTCAACATCCGCAGCTACGACGCAGGTGTGCGTCAGCGCATCCTGGACAGCGTCGACCGCATCGTCCGGGGCGAAGCGGCCACCGCCGGTGCACCCACCTCACCGACCATCACCGAGACGGAGCACTTTCCGATCGTCGTCAATGATCCGGCAGCGCTGGACAAGACACTCGATGCGTTTGCCGAATGGTTGGGGACGAACAAGATTCTCGATCCCGGAGCGGGAGCAGGTAGTGAAGACGTCGGCATTCTCGCGACCAGTGCCGGTGCGCCACTGTCGTACTGGCTGTTGGGCGGTACCGACCCTTCACTGTTCACGACAGGTGACATGACTGATCCGGCTTTGCGAACCGTGCCGTCGAACCACTCTCCGCACTACGCTCCCGTGATCGAGCCGACCCTGACCATCGGTGTGAACGCCTTGGTCGTCGCGGCCAGGACGTGGCTCCCAACTCCCTAGAGTGTTGCGGGTCCGCAATCGATCGATCGTCCATGCGATCAAGGCTGCAAACGCGTAGGCGCCGCCGAGAATACTTGCAGCGCCCCACCCTGCCGCGTCGAAAACCATAGTGGTGGAAACCGCCCCAGCCGCGCTGCCCAACGAATAGAACACCATGTAACTACCGATGATCTGCCCCGACGATTCCGGTGTGTTCGCGACGATCAGATTCTGGCTCGTGACATGAACAGCCTGCACGGCGAAGTCCAACGCAACAACACCGACTACGAGTAACACCAGCGAGTGCGTCGCCTGCGCGTTGAATACCCACGACAGCAAGAGAACGACCAAAGACGCCCCGGTGACGCGTTGCGCTTTGCCTTGATCGGCCCACCGACCGGCACCGACCGCGCCCAATGCTCCAACCAATCCTGCGATTCCGAAGAGCCCGATCTGTGTGGTCGACAACCGCCATGGTTCCTCACTCAACGGCAGGGCCATTCCGCTCCACAAAGCACCAAAGGACGCGAAAAGGAACAAGGCGATCAGGGCCCGGGTGCGAAACAGTCGGTTCGTAAGCGTCAACGTCACGACAGACCCCATTGCACGCACGTACGAACGCCTATCATGTTGCAAACGAGGATCTTTCGGCAGCATCGTCAGCGCGACGGCCGCGACCAGTACCGAAATGAAAGTGGATCCCGCGTAGACCGCCCGCCAGCCTGCCAGATCCGCAACTGCGCCGGCGACAGTCCGAGCGAGGATGATGCCGACGACAACGCCGCTGGTGATGACACCGATGTTTGCGCCCCGCTCGTCCGGGTCACTGATTGCCGCAGCATAGGCAACTATGACTTGAACAACTACCGAGAACGTGCCTGCGACCGCCATCCCGATCAACAGCTGCAGATTCGTGGTGGCCAGAGCAACAAGCATCGTTCCCGTTGCAGCAGCGACGATCTGGATTGCGATCAATTTCTTTCGATTCACGAGATCGCTCAATGGCACCAACACGATCAACCCCACCACATAACCGAGTTGGGCGAGTGCGACTACGAAACCGAGGCCGGCCGGAGGAATGGAAAGATCCGAGCCTATTTGCCCGAGGAGCGGCTGTGCGTAGTAGATGTTGGCTACCGAGACCCCGCAGAGCACTGCGAGCAACAGGCGAAGTCCGCGAGACATTTTCAACTTGCCCCGCGCGTTCTCGACAGCATGACGTGCAGTCACTTCCACCTCAACTTGGTTGCGTTTTGATACCATTTGGAGGTTACGTCAATACAGTTTCAAAACGCAACCAATGAGGAACTCGATGCCGGATCGCGCACAATGGACGGACCCGCACTGCCCGACGGCCCGAGCGGCCGACATCATCGGCGACAGATGGTCGCTGCTGATCGTGCGTGACGCCTTCGACGGGTCATCGAGATTCAGTCAGTTTCAACGAAACCTGGGCATCGCAAAGAACATTCTCACGGACAGGCTCAAAGTCCTTGTCGAGCAGGGAATCTTCGAAGTCCAACCGAACGCGCAAGGTACCCGCAACGAGTACATCCTGACCGAACGCGGTATGGATCTGTTCATCGTGATCATTAGCCTGCGACAGTGGGGAGAGCGCCACGCCTTCGATGACGGTGAGCCACACTCGATCTTGATCGACGACACCACGGGCGATCCGGTTCCCAGGCTTCGACTGATCAACACACGGAATATCGACCTGGACCCTACAAGTACACATGTGGAGAAGGTCGAGGAAGGTTGACCCGCAACTCGCCAGATTGACAGATGGGCGCACATGATTCGAAGTACGCGCATACTCCGACCATGACTGTCGATCTCGAGTTCTCCTGGCCGCAGTTTCTCTGGATTGCATTCATCTTCGTCGGCGTGCCCGCAACTATCGGCGCGAGCATCATCTGGACAATCTGGCGTTCGGAACGAACTGGCCTGGAGCACTCCACGACCGTCCTCGGCGGCGGGCACACGGGATCGGGCCCACTCGGACTGTGGAGCACCGGCCTGTTGGCCTTTGCGCTGGGCTTTCTGTCTTGCGTGGGCTGGCTCAGCTGGTCAGCCGACTACAAAGGCGGATTCCGCGGCCCCGGCCTGCCTGCCCCGACACAGTTCCCTCCCTGGCAGGTCGTCGCCTGTGGACTGACAGTGATTCTGGCGTGTTTCGGTTCCGCACATTGCTCGCGATGGATGAAGGCGGGCGGTATGACGGCCGCTGCCGGCACTGCTGCAGGATTCACCACAGCATTCAGCATCGACGCCAGTGCCGATGTCACCGGACAGGCAGGCGTGGGCGTCGCACTGTCCACAATCGGATGGGGCCTCACCCTTACCGCACTGATGCTTCTGCGCGGCAAGTGGTCGCGACGAGGATGAATCATTACCGGATCATCCATACTCCGAGTAAAGAATTCGATAAGCGGACCTAACACGTTTTGAAATTCATTAAGAAGAAAATCGATTCCAGATACAGGATCGCCTGATTGCCGAACCTCCACGAGATCCTCGAAAAATATGAGACAGAAGCCTTATCGCTTCCGTGCCAACCCTTTGACGCATGCGGATCATAATATTCTTCGAACATCACGCGGAAGTGCACACAAGTCTGTGACTCACGGCATTATCCGATTTATCACGGGAAATCGTGATAAATCATCACCGTCTCTGAACTGCAACAACGCCTTAAGTTACAGATTCAACTAGTTCCAAACCATAGGGTTTCTTCCTTTTTCTCGGCGTCTCGATTCCGTAATGCTTGACATCGAATTGTCTTTCGTTCTCAATGAGCGATGTCAACTGACGATGATGCATCTCAGTGCATCAACGCAGTAATTCCGCTATCGAATCCAGTGAAGGGACCAGCCGCGAAATGACGGTTGCCGAGAGCTTGAAAGATAGGAATCTGTACTCCAACCTCAGGCGTGCTGCTGATTTGAGCAACCCATTCTGGGATCGCGCAGTCAGTGAGGGTCTGGCCGATATCACCGCCGATCGCGTCGCAGGTTTCGAACACCGGACGATCCAAGGATACGAATTCGAGAACTTCTCCACGTACTCGTATCTGGGGCTCGACACCGACGACCGAATTCGTTCGGGTGCGATCGCCGCTCTCGAGCGCGAACGAACGTTGAACAGTTCCATCTCGCGGATGAGAGTCCACTCCAGCCTTCTCGACGACACAGAGGCCGCGTTGAGCGAACTGCTTGACGCACATGTGCTCACCCTCGGATCCGCCGCAAACGCTGCGTGGAGCTTGCTCCCCCTCGTCGCGTCCGGGTTGCTCACCGGCGGTGAACCTCCCTTCATGGTGTTCGACAAGAACGCACACTTCTGCCTCAATGCCATGAAGGCGAGCGTCGCCGACGAAACGACGATCGTGACCATTCGGCACGACGACGTCGATGAACTCGAAAGTCTTTGCCGAACAAATTCTCAGGTGGCATACGTGGCGGACACCGTCTACAGCACAGGCGGGAAGGCGCCCCTGAACGAACTGTTTGCATTACAGGCCAAATACGGACTGATTCTCGTTCTCGACGAGGCGCACAGCACCTCGGTCATCGGACACAACGGGCGTGGCGCGGTCCTGGATCTCATCGGCAGCCTCAATGATCGAACATTCTTGCTGACATCACTGAACAAGGGATTCGGTGCTTCCGGCGGTGCGATCGCACTCGGCCGGAACGGGGGCAGTCGAAATCGTGATCTCGCACTTCGCTACGGCGGCCCGTTGACGTGGTCGCAGCGTGTGAACGTAGCCGGGCTGGGTGCTATTGCGGCGTCCGTGGAGCTCCACCGCAGCGGAGAGGTCGACAAGCGGCAGCGGCAACTCCGCACGGTTGTCGAACTGTTCGATTCGCTCGTCGACACGCCGGCATCGGGCGATGGACTCCCGATCCGCTTCGTCACGCTCCACGAGGAAGAACAAACCATCACCGCAGCACAGAAACTGCTGGCTAGCGGTTTCTACACATCGGCGGTCTTCTTCCCTGTCATCGGCCGGGGCAAAGCCGGGCTGAGACTGATGCTTCGGGCGGACCTTCCACATGCAACGATCGAGCGCTTCGCCGACGTCCTACGAAGTGTCACGGAATGAGCGACGACCGCACTGTGGCAGTGACACCGCTGGCTTGTGCCGTCGTGTTGACAGCACAAATGGCCACGACCATCTACCTCCCTTCACTGCCGAAGATCGCGACGGATCTGGGCATCGAAGATTCCGTGGTGAAGTGGTCGGTGACACTCTTCGTGATCAGTGCCGCACTTCCGGTGGTCGTGTGGGGGCGGTTGGCAGATCGACTCGGACGCAGGACGGCACTGTTGTCCAGCTTGGTATTGTTCGTGATCGCCTGCATTGCATTGGCTTTGGTCCAGAGCGCCGCCGTACTACTGATCGGCCGGATCGTTCAAGGCATCGGAGCAGGAGGTGCGGCCATCATCGTGCGAATGATGGTGAAGGACAAGTTCACCGGTTCGGAGTTGGCTAGCCGCTTGTCGCTGTTGTCGATGGCATTTGTGGTGGCACTGGGCGGTGGCCAACTGATCGGCGGCGCTCTTGCGTCGTTCACCTCGTGGCGAACCGGCTTCGGCGTGCTCGGAGTACTCGGAGCAGCACTCGCTGCGGTGGCACTGAGGACCGAGAACACCACAGTCCGCGACAACAACGAACGCGTTGTTCGGTGGAATGCCATAGTCCTGACACCCCGGTTCTACAAACCAGCCATTGCGGGGGGCCTGGGTTTCGGCGCGATACTCCTTGTGCAGCAATCGAGCCCCTTCCTGTTCAGCGATCGATTCGACTTGCAACCGTGGGCATTCGGAGCCTTCGGAATCCTCTACGGAACCGCCTACTTCAGCGGCGCGCTTTACGTCAATCGAAGGGCCACAACCGTCGGTTCAGAGAAGTTGATGCGTCGAGGTGCGCTGTGCATGCTGCTTGCCGGCCTCGTCCTCATGCTCTGCTGGTATCCCCCACTCGGTTCCACGCCGTTGCTCGCGGTCTTCCTGCTCGGATACATCGCATTGACATTTGGGCAATCGCTTCTCTTCCCGAACTCGGCAGCATCAGCAGTGACGCATTTTGCTGAAGGCGGAGCCATCGCCGTCGCGTACTGCGGACTCGTACAGCAGGGAATTGCCGGCTTCGCCTCTGTAGTCGGACCTCTCGCATCCGATGAACGCGTGTGGTCAGCAATCGTCGCACTGATCACTGCAGCAGCGACTGCGCTCGTATTCTCCCTCCGCACAGCTTCCTCCGAACCGACAGTAGGTACGTCCCATGCCCGTCATTGAACGCACCGCACAACTCGACCCCGGTACCCGCGAGCAAAACTTACTGGCATACAAGGAAATTCGCGAGCGAGTTGCGGACGCGCAACACTTGTCCGTTCACGGGGCACCCGAGCGGTCGGTTGCCAAGCACCGGGCTCGCGGCAAATTGCCCGCTCGCGAACGCATCGATGCTCTTCTCGACGTGCAGTCCCCGTTCTTCGAGATCGGACAACTGGCCGGATTCGAGGTGTACGACGAGCAACTCCCGTCGGCTGGTCTGGTCACGGGCGTAGGGCTCATCCGCGGCTCACTCTGCGCCATCTTCGCGAACGACGCCACCGTCAAGGGCGGCACCTACTACCCGCTGACCGTCAAGAAGCAACTGCGATTGCAATCCGTCGCTCGTCGGCTGAGGCTGCCGTGTGTCTATCTCGTCGATTCCGGAGGTGTTTTCCTTCCGATGCAGGACGAGATCTTCCCCGACGAGCACCATTTCGGCGAGATGTTCAAGAACATCGCCGAAATGTCGGCAGACGGCATCGTTCAGATCGCAGCAGTCATGGGTTCCTGCACGGCTGGAGGTGCATACATCCCAGCGATGTGCGACGAGACCGTCATCGTCCGCGGTACCGGCACCGTGTATCTGGGCGGCCCTCAGTTGGTCAAGGCTGCAACCGGTGTCGACGTCGAACCGCAAGAGCTCGGCGGCGCCGACGTGCACGGGGTGATCAGCGGCGTCGTCGATCACATCGCCAACGACGACATCGAGGCTCTGAGCATGATCGCCGACATCGTCGCCCGCGGTGATCGACGGGAGGTACGGGCGCCGTCACGATCTCCGCGACCACCTCTTCACTCCCCCGAGCAGCTCGACACGGTGATCCCGGCTTCCTCGAAAACCCCGATCGTCGCGCGCGACGTTCTGGCCCACCTGCTCGATGCCAGCGAATTAGTCGAGTACCGAGCGAATTACGGCCGAACCATCGTCTGCGGGACCGGCCATATCGAGGGGTACACCGTCGGGGTCATCATGAACGACGGTGTGCTCTTTTCGGAGGACTCCCTCAAGGCCGCGAACTTCGTCGAACTGTGCTCACAACGAGACATCCCATTGTTGTTCCTGCACAACGTCAACGGATTCATGGTCGGGAAGCAGTACGAGGCGGAAGGTATCGCCAAACACGGCGCGAAACTGGTCAATGCCGTTGCCTGCGCCAGGGTTCCCAAGCTCAGCATCGTCATCGGCGGAAGCTACGGGGCGGGAAACCTCGCGATGTGCGGACGATCGATAGGTCCTGACTTCATGGCCGTGTGGCCGAACGCGAAGACCACCGTGGTCGGTTCCGAGCAAGCAGCGTCGGTGATGGCATTGATGAAGATCGAATCTGCGCGCACACGCGGAACTCCGCTCACGGAAGAGGAAATCGAGGAAATCAAACGGCCGATACGCGAAGGTTACGACCGGCAGGGCGAGTCGGTGTACGTCGCATCCAGGCTATGGGTTGACGCGATCGTCGACCCGGTCGACACGCGATCCTGGGTTTCACTCGCGCTGTCCATGCTTCCCCGCAATCACGGAACAACGCGCTTCGGCGTCTTCAGGATGTGAGAACATGACTCGACTTCTCATCGCCAATCGGGGTGAAATCGTCACGCGCATCGCGCGCACGGCGCGTCGTCTCGGCATGTCGGTAGTGACGATCTCCTCCCCCGTCGATTCACACGCACAGTGGCATCGCCTCGCTGATCACACCGTGCTTCTGGACGGAGACATCCCCTCGGAGTCCTACACCGATTCGGATCAAATCATTGCGGCCGCGCTGGCCGCGGATTGCGATGCCGTGCACCCGGGTTACGGATTCCTCTCCGAAGACTCCGATTTCGCTGAAGCCGTCGTCGCTGCAGGTCTGACATTCGTCGGTCCGGCCGCTGAATCCATCGCTCTACTCGGAGACAAGGCAAGAGCGAAGAAGGCCGCCGCTGACGCCGGCATCCCGACTCTCACCGCGTGGGGCGAGGCAAGCGCCGATCCCGATACCGTCCTCGGTCACGTTCGATCTCTCGACGTGCCGGTGCTGCTGAAACCGGTGTTCGGGGGCGGCGGCAAGGGGATGGTTCGACTACATCCGGGTGATGACGCACGAGAGGTCATCACCTCTGCAATCGGTTTGAACGAAAGGAACTTCGGCCGCGGCGACCTGATGATCGAAACGCTGGTGGAGCGTCCGCGTCACATCGAAGTTCAGGTCCTCTTCGATTCCTTCGGTACAGGAGTTCACTTCTTCACCCGTGAATGCTCCCTACAGCGTCGGAACCAGAAGATCATCGAGCAGGCACCGGCAAGTTCTGTCCCCGAATCGGTCCTGGGAGCCATGCAGCACGACGCTCTGCGACTACTCGGAGGCGTCGGCTACGTGAATGCGGCAACCGTCGAATTTCTGGTTGACGCCGAAAACCGCTACTACTTTCTCGAAGTCAACACGCGCCTACAAGTCGAACACACGGTCACCGAGGAAGTGACCGGCGTCGATCTCGTCGAACTGCAACTCGACATCGCCCTCGGCGCCCGTTTGCCGTTACAGCAGCGCCATATCGCGCTGCGGGGTTTCGCGGTGCAAGCCAGAATCTACGCCGAGGATCCGTCGAACGGGTTTCGGCCCGCACCTTCACATTCCGTGGACATAGCCTGGCCGTCGGGGGTTCGCATCGACAGTGCTTTCGAGGGTGCCGGCAGCATTCCGCCGTTCTACGATCCGATGATCGCAAAGGTCATAGCAAGCGGTCCGACGCGGTCAACCGCACTGGAATCATTGGACCGAGCTTTGGCCGACTCGAGTTACTTCGGTGGAACCTCGAATATCGGTTTCCTCCGACTTCTCTTGGCGACACCGGCTGTGCGCGCGGATGACATTCACACTTCCTTCGTCGACGAGCACCTCACTCGGTTGATCCCGGATTCTGCAGAGCTCCAGGCCACCGCCGCTGCTGTTGCGATGGTGTGGACTTCCGTCGAGGAACAATCGCCGGTCACCGGGTCGTCATGGACCGGCCCCCACGGACTACATCGAGAGACATTGCGCAAGTTGGGATCCGACCCGATCGGACGCGAACTCATTGCCGACGGCCGCGTCGTGCCGACAACCGTCATCTCACAACGAAGCAACCACTGGATTGTCGCCGCCGACGGCCGGAACATTTCGGTGGTCGTCAGGGGTGGAACCGACGAGGTGACACTCAGTCTGGTCGCCGATGGTTTGACAACCACCGCTGGGCGCCTCGGAGTCGGCACCGGTACATGGGTGTGCGTTGGTGGCTGGACCGTGAAGGTGGACGAGAAAGTCTATACAGCAAAGGATTCCGATCTCAGCGACGGAGAGATCACATCGAAGATGCCGGGAACAGTGCTGGCAGTGCTGCAGACTGGAACGCGGGTGTCGGAAGGTGATGTCGTCGCGGTCGTAGAAGCAATGAAGATGGAGACTGCCCTTCGTGCTTCCTCACCCGGAATCGTCTCGGCGGTGACAGTAACGGTGGGAGATGTCATCGATGCCGGACAAGTGCTGGCAGCCGTGGCGCCATGAGTAAAGATTGCCACGATCTTATCTCTTTCTTGACTGAAGCAATTGTTACACAATATCTTTCATGTCAGAAGCAGGGGGAATCGAGCGTCGCGCAGTCATTGTTTCCGCAACCGAACTCCGCGAACTCATTCGTTCCGATCGGACGCTCGTCGTCGTCAACGTGGTGCGAGACAACAGCGAGGGCGGAGCCGGAATCATTACTGCGCCGCAGTCCATCACATTGTCGATCAACGACTTTCAAAGCAGTGGCGGCGGGACTGACGGGAATCGACCGCTGCCAGACCTCGACGCATTCGGAAGAACACTGAACGATCTGAAAGTATCCGCCGATGCTCACATCGTGGTCTACAGTTCGCACAGCCCCCTGCTTGCGGCCCGCGCGTGGTTCACGCTTCGCTGGGCAGGACGTTCAGTGCGGTACTTGGACGGCGGATCGTCCGGATGGGTTACAGCCCGGAAACGCATATCGACAAACGATTCGATTCCCGTACCACCTTCCACCACTAGCACGACACTCGCCGACGCAGAAGACGCCCTGCGCGCGGCATCGGCCGGCAGATTGCTCGACGCCCGAGGATCGAGCAGTTTCCGCGCCGGCCACATTCCCGGATCTATCTCAGCGCCGGCAACTGACCTACTCGACGACAACGGATTCCTACTTCCCGACCGCGAGTTACGAGAATACTTCCACCAGTTCGGAATAGAGCGTGGTGCCACCGTCGTGTCCTATTGCGGCGGCGGAGTTGCCGCGTCGCACAACGCACTGGCGCTTGCAGCGGTCGGCATCAGCTCCGCGGTCTACGTCGCGTCGTGGTCGGGGTGGAGCGCCGACCCCGAACGACCCGTCTCCACTGACATCCATCACACACCAAGGAATCCGGACCAGCGATGACACGACAGATGATCCTCGGCGCCTACATGGTCTTTCCGAGTATGCACAGTGCCGGAATGTGGCGGCATTCGTACTCGGAGAATGCCTTCGAGGACAGAGCGCTCTACGAGCGATACGCGCAAGCAGCGGAACGAGCAAAATTCGACCTGATACTGATACCTGAGCGTGTGCACTACGTCGACGGCCACACCAAATACGGTCTGCTGACCGGCTTTCAACATGATCCGACGCAGTTGGCTGCAGTGGTGGCCGGCGCAACAAATCGTATCGGTCTCGGCGTAACCCTTTCGGCAAGCTTCAACAGCCCGTACAACCTGGCGAGAACTCTGGGCAGCCTCGACATACTCAGCGGTGGGCGCGCGGCCTGGAACATCGTGATGACGGCACCCGGTCCGGCTAACGACAACTTTCCCGAAGTCGATCGGCTTCCGAGAGAAGAACTGTACGAGCGCGGCGACGAAGTTCTCGAAGCAACCACCGCACTCTGGTCGTCGTGGGACGGCGACGCCGTATCGGCCGATCGCGACAGCGGAATCTACGCAGACACAAGCAAGATTCACGCGGCCGACTACAAGGGCAAATACTTGTCGGTGCAGGGTCCACTCACCTTGCCACAATCACCTCAGGGCCGCCCGGTCTTCATCCAGGCAGGTGAATCTGTGAGAGGGCGCGAATTCGGTGGGCGGTGGGCAGATCTGGTCTTTGCGATCGACCCGTTGGAGGAAGATCTTCGAGCGAAGCGCAAGGCAATTCGCGGCTACGCGGAAGAGGCCGGACGCGACCCTGATTCGGTGCGCCTCGTCGCCGCTGTGCAACCGATAGTCGGCGAGACGACGAGCATCGCGAAGGAACGGCAGGAGTACCTGCGATCCTTGATCCATCCGGATGCGGCAATCGAGTGGGTCTCCCACTCCGCAGGACTAGACTTGTCGCAGTTCGATCCGTCCACTCCGATCGCCGAAGTTCTCAACCGCGGTAGTGGCCCCTCGCGTCGATTGGCACGCCTGATCGAATCCCGAAATCTCACCATCGCCGAAACCGCAGAGTTGTTCGCGCGCAATGATCTCACTCCCGAGATTGTCGGCTCGCCGCAAGAAGTGGCGGACGAGTTGACGCACCTCTTCGAATCGGGAGCAGCTGACGGTTTCATCCTGACCGCTACCCACTTCCCCAGGGGGCTCGACGACTTCGCGAGTTCCGTCGTGCCACTTCTGCAAGATCGGGGCGTGTTCCGGCGCGAATACACCGGAACGACCCTGCGGTCCCACATCTTCGACACCACTCGCACTTCCCCACGATGAACGGAACTCAGCCCATGACGACGTCGCGGCTTTCATCCATACCGATCCGAGTCGCCATCCTGGCGTCGACGCTTGCAGTTGCAGCCGGCTGCAGCACTGCAACGCCAGCTGCGAGCGCCGACTCCGAGCCCGTGTCAGGGGGCGATCTGACCTTTGCGATCAATACGTTTCCACCGTGCATCGACAAGACCCTGAACGGTCAAACTGCTACGGCATTCCATCCACTCTACGACAAACTCGTCGACCAGAACCTCGAGACCGGGGAGATAGTGCCTTGGTTGGCGACGTCCTGGGAGGTCCGGAACGACGGTCGACGATTCGTCTTCGCTCTGCGGGACGGCGTGACCTTCAGCAACGGCGAGCGTCTGGATGCGCAGGTTGTCGCGGACAACTTCGAAAGCCAGAAGAGACTGGGAGACAGTGGCTTCGCGACCACTGCGAAGTCACATCTCGCAAACTTCACTGGAGCGGAGGTACTCGACGCTTCCACTGTCGCACTCAATTTCTCGGAACCGTCAGCGGGCTTCCTTCAAGCCGCCCGCTCCGACACGCTCGCCATCATCGCACCGGAATCGTTGAAGAAGACGCCCGAAGAACGCTGCGCCCAGGGCGTTATCGCTTCCGGCCCGTTCGTACAGAAAGAACTGGAGACCAACGCGAAGGTCGTCCTCGCTCGTCGGGACGGGTACCACTGGGGATCCTCACTCAACAAGAACAAGGGAGAGGCCTATCTGGATTCGATCACCTTTTTGGTGGTCCCCGAATCCTCGGTGCGAATCGGCGGTTTGACGTCAGGACAACTGGACGCCGCGATCGACATTCCGAGCACAGACGTCGACCGGGCAGAAGGCGCCGGACTCACTGTCATCCCGTCCCTTGCTGCCGGCATCAACGACTCGCTCTTGCTCAACCCCACGTTCGCGCCGGTACTTGCGGACCTGAACGTGCGGCGTGCTTTGGTGAAGGGCATCGATACCCAGCAGATCATCGACACCACCTACACACCGAGTGACGAGAAAGCGCGAAGCATCTTGTCGGTGAAAGCGCCCGGCTACACCGATCTGTCGTCCGAGTACACCTATGACCCGTCGGGTGCGAAGTCACTGCTGGACGCCAGTGGATGGACAGTCGGCGGTGACGGATTCCGAACCAAGGACGGTGAGAAACTGACCGTCGAATTGGCCTACCGCAACCACCTCCCCCAATCGCAGTTCGAACTGATCCAATCTCAGCTGCGCGACATCGGAGTTGCAGTGAACTTGCAACCTCGCTCGACTGCCGAGGACAACGCCGCGAGAACCGACGGCACATGGGAATCGATCTACTTCCAGAGCTTGCGCGCCGACGGTGACGTACTGCTGGTGTTCAGTCCCACTCTCGGCTCGACCAAAGGCATCGCCTCGACTCCGGAGCTGAATGCATTGCTGGTCAAACAATCTCAGACCGTAGACGTCGATGCGAGAAACGGAGTGTTGAAGGAGATTCAGGAACTGATTGCCGATCAGGCACTGGCGATCCCGTTGCACGCCTCTTCGCTGATCTACGCGACGACTTCCGCGGTTCACGACCTGCGCATCCAAGCCGATCTCTACTCGGTGGACTTCGTGGATGCGTGGAAGAGCTAGCCCACACTTCGTGATCTCGACAACCTGCTTCGACAAACCCTCTTCCCGGAAGGAACCCGATGTTCACCCGTCCTCGCACCGCAACGCTTCTGATCTCTACCCTGGCCACAGTTACTCTCCTGGGTACCGCTTGCGGAAGCCCAGATGAAGAATCGACCGGGCAACACTCCGGTGCAACAACATCCAGTATCAACTTGTCGGCCGAGCAGAACCGCATCAGCACCGACAAGGTTGATTCGATCGCAGCGAAGGTCCCTCAGGAGTTCCGCGACCGGGGCACGATCCGAATCACCGGCAACGCTGGAACCGCTCCACCGTTGCGCTTCTATGCCGACGACGACAAGACTGTCATCGGTTCCGAGACCGACTTCGCGTATTTGATTGCAGAGGTGCTCGGGCTGAAAATCGACCTTCAGGTCGCGGATTGGGCGCAGAATTCGGTGCGGATCGATTCGGGAGACGCAGATGCGTTCATCTCCAACGTGACGGTCACCGAAGAGCGCAAAGAGAAATACGACTTCGCGACGTACCGCCTCGACACTCTCGCGTTCGAGGTCAGAAAGGACAGGAATCTCTCACTCGAGAAGCCGGAAGACATCGCCGGACTGAAGATCGGAGTCGGCGCTGCCACCAATCAGGAGGCTTTGCTGGTGAAGTGGAATGAGGACAACCTCGCAGCTGGGCGTGCTCCCGCTGAAATCACCGTGTACCAGAAGACCACTGACTACTACCTGCCGCTGTCTTCCGGTCGAATCGACGCTTACTTCGGCCCCAACCCGTCATCGCAGTTTCACGCTGCACAGACTGGCGAGAACGAAGTGATCGGTCAGTTCTCCGGAGCCGGTGAGGCCGCGTTGGGCCAGATCGGTGTACTGGTCAAGAAAGACAACGGCTTGGTACAACCGATCAGCGAGGCGATAGATCATCTCATCGAAAACGGCACATACGAGCAAGTTCTCGAGCGATGGAAGATCACCAACGAGGCAGTCGACAAGTCGCTGGTCAATCCCCCTGGCCTCCCGAAGACGAACAAATAGGAAAGGCGCACTCTAACTCGTCTCGTGGCGACTATCTCGCCTGAACCGCGAGATCGACGGCGGACCATCGTATGCCTCGCCCGCCCCGTCGACCCGAGACCGTGCGCAGCGTGCTCCACCGGCTGCATCGCTTCATCGAAGGACACGCAGCACCAGCTGTCTCCAAGGTGATTCGAATGCTGAACTGGGAAGAACGCAGCAAGACAATGGAATCCGACCCAGGTTGTCAATCGAGTGCTAGCTTGGAGTTCCCGATTCAGGTCAGAGCAGGAGCTTCATCCATGAAACTGGCAGAGGCACTGGCGCTACGCAGTGACACCACTCGCAAGGTTGCGCACTTGCGCGAGCGGATCGTCGACAATGCACGCCACCAGGAGGGAGAAGTTCCCGCCGAAGACGCCGCCGTCCTTCTCGAAGAGCTGACGTCAACTCTGAGCGAACTCGAATGGTTGATGCGCGCGATCAATCGAACCAATGCGCAGGCGATCCTCGGAAACGGCACTGTCACAGATGCACTCGCCCATCGAGATGTGCTGCGTCTGAGACACTCTGCAGTCAATGCCGCTGCGGACGCCGCGTCGGGGCGCGAAGAGCGAGGTTACGGTCGTCAACTCCGATCAGAATTGGTCTATGTCGCGGCAGTCCCCGTCACCGAACTTCGGGCAATCGCGGACGACCTCGCCCGCGAGATTCGCGAGGTCGATACACAGATTCAACGAACGAATTGGGAGGTGGATCTGATCGAGTAAGCACGGCAGCGTTGGAGCAGGTAGTCGTTCGGCGAAGCGAGCACACACCGCGACCGGCGGTCTATCCGGTCACCTCTGAGCGCGGCGGGCAGCGCACATACACATTGCAGCCCTGCACGTCGTACAGGTAAAAGTGCACTACGCACACATCACCACCACGTGCTGATCGTCGATAGACGAGGGCGGGTTCGGGGCATCCAGCACTGTCGGCGACTACAGGTCGGTGCGTCTCCGATTGGGATGCAGGATGCACCTCAGTAGCGCGAATAGTGCTGCATCTCCTCGCGATCTGCAGCGCAGATGCACTTTCGATCGAGACCGCGGTCGGCAGTCACTGCGCAGAAGCGAACCCCGAGCGGATCGTGGGATTTCATACTGTGCTGACACGCCGGGCAGATCGACGGTGTTTTCTGATCCTCGTCAGTCGACTCGGATTGCCCTCGTGCATTCGACACATCGGACGGGTTCGACGCCATACCGGCGCTCCAGTTCTCGGCCGTTCGACCACAGACCGGGTTGGCGTCGAGGACGACATGGCTTGACCGCGCATATTCGAATGACCCTCGACGTACCCCACGCTACTCGCTTCGGCACACCGGTTTGTACCAATTTCTGCCCACGCGACAATCCCGGTCGAGCAGGATAGAACTACTGCACGCACCATTTCCGTGCAGGATTCGAATTCGTGCAGCATTCGTCGTGAAAGGGCTTCTCGTGAACACTTTCCAACGTGTATCCGCCGCCGTGAACGTAGTGGTCCAACCACTGATCGGCGCTCCGATCGTAGGCAAACTACTGGGCCGTTCCATGACCGTCATCACCTACGTCGGACGCAAGTCCGGTCGCACCTTCAGCGCGCCCGTGTCCTACAAACGAAAAGGCGACCATGTGACGATCGGCGTTGCCATGCCGGACAAGAAGAGTTGGTGGCGCAATTTCTACCCGGAACAAGGTCCGATCGTTCTCCAACTGGACGGTATCGATCGCCCCGGCGAGGCACTCGCACACCGAAAAGGCAAGGGTGTCTACGTCTCCGTCGAACTCGCTCCCGTCGACTGAGCGGATCGAACAGCCACCGGTGCAATCACATTCAGCTCACACCCACCGCCTCACGAGATCTGGGTGATTCAGATCTCGTAACGGTCGGGACCTTTGACTCTGTGCAATCGAGACTCGGTCTCGCACCCTTCGACGCGGGTTTTTTGTCGACCATCGGTCGGACAACCCGATCCTGTCGGGACATTACCGTCCGGTAACATCGACGGCAGGCGTGAGCTGGAAGAGGTGACCACCGTGACGATCGGCATCTATCTGGTCGACGACCACGAGATCGTCCGTCGTGGATTGGCAGACCTGTTGAATCAGGTATCGGGATTCAATGTTGTTGGCGAGGCGTCGTGTGTTCGCGAAGCCTCGGCCGGAATACCCGAATGCCGACCCGACGTGGTTGTCATGGACGTCAGACTTCCCGACGGTAACGGTGTGGAACTGTGCCGAGAACTGGCGTCGACCTACCCGAGCGCCGCCACTTTGATGCTCACGTCGTACTCCGACGACGACGCACTGCTCGACGCCCTGATCGCCGGCGCACGAGGATTCGTCCTCAAGAACATCCGCGGCCACGACCTGGTGTCGGCGATCCGCACGGTTGCTACCGGCAAGTCGCTGTTGAACACCCAGGCGGTGATCGGTTTGGTCCGGCGCATCCGGTCCGAACAGGAGTCGGGTACTGCGGCAGCCCTGTTGACCGATCAGGAGCTCTTGATCTTCGAGTTGATCGGCAAGGGACTGAGCAATCGAGAGATCAGCTCGCACGCAGAACTCTCGGAGAAAACAGTCAAGAACTACGTCTCACGCATCCTCGAGAAACTGGGTCTCGAACGTCGAACGCAGGCCGCAGTTCTGGCGACAAAGCTTCGTGCGGGCACTTCGCACCCGGATCCTTCCGGCCAGGCGACCACTCACCTGCTGACGCCGTCCGGCTCGCCCTTCTCCGCCACCACGGGCACGCACCATGCCAGGTAGCCGCGACGCGCTCATGCTCAGCCTTTTCGGCGACATCGCCGGAAGCGCGGAGCTGACTGCTCTCAACCCGACTGCAATTCCCAAACTGCTCAGTGCCGTGTTGACCGTCGGGTCCACACTCCAGCTCGACGAAACCCTGCAACAGATAGTCGACGTCGCGCGACATCTCCTCGAAGCGGACTACGGCGCGCTCGGCGTGAAATCCCCCGACGGACGCTTGTCCCGATTCATCCACTCCGGTTTGACTCAGGGGCAGGTTGCCAAAATCGGGCATCTTCCCGAAGGACACGGCCTGCTGGGCCTGGTCGTTCGAGAACCGTGCCCGGTTCGAACCGACCGAATCTCCTCGCATCCGTCCTCGGCAGGGTTTCCGACCAATCATCCGCCGATGGACACGTTTCTCGGTGTTCCGATCTTCGTCAGGGGCGAGGTGTTCGGCAGCATCTACCTCGCGGACAGCTCGGAACGGACTGCATTCGACGACCGCGACGAGGCTGTACTCCAGATTCTGGCAAATGCTGCGAGCATCGCCATCGACAATGCGCGTCTGTTCGAGGAATCCCGGACGCGAGAAGCCTGGCTCAAGGCCGTCGCCGCCGTCAATGCACGTCTGCTCAGCGGCGGATCCCGCGACGAGACGCTATCGGAACTGGTTCGGACGACGCGGCACCTCACGGATGGAAATCTTGTGTGCGTCGTTCGCTACGACCTCGGCAGAGAGCCGGTAGTCCACGTCGCCGATGCTGCTGATTCCCAGCCTGTCCCCGCGACCGGATCAGCCGTCGATCTGTCCGGGACCGTGATCGACGACGCTGCGCGGAGCCGGCGGCCGATCTCTGCACCACATGGCAGTTCCGTTCCGGCACTGAATGTTTCCGGCGACGAATCAGTGGTCGCACTCCCCCTCTCCGGGACCTCGTTCGGCGGCGGTGTTCTCTTCGCGTCACGCCGCAGCAACCGCCCGTGGGGAGTGGACGAGATCGAGCAACTGACGGCGATGGCAGACATCGCTTCTGTCACTGTCGAATTCGCAGAACAGCAACGGAAAGAAAGACTGGTCGACGTCCTCGAAGATCGCGACCGAATCGCGCGGGATCTCCATGACCACGTCATCCAACAGCTGTTCGCCACCGGGTTGAGTTTGCAGGGGGTGCTGCAACGTCCAGGCGACGAGGACACCGTTCGAACCGTATTGGACACCTCTGTGGATCAACTCGATCGAACAGTCCGTGAAATCCGCACCGCAGTCTTCGACCTCCATACGAGCGAGATGTCTACTCCCACAAGCCTGCGGCGGCGACTACTCGATGCCGTCAACGGTCTGTCCGGCCACTCGTCGATCACTCCCAGCGTCACTTTCGAGGGAACCATCGACAGTTCCGTCCCGTCTCGACTTGCCCCGCACGCCGAAGCCGTTGTGCGCGAGGGCTTGAGCAACGCTCTGCGGCATGCACATGCCGATGCCATCGACGTCACCATCCGGGCCACCGAGGAGCTTGTCATCAGCATCGTCGACGACGGTGTGGGAATCGACCAGGCAACCAGAATCCACGGTCTCGACAACCTGGCGACCCGCGCTCGTCAGTGCGGAGGCTCGAGCAACATCACCAGCGAGAACGGTGTCACCGAACTGGTGTGGCGTGTTCCGCTGAGCCCCAGGCGAAGTCCGTTGCCGATCCAGCATCGTTGAGCGTCAGAGCGGATCCAGTTGGGCCTTGAGCAGGCAGAACTCGTTACCTTCCGGATCGGCCAGGACGTGCCATTGTTCGTGCCCTGTCTGGCCGATGTCGGCCGGCCGCGCACCAAGACTCAACAGGCGTTCCAGTTCGGCCTCCTGATCGCGATCGGTGGCGTTGACGTCGATATGCAGGCGGGGCTTACCCTTCTCCGGTTCGTCTCTGCGACTGAGGATGATCGTCGGCTGCGGACCGCCGAACCCTTCGCGTGGGCCGATCTCCAACGAACCGTCGTCCATTCGATCGAGCACGACGAAGTCCAGGACCTCGCACCAGAACCGGCCCAGCACCTCGGGTTCCCGGCAACCGAGCACCAGTTCACTGATACGACATGCCATGACCATCTCGCTTTCTTTCCGCTCGTGAAGACAACTCTCTCGACCGTACCGGACCACGTGATCTACGCCATGCCTCTGTTCCGATCCTAGGGACCTTTTCCCCTCGTCCGAGTTCCCGGTCGCCACGATCATTGCGTTATGTTCCACAGTCCCAGGCATTCTCGGTCTTTCGTCACGTCGATGTGCGTAGGCGGCCGTCGTGGTTGATCTCGCACCCCGGCCGGTCGGTGAGGTCGATTCTCCCGCCGATGCAATTCCCCGAACCGCTCCGAAGGGTTCGAAACTGGTCGAGATCCTCAGGACCACCGATCACAAGATGATCGGTCTGATGTACATCGTGACATCGTTTGCCTTCTTCTTGATCGGCGGACTGATGGCACTACTCATGCGCATGGAATTGACCGTTCCGGGAATGCAATTCCTGTCCAACGAGCAGTACAACCAGTTGTTCACCATGCACGGCACGATCATGCTCCTGCTGTACGCGACCCCGGTGTTCTTCGGATTCGCCAACTACCTCATGCCACTGCAGATCGGGTCGCCGGACGTGTGTTTCCCGCGACTCAACGCCTTCAGCTACTGGCTCTATCTCTTCGGCGGCCTGATCGCGTCCGCCGGATTCGTAACACCTGGTGGTGCGGCAGATTTCGGCTGGACCGCCTACGTACCGCTCACCAGCGAACTCCACTCCCCCGGCATGGGCGCCGACCTGTGGATCATCGGTCTCGCTCTCGGTGGGGTCGGCACCATCCTCGGCGCAGTCAACATCGTTTCGACGATCGTCTGCCTGCGCGCCCCGGGTATGACGATGTTCCGCATGCCGATCTTCACGTGGAATGCGCTGGTCGCCAGCATGCTGATCCTCCTCGTTTTTCCGCTGCTCGCTGCTGCCTTGATCGGACTGTGGGTGGACCGGCACCTGGGAGCGCACCTGTTCGACCCCGCCACCGGTGGAGTCATGTTGTGGCAGCACCTGTTCTGGTTCTTCGGCCATCCCGAGGTCTACATTCTGGCGCTGCCGTTCTTCGGCATAGTCTCGGAGATCTTCCCCGTCTTCAGCCGCAAGCCGATCTTCGGATACACCGGATTGGTCTACGCAACATTGGGAATTGCTGCACTGTCGATCGCTGTGTGGGCGCACCACATGTACGCAACCGGCGCCGTTCTCCTCCCCTACTTCTCGTTCATGACCTTCCTGATCGCAGTTCCCACCGGAGTCAAGTTCTTCAACTGGATCGGCACCATGTGGAAGGGGCAGTTGACTTTCGAATCGCCCATGCTGTTCTCCGTCGGCTTCCTGGTCACATTCCTGTTCGGCGGACTCTCCGGCGTCATCCTTGCCAGCCCGCCCTTGGACTTTCATGTCACCGACTCGTACTTTGTTGTCGCGCATTTCCATTACGTCCTCTTCGGGACAATCGCGTTCGCGACATACGCCGGAATCTACTTCTGGTTCCCGAAAATGACCGGCCGGATGTTGGACGAGAAGCTCGCCAAGATCCATTTCTGGTTGACCCTGATCGGCTTTCACGCAACATTTCTCGTCCAGCATTGGCTCGGCGCCCAGGGCATGCCTCGGCGGTACGCGGACTACCTGCCATCGGACAATTTCACTCTTCTCAACACGATCTCGACCATCGGCGCGTTTGTGCTCGGAGCCTCGACGATTCCGTTCATCTGGAACGTTTTCAAGAGCTACCGGTACGGCCGAATTGTGACCGTCGACGATCCTTGGGGCTTCGGAAACTCGCTCGAATGGGCGACGTCCTGCCCACCACCGCGACACAACTTCACCGAACTTCCCCGAATCCGCAGTGAGCGGCCGGCATTCGAACTGCACTACCCCCACATGGTCGAAAGAATGCGCGACGAGGCGCATGTCGGACTGCTTGGTCACAAGTCGGTTTCCGACGTGAGAACTGAGGTGAAACAACATGAATGACGGCACGAAGTACCGAGCCTGGGCAGAAAAGCAGCACCACGAATGCCGAGCGAAACCCGGCCATCTCCTCGCCCCGTTGCTCGTGCTCATGTTCGCTGTCACGACGCTCGTGTGGTTGCCCCTGACGACTGCCGCGTGCTCGATAGTCGTCGCAGGATTGCTGTTCGGCACTGTCCTGCAAGCTAGTTCGCATTCAACAGACACAGCTCGAGGAGTTCACGATGAAGCCCGAACTATCGACTGATCTCATCACCTCGGAGTGGTCCGCGGACGGAGCGGTGGTCGTGTGCATCGACGGATCCCCGCTGCGCCCCGGCGAGATCACGTGGGCGGCTGAGTTCGCACATCGCCACGGTCTCTGGATGCGAATCGTTTTCGTAGCTCCGAGCGCCGATCTGAACACCTCGGCATCGCCGACCGGCCTGTTCATGGAGGCCATTCAGATCGCCGAGTCGGTGTCGCCAGATCTTCGGATCCGGACCGATCTGATCTCCGGGGAGAACACCGCAATTCTCACCGCGCTGACAGCTGAGGCCGCCTTGATCGTCGCAACACAGGACGATCCCGCCGCACCTGGACCGACATGTTCGTTCGCAAGAGTCGGAACACCGCGTGAAAGCAGCGCTGCGGCAGCCTTGCCGGTTGTCGTCGGTTTGGACGGAAGCGCCTACAGCGAAAGCGCTCTGGCCATCGCATTCAAGGAAGCAGAGGCAGCGAACACCGAACTGGTCGTCGTGCACGCAGCGCCGCCAGAGGCCGAGCTGCGTCGAGACGTCGCATCCGGGCACTCGCCCCAGCACTCGACGCCGCTGACGTGGCAACTGTCGGGTTGGGCCACGCTCTACCCTGGCGTCGCGATCCGTCAGATCGAGTTCGACGGCCCCTCGGTTGCCATTCTTGAACAACTCTCCACCGAGGCACGGCTTCTCGTCGTGGGCCGGCGCGGACGAGGTTCGTTCGACGACACCGCTCTCGGCACCACGAGCAGTGCGATGATTCGAAAAGCACACTGCCCGGTCATCGTTGCCAGCGAAGCCTGAATCAGATCCTCACCCGGTCAGAAGCCGTAACTGTGGATGGGTGCGAGCTGACCGGAGTGATGGGCTTCGATTACGAAACGCTCGTGGTCGACCAACTTCTCCGGAAGTTCGTCAACCGGCCACCACCGCAGATCTGCAGATTTCAACGGCTCCATCCGGCGTGGTTCACCCGACCACGTGCGGCATTCGTAGAAGAAGTCCACTCGATGATCCACCGGTTCGCTCCCGTCCGCGTGGCGGCGATGCAACACGGTCAGCGGCTTCAGTTCCGAGGAAAGCAACTCGACACCAAGTTCTTCCGCAGCCTCCCGAACGGCAGCGTCGATCGCCGACTCCCCCAGTTCGACGTGGCCCGCAGCAGCGTGAGCCCAGTATCCGTCCATGAATCCCGTGCCCTCGCGCAATTGCAGCAGCACCTCGCGCCGTTGTACCGGGTCGCTTCGACAGAACAGCACGTACACCGCTGGTACCAGCGCAAATTGATCGGCCACACGACCACGCTATCGTGCGCGTGAAATGACGGCGCCCCGCGAGAACAAGCTCGCGGGGCGTCGTCGACGATCTGCTGGATCAGTTCACGTCGAACCGGTCGAGGTCCATCACCTTGGTCCAGGCTGCGGCGAAGTCCTCGGCGAACTTCTGCTTGGCGTCTGCACTGGCGTACACCTCGGCGAGTGCACGCAGTTGCGAATTCGATCCGAAAACGAGATCGACCGCAGTTGCCGTGTACTTCGGATCGCCCGTCACGCGATCAACACCGTCGTAGACGTTTTCGTCCGTCTTCGACGGCTTCCACTCGGTACCCATGTCGAGAAGGTTGACGAAGAAATCGTTGGTCAACGTCTCGGGACGATCGGTGAACACCCCGTGACGGGTATTGCCGAAGTTCGCGTTCAGCGCGCGAAGTCCGCCGACCAGCACTGTCACCTCGGGCGGGGTCAGCGACAGCATGTACGCGCGGTCGACCAACAGAATCTCTGCCGGAATCTTCTCGCCTCCCTTGAGGTAGTTCCGGAATCCGTCGGCCCGGGGTTCGAGTACCTCGAACGAGTCGACGTCTGTCTGCTCCTGCGTTGCGTCCGTACGTCCCGGAGTGAACGAGACCGTGATGTCCTGTCCGGCGTTCTTCGCAGCCTGTTCGACGGCCGCTGTACCACCCAGAACGATCAGGTCGGCGAGAGAAACCTTGGCTCCACCAGCCTGGTTGAAGTCCTGCTGAACCCGCTCGAGAGTCTGAAGCACCGCGGAGAGAGCTGCGGGCTCGTTGACTTCCCAATTCTTCTGCGGCTCCAGTCGGATTCGCGCACCGTTGGCGCCGCCGCGCATGTCCGTGCTGCGGAAGCTCGCGGCAGACGCCCACGCCGTCGATACCAACTGCGAAATGGACAGCCCGGAGTCGAGAAGTCGACTCTTGAGGATCGCGATGTCTGCGTCCCCGATCAGTTGATCATCGGCCGAGGGAACCGGGTCCTGCCACAGCTGCGGCTCGGGAACCCAAGGTCCCAGGTAGCGCGTGACCGGTCCCATGTCACGGTGAAGGAGCTTGTACCAAGCCTTGGCGAACTCTTCGGCGAATTCTTCCGGATGATCGAGCCAGCGCCGGGTGATCTTCTCGTACGTCGGATCCAGGCGTAGGGACAGGTCGGTCGTCAGCATCGTCGGGGTGCGTCCGGCCGACGAATCGAACGGATCCGGGATGGTGCCCGCCCCCGCGCCGTCCTTCGGAATCCACTGCCACGCACCCGCCGGACTCTTGGTCAGCTCCCAGTCGTAGCCGTACAGAATCTCCAAGAAGGTGTTGTCCCACTTCGTCGGAGTGGGAGTCCACACGACTTCGAGACCACTGGTGATCGCGTCCTTACCCACACCCGTGCCGAAGGCACTCTTCCAGCCCAGTCCCTGCTGCTCGATGGGAGCACCTTCCGGTTCCGGTCCGACGAGGTCGGCCGGTCCGGCTCCGTGCGTCTTGCCGAAGGTGTGACCGCCGGCGATCAGCGCAGCTGTCTCCACGTCGTTCATCGCCATGCGGGCGAACGTTTCTCGGATGTCGCGGGCGGCCGCTACCGGATCCGGTTGCCCGTTGGGTCCTTCGGGATTGACGTAGATCAGGCCCATCTGCACGGCTCCGAGCGGTCCGGACAGCTCACGGTCTCCGCTGTAACGCTCGTCGCCGAGCCAGGTGTCCTCGGGACCCCAGTAGATCTCCTCGGGCTCCCAGATGTCTTCTCGGCCGAATCCGAAGCCGAAGGTCTTGAACCCCATCGACTCCAGGGCGCAGTTGCCCGCGAACACCAGCAGGTCGGCCCAAGAAACCTGCTTTCCGTACTTCTGCTTCACGGGCCAAAGCAGGCGCCGGGCCTTGTCGAGGCTGGCGTTGTCCGGCCAACTGTTGAGCGGGGCGAAACGCTGAGCACCTTGGCCGCCACCGCCGCGGCCGTCTGCAATGCGATAGGTGCCGGCAGCATGCCAGCTCATACGCACGAAGAGTCCGCCGTAGTGCCCGTAGTCGGCCGGCCACCAATCCTGCGACGCCGTCATCAACGCGATGACGTCGCGCTTTAGCGCCTCGATATCGAGCTTGGCGAATTCCTGGGCGTAATCGAAGTCGGCACCCATCGGATTCGACTTCGACGAATGTGAATGCAAGACAGAGAGATCCGGCTGATTCGGCCACCAGTCGCTGTTTGTTCTCGGACGATTCCCGGTAGGCGTCGGAGACGGGATTGCGGGGTTTTCACTTTCGCTGGTGCTCTCGGTGTTTCCGTCGTGAGCAACCGGGCAACTATCGGACACGGTAATCCCTCCATGAGCGAGTAGAACGGACTTCGATCACGTTTGTGATCGCAAACTCTGAGTTGTCGAGCAGTCGGGACACAGGCCCCAGTAAATGACCTCGGCTTCGTCGAGAACGAAACCGTTGTGCGCCGACGGCGTCAAACACGGTGCCTCTCCGACTGCGCAGTCGACATCTGCAACGACCCCACAGGACCGGCAGACGACGTGATGATGGTTGTCGCCGACGCGTGACTCGTACAGCGCCACCGATCCGGACGGTTGGATCCGCCTGATCAGCCCGGCGTCGGTGAGAGCGTGCAACACGTCGTAGACCGCCTGCCGCGACACCCCCGGCAGAACAGCCCGCACAGCATCGAAGACAGTCTCGGTGGCTGCGTGTGGGCGTGCATGCACAACCTCGAGCACCGTGACTCTGGGACGAGTCACGCGAAGCTCAGCGTTACGCAGTTGGGCTGCATAATCCGGCGTCGAAGGCACCTTTCCACTATTGCGCAATCTTCTGGACTGAACCCAGACTTTCGCGAAAATCATCGCTGACAGGGCCCTCCCGACCGATTCGTCCGTGCGGGAAGTGAGCCGGATTCCTCGCTCTTTCTGGCGTCCCCACACCGCCTTCAGGTTTGTTGTGCGTCGACGCGTCCTGCTGTGTGGTTCCACAAACTCCGACAATCTCCCCTTCGTCCAACTACCGTGAAAGGGAGAATCCGCCGAGGTCAGGAGTGCTCGTGCCCAAACTGGAGATCAAGAGGAAGTCAGAACTCTCACGGCAGGAAGTCGCCGACCGACTCATCGCCCTCGGCCAAGCCCTCGCCAGTGGATCGGAAGTGGAGCTGGGGTCGGGTGGGGACTCGATCGAAATCAGTGTTCCGGAACAGGTTCGGTGGGAACTCGAGATCGAAGTCGACGGCAACGAAGTCGAGATAGAAATCGAGATTCACTGGCGCGACGACCCTCAGGAAGAATCGGAAGAGAAGTCTCCGCCTCCCGCCAAAGCAGTTCGTCGCAGCCGACCACGCAAGAGCACTTCCACATAGGCCGACTCGAATACGGTTGTTCGGCACTTACGGAGACGCCGACACCTCGAGAGACACGACGCGCAGCAGTGCTCGGAGATCACTTTCGATCCGTCGAAACAGTTGATACACAACGATGAATCCGGCGATACCGCCCAAACACAGCGCACGGACTGTTGCGTTGAGTTCCTCACCGGCACCCGAACCGACAAAACTGAGCCCCGCGATTCCCACCAGTGGAACCGACGCCGCGACTGCGAGGTAACGCGTGCTGCTCCGACCCAACGAGCGAATATCGCGTCCGTCGTCGCTTCGTAACTCGCCGTGTGACAACAAGATCGGATACAGACATCGAACCGAGTAGTACGTCAGGATGAAGAACGGATACGCGACTGCGACGGCGCCGCACACCGCCAGCGACGACATCAGGTGCACGTAGGCTCGCTGCGGAATTCCGCCGGCGGCAATCTGCAATGCGACCGGATATGCGATACCGGCCAGAACCCACAGACCGAATGCGATCACCACCGCGCGATGTCCGACATTCAGCGTCGCGGTACGCGCTTTGTTCAAGACCTCCGCGCTGTACGTCTGACCGTTGCGCAGTCCGTGAGGCACGGTGAGTGCAAGCCGACACCAATACAGGATCGCTGCGGCACCGAGAGAGAACGCAGCCACCCCGATGACCAGATGAACCTGCTCGAGATGCTGCTGAGCCTGCGGCGAGAGACCCGAGATGATCAGCATCTTGTTGTAGTAGTAGTTGTAGCCCGCCGCAAGAAGATTTGGAATTCCGATCGCGGCAAGCACTATCGGCAGCGCCCACTTCCACAACGTCGAACGTGGGCTCCCTTCCGGTGGGTCCACAAGATTGCGAGCAGACCGGTCCAGACACAGTGCGAACTGACGAGCCAACTTTCGGCCGCCAGACCACCTTCCGTCTCTCTCCGGCGAGAGAGACTTGACCAGAACTCGGCGCAGCGCCGGCGGACAGTCGTCCGGTAGCCGTGCCTCGGCTGCGGGATCCACCCCGCGCCGGCGGGCCTCGAGCGCCTTCTTGGGCGACGGTGGGTTCTCCCCCGATCCGTCGTCCGTGAAAGGCCTACTCCCGGTGAGGAGTTCCCACAACATCACGCCGAGTGCGTAAATGTCGCTACGGGTGTCGAGTGTGCCAGGCGCCCCCACCGCACAGGCCTCCAATTGCTCCGGAGACATGTAGGCAAGCGAGCCTCCGACAAAACAAGCAGCGTCCTCGGTCGAAACCTCCTCGCTCGAGCTGACGTTGAAGTCGGCGAGCTTGGGGATGCCTTCGACACTGAGCAGTACGTTCGCCGGCTTGATGTCCCGATGTAATACGCCGTGCTCCCGCGCATACTCGAGGGCATCGGCAAGTCGCATCCCCATCCAGGCCACGGTCTCCGGCCACGACATCGCAGCGATCTCGCTCCTCAGGCTCGTCTCGCTGGGCTTCATCTCTCCCTTCTTCGCCAGGGTCTTGTCGATGGCGTCGAGAAGTAGTTGTCCGGACCGCTGCGCCTGCGGTGTCACGCGGACAAGTTTGACCACGTCGAGCAGGGTCCCACCCGGCACGTATTCCATGAACAGGACTCGCAGTGCGCGTTCCTCGAGCAACCGTTGATCGAAGACCCGGACGATGTTGGGATGGTCGAGCTGGGCGAGAGTCTGCGGCTCGACTCCGACGTTGCGCGAGATTTTCAACGCAACCCACCGCTGCATCGAGAGTTGCCGAGCGAGGAACACTCGGGCGAATGCGCCGTGCCCGAGTTCCAACACCAGCTCGAAATCGTCCAGGTGCTGCCCGATTTCGAACTCGTCGAAACCCGAGAGTCCCAACATCATCACGTCTTCGCGACCGGCCATCGAATCACGGTCGAACATCTGCTCGAAACTCTCTGCCTGCAAGGGAAACTCGCTGAGGTACTCGGCTGCTGCGACGTCCTCCCCACCCTGCTTCCGCAGCCGGAACTCCTCGTACAGGAGCTCGGCCGGTAATGGTTCTTCGAGTAATTCGGGATACTCGGCACAGTAATCCGTGAGCCGTTTCGGGCAATCATTTTTCAGCCAGCGGTACTCCATGTCGATTCCGACCAGTTCGATCAGCGCCGCCCGACGAATCTTGGCTGGATCAGGCAGATAGTCGCTCAGGTCGGACGGGGTTCGTCCCTCCTCCCAATCCGCCACAAGGCGGCCGAGGCCGTCTGCACCGTTCTGGCCGTCACGCATCACCGGCAGCGTTGAGGGGCGCAACTCGGTGACGGTGCCCCGTTCGGTCAGGGGCCCGCTCGCGATTGTCGCGTCACTGGCCTGCGCACCACGTTCATTCATGACACTTCTGTTCCGCACCTCGATCACAATGAATCGGAGTGACTCACTTCAGCGTAACCCCGGTGGTACTCCAGACCCCAGCGAATCTATTCGGCGTGAACTGCCGACTCCGTGCCGATGCGAACGAGTTCGTCGCGCTCTTTGATTTTGATCCGATCACGCCCATGCTTCACACCGAGGGCACGTTCGGCGGCATCGATGCGAAGCCATCCGTCCCAATCGACGGGCACCACTCTGCCGGCCCTGAGGACCTCCGCGATCCGGCCGTGGCCGGCTCGACGCTCGTATGCCGAATCCAACTGTCGCAGCAAGGTTTCGACGGTTTGGCGTGCATCAGGCCGAGCCGCACCGATCAGCCCGGCGGCACCTCGCTTCATCCAGCCCGTCACGAACAAACCTACGATCGGCGAGCCGCTCTCGTCGACCGCTGCGCCGCCCTGGTGCGCAACATTGCCGCGTCCGTGATCGAAAGGCACCCCGGCAAGTGGCGTCCCGAGAAATCCGATTGCCCGGTACACAGCTTGAACCGGATAGTCGGTACAGATACCCGAAGCGGTGACGTGACCGTATCCGTCCGGGACTGTCCGCTCGACGCGGAGTGCCTCGACTTTCCCGTTGCCGAGAATCTCCACGGGCTGTCGGTAGAAGTGCAGGTGAACTCGACGCTGGGCAGTTCGGTCGGCAGGCGCAGTGTCCGCGAAACCACGGAGTGTCTCGACTGCCAGTCGGGTGTGCACCAACTGTTTGGTCATCCGCTCGACATGCCGGTCCGGTACGACATCGACAGAATCGACGACAACATCTACGCCGGGTAGTTCACCGAGAGCGCGCAACTCGTTCGGGGAGAAGCGAGCGTCGGCTGGTCCGCGCCGGACAAAGATGTGTACTTCGCGAACTCGACTGCCGGCGATCCCTTCCCGAACTTGGTCGGAGACGTCCGTGGCCTGCAGCGATTGCGCCTCGGCGAGGAGCATACGGGTGACGTCGAGTGCGACGTTGCCACCTCCGATCACTGCGACCGATTCCGCGTTCAGCGGCCACTGCGGCGAGCTGTCCGGGTGATCGTTGTACCAACCGACAAACTCGGCGCCACCGAAAGAACCTGGAAGCTCGACGCCGGGAATGTCGAGAGGTGCATCCCGCGGCGCACCGGTTGCAATGATCACGGCATCGTAGGACGAACGTAGGTCATCGACGGAAAGGTCCTTTCCGATCTCCACGTTGCAGAACAGCCGGAACTCACTGGCGACCAGCGTGGTGTGCAGAGAATGGGCGAACTTTTCGGACTCGGGGTGCCCTGGTGCGAGACCGTAGCGCACCAGTCCGTACGGCGTCGGTAGACGCTCGAACACGTCTGTCTTGGTGCCGGGCGCAAGTTCGGCGAGAGCGCCGGCGGCGTGGATTCCCGCCGGCCCCGCTCCGACGATCGCGACACTGAGCGGTGGTGAGAAGAATCGGGGCGCCGCAGGCGGGGATACCGCTGGACCTCTGGCGTTGATCATCCCCCGAGGCTAGGACCTCAACTGCGCTGGAGATCAAGTCCGCTTTCAGCAGCCCGCTTTTCAGTAACCTTGCTCTGCAGGCTTGTGCTCGGTTGTGTAGCGGTAGAAGTCCGCTAGTTGGAGTTCGCCGGCAGCTGCCTCGTCGACTATGACGGTCACGTGTGGATGCAGCTGCAGCACCGACGCCGGGCAGAATGCCGAGACCGGACCTTCGACCGCGGCCCGGACGGCGGGCGCTTTGCGGGCGCCGTCCGCGATCAGGACGAGATGCCGTGCATCACTGATGGTTCCGAGCCCTTGCGTGATCACATGATGCGGTACGTCGGCTGGGTCTGCGAAGAACCGTGCATTGTCGGCGCGGGTCCTCTCGGTCAAGGTCTTCACTCGGGTGCGCGATGCAAGCGAGGAGGAGGGCTCGTTGAAACCGATGTGTCCGTTCAGGCCGATGCCGAGGATCTGCACGTCGATGGGACCGTTTTCGGCGATGGCAGCGTCGTAGCGCCGGGCAGCGTCACTGGGATCCGCGGCCCCGCCGTCGGGGCTGAACACTCGCGCATTGTCGATGTCGAGGTGATCCACGAGTTCCGTGCGGATGGTGTGCGCGTAGGACTGCGGCTGATCGGACGTGAGACCTACATACTCGTCGAGAAGATACGCGCTCATCGCCGCGAACGACACTCCCGATTCTCGATGCCTCTTGATCAGCTCTCGATACGTGTGCAGCGGTGACGATCCGGTCGCGAGGCCGAGCGTCCGCGCTCCGTTTTCGATTGCGCCGCACACGATATCGGCAGCGATTCGCCCGCCGTCCTCAGGACTGGGAACTATGACGATTTCCATTCAGACTTCCTCACTGCTCTTGCCGGCTCCGACGATGGCCTCACGTACCGAACCCGAAGCGCGGTCCAACAGTTCGGTTGCTTCGGCGAAGTCGCATTCGGCCAACAACATGACGACCGCTGCCTTCACATGACCATCGGCATCGTCGATGGTCTCCGCAGCGATCTCGGTATCGACTCCGGTGGCTGCCGCGACGATCCGGTTCGCACGATCGACAAGCTTGGCATTGGTCGGCCGAAGATCGACCATCAGATTGTGGAATGCCTTCCCGGAGCGAACCATACTCGCCGTGGAGAGCATGTTGCACACCATCTTCTGCGCAGTTCCGGCCTTGAGCCTCGTCGATCCGGTGAGGATCTCGGGGCCGGTCTCCACTTCGATGGCCACGCCGGCGTGAGAACTCATTGCCGCGTTCCGGTTGCACGAGACTGCCACTGTTGCAGCGCCGAGTTCGCGGGCGTGATCGAGTCCCCCGATGACGTAGGGGGTACGACCGCTGGCAGCCAGACCCACCACGACGTCGTTGGCGTTCAACGAGATTGCGTCGAGATCGACCCCAGCCGCTCGCGGATCGTCCTCTGCCCCCTCGACGGCGTTCAGAAACGCTCCTGGGCCACCGGCGATGATGCCGATCACCTCGCCCGGATCGGTCCCGAACGTCGGAGGGCATTCCACTGCGTCGAGAACTCCCAGACGCCCACTTGTCCCCGCTCCCAGGTAGATCAGTCGACCACCTTGTGCTCGGGCCGCGACGATCAAGTCGACTGCGGCTTCGATGGCGGGTAGTACCGCTGCCACCGCGCCGGCCACGATTGCGTCCTGTTGATTCATCACCGTCAGCAGACCAGACACCGACATGACATCGAGATCGTGGGTCAGAGGGTTGGGTCTCTCGGTGGAGAGCATTTCCAATTGCATTGTGGCGAGTCCTCCTCGATCGATATTCATTACGACGACTCCTCGTCAGTACTCACAGCGACGACTCCTCGTCAGTACTCACAGCGACGACTCCTCGTCAGTGCCGCTTCGAAGCAATGGCATCATGGCTTCGTTGCAGAGCAGAGAGTGCGCTGGGCAGCGAGTGCGCCACCATCGCAAAAATTGTGTCGACTACCAACAGCTGACCGGTGCGGCTTGCCATCGCAGCCGATCGGAAACCGAATTCTCTACCGGCAGTGAGCAGAACGTGATGTGACTGCACGGCGAGCGTCGATCGTACCCCTCCGGTGATCGCAGCCGTCGACGCCCCGGTTCGACGCGCAAGGGCAAGTGGTTCCACGACATCCGAAGTCTCACCCGAATGTGAGATCCCCACTGCGATGTCGTCCGGTCCGAGCAAGCTGGCGCTGACCATGGCCGCGTCTCGGTCGAGATGAACCCGGCAGTTGACGTCGATGCGAGAGAGCTTCAACGTGAGGTCTTGCGCGACGATGCCAGAGGCGCCGATGCCGTAGACCTCGACGCGGCGGGCGGATCGAATCCGGGACACAACTTCTTCGAGCGCAGCAGGATCTGTCAATTGCGCCGTGCCCTTGAGTTGTTCGGATTCGAACTCGGCGAGCTTGGCCATCACCTCACCGGCCGAGTCGGCAGCAACGATGTCCACACCGAGCGGAATCGTGTTCTCTGTACCGGACCCGCTGATCGCCGCCAGCGCGAGACGAAGCTGTGGATAACCCTCGAAACCGAGTCGTTTGGCTGTGCGGACCACTGTCGCCGTGCTTGTCGACGCTCGTTCGGCGAGGTCGTTGACCGTCAGGGTGGAGGCCAGACTGGGGTCGGCTTCGATGATTTCGGCGATCCGCAGCTCGGCAGGCGAGAGGCTACTCAGTGATGCACGAATACGAGCAAGCAGGTCGACGGACGCCGGAGCACTCCGGTCCAAAGTCATAACGCCTCGATTCGCATCGTTTTCGGAGCTGACGGCACCGATGTGATTCTAGGCAGCCCACGGCTTCCTGGCGTCAGAGATCCGAGCACACTGGCGTGACGCGCACCGGTGCACGAAGCAATGCTTCCAGGCAATCCGTGTGCGGTGAGATAGCCGAGAACCGCGAAAGCCAATGCTTCCTTGATGTCGGAAGTGACGCCGAGCTCGTCCGAAGAGACAAGCGCGATGTCGCCCAGTTCGTCACGGAGCATCGCCATCAACGTCGGGTTCTTGGTGCCACCGCCTGACACCACCACTTCGGTAGCCGCCAGCGCTTTGACGGAATCGGCGACGGTCCGGGCGGTCAGTGCAGTCAGTGTCGCGACGATGTCGGCCAGAGACAAGGATTCGTAGCCCCGCAGTGCGGCGAGTAGGTAGTCCCGATGGAACAATTCCTTGCCTGTGCTCTTGGGAGCGGGCTGCGCGTAATACGGTTCGCTCAGTAGTTGTGCGAGCAGATCGACGTTCGGTGTGCCGGCTGCGCCCAGAGCACCTCCGAGATCGAACCACTGCTCCCCCGCGGTGAATTCGCTTACCGCAGCGTCGATCAACGCATTTGCGGGGCCGGTGTCGAAGGCAATCGGTACTGCGGCACCATCTGCCGTCGATGTCGGAGCGCCTCCCGGAGCAGTGACGTTCGCGATGCCACCGAGATTGAGCGCGACGGAACCCGAAGTTCTTCCGTTGAGCCACAATACGTCGAACGCACTGACCAGTGGTGCACCCTGACCACCCGTCGCCACGTCGCGAGAGCGCAGGTCCGACACGACCGTGCATCCGGTCTTCTCGGCTATCCAGGCCGGCTGCCCGAGCTGAAGAGTGCCCTTTACTTGCGCTCCTTCGACCCAGTGGAACATCGTCTGACCATGTGAGGAGATCAACTCCGCACTGCCACCGCACAGTTCCTCGTTCGCCCGCGCAGCCACGGCCGCAAATGCCTGTCCGATCTCGGTGTCGAGTTGGCAGATCTGACCGACAGTGGTGGACGCCGGCGGTACCGCAGCCGCCACCGCAGCCCGCAACTCACCGGAATACGGTTCGCTGACCATGCCCAGTGGGGTGAGCACAAGAGTGTCCCCGTCGATCCGGATGTCTGCTGCGGCAGCATCGATAGCGTCGTACGAAGTACCGGACATCAGACCGATGACTCTCATGAAATATCCCTTACTCGCATCGTTTCGGCATTCGGAAGAACTGCGGTCAGTCGACGAGTGCCCGCTTGTGGGCATTCCCTCGCAAGGTACTCAAGGCGATCGCGCTGACGGCGCACGTTGCCATCACGAAGTAGGCCGGAATATCGAGATTGGAAGTTTCCTTGATCAGCCACGTGATGATCAAACCGGCGCAGCCCGAAAAGACCGCGTTGGACAGGGAGTATGCGAGTCCCAATCCGGTGTACCGAACCGAGGTGGGGAACATCTCGGAGAGCATGGCGGGTCCGGGTCCGGCAACAAGTCCCACTGCGGCGCCGGCGGCAAACACTGCAAATCCCTTGGCTGTCAAAGACGTCTGCTCGTTCTGCAGGACGTTGAGCAGCGGCAGAGCCAAGACCAGAATTATCACGGTGCCGGTGAGAATGACCGCGCGTCGTCCGATGCGATCGCTGAGTCCACCCGCGATCGGAATGGTCACCGCGAAGCCCGCATTGGCGAGCACGGAAGCAACAAGTGCCTGATGGAAAGTCGCGTTGAGCGAACTCTGAAGATAAGTCGGCATCACGACGAGGAACGTGTAACCGGCAGCAGACCACCCCATCAACCGCCCGATTCCGAGCAGAATCGCCCTGGCCGTCTCTCCGACAGTCGGCTGCACTACCGGCGCCGGCGCATCAGCTGTCGGTTCGGACTGGACTGATCGAGCACGCTCGAACGACGGCGTTTCTTCGAGCCGGAGCCTGAGCCACAGGGCAACCAGCCCCATCGGCAGTGCAAGGAGGAACGGGATACGCCAGCCCCAGTCACCGAGCTGTGACGGGTCGAGGACAGTGGCGAGGAGTGCTGCGATACCCGCACCGGCGAGCAGTCCGAGTGCGACGGTGAACGACTGCCACGAGCCGTACAGCCCACGTCGTCCGGGCGGAGCGAACTCGGTCATCACCGACACCGCACCGCCGAACTCACCACCGGCCGACAATCCCTGCAGAATTCGAAGGACCGTCAAGAGAAGCGGTGCCAGAATTCCGACGCTCTCGTAGGTGGGGAGCACACCGATCAGGGTCGTCGCAGCCGACATCAGCAGAAGAACGATCACCAGGGTGGGACGTCGGCCGATGCGGTCACCGAGTCGACCGAACAGCGCGGCCCCCACTGGGCGGAAGAAAAACGCCAACGCAAACGACGCATACGTCTTGATCAGGCTTTCGAGGTCGCCGGAACCGTCGGCGCTGAAGAAGTTCGACGCGATGATTGTCGCGAAGAACCCGTACACACCGAACTCGTACCACTCGATGAAATTTCCGACGGAGCCGGCGACGAGCGCCCTGCGCCGTTTGAGCTGCGCACCATCGTTCCGTGTCTGCACTGTGATGCCCATGCCGTCCTCCGTTGACGAAACCCGAATATGCAACAAAGTTTCATCTGAACGGAGTAGAAATGTCAAGAAGTTTCACGATTGGATTTTTACTACGCCCCGAAGCCTTATGCTCCCGCGAACGTGAATGCCTCCGCCCGTTCGAACTGGTCAGTGGAGTCACCGGAATAGACGGTGCTCTCGTTCGGTCCGAGTCCGAGCCTTCGGACGGGTGTCCCTTCCGCGAGATCCATCGACGCCACGTCCACCCAGAAGGTATTGGGCGTCATCGCCGACTCGAAGAAATAGAGCGTGCGTTTGTGATCGACGACGGTGCGCCAACGGGTCGATGAAATGTTGGGCTCATCGGGAGTCGAAATACCCAGGGGCACCGACACATTCCGAATAACACTGAAGGTGGATGCCAACGCCGCCCGCGGATCGTCCGTCTGCGGTATCGCATCGACATAGAACGACGCCCGAGCGAATCTGTCAGCGGCACGGTTTGTTCCGGGCAGCATGACGGTTCCGTTGATCTGCTTCCAGTACTCGTTGACGGCGAGTTGCTGATCGAAGATCGGCGAATTGGTCATCACCTGGTACTCACGGCTGTGATGAATCGTCGGGCGTCCACCGACGTACTCGATGATCGCGCTGTCTCCCCCGGCGTCCGAGAGCGACATGTGCAGCGTTGCGAGGCGGTCTTCGCCGGGAACGGCAGCGGTCACTACCGTGAACGGTTCCGACGCGAGCACTTCGACCGCTTCCTGAACTGTCGCAAAGCGATCCAGGACGTATTGCGCCCACGCCGCGATCGACAATCCCGGGGTCGAACCGTCATACGTCGGGTACTCGGACTCGACCAACCACAAGAGATTGGCGGACAGTCCAGCCTCGTTGACCCCGTCGGTCGTGCACATGTCGTAGGCCGTCGCGACAACGCTTCCGTATTTCGACGTCCACTGTATCGAGTTCGGACCTGCGCAGCCCCCTCTGGTCATGCCGCGCGGGAAAGCCCAGAGGTTTGTTCCGAGATCGACCTTCCAATCCATCGATCGAGCAGTGATCACAGTGCCGTTGGGCCCCAAGTAGACCAAGCGTGTACACATCGAAAACTATCCCTTCGTTACGGCGTGACGATATTGAAACTGGGATCGAAGGTATCGAGCAACCCTCCCAGCGTCTCGAACGCTGATTCGTCTCCGTCGAGCGAAATCTTCCCGGCCTTGGCCAGTTCGGCGGCCGCGCCCGGTTGCAGAAGCGCTCCCACGAGTGCCGCTTTCGGGCCCGAGACCGTCAGTTGTGTGTTCGGTGACGCGCCCTTACGTGCGTTGAGGACGCCGCGCTTGACCCACGCAGTCCATGCCTCGTCGCCGCGATCGGTGAACACGAAATCGATCCGCAGTTCCGCGTCGGTGGCCTTGTCGCCGATGAGATGTATTGCGACGAAGTCGAAGAGGATGTCGATGGGCATCGCGAGGACACTGTCCTGGCTCGCGGTGACATACGGGGCGGGCTGGGCGCCTTCACGGAGCTCCAGGGCGGCCGAGAGATAGATCCCACGCCACTGCGGCCCCTCGGCTTGATAGCCCATCTGCTCGTAGACGTCGGCTTGCAGGTTCCTCGCTTCGGTGTTCTCCGGTTGCGCGAACACCAACTTGTGCAGGATCTCTGCCGCCCATCGGTAGTCCGCGGCGTCGAATGCCCGCTTGCCCTCGTCCAGGATCTTCTGCGCGCCAAGGAGATCGACGAACCTCTTCGCCGATTCGACCGGCGGATGTGGATGAAGCGACACCGGATCGCCGTCCCACATTCCCAGTTCCTTGGTGTACACGGCGCGAACGTCGTGGTGCAGAGTGCCGTGATATCCGCGGTTGTACCACTTGCGCCCAAGTTCGTCCGGTAGTTCGATCACCTCGGCAGCTTCGAGCGGCGTGTACCCCTTGTTCGCGAGACGGAGTGCCTGGTCGTGAATGTACTTGTAAGTGTCCCTTTGCGATTCGATGAACGGCACCAGGTTCTCGTTACCCCACACCGGCCACGTGTGCGGTCCGTAGTGAACAGCCGCGTCGTCTCCCCACCGCTCGAGAGTCTCGTCCAGATACCGCGCGAAGTTCCGAGCGTCGCGAGTGCGCGCACCTCTTAAGGTCTGGATGTTGTGGAGCGAATGATTGGCATTCTCCGCACAGGTCAGCGCGGCGAGTTCGGGGATCCAGATGTGCATTTCCTCCGGGGCCTCGGTATCCGGCGCGTAGAGGAACTCGAATTCCAGACCGGCTATCTCACGCTTCGTTCCGGTCTCCGTGATGCTGTCAGTGGGGGAAATATACGAGACAAGTGGACCTTTCGTGCTGATCGTGCCGATGCCGCAGGTAACCATCCCTTTGGCATCGAGATCGAGCAATCCACCGAAGGCGTAGAAGGACCGTCTCGCCATGGCATTTCCGGCGACGACGTTTTCCCCGATCGCGAACTTGTCGAACGACGCGATCGTGCCCGGTGCGATGATCGGAACTCGCCCGGACGTCACGTCGTCCAGATCGACGATCCCTTTGACTCCGCCGTAGTGGTCGATGTGGGTGTGCGTGTAGATGATCGCCGAAACTGGCTTGTCGCTGACGTGCTCACGAATCATCTTCATACCCTGGCGCGCCGATTCGACCCCCGCCATACAGTCGATGACGATCAGTCCCTCGCCACCTTCGACAACCGTCAAATTTGCCAGGTCGTTGTTCCGTACCTGGTAAAGGCGATCCGTCACCTGATACAGACCACCTCGGCGCATCAGTTGTCCTTGACGCCACAGGCTCGGATTGACTGTCTCCGGCGCGGCAACATCGTCACCGAGGTATGCCATCGCATCAGGATCGAAGACCGTATGCCCGTCATCGGCGACAACCTTGCCCGGCAACGGAGCGATCAACCCTCGATCCGCGTCGGCAAAATCCTGCCGGTCGTCCATGGCATACCGTGCGACTGCCTCGCGATTCGCCGTGACTGTGGCCGGTGTTGCGTCCTTCGGTGTCTGGCACATGGCACTCCCCGCTCGGATACGACGATCTGATACCCCATCATCTGTATCGGTTGGGCGCGCGCTTGGAATCACCCGCGCAGGGTGAAGCTCCCACGAACACGCGAGGTGATCAGCCGGGGAGTTCCTCGGAATTCCGAGATGCGAGTGCAATTAACAGGACTGCGATCCCACATCCGGCAACCAGGATCCATCCCAGCCTCGATGCCTGTGCGACGTCTACCGGTGCACTGCCGCCGATAATGCCGCCGGCCAGCGCAACACCGAGAGCAGCACCGAATTGGCGTGCACTGGAGGTTATTCCACCAGCAAGCCCCGCCTGCGATCTCGGCAACCCGTTGACGGCGGTGTTGGTGATCGGGGCATTCGAGAACCCGAATCCGATACCGAGGAACAGGTAAGCGGCCAAGAGCATCGGAATCGCCGTGTTGTTGTCGAGCGAGACCAGGCACAGCCCGCCGAGTGTCGTGAAGCTACCAGCAATAAGTAACGGCCGCCGCGGGCCGAAGCGTCCGACGAGTATTCCGGACAACGGCGCGCAGACCGTTGCCGCAACAGCCATCGGAAGGGTGATCGCGCCGGCCAGTGCCGGACTCATTCCGCGGGAGTGCTGCAAGTAGAACGTGCCGAGCAGTAGCGTCGCGTTCAACGCTACGAACACCACGACAGCGCCGACCACGGCCGACGAGAACGGTCTGCGGCGGAAGAGTGCCAGATCCATCAGTGGCTCGCGCTTGCGTGATTCGACGCGGATGAATGCGGCCAACGCTGCAGCAACAACGACATACCCTGCCGTCGCCGCGGCAGAGAACCATCCGATTCGCGGACCCTCGATCAGAAGGGCGACCGCCCCGCCGACAAGAATCACCAGTAGCAACTGACCGGGAAGATCGAGTCGTCGCGACTGCTGCGCTCGGGACTCCGGTACAAACACAGCAGTCAGGGCGAGCACGGCCAAGATCACGGGCGCGTTGATCCAGAAAACCGATCGCCAGCCGAAACTTTCGATGAGCACGCCGCCGACGATCGGACCTGCCGCCATACTCAGACCGAAGACCGCGGCCCACACCCCGATCGCCTTGGCCCGCTCCTTCGGGTCGGTCATCACGTTGACCACGATCGCCAAGGCAACCGGACTGAGCATCGACCCGCCGACGCCTTGGACGATCCGCGCCGCGATCAGCACCTCCACGGACGGAGCGAGTGCGCAGGCAATCGACGCCACCCCGAAAACGACAAGCCCGATCTGAAAGACTCGTCTCCTGCCGAAACGATCGGCCACCGCTCCGGACGAGATCAGCAAGCTCGCCAGGACGAGCGTGTACGCGTTGACGACCCATTCCAGACCACGGGTTCCGACGCGAAATCCCTCACCGATCGTCGGCAGGGCTACGTTGACGATGGTCGTGTCCAACCCGACGACGAACAGGCTCGTGCAGCAGATCGCCAGGATGCCCCATCGCCGCCCTGCATCAAGTCCGATCACTTGCGGTTCGATCCGGCTCGAATGTTTCATGGTGGGACTCCATCTCTCGAAGTGCTCTGCCGTACTCGACTGTCGAAAGGATCGTTGCTCTCCAGCGTCCGAAGCCGGTAGAAATTTTGCGGAAACTGCAAAGATGGACGGCATGGATGCTGAATTCGAGCAGTTGATCACCGATATCGGACCGAAACTGCGCACGCTCCGACGCGATCGCGGATTGACCCTCGAGGGCCTGTCCGAAGCCACCGGCATCTCCGTCAGCGCACTCTCACGCCTCGAATCGGGTAAGCGTCGTCCCACCCTCGATCTGCTGTTGCCGCTTGCCCGAGCGCACCGGGTCGCGCTGGACCAACTCGTCGGCGCCCCCGCTACGGGCGATCCTCGGGTCCACCTCACCCCGAGCCGACGCAAGAACGGCAGTGCCGTCGTTCCGTTGACGCGCTATCCCGGCCGCGTGCAGGTCTTCAAGCAGGTGATCGGTCCGCGTCCACCGAAGCTGGTCACCCACGCCGGCTACGAATGGCTCTACGTCCTCGCCGGGGATCTGCGTCTCATCCTGGGGGCGAACGAGGTTCTCCTACACCCCGGGGAAGTCGCGGAGTTCGACACTGCCGAGCCCCACTGGTTCGGGCCTGCCGATGAACAGGTGGTGGAAATCTTGCATCTTTTCGGCCCGCAAGGCGAGAAGGCGCATGTGCGCACGAAGGCAAAAACTACTACTGCACAAGACCTGGTTCCCGAAAGTTAGTTCACTGCATGCGTTTTCAATCGGTTCGACAGTGTGTGAGCGTGCTCGAGGAGCAGCGTTCCCAACTCGGCATGACGCGCGGGCCGGAAGCGAGTTTCCACTCCGGTCAGGCTCAACGCCCAGGCCGGGCGACCGTTGCGGTCGAACACCGCGGCACCCATCCCCCAGCTTCCCTCGACGATGAGGGCTGGATTGACGGCGTAGCCGGTGACCCGCGTCGACTCGATTCGCTCTCGAATCGATGTCTCACTGTGGATCTCACCCCACTCCGAATCCAGATTCACCCGGGCGAAATAGTCGTCGACGTCCCGCGCCGGTAGGTGGCTCAAGATGGCAAGCCCCGCCGACGCGACCCCCAACGGGAAACGCTTCCCCTCGTGCAGCACGTGAGATCGCAGTGGAAAACTGCCTTCCTGGCTCAGGATGCAGACGGTCTCGTCACCTCGGCGTGCCGACAGGAAGGCGCTCTCCCCCGTGACCCGGGCAAGTTCGTCGACGACGTCGCGAGCCCGGTCGGTGATGTCGTACCGATTTCCGGCCGCCGCCCCCAGGAGGTACAACTCCGGGCCGAGAGACCACCGACCGGTTCGTGCGTCACGGTCGACCAGTCCTTCGGCAGCCAGGGACGTGAGCAGTCGGTGCGCAGTGGGCCGAGCGAGGCCGGTGACCTTGCCCAATTCCGTGGTGGAAGTGCCCGTTGGTTCGGACGCGCCGAGGGCTCGCAGAAGTGCAGCCACCCGCGCGACCATGGCCGGCGATTGCCCGTGAGTTGGCATGCAGCCATCCTAGCGTCCATTCAATGAACGAAATTCCTTCAGACGATCAGTAGTCGATCAGTTCTCGGTTGATGTTCGAGATTCCTTGAACCTGTGAACTGGAGATAGTTCACTGGATATCGAAGTGAGTGAGTGTCTACTCAATGAACGCTTGGCAGGGAGAGAACATGACAGCAAAGGTGTACGAGTCCGCAGCGGAGGCGGTCGCCGACATCGTCGACGGCGCAACGCTGGCCGTCGGCGGATTCGGCTTGTGCGGCATCCCCGACGTGTTGATCGACGCGATCGCAGCTACGAGTGCAACCGACCTCGAGGTGTTCTCCAACAACTGCGGCGTCGACGATCACGGTCTCGGAATCTTGCTGAGCGCCGGCCGTATCCGACGAGTGACCGCGTCGTACGTCGGTGAGAACAAGGAGTTCGCCCGGCAGTACCTGGCCGGCGAACTCGAAGTGGAACTGACGCCGCAGGGAACGCTCGCCGAGCGTCTGCGCGCCGGCGGAACCGGAATCCCCGCATTCTTCACACCGGCCGGGGTGGGTAGCCCCATCTCCGACGGCGGAATGCCATGGCGCTACGACGCCGACGGCTCGATCGCTATTGCATCGCCTCCGAAGGAGACTCGCGTCTTCGGAACCAAGCGTTACGTAATGGAAGAGGCGATCAACGCCGACTACGCACTCGTGCACGCTGTTCTCGGAGACACCGACGGCAACCTCGTGTTCGACAAGACCGCGATGAACTTCAACCCGCTCGCCGCGATGGCGGGACGGGTCACCATCGCGCAGGTGGAACGTCTGGTCGAGCCCGGTGAAATCGATCCGGCGTCAGTGCATCTACCTGGGGTCTTCGTCCAGCGCGTAGTCCACACCGGACCTCAGAACAAGCGAATCGAAAAGCGAACCGTCAGCGCTTCGGAAGGAACCTCACGATGACCGCACCAGTGACAGTGACGGGTTGGACGCGCCAGCAGATGGCAGCGCGGGCGGCCGCAGAGATGATCGACGGGGAGTACGTCAATCTCGGAATCGGCCTTCCCACACTGATTCCCGGATACCTGGGCTCGGACGTTCGTGTGGTCCTGCACTCGGAGAACGGAATTCTCGGCACCGGACCGTATCCCACCGAGGACAACGTCGATCCTGACCTCATCAACGCCGGCAAAGAGACCGTGACCGTTAACCCCGGTGCAGCATATTTTGATTCGGCCCTCTCGTTCGGGATGATCCGCGGCGGCCACATCGACACCGCAGTCCTCGGCGGTATGCAGGTGTCGAAGACGGGTGACCTCGCAAACTGGATGGTCCCCGGCAAGATGGTCAAGGGCATGGGCGGCGCAATGGACCTGGTCCACGGTGCCCGGCGTGTCATCGTCGTCATGGAGCACAACGACCGCGACGGCAACCCCAAGATCGTCGACGCGTGCACCCTGCCCCTGACCGGCCAGGGCGTGGTGAATCGGATCATCACCAACCTCGCCGTCATCGACGTGAGCGACGAAGGCCCACTCGTCCTGCGTGAACTCGCCCCCGATGTCAGCGTCGAAGACGTAGTCGCCGCAACCGGCACCGAACTGAAAGTTGAACTGGCATGACCGACACGACCACTGTGATTGTTGCGGGAGCTCGTACCCCGATGGGTCGACTCCTCGGATCGTTGAAAGACCTCTCCGGGTCCGACCTCGGCGGCATCGCCATCAAAGGCGCCCTCGACAAGTCCTCAGTCGCACCCGAACAGGTCGACTACGTCATCATGGGACAGGTCCTCACCGCCGGCGCCGGCCAGATGCCCGCCCGCCAAGCCGCCGTCGCCGCCGGCATCCCCATGAACGTCCCCGCCCTGAGCATCAACAAAGTGTGCCTCTCCGGCATCGACGCCATCGCCCTCGCCGACCAACTCATCCGCGCCGGCGAATTCGACATCGTCGTCGCCGGCGGGCAGGAATCGATGTCCCGCGCACCCCACATGCTCGAAAAAAGCCGCGAAGGCTTCAAATACGGCGACGTCACCCTCCGCGACCACATGGCCTACGACGGCCTCCACGACATCTTCACCGACCAGGCCATGGGCCTGCTCACCGAACAGGTCAACCAACAAGAAACCACCCACATCACCCGCGCCGAGCAGGACGCCTTCGCCGCCGCCTCACACCAGAACGCGGCCCGCGCCTGGAAAGACGGCCTCTTCGACAACGAAGTCGTCCCCGTCTCCATCCCCCAACGCAAGGGCGAGCCCATCGTCTTCGCCCAGGACGAAGGCATCCGCGCCGACACCACCACCGAATCCCTCGGCAAACTGCGTCCCGCGTTCAGCAAGGACGGCACCATCACCGCCGGCTCCGCCTCCCCGATCTCCGACGGCGCCGCCGCCGTCGTGGTGATGAGCAAAACCAAAGCCGAAGAACTCGGCCTGACCTGGATCGCGGAAATCGGCGCCCACGGCGTCGTCGCCGGACCCGACTCCACCCTCCAGTCCCAACCCGCCCGGGCCATCGCCAAAGCCTGCGCGAAGGAAGGCATCGACCCCACCGACCTCGACCTCGTCGAAATCAACGAAGCATTCGCCGCCGTCGGGATCGCCTCCACCCGCGAACTCGGCCTCGACCCCGCCAAGGTCAACGTCAACGGCGGCGCCATCGCCGTCGGCCACCCCCTCGGCATGTCCGGCGCCCGCATCGCCCTGCACCTCGCCCTCGAACTGCAACGCCGCGGCGGCGGCATCGGCGCAGCCGCACTCTGCGGCGGCGGCGGACAAGGCGACGCACTCATCGTCCGCGTCCCCAAGGCCTGATTACTTCCTGCTGACCAGACAGGTCGCCGAGCCCTCATCATGCTCGGCGACCTGTCTGTTTCGTGCCGGAGGTTATTGGTGATCGAGCGTCGTCGAGCGGTTACGCAGCAACGTCTCGATCTCCGATCGCCGGTACCTCCGATGCCCGCCAAGCGTTCTCAGAGTGCCGACTTTGCCCTCCCTCGCCCATCTGGACACCGTGGTCCTGTCGACGTGGAACAGTGCTGCAACCTGTTTGGTCGTCAGCCACTCGTCGACAGGTGCTGTGTGCTCTTCTTCTCGGCTCATTGGCAGTCATTCGTAGCTGCCGACTGAATGGATGGGTCCGACGATGAATTGGCAACCCCTGGCGTGCTGTGAAAGACTCGCTGCAAAACTTTACTATTCCTTGGGGAAATAATGTCGAAGTCGGTAACTCTGATCCGTTCCACGTCACTCTCTTCGGTGGCTGAATATGCCTATGCAGCAACGGCTCCCGCCGATGCACGGCTGATCTTCCTGGCCGGATCCTGTCCTCTGAACGCGGACGGCTCTACTGCCGCCATCGGTGACTACGCAGGACAGGCAGCCAAGGCCGTCGACAACCTGAGAACAGCTCTCTCGGACGCGGGCGCGTCCATCACCGACGTGATCAACACCCGCGTCCTCGTGGCGTCGAGCAATCAAGCCGACCTGGTTGCGGCGTGGGAGGTAGTCCGCGACGCGTTCGGTGATCACGACGCCCCGAGCACTCTGATGGGTGTGACCGTTCTCGGTTACGACGATCAACTGGTCGAGATCGAGGCAATCGCGGCCGTCGTCGACTGAACTCGAACCGAACCGGGCGTTCCTACCGAGGATCTTCATGAGCAAGGGCCCGGTAGCCCTTTGCCCCCGCACGATCCACTGCGGCTCGCACAACAGCGAAGATGGCTCCCTGCAGGGCTGCGGCGATCAGGACTTCCTTGCTCGACCTGCTCAAGTCTTTGGGCTCGGGCGCATTCTTGTCGTCACCGATGCGCTTCCACACCTGTTGGAAGACAGCGCCGGCCACGATGCCGCCCAGGACGCTGGTCGCCAGTGAGAGTGGCTTGTACATCACTTTCGATACTGCGCTCATTGCGCGGATCCTCCGTGGTTCGATACGTACCGCCTGAGCGGCTGACCGACTCTCACTACCCAGCAGGCGAGGTGTCGAAACATTGCACCGGCAAGGCACGAAGACGACTGTCGCACGTTGTGTTCCACGGGTTTGCCACTTCTCGAGCCGGGTAGGATCGTCTTAGCGAAAGAAGGTTGTGTAAGTCATGGAAAACTACAGAATCGAACTACCGGACGGTACAACGGTGATGGAAGATTTCGTCTCGGATCGCGCCGCAATCGCATACGCGGTCGATCTGAATCACGGTTGTAGCGAGAAAGTCTCGGTATTCCGTATCACCGCCGAGGGAGAAACCATCCCGACTCGGATGTGCCCCAAGCAGAATCCTGGTTCTCGGCGTCGCGCGCGAAGCGTCCGATAGAAGCCGGTCAAGAAGCGTCGAGGCGCGGAAAGAGCGTCTCCCTTGCAAGCAGCAGCAAGGCCGCAGCGACCGGAATCGCCAGCAACGCACCGACAATACCGAGCAACGCTCCACCCAACAGAACCGCGACAACGGTCACCAGTGCCGGGACCGCCACCGTCTTCCCGATGATCTTCGGAACGAGCAGGTAGTCCTCGAGCAGACGTAACGCAATGAAGAACGCAACTGTCGCCAATGCCGTTGGGACAGAGACTGTCAGGGAGACCAGGGCGACGACAACCCCTGCGATCGTGGAACCGACTATCGGGATCAGATCGAGCAGAGCGACCAGCAGCGCCAGGATCAACGGATACGGCACGTCGAAGATCAACAACCACGCGAAGGTGCACACTGCGGTGATCACGGAGATCAGAACATTGCCGAGGACGTACCCACCCACACCTGCCAGTATCTGATCACCGATGGCGATTGCTCGTGGCCGCCGCGAATGTGGCACCAGCCGATACAGATTCGTGCGGATTCGTGGATAGTCGATCAAGAAGTACGTCGTCAGTACCGCAACGATTCCAGCGTCGGCGACTGCGCTGAACACCGCGCGCCCCGCTCCGAGCAAACCCGTCGCGAGCGCAGACCCCGAACCGTCCAGTTGGGTGGTGAGGTGCTCCTCGAGGTAATACTTCTCGTCGAGGTCGCTGACGATCGGATACCGGTCACGAATGTGTGTCAGAAGTTCGGGAGCGTGCGATGCGAACTGACGTCCCTGCTCGACCAGCGGAGTGATCGCAGCAACGAGAAACAGCGCGAGCATCACCGCAATTCCGAGGAGTACCACGGTGACCGCGATCCAGCGCCGGAAATGTCTCCGCTCAAGCCAGACGATCATCGGTTCGATGCCCACCGCGAGAAACAGCGCGACCACGATCAGGATCAGCATGCCTCGCGCCGCCAGGAGCACTTCGATCACCGCGTACGTCACGGCAACACCGGCCGCCGCGCTCAGACCGATGAAGAACGGTGAACGACGATCGAACCTCGGCCCCGGTTCGCCCAGCGGCCGGACGGGCGTCGCCAATGCTGCGGCTTCACGTTCGGCTTCCGCCATCGGATCTGCAGCTTTGACTTCACTGTCGGAATCCGGTGAGGTGTCCGCGGAACTGGGATCCATTCAAGCCACCTCACGATCCGCGCGACTTCCCGGCACGGGAGTGAGTACCCGTGCCGTGGCCGGATCAACCTCGAGGCTTCTCCGCTCCGCTTCGGGTCAGCGCGAGACCGGTTCCTACCACTCCGATAATCGACACAGCGATGGCGATGCTGGGCCAACCGTCGCTCTGCCAGTAGACGTCGTCGAGAGTGATCAGTAACGCAGCCTCGTCGACGATGAGCCCGAGTGCGATGCCCAACGCGATGCCCATCCATGTTCTTGCGCGAGGGCTTCGGTCTACGAGTCCGAAGATCGCCACCCCGGCCAACAGCAGAATTCCCCATAAATAGTGATGCAGATGAGTGCCACCGGCGCTGATGTCGCCGACGTCTCTGGTGTCGATCTGGATCAACCACGTCACCAGACGTGCTCCGCCGAACGTCAACGTGAAGGCCACCCACGCCAACACCAAACCGCGGCGCGATTCGTCAACCTGATTCCATCTGGGAGGGAATCTGAATCGCTCGGCAGATTTCTCTTCGTCATGGTCTCGAGAAAGCATCCTTCATGTTTACCCGATGCCGCTCAGATCGATAATTTGGGGTAGAGAGACCGAAAACCAGTTGGAGCACAAAAAGCGGTACCCGATCTCCGAAGAGATCGGGTACCGCCTTCTCAGCTACTCGCGCGGTATTGATCAATACCAGACTTTTCGTCCGCCCACTGCGCGCCCGGTAGCACCGAGGATGGACAAAACTGCACCTACGACGACCAAGATGATGCCGACGGTGGTCAGAATGCTCAACCCCGTGAAAAAGCCGATCAACGCCAGAATAATGCCGAGAACAATCATGTGAGAACCTCATCCGGTATGCGTATCAAAATGATCTACTCAACTGACGCTACTACAGAAACTTCACAATCGATAAATCCGATAAATACATTCATAAATGCGAAACTCGTATTACTACCCAATAGCGCCTCCGTTAAAACATCAGCCTTTCTCTTATCTCTACCTCACAGTTCTACGTCCTCGATCTTCGCCTCGACCGCCGGCGTGATGTGGCTCAACACGCAGCACCAACGACCGTCTCGCCGCGCGAACACGTCGGTGGTCCACTCGTCGGCGTCGTATTGTCTGCCGCCGTAGTGCGCGGTATTGACGATCCGCGTGGTGAACAGTGCGACGTCACCGAAGAAACGCACGCGAGCGCTCCCGACGCGGTCCATCGCCGAATGAGTCAGGTCGCCCGAGGCCACGAAGCCCAGGAACTCCGCTTTGGTCGACACTCCGGATTCCGAGACGATCACCCAGTCGTCTGCCATGAAATCGCCGATCCGTTCGGCGTCGTTCGAGCACATCGCGACGTTCCACTCGTCTGCGACAGCGACCAATGCCGCACTCTCCTGATCCGACATGTCTTCTCCCTCTACCGTCGTCACCCTCGGCGGGTGATGCCCCGACGGCAGGGTTCCCGCAGGGTGGACTTCGAGCCGACGTGCACGACGAGAGGGCAGAGATGACAGACACCAGTCGCACCGAGCTTGCAGCTCAGGCGTATATCTACGGATTTCCCCTCGTTTTCAATCTCGACCAGGTCCATCGGTATGTTCACAACGGTGTCGGAGCGAACCCCGCCGCACCTTTCAACACCTTCAGCCACGCGCGCACACTGGCCGGGCCGGCAGACACTTTCGTCACGATCAACAACGACACCGTGTATTCCATGGCGCAGATCGATCTCTCTGTCGGCCCCGTTGCGCTGCACGTCCCCGATACCGATGGCCGTTACTACGTCCTCCAGTTCGTGGACGCCTGGACAAACAATTTCGCTTACGTCGGGCATCGGGCCACCGGCACGAAGAGCGGAGACTTCCTTCTCGTCCCACCCACCTGGACGGGAACCCCGGCGGATCAGACCACGGTGATCAGATTTCCCACGAACATTGCGTCGATCGTGGGCCGGTGGGCATGCGGTGGCGACGACGACCTCCCTGCGGTGCACGCCTTGCAGGACGCCACCACGCTGACCGTCGTCGACTCCACCGGAAACTCCGCGGGTCTCCCAGTGCCCGAACCCGGGGTAAGCCAGGACCTCCTGTTCCTCGAGAAACTCCGCATCTGGTCACAGGCGTTTCCGCCGGCCCCACGCGATCGAGAACTCCAGGATTCCTTCTCCCCGATCGGAATCGACGAGCCCGGGGCCTCTCCCTATAGCTCACACTCTGCCGCTTCACTCTCTGCCGACGAGGCAGCCGCGTTGGCTGACGGATTGACGATCGGTGAGAAGAACCTGCTCGAGGCCCTCACGAAAGGCTCCAGCCCCGAAGTCAACGGATGGAAGCTCACATTCCACGCCTTCGACTACAACCTCGACTACTTCGAGGTCGGCACAATCGACGATCCACAATTCAAGATCGCCGATCCCAAGTTGCGCATCGTCGAACGCGCCGCGGCTGCCAAGGGCGGGCTGTGGGGCAACCACCCTTACGAAGCGGCGTACATCATGACCTACGTCGACGATCAGGGCGAGCAGTTGAACGGAACCCACACCTACACAATAAGACTCGACCCCACTCCGCCGGTGAGCGCCTTCTGGTCGCTGACGATGTACTCGGTGCCGGACTTCTTCCTCGTCGCGAATCCCGTCGACCGATACTCGATCGGCGACCGCACTCCAGGAATCGTCCACGACGCCGACGGTGCGTTGACGATTACGATCAGCCACGAGGAGCCGAAAGATCCCACGGCGAAGGCAAACTGGCTGCCCGCACCGCGCGGGGATTTCCGACCGGTACTGAGAATGTACGAACCTTCGCCCGCCGTGCTCGATCACTCCTACGTCGTCCCCGCCATCACTCGCTCGCGAGAATGACGGCTCGCGTCTGACGGCCTGCCTGTGCGGGCCGTCAGACGGACGCAGAATCAGGCGTGCGTGCCGCCGTCGATCCGGATCTCCGTGCCCGTGATGAAGGCACCATCGTCGGATGCCAACATCGCGATAACTCCCGCAACACTTTCCGGCCCGGCCATGGGGGCACCACCGGACTCCAGATCAGTGCTCAGAATCGGTGACAACTTGCCGAAGAGCGACCAGTCGGTGTCTTCCGGCAAGTACGACGCCGTAGTGTCGGTGATCCCGCTCTTCACACTGCCTGGAGCCACCGCGACGGCACGCAGACCCTGCTTGCCGTATTCGAGAGCCAGTGCGTGAGTGAAGGACTGGATTCCTCCCTTACTTGCGGCATACGCGGCCATGTACGGGTGCGCGAAGGCCGCGGAGGTGGAACTGAAATTCACCACGACTGCGTTGGCGGTGGCGAGGAGAGCCGGCAGTGCCTGGCGGGTGACGAGGAAAGTGCCCGTCAAATTCACGGAGAGCACCTGATTCCACAGGTCCAGCGAGGTCTCGTGGGTGTGCCCACCACGCAGTATCCCGGCGGCGTTGACCAGTACGTCCAATCCCCCGAGAGTCGAAATCGCCTGACCCACAACCTTGATGACGGAACTCTCGTCACCGATATCGACGACGAGGGTGTCGAGGCGATCCTCCGTCGAAGCATGTTCTGCCGATTTCCGGGTGTTCGCCAAACCCTGCTCGGAGATGTCGGCAGCGACCACGCGGCCACCTTCGGCGAGCAACCGCAGCGCGGTGGCCTGCCCGATTCCAGATCCTGCGCCGGTGACGAGAATACGACGGCCTTCGAAACGATTCATTGCTGTGTACCTTTCACGAAAACGAGTTGGCTGGCATTCCAGGCTCGGTGGCGCCGACACTCACAACTCACCCGCGAGAAACTTCAGGTACGGGAAATGCGCAGCACTGCAACAGGTGTGGCACTGCGAAATCTCGGCGAGGCAATGCTCGCCGAAGTGGCGAATGTCAGACGGATCCGGCCGGTGCGGCCAAGGCTCTTTCGATCCAGACAAGACCGGACGGGCGGCGGTCGATCGCCTTACGCCCACGTCGGAAAGTCGCTACGCCGAATCGGGCCGTGCGCAGTGCACGGCCGGAAGCGAGAGAACAGCGGCGTATGGACATCACAGGCACGGTAGCAGCGCCGGCACCACTCGCTCAACCGCGTCGTTTCGAGACCCGAATCATTCAGGTAATCAGATGTCACTTCTGGACAACTCGCTCGACTTAGGCGGCACTAACCTGGCGGCATCCCGAAAACCCGATCCAGGAGCACAGTCGATGACACATGCAGACGCCTCGCGCACAACAACTCCCCCGACGACCGTCCTACGGACCGCTGACCACAATCGCGGACTCAACGACGTTCTCGCGATCGTCGAAGCGATGGAGCGACCGAGCGATCACCTGCTGCGGATCACGGCTCGTTTGACGGAGTCGACCGACGATCCGACCTGGTCACGCCCGAATGTGACCGTACGCATGAATCTCGGGCCGGCCTTCGACGACACTTCGCGCGTGTACACGGTGCGTTCCTACGATTCAGCGAGCGGATCGATCGTCGTCGATGTGGTCCTGCACGGACAGACCAGTCCGATGATGAAATGGGCAGCAGCGTTGGCCGTCGGTGACACCTTCGGCCTCACCGGTCCGCGGCCACACTTCTTGATCCCTGATGTTCCTGGTCGACGTATCGCACTTTTTCTGGACGGCACCGCAATACCCGCGTTGCACTCGATCATCGAGCAGTTACCTACCGACGTCGTCGGAATCGGCTGGGTCACAACAGATGACGAGGTCGCCTTCGCTGAACTGCCCGCCCTCCCCGGCCTGGAGCTTCACCGCGTGAGCGCAGATCCCGCCGAGCCCGACGGCCCACTGGCGGTACGAGCACGCGAGCTCGCCAATCCCGCGAGCTACGTCGTGTGGGGCGCCGGTGAACGCAACGAGATGCGCGCAATCCGGAAGCACTTTCGATCGACCGTCGGACTCGACAAAAACGACGTCGCGATATTCGGATATTGGAAGGAGGGCGTCAGCAACACCGAAATCGACCTCCGTCGACGCGAGAACTACGAGCGCATCCTCGCCGACGGCGGAACCCTCACCGACATCGACGACCTGGCCATCGAGATCTGATTGCCTCACACCAGCCGACCTGACCGGCGGTGCACTGCGGTGATAAGTTCCTCTGTGCCAGCGGACCTCCACACAGGGGGTCAGGGAATCCGGTGTGAATCCGGAACTGACGCGCAGCGGTGAGGGTGACCGCCCGGGCTTACGCCACTGGATGAGAATCTGGGAAGGCGCTCGGGTGGGGCGATCTCGAGTCCGAATACCGGCTGGCAGCAGGGGTCAACAGGCGCCTGTTCACACGGTAACGGGCTCCGCGAACGAGCCCCTGCGAGAACGAGATTCCATGCGTCTGTCCAGACTTCGCCTACCCGCCGCCGCCGTCGCTGCCCTGTTGAGCGCGTCGTTGGTTGCCTGCTCCTCCGACGACAGTGCTGCCCGACAATCCAACTCTTCCGAACAATCGCGCGTGACAGTCCAGAACTGTGGCCGAGACGTCACGGTGGAGCGACCGATCGAACGGGCAATCGCGGTAAATCAACCTGCAGCAGAGATGCTGTTCGCGCTGGGAGTGCAGGACCGGATGGCCGGGTACGCCATGAGCGATGACGATGTCCTCCCCGAACTGCGCGAGGCGCGTGGTCAGGTCCAGGCGTTCGACACCGAGTTCCCGTCATTCGAAAGTGTCCTCGAACGCGAACCGGACATGGTCTACACGACGTTCAACTACACGTTCACCTCGGAGGGCATCGCCGACCGGATCAAGTTCACCGACCTCGGTGTCGCGACATATCAGTCACCCAGCGAGTGCACCGGTCAGGATGCCGAGCAGAGCAAGGCCCTCACGCTCGACGACTTGTACGACGAAATCGACGACGTGGCAACACTGTTCGATGTCAAGAACAAAGGTGTCGAGCTCACCGAGAGTTTGAAGGATCGCGCGGCCACCGCCACGGCGGCACTGGGAGCTGAGAACGTGACGCTGGCGTGGTGGTACGCAGCCACGAAGACTCCGTACTTCGCCGGGTGCTGCGGTGCACCGGGAATCATGACCGACGCGGTGGGTGCGAAGAACGCCTTCGACGACAACAAGCAGTACTGGCCCGAAATCGGTTGGGAGAGTGTCCTCGATCGAGACCCGACCGTGCTGGTGCTCGCAGATCTCGACCGCGGTGGAGACGGCGACAGTGCCGCAGACAAGATCGCGTTCCTCGAATCGGACCCGGTCGCCAGCAAGCTCACCGCAGTGAAGAACAAGCGTTACATCATCCTCGAAGGAACGACGATGGATCCCTCGATCCGCAATGTCGGTGGCATCGAACAGCTCTCCGACGGGCTGCGCCAGTTGGGTGTGGTCTAGATGTCCGCGCAGATCAGTGAACTGGTGCGTCGGTGGGACGACCAGCAGGCGGCATACATCGCCGACCGTGAGAAGCGCTTCGACGTGATTCTCGACGTCCTCGAATTGCAGCACGCGCACGCCCCGTTCACGGTTGTCGACCTGGCCTGCGGGCCGGGTTCACTGAGCGCCCGGATTCTCGAAAAGTTCGAGCATGCGAGCGTTGTGGGGATCGATTACGACCCGATGCTGCTGGAGCTCGCCCGCCAGTCGTCGACGCGTTTCGGTGACCGACTGCAGCTGATCGACGCAGATCTGGCGGGAGCCGATTGGCCGAATTCGGTGGCTGCGCCGGTTCAGGCGATAGTGTCGACAACCGCGCTGCACTGGTTGCAACCGCAGCAGCTCGTCGAGGTGTACCGGCAGTGCCGCGAACTGCTGAGTCCGGACGGAGTCCTGCTCAACGGTGATCACTTTCGTTTCGACAGCCGCTTCCCTGTCATCGGGCGATGGGCGAAGGCTCACGACGAGCAGACGCAACGCTCCGCCTTTGCTGCCGGTGCTCCCGAGTGGGAGAGCTGGTGGGAGGAGTTGCGGGCAACTCCCGGCATCGGACCAATGACCGACGAGCGAGAGCGCAGATTCGCCGGACGTGACGCCACTGCGCCCACGGCCGTCGACTTCCAGTTGGCGGCGCTCGCGCAAGCAGGTTTTCGGGAGTCGGGGACGGTCTGGCAACTGTTCGACGACTACGTGGTCTACGGCGTGAGATGACGACAAGAGTTCGGCTGCGTGACAACCCGACGACCGTCACCCTGCTGTGGATGATCGGTGTTGTCACGCTGGCCGGATCGGCTGCCGTGGCAATCACGTTGGGGCCGGCCGGTCTGTCGGTCGGTGAGGTGGCTTCGATCGTCGTCGGCCATCTCGGCGGTACCGCGGCGGACGTCACCCCTATCCGTGACGGCATCGTCTGGGACCTCCGTCTGCCGCGTACCCTGCTCGCCGCGCTCTGCGGTGCCGGTCTCGGGTTGTGCGGTGCGATCATGCAGTCGCTGCTTCGCAATCCGCTGGCCGATCCGTTTGTCCTCGGTATCTCGTCCGGCGCCTCGACCGGTGCCGTACTGATCGTGATCCTCGGAGTCGGGTCGGGAGTAGTCGGCTTGTCGAGCGGCGCCTTCATCGGCGCGGTGATCTCCTTCGCCCTTGTGTTGCTGCTCGCCCATGCGGCCGGCGGCACGCCGGATCGGGTGATCCTGGCCGGTGTCGCCGCGACCCAACTGTTCTCCGCGCTCACCTCGTTCATCGTCATCACCTCGGCCGATCCCGAGCAGACCCGCGGCGTGATGTTCTGGCTCCTGGGTTCACTCGGCGGCGCCGACTGGCTCGACGTCGCACTCTGCGCTGCGGTGGTCGCAGTCGGCCTCGTGGTCTGTCTGACTCACTCCCGCGCACTCGACGCCTTTGCCTTCGGCGAGGACGCGGCGTCGTCGCTGGGGGTGAACGTGTGGCGGGTGCGTGTGACCCTGTTGTTGGCAACAGCCTTGATGACCGCGGTGATCGTGAGCGTCGCAGGCGCCATCGGCTTCGTGGGCCTGGTCCTCCCGCACGCGGCGCGGGCTCTCGTCGGTTCGAACCACCGCCGACTCCTGCCCGCGTCCGCACTGATCGGCTCCATCTTCCTTGTCTGGGTCGACGCTGTGGCACGCACAGCCATTGCGCCGCAGGAACTCCCGGCCGGTGTGGTGACCGCGCTGGTCGGTGTGCCTGCGTTTGCCGTCATCCTCTGGAGACGGAAGGCCAGGCCATGACACTCGAAGCTACCGGCGTCAGTTGGCGGGTCGGCGGGGCGCTCATAGTCGACGACCTCGACGTCTCGCCTACAACCGGAAGTACGGTGGGGCTTCTCGGCCCCAACGGTTCGGGGAAATCGACGCTGCTGAAACTGCTTGCCGGGCACAATCGTCCGACGTCCGGTGTCGTGACCCTGGACCGAACCCCGTTGTCCGACTGGAAACGCCGCGACGTCGCGCGTCGGATCGCGACCGTTGATCAGCACAGCAACACCGAGATCGATCTGACGGTCGCGGAGGTAGTCGAACTCGGACGCACACCGCACCGCGGACTGTGGGGTGGGCAGTCGGATTCCGATCGCGACGCCGTTCGGGCAGCGATCGAACACACCGACCTCGCCGGCATGCTGGACCGGTCGTGGCACACCCTGTCCGGCGGGGAGCGCCAACGCGTCCAGATCGCGCGCGCCCTCGCTCAGGAACCTCACGAGTTGCTACTCGACGAGCCGACCAATCACCTGGACATCAACCATCAACTCGAATTGCTCGCGCTCGTGCGACGCCTCCCCACCACCACGATCATGGCATTGCACGATCTGAATCTGGCCGCCATGTTCTGCGATTCGATAGTGATGCTGAACCGGGGATCCATCGTTGCCCACGGAAGCCCGACCGAGGTCCTCACCGCTGACCTGATAGCCGAGGTCTACCAGGTCGACGCCGAGGTTCGCCTGGACGGTCCCGGCGGAGTACCTACCGTGCGATACCTTCCGCCCGGCTCGCACTAGACGCACTCGGAACTGTCATTCACGCGAGAGCATCGCCACTGCTTCGCGTTCGAGGTCGACGTACGGTTCACCACTGACGTCGATGGCCACCCGGTTGAGCGTTCCACCCGTGAACGCCCACGGTGACGTACCCGGGTAGTCGTCGGTTACGGGCTCCCCGCTGTCACGGCCTGCGTTGAGCCCTTCGCCGCCACCGATGCTGAACTTGCCTGGCTGAGTGCGGATTCTGCCCTCACCGACTTTCCGATCGCCGTAGTAGAGGCCGAGCACCCCGTGCGCAGTGCCCGGCGGATCCTCGCCTTCCTTCTCGAAAGTTGCTGCCAAGATTATATTTTCGCCGATCGGAAGGTCTTCGGTGGCATCGATCTTCTGCTGTTCACTGCCGAGGAAGTTGTACACGTAATGCAGGCGGTTGTCCTTGACGTACAGCGAATGACCACCGAACCTGCCGCCATGCGAGAAAAGCACACCGGTCGCACCTGGCTCGGCCAAATCGACAACTGCCCCGATCGAGAATGAACGATTACGAAGGTTGACAGCGACGGCTTCCGGTACCTCGGCTCCGCCCGGGCGGTAGACATACCGGTTTCGGGGCGGGGCCAACTGGGGGCGAGGCGTGGTGAGGAGTTCGACACCGGACCGATCGTCCAGTGGCAGAGCTTGATTGGCACCGGCCTCGTGGAACCACAACCCCACCAGCTCTGCCAGCCTGCCGGGTTCTTCATCCGCAAGGTTCCGGAGCTCGGCTCGGTCCAACTCTGTGTGGTAGAGCTCCCAGGTGTCTTCCGAGAAATGGCCCCACCCGCTCAGAGTCGGGTGCGTGGTGACGGCCTTCCAGCCGTCATGCCAAATTCCTCGTCCTCCTAGCATCGAATAGAACTGGGTGTGCTTGGCGGTGGGGATGTTGCCGGCATCGAAGCTGTACCGCATGCTCACGCCTTGAATCGGGTGCTGGGTGTACCCCTTCACCGTGTCAGGCAAGTCGACGCCGACGCAGTCGAGCAGAGTCGGGACGACGTCGATGGCGTGATGGTACTGATCTCGAATCTCGCCACGGGCATCGATGCCCTCCGGCCACGAGATGATGCATGGGTCGCAGGTTCCACCGTTGAACGAGTAACGCTTCCACATCTTGAAGGGCGTGTTGAACGCCATCGCCCACCCGTTGGGATAGTGGTTGTACGTCTCGGTGCTGCCCAACTCGTCCAGCTTCGCCAGGTTCTCGGCTAGGTCGTCGGGTACGCCGTTCGCAATCTTGTTCTCGTTGACAGACCCGTCGGGTCCGCCCTCACCGCTGGCACCGTTGTCGGAGACCACCACGATGATCGTGTTGTCGAGCTGCTCGATTTCTTCGAGGTACCCGAGCAGGCGTCCGATCTGATCGTCACAGTGCGAGAGGAAGCCCGCGTACACCTCCGCCATCCGTGAGAACAGTCGCTGCTCGTCAGCGGAGAGGGTGTCCCAAGGGCGGGTGAAATCCAGCGGCGGGAACGGTTCGCCGTCGGGCCCGGTGCGGGTCTCAGGAGTGCCTATCGGGTTGAGTGAGGGCAGGGTCGTGTCTTTCGGGACAAGTCCCATTTCCTTCTGTCTGGCCAGAATCTCGTCCCGCATGGCTTCGTACCCTGCGTCGAACCTGCCTGCGTAGCGATCGGCCCATTCGCGGGGCGCGTGATGCGGAGCGTGTGCGCACCCGGGTGCGTAGTAGAGAAATACAGGCCGGTCCGGAGCTATCGACTTCACGTCACCGATGTATTCGAGCGCTCTGTCGGTGATATCGACGCTGAAGTGATACCCCTCTTCGGGCGTCGACGGCTGTTCGACGGGGTGGTTGTCGTGGACGAGATCGGGATACCACTGATTGGTCTCGGCACCGAGAAAGCCGTAGAACCGCTCGAATCCGCGGCCGACCGGCCAATTCCGTTTCGTGGAAGCAAGATTCATCTCGTCTTCTGCGCACAGGTGCCATTTGCCGACCATCGCGGTGCTGAATCCCTGCTCGACCAGAACCTCGGCGAGCGTGGCACATTCGGGAGGGATGTGACCGTTTCCGCCGGGAAAACCGACCGCGCACTCGCTGATGCAGGCCATGCCGTTGGTCGTGTGGTTTCTCCCGGTGAGCAGACACGATCGCGTCGGGGAGCACAGCGCTGTGGTGTGCCACTGCCCGTACCGCAATCCGTTGCCCGCGATGCGGTCGATGTTCGGCGTCTCGATCGGTCCCCCGTAACAACCCAAGGCGCCGTATCCGACGTCGTCGAGAACGATGTAAAGAATATTCGGTGTGCCGGCGGCGGCCTTCGGCTGCTCGTACGGGCTCCAGTCGGGAATCGAATCGCGAATATCGAGGTTGACGACGCCTTTGAATGCGTTGGCCATGATCTGGCTCCTTGTAGGTCATCTGATTTCCAGCCTCTACGGCCGCATGGTGAATCGCATACCCCGATTGTGGTCACCGAACCGCTGTCGCCCGAAATGGGCGATGCCATTTTCCGCAGGAGATCCGAGTATGAGAGTGCCGGATTTGTCATCGACTCACTGGAAGCCAGGGACCACATGAGCAGTCAATTCGTTGAAGCCTCCACCTCCGATAACCCTGACCCGCTTCCGAGCTGGCAGGACGGCACGCCGAAACAGGCCGTCCGGCAATTCGTCGAACGCGCGACGACTGAGGGAAGTCCGGACGAAATCGCACCGGAAGACAGGATCGCAGTCTTCGACAACGACGGAACCCTGTGGTGTGAGAAGCCGATGCCGATCCAACTCGACTTCATCCTGCGCCGCCTCGTCGAGATGACCGCCCAGGATCCGTCTCTTCGCAACCGTCAACCGTGGCAGGCTGCGTTCGAAAAGGACTACGCCTGGTTGAACGAAGTGATCTCGAAGCACTATCGCGGCGACGACAGCGCACTGAAGGTGCTCGCGGCCGGTGTCCTGGCGGCATTCGCCGAAGTCACGGTCGACGAGTTCGAAACCCACGCCGATACCTACCTGCGCACTGCTTCGCACCCCACTCTCGGTCGCGAGTATCTGCACTGCAGCTATGCACCCATGGTGGAGTTGCTCGATTACCTTGCAGCCAAGGGATTCTCGAACTACATAGTCTCTGGCGGCGGACGTGACTTCATGCGTCCGATCAGCCAGGAGGTCTACGGCATCCCCCGAGATCGCGTCATCGGCAGCGGCGTGGCCTTGACGTGGAAGGACGACGGGCACAGCGGCACAATTCTCCGTCAGCCCCAAACCGATGTCGTCGACGACGGGCCGGCCAAGCCCGTACAGATCTGGAACCGAATCGGCCGACGACCTGTCATCGCGGCCGGAAACAGCAACGGTGACCTACCTATGTTGAAGTTCGCCGAACACCCGAACGTTCCGGCACTTCGCCTTCTGGTGCTCCATGACGATCCGGAACGCGAGTTCGACTACGTGGACGGGGCCGAGCACGCACTCGACGTCTCGCGCGCAAACGGGTGGACGGTGGTGAGCATCAAGAACGACTGGAAGACAGTCTTCGAACGATTCGCCGAATGACAGTATTGATACGTGACCCTCGATGATGTCGCCGACGAACTCTACGGCCTCGACCCCGGCGAGTTCGTAGAGGCGCGTACAAAGCATGTGAAGACTGCCCGGGACGACAACGACCGCACACTGGCCGCAGAGATCGGAAAACTTCGGAAGCCGACCACCGTGGGGTGGTTGGTCAATCTCATCTCGCGCGATGCACCAGAGGATCTGGATGCACTTCTCGCGCTTGGCGAATCGCTACGCGACGCTCAACGCCATCTCTCGGGCCCGGACTTGCGACGGCTGACGACACAGAGGCAGCAGGTGGTGCGGAGTCTCGCCCACAAATCCGGTGAGATCGCCGCTTCACGGGGAAAAAGCGTCGGCGAGGATTCGTTGCGCGATGTCGCGCAGACTCTCAATGCCGCCCTGGCCGATGAGGAGACTGCCGCGCAGGTTCGACTCGGACGGGTCGTGACCGCCGCGAGTTACAGCGGTTTCGGGCCGGCGGGACTTGCTGTAGTGGAGGAGGATTCTGCACAAGACGCCCCTGCGATCCCCACCGAAGAACACGCTCCGGCCAAGTCCACTGCTCCGGATCGCAAGGCCGAACAAGCCAAGGCGAAAGCAGAATTGAAGGAAGCCAGGGCAGGCGTCGAGAAGATCCGACGACGGGTCAAGGCCGAGACCGCCCAATTCGAGGATGCCAGGTCAAAGCTGTCCGACCTCGACCGTCGCATCGAAGAACTCCGCGCCGATCTCGAACACGCAGAACAAGAACGACAGTTCGCCAAGAACACCGAGAAGGCTGCCCGCGTCGCAGTTCGAGAGTCCGAGGAGGAACTTCGCGAGGCCGAGTGGCGGGTCGACGAAGCAGAAGAGGCCCTCGACGAGATGGAATGAGTTGTACGTTCGGAGATCTTGACCTCTACAGCAGTTCAGGTTCTAGCGTGATTTCATGACATTCACCCGAATCGAACTCGACTACCTGGTCACACAGACTCTCGGTCGCCTCGCGACGGTTCAACGGAACGGAACGCTGCAAGTCAGTCCGGTCGGGTTCCACTACAACCCGGATACAGCCACGATCGACATCAGCGGTTACAACATGACGGGCAGCCGTAAGTTTCACAATGTCGCAGACAACGGTCGGGTCGCGTTCGTCGTGGACGACATCGCATCCGTAGATCCATGGCAGGTCAGGTGCGTCGAAATCCGTGGCCGGGCAGAGGCTTTGGATGCTACTGGTGCTGCTGCACATGGTCTCGACGCACCGATCATCCGTATCCACCCCGAACGCATCATCAGCTTCGGCCTCGACGACAAAGAACTGGACGTCCACCAGTTGGTCGTGAACGGACGTGACGTCGGAAGGCGCGAGTCGAATTGATCAGCCTGCGGCGGCTTCGAGCTCACTCAAGGATTCCTCGAGATGGCCGAGGAGCCGCTGCAAGTGCGGAACATTGCGGCGGCAGCCGACGAGCCCGAACTGCATGGTGTCCGCGTAGCCGATGACGGTGATGTTCATCGCCTGCCCGTCCAACGGAATCGATGCCGGGTAACAGCTCTCGAGTTTCGCGCCATTCCAATAGCGCGTCGTTGTCGGGCCGGGGACGTTGGAAATCACCAGATTGAAGACTGGACGCCCAGTGATCAGTCGGGATGAACCAGGGATCAGCGGCAGCCCGAGACCCGCGACGTTCAATGCACTGAGCGCCGTGATCTGCAGGGGCGTCAGGCCCGACATCAGGGACTTGGCGCTACTCATCGAGTTGTGAACTCTCTGAAGTCGGGCCGCCGGATCTGCCAATTCGGTTGCCAGATCACACAACACCGCACCCACGGCATTGCCGGAAGCCTCACCCTCTTCGCCTTTGCGAAGGGATACCGGCACCATCGCGATCAACGGTTTGTCCGGCAACTCGTCCAGTTCGATCAGGTATCGCCGTAGCGCACCCGCGCACATTGCCAACACCGCATCGTTGAGCGTCACGTCTGCAACGCAGCTGACCTTGCGCAGGCGCTCGATCGGCCACGACTGCGCGGCGACACGCCTCGCTCCGGTGATCGGGACGTTGAAGATCGATTTCGGAGCAGCAAACGGCAACGGTGCGACGTGGTCCTTCACTGCCGAGGCAGCAGCGTTCACTATCGCAGGGCCGACCCCGACCACATCTTGCACAGTCTCGATCACGGAGCCCACCCGCCTCTGCAGGTCCAGCCCGCGACCGGCACGAACCCGCCCCGAAGAAGGTCGTTGCGCCCATGGAGGCATCGAATGTCGATCGTGCGGATCCGACGAGAGGCTGCGGTACCACGCCTGAACAGCAGACACACCATCCATGAGCGCGTGGTGCGTCTTCATGTACACGGCAACTCGGCCGTCGGCGAGACCTTCGATCACGTACGCCTCCCACAGCGGCCGATGCCGATCGAGCAGCGTGCCGTGGAGCATGGAGGTCAGCTCGAGCAACTCGCGGACTCGACCCGGCTTGGGCAGCGCGAGCAACCGGACGTGATACTCGAGATCGACGTCTGCGTCCTCCGTCCAACGCACCGGCGCGAAGTTCGACAAGAACTGCACCGGCTTGCGGCGAAAGAGTGGCCGAATCGAGTCGACGTCGGTGAGCGAACGGTAGAGCGACCTGGCGAATTCGCCGTCGTCCCCTTCCGGCGGAACGAAAAGCGACAGGCCACCGACGTGCATGGGATGCTCCCGTGACTCCATCAGTAGGAACATCGAGTCGAGCGGCAGCATCAGCGTCATGGCGATCCGTTCTCTCGGGCAGCTGCCCGGAGTACCGATCAGCCGCTGTTCGACAAAGTTACTCGCCCTGACTTCCCTCATTGGCGACTCCGACAAAACATTGCCCCCTCGATTTCGACAGGAGTCGGATACTCCCGTCGACGAACGCCTTTTCGGGTCGAAGCACCTCACAGCGATTCGTGGGTGAATGACGAGACACAGAGCACTGCAACAAATTTCAATCCTCACAGCCACAAGTAGTAGCGGAGGCGATCGCAGTAATACTTTTGTCGGAATTGTTTCAAATTGTCTGTACATCTAAGTCACACGTGACTACCGTCACTCATCATCACAATCCCGACTGGTCGGTTGTACCCAAAGGAGAAATACATGTCCCGACGTTCGACGTCGCGTGGGCTTTTCGGCGCACTCGCCACCGCAACTGTGTTCGCCACCGCCGCTGCGGTGGGAAGCTTGTCAGCAAGCATTGCAGGAGCCGCCCCGGCAGCGGAGATCCCCTTCGGCGGTTGGGATTCATGTCCGATCGACAATCCCGAGACCAGCACCTGCATGGACGTCACGGTCACCGGCGGAAACATGAAGATCGGCAAGCTTTCCGTCAGCATTCCCGCCGGGGCGATGCGCATCGCAGGCGGAGTTGCATACCGGGAGAATCCAGAGGCTGAATTCGGATTCGACCAAGTATTCATCCCACCGAACGACAACAGTCGGGGGATCTACGCCAAACCCATCGATATCCCCGGGGGCGCACTCGGAATCGACCTGCCATTCAACAATCTCTTCGGACTGAACAAGGCTTCGGCCACCGTAGAGTCGACGTCTGCACTCCCCACCGTGGACGCATTTCAGCTTGGTGTGAAGCTACCCGTCAAACTGAAGATCGCGAACCCTCTCCTCGGCGGCAAATGCTACCTGGGCTCGGACAACAACCCCGTCCAACTCAACTTGGACGTGACCGAATACGGTGTCCTCGAAGAGGTTCCAGGTTTCCCGGACACTGCCGTCGTTCGAAACACCGGGCACACCGGACAGCCCTTCGCGGTCCCGACAGCTTCCGGGTGTGGCCCGTTCGGCGTTCTGAATCCAATCGTCAACTGGCGCGCCGGGCTTCCCTCGTCCACCACGTCCAACTCCCTCGCCACGACGAGTGACGTCTACAACATCGGTGCCGACAGCCTCAGGCCCCAGCCGGCCGGCTCACCCGAACCCGCTGCCGTCGTTGCCGAGCGTAGCGCCAACTAGCAATCCAACCCACTGCCACAGAACCGTCATCGACGACAGATTGCCACCTCGAAACGGAGTTCACTTGTCCATGCGCACAATACGATTCAGAGCCGCGCTCGCCGTCGTCGCAGCGGGAGTCCTCACTCTCGGGGCGGTGTCAACCGCGACGGCGGCCCCGCTGCCCAATGCGCCGTTCGGGGGCTGGGGAAAATGCCCGATAGCCAATCCGGAGACAAGCACCTGTGTCGATGTCGTCGTCAAAGGCGGCGAAATGAACATCAACGGGCTCAAAGTACCGATTCCTTCCGGCTCGTTGAATATCGCCGGCGGTGTCGCCTATCGCGAGAACCCCGACGCTGAATTCGGGTTCGACCAGATCTTCATTCCTCCCACTGACGGCACCAAAGGCGTCTATTCCACCCCCATCGAGGTACCAGGAGGAATCTTCGGGCTCGGTATACCGTTCCCCGGCGGCTTGACCACCATCAAGGCAACAGTCGAACCGGTCGCGTTGCCAACAGTCGACGCATTCCAACTCGGTGTCACACTTCCGGCAAGATTGAAGATCTCCAACCCCTTGCTGGGCGGCAACTGCTATCTGGGTTCTGCGAGCAACCCGATCATGTTCAAACTCGGAGTGTCCGAAAATGGTGTCCTGGAGGAAGTTCCAGGATTTCCGGATACCGCCGCCGTCAGAAACGTGACGCACGCCGACCAGACGTTCGCGGTACCGGGCGCATCTGGATGTGGACTGTTCGGCGCATTGAATTGGGCAGTCAATCTTCGCGCCAACGTTCCGTCTTCGAGTGGTCACAACTCGTTGACCACCACAAGCGATGTGTTCAACATCGGCGCCGACAGCCTGCGGACGCAGTAGAGCAAGCACCGGCGACTCACGAAGTATCACCGACAACAAGGAGATATCGATGACCCATGCAGTTCGCCGCACCACCATCGTCACAGCTGCCGCCGCAGCCGCGATTGCGGTCGCAGCCGGCACCGCTCTGGCTTCGACCGTCGTCACTCCAGCGGGTCAAGCCGTGACTGCTTCGAGCAGCAATCTCAGTATCAAGACTGGAACGATCACACTTACCTGCTCCAGTACGACGGGCTCCGGGACCATCCCATCCGCGCCGGGTAATTCCAACGCCGGCACCGGCGGAGTCAACGTCAATATCGGCACCCCCAGCCTGACCGGGTGCAAGGCTAACGGCCTACCCGCTGTGGTCACGACCTCCGGCTCGTGGCTATTGAACGTCTCGGCAGACACCGGATCGGCTCAGGGATCCCTGGTCATTCCTGCAGGAGGCGCAGTCGTCACGATGCCCGGATCAACATGCACAGTCACCGTCGGGGCCAGCACTGTCGGACCGCTGCCATTCGATATTCCCAACCAGCGCGTCGTGGCCAGCAACACCGGCACCGTGAACTACACACGCACCGGCACCGGACCCGTCTGCCCCGCCGCAGCCACTGGGACGGCAACAATGTCGGGCACACTGCAGTTCGCATCGGCCACACCGATCAACGTGACACCGTGACGATCGACAGCTAGACAATAGGGCTCGTTGGGGGATCGACGCTTCCGTCGCTCCCCCAACGAACGTCCTGTGGACCGGGTCCGCACACGATCGCCTTCGGTTGCGCCACTAAGCGGACCGGCGCATTATCCATCTCCTGCTTCGGTGGCGTCGAGTAACGCGTCAAGGGCGCGGTGGAGCTCGGCGAGTTCCCGCCCTCCGGTTTTCGTCAGCACTTCCGTATTCTTTGCATCCAATTGGCGGACAATGTCTTTAGCGAGCTCTATGACTCGTTTGCCCTCGTCACTGAGATCGAGGCGAACGGCTCGCGCATCGCGTCTATCGCGTTCACTGACAACAAACCCGCTCTTCTCCAACGCTCGCACGAGCTTGGATATGTAGATTCGCTGCAATCCTGTGTGCGCTGAGAGTTCTCGCTGACTCGGCCTCTCCCCCGCACTCACCAGACCATGCAGAGACGCGAGCACTGAATACTGGGCGTGAGTCAACCCCAGGTGCGCGATCGCTCGGTCAACCCCCGCCCGCCAGCGCAAGCCAAGGTGCCACACCAGCGACCCTGTCGTCCATGTTTCCCGATCTTGCATACAAATAGAATACATGGCTACTATCTCAATTAGAGTATATGGAAACTATTTGAGGAGTCGCAATGCCCACAATTCCCGTGCTCGACTCGACCATGGCCTACCGCTCGCGCGGTGAAGGAACACCCTTCGTACTCATCCACGGAAACCCCACATCCTCGCACTTGTGGCGAAACATCCTGCCGCAGATAGGAAATCTAGGCCGCGCACTTGCCCCTGACCTCATCGGAATGGGGCGGTCAGGCAAACCGCCAATCAACTACGGCTTCCTCGACACCGCCCGCTACCTCGACGCCTGGTTCGACCAGATGGAACTCGACGACGTCGTACTCGTCGGACACGACTGGGGCGGGGCACTTGCACTGGACTGGGCTGCCCGCCACCCCGATCGCGTCCGAGGTGTGGCCTTCTTCGAAACGATCCTTCGTCCGATGACCTGGGACGAACACTTCCCGGGAGAGGCACGGGCACGGGTGGAAGCTCTGAGGGACTCCGACACAGGAGAGACAAAGGTACTCGACGAGAACTTCTTTCTCGAAATAGCGCTTCACAGAACGGTTCTCGGCGAAATGACCGAAACCGATGCCGAGGCCTATCGCTCCCCTTATCCGTCACGAGAGAGTCGCCGACCCCTTCTCGAGTGGCCACGATCCTTCCCCATCGAAGGAACTCCCGGTGACGTGAATGCACGTGTGGCGGCGTACAGCGATTGGCTCACAGAAAGCACTGACGTACCCAAACTTCTTCTCACCTTCAGCGGCCCCGCAGAACTTCTCATGATCGGACCTGACGAAGTCACGTGGAGCCGATCGAATATCGCAAATCTCGAGGTGGAACAGTGCGGTCCCGCAGGACATCTCGCCCCCGAGGATCAGCCTGCGGCCATCGCGGCGGCGATCATCGAATGGACACAGCGGCAACACTGTTTCAACCGCGAGTGACGTGGGACCGTCGCCAAGTACTCTGAGCGCCGGTTTCCCCGACCCATGCGGTAGCGATCCAGACGATGCTCCGAAATATGGGACCGACACCACCTCCGCCGGATTTGTCCGATATAACTAACTGGCGAGTACGCCGGTTGGGACGAGGTCGAGAACGAGGGGGCGTGTGTGGTGAACGAGGACGGGTTGGGGCGAACGTCAGGATCGGGGGCTCCACACCGGGTGGGCGGCTTTCTCTATCACCGCAACGGCGACCGGTGGGAGTGGTCGGACGAAGTTGCACGGATTCACGGATACGAACCCGACCAAGTAGCTCCGACGACAGAATTGATGCTCTCGCACAAGCATCCCGACGACCGAAGACACGTTGCCCAGACACTGCACGCCATCCGCACTTCAGGCGGACCGTTCAGCAGCCGCCACCGTATCATCGACACTGCAGGGGATACTCACTCGGTAATCGTCGTCGGCGACAGCGTCGTGGACGAGTCGGGTGCCGTGGTCGGCAGCTCAGGCTTCTACATCGACGTCACCGAAACCCTCGACAGCACGGTGAAAGCGTCTGTCGACGTGCTGGTCAACGAAATCACCGCTTCTCGCGGAGTAATCGAGCAAGCCAAAGGCATGCTCATGGTGATCTACGGCATTTCGGCCGATCGCGCCTTCGACATACTCGTGTGGCGTTCTCAAGAGACCAACGTGAAACTCCGGGATATTGCCGAGCAGTTGATAGTTCGAACGCTTGACGACTTCCGGGTCCCGACACTACTGCGGACCCGATTCGATCACGTGCTGTTACAGGGTTGAATGACAACAGGGTTGAGGGATCTGCTCAAGGCGGTTCCCGTGGCTGGCTGCTCAACCTCGAGGAACCTCGCCCGCATTGATTCCGGGACGGTCCGATGCGGCCTATCCCCGTTGTTACCCAACGCGGAGTAAAAGGAAACTACTCGTCGTCAGACTTCTCGCCGGAGGTCTCCTCGACCAGTTCAGGCGCCTGTTCTCGCGTTGCCATCCCCCCGTCGCCGCCCTTGTCCACGGGTCCTGGGTGCCCACCCTTGGGCGACTGGTCGTTGTCGTCTTTGTCGGTCATGCGATCGTCCTCATCATCTCGTCGTCTCAGTCCTGGAGCCGGTGCAAAGAGACCGGGACCCAGCTCCATCTCAATCTAACGCGCTCAGGACTTCTCGCAACCCTCACCGATTTTGTTTGCATTTCAGTGCTTTCGGGCAGGTGACTGCGAACAGCATTTCCACGATGAGAGGTCGATCCCAGTGCGCGCAGTGACTTGGCAAGGCAAACGGAAAGTAAGCGTCGATACGGTTCCGGACCCGAAGATCGTCGAACCCACCGACGCGATCATCAAGGTCACCACGACGAATATCTGCGGATCCGATCTGCACCTGTACGAGACTCTGGGTGCGTTCATGAATGCCGGCGACATTCTCGGCCATGAACCGATGGGCATCGTCGAAGAAGTCGGTTCGGAAGTCACGAATCTCGAGATAGGTGACCGCGTCGTGATTCCGTTCCAGATCTCGTGTGGCAACTGTTTCATGTGCGATTCGAGCCTCTACACACAGTGCGAGACGACGCAGGTCCGCGATCAGGGAACGGGCGCAGCATTGTTCGGCTTCTCCGAGCTCTACGGCTCGGTGCCCGGCGGGCAGGCTGAGTACCTCCGAGTACCGCAAGCACATTTCACACATGTCAAAGTTCCCGAAGGTCCCGCGGATTCGCGATTCGTCTACCTCTCCGACGTGCTCCCCACCGCTTGGCAGTCGGTCGAATACGCCGACATTCCGCCGGGTGGTTCCGTGACAATCCTCGGCCTCGGACCGATCGGTGACATGGCGGCTCGTATCGCCCACCACAAGGGGTTTCGAGTAATCGGTGTGGACCGTGTACCCGAACGCCTTGCGCGCCTTGCCGAACGCGGTATCGAGACCCTCAACCTGGACGACTACGGCAGCAAGATCGGCGATGCCATCAGAGACGCGACAAACGGCCGCGGAACCGATTCGGTGATCGACGCTGTCGGTATGGAAGCGCACGGGTCTCCGATCGGAAAGCTCGCGCAGCAGTTCGTCGGACTCCTTCCCGACGCTCTTGCCGCGCCTGCGATGCGTAACGCAGGAATCGATCGCCTTGGCGCTGTCTATTCGGCCATCGACATCGTTCGGCGCGGCGGAACCATTTCTTTGATCGGTGTCTACGGCGGAATGGTTGATCCGCTGCCGCTGATGACCATGTTCGACAAGCAGATTCAGCTCAGGATGGGCCAGGCGAACGTCAAGAAGTGGGTAGAGGACATCATGCCCCTGCTCACTGACGACGACCCACTCGGTGTCGACACCTTTTCCACCCATCAGCTGCCGCTCGATCAGGCGCCACACGCCTACGAGATCTTCCAGAAGAAGCAGGAAGGCGCGGTCAAGATCCAACTGAAACCGCACCTGTAGTTCAACGCCGATCAGGTCGACGGTTCATCCGCCACGTCCGCATCTTGTTCGCGAAACCACCGATCGTCATACTCACCTCACACGCGCTCGACAGAAAGAACCTGAAACCGAAATGGCTCGCGAACTTACCGTCTCCGACAGCATCGTCGTCAGCTCCGACGCGCTTTCCCTCTACGAGCTCATCAGCGATCCCACTCGTATGGGTGCCTGGAGTCCCGAGAACTTAGGCGCAACCTTGCGGGGAGACCGCGAAAGCGCTTTCCTGGGCATGGAGTTCGACGGGCACAACAAGCGTGGGCGCGCGCAGTGGACCACGCGATGCACAGTCACCGCTGCCGAGGCCGGGAAGCTCTTCGAATTCCGTGTTCACAAGATCGGCCTCGGTACTCCCCGGATCCCCGCCTCTATCGCAACCTGGCAGTACCGATTCTCGCCGGTGCCCGACGGAACCCGAGTTACCGAAACGTGGACCGACGACAGGCGCGGCTGGCCGGACTTCGCCGCCGACATGTTCGACAAAATTGCCACCGGAGGAAAAACGTTCGCCGACTTTCAGCGCGGCAACATTCGCAAGACGCTCCTGAACTTCAAGAACGCAGTTGAGCAGGAGGTTTCCGGAATCGAAGGTAACGTCGGCTGACCGGCCGACACCATTTGTGGCAGTTTCTGCCACTTTTGGTACAGTGCGGATATGGCAACAGCCCGCCGCACTGCACTACTTCTCCGCGTCTCGCAGAGTTGTGCTGCCGCTTTCGTCGAACGCGGCGACACTTCGACGACCATCGCGGAGCTCGCCGAGCGGGCAGAAATCTCCGAGCGAACGTTCTACCGTTGCTTCGCCACCAAAGAGGAGAGCATCTGGCCGATGCTCGACGAGGGAAACCGCAGTCTGGCCACGGCACTCAGCGCGCAAGCCCGCGAATTCGGGCTCGCAGCGGCTGTGAAGAATGCCTTTATCGCATCGGTCGGCGAGTCCTTCGAGCCGATGACCCGATCACTGATGCCCATCATCTTCGGTGATGCGGCACTCCGGAGAGTTTGGGAATCAGCAACTTTCGAGACAATGGAACTGATTCGCCCAGAAGTCGCACGCCTGATCGACCGTCCGGAAACCTCGCTCGACACCACAGCGGCTTCGGGCCAGGCAACACTTGCGGTAGTCGCCGCACTGCGTGAGATGGCAGACCTCCGGACGCCCGCACCCGAGGCCATCACCCGCGCGCTCGGGGCGTTCTCGAAGCCATATCTCGCAACACCAACAGGTAAGGAACAATCATGACTCAGGATCTCTCCGGAAAAGTCGTTCTCGTCACCGGCGGCGCACGCGGCCTGGGCGAGGCGTTTGCCCGCGGCATCGTCGCGGGCAACGGCCGCGTCGTCATCGGCGACCTACTCGACGACGACGGTCGAGCAGTGGCCGAATCTCTCGGCGACGCAGCGCGTTACGTTCACCTCGACGTCACCGATCCAGCGTCTTGGAAGTCCGCCGCCGAGTACGCGGTATCCGAGTTCGGCGCGATCAACGGTTTGGTCAACAACGCCGGAATCTCGGCGTCCGGCCAGACAGTCGCCGAGGAACCACTCGAGACGTTCCAGCGCATCATCCAGATCAACCTGGTGTCCGTGCACACCGGTATCCACACGGTAGTGCCGTTCATGAAGGCAGCCGGCGGCGGATCCATCGTGAACATATCCTCGGCCGCCGGCCTGATGGGCATGGCTCTGACCAGCGGTTACGGCGCAGCCAAGTGGGGCGTGCGTGGGCTGAGCAAGATCGCCGCCGTCGAACTCGGTCGCGACAAGATCCGGGTCAACTCGGTTCACCCCGGCATGGTCCTGACGCCCATGACTGCACCGACGGGTATCAGCCTCGAAGAGGGCGCATTCCCCAACAATCCGTATCGCCGTGTCGGTCGCCCGGAGGAGTTGGTCGGCGCGGTCACCTACCTGCTTTCCGACGATGCCTCGTACACAACGGGTTCCGAGATCGCCGTCGACGGCGGTTGGACTGCCGGCCCGTCGATCGAATACATCGCCGGCCAGTAACAGCCTTGCAGACTCACGTATGCAGAATTTGCGCGATGCCAAGTTGGAGGTCGCGCAAATTCACGGCCGGACCGAGGGTGTGGTGAGGAGGAGGGCCGGTAACAGCAATCAATGCCTCCTTCGCCGCACGCACGGCTGATGTCGGCTGGCGAACAATCTCCTCTACCAAATCCCGAACAGTCGACGCGAGGAGCTCGCCGTACACACACCGATTCGCCAAACCTGTTGTTACCGCGTCCGGTCCCTTCACCAGCCGTCCGGTGTAGTGCAGTTCAGCGGCCACAGCCGGTCCCACAACACGGACAAGGCGCGCCGCGAATGCCGGACTGGGTCGAATCCCGAGACGCGCAATAGGCATTCCGATTCTGGCGGAAGTCGCCACGACTCGAATATCGCACGCGAGTGCCAACTGACACCCTGCTCCAGCTGCTACGCCGGAAATCTGTGCGATGACAGGAACGGGACAAATTTCGATAGCGCGGAAGGCTGCCTCCATTTGCGCGAACGACTCCTCCACGTCCTCGGCACAGGCACCAACCCACTCGGTGACATCGGACCCGGCGCAGAAGGTATCGCCGACGCCGCGAAGGACGACAACACCGAGCGATGCGTGGGTCGAGACGCCAATGATCTGATGCGCGAGATCTTTCCAAGCATCACCGTTCAAAGCGTTTCGACGACGGCCTGTGCCGATCGTCACCGTCGCGATTGGGCCGTCGAACGTCACATCGACCATGCCGGAGTCGCGCCGGCTCGGCCTCATAGCAGAAACCATCGATGTCTGTCTCATCGGCGTGCTTCGCTGAGCCAACCGGTGATAACAGCGTTGTCTGCACCGAGAAGCGGTGGAGCCGAGTGACAGTTCTTCGTGACCTCCATGCCGTCCACAGAGAAGAACCGGAGTGGGGGTCCAGGAAGCGTTATCCGACCTAGGCTTTCGTGTTCGACTTCGACCATCAACCCCTGCGAACGAGTCTGTTCCCAGCGGTACACCTCGTCGATTCCACGAACACGTCCCGCCGGAATACCCGTACGGTCCAGCTCGAGCAGCAGCTCGTCCGTGCCATACTTCGAAAAAATGCTTTCGACAAGCTGGCGGACCGCCTTACTGTTTCGAACTCGTTCGGAGTTGTCTTCCATCCCGGGGGCATCTGGGGCCAACCCGAAGCCCGAGCAGAACCGCTTCCAAAGTCCTTCACTACCAACCGCAATCTGAACTACGCCGTCAGCTGTCGGAAAGAGCCCGTAGGGGCAGATCGACGGATGGTGATTCCCTTGTGCCTTACCAGTTTCACCAGCGACGGTAAATCGAGTTCCTTGGAAGGCGTGGATACCTACTATGCCGGCCAGCAAAGAGGTTCGTACCGTCTGCCCAACGCCGGTTCGCGCTCGCTCCTGCAGTGCCGCGAGTACACCGAATGCGCCGTACATCCCTGCCAGTAGGTCGGCTATCGGAGTTCCGACCTTTTGGAAGTCGTTGGGACCCGAACCTGTCAGCGACATCAGACCCGCCTCCCCTTGTGCGATTTGGTCGTACCCCGCACGTCCGCCTTCCGGTCCGTCGTGACCGAATCCACTGATGGACAGCACGACGAGTCGCGGATTCAGCTCCGAAAGTCGTTCGGCGGTAAGCCCCAAACGATCGAGGACGCCGGTCCGAAAATTCTCCATCAGAACGTCGGCGCGTGAGACAAGGGATTCCAGTAGTGCAAGACCCTCTTCAGATTTCAGATCGAGTACGACTGACTTCTTGTTTCGATTCGTGGACAAGAAGTATGTCGATTCTCGCTGTGCACCTGCAGGTTCCATGAAAGGTGGCCCCCAGCCGCGCGTATCGTCGCCGGTACCGGGTGTCTCGATCTTGATGACCGTCGCCCCCAGGTCGCCGAACATCATTGAAGCGTGAGGTCCCGCGAGTGCGCGCGTGAGGTCTGCAACGACTATGCCTGCCAAGGGCCCTCTTCGAACATCGGATCCGGATTGTTCCGAAGATGATTCGACCGAATCGATGTCGTCGGTCACTGAGTTGAACATGTAACTTCCTGTCGATAGTCGATGTGGCGGTCGCGCTGTCAGGCAAGCGTCCGAGCAGGTTCCGGCACACGCAACCTGTGTAGAAAACCTGCTGCCAGCTCGGTTGCCTGGTGCGTTCCAGCAACGCCGTAGACGTGAAAATCCGGTCTGACCAGAACGACATCTGCGTCCTGATCGTCGAGCCAGCGCGTGTAGGTGAGGTCGACGTCGTCGACAACGGTCACGCCCGCCGATTCGGCACCTCCGAGCGCTACGAGGTCGATCCCCAACGTCGCCAAAGCTGTTCGCGTCGCCTCCGGAACTTCTCGCAGCGCGGCCGATGTGCGTGAAATCAAAGCCCCTGGCCCATCGAACGCATCGTCGAACTTGGCAACTTCGCCATCTCCGACTCGAACCTGACCTTGTAAAGCCAGACTGCCACCGGCAGTCCCGACATGTATCCCTGGGCCGAGCCCTGGTCGTGGCGGAGCAGGAGGCTTCATTCCCGCAGTCCAGTTCGCCACCATGCGGGCATCACGTTCAGCAGCTTGCTGCGGGTCGGACATGCAGATGACTTGACCTAGTTCGGTCGAGAACTGCACAAAAGCTTGTGCGTGCCTTAGTCGTTCTGTTCCATATGTATCGAGCAGGTGGTCGTCCGCTGCCGAACGCAACACCGCATCGAGCTTCCACGACAAATTCATCACGTCACGGACACCAGCACCCAGGCCTTGTCCGGCGAACGGCGGCATAAGATGCGCGGAATCGCCGGCGAGCAACACGCGTCCTTGTCGCCATCGCGTCGCCCAGCAAGCCTGAAACGTGTACACGGAATGCCGTTCAAGGATTGCATTGTCAGGGGTCAGCCCATACGGCTCGAGCAGTTCCCATGCCGTGTCTTCGCGCTGAAGGGATTCTCGACTCTCTTCCGGCAGTCGCATGAACTCCCAGCGACGGCGGCCCGGACCACCGGGAACCATCGTGGAAGGGCGTCGGTAGTCGCAATTCTGCGCGGCAACGTTCGGAAAACTGGTTCCGCCCGAAGGTTTGACGTCCACAACCAACCAATCGTAGAAGTACCCCTCGTCGTGCCAGTCGATTTCGGCCCATTGACGAACGCGACTGTTCGCCCCGTCTGCACCGACAATCCACTGCGCATCGACGGCGACACACCTACCGCTGTCCACGGATTGGACGACTACTGTTGCCAGTGCCGAATTCTGCGTCAATGCCACCGCTTCCCACCCCCTCATCACCCGAATATTGGACAACCCGGCGACAATGGCGTCCAAGGCCTCTTCCAATGCGGGCTGACTGAAGAAATAGGTGTTGTACCAACCGGATTCACCTTTACCACTCCAGTCGACCTCCACCAGTGTCCGCCCGTCACCGTTTCGCCACACATACATGTCGTCATAAGGTTCGGTTATCTCGGGAATGGTGTCCGGCGCCAGCCCGACCGACTGCAGGATTCGCGCGAAATCGGCGCAATGGGTTACTGCTCGCGGCAGAGGGTATCCGACTTCATTTCGATCCACGACGACGACATCGTGGCCCTTCCGAGCGAGTTTGACGGCGAGAAGCTTCCCCACCGGCCCGAAACCGACGATCATCACGTCAGCAGCTATCCTCGTTGCTTCGGCGTTGACACTCTGCACAGCGAATTCCGTTCTGGTGAAATAGCTTTGATGTTGAGAACAAGGATCGGTTCGTTAATTCCTTTTGTCACGGATCAGGTCCCGGAAATCGGGACGAGCCAAAATTCTCGGTGCCGCCTGAAACGGCTGCACGACCCTGGCGGGCACCGAGACAACTGCCGTCACCACGGTGCTCGCGGCGGAGATACGTCCCGGTTTTCGGCTACGTAGAGCGACGGCAGGAAACGAGACAAAAATGTGAACTCGTCGTACGCGTGCTGCAGGAGTCCTTGAGCGAACTCCACAGTTGCTTGTGCCGCAATCTGTTCCGCGGTTTGCCCGAGTGTCTCGAGATCGTGTCCGATGAAGAAGTGACTTCGCAGGGCCATCCCCCACTCGGTATCGCGAGCGATGTGCAGCAGCCTGCCGCCGAGCACGCGCCCGTCCGGGAGACGAGGTGGATTGTGGGTGACCCCCAATCGTCCGACAACCACTCCGGACACAGCGCCGGATTCTCTTGCTCTGGAATAGGCGTCTTCGTCGAAGAACTCGGACGGATCCCGAAATTGGATGACCAGATCATCGGCCGGCTGCCCCGAGAAGTATTCGGTGACGACGTGCTCGCTGCCGACATGAGTGTCGTCCGAGAGATTACCCTGCCAACTGCTGTACGTGTGGTCGATGGGATGCCACCAGATGTATTTCTGTGTGTCGCAACGCCAGCGGACCCACCATTCGAGCATCTCGCCGGTGCAACCGTGCATATCCGTACGGACTGCGACGTGCAGCCCTCCAGATGGCAGTCGCTCGTATCCCATCTCCAATTGCAGAGGCTTCGGATCTAGTAGAGCGGTGACTTCTGACAGGTCCATTGATTCAGCTCCTCGGATCGAGTTTTTCCAACGAGCTGAAGGTATGAGCCAGATGTGCTGCGCGTCACCCCATTTGTCCCGGTTTCCGGGACTAAACGGTTACGCCCGAGAAGTCGACATCGGACGATGGCACGCATCACATCGACCGCCCGAATCGGGCTCACTGTCTGGAGAGACAACACATGCATCTCAATGCACCCGCGCGAACCGATGAACGTGGGGAGACTCGATCCCACCCCGCAGTCATCGGGTTGTGCATGGTTATCACCGTGATCGAGGGATTCAACCTGATCGTCTACGGATCTGTTATTCCGTTGCTGTTGGAAGACTCGTACCTGCGCATAACCGATCAACAAGCAGGGCTGGTCGGCGGGCTCGTCTATATCGGAGCCATCGCCGGATCAGTACTGGCCCCTCTCGCTGCCGAGCGCTCCGGTCGAAAGTGGGTTCTCATTGTTGCCATCGCACTGTTCGCTTTCGGAGCCGTGATCACCGGAGCGTCGATCAGCATCGTCATGCTCGCAGTGGGTCGATTTGTCACTGGATTCGGCGTGGGCGGCGCGCTCACCACCGCGATGACAGTCGCTCGCAACAGTGCGGCATCGTCACGGGCGTCGTTGGTCGTCACGATCACAATGGCAGGTATCCCACTCGGCGGCGTCGTCGCGTCACTGCTCGCGATTCCAGTGCTTCCTGCGCTCGGATGGCGCCCGATGTTCTTCATCGGTGCATGTACGGCTCTGGTGATCCTCGCCGCCGTCGTGATAATCGACATCCCGACCGACACTCCCCAGGAGGTGGCGGGGCGTTTATGGTCTGGTCGGCAAAAGATTGCCGCACTGTTCACCGGCCGCGGGTCCACAATCGCACTGGTTGTCGCGGTATGCGCAATCTCCAACATGGTTGCGTGGCAGGGACTCAACGTGTGGGCAGCGCAGTCGATTATTGACTTGGGGTACACGCTGAACACTGCTCTTGTGATCACCTTTACTCTGACCGGTGCCGCAGTAATCGGTTCCTTTGCCAGTGCGTGGGCGGCCGACCGCCGCGGGGCCTCAGTTGTAGCGGTAGCCACCAGCGCGTGCACGCTCGTCGGACTTCTCGGAATGGTCTATCTGCCGACATCGTTGACGGGGACCATGATTTGTGTGGCACTGATGGGCATCGGCGGCCATTCCACGATGAATCTGGTGCACACGACCACAGCCGATGTCTACCCGTTGCCTGCACGAGCAACTGCCCTTGGTTGGTCGAACGGGACATCATTCGTCGGGGCGTTCTTAGGCCCGGTAATCGGCGGTACCTCCATTGCGTCGGGTGGAGCCGTCGGATTGTTCAGTACGTTCGCGGGTGCCGCGGCAGTGTGCTTGGTCGCGGTCTGTGCACTCTGTTTTGCAGATAGGCGCATCAGACGGTAGGGATACCACTGATCACGAATCAGTTCCCGACCTCCCAGTAGGAGCCGGGAACTGATTCGCGCGATCTGCAGAAGTCACGGGAGCACACAGAAGAAGCTCTCAGGCAGTCGCATTCAGAATTGCGCTCGCGACAAACCCAGATCCACCTGACTGTTCACCACTTTGAGACCTTCGACCGCGAGTTCCTTCTTCGCTTTGAACCGCCCGGACGGAATGACGATGGCGATCGCTTGAAGCGCGCCAGTCGGTCCGATCATTGCAGTAGCCACGGCGCAGATCCCTACGTCGTGCTCCTCGATGTCGACGGAGACGTGGGAGCGACGCACCTCCGCCAGTTCCGCCAGCAGCGCCGCCCGTTCGGTGATCGTCTTATCCGTAAATCGCGGTAGAACCGGTGACAACAACGCAACTGCCTGCTCCTCCGGCAACTGAGCAAGCATGGCCTTCCCGATACAACTCGCATGCAGCGAAAAGCTCTTGCCGACCTTGGTGACGCCTCTGAGCCTTTCCGGTGAGGCAATCTGATCGACGACGACAACCTCGCGACCACTGAAGATCGCCAACTCCACGTTCTCGTTGACGGTACGAGCCAACGTCGCCAGCTGAGATCGATTGGCCGAGAGTAGCCGTAGGTGAGCATTCATCCCGAACTTGAGTAAGCCGGGGCCCAAGATGTATCCGGATCTGTCCGGAACTCGGACCACGTACAACTCACGTTCGAGAGCTTGAATAACTCGGTGCACCGTCGAACGTGGAAGTCCGGTGCGGGTTGCGAGGTCTGTCAGCGTCATCGGCCAGCGACTCTCGGCGATCGAATCCAGAATCACCGTGGCCCTGCCTATGTTCGCCACGACTAACTCCTCGTCCAGGTCCTGGTTACCGCAAGTTCGATGATGCTCCAGTCTCGTTCGTCGACAACCATCGTGTATTCACCGAGGGTGTGCACCGAGGGATCGGGTTCGAACACCCACCGAGTGTAGTGCGCGTGAGCTTTCCACACTCGGGGGCCAGACCCGGCGAGCACCACGAGGTTGCTGACGTCATGGCGATGTGCGACAGGTGATTTCCACAATTCTGCGAAGAACTTCTCCGCATCGTCCGGATGATCGAAACCCGTCCCGGGGAAGCTAACCCGGGCAGAAGCCAGGAGCCCCACAGCACCGTCGACGTCTTTGCGGTCCGCAAAGTCGACGTACGTGTGAAGTAGGTTCGAAATCCAGTGTCTGGCCGAGACGACTCCCTGGAGTTGACTGCAGGTCACGATTCCGTCTGCTCTTGCCACTGTCGAACGTAGGAACGTCCGTAATCGTTGCCATGCGGAGTGCGCATCACCGTGTGAATATGGAAGGGCTGAGGAGTGTCGTAGTCGAGGAAGACACCGCAGTGGTGATCCAGTTCAGCTATCAAGACCGGGGATTGGATGCGGTAGTAGAAGACGTCTCCAGGGCGGTGCCCGCCGATCCAGCAGAACCATGTCCGGTCCAGGTGCTCTTCGATCTCGCGCAGACGAGCAGTCCGAGGTCCCGCGGGCAACAATGCCACGAACTGTTCGGCGATCGCGAGCACTAGTTGTCTGGCACGCGTGTCCATCTGATCGACGGGAATGCCTTCGAAGGGAATCACTCGGTTGTCCTGAAACGCTCCGGCGAGGTGCCGCTCATCCCCGGGGTGCACTCGCCCGGGAGGCATGGCCGGATCGTTCATCAGCCCGTATACAGTGGCCTCACGCCGCTGGTCGTCAGTGAGTGCGGCCATCAGTTCTATACCGAGTTCGATTCGACCAGTGAATGATTCGATGCCGGCGTGGGGACCATCGTCTATCTCGTTGGGTTCCGCGCCGAGAAAGACCGGACTCACAACCATCCGCCCGCCGATGATCAGACAGTTGACCGCGCAGTGGTGACCGTACAATTGCCATCCCCACGGCGAGAGGACACTCGGTTCACCGTACAGAGCGACGTTGTAACTGAATTCGTTGAGTATCGTCTCCAATCCGACAACCTCGCCGAGAAAACCATTGATCAACATCATGTTTCGGACGATTCGAAAACCTTCGGGGCTCAGCGAGGCCTCGACCAATCGCAAAGCCAACTGTCGAACACGTTGCGATTGGAACTCGAGTCGTACTCCGGTGTCGAACTGCATGAACTCGGGGTTCGCCCACGTCTGCCACTCGACAGCATCGATCGGATAACTGATCCTGGAGCGATCGACGTCACTCAACTCCGCAAGTAGATCTCTCGCAGCATCCACCATTTCATCCACCGGAGCCTCTTCACCGTGCGTGACGGCTGTCAAAGGGTAAAGCCCGTCCGTGATCGTGCCGTTTTCGGTGACTCCTCGAAATTCGTTGAGATATAGCGGCTTCCATCCCTCAACGAGATCACCGGTAAAGGTCCCAGGCCGCCTTGACACATCGCGATAGGCGTAGGGATCCAAACCTCGAACACTCGATAGTCGGCGATGGTCGTGAGGAAACAGATGTGAGCGGAACTCACCGGACATGAATCGTCCTTTCAGACTGGAGTGTTGTGCCGTACGACGGCCGCACGTACTGCAGCCATATCGCCGGCGGAGATTGCGTCGACAAGTTCGACGTGGATGTGAAACCTCTCGGTGCGGTAGCCCGCTGCGTCACGCTCGTTGTCGAACTCGGTGGCCGTGCCGTGCAGCGGGCCCAGAGTGCCGATATAGACCGATCGCGCAAGGTCATTGGGAACGATCGTCGCGATTCGCTCGTGCAAGGCCCAGTTCGCTCGGAGGAAGGTGTCCCAGTCGGGGGCGGATTCCATCCGCTTCAGGTGTGCCCCCAAGTCGGCGATGTCGGCCCGGCTTCGATGCCGAGCCGCAGCAGTGTCGATCAAGATTTCGAGGTGATCACGCAACTCGATGGCATCCGCGACGACCGAGGCCCCCTCGGTGACACTCAGCAACGTATGGCGCAAGCGAACCGCCGGGCTTTTCTCTGCGACAAATAAGCCGCCACCTCGCCCCTGGCGGATCTCCAGCACTCCCCGATCACGAAGCAGTCGAACCGCTTCGCTGACAGTCGAATATGCAAATCCGGTCTCGCCGCGAAGCGATTCCAGCGTGCCGATTGGCACACCGGGCTCCAGGTTCTGCTCCCGAATCCGGCTGTCGATCGCCGCCGCCAACTGCTCGGCTCGGGTCCCCCTCCCCACCGCTTTGGACAGCACAGAAATCGGGTCACTCGGCGCAACAGAAATCCGGGGCATGCGTCCGCCTTGTCCATCTGGGGTGTCGTGAGGCATAGTCCTATGAAACCATAAACCTCTGAAGGTTTATAGGTTTAATTCGAACCTGAAAGGCAACTGATGAAAATCGTTGGGATTCAGCAACCCGATCGTGGAGTTCAGGTGGCTCAACTGTCCGAGGACGGCTCCCACGTGAGTGTCGTGTGCACTCTCGAAGAGTTCTGGTCGGATCCCGCCGGCAAGCTCGCGACGACTCCGACCGGGCCACACCTGCCGGTAGCCGACATCGAGTTCGTTCCACCGGTCCTGCCGGGCGCGAGGGTGGTCTGCATCGGACTGAACTATCTTGCCCACGTCGCAGAGGGGAGCTACCGCGCAGATCCTCTACCCGCCTATCCGACTCTGTTCGCCCGGTGGCCCAACTCCCTCACTGTCGGCGACACCGATGTCCCCGTTCCAGCCAACGAGCAGGGTCTCGACTGGGAAGGAGAGGTGGTCGCCTGGGTTGGGCAAAAGCTTGCCGACGCCACTCCCGACCAGGCCCTTGCAGCTGTCGTCGGATACTCGACGTTCAACGATCTCACCTGCAGGCGAGCACAGAAACTCACCTCGCAGTGGATACTCGGAAAGAACGGTGACCGATCCGGCCCACTAGGACCGATGGTTCCTGCGTGCGAAGTCGGCGACCTGCGCGACGGCCTGCGAATACAAACCCGCGTCAACGGCGAAATCGTTCAGGACGCCCGCACCGACGAAATGGTCTATACAGTCGGCGACACCCTCTCTCACATCTCTCAGACCTTCACACTGCACCCCGGCGATCTCCTCGCTACGGGCACACCGTCGGGAGTCGGCTACGCACGCTCACCCCAATGGCTACTACAACCAGGCGATCAGGTCGAGGTCGAAGTCGAAAAGCTTGGTATTCTTCGAAATACATTGGTATCCAGGGATACTCGATTCGAAGGCTGAGCAAGAACGAGGCACCATGTCACGAGAGCCATCAGTCCGAGATGGGCGATCCCCCAGATCGCCCTCGACAGACGCCAGAGTGCCAACCTTCGCCGACCTCACGGGTGATTGTCAATACTTTTCTGATTGCATTCGGAGAAGACAACTTTCGCAGTCGCCGCAGCGCCCGATGCAGGTCGAGCGACACCTCGTCTGTCGTACGGGCAAGCGACGTTGCGGTCGCCTTTGTATCGAGCCCGACGATCAGCCGCAACACCAAGACATCGCGTTCGACAACCGGGAGCGTTGTCGGAGGCGGGAGCGATCCACCGCTGAACCCGTCGGATGCCGCCCGAGCAATCGCGATGCTTGTACTCGCGTACAGCACGCGTAGAAAAGGCTGATACGTCTCCGATCCGTCGCACACTGCCGTGAGAACGGCGACGCACGCGGCATCCGCGGCGGAATCGGAAACGGCCTGATCAAGCTCGGCGCGGCACCGCAGCACAACCATCGGACGAAACGCCGCATACAAACTGGCCATGGACTCACGGCTACCGCTCCGCGCCGCGGCGGCCAATACATCCAGCGAGCCTTCCTGCAACATGGGCTCACATCTCTCTTTCTCGACGGGACATTCGTTGTGCGGTCCGAGAGATCAACTGGAACCGAACGGTCCCACGAAGTGGTTCCGGCGGATGGTCATGCCACGATCAATCCCCTGCCCGAAGGATTCTCGAGTCTCTCTCTCAGCCCTGAGGCACACCCCAGTGAAGTCCTGCATCCTTGCCGCTCACTGGCACTGACCTGGCAAATTCCTGGCAGGATGCTGATTCAAACCGAACGCCTTGCACTGCAGAATTTTTCGATCCGGTCAGCGTGTATTTGCTGCTCCAAGTCCGACCGTTCCGTTCCAGGCGACGAGGGGTCACACCGGCGTAGGGTCGAGAGAGTTCGGCTCAGTCGTCAAGAGCGGAAGGACACCCAGACAATGCGGAGCGATGGAGATACGTGGGACATCGTCAGTAGCGTCGGACTTACCGCGCTGGCAGTGGCAACGTTCCGAGCACTGGAGAGCACCCGTACGGACGCGATCATCGAAGACAAGTTCGCATCGTGGTTCGTAGAAGCTGCAGCCGAGCCGCATTTCACAGCTCTTCTGAAAGATCCCACGCTCCTCGAGGACACCCCCTTCGGCGGTTTCATGGGGTTGCGAACCAGGTTCTTCGACGAATTCTTCTCGTCGTCAACCGAATCCGGAGTAAGGCAGGCGGTAATCGTTGCAGCAGGGTTGGATTCGCGTGCGTACCGGCTGGATTGGAGCTCAGGATCGACGGTATTCGAAGTGGATCAGCCAAAGGTGCTGGAGTTCAAAGCCGAAGTGCTCGCTGCGCACGACGCCCAGCCGAAGACCGATAGACGCACTGTGCCTACTGATCTGCGAAACGACTGGCCGGCCGCACTCGAGGAGGCTGGTTTCGACCCGAACGAACCCACAGCCTGGTCGGCGGAAGGCCTGCTCGCCTATCTCCCCGGCCCGGCCCACGACGCCCTGTTCGAGCGGATCGACGAACTCTCGGCCACCGGTAGTCGCTTGGCGGTGAACGACTTTCCGGCCGGAACCGACCCGAGCAAGCTTGCGGCCATCAGATCCAAGTACTTCGCCAAGGACCCGTTCGGCGACCTGGACATTTCGCAACTGTTCTACAGCGACAAGCGATCCGATCCGGGCCAGTGGTTGGCTGAACACAATTGGACTGTCCGACGCTTCAGCTCGGTCGAGTTGGCAGAACTGTACGATCGTCGGATCCCCGAACTCCCCGAAGAAATCGCAGCGCTGTCAACGCAACCGTCCTTTTTGGCCGCGACCAAGAACTAGCTCTCGCAGTCATCACGAAAGTTCTTCGAGTGCAGCCTTTCTCCCATTTGTCCAGCGGCAAGGCGCGTGTCACCACTACAAGTGGTTGACGGTACTCCAGGATGAAGCGATTCAGTACCTCAGGCTGAGTATGTCTACACCTCAGACGGACGCGCGCCGAAGCCCCCACCGCGGCACCCGCTACGGTCACGATCCCTGACAGCTCCGTCGGCAAGCAGATCACCTGGCTTCTCAGTGCGTTCAACACGAGCACGCCGTTGACCCAGGAAGAAATCGCCGAACACTTCGGGCCCACTGCACCCGTAGTCCTGACACCTCCGGACTTCGACTCCATCCGAGCCGGACAGCCTTGGACAACAGTGAATTACAAGGGAGGCGACTCCGACGGCACAGTTTCCATCACCAGCACCACCGGCGGTGCGTTCGACGTCAACGTCGTCGTCGACGGCAACGGGCTGATCCTCGGAATGGCGATCACACCGACCAAGGACGTTCATGTGCCGGCCGCATCTTGGCAAGAACTCGAGGCAGCTGTCAAAGCGCTTCCCGCGCCGACCAATCTGACCGTCACCGAGGTCACCGAAGGAAAGAACGCCGAAGTCTTCAATGTCGGCGACACCTCACCACAGCCCACAGGGTCAACGATCAAGCTGTACGTTCTCGGCGCGGTCGCGACGGCCGTCCAGAACGGGACACTCTCCTGGGATCAGAAGCTCACCATCACCGACGACCTCAAATCGATGCCCGGCGGGACCATGCAGGACCTGCCATCGGGAACTGGAGTCACGGTCCGAGATACCGCCGGCAAGATGATCTCGATCAGCGACAACACCGCCACCGACATGCTGATCGCTGCTGTCGGGCGCGAGCAGGTAGAAGCCGAATTCGCCCCGATGGGCATGGCAAATCCTTCGCTCAACATCCCGCTCAAGCCGACCCGCGCACTGTTCCAACTCGGCTGGGGTGACCAAGGCGCACAACGTATCGCTTGGCGCGACGGAACTCCGGACGAGCGTCGAGCGATACTCGCGGCACTACCTGGCGGCCTGGTGGACATCCCGGCGTCAGCATTCACCACCCCCGCATGGCCTTTCGACATCGATTGGTTCGCCTCGCCCGCCGACCTGCGTGCCGCGTTGGTCACGTTGCAAGAGAAGGCGAAGACCGAGAGCGGCGCACCGGTTCGAGACATTCTCGCCGAGGATCCGGCGCTCAGCGACGAGTCCGCGAAATGGTTCACTTACGGCGGATTCAAGGGCGGCAGTTCCATCGGGGTCCTCGCGGGTGCCTATTACGTGGAACACGACGATCGTGCCTGGGTTGTCACCATGCAAACTCATGGTGACGACGCTGCACTGGTTGCCGACCCGGCTCTGTACTTCGATCCGGTCGACGACGCGATGCTCTTGATCCAGACGGATGCAACCAGTTAGTGCCCAGTGGCGGGCCGAAACCACGCACGCCGATTCATTGCCTTCGCCGATGAAGGCGCCGGATACAGAGAAGCCGCTGCACATCCAGTGTCATCCGGATGCACAGCGGCTTCGCTAAGTCTTAGCCCGTGGGGGTCTCGGTCTCGTCCGACGAGAATCCGTCGAAGAATGCGATGACCTTCTGAAGAAGTGCCGCGATGTCGAAATCTTCCAAGCTACCCATTGCGTTCGTCCTTTCGTTTAACACTGAGGATGAAACGTGCATCTTGCAATTTCCAATGTAAAGCATGAAAAGCATTATTTCTCGACCGCGCGACACTTCGGTCGCAAATACGCCACTCAGCAAGATATGGGCAAATCACCGGAAATAACAGCTCCCACCCGCAATATTTCAGTCTTCTGCAACCCGCTGAATTCCCCAATTAGCAAGTGGGTAAATCTTGAGAAAAATTTCCCGGCGCGTCGATCACGAAAGATATTCCTGGTGAAACTCTCAATCCAAGAACACAAAGACAGAGGAAGCTCCGACACAGCTGACACGCAGTTTTGCCCGCCTTCAAGAGTCGTCATCCACGCACATAGTGGACATTCGTCTGCGATAACGAACCGGTAGCAACACAATCCCAGGCACTTTCTCCCATCTTCTGACTTTTACCCATGACCACTGAAGATTTGCGCTGGTGAAACGCAATACCAGTTCGAAAGTTCCACAACTTCTCCGGATGCTGTGCACGCGATTAACTGATCAAATATCTGTTGACTCACCGAACCCACACACTCCGCCAGAACGCCACATCCGAATGCTGGACGTTAGTTTAGATGGGTTCGCATTCTCGGAATCTGCTCGATAACGGCGGCCCCACGGATAAAGCCGAGACTGCACCACCGCAGGCCGCCAGGTCATGATCCGCGACTCGGCGAAGGGTGTGCGGACAAGTCCACACGAGGGTGAAATAGGGGGTGAGACATGCCTTGGGGTCTCGTTTTACCGAGTCCGACACAGTACGTTTTCCCAGGCACGCCAGTCCCCAGATTCATACGGTGTGCAAGGACTCGTTGACGCTTCCGAGATGTTGGCAAGGCCGACCACAGGCCCCGTTCTCCCGACGAGAACGGGGCTTCCTCGGGTCGGTTTCCGCCTTCGACCGACCGGGTAGACGCGAGCATGGGCGCCACCTGCTCGACCGAATCCACCGCTGGCCGCCACGAATCGACGACCCCGACCGTCGGCGTCGAAGAAGAATTCATCCTCGTCGACCCGACCTCCTGGTTGCCGTCCACCGACAATGCTGCGGTTGCGGAAACCGCGTCGACACTGGGATTGAATCTTCAGCTCGAGTTGTCCCGCTGCCAAGTCGAGACCAACTCTCCCGTGTGCCATGGCATCGACGAACTCCGAACCCACTTGACCGACATGCGTCGGCTCGCGGCAAAAGCTGCCGAGTTGAACGGCTGCAGGCTGTTGGCCGTCGGCGCATCGCTTTCGGGGCCTTCGCGTTTCGAGATCAGCGACTCGCCTCGTTACCGCCGGATGGGCGAACGCTTCGGCGCCCTCGCTGCCGAACAAAGCATCTGCGGTTGCCACATACATGTGGGCGTCGCTGATCAAGTACAGGCCGTGCAGGTCTGCAATCACGTGCGCATCTGGTTGCCCGCCTTGTTGGCACTGAGCGCCAATTCCCGTGTCCACCAAGGAGTCGACACCGACTTCGCGAGTTGGCGGGCGATCCAATGGTCCAGGTGGCCAGTCGCCGGGCCGCCGCCGTACTTCGAGACCACCGGGGACTTCGACACCGCGGTTGCGAAGATGGTGGATTGCGGCGTGATGCTCGACAAGCGGATGGCCTACTGGGATATCCGACCTTCCTGCCACCTACCGACCGTCGAGATCCGAGTCTGCGACGTTCAGCCGACAGCAGAGGATGCAGCGCTACTTGCAACCCTTGGACGGGCTCTGGTGGCAACTGCGTTACGCGCGATAGACCGGGGCATCGAGGCTCCGAACATTTCCCTCGAGAGCCTCCGCCTCGCAACCTGGGTGTCCGCGAAGGAAGGCGTCCTGGGAGCGTCGATCGATCCGATTACCTCACAAAGAATTTCAGCCACGGAACTGTTGCACCGGCTCCTGATCCATGTCCGTGACTCCCTCGACGAGGGAGGCGAGTACTCGAGCGTGGAGCCGGCGCTGCAGCTCAAGTCAGTCACAGGCAACGGCAGCGACTGGCAACAGCGAACGCTGCGCCAGGTCTGCCTTCGGGAACTGATTGCGCGTGCCGTTCAGCGCACCGTACCGACCGCGCCGACTGGCACGGATACGCACGACGAGCCGACAACGGATCAGTAGTAATGCCGCCGACCACCGATGGCGTGCCCGGCCGCGCCAAGCGCGTACAGGATGATTCCGATCACCAGCAAGACGACACCAATCGTCCACAGGATCGGAATGTTCACCACGAAACCGATTATCAGCAGGATCACGCCGAGGATGATCATCACAAGCTCCTTCAGTGCGTTCACTCGGGCGGATACGCCCGCCTCGAGCCGCATACACCGCGGATACCCGTCGGCAGAGCGTTTCATACCCACTCTGACCGGGTATTTCGGTGGGCACCATAATATTTGAAGAATCGAGCCCGCCATGATGAGAATTGTGACTCTGATCGTTCTGATCTGGCTGATAGTCGGGGCCGTCGCGGCCGGCCAACGCGGCTACTACAGCAGTTCGCCGACCAACTGCGCCGGCGTCGGGACCATCGCGCTCACGGTCATCGCGGGTCCGCTGAACTACTTCGGCGTCAACCCCAAAGTCACCGATTGCACGCTCCCCCAGCCCACCGAGTGAGCTGCCGGAAATCCACGCTAAACCGACTAGTCGTTACCCTGGAGGTGAGTCGACACACATCGAAGTGAGGGGCCACCATGACCACTGCACCAGATCGCACCCGAATCGAGTTCCCGGACATCAGCTCGCGTGCGTGGGAACACCCAGCCGATCGGGCTGCATTGGTGACGCTCCGGACGCTTCGGGGGTTCGACACTGTCCTGCGGACGCTGTCCGGACTGCTCCAAGAACGTCAGCACCGCCTCATGTACCTCGCCACGTCGGTGCGAGTCGACGAACGCCAGTTCAGCGACCTGAACGACCTGCGCCGTGACTGCGTCGACATCCTGCAGGCCGACGAGACACCCGAGCTGTTCGTACTCCAGACCCCGATGGTCAACGCCTTCACCATCGGCATGGACAAGCCGTTCATGGTGGTCACTACCGGCCTATTGGACGTGATGAACTACGAGGAACAGCGGTTCATCATCGGCCACGAACTTGGCCACGCGCTGTCCGGTCATGCTGTGTATCGGACCATCCTGATGCATTTGATGCGACTGGCCGGAACCATCGGATGGCTGCCCGTCGGCGGGTGGGCATTGCGCGCGATCATCGCCGCCCTCATGGAATGGCAGCGCAAGTCAGAACTGTCCGGTGATCGTGCCGGACTGTTGTGCGGGCAGGACGTACACACCGCGATTCGCGTCCAGATGAAATTGGCGGGCGGATCCCGAGTCAGTGAAATCGACATCGACGCGTTTCTTGCCCAGGCCGCCGAGTACGACGCCAGCGGCGACCTCCGCGACGGTGTACTCAAGCTCCTCAACATCGAACTGCTCTCTCACCCGTTCTCGGTGCTTCGCGCCGCCGAGCTCAAGAAGTGGGTGGACAGCGGAGACTACGCCGCGATTCTGCGCGGAAACTACCCCCGTCGCGGCGATGACGACGGAGCGAAGATCAGCGACGAGTTCAAGAATGCAGCCAAGACCTACAAGCAGAACTTCGACGAGTCGGAGGACCCTTTGATCCGCATGGTGCGCGACATCGGTAGCGGATTGGGCGGTGCGGTGGGCGCCGTGGGGAATGGCGTCGGCGATGTAGCGTCGGACATCAAGGAACGATTCACCCACTGGCGCAAGAGTTCCGACAGGTCGAAGGGCACTGACGACGCCGAGTAAGCAGAATCGGGACCTGCCACCGAAGGCAGTCGGCGGCAGGTCCCGGGCTCTTGGCGTGAAGGTGATGCAGGCTTCCCTCTGCACCACCCTCACGTTCACAGACAGTACCAGCAGTCGAACAAACGTGCGAACTGAAAGCGGTCGTGTCGAATCACCGGTTGTCGGGTACGCGGCATAGGACCACTACAGAAGGGAGCCGACATGCATGCTGGGCGACTGAAGAAGGTCGGTTCGAGTGACGGCCCGTTTGCCTCCGTGTACTTCGAAGACGTCCGTAACCGGGAAGATGCGCGCGAGCGCTTCGAACTCGAATGGCGCTCGATGCGCAATCAACTCACGAAACAGGGAGCATCGGAATCGCTGATCGCACGACTGGACGAGGTGAAGGACAACCATCACGGCATCTCAGGTCGCGCCGGGCGCGCGATCGTCGCCACTTCCGAGGCAGTGCTGATCGACGATATTCTGCTCGAACCTGCCGGCTCCACTATCGCGACCTTGGGCGAACTGCCCTACCTGATTCCACTGATCGCACACGGATACGACACCGAACCGTTCCTCATCGCCAAGGTCGACCACACTGGCGCGGACCTGTGCGTGCGCGATGCTCGCGGGCGTGACGTGTACGGCGAAACGGTAGACGGAGACGGCTTCCCGGTCCACAAGGCACACGTGGGCGGTCAGGAGCGATACACCGACAGCCAAAGCCTCGTGGAGGAGAATATCCGGAAGAACCTGACTCAGGCTGTGGAGCGCGCGGCGGCGCTCGCCCGTGAACACAAGGTCGCGCTGGTAGTTGTCATCGGAGAAGTACAATCCCGCAAAGCTTTTGCACAGCTTTTGCCGTCGACGCTACGGGTGGTGGACGTCGAAAAGGGTTCGCGTTCAGTCGGTTCGACACCCGCCGAGGTGTCCAAGTCGATTCGTGAACTGATCGACACGCAGCGACTGCGCAGAATGGATGTGGAAACCGAACGCTACGTCGCCGAGCAGGGCCGGGACTCCGGCCTCTCCATCGACGGGACCGCACGCGTCCTCGACGCCCTCGAACAGGGCAAGGTCGAGACGCTGCTGCTCACCGATCCTGACGACAAGGAAGTCACCAGTGGAGAGTTGATCGGGCCCGCCGATCGCGTACTCCCCTACATCGCAATCGGGACCGGCACCGAGTTGGTACAGATCGACGAACGCCTCGTTCTCGCCGACGGATACGGCGCGATACTTCGACACCCTTGAACGCCGGAGCCTGCTGATCAGATTCGGTGGCGAGCACGTTCTATCGAGAAGCGTGCTTGCCCACCGAGTCCGGGAAACCATCGGCAATTGCTGCGACGAGTTCCAGATATGCCCGTGCCGTGCGCTTGTTCAACAACTTCAAGTCGATCGGACCGCCTTCGCCCAGGTGATCGTCGTAGGGCAACGTCTTGACCGCTCGCACTCCACGCTGAGCGAAAACGTCCTCGAGTTGATCGAGGTCGAGCGAAGACGAACCCGGCCGCGTCGAATTGATCGCCACGACCGACCTGCTCACCAGATCTGCGTATCCGTGCTTGGTCAGCCAACTGAGCGTTGCTGCAGCACTACGGGCACCATCCTGAGCCGTCGGGCTGACGACAACCAAAGCATCTGCTTCGTCGAGAATTCCGTACATGGCCGAGTGCATGATTCCGGTGCCACAGTCGGTGATGACGATGTTGTAATGCACCTCGAGAATTCGGAGAGTATCGAGGTAGTCCTGCTCGTTGAACGACTCCGAAGTTTCCGGATCTGCCTCACTCGCAAGGATTTCGAGTCGGCTGTCGCCTTGCGAGGTGTAGTAGCGAACATCGCTGTACGTACGAATGTCACCGTCGGCCAACAGATCACGAACGGTCAGGTGATGTTCACGTCGTTCGCGATCAGCCAGGGTCCCCAGGTCGGGATTGGCGTCGATGGCTACGATTCGATCCCCACGGATCGATGCGAACGTCGAACCGACAGTTTTGGCCGCCGTGGTTTTCCCCACTCCACCCTTGAGTGAGATGAAAGCAATCTTGTACACGCCGCGCACCGTTCGGTTGGCACGGCGCACGAGAGCCTGGTGTTCGAGTTCAGCAGCCGACTGCCCGGTGTTGATCCGGCCCCCGGTGAGTTTGAACAACACACTGCCCAAACCGCGTTCGGGTGGACGCTTCGCCCGCTTGATGATGTCCAGGTCGTCGACGGAGGTCATAGGCCTGGGCGTCGAGGTCCGGAAATCGGTCGGCTCTTCACGACGTTGCTGGCGCATCCGCTGACTGGGCAACGGTTTTGCTGCAGGCTCGTCGAATTGTGGTGTGAAGGTGACGGTTCGAATCGACGTTGCATAGCCGTCGTCGGACGCGTCGAAATGGCCGTCGCCCTGAGTCGTTCCGGAGTTGTTCCCCAGGACTCCGTTATTCGAACCGTTGTTATCGCTGCGCACCGTTTTCCTAGGTCAAGTTCGGAATCATTTCGGACATAGCCTCTCGGACGCTATCACTCTGGCGGGCTTGCCGTTCTCTGCTCAATACCGTCGTGGCACAACAGACCGTTACACCCGCACTTCGATGACTTTGGTCCCCAAGCTTGTGCCGATCTCAGCAAATACGAACGTCGTAACGATATGCGGCACAGATATCTTCATCTGCCGCTAGAAACAGCCTTCCGCAATGTCAGGGCAAATCCCTTGGTAACAAACGAGAAAAGGGAGGGCGATCGCCTCGGCGATCACCCTCCCTTCATGGACAAGTGTTCAGCTGCTGCAGAATTCCGAACTACCGAGACTTCCAAAAATCGTCGACAGATCCACACTTCCGAACGAACTGCCCGTATCGCAGCCGTCGGCAGTGAGCGCGAAGTCGACACCGGTGACGTCATTCGTGCTCAGATTCACCGGAATTACTGCTGGATCGGCACCGCATCCGCTGCCGGGAACCACTTCTACGGAATAGCCGTCCTTGGCCGGCTTGTACTGAAAGAAGTAGTCACCGGAATCATCCGTCGTTGTCGTCGCGATTTGCGTGCCGGCATCGAGGAGATTCAACGTCACGTCAGACGCGCCGACCCCGTCAGCACCCGGACACCCAGTGACAGTTCCGACGATGCTGAACACCTTCACCAACTCGAAGTCGATCCCGGTCGCGTCGGACGTCGTCAGATCTACCGCCGTCCTGTCGGGTACGGATCCGCATCCAGCCGGCGAGTATGGACTGACCGTGTAATTGCCCGGAGGAACGTTCGTGATCGTGTATCCGCCACCCACCCCGACAGTGGCCGAGGATATCTGCGTCGAGCCATCCCATACGACCATCCATATCCCGACCGGATCGCCAGTATCGCTACACGAGTTGACAAGGGTGCCCGACACGGAGCGTGTGACCGGGTCCGCCGAGGCCACCGAAGACAGGAAGAGACCGAACGCACCCATCAGGGCGAATATCGCAAAGAATCGACGCCTCATGAAACTCTCCTATGTGTTTGCCCTGCCGCCGACCCGTTGCCGGCGACCAGAGCCAAGTCTGGCACCGGAAAATGACCGTCACGTTTGTTTCACCCGGTCCTCGGCAAAGTTTGGCGAATCGGACAAATCCCCCACCTAATGCGTTCGTCGGTCGGCCACCGAAACGATCCCGACCGATCACCTACTAAGCCCGGTAGTAGGCGCCTGTATCCTTTCGCGTATGACGCCGGGTCCGAAAGATGTCGCGCAGCTGCGCGGTGCTTTCGTGGGCGGCACCTCCGGCGCGGTTTCCGTCGCAGCCCACGCGCTCGGTGGCGGCGGCATGGCCCCGTCCGAAAGCGCTGTCGTGTTGCTGATCCTCGCCTGCGCGAGCGTCGGCGCGGTGGTCACGTCCATCGACACCCGTCGCTCCCCCGCGCTCTTGCTCGCCCTCATGCTCGCTGCGGGTCAGGCCATCGGTCACGCGACGTTGACCATCGCTTCGGATCATCAACACGGCCTGCTCCTGTCCCTTCCGATGCTCGCAGCACACATCGCTGCCGTCGGAGTGTGCGCAGTGCTGATCCGCGGCGCAGAACGCGGATACGTCGTGGCCGCATCGACGGTAGCGGCAATCGTCGCCGTTCTATTGCGCCCGTGGGCAGCTGAACCGTCACCGTTCGCTGCACGTACTCGATACCGCGCCAAAGTTGTTCTGCGTCAACTTCTCACCTCTGGCCTGGGCACTCGCGGCCCACCGGCATTCGTGTAACTCACCTCCCCTTTCCTTTCACGCACGTGATTACGTGCGCCACTTTGCTGTGCGCCTTTCTTAACCGCCCGCGGTTAACAAAGGCGCACAGCGGGATCGAGTACACGCATGTCCGCACCCGAATTGGAGCGCGCACAAACGCGCGCGTCCAACGACAGTTCTCCCCCGAAGAAGCAGGTTGGCGGGGCCAGACCACTGATCCTGCGTCTGCACTTCTACGCCGGCGTCCTGATCGGACCGTTCATCCTCATCGCCGCTTTGAGCGGTGGCCTCTACGCGATGGCACCCACCATCGAGAAGTTCGTTTACAGCGACTACCTCCAGACCGACACCACCGGACAGATCGCGTCACTGAACGACCAGATCCGTTCCGCTCAGCAGTACCGCCCCGACTTGACCGTCTCGGCAGTACGTCCGTCCCCTGCTGCCGGCGAAACCACCCGAGTCCTGTTCACCGATCCGTCACTGGGCGAATCGGAGAGGCTCGCCGTCTTCGTCGATCCGGTACTCGCACAGCCGGTCGGCGAGTTGGCGGTCTACGGAAGCAGTGGTTCGCTGCCACTGCGAACCTGGCTCTCCCAACTGCATCGCCACCTTCATCTGGGCGAACCCGGCCGCCTCTACAGCGAATTGGCCGCGTCGTGGATGTGGGTGGTCGCACTCGGCGGTGTCTACCTCTGGTTCCGTCGATACCGCACCGCCCGGAACGCTCGACTGCTCACGATCGACCGAGCATCCACCGGACGAAGCCGGACCCTGAACTGGCACGGTGTCGTCGGCATCTGGATAGCAGTTGCATTGGTCTTCCTCTCGGCGACCGGCCTCACGTGGTCGACCTACGCCGGAGAGAACGTCAGCAATCTGAGAACCGCGTTGAGTTGGACGACGCCCTCAGTTGTGAAAACTCTCGGCGACGCTCCCCCTCCGGCGACAGGCGGGCACGAGGGTCACGACATGGCCCCCGCCGCCACCGGCACGCTGACGGACACCAACGTCGGACGCGTCGACACCGTCCTCGGTATCGCCAGGTACAACGGGATCACCGGTCCCGTCGAAGTATCGATACCCGCGAACGCCGAGACGGCGTTCACCGTCGCCCAGACACGTCAGCCCTGGGTGTACAGCAACAACACCATCGCAATCGACGGAGCGACGCAAAAGGTCACCGACGAGTTGTGGTTCTCGGATTGGCCACTCGCAGCCAAACTTTCGGCCTGGGGAATCCAACTCCACATGGGCCTGCTGTTCGGTCTTGCCAACCAGATCGCACTCGCCGCACTGGCACTCGCACTGGTCAGCGTGGTCATTCGGGGCTACATCATGTGGTGGCGCCGACGCCCCACTCGTGGCTCCGACTGGGCAGCCGGCCGGGTTCCTGCCCGCGGCGGAATCCGCAACCTCTCCCCGGTCGGCCTCGTTGCGCTCGTCGCGATCACGGCGTTGGTCGGTTGGTTCGTTCCGCTACTCGGCATCAGCCTTCTCGCATTCCTGCTGATCGACCTGTGCCTTGCGGCGTTCAAACGCCGTGCCACCACCTGACACTTCACGAATTACGGAGACACACATGACTGTTCGCACAAAGATATTCGCAGCTGTTGCACTGTCCGCAGCTCTCGCCCTGACCGGCTGTTCTTCCAACTCCGACAAGGAAACCGAAGCTGCACAATCCATCACAGTTCAGGATCAATGGGTCAAGGCCGCGCCGGAAGGAATGAGCGCGGCGTTCGCCGAACTCGTCAACTCCAGTGACAAGGACGTACGCGTGGTCTCGGCCACCAGCCCCGCGTCGTCTCGACTCGAGCTGCACGAAGTCGTGACCGGCGACGGCGGAACGATGACGATGCGTCCCAAGGACGGCGGTTTCCTGGTCCCTGCCAACGGGTCCGCCTCCCTCACCCCGGGCGGTGACCACCTCATGTTCATGGACCTGTCCGCGCCGCTGCTCCCGGGCGCAGAAACCGACCTCACCTTGATCTACGACGACGGTTCCAGCAGCACGTTCACAGCCCAGATTCGCGACTTCTCCGGTAATCAGGAGAACTACGACCCGAATCACGGTGGCTGAGAACACGAACCCGCCCAGCCGAGCAGTCAGTCGGCGGCGCCTTCTCGGAGGAGGCGCCGCCGCGCTCGGCGTCGCGGGAATAACCTGGGGCGCAACCACAGTGGTCGAGCGCAGCGAACACGAGCAGCAAGCAGGCAAGTTGATGGAACCGTTCTACGGAGTCCACCAAGCCGGCATCGACACCACGCCGCAAGCGCACGGCACCTTCATCGGGTTCGACCTCTTGCCTGGAACCGATCGAGCAGTCGTCGTCGGAATCATGAAGATGTGGTCCGAGGATGCGTCACGGCTCACCGCGGGCAACCCGGCGTTGGCGGACACCGAACGGGAACTGGCTGTGGATCCGGCACGCTTGACAGTGACCGTCGGCTACGGCCCTGGCCTGTTCACCAAGCTGGGATTGCAAGCACGTCAACCGGACTGGTTCGAGCCGTTGCCGAGCTACGCGATCGACCGACTTGACGATCGATGGGGCGGATCGGACCTGTTGTTGCAGATTTGTGGCGACGATCCGGTGACCATTGCTCATGCTGTGAGAGTTCTGACCAAGAACGTCCGATCACTGACGACCATCCGGTGGACGCAAAAGGGATTCCGCAACGCTCGCGGCACCACGCCTGAGGGAACCACGATGCGCAATCTCATGGGCCAAGTGGACGGGACCGTCAATCCTGCTCCGGGAACAGTGGATTTCGATTCACTGATCTGGCACGACGGCGCGGGTCAGTCGTGGCTGGCGGGCGGAACCTCGTTGGTACTGCGACGCATTCGCATGGAAATGGATACCTGGGACGAACTCGACCGTTCGGGGCGCGAACTCACGATGGGGCGCACGTTGTCCAATGGCGCTCCGCTCAACGGAACCAACGAATTCGACGAAGCGGATTTCACACTCACGGACAAGTTCGGCATTCCGGTGATCCCGCCAGGATCGCACATCGCGCGAGCCCACCAGACGCATGAGAAGGAGCAGTTCTTCCGTCGGGCATACAACTACGACGACGCACCCGAGAGCGGGCAGACCTCGAATTCGGGATTGATCTTCGCAGCATTCCAACGGGACATCGCCGAGCAATATCTACCGGTCCAACAGCGATTGAGTGACTTCGACGCACTCAACGAGTGGACGACGCCGATCGGTTCTGCGGTGTATCTCATTCCGCCGGGATGCACCGAGAACGACTATCTGGGAAGCGGATTGCTCGGCTGACAACCCCGGGCAACGATATTGTGGGGGCTGGATCCGAACGGATCCCGCCCCCACAATTCCTTCTACCTGAAGTTGTTGCGTTACTTGGACTTACGAGGTCCCGGCATGACCGCACCTGGACGGGCGGTAGTCAACCTCGTGACCCAACCACTGACGGGCCACTTCTTCAGGCCGACGTTGTGCGGGGTGACCTCGGTTCCGACGTACTTGGCAGCAAGCTCGTCGTCGACGGTTCCGTTGAACCGCCACAGTTGGCTTCCGTCGGCGTTGCGCGTGGACACCTCCCACGACTGAGCACGGAAGGCACCACGAATGATGCTGTCGGCAAACACCAGAACGGGGATTCCGATCTCGGCACGAACGGCCGCACCGGCAGACCACTCGGCGCGCGCGAGTTCGTAGATCTCTTCCGGCGTTGCTCCCGGACGGGCGGAGGCCGGTACGTGGAGGACGATGCTCGGCGTCGGGAGTTCCGGCGCGGGATCAGCCGAGTAGCGCAATGCGAGTTCCTCGACGCGGGTCGCTCGGGCGTCCTTGTCCGAGGTATCGCCTGCGAGATTGGTCAGACCCTCTCCCGCGTCGGTGATCCGCAAGGCTTCCACGATGCCGCGGACGACCTCGTCGGTAGTGGCGGCCGAATCCGCGGCGGCAGAGACCGAGCGGAGGAGTACGAAGTGCTCCACCGCCGAACCTGCGTCGTAGATCTCGCGGATCCGAGCGATCTTGGCTGCCGTCACAGCAGCATTCGACTCGGCCGGAGCGTCCGCTCCTTCGAGGTTCGCGAGTTCACCGAGCGCTTCGAATACCGGCGCGAATACTTGATTTCCCGTGCCGTGCCCGACATGGAACACCTGGTCGTTACGCGGGTCACGCAAAGCAAAGACGTACTGCCCCAGTCTCTTACCGACCTTCTCGGAGAACGGCTGCGGAGCCGGCTTCCTGACGACGACCTCGGTGGACAGAGTGCGCATCACGGCCAGACGTAGTGCGTCTGGCACGCTGGTGGAACCGGCAGCACCGGAAAAGATTGCCGCCGAAGCAGCGCTGATCGAGGTGAACGTGCGGCCGACTTGCTTCTCGAGAGATGCAGAGACCGTACCGACCGCAGTCAGTTTTGCATCGAGGGTGCCGTCACCCTCGACAAGGAACTCCTTGATCAACGGAGCAACGAGCAAGGTGGAGCCGATAGCGCGAGGAACTGTCCAGACAATAGCCATGCCACGAGCCTAGGCGATCACCTCGAGACGCGAGGCGAACGCGACTCAGCCCGCCGCTGCCGGCCCGGCCAGTCCCTGCACAAGTAGGTTCCAGGCCGACTGCGCGACTTCTTTTCGCGAGCTCTCGGCAGTCCGTTCCATGATCGCGGCGAACATGGCGATCGCCAGGATCACGTCCTCAGCAGTCACGGACTCGCGTATCTTCCCAGCTCGACGCGCCTCCTCGAGCCGTCCTTCGAGGAGATCGGTCAGACGGGTGCCTGCCGAATTCAGTCGTGAGTCGCCGAAGGAGACGGGCTTGATGACCTCCACGAACACGATGGAGGTGGTGATCTGGTCTACCAACAATCGAAAAAGATCGTCGAGAGTCGAATCCGGATCGGCAGCCATATCTTGCAGCTCGACGATGTTCTCGTCGAACACCGCGAGTGCGAGGCTTTCGCGAGTGGGAAAGTGCCGGTAGAGGCTGCCCTGACCGACGCCGGCCGTGCGGGCGATCAGGCTGAGCGGAGCAGCAAAACCCTGAGTTGCGAACACCTCACGAGCTGCTGAGACGAGTGCCGCACGATTGCGCGCCGCATCTCTCGGCCCTCTGTTGAGAGATCCGCTATTGACGCGGCCAGACGATGTCACGCACACTACGATACCAACCGGACAGCATTGTCCGGTTGGTTGCGGCCCGACACCGGTTCACACCCCGACCCGATCGTCGTGAGCGCTCGAACACGCGCCTGCCCTCCGTGCTGCCTGTCCGTGAGATACGTCTGCCCGTGAGATACGAAAGGCAATCCCGCACCGGGAGTTGGACTCGATGAAATCGTTCACGACCATCAGAACCAGATCTGCCATCGCACTCGTCGCCTTGATCACCGTCCTTCCCGTGTGCGTCGCGTCGGCTGAGCCCGCCACTGCCCCGGGCTCGATCCACGAGAACCCGGGTGTCGCTTCCACCGCCGCAAGCCGCGCCGAATGCGGCCCGGGATCGATGCCCGAGACCGGGTTGCAGGGTGATGTTCCGGCCGAGGACCGAAACAGCGGACGCAGCCGAGACGGCTACAGCTGCAACATGTCTCAGATCGGCGGCTACTCGGGTCGCGGCGGCGGGATCACGTCCACCAACTTCGAACACTGCTCGTACGTCGGCAGTTTCTTCCCCGGGAACCTCCTGGGCCCCGCCCAGGGCGTCCAAGTTCTCGACGTGTCGGATCCTGCCAATCCCGCTCTCACCGCCACGCTGACCGAACCCGCGATGCTGGCCGGAACGTGGGAGAGCCTCAAGGTCAACACCGCGCGAAAGCTGCTGGTGGGCACGGGCGTTCCGCTCTTGACCGGCGTCGGCCTGATGTCGGTCTACGACATCTCCGATTGCGCGCACCCGAAACTGCTCAACCCCGGACCAGGAACCGATCTGGGGATGCTGCTGCCCATCACCAATCACGAGGGAGGATTTTCACCGGACGGGAACACCTACTGGTCTTCCGGCACCGCTCCCGGCGTGGTGAGCGCCGTCGATCTCACCGATCCCGCCGACCCGCGCGTCGTCTGGCAGGACCTCATCGGGTTGTCGACGCACGGCTTCGGAATCAGTCCCGACGGAAATCGCATGTACTTGTCGAACAATCTCGGCGGAATACATGTCCTCGACATCAGTGAGGTTCAGCGCCGGGTCCCGAATCCTCGGGTGCGCCAACTGTCCCAGCTCTCGTGGACCGACGGTTGGGCCACCCAACACAGCATTCCGGTCACCTACGACGGTTCGCCGTACCTGTTCACCGTCGACGAAGGTGGTTCCGGCGGAGTCAAATTGATCGACGTCTCCGATGACGACGAACCGTCGGTCGTCAATTCGGTGAAGCTCGAAATCAATCTGCCGGAGAATCAAGACGCTGCGCTGGCGTCTGCTGCCGGCGGATCGCTGTTCGCGTACGAATCTCACTACTGTTCGGCAGATCGCCCGGTCGACCCGACGGCGCTGGCATGTGGATGGATCTCGAGCGGGATTCGGGTCTTCGATGTTCGAGATCCCTTCGACGTCCACGAAATTGCGTACTTCAACCCACCTGCTCGGACCGGCGGCAATCTCGAACTCGCCAACTCGCCACACGCTCTCGCGTCGCTCATCGGGGTACCCGTTCTCAGCACCCCGGCAATCGCGCAGTCGATCGCGCAGGGCCAGTTCGACCCCGGCCAAGCACTGAGTTCGCGGTCGGGCATGGTCGCTCTCGGCGACATCTCGACCGATTGGTGTTTCTCCCCACCCGAATGGCGAGGGACCACGTTGTGGGCGACGTGCGCCGACAACGGCTTTGTTGCCATGCAACTCGAAAACGGTGTCTACACACCACCCGCTGACCAGAAGACGACCGTGGGATCATGACGGCGCCGCGATCGGTCAAAGCCGTCGCACTCGTGGCCGCGGCACTGATGCTGCTCGTACTCGGCGCAGCACTACGTCCGCTGTTCGCACCCGAGAACCACACGCAGAGAGCTGTTCTGAGCGAAACCGAAATCGGATTCGTGCACGACATGGCGGCCCACCATCAACAGGCCCTCTTCATTCTCGCGCGTCTGAGTCCCGATGTGGACCCGGCGGTGACGAGACTGGCCCAGCAGATCGACGATGTTCAACGAACGGAAATCGGTGTCATGCTCGGTTGGCTGAGGTTGGCCGGTGTCCCGCCGAACAGTAGAACGCCGATGGCGTGGATGGAGGCGTCGCCGAGCGGCGCGGGCGACTCTCGTCATCACCCGGCAACGCTGGACACCGAGACCGACTCCATGCCGGGTATGGCTACGACCGAAGAACTCGAGAAACTGAGCAGCGCTCGCGGGCTCGACGCCGAGGTCCATTTCCTTCAACTGATGGAACGCCACCACCGTGGCGGGATCGCCATGGCGCAGGCCGCCGATGCCCTGCTCGAGAGCGGGCCGGTGAAACAGTCCGCCCGCGACATGATCAATTCCCAGAGTCAGGAATCCGGGCTGATGACGCTGATGCTCGAACAACGTGGGGCACAACCACTGCACTGACCCGCATGTGCAGTGACTACCATAGGTGTCGACCTGCGAACTACAGAAGGAATCGACACTTCATCATGACCCTGCTCGTTCGCGGAATCGATTGGTCGAACCCGACAGCACCGCGGATCCGATGCGTCGACGACACCACTTCCGCTACGACCTTCTTCACTCACGACTCGGTGCTGCGGTTCTCCGTCGACGAGACGAAGGGCCGCCGCTGCCTCGGCTGGCGAGATCTCACCGCTGAAGGTCCAGGGCACTCGCCGTGCGACCGCGGGGCGACGGTCACCGCAGGACGCCAATGCGACCGATGCCGAAATCGTGAGGGGTTCACCACGGTTCATCAGGCACACGTCAGCGGCGCGCACATTCATCCGAATGTGCGTACCTACCTCGCACAACCACAATGGCTCTACGTCGACGTATTCGCCGGCGGCCAGATGAAGGTGGGGACGGCTTCCGAGTTCCGCAAGCATCCGCGAGTCGCCGAACAAGGGGCAGTCTGCGCATTGTTCGTAGCGCGGTCGACGGACGGTTACAGCATTCGCGCCCTCGAAGCCCGAGTTTCGGAGCACTTCCACTTGAGCCAGGCAATACGTACGTCTCGGAAGATCGAAGCGTTGACAGGTCCCTTGGATCGAGAGAAACTACGAAAGTCGTTGCACCACTTCGTATCGTCGATCAAAGACGAGCTGAATGACATCGGATCGGACATCGACGGAATCGAGATCCTGGAGGCTCCCGAAGAATGGACGGCGCCGGCGTGCGCTGACGTGGTCTTCGATGCGGCACCGTTGATCGCGTATCCGCACACTTTCGAGTCCGGGGAACATTCCTTGTATCTGGAGGGCCTTGCCGGTTCGATCGCCTCGCTGCGGATCGACCCCGATCCTGAATCGCCACGCTTCGTCGCGGATGTGTCCGGACTGGTCGGTCGAACCATCACCGTCGGCGAGTTCGAGTCCCCTGGCGTGGCGATTCAGGAATCGTTGTTCTGAAAGTAGGTCAGCAACTTCCCGCGGTCGCTGCGGCGAATCCGCGAGTGACCTCGGCCTGCTCGTCGGCAGACAGGCTCGACCATTCGGGATAAGCCTGGATGGAGGTCAGCATGTCGTTTGCCAATGATTCACGCGTCATGCCCATTTCCTCTCCGGACTCGTCGATGGCCGGCTGGTAGGCGTCGAGGTACCGGAGAACGTCGGAGCACGCCTGCGCGTAGGTCCGTGGCAGTGCCGAACTCACATTCGGGTCGGACGGGACCTCAGCCGGAGCACTCGAGTCGACCGAAGGGGTCTCGGTAGGTATTTCCGACGACGTCGCCGGAGCCTCGGATGACGTCGTCGACGTCGCCGTGGTGGTCGCCGAAGCAGAGGAAGTGAGTGTTCCGACCTCGGTCGGCTTGTCTCCGTCAGAACCGCAGGCAACCAGCGCCACCAGCGAGCAGGCACCGATGAACCCGGTGATCGTTTTCTTCATCCCTCAAGGATGCCAGAGGGCCACTGGCGTTCGAACGGACCGGCATCGCCCGTCAGCGCCAATTGCCCGAGCATCCTGCCGAATCCGAGCGCCTCGCCCTCCCGACTGCGGGATTGGACTGTATGCCCCGTTCGCGAACCCATGCTACGGTGACTTAACTGCAAAATAACTACGGGTGGGATTGTCCGGTCTGCCGCGTTCATCCGGAACGCTCCGATCGGAAATAGTTCGTCTATAAGGGGCTGGAACGAGTGGGACTTTTTCGTCGACGAGGTTCCCGCGAGGAAGACGACGATCGCGGGCAAAACCTCGATCGCAGCGACCCCGGGTACGCCGCCTGGTTCGCGAACGTCGCCGACGCGGGTGGTCAGCCGATTCCGTACAAGCGACCGCTGACCGCACCGGTGTATCCGCAACTCCAGCCGCCGGCCCCGGACTACGAGACGGATACGAGACGGCCACTCAACGCACCCGCCGGAGACGGCTGGCTACCCGCAGACCGCATCGACGAATTCGAGTCGTCGAATGGCCGCCCATCTGCACCGAACGGAACGAGCCCACAAATCTCCCAAACTGAAAAGTTGCCGCCCGACCCACTCCCGACGCCGCAACCAACGATTCCACCTCGAAATGTACCGATGACTTCACCACCGAAGCATCACCTGGAGTCGCCCCGCGCGACTCGGCCCTACCAAGGAGAAGCAATGAGCAACATCGACAAGATCCTCGGCGAATTGATGCGCATCGACGGTGCCAGCGGTGCAGCCGTCGTCGACGCCGACAGCGGAATGGTTCTCGGCATGAGCGGCAACCCGTCATTCAGCCTCGAGTACGCCGGCGCCGGCAACTCCGAGGTTGTGCGAGCAAAGCTCCGCACGATGAGTAACTTGGGGATTACCGACACCCTGGAAGACATCCTGATCACCCTGAGCAACCAGTACCACCTCATTCGCGTCCTCGAGACGCCCGGACTGTCGACGCTGTTCGTGTACCTCGTTTTGGACCGTGCGCGTGCGAACCTGGCGCTGGCCCGCCACAAGCTGGGCGAACAGACCCCCAAGATCGAGATCTGACGCTTCCACTTCCTTCCCGACAATGCCCGGTCCTCGCCAACGGCGAGGGCCGGGCATTGTTCGTTCCGAACACTCGCTTGGTGAACCTCGCGCCGGCGCCGATACTGGGACCGTGACTATCGCGGATGCTCCTTGCGTGTGGTTGACCACCCTCCGAAGCGACGGCTCGCCGCACACGACTCCGGTCTGGTTCTTACTGCATCAGAACACATTCTGGATACCGAGCGCTGAGCAGAATCGTAAGGTTCGGAACCTGCTGGATGATCCTCGGGTCTCGTTGGCAGTCGACGGATCCGCTGGCGACCCGTGGGTCGCACAGGGCCTCGCGACAATTCATCACGATGTCGGCGAATTCGTCGACCTCCTGAGACTTTTCGGCGAGAAGTACGACGGCTGGGATGCCGCAGACGAAACTCGTGACGGTCCGCGGGTCCTCGTCTCGGTCCCGGTGACTCGATGGTTCCTTCGACCAGACTGACAGACAGTGCCGGTTAGGCCCGAATTGTCGTGAATGACATACTTGTAGTTCATCTCTCGCAGAAATGGACTCTCACACATGGCACGCACGGCACATCACAGGCGCGGCATCACCGGCGTCACCATCGGCATTGCTGCCGTGATCGTGCTGGGAGGTTGCGCCAATTCCAACGCCGACGCGCCCGAAACATCTTCTCTCGGTTCGGGAATCGGATCCGGTGTCACCACGACGGTCGTGACCGAAGCCTCGGCTCCTTCGTCCGCCGCAATTGAACTGCTGGCACAGATCCCCGTCAAGGGACGCGCACCCAAGACCGGATACGACCGCGCGCTGTTCGGTACCGCCTGGACCGACGACGTCACCGTCGAATTCGGCCACAACGGCTGCGATACTCGCAACGACATCCTGCGGCGTGACCTCACCGACCTGACATTCAAGGACGGCTCCAAAAGCTGCTCGGTCCAAACCGGTACGCTCCGTGACCCGTACACGAACAAGACCATCGCGTTCACCCGCGGCCAGGACACGTCTTCTGCAGTCCAGATCGATCATGTAGTCGCACTCTCGGACGCCTGGCAGAAGGGCGCACAACAGCTCGATACACAGACGCGAACCAATCTGGCCAACGACCCTCGAAACCTGCGCGCTGTCGACGGGCCCACGAACCAGAAGAAGTCGGATTCCGACGCGGCGACCTGGCTGCCACCCAACAAGGCCTACCGCTGCCAGTACGTGACTGCTCAAGTGGAAGTCAAAGCGGCATACGGTTTGTGGGTCACCCAAGCCGAACACGACACCATCGCAGACATTCTCGCGACCTGCTGAACTCTTGCGGTGATCAGCGGCCCTTGATCAGATACCGCACAATCGCCATTCCGAGCGCGAGGCCCACTACGGTGGCGAGCGCTGCAACCAGACCGTGACCGGTCAGTGCGACGAACACACCGGTGATGACTGCGACGACGGCAATGATCCCCGCGTCCACTCTGCTTTGACCACGTTCAGGCATGGCACTCTCTCGTGCCGTCTGGTCCGTCCGCTCCCCTCGTAGCGGACGGACCCAGCGGCAATCTGTCGAAATGCGCGAACTCCGGTGGCCTCACCGGGCTGACTTTGCGGGCGGTCCTGCGAGGCCGGCACGTCCCCCGGAGCCAACTCACATCGGTTCACGAAGTCCGTACCTTCGCAGAATATACCGATTGGTAGGTAATTACCGAGGGCTAAAGTCCCTGGTCATGGACTCATGCGACGAGTGGTCGGAAACTCGAGACGAACGAGCACATCCGCGAGGCGAGCGTTAGCCGAGATAGCAGAGGTCCGTGGCCACGGCCAGAGGCCCATCTGGAATCAGAGCGGAGACGTCTATGACCCGAAAAGTGATCCGAGATCCAACGATCCGACTGACGACACTCGCTTCCAATCAGCGCAATATGCGGTGGTGAAGCGAGAATCCGTCAAGAGAATCGTGACTGTCGCCGGTTCGAGGGTGCTTTCGAACTCGAGTACATTCAATTCACCATCGCCGTCGACTTTCGCTCGGCCGTATATGCACGGCATGTCAGCTGATATGGGCCCAGACGTCGTGTAGGTTCCCGGCAACACCTCCCACGGCACGTCGAACAGTCCGTGACCAGGAATCGTTCCCGGCGCTGCTGAGGCCGCAGACGTCCCGATCATTGCCACACCGACAGCTACTGCTGCAGCGGACGCGAGCAAACTAACCTTGCGCATTTTCCCTACCTTGTTCATACCTGAACCGCAGCGGCGAGTTCGAAGGCTTGTTGATGTAAGAACCCGCGGTTCGCGCAGTTCTTCAACTAACGGTAGTAAAAGGGCACGAGTTTTGGTGAGCTACCTTTTTGTGGTTCTGGCCCGATTTCCGTGACGGAGACTCCCATTGAGAAGATCAGAGAACGCCGGCGTTGCGGCTCTCGGCATGATTCGAACCTGTCATTCCAGTATTCGATCACACACCCGCATTCGAGCCGAAACGTCGACGCTCCCCTGCCGTTTGGGTGACTCAGCCTCCGAGTGAGCCCGTCGGCAGCTTCGAGAAGATGTCCCCGAGGCTTCCGGTTCCACCAGGAGTTTCCGGTTCCGTCGGATCCACCGGCTCGACGACGATGACGCCAGGCACGGTGACGGTCACGGTCTTGTCCGCAGATTCCGAAGAACTGAACTTCTTGGTACCCAGGAACTTTGCGGTGATGCGATGCTCGCCCTGGTCGCGGAACGGCCAGACCAGTTCTGCATGGCCATTGGAATCGACTGTGGCGCTGCCGATCTTCGTATCGCCGTCGAAGAACTCGACCGTTCCCTCACCCGGGTTCGGGTCGATACTCGCCGCAATCTTGACGTCTTCGCCCGTCAGTGCCTCCAGTGCGACAGCGACCGTCGTCTCGGTCTGGTTGGTCGTGAATACCTCGGTAGTCGAGAGGGCGTTGCGTCCCTCGCCCGCAGCAACACAATACCCAGCGGCATTGACCCACCGGGATTCACCGAAACTCATGCTCGTGTCTTTGATCTTGATACTCGGGCTCGTCGCCCCGGCGCGCAGGTGCGTCGTCGCGTTTCCCTCGTCGGACCGAGCTTCGAGTTTCAATTCGACTGCCGGCAAACGAAAGTCCGTGTTGGCCTTGACTTGCAGCCCTTCCTTGGGCTTGTTGTCGCTGGCGCTCGGACCGTCGTTGACTGTCTTGTTGCCGGCACCGGTAATTCGCAGGTACTCACCCACCGGGTTTGCGTTTCCGTCTGCGCCCACCCGGAGCAGCACCGCAGTCTCGCCGGTCAAGTTGGACGACGAATCACCGACGAGGGAGTACGAAACCAGGGTTGCCCCTTGCGGTAGTGCGATGTCGTACTTGATACGACCGGTGTCCGAATCCGAACTACGCATGGTGCCTGGATGCAATTTCACTGTGAACTGTTCGCCGGGACGCACGGACGTGGGCGCGGTTACCTCCATGTTGTCGGAGAACGACGAATCCCAATCGGTGGCGCCGTCGACCCGGCACTTGTGTTCGAAGGAAACTGTCCGCGTCACGGTATCGGAAGCCGCTGCCACCGGCGCGGACACAGCGAGGAGTCCGGCCGCGAGTGCTGGTACGACAGCGCAAACTGCCAGAGTGCGGGGGTTCATGTGTTGCCTTTCAGAAGAACTCGGCCATTGAAAGTTCAGTGAGGTAGGACCGTGATCACTTGCCACCGAGCGAACCCGTCGGCAGCTGCGGCAGAACGGACTCGAGGCTGCCGAGACCACCCGGGGTGCCCGGATCGGTCGGGTTGGGATCGACCGGACCTGTGGTGTCACCGGTCACCGTGAGTACGTGTGCCGCCGACGTGTACTTCGCCTCGTCTCCGGTAGCGGTGAATACTGCAGTCACGGACTTGGTACCCGCCTTACCGAAGGTGAGATCCAGGCGCGCAATACCGCGAACCACCGGCCGCGGGTCACCGACGGGTTTGCCGTCGACCATGAACTGTACTGTTCCCGTTGCGTTTTCCGGATCGACGTGAGAAGCAAAAGACACCTTGGTACCGGTCGCGGCGGTAGCCGGTCCTTCGAGCTTAGTCACGATGTCCGCGCCTGGCTCAGGATCAACGGGCCCCAGGTCCCCGTCGATCTTCGTGGATGCCAGGGCGCCGGCACCGGCATTGAGGGGGCCGGTCTCAGCGTCGCGCGGCGAGCAGGATGTGGGCGCCCAGATGGTTCCCGCGAGCCAGTGACTGACCTGAGGGAGGAAGGTCAAAAATGACTCCGGCCCACCGAAAGTACCTGCAGCACCCGAAGTCCGGACATTGGTTTCGACTGCGCCGGAAGGCCCGGCCTTTACGGTGATTCTGATCTTCGGAAAGACGATGTCCGTCTCGGCTCCGGACTGAGCATTGATCGCCAGCCCGCCGTGCGCACCCGACGACGATGACGGGCTGTTGCCGATCGCTTCGTTTGCGCCGGACAACCGGAGTATCGGACCGTCCGCTGCGGGAGTGCCGTCTTCGTTGACACGAATCACCGAAGCAGGTTTCCCGGCAATAACATTGCCCGGATCGGTGACCGTCGCCGAAACGAACTCCGCGTTGGTCGGAATCGGCAGATCAATCTTCAGACGCGAGATCTTCTTGACGCTTGCGCCGCTCACATCGTTCGGGATCTGGACGCTACCCGGATCCACGTCGATGTCGAAGACCTGACCTGGCGCGACTACCGTCGGAGCCGAAACCCGCACCGTGGCAGGCTTTCCGTCTGACGAAGGACCGGAGAACGCACTCGGAACTGCGCGGCACGTGACCTGGAACGTTGTCGACGTGGTTTCTGCAACGGGCGCCGCGGTTGCCGGAATCACGGCCACAGCGGTTCCACCGGCAAGGAGGCCGGTAAGGAGCGCAGCATTCAGTAGGCGTTTTGACATGATGTCCTCTCGGAACAACCTGATTGACGTTTGCCGCCGAACTGTAACGGAGCCAGCGCCCGAGTTGACCCGTTTTCAATAAACAAAACCCACACAGTAGGTAAATACTTGGTAAGAGTTGCTAGTCGTCACATCTGACCGCCGCCGCAGGCCTTTCCTCTCTCGATCAATCTCGCAATTCGAGATTCACTGCAGGGAAACACAATTCGACAGAAGTTCGCACCATAGAGAGATCTCCGGTCATACTCTACCCTTACAGGAGGGTAGAGTATGAGAACCTCGTCAGGACGGAATCTCATGGCAGTAACCATCGCTTCATCCACCAACGACAATTCGGTTCGGGCCGCGCTCCGGTCACCTCACCGTCTCAAAACGGAGGTTTTGGCCGGACTGGTCGTGGCGTTGGCACTGATTCCCGAGGCGATCTCGTTCTCGATCATCGCCGGCGTCGATCCGCGGGTAGGACTGTTCGCGTCGTTCACGATGGCAGTGACCATCGCCGTCGTCGGCGGACGACCCGCAATGATCTCCGCAGCTACCGGCGCCGTCGCACTGGTCGTCGCTCCACTGACGCGCGAGTACGGAATCGACTACCTGATTGCGACAGTCCTTCTGGCCGGCCTTCTCCAGATCGTGCTGGGCCTCCTGGGCGTCGCAAAGTTGATGCGCTTCATTCCGCGCAGCGTCATGGTGGGATTCGTCAACGCACTCGCCATCTTGATCTTCATCGCCCAACTCCCCCACCTGATCGATGTTCCGTGGCTCGTCTACCCACTCCTTGCAGTCGCACTTCTGATACTCGTATTCCTGCCGAAACTGACGAACTCCGTCCCGGCTCCACTGGTGGCAATCGTGCTACTGACAACCGCCACAGTCGTTTTCGCGTTCGATGTCCCCAACGTCGGCGACGAGGGCGAGCTTCCGTCGAGCCTACCGACGCTACTGTTCCCCGACGTCCCCCTGGACATGCACACACTGTCGATCATTGCGCCGTACGCATTGGCCATGGCGCTCGTCGGACTCCTCGAATCGTTGATGACGGCCAAGCTCGTCGACGACGTCACGGATACTCACTCGAACAAGACCCGAGAAGGGTGGGGCCAAGGCGTCGCGAACATCGTCACCGGCTTCTTCGGGGGCATGGGAGGGTGCGCGATGATCGGCCAGACCATGATCAACGTCAAGGTCTCCGGCGCTCGCACTCGAATCTCGACTTTCCTGGCGGGCGTGTTCTTGCTGATACTCGTCGTCGGCCTCGGCGATGTGGTGGCGTTGATTCCCATGGCCGCATTGGTGGCCGTCATGATCATGGTCTCGGTCGGCACTTTCGATTGGCACAGCATCAATCCGAAGACCCTGCGCCGCATGCCGATCGGCGAGACAGTGGTCATGTTGGTCACCGTGGTAGTCACCGTCGCCACCCACAATCTTGCCTACGGCGTGATCATCGGAGTGATCACCGCGATGGTCATCTTCGCCCGCCGCGTCGCGCATCTCACCGAAGTGATCGACGTCGCGCATCCGGACGAGGACACCCGTGTCTATGCGGTTCGAGGCGAACTGTTCTTCGCATCCAGCAACGATCTGATCTACCAATTCGACTACGCCGGCGACCCGAAGAACATTGTCATCGATCTGTCCGAGTCTCATGTCTGGGACGCGTCGACCGTCGCGACACTGGACGCCATCACCACCAAGTACGCGGCCAGAGGCAAGAATGTCGAGATCGTGGGGCTCGACGACGCATCGGCCGAGCGCCACCTGCGCCTGTCCGGTCGCCTGGGTGACGGTCACTGAGAGTATGGAAGCCCAGCGCGAGGAAAGTGGGAGTGATGTCTGAGCCGGAACATGCGGGCCAAGGGCCGAACATGCAGATCGGACAGGTTGCCGAACGCACCGAACTGTCGATCAAGACGATTCGTCATTACGACGAGGTCGGTCTGGTTACTCCGTCCGAGCGGAGCGCCGGAGGATTCCGCCTCTATACCGAGGCCGATGTCCAACGGCTACTGGTAATCCGACGAATGAAGCCACTCGGATTCAGTCTCGAAGAAATGAAACAACTTCTCGATTCTCTGGCAGTGCTCGGCGACGAAGCTTCGGACGCGCCAACGCGCACCGCTGCAACCGAATTCGTCACCGACTGCCACACCCGGGCGGAAGAAAGCTGCACACACTTACGTAAGCAACTCGCCTACGCCGAAGAGCTGACGGGTTTGCTCGCCGACCACAGTCTCAACGGTGAACGGCATTCGTGATCTGCAAGCTGAACTAAGCTGAGTTGATGGCCCGATACTTCGACGTTCACCCGGAAAACCCGCAGCCGCGCGCGATCAGCCAGATCGTCGAAATGCTGCGCAACGACGCGGTCATCGCCTACCCCACCGACTCCTGCTACGCCCTGGGCGCCCGAATGGACAATCACTCGGGCACCGATCGGATCCGCGAGATCCGTCATCTGCGTTCGGACCATCACTTCACGCTGGTCTGTGCCGATTTCGCGCAGCTCGGGCACTTCGTCCACGTCACCAACTCGGCGTTCCGCGCGGTGAAAGCGGCTACGCCTGGGCAGTACACGTTCATCCTTCCCGCCACGAAGGAAGTTCCGCGTAGGCTGGCACACGCCAAGAAGAAGACCGTCGGAGTGCGTATCCCCAGCCACCCGGTAGTGCGGGCACTCTTGCAAGAGTTGGGTGAACCCATCCTCTCCAGCACCCTTCTCCTGCCCGGCGCCGAGGAACCGATGACGGACGGCTGGCAGATCAAGGAAGAACTCGACCACCAACTCGACGCCGTCATCGACTCGGGTGACTGCGGAACCGAACCCACCACAGTCGTCGACTATTCGTCCGGTGTTCCCGAAATCGTGCGGGTCGGCGCGGGAGATCCTTCTCGTTTCGAATGATCCCCCGCCCGGGCCACATCATGGAGTCGACCAGTCACGGCGTGACGATATCGAACCACAGATCGAAGTCCTCCAGCAGCGAGATGAACGTCTCCAGTTCGGACTGATCTCCCACAGCTTTTGCCGTTCCGGCCTTGATGGATTCGGTGAGCGAGGTCGTTCCCAGATACACCTCGTTGAACACGGCACGGGTCAAGGTCAGAGTCAGGGCGGCCGAAGCATCTGCCTTGTCCATGTCGTAGTTCAGCACGCCGTTGCGCACTGTGACCAGGACGTTGTCCGCGGTGTCCGACAACACGAATCGCAACGACAGGTCGACGTCGGCGGCCTTCGGGCCATCGAGGCGAACTGCCCAGAAATCCAGCATCTGTTCGAGCGGCATCACTGCGACCACGGCCGGGCCAGTGGGGTTGTTGGACGGCATCGGCGCCAGCGGATGCCGCAATTCCATCGCTCCGACCAGGTAGAAGTTGCGCCACGTACCGTTCTCGGCTTGGTAGCCGAGTTGTTCGTACGTGTCCGCCAACAACTCTCGCGCTTTCTGATTACTCGGATCGGCGAACACCAGATGGTTCACCAGCTCCGCGGCCCAGCGGTAGTCGCCGTCGTCGAACGCCTGCTTGCCCTTGGTCAAAAGTGCGTCCGGCCCGCCGACGGCTTCGACGTAGCGCTTGCCGTTCTCCACCGGCGGATGGGGATTGAGATGAGCGGGAACGCCGTCGAACCAACCGAGATAGAAGGTGTAGATCGCTTTGACGTTGTGACTGAGCGAGCCGTAGTACCCACGGTTGTACCACTGCTTTCCGATCGCGTCGGGTACCTCGATCTGGTCGGCAATCTCTACCGGTGTCAGTCCCTTGTTGGCAAGGCGCAACGTCTGATCGTGCAGATACTTGTACAGATCTGCCTGATCCGACATCAGCTTCAATATCTTGTCGTTGCCCCACGTGGGCCAATGATGCTGCGCAAAGATGATTTCGACGTCGGGGAACAGTTCCATTGCCAGACGCACGTAGTGCGACCACGCTTTGGCGTCGCGAGTCTTGGCGCCGCGCAACGTGTATAGATTGTGCATCGTGTGCGTGACGTCCTCGGCTGACCCGAGCGCCTTGAAATCTGGTAAATAGAAGAGCATTTCGGATGGCGCTTCGGTTCCCGGCGCGAGCATGAACGTCACGCGCACACCGTCGATGACCTCTTCGTGCACCGGTTCGGTGATGACGTCGGTAGGCACGGCAAACGTCGAAGTGCCGTGCGAAGTGGACAGGCCGAGACCACCGGATACCTGCCCTTGTGGCCCCGGACGCAGGAACGATCCGTACATGTACATTCCGCGACGTGTCATCGCCGTGCCGGCAAGTACGTTCTCGGAAATCGCTTCCTCGGTGAAACTGTCTGGTGCGTAGACCTTTACGGCACCGGACTCGATCTCTTCGTCGGTGACAAATCCTTTGACACCGCCGAAGTGATCGCCGTGGGAGTGCGTGAAGATGATTGCCTTGACCGGAACCTTCGGGCGGTGCTGGTAGTACAACTCCAGCGCGAGAGCGGCTGTTTCCGCGGACATCAGAGTGTCACCGATGATCAACCCGGTGTCGCCCTCGATGATCGTCGTGTTGGACAAGTCCTGGCCGATCACCTGGTACAGACGATCAGCCAGCTTGAACAGTCCACCGCCCTTTCCCATCAAAGTGGCTTGGCGCCACAGACTCGGGTTGACGGTATCCGGTGCATCGCCGTCGGCGAACCCGTAGGCGTCGTACGAGAAGATGAACTGCCCTTTGTCACCTTTGACCAGTCCGCCATCGATGAGCGGTGCCACGAGACCTCGAGAAATCAGTTCGAAGTCGAAGGTGTCGTCGAAAGGAAGGTCACGGAGAACCTGGGCATTTGCCAGGCGAGTCGCTTCGGTGGCGGGCTTGGGGTCGAGTTCGGACGGTGTAGTCATCTTCTCTTACGCTCCTCGGGAACTCGCGGTGACCTGTGTCGGGATATCGGTTCATCCTCGATTCCCACGCAGCCCTCGCGCATCACCCGGAAGGGATGATCAGGTGGCCCGTCCAGCAATCAACAGCGCAACGACGAACTCACGCACCAACGTCCGCTCGTCGTTCTCGTCCGCCCCCGGCACCATGAGCAGCGAGAGAATCACTCGCACGATCCAGCGCGCCCGCGACGCTGTGCCTGCTCCGAGTTCACCGAGCATCGCGACACCAAGTCCGTTGATGACGTCGGATGAATTGGCAAGTTCACCGGCAAGACTCGCATCACCCGGGGTGAACCATGCAGCCAACGTCGGAGTGCTACGCACCGCGGACACTGCAGTGAGTATGGCCGTCTCCAGACGCTCACTCGGATCGTCGATGGTCGCTACCGATTCCGCGATCGCAGTTCCCAGCCTGCGAGCTTCGCGGTGAACGAACGCAATGTGAAGAGCCTGCCGATTCTCGAAGTACCGATACAAGGTGGCTCGGGAACATCCTGCAGCAGAGGCTATCTCCGCCATACCGACCGCGTTGACGCCTTTCTCGACGAACAATTGTGCCGCACTGTCGAGGATCTTCTCGGCTGCCGCCAAGGCGCGCCCCTCGCCGAGCCAGTCGTTGCTCATGGCCGAGTCACCGACATCGGAGCCGAGAGCGGACGGCGCACGTAGTTGCCCGGCGCGTATTGCATCGCGTCGATGTCGACATGGAAGTCGGGAATCCGGGAAAGCAACTCTTCCAAAGCAACTCGCGCCTGCATTCGAGCTGCCGATGCGCCCAGACAATGGTGGGCGCCATGGCTGAAGGTGAGGATCTTCTGCGGTCGACGCAAGACGTCCAACTCCGCCGCGTCGGGTCCGTACTTCTCGGGATCACGATTGGCCGCACCGTACATCAGCAGAACCTTACGTCCTGCCGGAATCACTTTGCCACCCAAGGCCACATCTCGCGTCGTGGTGCGTGCCAGTCCTTGGACCGGTGAGGTGAGTCGAAGCAACTCGTCGACCGCGTCGGTGATCAATGCGGGATCGTCCAGCAGGATCTGACGCTGGTCGAGGCGTTCGGTCAGCATCGCCGCCGAACCACCCAGCATTCCTGTCGTGGTGTCGTTTCCACCGGCCACCATGGTGAAGGCGAAGCCCAGAATCGACAGCAGGCCGGACATGTCGCCGTCTTCACCGAGTCCAGCGGCGAGTAGGTGCGAAATCGTGTCGTCACCCGGTTCGACCTTGCGGCGTTCGATCAGCGAAGCGAAGTACATCATCAACTCACCGGTGGCGGCCTGCGCCGTCGTCGCTGCCGCGGCCACACCACCTGCCGAATTGGCAGCGACAATGGCTTCGGTCCAGCCGTCGAACCGGTCACGGTCCGATTCCGGCACACCCAGATAGTGTGCGACAACCATCGACGGCAACGGTTTGAAGAGCTCGACGACGATATCGCCGCTGCCACGCGCTTTCAGCGCCTCGATACGTTCGACGACAAATGCGCGAACCATCGGCTCGACCGCCGATACCTGACGCGGAGTGAAACCCTTCGACACCATGCGCCGGAACTCCGACTGCAATGGCGGATCCTGCATCACGAACGGCGGATTGTCCTGCATCCCGATCTGTTCGAGTTCACCGTAGACAGTGGTCAATCCCTTTGCCGACGAATACGTCTCGTAGTCGCGAGCGGCGTTGTAGACGTCTTCGTGACGGGTGAGCACCCAGTAGTCGTCCTGCGGCGCAGCTTCCGGCACAACGTTGTGCACCGGGTCGTTCTCGCGCAATGCGTCGTACATGGCCCAGGGCGAACGCCAGGACTCCCCGGTGGAAGGTACAAACCGTGGCGAATGTGACACAGAGGTTGTCATGACTCGACTATGAGACAAATTGCCGAATGTGTCAACGTTCTACGATCAACCGTTCCCACGAGCAGCATTGAGTAACTCGCATCCACGCAGAGCACTATCGTGTGTCGGGTGATCACGGATCCGAAGAATCATCCGAACAGCGCTGACGCCGGGCGCCGCGCCGTGGTTGCGGTCCTGCTCCCCCGCGAACATCTCCCCTTCATCAGAGACTGGTGCCTGCACCACATCGAGCAAGGCTGGGAGGTTGTTCTCTACGACAACACCGGTTCCGTCGGGTCCACCCGCAAGACAAGCGCATTCAGCCTCAACCGTTGGCACGGCCGCAGCGAGGACAAGAGAGGCAACTCTTACGGCGCCTTCACCCGATCGATGTCGGACAGTGAAGTTCAGGTCGCATTCCGCAAAGAACTGCACGACCTTCCGGTGACGATCGTCGACTGGCAACCGCGCGACGCGGACGGTCGGATCGTGCACGGACAGGTAGAGGCGTACGTCGATTACGTGAGCCGGTACCGCGACACCGTCGCATGGGCAGCATTCATCGACGCCGACGAATACCTCCAACACGCACCAGGATTGGACTGGGAGGTTCTACTTGCCGGCGTTACTCAAGCGGGTTCGCACCGCGTCGTTCTCGATGCTCTGGTCTACGAATCCAGGTGGACGCGCGACGGGCAATTGCGAGACGTCGAGGAATTGAAATGCCTTGGGCTACAGAGCCATGGTTGCAAGAACATACTGGAGCTGTCGGAGATTCTGCGAGCAGACGTCCACTGGGGATGGAAGACAAGCGAACCGGACAGCCTGGTGCGGCCGGACAGATCGCTCTACTACTTCCGCCACTACCGCGGTTCGGAAGCGATGCTCGACTACACTCCGTTGCCGAACTTCGGACCCCAGGTCTACGAAGAAGGTGTGGATGTTCCGGCAGCAATGGACGTATCACAGAATTGAATGTGCCTGCAAGACACAGATATTCAGGTGCAGACAAACCTCCGGCCCGCGTCCACGAAGGCAATGCCTTCAGGCCACGGGCCGGAGGATCAGCTCAGCGAAAAATCAGCTGAAGGACTGCAGGGCAACGCCCAGTCCGACGATTGCGCCGATGCCCGAGATCAGGCCAGCAACACCCGTGATAACCGGCTGAATCTGCTTGATCAATGCCAGGTCTGCGTCCGAAGAACCCATGTCTAACTCCTCATCATGGAATGTGTGTACGCGTTCCGCGCGTCCGGTGTGTAACGGCGCTCACAATATACGTAAGACGGCCGAAATTTGAAGCGGCACCGCCGAGTGGGACGTAACTCACATCTCATCCAGCGGGAACCCACGAGTAACAATGCGCGATTCGGACAACGCTTCGGGAACCGTTGAATGACGAGCAGGAGAACAGCAGTGGGCAAGTTGGATGGAAAAGTGGCCCTGATCACTGGCGCAGGGCAAGGCGTCGGCCAGGGAGTTGCGTTTGCGCTCGCCAAGGAGGGCGCTTCCGTCGCGGTCGCGGGCCGCACTGAGTCGAAACTCGTCGTCACATGTAACGAGATCGCCGAACGCGGAGGCCGTGCCGAACCGGTGCTCATGGATATCGCCGACGCGGATTCCATCACCGGAGCCGTGGCGCGAACGGTGGAACTGTTCGGCGGCGTCGACATTCTGATCAACAACGCCAGCCTCAACCCGCTCGGCAACGTCCTCGACCTCACTCCGGAGCGCCTTGCCGACGGATTGACGTCCGGCCCCGTCGCGACTCTGCGAACCATGCAAGCCTGTTACCCGTTCATGAAGGAGCGCGGCGGCGGGGCAATCATCAACATGGTCAGCTCCGTGGCCGTCCGCTGGGACGCTGCCGGCTACGGCGGCTACGCGGCCGTGAAGGAATCCGTCCGAGCCCTCAGTCGCGCGGCAGCATGCGAATGGGGCGTCGACGGGATCCGGGTCAACGCGGTTGCTCCCCACGCGTCGTCGCCGGGGCTGCAGCGGTGGGCAGATGCACGCCCGGAGGAGGCTGCCGCCTTTGTTGCCGGGATTCCGCTACGGAGGATCGGCGACTGCGAAACGGACATCGGAACCGCGGTGGCTTTCCTGGTCGGCCCGGATGCCGCGTATCTGACTGGAGCAACAATTCCGCTCGACGGTGGTCAGTCGCGCTGGGGCTGAGAGCTGGCGTCGTCGAAGGCAAGCACCGCCGACTTGGCTTCGGCGATCGGGCGGCGGAAAACGAAACCGACCAGAACGGATGCCAAAACCAAGGCGGCCAGAACAATGAGCCCGACCATCCACCACATGGTTTTCAGTATGCCCGAACCGACCTCCGCCGGACGCGCGCCACGGCCGTCGGAAAGCGGCGACAGCCTCGAAAAGTGCTGAACACCAGTCAAATTCCGTTTTGCCCGTTTCCTGAGCTTCTTGAGAAGCCGTGATCGATGACACATATTCGGATCCCGAACCGGAACGAGTGCGTGACTACGACGACACCTCGGTGCATCCTGGCATGTATGGAATCCGCTGTTTCGGCCCAACTCGTCGACGGAAGCACCCTCACACACCCGTGGGGCGGGACAAGCAACATCACCGATCTCGGCGGTGACGTTCACTGGATCGACTTCGGCGGTCCCAGCGGAGCGCCGCCCATCGTGCTCGTTCACGGTCTGGGCGGCTCGCACCTGAACTGGGTGCGGGTCGCACCGGCGCTGGCGGCGCGCACGCGCGTGTACGCCCTTGACCTCGCCGGATTCGGACTCACCTCTGCCCGTGGGCGACACACCGGCGTCGATGCCAACACAGCACTTCTGAATCGCTTTCTCGACACAGTGGTGGGTGAGCCCGCCGTCCTGTTCGGCAATTCCATGGGCGGAATGGTCTCGGCAATGTCGACCCATGCCAGTCCCGAATCAGTCGCCGGCCTGGTCCTGGTGGATCCGGCGCTCCCCCTGCCCGTCCAACTTCCCGATCTGACCGTCGCCGCCCAGTTCGCGCTCTACTCGATGCCGTACGTCGGTGAGCAGGTTCTCGGCTTCGGACGCCGAAAGATGTCAGACCGGCAGTTGGCCGCTCAGATGACCAGATTGTGTTTTGCCGATCCGACGCGAGCCGACCCCGCGGTCCTCGACGCGGGCGCTGCCTTGACGGCGATTCGCCGCAACGAACCTACCCAGGATGCCGAATTCCTTCAGGCAGCACGGTCACTGCTGATGACCCTCGCCCGTCCTGCCTCCTATCGAAAGACATTGCGAGAGATCACGACTCCGACGCTCCTGATGCACGGCGATCGCGATCGGCTTGTCCCGGTCGAGGCCGCACGGGCAGCCGCTGCTGCACATCCACACTGGACCACCATCATTCTCGGCGACACCGGCCACACCCCACAATTGGAGATTCCGGACGAGTTCACCCGTCATGCGCTCGCGTGGCTCGATCGCACGGGGCTGATCAGGAGCTGACACGTACCGGCACTACACCCGCGGAACGGCCTCGCCGATCGAGCAAGTGCCCCATAAACTTCGGAGTATCAAGAACGATTCGGCGGTCGTCTGCGTTGGCAGGTCCGGCCCACCGGGGAACGCGAAACGGTCACATACCCCAAAGCTCTCGAACCCTGGGAATGTGTCGGGGTACGCGCGTAGCGTGAGATTCAGGCCTTCCTCGGCCAAGCATTTCCGCGTCCCCTGCTTGTGTATCCGTTTCGGTTAAGGAGAGTTTTCAGATGCCCGCACGCACAGCGCTCGACGGAACACCCTGTTGGATCGACCTCACCAGCTCCGACACCGAGGTTGCCAAATCCTTCTACACCAACGTGTTCGGCTGGCAGGCTGACACAAACGACGACCCGCAGTACGGCGGCTACGCGATCTTCAGCAAAGACGGGCAGCCCATCGCCGGGCTCGGACCCCAGCAGGAGGGAAACCCCTACGGCAACGTGTGGACCACATACATCTCCTCGTCTGATGCGGCAGCGTCGGCGTCCAAGGCCCAAGCCGCGGGCGGAACGATCATGATGCCGTCGATGCAGGTCGGTCCTCAGGGCAGCATGGCGATCGTGGGCGATCCGGCCGGTGCCGTCGTCGGCATCTGGCAGGCAGATCAGCATCACGGCTTCGGTTTGGTCGGCGAGGCCGGAGCGCCGGTCTGGCACGAGACCTTGTCCAAGAACTACGCCGCGGTCCTGCCGTTCTACACCGACGTGTTCGGCTGGACTTACGAGTCGATCGGTGACAGCGACGAGTTCCGGTACTCACAGGCCAAGCAGGGTGACACCGTCGTCGCCGGTTTGATGGATGCCAGCTCGTTCCTCCCGGCAGAGGCGCCGTCGTTCTGGCAGGTGTACTTCGGGGCGGACGACACCGATGCGGCCGTCGCCAAGGTCGTCGAATTCGGCGGCAGCGTCTTGCGCGATCCCGAGGACACGCCCTTCGGTCGTCTCGCGTCGGTGGCCGATCCACTAGGTGCCAAGTTCCAGATCTCCACGATCATGGAATGAATCTCCGCGCGGAGGCCGCACCGGTCCGCGGTCTCTGCGCGCTGATCATCTGGAAAGTCCGGATTTGACCGCACAGATTTGAACACTCGCCCAGAAGGTATGCAGTTTTCTGCGTCCAACGCCTAATCTCATGGGATGCCCGCCCCCGCCCCTCTCCTCGATGTGTACTCGCAGCCGACTCTGTCGACGCTTGCGCCGTCGGTACTCGCTTCTCTCGGAGTGAGCGGCGAAGCGAACCGTCTCGATCTACAGCCCAGCAAGAAGACCGTAATTCTGCTGGTAGACGGGATGGGCGCGAACTTGCTCGCCCGCAACGCCGAACACGCACCGTTCCTGAATTCACTCGTCGGAACGCCCATACGGGCAGGCTTCCCCACGACGACGGCCACCAGCATCGTCTCACTGGGGACCGGTCTGCCTTCGGGAGCGCACGGCATCACCGGCTACCAGTCCTACGTCGAAGAAGCCGATTCGGTGTTCAACTGGCTGGGTTGGCACAGCGCGGGCAAGAAGGAATCTCAGACCGACTCCATCGTCCCGGAAACCCTGCAGCCGCAGGCCACGACGTTCGATCGCGCCGCCGCAGCCGGCATCACCGTTACAACCGTCGTACCGTCGAAGTTCGACGGCAGCGGCCTCACCCGTGCCGGGATGCGCGGTGCCCAGTTCGCCGGAATCCAGGCATACGGAGACCTCCTCGCTCGCACCGTGGCGGCGTCGAAATCTGCCGACCGCACGTTCACATACTGCTACATCAGCGAGATCGATGCACTCGGCCACGTCTACGGACCCGAGTCCGAGCCGTGGATCTTCCAACTGATGCTGGTCGATCGACTGGTCGAGCAACTCGCCGCGGCTCTCGGTCCGGACGTGAGATTGCTGGTGACGGCAGACCACGGAATGGTCGACGTGTCGGACGAGAACAAGATCGACTTCGACAACACTCCGATTCTGTCCAAAGATGTACTCGCTCTTGCCGGTGAACCTAGATGTCGTCACATCCACACCCGAGAAGGCGCTGCACAAGATGTTGCGGACCGCTGGCGCGCCGAACTGGGTGACCGCATGTGGATCGGGACGAGGTCCGAGGGCATAGTCGCAGGATTGTTCGGGCCTGCAGTGCATTCCGAGTATCACGGCCGGATCGGTGACGTCATCGCCATTGCGTCCGGGGACGTGGCCGTCGTACGTCGATCTGTCGAATCGGGACTGTCCGGCCTCCGTGGACAGCACGGCGCCCTCACTCCGGACGAACTGCTGGTACCGCTCTTGTCCTCAGGACAGCAGTAGGGTTCGCGCCCGGCGAATCTCGGGAACACCGACGACCTTGCATGCACCCAACAGGACGACGGCACCGACGGCCGCACCCGCCGACAATGAAATAACAGCAGCAAGCCTGGGCTCGGGAACTCGGTTCTGAACCGCCACCACCAAAGCGAGCGCACAACCACCTGCCAGAATTGCCGCCGCCGAAATCCTTCCGACGGTGGCCTGCACGCGACGGAATCCCAACAGCCCGTATCGCTTTCGAAGAAGGATGTGGCCGAGTACCGCTCCACACACGTAGGAGAACGAGCCGGCGGCACAGACGGCCAGGACCAGCCTTTCGTCACTCGCCGACAGTGACGCAAGAAGGACGAGCGCAGTCTTGGCGACCACCATCACCAGGGCGATCACCGCGGGAGTTCGGGTGTTGTTGTCGGCGTAGAACACTCGCAGCTGAAGCATGACCATCGCAAAGGGCACCAGCCCGAATGCACTGACCGCAACGGCCGTCCCGATCAAACGGGCACTGCTGCCGTCGACCCGGCCGAAGAAGATCAAGGTGGTCAACGAGGGACCGAACACCATGAGCGCCACAGTCACCGGGATCAGCGCCACCACAGAATACCGGGCTCCCCGGCCGAGATCGGATACGACGCCGACGTCGTCACCCGCAGCAACCGACCTGGCGATCCGCGGCATCAGCACCGTCAACAACGACACACCGAGAATGCCGTACGCCACTTGAAACAGCAGATCCGCGTGCGTGTACATCGAGTAGACGTGACGGGAGAGAGTGACCTTCATCGTCACCCACACACCGATCTGGCCGGCAACGACGTACACAAGTACCCAGCCGAGCAACGGCGCCCCGACGCGCACCGGTCGCCAGGTGTGCGGTACGACGCGCACGCGAAGGCGCCACCGAAACCCGTTGCGGTGCAGCGCTCGAGCAACGACGGCGGTTTGCGCCACGATCCCGAGCAGAGTGCCGATACCGATCACCAGAACCTGCGCGGTGGTCATCGACTCGGGAGTCAGAGCCACCGGTCCCGGGATACACAGGAAGACCGCGACCGTCACCAGAAGGACGACGTTGTTGATCACCGGTGCCCAGGCCGGCGCGCCGAATACCGATCGAACGCTGAGCACAGCCGTCATCATCGCCGTGACGCCGTAGAAGAAGATCTCCGGAAGGAGCAAGTACGCGAAGAGCGTCGTCAGCTCTCGTTGAGCCGGATCATCGATCACGGCCGAGACCAGAGGCGGCGCGCACACCACGGCCACTACCGTCACGAGCGCAAGAGCCAGCGCTCCGACGGTGAGAACGCGCTGCGTCTGCTCTCGTTCGAGCGTCCGCCCACGGCTCCGTTGCCGCGTCAGATACGGAAGCAGGACGCTGGCGAGAATCCCGCCGAGGAGGAGCTGATAGACCATGTTCGGGAAGCTGTTGGCCGCGTTGTACGCATCACTGACCAGGGCGATGCCCAGGACCGCGGCAAGGGCAAGGGTGCGGACGAAGCCGGTGATCCGACTGACCGTGCTGGCGAGCGCCACTTGCCCGCCCATCTTCGCCAAGCTGCCGCCCGTCACACCATTACGTTCGGACTCCCGTTCGGACTCCCCCACGTTCTCGACCATCTCGCCAGAGTGCCACATCGCAGACGTTCGACGATCCGGACGGAAACGGAAGGGCGCCCCGAACCGTGGGTTCGAGGCGCCCTTCCGTAAGGAACAATCAGGCGGATTCCGCTCCAGCCAACGGCGGCATGACGACAACCTGACCGGCGAAGGACAGACCCGCACCGAAGGCGAGAAGCAATGCCTTGTCGCCCGGCTTGCACTGGCCGTCGCGCAGCATCTGCTCCATGGCGAGCGGGATCGAGGCCGCGGACGTGTTGCCCGTCTCGGCGATGTCGTTGGAGACGGGGAAGCCCTCGGGCAGCTTCATGCTGCGAGCGATGACCTCGTTGATGCGCTGGTTTGCCTGGTGCGGCACAAAAGCGTCGATGTCCTCGATACCCAGCCCCGACTTCTCCAGGGTGCGAGTGGCGACCTTGCCCATCTCGAAGGCAGCCCAGCGGAACACCGCGGTACCGGCCATCTTGATCCACGGACGAGGTCCGGTCGGGTTCTTGGTGTAGTCGAGCCAGCTCGGCTCCTGAACGATGGCGTCGGACTGGCTGCCGTCCGAACCCCACTCGACCGGGCCGATTCCGACGGTATCGCTCGGGCCGACGACAACTGCGCCTGCGCCGTCACCGAAGATGAAGCGAACGCTGCGATCGGTGGGCTCGGTGGCCTCGCTCATCAACTCGACGCCGACGACGAGTACGTGATCAACCGTGCCGCCGCGAACCAGGTCGCTGGCCACCGCAAGGGCGGTACAGAAACCGGCGCAGCCTGCCGCGACGTCGAATGCAGCCGGACCCTTGATGCCGAGCTCGTGGGCGACGATGGACGCAGCCTGAGGAGTCTGCAGGTCCCACGTCGACGTCGCGATGATCACGGCGCCGATCTGCTCAGGGGCAATGCCGCTGACGTCCAGTGCTTTACGCGCCGCGCTGATCGACATCGCGAGGATGCCTTCACCTTCGCCGGAGAACCGGCGCGACTTGATACCCGATCGCGTCTGGATCCACTCGTCGGTGGAATCGATCAGCTCGCAGATCTCGTCGTTGGTCACGACTCGCTCCGGGCGGTGAACGCCGAGCCCGAGAAGGACGGACTGCCGACCTCCGGCCACACTGGCAATCGGCTTACCCATTGATCGATCTCCTCGTTGGTTTCTGGTGATGACGCGCATTCGACATCACACGTTACGTACAGGACATAAGCCCCTGCCTCTCAGGTCACCGTTCGATCACGGCAACAACATGAGGCTGGCTCACATTACGCTTCGGTCAGGTATGTAGTCCAGATCCACGATCAGGCGCGTAAATGAGCTAGAACTGCCAAAACACGACGATGCCCGCTTTCGGAAGCCGACAGGCCGAGTTTTGCGAAGATATTTCCTATGTGCTTGCTCACAGCAGTGTCGCTGACGACCAGTTTCCTGGCGATTTCCTGATTTCCCAGCCCCTCCGCCATCAGTCCGAGAACCTCGGACTCGCGTGGCGTCAGCGATCTGATCGGATCGTCGGCGCGTCGACGGCTCATCAGTTGGGATACGACCTCGGGATCCATCACCGTTCCACCGTCGACGACCCGGTTCAATGCGTCGACGAACTCGGCTACCTTCCCGACTCGTTCCTTGAGCAGGTACCCGACCCCGCCGGCGCCTCCTGCCAACAATTCACCGGCGTAGCGATCCTCGACGTAAGCGGAAAGGACCAGGACGGGAAAGCCCGGGCGAAGCTTGCGCACCTCGATCGCCGCTCGAAGTCCCTCGTTGGTGAAAGTAGGAGGCATCCGGACGTCGAGCACCGCGGCGTCGGGGGTTGTCTCCTCGAACACCGTGAGGAACTGCGCGGCGTCGGAGACAGCAGACACCTCGAAGCCCTCTCCACGGAGCAGCAGGGCCAGCCCCTCTCGCAGGAGAGCGTCGTCCTCGGCAATCAGAATCCGCACGGTAGTTCCACCCTCATCGTTGTCGGTCCACCCTCCGGGCTCTCCAATACTGCGGTTCCTTCGAAAGCCTCGACCCGGCGTCGAATACCCGCCACGCCGCCGCCCGGGCGTTCGTTCGCGCCGCCGTGACCGTCGTCGATCACGTCGATGAGCATCGTCTCACCCGACGGGTCGTCCGACGTCTCCGTCCGTGCCGTGACGGTGACCCTGCGCGCTCCGCTGTGTTTTGCGACGTTGGTCAAGGCCTCGGCGACGACGAAGTACGCAGCAGCCTCGACGGCAGCCGGGGCACGGCGGAGTTCGTCGATCTCGAGTACGCAGGGCACGGCGGAGCGCCCGGCGAGCGCCGAGATCGCGCCCTCCAGACCCAACTCGTCGAGGATCGGCGGGTAGATGTCGTGCACCAACGTCCGGAGTTCGCTCAACGCCTCGGTGGCCGCATCTTGGGCCCGATGCAGTTGTGGCAGAGCCTGGTCCGGATTGTTCTGCAACGACCGCTCGGCCATCCCCAACATCATCACCACCGCGACCAGACGGTTCTGCGCTCCGTCGTGCAGATCCCGCTCGATGCGCTTGAGTTCGGCCGAATGCGCGTCGAGCGCCGCAGCGCGGCTGGCCGTCAGGGCGGTGACGCGCTTCGAGAGGTCCGAACGCGTATCCGGCGCAAGCAAAGTCGTGGTCGACCAGCTGATCCATTTCGCCATCGCGGGGATCAACCACCACGCGATCAGGAAGTACAGGATGCCGATCAACGGCATTCCGGCAGCGCCCAGCCACGACGTCACGGGGTACGGGTTGTTGACGGGTTCGCCCGCGGGCATCTGCTGCCAGTACAGCGGGACGGCAATCGCATTGAGCGCACCGAGTGGCAGAGCAATGGTCAGCATCGCCGCGACGAAAGCACCCAGACCATGAATCGACAACCAGGCCGCGTCGCGCCTCGTCGACTGATCGGTGAGGAACCGGCTCCAGTCCCCGAATGTCGGATTGCTGGGCATCGGTGGGTATCGCTGCAGAACAGGGCGTCCGGTGTACGCAGCGGTGCGTTTGCGAGCCAGGCCGGCCCACCACCGGAGCACTCGCACGTACGACGGCAACAGCAACCAGCCGACGATCAGAATCGAGAGCGACAACAGAATGAGACCGACCATCAGCAAGAACAGGGAAACAACAGCTGCCGCACCCTCGACGAGCACGTACACCGCAGCCCTGGTTCTCTTCTTCACTGCCCCAGCATGCCGCACCACACCGCACGATCCACTACAGCTGGCTACACCATTGATTCGGGACTCTGCTGGATGTCGACGAATGGCGAATCTCCATAGCGTTCTTCCCATGAAGAATCGACACTCGGTCCTCGCCCCGCCGGCTCATGGTGCCACGGGAGCTCGAACATCTGCCGTGCGACTCGAAGGGGTCAGCAAGGTCTACGGCAACGGCCGCGGCGCCGTGACCGCCCTCGACAACATCAGCCTCACTCTGCCGCGCAGCACCTTCACCGCCGTGATGGGCCCGTCCGGATCAGGTAAGAGCACTTTCCTGCACTGCGCCGCGGGCCTCGACCGACCGAGCAGCGGATCGGTGTGGCTGGGCGATACCGAAATTTCACAGCTGAAGCCGAAGGCCCGCAGCATCTTCCGTCGCGATCACATCGGTTTCGTCTTCCAGGCCTACAACCTGCTCGGCGCTCTCGACGTCGAGCAGAACGTCACGCTCCCCCTACTCCTCGCCGGGCGACGAGCCGACAAGCAGTACCTGACCTTCGTCCTCGAATCCGTCGGACTCGGATCACACCGAAAGCGCAAACCCTCCGAGTTGTCCGGCGGTCAGCAGCAACGCGTCGCCATCGCACGCGCCCTCGTCACCCACCCCGACGCACTCTTTGCCGACGAACCGACCGGCGCCCTCGACTCCCGTAGCGCCAAGCAGGTTCTGGAGTTGTTGCGCCGGACAGCCGCCGAGTTCGACCAGACCATCGTCATGGTCACGCACGACCCGGTGGCCGCGTCGTACGCCGATCGTGTGCTGTTCCTCGCCGACGGGAAACTTGTCGGGCACATCGACCGCCCGACCCCGCAGCAGATCGCCGAGCGCATGACACACCTCGGGGACTGGTGATGATGAAAGCGCACACCTTTGCGCACCTGAAAGCGCATCGCTCCGGTTTCGTCGCCGTGTTCGTCTCCGTATTCTGCGCAGCGCTCCTCACCTGCGGTCTGGGTGTGCTGCTGGAATCGGGAGTGCGAGGCGGTGTCTCACCACATCTCTACGCCGGTGCCGACGCCGTCGTGAGTGCACCACAGGCGCTCGAGGTCAAGGAAGACGCCGATCAGCCCTTTGCCGAGCGAGTTCTCCTCGCCGGCGATACGGTCCGCAAGCTCGACGCACTCGATGTCACGGTGGTTCCCGACATCTCCGTCCCGGTCAGCACGGCCGAGGGCGTCGTACTCGATGGACATCCTTGGAACACAGCACAATTGGCGCCGTACTCGCTCACCGAGGGGCGCGCTCCGCAGAGCCGCGACGAGGTGGTCTCGACCACGGGCGCCGCGCTCGGCGAGCGAATCACGCTGGCTCACGGCGCGGTAACGGACGAGTACACCGTCGTCGGCACAGCTGATTCGGCTTCGGTGCCGTCACCCGACCGTCCGGCACTCGTCTTCCTCGACGACGCAGAGGCCGAACGGTTGTGGCCGCACCAGCACGCTGTCACCGCAGTCGGATTGATCGCTCCCGAAGGCGTGGATGCTGCCGCTCTCGCCCGCGATGCACTCGCCGGAACCGGTGCGGAGGTCTCGACCGGCACTGCACGCGGAGGCATCGAATTCCTCGACGCCGGTGCTGCGCGGACGCAGTTGATCGTGCTCTGCGCGTCGTTTGCCGGTCTCGCGTTGATGGTCAGTATGTTCGTCGTTTCCAGCACGCTGTCGCTCTCGATCAACGCCAGACGCCGAGAGTTCGCTCTGCTGCGGGCAATCGGAGCCACCACGCGGCAAGTGCACGTCATGATCGGACGTGAAGTGCTGCTCGTTGCTGCTGCGGCGGCAGCTCTCGGCGCGGTGCCCGGATACCTGCTCGCCCGAGTGCTGGGCGCACAGTTCGCCGACGCCGGTGTCATGCCCACCGATTTCGCGCTGGCCTACAGCCCGCTTCCGGCGATCGCAGCTTTCCTGATCTGCGTACTCACTGCCCGCGCGGCAGCGGCGATCGCGGCACGACGACCGGCGAAGCTCGACCCCGTCGAAGCGCTTCGCGAATCCGAAAGCGGCCCGGCGAAACTGAGCCGCGGACGTATCGTCACCGGGCTGATCTTCGGCGCCGCCGGCCTCAGCGCCTGCGTCCTCCCTGCTTTCCTGCCCGGCAGCGTGGCGGCCGCTGGAGCCGGTTCGAGCGCACTGTTGTTGATCTTCTCGGTCGCGCTGCTCGGCCCCTTGCTGGTGCGCGGCATCATCAAGGTGATCGGTGGTCCGCTGCGCCGCAGTGGGTCGGCGTCCAAAGTTCTCGCTGCCGCCAACGCCGAATCCAATTCGAGACGGCTCTCGTCGGCGGTTGTTCCGTTGGCTCTCGCAATCGCGCTCGGCTCGGTGCAGTTCTTCAGCCAGAGCACCGTCGCCGCCGAGGCGACCAACCAGTCGATCAAGGGCGTCACCGCCGACCTGATCGTCGGCGCACCAGCCGGTATCGCTCCCTCGCTCCTCGAGTCGATCGCATCGGTGCCCGGAGTGAGTGCGGCAAACCCGGTGGTCCGCAGTCAAGTCCTCCCGGTACCCAGCGGAGAGGAAGGCGGCTCAGCCGACAGCGCGATCGCGGCCCAGGGCATCGACGCCGCCAGCGCCGACGCGACCCTCGATCTCGCGGTGACCGAGGGCGACCTCAGCGCTCTGACCGGCGATACCGTTGCCGTGAGCGAAGACGGCGCCTTCACCCTCGGAGCCAAGGTAGGCCAGCGCGTCGACCTCTATCTGGGTGACGGAACACTGGTACATCCCATGGTCGTCGCAAAATATGGTCGCGGCCTCGGATTCGGGGACGTGACCATGCCGATCGAGACTTTGCGTCAGCACTCCACCGACGCTCTGATCGACACCGTTCTGGTTGCTGCCGAACCCGGACGGTCGGCCGAAGTCCAGCAGTCGTTGCGCTCGTTCCCCTCGATCGCCGCGATGAACCAGGACCAGTTCGGGGCCGCGGGCGAAGATCAGCGTCGTATGCAGTCGTGGGTCAGCATCCTCGCCGTCCTCGTCCTGCTCGGCTATCTCGCAGTCGCAGTCGTGAACACCCTGGTCGCCGCCACTGCCGAGCGTTCCCGCGAGTTCGCGCTCCTTCAACTGGTGGGCTCGCGGACGAGGCAGGTCCGAGCAATGATGCGCATCGAGTCGTTGATGGTGGTGGGAATCGCCGTCGTGGTCGGATCACTGATCGCCCTGCCGCCTCTGATGGGCATTGCCGTAGCGGTGTCCGGGCAGCCGATCCCGGCGATTTCACCGGCGATTTACGGTTCCATCGTCGCGGTGACCGCTGTTCTGGGATTTGTCTCCATCGCGATCCCGACGCGCACCGCTCTACGCAAGAACCCGATGGACGGAGTGCGTAACCACTGAGTGGCACTACCGTCGTCATCTATGGATGCGGCGGCCTGGGACAAGAAGTACGAAGAAACCGAGCTCGTCTGGGGCGCTCCTCCCAACGAATTGCTGGTGGAATACGCGACGGCCCTCCCCCACGGCCAGGCACTGGACCTGGCGTGCGGCGAGGGTCGTAACGCGTTGTGGCTCGCGACTCGCGGTTGGGAGGTCACCGGCATCGACTACTCGGCCGTCGCGATCGAGAAAGCCCGCACGATCGCGGCCCGCTCACCCCGATCGGTTCTCGACCGGCTCGACTACCGATGCGGCGACGTCACCGTCGCGGATTACGCCTCGAGGAACGAGCAGGGATACGACTTGGCCCTGCTTCTTTACCTTCATCTGCCCGCACCACAACGCACCCTGGTTGTGAACCGTGCCATAAATTCTCTGAAACCTGACGGAATCCTCATGATTTTGGGTCACGACCGAAGCAACATCGACTACGGCGTCGGCGGGCCACAAGATCCCGAAATCCTTTACACACCAGAAGAATTGATGCAGGAGTTCCGCGGAAAGCTCGAGTTCGAGATCGCCGGAAATCCCCACAGGCACACCGAAACGGGAATCGCGGTCGACGCGCTTGTCATCGGACGCAAATCCGGTGTTGGCAATGCAAAGAACGGCTAGTAACATGTATTAAGTTACCGACGAGTAATAAACTTCGGGCGGTACTAGGAGTGCTGGACCGCACCACCTCACTGGGAGAAGCAGAAGACATGGGCCATTACAAGAGCAACGTTCGGGACCTGGAGTTCAACCTCTTCGAGGTTCTCGGACTGGAGAAGCCACTGAGCGAAGGCGCTTGGGGCGACCTGGATGCCGACACTGTCCGCAACATGCTGGCAGAGGTCGCACGCCTGGCCGAGGGACCGCTTGGCGAATCTTTCGCCGATGCGGACCGCAACCCCCCTGTCTTCGATCCCGAGACGCACACCGTTGCACTTCCGGAATCCTTCAAGAAGTCGTTCAAGGCTCTGTGGGATGCCGAGTGGTACCGCATGGGATTGAGCGAAGAGGTCGGCGGCGTGCCGGTTCCCCGCTCCGTCGTGTGGGCCATCGGTGAGCTGATCCTGGGCGCACAGCCTGCAGCGCACATGTACCAGGCCGGACCCGCCTTCGCGGACGTGCTGTTCAACAACGGCACCGAAGAGCAGAAGAAGTGGGCAGCCACCATCGTCGAACGCGGATGGGGCGCCACGATGGTCCTCACCGAGCCCGACGCCGGCTCCGACGTCGGTGCCGGACGCACCAAGGCGATCAAGCAGGACGACGGCTCCTGGCACATCGAGGGCGTCAAGCGCTTCATCACCTCGGCCGACTCGGACGACCTGTTCGAGAACATCTTCCACCTCGTTCTCGCTCGCCCCGAAGGTGCCGGACCGGGCACCAAGGGCCTGAGCCTGTTCTTCGTCCCGAAGACGCACTTCAACTTCGAGACCGAAGAGTTCGGCGAGCGTAACGGTGTCTTCGTCACCAACGTCGAGCACAAGATGGGCCTGAAGGTCTCCGCCACATGTGAGGTCACCTTCGGCGGCCACGGCATCCCCGCACAGGGCTGGCTGGTCGGCGAGGTCCACAACGGCATCGCCCAGATGTTCGACGTCATCGAGCACGCTCGAATGATGGTCGGCACCAAGGCAATCGCCACCCTCTCCACCGGTTACCTCAACGCTCTCGATTACGCCAAGCAGCGCGTGCAGGGCGCAGACCTGACCCAGATGACCAACAAGGCAGCACCGCGCGTGACCATCACGCACCACCCCGACGTGCGTCGTAGCCTGGCAATGCAGAAGGCATACGCCGAAGGCCTGCGCGCGGTGTACCTCTACACCGCAGCTCACCAGGACGAGGTTGTCGCCCAGCTCGTCTCGGGCGCAGACAAGGACACCGCGTTCCGCGTCAACGACCTGCTGCTCCCGATCGTCAAGGGCGTCGGCTCCGAGCGTGCGTACCAGTACCTGACGGACAGCCTGCAGACCCTCGGTGGCTCCGGCTTCCTGCAGGACTACCCGATCGAGCAGTACATCCGCGACTCCAAGATCGACTCGCTGTACGAAGGCACGACGGCCATCCAGGCTCAGGACTTCTTCTTCCGCAAGATCGCTCGTGACCGCGGCGTCGCGCTCGCTCACGTTGCCGGACAGATCAAGACCTTCATCGACAGCGAAGCCGGCAACGGTCGTCTGAAGGCGGAGCGCGCACTGCTCGCCACCGCACTCGAAGACGTCCAGGCCATGGCCGCCACGCTCACCGGCTTCCTCATGGGAGCTCAGGAGCAGCCCACCGAGCTGTACAAGGTCGGCCTCGGCTCCGTCCGCTTCCTGATGTCCGTCGGCGACCTGCTCATCGGCTGGCAGCTGCTCCGCCAGTCCGAGATCGCTCTCGCAGCACTCGACAACGGCGCTTCCGACAAGGACAAGGGCTTCTACGAGGGCAAGGTCGCCATCGCTTCCTTCTTCGCCAAGAACGTCCTGCCCGAGCTCACCGCTTCACGCGAGATCATCGCGAACACCGAGAACGACATCATGGAGATCGACGAAGCAGCATTCTGATTCGTTCCTGATTCATGAAAAGTGCCGGTCCCGAGAACGTTTCGGGGCCGGCATTTTCATGCTCAGCAGTCCATGGAATCCGAGGTCATCTGCGCTCGACGGTCGGACAACTGATCTGTGCGGACAGTACGGACGTCGTCGGTTGTTCGCCGGGCCGTGCCGCCCTTCCCACCAGGGAAAGCGCCACGCGCCTGCGGTCCGGAGAACTGACGATTTCGATGGACTTGTCGTCACCGCCCCCGAAGGACACGAACTGTCCGCTCTGATCCGAGAACTTCATGATCGCCGACCCGTGCTGACCTGGTTCCGGTTTTTCGTTCACGTAGACCTGCAACTGGAAATCACGTCCCGGATACTCGCCGCCGCCGTCGTACTCGTAAAAGGAACTGGTGTGCACCTCGTAGGCCCACTGGCGGTGACCGGCGGGCAGCGAATCCGCCCAGTTGTGCTCGAAACACGTGACGGATCCGGGCAGCGAGACATTGGCTGCGCCGCTCCACCCACCGGACAGGGTGATGGCTCCGTACGGCGCTGCTTCGGACTCGTGCCGATCGGAAGGCAAGGGCGGAACGGTCACGGGTCCGACATTGCGACCGGTGAACTCGAAAAGCCTCTCGCTCGACACGAACGGGGGCGACTCGCGCTCACCGGCACAGGAGACAACCGACAGGGTGGCCATGACCAGTAACGCACACATACCGCGTCTACGAACCGGCACCTCGACTCCCCCGTTCCGTTTCCAACAGAATACATACCGTTCGGTCTTCAAGTTGTCGAACGTGTCCGACACATCCCATTCCTGGGACCGCTCGCCCGCTACCGATGTGATTGGGTGAGCACGAACGTCCACTGAACCAGCACTCGGTTCTTTCGCAGGCCGAGTAGATCAACAGACAGGTGATCATCGTGGTCGCACCAGAGCACGCACAACCCGATTACGCCCCTGACCTGGCATTGACCGCCACGGACTTGGCGCTCGACGGCCCATGGGGGCCGGTGTTCGGACCCGTCAATCTCGAGATTCGTGCGGGCGGTGTGACCATCCTCGAAGGCTCGGCCGGTTCAGGACGTACGTCCTTACTTCTGACACTCAGCGGACGAATGAAAGCCAGTTCCGGCTCACTGTCCGTCTTCGGTCGAACGCGTCCCCGCGAGATCTTCGAGATCGCCGGGGTCGCCGGGTTCGAGGACATCGACGAGCTTGCCGAATCCGTCACCGTCCGCGATCTGATCACCGAACAAATTCGCTGGGATGCGCCCTGGTACAAGCTCATCGGACGCGCCGGAGACCGCGAACTCGAAGCGGTGTGCGCTCCCGTCTTCGGCGATCATCCGTTACCTGCGCTCGGCCGGTACGTCAGCGATCTCGGGGAACTCGAGGCGATCCTGCTGCGTATCGCCGTCGCGAACACGAAAAAGCCGGCCCTGCTTGTCGTCGACGATCTCGAACAAGTGCGGCGCGACTCCGAACGTGCGTACCTCGTCGAGCGACTCGTCGAGATGGGGAGCTACCAGACCATCATCGCGTCGACCGTCAACCCGCTGCCAGACGGATCACCCATCGATGCCGTCACCCTGCTCCAAGAAGTCACCAATCCCGACCAAGAAGGGGCGAGGTAACCGCGATGCTCGCTGGAATGTCTCTCGGAACCGAACTCAAGCGGTTCTCCCGCGGCGCGATGCCCAGGATCGCACTCGTCACCATCATCTTGATGCCACTGCTGTACGGCGCGATGTACCTGTGGGCGTTCTGGAATCCGTTCGGTGAGGTCAACAAGGTCCCCGTCGCGCTGGTCAACACCGACCGCGGCGCGATGGTGCAGGGTCAGGAGCTCAACGCGGGCGACGAGGTAAGCCAAGCGCTGCTCGATTCCGGTGAGCTCGATCTCCACCTGGTCTCGCAGCAGGAAGCCGCTCAGGGAGTATCGGACGGCACGTACTACTTCTCTCTCACATTGCCTGAGAATTTCAGCGAGGCCGTCGCCTCCCCGACGACCAAGGACCCCCACAAAGCTCAGTTGCAGTTCACCTTCAACGACGTCAACAACTACCTCGGCACCATCATCGGCCAAAACGCCGCCCAGCAGGTCCTCAGTCAGGTCAGCGACAAGATCGGCGCGCAGTCCGTCGAGACAGTTCTGGTCGGATTGACCGATGCAGGTGCTGGTTTGAAGCAGGCCGCCGACGGAGCGCTCCAGCTCTCGGCCGGAGTGAACACTGCCAACGCCGGAGCCGGCGAATTGGCGTCGGGCTCGAAAACTCTGGCCGACAACATGGTTACCGCACGTGACGGTGCAGCCACTCTTGCCGGCGGTACAGCGCAACTCTCGACTGGCATCAACACCGCCACGGACGGCGTCCTCGCACTGACCGACGGTCTGGGGCAGCTCGATCTCGGAGCCGTCCAACTTGGCGACGGCGCAAGCCAACTCAGTGGTGGCGTCACCCAGGTCGTCGACCAACTGAGTGTCCTCGGGAACACACAAGCAGACGTCGCACAGCTGGTCGGGCAGGCAGTGGCCAGCCTTCGACTGAACCCGGATCCCGTCAGCCAACAGATCGCCAATGCCCTCGCGCCTGCCCAGGACATGCTGCGCACTCAGGGTTTCGGTGAAGCGACCATGGGCCAACTGGGCGAACTCAAGAGCGGTGCACAACAACTCGCCTACCAACTCGACGATCCGTCGAGCACCTTCCGAGCCGGGCTCAGCGCCGCGGCCAACGGCGGTGGTGAACTCCGCAACGGCCTGGTACAGCTGCGTGACGGCGGTCAGCAAGTCAACGACGGCGCTCAAACCCTCAGTAGTGGACTGGTTCAACTCACCGACGGAAGCGTTCAACTCTCCGATGGTGCAGCCAAACTCGCAGACGGCACCGAGCAACTCCGTGCCGGGTCTGCCGAACTCGCGACCAAACTCACCGAGGGCGCCGGTCAGGTCCCCAGTTGGAGCGATCAGCAGCGAACCGCAACCGCTCAAACCCTCTCCAGCCCGGTCGAACTACAGGAGACGTACGAGAACCGGGCAAGCACGTTCGGAACCGGTTTTGCTCCGTTCTTCCTGCCTCTCGCGCTGTTCGTGGGCGGCATCATCACCTGGATGCTGCTCAAGCCGCTCCAGAACCGGCCCATCGCAAACGGACTCGGCGCGCTGCGAGTGGTCCTCGCCTCGTACTGGCCGGCATTGCTCATCGGCATCTGCCAGGTGATCGTGATGTACCTAGTCGTGCACTTCGCCGTCGGCCTGCACCCCACACACGCCCTCGGCACCGTCGGATTCCTGATGCTCATCACTGCCACGTACATGGCGTTGATCCAGGCATTCAACGCCATCTTCGGAGTCTCCGTCGGACGCGTCATCACCCTGGCGTTCCTGATGCTGCAACTGGTTTCGGCCGGCGGCATCTATCCCGTCGAAACCACCGCGAAACCGTTCCAGATCATCCACCCCTTCGACCCGATGACCTACGCGGTGAACGGGCTACGACAACTCACCGTCGGCGGTATCGACTCGAGACTGTGGGTCTCGATCGCCGTCCTCGGCGGCCTTCTCGTCGCCTCACTCGGCGCCAGTTCACTTGCTGCACGCCGAAATCGGCAATGGACCATGGACAGGCTGCATCCGCCGATCGAAGTCTAGGTCAGGGTCTCCGGCCAAGGCTCCACGGTCAGCGCAGGCCATTCCCTGCGCCACCGTGCCGCCTTGGCCTCGTAAACCTCTCTCGGTGCCAGCACCGGGTTGGGACGGACGATCATGTCGAAAAGATCGTCGTATCCGTGCGGGGCATACACGTCCACAGTGCCGCCCGCAGACTTGGTGATCCCGAAACAGCAAGTTGTGGAAGCGAAGTGGTCGATAGCGTCGCAGCAACTGGTGAACGGAACGCCGGGAATCCCGAAATGCTGCTCGTACCACAGGTGCACGCGGGCTTCGTTGCGTACTTCGACATCGGCATCCACATCGGCGAACAGTTCTGCCGCCGAACGAATCACACAGTCCTCCGCGTCGTAGCTCAGATCGCCGGCGTCGAAATAGAAGAGGTCGTAGTCCTTGATTCCGGCGCCGAGGTCACGGCCGTCGATGTGATTCCAGACGGTTTGGAAGAGCCCACCCGCCGTCAGGTACCACTCCGGCAATCCCAGCTTCGGCGCACGATCCACGATCGTTGCGACCACCGGATTGGCCAAGGCGATCTCGAGAAATCGTTCACGCATGCTCTTCAGCCTCTCATATGACAAGCAAACTTGACATCTAGTGACAAGTATTCTTTACTTTTTGCATGACTGGAAAGGCTGGCGACAACAACGTGCGGGAGCACCGACGCCTCGCCGGCCTCACCCAGGCGCAACTGGCCACGGCAGGTCAGGTGAGCAGACAGAGCATCGTCTCAGTCGAACGCGGTGACTATGCACCGAGTGTCTACCTGGCACTTCGCCTGGCCCTGGCGCTGGGGACCACCGTCGAAGCGCTCTTCCCCTTACCCGAATCGGAACTCACCACAGAAATTCCAGAGGAGACGGCATGAGCACCATGATGAAGGCAATGCGGTTCGTCGGAGATCTGGACGACGACTTCTACAAGGACGAGCGTCAGCGCGACGTCTGGAACGAAGCCTCGGCCGTGGGGTTCCAATTCGCCTACTGGATCACGTTGATCGCAGCGGCAATTCTGCCGTGGGTTGCCGGACGCACCGGCGCATGGATTTCATTGGGTCTGGTCATCGGATGGTTTGTCTGTTCGATGGTGGTGCTCCGCTACGCGCAGGCCCATGACGTCGACGTCTACGCAAGCATGAAGGGTCTCCAACCCCGATCTCTCGTGGCTGGGTCCGTCTATCTGATCGCATTGATCGGCGTCGTCGCCCAACTCGTAGCTCATCCGGGCGACGGAATCGCGACTTGGGCCGGCGCTGGAGTCGGCGCACTCCTCGGCGCCACGGCAGCCGCACTAGGCGTAAAGCTTCACCAGCAGCGCGCCAAGCGACGCGACGCGGCCGAAGAACTTCTCTGACTTCCGGAAGTCTGCCCAGCACAACGGAATCCATAGAGTTGGTAAAATCGTGCCAGGTCAACCGATCGCGAGTAACGTCGAAACGGTGAGCACTCGCCTCGGATACCAGATGCCCAACTTCAGCTACGGCGGTCCGGTCAAGGACCTCTTCCCCACCGTCATAGCGCAGGCCCGCGAAGCCGAAGCCGCAGGCTTCGACACTGCATTCGTGATGGATCACTTCTACCAACTCCCCGGAATCGGAGCGCCGGACGCCCCGATGCTCGAGGCCTACTCGGCGCTCTCCGCGCTGGCGACGGCCACCGAGACCATCCAGTTGTCTGCACTGGTCACGGGAAACACCTACCGCAATCCGCCCATGCTCGCCAAGACCGTCACCACCCTCGACGTGGTGAGCGGCGGTCGGGCCATCCTGGGCATCGGCGCCGGTTGGTTCGAACTCGAACACAATTCGTTCGGATACGAGTTCGGAACGTTCACCGAGCGCTTCCAGAAACTCGACGAAGCACTGCAGATCATCGCGCCGATGCTCCGCGGTGATCGCCCCACCTTCGACGGCAAGTGGTACCACGTCAAGGACGCCATCAACGAGCCTCGCGTCCGCGACGACCTGCCGATCCTGCTGGGCGGTGGCGGTGAGAAAAAGACGTTCGGCCTCGCCGCTCGCTTTGCGGATCACCTCAACATCATCTGCGACCCGTCGGAACTGCCGCGCAAGATGGAAGCACTTGCGGCACGCTGCGACGAAGCCGGTCGCGATCCCGCAACCCTCGAGACCAGCTTCCTCACGTTCATGATGATCGACGAGGACGGCGACAAGGCTCGCGCCCATCAGCGAACGTTTCTCGCGGAGCGTGGCCTCGACATCACCACGGCGCCGGAAGACGTGGTCGCCAAGGCCACCGAACGCCATTTCGTCGGCAGCCCGGACGACGTCGCCGAGCAGGTTCAGACGCGCATCCTCGACCACGGCATCGACGGCGTCGTGATCAACCTGATCACCAACGGCGAAGAGCCAGGCATCGTCGACCTTGCGGGCCGCACCCTCGGCCCACTCGTCGGCAAGTAATCCCCTACTCGCACTTCACGATCGGCACCGGGTCGTACTTGACGGTTCGGGTGTTCGAGGAAATCTCGGCGCCACTCGCGTGGTCGGTGATCACGCGAGTGTCGCTGACCGTGAACCCGGGTGCACCGCTCGAAGCCACACAACCAGGCCCCTCCGGCAACGTCACGGTGTTCGGCGACGTCGGCGACGTACGCGGGCCGGTCGTCGACGTGACATCGACGGTTTTGGTTCCCCAGATCCGAACTGTGATGTTCGACGACGTCGCAATCGTCTCGATCATCACGCCGGTCTTCGCCGGATTACGGAACTGCAGGTCGATCGCACCATCGAAGATGGTCGCCTCACGAGCCTCGGGGTACCGCGAGATGTAGTAACTGTGCTCGGTGTGCGCGACGTCCTCCATACCTGCGAAATACGTCGCGTTGTAGAGCGTCGTCGCGAGCTGGCTGATACCGCCGCCGACAGCCTTGTCCGGGCGACCGTTGTTGATGATCCCCGACTCGATGTATCCCTGCGCCGCACCGCGCGGGCCCGTGTACTCGTTGAGCGAGAACGTGTCACCGGGCTTGATCACGGCCCCGTCGATCTCCGACGCGGCCAGGCCGATGTTCACACCAGACGCGTATTCGAAACCACCGGTAGTGAATTCGCCGATCACCTCGTTGATGCCGAGTGCCTCCGCGGCTTCGGTGGTCAACGCCGGCGGGACCGGTCCGTACACGGCGGGCGTTGCCCGAGAAGCCGTGCTGCCCAACAGAACCGGAAGTTCCTTGACCGTGTCCGGCCAGTTGATCAGATCACCGACGACACCGGGCACAACCGACGGTTTGCCACCGGCGAAGGTGAACGACGCGTCCTTGGGTTGTACTTCCGTCGACGCCAACTGCGGAGTCAGAATCTTGATCGCAGCATCCGTGTTGTACTGCGGAGTCAGCCCACCCGAGCCGTCGGGCGTGAAGGTCAGAACCTCGCCGATCTGATCGACGCCGAGTGTCGCGACCTTGCCGTCACGGCCGTTGACCACGACGTCACCCGAGACAGCTGGAATAGCGATCTCCTGCAGCGCACGATCGACACCGGCCTGAGTGACCGTCACCGGAACCTCGTCGACCGGAAGATCGACGACGCCACCATCGGACCATTCAGCGGCGAAGGTCGAACCCGCCTGCTGCGTTTCGAGCGCCTGACCGGGAGCGGGCGAAACACCAGTCGCCTTCCCGTTCTCGAACACGACTGCACCTTCGACGGGCGCACGATCGCTGTTCGCCGCGAGCTGCGCCATCGACGCATCCAACGCACCCTGGTCGATTGCCGACACCACGGGCACCTCGCGGGAGCCGAAGAACGACGTGATGCGGGTGATCGGGTTGATGGGCTGAGCGTTCACGCCCGACAGCGTCGCCGACCAGTCGACGTCCACACCCGCAGACGAGGGAACGATCTCGGAGTCGACGCCGCCTGCATGTACCGCTACCGGTTCGACGAGCCTCGGGCCGAGTTGGGCGCGCAGCGTGGCCTCCGCGTCGGCGGGCGTGAGATCACCGATGTCCACCCCGGCGACCTGAGTGCCGCGTGGTGTCTTCCCGGACGAGGTGAAGATGTCCACTCCGTAGGCAATCGCTGCGACGGCAAAGATGGCGCCGACTGCTATCGCCGGTTTGACCCACTTGCGGGAAGACTGCGAAGCGGGCGCCACCGGTTGTTGCGGCGCCGGGGGTGCAACTACCTCTGGTTCTCGGACAACAGGCTCGTACTGCTGCTGGATGGGTTCGAGTTGCTGGGTGTCGTACTGCTGCACGAACTCGGGACGCGGCGGCTTCGGGGGAACCACCACTGCCGGGGGCTCGAACTGCTCTGTCTGCTCGTCGATGGCTTCTGTCGCCGGAGCCGAGTTGACTACTTCCGTCGGCGGTGCGTCCTCCGCTGGGACGACAGGGATGACGGTGGTGACCTCGTTTGCCGATTCGTCGACTGTCGCTTCCGTGGAATCGCTTGCTTCTTCGTCGACAGGCCTTGGTGCTTCGGCTGGTTCCGGTTCTACTGATTCAGCCTCGACAACGGCCTCAGTGTCCTCAGGGGCCTCGGGTTCCTCGACCGACTGGGGTTCCTCGACCGACTCGGTCTCTTCGACCGCCTGAGGTTCCTCGACCGACTCGAGTTCCTGTTCCGGGAGGGACGAGTCCTCGCTGTTCGTCTTCTCGACGGACGGACCCTCTTCGTCACTCACCTGTTGGCTCCTCGCTGCATCAACCGTCGCTGCGGCGCTCACCGACAACTCAATACAGGATATCCGGACATACGAGAGCCCCGCGCTGCTGCCAGGTCGGGGGTCAGGCAGCAACACGGGGCTGTCATGAATATCGGTAGCTATTCTGCAGCGTTACACGCCTGCGCGAAAAAGTTTGCAAAGAGTTCGGGGATCCGGCCACCCCTCGTGGCCGGATCCCCGATTACGCATCCCCTCGCGACGATCACTGCAGGTGAGCGCAGTTTTCAGTCGCATGGGGAGATTGTGGAGCGGTTACCGCTCGATGATCGCCGTGACACCCTGGCCACCGGCCGCACAGATCGAGATCAGGCCGCGGCCCGAACCCTTCTCCGCGAGCATCTTTGCGAGGGAAGCCACAATACGTCCGCCGGTCGCCGCGAACGGGTGACCTGCAGCCAAGGACGATCCGTTGACATTGAGCTTGCTTCGGTCGATCGATCCCAATGCGCCGTCGAGGCCGAGGCGTTCCTTGCAGTACTCGTCCGACTCGAAGGCCTGCAGGGTTGCCAGAACCACCGAAGCGAAGGCTTCGTGGATCTCGTAGTAATCGAAGTCCTGCAAGGTCAGACCGTTGCGGGCCAGCAAACGCGGGATCGCGTACGTGGGAGCCATGAGCAACCCGTCTTTGCCGTGGACGTAGTCGACGGCAGCGGTTTCGGAATCGACGAGGTGCGCCAGAACCGGAAGATTGCGCTCGGCTGCCCACTCGTCGGTGGAGAGGAGCACTGCAGAAGCGCCGTCGGTGAGCGGCGTCGAGTTGCCTGCCGTCATCGTCGCGTCGCCGAGCTTGGTACCGAAGACGGGCTTGAGCGTCGACAGCTTCTCGACGTTCGAACCGGGACGGAGGTTGTCGTCGCGGGTCAGGCCGAGGAACGGGGTGACGAGGTCGTCGAAGAAGCCGCGGTCGTAGGCAGCTGCCATGTTCTTGTGGCTGGCAGCGGCAAGTTCGTCCTGGTCCTCGCGCTTGATGCCGAATTCCTTGGCGGTGATCGCAGCGTGGTCACCCATCGACTTGCCGGTGCGAGGCTCGCCGTTGCGCGGAATTTCCAGGCCGAGCATGCCCGCACGGACGTTGCCGAGCAGCTTGATGCGGTCGCCCGTGGACTTCGCGCGATTGAGGGAGAGCAGGAGCTCGCGCGCCTGATCGTTGACGCCGATCGGGGCGTCGGACGTGGTGTCCGTGCCGCCGCCGATGCCCGAATCGATGCGGCCGGCCGAAATGGCGTCGCCGACGGCGATGATCGACTGCAGTCCCGTGCCACACGCCTGCTGAAGGTCGTACGCCGACGTGTACGGGCTCAGCGCGCTGCCGAGAACGGACTCGCGAATGAGATTGAAATCACGGCTGTGCTTGAGCACCGCACCGCCGACGACCATGCCGAGCTTCTCGCCCTGCAGATTGAATCGGCTCACCAGACCGTCGAGCGTCGCAGTGAACATGTCCTGGTTGGACGCCTGTGCGTACGCCTTGTCCGAGCGTGCGAACGGAATGCGATTTCCGCCGACGATCGCAACCGGACGGCGCTGACCTGCAGAATTTGCAGCGGCTGCGGCCGGTGCAGTGCGCGGTGCGGCGGGCTTTGCATTTGAACGGGCTTTGCTTGTCACTTGCGTCTCCAAGGATGGTGCGATTACCTGTTGAAGACTATTCTTACTCAGTAGTAAGTTACTTGTCTATCGCCGCATTCTTTCGATTGCCCGGTGAGAGACAACCCGAAACACAACAGAAGGTAGGACCGTGGCAGCCAGCAAGGGAGCTCCCGACCTCTATTCACAGTTCCTCTCGTCCGCCCCCGGCGCATTCATCGCGTCGAAGGCCGGCCTGCCCAGGCCCGAGAACCTGCGTCGATACAAAGCAGGAGAACCCGCACTCGCCGGACCTGTCCTCATCGGCGGCAAGGGTCGACTCGCAGAACCACTTCGCGTACTGCTCTCCGACTACCCGGCGGCTCAGGCACACGACAGCAGCTTCGGTGGACTCGTGTTCGACGCCACCGGAATCACTCAGGTCAGCGAGCTCGAGCAGCTGTTCGAGTTCTTCCAGCCCGTGATCCGCAACCTCGCACCGTCGGCTCGCGTCGTCGTTCTCGGCACGACGCCGGAAGAAACGTCGAGCGTCGACGAGCATGTCGCGCAGCGCGCTCTGGAAGGCTTCACCCGCAGCGTCGGCAAGGAGATCAAGCGCGGCTCCACCGCTCAGCTGGTCTACGTCTCCCCCAAGGCATCCACCGGACTCTCCGGCGTGGAATCGACTCTGCGCTTTCTCCTTTCGGCAAAGTCCGCCTTCGTCGACGGCCAGGTCATCGTCGTCGGCGCTGAAGATTCCGTCGCGCCCACAAGCTGGGACAAGCCGCTCGAAGGCAAGGTTGCCGTCGTCACCGGCGCAGCCCGCGGTATCGGCGCCACCATCGCCGAGGTCCTGGCCCGCGACGGCGCGCACGTCGTCTGCGCTGACATCCCGGCCGCCGGCGAAGCGCTGTCCGAGACCGCGAACAAGGTCGGCGGCACGTCCCTCGCCCTCGACGTCACGGCAGCCGACGCAGCCGAGGTCCTCGCAGCTCACCTCCTCGAGCGTCACGGTGGAGCGGACATCATCGTCCACAACGCCGGCATCACCCGCGACAAGACCCTCGCCAACATGGACGAGGGCCGCTGGAACATGGTCATGAACGTCAATCTTCTTGCACCGCAGAAGATCACCGAGCACCTCGTCGAGAAGGGCGCTCTCAAGGAAGGCGGCCGCGTCGTCGACGTCTCCTCCATCGCCGGCATCGCGGGCAACCGCGGGCAGACCAACTACGGCACCTCCAAGGCCGGCGTCATCGGCCTCGTACACGCCGAAGCTCCCGTCCTGGCGAAGAAGAACATCACCATCAACGCCGTCGCACCGGGCTTCATCGAGACCGCCATGACCGCAGCCATCCCCTTCGCCACCCGCGAAGCCGGCCGCCGCATGAGCTCGCTCCTGCAGGGCGGCGAGACCGTCGACGTCGCCGAGACCGTCGCATACTTCGCCAGCCCGGCCTCCAATGCCGTTACGGGACAGGTCGTTCGCGTCTGCGGCCAGAGCCTCCTGGGCGCATGATGGCAACAAAGACCGTCGCGCTCACCGAGCAGCCGAAGACCCTCGACATCTACTCCCGCGCGGTACTGGGATTGTTGCCGTGGAACAAGTCCAACTCGCGCTCGGTGCCACAGCAGACCTTCACCCTCACCGGATTGAAGGTCGACACCGACAATCTGGCGGCGTACTGCCGCGTGACCGGACTGCGGTTCGGCGACACTCTGCCGATCACGTACCCCTTCACCTTGGCCTTCCCGACCGTGATGAAGCTGATGGTGTCGAAGGACTTCCCCTTCGCCGCCGTCGGCTCCGTTCACGCCGAGAACGTCATCGAATCGCTGCGGCCCATCTCCGTCAGCGAACCGCTGGACCTCTCGGTGCATGCCGAGAACCTGCGTGAGCACCGCAAGGGCCTGCTGATCGACGTGATCACCGAAATTCGGGTGGGACGGGAACTGGTCTGGCGACAGACCTCGAGCTTCCTGAACCAGCAGAAGACCTCCCTGTCCGGCCAGCCCGGTCCGGAGCCCAAGGCCGACGAGGTCCCCCCGATGCCGATGAGCACCATCCGCGTCGACCAGACCACGATCAGCAAGTACGCCGCTGTCTCCGGCGACCGTAATCCGATTCACGTCTCGTCTCTGGGCGCGAAGGCTTTCGGTTTCCCGAAGACCATTGCTCACGGAATGTGGAGTGCCGCGGCAGTTCTGCGGACCGTCGAGGGGTCCGTCGCGGACAAGGTCACCTACAGCGTGCGTTTCGGGAAGCCGATTCTGCTACCGGCGACGCTGAATGCCTACGCTGATCGCACCGACGACGGCTGGGATCTGTCACTGCGCCACCCGAAGAAGGGTTACCCGCACGTCACTGCGACGCTGCGCTGACCTGAGTTTTGTCGGGTTCCCACCCGCCCCAATTGAGCGAACGTACCTTTCGGCGCCTTGGATGCGCTGAAAGGTACGTTCGCTCAGATTGGTTTGAGAGCTATTCGGACTTCTTCTTGCCCGACAGACCGCGCCACGCGAGGGATTCGAGTAGATCCGCTGCGGCATCCACTTCGATTTCCCCACCCGCAACCCGGTCCGCTACCGCCTCACCTGCGCCGACGAGCGCGATGGCGATGATCCCGTAATCGTGCGCGGCATCAGGATCCTTGGTGCTGGACTCGAGCAGATGCGCGGTCAACTCGATCAACCGATCGCGGCTGGACTGCACGGTTCCCGCAAAAGCCTGCTGCCCGACGGCCTGACGGTAGAGCACCATCCACGACTTGCGGTTTGCGCCCACGAACCCGAGGAAGCCCTCGAGAGCGGCGCGCAATTGTTCACGCGGAGTCAGGTTCGGCGCGCCGGCCGGGGCGAGGGCCTCGAGGAAGCGGAGCCCTTCACGATGAATGCACGCCGCGAACAACTCTTCCTTCGAGCCGTAGTACAGGTACAGCATCGGCTTCGAGATCTCGGCCTTGGCTGCGATGGTGTCCATCGAAGTTTCGTGAAACCCCCTGTCGGAGAACACGTCCACAGCCGCGTCGAGCATCTGCTGCTCACGCACTGCGCGTGGCAGTCGCTTGGTACCGCCGGCCATGCTTCCTCCAACCACAGGGTAAATGTCGATCTTACTCTACGGTAAGATTGCGCGTCGAATCCTGACTTCGACTCAGCAGGTCACGGCACCTTTGGCAGCGGCAACTGTGACCACAGCCTGATCGACCCGCGTCTGCGGAAGCTCACCCGACGCGACGGCCTGCTCGAGATGATCGAGAACCCGCGGAACGTCGTCGGTGGTCAGCCACAATGCCTGATCGACTCCAGCCACCAGCGCAGCCTGAACCGCGTCGGCAATATCGTATCGGTCGGTGATCGCCTGCATGCCGCTGAGGTCGTCGGTGAACACCGGGCCGGTGAACGGCGCTGCGCCGTAACCCACTCCGTCGCGAAGCAACGCAACGGCTGCGGGGCTGATGCTGGCAGGGGTACCGGGCTCGGTCAGACCGGGAACCTCGAGGTGACCCATCATGACGCCGACTCCCGTTCCCGACAGCTCACGGAAGGGAATCAGGTCCGACGCGATCAGATCCTGTAGCGGCGGCGTTGTCACCTCACCCCGGTGCGAGTCACCCGACGCGCTGCCATGCCCGGGAAAGTGCTTGATCACCGGGAAGATTCCGGCATCGCGCATGCCCTGCGCGTACGCACCGGCGTAGGCAACCACGGTCTGGGGGTCGTCGGAGTACGAGCGGTCCCCGATCACGGAGTCGTCGGGTTGGCTGCTGACGTCGACGTCGGGGGCGTAGTTGACGGTGATCCCGAGATCCTTCAAACCGCGTCCACGCTCGAGTGCCATCTGGTACGTCTGTTCCACTGTCATGGTCTGCGCCGTTTCCCTGGCCGACGGATCGGGCCCGAGGATGTCCGCGACGCGGGAAACTCGTCCACCTTCTTCGTCGATCGTCACCATCAACGGCAACTTCGACGCCGAAGCAACCTGCGGCACTTCACGATTGGTGAGCATCGACTGATCGGTCCAACTTCCGACGAATATGCCGCCGATCTCCTCGTTCTGCACTATCGACACTGCGTCGTCGGTCCCGGTGACGCCGACGTTGAGCAGCTGGGCAAGTTTCTGACGCAAGGACAGCGAGGCTAGAAGGTCACTACCGCACGACGCGGCGACGGGTGCGGAGCTCGATGCCGCAGGCGTCGACGTGATCTCGGTGCTGGTGCTGGTCGGGGCGCTCGAAACCGGATCGGCGGTCCCGTTTTCGCCCGAGCATCCCGCAACCAACCCTCCGCACAAAGCAATGGTCGTCGCAGCCTTCAGAAACTTGATCCGCATACCTCGACCGTAACGGACCCGGTACCCATACACTCCCTCACGGGCACATCGGGACGGTAGCCTGGAAGAGAACCGATTCCCCCGCTGACGAGGAGGTCGTGATGCCACAAGGTCTGATGCTCATCGCGTACGACGGTTCCGACAACGCCAAGCGTGCAGTCGACTATGCGGGGCGTTTCCTCTCCGCCAATCGTGCTGTTCTCGTCACTGCCTGGGAGCCCATGGTTCGCCAGGCCGCTCGCATGTCCGGCCTGTCCGGGGTGATGCAACCGGAGTGGGTTCCCGACGACGACGTCGAGGACATCGCGTACACCGACGCCAAAGTCACCCTCGCCGAGGGCGTCGCACTGGCCGAGGCCGCAGGCCTGACCGTCGAAGGCAGAAGCGCCGAGTGCCGATCCGCGATCTGGTCTGCAATCTGCGAAACCGCAGACGAATTGGACGTCGACATCATCGTGACCGGCACCCGTGGCACTACGGGTTTGCGGTCGCTACTGCAGAGCAGCGTCGCGGATCATGTTCTGCGTCACAGTCATCGGCCGGTGTTGATCGTCCCTCCGGGGAAGTGACCTTCGCGCGTTCCTGATCCGTGGCCGACTAGTGTCGAAAGCACCATGGACGGTTTTGTTCTCTCGCGCCCCGATCACAGCGTGGTCACCCGCGGCGTACGACGCAGCTTCGACAGCTCCGACGCGGCCACCCACGCTCTGTCGGCAGGTACGACAAAGCTGATCGTCGGAGCGCTCCCCTTCGACCCGGCTGCCGCAACGGCGTTGTACGAACCTGCCGAGGCGACGATCGCGTCGCGGCCGTGGCAACCGCGCGATCCCCAGACCCTGCCCACGACCCGGGTTGACCGAGAGATCCCGTCGTCGTCGGAGCATCTTCGTCGAGTGGAAAAGTTGATCGGACGCCTCCGCAGTGGAGAGATCGACAAGGTTGTCGCGGCTCGCACTGTGGAACTTCGCACGCAGACCCCGATCTCCCCAACCGCGCTCGCCGCACGCATGGCGGCGCTCAATCCCGTCGCCAACACCTTTGCCGTCGACCTCTCTGCTGCGGGAGCCGAATTCGAGGGCCACAGCCTGGTCGGCGCGACGCCCGAAGTATTGGTCAGTCGACGCGGGCGCGTCGTGACGTGTCGCCCGTTGGCCGGGACCACCAAGCGATCCGCCGACGCCGATCAAGACCGCGAGGCAGGCGAAAGCCTTCTGCATTCGACGAAGAATCTGGCCGAGCACGCCTTCGTGACGTCGTGGATCCGCCAGGTCCTGCAACCGATGTGCAGTGATCTGTCGGTGCCGGCAACTCCCGAACTGACCAATACTCACGAGGTCTGGCACTTGGCCAGCCCGATCCGCGGCACACTGCGAAACGACACCACTGCGCTCGACCTCGCCATCGCGCTGCATCCGACGCCCGCGCTGTGCGGAACACCCACCGACGCGGCACTGAAGGTCATCCGCGAGACCGAGGAGCCTCGGCGTTTCTACGGCGGCGCCGTGGGATGGTGCGACGAGGCCGGTGACGGCGATTGGGTGGTTGCCATCCGCTGCGCCGAGATCAGTGCAGACGGCCGCAACGCCTGGGCCAGCGCGGGTGGTGGAATTGTCGCCGAATCGGATCCGCAGGACGAACTCGACGAGACATCTACGAAACTGCGCACTCTGTTGACCGCGCTTGGCGCCGAAACCCTCGACTGACCAGCACGTCACGAGGGTAATCGTCCGGATTCTCGAGTGCGGGTGATACCTTGACCCGAGCAGTTCGTACGGGCCGGTAAGTCCGTCCGACCGCGAACGACCGACTAACGACCAATTGGGAGATCCGCGATGACGAAGTTCCTTGTCCCCGGTGTGGCCAGCGCTGTCATCGGTGCCGTTCTGGGTGCCGGCGTCATCTTCGGTGTCACGGCCGCCGCGTCGGACAACACTCGTCCCGAGATCGACCGCAGCGGAAACGCAGATTCTTCCGTGCTGAACCAGGTTGAGTACGGCAGCCGCTGAGAGCGCAGGCCTCGCGAGTTCCCGTTCTTCCGCCGACGCAGCGGTGTCTTCGGTAGACACCGCCCCGTCGGCAGAGCCCCTGTCGAAGCGGTGGCTGTTCGGCGCCTCCGTCGTAGCGTTTCTTCTCACTTTTCTGCAATCGCCGGGTCTGATCACCGCTGACACCAAGTACGACCTGACGCAGAATCCGTTCGGTTTTCTCGAACGCGCCTCGCATCAGTGGAGTAGTCAGGCCCCGCTCGGCCAGGTTCAAAACCAGGCCTACGGATATTTCTTTCCGCACGGGCCGTTCTTCGCGCTCGGCGAGTTGGCGAACGTTCCGCCGTGGGTCACCCAGCGCATCTGGTGGGCGCTGCTTCTGATCGCAGGTTTCTGGGGCATCATCCGAGTTGCCGAGGCTCTCGGCATCGGCAGCCGTAGTTCGCGCGTGATCGCAGCGGTTGCCTTTGTTCTTTCTCCCCGCGTGCTGACCACGCTCGGTTCGATTTCCTCGGAAACCCTTCCGATGATGTTGGCGCCGTGGGTGTTGTTGCCGGTGGTTTTGGCCTTCGGCCCTGTGCGTGGAAAAGGAGTCCCTGGACTCCCTGACCACTCACGGGGGTTGAGGCGGTTGGCCGCACAATCCGCACTTGCCGTCGCACTCATGGGTTCGATCAACGCCGTCGCCACCGCCGCGGCCTGCCTGGTCGCGATCATCTGGTGGCTCTCGCACAAACCCAACCGAACATGGCTGACGTTCACCGCGTGGTGGGCGCTGTTCGTCGCTCTCGGCACCCTCTGGTGGATCGTGCCGCTACTTCTGCTCGGCAAGATCAGCCCACCGTTTCTCGACTACATCGAGTCCGCCGGTGTCACCACTCAGTGGGCATCGCTCGCCGAGATACTTCGCGGCACGGACAGTTGGACCCCGTTCGTCTCCCCCGAACGCATTGCCGGCGCCGTCCTGGTCACCCAACCCGCAGCAGTCGTCGCCACCGGCCTGGTTGCCGCCGCCGGCCTCGCCGGGCTCTGCATGCGGTCCATGCCTGCTCGCGGCCGGCTGACGCTCATCCTGTTCGTCGGTATCACCGGCCTGGCCGCGGGTTACGTGGGTGAACTCAGCTCGCCGGTGTCGGAGTCGGTGCGCCTGTTCCTCGACTCGGCAGGCGCGCCGCTGCGCAACGTCCACAAGCTCGAGCCGTTGGTCCGTCTGCCGCTGGTGCTCGGACTCGCACACCTGCTGGCCAAAGTGCCACTGCCGGGATCGGTTCCACTCGCCCGATGGCGCCGCGCGTTCGCCCATCCCGAGCGCGAACCGATGGTCGCACTGACCAGCCTGATCCTCGTTGCCCTCACCCTCTCGACCGCCTTGGCCTGGACGGGAAAGCTCGCTCCCCGCGGTGCGTATCCGGACGTCCCCTCGTACTGGAACGAGGCGGCGCAGTGGCTCGAGGACAACACCTCCCCCGGGTCGGAAGCCGAACGTGCCCTGGTCGTCCCGGGAGCGCCCTTCGGCAGCCAGGTGTGGGGTCTGACGCGTGACGAACCGCTTCAGGCGTTGGCGAGTACACCGTGGGCGGTGCGTGACTCGGTCCCGCTGACCCCTCCCGGCGCCATCCGAGCGCTCGATTCGGTGCAACGTCTCATCGCCGACGGACGTCCGTCGGACGGCCTCGCACAGACCTTGCTGGGGCAGGGCATCCACTACCTGGTGATGCGCAACGACCTCGACGGCGAAACGTCGCGCTCGGCCAGGCCGATACTCGTGCACCAAGCGGTCGACGGCTCTCCTGGAATCGAACGAGTCGCGCACTTCGGTGAGGACAACAGCCCCGAACCGATCGAAGGGCTGGTCGCGGACAGCGATCTGCGCCCCGGTTACCCGGCCATCGAGATCTTCGGGGTCACCCCGCCCGACGGCACCGCGGCGGTCAGCGGACCGTACTCCGTCGACCTGAACCAGGTTCCGCGCATACAAGGTGGGCCGGAATCGTCTGTGCGACTTCACGAAAGCGGGCTGGTTCCGGGGACCGGGCCGATGATTCTTGCCGCCGACGCCGAAGCTGCGGGACTGCCCGTCGATTCGGTCACCGTCACCGACACACCGCGCGATCGAGAAACCGATTTCGGTCAGGTCGACAACCACAGTTCCGCCCTGCGCACCCCCGACGACGCTCGTCGTACCTACAATCTGGTGCCCGACTACCCGGTTGCGAACACGCCTCTCGTGGAAGGCCGTTGGAGCGGAGCTTCGATCACCGTCTCCAGCGCCGCCTCGGATGCCACCCAGCTGGGCGGCACTTCACCGTCGAGCAGTCCCGCGTCGACGGTCGACGGCGATCCCGCCACCGGCTGGTTCAGCAACGGCATCGAGCGCGCACTGGGCCAGTGGTTGCAGATCGACTTCGACACACCGATTTCCAGTGGGTTGCTTCATCTGACCACCAGTGCCGCGGCAATCGGAGCTCCCGTCAAATGGCTCGAGGTCTCGACACCGAACGGCAGCACAGCGGTGAAGGTGGAGCGTCCCGGTGAGCCCATCACCGTCTCGATCCCGGGCGGCACCACTCCGTGGGTACGCATCACAGCGACTCACACCGAAAACGGATCGCCTGGAACACAGTTCGGCATCAGCGAACTCTCCGTCGAAGACTTCTCCGATCGCAGCGCACCGAAGACCGTACCGATCCGTTTCGACACGGTCCTGCCGAATACGCCGACGGGCGCATCCGTGAACGCCTGGAATCTGAGCCAGGAGTTCCCCGGTCGCAACGCGTGCGCGGACTCGACCGACCGCGTGCGGTGCAGCAATGCATTCATGGCGATACCCGAAGAGCCGAGCCGTTTCCAGCGCACACTCACGGTGCCCGAAAACACAGTCGTTACACCGACACTGACTGTCCGAGCGCGTCAGGGCAACGCCCTCGAAGATCTGCTTTCCGTCCCAGGCCGAATCACGGCTTCGGGTTCGAGCGACATCGGCGACACACGCGGATCTGCCTTCGCTGCCACCGACGGCGACGCACGCACCACGTGGTCGGCGCCGCAGAGCACCACCGAACCTGGCGGCCCGAAACCGACGCTGACTCTCAATCTTCCCGAGCCCACCCTGGTCACCGGCCTGGACATCACCCGGGGACTTGGCACTCTGCCGTCGCTGCCCACCAGCGTCGCGGTGAATCTCGGCAACGGGCCGCAGGTGCGAGAGCTGCCCGAACCCTCGGACGACACGCCTCGAACCAGTCGAATTACCCTCTCCCCCTTCGTCACCGACAAGATCGTCCTGAGCATCACCGATTGGGAACCGGTCCTCGATCAGACGGCGCTCGGCTTCGCCCAGGCGCAGCCCACCGGCCTCGCCGAGGTCGGCGTCATCGGTGCCGACGGAACCCCGATCGCCGGTTCGGGAGTGCAGGGCTCGGACTCATTCGACAACCGCACCGTCACCGTCACCTGTGGCGACGGTCCGACCATTTCGGTTGCCGGACAGCAATTCCCCACCTCGATCACGGCGACGGCGACGCAACTTCGGACCGGCGCACCCGTCGAGGCACGTGTGTGCGGTCTGGACGCGTCGGCGAGGTTGCCGGCGGGCCAGCCCGAAGTGGTCGTCGAACCAGGCCCCGCATTCTCGGTCGACAACCTCGACCTGGCGGCGGTCGGTCCTTCAGCCGCGCAACGGAATACACCGCTCGAATCGACCGCGTGGACGGCGAATCACCGCGAACTCACCGTCACGAACTCGTCCACCGATCAGCTGATCGTCAATCCCGAGAGCACCAGCATCGGTTGGATCGCCACGGCGCCGGACGGTTCCGAGCTGACGCCGGTGGTCGTGAACGGTTGGCAGCAGGGCTGGATCGTGCCGGCAGGCACCGCGGGAACCGTCACCATCGACTTCCCCAGCGACCGTTGGTACCGCCTCGGCATATTCGGCGGGCTCGTGTTGCTGATCCCGCTGCTGTTCGCGGCACTTGTCCCCACGCGCCGAGAGCCCAAGCCCCTCACACCACCCCGACCGTGGCGCAGCGTCGCGGCAGGATGGGTCGGCGTGCTCGCGGCGGCCACCGTCATCGGCGGCGGAGTGGGAGCGGCGATCGCAGTTGTGTGCTCGATCCTCGGACTTGCCGCGCTGCGAATCTTCGGCCCCGCTCGGACCGCACGCATTCTCGTCGGCACCGCCGGCGTAGCCGCGATGATCGGCATCACGCTGCTCTCGACCGGACCGTGGCGAGCACCGGGCGGCTATGTGGGCGACTCGTTCGCGATTCAGTTCTCGATGTTGGTGGCCTTGGTCGTGACCGGGTTGGCCGCGTTGCCCTTTGCCGGTTCACCGATATGGCGGCGCTTCTCCCAGCGCGTGACCGCGACGCGCGCCGGTTCCTCCACCAAGGCGTAACTGGCCGAGGCCACAGCGACGCTCAGGACGACCGTCAGCGCCAGGACGTAGAAGAAGCTGCCCGAGAACGGAACTATGCCGAACACGGGGAACACAGCGTTCAGTACGGCCAGGTGCCAGATGAACAGGCCGTAGGACCAGCGTCCGATTGCCAGCGCCAGCGGGCTCGCCAGGAATCGATGCTGCGATTGATCGCGCAACACCAATGGCGCGATCAACGAAAAACTGATGATCGCGCCGAGTGCAATCTTGATCGCGTACTGCCACGGCTCCGGCCGCACCAGACCTTCGGGCCCGGCCAGATCGGTGCACGAGAGAACGAAGGCCACAAACGCAACAAAAGTCAGGAGCACCCGCCGGTGCGCGAGGCGATGCACCCACGTCGACGGGCCCACGGCCAACTCGGCCAGCACCATGCCTGCGCCGAACCACGGCAGGTAGCCCGGCAGCCAGTTGTCGTGGTGAATGGCGTCCGGAGTCGGGATCGGAATGAAAGCCCACGTCAGCGCCAACACCGACACCCCGAGCAGAAGCGGTAGCCGGAACCGGGCCGAGTTTCCGCGTAGTCGCACCATCAGATACGCGAACAGCGGCAGCAGAACATAGAACGCAACCTCGACCGACAGGCTCCACATCTGCGTGAGGCCCTCGGTGAGTGTCAACGGCACGAACACCTGCGCCAACCCGAGATTCGCCAACCACACTTGGTAGCCCCCGCCGGCACCGGGCAGGAACAGCAGGATCAGCACCACCGCCACCCAGTACGCCGGCAGGATTCGCGTTGCACGCGAGATCCCATATCGGACCGTCGGCTGCGGTTGCCCGATTCCGCGGGCCTTTGCCGCGTGGGGGCGCCACAGGAGAAATCCGGACAAGGCAAAGAACACCGCTACGGCGAGATCGAGTCGACCGAACGCGCGCCCGAACGCGCCGGACTGCGCTTCACCGGTTTGGAACGCGACATGGGTGACGAGGACACCGAGCGCCGCCAATCCACGCATACCGTCCAAAGCCGGAACGAAGCCCCGAGCCTGTGGCGGGACCGTCTGAGGGGAATTCGTGGAACTGATCATCACGGATAAGTGTGCACCCCAGGCCGATTGAGGGAAACCACCAGGGACTCACAACAAAATGCCTGGCCAATTCATGCCCTCATGCGACAAACCGGGCCGGTGGACTGTTAGTGTTCTGCCACACATGGTGTCCATCGGGGGCCCCATGCGATCTGCGCAGCTCATATTGTGCCGGTTGGGGAACCTCGAAAGACTTAACGGGTTAGGAGTCACAGCATGGCGGAACGCTCAGGGCCGAGCCGGATACTTCCTTGCATTCTGGTGGGCCTCGGTGCCTTCCTTTTGGCCATCGCCATCCTCATTCCTACCTACACGGTAGGCAAGCTGGAGAAGACGCCACTCGACCTCGAGGTGACCACTGTCGCCACAGGCACCGGTAGCGTCCTCAACTCGGCGGCCCTCCTCGGCGGAAAGGCACAGGTCGACACCAACGTGCCGATCGTCGCTCAGCGCTACGTCACCACGCAGGACCCGTCCGACGCCGACATCATCACCGTCGAAGCCGGCCAGACCGTCCGTCGTACCGACAAGCAGGGTGACACCGGACTGCTGACCGCAACCCTGGACCGCGTCACGCTCGATCGCGTCAGCTCGATGCCGACCAACGATCCGGTCGGAACCGTCCAGACGTCCAGCGACCAGCCCGCCGAAGAAGTTTCCCGCGACGGTCTGCAGTACAAGTTCCCGTTCAACACGGAACAGAAGAGCTACCCCTACTTCGACCTGAACGCTCGCGCCACGAAGGACATCGACTTCGTCGAAGAGACCGAGATCAACGGTCTGAAGGTGTACCACTTCCAGCAGACGATCGATCCCGTCGACCTGTCGAAGGTCGTCAACTCCCCCACCAACAAGCTGAGCCTGCCCGCCGACACCTGGGGCGTTCCCGGTGGCGCTACCCCGATCACGATGACGCGTTGGTACACCAACGTCCGTGACCTGTGGGTCGAGCCCAAGACCGGTGTCGTCGTCAAGGGCCAGGAGCAGTTGCACCAGTACTACGGACGCAACAAGGATGCCGTCGACGTCGAGGTTCTCAAGGTCACGCTGCCCTTCGACGAAGCAACCATCGAGTACCAGGTCCAGCAGGCACGTGACGGCATGGACAAGCTCTCGCTGTTCGGCCGCACAGTCCCGATCGTGGCAGGTGTGCTCGGCGTCATCGCGCTGATCGCCGGTATCTTCCTCGGCATTCGCGGCGGCAAGGGCGGAACTCCGGCCCGCGCTGCACACGGCGGAACGAACCAGAATCCCAGCGGCCAGGGCTCGCCCGAGCCGGCTCCGGGTGAGCACGACTGGACCTCGGACGACACTCAGGTGATTCCGCGTCCGGATCTGCGCAAGGACTGATTCAGACAGTAAGCAGAGCGCCCCTTCCACACGGAAGGGGCGCTCTGCTGCGTTTCGGGGCTTTGTTGCCGGATCGGCGTACGGATTGGCGCAACGGGTCGTTCCCTCCGCGTGGTTGCGGGCTTAGCGTTTTCTGGAAGTCCAGACCACCCCGAACACGAGGAGCCACATGCCCGCATCAACAGTTCTGGGTTCGCACATCTGTGTCAGCGATCTGACGCGACGGAGGTTTGTTGTCGGCACGGCTGCATTCTCCGGGCTGTTCGCCGCCGGTTGCGCGAGGTCCGCCGGTACCGAGGGCGGTTCGGCCGGGATGCGCACGGTCACGACCTCGCTCGGAACCTACGACATTCCGGTCACCCCGAAGCGCGTCGTCGCCATCGACTCCAGACTCGACCTCGAACCAGCCGTCGCGATGGGCCTGCCGGTCATCGCGTACAGCTTCGACGCCGCCGAGCCGTGGGTTCCGGCCGATCCCACGGCACAGGTGTTCGAGGCACCGGTCAACGTCGAGGCAATTCTCGCGCTGGAACCGGACCTGATCATCTGCACCGACATCGGTGAGGCCTCCGACATGTGGCCGCTACAGCAGTTGAGCCAGACAGCGCCTGTGCTTCCGATGGACTTCACGCGTCCGTGGCGCGAGAACATCGATCAGCTGGCGAGTTGGCTGAATCGCACCGAGAACCCCGACGTCCGTCAGGTCATCGGAGCGTACGAGGACAAGGCAGCCGGATTGAAGGAACGCCACGCCCCGAGCTTGGCGAGCAAGCAGATCGTGCTGCTGAACTACGTGAATCAGAAGGTCAACGGCGTCAACCGCAAGGGCATCTCCACACAGGTGGCCGAAGACCTCGGCGTCCAGCTCCAGTGGCCGGTCGAGGGACAGAAGGAGATCTCTACCGAAAACCTCGTGACTGCCCTCGACTCGGCAGACGGAATGATCGTCACCACCGCGCCCGGCGTGGATCCCGTCAGCGACGACCGCGCGATGTGGAACCGTATCCGCGCAGTACAAGGAGACAACGTCGTCTACACGGGTGGGAACATCAACTACGGATCCGTCTACACCGCGATGCGTACGCTCGACTACTTCGACGATTTGTTCACGCGTCTGGAGAACTGACAGAGCCGCGAGGTGCCGGCCCGGCGCGGTCGGCACTTCGCACTGCGGCGACGGACACCGCCAACGCCGTCGTCGACGCAACCACCACGGCGACGCCGATCAACTCTCCCGGCGTCTTCGCCCACACCAGCATCACCGTCGCCTCCACGGCCAGTCCTGCCCACGCCAGAAGGGCCACTCGTGTGCGTTCTGACGCGATTGCGGACAGCAAAGCGCCCTGGAGTACCGCCAGCGCTGCACCGTGCAGAGCGAAGGCCCACAGCATCGGAGCCACGGCGGCGTACGCGTCGCCCACGAGCATCGGCACCAGCGGGCCGGCAACCGCCGCCCCCAGAACCAACACGGCGCCGATACCGACGAGCACCGCCAACGCCGAGCGAACCGCTTGCGCCGAGTGCGCCGGATTCGCCATCTTCGGGTACAGCACGACGCCCACTGCCTGTGGCAGCCAGAACGCCACCTTCGTCGCGACGGCGCCGAGTGCGTAGACACCGGCGTCGTACTCACTGAGGACGACGCGGACGATCAGCAGGTCCAGCGAAGACAACGCGATCAGCGCGAGCTGAACCTGAGACGCCGCGAGCACGGAGACGACGCCGATACGCACCGGCCGGTCCTCGCTCACCGTGACGGTTCGGTCGACCACTCGAACTATCGCCACCAGCAACGCAGTTCCGGCCGCGCCCGCGACCAATGCCGCGCCTGCTCCGCCGCCGAAAGCCAGAACGATCACTGCCGGAAGGACTTTCATCACCCCGGCCCCGGCCAGTACGGCGCTGAGAGTGCCGAATCGACCGTGTCCTTGCAACAACCCCTGCTCCGTGGCCAGCAGAACCAACATGGGCGCAGTCACCAATGCCGAGAACGACGCCACGATTCCGGTGTCGAGCAGCCACGCCATCGCCGGAGTGAGCGCCACCGCGAGGACGGCGACGATCGCGGTGCATCGATACCCCAACGACCGCAACGCATCTGTGCTCTTGCCACGCACCGCCTCGCGGGCGACCACCGTCTGCAACGCCAAAGCCGGAACCGCAAGTACCAACTGGGCGGCAAGCAGACTCGCGAACTCTCCGTAGCCGACCGGACCCAACCATCGGCTGGCCAACCATGCCAACAGGTACGACGCGACATTGGCCGTCATCGATCCCACCAAAACCATGCCGACCCCGGCCGCGGCGGCGCGATCGAGTGGTTGGCGAGGCATGGCAGTAATGATGCACCACGTATCGTGCGCGTCATGACAGTGCAAGCCGGATACCGCCGTTACCTGCCTGCGGCGTACAGCCTGGCGCTGGCACTGTTGATCCTCGGACCGCTGCTCGGCCCCGGCTACCTCCTGCTGCGCGACGCCGTCAGCACGCCGCGCTCGTACCTGACCGACTCCGCCCTCGGACTCACCGACGCCGCGGCCCGCGCCGTTCCCCAGGATGCGCTGATCGCAGCGTTGAGCACCGTGATCGACGGCGGACTGGTGGTCAAGTTCACCCTGCTCGTGGCGCTCTGGCTCGCCGGTTGGGGTGCGGCGCGCATGGTCGCCGTCCTACTGCCGACGGCCGGTGTCGGTCCACAACTCGTCGCGTCGACGGTGATGCTCTGGAACCCCTACGTGGCCGAGCGCCTGTTGCAAGGACATTGGAGCCTGCTGACCGGATATGCCGCACTGCCGTGGATCGTGTGTGCCGGAATCGGAGTTCGCCGAGCCACGCCCGGGTCCTGGTGGGCGTTGGCCGCGTCACTGGCATTCGCGGGCCTGACACCTACCGGCGCTCTGCTCGCTCTGACGGCCGCGCTGGTGGTGGTAGCCACCCCCGGAGGCCGAACCTCGGCCATGCGGCGTGTCTGCGGCACTATCGGACTGTTCCTCGTCGCCGCCTCGTCGTGGTTGGTCGCCACCTTCGTATCCGGAGCAGCAGGCGACGGTTCCGATCCAGCGGGAGTCGCCGCCTTTGCCGCCCGAGCAGAACCGGGACTCGCGACGCTCGGCAGCCTCGCCGGGCTCGGCGGTATCTGGAACTCGGCAGCGGTACCGTCCACGCGCACAACACTCTTCGCGTTGGTCGGAACAGTTCTTCTGCTTGTCGTGGTGTTTGCCGGTGTGCCCGCTCTATGGCGCCGACGCCGGAACCCCGTTGTCAGTGGACTCGGCGCGCTGGCCCTGTTCGCGGTGCTCGCTCCGACCCTGGGCGCTACTCCGTGGGGGCTCGACGTCGGCCGATGGTCGGTCGAGGTGTTCACCGGCGCCGGTCTACTGCGTGACGCCCAGAAGTGGGTCGCGCTGGCCGTACCGTTCTACGCACTCGCTGCCGCCGCCGCGGTGATGTGGGCGGGCAATCGGTTCTCCCTTCCCCGCCCGACATTCTCGATCGCCGCCGTCGTGGTGACGATCGTGGCGCTACCGGATCTGGTGTGGGGTGTCGGCGGCGCGTTGAAGCCCGTGCACTATCCCGGGTCCTGGACCGTGGTGGCCGAGCAACTACGAGACGAAACCGGTGACGTTGCAGTGCTTCCCGCCGGGATGTTCCGCGCCTTCCCCTACAGCGGTGATGCGCCGGTACTCGATCCAGCACCACGCTTCCTACCCCTCGACGTGCTGCAGACCGGCCAACTGGTGGTTGCCGGTGGTGCTGTCGGCGGTGAAGGAACCCGGGCCACCCAGGTCGAGGATGTGCTGCTTGCCGGCGGGAGTCCTACGCAGTTGGCCGATCTCGGAGTCGGATGGGTACTGATCGAGCGTGAGACACCAGGCCAGCTCGGCAAGGCGGCAGCGACACTCGCCGGGTTGGAACAGGTCTTTGCCGACAACGATCTCGAGCTCTACCGGGTACCGGGAGATGTTGCCGCGCACGAAGCCTCGACCGGCGCCCGAACGGCCGTCATAGTTGCGCATCTCGCCTGGATACTGATGGGCGTGATCGCGCTGATCTCAGTCGGACTGAACCAGAACCGAATTCGACTCGCGAGGCGCGGCCAGTCCTGAGACCCACCGACCGTCCTTGTGCGCGGTCAGCACCTCGAGCACTCCGGTGCCGGTCTGCTCCCAGGAGAACTCGCCCGACCACACCCGAGCTTTCTCACCGAGCACCGTGCGGAGTTCGTGGTCGCGGAGCAGGGTGCCTGCCGCCTGCGTCAGATCAGCAATGTCGCCGTCGCCGGCGTGCTCACCGCCGACCAACAGCCCGGTCACTCCGTCGACGATCGAATCGGTCAAGCCCTTGGAACTGCGGTAACCGATCGTCGGAACACCGTGCTGCGCAGCCTCGATGACCGCCAGGCCCCACCCTTCCTTCCGCGAAGGCATGAGGTGAATCCACGACTGCGCAAGGAGTTCATGTTTACGAGCCTCGTCGACGTGACCGTAGAACGAGACGGCGTCACCGATTCCCAACTCGGCGGCGCGATCTCGCAGGTTCTGCTCCCACCAACCACCACCGATGACGTCGAGATGGATGTCCGGAAGCGTAGGCCGCAGGGCTGCGACCGCTTCGAGTGCGTCCTCGATCTGCTTGTGCGGCACCAGCCGTGAGAGAACCGAGATGGTGGGACGCTCGGCCCTGGTGATCGATCCGCCCGCGTCGACGCCGACGGGGAGCCGATCGGCACCGTTACGCACCACGGCAATTCGTTCGCGCTCGACACCGAGGTCCACCAATTCTTCCGCTGAGGGAAGCGACACCGTCAGATACTGACTACGTCGATGGGTGCGCGGTGACAATCGCGATTCGACCCACCAGCCGATCCGGCCGACGAGCTTGCCTGCCACCGGCCACTGTTCGCGATGGCAGTGATGGACCAGAAGCGTGACCGGTGCACCCGCCACGGCCTTCGAGAAGAAGGGGATGCCGTTCTGGGTGTCGATCACCGCGTCGGGGCGGATGCCCTTGAGCGATCCGAAACCCAGACGTCCGGCGGCAATGGCGGCCAGAGCGCGGGGGTACACGCTGAAACGTCCACCGGCCCGGCTGATCGTGATGCCGTCTCGAACCTCCGACGCGGGCGCCCCGGGATACGACGCCGTCCGCAGCGTCACCTTGATACCTCGCTCGGCCAACTGGGATCCGACCTGCTCGAGGTAACGCTCGCTTCCACCGCCCTGGGGATGCCCGGTATCGCGCCAGCAGAGCAACAGAACCTCGCGCACGTGCGTTACTCCCTGAGTTGGTCGGTGGCCACCCCGGTTCGGGCGATCCTGCGGGATGCCCCGCCTGACCGGCCGGTAACCCTGCCGAACACCCTAACTGTTCGAGCGTCCGTATTGCCGCGCTCCTGACGGTGTTCGTGGACCGGGCGACCCAGTGGCTAAAGTTGCTACCCGTGACCAAGCCCGCAGTGACCCGCATTTTCGGCCGACGGGCAACCCTGAAACGCTCGTTCGGCCTGCTCAGCGACTTCCGCCACGAGCAGTCCGCGCCCGACATCTTCTACGGCGCGCTTGCGCGCGACTCCGTCGAATTGATCTCGGACCTGCACGAAGGTCACACCGGACGATCCCTCGACGGTCTCACTGTCCTCGACGTCGGCGGCGGTCCGGGCTATTTCGCGGAGGTCTTTCAAGCCGCAGGTGCCCGCTACATTCCCGTCGAACCCGATCCGTCGGAGATGCATGCTGCGGGTCTGACCGTGGGCGGCGCGGTGCGTGGATCCGGTTTGGCACTGCCGTTCCTGGACTCGTCCGTGGACATCTGCTTCTCCTCCAACGTGGCCGAACACGTCAGCGAGCCCTGGCTGATGGCCGAGGAAATGCTGCGCGTGACCAAGCCCGGCGGCTTGATGGTTCTCTCGTACACCCTGTGGTGGGGTCCGTTCGGCGGCCACGAAACCGGACCGTGGCACGCGCTGGGTGGCGAGTACGCAGCCAAGCGGTACCTACGCAAGACCGGACGCGAACCGAAGAACAGATTCGGGGTGTCGTTGTTCAAAGTCGGCGCCACGGACGGCTTACGCTGGGCCCGTGGAACCAGCCAGGGCACGTTGCTCGCCGCGATCCCGCGCTACCACCCGTCGTGGGCGTGGTGGATGGTCCGAGTCCCCGGTCTGCGGGAGTTCCTGGTGAGCAACCTCGTCGTGGTTCTCGAAAAGCGATAGCGACATGCGCCTCGCAGTCGACATCGGTGGTACCAAGATGGCTGCCGGGGTCGTGTCCGAGGACGGCCGCGTTCCCGTATTCGACAGCGTTCCGACGCCGCAGACCGACCCGTGGGGATCCTGTGCGGCGCTGCTCGAACGAGTCGCAGACGGCCGAGAGGTCGACGGTGTCGGCATCGCGTGCGCCGGGCCGGTGGACACCGTCGCCGGCGTCGTCGCTCCCATCAACATCACCGAGTGGGCACAAGGATTCGAGCTCGTAGCGGGCGTCCGCAGCCTCTTTCCCGACGCCGGAACCGCCCTCGCAATGGACGGAGCCGCAGCGGCATTGGCGGAGTTCCACCACGGCGCCGGACGCGGCACCCCGAACCTCCTGAGCCTGGTCGTCTCGACGGGAATCGGCGGAGGAATCGTTCTCGGCGGTGAGATTGCTCGGGGTCGCACGGGGAACGCCGGTCACATCGGCCACATCGTCGTTCCAGGATCTGCCGAACCGTGCAGCTGCGGGGGCGTCGGCTGCCTCGAGACGGTGGCAAGTGGACCGTCCGCGGTGCGATGGGCTCGTAGCCAGGGCTGGTCGGGGAACACCGGCCGTGAACTAGCCGAGGGTGCACGCAGCGGCGACGCGATCGCCGTGGACGCGCTTCACCGTGCAGGCACGGCGCTCGGTGGTGCCATCGCCTCGGCGGCTGCCCTCCTGGACGTGGACATCGCGGTGATCGGCGGCGGTTTCGCCCAGTCGGGTACACCGCTGTGGGAACCGATGCTCGACGCGGCTGCCCGACATGCCCGTTTGTCGTTCATCGCCGGGCTCCGGATCGTTCCCGCCGAGCTGGGTGGCGCCGGAACTCTGACCGGTGCGGGCTTGCTCGCGCTCACCGCCGTTATCTGACACGCGTTCTTCCCCGATAAATCCGCAGGGAGTCCCACTAAACGGGTGCCACCTGTTCCCAATTTCTGTAACGTGTTTTAGTGTTCTGACTCACACCGTTACGGGCATTGCACGTGACGCCTACGGGAAGGAGGTGACCGTGAGCCCAGACGCTTCCTCATCTGACGTTGCCTCGACTGCTTCTTCGACCGATGAAACCGAGCATCACGCCCAGGTCGCCCGACCAAGCGATTCCCTCCGCGACACCGAAGACCTCCGTGAGCGCCTGGAACGGTGGATGGCCGGCAAGGTGCCGAGCGGATCCACTGTGACCGTCGCCGACGTCACCTTGCCCGCAGCCAACGGCATGTCCAGCGAAACCATCCTCTTCGACGCCACCTGGGACGGCGAACATCATCCCTTGGTCGCTCGGGTGGCGCCGACGGAATCGACCATGCCGGTCTTTCCTGCCTACGACCTCGAATCCCAGTTCCGCACCATGGCTCAGGTGCGCGAGCACTCGGCAGTGCCCGTACCCGCGGTGTACTGGTCAGAATCCGACCCGGACGCGTTGGGTGCGCCGTTCTTCGTGATGGAACGCATCTCCGGCGACGTGCCACCGGACGTCATGCCGTACAACTTCGGATCGTGGGTCACCGAAGCGTCACCCGAGCAGCGAAAGACCCTGCAGCGCAGCTCGGTCGACGTCCTGGCTCAGTTGCATGCCATCGACAAACCTGGTGAGCGTTTCGACTTCCTCCGACTCCCGAATTCGGGAACGACTGCACGAGAAGCATTCACGGCGCACATCGCCGAGCAGCGCGCGTACTACGAGTGGGTGGTCTCCGACGGGATCAGATCACCGCTCATCGAACGTGCCCTCGACTGGATCGAGGAGAACAATCCCGCGGACGATTCGCCGGCAGTGCTCTGTTGGGGCGACTCGCGCATCGGCAACGTCATGTACCAGGACTTCGCGCCGGTAGCCGTACTGGACTGGGAAATGGCAACTCTCGGCCCGCGGGAGATGGATCTGGGCTGGATGGCATTCCTGCACAGGTTCTTCGAGGACATCGCCGGACTGGCGAACCTACCCGGTCTTCCCGACTTCCTTCGACTGCCGGATCTCGCGCAGACCTACGCCGAGATCACCGGCCACACCCCACACGATCTGGAGTTCTACGTTACCTATGCCGCACTGCGTCAGGCGGTCATCATGTGGCGAATCCAGGCTCGCGCCATAGCTTTCGGCCAGTCACAGCGACCCGAAGACCCCGACGACATGATCATGCACCGCGCTTCGCTCGCCGCGATGCTCGACGGTACCTACTGGGAGAGGTTGGCCTGACATGCTCTCACCGATGGACGACTATCCCGTTCACCAGATCGCCGAACCGATCCGTCACGTAGCCACCTCGGATCGAAACTTCTACGACCGCTACTACTTCAACTGCTACCCCACCGAATCCCCCGACGTGTTCCTCATCGTCGGACTCGGCCAGTACCCCAACCTCGGCGTCATGGACGCCTTCGCGGTACTGCGCCGCGGTGACGACCACATCGTTGCTCGTATGTCGAAGGCTCTGGGCGCCGACCGCACCGACACCACCGTCGGGCCTTTGCGCATCGAAGTGCTCGAAGGGCTGCAGAAGCTCCGCGTCGTCCTCGAACCGGGCAGCGAATACGATCTCTCCTTCGACATCACCTTCGATGCCACCATCCCCGCGGCGCTCGAGCCCAAGCACTTTCGCCGTCAACTCGAACGAGTCACGTTCGACACCTCACGCTTCCTGCAGACCGGCACGTGGACCGGATCGCTCACCGTCGACGGGGAGGACTTCGCGATCGACCCGAAGACGTGGCGAGGTAACCGCGACCGCTCGTGGGGTGTGCGTCCGGTCGGTGAAGCCGAACCGCAAGGCAGACGCGCCGTCGACGGAATCCAGAACTTCTTCTGGATCTACGCGGTCATGCAGTTCGACGAGTTCACGATCTCGGTGATCATGCAGGAAGACGAGCAAGGCAGGCGCATCGTCGAAGAAGCCATGCGAGTGTGGCCGGACGAAGCCAGGGACAACGAATGGCTCGGCCGACCCGAACACGAACTGACGTTCTGCCCCGACACCCGCGACGTCACCGGAGCGACCATCACCTTCCACCGGCCAGGCGGTGAAGTCCTCACCGTCGCCTGCGAACTGCTGCTGGCCAACTACATCGGAATCGGCACCGGCTACGGGCTCGAACAGGACTGGCGTCACGGAATGTGGCAGGGCGAACTCGTCGTACAAGGGCTCCGCCACAAGGTCCACGAGATCGAACCGTTCCAACGCATGTTCTCCCCCGTCGACAACCTCGCGTCCTTCACGCTCACCGAAGGCACGAACACCAACACCGGCACCGGTCTTTTCGAGGTAGCCGCCATCGGACCGCACGAGAAATACGGATTCACCAGTTTCACCGACACCGCACAGGCAGACGACGCGTATGCCCTCGCGGCGACCGACAACACCGAGGAATGAATTGATGACTGACTACGACAAGCTCTACATCGGTGGAGCATGGGTGGCCCCGGCCACCGACCAGGTACTCGAAGTGTTCTCTCCCGCAACGGAGGAGCGCGTCGGCAGCTGTCCCATCGCAGCACCGGCAGACATCGACGCGGCCGTGTCCGCAGCCCGCGCGGCGTTCGAGGGACCGTGGTCACGCACCACCCCCGCCGAGCGCGGCGCGATCCTCGCCAAGGCCGCCAAGCTGATCGAAGAGCGCAGCGCGGAGATCAACCAGCTCATCTCCAACGAGATGGGCCAGCCGCCCGCCATGGTCGGCATGATGCAGCAGACCCCGTCGATGGCGACGCTGGGCTACTACGCCGAGCTGGCCGACAAGTTCGCGTGGGAAGAGAAGCGCACCGGCGCATTCGGGCAGACCAAGGTGACCCGTGAGCCCGTCGGCGTCGTCGCCGCCGTGCTGGCCTGGAACGTCCCGCTGTTCCTGGCGATCAACAAGCTGGCCCCCGCACTGCTCGCCGGCTGCACCGTACTGCTCAAGCCCGCACCCGAATCCCCTCTCTCTGTCCACGTGATCGCCGAGATCTTCACCGAGGCAGGCGTTCCCGAAGGCGTCATCTCCGTGCTCCCCGGCGGAGCCGAGACCGGCGAATATCTGGTCTCTCATGCGGGCATCGACAAGATCACGTTCACCGGATCCAGTGCCGTCGGCCGCAAGATCGGTGCCATCGCCGCACAGAACCTCAAGCGCTGCTCCCTCGAACTGGGTGGCAAGTCCGCCGCGATCATCCTCGAGGACGCCGACATCGCCGCCGGAATGCCGATGCTCGTCATGTCCGGCCTGATGAACACCGGTCAGGCCTGTGTCGCTCAGACCCGAATCCTCGCTCCCCGTTCGCGTTACGACGAGGTCATCGAGGGAATGAAGACCGCCGCAGGCTTCATGACCGTCGGCGATCCGTCCGATCCCGCAGCACAACTCGGCCCGCTGATCTCCGAGAAGCAGCGCGAGCGCGTCGAGGGTTACATCGCCAAGGGTAAGGAAGAAGGCGCGCGCGTCGTACTCGGTGGTGGACGCCCCGCCGGCCTGGACAAGGGCTGGTACGTCGAGCCGACGATCTTCGCCGACGTGGACAACTCGATGACCATCGCACGCGAGGAGATCTTCGGACCCGTTCTCTCGGTGATCCCGTACGACTCCGAGGACGAGGCCATCAAGATCGCCAACGATTCGGATTACGGCCTCGCCGGATCGGTGTGGACCACCGACATCGATCACGGACTCGAAGTTGCCGCGCAGATCCGCACGGGTACCTACGCGATCAACTGGTACGCCTTCGATCCCGGATCACCGTTCGGTGGTTACAAGAACTCCGGTATCGGGCGCGAGAACGGACCTGAGGGCCTCGAAGCCTTCTGCGAGACCAAGTCCGTACTCATGCCGCCCGGCTACGTGGGCTGACCCACCCGGGAGTTGGCACCCTTTGCTGACAGTTGGCACCCGTTCCGACCTGCCGGAACGGGTGCCAGCCCCATGAAATGGGTGCCAACTCCCAGCGAATCCACAGATCCACCCGGTACCGTCGAAAACGAATCAGTCATCTCACAAAGGACATTCATATGCTCACCAACGCCATCAACGCTTTCCTCGCACTCTGGGGCAGCGCCTCCGTCGGCAGCAGTGGATACCAGATCCCGCCGGGAACCCTTCCCTTCGGTTCCTGAGACAGGACAACAGAACCCGCTGAGCGCACTTCGCGCTCAGCGGGTTCTCTGTTTCGCCGACCTGTATCTACCGGTCCAGAACGTGATCCTCCAATTGATTCTCCTGACCTGCGACCAATGCTTCAGCGTCACCGGCGTCCACGTGCCCGAACCAGGTACCGCCGGGGTTCGCGATCACCAACGGCCCCAGGTTGCACGGGCTCAGACAACCGGTTCCGGTCACCTTCGACGAGGTACCTTTGGCCGCCGCGCTCATCGCCCGGTGCAACGGTCCTGCTCCGTACGCCATACAGCGAGGGCCCTTGCACACCAACAGATGCCTATCGTGCTGCTCGATCACGGACCACGCCGGACTGCGATACGACGCCGGACTCGCGGTGATCGGCTTTCCCGCCGAGTCGAGTTCGTCGATCACCTGCCCGGCCACCGCACCTTCGAGCGTTTCCGTTTCATGGAGCGTCACTTCCAGTTCGGCGTCGATTCGGGTTTCGCGCCAGTTCGCAACCGCCTTGCTTGTCCACGTGAGCAGGTACCGATCCCTCGGCACCGCAACTGGAATCAACACGACCTTGTCGACGTCATCGACATGGGCTCGATCGAGTTCCTCGTGAAGGCTCGGCGAAGCGACATCGAGGTACGCAACGCGAACGTCGGCGTCGGTGCCCGCCTGAACAGCGTCGAACATCCGTCGCGCGGCCGACTCGTCGAGGCCGCTGACGGTCGGCCGCAGTACGACAATCACCCGACGCGAGCACCGGTTGTTGCTCATGCCGACGGCGCGGTTGTCCAGTCGATCCCGCTCGACGGAGCGAGTCCGAACTCTTCGATCTTCGCGCGCAACTCTTCCGCGCCGTAGATATTGGGGAATCCACTGGTGAACATGGCGAGCGGGAGTATGACGAAGCGGTTCTGCTTGACGGCGTCGAGATCGCGTAGGCCTTCTCGGCTCTTGATCGCGTCGATCTTGCCCTGTACTTCGTCAGCGCTCTTCTTGTAGTCCATGATCACGATGACGTCGGGTTCTGACTTCGCGACGGTCTCCCAGCTCGCTTTGAACCAGGTGTTGTCGACGTCGGCGAACACGTTGGTTCCCCCGGCGACGTCGATGATTCCGTTGGGGGCTCCGTTGCCTCCGCTGGTGTACAGATCTTCTTCACCGCTGTCGTAGATCAAAACCTTCGGCTTGTCGGCGGCATCTGGCGCGGACTCCAGACGTGCCAAACGTGAATCCAATTCGGTCAATGCCTCGGCGGCGGTGTCCTCGGTTCCGAACAGCTTTCCGTAATTGGTCACGTCCGCACGAAGGGCATCCCACGGACCCATCGTGCCGAGCGCGGAATCCGCTGCGGCACTCTGCCGACAACTATCGGAGATCACATATGCATCGATGTTGTTGCTCTGCAGCGATTCCGGCGTCACACCGGAGGCGCCCTTGAACAAGCCACTGTAGGAGCCGACCACCAGGTCCGCCTGCTTACCCAGAATCGTCTCCATCGTGATCGTTCCGTCCAGGTGTGGGACGTCCGCAATTCCAGGGCCGAACATCGACTCCATGACCGCGTCGTTGTTCGTGTTCAACACGACGGCAGCGAGACGATCCAGACCGCCGACTCGGAGAATGGTGCCGATATTGGCCGCATTGCTTGTGGCAACAACCTTTTCGATCGGAAGTTGGAAAGTGCTTTCCGTTCCGCAGTTCTCCAGCGTGACCGAAGTCTTGTCCGCGGCTTCGTCGACGGGCGCGGTTGCCGAGCATCCGGACACGGCCAACAACGCTGTCGCGGCTACAACCGCACCGAACGACGCGCGGGTCTTGACGTGTATCAAAGTGCACTCTCCGAAAATGTGTGTTGTGGTTGAGAATTTCGTGATTCGAATACGAGGTGTGAACGGCCTGTCGCGGGGTTCACGAGTTCGAAAGTCTCGACGCCGAAAACAGTTGCCACCACCGAGGTGGTGAGTACGTCGGATGGATGTCCGAACGCCCTGGCCACTCCATCCGCGAGCACGAGCACCCGATCGCACACTGCCGCAGCCAAATCGAGGTCGTGCAGTGCCATGATCACCGTCCGGTCCAACGACCGGACCAGATCGAGCAGTTCGAGTTGATGCCGGATGTCGAGATGATTGGTCGGCTCGTCGAGGATGAGCACACCGGCGTCCTGCGCGAGACCTCGGGCGAGAAACACCCGCCGACGCTCACCGCCGGAAAGCGTGTCCATCGAAGAGAACCGGTGCTCGATCATTCCGACCTCGCCCAGAGCACGATCGACGACGGCATTCTCGTGCTTTCCACCGACGCTCCAGGGCTTTGCATGTGGCGTGCGGCCCAGACTCACGTACTCGTGAACCAACAAATCGGCGGGACTCTGCTCTTCCTGCGCCACAAAGGAAATGGCTTTGGCCCTCGACCGCGCGGACATCGCGTGCACGGACTCGCCGCCGACACGAATGTCACCGCCGGCGATCGGCCCGAGACCGGCGAGAGCACGCAAGAACGTCGACTTGCCCGAGCCGTTCGGACCAACCACGCCGACCACTGCGCCGGCGTCGGCCGCGATGTCGACGCCTTTGACGATGGTTCGACGGTCGATGCGGACAACGACTCCGGACGCGGTCAGCGCCAGGGCTCGGGCGCTCACGAACTGCCACCGAATCGGTAGCGCCGACGGCCGAGAAGCAGGAGAAACAGCGGTGCACCGATCACCCCGGTCACCACGCTCAGCGGGATCTCGGTCGGCCGCAACGAGGTCCGCGCCACGACGTCGACCCACACGAGGAACGACGCGCCGATCAGCGCTGCCGCCGGCAACACCACTCGATGTCTGGCTCCGACAAGCATGCGTGTGACGTGCGGTATGACCAAGCCTACGAAGGCAATCGCGCCGGACACCGCAACCATCGTGCCGACCAACGCTGCCAGCACGCCGAACAGCACGTTTCGCAGGGTCCGGATGGGAATACCGAGCGAAGCCGCGACGTCCGGTCCGGCCGCCAGCGCGTCCAGCCAACCGTGCAGGGCGAACACCGCTGCCGTCAGCAGGAACACAACGATGACCGGCGCCCACAACTTGTCCCAGGATGCCCCGGCCAAACTTCCCAGGAGCCAGAACAATACGGACTGCGCGGCCTGGGAATCATTGGTACGCAGCACCAGAAAACTCGCGATCGCCGACAGGGCGGATGCGGTAACGGTGCCGGTCAGAACCAATCGCAGTGGAGTGATACCGCCTTGCAGCGTCGCGATGGTGAAGACGAGAATCGCAGCTCCCAACGCCCCGATCATCGCGCCGAAACTGAGCGCCCACACTCCCGCGCCGGCGAACAGTCCGGTGGTGATGACGGCGGTGGCACCGACACTCGCGCCGGACGACACTCCCAGCAGGTGGGGATCGGCAAGAGCGTTACGGACGAGGGTTTGCACCACCGCGCCGGCGACGGCAAGACCAGCGCCGACGGCCAGACCGAGCAGTACCCGAGGTGCTCTGATCCCCCACACGATCGCAAGTTCGGAACGCGTGACGGGTGGGCCTCCAAAGCGCGAGTGCACCACGTCCACCACAGTGGACACGGGGAGCATCTCGGATCCGAATGCCAACGCGCACACAGCAGAGAGCACGGCGACGACCAGCAGAGCGGGCAGCACGATACCCGGACTGAGCCGTCCTCGCGGCGCACCAGCCTTCGGCGAAAGCAGGTGGGTAGGTGGAGACAGAGCTCCGCCAACAGCATTCATGGTGTGACCGATCCATCCTCGTGGCATGACACAACGTCAACGAGGGTGGTATCTGGCTACGGTCGACGCAGGGACGACCTCACAGTGGCGGGACCGCGCCGGAATTGCACCGACTTCCCATTACCTCGATGATGACGTCAGAACCATAACGGACCGCGGTCACCATTCTCGACACCGGATCAAGGTTGCGACCCGATCATCGATCTCGCGTGCCGTACGACGGCTTCCGTTCGCACTCGAAGTTCTTCGGGTGAATCCGATTCCAGCACAACCCGATGCACCTGACTGTCCACGGCAGTCACGGTCAGCCGCGACGTCAACAACGCATCCTCCGCACTGAAACCGTGGCTCTGGAGGCACTCCGAAAAGCCTAGTACCAGTTGACGATTCAATTCTTCGACCTGCTCGATGAGCTCACGCGTACGCGGAACCTGATCGTAGAGCAGGTGAAAGAACTCTCGCGGCTTACTGTTCACTTCGACCGCGCACTCCACCAACATCCGGACGGCCTCGTCCGGGGAGAGCTCACGCTCGACGATGTCGGCAAGGCAGAGCGCAAAACTCTCCCGCGCAGCACTCACGTGACGGTTCGCCAACTCCGAGAGGATCTCGTACTTGTCGCCGAAATACTGGTAGAGCGAGCCCACCGACACCCCTGCTTCGTCAGCGATCCGGTTGGTGGTCGCTGCCATGGCTTCCGAAGCGAAAACGCGAGTAGCTGCCTCCAGGATCGCGTCGTAGGTAGCCCTCGAGCGCTGCTGGGAGGGCCTTTTCCGCCGAGTCGACACGGTCCTCCGATGCGAGTTGTCAGCCGCGACGCCGATACCGAGAATTGTGTAGGTGACCAGCGCCGATTACTCGAAGTTTATGCCCGACCGGTACACCGACCACATGCCGGCGCCGACCCCGACGTGGTGGGAGTGGAACGGCAACACCGTCCACGTCGCACGGGCCGTGGTTCCAGACGCGCCGGTTCGTGTTCTCGGCATCCACGGCGCCGGCGGCTACTCGGGCGCGTTGTGGCCGTTCGCCGGGATCGGCGTGAAACTCGGAGCCGAAGTCCTCTTCCCTGACCTTCCGCTGTACGGCGACACCGTCGTAGCCGATCCCGCCGGCGTCCGGTACGAGCAGTGGGTCGATCTCCTCTGCGATCTCGTCCGGGCCGAGAAGGCAGCCGACGATCGGCCGCTGGTGTTGTTGGGAGCCAGCATCGGCGGTCTGCTGGCCTACGAGGTAGCCGCGCGGACCGGTCTGGCCGACGCCGTCGTCGCTACCTGCCTGCTCGATCCCTCGGATCCATCGGCCAGAGCTGCCGCGGCGCGGTTCGGCCCGATGGGTGTCTACGGCGCTCCCCTGATGCGGCGCACCGAACGACTGGTGGGCCGTATCCGCGTGCCCATCCGTTGGGTCGCCGACGTGGCGAACATGAGCAGCAATCGGGAGCTCGCAACGCTGTGCGCAACCGATCCGCGCGGTGGCGGTGTTCGGGTGCCACTCGGATTCCTCAGCAGCTACTTCTCGTTCGAGCACACCGCACCCGAAGCATTTCGGACGACGCCCGTTCTGCTCACCCACCCGGCCGACGACCGATGGACGCCACCCGAACTGAGCCTGCAGTTCCTCCGCCGCATCAACGCACCCACCGAATTCGTGATGCTGGACGGGTGCGGGCACTTTCCCGTCGAAGAGCCGGGCCTGACGCAGTTCCACGACGCCGTCGCCACACTGCTGCACTCCGTCGCCGAGCGTCACCGCACGAAACCGTCGTCACCCGCCTAGCCTGAGAATCGTGAGCACCGAAACGGAAGCATCGGCCGACGAGAGCACCACGACAGTCGTACTGGCGTTTGCGGCGAACGCGCTGATCGCCGGTGCCAAGACGGCGGCCGCCATCGTCACCGGATCTGCATCGATGGTCGCAGAGGCCACCCACTCCTGGGCCGATACCGGCAACGAAGTGCTGCTGCTGATCGCGAACCGCCGCTCGAAAAGGGTTCCCGACCGAGACCAGCCACTCGGCTACGGCCGGGAGGCCTACATCTGGTCGATGTTCGCCGCCCTCGGACTGTTTGCACTCGGCGCGGGTGTCTCGATCACCCATGGCATCCAGGAACTGTTCCATTCCGAACCGGCGTCCGACTTCGGTGTCGCCTACGCCGTCCTCGGCGTCTCGTTCATCCTCGAAGGCATCTCGTTCCGGCAGGCGTACAAACAACTCCGAAACGAAGCGTCCGCCGTGAACCGCGACGTCATGACCCAGGCACTCAACACATCCGACCCGACGACTCGGGCCGTGTTCGCCGAAGATGCTGCGGCACTTATCGGTTTGGTCATCGCGTTCGTCGGTGTTCTGTTGCACCAGGTCACCGGTTCACCCATCCCCGACGCCCTCGGCTCCATCTTCGTCGGCATTCTCCTCGGGGTCATCGCAATCATTCTGATAGATCGGAACCGCCGCTTCCTGGTCGGCGAAGAGGCCTCACCGACGCTGCGGGCAGCAGCCGTCGAAGCTCTCACCCAACTGCCCGAGATCAACCGAATCACGTTCCTGCGTATGGAATACCTCGGGCCGCGACAGGTCTACCTGGTGGCCAGCGTCGACCTGGTCGGTGACTACGCGGAATCCCGTGTGGCCCACACGTTGCGCGAACTCGAGCGCTCACTCGAGCAGAGCCCACGTGTCGTGCGGGCGATCCTGACCCTCTCGACCCCCGAAGAACCGTCGATCACAGTCTGAACTTCCGGCCGGGCGATAGGCTCGGGCGATGCGCACACTGATCGTGATTCTGGCGGTTCTGGGATTTGTAGTCGGGGGAATTCCCCTGGTGGGCAGTCTGATCGACGTGATGACCAGCCCTGACGAGACCATCGTCTATCAGGGTTCCTACGTACCGTTCCGGGACGTGCAGATGGCTCGGGACTACGAGTCGACAATAGCCACCGCCTACGAACCCTTAGACGGACCGCGCTGGCTCGTCCTGGCCTGCTATCCCCTGATCGGAGCAGCACTGGGCGCTCTGACTGCCGTCGTACTGGGACGTCGCGGGTGGCACCTGACGCGAGCCTGAACAGACGCCGATGGCCACCCGCCGTCTACACGAGGGTGGCCATCGAAGAAGGAGTGCTTCAGATGTACATCGCCGGATCGATGTAGCTGTTCGGGTCCACCAGTTTTTCCTTGGTGGTCCGTGGCCGCGCCACCGCCGGGATACCCGTCGCGATGGACTCGGCCGGAACATCTCTGGTGACAACGGCATTGGCGCCGATAGCGCTACCTTCACCGATGACGACAGGTCCGAGGATCTTGGCACCAGCGCCGACGGTGACCCGATCACCCAGCGTCGGGTGACGTTTGACCTGTTCGAGCGAGCGACCACCGAGAGTGACGCCGTGATAGAGCATCACGTCGTTACCGACCTCGGCCGTCTCCCCGATCACGACGCCCATGCCGTGGTCGATGAAGAACCGTCGACCGATGGTGGCACCGGGATGAATCTCGATGCCGGTGACGAAGCGTGTCAGCTGCGAGAGCACTCGCGCCGGGCCGCGTAGCGCAGGGACGGCCCACATGCGATGTGCAACCCGATGCGCCCAAATAGCATGCAGCCCTGAATAAACGAGCGCGTTCTCCACATTGCTGCGCGCGGCAGGATCCTGACCGCGCGCAGCCTGCAGGTCCTCGCGAATTGTCCCGAGGATACTCACAAGTCTCAGTCCCGGATGTGTTCGAACAGCGGGGTGGAGATGTAACGCTCGCCGAAGTCACACACGACAGCCACGATCAGCTTGCCGGCGTTTTCCGGACGCTTCGCCAACTCGAGTGCTGCCCAGACGATGGCGCCGGACGAGATGCCGCCCAGGATGCCTTCTTTGGTGCCGAGTGCGCGAGCGACCTCGATGGAATCGGGGAACGAGACGTCGATGATCTCGTCGTAGATCTCGCGATCGAGGACGTCGGGCACGAAGTTCGCGCCGATTCCCTGGATCTTGTGGGGGCCGGGCTGGCCACCGTTGAGGATCGGCGAGTCGATGGGCTCGACGCCCACGATCTTGACCTCGGGCTTGTACTTGCGAAGGGTGCGTCCGACGCCGGTGATAGTGCCGCCGGTGCCGATGCCGGACACGAAGATGTCGACGGCGCCGTCGGTGTCGGCCCAGACCTCTTCGCCCGTCGTTGCCTCGTGGATGGCCGGGTTGGCCGGGTTCGCGAACTGGCTGGCCGAGACAGCGTTCTCGGTCTGCTCGACGATTTCCTTGGCCTTGGCGACCGCACCGGCCATGCCCTCGGATCCCGGGGTCAGCACGATCTCGGCGCCGTAAGCACGCAGCATCACGCGACGCTCGGTGGACATGGTCTCGGGCATGGTCAGGATGACCTTGTAGCCGCGAGCAGCACCGACCATGGCGAGTGCGATACCCGTGTTACCGCTGGTTCCCTCGACGATCGTGCCACCGGGCTTGAGTGCACCGGACTTCTCGGCGGCGTCGATAATCGCCACGCCGATCCGGTCCTTGACGCTGTTGGCCGGGTTGTAGAACTCGAGCTTGACGGCGACCTGTGCGTCCAGGCCCTCGGTCAGACGGTTGAGCCGCACGATCGGGGTGCGCCCGACCAATTCGGTCACGTTGTTGTAGATCCCGCTCATATCTGGTCCTCCTGAGGATCGAGTGTGTCGACCCGCTCGCTGATCACTGCTTTACGGCTGAACTGCATAACGGCTGAACTGCTTAACGGCTACAGGCAAGGGCATACAGACGACCGATGCCGCATCGGTTCATCAAATTGAACCAATGCGGCATCAGGCCACTACATACGGGGGCGGTTTATCAGGCCAACCGCTGCTTCAGAGCTTCGAACTCGTCACGAATGCCGGTCGGCAGCTTCTCGCCGACGAAGTCGAACCACTCTTCGATGAGCGGGATCTCGGCCTTCCACTCGTCGATGTTGACCGCGAGGGCCTCGGTGATGTCTGCGTCCGACACGTCCAGGCCTTCGATGTCGAGTGCCGATCCGGTGGGAACGACGCCGATCGGGGTGTCGATGCCGGCAGCCTTGTGCTCGATGCGCTCGACGATCCACTTCAGGACGCGAGAGTTCTCGCCGAAGCCTGGCCACAGGAAGCGTCCGTCGTCGCCGCGGCGGAACCAGTTGACGTAGAAGACCTTGGGGAGCTTGGACGCGTCCGCGGACTTGCCGAGGTCGATCCAGTGCTGGAAGTAGTCACCGACGTTGTAGCCGAGGAACGGCAGCATTGCCATCGGATCGCGGCGAACCGTACCGACCTGGCCTTCGGCTGCTGCGGTCTGCTCGGAGCCGACCGTTGCACCCATGAAGACGCCGTGCTGCCAGTCGCGAGCCTCGGTGACCAGCGGAACCGTCGTCTTGCGGCGTCCGCCGAACAGGATTGCCGAGATCGGCACGCCCTTCGGGTCGTCCCACTCGGGAGCCATGATCGGGCACTGCGACATCGGGGTGCAGTAACGCGAGTTGGGATGAGCCGCATGGGTGCCCGACTCGGGCGTCCACTCGTTGCCCTTCCAGTCGATCAGGTGCTGCGGGTCGCCTTCGAGGCCCTCCCACCAGACGTCACCGTCGTCAGTCAGAGCGACGTTGGTGAAGACCGTGTTGCCCTGGTCGATGGTGCGCATGGCGTTGGGGTTCGAGGACCAGTTGGTGCCGGGAGCCACGCCGAAGAAACCGAATTCCGGGTTGACGGCGTACAGCTGTCCGTCCTCACCGAAACGCATCCAGGCGATATCGTCACCGAGGGTCTCGGCGCGCCACCCGGGGATGGTCGGCTGGATCATCGCGAGGTTGGTCTTGCCACAAGCGGAGGGGAATGCCGCCGCGATGTAGTAGGCCTTGTCCTCGGGCGAGATTAGCTTGAGGATGAGCATGTGCTCGGCCAGCCAGCCCTCGTCGTGCGCCATTGCCGAGGCGATACGCAGCGAGTAGCACTTCTTGCCCAGGAGAGCGTTTCCGCCGTAGCCGGAACCGAAGCTCCAGATCTCACGATCCTCGGGGAAGTGAGTGATGTACTTGGTGTCGTTGCACGGCCACGCGACATCTTCCTGGCCATCGGCCAGCGGAGCGCCCAGCGAGTGCAGCGCCTTGACGAAGAATCCGTCGGTGCCGAGCTTGTCGAGAACCTTGCTGCCCATGCGGGTCATGACGCGCATGGAGACGACGACGTACTCGGAATCGGTGAGCTCGACGCCCAGCTTCGGGTCCTCGGCGTCGAGGGGGCCCATGCAGAACGGCACGACGTACATGGTGCGTCCACGCATGCAACCGCGGTACAGGTCACCCATGAGGGTGCGCATCTCCGCCGGGTCCATCCAGTTGTTGGTGGGACCTGCGTCGATTTCTTCCTTCGAGCAGATGTACGTACGCGATTCGACTCGCGCGACATCGGACGGATCGGAGTTGCCGAGGAAAGAGTTCGGCTTCTTCTCGTCGTTGAGGCGGGTGAAGGTTCCTGCCTCGACCAACTTCGTTGTCAGTCGGTCCCATTCTTCGTCCGAGCCGTCTGCGAAGACGACGCGATCAGGCTGGGTGAGTTCGGCAACCTCTTGCACCCATGCAAGCAGTTCCTTGTGCTGCGTGGGGGGCGTGCCGTCAGTTCCATTGAGACCGGGAATGGTCGCTGAGGTCATCAAACTCTCCTGGGGTGAGCCGGAACCGGGTTCTCGTGACACCGGATGCGAACTGCAGCGCCCCGATACCAGTCGATCCCGGTGTCCCCCTCTCGACGGGGTCCAGCCGCGTCATCCACTCACGTGGATTTCACGGACGCCGGGTGTCCTATGTATTGAGGTTAACGCTGGCTGTTCACCTGCAGGTAATCGGGTGCGGTCAGAAATGTCACAGAAACGATTCAGTTGGTGTGTTCAGGTGCCTACCCGGCGCTCAGAGCACATAAACGGAAGCTTTTCAGAGCGCTCCGGCATCGATTTTCTGCCACACGAGGGCGCCTTCGTCGTCTCGACTGCATTCCCAGGCCGAGTAGTCGCCGTCCGACTCGATCATCGTGAGGCGATCGGCGCTACCGTCGCGATCGAAATCGGACACGATCACGACGGCGCCGTCGGAGTGGACGACACGGCTGTCGACCGTTCCGTCACCGTCCAAGTCGAAGGCGTCGAAGTTCAGGTCGCCGGCATCGACCGGTCCCGACGCGGACCCGAAGGTCTCGGGCTCGATACGCCCAGGATCGAGCGCTTCGGCTTCGTGCCCGTCGATGTGTCCGGCCGTGATCAGAAATGCGTCCATTACTCCCCCTACTGGATGGTGACCTACCGCTTCGGCAACCCCTACCGAAACCGTCCGCTCAGTATTACCAGACCCCGACGATCAGCCGTGGCCGAAATTGCGGCACTGTGGAGAACTCTGCACTCGCGGAATGATCAGTAGGCGGCGTCCAAAACGGCGAGGTCGCGCTCGCACGACGCGAGCTGACCCGATCTGGCCGCGGCGAGCTCACGAAGTTCACCGTCGATCTCCACGATTCGGGCCTGCGCCGACGCCACCTGCTCGCGGCTCTCCGCCATGATCGCCGCTCCCAGATCCGCCTCGGCCTCGAGCAGAACACTCTGGACTCGCTGCTCCCACTGTGCGCGAACCGTCGACATCGATTCGACGATCCACGACCTGGAGTAGGCACGATCCGCCGTCAGCCCGCGAGTTCGCGCCAACCACCACGCCGCGGCGCCACCCAGAATCAACGTCACGGGGATACTTGCGAACTCCAAGGCCGGAATCATTTCCAGCGGAGTCACTGCGATACGGCCGAGGCCGAGACCCGCGGACGCGCCGACAAGAATTGTCACCCGGTCCTCGTTTCCGCGCTGACGGCCCGGCAGGCCCTCCGGAATCTGCGGGGAAGGCATGTATCCGTTCGTCCCCGCAGATTCCACCGCTGCCGCCATCGCGGCGTCGAACACCCGGGTGTGATGGTCGACCTCGTGCTGCAGTCGCGTCGGCACGCTGCCCAATTCGGCTCGCGAGGCCGTGTCGACCCAGGCACGTGCCCCGGCGACCGTCGCCCGGGTTGCCTCGGCGATTTGTTGTGACAGATCCCCGCGCGCTCGTTGCAGTCGGCTTCGCACCTGCACCAGGCGTTCGCCTCGTCGGCCTTCACGGTCTGCGAGCAGCTGCGATCGCTCGGCCCGCAATTCGGCACCAGGAACACTGTCACGTAGATTCCGGATCTCCATCTCGATCATCCGGCGCGTCTGTGCGATGACTCCGGAATCCGAACCACCTGCTTCCCTCTCCCGTGCCGCCCGGCTCACGACCGCAACGAGTGACTGCTCCTGACCAGGCGCAATCGGGACCACCGGAGCCTGAGCAAAAGCGGTGCAGTGCGAAGCGAGAATCTCGGCATCACGCCGGCGCACCGCCTGCCAGTCTCGATAGACGTCGACGCGGGTCAGCGCCACCACCACCGAGGTTCCGCTCGCCGCAGCGTCGCCGAGGAGAAGGAGATCCTCGCGTCCGATCACACTGGCGGCGTCGACGACCAGAAGTACGACGTCGGCGTCCACCTCGCGTGTCACTGTCGAACAATCTTCCGAAGCATCGAACATCTGCGCGACGTCTTCCCCTCCACACCTTGGTGGGCCGACAACGTAAATTCTAGTGCCACTGGATGTTTCGGCGGCGACCCGGCGACCCGGATCGGATGCCGGATTCCATCGCTGCACCACGCGCAGCACCGAATCCGGAAGTACCGAAACGCTATTCATCGGTCACCGCCGGGGCAGAGCGATCGCCTCCGAGCTGCGCCCACCGACGCACATACCCGCGTCGAATCAGTGAGACCCGTTGTTGCGGACACTGTTCCGACTCGTTCACGAGCTCGCTCCACCACCGGCTGCACGTGCCCGCGTCGTCAGCGGTACGAGGATCGGGAGGCTCGCCTTGACGCAGGGCTCGAATTTCGGGGCTCATCATCGCCGCCGCGGCGCCGAACAACACCGCGGAGTCCGAACTCAGATACAACTCGATCTCGTCCCTGCCCGCAATGCTGCGCGAGGCAGATCGCCTCAGCGCCGGGCCGATCTGCTCGACCCGGCCCCACCACTGCGCTTCCAGGACAGGTCCGAGAGCCGCGAACAACTCTTCGACGCCGCGCCCGGTCAGTGTCTCCACCGGAATCGTGGGCACGCCGACGTTCTCCGAGATTTCCGCCGCCCGTCCCAGCGCCTCGTCCCAGCGCGGACCGAACAAGTCAGCCTTGTTCGCAGCGACGACCACACGATCGGAAACTCGAGCAATGGCTCGGCCGTCGACGTCGCGGACCGCGTCGACCACCACGTAGACAACGCAACGACGACCCAGATCGGGGTTCGACGTTCCAGGGACATCGAATGCCCTCGACTCGGTCACCACAATCGGTGCGCCGACAACTCTGTGCGAGAACCGGTCGTCGCGCCTCAGGATTCGCGCCAACGACGACCGCCCCACCCCGGCCCGTCCGGCGACCACCAGCTCGAGCGGCGAAGTCAGCGATCCGAGCACGGAGTGAACCGCCTCGGCGGCTCCCGAATCGATCGGCGTCAGCCGATATGCCAGAGCGCGCAACTGATCGATCGGCTCCGAGCAGGCGTCGTCGATCGATTCTGCGGGCAACATTCGTGACCACTCACGGCATGCAAATCCTGTGTTCATCCCCACCCCACGTCCCCATCGTGTCGGTGAGATTCTGTCAGGTTCTCGGCAAGGACGGCAGGTGACACCACCCTTTCGCCGACAGTCCGAAGTCGACGGTTTCAGGACTTTCCGTGGAAAGTCTCAACTCAAACTTCAGACCCGTCTGCGCTAAACGGGGGTCATGCGTGACAATGGGTTCGTGAACGAAGCCGATCAGCATGCACCGCAGACCCCTGACACGGGGCAGACGGACCACACCAAGGGGTCCCGTCTCCATCCGAGAGTGACCAGCTTTCGCTCTCGCCGGGGTGCGCTGACCGACGCGCAGCAGCAGGCTTGGGACCGTCAGTGGCCGCTCATCGGCGCCGACGTCTCGGACACACCGCTCGACGCGAACGCCTGGTTCGGACGCGAGGCACCCCTGATCATCGAGATCGGTTCGGGTACCGGCACCGCGACGGCCGCTATGGCCAAGGCGGAACCGCACGTGAACCTGATTGCGATCGAGGTGTACCGCCCCGGGCTCGCGCAGCTTCTCCAGCAGGTCGAACGCGAAGAAATTCCCAACGTCCGCGTACTGCGCGGTGACGCGATGGACGTACTCGAGAACATGGTCGCCCCCGAATCGCTGACGGGCGTCCGGGTGTTCTTCCCGGATCCGTGGCCCAAGGCCCGACATCACAAGCGTCGCCTCCTGCAGGGGCCGACGTTCGCGCTGATCGCCAACCGTCTCAAGCCTGGCGGAGTGCTGCACGTGGCAACCGATCACGCCGAGTACGCCGAATGGATCGAAGAAGCCGGCAATGCCGAGCCGCTGCTGACCGCACTCGACTGGGAGTCTCCGATGACCCACGAGCGTCCGGTCACCAAGTTCGAGGACAAAGCCCATAAGGTCGGAAGTGCAATCACCGAGCTTATATGGGGGAAGATCAGAGCATGAGCGTCAGCGAACAGCTATCCGACGACGTGACGTCGTCGGAATCTCCTCTCGACTTCGGTCGTGACTCCCGCCACCCCAAGCGGGTGCTTCTGGTCTGGGACGCCCCTAACCTCGACATGGGCCTCGGCGCCATCCTCGGTGGCCGGCCTACCGCCGCCTACCGGCCACGATTCGACGCTTTGGGTCGTTGGCTGCTCTCTCGCACCGCCGAACTGTCCGCACAGAACAGCGGCACGCTCGAGCCTGAAGCGACCGTCTTCACCAACATCGCGTCCGGCAGCGCCGACGTCGTTCGTCCTTGGGTCGAAGCCTTGCGTAACGTGGGTTTCGCGGTGTTCGCCAAGCCGAAGGTCGATGAAGACAGCGATGTCGATTCGGACATGCTCGAGCACATCGCGCTCCGGTACGGCGAGGGCCTCGCCGGAATCATGGTCGCGTCCGCCGACGGCCAAGCGTTCCGCGAACCTCTCGAGGACATCGCAGCAACCGGTATCCCGGTCCAGGTTCTCGGGTTCCGTGAACACGCCAGCTGGGCTGTGTCGTCCGATATCTTGGACTTCGTCGATCTCGAGGACATCCCAGGTGTCTTCCGTGAGCCTCTGCCACGGGTAAGCCTGGACACCCTGCCCGACGAGGGCGCCTGGTTGCAGCCGTTCCGACCGCTTTCTGCCCTGCTCATCGGGCGAAAAAGTGTTGCCGAGTAGGAGTTGATCAGTGTTCGCCAGCTGGGGAAGCATCGTCTATCGAGCCCGCTTCACCGTCATCGCTGTCATGGTGGCGGGGCTCCTCGGGCTCGCTGCGTACGGCCTGAGCCTGCAGGATCATCTCAGCCAGAGCGGCTGGGACGATCCGGGGTCGGAATCGGTAGAGGCTGCCAAACTCGCTGACGGCACGTTCGGACGCAGCACGACGGGTGACGTTCTGGCGCTGTACACGGCGCCGGAGGGCAAGACCGTCGACGACCCCGAGTTCCAAGCGAAGGTCATCGACAATCTGCAGCGACTCGTCGCCGACAACCCCGACCAGATCATGAAGATCAACGGCTCGTACTTCAAGGTCGACAACGGTCTCTCGGTGGCGGCCCTGGCGGACAAGACCAAGCAACACGCGGTCACCAGCATCGCGATCGCCGGAGACAACGACACCGCGGTGTCCAACAACTTCCGCGACGTCGAGTCGCAGTTCTACATCGACGGCGTCGACGTGCAACTCGCCGGCCTGCAACCTGTCGCGAATTCGCTCAACGACACGATGGCCAACGACATCAAGCGCATGGAAATGCTCGCGATTCCCGCTGTCGGTGTCCTGCTGTTCTTCGTCTTCGGTGGCGTCGTCGCTGCTGCCCTCCCGTTGATCGTCGGCGGTCTGACCGTCATCGGCGCCAACGGCATCATTCGACTGATCACCAACTTCACCGAGGTCAACGCGTTTGTCGCGCCCGTGGTCTCTCTGGTCGGCCTGGGTCTGGCGATCGACTACGGACTGTTCATCGTCAGCCGTTTCCGAGAAGAGATAGCCGAGGGGTACGACACCCCGACCGCTGTACGCCGAACGGTCATGACGGCAGGTAGAACGGTCATGTTCTCGGCGACCATGGTTGCCGTCAGCCTCGGCGGTCTGCTGTTGTTCCCGCAGGGCTTCCTCAAATCGGTGGCTTACGGCGCCATTGCTGCCGTCATGCTTGCCGCGATCTCGTCCATCACGATTCTTCCCGCGATTCTCGGCATTCTCGGCAAGCGGATCGACGCGCTGACCTTCAAGAAGCTGCGCCAGACCAAGACCAACGAGGAAATCGAGAACGGTTTCTGGGGCAAGCTCACCCGCTGGGTCATGCAGCATCCGCTCAAGGTCGCGGTCCCGATCGTCGCGGCTCTACTGCTGATGATCATTCCGCTGACGGGCATCAAGTTCGGCGGTATCAACGAGACGTACCTGCCCCCGGACAGCCCCACGCGTGTCGCGCAGGCGCAGTTCGACGAACTCTTCCCCGGCAATCGCACCGAGCCCGTTCGACTCGTCATCGAGGGAGCCGACAACACCACTCTCGGTCAGATTTCCAAGACCGCAAACGCTGCGCCAGGTCTGGTCGAGAAGTTCACCCCGGAGGTTGCGACGAAGGACGGTGTCAACGTCCTCAAGGCCGGTCTGACGGAGCGGAACGAAGCACGTCCCACCATCGACTATCTGCGGTCCGCGGACTGGCCCGAGGGCACAACTGTGCTGGTCGGCGGCACTCCGGCCATCGAGCAGGACAGCGTCGACGCATTGCTCGATCGTCTGCCGCTGATGGTCGTATCCGTCATCCTGCTGACGACCTTGCTGATGTTCTTGACGTTCGGCTCGCTCGTCCTGCCCATCAAGGCCGCATTGATGAGCGCGCTCGGACTGGGTTCGACGCTCGGAATCTTGACCTGGATCTTCATCGACGGGCACGGTTCCGGTCTGTTGAACTTCACACCGGGGCCGATCATGTCTCCCGTCCTGGTGTTGATCATCGCGATCGTCTACGGCCTGTCGACCGACTACGAAGTGTTCCTGCTCTCCCGCATGGTCGAAGCGCGAGCGCAGGGCGCGAGTACTACCGAATCCATCCGTATCGGCACGGCACATACCGGCCGGATCATCACCGCTGCCGCACTGATTCTGATCGTGGTCACCGGCGCATTCGGCTTGTCCGATCTGGTGATGATGAAATACATCTCCTACGGCATGATCTCCGCGCTGATCATCGACGCGACTCTCATCCGAATGTTCCTGGTCCCCGCGACCATGAAACTGCTCGGCGACGACTGCTGGTGGGCTCCGGCCTGGATGAAGCGGATCCAGCAGAAGATCGGGCTGGGCGAGCCGATCCTCGACAACGAGCTGGTACTCGCGAACGTCCCGCAGATCGCGCCTGTCGGTGCGATCGCCGGACCGGGTCAGCCGCGCAAGATCGAAGCGGCCTCGCGGGTCATGCCACCGCCTGCCCCGGCTGCACAGCCGGAAAGCGGACCTCGCGTTCCCGATCCTCTCACCGAGCCCATTCCGCTCAGCGAAATGGCGATCAAGGCACCCAACACGGAGGCTCCCGCCGCGGAGAAGCCGGCACCGCGACGTCGTCTCGATATCGGGAGTGCAGCCAGCGCCCCCCAGAACCTGATCGAGGCACCGGTACCCAATCCCTCGTACCGGCCGCAACCGAATGCCAGCGACAAGCGCAGAAACCCCACGCCCGCTGCGCCGGCCGAGCGTCCCATCGAGAGTTGGTTGTCGGACCTGCGGGCCCGGGAACAGACTCCCCCGGCCTCACGTCCACTGCCGGTGGTCCGGACGCCTTCGCGGACAAACGGTTCGGCGACCAACGGTGCTGCCAGCAGCAGTTCAGGCTCCAACGGCGCGAGCCGGAACGGCTCCGCAAACGGTGCTACCAACAGTTCTGCAACCAACGGCTCTGTTACCAACGGCTCCGCCCCGACCTCGGTGGAGGCGACCCCCCAGTCGCCGCCTCCACCGACCGCTCCGGAGCGTCGTAACGGAGTTTTCACGGATGCGCCTTCGCCTACCAACGAGCCCCGAGTCTCGGACGCCACCCCTGACGGCGACGACAACGCCACCGGCAGGCACCGGCCTGACGACGCAGGCGCCATCAGCGTGAGCGAGCTCATCGCTCGCCAGAAGCGAAGCTGACTCATGATCCAGAAGCGAAGCTGACCTGCTCCTGCTTGGCGAAGGCTCGTGCATAACGTGTCCCGACCAGCAGGAGCAGCAAGCCGACCACCAGGAAGGCAACGCTGCGCACCAGCCCACTGAGTGTGGCCAGGTCGAAGAGGAACAGCTTTGCCACGGCCGCACTGGTGAGAGCAAGCCCGGCCCCGAGCAAGACGCGAGCGTGCTGGCGGTTGTTCAATCCGAGCACCAGCGCTGACGTGGCGGCAAGCATCCAGACGATGGTTGCAACACTGTGCCCGGCAACGAATCCGGTTGCACTGTCGAAAATTTCGACGCCGGATGAGACGAGCGCGCACGTCACCGCGTAGAGGACACCGAACCCTGCGCCCGCCCATAGAACCGCCGCGTTGGAAGCGGCAATCAACTTCAGTCGGTGAATCGCCCAGACCAGCATCACCACCGCGCCTATCGCCGTCAGGCTCGAGAGCGCCGTGATCGCACCGAGTTGCATGGATGCGGCGCGAGCGGTCGTCAACGCTTCCGGCGGAACCATCGTGAGGTATCCGATCGATCCGATTGCCGCAAAGGCGGTTCCGAGCGCGAAGACGAAGCGCGAACCCGCATACAGCGAGACTCCGAGGAAGATCATTCCGACCGTGAGGATCAGCGGTACGACCAGAGATTCAGTCGCCCCGGAGAAGCAGCAGAGCAACAATGCGAGGGCGCCGGTTGCGCCCAGTCCGAATCGCAGTTGCGTCGGCAAAGGCTTGGCCGCCGCTGCAGCCGAAAGAAGTAGTGCCGCAGCAATTCCGTACAGCACTGCGGATTCGGTGCGCCCGAGCACGGCTCCGACGCTCATCAGCGGAAGGGACGAGACGACAAAGGTAGCAGTGGACCACGCCCCTGCAATGCCGTCACGCGAGGGCGAACCCGTCCACTGCATAACCATCGCGCAGCCGACCCCCACGATTGCAACCACGCCGGCACTGATCACCAATTGCACTGCACTGTTGCCGGATTCGTCGAAGATGGACTCCGACGCTATCGCTGCGAGCAGTGCGAGAACCACCGGTACGGTGCGCGCCATGCCCAGGTACTTCCAGTCACGACCGAGCTGGGCGGAGAATGTCGCCGATTGGATTGCGAAGAGGAAACCGATGAGGGTCAACGATATTCCCGACGTCAACACGGGAGCCAGCAGCGCTGCTCCCAGAACGATCATGAGCGCCAGCGATTCGGAATCCCACTTCACGGCGAGGGCAACGCCGGCGGCGGCGATTCCGAAGGCAATCACCACCGCGAGCGGTGTCGTCACCCAACCGTAGAGAACGGAGGCTGCGACGACATCGAGATACATCCCTGCAAAACCGGTGGCAGCCAGGGCAATTGCCCCCACTTTGCCCCCTGGTCGTCCGTGGACCCGCACCCCGGCAAACACCAAGGCGCCGGAAAGGAGCGCACCGCCGAGCACCCGCAGCGGAGGTCCGAAGAATCCGGCCTGCGCTGCAAGTACCAGCAGCATCACGATGCCGATCAGTGTGACGGCAACACCTGCCGCGGCCAGAAGTCGACTGATGACACCGTCGCGTTGCCACCAGGGCTGGCGAGGTGCCGCAACCGGATACGTCGGCGGCTGCCACGCGGGCACGCTCTGCTGAGAACGCATTGGCGGCATCTGCGGCACCTGTGGCACCGGAGCCGCGGGTGCCGGGACTACCGCCATGGGCGGGGTCGCAGTAGCCGAGGCCAGCTGAGTCTGCAGGATCGACAGGTTCTGGCCCATGTGACGCAACTGCCGGCCGATGCTGTCGCACTCGGCCGAGAGGGCGGTCACCAGTCGCGGATCGACGGCGGAAGAGCTCGGTGTGGTCATGGCTTCGAGCTTGCTGCGTGGCCGAACCGATCAGATGAGTAGTACTACTCGATCAGCCTGGGGACTTCTCGTACTCAACTGAGGACACCTTCGACTGACAGCACCCTCGACTGACAGGGCACTAACGCCGAGGTGCCGCGTTCCGCAATCGTTCGGACAGAAGCCGACCCGAAGTGTGAAGCGGAGCGGGATCCTGACGCGCCCGAGCAAGGACCAGCGCGCCCTCGAGTGCGGACAGAGCGAGAATTGCCTCGGACTCGGCGTCTTCGCGGGACCAACCGTCTGCCTCGAGGCGCTGAGCCAGCAGTGCGAGCCACGAGTTGTACCCGTCCGCGCAAGCACCGCGGATGACCTCGGATTCGGTTGCGGCATCCAGTGTTGCCGTAGCCAGGGCGCATCCACGTTCGTAGTCCGAATCCGACAAACGCGCAGCCAATGCGGCGGCGAATGCCGAGATCGCGGTGGCTGCATCGGGTGAGCTCTCCAGCAGGTGCCGGATGAAATCGGCCATTGCCTCGCCACGTCGCCTCAGAGCCTCGCCTGCGAGTTCTTCCTTGCCGCCGGGAAAGTGAAAGTACAAGGAACCTTTGGTAGTCGCACTAGCCGAGAGAACTTCCGACACCCCCGTTCCGGCGTAGCCCTTCCGCTGCAACAAATCGGCAGCGGCATCGACCAACAAATCCCTCGTAGACATACGTTCAATATACCGATCAGTACACATATCGACAACACTTGAAGTGCATAAATTGTCAAAACCTTGCATCACTAGACCGATTGGTACATGATTCGGGAATCAACAAACCGGAGCGCGGCCAACGACGCTCACGACGACGAAGGACTGAATCGATGTCACCGAATTCCCCGAACAACACCACCACGACCGTCCTCGGACCGGACGAAGACCTCGCCGGGACCCTCGCGGCCACCGGCGTCCGGATGATGGTTCGTAACAAACAAACCGAGGGAGGTTTCTCTCTTGTACAACACCGCATCGCTCCGCATTCGATGACCTCACCGGTCCATCGCCACAGCCGGGAAGACGAGTACACGGTGGTTCAAAGTGGCCGCGTCGCAGCGATGGTCGGAGACGAGGTCGTCTACGCGGAGACCGGCGCCATGATCTTCAAACCGCGTGGCCAGTGGCACGCCGTGTGGAATCCCGACGACGCTCCAGCACGGATTCTCGAAATCATCACGCCCGGAGGGATGGAAGACCTGTTCGAACTGATGCCGAAACTACTGGCCGAAGCAGGTTCCGCCGCGGAATCGGTTGCAGCGCGGGTAGAAGCAGACTTCGGGATCGAATTCGATCTCGTTGCCACCGCCGAGATCGCACAGACACACGGTGTGGGATTCGGCATCGAAAGTCACTGACCGACTGTCAGCACCTACCGATCGAAGGAAAATTCATGCTTGTACTCACCGGAGCAGAAGACCTCAGCGCCAACCTGAACCAAGAGCTGGGCGTCAGCGACTGGCACGATGTCACCCAGGAGTCCATCGACGAGTTCGCCCGGGTCACCGGCGACGATCAGTGGATTCACGTCGATGTGGATCGCGCGAAGGAGTCGCCGTTCGGCGGAACCATCGCGCACGGCAACTACACGCTCTCACTCGGCCCCAAGTTCTCGTACGCAATGTTCTCGCTCGAAGGTTTTGCGTTTGCTCTCAACTGCGGATTCGACAAGGTCAGGTTGCCCGCTCCGCTTCCGGTCGGCTCTCGTGTCCGCATGCGCGCGACGTTGAGCAAAGTCGAACCGATCAACGGCGGTGTCCAGATCACGGTGACGCAGACGTTCGAACGAGAACACGGTGACAAGCCCGTGTGCGTCGCCGAGATGTTGACCCGCGCGTATCACTGAAAGGTCAGGAGCCGAACATCTTTCGGATCGTGGTACCGAAGGGATGCTTCGCGGTGACACTGCCGAATCGCACCTTGCCGTGCACCACCAGATGCAGCGGGCCCATCTGTGGGCCGGAACGAACCTTGTTCGACGCGCTTCCCCCGACTGCCTCGACACCGTTCATGTCCACCGTCGCCTCTTCGGGAACGATCAGTGAAATCGAGCTGGCGTAGTCGTCGATCGAGATGTTCACGACCTGCGTCTGCATCACCGCGCGCGTGAAATCGATAGTCACACTGGACATTCTGGTGTCGACCACGACAGCTGGTGGAACGATCCAGGCACCGTTCCGCGTCACCGTCGCCATTCGTCCACGGATCACGGCAGCATTTGCCGCTCCGTAAGTACCTACAACCGGAGCCCCGACGGGAGCGCGGTAAGGCGGGCTCGGGTGAACCGGCGGCGGTTGGGGTTGGTACGCCGGCGCCGGGTAGGGCTGGCCTTGGTACATCGGCTGACCCGCATTGGGATACGCGGGTGGGTCGTAGTCGGAGATCAGTGTGATGCCCGGAAGATCGGCGAGAACCGAGTTGAGCTCACCTCGTGTCTTTGCGGCCAAGGCAGTGTCCATGCGCTCGGTGAACTCACCGAGCGAGAGCATCCCTTGACCGACAGCTTTCTGCAGCAGCTCGCCGACATGCTCTCGTTCGGCATCGGATACGCGTAGATTCCTGGCCTCCATGATTTCCAGGATAAACGTTATTCGAGACCTTGTTCTATCGCGTATCGCGTGAGCTCGACGCGATTGGCCAACTGAAGCTTCCGAAGCGTTGCCTGCACATGGTTTTCGACGGTCCGGTGGCTGAGCGAGAGCCTCGTGGCGATCTGTTTTGCGCTCAGCCCCTTGGCGACAAGACGGAGCACTTCGGTCTCACGGTCGGTGAGCCGAGGCAGCTCGGGTGCGCGATCGTCGGCCGGTGCCGTCGACATCCGGCGGTACTCACCGAGCACCAATCCGGCGAGGCCGGGGGTGAAGACGGCTTGTCCGTCGAAAGTCGCTCGCACGGCCTCGAGCAGTTCCGCCACCGAAGCACTCTTGACCAGGTAACCCGACGCTCCGGCTTTGACCGCGTCGAGGACGTCGTCACGTTCGGCAGAGGCCGAAAGCACCAGTACCTTGCTCTTCGGCGAAACCTCGAGAACTGCGGTGGTGGCGTCGGCACCGTTTCCGTCCGGCAGGTTCATGTCCATCAGAACCACCGCCGGTTGCACGGCGGCGGCCCGGCGGCGCGCACTCTCGACACCCTCCGCCGTGGCGCTCACGGTGAAGCCGGCAGCTTCGAGGTCCCGGGAGACACCGTCGCGCCACATCGGGTGATCGTCGACGACCATCACCGTCACCGGATTCTCGCCATGTTCGTCAGCCACGCTCACTTTTCCCCTTCGGAACGTTGATCTCCCATTCGGTGCCCTCCCCCGGCCCGGTTTGCAGGACTGCAGTGCCGCCGAGCACCTGCACTCGACCGAGAATGGACTTCGATACTCCCATGCGGCCTTCGGCTTCGGCCTGCGCCAAGCGGCCCTCGGGGATTCCGACGCCGTCGTCGCGGACGCTGACGATCACCTCGTCCGGCAGATCTTCGAGCAATACGTATGCCTTCGCCGCGGGCCCGGCGTGCAGCCCGACATTGGACAGAGCATTGTCGACGATGGCTGCCAGTTCGATGGCTCGATCACGCTCGATAACGACGGGGTGCGCGGGCGTCGACACCGACACCGACGTGCTTGCCTGCGTGGTCAGCAGCGGACACAGATCCACTGTCTGTCCGCCGACGTCTGCCGCGGCGCCCGAAACCTGCTCGGAGATCAGCATTCTCAAGGCGACCTCCTGCTCACCGGCCAGAGCAGCCAGTTCAGCTGCCTCGCCGCCGAGTGCCGCACCTCGCCTGCGCACCATCGCCAGCACCTGCAGAACGCCGTCGTGTACTTCGCGTGCCAAACGCTCGCGCTCTTCGGTGGCCGCCGCCAGACGGACGGCTTGCTCGAGTTGTCGATGCGAGCGCCGAGCGGTGGTGGTGGCCAAGCCCAACGCCAGGCCGACCGATACGAGCACGGGAGCCGTCGCATCGCGCCAGAGGTCCAGGTTGACCTGGTCGCGGATGATCGCGCTGGCCGCCGAGATGACAACTCCGGACGCCATACCGAGCCACGGCCCGCCGAGAATTGCCGCGGAGATGACCGCGTTGGTGGCCCACAGCGTGGTGGGCAGCGTCTGGTGATTCTGATACCACTCGTGGTCGGAGACCAGCCTCGTCGACGCCATCAGCAAGATGACGACCACCTGATCGGCGATCACCACCTGATACCGCGGCAGCTTCTTCCCGAACAAAGCACCGGATGTCCCTAGCAACAGTGCCGACACCCCGGTCCACACGGCCATCAGAGCGACGAAGAACCAGCTGAGCCGAGAGTTGGTGTAGTCGGAGGCCGAGGCGAACTGGTAGCTGATCGCGTACACCAGCGTGACGAGCCGAAATGCCTGCGCCGCCCGCCACAGCGGGGCATCAGGGTCGGTGTCGACGCCCGACGCCTCGCGAACGGTCGGCTGATAGTGCAGCCGACGACGGCGGGTGGGCTCAGTCATCGGGAGGGGTGGGGTTCACGATGCGAGGCTCGGCGCGCGGCTCGTCGGGTTCGGCGGGGAACAGTGGGGTTTCCGGATCTTCGACGTGCAGTTCGGCGTACGCGATGTCCGGGTCGTCGGCGAGGAGGGAACGAATAGCGGTATTCAGGACCGCGACGATCGGGACAGCCAAGAGCCCGCCGACGATTCCAGCGAGAACGATGCCCGTTGTAATGGCGAGAACGACTGCCAGCGGATGCAGGCGAACAGCGCGACCCAACAACAGCGGTTGCATCACGTGCGCTTCGAGCTGCATGACGCCGATGATGATGCCGAGGACGATCAGCGCCGTCAGGAAACCCTTCGTGACCAGAGCGACAAGCACCGCGAGAAAACCGGTCAGAAATGCACCGACGATCGGAATGAACGCGCCGATGAACACCAACGACGCCAGCGGCAGGGCGAGCGGCACCCCGAGGATCGCCAGGCCGGCACCGATACCGATCGCGTCGGCGGCGGCAACCGCGACCGTGGCGCGCACGTAGCCGATCAGCGACCCGAAACCTGCAGAACCGGCGATCCGTACGCGACGACGCGCGTCGGTGGGAACGATCCGGGTGACGAACTGCCAGATCTGATCGCCGCCGTAGAGGAAGAAGATGAGAGTGAACAGCGTCAGCAATGCCCCGGTGAAGATCTCGCCGATGACTGTCGCCGTGGTCAAGGCGCCGCTGGTCAGGGACTCACGATTGGATTGCACCGACTTGACGACCGAATCACCTGCCTGGCGGATCTGATCCTCGCTGAAGTGCAGCGGACCGCTGGTGAGCCAGTTCTGAATTTGCGTGACGCTGGCCGTGAACTGGTCGGTGAGCTGGGGCAACCCGTCGATGAACTGCTCGACGACAAACGTCATGATTCCCGCGACCAGTCCGATCGAGGCAAGCAGAACGACGATGACGGCTGCCGAGCGGGGAACACCCCACACCTGTAGCCGATCGACAATCGGGATCAGCAGAGCTGATGCCAGCAGAGCCAGCCCCACCGGGATGAGCACGGTTTCGAGGCGGAGTACGACGTACCCGAGAACCAACAGTCCGGCGAAGATCACAATGAGGCGCCACGACCATTCCGCAGCGATGCGCACTCCGGGATGCACCGCCCGAGCGTCGGCGGAGATGGGTTTGTTCATCCTCGATGCTCGCTCCGCACGCCCCCTGTTTGCGTTCACATCGCGAGCCTAACCGGCCCGGCCGACACAGGTGAGCGGACGAATAATCGGACGCGCGTACCAACACTTCGACCTCTGCCAGCTAAATTGAACCCTGTGCGGGCCTCATACAGAGCAATAGCGGTGACCATCCGCAGCCGGTGGCCCCTCTATATGCTCTCCATGCTCGCAGCCAATCTGATCGGCGCGGTACTGGTCTTTGCCTTCGTCCGGTACGGCGTGCCGATCCAGGAGTCCGACGCGATAGTTGCCGACCGGGTCCGCAACTTCGCGATCTTCGGCGTGTACCTGGCATTCGCCGGCGCCGTCAGCCTCACGGCGGCGGCGATGATGTTGAAGTCGGTCATCCGTTGGCGGCTGCGCGGGGGTCCGCCGACGAGGTCCGAGCAGATGGCGGCACTGCACGCGCCGCTTCGCCAGGCCATCGTCCACCTGGTGCTGTGGATTCTGGGCGGCATCATCTTCGTGTTCCTGACCATCACCGAGATGCCCGGACTCGCGATCGCCGTGATCGTGACGGTCTGCATGGCCGCGACCACGACCTTCGGGTTCACCTACATGCTCGGTGAGCGCATTTTGCGTCCGGTCGCCGCCCAGGCCTTGAGCGAGGGCGAATTCGATCGGACCATGGCGCCTGGCGTCGGAACCCGGCTGGCGATGACCTGGGGTCTCGGCACGCTGATGCCCGTCGCAGGCATCATCTTGCTGTGCTCGACGCAGCTCACGACCGATCTCGAGTTCTCCCCCGACTCGCTCGCGTGGGCGATCCTGCTCATCTCGATCATGGCGATCGTGCAGGCCTTTGCGCTGTCGATGCTGACGGCTACCCAGATCTCCGATCCGATCCGCCAACTGCGACGCGCCATCGAGCGGGTGCAGCGCGGCGCCACCGACGTTCGCGTCGAGGTGTTCGACGGCAGTGAGATCGGCCGGCTGCAGGTCGGCTTCAACCGCATGATGAAAGAGTCCGACGAGCGTCGTCTGCTGCGTGAGCTGTTCGGTCAGCACGTCGGCGAGGATGTGGCCCGGCGCGCGTTGAAGTTCGGTACCGAGCTGGGCGGAGAAACTCGATTCGTGGCAGTTCTGTTCGTCGACATGGTCGGATCCACCGGTGCCGCGGCCGAGCGCCCGCCGGGTGAAGTGGTCGAACTGCTCAACGAGTTCTTCCGTGTGGTCGTCGACGTCATCGATCGTCACCATGGTTTTGTCAACAAGTTCATGGGTGATGCGGCACTCGCCATCTTCGGTGCACCACTCGATCGGCCCGACGCTCCGACTGCGGCCTTGGCGGCGGCTCGCGAGCTGCGGTTCAAGCTCAACGACATCACCGGCCTCGACGTCGGAATCGGTGTGAGCGCGGGGCTCGCGGTCGCCGGCAACATCGGTGCTGCCGAACGTTTCGAGTACACCGTGATCGGTGATCCGGTCAACGAGGCGTCACGGCTCACCGAGCTCGCGAAACTTCGGCCCAGCCGGGTGCTGGCGTCGACGAGCGCGTTGTACTTCGCCGACGAAGAGGAACAGGCCGAGTGGGAACTCGGCGAGCAAGTCCAACTGCGTGGGCGCCGACGACTGACGCATCTGGCGTGGCCGGAAAAGTATCCAGAGGTCGATCCGGATCAAATTGGTTAGGGTGAGTCGATGGCTCAGCCTGGAAACACCCCACGGCGACTGAGACGACCACGCTCGCCCGTGGCCGAGACCAGTCGGGCCAGAGGGCGCTTCTGGTGGTTGAAGTGGCTGCTCGGGGTGGCTCTGATCGCTCTTCTGATCGTCGAAGGTGCAATTCTGTGGTCCAAGCTCAGTGAGTCCTGGCAAGCCTTGACCGAAATCCATTGGGGTTGGGTGGCCGCGTGCGTCGCGGCGCAACTCATTTCGCTCAGCGGATACGCGTCCGTTCAGCAACGTCTTCTCAATGCCGCCGGTGTGATTGCCGGTCACCTCAAGAACCTCTCGGTCATCTACGCCAGCACCGCGATGGCGCTGACGTTGCCGGCCGGCCAGGTCTTCTCGACCGCATTCACCTACAAGCAGACTCGGAAGTGGGGGGCGACGCCGGTAGTCGCGTCCTGGCAGTTGGCGGTGTGTGGAGTGATCGCTGCGGCGACTTTGGCGCTGTTGGGTGCCGCGGGCGCGTTTGCCTTCGGCACCAAGGTCAGCCCCATAACGCTCACGATCTCGATCATCGGCATGGCGGCACTGTTCCTGGCGTTGCGATACATAGCCCAGAATCCCGGCAGTATCGAGCGAATCGGGCATCGAGTCCTAGCCCGCTACAACCGAATTCGCAAGAATCCGCTCGGCCACGGGATGCGACGCTGGTCCGAGATCCTGAAGCAACTGGATACGGTCGAGCTCAGCCGCACCGACTCGGTCATCGCATTCGGGTGGTCGGCCATCCATCGTGTCGCCGATGTCGCTTGTCTGGGTTTCGCATGTTGGGCTGTTGGCGCGGAGCCCTCTTTTGCTGGGCTCCTGATCGCTTTCGCCGCCGCAAAAGCAGTCGGCAGCATTCCGCTGGTTCCCGGCGGGCTGGGTTACGTCGACGCTGCTCTGGTCACCGCGCTGACGATCGCAGGGGCCGGCGGAGCGCAGGCAATCGCGTCGGTGTTCGTGTATCGGATGGTCAGCCTCGTAATGGTCGCTGTCGTCGGTTGGATCGTCTTCTTGATCACTTTCCGTGCAACCCACCACGAAGACCTCGAGATGGACCTCGAGTTCGAACGCCGAGAACAGCCGGGCGTCTAGCGTCGCAACGCTGCTGCCATGTCGTCGAGGTGTGCCCGACTGATCCGTACGGCTGCCTCCGCGTCGCCGGCTTCGATGGCGTCCACCAACATTCGATGTTCGTCCGCGTCGGGCTGGCTGTGGGGATGCAGGTCCAGAACCGCGATCAACTCGATCAACGCCGCCCGCAGACGCGGTACAAAGGTCTCGAAGAGTTCCGACAGCACGGGATTGTGTGCCGCGTCCACCACTGCTCGGTGGACGGCGATGTCGGCGTCGACGAACGCTGCGTCGCCAGAGTGCGCTGCGGCAGTTCTACCGTCGAGCGCTTGCCGCAGAGCCGCGACGTCAACGGCATCGCGCCGCTGCGCGGCGAGGCGAGCTGCTTCGATCTCGACCGCGTTGCGCACCTCGACGACGTGAAGGATCGCCTCGGCTTCGAGCACTCGGGGCCACTGATCCGGAGGCGTCGTACTCCGTAGGAAGACCCCGGCGCCCTGCCGCGATTCGAGCATGCCGAGGCCCGCGAGAGTCCGCACTGCTTCCCTGATAGTGGACCGCCCGATACCCAACTGCGCAGCAAGAGTGGTTTCACCTGGAAGTTTGGCGCCGACTTCCCATTCACCGCTCACGATCCGCGCGCGTAGCAACTCCGCGGCCTGGTCGGTGAGCAGCCGACGCTCGACGATCGGGGACACGTGAACTCCTCAGGTTGTCTGATAAGTGATTTCGTTCTAGTGTAGCCCGCATGGCTACAGGAGCACTCCTTCTCGACTGCCGCGGCGGGGTCTGAAAGACCGGCACCCCTCCGCGGGGTTTCGCCATGCCGGTCTCTCGACTCGACCGCAGGAGAAACCGAAGATGAGTACTACCCGCGCCAACCGCTGGAACAACCAGAAGCCGTCACCCATGCCGTCCGAGCGCTATCGCGCCGCGTGGGATCGCGTCGACATTCCGACTTTCGAGCGGACGTGGCCGTCCAATCGCACCACCGCGGCGCCCCTGTGGGTGCCCGTCGATCTGCGTGACGGCAACCAAGCCCTCGCAGAACCGATGGACCCCGAACGCAAGCGTCGAATGTTCGAACTGATGGTGGCGATCGGCTACAAGGAAATCGAGGTCGGCTACCCCTCCGCGAGTCAGACCGATTTCGATTTCGTTCGCGACCTGGTGCGCTTCGATCTCGTTCCCGACGACGTCACTATCGTCGTATTCACTGCCGCGCGTACGGATTTGATCGAACGGACATATCAATCGATCGAGGGGCTGCCTGACGCGGTTGTCCACATGTACACGGCGACTGCGCCGACGTGGAGAAACGTCGTTCTCGGCAAGGAGCGAGAAGAGTTGCACGACATGATTTTCCGCGCCGCGCAAGACGTTGCTCGTGGCGGCGAAGGCCACGACGGCTGGCGATTCGAGTTCTCACCCGAGGTCTTCAACCTCACCGAACCCGACTACATCCTGCAGGTCTGCAACAGTCTCACCGAACTCTGGGACGCCAGCCCCGATCGCCCGGTCATCCACAACCTCCCTGCCACAGTCGAAATCGCCACCCCCAACATCTATGCCGATCAGATCGAATACATGCACCAGAATCTGGCCCGACGCGATTCGGTGATCCTCTCGGTCCACCCGCACAACGACCGCGGCACCGGCGTTGCGTGCGCCGAACTGGCAGTGCTGGCCGGCGCGCAGCGCGTCGAGGGATGCCTGTTCGGCAACGGCGAGCGGACGGGCAACGTCGACCTGGTCACACTGGGGCTGAATCTGCATGCACAGGGCGTCGATCCGGAAATCGACTTCTCCGACATCGACAAGATCCGTCGAACGGTGGAGTACTGCAACAGAATTCCCGTCCACGAACGCCACCCGTACGGCGGCGATCTCGTGTACACGGCATTTTCCGGAACCCACCAGGACGCGATCAAGAAGGGCTTCGCGCATCACTACGAGAGCGCGGAGGCTGCCGGCGTCGATCCGGGATCGGCGCCTTGGGCGGTCCCTTACCTGCCGATCGACCCCGCCGACGTCGGCCGCGACTACCAGGCGGTCATTCGTGTGAACAGCCAGTCGGGCAAGGGCGGAATCGCATATCTGCTGCAGACCGAGTACGGGGTCGAACTCCCCCGGCGCCTGCAGATCGACTTCGCCTCGCGGGTGCAGCTCGAAACCGACGACTCGGGCACCGAAATGACTGCCGACCAACTGTGGAAACTGCTGCTGCGCGAATACGGGTACAACGGAGGAGTGCGTCGGTACTCACTGGAACACACCGCCGACGGTGATCAGTTGTTCGTTGCCATCGATCGCGACGGGCGCGAGGTCACCGCCGCGGCCAGTGCGTCCGGGCCGGTCGAGGCATTGAGCAAAATCCTGACCGAACAGGGCTCGGCCGTCGAGGTTGTCTCGCTCACCCAGCATTCACTGCCCCGCAACCCGAATTCTTCCGGGAGTGCGAATTCGGCAGTCACCATTGCAGAGTGCGTGGTGAACGCCGAAGGGCGCTGGGGCATTGCGGTGCATCAGTCGGTGACAGCGTCGGCGCTTCACGCGGTCTACGCCGCAAGCACAAACACTGTGATGCAGCTCACATGATCTTGCGGAAGGATTTCCTGGGGTCCATAGTTGAAGCTACAAGAACTTGAACATTCAACTACTTATTCAGGAGCTTCCATGACCACCGCAACCTTGCCCGCTTTGACCGCCGGAACCTGGGTCATCGACACCGTCCACTCCACTGTCGGATTCTCGGTTCGCCACCTCATGGTTTCCAAGGTTCGTGGAACATTCGACGAGTTCTCCGGAACGATCACCGTTGCCGAAGACGGAACCCCCGCCGTCGAGGCCGAGATTTCCGTGGACTCCATCAACACCAAGAACGAGCAGCGCGACGGCCACATCAAGTCCGCTGACTTCTTCGACGTCGAGAAGTTCCCGAAGGCCACCTTCAAGTCCACCGCAGTGCGCTCCAAGGGCAGCGACTTCGTCCTCGCCGGCGACTTCACGCTCCACGGCGTCACCCGCGAGGTCGAGCTGAACCTCGAGTTCAACGGCGTCAACCCGGGCATGGGCCAGGGCCCCGTCGCCGGATTCGAGGCCACCACCGTCATCAACCGCAAGGACTTCGACATCTCCATCGAGATGCCCCTCGAAGGCGGCGGAGCAGTTGTCGGCGACAAGATCACGATCACCCTCGAGATCGAAGCCGGCCTCCAGGCCTAACAGCACTGTGCGCCTTTATTAACCGCCCGCGGTTAATAAAGGCGCACAGTCGTATGGTGTGAGCGTGAAGAAGTACGCACCATTCCTGCTGATCGACGCCATTCTTGTCATAATCTTCTGCGCGATAGGGCGCCGTACCCACGAAGAAGCCAATGCGCTCGCCGGTCTGGCGAGGACATCCTGGCCCTTCCTGACCGGCCTGGTGATCGGATGGGCTGCCACGTTCGCGCTCTACCGCGACAAGTTCAATGCCGTTCTCCTTGTTCCCACCGGCGTTGTCGTTTGGCTCGGCGCCGTCGTCTTCGGGATGATCCTGCGAGTGTTGAGTGGCCAGGGCACCCAGTTCAGCTTCATCGTCGTCGCGACGCTGGTCCTCGGCGCGTTCCTTCTCGGTTGGCGCGCACTCGCTCCGCTGGTAGTGAGAATCCGCACCAAGTCGTAACCAAACTCCACGGCTCGGAACCACCCGAAATGCCCGAGCACGTAGGACACTTTTCGGATGAGCAACACTACGGAGCCCGTCGAACGTAGCGAGAAGGAAGACCGGGGGTTCTTCGGCCAACCCTTTGCGCTGGCGAACCTGTTCGGCGTCGAGATGTGGGAGAGGTTCTCCTTCTACGGGATGCAAGGCATCCTCATCTATTACCTGTACTACAGCGTCAGCGACGGCGGCCTCGGCATCAGCCAGGCGGCAGCGACCAGCATCGTCGGCGCGTACGGCGGCACCGTCTACCTGTCGACGATTCTCGGGGCGTGGGTGGCCGACCGACTGCTCGGCTCCGAGCGCACGCTCTTCTACAGTGCTTCGCTGGTGATGGCCGGCCACATCGCACTGTCGGTTCTTCCCGGCATGTGGGGTGTCGGCGTCGGCCTCGTCATGGTCGCTTTCGGGAGCGGCGGCTTGAAGGCCAATGCGACCTCTCTGGTCGGAGATCTCTATTCCGAACAGGATGTTCGCCGCGACGCCGGATTCTCCATCTTCTACATGGGCATCAACATCGGCGGTCTTGTCGGTCCGCTGCTCACCGGAGCTGTCCAGGACGCCTGGGGATTCCACGCCGGTTTTGCTCTCGCTGCCGTCGGCATGGCGCTCGGCCTGATCCAGTACACGCTGGGCCGCAAGCATCTTCACGGAATCGGTGCCGAACCCGGCAACCCGTTGCCGGCGGACAAGCGCGCACTCTACATCGGGATCGGCATTGCCGCGATCGTCGTCGTCGCGGTCGCCTCCGTCACCGGTTTGATCACGGCGGACAACATGTCCGACGTCGTTGTCGGACTCACGATCGTCGCGTCGGTCGGTTACTTCCTCCTCATGCTCACCAGCAAGAAGGTCACCAAGGTCGAACGCAGTCGAGTCTTTGCATTCATCCCGATGTTCATCGCGAGCGCGGCCTTCTGGTCGCTGTTTCAGCAGCAGTTCACCACCGTGCCGGTGATCTCAGACAAGCTCCTGGACCGCAATCTCTTCGGTTGGGACTTCCCGCCGACGTGGGTACAGTCGATCAATCCGGTGTTCATCATCATCTTTGCCGGTGTGTTCGCAGCGATGTGGACCAAACTCGGTGACCGTCAGCCGTCGTCGCCGATCAAGTTCGCGCTCGGTACCGGCACGATGGGTCTGGCGTTCCTGGCGTTCATCCCGATCACCGGGGGCGGACCGAACAGTGCACCGCTCCTCGGCCTTGCCGGTGTGCTTCTGCTCTTCACCTTCGCCGAACTCTTCCTGTCCCCCGTCGGCCTTTCCCTTGCAACCAAACTCGCGCCCGAGCATTTTCACACTCAGATGGTGGCGTTGTTCTTCCTGTCCGTTGCATTGGGTTCTTCGATGGCGGGAACCTTGGCCGGTTACTTCGACATCGACGACAGTCGCCCGTTCTTCCTGATCATCGGTTTCTCGTCGATCGGAATCGGAGTGATTCTTGCTCTTGCCTCGCCGTGGATCAAGAAGCTGATGCAGGGCGTGAAGTAGACGGGCTCACTTCACCCACAACCACAGAGCCAACACGAATCCCGCTATCGCTACTGCCACACGCAGTACCGATGGCGGGATTTTCTTGACGACGGGCGGGCCACACCAACCTCCGGCCAACGCGCCGAGCGCCATCGCCAACGCGGCCACCCAATGCACCTGTCCGGAGAAGGCGAAGATGAGTGCAGCCACAAGATTGGCGATGCCGAGAAAGAAACTCTTCAGGATCGTTGCACGCCACACCGTTTCGGAAGTGAGGATGAGCGTCGCAGCCAGGAAGATGACTCCGGCACCGGCACCGAAATAGCCGCCGTAAACCGCGACGGCAAACAGTGCTGCCGAGTAGATTCCGGGGCGGTCACCGCCGCCGGACAACTCACGAATCTTCGGCTGCAGCAGCAGCGCGAGCGAGGCGAACACGACCATCGCCGGCACAACGGATTCGAACGAACCTTCCGGTGCCAGCCAGAGGATGAGGGCACCGATGATGCCACCGGCCGCCGAATAGAGAGACCAGCGAACAAGTTTCGGACCGGTATCGGCAACTTCACGGGACGAGTTCGCCAACGCTCCGACGCCGACGGCCACCAACGCGACGGTATTGGTCATGTTCGCGCTGACCGGTGAGAGCCCGACGCTCAGCAGCGCCGGATACGAAACGATCGATGCAAGACCGGTGACAAAACCGACTAGACCGCTGAAGAATCCCGCTACGACGAGGAAAAGGAAATCGAGCAGGTTCACGAACCAGGAATCTACTCGCGGTGCCCGGTACTACTTGTCGGCAGGCTTGCCGAGTTCCTGGAAGAGCTTGTCCGTCATCTGCATTGCTCGATCACCGCCGTCGGCGTCTGCGACGAACACCGCGAACGCGAAGTCTCCGCGTGATCCGTAGAACCAGCGATCGTCACCGCTCGCTGCACCGGCCGCCATCATGTCCGGGTACCCAGCCAGTCCGCCGGCGCCTCGCATGGCGTCACGCAGACGATTGTTGACGTCGCCGGGCAATGCCGTCGGCGTGACGTCGGCGGTAGCCGGTTGTCCGAAGACCATCATCGGCATCGGGGCACTGCCGCGGGCGATCGATGCCGCGAGCATCGCCATTCCGAACGGAGTTACCGTCGGTGTGCTCGCGTCGTTGGACGTCTTGTTGGCCATGACGTTGTTCATCGCCTGGTCCACGCCGGGGCGGTTCGCGGCAAGCACTGCTGTCTGCTGTTCGAGTCCCTGAATGTGGAAGCCGTTGCCGAGTCCGAGTTGCTGCCCGGTGTCGGCCAACTGCTCGGGTGACACGGCGCCGGGGTCGACGCCGTTCTGCATCGACGATGCGAGACGGACCAGATCGAGGGCGCCGCCGGCCGGGCGCAACCCGGTGAAGGCGATCGGGCCCTGTTCGATGGCCTGATTGTTCTGTGCGGCAGCCAGAATGGCGCCGTCCGACGGGCGGATCGCGACGATGGCCGCAGGAGTACCTGCACTGACGACAGCTTCGATCGCGGCGAGTTGAGCGTGCGAGTCGAGGGTCGCGGCGACGTCGGGCCCGGGAGGTCCTTGGAAGCCGGCTTGCTTGATCGGGAATCCGTTGGGCTCGACCAGATTGACCGCCCAACCGGCGGTGGCGTCGCGATTGGCCTGCCACACGGTCCGCAGTGGGTCCAGCAACGGCGAGTTGATTCGACGGTCGGAGGCGATCAGCTTGGGTGTCTTGACCACGACGACGCCGGGGATCGCAAAATCGCTTTCCAGGTAGGCGTAGTCGGGATCGCGGAGCAATACGGCGGTGACGGGCTTGCCGGGGTTTGCGGCGAGGTCGGCCAACATCGACTCCGAAGTGACCAACGGTGCGACAGGTTCGAGCACCGTGGCGAGGCGACGAGTGGTGTCGACGGGGTCCGGCATGGTGGCCGGGTCGAGAGTGATCGCGTTGATGGTCTGCTCGTTCATGAGCAGGGTGCCGGTGCTGTCGACTACCTTCGGCGGCGCTGCGTCCGTGCGGGTGTACGAAACGGTGCGACCGTTGCCGAGGTCGGGGACGAGGACCGACGGGTCCCAGGACACACGCCAGCCGACCGACAGATCACGAACCTCACCCTGCGACTGGTAGCTCCAGTCCTTGCCTTCGCCGAAGTTCCAGGACGCGTCGAGTGTGAAGAGTCCGGAGTCGCTACCCAGATCCATGACCTGAGCGACGTCGAAGTCGGTGGACTTGGCGGCCAGTCCGTCGAACATCTGCTGGATCGACGGCCGCGCCGCGTTGGGGTACGACGTGAGCGCCGCAGCAGCTTCGGCGTCGTGGTTGTTGAGGGCGGTGACGAAGTCCTCCACCACCGAGGCGGCGTCGGATTTCTTCTCCCCACCGATGACACACGACGCGAGCGCCACTGTCAGAACGACAGCAGTTATCGACGCAACGACATATTTTCCACGACGGTTGTGCTGTCCTCCGGGCCCCATGCATGTAACTCTTTACTTCTGTCACACGAGTAACAAGCACGGGATGCCTACGAACGTGTCACGGTTGAGCTACGACGGTGTGATCCAACTGCAACGGAAAACAGGTTTCAGCGCAGAAAAGTGCCCGCTACCTGCACTGCAGGCGAAGAGCTGTCCGCACCCGCGATGAATACCGCAAATGCGAGGTCTCCCTTGATTCCGACAAACCACCCATGTGCCGGGCCACCCTCGGTTTCGGCCGTGCCGGTCTTGCCGAGAAGCCCCGGAATGTCCTGCAACGACGTCGCCGTACCGCCTGTGACGGTCTCGCGCATCATCACCCGCAACTGTTCGGTCACCTCCGCGGGAGCCGGTGCAACGGTCTGATCTGCCACGCCGGGCTGTCCCTTGACCAACATCGGCGCGGGTGTCGTTCCGTTGGCGATCGAGGCCGCCACGAGAGCCATCCCGAAGGGCGTGGCGGTCACCGTGCCCTGTCCGATCGCGGACTCGACGCGTTCGGCGGGGGTGTTCGCGTCAGGGACGTTGCCCGTCACCGTCGTGAGTCCGGGGGTGACGTAGTCGACGCCGAGCCCGAACTGCAGCGCCGCTTTGTGCAAAGCATCGGCGGGCAGACCGACGGCCATCCTCGCCATTGTGGTGTTGCACGACTTCGCGAACGCGGTGTGCAGCGGAACCGATCCGAGGTCGAACTCGTCGTCGTTGGGAATCTGACGGCCCTCGATGTTCTCGGTACCCGGGCACGGCAGAACGGTGTCCGGTGTAGCGACGCCGGCTTGCAGGGCCGCGGACGTCGTCACGGTCTTGAACGTCGAACCCGGTGGGTACAGGCCGGTCAGAGCGATCGGGCCCTGTGCGTCGGCGGGGGCGTTCTGGGCCACCGCCAACACCGCTCCGGTCGACGGCTGCAGCGCAACGATCGCCGCCTGTTGTGTCACCCCGGCAAGCGCATTCTCGGCCGCGAGTTGCATCGGTCGGTCGATCGTTGTGGCGATGTTCGGAGCAACCGGCCCGTCTTGGCCGGCGACGGTGGTGACGGTTCCGTTCTGCTTCACCTGCTGTACCGCCCAGCCCGCGGATTTGTCCTGCCCCTCCTGCCACAGATCGGACAACCCACTGAAAGTCGGCGACGCCAGAGTTTTGTCCACCGAGAGCAACCGAGCCTGCGGCGCCAAGCTCACTCCGGGAATCGCCGCCAACCGCTCCTCGATCGGTGCAAGATCCTCGGCCCGCAAAGTGATTGCGGTGACCGGCTTCCCACTTGCCGACGCAAGATCGCCGCTCAGCGATGCCGCCGTGATCGTCGGTGCGATGGGCGAGAGAAGGGCCGCCACGGCTGCCGTGTCCACCGGGGGCACCGCGGCGGAATCCAGATTGACCAGCGTCACCACCTGCTGCTCCATGATCGGCTGGCCCGCCGCGTCCAGCACCGACGGCGGAGCACCGGTGGTGGGTGTGTAGCGCAAGGTCGTCGAGGAGGTCAGGTCCGGAGCCAACAGCGCCGGGTCCCACTGAATCAGCCAGTTGTCCCCGCTTTTCGACGCGTTTCCCTGCGTCGAGTAGTTCCAGTCCTGACCTTCACCGAACTTCCACGCCGCATCGAGTGTGAACGTCCCCGCAGAATCACCGGACTCGGTGGCGTCGGAGACGGTGAATGTTCCCTCGTCCTTGCCCAGCCCGTCGATCAGAGCCGAAATCGCAGTCGACGCCGCCGCCGGATCGGTGGTCAGGGCTGCCGCCGCTTGCACGTCATCGGACGTGAGCGCGGAGGCGAACTCCTCTGCCACTGATTTCGGCTGGCCAGGGCCAGAACTGCAGGCAACTACCGATCCTGCGGCCAATACCCCCAGAGCCACGGCAGCCACGGGACGACGGAAAGTTCGGAAGCTCTGACGAGCGTGTGAAAGGCGCACGACTCCGATCATGCCCGAATTTGTGGCGCCAGTTCGACTATCGGTGTAATCATGTAATCAGTGCAATAAACGCACGCCACACTCCACCAGCTCTCCGAGGAGAACGCCATGAAGAACTCACAAAACTCCGGCGACCGCAGGTTCGGCCGTCCCGGAGGTTGGCAACAGGCGTCGGTTCCCGACGCGAGTGATGCGTCCGACTGGTTTGCCGGTCGACTTCCAGATGACTGGTTCACCGGAACGGCCGACGTCCAGGTCGACCGCGAAGAAATCGTCGTGATCGGTGAACTCCCGGCAGTCGACGGTGGCGAGGCCGCCGCGGACGGAAGGATCTCACGCTTTCGCGAAACCACGCGCGCCGACCGGATGCGCATCGCCGACGAGGCCGAGGCTCGCTACGGGCGCAAGGTCGCCTGGGGTGTACGTCTGGACGAAAAGACCGTCCTGTTCACACATCTCGCAGTTCCGGTGATGACACGACTACGTCAGCCCGAACGCAAGGTTCTCGACACTCTGGTGGACGCGGGTGTTGCTCGTTCGCGAGCGGACGCCCTCATGTGGACAGTCCGGTTGGCGGGCAAGCACAGCGAACAATGGCTCACCGAACTCCGCGAAGCGATGTCGAAGGTCGACGACCTCCGATCCGAGGGTCCGAAAATCTGACGGCCCGAAAATCTGAGCACCGAACACTGACGAGACCGACAGCACAGAATAATTCGATTGCACGGGACCGTTCGAGTGTTCTAACCTGGAACACGAATCATTCCCGACAGAACAGGAAACGGGCCGTTGCTCCTCTAGAGGTTCATCACGCGAAGGCACTCGCACCCATCAGCACTTGCTGAGCCGGGCGCACAGTCCAAGCACCCTCTGGAGTACTCATGACCCAATCCCATCTTTCTCTGTCGCTCTCGGATCTCACCTTCATCTGGCCGGACGGCGAATCAGTCTTTTCCCACACCAATTTTGTATTCCCCAGTGGCCGTGTCGGTCTCGTGGGACTCAACGGATCGGGAAAGTCGACTCTGCTGCGATTGATCGCAGGAGAGCTCTCACCGGAATCCGGATCCGTGACCGCTTCCGGCGAGGTCGGCTACCTCCGTCAGGACATCACACTCGATCCGAGCGTTCGGGTGGATGACATCCTCGGTATCCACGAACTCCGAAACGCTTTGCACCGCATCGAAACCGGCGACGGCTCCGAATCCGACTTTGCGCTCGTGGACAACAACTGGGATATCGAGGAGAGCGCTCTCTCCACCTTGCATCGACTCGGCCTCGAGAAGGTGGTTCCGGATACCGCAGCATTGAGCCGAACTGTCGGCACCCTCTCCGGCGGAGAGACCGTCCTACTCGGCCTGACCGCAACGCTGCTGAAGAATCCACAGGTACTTCTCCTGGACGAGCCGACCAACAACCTGGATCGCGACGCTCGATCACGAGTTCATGCTGCAGTCCAACAGTTTCCGGGAACCGTGCTGATCGTCAGCCACGACCGGGAACTGCTCGACACCGCGGAGTACACGATCGAACTACGTCGGGGGGATCTACGCGTGTTCGGCGGCAACTACTCGCACTACCAGGAGGTCGTTGCCGCTGAGCAGGAAAACGCACTCGCCACCGTTCGCGACGCCAAGGCCGATCTGGCAAAGCAGAGCCGCGAGCTGATCGACGCTCGAACGAAACTGGACCGGCGTAAGCGCTATGGGCAGAAGATGTTCGAGAACAAGCGGATGCCGCCGATCATCGCGCAGACACGAAAACGTCAGGCCCAAGTTTCAGCGGGAAAGCTGGCCCTCAACCATATCGGGAAGGTGGACGAGGCCAAGTCTGTCCTGTCGGAGGCAGAGGAACTCCTTCGAGACGATCGCGAGATTCGTCTGGATCTGCCTGCTACAGAGGTTCATCCGGGGCAGCAGGTTGCGCGGCTCGACGAGGTGCCGTTGCAGAGCGGCCAAGTGGTATCGCTCCAGATCACCGGGCCGGAGCGGATTGCGATAGTGGGACGCAACGGAATCGGCAAGACGACGTTGCTCGATGCACTCGCCGCGTCGACTCCATTCGTAGCCTCTCGTGCGCTCCCCCAACGTCTCGACGTGTTCGACGAGGACCTCTCGGTGGCGGACAACGTCGCGTTGGCCGCGCCACACGCGACAGCCGAGGAAATTCGCGGGCAGTTGGCACGGTTCCTTTTCCGGGGAACGGATTCCGACGTATCGGCATCCGCACTCTCCGGCGGTGAACGATTGCGTGCGGCGTTGGCCACGATCCTGCTGGCCGAACCCGCGCCCCAGCTGCTTCTTCTCGACGAGCCGACCAACAACCTGGACCTACCGAGTCTCGCCCACCTCACGCAGGCACTTTCCGATTTTCGCGGCGCCATGGTGGTGGTGAGTCACGATCTGCCGTTCCTTCGCGGCATCGGCATAACGCGATGGATCAGCATGGACGAGACTGGTATTCGAGACATCGATCCCGAGTAGGCCGACGGTTGACGCTGTCGGCGCTCGACGGTCTGGCCTACCGTGGGGCGATGTGCCTTCACCTCGACGCAACCGCCGCGCTGTCGCTCGCAGGTTGGGTTCGCGAAGAACCCACTCGATCGGCCTCTGCCCCAGTTCCGCAACCACTGGTCGGCGGTTGTGACCAACTCGTAGTGTGGGCGAGTTCGTTCTCCGTACTTGCCAGCTCCGACGACCAGGTGTGGTTTCTCTCGGCGGAGAACTATGCCGGTGGCGTTGGCGTCAGCGATGAGGCGTTTCCCTGGAATGCGTTCCGGCACGAGAGCCTGGCGGTCGCTTCCGGGCCGGCGGAGCGCGCGGCGACCAACGCCTTCTGGTCCACTCACCTCCCGGTCCTGCTGTCGGTGCGCAATGGGTACGAGTACTTGGCGCTCGCACCCGACGGTCAGGTTGTCCGTGGAGGAGAGCCGGAGTTCGAGGAGGTCACCATCGTCGCCGCTGATTTCGAGGCTCTGATTCGGGGCATAGCCGCAGGCGTCAGCACTGCAGACCCCTCCACCGATGCATTGCTTGGAACAGTGGGTACTGCCCCGCCGGGCAGTGACCGGTAGCTCTGAGGGAGGCCGAGTTGACGGCCCGACTGTTCGTGAGAGTCCACGCCATCCGTCGAATGGGTCCGGACGACTACTCGAGTTCACGTGCGTAGCAACTGGCACCCATACTGGACGGGTGTTGCACGACGTGAGAAATCCGGTGGACGGTGCGCGGATCACCTATCAGATCGTGGGCGATGGCCCACCCCTGTTGATGGTGCACGGCACAGCGTTGTCGCGCTCCATCTGGCGTGGCTTCGGGTACGTCAAGGCACTTCAGGAGCAATATCGTCTGATCCTCGTCGACATGCGGGGTCACGGACGCAGTGACAAACCACACGACTCCGATTCGTATGCAATGGATCTGGTGGTCGGCGATCTCCTGGAGATCCTCGACACGGAGTCTCCGTTCGAGCCGGCACACGTCCTCGGATACTCGTTCGGCGGACGTTCGGTGATGTCGCTGACAGTCGAGCACTCCGAACGGGTGCGATCGCTGACCGTCGGGGGCGGTAGCAGCCGACCGATGACGGGCGCGTTCGACGCATTGTTCTTCCCGGGTTGCATCGACGTACTCGAAAGCGGCGGTATCGAGGGATTTCTGACCGGTTGGGGCGTGAGGCGCGGCAAACCGGTGGATCCTCAGACTGCGACTGCCTTCCGAATCAATGATGCCATCGCGCTCGCTGCCTACATGCGCCGCGCAGAGAAGGAGCACGGCATCGACGACGCCGTGCTGCAACGGATCACCACACCGGCGTTGTTGTTCGTCGGATCGAGAGATCGCGAGCGCCTGCCGGATACCGAGCATCTCGCGTCGCTGATCCCGGACAGTGCCTTGACTGTGATCGAAGGGGCTGACCACGCAAGCGCAGTCGCAGACTCCGATGCTGTACTGCGTGCGCTCATTCCGTTCCTCAGCCGACAGTAGTCCGCCTTGAACCTCTCGCTACTGCGATGTGAGCACTCTCGACTCCAGCGCGGTCACCGGTGGTTGCCGCAAGTCCAAGCGCCTCAACAACTGGGCATTCGCGGCAACGACCACAGTGGATACCGACATCAGGATTGCTCCGACCTCCATCGGCAGCACGAACCCGACGGGCGCCAGTACTCCCGCAGCGAGGGGAACCGAGATCGCGTTGTATCCCGCTGCCCACCAAAGGTTCTGAACCATCTTCCGGTAGGTGGCGCGGGAGAGCTCGATGACCGAGCTCACCGAACGCGGATCATCGCTGGCCAGAACAACTCCCGCCGACGCGATCGCCACGTCGGTTCCGGCACCGATCGCGATGCCCACATCCGCCTGGGCGAGTGCCGGCGCATCGTTGACCCCGTCACCGACCATCGCCACGCGGTGGCCCGCAGCCTGAAGCCGAGATACCTGCGCTCCCTTGTCCTGCGGAAGCACTTCGGCGAAAACTTCGTCGATCCCGAGCCTGCGAGCCACCGAATGGGCCACGGCCTCCGCGTCTCCGGTGACCATGGCCACCCGCACACCGCGAGCATGGAGGGCGTCGACGGCCAATGCTGATTCCGGGCGAATCTCGTCGGCCAATGCCAATGCGCCGATCACCTTCTCGTCACGCACTACATGCAGGACGGTCGACCCGTCACTGAGCCACTCTTCGGTCCCCGGGATCGCGGTGGCCCCGACCGATCGCAGCATCCCCGGTCCGCCGACACCGACGCGTGCACCGGCGACGTCCGCAGCAACCCCGATCCCGTTGTGCGCCTGAAAGTCGGAACCCGAAGTGAATTCGAGCGACAACTCCCGCGCCGCCGCGACGACGGCGCGCCCGAGTGGATGTTCGCTGTCGAACTCGACGGCAGCCGCTGCGCTGAGAACGGCGTCATCGGAATACCCGTCGACACCGCGTACACCGACCACTGCGGGCTCCCCCTTGGTGAGAGTGCCGGTCTTGTCGAAGAGAACGGTGTCTACGTTACGCATCGCCTCGAGGGCCATGCGGTCGGTGATCAAGATCCCAGCCCGAGCCGCCCGTTCCGTCGCGATCGAGACGACCAGTGGAATCGCCAACCCGAGCGCGTGCGGGCAGGCGATCACCAGAACGGTGATCGTCCGGGTGACTGCGCTCTCCGGGGTGCCCCAGATACTCCAGGCGATCGCGGTCAGCACTGCCGCGCCCAGTGCGTACCAGAACAGCAGAGCAGCGGCCTTGTCCGCCAACACCTGCGCGCGACTCGACGAGTTCTGGGCTTGTTCGACCAGGCGCCGGATACCGGCGAGCGCGGTGTCTTCTCCCACGGCGGTGACTCGAAGCCGAAGTGCCGAGTCGGTGGCTACCGTGCCGGCCACCACCTGATCTCCGACAGTCCGGCGGACGGTCTTCGACTCGCCTGTAATCATGGATTCGTCCATGTCGGCGCTTCCCTCGACCACCGTTCCGTCCGAGGGAACACGGGCGCCGGGACGAACTATCACCAGGTCGCCGGTCGCCAGAGCTGCGGTGGGCACGGTTTCCACCGATTCCCCCACCACCCGTTCTGCCTCGTCGGGCAGCAAAGCGGCAAGTGAATCCAAGGCGCTCGATGTCTGACTGAGCGAACGCATCTCGATCCAGTGGCCCAACAACATGATCACGATCAGAAGCGCGAGCTCCCACCAGAAATCGAGAGTGTGATCCACCCAGTGCAGACTCGCAGCCCATGACGCGAAGAAGGCCACGGTGATCGCGAGCGCGATCAACAGCATCATTCCCGGCTGCCGAGAACGGATTTCGGCAACAGCGCCGGTGAGGAACGGCTTGCCACCCCAGAAGTACATCACCGTGCCGAGTACCGGTGACATCCATTCCACCAGAGAGTTTTCCGGCAGTGTGTACCCGACCAGATCAGCGAACATCGCGTCTGCCGCAACGACCGGAACCGCGATGACCAGCATGACTGCAAACAACGTCCGGAACTGTGCGACGTGATCCCCGTGACCACCGTGTGCCCCATGCTCCATCTGGCCATGGCTCATCTGGCTATGGTCCATCTGGCCATGGTCCATCTGACTGTGATCCATGTGGCGGTCATCCCCTCGCGTGTGATTGCAGCACAGCACCGGTCAAGCCATCAGCCTCGAACGTATGCCCAGGTAGCCACCCGAGCAAGGTCACGCGGCCAAGGCCTCCTGTTCAACTCCCCTTCAACATCGCTTCCATCTGAGTGATTTCCGCCTGCTGACCGGCAATGATCGCTTCTGCCATCTTCTCCGCCGACGGGTCGAGCCCGTTGTCGAGTTCGGTCTGGGACATGGTGATGGCACCCTTGTGGTGCTCGATCATCATCGTCAGCCACAACTTGTCGAACTCCGCGCCACTGGCATCGGTGAGGGCGGTCATGTCGTCGGCCGACATCATTCCCGGCATCTCGGCCATCCCGACGCCGTGTCCCGCGTGCGCCGACTCATCCATGCCCTCCATCGAACTCGACGAAGGCTCGGGGCGTCCCCACTCCGTCAACAATTCGGTCATCTGAGCCATCTCCGGGCCTTGCGCTGCCTCTATCTGCGCTGCAAGAGAGAGAAGTTCGGCATTGTCGGTTCGACCGTCGACCATCCTGGCCATGTCCAATGCCTGCGCGTGATGCGGGTACATCCCTTCGAGAAACTCGATGTCGGCAGCATTGACACCCGAAGGAATCTCCGACTGTGCTGCAACACTGGTTGTTTCGGAAGAATGGTTGATGCTCTCCCCGGAGTTGTCCGAGCATCCGGCAATCAACAGTGCTGCCGCTGCCACAACCGGAACGAACCGCGCGGCGCTCTTCCTGACCGTCAAAGACATGTTTTCACTCCCGAGAATTGATTCTGTTCGATATGCACTGCACCACAATTGATTTGACAAGAGTGCTGCACATGCACAGTTGCCACGTTACCGGCGAAAATCCACCGCGAAGCCCGATAACCGGCTCGAACAGGCTTCCTTCATCGAATCTTCACAGTCGAGTGGAAACCACCACGCGCCAGCAATGCAGACACGCAGTCGACTAACCTCGGTCTGATGAGCGCCGAACTACGACCTGGCGAGGAACCGGGGCGCGTTCTTGTCGTCGACGACGAGACTGCCCTCGCCAAGGTTGTCGCCAACTATCTGACACGCGAAGGATTCACCGTGCGCCTCGCCCACGACGGGCCGAGCGCAGTACGTTCGGTGCGCGAATTCGAGCCCGCGCTGATAGTGCTCGATCTAATGCTCCCGGGCTTCGACGGCATGGAAGTCTGCCGACGAATCCGTACCTTCTCCGATGCGTACATCCTGATGCTGTCCGCCCGCGGTGAAGAGTCGGACAAGGTGACGGGTCTGGCGGCCGGCGCAGACGACTACGTGGTCAAACCCTTCGGCCCCCGCGAACTGGTTGCGCGAGTGAAAGCACTGCTCAGACGGCCACGCGCGTCGAGTTTGCTGCCAAAAGTGCTGCCGACGCCTCCCGGTCTCGACATCGACGTCCTCGCCCGCACCGTGCATGTCGACAACCACCCTGTCGATCTCACTCCCACCGAGTTCGCGTTGCTCTCCGCGCTTGCATCCCGACCCGACGCTGCCTGGAGTCGGGCCGAGATCATCGCCTCGGTGTGGGGCTCGTCCTGGTTCGGGGACCAGCACATCGTCGACGTCCATGTGCGTGCATTACGCCGCAAACTCGGCGACGACGCGACCGATCCTCGGTTCATCAGAACCGTCAGGGGCGTCGGATACTCCCTAAGGTCGTCATGAACGCGGTCGTCATGAACGAGGTCGTCATGAAGAAACTCGGGCTACGCGGAAAACTGCTGCTGGCGCAGCTTGTCGTCCTGTTCGTCTCCTGCCTCGCCATCGCCGCAGTCGCCATTGCCGTCGCTGCCCCGCTCTTTCACAACCACCTCATGATGGCCGGCATCGAAGACTCGAATGTCCGTACCCACACCGAAGAGGCATTCGCTCAGACCATGACCATTGCACTGTTGTGCGGGATCGCGGTCGCACTGGTGGGCGCAAGCATCGCCGCGGTCTACATCGTCCGACGCATCACGGCCCCGATCTCAACGCTGGCGGAGGCGGCTCAAAGCGTCGCAGACGGGAACTTCGACGTGACAATCGGCAGGTCCGACGTAGATGCCGATTTCACGCGTCTCGAAACTGCCTTTGCCGACATGGCGGCACGCCTTGATCATTCGGATCGGGTCCGCAAACGCCTGCTTGCCGATCTTGCCCACGAATTACGCACTCCGGTATCGACTTTGGCTGCGTACGTGGACGGCATCGAGGATGGCGTCCTCCCCACGGACAACTCTTCATGGTCGGTCATGCGCGATCAACTCGAAAGACTGCGTCGGCTCTCTTGCGATCTGGCGGACGTCTCCGCGGCCGACGAACACGCTCTCGAACTCGATCGCCGAGACGAGAAGATCGACGACATCGTTTGCAGCGCAACGGCAGCAGCGGCGCCACGTTTCGCCGATCGTGGAGTCGAATTGACGACCGCGCTACCTCCGCAACCGATCACGGCCGAGGTCGATCGCCAACGAATCGAACAGATCCTCGCCAATCTGCTCGAAAACGCGTTGCGGCACACTCCGAGCGGAGGTTCGGTGACGGTGACACTCGCACGGGAAGGTGACCACCTCTCGGTGTCCGTCACCGACACCGGTGACGGAATTCCCGCAGACCAACTCGAATCAGTCTTCGACCGTTTCCATCGCGGTGATCGATCCGACGGTTCCGGTTTGGGGCTCACGATTGCGCGCAGCCTCGCGCTCGCACACGGCGGCGATCTGTCGGCGCTCCGAAACGAGCAACCTCTCGGCAGCACGCTGATCCTCACCTTGCCGACAGGTTTCAGGCTGCCGCTTTGAACGGATCGTGCTCGGCGATCAGCTTCTCGAGTCGAGCCTCGTCCACTCGAACCCTGACAGTGGATGCCTCCTGCTGATCACGAATCACCTTGGCCAACGTGAACGTACTGGTGACCAAGAACAGCAAGGACATTCCGAGAAATCCGCGTTGCCACGCATCGATCGGAAGATACGCAATTCCGAGGAGGGTGCCGACAAAACTGACGGCAAAGGCTATTCCGGCCTGAAGATAGAAGGCTGCAGTGGTCTTCGAGGGTGTTGTCGGTGTGCTCATGCTTCGAAGTCTGCTCGCCCATCCCGGCACTCGGATGCGTAGTCCTACTCGAGTGCGCACGGTACTTCCCCGGCAAAAATCAGATGCCGTCACCCATCCTGGTGGATAGTCTCGGTCCCGTATCCGGAGTTGTTCCAGAACAGTCAGACGGCAGGAGTGATCGATGACCCGCAGACATATAGCCATGGTGAGCATTCCGGCACCGGGCCACGTCAATCCGAGCCTGGCGATCATCGCGCGTCTCGTCGCCGCCGGTCACCGCGTCACCTATGCCAACGACGAGTCGATGCGTGAGATCATCGAGGCGACCGGGGCCGAATTCGCACCGTACGTCTCCACGCTGCCCAGCCTCGTCCCTTCTCCCGACGGCGCCGAATCCGAGAAGAGCTGGGACGGGGATCTGATCGATCAGTTGACGATTTTCCAGGACGATTACGAGTCGATGCTGCCGCAGCTACGCCGAATCTACGAAGACGATCGCCCTGACCTCTTTCTCTACGACATCGCCGGCATTCCGGCACGAATACTGGCTCAGCAGTGGGGCGTTCCCATCATCCAGTTGTCGCCGACGTACGTTGCCTGGGACGGTTACGAAGCCGACGCCGCACCGATGTACGACGAAATTCGTTCCGATCCGAGAGGCGTCGACCTGCTCGATCGGGAGACCCGGTTCTTCCGCGCCGAAGGCGTCGAGGTCGATCCACGTGAGTTCACCGGACGCCCACCCCGTGCAATCGTGCTGATCGCAGAATCGATGCAGCCCAACGCCGAACGCGTGAACCGCGACGTCTACACGTTCGTCGGCCCCGCACTCGAACCGAGCAGTCAACCTTGGGTGAACCCGGATCCCGAACGCAAGCTCTTGTTGATCTCGCTGGGTTCAGCATTCACCGATCATCCGGATTTCTACCGCACCTGCGTCGAGGCTTTCGGCCAGATGGACGGCTGGCACGTCGTCCTCCAGATCGGAAAGCAGGTGCAGATCTCAGATCTCGGACCATTGCCCGACAACGTCGAAATACACCGTTGGGTACCGCAGTTCGCGATTCTGCAGCAGGCCGACGCGTTCGTGACCCACGCGGGTATGGGCGGATCCAGCGAGGGACTGGTGACCGGGACATCCATGATCGCAGTGCCGCAAGCCGTCGATCAGTTCGGCAACGCCGACTCGCTCGTCGACGCCGGTGTCGCAGTACGCGTCGACAGCGCTACCGTCACGGCAGTAGAGCTTCGTGAGGCGCTGACTCTGGTGAGCGCCGACGAGTTCCGCCGACGCAGCGCGGAGTTGGCAGAAGAACTCGCAGCGGCGGGCGGTGTGTCCCGTGCCGTCGAATTGATCGAAGCCGCTCTACCCGGCAGCGGGCCCAGATAATGTCTGCTACCAGTGCCAGGCGTCGCCGCCCACGTTCTTGATGGTTCGCTGCAGCACAGTGATGGTGGTGACAAACTCCTCTTCGGTGATTCCCTGCATCCGCTCTTCCTGCAGCATCTGCTGTACCCGTGCGGCGCGATCGAACTGCTCGGAGCCCGCATCAGTCGGGCGAAGGACAGACCCGTCTTCGCGCGCCCACCCCAGTTCGAGGGCAGAGTCGACGGCGTCATCGATCACGTCGGTGGATTCGTTCGGACCGATCGTCCGCAAGAGGACAGCGCGCTCCACTCCTTCAGGGTGCAGCGAAAGTTGGTGCAGGACCCACCACCCCGGCTGGGTGACGCCGATCGCTTCGAGTGCTCCGCGCGTGCGCGTGCGAATCGCTTCACCGGCTCGCGCGGTCCAGAATCCGATCGGCTGGTTGGCCGGTGGCTGCATCGCTTGTTTGTTCATGCATACGACGATAAAACCTCAACGGAAGTTAAGGTCAACCACCAGCGAGGTGAAGTTCTACATATGTTGCGTGATTGCTCGGCCGATAATGCGGGCGGCGTCGGGGAACTCACCCGGGTTCGGTCCGGCGTAGTTGAGCCGCAAGAACTTTCCAGTCGGTTCTGCCGGGAACCAATCGTCACCGGCCCCGACGATGACGCCGGCCGACCGGCAGTCCTGCACCACGCGTTCGACGTTCGTGGTGTCCGGGAGCCGAAGCCAGAGGTTGAGTCCGCCTTTCGGTACGGCATCGAGGTGAGCGTCCGGCGCGTGCTCGCGCAGACTCGAGACGAGGAGGTCGCGTCTGGCCTCGAGTTGGTGACGAAGCCTGCGCAAGTGCGTTCGCCAGGCCGGTTGGGTCACGACGTCGAGCGCTACCGCTTGCAGCATCCCGCTGACGTACATCGAATCTGCCTGTGTATCAGCCAAAATCCGCTCGTACGCCGGACCCCGAGCGATCAATCCGGCAACTCGCACCGATGGGGACACGCTCTTGGTCAGCGCACGAAGGTAGACGACGTGACCGCTGTCGTCTCGTGCAGCGATGGGGCTGGGATCTGCGGTGATTCCGAAGTCGAGCGCCGAACTGTCCTCGATGAGGAATGCGCCGTGCCGACGGACGGTGTCGAGAACCTTGTCAGCCAACGACGGCGACCACAGCGCTCCCGTCGGACTCGCGAAGCTCGGTTGTGCGTAGAACGCACGGGCACCGGTCTGTTCGAATGCACGCGAAAGCTCTTCAGGATCAGGACCGTTGGCGCCGCTGGAAATCGGAATGACCGTGACTCCAGCCTGCGCGGCGGCCAGGATCGCTCCCCAGTAGGTCGGCGATTCCATGAGCAACGGACGCCCCTCCCCCACCAACGCGCGGAAGGACGTCGCAAGCCCGCCCTGACTGCCGGGAAGTACAACCACGTCGTTCGGCCCCGGCGGCGTGATCCCGGCAGGAGTGGCGGAACCCAATTCGGAGGCAAACCAGGACTGCAGTTCCGGAAGCCCGGCAGCGAGGGGCCGATTGAACACGGCGTCGGTTCGCGTCGCCCTGGTGAAGGCTGCACGAACCAGACCTTCCGGCAACAGCTCTCGGGCCGGATAGCCGGAATGCAGCGCGATCACGTCGTTGGAGGTGGACTGCAGCGCCATGGGCAGCTGCAGACGATAGTTCGGCGATCCAAGCGCCGCTGTCTGCCACCCGTAGTCGTTGGGTCGCACGACGCGCGCCGCGCGCACGAAGGTCCCCACACCGGGACGAGCCTCCACAACCCCCTGAGATACCAGTGTTCGCAGCGCCTTCTGCACGGTGACCGGACTCGCCCCGTGCAGGCTGACGAGCGACCGAGTGGACGGAAGCTTCGCGCCTGGAGGAGCCGTCGCGATCCACTCACGCAAGGCTGCGACAATCCTCGAACTGCTATCATTGGACATGTCGAATCATAGTAGCGCTACTCCTCTTTCGCCGCTAGCGCTATCGCGAATCAATGTCCGTTTCCAGACCGAACCCTGAGGCGCCCTTCTCATCTGAAACACAACTCGCCCACCCGAACCGGAGAGGTACGTAACCGCGTGAACACACCCATCGATCAGGCCCGCAAGCTCGAGAATGTCAGGTACGACATCAGAGGGCGAATTCTCGACAAGACCGAAGAACTCGAGGATCAGGGACACACGATCCTGCGACTCAACGTCGGCAATCCGGCCCCCTTCGGGTTCGAAGCTCCGGACGAAATCATGATGGCCATGATCCGCAATCTCCCTACCGCGCAGGGATATTGCGATTCTCGCGGACTGTATTCGGCGCGCACTGCGGTGGTCCAGTACTACCAGACGCGGGGTATCACCGACGTCACCGTCGACGAGATCTATCTCGGAAACGGTGTGTCCGAACTGATCACCCTGACGATGCAGGCCCTCTGCAATCCAGAGGACGAGATCCTGATTCCCGCTCCCGACTATCCCTTGTGGACGGCTTCGGTTTCACTTGCCGGCGGCACGCCCGTCCACTACCTCACCGATGAAAGCCAAGGCTGGGCACCGGACTTCGACGATCTGGAAGCTCGGATCACGCCGCGCACCCGAGGGATTGTCGTCATCAATCCCAACAATCCGACGGGCGCCGTCTACTCGACGGAGGTGCTGCAACGCTTCGTGGATCTAGCGCGCAAACACGATCTGATGCTCTTCGCCGACGAGATCTACGAAAAGATCGTCTACGACGGCCGATCCATGACAAACCTTGCGACGATGACCGGGCGAGACGTTCTGTGTCTGACGTATTCGGGACTGTCCAAGGCCTACCGCGTGTGCGGATTCCGAGCCGGATGGCTGGCCGTCACCGGGCCACTCGAGCGGGCGTCGAGCTTCATCGAAGGCATCAAATTGCTGGCCAACATGCGAATGTGTGCCAACGTGCCGGCGCAGCACGCTATCCAGACTGCACTCGGCGGACGACAGTCCATCGAGGACCTGTTGCTTCCACAAGGTCGGCTGACGGCCCAGCGCGATCTCGCACACACCACGCTCAACAGCATCGACGGGATCAGTTGCCAACAGGCCGACGGGGCGCTGTACCTGTTCCCCAAGCTCGACGTCGACAAGTTCGGCATCGTCGACGACGAGAGGTTCGTTCTCGATCTACTGGAATCGGAGAAGATTCTCGTCAGCCACGGTCGCGCGTTCAATTGGATCGAACCCGATCACTTCCGGTTGGTGACTCTCCCCAACACCGACGATCTCTCGACGGCACTCGAGCGACTCGGCAACTTCCTCAGTTCCTACAGCCAGTAGCCCTGGGTACCGGGCCCACATACGACTGAACGCCGACCGGATTTCCGGTCGGCGTTCAGTGGTGAAAATCAGCAGGCGATCAGGCAGTGACGATCGCGTCGAGGGCCGAGTAGAACAAGCCCAATCCGTCGTCACTGGGACCGGTGAGAGCCTCGGTGGCGTGCTCGGGGTGAGGCATCAAACCGACGACCCGGCCGTTGGCCGAGGAGATGCCGGCGATACGACGCTGCGAGCCGTTGGGGTTCTCCTCCGAGTAACGGAAGACGACGCGGCCTTCGCCCTCGAGTTCGTCGAGAACCTTCTCGGACGCCTGGAAGCGACCTTCACCCGACTTGAGGGGGATGAGGATCTGCGCGCCGGCCTCGTATCGCGAGGACCACGCCGTGTTGTTGGCTTCGACCGTCAACCACTCGTCGCGGCAGATGAAGTGCAGACCCTGGTTACGGGTCAGGGCACCGGGCAGCAATCCTGCTTCGCACAGGATCTGGAAACCGTTGCAGATGCCCAGGACCGGCATGCCGCCCTTGGCTGCTTCCACAACCTTGCCCATCGCGGGAGCAAAACGTGCGATCGCGCCGCAACGAAGGTAATCGCCGTACGAGAATCCGCCGGGAACGATGACCGCGTCGACACCCTTGAGGTCTGCATCGCCGTGCCAGAGTTCGACAGCTTCACCGCCGGCCAGGTTCACTGCCCGCGCCGCGTCGATGTCGTCGAGCGTGCCGGGGAAAGTGATTACTCCGATACGTGCGCTCATGCCTCGACTCGCCTGACGGTCCAATCCTCGATCACCGTGTTGGCCAGCAGGCCTTCGGCGATCTTCTCGAGTTCGGCGTCTTCGACACTGCCGTCGATCTCCAACTCGAACCGCTTGCCCTGACGGACATCGGATACTCCTGCAAAGCCCAGGCGAGACAGTGCCCCGACAATTGCCTGTCCCTGGGGGTCGAGAATCTCGGCCTTGGGCATGACTTCGACGACGACACGGGCCACGTGCTGCTCCTCGGTACTAGTGCGCGAACCCGGAGTGAAACGCTCGGGTGATAGCCAGTTTACCGGGCGGACCCGAGATGGTTCGCATCGAGTGATCGGGGCGTGACGGCCACCACCTGTGAAACCCGCCTGCGAGTCCCTTCGGGGCGGCGCATACTCGAAATCATGCGACTGACACATTTTGGCCATTCCTGTGTGCTCGTGGAGTTGAACGGCTCGAAGATCCTCTTCGATCCCGGCAACTTCTCGCACGGATTCGAAGGCATCACCGGCCTCGACGCCATCCTCGTGACACATCAACACCCCGATCACGCCGACCCTGCGCGGCTGCCCGAACTGGCCGAAGCGAATCCTGACGCCGTGCTCTACAGCGATCCGCAGACGGCTGAAAAGCTCGGTGGGCGCTGGACCGGCGTCCGGCCGGGCGACCGGTTCAGCATCGGCGACGTCGAGGTGACCGGAACGGGCGGAGAGCACGCAATCATCCATCCGGACCTACCGATGATCGACAACACCGCGTTCCTCCTCGGTGACGCCACCAACCCGGCACGGTTCATGCATCCCGGCGATTCCCTCTACGTCCCCGAACAAAAGATCGACGTTCTCGCCCTCCCCGCCGCCGCACCGTGGCTCAAGATCTCGGAAGCCATCGACTACCTCCGCGCGGTGGCGCCGCGCGTTGCGGTTCCCATTCATCAAGCGATCATCCGCGACGAGGCCGCAGGCATCTTCTACGGTCGCTACTCGGAAATGGCTGCCGACGGCACCGAGTTCCGAGTTCTCGGCGAGGAGTCGAGCGTCGAAGTCGCCTGATTCGGTTCTCACGCACTCACATCGACGATGATCCAGCCGGTGCTCGTGCCGCCGGCTGCGTCGGTGAGTGTGTAGAGAATCCTGTCGGTGCCTGCCTTCGTTCCGGCTTCGAACACCACTTCGCCGTTTTCGAGCTTCACGGTGCCACCGAGAAGTGACGTCGCCCCGACGCCGGTCACTGTGATCGAATCTCCGTTGCTGTCATGATCATTCGCGACGGCGTCGACGGTGACTGTGCCGCCTGAGCGGACCCGCGCGGTGTCGAGTGCGGCGTACGGCGGGATCGGGCTTGCCGTGTACCGACCGACGTCGTCGAGTCGAGCCGAGGCAACCTCCGCCGCATCGACGATGGCAGCGAATTCGGTGCCGTCGAAGCGTGAGAGGTCGTTACCGTTCATGATGGTCGATCCCTCGGCGCCGCCGCCGTGGTAGTCGTCGGCATAGAAGTTGTGGCCCAACTCGTGGCGGAGAACGCGGCTGAAGTTGCCGTCGGACTCGGCACCGACATGCGCGTAGCTGTGGTCGAGTTCGAACTTCGAGTAGTAGGCATTTCCGCCACCGGATGCGCACACGACGGTCGCCTGATCGACACTCGACCCGACCTGATCGGACCACAGCTCTTCTAACTGCTCGAGATTTTCACAACTGCTCGAGTACGGATCGCCGGCGGAATCTGCCCGCAGGACAACTCGACCGAGGACCGGCCGAATCCCGACGTCTCTGATCCAGATGGCAGCGGTGCGGGCCATTGATTCCTCGGCCCGATCCAGAGCGACGGCGGCACTGCCTGCGCCGTGCGCGGAGTACCACTCGCCACTGAGGTCCAGTCCGACCACGAACTGCTTGACCGTCTTGCCGACCCTTGCGGCCGAGGCCGGCGCAATGGCCGCGGTGGGCCACTTGGGTTTTGCGTCGATCGGCGCCGTGCTGCGACCGACCACCTCGGATCCGACGAACTCTATCGAAACACCACGATCGAAAATCACCTGCCCGCGCAGTGTTCCGGCGGAGTCGACGATGGCCGAGACGATTGCGTCCGGACGCCCTTCCACGCTGCCGATGTACGAACGGGGCGCCGGGATCACCGCGTCGGTCAGCTCTCCGTCGCTGTCTTGCACAGCCATCGAGAACTCGGATCCCCGCAGGTTCATCTTGTGAAGGCGCAGTGTGAGTTGCTCACCTTCATCGTCGACGGTTGCGGTGCGGACGCCATCGCTCGACCCGCTCGACCCGCCGTCGACACTGCCCGTCGGCAGCGTGTGAACCGCGCCGGTCGGAGCGGCAGACGCGAGCGCCGGAACGAACGCAGCACAGACGACTGCGCCCACAGCCACGGCGACAAGACCCTCGGCCGACTTGGAGAACACTCTCGTGCGCATGGCGAGATCCCAATCCCATCTACTAGCGGCAGATTAACTGCACGCACTCTAGCAGTGGGAGAGTTGGCTGACCCAGCGCTCTAATTAATCGTCCGTTTTATGCGATTTTGACCCATTCTGCACTACTACCAGCAAGGAAGTGGAGAAACGCGAAGAGTCTGCCCGCTCGGACAACCCGGACAGACGACATAGTCTCGTAGCTATCAAATAGTTGCCAACTACCGAATTCAGGCAGCGCCGAGCTCCTGAGACGGGGAGTTCCACCGATACACCTGCGAGTCGGCTTCGTGGAAGAGGGCAAGGTCGACGGCGTCGAGGACGGCCTGACGTGGGCCCTCGTTTCCCAACTGCTTGGCCGTGATCGACAATCTGACCAGTCCCCCACGTTTGGCGGCACGCCCGGCTCCGAGAACCAATGCGCGACACCACCACGGCTCGGCCTTGAAGCCTTCGCCGATCCCGAAAACCCTTCCCCGTTGCAAGGTTCCGCGGGTCAGATCATGTACTGCCCCGAGGCCTGCCATCGTGCGAAAGCCCGTCTCCGGCAACACCGACATGGCACCGGGCGATGCCACCCAGCGCGGCGGTGCGAACACCCGGGTCCGAAGGCCTGCATGCTCGAGAACGCGGTCCGCAGCGAGTAGTCGCAGTTTCGCTTCGTGCTTCGACAGAGTGGCGAACTCGGCTCGGCGACGCTTGGTCGCGGCCTGGTCGTAGCCGTGCAGAACGATGGCATCGCCGTGCTCGCGACGCTCACGCAGCCAAGCCGTCGTCACCGCGTCGTCGGCCAGTCGGTATTTGTCCTTCAGTCGCGGCGCCACCAGGAGCGACAAGCGGACACCTCGAGTGTCCATCTCGTCTGCGAATCCGGCAGCGAGATAACATGTCTCGTCTCTGATTCCGGATACCGACACGATCAGTTCTGCGGACATACTCCGATAGTGGCAGCTGTGGGTGAACAGCACACTGCCGCCGGATGATCATCCGGCGGCAGTTTTCAGCGCACCTACTGGTTCTTGGAAACCTCTAGTTCTTGGGAAGCGCAGCTTCGATCGCGGCGACAACCTCGGGTGCGTCAGGCTCGGTCCGCGGACGGAAGCGGTTGACGACGGTGCCGTCCGGTCCGATCAGGAACTTCTCGAAGTTCCACTGAATGTCTCCCGCAGCGCCTTCGGCGTCGGCCGCCTTGGTGAGCTCGGCGTACAGCGGATGCTGGTTTTCGCCGTTCACCTCGATCTTCTCGAGAAGCGGGAACGTGACGCCGTAGGTAGTGGAGCAGAACGTCTCGATCTCTTCGGCGGTACCCGGTTCCTGCCCCATGAACTGGTTGCACGGGATACCGATCACGGTCAGACCGCGATCGGCGTACTCGCTGGCCAGCTTCTCGAGCGCCGAGTACTGCGGGGTCAGTCCACACTTGGACGCGACGTTGACCACGAGGACGGCGCGGCCGTCGTATTCACCCAAAGAGGTGGGCACGCCACCGAGGGTGTTGATCGCGATGTTCTGTACTGGAGTTGTCATAGGCTCCAACTTAGCGACTCTCTCACGCACTGCTCCTTCGCGCACTGCTAATTCGACGCTCCGAGAATGCGATCGAGGTCGTCCAGAACGGTGAGGCCGCCGAGCGGTCCGACGCCGGTGATCCAGTAGGACATGTCCACCAGATGCGGGTTCGGGAAGAATCCGGCGTTGTCGGCCACGGCCTTCGGCATCGTGCCGGCATCGGCCGGTTTCGCGGAGGTGACCAGGATGAGGTCGGCGTTGGCTCCGGAGACGAATTCCGGGGAGAGGTCGACCGAGATCGAGTTCTCCCAGTCGCGTGCGGGAATCGTGAGTCCAGCACATTCGAGAGTGCTTCCGGCAAACGACGTGGGTCCGTACAGCGTCAGAACGTCGTCGCGTGGGCGGATCAGCTGAGCAGTCTTGCCCTCGGTGCTGTGCTTGCTCGCCACTTCCTCGCAGCGTGCCGTGTAGTCACCGAGCAGTTCACCTGCCTGATCGGTCTTGTTCAACGCCTCTGCGACGAACTGGACGTTGTCCTGCCACGGATCGGTCTGAGTTGCCATGTAGACGGTCGGTGCGATGGCAATGAGCTGCTCGTACAGATCACCGTGCCGCGATTCCGTTCCGATGATCAGGTCCGGGCTCAGTGCGACGATCTTCTCGAGGTTCGGTGCTGCGACGGTTCCGACCATCTCGATCTCCGCCGCCTTCTCACCGAGGTACGCCGGAACGCCGGTCGTCTCGCTGAGTACCGCGGTGCCCACGGGAATCACGCCCAGCGCTACCGACGTGTCGAGCTGAACCGGCTCGAGCACGACAACTCGCTGCGGATCCGTCGGTACGTCGGTAGTTCCGCGGGCGTGGGTGACCGCGTGCACGGTGTCGGCAGACTGACTGCCGGTATCCGTCTTGTCGTCACTGCCACACGCCGTTGTCGTTGCCACTATGGCGGCGAGGACAAAACCACCCAGCATGTACTTCGTCCGCGAGTTACTGCGTTTCATTCACAAACTCCTGTTACCGACTGCTTCCGACCGTCACAGCCACGTGCATTCACCGCGGCTGAGCAAAGGATTCACCATCCAATAGTCTGGTGAGCCTAACCTACGAGACTGGAGCCTCATCATGTCTTCCCTCCCCTGCCACAGCGACGGTGTCCTGGGGAAAGGATCTATGCAGTGCCTTTCGGAATTTGTCGCCAATCCGCAAACCAGTCGACGCCCTCACGCCTGTACACGGCAGTCGTCGACCGCCGGCGAACCTATGGTCGGTCGCGCCGGAATGACACATCTGTGGGTATTGATCGAGCATCCCGGCCCCTGGCCGGCGTCCGCCCCTGACGACATTCTCCCCGTCGCGCTCACCGAAAAGATCTACGCAGCGCAGGGCCGTATCCGTGTCGTGGTGATCCGGCGGACCCGCAACCGCCGGGTGCTCACCCCGACGTGTGTACTCGCCTGGACGGACGGCACACGCCAATGGATGCGGGAAGGGGCGGTCGACCGATACGAGGACCTGTCGGTACTGCCGTTCGAATCGATGGCCGCCGGAGCGGAACCCGACTTCGGCCGCTCCCGCACGGAACCGCTCTTCGCAGTCTGCACGCATGGAAAGAAGGATGCGTGCTGCGCGGAACTCGGCCGCCCGGTCGTTTCGGCGCTGAACGCGGCACAGATCGCAGATGTGTGGGAATGCAGTCACATCGGCGGAGATCGTTTCGCGGCCAACATGATTGCGTGGCCTGCCGCAGTCTATTTCAGCCGACTGGACGGCAACTCCGCAATCGATGCAGCCGAAAAATACCAAGCCGGAGAATTGGAGCTGCTGCACCTGCGCGGCCGGGCGGCACTGTCACAGGCCGCTCAGGCCGCCGAACACGCAGTCCGACGCGCCACCGACATCGTCGCCACGGACGCACTCGAGAGCATCAGCGAGAGTATGGACGGAGAACACACGACTGTCGATCTTCGGTTGGAGGGGAGAGACTTTCGCGTCGTCGTTCGCTCCGGTCCTCCAGGGCTGCCGTTCCGACATGATTGTGGTGCCGGAGGGACCGTCGAATGGAGCGGATGGACCGTCGAGCACGTTCACGAGCAACCCCACTGACCACTCGATTTCGACAAGAGTGCCCGGCAGGCCATCGAACCGAGATTTGCGCGGACTGACAACACTTCGAATCAGGTCGCGATGAAGGATCGACGCCCCTGGTGTTTACAGCTTGCATTCTTCCCATGACCACCGCACTGACGCCGAATGCCGTACCCCGGTCTGCTGATCCGATCAAAAGTGAGGTCGACTACGAAACACTGGCAGAGAAATTCCGTCCGATCTTCGCGGACATCGCACAAGGCGTCGTCGAACGCGAACGCGATCACGTACTTCCCTTCCAACAGATCGACGCACTCAAGAATGCAGGCTTCGGCGCCGTTCGGGTGCCGACAACACACGGTGGATCCGGTGCGAGCATCCCGCAATTGATCCGCTTACTAGTCGAGCTGTCGAGCGCCGATTCCAATATCACCCAGGCCCTGCGCGGACATTTCGCATTTGTCGAAGACCGACTGGTCGCCGACCCAGGCCCGGAGCGTGACATCTGGCTCCGACGCTTTGCGGAGGGACAGTTAGTCGGCAACGCGTGGACCGAAATCGGCGACGTTGCATTGGGCGAAGCCAACACCAAGGTCTCGCCCGCACCCGATGCCGACCATTTCCTGGCGAACGGGGCAAAGTTCTACAGCACGGGTTCCATCTTCGCCGACTGGATCGACCTGTACTCGCAGCGCACCGACACCGGCGCATTCGTGATCGCGGCGGTCGAGGCGAGACAACCCGGTGTCACACACAGTGACGATTGGAACGGGTTCGGCCAGCAGACGACTGGCTCCGGTTCGTCCGTCTACGAGAACGCAATTGTACAGCCGGAGAACATCTTCGACTTCTCGACGCGATTCAAATACCAGACCGCGTTCTACCAATTGTTCCACCTCGCCACTCTCGCCGGCATCGCCAAGGCTGCTACGATCGAGATCTCTCGTCGAGTTGCCTCTCGCACTCGAACCTTCAGTCACGGCAACGCTCCGAGATACGCGCAGGATTCGCAGATCCAGCAAGTTGTCGGCGAGGTGTCCTCTGCAGCCTTTGCAGCCGAGGCCGTTGCACTGCACGCAGCACAGTCGTCCCAATGGGCTTACGAAGCCGCATTCTCCGGCTCGCCGGAGGAAGAGAAGGCCGCCAACATCGCAGCCGAAATCGATTCGGGGCGAGGGCAAGTCGCCTCGATCGGACTCGTCGTGCCGGCCACGGCCAAGATCTTCGACGCACTCGGTGCTTCCGGAGTCAGCCGCGACCTCGATCTCGATCGATTCTGGCGCAACGCCCGCACCGTCGCCAGCCACAATCCGGTCGTCTTCAAATCCAAAGTTGTCGGCGACTACGAAATCAACGGAACCGAACCGATTTACGTGTGGGCCATCGGGACCGCACCGACCGAAAAGGATGAACAGGCATGACCGTGACCAGTGAAACCGAAGTCTTCGTCGGCGTTCCCGACACATCCGAGGGCTGGATCGACCGGGCTCGCGAGGTGAGCAACATCCTTGCCGCCGACGCACTCGCCCGCGACCGAGCCGGCGAACCACCGTTCCGAGAAGTTCAGCTGCTCAAGGACAGTGGTCTTGTGACGCTCCTGGGCCCGGTCGAGTTCGGCGGCGGCGGGCAGCGATGGGAGACCGCCTACAAGGTGGTTCGGGAGATCGCCCGCGCCGACGGCTCCATCGGACAACTGCTCGGATACCACTATCTGTGGGCATGGGCAGCCAGATTGGTCGGAACCGATCCGCAGATCTCCGCTGTCGAGGAGCTGTACACGAGCAACCGATTCTTCTTCGGCGGCGCGGTCAACCCTCGAGACACCGACCTCACCGTCGCGGACCGCGGAGACACCCTGGTGTTCAACGGTGTGAAGTCGTTTTCCACCGGCGGCCGAGTCACCGACCTCACGGTGCTCGAAGGAATCATCGACGGAACTGCGACGCATGTGTTCGCAATCGTGCCGACTGCTCAGGACGGCATAGTCTTCCGCGGTGATTGGGACAATCTCGGGCAGCGCCTCACCGATTCCGGCAGTGTCGAGATCAACGACGTCGAGGTCGACTGGGCAAGTGCGGCAGGCTTTGTCGACAAGGAATTCCAACCTCTGGTCTACAACACCCTGAACTTCCCGGCGATCGAGATCGTGTTCGCCAACTTCTACCTCGGGATCGCTCGTGGCGCACTGGACACTGCCGCCGAGTACACCCGAACCCGTACGCGTCCATGGCCGTACGGCGGTGACAACCGCGAAATCGCAACCGACGAGTGGTACCTCCGTGAGGGCTACGGCGACTTGCAATCCAAGCTGTGGGCAGCGGAGGCCTTCGTGGATCAGGTCAGCCGTGAGGCCGACGCAGTGCTCCACGACGCTCGCGAAAACCTCACCGAGCAGGCTCGCGGCGACCTCGCCGTACGCATTGCGGCCGCAAAACTTCGCGCCGCCGACGTCTCCTTGGAGATCAGCAACAAGATCTTCGAACTGACCGGTGCCCGAGCCACGTCCAACGACGTCGGCCTGGACATCTACTGGCGCAACATCCGGACGCATACCCTTCACGATCCGCTCGCGTACAAGCGCCGTGAAGTCGGTAGTCGTTTTCTGACCGGCGAGATTCCCGAACCGACCTGGTACACCTAGCCACGAACAGAAGGAGACCGTCGCACGGTTGGTGCGGCGGTCTCTTTCATCGTTACGACCAGGATCACTGATCGTAGATCGGGTTCCGCGCCTGCAGCGCAGTCAAACGTTCAGCAGAGCGGACGTTTCTAGTGATGGCTCACGAACGACTGTTTGGTGCCGGTCGGAGCCGTTTCGAGCTTGTGCTGCTCTTCTTCGTCCTCGTCGTCGAGCATCGTGGCTTCGTTGAACGGAATCTTCCCGTCGAGTACCTCGACGACGCGTTCCTTGTCGATCGTCTTGGTCCAGGCGCCGACCAGGAGAGTCGCAACCGCATTGCCCGAGAAGTTGGTGATCGCTCGCGCTTCCGACATGAAGCGGTCGATTCCGACGATGAGTCCGACGCCGTCGAGAAGCTCGGGGCGATGGCTCTGCAGTCCGCCTGCCAGCGTGGCCAGACCGGCGCCGCTGACTCCGGCAGCGCCCTTGGAGGCGATGATCATGAACACCAGCAGCGAGAGCTGTTCACCGAAACCGAGTGGCTGTCCCATGGCGTCGGCGATGAAGATCGAGGCCATCGTCAGGTAGATCGCGGTGCCGTCGAGATTGAACGAGTAGCCCGTGGGAACGACGATGCCCACCGTGGTGCGCTCGACGCCTACGTGCTCCATCTTGGCGATCAGACGCGGCAGTGCCGATTCGGAGGACGACGTGGCGAAGATGAGCAGGTACTCACGGGCCAAGTACTTGACCAGCTTGAAGATGTTGAATCCGGTGACGGCGCGCAGCAGCGTTCCGAGAACACCGAAGACGAAAATCAGGCAGGTCAGGTAGAAGCCGATCATCAGCGTGCCGAGCTGGACGACGGCGTTCAAACCGGTCTGGCCGACGACGCTGGCGATGGCACCGAAAGCACCGATCGGGGCGAGCCAGAGGATCATCGTCAGGATCTTGAACACGAGCTTCTGGATGTATCCGACGGCCTTGAGGATCGGTTCACCCGACTTGCCGAGCGACTGGATCGCGAAGCCGACCAGAAGGGCGACGAACAGAGTCTGCAGCACGCTGCCGGCTGTGAGGGAGGACAGCATCGACGTCGGAATGATGGACGCGATGAAGTCCCAGGTACCGCCCGCGCTGTGGGCCTGATCTGCAAGCTTGGCCACGGAGGCCGCATTGGGCGTGATGTTCAGGCCACTGCCCGGGTTGAGCAGGTTGCCGACGCCCAGGCCGATCGCGAGTGCGATGGTGGACATCCCGATGAAGTAGGCGAGTGCGAGGCCGCCGACCTTGCCGACCTTGGCCGCCGCTCGAACCGAGCCGATGCCGAGCACGATGGTGCAGAAGATGACCGGGCTGATCATCATCTTGATCAGGCTGACGAACAACGTGCCGAGTACACCGACGGACTTACCGAACTCGGGTGCGAGCCAACCGACGAGGATGCCGCCGATGACCGCGACGATGACGCTCATGTAGAGCCAATGCGTCTTGTCGCGCTTTGCCTTGGTGCCCTCGGGCTGTGGGGAACCGTCTACTGTCCCTGTTGCCGTGCTGCTCATGGGGTGTCCTTTGGATCGGATATCTGTGAAGTGATCGGGATCACTTCGAGTCGTGGAGAATTCTTGTTGCAAACAGGTGGGCCCGGAAGTTTGTGTTCATTACGTTCAGGAGGCGCTCGATGGTCGAACGAAAGACCGGCCGACGTATGAGCGTCGCCAGGCAGATCCTGCTCCTGCAATTGGCGTTGTTGGCGCTGGTCATCGGTGTGGGGGCCGCGCTCGCAGTTGTCGACGAACGCCGAGACAGCGACGACGCGATCCGCAGGCAGGTGAGCTCGATAGCGCAGACTCTCGCCCTGTCGGATTCGACGGCGGCAGCCCTGACGAGTCCGGACCCGACCGCGATTCTGCAACCACAGACCGAGAAGATCCGACAGGCAACCGGCGTCGATTTCATCGTGGTGATGGCGCCTGATCGCACTCGGTTCACCCACACGAGCCCGGAGCTGATCGGTCAACTCTTCACCGGGAACATCGACCGCGCACTTGCCGGCGTGACCTTCACAGAGACGTACGCCGGGTCGCTGGGGCCGTCGATCCGCGCAGTCACTCCTGTCTACGATTCCGGCGGAACCTTGGTCGGTCTGGTTTCTGCCGGTGTCACCCGCGAGCAGATCACCAAGCAGTTCGCCCAAAGTGTTCCGGTCATCCTGTTCGTTGCCGGCGGCGGTCTTCTTGCCGCCCTCCTGAGTTCACTTCTGGTGAGTCGGCGTATCCGGCGACAGACCCTGGGGATGGCGCCGGATGAACTGCGCACCATGTACGAACACCACGACGCCGTCCTGCACAGCATCGGTGAGGGTCTGGTGGTGATCGGGCGAGGCCGAAGCAGAGATGCGCGAGTGGATATCGTCAACGACGAAGCGCGTCGCCTCCTCGATCTACCGGACGGGCCCGTGCCACTTTCGTCCATCCCCGAGACCATGCGAGTCGACGACGCCTCTCCCGCGAAGGATCAAGTGCACCTCACCGACAAGCGTGTGCTGGTGGTCAACCAACACCCGGTTGAGTGGGAGGGCAACAGAATTGGCACCGTGCTGACAATTCGCGATCACACCGAATTGCAGAACGTACTCGGGGAATTGGATTCGGTACGCAGTTTTGCCGAGTCGCTTCGATCGCAAGCCCACGAGAGTGCAAATCGTCTGCACACGATCATCACGATGGTCGAGTTGGGCCGGAACGACGACGCAGTGGCCTTCGCCACCAATGAATTGCGAGTGTCCCAACAGTTGATAGATCGTCTGATGAATGCGGTCCACGAGCCGGCGCTCGCCGCACTGCTGCTCGGGAAAATGAGTGAAGCGGCCGAACGCGGGGTCGACCTGACCATCACCGAAGACACCGCGCTCGGTCCGGTTCCTTCGCTCAATGCACGCGAGTTGGTCACGCTGGTCGGCAATCTCGTGGACAATGCTATTGACGCATCGCGCGCGAGCGAGTCTCCGTGGGTGGAAGTGACGGTAATGGAAGAGGATTCGATGATGGTTGTTGCCGTCGCCGACAGCGGCCCGGGAATGACAACCGAAGCACTCGAAAAGGCCAAGGGCCGTGGCTACTCCACAAAATCCGGCTCTCGCGGACTCGGTCTCGCACTGGTCTCTCAAGTGGTGAAACGGCACGGCGGCACGCTCACCAGCGAGCCGGCGATGGGCTCCATGCTGGTTGTCCGTATCCCGCTGCGCGAGGTGGAAGCACCGCGATGATCCGTGTGCTGATAGTCGACGACGAACCGTTGATCGCCCAGGCGCACCGTTCGTACGTCGAGCGTGTGCCGGAATTCGTGGTCCACGGCGTGGTTCATTCCGGGAACGCCGCCGTGCGTGCAGTTACGGCGGCCAACGCCACCGACCAGCCCATCGACCTGGTCCTGCTCGACATCGGGTTGCCCGACGCCAGCGGTCTCGACGTGGCTTCCGCCCTGGGCGGTTTGCGGCCCAGTCCGGACATCATCGCGGTTACCTCGGCGCGCGATCTGGAGGTGGTCCGAAGCGCCGTGGCTCGCGGGATCGTCCTCTATCTTCTCAAGCCGTTCACTTTCGCAGCATTCCGCGACAAGCTCGAGCGCTACCTCGAATATCGTGCAGCGCTTCCCGCTGGAGAGTCTGCGGTCAGTCAACACGACATCGACCGCGCGATGTCCGCGCTACGAACGTCCGACGATCGAGCAGCGGCACCGAAAGGCTTTGCGTCTCAAACACTCGGACTCGTCGCAGCGTCTGTCCGGGATTCTGAGGGACCCGTGACCGCTGCAGAGGTGGCAGCATCGGTCGGCGTGTCCCGGGTGACAGCCTGGCGCTACCTGGAAAAGCTGGCAGACGACGGCATGCTCACCCGGGAGACCGAGTACGGGCGCGCTGGGCGCCCTCAGGTTCGTTACCGCAGAACCTGATTGACACAGAACCTGACAGTCACCGAACCTGATTGACACCGAAGCTAGTTTGCGCCAACCGTGTCGAGAACCCAGGCGAACTCGAACGCGACCTCTTTCCACTTCTCGTACCGACCGCTGACACCGCCGTGTCCGGCGCTCATCTCGGTCTTGAGAAGTAGCGGAGCATCACCGGTCTTGGTGGCGCGCAGTTTTGCGACCCACTTGGCCGGCTCGACGTACAGAACACGGGTGTCGTTGATGCTCGTGATCGCAAGAATGGCGGGATAGTCCTTGGCTTCCACGTTCTCGTACGGGCTGTACGAGCGCATGTAGTCGTAGACGTCCTTGTTGTGCAGCGGATCTCCCCATTCGTCCCACTCGATGACCGTCAACGGCAGTGACGGATCGAGAATCGACGTCAACGGGTCGACAAACGGAACGTTGGCGAGAATGCCGGCAAACAGTTCCGGAGCGAGGTTGGCGACAGCGCCCATCAGCAGTCCACCCGCACTACCGCCGTCGGCAACCATCCGGTCGGCCGACGTTACACCGGTGTCGATCAAATGCTTTGCGCAAGAGACAAAATCGGTGAAGGTGTTCTTCTTGGTGAGCGTCTTGCCGTTTTCGTACCAGTGACGGCCCATCTCGCCGCCGCCGCGCACGTGTGCGACGACGAAGACGACACCGCGATCGAGCAACGACAAGCGGGCAACCGAGAACGACGGGTCGATGCTCGCCTCGTAGGAACCGTAGCCGTACAACAGCAGCGGCGCGGGACCTTCCGGCGCACCTACGCGCCTCACGATCGAGAGCGGAATGCGGGTTCCGTCGTCGGCTACTGCCCAGTCGCGACGCTGCTCGTAGTTACTCGCATCGAAGTCTCCGAGAACGGGCTGCGACTTACGCAGTGCCAGTTCACCACTGGCGACGTAGTAGTCGTACACCTGCCCGGGAGTGATGAATGAGGTGAATCCGAGCCGGATGGTGGGCTGCGCCCATTCCGGGTTGGACCCCATGCCGATGCTGAAGAGTTCTTCGTCGAAGTCGATCTCGTGGCGTTCGCCGTAGCCGTCATCCGTCAACGGCCACACGGCAACCCGAGTGAGCGCCTCGCGTCGGTAGCTCAGGACGAGGTGTCCGGCAAAGGCTTCGGCTTCTTCCAGACGAACGTCTGCGCTGTGCTCGATCAGCGTCGTCATGTTCGTCGGATCCGACACGGGAGCTTCCACCAACACGAAGTTCTCTGCCTTGATGCCGTCGACGACGTCATTGTGGAGGATCAGGAAGCGGTCCTCTCCCCCGATCACGGCGTGCTCGGCCCCGTACTCGACGCCCTCGCGACGCGGGATGATGACGCGGAAGTCGCCTTCCGGGTTCGCCGATTCCAGCATCCAGCCTTCGCTGGTCACCTTGGAACCGACCCAGATCATCAGGTACTTCTCGCTGCGGGTGGACCCCACCGAAACCCAGTACCGTTCGTCGGGCTCGTGGAACACCGAAACATCTTGACTCTGCGGCGTTCCCAGCTTGTGACGCCACACCGTGTCCGGACGCCAGGAGTCGTCGACCGTCATGTAGAAGACGTGACTGTGGTCGATCGCCCAGGTGGCGCCAGGCGCGGTATCGGGAATCTCGTCGGCGAGCATCTCACCGGTCTCGAGGTTCTTGAACCGCAAGGTGTACCGCTCGTCGCCGACGATGTCCACCGAGTACGCGAGCAACGTGCCGTCCTCGCTGATGGAGAACGCGCCGAGCGAAAAGAACTCGTGCCCTTCGGCTTCGACGTTGCCGTCCATGAGGATCTGCTCGTCGGCCAGCTCGACGCCGGGCGTCAGGTCGGGCGGAGTCCAGTCGTCTTCACCGGCGATGGGGCACCGGCACTGGACGGTGTACGACTTGCCTTCCACGCTGCGCGAGTAGTACCACCACTTACCCATGCGAGTGGGCACCGACATGTCGGTTTCCTGCGTCCGCGACTTGATCTCCTGGAAGATCTTCTCGCGCAACGGCTCGAGCGCGGCCGTCTGCTCGTCGGTGTACGCGTTTTCGGCTTCGAGGTATGCGACTACCTCGGCGTTGTCCTTGTCCCGCAGCCACTCGTAGTCATCGACGAACGTGTGTCCGTGATGGGTACGTTCGGTGGGGACCTTCTTTGCGACCGGCGGGATCAGGCTCATGCGCTGGGACCGACCCAATCGTCGAAGGACAGACCGGAAATGCGCTCGTACGCCTCGATGTAGCGTGCACGGGTCGCGTCGACGATCTCCTGCGGCAACGGCGGCGGTGTCGTGTCCGAGCTACGGTCCCAGCCGGATTCAGGGCTCGTGAGCCAGTCGCGCACGAACTGCTTGTCGAAACTGGGCTGCACCTTGCCCGCTTCGTAGCCTTCGAGAGGCCAGTAGCGCGACGAGTCGGGGGTGAGCACCTCGTCGGCGAGCACGAGGTTTCCAGCGGAGTCGAGACCGAATTCGAGCTTGGTGTCGGCAAGGATGATTCCGCGATCGGCTGCGAAGTTGGAGGCGCGGGCATAGACGTCGAGAGTGTCCTCGCGAAGCTGCACTGCCAGCTTCTGGCCGACCTTCTCCACTACCTGATCGAAGCTGATGTTCTCGTCGTGATCCCCGAGAGCCGCCTTGGACGCCGGGGTGAAGATCGGGTCGGGCAGACGCGAGGCCTCGACGAGGCCCTCGGGCAACGCGACGCCGCACACTGCGCCGGTGTTGTTGTAGTCGACCAAGCCGGAGCCGGTGAGGAAGCCACGAACGACGCATTCGACGGGAACCATGTCGAGGGAGCGCACCACGAGAGCGCGGCCGAGAACCTCTTCCGGGATGCGATCGTCGTCGGGCTCGCCGGCCAGGTGGTTGGTGCCACCGAGGACGTTGAAGAAGAACACGCTCATCGCGGTGAGCACGCGACCCTTGTCCGGGATCGGCGTGCTGAGCACGTGGTCGTAGGCCGAGATCCGATCACTCGCGACAAGCAGCAGATGCTCGTCGTCGATCGTGTAAAGGTCACGGACCTTGCCACCGGCCAGATGAGTGTAGGAATCAAGTGTAGGACGCACCCGGTCACCCTATCGGGCGTTCGCAGTTCGTACAGAACCCCGGTAGCCGGGACAGGTAAGCGTCCTCGCCGATCGGAGAGCTGTCCGCCCTGCTCATCCGGATATGCAGGTGGCCCCTCGCCAGCAGGCGAGAGGCCACCGTCACAGTCGATGAACTACTGGTTTGCGGGCAGCTTCGACAGGCCCTCGTCGATCGAATCCAGCGTCAGAAGAGCCGTCTGATAGGTCGCGGCCAGCGAATGCTGGACCTGGACGACGTTGCCGGCCTTCACTGCGGGCAATTCCTTCCACAGCTCGGAATTGACCAGCTCCTGCAACTGCGGAGACATCGAGCCGTCGGCGTTGAGGCCGTAGACGATCACGTCGACATTTCCGAGATTTTCGCCGATCTTCTCGATGGATACCTGTTCGACGTGGATGTCGGCGGGGTCTGCGGGGGTGCCGGGGAACTGCAGTCCGAGTCCGTCGAAGAGATTGGTCGTGTACGAAGACGCGTACTCGCGTGAGAAGGTGCCGGCCTCCGGCTTGCAGACGTTGCACACGCCGCCGAAGGTCAACGAGCCGAGCTTGTCCTTGTACTTCGCGGCCAGTTCGGCGGTTTTGGCGTCGTAGTCGTCCTTGAACTCGCCGTAGGTGTCGGAGACATTCGCGGCATCGGCGAACTGCTCGCCCAGCACTCGCCAATCAGCAGGAACCGTCGGTCCCAGGAAGACGACGGGAGCGGCCGCCTCGAGCTGCGCCATGTCCAGCTGGCTTTCGACTCGAGCGGGAACGCCCATGATGATCAGATCGGGCTCGGCAGCGACGATTCCCTCGTAGTTGAGCTGGGAGACGTTGCCGTCGGGTGCGACCTTCGGCAGAGCTTCGTAAGCGGCCTTGGTCTTGTCGTCCATGTTGCCGAGTTCACGGGTCCACTCACATACTGCTGCCAGGTTCGCTCCCGCCTGAATCAGCGGCAGAACTGCGTATCCGCAGGCCACGATCCGTTGCGGGTCGCTCGGGATCTCGATGGATCCGTTCTGTGCCTCGAAGACACGGGTCTGCGAGCTCGCGGCTGTCGTCGACGATTCGGACGACGCCTCCTCGGAGTTGCTACAGCCGGCGACGCCGACCGCCAGCGCAGCTGCTGCGCCGATCACCACTGCGCGGCGAAACCGCGACAGACCTTGAACCCGCATGTTGAACTCCATCTGAACGCACCGGACTGCTCCGGAATTGATTTGGTGAGGCTAACCAATATCAGGGCACTGGACCTTTACACAAACACAGCTCCCGAGGAATGAACTGCGCCTCCCGAGCCGCCCACGCTCACAGCAGCACGCCTCCCACTGAGAGGGAGCAAAGCAAGATTCCTCTCGAATCGGACACGCGAACTCGCTACCTTGCCTTCGCGATACCTCATCGACTCGCCACTCTCTCCGCTCGACGAAGGGCTCACACATGTCCCGATCCACCCGTACCTGCTCACTACGGTCTGCCGCGGCCATTGCGTTGACCAGTAGCTTTCTCATCACCGGTTTCGGCGCCTCGATCGCGCAGGCCGAACCTGGCCCCTCGGCTCCGCTGTTCGGCTCGCTGGATTTCGGATCCAGCAACTTCGGCAGTTCCGAGCAGACCCCAGATGCGCCGCGGCTGACCGGGATCGACAATTTCCGCGACATCGCAGGCACCGGCGCCGGATACTCGGGAACTTTCGGCCTGCCCGTGAACAAGGGAGTCTTCTACCGCGCGAACGCGATCACGCCCAAGGGCGATGACATGAGCAATCTCGAAAAGCTGGGACTGACAAAGGTTTACGATCTGCGCACGGAACCCGAGATCGCCAGTAAGCCCGATGTCTTGCCCGACGGGGTTGCGTACGAGAACATTCCGATCCTGTCCGGGAACATCGCCGAGATGATCGCGAAGATCAAGTCCCCCGAGGACTCACGATCGATGATGCAGGACATGAACCGCGCCTTCGTCACCGGAGCGACGGAGCGAGCCGGGTTCGCGCAGTTGCTCACGGGTCTCGCGGAAACCGAAGGTGCACAGGTCTTCCACTGCACCGCAGGCAAAGACCGCACCGGCTGGACGTCGTTTCTGCTGCTGAGTATCGCCGGTGTCGACCGCTCGGTGATCATGAACGACTACTTGCTGACCAACGAGTACACAGCCGAAGGCATGAAGGCCACGCGCGCGGGCATCGCGGCGAGCCTGGGCGAACAGATGGCCGTCAACATGGAGCCCCTGTTGGGTGTCGAGGCAAGCTATCTCGATGCCGGTCTCGCCCAGTTGGACCAGACCTACGGGTCAGTCGATCGGTACCTGACCGAGGGCCTGGGTCTGAGCCCGGCGACTGTCATGACGCTCAAAGCCAAACTGCTGGGCTGAGTGGCACGGATGCCCCGGGTTCGACGAGGGATCGGACCCGGGGCACGTGTACTTCTCTGCCCGTGCCGCGGCGGATGCGCCGCAGCGTCCCGTGCGTCAGCGCGATACGGCGATCACGTTGTTTCGGTACGCCCAGATGACGATCTGCACACGGGTACGCACCTGCAGCTTCTTGCAGATGTTGCTGATGTGCGACTTCACCGTGCTCTGTTCGAGGCTGAGGGAATCTGCGATGTCGTTGTTTCCCAAGCCTTGTGACAGCAACTGCACCACATCCATCTCACGCGCACTGAGACCGTGATCCGATCCGGAGCGCGCCGTGGACATCGGTGCCGGCTTGCGCCTCGCGAACTCCACGATCAGTCTCGACGTCAATCTCGGCGAGAGCACCGAACCACCTTCGGCCACGGTCAACACTGCCGACGAGAGCTCTTCGGGATCGGCGTCTTTGAGCAAGAACCCTGCGGCACCGCTGTCGAGCGCCTCGAAAACGTACTCGTCGAGATCGAACGTGGTGATCACGATGACGCGGGTCCCGGGAAACTCGGCAAGGACCTCCCGGGTCGCAGTCAACCCGTCGCCGTGCGGCATTCGGATATCCATCAGCACGACGTCCGGACGCAGTGCACGCACCTGCTCGTACGCCTCGACTCCCGTCTTGGCATGCCCGACGACGCGAATCTCGGGGTGACCGGAGAGAAACAGCTCGAACCCCTGCCGTACCACCTGCTGGTCGTCTGCAATAAGGACATCGATCATGCGTTGATCCTCCCGTTCACCGGCACCAGTGCCTGCACAGCCCACTCACCTTCCGAATTCGGTCCGGCGTCCAGTTGACCACCCATGAGCGTCGCGCGTTCGCGCATTCCCACAATTCCGAGGTTTTGCCCGTCGGAGGCCGGGCGAGCATTCCCGAGAGTATTGACCACCCGTACCCTCACCGCACCGGCTTCTCGACTCAGACACACCTTGGACTCGCTACCCGGCGCATGGCGAAGGACGTTCGACAACGCCTCCTGCACGATGCGGTAACACGTCAACTGGACTCCGCTGTCCAGGTCGTCGAAGCGGCCGACCTTCTCCAACGAGATCGACGAGATGGTGCGCTTGCAGTCGTCCACCAACTCGTCGATGTCGGAGACCATGGGCGTCGGGAAATCGGGGTCTTCCTCACCCAGGCGAAGTATCCCCACGATCTGCCGCAAGCTGTTGAGGGCCCGCTGTCCCTGCTCGATGACGCCACCCAGAAGGGCTTGCGCTTGTTCGGGATTGCTCGAGAAGAACTTGTCGGCGGCACGAGCCTGGATGATCATGCCGGTCATGTGGTGGGCAGCGACGTCGTGCAGTTCACGTGCCATGTCCTGCCGTTCGGCAACAACGGCATTCGCGATCTTGCGTTCGCGGTCCCGGTGCAGATCCGCTACTGCCTGACTGTTCTCCACTGCTTGTTTTCGCAGGCGCGCGACGATCTTTCCCATGGCTGCGACGACCAGGAAACTCGTGACGGTGTTTGCCGCCGGTTCGAGGAACAAGTGAGGCAACTCCCCCACCTGAACCTCGGCGACCGTCAGCCCGTCCCGTTCGGTGAGATACATCGCCAAGATCACGTCCATCGCCATTCCGAGGACCAGCAGTCCGACCAGGCGCATGCCTGTCACTCGGATGGACACTGCCATGATCGCGAACCAGAAAAGCGGCGTGGCCCCCAGCGATCGACTGCCGAGGAAGAGCATCAATCCGCCGGATCCTGCCAACGTCAGGAGGTAGTACGCGATCGGGTACCGCCGGCGCGCACACGCCACAACGGTCAACACCGTCAGGAAACCCATGATGCCGACGACGGTTCCCGGATCGCTCAGCACTCGATTGCTCGTCTCGGGTTCAGTCTTGAGACTGGCGAGACCGAACACCCACGGCACACTCAGCAGGCCGACGATCACGGCCGCCGTGGCCGGGTTGTTCAGGTTGAAACGTCCCCACCCTCGCGATGCCAGGGCTTGCCCCGGGGCATTCTGACCAGCCGAGTCGAACATCCACTCCCCATTCCGCATCCGATGATTGACGTTCATGGTGGCATGCGCGCACCACTTGGTCCCACATTCGGCGAACGTGAAGGGAATGTTCGATTCCCGGCTCCTACCAAAGCACTAGTTGAAGGTGAAAGGCCTAGTACTTATGGCTCAGCTGAACTGCTCGACCAACCGGTTCACCATGTTGGTTGCGCTGTAGTAGTCGAGACGGAAGGTGTCCAGACCCACGGCATAGACATGGTGGTCACGAATTGCAGGATGCTGGGCCAACAGGGGAAGTGCCTCGACCGCTTTCACCGCACCGTCGTCGGCGCTGACCAGGATCAGGGTGTTGCCCGCGATACCGTCGTAGAGGTTCTCCGCCGAGACCTGAATGATGTCCTTGCGCTTACCCATGGATTCACTGCTCTTCGCGGACTCGGGAATGTCGGCGACCGTGAAACCCATCGCCGTGAGCAACTTCGCCTGCCCGGACTCGTGCGTCCAGATATTGGCGCCGCTGCCGTCCTCGTAGTAGACGAGCGCGGTGGTCGGCTGCGGGGGAAGTGTGATCTTGGCCTTCGCGGCCTCTACTGCGCTGTCGAACTTCGCGACCGTGGCCGCCGCGTTGTCTTCGAGACCTGTCGCCTTACCCAGCACAGCGGCGACTTCCTGCCAACTACTTCCGCCGTAGTCCACCACGATTGTCGGCGCGATGGCCGTGAACTGTTCGTACAGATCGACGACGGAGTCACCTCCAGTTGCCGAGACGACGATCAGGTCCGGGTTCTGCGCCAGAACGGATTCCGCGTTCGCACCGCCCATCGGCAACACTGCGAGTCCGCGTTCTTCTGCTATGTCGCCCCACTGTGTGAACAACCCCTGCGCATCCGAGACGTCGGTGTTCGGTCCCGTCGATGCGGTAGCCACCACCGGAGCGTCGATCGACAACAGCGTGCCCGTCAGCGTCACACTGGTCGAGACGATCCTCTCCGGCTTCGACGTGATCTCCACCGGCCCCTTCGGCGTTTCCACGGTACGCGGCCAATTACCCTGCGATGCAGCTGAGTCAGCATCGGAATCGGCATCCGCAGAACTACAACCGACGAGGGCGAACCCTGCCACCAAGACTGCGGAGAGCACCTTCAGGGTGCGTGATTTTTTCATTGTGACGCCCACCGGCGGACCACTCCTCGAATTCAAAAGCCCATCAAATTAGGTTAGGCTGTGCTCATGCTAACTCAGGCGGTGACCGAATTGTCCGCTACCCTCGCAGCCTCGCCCGACATCGAGACGTCCTGGAATCGGATAGTGCAACAAGGAACGCCGATCATCGAAAGCGTTGATACACAGACTGTTCGAGTTACGTTCCTCTGGCGTCAGCCCGAGGAGACCGAGGTCGAGCGCGTTTACCTGGATGCAAATTCGCTGACCGACCATCACGCAGAACAACTCAGCGTGATGCAGCGACTCGGAGACAGTCCGGTGTGGTTCTACACCGCCGAAGTCTCGAACACCTGGCGTAGCAGTTACAGCATCATCCCGGTACCGAAGTCCGTAGTCGACGAGTTCGACTATCCGGGAGCAGGCAAGGAAGACTCGACCCGCCGCACACGCTGGTTGGGGTTGCTCGAGCACCGAATTGCCGACCCACTCAATCCGCTTTCCGCAGGTGTGGACACAAGGCGTTCCGTCGCCGAGATGCCCTTGGCGCCGGTCCAGTTCGGTTGGGATGCTCCAGTTTTCAGGAAGTCGGTACAGCTCACCTGGGCTAGTTCGACTTTGGACGTCGAGCGGCCGGTGTGGATCTACGAGACCGTGGACGACGGATTGACACCGCTCGAAGAACGGCCGCTCGTGATACTTCTCGACGGGCGCCACTGGGCCGAGGTCATGCCGGCAGGCGCCGCCTTCGATCGTGCGGTCCAGACCGGCAAACTGAAATCCTGCGTTCTGCTGGCCATCGATTCCGTTGACAATCAACGCCGTTCGCAGGAATTGCCGTGCAACCGCGACTACTGGAGTGCAGTCGTCGACGAACTGCTTCCGCAGGTGCGCGCCGTCACACCTTTCTCGTCTGATCGAACGCGAACGGTGGTCTCGGGGCAGAGCTTCGGCGGCCTGGCTTCGATGTTCGCAGCACTCGAATTCCCCGAACACTTCGCGCTGGTCGCCAGCGGGTCCGGTTCGTTCTGGTGGCCAACCGGCTTGAAGCGCGGGGAAGACGGCCCGCCGGGTGGAGACATAGCCGCACGGATCGAGCGCGACGGCGTACCGGACGGTTTACGCGTTGTCCTCGAAGTAGGTAAGCACGAGTCCGACATGGTCGGGCACAGCGCAGCGGTCGCACAGGCGCTGGAGGCCGCAGGAGCGCAAGTGTCGTGTCGGATCTTCGACGGCGGCCACGACTGGTTGTGCTGGCGCAGTGTCCTTCTGGACTCCGTTGTCGAACTGATCGGCAGTCCGTGAGACAGACCACGCTCTAGGCCGGCTCGATGTCACCAAGCTTCCAAGTCCGATCGAAATATGGTTCGAGCGGTCCGTAGAAGCGGAAGTACGAGAACCAGTGCTGACCCGCAATGGTCTGAACCCAATTGGGTTCCTTCCCTACCGGAGTTGTAGGTCCGTAGTAGAGATCCACCGAACCGTCCTCGTTGACAACAAGATCGGGATCTCGCGAGCCACGGTCGCCTCGGCCCTGCTGGTTGTCGACAAGGCAGCGTGTGTCGACCGAGTAGACCGTCGCGGACCAGAACAACTTTGCCGGGACATCGGCGGGTACGTGGAGTGTGTAACTCTTTCCTCCGTCCAACCAGTGCCCCTCGGCGTCGGCGTAGCTACCCAGATACGCCTGCCCGAGTCCGGGCGTCGTACTCTTCATCGCCTCGGAGAAGGTGACCGCCTCGTAGAACCACGACGCGCGTTCGTAGAACTCGTCGTAGTTGTCCCCTCGCTGAGCTGAGTTGTCCAGGACAATCGCCAAGTCCCACTGGCGATCCGGCCAGTAGCGCGAACCGGGGAAGCGTTTGACGAACGCATTCGCCTGGGCGAACACCTCCCCCACTTCGACGGCCCGTTGCAAGATCTTTCTCACTCGATCATCCGGGGCGAAGGGCTTGCCCTTCTCAATCCCCAGCTGCCGAAGCCACGCCATCGGGAAGCGGTCGCGCTCTTCGACAGGTTCGTCCTGCACGATGTCGTGCAGGAGTTCCCAGTATCGAAGGTCTCGCGGCTGAATTCCGCTCCAGGGCTTGCCGTCCGGTGAGACCAGACGCGTCGGAGTCGGATTCTCACGATCGGAGTACGGGTACACCCGTACGGCGTCGACCAACGCGTCCGAGCGCGCCGGGTCGGGATCGAGCGTGCGGAAGCCGAACATGATGTGCATCATCGGGGAGTGGACAACGGTGTAATCACCTGTGTCCTCGACACTCTGACCTGGGCCGACTACCAGGGTCTTGCCACCCTTGCCTGCATCGGGGCCCATCTCACCGAGCACCGCGAATTCTCGTTGCCAGAAATCTGCGATGCCCCCGGCGGTCGGCCCTGGCGGCAATTCGATCACCAACGGCCCCGTTGCACCGAGATCGAAAAAGTTCAAGATGTACGGAGTCGTCGCGTTGGCGGTGATCAGGCCTAGTCGGTCACGATATGAGCGGTAGACGACGATATCGGAGGCAGTTGCTCCGAAGATGTTGGTATGCACGTCCATCCACTGGGCCCAGGACACGATGGGTATGGCCCACAAGTACGCCTGCACTGCTGTTTGGAAGTCGAGCTCGTCGAAGACCGTTGCGATGGTTTCGCGAGCGGGAAGCTCTCCGTCCCTCGGGACAAGTCCGGAGGAATACGTCAGTTCGATGTCGGCCATACCCAGATGGTGCTGGGAGAAACCTCGGCGCGAATCACCCACACCGGGTGAACCTCTAGTTCAGTGCGCCTCGAATGACGGCAGCCGTGCTGTCGAGGATTGTCCGATTGGGCGTGCGAGGTAGGGCGCGCAGGCCGAAGCCGTCGCCGCGATTTCGCGGAATGACATGCAGATGAACATGGAAGACTTCCTGCCCCGCAACAGCTCCGTCGGAGAGGTGCAGATTCACTCCGTCGACGGGGAGAGATCCGGTACGCATCGCCGCGGCAATCTTCTGCGCGACGGCGAAGATCCTGGCACCGTCGTCGGGATCGAGCGTGGACAATCCACTGGCGTGGCGCTTCGGCACGACCAGGAGATGGCCGGATGTGAACGGCCGAATATCCATGAAGGCAAGGACATTCGCGTCGTCGTAGACGACGCTGGCCTCGGCCTCACCGGCGATGATGGAACAGAAGATGCAGTCCATGGTCTCCGGCCCCTGTGCGCCTTTTCGGTAGTGGTGACCACCGAAAAGGCGCACGGGGGCGTATCCCTTACAGAATCGGCGACGGCGCATACGCCGCAGCTTCGGGGTTGGCGTCGACAAGTTTCTGCACCTCGGCGACAACGGCATCGACCTGAGCCGAAGCGGCACCGACAAAAGCAGCCTTGTCGGCCAGGGCCTCGTCGAGTGCAACGCGGTCGAGCGGCAAACGGTCGTCGGCGGCAAGACGATCGAGCAGGTCGGGCTCCTTGCCCTCTTCACGCATCGCCAGCGCAACTGCGACGGCATTCTCCTTGATCGCCTCGTGTGCGGTCTCGCGTCCGACGCCGGCGCGGACGGCGGCCATGAGCACGCGCGTCGTGGCGAGGAACGGCAGATACCTGGTCAGTTCCTTCTCGATGACGGCCGGGTACGCGCCCATCTCGATCAGCACGGTCAGGAAGGTCTCGAACATGCCGTCGATCGCGAAGAACGCGTCCGGGAGCGCGACGCGGCGCACGACGGAGCAGAAGACGTCGCCCTCGTTCCACTGCGCACCCGCAAGCTCGGCTGCCATGGAGCCGTATCCGCGCAGGATCACCTGAAGTCCGTTGACTCGCTCGCACGAGCGGGTGTTCATCTTGTGCGGCATCGCCGAGCTGCCGACCTGGCCGGGCTGGAAGCCTTCGGTGACCAACTCGTGGCCGGCCATCAGGCGGATCGTGTGTGCAAACGACGACGGTCCCGCGCCGACCTGAACGAGCGCGGAGATGACGTCGTGGTCGAGGGAACGCGGGTACACCTGGCCGACGCTGGTCAACACGTGAGCGAATCCGAGGTGCTCCGCAACCTTCGCTTCGAGCTGCTCGAGTTTGGCCGCATCGCCGTCGAGGAGGTCGAGCATGTCCTGAGCGGTCCCCATCGGGCCCTTGATCCCACGAAGCGGGTACCGGTCGATCAGCTGGCGCAGACGCGTCAGTGCAACCAGCAGCTCGTCGGCGGCCGAAGCGAAACGCTTGCCCAAGGTGGTGGCCTGAGCTGCGACGTTGTGCGAGCGGCCGGCCATAACGATGGACGAGTACTCGGCAGCGCGCTCACCCAGACGGGCGGCGACGGCGATGCCGTGGCTGTAGACGTGTTCGAGAGAACGCACGATCTGCAGCTGCTCGACGTTCTCGGTGAGGTCGCGGCTGGTCATGCCCTTGTGGACCTGCTCGTGCCCGGCAAGTGCGTTGAATTCCTCGATGCGTGCCTTCACGTCGTGGCGGGTGACCCGCTCGCGGTCCGCGATGGACTCGAGGTCGACGTTGTCGATGACACGCTCGTAGTCGTCGATGGCGTCGGCCGGAATGTCGATGCCCAGCTCTGCCTGCGCACGCAACACCGCCACCCACAATTGACGCTCGAGCACGATCTTGTACTCGGGAGACCACAGAGCAACGAGCTCCGGGCTGGCGTAGCGGTTGGCAAGGACATTCGGGATGCGGCTCACGAGGCCTCAGTCTAACGGGGGCCAAGCAGTGCCGTTACCCCCGATAGAGACCGAGCTAGACCGGCGGCGCCATCACGTCGATCGATTCCAAGAGCATTCCCCTGGCCAACCCCCGTGGGTCCGGGTCGTACTCCCCCAGAGCCGTGATCATCGCACCGTCGACCATCGCGACAAGACGGCGCAATTGCCCCTCGGGAGCCGACCGGCCCGAGCGTCGAAGCGCATCGGTCAACAGGTCGTCGAGCTGGGCTCGTAGGCGCAACTGCACGTCACGAAGTGCGGGATGACGGGCACACGCGACGAATCGTTCGTAGCGCGAGATCAAACGCTCGCGGCTCTCCGGCCGCTTCTCTTCGTCTCCGAGCAGCAGCTCGACCAACAGTTCGACGGTTGATTCCGCGCCCCGCCGACGTTGGGTCACCGCAGCCACTCTGGCGCGCATCGCTTCCATGTCGGCGTTGCCGTTGAGCTCGACGGCACACGCGATCAGATCGTCGAGTGAGTCGAAGTAATAGGTCGTCGAAGCCAGTGGAAGGTCAGCTCTGGTTGCCACCGCTCGGTGACGAACGGCGTCGAACCCGCCCTCCAGCAAAAGTTCAGCAGCGGACGCCACCAGAGCTTGGCGACGTCGTTCGCCCTTGGGCGTAGCTGCAGAAGACACCACGACATCGTGCCAGCAGAGGGCACCTCCGCATGGCGAAACAGCTCGAAGACCCTGCTGTTTGTTACCCGAGCCACTTCTCGAGGCGGGCCAGTGCCTCCTGGATGTCTGCTGTCGCACCCGCGAACGAGAGTCTGACCATCCGGTTTCCGTGGACGGTGTCGAAATCGATTCCGGGTGCCAGCGCGACCCCGGTATCTGTCAGCAACCGGGCACACCACGCGGTGGCGCCCTCGTCGCCACACAGATGGCCGATGTCCGCGTAGACGTAGAACGCACCGTCGGCGGGAGCCAACTCGGTGATGCCCAGTTTCGGCAACCCGGTCAACAACAGTTCACGATTGACGGCGTACCGCTGAACGTGCCCGTCCAACTCGACCTTCGCCTCGTCCGAGAATGCCTCGACGGCGGCGTACTGAGAGATCGCGGGCGGACACACGGTCATGTTCGACGCGAGTCTCTGCAGCGGGCGCCGAAGATAGGTCGGCACCAACATCCACCCGAGTCGCCAACCCGTCATCGAGAAGTACTTGGACACCGAGCCGATCACGACGGATTCGCGTGAGGTCTCCCAGGCGCTCGACGTGTGCTGATCGCCGTATCCGATGCCGTGGTAGATCTCGTCCGAGATCAGAAGAGTTCCGTGCTGCTCGCACCACGTCGCCAATGCAGCGAGCTCCTCGGGCGAGATCACCGTGCCCGTGGGATTTGCCGGGCTCGCGACGATCAGACCGGCAGGCGGCGACGGCAAAGCCTCGAGCATTTCCACTGTCGGCTGGTATCGAGTTGCCGGCCCGCAGTCGAGTTCGACGACGTTGCAGCCGAGAGCGGCAAGGGTATTGCGGTACGCGGGATATCCGGGTCGGGCAACCACCACGGTGTCGCCCTCGTCGAACGCGGCCAGGAAGAGCAAGGTGAACGCCCCGGACGAACCGGTCGTCACCACCACGTCTTCGGCGTCGACGGCGATTCCCGATCGCTCGCTGTGGTAGCGCGCAATAGCCTCGCGTAGCTGCAGGATCCCGAAAGTCTCGGTATACCCGAGTAGTTCGGTGCCCAGAATCTCTCGCGTCGCACGTAGCACCGGTGCCGGCGCGGGCGTCGACGGTTGACCTGCCGCCAAGGTCAGGACGTCACCATGTGTCCGCTGACGTTCGGTCGCGGCCTTCCATACATCCATGACATGGAAGGTCTGGATATCTGATCGACGAGATTCTGAGCGCACACTCCGACGGTAGTCGAACCGTGGTGCGGCAAGAAACGACGACCACCCATTGTGACGATCCGACAGATTCAGGCGCTCAGCATGAGTCGATTCAACGAGACCTGGGCCACGTCCCTCGCGCAACATTGATCAACGACTTCCTTCGATCAAAAGGTGCATCAGATGAAAGCTCGCTCAGTGCCCACTGCGGCTCTGGTCACGATCGGCGTTCTCACGGTTGCCTCGTGCGGAAGCACCTCTGATCCTGGCGGCAATTCTTCCGGCGACTACGCGAAGGACGGCAGTTTCACCACGATCGTGAACACCGATCCCGGCAACCTTCATCCCCTGATCACCAATCTGACTGCCACGCAGGCGATCAACAGCTATACGAACGACTCGTTGTTGGCCATCGACCCCAAAACCCGCGCAGCGGGCTCGTATCTGGCCGAAAAATGGAGCGAGAACGGAACTTCGCTGAACTTCACCCTCAAAAAGGGGATCACGTGTGAAGACGGCACGACCTTCACTGCCCAGACAGCGGCAAACAACATCAACTGGGTCGTCGACACGACCAACGGCTCGCCGTGGTTGGGAGCATCCGTACCCGAAACTGCGGTAGCAACCGCTGATGGTGACGAGCTCACGATCAAGACAACGGAACCCGCGCCCTTCCTCCTCGAGCGCATCGGCGCTCTCAAGATGGCGTGCCAGGCAGCCCTCGACGACCCTGCCAGTGTTCGAGGCAGCAGCAACGGAACCGGACTGTTCAAGATCACCGAAGTAGTGGCCAACGATCACGTCACGCTCGAACGCCGCGACGGATACAACTGGGGGCCGAACGGCGAAACCACGTCGGACACGCTCGGAGTGCCCAAGACGGTCACGATCAAGGTCGTGACCGACGCCGCGACGACGGCGAATCTCGTCCTCACCGGAACGGTCAACGCGGCCCCGGTTGCCGGCGCGGATATCGAACGTGTGGAAGCTTCAGGCCTCGAGTCGATGACGTCCAACACCCTGAGCGGACAGTTCATCTTCAACCACAATGCGGCTCTCCCCACCAAGGACGAAGCCGTACGCACCGCACTCGTGCAAGCGATCGATCTCGACGATTACACGGACATCAACACCGGTGGCAAAGGCTCACGAGCTACGGCACTGGCAGTAGTCGATCCGCGGGCGTGTGACTTCGACAGCGTCACCGGTGTAGTTCCGAAGTTCGACATGGCCGCTGCGAAAAAGACTCTTGCGGACGCCGGTTGGAAGCCCGGATCCGACGGTGTCCTGACCAAGGACGGTCAAGCGCTGCAATTGACGGTCATCTTTGCCAACTACCGCGACACCACCTCTGCAGCAGCAGAATACGCGATGAAGCAGTGGCAGGAGCTCGGTGCGAAGGTAGAGCTTCGTGGTGGTGACAACAACTTCATCATTTCCAACACATTCGCAGCGAAAGACCTGACGTCATGGTCGATCTCGATCGGACTGACCGTCCAGAGCGATACCCCCAGCATCTTCGTTCCGTACTTCGCCGGCCCCACCCCACCGTCGGGTGTCAACTTCGCATCGATCGACAATCAAAAGTACGCCGAACTGGCGGCGAAGGCCTCGGTTCTGCCCGGGCAGGAATCCTGCTCGGTGTGGAAGGAAGCGGAACAAGCACTGTTCACCTCGTCCGACGTCATTCCGGTGTCCACGTCGCCGAACTTCATGTTCTTCAACGGCGCAACGGCCCTGTATGCACCAGTTGGCGGCACCCTGGCCGGCCCTGGCATTCGCGTTCTGAAATAAGCCGGAAGACAAAGCTTTACGTCTGCATCTATTTCTCCGATTCGAAGGATCTACATGACTGACCGTCCATTTGTTCTCGACGACCTCCACCGTGTGGTCACACCCACTGAGACCTCAATCTCTCCCGACGGCACCGTGGTCGTCTTCGTTCGCTCGGAAATTGTTGCCGGAAAGGCAACTACATCGCTCTGGGCGGTGTCCCGCGATTCCCAGGCTCGCCGCCTCACCGCAGGGCCCGCCGATTCTGCCCCTCGGTTCTCTCCGGACGGAACCTCGATTGCCTTCCTGCGTAAGGTCGGCGACTCCGCGCAGCTGCACCTGATCCCGCTCGCCGGTGGCGAGGCCGAAACTCTCACCACATCAGCATCACTCCCCCTCGGCGCCGGTGCAGCAGCCTGGAGCCCGGACGGAAATGCCATCGCGTTCGCCGCTGTGGTCTCACGCTCGGACTCCGCCGATCCGAATGCTCCCATCGTCACCGACCGACTCGGATACAAGGTGGACGGTGCCGGTTGGCTCGGCACCTTCCGTCGCCACCTTCACACCGTCGATCTGGAGACGAAGGCAGTTCGACGGCTCACCGACGGTGATTGGAATGCCGACGTTCCGTCCTGGTCGCCCGACGGCACGGCCCTTGCCTTCACCGCGAATCTCGAACCGGACAGCGATCTGAACCTCACGTTCAGCGCTTACCGCATCCTCGTCGACGATCTGTCGGTTCCCCCGCAGCGACTCGGTCATGCCACCGGAGTGCAGGGCTCCACACTGTGGCATCCGCAGGGAGATTCGGTCGTCGCCATCGGCACTCCCGAGGTCCGTGTCGGAACTGCAGACCTGATCCGGCTGTCCGTCCCCGGCCCAACCGAGACACCGGTCGACGTCACCCTCACAGCTCATCTCGATCGCAACGTGATGCCCGGTGCACCCGGTTACCCCGGCGGCACACCGGCACTGTCGAATACTCGCGACGAAATCGTGTTCTGCCTACGCGATCGTGGATGGACGCATCTGTACGCGGCCGACATCGAAACCGGCACCTCTCGATCCCTCGTCGCCAATCCCAACGAGGTCGTCTCGGCGCTCTCCGTTGCCCGTGACGCCCGCGTCGCCTCCGTCATCGTCACCACGCAGCAGTCCTTCGGCGAGGTCGCACTCGTCGATCTCGACAGCGGCGCGGTCACCACGCTGACGAAATTCACCGCAGAAGCACTCCCCGAGGTGACACTGTTTGCCGCCGAGGAACGCGAGTTCACCATCTCCGACGGCCGCACCGTGCATGGTTGGTTGCTGTCCGCTCCCGAAACCAGTGGCGCTGCACCTCTTCTGCTCGACATTCACGGCGGACCGCACAACGCGTGGACCGGCGTTGCAGATACCTATCACCCCGCCCACCAGGTTCTCGCCGCCCAGGGTTGGCGCATCCTGACCCTCAATCCACGTGGGTCGGACGGGTACGGCGCAGACTTCATGTACGCCGTCAACGGCGCCTGGGGTACCTCCGACCAAGCCGACTTCCTCGAGCCGATCGACGCGCTTGTCGCCGAGGGACTTGTCGACGGGGACCGTCTGGCGATCACCGGGTACAGCTACGGCGGATACAGTACGTGTCACCTGACGTCCGCGACGGATCGTTTTGCCGCTGCGGTTGCCGGCGGGCTGATCTGCGATTTCAACGCCATGGCCGGAGTCTGCGATTTCGGTCCGCACCTCGCGTCACTCGCCACCGGCACGACTGTTCCCGAGAACTCCGCCAAGCTGCTGGCAGCCTCACCGCTCGCCGCCGTGAAGAACGTGGTGACCCCGACGCTGATCCTGCACGGAAAGTCGGACGAGCGGTGCCCGCTGGGTCAAGCCGAGGCCTGGTTCGCCGCACTGCGCCAGCAGCACGTACCCACCCGTCTGGTGGCGTATCCCGGTGCAAGCCACGGGTTCCTCGTCAACGGCTCGATCTCGCACCGAATCGACTACAGCACACGACTCATCGAATGGGTCAAGCGATACACCTCCGCGAAGCTGCCCAAGACCGGCCTGGCCAACGCGTCTGCCGGAGCCGACGCGTGGAAGCGTTCGCTGGACGTACTGTGTGAGCGTTACGGCGTCACCGGTGCTCAATTCGGTATTCTCACACTCGATTCCAACGGCAAGGAAATCACCCGTACGACGGTGGCTTCCGGCGTGATCAATGCAGACACCGGGGTCGAGGTATCCACCGACTCCCTGTTCCAGATCGGATCCATCACCAAGGTATGGACCGCGATGCTGGTCATGCAGCTTGTCGACGAAGGCTTGCTCGACCTGGACGCGACCGTCCGGTCGATCCTGCCCGATTTCGCACTGCAGGACGAGGAAACAGCTGCCCGCATCACGGTTCGCGCACTTCTGAACCATCGCAACGGAATCGACGGTGACCTGTTCATCGACAAGGGTCGCGGCGACGACGTCGTCGAACGCTACGTCGAGGGCCTGCGTGACTTCCGTCAGGTTCATCCACTCGAGGACGGCTTCGCGTACTCGAACTCCGCGTACGTCCTTGCAGCTCGTATCGTCGAGGTTCTTCGCGGCGGCATCTGGGACGACATCCTCAAGGAGCGGATCATCGATCCGCTCGGCCTCGCGCACACACTCACGTTGACCGGAGATACACCGAGATACTCTGTGGCAGCGGGTCATACGGGGAACTCCGTCGTGATGCCCGTCTGGCCGATCACGCGCTCGATGGGGCCCGCGGGTTGCATCACTGCCAGCATCGGAGATCTACTCACGTTCGCGGAACTCGGTCTTCTCGAAGGACAGAGCGTCGACGGCGTACGGATCGTGTCGGAAAAGTCAGCCGCCGCGATGCGCACACCCGAAATCGACATCAGCGAACTGTTCCCGGACAAGTCGGGTTGGGGCTTGGGCTGGTTCCACGAAACCTGGTCGGGCGAAGAGATTTTCGGGCACGACGGCAGCACCATCGGCCAGCACGCGTATCTGCGCATCTTCCCCCGCCACAATGTCGCGATCGCACTGCTGACCAGCGGCGGCAAGGCCGACGGCCTCTACCGTGATCTCTTCACCGAAGCCGCGGCCGCGTTGGTCGGACTCGAACCTCCGCAAGCCCTCGCCCCGAACCCCGCGAGTGTGGAGTCGATTCCGGATTCGGTTCTGGGAAAGTACAGCTCGGGCGGAATAGCAATCGAGTTCCGTCGTGGAGAGTCCGCTGACGAGGCCGTGATCACCGTCATCGGCGACGTAATCCCGAATCCCGAGGAAGACGAGACAGCTCCGAAGAAGCCTGCAACGGTAGCCACTCTCGTACCGTCGCAGATCCCGGGGACCTGGACCACCCGTCAACCCGGGGCCGCGGGTTGGACGACGGTACGGCCGCACCGAGACGGAGTGTACGTCGGATTCCGCTTCCTACCACGGGTTAACGCGTGACGATGACCGATACACATACGATGACGGAAACACAGAACGCCGAAACACAGAACGCCAGCGAACTCGAGGAATCAAAGATGCAAGAACAGCTTCAAGAACTCGTCGATCAGTGGAGGGTCGAGGCAAACATCCCCGGCGTCTCGGTCGGCATCGTTCACGGCGACAAGGACATCGTCGTCACCAGTGGCATCGAGAGCGTCGAAACCCAACTCCCGGTCACCGACAAGACGATGTTCATGATCGGCTCCACCACAAAGGTGTTCGCCGCAACAGCCGCGATGGCACTCGTCGAGGACGGCCTACTCGATCTCGACACCCCGTTGGTCGAGTACGTCCCCGAACTGACCTTCGCCGACGAAACAGCCACGCGCACAGTCACGATGCGTCACCTCCTCACCCACACCGGCGGATTCACCGGCGACGCGGGCCTCTCGGCAGGCTGGGGCGAAGACGCCCTGGGACGCTCGGTTTCACGGCTGAACGAACTGCGACAAGAATTTCCCGTCGGAGAAGTCTTCTCCTACAGCAACTCCGGATTCGTTCTCGCCGGACATGTCGTGGCCAAGATCAGCGGACTGACCTTCGAAGAGCTGGTCAAGCAGCGCGTGCTCGACCCCCTCGACATGAAGAACTCGGCCTTCCTGCCCTGGGACGTGATGACCCACCGGTTCGCACTCGGTCACTACATCCGCGACGGTGTGCCGTTCGTGTCCAACGAAACCGGACTGGACCGCGGCATGATCCCTTGCGGCGGAATGTGGTCCTCGGTGCGAGACCAACTCGTCTGGGCACGTTACGCACTGTCTGGCGAACACCCCGGCGAAGGACAGCCACTCGACGAGTCCACCCGGTTGTTGATGCAGAAGCCGCAGCGTCCCGCCGCGATGATGTTCGAAGAAGTCGGCCTGGGATGGCTGTTGACTCGATACGGAACCACACAGGTAGTGCGGCACGGCGGAAACGTGAGCAACCTCCAGGTCTCCGAGTTCATGACAGTGCCCGAGAAGAACTTCGCCGTCACCGTGCTGACCAACGCCCTCGGCGGCGGAATCGGCAAGAAGATCGTCGACTGGTGCATGGCCAACCTCACTGAACTACCCACGCCGGCATCCCTCGACGTGGTCGAGCCCGAACCCGCTGCCGTCGACGCAGTCCTGGGCAAGTATCAGGCCGGCTCACTGACGATGACCGTCGCCCCCGGTGACGAGGGAATCGGCATCCGGATGGGCAGCGCGCAGGATCTCGGTGAATACGAGGACATCGTCTGGCCGCCGGCAATCCCGATCGCCTTCCTCAACGACCGTGACTTCGCTGCGCGCGCCGACACCACCCGGGCGTTGGGACGCTTCGTCACCGACGACACCGGTCGCGCCGTGATGCTCGAATTCGGCGGCCGCACCGCCAAGCGAGTGGCCTGATCCTCTAGACGGGTGACGCGGTCCGATTACGGGACCGCGTCACCCGTCTTCGTAAATGCACAACCGAGAAGGTACAGACTGGACGCCATGAACTTCATCGGCGAGTCGATTCTGCACCCCTCCCGGTGGAGCGTGCGTGCCCGTTCGACCGTGGCTTCGACACTCGTGATCGCCTTCTGCCTGGTGATCGCCGGGCTTGCACTGGTTTTCGTGCTGGCAAACTCCCTGCATCTGTCCGCGCTGAACAGCTCCGACGCTCGCGCCACGCAATTGGTCCAGCAGCTCAACGGAAAAAACCCGGCCGATCTCGACCCTTCGCTTCTGTCCACAGACAGTCAGATCGGAATCGTCCAGATCGTCGACGCCGATCACCGAATAGTCGCCCAATCACCTGGAACCGACAGCGACCTCCTGTCCGAACGTTTTCTCGGCCCTGACGAGTCGGACGCTCTCGGAAGGGTCAAGAAGTCCGACGACGAGGACTACTGGCTGATCGGGCGAGGCGCTCAGACGGCGACCGGACCAGTCACCGTCTTCGTCGGCGCCGACCGCGAACCAGTTGAAACCGTGGTGACGACCGTTGCCGTTCTGCTGGCCATCGTCGGACCTCTGGTCCTGGGGCTGGCAGCGTTTGCCACCTACCGCCTCGTCGGTTCGGCCCTCGCTCCCGTCGAACGCATCCGCGCTCGGGTAGCATCGATTTCGAGTGGGCGTCAAGGTGAACGAGTGCCTGTCCCGTCAGGGAACGACGAGATAGCCCGACTGGCAACAACAATGAACGACATGCTGGCGCGCCTCGACGAAGGTGCGCTGGCCCAGCAACGATTTGTCAGCGATGCCTCACACGAGTTACGCAGTCCGCTGTCCACGATCACGACGGCCCTCGAACTGGCACACCGACGCCCGGATCTCCTCGACGACGCGCTGATCGAAGACGCACTACTTCCCGAGGCGCGCCGAATGCGGCAGTTGATCGAAGACCTGTTGATTCTCGCGCGCTCTGACGAAAGCGAACTCGAAAAGTTCGGCATCGTCGTCGACGTCGACCTCGATGACATCTTGTTCGCCGAGCAGAAAAGGATCGACGGTATCTCCGCAGTTACGGTCGCCGCTGCCGTGGCTCCGGTTCGGGTCTCCGGAGACCCGAGAGCATTGACGCGGATGGTGCGAAACCTCGTGGACAATGCAGTGCGGCATGCGGAGACCCTCGTGTATCTCGAGTGCTCCGAAGCCGGAAACGAAGCCCACATCGTGATCGAGGACGACGGGCCCGGAATCCCTGCAGCAGAACGCGAACGAATCTTCGGACGCTTCGTCCGCCTGGACCAGCCGCGGTCGAGGCAGGGAGGCGGGTCCGGACTCGGACTCGCCATCGCGTCGGAAATAGTTGCGGCGCACCACGGAACCATTTCCGTCAGCGAGAGGGCGGGCGGTGGAAGTCGATTCGAGGTGACGATTCCGGTACCGAACGACTGACGATCAGGCAGTGCCGACAAAGCGGTACCCGACGCCTCGGACCGTTTCGATGCTCTGAGTTCCGAACGGGAGGTCGAGCTTCTTACGAAGGTAACCGATATACACCTCGACGATGTTCTCGTCACCTTCGTAGTTGGTGTCCCAGACAGCGCGAACGATCTCGGTCTTCGTGACCACCACACCATTGTTGCGCATCAAGAATTCGAGAACGCTGTACTCCCTTGGCGTCAGGGTCAATTCGATTCCCGCTCTGCTCACCTGATGTTTGGCCGGGTCGAGGGACAGGTCTCCAACGGAGAGTATCGCCGGACGTTGTGGAGCGCCGCGACGCACCAGTGCGCGCAGCCGAGCGAGAAACACGACAAACGAGAATGGCTTGACCAGGTAGTCGTCGGCGCCGAGATCGAATGCATCAGCCAGGTCGTATTCGCCGTCCTTTGCCGAGAGCATGAGGATCGGCGTCCAGATCTCCCGGGCGCGTAGATCCCGCACGATGTCGTACCCGTGTTTGCCCGGCAACATGATGTCGAGAACGATCACGTCGAATTCGTCACTGCACGCAGTCGCGAATCCGTCGTCACCGTTGAGTTCGACGGCGGTCACGAATCCCTCGGCCACCAATCCCCGCCGGATCGTCTCGGCCAGGCGCACTTCGTCTTCGACCACCAGTACTCGCACCACCGGCCCCGTTTCGTCGCCACGCAGTTGTTCGGATGCACCCAGTAGAGCAGACGGTAGACCCAGAGCCGAGTTCCGTTCAGCGTTTCTTCAGCTTCGGCTCGTCACACTGCATTCATGCCTGCAACTGTGTCGACCGTGCGAAACGTGGTCACCGAAGTCCTGACCGAGAGCACCACCGCAGAGATCGCGGTTGCCGCAATCGTGGTGGCCGCAGCTCTGTTCGCGTTCGGTTCGATCTACCGAGCTTCCGGCGTTCGGTCTACAGCCCTTCGCACGTGCGGACTCGTGCTTGCACTGGTGACGCTGTCGATCCAGGTGTATGGAAGCGGGTGGTTGACGAGCTTCGACGGGCCGGTGACCGACTGGATGGTCGATCATCGGAGCGGCGCCCTGAACCAGATCGCGGTCGCCGTCACAGATCTCGGTAGCCCGGTCGCCACCGCGCTACTCGGGATCACCTGCGGAGTGCTCATCTCATGGCGAGCGCGTTCGGTCGTTCCGGGCTTGATCGTGATCGGAACCGTTGGCGGGGCGGCGGTCGCCAGCACGGTAATCAAAGCGCTCGTCGGTCGCGAACGTCCGCCGACCAACATCCAGGTTCTTCTCGAGACCGGCCACTCGTTCCCCTCCGGTCACGTGACGGGCACAGCAGCGCTGTTCGGCATTGCCGTTCTCGTTGTGAGCGTCGACCGAACACCGGCCGTCAAACGCCTTCTGATGCTCCTCGCCGTGACGGTCACCGTCGTCGTCGCGCTGACTCGCCTCTACTTGGGTGCGCACTGGCTCACCGACGTCATCGCCGGAGCCATTCTCGCGACGCTTGCCGTCACGGTGGGTGGAGCCCTCTTCCGATTCGTCGGCACTCACAACCAAGCTGAATCGACTACTGCTGCAATGCGCTCTGCAGAACCTTCAGCACTTCACGAGCCGCAGTCGGCCCGGTATTGAGGTAAAAGACGTCATCGTCAACAGCGACGGCGTGGTTGGCGACCACACCACGTAACTGCGCCCACAACGGCGCGTTCGTCAATGTCGCCGGGTCCCCGCCCTGCACGCCGTAGAAGATCCAGTCGGCGTCCGCCACGTTCAACTCTTCTTCACTGATGTCTCGGGAAGTGTCGTCGAACTGCTGCGACTGCGGACGGGTCAAGCCGGCATCCTCGGCGATACTGCCGGTGAACGAAGGAATACCGAAGATGCGCAGACGATTTCCGTTCTGGCGCGTGAACGACACCGTCGGCGGCGACGAGAGGGAAGCACCGAGGGCCGCGGCATCGGTATTGAAGGTATCCAGCAGTACCGTCGCCTGCTGCGTCTTACCTACCCCGTCGGCAACCAGCAGGAAGTCCTGCTTCCAGTAGACGCCGGTTCCCTGTGTTGCCACCGTGGGTGCGATGGCAGAAAGCTGGTCGTACAGCGAATCAGCGTCCTTTCCTGCAACATTCATCAAGATCAGGTCAGGATCGAGCGTGACGATCGCTTCGAAATTCGGTGTGAAGCGTCCACCTGCGTCAACGACATCACTTAGCTGAGTACGGAATTCGGGGTATGCAGACAACAAGTACGGAGGCACCAGGTCCGCACCGTCACCACGCGTCGAACCTGCGGGCACGACACCGAGCGACAGGAGAGCATCTGCTTGCCCGGTCGAGATGACGACAACCTTTTCGGGCTGCGATTCGATCGTGGTGTCCCCTTTGAAGTGTGAGACGGTACGAGGGAACTCGCCGTCCGACTTTCCGCTCCCCATTCCAACCGGGACTTCTCGCGGAGCGACAAACGCAGAGTCCGCCGGAGCCGACGCACTGATCTCGGCATCTGTGGGCGACGCGTCCTCGCTCGAGCAGCCACTGAGAGCTGCCACCAATGTCAGTGCGCCGATCAGCATTACACTGCGTGACTTCTTTCGAAAATTCATGATCGTGTCCCGTACGTCGTGAAGCATGACAGCTTCATCTTCCGTCATGGTTAGGTGACCCTACCCTTTGAAGAACTGTAAACTATATCTGTGTCAGATACAGTTCCAGGGCGTGGATCACACGAGGTCGATCGCTACTCCGATCGCGTGCCCACCGCGGAAGAAGCATCGAGATCACTCATCGCTGCGGCGTTCGAATTGCGTCGAGCGCTGCGGGAATACATGGATACGTCGGGTACCGACGCGACTCTGCCAGAGGCACAATCCGAAGTACTTCACGATGTCGCACACCATCCGGGCACTCGCATCGGGGCCGTGGCCGATCGCCTCTCCAGACGCCCGAACACCGTCAGCACGCTGGTGCGCATCCTCTCCGACAAAGACCTGATCGAGCGGCGACCCGATCCCACGGACGGCCGAGTGAGCACACTTTTCGTGAAGGACGAGCGAAGCGCGCGACGAGACCGTCGATCCGAACTACGCATCGGCGTTCTCGCCGAAGAATTGGCGGCCCTCGACGAGGGCGACCTCGACACATTGACCACTGCCGTCGGTATCCTCGACCGAGTCAATCGATCATTGCGAGATCACGCACCGCGGTGACACTCCGGGCATACAGAAGCGGTGCGGTGCAGCACCTGCCGCACCGCACCGCACCTGCTGACGAGTTACCGCCCTAGTTCATGTCGTTCGCAATGATGTTCTCGATATTCCGTTCGGCCAGAGCGGTGATGGTGACGAACGGATTGACTCCCACATTGCCCGGTACGAGGGATCCGTCCATGACGTACAGACCCGGGTACTCCGGCAGACGACCGTAGCCGTCGGTCGCCTTGCCGAGCACACAACCGCCGAGGGGGTGGTACGTCAACTGATCGCCCCACGTCTGCGTCGGGCCGAAGAGGTCGGTCCGGTAGATCGTGCCTTCCTTCTTGTTGATCTTGTCGAAGAGCTTCTTCGCCATGTCGATCGACGGCTGGTTCTGCGAGCGCTGCCAGTTCAATCCGACTTTGCCTGTTGCCGAGTTGAATTGGAACTGAGCACGTTGCGGATTCTTGGCAATCGCCAAGTACAGGCTGACCCACAGTTCGGTACCGGCCGGGAAGGGTGCGATTTCCGCAAAGACGGGAGCGGATGTGTCGGCCCAGTTGTCGATACCCATCACGGGGATCGCGGACTGCTTCGCACCGGTGGCGTCCCACATGTGATTGGCGCGGCCCACCATCACGTTGCCGTTGTGACCCCATTCCTGTCCAACTGCACCCGGCAAATTCGCCAGCTGCCCTTGCGCTTTCATCGCGACCAGGAGCTTGCTGGTCCCGATACTGCCGGCCGCGAAGAAGACCTTGTCCGCCGTCACTGTCTTGGTGCCGACGGTATTGCCCTGCTCGTTGATCTGGTTCATCACCACTTGATAGCCACCGCCGGTCGCGGCCGGGGCAACCGAGGTCACGACGTGCAGAGCTGAAATGGTGAGCTTGCCGGTGGCGGATGCCGCAGCGAGGTACGTCTTGTCCAGAGATTTCTTTCCGGCATTGTTGCCGTAGATGACCTCACTGACCAGAGCAGACTTGGTGACCTGGCCGGCAGCTTCCTGCTTCATGTAGTTGAAGTCGTAGACATTCGGCACGAACGTTGTTGTGTAACCGGATCTCTCAGCGGTCTTTCGCCCCGTCCGCGCGAACTTGTAGTACTCGGTCGATTCGAACCAGGCCGGGTCGATGTTGTTGACTCCGAGCGCAGCGTTCGCGCGCGGGAAATACGTCGAGTACATCTCGTTGGAATCGACACCGGGCAGGATCTCTTCGAAGTAGTTACGCTTGGGTGTGACGGCCATACCGCCGTTGACCAGCGACCCACCGCCGACCCCTCGGCCCTGGTAGACCTTGATCCCGCCGAAGTCCTCGGCGTCGAGAACACCGACGTAGCGGCTGATGTTCTTGTCCACCGAGCCGCCAGAGAAGTGTGAAACCGGTTGAACTGTACGGTCTCTGAGCCAGAAGGACCGACCGTCGGGCGAGAGCATCGGGCAGAAGATCTTGCCGTCGGACCCTGGTGTGGTCCACGACTTCCCCATCTCGACCATGTGCGTGTCGATACCGGCCTGTGTCAGGCGAAGTGCCGCAACGGCACCGCCGTATCCACTGCCGATCACGAGCGCGGGGACACGGTCACCGTCGTTCAATGCTCGTCTGGGCGCAGCGGCCGCCGTGGTCCACGAGGACGAGAGTGCGGCGGCCCCCACAGCTAATCCTGTTGCTGCCAAGAAGTTTCTACGCGAGAGCGTGGAATTGGTACGTGCGTGCCGTTCGTTGGATCCAGCGCGAATGCTCAAGTGTGCCCTTCTCTTTCCGTGACCCCCGCGCTGAGATATACCGGGAGAAACCGAACGAGAAGTCCATACTCGTGGGTAACTTCGAGGAACCGTTGATTTTCCATGAAAAGGGCCGATGAACAGAAAGTTCACCGGCCCTCCGAAAGAACGAGTCAGGGAATTGAGATGCGACCTTCGACGGCGCCGAGTCCGATGTCCTTGCGGAAATGACCGCCGGGAAGCTTGACGTCGGCGATCTTTGCGTAGGCGTCGTCGCGAGCTTCGGTCAGATCCTTGCCCACTCCGACAACACTCAGCACACGCCCGCCGGCCGAGACGACGGCACCGTCTTCACGCTTCTTGGTACCGGCGTGCAGGACTCCGTCGGCGTCGGCTCCGGTGATCACGTCGCCGGTGCGTGGGGTTGACGGGTAGTTCTCCGCGGCAATCACGACCGTGACAGCGGAACCGTCGCGCCACTGCAACGGACCGACCGAATCGAGTGTTCCGGTCGAGGCCGCATTGAGTAGACCGCCCAGCGGCGTTTCGAGGAGAGCAAGCACGGCCTGAGTTTCGGGGTCACCGAACCGGCAGTTGAATTCGACGACGGCCGGGCCGTCGACACCGATCGCCAGACCGGCGTAGAGAAGGCCGGAGAAACTGCTACCGCGCGCGACCAACTCGGCAGCGACAGGCTTGACGACGTCGTCGACGATCTGCGTGACCATCTCGTCGGGCAGCCACGGCAATGGGGTGTACGCGCCCATGCCGCCGGTGTTGGGTCCGGAGTCTCCGTCGCCTACTCGCTTGTGGTCCTGAGCCGGGAGCAGCGGGATCACAGTTTCGCCGTCGACGAGGCAGAAGAGCGAAACTTCCGGACCGTCGAGGAAGGACTCGAGGAGAACCGGGTGTCCGGTCTCGAGCAGTTCTGCGGCATGATCGCGCGCGGCGAGACGATCCGTCGTGACGACTACGCCCTTACCCGCGGCCAGTCCGTCGTCCTTGACCACCCAGTTGGGACCGAAGCGGTCGAGTGCTTCGTCGAGCTTGGCCGGATTGTCGACGATCTCGCTGTGAGCGGTCTTGACGCCGGCGACAGCCATCACGTCCTTGGCGAAAGCCTTCGATCCCTCGATGCGGGCGGCGTCGGCCGAAGGCCCGAAGCAGGCGATACCTGCTGCGCGCACCGCGTCTGCGACACCGAGGACCAGCGGAACCTCGGGTCCGATGACGACGAGGTCGGCTTCGACCTTCTGGGCCAGCGCGGTAACCGCGTCACCCGAAGCGACGTCGATGGGGTGCTGCTCGGCGATTTTTGCGATCCCGGCATTGCCAGGCGCGCAGATCAGGGCCGTGACACCTGGATCGCGAGCAAGAGAGAGAAGGAGGGCATGTTCACGGGCTCCGGAGCCGATTACTAGTACGCGCACGGTGAACAGACTACGGCCTGCGATAACAGGGCTCTCGGAGTGCCACTGGCGGGGCCAAGGTCCCAGCGTTCGGCCTTTGTGCGAAATATCCGTTTCGAGATGAGATCATATGAATACCTGAATAGGTGAACAGATGTTTTCGTACACCTGTCCACCAAGGAAAGGACACCCGTGAAACTCCACAAACCAGGCGTTCTGACGCTCACCGCAACCGCCGCAATCGGCGCACTTCTGATCACGTCGTGCAGTAGCCCGACTGGCACCGACTCCTCGGGCAACAGCGACGGCCTGGTCTTGGCCGACGGCTACGAGCTGGGCGGCTACAACCCGGTCGCAGGCTTCGGCGCTGCCGGTGAGGCCAAGATGTACGACGGCCTCGTCCGGCTCACCGGAGGGACCGGCATGCCGGGATTCGAGCCGTCTCTGGCCGCGGAGATGCCCACTGCCAATGCCGACGCGACAGTCTGGACGGTCAAACTCCGCGACGGCGTCACCTTCTCCGACGGATCGACCTTCGACGCCGACGACGTGGTTGCCACGTACAAGGCGATCCTCGATCCGGCTTCCGCCTCCGAAGCGCGGTCGTCGTACGACATGATCAGCGACGTCGTGGCCGTCGACGACAGCACAGTCGAGTTTCGTCTCGCCTACTCGTATGCGCCCCTGCTGACGAAGATGCTGATCGGCATGGTCCCGTCGGAATCCCTCGCGACACCCGGACTTGCCGCCGAATCGCCGTTGAACACCGCGCCTGTCGGTACGGGTCCGTACACACTCGTCGATCTCTCACCGGATCGAGCGGTCTTCGAGGCGAACGAGAACTACTGGGACGGTGCACCGGAGATCAAGAAGCTCACTCTCCTCTACGTTCCGGACGACAACACCCGCGCCCAACGTATGGTGTCCGGCGAGATCGACGGAACCAATCTCCCTCCACTGCTTGCCAATACGTTCTCGGGCAAAGACAACATGTCGGTGACTGCCCATCAGTCAGCGGACTGGCGCGGTCTCTCACTTCCGACGAACAATCCCGTGGCAGGCGACAAAGCCGTACGGATGGCGCTCAACCTCGCCGCCGATCGCCAGTCGATGATCGACAACGTCCTGGGCGGCCACGGCCGCGTCGCCGCCACTCCGATCCCCGAGGTCTACGGCGATTCGTACAACCCGAACGCAACCTTCGCCTACGACCCGGCCGAGGCCGAGCGAATTCTCACCGAAGCGGGCTGGATCGAAGGTGCCGACGGAATCCGTTCGAAAGACGGTCAGCGGGCGCAGTTCACGATCATGTACAACTCCGTCGACACCGTTCGACGTGATCTCGCTCAGGCATTTGCCTCCGATGCTCTCGCTGTCGGCATCGAGGTGGATCTCGAAGCGCTCTCCTGGGACCGCATAGACCCTCGAATCAACCAGGATTCGACGCTTCTCGGTGGTGGAGACGAACCTTTCGATCCAGACACACAGGCGTACGACGCGCTGAACTCGAAGTACATAGCGCCCGGGGTCGGCAGCATCTACGACAACGCCAGCGACTACTCCAATCCAGCAGTCGACGCAGGCCTGGAAGTAGGACGCCGCAGCCTGGATCAGGCAACGCGTGACGCCGCGTATCGCGACGTGCAGCAGGCGTACGTCGAGGATCCCGGATTTGTCATCCTCGTATTCCTCGACCATACGTACGTTTCGAAGGATTCCGACTGGCAGATGTCCGGACCTGTACTCGAGCCACACTCACACGGTGTGACCTGGGGCCCGTGGTGGTCACTGCAGACGTGGGCCAGAGGGCAATGACAGCGGTCGACGTTCGGGTAGACGCGCGGCAATCGCTCGACCACCGTGGCAACTCCCGCCGAAAGGCCATCCTCACGATGGTCGGTCGGCGGGCGTTGTTCATCGTGCCGGTGATCGCCGTGGTGTCCGCGGGACTCTTTGCCGCCGCCGCGGTCTCACCGTTCGATCCACTTGTCGGCTACCTGGGCACGCGATACATGACGACCAGCGACGCGGACAAAGCGTTGATCGCCGATCAGATGGGTTTCGACAACCCCTGGTACAGCACGTACTGGAATTGGCTCCAGGGCGTGTTCACCGGTGATCTCGGGATCTCCAGATCGTTCAATCAGCCTGTTTCCCAAGTTATCTCCGAGCGTCTGCCATGGACCCTGCTGCTGGTCGGTATCTCACTCCTCATCGCGATTCTCGCCTCGCTGACACTCGGTGTTCTCGCCGGAATACGCAGTGGAGGATTCTTGGACAAGACCGTGTCCGGGCTGAGCGTCGTGGTCCAAGGACTTCCGCCGTTTGTCTTGTCGCTGGGTGCCATCGCGCTCTTCGCGTTGACTCTCGGCTGGCTCCCGGTCGCCGGGTTGACCGACGGGGGTGCCGATCCCACACCGGGACAGGTGATCCGGCACTTGGTCCTACCGGTGACGGTCCTTTCCATCTCGCAGATGCCGTGGCTCCTACTCGCGGTCCGAGAATCCGTCGTGGGTTCGAAAAGTGAGGGATTTGTCGCGGGCGCCGTAGCACGCGGAATCCCGGCGCCGACCATCACGAAACGCCACATACTGCCGACCTCACTGGCGCCTTTCGTGAACATCGTCGGCGTGCGACTGCCCGAGCTGATAGTCGGGGCAGTGCTGGTGGAAGAGGTCTTCAGTTGGCCAGGGATCGCCGGCGCCATCGTCTCGTCAGCCCGTGACCTCGACATGGCACTGCTCGCGTTCCTCACCGTCGGTACGACATTGACGGTCATGCTCGGCTCACTGATTGCCGACGTCCTCGTTGCAGTACTCGACCCGAGAGTGAGTACCGATGGCTGAACGACGCTTCAAGATCGCCGTCGGCGTGCTGATCCTCGTGGCGCTGTACGCGGCGTTGGTCCCATGGTTGGCCGACGTCGACGACCGAGTCACAGACTTCTCGGCAGCTCGCCTGGCTCCGTCGTTCGATCACCCGTTCGGAACTGACTCGGCGGGCCGAGATCTATTCGTGCGCATAGCTGCAGGCATCAGAACCTCACTTCTGATCGCACTCGCCTGCGCGCTGCTCGCCACGGTGATCGGCGTCGCCGTCGGCACTACGGCCGGACTGGTCGGTGGCTGGGTGGACAGGTTCGTCATGCGCGGCACCGATGCCGTCAACGCACTCCCCCACCTGTTGCTCGGCATCGTCATCGTCGCGATGTTCCGTGGAAGCATTGCCGCCATCGTGCTTTCGATCGCACTGACCCACTGGACCCAAGTGGCCCGGATCATCCGCTCCGAGATCTTGAGTCTGCGCGAGCGTCCCTACATCGACGCCGCCATTCTCGCGGGAGCAAGTCGACGTCACGTGATCATGCGCCACCTCGTGCCGGCGACGGCGCCACAGGCTTGGATCGCAGTCGTTCTCCTGCTGCCCCACGCCGTCTGGCACGAATCGACGTTGTCCTTCCTGGGATTCGGCCTTCCCCCGCACAAGCCCAGTCTCGGGACGCTTCTCGAAGAGGCACGCAGTTCTCTGCTCCTCGGCGGTTGGTGGACGCTGGTATTCCCCGCCGCAGTTCTCGTGATCGCCACCGTCGCAGTTGCCGTCGCCGGTTCGGCCCTGCGGTCGATGCTCACGCCCCCTCGACCTTCGGAGTTGCGACTGTGAACCACGGCCTGCGCATCGAATCTCTCACCGTCAGGATCCCTCTACTCGGAGGATCGGTAGTTCACGCTGCGAGCGACATCGACCTCGACGTTCCAGCCGGCACGGTGACCGCACTTGTCGGGGAATCGGGGTGTGGCAAGTCGATCATCGCCACCTCGGTCATGAACATGTTGCCGCCGAATGCTTCTCGAACCGGAACGGTCACCGTCGGAACACCGGACCTCGAGATCGACGTCTTCTCCGGCACCGCGTTCCGTGGGCGGCACGTGGCTCTCGTTCCACAATCCGCCGCAACACATCTCACCCCTGTCCGCACTGCGCGATCGCAACTACAGGAGACGATCGACGCACTCGGCAGCGATCACACTTGCGATGCCTTGGCACTTCGCGTCGGACTCGAACCGTCGGCCCTGGACTGCTACCCGCACGAACTGTCGGGCGGCATGGCGCAACGCGTGGCCATTGCCGGTGCGCTGGCCGGGAATCCGTCGGTGATCGTCGCAGACGAACCCACCGCCAACCTCGACCGCGAACTCACCGACCACGTCGTGGGATTACTTCGAGAGTGCGCGGACGCCGGAGCGGCGGTCCTGCTCATCACCCATGACCTGGCATCCCTCACCCGCAGCGGTGTCGCTGATCGACTTGCCGTCATGTACGCATCACGCATCATGGAGACCGGTCCGGCCGCGCTGGTGTTCAAAGATCCGCTTCACGATTACACCCGAGACCTTCTCGGCGCCTTACCTTCCAGAGGTTTGACTCCCATGCCGGGATCGCCACCGCAACTCACCGATCTCCCCGAGGAGTGCGTCTATCACCTACGACGCCCGGAGTCGAAACAATCCGGTGGCCCGACCGAACTGGTCACGTTGGGTGACCGCACGTACCGAACGCTGCGGAAGGTGGGCTGACATGAGTCTGCAAGCTCTGGGAATCACCAGCGGTTACCGTCGCAACCGGCCAGTTCTCGAGAACGTCTCGCTCGAGATTCCGTCGGGAAAGCTGATCGGCCTGACCGGGCCTTCGGGCACCGGAAAATCAACACTTGCAAGGATTCTCGCTTCGCTGGATGCACCGTGGTCAGGCGAAGTGCGGATCGACGGATCACCCGTTGTGGGTACCAAATTCTCGGTACCCGCGGCACTACGCGGCACGGTGTCCATGCTGTTTCAGTCACCTCGCGCATCGACCGACCCTCGGCAGACGCTCGCCTCGATCATCGGCCAACCCGGTGACATTGCCAGTAGGTCAATCGATGTGGCCGCGCTGGCAGCAGAAGTGGGCCTCACTCCCGATCTCTTGTCGCGCAGACCACACCAGGTGAGCGACGGCCAACTACAGCGCGCCTGCCTGGCGAGATCGCTGGCGCAACAACCGAAATACCTCATCTGTGACGAGGCGACGGCGATGCTCGACGCCGCCACGACGGCCGCGCTCATTCGGTTGATCGAGAGTCGCGCCGCCGAAACCGGCGTCGGTGTATTACTCATCAGCCATGATCGCGAATTACTCGGCGCCTGCTGCGACGTGGTCCACGACCTCGACAGTATCAGCGCTTAGCCCCTGCGAAATCGACCCTTGACCCGAACGTATGTTCGAGTATGATTTGGGCAGGGGATCGGGGGATTCAATGAGTGTCTTGTTGTCGGATGTGGTGTCTGGTTCTGCGGTGGAGTTACGCGGACGCCTGTGGCGGTTGACTGCTGCCGAGTTGCGCGCTGCTGCTGTCGAGGCGAGTGCGGAGATTCTGCGCCTGGAAGCCGTTCGAGTGGCTGTGGTCGACGAACTCTCGTTGCGCCCGGATGATCAGGTGATCGCCAGCCGCGGGACGGGTGCGTGGTTGGCGGCCAACACCATGCTGCAGGTTCGGGACGGGAAGAAGATCGCCGCATTGGGTGCGGCTTTGCGGCCGTTTCCGGCGGTGGCTGCTCGGTTCGATGGCGGGGACTGCTCCTTCGATCATGCCGTGTTGATCGTGGCGTTCTGCGAGTCACCACCGAAGGGCATGCCAGACGCCGCGCTCCCTCGCTGTATCGACCTACTGCTTGCGGCTGCGTCGGGTGTGGAGGCGACGACGACGAAGGTGCGGAACGTGATCGCGACCTTGGAGCGGTTGTTCGAATCGGATGAGATTCCACCCGCCGAAGATGTCGACCGGAACGAGTTGCGGATCGCGTCGACATTGAACGGTCGGGTGGTGGTGCGTGGGGATTTCGACGCCCTCACCGGTGAAATGTTGTTGTCGGCGTTGTCGAATCTGACGATGCCCACCCCGGCACCCGATGGAACCCCGGATGCTCGGTCGACGGCGAAGCGCACGGCGGACGGGTTCACCGAACTGATCCGCCGTTACCTGGACTGCGCGAAAACCGGTACCGATGGTGGCCAACGCCCGCACGTGAACGTGCACATCAACGCGCGTGATCTCGCTGAGCACCGTGACTGCGCCGCAACACCCTCCACTGCTGATGGTGAAGAGTCTCAGTCGGATCTCGATGTCGGGCACATGCCCTGGCTCGGACCACTGTCCGTGTCGCAGACCAGACTCCTCGGCTGTGATTGTTTCCTGTCCACCGTCCTGCTCGACAGTCACGGCGCGCCGTTGGATGCGCAACCAGGAAAACGATTGGTCACCGCCGAACAGCGAGTGGCGTTGATCGCCCGGGACAGAGGCTGCGCGTTCCCCGGCTGCACATGTGTACCGGCCTGGACTGATGCGCACCATATCCGGCACTGGGCGAACGGCGGCCCGACGGTGATGAACAACCTGGTCCTGCTGTGCCGTTCGCACCACCGGCTGATGCACCGCAAATCCGGGTTCGTCGGGAAATGGGAAATCCGCATCGGCGCCGACAACAAACCCTGGTTCATCCCACCACCCTCGATCGACCCCGGCCAGCAACCGCGGCCGGCGAACACCACCTTCAAAACCTGAGGACGAACCTCAGGCATACAACTTCACGCCAGGTCCGCATCGGAGGAAGCACCTCCGATGCGGACCTGGCGTGCGTTCATTATGGTCAGCCTGCAACCGTCAAGTCGTAGAGGGTTACTCCGTCCACCGTTGTGGCGGTGAAGTTTTCGGTCACCCACGTCGAGATAGCGGTAGCGGTGCCTTCGGCGTTCATACCGCCACCCATCCCACCGCCGGCGATGAAGAAGTGAATCTTGCCCTCTGCCACGTACTGCTGGAACTGCGCGAGCGTCGGCGACGGATCGCTCCCGTTGAACCCTCCGATAGCCATGACCGGTGACTGCGTCGCAAGCTGATAACCCGATGCGCTGTTGGACCCGATTGCCGCGGCTACCCACGTGAACTGGTCGGAGTTCTCTTCGAGTGTGGACACAACAGCGGCTCCCGGCGTGCTGCCCTGCAGTAGACCACCGGCACCGCCTCCCATTGCGCCCCGCGTTCCGTCGGTGGTCGGCGTGGTACCGCCCGGAACTGTTGCACCACCGGGCATCTGACCCATTCCTACAGGGGGCGTGCCCGGCATTCCGGTCCCAGCCCCGTCAGTCCGACGGTTACCGCCATCAGCCGTGCCACCGAATCCACCGAAGCCTCCGCGGCCACCGCCGGGCCCACCCATTCCACCTTCGACGCTCGGTCCGGCCGAAACTATGGAACCGGTATGCGGAGTGTTGATCGTGTCGATCGCGTATGCAGTCGGACCTGCCAGACCGGTGAAGATCGCTGCGAGAATCACTGCCACAGCCAATCGACCTCGCGTCACTGCCGGAATCAGCACTGCCACGGCACTGACGATGCCGACCACCAGAATGGTCCAGCGAAGCCACGGTACGAACGTAGGCGAGCGTCCGAGCAGTACCCACGCCATCGCGACGGTTGCGGCCAAGGACACCGCCAGAATGATGCGAACCCAGAGGACGTCACGATGACGCCACGCCACTACCGATCCTGAACCGATCAGTGCGGCGATCGCCGGCGCCAGCGCAACGGTGTAGTAGGCGTGGAAGATTCCCGCCATGAAACTGAAGGTCAGTCCGGTCACCAACAGCCAGAGCCCCCAGACGATGAATGACGCACGCTGTGTGTCAGCGCGGGGTGCCTTGCCTCGCAGCACGATTCCAGCCACCAGAAGTATCAGTGCAGCAGGAATCAACCAGGCGATCTGTCCGCCCTGGGCCGATTCGAACAGTCGGGTAATGCCGGTACTCCCCCACATACCACCGCCGGCCCCACCACCTGGTGCCATACCTCCCCCGGCCATACCACCTGCGGCCTCGCCCATGCCGGGGAAACCGCCCGCAGCAGCGCCGGCCGCAGCATCACCAGCACCGCGCATTCCGCCGCCGCCGACGCTTCCGGTCTCGTTGCCGCTCAAGCGTCCGAGCCCGTTGTAGCCGAGCGTCAGTTCGAGAATCGAATTGTTCTGTGAACCACCGATCCACGGACGCGAGTCGGCCGGCCACAGTTCGACGATTGCCAACCACCCTCCGGCGGAGACGATCAGTCCGCCCAGTGCCGCGAACAGTTGGAGTACGCGCTTACCCAGTTTCGGCGGTCCGGCGATCAGATAGGTGAGCGCCAGCGGTGGAACCACCAACATGACCTGTAATTGCTTTGTCAGGAAACCGAATCCGCAGAAGATACCGACCAACACGAGCCAGCGGGTGCGGCCGTCCTGCACGGCGCGCATCATCGCCCACACTGCTGCGATCATCAGGAGCACCAGCAGAGCATCCGGGTTGTTGAACCGGAACATCAGCGCCGCTACGGGTGTGAGCGCAAGTACCAGGCCCGCGAGGAGGCCGGCGGCCGCACCGAAATACCGTCGAACCGTTCCCCACAACAGTGCAACCGATCCGACCCCGAGGAGTGCCTGCGGCACCAACATCGCCCAGGAATTGAGTCCGAAGATGCGAACCGACAGCGACATCAACCACAGGGACATGGGCGGCTTGTCGACGGTGATCGAGTTTGCAGCGTCCGAGGAGCCGAAGAAGAAAGCCTTCCACGACACCGAACCTGCCTGTACCGCAGCGGCATAGAACGAGTTGGCCCATCCGGACGCACCCAGGCCCCAGATGTAGGCGACTCCGGTGCCCACCAACAACACTCCCAGTGCCCACGGTTCCCAGCGCACCTGACGTTGCGGTTCCGGCGCCGGCAGCGGCGCGGCGAGTGTCTCTGCAGTGGCGGTCATCGATTGGCTCCTACGGATTGTGCGGTGCGAAACACCCAGCGCAGTGCGATGAATCGACTGACTGTGGCAACAAGATTGGCGATGACGAGTACGGCAAGCTCCACGTGCTTGGAAGCGTCGGGCGCCATGACGTCGAGCACGAACAACGATCCGCTGGTGAGCAGTAGACCGAACCCGAACACGAGCAGGCCCTGCATCTGGTGACGAGCGGATCCTTCCGACCCTCGGATCCCGAAGGTGAAGGCCCGGTTGGCGGCGGTGTTGAATACCGCGGTCACCAGCAATGCGACGGCGTTGGCCCACTGCGCACCCATGATCGAGTGCAGAGCGAGGTAGAGCAGCGCGTACGCGAGCGTCGAAATGACTCCCACCACGGCAAAGCGTGAGAGCTGCCCGACCATTCCTCGTGGAACTCCGGGAACCAACGGTTCACGTCCGAAACTTGCCCTGAGCTCGGCCAATGGAAGGGAACCGGTAGACAGTGCTCGCCCGACACGGACCACACCTTTGAGGTCGGCAACTGCCGTGGCGATGATGTCCACCCGACTGTCCGGGTCGTCCACCCAGTCGACAGGGACCTCGTGAATCCGCATGCCCGCTCGCTCGGCCAGCACCAGCAATTCGGTATCGAAGAACCACCCGGTGTCCTCCACCAGCGGAAGTAGTTGCCGTGCAACATCGACGCGCATGGCTTTGAATCCGCACTGGGCGTCGGAGAAGCGAGCATGCAGTGCGCTTCGGAGGATGAGGTTGTAGCTACGTGAGATGAACTCACGCTTGGGGCCGCGCACCACGCGGGACGATCGTGCCAGCCGGGAACCGATGGCGATGTCCGAGTGTCCGGAGAGCAACGGAGCAATCAACGGCATCAGGGCGTTGAGGTCGGTCGAGAGGTCGACGTCCATGTACGCGACCACGTCGGCATCGGAGTCGCTCCATACCTGCCGCAATGCTCGACCACGACCCTTCGCATCCAGGTGGACGACCCGGACGTCGTCGAATTCTTCGGCGAGGGAACGGGCGAGTGCCAACGTGCCGTCGACACTGGCGTTGTCCGCGATGGTAATTCGTGCAGAGAATGGCACCTGCGTGCGTAAATGCCGGCGCAGGCGCCGCACGCACGTCTCGAGGCCTGCCTCTTCGTTGTATACCGGGACGACCACGTCCAGCACTACAGTCGTCGCGGAGACCTCCTCTGCGTCCGTGCTGCCCGCGGTCTGCATGGCTTCTGTCGTCATGCGTCCTAGATTTGTCGGGCCGGCTCCGACGAACCTGCGTCCAGCCTGGGAGTTTCCTGGCAACCGGACGCGGGCTAATCTCGGGGTATGCCTTCAGTCTTCAGTGCCATCATCAACGGGGATCTACCAGGACGTTTCGTGTGGGAGGACGAGGACGTCGTCGCGTTCTTGACCATCGCGCCGGTAACGCAGGGCCACGTGCTTGTGGTTCCGCGAGCCGAGGTCGATCAGTGGCAGGACGTGGATCCTGAACTCTTTGCCAAGGTCACCGCTGTTGCCCGCAACCTCGGCCAAGCCGTGCGGAAGGCGTTCGACGCGCCTCGGTCGGGTCTCCTCATCGCAGGTCTGGAAGTTCCGCATCTTCACGTTCATGTTTTCCCCGCATACGACATGGGGAACTTCGACATCAGTGGCGCCGACACCTCGCCGTCACCCGAATCTCTCGACGAGGCACAGACCAAACTCAAGTCGGCGCTACGCGACCTCGGCTTCGAGGCAACTGTCTCGACTCGTTGATCGCATACCTTCGACCGAATTTCGCTGGCCGATAACTGGACTCCCCGCCGCAGCCTCCAACGGAGGTTGCGGCGGTCGCATTTGTCGCTCCTACCGACCGTGACCTGCGATTGCACACCGAACAGTCCGTTTCGCGCTGTCGCGCGAGCACGAGATTCGCTGCTACCGTGGGTCGCTGGTCCGGGACCTAGGGCCCTAAAACTGGTTCACGTGTTAACAGTCGGAGGACAAGGGAGCAATGCAGGAACGTGCCAAGATCAGTCGCCGACAGATTCTTCAAGGTGCTGCTGATCGGTTCGAAGTCACGGGGTACGGCAGCACGAGCATGAATGACATCGTGTCCGCGGCGCAGATGACCAAGGGCGCGGTCTATTTTCACTTCTCGTCCAAAGACGAACTGGCTCAGGCGGTGATCGAAGAACAGCACCAGATCTCGATCAGTGCCTTCACCGCAGTTGCAGCCACAGGCGCACCGGCACTGGAACAGCTCGTCATGGTGTGCCACGAGATGGGCCGCCAACTCGTCGCAGAGCCTATTGTTCGTGCGGGAATCCGACTTACCCTCGAGTTGGCCTCTGCCGACGGTTCGCAAGGCCCGTACGTCGCGTGGATCCGCGAGCTTCGAAAACTGGCCGAGGCCGCGAAGCTCGAAGGCGACATCCGCGACGATGTGGAGCCGGAATCGGTGGGTCGCGTGGTGATCTCGGCATTCACCGGCGTTCAACTGGTTTCGAACGTTCTCACCAGACGAAGCGATTTGAACGACCGTATCGACGAATTGTTCACCCTCCTGTTGGCAGGCGTGGTCTCCGACAAGCGACGCAGCGCCGTCGCCGAACTGGTCGGATGTCGCCTCGAAACTTATGCGTCCTGATCCGGAGAACACCCCGACGCCCGGATGATTCGGCGCAACAGCACCGAACCGTGCGCCAACCTTCGTCGATTCGTACAAGACCCCCCGTCGTCGACTCACTATCGTCAGATCCACGAATAACCCAGATACATGGATACCGACGAAAGGGCTTCTCGAATGACCGAAACCGCCACGTACGTTGAGAGCGCACAGCAGGAGATCGCTGCTGTACTCGCCGAAGCGAAGACCGATGCCTACGTCCACGCACGCGACATCGATTCCGGCGAAGAGTTCGGCTACGGCGCGGACGAAGGTGTCATCCTCGCCTCCGTTTTCAAGATTCCTGTTGTGCTTCAGTACGCCCGTGAAGTAGCGGCAGGCACCCTTGATCCGACCGAGCACGCCACGGTGACCGCCGAGTTCCGCTCCGGCGGCATCGGTATCGGCGGCTGCGCCGACGACGTGACTGCAAGCTGGCGAGACCTCGCTCTGCTCATGATGAGCTTCAGCGACAACGCCGCCACGGATTTCTTGTACGAGCGTCTCGGACTCGACAACATCGTCGCAACGCTGCGCGGGCTCGGTTTGGAGAAGACCAACTTGGTCCGTGACTGCCGAGGCCTCTTCAAGACGGTCTACGACGACCTCGGCGTCGACAAGGGCACCTTGCTGGAAATGCCCCCCATCGAAATTCTTCGGACAATTTCCGTCATGGATCCCGCCCGCTCCAATTCCAGTACTCCTCGTGAGATCACAATGTTGCTGGCTGCAATCTGGAGGGACGAAGCCGGCCCCGCATCGGCTTGTGAAGAGGTCCGAACCATCATGAGCAAGCAGGTCTGGCCGCACCGCCTTTCGTCCGGTTTCCCCGACGAGGTCACTGTCGCCGCCAAGACCGGAACGCTGGGACTGGTACGAAACGAAGCCGGCGTCGTGGCGTACCCGGACGGCAAGCGTTACGCCGTCGGTGTCTTCACCAAGTCCCACGAGCTCACCCACCGCGCCCCGAAGATCGACGCCTCCATCGGAACCGTCGGCCGCATCGCTGTCGAAGCACTTCGCAACAACAGCTGATCCGAACCCACTGACAAAGAATGCGGGTCGCGCTGAGAAATCAGTGCGACCCGCATTTTTCGGCTTTCGAGCTAGCGTGGACCGCGCAGACGAAGATGCACCATCAACCGGAAGCGGACGTTGGGGTCGTCGAGATCCAACGCGGCCATACCCTTCAACTTGCTGAGGCGATACCGAAAGGTGTTGGGGTGCACGTGCAATGACGCCGCGGCGTCACCGACATCACCGAACGCGTTGAGCCACGCATCGAGAGTGTCCACGAACGAGGTCGCATGAGCGGCGTCGTGGCTGGCGATCGCCTCGATCGGTCCGAGGTCCGAGAACCCTTCGGCTGCAGCTTCCGACGCGATCTCCAACAGGATGGCATCGACGTGGACGCTACTGAAGGTGGCGACGCTGCCCGACGCTCGTCCCGCCAACAACACTTCGAGGGCATGTTCGGCGTCGCGCTTCGATCGGCTCAGCTGCGCCGGTCTGGTCACGACCCGGCCGATCCCGATGATCGTGTCGCCGGACGCTCCGGTGCGGTCCAGGAAGTCCGAGGCCACACGGAACGCCTGCAACTCGGCTTCGGCCGGGGAATGCCCTCGTACAGACAGCACCGCGTAGCCGGTTCCGTTGACCAAGGCTGCCGCCGACTGCGAGTGGACGGCGCCGAGGTGCATGGCCAGAGCGTCGGTCAGTCGCACCACGTGGGCGGCATCGTCCGGCTTCGACGATCCCTCGAAAGACCTACGACCCAAAGCCATCACGAGTGCGGGGCCGGTCCCGAGACCGAGGCGATTCATCGCGTCGACCGCACCTGACCCACCGTCGAGAAGGGTTGCGATCAGGTCTGCGCGCAGTCGGCGCTCGGCGTCGGCACCGCCGCGCAACCGCAACATCTGCAGCGCGATCAACCCGGCAGAATCGCGCAACGCACGCATACGGTCGTCGGACATCGGCTCACCGGTTGCCACCCACATGGAGCCGAGGAACTCGTCGCCGGCTCTGATGGACACGGCGATACGACCCATTTTGGTACCGAGGGTCTCGGCCGAGACCCACACCGGATCGTCGCTGCGATAGAGCCGGTCGAAGACCCCGGCCTCTTCGAGCACTCGAATGTACTGGTCAGGAACTTGCCGCTCCAGAACGGTCGCGATACGTGGACCGTCTCCTTCTTCCTGGCGGCCGGAGAAGGCGATGACCCGTGAGCTTCGGTCCTCGATCGTGATCGGCGCATCGAGAAGTGCGCTGACAGCGTTGGCGAAGGCGAACAGATCGCCGGCCGGGCCACCTCCGCGTGAGTGGATGTGCCCGACTTCGTTTCGGGCCGAGAGCACCGAATGAAGCAGGCTTGTCAGCTGAACCCACGAGACTCCACGCGCCAAGGCCAACAGCACGACGCCCGAGGCGATGACGGATTCGCGGTCCGCATCGCTGACCTCGGCGGTCACTCGCGCGACCACCACGCGTACTCCGCGCTCGGCCAGGCCGGCCACGGACTCCGCGATACGTTCGCCTCCGGTGACGCCGACGAGCAGCACCATGGAGTCCGGTGTCGAGGGTGAGTCGTCGTCGGGGTCGTGAATGACCACCGAGGCGATCTCCTGGACCGCCTCCGGGTCGCCGACAACCGGATTCAGCACCGTAGTTCCCACGTCTTCGAGAAGCCGCACCAAACTGATGCGAGGTCGTACGGTGCCCACGTCTATCACTCCTTCGTCCGGTGAACGAAGTGTGTCATAGTGATTCGTCAAAGCCGATCCATGCCGATCCATTCGACCGACGTGGTAATTACTTCGAGCAGGTCGGGGATCGGTTCGACGCCGATACCCGGTCCTTCCGGAACCTTCACGTAACCGTTGTCGAGTACGAACGGCTCGGTGATGTCTTCGGCGAAGTACCGGTCGGAAGCCGATGTATCGCCTGGTAGGACAAATCCGGGGAGCGCGGCAAGCGCGACGTTGGCGGCCCTGCCGATTCCGGTCTCGAGCATTCCGCCGCACCACACGGCAATTCCGTTGGCCTTGCAGACGTCGTGGATACGACGCGATTCCAGATAACCGCCCACACGTCCCGGTTTGATGTTCACCACGCTGCACGCACCGATTGCCAGCGCGTCGGCGGTGACCTTCGCGGAGGTGATCGACTCGTCGAGGCAGACCGGCGTCCGCATCATCTCGGCCAGCCTGGCGTGGCCGCGCAGTTCCTCTTCGGGAAGCGGCTGCTCGATCAGCAGGAGGTCGAAGTCGTCGAGCCGCTGGAGATGGCGGGCGTCAGCCAGGGTGTACGCGGTGTTCGCGTCGACCTGGAGGAGTACGTCGTCGCCGAACCTCTCGCGGACTGCGCGAACCGGCTCGATGTCCCAGCCCGGTTCGATCTTCAGTTTGATGCGCAGGTATCCGGCATCGAGGAACCCGCCTACCTCCTCTAGCAGCTCATCGATCGAATTCTTGATACCCACCGAGACACCCGCGGGTACGCGATCGACCACCGCGCCCAGGTACGAAGACATGCTCGTCCCGGCAGCCCGTAACTCGGCGTCGAGAAATGCGGTTTCCAGTGCCGCTTTGGCCATGGGGTGCCCGGCGAACTGTTCCATCGTCGCGCTCAGTGCGTGCACGTCGGGATCGGTGAGTTGACCCAGAGACGGAATCAGGAACCTACGAAGGACTTCGGCGGCGCCGTCCGTGTATTCGGAGCAGTAGCGAGGCTCGGACATCGCCACGCACTCGCCCCAGCCCTCCGACTCCGAGGTGACTACCTTGACGAACAACACGTCCTTGGTGGTCTCGGTGCCGAACGAGGTACGGAACGGCGCTTTCAACGGCATTGCCGCCCGGCGTAATTCAACTCCGTCGATCTTCACGATGTAACCTCCGCTGTTGTCCTGCCTGCCTGTGTTCCCGGCGCACGGTCCAGCACGTACTTTCCGGTTCTGGTAACTGCGAGAACCACTCCGTTCTCGGCGAGCACACCACCGAGAGTCTCGCGGACTGCCAGGCGCCAGTCGTTCGCCGCCGCCGGGTCCGACTTACGCAGTGTGTACACGTCATTCGGTGTAGCCACCGTGACGAATCGATTTTTGGTCGACTTCAACACGGGCAGGCCGGCTTCGGAGACGGACAGCAGTTCGCTCGCCCCCAAGGACTCGGGAGTCGGGACTTCTCCCGAACCGGCGACGACGTCGGCAACCTTGCTACTACCGATTTCCCAGTCGATCAGCAATCGGTCGCTGTCTGCGCCGCCGTTGAGACTGTCGTTCATCGGCGCGTAGAAACGCGGCAGATACTGGATCGGGAACGCACCGAGTTTCGAGACGTTGAAGTAGGCATTGCGTGCGACGAGCGGGTCGAAAGTCCACCGCACGTGGAGAATTCCCCGTTCCAGTGCCCACGCTCGCTGGAACAGTTTCAACGCGAGGCCGATGTGCCCGTTCTGCACGTTCGGGAGGATCCCCGTGATGTGTGAATGCAAAGAACGATGTTGCGGTTCCTCGAAGAATGCAACCGAGCCGCCGATCAAGTCTCCACCACGAAACGCGCCGGCGACGTAGTTACCGGAGTGTGCGAGCGCTTTCATCATGTCCCGATGGACGGGAGGGTTACCGCTCTCCGGCTGCCATACCTTCTCGAACAGACCGAATACCTGTTCCAACTCGGCATGCCCGGTGACGGTTTCGATAGTCACACATGCAAGCAGGGCGGCCTGCTCGGCCTGGCTGATTGCTTGCCGCATCCGTGAAGGCGATACACCTCCGAATGGTTGAACGGTCTTGCGTTGGACATTGTTCGGCGACGTCATAGTCACAGTCCTCCCTCCAGGATTCGAGTCACCAGACCGGCCAACAAGGTGGCGCGCGGGATCATCTGATCTATCTCTACGTGTTCTGTCGCTGCGTGGGCGCCACCGCCGACGGCACCGAGGCCGTCCAACGTGGGAGTTCCTACTGCGGCAGTGAAATTTCCGTCCGATGCACCGCCGACGGCGCAGTCGCGCAGCATCCCCAAACCGCTCTCACTGCTGACCTGGTGAGCGAGAAAGTACAGCTTCTCCGAAGACGCTGATTCCAGTGGCCCACGGTTGGGTCCTCCGGATACCGAAATTCGGCTTTCGGCCAGCGCCGGTGTCAGTGCACGGATCGAACGGTCGATGCGTTCCTGTTCCTTCGCGGACCACATTCGAACGTCACACCACAGTTGTGCTTGCGCTGCAACGGTATTGGTGGTCGTGCCGCCACTGATCACGGACGGAACCACCGACGTTCCCGCCGCCGGGTCCGCGAGCTCCACCACGGCCTGAATCTGGTGTGCGAGCTCCACTACAGCGTTCACACCTCGTTCGGGTTCCAGTCCGGCGTGTGCAGCGCGTCCCTCGATGTCGACGCAGTACAGCGACATACCCTTGCGCGCGGTCTTCACTGCGCCGTCGGCTGCGGCTTCGAGGACCAGCACCGCGTCGACCTGACGTGCTTGCTCCTCGATCAGTGCGCGCGAGGTCGGGGAGCCGATTTCCTCGTCGGAATTGAGGAGCACGACCACCCCGTCGAGCGACGGAAGCGATGCGAGCGCGTGGAAGAGCTGGACGATGCCGGCCTTCATGTCGAAGACTCCGGGTCCGGTGGCGATGTTGTCGGTGACAGACCAGGGCAACTCCGCGAGCGTTCCGAGCGGCCAGACGGTGTCGAAATGGCCCAGGAGCATCACCTTCGGCTCCGCGCCGAACGACCAACGCAAGTGCTGGCGCCCGTCGATGCGGATACGTTCGGGGGTGCTTCCGAGGTGGCGTTCGCCGATTTCGGCCACCACGTCCGCACATGCATCGACTGCGCCGAGATCGGAACTGGGCGACTCGGCGGTTACCAACGCCGCCAGGTCTGCCACCATTGATTTCTTGTCCACTCCGACGCTCTCCTGTCACCGACTTGCAACTTCGCAGTCAAGCTTGGTCGAAGCGACCCTGTCGGATCTTGTCCAAGACTCCTGTCCTTCGGGCTCGGATTCGTCGTGTGTCACGAACAGCTGGGTGTCATCAAGCAGGTGTGTCAGGTACCGATCTCTGTTCGGGCGGCAAACAGCTCGGGAAAGAAGCTCAACTCCAGCGCACGTTGCAGGAAGCCGGCACCACCACTCGAACCGCCGGTCCCCTTCTTCATGCCGATCACCCGCAGCACGGTCCGAAGGTGCCGGAACCGCCACAGCTGAAAGCTCTCCTCGAGGTCGACCAACTCCTCGAACGCCTCGTACGCCGTCCAGTGCTGTTCGACGTTCTCGTAGATTACTTTGACCAGCGGAATCAGTTCGTCGTTTCGCACGTAGGGCGCGCTGACGTCTCGTTCGAGAGCCGACGCCGGAACGTCGTACCCCTGCCTGGACAGGTACCGCCAGAACTCGTCGTACAGTGTCGGCTCCCCGAGCAGGGTCTCCAACAATCGATGGGCGGACGGATCCGATTCGAACACCTTCAGCATGCCCGCGTTCTTGTTTCCGAGCACGAATTCCACGGCGCGGTACTGGTACGACTGGAACCCCGATGAGTTGCCGAGAACGCCCCTGAACTCCGCATACTCCGCCGGCGTCAGTGTCGCCAACACCGACCACTGCTCGGTCAAGGTGGCCTGAATATGTTTGACACGTGCGATCCGCTTGAACGCAACCCGAATATCGTCGGCAGCGATCGCTGCTCTGGCCGCCCGAATCTCGTGGAGAAACAGCTTGAGCCACAACTCGCTGGTCTGGTGCTGAATGATGAACAAGAGTTCGTCGTGGTGTTCCGGCTCGCTCACCGGGTGCTGCGAATCCAGGAGGGTGTCGAGTCCGAGGTAGGCCCCGTAACTCATCTTCCCGGAAAAATCGGTGACGACGTCGTCTTCGATCTTTCGTGTGCCGTCCGTTGCCGACATCTTCGGTCTCCTTGTCAGAATTTCGCCGGGGTCTGAGGAACGATCATGGCCACCAATGCGGCAGCGCTCGTCGCTCCGACCAGGACTCCGAATGCAGCCATGTACGAGAACTGGTCCACCATCCATCCCATCACGAGCGGGGTGATGAAACCGGCGAACTGACCACAACCGTTGATCAAACCCATTCCGGAACCGAGGAATTCGGCCGGAAGTGCCCGCAACGGCATCGCGAAGATCGACATCGAACACAGACCGCTGATGCCTAGAGCCAACGTCTCGTAGAACGTGAACATCGCGACGGTGTCAGCGGTGGTCATCAGGAACAAAAGGACTGCCGACGTGGCCATACACGGAACCAGAAGGATCCTGGCCCGGTCGTGGAAGTACTTGTCCACCAACCGCCCGCCCACAATCGTGGCCAGCGCCGTGACGATGAAGGGGATTGCGGCAAAGATTCCCGTGTCGATCAGCGAGAGTCCCTTGTCGTTGAGCAGATAACTCGGCACCCAGGTCATCAGCCCGTACGCGGACATGTTGGCCAGGCAGAACAGAATCGCGAACTTCCACACCGACGCGGACTTGAACACCGCGGCGCGAGAGTGCTCGCTCGCCAGAGGTTGCAAGGCTGCCTCGGGATCTTCCGAGATTTCCGTGTCCAGCGGTGCGGGCAGCACCAACCACACCACCGTGCCGATCACTGCGCCGACGATCGCCACCAGCCAGAACGCGTCACGCCACCCCACGGCCATGAGGACCGGCGCGATGATCAGCGGTGCGATGCCGGGGCCGAGGTTGTTGGCGCCGAGCATGAAACCCATCGCGGTCGCCCTGGTTTTCGGACGCGTCCGCTCAGCCAAAGCCTTGAACGACGCCGCTGGAAAGAGCCCCTGGCTGATGCCGAACATCGCACGCATGACCATCAGCGAGACGAGACCCCACGCGAACCCTGTCAACGCTGTGAACACCGACCACAGGATCAAAGCAACGATCAACAGGGGCCTGGGTCCGAAGCGGTCGGCCAACATTCCGCCGGGGACCTGCCCGAGCATGTAGAAGATCGCGAATACCGAGACCACGCCACCCAACTGCGTACTGCTGAGCGAGAATTCGTCGCCGATCATCGGAAGCGCAAGCCCGATCATGACGCGATCCACCATGTCGATCAACCAGATGGTACTGAGCAGCCCCACCGTAACGGTGGTCGTACGACGAATCGACCTGTTGTCCATCATATTTCGAACCGGACCGTCGCTCGCCCGCGACGGTCCTTCCACTGTGACGCGTTCCGCCTTCATCAAACCTCCCGAATTGTCTTGTGCCGCATGGACTGGAACATTGAAAAGACTGATGAAGTGTGACAGCGAACACGTCTACCGCATTGGTCCGTTTCACCAATAGCCGAAGCAACGTTTGGTCGGTCGGAACATGTTCTGCCCCAAGAGATGACAAATGCCGCCGGCGCACACGGCGTCGGCGGCATTTCGCGATGGAGTCGCTACTTCACTACGTGCGATTGGCGACTGCCACGATCGTCGAGACGCCTGCGGCTGCAAGCCGGGCATTGACAGTGATCAGACCGAGAATGTCGTCGACGCTGCCGAGTGTGTGCGAAATCGTACGATCCGAAATCCGTCGCGAGCCGGGAACAGCCTCGGCGAGTTCAGCTCCCGTGGTGGTGGGGTGAACGATCTCGAGGGTCCATTCGTCACGCAGCTCGACCGGCTTCAGTGTGTCGGCCTTACGCACTGCGCGCTCGGCTCCTGCTCGGATCTGCTCGCACGCCAGCGACGGCGGCAGCGAATTGGTTGCCGACCATCCATGTGCCTTCTTGACCTCGACGGTCTCGGTTGTCGGCGAGGCCGCGTCGACCAAGCCGCAGATGATGTCGTCACCCGTCACCAGGCCGACGGGAACGCCCTGGGTGGCAGCGTAGAGGGTGTTGACGTCGGTCTCCGAGACGGACTTGCCGTCGAGGCGGACGTCGGCGAACAAGCTCGAGAACGTGTGCGCCAGGACGCCGGGCCCACCGGCTGGTGCGTGATAGCCGACAAACAGAGCGACGTCGTGATCGGACGTCAGTCCCTCCGCCATGCACTGCATCTTCGGTGTTCCGAAGATCAGACGCGCCCGTGGATCCAGGTCGGCGTGAAGCAGATTGTCCATCGTTCCGTGGCTGTCGTTGACCAGGACGCTCGTCGCACCGGCGTCGAACGCACCGGCGATCGCGGCATTGGTCTCGGCGGTCATGAGCATCTGCGCACGGTGGTAGCCGCCACCGCCGCGGATCGTCTGATCGAGCGTCGCGATACCCGCGATACCCTCCATGTCCACCGAAATATAGACGTGCATTCCTGTCCTCCATCGATCTCAATCGGCTGAATTGATAACTTCGCTTTCACCTTCACACTCGAGCGCATCCGTTTCTTGTCCGCTCGAACGGTGAGTCGGCCTCCATTTGGGACGTTCACACCAGAATCCGATACCCGAGCCGTGAAACCATCGGGACATTCGCCGGGCCAGGCGGTTCGACCAACGACAGGAGTGCAGCGCTGATGCAGGTCCACGACATCGTGTTCACCGGCGGCCGCGTCGTCGATCCCGCATCGGGGACCGACGAGGTTCGGGGCATCGCGATCACCGACGGCAAGGTCTCGGCGTGGGGTCGCGACGCGATCGAAGCCCGGCAGACGATCGACGTGACCGGTCAGGTCATCTGCCCCGGATTCATCGACCTGCACAGCCACGGACAGGAAATCGCCGAGCAGCGACTTCAGGCATTGGACGGAGTCACGACGGCCCTCGAACTGGAAGCCGGCGTCATTCCTGTTGCAAAGGCATATGCCCGGGCCGGCGCCGAGGGCCGCCCGATCAACTACGGCTACGCGACGTCGTGGGCGCACGCCCGAATGATCGAACTCTCAGGGGCCGATCCCGACGGCGACATCAGAACGCTCCTGCACCATCTCGGTTCCCCGAGCTGGCAGGGCGAGCCCACCGCCTCTCAGCGCGCCCACATTCTCGAACTCCTCGAAAACGATCTGGCCGCAGGCGCTCTCGGCATCGGCGTGGTGGTCGGGTACGCGCCGAAATCCGATCCGGTGGAGTACCTACAGGTGGCGGATCTCGCGGCCCGAGCCGGTGTTCCCACCTATACCCATGCGCGCCCGCTCATCTCGGCCGATCCGTCGAGCCCGGTGGATGGTGCCGTCGAAATCGCCCGTGCAGCAGCTGAAACCGGCGCACACATGCACTACTGCCACGTCAACAGCACCTCGGGAATGCACGTCGACCACGCGCTGTCGGTGGTGGCACAGGTTCAGGCAGCCGGATCGCGCGTCACGACGGAGGCGTATCCGTACGGTTCCGGGTCGACGGCCGTCGGAGCTGCGTTTCTCGATCCCGACAAGCTGCACCTGATGAATCTGACACCACGGTCGCTGACATTCGTACCCACCGGTGAACGTATCGCGGACCGCAAGCAGCTGGAACATCTTCGGGCCACCGACCCCGGTGGGTTGGTGCTGGTGGAGTTCCTCGACGAGAACGACACCGTGCAGCGCGAATTCCTCGAACGGGCGATGACTTTCGATCGCGCCGCCATCGCGAGCGACGCGATGCCACTGACCTGGCCCGGCCGTTCGCCTGCCGACTCATTGCAGTGGCCACTGCCGAAGAAGGCACTCGGCCACCCCCGCGGCGCCGGCACCTACGCACGTGCGATTCGTACGCTGTACCGCGAGCGTCGGCTGCTGTCGCTGTCGGAGATCATCGCGCGCTGCTCGTTGATCCCAGCGCAGATTCTGGAGGAGTCGGTTCCCTCGATGGCGACGAAAGGCCGGATCAGCCCCGGTAGCGACGCGGACATCCTCGTTTTCGACCCCGAGCGAATCACCGACAACGCCACGTACATCGACGGCACCCGCCCCTCCACCGGTATCAGCCGCGTGCTGGTCGGCGGAGTACCCGTCGTCGAAGACGGTGTCGTGGTCCAGGACGCGTTGCCTGGTCGCCCGGTACGCCGCTCGTAGCCGGATCTCATTCTGACCTGCATAGTTCTGACAGAAAGTCACCACACATGAACACATCGTCTGCAATCAACGGCACAATCGATGCCATGACGGATTTCGCGAACCCCCCGATCGGTTGGCAGCACAAGGCCTTCGGCACCGACCTCGAAGGTCGCGACGGTTCCGACCTCGAGCCGCTGGGGATCTCGGCACTCGACGGCAACCTCCTGCTACCCGTGATGACACTCAACCGTGCAGCGATCGCGCACAATGTCGACCTCATGGCGCAGTTCTGCTCCGACCACGATGTGGATCTGGCGCCTCACGCGAAGACCACGATGAGCCCCGAACTGGTTCGACGGCAACTCGACGCCGGGGCTTGGGCGATGACGGCGGCAACCGTTGCGCAGGCACGCATTCTGCGTGAGTTCGGTGTGGACACCATCATCATCGCCAGCCAGGTTCTCGATCCCGCCGGTATTCGGTGGATCTGCGACGCCCAGGCCACCGACCCCGATTTCTTCGTCACCACCCTCGTGGACTCGGTCGAGAGCGTCCGCCTGATGGAACAGTTGATCGCGAAAGTCTCACCGGCCAGCCGTATCCGGGTTCTCGTCGAACTCGGCTACGACAGCGGACGCGCGGGCGCTCGCACTGTCGAGCAAGCACTCGACGTCGCACGCGCAGCATCGCAGGCATCTTCGTTGATACTCACCGGAGTCGAGGGGTTCGAGGGCATGATGCCCGGAGCCTCGGTAGCAGCCCGCCGTATCTCCGTCGATTCGTATCTCAAATCCGCGCGGGTTTTCACGGAAATCTGTGTGGCCGAGAACCTGTTCGAGAACAACTCCGCGAAGGCTCCCCAGCCACTGGTCACTTTCGGCGGCAGTGCGTTTCACGATCTCGTTGTGCGCGAACTGGCCGGACGGTGGGCACTCGACAACGGTGTACGCATCGTGCTGCGCAGCGGTTGCTATATCACCCATGATCACGGTCTCTATGCCGAAACTTCGCCGTGGGCTGACGGTCCGCGAACTCTGCAGGGAGCCGCAGAGGTCTGGGGTGTAGTGCTCTCCATACCTGAACCCGGACGGGTGATCCTGGGCTTCGGCCGCCGCGATGTCGGTTCCGACGCAGGCTTTCCCATCGTCCTGTGGCGCCGACGCGACGGATCCAACCGATCAGCACGAGAGCTGACGATCACCGCACTCAACGACCAGCACGCGTACGTCGACGTTCCGGCTGACTTCGACGTGAAGGTCGGCGATCTGCTCGGTTGCGGAATCTCGCATCCCTGCACCACATTCGACAAGTGGTCACTGATTCCCGAGGTCGATTCGGATTACCGCGTCGTCGGTACGGTGCACACCTACTTCTGAGGGGCCGGTTGCGGTAATCCGGCGTCAGTCGTCCTTCGGGTCACGCGGCAATTCGACGCGGAACGTCGTCCCCTGCCCGAGGGAGGTCTCGACGCTGACGGTTCCGTCGTGCGCTGCAACCAAAGCCGAAACGATGGACAGGCCGAGACCGGCGCCCCCGGTCTCACGGGTGCGAGAGGTGTCGGCGCGGTAGAAACGCTCGAAGATCCGCGCGGCATCCTCGTCACTCAAACCCTGACCGGTATCCGAAACCTCGACCACCGCGGAGTTCTCGGTCGTACCGACACGAACGGTGACCTGCGCATCCGGCGGCGTGTGTTTGATCGCGTTGCCCACCAGATTGGCAACTACCTGACGCAGTCTGGCCTCGTCACCATGCACTTCGGGCAGGCCTGGGCCGCCGGTCATCTGAAGTTCGACAGTTCGATCCGGTGCGATCGCTCGTGCCGCCTGTACCGAATCCGCCGCAACTGCAAGCAGATCCACAGGCTTGTTCTCGAGTGGACGCTGTTCGTCGAGTCTTGCCAGCATGAGCAGATCTTCGACCAGAAGTCCCATCCTCGACGCCTCGCCCTCGATCCGGTTCATCAGCGTTTCCGTATCAGTCATGGCGCCTTGGCGATACAACTCGGCGAACCCACGAATAGTCGTCAAGGGTGTGCGCAACTCGTGGCTCGCGTCGCCGACAAACCTACGCATCTTCTCCTCGGAACGCCGGGCCGATTCCTCCGAAGCCTCGGTCGCGGCAAATGCGTGCTGAATCTGCGCGAGCATTCCGTTGAGCGCCACGGACAGTCGACCGACCTCGGTGCGGTCATCGCGCTCCGGAACACGTCGATGAAGGTCGCCGGCGGCAATGGCAGCGGCAGTTTCCTCCACCTCGACAAGCGGACGGAGGCTCCGACGAACCACGAAATACGCTGCGCCGCCGAGGATCAGCAGGACAACGAGGCCGATGCCGAGTTGCAGGCCGACCAAGTCGTCGACGGTCTGCTCGTTATCCGTCAGTCGCACACCGATAGTCGTGGTCGTGCCGTCGCGGACCGTCGTGAGAACCCGCCAGTTCACGTCCGAACCGTCGCTCGATCCGACGGTGATCGGGCCGTTGGTGGAATCTTTCGACAGGTCGGGTTCGGTCGTCGTCGACTTGTCGTTCAGAATGATCACCCGTCCGTCCGGGGTCACGGTCCGAACGAAGAAGGGGCTGGGTGGGCGGGTGCCCGGGCCGACGTCACTGGGCGGCTGCAGGTCTCTGCTGTGCGGCTTTGCCCAACCGTCGACCGCTTCGTACAGCGTTTTGTCGGTTCGCTGGGTCAGTGAATTCTCGAGAGCAGAAGTGACCGCTACACCCGACGCCAACAGACCCAGCGCGGCCAACACCAGCAAGGCCGCAACCAGGGTGAAGCGCAGCGGCAGTGAATGGAGACGGAAACGACCCCGCTTCGGAAGCTGATCGTTTTCCGCGGCGGCGATCATTGCCGCGGTTCACGCATCACGTAGCCGACCCCACGCAATGTGTGAATCAGCGGTGTCTCCCCCGTGTCCACCTTGCGCCGCAGGTAGGAAACGTAGGACTCGACAACTCCGACCTCCCCACCGAAGTCGTAATTCCAGACGTGGTCGAGAATCCGCGGTTTGCTGAGAACCGTCCCGGCGTTGACCATGAAGTATCGGAGCAGTGTGAACTCGGTGGGCGAGAGTGCAACCAACTCGCCCTTCTTCCAGACCTCGCGGGTGTCGTCGTCGAGTTCGATGTCGGCGAACTTCACCCGCGGCGACTGCTCCGGCGCGACACCGCGACCGGCGCGGCGCAGGATGACCCGCAACCGCGTCACGACTTCTTCGAGGCTGAACGGCTTGGTCACGTAGTCGTCCGCGCCGAGGGTCAGGCCGCTGATCTTGTCGTCGAGCGAATCCTTCGCCGTCAGAAACAGGACCGGCGCGTCCACACCGTCGGCGCGCAGGCGTCGAAGCAGACCGAAGCCGTCCATCCCGGGCATCATGACGTCGAGAACGATCGCGTCGGGACGGAATGTCCGTGCGACGTCCAGGCCTTGGGCGCCGCTCGAAGCAGTTGCCACCTCGAAACCCTGGAATCGGAGGCTCACGGAGAGCAACTCCACGATGGTGGGTTCGTCGTCGACAACGAGGATGCGGGCTTCGGGGGTCTTGTCGGTCACGAGAACCATCTTCTCCCCTGCCACTGGATTCCCGCTGTATGTTCCCTGGGAGCTTCCTGTGAACGGCCGAGTGCATGTGATGGACTAGGTACAGGTGAAAAGCCGGGTGCAGGTGAAAAGCCGGGTGCAGCTGAAAAGCTGGGGTGCAGGCCCACGAATCGGAAGGATGCGGCATGTCACTACCCCCACTGTGGAACATGGAGTGCTTGACCTGGCGTATTCCTCTGTTCACCAACAACTCCGATACCGGCGAGGATCCCGGCTTCGCGCCACCGGAGTCTTGGGCACAGGCCCTCGCAGGTGTTGCCCAAGATCTGCGTTGCCTGCGATTCGGACCTGAAGTTGTTGTCGACCGTTTGATCTGGGAATTTTCGATCAACAGCGACTACAACGTCACGATCGGCTGGCAAGGCACACGTGACATCAGCGGATTCAGCTACTTCAACGCACTGTCGATGGAGACTGCATTCGCGGACGCTGCGGTGTGGGTCGCCGACGCAGTTCAGACAAATTTGGCCGGCTACGACTTCGTTCAGTGGCCGAGTCGAGGACGCCATCTGCTGGTTCCTCGACTTCGAGACGGGGAACCGGTGTGGATTGATCCGCACGGCGATGTGACGATAAGTCGTATAGGCGAGTTGTGCAAAAATTCGACGAATTATGCAGCAACGTAGCCCAGTTCAAATCGCTCAGCTCTACGGTCCTGTGGCGTCCGCGCTGGTCGGCGGTGTGGTGGCCGCGTACGCAGTGGCCGAGTCCCGAGTTGACGACTTCTCCTTCTCCGACGCCGGCGTTATCTCGGTGGTGATCACGCCGCAGTGGGCGGGAGCAACTGCCGCGGTGGTTGCGGCCGTCGGCGTAGCGCTACTGCATCGCTGGGGACGTGGCGGTCTCGCGAGTGTCTTCGCTGTAGTCGGCGCCCTCGCCATCGCGCTACCTGCATTCGTCCCCGTCTCCGCCCAGATTTCGGTGACTCTGAACGCAATCGGAGCAGGCGCTTTCCTCGCGGCAGCGGCATTTCCGACGAAGGGTCACCGCGGAGCACAAACCGCTCTCGGACTCGGCGTAACCACGACGACCCTGTACTTCGGCGCAGCGGACTTATGGCGCGATCGCGTCCCCAGGTGGTCGCTCACACTTCCGGGCGATTCCTACCCCGTGCCGTCCACGGTTCCCGTCTGGATTCTGCTCGCCGCAACTCTTCTCGTGGGTGGAGTCGCCGCACTCGCACGACCGAATCAGGAGCCGGGCGACATCGACGCACGCCTGGTGAAGCTGGGAGTTGTTCTGCCCCTGGTATTCACGGCTCTCTATGTGTGGTTGGGCTCGACGACATCACCTGGGTCATGGGTGATCGCGGTGGTATCGGCGGTTGCCGTTACCGTCGCACTGGCTTGGCGGTTGCCGCCACACGACGGTCGTTTCGTACTCGTCGGACTGGCAGTCAGCGCGGTTTCGGTCAGCTCGATTTCCTTTCCATCCGACTGGACCTGGGCGATGCCCGCGGGAGCTGCTGCCCTGGCGTTGGGCGTCGTCGTCGGCTGGAGAAGACCGATGCCGCAACTCGGGCTGGGACTCCTTGCCGTGACTGCACTCTCGGGATTGCTGGATGCCGCCCCGACCACGGTTGCCTACGTCCTCATCCTCCCGCTTGCGCTGGGACTGGCCGTCACGTCATGCATGCCTGTTGCCGTCGAAGCAGTCTCGAGCGGGGCGATGCTGCCCGTCGCTTTCACGTTGTTCTCGGTTTCACCGACCTTCTTGGACCCGGGCTCGCGGGAATTCGGGTGGTCTACCGGTGTGCTCGTCGAACACGGACCGGCCGCCGTGAACACGCCGATTCCTCTGACTGTTCTCGCTGCGACGGCGACGATCGTGGTGTCCGTGTCGACCATCCATCTGAAGAGAGTTCGAACGGCGGTGGTGACCTAAATCGCCAGCTGATCGGGGCGGAACGCAGAATTCTGTTGCTATGGTTGGGTGGTCAACGACGACATCCGGACGAGCGCACCGTACCCGGCCAGCGAAAAGACGGTGCCTTGGGAGTTGTTCACCATGGCATGGATCGTGCTCGTCATTTCCGGACTTTTCGAAGCTGTCTGGGCTACCGCACTCGGTAAGTCCGACGGATTCAGCAAGATGTCGCCCACCATCGTCTTCGTCCTCGGCCTGATCGTCAGTATGGCCGGCCTCGCGTATGCAATGCGTACCCTTCCCATCGGGACTTCCTACGCGATCTGGGTCGGCATCGGCGCCGCCCTGACTGTGGGATATGCGATGATCACCGGCGCGGAGTCCACGTCGATCGTCAAGATACTGCTGATCCTGGGCATCGTCGGCTGTGTCGTTGGTCTGAAGGTCCTTCACTGACCGGCGATCCTGGTGAGTGTTTGTGTGTTACCGGTTACAGTTAACGCATGAAACTGCTGGAGATGCTCACGCTTCCCCTACGCGCGGGCATTGCAGCCGCAGAGATCAGTTTGGGAATCGCCGAGCTGACGGTCACGACAGTTCGTATCGCCGTCGGTAATACCGGCGCGGTGACGGCGGGTGCTGCCGGCTTGGCAAGCCCCCGCGGACCCATGCAGATGATCCAGCAGTTGTCATCACTCACCGCTGACGATCGGCCCATCGGGCAGGCCTTGGCCCCCGGTGGGCCACTCGATCGACTTCTCTCTCCCGGCGGTCCGGTCGACAAACTGACTGCACCCGACGGCACTCTCGAACGACTACTCGCTCCCGGCGGACCACTCGAAAGACTTCTTGCCCCCGGCGGACCGCTGGATAGGGTGCTCGCCGAGAACGGCGCATTGGAACGCTTGCTCGCGCCGGACGGTCTCCTCGACCGAATGATGGCGGAGGACGGTCCGCTTGAACGCCTGACAGCGCAAGACGGTGCCGTCGAACGCCTGACTGCCAAGGACGGTGTCATCGATCGCGCACTGGCCGAGAACGGCATCCTCGAAACACTCCTGGCAGAGAACGGCGCCTTCGAACGGCTCATCGCCGAAGGCGGCCCGCTTGACCAGATCGTTGCACTGTCCGACACCTTGACTTCCCTCGCCCCCAACCTCGAGCGGATGAGCGCGAGCATCGAGATCCTTCAGGAAACCGTCGGAATCCTCAGCGCTGCAGTCGGTCCACTCGGAGAACTTGCCGGCAAACTTCCCAATCGGTGGCTCAAGAGCAAGAGCGACCGCCCAGGGCCGGACCTTCCGATCGAATCGGCATAACAAACGGTTACTCGCCGATTACGCGGTCAGTTGTTGATCACGATGTTGAGGTTGATGATGATTCCGCCGAAAGTCAGGATCGTGTTGGCCAAGCCAACGGTCATTCCACTGTTCAGAGCCGCGATCAGTCCGTTCATCGTCGTATCCCCTTCACTGTCTACGGGTTACGCGTACAAGATTGTGCGCTGGCGCTGACAATAGGCCAAGTTCGTGACCTGCGCGCCATTGCGGAGAAAACTTGTACCCCGGTCGCAGTTTCCACGTTAACTGTTGCAGGACAACATAATTCCAAGATCGGCGCACTACCCGCTAACGGCCGAATCAAACATCACGATTGGGCATACGCAGTCCACTTCACATAACCGTCCGCCCCATCAGACACTTGTCCACCGAAACAGAGTGCACAACAGTTAGTCCGGTGCAACAATGAGACGAATCGGACATGCCTGCGACGTGATGGGGAAGGGTGGTTGAGACAATGACGGCGCCGCGCATCGCCAGAGGACACCGCGGCCCTACCGGGGGCCGAAATTCCGCGTCGCAGGACAGCCTGGACGCCGCCTCGGACGCCCTGCAATCGCTGTACGCGCACCTCGATCCACATGCCCAGGCCGAGCAATTTCTCGAACAAGTCTGCAGGCATGCCGTCGATCTCATCGCCGACGCCGACATGGCCGGAATTACCATCGGCGGTTCGGACACGACATTCCGAACCGTAGCCGCCACCCACCAACTTGTTCGCACCGTCGACTCGATCCAATTCCGACTGGACTACGGACCGAGTGTGACGTCGTCACGCACGGGAACCGTTGTCCGCGCACATGCCAGCGAAGCCCACAGCCGGTGGCCTCAATTCGCAAGCGCGGCAAAGGCAGTCGGCGCCGTCAGCTTCTTGTCCATGCCACTGCCTGGCCGGGAACGCCCGCTCGGAACCCTCAATCTCTACAGCCACGACCTCCGAGGTTTCACCGGCGCCGACGTGGCATTGCTCCAACTGTTCGCCGTGACCTCGGCCTACGCGCTGCACAGCTCGCAGCGCCTCGACATCGCCAGAAAGCACGCAATGGACCTCGAGCGAGCACTCGAATCGCGAGGCGTCATCGAACAGGCCAAGGGCATCATCATGGGCACCCACCACGTCGACGCCGACCGAGCCTTCCGCATTCTCATCCAGGACTCGCAGCGCAGCAACGTCAAACTGCGAGTGATCGCCCAGCAGTACATCGACGGCGCGATCGACCCGCGCCAGGCTACGAACAAGCCCGAGACCAACTGAACCGGGCGCCTATCGGCACCTCAGCAAATACAGAGGCACCCACCACATTGGTGAGTGCCTCCTCTTTCGGAGCCTCCTGTCGGGATTGAACCGACGACCTTTCGCTTACAAGGCGAGTGCTCTACCACTGAGCTAAGGAGGCGAAGACCGACGCGTTGCCGCGACTGACTTTGCGGAGCCATCATATCCAAGCCGTCACGGTGGCCGCGCGCGGGTCACGTTAGATAGCGTGGGCCCCATGCGCAACTCCCACTCCGCCCCCTGATGGCGAAATTCACCGAAGTACTCACACGCCTGACGGGAAACCGGCAAGCCACCGTCGACACGGTCACGTCGGCTCCCGCACCGCTTCAACCGATCGACCTGACAGACGACGCCGTCGTCGCAGAGGTCCTGGACCTCGCGGTTCGGGTGGGCGAAGTCCTCCTCGCATCCGGAACCGCGGCCATGGACACCGCTGAGCAGGTGCAGTTCATCGCCGCCACGTACGGCCTTGCCCAGTGTGACGTCGACGTCACTTACAACTCGATTGTGCTCTCTGCCTATCGCGGCCCGACGCGACCGCCGGCGAGCACGATGCGCATCGTCCACTACCGCTCGATGGACTTCACGCGGCTGGCGGCCGTCGACCGTCTGACACGTCGTATCCGCCGTGAGGCGATCACACCGGACCAAGCGCACGACGCGCTCACAGCCATCACGACGGCGCCGCACCCGTACAACCGGTGGACCGCGACCATGGCCTGGGCGGCGATGGCGGCTTCGGTCTCCGTCCTGCTCGGCGGCGGGTTCCTCGTTGCCACAGTCGCGTTTCTGACGACGATGGTCATCGATCGAGTCAACCGCGTACTGAACCGGTTCGGGTTGCCGTTCTTCTTCCAGCAGGTTGTCGGTGGTCTCATCGCCGCTGCGCCTGCCGCCACGCTCTATACATTTCAGGACCAGCTGGGGATCAGTATCCGGCCGTCGTTGGTCATCGCGGCCGGAGTGGTCGTCCTGCTGTCCGGGCTGTCGTTGGTGGGCTCGGTCCAGGACGCGATCATGGGTGCACCCATTACAGCTGTCGCGCGATTCTTCGAAGTGGTGATGATGACGGGCGGCATCATCGCGGGCGTCGCAATCTCGTTGCGAATGACCGGGATGTTGGGTTCGACGCTTCCACCGATCAATGTGGAAGTCTCCACCATCACGCAGTTGCCGATCCTCATGCTCTCCGGTGCGTGTGCGTCGGTGTTCTACGCGCTCGCCTGCTACGCCGAGCGGCGTGCACTCACCGCGGCGTTCCTGGGCGGTGCGGCAGGCAGTGGTGTGTCGATCTTCGTGCAGACACTCGACGTCGGTCCCGTGATCGCCGCCGCAATCGCCGCAACCGTGGTCGGTCTTGCCGGTGGTCTGATGGCTCGCCGCGCACTGACGCCTCCGCTGGTTGTCGCGGTCGCAGGCATCACTCCGCTGCTCCCCGGTCTGTCGCTGTACCGAGGCCTGTACGCGCTGCTCAACGACCAGGTACTGATCGGGTTGACTGCCTTGCTGTCGGCGTTCGGTATCGGCTGTGCCCTGGCCGCGGGCGTCACGCTCGGCGAATGGGGAGCGCGCACGCTGCGTCGTCCACGGATTCTGATGCGCGTGGACTCGCTACGTCGCCCGATGGTCCGCAAGCGCAGGCGTCGAGTTCCCGTCACCGAGAAGTAGGCGTCGTTCAAGCAGAAAGAGCTGGGCACCTGACGGTGCCCAGCTCTTTTCTGTTCACTCGGGGGTTCCGAGCGGTGAGAGAATCAGCTCTCGACTGCGTGCTTTCCACCGGCAGCCTGATCGGCTTCCATGGCCTCACGCAGGCTCTTCGGACGCATGTCGGTCCAGTTGGCCTCGACGTATTCGAGGCACGCCTTGCGGCTGTCTTCACCGAACACCACTCGCCAGCCGGCGGGGACCTCGGAAAACGTGGGCCACAGCGAGTGCTGGTCCTCGTCGTTCACCAGCACGTAGAAGCGGCCGTCTTCGTCATCGAAAGGGTTAGTGCTCATCTCGCCTCACTCGTTACGTACGTGTCTTGTGCGCCCAGACTAGCAAGCGCACCAGTTCGGTTCTGGTGGCTCAGCACCGACGCCAGAATCTCCCCCGCCCGCACTGCCACGTTCGACAGCAGCGACGACGTCAATCCGTGAGTCTGTTCTGTCCCACCCTGCAGATAGATACCGCCTGTCACGTCCTCCGTTACAGCCAGTCGATAATCCCGACTGACGTTACGCGGAACGGACGAATCCGGCACGAGTTCACCCAACAAATCGTCCAGAGGTGCCGGGGTGAAACCCGTGGCCAGAATGAGTGCGTCGCACGCCAGCGTGTCGGTCAAGCCGTCGAGATTGCTACGGACAGCCAGTTCGATGCCGGATTCGGTCTCCACGGCACTCGTGATCTCCGAGGCCCGACGCATGAACAGTCGCCGCGGCCCACGAACCATCTCCTGATACTCGGTGGCATACAGCTTGTTGATCAGTTCGATGTCGACGACCGAGTAATTGGTACTGCGGTGCAGATCGAGCAGTCGGCGTCGTTCCGCGGCGTCTGCACCGTGCAGCTGATCGACGGCTTCGGGATCGAAGATGCGGTTCGCGTACGGGCTGTCGTCTGCCGGGCTGTAGCCGTAGCGGGCAAAAACACTGTGAACTTCGGCGTTCGGGTAGTTCGCGTGCAGGTAGTCCACGATCTCCGCGGCACTCTGGCCGGCGCCGAGAACGACGAACCGGTTGTGTACGGGCTCCGGCATTGCTTCGAGATGGAAGAGGAACTGGTGATTGTGGAAGCACCGCGACGAAGGCGTCGCCCACTCCGGGATCCGCTCTTTCAGTCCGGCTCCGACAACGATGTTGCGCGCGATCACCGTTTCACCGTCGGCGGTGCGAACCGCAAAGCGATCGACAACGCCGTCGGAGTTCTTGATGCCCTCGACCCCGTCGACGGTTGTACCGAACTGCACGTCCGCGTCGACTCGTCGAGCTGCCCAGCACAGGTAGTCGTTGAATTCGTGGCGCGTGGGGAAGAAGGTCTGGTGGTTGACGAAGTCGACCAGTCGACCCTGCTCGAACAGATACGAGAAGAAGCTGTATCCGCTCCGTGGATTCCGGAACGTCACCAGGTCCTTCGGAAACGCGATCTGCATGGTGGCACCGTCGAGCAGCATCCCGGGATGCCACGCGAACTGAGACTGCTTTTCGAAGAACCGCGCGTTCACCCGATCAACGGCCGCACAATTTGCATTGTGTTCTTCGACAGCAATGGCCAACGCGAGGTTGGCCGGACCGAACCCGACGCCGACGATGTCGACAATGGCAGGTTCGGCGCTGGAGTCTCTTGGTGATTCACTCATTACAGGTAGTCCATCCCCGACGGAACGACCTGGTACGGCCGCCAATCGATGTCCCGAAGTAAGTAGCAAAGGCTACCCTTAATGAGGTGAGGGTATCAACACTGTGAGCCCCCGTATAGCGGTCGACCCCACGGAGCGATGCGACGTATGTCATAGTTTCGCCCCCTCGCTCGCGTCATCCCCTTCGGCGGCAACTGCAGCCTCGATCACGTCGACCAACTGACCTGCCCATACGCGGACTGCACCCGCATCGACGCGGTCGGCACGGAACCCGAGAGTTGCAAAGACAGGCCCATCGCCCACCGGCTCGTAAAAACTCAACGTCACATCCGCATCGGGCACTCCCACCGGAATCGGTACGAGAGAACCGAAGTCGCCGAGCCCGTCCAAATCGGCCTGTTGATGATGGATCACCATCACCTGAGGCCTCATGGACGCCGGATTACCCAGCGCCTGCTCGACATACACATATGAGACGTCCTGATTGCTCAGCGCTTCCAGATTGTTTTCCCGGATGCGAGCCAGCAATTCTGCAAACGTCGGACTACCGGACGTATCCGTGCGCAGGAGAACAACATTGAAGAACGATCCGATCATCGGTTCGAGACGGGGATCCGACCTGCCCGCAACCAATGAACCGATGGGGAGATCAGTACCCGCGCCGGCCTTCGTGAGAACGCTGGCCAGTGCGGCCTGCAGGACCATGAACATGCTCGTGCCGGTGCGCGCAGCCAGCGCGTCGATTCCGGCGTGCAGACCCGCGTCGATGTCGACGGCGATCACGTCACCTCGAGGCTCCGAGTCACCTTCCGGCAACGGAAGATTCACACTGGTCGGTATTCCGTCGAGCGCATCCCGCCAATATGCAAGTTGCTTCGACGCTCGGCTGTCGACGTCTCGGGGGTCTCCCAACAGCTCCTCCGACCACACGGTGTAATCGGCGTACGTCAATGCAAGCTCGTCCCAAACCGGTTGATCTCCCTGCGACCGGGCTGCATAAGCAGAGACCAGATCTCCCAGCAGCGGCACTACGGACCACTCGTCGACGGCGATGTAGTGCATGACGAGAAGCAGTGTCCTAGAGCCGTCTTCACCGAGCACCAGATGAACCCGCAACGGTGATTGCTCACGCAGATCCATCGGAAGTTGAGCCAGTTCGAACACCACTCGACCCACATCGCCGGCGCCGACATCGACCACATCGACAGTCGGACGCACCGATTCTCTTGCCACGACGACGCCGTCGACCTCGACGAAGGTGGTCCGCAGGGGTTCGTGCCGCGAAGTCACATCGTCCAAGGCGTGCCCGAGAATCTCCGGATCGATCTTCGATTTCAGGGTCAGCGCCAGAGCGTGGCTTGCTTGCGGTTGCGCGCCGGACGCGCGGAACAACTCCCATTGACGACGTTGCGGCGCAGACAGACCCATCGTCTCGGGACGTTTCACCGCCGGCGCCAGGATCGGACGCCCACCTTCCGAACGCGCGACGACGGCCGCCAACTCCGCAACACTCGGCGCGTCGAATACGTCTCGAATACTGACGTCCACGCCGAACGCTTCACGAATGCGACCGACCAGTTTCATCGAAGCCATCGAATGGCCGCCGAGTTCGAAGAAACTGTCGTGGACTCCGACGCTCGGTAACTGCAGGATTTCCGCGAATGCAGCCGCAACCGTGGACTCCACTGCCGTGCGAGGAGCAACATCACCCGCCAGCTCCGACCAGTCCGGAGTGGGCAACGACTTGCGGTCGAGCTTTCCGTTGGGCGTCAACGGCAGCGGACCGTCAAGGGCGACAACCATGGTCGGAACCATGTAGTCGGGCAACGACAGTGCCGCGAGGTTCCGCACTGCCGTCGTGTCGACGACGACACCGGGTTCCGGTGACACGTAACCGACCAGGCGCGTGATTTCGCCCTGCCGATCCGCGACGACCGTTGCCTGCTTCACCGAAGGATGGGCACTGAGAGCTCCGATGATTTCGCCCAACTCGATTCGGAAACCGCGGATCTTGACCTGATCGTCGACGCGGCCGAGGAAGTCGATGTTCCCGTCAGTGCGCCACCGCGCGCGGTCCCCGGTGCGATACATGCGATCGCCCGCGGTGAAGGGATCGGCGATGAATCTCTGCGCCGTCAGATCGAATCGGCCCAGATAGCCTCTCGCCAGGCCGCGTCCCGCGATGTACAGCTCGCCGGATACTCCCGGCGGAACCGGACGCAGTTGATCGTCGAGCACGTACGCCTGTTCGTTGGGGTCAGGGATTCCGATGGGCACGGGACCGTTCCAACCGGGTTCTGCCTGCCACAGTGTGTTGTTCACCGTGGCTTCGGTGAGTCCGTACGCGGCAAGCAAATTCAGCCGCTCCGCCCATCGCCCGATCAGCTCCGGTGGCACCGTCTCGGTTCCGACCAACACGGTGCAGCCCTGCGGCACTTCACATCCTGCCGGCAGAGCGGCCAGCAACGAGGGAGGGATGATCGCGTGGGTGACACGATTGCTCGTCATGAAATCGGTCAGCGCCGGACCGGCAACTCGTGCATTCTGCGGCACGATCACCAGGGTGCTGCTCGTGCACAGTGCCATCGCCAGCTCGAATACCGCGACGTCGAAGCCGACCGAAGCGAACTGCATCACCACTGAACCCGGTACCAGTCGCATCCGAACCTCGGCTGTGGCAACAAGACTCGGAATACCGTCATGGGAGAGGACGGCTCCCTTCGGCTTGCCGGTCGATCCCGAGGTGTAGATGACATAGGCAGCGTGGCTGACGCCAACTGGTGGCCGGGGAGTTTCGACGATCACTGCCTCGTCCAGTTCCGCACGGATCAGCGGATCGTCCAGGAGGATTCGCTCGACGCCGACCACATCCTCGATCCGCGAGCTTTCCTCCGCAGTGGACAGAAGTACCGAGGCGCGGGAATCGGTGAGCATGTATGTGATTCGCTCGCTCGGGTGACTCAAATCCAGGGGTAGATACGCGGCCCCCAGCTTGAGCACGGCGAGGACCGACGCGACCATTTCCACCGAGCGCGGGACGGCAAGCCCCACCACGTCTTCGACCGACACTCCGCGGCGATACAGCACGCCGGCGATCCGATCACACTGCTCGGAGAGTTCGCGGTACGTGGCCTGCCCCGCCTCGTCGCGCACCGCAATCGCCTCGGGCGTAGCAACGACTCCACGCGCGAAAGCGTCGTAGAACGTCTCTTCCGGCACGTCGACGGCGGTGTCGTTGAACGAGGTGACAACTTGCTCGAGTTCGCCTGGCAAGAAGATGTCGATGTCGCCGATCTCGATGTCGGCCGATTCCACGACTGCCGCGATCACCGATTCCAATCGGTTCGAAATCCGCTGTGCTGTTTCGCGATCGAAGAGGTCGCTGCCGTATTCGAGTCGGACGTCGATGCAGCCTTCGTCGCCGAGGTACTCGGTGAAGTTGAACACCAGATCGAACTTGGCTGTGTACTCCTCGAGTTCGAACGGATCCCCTCCCATCTCCTCCCGGCTGTGATAGCCGACCATGACCTGGAACAGCGGATTACGTGCCAAAGTACGCGACGGATTGAGGCGCTCCACCACCGTTTCGAAGGGAACGTCAGCGTTGGCGAAGGCCTCGAGATCTCCCTCGCGAACGCGATCCACCAACTCCCGGAACGTCGGGTTGCCCGACGTATCCGTGCGCAGCACAATCGTATTGACGAAGAAGCCGACCAGTTCGTCGAGTCCCTGCTCACTACGTCCGGCGACGGGAGCGCCGAGGGGAAGGTCCTCACCCGCTCCGAGCGCAGTCAGCAACGCCGCCGACGCCGCGTGCAGGACCATGAACATCGAACTCCGGCTCTCGCGCGCCAGATCTCGCAGTGCGGCAGTTGTGTCCACACCCAACCGTGTCACCACTGCGCCACCGGAGAAACTCGGTCTGGCCGGTCGGCTCCGGTCGGTGGGAAGCAGCAGTTCTTCGGGGGCTCCGTCCAAACTCTTCGCCCAGAAGTCCAACTGCGTGCTCAGGATGCTCGACGGATCGTCGGCGCTGCCGAGTAATTCCCGTTGCCACAGGGTGTAATCCGCGTACTGAACCGGTAGCGGTTCGAAAATTGGATCTTCGCCCTGGATCCGAGAGGAGTAGGCCGACATCAGATCGCGCAGGAATGGCCGATCGGACCATTCGTCCGTAGTGATGTGATGCAGGACGATCACGACCACTACGGCACCGTCCACCTCGGCACCGTCCACCCGGATCAGACGTGCGCGGATCGGAATCTCGTCAGACAGGTCGAACGGACGACCCACTGCCACGGCAATTTCACCGGCGACACCGGATTCGTCTCGATGAACTGTCTCGACCGGAATCGTCGCCGATTCGAGAATTATCTGCTCCGGCGATCCGTCCACCAACCGGAACACCGTACGCAGGGATTCGTGTCGTTCCACGACGTCGCCGAGCGCCGCGGCGAAGACGTCCGCGTCCAGTGCGCCGTCCAAACGGAGCACGATCGGGAAATTGTAGGCCGCGGAGTTCTCCTCCATCTGTCCGATCAGCCACAATCGCTGTTGAGCGGCAGAAAGAGGAAGGTGGTCCGGCCGCGGCTTCGCTACCAGTACCGGTCGCGTCGCTCCCTGCTCGGCCACAATACGTTCCGCAAGTTCCGCCACCGTCGGCGCTTCGAAGAGATCACGCATGGTCAGACTGTTCGGAATGGCGATCCGAGCTCGACTGATCAGCTTGGTGGCCAGAAGCGAGTGCCCACCGAGGTCGAAGAAGTTGTCGTCGACCCCGATATCGCCCACATCGAGTACGTCGGAGAAGAGGTCGCAGAGGACCTCTTCCGTGTGGTTACGCGGTGCGATCGACTCCCCACTCCGCTCCCCCAGCACCGAATCAGCGGTGGGCAGTGCCTTGACGTCGAGCTTGCCGTTGACGGTCATCGGTAGCGTCTCCACCTCGATCACCACGGCCGGAACCATGTAGTCGGGCAGGAGAACTCGCGCCTGCGCGCGGTAGTCGTGCCCGGCGCCGAGTCGCACGGGCGTCACGTAGCCGACGAGCCTCTTGACTCCACCTGCCCCGACGTCGACCACCACTGCCGCTTGCCGCACATGTTCGTCGGATTCGAGAACGGAGACGATTTCGCTCGGCTCGATGCGGTGACCTCTGATCTTCACCTGATCGTCGGTGCGGCCGAGGAAGTCCAGGTTGCCGTCACCGCGTCGCCGCACGAGATCCCCGGTGCGGTACATACGTTCTCCGGTCCCAGCCGGATCTGCGACGAAGCGCTCGGACGTGAGCGCGAAGCGTCCGAGGTAGCCGCGAGCCAAACCGGCTCCGGCAATGTACAGTTCGCCGGCAACTCCATCGGGGACCGGACGCAGCCAGCCGTCGAGAATATGCGCGGCGGTGTTCCAGATCGGTTTGCCGACGGTCGGGGTGTCACTGTCGGACGTTCCGCCACCGAGCGTGTTGATCGTGTATTCCGTCGGACCGTAGAGGTTGTAGCCCACGGTTCCCTCGGTGTCGCGCAGCCTGTTCCACACCGAATCCGGAACGGCTTCACCGCCGAGCAGGACCAACGGCGGGCGGTGGTGTCCCACACCGTCGTCGAGAAGCCCGCTGTCGATCAGGTGCGTCGCGTAGGTCGGTGTCACGTTGACGACGTCGATGTCCAGTGCGTCGCAGTATGCAACGAGTGCCTCGGCATCACGACGCAGATCTTCGTCGCAAATGTGCACCTCGTGGCCTTCCACGAGCCACAGAAGTTCCTCCCACGACATGTCGAAGGCGAAGGACACGGTGTGCGCGATCCGCAGGCGCCGGCCCGCCGCGGCGATCACGGGTTCGAAAATCGCCTCGCGGTGGTTGAACTGCATGTTCGTCAAGCCGCGGTAACCGGTGACCACGCCCTTGGGCTTGCCGGTCGAACCGGAGGTGTAGATGACGTACGCGGGGTGGTCGAGTCGATGCGGTGCCCCCGGGGCGAATGCTCCGAGTTCCGACGCGGAGAGCGCCCGCGCCGAGATCGTCAGTCTCCTTGCTGCTGTATCGGGTTCGTCGATCACGATAGTGCGGACGTCGGCACCTTCGAACCTCCCTGAGGCCGAAACGGTTGTCAGCAACACGACAGGATCCGCGTCGTCGATCATCACGGCCAACCGTTCGGCCGGATGGTCGAGTTCGAGGGGTAGGTAGGCAGCACCCGTGCGCAATACCGCGAAGAGCGCGACGACCATGTCCACCGAACGTGGTAGGCCAAGAGCGACAATCTTTTCCGGGCCGGCGCCGCAATTGATCAGCAACCGCGCCATCCGGTTGATCTCGCCGTCGAGATCGGCGTAGGTCATCCGGCGCTTCCCGAACACGAGTGCCGTGTCGTTCGGTTGCGCCGACGCGACTTCTTCGAACAGGTCGGCAATGGTGCGCTCCGGCAACTCCCGGATCTGCGTCTGCTGCGCTACTGCGGGAACCGGAGACGCAACAACCGATCCCGCCATGTCCTGCGACCAACTCTGCAGCAGGTCGACGAAGTGACGCAGTAGGTCCTCGGCCCGGCGCGCGGTCACCAGATGCGGATGGAACTCGAACTTGACGTTGACGGTGGCACCCGGTGTGACCACGACGGTCAGCGGATAGTGCGTGTGATCGATACTGTCGCTTCCACTCACGTCGTGAGCGGCGTTGAGCGCGTGGACTTGCCTCTCGTCCACGAAGTTCTGCAAGACCATCAGCACGTCGAAGAGTTGACGATGCTCGGAAACACGCTGGATCGATGCCAAACCGAGGTAGTCGAAAGGCATCAGCGAAAGTCGATCCGCCTGTGTCCGACGAAGAAGTTCCTCGACGCTCTCGTTCGGATCCAGTTGCAGCCGAACGGGAACGGTGTTGAGGAACATTCCCACCACGGTGTCGATTCCCGGTACCTCCGGTGGCCGTCCGGCAACCGTGGAGCCGAAGACGACGTCCTGTCGACCGGTGGCCGACGCCAGCACGAGGGCCAGCGCTGCATTCAGTACCGTGTTGAACGTGACGCCGGACGCGGCAGCGCGCTCACGCAACGCACGCGAAAGCGTTTCCGACAGAACCGCATCGCGGCGATCCGGAAGCTGAACTTCGACGCCGGGCATCGGCTCGGCAACAAGCGTCGGCTCCTCGAGTCCTGCGAGCGCTCCGCGCCACCCCTCGTCGGCGGCTGCACCGTCGCGATCGGCCAACCAGGCGAGGTATGTCTCGAACGACCCCTCGGGTTCGCCGAATGCGCTGTCGTCGCCGCCGGTATCGTAAAGCGCCAGAAGCTGACTGACGACAAGGCCGTTGGACCAGCCGTCCCACAGCAGGAACTGCCTGTTGATCACCAGACGATCCTGGCCGCCGGGCAGATGCAGCACACTCATACGCCACAGCGGCGGCGCGGTCAGGTCGAATGGCGTCACTCGGTCTTGGGCGGCGACGGCCTCGGCACGCTCACGAGCAACCGAGTCGTCGAGTTCACGGAGATCGTGGACGACGACCGGAACATCGAGTCCAGCGCTGAAGAACTGCACCGGCTCGTTCAGCCCTTCGCTCACGAAACCCGCTCGCAACGTGGGATTTCGTCGTTGAAGTGTCCGGGCGGCCGCAGCCAACCTGTCGACATCGAGGGTGTGCCCGAAGTCCATCGAGAACTGTGCCGTGTAGATGTCCCCACCACTGCTGCTGTCGCTGCTGCCCGCGTAGCCGGCTTGGAAGTACAGGCCTTCCTGCAACGGTGAGAGTGGGAGGATGCTGCTGACACCTGCCGGACTCGCATCGGCTATCGCGTCGATCTCGGTCTGACTCAGGTCGAGCAACGTCACATCGGACGGGGTCAGAATGGGAGGCCCGGCGTGACGCGCGGCCGCAGCCGCCAGATCGCCGAGGGCCGAAACCCAGCCGTCGGAGAGTGACTGCGCGTCCTCCTCGGACAAATCTTCACTTGCCCAGGCAAACTCGGCGCGGAGCCCCGAATCCACGCTGACGACATTCACGATCAGTCGGTACGGGCCTCCCATGTCTGCGTCGGGATCGGTGGACAAGGCTTCGGATTCCGCTGCCAAGGACCATGCTGTCGATCCTGCTGTCGTCGTACGTCCGAGATAGTTGAACAGGATCTGAGATTCGGAGCGCCCCGCCAATGTCGATGCCGTGCGGGCATTCACGTATCGCAGCATCCCGTAGCCGATACCGCCGTCCGGAGCCGCCCGCAGGCTCTCCTTCACCTCGCGTAGCGTGTCCACCGGGTCGATTCCGCCGTGCAGTCGCATCGGGGCAATCGTGGTGAACCAGCCGACTGTTCGTGACAGATCGATGCCCGCCACCAACTCCTCGCGGCCGTGCCGTTCGAGATCGACCAGCAATTCGTGCTCACTGCGGCCGGTGGAGCGGCGCCAGCGATCGACGGACATCGTCAGCGCTGCCAACAGAACATCCGTTCCCTCGGCACCCACCATTGCCGCAACCGATCCAAGTGCTGCCTCGGAGATTGCTCCGTCCACCGTGACCGTGCGCCTCGAGCCTCCGGATACGACGGCATCGCCCGCGGCGTCGGGGATCAACTGCGCGCCCGGAGCGGTCACGGTCAGCCAGTGATCGAGTTCGGCGAATCGATGAGCACTGTATGCGTGTTCGGCCACCGTACGGGAGAAGGTACGCAGCGAAGTTCCGACGGCATCCAGTGCGGCGGGCTCTCCGGCTTCGACTGCCACCCAGGCCATCGCGAGATCCTCGAGCACGGTTCCCCAGGAAACCCCGTCCACGACCAGGTGGTGCGCGACTATCGCGAGTCGGCCCAGACTCTCAGCGCCGCAATCGAACCAGACCACCGAGACCATCCGCCCTGCAGACGGATCCAATCGACTGGTCGCAGTTTCAGAGTGCTCAGTGACGAGTCTTCGCAACTCGGAGTCATCCAGTCCCCGAGCATCAACGCGTTCGACCAGGTTCGCTGCCCGGACACTACCGGGTTCCTCGATCCGCGCCGACCACATCCCGCGGTCATGTCGGATCAAGGTTTGGCGAAGTCCGTCGTGGTGATCGAGCACGGCCTGCAATGCACTGGTGATCGAACCGAGAGATGTTGCCGGAGAGTGGATCAGAACTGCCTGGTTGAAGCGGTCGGTACCACCCGTCCATTCGGACAAGCGGTGAACCACCGGCAGCGGAACCAGCTCACCCACGCCGATGTCGGCCGTGACGGTGGCATCCGAGGTGGCGACATCACCCACCGCTGCAGCGATCGCAGCGGGAGTGCGCAATTCGAAGATCTGACGCGGGGTCAGCACTACCGAATCACGACGAGCCAGGTTGACCAGTCGGATCGCCAGGATACTGTCGCCGCCGAGAGTGAAGAAATCGTCGCGCACCCCGACACGGGGCAGTCCGAGAACCGTCGCGAAATGCCCGGCGAGGAGGTCTGCAACGCCCGAGGAAACCACTCCCGTCAAGTCGCCCACCTGTGCCGCAAAATCCGGTGCAGGTAGTGCTTTTCGGTCGAGCTTGCCACTCGGGCTCAGCGGCAGCGACTCGAGCCGCACGAAGGCACTTGGCACCATGAACTCCGGTAGCACTGACAACAACTGAGCTCGAACCGCAACATCATCAGCATCTCCGACCAGGTAGGCGACCACCTGTGCGCGGTTGCTCGGACCGTCGGTTCGGACGATCACGGCACTTGCCGTGACTCCGGGGCACAGCGCCAATTGCGCTTCGATTTCGCCGAGTTCGATTCGGAATCCACGAACCTTCACCTGCTCGTCGGCACGGCCGAGGTACTCGAGAACGCCGTCGGCATTCCACCGCACGATGTCACCGGTCCGGTACATCCGCGAGCCGCCGTCGCTGTACGGATTCGCCACGAATCGTTCGGAGGTCAATCCCCCACGTCCGTGGTAACCACGCGCCAGTTGTGGCCCTGCCAGATAGAGCTCACCGGTGGCACCGGCCGGGACGTTCTGCAGGTAGGGATCGAGAACCAACAGGCCGGTGTTGGCGGCAGGTGCGCCGATCGGGACGCTGACGGCGTCTGCCGGAGTTTCCTGCACCGACGGCTGCCAACTGACGTCGACGGCGGCCTCGGTGGGGCCGTAGAGGTTGTCCACCAGAGTATTCGGCAGGATCTCGGAGACCTTGCGTGCAACGTGAACGGGCAGTGCCTCACCGCTGCAGTTGACGATCTCGAGCGAAGAGCACAGTGCTGCTTTCGGCTCCGCGAGAAACACGTCGAGCATCGACGGAACAAAATGCACTCGGGTCACGGAATGTTCGACGATGACGTCGGCCAGATAGCCAGGGTCCTTGTGCCCGTCCGGCTCGGCCATCACGAGAGTTGCCCCCACCAGGAACGGCCAGAAGAATTCGGGAACGGAGACGTCGAAGCTCGACGGGGTCTTCTGCAGCATCCGGTCGGAGACGTCCATCGGACGTATCTGCTGTGCCCAGAGCAATCGGTTGACCACACCCTCGTGGTTGACCACAACGCCTTTGGGGCGACCGGTCGAACCCGAAGTGTAGATCATGTACGCGGCATCCGCGGGCGATCCTGGGACACTCAGCGGATCGGCGGGGAACTGCGCCGACTCCGATACCGTCACCCGCGGAACCGAACCCGAATCGAGTGAAGAGTCTTCCGACACCACGACGCACACAGGATCGGCGTCACCCAGCATGTACGTCAGCCGCTCCGCCGGGTAGCCGGTGTCGAGGGGAACGTATGCTCCCCCGGCCTTTCCGATGCCGAGAATCGCGACCATCAGATCAGGAGAGCGAGGCAAGGCAACCGCTACCAACGATTCGCGTCCGACGCCACGTTCGCGCAGCAGATGCGCAAAACGATCAGCGCGAGAGTGAAGTTCGGCGTAGGTCAACGACTCTTCACGGAAGATCACTGCGGTGGCTTCGGGCGTACGCCCGGCTTGATCCTTCAGCAGCTCGGTCAGCGTTGCGCGCGGCCGATCCAAGGCCGTGCCGACGCTCCCCGGCTGTGCGGGTGCCAGCGCGATCCGGCCGATGACCTGATCGAGATCGCGCGAGAGCTCGGTGAGTACGACTGCGAGAGTTTCGGCCAGCGACGCAGCGGCGTCGCCGTCCACCTGAGCAGCGTCGTACTTGAGCTCCAACGCCAATCGATCGCCGGGGACGACGATCAGGGTCAACGGGTAGGCCGGTCGCTCGTCGAATCGAATTCCCGTCAGTCGCACCGAGTTCGTCGGATCAGCGATTGCCGTGTCACCGAGTGGATAGTTCTCGAACACGACCAGTGATTCGAAGTTCTGCTCCAGTCCGCCGGTCCGCCGCAGTTCCGGTAGCCCCAGGTACTGATGGTCGAGTAGTTCCGATTGTTCCCTCTGCCAACGAGAAAGTGCTTGCGCGGCTGTCTCTGCCGGATCGAACCGCAACCGAGCCGGCACGGTGTTGATGAACAAGCCCACCATGGACTCGATGCCGGGCAGGTCTCCACCGCGTCCCGATACGGTCGATCCGAACAGCACGTCTGTTCGGCCGGTCATTCGGCCGAGCACCAGCCCCCAGGCGCCGTGCACGAGCGTGCTCAGCGTCAGGCCATGGGAGCGTCCGTTGATCGCCAGTGCGCGAGTATCATTGTCGGACAGCTCGACTCGGGTGGCACAGACTCCGCTGCTGCCCGCGCTCGGCGCGGGAAGTTCGACCGCGGGCCCGGGAGAGTTCAGCGCTTCCCTCCACACCGCTGCCGAGGCCTCGTGATCGTGGCGGGCCAACCATTCGAGATAGCTGCGGTACGGCGCCGGAGTCGGGAGCACCACGCCGGAGTCGCCAACGCTGTACGACGCCATCAACTCTCGCAGCATCACCGGAACCGACCATCCGTCTGCGACCGCATGATGAATCGACTGCAGCAGAAGGTACTTCTCCGAAGAGGCACGGACAAGCGTGTAACGGACGAGCGACGGTTGCGCCAGGTCGAACCCGCGCGCGCGGTCGGCGGAAAGCAGTTCATCGACATCGGCGCCGGCCACCTCGACTACCGCCATCTCCACGACAGCGCTCGGGTGCACCACCTGCACGACCCGGCCGTCACCCAGGACCGAGAATCCGGTGCGCAGCGCCTCATGCCGATCGACGACGGATTGCAGCGCGCGGTGCAACGCCGCACTGTCCACGGCTCCGGTCAGTTCCACAACCTGTTGCACGACATACTGATCCGCCCCCGGATCGGCAAACGCCGAATGGAAGTAGATCCCTTCCTGCAGCGGAGTGAGTGGGAGAATCTCTTCAGCCTTCGGCAACCCGTCCACGTCTGCCTGAGCGAGCGCCACCAGAGGGTAGTCCGAGGGTGTGGCTCCGCCGAAGGCTGCGAGCCCGGACACGGCCTCGAGCGAGTCCAGCCACAGCCGCGCAAACCTGTCGATGTCGCTACGCAGGAAGATGTTCGACGCCCAGGTCAGGGTGGCTCGCAGGCGTGGTCCACCGGCGGCGTCCTCGGCTACGACGTCGACAGACAACGCGTGACCCATCGGCATGGACGGATCGGCAGCACCGTCCATCGACACCGGGAACCAGTCCCCCTCCGCTGCGGCAGTGCGTCCCAGATAGTTGAGCACCACCTCCGGCGCTGCGAAACTACGCAACTGATCCGAGCCGCCGAGGTATCGCAATGCTCCGTACCCGAAGCCGGCGTTCGGGACCCGTCGAAGTTGCTCCTTGACGCTCTTGAGAACCCCCGCCAACTCGCCGCTCGCGTCGAGATCCGGAGCGGCTGTGCCGATCTCGAGCGCCACCGGGAACACTGTGGTGAACCATCCGACGGTACGAGTCAGGTCGACGTGCGCATCGCCGTCACCGCGAACGATGTCCTCGTCGCGTCCGTGCCCCTCCAGATCGATCGTCACCGATCCGGCACCGCTCCAACGGGTCAGCGCCACGGCAAGTGCGGTGACCAGCACTTCGCTCACATCGGCTCCGAACGCCCGTGGGACACTGCCCAACAGCTGATCTGCAAGTTCTGGAGGTAGGGTGATCGACCGCGCCGCAGCGGTGCGCGCGAGGTCAACTGCCGGGTCGAGTGCCCGACGGCCGAGAGATGCCCGTTGTGCGGACGTCACCGAGTCCCAGAACTCGATTTCCGAGTCCAGTCGCCCGGCTCCGACCGCCTCCGAGACGAGTTCGGCGTACCTTCGCACCGACGTGCCGACCGGAGCGAGTGCGGGTTCGTCGCCATTCATCGCTGCGATGCCGGCGCGCGCGAGGTCCTCGAGGATGATGCGCCACGAGACGCCGTCGACCACCGCGTGGTGGATGACCAGCAACAGCCGTCCGGGACCGGTCACAGGGCGGAACAGAACAGCGCTGACCATCGTGCAGTCGGCTGGATTCAGACGGCCGACAGCTCGCTCGGTCTCGGCGACGATCAACGGTCCGCATTCTTCGAGCGGTGCCGGTGTTGCACGGGTCTCGAAGACCACAGCCACTTCGTTTGTCTCCGGGACGAGCAGTCTTCCTTCGGGCGTCAACGTCGCACGAAGTGCATCGTGGCGCGCCACCAGGGCGTCGAGCGCCGCCTGGACATGCTCGGACGTCAAGGCTGACGGCGTCTGAATCAGCGCTCGCTGGTGGAAGGTTCGTACTGCGTCCGACACTCCGAGAACCCTGGCGGCAATCGGCGTCGTGGCTACGTGGCCGATCGGTTGGTCCGCGTGGTCGACGATCTCAGCCACTCGGGAGGACTGGGCACGCGCCATAGCCTCGGCGGTGCGCAGTTGGAACACCTCGCGAGGACTGATCGACAAACCGGCAGCACGAGCCGCGGTCACGAGTGAGATCGCGACGATGCTGTCGCCGCCCAGTGCAAAGAAGTCGTCGGTAACGCCGACCGAATCGAGGCCGACTGCCGACGCGATCAACGTGCAGAACTGTTGTTCGACTTCGTTTCTCGCAGCGACATGTGCACTCAGTTCGGCGAGATCGGGCTCGGGTAGCGCGCGACGGTCGAGTTTGCCGTTTGCCGTGAGCGGAAACTTGTCGAGGACGGTGACGGTGGTCGGGACCATGTAGTCGGGCAGCTTGCTCGCAGCCCACTCGCGAAGCTCACGTGAGTCGATCGCGAGGTTCGTCCCCGACGCTGCGCTCACGTAGGCGGCGAGATACTTTGCACCTGTTGGTGCTTGGCGCACCAGAACTGCCACGTGACGCACTGCGGGGTGCGAAATCACGGCGGCTTCGACATCCTCGAGTTCCAGGCGCATGCCGCGGATCTTCACCTGATTGTCCGTGCGTCCGAGGAAGTCGAGGGTGCCGTCGGCGGTCCATCTGGCCAAGTCACCGGTGCGATACATGCGGGATCCGGCCAGATCACCTGAGACGAAGGGATCCGCGACAAAACGAGATGCGGTCAGTGCCGAAGCACCCACGTATCCGCGTCCCAGCAGGAAGCCCGCGGCGTAGAGTTCGCCGCCGGTGCCGATCGGAACCGGCTGCAGGTCGCCGTCCAACACGTACAGACGAGTGTTGGGGTTCGGGCGACCGATGGATGTGGCGATTCGTTCCGCGTCCTCGCGGTAGATCACATGGGAGACACCGATGGTCGCTTCGGCCGGGCCGTAGCCGTGATACAGCGTCGTGGACAGTTGGGCACGGAACCGGTCGAAGAGTTCAGGCGTGAGAACCTCACCGCCGCACCACACGTGCTTCAACGAATCGAGCTGATCGGTCCCGTTCGCCAGATCCAGAAGGATGTCGAGCATCGACGAGACCAGGTAGACGAAAGTGACCGATTCTCCGGCGATCAGGTCGAGCAGGTATTGCGGGTCGCGTTCCCCCTCGGGCTTCGCGATCACCAATCGACCGCCGGAGACGAGTGGGAGCAGGATCTCGTTGATCGAGATGTCGAACGAGAGTGGGGCTTTGAACAGTGAGGCATCGCCGGACCCGAACCCGAGAATCCGCTCCCGCTGCCACAGCAACCTTGCGCAGATTGCCTCGTGGCGGATCATGGCGCCCTTCGGACGTCCGGTCGAACCGGACGTGAAGATGACGTATGCGAGTTGGGCACCGTGACTACGAATGTCGGAGGTCATTGTCTCGGACAGGTCCGAGGGCCCGTCCTCGTACGCCCACGCGGAGAGATCGACCGGAACGGAGTCGTCTACACCGTCCGAGGTGAGCACCAGTGTGGCGCCCGCGTCGGCAAGTACCGATTCGCGGCGTTCGGCAGGCCATGACGGATCCAGCGGCACGAAGGCACCACCGGCACACATGACGGCCAACAACCCCACCACCATCTCGGCGGATCTCGGAAGGCCGATCGCCACAACGGTTTCGGGTGCGACACCGCGCGAGATCAAATGCGCGGCGAGCTGCGATACCCGACTTTCGAGCTCGCCGTAGGTCAGCCGGATATCGCCGTCGACCACGGCGACGGCGCCCCGATCGGCAGAGAAGCTGCTGCGCAACAAATCCGGCACCGTCGTCACGGGTTGCGGTTCTGCGGTGTCGTTCCACCCGTGGAGCACGAGTTCACGCTCCGCGAGCGACATGGGGTCGAGTGCCGAGATCGGAAGCTGCGGCTCGGCTACGAATCGATCGAGGAACTGTTCGATTCTCGCGGTGTGATCGGCCAACTCCCTGTCGAATCCGGCCGGGGCGCGGACGTCGATCTCGATCGGCTCCCCGTCCTGACCACCGCGCACACTCAGATCCAGGTCACTGACTCGACCGGTTACCGAATTACGCACGCGCACCGGGCATCCGCCGAAGGTGAGTGTGTGTTCGAACATCATCGAGTTGATGCCGGGGCCGAAGACCTGACGGTCGGGATCGATCGCCCGAATGTCGCGAGCAAGATCCTCACCTCGGTACCGCCCGTGCTTGAGAATCGAGACCAGGGCGGTGTCGAGACGAGTTGCCAACTGGCCGATGCTTTCCGAGCGTTCTACCCGAATACTCAGCGGCAAAATCGTCGACGCCATCGAAGGAGTGCGACGCATGTCGCGCCCCACCCGAGCGGCCATCGGTACCGAGACGACAACGTCGTGCTGTCCCGTGGTTCGTGCGATGTACGCGATCAGCGCAGCCATGGGGAGACGAGTTCGTCGAATCCCGGCGTCGGCCGCATAGCGATAGAGCTGTGCCGCGCGATCAGCGTCGAGCGTGAGCATCGCTGAGATCGGCGGCAGCGAATCATCCACCTGCCCATGCAGAATCCGCGTCGCTTCCGGTCCGGATTCAACGCGCTCGGCCCAGTACTGACGGTCGGTCTGGAATCGCGGAGAGTTCCGGTAATCCAGATCGGCTGCAACCACGGCGTCGAGTGACCACTGCGGCGCGGCAGTCCCGAGATTCGGATCGTCGTATCGCTCGGCGACGTCGGCGACGATGAGCGAGATGCCGTACCCGTCGATCACGCTGTGGTGATAGCGCTGATACCAGATGACTCGGTCGTCAGCGGTCAGCAGAAGCACCTGGCGGAACAGCAGATCGTCCGGACCGAAGACCCGAGCCATGTCGGTGTCCATCCACGACTGCGCAGTCGAATCGGGATCCGCCTCGGCCCGAAGGTCGAGAATTTCCACGTCCCAGCGCGCATCCGGAATCGGCACCTGGATCAGCTGGTTGTCGGCATCGACCTCGAAGTGCACGAACAGCGCTTCGACGCGTCCGACGCTGGCCTCGATCGCCGCTGCCGCGCGCTCGATGTCGATCGTGCCGTCGACCTCGACGACAAGTCCGATGTTGTAGACCGGACTGCTCGGATCGACGTTCTGAGCAACCCACACCTCACGCTGAGCGGCCGTCGCCGGGAGCGCTGCGTCCAGATCGGCACCGCCCGATACCGCCGGGTGAGCTACCTGAGAGTGGTCAGACATCAAGAATCCGATCATCGTCGTTCATGCTCATCGAACGACGAACACCCTCGCAAGTTTAGGGTAGGCTACCCAGGAACGTGAAGGTGCGCTCCCGCCCTGGTCAGACCTGTTCCCACGGACCGAATTCGAGCAAAACGTCAATTGCCGTCTTACCGTCCTGCGGCCGAACGACATGTTCGAGGGCATAGACCCTCGATCCCTCCGCAGCGCGAGCGAGATCGGAAATACCGGGCAGAATGGTCGGTTCGGGTGGACCGCCCACACCACGATGGAAGTTCTCGATGGAATGCCCCAAATAGAGGACCCGTCCGCCGGGCGTCAGCCACTCCCCGACGCGCTTCAAGGTTGCGGCCAGATGGTCGACCTTGAGGTGAAGAAAGCTGACCAACACCAGGTCGACCAGCCCTTCCGGCTGCCACTCGGTCGCGTCGCCGACCTGCCAGTCGACAGCCTTGTCCCCGTCACTCGCCCGTGCCAGATCGATCGCCACCGACGAGTAGTCGACCGCAGTCACCGACCAACCTTGCCCAGCCATCCACCGCGCGTGACGGCCGTCGCCGCAGGCCAGATCGATCGCGGTGCCTGGTCTCAGATCGGAAATTCTTGTTGCGACGGTTCCCGCCGGGTCGACTCCCCATGGCTCCGTCACCGCTCGGTATCGCTCGTCCCAGTCGCGTGCGTCCATGATTGCTCTCCCATATCCGTTTCACCGTTTCAGATCGGACGGTGCCCCCAGCAGCATAGAGAACCCTCGAATGTGACAGATCGATACCCCTGGGGGTATACAGGTGACGGACAGGAATACCCCCACCCGTATCAGGAGTGAAGATGTCAGCGACCAGAACAGTCACCGCGGACCCACCCACCCGAGCCGACGGCATACTTGCGCGTCTCGGTCGATCGATGGCGACTCACACCCGCCTCGTCGTCGGCGTCTGGTTGATCGCGTTGATCGCACTCGGCGCCGCAGCACCCAGCGTCTTCACCTCTCTGGCCGGCGCGGGTTGGCAGGCAAACGGATCCGAATCCGTGCAAGTTCGCGAGTTGGCCGAGCAGCATTTCGGTGGAAATTCCTCCGCCGCAGTACAGGTGGTCGTTCACTCGGATTCTCTACCCATCACGGATCCGTCGATGCAGCAAACCCTGGCCGCGGCAACGGAAATCTTTTCCGCGGACCCTCGCTTCGGCGAAGTGATCGCCCCGCAGCCCGGTATGACCATCAGCCCGGACGGACATACCGGCATCATGGTCGCGGGCGCCAACGCGAGTACCGACGAGATGGTCAGCGCGGTAGACGAACTCGGCAAGAAGCTCACGGGCTTGTCCACCGACACGATCGAGGTGTACCCGACGGGTGCGTCGGCGTTGTGGAGCGATTTCAACAAGGCCAATCACGAAGCCATGATCAAAGCCGAAATGATGTCGTGGCCCGTCACTCTCGCGATCATGGTGTTGGCCTTCGGCTCCCTGGTTGCCGCGGGTCTACCACTACTGCTGACGCTTGCGGGCCTGGTCGCTTCGGCGGGCGGGCTTGTAATCCTCAACGAGATCACGCCGATTTCCGTGTGGGCCATGAACTTCGCGATGATGTTCGCTCTCGCGCTGGGCATCGACTACGCACTCTTCCTCGTCGCCAGGTTCCGGGATGCATTGCGAGCCGATCCGGATCCAAGGGCCGCCGTGGCTCAAACCATGGACACCGCCGGCAAGGCTGTGGTCCTTTCCGGCCTCACAGTTCTGGTCAGTTTGTCTGCGGTTCTCATCGTTCCAGCCCCGGCCGTACGCACGATGGCTGTCGGAATCATGCTCGCTGTGATCTTCGTTCTCGCCGCAACACTCACCCTGTTGCCTGCCGTGCTCGGCAGGATCGGCGCGAAGGTCAACGGCGGTTCTCTACCGTATGCAAAGCGCCAGCAGCACCGCTCCCCGATGTTCGCAGGTTGGGCATCATTGCTGCACAAGCACCCGTGGCCATTCGGCTTCGGCGCCTTACTCATCCTGATCGCACTCGTTGTTCCGGTCTTCGGACTGAAGGTGGCAATGCCCTCCATCGCCGTGGTTCCCGAGGACGCCCCGGTTCGCCAGGGCTATGAACTGGTGCAGCAGCAATTCGGGGACGGCGCCCCGGGGATGTTGCAGATCGTCACGTCCGCCGACGATGCAGCCGACACCTCACGTATTGCCATGAGCGTTGACGGCGTGGCCATGGTCACCCCAGCGCAACAAGCTGCCGACGGGTCCGATCTTGTTATGCTGCAAGCAGTTCCCACCGTCGACCCGTCAGATCCTGCGATGGAAACCATCCTTGCCGACCTTCGGTCGCAACTGCCGGAATCGGCGCTCGTCGGCGGCGCTCCGGCCGAAAATCTCGACCTTCAGCAGGCACTCGACGACTACCTTCCCATCGTCGTGGTCGTGATTCTGACGCTCGGATTCCTGTTGCTGCTGATCGCCCTCCAGGCGCCTTTGATCGCCTTGATCGGCACGCTGGTCAGCCTGCTGTCCACTGGGGCCGCATTCGGAATCGCGAAGCTGATCTTCCAGGACGGTCACGGAGCAGGCCTACTCGGCTTCACCCCCCAGGGTTTCCTCAACGGGTGGGGTCCGGTCTTCTTCTTCGCCATGATCTTTGCGATCGCGATGGACTACACCGTATTCCTGCTTTCGAGTGCCAAGGAGCACTACGAACGCACAGGCGACCCCGCGATCGCACACATCGACGGCCTCGCGCATTCGGGTCGGGTCATTGCGGCGGCAGCAGCGGTGATGGTTGCGGTCTTCTTCACTTTTGCGCTCGCAGATCCCTTGCCACCCAAGGAAATGGGCATCATTCTCGGCGTAGCTGTCCTCCTGGACGCAGTGCTCGTCCGCTTGGTGCTGCTGCCCGTTCTCCTACGCCTCACCGGCCGGGCAGCCTGGTGGGCGCCGGCATGGCTGCGTCGCGTCCTGCCGAACATCAGCTTCTCGCATGGCTGATCGTGTACCCGACATCACTGTCCTACTGATACCCCCAGGGGTATGATGGGGACAAGAGAAATCAAAGCCGGCGACAGTGACAGCCCACGACGAGGAGTGCGCAATGACAACACCCACAGAACCGATAGCGATCGCAACCAAGGTCACCGGAACCTTCGACGACGTCGTCACCCGCACGCGTGGCGCTCTCGCCGAGCAGGGCTTCGGCATCCTGACCGAGATCGACATGCAGGCAACACTCAAGGCGAAGCTGGACGAGGACATGGAAAAGTACCTGATCCTGGGTGCCTGTAACCCGCCGTTGGCCCATCGGGCAGTTTCGGTGGATCGTCAGATCGGCCTCCTGCTGCCGTGCAACGTCGTCGTCCGCGAAGATACGACTACCGAGAATTCGTTCTTCGTCGAAGCGATGAACCCTGCTCTCATGGTTCAGGTTTCCGGCGAACCCGGCCTCGAGTCCGTGGCAGCCGACGCAGCCGTCAAGTTGCGCGCGGCCGTCGACTCGCTGATCTGACACCGCAGTCGGATCAAACACTGAATCAAGCAGTGACATGCCCCCAGGGGTACCCTTGACCGCAGCACGAACACTCGAGAAGGGGCCACCATGACCGGCGACGAAGAGAGCATTGCGCTCGTATTGAACAGACTGCGTCGTGCCCACGGCCAACTTGCCGGGGTCATCTCGATGATCGAGAACGGCCGCGACTGCAAGGACGTCGTCACGCAACTCGCCGCCGTGTCCAAGGCGCTGGACCGAGCAGGGTTCAAGATCGTCGCTTCCGGGCTGCGTGAATGCCTGAGCGGTGACAGCGCGGAAGGTCAGGAACCGATGACCGAGGCCGAACTCGAGAAGCTGTTCCTGGCACTGGCCTGAAACATGAGAAGGGCCTGACCTGCAGTTAGCAGGTCAGGCCCTTTCTCGCGTGCGGAAAACTACTTCGCCAGGAAGTCGATCAGCACCTTGTTCACGGCCTCCGGACGCTCGAGGTAGCCGTAGTGCCCGGCGTCGGGAATCTCTTCGTACGACGCCGTCGCGATGCAGTCCGCCACCTCGCGGGAGAGGTAGGGCGGGATCATGCGGTCGTCGGCGAAAGCGACGGACAGGCACGGGCGCATGATCGACTTGTACGCACCCCGTCGATCGAAGGCGCGGTCCATACCGAGCTGTGCGCGAACACCCGGTGACGTTGCGCCGCCGGTGAACTCGAAGATATCCATCCAGTCGCGCGCCGAGTGATCGTCTGCCAGCGTGGCCGGCGAAAGATTCATCACCGCGGTCACTGCGGCACGGTACTTGGCCGGCAGAGCGACGCCACTGTCGAACAACTGGCGCTCGCCCTCGGTCAGGACCTGCTGGAAATGATCCATCCGGGCGTGGCCGGCGAGGAACACTGCTTTGCGAACCAGATCGGGCCTGGCGAGCGTCAGTTCCTGCGCCACCCGGGCGCCCATCGAGGTGCCGATGACATGGGCCGGACCGCCACCGAGGTGCTCGATCAGTCCGGCGGTGTCTGCGACCATGTCGGGCATCGTGATGCCGCCGAGGCTCTCGCCGGACGGTGCGATTCCGCGGTTGTCGAAGGTGCAGACTCGGTAGCCGGCGGCCACCAGCGCCGGGGTCTGGTGCAGATCCCAGACGCGGCCGGGGCTGCCGGTCCCCATGATGAGCACCACCAGATCTCCATCACCCTTGACCTGGTAATTGATGGGGATTCCGTTGATTGTGGCGACCGTCATGTCAGCCTTCCTCCTCGTACGTGTGATCAACAATTTTGGTTGGATAGCCTAAGCTGATGGGCGGTCGTGTGACCGCAACCCCAGCCCATGCTCGTCCAGGAGGACCCCCGTTGAGAGTCGCTACGCTCGGATACCAAACCTGGGGCCACCGTACCCTGCAGGCCTTGATCGACTCCGATCACGAGGTCGTGCTGGCAATCACACACCCGAAGAGCGAACACGTCTACGAACAGATGTGGGCGGACTCGGTTGCAGATCTGGCGGCCGAGAACGGTGTACCCGTTCACGTGGCGAACAAGCCTGACGACGCCTTCAAAGCCGCGCTGGCCGAAGCAGCTCCCGACATCATCGTCGCCAACAACTGGCGTACCTGGTTGCCTGCGGAGGTCTTCGACGCACCCAAGTACGGCACCCTCAACATCCACGATTCGCTGCTGCCCAAGTACACGGGATTCTCCCCGCTCATCTGGGCTCTGATCAACGGCGAAGAAGAAGTCGGGCTCACGGCGCACCTGATGGACGAGGAACTCGATGCGGGCGACATCGTGCTGCAGCGTTCGACGACGGTCGGCCCGACCGACACCGTCACCGATCTGTTCCACCGCACGATCGACATGATCGGCCCCATCACACTCGACGCCCTGGATCTGATCGCGTCCGGCCGTACCGACTGGACGCCGCAGGACCGATCGCAGGCCACGTTCTTCCACAAGCGCGCACCGCAGGACAGCCACGTCGACTGGTCCTGGCCCGCCGAGGTCATCGAGCGTTTCGTCCGGGCACAGTCCGATCCGTACCCCAACGCTTTCGCCGAGTTCAAGGGCCAGCGCATCCGCATCCTGAAGGCGTCCGTCTCACGCGGGCACTACGGCGGAACCCCCGGCCGAGTGTTCATCCAGGAAGACGACGGCATGGTGATCGTCGCGGGCCCCGACGCGTGGTCGGGCAAGAACAAGGGACTGCGGATCGAGCGCGTCCGACTCGACGACGGCAGCGAGTACACCGCCGCCGAGTTCTTCCCCCACGGCGGCGGGTACCTCACCTGATCGCCGGATCAGACCCCCTCAGTACAAAACCCAGTACAAACCCCTCAGTCGCGACCTTCCCAGGCCGCCCACAGTTGTGCGTAACGCCCGCCCGCGGACACCAGTTCGCGGTGCGGGCCTTCTTCTACGATCTGTCCGTGTTCGAGCACGATCACTCGGTCGGCGCCCGCAGCCTGCGTAAGCCGGTGTGCGACAACCAGAGTGGTGCGGCCCTCCGTAGCGGCGTCGGCAGTCGCTTCCAGTTCCCGCGCTCCGGCGCTGCCCGCCTCCGCTGTTGCCTCGTCCAGTACGGCGACGGCGGGATCGGCCAACACCAGTCTCGCCAAAGCCAACTGCTGCGCCTGCGCCGCTGTCATCTCGTGCCCGCCTTCGCCGACGACGGTCAGCATTCCCTCGTCGAGAGCCTCCACCCACTCGTACGCGCCGACCGTACGCAGTGCCGCGGCAACGTCCTCGTCCGAGGATTCGGGAGCCGCCAATCTCAGATCCTCGATCAGAGGTCCGGCAAAGACATGAACCTCCTGACTCACGATCGCGATGTGGCGTCGTAGGTCATCGAGGTCGGCAAGCGGGACACCGCCGATCGACACCCGGCCCGACGTCGGAGTGATCGAACCGGCAGCGATCGCCGCGAGCGTCGTCTTTCCGGCTCCGGTCGAACCGACGAGCGCCACGCGCTCCCCTGCACGCAGTGTGAGGCTCACTCCGTGGAGAACCTCATGACCACCGTCGTAGCTGTGCCGAATGTCATCCAGACGCAGCGAACCGTCGGCCGGAACGGAACCTGCATCCGTCGAAGGCTCCGTTTCCTCGATCTCGACGACGCCGACCAGTCGCGCGAGGCTTACGCCGGCCGACTGCACTTCGTCGAAGGTGTAGAGCAGTGAGCCGATCGGGTTGAACAGGCGATGGAACAGCAGGGCAGCAGTCGTCGTCTGGCCGACTGTCACGACGTCCTCACGGACCAGCAGGAATCCGACGACGAGAATCATGGACAGGCCCACGAATTCGGCGCGGTTACCTCGACCGGCGAACCTCGTGAACAGGCCGAACACTCCGACTGCCAGATCGCGCGCTTTTGCCGACGCCGCATCGATCTGCCCGAGGTGTTCCTTCTCGAGGCTGTACGCGCGGACCGTCTTCGCACCCTGGAGACTGCTGATCAGCGCTTGTGAACGAGCGCCCATCGCTACCCGCTCGGCTGCGTAAACAGGAGCCGAGCGTGGCAGGTACCACTTGAGCGCCAGCGCGTACATCGGCAGCGCGACCATTCCGGCCAGACCGAGTCGCCAGTCGAGTCCGAGCATGGTCACCATGCTCAGAGCCACGAGCAGAACCGCCGCGATCATGCCGGGAACCACGTCGGACACGGCCTTGGCGATCACCGACACGTCGTCGCCGACACGCGAGAGCAGATCGCCCTTACCGACCTTCTCGACGGTCTGGATCGGCAGTCGCAGTGCCCGGTCCACGGTCCGCTCTCGCAGATCCGCCAGGATCGTCTCACCGAGCCGCTTGATCAGATAGGCAGCCACACCGGTGAACACACCGCCCACGATTGCGGCAGCGGCGATGATCACGACCACCCCGACGATCGTCGACGTGGGCGCGTTGTCCCGGACCCGGTCGACCAGGACGCCGAAGACGTAAATCGGCACCAAGGCCATCGCCGACGCCGAAGCCGCGACGATCAGGACCAGCAGGCTCTGCATCCGGTGTTCGGTCAGCGCCGCCCGCAACCACTTCCAGGTCTGGCGACCACTCGCGATCGGCAACAACTCGCGCTCTGTCACCTTCTCTGCGTTCTCCCCGGCCGGCATTTCGGTTGTCGTGTCCGTGGCCGTCACCGCAGCACCGCTCCTCGGTAGTTCGCGTCGCCGCGAGAGAGTTCGGAATGTGTGCCCGTCGAGGCGATCACTCCGTCGTTCAACACGATCACCCGATCCGTCACGGCCAGCAAGGCGGGGCTGCTGGTGATCAATACCGTCGTGTGGATGCCACTGGCACCCTCGTGCCGCAGTTCTGCGATTCCTTCGGCGATCGATGCCTCGGTAACCGCGTCCACCGCCGTCGTCGGATCGTGCAGGACCATCACGGGTGCCTGTGCCACCAAGGCGCGCGCGAGGGCGACGCGTTGCCGCTGGCCTCCCGACAAACTGGCGCCCCGATCGGTCACTTCGAGGTCGAGACCGTCCGGATGTGCGTCGACGACATCCGCCGCTGCCGACGCCACCAGAGCACTCTGGATGTCGAGAGCAGCGGCATCACCGGCGCCCGCGGTGACGTTCGACGCAAGCGACCCGGAAAACAGATCGGTGATGTGCGGCTCCACCAGCACCGTCCGACGTGCCAATCGCAAGTCCATGTCGGACAGGCTGATTCCGCCAACCCTCACCACTCCGCGATACGCGTCCTGCGCCAGCTGACCGGACAGGACCGCGACAAGAGCGTCGGCGTCCTGCGGCTGGTAAGCCACGACGCCCAGCAGTTCTCCGGCAGGCAGATGCAGGTCGATGCCCTTGAGTGACTTGTACTCGACTCTGTCGAGAGTCAGGTCGGTGCCTTCGAGTTCGGTCTGCGAACCCGCGCCACGCAGTGGCTCCGCGTCCAAGACCAGTGCCAGTCGATCCGACGACGCTCGCGCCACCGCGAAGTATCCGGGAATGGACGCAAGCAATCCGAGCGGTTCGATGATGAACTGCGCAAGCCCCACCACGGTGATCAGTTCACCGACCGTGATCCGGCCCTGCAACGCGAAGTATCCCGCGAAGCCCGCAACACCGACCGCGAGCAACGCACTGATGGTCGCGGCAACGCCGGTGTAGATACCGGTCGCCTTGGCCGTGCCGATCGTCGATGCGAGCGCTTGACGGCTGACCGTGCGGTAGCGCGCCGACGCGGTCTTCTCGCCGCCGATACCGCGCAGCGGACGCAATCCGCTGACCAGATCCGTAGCCATCGCCGACGCCCGAGCGATCGACGCCTGCTGACCGGTGGCCCTCGACGTGATGAGAGGCGCCGCCAATTGCAGCAGACCGAGAATGACCGGCGTTCCGATCAGAACGGCCAGCCCCAGCCAGAGGTCGATCCACACCAACGCCACCGCCGACGCCACCGCAGCTGTCAGGGCCGCAGCGGCGCGCGGGACGATGTCCGCGATCCACGAAGTCTGCTCGGCATCGGATGTCGAGACTGTCAGCAATTCACCCGAACGCAGATCGGTGCGCACCCCACGCGGATCGAGGACGCGGTGCGCCACCTCGAGCCGGAGGCGATGAGCCTCCTGCTGCATCGCGGTGACGATGAAGCGTGCGCCGAAGCGCCACGCGGCCGTCAGAACGAGAAACAGAGCCGCGAGACCGACGATGGAGACGATCAGGGCCGTGGTGTCCGAAGTCTCCACCGCACGGTCGATGATCACACCGATGGAGATCGGCACCGCCGTCTCGGTCAGTTGGTGCAGACAGACCAGAACCGTGCCGATGGCGAGCGGACCACGGTTACGGACGAGGACACGTCGCAAAATCGCAGCACCGCTGTGATTGCCACTATCCGGCTCGTCCGAGTCGACGGTCACACTCGAGGGGGTCGAACTCATGGAACTCCAAGCATCGATGGAAGCGATAAAGTTGAGTACAGAGATAAGTAAGTCGACCCTAATACATGAGCAACTAGCGTCGACACGCCCAGTTCTCATAGAGTCGCGAGTAAGAACCATTGCTTGCGCCGTGCAGGCAAGCACGAGAGGAACATGATGGCTGAGAACACGACCGTCGAAACCGAGATCGCGGACGAGGACCTCGAGCCCGTAGCGGACGAAACTGCTCGTCAGGCACAGCGCGTCGTCGCTGCCTACGCGGAAGATGCCGACGAGTGCAGGATGCTGCTCTCGATGCTCGGTATCTCCCCCGCCGCCAAGCTCGACTGAATCTTTCCCTCACCGACCGAGAAGGAACCACGTGCCTGTCAGTCCGGATTCGACCAGTTCAACCCTTTCTGACAGCGCACCTGCTTCTTCGACCGGTGACGCAGTGTCCGGGCAGGCTGAGTTCGTTGTCGTAGCGAACCGCCTGCCCGTCGACTTGGAACGGCTTCCCGACGGCACCACCCGCTGGAAGCGAAGCCCCGGCGGACTGGTCACCGCTCTCGAGCCGATCCTGCGCAGCAATCAGGGCGCGTGGGTGGGCTGGGCTGGGGTGGCGGACGCCGAGCTCGACCCCATCGTCGAAGACGGACTCGAGCTCTACCCCGTGCCGCTGAGCGCCGAGGAGATCAACGAGTACTACGAAGGATTCTCCAACGCCACCCTCTGGCCGCTCTATCACGACGTCATCGTCAAACCCGAGTACCACCGCGAATGGTGGAACGCCTACGTCGAGGTGAACCGGCGATTCGCCGAAGCCACCTCCAAGGCAGCGGCACAGGGCGCGACAGTCTGGATCCAGGACTACCAGCTGCAGTTGGTACCGAAGATGCTGCGGATGCTGCGCCCCGACCTGACCATCGGCTTCTTCCTGCACATTCCGTTTCCCCCGGTCGAGCTGTTCATGCAGATGCCGTGGCGCACCGAGATCGTCGAAGGCCTCCTCGGCGCCGACCTCATCGGCTTCCACCTTCCGGGTGGCGCACAGAACTTCCTGTACCTGGCCAGACGCCTTGCCGGGCAACAGACTTCACGTGGAACCGTCGGCGTCCGCTCCAAACTCGGTGTGGTGCAAGTAGGTTTCCGTAGCGTCCGCGTCGGCGCCTTCCCTATCTCCATCGACTCCGGCAAGCTCGACGAGCTCTCGCGCACCAAGGCAATTCGAGACCGCGCCAAGCAGATTCGCAAAGAACTCGGAAACCCCAAGCACATCATGCTGGGCGTCGACCGCCTCGACTACACCAAAGGCATCGACGTCAGGCTCGCTGCGCTCCACGAACTTCTCATGGAGAAGCGCATCGATCCCGCCGACACCGTCATGGTGCAGTTGGCGACCCCGAGCCGCGAACGCGTCGAAAGCTACGTACAGATGCGCGGAGACATCGAGCAGAAGGTCTCCCGGATCAACGGCGAGTTCAGCGAAGTCGGCCGCCCCGTCGTCCATTACATCCATCGGCCGATCCCACGCGACGAACTGGTCGCGTTCTTCGTCGCCGCCGATCTCATGCTCGTCACGCCGCTGCGTGACGGCATGAACCTCGTCGCGAAGGAATACGTCGCCTGCCGCAGTGATCTGGGTGGCGCATTGCTGCTCAGCGAATTCACCGGTGCCGCAGCAGAACTCCGCCAGGCATTCCTGTGCAATCCTCACGACCTCGACGACGTCAAGGATTCGATGGAGAAGGCCCTCAATCAACCGCGCGAGGACGGCCGGCGCCACATGCGTGCGCTACGTCGTCAGGTCCTGACGCACGACGTCGACCGCTGGGCGCGCTCGTTCCTCGACGCGCTCGCACACGGCGGTGCCGCAGGCCCGGCGCTGATCGCCCCGGCCGAAGCACAAGACCACTGAGGACAGTGCACAAAGGCTGGGGCCGCGGAGAGTGAATCTCCGCGGCCCCAGCCTCTTTCGTACCTGGCTCCAGCCTTCGTGTGTTTGATCAGAAGGGTTGGACGTTGTTCACGAGCCAACGTCCGTCCTGCTTCTCCAGACTCATCTTCACGCGACTGCCACTGGCAACGGCTTCGGGCGATTCCGAAGACGTGGTGATCTGATTGAGGAACAGCATCGTCGTCGCGCTGTCCGCCTCCGCGTCGAGAACCGCGGCGCCCTGGACGACGACCTGAACGGTCAGCGACTTTTCCTTGGCTCCCGGAATGATCACCGATTCGATCAGGTTGGTGAACGTGCCTTGAAAATCGCCCGTCAAACCGTCTGTGGCTGCATGCAACTGCTGGTCGACGTTGTTGTAGTCGTACTGGAACATCGCTACCGCCTGATCGGAAGAGGCCTGTGCCACTTCGTCTCTGGTCTGATCGATCGCTGCGGTGTCACGCGTTCCGTCCGGACCGAAGTAGAGATACGCCGACACTGCCGCCAACGCGATGGCCACTGCACTGATGACGCACAGGATGATGGCGAGCGGTGAGGCGCGCTTCGGCTTCGGCGACACTTGCTTGGACGTCTCGGGGTTCACTTCTGGGGTCATGGCACAAACTCCACATTCGAGGCAAGCAACTGCCCGTCGACGTCGCACATGGTGATTCGGAGTCGGTAGTTGCGTTCGGCGGGCGCTTCGTCGCCGTTCTTCTGCATCGCGCGCACCGCGACAAGAGAAGTCCCGCAATCACCGTCCGACTTCTCGAACCCGGCTTCGAGCACCTCGCCGTCGGTTTGAACTCCGGCCTGCCCGAGGACGTTGACAAACGAATCCTTGCGTCCGTCGAACTGCGACTTGAACTCGTCGGTGGTGCCGGCGAGAAACTTGTCGAGGTCGGCAGCCGCCGTATCCGCGTGCAGTGTCGTCAGATTCAGTGCGGTGGTCCGGGCACCGGCCACGTAGCGGGCTCGGTCCTCGTCGGCATTGGATGCCTTGTTCCGGTCGACGAGGAGAATCACCGTCAGGGCTGCGAGAGCGATGGCGATCACCGAAGCGATTGCGATCCCGACTACCAGCCCGGTCTTGGGCTTCGAACGAACAGGGGTGTCCACAGCAGTTTCTGCGGGGGTTTCGGCGGCGCCGGTCGGCTCAGCCTCGGTCGTGACCTGATCACCGCTGACAACCTTCTCAGGTGGAGTATCGGGCTTGCCCAAAGCAACTGGGGCCGCCGCCTTCTGCTCAGCCACCTTCTGCTCAGCCGCCTTCTGCTCAGCCGCCTTCTGCTCGGCTGGCTTCTGTTCGGCCGACTTCTTTTCGGTGGGCACTACTACCGCGGCAGCGTCTGCATCCGCACCCGTGGGTCCGGCGCTGCGGGACGCGCGACGGCGCACCCGCTGCCCGGCCTGTGGATCTTCGTCTGTCATCAACCCTGCTGACCCTTCATGAACTGTTCGAGACTGACGTCGCCGCCACCGAGGTTCGGTTGCGAGTACGTCCTTCCGTCCGGCCCGATGTACGTGCCTGTAATCGGATCGTACCGACGAGCCGAGACCGAAGGCGTCGACGTGTACGAGCTCGGGGTCGCGGTAATCGGTTCCGGAGGCCCGGATTGCGGGTTCGTGCCCATCGGTACGTAGCCGGAACGGCACTGTTCGACCGTCGGCGCACGACGTCCCGGATACTCCTCGCAGGGAAGGTTTCTCGCGCCGCGCACGGCGATCGGCGAATCCTGGGCAACCTGGCAGAAGAGATCCGACGGCGTCTCGATCGGTGATTCGTCCTTCGGACTGCGCCACTGCTCTGCGGGCAGGAATCCTGTAGTGCACGGCGGCGGGTCGTTGACCTCCATGTGGAAGTCCACCAGTGCACCATCCGCAGCCGGGCCGGAGCCTGCCACCGTGACCAGCGCCGCGGCCAGCGGCGGGTAGATGACCAGAATCTGCTCGATCGCGTTGTTGTAGATCACGCCGACCTGTCCGACGGACACGAGGTTCGCCAGAAGAATCGGCAATGTCGGCTGCATGTCTTGCAGAAGAGCATTCGCCTCCGCCGCTGCCGCCGGCCCCTTCTGGATGACGGCACGCAGATCAGGGTCGCTGGCTCGGAGCTGATCGGTGAACGTCACCAGATTGCTTGTCCAGGAACGGATGGCGTCGCTGCTGACCACCTGGGTGTCCAGGAGTGGACCGGCCTGCTCGATCAGGGTCTTGGTCGCGTCGGAGTTGTTGTTCGCCTCCTCGACGAACAGCCGAGCCGAGTCGATCAGCTTCTGCAGATCCGGGCCGGCACCGTTGAACGCCTTGAAGGATTCGTCGATGACAGTCTTGAGCTTGGTGTCGGAAATGCTCTGCAGCAACACATCTGCCTGATCGAGCATCGCGCCGACATCCTGCGGAATGCTGGTTCGGTCTTCGGGAATCACCGATCCGTTTTCCAGATGCCCGTCGACCACGATCGCTCCGGAGCTGTCGGTGTGCGGAATCAGATCGACGAACTGCTCGCCGATCGCCGACACACTCTTGACCGCAGCGTCGACGTCCGAGGGCACCTTGACGCCGCTCTCGAGAGACAGACGCGCATTCACGCCCGTTTCCGACAACTCCACCGCGTTCACGACGCCGATGGTCTGACCGCGGTAGGTGACGTTCGAGTTCTTGTACAGCCCACCGGTGGCGGGCAATTCGACGGTGACGTCGTATCGGCCGATACCGACCATAGCGGGAACACGCACGTACTGAGTGGCCATCACGATCAAACCGACGACCGTCAAGACGGCGAAGATGGTGAGCTGGATACGGACGAACTTTGTGAGCATCATGGTGCCGGTGCCCCCTGAGGAAGTCCTGGAATGTTGATCGGCGGAAGTCCCGGAATCTGAATGGTATTCGGATCCGCTGCCGGGGCCTGCGCAGCGGGAGCCTGTCCGGCGGGAGCTTGTGCCGGCGGTGCGGCAGGCTTGAGCGGATCGCTCAACGGGTTGCCTGTCTGTCCGGCGAGCCCCGCCTGCTTACCCAACACGCCTTCTGGTCCGGAGAGTGTTCCGGCCAACGGAGTTCCGGTGAGGAAGTTCGCGTCGAGTCGGGGCAGCGAGATGTCGATGGTCATCGCCAGGTTGGCATAGTCACCGCGGATGACGTTGTCGATTCCGTTCTGTGGGAACGGGAACGTCAAGAGGACTCCGAGAACCTGAGTGAGAGCGTTACCCGAATCCGCCAAGGCCTTCAGAGTCGGCGAAAGAGCCCGAACGTTGGTCGCGAAATCGTCGCCGCTCTCCTGGATGACGCGACTGGCCACCTCGCTGAGACCACCGAGGGAGGTCAACGCGTTGGTGATGTCCTGACGCTGAGCGACAAGAATCTCGAGTGCCGGCGGAATACCTTCGAGCGCTTTGTTCAAGGTGTCGTGCTGTGCCTGGACGGTCGAGGACAGTCGATCGAGTCCTTCCATCGCCGAAACGATGTCGCCTCGTTGCTTGTCCAGACTTCCGACCAGCTGATCGAGCTGAGGCAGGAGGTCTCGAACGGAATCTTCACGCCCACCGAGAGCAGCGTTGAGTTCCTTCGTGATGTCCTGAACCTGAGCGAGACCGCCGCCGTTGAGAACAACCGACAGCGACGACAGCGTCTGTTCCGTCGTCGGGTAAGCGCCCGCTCGCTCGATCGGAATCAGGTCACCGGCTTCGAGTCGGCCCTCGGGCTCTTCTCCAACCGGCGGCGCCAACTCGATGTGCTGAGAGCCGAGCAAGCTGGTCTGACCGATTTTTGCCGTCGCGTTGGCCGGCAACTGAACCTCGGGATTCAGCGACACCGTCACCAGAGCGTGCCAGCCTTGAACCTCGATGTTCGAAACGCTTCCCACTGCCACGTCATCCACCCGGACGGGCGAATTCTGCGACAGCGTAGTCACGTTCGGCATCTCGATCTGAACCTCGTATGCGCCTTCGCCCCGGCCTTGAGTGCCTGGCATCGGCACCGAGTTGAGACCGTTCCATTCACAACCGCTGGCGCCGAGAGCCACTGCCGTGGCCAACACGGCAACCGTGGTCTTGCGAGCTACCCGCATCAGTTCCCTCCGCCCATGTTGAAGAGTTCGGCGAGATCCTTGGGAACACTCGTCATGGGAGCACCTGACATCGGTCCTGCGACGGTTTCCGGCTGATTCTGACTTGCCGCTTCCAATCCCGGCTCGGTGTAGACGATCTGATCCGGGAAAGCCTGCACGCCCGCGACCGGGTTGAACAGGAATCCGGGGTAGTTGCCGATCATCGTGCTGAGCACCGGCCCGAGGTACTGCTTACACAGGTCGGCACTGTTCTGGGAGTTACCACTCTCGATACCTTCGATGGAACCACAGATCCACTGGATCGGATTCTTGAAGTTACTCAGTGCAATTGCGCCGGTCATACTGCCCTGAGCCGGCTTGTAGATCTGATAGAAGTTGGCAAGCGACGTCGGTCCGGAGTGCAGAACCTGCTCGATCTCCGGGCGCTTGTCAGTCAGTACCTGAGTGGCATCGGCGAGACGCGCAACCGATTCGCTCAGTCCCTCGCTGTTGTCCTTGACGAACCGCTGGACGTCGCCGACGGCCAGGTCGAGATCACTGAGGGCGGTACCCAACTCGTCGGAGCTGCTTGCGAGAACGCTTGTCACCGAAGCGAGGTGACCGCTGAACTGCACGATCTGCTCGTTACTCGAGGACAACGCAGTGACAAATGCCTGCAGGTTCCGAATGGTGGAGAACAAATCGGTCCGGCCTTCGGACAGCGTGTGCATCGTGGCCGAGAGTTCGCGCAGCGTCGACCGAATCGACTCACCGTTACCGTCGAGGTTCGTTCCCACGGTGTCGATGAATCGACCGAGGGAACCCTGATCGTCCAGACCCTCCGGTCCGAGTGCGTCCGACAGTTTGGTCAGTTCGGTCTTGATCTCGTCCCACTCCACCGGAACGGCGGTGCGCTCGATCGGGATCTCGCCGCCGTTGGGCATCTGTTCCCCGCCGGAGTACACGGGGGTCAATTGCACGAAGCGTGCGGACACGAGGCTTTGAGCAACGATGAGCGCCTTGGCATCTGCCGGAACGTCGACGCTCGAATCGATCTTCATCTCGACGTAGGTGTCCCGATCACGCGGTTCGATCTTGGTCACCTTGCCGACGTTGACACCGAGCACTCGCACGACGTCGCCCTCGTAGAGACCGGTGGTCGAGACGAAGTGCGCAGAGATCTTGGTCTTGCCCAGGCCTGGGATGAAGAGGTAGGCCGCACCGGCGACGAGCAGCGCGACCAGCACACCCGCTCCGATCAGCACCCACTTCTTGCGTGGGTTGGTGGAGCCCTGTGGATCCTGTGAAGTCATGGTCTCGGTCATTCTCCCGGCCCCCTGATCGTCGGTGGAATACCGGGGAAGAAGTCTTCCAGGTCGCCCGGAACCTGCTCGGGCGCGACGCTGGTGTCCACCAGGGTCTTCCACCAGTTGCTCGGCAGAATGTTGATGATGAAGGCGTCGAAGAACGGGCCGCTGGCCACGGTCTCACCGAGCGCGGTGATGTACGGTCCGAGTCCGTCGAGCGCTCCCGCGATGTTGTCCTTGTTCTGCTGGAGAACCTCGGCGACCGAATTCAGCTTCTCGAGGGTCGGCCCCATCTGAGCCTCGTTCTCCTGCACCAGCGCTGACAGTTGACGTGAGACTGCGCCGGTGTTGACGATCAGTTCGCTGATCGCGTCACGCCGCAAGCTCAGTTCGGCAAACAGCTTGTTGCCGTCGACCAGCAACGAATCGATCTGACCGCTTCTGTCGGAGAGGATCTTGGTGACATCTTCGGCCCGCGAGAGCAATTGGAGCAGGCTCTCGTCGCGTGAGTTGATGCTCTGCGAAAGCCGCGTCATTCCGTCCAACGCGGTGCGCAGTTCGGGCGGAGTATCGGCCAGCGTGTCCGAGATCGCGTTGAGCGAATCGTTGATCTGTTCCGTGTCGAGTTCGGACACCGTTGTCCCGAGGTCACCCAGAGCGTCGTTGAGCGAGTACGGGGAGTTGGTGCGTTCGACCGGAATCGGCGTGTCCGTCCGCAACAGTCCGGATCCTTCCGGCCGTACCGCCAACGACTTTCGCCCGAGAACCGTGTTGGTCTTGATATCAGCCGCTGTCTGCTCGCCCAGGGCGACACCGTCCTGAACGGTGAAGGTGACCAACACCTTCTGGTCGTCGAGTTCGACGTCGCTGACCTTGCCGACCTTCACGCCGGCCATGGTCACGTCGTCGCCGGTGACCAGGCCGCCGGCATCTTGGAAGTACGCCGAGTAGCGAATGCCACCGTTGATGAACTGGAGTTGATCGTATTGAAGCGCGGCACCGACGGTTGCCACCGCCAGGACGAGACCGATGACACCGATCTGTACCGGATTACGTTCACGGGTTGGGGTCATGAGACTTTTGCGCACCTTCCCGTGTCCTGAACTGCCGTGGGCAAGATGATCGTCGTCCCGTCGGGTCCGGAGAACTTGAAAGTGTTGGCGCACAGATAGAACTGGAAGAACGCTCCGTACGTGCCCACTCGGATCAGCTTCCGGTAGTCGGACGGCAGACGATCGAGAGCGGTGTTGATGTCGTCCTTGCCCAGGTCCAGCTGCGTCATCGTTCGGTTGGTCTCCCCGATCAGCGTCTGGATGTCCGGACGTGTCGCCTGCAGCAACGACGCGAGATCTCCCGTGGCACCGGCGATCTCGGTGATCGAATTACCGATCGGGCCACTGTCCTTCGCCAATCCACTGACCAACTGCTGGAGCTGATCGATCGTGGTGGAGAACTGATCGCCCTTGTCGTTGATGGTGCCGAGTACGTCGTTGAGATTGGTGATGACGTCCCCGATCAGCTGGTCTCGGTCCGCCAACGTGCTGGTGAACGAACTGGTGTTTCCCAGCAACGAAACCAGCGTTCCGCCCTGGCCCTGGAGTACCTGCAGCAGGGCCCCGGAGAGGTCGTTGACCTGCTGCGGGTCGAGCGAACGAAGCAGCGGCTTGAATCCGCCGAGCAGCAGATCCAGATCGAGAGCGGGCGACGTCTGATCGACCGGAATGGATCCTCCCGACGGAAGCGTCTCGGTGGAACCGGCGCCCTCGAGCAGTTCCATGTAGCGATCGCCCACCAGGTTCTCGTAGCGCACAGTCGCTTTGGTGCTCTTCATCAGCGAGTACTTGGTGTCGACGTCGAACTCGACCTCGGCCTGGTTGGAGTCACCGATGGACACTCCGGTGACCGACCCGACCGGAACACCGGCGATGCGGACCTTGTCGCCGGACTTGAGTCCCGAGACGTCCGAGAAGGTGGCGTGAAATCCGTTGCTGCTGCTGAAGCGCACCTGACTGAAGACGATCGCCAGTCCGGCGAAGATGACCGCCATGACGACGGTGAAAATCAGCAGCTTGACCGTGGTCGGTCTCATCACTTCCCGTCTTCCTGCTCGTAGGAGTCACCGAAGAGATACTGGAAAATGGTCGGCACGGTAACGCGCAGTTCGGTGTTGGGAACGAAGGGCACGTTGCCGGTGTTGGTGACTGCGAACGGTGCATGCCCGTCGACCTTCGGATCGAATTCGGGCAGACCATAACAATTGGGTCCGCCGGAGGCCGCGACCTTGGGGAGAGATTGCGGATTCTGGTACGCCTCGGCGCCGTACATGAAGCTCGCACTCAGCATCAGCGCCGCTTTGTCCCCGGTGCCTGCCAGTGGCTCGAACTTGATCCGACCGTCGTTCAACCCGACGATGAAGCACGTCAGACCCGACGAGTACTTGTCGAGCAGGGTCGTCGTCGCGGTCAGAGTGTCGAGGGCGGTGGTCAGGTTCTGCTCGTTGTCGGTCAACAACGCGTTGCCGGTGTCCGCGAGGCCGGTGACGTTGAGCAACAGCAAGTCGAGGTTTGCCTGCTCGGCCACGATCGATCCGCTTGTCGCGGTGGCATTGTCGAGGATGCGCATCAGATCCGGTGCCACGTCGGCGTACAGATTGGTGACATCGGCGGCGCCGACCAAGTCTTCCTGGAGCTGCGGTAGAACCGGATTCATCTTCTTCAGATAGGTGTCACCGAGCTCGAGAACCTCACCCAGCGACTCGCCGCGCCCGTTGAGTGCGGTGGAGATCGCGCCGAGTGTGGCGTTGAGCTTTTCCGGTTCGATCTTCGCGAGCACGTCCGAAAGATGTTCGAAGACACTGTTGAACTCGACGGTGACGCTGTCCGAAGCGATGACAGCACCCTCCTGGATCGGTTGGGTCGACGGATCGTCGGGAATCACGATGTTGACGTACTTCGCACCGAACACCGTGGTGGTCTTGATCTCCACCCGGGCGTTCGACGGAATCTTCGACATCTGGCCCGGATCCATCGCCAACTTCAGGTTTGCCTGGTCCCCGACGAGTGAGATCGACTCGACGCGGCCGACCTGCACTCCGCGCAACTTCACCTTGGCATTGGGTTCCATGACGAGGCCGGCACGCGTGGACGTCACGGTGATGGGCGTGCTCTTGGTGAACCCACCCGAGAACATGGTGAGAGCAACGGCGACGATCGCCACGAGTCCGAGGACCAGGCCGGCTGCGGCCAACTTCTTGTGCCATCTGGGTACGGTCATCGCTTGCCCGCCTATCCCGACAGGTTGAAGTTGCCGGACCCGCCGTAGATGGCGAGTGAGATGAGCAGGGTGACCGTGACGACCGCGATCAACGAGGCGCGCACTGCGTTACCCACCGCGACACCGACGCCGACCGGGCCACCGGTTGCGTTGAAGCCGTAGTAGGTGTGGATGAGCATGACGGCCAGCGCCATGACTATCGCCTGGGCGAACGACCACAGTATGTCCGTGGGTATCAGGAAGGTCGTGAAGTAGTGGTCGTACACGCCGCCGGACTGGTTGTAGAGGAACACCGTCGCAAAGCGGCTGGCGACGAACGACGCGATCACCGCCAGTGAGTACAGCGGGATGATCGCGATCATGCCGGCCATGACGCGGGTGCTGACCAGATACGGAATCGACGGGATCGCCATCGTCTCCAGCGCGTCGATCTCTTCGGAGACGCGCATCGCACCGAGCTGCGCGGTGGAGCCGGCGCCGATGGTCGCGGCGAGGCCGATTCCGGCGATGACCGGCGCTGCGATGCGAACGTTGATGAAGGCGGCGAAGAAGCCCGTCAGTGCTTCGACGCCGATGTTGCCCAGCGAGCTGTAGCCCTGAACGGCGATGGTGCCACCGGTGAACAGTGTCAGGAATCCGACGATCACGACGGTGCCACCGATGACGGCGAGCGCACCGGTGCCCATGCTGATCTCGGCGATCAGTCGCAGAGTTTCACGTGGATAGCGCATCAGCGCCTTGGGAGCGTGACCGAGAGCCTTCGCGAAGAACAGCGCTTGCTCACCGATGCTGTCGATACTGCGAGAGATCGAACCGATCTGTCGACGTGTGCGCGGGAAGCGTCCCGCTGCGGCCAACGCCATCAGATCTCCTCCCGTCTGTCGTTTGTCGTTCTGTCCACTTCGATCTCTCCGACTGCCGTGGGCCTCATCCGGCCGTCAACTTGATACCGATGGTCGTGATGAGCACGTTGACGACGAAGAGCGCCATGAACGCGAACACGACGGTCTGGTTGACCGCGTCACCGACGCTCTTGGCGCCGCCTTTGACGTTGAGTCCGAGGTAGGCCGCAACCAGGCCGGCGATCATGCCGAACAGCCCTGCTTTGACCATGGAGAGCATGAGCTCACCGAATCCGGTGAGCAGTGTGATGCCGTTGACGAACGCGCCGGGGTTCACGTCCTGGATGAACACGGAGAAGACGAAACCGCCGAGGATGCCGATGGTGCAGACCAGTCCGTTGAGGAGCAGCGCCACACCTGTCGACGCGAGCACTCGGGGAACGACCAACCGGTGGATGGGATTGATCCCGAGCACCTTCATGGCGTCGATCTCTTCGCGGATGGTTCGGGCCGAAAGATCCGCGCAGATGGCGGTTGCGCCGGCGCCGGCGACGATCAGCACGGTGACGATGGGGCCGACCTGCGTGACGGTGCCGAGGGCAGCTCCGGCACCACTGAGGTCGGCTGCACCGATCTCGCGCAAGAGAATGTTGATGGTGAAGCTGACCAGCACAGTGAACGGGATTGCGACCAGCACCGTCGGCACCATCGAGACTCGGGCCACGAACCAGGCCTGATCGATGAACTCTTGCCGCTGGAAAGGGCGGGAGAAGACTGCCCTCAAGGTTTGGGCGGACATCTGAAAGAAGCCACCGACCGCTCGTAATGGCACCTCGACGAGGTCTACCATTCGCCCTCCTCGTCCTTGGTTGCCGCAGTACTGTCTGTTCTCATAGTCCAGCCCCCGACAGCTTGTGACTCAGGTCATATTAACTAGAACGTGTTCACCTGTCAAAAACAAGTGTCCAACTCTAAGGAGTAGCCTCACGGCGCCGATCCGAAACCGGAAGATCGGAGACATGGGAAGTATCCCTTTTCGATGCGATTTTCGCCGAAATATCCTGGAAATTAATACTTTTGAATGATCGGCGCCTTTCGGCGCCAGGTTCGAAATTCAGCCATGCGAGAGCCTTGACTGGGCACGCCGATCGAATATCGCATCGTTCGCAGGAATGCAAAATTGGAACACAGTCCAGTTTTTTCGAGACCGTTGGTCTCGTTACAGAACGCAGGCAAACTGCCGCGCCCACCGACTCGTGAACACGCTATTTCTACCAGGAAGTGGACACGTAGACCGTCTGAGTGTGAACAACGGTTCTACGTGTCGCGCACCCGAGAATCAGCGCCGTCGATCAGCCCAACGCGCGCAGGGCCGCCGATGCCGAGAACATCTTTGCCGGGTCACGGTCAGCGAAGTATTCACCCATCACCGCGGACAGCGTTTCCGGCGACCAAGAATCTCCCTCGGCGTCGAACCGCTGCTCGACGACGGGCGCCGCCATCAGCGCAACCATCGGTCCGTACACCACGAATACCTGACCGTTGACGGCGTCGGCCGCCGGTGACGCCAGGTACGAGACGAGCGATGCCACATGCTCGGGCGAGAGCGGATCGATGCCGTCGGCCGGCGCGTCACCGAACACACCTTCGGTCATCGACGTCCGTGCCCGCGGGCAGATCGCGTTGGCCCGAACGCCGTAGCGCGAGAGCCCACGTGCGGCCGACAACGTCAGCGCCGTGATTCCGGCTTTTGCAGCGCCGTAGTTGGGCTGCCCTTCCGGTCCGAGAAGGCCCGCCTCCGAAGAAGTGTTGACGATGCGCCCGTACACCGGCGCCCCGGCTTCCTTGGATTTCGCCCGCCAGTAGGCAGCGGCGTTGCGGCACAGGAGGAAATGGCCGCGAAGATGAACTTCGAGTACCAGATCCCAGTCTTCGTCGGACATGTTGAACAGCATCCGGTCGCGTACGACGCCGGCATTGTTGACGACGATGTCGACACTGCCGAACTGCCCCTGCGCTGCTTCCATCAGTGCGTCGGCGGTAGAACGCTCACCGACGTTGCCTGCCACGAATTCGACCTTGGCGCCGAGACCACGGATTTCCTCGAGCGTCGCTTCGACGGCCTCGTTCGGGGCCAGATCGTTGACGACCAACGAAGCACCGGCCTTCGCCAGACCGATGGCCTCGAACTTTCCGAGCCCCGATCCGGCACCGGTCACGATGGCGACCTTGCCTTCGAGACTGGTTTCTGGGCTGTTCACAGCATTCATCGAAGCGCTCTCCCGGTTCTCTGCGGTCGTGTGTCGAGTTAGCCGGCTCGATTGCCGTGACCCACGAGTTCGCAACTTTAGAACGTGTTCTTGTTTTGGGCAACCATCGTCACGGATGTTCGGTCAGTGCCGCGCGCGGGCACTGAGCGATCGCGGAACGGACATCCTCCCAGCGATCCTCCGGTGGGCGCACAGAACTGATCACGAGCTCCTCGTTGTCGTCGAGGTCGAAAATATCGGGCGCGATCCCGACGCACACACCGTTTGCCTCGCAACGGTCCAGATCAACCCTGACCTCCATGGCGATTCCTCTTCTCTACTCACAACTGCTCACACGAACACGGATACGAAACGAGTGCCGCAGGGCTGTGCCGCACACCGTTCCTGGCGATAACACTAGAACCTGTTTCAGTCGTGTGCAATGATTCGAAAAAGTACCGAGAACGGACGTCGAACGATCCGCCGGAGACGGCGAGGGCGCCCCTTGTCGCCGATGAACGCATCGATAGAACCTGTGTCAATCGAATGGTTGACGCTTTGATTCGTATCTCTATGGAGAGGTAACCATGCACATCACCTACACCCCTGAGCAGCAACAGCTCCAGGAGGAGTTGCGTGCCTACTTCGCACAACTGATGACTCCCGAGCGGCGTGAAGCGCTCGCCGCCACGACGGGTGAGTACGGCGAAGGCAATGTGTACCGCGAAGTCGTCGCGCAGATGGGCCAGGACGGCTGGCTCACCCTGGGTTGGCCGAAAGAGTACGGCGGACAGGAACGCTCCGCGATGGACCAGCTGATCTTCACCGACGAAGCCGCCATCGCCGGTGCACCGGTGCCGTTCCTGACGATCAATTCGGTAGCGCCGACAATCATGCATTTCGGTACGGACGAGCAGAAGGCCTTCTTCCTGCCCAAGATCTCTCGCGGTGAGCTCCACTTCGCGATCGGCTACTCCGAGCCCGAGGCCGGCACCGACCTGGCCTCTCTGCGCACGTCGGCGGTCCGTGACGGTGACGATTACGTCATCAACGGGCAGAAGATGTGGACCAGCCTGATCCAGTACGCCGATTACGTGTGGTTGGCGTGCCGCACCGATCCGGAAGCCAAGAAGCACAAGGGAATCAGCATGCTGATCGTCCCCACCACGGCAGAAGGCTTCTCCTACACACCGGTTCACACCATGGCCGGCCCCGACACCAGCGCCACCTACTACCAGGACGTGCGGGTCCCGGCGTCGTCGATCGTGGGTCAGGAACACGGCGGCTGGGCACTGATCACCAATCAGCTCAACCACGAGCGCGTTGCCCTCACCTCGGCCGGACCGATTCTGACCGCGCAGCGTGAGGTCCGCGAGTGGGCACAGAACACCAAGCTGCCCGACGGCCGACGCATGATCGACCAGGAATGGGTGCAGATCAATCTGGCTCGCGTGCATGCCAAAGCCGAGTACCTGAAGTTGATGAACTGGGAAATCGCCTCCGCAACCGATCACGCTCCCGGCCCCGAAGCTGCGTCCGCCAACAAGGTGTTCGGTACCGAATTCGCCACCGAGGCTTACCGCTTGCTGATGGAAATCCTCGGATCCTCCGCCACGATCAGGCAGAACTCCCCCGGCGCCCTTCTGCGCGGCCGCATCGAACGTATGCATCGTTCTTCGCTGATCCTGACGTTCGGCGGCGGTACCAACGAAGTGCAACGCGACATCATCGGAATGACAGCTCTGCGGCTTCCCGCATCGAAGCGATAAGGACCCACGATCATGGAATTCACCCTTACCGAGGCCCAGCAGGACCTGTCCGGCCTGACACGATCCGTAGTCACCGAACTGGTCACCAACGATCGCCTTCGTGAACTCGACGCCGCGGAAGACCGCTTCGACGCCATCTTGTGGAACGCTCTGGCCTCGGCCGGCGTCCTCGGTGCGGCCCTTCCGGAGTCGGTCGGCGGAGACGGATTCGGGGTCCTCGAGCAGTGCAGCATCCTGGCCGAACTCGGACGCGGTGTTGCAGCCGTTCCGTTCCTGACGTCCATCGTCGGGTCCGCCGCAGCGATAGCGGAATTCGGCTCGGACCAACAGCGAGACGAATGGGCGAGCGCTGCCGCCGCCGGCGAGAAGGTACTCACCGCGGCCCTCGCCGAGGAATACAACGACGACCCGGCCCACCCCGTCACGCGTGCCGAGAAAACCGCCGAAGGTTGGCGCATCGACGGAGCCAAGATCACCGTCGACAGTGCACCGCTCGCAGATCTGTTCCTCGTCCCCGCCATCACCGAGGACGGCGTCGCGGTCTTCCTCGTCGAACCGTCGGACGCGGGCGTGAGCATTACCAGGCAATCGACCACAGATTTCTCGAGCGCGGGTCTCGTCGAATTCGATTCGGTGCAGATCCCGGCCGATCGTGTTCTCGGCTCGGTTGCCCAGGGATCGGACATCGCGGCGTGGATCGTCGAGCGAATTCAGCTCGGTTCGACCGCCTACCAGTACGGAGTGCTCGATCAAGCGTTGAAGCTGACCGCCGAATATGCCACCGAGCGTGTGCAGTTCGGTCGACCGATCGGTAGTTTCCAGGCAGTGGCCCAGCGCCTCGCAGACGGATACATCGACGTCAAGGGTGTTCGTCTGACTCTGTGGGCTGCCGCGTGGCGTCTGAGCGAAGGACTTCCTTCCGACGGCGCTGTACAGACGGCCAAGTTCTGGGCTGCAGATGCGGGACACCGTGTCGGGCACACCGCTGTTCACGTTCACGGCGGTGTCGGTCTGGACGAGGACCATCCAGTTCACCGCTACTTCCTCGCGGCCAAGCATCACGAGTTCCTGCTCGGCAACGCAACGGATCAGCTTCGCGCGCTCGGCAAGGTACTTGCCGCAGTCCCTGCCTGAGTGCGTCCCACCGAGTGGAAATCCATGACCTGGTCCGAGACGAATCGATGATGATGCAGCTATGAGTCAGAGCCCCACTGTTTCCGATCTACTCCTCGGAGTCAGCGAGATCGACGACCGCGGTATCCGTTTCGAGGACCAGGTCATCACCTGGCGCGAGCACGTTCAAGGCTCGTTCGATCGAGCAGCGCTGCTGGACACGCTGCTCGATCGAACGCGCCCCAGGCATTTCGGACTTCTGATGGAGAACGTCCCCGAGTTCTCGCTGCTGCTCGGAGCGGCATCGTTCTCGGGTTCGGTCGCCGCCGGGCTGAACACGACCAGGCGCGGCCCGGCATTGGTGCGAGACATTGCGCTCTCCGACTGCCAGGTCATCTTCACCGAGAACAACCAGGCACATCTACTCGACGACGTCGATCTCGGCGACGTCCGGGTGATCAACGTGGATTCTCCGGCCTGGGCGGAATTGTTGGCGCCCTTCGCCGATACGCCGGCCTACGCGTCGACGGCGCAGCCCGACGATCTGTTGATGCTCATCTTCACTTCCGGAACCAGCGGTGATCCCAAAGCGGTTCGGTGCACGCACCACAAGTTGGCCTCTCCCGGCGTCATGCTTGCCGATCGTTTCGGGCTCGGCGCCGACGACGTCGTCTACATGGCGATGCCCATGTTCCATTCCAACGCGATGATGGCGGCGTGGACGGTCGCGCTGCACGCTCGTGCGGGAATTGCCATGCGACGCAAGTTCTCCGCTTCGGGTTTTCTACCCGACGTTCACAAGTACGGAATCACGTACTCCAACTACGTCGGAAAGCCGTTGTCCTTCATCGCTTCCACCCCCGAGGTGCCGAACGAGCGGGACAACACCTTGAAGATCATGTACGGCAACGAGGGTTCGGCGCCCGCCGTCGCCACCTTCGTCCGGCGCTTCGACGCTCGCGTCATCGACGGGTTCGGTTCCACCGAGGGCGGCATTTCGATCTCCGCGGCACCGGTTCCCCGGCCAGGCGCCCTCGGACTGCTCCCGGACGGCGTCAAGATCCTCGATCCCGAGACCGGAGCGCCATGCCCGCCTGCAGTCTTCGATGCCGACGGCCGGATCACCAACGCCGACGAGGCAACTGGTGAACTGGTCAATGTCACCGGCCCAGGCACATTCGCCGGGTACTACAAGAACCCGGAAGCCGACGCCGAGCGAATGCGCAACGGCCAGTACTGGAGTGGCGATCTGGCGTACACCGACGTCGACGGTTACGTCTACTTCGCGGGACGCAGTTCCGGTTGGCTGCGAGTGGACGGCGAGAACATCGGTGCCGCACCCATCGAACGCTCCCTGGTCGGTTACCCGGGCTTCGCGCAGGTGTCCGTGTACGCAGTCCCCGACAGCGACGTCGGCGACCGCGTCATGGCGTCGGTGATTCCGGTCGGCGATGTCGACAACTTCGACCCGGCAGCCGTAGCCGAATACATCGATTCCCGGCCGGAACTCGGGCCGAAGCAGAAGCCGACCTTGATCCGAGTGTGCAGTGAGTTCCCGAGAACGGCGACGTTCAAGGTGGTCACTCGAACGCAGAGCGCCGAACGCTGGAACACCTCCGATCCGGTGTGGATCCGTCGGCGTGGGGAATCCGACTTCCAATTACTCACTCCCGAAATGGCACTCGGACTCGAGAAAACGCGAGAGCCCGTCTAGTCCGATGTCTCAGTAGTGCTGAGCAAGCGGTTTGTGCGCCGACACCGTCTTGTAGAACTCGGTGAGCCGAAGCTGTGACGCCGCTGCCTCGTCGATCACCACTGTCGCGTGTGGATGCAGTTGGAGGACCGATGCCGGGCACACCGCGGCCAGCGGCCCCTCGACGGCAGCGGCAATCGCAGCGGCCTTGTGCTCGCCGGTCGCGATCATCACCAGATGCTTTGCTTCGCAGATAGTTCCGAGGCCCTGGGTGATCACGTGCCGTGGTACGTCGTCCGGACTCTCGAAGAATCGGGCGTTGTCGGTTCGAGTCTGTTCCGTCAGCGTCTTGACCCTGGTCCTCGAATTCAGTGAGGACGTCGGTTCGTTGAAACCGATATGACCGTTGCCGCCGATGCCCAGAAGTTGAACGTCCACCGGACCATTCGACGCAATCGCCCGGTCGTAGGCCGCCGCGGCGGCAAATGGATCCGGCGCGGTTCCGTCGGGGCTGAATACCCTTGCCGTGTCCAGGTCCAGGTGATTCACCAGCTCGGTGCGGATCACCTGGGCATACGACTCCGGATGGCCTTCCGGCAGGCCGACGTATTCGTCCAACAGGAACGCCTGCACGCCGGCAAAACTCAACCCTTCCTCGCGGTGACGGCGCGCGAGTTCGCGGTACACCGAGAGCGGTGAAGATCCTGTCGCCAGGCCCAAAGTCCGTGCACCTGAATGCACCGCGTGTTCGAAGACGTCGGCAACAACGGTGCCGGCCGCCTCCGCACTGTCGACAATGACAATTTCCATCGGTTGATTCCTCAGCTTTCGGTGTAGTTCATGAGCCAGTTCCCAGCGGCCATGACGGCGCGCGTTTCGAGTTCTGGACCGGTGACGATCAGATCGGCCCGGCAACCCGGCACGAGATCGCCGACTATTCCGGCCAGCCCCATCAGCGCAGCAGGCGTTGCCGTCGCTGCGATGACAGCCGAAAGCAGATCGACGCCCGCGTGATTGACGGCTCTGCGGACAATGTCCATCAACCGACTCGTCCCGCCGGCAATGGCCGTGTCCCCCTGGCCGGCCAGCCGCGCCACGCCACCGACCACGTCGACGTCGAGAGGTCCGAGTGGGTAGCGTCCGTCGGGCATTCCCGCCGCAGCCATCGCGTCGGAGACCAACGCGATCTGATGCGGACCGACCAGATCGAACACCGTCGCCACCGTCTCGTCGGCGAGATGTACTCCGTCCCCGATCAACTCGACCACCATCTGTCCTTTCGCGGCCGCGGCAAGACACGCCGCCACTGCGCCGGGAGCGCGATGATGCATCGGAGCCATACCGTTGAACAGGTGAGTGGCACTGAGCGGTGCATGCGCCGAGTGTGCGATCGAACGTGTCGCAATCGGGTTGGACGCATCGGTGTGTCCGATACTCACGACGGCCCGGTGACGCTCCAGCAATGAGGCAAGTTCGCCGAAGTGTGCTGTCTCCGGAGCGATCGTCATCGAGCGGATGTGCCCGCGGCCGGCTTCGAGCAGCGACTCGAGCAGAGCCGGGTCGCCGTCGAGAATGCTGTCGGGATCCTGGGCGCCACAACGGAGTACCGACAGGAATGGACCTTCCAGGTGAATTCCGGCCAGCGTGCCCTCGTCCACCAGTCCTGCCAGGAGCTCGATGCGACTGCGCAGGATCTGCGGCGGCGCGGAGACGAGCGAGCCGATCACCGAGGTCGTGCCGTTCGTCCGGTGGTGATCGGCAGCCACGGTGGATCCGAACTCGTCTGCCTCGGGGAAACCGAATCCGCCGGCGCCGTGGCAGTGAACGTCCACCAACCCCGGGATGATCGTTGTCCCCGCAGCTGCCCGTTCGGGTAACGGGTCGGTTCGCTGCGACGCGGGCCCGGCCCACACCACACGATCACCGGAAATCTCGACGACACCGTCCGGAAGCAGTTGCCCACCGGTCACCAGTTGTCCACGAAGAATTTGTCCACGATGCATCACGACATCACCTGCGGTACAACGGGAACTTCGGTATCCGCGATCGACAACTCACGGAGCACGGCGTCCGCGAGCACGTAGTGCCCTTGTTCGTTCGGATGGAATGCGTCAGCCAGGAGAGCCGGCGGTGGACCATCGGGAGAATGGGCCGTCCACTGCGCGTAGTGGTCGACGAACACAACGCGCGTCGAGGCGGCAACCTGCCGCACGACCTCGACGTACTGAACCAATCCCGCTCTGGTGGGCGCATTCTCGACGTCGATCGGTGGCGGCGTCTGCAGGATCGGCACCGCACCGATCGCTCGCGTCCGGAAAATCATGTCCGAGAGGTCGTCTCGAAACCGCTCCAGTTCTTCTTCGCCATCCAATGCGTCATTCGTACCGAGCATGATCAACACCACCGAGGGTTCGAACACTTCGATGCGGTGCGCGAAACCCGCACGCACATCGGAGGATCGATTGCCGCTCACCCCGGTGTTGACAAGGACGTGGTTGAACAAGGAAAGTTCACCACGGACGCGCTCGGCGCAGTGTTCGACGTAACTTCGATGACCGTCGGTGTGCGTCAATCCTTGAGTGATGCTGTCGCCGGTGAAGACCCACCGTATCGGCGTCGAGGAGTCGCCGAGCAAAGTCTCCAGCCGAATCCGTTCAGCGGTCCTGGATTTCAGAGCCTTCGACGTCGGGGTCACACCCTCGACCTTTCGGCGCCCGATACTGCCGCTGCGAACTTCGACGTGATGAACGCCGGATCCGTGATTGCGGTTCCGACAACCACCGAGTCTGCACCCAGGGCGATGGCGCGTGCCGCATCCTCCGGGCTGTGGTATCGCCCCTCGGCAATGAGGACTGCATCTGGAAGTGCCTGCCGCAGTTCCGAGATCAGCTCCAGGTCCGGGCCGGCCAGCCGTCGGCTGTTCTCGGTGTATCCCGCCAGTGTGCTGGAGATGATGTCGGCGCCCGACGCGGCGGCAGCGACGCCGTCCTCGAGTGTTCCACAGTCGGCCATGACGAGGCCGCCGCGATCATGGACCGCGTCGACGGTGTCGGCAAAGGTCAGCCCGTCCGGACGAGGTCGCAGCGTGGCGTCGGCAGCCACGATCTGCGCACCCGAATCCACGACTTCGAGGGCTGATTCCCTTGTCGGCGTGATGAACACGCCCTCCGAGCCGATCTTCGTCAAACCGATCACCGGTACCTTCACTGCCGACACGACTGCTGCGACATCCGGGGTTCCGCCCACACCGCCGCAGCGGATAGCCACCGCTCCCCCGTCGACCGCAGCGCGGGCCATCCTCTCGATGGTCCCGGTGTCGCGCAGGGCATGGCCGTGTCCGGCCTGACAGGACACGATCAGCTTCCCGCTGATGATCGTGAGCAATTCTTCGACAGTCACGGTGTTACCTCGATTCGTGTTGCGGCGGCCAGGAGCGCAGCGCCGACGAGCGGCGCATCGGTCCCCAAACGGGCAGGAAGAATGGCGGTTTCGGCAATGGGGCCCATCGCTTCCACCCGGAAAGCGGACGTCAGCGGAGACAGGAGGTCGGCTCCGATCTGGGCTGCGCCGCCGCCGATGACGATCACCTCGGGATCGAATGCAGTCGCGATGCCGGCCAGGACGCGGCCCAGCAGAGTACCGGCGTCGGAGACCACGGCACGGGCGATCGGATCGCCCGAGTGCATGAGCGCCACCACTGCCTGTAACGGTTGAGTGGGCACACCCGCCCGCGCTGCGTACTCGGCTGCCATCGCCGGGCCAGACGCGACTGCCTCGAGGTGATCGGTTCTGCCGCAACCGCAACCTATCGCCCCGGAGACCGGAACCAACAGATGCGCGAGCTCGCCGGCTGTTCCGTGGGCACCGTGGTACAGCTGACCGCCCACGGTCAACGCGCCACCGATTCCGGTACCGATCGAGACGAACAGTGCAGAGGTTCGACCGCGACCGGCGCCGATCATGTTCTCGCCGTGAGCCATCGCGCGCACGTCGTTGTCCACCGTCACTGGTAGGCCTGAGTGTGCCTCGAGTTCTCCGCGAACCTCGGCGCCACTCCATCCAGACAGAATGTCGGAGGCGAAGACGACGCGGCCACGCACCCGATCGATGATTCCCGGTGCACCGACTCCGATTCCGGCTACCGTGTGATTCGCCCTCAGACGGTCGATCAACGCGGTAGCGGTCCCGAGAACGGCTTCCCTACCCGCCGTCGGTGTTGCCGCACGAACGGTGTCGATCACGTCTCCGTCGGACGTCACCACCGCGGCAGCCACTTTGGTGCCGCCGATGTCGATGCCGATCCATCGCTTCTGCCCAGATGTCATGTCAGAGGAGCCCCGCCTGTTCCAGAACGACCTTGATCGTTGCGGTCTCGGACTCGTCGAGCGAGAGCATCGGGGCGCACATCGTGTTGCCGGTGATGACGCCGCGCAGGGCCAGAGCCGTCTTGAATGCGCCCAGACCCGCGGCACCGGCACTGACGCGACCCGGTGTCGGTGCCTCGACGATGGAGAACAGATCGGTGAGTCGATCCTGCTCGGCCTTCGCCGCCGCCCAGTCTCCTGCCTGCGCAGCGCGCCACAGTCGCACGTAGCCGTGCGGGTCCACGTTCGCCAAGCCGGGCACAGCGCCCGAAGCACCCATCAGCAGGCATCCGTCGACGACTACCTCGTGCCCGGTGAAGACAGCGAAGTTTTCGAGCCCGGCCGACTGACGGAGCAACATACGGAAACTGACGTCGTCGCCGCTCGAATCCTTCACGCCGGCGATGACTCCCTCGCGACCGAGCTCGACCAGCATTGCCGGGCTGAGCTTGCTGTGGACACGAACCGGGACGTCGTAGGCGAACAACGGAAGATCCACTGCGGCGTGGATGGAGCGGAAATGCGTTGCCGTCTCGACTGCATCGGTGATCGCGTAGAACGGCGCCGTCGCGACGATGGCATCCGCGCCCGCTTCACGCGCCTGCTCGGCAACGGCGATGACCCGGTTGGTGGTCATGTCGTTCACTCCGACGAGGACCGGTACCTGGCCGCCGACGTGACCGATGGCCGTCTGCACCACCTGGGCGCGCTGAGCGTCGGTGAGGTAACCGACCTCACCCGAGGAACCGAGGACGAACAAGCCGTCGACTCCGGCTTCGATCTGCAGTGAGAGCAGGCGTTCGAGCGACGTGGTGTCGATCTCGCCCTCGAGCGTCAATGGTGTGACGATCGGCGGGACGATTCCGCTGAAGGTGGTGGTTTCCGTGCTCATGGGGTCTCCATATGTTGGTTGTCGGATTGAGTTGTGGGTGCGGCTGTCAGGGAGAAACGGAGACCGGCTGACCGCTCGAGGCGGACAGATAGGCAGCGTCGATCACGCGCATCGACGCGCGGGCGTCTGCCACGGTGTAGTCGGGTTCGGTCCGTGTGGGGAGTCGATCGAGCACGTGAGAGAGAAAGCTCGACACCGCGTTGTCGGAACCGAAGCCGCCGATGGGTAGTGCGGTCACGTCTCCCGAGGCGACGAAGTGGGTCACGGCAGGTTTGTCGTCGTCGGAACTCGCGTATCCGTGGGAGCCGAGGACCCGAACCGTCGCGGTATTCGCGCCGAAACCCGGTGCTGCGGGGATTCTTCCGACGGTCACCGTCGCGGTGACGCCGTTTTCCAGGGCGAGCGAGATCAACGCCGTGTCTTCGACGCCGAACTGCTGGTGGGCCCCGCCGTACAGTGTGCTCGTCTCGGCGTACACCTCGGTGACGTCCAGGCCGGTGAGGTATCTGAGGTAGTCGGCGGCGTAACCGGCGAAGTTCACTACTTCTCCCCCGCCGGAAAGCGCGGGATCCACCACCAGTTCGGGACGCTCGACGGACGTCGCGAAATGTGTTCCGCTTGCGAGGAACTCGATGTCCACGTGGCGCGGCAGTCCGAGATTTCCGGCGTCGATCCAGCGGCGCAGTCGCCGGAGCGCAGGTGAATGAGTGCGGTTCACCACCGTACAGATTCGCCCGTTCGACCGTGCCGCTTCCTCGACCGCCGCGGCCTCCGACTCGTCGATACCCACCGGCTTGTCCACCAGGACGTCGAGTCCGGCGTTCAATGCGGAAATCGCAAGCCGTGCATGCCTGGTCGGCTCACTGCAGATGATCGCCAGGTCTATCCGTTCGGGGTCGAGCAGCTCGCCGAGTTCGTCGATCCACTCGATGTCTGCGGCCTTTGCCATCGCGATTCCGTCCTCACGAATCCAATCGGGGACCGAGGATTCGTCGGAGGCCCCGACCAGGCTCACTCGAGGATCGGAACGCAACAGGTCTGCATAGGAGCCGGCATGCCTGACGCCGCTGACAAATCCGACGCGGATCGAACCGGTGCCGGTCATTGGTTTTCTCCGATCGAGACAGCGCGGCCGGTGTCGAGCGATTGCTGGGCAGCGATGGCAGTCGCGAGAGCTGCACGCACCTGCCAGTTCTCGACTATCGGGCTCGCGGAACCGTCGAGAGTGGCGATCCAGTGACGCATCTGATGCGACATCGCGTCCTCGATCGACGACGGCGGCGCGTTGGTCGTGTCCGTCATCAGTCCCGGGTCGTCGCCGGTGTCGTGCGCGAGCGTGCCGGAAGTCCCCGACACCACGATCCGGCGTACCATCTTTCCCGATTGTGGTAGCGCGTAGGCCAATTCGATGAGAGCCAGCGATCCGTCCTCGAAGCGAACGGTCAGATGGAAGCTGTCGTGCACGGGCATCCCCGCCGCGAAGGTGGGGAAACTACGAGCGAACACACGGGTCGGACGACGACCGATCAGCCACGTCACCAGATCGAGTGCGTGGGTTCCGTTGTGAACGGGGTGACCACCCGAACGTTCCTTGTCGTGTTGCCAGCCTCGCCAGCCCCCTGGCCAGACATGGCCGGTGTACCAACTGAGATGGATCAACCGGGGGTCGCCGATGGCACCTTGTGCAACCGAGTTTCCGATCGAGGTGATCGACGGCTGGAATCGTACGGTCTGTCCGACCATCAGTGAGGTGCCGCCACCTTCGGTGGCCTCGACCATGGCGTCGAAGTCCGCGACTGTCAGCGCGGCCGGCTTCTCCACGTGCACATGCTTTCCCGCGCGGCCCGCGGCTATCGTCACGGGTGCGTGGTCGGGAGTGGCCCCGACGACGTTGACCGCCTGCACGCTCGGGTCGGCGAGAATCTTCGCCAGATCGGTACTGGCCTTCGCGCCCGGCGCCAACGCCGCAACCGATGCGGCCCGGTCCAAGTCACTGCCGAATACGTAGGCGACTTCGACCGACGGGATGCGCGCCAAGGCGCTGACGTGGTCCCGCGCGATTCCGCCACTTCCGATGACGGCTACACGCACCGTCACTTGGCACTTCCCGAGAGCGCTGCCGGTTCGCCGCCACCGAGTCGCACCTGTTCGGCGACGACGAGTGCGCGTTCACGTGCGTACGTCAACGGCGAGTCGGGATCAGCCTTGCCGTCGAGAACTGCTGCCATCTCGTCGATTTCGTGACGAATCGCAGCCTGCATCCACAGCGAGGATCCTCCGTTGCCCGAGTTGTACTTCTGCGTCCTGCTCGCAGCGTCGATCAACGATTGGTTCTCGGCGTCGACGTCGAAGATCGGCCACGACTCTACGACCTGTCCCCCGCGCAGTCGGCTGACCCGGCCGGTGTGGAAGTCCGCGTGGACCGAACCTTCGGTGGCATCGACGGTCAGCTGCCACGACGAAGTGTGTGACCGCGTCGAAATGGTGTGTCTGCCGATCGCGCCGCCGGCGAACGACACCACTGTGTTGCGGAAGCCGTCGTCCGCGGTGGCGATGCTCGACACGGCAGTCACCTCGCCGCCGAGCCAGCACATCAGGTCCAGTTCGTGAATCTCGTGAGTCAGTTCTCCACCCGTTCGGCTCTTGTCGAGCTTCCACCACTGTGGATCTGCGCCGTCGGTGTCGATCCAGCGTGAGCGAGACGTTTCGATCGCAGCGACCTCGCCGAGCTCCCCCGACGTCAGCAGGTCCGCCAGCCGTCGTACACCCGGCATCATCCGCATGATGTGCCCGACCATCAACGGCGAACCGCTCGCGTCGGCGCTCGCGATCATGTTCTGCGCATCGACCAGTTCGACGGCGAGTGGCTTCTCGACAAAAACTGCCTTGCCGTGTTCGAGCGCCGCGATGGCAGGTTCGGCGTGCGCGTGATTGGGCGTCGCGACGACAACGAGGGCCAACTCCGGGTGAGCGGCCACCGCGTCGTGATCGTCTGTCGGGGTTGCCGAGAACTCTGCGGCGACGTCCTTGGCCCGCTCGAAGTCACGGTCGCACAGCATCGTCAGTTCGAAACGTGGATGGGCAGCCAGCTCGCGAGCGAGGGAACTACCGAAGAATCCGCAACCGACCACACCGACTTTGTATCGGGTCATGAAGTCTCCAAAGATTGGATGAGGGATGTCCTATGTTATACGGCCAGCGTCATCGCTCGTCAATTCGACGCCGGTAACACAGTCTTCATCTATGCAGGTGAGCGCACTATTTTTGGCTCGAATCCGGCGAAACGTCGAAGTTCGGCGCCGCCAGTTCCGAAGATTCTCTAGACGCTTTCTGATCCACAATGTAAGTTACGCAACATCGGACGTCGAACATAGGACATCCCCTATCCACTCCCTTGATGTCCCGCTCCCCGCCTTGGAGGCCGCCTTGAAGAACGAACGACCGCTGAGCTCCGCGTTCACCCGCCGAGACCTGTTCCGGTACACCGGGCTACTGGGAGCTGCAGCAGGTATCACCGCGACTCTCGCGGCCTGTGGCGGCGGGCCGTCGTCGACCTCGGTTGTCGGCGGTTCCGCGAGCACCGGCGATCTGACCACCGCCATCGGATACGGCAACGACCAGAGCTTCGACCCGATGCAGACTGCATCCGGTTTCCTCATGGCAGCGGTCAACCACGTCTACGAGGGACTGCTCGAAAACGATCCAGGCACCGGTGAGACGTATGCGGCGCTCGCACAGGCCGTCCCGACCGACGCCACCGCCTCGAGCTGGACCATGAAAATCCGCGAGGGAGCAACCTGGCACGACGGCACCCCGGTCACTTCGGACGACGTCGTCTTCACCTTCGATCGCATCCTCGATCCACAGCAGAACGTACTGATCCGCTCCTTCTTCTCCTCCTGGCTGCAGTCCGTCACCAAGGTCGACGACCAAACGGTGACCCTGAACTTCAACTACCCGTTCAGCGCTGCCGCACAGCGTCTCTCGATCGCCAAGATCATGCCCAAGCACGTCTTCGACGGCCACTGGGACGAGGCCAAGTCCGGAGCGCTGGTCGTCGGTTCCGGTCCGTACAAGCTCAAGAGCCACACCCCCAAGAGCAACACAGCTTTCGAGGCCTTCGAGGCGTACAACGGGCCGCGTCCGGCCAACTTCGCGACCATGAACTGGCTCTCCATCGTCGACACCTCCTCACGCATCGCGCGCGTCTCGGGCAACAATGCCGGTGCACAACTCGCCGACAACATCCCCGTCGCCAACGTCCCCACTCTGACCTCCGGTGGGCGCACCGTCGAGGGCAACCCGGGCATGAACCTCATGTACCTGCTCTTCGACACGACTCAGGCACCGTTCGACGACGTTCGTGTTCGCCAGGCGATGTTCTATGCGATCAACACCCCGAAGATGATCGAGATCGCCCTCGGCGGCAAGGCAGCACCGGCCACGAGCTACCTGTACGAGCGCAACCCCGACTACGCGCGAGCGTCCACCGTCTACTCGTACGATCCGGACAAGGCCCGCTCACTCCTTGCTGCCGCCGGCGTCAGTGGCCTCGACCTGACACTGCTCTCCACCAACGTCAGCTGGCTGAGCGACTGCTTGCCGACCATCAAAGAGTCGTGGGACGCAGTCGGATTCAACACGACGCTCGAACCGCAGGACACCAGCGCCATGGTGAGCAAGCTCAACAGTGGCCAGAAGTTCCAGATCGCCGCCGGTACGTCCAACCCGCAGGCATTCGGCAGCGACGTCGACCTTCTCGTCCGCTACACGTACAGCAAGGGCGGCTTGTGGACGAAGACCTACGCCAAGTGGGACGACACCCCCGAAGCGCAGAAGATCTACGCCACCATGGACGAAGCCACCCGCGAGACCGACCCGGCAAAGCGCAGCACCCTCGTGCAGTCGTACCTGAACCAGATCGCCGAAAATGCTGTCTACTACCCGGTTCTCCATCAGGAGCTCCTGACTGCGTGGGATCCGAAAAAGATCGCCGACGTCACTCCGCTGCCGTACCCCGGCGTCAACCTGCTTCAGGCGAAGCCGGCCTGATACCCGCCCGCTCGGCCGTTTCCCACAACTGAGAGATCCCCCGATGGCAAGAGTCCTCCCCATGCTGATCAGGCGATTACTGATACTGATCCCCCTGATCCTCGGCATCATCGCGTTCGTCTTCATCGTGATGCAGTTCGCGCCCACCGATCCCGCAACCGCGGCGTTCAACGGTGGCAACCCGACTGCGGAACAGTTGCAGCAGTTCAAGGAAGAGAACGGACTGCTCGATCCGCTTCCGCTGCAATACGTTCACTTCGTGACCGATCTGGTCAGCGGCAACATGGGTGACAGTCTGATTTCCGGTACCCCGGTGTTGGATTCGATCTCCACCGCTCTGCCACTGACCATTCAGCTCACGGTTCTCGGACTGGTGATCGCCATCGTGCTCTCGCCGATCTTCGGCGTCACCAGCGCACTGTTCCGCGATCGTTGGCCGGATCAGGTCATCCGAGTGATCTCCCTCGGTGGTGTGGCGGCACCGTCATTCTGGTTGGCACTGCTGATGATTCAGTATCTGGCTGTTCAACTCGGATGGTTCCCCACCGGTGGCTACGTCAATCCGAGCGACTCCGTCAGCGACTGGCTCTGGTACATGGCGCTCCCGGCACTGTCCCTGTCACTGCCCGTCGCAGCACAACTCACCCGCATCATCCGCACGTCGATGGTCGAGGAGTTGGACAAAGACTACGTCCGGACCGCGATCGGCAGCGGCCTGCCCTATCACGTGGTGATCGGACGGAATGTGTTGCGTAACGCGCTGATCAACCCGCTCACCGTCCTGGGCCTCCGTGTCGGTTACCTCCTCGGTGGCGCTGTGGTCATCGAGCAGATCTTCGGCCTGCCCGGCATGGGTCAGCTCATGATCAACGGCGTCACCAACGGTGACCCCGCAGTCGTTCAGGGAGTTGTCATCGTCATCGCGGTCGGCTTCGTCGTCGTCAACCTCGCCGTCGACATCCTCTACCTGCTCGTCAATCCACGACTTCGGAGCGCAGCATGATGAGAAGAAAACTCACCGAGAAGCTTTCGCGACCCGGCATCACCTTTTCTCGCTTCCCCCTCTCGGCCTGGCTGTCGATGGCGGTTCTCGCGATCATCGTGCTCGCCTGCCTCTTCGCGCCGCTGATCACGCAGTACACCCCACTCGAACAGGCGGTAGGTACCGCGGGCCCCAGCGCCGACCACTGGTTCGGTCAGGACAGCCTCGGCCGAGATCTGTTCAGCCGCTTGCTCTACGGCGGACGCTGGTCGCTGACCATCGGTCTCGGTTCCACCTTCCTCGCACTGTGCGCCGGCGCTCTCATCGGATCGGTGGCCGCAACGAGCCGAAAAGGCGTCGACGAGACCATCATGCGAGTGCTCGACGTGGTCATGGCGTTCCCGGGCATTGCGCTCGCTGCCGTACTCGTCGCGGCCTTCGGTGGTTCGATCCCGGTTCTGATCGTCACTATCGCGTTCCTCTACACACCGATGGTGGCTCGCGTCGTTCGCGCGAACGTTCTCGCTCAGTATGGTGAGGACTACGTCGCGGCCGAAAAGGTCATCGGCGCAAGAACTTCACACATCGTAGTCAAGCACGTCGTAGCCAACTGTGCTGCGCCCGTTCTCGTCTTCTGCACTGTCATGGTCGCCGACGCCATCGTGCTCGAGGCCAGCCTGTCGTTCATCGGAGCAGGTGTGCGTCCCCCGGACCCGTCGTGGGGATCGGTGATCGCCGACGGCAAGAACATGGTCCTTCTCGGTGGTTGGTGGGCAACGGTGTTCCCCGGTCTGCTGATTCTTCTGACGGTGCTATCCCTCAACGTGCTCGCCGAGGGCCTGACGGACGCGATGGCCGATCCGAGTCTGAAGAAGACCAAGAAGACGCCCTCCGCACTCCAAGCAGCGCAGACCGCCGCAGCGGAGGAGACCTCCAACGAACTCATTCTGGAGGACGAAGCCGCATCGGTCGCCAACACTCCGGAGTTGATCGACGACTTCGCCGACCCGAGCGTCGTGAAAGATGTCCTGAAACCGGCCGCCGAGCCGACTCCTCTCGAAACTCACCTGAAGATCCTGGCGGAAACCGAGCGATCTCGGTCCGATCGTCTTGTGTACGAGGGTGATGCCGCACCACTCCTCGAGGTCCGCAATCTCACGATCCGGTTCCCGGAACGCTACGGAGACACGGCGATCGTCGACAACGTGAGCTTCACCGTCCGCCCGAACGAGACGATGGCGCTCGTCGGCGAGTCCGGTTGCGGAAAGTCGCTCACGTCGCTGGCGATCATGGGTCTGCTACCCAAGACGGCAGTGGTGACCGGCGAGATCCTGTTCGACGGAGTCAACGTCCTCGAGCTGAACAACCGGGAGCGAAACAAGCTACGCGGACACGACATGGCCATGATCTACCAGGATGCGCTGAGTTCACTGAACCCGGCGATGCTGATACGCGCGCAGTTCAAGCAGCTCACCAAGCGCGGCGGTACCCGCACAGCCGAGGAACTGCTCGAACTCGTCGGACTCGATCCGGTGCGCACTCTCGCCAGCTACCCACACGAGCTTTCCGGTGGTCAGCGCCAGCGCGTTCTGATCGCCATGTCGCTCACCCGCAGTCCACGGTTGATCGTCGCGGACGAGCCCACCACCGCCCTCGACGTCACCGTCCAGGCCCAGGTCGTGGACTTGCTCAACGATCTTCGGAAAAAGCTGGGATTTGCAATGGTCTTCGTCAGCCACGACCTGGCACTCGTAGCCTCCCTGGCCCACAAGATCACGGTGATGTACGCCGGTCAGGTCGTCGAGTCGGCGCCCACGAGTGATCTGCTCGTCGATCCCCGCCACGAATACACCCAGGGCCTTCTCGGTGCCGTTCTCTCTATCGAGGACGAAGCGCCGCGACTGCATCAGATTCAGGGAACTGTTCCCTCGCCCGGAAACTTCGCGGCGGGTGACCGTTTCGCCGAGCGTTCCACTCGCCCGGACTCCGACCCCCTCCGTAAGCCGGAGATGGTCCGGGTCGATGGGACCGAGCATTGGTTCGCCAACCAGTCCGCGACTCCCGTACGTACAGAATCGGAATTGGAGAGCGTGCGATGACTACAGCTGAAGCACCCATCCTGGAACTGAAGAACATTCACGTCGTCCACAAGACCCGTTCGGGATCACTGTTCAAACCCGGCACGGTTCACGCGGTCAACGATGTCAGTATCGACGTACGACGAGGGACGACGATCGGCATCGTGGGCGAGTCGGGTTGTGGCAAGTCCACTCTGGCCAAAGTCATGGTCGGACTGCAGAAACCGACGTCGGGCGACGTGGTCTTTCGCGGCCGAAGCGCTCTGACCCGGTCGGCCGGCGTGCGCAAGGAGTTCGGCCGGGCGATTTCGATCGTCTTCCAGGATCCGGCTACCGCGCTCAATCCCCGAATGACGGTGGCCGACATCCTCACCGATCCACTCGACGTCCACGGCATCGGCAACCGCGCGAGCCGGACCGCCCGAGTTCGCGAGCTGGTCGGTTTGGTCGGACTCCCCCAATCTGCGCTCGAAGTCATCCCGAGCCAGATCTCCGGCGGTCAGCGGCAACGTGTCGCGATCGCGCGTGCACTCGCGCTCGAACCTGACGTCATCGTGGCCGACGAGCCGACGTCGGCGCTCGACGTCTCGGTGCGAGCGCAGATCCTGAATCTGCTCAGCGACATCAAGGCTCGGTTGGGGCTCGGCATGGTGTTCATCTCGCACGACATACAGACGGTGCGGTACGTCTCCGACACCATCGTCGTCATGAACGCCGGGCGGATCGTCGAGCAGGGAACGGCCCAGGAAGTATTCGACAGCCCGTCCGATGCGTACACGGCCAAACTGCTGGGTGCGGCGCCCAGCCTCCTGCAACGCACCGTTGACGTGGGTTGACCAATGGAGCGGATGACCGGACATAGGATGAAGGACGTTCGTATCAGAAAAGGGGAATCGATGTCTGTCCGGAGTGGCACACAGGGCGCTCGTTTCAGCGCGCAAAACCGCATGCGCGCACTTCAGACGGACATCATGAACTTGATCCTCGAACGCAGGCTCTCCCCCGGCGACCCGATGCCCACCGAGGCCGAACTGTCCGAGGAATTGGGTATCGGCCGAAACACGCTCCGGGAGGCGCTCAAGGTTCTGCAGGCCTTGGGTGTCGTCGAGATCCGTCACGGCTTCGGAATGTTCGTCGCCCCTAGCAACTTCGACGCTCTCGCCGACGGCCTGACCTTCCGTGGCCGGTTGTCCTTGCAGGGCACCGGGCACGAGGCGATGGAACTGGTCGACATTCGTCAGGCACTCGAGACCGGACTGATCGGTGCGGCGATGGCCGAGATGACGTCGGCCGACCACGCCGACCTCGACGAACTCGTCACCGGCATGGAGGTCCGTGCCGCAGCCGGGAAGAACTTCTCCGACATCGACGCGACCTTCCACTCCCGCCTGTACTCCCCGCTGGACAACCAGGTCCTCGCTCAATTGATGGACGTCTTCTGGCAGGTGTACAGCGAGATCCAGCAGGCCATCGGGCATTCGGATACGCCACTGATCGACATCGCGTCGAAGCACCGTGCGATTCTCGACGCGATCCGTACGGGTGATGCAGTCGAGGCGGCGCACACTCTCGATGTGCACTTCGGTGGCCTGCGCGAGCGGATCGCCAGTCTCCATGCGTCGGAAGCGCAGTAATTTCGAAACACGTGATTTTGCTCCGCTGGCTCACCATCGCGCCCGTTCTTCCGGCAAAATTACGGGTATGAAGAACCCGAACCTGACGCCTTCGCGCGTTCTCGCAGTTGTCCTCGCTGCCGCCCTGGTCATTTTCGTGATCGCACGCCGCCGCGACGACGGCGCCCTCAGTCGCGGAGAATGGTTGTCGGACACCGTCGGACCGGACGACCTCGCCGGCTGAAACGACGTGTGCCCTCGGCCGAAACTCGGCCGAGGGCACACGCACGTGTCATCTACTACTTCATCGAATCCAGTCGGGTTCGCGCGTCCTCGAACCCGGACACCAGCTCTGCCATGACCTCGGCGACCGGGCGGATCTCGTTCATCCGTCCCACGATCTGACCGACGGGCATTGCCACAACTTCCGGGTTCTCCGATGCAGCGATTCTCTGATGAGCGTCGCTGACCAGAAGGTTCTGCAGCGGCATCGGCAAGGGCGCCGGTGCTCCCGGGTTCGACCAGGCTTCCGTCCACTTGGTCTTGAGCAACCGAGCGGGCTTACCCGAGTAGATGCGCGAACGAACGGTGTCGGCCGACGTCGCGCCCAACAGTGCACGCTGAATAGCGGACGGGCCATCGCCCGATGCACTGCCGAGTTTGTATTCGGACGTGGTGAGCCAGTACGAGCCCATCCACACTCCGGACGCACCGAGTGCAAGTGCGGCAGCCACCTGACGGCCGCTGCCTATACCGCCGGCAGCCAGTACGGCAGCTGAATCACCCAGTGCATCAACGATTTCCGGAACGAGAACCATCGACGCAATTTCGCCGGTGTGACCGCCGGCCTCGTAGCCCTGCGCGATCACGATGTCGACACCGTTCTCGACGTGACGACGCGCATGCTCGACGGCGCCGGCCAGCGCTGCTACCGGTACGCCCTTCTCGTGCGCCTGATCGATGACGTCCTTCGGCGGTGATCCCAGCGCATTCGCAATCAACGCAATCCGGTGTCCCAGAGCAACATCGACGTGTGACCGCGCCACCGAGTGAAGCCATCCCAGTACGCCGGTCGCATGCTCGACGTCGTCGGAAAGCGGCGGCACACCGAGCTCGTCGAGCGTGCGGTTGACGAAGGCGCGGTGCTCCTCCGGAATCAGCTTGTCGAGATCGACGGCGCCGCCCTCGGTCGGCACCTTGGCCGGCATGACGATGTCGACGCCGTACGGCTTACCGTCGGTGTTCTCGTCCATCCACGTCAGTGCGGCTTCGAGCTCTTCCGGGTCGTTGAACCGGACGCAACCGAGCACGCCCAGACCTCCCGCGCGGCTGATCGCGGCCGCGACGTGCTCGGAAGGAGTGAATCCGAAAATCGGGTATTCGATGCCGAACTTGTCGGCGAGATCCGAACGCATCAGGCTTCCACGCTTTCGTTTGCGGACGCCACAGGAGCGCCGTTTCCGTTGTGATCATCGGCCTCGCGCGATTCCGTTTCGGCCTTCGCCCAGCGGTAGTCGGGCTTGCCTGCCGGGTTGCGCTTGATCTGGTCCACGAACCACACGCTGCGCGGAACCTTGTATCCGGCAATCTCTTTGCGTGCTGCGGTGGCGATGTCGTGCAGCGTCGGCGACGTGCCTTCGCGTACCTGGACCACTGCGGCAACGCGCTGACCGAAGCGCTCGTCGGGGATACCGACCACCAGGACGTCGAAGATGTCCGGGTGCGCCTTCAAAGCGCCCTCGACCTCTTCCGGGTACACCTTCTCGCCGCCGCTGTTGATCGACACCGAACCGCGGCCGAGCATCGTGACCGTGCCGTCGGCTTCGACCTGCGCATAGTCGCCGGGGATCGAGTAGCGAACGCCGTTGATGGTGCGGAAGGTTTCGGCCGTCTTGACCTCGTCCTTGTAGTAGCCGAGCGGGATGTTGCCCTTGCGAGCGAGCATGCCGCGCTTGCCCGATCCGGGTTCGACCTCGTTGCCGTCGTCGTCGAGAACCGTTGTGGAGGCGTCGATCTTGACCGTCGGACCGCCAGTGTGCTTCTGACCCTTGCTCAGCACGGCCAGTCCGCCGAAGCCGGTCTCGGATGCTCCGATGGAGTCGGTCAGCAGGCGGTTGGGCAACAGTTCGAGGAACTGCTCCTGGATACTCGGCGAGAAGAGTGCAGCACTGCTGGCCATCACGTAGAGCGTCGAAAGATCGTACGGCTCACCGGTCTCCGGGTTTCCGGCGATGAGTGCGTCGAGCATCGGACGGCCCATCGCGTCACCCGTGATGAAGATCAGGTTGACCTTGTGCTTGTCGATGTTCTGCCACACCTCGTGGGCGTCGAATTCCGGGTGCATCAAACAGGTTCCACCGCCGAAGAGGCTGTGGAATACCGCCGACTGCGAACCGCCGTGAATCATCGGAGGGATCGGGTAGCGGATCATGCTCGGGTTGGCTGCGCCGACCTTCGCCATCTCGTACTCGTCCTCGACCGGAACTCCGGTGACGAAGTTGATGCCTCCGCCGAGAACACGCCACCAGTCCTCGTGACGCCACATGACGCCCTTGGGACTTCCGGTGGTGCCGCCGGTGTAGAGCATGAAGATGTCGTCGTTGCTGCGCTCTTCGAAATCACGCTCACCCGAACTCTGCGCGAGTGCGTCCTCGTAGCCGATGCCGAAAGCACTGAAGTCCAGATCGGTGCCGTCCTCGACCACGATGACGGACTTGACCTTGGGAGTGTTCGGCAGGACGTTCGCGACCTTGTCCGAGTAGCGGCGCTCGTGAATGAGCGCAACCATGTCGGAGTTGTCGAAGATGTACTGCAACTCGTTCTCGACGTACCGGTAGTTGATGTTCACCATCACGGCCCGGATCTTGAAGACCGCGACCATGGCCTCGATCGCCTCGATGACGTTCCGGCAGTAGATGCCGACCTTGTCACCCGGCTGAACGCCATGTTCACGCAGGTAGTGACCGAGGCGGTTTGCTCGGTCCTCCAACTGTGCATAAGTCATCTCGCGGTTGTCCGAGACCAGCGCAACGCGGTCCGGAACGAGGTCGATTGCGTGCTCTACGAAGTCTGCGATGTTAAGGGCCACGAGTTCAAAGTAGAACGTGTTACCGTTTCTGGCAAGACCCAATTTGAGAGCCAGCTCACAGACCCGCCAGGAGCCATCAGTGTCCACTTCGACGACCGAAAAATCAGACATTTCGGAAACCGCGCCGCATTGCCTCGTGGAGAAGCGTGGCCACGTTCTCATCGTGACCATGAATCGCCCCGAGCGTAAGAACGCCATCACCGGCGAGATGATGGCGATCATGGTCGACGCCTGGGATCAGGTCGACAACGACCCCGAAATCCGTGTCGCCATCCTCACCGGTGCGGGCGGCGACTTCTGCGCCGGCGCCGACCTCAAGAACATGTCCGCCAAGCCGCCGGGAGATTCCTTCGCGGGCGGTGGCGTCGACATGTCCAAGATCGAAGGCCTCCTCAAGGGCCGTCGGTTGACCAAGCCACTGATCGCCGCCGTCGAGGGTGCAGCTATCGCCGGCGGAACCGAAATCCTGCAGGGCACCGACATCCGCGTCGCGGGTGAGAGCGCCAAGTTCGGCGTCTCCGAAGCCAAGTGGGGGCTCTTCCCGCTCGGCGGTTCCGCAGTGCGTCTGGTGCGACAGATTCCGTACACGATCGCGGCGGACATCCTGCTCACCGGTCGTCACATCAAGGCTCCGGAGGCCAAGGAGATCGGGCTCATCGGCCACGTGGTCCCGGACGGCCAAGCCCTCGACAAGGCGCTGGAGCTCGCGGACCTGATCAGTGCAAACGGCCCTCTCGCCGTGCAGGCGATTCTCAAGACCATCCGCGACACCGAGGGCATGCACGAGGAAGAGGCCTTCCAGATCGACGCACAGCTGGGTATGAAGGTGTTCATGAGCGCCGACGCCAAGGAGGGCCCGCGGGCTTTCGGTGAGAAGCGGGCGCCCCAGTTCAAGGGTGTCTGACCCACCCCTGTCTGAGCCACCCCCGTCTGACCGACCCCCGCCTGAGCCCCCTTTCCTGTCCGCTCTCGGTCCCACCCACCCCCTTTTCGAGCGAACGTACCTTTCGGCGCCTTCAGTGCGCCGAAAGGCACTTTCGCTCAGCCGGTTTCGTCCAATTTCACCCATCTCGACCTCGCGAACACCTGCGGCCGGGAACGTGACTGCGCCAATCTGTAGTGCGCACGCAGGTCCTCGATCACGCGATCAGGGTCCGTTCGCAGTGCACTGGGCACCGTCGGCAACACGATGATTCCCGCATTCTGCATACGCGTCCGACGCTCCACCGTGCGCTTGTAGTCCGTCGGCGCGGCATGCCATTCCAAGGAGTCGATGTCCCACGCGAAGGCAACCGAATCGATCCATCCGTCCGGAACTGCGATGAAGTCCCCGTTGGCATCCCGGATCTCATGGTTGAACAACATTTCCGGCAGCCCGCTCCGCTGCCACAATTTTCGCGCGTGAACCTCCGGAACCGAGTGGACGTTCGCGTTCACTTCGCGCAACACGACCCGAGGTAGCGCGGAACCCCGACTGCTACCCGCTTCGAGTTCCTTCGCAAGTTCGCGCACCGAGACATCGCCGCGCTGAACAGCCTCAGCGATGAGTGCCCGTGTGGGATCGAGCGCCTTGTACCGCCTCGCAGCGTCGAGTAACGCTCGCGGCAGCGGAGCACAGCGCAGACCGTTCCGAATCTCCGGCTCGGGCAGTCGAACAGTGCGCTCCACCGTGACGAACCCAACCGATTGAACTCGACGGTCGATGGGGATGAGCACCTGCACATCCCCCGAGTGCGTTCGATATCCGTACTCCGACATGGCTGATCGCCCCGTCAGCAGGGAATCGTCACCGCTCAACATGAGCGCAGCGATCGAGCGTTGACGTGGCGTCGGTTGACCGTTTCTGAGCAGAATGACCCCCGGCAATATGCGCTGCCACGGTCCACCTACCCGACACCGGGTGTGCACTGCGGAGTTGGACACGCCCAATCGCGCCAACTCCGCCGTTCGGATCACTCCGCTTCGACTGACGCGGTAAATCGCGTCCAGATCATCGCCCCACGTTCCTCGCCGCATGGTTGCAGCATGACTCGAGCATCAGCGCGGGCCCCGGCGGCGAACTGGGGTTTCGGTGCGCCTGTGGATAACTTTGGGCGAGCGAAAGGTACGTTCAGCGCCTCAGATGCGCTGAACGTGCCGTTCGCTCGAAAAAAGGGGGGGTACCGCTCGAAAAAAGGGCGGGCCTCGCTCAACCACCCACCGCAGCTGCAAGCTCACGCACATGGTCGGCGTCGCGGCAGGTCACCAGCAGCATCGTGACTCCGGCTTCCTCCCAACGCTTCACGTCTGCGCGCACCTCGTCGACGTTGCCGATGATCATGGTCTCGGTGACCATCTCGTCGGGGACGACGGCAGCAGCTTCGTCCTTGCGGCCCGACATGAAGAGGCGACCGATCTCGTCGACCTCCTTCTCGTAGCCCATCCGCTTGTAGACCTGCGCGTGAAAGTTCAACTCCGGGGCGCCCATTCCGCCGACGTAGAGGGCGGTCATCGGCTTGAGAGCGGCGATGGCAGCGGCGCGATCGTCAGTCACGATGACCTGGCACGTGGCGGCCACCTCGAAGTCTTCGCGACTGCGACGGGCCCCGGCGCGCGCGAACCCTTCGTCGAGCCACTTGTTGTACATCGGGGCCAGGCGCGGGGTGTAGTAGATCGCCAGCCAGCCGTCGGCGATTTCACCGGCGAGCGCGACGTTCTTCGGCCCTTCGGCGCCGAGCCAGATCGGGATGTCCGCACGCAGCGGGTGCGTAATGGGCTTGAGCGGCTTGCCAAGTCCCGAACTGCCCGGTCCCGCATACGGCAGAGGGTAGTGGGGGCCGGGGCTGGTGACGGGCGCTTCACGGGCGAGGACCTGGCGCACGATCGAGACGTATTCGCGGGTGCGCGCGAGCGGCTTCTCGAATGGCTGGCCGTACCAACCTTCGACGACCTGCGGTCCGGATACGCCGAGCCCGAGGATCGTTCGCCCACCGTTGAGGTGATCGAGAGTGAGCGCGTGCATGGCACAGCTGGTCGGTGTTCGCGCCGAAATCTGTACGACGGAGGTGCCGAGACGGACGTTCTCGGTGCGCGATCCCCACCAGGCGAGCGGGGTGAACGCGTCCGAGCCCCACGACTCCGCCGCGAAGACCGCGTCGAATCCCGCGCCTTCCGCGGCCTCGATCAGTTCCGGGGCGTTTGCCGGCGGCTGCGCGCCCCAGTATCCGAGTTGCAACCCAAGCTTCATCGCAGGCCTCCACATTGCCGGTGATCAGAAGTGACTCTTGCCACAATCTCTAGAACCTGTTCTACTCGATCTTGTGACCATCGGAAAGAGCGGGGTGGCCGACAAGCCCCTGAGCGCACCATTGAATCTCCATTTCGACTACACCAGATCGACGGGACCGACCATCGGCGCGTTCGTGACTGCCCTGCGTGATCGCAAGGTGATCGGCGCACGTGGGTCGAACGGTCGTGTCTTCGTGCCGCCACCGGAATTCGATCCGGATACGGCCGAACCACTGACCGACTTCGTCGGAGTCTCCGACGGCGGAACGGTCGTGAGTTGGACGTGGATGCCCGAACCCATCGAGGGTCAACCCCTGACGAAGCCTTTCGCGTGGGCCCTGATCAAGCTCGACGGCGCGGACACGTCCATGCTCCACGCAGTCGACGTCGACTCCCCCGACGACATCAGCACCGGCCTGCGGGTTCGTGCTCGCTGGGCGTCGGAGCGGATCGGGCAGATCAAGGACATCGAGTGCTTCGAACCAGGTGAGAGCGAAAATGGAATCGCGACAGTCGATTCCAGCGCCGATCCTGTCACCATGATCACGACGCCTGTCGACCTGCACTTCATGCATTCCGCTTCGGCCGAGGAGAGTTTCTACCTCCGTGGTCTCGCAGAAGGCAAGCTGATCGGTGGTCGCAGCGGACCCGAAGACAAGATCTACATCCCACCGCGCGGCGCGAATCCCACCAACGGGAAGCCGACGAGCGAGCAGATCGAACTGCCGGACAAGGGAATTGTCACCACCTTCTGCATCGTCAACGTCCCGTTCCTCGGGCAGCGAATCAAACCGCCCTACGTGGCCGCCTACGTGCTTCTCGACGGGGCCGACATTCCGTTCCTGCACTTGATTCTCGAATGTGATGCCGCGGACGTACGCATGGGCATGCGCGTCGAAGCCAAGTGGAAGCCTCGCGAAGAGTGGGGTTACACCCTCGAGAACATCGAATACTTCCGGCCGACAGGTGAACCCGACGCCGAGTACTCCACCTTCCAACACCACCTGTGAGGCTCCTGAAATGACTTCTGCAGACATCGCAGTCGTGGGCTTTGCTCAGGCACCCCACGTCCGCGAAACCAACGGCACCACCAACGGCGTCGAGATGCTCGTCCCGTGCTTCCAGCAGCTCTACAGCGATCTGGGAATCACCAAGTCAGACATCGGCTTCTGGTGCTCCGGATCTTCCGACTACCTGGCCGGACGAGCGTTCTCCTTCATCTCGGCCATCGACTCCATCGGAGCGGTCCCGCCGATCAACGAATCTCACGTCGAGATGGACGCTGCGTGGGCCTTCTACGAAGCGTGGATCAAGATCTTGACCGGCGAGGTCGAGACCGCGCTGGTGTACGGATTCGGCAAGTCCTCCGCCGGGCACCTGCGCAAGATCCTGTCCATGCAGCTCGATCCGTACCTCGTCACTCCGCTGTGGCCCGATTCGGTCTCGATCGCCGGACTTCAAGCCCGACTCGGACTCGACGCGGGTAAGTGGACGCAAGAGGACATGGCGGAGGTTGCCGCTCGTAGCCGTCGTCACGCGCTGAGTAATCCGAAGGCTCAGCTCGCAGGCGAGGTCGACATCGAGGCCCTTCTCGCCAGCCCCTTCCTCGCAGATCCGTTGCGCGCACACGATTGTGCGCCCATCACCGACGGCGCGGCAGCAATCGTCCTGGCCTCGGGTAACCGCGCCCGCGATCTCTGCGAGCGGCCGGCGTGGATCACCGGACTCGAGCATCGCATCGACTCCCCCAACCTGGGTGCACGTGACCTGACCACCTCACCGTCCACTACGTCCGCAGCCAAGGCGGCAACGGGCGGCGAGGTCGGCAACATCGACGTCGCCGAACTGCACGCACCGTTCACTCACCAGGAATTGATCTTGAAGGAAGCGATCGGCCTGACCGACGCCACCACGATCAATCCGTCCGGCGGTCCGCTCAGCGGCAACCCACTGTTCGCCGGTGGTCTGGAACGAATCGGCCACGCCGCCAAGGCAATCTTCGACGGCCAGGCGAATCGCGCTCTGGCCCATGCAACAAGCGGCCCTGTGCTGCAGCAGAACCTGGTAGCAGTCTTGGAGGGACGGAACTGATGGCCGGAACGCCTCAACTCGCGGCCGTGCTCGGCACCGGCCAAACTCACTACGTCGCAAAGCGTCACGATGTCTCGATGGCGGGCTTGGTTCGTGAAGCCATCGACGCCGCGATGCTCGACGCCAACGTCGGCTGGGACGACATCGACGCCGTCGTCATCGGAAAGGCCCCCGACCTGTTCGAGGGTTCGATGATGCCCGAACTCGCCATGTCGGATGCTCTGGGCGCAAACGGAAAGCCGTTGCTGCGTGTTCACACTGCCGGATCGGTGGGCGGTTCGACGGCTATCGTCGCCTCCAGCCTGGTCAAATCCGGTGTCCACAAGCGGGTTCTGACGGTTTCCTGGGAGAAGCAGTCCGAGTCGAACGCCATGTGGGCGCTGTCCGTACCGGTTCCGTTCAACATGCCCGTCGGCGCCGGTGCCGGTGGATACTTCGCGCCGCACGTCCGTTCGTACATTCGTCGATCGGGCGCACCGGAGCACATCGGCTACCTCGTCGCTGTGAAGGATCGACTCAACGGCAGCCTCAATCCGTATGCGCACTTGCGGCAGCCGGACATCACTCTCGAATCGGTACAGGCATCTCAGATGCTCTGGGATCCGATCCGCTACGACGAGACCTGCCCGTCCTCGGATGGCGCGTGCGCTCTGGTGATCGGCAACGAGGAAGCGGCCGCACAGGTCGAGGCCGAGGGTCGTTCGGTCGCGTGGATCCACGCGACGGCGATGCGCACCGAGCCGACCTTCTATGCCGGACGCGATCAGGTCAATCCGCAGGCCGGCCGTGACGCTGCAGCAGCACTGTGGAAGTCAGCGGGAATCACCGATCCGCTCAACGAGATCGACTGCGCCGAAATCTATGTCCCGTTCTCGTGGTTCGAGCCGATGTGGCTCGAGAACCTCGGCTTCGCGGAGGAAGGCCAGGGCTGGAAGCTCACCGAGGCGGGTGAAACCGCGATCGGCGGCAAGCTCCCGGTCAATGCCTCGGGCGGTGTTCTCTCCTCCAACCCGATCGGCGCCTCGGGCATGATCCGTTTTGCCGAGTCGGCGATGCAGGTCATGCACCGCGCCGGCGATCACCAGGTAGCCGATGCTCGCAAGGCTCTCGGCCATGCCTACGGCGGTGGCTCGCAGTACTTCTCGATGTGGGTCGTCGGCTCCGAACGTCCCACCACGTAAGCAGCAGCACACACGCCGATCAGGAAGAGGCCGAAGATGAAGTACACCGTCGGGGTTGCCATGAACCCCTTGGACCAGTTAGCCGGTATCGCCAAAACTGCCGAGGAATGCGGCTTTTCGTCGATCGCTCTCCCCGATTCACTGTTCTTCATGGAAACGCAGGCGGCGGATTACCCGTACACCCCGGACGGGTCTCGGATGTGGAATGCCGAGACCCCCTGGGTCGATCCGCTCATCGCCGCGGCTGCAATGGGCGCGGTGACCGAGAAGATCGAGTTCTACACCCAGGTGCTCAAGCTGGGTAGCCGCAATCCCGTCCTGCTCGCGCGGCAGGTCGGTTCCGTGGCCGCATTGACGAACAACCGTTTCGGCTTCGGCGTCGGAATCGGTTGGGCTCCGGAAGAGTTCGAGTGGTGCGGCGCTCCGTACAAGCGTCGGGGCGCACGTGTGGACGAGATGATCGACGTCCTCAAACTGATCCTCGGCGGCGGCATGGTCGAGTATCACGGTGAGTTCTTCGATTTCGATCGCCTGCAGATGAGCCCGGCCCCCACCAAGCCGGTTCCGTTCTACGTCGGCGGCCACACCGAGGTCGCACTCAAGCGTGCTGCGCGAGTCGGCGACGGTTGGACCTCGGCGATGATCAAGTTCGACGACCTGGTGGGTGTGATCGCACGACTACGCGAACTGCGCGCCGAGTACGGCCGCGAGAACGAGCCATTCGAAATCCAGACGGTGTGCATCGACCGTTTCGGCAAGGACGGTTACGCAGAGCTCGAAGATGCCGGCGTCACGGACATCATCACCGTGCCTTGGGTTTTCGACGGAATCGGATTCGATGCCCCGCTGGAGGCAAAGCAGGATTCGATGCGCAAATTCGCCGAGCAGTACATCAACTGAGGAGCCGCGATGACCGACGAACACCCCGCCCGCGTCGCGGGTAACGCTTCGCGCGCCGCAGCGAGTGGCAAGAACAAGGAAGCCTGGCTGGACCTCTTCGCCGAGGACGGTTGGGTGGAAGATCCGGTCGGGCCTTCGGGCTTCGATCCCGAAGGCAAAGGCCATCACGGGCGCGAAGCGATCTCCAAGTTCTACGACATGACGATCGCGAACGCGGACAAGCTCGAATTTCTGATCGACGATTCCCTGGTGTGCGGCAACGAGAACGTCAACATCGGCAAGATCCGAACCACCATCGGCGGCTCGATCATCGACGCCGAGGGCGTGTTCGTCTACCGGGTGAACGACGACGGCAAGATCGCGTCGCTTCGAGCATTCTGGGAAGTGGACCGTGCGATGAAGACGGCACGCAAAGCCTGAGAACCCACAGTACGAGCGCGGCCCCGGTCATCGACCGGGGCCGCGCTCGTCGTATTCGAATCAGCCTGTCGTACTTGCACCGAGAACCTCGAAATGGTTTCCTGGTTCCCAACGTCGCGTGTCGATGACGGACTGCGTCAGGCATGGAGGCGTCGTACCGCAAGGGGTCACTCATGACCATTTCGTTCAATCACACCATCATCGCCGCAAAAGACCGACAAGAGTCTGCGTGGTTCTTCACTCACATGTTCGGTCTTCCAGGCCCAGTCGAAGCCGGCTACTTTCTCGGCGTTGAACTCGAGCACGGCGTGACGTTGGACTTCGCACAGGTGGAAGAAGGCGCCGAGGTTGCGTCTCAGCACTATGCCTTCCTCGTCTCCGAGGATGACTTCGACGGCATCTACCAGCGGATACAGGCGTTGAAACTGGATCACTGGGCCGATCCGCGCCAGTCGAGTACCGGCTTCAACACCAACGACGGTGGGCGTGGGGTCTACTTCCTCGACCCGTCGGGACATTTCCTGGAAGCCATCACCAAACCGTACGGCGGCTGAATTGGAGATTGAACTACAAACGGCGGCGCCTACGGGAGATGAGGGATCCCGCAGACGCCGCCGCAGTTCCAGGTTGCCAACAAGTGGCTTCCCGGAACGTCTACTGTAGTTCTGCGTGTTCGAGAGTGCAGAGGCAACTCCCGAAAACCTACACAGAACCTACTCGCCGGTTACCAGGTCAGTATATGTCCGGATCAGTGTTTGACCGGGCAGCCCGATGTCTTGTAATCAACCTGAAACTCTTTGATGCCGTTGAGCCAGCCCGAGCGAAGGCGTCGGGGATCCCCGAGCCTGGTGATGTCGGGTAGGTGATCGGCGATCGCATTGAAGATCAGATCGATTTCCAGACGGGCCAAGTTGGCGCCGATGCAGTAGTGCGCACCGGTGCCGCCGAATCCGAGGTGCGGATTGGGGTCACGCATGATGTCGAACTTCGTCGGGTTCTCGAAGACGTCCTCGTCGAAGTTGGCCGACGCGTACATCATCACGACGCGATCGCCCTTCTTTATCTTCTGTCCGCCGAGTTCGGTGTCTTCGAGCGCGGTGCGCTGGAAGGAAGTCACCGGGGTCGCCCAACGAACGATCTCGTCGGCCGCCGTCTTGGGGCGTTCCTTCTTGTACAGCTCCCACTGGTCGGGATTGTCGAGGAAGGCAACCATGCCGTGTGTGATGGCATTGCGAGTGGTCTCGTTACCCGCGACCGCAAGCAGGATCACGAAGAAGCCGAATTCCTCTGGGGAGAGCTCATTTCCGTCGATGTCAGCTTCGATGAGCTTGGTGACGATGTCATCGGCGGGACACTTCTTGCGCTGATCCGCCATCTGGTACGCGTATCCCAGAATCTCCATCGACGCTGCCTGCGGGTCGATGTCGAACTCGGGATCGTCGTACGACGTCATCTGGTTGGACCAGTCGAAGAGCTTCATTCGATCTTCCTGCGGCACACCGAGAAGCTCGGCGATTGCCTGCAGCGGAAGTTCGGACGCGACCTGAACCACGAAGTCACCGGCACCGCCGGCAGCCGCGGTCGTGACGATCTTTTCGGCACGCTCGGTCAGTTCCTCGCGCAGGCTGTTGATGGCGCGCGGGGTGAATCCACGAGATACCAGCTTGCGCAGCTTGGTGTGCTCCGGAGCGTCCTTGTTGATGAGAATGAATCGCTGCATCTCGACGTTCTCACGCGGGATGTCGTCGGCGAAGCGAGGAATCGCAGTGTTCTCGTGGGTCGAGAAGATGTCGCTTCGCTGCGAAACTTCCTTGACCTCTTCATGACGGGTGACCACCCAGAAGCCCTCGTCCTGGAATCCACCGATTTCCGGGGGCTGCGGATTCCACCACACGGGGGCCGTCTTCCGGAGTTCGGCGAACTCCTCGAACGGCATGCGTTCCGCGTAGATGTCGGGGTCCGTGAAGTCGATTCCCTCGGGGAATGCGGGCTGTGCCACTGATGTCTCCTGCCCTAAGCCTTTTCATCACAGGGGTGATGGGGATCCGTGATGTGTAACACGTTCTACTCTCATTGAAACACAAGCCTGCTTACTAGGAAAGGAAACGTCGGCAGGTCTTGCTTCCCGCAGAGAACCTGTTCTACTTTTTCATTACAAGGAAAGGAGCCCGCTGTGGGCACACCAGTAATCGTCGAGGCTGTCCGTTCACCGATCGGCAAGCGCGGAGGTTGGCTCGCCGGTCTGCACGCCGCCGAGATCCTCGGAGCTGCACAAAAGGGAGTTCTCGACCGGTCGGGAATCGACCCGTTGCTGATCGAGCAGGTGATCGGCGGCTGCGTCACCCAGGCCGGCGCTCAGTCCAACAACATCACGCGCACGGCCTGGCTGCACGCCGGACTTCCGTGGCAGACCGGCGCAACCACCGTGGACTGCCAGTGCGGTTCGGCCCAGCAGGCGAACCATCTGATCGCCGGTCTGATCGCCACCGGCGCCATCGACGCCGGTATCGCCTGCGGCATCGAAGCCATGAGCCAGGTTCCCCTCGGCGCCAACGTCGGCGATCAGGCCGGGCCGCGCCGACCCGCGACGTGGGACATCGACATGCCCAACCAATTCGAAGCTGCAGAACGCATCGCGCGTCGACGCGGACTGACCCGCGACGACATCGAAGCCCTCGGCGTCCGCTCGCAGGCGCTGGCCAAGCAGGCTTGGGAGGAAGGACGTTTCGACCGCGAGGTTCTCGAACTCTCGGCACCCCAGGTCGACAAGGAAGGAAACCTCACGGGCGAGACCAAGGTCGTCAATCGCGATCAGGGCCTGCGCGATACGACGGCGGAGTCCCTTGCCCGACTGAAGCCCGTCCTCGAAGGCGGGATTCACACGGCCGGAACGTCTTCCCAGATCTCCGACGGCGCGGCCGCAGTCCTGCTCATGGACGAGGACAAGGCTCGCGCGCTCGGATTGAAGCCGCGAGCCCGCATCATCGCCCAGGCGCTGGTCGGCTCGGAACCGGAATTCCACCTCGACGGACCGGTGCAGGCAACCAGCCGTGTCCTGGAGAAGAGCGGAATGAAGATCGGCGATCTCGATCTGTTCGAGATCAACGAAGCATTCGCATCCGTCGCACTGTCCTGGGCTCAGGTTCACGAACCTGACTTCGACAACGTCAATGTCAACGGCGGCGCGCTCGCTCTCGGCCATCCGGTCGGCAGCACGGGATCTCGCCTGATCACCACCGCACTGCACGAACTCGAGCGTCGCAACGGCTCGACGGCTCTGATCACGATGTGCGCCGGCGGCGCACTGGCCACCGGAACCATCATCGAGCGTATCTGAGATGACTACTCCCCCAGCCAAACCCAAGGGACTCGACGCTCCGGCGACGGTCAAGATCATCAAGTGGATGTCGAAGGCGAACGTCGCGATGTATCGCGCCACCGACGGGCGGCTGGGTAGCAAGTGGCGGGTCGGCAGCGCGTTCCCTCGCGGGCTGCCGATCTGCCTGCTGACCACCACCGGTCGCAAATCCGGCGAGGAGCGGATCAGCCCGCTGCTGTTCCTCGAGGACGGCGAGAACGTGATTCTGGTGGCGTCGCAAGGCGGTCTTCCGAAGAACCCGATGTGGTACCTCAACATCAAGGCAGACCCGGTGGTGACGGTGCAGATCAAGTCTCGGATCCGCTCGATGAAAGCCCGCGTCGCGGCCGAGGACGAGCGCGCTCGGCTGTGGCCGATGTTGAGGGCGATGTATCCGGATTTCGACAACTATCAGGCCTGGACCGACCGGGTCATTCCCGTCATCGTGTGCGAGCCACTGAAGAATTAAACGGACTGTTTACAACAAAACGTTTACATCGACCCGGGTTCGTGCCACCCTGGGTTCATGACCGATGACCAGTTCAGACCGATCGATTCCGGCCGCGAACGCCCACATCGCGAGTACGCCGGACTCTTTCGAATCAGCGAGCGCCACGGCGCGACCCCAAGCCAGCGCGCGCGGCAATCTCATCCGGAGATGCTCGAGCCCTACGGCGCGGTGCGCGTCGTGGCTCGTCTTGCGGGTGGCACCGACACACCGCAGCCGAACGAACCCGAGGTCGACGATGCCGACGTCATGGCTGCGTTGACTCTGATCCCCAAGGCCCGAGCCGAAATGGAACAGCTGGAAGCACTGTTCCTCGGGATTGCCCGCGAACGGGGCATGACCTGGCAGGACATCGCTTTCGGACTGGGACTCGGAAGCACTCAAGCCGCCCGCCAGCGCTACGAACGGCTCGTTCGCCGCACCGGAGGCTGAACGCGTGCCATAACCGGCGAGTTGGAGCACTATTGACTCGTACGGTCCGCACGGCGTTTCGACAGAGCCTCGAACACAGCAAGGAGTCGCATATATGACGACGCATATTCAAGATCAAATCCTGGACCGACGCGAGATCACCTCAGCCCTCGTGCGTGCGCTGGAGCGTCGCCACGAGGTGCTGGACGCAGTGGTCGACAGCAAGGACCACCAGGAGGCACTGACCACCGTCGCGGAACTCCTCGGCACGTCGGAAGCAAATGCCGAAGCAGTTCTGAGCCTCAAGTTCAGCGCACTGACCAAGGCAGCGCGCGATCGCATCCAGGGCGAGCTGGAGAATCTCGACGCCACTCTCGAATGGACGACGCTCGATCGTCCCGCGAGCAGCGGGCAGAACTTCACCCTGCGTCCGTTCAGCGACAGCGCAGAAGACAAGGCACTGTTCACGATTCGCTCGGCCGAGCAGCTCGGCGAAGACGGCAAGCCGTGGAGCGAGGATCGGATCGAAGCCGAGCGCGTCGGCGGTCTCGGTCGGATCGACGACGAGAGCGCTGCCTGGTTCGTCGCCGAGGACGTCTCCGGTGACGGCCCGAAGAGCGTCGGCCTGGTATTCGGCGAACTCGACGGCCAAGAGGTGAACGTGGCGATCTGGATCGCGCCGGAATCTCGCAAGAAGGGCTACGGCACCGCCTGCGTGAAGCATTCGCGGCGCGAACTCGCAGCTGAGTTCCCCGGCACCGTGTTGGTGGTTCGGGCGCCCGCGTAGGCGGCACGCCGCCTGTGAGTGGTTGAGGAGTTCCTGCACTCCTTAACCACTCACAGGGCCGGAGGCCCTACGCCCCGTACACCGGCGTCGGAATCTCCGCCTTCTCCAACAGCGTTGCCACGACGGGCCCGATCTCCTTCGGGTCCCAGCGATCTCCCTTGTCCTCGCTCGGGCCGTGACGCCAGCCCTCCGCGACGGTGATCTTTCCGCCCTCTACCTCGAACACCCGGCCCGTGACGTCCTTGGACTCGGCGCTACCGAGCCAGACGACCAGCGGCGAGATGTTCTCGGGAGCCATGGCGTCGAAGCCCTCTTCCGGAGCTGCCATCGCTTCTGCCATCGCCCCGCCCGCGCCGACAGTCATGCGTGTGCGCGCAGCAGGCGCGATCGCGTTGACACTGACTCCGTAATTCTTGAGCTCGGCGGCGGCCTGGATGGTCATCTCGGCGATGCCGGCCTTGGCCGCGGCGTAGTTGCCCTGGCCGATCGAACCCTGCAGTCCTGCACCCGAACTGGTGTTGATGATGCGTGCGTCGACGGTCTTGCCTGCCTTGGCCTCGGCGCGCCAGTAGGCAGCTGCGTGACGGAGCGGCGCGAAGTGCCCCTTGAGGTGCACGCGAATCACCGCGTCCCACTCGCCTTCGCTCATGCCGACCAGCATGCGGTCCCGCAGGAAGCCTGCGTTGTTCACGAGTACGTCCAGGCCACCGAAGGTGTCGATCGCGGTCTTGATCAGATTCTCGGCGCCCGCCCAGTCGGCGATGTCGTCTCCGTTGACCACTGCTTGGCCACCGGCGGCGATGATCTCCGCGACAACCTGCTCGGCCGGACTCTCACCGGTCGCGGAACCGTCGGCACCCGCACCGATGTCGTTGACGACGACCTTGGCGCCCTCGGCAGCAAATGCCAATGCATGCGCACGTCCGATACCGCGGCCAGCCCCGGTGATGATGACTACGCGTCCGTCGACCAATCCACTCATATTTGTCTCCTAATGCACTCTGCTCGGGCTTGTCGGCTCCGCTTGTGTGCTAACTTACCAAGCAATCGCTTGGTTTGGTACACAGACGTAAGGAATCCCGATATGGGCATCAGCACCTCCTCCGACGGAACCGGCATCACCACGGTCACCATCGACTACGCGCCGGTCAATGCAATCCCGTCCAAGGGATGGTTCGAGCTTGCCGACGCCATCCTCGACGCGGGCAAGGATCTCAACACTCACGTAGTGATCCTGCGAGCCGAGGGACGCGGATTCAACGCCGGCGTCGACATCAAGGAGATGCAGGCCACCGAGGGATTCGACGCGCTGGTCGCCGCCAACCGCGGTTGCGCCGCGGCCTTCGCGGCCGTCTACGACTGTGCTGTACCCGTCGTCGTGGCCGTCAACGGATTCTGTGTCGGCGGCGGCATCGGACTCGTCGGCAACGCGGACGTGATCGTCGCTTCCGACGACGCGATCTTCTCCCTCCCCGAGGTCGACCGCGGCGCACTCGGCGCTGCCACACACCTCTCGAGGCTGGTGCCACAGCACATGATGCGCACGCTCTACTACACCGCACAGAGCGTCGACGCGCACACACTCAAGCAGTTCGGCAGCGTCTACGACGTGGTCCCGCGCGAGAAGCTCGACGAGTGCGCTCGCGAGATCGCCGCGAAGATCGCCGCCAAGGACACCCGCATCATCCGGTGCGCCAAGGAAGCCATCAACGGCATCGACCCGGTGGACGTCAAGGGCAGCTACCGCCTCGAGCAGGGCTACACCTTCGAACTCAACCTCCTCGGCGTGTCCGACGAACACCGCGACGAGTTCGTCGCCACCGGCAAGCCGCGCGAGAACGCAACCCAGAAGGAAGGCTGAGACAAACATGGCTAGCAAGCGTGACAAGACGAAGTCGCTCGACGAGGTAGTCGGCGAACTCCGCAGCGGAATGACTATCGGCTTGGGCGGCTGGGGATCTCGCCGCAAGCCGATGGCCTTCGTTCGTGCGATTCTGCGTTCGGACGTCAAAGACCTGACCGTGGTCACCTACGGCGGACCGGATCTCGGACTGCTGTGCTCGGCAGGCAAGGTCAAGAAGGCGTACTACGGTTTCGTGTCCCTCGACTCCGCGCCGTTCTACGACCCGTGGTTTGCCAAGGCACGCACCGCCGGTGAGATCGAAGTCCGCGAGATGGACGAAGGCATGGTCAAATGTGGCCTCGAAGCAGCTGCCGCTCGCCTTCCCTTCCTCCCGATCCGCGCCGGCCTGGGTTCGGATGTCCGCAGCTTCTGGGGCGACGAACTCAAGACCGTCACCTCCCCGTACCCCGAGGCCGACGGCCGCTCCGAGACCTTGATCGCGATGCCTGCGCTCAACCTCGATGCGTCGTTCGTTCATCTCAATCTCGGTGACAAGCACGGCAATGCCGCGTACAACGGCGTCGACCCGTACTTCGACGACCTGTACTGCATGGCCGCCGAAAAGCGATACGTCTCCGTCGAACGCATCGTCGAGACCGAGGAACTGGTCAAATCCGTTCCACTGCAGAACCTTCTGCTCAACCGCATGATGGTCGACGCCGTCGTCGAGGCACCCAATGGTGCGCACTTCACGTTGGCCGGCGAAAGCTACGGCCGCGACGAGAAGTTCCAGCGTCACTACGCCGAGTCCGCCAAGACCCCCGAGTCGTGGCAGGCGTTCGTCGACACCTTCCTCTCCGGCAGCGAAGAGGACTACCAAGCCGCAGTAAAGAAGTTTGCCGATTCATCAAAGGCAGGGGAGCAGGCAAAATGAGCGAATCCACCGTCACCCGCGCAGAGTACGTTGTTCTCGCTTGCGCTGAAATCTTCTCCGGTGCAGGCGAAATCATGGCCAGCCCGATGTCGACGTCGTCCACCATCGGCGCTCGCCTGGCTCGACTCACCACCGAACCCGACCTGCTGATCACCGATGGTGAAGCCCTCATTCTCGAGGACACTCCGGCCGTCGGAACAAAGGGCCCCGTCGAAGGATGGATCCCTTTCCGCAAGGTGTTCGACGTCGTCGCTTCCGGCCGCCGTCACGTAGTCATGGGCGCCAATCAGCTCGATCGCCACGGCAACCAGAACCTCTCCGCCTTCGGCCCGCTTCAGCAGCCGACGCGTCAGATGTTCGGTGTGCGCGGCGCCCCGGGTAACACCATCAACCACGCGACGAGCTACTTCGTCCCCAAGCACTCCAAGCGAGTGTTCGTCGACAAGGTCGACGTGGTGTGCGGTGTCGGCTACGACCAGATCGATCCCGAGAATCCGGCTTACAAGTACCTGAACATCCCCCGCGTTGTCACCAACCTCGGTGTCTTCGACTTCGGCGGACCGGGAAACACTTTCCGCGCGTTGAGCCTTCACCCCGGCGTCACCGCCGAAGAGGTAGCCGAGAACACCTCGTTCGAGGTTGCCGGACTCGCCGAGGCCGGTATCACCCGTGACCCCACCGCCGAAGAACTTCACCTCATCCGCGAAACCCTCGATCCGCGCAACCTCCGGGACCGTGAGGTCTCGGCATGACCCCCACCCTGAAGACCGCGCTGACCGAACTGGTCGGTGTCGAGTACCCGATCGTGCAGACGGGTATGGGCTGGGTTTCCGGTCCCGCTCTCACGTCGGCAACGGCCAACGCGGGCGGTCTCGGCATCCTGGCTTCGGCCACGATGACGTACGACGAGCTCGAGCACGCGATCAAGAAGACGAAGCAGCTCACGGACAAGCCGTTCGGCGTCAACATGCGTGCCGACGCCACTGACGCCCCGCAACGCGCGGATCTGCTGATCCGTGAAGGCGTCAAGGTCGCGTCGTTTGCGTTGGCTCCCAAGAAGGAACTGATCGCCAAGCTCAAGGACCACGGCATCGTCGTCGTGCCCTCGATCGGTGCCGCGAAGCACGCGGTCAAGGTTGCATCCTGGGGCGCGGACGCCGTCATCGTCCAAGGCGGCGAAGGTGGTGGCCATACCGGCGGTGTGGCCACGACATTGCTTCTCCCCTCGGTTCTCGACGCGGTCGATATTCCGGTCATCGCCGGTGGCGGATTCTTCGACGGCCGCGGGCTGGCTGCCGCACTGGCGTACGGCGCTGCCGGTGTCGCGATGGGAACGCGATTCCTTCTCACCAGCGACTCTTCGGTGCCCGATTCCGTCAAACAGGAGTATCTCAAGCGCGGACTGACGGATACGACTGTCTCCCGCAAGGTCGATGGCATGCCTCATCGTGTGCTCAACACCGACCTGGTCAACAGCCTCGAAGGTTCCAGCTATGCAACCGGTTTGATCGCCGCGGCCAAGAATGCCACAAAATTCAAGGCCATGACGGGCATGAAGTGGTCGACCCTCGCCAAGGACGGTCTCGCAATGAAGCGGTCGGGTGACCGCACGCTGATGCAGATCATCATGGCAGCCAACACCCCGATGTTGCTCAAGGCCGGACTGGTCGAGGGCAACACGGAAGCCGGTGTTCTTGCTTCGGGTCAGGTTGTCGGCATGATCAACGATCTGCCCAGCTGCAAGGAACTGATCGAGAACATCATGGAGGACGCGGCCAAGCGTATCGACGCGCTTGCGGCTCTTCGCTGACGCAGATTCATCCGAGTGCGTCTCCCCCACTGCGCTTTACGCGGAGTCGGAGGAGGCGCGCTCTTTGCGTTTGTCGGACTATCCCGTCTTCTCCTGCTCGAACCCGTCGATCATTCCGAAATACTGCGAGATCGCTGCTGCCGCCATCTGTACGGGAGCGGCGTTCCTCTTGTCTATCGTGCCGCGAATCAAGGGCCCACAAATCGAGAGACCTACTGGCATGTGGTCGAGCACCCCGATTCTCGCGCCGATACAGCCCATCCCGGAATTGCAGATTCCGAACGCAACTGCGTGTTGGCGAACGCCATTGGCGTTGTGCGACGATGCCACCGATCTGTGACCGGCGCTCAACAGTGACTTCCCGATGGTCGACGCTTGCGCTGGGATACGTGAGCCGACGCGAGTCTGAAGGTCGGGGACCATCAGGCTCCCGATCTTCTGGATGTAGCGCACATGGTTTCCTTCCAACACCCCGAGGTGCACGGCGTGTCCAGTCACGAAATGTAATTGCTGAAGTAGGGGCGTAACCACTCGATCCACTTTGTTTCGATACAGCGAGAGCGCGCCCAGATCTCCTAGCTTGTCGCCTATCTCGTACTCGAGTCCTTCGCGGCGTAGCCAGTTCATCCTCACGAGTTTCAGTAGCATCCGGTGCACGGACGATCGCGGAATCCCGGTTCGGCGCGCCACCTCCCCCAATGTCAGCCGAGGCGCGTCACGAAAGCAGTCCACCACCACCGACAGTCTGTCGAGAGTTGACATGGGGATGGACTCTTCGGTGATCGGTCCGATCAACATCGATGTCTCCGTTCCGGTGGCCCGCCGCTTCGGCAGCCAACATTCGTTCCGCCCATCTGAGCTTCCGTGGACACACGACGCCAGTACGTTTCCCACGCAGCGGGAGATGCATCTGCATGGGCTCTCACCAGCACCTATACCGATGATCGGTCATGTTCGTTGAGCCCGAATCCATCCCTCGTCACAGTGATGACCGGAGCCCATCAGATCATGCGGCGCCGAGCAGAACGCTTCAAAATCAGGAGGACACATGAATGCTTCATCCCCGTCGACAGGCGTGATCATCACCGGCGGCGCATCCGGAATCGGATTGGCCTCCGCCCGCGCGCTCGCGGCGATCCGACGACCAGTCGCTCTCTGGGATATCGACGAGGCAAAAGCGGTCGATCAGGCAGCCGTGATCTCCTCCGAATTCGGCATCGACGCCATCGGAGTGGGAATCGATCTCACGAGAGCGGACGACTACGCGGCCGCATTGGCCACAACCCGTTCCTCACTTCCCTCCATCGGCGGACTTGTTCACTCCGCCGGGGTCGTCGATATCGGATCCCTCGAAGGAGTGACGCTCGACGTGTGGGAGACGGGTATCAACACCCATCTACGTCCGCTCATCCTGTTGGTTCAACAGTTGATGCCTGATTTCACGGCCAATCCCGGTTCGGCAATAGTCGGAATCGCTTCGATCAACGCAACTTTGGGCAATGCAATCAACCCTGTCTACTCCGCTGCAAAGGGTGGGATGTTGTCGATGGTCCGATCGCTGGCGGACCGACTGGGCCCGGACGGCATTCGGATCAACTGCGTCTCTCCCGGACAGATTCTGACCCCTCTGCTTCAGCCGACCGTAGACGCATTGGGTGACGGGGCATTCGAACGACGCATCCTCCTCGGCAGGCTCGGTCGCCCGGAGGAAATCGCACACGCTGTCCGCTTCCTGCTGTCCGACGAAGCAAGTTACATCACCGCAACGGAATTGGTTGTCGACGGCGGCAACATCTCGTCGCAACGTATGTGACTTGCCCAGAGATTTACACCCCTTCGACTGTCGTACAACGTCGCTCGGTCCAGCCCACCGGGTGCACTCACGAAAGGAAGAACATGACAATTGCGGATGTCAATGAATCGGAAGAGGTTCGCATCATCGACCAGGGAGAACCTCCCACTCGATTTGCCCGCGGATGGCACTGCCTCGGCCTCGCCAAGGACTACAGCGACGGGAACCCGCATTCCGTCGAAGCTTTCGGTACCAAACTGGTCGTCTTCTCCGACTCGCATGGCGAACTGAAGATCCTCGACGCGTACTGCCGTCACATGGGCGGCGACCTGAGTCAGGGCACGGTCAAGGGCGATTCGATCGCGTGCCCCTTCCACGACTGGAGGTGGGGAGGCAACGGTAAGTGCACCGCGATTCCCTATGCTCGACGTGTCCCCCCGCTTGCCAAGACCCGCGCTTGGACTGCGCTCGAACAAGACGGGCTGCTCTTCGTCTGGCACGACCCCGAAGGCAATCCGCCTCCTGCCGAAGTCGCCATACCGATCATCAAGTCTGCGGAGCACGAGTGGACCGATTGGGTCTGGAAGTCGATAGTCATCGATACGAACTGCCGAGAAATCGTCGACAACGTCGTTGACATGGCGCACTTCTTCTACGTGCACTTCTCGTTCCCCACCTATTTCAAGAACGTCTTCGAAGGACACGTCGCCATCCAGGAGCAGAGCGGCATCAACCGCGACGACATCGTGACCTGGACCGACCCCGACGTACCGAAGTTGGTGTCGAATCTTTCGACAGCGGCCTACCACGGACCGTCGTTCATGATCGACGACTTGCGCTACGTCTACGAGAACTTCACGACCGATTCGGTGCTGATCAACTGCCACTACCCGGTGAGCCCGAACAAATTCGTACTCATGTACGGCATTACCGTCCAGAAGTCCGCAGAGATGCCCGCCGAGTTCGCTGATCAACTTGTCGACGCGATGATCGGGTACATCGGCGTCGGATTCGAACAGGACATCGAGATCTGGAAGAACAAGACCCGTATCGACAATCCACTGCTCTGCACCGAGGACGGCCCGGTCTACCAACTACGCAATTGGTACGAACAGTTCTACGTGGACGTCGCCGACATCACCCCGGACATGGTCGACCGTTTCGAATTCGAGATGGACACAAGCAAACCCATCGAAGTGTGGAAGCAGGAAGTCGCTGACAACATCGCACGCAGGGCCGCCGCAGGAGTAGGGCAATGACCATGGAACCGCTGGACTGCGAGCGGTGCGGAACATACGTCCTCGTGGAGAAGAACAGCTGGCATCACACGTCGACCCAGTGGCGATCAGATTCGCGCACGGCATGTTTGGAGTACCGCGACGATGCTGAACCGCCGAGAATTCGATCCGGAAGTTGTTCCGCATTGAGAAATTCCATCAATCAGGCAGCTACCGACGGACGCATAACAGTTCCCGAATGACAATCGTCCTCGCGACCTGAAGGCTCACGTCATAGCGGCGGCCAACTGCTGAGACAACGTACCTTTGTTCTCCACCTCGACGGTGTCGCAGCCCTGCCAACGCGCAGTTCTCCGAAGGAGTTCCGCCAACCGCGGCGCAGTGTCGGCGTCCGCGGTGGGTTCGGCCCACGCCGCGCGGACAAGCAGTCGACGGTTCTGACGGTCGTTCTTCAGATCGACTCGGGCGCAGATCTTGTCGTCGATCAATACCGGAAGCACGTAGTATCCGTGAACTCGCTTGTGCGCCGGAGTGTAGATCTCGATCCGGTAGTGAAAGTCGAAGAGCCGCAACGCTCGATCGCGTGCCCACACTACCGGGTCGAAGGGTGACAACAACGCTTCCGCACGGATGGACCTGGGACGCTTCGCTCGCGGATCGATCCACACCTCCCTTGCCTTGCCTCGACGCTCCCAGCCGTCGACGGACACCCGGCGCACACTGCCGGCATCTTCGAGTTCCTGCAATGCCGTTCGTGCTTCTGCGCTGGGCAGACGAAAGTAGTCGGCGATGTCGTCGAGGGTGCCGAGACCGTGTGCCTTCACACCCCGCAGCACCAGTTCGCGTATCGCCTCCGACCGCTCGACGTGTGCGTCGAGTATCTCGGGTGCAAGCATCTGCTCGGCCAGGCCGTAACGACGCTCGAAACCGGCGCGCCCCGCCGAGACCACCTCGCCCCAACGGAACAGCGTCTCCAGCCCGACCTTCACGTCGGACCACCCCCACCACGGACCGCGCCGTGTGTTCGCCTCGTGTTCGATCTCGCTCGCCGCCATCGGACCGTTGTCGCGCAACTCCTGCCGCAACCAATCGAGGAAGACACTCCGATCGGAAGCCCACCCGTCCTTGTTACTCAACGCTTTGGCGCGAAACTGGTCCATCCGCCAACGGAACAACGGCCACATGTCCACCGGCAAGAACGTTGCTTCGTGGCCCCAGTATTCGAGGTATCCCGAACCGGGGGCGAAGGCAAGCTGATCGAGTCTGGATTTGTCGTATGCGCCCAATCGCGCATAAACGGGTAGGTAGTGACTGCGTTCGAAGACATTGACCGAGTCGATCTGCAGCACCTGCAGCCGGTCCATCACGCCGACCAGATTGCGACGCGTCACCGTCGTGGGATGCGATTTGCCGAATCCCTGAGCGGCAAGGGCTATGCGACGGGCAGCTGCCAGTGACACGACTTCGCTCATAGTGGGCCAGACTACGCACACTCACCGACACGCTTCAGGCGGCCGAAGCCCGACGGCCGAACAGTACTGCCGACATGAACACCTGCAACATGGCCGCGTTCTCTGCGGCAGCGTCGAACTTCATCATGCGGCCGACATCCGGGACCAGGTTGAGCGCAGCGTGAACTACGAACTTCGCCTCTACTGCCGACAGCTCAGGACGAATCTCGCCGAGCACTCGCGCCCATTCGACCACGTAAAGCTTCTGGCGATTCTTCAGATCGCTTCGATGACTCGGCAGAAGGTTGTTCATCTCGGAGAAGTAGACCGACATCAATTCGTGCTGTGCAAACGACAACTCCACGTACATCGCCGACAGTGACCGGAGCACTTGTTCGTGCGAAGTCGCGGAGTCGAAGACCGCTGCCGTCGCCAAGTCCAAGCGATCTGCAGCTCGATAGAACACGGCGCCGAGAAGCTCTGCCTTGCTGGGAAAGTAGCGGTACATACCGGACGCGTTCAAGCCGGCGGCCGCGGCGATCTCTTCGATGCTGACGTCGTGATACCCGCGAGAGTCGAAGAGGCGCACGGCTTCCTGCAAGAGACGTTCACGTTTGTTCGTGGTCACGGTTCGAGGTAACGAGGACTGCTCCAAGCGGCTAGCGGTGATTGCAGCCTCACCTTGATCTATCGCCAGACACGCGTCGAGCAGAACCTTCTCCATCGCTCGCTGGGGCAGCAACAGGTTATGGACGGTGATACTGCCGATGACGCTGAACATCGCTGCCACGACAAGGGTCTCGTCCCTCGCCGTCATCGCGGGTTCGGAGCGCGAAAGATACCGGGCTACTCGGCGATTGACCGTACTGGCTTGCGCTCGAACGGATTTCCGATCATCGGTGTCGAGAAACCGGCTCTCCCAACGATAGATTCCGGCCGTACGCCGATTGCGGATCGTCGTTCGTATCACTGCAATCAGATCTTCGCGCAACCGCTGCGCATCGGTTGCCGCAGGCGCAACCGAAACGGCATCGAGGGCACTGGCGAGCGCTCCGGTCAACTCCAGTGCCGCGTGGCGGAACATCGCGTACTTGTTCGGAAAGTGCCGATAGAGCGCCGAACCCGAAATACCGACCGCCGACGCGATGTCGTCGACACTGACAGCAGGATATCCGCGCTCACTGAACGCGATTGCCGCTGCAGCCGCGATCTGCGCCTTGCGGTCCTTCGGTCGCCTCTTGACGGAGTCGGACCTCGGCTGCCGAACAATCCCATTCGACGCCTGCGCGTCGACGAACTGATCGTTCAGGCTCACCGTGTACCCCACTCTCCAGCCCTCACGCACGAAGCACTTCGATCCGCCTGCTCATCAGACGAGAATCAGCATAAGCATGATTCTGAAAACTCGTACACCGATTTCAGCACATCGCGCGTCTAGAGTTTCATACATGCAGGTAACGCTGCCTTTGATCAGAACACACCACTCGCCCTTCGCCACCTCCCCCGTTGCTTCCACCGAGAATCTTCGTTAACAAAACGTTGCCTGTGGCCACCAGCAGTGGGTAGGGTCACCGCTCGAAGCATCCAGCCCGCATCCACGAAGCAATCCGACTGACAGATTCGGAATATTCGTAAACATACACAGGATGTCGATATGAACAGTTCCGATATCTCCACGTCAATGAAGGAAACTCGGTCAACAGGGCTGACAGTTCGACGAGAATTTCGGTTCACATAATGCTTGCTTGGACACATATATGTGTGAGATGCTTCACAGGCAGTTCGCTCGACCGCCAGCGCTCGAACAGTTCGAACTCCGTGCCGAACACTGTTGATCTGCAAAGGAATTCAATTAGATGACGTACGAGCTGCCAGCCGCGAAGGGCCCGGTGCGAGACGTAGCGTTACAGGGGGGCTATCTGATCGGATTCTCGGTTCAGGCACTCTTCGGCCTGTTCACGGCAATCCTGCGCAGACGACTCTCATTGCACGAGACGGTTACTCAGACCCTGTTCATCGGTCGCGTCAGCACCGGCCCGTCGCTGCTTCTCATGATTCCGATCGGTGTATTCATCGCCGTCTCGGTCGGTGAACTGGCCGGCCGGATCGGAGCCGGTGGATATTCCGGAGCTGTCGTAGCTTTCATCATCGTCGGTCAGGCCGCGGCGCTGGTGTGCGCGTTGATGATGGCCGGTGTCGCAGGATCGGCGATCTGCACGGATTTGGGTTCACGAAAGATCCGGGAAGAGATCGACGCGATGGAAGTGATGGGCATCGACGTGATCGAGCGCCTCGTCGCACCGAGATTGGTTGCGGCAGTGATCGTCTCCCTTGCACTGTGTTCGATGGTCACCTTCGGCGGTGTGATCGCGTGCTACCTGTACCACATCTACGTCCAGCATCTTCCGGCCGGAACGTTCATGGCAACGTTCAGTCAGTACGGGCGATCTTCCGACTTCGTCATGGCTTTGGTGAAGGCTGCGGTCTTCGGCATCGCTTCGACTTTGGTCGCCACCTTCAAAGGTCTACATGCAAAAGGTGGCCCACGCGGCGTTGCCGACGCAGTCAACGAAGCCGTGGTCATCGCGTTCGCGCTCGTCTTCATCGTGAACACAGTGTTGTCCGCGCTCTACACCGTAATCGTCCCGGCAGTCGGTGAATTCTGATGTCGCTCGTCGATCTCCGTGTTCGAGCACGTCAAGCGAGCAGACCCCTGCGAACCGCGGGCGACGGCCTCGTCTCCCTCGGTCAGCACGTCACTTTCTACGTCCGCACTATCGCATCGATCCCCTTTGCGCTCACCAAGTACCGCAAGCATGTACTCGGTCAGATCAGCGAGGTCAGCTTCGGCACGAACTCCTTGTTGTCCGGCGGCGGCACCATCGGGATCGTCTTCGCGATGTCGCTGGCCGCGGCGATGATGTTGGGCGTCGAGACCCACCGGGGCCTCGAGCTTGTCGGGATGACCTCGCTCTCCGGCATGCTGTCCGCGGTTGCCAACACCCGTGAACTGGCCCCTGTTGTCGTCGCGATCGCGTTGGCCGCCAAGGTCGGAACGGGTTTCACCGCCCAGATCGGGGCCATGCGTATCTCCGACGAAATCGACGCGCTGGACTCGATGGCGATCCGATCGATCCCCTTCCTCGCGGGTACCCGGGTGATCGCTGCCATGATCTGTGTCATCCCGATCTACATGATCGGACTCCTGGCCAGTTACCTCTCGACCCGACTGGTCGTCGTGTTCTTCAACGGCGCATCGGCAGGTACTTACGACTACTTCTTCCATCTGGCGATCTCTCCGCAGGATCTCCTGTACTCGGGTCTCAAAGCCGTGGTGTTCGCCGCTGTTGTCGCGCTGGTTCATTGCGCTTACGGCTACTACGCATCGGGCGGTCCGGCCGGCGTCGGGCAAGCGGCCGGGCGCGCGCTCCGGACTGCGATCCTCGCGATCGGAATCCTCGATGTACTGATGACTTTCGCGCTGTGGGGCCTCGTGCCCCAGATCCCGGGAATGGGGGTCTGAGCCGTGGACAGACTCACTACACGCACGAAGATCGTGTACGCTCTTCGCGGCGCGATCGCCATAGTCGTAGCCGTCGCCGCCGCCGTGACAATGGTTCTACGCGGTTCGGGAAATCTCGCGCAGAGCACCGACATCTTCGTCGCTGTTCCAGCCACAGCCGGTCTCATCAGCGGTGAAGCTCCGGTTCGGTACCACGGCGTCAACGTCGGCCGAATCGGCGAAATCGAATCAGGAACCGCCGAATCCCTTGTGCAGTTGCAGATTCAGACCGATGACGCGTCGAAGATTCCCGCTGACGTGGTGGCTCGCGTCGTTCCGCGCACGTTCTTCGGCGACATCTACATGCAGCTCGTGGACAGTCCGAATGAGCAGGACCAGACGACTCTGTCGGACGGAGACGAGATCCACATGGACGACGGACCCGAAGCCGTTGCGCTCTACGACGTGTACACCAAGTTGGTGGGCGTCCTCACTGCGATGCAGCCCGAGAAGTTGCAGACAGCCCTGACTGCGCTGGGCCAGGCGCTCGACGGAAACGGAGCCGAGATCGGTACCACGATAGACAATCTCAGTGCCGCGTCCGGCGTACTGACACCCGCCGCACACCAATTCCTCGAATCGACACCCGAATTCAAGTCGGTCGTCGACGCGTTGGACCGTGCGACCCCCGACATTCTCGATACCTTGGCAGCCGCCACAACCGTCTCGAACGACATGGTCGCCAACAGAGCGAATCTCGAGTCCTCGATCGGCGCGGCCGCAGTCTTCGCCGCTACCGTCGACGATTTTGTCGGGGCGAACAACCGAAACATCATCACTGTGATCGATTCCGCCGGAAAGATACTCGCAACCACCGCGGCCAATCCCGGAGGACTGCGTTCCACCCTCGCCAATGCCAGTACGTTCGGCGCCGCGGGCGCTCGAGTCTTCGCCACCGGAAAGTTCGACATCACAGCAGTTGCCACGTTCGCCGAACCGCTCCCATACACGGGTGATGATTGCCCGCAGTACGGTGACTCGCGCGGAGCACAGTGTTCGGGCTCCAACCTGACGCCTGAACAACCCGTCAGTGCCCCGGTCGTGGGCGGCGTAGCCGAAGCGGCCCCCCTGCGGTACCTCGAAGATCAACTACTGGGCGGATCGCCGGAACCCTCGGATACCCCCAACCCGGCAACAACACTGATGTTGGGGCCGATGGTCAGAGGTAACGAGGTGACCGTCCCGTGAAGGTCCGTCCTGGCCAGGTAATTCGGTTGTCACTCTTCTGTCTCACCGGCGTCGCCTGCGCGTCGTTCGTGGCGAACACGTTGTCGGTCCCGGTTCGCGGAAGCACCGATTCGTACTCGTTCGAGTTCACCGACGTCGAAGGACTCAACCCGGGCAACCCGGTCACCATGTCGGGTGTGCGTATCGGCCGCGTGGACTCGGTTGCGTTCGCCGACAACGGAGGCGGGACGAGCAAGGCGATCGTCGACGTCGAAATCGAGTCGCGATATTCCCTCGAGTCGGATGTCCGTGCCGCCGTGCGCTACGGCGACATGCTCGGTGCTCGATATCTGGCACTGACGCAGGACGACAGCGCAACAACGGTATCCGCACGACAGCTCGAACCAGGTGACACGATACCGCTGGCGCAGACAACACCGCCGATCAACTTGACGGCCCTGATGAACGGGTTCAAACCGTTGTTCGCCGCGCTGCAGCCCGAGCAGGTCAACACGCTCACGCGAAGTTTTGTCGAAACCTTCAACGGCCAGGGCCAGGCAATGACCACCCTGCTCGACCAGATCGCGACCATGAGTTCCGGCCTGGTCGACCGTCAGGACGTCTTCGCGCAACTACTCACGAACATGAACACTCTTCTCACCTCCGTCGACGAGCGTCAACCCGAATTGGTCGGTCTGTTGGACGGTTTGAACGATCTGAGTATTTCCGTCGTCGGGCAGAACGATCAACTGGTCTCGCTCTTGGATCAGGGAAACCGCACTGTCTCGTCCTTGGCTCAGATCATGGCCGGGTCGAACGGTGCATTCGGTCAGACCGTGCAACAACTCGAAAGTGTCACCGGGAGTTGGATTGCGAGCACCGACGAGTTCAACAGACTTCTCGTCAACCTTCCCCAGTTCGCCGACGCCGCCAACCGGATCGGAAGTTACGGAAGTTTCATCAGCCTGTATCTGTGCAATTTCACTCTGAAGGCAGGCGACATGGAAGCCAACATCTTCGGTCCGACACACTCGCCGGTGTGCTCATGATGTTCCTGGTCAAGCTGATCGACGTGTTCGTCGGCATCATGCTCTTCCTGTTCAAAGGGGATCGCCGTCGCAGCGGTAGCGGCACCGCTCTCGCCCTGGGCAGTCTCGGAATCTTCGTTCTGGTGGTGGGACTCGGCGCCGCCTTGGGCATTCCGAAGCTCTGGTACAACGTACGCACGTCGGCATACACAGCCGAGTTAGCCAATGCCAGCGGGCTTTCCGACACCGATCCGGTTTACGTGGCCGGGGTTCCCGCGGGCCGAGTGGATTCGATCGACCTTGCCGGCGACCACGTCGTCGTCAACTTCCGCTTGGACAAGGACCAGCCTTTGGGAAACCAGAGCACGGCGACGGTCAGGCTCAAGACGGTCCTCGGCAAGCGCTACCTGGAGATCGTGCCGGCCGGAGTGGTCGACGACTCCGAGGCGCGGGTCATCCCGCTCTCCCGCACAACCGTGCCGTACAGCCTCGACGACGTCAGCAGTGATGCCACCACTGCGGCAACAGGCGTCGACCTACAGGCGATGGAGTCCATGATGAACACCCTTTCGCAGGTGATTCCCACTGATTCCGATCAGGTGGGCCGGGCTCTGGCCGGAATCAGCGGCGCCTCGGCGGCTTTCGCGCAGAACAGTGAACAGATCGACCAGATTCTCATCATGTCTCGTGAGCTGTCGGACATGGCTGCGGCACAAACCGATTCGATCGTCGGTACTGCGGCCAATGCTCAGACGATCGTTCGAACTCTTGCGATGCGCAAGGACGCACTGACTCAGCTGGTCGACAACCTGACAATCATCATCTCGAAGCTCTCCACCACTTTCGTCGATCGTCAGGACGAGTTCGGAGCCATGACCGACAACCTCGTCGCGGTCACCACCACGCTGAAGAACAACGCAGATCAGATCGACCTGCTGTTGACTCGTCTTCCTTCCGCGCTGCGTTCGGTCACCGATTCAACCGGCACCGGCAATTGGACCGACGTCAACGCGCCGGCGGCCGTGATCCCGGACAATCTGCTCTGCGCGCTCGGCATCATGGAGGGCTGCAAGTGAATACACGAAAAGCCGTCACGGCCATGCTGGTAGTGACCTTGGCGATCGCCCTGCCCGGTTGGTACATATTCGGACGAACAGATCAGTCCAAGACCGTCTACGCCGATTTCAGCTACGTCGGCGGAATCTACGAGGGAAGCAAGGTCACCGTCCTCGGAGTCGGCGTCGGGACGGTCACGTCGGTGGAACCTCGCGGAACTTCTGTTCGAGTAGCGATGTCGATGCCCGACTCCGTGGACCTGCCCGCCGACGCCTCGGCCTATGTCCTCAATCCATCGGTGATCAGCGATCGACACATCGAACTCGGCCCGGCGTACACCGGCGGAGAGACACTGAAAGACGGCGACCAGATTCCGATCGAACGTGCCCACTCCCCCATAGATTTCGACGGCTTGATGGGAAGCGTCAGCACTTTGGCCGACGCATTTGCCGGGGATGGGGGCAATCTCGGCGATCTCGTGAGCCGCGGCGCCGCCGGGTGGCAGGGCCAGGGCGATCAATTCAACACCGCAATTCGCAACCTCAGCACGGCAACCGGAGTTGTCGGCGCTCGGTCGGAAGACATCGGTGCCCTTGTCGACAATCTCAACACTTTGATGAATGCTCTGGACGCACGGCAGGTCAGCCTCGACGAACTTGTCGGCGACCTCGGCGTCCTGGGTGATCAATGGGCGAGCCAGAACATGGACATCTCACAGCCTCTGCAGGATCTGCAGGTGGTCTTCGACCAGTTGAACAGTTTCATGACAACTCACGGCGATGATGTCGGTGCCATAGCCGACAACGTGCGAGTTCTCGGTGACACTCTGGCTGCCAAAGAACCCGGCCTCGCCGAGTTCATGGACCTGGTGCCGTTGATGATGCAGAACCTCTCCCAGACAATCGGTCCTGATCAGCGCGGGCGCATTCGGCTCAACGTCTCGACTGCATTGACTCAGTTCGCGGTGGCGAAACCGCTGTGCGACACCTACAAGTTGCCGATCTGCACCGGAGCCGGGTTCACGAATCCGATTTCCTTCCCCCTCAGCACTTCTGATCCGCTCGGCATCGCCTCCGCGATTTCCGGCGGAGCCGTCCCCGGAGGTGGCAATTGACGCGGCAATCAGTTCGAATAATCGCCGGTATCGCGATCATCGGTGTGGGTTCCGCGGCCGTGTTCGCCTTCGGCGGCTGTAGCGCAGGCATTCAAGACCTACCCCTGGGTCGTTCGGCCGACGGTGACGCGTACAACGTGGCGCTGCAGCTGGCCGGCGCCGACGGCCTGGTGTTGGGAGCAGACGTCCGCAGCGGCCAGAAAGTCATCGGTCGAGTATCCGCGCTGTCAGCCGATGTCGTCGGAGCCGATGTGACTCTGAGTCTGGACGCCGCGACGCCATTGCCCGACAACGTCGAAGCTTCCGTCGAACTCCCTTCCGCACTTGGCAATCCGTTCATCAGACTCTTGGTGCCGGAAGTTCCGTCCGGCTCCACGCTCAGCGACGGAGACACAATTCCGGAGTCTCGCACCGAGATCGGTCCGCAGGTCGAAAGTGCGCTTGCCACCCTCGGCACGGTTCTGACCGGAAGCGGCATCGACCAACTCGATACCGTGGTGCGCGAGCTGAACACCGCGTTTTCCGGGCGCTCCGGTGAAGTTCGTTCTCTGACCGAGACCCTCACCTCGCTCATGGCAGAGGCAAGCAGTCACCGCAGCGAGTTCGACGAGGCCGTCGACCTCGCTGCCCGGGTCTCCTCCCAACTGGCCGGCCAACGCGTAGTTGTCGACAACTACCTCGATTCCGTTCCACAGGTGGTGTCGATTCTCGTGGGACAGAAGGATCAGATTGCGAGCCTGTTGAACTCGACCGTTCAGCTCGCCACCAACGCAAACACCATTCTCGACTCGTCTCCCAACGGCCTCGACGCGATGCTGCACGATGCGTCGACCGTTGTCGGGACTCTGGATTCGTTCAACTCGGAGATCGGCCAGACGCTGACGAACATGAACGGGTTGCTCGAAAACTTCACCGGTGCAGTGCAGGGTGACTACCTCGTTTTCGACGGCGCCCTGGATATTCCGGGAACGATCGACAAGCTCTGGAGCGGCGGTATGGCCGGTCAATCGATCGCACCAGCGGGAACTCTCACCGATCTACTTCAGGGAGGTCCGCGTTGAGTCGCCTTGCGCTTGTTCAACTTGTCCTGTTCGCTCTGATCGCTGCTGTGGTCATCCCTTTCGGGATCGTCTACGTGGTCGGCCCTCAGGGTTTCGGGGGTCAAATCCGGCTGCACGCCAACATGTCCGACGCCTTCGGACTGACCAAGGGCACGGTCGTCACGTATCGCGGCGTACAGGTGGGGAAAGTGAGTGAAGTCGAACTCGACGCAGGCACCCGCACGGCTCGGGTGGAACTCTCACTCAACGACAACACCGAGATACCTACCGACAGCGTCGCCAAGGTGACGATGGGGACCGCAGCCGGAATTCAGAATGTCGACATCTACCCCAACACAGACCACGGCCCGTATCTTAGGGACGGCGACGAGATCGCCATGCCCGCGGATCAGCAACCGGTCCAGATGAGCCAGTTGATGCTTCAGGCGTCCGGTGTCTTGGAAGGGATTGATCCACAAGCGATCAGCGACATCGGGACCGAGCTGGGGAATTCGTTCAACGGGCTCGGCCCGAGCTTGGCGACGATGATCGACAACGGTGGGACCATGTCGGCGCAGTTGAACGACCAGTCGGCCGAACTCGCTGCGCTGCTGTCGCGAACCTCCACGTTGGTGGACTCCATGGCGACACAATCGGATTCGTTCGTCCGGGGAATGGCAGCTGCCAAGAACTTCACCGAACAACTCGAATCCAACGCGCCGGTGCTGATCTACCTCACCGATCATTCGCCCGCCGCCCTGAACAGCGCTCAACAGTTGTTCGACAAGTACCACAACACTTTCGGAGCGGTCCTGGCCAATCTCGTCACTGTCGCACCGATCATCTCCGACCGCACAGACGCCCTGGAAACCGGACTTGTCACGATTCCTGAAGGTCTCGCCAAACTGGCATCCATCGTCAAAGGCGATCGCGCCGACTTTGCCTTGGTTGCGACCCAGGGGCCGGTCTGCAACTACGACACCCCTCGGCGTGAGGTCGGCGATCTGTCTCCCACCAGTCCGAGTCTGGCGATGTACTGTCCCCCCGCCGACGACCTCGTCCAACGCGGAGCACAGAATGCTCCGCGTCCGAACGACCTCGGTTTGCAGAACTCGACCGTCCCGGGCACTCCGATCGGACCGCCCGTCGTCGCAGATCCGATTCTCGTCCCGACCGGAGTCGACGCCCTGAACTACTGGAGATTGATGTTGGAAGGACTGGGAAATGGCACACGGTGACAACGCACTACTCGACGAGACAGAAGCCGAGGTGGCCGAACATCCGACTTCTCCGTCGCTACTTCACCGCCTGAAGGAGCCACGCAACGCACTGATCTCACTAATGGCGGTAGCGCTGGTCGCAGCATTGGCGGTGCTCGGATTCCAGATGTACTCGGCGAATCAGGAAGACACGCTGCGGCAGGAGGCTTTGGACACCGCACGGGATTACTCAACCATCATGTCCTCCTTCGATTATCAGAACCTCGATGTCAACAAGGACACCATCGCCTCGATGTCGACCGACGAGTTTGCCGGCACCTACCGAACGATGGTGGATTCCCTGAGGGAAGTCGTTGCCGGGGGCCAAGGCCAGGCGAGCGCGACGGCGACAGACGTCGGCATCGGATCACTGGACGATTCGTCGGCCAAGGTGCTCGTGTTCGTCGACCAACAAGCCAAGAATGTCGCAGCGCCAGAGGGAAACACACAGAAGTACCGCATGGTCGTGTCCCTGGTCCGCTCGGGCGACCGGTGGCTCGTGAGCAACGTCGAGACCAAGTAACTCACCACACGCGGAGGAAGATCCATGCCCACTCACTACCTGGATTCGGAAAAGTCCGAGTCGTCGCTTCGCACCGATCAGACACGCATCACCATCACGGCCGAGCGTAGACGGTGGGCACGTAAGCCCGCACACATCACCGACGCACTCGATTTCTGGTCGTTCGCCGGAGCCGCTGCCAACGTCATCCTGCAACTCGGTTGGCCCGAGGTGGCGTACGGCGTCATAGAGAGCAAGGTCGAATCGGGTGCTCTGACAGCGCATCCGTGGAAGCGTGCACGAACCACGACGCAGTACCTGACGGTCGCGATCCTGGGTGACGAGGAAGAGCGAAAGGCTTACCGCGAGGCCGTGAACTCGGTGCACCGACATGTGAAGTCGGATTCAAACAGCCCGGTCAAGTACAACGCCTTCAATCGCGAACTCCAATTATGGGTTGCTGCATGCCTGTTCATCGGTTTCGAAGACAGTCATCAGTTGCTGCACGGCAAGATGTCCGAAGAACAGGCGGAGTCGTTCTACAAGTCCGCGTCAACTTTGGGAACGACGCTGCAGGTCACCGAAGAGATGTGGCCGGCCACACGTGCCGACTTCGAGCGCTACTGGAACCTCGGTTGCGAACGCGTCGTCATCGACGAACGCACCAAGCAGTACCTGATCGACTTGGTCAACCTACAGATGATCGCGTGGCCGATACGCCTGGTGTTCCGAAACTTGTTGCGGTTCCTGACGGTCGGATTCCTTCCACCGATCTACCGCGACCAACTCGATCTCGAGTGGACCGAAGACGACCGCCGCCGGTTCGAACACCTCTTCATTTTCGTGTCGTTCGTCAACAGGTTCATCCCACGCTCCGTTCGTCAGGCCGGCAACACCATTCAGATGCGCGACATTCGCCGCCGGATCAAGACGAGCAAGAATCTCGTCTGAGCCAGCGGCGCGTTATTCGTTGTCAATTCTGCTGCCCTACAGGTAAATCGGGCCGGTCGGTCGACAACAGATCACGGCTGGACATGGGTTCCAGCACGACTGAAAACCGGGTCGAAAAGCCGACAAACCGGGCTGATTGAGTGTCACATTCGCCGCATATCGACGCCGTCGAGGCACGTTTCAGGTGACTTACATCACATTTTATCTCGTTTATGTAACGCCGGGAGAGGTGGCATATCGCCATGCGACCTGGGAAAACACTCTTTGATGCATTTCTGTTGCACAAACATGTGTCGACACGCCGACCCGTGACCAATCCGTAATCATCTCTTATGGTTGGTGACAGCCCGATCAACCGGGCATTACCGAATCGCCACCGCCCGTCCCACCCCGCGGTTCGGACTCGACAACATTCCTAGTGGTGGGAGCGGAGCTGAGACGGTCACCGTCCTCCGTCGGCGGGACTCGAGAGGATTTACCGAAAATGACCAAGACCACCGTTACCCGTGCACTTGCCTCTGTCGCCGCAGCCGGAGCCCTCGCGGCCGGAGCCCTCGGACTGAGCGCAGGCACCGCATCCGCAGCCACCCACGACTGGTCGGGTGTCGCAGAATGCGAATCTTCGGGCAACTGGGCCGCCAACACCGGAAACGGCTACTACGGCGGACTCCAGTTCAGCCAGAGCACGTGGGAGGCCTACGGCGGAGCGGGCAGCGCCGCCAACGCCAGCCAGGCAGAACAGGTCCGCGTTGCTGAAAACGTCCTTGCCGGTCAGGGCGCCGGCGCGTGGCCGGTGTGCGGACAGTACCTCCGCTGACCCCAGTTCGAGTAGTGCGTCACTGCCCGGTGTTCGTCGAGAATTCGACGGGCCCCGGGCAGCGTCGCACTAGCGACCTTCATGCCCCGCCTGATCCGGCCCCTCCGCCGCTGCTGTTGAAAGACATTACGGCGGTACGTGATCCGTCGGGATGACGCGGAGCGAGCGAGGTGTACTGACTCGCCTTCCGATCACGCATCAGCCCTCGGAGAGCCATCCACAATTTTTGGGCCGCCCTCGCCAACCGGTTGTGAGAACTGACCGGCGCAGCCGTAGATGCGTACGGGATGGGGTCCTTACGCACGTAGTGCTCCATAACCCCAGCGTAGCCGTGTTTCGATGCCGAAATGTTCGTTTTCAATCGCTACCTCGCATCCCTCACGGCGACCGAACAAATCGATCCGGCGCACTCGATGGCCCATCCTTGACCAGGCGTGCAAACCGGTCGGGTAAATCGCGTGGCCCGAACACTTCTCGACCACTGTGTGACAAGAGACGGTCAACGCTCCACCACTCGAAGTGCTCGACCAGCTCGGCGGCCAGCGCTTCGCGCCCCAACGACCCACAGGGCTCGAATGCGGTCGCCACCGGCACGAGGAAGTAGTCGTTGATCGCACCACCCCAACCCGGCAATATCGCCGGGTCACGGATCTCCTCATGCCACACATGGGTGGCTGCGCCGTAGTCGCGCAAGCCGATCTCCTCGTCCAATTCGCGCGCGAGCGCCTCGGACGGGGTTTCGTCTCCTTCCAAGCTTCCGCCCGGAGGACACCAGACCGTCAGCCCGCCCCCGGGCGCGATGAATCGGTAAAGCAGAAGACGGGACTGGTCGTCAACGACCAACCCCCTGGCCGAATGCCTCAGACGCATGAGTGCCACTGTAAACCCGGCTCGCGCCCTGGAACGGTGGATGTGCAGTGCTCACATCAGTATTCAATCACCGTCACGCTCCACGCTCGTAAGTCGTGAGCCTAGGGCAAATCCCAACTCAACCAGCCCTGGTCGACACTCGGAATCCAACCGCCGCATGGCTGTCCGTGCTCCAACGCAAAAACGACGTCCTCCAATAGCGCGGCGACGGAGGGCCAGGTTGTCCCTTGGTCGGCGCTGTCTCCGAGGAATTCGCGTACACATCCGCTTGCTTGACCGGTCCGCGTATCGACGAACAAGAGATCGCCCCGAATGTTGGCAGCTATGGGAATGTATGCCGCCAAGAAGGTGTCAGCCACCGTTCCCGCTGGCTGATCAGGCAAAGCGATGCCACCGGCGGCTGTTGTCGTCTCTCCCCACTCTGTCGTCATCGATTCCCACACAGACGCGACACGATCCAAAGGCAACGGTTGAAACTCCGGAAATATCAGGGCCGAGTGCCCTCCGTCGGGGTTTCCGTTCTGCAAACCGAACCACGCCCGTAGCTCGGCCGGCCACGTCCTGCCCGTAAATGTTTCCACGGATTTCAGGACGTCCACTGGCGCGGGCGGGTCGATAGCGGCAGCCGTTACCGGGGCTTCCCGCTGACACCAACCGTTGAGTCTGCGCCAGTGCTCTTCAACGCTCATGAATGCACGCTATCCCGGCCTCACGGATCCATGACATCTGACGGCCGCGTTCGATCTCGCAGCGGGATTTCTGTCGATAGATTCGAACCATGACTCTTACCGACGCATGGCTCGCCTTCATGGAGGTACTCCGCGACCGTGCACCGGTCACCGCCGCTGCGGTACGTCCGCCTCGGACTCGGTCCGATCGGGAAACCGCCGAACGCGTCACTAATCCATGGCCGGAGGACCTACGCGAGTTCTTCGCCCTGCATGACGGCCAACCCTTCCGCTCCGACGACAACCAGTTCGTCGGCGAAGCCCTACCAGGAGTGGAACTGCTTTCACTCGACCATGTGGTTTCCACGCACAGACGTTGCCGTGAACAATTGCATCCTATCGACTACCTCGGACCCGACTGGCCCATCACCGTTCGAGCACAACACGCAGGTGAAACTGCAGAGATGTTCCTCCCTACCTACATTCCGTTCGCCGAGGACGGAGCCGGTGATTTTCTCTATGTCGATACCCGAGGTGGCCTACACCACGGCTGCATCCGCTATTTCGCCGCCGAAGCCGCCGACGAAGGCGGCTCCCTTTTCGGCTCTCTGGCCGACTACGTGGATTCGGTTCGTCGAAGTATCGAGTCAGGATCCGAGCACTCGTACTTGATGCCGACAGTCACTGACGGCGTGCTGGTCTGGGACGTCGACTTTTCGGATCAGCCGATCCCACATCCCCAGCCGAGCCCGATACCGCTGCACCTGCCGTTTCCGCTGAAGGACTTTCAGCCTTCGCTGGTCAATTCAGATGACGACCTCATCGACCTCGACGCCGTCCGCAAATCTGTCCTCGACACTGCGCAGTCCCTCCACCCCGGTTCGCATGTGCAGGGCGGCGAGGCGATATTTCCGCAGGTCCCGCGCCAGCGCGGGGTGACCGTGAACTCCTACGTCCAGATAGACGGAGTGCCCAGATTTTACCTGACGATCGTCACGGGAGTCGAGAACAACGTCATCGTCTACGAAATGCCTCCAGGAGGATTCGAATTCATAGTCGACGACTGACTTCTCTTGGTAAGTAAGGAGATTCCATGTCAGCGAGACTTTGCTGAGTTGACCTAAATGATCGGCACTTGTCCCCCGTTGTTGCGCCCATTTGATCCAGGCGCGCCGTTCCGGGTCGTCAGGGGACGCCTAAAGTACGGCGAGCGACGCCGATGTGGTCGGGGTCGGGGTATCGGACAGATCTCTATACACGAAATAGTTCCAGTCGATTCATGCGGTCGCTCAGGTGGCACGATCAATCAATAACAGCACGCTCCGGCAGTCCGGCAACCACAACCGCGAGGTTGTATCCCGACATCCGCAGTTCTCCGTTGTCCCCTGTCCTCGCGTACTCCGCATGCCCGAACGCCCGCTCGTGTTTCACTCCATCCGGGGTGATCCCCTCGGCCGTGGACAACCGATGGAACTCGGTGCGCGTCGGATCGCCACCGAAACGGCCGAACCCCGCGATACTGTCGCCTTCCGCTTTCATGACGTAGACGTGGCGGTCGGCGATACCGAGGTCCGACTCCACCTTGGCTCGCACCCCGGGTGAACCGTAGAACACCACGTCGTCGACCGCTGCGCTTGCCCCGCGTTGCAGCGCAAGAGAAGTCGCGAGGGATCCGTAGGAGTGGCCCAACGCGGTGATATGGACTCCGTCGTTGACCGACGCAGAACGAAGACCGTGAAAAAAGCTGCCCAATGCGTCGGCGGCTATGCCGGCCTTGGACGATCGACTGACGTCGAAGCTGGCCCGACCGATGTCGAACTTTCCCGGCCCGATCACCTGTGGCGCGTCGTATCCGATCCAGGCGATGGTGGCCACGCTTTCCTTTCGGCCGGCCAGTTCGAGCTGCCGCATCGCCTCGGCTCGTAATCGCGTTGCCTCGCCGACCATTCCGCGCATCGAGTCCTTGACGTTGGTGTTCAGTCCGGGAATCGTCACGGAGATGTGATCCGCTGTGTCCGGATCACCGATCGCAATTGCAGCGAAGCCGCGTTCGCCCGAGCGCATGTCCATGAGCAGTAACCGTCGATCAGGTTCGGCGCGAAACAACTCGTCGAGCGCGTCCAGATCCTCGAGTTTGCGTTCGGCGTACCACTGGCCCGCCCCGGTGTTACTCAGTCTGCCGCCGAAGAACTCGCGGTGAAGTTCTTGCGAGATTCGGACTGAATCATCTTGCAGCCGTGCTCGTTCCGATTGAATTCGATCGAGATTGGCCGGGCTGCGAATCGCAGCAGGAATGCCGTCGAGGTTGGCGATCAGGCCTGGTGCATGACGCAACATCTGACGCTGCCGATCAGGGCTGAACGCTCGCCACTCCTCCCCCACACGCACAGCTTTGTCACGGAGGTCGGTGCCGACCTGAGACCGCAGAGACAACGCATGATGAAGATCCGCGCTGACCAGCAGTGCCTCACCGATCAGTTCTCGAACTGCGACCTCGAGCAACTGGGCGTGCACGTGGAGCGGGTGACCGTCGGCGATGGGCGCAACGGCAGAGACGGTTCCATCCTGACGAATATGCAAGTCGTCGGCGACGGCCTCTTTGCGCAGCGTATCCAGCCGTCGACGGATGTCGCGAACGCGGTGAGCGACCAGAACGCCTTCCAACCCAGCAGACAGTTGATCCAAGGCTTCGACGTCCCATACGTCGATATCTGTGAGATCCACTCGGGTCAGGACGAACGAGCAGCGATCCGAGCCTGTACTTCCGGGCGACGCAACGGAGGGACGGTCTGAGGTGGCTGTCTGCGAGGCGGCAACGCACTGAGCAGGCGCGTCGTCGTTTCGGTCACCTCACGCACCGCCTGTTCGAAGGCGTCTCGGTTCGCGTCGGACACCTTGGCTATTCCGCTCACCTTACGTACGTATTGGCGAGAGGCCGCCTCGATCTCCTCCGGCGTAGCAGCGGGCTCGAGTCCACGAAGTTCAGTGATGTTTCGGCACATAATTCGACGATAACCCTGCTCACCGACGCCGTCACGGTTCGATACATCAATGTATCCAAACTGCCACGCAGATCCGGGCATCACGGTAGTTTCAGTGAAATTCCCCCAGTGACTGGAAGTAGCCACTAACTCATGGACTCTGCACTCACCTCCGTCGGCCTACCCGCCGCACTCGCCATCATCATGTTCGGCCTCGGGCTTTCCTTGACGGTCGGAGATTTTGCCCGCGTGGCAAAAGCGCCGAAAGCCGTCTCGATTACCCTGATCTGTCAGTTGTTGTTGCTCCCGGCCGCGGCCTTCGGTCTGGTCACGTTGTTCGACCTCGACCCACTGCTCGCTGTCGGCATGATGCTCCTCGCCGCATCACCGGGCGGCACCACGGCAAACCTGTTCAGCCATCTGTTCCGCGGCGATGTCGCTCTCAATGTGACACTCACTGCGGTCAATTCGGTGATAGCGGTGGTCACCCTTCCGCTCATCACCAACTTCGCGTTGGGCTACTTCGAACCCGAGGACGCGGACGGCACCCTCGGACTGCAGTTCACGAAGGTACTTCAGGTCTTTGCCGTCGTACTGATTCCTGTCGCCCTCGGAATGTGGGTTCGATTGCGCTCGAGCGCCTTTGCCGAGCGCATGGACAAGCCCGTCCGCATCGGATCCGCGGTGGTTCTGGCACTGGTGATCGTCGGAACGGTTGTTTCCGAGCGCGAGAACATCGCGGACTATCTCGTCGACATCGGCGTCGTCGCTGCCTTGTTCTGCCTACTGAGCCTCTCGATCGGTTACGTCGTTCCCCGGATATTCGGCATCGAGGATCGTCAGGCCATCGCCAGTTCCATGGAAATCGGCATCCACAACAGCACGTTGGCGATCACCATCGCCGTCAGTCTCCTCGACAACGTGCAATTGGCAGTACCGGCCGCGGTGTACGGCGTTCTGATGTTCCCGCTCGCTGCAGCCTTCGGCGCGCCATCACCCGAAAGTCACGGACCATGGCCGAAATCGACTAATATCAGGCGGTTTTCGATATAGGTGATCTGGTATCGCCAACCCTACGATCGATACGGACTCAGACCGAAGGGTATCGAAAAAATGCTGACCAACACACCTACCGTGCCGGACGAACGCGTCTGGCAAGAGCTAGTCGACGCACTTACCCGTCGCCAATTCGGCATCGGAGCCGGGATGGCAGCAGTCGCAACTATTCTGTCGTCCTGCAGTTCCAGCGACGGTTCAGGTGCCGATGATGACGCTCAAATGCGCACCGTCACCACGCCGTTGGGGACCTACGACATACCTACCAACCCGAAGCGGGTCTTGGCCGTCGACGCCCGAACCGACCTCGAGCTCGCCATTGCCCTGGAACTACCGGTGTTCGGATACAACATCTCGCCCGTCACCAAGTGGGTTCCCGCCGACGGCTCGGCCGAATACCTCAGCGACAAGCCCAATCTGGAGCAGATCCTCGGACTCGCACCCGATCTCATCATCTGCGTCAACGCCGACAACGAGTACTGGCCCGCCGCAAAGCTCCAAGCCATCGCTCCTGTCCTGACGACCGAATCGAAGCAGACGTGGCGGGAGAACCTGACCCGGCTCTCCGATTGGCTGGGCCGAACACCCACCATGGATCGCCTGATCACCGACTATGACGCTCTGATCACCGACATCCGCTCTCGACACGCTTCGGCGATCGCGGGCAAGACCGTCGCAAGCTTGTCCTACAGCCCGGACAAGGCCACGATCTACATCGACAGCCTGCCCGTGTCGGAGGAAACGGGTAAGAAGAATCGTCAACCCACCGACATGACGCTCGCCGATATCGGCGGAAGAACATTGAGCACAACCGGTTTCGACAATCAGGGACGACTGAGCATCGAAGAGATGGATCGACTGCAAGACTGCGACGCGTTCATGGTTTCTGTCACCGACAGCAGTGACACCACCTTCGATCAACTCTCGGACAACAAGTTGTGGCAAAGACTTCCGGCTGTGCAGGCCGGGAACGTCACCGTTCTGCAAGGAAGTACGTACTACGGGTCCATCTACACCAACATGTACGTGGCCAAGGGCTGGGACGATCTCTATTCGACGCTCGACTGATCAGACTTGTCCGTGGAAATGCCGGCCGCTCCCGCGCGGTCGGCTTTTCACATTTCGAGGTCGATGCCCAACGCTCCCGAGAGGGTCCGCAGACAGATCACTCTCAACTCTTCCTGCGGTATGGAAGGTTGATCGAGCCAGTCGAGGCAGACAGCTCGGACGAACGCGATCCATCCCCGAACTGCAACGGCAGCGAGCCGTCTTCTTTCGCCCTCGAATCCCAGTGAATCGAGGATTCGAATCTGCTGCTGTTCGAGTTCGCGCTCGACAATCGCCCGGATACCGGCCTCGGCCGAGAGCGTCCCGACGTTGATGGCGCGCACTCCCCTGCTGTGCGACTTCACGTACGCGAAGTAGGCGTCCAACCCGGCTGCCACCTGTTCGCGCACCGGTAGCGTTGCGTCGGGTGCGGTCACCTCGAGCAGGTGCTGCGATTCGCGCTCGACGATTGCGGCGAAGAAGTCTCGCTTGGTCGGAAAATAGTGGTACATCAACCCGCGCGAGACGCCCGCAATCTCGGCGACCTCTTCGATCCACACATCCTCGTACGAGCGATCGGCAAAAAGTTGCGCGCCGATGTCGAGCAACTGCGTGCGCCGCTGCTCTCGGTCCAGGCGTTTTCGTGGTGCGACCATAGGCAAGTCAGATTACTACTTGACACCGATTCAGTAAGGCGTACTTTGCGTACTAGACATCAATTCAGTAAGCGATCTCACCCCGGGGGACACACAATGAGCGTCGACACCACTCCAGAGGCGACGACCGATGCTCGGATCCCGCATCCGGCGTGGCGCCTGCCGGTCCTCGGGGACGTTCTCGGGATCAATATCCGGACACCGCTGCAGAACTCCGTGAGCATCGGCCGCGAACTCGGCCCGATCTTCGAGAGAAATGTCCTGGGAAATCGCTTCGTCTTCGCCTCGGGCGCGGACATGGTGGCAGAACTGTCCGACGAGTCCCGGTTCGCGAAGCACCTTGCACCTGGAGTCAAAGCACTCCGCGGAATCGGCGGCGACGGCCTGTTCACGGCGTACAACCACGAACCCAACTGGGGCAAGGCGCACAATCTCCTGGCACCGGCGTTCAGCCAGACTGCGATGCGCTCGTACCACCGCACCATGCTCGACGTAGCCGGCGAGTTGGTCGACCATTGGGACAGTCGTGAAAGTGACTCCCCCATCGACGTCTCCGCAGACATGACCAAGCTGACGCTGGAGACCATCGGACGCACTGGATTCAGCTACTCGTTCGACTCCTTCGAACGTGAAGAACAGCATCCGTTCGTCAAGGCAATGGTCGGCGCACTCTCCCATTCGCAGCGCACGACGTTCCTGAAGTCGACCGCCCTCGGGCGAGTGCTCGCACGTCGCGCCGATCAACGTGACGAGGTCCGCAAGGCGTACATGGCCGAGGTTGTGGACGAAGTGATCCGTGCCCGGCGGACAAGTACCGAACCGGGGCCCGAAGATCTTCTCGAACTGATGCTGCGGGCGGCACGCGAGAACGATCCCAACCGTATCGACGAACTGAACATCCGCCATCAGGTCGTGACCTTCCTCGTCGCCGGACACGAAACGACCTCCGGCGCATTGTCGTTCGCGCTGTACTACCTGTCACGAAACCCTGACGTGCTGGCCAAGGCGCAAGCCGAGGTCGACAAGGTATGGGAGGGCGAGGAGCCCGCCTTCGAGAAGATCGCGAAACTTCGATACGTACGACGCGTCCTCGACGAATCATTGCGTCTGTGGCCGACCGCTCCCGCCTACGGGCGCGCGGCGCTCGAAGACACGACGCTCGTCGGCAAGTATCCGATGAAGAAGGGCGATTGGATGCTCGTGCTCATCCCGTCACTTCATCGTGATCCGGTGTGGGGCAACGATCCCGAGGCGTTCGATCCGGATCGCTTCCTGCCCGCCAACATCAAAGCCAGGCCGGCGCACGTGTACAAGCCGTTCGGAACAGGTGAACGCGCCTGCATCGGAAGACAATTCGCTATTCACGAAGCGGTCCTCGTGTTGGGCACCATCTTGCAGAAATACACGATCGAGGCCGATCCGGACTACGAGTTGAAGGTAGCCGAACGGCTCACCCTGATGCCCGAAGGCTTCAACTTGACGGTCCGCCGACGCTGACCTCGCAAAACTGCGTCGCGCAACTCGGTTGAAACAGTCCCGAATGCGGTAATCCCTGAGGTGGCAGCAGCGAGCACCGGCGCACTCTGGGAGTTCACATGACAAAGAGGCCTGCAGTGGGAATCGTCTTACTCTCGGCGGCATTGGCCACGGGAGCTTGCTCGGCAAGCGTCGGGACGCCGCAAGTGGACAAGTCCGAAGTCGCAAGTCAGATCTCCACTCAACTAGCCGAGAAGATCGGCGAGCCACCCGACGACGTGACGTGTCCGGAGAACCTCGACGCCGAAGTCGGCGCATCGATCACGTGCATCCTGACCGAGCAGGGCACCGAATACGACGTCACAGCTACCGTGACCAGCGTTGACGGTGAAAGTGCGAACTTCGACATCAAGGTTGCGGATGTGCCGAACAACTAACTGCTGTGCGCCTTTATTAACCGCCGGCGGTTAATAAAGGCGCACAGCAAGGCGTCAGAGACGCTCGATTATCGTCGCGTTCGCGGTGCCGCCACCTTCACAGATGGTCAGCAAGCCGTAGCGGCCACCGGTGCGCTCGAGTTCGTTGAGCAGGGTTGCCATCAGCTTGGTGCCGGTCGCGCCGAGCGGGTGACCGAGTGCGATCGCGCCGCCGTTGACGTTGACCTTGGCCGGATCTGCGCCGATTTCCTTGATCCAGGCCAGGACGACCGGGGCGAAAGCTTCGTTGATCTCGACGATGTCGATGTCGTCGATGCTCAGGCCGGCCTTCGCGAGAGCATGCTTTGTGGCCGGGATCGGCGCACTGAGCATGAAGATCGGGTCGTCGCCGCGTGCGCTGAGGTGATGAATCCGGGCGCGGGGCTTGAGGTTGTACTTCTCCACCGCTTCCGCCGACGCCAGCAGCAGCGCACTCGCACCGTCGGAGATCTGGCTGGCCACTGCCGCGGTCATGCGTCCGTCTTCGACGAGAACCTTGAGCGTCGCCATCTTCTCGAGGCTGGTCTCGCGGGGTCCTTCGTCGACGGTCGCGTCGCCCATGGCGACGATCTCGTTGTCGAAACGACCCGCGGCGATTGCAGCCTTGGCGCGCTCATGGCTCTGCAGGGCCCACTTCTCGAGCTCTTCGCGGCTGATGTCCCACTTCTCGGCGATCATTTCGGCGCCCTTGAACTGCGAGACCTCTTGGTCACCGTAGCGCTCGGTCCAACCGACCGAACCCGAAGTCGGCGTGTCGAATCCGTACTGCTGACCGACGATCATCGCTGCCGAGATCGGAATCTGGCTCATGTTCTGAACGCCGCCGGCAACGATCAGATCCGCGGTGCCCGACAGGATGGCCTGAGCGCCGAAGTGCACTGCCTGCTGGCTCGAACCACACTGACGGTCGACGGTCACCCCGGGAACGTGCTCCGGGAATCCCGCTGCGAGCCAGGACATACGGGCGATGTTGCCGGCCTGGCCGCCGATGGCGTCGACGCAACCGAAGATCACGTCGTCGACGTCACTGGGGTCGATACCGGTGCGCTCGACCAGTGCCTTGACGACGTGCGCACCGAGATCGATGGGGTGCACGCCGGACAGCGCGCCGCCCCTCTTGCCGATCGGTGTGCGAATGGCGTCGACGATGTAAACCTCGGACATAGCGTTAGCTCCTAGTTTCGTTGTGCAGCAATAGTTCTTGAAGTTGATTCAGCAATAGCGTCTGAAGTTGTGGCCGGATCGGAGAGCCCGTCGAGCACGATCGCGAGATATTGAGCCGCGACGGCGTGCGCCGAGAGGGATCCACCCGGGCGGTACCAGCGAACCGCGACCCACACGGTGTCGCGCATGAAGCGGAAGACCAATTCGACGTCGATGTCGGAGCGGAAGGTCCCGTCCGCGACGCCGGCTTCGAGGACGCCGACCCACAGGTCCCGGAATTCGGTGTTGCGCTCGGCCAGGTAAGCGAAGCGCTCGTTCCCGACGAGGTGCTTGACCTCGTCCTGGTAGATCGCCACAGCCGAATGTGAGGCGTCGATGGCCTCGTACGACGTCACGACCAGTGCTTCGAGCGTCGCGCGACTGTCCAACCCCGCCGCGACGATCTCGCGGTATTTTCCGAAGAGTTCGTCGAGGAACTGGTGCAGGATCTCGTCGACCATCGACTCCTTGGAATCGAAATGGTGATACAGGCTGCCGGACAGGATCCCGGCGGCGTCGGCGATGTCGCGGACGGTCGTCGCGCGCACTCCGCGATCGGCGAAGAGCCCCGCCGCGATCTCGAGCAGCTCGTCGCGGCGCCCGGACTTGCCGTTTGATTCGTCGGAATTTCGAGGTGGCGTCATGTATTCAATCCTATCCAGGGCCTTCCCCTGTGCGCGGTCAGCGAGTCCAGGGACTCCTTAACCGCGCACGGGGACGCTAGGCCCTCTGCGAAGAAACGGAGACGATCTCGCCGGTCATGTAAGTGGAGTAATCGCTGGCGAGCATCGCGATGACCGTTGCGATCTCCCAGACCTCCGCGGCGCGGCCGTAGGCCTCACCGGAAGCCAACTGGTCGAGCAGTTCCTCACTGGTGACCTTCGCCAGGAACGCGTGACGCGCAATGGAAGGCGAGACCGCGTTGATACGGACTCCGTACTCCGCTGCTTCGATGGCGCTGCACCGAGTCAGCGCCATGACGCCGGCCTTGGCTGCGGCGTAGTGCGCCTGGGAATGCTGCGCGCGCCAACCGAGAACGGACGCGTTGTTCACCAGAACACCGCCGTGGGGAACGCTCTTGAAGTACCGCAGGGCGGCGCGCGTCGAACGGAAGGTGCTGTTGAGTGTGATGTCGAGAACGCGATCCCACTGATCGTCCGTCATGTCGACGACGGGCGTTTCACCGCCAAGGCCCGCGTTGTTGACGACGATGTCGATACGTCCCAACTTCTCGGCGGCGCCGACGAACAACGCGTCGACCTGCTCGGTGCTGGAGACGTCACAGATGATGGACTCGACCTGCTGGCCGGGAAACTCGGCCTTCAGCTTCTCCACCGTCTCGCCGAGTCGACGCTCGTGGAAGTCGGAGACGAGAACGTCGCCGCCCTCGAGAAGCACCCTGCGCGCAGTGGAGAAACCGATGCCGGTTCCGGCTGCGGCGGTGATGATCGCCTTCTTGCCCGCGAGCAGTCCGTGGCCCGGGGTTTCCTCCGGCGCAACGGAAAGCGGGGACGCGGCTTTGGTGTCAGACATTAACGGGCCTCTCGGGGAAGACCGAGCACGCGCTCGGAAATGATGTTGCGCTGAATTTCGTTGGAGCCGCCGTAAATCGTGTCGGCGCGGGTGAAGAGGAAGAGGCGTTGCCATTCGTCGAGCTCGAGGTGCTCGGGATCGGTGATGTCCGAGGTATTGCCTTCGGAATCCGCCCACGGTGCAACCAACGACGACGCACCCTGCACGTCCATCGCCAGCTGTCCCAGATCACGATGCCAGTTGGCCCACAACAGTTTTGCGACGGACGCTTCTCCGCCACCGGTTCCGGCGTCGACCGCGTCGAGAGTGCGCATCGCGTGGGCGCGCATCACGCGCAGTCCGACCCACGCGCGGGCGATCTTTTCGCGAATGTGCGGATCCTGGTCACTGCCATTGGCTTTCGCCAGGTCGACGACGCCCTGGAGCTCGCGAGCAAATCCGATCTGCTGTCCGAGCGTCGATACACCGCGCTCGAAGGTGAGCAGCCCCATCGCGATCTTCCAGCCCTCGCCGGGTTCCCCGACCACCAGATCGGCATCGGTGACGGCGTCGTCGAAGAAGACCTCGTTGAACTCCGATGTGCCGGTGAGCTGCTGAATGGGCCGAACTGTCACACCGGGCTGATCCAACGGGACAAGCAGGAAGCTCAACCCCTGGTGACGCTTGGAGCCCACCTCGGTGCGGCAGACCACGAAGCACCACTGCGCGACGTGAGCCAGTGAGGTCCACACCTTCTGGCCGTTGATGATCCACTTGCCGTCTTCGAGGCGTGCGGTCGTGGAGACGTTCGCGAGGTCGGAACCGGCGCCGGGCTCGGAGTAGCCCTGCGACCACAGTTCACTGACCGTGTTGATGCCAGGAAGGAATCGGCGCTTCTGCTCGTCGGTGCCGTACGCGATCAGCGTCGGGCCGAGCAGCTCTTCACCGATGTGGCTGACGCGAGCGGGCGCACCTGCCTTCGCGTACTCCTGATGGAAGATGACCTGCTGGGAGATGCTTGCTCCCCGCCCGCCGAACTCCTTCGGCCACCCGAGGCACGTCCACCCCGACGCTGCGAGGTGCTTGTCCCACTCGAGTCGTTGCTCGAAGAACTCGTGCTCACTGCCGGGGCCGCCCTTACCCTTGAGCTGGGCGAATTTGCCCGTCAAGTTCTCGGCCAACCACTGCGCGACCGTGGCCGCAAACTCGTCGTCCGTCATCTGCCCGTCCGGGCTCTCGCTCTGGTCCACATATGTAAGATAACCTACCAAGCACTTGCTAGGTAGCGTGTCAGGTAGGAGTCCAGTGACCGAACAACCGAGAACCATCCCATCAGCCCTCATCCGGGCCGCCGAGGAGTTCGGTGAGCGCGCGGCTATCGCCGATGGCGACACCCGACTGACCTTCGCACAGCTACATCAGCGCGTCCGCGATTTCGCCGGCGCACTGATCAACCGTGGGGTGAAGGCAGGCGACCGCGTCGTCATCTGGGCGCCCAACACGTACCACTGGGTGATCGCCCTGCTCGGCGCTCAGTACGCCGGCGCAGCCATCATCCCGATCAACACGCGCTACACCGGCACCGAAGCACTCGACATCATCGAGCGCGTCGACGCAGCTGCCCTGGTGGTCGTCGGCACGTTCCTCAAGGCCGACCGGTACCAGCAGTTGCTCGACGCCAATCCGGACCTGAGGATCCCCACCGTCATCCAGGTACCGATCGACGGGGACGACGACCGTGACGGCGTCATCGAGTTCGAGGACTTCCTCGCGCTCGCCACCGACGCCGCCCGCACCGAAGCCGACGCGCGTGCTGCGAAGGTGCAGCCAGACGACGTCAGCGACATCCTCTTCACCTCCGGCACCACGGGGCGCAGCAAGGGTGCGATCACCGCGCATCGTCAGTCCATCGCCGTCGCCAAGTCGTGGGGTGAATGCGCCGAGGTCACCGCCGACGACAACTTCCTCATCATCAGCCCGTTCTTCCACACCTTCGGGTACAAGGCCGGAATCCTGGTCTGCCTGTTGAACGGTGCGACGATCGTGCCGGTGTCCGTCTTCAACATCGACGACACCCTCGCATTGGTCAGCAGCGAGAAGATCAGCATCCTGCCTGGCGCCCCGACGATCTACCAGACCATCCTCGATCATCCCCGCCGCAGCGAATACGACCTGTCCTCGCTCCGCATCGCGATCACGGGCGCAGCACCCGTGCCGGTTGCTCTCGTCGAGCGCATGCAAGCAGAGCTTTTCGACGCCGTCCTCACGGCATACGGTTTGACCGAGGCAGTGGTCGCGACCATGTGCCGCACCGACGACGACCCGGTCACCGTCTCCACCAGTTCCGGCCGCGCGACAGCCGATTTCGAGGTCAAGATCGGCGACCAGGGTGAGATCCTGCTTCGTGGACCGAACGTCATGCTCGGATACCTCGACGACCCCGAATCCACCGCCAAGGCAATCGACGCCGACGGCTGGCTGCACACCGGAGACGTCGGAACCCTCGACGAGCGTGGCTATCTCGACATCACCGACCGTCTGAAAGACATGTACGTCAGCGGCGGATTCAACGTCTACCCCGCCGAGATCGAGGGCATGTTGGCTCGCCTGCCCGGCGTCCACGAGTCTGCTGCCATCGGCATCCCCGATCACCGGATGGGAGAGGTGGGCCGCGTCTACATCGCCCAACTCGACGGTGCCGGCCTCACCGAAGAGTCGGTGATCGCCTTCCTCAAGGAGAAGATCGCAGGCTTCAAGGTGCCCCGCGAGGTGCGCTTCGTAGATCATCTGCCCCGTAACCCTTCGGGCAAGGTCCTCAAAACGGTTCTGCGCGAGGAACAATCATGACCGTTCCCTTCGAAGCCGACGTCGTGACCTACGAGGTTCGTGACTCGGTCGCCGTCGTGACCTTGAATCGACCCGACTACCGCAACGCCCAGAACTCGGTGGTCACGTACGCCCTCGACGCGGCATTCCAGCGCGCCGTCGAAGACGACGACGTGAAGGTGATCGTCCTGGCAGGCAACGGACCTCACTTCAGTGCCGGTCACGACCTGGGAACTCCGGGACGCGACCATCACGTCGAGTACGAGAACAAGGCCACCATGTGGTGGGATCACGTCGACAAGCCAGGCGGTGACCAGCGTTTCGCCCGCGAGATGGAGGTCTACCTGGGCATGTGCCGCCGTTGGCGGGAGATCCCCAAGCCCACCATCGCGATGGTGCAAGGCGCCTGCATTGCCGGCGGGCTCATGCTCGCCTGGGTCTGCGACATGATCGTCGCGGCCGACGACGCCTTCTTCTCCGATCCCGTTGTCCGCATGGGCATCCCCGGCGTCGAATACTTCGCGCACCCGTGGATGGTCGGTTCACGATTCGCCAAGGAAATGCTCTTCACCGGCGATCGGTTCACCGCGCAACGTGCATACGAAATCGGCATGGTGAACCGCGTCGTCGCCCGCAAGCATCTCGAGAAGGAGACGTTCGAGCTCGCCGGACGTATCGCCGAGATGCCGCGCTTCGGACTGGCTTTGACCAAGAAGGCCGTCAATCAGTGCGAGGATCAGATGGGGATGCGCAACGGCATCGACTCCGTCTTCGGTCTGCATCACTTCGCTCACGCTCACAACGCCGAAGTCGGCAAAGACTCGCTTGGTGGTCTCGACGCCAAAGCTATGGCTGCCAGTGCTCGCGCACCGCAGGAAGGAACAAACTAGTGGATCTCGTATTCGACGACGCCACAACCGCATTCCGTGACGAGGTTCGCTCGTTCCTGGAAGCGAATGTGCCCGCGACTCCCCTGAAGTCGATGGATACCGCCGAAGGCTTCGAAGAGCACCGTCAGTGGGAGCACACACTCGCCGACGCCGGCTACGCCGTCGTCTCCTGGCCCAAGGAACTCGGCGGACGCGATGCGTCCCTGCTCGAATGGGTCATCTTCGAGGAGGAGTACTACCGCTCGGGCGCGCCCGGCCGCGTAAGCCAGAACGGTATCTTCTTGTTGGCTCCCACACTGTTCGAGCATGCAAATGCCGAGCAGTTGGCTCGCATCATGCCGCGCATGGCTCGTGCCGACGACATCTGGGCCCAGGCCTGGTCCGAGCCCGAGTCCGGTTCCGACCTCGCAAGCCTGCGTTCGAGTGCGAAGAAGGTCGACGGCGGCTGGCTGCTCAACGGTCAGAAGACGTGGAGCTCACGCGCGAGTTACGCCGACTGGGGCTTCGGCTTGTTCCGCTCCGATCCGGATGCGCAGCGCCACAAGGGCATCACGTATTTCATGTTCGACCTCCGGTCGAAGGGTGTCACCGTTCGCCCGATCGATCAGCTCGACGGTGAGCCCGGCTTCGCCGAGATCTTCCTCGAAGACGTCTTCGTTCCGGACGACCCGGCCAACCCAGGTGAGTCGGGTGTGATCGGAAACGTCAACGAAGGTTGGCGGGTCGCGATGAGCACCGCGAGCAACGAGCGTGGTCTCTCGCTGCGCAGCCCCGGCCGCTTTCTCGCCACCGTCGACCGCCTGCTCGAGCTGTACAAGTCCAGCGGACGCACCGACGACAGCGCTCTGCGCAACCAGGTCGCCGACGCCTGGATCGGCGCTCGCGCTTACCAACTCAACACATTCGGCACCGTCACCCGTCTGGCCGACGGTGGACAGCTCGGCGCCGAGTCCTCGATCAACAAGGTCTTCTGGTCCGAGTGGGATATCGCCACCCACGAGACTGCTCTCGAACTTCAGGGCCCTGAAGCCGAGTTGGCCGACAACTGGATGGACGGATACCTGTTCTCCCTGTCCGGCCCGATCTACGCAGGCACCAACGAGATTCAGAAAAACGTCATCGCTGAGCGTCTGCTCGGCCTACCGAAGGCGGACCGATGAGATTCGCGCTCGACTCCTCCCACCAGGACTTCGCTGCAAGCATCGATGCACTGCTGACCAAGTCCGACATGCCCGCCGTCATCCGTTCGTGGAACGACGGTGACACCGAGCCGGGCAAGAAGCTCTGGCAGCGCCTCGCCGAGACCGGCGTCAACGGTCTCGTCATCTCCGAAGAGCACGACGGACTCGGCGCCGACGCCGTCGACCTGGTCGTTGCGCTCGAACAGCTCGGTCGGCACGCAGTACCCGGACCGGTGGTCGAGACCATCGCCGTGGCGCCGACGCTCCTGGCCTCCGTTGCACCGGAACGTCTCTCTGCTCTCGCCGAGGGTTCGCTGGCAACTGTCGCAGCTCCCCCGCGCACACCGTTCGCGCTCGACGGCGATGCTGTGGATCTGGTTCTGCTCGCGCAGGACGGTGCCGTATCACTCGGTGTCCCTGGCGAAGCCAAGGCATCGGTGGATCTCTCCCGCAAGCTCTACGAGGTTTCCGCCGGCGAATCGCTGGGCTCCGCCGACTTCTCGGCCGCCTTCGACATGGGCGCTCTTGCCACTGCCGCGCAGTTGCAGGGTCTCGGCCAGACACTGCTCGAGGTCAGCACCGAATACGCTAAGCAGCGCAAGCAGTTCGGCAAGGTCATCGGACAGTTCCAGGCCATGAAGCACCACCTGGCCGAGGTTGCCGTCTCCCTCGAGATGGCTCGTCCCCTGCTGCACGGCGCCGCACTGTCGGTTCGCGATCAGTCGGCCGACGCCTCACGTGACATCTCTGCGGCCAAGGTCGCGTGCGGGGATGCTGCGTACAAGGCCGCTCGCGTCGGACTCCAGGTTCACGGCGCCATCGGCTACACGATGGAACACGATCTCTCCTTGTGGCTCACCAAGGTACGGGCGCTGCTCACCGCGTGGGGCACACCGTCCGAGCATCGCGCACGCGTCGTCGAAGCGCTGGTTGCATCATGAGCATCGACACCGAAGACCAGGCAGCACTGCGCGCATCGGTACGCGATCTCCTGAGCAAGCATTCCGACTCCGCTGCCGTCCGCGCCGCCATCACCACAGAGATCGGCTACGACGCCGCTTTGTGGAGCAAGCTGTGCGAGCAGATCGGCATCGCCGCGTTGGCGATTCCGGAGGAGTTCGACGGCGTCGGAGCAGGTTTGGGCGAAGTACACGTGGTCCAGGAGGAATTGGGCCGCACGCTGACCCCGTCACCGATGCTGGGTTCGGCGATTCTTGCCGCACAGGCACTGCTGCTTTCCGGTGACAACGACGCATGCTCGCGACTGCTGCCCGGTGTCGCGTCCGGCGAGAGCACGCTCGCTCTGTGCTGGGCAGGTGCCGCGGGTTGGAACACCTTCGGCGTCGAGGCAACCGAAGACGCGTTGACCGGCACGGCGTCGTACGTCCTCGACGGACACGTCGCAGACACCCTGCTCGTTCTGACGGCCGACGGGTTCTACGAAGTGGATCCAGCGGCCGAAGGCGTCTCCCGCCGACGCGTCCCCACCATGGATCCGACGCGAACGCTGGCGGAGGTCACGTTCTCCGGTGTTCGTGGTCGGCCACTGGAGTGGTCCGAAGATCTGGTCGATCGGATCCGAACCGTCGTTCTGATCGCCTTGTCTGCTGAACAGGTCGGAGCGGCAGCAGCGATCGTCGAACAGACCGTGGAATACACCAAGTCGCGCAAGCAGTTCGGTCGCGCGATCGGTTCTTTCCAGGCCCTCAAACATCGGATGGCCGATATGTACATGTTGGTCGAGACGGCGCGCTCGATGACGTACGCCGCCGTGGCGACGCAGTCGGCGGACGACGCGGCAGTGGCGAAGGTCTACTGCTCGGAAGCCTTGCAGCAGATCACCTCCGAAGCAGTTCAGTTGCACGGCGGAATCGCAATCACCTGGGAGCACGACGCTCAGCTGTACTTCAAGCGTGCACACGGCAGCGCTCAGCTCTTCGGTCAGCCGAGCACCTACCTGCCGAGCCTCGCGCAGGCAGCGGGCCTCTAGGAGACGTCGGTGCTTGTTCGCTCGGGATTGCGAGCGAACAAGCACCGTCTCGTTCGGTCTGAACCAGACTTCAGCTCTCTGCAGGAGCGACTAACCCGTTCTCGGGTATTGACAGTCCTGATGGTGAGATTTCCTGAAACTGCATGTTCCGCCTCAGTTCGATTGCTATCCGTTCCCGTGAGCTGGCCGAAAGCTGCTTTTCTATCAGCTTGTTAAGTCTCACCGGATCCGGTTCGAACCGTTCAGCTTCTTCACGCACTCGCCAAGTCGCTTTATCCCCAGGATCCGCGAAGGTGACGACCCCAATTCCGTGAGAACTGGCAACTGTGCGAACTTCTCGAAGCGGTCTCTTGAGTGCATCCGTGAGATACGTAGGGATATGGAACGCGACAACAGCGTGCGTCGATGCCCGACGATGCGCAAGCGCTTCGTACACCGCTGTGACATTGACTTGATCGAAAGGCTTCACCTCAACGGTTGTGGCCTCCAGAAAGATTCCAGGTACGTAGTCGAATCTACGTACCGAGATTGTCACAAGATCTGAGCGTGACCACGTACCACCGGTGCTTCGCTTACCTTGATTAGCGACGTCGTCGACCGTCAGTGGCGCCACGCCGGATTTGCGGAGTGGAAGCTCCCGCAGCACATCGACCATCGGTGCGTAGAGGTTTAATTCCCGGACCCTGAACGGCACCGTCAGCGTCGTAACTGACTCGTCGTCGTCCTGGTCTCTCGTAGAAGATTCCCGAACCACGCTTCCACCCCGGCCGCCTGCTTTACGGACCAGGTTCTTGGCCACCAAAGAATTTGCAGCAGTTCGATACCGCTCTTTGCCGAAACTTGCCTTCTGCCTGAGCTTGCCGTTACCAAGGGTATCTCCGTTTGAAGAAAGCAATTCGAGCAGAAGAGCCTCGTCCAAAGTCAACTGCGGAAGCGACACTTTTTTCCCCGATTCTCGCGTTCAATGGGCCGACCTATTGCGACCGGTCTGAATGTATTCGACCAGCTGCGCCTGCGTAAGCCAGTTGCAAGTAGCAGTCACCCACTGAGCGGAACATTCCGCTGTCTCGCACCCTCCGGTAGCGCAGAATCGGTCACCAGACAGCTGTCCATCCCACAGACCGGAGTTTTCTCGTGAATCGATTCGACGACAAGCGCGTCCTCATCAGCGGCGCAGGATCCGGAATCGGCCAGGCCACCGTTGCCCGCATCCTGGCAGAAGGTGGCACCGTCGTCGCCGCCGACATTTCCGAGACCGGCCTCGAACAGACGCTGAACGCAGCGAAGGACGCAGGCCATTCCGATCGCCTGACCACGGTGAAGGTCGACATCTCCAGCGAAGAGTCTGTTCGCGAACAGGTCGGCGCTGCGATCAAGGCTCTGGGCGGCCTCGACGTGCTGGTCAATGCGGCGGGCATTCTGCGCTCCGCACACACCCACGAGATGACACTCGATTTCTGGAACACCGTCATCGGGGTCAACCTCACCGGAACATTCCTCATGACGAGGGAGTCCCTGCCGGCACTGCTCGAAAGCGGAGCAGGCGTCGTGGTCAACTTCAGTTCCACGTCGGCCACCTTCGCCCACCCATATATGACGGCATATGCAGCGTCGAAGGGCGGAATCCAATCCTTCACGCACGCTCTTGCACTCGAGTACAGCAAGCAGGGCCTTCGCGCCGTGGCCGTCGCACCCGGCAGCATCGCTTCGGGCATGACCTCCGATCCTGGATTCCCGGCCGACATCGACTTCACGCTGCTCGGCAAGCTGGCGCCGGCAATCGGTGAGGGTTTCGCGCCCCCGTCCGCGGTCGCCGGCGTGATCGCGATGCTCGCTTCCGAGGACGGCTCGTTTGTCACCGGAACGGAAATCCGCATCGACGGCGGCACGCATATGTGACCACTTGCTGTGCGCCTTTATTAACCCCCGGCGGTTAATAAAGGCGCACAGCAGCGAGGCGGCATACTTAACTGGCCGCCGGGAACCCGTCCGGCGGTACGACGTGCGGTGGGGAGCCAGCGGTGAGCGAGTCAACAGGCACTACGAACCTCGAGCCCGTGCTGATCAGTCCCGTCGTCGGCGGAAAGATCCGCACCTGGTCCGAGGACGAGACCCGCTTGTGGAGCGTCGACGATCCCGCGGCGCTCGGCGCACAGTTGGGACGCGGTCTCGTAGCCCGTACGACCCTGCCGGACAACAAGTTCCGAGAGGTTGCGTTTCTGGATACCCAGACCCAGGCCCTCACTGTGCAGCCGCGCTTCGCTTCCCCTGACAGCACTGCACTTGCCGCACCGTTCAAGCTCACCGAGGCGTCGGCCCCGACGTCCGACGCTTGGGAAGATCTCGAATCGGTACTCGCGTCGGTCGCGATCTCCGCTGCTGGACGTGGCGAATTCTGGCTCGCGGAACTCGGCGGGTGGGATGCTCCGCACGAGCCGAACTGCCTCTTCACGACCGTCGACGAATCGGGACTGGCCAACGCGGTCATGGAGGCCACCCCCGCGCCCGCCGGAACCGGCGTCTGGCCGGAGGTTCCGAGCGGACAAACCGGCGTTTCCGTTTCGGCACCAGCCTCACAGGACACCATCGAGGCTGCCGGAATCTTCGCGGTATCAGCGATCGAGACGTGGGGCGTCACACCGTGGGACATCAACCTCACTTTCGGCAAACTGGTCGATTTCGCCTGATCAGCGGCGCCGACACGCGGCGGTGAGTTGTACGTCTCCCCTCAGCCGACGGCTCACGGTTCGTCACAACACGCCCGATGGCGACGACATCGGGCCCCTCGGTGGGCATACTGAGGGAACTGGGGTTACTCCCGGTCACAAATACCCGTGGATCCGCGTCGGGGCGGGTGCGGTCCGACAACACGCGAGCAGCCACAGACACTGGCGGCTCCGAAAGGTTCAATCATGGCAACCGACCAACTACAGACGGTTGTATTGCACGGCGACCAGCTCAAGTACGTCGACCAAGGCAGTGGCCCCGTTGTGGTGCTCATTCACGGCCTACTGGGCGCGCACTCCAATTGGGAGCCGCAGATCGAGACGCTCTCGCGTCATTACCGCGTGATCGCCCCTGATCTCTTCGGACATGGTGCGTCGGACAAGCCTGCCGGCGACTACTCACTCAGTGCTCACGCCGCCACCGTTCGCGACCTCCTCGAAGCCCTCGATATTCCGTCGGCCACCCTCGTCGGTCACTCCCTCGGTGGTGGGATCGCGATGCAGACACTGTATCTCTTCCCCGAGCGTGTGGAGCGGCTGTGCCTGGTAGCCAGCGGCGGACTCGGCCCCGAGGTGAGCCCACTCCTGCGTGCAGCAACTCTGCCCGGCAGCGAACTGGTACTTCCCGTCCTCGCATCCCGGACGCTGACCGACGTGACAGACAAAGCGCTCGGACTTTTCAACAAGATCGGCCTGTTCAAGCTCGGTGCCAGCGCGAGTGAGGCCCGTAAGAGCTTTGCTTCGGTGTCGGACGCGTCGACGCGTCAGGCATTTCTGGCGACGGCACGATCGGTCATCAATTACAACGGTCAAACCGTCAATGCCACTCCGCATTTCGCCAACTTCAAGAATCTGCAGGCACTACTGGTGTGGGGTGAGGAAGACACCATCATCCCCAACGCCCACACCGAGAACGCTCGCGCCGAACTACCGCTGGGGCGGGTGGAGATCTTCAAGCGCGCCGGACATTTCCCGCACCTTGACTACCCGGATCGCTTCGACCGTGTCTTCTCCGAATTCATGACGGACTGCGGAGTCGGTATCGGCACCGGACCCAAGGCCGTCAGCAGCTGAACTAGCGCCCCGCAACCAACTCTTCGAGGTAGCTCGCCACGCCGTCCTCGTCGTTCGTGGGCAAAATTCGGTCGGCGAGCTCGATGACCTCGGTTCTGGCGTTGGCCGGCGCCAGAGCTGTTCCGGCCCAGGTCAGCATCGCAACGTCGTTGAAGGCGTCACCGGCTGCGGCCACTTCCGACGCGTCGATGCCGTCGATCGCGCACAACTGCGCGAGAGCGCTGGCCTTCGAGACGCCCGCTGCAGCCATTTCCATGTACGGAGCCCCGGAGTGGGTCAACTCCACACCCTCGATGCCCGCAGCGACCGCAGTTCGGTACAGGTCGGCGCTGGGAACCTCGGCATGCCGGGCCACGATCTTGACCATCGGCTCCACGTCCAGCGGCAGCGTATCGGCGAGCACCATCTCGTGCAGGTGCCGGTGATGGTCCGCGAACTCGCACAGAGCGGCATACTCCGGCTCGGCAAAGAACTGCGTGGGTCCGACGTTCGCGAACACGACGCCAGGAATCAGAGCACGAACCTGCTCCATAGCTGTTGCAGCCAAAGATGTTTCGATCGAAACGGTGTCGACGATCTCCGGAGTCCCGTCCGCCAGGTCGAGAATGACAGCTCCGTTGGCACACACAGCTTTACCGCGAAATCCGCACGAGCTCGCCAACGTGTGTACCGAATGCCTGGCCCGGGCCGTCGCCCACACAACTTCGATCCCCGCGAGCCGCGCGTTCTCCATGGCCTGCGCGGTGCGCGCCGAAATCGTTCGGTCGGAGCGCAGCAGGGTGCCGTCGAGGTCGGTTGCGAACATACGAATACGGGTCACCAGACAATGATGGCAGTCCGTTCGCAGCCCTCACCAACTACGTGACATGGGCCGTTGCTCTGTCAATTACTTGCTTGGGCCTCGAGAAGGTGCCGACGCATCTCACCGAAGACCACACCCAGCCGCTCGACATCTCGCGGGCTCAGCAGGTCGAACATGCTCTCCCGTACAGCGGCCACGTGCGCCGGGCTTGCCGACGCCAATTTCTCGGCACCCGAGTCGGTCAGCTCCGCATTAGCGCCCCTCTTGTCGTCGACACACTCGACCCGGCGCACCCACCCGGCACCGACCAGCCGATTGACGGCCCTGGTCACACCACTTCGGGTAGCCATCACAGCGTCGGCGAGCTCACTCATGCGCAGTTGCCGGCCGGGCGCTTCGGCGAGAGCGACCAGCAGTTCGAAATCGGTGAAGGAAATGTCGGAGTCTCGCACCAACTGCTGATCGAGAACACGCTGGAGCAGTCGGGTCGAGTCCAGGTAAGCCCGCCAGGCCGTTTGCTCCGAGTCGCTCAACCACCGCGTCGATTCCATGACACCAGCATATCCGAAGTAGTTGACAACGAAATCAAATGATCTATTCTCAATGTAGTTGATCAGTCAACTACCTGTTCGAAGAGAAGGTTCAACCGAGAGGCGGGCGCCATGAGCGACGACAACGCAGTGCAGGTCGACAACGCAGTGCAGTTCGAGGAACGCCGGGCCGAGATCAGGGATCGACATCTGCTCCCCGCCGACAAACGACCCGCATCGACCGCACGCGGACTGCACCATACGGCCCTGATCAGCAGTGACGTCGAACAAACCGTGAAGTTCTACCAGGATCTCCTCGGATTCCCACTCACCGAGTTGATCGAGAACCGTGACTATCCCGGGTCGTCGCACTTCTTCTTCGACATCGGCAATGGCAACCTTCTGGCGTTCTTCGACTTCCCGGGTCTCGACGTGGGCCCGTACCAAGAAGTACTCGGCGGCCTCCACCACATCGCGATCAGCGTCGAACCCGCCAAGTGGGCGAAGCTACGTACCAGACTGACCGAGGCCGGCGTCGAACTGATCGAGCACAGTGAGGTTTCGCTGTACTTCCGCGATCCCGACGGCGCTCGACTCGAACTGATCGCAGACCCACTCGGCGAGATGTACGGCAATCACGTCCTCTGAAAACTTGCTCTCCCCCATACCATTCGGAAGGCACACCATGACCTCCACTCTGTCGCAGCCGAACCTCGATATCCGTCGATCCGGGGATCGCTTCAAGTCCAATGCCGGCTGGCTGGACTCCAAGCACTCGTTCTCGTTCAGCAATCACTACGACCCGAAGAACACTCACCACGGTCTTCTCCTGGTCAACAACGACGACATCGTCACGCCCGGAATGGGATTCGACACCCACCCGCACCAGGACATGGAGATCGTCACCTGGGTACTGAGAGGTTCTCTCGTACATCAGGATTCGATGGGGCATTCGGGCGTCATCTACCCCGGTCTCGCCCAGCGGATGAGCGCTGGAACGGGAATCCTGCATTCGGAGAAGAACGATTCGTGGCGACTCGGTGACGTGGCGGGTGCGCATTCCGACAAGCACAGCGACCCGGTTCACTTCATCCAGATGTGGGTCGTCCCCGACGCGGCCGGAATCACGCCCGGATACGAGCAGTTGGAGATCGACGCCGAATTGCTTGCCGGTGGACTGGTTCCCGTCGCGTCGGGCATGGACGCGTACGCCGATCACTCGGCAATCCGGATCAAGAACAAGTACGCCGCGATGCACGTTGCGCGTCTGCAACCCGGACAGCCCGTGACCCTGCCCGACGCACCGTTCCTGCACGTTTTTGTCGCCGACGGTCAGGCCGCCATGGAAGGCGTCGGAGTGCTCGAACAAGGTGACGCGGTACGCGTGTCCGGCGGCGGAGGTCAGCAGATCAGCTCCGATACCGGGGCAGAGGTCATCGTCTGGGAAATGCACGCCACCGTTTCGCAGGGATGACATGAAGCCCTTCTCGTACGACGCTTCACCGGCTCGAATTGTCTTCGGCCAAGGGATGATCGATACGATCGCCGAAGAAGTGCGGCGGCTCGGCCGTAGCCGAGTGATGGTGCTGGCAAGTCGTCGACTCGACGCGGTTGCCGCCGCCGTGACCGAATCTCTCGGCGACATGGCGGTGGCCCGCTTCGACGGCGCTTTGATGCATACTCCGATCGAAGTCACGACAGCCGCGCTGAGACTTGCCGAGAACCATCACGTCGACACGGTCGTCGCGATCGGCGGCGGTTCGGCAACCGGGTTGTCCAAGGCATTGGCACTACGAGCGGGGTTCGATCAGATCGTCGTTCCGACAACGTACGCGGGATCAGAAGTCACTCCGGTGTTGGGTGAAACAGAGAACGGACGCAAGACAACTCGCTCCTCTCCCCACATCAGACCGGAAACCGTCATCTACGACGTCGACCTCACTCTCGATCTGCCGCTGGATACCACCGTCACCAGCGCCGTCAACGCGATGGCGCATGCGATTGAAGCGTTGTACTCCACCGAGTCCAACCCGATCACGGACTTGATGGCGATCGAGGCGATCTCCGGGATCGCCCGTGCGCTGCCGAGCATTGTCGATGATACGAAAAATCTGGAAGGTAGGGCCGAACTACTGCAAGCAGCCTGGTTGGCCGGAACCTGCTTGGGCACGGTCGGTATGGGGCTTCATCACAAGTTGTGCCACACCCTCGGTGGCAGCTTCGGTTTGCCGCACGCTCCCACCCACGCCGTTGTCCTTCCCCAGGCAATGGCGTTCAACGCGCCTGGCGTCCCGGAAGTCATGTCTCGAATAGCGACTGCCTTGGGTGTATCCGACGCCGCCACCGGCGTTTTCGACCTCGTCACCTCGTGCGGCGGACCGACCTCTCTGCGAGAGGTGGGAATGAGTCACGATCAGATCAGCCGTGCAGTGGAACTCGCGACCTCCGCCGCTTATCCGAACCCGCGTGAGATCACCGCGCCGGGCTTGAGCGAACTCCTCGAGAACGCCTGGTCCGGGCGTCGCCCCGCCATCTTGTGAGAACGAATCAGGCCGTACCGCCTCTAGGCCTGACATGTTCGAAGATCAGAATCGTCTCGGTCGCAGCAACCGCCGGATGTGCCGAGAGATTGTTGACGACGAAGTCGCGCAACTGCGCCGAATCCGTCGTTGCGACGTGCAGCATGTAGTCGTCGACACCGGCCACGAAATACACGTTGAGCACGGAGTCCAGCTTGGCGAAGTCGTCACCGAGCCGGTTGAGATGCGACCGCGCGTTGGCCTGCAGTCGAACTGCGATCATCGCCTGCAGATCCATTCCGAGAGCGGCGGGGTCGATGTCCGCATGGAATCCCCTGATCACACCGTTGTCCACCAAGGCGCGCACACGTCCGAGGCATGTCGACGGCGCAATTCCCGCGATCGCAGCCAGCGCATTGTTCGGAATCCTCGCGTCCTTCGCCAGCTCTTCGAGCAGAACCCGGTCGATCTCGTCCAACTTCATTGCTGCCCGAACATGCTTCGGCGAGGCAGCCGTCTGAATACCGATTTTTGAACTTTCACGCACCATGCATACAGCGTAGAGAATTATCTTCACTTCTCTTCACTATCTGGCGACGAAACTTCATGCTTGGCACCTGCCATTCGAAGAAACAACAGACTCAGTTCGGAGCCGTGTCATGAAGGTCGGAATCCCCCGCGAGATCAAAAACCACGAGTACCGCGTGGCCATCAGCCCAGCAGGCGTCCACGAACTGGTCGGCCGAGGGCACGAGGTCGTCATCGAAACGGGTGCAGGCGTCGGCTCCTCGTTCAGTGACGAGGATTTCAAGGCCGCGGGCGCGCAGATCCTCGGATCTGCCGATCAGGTCTGGACGGACGCAGATCTACTCCTGAAGGTCAAAGAACCTATTGCAGAGGAGTATTCGCGACTCCGTAAGGATCAGGTTCTCTTCACCTACCTGCACCTGGCGGCGTCGAAGGAATGCACCGACGCGCTCCTGACGTCGAAGACCACCTCCATCGCCTACGAAACAGTTGTCGGTTCCGACGGTTCACTGCCCCTCCTCGCCCCGATGAGTGAAGTAGCCGGACGCCTGGCACCGCAGGCGGGCGCCTATCACTTGATGCGTCACGGCGGCGGACGCGGAGTTCTGATGGGCGGCGTCCCCGGAGTGCGCCCCGCCAAGGTCGTGGTGATCGGTGCGGGAGTCTCCGGCAAGAACGCCATCGCCGTGGCCTACGGCATGCAAGCCGACGTCACCGTTCTCGACCTGTCGATCGCGCGCCTGCGGGAAATCGACGAGCTGTACCACGGCCAGGTCAAGACCATCACGTCCAACAGCCTCGAACTCGAACAGGCAGTACTCGACGCCGACCTGGTCATCGGCGCAGTGCTGGTCCCCGGGGCGAAGGCGCCGACTCTCGTCTCCAACAGCCTGGTGGCGCGTATGAAGCCGGGTTCTGTCCTGGTCGACATCGCCATCGACCAGGGCGGCTGCTTCGAGGATTCACACGCGACCACGCACGCCGATCCGACGTACCAGGTTCACGGTTCGGTCTTCTACTGCGTTGCGAACATGCCCGGAGCGGTCCCCCGTACGTCCACCTACGCACTCACCAACGCGACGCTTCCGTACGTCGTCGCCTTGGCCGACAAGGGGTGGAAGGACGCGGTCGCGACAGTTCCCGGCCTGGGGTCAGGTCTGAGCACACACGACGGCCTGCTCCTGTCCGACAGTGTTGCAGCGGCGCATGGGTACTCGGCTACCACTCTCTGACCCAGGCAAGGACAGCTCGAGATCGCTAGCCTTGATCCATGAGCATTCCTGACATCACGCTGAATTCCGGAACCACGATCCCGCAACTCGGCCTCGGAGTCTGGCAGGCCACCAACGACGAAACCGAGCATGCAGTACGGTTCGCACTCGACGAGGCCGGCTACCGGCACATCGACACCGCTGCCGCCTACGGAAACGAAGAGGGCGTCGGACGAGGTATCGCCAACTCGTCCGTCGCGCGAGAGGACATCTTCCTCACCACGAAGCTCTGGAATGCAGATCAGGGCTACGAGCCGGCGTTGAAGGCTTTCGACACCAGCATCGACAAGCTCGGCGTCGACTACGTCGATCTCTACCTCATCCACTGGCCTCTGCAGGACAACGACCGACTCCTCCGCACGTGGGACGCACTCGAAAAGATCGCGGAATCGGGCCGCGCCAAGGCAATCGGGGTGTGCAACTTCGAGCCGCATCATCTGCAGCTTCTCGTCGAACGCGGTGGATTGTTGCCCGCAGTCGATCAGGTGGAACTGCACCCGCACCTCACGCAGCACGCCATTCGCGACAAGGCCGCCGAGCACGGGATCAAGGTCGAATCGTGGAGCCCACTCGGCGGTACCAGTAACGCAGGTTGGGGTAAGGCGTCCAAGCCCAACACCCTGCTCACCGACCCGATCATCACTCGAATCGGTGACCGCCACAGCAAGACTGCCGCGCAGGTCCTGATCCGTTGGCACCTTCAGAACGGCCTGATCGTCATCCCGAAATCCGTACACGATGCTCGAATCGCTCAGAACATCGACGTATTCGACTTCGAACTCACCGATCTCGACCTGAGCGAAATCGACACTCTCGACGACGGCACCCGCGTCGGCGCGCATCCCGATGAACTCAACATCGGTGCACCGAACTGATCAAGCCGCTCGTTTGGTGGGGCGAAGCGCATCGAATCCGTTTCGCCTCACCATCGTTCCGAGGGTCTTCCACCACGGCCGAGCCGGATCCGGCTCGCTTCCGTCGCCCATCCGGTGCAGCTGATCGGTATGCCACTGCAGGTCGAGTGCACCGTCGAGCATCGAGATGTCGGCAACCTTCCCCAACAACTTCCGCGCTCCGAACTCAACAGTCGGCACGGTCAATCGTTCCCGATCCGATTCCAGGAGAACGGTTGCCGCGTCGGGGATCGTGATCGTCGGCCGGCCGAGGCCGATCACGTCGCACGCGCCGGAAGCCAGTGCCTCGACCATCGCCGATCGCGAGCGGAAGCCGCCGGTGACCGCCAAGGGAATGTCGCCGGCAATCGCTCGGACTGTCTCGGCGTACTCGAGGAAATATGCCTCTCGATCGCGAGTGCTCTGCTTCTGCGCTTTACCCATCATGGCCGGCGATTCATAACTGCCACCGCTGATCTCGATGAGATCCACCAACTCTTCGGTCAACGCGCGCACTACTTCTCGCGACTCGTCTTCCGAGAATCCACCTCGTTGGAAATCAGCCGAGTTGAGCTTGACCGAGACCGCGAATCCCGGAGCAACGGCAGAGCGTATGCGCCGAACGATCTCGATCAGAAAGCGTCGTCGACGCTCAGGATCTCCACCCCACTCGTCCGTCCGCTGATTGGACAAGGGCGAAAGGAACTGCGCAACAAGATAACCGTGCGCTGCGTGTATCTGCACGCCCCCGAAGCCGGAGGACTCGGCGACGCGAGCGGTTTCCGCGAACTTGTCGATGATCTCGTCGATCTCAGCGGTCGAGAGTTCTCGCGGCGTCGCCATTCCCGGAATCTTCAGCGCGATCGCGCTCGGGGCGACCGGTCTACCTCTGCTGGCAATCGGGTTGGATTGCCGCCCTGGGTGGTTCAGCTGCATCCAGATCTCGGCGCCGCCGTTCTTGGCGGTCTTGGCCCAGGCAGTCAGTGCTTCGGCATCACGATCGTCGTCGACGACGACATTGCCCGGTTCGGCGATCTGCGATCGATCGACCATGACATTGCCGGTGATCAGCAAACCGAACCCGCCACTGCCCCAACGACCGTACAGCGTTTCCAAGCGAGTGGACGGTCCATGAGTGCGGTCACCCAGAGCCTCGCTGAGCGCAGCTTTCATCGTGCGATTCCGCAGGATCTGCCCGCAGGGCAAAGTCAATGATTCTCCGAGCGTGGTCATGGATGCCTCTCGTATGAAGGGAAGAAAGTCAATGGCGTGGCGCAGAACCGAAGTGCCGCTTGGTATCGCGCACGAAGCTCGAGAAGATCAGCGAGTTGACCGGTAGCCCGCCGCGCACCGCGAGCGACAGCTTCGGACGCGGCGAGAATGCAAAATTCCACTGCAGTCTCGAACCCACTGCGAGCTCGTCGACGCGGTAGTCCTCCGCGAAGGATTGGAACAGCGGAACATTGGACTGTTCGACGTAAAACGAGTGCCGACGCGTTTCGTCGTCCCAGGTGATGAACTTTTCGCGCATCTGCATCGCACCGCCGCCCACCTCCGCGATTCGGCGCGTGCCGACGCCGTAGGGGCGCGGCGAGGTGTAGTGCACTTTTGTGAGCAGTCGGCACCACGACAAAGGCTCGTCGGCGGTCAGACCGGCCCAGACGGCGTCAGGTTCGGCGGCGAGATCGATCGAGTACGTGAAGATATGCGGTGCCGTGTCGAAGAAATCGACACCGACCGGTTCGAGGTCGAACCAATGTGTCATCGCCTACTCCTGCCCAATTAGCCGTTACATGAAGTTACGGATACTTGACGACCGAAGTCAACCCCCGAAGGCTCAGCGGGACCAAGCCTCAGAACGAGAGAGCCCCTGCAGTGAAGCGATGACCTGTTCGAGCGGCTCGATACTTCGAGTCGTCTGGCACACCGCCACTGCACCTTCGACCGACGTGATCGTCAGGTTTGCCATCGATTTTGCCTGCACTGCAGGACAACCCGCAGTTTCGAGTTGCGATTCGATCAACTTCTGCCATCCCAGCATGACCTCAGCCGACACTTCCGCGACTTCTGGCTCACTGGCACGCGCCAACCCGCCGGCAATCACCGGGCAGCCGATCGCGAAGTCCGAGCGTGTGAGATTGAGTCGCCAGATGTCTCCGACCGCTTCGATCACGTCGGCCGTGGAACCGGTAGCCGCAGCCGAGCTGATCCGTCTGGTGATGATCGCACCGGCCGCGCGCACGGCTTCGACCATCAACTCGGTCTTACCGCCAGGAAAGTGGTGGTAGATCGACCCACGGGGTGCGCCGCTGTGCTTGATGACGTCGCTGAAGGACGTCGCGTCGACACCGTTGCGGCTGATCAGTTCAACCGCACTGCGAATCATGCGATCACGTGAGCTCAGCTCTGCCATGTCACAGATCCTTCGGCCGTCGGTACACCTGTCGACTCATACGCTACGTTATGTATGACGACCTACATAGTGATGGGATGAAACAATGAGTGACGAGACAACCGCGACCGTCGATCCGGCGCAGATGACAGGCCTCGAACTTCTCCGCTGGATGGGAACGCAGGTCAACGACCGACCCAGCATCGGACGCCTCCTCGGCATGGAGATGCGCGAGGTCAACGAAGGATCCGTGAGCTTCGCCCTGACCCCGCGCGCCGATTTCAGCAACCCGCTCGGCACTGTGCACGGCGGCATCTGCGCAACGCTGCTCGACTCGGTCATGGGCTGCGCGGTACACACGATGCTTCCGGCCGGCGTCGGCTACACGACCCTCGAACTCAAGCTCAACTACATCCGCACGGTGCCTCTCGACGGTGACGAACTGACAGCCCACGGCAGCGTCATTCACGTGGGCGGGCGTACCGCGACGGCAGAGGGCAAGGTCTTGGACAAGAACGGCAAGTTGGTGGCGCACGGAACTACGACGTGCATGATTTTCCGCTGAGCCGACGGAGGATGGCGAAAATGTAGCCGCGCCCGACGTGAGCAGGGTGCGAGTGCCGATGTACGATCGGCTCGTGACCCTGCTCACTGCGCACCTCTGGTGGCCCGACCGCTGACGGTCAGCCGCAACTGCGTGCTGCCCGGACCGATATCGGGTGGTCCAGCAGGCTCCTCTCAGGATCCCCGATCCGGCAAATGCCGTACGCGTCGTCGCTACGACCGCCAAGATCAGGTACCGAATCCACGAAGGAGAGTTAGTTGACCACCACCCCACTCAACCGTTCGCTCGAGCCTTTGGGCGTCTCCATCCCGTCGAAAGTGCCGACGCACTGGTACAACCTGGCGGCTGACCTCCCCGAGCCTGTTCCCCCGCACCTGCATCCGGGCACTCGTGAGCCGCTCGGCCCCGAGGACTTGGCGCCGCTGTTCCCGATGAACCTCATCGCGCAGGAAGTCGCAACCGAGCGCTACATCGAGATCCCGGAGACGGTTCGCGAGATCTACGGCATGTGGAGGCCCTCTCCCCTGTTCCGCGCGCATCGACTCGAGCGCGCTCTCGGCACACCTGCCCGCATCTACTACAAGTACGAAGGCGTGAGCCCGGTCGGTTCACACAAGCCGAATACTGCTGTCGCGCAGGCTTACTACAACGCAATCGAGGGAACCACCAAGCTCACCACCGAAACCGGTGCGGGACAGTGGGGTGCGTCGCTGTCGTTCGCGGGCGCGCTGCTCGGACTCGACGTCGAGGTATGGCAGGTTCGCTCGTCCTTCGATTCGAAGCCGTACCGACGCATCCAGATGGAGGCGTACGGCGGAATCTGTCACCCGTCGCCTTCGGACCTGACGGAAGCCGGACGCGCACTGTTGAAGTCGCATCCCGACACCACCGGCTCGCTCGGTATGGCCATCAGTGAGGCCGTCGAGGTCGCTGCGCAGGATCCGAACACGCACTACTCACTCGGTAGCGTGCTGAACCACGTCATGCTGCACCAGACCGTGATCGGTCAGGAAGCAATGGTCCAGCTCGAAGAAGCCGGCGACGCCGTCCCCGACACCGTGTTCGGTTGCGCCGGCGGCGGTTCCAACCTCGCCGGACTCACCTTCCCGTTCATGGGACGAAACCTTCGCGAAGGCACCAAGACTCGTCTGGTCGCCTGCGAGCCGTCGGCATGCCCGTCCCTCACCCAGGGCGAGTACCGCTACGACTTCGGTGACGTCGCCGGCCTGACGCCGCTGCTCAAGATGCACACTCTGGGTAAGGATTTCGTACCGCCGGCCATCCATGCCGGTGGCCTCCGCTACCACGGCATGTCGCCGATGGTCTCGCACGCGGTCAACCTCGGACTCATGGATGCAATTGCCGTCGATCAGGACGACGCACTCCAGGCAGGTCTGATTTTCGCCCGCGCCGAAGGAATCATCCCGGCTCCGGAATCAACCCACGCGGTTGCCGGCGCTATCGCTCACGCCCGTGCCGTCACCGAACCCGAGGTGATCGTGATCGGGCTGTCCGGCAACGGTCAGTTGGATCTTCCGGCGTACTCGCCTTACGTCTGACGCCGTCGGTGTGGTGGTCTCGTGCGTACGAGGCCACCACACTTCGTCACACCGAGCACGTGGGCTCGATCTCGCGATCGACATCGTGCCGGCCGTCCGCGAAACGAACCGATCAGTTTGATCGATCGGTTACGGTCTTTCGATGCAGCTTCGGTTGAAGGAACATTGGAAACTGGTCGCACTCGGACTGGCATTGCTCGTGGCGATCGCGTTCATCGTCGTATCGGTAATCTCCGACTCCAGTGATGCGGCATGGCCGAAGCAGAAGACAGGCGGTCCGATCGTCGAGCAAGGCGTTGTCGACGTAGACCTCTCCGATCCTCCGCAACAAGCCTGGGAACTCGATGTCCGAGCGCTCACGGACAACCCCGGGGACGTGCTGCTGTCGATGCCTTCCACGCTCGATAGCTACTACGGCTACGGCAACACGTACCAAGTCGGTGACGTGCTGGTGGCCGCGACTGCTTATCCGCTTCCCAAGACCGACGAGTCTTCGTCGAGTCAGGGAGTCGGTGCCGTCACACTCGTCGGGGTGAATCCCGACGACGGAAGTCCGCTGTGGAAAACGCGAATCGGCGGAGTCATCGGCCAGTGCAGTCAGCAGAACGAATCCACGATCATCGCGTGCTGGGGCGATCGACGGATGATCTTTGTCGATACCGCGACCGGAACTCTGATGTCCGACCTCGGAACCGACTTCGATCTCAATGGCGCCACCATCGCCGGAGACACCGTGTACACGTCCGGCGAAAGGATGGACGGAACGGTTCGAACACGAATTCTTGCCAGCGGCACCACAACCGATTTGACTGCCAACTTCGTGCGTACCTTCGAACCAAGTGAGAAGTTCGGAGCCGTCTACACGGTCCCTCACACCGACACTGTCATTGCGATGGAACAGGGCGACGGCGGGGACCCGCAGTACCGCTATCGAATCTACGATCTGCAGTCCGGCGCCGAACGATTCCGATTCGAGGGCGATTCGCTTGTCCCTACCGGGAACGGATTGTTCCTCACCAGTGTCGGCGGCCGGTCGGGATATGCCGGAACCCAAAACCTCTTGGCTTCCGACGGATCCACGATTCGTGCGATACCGATTCCCTCGTACTCATCGTCGTCCTACCCGAGTAAGCCCTCGACGGCGGTGCCGATGTTTCTCGGCGACGGCGCCTACGATCCGGAGTCGGGTGACGAACTCTGGCGCAGTTCACAAATCGTCAACACCGCGACGGCCGGGACAGGAAGCACCATCGCCGCAGTGGTAGGAAAAACAATCCTCGTCACGTCGCCGGAGACCCGCACAATCTCGGGTCTCGACGTCGAGAGTGGCCGACAACTGTGGCAAACACCCTGGCAAGACGCGTACTGGGTTCGAAGCGGTGCGACTGATGGCGATCACTTCGTCTTCAGCGACTACACCGGCATGCATTCGATCAGGGCTCGCGACGGAAAGATGATGTGGTCGGTCCCCCTTCCGCCAGAGGTCGATCCGCGCGGAGTCGTCGTCTCGAATGCCGGCAAAAACGTGTCGTTCTCCTGGCAAAACCACTTCACCGTTTGGCGATAGGCCGGCAACATCACCGGTTCAGTGTCGTACTGACCAGCCGGTTCAGCAACCAGCAAATGGATCGACGTACAGCCTCGATGGCCACAATCCAGTCTGGCGCGTTTGTTCAATTTCGGGGGAACGATCTCGAACAACTGCATGTATCTCCGCGACTCCGACTTCGGAAAGATCAGACCAGACCTGCGGTGAAGGGGTGCATACGAATCGCACCGACTCAGGTATCTGATCCAATCCAACCATAAAGGGAGCCAACGGGAATGGACGCTAGATCCCCTGTTTGCAGTCGGCAACAAATAGTCCAGTTCGCGCGCGAACATCTGCGTACCGGGGGACCGAACTCAGACCAAATTCGTCGTCATTTCGGTTTGCAAAAACGCGCCTTCTTCACACAGCTCGACACCCATCTCGACGATTCTGCACTTTCAATGCCCGAAAAAGTTGCGCTCCGCCGCATCTGCCGACAAGAAAATAGAAGATGCCCGATCAAACGTATGAACATCTCAGCAGGTCAAGCCGACCCAGCCCGGCCGATGTACGACGCGCTTCCTTTCCCACCCCGGAATCATCCCGCTTGACGATCGAAAGCCGCCAACTACGTTGAGCCGCTTGATTCTTCCGCAGTCCCCTCTTCTCGGATCGGGATCATCGGAGATCCAACAGCCGCGCGACTTTCAGGCTCAAATGCAAGGCCAACCGGTCGTCGCCGTTTGCCAAGTCTGCTCGTGTTATCTCCTGAATTCGCCGCAAGCGATAGTACAAGCTCCCTCGATGCACACAGAGCGCCTCTGACGTTCGCTTTACGTCACCGGCATTGTCCAAAAAACTCTCCAGCGTCGCGAGAAGAGCCTCACTTTTCGAGTCCTCATGGCTGAGCAAGGACTGCAAACCTGAGTGAATACTGTTCTCGAGTCGATCCTCCGACAGTTCGGCCAGAAGTCCGTAGACGCCGAGATCCCGATAACGCACAACATTTCCGAGCACCTTGACGACCTGGGCCACATCTGCGGAACGTCTGGACTCTTCGTAGGATTCGCGCACGTGTGCAACCGAGGTTCGCGGTTCACCGATACCGACCCAACATTCGATGTTCTGGCGCCCACTTTCAGACAAGACTCGCTCCCGGGCTGCCACGATCAGCGAGACCAGATGGGTTTGAGTCGAGCGTTCGGCCACCGATACGATCAACAGACTGTGGTCGGGGCGGTCGAGTTGGATTGCACTGTTCCGCGGGAGCCTCCGACGAAGCTGATCGACGCCGACGGCAACACTCAGACGATCTCTTTCGGTCAATGTCGACTGGTCGCCAGGACGGAGCAACACAGTGACCACGACTGCTGGACCCGCAGCCAACAAGCCCTCCTCGGCCAACCTGTTTGCCGCGTCCTCGCGCAGCGACCGCTCGCCCGACAGGACGTCTCGAGTAAGTTCCCGCTCCCGACTTCGGGACAACTCGTCCAGCAACTGTTCGCGGTGGAGGATCATCGCTGCCGCATCAGCCGTGCGCCTCAAGACCTCGGCTTGATCCTCGTCAACTTCGCCCTCCGAAGTCAACAGCCAGACGAAGCCCAGCAGCGCATTGCGGTATCGGATCGGCATCCCGACCCGGCCAAGGGTCAGCCCTAGTTCTTCGTTGACGGGAACAGTGAAGAGATCGAGGGCTTCACGGCCTCCACTCGCGTAGATGAAGTCTACGATCTCGCGTGAAACATTCCGCTGTAGAACGGAATTCATTCTGACTGAATCGACGGCACTGTCATGCGAGTTGTACGCGAGCAGACGAATCTGTACATCATCGATCGCAACGGAACGGTCCAGTCGGCGCCCGGTAGTGTCCACCAAATGCTGCAGTTCTCCGACCATGGTCGAACTGTACGAGCCCCCTCTCCGGTTTGCAACATATGCCCAAATTTCTACGTAGAAAATTGAACACATGACAGTGATGCAACTAACTTTTGCACCATAGGCTCGCTTCATGCCAAGCACCCGAGACCCGTGACGTCTTCACTCGGTCCGCAAACCGGCAGAAGTGGCAGCGACGAGATCTGTTGCAGCCGTGGGATTTGCGTAATGGGGAGCGAGGCCGGCCGGCACGATCTCCCTCAGACGAAGTCGCCTCCGACCCGAAATCGACAAACGACCTTCGGTCGCCAGTTCAACATCGAATCCCACCGACCTCTTTCAATGTCGAATACCTCGAATGACATCGGTGACCGTGATATCGCAAAGCCGTTGCCATTCAGCATATCCCGAGAGGAATCATCATGACCGGCACAGCAAATGCTCCTGTAGAGCATCAAACCGAGACGTCACCCGGACGTCGATCGGCGCGCCGTAGGGCCCTGATCGCCGGGGCGACAGGCAACATCGTCGAATGGTTCGATTTCACGATCTACGGTTTCACTGCCGCAGTTCTCGCGACAGTGTTCTTCCCTCCGGAGTTCGGCAGTGGCGCACTGCTTGCCACCTTCGCTCTTTACGGAGTCGCCTTCTTGGCCAGACCTGCCGGCGGCATATTCTTCGGACGGCTTGGTGACCGCCTCGGCCGACGGAGGTCACTGTCCCTGGCAATTACGCTCATGGGCTGCTCGACGGCGGCAATCGGTCTCCTACCGACGTACGCTTCGATCGGTGTTGCCGCACCGCTGTTGCTGCTGCTGTGCCGATTGGTTCAAGGATTCTCGGCCGGGGGCGAATACACCGGAGCTGCCACCTTCGTCGTCGAGCATGCGCCGTCCCACCGCCGAGGCTTGTACGCAGGGATAATCAGCTCTTCGTCATTTGTCGGCAGCATCTTGGCCACGGTCACAGTCTTGTCATTCAGCTCGGTCGGCGCTGAGCACTTCGCCGACGGAGGATGGCGTTGGCCGTTCATCATCGGAGGCGTTGTCGCCATGGTGGGCCTGTTCATGAGGCTTGCCGTCGAGGAGACTCCGGCGTTCAAGGAAATGCAAGAAAACGATTCCCTTCCAACCCGCCCACTCGCAGATCTGTTCCGCAATCACTGGCGGACTCTGCTCACGTCCTTCGTGTACTTCGCCTCGCTCGGTGTCGTTACTCATATGCTGCTCGGCTACATGCCGACATTTCTGGTTCTCTCAGCCGATGTTCCGAGCACGGTTGCACTGCTGATGACAACCGGCGCTTTGGTTCTCGCAGTACCGCTGTTCATCTTCTTCGGCGCCACAGTCGACCGAATCGGCCGGAGGCCACTCGTCAGAATCGGCATGGTGATGTCAGTTTTCGTCTCGGTGCCCAGCTACATGCTCATCGGTACCGGAAACATTTTCGCGATTGCCGTTGCACTGGCTTCTCTGGTCCTCGCGCTTTCCTTACTCGCGTCCGCTTTGCTCGTAATTCTCGAAATGATGCCGACGCATGCGCGATTCACCGGCACGGCAATCCCCTACAACATCGCATATGCACTTTTTGCAGGGACCGCTCCTCTGGTGTGCGCAACACTGGTCAACGCCACTGGAAGCGATCTGTCGCCTGCCTTCTATGCGACCGCCATCGCTTTGATCGCGCTTCCCATTCTGTGGCGAGGGATTCCGGAAACGAAAAACTGGTCTGCCACGCAGGGCAGCCCGACGAAACATTTCTGACAACGGACGCGCCACGGCTGTGATTTTTTGCGCAGCTGTCGATAGCGTTCCGATGGCCGCCACGAGAGAGTTGAGGACGACGAACACCTCTGGACTTTCAGGTGCCAAATTCATTAAGACAGAGCCGAATCCGAGAAGTCGGGATGAAGCTCTCCAGAGGAAGTCGACGGCGTCGGAATTACCAGAACCCAAGCTTGCCGGATCGAACAGCTGTGCTTTCGATCCGGCAAAGCCATCAGTAGAAAGAGAGGCCGAAAGTGCCTACCGACAAGACCGATGCAGTTGTGGTCGGAGCTGGAGTGATCGGCAGCTCCATCGCCTACGAACTGGCCGCTCGAGGTTACGAAGTCCTGGTCATCGACAAGTCTGGTGGTCCGGGCTACGGCTCGACCAGTGCATCCAGTGCGGTTATCCGGTTCAACTACTCCACATTCGACGGTATGGCTGCGGCTTGGGAGTCGCTGCATTGCTGGCAAAACTGGAACGAGCATCTCAACGCGACAGTCGACGGCGCGCTTGCGAAGTTTCGGCAATGCGGGATGGCACTGCTCGATGTCGACGTCGCGCCCCACGCGCGCACGATCGGATTATTCGAGAAGATAGGAATCGATTACCAGCTCTGGGACGCAACGACACTCGTCGAGAAGATTCCCGGTATCGACGCCGGCAAATACTATCCTCCGAAGCCAGTCGACTCGGAGTCCTTCTTCGCAGATGCCGAAACCACGCTCGGCGCGCTGTACACACCTCAGGCGGGGTTCGTCGACGACCCGCAACTGGCTGCCGCGAATCTTGCTGCGGCAGCACGTTCGCACGGTGCAGTTTTCGCATACAACACGCGTGTGGTGGCAGTCGAGCAGTTGCCTGACGGCATCTGGCAGCTAGGGCTCGACGACGGGGAAAGTGTGAAATCCAAGATTGTCGTCAATGCCGCCGGCCCCTGGTCAGGAGCGTTCAACAAGCTGTCGAACGTCGGGGCCGACTTCAAGGTTTCGGTTCGGCCCTTGCGCCAGGAAGTTCATCACGTCACCGCACCCACTGGCTACAACGACGACGAGATCCTCGGCCCGATGATCGCCGATTTGGATCTCGGAACCTACATGCGAGCCGAACCTGGAAACGGATTCCTTGTCGGCGGAACCGAACCGGATTGCGATCCGCTCGAGTGGATCGACGATCCTGATACCGCCAACCCGAATCGCACTGTTGCCCGGTTCGAAGCGCAGGTTTTCCGCGCCGCCAGGCGTTTCCCCACCCTGGAGGTCCCGTCACAACCGAAAGGTATTGCCGGCGTGTACGACGCAGCATCCGACTGGACCCCGATCTATGACAAGACAGACAGGCAAGGTTTCTACGTCGCCATAGGCACCAGCGGGAACCAATTCAAAAATGCGCCCATCGCTGGGCGCCTCATGTCCAGGATCATCGACCAGGTGGAAGCTGGACACGATCACGACGCTGATCCCTTGACCTATGTCGGGATGCACACCGGGCTCGAAATCGACCTCGGCGCATTCTCCCGCCTTCGGGCACCCAATGCCGAGTCGACCGGGACCGTCATGGGTTAGAAGTGTTGTCCGGCTTGGAGAATCGATAGCCGCGACAACTGAATAGACACGGCTGTGGGTGTCCACCACGTGGTGGACACCCACAGCCGACTTCTCCTTCAACGGCGTCTACGGAAAATCGCCCTAGAACGTGTCAGCGGCACATCGCCTCCGGGACGGAGAGCTAACGTGCATGGCAGCTCTTCAAGTAGCTCAGGAACGATGCCTGCAGCCCGGTTACGTGCGTCTCGTGCAACAACGCGGTCGAAACATCCTGCGACCGTCCCTTGCCATGCAACTGCTCCACGACGGCGAGAACGTTGCGTGACAGTCCGCGATAGATCGGAATGGGTCCAGTCAGTTCGGCTTCGTTCAGCGTGACGTGCAGCTGCGGAACAACTGAGCCCACGCCACGCTCGGGCAGTGCCTCGACCAGCGTGTGGATCTGGCTGTCGGCGTTCACAACTCCGGGACTACCCGCACCGAAGGTCGCGAATGGGGGCGCGTCGCGCAGCCATGCGTAGAGGGCGAAAAGGCCTCCGTACGAGTACCCGAAGAGTCCGTGCCCGGACTCGCTGACACGTAGCTCCGACGAGTACAGGCGAGGGTGGAGTTCGTTGGTCAGGAAGTCGAGGAAGACGTCCCCGTGGGTGTCTGCCAGCTCCTCGAGGTAGGCGTCCACGTACTCCTGGGTCATTGCACCCGAGTCGCGAGCAGCGGCGAGAGTAGCCATCATTTCTTCGCCTACCGGTTCCCCAGGCGGCACGAGATCGCGGTTGCGGAGCCGTGCCCAGTTGGCAGCTTCCTCACCGGCATATCCGACGCTGACCTGGATGTACGGGGCGACCGTCAGGTACGGGTCTGCCTGCGTGACGATGAGCGGGGCGGTAAGACCTACAGCCCAGTTGCCGTCCATCACGTAGATCAGCGGTAAGGGATCCATGGAGTCCGCGTAGCCGGGGGGTGTGGTCACCCAGACGCCGTAGCTGTGTCCCGACTTCGCCGTGATTTCGAAGTACTCCGTGTCTGCAAAGCATCCGTGCAGCATTGCGCTCATCGAACGTCTCCCTTGACGATATTTCCGGACTTCACGACGAGAACAGCCATGTCCGGATCGGCGAAGACCTTTGCGTCTCGGAGTGGGTCTTGCTGCCAGGCAACCATGTCCGCCTGCATACCGACGCGGATCGTCCCGACGCTTTCCCCGATACCGAGAATGTCGGCATTGACGCTGGTGGCCGAAACGAGTGCATGCATCGGCGACTCCAACTCCGCGCGCAAGTGCAACTCCTCACCTCGGCGCTTTTGGTGCGGCCCGATGAGGTCCGAGCCCAGGCCGATCCTCAGGCCTGCTGCGCGAGAGGCCTCGAGCGCTCTGGCCATGCGTTGACGCACTCCGGCTGCACGCTCTCGTATTGCCGGGTCCAGGTCCATGCTTTCGGTGTCCGCCAACTGCTCGACCACGGCGAAGGTGGGGACAAGTGCCACGTCATGTTCCCGCATCAGCTGGGCCGTCTCCGCATCGATGTCGGTGCCGTGTTCCACGCACCGGACGCCGGCCCGCACCGCGTTGCGAATGCCCGCATTGTTGTGCGCGTGGACCGTGACGTAGGTGCCGCGCGACGCTGCTTCTTCCACTGCCACGGAGATTTCCTCGACGGTGAACTGTGTGTCGGTGAGGCTGTCATGGCCTCCGACGACACCGCCGGTGACGCACAGTTTCAGAAATGTTGCGCCTCGGCGGAACGATTCGCGCACGTTGCGTCGTAGCTCGTCGGCATTGCCCGACATCAAGGACAAGGCGCAGAGCCCTGGAATGTGGTGCATGTTCCACAGCTCGGTCGGCTCCCATGCGGCCCCGTAGTAGCCGTGTCCACCGGTCTGGCACTGCACAGGACCGCACGAGAGGACACGCGGACCACGCACCTTGCCGCTCGCAATAACGTCGACGACTCCGCCGTCGATGCCACCGACGTCTCGCACCGTGGTGAAGCCCGCGTCGAGGGCATCGCCCGCGGTGGCGAAGATGCCCGCAGCCAGTTCGGCTGCCGAGAGCTCAAACCCGAATTGCCTTCGGATCGGACTCGAAATACCCAGGTGCACATGAGCATCGATCAGGCCCGGAGTCAGAAGCATGCCGTCCAAGTCAACTGTCGTCGAACCCGACGGCGCCTGTCCGATCGCGGTGACAATGCCGCCACTCACGCACACGTCGACTTCGACCGGGTCGGTGCCCGATCCATCCGCGACCATGCCGCCGGCAAACCATACGTCAGTCAAAGGGACCTCCCGAGCATTGGAAACCACTCTCCTAAACACTGGTGAATTCGATATGCGGTACCGTACTCAACAGTGGTGAACCCGTCAATGGAGGTAGCGTGAGATCGCCGGTTGGGGAGGGTCGAGAGCGACTGTTGCAGGCACTGTTCGACGAGTTCGGTGAAACCGGCCCAAGCCCGAAGCTGTCGATGCGCCAAGTAGCGGAGCGACTCGGAGTGCACCACACGCTGCTGACCTATCACTTCGGATCACGACCGGGACTCCTCAGCGCCGTGCTGTCGGAAGCTCGCCGCCGTGACAACCTCGTCATCGCCGCGATGGGCAAGGATCTCGGGTTCGCGGCCCTGTGCAGGGCGATCTGGACCTTCTACTCGAACGCCGAGCACGAAGATCGAAGCCGCACCTTTTTTCACCTGGCCGGACTTGCGGTTTACGAGCACAAAGCATTTCAAGATTTCGCCGCCGACCTCGACGATTTGGCGCACCTCCTCGAAGCGGCGGCCCTCCGCGAAGGGTTCACAATGGTGGACGCAAAGCAGCAGAGCATCATCGCAACCGCATGTCTGCGAGGACTGTTGCTACAGAGGTTGCTCACCCCCGACGCCGAGGTCGACGCGGCAGCCGAGCGCTTCATCACCTCGTTGACAGCGTCCACCACGTAAACCCCTCATACACAACCGATCACCCCCGTTCGAGATCACCGGCGCGGGGGCGTTTTCCCTGGGCTCGGGCATGTTTCGGCGTGAGACGGTTCCCTGAGCCCCGGTTGAATGATGGTCGATCACCCTTTCGACATCTGTACGAGCGAAACGCCGAAAGATGCGACAAGTGAATGTATCCCGGCTCAGCAGACACACGACATCATCGACAAGTCCGATGATTCACATGAGTTTCGAAAGTCAGGATTGAATTGTGACCATTACCTTCCGTGCCGCAGAGTTGAACAGCGCAAGTGGGATCTTCCAGCAAGCACTGCTCGGCCAACCCAGTGCAGAGCCACTCGGCGGAGACATCATCACTCGTGCAGATGTCGAGTTCACCAGTGACGACGGCCGCATTCAATCCGGAGTCTGGGAGAGCGAACCGGGAAAGTCGCGGTGGGAGTTCCTCACCCGCGGCGAGATCATCACCATCGTCTCCGGCGCCATGACCGTGGAGGAGGACGACGGCGATCCCGTACATCTCGTTGCCGGTACGAGTGCAATCTTCCCAATCGGATGGAAGGGTACGTGGACGGTCACCGAGACCGTACGCAAGGTGTTCGTCGTATACAACGAATGACCAAGAGAATCCGCAACATCCGACTTTCACGGCCCGTCGTACGGACGGATCTCCCGACGCAGCCCACTTGCCCTGAGTACCTGTCGCTGCACTCCCGCCCTCACGGAATCCTCGGTGCCGATTACTCTCACATGGTTTCTGGCGCGAGTGATCGCCGTGTACAACAACTCCCGAGTCAGCAGTGACGACGCCTCGGCCGGCAACATCACCGATACGGTGTCGTACTGGCTGCCCTGGCTCCGGTGAATCGTCATCGCGTAAACCGTCTGCACCGACGAGAGTTGGCTCGGGTGAATCAGAAACGCATCACTGCCCCGCTGGAATGCGGCAATAGGCACGCCATCCTCACGCTGCACGATCACCCCGGCATCCCCGTTGTAGATCTTCGCCTCGTAGTCGTTGGCCGTCACCAACAGGGGTTGGCCCGGATACCACCTCGTCGGGTCAAGAAACTGCCCTGATGCCGTGCCGACCCACTCCATCGCCTGCTGCGCCCACCTCCCGACACCGTACGGTCCGTCACGGTGGGCGCACAGAAGGCGGTGCGATTCCAAGCCTTTCAGCGCGCCGATCGCATCACCCACCTCGGCCGACGCCGTCACCACCTCTGAACTCGCAACGATGTCGGCGCGCAATGCGTCAACATCCTCGGGCGAATGGAAGGAGACGGCGGGATCACCGCTGCGCAGGATACGCAGAACCTCAGCGGAATCTCCCGCTCGAACTGCCCTGGCCAACGACGCGATGGCTCCGTCGAAGCGGCGCCCGCGTGAGAGTTGAATGATCCCGCCCCGCAGACGATCCTGCTCATCCGCACTCAATGCCTCTTCGGAACCAGTGGCCGTGAGATCGTCACCCACCAACTGTGTCAGCGTCGGATTTCCACTGACCTTTACCGGGCGGGCGACAAGATCAGCAAGAACAGCGCCCGCGTCGACTGAGGTCAACTGGTCGGGATCGCCGACGAGCAGTAGCCGGGCATCGGGGCGAACGGCTTCGAGCAGGCGCGCCATCAACGTAAGGGAGACCATCGACGTCTCGTCGACGACGACCACATCGTAGGGAAGTCTGTTGGTCGCATTGTATTTGAAACGACTCGAACTCCCCCGCTGCCAACCGAGTAGGCGGTGCAGGGTCATGGCCGCGAGTTCTTCGGGAAGGCCAAGGCTCGCGGTCTGCTCACGTACGGACTCCTGCAGCCGTGCTGCGGCTTTACCCGTCGGTGCGGCCAGACCGATACGAGCATTCGAACCCAGTTCCTCCGACAGGAGAGCGAGAATACGTGCGACCGTATGGGTTTTGCCGGTTCCGGGCCCACCGGCGATGACGGTGGTCCACTGTGTCGCGGCGAGAGCAGCTGCTATCCGTTGACGATCCGGCGCGATGGTCGGCCCGTTCTCGTCGACGAACAGCGAATCCAGCCGCGTTCGGACCGCTTTCAGGTCGGCGGGCGGCCACGTGGACGCCCGCTCGTCGAGCACTCGCCGAATCGTCTGCTCCTGCAGAAAATATCGATCGAGGTAGAGGAGTTCACCGTCGTCCGTGTCGACCAACCGGAGCGGTCTGAGAGGTCCGGCGTTTCCGCCGATCACCAGAGGGCTCAGCCGAAGGGCGGCAACGATCTCCGACGGTTCGGGCCACGGCAACGACGTGAGTTCCTCCTCCGTCGCATTGTCGACGCTCACATCACGCATCCGTTGCAGATCGAGGCACACCGAACCTGAGCGCACAGCGCGGACCGCCAACGCTGCGGCCAACATCACCTCGTCCGACGTTTCACCGCCCAGGCTGCACACTCTCGTCGCGACATGAACATCGGCGGCAACCAGAACCCCGGCTTCGTTGAAGATTCGCACGATCCCTTTGGCGCGCTGCGCCAATTGCGCCTCGGTCATCGAATCTTCTCCCCTACTGTGTGGGACGCATCAAGACCGGCCAGCAGATCCGATAGTTCAACCGTCAGCTGAGCAGGCGGTTTCCATTCGAAGACACCGCATTCCGGCGGGCTGTCCGGGCCGAGCATCCCACGCACGAATTGATACTGCGCGCCCCCGAGATGACGGTGCGGATCGTAGTCGGGCAGGCGCCACCGCAGATACCGATGCAGTGCAACCGAATACAGCAGTGCCTGCAGCGGATAGTGCGAGCGCATCATCTCCGTCGCCATGAGTTCACGCGTGTAGTTGGCAGCCGTCAGATCGCCGCGACCGATCCGGTTGGTCTTGTAATCGACGATCACGAACGACGGGCCCGGGATCCGCAAGACCGCGTCGATACTGCCCGTCAGGAATCCGCGCATCGGTGACGTCTCGACACGGTCCAGATAGTCGGCGTACGACGCCAGAATGTCGTCGGAGGAAAGATGGCGCCTCAACAGTTCCGACACTCCGCGGAGTGTGACACTCATCGACACCGGATCGTCGCCACCGGCCAGTGGGAGTTCGAAATCGAGTTCGGGAAGACGATCTTTCGGCGCGATCGTGGCCAAGGTTCCGAATCCCAAGGGAGTCTGCATCACCAGATACAGCGCATCCGCGAGTGCTTCGGAGTCGACCTCGGCCGCCCGAACCGAGACCGCCTCGGCGCAACGCATCCCGAGTTCCTCTCTCAGATCTGCCACAGCCGTGTCCACCACCTCGAGCACCTCATGCACCAGCGTGCCGAATGCGGCGCCCGCGGGAAGTCCGTTCATGGGTGAAGGGAACGCCTCCAGGGGCGAGGGGGTAATGCTCCCGAGGTCTACGGAATCCTCTGGCTCGTCGTCTTTTTCGGGATCCTCGACCTCGCTGCCCGTGGTCGTGACCGCGTGGTGCGCTCCGGCGGTGAGTGCCGAGTACGACGTACGACGCCACAGAGTGTCCAGGTCTCGATCGAAACGCGCCGCGGCCAGTTCGGTCACGTCCGCAGCCGCTCTGGACCATTGGACGGGCGAGGGCGGATGGGGACCAACAGGTTCCACCGAGATCACGTCGGAAGCTGCTGCCGGCCAAGTTGCGAGCCGTGCTGCGGTTGTACCGTCGTCGAGCACCTTCACTACCCGAGCAGGTTCGGCGATGCCGGGTGTACGTCCGAGCATCAACCGGTGCAGCGGCGAGCGGGAGGTCCCGTAGCTGGGTGCCCAACAGAGCACGAGTTGGCACTGCGCCCGGGTCAGCGCCACGTACAGCAGCCGCAGTTCTTCGCCCGCTTCTTCGGCCTCCGCAACAGTCTTTCTGGCGTTGTACCCCGGGCCTTCCTGCCCGCCGACGTCGAGGATGCGGCGTCCCTCCGGGTCGTGCAACAGCTGCGTCGGCGAGTTGAAGCCGCCAACGCTCTCCCAACTGAACGGGACGTAGACGATCGGGAACTCGAGCCCTTTGGTGGCATGCACCGTAGCGATTTGCACTGCGGCAGCGTCACTGTCGAGGCGGCGGCTTCGATCGGTGGCGCTCCCGGACGTCGGGTCCTTGATCCGATCGGAAAGCCAGCGAACCAGTGCGCTCAACCCGAACGCTTCCTCGGTGGCGACGCGACCGAGGAGTTGTGCGACGTGCCGCAGATCGGTGAAATCTCGTTCGCCGGACGGTGCCGCGAGTACACGCTTCTCCAGTTTTGTTTCGGCAGAGATTCTTTCGAACACAGCCGCAAACCCGACGCGTGCGAACAGCCCGGAATAGGAGCGCAGTTGACCTGCAAGTTCTGCAACGACGTTGTCGCCGTCCTTGTCCAGTTCTTCGGAGGTGCGCCCGAAAATCGGCGAGAGGGCCGTCAACCGGACACGATCGGAGCGATGGGGCTGCTCGATCGCCTGCAACAGCCACAGCCACTGGGTCGCACTGGGTGTCGCGAAAACACTGGACCCTCCGGTCAATACGGAAGGTACACCGACGGCATCGAGAGCATCGCGGATCATCGCCACGTGCTTGTGGGTGCGCACCAACACCGCGACGTCTCCTGGTTCGACCGGGCGTGGATCACCGTCGACTGCCAAGCGGGCATCGCCGCCCAGGAGCGCGACCACGTCTGCTGCGACGTCGTCCGCGACGCGACTGCGAAGTCTGCCTACGGCCGGAAATCCCGAACGATTGAGCGGTCCGGCTCCGGTACGGGGCAGATGGCGTACACGCATCGGCACCGGGCCGAACAACCGAGACTTCTTGTGCGAAGCCTCCACCGGATGCGCGACGATGCCTTCGTTGCCGAGTGCGGCACCACCGTAGAGGTGTTCGAGTGCCGCCAACAACCCTGGGTCGCTACGCCAATTGGTGGTCAACTCCTGGTGCGCATCCGCCTGATCGACCGCATCGAGATAACTCAGGACTTCTGCCCCGCGGAACGCATAGATGGCTTGTTTGGGATCACCGACCAGGACCAGGGTGGTGTGTCCGTGGAAGGCCAACCGCAGAATGTCCCACTGCAACGGATCGGTGTCCTGGAACTCGTCGATCAACACAACCTTGAACTTTTCGCGCACCCGACGACACGCGACGGGACCGTATTCCGGATCCGTCAATACACCGTGTAACAGCGTGAGCAGATCGTTGAAGTCGCGAATTCCTTTGGTCCGCTTACGTCGTTCGACCTCGAGGCGAGCAGCAGCCGCGAAGAGGACGCGCTGACCGGGTGCGGTCTCCTCCTCGCCGTCGGGTTCGAGAATTGCCTGACCATCGCCGACTGCGCTTCGGGCGATGGCCAGCGCGTCCTTCGTGGAGAACGGTGGAGACGAGTCCGTCCGGCTGTAGCGGCTGAGGTACAAATCCGAGACGACCTCACTGATCAGGTCGTCGACCGACTCCACAAAAGTTGTGTCCGGTTCACGTTCCCCGGCGATGCCCAGCCCGTCGAGCATCCTCTGACAGAAACTGTGGGTGGTCGTGATGGTGCCGGCGTCGAACTCCGCGAGAGCGCGCAGGAGTCGACGACGCCGCACGCCGATCTCCTCGTCGTCAGCTGTGGCGAGGTACGCCACCAGATCATCATCCGACCGCCTCGCCGCCTCCGGGTCGACCAGAGCGGCGGACACTCCCGCGAACCTCTCCCTGGCACGCTCACGAAGTTCCTGAGTGGCGGCCCTGCTGAATGTCACCAGCAGAACTTGCGATATGTCGGCGAGACCTTCGGCTACACAACGGGTCGCCAGTCCGACGATCGCGTAGGTCTTGCCGGTTCCGGCGCTCGCTTCCAACACCGTAGTGCCGGTAGGCAGTGGCCCCAATAGATCGAAGTCCACGGGTTACTCCGCTCTTTCGTTGGTCAGCAACGGATCCCACAACCGTCGGGCGAGAACTCCGAACCGAGTCGGTTCCTCGGCCCAGACGAACTCGTCGTCCGACGGCGGATCCGCAGCCAACTCCGCAAGTGTTCGAGCCTCTCCGAAAACGTAAGTGTTGCTCGGATCGATCATCTCGCCGTACTGCCCGGTCCACTGGGTGTCCGCACCGTTTGTCGCATCGTCGACCGACTCCCCACCAAAGCGTCGGCGCGCATATTCGGCTGAAGTCGCGGCCCACATCGGCAACGGGCGCTGCAGCCCCCGCTCCCGTAGGTCCACCAATCGCTGCAGTATCTCGACCGCATTGCCCGGCGCATCGAGCACCGACCGTGCCGCTGCTGTCTTTCCCCGACCCCGTCCGATCGAGACTGCATCGAGCGGACCGGGTCGTCCGTGTGATTTCAAGGCGAGGAGATTGATCCAGGCCGTCATCCGATGTTTAGGCGCCAGTGAGGAATACGACGCTCGCACCACTGAATTGCCGTGCACACCGGTTACCGTTCCGGTGAGACGACGCCCGTTACCGAGGTCTATGTCGACGTCGACAGCTTCGGAGTCTCCGTCGAAGTGCGGCAAGGCAAGTCCGGCAATCTGATCGACCACCCATTCGACGTTGCCCAGAACCGTAGCGCCCAGGTTGTAGGGCGGCAGAGTGCCGCGGCGCCACTCGGCTGCACGAAAATCCGCAGAGCTGCGTCCAGCCAAGCGCGAGAGAAGCATTCGGTCACCCAGAGCCCAGGTGGACAGTGGATCGAGCTCGGTTGCCAGCGAATCCGCGATGTCGTCGTCGAGTTCCGGTACCCGGACGCCGAGGCGTTGGCGCAGAAAACCACGCGCGGGATGTACCAGGAAGTTCACCAAGTCGGCGAGGTTCACTTCCTTCGGATGCACCTCGGGTAGCTCGGCCGACAAGACTGTCGGCAATTCGACCGGTGTTCCGGAGGCAGCCCTCGCACCGGCCAGCGCTGCCGTGTCGAAGCTGAACGGCTTGTTCGGCGCGAAGTTTCGATTGTCGAACGATTGCAACGGATGCCGTGTCAGCACCCCGTTCACAGCGTCCGGACCTACCGTCGCACTGAGTACGTCGAGAAGGCCACTGAGGGGGATCGCCGGTGGTCTGACGACACCGGTGACCGGATCGGCACCGGTATACAACAGAATCAGATGCTCGCCCGCAGACATCACGGCATCGAGAAGCAGTTGCCGGTCTTCACTGCGCAGATCGCGCTCCCCCACAACGGGATCACGTGACAAGATGTCGTCGCCGTCGACTCCACCGGTTCGAGGGAACACCTCGTCGTCGAGTCCGATCAGCACGACCACGCGATGCGGTACCGAACGCATCGGAACCATCGTGCACACAGTCAGTTCGCCGGTTCGGAAGTTGGCACGCGTCGGTCTGCCCGCGAGGCTGCGCGAGAGCATCGCGCGAACATCGGCCAGACGTAACACCGTCTCTCCGCCGAATTCGACAGCAGCTACCAGTTCGCGGTGGGCCCCCGCGCTCTGCCAGGAATCTGCGGGCGCTGTGTCGGTCAGCAGATCCAGGGCCCGCATCAGCACACGAAGCCATTCGGCCGGTGAATGTGGGCCGGCAAGATCGCGAAGCGAGACGGCCAGGCGATCGACGAACTCTGCGAAACGTCCAGTCAGGTCGATGTCTGTGCCGTCCACGTCATCGAGTGGTAGCGCGAGATCCAGCCAGGCATTTTCCGATTCGTCCGCGCTGACCCCCAACAAGATTCGGTCCATGGCGGTGTTGAAGGTGTTCTGCGGAAATGCATCGAGGCCGAACGTGGCACGCTGCCGACTACCGATTCCCCAGCGAGCACCCGCTTCCGTCGTCCATTCCCGCAGTCTTTCCAACTCGTCGTCGCCCCACGAAAAACGTGTGCGGACAGGCTCGGTCGCGGCCAGGTCGAGAACCTCACTGGCTGTGGCCCGGCCGTCGGCCAATTCGAGGAGAGAGCCGAGAACGGCCAGGACAGGATTGGTCTGACGTAATCCGCGGTCTGCCAGCCTTACTCGAAGGAGATGCCCCGGGTGGCCATGGACGCCTTGCCCGAATGCAGCACGAACCAAAGGTGCGTACGTTTCGACGTCCGGGCACATCACGAGTACGTCGCGCGGCTGCAATGTCGGGTCGTCCTCGAACAATCGGAGCAGACATTCGCGGAGCACCTCGACCTGCCGTGCCGGCCCGTGGCAAGCGTGGACCTGAACTGTCCCATCCGGTTCCGCTGCAACGCTGGGAGCACGATCTGCGATGACATCGGCCTTGACCGTCGCCAGGAGGGATTTCGGGCCGGCTGGTTCGGGAAGATGCACCGACTCGAACTCGGCGGCACCGAGGCTGATCTGAAGTTCACGAACGTCGCGAGCAAGACTCGACAGCAACGGATTGGCGGATATCAGCGCTGACCCGTCTTCCGAACGTCGGATCGTGCTCTCACTTCGAGGCGGTATGCGCGAGCTCATCTTGGTCCACAGCGCGGGGCTGGGATGCGGGAGCCAGATGTGCACGTCCCGATTCGCACTGAGTGCGCTCAAGATCATTCGCTGATCGACCGGCAGTCGGGTCGGCCCGAAGACCGACAGACGTTCCGGTAGGTCGACCAAGGCCGGGTCCTCGACCAGTGCGCGGCTCACTTGCCCCAGTCGCTCTGCGGGCCCCGGAACGTCGATCTTGTCCGCGACGATGCACCACAGACGTGCCTGCCATTCGAAATCCTCCGACAGCGCCAATCCGTGTCCGTCGGTCAACCGCCCGGCGGCCCAGTCGATCAGCATCTGCGGGCGTTGCGCGGCATAACTGCGGAAGAGTTCGGTGACATGTGTGGCGGAGGCAAACCGTCGACCTTCACGATGGCCTTCGAGATGTTTCGCCAGGACTCCGCACCAGGGCTCGCCGAGGGACTCGTCGATCACATCGAGAACCGTCCACACCAATCGCGTCGGCGACCATGGGTCGTCGTCAGCCGTGATTCCACTGACCGCGGCCACGGACTCCGCGACCAGGCGCGCGGGTGAAGGAAACGCGATGTTCGCAGAAATTCCGTCCACTGCTGACGGTCCGGACGTGCCTAGCTGGGAGGACAGCCGCTGATTGAGCCAACGCTCGACGCCCCTGGCCGGCACCGCAACAGTTTCCCTGGCGAATGGATCCGACAGCGGGGTACGGAGGAGCGTGGCCAACGCCGAGACCAAGGTGTCCGAACGCTCGGCCCGGTACAACTTCAGCAATCTTCGCTCCCCTCACTCCGTCCAGACGTCCATCTCACCACGGCGCTGTGACAGGAGACGCCGAACCAGCCTCACGCAGCGGTGACGCGCAGGCAACATGACCGCAACCGGACGTTCGTACTGTGCGGGAATGACCAGTCCCGTCACCACACCTCGCCCCGCTGGAACCGGTCTCGACATCTCCGGCCTCGGCAAGACCTTCGAGATGGGTCGTCGGTCGGTGACCGCGCTGACCGACGTGTCCCTTCAAACCAGCGAAGGCTCTTTCCTGTCTCTGCTCGGGCCGTCCGGATGTGGGAAGTCCACCGTTCTCCGCATCCTTGCGGGCCTCGATAGTCCGACGTCGGGAACGGCCCTTGTCAACGGACAGTCGCCGGCCGAGTTACGCAAGCGCCGCGAACTCGGAATCGCCTTCCAGGATTCGGCTTTGCTGCCGTGGCGAACAGTGGCCTCCAACATCAAACTGCCCCTTCAGGTTGCCGGCATCGATCCCGACCCCGACCTGATAGCCGACCTGATCGCGCTCGTCGGCCTCGAAGGATTCGAGAAGGCCAAGCCCGCCCAATTGTCCGGCGGTATGCGTCAGCGTGTGTCGATCGCACGATCGCTCGTGGTCAAGCCGAGTGTCCTCCTACTCGACGAACCCTTCGGCGCGCTGGACGACATGACCCGTCAACGGCTCAACATCGAATTGCTCAGGATCTGGACCGAGAAACCGGCGACCACGTTGATGGTGACTCACGGAATCGCCGAAGCCGTGTTCCTCTCCGACGTCGTTGCCGTCATGACGCCGCGGCCCGGACGCGTCCTCGAAGTCGTGCCGATCGACCTGCCGCGCCCGCGTACACCCGAGATGATGCGTACACCCGAGTTCCACGAGATCCACGACTACCTCTCCGGACTGCTCTTCGGAAAAGCAGGCGCCGCATGACAATTACCGATATCGAGAACGTCGCGACCGCGGCGGCGCAGCCATCTGTGCCGCGCCGGATCCGATTGAAGCGTCCAACGTGGTTCGGCGGTGCAGTCGGTATCTGCGGACTGATCGTGCTCTGGTGGATTCTGGCGGCGGCCGGTGTTGCGGGAGGCACGATTCCGACGCCGTGGGTGGTTGTCTCGACGATGTTCGACGACGGTTGGTCGCTGTACGGACCCAATTTCACCGTCACGGCTTCCGGTGCGCTGCAGGGCTTTCTCTGGGGAAACCTGCTGGCGATCACGCTTGCTGTGCTTGTCGTTCTCATTCCGCCCATCGAGGGGTTGGCCACACAATTGGCGATCCTGAGCTACTGCACACCGCTGTTGGCGCTTGGCCCGATCATCCTGGTCGTCTTCGGCGGCAGGACCCCCACAATCTTTCTCGCCGCAATGTACTGCTTCTTCACCACGATGGTCGGCACACTCGCCGGCCTGAGATCGGCCGACAAGACGAGCCTCGATCTCGTCGCCGCCTACGGCGGTGGGCGTTGGCAGAAGTTCACCAAAGTTCAACTTGTGAGCGCACTTCCGAGCACCTTTGCTGCCCTCAAGATTGCTGCACCTTCGGCCGTACTGGGTGCAATTCTCGGTGAGTATCTCGGCGGGGTGGACAGCGGGATCGGCGTCGCACTAACGGCCGCTCAGACGTCGTACAACGTCCCGCGAACGTGGGGAATGGCTATCGCCGCCGCCTTGCTCGCCGGTCTGGGGTACGCCGTAGTCGCAGCGATCGCCCGGCTCGTCACGCCGTGGACCAGCGCTCCGGGAGCACAGAAATGACCGCGGTACGAGGAACATTGAGATTCCTCGCCCCGATTGCCATCGCCTCGGCGCTGTTGCTTGTCATCTGGGTGGTCTTCCTCAACGCCTTCCCCCAGGTCGGCCCGCGTGTGGGAAAGACGCCGGCCGACGTCTGGGAGTACCTGTTCTCCGGCCCAAAATCCGCCGACGCTCGTTCGGGCATCATCGACAACCTGTTCATCACTCTGCGCGACGCCGGTGTCGGCTTTGCCGTCGGAATGACTGCCGCGCTCGTGGTGGCATCGATCTTCGTCGTTTCCCGCACTGTCGAACAGACTTTCATGCCCGTTGCAATGCTTCTACGATCTGTTCCTCTCGTTGCGATGACCCCGATCATCGTCCTGATATTCGGCCGCGGAATCGTGGGTGTGACGGTCATGGTTGCGATAGTGGTGTTCTTTCCGGCCCTGGTCATGATCATGGTCGGTCTGCGCGCCGCTCCAGCTCAGGCACAAGACCTCATCGCTGCGTACGGCGGGAGTCGTTGGACCGCATTGCGAATGGTGTCCGTACCGTCCGCACTTCCGGCTGTGTTCGCCGCTGCACGAGTATCCGTACCCGGCGCCTTGATCGGAGCACTGATCGGCGAATGGCTCGGTAGCGGCCAAGGCTTGGGTTCGAGCATGATCAAAGCCATTCCGCGCTACCAGTACAACGAATTGTGGGCATCTATCGTGGTGATCACCGTGGTGTCGATCGTCCTCTACGCCGTGGTCGGGATCTTCGAAAGCATCGCTCTGTCTCGTTTCGGTCCTTCGGCGGGCAAGCCGTGACATCTGTTAACACGACCTCAACAAACTCTCTCTCCCAAGCAAACTGAACGAAACCGACTGGCCCTAGTGTTCCGATTCATGACGCCATTCAAGCCCGTCCGCCAGCTGGACCGCAGGGCCTTCTTCCGCTACTCCGCGCTGACCGGCATCGCAGTCGCCGGTAGTGCGTCATTGCTCGCGTGTAGCAGTGACTCCAGCAGTTCGAGTGGCGGAACCACGGACGACGGTTCCGAATTCGGAACAGTTGCAGTGCAGTTGTCCTGGATCAAGAACATCGAGTTCGCCGGTGAGTACTTCGCTCTCGACAAGGGGTACTACAAGAATGCCGGCTTCGGAAATGTCGACCTGGTGGCAGGCGGCGCAGCCGGCACCGGCGTCGAAGCCGGCTTGGACACCGGCAAGGTGTGGATCGGAATGTCCGCACCGCAGCTCACAGCCCCCGCCGTACTCGACGGGCTGGAGGCAAAGATCGTCGGTGCGACATTCCAGAAGAACCCGTTTGCGATTGTCAGTTCCGCTGCGGCACCGATCAACTCACCACAGGACATGATCGGCAAGAAGATCGGCGTCCAGGATTCCAATCAGCTCGTCTTCGGAGCTCTCCTGGCAGCAAACGGCCTGACCGAAAGCCAGATGACGATCGTGCCCGCGCAGTTCGATCCGAGCCCCTTGGCGAACGGCGAGGTGGACGGCTGGGTCTCCTACGTGACCAACGAGCCGATCACACTGGCCGCCAAAGGTTTCCCCAACGCCCACTTCCTCTTCGCGGACTACAACCTGCCGTTGGTCGCCGAATCGTTCACGGTTCTCCAGTCCACCATCGACAACGAGAGGGACAAACTCAAGGCATTCCTGAAGGCCGAGATCCAGGGTTGGAAGGACGCGGTCGCTGATCCGGCAGAGTCGGCGCGGCTTGCCGTCGAGGTCTACGGCAAGGACCAGAACCTGGAACTCGAAGAGCAGATCAAGGAAGCCACCGCACAGAACGATCTTGTGGTGTCGGCAGATACCAAAGCCAACGGGTTGTTCACGATGACACCCCAACTGATCGAACAGAACATCGCGGCACTGTCGAAAGCGGGGCTGGAGATTACGGCGGAGCAACTGTTCGACATGTCGATCCTCGAGGAGGTGTACGCCGAGAATCCGGAGTTGATCTGACTGCCGAGCGTCAGCGAACCTCCCGCGCGAGTACGCCCGAGATGAATAGCTGTACAAGGACCTCGGCCTTGTACCGGTCATCGGACCCAGCACCGATACAAAGGTTCCCGATGCCTTTGAGCACGTTGTACGCATCGACCCGCGAAGCAGTGCCAACGGACTCGAGCGCTGCCGCGAGGAGGGAGTCACATACCGGAACGAGGCGGTCGACGAAGTAGATATGCAGAGCGTCGGACCCGGCGCTGTCTCCTTGCAGTGCACCGGCGAGCCCATGCTTGGTTACCAGGAACTCCACGAACAAAGCCACCCATGCCCGCAAAGCCGCCTCGGGCGTTGCACTCTCCGCGAGCATCTGTGGGCCCGCGTCCGCACACGCCTCGACTTGGTGTCGGTATACGGCGACCACCAACTCGGGACGCGTCGGGAAGTGGCGGTAGATCGTCCCCATGCCGACGCCGGCCTTCGCCGCAATCTCCCGCACCGGAGCGTCGACTCCGGACTCCACGAACACTGCTGCCGCCGCGTCGAGCAGCGCCTGCTCGCTTCGACGTGGGCGACCGACTTGCTTGGGAGACGCGACGCGCGACTGCTCGTCCTGGGCATCAGCCATGTGCACTCCTCGCTGACTCACAACATATGTTTGCATTACGGAACAACGCTCCGTAATGTTGCGGAGCGACGCTCCGATAACCAGTATCGCAGGGTGCAGCCTCAGCAAGGAACTTGCCATGACCTCATCAATGATCGACACTCTGAACGGCATCATCGGCGCCGGCACCCCGGTCGTCTCCGTTGCCCCCGTCGAGTTGTTCGCCCCCGATCGACCTGTCCCGCTGGAAGTACGTGTGTCTGCTCCGGCAGCAGGCACGAACCTCCCCGTTGTGGTGTTCTCCCACGGCAACGGCTGGAACCTCGATGGATACTCGCCACTCACGGCATTCTGGGCATCCCACGGATTCGTGGTGATCCAGCCGACACATCTGGACTCGCGCCGGAACGGTTTCGGGTTCGACCACCCGGTTTTCCCGACGATCTGGACCGAGAGAATCGCGGATCTCACACGCATCCTTGATCAGCTCGACACCATCGAATTTGCCGTGCCCGGGCTTGCCGGCCGCATCGACCGCAGTCGAGTTGCCGCCACTGGTCACTCCTGGGGCGGGCAAACCGCTCAGTCGCTCCTCGGAGCAAGGATCTTCGACGAGGCCGGCCAGGTCGGCCAGGACATGTCCGACAGTCGCGTCACCGCGGGAATCCTGTTCGCAGCAACCGGTCTCGGCGGCGAGAACCTGCATCCGTTCGCGCAGGCGAACTTCCCGTTCATGCGCCCCTCGTTCCAGGAACTGACGACGCCGACACTCGTCGTCGCGGGCGACCACGACCAGTCCAAGATGTCCAGCCGCGGACCTGACTGGTTCACCGACGCCTACACGCACAGCCCCGGAGCCACCGACCTCCTGACCTTCTACGGTGCCGAGCACGCACTCGGTGGAATCGTCGGATACGAAGTCGCCGAGACCACTGACGAGAACCCAGAGCGGGTCGCCGCCATCCAACGGATGAGTACTGCCTACCTTCGGACCGCGTTGCGCATCGATGAGACCAGCTGGCCAGCGGCCCGGGCCGCATTCAGCGACAACGCCGACCCGATCGGCCGAGTCGACACCAAGTAATGCGGCAGTGATCCAACTTATTGGCCGAAGTTGAACCTGAGATTCGCATTTATCAAGGTGTTGAGCCGCTTTCGCATGCTGACAACCTCTGCCTCGGGCGGTATCGGATCGTCCAAGAAGAGCGTCCAACGCAGCATCGTGCTGTTTCCGACCGGCTCGATGTCGAATCGGATGACGGCGTCGGGTCGGATGACGGCGTCGGGTCGGGCTGGCGGTACGGATCGATCAATGCCTCGAACATGAAGCGCGCAGGCGGCGGCTGGCTCCGGCGCCTCGTCGCGACTTGCAGCATGGCACGAGCGTAACCGCCTCTCAAGGGCATACCTCTGCCTTCGCAGTGCTGGATCCACGAAAACTGGGATAAACCGGGCATCGACGGAGGACACTCAGGAGCACATCCGTCTGGGAGGGCCGCTCATGCGTAAACGCCATCAGGTTCTGCTTGCAGTGTCCGCAGCGATCGGGCTGTCTCTGACGCCGATCAATGCGTCGGCGACACCGAGCACGGGAGTACACGGTGAAATTCTCGGGCAGGTGACTTTCGACGGCAAGGACTACATCCTGCGTCAGATCACCATCGACCCCGGCGGTTCCACCGGTTGGCACTTCCACGACGGGACGCTCTACGCACTGATCGCGCAGGGCACGTTGAGCCACTACCGATCCGATTGCTCCGTCGACGGGATCTACAGCGCCGGAAATACTTTGATCGAACCGAGCGGTTCAGATCATGTGCACATCGGAAACAACTCGCAGACAACACCATTGGTACTCGAGGTCGTCTACGTCAATCCGGCGGGCAGCCCCCTCTCCGAAGATGCTGCGCCTCCCAACTGCCAACTACCCGGCTGACGGCGCCGAAGCGGTAAACCGCACCGGCATCGATTCGAGACCGGACACGAAGTTGGCGGCACGCCGCTGCAACGGCGCGTCGGTGGCAAGTGCCATTCCCGGCAGCCTGGCGAAGAGTTGCTCGAACATGATCCGTCCCTCCAACCTGGCCAGCTGATTACCCAGACAGAAATGAGTTCCGAAGCCGAAGGCCACGTGCGGATTCGGTGTGCGGCCGACATCGAACCGTTCGGCGTTCAGGAACACGGACTCGTCGAAATTTGCCGATTCGAAGAGCAGCAGCATCTTCTCACCTGCCTTCAGCTGCGCGCCGAAGAAATCGGTGTCACGGGTCAGGGTTCGAGCCATGTTCTTGATCGGCGAGGACCACCGCAGCATCTCCTCCATTGCCAAGGGAATGGCATCGGGATCGTCGACTAGCTCCCGGCGCTGGTCCGGATGGCGCAGTAGCTGTTCCATGCCGCCGCTGAGCACGTGCCGTGTGGTCTCGTCACCGCCGATCAGGATCAGCAGGGATTCGTTGACGATTTCCTGATCGGAGAGGGCTTCGCCGTCGACCGCACTGTGAATCAACGTGCTCACCAAATCGTCGGCCGGGTCGCTCCTCCGCTCGGCGATGGTTCGCATCATGTACGCGGTGAAATCGACGTACGCAACCATCATGGCCTGCAGTTGATCCTGGGAAGCGTTGCTTCCCAATGCCTTCACCAGATCGTCCGACCACCGCAGAAACAACGCGCGTTCCTCCGGACGGACACCCAACATGTCGCCGATGACGGCCATCGGCAGCGGTGCCGCCAGGTCTGCGACGAAGTCGGCTTCTCCTTTCTCACAGACGGCGTCGATCAGTTGATCGCAGATCTCCCGGATACGGCCGGCCTTGGCTTCGACCTTCTTACGTGTGAAACCCGCATTGACCAAGCGTCGACGTGTGAGGTGCTGCGGGTCGTCCATGTCGATCATCTGCGGCAATGGACCGGTTTCGGGGCGGATGCCACCGGCGTTGGAGAACAGTTCGGGATCCCGCTCGGCTGCGACGACGGCGTCGTAACTCGCGGCCGCGGTGATTCCGTTGGCGTCGTCTCGGTACACGGGCTCGTGATCACGCATCCAGGCGTACGCGTCGCGCACATTCCCGAGGTCTCCGCTGTAGAAGCGTCCGTCGATCAAATCGAAGGTCGGTCTGGTAGCCATCACTCCACCTCTCGCACAACCCTTGCCTCAATAAGTAGAACCTGTTCCTATATAGCGTGGGGCGTTTTCACCGAAGCCGAACCGGAAAACCTCCAGAAGCAGCACGCGAGCCCGCCGGAGCAACGACCAGGAGACACGCATGGACGACGACACCGCCTCAGCGGGCATACCCACTTTCACCGGCACATCGATACTGGTGACCGGCGGCGGTAGTGGCATCGGCCTGGGCATCGCTCGTTCGCTCGTTGCGTCCGGCGCTCACGTCACGATCTGCGGACGCAACAAGGAGAAACTCGATGCTGCCGCCGAATCGATCCGGCAGGCGAGTCCGGAAGGATCGGTCAGCGCCTCTCCTGCCGACGTCACGATCGAGACAGAAGTCGTCGCCGCTGTCGCCGCGGCGGTGTCCGTCACCGGAAAGCTCGACGGAGTCGTGGCCTGCGCCGGCGGGAACGAAACCATCGCACCGGTCACGCAACTCGACGTCGACGCCTGGCGCCGCACCGTCGACCTCAACGTCACGGGGACCATGCTGACGATCAAGCACGGCGCGCGGGCACTGGTGGCAGGAGGCGGTGGATCCATCGTCGCGATCTCGTCGATCGCCAGCAGCAACACACATCGCTGGTTCGGCGCGTACGGCGTCTCGAAGTCCGGCGTCGACCACCTGGTGCAATTGGCGGCAGACGAACTGGGCGCCAGCAACATTCGTGTCAATGCGATCCGGCCGGGTCTGACCCGAACGGATCTGGTCGCGCTCATCACCGACGGTGGCCCCATCCTGGACGACTACCTGGCCAACACGCCGCTCGAACGCGTCGGCGAGGTCGAGGACGTCGCCGGACTCGCTTCTTTCCTACTCGGACCGCAATCCACCTGGATCACCGGGCAGATCATCAACGTCGACGGAGGCCAAATGCTGCGCCGCGGACCGGATTTCCGCTCGATGCTCGAACCTGTCTACGGCTCCGACGGACTCCGCGGGGTGGTGGCGCCATGAGCTACACGATTCTGGGCAAGAAGGTCGAGATGCCCGTCGAAGTTCGCACCGCGTCTGCCTTCATGGCGTTGTACTCGGTACCCAGCACAACCGCGCAGTCGATCATCGATTACACCGGCTTGACCGTGCTCCAGTACCGTCCCGGCCGGGCGCTGTGCGGCCTGGTTTTTGTCGACTACATCGACGGGGATCTGGGGCCGTACAACGAATTCGGAGTGACGTACATGGTGCGCAGCCACACTGCGCCTCCCGAAACCTCGGTGCTGGGAGATCTACGTTCGCTCGCTGCCGGAACTGCAGGGGCACTCATTCACGAGTTGCCGGTGGACGGCGAGTTCACCAAGGCCGCCGGCCGGGAAATCTGGGGATTCCCGAAGGTGCTCGCCGAGTTCGACACCGAGCACGTCGGCTCGGTCAAGCGCGGATCGGTCTCTCGCGACGGCAAACTCATCACACAGTTGAGTGTGAAATCCGGCGTCAGCGTGCCGGGCGGCGGAGCCAACATGTCGTTGGCCGCGTACTCACATCTCGACGGCGCCACCAGGTGCACGTCGTGGGACATGGCACCGACCGGCGTCAAATCGCGCCCTGGTGGAGCCGAGGTTCAACTGGGCAGTCACCCGATGGCGGCGGAGCTTCGGAAACTGGGACTCCCCCGCCGGGCCCTGATGACCACGACCATCAAGAACCTGGCGATGACGTTCGGGGAGGCCACAACAATCTGAGTGTCGGCCGACGGCACCCCTTTCGGTCACGTGTGACTCGGGCTACACTCCTGGACGGTTGACCAACTCGCGTCAGACCGCCCGAAAGGACACTCGTGCAGATCACCCGACGCACCGTACTGGCAGGCGCTGCCGCCGCACCTGCGCTCGCCGCTCTGTCGACGAACCAGGCCGTCGCAGCTTCGCCGGCACGCACCGTTTCACCCGCACGCACCGACAAGTCGTCGGCGTCACTGCAGGTGGGCGTCGGAATTTCCGACGTGACCGGACCGGTCGCCGAAGTCGGCATGATGGGCTACTCGAGCTTCGATCAACGCGCCGAAGGCCTGCACCAGCGAATGCGCGCACGCGCCTTCATCTTCGAGTCCGGCGGGTCGCGGGTCGCCTACGTGTGCGTCGACAACTGCATGATCTTCCAGTCCGTTCACGACGAGGTCCTGCGCCGACTGGCCGGGAGGTTCGGTGACATCTACACCGAGCGCAACGTCATGTTGACGGCCATCCATTCACACGCGGCATGTGGTGGGGCCTCGCACAACTACGCGTACAACCTCGCAGTTCTCGGCTTCGAACTGCAGGTGTTCGAAGCCGAGGTCAACGGCATGGTCGAGGCGATCAGCGCTGCGCACGAGAACCTGGCGCCAGGCACGGTCCGTTTCGGGCGGTCCGATCTCACCGATGCCAGCGTCAACCGATCGCGAGTGGCGTTCGACCTCAATCCCGAAGAGGACAAGGCCTACTACCCCGGTGGCAACGACCACCACATGCGTGTCATGCGGATCAGTCGGGGCAGCAAGGACATCGGGGCGATCAACTGGTTCGCCACCCACTGCGCCTCGCTCACGAACGAGAACCATCTCATCTCCGGGGACAACAAGGGCGCCGCGGCGTACTTCTGGGAGCACGACGACCGGGGTGTGCGTTACCTCGACGGCGACACCAGCTTCATTGCTGCGTTTCCGCAGACCAACAGCGGCGACATGTCACCCAACCTCTTCCTCGAGCCCGGACGCGGACCGACCGAAGACGAATTCGAGAACGCACGCATCATCGGGCTGCGCCAGGTTGCGGCGGCTCGAACTGCCTTCGACGCGGCGTCCGACACCGTCACCGGTGGCGTCGACAGTCGGATCATGTACCTGGACATGGCAAATCAGGTGGTGAGCGGAAGATTCACCCCCGACGGACGCGAGCACCGCACCGCTCCGGCCGCGATCGGCGCGGCAATGAGCGCCGGAAGCGTCGAGGACGGACCGGCAATCCCGATCTTCCCCGAGGGCACCCGAAACCCCATGATCGACGCCCTGGGCGGTATGGATGCTCCTGTGCCTCAATGGCTTCAGGATGCACAGGCGCCCAAACTCGTAGTCGTTCCGGTCGGCCTGCTGCCACCGGGAGGATGGGTGCCGAACGTACTCAAGATCCAGATCCTGCGGATCGGTCAGTTCTACATCATCGGTGGCCCTGCGGAATTCACCATCGTCTCCGGATTACGAGTGCGTCGAACCGTCGCCGAGGAGCTTGGGGTTCCCCTCGAGAACGTCATCTTCCAGGGATACGCGAACTCGTACTCGAGCTACTGCACCACACCACAGGAATACGATTCGCAGCAGTACGAGGGCGGTTCGACGATGTTCGGTCGTTACACATTGCCGGCCTATCAGCAGGGGTATGCCGCCCTTGCAGCCGCGATGCGCGACGGCACCGAACCTCCTCGCGGCCCCGCTCCGGCCGACCTGTCCGGGTTCCAACCCAGCTTCGGACCTGGCGTCGACTTCGACGAGCCCTTGCCGGGAACACAATTCGGCGATGCGACCGTCCAGCCCGGCGACAGCTCACCGGGTGCGCAGGTTGCCGTCGAGTTCGTCACCGGCCACCCCAAGAACGACACTCACCGAAACGGGACCTTCTACGAGATCCAGCGCAATACCGGCGGATCCTGGACACGGGTCGCCGACGACAACGACTGGTCCACCAAACTGCACTGGCGCCGGGTCGGGAGCAACGGTTCCGTCGTGCGCATCACGTGGGATGTTCCGGCCGATACTCCGGCGGGTACGTATCGAGTCCAACACTTCGGTGCGTCGAAGGCTCGGGGTAGCGGCGCGATCACGCCTTTCTCCGGGGTGACCGCCGAATTCCGCCTCACCTGACCCGCGTGAACGTATCGCTCCCCTTGTTGGACAAGGGGAGCGATACGTTCACGCGATGGGGTCAGAGCGCAATGGACAGGTTCAGGCGGCGGTCGGGTGCAGCGAGGTGGTCGGCGTCGACGGCTCTGACGCTGCCGGGCGGTCGATCTTCGCCGCGACGAGCAAGACCAGCAGACCGGCGACAGTGACTGCCGCTCCCATCCAGATCGGGGAGGTGAAGCCGAGTCCCGCGGCGATGGTGATTCCGCCCAGCCACGCCCCGAGTGCGTTGCCGACGTTGAAGGCGGCGATGTTGGCACCCGATGCCATGGTCGGTGCGGCCGACGCGTAGTTCATGATCCGCATCTGCAGACCGGGAACCGTCGCAAAACCGAAGGCGCCCATGAAGAACAGCGAGATCACAGTCATGACCTTGCTCTCCGCGGTGGCGGCGAACACGATCAGAACGACGGTCAGGATCGCGAGAATCCAGACCAGCGCCTTCGTGAGCGAACGGTCGGCCGCCTTGGCGCCGAGGAAGTTGCCGACGAACAGGCCCGAGCCGAAGAGGATGAGCAGCCACGGAACGCTGGACGTCGCGAAGCCGGTGACCTCGGTGAGGGTGAAGGCGATGTAGGTGAAGGCTCCGAACATTCCGCCGTAGCCGAGGATGGTGATGGCGATCGAGAGCCATACCTGCTTGTTGCGGAAGGCCCCCAACTCTCCGCGCAATCCGCCACCGGTCGTGCTGGCGGGCGTCGTCGGGACGAGTGCTGCAATTCCGATGAGCGCGATGACGCCGATGACGGTGATGGCCCAGAACGTCGAGCGCCATCCGAGTTGCTGGCCCAGCAGCGTGCCGAACGGAACGCCGAGAACGTTGGCGATGGTCAGGCCCGCGAACATCATCGCGATGGCGCCGGCGCGCTTGTTGGGCGCGACCATGTCGGCGGCAACCACCGAGCCGATTCCGAAGAACGCACCGTGGCACAGCGCCGCGACGATGCGTCCGCCCATCATGACCTCGTAGGAGGGCGCGAGCGCGGACATCAGGTTGCCGATGATGAACAGCACCATGAGCGAGAGAAGGACCTTCTTGCGCTCGAAGCGGGTGACGGCAGCGGTAAGGAGGATCGCGCCGAGCGCCACCGACAGTGCGTAGCCCGAGATCAGGTAGCCCGCGACGGACTCGGTGACCTCGAAATCAGCCGAGACCTCGGGCAGGAGGCCCATGATGACAAATTCGGTGAGGCCGATCCCGAACCCGCCCATAGCGAGGGCAATGAGACCCAATGGCATCTCGATGTTCCTTTCACAGATTTACGCGTAAGCCGTTAGCGGGCGCGTGCATTAGTTGCAGGCGCGCTATAAATAGTTGCACGCGCGCGCTACATGCGCAAGCTGGTAACCTGGAGTCGCAGGAAACGGACAAGGAGAATCACATGGGGATCGCCGACGACGCCGTCGAAATCCGTTCGCAAGGGTGGCGCACGCTCGCAGCACTGCACGGCGCCCTCGACACCGAACTGGAACGCGCGCTCCAGCGTGAGCACAAACTGTCCGTCGTCGAATACACCGTCCTCGACGCTTTGAGCCGCCAGGACGGCTGGCACATGCGGATGGCTCAGTTGGCTCGCGCTGCCGCACTGAGCAGCAGCGCCACGACGCGCTTGGTCAATCGACTCGAAGATCGAGGACTATTGACGCGCATCCTGTGCGCCGACGACCGTCGAGGCATCTACACCGAGCTGACGCCGGCCGGCCGCGAGCTTCTCGAAAGCGCACGGCCGACGCACGACGCCACCCTCGAGGCCGCGCTCGACGAGGCATGCAAGACACCCGAACTCGCGCCACTGGTGCGCGCGCTCCACGAGCTTCCCGTCGGCTAGAAGTCTGCCGGAAGCAGGGCACGCTCTTTGATGCCCGAGACCACCTGAGCGACAAACACACTCGCATCGACGACCACCCGCCCACCACGCGCGGGGACCAGAACGTCGACGGTGCCGCCGTGCACCTCGTTGTCCCCGATCACCGCGATGTACGGGTCACGGTGAGTGCGTGCCTCGCGGATGCGACGTCCCAACGATCCGTCAGGCGCGATCGCCACTCGAACATCGCGAGCCTCGAGATCTGCCCGCAAACGCTCGGCCTCAACCTGGTGCCGGTCGCCGACGGGCAGAATCGAGACTTGGTTGGGTGCCAGCCACGGCGGCATCCGCCCTTCGAACCTTTCGATCAAAAGCGCAGTCATGCGTTCCATCGATCCGAGCAAGCCCCGATGGATCATGACGGGGCGAGCCTTGGATCCGTCCTCAGCGGTGTACTCGAGGTCGAACCGCTCCGGTTGATTGAAGTCGAGTTGCACGGTCGAGAGTGTTTCCTCGCGGCCGTGCGCGTCTCGCACCTGGACGTCGATCTTGGGACCGTAGAACGCTGCCTCCCCCTTCGCTTCCACGTACTCGATCGAGCGTGCATTCAGCGCCCCGCGAAGGTGATCCTCGGCGTCCACCCACTGCTCGTCGGTGCCGAGGTACTGCCCCTCTCCCCCTCTGATCGAGAGTCGGTACCCCCGTTCGGCAATCCCCAGAGTCGAGTAGCAGCGCTCGATCGCATCGAGCGCGACGATCACTTCCGCTTGCACTTGTTCACGACTACAGAAGACATGTGCATCGTCGAGATTGATCTGTCGGACTCGACTCAATCCGCTGAGAACACCGGAGAGTTCGCTACGGAACATCGAGCCGAGTTCACGAACGCGGAAAGGTAGCTCGCGATAACTACGACCGCGAGCGGCGAATACCTGAGCGTGATGAGGACAGTTAGCTGGACGAAGGAGAAATGACTCTCCGCCTATCTTCATTTCGGGGAACATGTCGTCCGAGAACTTGGACCAATGACCAGATCTCTCGTACAACTCTTTCTTCGCCATAACCGGGGTATAGACACCCCGACAACCGGAGCGCGCTGCTTGTTCGGCGGCGAACTTTTCGAGTTCGTTCCTGATGATCGCGCCGTCCGGTAACCAGAGTGGGAGGCCGGCCCCGACTATGGGGGTGGTGGCGAAAAACTCCAGGTCGCGCCCGAGTTGGCGGTGGTCAACGCTCATGAGAGGTCTCCAAATCGTTCAAGGGGAGACGCACACGGAGCGACGAAACAGGAGAGCCCCGGGGCGATAACTCCCGGGGCTGAAAGGGTTCGGTCAGCAGTTGCTAAACGATGCGCCGGAAGAGAACCGGCGTCGTCGTGTTGTGCGCAATACTGACCATGTACGTGAGGTTACATCAACTTCCTACCCACCTACAGCCCGAATTGTCGGGCCTCTATGCTGACGCAACTGGGAAGGCGCAGCAGTAGCCAACGAAACACCCACGAAGAGCGAAGTTTCGGCAATCATGTCCGAACGTGAGGTTCTCGGATATGAGGAGGATGTGCGACGGTGCCGGACCACTTGCTCGAACAGTTGATCACCATTCCTTTGTTCACGGGAATCATCGGGTACATCACCAATTGGTCGGGCGTCCTGATGCTTTTTGCGCCGATCAACTTCCACGGGATCAAAGTGCCCGGACTCAAACTGCTCTTCCCGTTCCTCCCCCGGCGCGTTCAGGTGATCCCCGCGATCACCAGCGACGGCAGATTCGGTTGGCAAGGCATCGTCCCCTCGCGGGCGGAGAAGATGGCGTCGATCGCCGTCGACAAATCCCTCGCGAAAGTCGGCAGCATCGCCGATTTCTATCGCGTCCTGGACCCGGACAGCATCGCCGAGCACTTGGTGAACATTTCTCGCAGTGAAGTGCGCGGCGTGGTCACCAGAATCATGACGGCCGAGAATCCTCAGCTCTGGCACAACCTTCCGACGTCGGTGAAGGAAGCCGTCTTCCGCAAGGTGGAGGACGATCTGCCGGCCAGCGTGCGCATGATCACCGACCGCATCGAAGAGGACATCGACGAGTTCATCGACGCGAAGCTGATGGTGATCCGCTACCTCTCTTCGCACCCCAAACTGCTCAACGACATCTTCCGCACGATGGGCAACAAAGAGCTCAGGTTCATGCAGAACTTCGGCTTCTACTTCGGGTTCCCGATGGGCTTCGTGCTCGTCGGAATCCTCCATCTGGTTCCGCAGTGGTGGGTGCTTCCCATCGGTGGCGTGATCATCGGGTACATCGTGAACTACCTCGGAATCACGATGATCTTCGAACCGATCACCCCCAGCCGTTGGGTGCCGTGGCGGCAGGGACTGTTCCTGAAACGCCGCACCGAGATCATCGCCGGGTACGCAAAAACCCTCGCCGATCACGTCGTGACGCTCGAGAACATCGGCACCGAACTCCTCGAAGGTCCCCGCTCGGACCGAACGCGGCGGATGCTCGATCAGGTACTGCGCGAATCCGTCGACGACGCAGCCGGCTGGGCAAAGTCGGTGGTCAAGATGACCGTTGGTTCGCAGAGCTACAAGCGTCTGCCCGGCCTGGCCACCACCGAAGTGCTCGACCTGTACCCAAGGGTCTTCGAGGACGCGGAGTTCGCCGAGAACCAGTCGGAGAAGATTCGTGTCTTCGTCACCGAACGCATGAGCATCCTTTCACCGGAAGATTTCAGCGAACTACTACGCTCAGCCGTCAAGCAGGACGAGTGGCTGTTGTTCGTACACGGGGCCGTGCTGGGCTCGTTTGCCGGTTTCCTACACCTCGCAATATTCGGAGTATGAGCATGAGTGAGCACGACCATCGCATGATCGTCGAAGCGGAATCGTACGACTGGGCTGCGGACATCACGCCGGTCGAATCCGTCGAAAAGCGTCTGATCCGTAGCCTCGTCGGGCTGACCGCCACGACGACGCTCACGTCGATCAAGCTGACGGGTTGGGCTTTCGGAACGGCGAAGGAGGCGACGCGGCAGATCGTTCAGGCTGCGGCCGAAGCCGCGGCAGAGGCCGCTGAATCGGCCAATGTTCAATCCGAACGTCGGGCCGAGAACTCCAACGGAGACGGCTCGCGGACCGAGAACCTACGGGCAGCAATGGCAACTCGAACCAATCGCAAGCAGAGCGTGGAGGCCACTCTCGCGGCGCTGCGGGCACGTGGCGACAGATTGCTGGACCGTTCCGCTGACGTGACCGATCGTGACGATCTGCACCCGGCCTACGACCGGATACTCGACGAGATCGCACCCGACGAAGCTCGAATTCTTCGGCTGTTGGCCACCTCCGGTGCGCAACCGAGCGTGGACGTACGCACGGCGCGGCCGTTCGGTGTCGGCTCGGAGATGATCGACGAGGGTCTGTCGATGATCGGAGAACTGGCAGGCTGTCGTCATCTGGACCGCATCAGCGCGTACCTGAACAACCTGCATCGGCTCGGTTTGGTGGCATTCTCACGCGAGCCCGTCGAGGCCGACCGGTACCAGGTGGTCGAGGTGCAGCCATCGGTGATCGAGGCGGTCAAGCGCGCCGGCCGATCGAACAAGATAGTGCGTCGTAGCATCCTGTTGACGCCGTTCGGTGACGACTTCTGTCATACCTGTTTTTCTCTGTAGGGCCTCCGGCCCTGTGCGCCTTTTTGGTAGTTACCACTACCAAAAAGGCGCACAGGGGGCTTGCCCCCTACAGCCAGGTATCTTCTGTCGTGGTCGTCAGGAACGCTTCCAGATCGTCACGCCAGGTAGCCGGAACAGTCTTGTCCGGCTCGATGCCCGTGTACTGCCCGCGATAGAAGAGCAGCGGGCGTTCGGTCTTGATCTCACTCATCGACGAAACCCGACCGAAGACGACGTAGTGATCGCCGCCGTCGTGGACGGTTTCCACCGTGCAGTCGATGTGTGCAAGGGACTTGTCGATGATCGGCGAGCCCAGAGGCGATGGCGTCCAATCGATGCCCGCGAACTTGTCCGGCTCACGTGACCCGAAACGAGCACACACCGCCTGCTGTTCCTCCGCCAACACGTTGACGGCGAACTTACCGGTCCGCTCGATTGCCGCCCACGACCGAGAACCCTTGGTGGGGCAGAACAACACCAAAGGCGGGTCGAGTGACAGGGCCGCGAAAGACTGACATGCGAACCCGACAGGCTCACCGTCGTCGACTGTCGTGATGATGGTGATACCCGTGCAGAATTGCCCGAGAACCGTGCGGAACTGGCGTGGATCGATCGCCTGCTCCGCACTCACCGACGCGTCGGGCGAACTCACGGCTTCATTCCCACCGTGAAGTCGTGACCCCACAGGCTCACGGCCGTGCTTTCCCTCGCGATCCAGTTTTCGTCCTCGACCTCTAGCCCCTCACAACCGAATTCGATGTCGAACCCGCCTGGAGTCTTCATATAGAACGAGAGCATCTCGTCGTTGACGTGGCGACCGAGAGTCGCCGACATCTTGACCTTCTTGCGCAGTGCCCGGTCGAGGCACAGTCCGACGTCGTCGGAGTTCTCCACTTCGAGCATCAGGTGCACGATGCCCGTCGGGTTGGGCAACGGCAGGAACGCCAAGCTGTGGTGACGCGGGTTGCAGCCGAGGAACCTCAGCCACGCCGGGTCGCCGTCCGCGGGCCGGCCGACCATCTGCGGAGGCAGACGCATCGAGTCGCGAAGCTTGAATCCGAGTACGTCGCGGTAGAACCGCAGCGAAGCATCGTCGTCATCGGTGGTGAGCACGACGTGGCCGAGGCCCTGCTCACCCGTCACGAACCTGTGCCCGTACGGGCTCACGATCCGGCGGTGTTCGAGAGCAGCTCCGTGGAACACCTCGAGGGAGTTGCCCGAGGTGTCCTCGAACGCGATCATCTCGACGACGCGACGGTCCTTGAGCTGCTCCGCCGTGCCTTCCTTGAACGGAACACCGGCTGCCGACAACCTGTCACGGATATCCTGCAGCTCAGCGGCATTCGCGGTTTCCCAACCCGAGACGAGCAGACGGTCCGTGTCGTTCGGAACGATGACAAGACGCGCCGGGAAGTCGTCCATACGCAGATACAGCGATTCCGCGTCGACGCCCTTGCCCTCGATCATTCCGAGGATCTTGAGTCCGTATTCGCGCCACGCAGCCATGTCGGTGGCCCCGATGCGCATGTACGCCAGAGATCGAATACCCATCATTTACCTCCGTCGAGCAGGAAGTCGGTTGCGAGCCGGTTGAATTCGTCGAACTTCTCGAGCTGCGCCCAGTGACCGCAACCGCCGAAGACGTGGAGCTGCGCGCGCGGGATCATCTTGAGCGCGACCAGTGCGCCGTCGAGAGGGTTGACCCGATCCTCACGGCCCCAGATCAGCAACACACGCTGACGAAGCTTGTACGCCTCGCGCCAGAGCATGCCGAGCTCGAAGTCACCGCTGGAGAAGGACTTACCCATCGCCTTGGCCGCAGCCAGCGACTCGGGAGTGCTGGCGGCAGCAAAACGTTCGTCGACGAGTTCCGGCGTGATCAGCTTCTGATCGAAGACCATGATCCGCAGGAATGCTTCGAGGTTTTCTCGGGTGGGCTGGTAGCTGAACTTTCCGAGGTTCTTGACGCCCTCGGTGGGGTCCGGCGCAAACAGGTTGACACTCAGACCGCCGGGGCCCATCAGAACGAGGCGACCCGCACGGTCCGGGTAGTCGAGCGCAAAGCGAACAGCAGCGCCACCACCGAGCGAATTGCCCAGCAGATCAACGCGACCGGTGATCTCGAGCGTGTCCAGGAGATCGTTGAGCGCCGACGCACTGTGAACGAAGTACTGCGGATGCTCCGTCGGCTTGTCGGACTGCCCGTAACCGGGCTGATCGACCGCGATGACGTGAAAGCTCTTCGCCAACACCGGAATGTTGCGGGCGAAGTTAGACCACGACGACGCGCCTGGGCCACCGCCGTGCAGCAGCACGATGGTCTTGTCGTTTCCGACGCCCGCCTCGTGGAAGTGCAGTTTCAGATCGGGGCGCACTTGCGCGAACCGTGAAGTGGACTCGTAGGTGAGGGCTTCTTCGGTGGTTGTCACTGAGCCTCCTCTAGACCATCGTGTCGGTGATCGGCAGACCGAATTCGCCGGTTCCGAACATGACGTACGCGCGTTCGGGATCGTTGGCGGCGTGGACGCGACCAGCGTGAGCATCGCGCCAGAAACGCTGAATAGGAGTGCCGTTCTGCAGCGCCGTGGCGCCGGAGTTCTCGAAGAGCTTGTCGATCGAGGCGATCGCGCGGCCCGTGGCGCGCACCTGGTCACGTCGAGCGCGCAGCCGCAGTTCCATCGGAACCTCTTCGCCCGCAAGGATCAACGCGTACTCGTCGGCGACGTTGCCGGAGAGCTGACGCCACGCGGCGTCGATGTCGCTGGATGCCTCGGCGATGCGCACCTTGGCAAACGGATCGTCCTTCGACTTCTCGCCGGCGAACGCAGCGCGAACACGCTTGCCCTGGTGCTCGACGTGCGCTTCGTAAGCTCCGTAAGCCATTCCGACGATCGGCGCCGAGATCGTGGTGGGGTGAATGGTTCCCCACGGCATCTTGTAGACCGGCGCGGTGTTGTTCTCGAGGCCCGGGGCGGTCAGTTCGCTCATCGCCCGGAAGCTCAGCACGCGATGCTTGGGAACAAAAACATCCTTGACCACAACGGTATTGGAGCCGGTTCCACGCAGGCCGACCACATTCCACACGTCGTCGATCTGGTAGTCCTCGCGAGGAATCAGGTAGCTCACGAAATCGACCGCGCGGCCGTCTTTGAACACCGGACCACCGAGAACGGCCCAGCTGGCGTGGTCACAACCCGAGGACCACGCCCACGCACCGTTGACCTTGTATCCGCCCTCGACTACTTCACCCATACCCATCGGGGCGTAAGAGGACGAGATGCGAACGTCAGTGTCGTTGCCCCACACGTCTTCCTGCGCCTGCTGAGAGAAGAGGGCGAGGTGCCAGTTGTGTACCCCGATGATCGAGGAGACCCACCCTGTGGAACCACACGCGCTGGCGATCTTCTTGACCGCGGAGTAGAACAGCACCGGATCGGCTTCGTATCCGCCCCACTGCTTCGGCTGCAGCAAGCGGAAGAAGCCTGTTTCCTGGAGAGCCTTGATGGACTCGTCGGGGATACGACGCAGATCCTCGGTCTCCTGTGCGCGCTCGCGCAGTGCCGGCAGTAGTGCGTCGAGCCTCTGCATCACCTCGTGGCTGTCATGGTTACCCACTTCGACGCTCCCGTCTTCCTCGATCGGTTGGTTCACTTACACTTGAGACTAGAACACGTTCTCTTTTCTGTCGAGACGCTGACAAAGGTCCCGTTTGTGGCCGCAATGCTGTAACAAGTGCCCCCAAAATCTGGCGGAACCGGATCGAGTTCTATAACGTGTTCTACTAACAGCTAGAAGGGATGTGAGGTCACAATGGCGCAGATTCGCGAGATCGACGTCGGAACGGTGCAAACTCGTTTCGCCCGCGGTTGGCACTGCCTGGGTCTACTGAAGACCTTCAAGGACGGCAAACCGCACGCGATCGAGGCTTTCGGTACGAAGCTCGTGGTGTTCGCCGACAGCAAGGGCGACATCAAAGTTCTCGACGGATACTGCCGTCACATGGGTGGTGACCTCACACAAGGCGAGGTCAAGGGCGATTCCATCGCCTGCCCCTTCCACGACTGGCGCTGGGGCGGCAACGGCAAGTGCACCGGCATTCCTTATGCCCGCCGCGTGCCTCCGCTCGCACGCACCCGCGCGTGGACGACGCTCGAGCAGAACGGTCAGCTCTTCGTCTGGAACGACCCCGAGGGCAATCCGCCGCCCGAGGAGATCGTGATTCCTCGTATCGAGGGTGCGTACAGCGACGAATGGACCGACTGGACCTGGAACTCCATGGTCATCGAGGGGTCCAACTGCCGCGAGATCATCGACAACGTGGTCGACATGGCGCACTTCTACTACATCCACTACGCCTTCCCGACGTACTTCAAGAACGTCTTCGAAGGTGAGATCGCCACTCAGTACCTCAACACCACGGGCCGTCCCGACATCGGAATGGCCTCCCAGTACGGCGGCGACACGCTTCTTCGCTCCGAAGCTGCGTATTACGGACCGTCGTACATGGTCAATCCCCTGTGGAACAGCTACAGCGGATACGAGGTCGAGAGTGTTCTGATCAACTGCCACTACCCGATCAGCCCGGACTCGTTCGTGCTGCAGTGGGGCGTGACGGTGAAGAAGCCGACGGGTGTCTCCGACGAGATGGCCGACAAGTTGGCCGGCAAGTTCACCGAGGGCATCAGCGAGGGCTTCCTGCAGGACGTCGCGATCTGGAAGAACAAGACCAAGATCGAGAATCCCCTTCTCTGCGAAGAAGACGGCCCCGTCTACCAGCTACGACGCTGGTACGAGCAGTTCTACGTGGACAAGGCCGACGTCACCGAGAAGATGACGCAGCGCTTCGAGTTCGAGGTGGACACCACCAAGGCAAACGAAGCCTGGCACGCCGAGGTCGAGGAAAACCTCGCACGCCAGAAGGCTGAGAAGGAAGCCGCAGCAGAAGCAGCAAAGAAGGAAGCAGAGGTCTAATCGTGAGCGCCTCGATCGGAACCGACGCACGGTGGGCTCGTTGGGCCAAGGCACCGGACTTTGCCGGGCAAACGGAACGGCTCGAGGCGATCGCGGCCCAGACGATCGAGGACAAGCACGAATACCTCGACTCGGGTCTGCAGGAAGTCGACTGCAAGGCATGCGGTGCCTGCGTACTTGTTCGCAAGAACACGTACAAGCACACCAGTGTTCAGTGGACTTCCGACCCGGCGCTGCGTTGCCACACCTTCAAAGAGGCAATTGCTTCCGGTCAGTCGACGGCATTGAAAGACGGTTGCCCGAAACTGCACGACAGCATCGCCGACGCGGTTAGGGACGGCACCATCACGGTGCGTGATCCCGAGGTCAGCTGACCTGATTGTGTAGAACGAGGGCCGACCCACGGGTCGGCCCTCGTTTTACGTTCCAGCGCCCGCGCGTCCCGTCAGGCAGGCGGTCGCACCTTTCGTGCAGCCACCGCGTAGACTTCGCTCGACGTGGTGAGAGAGTTCTTTCCGCTGGCCGCCGGCACTCCCCCGCGTAGATTCACGGCCCAGTTGAGCGCACCCAGCGGTCCACACCCGCTGGCTCCCGGCGCCGCAAACACCGCATCCGAATGTGGGACTGCCGGGAACACTGCACCGGGGAACTCACCGATAGGTTCCGACGGAGGGTTTCCGGTTGTGGTCAGGTGAAGGTTGATCGGATTCGAAACCGAACCGATGTAGCAATCGTCACCGAGCAAGGGATTAGACAGTTTCAATCGAACAGGCATGGTGAGTTCCTGCTCGAGAACCTTCAGATCCGGGACTCCCACCGATTCCACCGTCGCGCTGATCTGAGTCAGTCCCAGCGGAGTATCGATCCCGAGAGCACCTCCGGGTACCGAAATCGGATTGGAATAGACCCCGTTGGACCCGTCCTGCTTGGCGACGAACGTCTCGATGAAACTGTTGTCCGGCTGGGTCGCGTATTTCACTCCGCCCGCAACCTTGAGGCTTCCGTCCGGGATCGGCACCGAAAGTGCGCCCAATTTCATGGTCCCTCCGCGAACTACGACGCTGGCGCACGTCGTCACCTCGAGATCCTCGATCGGGCACGTGCCCCAACCGTCGAAGGTCAACGGATCAACCGCTGCCGCACCGGAGGAACCGAGCGATCCGCTGCCGGAAGACCCTGACGATGATTCGTCGGCAATTGCCACACCTGCACCGGCCATGACAAATGTTGCAACTAGCGCGACTGTCGACATCACTCGAGATTTGTTGCGGCTCTTCATCTTCGAATTCCTCCACCGTTGACGGAAATTCACGAGAGCCACCCCCTGTGGATCGCACCTCGATCTACGCCCGGCACGCTACCGAGAAGTGAGACGCGGATTCACACATAACGACGATATTTCCCACCGAAGAACTACGGCGATCACGCTCGATCGAACTTCCGTCCTAGCCCGGAAACCGTATCGATCCTGTCGGCTCAGTTCGGTTCGACTGTGCCCGAACCGATGACCTGATCGAGGAACGGCCCGAACATCTCCCCCAGGTTCTCGGCGATCTGATCGGGGGTACCGAAAGACAACGTCACGTGACTGATCGCCAGACGCACTATCGTGCTGCCGAACATCTCGGCATGGATGCGGTCGACGTTCGCCCAACTGGTCATGAAGATCTCGGCCAACCTCGCGCTCGCATGTTCGAGCAGCGGAGTCCCGTCAGTGGTGACCAAGCTCAGCAGGTCGTGCTGCGGCCGGGGACCGACAATGCTGACCACCATCGGATCCCGTGCACCGGCGTCGAAGAAGGCACGGAAGGCTGCCGAGACCGCGCCCCGCGGATCCGAATGATGCAGCGTTACTTCGCGTTCCACCTCTTCGAGGAACTCGTCGACGAAACGGATGAGGTATCCGGACGCCAATCCCTGGCGGGACGTGAACTCTTTGTACAACGTCTGCCGGCTCATGCCCGCAGCTTCCGCGATATGCGCCATCGTGATGTCGTTCCACGATTTCTCGGTCAAGAGTTCGCGTGTGGCGTCGAGCGCTGACGCACGGAGGAGTTGACGAGCTGCCTCGTGGTACGGGACACGGGCACGAGCGGTGGACATATCGGGAAGATTTCCATCGCCCGTGCTCGGTGTCAAAACGGTGGACACGCAAGCCACAGAAGTCACGAGTGCACTCAGAGCACCGGTGAGGCGACAAGACCCGCCGCAAGTTCGGTCAGATCCCTGTTTGTATCGGCGAGTACGTCGGCGCTGATGTCCGGGGAGCGTTCGATAAGGGTTCGGACGGCACGAATGTCCTTCGGCCGGCCCACGCTCACAGCACCGACGATATTTCCGTCGCGCATGCAGATCGCAGTGAAGTCATAGGAGTCCAAGTCTCCTCGAACAATCACGGTGTCGTCCGCGCCTGGCCAACCCGCTACTTGAATGTTGCGGCCGAATTGGTTCGACCAACTCCAAGGGACGGATTCGAAGGGTTCTTCCTTCCCGACGATGGTCTTGGCAACTGCAACTGCGTGGTCCTGCGCAGTGTTCCAGTGCTCACCACGGTGCATGCCGCCGAGAAAACCGTTGGGCACGTTGGCCACATCGCCGATCGCGTACACATTGTCGACGGAGGTCCGGAGGTATCGGTCTACCGAAATCCCGTTGTCCACCGCAATACCCGCAGCAGCAGCCACATCGGTATCGGGCAAGGATCCGATTGCGACGACGGCCAACTCCGCTGTCCACTCGCGTCCGTCACGCGCACGTGCGGTGACGCCGTCGGCACCCGTCGTGAGCGTCTCGAGGTCGACTCCCGTCTGCAAGGCGACGCCCGCCGAGACGTGCAGCGCGGCGATCTTCTCCGCTATCGACGGTGGAAGCAGCCTGGACAGGGGCACCGGTTGCGCTTCGAGAACCTGCACACTGCAACCCAAGTCGCGTGCCGTTGACGCCACCTCCGATCCGATCAAGCCACCGCCGACCACCAACAGCGAGGATCCTTCGATCAGCTGGGATTGCAAGCGTCGCATGTCTGCGATATCCCGAAGATAGTGAACGCGCTCGGAATCTTCCGCGGCCAACCGTCGGGACCGTCCACCCGTGGCAAGAATCAGAACGTCGTAGTCGATGCTGTCACCGTCGGCTAAAAGTACTGTGCGGGAATCTGTGTCGATACTCGTGACAGTTGCGCCGATCCGAAGATCGATACCCTGCTCGTTCCAGAAAGTCGACGGCCGCAACCGAACCCGATCGAACGACGCTTTCCCGGACAGTAGCTCCTTCGACAGCGCTGGGCGGCGGTACGGCTCCTCAGGTTCGCTTCCGATCAGGATGATGCTGCCGCCGAACCCTTCCTTGCGCAGGGCCTGCGCGGCACCGGAACCGGCGATGCCCGTGCCCACGATCACGACGGTGCGTGTGTCGGGCTCGCTGACCGCTGTCATCAGCGGTCCACCTCCACCATTTCGAAATCGACTTTGGCGGCACCACAATCAGGGCAGGACCAGTCTTCGGGAATCTCGTCCCAGCGAGTACCCGGCTCGATACCGTCGTCGGGCCAGCCGATCGCTTCGTCGTATTCGAACCCGCACTGGAGGCAGCGGAACAATTTGTAAGCAGTGGCAGTCTCGGACATCGGTTTTCCTTTCACCGGTGGGTATTTCGATCAGGATTGCGTGACGAGGGTGAAGTCGACCTTCTCGCGGACGCCGCAGTCGGGGCAGCACCAGTCGTCCGGAATACTCGACCACGGCGTGCCGGGCGGAAAGCCTTCTCGCGCAGCGCCTGTCGATTCGGTGTACGTGTAGTCGCAGATCGGGCAGATGTAGGCGTTCATGCGTTCACCCCGTAGGCTGCGAGGATCTTGGCCCGCTTCTTCGGCGCGATGTTGACCTGGGTGATGTCACCTCGGTAGTGCTCGAGAACGCGGTGGTCCATCACCTTGCGCCACAGGGGCGGGACTGTTGCGAGCATGATCATGCTGGCGTAGCCGCTCGGGAGCTGAGGGGCCTCTTCCATACTGCGAAGCGCTTGGTAGCGCCGTGTCGGATTCGCATGATGATCGCTGTGCCGCTGCAAGTGATAAAGGAAGACGTTGGTGCAGATGCGATCACTGTTCCAGCTGTGCGCCGGCGTGCATCGCTCGTACCGTCCGCTTGCGGTTTTCTGACGCAGGAGTCCGTAGTGCTCGAGGTAGTTGATCGCTTCGAGCAGCGAAAACCCGATGAACGCCTGGATCACGAGGTACGGCGCGATGCCGATCCCGAATACTGCAAGCGCGACACCGAACAGAACAACCGACATGAGCCAGGCGTTGAGCACGTCGTTCTTGATGCTCCAGTGCGTGGTGCCCAAACGCTCGAAGCGGGTCTTCTCGAGATGCCACGCCGACTTCAATCCCCCGCCGACGCTGCGCGGCCAGAAACCGTAGAGGGTCTCACCGAAGCGCGAGGTCGCCGGATCTTCCGGAGTCGACACTCGCACATGGTGGCCACGGTTGTGCTCGAGGTAGAAGTGACCGTAAGCGCTCTGCGCGAGAACGATTTTGGACAACCAGCGCTCGACGCTCTCCTTCTTGTGCCCGAGTTCGTGGGCGGTGTTGATGCCGATTCCGGCCGTCACACCGATCGTCACTGCGAGTCCGATATTGGAGAGAACGCTCAAATCCCAACGCGCCCAGATGTAGCAGGACAGGAAGAAGGCCGTGTATTGCAGCGGCAGATAGGCGTAGGTGCACCACCGGTAGAAGCGGTCGTTCTCGAGTTCGTCGATCACCTCGTCGGGCGGATTCTTCCCGTCCTCACCCGCCAGGATGTCGATGACGGGAATGAGAGCAAACGCGATCAGTGGGCCGGTCCACCAGAAGACATTCCATCCGGTGGCGGTAACAAGCCCCACGGCGATGAAAGTTGCCGATGACGGAATCAGCGCCAGCAGCCACAAGTAGCGTTTCCGGTCTCTCCAAGTTGCGAGCCGACCATCTGGCTCGGTGTACACCAACGCCGCCATCGAATTCTCCAGTTCTCGTTCGGATCAGTGAGTGCGTCCTGCGCGGTAATCCGCGACACGAACAACATCTATGTATAGAGAGTGGACAAATGATGGCGTTTTGTCAACGATTTTCAAGGTAAAACTTTTACAAACATGTCAATTTGTACATCTAGATGAACCCTCCGTTCGGGCTGATCGCAAATCTTCCGCCACCGCGCCACACTCGCTACAAAAGTGGAATGGGGACGTCAACGTGCGCAATATGCGCCAAACACCGAGGAACAGGCCCGCTCGTCAGCCCTCGAATATTCGAGGACGACTTCGTCGTTGTCTCCCATCGGCCCCCTCCACCACACGGACGTTCGGTTCCTGGATATGTGTTCGTCGAGACCCGTCGACACGTGTCCGGGTTGCCTTCACTATCCGAACCTGAAGCACTCGCCATCGCACACGCGGTCTGGTGCGTCTCACGTGCCCTCGACTCGGAATTGACTCCGGAATTCGTGTTCTCCGCGATCGCTGGGCTAAGCGTCCCCCACTTTCATCAGCACGTTTTCGTCAGGCCTTTCGGCGCTCCGAGTTCAGTGAGTTGGAACGACGTCGATTCATGGGACGACGCGCCACGCGTCGACGAGGTCGAGCTCACGCTTCTGTGCAGGAGAATCGCGCTCGGCTTCGAAGACGAGCAATAGCGCAAAACAGTCGGTGCGCGGACGGACAGTCGGCGCGAGACACAACCTCTCGATGCCCGATCTGCGCGAATTTCCCCAAAACAAAAGTTCGCGTACCCATACTGAAATGACCGACTGTCCCCGACGTGAGTGGGTCCTCATGGATACCGACGTATTGGTAGCGGGCGCCGGCCCGATCGGCTTGACCACCGCGATCGAGCTGCGCAGACGCGGTATCTCCTGTCGAATAGTCGACCCGCTCGACGAACCGCGGCAATACGCGAAAGCCGTCGGGATTCAGCCACGCACTCTCGAACTCTTCGAGAACATGGGGGTGCTCCGCCAGGCACTCGACGCCTCGACATTGATGCGCGGTCAGATCATGTACACGAACGGCGTCGAGGTCGGCCGCGTCGACCTCACCCTCCCCGAGGACGTTCCTTACTGGTTTCTCTGTCTGCCTCAGTACTCGACGGAGCGCATCCTCACCGAGCGCCTCACCGAGTTGGGAACAACCGTCGAACGCGGAGTCGGCCTCACTGCATTCGAACAGTCCGACGACGCCGTCACCTGCACCCTCAGCGACGGCAGCACTGTGACAGCCCGGTACCTGGTGGGTTCCGACGGCGCGCACAGCGTGGTCCGCAAAGGGCTGGGCCTGAGCTTCGAGGGCGGCGCGTTTGCCGAGAGCTACATGCTCGGCGACGTCGAAGTCGACTGGTCGATCCCCAGCGGCTACTCCGTCCGCGCCAACCACACCAGCGACGACGGAACCACCGACGATCTACTCGTCTGCATCCCACTTCCCGGACACAAGCGGTACCGCATGTCGATGCTCGTTCCGGACGAGTTGATGCCGGACGAATCGTCGAACAAAGCCGCTGTACAACACGGTTTTTCAACCGGAAAGACACCTGAACTCCATCACATCCAGGCTGTGCTCGACAGACTGTCCCCAGAACCGACAACCGCCTCGATGCTGCGATGGTCCTCGGTCTTCCGCATCAGCCACCGCATCGTCGACGCTTACGGTCGCGGACGGGTTTTTGTCGCCGGCGACGCCGCGCACATCCATCCCCCGACTGGAGCGCAGGGCATGAACACCGGCATCCAGGACGCCCACAACCTCGCATGGAAGGTAGCGCTCGCCGTCAAAGGCGTTGCAACAGCAGATCTTCTCGAGACCTACGACGCCGAAAGACGGCCGGTCGGTGAAGAAGTCGTCGGGATGACCGTCCGAAATGCTCGAGAAGGAATCGGTTCGGGAGAGTCTTCGATCGACACGGCAATGCGGCGCCAGGCTCAATTGTTGATCGACTACTCGGAGAGTCCGCTGAACACCGGGCGTAATTCTTCGAGTCCACACGTTCAACCGGGCGAGCGTGCACCCGATGCACGCGGAATGCGCCGAGACGGTGTGCAGTATCCAATTCGGTTGTTCGACTTGCTGTCCGGAGTCGACCACACGTTACTGCTGACTTCGGACGGATCCGCGGAGAGCATCAACAGCTTGGAGAAGGTCGCCGACGCCGCAATTCGATCAGCGCACGGCTTGCTGGACGTCTACGCGATAGTGCCACCGGGAACCGTGACCGTCGACTCGCTGGTGCCGATCATCGAGGACAACGCCTCGCAACTGTGCGCCGCGTATGGGGTCGAAGGTACGGCGGCGCTGGTCATTCGCCCCGACGGCTACCTCGGATTCCGTGGTCACCCGGAGAACGTTTCCGATTACTTCACAAAAGTGTTTGCCGTCAATCAGGAATGAGCGAAGCGAACATCAACCGAATCTCGGGCGAGAGCTTCATCAACTCGACGTATCCACCCAACGGCCCGGCATCGAGGTAGGAGAACTCCATGCCGGCGCCCTCTACCCGACCTTGTTGCACCACCGACATTCCGCGACGCTCGGCCTCGAGCAACGTCGCCTCGTAATCGCCTGGAACCCAGGCCATGTGATGAACTCCGACGCCGTGAGTCTCCAGGAACTCCGTGTACAGGTTGCGTCCGGACACTGGTTGGATCAACTCGAGCTGTTGGCTGCCCGCATATCCGATCGACACGTGAACGACATAGTCCGCGGGCTCACCTCGATACGTTGTGGTCTCGGGACCAAAGGCGATGTCTGGCATACGTAGCCATCGCTCCACTCCCCACTGCCGAGTGAACTCCTGTTCGGCGGCCTCGATCTCCTCGACCACCCAGCAGATCTGGAAGATCGGTCCCGAGACCAACGGGGTCATGCCATTTTTCCGTTGTCCACCGAGTAGACGGCCCCGTGTATCGCCGAGGCGTCGTCGGAGGCAACGAAAGCCACCATCTTCGCAACGTCCTCGGCTTCCATCAAGCCACGCGGCGAGGCAACCTTCATGACGAGGTCGAAGTCGACTCCGTCGGGGAAGGTGAATCCGGTAACTTGAGGAGTCATCATGCCGCCGGGGCAGATTGCGTTGACACGCAGAGACTTTCCGGTGAACTCCATCGCCATCGCTCGGGTCAGTCCGATGAGTCCGTGCTTGGCAGCACAGTATCCAGCCGAGTACGCCTGCCCTTCCAGCCCCGCGATCGAGGAGACGTTGACGATGTTGCCGCCCCGTTCCAGCAAGTGCGGCAGTGCTGCTCGGGAAAGGAAGAACGGTCCGTTCAGATTGACCGCAAGGTCATGTGCCCATTCGGAATCCGCAATATCCGCCGTATGACGAAGCGAGTGCGATCCCGCCACGTTGACGAGGATGTCGATACCACCGAGTTCGTCGACGCACGCCTGCACGGCCGCATCACACTGAGCGGAATCCGAGACGTCCGTCGCCGCGAAACGACGCTCTCCATCCGCGCCAACCACCTCGACCATCGACTGTCGCAGCTTTTCCTTGTCGCGGGCGATACCGAAAACCTGTGCGCCCCTGCGGTGGAGAATCTCGGTGACGGCGCGCCCCAACCCTGAGGACGCGCCGGTCACCAAGGCCACTTTTCCGGCCAGTACGTCTGCCATGGGCTAGGAAGCCGCTGCTTCGCGCTGGAGTTCCAGCGCAATGTCGATCAACTGATCTTCCTGTCCGCCGACCAACTTGCGCTTGCCTGCGCGCACCAACAGTTCCGCGGACGACACTCCGTACCGCTCGGCCTGACGCTCGGCATGCTTGAGGAAGCTCGAGTACACGCCGGCGTAGCCCATCATCAGCGCTTGACGATCGAGCAGGCATTCCTGCGGCATTGCCGGGCGCACAACATCTTCGGCTGCATCGGCGATGGCGAAGAAGTCGATACCGGTCTTGACGCCGATCTTGTCGCAGACACCGACGAAGGCCTCGACCGGGGCGTTGCCGGCGCCGGCACCGAACCGACGGGTACTACCGTCGATCTGCTTGGCTCCCGCACGAACTGCCGCAATGGAATTGGCGACGCCCAGGCCCAGGTTCTCGTGGCCGTGGAAGCCGACCTGAGCGTCGTTGCCGAGTTCCTGAACCAGCGCCTCGACGCGATCGGATACCTGCTCGAGTACCAGCGCGCCGGCCGAGTCGACGACGTACACACACTGGCAACCCGCGTCGGCCATGATGCGAGCCTGCTTGGCCAGCTTCTCCGGCGGAATCGAGTGAGCCATCATGAGGAATCCGACTGTTTCGAGTCCACGCTCACGCGCGAGGCCGAAGTGCTGGATGGATACGTCTGCCTCGGTGCAGTGAGTTGCGATGCGGCAGATGGACGCACCGTTGTCCTGTGCGATGACGATGTCGTCCTTGATGCCCAATCCGGGCAGCATCAGGAAGGCGATCTTCGCGTTGGTCGCCGTCTCGACTGCAGCTTTGATCAGTTCCTGCTCGGGAGTCTTCGAGAAGCCGTAATTGAAGGAGGACCCGCCGAGGCCGTCGCCGTGAGTGACCTCGATGACCGGCACTCCGGCTCCGTCGAGGGCACCGACGATGGCTCGTACTTCGTCGACGGTGAACTGATGACGCTTGTGGTGGGAGCCGTCGCGCAGCGATGTGTCGGTGACGCGGATGTCCCAGCTCGAATCGAAATGAATCATGTCGCTCATGCCTTCACACTCAGAAGCTTCTGGGCGATTTCCTCGCCCACCTTGGTGGCTGCTGCCGTCATGATGTCGAGGTTGCCCGCGTACGGCGGCAGGAAATCGCCTGCGCCTTCGACCTCGACGAACGTGGTGACCGTTGCATAGCCACCGGAAACGACGCTCGGTTTGTCGAACTGCGGTTCGTTGAGCAACCGGTAGCCGGGCACGTACTGCTGGATGTCCTTGACGACGCGGTGAATGGAGTCGGTGATCGCGGCCTGGTCGGCGTCTTCGGGGATAGCGCAGAAGATTGTGTCGCGCATGATCATCGGCGGGTCCGCGGGGTTGAGGATGATGATCGCCTTGCCGCGCTGTGCGCCGCCGATGGTCTCGATACCGCGGCTGGTGGTCTTGGTGAACTCATCGATGTTCGCGCGAGTTCCCGGGCCGGCGGACAATGATGCAACGGAGGCGACGATCTCGGCGTACGCCACGTCGACGACACGTGATACCGCGTAGACGATCGGAATGGTTGCCTGCCCACCGCAGGTGATCATGTTGACGTTGGGTGCGTCCAGGTGCTCACGCAGGTTCGCGGGCGGAACCACAGCCGGGCCGACCGCGGCCGGCGTCAGGTCGATGGCACGGATACCGGCGGCCTCGTAGCGTGGTGCTGCCTCGCGGTGCACGTATGCCGACGTCGCCTCGAAGACCAGGTCCGGTTTCTCCGCCTGGCTGAGCAACCAGTCGACGCCCTCGGCGGAGGTCTCGAGTCCCATCTTGCGGGCGCGCGCCAATCCTTCACTCTCGGGATCGATTCCGATCATCCATCGCGGTTCGAGCCACTCGGAACGCTGCAGTTTGTACAACAGATCGGTACTGATGTTTCCCGATCCGACGATCGCCACACTTGCCTTGGTCATGACTACTCCTACGTGAACTGAAGAGAGACGGAACCGAGGCCGCTGAACTCGGCTCGGAAGTTGTCGCCTGGATGAGCGTCGATCGCTCGCGTGCACGAACCCGGCAGAACGATGTCGCCGGCCTTGAGCCGAACTCCGAACGTGTCGACCTTCTGCGCCAACCACGCGACAGCGGTGACCGGGTTACCGAGAACCGCATCGCTGCGCCCCTCCGCAATCCGCTCGCCGTTGCAGGTCAGCACCGCGTCGATGGCCTTGATGTCGATGTCCGACGGGCGAACTCGTTCCTTGCCGAGGATGAACCCGGCGGAGGACGCGTTGTCCGCGATGGTGTCTGAGAGGCCGATCTTCCAGTCCTTGATCCGGCTGTCGATCAACTCGATGGACGGCGCATAGGCGACAGTGGCGTCGATGACGTCTTGTTCGGTGCACCCGGCGCCCGGCAGATCTGCTCCCAGAATGAAGGCGACCTCCACCTCGACGCGCGGGAAGCAGAAGCGCGACGTGTCGACCGGACGGTTCTCGAACTCTTCCATCTCGGCGAGCAGGTGACCGTAATCTGGCTCGTCGACGCCCATCATCTGCTGCATCGCCAGTGACGAGAGTCCGACCTTGTGTCCGACCACCTTTGCGCCACCGGCAACACGACGCCTGATGTTGATGAGCTGGATCTCGTAGGCGTCGACGACGTCGATGTCCGGATACGTGGCGATCAGCGGGCTGATCGGAGCGCGATCCCGTTCCGCCGAATCAAGATGGTCGGCAAGTTCGCCGCGGATCTGCGTCGAGAGCATCGTTCAGGCCTTTCCGACTGTGGAGAATGCGGCTGCGTGCTGACCGGCTCGTCGTCCGGAGAATACGCAGTCGGCGAGCGACAAGCCGCTCACATACGAGTTGGAACAGATACCGACCGCGGTACGGCCGGCGGCGTACAGACCAGGGATACCCTCCCCGGCCTCGTTTTTCACCATGCCGGACGATTCGTCGACCACCAATCCACCGAGCGTGAGCATCGGGCACGGATTCATCATGTTGGGCTTGATCGAGACGTCGTACATCGTGAACGGCGCAGACAGTATCGGCCTGACGAAGTCCGACGGTTTGCCCATCGGATCAGGTTGTCCGGCAGCGGCAGCGGAGTTGTGCGCGTCGACGGTGGCTTGAAGGCCGGCGACGTCTATCCCCGCTTTGCGGGCGACCTCGGCAATGGTGTTGCCACGCACTGCAGTACGCATCATTCCGGTGGTCTGTACCCGCTGGAACCACATCGACTGGTCACTTATCTGCGATTTCGCTTCGCGAACGAGTTCGGAATCTGCCAGCAGCCAACCGATTCCGCTGCTCTTCTCCGCCATCGCCTGACCGAGAGCGGCACCGTAACGGGACTCGTCGACGATTCGCGCACCGGATTCACCCACCAAAATGGAACCGAGAAAAGCACTCGGCGGGACGATGAATCGCCAGGCGGACACATTGCCGAGCTTGTCGGTGGCTCCCCCGGCTTCGACGCCAAGGTTGATGCCTTTGCCGTCGTCCCCGGAGGTGCCGAGCGGGATACCGCCCTTGTAGGCGGGGGCATGGGTGCGCATCATCTCGCGATTGGACACGAAGCCGCCGGCGCTCAGGATCACGCCGCCGCGTGCCTGGATGCGAATCCGCTTGGCGTGCTTCTTCTCGATCTTCGCGATGAGTGCGTCGAGAATCGTGCGCAACTGCGGTGCGTAGACGCCGGGCTTGGAGGACAGGGACCCGAGCGTCGCGTGACGGCGACGAACTCCGGCAGGTGCGTCACGCAGCGTCAGTGCTTCGACGCCGATCACCCGGCCGTCCTCGATGATCAGCCGGTCCGCTCGCGTCTGGCCGAGCAACTGGACGCCCTTCGCCTCCGCGGACTTCGCGAGCGGGCCGTACAGCATCTTTCCCGACGTGCCACGCCCCTTGGCGCGATGACCACGCGGAGCAGGTTTTGCGATGTCACGGAACCCGCCGGCCGATTCGCTACCCGAGAAGTAGAGGTAGTGCTTGTTGCTCGGGTACGACGTCTTGTACGGACAGAGTGAGGCCTCGAACGGCACGCCGTGATTGCGCAGCCAGTCGATCGACGCCGGGCTCTCGTCGACGAACCGGCGCAGAGTCTGCGGCGTCACCGCGTCACCGACCTCGCGGTTCAGGTAGGCGAGCATGGCTTCGGGACTGTCCTCGACACCGGCTTCCTTTTGAATCACGGTGCCGCCGCCGGCGTAGTAGATTCCTCCGGAAATCGTGCTGGCACCACCACCGAGTGCTCGGTCGATTGCCAAAACCGACGAACCGGCCGCTACAGCTTCGAGCGCCGCACTGGCGCCCGCCACACCGAACCCGACCACAAGGACGTCAACCGAAGTATCCCAGGTCACACCGCACCATCCTCAATCTCACTGCAACGTGTTTCGTTATCAATGACAACGTCCGGAAATACTTCCTGGCAGAAAGCATGGACTGACACCCCCATCATTCTATAACGTGTTCTACATGAGCAAGCAGGAATACGACATCGTCGTCGTCGGCAGTGGTGCCGCAGGTATGACAGCGGCCTTGACCGCAGCCCACCAGGGCTTGAGTGTGGTCATCGTGGAGAAAGCCGCCCACTACGGCGGATCGACCGCCCGTTCCGGTGGTGGGGTCTGGATCCCCAACAACGAGGCACTTCAAGCGGACGGTGTCACCGATACACCGGAGGCCGCACGTTCCTACCTGCACAGCATCATCGGCGACGTTGTCGCTCCCGAACGCATCGACACCTATCTCGAGCGCGGTCCCGAGATGCTCTCGTTCGTGTTGAAGAACAGCCCGCTCGAGCTGCAGTGGGTTCCCGGCTACTCCGACTACTACCCGGAAGCACCCGGCGGACGCCTCGGTGGCCGCAGTGTCGAGCCCACCCCGTTCGACGGCAACAAGTTGGGCGCCGACCGCAAGAACCTCGAGCCCGACTACGTCAAGGCCCCCAAGAACTTCGTCATCACCCAGGCCGACTACAAGTGGCTCAACCTGCTGATGCGCAATCCTCGCGGACCCCTGCGCGCCATGAAGGTCGGCATGCGATTCCTCGCAGCGAAGGCCACCAAGAAGGATCTGCTGGTTCGCGGCCAGGCACTGGTCGCCGGTATTCGACTCGGACTTCAGTCCGCCGGAGTACCCATCCTGCTGAACACCCCGCTGACCTCCCTGTACACCGAAGACGGCGCAGTTCGCGGCGTCAACGTCATCGTCGACGGCGAGGATCAGGTCATCCGCGCTCGCCACGGAGTCGTGTTGGGATCCGGCGGATTCGAGCACAACAAGGAAATGCGTGAGAAGTACCAGCGCGCACCTATCGGCACCGAATGGACCGTCGGCGCGAAGGCAAACACCGGCGACGGTATCCGCGCAGGCCAAGAAGTGGGCGCTGCAGTCGATTTCATGGACGACGCCTGGTGGGGCCCGTCCATTCCGCTGACCGGCGGACCGTGGTTCGCTCTCTCCGAGCGCACCCTCCCGGGCTGCATGATGGTCAACATGTCGGGCAAGCGCTTCGGCAACGAGGCGGCTCCGTACGTCGAGGCAACCCATGCGATGTACGGCGGTGAGTACGGTCAGGGCGAGGGCCCCGGCGAGAACATCCCGACGTGGATGATTCTCGATCAGCGCTACCGCAACCGCTACACGTTTGCCGGTATCACTCCCCGCTCCCCCTTCCCCGGCCGCTGGCTCAAGGCCGGCATCGTGGTCAAGGCGGGAACCATCGCCGAATTGGCAGAGAAGACAGGGCTTCCCGTCGCATCGCTGACCGAAACCGTCGATCGGTTCAACGGCTTCGCGCGCAACGGCAAGGACGAGGACTTCGGACGCGGTGACAGTGGTTACGACGCGTACTACGGCGATCCCCGACTGAAGAACCCCAGCCTCGCCGAAATCAGCAAGGCTCCGTTCTACGCCATCAAGATGGTTCCGGGTGACCTCGGCACCAAGGGCGGAATCTGCACCGACGTCAACGGCCGAGCATTACGCGAAGACGGAAGCGTCATCGACGGCCTCTACGCGGCTGGCAACGCGAGCGCTCCGGTCATGGGCCACACCTACGCCGGACCAGGCGCGACCATCGGTCCCGCAATGACTTTCGGCTACTTGGCCGTACTCGACATCGTCGAGCGTGCGAAGAAGGCCGAGACAACCGAAGCACCTGCAGCTGAAAAGACGGCGGTCGACCATGCCAATTGATCCGAAGATCGCACTCGGCGCCGAGCTTGCGCCACAAGAGTTCTCGTGGACCCCGTCGGACGTGCAGCACTACCACTTGGCACTGGGGGCAGGTGCTCGTCCGCTTGATCCGAACGAGCTTCGATACCTCGACGACGAAAAGCCTCAGGTACTACCCACCTTTGCCACCGTCGCCGCCAACTTCCACGCCACCGAAGCACCGAAGGTGTCGTTCCCCGGCGTCGAAATCGATCTGGCGAAGGTAGTCCACGGGAGCCAGGAAGTGACTGTCCATCAGCCGATCCCGGCAAGTGGAAGTGGCCGCACTACAACTCGAATCGCCGAGGTCTGGGACAAGGGCAAGGCCGCGGTGATCGTGCAGGAATCCGTCACGGTTGACGCCGAGGGCAACCCGCTGTGGACAGCTCGCTCGTCCATTTTCGCCCGCGGCGAGGGTGGTTTCGGGGGTGAACGTGGTCCGTCGGAGTCGATTACGCTTCCGGATCGCGAAGCAGATGAGACAGTGGTGACGCCTGTGCTTCCACAGCAGGCTTTGCTGTACCGGATGTGTGGTGATCGGAATCCGTTGCACTCGGATCCGCAATTCGCCTCCGCGGCAGGCTTTCCAGCGCCTATCCTGCATGGACTGTGTACTTACGGAATGGTCTGCAAGACCGCAGTGGATACCATGCTCGACGGCGACAGCAGTCGGGTAGCCGGATTTCGGGCCCGCTTTGCCGGGGTCGTATTTCCCGGCGAGAACTTGAGTATCCAGATCTGGAAAGACAATGGGCGACTCCTGATCTCAGCTTCTGTACTGGAGCGCGAAGCTCCTGCCCTGGCTGACGTAGTTCTCACTCTTGTCTGATACCAACCTGTCTGATACCCACCTGTTAGAACTCACCGTAGTTCTCGAACCCGATGGAGTAGCCCGAAGATGACGGCACAAGACGAAAAGTTCCGACTGTCCCGACGAGGTTTCATGGCCGCTGGAGCCGGCGCCGTGGCAGCGACCGCATTCGCCGGCTGGACGCCGGCCTACGCCGTCCCCGCCGGCTCTTCCGGCTCCGCGGGTGGTCCTGTCTCCACCCTCACGCCGCCGCCTGCCTTCCCCGAAGGCATCGCGCTGTACCAGCAGGCATATCAGAACTGGTCCAAGGAGATCATGCTCGACGCGATCTGGACCTGTTCGCCCAAGACGCCCGAAGACGTAGTCCGCCTCGCGAACTGGGGCCATGCCAACGGCTACACCATTCGTCCCCGCGGTGCCATGCACGGCTGGACGCCGCTGACCATCGTCAACGGTGCGCCGGTCGACAAGGTCATCCTCGCCGACACCACGGTCCACCTCACCGGAGTCTCCGTCAACGCCGGTGGCAGCCCAGCCACCGTCACCGCAGGACCCGGCGCGACCCTCGACGCCATCACGACCGCACTGCAGGCACAGGGCCTCGGGTTCGCGAACCTGCCGGCGCCGGGTGTGTTGACCATTGCCGGCTGCCTCGCCGTCGACGCTCACGGCGCAGCGCTCCCCGCCGAAGGCGAAGCACACGTTCCCGGACAGACTTTCGGCTCACTCTCCAACCTCGTCACGTCCCTGACCGCAGTGGTCTGGAACGGCAGCGAGTACGCGCTGAAGACGTATGCACGTAGCGACGCGGCGATCAAGCCGCTGCTGACTCACCTCGGACGCACCTTCCTCACCTCCGTCACCTTGCAGGCCGCCCCCAATTACCGCATGCGCTGCGTCAGCCACACCGACATCGGTTGGCAGGAACTCTTCGGCGCCCGCGGAGCGTCCGGACGCACCTTCGAGAAGTTCGTCCGCGAAAACGGTCGCGCAGAAGCAATCTGGTACCCCTTCACCGAACGCCCGTGGATGAAGGTGTGGTCACTTGCCCCCACCAAGCCGCCGTTCTCGCGTGAGGTGACCGGACCGTACAACTACATCTTCTCCGACAACCTCCCGGAGCCGGTCACCGACATGATCGGCCAGATCAACTCCGGAAACCCGGGCATCGCACCGGCATTCGGGCAGATCATGTACGCCACCACCGTTGCCGGACTCGCCGCGACGTTCTCCAACGACCTGTGGGGATGGTCCAAGGACGTCCAGTTCTACATCCGGGCCACCACCCTTCGTCTGACCGAGGGCGGCGGAGCCGTCATCACCTCGCGCGCCAACATCGGCCAGGTCATCCACGACTTCACCCAGTGGTTCAACGGTCGCATGGAGTACTACCGCTCTATCGGACAGTTCCCCCTCAACGGCCCCGTCGAAATCCGTTGCTGCGGCCTCGATCAACCGTCGGATGTCGAGGTCGACTCGGCAGGCGCCCCCACCATCTCGGCCATGCGCCCTCGGCCCGACCATCCGGAATGGGACACCGCCATCTGGCTCAACGTCCTCGGCGTCCCCGGCACCCCCGGCATGTTCGCGTTCTACCGCGAAATGGAACAGTGGATGCGTAATCACTACAACAACAACGACGCCACCTTCCGCCCCGAGTGGTCCAAGGGCTGGGCGTTCGGCCCCGACAAGCCGTACACCGACACCCCGATCATCACCCAGGGCCTCCCCCAGACCTACCGCGACGGCGTCCCATCGAGCGACAACTGGGACACCGCCAACGCCGCATTCAACGCGTTGGATCCGCACAAGGTCTTCAGCAACACCTTCCTGGACCAGTTGCTGCCTTGAGGTTCAAGTACTGAGCGCACACTCTGACAACTCGACGGTCGTCGCCACTCCCCTTACTTTCGGGAGTGCGGCGGCCGTCGTGCGTTGCAGTGAGCGGGATGAAGGAGTCCCCCGCATCCCGACGAGGCAGCTGCCTCAATCGCGATCAGGATGGATCGCCTCGTGCATACTTTCCACTGCCCTGGCGTGAGTTGAGAGCTCGGACCGAGCCGACCGAATCGTGGCGCTGTCGCTGCGTGCCCCCGGCTCGGACGACGACGAGTCCTCTCCGGGGTTCGGCGCGCCATCAGCTGGATGCTCGGAGGAGCCGGTGCGCTCTTCCCTCTCCGCGCGGGCGCGCAACAACGACTCGGACTTCGGGGTATTTCGCATCGGAGCATTGTCCCAGATCCATCTCCTATGACTCACATTGAGCGCTCTCACCCCCGGTGACCAGGCCGTTCCTGAATATCAACACCTAGAATGTTCGCAACAAAATATCTACAGCGGTCAGGGTAGACATTCTCGCGAGGCTGTTGTATCTTTTTTCTCGTAGCAAGGAACGAGTCAAGAGATGCGGGAGAGATGAACTACCCGCAAGCAGTACCGCAGGGCAGGGACGTGTCGGGGCCGAATTCGTGTGTGAGTGTGTAGTCGGACCCGGCACCCCCCTTCAAAGCGGCTACCGGATGTCTTGTGCGAGTCCGGAAGTTCGAAAGAATGCAGTTATGTAAGTAAGTTCAACCCCATCCGGCCCCCGGCGCTCCTCGCGCCGGGGGCCCCGTCCGTTCAGCGAAAGAAGCGAGCCATTCCGGCAGATACACCACCGGGGGACCCCTCCGGCAGATTCGACGACGAGAACTATCCTGCGTACAGCATGGGACATGCGGCCGAGATCCTCGGTGTCAGGCAAGCTTTCCTTCGTAGCCTCGATGCCGCGAAACTGCTTACCCCACAACGCTCTGAGGGCGGACATCGCCGCTACTCCCGCTACCAGCTGCGCATCGCAGCCCGCGCGCACGAACTCGTAGCCAACGGCACGGCGCTCGACGCTGCTTGCCGCATCATCATCCTCGAAGACCAACTCACCGAAGCCCGTCGCATCAACGCCGAGCTTCAGCAAGCGCAGGACCTGCGAGAGGAACCGGACGCGGCACCCGAATGAGGACTGCACTGGAACAGCAGTTGCGCCTATACGGTCGATCTGACCCCTCCTCCTTCCAACTGCGGTAAATTCGGCCAATTGGGACATTGCTCGGCGTCGGTTGCTCGATTTCCACATCGAAGGGATCGCAGGCATGACTTCCTCCCACCACCGCGCTCGGGTGCGGCTGTCTGCTCTGTCGATCGCCTTGACCGTTGCCATTGCAACCGCTGCGTGCAGTTCCGACGATGACTCCGCAACAAACACGGGCAGCGCCTCTCCCAGCACCTCGAGCAGTCGAGAATCCACCGAGATCACGGACATCGTCCGCCGCCAAGTGGCCGACTTGGGCCTCAGTGCCGCTGTGTTCGGGGTGTGGCGAGGCGACGACGAAGTTGCTCTCGGCGCCGTCGGAGAGTCCCCTGTCGGAGTTCCGGCGACAACCGACATGCAGTTGCGCGTCGGCCAACCGATGGAACCGATGCTCTCGACAGTCCTGCTGCAACTCGACGAAGAGGGAACGCTTCCCCTCGATCAACCGATCGCGAAGTGGGAACCGAACTTTCCGCGCGCAGACACCATCACTCCGCGAATGCTGGCCAACAGCACGTCGGGCATCTCCGACTACGTGACCGATCCACAGTTCCTCAAACTCTTCACGGACAACCCGATGAAGGGCTGGACCTCTCGAGAGATCCTGGATCTTGCCAACTCCCGCCCGCCGTTGTTCGAACCCGGCACCAGTTGGGCGTACGCGCACAGCGACCTGACGCTGCTCGGCGACGTCATGGAGAAAGCGACTGGAAAACCGCTGGGCGAACTACTTCAGCAGCGCGTCTTCGATCCACTCGGGATGGATCACAGCAGCGTTGTACTCACGTCGCAGATGGACGAACCGATCCTGCACGGTTACACCAATGAACGTGGAGTATTCGAAGACTCCACTTTCTGGAATCCGACGGCGTTCCTGCACAGCGGAAACATGAACGCGCCTGTCGCCGACGTCGGAAAGTGGGTGCGCGCGCTGGGAACGGGAGAGTTACTCTCCGACAAGGCTTTCGAGCAGCAGATGGCGCCGACGACTGCGGGCTTGGGAAGTATGACGGTGGACAAGTTCTTTTCCTTCGGGACCGGGCACCTCGACGGCTGGCTGGTGATGAACCCGTCGTACGGCGGTTACAACGGTCTCGCGCTCTACTACCCCGACTCGAAGACGACGATCGTCGTCTACGCCACACTCGGGCCGACAACCAACGCGGACCTCAACAACGCCGTGTCGATGGGGAAGGAGATCGGAACCCTCCTCGAGCCGGATCACCCGCCGCAGGTACCGACGCCGTGACGCCCCACACACGCTGGTAGTAAACAGCGCCGGTCGGCAACTTCCTGTTTACGCACGGATTACCTCCAGGACTTATCGCCCCATCACCATTCTCTTCAGTACCGAACGAAACGCGTCGGACCGCGGGTTGTCTCGCCAGTGAACGAGAACGTAGATAGATGGGGACAGGCCCGATGAGGAAATACGCGATGTCAGTGGCATGCACGGTTGCAGTCACAGCGGGGGTGACTCTTGTGATGTCGGTACCTGCCGGAGCGGACCCGAATGACGGTGGGTCGTGCCCGGCCGGTGCGGTATTCGCGGTCGGCGGAACGTGGGATCCGACGGGACAAACGACGCAACCCGTCACCGACCGCTACGTGGCCCAGGGTTACGCCTCCAAGCCGGTGACCTACCCCGCCAGCTTCTGGCCGCTCGGCGAACAGACGTACGACCAGAGCGTTGCCGCCGGCGCCCAGACGCTTCGCACTGAAGTCAACGCTTTCCACGCTCAGTGCCCGGGCAGCGAGATCGTCGTCACCGGATACTCACAGGGAGCGCGTATTGCCGGCGACGTGCTCGGTGACATCGCACGTGACGGATCCATTCCCCAATCGCAAGTCGAAGGCGTCCTCTACGCCGACCCTCGCAACTCGGCCGGGGGCATCGAAACCGTAGTGCCCAATGTCGTTCCGGGAGCGACGATGTCCGGAGCACGCGGCGGATTCGGAGACATCGCAGTGCAGGAAGTCTGCATCGAGGGTGACGGCATCTGCAACATGCCCAAGCCGCGTGATGCGCCCGAGGTGTTCGTGGATTCGGTCTTCGGCTACTTCACGAAGCACAACACCTACACGCCGATGATGTCCGAGCCCGCTCCGCCTGCTCCCCCGGCGCTGCCGCAGACACCGTCGGTGCCACTGCAACCGGCTGACGTCGCCACTGCGATCGTGACACGGGTCGTCGAGAACATCACTCCGTATCTGAGCGCTGCACTCGCCACCGTGCTGACGAAGTAACGCGACACCGCTTGTTCGGCTGACTGAAAGTCGACCGATTCGTACAAGGCGAGGACCACCCGCGCCGTGCACCATCGAATACATGCTCACCCTCATCGTCAGATACGGGTACGTCCCGTTCATGCTCTTGGGAATCAACGGAGCCGCAATCGCGCTGGCGGCATCCGGCGCGCCGAAATGGCCACTGGTGGCATTGATTCTCTTCGCAGTGGTCTGCTCTTTCGCGGCCGAACGGGCGCTTCCCTACGAATCTTCGTGGAATGCCCCCGGACCGGACAGGTTTCGCGACGCTGTCCATGCGTTTGTCAACGAATCCCTCATCTTGGTCAGCGTCGCGGTAATCCCGTTGATGGCCGCGGTGATTCCGTTCGACGGGCTGTGGCCGAGCGGTCTTCCGTTTGTCCTTCAGGTCGTCTTCGCAGTGTTGGTTGCCGATTTCGGCATCACCGTGGTGCATTTGATCAGCCACAAGGTTGGATGGTTGTGGCGTTTCCACGCGGTTCATCACAGCCTCGAACGGTTCTACGGTATGAACGGACTGATGAAGCACCCCGTGCATCAGACTTTCGAAACCGCCGGTGGCGTCCTGCCACTGATCCTCCTCGGGATGCCCGTTCCAGTTGCCTCGGCGCTCGCGGTTTGTGTCGCTGTCCAACTCCTGCTTCAGCATTCGAATGCCGACTACCGCATCGGCCCCCTGCGTCCGATACTCGCCCTCAACGCCGGCCACCGATTCCATCACCTGAAGTGGGCGGGAATCGGTGACGTCAATTTCGGTTTGTTCACTCTGATCTGGGATCACCTGTTCCGCACTTATTCTTTCGATCCGGAAAAGCGCTTCAGCAGTGACGATCTCGGAATGGCGGCCAAGCCCGACTACCCGGACGACTACCTCGGCCAGTTGGCCGAACCGTTCCGGAGACAGAACTGACGGACGAGGGGCGGAGATTCAGCCCGCGAGTACCCGTCGCATGACGGGCTTGGCTGCAAACGCACTGGCCAACACCAACGCGATCCCCACAGCCAGGGTGACGCCCAACTGAACCAGCGCCATCGGAGTGGTCAATACGGCTGCCCCTGCCAGTGGGAAGAGGAACAGCAGTGCAGCGCCGGCACCGGCCAGTGCCATCACCACCACGGGAGTGCGAACGTGCCGCATGCGGGCGCTGTCCATCACCTCGACAGGTGTACCGGCCAGAGTCAGACTCCGATACAGCTCACGGTTGTCGAGGATCCCGGATACCTGGGTGAGCGCAGACGAGATTGCCGCCAACGTGAATGTTGCTCCGAGAGTGAACAACACCCCGGTTCTCATGTCCGCGAACAGGAACTCCTGCCCTGGCTGCAAATCCTGCCCTTCCCCGTTGCCGATCGCGGCGAGGAGAGATGTGCCTGCGGCAACAAAGCTGGCCATCGTCACACCGCTGACCGTGCGCCACACAGCCTTCGGATTATCCAAGACCCGACGCGCCGCAATCAGCGAAGCACCGTCTTTGGCGCATTTGAGCATGATCCGTCCAAGCAGCGAAATGACGAACGGACCGACCAACGCAACAACGCCGAAGCAGAGACCAAGGCCCACCAGGATTGCCGCGATGCTTGCCGCGGAGCCCCCGAATGCACTCCACCCCACAAGAACCCCCACCCCAGCCACCGCGAAGATCATCTTCGGTGCGGCGCTGGGATTGCCCGCCGTGACGCCCAACGGGCTCACGAACACCTGGCGCATCCCGAGCATCGACGTCAAAGCAGCCAGGATGGTCATTCCGAATACGATGCCCACCAGCGGAAGTGCGCCTACCCAAAGCTCACTCCACTCGAATGTCCGACCTTGAAATCTCAAGAGAGCTACGAGCGGCAACGCGAGGAGGTATCCCACCACACCGATCAACGCACCGGCCAAGCCCTGGATACCCGATTCCGCAGCGCACAGCGCAACGATCTGGCGAGGGGTGGATCCGATGAGTCGCAGCGAGGCAAGTCGTTCGTCGCGACGGCGCGCGCCCAAGCGGGCCGCCGCCAGGCCGAGAGTGACGGCTGGAACGATCATCAACACCGAAGCAACCCCTGCGAGCGCTAGGTACGCCTCGGCTTCGGGTTCGCTCGATCTGCCCGCAAATGCACCGTAGCCGCCGAGCACCGTCAGCAACAACGTCGTCGAGGCGGCAAATGCGGACACTGGGAGCGCGAAGGTACTCAAGGCCTTTCGGCCTTCACCTCGCACCGTCATCAATGCAACGCGCGCTGTGGCCTTCATGCCGCCACCTGTGTCCCGACGAGCGAACCGGCCTGCATCATCATCGTGCGATCACACCACCGAGCGACTTCGGCATCGTGAGTGACGACGACCAACGCAGAACCGATCTGTTGAGCCGAATCACGCAACACCCTCATCACTTCCCAACTCGTCTGCGCGTCGAGGGCACCGGTCGGCTCGTCTGCGAAGAGAACGGCGGGTTTGGTCACCAACGCTCGCGCAATCGCCACACGTTGCGACTGCCCACCCGACATCTGACCCGGGCGACGGTCCTGCAGACCGTCCAGTCCCAATGGCGCGAAGAAGCCGTGCGCCGTCCGCTTGGCTTCGGCGATGGACAACCCGTTGAGCACCAAGGGCAAAGCGACGTTCTCGATCGCCGGAAGCTCCGGTAACAGTTGGCCCGATTGAAAAACGAATCCGTACGACTCGCGTCGGAGGCGGCTGCGGTCGTTCTCACCGAGGTTCTCGATATGCCTGCCGCTCAGCAGGATTGCTCCCGAGTCGGGCTTGACGATTCCTGACATGCAATGCAGCAGAGTCGACTTGCCCGACCCTGAAGGACCCATGATGGCCGTAGCAGTACCGGCGCGCACTTCCAGCGATACACCTCGGAGCACTGGAACGTCGCCGTACGACTTGCCCAGCGCGTGGACCGACAGGACTGCGGGTGCTTGTGCGTTGTTCATGATTCCACCTTCTCGTGAACCCCTCGCCAGCACATCGGCCCAGCGCACGATCTTCGAACCGAGTGCGGTCCTACCGGAGGATGACCGGACCCCGAGCTCTGTCAGGGTCGTCACTATGATTTCCGACATGACCTGGTCCGGCGCCGTCCACATGGAGCCCGGAATTCTCATGTTCACCGGCGCAGTGGGATCCGCGCACATGCATTCGCACGCCGCTGTTCAGATCATGATCATCGACGACGGGGACGTCACGGTCACGGACGGGGACGGGGACGGCCACAGTGAAGTCGTGCGGTCCGTGGTCATTCCATCCGGGGCGGTCCACGCGTTGTCCGCCTCCGAGGGTGCGCGGGGACGGGCGATTTACATTGACTCCACCACCGGGATGGGTCTGCGCATCAGGCCAGCGGAGCCGGGCCGCGGTGGTGTGGCCGACTGGTCGGACCGTGGGCAGACCGCAGTAGCGATGACGGACCGCGGCGCTGATTCGGATCTGGAATACGCAGCGAGGCTGATCGATTCACTGTCCGAAAGTAGACAGCCGTCGAGCGTACGCGCTCTTCACCCGGCGCTCGAGCATGCCCTGACGCTACTTCACGAGCGACTTTCAGGGCCGATAACGCTGACGGACACCGCCGCGCTGGTCTCCATCTCACCTGGCCGATTGGGAAGAATCTTCAACGATCAACTGCAGATGAGCTTTTCGACCTACATTCGTTGGTTGCGGCTACGACGTGCCATGGAAGTGATGAGCAGTGGCGCAACCCTGACAACCAGTGCACACGAGGCCGGTTTCACCGACAGCGCCCATCTCAACCGGATCTGCCACAGTATGTTCGGGCTCACGCCCAGCGCCGCGACCGGCGGCCTCACCTGGAATTGACGCTACTCCTCAACTGATGCTGCCCGCCGCCGACCTCGCCAGTAGCGACAGACGACTGTAGAGGCGCGCCAACCCCGGCACGTCCCGGAGGCTGCCTGCCACTTCTTCGACGTAGGCGTCGGCGTAGATCGTCAGCCGCGCATCGACGTCATAGAGAACATCGACGACATTCGCGAAACGGCGAAGGGCAAATTCCGACGCCTGGGCGAGCACCGGCACTCCGAAGATCACCCAGTCGTCGAAGCGTGCGGCGAGCGCGAGATAATCGGCAGCCGCGGTCGAACCAGCGCACAGCACCTCGAAATCGAACCAGACGACACCGTCTCGAATCGCCGAGCACTCCAATGTGCGTGTGCCTATCGTCAATTCGACACTTTCGCCCGAAGGCCGCGTAATTCCCGAGCCGAGGAGGAATTCCCCTGTCGCAAATCGGTAGTCCCCGGCACCTGGCTGTCCTGCCGTCCGATAGTCGACGGAGCCACCCAACTCGATCACCTCGAGAGTCCGCTCCATCAACTCGATCGACGGAACGAACTGCTCGTGAAAAAGCGGATTGGGAAGAAGATCGGTCGGCGGAACATTGGACGTGACGACAACAGTCACGCCTTTCGCGACGATTGTGTCGAGAACCCTTGCCATGAACATGGCGTCGGCGACGTCGTCGAGGTGGAACTCGTCGAAACAGAGCACACGGATTCCATCGACGACGTGATCCAGTGCCACGCCCATCGAGCCGAGTTCATGCGCCCGAGAGTGCAGATCTGCAAAGAACCGATGAAAGTGAATGCGCCGCTTGCCGACCGGGAGCCCGTCGTAGAACTCGTCCATGAGCATCGTCTTCCCGCGGCCGACGCTACCCCAGAGATAGATCCCACCCCCGACCTCACCGCCCGAGATCCGGGCCTGCAGTGCGTCGAGGGCTTCGCGTGCCGCCAACTGCTCTTCGTCCAGTAGCATAAGACTCCTCTACGTCTGTAGAGTCGAGGCTAGTGATCGAAGGCAAATCGAGTCAATGTGACCCTCACGACGCACCATCAGCAACATTCAACTCCGGCAGCATGCAACATCGACAGCAAGGAACGGCATGAAGCCCGATCGCAGAGCCCTCATCGCGGCATCCGCCGTCACGATCATCGCCGAGCAGGGCCCGCGTGCACTCACCCATCGGGCGGTTGATCAGTCCCTGGAACTTCCTGCCGGTTCGACGTCGTACTATTTCCGCACTCGCGAGGCACTACTCGAAGCAACCGCATTGCACATCGTGCACCGGTCACGTTCGATATTCGACGAACTCCGCGAGAGGCCCAGCGATCCTGCTGCCCTGACGGCCGAGTATCTCGATGATCTTCTCTCGCACCGCAGACACGAATTGATCGCGAGATATGCACTGCTCTTGGAAACTCCCCGAGATTCGGCATTGCACCAACTCCTCGAAGACAGCCTGTTTTCACGGGAGAAGGCAAGGCCTGTCTTCGACATCGTTGGCGTTGACGATCCTGACGTCGCCGCCGCAAATTTTCTGAGCCTTCTGGAGGGCTTGATCTTCGACTACTGCCTCGGAGCGCGTAGCCGAGATCCCCGCTCCTCCGAAACCGTTCGGCAACTTCGGATCCCGATCGACATCTATCTGCGCGGAGTTGGTGCCGCCTGAAAGATGTTGGTCAGCAGAGGCTTCCGGTGCAGGGCCGTTGACCAGAGAACAGTGCCGCGACAAACGGGGTACTGTCTGGAACCGAAGCCGGAACGGTTCCCAGATGATCAGTGGGATAGGTATGGAATGCAAAGTCGACACCGTTGGCAGTAAGGTCGGCCGCGAACTTCAGTGTCAGCGGTGCCGGAACATCGATGTCCGACAACCCCTGACCGATGAAGAACGGGCGGTCGTATCCTGCGGTCGGCACAGTGAGCAGGTCACGCGCAGCCTCCATGAATACTGGATTGTCCAGCGACTTCGTCAGCACCTGCCCGAGCGTGACGGTGCCGTACTTCGTGCGCGCCTCGGTGTAGCACATGTTGTTCTCGACGTCGTCGAGGATGGTCTTGCCGAGCGGGGTCAGATACGAGTCGATGTCGATATCCGGCCGCGAAGCACGCAGTCCATCAAGAACGTTCGCGATGTAGACCGTCGAACCCTTGAGCGGAAGCGCCGGGAAAGCCGGACCACCGAGCGGTAGAAGATTCTCGATGTTCGAGGGGACACCAGTGGCGACAGCGCCGCGGTAGTCCAACTCCGGCGCGTAAGCAGTGGCAAGCGAAGCGGTGAACATAGTCGCCTGCCCGCCCTGCGACTGCCCCATCGCAACCCATGCGCTCGACAGGTCGTCGTCGACCGCACGAGCGGCACGCACCATGTCCACAACGCTGTGTGCAGCGGAACGACCGTCGAGATACGGGTGAACACCGGGTGTTCCGAGCCCCACGTAGTCGGTGGTCACGACCGCGTATCCCTGCTCCAGCCAGTGACCCAGATGCGTCGCGGTCCGTTCGAGTGGAACACTGCTGCTCGGCGCACACTGATCCGCGACACCCACCGTCCCGTGCGCGTAGGAGATGACCGGCCAACCACCCTCGGGCGGAGCTCCCTCTGGGCGATACACCATCGCCGCAACTGTCAACGCCACCAACGCACTCGCGCTCAGTCCGACGAGCGTCCTACACAGTCGCTTACTCACGTACTTCTCCTACCGATTGCGGTGACGGTGCATATGTGGTGATCGGCCCCACATCAGCTGATCGAGTTCAGACCATAGAACAGCCTTACCATTTGGTCAACCTAAATTTCCGCTGCGCATCGACCGTCGTGACACGCCTGCTCGGGTAGGGTGGCGGTGTTCGATACGTGCAGGTCCCCCGCGAGATCAGGAGGCCGAAAGGCTCTCTCATGTCAGCACCTGATCTCCCGACCTTCCCTGCTTCGCAGCAGAAGTCGGTGGCCGCGATCCTCCGAGCAGCAGGTTGCGTCTTCGCCGAAGACGAGGCTCGCCTACTTCTTCACACCGCACGCTCTCGCGATGAACTCGACGCGATGGTCGACCGACGAGTTGCCGGCGAACCACTCGAGCCCGTCCTCGGATGGGCCGAGTTCTGCGGCTTGCGCATTCACATCGACTCCGGAGTCTTCGTCCCACGCCGGCGCACCGAGTTCCTCGCCCGGCAGGCCTGCTCACTTGTCACCCCAGGAAGCGTCGTCGTCGACATGTGTTGCGGCTCAGGAGCTGTCGGTGTTGTCCTGCAGTCGACGCTCGACGCCGTCGATTTGTACGCGGTAGACGTGGAACCGGCCGCAGTGCGGTGCGCTCGCCGAAACATCACACCGCCCGAGCGTGTACTCGAGGGCGATTTATTCGGACCACTGCCGACGAAATTACTCGGTCGCGTGGATGTCGTCGTCGCCAATGCACCTTACGTCCCCACCGAATCGATCAGGCTGATGCCGCCCGAAGCCCGTCTTCACGAACCGCTGGTCTCGTTGGACGGCGGTACCGACGGACTGGACCTGCAGCGTCGCATCATCGCGGACGCCGCGCCGTGGCTACGACCGGGTGGCTGTCTTCTCGTCGAGACGAGTACGGAGCAGGTCGAAATGACTGTTGAAACATTCACTCGGGGAGGGTTTCTCACTCGGGTAGCAACCTACAGCGAGACCGCGTCGACCGTGGTGATCGGTCAGCGTTGAAGGCGATCGGATCCTGGCGTGGACCACTCCCGAGCGCGGGCGGCAAAGCCGTCGACAAAAAGCCCGAACGCGCGATCGACGCGGGCCCGGTCCCCGGTGGCCAGAAGATCCATCGACAGACCCCGCATTTGCGAGAGCAACAGAGTAGCGACAGAGGCAACATCGTCCTCGGGGCAACCCGCTTGTCGTAGACCGGCTTCCAGTGCCTCGATCCAATCGCCCACAAAACGGTCCAGGAACCGTCCGTAGCGGTCGCGGTCGCCGAGCGCGAGGGCGTAGATCTCGACCATCACCCGGAACCGCGGCAGGACCTCCGGCGTCGTACGTTCGGTCCACCACGCAGTCAGCACTGTCGCCGGATCGACCCCCGGTTTCATCGGCACCGCAATCGGAATGGACTCACCACGCATGTTCTCGATGACCTCGGAGAGCAGATTCTCCTTGCTCTCGAAATGGTTGAGCAACGACGCATGCGACACACCCACGGCCTTGGCGAGCTGCCTCACCGTCAACTCCCCGACACCGTTGTCGATGACGTAGCGGGTCAGCGCGTCGAGCAACTCCTCACGTCGCCCGGCGTATCTCAGGCTGCGTTTGTCGATGCGTTCGGGCTCCGGCACATATCCACCCTACCGGCCGGAATCACCAGGTCAGCGGCTGACTGCCTTCTGATACCGACGAATAGCGAACGGCACGAAGACGATCAGCAAACCGAAAGTCCACAACAACGACGCGATGACCGGATTCTGCAATGGCCACGCATCCGGAACCGTCATCGCAGGATTGGTATTGCCGAACAATTCACGCACCGCCTGAGTAACCGCCGACACCGGATTCCATTCGGCGATCACTTTGAGCGGGCCGGGAAGATTGGTGGTCTCGACAAAAGTGTTCGCGATGAACGACAGCGGAAAGATGACGATGAAGCTCGCGTTGTTGAATACCTCCGGTGTCCGGATCCAAAGCCCGACAACAGCCATGACCCACGACAACGCGTACGCGAAGAACAGAAGCAGCGCATAACCCGCCACCGCTTCGAGGAAACTGGAGTGAATCCGCCACCCGACCAGAAGACCGGTCAACGACATGACCACCAAACTGATGACGTTGATCAACACGTCACTCGATGTTCGGCCTGTCAGCACGGCAGACGGAGCCATGGGCAGCGATCGAAATCTGTCGATGATTCCTTTCTGAATGTCTTCGACCATCCCCAAACCAGTCCAGGTGGCACCGAATATGACCGTCTGCGTGAAGATTCCGGCGATCAGGAATTCTCGATACGACGTGCCCGGGACGGAGATCGCACTGCCGAACACATACGCGAACAAGAGCACGAACATGATCGGCGACAAAGTGGTGAACACCAGCAGATCCGGAACGCGCTTGATCTTGATCAAGTTTCGCCTGGCGATGGTCAAACCGTCTTCGAGCGCCATCTGCACGGTCATTTCTGATCCTCCAGTTCAGCCTGGTGCCCGGTCAGTGTGAGGAAGACATCGTCGAGAGTGGGTCTGCGCAGGCCGACGTCGAATACGCGGATGCCTCGTGCCGACAGAAGATTCAGCGCCGCGACCAACGCGTCGGTGCCGTCGTCGACAGGAACGGTGACGCGACGGACATTCTCTTGAACCTGAATGTCCCCCACGGCAAGCGAGCGCAATTCCTCGCGGACGATGTCGAGATGCTCGACCTCGTGCACACTCAGTTCAATGCGCTCACCCCCGACCCGCGCCTTCAACTGATCTGCAGTACCGCGCGCAATGACCGAGCCGCGGTCGATGACGGCGATCTGGTCGGCCAACCTCTCGGCTTCCTCCATGTATTGCGTCGTGAGCAACAGCGTGGTCCCCTGAGCCACCAACCCTTCGATGACGTCCCAGAGACCGAGTCGCGCCCGAGGATCGAGGCCGGTGGTCGGCTCGTCGAGAAACAACACCTGCGGCCGAGCAACCAATGCGCCGGCGAGATCGAGACGTCGCCGCATTCCGCCGGAATAGCCCTTGACCGGCCGATCTCCAGCCTCGACGAGATCGAACTGCTCGAGCAATTCACGCGCTCGGGCCTTACTGCTTCGGGCGCCGAGGTGATACAGCCTCCCGACCATGTCCAAGTTCTCATAGCCCGTCAGGTACTCGTCGACCGCGGCGTACTGACCCGAAGCACCGATCTTGGATCGCAACGCCCGCGCATCCTCGACCACGTCCAGCCCGGCAACCTTGGCGCGTCCACCGTCGGGAATGAGCAGCGTCGTGAATATCCTTACCGCAGTGGTTTTTCCGGCGCCGTTGGGGCCCAACAGAGCCATCACCGAACCCTCGCGCACTTCCAGGTCGATGCCGTCCAATGCCGTGACGTCGCCGTACTTCTTGACCAGCCCCTCGGCCACAATCGCTTCGGTCATGAGCCCTCCCGCATCGGTAATCCGTCGGTAGTCCGTTCCCCAGTGTGACCCAGGAGGCCGACACATTCCAGGAAATTTCGTCAGTTGCCCGGCTGCAATCACCTCCCTGGTTTCGCCGGTGCCTTTCGGCCACGAGGTACGGAACAGACCACACGTCCCAGTCCTGTCCAATACAGCCGATAAATTTCACCGACCTTTCGACGGATATATACCGGAAAGAAAAACCCGAAATTCTTGAACAAAGACCGCTTTCAGGTATTCATGATGAACGCGGCAGCGTTACACTCGTACAGCAAGTGACACTCGGGCCGGTGACGGTTGACTTATGGTGTCGAATCTCGAATTACAAATCAGACAGAGGCCGAAAAGAATTGAATCACCGATTCAGTGCACGCGGGGAAGACTCACACTTCGGGGGATCGAGAAAGGCTGACTGTGCCATGAGTATCAGAACTCGATACATCCGAACTCCGTGGATCCGAAAAACGGCGAAATATTCCTTCGAGACCATCTGCTTTACCCTGGCCGTGCTTGTCGCGGCCGCACTGATCGCCGCGTACAACACACAACCGCGCTCCGCGCCGACGTACACGCCGGCCTCGTTCTCGGCGAATCCTGAATCTGCAGCGCTGCCCTTCGACATTCCACCCAAGTCGGCACTGAACGGAAAGTTGGTTTTCGCTCACTACTTCCCGCCCTATCCGGTTTCGATCGACAATGCGAATCCGTCTGGCGATTACTATGCGACACAATATCTTACGGTCAACGGCGAGAACAACAAACACGTTCGCTACGGAGGATTCCTCCGCGATCGGCCGACACCGCGGCAACCCATCGCCGATACGCAGTGGCGCCAACGCGACCTCGAAAACGAAGTTCGTTCGGCAATCGCCGCGGGCATCGACGGATTCTCCGTCGACATCATCGCCAAGGCAACCGACACCAGTTGGTGGGGTTCCACCGTGCCCACCGCCCTGATCAAAGCGGCCGCAGCAGTCGATCCGAATTTCAAGATCATGCTCATGCCTGATATGAACGGCGCGTTCAAAAACATGACCGCAGCTCAAATGGCAGCAGAGATGAAACCGTATTCGACCATGGCATCATCGTTCAAATTGAACGACGGACGGCTCGTGATATCTCCATTCCTTGCCGAAAACAAGACTGCGGGCTGGTGGTCGGAGTTCATCACTCTGATGAAGAATTCTTACGGCATAAATGTGGCATTTGTTCCGGTTTTCCTCGACGCTGCAGCCAACCGGAATTCTTTTGCATCGATCAGCTACGGGATGTCGAATTGGGGTAATCGAAATCCGGCAGGAAATCCGCTCTCGGGATCGAACCCGAACTCTCCGATGGGACTTGCCGCTGCCGCTCACTCCTTGGGAAAGATATGGATGCAACCAGTCGCCTTCCAAGATGTTCGTCCAAGTCAGTCGATCTACGACGAGGCACAGAATTCACAGAATCTGCAGAACATGTGGCAGATTGCGATTGCGTCCAACAGTGAATGGGTACAGCTCGTCACCTGGAACGACTACAGCGAGGGAACGTCGTTCGCACCCAGCGCCGGTCATGGGCGCGCGTTACTCGACATGAGTTCCTACGGGCTGTACAGCTTCCGCTCCGGCGCCTCACCCGCGATTGTTCGCGACACCGCGTATCTCGTCTATCGCAATCAGTCGGTCTCCGCGGTCCCCGTCAATCGCTCTGCTGCCCCTATGACACTGCGCCAATGGTCATCCCCCGCTCGCGATACCGTCGAGGTTCTCACCTTCTTGACCGCTCCCGCAGTCGTCAAAGTGACGGTGGGAACCACGATTACCACCTGCAATGCCCCGGCCGGGATGAGCAGCTGCATCGCCCCGTTGAAAGTAGGTTCCATCAAGGCCTCTGTCGTTCGCGGCACTACCGAGGTGTCTCGGGTGAGTTCGCACGCGGCGGTGACGGCCACACCGTACAACCAGAATCTCGAGTACCTGGTCGATTCCAGTCGGAGATAACGGTGACGAAGATCGGGTGAGTCCGTCGACTCACCCGATCTTCGTTGCGCCATCGGTTTCGGCTGCAATTGGTAACTCGGGCCGCGATACCGCCCCCGTCCGCTCCACCCTCACTGCCAAGGTCACCGCGGCCGCCAGTGCCGATACGCCCGCTCCGATCCAGTACAAAACCGCGAACGAATGCAGGGTCGGCACAGTGCTCGCACCGATCACCACCGTCGAACCGGCCAATACCGCTGCCGCAACGGCGCTTCCGGTGGAGGTACCGACCGAACGGAGCAGGCTGTTGAATCCGTTGGCCGAGGCAGTCTGATGGATCGGCGCAGATTCGGTGATCAGAGTCGGCATGGCTGCCAGGGAAAATGCCACACCGGCCGATACCACGGCAGCGCCGATCACGATATTGACCAGCGTCGGCGTCAACAACACACGCAAGACGTATCCGATTGCGATGACGATCGCTCCTGAGGCCAACGTGGCCTTCGCTCCCCATCGCCTCGTCACCTTCGACGACACCGGCGCCAATCCGATCATCAGGACTCCGCCCGGCATCATCGCCAGTCCGGCTTCGGCAGCCGAGAGTCCGAGACCGTCCGCCGATGCCAGGGGCAACTGAAGTTCCTGCGTTGCCGCCAACGCGCTGATGAACATGGCAAAACCGAGTAATACTGCGCAGACGTTCGAAACCAGAATCGGAGCGCGAAGGGAAGTCCGCAGATCGACCAGCGGTGCCGGCGTGTGCAGTTCCCACGGAATCCATCCACAGAGCAAGACCACGCCGGACGCGATCAGAACCAGAACCTCGGGGCTTGCCCAGCCCCATTCGGTTCCTTTCGAAACGGCCAGCAGCAGTGCAGTCATAGCGAGCGTGAGGACTGTGGCTCCCAGAAAGTCGAAGCGTCCGCGACTCTTCACAGCCGATTCCGGCACCACCAGCGGCAAGACGACTATCAGTACGACCCCGAATCCACCGGTGACCCAGAAAAGCGCGGGTAGTCCCCAGTGCGCCGAGATCACCCCAGCCATCGGCATACCGAACATGCCACCGATCCCCAACGTCGCACTCATGAGAGCTACTGCACCACTGAGCTTTTCCGGAGGAAGGACATCGCGCATGATGCTGATTCCGACGGGCAGAAGTGCCGTCGCGAACCCCTGCAACGAGCGCCCGAGGATCAGTAACCAGAAACTCTGGCTGAGCGCCGCAACCATGCAGCCGACGATCATCACGGCAAGACAGACGAGCATCATCGCGCGCTTACCGAACATGTCGGCGAGTCTGCCGATGAGAGGGGTTGCGACGGCACCGGTCAGCAACGTCGAGGTCACCAGCCAGGAAGCGGTGGAGGACGATACTCCCGATGCCGTCGCGAACGCAGGCAGGACCGGCACCACCAAGGTCTGTTGCAGCGCGACCACCACACCGCTCAGACTCAGGACGCCGACGACCCACCCGGTCCGCGCTTTCGCGCGAACAGTCTTGTCCGTCAAGCGTTCGAGCGAGCGGCTACTCCGGCGTCGACAGGAACCACGATGCCACTCATGTGGGCACTCGCGTCGGCGGCGAGGAACAGGACTACTCGCGTGATCTCGAAGGGATCCAGCCAACCGACCGGCTGCGCATGCAGAGTCGCGTACACGGGTTCGACGTCGTCTGCCGTCGGCGATTCGAGGTCAGGCCGCATCATCGCGTACATCATGTCGTTGTGAATCATCGGCGTCGAGATGTTCCCCGGTGCAATAGCATTCACGGTCACACCCGAGTTTGCCAGTTCGAGCGACACACTCTTCGTCAAACCGATGACGCCCCATTTGGAGGCGCCGTACGCCGCCATCTGGGTGCCACCGGATCGACCCATCATCGAGGAAATCGTGATGATGCGACCGTAACCACGTTCCGCCATTCCACCTGACACGGCCGCAACGGTGTTGAACACACCGGTCAGGTTCGACGAGATGACTTCGTTCCACTGTGCCGACGTCATCGACGTGATCGGAGCGGGCACGGACACACCGGCATTCGCGACGGCGATGTCGACACGGCCGAACTCGGCTTCAGCGCGGGCAACGAGCGCGTCCATTGCGTCGCGATCAGCAGTGTCTGCCTTGACGGCAATGCACCGACGACCGGTGGCTTCCACCAAACGAACGGTTTCCTTCAGATCCTCCTCGTTTGCGAGGGGGTAGGCGACGACATCACTGTTCTCGCACCGGTCGCAGATCACGATGTCCGCGCCACGCTCCGCGAATGCGACAGCGTGGGCGCGCCCCTGACCGCGTGCGGCGCCGGTGATCAGTGCAACTTTTCCTTCGAAGCTGCCTTCGAGGCTGTTCATGCCGTCTCCTAGTTCGTCGTATGCAAGCGTGCGCTGTACTGCATGCGTACTCCGAACCCGCCCGAAAGAAACAGTCGATCCCGGACAGCGGGAATCCAGCCGATCACTGGTAAACGGCGGTCTCGAATTCCAGGTATCCGTTGATGGATCCAGCGTCCGCGAACGGCAGAATCTGCGTTGCCCAGAACCCGCCGACGCCGGTCTGCCGGTCGATCCAGTAATAGAGGTTGGCAAGACCCGCCCAAGCCAGCGATCCGGCCGGCCTACCGGTGGGGGCCACCTCTTCATTTGTCATGAAGGAGTACGCCCATCCCTTGGCGACGCCGGGGAAGAACTCCGCATCGTTGGACAGTGTCGGGAGAACTCCGGGCAACAACCCCACGTGCTGGCCTTCGAGACCGTTCCGTACGGCTGCAGCTACCGTCTCCGGCGACAACACGCGACCCGAAGTGCCCGCGCCGTCGTTCAGCCACATACGAATGAACTTCGTGTAGTCGCCGACAGTGCCGTGCAAACCGTGACCACCCATGTGCACCTCGGGTTCGGCCGGAAGCTCGAATCCGATGAGCGGAGTGAGGCTTCCGTCGCTCTCGCGCTGATGGATCGGTGCAAGTCGATCCTTCATCGACGGGCTCATCGTGAATGCCGTATCCGTCATCTCGAGAGGTTCGAAGATGCGCTCGCGCATGACATCGCCGAGTCGCTGACCTCGAATCGACTCGACGACCTGTCCGGCCCAGTCGATGTTGGTGCCGTACTCCCACTTCTCACCCGGGTCGAAGAGCAGCGGTGTCGTGAGCGCCGCTTTGCTACACGTGATCACGCTGGGCTGCCCATGTTCCTGCGAGAGCCGGTTGTACGACTCGTTGAAGAAGTCGTAGCCGAACCCTGCAGTGTGAAGGAGCAGCATGCGAGTGGTGATGTCACGCTTGGGTTCCCGAAGAACGGGGTTTCCGCCGGCGTCGAAACCGTCCAGGACCTTCAGCTCACCGATGTCGGGAACATAGGTCGCTGCAGGTGCATCGAGATCGAGCAACCCCTCCTCCACACATTGCAGGACAGCGGTACCGGTAATCGCCTTGGTGGTGGAGAAGAGCGCAAAGGTTGTATCGAGGGTCATCGGTTCGCCGTGACCGAGAGCCCGCTCACCGGCTGCACCCTCGTAGATGTTGCCTTCTCGATCCGTGATCATCGCGACGACACCCGGGACTCGGTCAGCCCGCTGAGTTGCTCGCGCCAGCACGTCGTCGAGGTGCTGCTTCGAAAGGGGCTTCCGCGCAATATCTTCGATCGTCACTGCATTTCTCCATCCGACTTGCATCTTGTCTTGTCGAACAGAATGTAACGGCGATCACATACCCGGTTCTGCCTCGAAACGGCAGTAAAACTGTCTCGTTTCGGCAGAACCGGGCAGAGCTTGGAGTCAGCTCTGGGGCGCTCCGATATTCACCAGCCAGGAAATGCCGAATTTGTCTGTACAGGCGCCGAATTCGTCGCCCCACATCTGCTTCTCGAGTGGAACGCTCACCGTTCCCGTTCCCGACAACTGCTCCCAGTACCCGCGCAGCACATCGCCGTCGTCGCCGCTGAGGCTGACCGTGATGTTGTCGCCGGGGTTGTACGGCATGCCGGGCGGAGTGTCGGCACCCATCAGGGTGTATCCCTGATCGGTTTCGAGCATTCCGTGCATGATCTTGTCGCCGCCTTCATCGGGATTGCCGAACTCACCGAACGTGCTCAGCGCCAGCGTGCCACCAAAGATTTCTTTGTAGAACTCCAACGCCTCACGGGCATTGCCGTTGAAGCTGATGTACGGATTGAGTCGAGTTGCCATGACGTACTCCTAGCTCGTGGGATTGCTGTCACGTTCGATTTCAATCCTTGCAGAACGCTCCGACACGAAACAACGGATCACGGCAGTTCATCGAGTGCGTAAAACGATCGTCATGACCGTTCAAACAACTGTCCTCAGAGTCGATTCCGGGTCTCGGAAGGCAACTCTCCGAACCGTTTCCGGTATGTGGCCGCAAACATACCCAGATTGACGTAGCCCCAGGCGTTGGCGATTTCGGAGACGGTTCTCCCGTCGGAACGCAACAGTTCGCCGCGTACACCCTCCAACCGACGCGCGCGCAATCGTTGCCCCGGCGTGGTGTCTCGGTACCGTCGAAATCCCGCAGTGAGCGCCCGGACACTGACACCCACCGCAGCCGCGATCTCCGATGCCGTCGGCACCGAGCGAGCAAACGTATCGATGTACTCCTCTGCCGATCGCACGTAGGCAGGTTCGGCGGAGGCGACGTCGACGCCGAGTTGCAGCCCGGCCTGCGTCGCCCACTCGTCGAGAAGCTGAGCCGCGATGAGTTCTTGAACCCTGGCACCCAGCCTTTCGCTCGACATCGCCTCAGGCGACTCTGCAATTGCGCGAACGACGTAGTCCATCAATGCCAGCCAACTCGAGCCCCGCCCGCCGATGGTGCACTTGTGCCGCCACAGACGGTCGTCGGGAACCGACCCGAACCATTGCATGGCGTGATCGGCGACAAGCTGATGCGGCACAGTGAGATTCAGCTGCAGATGATCTTCGTCGAATTCGACGAAGTAGTCGGTCCGGCTACAGTCGGCGACAAAGGTCTCCCCCACGGCAGTATTCACCGCAGTTCCTCCGCCGAGGGCATGTCGACCGTTGCCTCTGATAGTCGTCAGAACCAGAATGTTTCCGGCCTCAGGCGAACATTCACCGACGGAGACCGGAATCCCGTAACAGAATCTGGTGACGTCGATCTTGCCGACTGCCGCGGAGTACATGTCCGAAGCCGGCTTCAACCGACTTCCGATCGGCGTGACCGTATACGGCATGTAGATGTTGTCGGACCACTCCTTGATGCGGTCCCAGTCCCGAGAAAAGGCCTGGTGATGCTGCATAGTGGGCCGGCCGGCCGCGTCGATGAGCAAGGCATCCTCGAACATGGTTCGAGTATCGCACCAGGGCCCGGGAAGGTCACGCGAAGTGAGCTGACGTGATCTCTGGCTGTACGGCGGCGGGTCGTGTTGCAGCAAAAAGCAGCGAATCCACCGCGGTCCCCCGGATCACCATGTGTGCCCTCATTCGCCCCTCCTCCTCCATTCCGATTTTGGTGAGCACCGACGCCGACGCCGAGTTCTCGGGACGACACGTTGCTTGCACTCGCTGCGCTCCGAAGCGAGCAAAGGCGAATTCCAGAACCGCGCGCCCCGCCTCCGACGCATAGCCTCGCCCTTGGAACTTCGGGTTCACGACAAAACCGAGTTCCGCCCGCCGGTGCGCGGCGGATACTTCCCACACAGCTACCGAACCGATGACCGCTCCATCGGCCTTCGACGTGATGGCCAGGGTGAACGTGCGGCGTTCGACGAGCGCAGCTTCGAGTGCCGCGTCCGCCAGGAATGCCCTGGTCACCGCGGGGGTGTTCGGCCCCCAATCAACATATCTACAGACGGCAGGGTCGGACGCGTACTGATGGACGGCACCTTCATCCGCGGCAGTGAAATCTCGAAGAACAAGGCGTTCCGTAGTCAACGTGAACATCCAGCGATCCTAGAGCGCGCCCAAAAGCACCTCTTGACTCGAACGCATGTTCGAGTATGATTTGGGGAGGGGATCGGGGGATTCAATGAGCGTCTTGTTGTCGGACGTGGTGTCTGGTTCTGCGGTGGGGTTACGCGGACGCCTGTGGCAGTTGTCTGCTTCTGAGTTGCGTACCGCTGCTATCGAGGCGAGTGCGGAGATTCTGCGTCTCGAGGCTGTGCGGGTGGCGGTGGTCGACGAGATGTCGATGCGCCCGGATGATCAGGTGATCGCCAGCCGCGGAGTGGGGTCCTGGTTGGCGGGCAACACGATGCTGCAGGTTCGGGACGGGAAGAAGATCGCCGCGTTAGGTGCAGCTTTGCGGCCGTTTCCGGCGGTGGCTGCTCGGTTCGATGGCGGGGATTGCTCGTTCGAGCATGCTGTGTTGATCGTGGCGTTCTGTGAATCACCACCTAAAGGCATGCCGGAGGAGGCGCTACCGAAGTGCATCGATTTGTTGCTCGCTGCCGCGTCGGGGGTGGAGGCGACAACGACGAAGGTGCGGAACGTGATCGCGACCTTGGAGCGGTTGTTCGAATCGGATGAGATCCCGCCCGCCGAAGATGTCGATCTCAACGAGTTGCGGATCGCGTCGACGCTCAATGGTCGGGTGGTGGTGCGTGGGGATTTCGATGCCCTCACCGGGGAAATGCTGCTCTCCGCGTTGTCGAATCTGACGATGCCGACCCCGGCACCGGACGGAACCCCGGATTCTCGGTCGGCGGCGAAACGGACCGCGGATGGGTTCACCGAACTGATCCGCCGGTACCTCGACTGCGCCAAAACCGGCACCGACGGTGGTCAGCGCCCGCATGTGAACGTGCACATCAATGCTCGGGATCTGGCGGAGCATCGGGATTGCGCCGCGTCGCCTTCTGATGTGGACGACGAAGGCTCACCCGATCTGGACTTGTCGGATCTTGATGTCGGGCACATGCCCTGGCTCGGACCGCTGTCGGTGTCGCAGACCAGGCTTCTCGGGTGTGATTGTTTCCTGTCCACTGTTCTGCTCGACGATCACGGCGCGCCCTTGGATGCGAACCAGGAAAGAGGTTGGTCACCGCCGAACAACGGACTGCGTTGATCGCCCGGGACAGAGGCTGCGCGTTCCCCGGCTGCACATGTGTGCCTGCCTGGACGGATGCGCACCATATCCGGCACTGGGCCAATGGTGGCCCGACGGTGATGAACAACCTGGTCCTGCTGTGCCGTTCACATCATCGGTTGATGCACCGGAAATCAGGGTTCGTCGGGAAATGGGCGATTCGGATCGGTGTCGACAACAAACCGTGGTTCATCCCGCCACCCTCGATCGACCCGCAGCAGCACCCGAGGCCGGCGAACACCACCTTCAAAACCTGAGAGGTCAAACCTCTTTGGCGACAACAGAACACGGACCGAGCACCGCATCGAAGGAGACCTCGATGCGGTGCCAACCGGCCGTGACGCTTGATGAAGCTGTGCCCACGATAATCAGCGAGTCAGCACAAGCCCCGATGTCGGAACGCCCGTTCCCGCAGTCACCAGTACATTCTCGACGGAGTCGACCTGGTTGACCGAAGTACCGCGGATCTGCCGAACACCCTCGGCGATACCGTTCATCCCGTGAATGTATGCCTCGCCGAGCTGTCCACCATGGGTGTTGATCGGAAGCTTGCCGCCGAGTTCGATTGCGCCACCGGCGATGAAGTCCTTTGCCTCTCCCCTGCCACAGAAACCGAGTTCCTCGAGCTGCATCAGAACATAGGGCGTGAAGTGGTCGTAGAAGATCGCCGTCTGCATGTCCGACGGGCGCAGCCCACTTTGTGACCAGAGCTGATCGCCGACAAGGCCCATCTCCGGTAGGCCGGTCAAACCGTCGCGGTAATAGCTGGTCATGATGTATTGATCTGCCCCGCTGCCCTGTGCGGCGGCAGCGATAACGGCGGGGGTGTTCTTCAGATCTTTGGCTCGTTCTGGCGAGGTGACGACGATCGCGATGCCGCCGTCGGATTCCTGGCAGCAATCGAGGAGATGCAAAGGTTCAGCGATGAATCGCGAGTTCTGATGGTCCTCGAGGGTAATCGGTTTTCCGTAGAAGAACGCCTTCGGATTGGTGGCTGCATGCTTACGGTCGGCGACGGCGATTCGACCGAAGTCCTCGCTGGACGCTCCGTATACGTGCATGTATCGCTGCGCGACCATCGCGACAAAGGATGCGGGAGTACCCAATCCGTGAGGATAGGAAAAGGCGTTGTCCGTTCCCGACGAATTGACCTGCGCCACAAGGCCGGAGTTCACCTGCCCGAAACGCGCACCCGATCGCTCGTTGAACGCGCGGTAAGCGACGACGACGTCTGCGACGCCGGTGGCAACAGCCATGGCGGCCTGCTGAATCGTCGCCGCAGCGGCACCACCACCGTAGTGAATACGACTGAAGAACTTGAGGTTCGGGATACCCACCGAACGAGCCACTGCCACTTCGGTGTTGGTGTCCATGGTGAACGAGGTAAGACCGTCGACGTCGGCGGGTGTCAGACCGGCGTCGTCCAACGCGGCTTGAACAGCCTCGGCGGCAAGTCGCAGTTCACTGCGACCGGAGTCCTTCGAGAAATCCGTGGCTCCGATTCCGACGATCGCTGCCTTGCCGGACAATGCGCTCATTCAATGTCTCCGTTTTCAATGTCTCCATTCGAGCCCGACGCCGGAAATGCCAGTGTGACCTGTGCGGTGATGTGATCTCCCAGGCTGTTCTTGCCGACCACCGCGAGCGACACGAGATCCTCGTCGTAGGAGGTCACCGTTCCGGAGAGCGTCAAGGTGTCGTAGGCGTACCAGGGGACTCCGAGGCGGAGTTTGATCGACGTGAGTACAGCTCGCGGTCCGGCCCAATCGGTCACGAATCGCTGCACCAAGCCGGTGTCGGTGAGGATGTTGACGAAGATGTCCTTCGAGCCGCGTTTCTGTGCGAGATCGCGGTCGTGGTGAACATCTTGAAAATCGCGGGTAGCGAGCGCCGCCGAGACCACAAACGTCGGGTCGCCGTAAATCGAGAGCTGCGGAAGAACCTCTCCCACAGTGATATCCGTCGTCAAAGTCATCGTCACTCCTTCACCGCAGAAACCGCAGACACAGAAACCGGCTGCCAGGCGTACAGAGTCCAGGGAGTTCCCCCGGTCTCGTCGTCTCCGGGGAAGTCGAGGTAGATCGCCTCCACCTCCATCCCGATCGACACACTCGACGGATCGATACCGCGCAATTCGCCGAGCATCCGCACACCCTCGGGCAGTTCGACCAGGGCCACGACGAACGGCAACGACCGACCAGGAACCTTGGGGGCGTGGTGAACGACAAAGCTGAAGACCGTTCCCCGACCTGACGCGACCACGTAGTCGGTCTGCTCCGACTTGTCTTTCCAGATCGCGGGCACCGGCGGGTGCTGTACCGAACCATCCGCACGCAGTTGAATACGCAACTCGTGTGCGGCGACACCGTCCCAGAAGAACTGCGTGTCGAGGGATGCTGTCGGGCGCAGCATCCGAGATGCGTCCAGGTCCGCAGGCACGTCAGTGGAGGAACTTTCGCTGACTGGCGGCGCGAACTTCAAGATCCGGAACATCATCTCCGAGACCAGTTCTTCGCCGACCCGCCAGAAGCTGCGAGTAGTGAAGAACCACCCTTCACCAAGACCTGTCTTCTTGGGTCCCACTACGTCTTCCAACACCGAGGAGATGGTGACTTCTTCACCCGGCTTCAAGTAGCGGTGGTAGATCTGATCGCAGTTGGTCGCGACGACGGAGGTGAATCCGGCCTCGTCGAGGATGTCCGTCATCCGGCCCAACGGATCGTCGGCTTCTCGAATTGCCCCCAGACCGCGCATCGTCCATACCTGCGCCATCGCCGGCGGCGCGACTATTCCGTCGTGTCCGGCGGCGCGGGCGGCCGATTCGTCGACGTAGATCGGGTTCTCGTCACCGATCGCCTCGACCCAGTTGCGGATCATCGGCAGGTTCACGGGGTCCCGGCCGGCGCGAGGAGCGCTTGGCCCGTCCTCTCGAACCCGCTCGGCAGCAGTGAGAATGGGATCTGACACGATTTGTTTCCTATCTCGGAACGCGAGGAAGCTTCAGGCCGGCGGTCGCAATCAGTTCGCGCATCACCTCGTTGACTCCACCGCCGAAGGTGATCACCAGGTTGCGCTTGATCTGCATGTCCAACCACTCCATGAGATCAGCAGTTTCGGGATCGATCGGATTTCCGTACCGCCCGACGATCTCTTCCGCGAGTCGACCGACCCGCTGGATACGCTCGGTCGCAAACACTTTGGTTGCCGAAGCGTCGGCGATATCCACCGAATCCGAATCACTCGACGCCACTTGCCAGTTGAGCAGTTCGTTGAGGCGGTACGTCGCATGTATTTCGCCGAGCGCGCGCCGTACGTCAATGTGATCAAGCAGGTTTTCACGCTTGGCCCAATCGAAGACGTGGTCGTAAATCCCTGCGACACGACCTGCCGGACCGAGCATGACGCGCTCGTGGTTGAGCTGCGTCGTGATCAAGCGCCAGCCCTGATTCTCCTCACCCACAAGCATGTTCGCCGGAACGCGAACGTCCTCGTAGTAGGTGGCGTTGACGTGATGCGCACCGTCGCAGGTGATGATCGGGGTCCAGGTGTAGCCGGGATCTTTGGTGTCCATGATCAGGATGGAGATGCCGCGGTGCCTTGAATCGGCAGACCCTGTCCGCACGGCGAGCCACACGTAATCGGCGTCATGCCCGCCGGTGGTGAAAATCTTCTGGCCGTTGACGACGTACTCGTCACCATTTCGTGCCGCCGAAGTGCGCAGTGCTGCAAGGTCGGTGCCGGCTTCCGGTTCGGTGTAGCCGATCGCGAAGTGCACTTCACCGGCGAGGATCGCGGGCAGGAATTTCTGCTTCTGCTCCTCGCTGCCGTACTTCTGCAGGGTCGGACCGACGGTCTGCAAAGTCACCGAAGGCAGTGGGACATCCGCCCGCACAGCCTCGTTGACAAAAATCTGCTGCTCGACTTCACCGAACCCACGTCCGCCGAACTCCACCGGCCAGCCGACGCCGAGCCAGCCGTCCTTGCCCATACGACGGATGACCTCGCGATAGGTAGGGCCATGCCGCTCCACGCGCATGATCTTGGCCTCTTCGGGCGAGATCAGCGTCGAGAAGTAGCGTCGAAGTTCAGCTTGCAATGCGCGCTGACTGTCGGTCAGATCGATGAACACCGGGCCCCCACGAGGTCGAGTCGCTGCGAAGCGCCGCCGAGCAGGCGCGCCAAGTCTTTTGCAGTCGAGTAGTAACGATGAAGCGGATACGTGACGTCGACGCCCAGACCGCCGTGCAGGTGGTGAAGCACCTGCATCGTGGCGGGTACTTCCTGGGCGATCCAGTACGCCATGACGTCGAGGTCCGACTGAGCATCCAGGCCCTCCGACACGCGCCAGGACGCCGACAACGCCGCGACGTGAAGAGTCCGCGAGGTGACATAGGCGTCGGCGATCTGCTGTGAGACCGCCTGGAACGTTGCGAGCGGCTTGCCGAATTGCTCGCGTGAGCCGACATGTGCCGCAGTGAGATCGACGGCACCGGACACCAAACCGTCTGCAACGGCTCCGATACTCGCCGTAGCGATCCGGTACAGCGTCTGGACGGCTTCCTCGCCGGCACCGAGAAGTTCACCGACTGCCTCGTCCATCGTGACTGCGAACTCCGGACTGCCGGACGCACTGGGTGTCGGCGTCAATGCGACGCCGGCGGCGGTCGGATCGACGAGCACGACTCCGGCGTCGGTGGGCACAAGAATTCTGTGTGCGCTCGCCGCGAAGGGAACGGCGAGCACCGTCCCGCTGACGCGATACCAGTCGCCCGACTGCTGCGCGGTGGTCGACGGCTGCGCCGGGAACTGCTGACCCGGCTCACCGAGCGCCGCGGTGAACACCCGTCCGGCGCCGACTCCGGTGAGCAATTCGTCCTGTTGAGCGTCGGTCCCCAGAGCGACTATGGGGAGTACACCGAAGCCGAGGGTTGCGAGAGCCGGAATTGGAGCGGCGGCCCGGCCGACCTCGACGAGGAGGGAACCGACGTCGGCGACGGAGAGTCCCTCGCCGCCCAGACGCTCGGGCAGGGCCAGCGTGAGCAGGTCGGCATCGGCGAATGCCGCCCAGAGCGCGTCCGGCTCCAGTTCGCGGGCAAGGAGCGCGGTAGCCACCTCGGCTACCGCTTCCTGGGTTTCATCGGGAGTGAAGTCCACGCTGGCAATCCTGTCTCTGATGTAGAACGTGTTCTAGTTGTATCACCAACGTGGACATTTCTAAAGGCCTCTACTCACGCCGTCTAATCACGGGGCAGGCCCAGAATTCTCTCCGCGGCGACGGTCAACAGAATCTGCGTGGTTCCGCCGGCAATCGACAGGCATCGCGTGTTGAGGAACTCACGCGAAAGCGGGCCCTCCACCCACCCGGCAGTACCACCCAATTCCATGGCGAACTCCGCGACATTCTGACGCTGGCGCACGCCCACCAGCTTGCGGACGCTCGACGCCGGACCCGGATCCTGACCGTCCAATTGCCGCAGTGTCGTGCGCAATTCCAGCAGTGAGCCCACCATGGCGGTTCCGATCAGCCCACCGAGCTTGTCTGCCACCACAGGATCGGGGTCGCCGGCCAGCTCGAGCAATTCCTCCATCGCACCGCCGAGCGAAGAGCCACCGCTCATTGCGACCCGCTCGTTGGCGAGGGTCGTTCGGGCCAGTTTCCAGCCTCCACCGAGCTGGCCGACGACGCACTCGTCCGGGACGAAGACGTCGTCGAGGAAGACTTCGTTGAACAGGGCATCTCCGGTGATCTCGCGCAGCGGCGAGATTCGAATCCCAGCCGTCTTCATGTCGAGAAGGAAGTACGTGATGCCCTTGTGTTTGGGAACCTCGCGATCGGTCCTGGCGAGGCAGATGGCCCAGTCAGCTTCACGCGCAAGCGAAGTCCAGACTTTCTGGCCGTTCAGCTTCCAACCGCCGTCGACCTTTTCCGCGGTCGTGCGCAGCGCGGCAAGATCGGAACCTGCACCAGGTTCGCTGAAGAGCTGACACCAGGTGATCTCACCCTTGAGCGTCGGAGTCGCAAATCTTTCGATCTGCTCCGCGCTGCCGTGCTCGAGGATGGTCGGCACTGCCCACCAGCCGATCACCAGATCGGGTCGGCCGACACCGACGGCCGCCAACTCTTCTTCGATCAGAATCTGTTGTGCGGCCTTGGCGCCCCGGCCGTACGGCTTGGGCCAGTGCGGTGCAAGGTAGCCCGATTCGGCCAACGCGTTGCGCTGCTCGGATTCGGGCAGCGCCACCAATTGCGCTACCTCTTCGCGAATTTCGGACCGGTCGGATTCGAGCTCACTCAAGTCGATCTGAAGGTGACGCCGTGCGCCGCCGATCGTCAATTCCGCGACGCGTGCGCGCCAATGAGACGATCCGCCCAGAATCTGCCGGAGCGACAGTGCTCGACGAAGGTAGAAGTGCGCCTCGTGCTCCCAGGTGAATCCGATGCCGCCGAGCACTTGAATGCAGTCCTTTGCCGTGTCGACAGCGGCATCCAGCGACACCGCGGCCGCCACTGCTGCGGCGATCGGAAGTTCGTCGCCCGACTCGGCAGCGACCGCACCATCCCAGGCGACGGCTCCGGCATTCTCTACGCGACACAGCATTTCGGCGCAGATGTGTTTGATCGCCTGGAACGAACCGATGGGCTTTCCGAATTGTTCGCGAATCTTCGCGTACTCCACCGCAGTACGCAGGCTCCACGCCGCGATTCCGGCAGCTTCGGCTGCCCCCAGTACCGCCGCGAGATCGGAAACCGATCCTGGCGCAATGTCATCGAGGATTCGGTCGGCGTCGACTGTCACTCGGTCGAACGAGACTCGTGCCAGTGGTCGCGACTTGTCGATGGTGTCGACCGCTTCGTAGGTCACGCCTTCGCTGTCTCCGTCGACGAGAGCCCAGACGACACGCGAGCCTTCGTCTTCGGACACGACGCCCGCCGACACGAGTACCGATACGCCTGAATCGCCGCCCCAGGCGTAACCTCCTTCGCCATGAAGCTCGATGCCGCCGGACGCATTCGCCGTTGCCGCAACTGGACTTTCGTCCAATACGACGGCACACGGCAGCGCACCGTCGGCGAGCGTTTCGGACCATCGCTTGGCAGCGGGCGACGAACTACGCCCCACCACCAGAGCTGCGAGTGCAGTCGTGAGAACAGGACCCGGCACGAGTTCGATTGCCGCCTGCTCGAGCATTGCTGCGAGATCGACGATTTCGGCCCCGGCTCCGCCTACCGCTTCGGGAACGGCGACCGAAAATATCCCGAGAGACGCGAACTCGGACCATTTCTCCCGCCACGAAACTGCTGGTCCACGGCGTACCATGTCCATCGGCGTGGCCGAGCGAGCCCAGGCCTCTATCGATTCCTGGACCGCCCGCTGTTCATCGGTCGTGGCGATTGTCACAACTGGTTCCCGCCTCTCGATAAGTGACACAATTGTTTAGAACGTGTTCTAATATGACACCTGGCCAAGAGTCAAGGCGCGAAGGAATTTGTCGATGACCACAACATCCCGATCCCGCTCCAACGCGGTTGCTTCTGCAACGCTCGGGGACGACGATCTCAGCTCCAACGCGCAACGTGAACGCCGCAAGCGGATTCTCGACGCAACACTCGCCTTGGCGTCCAAGGGGGGCTACGAGGCTGTTCAGATGCGCGCCGTGGCCGAGCGTGCCGACGTCGCAGTCGGAACGCTCTATCGCTACTTCCCGTCCAAGGTTCACCTACTGGTGTCCGCCCTGGCACGCGAATTCGAGAAGATCGATTCCAAGGGCAAGATCCCGCCTGGAACCAGTCCGCTCGAGCGGATGCAGCTGATCCTCAGCCTCATCACCCGCGCGATGCAGCGCGATCCGCTCCTCACCGAAGCGATGACTCGCGCGTTCATGTTCGCCGACGCCTCCGCAGCGGCCGAGGTCGATCAGGTGGGCCAGTTGATGGACCGCCTCTTCGCACGAGCGATGACCGAAGAGGAGCCAACCGAAGAGCAGTTGGCGATCGCGCGCGTGATCTCCGATGTGTGGCTGTCCAATTTGGTGGCATGGCTCACGCGACGCTCTTCGGCTACCGATGTCGCCAATCGACTGGAATTGACGGTTGAACTGCTGCTCGGTGACGGAACTCGGAAACCCGAATAGACATCCTTTGTCGCATCTGTCATTTTTGCACTGATCGGCCGGAAACGTATCGAGCCAGGAGTCGCTGCATCACCTAGATTTGAAGAGGTGAGCGCACAAGATCTGTCCATCGAACTCCGCCGAGCGCTGTCAGGCGTGGCACGCACGCCGCGTCTGCTCGTAGCCTCCGACTACGACGGGACGATGGCACCCATCGTCGCCAACCCGGACAAGGCGTATCCCCGGGCGGAAACGGTGCGTGCGCTTCGCTCTCTCGCCAGCCTCGCGTCGACGACGGCTGCCGTGATCTCGGGCCGCGCCCTCAAGGATCTGGCTGCGCTGTCCCGACTTCCCGCCGAAGTGCAATTGGTCGGCAGCCACGGCTCCGAGTTCGACATCGGATTCGTTCACGCGATCGACGCCGACGCCAGGAAACTGCTCGACGAGATCGTCACCGAGTTGGGCCGAATCGCCGCCGACACCCCTGGGGCAACGGTGGAGAAGAAGCCCGCCAGCGTTGCACTGCACGTACGCAACACCAGTGCCGACGACGCCGAGAAGGCGCTCATCGCCGTCCGCACCGAATCGGCACTCTGGCCAGGCGTTCAGGTCACCGAGGGCAAATCGGTGGTCGAGTTGGCTGTCATCGCCACCGACAAGGGGCACGCACTCGACTTGATTCGCCATCAGGACGGCGCAACCGCTGCCGTCTTCATCGGCGACGACGTGACCGACGAAAAGGCGTTCAGCAGGCTTCAGGGGCCGGACATCGGAATCAAGGTCGGCAGCGGGGACACCGTCGCCGACTATCGCGTCGACAGCACCGAGGACGTCGCTGCCGCTCTGGCGTTCCTGCTCGACGAGCGTCGTACGTGGCTTTCCGGCGCCGACGCTCCGCCCATCGAGCGACTCTCGATGCTCGCCAGTCCGCGCACCGTCGCTTTGGTGACCCCGGATGCGACGCTGACCTGGTTGTGTCACCCGGAACCGGATTCAGCGGCCGTCTTCGCACACCTTCTCGGCGGAACCGGGGCCGGCCACTTCTCGGTCGGGCCTCGACGCACAGCCTTGCCGCTGAGCCAGAAGTACATCGACAGCACGATGACAGTTCAGACCCGCTGGGCGAGCCTGTCCGTCACCGACTACCTCCCCCACGACGTCCCACAGGGACGAACCGACCTGACCCGCATCATTTCCGGTCAGGCCGACGCGATCGTCTCGTTTGCACCCCGTCCCGAGTTCGGCCAGGGTCAGGTCACGCTCGAGGTCGTCGACGAGGGCATTCGGGTCCTCGGCACCAACGAGCCGTACGTACTCCGCTCCCCCGGCGTGCTGTGGAACATCGCCACCGACGGAAACCAGCAGACCGCCCACGCCATCGTCGAGCCGTCCAAGGGTGACGTCGTCCTCGAATTGCGCTGCGGAACAGAAGAAATCGGCCCGTCCGACGTTCCGGAGCTCGAGCGTCGAGCGACCTCGGAGGCCTACTGGTCCGATTGGGCCAAGACGCTCGAACTCCCGAAGCTGAAGCCGGACTTGATGAAACGCTCTGCACTGACCTTGCGCGGGCTGGTCCACGCCGATTCCGGTTCCATCATGGCTGCCGCGACGACGTCCCTGCCGGAAGAGATCGGCGGAGTCCGCAACTGGGACTACCGCTATTGCTGGTTGCGCGACGCCGCCCTCACCGCAACAGCTCTCGTGAGCGTCGGATCCACCGACGAGGCCGAGAACTACCTGGACTGGGTACACCGCGTGCTCGAAACACTGCCGGGACCCGAGCGCCTGCACCCCCTCTACACGCTCTACGGGACTTCGCTACCGCCAGAGGCCGTCATCGATTCACTCCCCGGATACGCCGGCTCCCGGCCGGTCCGCGTCGGAAACGCCGCGAATCAGCAGGTTCAACTGGACGTGTTCGGCCCGATCGTCGAGCTCATCGTCGAACTGGCGAATGCACGCGAAAAGGCCGGTGATCCCGATCCTTTGAGCGACCGCGACTGGGAACTGGTGTGCGCCATGGTCGAAGCAGTGCAGCGGCGCTGGTTCGAACCCGATCACGGCATCTGGGAAATTCGCGACAACCCGCGCCACCACGTCTATTCCAAGGTTATGGGCTGGGTCACCGTCGACCGCGCCGTCGATCTTGCGACCCGCTTTTCTCGCGAGGCCCTGCCCGAGTGGGTGGAACTGCGTGACCAGATCGCCGACGAAGTACGACACAAGGGCTGGAAGGACGACGTCCAGTCGTACACCGCAGCCTACGACGGTACCGATCTCGACGCGGCGACTCTGCACATCGGGCTGTCGGGGCTGATCGATCCGACGGATCCGCGCTTTGCAGCGACCGTCGTAGCCACCGAGGCCGAACTACGCAGCGGCTCAACGGTATACCGCTACCATCACGACGACGGCCTGCCCGGCATCGAAGGTGGATTCCATCTCTGTGCCGCCTGGCTCGTCGAGGCATACCTACTGATCGGGCAACGCCTGCAAGCAGAGGCACTGTTCGACCAGTTGGTCGCGGCAGCGGGTCCCACCGGACTGCTCGCGGAGGAGTACGACCCCATCGCGGAACGCTCACTGGGCAACCACCCCCAGGCGTACAGCCATCTGGGCTTGTTGCGCTGCGCCCAACTCCTGGCGTGAGCGCTACCCCTTGATCCGACCTGATGTTCGCCCGGCCAGTAGTTCGGTGTCGAGCATCTCGACTATCGGAACGCCGGATCCGGACGGCGACATCAGGAGCGCACCGGCACGCCGGCCCTTCTCTTCCTGGGGCTGGCGCACCGTTGTCAGTGATTCGCGCAGCGCCTCGTCGACGCCGTCGAATCCGGTGATCGACAGTTGGCCAGGTACATCTATGCCCTGCCAGCGCGCCCAGTCCAAGGCGCCGAGAGCCAGCACGTCGGTGGTGCAGACCAGTGCGGTGATCTCGGGGTTGGTCGCGAGAGCTTCCGCCGCCGCCGAGTGCCCGGACTGCGATGTGTGGACGTACCGCTCGATCACGGTGAGTGAGAGTGGGTCCATGTCGGACGCCACCATCGCGTCGCGCACTCCTTCGATCCGCTCACGCTGGACGTGGAAGTGTGGGGACTTGAGTCGTTCCTGGCTGACGACGCCGTCCATCCGGTCGCGCCCCAGCCTCATGCAGAGCACGCCGATGTCACGGTGTCCGAGACCGATGAGGTAGTCGGCGACCTTGCGCATGGCAGCGCGGTCGTCGATGCCCACGAGGGATGCACCGGGAATCTCGCGGGGCTGGTCGCAGACGACGATCGGAATGTGACGCTCGAGCACGGCGGCAAGATACGGGTCGTCGTCGGCCACGGAGTAGACGACAAAGCCGTCGACGCCCGCCTGCTGGACCACGGCCGCAGCATCCACCTCGTCGCGCCCGGGCCCGGCCGGGATGAGCAGCAAGCCCTGGCCGGCGTCCTCACATGATTCCGAGAGACCGGCCAGGAAGCTCATGGCAGCCGGGTCACGGAACGAATAACTGAGTGCTTCGGTGAGCAGGAGACCGACGGCGCCGGCTTTGCGAGTTCGCAAGGAGCGGGCGACCGGATCAGGTCCGGGGTATCCGCGTCGCTTGGCCGCTTGGAGCACTCGATCCCGCAGCTCGACGGAGAGCTGATCGGGTCGGTTGTACGCGTTCGAGACTGTAGTTCTCGACACATTGAGCTCGGCGGCAAGCGACGCCAAAGTGGCTTGACGGCGTGGCTGACGGGACCGGGGCATAAACGGACGTTAGCCGTAGTGCCCGCAGACGGCGCGTTGGGGCTGAACCGAAGGTGAACTACCAGCGACTATGCGCTAATGTGTAACGGTAACGGTTTCCAATAGCATTTAGCCCAGCCTTTGTTCAGGAGAAAAGCACGTGCGTTCGTCGTCGAAATTCCGCACCGCCACCGCCCTCGCGGCCGTCTCGGTCGCCGCAGCATTCGCGCTCACCGCGTGCAGCTCAACCTCCTCGAAGGACGACGGCATCACCGTCGTCGCATCGACGAACGTGTGGGGCGACGTCGCGCAGGCCGTCGCCGGCGACAAGCTGACCGTGACGTCGATCATCAACGAGCCGTCCGCGGACCCGCACTCGTTCGAAGCGACTCCCGCCGATGCCGCCAAGATCACCGACGCATCGCTCGTCGTCTACAACGGCGGCGGCTACGACCAGTTCATCACCGACGTCCTCGACGCGGGCAAGGGTGAGCAGAAGACGGTCAACGCCTACAACCTGCTCGACGGCGGCATCCACGCCGGCGAAACCGCGGGCGAATCGCATGACGGTCACACCCACGGCGCAGTCAACGAACACGTCTGGTTCGACATCCCGACCGTCGACGCCGTCGCACATTCGGTGGCCGATCAGCTGAGCGCTCTCGATCCGGACAACGCGGCGACCTACGAGGACAACGCGAAGGCATACAGCCAGAAGCTCGCCGGCGTCACAGCGATCACCGATTCCATCGCCGCTGCCCACGCAGGCGCACCGGTGGCGCAGACCGAGCCGATCGCGCACTACCTCCTGGTCGCAGCTGAACTGAAGGACGCAACTCCCGAAGAGTTCACCAGTGCCATCGAAGACGGCAACGATCCTTCACCGGCCGCAATCGCCGCAACGCGCCAGCTCCTCTCGGAGAAGCAGGCCCGCGCACTGGTCTACAACATCCAGACGCAGGACAAAGTGACCCAGGACATGCGCACCACAGCCGAAACCGCCGGAGTGCCCGTCGTCGAGGTTACGGAGACTCTCCCCGAGGGCCTGGACTACATTCAGTGGCAGACGCAGACCGCGGAGTCGCTCGCAAACGCCCTCTCTGCCCAGTAATTATTTGCCCCACCATTTCCGAGAAGAACCGATCGGCTTGTGACAGAAACTTCCGCGAATACTCCTGTGCCCCCTGGTAACACCGTGCCTTCTGGTAACACCGTGCCTTCTGGTAACACCGTGCCTTCAAAGGCCTCCGTGCCCGCTGTCACGCTGAAGGACGCTCGATTGTCCTTCGGCGCCCGCACATTGTGGGACGGGCTCGATCTCGAGGTACAGCCAGGTGAGTTCATCGCCGTACTCGGGCCGAACGGGTCGGGCAAGACCTCGCTCCTGAAGATTCTGCTGGGCCAACTACAACTCAGCGGCGGTAGTGCACAGATCGTCGGCACGCCGGCACGGGCCGGGAACTCACACGTCGGGTACATCCCGCAGCAGAAATCCATCGACGACGGCCTCCCGCTCCGAGGCCGCGACCTGGTCGGCCTCGGCGTCGACGGTCACCAGTGGGGTACTGGCCTACTGCGTCGGGGTCGTCGCCGCAAGATCGTCGACGACGCCATCGCACAGGTCAGCGCCCAGTCGTTCGCCGACGCTCCCATCGGTTCCATGTCCGGCGGTGAGCAGCAGCGACTGCGAATCGCACAGGCTTTGGTCGGCGACCCGCGGATCCTGCTGTGCGATGAGCCGCTGCTCAGCCTCGACCTCGCCAACCAGCACCTGGTCTCGACGCTGATCGACAAGCGTCGGCGCAGCCATGACACCGCGGTGCTGTTCGTGACGCACGAGATCAATCCGATCCTGCCGTTGGTGGATCGAGTGCTCTATCTGGTGGACGGCAAATTCCGGATCGGGACGCCGGCCGAAGTGATGACGTCCGAAGTTCTCTCGGATCTGTACAACACCGACGTCGAAGTGTTGCAGGTTCGTGGCCGCCTCGTCGTGATCGGCACCGGCGACGCCATCGACGCGCTCGGCAGCGCAGGCGGACTACGCCCGGGAGAAGGCGTTCACCATTCTGATGAGGATCACCACCAGTGAGTAACAAGTTCACCGACGCGATGTCGCGGATGTTCGACGTGTCCGCCACCGTCGACCTACTGCAGTACGACTTCGTCCAACAGGCGTTGATTGCCGGTGCCATCCTCGGATTGTTGGCAGGCATCATCGGGCCGCTGATCGTGAGCCGTCAGATGTCGTTCTCGGTGCACGGAACGAGTGAGCTGTCACTGACGGGCGCATCCGCCGCACTTCTCGTCGGTGTGGGCGTCGGCTTCGGTGCCATCGTCGGATCCGTGGTCGCGGCAGTGCTGTTCGGACTGCTCGGAGCCAAAGCGCGCGACCGAGATTCGGTGATCGGCGTGATCATGGCTTTCGGCCTCGGCCTGTCGGTGTTGTTCCTCTGGGCGTACGACGGTCGCACGGGAACCAGCTTCTCGTTGTTGGTCGGACAGATCGTGGCGCCGGGAAACAGCGGTCTCGAACTTCTGCTGCTGTGCGCGGTCATCGTGATCGGCACACTCGGATTCATCTACCGCCCTTTGCTGTTCGCAAGCACCGACCCCGAAGTTGCTGCAGCTCGCGGTGTTCCGGTCCGGGCACTGTCGATCGTGTTCGCAGTGTTGGTCGGCATCACCGCAGCACTCGGCGTACAGATCGTCGGTGCTCTGCTGGTGATGTCGCTGCTGATCACCCCCGCAGCGGCCGCCGCGTACGTCACGGCAAGCCCACTCAAGGCCACGATCCTCTCCGTCGTGTTCGCCGAACTGGCAGCCGTCGGCGGCATCCTTCTCTCGCTGGCCCCCGGCGTTCCCGTCTCGAGTTTCGTCACCTCGGTCTCGTTCGTGATCTACCTGATATGCCGACTCTTCGGATCCGCACGTCGCAAGAATGCCGGACGGATTCCGGCGCACGCCTGAACACCGAGAGCCCATACCTACCTAGAATCGAGGTATGGGTTACAGCGTTGATCTGAACAGCGACCTCGGCGAGGGCTTCGGAGCCTGGACCCTGGGCGACGACGACGCCATGCTCGAACTTGTCACCAGCGCGAACATCGCCTGCGGATTCCATGCCGGCGACCCGACGACGCTGTTGGCGACTTGCGAATCCGCCGCCACCCGCGGCGTCCGGATCGGCGCGCAGGTGGGGTACCGAGACCTCGCCGGTTTCGGCAGACGCTTCATCGACGTCTCCCCGAAGGACCTCACCGCCGACGTCATTTATCAAATAGGGGCACTCGACGGTTTGGCTCGTGTCGCCGGATCGCGGGTCACGTACGTCAAACCCCACGGCGCGCTCTACAACGCAATAGTCCATCACCGACGGCAGGCGCGGGCCGTGGTCGCCGCCGTCGTTGCCTACGACAGTTCGCTACCTGTTCTCGGACTACCGGGTTCGGTGTTTCTGGAAGAGGCGCGCGAGGCCGGCCTCGAGATCGTCGCCGAGGCTTTTGCCGATCGTGCGTACACGGCGGAAGGCACCCTGGTCCCCCGCACCGAGTCGGGCGCCGTTCTGCACGACCCGACGCTTGTTGCAGAACGGGTTCGGCGAATGGTCGTCGACGGCGAGTTGGACGCCGTCGACGGGAGCACGTTGAAAGTCGCTGCCGCATCGGTGTGCGTGCACGGTGACAGTCCGGCAGCCGTCGACATGGCCGTGGCAATCCGTGCTCTCCTCGAATCTTCCGACGTCGAGATCACGCCGTTCACATGATCACGATCCTGCCCGCCGGTGAATCCGCAGTCCTCGTCGAGTACGACGAACTGCCGAGCGTGCTGGGCAACTTCAGGGCTCTCGACGCCAGTCGGATCCCCGGCGTGATCGACCTGATTCCCGCGGCGCGAACCATCTTGATCGAGTACGACAACACGATCACCGCGCACCAACTGGTGGAGAAATGGGTACGTGGGGCCGTACCGATCGAACTCACAGCAGACGAGAGCGGGTCTGCTGTCGAGATTCCGGTCCGCTACGACGGCCCCGATCTCGTAGAGGTGGGCAAGCTGACCGGACTCGGGGTCGACGGTGTGATCGATGCTCACACGTCTGCGTCGTGGACCGTCGCGTTCATCGGTTTCGCCCCCGGCTTCGCGTATCTGACCAGCAACGAGAGAAAGCTCGAAGTTCCACGTCGATCGGACCCGCGCAGGCAGGTCCCCGCCGGTGCAGTCGGGTTGGCCGGACCGTTCTCGGGCGTCTACCCGCGTAGTTCCCCAGGCGGGTGGCAGTTGATCGGAACGACTGAACTGTCGGTGTGGGATGCCGAGCGCCGCCCGCCGGCGCTGCTTCTACCCGGCACCACAGTCACCTTTGTCCGTGCATGATTTTGGTGCAAGCATGATTTTGGTGTCTTCACCGCGCTGTTGCGGGACAATGGATTCATGGCCTGGCTCGAGGTTGCGCGTACCGGCCCGCTCGCCACAGTTCAGGACCGCGGGCGGAGAGGCTACGGCGCCCTCGGGGTCGGAAGATCCGGCGCCGTCGACATGATCTCGCACGACAGCGCCAACAGACTCGTAGGCAACACTTTTCGAGCAGCAACCATCGAAGTCACCGCTGGCGGTTTCGCTATGCGGGCCGTCGGTTCGATGACGGTGGCAGCGACAGGCGCGCGGGTGCCGCTGGCCGTCGACGGACGGCCGGCACCTGACTACGCGAGCATCCATCTGGGTGGTGGCAGCATTCTCGAATTGGGTTACAGCACAACCGGGTTGAGAACGTATATCTCTGCACGCGGTGGCGTCGACGTCCCGCAGGTACTCGGAAGCAGATCCACCGACACGCTCTCCGGACTCGGACCGCCGCCGCTCGCCGCCGGCGATCTAGTCCTCCTCGGGGCCGAGGAAGGGACGTGGCCCACCGAAGAGTTGATTCCACCGCCGGCATCTGCACTCGGCGCAGTTCCGATCGAGATCACGCTCGGCCCCCGAAATTCCTGGTTCACCGCCGCATCCGTTCACGCGCTCCTTCACACCACGTGGAAAGTCACCGAACACACCAACCGAGTCGGGGTCCGGTTACAGGGCCAAGGGCCTTTGCATCGCTCACGCACCGAGGAATTGCCGAGCGAAGGCGTCGTGACGGGATCCATCCAGGTGCCACCAGGCGGCCAGCCCGTCGTGTTCCTCGCCGACCATCCCGTGACCGGCGGATACCCGGTCATCGCCGTCGTTTCCGACGCCGGGATTGCGTCGCTGGCACAGCTGCGGCCCGGCAGCACCATTACCTTCAAGGCCACTACTCGGCCGTCGTAGCGCTGATAGTCTCAGCCGCGCCAGCAATGCTGCCGGCGGCGCTCGGCCGTCGCCAGAACCTGAAGGACTGTCACACTATGAGCCCTAAGAGCAGCACACTTGCTCTCGGAATAGCGTCACTGATCACTGCTGCACTCGTCTTGTCCGGATGCAGCAGTTCGGAAAGCGGCGACGCCGTCTCCAGTGATACCAACACCAGTGAGACCACCGCTTCCGAAAGCTCTGCATCCTCACCGTCTGCCGCTGCCGCGAAGCCGACTTTACGGGACGGAACACCGTTCATCGGTGAGCGGACGACGATCGAAACCGGCGACGACCCCGAAGCGCCGAGCATCAGCGTCAGCCTCCCGCCGAGCTGGACTCACGGCGAGAACATCCCTGCCGGCGTTACGGACGCGTTGTCCAGCAACAGCCAGGAACCCAGCGGTTTCATGCCGAACACCACGGTGACGGTCGAAAACCAGGGCACCGCAACAAAAGACGAGGTTCTTGCCGCTGCGCGTGAAACGATCGCCACTCTCGACGGGTGGACCGAGGTGAAGTACACCGAGATCGACGTCGACGGACAGCAGGGTTTCCGCCTCTCCGGAACCTGGACCGCCCCAAACCTGGACGTTCCGCTCTACGCCGTCATGACGGTCGTCGCTTACCAAGCCGACGACAACTCGCCGGTCTACCTGGTCAGCTTTGCAAACCAGTTCACCGACACGACGAACATGCAGACCTCCAACCAGGTGGAAGAAATCAACACCTCGATCGAATTCGGCTGAGCACCTGATGGTTTGAATACCCGATCACCGAACAACCGCGGCGGGCCGAGACCACGACAGTCTCGGCCCGCCGTTTCACAACTCTCGCCTAGCTCGAACCGAACAGGCCGCCGAGGGAACCGAGGCCACCACTCAACGAGCCGAGCGATCCGATTCCGCCACCGGTTCCGGGGCCAGTGGGATCAACCGGATCAACGGGATCAACCGGGTCAACCGGATCGACCACATCCGCGGCGCGGACAGTGATGGACGGGCCCAAGTTGGCGAAATTCGCACTCGACTGGAATCCGTTGCCCATCACCGTGGCACCTACCGCCAATCCACTTCCGTACACGGTTCCCGGCGCACACGAAGCAGTAACCGTGTAGCTGGTCTTCATGGTCACCGGTTTGCTGCCGTTGTTGATCCAGCCGGCACTGGTCACCTCGAGCGTCGTGGCTGTCAGTTCCGGCGTTTCAGTGGTTTCGGTCATCGTCCCGCCAACGTGAAACTTCGTGACCTTCGCCGAGCCCGGGACAAAGGTCAAGCATGCGGCATGCGTCTCGGTGAACCTGCTGATATACCCGTCGATTCCACTCTTCTTCGACACTGTCGTGTAGGTGATCGTGTCACCGATCTTCGGCGACGCATTGTCCACGGTGCGAGTAAATGTGTAGGCACCGGAAGTTGCTGTCTCGGCAGTCGCGACTCCCGCACCCAGCGCGCTTGCGCCCACAGCAAGAGCAATCACCCCCAAACCAGCTCCAACGGTGGACAGACTACGATTCCTGGATCCAAACTTTGCCACGAACAATCTCCACTCTGTGTGGTTCCAGGACAACCGAATTCATTGATTACTGGAACTTGTTGCAACCCGACTCTCGAAGTACGATACAGTCGACCTGGACATTCGCCCAGCTTTTCGTCGAAATAGTCGACAATCAGTTAACGGCAGGCAATCGACACCGAAAAAGTCCTCTCAATTCGGACTTTTCCGTAAATTCTGCCGAACTGATACATAGGCAAGCGTCCGATAGGTTTCAATGGTTACCGCGGCGCAACCTTTGAAGAGTCATCCCATCGCCGTCAGCGTGAACCCCTCGAACGGAGAATTTCATGTCACGTTTTTCAATGCGCAAAACACTCACCGGAATCGCAATCGCTGCACTTGCCACCAGCGGACTCGTGATGACCGCAGGCACCGCGAGCGCCGATGCCACCCACCCGTCCGCGGCAACGGTCAACTCCTCCAACGTCCGAATCACCAAGAGCATCGTGGGCGACGGCGAAGTTGCACCCGGCGGCAAAGTCACCGTGCGCACGGTCATCTCCACAACAGGCCACCCCGAGCGTTACGTCGACCAGTTCGTCGACCAGTTCGTCGACCGCTACCCCGCCACGTTCAAGTACATCCAGGGCACGGCAACGGTCAACGCGTGGCACTTGATCGGCGGTCAGAAGACCGAATCCGTCACGCCTTCGGTTGACACTGCCGCCCGAACCGTGAATGTGCCCAGCACCGGCTGGCTGATCTCACCCACCGGAAGCAAGACCGTGACGATCGAGGCGCAGTACCTCGTCGCCGACGATGCACCGATCGGCTCGTACCAGGAAATGTCGAGCTCGATCGGTATCTCGACGTTCAATACCGAACAGAACATCAGCGGCGTCTACGCCAAGATCCGCGCCAAGAACCCCGGCGAGGCGGCCGCATCGGGCTCGACAGATCTGGGCTTCGGCTCTTCTGACGGCGAGGGCGGAACCGGTTCGGCCGGATCCTCCATCCTCGACAACCCGGCCGGCTTCATCTCCGACATCATCAGCGGTGTCCTGGCCAACGGCAGCTGATTCACTCGCTCCGCCTGCTCCACCTGTAAACACTCCGTCGGGGAATGTGTTCGAGGGTGGCATCGAGTCTTCGGACTCGGTGCCACCCTCGATCTTTTGTGGCGATCACACTCCGTCGCGCCTGCATCAAAGAACCAAATAGGAAAGCATTACCTAAGTCATTCGCGGTATGATCCACCGATGAGTTCCACAGGATTTCCGTACTGGGCTGTGCCGGCAGGCCGGTACGTTCCGCTCCCCTTCTCGATGACGACGTCCACCATCGGGCGTGATCAGAAGCGCGCGTGGCGTGAGATCCGCCATCCCGAACACGAACTCCTCTGGGGCGCTTCCGGCGAGATGAGCGCGTACATCGACGACGTTCGTTGGCAGATCCCACCGACGGTCGGCATGTGGATTCCGGCTGGAACTCCACGGCGCATCACGCTCGGCGCATCCACCGAGGCTCGCTTCACCTATTTCCGGCCCGAGTCGTTCCCCCACCCGTGGACAAAGCCCGCGATCATCGGCATCGACGACGTCGTCAAGACGATGCTCATCCATCTGCACCAGCGAAACATGCCTACCGAGGCTCGCTTGCGGGCGGAATCCGTAGTCTTCGACACGCTCGCGCCCATCGAGGCGGCTGATGTCGCAGTGCCGATGCCCGCCGATCCCCGGGCCCTCGCCGTTGCACGCCGCTTGATCGCCGACCCCGCCGATCAACGCGGGCTTGCCGATTGGGCCTATGTGGTCGGCGGAAGCCCCCGCACCCTGAGCCGTGTGTTCTCTCAAGGCACGGGGATGTCCTTCACCGAGTGGCGAATTCAAGTTCGCGTCCGCGCTGCGATGTCCTATCTCGCTGCGGGCGTTCCTGTTTCGACGGTAAGCCGTCGCGTCGGATACGAAACCCCCAGCGCCTTCACCAGCGTGTTCCGCAAGGTCACCGGACGCACACCGAAGAACTACTACTCGGACGCGTGCGAGTTGTCGGCCTAGCTGGTCAGTTTCATCAGCGGGTCAGAACCCGTTCATCTTCGAGACCAGTTCCGCGAAAGCATATTTGACGCTCAGCGACGTGGGTGAAGCCAAGGCCATCACTCGTGCCAGACCGAGCTGCTGAATCAGCCTGCCGTCCTTGACTGCCGGCAGGTCGGCAAACAACTTGTCCCCCATCAATCCGGGGAGCCCCTGCCCACTCGCGTCGTTGAGCACGATCACGTCCGCGTCCAGTTCGTTGTACTGTTCGCGCGATGCAGTCACCGACCCCTGGGTGTCGCCGCACAGCTCTGCGCTTCCGGCCGACTGCTTCAGTCCGAGCTGGGACATCAGGATGACTCGGCCGTCGTCAGCGCAGTAATTGGTGAGGCCGTCGATGTTTCCCGAGAGGAAGGTCAAGGTTTTCCCGTTCAGATTCGGGGATCCGGCAGCCAGGTCGGCTATGGAATCGTCAGTTTCCTCGATCGGCTCGGCAGCCCGCTTCGGTTGGCCGAGTACTGATCCGATGGTCGACAACTGTTCCTGCCACGTGGTCGCCCATGCGGTCTCCTTGAACGGAATGGTGGGTGCGATCTGGGAAAGACGTGCATAGTCGTCTTCGGTGATTCCCGAGACCACTGCGATGATCACGTCCGGCTCCAACGCCAGGATCTGCTCGAACGGCACACCGGACGTGCTGTCGAGCAACGTGGGTTCGACATCGCCCAACAATTCTTCGTCCCACGGCAGGATGCCGTTCTCCAAGCCTGCCCCACTGAACGACTCCATGGCGACGGGTGTCTTGCCCAGTGCGAGGACCGAATCCTGGCTGTTCCAGCCGATCGTCACGATCCGCTGAGGTTCGGTCTCGATGGTGGTCGACCCGTACGCGTGATCAACGGTGACCGGCAGCGCGCCGGCCTCGGCCAACTGCGTCGTGCCCTCCGACGCTGTTGACTCGGTGCTGCTCTGGCAGCCTGCGAGCAGGGCAATCGCGGCCAACGCAGCCACTATTCGGGTAGTGCTCTTCATCTTCTGTCAGCTCTCTTCGCAAACGTACTTTGTTTCGACCAGCCAGGTATATCGAGACCCGATCCCGGTAATGGGGTGTCGATACTCCATCTGTCCGCTGCCGCGTAGCCCTTGGCATCTGCGAGCACTTTCCGCACTCGCACCGGCTTTACCGTAGAACTGCACAACGAGTGTTCAGATCTGGGCGAGGAGTTTCACGAGTGTCAGCGCTGCCCGAAACTCGTTCCGGTCCGATGGAGATGATCCGAGTCGGATCATTCTCCGCCGGACGCGGCCCGCGACTGGTTGCAGCCGTCACCGGGCAGGCGTCGTATCAGGTAGCTCAAGCCCTCATCCCGGTGCTGATCGGCACCGTCGTCGACCGGGCAATCGGAAAGTCCGACAGCACAGCACTTCTCGTGTGGCTTGCGGTGCTGTGTGCTCTGTTCGTGGGACTCGCTCTGTCGTGGCGCATCGCAGTTCGCCTGAACACGCAGGTCTTCGTCTACGGCGAACACGACCTACGACTGAATGCTGCCAGACGAATACTCGATGCCAGGGGGATGAAAGCTCAGCGTTCGACCGGTGAGGTTCTCACCATCTCTACCTCGGATGCCTCACACGTCTCGGGCTTCTCCTGGGTTGTCGCCGAACAGGGCTCGGCATTTGCGGGGCTCGCCGCGGCAGTGATTTCGCTTGCCTTCGTCTCGTGGCCGCTCGCACTGATCGTCGTACTCATCACCGCTGCGCAGCTCATATTCATCCACAAGATCAGCGGTCCGTTGGACGAGCGCGTGTATGCAGAGCAGAAGAAGGCAGCCGAGGCAGGCATGCTTGCAACGGATTTCACGCTGGGACTGCGGGTACTGAAGGGTTTCGGGGCTGAACCCACCGCCCTGTCGCGATACGTCAACGCGAGCCGGGAGTCGATGAAGGCAGCGATCCGGACGGTCAGAGCAATGTCCAGCCTGACCGCGCTCAATTCCGGGGTCTCCGCGTTGGTGCTGGCTTCGGTTGCGCTTGGAGCCGCGTGGATGGCGCATCAAGGCACGATCACCGTGGGCAACTTCGTCACCGTTGTCGGCTTGAGCAGAGTGATTGCCGGTCCGATGGAAACGCTGGGGTTCTTCGGTGCCGAACTCGCTGCCAAGCGAGGTTCCGCGCGCAGACTTTCCGAACTGTTGGCCGAGCCACACCTGATCGAATCGCTGGCCGCCACGGCCACGACCGAACCTGCCAGAAGTGGAGACGCCCTATTGATTTCGGCGGACAACGGAACTGTCGTCTCAGCTCGACGCGGAGAAGTGGTGGGCGTGCGCGCTGACGATTCCGCCGACCGACTGGCACGACAACTCGCCTATCAGACCCCGCTCGCCCCCGACTCTTACTTCGTATTCGGCACCGATGCAACCGACCTCGGCCCGGACGGAGTTCGTGATCAGGTGTTCGTCTCCGCCCATGAAGGACGTGGAGGACCAGGATCGGCTGGGGTTGATGGAGAGCGCGGGCGAGGAGAAGGCGTTGGCGTTGACCTCCGGAGAGTTTCTTTCCTTGCTCGCCTACCTCGGAGAGGTGGCCGTCGGGCAGATGCGTCAACACGTCGTCGAGCGCAGATGACGTCATTGCCGACGAGTCGACGTTCGGTGCAGCCAGATTGTCGAAGACGGTGCCGGTGAACACGGTCCACCACTTCCGTGGACTCTGTCACCGAGCATCGAATTGCACACTCGCTGAGAAACTTCCCCGACAAGGCCATTCTGGTGATCACCTCGAGCCCGACCCTGCTCCATTCGTGTGACCGTGTCGTCACGATCGACCACGGCGTTCGGGAGGGAGAGTCGCTGTGACCGATACCCTTCCGGATGCATCTGCTGTTCCGGTTGTATCTGCCCTGCCGATCGCGTCGACCAAGCAGACCGTCCGCGCATTGATCGCACTGCTTCGGCCACGCAAGCGAGCGCTCGCACTCACGACCGTCGTGCTTCTCTCTGCTACGGCCTGCGGCCTGTCCACCCCGGCACTGCTCGGACTCATGGTCGATGCGGTCACGGAGGGCAAACCGTTTGCCTCACTCCTGCGTATCACCGCGTTCATGCTCGGCGCAGCGGCAGCAGGGGTTGCGCTGACCTGGTGGAGCACACAGCTTCTGGCGAACGTCGCGCAGAACGTGCTGGCCGACCTTCGTGAGGACGTGTTCGCCGCCACCCTCGCGCAGCCGTCGTCACTGGTCGAGGATGCCGGAACCGGTGATCTGATTTCCCGGGTCTCGGGCGACGTCGAAGCGGTAAACACCGTCATCGCGCGAGTACTACCCGCCACCGTGTCTGCCCTGTTCATGATTTCACTGACGCTTGTCGGTGTGGGAGTGATCGATTGGCGCTTCACCGTGGCAATCGTTGCCGTTGCGCCGATTCACTATTTCGCTCTTCGTCATTTCCTCCGACGCTCCGGACCCGTCTACCGACGCTCTCGCGCTGCGCAGGCCAGGCGGGGACAACAGCTCATCGAAACTCTCGGAGGCGCAGGCACTGTCACTGCCCTGCGGCGAACAGACGAGCACATCGACCGAATCGCCGAGACCTCCGAGCATGCCATCAGCTTCGACATGCAGGCAGTTCGCCTGCGCACCAACTTCTTCGCCCAACTCAACGGCGCCGAACTGCTCGGACTGGCCGCCGTCCTGAGCGTCGGCTACTGGCTCGTGACCACAGACTCGGTGTCCATCGGGGCCGCTACCGCCGCCGCCCTCTACTTCCACAGTCTGTTCAGCCCCATCGCGGTATTTCTCTCGAACATCGACGAATTGCAGGATGCGGGTGCCAGCCTGGCTCGCCTGATCGGAGTCACCGCGATGCCCAGGCGGCCCACGAGCATTCCTGCCTCGGCTCGGTCCGAACCCATCGGCGTCGAGGTGGACCGGGTTTCCTACTCGTACGACAACTCCACCCCGGTGATCGATTCGATCTCGATCTCGATCGCACCGGGGGAACGAATCGCCGTCGTCGGAAGCAGCGGCGCCGGAAAGACCACGCTCGCCAAACTGATTGCCGGCATCATTCCCGTCGGGGACGGGCGAATCACCGTCGACGGCACACTGATTGACGACCTGAGTGATGCCGAACTTCGGCACGAAGTCGTCCTCGTCAGCCAGGAAGTTCACGTGTTCGTCGGGACGATCGCCGACGATCTCCGGTTGTGTGCACCAGATTCGGACGATGCGAAGATCGCCGAAGCCGTCGACACGATGAAAGCTCAATGGATTCATGAACTTCCGGACGGACTCGAGACCAGGGTCGGGGCCGGTGGGTACCAGTTGACGGCAGCGCAGGCACAGCACATAGCCCTCGTCCGACTGGCTCTGCTCGATCCTCCCGTCGTCATCCTCGACGAGGCGACTGCCGAAGCCGGAACCACCGCAGCCGGTCTACTCGATCAGGCAGCCGAACTAGCAGTCACCGGCCGGACCGCCGTGGTGATCGCACACCGGCTGAGCCAAGCAGTCCGCGCCGATCGCATACTCGTCATGAGCGGTGGCCGCGTAGTCGAGAGCGGGACACATGACGAACTGATCGGCGCGGACGGTTCCTACGCTGCACTGTGGGAAGCCTGGTCGGTACGGAGCTAGAACCCCGCCAGACTCACCCGAAAGCCGTTAGAACTCAGCTGCTACGACGCCTGCGGGCGATGTCCGCCAGGACGACTCCGGCGGCAACCGAGGCGTTGAGCGACTCGACCGGACCGGCCATCGGAATCGACAAGATCGCGTCGCAGTTCTCGCGGACGAGGCGCGAAAGGCCCTTGCCCTCGGAACCGACCACGATCACAACGGGACCGCTGCCGTCGAAATCGTCGAGAGTGGTGTCGCCCTCGGCGTCGAGACCGACGACCTGAACACCCTTCGATGCCCAGTCCTTGAGCGTGCGGGTGAGGTTGGTTGCCCGAGCAATCGGCAAACGAGCGGCAGCGCCGGCGCTGGTACGCCAAGCGACAGCACTCACGCTCGCGCTACGACGCTCCGGAATCACGACGCCGTGTCCACCGAAAGCTGCGACCGAGCGCACGACGGCACCCAGGTTGCGGGGATCGGTGATGTTGTCCAGCGCGACGAGCAGCGGCGGCTCGGCATGCTTGCGTGCCTCCGAGAGAAGATCGTCCGGGTGCGCGTAGCGGTACGGCGGAACCTGCAGGGCGATGCCCTGGTGAAGACCGTTGGCGCTGAGGCGATCCAGATCGGTGCGGGGGACCTCGAGGATCGAGATGCCGGCATCCGCAGCGAGCTGAACGGATTCCTTCAGTCGATCGTCGCTCTCGGTGCCGACGGCGACCCACAGTGCAGTCGCGGGAACGCCGGCGCGTAGGCACTCGACCACCGGGTTGCGTCCGAGCACTGTCTCGGGACCGTCGAGAACCTTGCGGCCCGGACCCGGACGGCCACCGCGGCCCTGCTTCTCGTCGGCACGTGCGGCGCGCGCTGCACGCTTTGCCGCGGGATGCTTGGTGCGTGCCTCGGCGGGCGGCGTAGCGCCACGCCCTTCGAGACCGCGACGGTGCTTACCGCCGGAACCGGCAACCTGGCCCTTCTTGGTGCCGCCCTTACGGACTGCGCCGCGCCTGCTCGAGTTTCCAGCCATTGTTACTGCCCTGCCTTAAGGGACCATTCGGGTCCGTCGGGAGTATCGGTTACTTCGATACCCGCCTTGATGAGGCGATCGCGGACCTCGTCCGCCACCGCCCAGTTCTTTTCCGTACGTGCCTGCTGCCGACGATCGAGATCGGCCCGCACCAACACGTCCAAAGCTTCCATTGCCGTCTCGGTGTCGCCACCGGACTGCGTCCAATGCTCGTCGAGTGGGTCGACGCCCAGGATCGCGAGCATGGCCCGCACCTGGCCGGCAGCCACCCGAGCCGCGTCGAGATCACCGGCAGCGAGCGCGGAATTACCCTCGCTCGCCTTGCCGTGAATCTCGGCCAACGCGATCGGCACCGACAAGTCGTTGTCGAGAGCCGCCGCGAAACCTTCGGTCCACGTACCGAGTTCGACGCCACCCGCACGCTTGTGTGTGCGCAGGACGAACGACTCGAGCCCCTGGTAGGACTTCGCACTTTCGTCCAACGCCTCGTCCGAGTACTCGAGATTGGAACGGTAGTGCGCACTACCGAGGTAGTACCGAAGTTCTTGCGGACGAACCTTCTTGAGCACGTTCGGCACCGAGAGAACGTTGCCCAACGACTTGGACATCTTCTCGCCACTCATCGTGACCCAGCCGTTGTGCAACCAGTACTGAGCGAAATCGTCGCCGGCGCACTTGGCCTGCGCAATTTCGTTCTCGTGGTGCGGGAAGACGAGATCGCGTCCACCACAATGGATGTCGAATGCCGCCCCGAGGTAGAACTCCGCCATGGCCGAGCACTCGAGGTGCCAGCCCGGACGGCCGGGTCCCCACGGCGTCGGCCACGAGGGCTCACCGGGCTTGACGGCCTTCCAGAGGGTGAAGTCGCGAGGATCACGCTTGCCCTCGGCCGCACTCTCGCCCTGATGAACGTCGTCGAGTTTGTGGCCGGACAGTGCGCCGTACTCGGGGTAGCTCTGCACGTCGAAGTAGACGTCACCGCCCGCCGCGTACGCGTGGCCGTTCTCGATCAGACGTTCCATCATCTCGACCATCTGCGTCACGTGACCGGTGGCCCGCGGCTCGATGGACGGCGGCAGCACACCCAGTTGGTCGTAGGCCCACGTGAACGACCGCTCGAACGTCGCCGCCCACTCCCACCAAGGTCGACCGGCGCCGGCGGCCTTGTTGAGAATCTTGTCGTCGATGTCCGTCACGTTGCGCACGAAGGCAACGTCGTTGCCGTGCGCCAACAGCCAGCGTCGCAGCACGTCGAAAGCGACGCCGCTACGAACGTGTCCGATGTGAGGATCACCCTGAACTGTCGCCCCACACAGGTACACCGATGCATGTCCGGGGGCCAACGGAACAAAATCCCGAAGGGCCCGCGTACCGGTGTCGTATAGGCGCAGGGTCACGACCAGCGATCTTACCTGTCGTGTTCGGTTGTCATGACCAACGCGGTGGCCATGGCGGCGATCCCCTCGCCGCGACCGGTCAAGCCGAGGCCGTCCGTGGTGGTCGCGGACACCGAAACAGGCGCGCCGAGAATGTCCGAGAGCACCTTCTGTGCCTCGTCGCGACGTGGCCCGATCTTCGGACGGTTGCCGATGACCTGCACCGCGGCGTTGCCGACGGCGAACTGGTTCTCTTCGAGCAGTCGGCGAACCTCGGCAAGCATTCGAGCGCCGCTCACGCCGTCCCATTCGGGCCTGCCGGTGCCGAAAACCGAACCGAGGTCACCGAGGCCCGCCGCAGAGAGCAACGCGTCACACAGCGCGTGGACGGCGACGTCGCCGTCCGAATGGCCCGAGCACCCGTCTGCTTCCTCGAACAGCAACCCGGCCATCCAGCAAGGACGACCGACCTCGATGGGATGAACATCCGTGCCGAGACCGACGCGCATCTAATTTCCGTCCTGTGAATCCGCACTCAACGCTGTCTCCGAGCTCAGGAGCGCCCGTGCAAGGACCAGGTCGAGCGGAGTGGTGATCTTGAAGGCGAGGGCGTCGCCGGGAATCGTCTGCACCGAAACACCGAGACGCTCGACCAGAGCGGCGTCGTCGGTCGCGGCGACGTCACCGGCGTCGTACGCACTGCGCAGGACGTCGGTGGAGAATCCTTGGGGAGTTTGAACCGCACGCAACTCCGAACGCAGAGGCGTACCGGTGACTGCGCCGAGTACGTCGACCGACTTGATCGTGTCGGTAACCGGAAGTACCGGGATGACAGCGGAGCTGCCGGCTCGGAGAGTGTCGACGACGCGCGCGATCAACGCCGGCGGTGTCAATGCCCGTGCGGCATCGTGCACGAGTACAAAATCTGCGTCGCCGGCAGCACTGAGGCCGGCTCGAACCGAATCGGTTCTTTCGGCACCACCGCCGACGACGTCGACGTCCGCTGCACGACCGAGGTCGGCTACGACGGATTCGACCAGTTCAGGCGGCACAATGACAACAACGCGGTCGATCGCTCCGGATTTCCGGAGTCCATCGACCGCGCGTGCAAGCATGGTGCACCCACCGAGTTCGACAAATGCCTTGGGCAATTTCTCGCCCAATCGCACTCCCCGACCTGCGGCAGGTACCAGGGCTACTACTGCCACTGTCAGCTTTGTTGTGTTGCAGTCAGGACGCGGCCGCGAGGACCTCGTCGAGAATGGTCTCTGCCTTCTCGGTGTCAGTGCCCTCGGCGAGCGCGAGCTCTCCGACGAGAATCTGACGAGCCTTGGCGAGCATGCGCTTCTCACCAGCGGAAAGTCCGCGGTCCTGCTCACGACGCCACAGGTCACGAACAACTTCTGCAACCTTGTTCACGTCACCTGAGGCAAGCTTCTCGAGATTTGCCTTGTATCGACGAGACCAGTTGGTGGGCTCTTCGGTGTGCGGTGCTCGCAGAACCTGGAAAACCTTGTCGAGGCCTTCTTGGCCGACCACGTCACGAACTCCGACGTACTCTGCGTTGTCTGCAGGAACCCGTACTGTGAGATCGCCTTGAGCGACCTTCAGAACCAGGTACTCCTTCTGCTCACCCTTGATGGTGCGGGTTTCGATAGCTTCGATCAGCGCCGCACCGTGATGGGGGTATACGACGGTGTCTCCGACCTTGAAAATCATGTGTCCCGTGCCCCTTTCGATTCCACTAGTTTAACACGTGAAAGAACCGACCACTCATCAACTGTGCAGGTCAGGGGCATCCTTGCTCGAGCGTAGGGGTTGACAGGGCTTGTTGTACGTGCATTCAACTGGTCTGGAGCACCCCTGCGTAACGGACTGAAAGCCCACGCAGACAACCGTTGTGGCGACCCGACGGCCAGCCCGCGGGACCTTATCTACTACTCTGCCTAGTGGAGTGCGAACCTGACGCCGTGGAGGACAAATCGTGACTGCTATCCGTAAGCCGACTCGTCGAGTCGCTACCGCCATTGCACTGGCTGCAGGCGCAGCCATCGCGCTGTCCGCTTGCGGTTCCGGACAGGTGAGCCAGACCGCCGTCCAGCAGGCCGCCGTGAACGGCAACAGCGCCGACCTCGGTGAGATCGCACTGCGCAACGTGCACATCGCTTACCCCTCGTCCGAGGAGTACAGCATCGAGCCGGGCGGCAACGCCGTGCTCGCGTTCACCGTCGTGAACGACAGCGCCGAGACCACGGACAAGCTCGTCAGCATCACCACCGATTACGCAGCACGCGTCATCGCAGGTGAAGAGGTAGGTGGCTTGACGATCAAGCCGCAGACGTCGCTGCAGGCCGGTCAGTTGCCCGCAGGCGAAGGCGCCGCGACCGAGGCCGAGACCCAGATCAAGAACAACGAAGAGAACGACGACGCACCCGCTGCGCTCTCTCTCGTCGTTCTGCAGGACATCAAGGCAGGCGTTCGCCCCGGCTTGACCGTCCCGATCACCTTCAAGTTCGAGAAGGCCGGATCGGTCACCGTCGACGTACCTGTCGACGCAGGCCCGCAGCTCGAGCGCAACGAGTCGGACAAGTCGCCCGACGTTGCAGAAGCTGGGCACTGAGCCTCGAATTATCAAGGCGCACAATGCGCCTCGCAGAACAACTTCAAAATCACACTAGAGGCGGGGTCCATGTCGGACCCCGCCTCTAGTCTGTCCCGGTGGCCAAAGTGAAATCGAACTACCGCTGCTCCGAATGCCAGTCGGTAGTGCCCAAGTGGGTCGGTAGATGTCCGGACTGCGATTCGTGGGGCTCGATGACCGAGGTCGCCGTAGTGGCACCCGTCGCCAGTCGCGCCGGCGCCTCACTCGCCAAAGCAGGATCAAGCGCCGTGCTGCCTACGACGCCGGCCACGCCGCTGACACAGATCGACAGCACCTCGACGCAGGCCAAACCCACGGGGATCGGTGAGTTGGACCGCGTCCTCGGCGGTGGCGTCGTACCGGGTTCGGTGGTGCTGCTCGCGGGCGAGCCCGGCGTCGGAAAATCGACGCTACTTCTCGAGGTCGTCTACCGCTGGGCGATGCGCAGCGCGGATGATCGAGCGTTGTACGTCACGGGCGAGGAGTCCGCCGGTCAGGTTCGACTTCGGGCAGATCGCACCAACTCTGTCCACGAACGGATGTATCTGGCGGCCGAATCCGATCTCGCGACCATCCTCGGCCACATCGAGCAGGTCAAACCGACACTGGTCATCGTCGACTCGGTGCAGACCATGCTTGCTGCCGACGTCGACGGGGTCGTTGGCGGCGTGACTCAGGTCAAGGCCGTCACCAGCGCCCTGACCTCCCTGGCCAAGGCCAGTGGAATTCCGGTGCTTCTGATCGGCCACGTCACCAAGGACGGCGCCGTCGCCGGTCCGCGCTCGCTCGAGCATCTCGTGGACGTGGTTCTGCACTTCGAAGGTGACAAGCACTCCACCCTGCGCATGGTCCGCGGCGTGAAGAACAGATTCGGTGCGGCCGACGAGGTCGGATGCTTCGAGCTGAGCGAGCAGGGCATCAACGAGATCAGCGATCCGTCCGGCCTGTTCTTGCATCACCGTGAAGAAGCTGTGGAAGGCACTGCCGTCACCGTGATGATGGACGGTAAGCGACCTCTACTCGGTGAAGTTCAGGCGCTCGTCGCCGCCACGCCGCTACCGACACCCCGCCGAGCCGTCAGCGGGCTCGACACCGCCCGTGTGGCCATGGTTCTCGCCGTGTTGGAACGCCGCGTCGGAGTGTCGATCTCGAAGGCCGACGTCTACGCCGCGACCGTCGGCGGTATGCGGATGACCGAGCCGGGTGCCGATCTGGCTCTCGCCATTGCGGTCGCTTCCGCCGTGAAAGCCAAACCCGTCCCCAAGGGGCTCGTCATCCTCGGCGAGGTCGGACTCGCCGGGGAGGTTCGACGGGTTGCCGGGGTGAACCGACGGCTGATCGAAGCTGCCCGACTGGGATTCACCAGCGCCATCGTGCCGGTCGATTCCGGCCCGAACATTCCCGGCATGCGCGTCAACGAAGTGGCGAATCTGGCCGAGGCACTGGCCTACGCCGGATTGATGGGCGGCAAACAAGCCCCGTCTCGCCCCAAGCTCACGCCGGTGAAGTGATCGTCGTTCGGCCGACTACCTCGTCAGACCGACGAGGTGCCGAACGGGGACGTCGGTTCGCCGTCCACGAACTCCTTGGTCTTGGCGAAGTGTTCCGAGGTGATGGTCAGAAACAGTCCGCGGGAGGTTCCCACCACCGTGTCCGGATCCGCTGTCGGACCTTCGACGATCACCGCTTCTGCACTGGTGTAGACCTTGCGGCGTACAACGCCGTCGATGCGAGCCCGGAATTCGAGCACCGATCCCAACGGGATCGGCCGGGCGAAGTCGATCTCGAGGTGCCCGGTCACCACCGGCGAGCCGAGAGCCATACATGCCATACCTTGAGCCTCGTCGAATGCCGTCGACAGAATGCCGCCGTGAATGACACCTGGACCGCCCTGATACTTCTTGGCGACCTCCAGACGACCGGTCACTTCCAGTCCTTTACCAGCCCTGAAACTCATCGCCATTCCCGCAGGCTGGTCGTCGCCGCAGCCGAAGCATTTCGACCAGTGCTGAGGCAGCTTCTCGCCGGCGGCCGGAAAGAATTCGACCGGCTCCGGGACAGTCAGGTCATCAGGCAGGGTCCAGGTACTACTCATGGATAGGTAATCTAAACGGGGATCCGTCCGGCGCAGGCATCGGACCCGACCGAAGTGACATCGACCTCAGCAGGGAGTTTCTCAATGATCAGTGCGATGGCGGACACACAGTCGTCGTCGGCATTGCGAGAGACCATCGCCAGGTTGGCGCCGGGTACCGCTTTGCGAGACGGGCTCGAACGAATTCTGCGCGGCCGTACCGGCGCGCTGATCGTCCTCGGATACGACGAGGAAATGGAAGCGCTGTGTGACGGCGGATTCAACCTCGACGTGGAGTTCGCACCGACCCGATTGCGTGAGCTGTCGAAGATGGACGGCGCGGTTGTCCTCTCGACGGACGGCACACGCATCGTGCGTGCCAACGTCCAGCTGGTTCCCGATCACAAGATTCCCACCGTCGAATCCGGCACGAGGCACCGTGCCGCCGAGCGCACGGCAATTCAAACCGGCTATCCCGTGGTCTCGGTCAGTCAGTCGATGTCGATCGTCAGTGTGTACGTCGGCGGCATCCGGCACGTCATCGACGGCTCGGCCACCATACTTTCGCGCGCCAACCAGGCCGTCGCGACGCTCGAACGATACAAAGCGCGACTCGACGAAGTGACACGGCAACTGTCGGTCGTCGAGATCGAGGATTTCGTGACTCTGCGCGACGCGTTGACCGTCGTACAGCGCCTCGAAATGGTTCGCCGCGTGTCGATCGAAATCGAACAGGATGTCCTCGAGCTCGGCACCGACGGTCGCCAGTTGGCACTGCAGCTCGAAGAACTGGTCGGCGACAACGACATTGCACGTCAACTCATCGTTCGGGACTATCTTGCCGGTCCCGAACCCATCGGCACCGCGGCGATGGACAACGTCCTCGTCGCACTCGATCGGGTCACCGACGCCGATCTACTCGATCTCACGACTCTTGCGCGTGTTCTCGGTTATCCGGGCACGATCGAAGCCCTCGACACTCCGATGACTCCTCGCGGATATCGCGTGCTGATGCGTGTACCTCGATTGCAGTTCCATCAGATCCACCGGTTGGTCGGATCCTTCGGCACTCTCCAGTCGCTGCTGGCCGCTACGGCTGCCGATCTGCAGTCGGTCGAGGGCATCGGCGGGCTGTGGGCTCGTCACATCCGTGAGGGACTTTCCCGGCTCGCGGAAACGTCGATCACCGGATCCTTCAACTAGCGGGCCTGTTCAGGCTTGCCCGCGCTCATGCGATGTTGAACGGCTCCGGGGAGCTTCGCAGTGCACCGAGCTGCCCGACAACCGTGTAAGCGCCTGCGCCCACCGGATTGCGCTCGGGGTTCTGCGCGGTCGCGCACTCGGGGGTCGACGTCGTGGCCGACCAGGCGACCTTGAACGCAGCTTGCTCGCCGGGCGCGAGATTGCGTACGTCGGCTGCGGGCTGTGGGTAGCAGTCGACGTTGGACCACAACCGGGTCTTGCCGTCGATGCTGTAGACGAGCACCTGCTGAAGGCCGCCGGCCAGATCTCGATCACAGGGTGCCGAACCGATGTTGGTGATGACGATCGTGAACGACGGCTCTTCGCCGGGAGCGAAGGTCGCCTTGTCTGCGGTGGCCTTGACTGCCAGCGACGAGTCGGCGCACTGACCGGCCGGGACCGGAGCCCCGGTGGTCGACGAAGAGGAAGAAGACGAAGACGATCCCGAAGCCTGCGTGCCCGAGCCACCTGATCCACCGGCAGCGCCGCCACCCGAGCCACCGCCACCGTCCGGCGCGTTGGAGCCGGAAGGGTTGGGGGTGAAGGAGACGTCCGTCGTCAGCGAGGAACTCGCAGCGGCCGAATCGGCCTCCGGGGTATCACTTCCACCGCCGAAGAGGGCGGACGCCGCCCAGATGATCAACGCCAGTGCAATGACGGCGGCACCAATGGCCAGCGCCCGGCGACGCCAGTAGATCTCGGGGGGCAGTGGTCCATTAGGTTCCAACACGGACTCAACGGTAGTTGGCGCAGGGTCCACTAACCGTCAGCTGAGGCGGCGTGTCGGTACCCATTGTCTGCTGCCAGGTACCACTGCCCCGGAAGATCTAACCCTCGACGGTCTCGACGCTCTCGCCGATGTCGCCGACCGCGCCCTGAACTCGCATGTGACCGTCGGACAATGTGTACGTGACGCCGACGATCGCGCACGCACCCTTGTCCACCTTGTCGGCGATGATCCGGGACCTCTGCATGATCAGCGAGCCGGTCTCCACGACGTGACGGCCTTCGAGTTCGTCCACGGTGGACAAGCCCTCGTTGCGGCCCATCAGGATGGACGGAGCAACACGCTCGACCACACTGCGGATGAATCCGTCGGGAACTGCGCCCTTGTCCAGGGCGTCGAGCGTTGCCTTCACGGCACCGCAACCGTCGTGCCCGAGGACGACGATGAGCGGCACGTTGAGCACGTGAACCGCGTACTCGATGGAACCGAGCACCGAATCGTCGAGCACGTGACCTGCAGTGCGCACGACGAACATGTCGCCGAGACCCTGGTCGAAGATGATCTCGGCGGCTACGCGCGAATCACCGCAACCGAACAGCACCGCTGTGGGGTGCTGCCCATCGACGAGTTTCGCGCGGTCCGCGATTCCCTGGCTGGGGTGAATGGACGCGTCGTTGACAAATCGCTCGTTGCCTTCGCGAAGGGACTTCCAAGCGGAAATGGGGCTTGATCGTGGCATTCACTCATTGTGCACCCGCCGCATTTCGGGCTCTCGCCGGGAAGGTTGCGTGGACGCAAACGAAAGTTCCGCGTCGACATTCGCGCCCGGTGATGAAGTGGCCGAAATGGAACTTACTTCAGAGTCAGTTTCCTGATACCGTCTCCGAACGTGACCTGGAGCACTTCGAGCTCCCGAGTGTGATCGAAGAAACCCGACCAGAACGATTGGGCCGGAGAGGGGGATGGCGTGAGCACCGAAGCTACGACGACCGGGAATGGAACAACCGGGGAAACAACTGCTGTCTCCCCCGCCAAGACGAACATGTTCTCGAACCTGCTCTCCGAGATCGGACTGCTCTTCACCTTCACCGTTCGCGTGTGCGTTGCGGCGTTCACATCTCTTCGACACAAGCGCCTCGCCTGGCGTGAGGCGCTCGACCAGATGTGGTTTCTCGCCCACGTCACCTCGGTCGCGTCCGCTCTGGTGATGATTCCCCTCGGTGTCGGGGTAGCACTGCAGATCGGTGCGCTCGCAGATCAAATCGGCGCGGGTGCGTACAGCGGTGCCGTCGTCGCGTTCCTCATCATCGGACAGGCCGGCCCCCTGGTGTGCGCCCTGATCATCGCCGGTGTCGGCGGTTCCGCAATCTGCGCAGATTTGGGAGCGCGAACGATACGCGAGGAAATCGATGCACTCGAAGTGCTCGGTCTACCCGTGCTCGAACGCCTGGTCGTACCCCGGATGATCGCCATTGCCGTCGTCTGCCTCCTACTGAACTCGATAGTTCTCGTAATCGGTTTGGGCGCAAGCCTCTTCGTTCACGTCCTGATACTCGACGGCAACGCACAGAGTTTCCTGCGCAATCTCGTTCAATTCAGTCAACCCAGCGACTTCGTCGTCTCCGGCATCAAAGCCGTTGCCTTTGCTCTCATCTCGGGAATCGTGGCCTGCTACAAGGGCCTGACCGTCAAGCGCGGAGCTCAAGGCGTCGGCGACGCAGTCAACGAGACCGTCGTGCTCTCGTTTGTCCTCGTGTTTGTCGCCAACCTCGCAATTACTCAGTTCTACCCACTGTTCGTCTCGGTGAAAGGTGCCTATTGATGCACCTGCCCATCGCAATTCGTGCCAAGCGGGTCAGTTCGCGGACCGTCGACGGCCTGAGTCGACTCGGCGATCAGTTCACGTTCCACGCGCGTGTCATCACCTCGATTCCCGCAACCCTCAAGCGCTATTGGCGTGAAGTCGCCCGTCTCGTCGCCCAGGTGGCATTCGGTTCGGGCACCCTGCTCGCCGGAGGCGGCAGCGTCGTCGTGATCTTCGCGATCTCGTTCTTCGCCGGTTCCCAGATCGGACTCGAGGGCTACCGCGGACTCAACCTCGTCGGCCTCGCACCGCTGTCCGGCGTGATGTCCGCCATCGCGAATACTCGCGAGGTGGCACCACTCGTTGCCGCAATCACCCTGGCAGCCAAGGTCGGAACCGGATTCACCGCGCAGCTCGGAGCGATGCGGATCTCCGAGGAAATCGACGCGCTCGAAGTCATGGCGATTCCCTCGCTGCGGTACTTGGTCACCACCCGAATGATCGCGGCGCTCATCGCGGTGGTCCCGCTGTACCTGGTCGGCCTGTTTGCTTCGTACATGGCAACGGCGCTTGCGGTGATCCGGGTCAAAGGCCAGTCGGAGGGAACGTACGGCTACTACTTCAGTCTTTTCCTCTCTCCCAACGACATCTGGTTGTCCTTGATAAAAGTCATGGTGTTCGCGGTCGTCGTGACCCTCGTGCACTGCTACTACGGTTACACCGCGACGGGTGGACCCGAAGGCGTCGGACGAGCCGCCGGACGAGCGTTGCGCACCAGCATCGTCTTCCTTGCATTCACCGACGTCGCGATGACCATTGCGCTGTGGGGACTCAAACCTCACGTACCCGGGCTGACCGGATGATCGTCACGAATTCCAGCCGAATCACCCTGGCACTGCGGGGTTTACTCGCCGTGGTCATCCTGATCCTCGCCTACGTCTTCTTGTTCAGCAGAGGTACGGACTCCACCGGTTCCACACCGCAGGTCAGTGCTGTCGTCCCCGCCAGTGCCGGTGCGCTGCGAGTCGGATCCTCGGTACAGTACCGCGGCGTCGTCGTCGGCGCTGTGGCCGAGATCGAGCCGGGCACCACCGCTTCGACTGTCTCACTCGCGATCGACGAGGGAGCGTTCGAGGACATACCGTCGACAAGTCAGGTGCGACTGATGCCCCGCAACATCTTCGGTGACTTCTTCGTAGACTTGATTCAACCTGACGGACTCTCGCGTGGTCCTGCTCTCGTGCCGGGTACCGAATTGGTATCCGATCAGTCCGAAGTCGCGGTCCAGCTCTACCAATCGATCTCACGGATCTACTCGCTCGTTTCTTCCCTCGACCCAGCCGACATCAACGTCGCACTCACGGCAGTCTCGGACGCGTTGAGCGGCAAGGGAAACCAGATCGGCGAATCGCTCGATTCAGTCCACCAAGCGTTGGTCGGTGCGCAGCCCGTCATCGACGGACTCGGTGACGACCTCGACGACATAGCCACCCTCGCCGACAGTCTCTCGACGAGTGCGCCGGACATGCTCGCCGCATTCGAGAACTCCATCACCACATCCAAGACCGTCGTCGAGAAATCCGACGGGTTGGCGGGGCTTCTGCGTGCCGGCACCAGCACGGGAGCTGCTGCCACGAGTCTGATCGGTGACAATCGCGACCGCATGATCACCTTGGTCGACGACGCCGATTCCCTGACCGGCGCAATCACTTCGCGGCCGGACCACATCACCACCTTCTACAACGGCCTGCGCAAGCTCACGATCAAGCTCCCGCCCGCGTTGGCGCATGGTCCGTGGCTCAGCACCGATCTACGGCTGTCCGTCACAGATCTGTATCCGTACGGAAAGACCGACTGCCCACAGTACGACGGAACCCGCGGACCCAACTGTCCTGCCGCCGCGACCGCGTTCGGCGGAACCGTCGGCCCGGTCGGCAGCCCTGCCGAACAGTCCCTGATCTCGGCTCTCATCCAGGGCGGTACAGCTTTGGACACTCTCGTGGCGGGGCCGGTATTTCGCGGCACGACGGTGGTGGGCGGATGAGCGTGAAGAAATCTCTGATCAGGTTCGGACTGTTTGCTGCACTGTCGATTCTCGCCACCGTGGTTGTGGTGAGCACCCTGATCAACCCAGTCTCCGGGTCGAGTTCGCAGTACCGGGCCGTCTTCGTCAATGCCTCCGGCCTGGTCACCGGCAGCGATGTTCAGATCGCCGGGGTGCGAGTAGGGCGCGTCGACAGCGTCGAGTTGGTGAACAACCAAGCCGTCGTCGGCTTCGAACTCGAATCTGCACAACGTATTCCGTCCGACGGTCGCGCTGTGGTGAGGTACGCAGACCTGTTGGGAGCGCGAACAATTTCGATCGAACCCGGACAGACCGAACGCGCAACAGGCAACTATCTCTCCCCCGGGGCCACAATTCCCGTGGAACAGACTCAGCCGGCGATCGACCTCACCGACATCCTCGGCGGATTCCGTCCCCTGTTCGACGCACTTGACCCCGCAGAAGTCAACGAGCTTGCCGCACAGGTCGTCCAGGTATTCCAAGGACAAGGTTCCACCATCGAAAGCCTGCTGGAGCGCACTGTTGCCGTCACCGAGAACTTGACGTCCCGGGACGCGATCTTGGACCAACTACTGAACAACCTCGACCGGGTCCTTACCGTGACCACGACGAATCGACCCAACTTCGTCGAGATGATCAACACGCTCGACGCACTGGTCGGCGGTTTGGCACAGGACCGCCAACAGATCTCGGCCGCAGTGGATTCCGCAGGCGCCCTGACTTCTTCACTTCAGGACTTGGTGACGGGCGTGGAACCGGACTTGGCTGGCGCGCTGACTTCGATCGATCAGTCGGCTCGCGTCGTCGTCGACAATCGTGAGTCGCTGGCGACCGGTATCACCGCTTTCGATCAACTGTTCACCCAGTTGGGGATCGCGATGAGCTACGGAAGCTGGGCGAACATCTACATCTGCAACTTCCGGCTCAGCGCGCTGGACCAATCGGTGACCCTCGGCGGCCCCGAGCGTTCGGCGGTGTGCCGATGAACTGGCTCACCGTCAAGAACCCGGTCCGCAACGGAATCATCTGCATCCTCGTCGGAGTCGGTGTGGTTCTGGCCGCACTCGTTGTCCCTCAACTGATCTTGAAGGTCAAGACCAACGAGTACCACGCCGTCTTTACCAACGCCACCGGGTTGACGCAGGACGATCCGGTCAACGTCGCGGGAGTCCCGAGCGGGGTGGTCACCTCGTTGGCGGTCAGCGGCAACTCGGTTGAAGTCACCTTCCGACTCGACGACGGCGTCACTCTCGGCGAAGACTCCCGTGCGGACATCAAGATCTCGACTCTGCTCGGCCGACGTTCGCTCGACGTCACTCCGAACGGATCGCGCTCGTTACCCGCAGGTTCGACCATCCCCATCGAGAACACGAGCGTTCCGTTCACTCTCGACGATCTCGGTCGAGGAGCACAATCCACGTCGGAAAATCTTGATCTGCAACAACTGCGAAACATGCTGACCGTGGTGTCCGACAACTCACCGGACGATCCCGAACTCATTCGCCGCTCACTCGAGGGAATCGACGCACTCTCCGGAGTAGTCAACGACAACGACGTTGCGCTCCGTTCCCTTCTCACCGGAGCGCAGCAGACGACCGCAACACTGATCGAGCAGAAGGACACTCTGGAAACCCTTCTGGGGAATGCGGATCTGGTGATGTCCACGATCGCCGACCGGCGAGATGTGCTGAATGCGCTTGTACAAGACCTGAATCAGTTGAGCACCACACTTGCCCAGTTCCTGGGCGACAACCAGGCTTTGGTCGACTCGGTCATGGGAGACATCCACGTGGTGACGGGAGTTCTGTCCGAGAACGAACAATCACTGACCACACTGCTCGACAACTTCGCCCCCAGCGTCCGCTACGTCACCAACGCGACCGGTAACGGCAACTGGCTCGACCTCAACTCGCCCTCCACCCTCATCCCGGACAATTGGTTGTGCGTCGTCGGGCTCGTTCAGGGGTGTCGATGACCACGACCGTCAAGAAACTCGCCGTGCTGGCAGCGATTGTGATCTGCGCGATCGGTGCCGTCCTGTTCGTCACGCGTGACGAACACAGACTCACTCTCACCGCCGAATTCACCTCGACCGACGCTATCTTCACCGGGAACACAGTGACGATTCTGGGAGTTCCCAGCGGGAGGGTCGAGAGCGTCACGCCGGAAGGGTCCCGGGTACGAGTGGCGCTGAGCCTGCCATCCGGAACACGTATACCCGCCGACGCGCAGGCCTGGGTCCTGTCTCCCTCGGTCATCAGTGACCGCACGATCGAACTCGGCCCCGGCTACGAGGACGGTGAGTTCCTCATCGACGGCGCGGTGATCCCTCTCGAACGCACTCACTCCCCGCTGACGTGGGACCAACTCACCGCATCGGTGAACGAATTGACGGTGGCGCTCGGCCCTGGCGCCGACGGCGGCGGGATCGGTGACCTCATCGGAGAAGGCGCCCACGCGTTGGACGGCAACGGGCAAGCATTCAACGATGCCGTTCGGTCCATCTCACAGGCCAGTTCGGTACTGGCGGGTGCAAGTCCCGACATCTCCGAACTGGTGAAGAACCTGAACACCCTCGTGCAGTTGATCGCGGACAACCAGACCAAGGTCGACTCCCTGTCGAACTCGGTGACAGTCACCGCCCGCACGTTCAGCGCCCAGCGAGAAGACATCAGCGGGGCGCTCGATTCCCTGACCACGTTGCTCGGACAGGTCTCAGCGCTACTCGCCGAACACGGCGAGGCGGTCACCGCCGATCTGGGTACGCTCGCACAGTTGGCCGGTGCAGTCGCGACCAAACAGGATCAACTGCGCGAGATCATCGAAACGGCACCAACGGGATTCGAGAACGTCGCCAACCTCGTCACCGAAGAAGGCCGAGCCAGAGCACGATTGAACGTCGCCACCGATCTCTCACAGTTCGACACGACGCGAGAACTGTGCGAGAAGATGCCGATACCGCTGTGCACCGGGCCGGGCATCGTCAATCCCATCGAATTTCCTTCGGCAGGCAGCTCCGACCTGGCACGCATCCTCGGTGGGGGCAACTGATGGCGTCGAACAAGTCCGTGGTGAGCGTTGTCGTGGCACTTGTCATCGCGGCGCCATTGACCGGCTGCAGTCTCAACTTCCAGCACCTACCCCTCGGACGCGGTCTGCCAGGAGAGTCGTACCCGCTGAACATGGAATTCGTCGACGCGTCGTTACTTCCCGTCGGCGGCGAGGTGCGGATCGGCCAGGCAGTGGTCGGCAGAGTCACGTCGATGAGCGCGCAAACCTTTGCAGCCGTGGTACATACCGAAATCGCGTCGGACATCGAACTACCTGTCGGCACCCGCGCTCGGATCGAGCTGTCGACCCCGATCGGCGATGCGTTCGTCAACCTCGAAGTTCCGGTCGATCCAGCGGGCCCCATTCTCGAACCAGGTTCCACCATCGAGCGATCGGAGACCGTGCGCGGACCCGATGTCGCACAACTGCTCGGCGCCGTCGGAACTCTGTTGAACGGCAGTGGGTTGGCGCAGGTCAAGAACATCGTCAGTGAGGCTGATCAGATTCTCGACGGCAGGGAGGAGACGATCCGCGATCTGCTTGCACGCCTTGACACTTTTCTCGGAACACTTGACGACCGAAAGGAATCGATCAATTCGGCACTGGATTCACTGAACCGGCTCAGCGCTCTGATCGGAGACGAGAGCGCCACCATCGACGAAGGCTTGCGCACACTCACACCCGCATTGGGCGTGATCGCCGACCAACGACAACCGCTCCTCGATCTACTCGACGAAACCGATCGGCTCAGTACCGCAACCAATTCCGTACTCGACCAGTCGGCCGACCAGATTTCCGAGATCACCGGACGACTGTCACCCATCCTCGACCAGTTCTCGGCAATGGGGCCGACACTGGGTGAGACGATGGCCAACCTGGACAACGCAAGAGTGCTCCTCGAGCGTGCCAGCCCAGGCGATTACGTGAACATCGACCTCGACGTCGATGTCGAGGGCACCGTGACCGGAGTGCTCAACGAGATAATCCCGGGCGCCGCACCGCCACTGCCACCTCTGCCCGCCTCCGATCGGGAACTGCCGATCACGACACCCCTGCAAGGAGGAACGCGATGAAGAACCGAACCGTCTATTTCGAGATCGCCGCCTTTCTCCTCATCGCGGTGGTCAGCACGACGTACGTACTCCGGCAAGTCGGTGCCGGAAATCCGTTCACCGGAACCTTCTCGGTCATCGTCGAATTGGAGAACGCGGCCGGAATCGCTCCCGGTTCGGAAGTGGCCTATCGCGGAGTCACCGTCGGCGACGTCGAGTCGGTGGAGGTGGACTCTGCCCAGGACCTCGTCGTGATGACGTTGAGCATCGCCGCCGACAAACAGATCCCCAACGATTCGCATGTGGCCATCAGCCAGGACACTGCCGTTCCGGTATTGAAAGTTCAGTTGTCCTCGCAGACCGACGGCGGCCCGTATCTGGTTGAAGGTTCCGTCGTTCCGACTGAGCGCACTTCGATCCCGGTCGCGTTGGGAACCGTGATTGCGAATTTCAACGCTGCTGCCGACACCGTCGATCCGGCAGACCTGCGAACCCTCTCGCACGAACTCGGCGAGGGATTGAACGGATTGGGTCCGGATCTGCAGGCGCTCGTCGACAACTTCGACGTGCTCGCGCGCACTGTCCAATCCGATCAACCGCGTGTCAACACACTCGTCGAGAACTCGCGCTCACTGTTCACTGCGAACGAGGAAAATGTTGACGCTCTTCCCGAAGTTGCACTCACACTTCGCCAATTGACAGATCAGGTACGAAACTCCGATCCGCAACTGCGCACACTCCTCGATCGAAGCCCGAGTGTTCTCGACAATCAGATACTGCCTCTCATCGAACAGAGTCGTGAGCCGTTCAGTCTGCTGTTGGCCAATTCTCTCGTCTCCACTCAGATCGTCACTGCACGGATGCCCGCCGTCGATGCCTTGTTGGTGGTGGTGCCCAAAGGATTCGAGAAGTTCGGAAGTATCGTCAAAGACGGACGGGCACAGCTTGATCTGATCACAGCACTCGGACCGGTCTGTATCTACGACACGCCCCGGCGATCGGTACAGGACACCTCACCGACCACGCTCGACAAGAACCAACACTGCGCGGACCAGTCGGGCCGGATCCAGAATCGCGGATCGCAGAACGTCCCCACCGGAACTGGAACGATCGACGGGGTTGCTGAATACGATCCTGCCCTCGGAACGGTCGCAGCCGGTGACGGAACGTCGATTCGTCTGGGCCTCAACGGTGGTCAGAACACCGTTCTCGGTGACAACTCGTTTGCCGCACTACTAGTACAAGGAACGCAATGACCGAGACAACCGAACCCCAGACGCCCACAATCGTCGACAAGCCCAAGCGGCTTCGCAAGCAGACCGTAGCGATCGTTGCCGGCGCCCTGGTCGTGGTCGCGGCGCTCGGATGGGGCGCATTCGCGACCTGGCAGAAATCGGTCGACGAAAACGCGCGTATCAGCGCCCTGGACAGCGGACGGCAATTCGCCACTGATCTTGCGACGTACAACTTCCAGAACCTCGATCAGAATCTCTCCGTGGTCCGTGACAATTCTGTCGGCGAATTCGCCGGTCAGTACGCCCAGGTGGCAGCCAACTTGCAGAACATGATCGTGCAGTATCAGGCGACCTCGTCCGCTCAGATCATTTCAGCCGGGTTGGCGAGCAGTGATCGCGACAACGCCGAGGTGCTCGTGTTCCTCGATCAGACGATCACGAACACCAACTCCCCCGATCCGAGAATCGACCGCAACCGGATGCAACTTTCGCTGGTCCGCGAGGACGGCGAGTGGAAACTGAGTAACGTGCAGTTGTTGTGACCCGGCGGTCGGGCGTCAAAGACAGCCGTGTCTGCGACTGCCGATAAAGTGGCCCCCACAAGTCGACGTCTCCTTCGTCGACCGGGAGCGCAAGGTTCGAGGAGTGTGTCGGTAGCAGTGGCAGTGGAATCTTCGGTGCTGCTGAAGTGGTACTCCGAGACGGCTCGCGACCTGCCGTGGCGACGCGAGGGCGTCAGTGCCTGGCAGATCCTGATGAGCGAGATCATGCTCCAGCAGACGCCGGTGGTGCGCGTTGCGCCAATCTGGGAAGAGTGGGTCGAGCGCTGGCCGGTGCCGTCGGCGATGGCAGCGTCGAGCCAGGCAGAGGTGCTTCGCGCGTGGGGCAAACTCGGTTATCCACGACGCGCGCTGCGGTTACACGAATGCGCGGGCGTCCTGGCTGCCGAGCACGGTGACGTGGTCCCGGAAGACGTCGATACCTTGCTCTCGCTACCGGGAATCGGTTCGTACACCGCCCGCGCCGTCGCGTGTTTCGCCTACGGACAGCGAGTGCCTGTGGTGGACACCAACGTACGACGCGTAGTTGCGCGAGCCGTCCACGGCAATGCGGAACCCGGGAACCCGTCCAACACGCGAGACCTCGCCGACGTCGCGGCGCTGCTGCCGAGGACGCGTGCGCGCGCCGCCACCTACAGCGCTGCTCTCATGGAACTCGGTGCACTGATCTGCACGGCGCGGAACCCGAACTGCGAGAACTGCCCTTTGCCGAACTGCGCGTGGGTCGCCTCGGGCAAACCGGCACACACCGGACCACCCAAGAAGGTGCAGAAGTTCGCGGGCACAGATCGCCAGGTTCGTGGAAAATTGATGGCCGTTCTTCGCGAGAGTCACCGTCCGGTCGAGCGCGCGCAACTCGACATCGTCTGGCCGGCCGATCCGGGTCAGCGTGACCGTGCGTTGCATTCACTGCTGGTCGACGGACTGGTCGAGCAGACCGACGACGGCCTGTTTGCGCTGGCTGGAGAGGGTACGGCTTAGCCGACTCGCAGCGGGGTGCATTCTTCGGCTGTGGGTTCGTCGGTCTGGAGCGGTGCGACTTCCGGATCAGAACGCCGAAGTACTGCAGGAACGGCAGGCACCACTGGATCGCAAGGCGCAAGTGTCGGAATCTGTAGGGCAGCGCCGGGCGGGGGCCCGCTGGTGGAGGTCGCCGACTCGGCGCCGATGTTCGGGCTATCCGTGGACACCGCGCGCGACCCGTCTGGGGACAGCGCGATCAGCAACCCCGTCAACATGAGTAGAAGCGGCAGTACTATTGCCGCCGCCCACCGGACCCTGTTGACGGGCCGGACAGCCATGCCGCCATCGGACCGAACTTCGCTTCCGCGATCGGCCGCTACCAGCGCAGCCCCTATCGCCAGTTGGGTCCGCTCGCCGAGAAACAGGAAGCCGAGACCTGCCAGTTCAGCGGCTTCCGCAGACGGCTGCCGAGAGTCTTCCTTCACGAGCATCGCGACGAGCATCTTGGGCACAGGGTCTCGTTCGGCGACGAGGAGGTCCAATGTCGCAGCAAATGTCGAGCTGTCCGCAAGCAACTCGGCCGTGTCGTAACGATGCGCCGAGTCCACGACGCCTGCTCTCGGGTCGACGGCCGCGATCACGGTCTCACTGCCGTCCGGCCAGAACGCGAGAATCGGCGAAACACTAATGAGAGCGTCGACCGTCCGCAGGTAGGCAAGCCGTGCGTCGAGACCGTTGACCAACTCGATGTTCTCGAAAGGACTGGAGGACAACGAATCCGAGACAAGTTCGCGCACGTCCGCACGCTCGCACATCACTCCGACGACGGTGGGGCACAGATTCGAGCGCAGGGCTCGACCGGTGGCGACCTCGGCCGCGGAGGCGAGTGCGCGCGCCGACGCTTGCGGAGAGGGAACAGTCCCGTCTGCACCCCAGGGGTGACGGAACTCGTCGATCGAGCCAAGAAGGGGTGTGTCCGCATCTACGAGAGCTGTTGAAATTGACTGATTTTCGAATACAACGCCCAGGCTTTCACGCACTGGATCCTCCATTGACTGCTACTGACTGTTACGAGTGTTGCCATTCCTGCGAAGCAGTATCAGAACGTCAGGCCACCGACCGCCATTGCACCTGGTTCCAGCACCACATCCACCGGCGCTCGGCCGTCGACCGTGACGCGATACGTCCCCGGTAGCAGTCCGACAAACGAGAAGTGACCCTCGAACGGTTTCACCGTCCGCGCTGTCGCGTGCCCGCATTGATCGACGCCGTCGATCACCACCGCCTCCGAGATGCCCGATGTCACCAGACCTGAGATTCGTCCATCTGCCGAGACAGCAGCCCACTGGCTTCTCTGACCACCAACAGAAATCCCGTACGGATCACACACTCCCGGGGTGGTCGCCACCCGCACCGTGACATCGCCCGACCGCACGCGAACCGCCCCCCGATCTGCGGTGACCAGTGCAGCGATCGGTAGACCGTCGGCGTCTTCCCGCTTTCCCGCAGTCATCGTCGCCGTTCGGGTGAAGTACCGGTCCGCTTCCAGATTGCCTATCAGGCAATGTAATCCGACCTCGTCGACACCCGAGCCGTCTCCGCAGTAATCAGGCACGGACGGCAGAACGAAACCTCGAGGCACCGGAAGTTGCACGACCACGTCGGAGAGCGGGTTGCCCCGGACACCGATGTCGATGACATACGTCACCGGATCACCCTCTCGGACAATGCCGTTGGACGGTCCCGAATCGAGCCCTGGACCGTCAGCGGGATCGAAGGGCGGTGCACCGTCAATCACCGTCAGCTCGACGGCGAAGGGAGGCACGAACTCTCCCTCGGCCGCCAATCGAACATCCGACTGCATCGGCAGCAAGCCGAGCGCAGCAGCGCCGACCACCAGAGCTCCGGTCACGACAACTATGCCGATACCTCGCACTCCTCGGCGCCACGCTCTCGGCCGGAGTCCGACGACAACGGCCTTCGACCGCACCTCTGACAGACGAGTTCTCACGACGCTCCTTCGATGTCTGACTCTCGGGCCTCCGACAGGCGCTCGCGGCCACATTTGGCGAATCCCGAGCTACGTTCAATAGAAGTCGCTCGAGGGACTCGAAAGCCAATGGTGACGGCGTGATTGTGTGGGTGAACTTCTCTCAGCCGGGGTGAATTCCCGGGTGAATTGCCCGGGATGGCACGCTCTGGATTCGCACCAGCTACGCTCCTCCCTGTAGATAGATGGATCGAGACAATCCGCCCAAACTCTTCAATCATTGCGGGGCGCGAAAGCAGAAAGGGTCCGCGTTGATGTTCGGGATGGACGGCCACGACTGGGCAGCTATTCCCGAAAGGCGCACCCTCGCGACGTCGATTCCCCGGCAAGCGCTCTTCGACAAACTTGACCGACGTGCCGCGCTGACCATCGTCCGTGCACCGAACGGCCACGGGAAATCGTCGTTGATCGCATCGTGGCTGCGCGCCCATTTGGCATCCGAACGAATACTCGTCTGGGTCTCGGCCCCACGGCCCTCGTCGACACTCGAAGATTTCTGGGCCGTTGTCCTCGATCGAATCCACGCTGCCGGAATCGCACTGCCCGACGTCGACGATCTCGCCGATCCTTTCACCGCTGTCGCCAAATCCCTGAACGCCCTCAGCCGCCCCGTGCTGCTCGTGCTGATCAGGCCGGATCTGATATCGGAACCAGAGTTGGACGATCAGTTGATCGAACTCCTCGCCCTCTGCCACAACCTGGACCTCGTGGTCACGCTCTCGGGCTTCGGCATGTTCTCCGAGCCGTACCTGCTCGACACGGACCACGAGGTGATAAGCGCGAGTGAGCTGTTGTTCACGAGAGCCGATACCGCCCATTTGCTCGCACAAGCTGACGTACACACGACTGACGGTGATGCCGAACAAATCACATCCCTGACAGGTGGGCTGCCAGCGCTGGTTCGTGTCGCCGTTCCCGCCGTCCAGACATCGGGTAGCCGCAACCGCGAGCAGATGATCAGGAAGAACATCGCGCAGGCGATCGACGACTACGTGAACAAATCCGTTCTCATGACCGCTGATCATGTGGAACAACTCGAGTTCCTGCTCGCGACGGCCTTTGCGCGATCGATCACCGTCGACATCGCCGCCATGCTGTTCGAGTCCCAACACCCTGAGGATGGCGAGACCGTTCATCAGATTCGCGTGCGCCTGGCGATACTGGAGACAGCCGGGTTGTTGTCACGGGTCGAGACCGAAGCCGAAGAAACCTGGGAGCTGCCTCCCGCCATTCGTCGATCGATACTCGCGCACCAAAAGCGCGCTGGAGTCGATCCGGCGCAACGTCTTTCGTTCCTCGCACACAACCGACTCGACCACGGTCATCACGCGTCGGCGCTGGACTACGCGGTCGAGGCACAGAACTGGACCCTGGCAGTAGACATCGTCGAGCAACACTGGGTGACGATGATCGTCCACAATCTGGACTCGGTTCGCTCTGCTCTCCAACGGATTCCGGCGGAAGCAGCGGACAAACACTCTGCCGTGGAGGCAGGGCGCGCATTGTTCACGATGCATCCGAGCGAGCGCTCGACGGTAGTCGACTTGCTACCCGAATCGCCGGCAGAACTGTGGGCTCTCGGCGCTGAAGCCGGCGCGAAGGACGCCTTGAGCATTGCCTGCGTTCAATCGATCATGCTCAGGATGGCAGGCGAGTACGGGCTCGCAGCAGAAACCACCAGGCGCCTGTCTCATCTCAGTCGCAGTGCGCTGGAGAACAACCCGGAAGCGGTCAGCGCACAGCTCCCTCTCATGCGACTTCAATGGGCGATCAATTTTCAATTGAGCGGCAGGTTCACAGAATCCACGATCAAGGCTCGAATGGCGTACCACGGCGCCCTGTCTCATGGAGTCGACTTCATCGCTCGTAACTCTGCGGGAAGTGCCGCCCTGAATTGGGCGCTGGCTGGTGAGCCGCGGCAGGCCACACACTGGTCCGAACTCGAACAGAAGCATCCGGACCCCGGCGGTTGGCTCGAACCTGTGGTCAAGATCGCCGGCCTGACAGCACGGGCGCTCACTGCTCTCGACACACTCGACTTCGACGACGCACGTCTCGCATTGACCGAACTCGGTCTTCCGTCCGACACCGAGGAACTGTGGGCATTCGTCGTCTATGCGCATTGCCAATTCGCCTTGACCTCCGGCGACCACACTGCGGCACTACTGTTGCTCCACAATGCGATCGAAGCACATTCCAAGCAGTACACGGCTACATCTTTCGCGCTTCCTCTGTTGCAATCCGCAGAGATCGATCTCTTGCTCGCTCTCGGACAGGGGAACAATGCCGTAGCACTGGCCAAGGAGATCATCGATCCTGCCGCCAATCCGTGGACGCTCACGTCGGTGGCGCGTTTACGTCAGCGGATCGGCCAGAACGAGGCCGCGGTGGCGCTGTGTCACCAGTTCGACTGGTCTGGCGTATCCTATCCGCGGGCACAGATGGAATCGCTTCTGGTGCAAGCGGTTGCACACTCCGAGCTGGGTGAGCCACGCCTCGCCTCTCAGGAGTGGTCCAGAGCGTGCAGCATCGCGGATCAGACCGGACTTCTACGTTCGTTCGCGACCATCGCATCGGCGGACGTCGAGAAACTCGAATCGATGGCCGAAACGAAATCGCGTGCACTCGCCGAGTTCTCGAAAAGGTCGCCTGCGGAATCATTTCCGGAATTCGTACATATCGTGGAGTTGACCGAACGCGAGCAGAAAGTCCTCTCACTCCTGGCGCTCGGCATGGGGTCGGCTGCGATGGCCGACAAACTGTACGTGTCCGTCAACACCGTCAAGACTCAACTGCGCACTCTCTACAAGAAGCTCGACGTACACAATCGAAACGAAGCGATCACGAGGGCACGCCAACTGCGCTTGCTGTAGTCCGGGGTCGGATCTGATTTCGGACTACATTCTGTAGGCATGAGCACCGATTCCTGCGTCTTCTGCAAGATCGTCGCGCTGACCGAGCCGGCGATTCTCGTTCACGAGAGCGAGACAACTCTCGCATTCCTCGATGCACGGCCGGTGAGTCGCGGACACACCCTGGTGGTCCCCAAGCGTCATGCAGAGAACCTCGATGCTCTCGAAAGTCACGAAGGCGCAGAGATGTTCCGCGTCGGCACGCTCATCGCCGGAGCTCTACGCCGCTGCGACATCGCCGCTGACGGAGTCAACTTTCTCGTCAACGACGGGCGTGCCGCGGGCCAAACCGTGTTCCACTCGCACCTGCACGTCGTCCCCCGCCATCGCGGCGACAAGGCGAAGTTCGCTGCTGGACTCCTCGCCAGGCGAGCCGTCGAGCTGGAGCAGGTGGGCGCGTCGATCCGAAGTCAGCTCACGGTCTGAAGGAATTCCGTCACCACTTCGCGATAGCGCTGCGGTTGATCGTCGTGGACCAGGTGGCCTGCATCGGCAATACGTACGTACCGAGTTCCCGGCCTCTCGGCCATCTCTCGCATCTGTCCCTCGGGGGTGATGGTGAACTCTCCCTCGATCAGCAAGGTCGGCACCTCGATCGCCTTCCACTGATCCCAGAAATGCCTCGTGCCCCACTCCTCCGAGATGTCGCGGAAGGTCGACACGTCGCCGTGCAGGTACCACCCGTCGTCGCGGCGGTCGAAAGAGTCGAGAAAGTACTGGCCGGCGACGGGGCCGAAGAATTCCTTCATCGCCTCCTCGGAAGCAAACGGCTGCGGCCACGCCGAGATCATCTGCGCCCAGTCCGCAGCGGTGCGTCCACGAAAGTCCGGGGCCATGTCTTCGAGGACCAGCGCACAAACCTTTTCGGGATGCGCGGCGGCGAAGCACCACGCATGCAGAGCCCCCATCGAATGACCGATCACGATCATCGGCTCCTCGATGGACGCAACCGCCGATGTCAGGTCCTCGACGAATGCCTCGGTAGTCAGTGCCGCTGGCGCCGGCCTGCCGTGACCGGCAGCGTCGAAGGTGTAGACGTGGCCGAACTCGCGGATCCACGGCACATGGCGTCGCCACGTTCGGGAGCTGCCCATGAGGCCGTGCAACAACAGAATCGGTTGTCCCGTTCCACCTTCGTCATGCAACACGAGTGTCACGGTACGCGGTGAAGGTGCGCGGGTAATGTCGCTTGCATGGCAGTCGTGAAGATCAATGCAATCGAGGTCCCCGAGGGCGCCGGCCCCGAACTGGAGAAGCGCTTCGCAGCACGCGCTCACGCAGTCGAGAACTCCCCGGGCTTTCTCGGATTCCAACTCCTCCGCCCCACCGCCGGTGAGAGCCGCTACTTCGTGGTGACTCAGTGGGAGTCCGAGCAGGCGTTCGCCGATTGGCGTGACGGCCCCGCCCGTGAAGCCCATTCCGGCGAGCGCGCGAAGCCCGTCGCTTCGGGTGCGTCGTTGCTCGAATTCGAAGTTGTCCTGGACGTCGCCGCAAAGAGCTGATCTCGAGCGATTGTGCCTGCCTTGGCGGGCACAATCGACGGTCATCTCGGCTTCACGCGTTGACACGGTGCGGGCTGTAGTGCAAAAGTTCGCATGTAAACGCGATGGTCCGACAGGAATCCGGTGAAAGCCCGGAGCGGTCGCGCCACTGTAATTCGAGGTGAAGTGCCTTTTTCGGCACGACAATTTCGACAGCCAGACACTTCGGCCATCGCATGGACCTAGGGGACGCGAAAATCCCAGGAGGCTTCGATGGCTCTCGCCTATTCTCCCGATACGTCGATCGATTCGACTCGTCTTGCTTTCCTCGCCGCTGCAGTAGTTCTGTTCGCGATGCTGGCTCTCTACCTGGTCGGATTCGACCAGGGCGCTATCTCTCGCACCGGCATGTACATGCATGAATTGATGCACGACGGTCGACACTTGATGGGCCTGCCGTGCCACTAGCCGACAATTTCACGAAGCTTCTCATTCGTGGTTTGTTGGCTGGTCTGATCGCAGGCATCCTTGCCGGCGGAGTTGCATTCGTGCTGGGTGAACCGCACGTCAACGCTGCCATTGCGATCGAAGAAGCCAACAGCGCCACCGGTGAGGTTTCCGGCGAAGCCGCTGGGCATTCGCACGGTGACGAAGAAGAACCACTGGTGAGCCGCGACGGGCAGCGCGCCGGGCTGTTCCTGGCCACAGCGCTTGCCGGACTGGCACTCGGGGCGATCTTCTCGGTCGTTGCCAATTACGCTCGACGACTCACCGGAATGTCCGGGCCGTTGTTGGCGATCGCCATCGCCGTCGGTGGTTGGCTGGCTATCGAGGCCGTCCCCTTTTTCAAGTACCCGGCCAATCCGCCGGCCGTCGGAGATCCCGACACCATCAACCAGCGCACACTGCTGTGGCTGGCCGCCGTGATTCTCGGGCTGCTGTCCGTCACCGCGGCAGCAGCGGCGGCAAAGGCAGTTTCCGGGCACGAGTTCCTCAGCGTGCGCATCGCTGCTCCGGTGGCTGCGTTCCTGGTGATCGTCGCGATCGGTTACGTCTCGCTTCCCGGCATCAACGAGGTGGGCGAGGACTTCCCGGCAACTCTGCTGTGGGAGTTCCGACTTTCCTCGCTCGCTACGCAGGCGACGCTCTGGCTCGTACTCGGGTTGGCCTTCGCCTTCCTTACCGAGCGCGCAACCAAGAACACCGAAGTAGCAAAGAAGTACGCCCTTCGCTGAACCTGCTGTGCGCCTTTATTAACCTCCCGCGGTTAATAAAGGCGCACAGCAGTTCTTTTTCAGCTCAGATGATGCACTTCCTGCAGTCCGTACACCGGCGTCGGGATGCCCTCGTAGCGCGCCTTCAACTGCAACGCCAAGTACAGCGAGTAGTGGCGCGACTGATGCAGATTGCCTCCGTGGAACCACAGCGCTTCCTGCTGCGTCGGCTTCCACATGTTGCGCTGCTCGCCTTCCCACGGTCCCGGATCCTTGGTGGTGTTCGACCCCAGGCCCCACACCTTGCCGACCTTGTCGGCGGTGTCCTGACCGATCAGATCCGCCACCCAGCCGTTCATCGAGCCGTAACCGGTCGCGTAGACCACCACGTCGGCAGGCAATTCCGTACCGTCTTCGAGAATCACGCTGTTCTCGGTCAGCTCACGAACATTGCCGTGCGCGAGCTTGATGTCTCCATTGGCAACCAGTTCGGCAGCGCCGACATCGATGTAGTAGCCCGAGCCACGGCGTAGGTACTTCATGAACAGGCCCGAACCGTCGTCGCCCCAGTCGTGCTCGAAGCCCGCCTTCTCGAGGCGATCGTAGAAATCCTTGTCGCGCTCACGGATTGCGTCGTACACTGGGATCTGGAACTCGTGCATGATCCGGTACGGCAGCGAACCGAACGTGAGGTCCGCCTTGTGTGTCGTCATGCCGGCGGCCAGTGCTCGCTCCGAGTACAGATCGCCCAAGCCCAAATCCATCAGCGAATCCGACTTCACGATGTGCGTCGAGCTGCGCTGCACCATCGTGACGTCGATACCGTTCTCCCACAGTGCGCCGCAGATGTCGTGCGAGGAGTTGTTGGCCCCGATCACGACGACCTTCTTGCCCACGTACTGATCCGGGCCGGGGTGCTTGCTCGAGTGGTGCTGATCGCCGAGGAACTTGTCCTGCCCGGGGAACGTCGGAACGTTGGCCTTGCCGGACATACCCGTCGCCATCACCAACTGCTTGGGACGCAACGTCAGCTTCTCGCCGTTGCGGTTGACCTCGACGGTCCATTCCTGGGTCTTCTCGTCGAACGACGCCGAGGTGCAGGTCGTGGAACTCCAGTACGGAACCTCCATGACCTTGGTGTACATCTCGAGCCAGTCGCCGATCTTGTCCTTGGGCGCGAACACCGGCCAGTTGTCGGGGAACGGCATGTAGGGCAGGTGGTCGTACCAAACCGGATCGTGCAGGCACAGGGACTTGTAGCGTCCGCGCCACTGATCGCCGGGTCGCTCGTGGCTGTCGATCACGATGGCCGGTACTCCGAGCTGACGCATCCGGGCGCCGAGCGCGATGCCGCCCTGGCCGCCGCCGACGATCACGACGTAAGGCTGTGTGGTGTAACCGAGTTCGCGGTCTTCGATCTCCTTCTGCTCGGCCCACGTGATGCGGTTCGGGTCTGCCCCATGCTTGGCGCCGCGCGGACGACGAGTGCCCTTGCCTTCTTCGTGTCCCTTCAACTCCTGCAGCGACGTCAGCAGGGTCCAACCTTCATCTCCCTTCAAACGAAGGTGCCCGTGCGCGCGACCGGTTGCAGTCTCGAACTCGATCCAGGCTGACGTGACGCCGTCGGCCTCGTCGGGTGTCTCGGTCGTCCGAAATCCCGAAGGATCGGTGTCGTCGAGTCGCGCGGAGAGCATGTCGGCGATCTGCTCGCGACCCTCGACGGTCTTGATGTTCCAGGTGAACGACACCAGGTCTCGCCAGAAGCTGTCGAGTGCGAATTTGCCTGCCACACGCTCGATGTCACGAGCCGCGAGGGCCGACTCGAAATCCGCCAGCCAGGCGTCGACGCGCTCCTGAGGTGTCACCGCCGTCAACTTCACCTCGGGGGTGACTGCGGAATCGATGGTTTGCGTCATCACTTCTCCTTGTTTGTGAATGTGACACACAGCACATCCCATAAGTGGCCCCGGTCACAAGCGTTGCAGTCTGTTGCAATCAGTGGACGCGGTGCCGGCGTCCGATACCGGTTACCCGCACCGAGGTGCGGGCAACCGACTCACCCCTCCGCAGGCTTGAATCTGCCGAGTCCCAGCGACTGAAATCCCACGACGTAGAACAGCGTCCACAACACGGCCCAGTCCACGAAACCCAGTGCATTGCCGTGCAATCCGTCGACAACTGCCGGCTCGTGAAGAATGTGCTCTGCTGCAAAGCGGTAATAGAACAAGAATGTGACCACCGCGAGCACAAACGTGAGCAGCGCGCGGATCGCCAGGTTGACCCCGTCCGCAAAGCCCGTGGGTTTGTTACCGAAGGCGTTGGCCCAGAAGATCATCCAGAAAGCCCAGCACACCCCGAGCTGCGCCGGGAATTGATGGATCACACCGCCCAACTCGGCAACGGCATCGCTTCCCACCAACGTCTTCACGACCGGAAGTGCCACGAAGTACAAGCCGGTTCCGACGGCGAAGTTACCGATCGTGGCTGCGAGCGCCGTCTTACCCCCGCCGCCGAACAGTCGCCACGGCCAGTTGTCGAGCGTCTGGCCAGTCAGGATCACAACCACCACGACGCAGTAGAACCACCCGAGCACGGTGTCGACGGTCATCAACGGATCCGTGGCGGACAGCGACACGGACGGCAGACCGAACACGAAGTACAGCGCCAGCGTCGGGACGGCGACAAACGCGATCTCACACAAACCCACCAACGGCTGCTTCATCCCCAGGGAAGTCCACGGCCAATGCTGCCAGTTCAGGACCACCATCACCCAGGTCCCGAAGCCGAAGAGCACGAACAGCGCACCCGCGAAATATCCGAGGCCGCCCTCACGATCGGCCGCGAAATCCGGGTACAAACTCCCCAAGCCGTTTGCCAGGAGCCACGTCACGACGACGGCGAAGACCGCGGTCGCGACCATGATCGCCAGGCCTTTCGCCGGCTGCGGGAGTCGGTCGAAGCCGGCGAACTCGCAGTTGAAGCCGATGAACACAACAAAAAGGATTGCCCAGAAAAGCGCCGCGTTGAACGGCAGAGGATAGAAACTCCAGGGACTGGTGGTCGGATCGGCCAGAAGGTACCAACTCGCCACGGCCAGCACGAGAACGATCACGAGGTTCGCGATCCCGAACCCGATCCAGCGGCGTGACGGTTGTCGGCTCGGCGTGGCCGGTTCCGTGGGTGTGTCGACTGTAGCGGTCATGTGCCCTCTCCCAGATTGTCTCGCAAGATGATTCGCGAAGTGGTGGCGCAACTATGGAGCCGTCGCGCGGGGTACCGGGAGGGTTGCCGAGGGTTGCAACCGCTGCCCCATTCTGCGGAATTGCAACACGGTGCAACCCTTCCGCATTGTGGTCGCCGTCACATACAAATCACTCACCGGTTCCCAGGCAACCGGTTCACTGCTTACGAGGAGAAACTGCATGAGCATCACGGGCAAGGTAGTACTGGTCACCGGCGCCGGCCAAGGCATCGGACGCGGAATCGCTCTCCGCCTCGCCCACGACGGCGCCGACATCGCGTTGGTCGACCTCGACCAAACCAAGCTGGATGCGGTTGCCGACGAGATCAGACAGATCGGCCGTCGTGCAACGACGTTTGTCGCCGACGTCAGCGATCGCGCGCGGGTTCACGCAGCCGTCGAACATGCACACCAGGAATTGGGCGGATTCGACGTCATCGTCAACAACGCGGGAATCGCTCTCGTCGGCCCGATCTCCGACGCGACGCCGGAAGAGGTCTCCAAGATCTGGAGCGTCAACGTCGACGGCGTCCTGTGGGGAATTCAAGCTGCAGCAGCAAAGTTCCAAGCTCTGGGTCAGCGCGGAAAGATCATCAACGCGTCATCCATCGCCGGTCACGACGGGTTCGCCATGTTAGGTGTTTACAGCGCAACAAAATTCGCGGTCAGGGCCCTCACTCAGGCTGCGGCCAAGGAATACGCGTCCGACGGAATCACCGTCAACGCGTACTGCCCCGGCGTCGTGGGCACCGACATGTGGGTGACGATCGACAAGAGGTTCGCCGAGTTGACCGGTGCGCCAGAGGGCGCCACCTACGAGAAGTTCGTCGGCGGAATTGCGCTGGGTCGAGCTGAAACCCCCGACGATGTCGCCGGTTTCGTCTCGTACCTTGCCGGGCCCGATTCCGACTACATGACCGGTCAGGCCGGTCTCATCGACGGCGGCCTCGTCTACCGCTGACCGCGGTGTCTTCACTGAAAGCGGTGTCTTCGCTGAAAACGGTATCTTCGCTGAAAAAGCGGTTGCCCGAGCCTGCGATGCCGCCCGGCGAGGATCCTCGCGACTACGCGAGGACCCTCGCCGCGGTGTACGACGCGACGATGGCCGGAGACCGCGCACCGGCCCGCCCAAGGGACGTGGTCCGCCAATCGTGGCAACGCCTGCGCGAGTTAGGTATCGACCCCGAACGCAACCGGGTCGAACCGTCCATGGACGTCGCCGAACTCGATCTCCGTCGTCGTGAGTCCGGACTGTACGACGTCCTCGACGACGTGACACGCGGACTCGAATCGGTCACCGCGAGCGGTGAGAACATCATGGTCGTCGCAGATCTTCGCGGAACTGTTCTGTGGCGCAGCGGGTCCCATCGAGTACTGGACCAAGCTGCGCGTCTGGGATTTGTCGAGGGTGCGAACTGGGCCGAGGACAGCGTCGGCACCAACGCCATCGGAACGGCATTAGTGTCACGACAGGCGGTTCAGATCTTCTCGGCGGAACACTATGCGCGCAGCCATCATCCGTGGACCTGCGCGGGGGCACCCATCCGCGATCCGCGGGACGACCGTGTCATCGGCGTCGTCGACATCAGTGGTCCCGCCAAGACCGTCCACCCCACCACACTCGCTCTGGTCGACGCCGTCGCACGCCTCGCTCAATCACACCTGCGCGACAAGCATCGGGACAATCTCGATCAATTACGTTCTGTTGCAGGGCCGATGCTTGCACGTAGCGGATCACCGGCATTGGTGATCGATACTCATGGCTGGGTAGCGGCGGTCGATGCGCTACCTCATCGCTCGCGCGTGCTGCTCCCCGCGGCTTTGGCTCCCGGCAGGACGTGGTTCCCCGCTTTGGGTCTGTGCGAACTGGATCCACTTCCCGGCGGGTGGGTGGTCCGGCCGATCGCCACCGGCGAGAAAATCAGTGCACCCACGGTGCATATCGATCTGCGCGATTCCGAGAACATGTCGGTGACCGTCACATCGGGGTTGGGCGAATGGGCCTACTGCCCGACCCAGAGGCATGCGGAGATTCTGTTTCTCCTCGGATCCGAGAGGCGTGGACTGACCGCATCGCGGTTGGCGCAGGATCTTTTCGGTGACCCGGCCCGCACGGTGACCGCGCGGGCCGAGATGTCGCGTCTGCGCAAGAACCTTGCCGGAGTTGTTGCAGCGCAGCCGTACCGGTTCGTCGATGCAGCGCACGTCACGCTTTCCTGCCCCGACGACGGTGCACATCTGTTGCCGTTCTCGAACGCCCCGGCAGTTCGTGCCGCTCGCCTTACTCAGGCCGGTTCGGAGGCCTGAGTAAGCAACTGCAGAAACACCTCTTCGGGTTGAGCGCCGGATACTGCGACCGCACGGTTGGCGACGAAGAACGGAACGCCGCTGACCTGCAGTTGGCGGGCCATGGACAGATCTTCGCGAACAGCCTCGGCTGCGGCATCGGAGCCCAGTTGCTCGCGCACGACGTCGGCGTCGAGGCCGACGCTCACGGCCAGCTCGACCAGCACCTCACGGTCGTCGATCACCTTGCCGTCGCTGAAGTGCGCTTTGAACAGCGCTTCGAGGAGTTCGTTCTGCCGCTCACCCGCGAGATGCAGCAACCTGTGCGCATCAAAGGTGTTGGCGGCGATCACGGTGTCGAAGTCCAAGGTCAAGCCGACCTCGGCTGCCGTCGCGCTGACGTGGGCGAACATCTGACGTACCTGTTCAGGCGCCATCCCCTTCATCTCGACCAAGGCGTCGAGTTCGGTTCGTCCCTCTCCCACCGGGGTCTCCGGAGCGAGCTGGTACGAGCGCCAGATGACGTTGACGCGGTCCTTGTTCTCGAAACGATCCAGAGCCGAAAGGAACCTGGTCTTTCCGATGTAGCACCACGGACAAGCGACGTCAGACCACACTTCGATGGTCACGTCTTGGTCAATCACGATTTGATCAGTCACCGAAGGTGCAACAACGAACAGGGCCGGGATTAGTCCCGGCTCGCGTCACGAGGTCACAGAATCACGTGACCAGACCACACCGGAACGCGATCAACGACGCACTCACCCGGTTGGGCACACCGAGTTTGGCGAACAACGAGGAGATATGCGTCTTGACGGTGGTCTCACCGAGGTACAGCCGCTCCGCGATGACGCTGTTGGCCGCGCCTGTCGCCAGGATTGTCAGCACTTCGCGCTCACGCTCGGTGAGCGAAGCGAGGGGAGTCAGGTCGGGTGCTTGCCGACGCGGCGCCGAGGCCACGATGGCACGTAGAGAATCGGAGCTGAACAACGAGTGGTCCGACGCCACCACCCGTACTGCCTGCTGGAACGCCTGTGGGGCCGCGTCCTTGCTCAGAAAACTGTGCGCGCCCGCCTCGACCGCCTGCACGACCATGTCGTCGACGTCGAAGGCGGTCATCGCGATGACCTTCGGCGGATTGCTCATGGTCATCAACTCTCGGGTGGCCTCCAAGCCACCGACCCGTGCCATCTTCAGATCCATCAGCACCACGTGCGGACGAAACCGAGTGACTTTGGCTGCGACCTGATCGCCGTCCTCGGCCTCGGCAACCACCACGATGTCCGGCGCTGCTTCCAGGATGTCCTTCATTCCGCGCCGAACCCAGGCGTCGTTGTCGACGATCAAAACTGTGATGCGCGAGTCAGCGTCCATAGTGCGCTCAGATTACCCAGAGCCCCCGACAGTCGGAGGGTGGGAGGGTTACGACGACCAGGGCACCCAGCAACTGACGAGGAAATCGTCCCCCAGCGCGCCTGCCTCCACCTTGCCGCCGATTTCTCTTGCCTGTTCGGCCAACCCGCGTAAGCCGGACCGCGAACCGATCGACGTCATGGGTGCAAGCTCGCTCAGCTTGTTGCGTGCGAGGATACGAATTCCGTCGTGCGGCGACCCGGTCACCGAAATGACGAGCATCTGGTCGCTCGCGTACTTCTGGACGTTGGTCAACGATTCCTGAACGACGCGATAACAGACGTGCCCCGCCAACATTCCGACATCACCCGGGAGCAGCTCCGATTCGAGACGGCAGTGAATGCCCGCGGCGCGTGCACCGTTGACCAGATCGCCGATCGCGTCGATCCCCTGGTGCCCGCCGTGTTCGCGGCGATCACCGCTTCCCCTGAGCACTCCGACGATTCCCTTCAATTCGTCCAAAGCCTCGTGCGCGGTGGTTCTGATCATCGCAGCGGTGTTGACGACCTTCTCGGGATTGTCTGCCGCGCTAACCTGTAACCCACCGGCGAACAACGAAATCCGGCTCAGACTGGCCGCGATCGTGTCGTGCATGTCGCGCGCGATCCGCGTTCGTTCCTCGGTGCGAATCATCTCGTCGCGCATCACGTCTGTTTTCTCGGTGGCAAGATCCCGTACGTGTTCGGCCTCGACGAGTTCGGTTCTGGTCCGAATCAGGAGCGAGAGCGCCACGACGATGCCGACCATGACGGCTGCGACGAGCCACGGGATCCAGATGGCGACGTCGTATTGAACAACCGCCGAACCGTCCTTGGGTTTCATCGTTCCCATCGTGAGAACGGAGTACTCACGATTGCGAAAAGCGTCGTAGGTCAACGAAATTCCGCACGCGACGAAGACAGCTGCCGCAGCGGCAGCAAGCCGAGGCCCACGCGCGATCCGAGCAACGGCGAACAATGCGATGAGCGCCGCCGTCGCATCGGTGGGGAAGAACAACGGGCCGACCAGCGTGATCGCCAGAACCACCCAGGGATACTGATGGCGCCACACAAGCGATATCCCACCGGCCACGCCCAGGACGAACCCGATACCGACCAATACCGGTGGCATATTTCCCGACGCGCCTGCGATGCCCACCGTCATGAAGGAACAGAAAAGGCTGAACGCGACAGCGGCGGTAGTCCATACGCGTCGTCGCACAACGGTTCCTTTGGTGGTGATCACCGAGCAAGCGTATCCACCGCCACCGACGCCTCGAATCAGCCGAACGGGTGGACGAACCGCCAGGCTCCGACCGAAAGGATGAGGCGGACCGATCTTTCGACCGAAGCGGTGAGCAGTCCTCACATCGTTGACTTGTGCCATACCAACTCTCGAAAGGCGCACATCATGCGATCACTCCGCACTCCCCTCGCCCTCCTCGCCGTCGGCGCAGCCCTGTTCGCAACCATCGCCTCGGGCGAGACCGACGAAGCGAAGAAGGTCGACGACAACGGTTCTTCCGCCGCACCTGCGGCCGCCTTCGGAATCGGTGACGTCGTCGAACTGGGCGACTGGCGCGTCCAGGTACACGGCGTCGTAGATCCCTACGTCTCGACCAATCAGTTCATCACCGCTGATCCCGGAAACCGCTACGTCGTGGTCGACACCGAGGTCACCAACAACAGTGACAAGCCGTCGACGGTCTCGTCGATGATGTGCTTCGAACTGCAGGACTCGGCAAACAAGTCGTACAACATCACGTTCACCGACAGCAGCACGTCGAGTGTCGACGGAGAGCTCGCGCCGGGCGCTGCCAAACGAGGCGAATTGGCGTACGAGGTCCCCGAAGCCGCCACCGGTCTGCGCCTTCAGTTCAAGTGCGATCTGTTCTCGTCCGGCTCGGCAACCATCAACCTGTCGTGAACCGTCCGGGCGATCTGCTGCTGAATCCGTGGGCACTGGTCTCGGTGGCCGTCATCTTGATCAACGACCACGTACTCAAAGGGGCATTCGGGAACACGATGACGGGCAAGCTGTCCGACGTCGCCGGTGTGTTCCTGCTTCCCCTGCTTCTGCTCTCGGTTCTCGAGGTGCTCAGGCGAAGTCTGGTGGGGCGAGCAGCGATCGCCTGGTCCATCGCAGTCACGGGGATCGGCTTCGCCGCCGTGAAGGTGATACCGCCGATCGGCGACGCATACGAGTGGGTGATCGGGTTTCTCCGCCTGACCGCAGGAGGATTCCGCGGAGATCTCTTGCCGATCCTGGTCTATCGCGATCCCTCGGACCTGTGGGTGCTCCCGATCCTGTTCGCGAGCTACCTGGTCGTCACACACAACCGCACTCGGGCGCCGGAGGGGGCGCCCGAGCGCGAGATGATCAGTCCAGGGCCGCATCCAACGTGATGTCGACGCCGGTCAGCGCCTTGCTGACCGGGCAGGTTTCCTTGGCCGCCTGGGCAACCTTGGCAAAACCGTCGGCGTCGAGGCCGTCGACCTCGGCGCGAACGGTGAGCTTGATTCCGGTGAGCTTGAATCCGACCGTGTCGGGGCCGAGTGACACGTCCGCGGTGATGTCGAGGCTCTGGGGGGTCCCGCCGGCCTCGGCGATCAGGGCCGACAACTGCATCGCATAGCAGGACGAATGCGCCGCGGCGATGAGTTCCTCGGGGCTGGTGGTTCCGCCGGCCTCCTCAGCTGCGCGCTTGGGGAACGACACGTCGAAGGTGGCGACGCCCGAGCTGGTGAGTTCCACCTGTCCCGATCCGGCCTCGAGGGTGCCGTTCCAGGCGGTGCGTGCGGTACGAGTTGGCATTGCTGTCCCTACTTCCGTCTTCACATGATTCGGTGAACGCCTTGCGATCACGAACCTACCCGCGATACGTGAAGTCACACCTACTGTTTCGGGCGGGACTACCCGAGGAGCGTCGCGGACAGCAGTTTCTCGACGCGGGCCTGCGCGGAGTTCTCCGAGGAAAAGTGCACGATTCGGCCGATGTCGAAGACCAGTCCGAGCGCCGCGTGGACGAGAAACCGCGCTTGGACGATCGACAACTCCGGACGCGCCTCGACACACAAGTGCGCCCACTCCTCGACGTTCAAACGCTGAATGTTGCGCAACTCGGTCCGTGATCGATCCGGCAAACTGCCGATCTCGGCAAAGTACACGGCCAACAGTTCGCTGGTTCCGAACGAAACCTCGACGTACATCTTCGCCAACGTCTCGACGGCCGCGAGAGGAGTCTCCGACTCAGCCAACGCCGAGCCCAACGTCATAGTCAGACGATCGGACGCACGGTGGAAGGCCGCAGCAAGAAGGTCGGCCTTGCTCGCGAAGTGCCGATACACACTCGACGCGTTGATACCCGCCGCGGCACCGATCTCCTCGATGCTCACGTCGTGGTAGCCGCGCTGATAGAACAGCAACACTGCTTCCTGAAGCAGCACTTCGCGTTTCGACGTCCGTACGAGGCCTGTTTTGCGTTCGGACGCCCCTGCCCTCGCGCCGTCCTCCTCGGCAGCGGGCAATTCGACGCCGATGACGGACCAGCATGCCGCAAGAATCAGCGCTTCGATCTGCTTGGCGGACAACGCGGATCGATGACCGGTGATACTGGCGATCACACTGAGCACGGCGGGCGCGATGAGTTCTACATCCGCCGGGTCGAGTTCCGGACGAACCGCTGCCAGCGGCTCGGCGATCCGAAGATTGAGCGTGCGCATTCCCACCCGCAATTGCTCACGATCCTCGTCGACCAGGTACCTGCCCTCCCATCGGTAGAGCCCTCCCCGGCGCCGATTCTCGATCGTCGCGCGGATGACACCCACCATCGTGGAGTTCAACTGCTCGCGTGGATTTTCGTTTCCGTGCACAGCTGGATCGCTGGCATCCAACAACGCCTGCGTCAGGTTGTTCACGGTGTAGACGAACAGGGCGTATTTCGTGGGGAAATGACGATAGAGGGCCGGACCGGAAATTCCGACCTTCGCTGCGATCTCGTCGATGCCCACCGCGTGGTAGCCACGTTCGCTGAATGCTTCCGCAGCAGCGGCCGCGATTTGCGCCTTCCGATTCTTCGGACGCGTCCGTGGTGCAGGGTCGCCGCCACGCACGGAGACGCGTGTCTGTCCGGGCACCTGACCCTCCACTTCCGTTGCTTTCTCTTGCACTGCCTTCGTCCGCTGCACCGCACTTCCACGGGCGCGAGTCCGAACGGATCATGTTAACCGTCGCGAAGGTCGCAATTCGCGCCCGGTACTGCTTCACCCGAAACCCTACAACGCAGTTGTAGCGGCGGACGGATTCCGGAAAAAGAGTCTTGACACCCGCTCTCTCAGCGGTGTTATGTTAGTGACGATTCGCACAACCTCGCACGTAGTCCGCTGGCGGGCTCGTTCCCTGCGGCGTGAAGTTTTCTTCGCCCGCAAGAGGGTTCGATGCCGAATGACCGACCGTAAGAAAGTAGTTGTGAGCAGATGATTCGCACTCGCTTCACCGAAATGTTCGGCGTTGACCATCCCATCGTGCAAGGGGGCATGATGTGGGTGGGACGGGCAGAACTTGTTGCGGCCACGGCAAATTCCGGCGCCCTCGGGTTCTTGACGGGCCTCACTCAACCCACACCGGAAGACCTCGTCAAGGAAATTGCTCGAACCCGCGATCTCACCGACAAGCCTTTCGGCGTCAATCTCACTATTCTGCCGTCGATCACGCCGCCGCCGTACGCCGAATACCGCCAGGCGATCATCGAATCCGGGATCAAGATCGTCGAAACCGCCGGTTCCAATCCGATCGATCATCTTCCGCATTTCAAGGACGCGGGCGTGAAGGTTATCCACAAGTGCACTGCAGTTCGACATGCGGTCAAAGCCGAGAGACTGGGCGTCGACGCCGTCAGCATCGACGGCTTCGAATGCGCCGGGCACCCAGGCGAGGACGACATACCAGGGCTCATTCTGATTCCGGCGGCCACGCAGCAACTCACGATTCCGGTGATCGCTTCAGGCGGAATCGCAGATTCACGTGGACTCGTCGCGGCGCTTGCGCTCGGAGCAGACGGCGTCAACATGGGAACTCGCTTCATGTGTACCGCGGAATCCCCTGTCGCACAATCGGTTAAAGAGCAGATTGTCGCAAACACCGAACGCGACACCAAGCTGATCTTCCGGACGCTTCACAACACCGCGCGCGTAGCCGCGAATGCGATCAGTGCCGAGGTCGTCGACATCGAAGCACGTGGCGACGCGCAGTTCAGCGACATTCAGCATCTGGTAGCCGGAGCCCGCGGACGCAAGGTCTTCGAGGACGGCGACCTCGATGCAGGCATCTGGTCCGCCGGACAGAGCCAAGGATTGATCAACGACATCCCGACCGTCGCAGACATGATCGACCGCATGGTCTCGGAGGCCGAACACCTCATCACCTCACGGCTTTCCGGATTCGTCACGGCTGTGAGCGCGGCATGACCGCCACCGCCGAGACGGGCTTTCGCTCCGAAATCACCGACGGTGTACTGCGATTGACCTTCGACCGCCCGAAGCGGATGAACGCGATCGATCTGCCCACGATGACTGCTTTCGCAGCTGCCGTCCACGACGGCGGCGCAGACCCGGCCGTTCGCACCATCGTCATCACCGGATCCGGTCGAGCGTTCTGCACCGGAGCCGACCTCGCCGCAGCGGCCGTCAACCCCGCAGACCCGAAAGTCGTCATGGATTCGGCGACTTCGCTGATTCGCGCCATCACCAGCGCCCCGGTCCCGGTGATCGCCGCGGTCAACGGCCCGGCCGCCGGCGTCGGAGTGTCCATCGCTCTAGCCGCGGACCTGACGTACGCCGCATCGAGCGCCTATTTCCTCCTCTCCTTCGTCAACATCGGTCTGATGCCCGACGGCGGCGCCAGTGCGTTGGTACCGGCAGCGATCGGACGCGCCCGAGCGGCCGAGATGGCATTGCTGGGCGAGCGAGTTTCCGCCGAGGACGCAGAGCGGTTCGGGCTCGTGTCCCGCACCGTCGCCGACGACGCGTTCGACGCACTCGTCGACTCCGTCGTCGATCGCACGTCGAAGGCTCCCCGACGCGCCCTCGAACTCACCAAGCGCGCGCTCAATGCGGTGACACTGGACCGCCTCGATGCTGCGCTGGAGCTCGAAAATACCGGTCAGGCAGAACTTCTCACTGGCGAGGACTTCAAAGAAGGCGCGATGGCGATGCTGCAGAAACGCGCGCCCCACTTCAAGTAATCACTGCGAATTTTCGTTAACAAAACCACTGTACGAATCGACGGCTCACTGTAGCCTGAGTCACACAATCACCCACGCATGAGAGGAACCCATCGATGGCCTCCACCGATGCAGTCTCCGAGGCGCAGCGTTCACGCCGCACCAACTGGAACAATCAGATCGCCAGGCATGCGCAGATGATTCCCGATCGCACCGCACTGCGATTCCTGGGCGATTCCATCACCTGGGGCACCCTCGACGCACGCGTCGAGAAGCTGGCGGACGCTCTTGCCCGACGCGGCGTCAGCTTCGGCGACCGCGTGCTCATCCTGATGCTCAACCGCCCCGAATACCTCGAGGTCGTGCTCGCGACCAACGCACTGGGCGCCATCGCTGTTCCGGTGAACTTCCGTCTGACACCACCCGAGGTCGCTTATCTGGTAAACGACTCCGGCTCCAAAGTCATTGTCGCCGAAGGACCGTTGGCTCCGTTGGCCGGAGCTGCACGAGCCGCGTCCGAGGGTATCGACATCTCCATCACCGTAGGCTCCCCCGCCGAGGGTGACAGCCTGAATTACGAGGACTTGATCAGCGAAGAGGGCGAGTCGCACGCGTTCGTCGACATCCCGGACGACACTCCTGCACTCATCATGTACACCTCGGGAACCACCGGTCGCCCCAAGGGCTCGGTGCTCTCCCACTCCAACCTGTCTTCGCAAGCATTGACCTGTATCAGGGCCTTCCACCTGTTCAATGCCGATTCCATCGGCTTCTGCGCGTCGCCCATGTTCCACATCGCAGCCCTCGGTTCCATAGCGCCGAGCCTGCAACTCGGCACGACCACGGTGATCCATCCGGTCGGCGCATTCGACCCGGGTCAACTACTCGACATTCTGGAAGCCGAGAAGGTCACCAGCTTGTTCCTCGTGCCCGTGCAATGGCAGGCCGTGTGCGCCGTACAGAAGGCGCAACCGCGAGCACTGTCGCTGAAGAACATCTCGTGGGGCGCCGCACCGTCGTCCGACACGATCCTGCGGGCAATGGCCGAAACCTTCCCGGACGCATTCAATGTCGCGGTCTTCGGTCAGACCGAGATGTCGCCCATCACTTGCGTTCTCGACGGCGAGGATGCGATTCGTAAGCTCGGATCCGTCGGTCGGGTCATCCCGACCATCTCGGCCAGGGTCGTCGACGAGAACATGGACGACGTGGCGCCCGGTGAAATCGGTGAAATCGTCTACCGCGGGCCCACGATGATGAGCGAATACTGGAACAACCCCACCGCCACCGCTGACGCCTTCCACGGTGGATGGTTCCACTCCGGCGATCTCGTTCGAGTCGACGACGAAGGCTTCGTCTACGTCGTGGATCGCAAGAAGGACATGATCATCTCCGGCGGAGAGAACATCTACTGCGCGGAGGTGGAAAACGTCCTCTACGAACACGAATTGATCGTCGAAGCGGCCGTCGTCGGCCGCCCCGACGCCAAGTGGGGCGAGGTGCCCGTAGCGATCGTCGCGATGGCGCCAGGTTCAGCCGTGGACCTGACCATCGAGGAGCTGAGCAGCTTCCTCAACGATCGTCTCGCGCGCTACAAGCACCCGAAGGACATCGTCGTCGTGGAAGCACTGCCGCGCAATGCAAGCGGCAAGGTCGTCAAGGGTGAACTGCGAGAGAAGGTTCGAGCGGTCGACGCAGTCTCCTGACTTCACACGCAAACGGGCGGCACCTCCAGCGAGGTGCCGCCCGTTTGTGTGTGCCCGTCAAGCGCTCTGCGAATGCAACTTCCGATGCAGTTCTCGCACCAGCGGAACCAACTCCGGCACCGGGCCTTCGACCGGGACGTTCGGCGCAACCTCGTTGACGGACAGAGACTTCACCGGCGACGGAGCCACACCCCACTCCGCGAGCCAGTCGCCGAGTTGGGCCGAAGAGCAGATGTAGACGATCCGTCCGAGGCCCACCCACGCGTGCGCGGCCGAACACATCGCGCAGTGCTCTCCCGAGGTGAACACCGTTGCCGTCGAACGCTCGTCCGGCGTCAGATACTGGGCCGCCCACCGAGCCAGCTCGAACTCGGGGTGGCGAGTGTTGTCGCCGCCCGCGATCCGGTTTCGATCTTCCGCCAGAAATGTTCCGTCGGCCGCTGCCAGGACGGAACCGAAAGGTTCGTCGCCCGCATCCAATGCTTCCGTTGCCAATTCGACGCAACGACGCAGGTGACCCAGTTCGATGTCGTTCATGTGTACGCCCTCTCCCGTGATACACGAAACGGGCGGCACCGGTGAGGTGCCGCCCGTTCGTTACCTACTCTGCTGTACTACTCTGCTGCGCTTTCGCTTTCGCCGGCCTTGGTCAGCTCGATCGGCGGTGCGTCCGGCACGTCGATCGGCTTCTTGGTAGGCGTGAACGTGAACTTCGCGTCCTCGCCCGAGCCTTCGCCGTCCCAGTTCTCGACGTCGACGAGCACGATGTGGCCGGGTCCGATCTCTCCGAAGAGGATCTTCTCGGACATCTGGTCCTCGATCTCGCGCTGGATGGTGCGACGCAGCGGTCGTGCACCCAGTACCGGATCGAATCCGCGCTTGGCCAGAAGCGACTTGGCCTTGTCGGTGACCTCCATGGCCATGTCCTTGTTCTTGAGTGCCGCCTCGACGCGAGCGAGCATCAGGTCGACCATCTGAACGATCTGCTCGTTCGTGAGCTGATGGAAGACGACGATGTCGTCGATACGGTTCAAGAACTCGGGACGGAAGTGCTTCTTCAGCTCGTCGTGAACCTTGAGCTTCATGCGCTCGTAGTTCGACTCCGTGCCCGTTCCCGAGCTGAAGCCCAGGCCGACTGCCTTGGAGATGTCCGACGTACCGAGGTTGGACGTGAAGATCAGCACCGTGTTCTTGAAGTCGACGGTACGTCCCTGACCGTCGGTGAGACGGCCGTCCTCGAGCACCTGCAGGAGGGTGTTGTAGATCTCCTGGTGTGCCTTCTCGATCTCGTCGAACAGCACGACGCTGAACGGCTTGCGGCGCACCTTCTCGGTGAGCTGGCCACCCTCTTCGTACCCGACGTACCCGGGAGGGGCACCGAACAGACGCGAAGCGGTGAAGCGGTCGTGGAACTCGCCCATGTCGATCTGGATCAGAGCGTCGTCGTCGCCGAACAGGAAGTTGGCGAGCGACTTCGCGAGCTCCGTCTTACCGACACCGGACGGGCCGGCGAAGATGAACGAGCCCGAGGGACGCTTGGGATCCTTCAGACCTGCACGCGTACGACGGATCGCCTTCGAGACGGACTTGACCGCCTCCTCCTGGCCGATGATCCGCTTGTGCAGTTCCTCTTCCATGCGGAGCAGACGAGTGGTCTCCTCCTCGGTGAGCTTGAAGACGGGGATACCGGTCCAGTTGCCCAGAACCTCGGCGATCTGCTCGTCGTCGACCTCGGCAATGACGTCCAGGTCGCCCGCACGCCACTGCTTCTCACGCTCAGCGCGCTGAGCAACGAGGGTCTTCTCCTTGTCACGCAGGTTCGCAGCCTTCTCGAAGTCCTGCGCGTCGATCGCGGACTCCTTCTCGCGACGCGCGTCGGCGATGCGATCGTCGAATTCGCGCAGGTCCGGCGGTGCAGTCATCCGACGGATGCGCATTCGCGCGCCCGCCTCGTCGATGAGGTCGATCGCCTTGTCCGGCAAGAAGCGGTCGTTGATGTAGCGGTCGGCCAGCGTCGCCGCTGCCACGAGAGCACCGTCCGTGATGGAGACACGGTGGTGAGCCTCGTAGCGGTCACGAAGACCCTTGAGGATCTCGATGGTGTGCTCGACGGTCGGCTCGCCCACCTGAACGGGCTGGAAACGACGCTCGAGGGCAGCATCCTTCTCGATGTACTTGCGGTACTCGTCGAGCGTGGTGGCACCGATGGTCTGCAGCTCACCGCGAGCAAGCTTGGGCTTGAGGATGGAGGCCGCGTCGATAGCGCCCTCGGCCGCGCCCGCACCCACGAGGGTGTGCAGCTCGTCGATGAACAGGATGATGTCGCCGCGGGTGTTGATCTCCTTGAGAACCTTCTTCAGGCGCTCTTCGAAGTCACCGCGGTAACGGCTGCCGGCCACGAGCGACCCGAGGTCGAGCGTGTACAGCTGCTTGTCCTTGAGGGTCTCGGGGACCTCACCGTTGACGATTGCCTGAGCCAGGCCCTCGACCACAGCGGTCTTACCGACACCGGGTTCACCGATGAGAACCGGGTTGTTCTTGGTACGACGCGAGAGAACCTGCATGACACGCTCGATTTCCTTCGAGCGGCCGATGACCGGGTCCAGCTTGCCTTCGAGGGCAGCTTGCGTCAGGTTGCGACCGAACTGGTCGAGCACGAGCGAGGTGGACGGCGTGCCGGCCTCTCCGCGGGTGCCACCGGTTTCGGTGGGCTCTTTGCCCTGGTAGCCCGACAGCAGCTGGATGACCTGCTGGCGGACGCGGTTGAGATCGGCACCGAGCTTGACCAGAACCTGGGCTGCTACGCCCTCACCCTCACGGATGAGACCGAGCAGGATGTGCTCCGTACCGATGTAGTTGTGTCCGAGCTGCAGCGCTTCGCGCAGACTCAGCTCGAGGACTTTCTTGGCGCGCGGTGTGAAGGGGATGTGACCGGACGGAGCCTGCTGGCCCTGGCCGATGATCTCCTCGACCTGGCTGCGGACTCCCTCGAGGGAGATACCCAACGACTCCAACGACTTGGCTGCGACACCTTCGCCCTCGTGAATGAGGCCGAGAAGGATGTGCTCCGTGCCGATGTAGTTGTGGTTGAGCATCCTGGCTTCTTCTTGAGCCAGGACAACAACGCGCCGCGCGCGATCGGTGAACCTCTCGAACATCGCTCTCCCTCACACTCTCCGGCGGGCAGGTTCGAGACCGGATGTCTCGTCCCTGGTCGCCGCGTTTCGCTCCGGCACTACAGACTGATCGCCTCGCCGGTCAGCGGACTGACGTCCACGAATCGACAAAGGTTGCACGACCCCACTTATTACTCTAGAGGGCGCGAAGTCCACCTGCTGCTCCTCCACCCGATTGGCGGCGGAAGCCGGACTGCTTACCGTTCACAACGTCGCAGCTGAGGGAATCGTTTCCCGGTTCCTGTACGCCTGAAGCGAACAGCGATTTTCGACGCCTGATCAGCCGAATATCGGGAGTACCCGAGCGCACGGCACCTCACGCGGATTCGACGGATCCAGCGCGTTGAGCGTCAGAGTCGCCGTTCGCTGCGACGCCACCAGCGCGATGTGATCCGACAGGTCCTGCTCGCAACCGTCCTGAACAACTATGTTCGACGCGTTCGACGCGGCCAGTATTCCGCTGCTGTACGGAACGACCACTTGATCGAATCGAGTCACGATGTTGGTGTACTCGACGTCATCGGAGTAGACGCCCGCGTCGCGCAGTTCGGTGACGAAGCTGGCGTTGTCGAAATCCGGTCCCCCGACGCCTTCCGGCGGGCCGACCTCCGAGCCGTCCCACAACGGAGCGATGGAGACGATCTTGGAAACGTGCGTGTCACCGCCGAGGAACTTGGCGTAGTAGGCACTGACCGTCGTCCCCTGGGAGTGCCCGATCAGGTCGACCTTCGAGGCACCCGTCGCAGAGAGAACGTCGTCGACGAAGTCCGACAGCTGCCCTGCGCTGTCTCCGAGTGGTGCGAGACCGCCGGCTGCGGAAATCGGCCACGGCTGGTCCGTTCGATTCCCGAAGGTGAGCGCAAAAACGCAGTATCCCTCGTTGGCCAGTACGGGTGCGAGTACGCCCCAATTGGTCTGACGGTTGGCCGCCGTCCCGTGCACCAGGACGACTGGATCAGGATGAGCAGCGGAAGGCGTGCACGAGAAGTCGTTGGTGCCAGGGGCCGATCCGCCCGGGTTGGTCGCTTCGAGGGCGATTCCACTGAGGAAACCGGACGGAACGGGAAGAGGTTCGTTCGCTGACGCAAGAGACGGCGCGGACGCGGCTCCCGCCACAGCGAGAGCGCCCACGCATGTTCGAATCCCCACCGAAGGCCTCCGCATAGTGATCAACCCACGACGGGCAATACCGAGTTGCACGGTACCGGCCGCTGATGCGCGGGGTCGAGTGCATTGAGAGCAAAAGTCGCGGCGCGCAGCGATGCCGCGATTGCCAGGTGATCGGAGATGTCTTGCTCACAACCGTCCTGGACGACGATGTTGGTGGCGTTCGGCCCAGGCTCCAGCCCATTTGTATACGGCAGCACCAGTTCGTCGTAGCGGGTCGTGATGTTCGTGTAGTGAACACCCGGCGCATAAACGCCTCCCGCACGGAGATTTTCGATGAACTCCGAGCCTGCCCCCATGTTCAGACATGCCTTGCAGATCGGGAATCCGGCCTGCGCTGCCTCGGATACCCCGAGTTCGCGAAGGCTGCGGCCGACACTTGCCTGCTCGTTTCCGAGCGTTCCCTTCCACAGCGACGCCACCGAGACGATGTTGTCCACTTTGTCGGCACCACCGAGGAACTTCGCGTAGTACCCGTTGATGATGGTGCCCTGGGAATGTCCGATCAGATCTACCGATGTAGCACCCGTGGCATCAAGTACTTGATCGACAAAATTCGACAATTGCGCTGCGCTGGAGGGAATTTCCTGCATTCCACCGATGGCCGACAACGGCCACGGCTGCTCGGGGAAGTTGCCGTATGTCAGCGCGAAGACGCAGTAGCCCTCGTTGGCGAGCAACGGCGCATAGGTGGCCCAGTTGGTCTGCCTGTTTCCACCCGTTCCGTGAACGAGCACAACCGGATTGGGATGTTCGGCAGTCGGTTTACACGAAAAGTCATTGGATCCAGGAGCTGAACCGCCAGGATTTCCCAACTCCTGAGGAACACCGGCAAGGAAGGCATTGGGCACGGGCAACGGGGCCTGAGCCGAAGCCACGGAGGTGAACCCGACGAGCATCAGAGCGGCAAGAACCACGCCCCCGAACAACCTGTTTCTGTGCACGACCGACTCCTCTACGAGAGATGCGAACCGTGCAGACGCTAACAAACTAGAACGCGTTATCAATCCGTTTCGGCAAAATGCGCCCGAATCCATTCGCGATCCATTTCAGACGGCCTTTTCGTAGGCTCGGCGCACCTCGGTGGAAATACGACCGCGGGCCGAAATCTCGAAGCCTGCACCCTTGGCCCATTCGCGGATGGCGGCACTCTGATCGCGGTCCGCAACGGGACGGGATTTGGTCACCGCTCCGTTGACTGATTTGGCGGAATTCGACTTTCTCGCATGAGGAATCCACTTTTTCAGTGCATCGCGCAGTTCCGCGGCGTGGGCGGCGGTGAGATCGATTTCGTAAGCAACTCCGTCGACGGAAAACTCCACAGTTTCGTCGGCGGGCGATTTTTTGTCCAGATCGTCAACCATCGTGACAACAACCTTTTTCACCACGACCATTCCTCCCCAGATCCTTCGATAAGCAGCGACAATAGCACCTGGACAAACGTCCTGTCTCGGCTCGTCAGGATGATTGGGACTGATCTCCGCCGGGTATGCCAGTCGACTTGTCTTGCGACAAAGACAGTGCCGATACATTCTTTGCGGCGCATCGGGGGATGCATCCAGACGGGGGAATCATGACAGACGACGGCTCGAGAAAAGACCTCTACCGAGCGCAATCTTCGCCTCCAAGAACGGCACTCTCGCCAGTATCGCTTACGGCGGACCCACGAATTTCACCATCTCCGGACGCCCTGCGATCCGGTACACCCCAACCGTCACAAATATCCCGGCGGACAACGAATGCGATCCGCCCTCAGCACAATTCGATGTCGTCACCACACCCGGATACTCCACAGCCGAGGTCATGGTCTTCCTTGTCCAGTCGGATCGGGGACTACCTGACGCACTCAACCAGGGCACGATCGACCAAATCATCGCAACAATTCGAGAGTCCGAAACTCGGGCGACCGCGCATGGATGAATCCTTTGCCGCAGGCGAATGTCGTTGGGAACTATCGAATACCTTGGGAGCGCCTCAACTGAAAAAGGTTCGGCCGCAACATGTGCGGCCGAACCTTGATCGAAGTAAAGCTAGCGAGCGGACGGACGAACGATCGGGAAGAGGATCGTCTCGCGAATACCGAGACCAGTCAAAGCCATCAGCAGTCGATCGATTCCCATGCCGGTGCCGGTGGTCGGCGGCATGCCCTGTTCCATCGCGGCGAGGAACTCCTCGTCCAGCACCATCGCTTCGTCGTCGCCTGCCGACGCGAGGCGCGCCTGGTCGACAAAGCGCTCACGCTGGATGACCGGGTCGACAAGTTCGGAGTAGCCTGTCGCCAACTCGAATCCGCGGATGTACAGGTCCCACTTCTCGGTGACACCCTTCTTGCTGCGGTGATCACGGGTCAGGGGCGACGTCTCGACCGGGAAGTCACGGACGAACGTCGGCACGTACAGCTGATCGCCGCACTGGTGTTCCCACAGCTCCTCGACGAGCTTGCCGTGGCCGTAGCCCTTGTCCTTGGGAACCTCGAGGCCGACCTTCTCCGCCAGAGCGAGAAGCTCGTCGACCGTTGTATCCGGCGTGACCTCGGTGCCGATGGCAGCCGACAGCGACGGGTACATCTCGAGAACCTGCCACTCGCCACTGACGTCGTACTCGGAACCGTCGGCGAGGGTGAGGACCTGCGTGCCGAATGCTTCCTGCGCAACTTCCTGGACGAGTTCACGAATCATCTTCGCGGAATCGTCGTACGTGCCGTAGGCCTCGTACGTCTCGAGCATCGCGAACTCGGGCGAGTGAGTGGAGTCGACGCCCTCGTTGCGGAAGTTGCGGTTGATCTCGAAGACCTTCTCGATACCGCCGACGACGCAACGCTTGAGGAACAGTTCCGGCGCGATACGCAGGTACAGGTCGATATCGAGGGCGTTCGAGTGCGTGACGAACGGGCGAGCTGCCGCGCCGCCGTGCAGCGTCTGCAGCATCGGCGTCTCGACCTCGAGGAAGCCGCGGCTCTCGAGTGCATTGCGCAGCGCACGGACAACAGCGACGCGCTTGCGGGCGTTGTCGCGAGCCTCGGGGCGAACGATCAGATCCGCGTAGCGCTGACGCACCCGGGACTCTTCGCTCATCTCCTTGTGAGCGACCGGCAGGGGGCGCAGCGACTTGGATGCGATCTGCCAGGCATCGGCCATCACGCTGAGCTCGCCGCGACGGGAGCTGATGACCTCACCGTGGATGAAGACGAAGTCGCCGAGGTCGACGTCGGACTTCCAGGCAGCCAGTGCCTCTTCGCCGACGCCGGCGAGGCTGATCATGGCCTGCAGCTGGGTACCGTCGCCTTCCTGCAGAGTCGCGAAGCACAGCTTGCCGGTGTTGCGCATGAAGATGACGCGGCCGACGACGCCGACCAGCACGCCAGTCGCCGTGTCCGGCTCGAGTTCCGGGTACTCCGCGCGGATCTGCGCGAGCGTGTGGGTGCGATCGACCGAAACCGGGTACGCCTCCTGCCCCTGCGCGAGGATCCGTTCACGCTTCTCGCGCCGGATACGGAGCTGCTCGGGGGTGTCGTCGACTGGCTGGGCTTCTACATCACTCACGGGGTACAAGACTACTGGGCCGTGTCCACCGCGTTTGTTGCTGGTAGCACCGCGGCCACCGCGAGCACGATTCCCGACAGCAGGTACAGCCCGACCCGAACGTGATTCCACATAGTCCAACCCGCCTCGTACGACGCCCATGCGGCCGCGTCGATAGTGCTGACCGAGGCAAACGCGTCGTTGCGAGGGACGTGGTAGATCGCGGTCACCGCGAAGGACGCGAGCACCCCGACGCAACCGACGACAGCAAGGACCCAGCCGTCCGGTCTGGAGATCGCTGCCCAGATTCCAGCGGCGATCGCGGTGAGCGCCGATCCGACCAGCGGCAGCATCAACGCACTACGCGGCGCTTCGACGTTGATCGCCTGCATCGACGTGATCGCGGTATGTGCATCGACCGACCGCAGAGCGGGCATCACGAAGGACGAGAAGGCAAACAACGCACCACCGGCGACGAGCGCGCCGAGGGCAGTCACCCCGAGCAGCAGCTCCAAGAAAATCTCGGATTTCTTCACGACCAGACCCCCGTTCGAGCAGCCTCGGCGGCAAAAGTGGTGAAATCTCGAGCGGGTCGTTCCAGGACCTCTTCGACGACGCCGGTCACACTTTGATTTCGTCCGTCGAGAACCTCGGCAAACAGGTACCTGAGTAACTCCACGACGTCACTCGGGACGCCGACCTCCGCCATGCCGTCGGAAAACTGTTTGAGTCCAATTCTTTCGAATGTCACGAGACGACCCGACGCCGTCGAAATCGCATCCACCGCCGCCGCGAAAGTGAGCAACTCCGGACCTGTCACCTCGAGAACTCGGCCGAGGAGGTCGGTTCGAGTCAATGCGGCCACCGCCACGTCGGCGAGATCGTCGACGTCGATGAACGGCTCCCCCACCTCACCGACCGGAAGTGCCAGGTGGCCTTCCCGAATCGGATCGAGTAGGTACCCCTCACTGAAGTTCTGGGCAAACCAACTGGCCCGCACCACAGCCATTCCAGACCGCTGTCGGCGAGAACCTGCTCGGCTTTCTGCGCCGCCGGTTCACCGCGCCCGGACAGGAGCACCATGCGACGAACCCCTTCGCGGTACGCAAGCTCCGCGAACTCCTCGATGTGGGTGCTCGATTCCGGAACAGCCAGATCTGGCGCATACGTCACATATGCCACGTCGACGCCGGACACTGCTGGCTGCCACGTCGTCTGATCGTTCCAGTCGAAACGCGCCCCGGATGTTCTCGATGCGATTCGGGTACGGATTCCCACCGCCGTCAGCCTCTGCGCAACGCGCGCACCGGTCTTGCCGGTACCACCGATCACTACTGCCGATTGAATGTCGCTTGTTGTCGTCATGCACTCATTCGACCGCGGAGCGTCAATACGATCCATAGCCGAAGGTCACAAAAACATACGCCAGCGTCTACGGTCGAAGCATGGATGCATTGTCGATGATGCTGGCCGGATCGCGGGCGGAGGGCGCTTTTCTACTGCGCTCGCTGCTCGATCCACCGTGGTCATTACGTATCGAGGACCACGCACCGATCACCGTGCTGGTTCTGGTTCGAGGCAGCGCGGTCGTCGTCTCCGACACCGGACAGACAGAAGATCTCGAGGCCGGCGACGTTGCACTGTTGCGCGGCCCCGATCCGTATACGGTCGCCGATCACCCGGACACACCAGTCCACGTACTGATCGACGAAGCACAGAATTGCGCTGCGGTCGACGGCACACCACTCGAGGACATGTCGGTTCTCGGCGTTCGCACCTGGGGCAACTCGACCAGTGGTCAGACCGTCATGCTCACGGGCACATACCGTTTGGACTCCTATGTCAGCCGTCAGATCCTCGACAGCCTGACACCCGTCGCGGTAGTGCGACGCAGCATCGAAACCGCGCCGATGACAAACCTTCTGGAACAACAGATCGCCGCCGACGGGCCCGGACAGGAAGTGTTGTTGGACAGGCTCCTGGACCTGGTCCTGATCTCAGCGGCCCGGACCTGGTTCGCCGAGAACCCGAATCGATCACCGCGATGGATCAAGGCCTACGAGGATCCCGTCATCGGGCATGCCTTGCGGCTCATACACAATCGGCCGGAACACCCCTGGACGGTCGCGAGCCTGGCCCAGGAGTCCGGCAGCTCGCGAGCGGCCTTCGCGCGCCGGTTCACCAGCCTCATGGGGCTCGGACCTGTCGGCTATCTGACCGAGTGGCGACTGTCCGTGGCGGCAGATCTGCTCGCAGACCCGGCACGAACGGTGTCGTCGATCGCGCGAGAAGTGGGTTACTCGAGCCCCTTCGCCCTCACAACCGCGTTCACCCGTCATCACGGAATGAGCCCGAAGATGTACCGCCAGACCCGCTGTGCGCCTTTATTAACCGCCCGCGGTTAATAAAGGCGCACAGCAAATACCTCAATGAGCCGAAACCGCCGCCAACTCGCGGGAGCAATGACGAACTCCGCTCAGCGCACCGAGCAGGCCGGCGGCCTTGATCGCCTGGTACCCGCCCACGAGATCGGTGGCCTTGTGCAGACCCAACTGCTGCAACGACGCTGCGGCCAGGCTCGAGGTGTAGCCCTCGGAGCAGACGATCACCCACTCGACGTCGTGGTCGGTGGCCAACGCGAGGTGTGCGCTGCTGGTGGGGTCGAGGCGCCATTCGAGCACGTTCCGCTCGATCGCGAGTGCACCGGGAAGAGTTCCCTCGATGGCGCGCTGCGCCTGCGGGCGAATGTCGACGAAGATCGCGCCGCGGTGGAAGGCTTCGGTGAGCTGGAAGACGTACATACGATCGATCTGTGCGCGAGCGTCGTCGAGCATTTGGTCGATGGTCATTTGGTGCCCCCCTCGGGCAGGTCGGTCAGCTCGGTACGGGTGCGGCGAAGTGTCCGGTGATCCGTCACTTCGTAGAAGGACATTGCCGTCAGCGGCGGCGAGTAGGCGTGAACACTCAGAGTCGGTGCATCAGAGCTGATTTCGATCGGAGCACCGGGAGCATCCGTCGAACGCACGACATCGTGAACCCATCCGAGCGGGAACGAAGCCTGATCGCCGGCGTCGAGCTGGCGTTCCACCAGGGAGTCACCGGCCCAACGGAATTCGGTGAGCGAACCACTGAGGACGGTCAAGGCGCCGAACGAGCCTGCGTGGTCGTGCAATTCGGTGTTGCGTTCGGGCACCCAACTGATGAGCCACACATCGACGTCGTCGTCCGCGTGCAAGCGGGTGGACCAACGGTCGAGCGTCGGGAAGGTGTCGGGGATGAGGTGATCGAAACGGCCGTCGAGCACGCCGTTTGCTCCCTCGTCGGTCAGACGCAGCAGATCGGCCGGGCGAAGGCGGGTAGGCAACGACGCACCACTCGGGCGACGTCCGGACGCCCCACGGTTAGCGCTACGACCTGCGGAAACAGCACGGTCAGCAGTAAGAGTCGGGGCCAAAACAGAGAGATCTGCAGAATATGTGGATAGCACGAGCTAGCTCCAAGGAATGTGAATTGGTCAAGGCAGCGGTCAGCCTCGACAACACTCCTGAGCACCCATGCAGCGATTCACGAGCACCATTGTGGCATAACTTTTGCAATCGCGAAACCGCTGGAACGAAACCATCGATCAGGCGACGGGTCGTCGACCGGATCCACGACGCGCCTGATTGCGCTCGAAGACCAACCTCAGCCCCTCGAGGGTGAGGTCCCGTTCGAGGTGATCGATGGTGTCGGACTCGGGAATGATCAGCGGTGCGCTGTCCCCGGTCGCGATCACGGAGACGTCGTCACCACCGAACTCCGGTAGTTCGTCGCGGACGCGGTTGACCAATCCGTCGACGAGGCCCGCAAAGCCGAATACCGCACCGGACTGCATGCATTCGACGGTATTCTTGCCGACCACCGAACGCGGGCGCACCAATTCGACCTTGCGCAGCGCAGCGGACTGCGACGCCAAGGCATCGGTCGAGATCTCGAGTCCGGGCGCGATGCAGCCGCCCAGAAACTCACCCTTGGCGGAAACGACGTCGACACAGGTCGACGTACCGAAGTCCACGACAATGCATGGCCCCTCGTAAAGATGATGAGCGGCAAGGCTGTTGACGATCCGGTCGGCTCCCACCTCTTTGGGGTTGTCCACCAGCAGTGGCACACCGGTGCGAATACCCGGTTCGACCACCACATGGGGAACGTGACCCCAGTACCGCTCGAGCATCACACGGATTTCACGCAAGACGGACGGCACTGTCGACAGCGCCGCAACGCCGGTGATCTGATCGACATGAGAACCCAACAGCCCACGGAAGGTCAACGCCAACTCGTCGGCAGTCATCCGAGGATCGGTTCGCATTCGCCAGTCCTGCAACAGCTTCGAATACTCACCAGTCCCGGAGAACAGACCGAGAACGATGTTGGTGTTCCGGACGTCGACCGTGAGCAGCATGGATTACACCAGGCTGGATTCGCGCGAGGCCTCGAGCGTCGACAGCATGCGTGGGGTGATCAGACCCGAACCCTCCGGCGCGTGAGCCGGGTCGGAACCGAGTTCGATCTGCTTGTTGTCGGCATCGACGAAGACTACGCGCGGGGAGTACTCCTTGACTTCCTGCTCGTTCATCACGCCGTAGGCGATGAGGATGACCAGGTCGCCTGGCTTGACCAGATGCGCTGCCGCACCATTGATTCCGATGACACCGGTTCCGCGCTCGCCGGCAATGACATACGTCTCGAGACGCGCACCGTTGTCGATGTCGACGATGCACACCTGTTCGCCTTCGAGGAGGTCTGCGGCGTCCATCAGATCCTGGTCGACGGTGACGGAGCCGACGTAATGCAGGTCGGCGTGAGTCACGGTGGCGCGGTGGATCTTCGACTTCATCATCGTGCGAAACATATCCAGGTCCTTACTCGTGAAAAGTGCTCAGTGAGACAGCAGGTCGTCGATGGCGTCGGCGGATGGGTCGGTGTCACGCTCGAGGAAGCCGGTTCCCACCGCGACACCGACGTTGTCGATCAAACGGGTGGTTCCGAGCTTGGCGGCCACCAACAGTCGACCGTCACCTCGCTCGGGCGCGGGGCCCAGATCGACGCCCCGAACCTCGAGGTAGTCGACCTCGATTTCCGGAACAGCTGCCAGAACAGCGCGTGCGGTTTCCAGGATTGCTTCCGCTCCCCCAGCCGCCGCGTGTGCACCGGCGATCAGAGCGGCGGACAGCGCGACCGCTGCCGCGCGCTGGTTCTCGTCGAGGTAGCGATTGCGAGAGGACAACGCGAGGCCGTCGAACTCGCGAACCGTCGGAACTCCGATGATCTGTACATCGAAGTTGAGATCCCACACCATCTGACGGATGAGCGTCAGCTGCTGGTAGTCCTTCTCACCGAAGTACGCGTGATTGGGTGCCGCGATCTGCAGCAGCTTCGCCACTACCGTCAGCATTCCCGCGAAGTGAGTGGGGCGCGCTCCGCCTTCGAGTTCGCTACCCAACGGGCCCGGCACGATGGTGGTGCGCTGACCACGCGGGTACATCGTCTTGGCGCTCGGCGCGAACACCAATTCGACGCCCTCGGCGCGCAACAGGTCGAGATCCGCATCGAGAGTGCGCGGGTACGCGTCCAGATCTTCGCCGGCACCGAACTGGAGCGGGTTCACGAAGATGGAAACGATCACGACGGCGCCGGTGACCTTGGCCTGACGAACCAGTTCGATGTGGCCGGCATGCAGCGCACCCATCGTCGGAACGAGCGCCACCTGACGCCCGACACCTCGCAGTGCCCGCGAGACGCGCCGAAGCTTGTCCGGATCGTGGTGCACCGTCAGTTCGCCGCGCTTGTATCCGCCCTGCAGATCACTCACGACGGTCACCTCCCGTTTCAGTCAAGATGTCGAACAATTCGGTGGGGGCGCCCACCCGCTGGGCCGATCGCAAGGACATCGCCCGATAGCCGGCAGCGAGCTCCGGATCCAGGTCTGTCAGTACGCGCAAATGTGTGTCGACAGCAGCAGCGTCGCCGCGTGCCACCGGGCCGGTCAACGCCGAGGGACCGCGTCGTAGCGCGTTGTCCAAGGCCGCCGACAGCAGCGGCTGCAGGACTCGCTCGGCCACTCCACCCGGATCGCCGTCGACCAACTGCTGACCGAGCAGCTCGTCACCTTGCAACGACGCTCGCAGGGCCTCGACGGCGTCGACCACGAGCGTGACCAGGTGATTACTGCCGTGAGCCAGTGCGGCGTGGTAGAGCGCGCGGTTCTCCTCGCGCACTCGGACGGGCTCGCCGCCGATCTCGAGGACCAGTGACTGCGCGATCGCGTAACCGATGTCGTCGGCAGCGGTGATTCCGAAGCATGCCGACGACAGCCGTGCGGTGTCCTCGTCGTGACCGGTGAACGTCATCGCCGGATGGATAGCCAGGGGTAGTGCGCCCAGTTCGGTGAGTGGAGTCAGGATCGCGATCCCGTTGGCACCGGACGTATGGGCGACGAGCGTGCCCGGCTTGACGGCATGGGTGGCCGCCAGACCTCGAACAAGATCCGCAAGCTGATCGTCAGGAACGGCGAGAATCAGCAACTCGGAACGAGCTGCGACGTCGGCAGCCGGAAGAATTTCGGTATCGGGAAGCCGCTTCACAGCGCGGGCAACCGAGGCGCTGGAGACGGCGGAGCAAGCGCTGACAACATGACCGGCTCGCTCCAATGCGGCACCGACAGCTGTTCCGACCCGGCCTGCTGAGACAATTCCTACCGTCAATCGCGCAGGTGCAGGTCCATTAGTGATCCCGAAGGAAGTCACCGGATTCCTCTCGTTCGTTCCAGTCCCGCTCGGCGGGTACCAGACGTTCTGCGTCCGAGGATATCCTTCGCCCGAACCGTCATGCCATGGCCGGGCGAGTGATCTGCGACTCAGTCCTCTCGGCGACGGCGTCGACCGGAGCCTTCGGACGGGTTGTTCGAACTCAGGTTTGCCATGATTTCGGCGACGGTCAATCCGTTGGAATGAGCACCACTGGCGGCATCTTCCGGGGCAGCACGGCGACGACGTCGCGGCTCCGCGTCAGACTCCGCAGCGGATTCGGGTTCAGCTTCCGCGACAGCTTCGGGAACAACCGCGGGAACAACCGCGGGCACCTCTTCGACGACAGCGTCTTCGATGACGGCATCTTCGATGTTCGGGGCCTGGGCGGGAGCCTTGACTTCAGGCTCGACCGGCGCGACCGGCTCCGAATCCTTCTTCACCGGAACGTCTTTCACCGTTCGTGTCGGCGAGGAACTCACCGGAGAACTCGGTGCTTGGTTCCCGCTCTGGGGCTTCTGCGTCTCTTGTGGCTTCTGCGTCTCTCGAGACTTCTGGGTCGGGATGACGCGCGGCGCCACGAAGCTGCTGTCACGCCACGACGTCTCCGCGAACACGACGGTTGTCTCAGCAGTCACCGGATCGTCGTTGGGCGAAGCCAAGCCGCCGACGTTCGGTGCCGGTTGGCTGGGCCCGCTCTGGCCGGCGCCGGGAACGTACAACCCCGACGGTGCCGGCTGGTACGCGCCGTACGAACTACCGCCAAGTTCCGGCACTCGCGTCGAATCGGTCTTGAGCGCGGTCTGTTCGGGCAGCAGCCCACCTTCGAACAGTGCTTCGAGGTTTCGGCGCAGCGCTACCAATTCGGCACGCAACCCGGCCAGCTCCTCCGCGTCCGCGGTCACCTCACGTCGCACGCGACCTTCGACGCTCAGTTCGTACTCGCGTCGAGCAGAAATTTCACGTTCGAGCTGCAGTTCGTACACGGTCTGCAGATCGGCGACCTTGGCTTTGTCCAGTGCCGACTCACGCCGATACTTGGTCATGGCGATAGCGCCGAGGGTGGCTGCCCACAGAGCGACGACCAGACCCACCCGAAGAAGCTGAACGCTGTTACTGAAAATCAGAAACAGCGAAGCAATGACAGCAAGTGCCAGAAGAGCAGCAATGATCATCTGGCTCGCGCTGCGCTTGCTTCGGCGCGCAGACTTCGATCGACCAGAATTTGTCATGGTTGCCAGGGTACTTGCCGAGACCGGGGTCGCCACGTACCTCGGTGGGTGATTTGCCGACCAGGCTGTCAGTGCGCAGGCTCGTCAGGTGTATCTTCCGGCGTCTTGCAACAATGTTCGAGCCACAGAGCTGCCGCTACCAGCGCAATTGCGGCGCCCAACCCCACCCACGCGCCCGGCGTGTCGGAGGCTGCAGCCTGCAGAACCGAGCGCTGTGGGATGAGATACACCAGCACTCCGACCCAGACACCGACGGTAGCTGAACCGACCAAAGCGGATGCTTTGGCCAATGCCAGCGCTCGGGCGGCGGTGATCGGATGAAGCTGTCTGAGCCCGTCGCCGACCTGCCGGTTCTTGACGCGTGAACGAATGACAAAAGCGAAGACGGCCTCGGCAACGGCCACGAAGTACAGCGACGCTCCCGCATAAACAGGGATGGGCGGCATCGAACCGTAGAACACGCGAATCAGAATCCAGGTGGCCACGGCCGCCACTGCGGCGAGTACCGCGAGTTCACTGATCCGGGTCGGCTTCAAACCCTTGTCGTTTTCGGTCACCGCGCAAGCACCACATCGGTAGTGCGGACACCTTCGCGCTCAGTGCTATCGAGGCCGTCGAGAATTTGTGCCACCGGCAACTTCTGGCCGTCGACGATCAGCGTCGCGTCAGGCTCGACGTCCAGCCAAGGAACGAGAACGAATGCCCGAAGATGCGCGCGCGGATGCGGAAGTGTGAGCACGGGATCGGAACTGACGACGCCTTCGCAGTCGACTACGTCCACGTCCAGGCTCCGTGGCCCCCACCGCTGTTCGCGCACCCGGTCTGCGGCTTCCTCGAGAGCTTGCGAGCGGCGAAGCCATTCAGCGGCATCGGCTTCGGGATCGTCGACCACCACCACCGCGTTGTAGAAATCCTGCTGCTCGACGCCACCCCACGGCGCGGTCGAGTAGACCGGTGAGACAGCAACGACGGCGCTGCCCAACCCGTCGACAACGGACTGCAGGTGAGCCACGCTGTCGCCGATGTTGGAACCGATCGACAGTACAGCGCGCGTCATGCCGATCGGGTCCGATGTGCGACGACGGCGACGTCCGCAAAAACCAGCGGAATCGGTGCCGACGGTTTGTGGACAACAACCTCGACGCTCTCGACTCGCGAATCTTTCATGACGTCGTCGGCGATCTCCGCGGCGACGGTCTCGATGAGATCGCGCGACGGGCCGGCGACTATCGCTGCGGCGGCTTCCGCCAACTCGCCGTAGTGCAGGGTCTGCGTCAGGTCGTCCGACGCCGCGGCGGGAGCCAAGTCCATCCACACGGTGATGTCGATGAAGAAGTCCTGACCGTCACGCTTCTCGTGGTCGAACACTCCGTGATTGCCGCGAACCTTCAGTCCGCGCAATTCGATTCGGTCCCCCATGTCAGGCCCTTTCTCGTCCACGGTTCCAGGCGTCGACCACGGCAATGGCGTCGAGCGAAGCTTGTGCGTCGTGCACCCGAACTCCCCAGGCGCCTTCGCGCGCTGCAAGGGCGGAGACCACGGCCGTCGCAGTCTCGCGGCCACCAGGTGGACGCGGATTGCCGTCGGGATCGCTGAGCAGAGACCCCAGGAACCGCTTGCGGGAAGCGCCGACCAGTACCGGGAATCCGGTCGCGTTGAACTCGGGTAGTGCTCGCAACAGGGCCCAGTTGTGGTCGGCGTTCTTCGCGAACCCGAGGCCGGGGTCGAGGATGATCGACGACGAATCGACCCCTGCTTTCAACGCCAGATCGACCTGCGACAGCAGTTCGTCACGGACGTCGCGGACCACGTCGTCGTAGTGATCGGCGCTGCCACGATGGACGTAGTCACCGGCCGAGCGCCAATGCATGAGGATCCAGGGCACTCCGGCGTCGGCCACAACGGAGGCCATGTCGGGGTCTGCGCGACCGCCCGATACGTCGTTGACGATGCCTGCGCCCGCTTCGATCGCGGCGGCGGCGATCGAAGCACGCATCGTGTCGACGCTGACGCGAATTCCGGCTGCCACGAGTTCTTCGATCACCGGGGCAATTCGGTCCGCCTCGAGTTTCGGATCGACGCGGGTGGCTCCGGGACGCGTCGACTCGCCGCCGACGTCGACGATGTCGACGCCGATGCGTTGCAGTTCGAGTCCGCGAGCGATCGCCGCGTCACGATCGAGAAATTGACCACCGTCGGAAAACGAATCGGCGGTGACGTTCAGAATCCCCATCACGACCATCCGGGCCGGATCGCTGCCTGCAACGGGAGCCGCGGACATCTTGCTCACTTACGCAGGATGAGGTCCAGCGCTTCGGACCGCGAGGCCGCGCTGGATTGCAGGAGCCCACGAACCGCAGACGTGGTCGTGCTGGCTCCGGGCTTGCGGATACCGCGCATCGCCATGCACAGATGCTCGGCTTCGATGACGACGATGGCTCCACGCGGGTCGAGCTTGCGCATCAAAGCATCCGCGATCTGACTGGTCAGGCGTTCTTGAACCTGCGGACGCTTGGCGTACAGGTCGACGACGCGCGCGAGCTTCGACAAACCGGTGACCTTGCCCGACTTTCCTGGGATGTAGCCAACGTGAGCAACACCGTGGAAGGACACCAGGTGGTGCTCGCACGTCGAGAACATCGGAATGTCTCGCACGAGCACCAACTCCTGGTGACCCTCGTCGAAAGTTGTGTTCAACGCGTCGTCGGGTTCGGAGTACAGACCCGCGAAGATCTCCTTGTACGAGCGCGCAACCCGGGCCGGCGTATCGAGCAGGCCTGGGCGCTCCGGATCTTCACCGACCGCGATCAACAATTCCCGTACGGCAGCCTCTGCCCGCGCCTGATCGAACGGGCGGCCCGTTCCGAGCGACACCAGTTCACTGGCCACATCATTCACCGACAACCGAACTCTCCTCGAGAATTGTTCACAGGTCCCCCGCCGCAGAGCCTAGTGGCGCAAGGTCAGCGAGATCCGTCCGGTCCGTCCCAGCGAACGGTGCTCGGTCCCTCGTCCTCAGCCGAATGATGCGGCGGAGGAGTTTGCGGCTGTTCCGGTGCGGGGCTCTGCCACTGGTTTTCACCCGACGGGTTTCCCCGGTTCGGATCGGCGAAGGGTCCACTGTCCGGGTACTGCACCGGGTAATCGGGCTGCGCGGGGTAACGGCGGCCGGGATGCGGCTGCTCCGGGTACGCCTGCTGCCCCGGGTGCGGCTGGCCGTACTGCCCCTGATCGGGCTGGGGCTGACCGTGTTGGGGCTGACCGTACTGGCCCTGCGACTGGTTCGGCGGGGTCGGATTCTGTCCACCGGTGTACCCACCCGACTGCTGTCCGGGGTACGTCGGCGACGGGTTCTCACGCGGAGGCCAACCCGGTGCCGACCATCCGGCGGGCGCTCCGTAGTCGGGTGTTCCCGGTTGCGGAGTCTGCTGCGGAGCACTCGGCTGCGGGTACGAAGGCTGTGCGTAGCCGTTCGAGGGTCCCTGGTTGCCGTTGTTGGGGAGACCACCGTTGTTGGGGAGACCACCGTTGTTGGGGAGACCACCGTTGGGGACACCGCTGTTGGGTGCACCTGCCTTGACGAGAACAGGTGCGGCAGCGGGCTCCGGCCAGGTTTCGCCGCGCTCGATCGCGAGTTCGCGAGGAGTCTTCACCGGCGGACGATCCGAAGGCGTACGCCCACCGAAATCGTTGAAAGCCGTGATGCGCGGACGCTTTTCGACGCCGGCAAGGATCTTCTCGAGGTCCTTGCGAGTCAACGTCTCACGCTCGAGCAGTTCGGTAGCGATGAGGTCGAGCGCATCGCGGTACTCGTTGAGGATTGCCCACGCTTCGGTGTGCGCTGCCTCGATGAGGTTGCGCACCTCTTCGTCGATTTCACGGGCGATCTCGTGTGAGTAGTCGGACTGAACGCCCATCGAACGGCCGAGGAACGGATCCCCGCCCTCCTGTCCGTAGCGAACCGCGCCGAGCTTGGCACTCATGCCGTATTCGGTGACCATCGCGCGGGCGATCTTGGTCGCCATGTCGATATCGGACGACGCTCCGGTGGTGGGCTCGTGGAACACCAACTCCTCGGCGGCGCGTCCACCCATTGCCATGACGAGACGAGCGATCATCTCCGAACGCGTCATCAAACCCTTGTCGTCCTCGGGCACGGTCATCGCGTGGCCGCCGGTGCGTCCGCGAGCGAGGATCGTGACCTTGTAGACCGGCTCGATGTCAGGCATTGCCCAAGCAGCCAGCGTGTGACCGCCCTCGTGGTACGCCGTGATCTTCTTCTCGTGCTCGCTGATGATGCGACTCTTACGCCGCGGTCCACCGACAACACGGTCCACCGATTCCTCGAGCGAGGCTTCGGTGATGACGGTCCCGTTTTCGCGTGCGGTGAGCAGCGCAGCCTCGTTGATGACGTTGGCGAGATCAGCACCCGACATTCCGACGGTCCGCTTGGCGAGACCTTCGAGGTCGGCGTTGGGATCGATCGGCTTGCCCTGCGAGTGCACGCGCAGGATCGCGCGGCGACCGGCGAGGTCGGGGGCGCCGACCGGAATCTGGCGATCGAAGCGTCCCGGACGCAGCAGTGCGGGGTCGAGGATGTCGGGGCGGTTGGTTGCGGCGATCAAGATGATGCCGGTGCGATCACCGAAGCCGTCCATCTCGACGAGCAACTGGTTGAGCGTCTGCTCGCGCTCGTCGTGTCCGCCGCCCAGGCCTGCGCCGCGCTGACGACCGACGGCGTCGATCTCGTCGACGAAGATGATGCAGGGGCTGTTCTGCTTGGCCTGCTCGAACATGTCGCGAACACGCGAAGCACCGACACCGACGAACATCTCGACGAAGTCCGAGCCGGAGATGGTGAAGAACGGGACGCCGGCTTCGCCTGCGACAGCGCGAGCGAGCAGCGTCTTACCGGTTCCGGGAGGGCCGTACAGCAGCACACCGCGCGGAATCTTGGCGCCGAGCGCCTGGTAGCGAGCCGGGTTCTGCAGGAAGTCCTTGATCTCGTACAGCTCTTCGACAGCCTCGTCCGCACCGGCGACGTCGGCGAACGTGGTTTTCGGCATGTCCTTGGTGAGCTGCTTGGCCTTCGACTTACCGAATCCCATGACTCCGCCGCGACCACCGCCGCCCTGCATCCGGTTCATGACGAAGAAGAAGATGCCGAACAGAATGATCATCGGCAGCACGAATAGAAGGATCGACGTCAGCCAGCTCTCCTGAGTGACCGTCGTGTTGAACTTGTCCGCACCGGCGCCTTCGACCTTGTCGAAGATCTGCTCCGACGCACTCGCGGGGTACTTCGCCAGGATCTGCGTCTTACCGTCGGTGGCGTCGTTGCCGTTCTTGAGCCACAGACGAACCTGCTGCTCACGGTCGTCGATCTGCGCCGACTCAACGTTCTTGGCGTCGAGTTGGGAGATCGCGACCGAGGTGTCGACGGTCTTGAAGTCGCGGGTGTCGTTGCTGAAGTAGCTGAAGGCATAGATCACCAACAGCACGACGGCTACGAGTAGCACGTTACGGAACACAGTCTTACGGTTCATACAGGTCGGCCGATGTGGCCGGTCCTTTCGAGAGTGCGGGTCTGCCAGGTCGCCTTCCGGCTGCCAACCGGACACCTGCAGGTTACCGCGATCGGCCCCATCGATGCCCGCCAGCGGCCGTGCCGCTTGGTTGGAACGGTCGTCACTGTGTTCAACGTGCGCATTGCCGATCAGGTTCCCGGGCTACGTCGCAGCACAGTTTCCTGTGAGCGAACATGCTCATAGTGGTTATCGTGCGCTTTTCCGACGCTCGTCCGTCGTTATTCGTCAGGCCGTTTCGGAGAGGATTCCCGCAACAGCGTCAGCGGCGCCCGATTGGTCACCGTCGATGATCCGGTGGGCGAGCTGATCGAGTCGCGCAGACAGTCGCGCCGAGGACTCGGGCACGTCTGCCTGCTTGGCGATGGTGTCGTCGAGATCAGCCAATAGGCCGCCACCGGCCAGGTGCCTGACGCAGCGCCATGTCTCGGCGAAGTTTCTCGCGGTCCCGTCGTCGGTCAACATCGCGACCCGAAGCGCAGCGTTGGGATTCGACGCCGCCGCCCGAGCCAGGCCGGCCATGATCGCCTCCCTGGCAGCAGTCAGTTCATCGACGGTTCGGTCTTGCAACCGCACTCCCGAGTCTGCAGACCTACCCGCGTCGGGCGTCGGAGCTTCGCGAATCACCGCACCGTTACCGTGCTGGATTTCGACTCTGCCCCGAATCTCGAGGGCCACGAGCGCTTGAGCCAGCGACGCTCGACTGACGCCGAGTTCGGCAGCCAGGCTGCGTTCGGGAGGAAGCCGATCGCCGGGCGAAAGGCCTTGAGCCTCGATGAAATTCGAAATGTGCTCGGCCAACTGCTCATACAGACGCGGACGCTTCAATCGTCCGGGCAGGCCCGAGCGCGAGCCGGGCGATGACGTCGAATTCATGCCTCGGAGTGTACTTGACAAATGGAGCAGTGGCAGAGAGGCTAGGCCAATTCCAAGTGATGCAGACCACAAGCTGGTCGCGAACGGATTGAGAGTTCGATGGCAAATGTCATAGCCCTGTCAGTACTTGTCCTGGTGTTCGTCATATCCACCGTGAGGTCGGTGAACATGGGTGCGCTCGCCCTGGTGGCTGCCTTCGTCGTCGGAACACTGGTCTTCACCGTCGATACCAGCGAGATCCTCGACGGCTTCCCGGCCAGCCTCTTCGTCATCCTGGTCGGCGTCACCTACCTGTTCGCGCTGGCCAGAAACAACGGCACGGTCGACTGGATCATTCACGCGGCAGTCCGCGCGGTCAGAGGACGAGTGGCCCTCGTGCCGTGGGCGATGTTCGCGGTGTGCGCGGCCGTCACCGCCATGGGCGCGGTCAGTCCCGCTGCCGTCGCCATCATCGCGCCTGTGGCAATGGGCTTCGCCACCCGCTACCGGATCCACCCCATGCTGATGGGCTTCATGGTCGTCCAGGGCGCAACGGCGGGCAGCTTCTCCCCTATCGGAATCTTCGGTGTGATCACCAACGACGTCATGCGTCAGAACGGCCTCCCGTCGAGCCCGGCCTTGCTGTTCGTCTCGACCTTCGCGGCCGCGGCCGTTGTTGCTGCCATCGCGTACGTCTCGTTCGGCGGACGCGCACTGATTGCGCGCGGCGCCTCCGAACGCGTGCTCGTCAACGCAGTCGGCAATGCGTCTGGCGGTGGCGACACCATCACCGGTTCGGGTTCCAGCGACAGCTCGAAGGGTGGCGGCAAGTCCTCGGGTGGGGCCGCTCCGCACGAGGGAGCGCTCAATCTCGAGCGGCGACTCACCCTGCTCGGACTGGCGTCGCTTGCACTCGGCGCCTTGGTGTTCGACCTCGACGTCGGATTCACCGCACTGACCGTCGCGGTACTTCTCACCCTGATCTTCCCGGCCTCCGCCCGCGGCGCCGTCGACAAGATCAGCTGGGGCACCGTGCTCCTCATCGGCGGAATCGTCACGTACGTCGCTCTTCTGCAGAACCAGAACACCGTCCAGTGGCTCGGGGATTCTGTTGCACACGTGGGGATTCCACTTCTCGCGGCGTTCTTGATCTGTCTGATCGGCGCGATCGTGTCGGCGTTTGCATCCACCACGGGAATCCTCGGCGCACTCATCCCTTTGGCAATTCCATTCCTCATGACCGGTCAGGTCAATGCAACCGGTCTGGTCATCGCGCTGGCAATCTCCTCGTCTCTGGTCGATTGCAGTCCGTTCTCGACCAACGGCGCGCTGGTGGTCGCGAACGCCGCTCCGGAAGAACGCGACGTGGTGTTCGGGCTGACGATGCGGTGGGGCATGACCATCATGGTGGTGACGCCGATTCTCGCCTGGCTGATGTTCGTTGTTCCCTGGTCCGTCTGAATCTTCGCTCAAAGAAAGGGAACTCGCGATGAACAGCGAATCCACACTTCTGCGCTCCCTCGACCCCCGCATCTTCGACGACCACGGAGCGGCGGTCAGTTTCGGCGAAGGCGCAACCCTCTCTCGCGCCGACTTGTTTGCCGCCGCCACCGCGGTCGCCGATCGAATCCACGGTGCACAGCGAGTGGCAGTACAAGCCGCCGCCCGCCTCGAGACAGTGGTCGCCGTCGCCGGCGCGCTGATCGCCGGTGTTGCCGTGGTCCCGATCCCACCGGACTCCGGCCCGCTCGAACGTCAGCACATCATCGCCGATTCCCAGGCCGAACTGATACTCGGAGAAGGACCGTCGGATTCGAGTATCCCGTTGATTCCCATCGATATTCACGCGCGATCTGCGACGTCCTATCCCGAACCGAGCGCGGCAGCTACCGCACTGATCATGTACACCTCGGGAACCACCGGAGCTCCGAAAGGCGTTGTCCTCTCGCGAGCATCGATCGCTGCGGATCTCGACGCGCTCGCTCATGTGTGGAATTGGACGCCAGAGGACACACTCGTCCACGGACTGCCCCTCTTCCACGTCCACGGGTTGATTCTCGGCGTGTTGGGCGCCTTGCGCGTGGGTTCGCCGCTGATTCATACCTTCAGACCAACTCCGGATTCGTATGCCGCAGCGGGTGGCTCGTTGTACTTCGGTGTTCCGACCGTCTGGTCACGCGTGTGCGGTGAGCCCTCGGCGGCAGCAGCATTGCGATCCGCGCGCTTGCTCGTGTCCGGAAGTGCACCACTTCCGGTTCCATTGTTCGAGCGGATGAAATCGCTGACCGGGTTGGCTCCCGTCGAGCGCTACGGAATGAGTGAAACCCTCATCACCGTCAGCACGACGCACGACGGCGAACGTCGCCCGGGTTGGGTCGGGCACGCCGTTCCGGGAGTCAGGACGAGGTTGCGCGGCGAGAACGGCCAACTGTCGGCGCACGACGGAGAGCAGCTTGGGCAACTGGAAGTTGCGGGCGCCGTTCTCTTCGACGAGTACCTCGGGAACCCCTCGAAGACAGCGGAATCCATGACCGAAGACGGCTGGTTCCGCACCGGCGACATCGCGGTGATCGACGACAGCGGATTCCACCGCATCGTAGGTCGCGAGTCGGTCGACATGATCAAGTCCGGTGGATACCGCATCGGTGCAGGCGAGGTGGAACAGGCACTTCTGGCATACCCCGGCGTTCGCGAGGCCGCCGTCGTCGGTGTGCCGGACGACGATCTCGGACAGCGCATAGTCGCCTTCATCGTCGGCGACGTAGCCGACTGCGCTGTGGTTTCGGACTTCGTCGCCGAATCACTGTCGATCCACAAGCGCCCACGCCAGGTTTGTCTGGTCGACAGCTTGCCCCGCAACGCTATGGGCAAAGTCCAGAAGAAGCTGCTGACGCTCTGAGGCTGGACCTGTAGCAGCCACCGACGAACCCAGTGGCTGCTACGTGCTCATTTGCGGTGCGAGTCAGCTCGGACTAGGCGGCCAGGGCGGGAAAGACGACAACCGATCCATCACGCCGTCTTGCGATCTCGATCGCCACGTCGGATTCGTTGTCCGACATTGCGACCCCATCTCCCAACTCCCGCAACAGGTATGCGGTCCGCAGCATCTTGTCGACTTCACTCGACTTGAACACAAAATCACGAACACCGTGGGATCGGTCAAGCCTCAGCTCGGAAAGTCCCATGAGCAGTGACGCGATGCCCGACTCCAACTTCGCGACACGCTGCTGATCGCTCTTCAACGCGCGAGTGAAGCTCTCGAAAGGGTTGGCTTCGTCCATCTGAGCGTGCTCCACAGCTTGAAGGACGATCACACGCTTCTTGAGCGCGATAGCGAGTGCGGCAAGCTCGAGGTGGGCGCGGAACTCGCCACCGTCCTCGTCGATTCCGGTGAACGCTTTTCACAGAGTATCGAGCTCGACGCGACCGGTCTTCAATGCGTCGAGTCCCTGCTGCCATTTCTTCAGTCGCCCTTCGGCATCCGCCATACCGACACTGATCGCGTGTACGGCGGAGTCAAGTCCAACTGACGCGCCGATGCGTCCCTGATCGAGCAGAATCGCAGTCGCAGTGTCGATCGCGCCCCGACATCCGTTCAGGGAGTTACGTTCCTTTTGCAACGCGTCATCGTGGAGCTTCTCGAGTAACTTGGTGATGTTCTCGATTGCGAGTTCACGCTTGTGGTCGGCGTGGGCGCTGACACCAACCGCGACTGCCATCAACACCAGGGGAGCCGCGACTGTCAGTGCACCCGCACTGGCTGCTGCAAGACCTGCCGTCGCGGCGGACCCGCCAGCGGCACCAACCGCGGCTGCCTGTCCTGCAACAGGCACGAACGAGGCCTGCGCAGCAATCCCCGAAGATCCGATAAGCGCACTGTGCACGCCACCCGCCGCCGCCTTGGACGTCATCGGTTTCACCAGCCCACTGCCAACTTGCGCGGCGACTTTTGCCGGGACAACCATGCGGTACAACGTCTCGCCACTCGCGACCGCTGAACTCGACGAAGCTTTGGATGTCTGGCTGATCAGCTGCGACAGATGGGTAGCCAGTGGACTCGCACTATCCAGGGAGATCCCTCGATCGAGGTCGATCGACTTCGGAAGCGGATGCGCCTCGAGTGTTGCGATCGGGGTCTCGGCCAACACCGCCAGGACTGTCCGCAACTCCGCCAGTCGGTCGGGCGTCATGGTTCCCTCGTCCGGAATAGCGGGCACCTCCGCCTGCTTTGTAGCAAGCGTCCACACCGGAATTACATTGTCATTGTCGACCACATCGAGCCTTCCTCGGTTACGTCGCGCTCACGCTATCCGAGCACGCACAAATATGTTTGCCCCTGTCTCGGTTCCCGTCATCAGCTTCGAGTCAGCCGCTCTCCAACAGGACGGCAACAACTCCACACAAATGCCGCACCTCGGCGACGGTCGGCGCAAGTTCATACGCATGGTGATGACAGACATTGCTCAATCTGTTCCACGCCACTGCTGCGGCGTCGGCACGTGCCGGTGTGTCGAGGGAACGCAGCATCACCAATCGCGAGCGCATGCTTGCTTGCGGCGCTTCGGCATTCAGCGCGATACACCGTTCGGCTACCAGTTCCTCCAATGCCTGCCTGGCCAGAAAAGCAGCCAACCGTGCCGAACTTCCAGCAGCACCGACACTTCCATCGAGTAGTAGCTCCGCATTTCGCAGCACAACAGCCGGCGGCATCTGTGTTGTCATTCCGCGAGGATCCCGTCGACCGTCTTCCTGAGGTCATTCACTTCGCTCCTCGTGATCGACATGTCGGCCCCGATATGCGAGCCGGCGTTGGCAATGTTGAGCGTCGCTTTGCGCCCTTCTCGCAGAATTTGCCACTGCGACAAAGGCTTCTCGGCATCGCCGTACACCGCGAGCGCGATCTTGGCCCGCGTCTTTTTCACCGACGTCCACCGGTTCTCGGTATCGACCCGACTCTCGCCCGCCTTGTGCTGCTTCGCGTAATACACCTGCTGCGCCGCGGATTCCAAGGCCAACCGGAACAAACCTGGTGCCACTCGGCGCTTGACCTCGTCGGGAACGTTCTCGTCGAGCACCAGCGCGCGGACGTCGTCCACATAGCGGGTCGCCTGGTTCAGTGTCTCTGCGACACAGACCTGCGATCCGGTCTCACGTGCAACCTCGACCAGTCGCGCATTCACCGCAAGTTGCCGTATCGCAGTGGCCAATCGGTCGTCGTGGGAGAACACGATGACCTGCCGTGTCTCCGACAGCTTCGACAAAACTCGGATGAACCCGTCGATCTTGGCCGGGTCCATCGCCTGAATCGGATCATCGAGAACGATGAAGCGGAACGGACTGTTCGGTGTGGTCGCACGTGGAATGAACAGTGCAAGCGCCAGAGCGTGCAACTCCCCCTGACTCATCACCGCCAATGCTTCGGTCGGCACTCCGTCCACCGACCCTTTCAGCACCGCCCTGCGTCGAGTATTGCTGCCTTCCAGGCTGATCGACCCGATGTCGACGTTGCTTTCCTGCCTGAGCTCCGACCAAATCTCGCGCGCCTGCTCCGCGATCGGCTCGAGTCTCTGATTCCGCAGTTCTGCCGCATGGGCGGCTACCCACCTCTTCGCCGCATCCAGGGCTTTGACGGTGTCATCACTCAATCGTGCGTCACGCTCGAGGTTGACCCACGTCATCAAACGACCCGCGATCGGAGCCCATGTGTCTTCCTGCTCGGCGATTGCGACCGCCGCCTCTTCGCGCACGGCGTTCGCAGCGTCGATCACCGCAGGCAAGGTCTTCTCGATGTGCTCGGCGAGCTCGGTTACCCCGGTCGGCGCACCTTGGGCAGCGGCCACTGAGTCTCGGTACCGGATCAACGACTCCAATTCCGGACCCTCGACCGTTTCCAGACGCACCAGCTCGTTCAGCAATTCCTTTGCTGCCCGACATGCGTTGTCAAGATCGCGTCGAGACTTCCGATACTTCCCCAGCTTGCTGTTCTGTTCCGCGAGGCGCGTTCGGGATTGCGTAGCCCAGGCGTCGTCGAGCACCCCCGCCGCACATACCGGGCACTCGATTGTGCCTGTCTCACTGTGCAATTGAATGGCTCTATCGAGGATATCGCTGCGCTGTTCCACTACCGACAAAGCATCGCCAGCGTGCTCGACGGTGTCGGCGACCGCAACCCGAAGATCGGCGACAACCATGTCGATCGCCGGCTTCTGTGGGACCGCCAGATTCGCGCACCTGCGCAGACCAGACAGGGTGGACGCAACAGCCGAACCAGAGCCTGTGGCGAGCGCAAGCACCTCGTCGAGATCGTGAGTCCGCTTCTTCAACTGAGTGACGGCGGTTTGTGCACGCTCGTCTGCTGATTCGGCGACAATTTCCTTGAGTTGACGCAGCTCCTCATTCGCGCACTGACGCGCAGTCTTGGCAGACTTCAGCGCGGCGGTGAGCCGTTTCTCGGCGTCCGCGATCTCGTCCAGTCCCAATAGCTTTGCAAGTGCGTCGTACAGCGTGGACGGGCTGTCCTCGACCAGCCCTCCGATCTCGTCGTAAGACAAGATCGGCCGATGCAGCTCGACGGCGGACTTCCATCCGAGTTCATCGGTACCGACAGTGCGCTTCTGTTTGCCCGTCTGGGTCCACGCTTCGTTGTCGTGCAACGTGGCACCGATCGGCCAGTCGACGGCGACGACGGTCGGTTCGGAACCCTCGACGGTCAGCCCAACGCGCACCTCGCATGGATCCGGGCTGTGCAGGTTTCGCCAGCTGTCAGCCCATAATTTCGCCTTGTTTTTCCACCGGTAGCTCGAGCTGGTAACTGCAAATTCAAGAGCTTCCGCAAAACTCGACTTACCCGACCCGTTGCGTCCACTGACGATCGTGATGCCAGGCGCAGGATGCAGATCGAGAACGGCTTTCGGTCCGATGCCGCGGAAGCCGGCGACCGAGATAGATGTAAGGAATGCTCCAACTGGTTCTTCTGCTGGGCCGCTGGCGGTTTCGGGTCGGGTTCTGAGCTGCTCCGTACCGCCAATCTGCTTGCTGAGCGCATCATCACCCTCGAGTGCTGCAAGAACGAGATACTTCGCTGCATCAGGCAGATTCGTGTCTTCGTCGATCGCGTCCCAGACGACCTCGTCGAGCGATCTTTCTGCATCTCTGTTGGCAGTTGTCACCAAAACTCCCTCGCCTCGTCGATCCCAACCGACCCAACGGTTTCATATGGGACCGACAGTACGTCTTGGCGAGGGAGCTCAGCTGCACATCAGGACACGACAAAATGCGACAGGATCGCCTGGACTTCGTAGATGTCGACCTGCTTGGTGAACTGTTTCTGGATCGGTGTCGCGTTCCCCGAGATCCATATCTTCAGCTCGGCGTCGAGATCGAAGGTTCCGGCTGTCTCGACCGCGAAGTGGGTGATCGACCGGTACGGCACACTGTGGTACTCGATCTTGCGACCCGTCAGCCCCTGCTTGTCGACCATCAAGAGTCGCCGATTCGTGAACAGAAATGCGTCGCGAACCAACTGATACGCCGCATGAACCTGCTCCCCGTGTCCGAGCAGACGCGCGTATTCGTGGTGCGCCGCAGCGGGATCGATCTTTCCAGCGTTACCGATCAACCCGTCCATGAGACCCATCAGGCCCGATACCTCCGTGCTCGTCCAAGCTGCCTCCACGGTCGAAGGCGACAGCGACGCTATCGGTGGACGAGTCAGTGGTGTTACCGGCGAGCAGGCTCAGCCGCCGTAGACCTCGGGGTCCAGGGTGCCGATGTACGGCAGATCGCGGTACCGCTCGGCGTAGTCGAGGCCGTAACCGACGACGAACTCGTTGGGGATGTCGAAGCCCACGTCGCGGACATCGACGTCGATCTTGACCGCGTCGGGCTTGCGGAGCAATGTGACGACCTCGAGCGAAGCGGGATTACGTGTCTTGAGGTTGCGCATCAGCCACGACAGCGTGAGACCGGAGTCGATGATGTCTTCGACGATCAGCACGTGGCGACCGGCGATGTCCTTGTCGAGGTCCTTGAGGATGCGGACGACGCCCGAAGACGAGGTCGAGGATCCGTAGGAGCTCACGGCCATGAATTCCATCTGCGACGGGATCGGCAGGGCGCGGGCGAAGTCGGTCATGAAGAAGACCGCTCCCTTGAGGACGCCGATCAGCAGGAGATCCCCTTCGGGGGCGCCTGCCGGGTAACGCTTGGCGATGTCCTCAGCCAGTTCCGCCGTTCGTGCACGGATCTGTTCTTCGGAGATCAGTACCGATGCGATGTCGCCCTCGTACACGCGTCAAACCCTTCGTCGGTCTTCGAATCCGAGGATCAGCCTGCCACGTCGCCGGGCCGCCACCAACCTCGCCTCCGGTGTTCCGCCGCCGATCGCGACGCCGCCTTGCCCCCGCCAGTCGGTCACCAGGGCGTCGACTGCGCGTAACTGTTTGTCCGTCAATGCTTTTGCGCCGCCCTGCAGCAGCCAGGCGCGCAGAGCGCGTCGACGGATTGCGGTGGGCGCTTCGGCAAGTGTGTCCACTTCCACTTCCCCGTCGACGACAACCCGTAGGAGTAGGGCCTCGGCGTACTCGTCGAGCGCCTCACCGTCCTCACGCAACTGCGTCGCGGTTCGGGCCAACGCCTCGGCAACTCCCCCGCCGAGAATTTCTTCGAGCAGCGGCAACGCCTCGTGCCGCAGACGCACGCGAGCGAACTCGGGATTGTTGTTGTGCGGGTCCTCCCACGGCGTGATGCCCAGGTCGACGCAGGCCGCCCTGGTCACCGATCGCCGGATGCCGAGTAGCGGCCGTCCCCAGGGAGCGTCGAATGCAGCCATACCTTGAATCGATCGCCCACCGGACCCGCGGGAGAGTCCGAGAAGCACGGTCTCGGCCTGATCGTCGAGTGTGTGTCCGAGCAGAACCGGGAGGTCAGTTCTGGCGCCGCGCAGGGCGTTGTACCGAGCCTCACGCGCGGCGGCTTCGAGACTCCCACCATCGGCTACGTCGACGGTCAGGACCGTCGCGGTCCGGCAACCCAGCGCCAGCGCCTGGTCTGCGGCCGAGCGTGCGACGGCATCGGAACCGACTTGCATGCGATGGTCCACGATCAATGCGTCGACCGATTCGGTTTCCGCCACGGCTGCTGCTGTCAGGGCCAACGAATCGGCTCCCCCGGACAGGGCGACGACCACACGGCGTCGTGGCTCGAATGCGACCGTCCATGCCCGCACGGCCTGTCGCAGCGCCAGTAGGGCAGGCGTCTCAGGCAGCAGCATCTAGCCGAGAACGCGCTTTACCCACGCGTCGGGATTGTCGATCTCGTCCAGCAACGGCAAGGTCTCGGGCCCGGTCCAGATGGTGTTGAACTGCTCCATGCCGACCTTGAGAACCACCGCGTCGACGAAGGCCTTGCCGCGTACGTACTGCGCCATCTTGGCGTCCATGCCGAGAAGCATCTTGATGATCCGCTGCACGGGGTTGGACTTGCGCTGCCGACGCTTGTCGAAGGCCGCGCGGATCGTTGCCACCGACGGCACCACAGCGGGACCGACGGCGTCCATCACGTGGTCTGCATGCCCTTCCAGGAGAGTGCCGAGTACGAGCATCCGATCCAGCGCGTCACGCTGGGGTTCCGCCTGCGAGGCGCGCAGCAGTCCGATGATGCCGCCCGCCGTCGCACCGTCACTGGAGTCGGGTTCCTTCCGCGAGCGCAGCTCTGCAGCAAGGCGCCCGACAACGTCGGTCATCGACTCGTCCACCGTCGCACCAAGCGTTTCGACGGATTCCTTCATGTACTCCGCGAGCCACGGCGAGGACGAGAACTGGACCCGGTGAGTGACCTCGTGCAGGCAGACCCACAACCGGAAGTCACTCGGGTTCAGCCGAAGGGACCGTTCGACGGAGACGATGTTCGGTGTGACCAGAAGCAGGGTGCCGTGCTCGCCGGTGAACGGGTCGTACTGCCCGAGGATCGCCGAAGACAGGTACGCCAGCATGGCGCCGGCCTGCAAGCCCGCCGGCTTTCCGACGATGAGATTGCCACTGCCGTCGGGATCCGCGCCGGTGAGATGTGCCATCGACCGCGAGGCTGCCGTGATCCACCCGGCCCGGTCAAGCACGTCAGCGGCCGGGACCGGTAGACCGTCGGCCAGCCCGGTCACTTCACGAACCGGCAGTTCTGCGCGCTCGGACGCTTCGGCGAGTTCTGCGGTTGCCGTCTCGGCCGTGTAGCGAGACATCGCGGGGCCGCCGCGCGCCAGTTTTATCCCGGCTTTGGCGGCAAGACTCCAGTCGACGGCACCACCGAGCGGAGCCGAGGCTTCATCATCTTGTGGAGTCTTTTCGGCCACTATTGGCACCCGCAATTCCTCAATGCTCCGGCAATCGCGTCCAGGGCAGGACGGCTCACTTCTGGCGGCCGGTCATTGGACATCAGTGCGAAGGTGAGCACTCGCCCGTTCTGATCGACCACGAACCCTGACAACGCGCTGGCCGTTGAGAGAGTTCCCGTCTTGGCCCGCACCCAACCCGCACCGGTTCGGTTTCCGGACGCGTAGCGGTCGGACAAACTTCCTGTTCCGCCGGCCACCGGAAGGTAGTCCAGCAGGGGGCGCAGTTTCGGATCACCGTCACCGGCCGCAGCCGTCATGACGCGATCGAGTACCTGAGCGGGAATGAGATCGTCGACGGACAGTCCGCTGGAATCGTGCAGCGAAACTCCGGTGTAGTCGAACCCGGCCGCCTGCAGGGTCTTGCCGGTCGCGTCGACTGCGCCGGTGAACGAGGCTTCTATTCCGGAGGCAATCGCGACCTCACGCCCGATGGTCTCTGCGAGCACGTTGTCGGAATGTTCCATCATCTGCAGCAGCCGGTCGCTCAGCGGCGCCGACTGCACGGTGGCGATCGGCTTGGCACCGGCAGGCGCCGCGCCGAGACTCACGTTGGCGGGATCGACACCGAGCGCCTGAGCGAGCACCTTGCCCGCGTCCAACGCGGGAGTTTCCGAACGCGGCGACTCGTCTTGAGTGCCGTCGTACCGACCACCTTCGATCATCACCGATTCGATCGGGGTGATGTAGCCGGCCGCGATGTCCGCGGGGAACCATCCGGTGGCCATGTTGTCGCCCTTGAACAAGCTCGAGTCCACCACGACGCTGGTCACCGGCGTACCGGCAGCCTTGATCTGGTCGACGAGATCCGCGATGTGAGCAGCATTGGCGTAATACCCGCTCTGCCCCTTCGGCGTCGCCGTCAGCGTCGGGTCACCACCGCCGACCAGAACGACCTGCCCGGGGCTCGCTCCGGGAACCACCGTCGTGGACAGCCGGTGGTCGAGCGGCAACTTCAGCAGTGCCGCCGATGCGGTCAGCACCTTCGTCGTGGACGCAGGCGTCATCGGCGTCGACGGGTCTGCGCTCCACAGAATGTTTCCGGTGAGCGCATCAGCGACAACTCCGGTGAACTTCCCCAGATCCGGGTTGGCCACAGCCGGGCCGATCGCCGCGGCGATTCCCGCCGCGCTCGGGATCGGTGCGTCCGTCGGGACGGGCACCACCTGAGGTGACGGCGTCACGAGCGCAGGCTGCGGCGACGTAGTCACGGTCGCGCTGCCCGCGGTGTCGTTCGACGTACCGAGTTTCACGACGACAACTCCGGCGACGGCCAGTACAACCACTGCACCGACCGCCAGAAGGATGCGGAAGTTACGCCGTCGACTCTCTTCCAACGAGCCGATCTTCTTCTTTCCTTGGCCCGCCAACGCCCCTCCGTCTGTGCTCTGCCTACTGGGTGGTCAGGCAACCTTATCCTTGACCCGATATCCTTCCGACGAATCATTACCGACACGACAGCGAGGAATCGGCGTGGAGTTCGACGTCACCATCGAGATCCCCAAGGGTCAGCGCAACAAGTACGAGGTCGACCACGTAACCGGTCGCGTCAAACTCGATCGCTACCTCTACACAGCTTTCGGCTACCCGGCCGACTACGGCTTCATCGAAAACACCCTGGGTGAGGACGGCGATCCGCTCGACGCCATGGTCCTGCTCCCCGAGTCGGTCTTCCCCGGCGTCATCGTCGAGGCTCGCGCAGTCGCGATGTTCAAGATGGTCGACGAGGCCGGCGGAGACGACAAGGTCCTCTGCGTTCCGGCCGGTGACCCCCGCTGGGATCACATCCAGGATCTGGGTGACATCTCACAGTTCGAACTCGATGCGATCAAGCACTTCTTCGTCCACTACAAGGACCTCGAGCCGAACAAGCACGTCGAGGCTGCCAACTGGGTCGGCCGCGCCGAGGCAGAGGCCGAGATCGAGGCTTCGATCAAGCGTCTCGCTGCCAACGGCGGTCACTGAGCTCGAGTTCTCAGGCCTTACGAAAGTCCCCGCACATCGGAAGATGTGCGGGGATTTTTGTGCTGTTTTTACTCGCCCTTGCAGATTCTACTCACCCTGGAAGACCGGCGGGCGCTTCTGGAAGACGGCGGTGATGGCCTCGGTCAGATCCTGCGAAGGCAGGAACGCCGCGTTCCAGGCTGCGACGTAGCGAAGGCTGTCGTTCACGCTCGCGCTGCGGGTGTGATCGAGCACGTCCTTGATCCCGTGGACGACGAGCGGCGGGTTGAGCGCAATCTCCTTGGCGGTCGCGCGCGCCGCTGCCAGTACCGCGTCGGCATCTTCGAAAACGTCGTTGACGAGGCCGATCTTCTCGGCGCGCGCTGCGTCGATGTCCTTGCCGGTCAGAGCCAACTCACGCAGGTGTCCGTCGCCGATGATCGCGGGCAGACGCGCGAGGCTGCCCATGTCTGCGACGATCGCGACCTTGACCTCGCGGATGCTGAACTTGGCATCGGCACTTGCGTAGCGGATGTCCGCCGCCGTGATCAGGTCGACGCCGCCGCCGATGCACCAGCCCTGCACAGCTGCGACGACGGGCTTGCGGCAATCTGCGACGGCATTGATGCCCGACTGCATGCGCTTGATCATGTCGTGGAACTTGGTGCGCGGGCCTGCCTGAGCCTTGTCCGCGAGGACGGCACCGAATTCACCGCTCATCGCCGGCAGGTCCAGTCCGAACGAGAAGTGCTTGCCGGAACCGGCGATGACGATTGCACGCACCTCGGGGTCGGCGTCGAGGTCGGCGAAGATTTCGGGGAGTTCACTCCAGAAATCCGGCCCCATCGCGTTGCCCTTGCTCGGCCCGATCAGCGTCACCTGGGCGATGTTGTCTTCGCGCTCGACGGTGAACGCATTCCAGCTCTTCTGTTCAGTCATTACTCAAGAGTAACTAAAGGTCCGGCTCAGCCGAAGACCGCTGCCTTCATCCGAAAATTCCTGCCTCGTCAAGTACCAGTACGACGAGGGTGACGGCCATCAGGGCGAACATGATGAGCATCGCCATCCTCGCCGCCCGCTCACTGGTCGGTGGGAAAACGCGCTGCGCCGGATGCTCGGCCACGTACTCGGACAAGGACATGGTCCTGGCACGTGAGCGTGTCGGATTCTGTACCGCTGCTGTTGTAGCCATGTCGGTGATCCTTTCAACTACGCAATCTCAGTCAGGTACCCCAAAGGTGAAGTACCCGACTGAGTTCGACTTCTCCAATGTAGACCCGCAGATCGAAGAAGTCAGCGTGAGTTTGGTGCGAATTACCTGAGAGTTAGTCCACACAGGGGATGCCGCCATTCGCGTCGGCCCGGATGGGTGATCCCTGCGCTCCCGTATCGGGAACGGTGCCGGCGGATACCGACGAGTCCGACTGCGCCGGAGCGGCCGAGAACACGGTCTGCGCATTGTCCTCACCGATCAGTACAGACACTGATTCGGCCGCTGCCTGCTCGTTAGGCACTGCGGCCACGCCCAACTGCTCGGCCAGCGCCTCTGCGACGGCTTTGGCGCCGACTCCATAGCTGACCACCGACTTTGCCGTCGCAACTGCGGTGCTCACCTCTCCGACTTCGACTCCCGACGCTTTCGTCGCCGCTGCCAACGCGGCGCCCAACCCGTCCGTCGCGGTTCCGTTGCGGATGTCCACAACTTCGTTCCCGGTCGAGACAGCAGTGTCCATCGCAGGTGCAGATGCCGAGTCACCTCCCGCGAAGATCCGCGACACTTCACTACGCAGACGCGCCGGATCGACCATGTTGACGTCCTGGCCGTCGACGGTCTCGTATCCCTCGATGGGCAGGGTGTAGAAGTCGATGTTCCCACCTGCGAGAGCGCTTGCCTGAGAAGCGAATCGGACGGGATCCATGGCAGAATCGATCACCACATCCTTCTTCACCACGTCGGCCAGTGCCGTCATCTTCGGAATGTTTCCGATGACGCCGGAGCCCTTCAAGTTGGCGATCACCGCGCTGATGAAAGCCTGCTGCCGGTGGGTGCGATCCAAGTCCCCGTTGTCCAGGCCGTGGCGTTGACGGACAAACGAAAGTGCCTGTGACGCATCGAGAGTCTGAACTCCGGCCGGGAAGTTGGCGCCCGAGAAGTCATCCTGCACCGGATTGTTAAGGCACACCTGAACGGGGCCGATAGCCGAGACGACGTCGTAGAAGCCCATCAGGTTCACTTCGGCAAAGTGATCGATCGGAACCTTGAGCAGATTCTGCACGGTGGTCAGTGTCGACCGTCTTCCGACTTCACGCGCTTGTTGTTCTCGTGCAGCAGGATCCGTCACCCCGTCCGCTACGAGTTTGGCGTCCGCATCAGCCTTCGCCATTCCGTACGCTTCCTTGATCTTGGCCATTCCGTAGCCGGGTACCGCGACGTAATCGTCGCGTGGAATTGCCACCGCACTGGCCTTGCCACCATCGCCCGGAACATGGAGCAGGATAAGCGTGTTCGTGTTGTACCCACCCACATCACTGTCCCCCGCATGCAGCTTGTCGGTGACGAACTCAGCCGGCAGGTCGCTGCCGTCCATCGCTTTGCGACTGTCGAGCCCGATCAACAAGATGTTGGTATCCCCGTCGAGAGAACTTTCGGCGTCCTCACCGAGGGCGGAGAGCGCATCCGACCGGTACAGCCCCGACGTCAGATCCGACTGCACGTACCACCCGATTCCGACGCCCACCAGAATCGTCGTCGACAGGGACGCCGCCGCCAGCTTGCGCCCTACCGAGAGCGTCGACCGCTGCGGTTGACGCCTACGCCTGTGCCTGGTTGCCGAGTGTCGAGGTCGCGGTTCCACGGCCGACACGCTATCCACCGTTCCTGAGTAGAACCTGTCGATACCGGACACGGCTGGTCATTGGCTGAAAAAACGCTGAGAATGAAGTCCGAATAGGGCAAATCTGCTCTAGGCTCCGCCCTGTGGACCGCCGACGCTTCCTCAGTGCCCTCGCAGCAGCAACTCTGACCGGAACCGCCGCGGTGACCATGGGAACCGCTTGTTCGTCACGTTCGGTCGGGACGGCAATCGCTGCAGCCGACGAACCAACCGACCCCGTCCCTGTCCCGGATCTCCCGCCTGCCTTGTTGCCGCCTCCACCGCCGTCTGCCCGGGTGCCGCTGCCCGCCGGCGGATCGTTGACCGCGTTACCCGGCGGTGGGGATCTGTTTGCCCTGACGGTTGACGACGGAGCCAGCTCCGAAGTCGTGCGCCTCTACACACAGTTCGCAAAAGACACCGGCATCCGTTTGACGTACTTCGTCAACGGGCAATACAACTCGTGGACCGAAAACGCCGGACTTCTCAGACCGCTGGTCGAGAGCGGACAAATTCAGCTCGGCAATCACACCTACTCGCACCCGGATCTGACGTCCGTGTCGAAGCAGCAGATCGCAGACGAGCTGACGAAGAACGGCACGTTCCTGCGCAACACCTACGGCGTGGACGCGGCGCCGTACTTTCGGCCGCCGTACGGAAGGCACAACGCGACAGTCGATTCCGTGGCCGCGAGCGTCGACTACACCGTGCCCACCCTCTGGTACGGATCACTGTCGGATTCTTCGTTGATCACCGAGGAGTACATCCTCCAAATGGCGAACCAGTACTTCAATCCGGGGGCCATCGTGATCGGGCACCTCAACTATCTGCCCGTGACCCACGTGTATCCGCAACTGGTGGACATCATCCGGAGCCGAAACCTGCGGACTGTCACGCTCAACGATGTTTATCTGAAGCCGTGACGCCGTGGTGACCGCAGCCGACAACGAGGTCCCGGCCGAAAACACGGCTCCGTCCGTGAAACAACGCACCGAGGCCTGGCTGCTCGCGGACATCACCGAGGAACCCGCCGGACATCTGGGGCCCCACCGGATGGCGCCGAAGAAGGAGAAGCGCCACCCGTGGTGGAAGGTGATGTGCCTGACGGGTGTCGATTACTTCTCCACTCTCGGTTACCAACCCGGTATCGCGGCACTGGCGGCCGGCACGTTGGCTCCCATCGCGACAGTCGTATTGATCCTGCTGACACTCTTCGGCGCTCTACCGGTCTACCGGCGAGTGGCTCGCGAGAGTCCGCACGGCGAGGGTTCGATCGCCATGCTCGAGAAGCTGCTGCCCAAGTGGCGCGGCAAGATCTTCGTTCTCGTGCTTCTCGGCTTCGCGGCCACCGATTTCCTCATCACTATGACGCTCTCGGCTGCCGATGCCACGGCGCACCTCGTCGAGAACCCTTTTGCTCCAACCTTTCTCTCCGGACACACCGTCGCCGTCACCCTGGTTCTGCTCGCGCTCCTCGCTGCGGTCTTCCTCCGCGGATTCACCGAAGCGATCGGTATCGCGGTCGGATTGGTCGCCGTCTATCTCGCCTTGAACGTGGTGGTCATCTCCGTAGGTCTGTGGCACATCGCGACCGCGCCGTCGTTGGTCACCGACTGGACGCGCGCCATGACCACCGAGCACGGAAACCCGGCGATGATGATCCTGATCGCGCTGATCGTCTTCCCGAAGTTGGCGCTCGGCTTGTCCGGCTTCGAAACCGGGGTCGCGGTCATGCCGCAGATCAAGGGCGAGCCGCACGACACCGAACAGAATCCGCGCGGCCGCATCAAAGGCGCACGGCGCCTGCTCACCACGGCGGCGCTGATCATGAGCGGATTCCTGCTGACGTCGAGCCTGGTCACCACCATCCTGATCCCAGAAAACGAGTTCCAGCCCGGAGGCGCTGCCAACGGTCGCGCGCTTGCCTTCCTCGCGCACGACTATCTGGGTGAGATCTTCGGAACCGTCTACGATCTCAGCACGATCCTGATCCTTTGGTTTGCCGGTGCGTCGGCAATGGCAGGGTTGCTCAATCTTGTTCCGAGGTATCTCCCCCGCTACGGCATGGCGCCGTCGTGGGCCCGCGCCGTGCGTCCGCTGGTCCTCGTGTTCAGCGTCATCGCCATCACTGTCACGATCTACTTCGACGCCGGTGTCGACGCTCAGAGTTCCGCGTACGCAACCGGTGTCCTCGTGCTCATCTCGTCGGCGACCGTCGCCGTTGCACTGTCCGCTCGTAAGCACGGTCAGCGAAAACTGTTCGTGGGGTTCAGTTTTGTCGCAGTTTTGTTCGTCTACACAACGATCGCGAACATCTTCGAACGTCCAGACGGTGTGAAAGTGGCGTCGTTCTTCATCGCCGCGATCATGGTGGTGTCCTTCCTTTCCCGGATCTCGCGAGCCTTCGAACTACGGGCAACCTCCGTCGAATTCGACGAGACCGCGCTGCAATTCATCGCCGAGGCAGCCGAGAAGGGTTACCTCGCGATGGTGGCGCACGACGTCGACCGTCTCGACGAGGACGAGTATCGGCAGAAGGAATCGCAGCAGCGCGCCGAAAGCAACATCCCGGAGGCGGAGTCGATCATCTTCATCGAGGTAAACGTCACGGACTCCTCCGAATTCAGCACCGACCTCCTCGTCCACGGCCGACAGCGCGGTGAGCACCGGATTCTGTGGGTCGACAGCCCGGCCGTCCCCAACACCATTGCGGCGGTTCTCCTGCGGACGAGGGATATCACCGGCGTGATTCCCGACGTCTACTTCGAGTGGACCGAGGGAAACCCGATCATGTACCTGCTCCGCTTCCTGTTCATCGGTGAGGGCGAAACCGCTCCCGTGACCCGTGAGGTCCTCCGCCGCGCCGAACCCGACCAGTCCCGCCGGCCACACGTCCACGTCGGTTGACGCGGCAAACGATGAGCAGAGGGTTGGTCCAGGCCATGCACCAGGGAAGATCGCACAGAAAGAAGTGCTGCGTGCCTATATTCAGGCGAAACTCGCGGATATCACATCTTGCGTGCGAGGCTCGCCCTGAAACCCATTGCGATGGTGCGGATCTATAGGACGATCGGCCCCCGCTGCACCCACACGTCGAAGCGACTGGCTATCGCAGGTTCGATTCGTCTGTCACCAAGCGATAAAGAACGTATCCAGAAAACACTATTATGGAGACGACGCAGAGTACGAGCATGATGTCGAAGAAGATAGTCATGTTTCCCCTCATGGGTTCGACCAGAATCGATTCGTTTATCCCCGCGAAAGTTTCTCCGTGAAAATGTCCTGTTCCGCAGCTCCAATCGTGTGAAGGCGGTAGCGCCCCACCACCCGAGGCACGACTCAGCACTCCTGTGGAGTCGGATATGTGGCGGCATCGTGAGCAGAAGCAATGGGCGAGGTTTCTCCGACAGTCAATCGTTCACCGTTTCGCCGCTCCCTCACAGCCGCGGTGATCAGTTCGGCCGGCTCGTCGGTGACAGCGGTGGCGATGCACACTTGGGGCGCCCACCTCGTCTACAGCCCAACGCGTTCCGGCTTGGACCGCTTCATGCTCGGTCCCGCCGAACACGTCGGCCAGATTCTTCCTGCCGCCCACAGGACGGCGCGCCGCGACAGCAACACCCACCACTAAAGCCAGTGCCGTATAGAGCGCGATCACACCGTGAAGGCCACCGCCGATCTACCGGGAGCGCCCGACGCGAACTCCGCTCTTGCCGGTCTCGGCACTGAACAAGTCTCAGCCAACCGACGGCACTTCGGTGATGGCGTCGGCGGTCACGAGCATGTCGATCTCGACGCTGTTGGTTCCGTCGCCATCGGTGACGCGCACAGTTACCCCTGCCAGAGCCATTGGTCGTCGTGCATTTCCGCCCAGAATTTCAATTCAGATAGCGACTTCCATCGAAACTGGTTGTTACACAGTCACTTAAGAAAGAGAACTGACACAACTTGAAAGTTACCGGTGAGATATTTCCACTGTTACCGATCGCCATCCGAGCAACAAACCACGGGCCATCGGGTCCCCGTCGCATGACGAAAGACGTGCGGGCCGATCCACATGATCAACTGTCTGCGCCGCCTCGGATGTCGTCGCGATGCAGGGACGCGAGTTCGGCGAGGTGAGTTCCGACCCGATCAAGCGGGACACCGACCGTGACGAGATCGCGAGAACCTCGTCCTGCACGTATCCCACCGGTCGGCAGATGCACACAACGGCCTAACGTCGACCACGTCCAGCGCCGTCGTCTCGACAGCAGGACCCACACCACCATCAAATGCCGAGAGCCGCGTGCATGGTGCGATATTGAGCACCCATTTCACCCTTCCGGACTTACCCGTGGACGTGCAGACTCATACAGTTACTGTGGACGCGTAGTCACACTTAGTTTACTGTGGGCACGTCTGAGATAGATGCCACAAAGGAGCCCGAAATGCAGTTCCTAACACTTCGTCGGACGCGGCGTAACGCGCCATCTGTCCGGTTAACTCCGGGGCGCAATACCGTCAACGAACATCGCGATTACCACGACACTCTGCGCACACTGTCCGAGGCATCCTCGACAGGGCTCCACTTCGAGGCGTTCAAAGACATCGCCTGGAATTCGCCCGAGTTCGCCGCCCCCGCGGACGACCCAAGATGGAAACTCCCCGCGGTCGACCCCTTGTCCCACACCGACTGGTACCGCGCGCTCTCACCCCAGGAACAACGGCGGGTTGCCCGGATTCGGCTCGCATCTATAACAAAGACCGGCTCCCAGTTCGAGCAACTGCTCCTTCTCGGCGGTACCCAGTTCTTGATGGGCCTGGCGAACGAGAACCCCGAATTCCGCTACTTCATGCACGAACTCACCGAAGAGACACACCACATCCAGATGTTTCAGGAGTTCACCAACCGGGTGGCTCCGGAGGTCCACGGTGCCCCAACGTGGCTTGTCAAGGCCTTCCCCCTGGTCGGTTCGCTGGGATCGCTGTGGCCCAGTTTCTTCTTTCAGATCATCCTCGCTGGAGAGGAGCCGATCGACCACATCCAGAAGAGCATCATGCGCGGCGGTGGCATTCACCCGCTCACCGACCGCATCATGCAGATCCATCTCGCCGAGGAAGCACGTCACATCGGGTTCGCCCATGCATGGTTGCGCCATCACGCTCCGCGCATGAGCCGATTCAACCGCCTCGCACTCGGCCTCACCACGCCTGTAGTCATGCGCATAGGGTTTTGGTCCATCGTCGTCCCGAGCCGGCAGGACGCGACGTTGCTGGGTATCCCCCGCAATGTTCTGCGCGAGACCTATTCGATGCGCAACCCCGATTTCCGGCGACTCCTTGCAGAGTCCTGCGCAGACGTCCGGAGCCTCGCCGACGCCAACGGAATGCGCACCCGGCTCACCCTCTGGTCCTGGCGGCTTACCGGAACCGACGGCCGGCTGTCGCGTTACCGCAACGAGCCGTCGAGGGCCGCGGCTTGACGATCTGCAACCCGAGACGCAGCTGCCCCTCTCCCACTTCGACAGACAGCTGCGTTACCCACTCACCGCGGTCGAGGCAATGGCGCACAGATATCAGCGCGCCAACCACAGGCCCACACCCGAATCGCCCCATCGAAGTGTAGGAAGCACATCCACCAAGGCGAACCAGCGACATCAGTGCCAGCGGACACGACCCAGGCTGCAGGATTCAACGCTGAACAAGTCTCAGCCGACCGACGGCACTTCGGTGATGGCGTCAGCGGTCACGAGCATGTCGATCTCGACGAGATTGGTTCTGCCGGCATCGGTGACTCGCACGGTATTCCGGCCAGCCATTGCCCGTCGTGCATTATCGCCCAGAATTTCAAAATACCGTCCAGGTATCCGGACATGTACAGGGCGGACGTTTTCACGCGCATGCTCACATGATCAGCGCGCGATGCTCCCCCACGTCCGAGCGGGAGCGCCCGGCCGATGTCGACTTTCACTGCCCTCGGCTCGTCGAATGTCCTGATCACGGGGTAGTCCGTCCAGTGCTCGGTGTTGATCACTGTGCAAGCCGGAGAGGCGGTGTCGCGGCGAGAGTTCTGTCGCACCGTCGGGTCCGAGTTCGACGATCTCGCCGTCGAGGACGGTTTCGCGGTGGTCGAGCACGGCGCGGAGTGCGTCGACGATCTCGGGTAACGAGGCGTTAGTTGTTGCCGTTGCGCGACCACAGTGGCGGCAGTTTGGTGCCGGTGGTGGCGATGGCTCTGACTCCGTCCCATTTCGACTCGAAGGCTCTTAACTGCACTAAGCGCTATCAGCCTTGATCGCAATCGAAGCGTTCCGTTGCTTCGTGCGCAATGATGCGCTCGAGCATCGACCTAGGCGCGGGTCACGGCTAGAGCACGTCTCCGAGTTCGCGAGGCACTTGAGCCAGGTGCGCACCGCCGAGAGACGGTGCCCCACTGTGGGTCGGATACCTACGCCGTCGCTGCGTCAGGCCTCTCACGGGGGAGTCAGAGTATACGGAAGGCAGGGTATGCCGAGTTCTCTGCTGATATGGGCCTGGTGGCCGTTGACAACGGTCTCCTCATGGCCGCTGACGGCGAGGTCTTGTGGGCTGTTGACGCCGTGCACAGTGCGGAAGGTGTCGACCGTGAGCTGTGGGATTCGGTCGAGGCGTCGGTCGACGAAACCGGCGGATGAACTGAACGGGCCGTACAGCCATTCCACGTGGGGGGCTCCCGGTCCTTCTGTTACCCGCCAGCCGAGTGCCCGCAGCCGAAGGTCCAGGCCACCGGAACCGGGAACGGTGTCCGCCGTGATCATGCTCGCCTCCAATCTCCCGTTGTCCTGCTGGAATTGGATCGAGCCGAGGTCTTTCACCGCAGGGGCATCGAGGGTCACGATGTCGTAGCCGGGCATAATGCGCACCACCCATTCCAGTCGCTCGGCGAAATCCGTCCAGTCGGTGCATCGGTCGGGTGCGCCACGCTTCGTCGGTTGTTCGGCAGTCAACAGGTTGCGCAGGGCCCACGGCCCGGTGTCGTATCCGGTTTCGTCACCGGCGGTGTAGCGGATGCGCTGGAATTCCATCCCGAGCCCGTCGCGCATGATGGCGACGACCGAAGCCGATATCTCCCGAAGTTCGCTGGGTTCGGAATGGGTCGGGCTCCACCGGCTGGTTTCCAAGCGTTGCTCGTTGGAGGTCTGAAACCAAACCGGCTGGGTTTGTAGCACGCTCAGCAACTGCTGCGCGGCATCCGGATCCGACGGGATCGTGAGCGTGGCCTCGACTGCACCGCCGTTCTCGTAGACCGTGATGTCACGGCCGGTACCACTGTCACGCAAGCGGACGAATTGCGATATCTGGATCGGTTCGGCGTCATCGTCGAAGTCGACGTCCACCAGATCCGGAATCGCGGCCTGCAGCTTCTCCCAGCCCTCGGCAGTCATGCTTGTCCTCCCAATAGTCTCTCTCGCCGTAGAACATATCTGCCGCTACGACAACCACAACGCCACCAGCGGGTCGCGATGACCGGTAGTCCCGAATCTCACGCGAACCAGGGCCGCCAAGGAGCAACACAGCGAGATCTGGCGCAAACCTGCCCGCAGGAAACGCATAAACCCCGACCACGTCCTCACACGATCCCAATGGCGTCGACGTCACCAGAACCGAGCCCGACTGTGCCACTACCGAACTCGCGAACAGGCCAGATAAACGCGACTGCAGTATTTGGACGTTTAGCGGTGGCACCGGGCTGCGCGCGGTACAACTAACCAATGAGGAGCTACGCCAATCGCCATCGCATACTGCTCGTGTTCACCGTGATGGTTGTCGTAGTGGGCTCGCTGTGGTGGACGAAAACGATCGCCTTCACTCGATCACTAGCCATTGCCTTCAGTTCCGAACCACACGGATCCGTTCCGCGCGGCGATCTCGCAGACATCACTCCCACAATCGTCGCCAGCTTCCGTTCTCCGAAGAGACGGTCAGCCTCGTCGCGGACAGAATCGTCAACACCTACGGCGGCAACACATCCGACTAAGAATCAACCCTGACCATCACCGACACAATTGATTTCGCCGGAAAAGTCGTGACAGCACGCGGACGAACACCGCTGGCCACCCAACGGATGGCGAACTATGGCGCACAAGCACTGAGCGAGCTGATCAACGAAGCCACCTTCGCGCGGACCGGCCAAGCAAAAGTTTCCTTCCTGGTTCTCACCGACTAAACGCCGCCGCTGTTAGCCGAGTGCGCAGCTCACCGACACCCACCACAAACCGGGGACGCGTCATCACCCCAGTTCAACGCCACAAAACGAGCACTCAGGCACGCGCAGGTCGGATACCCGCTCATAGTGAAGGTGAATCCCGCCGCTCCCCAATCGCCAGCACCCCCATCAACCCCACAACCACGACAAATTCCGTCCACGGGAGCCACGACGGCACATGCCGATCAGTGAACACCACCAAGGCGCAGGTAATCAGCGCGAGCACAGATACAACGCCCAAAACGCCACGAAGCACCCACCGGGCCACACGCGAGGAGAACATGCCGCTACCCCGATCAACTGGCATCGACCACTTGTGCTCAGTCGGCGGTTGTCGCCGCCTCGAATATAGCGCCGCACCCATCAACACCCACCCGACGACCGCGAACACCGACGCCACACCATCGAACACCACCATCACCACCCTCTGGTCGAAGGACGGCGCATAAGTACACGAAGAGACGACAACCGGCAGCCACACCCTCGACGCACTCTCCAACGCCACAGCCGAATCGGCTGCACACAGCTCATACGAACACCGCCCCACCCCCAAGAACGCGAAAGCACCGAACGCCCCCACCACCAACACCAACCCCACACCAAACAACACCCACCGACACCACCGCGCCCATCCCCCGAATGCCATCACCCGCGCACCATAAGCCGAGCAGCCACGCGATACGGCTCTGGACTCGCCGGCGAAATTCAGGTGTCGCTATTCAGCACGATTTGTGTGCGCCCACCGTCTCTGTTTGGGCGACGAATACCGATTCGAGTATGTTGCACCCGAGCCGACCCACACACGGTCTACCGATGAATTTTGTCGAGTTGACACTATCGAAGGATGACCCTTGGTTTTCGAATCCGGCCACCCGATGATGATTGCCCTCGACATTGACGGCACCCTGCACGTCGCGGAGGACACGAATCCGCTCGCGCACGAAACGATCAGCATCGCAGTGAGATCGGCTGTGCGGGCAGCTGTTCGATCCGGAGCCCATGTCGTGCTGCGCACCGGCAGACTCGCCCCCGCCACACGACCGTTCCTACTCGAGCTCGACATCATGACGGGGTTCGCGATCTGTTCCAACGGGGCCGTGCTGATCGATGCCGCAACCGGGAAAATCGCGGAGCAAGCGGTCTTCGATTTACGCACTCCCATCGCGGCACTACGCGAACAACTACCCGGCGCGATCTTCGTAGCCGAGAACCCGGGCATCGGGGTCAGAGCAACCGGCCCTGTCGACGACGCGGATATGCACCACGGCGAGGTCGAGCTGGTCGATATCGACGAACTTGCGACCACGCCGACCACCCGACTAGCGATCCACTGGCCTGGACGCAGTGGGCAGGAGCTGACCGAAATCTTGTCTACTCTCGACCTCCCCGGCATTCGAAGCCTGTGCTACGAAGACGAACCACTGGCCGACTTGACCGCAGCCGGCGTAAGCAAGGCTGCGATGCTGGAAAGGCTGCGCATCGAGCTGGGCGTCGCCGCAACACGGACCCTAGCCGTCGGTGACGGCATCAACGACCTGGAAATGCTGGACTGGGCCGCTCACGGCGTGGCCATGGGTCACGCACCTGCTTCTGTGCTTGCCGCAGCCGACCAGATCTGCCCACCAGGCACCGAGGACGGTCTTGCCACCGCATTGTCGACATGGTTCCGATAGAACATCTGGGCTGTGCGCGGCGCGTCGTGGACGCCTAGGATCTCGGTCATCAGATCGTCGAAACGGAACATCGGCGCTGGGCGGTCGTCCCAGACCCGCTTGAGTGCGCCGGGTTTCATCTGCTCGAAGCCGACAGCCAATGCGCATTCGACGGTGCCGCTGGCAACGGCTTGGCGTGCGAGGAAAAGGGCCGAAGATCCTGTGGCGCCCTGACATCCAGCGGTGGAACATGCCTTGGACGTAATGGGTGAAGCACTCATTCTCGTACCCGTCGCGTTCTCAGTGCGGGATATCACGAAAATGCGTGTGGGAGAGCCTGTTTCGAGCATGGTGGGGCTTTCCCTCGAATCGGTAGAGTCGCCCCCCCCCTGTCGCCATGTCGAGTACTTCTGTCAACTTCGCAATGCCAAACAACCGTCCCGGGCTCAGCACCATATCGGGCGTGCTCGACTACAGTTCCCTTCATGGGACGGACCTGCGGAGTCGGACATGTGGCGGCATCGTGAGTAGAAGCGATGAGTGAGGTTTCTCCGGCCGTCAATCGTTCATCATTTCGCCGCTTTCTCACGGCCGCGGTGATCAGTTCGGCCGGCTCGTCGGTGACAGCTGTGGCGATGCCCATTTTGGTAGTGCAGCTTTTGGACGCGACGCCGTTCGAAGTGGGTGTGGTGAACGCGGCTCAGTTGATCCCGTATGCGGTGCTCGGGTTGGTCGCGGGGGTCTACGTCGATCGGTGGCGGCGCAAGCCAATCCTAGTGTGGGCCAGCGTCGGTCGAGCGGTAGCACTCGGCACTGTTCCGCTTCTGTGGCTCGCCGGCCTTCTGCACATCTGGGTTCTGGTCATCGTGTTGCTGTTGTTCGGCTCCTTCTCGGTGTTCGGCTTCGCTGCGATGCAGTCCTTGTTACCCCGGCTGGTTCCACGCAGCCAACTGGTGAAAGCAAACGCTCGACTCGACCAAGCCGACGCAGCAGCAACGACATTGGGGCCAACGGTCGGAGGCGGACTCATTGGCCTGCTCGGCGCTCCAGTGGTGATTGCCGTCGACGCAATCAGCTATCTCGCTGATGCCGCACTCAATTCCGGTCTCGACGTAGACGAGCCGCGACCCGCTTCTCGCTCCCGCAACCTGATGAACGAAATGCGTGAGGGTCTGAGATTCACCTACCGCCACCGCACTCTCAACCCGCTCGCAATATCGACACACGTGTGGTTCCTCGCCAACGGAGCCGCGTTGACTGTGCTGTCTCTCTTCGCCCTCCGCTCACTCGGGTTCAGCGCCTACACATACGGCCTGCTTCTGACGACGTTCGGTGTCGCAAGCCTCCTCGGAGCGTCCAGTGCACATGCGATCGGCACGCGAATCGGACCAGGACGAACGGTCATCCTCGCCCGCTCGCTGTATCCCCTCACCTGGCTTCTCGTTACCTTCGCGACCGACACACTTGTTGGCCATCTCCTTCTCTTCGCAGCTCTTGGCCTGCAGGGCTTGGCAGCAGGCACGGAGAACGCGAACGAGATGGGCTATTGGCAAGCGCTCACTCCGGATGAGCTTCTCGGGCGCGTGAATGCCGCCCGGCGTTCCGTCAACCGCACCATGGCCGCCCTCGGTGCCGTGACAGCAGGCCTGTTGGTCGGCGCGATCGGCGAACGCCCCACCCTGATCGGCGTCACCATCGTGTTCGCAATCGCGGCAGGCACACTGGCGTTCTCGCCGCTGCGACACTCGGCGCGGGATCTCTGACCTCGGCGTTCAGCGCAGGTTTACCTCCGCGGCGGCCGAGTTCTCTGACAGCGTGTAATTCCTAGGAGCGTCCGTTCCAGGTGCAGGTCATGTTGACACTCGCAGATAGCATCCACGCATGCACGTCGACATCGAGGGCGCCACCCGGATCGCCCGCCTCGCCGCAGAATTCGACTGGACCTGGGCCGTCGACGACCTGGAACCATTCTGCGCACAGGCTGGATGGGAGCTCGTCGAACTCAGGCATGCTGGCGGCTCGATTCGGACGAACTTTCATGTCGGCCGGCCGACGGCGAACATGTTCGGGCGGCAACATAGAATGGATTCGATCTCGATCTTAGTCACGGACGTGGCAGATGATGCTACGCCCATGACCGTGGTGCGTCCGTTGCTGGTCGAAGGATTCACGAACCTCGATGTGGCACTAACTGCACTCCTGGGGACAGCCACGAGCGCCGAACCTGAGGCAACTATCCGGTGGGATCTGCCGAAAGCGGTCATCACACTGAACCTGGGTGCCAGTGCGATCCACCTGCATCTGAAGAGTCCGGGATATCAGGCATGGGCGGATGAGCCCGAACCGGAGTACGAGGACGAGGACTAGCGATCGAGGTCATCTCCTGACCAGGTTCAGTCGAATTTTGTTGCCAGGAAGAATATTTCAGCAGAACGGTCAAAGTCGGTTCGCCTGGTCGCATCGCACTGTGGCCCCAAGCGATCCGTAACGTCGAAGTCGATCGCCTGGACGCTGTACGTGTCTAGATCCGCGGTCCACCCAGGACATGCGATGTTGAGGTCTATGGTTATTGACGCGCCTCGCTCCCGATGTTCGGTGACGGTCCAACCTGCGGCGGGGGCAAGAGCCTCGACGCCATAGCTGCAACGCTCGGCTTCGGCAGATCCTCGGTCAACCGCGCACTCCTGACGGTGCTGAGAAGATCAAAAGTGGGTCGGACAAGCTCTCACGAAACGCATGATTCACCTACGGCTGGAAGAGATTCCGGACGAAGGAGAGGCTTTCGGGGAGCGCTGCCCGCATCGTCTCGATATGACCGGTCGGATATGTGCGGAATGTGACTGGCTGGCGGTTGGCGGCGAGTTCGGCCGCGAGTTTCAAAGCCAGCGGTGCCGGCACCATCTCGTCCGTCAGCCCCTGCCCGAGGAACACTGGCCGGTCGTACCCGATCGTCGGGATCTCCAGCATGCCGCGAGCAGCAGCCAGCACCGCGGGATCGTCGAGGGGCCGGTTCACCAGATCGCCGATCGTGACGTCGCCGAGGCCCGATGCCATGTCCTGGTAGCAGTCGGTTTCGGCTCGGGCCAGGGCATCCGTGCCGCGTGGTGTCAGGTAGCGATCGATGTCGAGATCGGGTCGCGCCGCCCGGAGTCCGGCCAAGAGGTACGAGACGAACACGGTGCTGCCGGTCAGTGGCAAGCGGGGAAAGTCCGGCCCCACGAGTGGTGCAAGGTTCTCCAGATTGGACGGCGCCCCGGTCGCGACCGCGCCCCGATAGTCCAATTCGGGTGCGTACCGTGTGGCGATCGCTGCCGTGACCATAGCGGCCTGCCCGCCCTGAGACTGTCCGAGTGCCAACCACCGCGGTGAGAGCGACGGTTCGACCCCACGCGCGGCACGCACCATGTCGATCACGCTGTGCGCCGCCGACGGTCCGTCCAGGTACGCGTGGATTCCCGGCGTGCCGAGCGCCACGTAGTCGGTCGCGACGATCGCGTAGCCCTGCGAGAGCCAGTTCGTGAGGTACGGACTGCCGACGGTCCCGGTCACGGTGGGAGCGCACTGGTCGGAAATACCTACAGTGCCGTGAGCCCACGAGATGACCGGCCAGCCACCGTCGGGTGGATCGCCGGGGGGCAGGAAGAGCGCGCCCGTACTCAACGCGGGCTGGTTCAGCGGTCCTGTGGACCAGTACGTGAGCTTTGATGCGTTGGCGGCGCCGGGAATCCAGAAGGAGTGCGGCAGGGAAGTTGCCGCGGTCACTGTGCCCGGCGCCGTGATTGGCGCCGTGATTGGCGCCGGTTCCTGCGCGTGGACGGGCGCGGTCGAGACGGCCGCGGAGGCGAGTGCGATCACCATCAATGCTTGGCCGAGCCGTCGTCGGATCATTGCACCGCTCCCCGGGTTCATCCGCGTGTACGCCGACTACCATTCTGCGCGATCCGGAGGTGTCGGTATGCCGGTTCGACTATCTTCGGGTGCCGCTCCTGCAGTCGAGGGGCCAGCGGACTGTGCGCGACGAAGAACTTCAAGCCGAGGTCAGCCGTGTGCATACCGAGAATTATTCGGTCTACGGTGCACACAAGGTGTGGCTGGAAATGCGTAGTGAGGGCATTGATGTGGCACGGTGGACGATTGATGGGTGTCTTCGGGCTCGAATGCGCACGAAGAGGCATGACCAAGCGCACCGCCATCGCCGATCCACAAGGACATCGCGCGGACGATCTGGTGCAGTGAGGTTCAACCCTGTGACGCCAAAAATGTTGTGGGTGAGCGCTTCAAGTGTTCGGCGACTCGGCCTGAGAGGAGTGAGTATTCATAATCGAGCCGCGTCCAACCCGTCGGACGCGGAACATAGACACCACCGATCACGCTCTCCTGCACCGAAAATTGTTCACGCGTGAGATCAATCTCCGACCCGTCTGGTAACCGGTTCCGCCAGTGAAAGTCCACTCGTTCACCTCGAACGTGCACCTCGCCGCGAACCAGGTCACCACCGAAATAGTCGTGCACCACCACCGCAGTAGTCGCACATTGCCCGCGCGCGGGATTCTCCTCCGACCAATCCCCGATGTCTTCTGGAGCGCACGTATCGGGTCCCCATGCAGCGTTCAGTGCTTCGGTTACGCGGACCAAGGAGACGGAATCCATCGACGAAAACTACCATGCAACGTGAACGGCATTTCCTTAGGGAATTCAACTCTGGCAGAGAACAATTGCATCCGTTGCACCTTGCTGCGTCTGCTCCCTTAATGCCGAAATCACAGCTCGCGCACGATAATGGACGACATGGCGCAGTACTGGAGCGAGTATCCATTGTCCGAGGTCGACGGTCAGGTGCCCAGTGCCCTGCCTGTGGGTCGCTACGTCAGCGTCATTTCGAATGGACACGGAGCGCTGACCGCGTGGGTTGCGGGGCCAAGCAGGTGCTACAGGACACCGCATCCGGCATCCGCGCACCCGCCCGTACGGGTTACTCGCGGTGACCCGAGCAGGGAACCCGAGGAAGTCTGGTTCGAGCCATACACCGAAGAAGACCTGCGGATGGTCAACGACGACGTCAACTCCTACCTCGCGGAGGCCGGAGTCCGGTTGCAACCCCGGGGGTACAAATGGCACGTGCTGGTGCCTGAAAGCGTTCGCGATGGCGAAGAACTGGAATACGCGCTGCGTGAGAAGAACCAATACATCGAACCGGCCGAAGTCCTAAGAGCAATAGAGCGATTGTACGAATCACTGGTCAGCCAGATACCGCCGACTTCCTGACCAGTCTCGCCGGTCTACGGTCTCAGCCAGACCAAATCTGTTGCACGATCATCCACAGCCACTCACGGACAGGCTGCGGAAACGGGCTCCAGTACAACCACCAATTGTCCACAACGAACCTTCCTCAATTGTGCTGTTGCACTGAATCAGTGACGACCCGGCGGGTTGACTGGCGGATGTGCAGTATTCGAAACGTGCAGTGTTCCTTCACAGCAATTGCGGTAACTCGAATTCGATCGTTGTCGGAGCCAGGCCGAACTCGGGATATGACACGGTGATCCACAAGGGGCCCTGAGGGGGCGGGCTGAGAAAGTATTCGCCGCCGGTGGTGATGCCGAACAGGTTCTCGGCGATACCACGCCATGAACGGCCACTGTACAACCACGGCTCATTCGGGTCGTCGGGGTAGTCGCCGGGGTGGGTCGAGTTCGCGAGAATCGGCCCGGTGATGGTGTCGACAATGAGTCGAATTCTGTGCGGTTCAACGGGTTTGATCCGGGATCCGAAATTCATCTGTTCGTTGCTCGGCTGGGCGAGGTAGGGCATCTCCTCGGGCGTGGGTTCGTGCGCTACGACATGGAATGCGAGCCCAGTACGAAATAGCTGCAGGTTGGTCAACCGGAGATCGAAGCCGGGGTCGGCGGGGAACGGTAGGGATATGTCGTATGAAGCGCGAAGGTTGAAATCGGCTTGCGGGAGTCGCCGCCAGTCGGGGAGATCTCGGCTACGAATCAGTTGTTCGGTACGAGATCGTTCAGGACGGTTCAGGGCATCGAGCTTCTCCCTCAGTACCGGGTCCGGAATTTGTTCGCCAGCCAGCCGCAAGACCTGACCACTGCGCAGTACGTGCGCATCCCACTGCGGAGTGGACCGTACGTAGGCGAAATTGATACGTTCCGACATCTTGTGATCCTCTCGCCGCCGGGTGTTACAAGATCGTATTCCGCCGCCGACCGGCTGCAGACTCAGCCAGACCAAATCTGTTCCACAATCATTCTTTACGTTGGAGGACCATGGAAGGATGCTGAGATGCGTACGTTGATCGCAGCGGGGGCTGCAACCTTCTTGATTGGTGGTCTTATCTGCGTTGGCTTCGTGCTTTGGTGGCTCGGACAACCGACCCATTGCTCTTCGTACGCACCTCTGACATCGCAGATCACGGATCCGACCAACTTACCTACGATCTCCCTCTGCCCTGGCAGTGATGAGAGCCCGACGCTGTATCTCATCGTCGGGCCACTGGCCAGCGCTGCGGTCGGAGCGCTCACTGGGTTCGTTGTCTGGCGCAGCGGAGTTCAGTTGTCGCGCACCCGGTAATTTTTACCCTTCTCACTACCGACCTCGCGGCCTTGTGCTGAAGCGGCATGTGCTTCACCAACCCAAATTCACCACGTATGGAAGCGATACCGCAGGTTGTCGACTCGATGCGCTCGGCGACGACCTCGACGAACTGCTCTCCTATCTAGACGCCTGGTCCGAGGCGATCGTCGATGCCAACTCCTACCCCAAGCGGATTTCCGGGATCTACTACCTCGGCGGTGGCCCGCACGGTTCCGGGTTGACCATCGATATCGCAGCTGATCTGTACGAGGGCAGGGCGTGAATGATGGCCGTAACCCATTCTCAGCTAGGCCAAATCTGTTGCACGATCATCCACAGCCACTCACGGACAGGCTGAGGAAACGGGCTCCAGTACAACCACCAATTGTCCACAACGAACCTTCCTCAATTGTGCTGTTGCACTGAATAAGTGACGACCCGGCGGGTTGATTCCGTCAGCGGACTTGTCGAGCGCAAACCTTTGAATGCTGGATGTCTGAGTCCGCCGTCGGTGCACTCCCGGTATTCCACTTCGCACACCTAAAGCGGTCCAAATCCGCGTTACCAGACCAGCGCGGCTCACGGATGGACGGACGTAGCACGATAACGGTAGCCATCCTGGTGCGCGTCGGAACCGTACTGCGCAACAAGGTCCTCATATTCAAGGTCCACTAGCTGGCCTGGAGTCAGGACGCGGTACCCAGTCGCCACAATCTCGGAGTAGAACACCCAACAACCGCCGGGAATTTCGGCTGCGTCGAGTACACCCCAGCCTTCCTCGGCGTGGAACTCACGGACGACTGCGCTTGCCCGGAGCGGCGGCGGGTCCTCGAACGTGGTTTCGGCAACGAGGTCCGAATCCGTAATCTCAGTGATGGTGCCGTCGGGATCGATGTTCCAGGCTGTGGCCCCGGTGAATGTCGGCTCTCGCCCCGGAAAGCTCTGTGGGCCGAAGACCGAGATACCGGACGCGATGACCGCCAATGCCGTCAGCGCATATCCCCATCGCCGGGAATTTCGGGAGCCCATGGCATGGACGCTACAGGCACTACTACGCCTAGTAGGGGCTGCTCGAATCGTGGGTCGTCGAGCACGGCGTCTATGCGGCAGTCGGCAACAATCTGCGCGATTGCCGCTCGTCCGCAGCGATGGTGGCGAAATGTGGATGATCGTCGTTTGTTTCCTGGAGCAGTGGGTGGCCGCAATCTCGTCTTCCACGCATCCTCGAGTGCGGCTCGTAGAACCGGTCCCGGTGATGGCCGAAGGAATGTACGAATGCGCCAGGCGGTGATGCCGAGGGCAATGGCGATCGCGAGAGCGAGCGCCTTGGCTGGATATAGGCCCGCCGGCGACAGTCATGATCGGGTTTTTCCTTCTAGAGATTCCCGGTCTGGAGCCTCGCCGGTTGTCGCCGGTGGGGCTCCTGCGTTGTGTGGGTCAGCTCGTTACGCCGCGTTAAGAACCTGAAAACTCGGTGAGCAAACCTTCCTTTCCCAGGTGAAGCGGCGGATTATCGAAGTGGTCGCGCATCTGGTTACCGCGCGGCATGTCGAGCGCGCCTGAAGGCACAACGGGCCGGGAGGTCACATGCTGCTACATCAATCGATCGGGTTGGAGCGCTTCAACGAACTACCGCGGCAGAAGGCAGTTCACGCATTGTTCGAGTGCTGCTGCTCGCTGACGTGGGCCGGGTGGGTCAGCGACGGACGTCCGTTCGCCGACCACGCGGAGATCCTCTCGCGCGCCGAGGACGCGATTCTCAACCTCTCGGACGAGGACGTCGAACGCGCCCTGCAATGCCATCCACCCGTAGGCGTGCGCAAGAACAGCGTGCCGTCCCACCTCGAGCAATGCTCGATCTGGGTTCCGGACGACGCCGTCATGGCAACCATCTATCGCGCCGGCGAGGAGTACGAGCGGAACTTCGGCTTCCGGTATCTGTGGTGTTCGCACGGCCACGACGCCGACGACCTGCTCGAGAACATCGGCCAGCGCATGTCCAACGAACGGTCCGTCGAGCGCAAGGTCTGCGTCGACGAGCTCGCCAAGATCACGCGGACGAGGATCGAGCGGATGCTGGGACCCGAGGACGGCTATCCCGAGTACTGAAAAGAAAAGCGGGTGCAGCGCTTTCGCGCCGCACCCGCTTTCATGCTCTGAATCGATCAGAGATCGAACTCGGCCGGAGAGATTCCGACTGCAAAACACATGTCGCGTACGACGCCGCGCTCGTGCTCGTCGAAGTTGCCGTCCGCGCCGCCGATGATGATGCCGATCTGGATGACCGCGCGGGCCTGATCCTGCTTCGACTTAAGCTTGGCAATGGTTGCGGTTGCCTCGACCTTGCCGAACTCGTAATCCGAGGACAGCTTGCTGCAGTACCAGTCGAACTGCTCACGAAGCTCGTCCGGCGGGAAGACCGCGAGCGACTCGTTGCTCATGATCAGCGCGGCGGTCTTCTGACGCTCCGACGGATCGATCGAACCGTCTGCGGCGGCGATCAACGCGCACATTGCCATGCTCGCGTTCTTGAATTCCTTGTTCTGGAACTGGCTGGTCTTTGTCTTGAGCTGGCCGTTCATCTCCTGAGCCTTAGCCTTCAACTGATCCCAGAATGCCATGAGTCTCCTCGAGTATTGCCGCCACACACCGCGCGTGGTCGTACCACCACTCTGCCTGTGCGCTCGGCAATCCGCCATCGGCCGCTAGGTGCGGTCGAACACTGCCAGAATTCGCGACTCGGAGATCGGGTCGAGCACGTCCGGGGTGAAGTGCCATTGCGTGCGGGTCCACGGATCGTGAACCTCCGTCTGCCCTGCTGCCGAAAGATGTTGGCACCCCTCGGACAGCGCGGCGACGGATTCTTCCGCGAAGTTCGACTCATCCTCTCCGACAATCAGTATCGACAAACCGATTCCCGGTCCGCGTTCGGCGAGGAACATGATGGTCTGTGCGTCTTCGGCGGAGTACCCGTGCGGGAAATCGCTGAGGATCAACAGGCGCAGGGAACTCGGGCCATCTGCGACACCACTCATTCGCGCGAGTTCGCCCATGTCGACGGCCTCGGCCAGTGCCCGCAAGCGCGCCGAGATCTCGGTGTGAGCGGTGATGACCGGCCCCGCGAGCATCGGTGCCAGTCGGTTGGTCAGTGGCGTGAGCGAGCCGGTCAGGTCGACGACGTCGAGTAGCGGCATCGGGCCGGCGGCCATGACACGCACGGTGACGGCACTGATCAGACCGAGCGCTGCTTTGCTCGACGTGCTGTCCACCCAGATCGGCCGGCGCAATGGCAACGGGACGCAGTACGGAACGGTGAGTGTGCCGCGGTCCGGAGCCGACAGCTCGCCAAGACGCATTCCGTCGCTGACGGCCGTGATCTGGGCCGGATCGGTTGTACCCGCCCACGACACCGACTTCCACGACGCCATCGACCGAGGGAGCACGCCGTCGATCACACCGAGTTCGTGCGCAAGCTGAGCGCTGTCGCGGGCGTGGTTGTCCCGTGCGAGTGAGACGAGGTCGTCGTGACGCTTCTGTGCGGCATCGCGCGCCGCCACTCCCGCTGCCGAGTTCCGCAACGACGGATCTGCGACGGCTGCGGTCAGATCCTCGTCCAAACGGGCAAGCGCGTACTCGCTGCTGGAGACGAAGGAAGCGGCAGAACGCGAGGCGTCCCCGAAGATCATCCACGCACGCTCGAGGCCGCGGCCCACCTCCAACGGCTCCACGGCGGAGTCCCACTCGGGCGCAGCTGTCGGGCCTGGTTGTGCCGGCTCGTCGTCCACCTCGACGCCGTGCACCGAGATCAGTTCCGCCAGACCACCCGCATAGCCCTGCCCTACGGCCCGAATCTTCCAGGAACCGGACTTCCGGTACAGCTCCCAGCAGATGACCGCTGTCTCGGTACCTGCGGTGGGGATCGCGAATTCGGCCAGGACCGAACCGGATTGATCGCTCAGGGTGGCGGAGAGCCCGGCCGTGCGAAAGGCTCCCGCGGCCGTCGCTGCCGGATCCACGCTCACGATGCACAACACGGCCGCCGCATCGGGGTGAAGTCGATCGAGTTCCACCCGGATGCCACTCTCGTCGAGTTGCACTCCAGCGGTGGACGGTTGGTTGTAGAAAACGAAGTCCGCGGACGTCAATGCCCGCAGGTTCGCGTCCGCTACCAGCGCCGACACGTCGAACGGCGTCTGGCTCTCGGCTCGAAACGTCACCACGGGCGCCTGCAGCGGCGCGTTCTGTCCGGGAACAAAAGTCATACCCACAGCAGCGAACTATGCCATGACCGGGCTCTCTCGGTCAGCCTTGCACGTCCGCCACCACTAGATCGGCCACCGCGGTCATCCCAGCGTCCGTGAAGTGCAAGCGCTGCGCCGTCGACTCCGAGAACAGGCCTTCGAACCAACGCTGATCTGCACTCGCACATGCGTCGTGCCCGCCGGCGATGCTCGCCGCCGCAATGTCGACAGTGCGCACACCGTGGGCGTGGGCGACCTCGTCGAACTTCGTGTTGTAGCGAGCGAAGTAGTCCATGAACCAGGATGCGTCGGCGTCTGAGAACGGAATGTTCGGCCAGCATCCGCGAGAGGAGATCATGCCGCCCTCTCCGATCAGGTAGATGCGAGCGTTAGGCGCGCGCTGCGTGACCGCAGTCAGGATGCGATCCAATTCTCCGGCAGCCCGGTCGATTCCGGATTGGGCGACGGAATTCGCGAGCGGGTCGTACCGGCATCGACGATCGGTTCCTGGCCCCGGAGCGACGCACAGGGGACCGAGGAAGATGCTGTTGGAGTCGTTGCCGCCGATCGAGATGGTGATCAGGTCGGTGTCCGGGTGAACGGCATCGAGTTGGACAGGCCAGTAGTTCGGAATCAGCTGTGGAGTGTCGATGATGTTCTCGGCGCGTGCCGCGCTGCAAGAGACGTCGGCGAACTCCGCGACCTCGAGTGCCCGAGAGATCTTGCCCGCGAAGTTCTCGTACGAACGCGAACAGGCGTCGGGGTACATCGGTTCCAGCCTTGGGCCGGAGGCGCGGGAGTCACCGAGGGCGACGTACTTGATCCCGGTGCCGGATACACCTGACAGCGTTTCCGACTGCGGCACCGAAGCCTGCGCGATTCCGGTGCTCACGAGCGCCAGCACAACGCCTGCGACGTCCGCCGCCCGACCGAGAAGTTTCCCTCGAATGATCATCTACTGTGCCAAGTCCTCTCGCGCACGGCCGCTCGACTGACGGCTCGACATGCCGCATGAGGTTAACGCACAGAGGGGGAAACGATGTCCGGTTCGACGGACGGCGATCGAAATCACCTACCGCCGAACCGGATTCATCTCGACTATGCAGTCTCGACTCAAGCAGTGAGGAAACGGCCCAGCTGCGGCGCAGCTTCTCCTGCGTGCTTGGCCTGGATACCTTCACCGATGGCCTGCAGCTTCCATTCACCGTTCACGCGGTACACCTTTGCCATCACCATTCCGGTGAAAGCCATGCCGCCCTGGAGCGTGTATCGAGCGAGCTCGGAGTTGGTGGTGCTGTCCACGAGACGGCAGAAAGCGTTGGAGACCTGCTCGAACGTGTGTCCGCGGTACGAGGTCACGGTGAAGATCACGGTGGTCACGTGAGCCGGGACCCGCTGCAGATCGACGAGCATGACCTCGTCGTCGCCGTCTCCGTCGCCGGTCAGGTTGTCACCCATGTGACGGACCGAGCCGTCCTTGGACGTCAACTGACCGTAGTAGCAGACGTCGACGAGGTTGCCGTCGGCGTACAGGAGTGCCGAAGCGTCGAGGTCGACGTCGGCGGTACGGCTTCCGAACAGGCCGCTCTTCTTGATCGGATCCCAACCCAGACCCATCTGGATCATGGTGAGCGCGACGCCGCCCTCCTTGCGGAGTGTGACCTTCTGTCCCTTGGTCAGGCTGACGGGGCGTCCCTTGACCAGGCTCACCTCGGGCTGCTGCGCCGGCGGCTGGTTCTGCACGGGAGGCGCCGGGGGTGCCTGGTTGTACGTCGGCTGCTGGTTGTACGCAGGCTGCTGCGCCGGCGGGTAGGCCGGCGGCGTCGGTCCCTGGTTGTAGGCAGGCGGCTGGTTGTACGCGGGCGGGGCCGGCGGAACCGGCGGCGCGTTGTACGAAGGCTGCTGCTGCGGCGGCTGGTTGTACGCCGGCGGTGTAGGAGCGACGGACGAGGGCGGGGTGATCGGCGCCGGAGCCGCGACCGGAGTGGGCGGCGGCGGCGCGGGCGCATCGTCGACCGACACACCGTGATCGGTGACCAGCGCGGCAAATCCACCCGCGTACCCCTGGCCGACGGCGCGCACCTTCCACGCACCCTGGCGTCGGTACACCTCGAGCGCGATGACGATGGACTCGGTGGTGAGGCCGTCGATCACGTACTCGTACAACACGTTCCCGGCCGCATCGGAGACCCGAGCGGTCGGTGCAGCAGTGCGCCCGAAGTTCGACGAAGCGTCGTCGAGCGTGATGACGGCGCGAACCTGCTCGATATCGGCGGGTACGCCGGCGAGTGAGACTCGGAGTGAGGCAATGCCACCCGGGTTGGGTACCAATTGCACGCCGGGTCCGGTCGGCTGGTTGAAGAAGACGAAGTCGGCGTCGGAACGAACTTTTCCGTTGCTCGTCACGAGGAGTGCAGACAGGTCAGCGGCCGCAGCCAGCTGAACCGAGACAACTACATCCGAGACGTCCAGCGGGCCGTTCTGCCCTTTGGCAAGCGATACAGACAACTAAATCCCCTTCATAGAGAGCGTGTATTACCCGAGCGCGGAAGAGAACCACCGCAAGATCTCCGCGCTCGCTGCGATACCGGACCTTTCTGTCACAGTAACGGTCGGCCGTTGCCAATTCAGTTCTTCCAGCTCACCGTGCCTGGGCCTGATCGCGAAATCGGAGTATTCGAGCATGTCCGCATCCAATGCGCCGTCACCAGCCGAGATCACGACGGCGGACTGATCCAGATCACCCGACTCGACCAGTCTGCGGCGCACCTCTGCCAGCGCTCGTGACTTCGAGACCGCGTCGGGCATCGTGTAGATCTTGCGGCCTTGACGCGAGACGTTCCAGCCCCGCGTCACGCACCACCCATTCCATTCGGTTTCGAAATCACTCGGCATCACGGCCAGATCGACGACCAGGTATGGAAACAGGTCGTCGGCAACACGAATGGAGCTGACCCAGCTCGAGTCGATCCGCGATTCCAGTTCCGCCTGAACCTGCGGCAACTCGGCGCCGGACTTACGGGTCGAACGGTCGATCTCGTTTCGCCAGTCGCGATCGGCTTCGCCGTCTACGAGGATGTTTCCGCCGTTGCTCGTGATCGCGTACTTCCACGGTCCGCCGGGAAGATCGATCCGCTGGAACTGCGCAATGGTCCTGGTCGTCGTCGGAATTACCGGAACCCGCGAGCTGAGCGCGGTCAGCAGTTCGATCGATTCGACGCTCATGTGCGAGAGCGGACCGCCGTTGTAGTACTCGACGCACAGCGGGCTCGGTGCCGAATCCAGGTCGGAGCCACTGGGATCGCCGCCGATCGCGGCCTGCGAATAGATCATCGTGCGGTCCAGATCCGTGGCGATCAGGATCTGGGACGCAGCGGTGTCCACACGGCTCACGTGATGTCCTTGATCAGGCCGACACACGAGTAGGCGAGATCCGGGACGACCTCGACCGGGACCCCACGGGCCTGTGCCAACAACCGGATGTGTGCGTGCTCCGGGGCTTCGAGTTCGCGCACCAGAACCTTCCAGGGAAGCCGGCGCAGCAGCACCCTGGTTGTTTCTCCGACACCGGGTTTGACGAAGTTGACCGTCGAGATCCCGTACTCGGCCTGCACCTTCTCCACCGACTCCCAACCGGCCCAGGTCGGCGTCCGATCGGAATCGAGCACTGCAGCAAGAGAATCCGCTGCGTCGCCGCGAACCGAATCGAACTCGGCCGAGACCACGTTGAGCAACCTGTTGGAAACGTCGACGTCGGAGAGGTCGGCGTAGAACTTGGCGCCGTGGAAATCGCCGGGCCCGATGAGGGTGTCGTTGAGGACAGTTCGTGAGACCAAGCCGGACACCGTCGAATTGAGGCACGCCGACGCGATCAGGAAGTCGTCACGGGTCCCGTACGTTCGCACGCAGTGTCCGGGGTCGGCGAGAACAGCCAGATCGGAGTCGAACTTCGCTCCGCCTGCCTCGTGGTACTCCGTCAACGCTGCGTCGAGTTCGCGGGCGATGGCGCCCTTGCCCGTCCAGCCGTCGACGAAGACGACGTTCTCCGAGTCGTGATGGTGCGCAAGATAATCGAGTGCGACGGAATCGATTCCTTTGCCACGGACGATGGACACCGCATAGTGCGGCAACGTCAACCCGCGGGTCTGCTGGGCCCAGCGCCGCATCAGAATCCCGATCGGTGTTCCGGCCCGGGCGAGTGAGACCAGCGTGATGTCACTCCCCCGCTCGGCCAAGACCAGGTCCATCACGGTCCCGACAGCGCGCGCCAACCGTGGAGCGCTCTCGGCGAGCACCGTCTCGAAAAGATCCCGGTATGCCTGATCGGGTTGGTACTCGATGGGAAGAGACTCGGCATAGTGCGCCTCACCCGACTGAATACGCTTCTCGCGCACGGATACATCCGCTTCGAGATCCACGTGCGAGAGATCCTTGAGCAGCCACTTCACTTCGCCCGGCGCGTACGAACCGAATTCGGGCCCGACCAATGGTTCGTTCATGACGAGCTCCCTGCTCTGGAATCTCGCAGCGCCGACGGATCGGCCCCGCGAACGGTGGCGACCAGGACGTCGGTGCCGGAGTTCCGCAACACCTCGACCACTCCGTCCATCGCCGTCAACCGATCGGTGTCGGCGGGCTCGTCGATGACCAGCAACGCAAGGGCGTCGACCGCCGCATCAGGCCACTGCGCGTTGTAGACGAATCGAGGCTCGTTCTCGCCCAGTTCGGGCGCCGGAAAGGTGAACCCGCGACGCAGCGGGTATCCCGGCACGTCAACGACGTAGGCGGGTGAACGCGTCGTGGTCTGGTAACGAACTGCTCGCCCAGAGCTTTCCAAGCCCGCAGCGATGCGCAGTGGCAGGTACATCAACTCCTCGTGACCGATCACGATCACAGCACGCGACGCGTCGATCGACGATTTGAGAATGGACACCGCTGCCTCGACGGCTGACTCGAATGCCGCGGTGTCGCCATCGAGAAAGCCGTGCCTGCCACCGTCGGGGACATGTGCCGGCCACGGCAGATCCATCTGAGACAGCGTGCCGCGGCGATCACCGATCGGATTGAGATCCGGAGCATCCAGCGCCGTGACGCGCTCGGTCAGGCCGTCGGGCAGGACCGTCGAACCCGAAGCGAGAGAGACGTAGTCGATTCGTACATTCAACTCTGCCGCCGCGGCTTCGCCGGCGACTCGGTGTTCCTCGGTTCTCATGTCCACCAGCGAGGCCACGACGTAGCGGCTTCGCGGGCATTGCCCGTGCAGCGCCCGGATGGCATCGATCGCGGTGGCGCCGGTGGAGATCTCGTCGTCGACGAGGACCAGAGGCAGGTCGTTCTCGAACAGTTCGGCGGACGTCGGCTGCATCAGATGGCTCGTGGCGTGCGAGTGCCCCTCCTCGAATCCGGCGAGCGTCGTAGCCCCTGGTACGTCTCGGCGCGTGGAGTGCAGGTAGCAGTGAGCGTGCAGGCGAGCTGCGACGCAGTGGCCCAAACCTGTTGCGGTTTCGGCAAATCCGAGAACGACGACGTCGACACCCTCACCGAGGGTTGTCCGCACCAGATCGCCGAGGTCGTCGGCAGCGCCGATGACCACGGACGGCTCGGTGGGCACGTGCTTTCCCAGCACGGTGGACACCAGCAGATGAGCGCGACGCGGATTCCGCCGAAGTCCCGGGATCACCAGATCGGGCACCGAATGCCCGAGTGACGAATCACCGTGAACGAGGTCCAAGCCGAATTCTGCTGTAGCCCAGGGAACGTCCTTGGACTGGACAAGCTCTGTCATCGATCGACCAACGCCGTCAGCAACTCGACGAACGTGATTCCCTTGTTGGTCACACCGAACACGTGAGCTCGGAGCGCAGTCTGATGGGCCCAATTGCGGTGCGGCTTCATCTCGTTCATCTTGTTCCGGTAGCCGGACGCCTGAACTCCCCCGGCGTCGGCACCGAGAATGTCGAGGGCATCGTGATATTCCTCGTGCGTGACAGCGGACAATGCATTGACCGCTGCGACGTGCGACGGGTGGATGACCGTCTTGCCCTGGATTCCGTTGGCTCGGTCCAGCGCGATCTCACGGAGCAGACCGTCGAGGTCGCGGCTGACGAGATGCTGACGGAACCGGACGGCGTCGTGTTCCTCGAACGGGGTGGCGCGCAGCATCGGCCGGAACATGCGTTCGTGATCGGCGAAGTACTCCCACACGGGCCCGGTGATGACAAAACCCGAACCGTCCGCGCGCCCGAGATAGTTGACGATGTCGGCGATGACGTCGACCACCACGCGCACGTCGTAGATGGTCAGATCGCGGTCACGACGGATGCCGAAAGTGCTGCACATGTCGGTGGCGCCGATGCGGACGGCAAGGATTCGATCGCGGTGTTGCGCGAGAATCCCACTGATGGTGCGCAATTCGAGATCGCGAGTATCGCGGTGCACAAGCGCGGGTGATTCGAGTACCGGCATCGCGTAGAGATGCTTGCCCAGCAACTCGGATGCGTCCGCGACGGCGTCGAGGAACACAGGGCCGGACTCGCTGCCGAACTTCGGGATGACGAACCCGGTGAGCGCGGCGCGCCCCTCGGTCAACGACGCGGCGACCTTGTGGATGTCCGCGACTTCACGAACCCGCACGAACAGCAGCATGCCGACGGCGTCGGTGGACGCGATCTTGTCGAGAGCGTCGACCGCGTTCGCTCGCGCCGATTCGACCTCGTGATCGGCGACGGCATCCTCGAGATCGAGCACCATCGAACTGACGCCCTCGGACGCACGCTTGGACACGATGTCGGCCAACCCGGCCCGGGTGGCAGGAACGTAGAGAGTTGCACCCAGAGCAATCGCGAGCAGATCCCTCTCGTCGGAATCCGCGAACGATCGAGGCGCATGCAGGAACAGTTGCTCCCGCACGTCATCCTCGAGATGTTGAAAGTGCTGCATTTCTCTTCTCTCTGTAACCGCAATCAAGTCCATGAAACGACCCCCTGTGACAACGCGTCGGGCAACTCCGATCCCCCGATCGGCCCGACCATTCAGTTTTTGCCGGCTCGCGCCCGCATCTTCTCGACAACTTCGGTGATGAACGTCGATACCGAGTCCAGCTGTAATACATACGACCAGTAGTCCGGATGAGTTCCCGACAGTGACGCACTCGCTCGCTCGATCCTTGCTAGTTGAGCATCGAGTACAGAGCCCCACTCCGCCACCAACCCTTGGTTAACAGCGAACATCTGGGCGTCTTTCAGCCGGAAACGAACCTCACGTTCCTTTTGGCTCGGATCTGCCCGAACTGCACGCAGAGTAGCGAGACGGTCCGTCACGGCGTCGGCACACGCTTCGGCGTCGGCGAGGTGCACGCGGGCTTCGGCCATCAAAGCCAGTGCATGTTCGGGGTTTCCCGCAGCCAACGACTGCTTCGCTTCCTTGAGATCGATGTCGGCCTGATCGATATGTGCTCGGCTGCGACTGCTGTTGTCGACGAGGTCAGCGGAACTCGCGGCGTTGAACTCGCGCAGCAATGCGGAGTACGCCGGATCCAGGCGGTCCACTCGAGTGCGCACTGCCGACAACCTGGTCGAGACCGAGGAAATCGTCATCTCGGCACGGTGCTGGGTCGACGGGGCTTCTGCCAATGCTTCCTCGAGCGCCGATACCGCTTCGCGGACACTCTCGGCCCGCGTGCGGACTGCGTCGGCGCGACCGGATGAGCGCGCATTGTCGAGCGCTGCAACCGCGTCGTCGAGGTGTTCGGAGGCCGTCACCACCGACGGGTACTCGCGATAGCGCTGATCGGTGGCAGCCAGTTTTTCCCGGACGGCGTTCGCCAGGGTTCGGGCCTGCTGGCCGAGGACGGGAATGGCGGACATCGTGACCGTCGCCTGCTCGAGGTGCGCACGATGCCCGTTGTAGAAGGCGTCGACGCCCTTCGCCGCCTCGACGAGTTCGGCTACCGACTTTTCGAATGCCACCCGAGCACCGTTCGGGTTCTGGTGAAGTACCTGATCGTTGCCATAGCGCTCGGATGTGTCGAGGTAGTCCGACGCAGCCTGGAAGCACCGATCCCGAACGGGTTCCCACGCAGCGCGCAGCCCTCGCTCGGGGTACAGCTCGGCGGAAGCGTCGACTGCTGCCGACGCGATGGTCTGCCGCTTGTCCATGTCGAGGAACGCCGAAACCATGGCCGTCTGCGCCTCCCGCGCACGACTGACCGACTCCCCCACTCTTGCCCCCCGATTGAAGCGCTCCGACCATCTTCCCACCACGATTGAATCCTACGGGTCCAGCACTTCGCTTCTCGGTTCGTAATTCTGCTGTTACGGCGAACACACCGGAACTGCGGTTAGGGTGGTGGAGGTAAACACACTCCCAAGACGACTTCGCGTCGTAGTGGGCCTTGTCTCTCCTCTTGAAAGGACCCCTGAATGGGCGTCAGCTTGACCAAAGGCGGCAATGTCTCTCTCACGAAGGAGGCCCCGAACCTGACTGCAGTGGTCGTCGGCCTGGGCTGGGACGCGCGTTCCACCACCGGAGCTGCTTTCGACCTCGACGCCAGCGCAATCGGCGCAGGCTCGAACAAGAAGGTCCTCTCCGACCAGCACTTCATCTTCTTCAACAACCTCCGTTCGCCCGACGGCTCGATCGAGCACAAGGGTGACAACACGGACGGCGAAGGCGAAGGCGACGACGAGCAGATCGACGTGAACCTCGCAGCGGTTCCCGCCGAGGTCGAGAGCGTTGTCTTCCCCGTCTCGATCTACGACGCAGAAGCTCGCTCGCAGTCCTTCGGCCAGGTCCGCAACGCGTACATCCGCGTCGTCGACAAGTCGAACGGCAACGAGCTCGCTCGTTACGACCTCTCCGAGGACGCTTCCACCGAGACCGCCATGGTCTTCGGTGAGCTGTACCGCAACGGTGCAGAGTGGAAGTTCCGCGCAATCGGCCAGGGCTACGCGTCCGGCCTCGCGGGCATCGCGCGCGATTACGGCGTCAACGTCTGATCTTCGCTCTCGACGAGCTGACTCGGGGAAGGTTCCGCAGTAGTCTGTGGAACCCTCCCCGTTTTCACGTTCGGATGCGGTGAGAGACCGCTTGCAGTAACCACTCTGCATTGACCAACTAGAAAGGGCCACGCTCCGTGGTACTGCGAATATTCGGTTTATCCATCGCAATTTCGATCCTCGCGATGATCGTTGCGTTCATCTACGGCGGACCCGAGGCACTGTTCCTCGTCATCATCCTGTCGATTCTGGAAATCTCGCTTTCCTTCGACAACGCCGTCATCAACGCCACTGTTCTGCAAAGAATGAGTGAATTCTGGCAGAAGATCTTCCTCACCATCGGCGTCATCATCGCCGTCTTCGGTATGCGTCTGGTGTTCCCACTCGTGATCGTCTGGGCTGCATCCGGTCTCGGACCCGTTGCTGCACTCGACCTCGCGCTCAACCCGCCGCCGGACGGTGCAGCGTACTTCCCCGGCACGAACGAGCCGAGCTACGAAACCATCCTCACGGACGCTCACCCGCAGATCGCTGCCTTCGGTGGCATGTTCCTGCTGATGCTCTTCCTCGGTTTCATCTTCGAAGAGCGTGAGATCACCTGGCTGTCTTGGCTCGAGAAGCCCCTCGCTCGCATCGGCAAGCTCGATCAGCTCTCCGTCGTCGTGGCCGGCATCGTCCTGGTACTGAGTGGTTCGTTCCTCGCCGCTGACGACAAGGTCTCCACCGTCATGATCTCGGGCGTTCTGGGCATGATCACCTACATCGCGGTCAACGGCTTGGGTGAACTGTTCAATCTGCCGGAAGAAGGCGAAGAGGAAGAAACCGCCAAGTCCGGCGGCCCCACGCAGCTCGCGAAGGCGACCGGTAAGGCCGGCTTCTTCCTGTTCCTCTACCTCGAGGTCCTCGACGCGTCCTTCTCGTTCGACGGCGTCATCGGCGCATTCGCCATCACGGCAGACCCGATCATCATCGCCCTCGGCCTCGGCTTCGTCGGCGCGATGTTCGTCCGTTCCATCACGGTCTTCCTGGTCCGCAAGGGCACGCTCTCCGATTACGTCTACCTCGAGCACGGTGCGCACTGGGCCATCGGCGCTCTGGCCGTCATCTTGATGGTGTCCATCGGCGTTCACATCAACGAGATCATCACCGGCCTGGTCGGTGTCTTCTTGATCGGCGCTGCTTTCATCAGCAGCCTCATTCGCAACAAGCGAATCGCGAACGCAGATCCGAAGTTGGACGAGAACACTCCGGCAACTGTCTGACGTTCTTTTTCACGAAACGCCCGCGACCAATTGGTTGCGGGCGTTTTGTTTGTTATGCCTGAATTGAAACTCTCTGCATTCCCAGCCGCGCGCCAATTGTTCAGCCGCGCGCCAAATTCAGCCTGCGGCTGAACAATTGCCCTGCGGATTCGAAACCACACAAAATTCGATCTGCCCCTGGACAATCAAGATGCGAAATCCGACTGTGCACAGCGATGAGGGGAAATTCGTGGAAGACCAATTTCTGTCCAAAGGCCAGAACATCGAGCTCCCCGACGAACTCGATCAGATCGACATCGTGATCACCTGGGACAATACGGAATTCGGTGTCGATGCCTCGGCATTGCTTCTGGGTGCCGACGGAAAAGTCAGGTCCGACGCGGACTTCGTCTTCTACAACCAACAGGAATCTGCTGACGGCTCGGTTCGCTATCTCGGCCGCCGCGAAGCCGAATCCGGTCCGCACGAGCGCCTCCTCGTCCACCTCGCTGCTGTACCCGATCAGGTCGACGCGATCGCTTTGATAGGCAGCGTCGACACCGGCTCTTTCGGCGACCTCGGCAAACTTGCGCTCCAACTGGTTGATTCCGGTGGCTCTCCTATCGCCGAATACGTCACCGCCGACGCGTCCACCGAAACCGCATTCGTCTTCGGCCAGGTCTATCGACGTAGCGGGAAGTGGAAACTTCGCGCAATCGGCCAAGGTTGGGCATCAGGCCTCGCCGGGCTCGCCGAAGACTTCGGAGTCGACGTGAGTGAGGATGCCCCCGTCGAGGAGCCTGGGTCACCTGAGCTCGAGGCAATCCAACCGATATCGGAACAGGAACCGTCAGTCACAGAGCCCTCAACGCCCGCGAAGCCCGTCCGACAGCGTGGTGTTCGTACAGCGAAGCCGGTGCCCAAGAAAGCCCCACTACCCGAATTCAAGCACGCAGAGTCCGAGGCCTGGCAACCTGCACGACTCTTCTCGGTGATCGGCGTCGGAACCGGTGAGGAACAAGAACGACGCACAACGTCGGCATTGGTTTCCACGATGCAAGCGGTTCCATTGTTTGCGCGGGCGGTTTCGTCCCGCGTGGGCGCGCCGGCCGGCTCGTTCGAGGGCTATGTCGAAGTTCCCTACGTCAAAGGTGAATCTCGGGTGATCCCGGATGCGGTGTGGCGCATCGCCCGCGGAAGCCGGCTCTGGACCGGCTTGCTCGAGGCAAAGACTGGAGCAGGCACCCATACCCGAGAGCAGCTCGAAAACTATCTCGACGTCGCCAAGAAGAACAAGTACGACGTCGTGATCAGCCTCTCCAACGACTTGCCTGCCGGCGCCGGCGAATTACCCGTCGAGGTGGACAAGCGCAAGCTCACCAAAGTTGCGCTGCGGCATCTCTCTTGGGCAGAAGTCATCCACGAGGCTCGGATGGTGCTCTCGCACGGCGGAATCGACAATCCGCTGCAAGGTTGGATTCTCAGCGAATTTCTCCGGTACATCGAACATCCCAAGTCCGGGGCCGCGGAGTTCGTCGACATGGGTCGGCACTGGGTATCGATACGCGATTCCGTGAGCGCCGGAACTCTACGTCCTGGAGATCCGAAGGCAGCGGCGGTCGCTCAGTCGTGGATCGCGCTCGCGCGGAACCTTGCGCTGCGGTTCACTGCAGATCTCGGTGTCGTCGTCAAACACGTGTTGCCCCGTCGGGTGGTCAACGATGCGGATGCGCGTACCGCGCTGACGGTCAACGAATTGGCGAACGACGGCACCTTCAGCGCCACCCTCCGAATCCCCGACGCAGCCGGAGAGCTACGGGTTACTGCTGATTTGAGAACCAACAAAGTGAGCTGCAGTACAACGGTTTCTGCACCAGACGAAGGCACTTCGGGAAAACGAGTCACCTGGGTTTTGCGTCAGTTGAAGAATGCTCCTGCCGAATTGTTGGTCGAAGCGTTGTTCACCGGCCCGGCCTCGTCGACTTGCGAGACCGTTGCATCCGCGCGCACAACGCCACGTCTGTTGACAGACAGTCAAGGCGGCCAACTCAGTTCATTCGTACTGACACAGTCCTTCACACTCGGCAGCAAGCGTTCGGGTACTGCTGCGAGTTTCATCAACAGTGTGACCAGTTCGGCCGAAATCTTCTACTCCGAAGTCGTTCAACCGCTCCGTGAATGGGTCCCCGCCGCCCCGAAGGCGTCCGATCTCCCTCGTGAAGAACAAGTCGACAACGAAGACTGACAATGAACGAGATAGTCATAGAGCGCGCAACGGACGAGGACGCCGCGGAAATCCTTGTTCTACAACGCTGTTGCTGGGTTTCGGAAGCAATCTCCAACAACAGCATGGACATACCCCCGCTCCACGAGGACCTACCCACGGTCCGAGCCTGGGTTCAGGAGTCGACTGTCTGGACCGCACGACGCGGCGGCCGGCTCGTCGGGGCCGTGCGAGGAACCGCGGACGGAACCGCATGGCAGATCGGTCGCCTCATGGTGGCACCGGACTTGGCGGGCAACGGCCTCGGCCGACGCCTCTTGCAGCACGTGGAACAGAACGCTCCGGAGCACATCACACGTTTCGAGCTGTTCACCGGAAGCAGGAGCCTGCGGAACATTCGCCTGTACACCCGAGCGGGCTACTCCCAATTGCCGCCGGACCCCAGCCACATCCCCGGAGTCGTCTACCTGTCCAAGCCGAACGCCATCAACTCCGACTGAACGGCGATACTGACTTCTGTGGTGAACATTCGCGTCGCAGCGCAGACAGACTTGCCGTTCTTACGTGAGCACGACTCGCACGTCGCTGCCGAGGAACTCGCGTCAGTGGTCCAACGCGGCCGGATACTCATCGCCGAGGACAACGGTAATCCAATCGGATGGCTGCGCTGGGGCTTGTTCTGGGACGAGATTCCGTTCATGAACATGCTGACCGTCCTGTCTTCGAACCGCGGCCAAGGCATCGGGCGCGCTTTGGTCACAGATTGGGAAAAACGCATGAGCCGCGCGGGACACTCGCAGGTCCTCACCTCCACACTCGCCGACGAATCAGCCCAGAACTTCTATCGCGCAATGGGATATACCGACGCGGGAGTTCTGTTACTCCCAGGCGAGCCCTCCGAAATCTTCCTACGCCGAGACCTCGAGCCTGCGCCCGATCTGACCGATCCCCACATTACCCACGAGTAATATATGGTGGTCGTCACACCACGATCTCAGGGTGGGGCGTGGCACACCAATGTGGAGGACGAGTATGTCGTCAAGGGTCTTATCTCGCGCAGTTGTCGGAGTACTCGCGGTTGCACTGACAGGCGTCGGTGCACCGGCAGCACTCGCGCAGCCAGCCCTTGCCAAGTCCCCCGATGACGGTTTCTACAGCTACGACGGCGCGGCACCCCTCTCGTCGTACGCCCCGGGTGCGGTACTCGAGACTCGCACCGTGCCGTACACCGTGCTCAACATCCCGACCCCGATACAGGCAGTCCAGGTTCTCTACCGATCAACCGACGCCCTGGGACAGCCGTCCGCCAACGTCACCTCGATCCTGCGCCCGGCCAACGCCCAACCGAACAAAGTTGTTTCGTACCAGTCCTTTTACGATTCGCTGAACCCCGACGACAGCCCGTCGCGAGCCATCGCGGGTAACACCCCGATCGGCGACTGGACTCCCAGCGGACGCAACTTCAACATCGGCGGTACCTTCACGTCCATCGAGGCAGCCTTGTTCGGGCCGCTCTTCGCATTGGGCTACACGATCGTCGTCCCGGACACCGAGGGCCCGGATGCAAACTTCGCTGCCGGACCCGAATACGGGATGATGACGCTCGACGCTCTGCGTGCCGCCCGCGATGTCCCGGAAACCGGAATCACCGACGACGCAGAGATCGCGCTGATGGGTTACTCCGGCGGAGCGATCGCCACCAACTGGGCTTCGATCCTCGCTCCCGCGTATGCACCGGAGATCAACGACAACTTGATCGGCGCCGCGCAGGGCGGCGTGCTGGTCAATCCGGCCAACAACCTTCGCTACGCAAGCGGAAGCATCGGGTGGGGCGGCGTTGTCGGCATGGCAGTCGTCGGCGTTGCGCGTTCGTACGACATCGATTTCGGGAAGTATCTCAGCGACCGTGGACGCGACGTCATGGCTCGACTCGAAGACGCGTCCATCGGCAATGTGCTGGCACAGTATCCCGGACTGACCTGGCAGGATCTGGTCAAACCCGAGTACGCCGATCCCAATACGGTTCCCGAGTACGTCGATGTCGTGAACAAGATCAACATGGGCACCGCGGCGACACCGACCATTCCGATGTTCATCGCGCAGGCGGCCAACGGCACCATCGAGGGCACCCAACCCGGAGGCCCCGGTGTCGGAGCGGGAGACGGCGTGATGATCACGGGCGACGTCCGCACCCTCGCACGCAAGTACTGCGACGCCGGCCTGGCGATTCAGTACGACCAGTACGACACCATCAGCCACTTCCTCGGCGCCATGCTCTGGCTCCCCGGTGCGCTTGCCTGGGTCGACGACCGCTTGAACGGCAAGCCTGCACCGTCCAACTGCGCGAACATTGCACCGGGGAACTCACTTGCGCCGCAAGAACATGCGCGCTGACTGACAGCGAGCCTGGATCTACTTCGACGGTTCCACCTCCCACCGAACGTGAGTCACCAACGGTTCAAGGCTAAGTCGGCTGACGGCGGATTCCAGGAGTCCGTCGTCACGCTCCGCGGCAGCCAGTTCGGCCACCACCCGCACGCGGTCGCTGTCCGGGATGTCGAAGGACTGCACTGACCGGAGCTGAAACTCGGGCCTCGAAATGGACTGCACGGTAAGACCTCTGATGTGAGCTTCGGCGTCGCCGTGACAGGTCACCTCGAAGGTGTAGTCCGCGGGTGGTTCTTCGCGTCCGGTTCGGGCAGGCTGGTGATCCATCATCCGGCCCAACGGCCTCAACAGCGTGTTCGCCAACATGATTGCGCCGGCACCGAACACCGCGACCCAGTACATTCCGCCACCTGCCAGTGCGCCGACGGCGGCAGTGGCCCACAGAGTGGCGGCAGTGTTCAGGCCGGTGACCGACGCACCCTGCTTCATGATCACTCCAGCACCGAGGAAACCGATCCCCGAGACGATCTGCGCTGCGACGCGCGTCGGATCAGCGTCCGGGCCCTGAAACCCGTACGCGCCCATGATGACGAAGAGCGTCGCACCCAAGCTCACCAACGCGTTGGTTCGCAGACCCGCCATCCTTGCGCGCCATTGCCTTTCGATCCCGACGGCAGCGCCGAGGACGAGCCCGAGCGCTATCCGCACAAGGATGACGTGGATTTCCACGGTGAACTCCTAGAGCCAGGTCGCGAATCGACGGATGAACATTCCCTTGGCCACCTGCGTGACGACGCAGTATGCCGCGAGAGTGAGGACCAGCCACGGGAAGTAGTTCCACGGCAGTGAAACCAACCCGAGGGAATGACCCCAGGACGTGAACGGGAACACCAGCGCGAAGACGCAGGCGGCGCCTGTGCTGAGCAGTACCGGCAGCGATGCACGCGACTGGATGAACGGGATCTTGCGGGTGCGGATCATGTGAACGATCAGCGTCTGCGAGATCAATGACTCGATGAACCAACCCGATTGGAACAGCGCTGCATGCTCGGGAGAGTTGGCGGCGAACACGAACCACATCAGCGCGAACGTCGAGATATCGAAGATCGAACTGATCGGGCCGATGAACACCATGAACCGGCGAAGGCTCTTGGTCTCCCACTTGCGGGGCTTCGCGAGGAAGTCGTCGTCGACACGGTCCCACGGGATCGTGAGCATCGAAAGATCGTAGATCAGGTTCTGCAACAACAGAACTACGGGAATCATGGGGATGAACGGCAGCAGGGCACTGGCGACGAGCACCGAGAAGACGTTCCCGAAGTTCGACGACGCAGTCATCTTGATGTACTTCTGGATGTTTCCGAAGGTACGACGCCCTTCGATGACTCCTTGTTCGAGTACACCGAGGTCCTTCTCCAGCAAGATGATGTCCGCGGATTCGCGGGCGATGTCCGCCGCTGTGTCAACGGAGATGCCGACGTCCGCAGCCCGCAGTGCGGGTGCGTCGTTGACACCGTCACCGAGGAAACCAACCGTGTGGCCGACCCGGCGCAGCGATTCGACAATGCGTGCCTTCTGCATCGGATCCGTCTTCGCGAATACGGTTGTCCGCTGCACCAACTCGTCGAGGGCGTCGTCGCTCAACGCTTCGATCTCGGCGCCGGATACAACAGCTCCCACGTCGATACCGACTTTGCCGCAGACGGTTTCGGCGACCAGTTCGTTGTCACCCGTCACTACCTTGACCGCGACTCCGTGGCTCGCGAGGGCTTCGATCGCCCCGGCCGCAGATTCCTTCGGCGGGTCGAGGAAGGCCAGCAGTCCAACCAGGGTCATGCCCTCTTCGTCGGCCGTCGAGTACTCGCGGCGCTGCTCTTCGACGACTGTCTTGGTTGCCACCGCAAGCACTCGCTTACCTTGACCGTTCAGCTCCGCGACCAGACGGTCGACTCGGGCCAGCCATCCCGGTGTCAATTGGTGGGTCACCCCGTCCAGTTCCACCGATTCACAGACCGAAAGGAGCTCTTCCACTGCACCTTTGGTTACGATCAGATCGGCGTCTCCGTGGTCGACCACCACGGAGAGTCGACGGCGCTTGAAGTCGAAGGGAATCTCGTCCACCAACCCGTGGCGACGCGAGATCTCCTCGACCACTTCGGGACCGGCGGCCTCGATCACCGCGTCGTCGAGAAGACTGCGCAATCCGGTCTGATTCACGGAATTGACCGCCGCTAGCCGCAATACGTCCTCGGACTTACGTCCGGCAGTATCGAGATGCTCACCGAGAACGATGCGGTCCTCGGTGAGAGTTCCGGTCTTGTCCGTGCACAGAACGTCCATGGCACCGAAGTTCTGAATCGCGTTGATCTGCTTGACGATCACCTTCTTGCGCGACATGTGGAGCGCACCCTTGGCCAGGTTCGCCGTCACGATGAGCGGCAACATTTCCGGAGTCAACCCCACCGCGGTGGCGACGCCGAAGAGTAGTGCTTGGCTCCAGTCCTTGGTCAGTCCGTTGATGATGAACACCGCGGGAACCATGATCAGCATGAACTTGATCAGCAGGTAGCTGACACTGCGCACCCCGACGTCGAAGCTGGTTTCGGGTCGCTTGGACGCCAATTGTGCTGTCATGGCACCGAAGTAGGTCCGCTTGCCGGTGTGTACCGCAACGGCGGTGCCACTGCCCGACACGACGGAAGTACCCATGAACCCGATGTTCTCGGCTTCGAGCAGGCGATCGACGTCGATCCCCGACGACGGGTCCGCCGACTTCTCGGCCGGCATCGATTCACCGCTGAGCATGGACTGATTGACCTGTAGATCCTTGGCCCGGATGATGCGGACATCGGCCGGGATCATGTCGCCGGCGGCAAGCTGGACTACATCACCTGGCAGTAACTGCTCGATCGGAATCTCAGCCGTGACCACGGTGTTGTTGATCTTGCGGGTGGCCGCGACGGTCGTCGTAACCATCGCCTTGAGCGCCTCGGCGGCGCGACTCGAACGGTATTCCTGCCAGAACCTCAGTGAGACACTGACAAAGATCATCAGCCCGAGGGTGATGATGCCCTCGTAGGAGGGACCGTCTTCCGGGTCTGCCCACACCACGTCGGTCCCGACCATGATCAGGGCGAGGAATACCAGGATCAGGATGAACGGGTTCTTGAAGGCCCCCGCGAACTGCACGATTGCCGGCGCCGGGCGGTCGTGGCGGACATCGTTGCGCCCGTATTGCCGACGAAGATCGTCGATCTGATCGTCGCGAAGGCCGTTGGCCGTCGTGGTCAGATCGGCGAGGACGGTGCGCGTGTCCGAGGCCGAGTAGTCGACCAATTCCTGTGCGCTTTCCTTTGCCAGGACTGTTGAATGTGTTTGTTGTGCACTGTTTCTCGTGGGCCGTGGCCGCAATGCGAGAACGGAAAATGACATGACGAATCTCCTCGGCTGCCCGAACACGCCGGACCATGCCAGTGCATGAGGGCAGCAGAATGCGCTGAGCGACAATGGAAGTCGTCAGCGGACGCGGCAAAGCCGCGCAGATGAAGCCGAGGATGCAAAGAGTCAGTGACTGAAGAGCAAAAGACCGGGGTGAGCATCGTCGGCAAGAACAGAAGGATGGGTCGAATATCGACTCGGCGGGTCGTCCACGATGGTCACCTCCTGAAAGTTCGGGGCGTCCGATGACGCCACACAAAGTACATGCGCACAGCACACGCCAGGAGAACCGAATATCGACGTACTCTCGCCTTCGCCGGAAGAAACCGGCATCAAGCTGCGAAAACACCTCCACGTCCGAGTTTTGGCACTGCACGACGTGTCCCGATCAAGACCGGGAAGCCACTTTGGATCACCCCTTAAGCCGGGGAGATCTGTCCTAACCTTGGGCGTCTCTCGACGTCGTGAGATCAGTGGCCTGTGTTCGTGCAGAAGCCTCACCTAACGAGGTACTGCACCCAGAGGGTAGTTCTCAAATCTGTTGCCTGTCAACCGAGCAACTCAGACGGCGGGCAATCCTGCCCGTGCGACGGCGCCGGCGAAGAGTGCCGTCACGGCGGCACCCATCACGCTCTGATCAACTTCTTCCGGATCCACCGAGTGCTCGAGAACGAGCCCGGATATCAAGGCCATCAACGAGATTGCAGTGGTCCGCACATCGAAGGAATCGTCCACTCCCCATTCGCGGGCACGTTCACCGATCAACTCCACGAGTTGACTGCGCAAGTGGCGACGCTCACGTAAGTACGCCTGAGCGATCTGCGGATCACGTCCGGCGAGCACTCCGAATTCGAGGACGAGCAGTGACCACCCCGGGTCGTCGACCATCCACGTTGCAATGGCCTCGCCACCTTTGCCCGCCGCGTCGGCCGGGTTCATCCCGGCGATCTCGGCAAGCACCCGGCCGGCCAGTTCGAGAGACCGTTGCGCGAACAGTTCGGCGAACAGATCCTGTTTCGACTCGAAGTTGGAGTAGACAGCCCCCTTGGTGAAGCCCGCTCGGCGAGCAACTTCAGTGAGACGTGCAGCACTGAATCCGCGCTCCGCAAACTCTTCCGCCGCAGCGTCGAGCAGTCTTTGCCGCACCACGTCACGTCCGGGGCGGGTTACCGGCGTCCAGTCCGGTTGACGAGATTCAGTCACGATACCTAGAGTATTCAATACCTCGGGTATTGACAAGCTCTTTACTTTCGACAAGATCAGGATTCTTTCGTGACCACTACGCATCCGGCACACGCCGCACCAGACAACAGCTCCACCCACGACGAACACCATCACGACAATCTGCTGGTGAAATACGGCGCACCCAAGGTGATGGCCGCGCTGTTCGTCGGCGTGCTCCTGCTGCAGATGGGCTTCATCCTCAGCTACGTCGCCGCCTTCCATCAGCCGACTCCGCGAGACATCGAAATCGCGGTCATCGCCGATCAGGGCACACCGGACGGCATGGATCAGCAGATCGCCGACAAACTCAACGCCATCGACGGCAGCCCGCTCGACGCTCAGGTGGTCGACAGCACGGCGACCGCTCGCCGCATGATCAACGACCGAGAGATCCAGGGCGCGTTTGTCATCAACCCGGCCGGGCCGGACACCCTGATCACCGCGAGCGCAGGCGGCAGCTCCATCGCGACGTCACTCGAAGCGGTGTTCACGAAGGTCGAGGCGACACAGGACCGACAGTTCGTCGTCCGCGACGAGATCCCCGTCGGAGCCCACGACAACCGCGGCCTCTCGGGCTTCTACCTCTCGGTCGGCTGGGTCGTCGGCGGCTATCTCCTCGCGGCAGCCATCGGACTGTTCATCGGTGCGCCGAAGACTCTCCGCCAGGCAAGCGCACACACGGGCGTGATCGCGATCTACTCGATCATCTCGGGAGCTCTCGGCGCCCTCATTACCTCACACGTACTCGGAACTTTCGCGGGCCACTGGTTCCCGCTGTGGATCCTGGGAACAGCCGTGGTGTTCGGCACCGCCATGTTCACACTCGGATTGCGCGCTGCCATCGGCGTTCTGGCAGTCCCGCTGGCTATCGCCGTCTTCGTGATTCTCGGCAATCCCAGTGCGGGAGGCGCATTCGGCTCCAACGTGATTCCCTCGTTCTATGCCGCCATCGGCCGATGGATCACACCTGGCGCCGGCACCGAAGGCGTGCGGAGCATCGTCTACTTCAACAACGTCGGCGTCGGCCAGCCTGCTCTGACGCTTTTCCTGTACGCACTGATCGGTGCGGTCATGCTGTTCGGCTTTACGATCCGTCGCAACCGAAAGTCCACCGACACGACGCCGACTCCAGCTGTGGCGAACGCCGACTAGTCCTAGTCTGAACTCATGACGAGCCTCCTCCACCCCAACGCCTCGCACGTCGCCGAAACACTGATCTCACGGGGTCACCACGGCGTCATCGTCACGCAGCCCGAAGCCACGCACACCGCGGCCGAGGCAGCGGCGGCCGTCGGGGTGGAGGTAGGCGCGATCACCAAGTCGCTCGTGTTCCTTCTCGACGACGATCCGGTCCTACTGTTGGTCTCCGGCGCACATCAGGTCAATCTGAAAGCCACCGGCGAACGCCTCGAAGGCAAGCTCACGCGGGCGCCGCTGGAAATGGCGAAGTCGGCAACGGGCCAGCCGATCGGTGGGGTCGCTCCGCTCGGGCATCCCACCAACCTGCCGACGTACGTCGATACCGCCCTCGAGCAGTACCCCGAGTTGTGGGCAGCCGCCGGGCACCCCAACACCGTCTTTCGCACGACGTACTCCGAACTCCTCCGAATCACCGCCGGCCTCGCCGTCGACATGGACTGAAGCACTTCAGCCAACCCGGTCCGAAACCACTCAGACGTGCGTCCACCTATAGTTGGACGCACCATGTGCACTGCAACCAGGACCCCGGCCGGCAACCACTGGCGTCGACGGCACGTAGATCTGTGCCGCACCGACGCCTGTCTGTGTATGCCGAGCGCAGTCACCTCGACCACACCGCACACCTCGAGTTCCAGCCGGAGAGTTCCCGTTGTCTGACAAGCCGAATGCCGTTTCCAGCCACACCACCCCCGACGTCCCCGAAGTAGCAGCGACGCCCGAGTTGTCCACCGGCATCTGCGCCGGTGACTACCGCGCTGCGCTTCGCCGCCACCCCGCCGGTGTCACCGTCGTGACCCTCGATTCGGGTACCGGCCCGGTGGGTTTCACCGCCACCTCGTTCTCGTCCGTCTCCCTCGAGCCGCCGCTCGTCTCGTTCAACATCGCGGAGACGTCGTCGAGCATCAATGCACTCAAGGCAGCCGAGTCCTTGGTGATCCACCTTCTCGGCGAACATCAGCAGCATCTGGCCCAGCGCTTTGCGCGTAGTGCCGATCAGCGTTTTGCAGACGAGTCACTGTGGGCAGTGCTCGACACCGGGGAGCCGGTGCTGCACGGCACCCCCAGCTGGATGCGCGTCAAGGTCGACCAGCTGATCCCTGTCGGCGACCACACGCTGGTCATCGGACTCGTCACGCGGGTTCACGCCGAAGAAGACGACGAATCCGCTGCCGCGCCCCTGCTCTACCACGAGGGCAAGTACTACCGCCCGACTCCGTTAGGTCAATAGACAACTGTGCGCCTTTATTAACCGCCCGCGGTTAATAAAGGCGCACAGCAAGTTAGAGCGCTACGTACTTTGTATCGAGATACTCGTCGATACCCTCGGTTCCGCCTTCACGGCCGAAGCCCGATTCCTTCACCCCACCGAACGGCGCGGCAGCATCGGAGATCGCGCCGCGATTGACGCCCACCATGCCGGTGTCCAGCTTGGCCGAGACGCGCATCGCACGGTCGATGTCGCGAGTGTAGAAGTACGCCACGAGACCGTACTCGGTGTTGTTCGCAGCCGCGATCGCTTCGTCTTCGGTGTCGAAACCGACCACTGCCGCAACGGGTCCGAAGATCTCTTCCTTCAGCAGGCGCGCGTCGGCGGGCACCTGGTCGAGGACCGTCGGGGTGAAGAAGAACCCGGGGCCTTCGGGTGCCGATCCACCGGTGCGAACGCGAGCACCCTTGGACACGGCGTCGTCGACGAGTCCGGTGACGGTTGCGAGCTGCTTGGTGTTGATCAGCGGTCCGATGTTGGTGCCCTCGGCGTCACCGGCGCCCACCTTCAAGGCCGCAACCTTGGCGGTGAACTTGTCGGTGAACTCTTCGCGCACCGAGTTGGCGACGTAGATGCGGTTGGCCGCGGTGCAGGCCTCGCCGCCGTTACGCATCTTCGCGAGCATTGCGCCGTCGACAGCTGCGTCGATGTCCGCGTCGTCGAAGACGATGAACGGCGCATTGCCACCGAGTTCCATCGACGTGCGGAGCAGCTTGTCAGCAGCATTGCGCACCAACAACTTTCCGACGCCAGTGGAGCCGGTGAAGGTGACCTTGCGCAGACGCGCATCTTCCATCAGCGGTCCACTGATGGAGGCCGCGTCGGACGTCGGGAGGATCGAGAGCACACCGTCGGGCAGACCGGCATCGGCGAACACCTGACCGAGGAGCTGCATGGTCAGCGGCGTGTCCTCGGCGGGCTTGACGATGATGGTGCAACCGGCAGCCAGCGCCGGTCCGATCTTGCGTGTGCCCATGGCGAGCGGGAAGTTCCACGGGGTGATCGCGAGGACCGGTCCGACGGCTTCCTTGGTGACCAGGATGCGACCGTTGCCGGCCGGAGCCTGCGTGAAACGTCCACCGATGCGTACTGCTTCCTCGCTGAACCAGCGCAGGAATTCGCCGCCGTAGTTGACCTCACCGCGGCTCTCTGCCAACGACTTACCCATTTCCAGGGTCATCATCAGCGCGAAGTCCTCGGCGCGGGCGTGCAGCAATTCGAAGGCGGTGCGCAGGATCTCGCCGCGTACACGTGCCGGAGTGGCCGCCCAGTCTTCCTGCGCCGCAGCGGCGAGGTCGAGCGCACGGATACCGTCGGCAGCGGTGGCGTCGGCTACCTGGGCGAGTTCCTCACCCGTTGCCGGGTTGTAGACCGCAAAGGTCTTCCCGGCCGGGACGAGCTTGCCGCCGAGCCAGAGACCCTTGGGTACCGAGTCGAGAAGATCCGAGACGTTGGACATGTCAGTTCCCCTGTGCTGCAGTGCGGATAGCGGTCTCGAGGACGGTCAACGCGTCGTCGAGCAGCTCTTCGGAGATGACCAGCGGCGGGAGCAGACGGATGACGTTGCCGTAGGTACCGCAGGTGAGGATCACGACGCCGGCAGCGAGGCATTCGGCGGCGATCTTCTTGGTGATGTCTGCGTCCGGCTCCTGCCCACCGGGCTTGACCAGCTCGATGGCGAGCATCGCGCCGCGACCGCGAACGTCACCGATGACGTCGAGTTCCTTTGCCAGTGCGTTCATTCGGCCGACGACGGTCGACTCGATGGTGCGTGCGCGGCCACAGAGGTCGAGCTCACGCATCTGGTCGATGGACGCCAATGCAGCGGCGCAGGCGACGGGGTTACCGCCGTAGGTGCCACCGAGGCCGCCGGGGTGGACAGCGTCGATGAGCTCGGCGCGGCCCGTGACAGCGGCGAGCGGCATGCCGCCTGCGATGCCCTTGGCGAGCGTGACCAGGTCGGGGACGATCCCCTCGTGATCGCTGGCGAACCAGGCGCCGGTACGAGCGAAGCCTGCCTGAACCTCGTCGGCGATGAAGACGACGCCGTTCTCCTTGGCCCACGCGACGAGCGTCGGGAGGAATCCTTCTGCGGGAACGATGAATCCGCCCTCACCCTGAATGGGCTCGATGAGGATGGCGGCCGTGTTGGCAGCGCCGACCTGCTTCTCGATCATCGTGATGGCGCGCTGTGCGGCCTGCTCACCGGTGATCTTGGAGCCGTCGACATTGAGGCCCTCGCGGTACGGGTAGGACATCGGGACGCGGTAGACCTCGGGGGCGAACGGACCGAAGCCGCTCTTGTACGGCATGGACTTCGAGGTCAGTGCCATCGTGAGGTTGGTGCGGCCGTGGTACGCGTGGTCGAAGACGACGACTGCGTCGCGACCGGTTGCGTGACGGGCGATCTTGACGGCGTTCTCGACGGCTTCTGCGCCGGAGTTGAACAGCACGGAACGCTTCTCGTGGTCACCGGGGGTGAGCTCGGCGAGACGCTCGGCGACCTCGACGTAGCCCTCGTACGGAGCGACCATGAAACAGGTGTGAGTGAAGTGCGCGACCTGATCCTGAACTGCGGACACGACGGCCGGGTTGGAGGCGCCGACGCTGGTCACCGCGATACCGGCACCGAGGTCGATCAGCGAGTTGCCGTCGACGTCGACGATGACTCCGCCGTCTGCGTCGGCGACGTAGACCGGGAGGGTGGATGCGACGCCGGCGCCGACGACCTTCTTACGGCGTTCGGCGAGCGCAGCCGAGCGCGGGCCCGGGAACTCCGTGACGATGCGACGCTCCTGCGGAAGCCGGTATTCGATTGCACTCATGTGACCACCCTCTCGGTTGTGTATTGCATTCGAGTATGCGACGCGCGAAGCATCGCAAGCACTGCCGAAATGGACACCCGGAGCTCCAGGGCTACTCCATATCGGCAACGACAGCTAGCCTTGATCAGGTGACGGTTCCGATCTCGTGGCTCTTGCGCCAGAAACACCTCTCGCTGGCTCTGCTCACCGACCGAGCAGCTGCCACCCACCCCGTCACGTTTGCGCAGGCCACAGAGCTGACGGACCCCACCCCGTGGCTTTCCGGCGGCGAATTGGTGCTCACCACCGGGCTGGCACTGGTGGGCGCGGACGCCACCGACTACAGCGAGTACATCGACCGTCTGGCCGCCGCAGAAGTATCGGCTCTGGGTTTCGGGACCGGCCTTTCCCACGAGAGTGTGCCCACAGACCTGATTGCCGCCGCCCGCAGCCGCGGACTCCCCCTGCTGGAAGTGCCGTTCACGACCCCGTTCGCGGCAGTCACGCGCGCGGTGATGACCCGTCTGAGCCAGCAGGAGTACGAATCGGTACTCCGCGCGGCAGAAGTACAGACGCGCATCACCCGCGTTGCACTGCGCGGTGGCGTGTCTGCCATCGTGCGTGAACTAGCCACGGCCACAAAAACTTCGGTGGCGTTTGTCGGTGATCGGATCACCGCGGTGCATCCGGCAAACCAGAAGTCGTTGATCACCGAGGTTCGCGCGGTCGCGGCCACCACCCGCGATCCCAACGCTCCGGCGTCGATCTCGCAGAGCACACCCGAACGGACGCTGACACTGTCCCCCGTCGGCGTCACCGACAGTTGGCACGGCTACCTCGCCATGGCGGGCGCCGGGCCCCTGAGCAATATCGACAGAGTGTTGCTCGGGCATGCGGTCTCGCTGCTCACTCTCGAACTCGAGAAACCGGTTCGACTACGGGCCGAGCGAACTCGACTCAACGCCATGGCTTTCGGGCTCTTACTCGACGGCCGAATCCCCGAGGACGGTGTGCCGTCGTACTTGGACGAGGCAAGCGACACGCACGGCAACATTCGTGTCGTCCACGTTCGCGGATCCGGACTCGGCCCAGTTCTTCGCGAACTCGACAACGCTCTCGCGCGAGCAGGCCGGCCGTTGTTCGCGCAATCCGAGGACGGTTCGCTGACCGTCCTCCTCCGCGGAACCGACACAATCGACACCGCCAAAACACTACTGGCGCAGCTCTCCCCCACCGAAGCGAAAGCCGTGCGTGCCGGAATCAGCACCCCTCACCGTCTTCTGGACGCACCGCGCGCACTCGTCCAGGCCCGCGCCGCGGCCAATCTCACGACGGCCACTGCCCGCATTCTCGAGTTCGACGCTCTGAGTGGTTCGACGATTCTGGCATCCGAGCCTGCCCGTGAGGCACTGATCGCAATGGCTGCGGACACCATCCCGGTGCTGACCGAACACGACCAGGCACACGGAACCGCACTGGCCGCGTCTTTGCGCGCCTATCTCGAGGCAAACGGCCAATGGGAATCGGCCGCAGCCGAACTCGGTGTTCATCGGCACACCCTCCGAGGTCGCATCGCACGCATCGAGGAACTGCTGCAATGCGACCTCGGACAGGCCAGGGTCAGAGCCGAACTGCTGCTATCGCTACTCGCCTGGGAGGGCCGCTGAACCCTCCGCGGCGTGTACCGAAGCGAAGCTCGACGCACCGCGGACGAGTAGTTCGAGTTCGGCGTCGACCGTGCAGAGACGGGCGGTGTCCAGCGCTCCGCTGCGGCTCACGCTCGACATCAAAGCCGTGAACCGGCGCACCGCTTGCGGATTGGCGGCGGTCCACAACTCGACGACCTCCGGAATACCTTCACCGAGCGCACCGGACACGAGGTCCGCGAAACGCGCCGTCAACCTGGCATGGACGGCAGCGCTGCCCATGACCTCCCAATGCGAGGCACCGACGGCGACGTCGACGCCGCCGAGAACATCGCCCAGATCGAGAGCGTCGGAGAGTTCCCGATAGATCGCGGCTGCGGCCGCGGCCGTCGTATTCTCCTGCAGTGCAATGTCTGCCAGGGCGAGTGCTCCGAAAGACGCCTCGATGCGCTCGCTGGCCGGCAAACCGTCGGTGAGTTCCCGCACCGGGGCTGCCCACCGATCGATGTCGGCGCGCGGGTTCACGGTGAACCGGCCGGCTGCTCCCGGACGACGCAACACCCAGCTCATCTCGGATTCCAACAACTGCTGCAAGCGATCGAGAGCCTGCAACTGCTCGGTGGCGCGCAGCTCCGAGTTCAAGATCTCGCGCCGAAGTTCCTCGGTGCCGAGCACTTCGCTGACTACTGCGTAGGCCAGAGCCGCTTCCGGACTGTGGACTCCGAGGTGTTCCTCGAGCCGGAACAGCACGCCGGGGCCGACGCGGTTGACCAGTTCGTCGACAACCGAGGTGATGATGATGTCGCGGCCCAACCGATGTGCGCGGACCGCGTCCGGTGCTGCCTCGACGACGGAGAGCGGGAAGTACTGCGGGAGACGATCGGCGAAGATCTGATTGTCCGGGACGGTCGACGCCCCCAATTCCGCCGTCAGTACGTTCTTCGACTGCGCCACCAGCACAGCAAGTTCCGGCCGCAGGAGACCCTGCCCGGCACGCGCCCTGACCGCCAGCGCCTTGGAGTCGGGCAGAGATTCTTCCAGTCGCTTCATGGCGCCCGCCGAGACGAGGTTCTCGATCAACCGCTCGTGCTGATCGAGCAGGGCCGGTGCGCGGTGCTCGGCCAGGCTGATCGCGAGGGTCTGATCTTCACTGGCCTCGAGCACCGATGCGGCCACCTCGTCCTGGGCCGCCGCGAGTAGTTCATTGCGCGAGGTCGCTTCCAACTCTGCGAGTGCGATCTTGATGTTGACCTCACGGTCCGAGGTAGCCACGCCTGCCGCGTTGTCGATGAAGTCGGCGTTGATTCGTCCTCCGCCAGCGGCATATTCGATGCGGGCACGCTGGGTGAAACCCAGGTTGCCGCCCTCACCCACCACGGTTGCACGCAACTCGTCAGCGCTGACGCGAACTGCGTCGTTGGACGGATCGGCCGCGTCGACGTTGCTTTCGGTCGACGCTTTCACGTAGGTACCGACGCCGCCGTTCCACAACAGGTCCACCGGAGCACACAGGATCGCTCGGATCAGTTCCTGCGGGGTCAAGTTCTCCTCGGTGATTCCGAGGGCCGCACGCGCCTCGAGCGGAAGGCGGATCGACTTCGCGCTCCGCGGCCAGACGCCACCGCCCGGCGACATCACGGTGCGATCGAAGTCGTCCCAGGACGAGCGCGGCACGGTGAAGAGGCGAGCGCGTTCGGCAAAGCTCGTCTCGGTGTCGGGGTTCGGGTCGATGAAGATGTGGCGGTGATCGAATGCCGCGACCAGACGGATCTTGTGCGAGAGCAACATTCCGTTGCCGAACACGTCGCCGGACATGTCCCCGATACCCGCGACGGTGAACGGATCGGTGTCGACATCGAGGTCGCGCTCGGCGAAGTGCCGTCGAACCGCTACCCAGGCGCCGCGAGCGGTGATGCCCATCGCCTTGTGGTCGTATCCGGCCGAACCGCCGGAAGCAAAGGCGTCGCCGAGCCAGAAACCACGCTCGACAGCGATGCCGTTCGCGACGTCCGAGAACCGCGCGGTCCCCTTGTCTGCTGCCACGACGAGATAGGAGTCTTCACCGTCGTACTCGATTACTTCTGCCGGGTGTACCGCAGCGCCGTCGACGATGTTGTCCACCACGTCCAGCAAGCCGCGAATGAAGGTGCTGTAAGACTCCTGCACCTGCGCGGGGGTTGGTGACGACGTGCCCCGAACCACGAACGCGCCCTTGGCTCCCGAAGGAACGATCGGCGAATTCTTCACGCTCTGGGTCTTCATGAGACTCAGAGCCTCGGTGCGGAAGTCCTCGTATCGATCCGACCAACGCAGGCCACCACGGGCGACGGAGGAACTACGCAGATGCACGCCTTCGACATTGGGTGCGCTGACGTAGATCTCGCGGAAGGGAACGGTCTTCTGCGGAGTGGAGAGCAACTGCGAGTCGATCTTGAACGACGCGTACGGCAGCGGTTCGCCGCTCTCACCGCGCAGGTACCAGTTGGTGCGCAGAGTCGCCTGCAGGAACGAACGCACGCCGCGCAAGACGCGATCCTCGTCGAGAGTGTCTGCACCGTCGACTGATTCGTCGATAGCTGCCGTTGCGGTAGCCACAGCTGTCTCACGCACACCCGCCACGGCGGGGTCGAAACGCGCGGTGAAAAGTTCGATTGCCTGCCGTACGAAGAGTGGCTTCGCTGCCAACACTCCGACGATGTAGCTCTCGGACAAACCGATACGAGCCTGAGCGAGGAAACGGCACGCAGCGCGCAGCAACTCTGCATCGCGCCAGGTGATGTCTGCTCGTCCGATCAGACTGGAGAACGCATCCATCCGGGTCTGTCCGGCGATGACGGCTTCGAAGGCGTCCGCCATCTTCTCCAGCGCACTGCCGTCGAAGGTGCTCGGCTCGAAGGTGAAGTAATGCGCAGAACCCAGAACGGTCGGAAGCGGGCGGTGCGTCGAAACTCGGAGTCCGAGAGACTCGAAGTTCTCGCACAGATCGGAGAGGGAGGGCTCTCCGGACGGCCACAGCACCACGCAGGTCAGATCGTCACTGTTCAGGTTGTCACCCTGACGGAAGACGAGTCGCTGGCCCGCTGCGGCCAATTCGGCGACCAGTTCGAGCGCCGGGTCACCGGATCGATCACCGCCTGCCGATCTCGATTCTGCAGCTGCGGTCTTGGTCGCCGATGATGTGCTCGCCATTGAACACCCTCCTGGAAATTATTGGATCCGAACACTTTCCAGTGTTGCGTGGATCACCGGAAAGAGGTCGTGCCCGATAGGAGTACCAACCCCCATCGGGCACGACATTTCGGCAGTTGCGGTGAGCTCAGTCGCCCAACCTGATCGGAGCGAGCTCCTCGAACACGTCGCCGGGTCCGGGATTCTCGGCAGGCGCAGCGCCGCCGAGATGGTTGACGACGCCCCATACCGCGTTGATCGCGGTCTGGATCGCGCCCTCAGCCCAGCCGGCGGTCCACGACACGTCGTCACCGGCGAGGAAGATTCCCCGATGACGCGGTTCGAGATCATTCTGCACGAAGTGGGAGAACAGGCGCTCCTGGTAGCGGTAGTGCCCCGGAAGGTTCGCCTTGAATGCGCCCATGAAGTCGCGCTCGGTTTCCCACGACAGCGTCACCGGGCTCGAGATGATGTGGCTGCGGAAGTCAACGCCGGGGTAGATCTCTTCGAGAGAGCGCAGCATGATGTTCATGCGCTCGGTGGCGTCGAGCGCCAGCAGCTTCAGCGAATCGTCCGACCAGGTGTACGACAAGCAGATCAGGCCTGGCTTGCCCTCGCCTTGATCCAGCAGGTAGGTGCCGCGACTCATACGGTCGGTCAGTGTCATCGACACCGAATCACGGCCGGTCACGGGGTCCTTGTCCTTCCAGAACGGGCGGTCGACGAGAACGAACACCTTGGTCGAACCCATGTAGTGAGTTCGCTCGATCGCAGTCCAGTGGTCGATCGGGAACAGATCGTCGTCACACCTGATATTGTTCAACAGCATCCAACTCTGCACTGTCACAACGGCACTCGCATACGTGCGAATGAAACCTTCGGAGTCGGTGACCGTGATGTTGCCGGGCTCGGTACGCCGGAGTTCGGTGACGCGGGGACGCGTCTCACCGTCGTTGAGCGAAGCGACCGTAGTACCGGCAGGCCAATGCGCCATGTGCGCCGGGGCGCGGTTCCACAACCGCATCGGCAGCTGCTGCGATCCACCGACGATGCCGCGGTGGTCGTCGTCGGCGGCCGTGATGACCACACGAAGGATTTCGAGGATCGAATTGGGGTAGTCGGTATCCCAACCGCCCGTACCGAATCCGACCTGTCCGAACACTTCCCGCATGTGGAAGGACTTGAAGTGCTTCGACGCGGCGAGGAATCCGTAGAACGTCTGGTCGTCGTAGCGCACCACGAGGTCGTTCCAGATCCGCTTGATTTCTGCGGTGTCGCGGTCACGAATGGCCTGCTGCAACGGAATCAGATCGGCATGCTCTTCGAGAGTGCGCTGCCAGGCCTGCGCCACCTCGGTGTAGATCGGCGGCAGATCCTCGAGAGTGTGCGCGTAGTGGCTCTCACCCTTGAGATCGATGACCGTGCTCGGTGTGACCTCGGCAAGGGGATTGGGGAACTCTTCGGTCTGCAGACCCAGTTCGTTCAGGTAATGGAACAACGTCGTCGACGACGGTGGGAAACGCATTGCGCCCATCTCGGCGACAACCCCGGGGTGCCCGTCGAACTCGACCGACCGCATCCGGCCGCCGATCTGATCGGCTTCGTAGACAATCGGTTTGAGACCGATCTTGAGCAACTCGTAGGCCGCGATCATGCCGGAGAGTCCGCCACCGATCACGGCAACCTCGGTACCCAGTGCCAGGTCGGGCACCGAGCCGAGTCCCGCCGGACTGGAAACGTAGTCGTCGTACGGGAACGGAAAATCCGGTCCGAACATCGTGAGGGGCGGCTGCTTGCCGGGTTCCGAGGAACTGTCCGGAGCTACTGGGATGGTCATCTACGGTTCTCCTTGGAGACAGTCGTGACAGGAAGGTCTGGATACAGATCGAGGCGTCGATCGTCGAGATGTGTATTGAGAGTGCGCGATTGCGCGACGGTGGCGGCGGCGATGTCCGCGAAGAGCAATTCCTGGTCGCCGCCGGCCCTCGCCAACTCGGCACCGTCGGGCGCGATGGCGCACGAGAGACCGCAGTAGGTCAGCTCGGTTTCGGCGCCGCAGCGATTGACGTAGGTGACAAACATCTGACTCTCGTATGCGCGGGCCGGAACCACTTGCTGCGCAATGTGTTCGTACGGAGTCATCAACCCTGTCGGCACGATGAGCCATTCGGTACCGGAGTCGGCATGGGCCCGAACCGCTTCCGGAAATTCCACGTCGTAGCAGATCAACAATCCGCAGCGGATGCCCTCGAAATCGAACCCGACCACCAGGGTCTCACCTGGCCGGAAATGTTCGCGGTCGAGCGTGCCGAACAGGTGTGTCTTGCGGTAGTGCGCAAGCGAAGAGCCATCGCGGTCCACCACCTGCACACTGTTGTAGACATCTCCCCCGTCGAGTTCGGGGTAGCCGTAGACGACTGCGATGCCGGCGCTTCGAGCAATCGCGGCGACGGAATCGAAGATGGGGCCGTCGGCCGGTTCCGCGCGTAGCGACACCAGTTCGCCGATGTCGTAGCCGGTTGCGGACATCTCCGGCGTCAGCAGGATCTTCGCACCGGATGCTGCAGCCTCGCGGGCAGCAGTGTCGATTGCAGCGAGGTTGAACTCCACCGACGCAAAGGTGTCCGGGGTGGTGAGCGGACCCTGGAACAGGCCAACTCGAACTGAATCGACATGCATGGTGCGCTCCTTCAGGAGTTCCGTGACGCCAATTTTCGACGGTGTATGTGACGGGGACAACTACCAGCGTGACGGGTGCCGCCAATCATGTCAACTCTTGTTTCCCAAGAATCAACATTCACGGATTCGAGTCTCACGAAGACGACGCGCGGGGCCCTTCCGGCAATGCCGGATTCAAGACCCACAGAACCTTCGCCAGAACCGAGCCTTCGGCCTGAAAACTATGGTTGTGCGTCGGCGTGAATGTGAAGGAATCGCCCGCCGCAAGTACGACGTCTTCGGCATCGACGGCCTCACCGTTCGGATCCGTCCGACCGCCCTCGAACGAGACCCGCAAGCCGCCCTCGAGCACGTGCACGAAGTTCACGTCGATCGGCAGACTGTAGAACTCCCGACCACTTCCGCCGCCTGGTTCCAGCTCGCCGAGCAGCACCTGGATTCGACGCTCGTTGGTAGGCGTGAGCAGGTACTCCGTCATCTTTTCGCCACCGAAGCTGATTTGCGGCATGGCGTCGGCGCGGACTACTTCACCGGCGGACGCATTCTCGAACAGGGATCCGACAGGGATCTCGAGCACCGCGCACACCTTGATCAGGGTCGCCACCGACGCGTTGACGTGATCGCGCTCGAGTTTCGAGAGATACCCCTTGGTCACACCACAGGCCTCGGCCAGGTCGTCGAGGGTCAACCGCTTCGATTGACGTGCCGCCTTGAGCCTCGCCCCGATGCGCGGTCCGACCGGCTCGACCGCTTCCTTCGCCTTGGCCACTGAACCCACTCCTTCACGACCGCCGTGTCCCTTTCAGGAAACAGGGGTTGACAACCGAGCCTCTTGAAGAAACCATACTTGCTCAGAGAGCTACATCACTGAAGGGCGCCCGGTGTGCGCCGAATCGAGAGCAGGGACCTCTGCACATGGCTACCAACAACCCCGGATCGTTCATCGGACCCGTCGACGCCACGCGCGTCCCCCGCTACGCCGAGCCGACCACCTTTGCGCGTCTCCCGCGCCTGGAGGAGGTCTCGCGCGCCGACGTGACAATCCTCGGCATCCCCTTCGATTCGGGTGTCAGCTACCGCCCCGGTGCCCGGTTCGGTCCGGGGCACATCCGCGCTGCGTCGAAGCTGCTGCGTCCGTACAACCCAGCGCTGAAGGTCTCGCCCTTCGCCAACCAGCAGGTAGCCGATTTCGGCGACATCGGCGTCAACCCCTTCGACATCCAGGAAGCTCTCACGACGGTTCAGTCCGCCGTCACCGACCTGCGCGCCGACGGTTCCTCCGTGCTCACGCTCGGCGGCGATCACACCATCGCACTGCCGATCCTGCGTTCACTGGCCCGCGATCACGGCCCGATCGCCGTCCTGCACTTCGACGCTCATCTCGACACCTGGGACACCTACTTCGGTCAGCCTTTCACCCACGGCACCCCCTTCCGCCGCGCCAGCGAAGAGGGCCTGATCGACATGGAGCGTTCGCAGCACATCGGCATCCGTGGACCGCTCTACAGCGAGAAGGACCTCGAAGACGACCGCGTCCTCGGCTTCCAGGTGATCCGCAGTGACGACTACGAGGTCGACGGTGTCGCCAGCATCGTCGAGCGCATGCGTAAGCGCCTCGACGGTGGCCCGGTGTACGTCTCCGTCGACATCGACGTACTCGATCCCGCCCACGCTCCGGGCACCGGAACACCCGAAGCGGGCGGCATGACCTCTCGCGAATTGTTGAACACACTGCGTGGGTTGGTGGGACTCAACGTGGTCGGCGCCGACATCGTCGAGGTAGCGCCGGCGTACGACCACGCCGAGATCACCGGTATCGCAGCGGCTCACGTCGCTTACGAGTTGCTGTCGGTACTCGCACTCAATCGCTGAAGCAGCACAACGGTATCCGTCGTGTGATGCATCTCGGGGTTCGCGGGAAGATCACGTTCCCGCGACTCCGAGACCAACACCTTCCAACCATCGGTGAACAGCGACTCCACGTATTCGGGTGTATGGAGCATGGCCCGATGGTGCTCGGTCGGCGACTCGTGAGGTGAGTGGCCCACGATCAGCAAATGCCCGCCGGGCGCGACCAGATCTCCGAGAGCACGGAACAATTCCCCGCGCGCGGGTTCGAGCATGTGGAAGTACTGCGCGGACACCAGATCGAACGAGCGCCCCTGCGGATCCCACTTCGTCAGGTCGGCTTCCAGCCATTCGATGTCGACGCCCTCGCCCTCGACATGAGCCTGGGCGCGGCCGAGCGCAACCGACGAGATGTCGGTGCCGGTGACCTTCCACCCGCGACGCGCCAACCACAAAGCGTCGGCACCTTCGCCGCAACCGACGTCGAGTGCCGTGCCCGGTTCCAGGTCGGAGGCTTCGGCAATCAACTGTGGGTTGGGATTTCCGCTCCAGCGCGCGGGGCGTTCCTCGTACAGCGAGTTCCAGAACTGTGCGTCCGCCTTGGCGTACGGATTCTCGGTGGTATCGGAGTTTTCGTGGTGATTGTGGTGTTCGTGGCTCATGCACCCAGGATGAACGACCTTCCACAACTCACGCAACCATCTTTGCTGAAACAGCAACTTCTCCATTTCGACGCCCTGCTAACGTCACGTCGTGGCCGGTGGATTTCCCGTGTTTCGTCTCTACTGCAACTCAGCAGGCCCATACGTTTTGTGTTGTGCGCATTTCCCCGAGTTCACCGGTTCGAACTCGGACGAAGAGTTCAGCGTCCAGCAGAGCTTCGACCGCGCAGTCGAGAAGATTCTGCGCGATGCATCCTTCGAACCGACTACCTTGACTTTGGTCGGCGAGCAGCAGGGCTATCCCGTCGGAGACCGACTGTTCGATACGACAATTCCGCGTACCGGAACCGTCTCGTACGCGTTCCAAGAAGCCGGACCGCCGTGGATCGTTCTCGGCCTTGATGTTTCGGCGGACGAATTCTGGTCCGAAATCGACGACGACGCAGACCTCCACGGTCTCGGCCCCACCTCCCCGTTGAGGTCAGTTCCAGCAACCGTGCTCACGGAGACCGGGTGGCCACGACGAAGTGACCTCGACTCCCCGTGAACTGAACCAGAACTCCAACCTTCGTGAAATCGAACAAAAATCCGCCCGATTTTCGTGAGGATCGACCGAGATGCCCGTCACGTCCTACGCCAAGATTTAGCGGTCACACTCGACTGCGCCCTCACGATTCACTCCCGGGCCCCGGCTCCTTCACGGAGGCACAATGAAACACCGCTCCTATTCGACGCTTGCCGCGACCGCGGGGCTCGCGCTCGTATTGTCGGCTTGCAGCTCGGGAGGCACGTCCTCGGGCTCCGGCGGCGGTGAGCCTCTGACTGACGGAACCTTCCGGTACGCGTTGCAAGGCGATCCGGGTGCACTCAACCCGATCATGTCCGGCTCTGCGGCAACCGCGGAAATTTCGAAGCTGGCGTACGACTCCTTGGTCTACCAGGATCCTGAAACCAGTGAATTCAAACCATGGTTGGCCGAGAAGTGGGAAGAAACGCCGACCTCCGCGTCCTTCACCATTCGTGAAGGCGTGACCTGTACCGACGGGTCGACGCTGACTGCACAGACCGTCGCGAACAACATCAACTTCGTAGCCGATCCAGCCAAGGGTTCACAACAACGCGGCACCACAGTTCCCATCGGCGCTTCGGCCACTGCCGATCTCGCCACCCGCACCATCACGGTAACCACTCCGGCGCCGACCCCGTTCCTCCTCCTCACCATCAGTCGCCTCCCGATCATGTGCGATGCCGGACTCGAAGATCCGACCGCCTCGAACAACAAGTCGCTGGGCTCCGGCATGTTCGAAGTCACCGAAGTCTCGGCCAATGACCACTACACGTTCGAGCGTCGTGACGGTTACAGCTGGGGGCCCGACGACACCACCTCCGACACACCGGGTGTCCCCAAGACAGTCATAGCTGTCATGGCACCCAATGTCAGCACCGCAGCAAACCAGCTTCTCTCAGGCGAACTGAGCGCATCTCCGATCGCCGGTCCGGACAAGGATCGCATCGATGCCGCCAATTTCGACTCGGTCCAGCGCCCACTTCCCGCCGGTCAGATGTACTTCAATCAGATTGCGGACAATCCGACCAGTGATCCCGCCGTTCGAAAAGCTCTCGTCCAGGCTGTCAATCTCGACGATCTCGCTGAAGTCATCACTGGCGGCCAGGGCACCCGTGCAACAAGTCTTGTCTCCGTCGAGCCCCGAGCCTGTGTGTACGACTCTGTCGCAGGCAACATTCCGGACTTCGACCTCAGCGCAGCTGAGGCAACACTGGACGCTGCAGGTTGGGTCGCCGGCTCCGACGGCAAACGAAGCAAGGACGGAAAGCCGCTGACCCTCCGCCTCTTCTACGCTGCCGGCGAAGATGCGCGCAGCGCGGCAGCCGAGCTCACCCAGTCGGCATGGTCCGACCTCGGTGCGACCGTCGAGGTGACAGGAGCCGACCAGACCAAGGTTGTCGACGTCATGCTCAGTGGCAAGGACAACAACCAGTGGGACATCGCGTGGATCCAGATCAACAATTCGGTTCCCAGCGGGTTCGTCCCGTTCTTCTCCGGTCCTGCTCCGGCAGCAGGTAAGAACTTCTCTTCGATCAACAACCCCGCCTACGAAGCAGCCGTTGCCAAGGCATCCGGCTTGACCGGCGAAGAAGCGTGCGCGGAGTGGGCAGACGCCGAGTCACAGATCACCAAAACGGTGTCCGCAGTCCCGTTTGCAGATACGGTCTTGAGCTTCTACTTCAACAAGGCCGGACTCGCATTCGGTAAGACCTTCATCGGTTCTGCGTTGCGCCTCTACCAGTAGGCCGGTCGACCGAAGGCGGTGCGTCAACGAGATACGTCAGATCATTGTGATCTGACGTATCTTGTTGCCACACCGATCGTCTCGTTGTCGAGTTCGACGTAGGTCAGCTGAGGAATGCTGGACGCAAGTTCACTGAAAGCCCACTTCGCGACATTCTCGAATGACGGACGGAAATCGAAAATCTCCGGCCAGGCACCGCTCGCCAATTGCTCGGCACATCGATCGACGGACTCGTCCAGAGCGTCCGTGTCGACAAACCATCCACGTTCTCCGAGTTGGTCGTCCTCGAACGAGAACGCCACTCGCATCGTCACGCGAAATCCCTCGGCAGGCATCAGCGGCGGCAAGTTCTTCGCGTCCCGCACCGGTGCCGGAAGCCCCTGCCTCACAGCGAATGTACGACGGATCTCGATACTGAACATGCGCACCAAGGTATCAATGTTCATCACAATTCTATGAGCGGACCAATCGCGCAATCGCGTCGTTTGCTTCTTTGATCTTCGCGTCCGCCTCGGGCCCACCGGCAACAGCGGCTTTGACGACGCAGTGGCCGATGTGGTCCTCGAGCAGGCCCATGGCCACCGCCTGGAGGCCCTTGGTCATCGCCGACACCTGCGTCAGGATGTCGATACAGTACTTGTCCTCGTCGACCATGCGCTGCAGGCCGCGAGCTTGACCTTCAATGCGACGCAGACGCGCCAGGTAGTCGCCCTTGGCGGTGATGTAGCCGTGCGAATCTCCCGTGCAGCACACATCGCCGGTCGTATCATTGCCTTGGACACTGTTTGGGGCACTGCTTGGAGCGTTGCCCACTTCTGTCGCTTCCGACATTCGATGTCCTCCTGTTCGTCAACGCGTGACTTCGCAACAATTCTCGTTACCGGGGCGATGTGCGGCGACTCTTCGACTTCCGTTGTCTTGCAGAGCAATCACTGCGCACATCGCCACGCATTTCGCTACTGCACGAACAGATGGATGCATGGCGATTGCCCATGCCCGTTTTCCCGTTGCTGCGAAACGCATTCGGTTTCAGTGCCCGTGGTGCGCGTGGCTCGAGTGTTCGGCCCCAGGCGTGGTCGCTTTGTCGGCCGTCAGCGTGAATTCCGCCGTACGCACCACTCCGCCGTGCTTGAAGTCCAAAAACAACCGGTAATCCTCGGCGCTCGGCATGTTGGCGTAGAAGGTGATTGCCGGTCCGGCCGGCGTGAGACCGTCACCGGGGTAGCCGTCCGGATGGACATGGAGATAGGCGAGGTCGGAGGCACGCAACGCGACCAGATGCCCGTATGCGGCAAGGTAGGGCTGCAAGTCTGTGACCGGGATTCCGTCACGACTGACCGAGAGTGTGAGCTTCGATGTCTGCCCTGCGTGGGCCGCGCCTTCGAGAGAGACTGCGTAGCCGTCGACCGTCGTGGCGGCAGTAGCGGCGGGCAACGGCCGAGGATCATAGGATCCGGCGACGCGCACATCCGCACTGAGCGTGATTCCGTCACCGCCGTCCGGAGTGAAATCAGCGAATACTCGATAGTCTCCCGCATGATCGAAATCGACTGACACATGCCAGTTTCCGTTCTCGTCCAATTCGGGATGCACGTGCTGGAATCCGGTCAGGTCCAGACCGACCACGATCAGATGCAACTGCTTGTCGTGGGTGTCCGTGTACCGGGTCAACGGAGTTCCAACCGGATCCAGGATCCGGAACTGCAAGGGGACATGGCTGCCGACGGCCGCCTCCGACGTTGCCAATTCCAGTGTGTAGCCGTTGTCGCTGAACATCTTGCCCTCCAAAGTTTGGGTCGGCAGCACTTTCGTTGCCGTCTGCGTCAGGTTCTGCACTCCTTGACATCGAACCTGTTGCAATTTGTACCATACCCCCCTAGGGTATGCAACGAACTACTCGAACACCCTGAATTCACTCGAAGGAGATCCGATGCGCATCTACACAGAGCGCCGGCCGAATGAGTTCCAAGAGCAGCATTTCCCCGTGCACCCCAACGAAGCGCTGCGCCGATGTCACCCAGGCCCGCTTACGACACCCCTTGACCACACAAGCATCACCTATACCCCGTACAGGTAAGGAACTCAGAATGTCCACACAACCGAAATCCACCCGTAAGTGGTGGGCGTTGGCGTTGATCGCCGCCGCTCAGTTCATGGTCATCATGGACACCTCCATCATCGGCGTCGCTCTCCCCCAGATGCAGAGCGATCTCGGCTTTTCCCAAGAAGGCCTGACCTGGGTCTTCAATGCGTACGTCATCGCGTTCGGCGGGCTACTCCTCCTCGGCGGCCGCCTGTCCGACCTGTTCGGCGCCCGCAGAGTGTTCTCCGCTGGTTGGCTGATCCTGCTGATCGGTTCCGTTGTCGCCGGTGCCGCCGGTAACGTCGCCGTCGAACTTGCGGGCCGCGCAGTTCAGGGTGCCGGTGCCGCACTCATCGCGCCGTCGGCGCTCACCTTGCTGATGATGCTGTTCGGCAGCACGCAGAAAGAGATGACCAAGGCGCTGTCCATCTACGGCGCTGCCGCCCCGGCCGGCGGTACGGCCGGCGTGTTCCTCGGCGGCGTCATCACCGAATACACCAGCTGGCCTTGGGTGTTTTACCTCAACATTCCCATCGCTGTCATCGCGCTGATCGCTACTCCCCTCCTGATGCCGAACGCACCGGCACGTACCGGGTCGATCGACTTCCTCGGCGCACTCGCTGTCACCGCAGGTCTTGCTGTCGGAGTCTTCGGCATCGTCAGAGCACCTGATGTCGGATGGGGATCCGGGCAGACGTGGCTGGCGCTCGCCGTTTCGGCCGCTCTGTTGGGTGCATTCGTGTTGATCCAGTCCAAGCGTCGGGAACCTCTGGTGCGTCTGGGAATCTTCAAGGCGCCCAACCTCGGTGCCGCGAACATCGCTCAGCTCGTCCTCGGCGCTGCCTGGATACCGATGTGGTTCTTCCTGAACCTGTACCTGCAGCAAGTGCTCGGATACAGCGCCTTCCCGGCCGGTGCGGCGCTGCTGCCGATGACGATCTTCGTCATGCTCGGCATGGTCGTCGTGGCACCACGGGCCATGGCACGCTTCGGTGCAAAAGCGATGATCGTGACCGGATTGCTGGTACTGGGAATCGGTTTGGGTTGGATGTCGTTGATCCGGCCCACCGGCAACTTCTGGGTCGACGTACTGCCGGCATCGCTCGTGGCTGCGGCAGGTATGACGCTGGCGTTCATTCCCTCACTCGGTACGGCGATTTCGGCTGCGCGCCCGGAAGAGGGCGGATTGGCTTCCGGCATCGTCAACGTCAGCTACCAGGTCGGCTCGGCTGTCGGCCTCGCGGTGATGACCGCGATCGCAGCAGTGTTCGGCGCTGATCAACTCGGTGACCTGACGGAGTTGACGAACGGTTTCTCCGCCGTGTTCCTCGGAGCAGCCGCCATCGCAGTGGTTGGCGCAGCAATCACCGCGATCGTGATGCGGTCGACCAAGGTCGACGATCCTCGACCCGTTCAATCCACCGTCAATTCTTGACCAACTCCGGTGGTGGGTTCGGCCGGCTGTCACCAGCCGAACCCACCACCGGCGGAACCACTTAGGACTCGTTATGTCGCGCCTTGCTTCTCTCACGCCCACCACCGCTGTCGGTGCATCGAAAGACCTTCTCGCCGAACTCGTCAACCGTCACGGACAGGTCGGTGACATGGTCGCGGCGATGGCTCATTCGCCCGCTGTGCTGGGCGGCTATCTGCAACTCAGCCGAGCAATGAAGCGAGCGAAACTGAGCCGCAAGATCACCGAGCGAATCTCTATCGCTGTGCAGGTCCAGCAAGGTTGCGCTGTTTGCCTCGAAGCCCACGTGGCCGCCGCGCACGCCAACGGCGTCGAGGCGGACGAGATCGAGCGTGCCCGCGCGGGCACCTCGGCCGATCCCGCCATCGCGGCAATGATCGACCTCGGGCTTCGCGTCTATCGGGAGCCTGCCTCGATTTCAGACGAACACATCACGAGCCTTCGAGCGCACGGCTACGGTGATCGCGAGATCGCCGACGTAGTCGGAATCGTCGCCCTCAATGTCCTGACCGGAGCTTTCAATCTTGTCGCGGGAGTGAAACCAAATGAACCGGATCGCTAACTCCGCACCGGAACGGAACAGCCTGCGTCTGTTCTTGATTCGCGACTATCGCCTGCTCTTCAGCGCCCAGATCATCGCGCTGTTCGGCACCGGGTTGGCGACGGTTGCGCTGGGTCTACTCGCCTACGAACTCGCCGGACCGAGCGCCGGAGCCGTGCTGGCCACCGCGCTGACGATCAAGATGTCCCTGTACGTCGTGATCGCTCCACTCGCGGCGGCGTACGTAGACCGGTTGCCGAGACGGGCTTTCCTCGTTGTCCTCGACGCCATTCGCGCAGCGGTCGTGATCGCATTGCCCTTCGTCAGCGAGATCTGGCACATCTACGTGCTGGTGGGCGTTCTCCAAGCTGCGTCGGCAGCGTTCACTCCCACGTTCCAAGCGGTCATCCCTGACATCGTGACCGACGAGGCCGATTTCACCCGCGCGCTGTCGGCATCGCAGGTCGCTTACACGATGGAAAGTCTGCTCAGCCCTGTTCTTGCCGCAGTCGCTCTGTCCTTCATGACATTCAACCTGTTGTTCGTCGCCACCTCCGTGGGCTTTGCCGTCTCGGCACTGCTCGTGCTGGCCACCCGAATCCCCAACGCTCGCCGAAGTACTCACCGCAAGGCGTGGGATCGGATCGCGTCGGGGATGCGGATCTTCGTGACCACGCCGCGACTGCGCGGCATCATGGCACTCAATCTCGTGGTGGCAGCAGCCGGATCGATCGTGGTGGTCAACACCGTCAACTACGTCCGCGACGAGCTCGGTGGAACCCAATCCGACGTGGCGTGGATGCTTGCCGCGTCAGGCACCGGCACGTTGGTGACCGCGCTTCTTCTTCCACGCGTTCTCGACAGAACCGCTGAACGTACCGTGATGACAGCAGGTTCCGTTGTCCTGGTCGTCAGCGCCGGCGCGGCAGCAGCCCTCGCCGTGGCCGGTGTATTCACGTGGATGCTCACTGCCGCAGTGTGGGCGCTCGTCGGCGCCGGCATGGCCATGATCGTCACTCCGACCGGAAAAGTACTTCGGCGCTCCGTCGAACCCGCAGGCATACCGGAGGTGTTCGCAGCCCAGTTCTCCCTGTCGCACCTTGCCTGGCTTGTCACCTATCCGATCGCCGGATGGGTTGGTTCGAGCGCGGGATTTGCGGTCACCTGGAGCGTCCTTGCAGCGCTTGCCGCAGTGGGAGCCGTTGCAGGATTTGCACTTTGGCCTCGGGAGACAGTTGCTGAATTGCCCGGACAGGCGACGTATGAAACCACGCGAGGCCAATGCACCTTGGCGACAACCCAGTGCGCATGCGCTCGCACCGTCTGATGTCGACGGTCTGCCCGAACCTCGATTGGGCCTCAACGAAAGTGGTGGTGCAGCCATCGCCTGCACCACCACTTTTCGCTCAACTCACGTCGGCGTACTTCCTCGGATTTGCGTCGAATCGAGGACCACATCCCTTGCAGCAGAACCAGTACCGATTTCCTTCGAAGTCACGGAACAGGCCTTCCGCTTCGGCACGCGCCTTCTCGATCACGCTGCCGGGCATGACCCGACATTCGACGAGTTCACTACTGCCAGCGGTGAGTAGGTCTTTCCCACCGGTCGGCATCGCCGAACCGACAGCGCCGACATCGCCTTTGGCGTCAGACTTCGGGGTGTTGCCACAGCCACAACTGCTCATTGGGATTCCTGTTCTTTTGCGGGACGGATGTGGCCCGCAAGCGAGCCCGATACAACCGCCAGTATACCCCCTATAGGTATATTTTACTGAGCCTGAGGGTGCGTTCAGTTGACATCTCGCCGTATAAACCGTTGCAGGATAGGGAATCTACCGTCGCTGGATCCCCGCTCGTCTGCAGCATCATGACACAGTCAACCCTATACCTACTGGGGGTATAGGGTAGGTCTGGCATCGACCATCCATGTCCGCGAGGTCGTCGGCGAAGAGGAGCAATGAAGAATTGGAAAGCAATCGGCAGCAGCCGATTCGCCGTAGTTGGAGCTTTGCTGTTGGTCGGCATGCTCTGGGGAAGCTCGTTCCCCCTGGTTGCTGTGGCAGCACCAACTCTCGGCGCCGTCGGCACGACGCACGGCCGCTTCATTGTTGCAGCGTTGGTTCTCGCGCTGATAACTGCTTCCAGCAGATCGACCTGGCGCGCGGTCGGTCATCGGTTTCCTGCATTCCTACTGCTGGCTGCCCTCAACGTCGCTGGGCCCCTGACACTTGTCGCAACTGCGATCGTCGGCCTCAACTCGTCGACGGCGTCGATCCTGAATGCCACGACTCCGATGTTCACCGTATTCGTCGCCGCTTTCTGGCTTCGACAAAAGATCACCTGGCGAAAACTCTCGGGGGTCGCGATCGGCATCGTCGGCGTCTCGGTGCTTGTCGGCGGAATTCCGTCAACGATCGACAGTCGCGCAATGCTGGCCATTGGCGCATCTTTGACCGCGGCGCTGCTGTACGCAGTCGGAGGTGTCTACGCACGAAAGTCGTTCCAGGACACTCCACCCCTGACGCTGGCCCTCGGCCAGCAACTTGCCGCGGTCGCCCTCTTGGTGCCGGTGTCCGCCGTCGCTCCCCCTCCGGGGCCCATAACCGTCGGCCCACTCATCGCCGTGGTAGCCCTGGGGCTGGGGGCTACCGCCGGTGGCTACCTGGTCTACTTCTGGATAATTCGTCAGGCGGGTCCAGTCGCGGCATCGGCCGTCACTCTTCTCGTTCCGATTTCGGCATCAGCCATCGGAGTGCTGTGGTTGAACGAGCCTGTTACCTTCGCGCTCGTTGGCGGTCTTGTCATCATTCTTGCCGGAGTCGGCTTGCTCCTGGATCTTCCGCCGACGCGAGATCCATTGCGCAGGGTTGCCCCGGACCGGGCGGCTAGCGCGGACAAACGGCCGGTCAGCGGCTGATCGGAGCCGTCCAAAGCCCGACCAGCGCGTCGACGAGGTCGGTCGTGAAGTCCTCCCATGACGTGACCGCGTCCGGCCCCTCTTCGGCAAGCGTGCGCTCACGTTCGGCGAACATGTGCACGATCGCATTGCGTCCGATGTCCGCGCGGGCGCGTCGAACACTCATCGGCATGTCGGCCAGACAGTCAGAGAGTCCCCGAAGCGTCTCCTGCAGGGTGGGCGAGGCCAGTACCTCGTCGTAGACGATTTTCCGCAGGACCGGGTCGGTGAGAATCTGTGCACTGAACCGCGCGTACCAAGTCGGGCCACCCATTTCGGCGTAGTGATCGGTCGACGCCCGAACCAGACACGAAATCCAGTCACGAACGTTTGTGGACCCTTCGATCTCACACAGCAGTGCGCCACGCTTCTTCTCGACCTGCTGGGAATGCTTGTTCACGATCGCGCGGACCAGATCGGTCTTGGTCCCGAAGTGATATCCGACGGCAGCATTGTTGCCCTGACCTGCCGCCTCGCTCACCTGACGGTTCGAAACCGCGAAGACACCGTGCTCGGCGAACAACTGCTCGGCGACGGCGAGAATGCGGTCTCGGGTTGCAGCAGAGCGCGCGGAATTTGCGGCGCCGCCGACGTCGGCCGACGCGTCCTCAGTCCTCGTAGTCATGGGCACCATCATCCTCGACCATCCGAAGCTGCTCGGCACCGGAGATATTCGTCACGATCGGAGGCGCACCCTTCCGTTAAGTCAGTCACTTGATTTAACTTTAGTTCAATCAACTGACTTAAACCATTATTCGTTCTTCCTCCGATGGAGTTACCGCAATGTCGTCAACCACTTCTCCACCACCGACAACGCCGCCACAGACAACGAAGTCGCCAGCCACCACCGCAGTGGTGGCTGTTCTGGCGTTTTCCGGCATCGTCGTCTCGCTCATGCAGACGCTGGTGATCCCGATCATCCCGCATCTGCCCGAGTACCTGAACGCGCCGGCGTCCGATACCGCGTGGGCTGTGACCGCCACGCTGCTCGCAGCCGCCGTCGCCGTCCCGACCATGGGCCGCTTGGGCGACATGTTCGGCAAACGGCGTCTACTCCTGATCAGCATGGCGCTGTTGGTCACCGGTTCGGTGGTCGGAGCCCTCAGTTCGAGCGTTATCCCCCTCGTTGCCGGCCGAATCCTGCAGGGCCTTGCTGCCGGCGTCATTCCGCTGGGTATCAGTGTGATGCGCGATGTACTTCCGCCCAAGAAGCTCGCCGGCGCTGTTGCGATGATGAGCGCTTCGCTGGGAGTCGGTGGCGCTCTGGGGCTTCCGATCGCGGCTTTGATCGCCGAGTACGCCGACTGGCACGTCCTGTTCTGGGCGTCAGCCGTGCTCGGCGCGCTTGCGGCCGTTCTTGTTGTCGTCCTGGTCCCCGAATCGGCGGTTCGCACAGGTGGCACGTTCGACTTCGGCGGGGCAATCTCGCTCTCAGCCGCCCTCATCGCTCTACTACTGGCCATTTCCAAGGGTGGCGACTTGGGTTGGACGAGCACGCTCACGCTTTCCCTGTTCGGCGCCGCGATCCTGATATTCGGATTCTGGGCTTGGTGGGAACTACGCACCCCCAAGCCGCTGGTGGATCTACGCGTATCCATCCGCCGCCAGGTGCTCTTCACCAACCTCGCATCGATCGTGTTCGGGTTCGCGATGTTCGCCGCCAGCATGGTCTTTCCCCAGGTAGTCCAGTTGCCTGAAGTCACTGGTTACGGCCTAGGCGGTTCGATGCTCACCGCGGGTCTGGTCATGGCTCCCTCCGGCATCATCATGATGCTGATCTCTCCGCTGTCCTCACGTATCACCAATTCGCACGGCCCCAAGGTGACGCTCATGCTCGGCGCCGTTGTCGTCGCAATCGGTTACGGCATCGGCATTTTCGCCATGCACTCGATTTGGGAACTGATCGTGATCGCAGTGATCATCGGCGCCGGTACCGGTATGGCTTACGGCGCGATGCCCGCTCTCATCATGGGGGCTGTTCCTCCGTCCGAGACCGGTGCAGCCAACAGCTTCAACACCCTGATGCGCTCCCTCGGTACATCATTCGCCAGCGCCATCGCGGGTGTCGTCATCGCCCAGATGACCATGTCCATCGGTGGGGCAACGCTGCCGTCGGAGAACGCTTTCCGCGTCGTCATGGCCCTCGCTGCCGGATCCGCCGTCGTCGCACTCGTCCTGGCCGGTTTCCTCCCTCGGTTCAACAGCTCCAACTCCCGCAAGGAGATTGGTAGCCAGCACACCGATACGTCCCCGACCACGTCGAAGGAATCCGTTCCGACACACTGAGCCAGCGCGCAATACACACTGCGCTGTACACACAGCCCGGCCCCGGCGGAGTCCAACTCCGTCGGGGCCGACGCGTTTCACACATTTTGCTGTTGATACACCTGCGGACGACAGTTTCGTGACATGCTCCGTTGAGATGGGTGCTCGTTCGATACTCGGGGAAAGGATGCCGCGATCGCCGCTCCTCGTGCTGACGTAGCCCTTGCTGTCGCCGCCGCTGCCGTCCTGGGCATAGGCGTCGGTGTCCTTCTTGCCGATGTCGTCGCCGGCCTGGCTGCAGGTGCGGGTGCTGCGGTGGTATTTCGGTTTGCTCTTCGGATGATCAATACCCGAAAGTGAGCGTTTGCCGAGGGTCCTACTTCAGGACACGGATCGCCGAGCCCGGAAGGATTCCGCTCGATGGCGGATAGATCGACGTTGCCCCGTTGAAGAACATGTGAGCGGGAGTCGTGGATACCGGCAGCAGGTCGACGTCCTTGAACAATGCCCGCTCACTTTCCTCCCAGACCTTGCAGGACTCGTCACCGGGAAGAAGCGAAGCCTCAGTGGACAATTCGATGTACTTCTTGTTGTCGAGGGAAGCGAAGTTCACTCCTTCAGGCTTCGGTGGGCCGGTGAAGTACTTCGCAAAGATACTCGGCGTATCGCTCCCCAGCGTCAAACCGATGGAAACGTCCCACGACGACAGGTCGGTGGTGCTGAATGTGTTGGCGATGACAAAACTGTAGTCGCCGCCGGTCAGTTTCACTCTCGCGCCCAGTCCTTCCCACTGTGTTGCCACGTATTCCGCGGCGGCAGAGTTCGTATCGCGTGAGTTGTTGAAAATCACGTTGAGGGCAAGCGGTCGACCGTCCTTCGTCAGGATGCCGTCGGGACCCGCCTTCCAACCTGCGTCGGACAGCGTTTTCTTTGCTGCATCGACGTCGAAATCGGGGATCGTCCCTTCGACACTGTTGTAGTCGCAGGCAAGGGGTTCCGAAACCGCGAGGGCGCGTGCGCGGGTTCCTTTACCGCCGGTGGTGATCTCGGTGTAGTCGTCCAGGTCTACTGCCTGCACGAGGGCCTGCCGTACAGCACGGTCTGCCGTGGGTAGGGCCGCGAAATGATTGAAGATGAACTCGCCGGACAACGTGGTGTAAGTCTTCGAATCCAGACCCGCGGCCAAGACTCGTTCCTCGTCCGAACCGGTGACCGCTGCGGCATTCACTCCGCCGGTGAGAACAAGATTCGCCGTCGTACTGGGATCGGTGACAATCTTGATCGTCACTGTTTTCGGCACTCCGAGAGTGTCGGAAGTGGTCTCGCCGTTCGGACTCCAGGTGTAACCGTCGCGGCGTTCCATCGTGATGTGATCGTTGGGAACAACTTCGGTGACCTTGAACAGACCCGTTCCGTTACTACTCGAACGGATGCTGGCCGGATCTTCGAGCGTCGCAGCGCACGGAAGCCGCAACGCGCCGATTCGAGAGAGCAGGAAGGGCGCTGGCTCGGCGGTAGTCACCGTCAGTTCGTCACCGTCCGCTGAGGCCGAAGTCGACATCGGCACAGTGGATCCGCGTAGCGGTGAAGCGTTTTCAGGATCCATGACCCAGTTGATGTCATCGGCCGCGGTCTGTGCGGTGAAGGAAGTGCCGTCGGCACAAGTGATGCCCTTCTTGAGCACGAACTTCAGCGTGTTCCCTTCTTCACTCCAGCTCTCCGCCAGATAGGGACGCACAGTGCGTGTTTGCGCGTCGATGTCGATCAACGAATCGTACGAGTACGCGTTCACGATCTGAGTCGACGTGAGGTTGGTGATCAGAGGGTGCAGATTTCCGGGATCGGCGTTGATGACAGTCGTGAAACTGCCGTCCTTTGCATACTCACCGACCGAACCTCCGGGACTGGATGCGCCGCCACACCCGGCCAGGGTGAAAACCCCAACGCTGATAACTGCTGTCGCGGAGACAGAACGGGCTTTCATACGAGCCGCCATCTACTAGGAGTTGCCATGGCGACAATCGTGCGGGACTGACGTGGTCTGTATCTCGTTGAAGTTCCCCATACAGTCGGCCGCACTCTGTTCGATTGTCACTATCGACCGGGCAAGCGCAGACGCTAAGTACGACGCTGCCGTTGACGGTGATTCGCGACGTTGATTCGGTTGCCGCACAACGCCGGCATGCAGTAGCGGCGTCGCCCTCCACGGCTTGTATCGACGAACACCCCGTTGCACGTCGGCGAGGCGCATGGGCGGAATCGTTCGTACCCCAATGTGCGCAGAGTCCCCAGCAACGAGTAGCCGATCAACAGCGCAAGTTCGCCGGTGAGATTGATTCTGCTGTCCGGTACCGCATTCCATCGATAGTCGGACCGGGCATCAGGCAGAAGTCGGACGTGATGCGGAACGGTCTGCAGGAGTCGATGAGTGCGATCAACGAGCTCATCAGAAGTCGGAGCATCGAGAATCGAACGAATCCCCTCTCTGAGTTCCTTGACCTCAGCAAGTTCACCGCTGGTAAGCCGACGTCCGTTGGTGAGCGCATCCGGCGAGAGTCCATGTTCGTCCAGTAGATCGTGAAGCGCCTGAGGGGCAGCCAACGCGTCACCTGCCTCCACCCACACGCGGGGCGAGGTATTGACCAAGTCGGTCGCAAACGACGCACCGGCGACGTAATCGTCTAAAACTACTTGCATCCCTTACCTCCCTGCTTTACCGTAATTGAATAACCTAACTTTACACCTTACGGAGGCGGCGGGATGGAACACTGCGCAGACCACGGACTGCCCGAGATACTCCTCGACACCCACAACCGATTACGCCGCGCCGGCACCGTGGCGTCGGGGACACCCGTCGTTGCAGCCGATCTCTACTGGTCGATCGGAGCGCTCGCCCAATGCCTGACCGCGATGGACGAGGTCATTTCACAACTGGGAATCAACGCCCAAAAGCAGTTGCGAGCTGGAAAGTTCGATGTCGAGAGCGGACCGTTCGAAGGACAACCCGACGCTGCCCTGCTCACCGCAGTTCTTGCGCTCGCCCGAGCATCGAGCAGTTGCGAACCGGTTCAGACGGCAATCGGCAATGCCCAGATCGCGGTGAGCGATCTCGTCGTCTCAAGGCCCACCAGCGCTTGACGCCCGCGCTCGCAGCCTGTCCCAATAGAGACTGTATGGTTGGTTTTCAGGCAGCCATCGAGAGCATCGACCAGCAGGAACCGGGTTATCACTGTGAGTGCAGGAACATCGACAATCTACGAGGACCGAACCGTCCGGATCGACGATCAGGGCGTCACGATCCGCCACTACTACTTCCCGTTTGTCAGCAAGTTCGTCCCGTACTCGCAGATCGAATCCGTCGACCTCGGAGTCATGGCGTGGCTGAGCGGGCGCCTACGAATTTGGGGAACAACAGATTTCAGCTCGTGGTACAGCCTGGATCTTTCACGTCCGTGGAAGGAGACTGCGGTGGTACTCACCCTCACCGGCCGTGGAGCACCCTCGTTCAGTCCCAAAGACGCAGACCGAGTCGACGCCGAAATCCGCAGTCGCATCGGATCGCACGCCGCGGACTGACTAGCGGAACTCGGATTCGACGGTGACGATCTCACTCCAGTCGGTTCGATCGAACAACCGCGCCAGCGCAGTGAACAGAACTTCCGGGTCGACGACGCTCTCGGGTGAGTGCACACCGATCCGATCCGAAATCGTTCCGTCGGCGAGCCGGGACACCACCTGAGCAAGGCCGAGCGCCAAGGGGATTCCGGTTGCACCGGCCATGTCCGACAGCAACTCCGACACCGGTGAATCGTCTGCAATCCGGGCCACGACGCGCATCTCTCGACCTTCGAGCGCCCCTGTCGCCGAGGCGAAGAACAACGGCAAGGATCCGTGGCCGGCGCGCGTGAGCATTCGAGGCGCAGCACGGATCATCCGTCCGAGCGAAGGCTTGCCCAATTCTTCAGCGGCCGAGTCGAGATCGATTCTCCCCTTGTCGATGTCGGCGCGGAGAACGTCGAGAAACGCCACGGTTTCCGGTGTGATGACCATCAGATTTGCCGAATGCCCCGCAGGATTGATGGTCCGATGAAACATCACCGGCTCCGGATGCCCGACCACGTAAGCGTTCCCCCGACGTCCGCCGGGCAGTTCGAGTGCGATGGAACGCAACGGTTCTTCGTTGACGATTCGCCCCGCACGAACCACCGGAACCTGGCCGCTGATCTGCTGCATCCAGTGAACGGCGGCTGCACTCAATGTGTCCACCGACTCGTCCTCGCCCTCGACATCAACCGGCCAGGCTGTATACAGATCGTCGACCACGTCCAATCGCGAGACTGCCATCGCGGCCAGGAGGTTACTCATCCCGGGACTTGCGCCCATGCCGACTACCGCACAGATTCCGGCTCCCCTCGCGGCACAGTCCAAGTCCAGCATGTCGACGGCCGGCTCCCAGTCGTCGCAGATGTCGAGATAGTGAGTCCCGGTCCCGATCGCTGCCTGGAGAATGCCGACGCCGAAACGGAAAAACGGTCCGACCGTATTGACGACCACGTCTGCGCCGTCAAGCAATTCACGTAGCGTGCGACCGTCCGTGACGTCGATGCTGCGCGCCTCGACTTCCGCTGACGCCTGCGCCAGTTCAACTGAAAGACGCTTCGCAGCATCGATATCGCGATCCGCGACTACTACCTTGCCGATTCCCGGCAATGTTGCGGCCAGACGAACTGCTGCCGAGCCCATGGCACCGGCACCACCCAGTGCGACAACCGTGATTCCGTCAGCCATGAATTCCCTCCAAAAATGCAGTCTGATCCGCTAGATAGCCGGGAGCGAAGATCGAACGGGGAGAAAGGACGGCCACCAGAGCGGACCTCACTTCCGAGTCTTCGAGATCCTTGTCCACGATCGAATGCGTAGCGTCGGGGTACTTCTTGACCACCAATTGCCCTGGAGTGTCCAACAATTCGCGATACACCCTTTCGGTATCAGCCACGTCGACGTTGACGTCTTGTCCGCCGATGATCAAGAGCACCGGAACCTTCACGGTTTCGAGATCGGCTCGCGCATCCGAGAGGTAGTTCTTTCGGATGAAGTTCCACCGGTCTTCGGTGAGACCGTCGGCCTCGCCGGAGGCCACGAGATCGTCGAACGATGCATCACGGGCCAACTGATCCAAGTTCTTCGCACGATCGACCCGCGCTTTCTCGAACTCGTCGGCCGACGCATTTCTCTCGGAAAGTTCGGCTAGGGTATTGAATTCGCCTTGTTGGAGCCAGTTGATCGCGGGACCCACGGCAATGACGAACGCTACGTCCGGGTCGAGGTTCACCACCTTGGGCATCACCCACCCTGCCTGGCTTGCACCCCACAGACCGATCCGAGACGGATCGATATCCGAACGTCCCCGCGCCCACTCGATTGCCGCTTCCGTTTCTGCCGCGCGATCGTCCATGCTCTGGTCGAGCCAATTGCCCGGTGCCCCATTCACCCCCGGCTTGTCCCAGGAGAGTGACGCGTACCCCGCCTTTGCGAACGCCTCCCACACCGGTCGATAGAACGTCTCATGTGTTGCATCGACCGGGCCGTCTCCGTGGACGAAAACCACGAGCCCGAAGGGACCGTCACCGTGTTCGGGCAGTGCAAGGACTCCCTGGAGCGGCACCGATCCCCCGGTGATCGTCACTTTTTCCTCACGGATGTCATAGGTGTTCTGGTACAGCGTCCAGCCCACCAGAGTCGCGATCAGAACAACGACCACCGCCAGGGAAGTAACCATCCACCTGCGTAAACGAGGCTTACTCTTGCCCTCGCTCATCGATTCCGCTGCCATCTTCCCGCCCTAACGTACGAATTTGAAACGATCGTATTGCATTCGATAGTACAGTTGTGGGCGAAGATGTCGAGAAGCGAGGAAAGGACATGGCGATGACCGACAGGGACGTCGATGTACCCACGAGGATCTTGATCGAGGGACTACTGCGCACGGACGGAACTGTCGACGGGCACACCCTCTATGCCACCGCCGACGCCCTCGGCAAAACTGATCAACAGGTTCGGCTGTGCATCAAGCGGTTGGTCACCGAGGGGAAGTTCACTCAGGAAGGTCGCGGGCGGCAGGCCACGCTACGAGCAACGCCGAAAGCCCTGCGCGAGATGGAACCCGACGTCGAATTCGTTCGGCTGGCCTATCGACAAGACCGCGACACTGTGACGCCGTGGGACGGGTACTGGCACCTGGCCGGATTCGCAATTCCGGAGTCGTCACGGAAAGGGCGAGATGCGCTGCGCACCAAGGTCGTTTACCTCGGCGGCGCGCTCGTCCAGGGCGGTCTGTACGTCTCGCCGCACGCCTGGGAACCGTATATTCGCGATGCGGCCGCCGAACTCGACGTCGAACAGCACCTGTCTTCTCTCACCACTCGAGATCTGAAAGTGGGCACTCTCGAAGACCCCGTGAAGATTGCCGCGCAGTTGTGGCCACTGGACCAGATCGCTGACGGATACGAACGGCTACTCGACATAGCGACCGCACGCCTGCACAAACTGCAGAACAGTCCAGGTACCGATGCTGTCACGATGACCATCGAACTCGCGGCGGAATTCACGCGAGCCATGGAACCGGATCCGCTGTTGCCGCCGGAACTACTGCCCACCAACTGGATCGGCACGAGGGCTCGGTCGATCACTGCGCAGTGCTGGACGCTTCTGGCACAGGTGGACGGTGCCGACGAATTACCGTCGCTGTTCCACCTGTACGCAGATGCAATCGGTGACGATCAGGATGCAAGCGTGCGCTGACGGGGCGGCAGTCCGAAACGCCCGAGAACCTCGTCGACTGCGGTGGACGGTGTGACAAGTCCGCGATCCTGAAGCCACGGAATGGTGCTGTCCACCAGATGCTCGAGCGTTCGAGGCAATGCGAGAGGCAGCAACGTAACGCCGTCGGCGACCTCCGCAGCTCGGATATCGGCGATCAAACTGCCGAGACCGGAAGGCGTTCCGACGTAATGAAGCGAAACGGGAACCCGCGGCGAGGTCAACGCGCTGTCCAACTGCGCAAGCTCCTTACGAGCGGAGCGAGCCTCCGGCGCGATCAGAATCTCGAGATCGACCAGCACTGCGACGCTGTCGGGATCGCGTCCTTCTTCGGCGACGGCAGCGCGTATCCGTGCGCGTTCGAGCTGTGCCTCACGCAGATCCGCAGCGCGAATCCGAACCACATTGGTAGGGAATGAAGCCAAATCGAGAGCCTTTTCACCCTCGGTGAGGTCCACCCAGTAGTCGCCGCCGATGATGGGCAGGTTGCCGGGTGCGCCCTCAGCGGCCGGATGGTGACCGGATCCGGTCAACTCGACCGCTACGTGCAGAGAATGCGAAGCGAGTGAAGACATGTGAGACCTCCGAAAATCAGAAAAGTATGGGATGAGCGAGACGAATCGTCAGCTCGAACACATTCCTGAAGAGGTGCGGCACAGATCGACATGGCGACGGCACCACTGACCGAGAGTGATGCTCACTCTCGAAGGGGTGGCGGGAAAATCCGCTGGTGCCATGGCTGCCATGCTAGTTGTCCGTTCGAGTTTTCGGGGACCGAGCTCAGCTCAGACGCACTCGGCTGCGCCGGCATTGTCGTCTGCGGCTCCGAGGAAGGGGCGGGTCTCGGGCACAGGGTTCCACGCACCTGCCGTCTTCGCGTACTTCCAATCACGCTGATTCGAAACCAGGATGTTCACGGCGTCGACCAACCGCGTCACGTCGTCCGAGCTGCTACCGAGGCCGAGGCTGGCGCGAACTGCACCGCCGGAGAGGCCGAGGCGCGCGAGAACCGGATGTGCGCAGAAGCGACCGTCGCGAACTCCGATGCCGTGCTCGGCGGAGAGGAATGCGGCGATCTCGCCCGCTTCGAATCCGTCGACGGTGAAGGTGACGATTCCGACGGCGTCGGGAGCGTCGTTCCACAGTCGCACGAGTGAGACGCCCTCGATGGCGGACAAGCCGTCAGTGAGCTGGGCGGTGAGCGCCTTCTCATGCTCGGCGATCACGTCGAAGTCCAGGGCGTGCAGGGTTTCGCAGGCGGTCGCGATGGCTGCCGCACCGAGCACGTTGGGGGAACCCGCCTCGTGGCGTGCGGGCGCGCAAGCCCACTCGGTGGATTCGATGGTCACCTCACGCACGGCGCCGCCGCCGGCGAGGTACGGCTGAGCTTCGTCGAGCCAGTCACGGCGGCCGACGAGAACGCCGGCGCCGAAGGGCGCGTACAGCTTGTGGCCCGAGAACGCTACGTAGTCGACGCCGCATTCCTGCAGGTCGATGCGACGGTGGGGAGCCAACTGAGCAGCGTCGACGAGGATACGTGCGCCGCAACGGTGAGCGATGTCAGCCAAACGTGCAATCGGCAGGATCTCACCGGTCACGTTGGAGGCCCCGGTGATTGCGAGCAGCGCGGCAGGCTTGGTGCACAGTTCACCGATCAGACGCTCGATCGTTTCTTCGATGGTGTCTGCGGCGGTGACGATACGAGCGTCGTTCCACGGCAACAGGTTTGCGTGATGCTCGACGTCGAGGACGACGGTGCTGCCGGGGACGCACTGCGCAAGCAGGTTCAGCGAATCGGTGGTGTTCCGGGTGAAGACGACAACCTGATCGTCGGCACAGTTCACGAAACGAGCAACGGATTCACGAGCGTTCTCGTAGGTGAGCGTGGAGATCCGGGACGCGTAGCCGGCACCGCGGTGGACGCTGGCGTACGTGGGCAACAATTCGGCGATACGGTCGGTGACCTGGGCCAATGCCGGCGCGCTGGCCGCGTAGTCGAAGTTGGCGTAGGAGCATTCGCCGCCCTGAACCAATGGAACCTGCAGGTCGGCACCCGAAACCTTGGCAATCGCGGTGGTGCAGCAGGTGTCGGCACTCAATACAGCAGTCATCGAAGACAATCCTCACGTTCAAGGACTCGTTCGTCGGGAGATGGCCCCGGAAGAGTCCGCGCTTGCCGCATTCGTTTTCGAACGCAGCCGGGTCGTCACCCGGAGCACCCCACCGCGGAGGAGGGTTGCCGACCAGCAAGCCGGGGCTGAACACTGGTACTCGTGACCTGGCAACGAGGATGGCAGGAACCTCCCGCGCTTGTCAAGACGAAGCCGCGAAGATCTCCGTCAGGGCGCGATGGTCCGGCAAGCAAGGTGGAGTGCGAGTCTCGTTTCCGGATCTGCGAGATCCACCGAGAGAAGGCGCTGAATTCTATCGATCCGACTCGATACGGTGTTGCGGTGCAACCCCATTCGGGTTGCGGTGTGAGCCAGAGACGATTCTTCGTCGAGGTACGTCGACAGAGTCTCGAGCAACTCTCCATTGGAATCGCGTAGCGGTGCGAGCAATGCTGCGGCCGCAGGCTGGAAGGTGTCGGTTCGCGTCCACGCCAGCAGCAACTGCGCCAGCCCGAGGCGGTCCACGTGCAGGAATCGACCTGTTTGAGATCGGGAACCGGCGAGCCGAGCGGCATCCCCGGCCTCCGACAGGGACGAACCGATTCCAGCCGGACCGTCGTGTGCGCGTCCCACACCTACCCAGGTCTCCATCGTGGGTTCCAACCTGGCCTGAGCTGCACGGATGCACTCGGCGATCCTGGTGATCGCCTCCGGTCGCGGCTCGCCTGGCAGAGTCGTCCACGCCGCCCAGCCGTCAGCCTGTTCCACGACATTGGCGTCGATTCCCTCGGCGGCGAGAGCATCTGCAACCTCGCTGCGTCTTGCCACCAGGTCGACCTCACCGACCGCCAGGACTTTGATGCCGATGTGCCATCCGTCCAGCATCCAACCCGCGTCGAGTGCGCGCCGGAGCAGTCCGGGTGTGGCGTCTGCTGACGTGTCGATCAGTTCACCGAGCAACGCGCTACGCCGGCGCGCTTCACGCTCGTCGACCATGCGCGCAACGGCCAGTCGGTGCCCGGCAGCCAACGAGGCCACGTCGAGAACCACTGAGAGAGAAGCCTCTTCGACGCTTTGACGCACCGGGAGCAGCACCGCCAGCCAGGGCCCCCGGGCTGCGCCGGACATCACCGGGCACGCAATCAGGACCCCGCCGGAGTCCAATTCGACCGTGGTGGGCGCCCCGCGACCCGACAACATACCGGCAGCTGCTCGATCAGCGTCTGACAACACGTCGGCGCCGGTCATCGGACGTCCGGACGAGTCCAGGAGAAAGAATGAACGCTGAAAGGTGTTCAGTAGCACCGACAGAAGATTCTCGACGCTTCCTCCGGCTCGTTGGCCCGCGTGTGTCGCCCGCAGTACTGCGTCGGCCATCACCGCCCGCGAATTCGAGAGAAGATCACGAAGATCCACGCTGAACTGCCACGGGTCGGATACTCCGAGCACCACCAGTCCGAGCCGATCGGCAAGCAACGAGAGATTCGCATCCTCCGCCGCAGTGCTGTGCACAGCGACCACCTGGCAGCCGGTCGCCGCTGTGCGCCGAAGGAGAGCGTCGAATCTCCACTCCCCGATGTCGATTCGATCGAGAATCACCAGAACTGATCCTGAACTCGCCGCATCCGACACGGCCTCGGCCGACTGTGCCGATTCCCCGGTGAGTGCTCCCACTGTTATCACGACGGGATCACCCTCCCCGGCCAGTCGATACAGCCCGACAAAGGCCGGGTTGTTCAGCAACGCCGAAACACTCGCGCTCATCGCGCCTCCATCAGCACTGCGTCGTGGTCGATCCCGAATGCCCGCGGGCCGACAACTTTCAATCTGCCCACTTCTTCCGCCCACCACTGTGGACCGGGAAGAACCAACACGGCCACATCGTGCCCCTGGTGCACGGATTCACACGAGACGAAGGCGCCGGTCCGCACGTCGAGCAACGTCACGATGTCCGGGCACGTTGCAATCATCTCGCCGTCCAACGCGACGGTCAGGAACTCACTCTCGAATTCGACTCGTATCACCGTGGAATCGTGTTCGAGAATCACGCTGCCCCGACGATCGCCGGTGTCCGGACGACTACGACGGACCGCACGCACCCGGCCAGTCCCCATTACCAGGGCCCCGGAGCTCTCCGCGATCTCCTGCCAACTGCCCAGGGCCCCGATGTGCTGACCCAGTTCGTGTGCTCGGGAGAGAGTTCCCGGAATGCACGCCTCCTGCACCGTCCGCGCATCGATCGACGCGATCGCCAGAGCGCCCCAACCGCTGGTTCTCCCGATCAACGACCGCACTGCTACCTCGGCGCCGAGCACATCCACTCCGTCGACGACGGTAATGAGGCCGCCGGGCTGGGCGAGTGTGACCGGGCACAATTCCAACCCGGCTGCGGCGAGAGAGAAGTGATCGAGCCGCGGCATCGCTCGACCCAGCAGGTCCGCGTCGACCACGGGAATTCCCAACGCCAACGCCGCCGCAATTCCGGAGAGAGCGTTGAGCCCACCGCCTTCGAAAGTCATCACCGCGGTCGGACGCTTCCCGGTCCAGCGCGTCAAAGCTGCTGCAGTATCTGCAAACTCACGCCCGGAGGGCAATTGCTCCTCCAAAGCCAGGGCCGATCCGACGATTCCCGCCGGCATCACCAATGCCTCCTCCGGCAACTGGTCCGGCGCGATGACCTCCACCGAAGTAGACGTCATCAGTGGACGCAGCAATTCCACGAACAAGCGTGGATCGCCGCCCCCGCCGCAGCCCAGGACCACCGCCCCCGCTGCGATCGCGTCGAGGTCGGCCTCCCGGACCGCGTGCAGCCTGCTCACGGCTCGCTATTCTGCCAGTACAGGTTGCTCGAGTGTCTCCACCGGCAGGAACGGGCGATCGAGCCCGAAGCTAGCCGGGCCGAAGACCGCCAGTGCCTCCGGGGTTCTCATGATGGGTGGGGTCGCGATCCCGATGACCGCAACGCGCTGCCCGTACCGCAAGCCCTCGGTGGTGATGGGTTCGGCGGTATCGGCCTCGACGATGCAGATCAGGTCTGGCACGATCGCCACCATCACTCCGGATTGGACGGCGATCAGATTTTCGTTCTGGAACTGAACTTCCAGCTCTTCGTCTCCGACGCCGGCGATCCGCACCGAACCGCGAGCGAACCCCTCATCGGTTCGCCTGTCGACATCGATCACCTTGCCGTGAAAGAGAACTCGCCCGTATCCGTAGAGCGTGTCGGCGAGACTGTCGACAAGCGCCTGCACCGGGTCCACCCGCTGCTCACGTGAAAGTCTGATGGACCGGCCGATGGTCATGGCCAACGACAGAGTCCGTGGGATCGCCGTCCGCTTCACATCTGCACCCGTCATCGAGTACTGCGCGATGTGCGCCATCCCACCGAACCTCGACGTCACCCCGCGGGCGAGGCCCTCCAATCTGCTGTTGTCACTTCCGGTGTCGAAGATCGCCACCTCGTCGTGCTCGTTCGCCATGGCGAGCGGACTCGCCGAAATCCCGTACACCGAGAAGGTTTCCATCTCGAGCTGAGGAAAGGCTCGCCCCATCCCGTCGGCGTCGACAACCGGCAGGCCGCGCCGTGCGGCCACCAGCAACGGAATCATCGAATTGATTCCGCCGCACTCCATCGGCATCGTGGCATCTGCAGTTCGACCCGTGTGCTTCTCCAACGTGATCAGCGCCAGCTCGGGTTCGGTTCCGCGCGGCATCTTTTCGACCACGACGGTCGGGGCACCCATCTGCGCGACGGGAATCACCCACGCGTCGTCGTCAAGCTCCTCCGGATCGAGAATTGTGATTTCACCGGCCTCACCGAGCGCCTGCGTGACCAACATCTTGCCGACGAACGGATCTCCCCCGCCGCCGGTGCCCAACAAGGCTGCGCCCCTGGCGAGGTCGTCGAGATCCGCCGTTCGTAGTGTCCAACTCATCGTGAGCCCTCCTGACCGGTGGAGACCAAACCACTGTGCAGTGCCAAGTCACCGACTGCCTTCACTCGAATACGTGTTGCGTTGCCCGGCAGATACGGAATGGGGACTTCGTCGAACTCCACGATCTGCACCGACTCGGGCCGTGCGCCTGCGGCGACTGCCCGATCGATCGCCTCCTGGCGAGCATCGTCGGCAAAAACCTGCCGGTGCCCGTCCCGCACCGCTTCGACTCGATCTACCTCACCACTGACCTGCGCGATCGCAGCGCCGATCGCATTGGCAACATCGAAGCGCTCAGGACGAATCACCGTTCCCAGGCCCGGGAGTTCACGCTCCAGCAGTACCGATCCCCCGCCAACCGCCACAACGGGAAGTGGATCCGACGTGGTCCGCATCTGTTCCACGGCGTCGGCGACTCGGCGCGAGATCCGGTCGAGTGCCGTCGACACCAGGCCGCGGTCGAGGTGCGCCACCGCACTGCGATCTCCGACGTCGGCCAAGCCTGCCGCGACGGCTATGTCGGTGGCCGTCAACGTGTCACCGCCGAATACGAGTGCCCGTGAACCCAATTCGTATCCCACAGATTCGGGTCCGACTGTGAGTCCGTCTGCTTCCACCAGCGAACCACCACCGATACCGATCGAGAAGACGTCCGGCATACGGAAATTGGTCCGTACCCCGGCGACCGTCACCTCCGTGGTGGCTTCTCGCGGGAAACCGTTGGTCAATACGCCCACGTCGGTAGTGGTACCTCCGATGTCGATCACCGCACAGCTGGCCAGACCGGACAGCACAGCGGCGCCTCGCATGGAGTTGGTCGGTCCCGATGCGAAAGTCGCCACCGGATAACGCCTCGCGTACTCGATGTCCATCAAGGTTCCGTCGTTCTGGCTCAGGTACAGCGGCGCGACAATGCCGTGCTCGACCAAAGATCGGGCAAGACCGTCGACGATGTGATCGGCGAGCTCGCGCAGCGCAGCATTGATGATGGTCGCGTTCTCCCGCTGGAGTAGACCCACTCGACCGATCTCGTGCGAGAGCGAAATTGCGACGTCCGGGCCGAGTTCCTCACGCACGATCTCCGCGGCGGCCGCTTCGCATTCGAGATTGACCGGAGAGAACACCGAAGATATTGCGACCGAACGAGTACCGCTGCGAGCCATATCGGCGGCATGGCGGCGAATCTCGTCGGGGTCCGGCGGCGAAATACGACGACCGTCGAACTCGTGCCCACCGTGAGCGAGGTAGTGCCTTCCTTGCACAGCGGAGACCAGGTCTCGCGGCCACCCCACCATCGGAGGAAGCGCCGCGGTCGCCGGAAGCCCCAATCGCAGAGCCGCTGTCGGTGCAAGTCCGCGTTGCTCGATGAGAGCGTTGAGAAAGTGCGTCGTGCCGATCATCACTGCTTGAACAGCGCTGGGAGAGAACGAGTACTGCTGCTGCAGCGCCGTCAGAGCTCCGCCGATTCCGCCGGTGATGTCCTTGCTGGTCGAGTGTTTGACATGCCCGATGACGGTGGTCCCGTCCATCAGGACCGCGTCGGTGTTCGTACCACCGACGTCGATTCCGATTCGCATCGCGAACTCCCTTCTACAGTGTGTGCCGTGCTAGTGCGTGAGCGCAGATTTCCCCGAAGTCTCTTGCGGCGCTTCGGTGGCGGTGCGTCCGACTCCGCGAATCAGGCCGAGTCGACCCGCGACGACGTAGAGAACGAAGGCCGAGGCCACCGCGTTGATCGACGGCAGGCCGAAGGTGCTGTAATGACCGATCAGCGCCGAGACGATCCAGATCACCAGCGTGGCCGGTACCCAAGTGGGTGCCGAGTTCGGGAGGGTACCTGCAGCTCGACTCTCCTCCAGATCCTTGCGCCATGTCTTGACGATGAAGTATTCCGCCACCATGATCCCGGCGATCGGCGGGAATCCGACGCCCAACAGGATCAGGAAGTCGGTGAACGAGTTCAGGATTCCGGCAGCCGCGAGGACCGAACCGGTGATGCCGACAACTGCTGTGACGACTGCGCGATTGGTCCGTCGACCGAACACGACGTCGATGAAGTTCACGACGCCGAGCCCCGAGCTGTACAGGTTCCAGTCGTTGATCTTGAAGGTGCCGAGAACGATGATCAGAACGCCGACCCAACCGACCGACGAGAGAATGATCGTGGCGATGTCGGAACTGCGAACGGCATGGGCAAGAAGAACACCGGTCAGCCCGATCACGTATTCGCCCAACGTTATTCCGACGAGCGTCTGCTTCACGACATCGCCTGCCGTGCGGTTGAAGCGCGTCATGTCAGGTGTGATCACTGCTCCGGCAATGAAACCGCCTGCGACGATGGTAGTTCCGGCGAGGAAGCTGAGCTCCGGCCCGGCTGGAGCAGATGTCATCAGATCTGACAGCGAGTGATTACGCAGTTCGGCGATGACGGCCCAACCGACCAGGATCAGGAACAGCGGAACGGTGATGTTGGCGATCAGTTGCATGGATCCGAACCCGCGAAGGACTATCGCGGTGATCAGGAGACCGAAGGCCAAAGCCCACGCCCACTGCGGCAGAAACGGCATGATTCCGTGCAAACCTGATGCAGAGACAGCAGATTGAATGCCGAACCAACCGATCAGGCTGACCCCGATCACCAAACCGATCACCGCGGAACCTGCGTGCCCGAATCCACACCAGCGTGCGACCACCGATGTGTTGAGCCCTTCACGAACCCCGATGATGCCGATGAAAATACAGACGACCTCGAGAATCACCGCCCCGACTGTCAATGCCCAGAAGGCATTCCAGAACGTCATACCGTAGCCGAGCGTCGCACCGAGCAAGAACTGTGCGAGTGCCGATACCTGACCGAATCGCTGTACTGCCACCGAGAACCACGAATATCGTGCTTCGTCGGGAACGCGGGTGAGCGCGTAGTCGTCACCGTCGGACACTTCACCGCCGGCGGCGGTCGTTGACGTGTTTTTCATGACGGACTCCTCGAATAGTTGGGAAGTGTTCTCGGAGAAGACGGTACGAATGTGTCAGGGGTCACGCCTATGGGCGAATTGGCGTTTCTTCGTGTTACGACAATGCATTTCGCACAGTCGTCATTTCACACAGTCGCCAAATGGCACGGGTCTAACGCAACGCGTACCCGCCGTCGGGGTACAGCGTGGAACCCGTTGTGTACGTGTTGGTGAAGAGATAGAACACCGCTTGTGCAATCTCGTCTTCGTTCCCGACGCGGCCGAGCACGTTGTTCTCGGCACTCCAGGTGAACGCGGCCTCCCGAACCTCCGCCGGGCGCTGAGCCCACAGATGCCCGTCGATGGTTCCGGGAGCGACAGTGTTGACGCGGATCGGCGACAGTTCGACCGCCAGCCCCCGCCCGAGCCCCTCGATTGCCGCGTTGGCTGCAACGTATGCCGCGGCAGCTGCGGGTGGCCGCACACTGGCAGCGCCGGACATGAGGACCACCGATGCGGTGGGTGTCAGCTTGTCGAGCGCAGCGTGCACGACGCGGTACTGCCCCCAGAACTTGGAGGTGAACGGCGACGCCGCTTCCTCGACGCTCTGTTCACGGAACGAGCCGACCTGGTAATCGGCAGCCGTGGTGAAGAGAGCATCGACGCTGGGGATGTTGGTGAAGAACTCTTTCACCGAGTCTTCGTCGGAGGTGTCGACGGTGAACCAGTGCGCAGCCTCACCCAGCTGCGCGGCCGCTGCTTCGAGCTTGGATGCGGTTCGGCCACCGAGAACTACCTGCGCGCCGGCGTCGACGGCAAGCTGCGCCACTCGCAGCCCGATGCCTGTTCCGCCGCCGATCAGTACGACGGTCTTTCTTGAGAGAGGAGAAGGTGTCGTTGTCATGCAGCGACTGTAGGGCTCACCGAATTGTCCCGACATGTGCAGAATGCACAGATTTCACTACGGCACAGTGCTAAGTATCGAGACTTAGCTGGTAGAGGACACCGCCCCCGGGGATCTCGCCTGACGACGTTTGCTGCGTCGAAACTGCCTTCACATGTACCCCTCCTTCGAGTTCGCTTGTAACAAAACAACTCCCACGACCGAAAATGTCGGTGAACCACAACAGCGAAGGGAAGTAACGACTATGGGATCAGCAGACGTCATGGCCTGGCTCGCCGAGGGTTACCTCGCCGGCGATCCGATTCGCTATCCGCTCTACGTCGGATCGATGTTCCTCGCGATGCCGTTCCAACTGATCGGCGTAATTCTGGGTCACCCCTTCTGAATCGTCACATCAGGCCAGGGCGGACGACGTAGAACGGCCAGAGTTGCGATCACTGCGGCCGCCAACCCGATGAACTCCCCCATCAAAGCCGCCCTGGTGTGATCGACCGCCGGTGACCACGACGGCTCACCCTCGTGGATCGAGAACACTCCCACTGGCACCGGTATCGGGTCGCGGCGCCACCGCCGGTGTAGACGCGAAACCGTGACGATCGTCGATCCGTCGCTGGTCTGGTGCGGTTCTCCGAAGATCGTCGAGGTCCCTGATTCCCCTCGAAATCGCTCCACCGCATCACGAATCTCCATGATCTCCATCGTCGCATCGAAACAGCAGCCCTGTGCGAGTATCGACCGATGGCCGAGTGGTGGGTACCGAGCAGGCGCGTCGAGCGATGGGGCCAGACGATTGGCCTCGTCCTGCTCGTAGTCGTAGTCGGTCCGAGCACCATCCATACAGTGGCCACGGAACCGACAACCGGTAATTGGGTTCGCCTGGCAATCTGGCTTTTCGCGACGGCCGGATTTGCCTACGGCACCGTCCAGGCCTGGCGAAACAGGAACAAACCTCAGTCGGTGTGGTGGGAAGGGACAACTGCCCCCACCGAAGTACCCGCCGACGACGTCCGTAGCGCACTCGCGTCGACAGACGACCGCATTCCGGCAATCAAGGCACTACGCGAACTACATCCGGGCTTGGGCCTGAAGGATGCGATGGATCTGATCGACGCTCAGCGGGGCGAACAGGGCCCGCATCACTGATAGTTGCGACCATCACAATCACAGTTAGGTATCGACACCTGACCGCCACGATCGGGCAAGCACGCCAGGAGTTAACCACCTGACAGACAGGCTGTTTCGCCGCGTTTGACAAATGGGGTCAATCGGTGAGCGTCGACTCGACCGATTCAACTCACCGTACCAATCGAATTCGCCGTTCAGCATTCCGCTCATGACCCAATGCCACTATTACCCAACGATTTACAACCGGAACTACGGCATCCAGTGAGAACTTTCGCGACAGTGCAGCATCTTTCGTCCAGTTGAGTTGACCGAAACTTGACGTTACGTTGAATTTCAAAGCAATAGCCCGGTCTTGACCTGCGATGGTGTGAGCGAAACGCCCACCTACGCGTAACACGTTGCCGCCCTGATGGGCGCTGTGAATGCCTGAACGTTCGAGGAGTGGAATGACTGCGGTCAAAACTGCGTGGCGTGAACTACGGAAACCCGTGTTCATCCCCGCGTCGATAGTGATCTTTGCCCTGATCGCCTTTGCCGTGATCTACGCGGGAACCGCCGCGGATGCTTTCGAAACACTCAACAACGTGATCAGCGACGGCGTCGGCTGGTGGTACATCCTCTCGGCCACCGGTTTCGTGATCTTCGCGCTGTACTGCGGAATCAGCCGCATCGGCAACATCCGATTGGGACGTGACGACGAGCAGCCCGAGTTCGGGATGCTCTCGTGGTTCGCGATGCTCTTCAGCGCCGGCATGGGCATCGGGCTCGTGTTCTACGGAGTAGCCGAACCACTTTCGCACTACGTGACCCCACCCGTCGCCGGGCAGATCGCCGGATCCACGGACGCCGCAGCCAATCAAGCCATGGAACTGACGCTGTTCCACTGGGGCTTGCATGCATGGGCGATCTACGTCGTCGTCGGCCTTGGTCTGGCGTACATGACCTACCGAAAGGGTCGCCCGCTGTCGATCCGTTGGCTGCTCGAGCCGCTCCTCGGACGGGCTCGCATCGAAGGAAAGATCGGCCACGCCATTGACGTCGTCGCCATCGTCGGCACGCTGTTCGGTGTCGCGACGTCGCTGGGCTTCGGTGTCCAGCAGATCTCGGCCGGCCTCGACTACCTCGGCTGGGTGGAGACCGACAACTGGTTGGTCATCACCATCATCGTCATCGTGACGGGCATGGCGACCTTCTCGGTCGTCTCCGGTGTCACGAAGGGCCTCAAGTGGCTTTCCAACATCAACATGATGCTCGCTGCCGCGCTGGCACTGTTCGTCCTGATTCTGGGACCGACGCTGTTCCTCATGCAGTCGTGGGTGCAGAACCTCGGCGGATACGTCCAGGCCTTGCCCGAACTGATGCTGCGCACGTCCCCGTTCGCCGAAGACGGCTGGCAGGGCGCATGGACCATCTTCTACTGGGGTTGGTGGATGAGCTGGGCACCGTTCGTCGGTATGTTCATCGCGCGCATCTCACGCGGCCGCACCATCCGCGAATTCGTCTTCGGTGTGCTGCTGGCCCCGACGCTGGTCGGTTCGTTGTGGTTCACGATCTTCGGTAACTCCGGCATTCTGCGTCAGCGCAACGAGGGCACGATGCTCGACGCATCCGGCGCAGTGGACACCAACACGTCACTGTTCACGCTTCTCGACGGACTTCCGCTCGGAACGATTTCGAGTGTTCTCGCGATCGTCGTGATCGTGTTCTTCTTCGTCACGTCCGCGGACTCCGGCTCGATCGTCATCGACATCCTCGCGACCGGTGGCAGCTTGGAGACCTCCAAGATCACGCGTGTCTACTGGACGTTCCTCTCCGGTGCCGCGGCCGCAGTTCTCCTCATCGTGGGTGGCAGTGGATCGCTCACGGCGCTGCAAACCGTTGCCATCGCCACGGCGGTACCGTTCTCGGTCATCATGGTGCTGGCATGTCTGTCGATGCTGAAGGCGTTCCGATACGAGGTCGCGTCGGCACCACGCTACCTGCGGGTTTCTACAAATGCCTCGGCATCAACCGACGTTCCGCAACCCACCGAAAAGCGGCTCCGCGATCTGAAGATCTCGTCGACCTTCGCCGGGCTCACTCCGTCACAAAGCGGGATCATGACGGATCCCTCCGACGCCCACATGCTCGTCGCGGTCCACGAAGTCCCCGCCCATGCGGTCAACATCGACCCGGATACCGGCGCCGTCGACTTCTCCGAGGAATCGAAGGTCGTCGATCCACTGGGCGGAGAGGTGTTCGACACACCCGAGTTCGCCGACTCGGCAGAAGGCCACGCGCAAGCTGCCAGTACGGACTGACCGGCACGTTCGGCATGTTGCATTAGGCATATCTGTTCACCAACTCGCAAACTTGTCATGAGACTTTCAACTCGACAGTTCGCAGGACTCTAAGTTTCGTGAGTAGAACAGGACCAACGGGTTTGCCACTCCAGTCGCAGTCGGAGACGGAACAATCTTTCGGGATTCCGTCCGTATTCCTACGGTCGGCGCATGCACCTGCGCCGCGCACGCTCATCGACATCGTGCGGGCCTCAGCCGAGGCCAACCCGGAAGCACCTGCCATCGACGACGGCGACACCACACTGTCGTACTCGGAGTTGCTCGACGAGATCGCGCTCGGTGCGCGCTGGCTCGGTGATGCCGGCGTCGGCGCAGGTGACCGCGTCGGAATCAGGATGCCGTCAGGTTCGCGTTCGCTGTACGTGGCGATCCTGTCGATCCTCGCGGCGGGCGCCGCCTACGTTCCCGTCGACGCCGACGATCCGGAAGAGCGCGCCGAGTTGGTGTTCGGCGAGGCGCAGGTAGCGGCAATCATCACCGGCGACGGAATCCAGCCGGGGACGGCGCCGAAGCGGCTCGAACATCCACCGGTTCGCGAACCCGAACCCGAGGACGACGCCTGGATCATCTTCACCTCAGGATCCACGGGCACCCCCAAGGGCGTCGCGGTCACTCACCTCAATGCCGCAGCCTTCGTCGACGCCGAGGCGCGCATGTTCCTCCAGGACGAGCCCATCGGGCCTGGTGACCGCGTCCTCGCGGGACTCTCCGTGGCATTCGACGCGTCCTGCGAGGAGATGTGGCTCGCGTGGCGCCACGGCGCCTGCCTCGTCCCGGCTCCTCGTTCGCTGGTTCGCAGCGGCATGGACCTCGGCCCGTGGCTGGTCTCGCGTGACGTCAGCATCGTCTCCACTGTGCCGACGCTTGCGTCTCTGTGGCCGGCCGAGGCCCTCGAAGCCGTTCGACTCCTGATCTTCGGCGGCGAAGCCTGCCCACCCGAACTGGCAGAGCGCCTGGCCGTCGAGGGCCGCGAGGTCTGGAACACTTACGGCCCCACCGAGGCAACCGTCGTCGCCTGCGGCGCACTGATGGACGGCAAGAGCCCCGTCAGCATCGGCCTCCCCCTCGACGGCTGGGACCTTGCCGTCGTCGACGCCCAGAGCAATCCCGTCGCGGTCGGTGAGGTGGGCGAGCTGGTGATCGGCGGCGTCGGCCTCGCCCGTTACCTCGATCCCGCGAAGGACGCCGAGAAGTACGCGTCGATGCCCTCTCTCGGGTGGGAACGCGCCTACCGAAGCGGCGACCTGGTCCGGCTCGAGACCACCGGCCTGATGTTCCAGGGCCGCGCGGACGATCAGGTCAAGCTCGGCGGCAGGCGCATCGAACTCGGTGAGGTCGACAACGCCTTGCAGAACCTGCCGGGCGTGAGCGGCGCTGCCGCAGCCGTGAAGAAGACGGCAGCCGGCAACCAGCTCCTCGTCGGATACATCGCCAGCACGGATCCCGACTTCGATCTCAAGGCCGCTCATGCACTGCTCAGCGAACAGCTCCCAGCAGCCCTCGTGCCGCGTCTGGCGTTGATGGACGAACTTCCGACGCGTACGTCAGGCAAGGTCGACCGCAATGCGCTGCCGTGGCCGTTGCCCGGCGCCGGTGAAGATGCGGGGGCCGCGTTGGGCCTCGACGGCACCGCTGCCTGGGTTGCCGGCCTGTGGGGTTCGATCCTGGGCGCGCAGATCACCGGACTCGACGACGACTTCTTCGAAGTGGGCGGCGGATCCCTCTCTGCGGCTCAGTTGGTGACCGCCCTGCGCGAGCGGTTCCCCGAAGTGACCGTCGCACAGCTCTACGACCATCCACGGTTGGGATCGCTCGCCGAATATCTCGACGAATTGGCACCCACCGAAACTGTGGAGCCGCGCATCGTCGCTCCGACACCCTTGAAAACTCAGCTCGCGCAGATCGCCGTCACCGTTCCCCTCACGACGCTCACCGGACTGCAGTGGGTGACGTGGCTGGCGATCGCGAACAACGTCCTCGGCTGGTTCGTCGACGTCAGCTGGGCGCCCACGGTCTCGTGGTGGTGGATCCTGTTGGCATTCATCGTGTTCATCACGCCGATCGGGCGCATGACCATCGCTGTCGTCGGAGCGCGCCTGCTCCTGCGCAAGCTGGAACCGGGCACGTATCCCCGAGGCGGTAGTGAACACCTGCGTCTGTGGATAGCGCTGCGACTCACCGAAGCCAGTGGCGCAGCCAACCTTTCGGGCGCACCGTGGATGCTCTACTACGCCCGCGCCCTCGGCGCCGACATCGGCAGCGGCGTCGATCTCCACACCCTTCCTCCCATCACCGGCATGCTCGAACTCGGTAACGGCTGCTCCGTCGAACCCGAAGTCGACCTCTCGGGCCACTGGATCGACGGCGACGTCATCCACATCGGTGAGATCAAGATCGGCGACGGCGCCTCCGTCGGTTCACGCTCGACGCTTCTGCCCGGCGCGCGTATCGGTCGGGACGCCGTCGTCGAACCCGGATCTGCGGTGTTCGGCCGAGTGAAGGCAAACCAGCAGTGGGCCGGCTCCCCCGCCACCAAGGTCGGGAAAGCGAATCATCCTTGGCCGGCCGAACATCCGAAGCGCGCACCCGGCTGGGTGCCGGTATACGGCGTCACCTCGGTCTTCCTGGCCGGTATGCCGATCTTCGCGCTGATGGCCGGAATCGCCTTGATCGGTTGGTGGATCCGCGACACCGACACGCTCGCGAGTGCAGTGCTCCAATCGCTGATCATGCTTCCCGTCGCGACCATCCTGAGTTTGCTCGTCTTCGCAGTCGTCACACTGGTGGCCGTTCGTCTTCTCTCGATCGGGCTGACCCCCGGCTACCACCCTGTCCGCAGCCGCATCGGCTGGCAGGTGTGGGCGACCGAACGCCTGCTCGACTCGGCCAGAACCTTCCTCTTCCCGCTCTACGCGAGCCTGCTGACGCCGGGATGGCTCCGCCTCCTCGGCGCCAAGATCGGCAAGAACGTCGAAGCATCCACTGTGCTCCTCCTTCCCAAGTTCACGACGGTCGCCGACGGCGCATTCCTCGCCGACGACACCATGGTTGCGAGCTACGGCCTCGGCGGCGGCTGGATGCACATCGAACAGGCGAAGATCGGCAAGCGCGCGTTCCTCGGCAACTCCGGTATGACCGCCCCCGGTCGACGCGTCCCCAAGAACGGTCTGGTGGCGGTTCTGTCGGCTACCCCGTCCAAGGCCAAGTCCGGATCATCGTGGCTGGGTAGTCCACCGGTACGTCTGAGAAGGGCTGCCGGAGACACCGACGCCGCCCGCACGTTCAATCCGCCCATGCGCCTCAAGATCGCCCGCGGAGTGGTCGAAACCTGCCGACTGATCCCCGTGATGGTCACGTTCGGCATCGGTCTCGGTGTTCTGTTTGCACTCGAAGCACTGGTCGGCGCCGTCGGATTCTGGTTCGCGGCTCTGCTGAGCGGCGTAATTCTGCTCGTCGCCGGAGCAGTGGCGGGCGCGATCACCATCGCCGCCAAGTGGATCGTCGTCGGACGCATCGCCAAGGTCGAGCATCCGCTGTGGAGTTCGTTCGTCTGGCGAAACGAGGTAGCCGACGCCTTCGTCGAGACCGTCGCGGCGCCGTGGTTCGCTCGCGCGGCGACTGGTACGGCCGTACTGAACATCTTCTTGCGTGGACTCGGGGCCAAGATCGGTAAGGGCGTTTGGTGTGAGTCGTACTGGCTACCCGAGGCAGATCTTGTGACTTTGGGCGACGGAGCGACAGTGGAACGGGGGTGCGTCGTGCAAACTCATCTCTTCCATGATCGGATCATGTCCATGGACACCGTCACTTTGGGAGCAGGAGCAACGCTGGGACCGCACTGTGTCGCGCTACCCGCAGCCGGCATCGGTGCGGGAGCGACGGTAGGGCCTGCATCTCTGGTGATGCGAGGTGACACCGTTCCGCCCTCCACCCGCTGGCAGGGCAACCCGATTGCACCGTGGGTGGCGTCGTGAAGCCGAACCGAATGCTCGAGGAGACGATCGATCCGTACCTGCCGCTCAACGGCAACCGCGGGTACCGCGTGTCCCGGTACGAACTGGAACTGGCGTACAAGGTCTTCAGCAACCGTCTCGCCGGCAAAGCTGTCATCACCGCTGTCACCACCGAGAGCCGATCCAAGTTCAGCTTCGACCTCGCGCAGAACCTGCAGGTGTCCAAGGTGTCCGTCAACGGTGCCCGCGGCACCAAGTACGCGCACTTGAACAACAAGCTGATCCTCACGCCGTCTACCAAGATCCCCGCGGGCGGTGCCCTGTCGGTCACCATCGCGTACAGCGGCAACCCCGAGCCGATCAAGAGCCTGTGGGGCGAAGTCGGCTGGGAGGAACTCGACGAAGGAACTTTGGTCGCAAGTCAGCCCAACGGCGCGGCGTCCTGGTTCCCGTGCGACGACCATCCGATTTCCAAAGCGTCGTACCGCATCTCGATCACCACCGATTCCCCGTTCTATGCCCTCGCCAACGGCAAGCTGATCCGCAAGCAGACCCGTGCGAGTCAGACGACGTGGGTCTACGAGCAGACCGAACCGATGGCAACCTACCTGGCAACCATTCAGATCGGTCAGTACGAGCACCGACAAGTGAGCGCCGGGCCGGTACCGGTCTTCGCCGTTCACCCACCTCGGCTGCGAGCAGCGTTCGACGTCGACTTCGGGCGCCAACCCCAGATGCTGGAGGTCTTCGGAAAGCTGTTCGGACCGTATCCCTTTGCCGACTACACCGCTGTGGTCACCGACGACGAACTCGAAATCCCCATCGAAGCGCAGGGACTCTCGATCTTCGGAGCCAACCACTGCACGGGCAGGCGCGGTTCCGAACGTCTTGTCGCACACGAGCTTGCCCATCAATGGTTCGGCAACAGCCTCACTCTCGGGCAGTGGTGCGACATCTGGCTGCACGAAGGCTTTGCCTGTTACGCGGAGTGGATCTGGTCCGAGAATTCCGGTGGCCCGTCCTCGAACCAACTCGCGACAAACGCCTATCAAGGGCTCGGGCGTAAATCTCAGGACTTGATCGTCGCCAATCCCGGGCCTGCCCTGATGTTCGACGATCGAATCTACAAGCGGGGCGCATTGACTCTGCACGCCCTGCGCGGCGTTCTCGGAGACGAGAAGTTCTTCGAACTGATCCGTCAGTGGACCACGAAGCATCGGCACAGCACGGTCAGTACCGAGCAATTCACCGATCTCGCTTCACGTTTCACCGACACTCCATTGCGCCCGCTGTGGGATGCATGGCTGAATCAGCGCTCCCTGCCTCGTCTCTGACGCTCTCTCACCGCGATATCACCACGCCGAAACATTCCGAATGCGCCGATTATCTTTGTCTTACCTTTACTATAGAGGTGGGCCGAGGGACGACCCCGACAACACAATTCTCAGGGCACGCTTCCTCGACAGGTAGATCGGGGGATCGATGTTCGTTGTATTCACAATATGTTTCGTGATCGGGGTCGTGGCCCTGATCGGAGCCTTTGCCGTCGGCGAGGTTGCAGATCTGGGCGGCGGCCACGCAGACGGGCTGCCATTTCTGAGCCTGACAACCTTGGCCACAGCACTTTTCGGCTTCGGCGCCGGCGGCGTAGCTGCCACTCTCGCGGACGCTCCGACATTGGTAGCGGCGATTGCAGCACTCACACTCGCCGCCGTTCTCGTTGCCGTCACGCGCGGCCTACTTCTCCCCTACCTCCTTGAGCAACAAGATAATTCGCACATCGGACGAGCTTCGTACTCCGGGCTGTTGGGCACGGTCACCCTCACCATTGCAGCCGAAGGTTGGGGAGAAGTCTCGTTCGTCGACGCCGAAGGCAATCGCGTGCAGGCCAAGGCGGTCAGTGCACAACCGATGGCGCTCACCACCGGCACCACCGTCTACATCGCCGATGTAGACGATCAATACCTTCACGTCGTCACGGTTGACGACGCGATCTAAGGACTCGATACATGCTGCCAATCATCATCATTGCGGTTGTAGTCGCAGTAATCATCTTCATCGTTCTCCCCGCGATCTACGTGAAGAACTACGTCAAGGTCCCGCCGAACGAAGTGGCGGTCTTCACCGGACGAGGCAAGCCGAAAGTCGTCCGCGGCGGAGCCCGGTTCAAGATTCCGGGAATCGAACGCGTCGACATCATGTCGCTCGAGCCGTTCAACGTCAGCATCAATCTCAAGAATGCGCTCTCCAACGACGGTGTTCCGGTCAACGTCGAGGCAGTCGGCCTGGTACGAATCGGTTCCGCCGACGAAGCGGTTCAGACAGCGGTGCAACGATTCCTGACCTCCGACCTGGACGAACTCCAGCAGCAGATCAACGAAATCCTCGCAGGCAGCCTGCGCGGAATCACCGCAACCATGACGGTCGAGGATCTGAACTCCAACCGCGATTCGCTCGCACGCAGCGTGGTCGAGGAGGCAGGCGGCGACCTCGCACGCATCGGCATGGAAGTCGATGTCATCAAGATCGCGGGAATCTCCGACTTCAACGGCTACCTCGAATCGCTCGGTCAGCGCCGCATCGCCGAGGTCAAACGTGATGCCGCGATCGGAACTGCTGAAGCAGAGCGTGATTCGCAGATCCAGTCGGCAAAGGCGCGACAGGCAGGCTCCGTCGCACAGGCCGAGGCCGACACTGCGATCGCGAGTGCAAATCAGAAGCGCGACGTCGAACTCGCTCGCCTTCGAGCACAGACCGAAGCCGAGAACGCCGAAGCCGACCAGGCCGGACCACTCGCGCAGGCAACGGCCGAGAAGGCCGTCGGCATCGCACGTGAGCAGGCCGAGGCGGCCCGCGTCGAAGCTCGCACCGAGGTCGAGCGTCGTCGCGCCCAGCAATCGGAAGCGGCATTGCAGGCAGATGTCATTGCACCGGCCGAGGCCGAACGCCAAGCCTCCATCGCACGCGCAGAGGGTGAGCGACAGGCCGCGATCCTCCGCGCCCAGGCACAGGCCGAGTCAGCAAGGCAGGCCGGCGGGGCTCAGGCCGATGCACGAAAGCTCGTCGCCGACGCTGTTCGCTCCGAGCAGCAGGCTGATGCCGACGGCCTTCGAGCACGTCTGGAAGCCGAAGCTGACGGCCGCAAGGTAGCGGCCGACGCCGTTCGCGCCGAACAGCAGGCCGAAGCGGATGGTTTGCGCGCCAAGCTCGAAGCCGAAGCTGCCGGTAAGCGTCAGATCGCCGAGGCGCTCAATTCCTACACCCCGCAGGCCGCGCAGTTGCTCACTCTGCCTGACGTTCTGGCAGCACTGGTCGACGCCACCGCAGCAGCAGCGAAGCCGGTCGGCGACATCGATCGGATCTCCATCGTCGGCGGCAGCGACGGGGCGCAGGGTTCGATCGGCTCGATCCTGGGCATCAGTCCCCAGGTGATTGCCGGTGTCATCGAAACTCTCGAAAGCTCAGGCGTCGATATCACCGGTTTGCTCAACGGCCTGAACAAGACCGCATCGGTTCCGGCTGGTTCGGTACACAATTCGGTCCACAGTTCGGAAAACGGTTCCGCAACCGTAGACGCGTGATTTCGCCCCGGTCCGCCGACTCTCGTAGGAGTCGGCGGGCCGGCTTCACGCGCTCGGAAGATGTGAACGCGACTTGAAGAGAATCAGAATCAAGCAGGCAGCGGCGGCGGCTGATCCGAACAGCAGAGTCACCGTGTAGCTCAGTGCCGGAATACTTTCCGACAGCATCGCCAGCAACGCAGGCACCGCGAACCCGATGTAGGTGATCGAGTAGAACACCGCGGTCAATCCTGCCAGATCGTCCGGCCCCGCGATTCGCTGGATCTCCAGCAACCCGGACACCAGTGCCATGCCGTACCCGCAACCGAGGATCGCTGCAGCCACGATCGCGATCGCCACGGTCAGCGTCGACGCAACCAGAGCAGCACCGGCCATACCGACCACCAGAAACACCAGAGCCACAACGGCGCCACGAGCACTGCGGTCGGTGTCGATCTTGCGCCCCAACGACTGAATCGCGAATCCGCATGTCAGCGCGACCATGCACAGCAGAGCCGAAAAGGCCACGGGCGCATCGCCACTGTGCCCGGTCATGAGCGCCGGAATAACTGCATACGCGACACTGGCGGCACCGAACACCCACGGCGCCAACGGAACAACGACGTAGAGGAATCTGCGGTGACCTGCCGAGGGGATCTTGAGGTCGTCGATCAACCTGCGACGGTCGGATTTCGCCTGTGCCGGTCGTGTTTCGGGCGCACGCCACAGCGCCATGGCGGCGAGGACGGTGATCGCGATGTGCAGCACGTACGCCAACACACTCGGCATGGGCGCCCACTGCGCCAAGATTCCCGCAGCACCCGCTCCCAAGGCGAAGCCCGCGGTCAGACTCATCGCTGCTCGCCGAGCACCTGCGCCTTCCGACGCCGTCGGATCCCAAGGTTGCGTGGACAACTCCTTGACCCAGGAGCCGCCGACGGCCATACCGATCCCCAAGGCGATGCCACAGAGGATTCTTCCCAGGATGAGAGCAGCGGCGGAGTCCGCCCCGAAAGCGAGCAGCGTCGAACCGGCGATCGCGATGATCGGCGCGGGGAGCATGATCGGGCGTCGACCCAATCGATCGGACAGCGGGCCGCCGAGCAGCAGGGCCGGCACAATTCCGACGACGTAGGCGAAGAGGAAGAAATCGACCATCACCGGCGAATAGCCGTGGTCGAGTCGGTACATCACCAGCAGTGGGGTGAATTCGTTTCCGCCCCAGGCAGCGGCGAACATACTGGCGGCAACGGTCAGCCACAGCCACTTTCCGCCGGAGATGCGTTCACCCTCGAGACGAGTTTCGGCCGCGGTCCCAGCGCCGATCGTTTGGGTGCTCATCACAGAGTTCCTTCGAAGCCGAGGCCGTGGACCTGGCGCATGTGTGTGAGGACGGCAGTGTTGTATCCGTCGGCATCGCCTGTGTCGACGAGGTCGGTAAGCGCGGTGTGATCGGCAAGGATGCGCGAGAGTTGGCCGGGGTCGCGTGAGATCGACCGGGCTGTCATCCGTCGTTGCCTGTCGCGCAGACTCGCGTAGAACGAGTCGAGCAAAGGGTTCCCACCGGCGGCAACGATCATCTTGTGGAAGTCGGCATCGATTGCGCTGAACGCGGCCACGTCCCCGCGATCAGCAATCTCACGTTGCTCGATCAGATTCGCGCGCAACGCTGCGACAAGCGCTTCCCGTGCGTGCGGTCGGACCGACACCACTCGAACGCTCTGAGTCTCGACGAGCTGTCTGGCACTGACTACGTGTTCCGCTTCCCCATCCGCGACCGGGACGATCAGCGCCCCCTTCTTCGGATAGAGGCGCATCCAACCTTCCGACTCGAGACGCAGAAACGCCTCACGCACCGGCGTTCGGCTCACATTGGTCCGTGCAGCGATGTCACCCTCACTGATCAGCTCCCCGCCGGCGAGCTCGCCGGAAAGGATCAGCTCCTTGACTTCGCGGAAGACGGTTTCGGAAGCGGAATACAACATAGACACAAGATGTATTTATACTCCACGCTGGCGCAACGCAGACATCCGGGTCGCCGATCCGAACATCTCGGTCCGATGCGGCATCGATCCAGTTAGCATTGCAAGGTGCCAGACAGAAGAGGAATCAATTCGCGATGAATGGCGCACGCTCCAGCCTTCGAGGACTGATGCACTCATGACATCGCAGATGAAGTCAATGAGGACGCTGACCCGCGAGTGGTTGATTCTTCCCGATCAATACGACCGCTTCACTCGCTATCTCCGCGACAACGGCCTCACGACCGCCACCCGGCTATTACTTGGCATCATTGTCATCGGACTGGGAGTGTGCGCACTACTGAACAGATTCAGCCCTGCCGGTCCGACAAGCACGATTGCGCTGTTCTTCAATACTGTTGTCGTGATCTCGTGCTTCGTAGTCGGAGTCTCATGGTGGGTCTTCGGCCCCACAAAGCGTCGCTCGTTCGGTTTCGTGGTCTTCTGCGACATCGCGGTCACGATCTCCGTCGTTGGAGATTCCTCCCAGCTCGCACGATTGCTCACCTGTGTCATTTTTGCTCTGGTCGGCATCTACATCGCCTACTTCCACAACCCGAAGTTGCAGATCGCGCACATAGCTTTCTCGCTTCTTGTGATCGCGGTGGCTGCGCAGCCAATTCTGTTCGGGCCGGATCGCGATCCAGCCCTTGGTGTTTCGAAAGTACTGGTCGTCATCACCGCGTTGGTGGTCTGCGCATTCATCTCGCAGATCGTGCTGACGATGCTCAGCATGGATGCTTCCAGTTCCGACCTCGATCCTCTCACCGGCCTCTTGAACCGTCGTGGCCTCGACCGCCACGTCGAGAAGGTACTCGAGGGGTTCCAGCGTCAAGAATCTGCGGCACTACTCGTGATCGCGATCGACATCGACCGGTTCAAGACGATCAACGACGTGCACGGCCACGACGTCGGCGATCGCATCATTCTCCGGGTATCGCAGCGGTTATCCGCCTGGGCACACGCCGATGCTGTCGTCGCGCGGGTCGGCGGCGACGAATTCATCCTCGTTCAAAGACTTTCCGTGCCAGCCATCGGACCGATGCTCAACTCGATCGGACCGGCAATGCACTCGAATACCGACGAGATACCGTCGACTTCGAGCATCGGAATCGCCGTGCGTACCCACAAATTCGTCGCCGGAGAAGACCGCGCAGCAGCGTTCACGGTCATGCAGAAAGTCGCCGATTCGGCGATGTACGAAAGCAAGAGACTCGGCGGCGGACGCGTTCACACGATCGTCACCACCGCCGGCAGGTAGCAGTACGCACAATTTCAGTAGTAGACCGGCCCCGGCACTCCTCCACCCGCTGCCACTGCGTCACCGGTGATCGCGATGCTTCGCGGCGATGCCAGGAAGGTCACGACGTCGGCTACTTCTTCGGCATCGATGATCCGATGTATCGAGTTCGTCGCGATACCACGCTCCACCTCTGCCTGCGAGCGGCCGGATTCTTCCGACTCGCGCGTAATCCGTGCGGTCAACCTCTCGGTTCTCGTCACGCCCGGATGGACGACGGTGACGTTGATTCCCTTGGGGCCCAGCTCGTCCGCAAGATTCTTGGTCAGTGCAGACACACTGACGTTGCGGATCGTGTGGGCGATCGAAGTGGCCTGTCTGGCACCCAAACCGCTGATGTTGATGATCCGACCCCAACCCTGATCGATCAGATACGGCGCCACAGCGCGCGCAGTTCGCAGGTAGCCGAGCACTTTCACTTCGACTTCGTCTCGCACGACGTCGTCGGTGGTCGCCTCGAAATCCGTCGGCTTTCCGGCGCTGAACGGCGTCGCTGCCGAATTGACCAGAATGTCGACACCGCCGAACTCCATTACCACTTGCCGCACCGACGCCTGAACCGCGTCGTCGTCTCGCGTATCCGTCACGACTCCGATCGCACGAATTCCGAACTCCGAAACCAAATCTCGTGCAACGCTTACGACGGTTCGCTCAGTGCGCGCGAGTATCGCGATGTCGACCCCTTCAGCGGCCAGACCTCTGGCGATTGCCAGACCGATCCCCTTGCTACCACCGGCAACGATCGCACGCTTTCCAGACAAGTGAAGATCCATACCTGCGACACTATCCAACAGGCGGTCCCCGATCTCTACGAAGAGGGATCGGGGACCGTCGGAATCATTCCTGTGTCTCAGACCATCAGATCCGCGTACAGGTAGACGTTGTCGGCGTAGTTGCCCACACCGTCCTCGAATTGCAGTTCGCCGCCGCAGGTTACGACTGCCAACTTACGAGGGCCCTCCGGGCCGGCCAGCACGCTTTCTTCCACACCATCGGCCTTCGGGCGCGTCGTCACCGCAGTCACCTTCCACGACGTGCTCTTACCCGTCGCGTCGGATGTACGGATCACTTCACCCGGCTCGATCGTGCCCAGGTCGAACAGCGCGCCGTTACCCTGGCCGGTCAGATTGACGTGTCCGGCAATCAAGGTCGTGCCGGTGGCGGAATCGAGAGATGCACCGTCGAGCCAGATTCCGACGTTCTTGACGTTCTCCGGCGGAGTGAGAACTCCTTCCGGCACGGTGGCGTCCACGATCGGCGCCTGAACACCGACCGGGTCGAGCGAAAGGGTGTTGGGAGTCATCAACGCATCCGTAGGCGTTGCCGGATTCACGGAGTGCGACATGACAACTCCCGGACTCGGCGGGATCGCAGCATCGTCATCGGAGGATCGCAGGCCGACGAAGGCCATGGAAGCACCGGCGACCAACACCGCGATGAGAGCCAGAATGAACGCGACACGACGCCCTTTGCCTGGACTCGCGGGCTGATCGTGGTTGGGATCGTCGTATGGATTGGATGGATTGGGATCCGACTCGTACATGGTCATCGAACTGTCTCCTGCGGGATGAGGCGCCCCCGGCACCTCGTGCGAATTGACGCCCCCTGCGTCTGATCAATGTCGGCACCGATCACACGAATCGTGATCGGTGCCGACGTCTACTACACGTGCCTGGTGTCAGGATCGCTTGCGGCGGAGAGCAACTGCTCCGGCAGCAGCCATTCCGACAAGCCCGAGGCCCGTCACTGCGACGGCGACGTTGCGGCCTGAATTCTGTTCAGCAGCACCACCGTCGATGGCAACCGGGCGGGGGCCAGTGGCCGGCTTCGGAGCCGACGGCGCCGGAGTTGCGGGAGTTGCAACCGGCTGCGACGGAACAGGTGCACCCGGAACTACAGGCACGACCGGCACAATCGGCACGATGGGCACGATCGGAACAATCGGCACGATCGGAACGACCGGGGTTGCAGGCGTCGTGGTGGCCGGTGTGGTCGTTGCCGGTGTCGTTGTTGCCGGCGTGCTCGTTGCCGGTGTCGTCGTGGGTGCTGCTGCATATCCGACGCTGGCAGATGCATTCATCGAAGCCGGCCGAACGGTGTCGAACGACGCGAAGATCTGGCACTGTGCGCCTGCCGTGTTCCAGTGCAGGTTCTCGACCGAATCCGGAATGACGCTTGCAGTCACCGAGTAGTCCCCGCCGGCCGCAGCGGTGAGGCAAAGATCAACAGCAGTCGGTGCGTCGCCGCGGCCGTCGACCGTCAGTTGATTTGCAGTCAACGTCGCCGTGGCGTTGTCACCACAGACGGTCAGTTCGGTGCCCGCCGAGGACTGAACAGTGATCGGCTTCCGGTACATATTCGTATTCAGGGTGAAAACGGCAGTCTCGCCGGCCTTCAGAGTCCCCGTCGCGGGTGTCTTGCGAACGAGGTCGAGCGTCTGCGTGACGTTCATGATCTCGACGATGCGAGCTCGCTCGTCGTCGCCGATGTTCCTGTCGCACAGGCTTTTGAAATCGGCCATCAGCGGATTGTCGTAGTCCGAGACACACCACACAAGCGTCTGCCGCGCCGAACGTGCATCCTCGCTGCCATTTCCCGAAACGACACCGTCGAGTTTGGCGGGATTCTGCAGCAACCAACTGATGACAGCGAGATCGTCGGCTGACAGATCGGGATTGCCCGAAGACGGCACCGTCGCACCCATCTCGTCGTTGTGCTTGTCAACCGGCAAACCGTTCTCGTCGACACCGGCACACGGATCGAGATCGAAGTCCGTGCAGTACATCCATTCCGACTTCGCAATTCCGTCGACGTCGCGGACACCGCAGACCGGAGCATCCACCGCGGCCGAGGTACCCCGATCGGTGGTGCCGTACATCGGCACGATGTTGCCGTCGTTGTAGTGATCCAGCCGAATGCCGGAGATGTCGAGCATCTGCTCCGAGGGCGTGTACTCGGTGCCCTCACACAACCCGGCGGTGAACGCCGGAGCGGCCGCGGTTCGCACCGGCATCGGCGCGGACACAGCTGGCGAAGCAAAAGCAACGCTACTACCGGCGACCGTTACGGCAATAGCTGCAGTTAGCGAGAGCCGGAGAACAAGCGGCCTACGCCGTGAACCAGACACAGTCATCAAAGCTTCCCTTTCAAGACATTTCGGTAGCGGGACGGTTGCCTGGATCCCAATACCACGCCACCCAGCGCTCACTTCCGAGAGGATCAGCCGATCACTTTTGGCAATCAGCCAGTTACTGAATGGCAATGTAGTGCATGTTTCAAGAAAGATCACCCAATCGTCGAGCACCCAGGGCGCAGCTTGGACATTCGGATGACGAGTTAGCCATGAAGGTGACTGAACCTTTGTCCAACCGCACAACAATCGCGATCCCCCCAAAATCTGCTCATCCAACCGCGACGTTCCCGACATTTCGCCAACGCTAGCCAGTCGGTAACTTGGACATTCTGGGGAAACTCACAGGAAGGGGCGTTTTCAGCTCGCGCGCAAAAGAAGGGGCCCGCTATGCGGACCCCTTCGCCGGAAACTTCCGATCGAGACTGCTTTGTCGGGATTCGGGCAACTTGTAGATGCCCCAGAACAATCTCCACTCACATTATGTGATTTGCCTCACATTCAAAGAATCTGTTGGTTTTGTTCACACCCTGAACCAATCTTTTGGTCCTCTTTGCGTCGATTATCCAGATCTCCGACGGCGGAACCCTGCCCTGCCGGAGAGCGGAGCACGAGCCTCGGATCAGTCTCGGACCGGAGGCGCCTTCCTCGTAGTAACCGCAATGCGATTCCACGCATTGATCGTCAAAATGACGCTGATGAGCTGAGCCAGTTCCACGTCCGAGAATTCGCCGGCAGCCTCGCTGTACACCTCGTCCGGAACGAAACCGTCGGTGAGGACTGTCACGGCCTCGGTCAAGGCGAGCGCGGCACGTTCACGATCGGAGTACATCCCTCGCGCTTCTTCCCACGCGTTCAGTAGGTAGAGCTTCTGCTCCGTCACGCCGACCTTTCGGGCGTCGCGAGTGTGCATGTCCAGGCACCATGCGCAATGATTCAGCTGCGACGCACGCGTGAGGACCAGCTCGACGAGCGTCGGCTCCAGCCCCTTGCGTGCAGCGGCATCCAACGCAATCATCGCCTTGTAGACCTCGGGCGCCAGCTTTGCGATATCCAGTCTTTGTCCTGTTGCTGTAGTCATAACTCAAACGGTAATCCCGGAAAGACCCGGAAACATGGTTCAATCCGGTGGTGAATTCGTGGGCCAATCTTGGGTTCGATCTGCATATCGAGCTGCCACAGGGAATCGGGGTTCGCGCTGCACTGCTTCAGACCCTTCGCGACGCGATCGACAGTGGACTGCTGAAGCCCGGCACCAGACTCCCACCTTCCCGCACCCTCGCGCTCGACCTCGGAGTTGCCCGAAACACCGTTGCAGACTGCTATGCCGAGCTCGCCGCGGCTGGGTGGCTTGTCACACGGCCTGGTTCCGGGACCCTGGTCGCCACGCTCGCCAGCACACACACCCGCGAGGTCGAGCCATCACCGACTCGACGACGCTGGACCTACAGTCTTCTCCCTGGATCGCCCGACGCGTCGGCGTTTCCCCGCACTGCATGGATTTCGTCCGCCAGACGTGCTTTGACCACCGCGCCGACCGACGCGTTCGCGACTACTGATCCCAGAGGCCGAGTCGAACTCCGAAACGCCCTCACCACATACCTGAGCCGCACCAGAGGCGTTCGCGTCGATCCGAACTGCATTGTGATCAGTGCCAGCTCGGGTCACGGGATCTCCCTCCTTGCCCGCGCACTCGGAGGAACGATTGCGGTCGACGCTTTCTGCCTTCACCTGCACCGGCAGTTGCTCGCCGACGAAGGGCTGCTGACAGTTCCCATATCGGTTGACCAATCAGGCACTTGCACAGACGAATTGGCGTCTACTTCTGCTGAGAGTGTTCTGCTGACGCCGACCCATCAGTTCCCTCTCGGCGGTCCCCTCACACCGGCGAGGCGCGCGACCGCTCTCGAATGGGCCACGACTACGGGTGGCGTCATCATCGAGGACGACTACGACGGCGAATTCCGTTACGACAGAAAACCTGTCGGTGCACTCCAAGGAATCGCACCGCAGCACGTTGCGTACCTGGGCACTGTCAGCAAGACACTGTCGCCGGCAATTCGCATCGGATGGATGGTGTTGCCGGACAGGCTGATCGAACCTGTCCTCGCAACAAAGGGACCCTACGAACGCTGGGTAAGTTCAACGGATCAATTGACCTTGGCGGACTTCATCGAATCCGGAAGATTCGACAGCCATATTCGAAAGATGCGCACCTCGTACCGACGACGACGCGATCAACTGGTTGCGACACTTGCGCAGCAAGTACCCCAGGTCAGGGTCGAGGGGATCTCCGCGGGACTTCACGCTGTGATCCGTCTGCCCTCCGGCACCGAACAATCTGTTCTTGCAGCGGCCCGGGCGCGCGATCTCGGGCTCGAAGGGCTGTCGGTCTTCCGACATCCCGACGTGTCGTCAGTCGGCGGTGACGGCATCGTCGTCGGCTACAGCACGCCGACGCAGTCGCAGTACTCGAAGACGCTGGACGTGCTCTGCGAGGTGCTGCAGGCGGCTCTGCGATAACGCCCGCCGGCCCTGCGCATCCGCTCACCTGCCCTGCCCTGCCCTGCCCTGATGGAGTGAACGTACCGTTCCCCTCGCCTAAGAGGGTGAGAGTGCCGTTCACTCGATCCCGGACGGGGTGGTGAGTCGGCGGCGTGCCCGCCCTAGATGGTGTGAACGGTGCGTTGGGTCGATCTGAGGCGACGAAAGTGCTGTTCGCTCGAAGTCGGGGGTGCCGGCGGGGGTGCTTTCGGGTGTCGGTGGGTGGGGTGTTTTGGGTACGAGAAAGCCCCCCAACCAGTACTGGTTGGGGGGCTTCTCTAATGTGTGTTCGGCGGTGTCCTACTCTCCCACACCCTGTCGAGTGCAGTACCATCGGCGCTGAAGGGCTTAGCTTCCGGGTTCGGAATGGGACCGGGCGTTTCCCCTTCGCTATGACCGCCGTAACTCTATGAAACTGTCACAGTAACCTTCTTCTGATCACCTGGTTTCACCACCCGTCAACACCAGTTTCTGGTGTTGGGGGATGGAGAAAACAGGGTTTCTCATCAGTATCTGTGTGTTGTTTCAGATACCGCACAGTGGACGCGTAGCTTCTTTGTGGTAAGTCCTCGGCCTATTAGTACCAGTCACCTGCATGCATTACTGCACTTCCAGTTCTGGCCTATCAACCCGGTGGTCTGCCGGGGGCCTTACCCCCTCGAGGGGGTGAGAAACCTCATCTTGGAACAGGCTTCCCGCTTAGATGCTTTCAGCGGTTATCCCTTCCGAACGTAGCTAACCAGCGGTGCTCCTGGCGGAACAACTGGCACACCAGAGGTTCGTCCGTCCCGGTCCTCTCGTACTAGGGACAGCCTTCCTCAAGTTTCTAACGCGCGCGGCGGATAGAGACCGAACTGTCTCACGACGTTCTAAACCCAGCTCGCGTGCCGCTTTAATGGGCGAACAGCCCAACCCTTGGGACCTACTCCAGCCCCAGGATGCGACGAGCCGACATCGAGGTGCCAAACCATCCCGTCGATATGGACTCTTGGGGAAGATCAGCCTGTTATCCCCGGGGTACCTTTTATCCGTTGAGCGACACCGCTTCCACTTGCCGGTGCCGGATCACTAGTCCCGACTTTCGTCCCTGCTCGACCTGTCAGTCTCACAGTCAAGCTCCCTTGTGCACTTGCACTCGACACCTGATTGCCAACCAGGCTGAGGGAACCTTTGGGCGCCTCCGTTACATTTTGGGAGGCAACCGCCCCAGTTAAACTACCCACCAGGCACTGTCCCTGAACCAGATCATGGTCCGAGGTTAGAGGTCCAATTCGATCAGAGTGGTATTTCAACAACGACTCCACGATAACTGGCGTCACCGTTTCACAGTCTCCCACCTATCCTACACAAACCGAACCGAACACCAATACCAAGCTGTAGTGAAGGTCCCGGGGTCTTTTCGTCCTGCCGCGCGTAACGAGCATCTTTACTCGTAATGCAATTTCGCCGAGTCTACGGTTGAGACAGCTGAGAAGTCGTTACGCCATTCGTGCAGGTCGGAACTTACCCGACAAGGAATTTCGCTACCTTAGGATGGTTATAGTTACCACCGCCGTTTACTGGGGCTTAAATTCTCAGCTTCGCTCCCGAAGGAACTAACCGGTCCTCTTAACCTTCCAGCACCGGGCAGGCGTCAGTCCGTATACATCGTCTTACGACTTCGCACGGACCTGTGTTTTTAGTAAACAGTCGCTTCTCACTGGTCTCTGCGGCCCCACCCAGCTCAGACAGTAAATGTCGTCACCAGACAGGGCCCCCCTTCTCCCGAAGTTACGGGGGCATTTTGCCGAGTTCCTTAACCATAGTTATCTCGATCGCCTTAGTATTCTCTACCTGACCACCTGTGTCGGTTTGGGGTACGGGCCGTGTGAAAGCTCGCTAGAGGCTTTTCTCGGCAGCATAGGATCACTGAATTCGCCTCAATCGGCTACGCATCACGTCTCAGGCTATGTGCGACCCGGATTTGCCTAGGTCACGCCCTACACGCTTACACCAGTATTACCACTGACTGGCTCAGCTACCTTCCTGCGTCACCCCATCGCTTGGCTACTACCAGATCAGGTCCCATGCATCCACCAACTCGAGACCCGAAGGTCTTCTCGTGGCTTCAGGATGGTTAGTATCACTGATTCACCATGGGCGCGTTCACACGGGTACGGGAATATCAACCCGTTGTCCATCGGCTACGCCTGTCGGCCTCGTCTTAGGTCCCGACTCACCCTGGGCGGATTAACCTGGCCCAGGAACCCTTGGTCATTCGGCGGACGAGTTTCTCACTCGTCTTTCGCTACTCATGCCTGCATTCTCACTCGTGTGGCCTCCACGGCTAGGTCACCCTGCCGCTTCCATGGCCACACGACGCTCCCCTACCCATCCACACACCTGCCAGAAAATCCTTGGATCAACTGGGGGCTATTGCGTGAATGCCGCAGCTTCGGTGGTGTACTTGAGCCCCGCTACATTGTCGGCGCAGGATCACTTGACCAGTGAGCTATTACGCACTCTTTCAAGGGTGGCTGCTTCTAAGCCAACCTCCTGGTTGTCTTCGCGACCCCACATCCTTTTCCACTTAGTACACGCTTAGGGACCTTAGCTGGCGATCTGGGCTGTTTCCCTCTCGACTACGAACCTTATCGCCCGCAGTCTCACTGCCGCGCTCTCACTCACCGGCATTCGGAGTTTGGCTGATTTCGGTAAGCTTGTGGGCCCCCTAGACCATCCAGTAGCTCTACCTCCGGTGAGAAACACGCGACGCTGCACCTAAATGCATTTCGGGGAGAACCAGCTATCACGGAGTTTGATTGGCCTTTCACCCCTACCCACAACTCATCCCCTCAGTTTTCAACCTAAGTGGGTTCGGTCCTCCACGACGTCTTACCGTCGCTTCAACCTGGCCATGGGTAGATCACTCCGCTTCGGGTCTAGAGCATGCCACTACGATCGCCCTATTCGGACTCGCTTTCGCTACGGCTACCCCACACGGGTTAACCTCGCGACATGCCACTAACTCGCAGGCTCATTCTTCAAAAGGCACGCCATCACCCCCAGCAGTAAACTGCTCGAAGGCTC